>NZ_JASCRR010000001.1 GCF_030010215.1 Tianweitania sp. UT-5YL-CI-8
CGTCGAGAACCGCCTGTCGGAGAGCGACCGTCCCGAACTCACTTCTGCGAAGATCATCATCTCGGGCGGTCGTGCGCTGGGTTCGGCTGAGAAGTTCGAAGAGGTCATCCTGCCCGTCGCCGACAAGTTGGGTGCCGCCGTCGGCGCATCCCGCGCGGCGGTCGATGCGGGCTACGCGCCCAACGACTGGCAGGTCGGCCAGACCGGCAAGGTGGTCGCGCCCGATCTCTACATCGCCGTCGGCATTTCGGGCGCGATCCAGCACCTCGCCGGCATGAAGGACTCGAAGGTCATCGTCGCCATCAACAAGGACGAGGAAGCCCCAATCTTCCAGGTCGCGGATTACGGCCTCGTCGGCGACCTCTTCACCATCCTGCCGGAGCTCAAAAACGCGCTTTGACGAGGTCGGCATACACCAACGAATTTCTGATGACTAATAAACACCTCGACGATATCGACATGCGTAGACCAAACGCCTTTCTGGCAAAAAGCATCGGCTTCTCATCGATGCGGAATGGTCCGCGGCAGCCGCCGGTAAACATTCGAAGCCAACAATCCGTTGAATGGAACGGTGATCGGCTCTGTTGCAGAAGGCAGTGCCATGGATGTTGATCGCTGCCAAAGCAGCACGAACATTGGAGTTCGACTATTACTCCGGGGGCAATCAAATTGCGTGGTGAGACCGCCGTGAAGATGGTTTTGCATGGAGGCTTCGGATATAAGGAACTCGTGGATGCCCCCGTTTTGGGGCTTATTGGGTTTCCGCTAAGGACGATGTGCCTTGCGATTGTTTGCACCGCCAATATCGCCACAGTCATTGAGTACAGAGCCGCTACACTGTTCTGCCCCGCAATAAAGACAGGCGTCGAAGCCGATCATGAACAGTTGATCCGACATCTGGCACCCCCTGCCCGCGTAGGCCCGGCAAGCGTAGCGAGTGGGATACCGAACGGATCTTCCGCTACCTTCGCAATACGTCTCGCTTAGCTAAAAACATTGTCAGTTCCGAAGTTGCGCTGAAAGAACGTGAAGAGGCGACTACGAGGCGGAAATCTGGTCCGTTGGAATGGTTCAAGGGATCATTCCAGACATAGCAAGCGTCGGCGAAATCGATGAACGACTCGTGAGCGACGCGCGCGCGATCGTTCGAGCGCGTCCCCACCGGATGGAGTTGAAGGAAGCTCAAAAAATGAACTACAAAATGGTATTGGTGGGCCGCAAGGATAAGGTCGTCACAGTCACGCTAAATCGGCCGGAACGCATGAATGCAACAACATGGCGTCTGAATGCAGAGCTTAGACATGCGATCACTGTTGCGGATGCAGACGAAGGGGTTCGAGCGGTCGTCGTAACCGGCGCCGGCAAGCACTTTTGCGCGGGGGCAGACTTGTCAGGCGCGGCTTTTGCCCGTCATGATGAAGAAGCGGAAGAACGCCAGCGGATCACTGGCGAACTGGTGCCGCCAGGGAGCAAGCCATTCTGGGAGATGAACACGCCAATCATCGCGGCGATCAACGGCACCGCGGTTGGCGTTGGCATCACGATGCCTCTCCATTTCGATATTCGCATCGTCGCGCAAGACGCTCGGCTCAGCTTTCTCTTCACGCGTAGAGGCGTCATTCCAGAGTGGAACTCGCCATGGCTTCTGCCAAAGCTGATAGGCGCTTCGCGCGCGATGGAGCTTATGCTGACCGGCCGTATGTTTTCTGGCACCGATGCGGTCAATTATGGAATTGCCAGTCAATCGCTGCCCGCGGACCAAGTGCTGGCGCGCGCACAAGACTTGGCGGCAGAGCTGGCTAGAACCACTTCAGCGATTTCCGTGGGGATCACCAAGCGCCTCATCTATCAAGGCATCCAGAGAGACGACGTAGATCAGTTCCATCAGCGAACGAGCGATTTGTTTCGTTGGTCGACGCGTCAGCTTGATGGAAAGGAAGGCGCGATGGCTTTTAGGGAGAAGCGCCCGCCTTTATTCCCCATGCACAAAAACCGGGACTTCCCAGTCGAATTCTAGTGGAGCTTTATTCTGACGTCCTGCTATGATCGACTCCATATTCGCAAGAGCGTCGAGCCTCTGGCGGTGACGGCGCCAGCGCGTGAGGCCGGCGTCCAGGGACTATAATCTGACCACGCCCCGTGCCGAGGAATGGCTGCGGATCGAATGGCCCGACGGCGACGCCGAGCCGTTCAAATACTGGCTGTCCACCCTTGCCGCCGACGCCTCGCTCGCAAAGCTCGTCAGCACGGCCAAGCGGTGCTGGCGCATCGAGTGCGACTATCAAGAACTCAAGCAGGAACTCGGGCTTGGTCATTATGAGGGGCGCGGCTTCCATCATCATGCGAGCTTCTGCATCGCCGCTTACGGATTCCTCATCTCACAAAGGGAGACGATTCCCCCCTCAGCGCCGACCAAAACCAAAAACCGCCCGAAACCTGCCGTTTACCAAGATTATCGTCCCCGCCGATCCGCCGATCGAGATGAACGGCGACAGCTATAGTCTCGTCCAAAGCCGAGCCCGAAAGGCCGGTTGAGACCCTTCAAAAATCGCCACGCCCGCCTGAGACCCCCGCTCCGGCTACGCCCTCCCGGCGGTCGCAGGCGGGCACCATAGTGGCCGACTTTTGCTCCGCCCCGTGGCCGGATTTTACTCCGCCGTTGACATCAGGAGGTCCACGGCCTTTCCACAGCGTCTCTACACGATCCATGCGCGTTGGTGCCCCTCATCCAGCCTGAACTGATTTCGTACCGGCATTGTCCGGTCGAAATCGAACTTGCCCGCGGTCCGCCCAGGGATGACTGTCTGTGACATGCGTCAACTGACACCGAAGAAGCTTGAG
Source organism: Tianweitania sp. UT-5YL-CI-8 (assembly GCF_030010215.1). GTDB lineage: Bacteria > Pseudomonadota > Alphaproteobacteria > Rhizobiales > Rhizobiaceae > Oryzicola. The sequence continues at coordinate 2,842 of NZ_JASCRR010000001.1, forward strand.
AACATTCAGCCGATGGGTGTGCCGAACTGCAACGTCGCGGTCGGTGTCGAAGGCCGTGCAGTTGTGGATCACATCCTGGGTCCATTCTCGCTTGGCCGAAAGCCGGACAAATCGGGTGACTATAGAGCGACGGCGCCAAGGCTATTCTGTCGTGACGTGGATTGCCTACGGCACGACGCATACCTCCTACAGAGGCTGTGACGGAGTTCAACGGCTGGATTGGCTCGCCACAGCATCCAGTGATGCGTCGAGCAGACCGCGAAGGTAAGCGAGCGAGTAGATCATTCCGTTGGCTTCATAGCCGACATTGATGCCGTCGACGTTGCCGTTGTGGCTTCGGTCTCCGTCCATGGCCGGCGCGTGATCGGGGCGGACATAGCAGTCGAGGCCGAGATCGGCATAGGCACGAAACAGTGCGGGCATGTCGGTCTGGCCGGCGTCGGGAAAGGTCTCGATAAAATCGTCGCGAGTTCCCGAGACGTCGCGCACATGGACGAAGGCGATGCGCTCGCGGCCGAATCGCGCCAAAGCCGCTGCCGGATCGTCGCCCATCGTCGCAATGGTTCCTTGGCAGAAAGTGACGCCGACAGCTGGGCTTCCTGCAATCTCGACAGCCTTTTCCCAGGCGTCCACCGAGGTGAGGACGCGTCCTATGCCGCGCAACGGCGATACCGGTGGATCGTCTGGGTGCAGGCCCATACGCACACCCGCTGCCTCTGCGACGGGTGCAACCTTTTGGATGAAATAGGTATAGGCATCCCACACCGCCTGTTCCGAGACCTCTCCGAGCGGTGTCGGGCCGGCGGCATCGGCGTGCTTGCGGGAAAAGCCGGTCACCAAAGCGCCACCGCGCGTCGGCACGGTCGTTTGGGTACGGTACCAGCCGATTCCGACCATGAAATTGAAACAGATAAGCCGGATGCCAAGCTTGCCCATATTGCGCAGCATGTCGCAATAGCGCTCGATATCGTCGTCCCGCCCTTCGAGGCCGAGCTTGATGCGGCTCATGTCGAACTGGTCGCCCTCCAGCCCGACGATGTCGAAGCTACCTTCGCGATACGCTTCGACGGCTGCTATCAGTGCATCAAGGTCCCAGGGCGGTAGCCGCCCGGTCAGTTCGGGCGCCAGCTTGGCAATGGCGTTGGTCACGCCCATCTGGCGGGCAAGCACCCAGCGACGGTCGGGAACGGGCGGCAGCATCATCGCAAGACGCATCATTCATTCCTCAATGTTTGATGGCCTTGCCGCTCTCAGGATCGAAAAGGCGGACCTGGTCGAGCGCAAGACCGAGTTGGATCGTGTCGCCGGGGGCAATCGCGACCCGTTCGCGAAACAGGCAGGAAATGTCCTGCTCGCCGATACGCGCGATAACCTGCGTCTCCGATCCCATGGGCTCCACAAGGACCACGCGTGCGGGAATTCCCACATTGTCGAGGCGGAGATGTTCGGGGCGGATGCCGTAAGTTATGGACCGGCCAGAATTATCTCCGGCAAGAGGCAGCGGAAGCCGGACGCCTGTCGGCGTCTCGAAACCGTCTGCGCCGGCTTTTCCTTCGATGAAATTCATCGAAGGGCTGCCGATGAAGCTCGCGACGAAGCGGTTCGCCGGATTGTCGTAGAGATCGAGCGGACGTCCTACCTGTTCGATGCGGCCGTCCTGCATGACGACGATGCGGTCGGCCATGGTCATGGCTTCGACTTGGTCGTGCGTGACATAGACGATGGTGGTGCCGAGACGCAGATGCAGGGCCTTTATCTCGGCGCGCATCTGCACGCGGAGTTTGGCGTCGAGATTGCTCAGAGGTTCGTCGAACAGAAACACCTTGGGGTTCCGCACAAGCGCGCGCCCCATGGCCACGCGCTGGCGCTGGCCGCCGGACAATTGCTTGGGCTGGCGCTGCAGCAGCGGTTCAAGTCCCAGGATACGCGCTGCTCGATCCACCGCCTCCTTGGTCTCCGCGGCACTCGCGTTTCGCAGCTTCATCGAAAAGGCCATGTTTTCGTAAACGGTCATGTGCGGATAAAGCGCATAGGACTGAAATACCATTGCGACATCGCGATCCTTCGGCGCAAGGTCGTTGACGACCCTGTCGCCGATCCGGATGGCGCCGCCCGAAATGCCTTCTAGTCCGGCTATCATGCGCAGAAGCGTCGATTTTCCGCAGCCCGACGGGCCGACCAGCGTGACGAATTCGCCATCGGCAATATCGATGTCGATACCATGCAGAATGTTTGCCGCACCGTACGACTTCTTGACGCCGTCAATTGCAACCGATGCCATGATCGGCTCCTCCTTGTTTCTTCACAGATGCATTCCGCCATCAACCAGGAGCCGGACGCCGGTGACATACCGTCCCGCATCCGAACACAGGAACACGGCGGCGCCGATGAAATCGTCAGCCTCTCCGAAATGTGCCATCGGGATCTGTCGCGTCAGCCTTTCGCGCAAGGCGGCGTCGGTCAACGCCTGCCGGTTCCTGTCCGTTTCCACGACGCCTGGCGCAAGAGTATTGCAGGTGATGCCAGAGGCCGCGAACTGGCGGGCAAGATTGCGCATCAGACTGGTCTGGGCCGCTTTGAGGCCGGCATAAACGGGCATGGCCGGGCTCTCCTTGACTTCCTGTATGCTACCAATGCCGAGAATGCGGCCCCAACGCCGGTCCACCATCCCTGGCGCCAGCGCGGAAATTAGGCGTGTCGAGGCTTCCAGATTGACGGCGACCTGGCGCGCGAAGGCGTCATGGCTGATGGCATCCCAAGCCTCACGAACTTCGATAGACGCATTCAGTACGAGGATATCCACGCCGCCAAGCGCTGAAAGCGCTTGTTCGGCGATAGCGTCGACTGCCTGAATCGTGGCGAGATCGCCTGCGATTGCGATCGCGCCGTTGCCGACTTCCGCAACAGCGCCGTCGAGCGCCTGCGACGCGGTGGCGCCGTGCAGCGCCACCCGAGCCCCCGCCGCCGCGAGTCCCGAGGCGAGGGCCCTGCCGATGCCTCGGCTCGATCCGGTCACCAGCACGCGTTTGCCGGTGAGAGAGAAGAGAGCCTTCAGGTCAACCATTCCAGCCTCCCAGAAGTGCCGCACCGCGCCCCATGAAAGGAAAAGCCAGAACCTCGCCGCGCTCGGCTTCCGTGACGACAAGACCCAGCCGTCCCGATGGGTCGAAGCAGCAATTGGTCGGGCGGGCGCCCGCAAGATCGAGGCCGCCTGTAACGGACCCGTCCGGCGCAACTGCCTTGACGGCACTCTGACCGAAGACCGCGACATGCAACAACCCGTCTTCGCCGAAGGCCATGCCGTCGGGACCGATAGGTCCGCCAAGCTCGGCCCATGGCGCCGGGTTTATCCACATTCCGCTCACGCCATCATAGGCACCGATCCAGACGCGCTGTCGGTAGGTTTCTGCGATGTAGAGCCGTGTGCCGTCAGCCGAAAAGGCAAGCCCGTTGGGAAAGAACAACCCATCGGCCAGCAAGCACAGGCGGTCCTCCCGGTCCAACGACCAAACCGTACCGGTCGGCTCGGCGCGCGAGTTTCCCGGGCAGGTGAAAACCAGCCGGCCGGCGCCGTCGAAGGCCAAGTCGTTCGGACCGTCCAGAGTGCCATCGCCCCCTGCCACCAGTCGGCATTCTCCGGTCAACGGCTCGTAGCAGCGTATCGCGCCGGCATCGGCATCGCAAAACCAAGCGGAACCATCGCGAGCGAAGACGAGGCCATTGGGTGCGCCGCCGACAGCATGGCGGTGGATCTGCCCTCCACGCATCTCGACCAGCGCTCCGCCCTTCAACTCGACGCACCACAGCGTTCCATCGGGCGCAAACGCGGGTCCTTCCGGAAATTCAAGTCCGGAAGCCAGAACCGTCATCGGCGTGGCTATTGTATTCATTTTAGAAATAACCGCCCTTACCGGTGATGTCCTCCAGGCTGTCGCCGTCGGCGACCCAGCCGAAGATCTTCTTTTCATTGGCAAGAATTTCCTCGGCACGCAAAAGCACGTCAACAGCGATGGAGCGCGGGATGACTATAACCCCGTCAATGTCGCCGACCACGACATCGCCCGGACGGACGAGTACATTCCCGAACTTGACCGGGATCTGGTAATGGGTGATCAGACAGCGCCCCAGGCTGCCATTGGGACTGCGGTATTTGTAGAAGACCGGGAAATCCTTCTCGAGGATCTGGTTGGTGTCGCGTATGCCGCCGTCGATAGCTGCAGCCTTGATACCGCGGCCGACCGCCGTGGCCGTCATTACGCCGCCCCAAGCGGTCGATTCAAGGTCCCCGGAGGTTTCCCAAACCACGAAGGATTCCGTCGGCATTTCCGCGAGCATTTGGGTTCTGAACGTCAGTTCGCCGGTAATCTTGGTGTTGGGTGCACTTTTGACCGTGAAAGCGAAGCCTGCCACTGTGCGCTCTGGACGCAGCACTTGAAGGTAGCCGGGCAGAGCCTGGTCGAGAAGACAATGCTCGCGCAGCACATCGCTGATGGCACCGGTGTAAAGCTGTTCATAACGCGCCAGAAGGTCGGCTGCGGGTATGGACAGTTCCGTAAAGGTGACCGTTTCGCGGTCTGCGATCAGGTTCTCGAGCCGCATCATGCGGGCTTCGCGCTGCAGGGCGCCGACGTCGGACGACGAGTGATTCATGGTGATTTTCCTTACATGGTTTCGGTTTGTGCTCAGCCCTTCACCGCACCGGCCGTCATGCCGCCGGCGATGTGACGTTGCAGGATGAACGTGGCGATCAGAACGGGGGCGAGGGCGATGGTGGAGGCTGCCATGATCTGCGGCCATTCGATGCCGGTGTCGCCGACGAATTCGGCAACGACGGTGGGCAAGGTGCGCGACTGGCGGCTGGTCAGGGTGAGGGCGAAGAGAAACTCGTTCCAGGAACCGACGAAGACAAAGACGCTGGTGGCGGCGAGGCCGGGTCCCATCAGCGGCAGCGTCACCTTGGTGACGGCCTGCCAGCGCGTCGCGCCATCTACCATGGCGCATTGTTCGAGTTCTTCCGGAATGGCGTCGAAATAACCTTTGAGCATCCAGACGGCGAGCGGCAGGTTCAGCGCCATGTAGGCGACGATCAGCGGCGGCATGGTGTCTTGCATACCCAGCCATTGGACATTGAGAAAGTAAGGCGTGATCAATGCCACGGGCGGGAAGATACGCGTCATCAGCATGCCGAACAGGACGGCCTGAGCGCCCCGGAATTTGAACCGGGAGATCGAGTAGGCGGCCAGCAGGCCAAAACCCAGGCACAGGACTAGCGTAATGATGCTGATGATCAGCGAGTTCATCAGGCCGGTTATGAAGCCGGTCTTTGCGAGAACAGCGCTGTAGGCATCGAAGACCGGGATGAAGAGATAGTCCGGCGGAAACCGAAGCGCCGTATTCTGGGTCTTGAGAGACACCATGATCATCCAAAGCACGGGGAAGACCGTCAGCGTACCGGCGACAGCGGTGAGGATGGTCAGCGCCGCCTTCGTCCAGAGAGAAGACTTCATTCGGACTTCTCCTTGCCGTAGACGAACCTGATGAGGATAAGTGCCAGCCCGGCGGTTACCAGCAGCAGGATGACGGAGATCGCACCCGCCTCGCTGACGTCGAAGGTCTCGAAGGCCGATTTGAACAGCATGATCGACACCGTTTCGGTAGCCTGATTGGGACCGCCTCGCGTCAGCACCCAGACCTCGTCGAACATGCGGATGACGAACACGGTGCGGAACAGAAGCGCCACCAAGATCGCGGAGCGCAGCAAGGGCAAGGTGATGAAGCGCAGGCGCTGCCAGTATGTCGCGCCTTCCACGATCGCGGCTTCATAAGGCTCGCGCGGCAGCATCTGCATCGCTCCCAGAAGAACCAGGAACACGAAGGCGGTGTTGTGCCAGACCTCGGTGATGAAAATCGCAAAGAACGCGGTGTAGGGCCCAGCAAGCCAGGTGATCGGCGGGATGCCAAGATAGGAAAGATAATAGTTGATGACGCCGAATTCGCCGTGCCACATCAGACGGAAGACGAGTGCGACCACCAGCGGCGTCGCCATGATCGGTGCGACAAGGACCGTACGGAAGAAGCGGCGCGCCCAGATGTCCTCGTTGACGATCAGCGCCAGGCCGAGCCCGACAAAGAACTCGAAGCCGACCGCAAACAGCGTCATCAGCAATGTCACGCGTAGGGAATTGGCAAAACGCGGATCGGACAGCACGTCGCCATAGGTAGAAAGCCCGTTGAACCGCGTCGGCAGGTCGGAGTCGAGCAGATTCCACTGGTGCAGGCTGGCATAGACATTGAACCCGATTGGGTAGAGCACCGCTATCGCGAGCACCACGAGCGCTGGCGCCACCAGAAGATAAGGCATGAGAGTGGTGGATCCGGGCGTTCGCACGGCAAGTATCCTCTGCAACAGAAGGGAAGCGGCCCCCACATCGGGGAGCCGCGACTGCGTCACTCAGGCCAGGATGGCGTTGACGGCGGCTTCGGCCTCCGCGAGCGCGTCGGCTGCAGGCTTGGCGCCGGCAAGCGCCTGGCCGAGCGACAGTCCCAAAGTGTCGTAAACCTTTGGCAACTGGCTGACATTCGGCATGACCTTGGTCTTCGGCAGCGCGTCTTTCAAGGCGGCCGCGACCGGAACCGCGGCCTGGACCTCGGGGTCGGCAAGCACACTGAGGCGCGTGACCGGGTTACCCTTGTTGATCGCCATCCACTTCTGCTGTGGCGCATCGGTGACGAACTTGATCAGTTCCCAGGCGAGTTCCTTGTTCTTGGACGCGGCGTTCACCGACATGCACCATCCGCGCGCAGGGTAGGCCTGCTTCTTGCTCGGGTCGGCAAAAGTGGGTGCATAGCCGATCTTGCCGACGACCTGCGAGGTCTTGATATCCTCGAAGCGTGGCCAATAGGCCGAATAGAGCACGCTCATCGCCGCTCGCTGCTGGGCGATAGCATTGATGCAATCGTCGAAGCCATAGCTGACGACGCCCTCGCTGACATACTTGTCGGCGATAAGCTTGCGCCGGATGTCGAGCGCCTCGACGCCTGCGGGCGTGTTGAAAGCCGCTGTCTTCCAGTCCGGGGCGGTTAGCAGGTCCGCACCCTGGGGCGCTGCGTATTCATAGAAATCCAGCGTTCCCGCTTGGCCCTGCACGCCCTGGTAGACGGCTCCGAAACGATCGCCTTCGGTGAGCTTACCGGCCGTCTCATAGAATTCCTGGATCGTCGTCGGGACCTTCAACCCCTTCGCCTCCAGCAAGTCCTTTCGATAGTATAGCAGGCTGCATGACATGCGCTGCGGAATGCCCAGAATTGGGCCCTCCAGCGTCTGAGGCACGCGGAACTGCTGGATGAAGCCGGGGGCAAAATCCTCAATGCCACCGGCTACGGGCGAAGCGGCGGCGAGGGCATCGAGCGGCTCAACAAATCGCGCAACGCTCGTCGTCCAGAAGGCGTCCGCGAGGCTCATGACATCGAAGCTCGAACTGCGCGAGATCAACTCCTGCTGGATGCGGGGCCCGAGAGCTTCGGTCGGGAAGGTCACGATCTCGACCTTGACCTTGTTGGTCTCCTCGAACGCCTTGAGCAGTTCGCCCTTGCCTGTCGCTTCGAATATTGCGGGGTGCGTGACCCATGACAGGGTATGGGCCTGAGCCCTCAGGACGTTGGGCATGGCAAGAACGCCGGCGGACAAGGCGGTGGCACCTGCAACAAACTGTCGACGCGTGAAATCGGTAGGCTTCGGCATTTTCTCCTCCATTTGGCCAAAGTTCATATTTGACATTCTAGTTAACATATGAAATACAACTTCGGACCATGATGTCAAGCGGGGATGGAGGAAACAGTGGCCGATCACCGTATCCCCGCGATCGAGCGGGCGATGGATGTTCTGGATATTCTTTCGCGCGAGCCGGGCGCGACGATCTCAGCCATGTCGGAATTGCTGGCCATCCCTCGTTCCACGGTCTATCGCATCCTCAACTCGCTGGAGGCGGGAGGGGTGGTTGCGAAAGAAGGCGAAGGCTACCACCTCGGGCCGAAGCTCGTCCGATGGGCCAGCGCGGTAACGCGCGGGGTCGATCTCGTATCGCTGGCAAGACCGCATCTGGAAAAGCTTGCCGGCGAGCAGATGGCGGCGGTGAAGCTCTCGGTCCTTGAAGCCGATAAGGCGCTGGTCGTGGCGGTCGCGGAAAGTCCGCGCCAGTATTCCATTTCAACCCAGGTCGGCTCGCGCTTTCCCCTCCATGCAGGAGCGGCGAGCAAGGTGCTTCTCGCCTATGCGGACGAGGATATGCAGAGAAAGATACTCGCCCGCCCGATGGAGGCCGTGACGACATCGACGGTGGTGGATCCAGCGGTCGTATCGACAATGCTCGTTGAAATCCGCCGCGACGGCTATGCCACCGATCACGGCGAATACGTCCTTGGGATCAATGCCGTGGCAGCACCCGTCTTCGGTCCCGATGGCGGCTGCGCCGGCGCCATGAGCGTGCCGTATCTCGCCGAAGGCGGGGAAGCGCGCGAGCGTATTCTGCGTGAAGCGGTTATGGCGGCCGCGAATACCCTGACGCGCCAGATCGGTGGATTTCGCCCACAGAAGGTGTGACATGCCACCCAGTCCGAACGACATGCCCCAAGCCGTCCAGGACATGATGCGTCGAAGAGCTTCCGGACGCTGCGAACCGGCGATTCCGCGCTATCTTCAGCGAACCCTGTTCGACCTCGATGTGTTCGCCCGATCCGCTGCCGATGGGATTACTAGTCCGGAGGTGCCTGTAGTCGAGACGCATGTTGTCGAGATAGAGAGCGGTGCGTTTCGCATCAGGCTGTTCGCACCGCATCGTCGTCAATCACTGCCTCTGGTCCTTCACATTCACGGCGGAGCCTTCGTTCTCGGTACGATAGATTGGCCGGACGTCGACGCAAAATGCCGCCACCTATGTCTCGATACGGATTGCGTAGTCGTCAGTGTTGACTACAGGCTCGCCCCCGAGCATCGATATCCAACACAGATCGAAGACTGCTACGCCGCGCTATCTTGGTGCCGAGCGAAGGCTCTAATGCTTGGAATCGACCCTGAAAGAGTTGTCGTGATGGGTGAATCCGCGGGTGGAAATCTGGCAGCGGTGCTCGCCATGATGGTCCGCGACAGGAACGCAAGTCCGTTGCTCGGGCAGGTTTTGGAGGTTCCGCTCGTGGATCTTTTGACGCCAGAGCGGTATCCCTCCTTCTCCACCTATGCCACCGGATTCGGTCTCGAGGCAGACGCCAGCATCGCCCGTAATCTGCCGCTCTATCTTGACGACGCGCAGCGCAGCGATGCCTACGCCTCGCCCTTGCATTCGTCCAACTTGGCCGGGCTTGCGCCTGCTTTGGTCATGACCGCGGAATTCGACATCCTGCGCGACAGCGGCAATCTTTATGCTGAGCGCCTTGCAGGCAGCGGCGTGCCGGTCACGCACTATGCCGGCGCTGGTCACAATCATGGCTCGATGTCCATGTACCAGACATGGCAACCCGCCACGGCCTGGTACCAACAGCTTGTTGCGTTTGTGAAACAGACCGTGCACCAGTGTTAACTTGACCGGGTAAAGTCCCTGAAAATTTGCGACAGTCGCCAGATTGGAGCTTAGCGCAGCAAGCCGACACTTGTGACGGCACTAGCAATCTCTGTTGCCCGGCGGCAGGATCGTGCCGATCAGGACGTGAAGCATCCTGCACCGCCACATAGGTGAGACCCTGACGTCCGCAAAGCGATCGCAGCCTCGCGGGTCGGGAGGCTGAGGTCTGCCTTGGTGAGCGTGTCCCTGGCGCCGATATAGCCAATCAGCGGCTCAATGAAGGGCGCACTCCGGCGCTCGAACGAGAGCCGCCAGGCCGACGAGGCCTTGCAGATGTCATCGCCGACCGCCGGCCTGTGAAGGCGCACGACCGCGTCGCGCGGGAAAGTGGAGCGCCTGAAGGACAACGTGAAAGAACCGACCGGATAATTGTCGTTGTCAGGCCAGAGATTGTTTCTCGTGGGACCTATATTGTTGTGCAGCGTCTCTCTAATTCGTGTCTCATCGCAAGAAGGAGATGCTGGAGGCGGCCAGACCGCCTCCAGCATCGAGTCAGTGTTTGCCGTTGATGGCGATGCGCTTGGCCTTTGCCTGCGCCTTCTCGGTCTTCGGCAGGGTGACGGTCAGCACGCCATTCTTGAAATCGGCGCTGACCTTGTCGTCCTCGACCTCGTAGCCGAGAGGTATGCGGCGCTCGAAGCGGCCGTAAAAGCGCTCTGAGAACTGACGGTCCTTGTCCTCCGTCTCGGACCTCTTTTCGCCCTTCAGCGTCAGCACGCCATCGTCGAGCAGAACCTCGACGTCGTTCTCCTCAAGGCCGGGCACCTCGGCCGTGACACGGATCTCCTTCTCGCCATCGGAGACCTCCACGCGCGGCCAGCCACCGCCGCCGAAGGAAGACAGCCTGCCGAGCGCCGGTAAACGGCTGTCGAAGCCCCGGAAGACGTCGTCGAACAGCCGGTTCACCTCGCGGTGCAGCGAGAGGAACGGGTCGCGTTCGTCGTCGCGGAAGACGCTCGGAAGCTGGTTGCCGTTGTTGCGGCCCCAAGGAATCAGATCACGTACACTCATCGTATTTCTCCTTTCATGTACTTATGGATGCCTTCAGCAAAGCTCCGCCGGGAAGCCGGACGCAAACGCCCGGCCCCAAGCAAGCCGTCATCCTGGACTGCTTCAGGCAGCCTGCTTTTCGGCCTCGATCTTACGCTGTGCGACCTTCGGCGTGGCGGTGGCGCTGCCGATCTCGATGCGCCGCGGCTTCATCTCTTCGGGAATTTCGCGCTTGAGATCGATCGTCAGCAGGCCGTTCTCCAACCCAGCGCCAGTGACCTTCACGTGGTCAGCCAACTGGAAGCGGCGCTGGAAGGTGCGCCCGGCAATGCCGCGATGCAGGTATTCGCCGGTGTCCTCGCCAGACTTCTGGCCTGACACGACGAGCATGTTCTGCTCCTGCGTCATCGACAACTCGTCTTGGCTGAAGCCGGCCACCGCCATGGTTATGCGGTAGTCGTCCTCGCCGGTCCTGGCGATATCGTAGGGTGGCCAGTTATCGATGGTTGTCGGCGCCCGGCTCGCGTTTTCGAGCAGGTCGAAGATGCGATCGAAGCCGATGCTCGACCGATAGAGCGGGGTAAAGTCGAATGCTGTTCTCATAGCCATATCCTCCATTGAGCAACATGGGTACGAGGAGCGCCAAGAAGCCGGCGCTCCCTGACCATGCCGGCCCTGTTTAGCGGCCGGCTCCATTGAGCTAGGAATCGTGTTTCCAGGCGTCAAGCCCATTTCGTGATGAGTTCGAAACTTTTCGCCGGCCGTTGATCGACTTCCGGTGTTTCCAGACGTCACCCGCTCAGAATGGAGCGCAATGCTCAGCGGCTGCATAATGGCGATCACACGCGAAGAGATCGTTGCCGTGCTCGGGCCGATCGACGACGAACTCGTCGCAGAGCTGATGGGGGCAGGAGCATCGGCCGATGAGATAAGGGATGCTTGGGGCTGGCTCAATAGCGACGAGGCTCTGATGGGGGCGGTGCGCCCGCTGCCCGGGCCAGCATCGCCTCGCTGTCATCCGGCCGGGCAAGCTTGGCGGCCGGCACTCAGTGAATTGCGATAATGCCGTCCACCGCCTTCCACTCGGACGGCCTGATCAGGCGATGGTGGGCGACGCGCACCGAGTGCAGCGTGCCATCCAACGTTTCCTTCCAGTAATCGAGGAAACCACGCAGTTCGGGAAAGTCGGGCGCGAGATCATATTCCTGCCAGACATAAAGCTGCAGCAGGCTCGGATGATCGGGCATGTGGTAGTGAATCTCGGCGGTTGTCAGACCATAACCCTCTATCTGCATGCGGAATTCCCGGCTCACGCGGCTCGCCATGCAACACTCCTTTCGCAATCTCCAGATCTAGGCATCAAGTCGCTGGAGGCTCTCGCGGTTCCGCGCCCCGCTGTCGGAAGCCGTTGCCGGAAGGAACCGATCAAGGCTCACCAGGGCGTTCATGATCTCGTCGAAGGATACTGGGGTTTCCGCGCCCGGCGGCTGGCGCAACGCCGGAATGGATTCCACCGCGCAGGCGTCCGAGGCCCAGGAAGAAAGTATGGCACGCTTTTCCTGCACATCGAGCGTACGGTCGGCCAGCACGTCATCCGGACGCTTGAAGAAGCGCGCCGGCGTCAAAAGCCGGTCGACGAAAGAGTCCAAGGTTTCGCGTGCAATTGAAGGGATGATCGGGGCAGGCTTCTTTTCCATCGATGGTCCTCCTCTCGCAGATAACTCCTGTTGTTGTCGCCGGAATCGGCGCTGGGGACGAAAGAAATTTTGGATAAACTTTTTGCGGTTGCAAGAGGGGAGATGCCTCGCGTGAACGAAAAAATGCGCAACGATTACAAATCGATGGCACTCACCATGTGCGAGTGCTAAAATTTTTGCGCCAACCTCTTGAAACCGGAAAATTCCAAAACTAGCTCGATATGTGCGCGATGCCTGATGAGGGGTCGCGGCACCCTGCATCGGTCCGATATTGCCGGTCCGGTGCGGAGGAACCTCAAACTCTGTTTGTCCTTGAAGGAGAACGACATGGCGTTCCGTCCATTGCATGACCGCATCCTGGTCCGCCGCATCGAAGCCGACGAAAAGACGGCTGGCGGCATCATTATCCCCGACACCGCGAAGGAAAAGCCGCAGGAGGGCGAGGTTATCGCCGTCGGCTCTGGCGCCCGCAACGAAGCCGGTCAGCTTCAGCCGCTCGACGTCAAGGCCGGCGACCACATCCTGTTCGGCAAGTGGTCCGGCACCGAGATCAAGCTCGACGGCGAGGACCTTATCATCATGAAGGAAAGCGACGTGATGGGGATTATCGAGCAAGCTGCCGAACTGAAGAAGGCCGCCTGACGGCTTCTGGCAATGATTACCAGTCAACGAAAAGCTGCCTAATGAAGGAGTGATCCAATGGCTGCAAAGGAAGTAAAGTTTCATTCAGAAGCCCGTGAGAAGATGCTGCGCGGCGTCGATATCCTCGCCAATGCGGTGAAGGTGACGCTCGGCCCCAAGGGTCGCAACGTCGTCATCGACAAGTCGTTCGGCGCCCCGCGAATCACCAAGGACGGTGTGACCGTGGCGAAAGAAATCGAGCTGGAGGACAAGTTCGAGAACATGGGCGCGCAGATGGTGCGCGAGGTCGCGTCGAAGACCAACGACCTTGCCGGCGACGGCACCACGACTGCGACCGTTCTCGCCCAGGCTATCGTCAGAGAGGGCGCCAAGGCCGTGGCATCGGGCATGAACCCGATGGACCTGAAGCGCGGTATCGACAAGGCCGTGGACGCCGTCGTCGCCGAACTCAAGGCCAACGCCCGCAAGGTGACGCAGAACAACGAGATCGCCCAGGTCGGCACCATCTCGGCCAATGGCGACGCCGAGATCGGCCGCTTCCTGGCCGAGGCGATGGAGAAGGTCGGCAATGAAGGCGTCATCACCGTCGAGGAAGCCAAGACCGCCGAGACGGAGCTGGAGGTGGTCGAGGGCATGCAGTTTGACCGCGGCTATCTCAGCCCATACTTCATCACCAACCAGGACAAGATGCGCGTCGAGTTGGAAGAGCCCTATGTGCTGATCCATGAGAAGAAGCTCGGCAATCTGCAGGCCATGCTTCCCGTGCTCGAAGCCGTTGTCCAGTCGGGCAAGCCGCTGCTGATCATCGCCGAGGACGTCGAGGGCGAGGCACTGGCCACGCTGGTGGTCAACAAGCTGCGCGGCGGGCTCAAGGTCGCGGCCGTCAAGGCGCCCGGCTTCGGCGACCGCCGCAAGGCCATGCTGGAGGACATCGCCATCCTCACCGGCGGCACCGCCATCTCGGAAGACCTCGGCATTAAGCTGGAGAACGTGACGCTGCAGATGCTCGGCAGGGCGAAGAAGGTGGTGATCGAGAAGGAGAACACCACCATCGTCGATGGCGTCGGCCGCAAGGAAGAGATCCAGGGTCGCGTCGCGCAGATCAAGGCGCAGATCGAGGAGACAACCTCCGACTACGATCGCGAGAAGCTGCAGGAGCGGCTGGCCAAGCTCGCCGGCGGTGTCGCCGTGATCCGCGTCGGCGGCTCGACCGAGGTCGAGGTCAAGGAGCGCAAGGACCGCGTCGACGACGCCCTGCATGCGACCCGTGCGGCTGTCGAAGAAGGCGTGCTCCCGGGCGGCGGCGTCGCGCTGCTCAGGGCGGCCAAGGCTCTCGACAACGTGGCCGTCGACAATGCCGACCAGAAGACGGGTGTCGAGATCGTGCGGCGCGCCATCGAAACCCCTGTGCGTCAGATCGCCGAAAATGCCGGCGCCGAGGGCTCGATCATCGTCGGCAAGCTGCGCGAAAAGACCGAGTTCGGCTGGGGCTGGAACGCCCAGACCAACGAGTTCGGCGATCTCTATGGCCAAGGCGTGATCGATCCGGCCAAGGTCGTCCGCACCGCACTGCAGGATGCGGCCTCGGTCGCCGGCCTGCTGGTGACCACCGAGGCGATGGTGGCCGAGAAGCCGAAGAAGGAAGCGCCCGTACCCGCCATGCCAGGCGGCGGCGGAATGGACTTCTAAAGAGATCTGAGCAAACTCCCGCGCCTCCTCAAGATGCGCGGGAGTTCACGGAGAGGTTCGAGGCTGACATGAACACCATGCCCGGCATCGGAACGGTCGCGTCGCCGACTCGTCCGCCGAGCGACTTCTTGAGCCACGAGACCGAGTGCCGCGAGGTACTGAGGCCCTGGCTCGAGGGCGTGCTCGACATGGCCGAATCCGCTGGCTGGAACCGGCGAACCGCAGCATCGACGCTGATGTTTCTTGCCGCACAGCACGTCAGTTCGGCAGGAATTTCAGCAGACCGCAAAGTGTGAACAGGCTCGAGAGGCGGCCAGCCCGATGGCCGCCTCTCGGAAGAAGGGAGAAGAGACTTCAGGGGTTCGACGATGATCGTTTGCTTGCCGAGGCGGGTGAACCGATTTTTCGCCATTCTGGTTACCGCCATCGTTCTTTCCTATCCGGGTTGCGGTGCCGCGCCCGTGACGGCGCAGGCGGTTTCGCCGCTGGTCGTCGAAGCACGCTCCCTTCCCGACGTGCTGGAGACGGTTACGCGGGCCGTGGTCAACATCGCCGTGACGTCACAAGCGCCGGATGAGACCAATCCACTTTTCAACGATCCCGCGCAGGATACTCCAAACCCAACGGCGGAGCTTGCCGGCTTCCGGCTGAAAACACCCTATCCCGAGCTCGCGATCCGCCCATCGGACCGGACGCCAGCGAGCAGATATCCACCGAGGTCGTGCCCTCGCCGCAGGAGCGGCTGTCGGGCGAGGCTCAGGCGGGCAAGGAAACGAACTTCACCTTCACGCTGGTCAACAGCGGCAGTGCGCATCGACTTCACCAGATTGCTATTTGCGCAGCGTAGGCCCGAAATGGTCGCCGGCGGTTCGGGAGCACAGGAGGCGCAGCGGAACATCAACGCTTGCCCGGAAAGTCAGAGCGACCGGCGGCCCCGACGCCAGGCAGTGTCATGAGCCGCCTCGTCACTCCATCCCGCCTTCATTTCTGGACCATGTATTGATCCCAGAACCCGGCTGCCGGTTCGATCTGCTCGACCACGTTGACCAGGACGC
Organism: Tianweitania sp. UT-5YL-CI-8; assembly: GCF_030010215.1. Classification (GTDB taxonomy): domain Bacteria; phylum Pseudomonadota; class Alphaproteobacteria; order Rhizobiales; family Rhizobiaceae; genus Oryzicola. The sequence continues at coordinate 18,529 of NZ_JASCRR010000001.1, forward strand.
CGGCGGGGTCCCGCGTCATGAAGCGGCGCTGGCCCCAATCTTCGTCGGTTAGCCGATGGACAATCGGCGCGCCGCGGCGGCGCCGAGGAAGCATGGCGACGACTGCCTGCAGGAACTGCGCTGGCTTTACGACCGTCGCGATCTTGCCGAGGCCAGGGCCGATCTCGCCGCATGGCTCTGCCGGTGGTCGGGCAAGTATCCGCGCCTAACCGGATGGGCCGAGGAGAACATCGAGCAGACGCTGACCTTCTTCCGGCTGCCGCGCCAGCACCACAAGCACCACAAGCACCTGAAGTCCACCAACATCCCGGAGCGGCTCTACGAAGAGATCAGACGTCGAACCTACGTCGTGCACATCTTTCCCAATGCCCAGAGCTGCCTGCTCCTGGTCAGAGCGCTCGCCGTCGAAACCAACGAAAACTGGATGGAGGCAAACCGCTACATCAACATGGACGACCTCAGAGCACAAGAAGCTCGAACTGCGAAAAGCCGCATGACCAGCGCTATCACCGCCCAATTTGCACAACTTGATGCACTCAACCTGCATGGTCGTGCAAATATATTCGCAGATGTCAGCCCCGATCGACTCGTAGGGCCATGAAGTCCAGGCCGCCGCCGTTACTGTCCAGCCTAGCACCGAGGCGTCGCCGCGCAGTTGCTGGAAGGTGTTCTACAAGGAAAGGAGCTTCGCCACGCGGGGCCGCAACTCTTCGATCGAGGATAGCAGCAACTGGCGGCTCTCCCTGTAGCGCATGGTCGGGACGGGAATGGAGATGGCATAGTGGTCTCCCTGCCAGTCGGTGAAGCCGATGCCAAGCGCCGAGATGCCTTTGGTGTGCTCGTCTTCGTCGAAGGCAACGCCTGCTTCGCGGACCTCTGCGATCCGCGCCAGCAACGCGCCAAGATCCCGGCTTTCGCCGGTGTGTGCCCATTCTGTCTTTGCTAGCCTGGCTATGTCCTGATCTGGTAACAGCGCCAGACAGGCCCTGCCGTTCGCCGTTGTGGTTAACGGGAAGGCTTCTCCTACGGCGGATACTGCTCTCAGCCGGTGCGAGCCTGGAAACTGGTCAATGAAAACCATCGCGGAACCGCGCAGCACCGAAAGATCGACGGTTTCCTCGGTCTTTTCGCAAAGTTCCTGCAGCAGCGGACGGATGGTGTCGGCGACGTTGTAGCGCGCGGCTTCGGCCAAACTGTGCAGTTCCGGCCCGAGGCGAATGCCGGAGCCGGCGCTTGACGCTATGACCAGCCGCTCTTCCTGCAAAGCAGCGACGATGCGCTGCACGGTGGAGCGTGGCAGGCGCACGCGGTCGGCGATCTGGCCAAGGCTCAAGCCGGTCGTTGCGCCGCGCAGCGCGCGCAATACGGCCGCCGCACGGGCAATCACCTGAATGCCGCTTCGCGATCCGGCCTCTTCCTTGTCCATGACCTCTCCCAAAAGGTAATCCACGAGGTGTTTCTGTGCTTCGCAGGATCGCGTCAAGCCCGATCCTGCCCGCACCGCGATGTCTTGCTTTGGTTTTTCGCGCCCATATCCTGTGATACAATCCATCTATACCGTCAAGCGGTACAGTTCCCGCCTTGTGTTGGAACCCTTTAAGTCTCTTTGGCGACGGCATCCCGCAGCGGTTTGGGACCCCACCGGAATATTTTGATATTGACCGCAATGCAATGCACTTGTATTGTAATGCGGTACTGATGAATGGCTTAGGCTGACGTCGGCGAGGAGGAGGAGTTTTCATGACGGTGACCGTTCGCGGCATTGAGTTCCAGTCGAACCTGGACAACTCGATGGGCATTGAATTTTACAATCTGTCGCACCGGTTCGGTTTTCAGAACCCGAACTGGCCCTATTTTCAGGACACCCATATCGAGCGCATCCACTACATGGCGAAATCGGGCGTGCTGTCCCAGCGCATCACGACAACCATGCATGCGACCACGCATATCGATGCACCGGCGCATGTCGTGCAGGGTACGCCCTTCATCGACGAGGTGCCGCTGCCGCATTTCTTCGGCTCGGGCATCGTCGTCGGCCTGCCCAAAAAGAAGTGGGAGCCGATCACCGGCGAAGATCTTGAGCGGGCCTGCGGCCATGCGATACGCAAGGGTGATGTGCTGCTGATCAACACCGGTTGGCACAAGCAGTATGAGGACGGCGACTATTTCGCCTATTGTCCCGGATTTGTGTCCTCTGCCGGCGAATGGATGGTGGAGAAAGGGGTCAAGGTGGTTGGTCACGACACCCAGGCCAACGATCATCCATTGGCCACGGCTATCGGTCCGCAGCGTAATGGGCCGCTGCTGCCGCATCTCAAGGAAGAGTATTTTGAATGGTCGGGTGGCCGCGACTGGAAGGACGACTTTCCGCAATGGGAACCGGTTCATAACATTCTCTTCAAGAACGGCATTCTGGGCATCGAGAATGTTGGCGGCGACCTCGATGCGGTCACCGGCAAACGCTGCACATTCGCTTTCTTTCCGTGGAACTGGGACCGCGGCGATGGCTGCATCATCCGGCTCGTTGCCATGATCGATAAGGGCCAGAAGTACCGCATAGAAGCCGGAGAGGCTTTCTAACTGTTTTGCGCCGGGGGCGGAACGGGCGGCAGCGCGGACTATCGATCGTGCCGCCGCCGAGATGAATGCAGATTGTGTGAACGGGGGGAGACATGTTCACGAAGCGGTTTTCCGATGCTCTGCCATATGACGCGCCCAACCATCGCGGCGTCACAGGGCTTCGGCTGCAGGGATTTGAAGAAGACGGCCCTAAAAATCAGTGGATCGGACTGTCGCAATTCCTTCCCGGCGGCGGGGCAGGCCCGGACTCGACGCCGATCGAAAAGGTCTATGTCGTGCTCGAAGGCGAGATGACGGTGATTGCCGGTGGGACGGAAACCGTGCTCGGTCCCCTCGATAGTTGCACCATAGCTGCGGGCGAGATGCGCGAGATCGTCAATCGCTCCAATCACGTCTGCAAGATGCTTGTCGTGATGCCTTATCCAAAGGACGTAAAATGATGGACTCGCCGACGCTTTCCAATCCGGCGGCCCTGTTCGACATCAAGGGCAAGGTCGCTATCGTGACAGGCGCATCCGGCGCTTTCGGCGCGGTTGCCTCCCAGGTTCTGGCCGGCGCAGGCGCCAGCGTTGCGCTGGTGGCGGGCAATGCCAAAGCTCTGAAGGATACCGCCGATGCATGCGGCGGCGCGGATATTCTTGAAATCAATGCGCGGCCGAGTGACGAAGCAGCCTGCGAAGCGATCGTGGCAGAAACCGTCGAGCGCTTCGGCAAGGTCGACATCCTCGTCGTCGCCTCTGGTAAAAACGATGTCGCCAAGATCGGCGACATGACTCCGGAACGCTTCCTGGACGTGATGGACGCCAATGTCACGCAGAGCTGGCTGATGGCCAAGGCAGCGAGCCGGCAGATGCTGGCGCAAGGGCAGGGCGGAAAGATCGTGCTCATGTCGTCGGCGCGTGGGCTGCTCGGCCACCCCGCGGGGTACACGGCCTATTGTGCGTCGAAGGCGGCGGTTGACGGCTTGACGCGGGCGCTCGGCTGCGAACTCGGCCCAACCGGGATAACAGTCAATGCGATCGCGCCGACGGTTTTCCGCTCGCCCCTGACGGCCTGGATGTTCGAGAATACAGAGAGAGCGAATGGCGTGCGCGAGGGATTCCTTGCGCGAGTGCCGAAAGGGCGGCTGGGCGAGCCGGAGGACCTGGCGGGACCGCTGCTGTTCCTGACCTCGAAGGCATCAAACTTCTACACCGGACATACCCTCTACGCCGATGGCGGCTATACGGCTGGATAACAGAGCGATGGACGATGTGAATCGGCAGAAAGACAGGATAGCGGTGATTGGCGCCGGGCTTATGGGCCATGGCATCGCTCAGGTGTTTGCGCTTGCGGGCCATCCCGTCCGTGTCTACGACGCCCAGCCGGCCGCTCTCGATAGCCTGCGCGACCGCATTGCGGCCAATCTCGATCAACTCGGTATCGCACGCGGAGCTGAGAAGCTTGTAAGCGGTCACGCCGACCTCGGCGAAGCCGTGTCAGGCGCCCGTTTCGTTTTCGAGGCCGCGCTGGAGAAGCTGGAAGTCAAGCAGGCGATCTTCGCCGATCTTGTCAGACTTGCCGAGCCTGATGCGCTGCTTGCATCCAACACGTCGGTGATACCAATCGGCAGGATCGCCGAGGGGCTGGATACACGGCATCGCATCCTTGGAACGCATTGGTGGAATCCGCCGTATCTCATACCGCTTGTCGAGGTCGTCGGGGCGGCCGATACGGCTCCGGATGCTGTCGAAACGATGATTGGACTTCTCGCATCGGTCGGCAAGACCCCTGTGCATGTCAGGAAAGACGTTGCCGGTTTTGTCGGCAATCGCCTGCAGCATGCCCTGTGGCGCGAGGCCATAGCCATCGTGGCCGACGGCATCGCCGACGCAGAGACGGTGGACACCGTTGTCAAGTCAAGTTTCGGCTTGCGTCTCGCGGTGCTGGGACCGATCGAAAATGCGGATCTGGTGGGTGCGGACCTGACACTCGACATTCACAATGTCGTGCTGCCTCATCTGAATCGCTCGCCCGACCCGTCACCCTATCTCAAGCAGCTCGTGGAGGACGGGCGGCTCGGGATGAAAAGCGGGCATGGGTTCCGGGTTTGGACGCCGCAACAGGCCGCAGCGCTGCGCGCCAGGGTTCTACACCATCTCAAAACAACGGCCACATCACATCTGGGAGGATTAAATGGCGGTGCAGGGAGAGACGACAGTTAAGATTTCGCGGCGGACGGTGCTGAAAGGCGCAGGCGCCTTGGTGGCTGCGCCGGCGGTGCTTCGAGTCAGCAAATCGTTCGCAGCTTCGGAGCCGGTACGCATCGGCTTCGTGACTCCTCAAACCGGTCCGCTCGCCTTCTTTGGCGAGCCCGATCCGTTCATCCTCAAACGTTTCGAGAAGCAGATCGCCCAAGGCATAACGGTCAAAGGAGAGACGCGGCCGGTCGAATTCGTCATCAAGGACAGCCAGTCCAACCCCAATCGCGCGTCGGAGGTAGCAAGCCAGCTCATCCTCGACGACGGGGTGGATATGCTGATCGCCGCTGGCGGGCCAGACACCGTGAACCCGGTTGCCGATCAGGCCGAGGTCAATGGCGTGCCGATGGTCGCCAATTCCTGCCCGTGGCAGCCTTTTGTCTTCGGTCGTAACAGTACGCCGGACAAGGGTTTCGACTGGACCTACCTGTTTGCCTTTGGGCTCGAGGATGTGATTGCCGCCTATCTTGCGCTGTGGGGAACTGTCGAGACCAACCGGAAGGTCGGTATGATGTTCGCCAACGATGCCGACGGAAATGCCTGGGGCAACAAGGACTTCGGCTTTCCGGCAGCGCTTGCCAAAGCAGGCTACGAGGCGGTCGACGCCGGCCGCTACACACCGATGGCCGACGATTTTACGGCCCAGATCGCCGCCTTCAAGAAAGCTGAAGTCGATATTGTGGTGGCGACGATGGTGCCGCCGGAATTCTTTGCCTTCTGGACACAGGGCGCCCAGCAGGGCTTCAAACCGAAGGTCGCTTCAATCGGCAAGACGCTGCTTCTGCCCAAGACGCTGGAGACGATCGGCGCCATCGGCAACGGCTTGTCGGCGGAGGTGAGCTGGCATCGCAACTTCCCGTTCACCTCGAAGCTCACAGGCGAAACGGCGGTCAGCCTCACCGATGCCTGGCAGAAGGAGACCGGACGCCAATGGATCCAACTGCTCGGTTCAAAACATGCGCTCTTCGAAATAGCGCTCGATGTGCTGTCGCGCTCCGGCGACGCCAAAGACCGCGATGCGGTGGTGGAGGCCATCAAGACGACCGATCACGAGACATTGTCCGGTAAGGTGACATGGCAAGGCTCGAGGATAAAGAACGTCACCAAGATGCCGATGGTGGGCGGGCAATGGATCCGGAACAGCGATAAATTCGATCTGCTGATCCGCGCCAATCCTACGGATCAGCCAATTCCTGTTTCTGGCGGACTGGTGCCGCTGTGAGGGCATGACCATGCGCTTCGAAAACGTCAACGATCTGCTCAAACCCGGCTATTTCAAGGTCGAATCCGGCGTGATCGACTTCGACGACGGCTTCAAGACCGTATGCGCACTGACACGGATGCCCGGGTGCCGCGCGAAGATGGTTGCGTGGTGGTTCGGATGGCTGGGCGGCACCGACCAATACAAGATCTGGCATCCGCGCGACCATCTGTTTTCCGATTGGGAGAACCGACAGCCGGGCAGCTATATAGGCGCGAGCCACCTCGTGCATGAGTATCTCGGCGGCGACGACGGGCCTGTCTACAAGCTGCGCATCAATTTCCGCAGCCCGGAAGAGTTCTTCGACGCCGAAGCTTACGCAGCCTTCGACGGGGTTGCCGTGTGCGCGCGGACAGGCTCGCTGGATGCGCCGATCAACCATGGCAGGACGATCCACTGTGTGCGCAACACCGACTTTGGCTGCGAGATGCGGTCACGCTTCTTTCTGGGCGACATCGAAAGCCGCGATGCGTCCATCGTCATTCCGTCGGAGCGGCTGTCCGAGCTGCGCGGACAACGCGTGACAGACGAACTGGCGCGGCGGCTGCACCGCCATGCCGGCGAAGAGATGGGCTATCTCGCGGAGTTCCTGCCGGTGCTGTACCGCCAGGTCACCGGGGACGCGAGATTTTAAGGATAAGAAGATGCGCCTCGAAAACGCCAACGATCTGTTTCAGCCCGGCTATCTGAAAATCGAGTCAGGTGTCGTGGATCATGACGACGGTTTCAAGACCGTCTGCGCGTTGACCCGCATGCCTCGCTGCAGGGCGAAGATGGTTGCATGGTGGTTCGGCTGGCTGGGCGGCACCGACCAATACAAGATCTGGCACCCGCGCGACCATCTGTTTTCCGATTGGGAGAACCGACAGCCGGGCAGCTATATAGGCGCGAGCCACCTCGTGCATGAGTATCTCGGCGGCAATGACGGGCCGGTGTACAAGTTGCGGATCAATTTCCGGGATCCGGAAGAGTTCTTCGAACCAACGCGCTACCGGGACTTCGACGGTGTGGCAGTCTGCGCCCGCATCGGTTCGCTGGAAGAACCCTTGAACCTCGGCCGGATGACGCATTTCGTACGAAACACCGACTACGGCTGCGAGATGCGGTCGCGGTTTTTCCTTGGCCATATCGAAAGCCGCAAACCGGCGGGGACGCTGAGCGCGGAGATCATCGCAACCCTGCGTCAGGACGTGGTCACCGACGAACTGGCCCGCCGGCTGCACAAGCATGCGACGGAGGAAATGGGCTATCTCGCGGAATTCCTGCCTGTTCTCTACCGGCAAGTTACCGGCGATACTTCATTTTGAGGTGCACAGGTTCCTTTTCGAAGTGACGATTAATCTCTGGGAGGAGAGCATGACCAATAAACCCAAGACTTTCGGCCTGAGCCGGCGTGCGTTCATCGCATCGGCGACCGCCGCCGTGGCGACGCCCGCAATTCTGCGCCATAGCCGCGCCTATGCCCAGACACCAACGCTGAAGATAGGCCATGTCAGCCCGCGCACCGGCCCCCTGGCCGGTTTTGCCGAGGCGGACGATCATATTCTGGCCGGTATCGAGAAAGCCTTCGGCAAAGGCATCGAAAACAACGGCAGGAGCTGGAACATCGAGATCGTCTCGAAGGACAGCCAATCCAACCCCAACCGGGCGTCGGAGGTTGCCTCGCAGCTGATCCTCGAAGACGAGGTGGATATCATCGTGGCGGCTTCTACCCCCGACACGGTCAATCCGGTTTCGGACCAGGCGGAGGTGAACGGCACCCCCTGCATCACCACGGACTGCCCCTGGCAGCCCTATTTCTTCGGACGCAACGGAAAACCCGACCAGGGGTTCGAGTTTACCTACCATTTCTTCTGGGGGCTGGAGGATGTGATCGGCTCCTTCCTGGCGCTTTGGGATCATCCTGGCGTCGGTAAATCGGTTGGCGGACTGTTTCCCAACGATGCCGACGGCAATGCCTGGGGCGATCCCGAGCGCGGCTTCCCCAAGCCGCTCAAGGAGGCGGGGTTTAGGCTGACCGATCCTGGCCGATACCAGCCCATGTCCGACAATTTCACCGCGCAGATTTCGGCTTTCAAGGGCGCGGGGACGGAGATCGTGACGGGCAACATGATTCCTCCGGACTTCGCCACCTTCTGGAGCCAGGCCGGGCAGCAGGGATTCAAGCCCAAGATCGTCACCATCGGCAAGGCGCTGTTGTTCCCCTCGGTCATCGCCTCGCTCGGCGAGCGGGGCAACGGGCTGAGCTCCGAAATCTGGTGGACACCGAACCACCCATTCTCTTCGAGCCTGACGGGTGAGACGGCGCGGCAGCTTGCCGATGGCTATATGCAGGCGACGGGCAGGCCGTGGACCCAACCGATCGGTTTCAAACACGCGCTGTTCGAGGTGGTGGCCGATGTGGCGCGGCGCGCGGACGACCTCGAAGATCCCTCGGCCATCGTCGAAGCGGTGAGAGCGACCAAACTCGCCACCATCGTAGGCGGCGTCGACTGGTCGAAGGGTCCGGTGAAGAACGTGACAAAAACGCCGCTGGTGGCGGGGCAGTGGCAGAACAAGAACGGCAAGATGGATCTTGTCATCACAACCAACGCGCTGGCGCCTGAAATCCCCGTCGGCGGTGAACTGGTGCTGCTGGGATGATGATCATGTTCGCTTGCGCGGGACGGCGGGCGTCGCCATGACGATTCTCTCGGTCGAAGAGGTCAGCAAACGCTATGGCGCGCTTCAGGTGACCGACAATGTGTCGCTGTCGCTTGAGGCGGGCGATGCGCTGGGCATCGTCGGGCCTAACGGCGCCGGCAAGACGACGCTGTTCAACCTGATCGCCGGAACGGTGAAACCCAATTCCGGCCGTATCGCCTTCGACGGCGTCGATGTCACCCACATGCCGGCGCGCGAGCGCTGTCATCGCGGCATCGGACGCTCGTTCCAGATTCCGCATCCGTTTTCCGGCATGACCACCTACGAGAACGTGCTGGTGGGCGCGGCTTTCGGACGCCAGGCGTCGGAGCGGGCCAGCGAGGGAAGGGCGGTGGCGGTGCTGGAACTCACCGGGCTGAAGCGAAAGGCCAATACGCTCGCAGGCCAGCTCACGCTCCTGGAGCGCAAGCGGCTGGAGATGGCGCGGGCGTTGGCCAGCGACCCCAAGCTGTTGCTGCTCGACGAGATCGCAGGCGGGCTGACCGAGCCCGAATGCGCCGAACTGATCGAGACCATCCGCACCGTACAGGCAGAGGGTGTTTCGATCATCTGGATCGAGCATGTGGTGCATGCTCTCCTGGCGGTGGTCGACCGTATCGCGGTCATCGACTTCGGCAGGAAGATCGCGGATGGCGAACCGCAAGCGACGATGGCGAGCCCCCAGGTGGCGGCAATCTACATGGGTATTGAAGGAGAGCCGGCGCATGGCTGAACCGCTGCTTTCGGTGCGTGGCCTCAAGGCCGGCTACGGCGACTTCCAGGCGCTGTTCGGACTTGATTTCGATCTCGGCGAAGGCGAGGTCATGGCGCTGATCGGCGCCAACGGCGCAGGCAAATCGACGCTGCTGCGCAGCCTCACCGGGCTGGTGCGATGCGGCCGCGACATGGTGCGTTTTCAAGGCGAGCCGATCGGTGGAGCGCGGCCCGACCGCATCGCCCGCCTCGGCATCGGCATGGTGCCGGAGGGGCGCCGACTGTTCCGCTCGCTGACGGTGGAGGAAAACCTTATCATCGGCGGCGAGCGCGCAACCGGCGGCGCGTGGACGCTGGAGCGGATTTACGGTCTGTTTCCCATCCTACGCGAGAAACGCAAGAACCCCGGCACGGCGCTGTCGGGCGGACAACAGCAGATGGTGGCGATCGGACGCACGCTGATGTCCAACCCCAAACTCATTCTGTTCGACGAGATGTCGCTGGGACTGGCGCCGGTGGTCATCAAGGACATCTACGCCGCCCTCCCGGCCATCATCGGCACCGGCGTGGCGGCGATCCTGGTCGAGCAGGACGTGACGCGGGCGCTGTCGGTGGCGCAGCGCTTCGTTTGCATGCAGGAAGGCAAGGTCTCGCTTGCGGGCCGGCCGGCCGAGCACAGCCGGGCCGCGATCACCGCGGCCTATTTCGGAGTGGCGCACTGATGGATTGGCTCAACGCATTGCTGCAAGGCGTTCTGCTCGGCGGGCTCTATGCGCTGTTCGCCGCCGGCCTGTCACTGATTTTCGGCGTCATGCGACTGGTCAATATCGCGCATGGCGACCTGATCGTGGCGGCAGCCTATCTGGCGCTGGTGGTGGTCGAGGCGACGGGCCTCCACCCGCTCGCCTCGGCGGTCATTGTCGTGCCCGTCATGGCGCTGATCGGCTATGGAATGCAGCGGCTGCTGCTCAACCCGACGCTGGGCAAGGATCTCCTGTCGCCGCTGCTCGTGACATTCGGCATTTCGGTGATCCTGCAGAACGGGCTTCTCGTCTCCTTCACCGCCGACAGCCACAGGCTCGCGGCCGGAAGCATCGAAACAGCGAGCATCGAGATCGTGCCCGGCCTCGCTATCGGTATCCTGCCATTGATGATGTTTTCAGCGTCCGTGCTCATCATCTGGGGGCTGGAACTGGTCTTCTATCGTACCAGTTTGGGCCGCGCCTTCCGCGCCACCTCCGACGATGCGGAGATGGCGCAACTGATGATGCTCGACCGCAGGCACATCTTCGGCATGGCCATGGCGCTTTCCGCGGCTGTGGTGGCGGTTGCAGGTATCTTCCTGGCTATCCGCACCAACTTCGATCCGGCTTCCGGCCCCGCGCGTCTGATCTTCGGCTTCGAGGCTGTCATCATCGGCGGGCTCGGCAATCTCTGGGGTACGCTTGCCGGCGGCATCGTGCTTGGCGTCGCGCAAGCAATTGGTGCGCAGATTTCGCCGGGATGGCAAATCCTTGCCGGCCACCTCGTCTTTTTCCTGGTGCTCGCGGTCAAGCCGCGCGGCCTGTTCCCAAGGATGGACTGATGACTCCCGCCTTTTCCATCGAACGCTCGACACGCGCCAGCAGGCTCACCGCTGTCTTGTCGTTGGGTGTGCTTGCGACCCTTGCCGCAGCCCCATGGTGGGCAGGACGCGCCGACATCCGCCTGCTGGGGGAGGTCTATTCCTTCATGGCCCTTGCAAGCCTTTGGAACCTGCTCGCCGGCTATACCGGGTTGGTGTCGGTGGGGCAGCAGGCATATGTGGGCTTCGGCGGTTATGTGTTGTTCGCGCTGGCGATGTTCTTAGGCATCCATCCACTCGCCGCGATTGCGATTGCCGGCGTCGCCGGAGCCTTGATCGCCATTCCGATCGCGCCGCTGCTGTTTCGCCTTCAAGGCGCTTACTTCGCCATAGGCACCTGGGTTCTGGCAGAGGTGTTCCGCCTCGTCTTCGCGCAAGTTTCCTCACTGGGCGGCGGCTCTGGAGCCAGCCTGCCCGCCGGCATCGTCACGGGCATCGCCGCCGACCGCGCGCTGCGCGAGATGCTGGTGTACTGGACCGCACTCGCCATCGCCGTTGCCACGCTTGCCTTCGTGGTGATGCTCCTTCGCTCGCGCACCGGTCTCGCGCTGACGGCGCTGCGCGACAGCGAAATCGCTTCCGAAAGCCTCGGCATCGGCATCTGGCGGACCAAGTTCCTCGTATATGTCGCGGTAGCCGGGTTCACGTCGATGACGGGCGCCTTCATCTTCCTGCAAAAGCTGCGCATTTCCCCGGACGCCGCCTTCAGCGTCAACGACTGGACAGCCTATGTCATCTTCATCGCGGTGATCGGCGGCATCGGCACCATCGAGGGTCCGATCATCGGTACGATCCTGTTTTTCCTACTGCGGGAAACGCTCGCCGATCTCGGTACCACCTATCTTATGATCCTCGGCGCGGTGGCCATCCTTGTCATGCTGCGCGCGCCGAAAGGCCTCTGGGGCATGGTGGTCGAGAGGACCGGCCTCACGCTGGTGCCGATCCGTCGTCGCGTGACGTTCCCGAAATGACCCCCAGAAGCGAAAGTTCGACAATGAGCGATCTATCCAAGAAAGTCATCATCACCTGCGCTGTCACCGGAGGCATCCATACGCCGACCATGTCGGACGCCCTGCCGTTCACCCCCGACGACATCGCCCGGCAGTCGATCGAAGCGGCTGAAGCGGGCGCCTCGATCCTGCACCTGCACGCCCGCGATCCAAAGGACGGCAGGCCGACGCCCGATCCGGCAGTGTTCATGCAGTTTCTGCCGCGCATCAAACAGGCGACAGACGCGGTCGTCAACGTGACGACAGGCGGTGGGCTCAACATGACGGTGGAGCAGCGGCTGGCAGCGCCGCTCCTGGCAAAGCCCGAAATGTGCTCGCTCAATATGGGTTCGATGAATTTCGGCATTTATCCGCTCGCCGATCGGTACAGCTCCTGGAAATTCGATTGGGAGGAGCCTTATCTGCGCGGCACGGACGACTTCATCTTCCGCAATACCTTTCGTGACATCGAGCGCATTCTGAAAATGCTCGGCGAGGAGCATGGCACCAAATTCGAGCACGAATGCTACGATGTCGGCCATCTCTACAACCTTGCCCATTTCGTCGACAGGGGATTGGTGAAGCCGCCCTTCTTCGTCCAGATGATCTTCGGCATCCTCGGCGGCATCGGACCGGACATGGACAACCTGATGTTCATGAAGCGCACCGCCGACCGCCTGTTCGGCTCCGACTACCGTTGGTCGGTGCTGGCAGCCGGCCGCTTCCAGATGCCGTTCGCCACGCAGGCTGCGATGCTGGGCGGTTCGGTCCGCGTTGGCCTGGAAGATTCGCTTCATATCGGCCGTGGCAGGCTCGCGGGCTCCAACGCCGAACAGGTCATCAAGATCAAAACGATCTTGACGGAACTGGGCCACGAGATCGCTACGCCGACCGAGGCAAGAAGGATGCTGGGACTAAAGGGCGGAGATATGGTCGGCTTCTGACAATTCAACACACCTATCCCGCAGATGCTGACGCTCGGTTTGTCAATCGACGTCGTAACGGGGTCTGACTGATATGTGGAACGGCCCGGTTGGCAAGGTTTTTCAGCGCAGATCACCTTCGGACGGTGCAGTCATGTGTCCGGTCTATCAGCGCGGTCATTGACCGCTGGCCACGGAGATCCGCGATGTCGATCGCCTAATCACTTTCTCGCGCTCAAAGGCGCATTGAGTCAGACGGTCTGATCGACATCGAGGTATCGCCCCTCGGGTTCATCACGCTTCGTACCTCGCCACTTTATCCCGACGCAGTAATGCCCGGGAATTCTCGTCGTGATCGACGCTGCCAGATGGAGCAGATCGTCCCAATGGTCGAGAATCAGGGTGGTGTTGATCGGCGCGCCATGTGGTTGGACAGCGCCGGATATGTATCGCCTTTCCCGAACGTGAGGAATTTCCAGTCCTTCAGGTTGCGCAGCCGAGGTGCAAAGCGTTTGCCGATCAGGGCGAACAGTCCGAAGACATGATCGCTTGCACCGCCCGCATCGGTGAAGTGCTCTTGGATGTCGAGGATCGTGTCCTGATCGAACAACCCAGCACAAGTTAACGTGATATCGCCTAAATCTCCCTTGCGACGGTTGCAGGGGACAATGGCAAAGCGGCAGTTTTCGGGCACGAAATCTTGCGTGTTTGTTTCCCACGACGTCATTTGCGGTCCACGGCCCCCAAGTTGGATGCCAGATGATCGTTGCGGCCGCGTTCGGCGTGCGAGGTCAGCGTTAGGACGGGGAACTCCTAGCTGGAGCTTTGTTACAGGTGGCGCCCAGGCGCAGCATGCACTAACATCCAGACCGGGCGCCGACACGAATAATTGTTTGGTAGAACAGCGTGTCTGCAAAGGGTGGGACATCCGGTCAATGACAAGACAGTTGGAGCCGGCGCTGTTGACCCGGTTGTGCTACGCAGCGATGGTGTGCTTGGCCATTGGCGTCAATCTATTGCCGGTTTTTCTGATACAGATCGGCGTTGATTTCGGCGGTGAGGAACCGCTGAACCAGGAAGTGCTGGGTCGGCTGGGGGCGCTGATCTTCGCAGGTTTGGTCGTTGGAATTATAGTGACGGGGCCACTTGCCGACAGGTATGGCGCCAAACCATTTGTCTTGCTGGCCAACCTTTTGATGGTTATGGGCTTGGCAGGAATGGCCGTTTCAGCAAGCTTTCTGACGCTGTCGATAATGTTGTTTATTCTGGGTCTCGGTGCCGGGATGCTCGACATGATCCTCAGTCCGGTTGTCGCAGCGTTGAATCCCGAACGGCGCATGGCGGCGATGAACTGGCTGCATTCCTTCTATTGCGTCGGCGCGGTGGTCACGATCTTGATCGGCACAGCAGCGCTTGCCACAGGATTTGATTGGCGAGACGTCTGTTGGGTCCTGATATTTATGCCGTTGGGACTGGCGATAGCGTTTCTGCCGATGCGCTTTCCAACTTTAACGGCAGAAAACGGGCGTATGCCGTTGGCTGCGCTTTGGCGAAAGCGTTGGTTCCTGGCCGCGTTGCTGGCAATTTTCCTGGGCGGTGCGACGGAATTGGGCATGGCTCAATGGCTTCCCGCCTATGCCGAGCTTTCACTCGGCTTTTCCCCTGTGGCGGCCGGAAGCGCGTTGTTGTTTTTCTCCGTCGGCATGGCCGTCGGGCGCATGGCAGTGGCAATGTTGGAGGGCCGGGTCAGCCCGTTCGCCGTTCTCGCGGCCGGCAGTTCGCTGACGGTTGTGCTGTTTCTGTTGGGAGCATTCCTGCAAAATTCGAACCTTGCGCTGCTCGCGTGCATCGCTGCCGGATTCACCGGCAGCAGCTTATGGCCAACGACGCTGGCAATCAGCGCCGACCGCTATCCCAACGGCGGCGCGAGCATGTTTGCCGTGCTCGCCGCATTCGGAAATGCCGGCGGCATTGCGATGCCTTGGCTCGTCGGCTGGGTTGGAAACATGCATGATCTGAGGTGGGGCATCGCGACATCGGCAATCGCGCCGTTGCTGATGCTTCCACTGGTCGGGCTATTGTTCCTGAAGTCTGTCCATCAAAAAACTATTCAGCACGCAAGCTGAGCAAGGCCGATAGTTTCTTCGCCATTTTCGCACCGCTGTCGAGGCCGCCTTCCATATATCCGGTGAAGAGAAGGTTCGTATATTCGCCTGAGAAGAACAGCTTGTTTTCAACCCCCTTAGCCAGATTCGGATAGATGGTCGTAACCTCGCCAAGTCCGGGCGAACTGTAGCCGCACCGGGTCCACTTCTCGTCTGGCCAACCCATGAACATGGTCTTCTCGACGTGCGAGGAATAGCCGGGATAAATCTGCTCAATATGGCTCTTGAACGTCTCGTCACGTGTGTCAGGAGCGAAATTCAAACAGTCTTGGGCTGCCTGTCCTCCGGAAAACACGGTGAGACAGGCTGCCTCGTCGTCGTTGGACCGCTGCCCGTCGGTGGCCTCCCAGGTTTCGCCGACGGGCGTGTCGGTCAGCGAGCCTGGCATCAGCCCATCCTTGACCCAATAGGGACGAGAGACTTTCGAAAGATATTTGATCGCCGGTCCGGTAGACGGCTGATAACCCCGCGGAAGCGCAGGCTCGATGACGAAGTTGTCCCATGTGCTTGGGGGAGCGGTCAAGACGACGATGTCGCCTTCGATGGTGGCTCCATCTGCCAGACTAACCTGTACGCCCGATCCAGCAAGGCCGATGCGGGTGATGGGCGTTTGCAGCCGAATATTTTCCGCGCCGACCGCCCCGGCCAGTTTAAAAGCCAGCCGCTGGTTGCCGCCAATGCAGCGGAAGACCTCCGTTTCCGTCCAGAACTTCTCGTATCCACCACCTGCTACGCTGGTCAGGGTGCCGAGATAACTGCTTTGGTCGGGACGGCTGGCGTCGTCATTGGCCAGAAGGGTCAAAGCGCCGTGACGCGCCGTGTCGTCCAAATCCCACGACGCAAATGCCGCCGCCAGGCTGGTGTGGTCCAACTCAGTGGCGCCAGGCGTGTCCCACGGTCGATCAAGGTTCACCTTGCGGGCGTCCGCATTGAGAAATGCAAGCGCCTGCTGGATATGCGTCCACAGCATTTCCAGTTCCGGATTGTTATACTGCTTGCCGTTGAGGATGATCGGCGTCTCGTTGGGATCCGGCTCTGTGACGTCTCGAAACTCCAAGCCGAAATGCTTGCCATATGCCATCCAGGTCGGATGGTTTGAACCGATGAGTTCGGCGCCACCTTCGACCACTTTGCCCTCGATAAAATCCGGCATTGACAGGACGCGGCCACCGACGCGATTGCGGGCTTCCAGTATGGTCACACGGGCGCCGGCATTGCGAAGTTGAAAACCACAGCTTAATCCCGCAAAGCCAGCGCCGATCACGATGACATGAGGCGGCGTCGCGCTTGTCTTCGCCGAGGCGAAACGTCCAGGCAGCATAAGGCCCGCACCTGATGCCGCCACGCCCTTCAGAAACTGGCGACGGGTCACAGCATCCGACGAAGCACCGACGCGCCGCGCGATTTTTCCAATCAGACCCGATCTCAAGATGCACCTCTCGGCAGCGTTTTCAGCCAATCCACCACGCCGTCGAGCGAAGCGAAGACCCCGCTTGACATCGCGCTGATCTCATCTGTGGACGGCAGAAGGTCTGGGATAAGGACCACCGGCATGCCGCCCGCCCGAGCCGCGCGAACGCCACTATGCGCGTCCTCAAAAACCAGGCAGTGCTCGGGTGCCTGATTCAACCCCTGCGCAACTTTCAGAAAAATTTCAGGATCGGGTTTGCCGTGGCTCACCTGATCGCCGCCGACCACAACAGAAAACCTGTCCAGGATGCGATGATGCGCCAGCCGGCCTCGAGCTTCTTCGGTAAGTGTCGAGGTGCCGACGCCGCAGGGAAGTCCCGCCTCCTTGGCCCAGTCTAGAACCGCATGAACGCCCGGCTTCAAAGGGATACCTTCGGCAAGGACGATTTCGTCATAGAGCGCTCGGGCTTGGCTCCGAAACACCTCGAGCGGAAATTCCGGGCCGAACGATTCCACCAATTGCCTCTCACAGTCCGCGATGGTGATGCCGATCAGTTTCAGATACAGCGCGTCGGTAAGGTCAAATCCGAGGTCACCTGACGCTTCCGTCCAGGAGCGCTTATAGACCCCTTCCGTATCCATCAGAAGTCCATCCATATCGAAGATGAGGGCCTTGGGACGCTGCATCATGACGACGCCTCCGCGGGGAACCCGCCATATTCCGCGGCTTCGTCCGGTTCGATGGCATGGAATATGTCGACCCGGGGGTCGGCGAAGAAATTGTCCGTCGCCTCGTCGCACCATGTGCTGACTTCGCCGATCAGTGTCCCCGGAGCGGATGGCGCGAATTCGTGCCATATGCCCGGCGTCAGCGTAATGCGTTCGCCGGCTTTGAGGAAAAAAGCCTCGCCTGAAACAAGCCAGCGCATTTCCCGGTTGATCTGCACCTTCACGGCGCCAACAGAAGGAGTAAGGCTGGGGTTGTCCGCCCAGACTGTGAGGCGAAGTTCGCCCGACCGGCAGATGATGTCCTCTTTCTTCTTGCCATGAGTATGCGCCGGCGTCGACATGTTCTCGCTGGCATACATGATCTTCTCGCAATACTCAGGCTCATTGGCGAGAAGAACTTCGACCAGCCCCGCCGTGCGGTAGTCACCGAGACCGAAGTCGGTCGCGGCGAACTGAGCATTCGGCGGCAGTATCCAGCCTTGCTGCCGAAAGCATTCGTCTGCTTCCCGGCAAAGACGGTTCACCTCACTTTGTTTCATCTCAGCCGGCCCGCAGCATTTCCAGGGCTTCGTCCGCAGTTTTTCCGTCGTGGAGAATGCCTTTGAGAGCCCGCGTCATGGCGGACGGCTTCTCGTGCTGAATGATGTTCCGCCCATAGATCAGCCCGGCAACGCCTTGGGCCACGAGGCGCTCGGTATGCTCGAACACCTCCCGGTCCGACGCCTTGCTGCCGCCACGTACAGTGACGGGTACGCCGGACGCGGCCTCGATAACCCGGTGGAACTCTTCTTCCGGTTCGGTCGCATCGGTTTTGATGAGATCGGCGCCAAGTTCCGCAGCCATGCGCGCGAGCGTGGTCACCCGTTGCGGGTTTCCGTCGCCGATGTAGCCGTCCTTGCTGGTTTTGAAGGACAGTGGCTCGATAGCCATCGGCATCCCGTAGCGGTCGCAATCATTCTTTACGCGAAGAATGTTCTCGACACACTGGTTCAGCATCTCGGGATGGTCGTCGATCTGCAAAAGATTGAGCAGAATGCAAGCCGCGTCCAAGCGCAGCGCAATTTCAACCGCGTTATCGTAGGCACGGCAATGAAGGCGGGATACGGGAGCTATGGTGTTGTAGAAATTTGCAGGATCTACGCGCAACAGAAGGCCGGGCTTGCCGCGACCGGGTAGCTTCTGGAGATGCGGCGCTTCGCCAACCGACAGCAGAATGCCGTCCGCGTCGGCGCCCGCGACCTTCGTGACGCTTTCCGCCATGTTTTCGATGCCTGGAAGGAAGGCGTTGTTGTTAAACAGAGCATGATCGATCGCCACGATCAAAGCGCGCTTTGAAGTCGGATCGAACAATCGTTGAAGCCGGTATTTTTCCATTTTTCTTTATCCTTACGGGAACAAAAAGACACTTACACAGCGATGACACGGCTTGCTGCTCGCCTGGCTGGCAGCCACCCTGAAGCGCCCGGCCAAGCCTTGCGTCGGCGAGGGCGGCACTCAGAACTGCAATTTGAAATCGGCCTTGATGCTGTTGTTGGAAGCGTCGCTTGCGAACTGTCCGGCATAGGCAAGGCCGACGGTGGCATTTGGGCTGAGGGCATAATCGAAGCCGGCTTCGGTGACGAAGGCATTGCGGGCAATAGGCGCGCCTTCCAGGGCAAAGGGCGAACCTCCGGAAACGAATGCCACATCAGCTATTGGCGTGACGTCTCCCATCGCATGACGCCAGCCGAGGGCGCCACGCACCGTCAGCCCCTCCGCAACCGCCATCTGGCCGCGCAAACCGAGTGTCGAATAGGTGGTATCGAAGGCGGTCGAGCCGCTGATAGCGGAAGGACCGCCGGTCTCGTTGATATCGCCACTGTCGACATGAACATAGGCCAGGTTGGCGAATGGCTCGAGCATCGCCCGGTCGGACACCGCGACCCTATATCCTACCTCGCCGAAGATCTGTCCGGTCGTTGCTGTGTTGTCACTGCTCAGCTGATTGACAAGGTTAACGGCATTGACCTGTCGCGATCCCGAGACGTCGTGCCAGGAATAGCTAGCGCCGCCGCGCAGGCCCCACGCGCCGATCTGCCCGCCGCCATATGCCGCCAGATGATAGCTGTCGCTGGTCGCGGAGGCGCTGTCATCCAGGGCGTCGAACTTCGAACGGCTGTAACCTCCGGCAAGACCTAGGCGCCACCGGCCGTCGAAGGTGACGTCGGCTCCGGAAATTACACCGCCCAAGGACTGCTCGATGCCGGTGGCGTTGCTGCTGCCGTCGAGCTTGCCCCAACTGCCAAGGCCCTGCGCCCACAACTCGACCACGCGGCCATCGCCTGTCGCGGTAACCGCGCCGGGCACGCCAGTGCCAAGGTCCTGCAGACGACCGTAGACCGCATCGCGCAACTGGTAGGACTGCGTCGAAAGTGCGGCGGGCACGCTGGCATGGAAAGAGGCTCCGGCGAGGCTGCCGAAGGCGGCTGTGGCTTGCGCTTCGCCCGCGCCCACCACTTGCTGCCAGAGCGGATTGGAGGTGCCGGCGGCGTCGATCACAGCCGCGACAGCGACTTCGTTCGGCGTATGCGCAAGCGTGGTGAACGCCTCAGCGCTTCGCGACAAGGTGAGATAGCCGTTGTTTGCGTCATTGGAGAGGGTCAGCGACAGGAAGGGGAAGTCTGCGACGGCCCGTTGCGGCGTGCCGACGGTCAGTCCCCCGGCTGCGGTGATCAGCGTATACCGCTTGCCTGGCAGAAGCGGCGAGGTGCTGGCCGTATCGCGGACGATCTCGATGGTCTCGCTCTGAATATTGGCTTGGCCGCCCACATCGATCAGGTCGCTGTCGGTGCCGCTGATCTCGGCGCGATAGACCGATCCGGGCGCCATGGAGAAATCGCCCCTGACATGCAGCGTACCGATCGAATTGCCCGGCTCGATCCTGCCCTTGCCATTGATCGTCGCGCTTTTTACATCGCCATTGCCCGCCAGGACGCCCCACACATTGACGTCGGAACCGGACAGCGAGCCCTTGACGACCAGCGTGCCCTTTTCGCGGATGTTGGTGGCACCTGTGAAGCCGGCGCTATTGCCTGTCAGCACCGTTGCGCCGTTGACGAACTCAAGAATACCCCCGCCTGATAAGACCGGCGAAAATTCGTACTTGCGGGTCTGGTCTGTATGGTTGAAGTTTATAGTGGCTGTGCCACCTTCAATGGCAATTTTCGCACCCGATCTTATGAAGCCGGGCGCCTTGGCATCAGCCGCGTTGGTAGTCCCTCCGCCAATAAATAAATGTGCATTGCGCAGCGAAAACAGGGAGCCAGCTGATAAAAGACCTCCTTCGGAAACAACGGTCTTTCCACCCAAAAGGCGAAACTGATCACTGTTAACTTCAGAATTATCTCCAGTGATGATCAGAGTGCTTCCGCTTTGATCAAGGCCAAGACGGCCATTTACCTTTCCTCCAGCGGAGACTGTAAGTGTTCCTGCTCCGCCATCCGTGCCTAGATAAATGGCGAACGCGTTCCATACGGCCCCTACACCACTTACTGTCGCAGTGCCGACAGTATTTGTACCCCTGCCCAGATGTGTTTGACTGTTAGTCGTAAGCGTCCCTCCGGAGCTTACCGTAAGCGAGCTGTTGGCGCCGGAAACAGTCAGCAGGTCGGCGACAGCGCCTGGGGCGTCTATATTCGGTCCATCAGTATAGATAAAGACGTTGTCCGCTTCACCAGGTACAACGGGTTCGCCACTCGGCAAAAGTTTCCAGTTTGCAGCATCGGACCAGCTGCCTTCGCCTATCCATTGAATGTTACCGGCGCGTACAGAGGTGCTAGCTATCACCATGCAGATCGCGGTTGCCGGCAGGATCGCCGCCGCCGCCAAAAGACTGCGGCGATGACGCATCAACCGTCCCTCTTGCCGTAAGCCGTGGCTCGGGAGGTGCATCGCCATGGGACTGGCGCGATGCACGATCGGAAGCTCGTTCGAATGCGCCATGAAAGTCCCCCGATTGTCGACAGGCTGAATGCACAGTTGAGGAACCGAAAAGGCCGACGAACTATCCATGCAGCCAATCCGGATTAGGATCGGCCTATAGCAGGCGATTGTTTGCCTAATATTTGAAAGCGACTACTATTCGGATGACAACGTCCGTGGCTAACTGGTCAGCTGAGCCGGAGCGAACGGGCAACGCGGCGCAAAGGCTGGCCAGGCAACCCGCTCGAACGCTATTTTTCGTCCCAGCGTCAAGTTGGGGTATTCTGGGGCTATGTGTCGTCGGGATGGTTGCTGCCGTCTCGATGGGCATTCGGGGGCAGGTTTGCATGGAACGTGAGATGCTGAAGGCGGACGGCTTGGTGTTCGGCGATGTCGTGCTGGACGACACATGTCTGTTTGCCCATCGGAACGGGGAGCAGATTTGGTTCACGCGCAGCGAGCGTGCATTGCTTCTTGCGTTTTCCCGAAACCCGCACCGCCTGATGCAGCGGGCCCAGTTGTTGGACGCGATTGCGCTGACGCAAACCGATGCGTCAGACCGCAACGTCGATTTCCTCGTCAACCGCCTGCGCACCAAGCTGGGTGACAGCGCAAGGGCTCCAAGATACATCGCAACGCAGTATGGCGAGGGTTATGTCTGGATTGCAAAGAAGCAGCCCGCCATTGCACGAAATCTCAATCCTGCGCTGATCAGCGGACTTCTGGCGATAGCACCCGTCGTCCAGCCACAGGACGGGCGTCTTGCCAAGCGTGCAGACGCCGTTACCAAGAAGATGCGCGACATAATCGTAAGCCGGCTCGGCGTGGATGAGTCCGTAATAGTCTTGGCGCGCGAAGAGGGATCGCCGCCGCAGGGGGTGCGCTACGACTTGAAAGTGAGCTTTCAGGACAATGGAGGCCGGTTGGACTGCACAGCCACCCTGCGGGAAGGTGCGTCGCGGCGTATCCTCCGCGCTTTCCGGCTTGAACTCAGTGGCGCCATCCTGGCCTCAATGATGCCGGAGGTTGAACGCGCCTCGATCGGAATCACCGAGGCGCTGCAGCGCAATCTAGCAGAGGTCTCTGGCGGGCTAGGCATGCAAGTCGACCAACCGCTCGAAATCCGCCTTCGCAAGGCATCGACCCTTTTGTCGGCGTCCAATCCGAAATGGCTGGAAAAGGGGCAAGAATTGCGCGATGCGCGGACCCAAAATCCGACGAGCGCAGACCTTGCCCTGCAGTGGTGTCTGCATCTGTTTGCGCGTCTCGTCCTGACCAATCCCTTCACCGGCATCGATCCCGGCGACCGCGGCGAGATCGAGAGCGAGATCGAAGCAACAGCGCTGGATTGCCTGCCATTCATCGAGACCAATCCGCTGTTGATGCTGGCTGCTGCCAAGCTGCTCTATTTCGTCGATCGAGGCCATCTCGAGCTTGCCGAGGATCTTGCAGAGCGGGCCTATGTCCGTACAGCGGACTCTGCCGCTTTGCCCTTGCTCGGGCAGTTGCGTCAGGCGCGCGGCGAGTTCGCCGCCGCACTTGCATTCTTTGACCGCGGCATCGAACTGGCGGCACCGGATTCCGAGCTGCAGCTGTACATACGTGTGCTGAAGTGCATTGCGCTGCTTGCAGCGGGAGACCGCAAGGCACTGAAGTCCGCCGCGGCCTTTTCTTACGAAAGCCCGCACAGCCCGCGGGATCTCAGCGCGATGGTCGCTGTGCTGGTTACGCCGCCAGATCAGAAGCTGCCGCAGGCGATTACTGACGTGCTGCTCGCAGCCGGTCCCGAAGGGGCACGCAACGCGATTGCCTACACCTACATGACCTCGGCGCGCCACCTGACTTCGCCACAGGCGCGCGCCAACATCATGGAGGGTATCGTCGCTCACCTGACCGAGTTGCACGGTGCGGATGTGGCTGAACCAGTCCTCCCTCGATGAGTGGCACGCGGTCGTAATGCGCAGGGAGGATCGGCGCATTGCAGTCGGGCAGCCTCGAACAGGCTGTCGTTTGGCACTTAATTGGGTTCTTCCTAACTTTGTGTGGAGCGGTGGCAGTATACGCGCTCGCAGCAATTCGGGACCCGCCCTGCCGTACATTGCTCGCCGCATGGCACGCCAGGTGGTCGGGCAGGTATCCGCGCCTAACCGGATGGGCCGAGGAGAACATCGAGCAGACGCTGACCTTCTTCCGGCTGCCGCGCCAACTAGCACCTGAAGTCCACCAACATGCCGGAGCGGCTCAACGAGGAGATCAGACGTCGAACCTACGTCGTGCGCATCTTTCCCAATGCCCAGAGCTGCCTGCGCCTGGTCAGAGCGCTCGCCGTCGAAACCAACGAGAACTGGATGGAGGCAAACCGCTACATCAACATGGACGACCTCAGAGAGCACAAGAAGCTCGAACTCCGAAAAGCCGCATGACCAGCGCTATCACCGCCCAATTTGCACAACTTGACGCACTCAACCGTCGAGGCCGGGGAGGGGCTCGGTCGCGACCTATCCGATGCTCCACACGCGCTTAGCTTACGCTTAGCGGCAGCACCTCAGAGCGCTTCAGTTGGCCAAGCGCAAAACTTGTCTCGATGGAGGCGACGCCTTTGAGCCGTGTCAGCTTCGTCTTCAGGAATTGCTCGTAAGCCGGAAGATCCGCGACGACGACGCGCATCAGATATCAAATCGCTCTGAGATGGCGAACGGGTCTGCCGGGACAGAGCGCCTGCGCGGCCCTGGCGATTGCCTGCGCGTCGATGCCGAAATGACGGTACAGATCGGCAAGCGTGCCGGTTTGGCCAAAATGCTCAACGCCGAGCGAGCGCGTGCGGTGGCCGTGAACCGATCCCAGCCAGGCGAGCGTCGCCGGGTGACCGTCGATCACGGTGACGATGCCGCAGTGAGACTGTATGTCGGCCATGAGCCGCTCGATGTGACTGCTGGCATAGGCCAGCCCGGCCTCTCTTGCGCGTTGCGCCGACGTCCAACCGGCGTTGAGCCGGTCAGCGGAGGTGATCGCGAGCAGTCCAACATCGCGCCGGTCCTCGCCCATCAGGCCGATCGCCTCGATCGCTTCCGGCGCCATGACACCGGTGTAGGCGACGATGACCTGGGCATTCGGGCCGGGTTTGCGCATCCAGTAGGCGCCGTTGATGATGTCCTGCTTGAGTGCAGGTGTCATCTCCCGGCGTGGCTGCTCGATCGATCGCGTGGACAGTCGCAAGTAGACTGAGCCGCCGGTGGCGTCGCGCAGCCAGGTGGTCTCATCGGCCTCCTCATCGCCGGATCTTTGCATGTATTCGAAGGCCCAGCGCATGATCACGGCGAGTTCGTCGACGAAGGCCGGCTCGAAGCTCGCCAGTCCGTCCTGCGCCATACCAATCAGGGGCGTGGCGATAGACTGGTGCGCGCCGCCCTCCGGCGCCAGCGAGACGCCAGAGGGCGTGGCCGCCAGCATGAAGCGGGCATCCTGGTAGCAGGCATAGTTGAGGGCATCGAGGCCACGCTCGATGAAGGGATCGTAGAGCGTACCGACGGGCAACAGACGCTTGCCGAAGATCGAGTGCGACAGGCCCAGCGCCGACAGCATGATGAACAGGTTCATCTCGGCGATGCCCAGTTCCATGTGCTGGCCGTCCGGCGAGAAGTTCCAGTTGTAGGTCGAGGGAATCTTTTCCGCCTTGAACAGGTCCGCCATCCGTTCCTTGGCAAACAGGCCCCGCCGGTTGACCCAGGCACCCAGATTGGTCGAGACCGTGACGTCCGGGGACGTCGTCACGATGCTTGAGGCGAAGTCGGAGTCCGCCTTGCTGATCTCATGCATCAGCAGCCCGAAACCCTGCTGGGTCGACATTAATGGCTGCACGCCGAAGGCGAGTTCTTCCGGCACGTCGATGGTGGGCGCTGCGTAGCGGCGCGTCCCCTTCTGGGCGAAGGGCACCGCGGAGAGAAAGTCGCGTAACTCCGCTGCGCTGACGGACAAGCCTTCGAAAGGTTCCCACTCCCGCCCCTCGCGGACGTTCATTGTCGTGCGCAGTGTCGCGACCTGCGTCGGCGTCATCAGGCCCGCGTGATTGTCCTTGTGGCCGGCGAGCGGCAGGCTGAATCCCTTGATCGTGTAGGCGATGAAGCACACTGGGCGATCATGCGTGCGCGCCTGTCGGAACGCCTCCAGGATCGACGGCAGGTCGTGTCCACCGAGATTTTCCATCAGTGTCGCCAGTTCGGCGTCACTGCGCTTCTCGATCAGGCGCGTGACGGGCCCTTGGTCGCCAAGCTCATCCAGCAAGCGCTTGCGCCATGCGGCTCCGCCCTGGAAGGTGAGCGCGGAATAGAGCTGGTTCGGACAACTGTCGATCCAGTCCCGCAGGCGCTCTCCGCCCGGCTCGGCGAAGGCGGCTTTCTGCAGGGTGCCGTGCTTAAGCACGACGACATCCCAGCCGAAATTGCGGAAGATCGTCTCGAACCGTTCCCACAACCCCTCGCGGATCACCGCGTCCAGGCTCTGCCGATTGTAGTCGACGACCCACCAGGTGTTGCGCAACCCGTGCTTCCAGCCTTCCATCAAGGCTTCGAATATGTTGCCCTCGTCCATCTCGGCGTCGCCGATCAGCGCCACCATCTTGCCTTCGGGCAGATCCCCGGCCCAACCCTTCGCATGCACATAGTCTTGGACCAGCGAGGAGAACAGCGTCTGCGCGACGCCGAGGCCGACGGAGCCGGTCGAGAAATCGACATCGTCGATGTCCTTTGTGCGCGACGGATAGGACTGGACGCCCTTGAAGCCGCGAAAATTCTTCATCTTCTCCAGCGACTGGTTGCCGAGAAGATACTGGATCGAATGGAAGATCGGGCTGGCGTGCGGTTTCACAGCGACGCGATCCTCAGGCCGCAGTTCCGAGAAGTAGAGAGCCGTCATGATCGTGGCCAGCGACGCCGACGAGGCCTGATGGCCGCCGACCTTGAGGCCGTCATCGCTGTCGCGCAAGTGGTTCGCGTTGTGGATCGTCCACATGGCAAGCCACAGCACCTTCTTTTCCAGCGCGGCGAGGATCCTGTCGTAGTTCATCGTGTTGTGCCTCCCATGAAAGAGTTAGATCATACGGTGGTTTAAGGGACTTTTCCGATCAAAAACCATTTGCTTCGGTCTCGATATTGGCTGAATATTATCAAATGCCTTGTTAATTGACCGAAATCAGCCAAGATTGCCGATGGACAGAATCGACAAAAAGATCATCCAGGCCTTGCAGATGGACGGGAAGATGACCGTCGCTGATCTCGCCGAGAAGGTCGGCCTTTCGCAGTCGCCCTGCGCGCGCCGCGTCCGCAATCTCGAGCAGGATGGCATCATCAAGGGCTATGTGGCGGTGGTGGACCAGACGCGGGTCGGGCTGCCGATCAGCGCCTTCGCGTCCATCAAGCTGGAACGCCAGCGCGAGGAGGATCTGGACCACTTCGCCCATGCCGTCGCGCAGTGGCCGGAAGTGGTCGACTGCTATCTCATGACAGGCCAGCGCGACTATCTGATGCGCATCGTCGCAAGCGACCTTGAAGCCTATGAGCGCTTTCTCAAACAGAAGCTCACACGCCTCGACGGCGTCGCGTCCATCGAGACCAGTTTTGCCCTGGGGCAGGTCAAACGCTCGGAGGTGCTGCCGCTGGAATGAAGGCGGCAGCAGGGGGCAGAGATGGAGGGAAGGCATCGTTCACACCTAGAAAAGCGCGACGAGGAAGCGCGCGCTGACCAAGAGAAGAAATATCCCGAACGCGACCTCGAGCCGCCGCTTCGACAGCGTGTGCGCGAGCCTCGCGCCGATGGGCGCGGTCATGACGCTGGTTGGGATGAACAGGATAAGCCCGATCAGCGAAACATATCCGAGCGCCAGCGGCGGCTGCAGCGCGACCACCTCCGGAAATTCTGATGCGCGTGGCCAGCCGGCATAGATATAGCCGATGGTTCCCGGGATGGAGATCAGCACACCGAGGCCCGACGACGTCGCCACGGACTGATGAATCGGCCGACCGTAGAAGGTCATGAACAGGTTGGAAAGCTGGCCGCCGCCGATCCCCATCAGGCTCGATAACACGCCGATGATCCATCCGTAGAAGATCATCAGCGATCCGGCGGGGAGATCGGTGCCGAAACACCAGCTGTCGCGGCCAAAGAGCAACCGGATCGCCGAGACCGACGCTACGGCGACGAAGATTGCCTTGAACAGGTCTGGCGGTGCATAGCGCGCCACCGCCGAACCCATGATGACGCCAACCACAACCGGCACCGCCCATCGTTTCAGGATGGCGAGGTCCACAGCGCCCTTGGCGCGATGCGCATTGAAGGAGCGGATCGATGTTGGAATGATGATGGCGAGCGAGGTGCCGACGCAGAGCGGCATGCGCACCTCCTCAGGGACATCGATCACACGGAAAAGTTCGTACAGGATCGGCACCGCCACCGCACCGCCGCCTACCCCGAACAGGCCGGCCAGCAATCCGGTCACGGCCCCTCCGGCAAGCAGCGCGACCGCAAGCAGCATCAGGTCTTGTGTGACGCCATCGTACATCGAAAACCCCTGAAGAATGTTTGCAGCCGTCCATGCCGCTTGGCAGGATATCTTGCGCCGCCGCCCTTGATGAAAAATGCCGTGAGTTCGGCTAGAAGCCGATGGCAGCACCGTCGCTGCGAGGATCGGTCGCGCCTTCGAAGGTTCCGTCGGAGCGGCGCTTGACGGCGCCTGCATGCCCCATCATCGGCGAAAAGGGCGCGACGATCTCCACCTGATGGCCGGCATCGCGCAAAGCGGAGACGACGCTCGGCTCGAAACGGTCCTCGATCTTCAGCGTCACGCTTTCCTCGCCCCAGGTTTTGCCCAGCAGCCAGCGTGGCGCGGTGATCGCCTCCTGCAGGCCCTGACCGAACAGGGCATGGCGGCTGAAGAGAGCGGCCTGCGTCTGCGGTTGGCCCTCGCCGCCCATGGTGCCGTAGACCATGGTGCCTCCGTCCGGCAACAGTGCCATCGAAGGGTTGAGGGTGTGAAACGGTTTGCGGCCGGGCGCAAGGCTGCGCGGGCCGTACCCGCCGAGCGCAAAACTCGCGCCGCGATTCTGCCAGACGATGCCGGTATGTGGCAGCACGCAGCCGGAGCCGAATTCGAAGAAGATGCTCTGGATGTAGCTGACGGCGGTGCCACTGGAATCTATTGCGCCCATCCAAACCGTGTCGCCGCCGCTGGGCTTAGCAGGCCAGTCAAGAGCGCGCCGGCGGTCGATCCGCTCGGCCAGCCTGTCCAACTCCGCCGCCGAGAGCCAGTGCTCCACGCGGCCGCTGAGCCCGGGATCGCCGATGACGCGGTCCCTGACAAGGAACGCCTGCTTGGTTGCCTCCACAAGCCCGTGGATGTGCTCGAAGCCATCCGCCCGGGAGATGCCGAGCCTATCAAACAGTGACAGGATCATCAGCGACGCCAAGCCTTGCGTCGGTGGCGGCATGTTGAAGAGCCTCGCTCCTCCGGACAGGGTGGAGGACAGAAGCGGCACGGCGCTCGATCTGTGTTCCTGAAGATCCCGGCTTCCCAGGGGGGCGCCGACCGCTTCCAGATCAAAGGCCACGTCGCGGGCCAGTTCGCCCCGGTAAAAGTCTTCGGGCCCATGCGTGCCGATGCGGCGCAGCGTTTCCGCCAGCGCGGGCAACCGCATGAGATCGCCCTCGCCGGGTGGTGTCCCGTCGCGCAGGAAGGTTTTCGCGAAGCCCGGCGCGCCGGCAAGTTCGCCATGCTTCCCAACAGTCAGGTCTGCCTGGCTGGTGGTGACGGCGAAGCCGTTCTCGGCGTGCCATATCGCGTCTTCCAGCAGGCGCGACAGCGGCAGGCGACCGCCAATGCCAGCGCTGATCCTCAGAGTGTGGTCCCAACCGGAGAGCGCGCCGGCCATCGTGTTGGCGGCGAGCGGGCCGCGCAATGGGACTGCGGCATGGCCATGCTCCTCGTAGAGGCGGTCCGTTACCTCCGCGCCTGCCGCTCCGCAGGCGTCGATGCCGATCGGATCGTCTCCCGCTGTTTTGACGATCCAGAAACCGTCGCCGCCGATCGAGGTCATGTGCGGATAGACGACCGACAGCGCAGCCGCCATCGCCACCACGGCCTCAATTGCATTGCCGCCGTCACGAAGCACGCGCGCGCCGGCTTCGCTGGCGAGATGATGCGGCGAGGTGACCATGCCTCGCCGGGAACGCGGAGTGTGCAGCACGATAGTCCTTTCGAATGGGATGGTTCGACGGTGCGTAAGCGCGCACCTAGTCCGGAAGCGGGATGGCATCGCGCAGGATGGTGTTGGCGATCCGGGCGACAAGGGGACCGTTCGCTTCCGTCCGCTTCCGGATTTCGATCCAGCGCGTGTCGCTGGCGAAGACCTGCCACTTCTCCTCGCGCTCGGCGAGGTTGTTCCATGACAGCATGTAGTGCAGCGCCTCATTGTGGTCGCCGATCACCGTCGTCCAGAAGCCCAGCGGTCGAAAGCCGATCTCGCTCCATATGGGCAGGGCATCCACGCGGAAGCGTTGCACCACTGCGGGCAACTTGCCGGGCAGACATTCGTAGCGGCGCAGTTCGCGGATCATCGCCTGGTCTCCTGTGCTCGGTGTCGGTTAGGCGGCTTTCAGTTTGGCGCCCGCGCCGCTCGCCCGGGGAGAAAGCCCAGCGCTGAGGCGGTCAAGAAGCGCACGGACTTCGGGAAGCACGCCATGGCTGGAGGGAAGAAGTGCCGTCAGCCTGGTTTCCCCCACTTTCCATCCGGGCAGGACGGGCACGAGTTCGCCGCACGCGACATGTTTCGCGCTGATCGACGCGGGAAGCGCTGCGATGCCACCCCCCGCGCATGCCGCAGCGCAGAGGGAAACGATGTCGGCGCTGACCAGCCTTGGCTGAAAGCAGACGGTCGTTGCGCTCCTGGCGTGATTGCTGATCTGCCAGCGGCCGCTTCCAGACGCCTGATTGTGATCGAGAAGGTGGTGCTGTTCCAGATCGCTTGGACACGCCGCCTGCGGCATGCGGGAAAGATAATCGGGTGACGCGGCCAGATGGCGGGGTTCGCAGAAGAGCTGGCGCTGAATCATGCTGGAATCCTCCAGCGGCGTGTCATGCTCGACAACAAACAGGTCCGACGTTCTGCCTGAGATGTCCGCGGCGCGGGGCAGGATTTCCTGAACGAGATGCACTTCGGGGAAGTCTCGCAGGAATGCTGCGATGATCCTGCCGTAGGGGAGTTGGGATATAAGGGGCGAGGCCGAGATGCGCACGGTCCCCCGGTGCTTGCCCAGCCGGCTGCTGATTACGACCTCGGCGGCGCGCGCCTCGATCAGGATGTTGCGGGCGTGCTGGTAGAACTGGTTGCCGAGCTCGGTGACGAGAAAGGTTCGTGATGTGCGTTGGATAAGCCGCGCGCCAAGCCGCTCCTCCAGCATCGTGATGCGCTTGCTGAGCTTGGATTTGGGCAGGTTCAAGGCCTTGCTGGCAGCGGTGATGCCGCTGTTTTCCACAACATGAGCGAAATAATAATAGTCGTTGAAATTGATCACCGGATTGCTCCTGTCACGAGGCGGCCTGTTGGCTGTCTCACTGCGTTCCCGTCCGCTTATGCGGATCTGATTTGCAAAAAATACTCTAAACTTGCATAAACGACAATATCTATGAAACATATTCAATATTGAAATTTTCAAGTTTTTAATGCAAAATCGGGAAACTTTGAGTTCATGTTTTGCTGACTTATCAACGAGGGGTCAGCCGCCCACACTTGCAGGTGTTGCGTCTGAGGCCTCGCAGAGTGGGTCGTGGACGCTGCCCTCGCAAGAGTAAAGGAAAGACATGTCCAGCAGTTCAGATCCCGACCACGATATTCCCAACGTCCGCTTCTACACGGCGCCCGAGGACGGCCGGACAATCGCCATCTTCATCGGCGGTCGTTTCGACGCTTTCGACAGGTTTCCCCCCTTCATGGAAAGCGAAGCAGAAATTCGTCACGTCCAAGAAGCCTACAAGGTCGCCGACCCACTGCTCGAACGCACCACGAAAGCGCATGTGACTGACGATAGCTGGCCCCTGCAGATCATAATGCTGGAACGCCAGAAAGGCGCGATCACGCTGCCTCACTACCATGTGCCGAACGAGGCGCTACCCCCACTTCCCACCCGCCATCAGATCCTGGTTTGCCAGAGCGGCCGTGCGCGCGTCGGCATCTTCACGCGGCAGGGCAAATGGCTCGGCGACACGTTTCTAGAGCCGAACGACATGCTGCTGATGGCGGAAGGACACGAGGTCGAGTTCCTCGAGCCGAAGACGCGGCTGATCGAGATAAAGCAGGGGCCCTTCCCAGGCACCGACGCAGACGACAAAGTGGACATTCCGCAGGTGATACGATGAAACTCGCTACGTTCCGCACGCAGGGGCCGCTCGGCCCGATCGACAGATTCGGCCTCATATGGCTCGACCCCGCCGCGTCCGATCCGGTCGCGGCCTCCCGCGAGGGGCGCGGCTGGGTGATCGACGTCAACGCCGCCTTTGGTGCTATCGCCGCCTCCAGGAAGTTGCCCAATCCGGCGCTCCGCGCCGATGCTTTCGCACCGGCCGACCTGCAGGCAATGTCGCTGCTCTATGGACCATCACTCGATCCCGTCCGCGAGGTCGAGGCTTGGGTCGGTGGGCTGAAGGGCGACATCGAAGCCGGGCATCTTCGCGGACCCCGCGGAGAGATTGTCGCCCATCCGCTCGGCTCCGTCCGTCTGATGCCACCGATCAAGGTTCCTGTGCTGCGCGACTTTGCCGCCTTCGAGGATCATCTGCTGGCGACGTTCGGCAAGATGGGCCTGAAACTGCCCCCGGAATGGTACGAGCGTCCCTTCGCGTTCAAGGCCAATCCGACCTCGTTGGTCGGGCACGATGCCGAGGTGCAGTGGCCGGAATACACGAAGAAGCTCGATTTTGAACTGGAGATCGCGGCTGTTGTCGGCCTCGCGGCGCGTAACGTGGACGCGGCCGACGCTGGCAGGCATATCCTGGGCTTCACGCTGCTGAACGACTTCTCTGCCCGCGACACGCAGCGCGGCGAAATGGCCAACAATACCGGTCCGTACAAGGGCAAGGATTTCGCCTGGGGGCTCGGTCCGTGGATCGTCACGCCCGACGAGATCCCCGCCATCCTGAACACGCCCATGCGGGTTCTCGTGAACGGCGAGGTCTGGGCGGAATCAACGCCTGGCGAGATGCAATGGACCTTCGAGGAGATGATTTCCTACACCTCGCAGGACGAGACGTTGAACGTCGGTGACGTGCTGGGCTCCGGCACTGTCAACAATGGCTGCGGCTTCGAACTCGATCGATGGATTTCGGTCGGCGACGTAGTCGAGCTTGAGGCGGCCGGGCTTGGCATCCTGCGCAACAAGATCACGCCGCCGCGCTCACAAAAGGTCAACTGGCGCGCGGGCCGTGCGGCCGCGTGAAATCGGGAGAGGCCATCGCCATGAACATCTCGGCAGTTCATCCACGGCCCGAAGAGGCCGCGAACATGCCCTACGCGC
The DNA here is from genome assembly GCF_030010215.1 of Tianweitania sp. UT-5YL-CI-8. Classification (GTDB taxonomy): domain Bacteria; phylum Pseudomonadota; class Alphaproteobacteria; order Rhizobiales; family Rhizobiaceae; genus Oryzicola. The sequence continues at coordinate 51,362 of NZ_JASCRR010000001.1, forward strand.
CCGCCGTCGAGGTCATGGGGGCGGGCGGGCTGCTGTTTATCGCCGGGGCAACGGCCTCTCCCCTTTATCACCAGCATCCTCATGTGCCGGAAGAACACGTTCTGCCGCACGACATCGGCGAGCAGACGCGGCTGGCGCTGGCCAACATCAAGTTGGTGCTCGATGCCAAGAGCCTGACCTGGCGTAACGTGGTCAAGCTGACAAAATACGTCACCGATATGCGCGACATGGACAGGATGTATGAGGTCCTTGGCGAGCATTTCGGCGACTGGAGGCCGGCTGGTACGCTCGTCGCCGTGAACAATCTCAGCGCGCCGGGGGCGCGCGTCGAACTCGACATGATCGCGATCCTGCCCCCTGAAAACGATCTACGGACCAGATAACGCCTCCAGAAGCGATGGGTTCTGACCATGACAAGCCAAGTTCCGATCCTGTCCGTCAAGAAAGCATCGAAGTCCTATCCCGGCGTGCGCGCGCTGAGCGACGTCGGGCTGGATCTCTATCCCGGCGAGGTTCACGCGCTGGTTGGCGAGAACGGAGCCGGCAAGTCAACGCTGATCCGGATACTTTCGGGCGACACGCAGCCCAGCGACGGGCAGCTTGAGCTTTCCGGGCATCCCGTCATCCTGGGCTCGCCGGGAGAGGCGAGGCGGAACGGCATCGTGACGATCTTCCAGGAACTGATGATCGTGCCGGGCCTCAGCGTCGCGGAAAACATCGTGCTTGGAAACGAGCCCGGTTTCGGCGCCGGTCGGCAGATCGTCAATCGGAGGGAGGCTGAACGGATCGCCCGCGAAGTGCTGCGCTCGCTGAATTGCGAGCACGAGATCAACCCGCGCCAACTCGCCGGCACACTATCCACGGGGCAGAAGCAGATCGTGGAGATTGCGCGCGCTCTGGCTTTGAAAGCGCCGATCATCATCCTCGACGAACCCACGGCCTCGCTCTCCGACAAGGAGGCGAATGCGCTCCTGTCTATACTGCGGCAGTTGCGCAGCGGAGGAACCGCGATCCTCTACGTGTCGCATCGCCTGAACGAGGTACTGGACCTCGCGGACCGCATCACTGTGCTGCGCGGCGGCCAACGCATCGCCACCTTGCCCTCAGCGTCGGTGGAGGGCGCGCAGCAGCTTATCGAATTGATGGTTGGCCGGCCCCTGACGGAACTGTTTCCGCCCCGCAACGCGGAGATCGGCGACACCGTCCTTTCCGTGCAGGGGCTGCGGCGCAAGGGCGTCTTCGAGGACATAGGCTTCGAGGTTCGAAGCGGCGAGGTGCTGGGCTTTGCCGGACTGGTCGGAGCCGGTCGCACCGAGATCATGCGCAGCATCATCGGCGCCGATCCTCGCGATGATGGCCGTATCATGAAGAATGGCCGCAGCCTCGACATCCGTCATCCGGCGGACGCCATCACGCAGGGCATCGCCTACATTCCTGAGGATCGCAAGGAGCAAGGCCTGGTCACCGGGCTGTCGGGCGAGGAGAACCTCGTGATGGCCTCAATGGCGGATTACTGCCGTGGTGGCGTCATCTCATGGCGGCGGGCACGGGCGGCTGCCGCCGACATGGCCCGCAAACTGCAGTTTCGTGGGCAACTCGCCCGGCCCGCCCGAACCAATTCCGGGGGCAACCAACAAAAGATCGTAATAGGCAAGTGGATGCTGTCCGCCGCCGATGTGTTCATCTTCGACGAGCCGACCCGGGGCATCGATGTCGGAGCAAAGTCCGAGATATATCGCCTGATCCAGGAGCTTGCCACCAGGGGCGCGGCCATCGTCGTGGTCTCCTCCGAGATTTCCGAACTCGTCCATCTCTGCCACCGCATCCTGGTGGTGTCGGCGGGCGCTATCCAGGACGAAATCGAGCAACCCGCCTTCGACGAGCGGCGCATCTTGGCAGGAGCCTTCAAGGGGCACGCGGCAGCCCATATGGGGCAGGGCGCCTGAACAACGAGAACAAAGGGGAACCTTCGACATGCAAACCTACAGCAAAGAGGCGCGCCGCACCGGAGAGTTGCCCGTGTGGAAGCAGACTGCGCTGAGAATCCTGCGCGAACGCGGCATGGAGATTGCGCTGCCCGCCGCAACCCTTGGGCTGATCATCTTGTTTTCGGTCCTGTCCGACGTTTTCTTCACCGGGCAAAACTTCCGCAACATCGGCATCGCAGCCGCGGCGCTGGCGGCGGTAGCCTTTGGCCAGACCTTTGTCATCCTGACCGCCGGCCTCGACCTCTCGGTTGGCTCGACCGTGGCGCTGGTCAGCGTCGTTTCCGCCTTCATCATGCGGGAATTAGGTATTGCGCCTGGCCTCGTGGCCGCGCTGCTGTGCGGGGCCACCGTCGGGCTGCTCAACGGCGTGATTATTACCCGCCTGCGCGTCTCCCCCTTCATCGCCACGCTAGCCATGCTATCGGTGACGTCCGGCGTGGCGCTAAACCTGTCGGGCGGCGTCCCCATACCGGGCCTGCCATCCGGCTTCAGCCAGATCGCCTATCGCTCCGTCGCCAGCATCCCAATACCGGTCATCATCGCCGCGCTGACGCTCGTGCTGGCCGAACTCGCTCTGCGCTATACGCGCTTCGGCCGCAATGTCTGCGCCGTTGGCGGAAATGAGGAAGCGGCGCGGCTGTCGGGCGTGCGCGTCGAGCGCATCCGCATCGCCGCCTATGCCTTCTGTGGTTTCACCGCCGCCATCGGCGCGATCATCCTGACAGCACGCGTCTCCTCCGGTCAGCCGACGCTCGGCGCCACGCTTCCGCTGGAATCGATCGCGGCCGTCGTGCTGGGCGGCGTCTCGCTGGCCGGCGGGCGCGGTTCCGTCGTCAACGTGGCAATCGGCGTCGCCTTCATCAGTATCCTGGCCAACGGCCTCAACCTTCTGAACATCTCTTCCTACACGCAGATGATGATTATTGGCATGGCGCTGATCGCTGCCGTGGCCCTGGATCAAGCCAATGTCCGCCGCAGGTCGGGACACTGACCTGCGGCCGAAACCGATAGCCAAATAACAATGGGGAACGATCATGATGACCAGAACACTTTTCAAACGGATGGGCCTCGCCATCCTCGTTGGGCTTGCCATGGGTGGTACCGCTCTATCGCAGGACAAGCCCGTCATCGGGCTTTCCAAGCCGAACCTGAAGGGACCCTATCCGACCGCGGAACTTTACGGCGTTCTCGACGAGGCGAAGTTGCTCGGCTTCGAGGTGCTCGTGCAGGATGCGGGAGGGTACGCCAACATTGAGAAGCAGCTCGACCAAGTGTCGAACCTTATCACCAACGGCGTGGTCGCGGTGATGGTTGATCCGGCCGATCCGTCGGCCATGAACGGCGTCGCCAACCAGGCCCGCGCGGAAGGCATATTCCTCATCGGAGCTGGGGTGAATGTCGTCGCCTCGGATGTCGAGCCCGACGCGGCCGTGTCGTCCAGCCATTGCAACATTGGCAAAGAGCTGGCGGCTGGCGCGAAGAAGCTCTATCCGCAGGGCGGCACGATCGGCGTTCTGGCTGGACCTCCCGGATCCTTCTGGTCCACAGAGCGGCTGCGCTGCTTCAAGCTCGACATCGCCGATTCCGGCATCAAGATCGTCGCGGAGATGACCAGCGAGCAGGATGCAGCGACATCGCTGACGCGCGCCAGCGAGATGCTTCAGCGCAACCCGGATCTCGATATGCTTTATGGAGCCGACGACGTCTATGGGGTAGGGGCGGCCCGCGCTGCGCGCGCAGCGGATCGCTGCGGCAAGACTCGTGTTATCTTCGCGGTGCTCGGTGAGGAGGCGGAGGAGATGATGCGCGACGGCTGCGCGGATTATGTGGTGGCCCAGCAGCCCGTGCTGATCGGGCGCACGGAAGTACGCGTGGTCCGCGACCTCATGAAGGGCATCGTGCCCGACCCGAAGGTCATCAACGTGCCCCTCATCGGAGTTACAATCGAGAATGTCGATCAGGTCGACAAGACGCACTTGCAGCCGCCACGCGGCTGGCGCCCGTGATCGCGCTTCACCCCGAGAGTCCGACCGGATTCTCGGGGAACTGCCACGGCAATGATTTTATTTCGGTACAGCTTGTTCTAGACAGGGCGCGATGAGGAATAATGTAAAACAAAAGGCGCCTTCGAAGCCGAAGTCCTCTGCTGGGAAGGTTCGGCGCGCCCCTGCGGGGCGTGTTACCGATTCCGCAGCCGGCCGGGAGCTTGAACCGGAGCTCGCCGCCGTGACCGCCTTGTCCCAGCCGGCGATTGAGCCGCAGTTGGAGGCGGCGCGTATCGGACGGCGGCTCCAGACCATGCGCCGCGCGCAGGGCTTGACCCTTGCCGACCTCGCGGCGCGGGCGAACTGCTCGATGAGCATTCTGTCGCGTTTTGAGAACGGCCGCCTCCTGCCGTCTCTGTCGATCCTTCACCGGCTGGTCGCGGGGCTTGGCACCAGCATCGCTACCTTCCTGTCGGGCTCTGAAAGCGAAAGCTGCATGATCGTCCGGGCAAACGACCGCAAGGAGGTGACGCTGGATTACATCGCGCTTCCCAAGAAGGGCGTCCGCATCGAGCAGATCATCCCCCATTCGCAGGAGCGCACCCTGCAAGGTAACCTCATAACGCTCGCCGCCGGACAGGGGTCGGACGGCGAGTATTCGCATGTCGGCGAGGAAGCCGGCTTTGTCATGGAAGGCTTCATCGAGCTGACCATCGACAAGCAGATGCATGTGCTGGGAAAAGGCGATTCGTTCTGCTTCCGCTCCGAGGCGCCTCACAGTTTCTTCAACCCCGGCCCCGATCAGGCCGTCGTCCTGTGGATCAACACGCCTCCGACATTTTGAATCGCGCCGATATCACGGCAGGTCTGGCGAAGGGATCGGCCCGCAAGTTTCGGATGCGACAATTTAACTGTTTGAGCCAGATAGCGATGGCTGGGAGTTTGACGAAGCCCATGAAGTTGGCGAGCAGCTTGTCATATCGTCTTGCGACGCGGCGGAACTGTCTGAGTTTCTGTTTAAGAACCGTTCTATGCGCTCGCGTTTATCTCCTGTGGCGTCAACGCCAGTCGCTGGCTGCGGCGCCAGCGCGTGATGCTTGCCGGAAAGCTATAGTGCCCCGGATGGATCCGACACGGCTCTGGTCTCTGTTGCGCGGCGCAAAGCTCCCGGCATGTTGGGGTGGCCCCCCGGGTTTCCGGGAGGGGCCTCGCTCGGTGCTACTCTCCGTTGCGGCGGCCGGTGGGGCGGGACCAGATGAGGCGAAGCCTTCGCCTTCGTCGTCGCCGAAGAAGTTGGCGTAGATCGGCGCGTTGAAGCTGGGATCGTCGAGCTTCAGGCCCTGATAGGCGCGGCCCTCGTTGGAGACTTGGACCAGGCGGCGCCGATCTCGGCGCGGCCGACGAAGACGCGATGGCTGGGAGCGTTGTCGCCGGTGGCGCGAGTGTCGACGACGATGCGGACGTTTTTGGTCTGGACGCTGTGCGTCGCCGACGATCGCGGCAGGTGCATCTGAGGGTCAAAGTTGCGACTGAGCCGGACGCGTTGTTCGCGGTGCGGAAACCGTTTGTGGCGCGGCTGCGGCGCGGCGGTCATGAAGCGGGATCGATGTCACCCTGGCTGCATCCGGAGCTGCTGAAGCTCGGCCTGCCCGTGATCTGCCTGGAGACGCGGCATGTGCGTGCCGCGATGTCGGCGCAGCGCAACAAGACCGACGAGAAGGACGCGCTCGGCATCGCCCACATCATGCGCACCGGCTGGTTCCGGGCCGCATGTGAAGACGGAAAGCTGCTATCGGATGCGGCTTCTTCTGACGCACCGGCGCAATCTGAAGCGCAAGTTCCTCGACCTGGAAAACGCCGTCCGTCCGTCGCGGTTTCGCCGCTTGCACGACGGGGCAGGACCGCTTTTGCCACTAGCGCATCTGCTGGTTCATTTTAGCGACGGCGAACGGGCATCAGGAACACCGCACCGAGAGCCGGCGAGCATTCCTTGGAGATACTGCGCTCAATCGGGCTTTCAGCGCAGGATATCTCGGAGCTTATTGCGAATCGTCTTGTAGGGGCCTCCGAGCCAGCCGGCTACAGCGGCCAAGCGATCAAACCGGCAGCTTCCGTACAGGCGTAAGGTGAATTAGGGGCCTCACTGCGCTATAGGCCTGAAGCGTTGCTGCGATCCGGGACCAGCCTACAGATTCGGCCCAGTGCATGGGTCCGCCCTTGATTGCCGGAAAGCCATAGCCATTGGTCCAGATAACATCAATGTCGTCCGCGTTGCGCGCAATACCCTCCTCCAAAACACGCAGTCCCTCGTTGACGAGAGGATAGTGCGTCCTTTCGATGATCTCTTCAGCCTCGATTTGGCGCTGAGCTGTTCCAGCCCTGGAGGCCATATCGACAATCAACGCGGTGACCTCCGGATCCGGTTTGCCAGTCCTGGAGCCGCCCTCATAGAGATAGAAGCCTTTTCCGGTCTTCTGGCCGAAGCGGCCGAGTTCACTCAATGCGTCGGCGATCGGCGCGACTTTGCCGTGCGCCTTACGGTTGCGCCAGCCGATGTCGAGACCCGCCAAGTCGGTCATCTGAAACGGTCCCATTGGCCACCCGAAGTCGCGGAAAGCCGCATCGATCTGTTCCGGCATCGCGCCTTCCAGCATCAACTGTTCCAACTCGGCATTCCGCGCCTGCAGCATCCGGTTGCCGACAAAGCCATATCCGACACCCACTGTTACTGGGGTTTTTCCGATGCGCTTGCCGACACTCATGGCGGTTGCGACGACATCGGAATCCGAAGCGGCGCAACGCACCACTTCGAGAAGCTTCATGACATTCGCGGGCGAGAAGAAGTGCATTCCCAGCACGTCCGGCTGCCGCTGCGTCACCGCCGCAATCTCGTTGATGTCGAGCCATGACGTGTTGGTCGCCAGGATGGCGCCCGGCTTGGCGATGCGATCCAGTTCAGCGAAGATGCGCTTCTTCAGCGCCATATCCTCGTAGACAGCCTCGATGATCAAGTCGCATTCCGACAACGGTTCTGTGCCGATCCCCGTGGACAACAGCGCCAGTCGGGCCGCGACCTGCTGATCGCTCAGGCCCCCCCTGTTTCGCGACGTCTCGTAGTTGCGGCGGATGATTGCGAGACCGCGAGCAAGGCCCTCCTCAGTCGCATCGCAAAGGACCACCGCTACGCCTGCATTGAGGAATGCCATGGCAATCCCGCCGCCCATCGTTCCCGCCCCCAGGATACCGACAAAATTTACAGGGCGGACCAATGCGGTCGGATCTATCCTTGCCGCCCGGCGTTCGGCGAGGAAAAGATGCCGAAGCGCCCTCGACTCGGCCGAGTCGACCAGTTCCACAAAACGCTGCCGTTCTTGTGCCAGCCCGCGATCAAACGGCTCAGTGACGGCGTCCCTGACCGAGAGATAAGCCGCATTCGCTGCGCGATTGTGCCGGGCTGCCTTGAGCAGTTCAGCTGCCCGGTCGTCGAAGGCCGACAAATCCGTGGCCAATCTGTCGGTTCTGTCGCTTGCCTTCGGCTGGCTCGTGGCGTCCGACACCAGGCGAATCGCAGCGTCGACGGCGTCATCCAGGCAAACCGCGTCGATGAGACCTAGCCGAGCCGCAGCGTCAGAACCGATGATCTGATGCCCAACGATCATCTCGAGCGCAGCCAGCGGACCGATGAGGCGAGGCAGGCGCTGCGTACCGCCCGCGCCCGGGATCAGTCCGAGACGCACCTCGGGCAGGCCGAGCCTGGCAGAGTCGACCGCCACGCGCCGTCTGCAGGCCATTGCGATCTCAAGCCCGCCACCCAGGGCATTGCCATTGATGGCGGCGACGGTGGGCTTCTCGATCGCTTCGAGCAGTTCGATGATGAGCGCGACACTTGGAAGCGCCGGCTGTGCGCTCAACTCGGCAAGATCGGCACCAGCGATGAAATTGCGACCAGTGCCGGTCAGTACGATGGCGGAGACGTCGGGATCGGCCGCGCATGCCGACAGGTGGGCATGGAGTTGCCGGCGCAGTTCCGTCCCGAGCGCATTTACCGGGGGATTGTTCACGACGACAACGGCCACGCCGTGCCGAAAGGAGGTTGTAACAAGATCCTTCACGCTCACTCCGAAAAGTTGATGGGGATGATGCCGACGAGTCGGCTGCGTAGGATTTTGGCAGGCCGAGAACCTTTTCGCCAATGAAATTCATGATCATCTGGGGGCTGACTCGGGCGATGCGCGGTATCAGGCACTCTCGAAGGTATCGCTCCACATGGCCGAATACCCCATGCCCCATGGTCGCCCTCGCGCCGGACGCTGGTCGTCATCGAGCCCAGCGCCCGCGCTCGCCGTCGCGAATCTCGTAGCCGTCGCCCTTGACCTCCAGCGTCTCGGCAAGCTCCGGGAGAGTCTGGATGCGGGGCGAATTCGTCGGTCCTTCCCATTCTGACGGTGGCAAGCCTCGTGGGTTTCGACGCCGTGGTTGCGGCTCTTCCGGCATTCGCCGTCGTCCGCGACGCGGTTCTGGAAACTCCGGGAGGTCCGCTTGCCTCCCTCGTCGTTGCGATGAACACGCTGGCCGCCCTTGCCGACGGCCTCCGGCGGCATGGCGATTGCGCTTGGTGCGTTGGGAAGCGAGTATATGCGCATGGCGGCGGAATACGGAATCAATCCGGAATTGATGCACCGTTTGACCACAATCAGTGCGAGCACTCTTGATTCGTTACCGCACAATGGTACGGTTTTGCTCCTGCTGCAAATCAGCAAGCAGACCCATGCGGACAGTTACTTCGATATGGTCATGACGGTGATCGTCAGCGTTATAATATCGCTGGTGGTGGTTTTCATACTTGGATCCATGATCGGATCATTCTAACGATTTCATGAAAGGGAGATGAAAATGAGAAAGAAAGCGGTTGCAACGGCAGTGGCATTGACGCTTGTCGCAAATCCGGCCTTTGCCCACCTCAATCCTGCCGATCACGGATCATTTGCTGCGGGCTTCTCGCATCCCCTTTCAGGCGCCGACCATATCCTGGCCATGGTTGCCGTAGGCCTTTGGGCGTGTATGCTCGGTGGACGAGCCTTGTTTTCAGTTCCGGCGACTTTCGTCGGCGTTATGCTGCTCGGCTTTGGTGCGGCTCTTGTCGGCGTGCCGCTGCCTTTTGTGGAGCCTGTTATCCTGGCATCGGTAGTTGTGCTTGGACTTCTTGTCGCCCTAGCTCTGCCTGTATCGGCGGTAGTCGGTGCGTTTCTCGCGGGATTTTTTGCTTTCTTCCATGGCCACGCTCACGGCGGCGAAATCGGTGGTGCGGCATTTCTTTCCTACGGTATAGGCTTTGCTTTTGCGACAGCCCTCCTTCACGTCGCGGGCATTGGTGTCGGCTTGGCTGTCGGCCGAATGATGGCCGGTCAGAAGGAACGAATCGCGATGCGCATTGCCGGTAGCGCTACGGCAATCGGTGGTCTTGTTCTGATGGCCGGCTGACTTACGCGCCACGGCGAGACTGACAGAGTTCCCGGCAGCCCTTCGATCGGCGATGCCAAGTTGTTGGCAACTGGCGAAATGATGCTGCGAGCTCGATTTCAGGCCAGCGTTCCGATCGCGGCTTTCCACTCCGACATGGATTTCAGGCGGTCGAGGTGGATGGCGAATGCTGAGCGTTTTGAATGGGGAGCAACGAAGATTTCGAACGGCGGACAAGATTGATGCGAACCGTTGAAGGGACCCAGGTGATCGGAAGCTGTCGCTTGGCACGGACCGATGCGGGTGACCTTCACCAGCCCGCCCCGTTCTCGATATCTCGGATAAATGCCAGACGAAGGCAACGCCTGCTTCGTGGACGTCCGCGATGCGCGTCAGCAACGCGCCAAGATCCCGGCTTTCGCCGGTGTGTGCCCATTCTGTCTTTGCTAGCCTGGCTATGTCCTGGTCTGGTAACAGCGCCAGACAGGCCCTGCCGTTCACCGGCTTTCCAATACGCTTTTCCGGGACACCCGCGCGGAACTGCCTTGGTAGAAGGAGCCAAGCTTGGCCTAGCTGCGACCCGATATTTCAGCTACTTCCCGCATTGTCGAAATCGGACTGCGGTTGATGGGATCGAAGAATATTCTCTACGAGGTTCAGTGTCTTCGAGCGATAGCCGTGGGCATGGTCTTCATATTTCATCTATGGCCGCAATGGTTGTCGGGCGGATATGTCGGTGTCGACGTCTTTTTCGTCATATCCGGCTTTCTGATCACAGGAAAATTGACGCGCGCCGCGGAGCGTGACGGCAAAATCTCCTTGCTGGAGTTTTACGCGGGTCGTGTGCGTCGTTTGCTACCTGCGGCAACGCTTGTGCTGTTGGCCACGTTTGCAGCGATGTTTGCCTTTCTGCCCTCAGCGCGCTGGGAGGAGACGACGGCCCAAATCTTGGCCAGCGCGCTTTACGTTGAGAACTGGGCGCTTGCTGCCAAATCAGTCGACTATCTAAGCGCCGATGCCGACCCCAGCCCGGTCCAACATTATTGGTCTCTTTCGATCGAGGGGCAGTTCTATGCTGTATGGCCCCTCCTGATAATCGCGGCGATATGGATAGCAAAACGGTTCAACGTCTCGTCGCGCCCTCTCATCATTGCTGTTGTCTCGACAGTGTTTGCCGTATCGCTTGCCGCCTCTATTCTCCTGACCGAGCAAGATCCCGGCTATGCATATTTTGTAACGCACACCCGGATATGGGAGTTGGCGCTAGGCGGATTGCTGGCTCTTACCCTTCATCACGGGCAAGGGCTGCCAGGCAGCATGCGCATAGGCCTCTCCGTCTTGGGTTTGTTCGCCATTCTGTGGTCGGCGATCTTTTACACGCCGTCGACCATTTTCCCCGGCCTAGCCGCGCTGGTGCCGACGCTCGGCACGGCGGCGGTCATCGTCGCCGGCGATACAAGGATAGGGGGCTTCCGCAGATGGCGCGCCGGTTGGTTGATCTGGCTCGGCGACCGTTCATATTCGTTATATCTGTGGCACTGGCCGCTCATCCTCTTCTACAATGGATGGCAAGAGCAGATCGGCTTGGTAGACGGGATCGGTCTCGTTGCAATGGCTGTGTTGCTGTCGCATATATCCTACGAGTATATCGAGCAGCGCTATCGCTACCCGAACCGTAGGTCAGAATGGCTTCCCTTGGCTGGTGGGCTCGGATCGATAGCCGTCTCGGTGGCTGCCTTCGGCGTGCTGCAGTACTGGATGGTGTCGCAAGGCAGCGCCGGAGTGACTTTTGCCGACGCACGCTATCCCGGGCCTGCTGTTCTTCTTTCCGGCGTCTCGTCACCTCCAAACATCGAGCCAATCCCTCCGCTCGCTGTATTGAAGCGTGATCTGCCTTCCGTGTACAACAAATGCCATCAGAACCAAAAACGAGCAGAGCCCGTCCACTGTATTTTGGGCAATCCTCAGGGACGTAAAACCATCGCAGTCGTCGGCGACTCTCATGCCGCGAATTGGATACCGGCTCTGGAGAGGATTGCTACCGAGAATGACTGGAGGCTGCTGACATTCACCAAGTCTGCTTGTGCGTTCAGCCGTGTCGAGGTGCAACTGAAGGGCAAGCCTTACACATCTTGCATGGAGTGGCGCGAAAATGTCGTCGAGTCTATCAAGGCCAACCCTGTAGACATCATATTCATTGGTCAATCGCCATATCGCTATATAGATAAAGAGGTGATGGCACGGGGCTTGCGCAGTATCTGGAGCGAACTCTCGCAATCAGGAATACGGATAATCCCCATCCAGGACACGCCTTTCATGCCATTTCAACCGGAGGAATGTCTTGCTAAGAACGACAGCAAGTTATGCGTGGCACCGCGCAGGGAGGTCTTGCCGCCGGACGTATTTGAACATGCATCGCGAGAGATGAATGGCATCCGTGTCGTCGATATGAACGATGCCATATGCGGGCCGGAAAATTGCGAAACAATAGTTGGAAACATGATCGTCTGGCGTGATCGTCATCATCTCTCGGCGACTTATTCCGCAGCTTTGGCCCCATATTTGGCCAAACAAGCACGGTTGCCGTTCCCAAAAATCTCGAAATCGCGAATCATCCAACCGAACAACGCGCCGCCGGGTTGACAGGAGATGGTCTCAACTTCCGCAACGTTCTTAATCGGATCCTGCCCTGATCGCCGCCCCCGTCATCAAGTGCGGCAGCGGCTATAGGAAGCGGACGAATCCGTTGCAAATTCGCGGATGGCTCGCGTCCTGACCCTCTATTTTGGAAGGTTGGCAATGTAAGTTGCAAGCCGGAATCGATGAGTAGCCCTGTTTCAGGGAGTAATCTCTCGTTCCGCCGATACGTTACTGATTTCGGGCACGGCTTGTGGTTATCGGTTCATATCCTTTCAAGCGCACAGGTGCTGTGACATGACGACTTCATTGGCGGTGTATTCGCTAACTCGGCGAATTTCGACGGTGATCTTGTCCGCAAGGTACTTTGCAGCCGGGGAGAGGTCGCGATTTCGCAGCCGGATCAGGGACATCGCGCGGCGGACCTGAGGGTCCGTGAGCGGAATGGCGCGGGCGTGGACCAGGGGTTGTTTCTCCAGACGCGTGCTGGGTTGAATGGCAACGCCCAAACCTGCCTCCGCCATGGCAATGATCGTTTCGGCCTGTATGAACTGATACCGGTTCGCGGTTTCCAGCCCGTTTTCACGAAGAACGCGATCGACGATCCGTCGCATCGCCGTCTGCGGAGCCGGAAGCAGGATTGGAAACTGCGAAATTTCACGCCACGTGACGCTGTCACGCGATTCCGCGATGAAGCGGGGGTGGACTATGGCATGAAGGGGCTCGACAAGGATCGGGGTGAAATCGAACGCACCATCTTCTGTATGTGGTCCGATTGCGAAATCCACCTCCTGCTTTCTCAGGGCTTCGTAGAGATCCGTTGAGGTCAGTTCGCGGATCGTTACCGCGACTTCCGGGAATTGCCGCACGAACTCGGTCAGGATCGGCGGCAGATAAATCGAGGCGAGATGAGATGAACTGGCAAGCGAAAGCTGGCCACGCTTGAGATCCGCAGCTTCGCGAATTTCGCGCAGGCCGTGCAGGATTTCGAAATGGGCCTTGCGCAGACTGTCGCGCAGTTTTGCCCCTTCTTCCGTGAGTTTCACGCTGCGGGTGGTGCGCTCGAAAAGCTTAACCTGCAATTGGTCTTCAAGCTGGCGGACCTGAATGCTGACGGCCGAATGGGCACGGTTCAGCTTTTCCCCGGCAAGGCGAAAACTTCCTTCACTGGCAACGGCAAGAAAGGTTTGAAGCAGCCGCAGATTAATGTCGTTGATGAATTCCATGGCTTATCCACTGGTCGTATTTCAAGACCAATCGGTATCATTATTATACTTGATTTACCACCCTGTCACAGTTCAATCTCCTCTGGTCGCAATAGGGAAGAGATTGCAGGCATGGATGGAGGGTCGGACCAAAAACAAAAATTCAGGAGAGTCCTGTTCCGCGGCGGTCAACGGTTGCATCCGAAAATCGATCACGCGACGCTGAAGACACCCGACGAGGCCATCCGTCAATCGACAGAAATTTGGGAGGAAGATTTATGGAAAAACATGAAGCCCGAAAGGGAATGAAGCGCCGTATGCTGCTGGCCTGTGGCGCAGTGTTGCTGGTTATGCAGCCGATGCTGGGCTCGGTGGCGCGGGCGGATGATTATCCGAACAAGACCATGAACTACATCGTCGCCTTCGGCGTCGGTGGTGGCAGCGACATCATCGCCCGCACGATGGTCAAGGTCATCGATGAAAAAAAGCTCATTCCGGTGAAGATGCTGGTCGAGAACCGTCCGGGTGGTTCCGGCGCGATCGGCTACTCGTTCATCAATAGCCAGAAGGGCGATCCCTATTATCTCGGCGGAGTCGGCGTCAGCTTCTTCACAACGCCGCTGCTCGGCAAGATGCCGCTGAGCTACCGCGATTTCACGCCGCTGGCAGCCATTGCGCGCTCGCCCTACATCCTCGCCGTGACGGCCGATTCCGACATCAAGTCGATCGACGACATCAAGAAGGCGACCGGCCTGACCATCGGCACGGCCGGCGCCGTTTCCGACCCGGCGCTGTTGTCGCATCTCCTGAACAAGGAGACCGGCGCCACGATCAAGGTGGTGCCTTACGATGGGGAAGGGGAAGTGATGGCCGCGGTGCTCGGAAAGCATCTCGACCTTCTGTTCGGCAATCCCAACGAAATTCTCGAACAGGTGAATGCCGGCGCCATGCGGGCGCTCGCCGTGACCTCGGCCGAGCGGATGACCTCGCTGCCGGACGTCCCGAGTTTCTCCGAGCTCGGCTACGACATCGTCCATACCCAGTTGCGCGGAATCATCATGCCGAAGGACGTCCCGGCAGAAGCCGTTTCCTATTGGGAAGGCATCCTGAAGACCGTGGCGGAAAGCCCGGAATGGCGCACGCAATATGTCGACCGCTTCAACGAGATCCCGATCTTTCTGGACAGCAAGGCTTTCGAAGCGGAAATCGCAGCGACATCGGCACGGTACGAGACGCTGATGCGCGAACTCGGCCTTATCAAGTAACGCCAGCGGCTCTCGCCAAAGGCGAGGGCCGATCATACCGGCCTGCCGAAGCGTAAGGCGCCGCAGGCCCAGGAGACGCACCCCGTGATACCTCTACGATCCTTCGACTTCGGCCTCTCGGCCATCCTCGCCCTCCTGGGGCTCTATATCGTCTCGCAGGGAATAAGTTTCGGCTATCAGGACGGCGCCGTGCCGGCGGCCGGCTTCTTTCCCTTCTGGATCGGAGCCGGCCTCGCCCTTTTCTCAGGCCTCAACCTTATCCGCCTCTTCCGGCATTCCGGCGTTCTCGGCGCAGTTGACAGGATGGAGATCGTTCGGGTGGGGCTGGTCAGCCTCGCGCTCTGCGGGTTTGTCATCCTGTCCGGTTTCATCGGTATGATCGGAGCCTCCGTGCTGCTGATGATCGCGGTCGGCATGGTTTTCGGCGCACGCGACCGGCGTTCCATTCTGGCCGTCAGTGCAATCGCCGTGGGGATGGCTGGCATCCTTTATCTGGTCTTCGGCGTCGTGCTGACCATTCCTCTGCTTTGAGCTTCGGAAAGAAACTCTCTCATGTTTGATTCATGGTACTTGCTTGCTGATGGACTGGTCGCTGCCTCGCAGCCCAACGTCCTCGCCGCGATCATGGTCGGCGCCATCATCGGCCTGTTCATCGGCGCGCTGCCGGGCCTCGGGCCGACCGCCGGCGTGGCGATCCTCTTGCCTGTCGCCGTCAGCTTCGACGGAACATCGGCCATCGCGGCCCTCGGTGCTGTCTATTACGGCGCACAATATGGCGGCGCGGTAACCGCCATTCTGCTTGGCATCCCCGGCGACGCCTCCGCGACGATGACCGTCATAGACGGCCACAAGCTGGCTCGCAACGGCAAGGCGGGCGCTGCCCTCGGGCTCAGCATCGCCGCCTCGTTCATCGGCGGCTTGATCGGACTGTTGCTGCTGACGGCCTTCGCCACGACGATCGCCAGGGCTGCTATCGCCTTCGGTCCGATCGAGATGACCGCGTTGATGATTTTTTCACTATCGCTCGTCAGCGTTCTCGGCGGGAAAGATCTGAACAAGGCGATGATGTCGCTGTTTCTCGGCCTATTCATCGGTACCATCGGCCTCGACCCGATGATCGGCCTGCCGCGCTTCGATTTCGGCGAGGTCCGCCTGTTCGACGGCATCGAATTCTCGATCATCGCGGTCGGCCTTTTCGGTTTGGCCGAGATGTATGCGACACCGCCGTCGATCGGCAAGCCGGAGGAGGCCAGCCGCTTCCGCTTCCGCGAACTTTTTCCAGATGTGCGCGCCACGCTGCAATGCTGGCGGGAACTGGGTTCCGGGTCGCTCATCGGCTTCTTCATCGGTATCCTGCCCGGTGCGGGCGCAACGGCCGCGACCATGATCGCCTATGCCTTTGCCAAGCGCACCTCCAAGCATCCCGAGCGGTTCGGCCATGGTGCGCTGGAAGGCGTGGCCGCACCGGAAGCAGCCAACAACAGCGCCGCCTACGGCAATATGATCCCGATGTTCGCGCTCGGTATTCCGGGCTCGGGCACCACGGCGGTTCTGATGGGCGGCTTGCTGATGATCGGCCTGCAGCCAGGCCCGATGCTCTTCCAGACGCAATCGGCATTCGTCTGGACGATCTTCGGCAGCTTCTATATCGGCAATCTCGCGCTGGTGGCGATCACCATCGTGCTCACGCCTATTCTTGCAACCTGTGCCTTCGTAAGGCCCAGCTTCCTGTTCCCAGGCGTGATCGCCATCATCGCCTTCGGCATCTTCGGCATCAACAATTCGATGTTCGAGGTGATGCTGGTCATCGGTTTCGGCATTCTCGGCTATCTGATGATGAAGCTCGACTATCCGCCTGTGCCGCTCGTGCTCGGCATGATCCTTGGGCCGATCCTCGAGCGCGGCATCCGTCGGACTCTCGTTGCTTCGGATGGTGACCTCTCTGTCTTCTTCAAGAGCCCGATTGCGCTGGTGATCCTCCTGATCACCTTAGTGCTTGTCGTCTCGCCCTGGCTGGTTTCCCAGCGCGCCAAACGGCAGGCGGATGTGGCGAACACGATCGCGAAATAACGCTTTCCCGGATGGTACTGTTCAACCGTCCGGGTTCCACTCCGACCCTCGAATGACGGTGCTCAAAATTTTGACCTGGGCGCCGAACGGGAAAACTTGCGCCTTTTCCAGGGCTGTTCAACTGCGCTGCGCCACGCGGAGCGATTGAAATAAGGGAATTCTGTCAATGGTTTATCATCATCTCTATGCCCGCTTCGCCAAGATCGAGGAGGTCAATATCGGCATCATCGGCGCGGGGAATTATGGCACGGCCATCGTCACCCAATCGCCCTACACGCCGCGGCTGAACGTGGTGGCGGTCGCCGACATCTCGCTCGATGCGGCCCGTGGCGCCTATGAAAAGGCCGGCTACGACATGGCGAAGACGAGCTATGTGGAAACGGCGGAAGAAGCGCAATTGCACATAGCTGAAGGCCGCTCGATCTACACCGACCGGCCTGGAATCATCGGAGACATTCCAGCCGTGCACGTGGTCTGCGAAAGCAGCGGCTCGCCGGAGGGCGGTGTGACATACGCCCTGCAGGCGATCAAGGCCGGCAAGCATGTCGCGATGGTGACAAAGGATTGCGACGTTGCGGTCGGGCCGATGCTGAAGCAGATGGCAAAGGACGCAGGCGTGATCTACACGCCGGTCGATGGGGATCAGCATGGCCTGCTCATCCAGTTCTACGAGTGGGCGAAGTCCGTCGGCCTGACGGTTCTCTCCGGCGGCAAG
Source organism: Tianweitania sp. UT-5YL-CI-8 (assembly GCF_030010215.1). Taxonomy (GTDB): domain Bacteria; phylum Pseudomonadota; class Alphaproteobacteria; order Rhizobiales; family Rhizobiaceae; genus Oryzicola. The sequence continues at coordinate 68,687 of NZ_JASCRR010000001.1, forward strand.
GCGACGGATGGCGAATTCGTCTATGACGAGGCTGCCGGTACGGTCTCGATCAAGACCGAAAAGAAGATCCATGCACCTTTTGTCGAGATGATTGCCGTTTCGCAGGAGGATCGCAAATGGCTTTCCATGATCCCCAAAGGCCAGACGGCGGAATATGTCACCCGCCGCAAGGAAATCCTTGCGCGCCTGCCGCAGCCCGGCGCCTACGACCTTTGCGAGATCACGGTTGCAGCCAATTATACCGGCATGACGCCGGCCGTGGACACCCTGGTTCACGCGCCGTTGCGGATCACGGAGATCCCGATCGTCTATTGCGAAACGGCCAAGGGCGGCGTGTTCGAGCGCAGCAATACGATCGATCTGGCGACGTGCCTGCGGCGGCCCGACGAATCCGGTCTCGGTGGCGGTGTCTTCCTTGTCGTGCGCTGCGATAATGCCTATTCGAACCATATTCTGACGACGAAGGGGCAAATCCCCAATTACGATGAGACGGCTGCGGTCATCTACCGGCCCTACCATCTCTGCGGAGTGGAAACAGCGACCTCGCTGCTCATGGCGGGTCTGCTCGGCATCGACACTGGCTCCGACGATTATCGCCCGCGCTATGACCTCGCCAAAGTCGCGGCCCGGGATATCATGACCGGCGAGATATTCGGCAACGATCACAGCCCGATGATGACGGCGCGGATCATCCCCGCCGTGCCCGTCGCGCTCGGCAATCCCGCTTGCGCGCATCTGCTGACCGGCAATCGCGCGAAAGTGGATATCCCGGCGGGCACGCTCATCACCTACGATATGGTGGATGAGCCGGAGGGTTCGACGCTCTGGAACATCCGCCGTCTTCAGGACCGGACATTCCTGTTCTGAATGAGGAGGCCGATATCCATGTCTTCCCCCCGCATCTTCCTGTTCCATGCCACGCTGGTTGCGATGGAGCCCATTCGGGATGCCATGCAAAGTCTCTGGCCGGACGCCGAAGCCGTCAATATTCTCGATGAAAGTCTCTCGCTCGACCGGGCGCGGGAACCGGTCGCGCTGTCGGAGGAACTCACCCGTCGGTTTGTCGCGCTGGGCCGCCAGGCAGTCGACGGCGGCGCAGACGGGATATTGATCACCTGCTCGGCCTTCGGGCCGGCGATCCACAGGCTTGCGGCGGACGTTTCGATCCCCGTTCTCATGCCAAATGAAGCGATGTTTCGGGCAGCACTATCGCAGGGCTCAAGGATTGGCATGGTCGCGACCTTCGCGCCGGCTATCGGTACGATGGAGGACGAGTTCCGGGAATTTGCATCCGAGACGGGAAGGCCGGCAACGCTCGAAACGGTGACGGCGGAAGGGGCGATCGAAAGCTTGCGGCGGGGTGATGTGGCTGACCATAATCGCAAGGTGGCCGAGGCCGCGCTGCGTTTTTCCGGTCTCGACGCACTGATGTTGGCGCATTTTTCCACCTCGCGGGCAGCAGATGCTGTGCGCAGTGTTGTCGATATCCCGGTGCTGACGGCGCCGGAAGCCGCGGTCTCCAGAATGCGCTCGCTGATTGAGGGAACAGAACCATGCTGATAGGCGTGATCGCCGACGACTTCACCGGCGCAAGCGACATCGCCAACACGCTGACCAAGGGCCTGCCCGGCGAAGGCGGGCTTTTGACGGCGCAATATATGGGCGTGCCACAGCACGATTCGGACGCAGATATCGAGGCTGGCGTCGTCGCCCTGAAAAGCCGCTCCATTTCTGCTGGAGATGCCGTCGCCCAATCGCTTGCGGCGTTGGAATGGCTGTTGGCGCAGGGCTGCCGGCAAATCGTCTTCAAATATTGCTCCACCTTCGATTCCACGCCAGACGGCAACATCGGGCCGGTCGCCGAGGCGCTGGCGGAAAGGCTCGGCGTAAAGGGTGTGGTGGTTTGCCCGGCTTTTCCAGGTGCGGGAAGAACGATCTATCGGGGCCATCTCTTCGTGCACGACAGGCTGCTCAGCGAATCCGGCATGGAAAAGCATCCCCTGACCCCGATGACCGACCCCGATATCCGCCGCTGGCTTTCGCGCCAGACGAAAGCGGCGGTCGGCCTTGTGACCATGGAAACGGTCGGGGAGGGGCCGGAGGCCCTTCGCACGGCGTTGATGCAGGCGGGCAAAAGTGGTGAAACGCTCGTCGTCACCGACGCCATCTCAAACGCCGATCTGGCCACCATCGGCGCCGCCTGTGCCGATGCGCCGCTGATCACCGGCGGCTCTGGTGTCGCAATGGCGCTGCCGGCAAATTTCATCCGGCGTGGCGAGGCGCGGGGAGCGGAAAACCGGTTCGCCGGGATCGAGGGTGCGGAGGCGATCCTGGCCGGCAGTTGCTCCGGTGCCACCCGCAGGCAGATCGACGTGCATGCGCAAACGCATCCGACGCTTGCGATCGACGTCGATGCCGTGATGTCCGGTCAGTTTGACCACAACCGGCTTTTGTCGTTTCTGGAGAACAACAGGGGACGGTCGCCGCTTGCCTACTCCTCCGGCGATCCGGCAACCGTTACCGCCGCGCAGGAAAAGTATGGCCGTGAGGTTGTTGCGGACCGGCTCGACGCGCTTTTTGGAGAGACGGCGCGTGCGCTCGTTGCCGGCGGCGTCAGAAGGCTTGTCATCGCAGGTGGTGAAACATCGGGGGCCGTGGTGCAGGCGCTCGATCTTGGGGCCTTGCGGGTCGGGCCGGAGATCGATCCGGGCGTGCCGATCCTGGCTAATGCCGAGGGCACGATTGCGCTTGCCCTGAAGTCCGGCAATTTCGGATCGGAAGATTTCCTTGCAAAGGCGCTCGATGCGATGGTCGGCCGATGACCTCCATTCGCGAAGACGAGGCGCGGGCGGAGATCGCCCACCATGGCAAGCTTCTCTATGAGCGGCGGTTGGCCCACGGCAGCGCTGGCAACCTTTCCGTCAGGCTGGGAGACGGCTCGATTCTGGTGACGCCGACCAATTCAAGCCTCGGTACCCTGACGCCGGAGCGGATTTCGAAAGTCTCACCCGAAGGCGTGCTGATCTCCGGCGATCCGCCATCCAAAGAAGCATTTTTCCATCTTGCGGTTTATGACGAGCGACCACAGGCAGGCGCGATCGTTCATCTGCATTCCACTCATGCAGTCGCGGTCTCCTGCCTTTGCCACGAAGATACGACCAATGTCCTGCCGCCGATGACGGCCTATCATGTCATGCGCGTCGGGCGGCTGCCGCTTTTGCCCTATTATCGACCAGGAGATCGCAGGCTTGCGGAGGCGGTGCGGGAAACGGCCAAAACGCATCATGCCCTGCTGCTGGCCAATCACGGCCCAATCATCTCGGCGAAATCCCTTGCCGAGGCGGTGTCGATCTATGAGGAACTGGAGGAAACGGCCAAACTCTTTTTCCTTGTCGGAGATCGTCCAGTGTCGCTTTTGACCTGCGAAGAGGTGACGGAACTTGAAGCCGTATTCGGAAGCTAGAGGCCTGCGGGATGGTTTCGCCAAGCTGCATTGCTTGGAGTTGGGCTGAACGGCATCCTTGTCTGCAGGATGGCCAACACGACGTTTACACGCCGTTGTGCCAGGGCGTTGGAGGACCCATCCGGATATGTCTTGGCGATGCGCTCCAGCAAAGGAAGATTGATGCGGTCGCGCAGATTGCCGACATAGCCGCTACGGTATGCAGGTCGAGACGGTCCTTGCCGCCGATCTTGTGGCGGCGCGGATGGACGCAATGCTATGATATCGGGAGCACTCGCGAATGACCGAAAAGGAACAAATCATCGAAGCCTTGAGCGTGGCTTCCGTTTTTCACGTTGCGCTGGAAGCACGTCGGCACGCCGACTTTCTCGGCACCAAACTCGCCGATGCAATTCCTGTCGAGACGGTGGCTGGCGATATGAGCCAGAATGCGACGGCTTTCGCTGCCTCGCATTCAAATCGGACGACGCGGTCCGTGCCGGATCGAGCTCGACGACGGCGATGGGGTTGGGCAAACCTGCTCCATCCAGGGAGCATGCCATTCCGTCGACTCCGCGAACATCCTTTGCATGTCGACGCATAGGTGAACCCAGCGCCCTCAAAGGGGCCCAAACCCACGCCTTCCTCCAGTTCGGTCAAGGGTGGGCAGCCTTCTTGACAACGCTCTCCGCCTCGGCCTTGTCTAGACGATCCACGATCTTCGAAGTGGCGTGGTGCATGAAGTCGGCCACGATCATCTGAGCAATTGGCACGAAGCGCGTGGCTGCCCCTTTTGGTCCAGCGCTGCGCCAGTTGCAGCGCGCGCCTTCCACGAGCAGGCTTAGAGCGTCGACGAGCAACTCCGCATCCGCTACGCCTGCTTCACGACAAAGCTCGACAAGGCGCTTCATGTATAGCGCCCGGAGTTCCTCTACGAACCGTCGCGCGGGGTGATCGCTTTCAACCAGTTGCGCCGCAGCGTCGAGAAGTTCGCAGTTGCAGTGCTCGATGGTAATGAAGTCGCCCGCGCGATGGACCCAGTCGCTCAATTGCGCTTTGGGGTCATCCGGATTCGTTGTCTTGATGTCATTCCAGAATGCCTCCGCCTCTGCCGCAGCTTCCTGAAGGCAGACAAACACCAGATCGTCCTTCGAACCGAAATGACGATAAAGCGTCATCTTGTTGCTTTCGGCGGCCTCGGCTATGGCGTCGACGCCAATGCCCTTGATGCCGTGTTTCCTGAACAGGTCGCGCGCAGCGTCTATGATCCTCTCCCGCGGCCGGGGGGCGCATTTGACAGCAGCTGTCATCACAGTTTCCTCCCTTCCAATCTTATCGCTGGAAGGCACTTGACAATGTTACCGATCCGTAACATTTACTCTGTTACTAGATAGTAACATTCACCTTAGCAAGTCAATACCAGCAGTTCAACCGCAGCACACGATCCCGAGTTCTGCAACGGTTTTTGCTGTCCTGCAGAAGGGCGAGCCAAACCGGAACTGGCCGGAAGGAACCATCATGGTCAATTTCTTCATCCTGCGGCCGATTTTCGCCTCGGCGATCGCGATCATCATGGTGCTTGCCGGGGGCATCGCCTACTTTCTGCTGCCCGTTTCCCAGTTTCCGGATATCACCCCGCCGCAAATCGTCGTGGCGGCGAACTATCCCGGCGCCAGCGCTCAGGTCGTTGCCGACACCGTGACGACGCCGCTGGAGCAGCAGCTCAACGGCGTGCCGGGCATGCTTTATATGTCGTCAACAAGTTCGAATGACGGCTCGGCGCGCGTGACGCTTTCCTTCCAGGTTGGCTACTCCATCGATATCGCCGCGATGGATGTCCAAAACCGTGTCTCCCAGGCCTCTCCATCCTTGCCCGCTCTGGTCAATCAGGCCGGCGTCACCGTTATCAAGCAGAACCCCAACTTCAACGTGCTTGTGAATCTCGGTTCGCCCGACAAGTCGGTCGATTTCACCACGCTCAGCAATTACGCCTATTTGCAGATTCTCGACCCGATCAAGCGGCTGCCCGGCGTCGGCGATGTGCAGTTCTTCGGCGAGCGCCGCTACTCCATGCGCGTCTGGCTCGATCCGGACAAGATGGCGAGTCTCGGCGTCACGGCCGTTGACGTCCAGAACGTCATCCAAGAGCAGAACATCCAGGTCGCCGCCGGCAAGATCGGGCAGTCTCCGGCGCCCGCCGGAACGCCATTCGAGATGCAGGTGAACGCGGTGGGTCGTTTGGGTGATCCGCAGCAGTTCGGCGAAATCATTCTAAGGGTCGACCCCGAGACGAATGCCGCCATCCGCCTGCGTGACGTTGCACGCATCGAACTCGGCGCACTGTCCTATTCTTCGTCCTTCAGCCTCGATGGTCAGGAAAGCGTCGTGCTTGCCGTGCTCCAGGCGCCCGGCTCCAACGCGCTCGACCTGCAAAACAACGTCAAGTCCAAAATGGACGAGTTGTCCAAGCGCTTTCCCGCCGGCATGTCATACAACATGTTTTACGACACGACGCGCTTCGTCTCGGCCGCTATGGACGACGTCGTCAAGACCCTCGTCGAGGCGCTTGTTCTCGTCGTCTTCGTCGTGTTCATTTTCCTCCAGAGCTGGCGCGCCACCATCATCCCGATCATTGCGATTCCGGTATCGCTGATCGCCACGCTGACGGTCATGTACCTGCTCGGATTCTCGCTGAACATGCTGTCCCTGCTGGGCATGGTGCTCGCGATTGGCCTTGTCGTCGACGACGCTATCGTCGTCGTCGAGAACGTTGAGCGCCAGCTTGAAGACGGCCTCCCGCCGCTCGAAGCAGCAAAGAAGGCAATGCAGGAGGTTACCGGCCCAATTATCGCCACGACCGGCGTGTTGCTCGCCGTCTTCGTGCCCGTTGCCTTTATTCCCGGCGTAGCGGGACAGCTCTACAACCAGTTTGCGCTGACCGTCGCGATCTCCTTTGCTATCTCTGCGTTCAATTCGCTGACGCTCAGTCCAGCCCTGAGCGCTGTCTTCCTGCGGCATCGCGGCGAGTCGCAATTCATCCTCTTTCGTTGGTTCAATGCAGGCTTCCATTGGATGTCCAATGCCTATGCCAACAGCATCAGGACGTTTGTCCGCTGGCGCTGGGCTCTGATCGGCGTTTTTGTACTTGGCCTAGTCGGCACCTATGCGCTGTCGCAGCGTATTCCCTCGACCTTCCTGCCGGTCGAGGATCAGGGTTATTTCTTCGTCGTCCTGCAGCTTCCCGACGGCGCATCCGTCGAACGAACCGCAGCTGTCGCCAAGAAGTCGGAAGAAGTCCTCCGTGGCCTTCCTGGCGTGGAGACAGTCGGGTCCGTCGTCGGCTTCTCCTTCCTTACATTCGCCAACCAGTCGAATGCCGGCGTTCAATTCGCCGTTTTGAAACCATGGGACGAGAGAGGGCCGGACCAAAGCGCCACGGCGCTGCGCACGATTGCGCAGCAAAAGCTGATCCAGATCCCCGAAGCGTTGGTTCTGGCATTCGACCCGCCCTCGATCCAGGGTCTCGGCGCGACGGGTGGTTTCGAGTTCCAGGTTGAGGACTTGACGGGGCGTGGAGCGGTAGCGCTCGATGAAGCGACGCAGGCGGTTCTTGCAGAAGCACGCAAGCAGCCGGAGCTTAATCCTTACACGCTGTTCACGACCTTCAGCACATCCACGCCGCAATATTCCTATGACCTCGACCGCAATAAGGCCAAGCTGCTCGGCCTCAGCCTGCCCGACGTGTTCTCGACGCTGCAGATTTATCTTGGCTCACTTTATGTGAACGACTTCAACCTGTTCGGCCGCACGTTCCGCGTTACATTGCAGGCGGAGCAGGATGCGCGCGCTACGGCCAACGACATCTCCCGTCTGTATGTCCGGAGCAATTCGGGAGACATGGTGCCTCTCAGTACGCTTGGCGCACTGACGGCGATGGCAGGTCCGGAGACGATCACGCACTACAACAACTATCCGTCGGCGTTGATCAATGGCGCCGCTGCCGAAGGCTTCAGTTCGAGCCAGGCAGTCTCGGCCATGGAACGCGCTGCGGCTACCGCCCTTCCAAGGGACTTCTCCTTTGAATGGACCGGCATCACCTATCAGGAGATCAGAGCGGGCTCGATTGCCACTCTTGTCTTCGGTCTCGCAATCGTTTTCTGCTTCTTGGTGCTGGCGATGCAATATGAGAGCTGGTCGATGCCATTTGTCGTGCTGCTCGCCGTTCCTCTTGCTCTGCTCGGCGCATTGCTCGCACTTTGGGCACGGGGACTGCAGATCGACGTCTACTCGCAGATCGGCTTCGTCATGCTGATCGGTCTTGCGGCGAAGAACGCAATTCTTATTGTCGAGTTCGCGAAGCGCCGCCGCGAAGAGGGCGTCGAGATCGTGGCAGCGGCGGTCGAGGCAGCGCGGCTCCGCCTGCGGCCAATCCTGATGACCGCCTTCGCATTCATTCTCGGTGTGGTGCCGCTGATGACCGCGACCGGCGCTGGTGCGGCGAGCAGGCGTTCGATCGGAACCACAGTTTTCGGCGGTATGCTGGTCGCAACCGTCCTGACGCTCGTCTTCGTGCCGATCTTCTATGTCGTTCTTGAAACCTGGCGGGAACGCCTGTCGTCCCGCTCGTCCGCGTCTCAAGCGGCCGAGCCGGCTGAATAAACGGAGCCTCGAAATGCGCAGTCTCAAAATAGGTCTCAACGGGACCATTCTAGCTCTGGTTGTAGCCAGCGGCTACCTGCTGGCCCAAAACGGTTGGTACGCTGCCAGCACCTCTGCCGACGCGGCCCCGTCACCGGCTCCTCAGGCCATGCCCGTTCCGGTAGTCGACGTCGTGAAGAGGACCATCCCAATTTATCTCGAATATTCCGCGCGAACGGAAGCGATCCGCAACGTGACGCTGCGCGCCAAGGCGTCAGGCTATCTGCAGGAGCATCTGGTAGCCGACGGTGCTGACGTGAAAGCGGGAGATTTGCTCTACAGGATCGACGGGAGCGACTATCAAGCTGTGCTCGACCAAGCCAGGGCGCAGATCCAGCGCGACGAGGCCTCGCTGGGCTACCTCCGCTCGAATCTCAGTCGTGGTGACGAACTCGCCTCAAATGGCTATCTTGCAAAAGATGGCTTCGACCAGCGCCAAAGTGCGATGCGCCAAGGAGAAGCATCCCTTGCCATGTCACGCGCAGCCGAACATACCGCCGAACTCAATCTGAAAAACACCGAAATCCGCGCGCCATTCTCTGGTCGGCTGGGCCGCAATCAGGCTCCAGAGGGGACGCTCATCACCAGTGCGTCCGGCACACCCCTCAACAACCTTGTACAGCTATCGCCCATCTATATTACCTTCAATCCGAGCGAAAACGAGATGGCCGAGATTCAGCAGGCGTTCGCCAAGGGCACGGTAGACACGGAAGTGGTCATTCCGGGCAGCGAGCAGAAGCCGCGCCGGGGCAAGCTCACATTCATCGACAACGCAGTGGAGCGCAACACTGGCACGGTAGCAGCGCGCGCCACTCTAGAAAACTCGGACCTCTCCCTGCTGCCTGGACAGTATGTCCGGATCCGTCTCCATATCAGGGAGTTGCCCGACGCGCTCATGGTGCCGCAGACCGCGCTCGGCTCCAGCCAGTTCGGCAAGTATGTCTATGTCATCGGCAAGGACAACCTCGTGGAACAGCGGGTTGTCTCGCTCGGGCCTGCGGACGGCGATCTCGTGACGCTTACATCCGGCGTCACCGAGGGCGACAAGATCATTTCCGGCAATCTCCAAAAGATATTCCCTGGAGTGCCTGTTCAACCCGTTGGAGGCAGCGAGCGGCAGCTTTAGACATTTCCTCCCGCGGCGTTATCATGACAGGGAACAGCTTTACCGTCGCAACGCGGTATGATTGAATCTTTGTTGTCGTCTGCGCCAGCACGGCATCGACGATGCGGTTGTCCTGGCGGATGCATGGGGTGGTTTCGCCGGGAGCGGGAATGCAGAAGCATACCCTGGACCCTTGAACGGGCGTTCTGTCGGGCATCCTGCCGTCACTGCCCCAGATCGAGGCCGTGCTGACGCAGGGCGACGACGGCTAGAGCATCGGACATTTAATCGGACGCATATCCTGCTGTCGTGAGGTAGCTTCGGCATTCGTCGGGGCAGAACAGGGCGCAGATATTACCGATGGCCTTCCAGAGTTCATTGAAGGTTCTGGCCTTTGCGGCTCGCAGATGCGCCTTGAGCTTGGAGGAAGCCATCTCGATGGGGTTTAGGTCTGGACTGTATAATGATGGAGCGTGTTATGTGATATTTACAAGCGGATAAATGACCTGTCCGTCCTCTTCGCCGCGCGGAAAATGCCCGTCGCGGCTTCGGCGCACCGCTTCCTTATAAGCCGAGGGACTGGCGCCGATATAGCGCTTGAACATGCGCGAGAAATAGTAGACGTCGGAATAGCCGATGCTGACAGCGGTTTCGGTGATCGTCTTGCCGCTTTCCAAGAGGTTCATGGCGCGCTCCATGCGCTTAAACTCTTGAAACTTGACCGGCGTCCAGCCGATCTGACGACGAAATTCGCGCTTGAAATAATCGGGATTGTAAGGCGCTGCGGCCACCACGCGCTCTGCGATGTCGGCGTTCAACGGATCGGCCGTGATCTGGGTAGCGGCAATGGTGATCGCCATGGAGATCGTATCGCCAACGCCGACAGGCCCCGCAGATTGCACGCGCCAAGCAATGAAGGCATCCTCGATATATGAGATCAGCATGAACATGAAGAGATGATGCTGGGTCAGTGTAGTCGAAGAGGGAGGAGAGATGTCGTGGTAATATTGAACGACAGGCTGCAACAACGCCCAGCGCGACAGCGTTACGCGCGGCCTCAGATGCATTTGCGAAATCAGGTCATGCTGGCCGAACAGGTCGAGCGTGAAGTGCTGGGCGACGCCGATGTAAAGCGCACCGCTCGCGTATTCGCCGACGAAGCGGGTGCCGGCGGGAATCAGCATCGCTTCGCCCGGCCCGAATAGGAATTCATTGCCGTCGATTACGTAACGCCCCATGCCGCTCAGGCCGATGACGAGGTCGTGCACGCTGTTTGTCTTGTCGATGGTCCAGCTTGGCGTGTGCAGCATCTTGATAGCGGACCGCGTCAGGTTCAGCGTCAGGGCGCTGGCGGGAATACCGGAAAGGACCCCACCTTCAATTTCGTCCATCCTTTTCTCCGCTTCGTCAATTTCAACAAAGGCCCAAACCCCGTACATAACGCCTTATACACTTGCGGAATGCAACAGAGCAGGTCCGTTTGACATTTTTGGGAGGAGATGGCGCGCAAGTTCGGGCTTCGGATAGAGAAGGTATCGCCTATTGTGCACCATGGATGATGGATGAAAAAACAAACTGTCTCTTCGACCGTGACGATAGCCTATATCGGCGGCGGTTCGCTCAACTGGGCGGCGCGGCTGATGGGCGATCTCGCTTATGACCGCACGTTGCCCGCTGAAGTCCGCCTCTACGACCTGGATACGGTAGCCGCCCGTAGAAATGCTAAGATTGGGTCGCTGCTGAGCGAGGCGTCCGACGCGGCTGTCACCTACACCGTTGCCGACAGCCTGCAGGCCGCTCTCACGGATGCCGATTTCGTCGTCATTTCCATTCTGCCGGGATCGCTGGATGACATGGACGCCGACATCCGTATCCCCGAGCGTTACGGCATCGCGCAGTCCGTCGGCGACACTGTTGGTCCCGGAGGATTTGTGCGCGCGATGCGGGCCATTCCCATGCTGGCGGAAATCGGTGAGGAAATCCGCGCGCATGCGCCCAAAGCCTATGTCTGCAACCTGACCAACCCGATGTCGGCACTGACCGGCGCTCTTTATGCCGCGTTCCCCGATATCCGAGCCTGGGGCGAGTGCCACGAGGTCACAAAACTCCGCCACATCGTCGCCTGGCTCGCAAACCGCAGGGTCGGTGGCATCGTCCACAGCTTTCGCGATGTCGAAGTCAACGTGCTGGGCATCAACCATTTCACCTTCGTCGATAAAGCGGTGGTAGGCGGCGTCAATTACCTGCCGGCCTATCTCGACTTCGCCCGCGAGAAGCGTGAGGAAGGTTGGCGCGCGGCGCCCATCGATCCGGCAAATGAATTCCAGCGCCATTTCGAGGATCACAACAAGGTCAAGTTCGATCTGGCTTGCCGCTTCGGTATCGCGGCGGCCGCGGGCGACCGGCATCTCGCGGAATTCCTACCGCAATCCTGGTATCTGGACCGCCACGAGGCATTCGGCTTCGGTTTGACTCCAGTCGATTTCCGTCGTCGCGAGCAAGCGGAAAAGCGCCGCCGTGCGAAGGCCATGGAAGCCGGAGACGCGCTGCCGCCTGTCGTCCAATCGGAAGAAGCGCTGGTCGGGCAGTTCAAGGCGCTGGCAGGTGGCCCGGCCCATGTCAGCAACGTCAACCTGCCGAACCGTGGCCAGGTCGAAGGCATGCCGCTCGGCGTCGTGGTGGAAACCAACGCGCGCTTTTCAGGTCTCGGCGTCCAGCCGCTCTTTGCCGGCAGGCTTCCCGCCGGGCTCGAAATGGTCGTCCGGCAACACGCCGAACGCCAGACCGCGCTCGTCGCGGCGGTGCTCGAAAAACGTCGGAACGATCTTCTCCCGCTGTTCCTGTCGGATCCTCTTGTGTCGCCGATTGGCCCCGACAACGCGCGGGATATGTTTGGCGAAATGGTTGAGGCGACGGGGCATCTTCTGCCGCGCGCTTTAGGCGGGAAGCTCTGATGGGCGGGGACAGTCGTTTTCTCGGGCTCGCCTATGTGCTGCCCTACATCCTGGGGCTGCTGGCATTCACCGCCGTTCCCTTCATCGCCTCGTTCTATCTCAGCTTCACCGACTACACGCTGATGAGCAGGCCCAACTGGATCGGGCTCGACAACTATGTCGATATGTTCACGCGCGACCGCACCTTCCGCCGGTCGCTCAACGTCACGCTGATCTACGTCTTCCTGACGGTGCCGCTGAAGCTCGTTTTCGCGCTGTTCATCGCCTACATCCTCAATTACCGCCTGAAGTTCATCGGCTTCTTCCGCACCGCCTATTACGTGCCGTCGATCCTTGGCGGCTCGATCGCGATTGCGGTTCTGTGGCGCTATATCTTCGCCGACACCGGCCTGATCAACATCGCCATCACCAGCATGGGTTTCGAGGCGATCAACTGGTTCGGCAATCCCGGCACCGCGCTTTTCACCATCACGCTGCTCCGGCTGTGGCAGTTCGGTTCGGCCATGGTGATCTTCCTTGCCGCCCTGCAGAGCGTCGACAAATCGCTCTACGAAGCCGCATCCATCGACGGCGCCGGCAAGTGGCAAAGTTTTTATCACATCACCCTGCCGCTGATCACGCCGGTGATCTTCTTCAACCTGATCATGCAGATGGTCCAGGCGTTCCAGGAGTTCAACGGCCCCTATGTCATCACCAATGGCGGCCCGCTGAAATCCACCTACCTGCTGCCCCTCTATATCTATGAGGAAGCCTTCAAGAAGTTTGACATGGGCTATGCCTCCGCGCTCGCCTGGGTGCTGTTCGCGATCATAATGGTGCTGACTTTGTTAGCGTTCTGGTCCTCGCGGCACTGGGTCTACTACGCCGGCGACAAGAGGAACTGATCATGAGCCAACTCGTTCTCACTCCGGAAAAATCGCACAACGACGTGGAAGCCGCACGCTTCATCGCTGCCGAGCGCCGCCGCCACAAGCTGAATGCCGGCTTCCGCTACTTCCTGCTCGCCGCCGTTGGGCTGGTCATGCTCTATCCGCTGATCTGGCTGATCGGCGCATCGTTCAAGACCAACGCCGAGATATTCACCAGCCCCGGTTTCATTCCGCGCAACCCGACCGCGCAAGGCTATATCGATGGCTGGCGGACCTCGACGCCCTACACCTTCGCGACCTTCTTCTGGAACACCTTCCTGATCATCGCGCCGAAGGTGATCTTCACCGTTATTTCCTGCACCGCGGTGGCATACGGCTTCGCCCGCTTCGATTTTCCCGGCAAGAAGATCTTGTTTGCGACGCTGATCGGCACGCTGCTTCTGCCAAATGTCGTGACGCGCATCCCGCAATACCTGCTGTTTCGCGACCTCGGCTGGCTCGACAGCTTCCTGCCGCTCTGGGTCCCGTCGGCCTTTGCCGGCGATGCGTTCTTCGTCTTCATGCTGATCCAGTTCCTGCGCGCCATCCCGCGCGACATGGAAGAGGCCGCCCGGGTCGACGGCGCCAACACCTGGCAGACGCTGATCTTCATCGTCGTGCCGCTTCTGACCCCGGCGCTGCTGTCGGTCGCGCTGTTCCAGTTCATGTGGACCATGAACGACTTCCTCGGGCCGCTCATCTACATCTCCTCGGTCGACAAATATCCGGTGTCGCTGGCCCTCAAGCTGTCGATCGACACGACCGAGGCGTTCGAATGGAACCGCATCCTGGCGATGTCGGTGCTCGCTCTGGCACCCTCGCTTGTCGTGTTCTTCCTCGCCCAGAAATACTTCATCGAAGGCATCTCCTCCGGCGGAGTGAAAGGCTGATCCCATGGCAAGACTGCAGATCAAGAATGTCGAGAAAGTCTACGGCAACAGCTTCAAGGCCGTGCACGGCATCAACCTGGACGTCGCAGACGGTGAGTTCATGGTGTTGGTCGGACCGTCGGGCTGCGCCAAATCCACCACACTGCGCATGATCGCAGGGCTGGAGACGATCAGCGGCGGGCAGATCACCATCGGCGACCGCGTCGTCAACAACCTGCCGCCCGGCCAGCGCGGCATCTCCATGGTGTTCCAGAATTACGCGCTTTATCCGCATATGAAGGTGCGCAACAACCTCGCTTTTGGGCTCAAGTTGCGGCGCAGGCCCAAGCAGGAGATTGCGCAGGCGACAGCCGAAGTCGCCGAGACGCTGGAAATCGGACCTTTGCTCGACCGCTTGCCCAAGCAATTGTCGGGCGGACAGGCGCAGCGGGTGGCGCTTGGCCGCGCGCTGATCAAGCAGCCAGAAGTTTTCCTGTTCGACGAGCCGCTGTCCAATCTCGACGCTAAGCTGAGGGCATCGATGCGGGTGCGCATCGCCGACCTGCACAAGCGCCTGAAGGCGGAAGGCCAGTCCTCGACGGTGGTCTACGTCACCCACGACCAGACCGAGGCGATGACCATGGGCGACCGCATCTGCGTTATGAAGGACGGTCATATCATGCAGGTCGACGCGCCGGTGGCGCTCTACCACCGGCCGCAGAACCTGTTTGTCGCGGGCTTCATCGGCAGCCCGGAAATGAACCTGGTGCCGGCGGAGCTCGACCGGCAAGGCCGTCGCATCAGGATCATCGGCCAATCCTTCGGCTATGGCGACAACCTCGCCGACCGGCTTGAGGCAGATGTCGGCCGCTCGATCATGCTCGGCATCCGTCCGCAGCATCTGCGCCTGGCAAAAGCCGGAGAGCAGGACGCGCTGGAAGGCAAGCTGGCCCATGTCGAGTTCATGGGCCACGAGATCGACCTGTTTGTCGATATCGGCGGAACCCGCGTCGTCATCGTCGTGCCCGGTGACAGCTACGACGGCAAGGCAATCTCGGGAGACACGGTGCGCTTCGTGCCGAGCGAGCCGTCCATCCACCTGTTCGATACCGAAAGCGGCCGAAACATCAGCCTACCCAACCTCAACTGAAACCCAGTCATTCCCAAGGGAGGAACCTATGAGAAAGACGCTTACAGCACTTGCCACCATCATGACTCTCACCGGCACCGCATCCGCCGCAGATCTGCGCATGTCCTGGTGGGGCGGAGACAGCCGCCATGTCGCCACGCAGGAAGCCTTGAAGGTTTGCGGCGAGAAGCACGGCCACACCATCAAGGCCGAATTCACCGGCTGGTCGGGCCACCAGGAGAAAATCACCACCCAGTTGGCCGGTAGCACAGAAGCCGACATCATGCAGATCAACTGGCCCTGGCTGCCGCTGTTTTCCAAGAATGGCGACGGCTTCGCCGATCTCACGCAATATGCCGACGTCATCGACCTGAGCCAGTGGTCGGAGGAACTGCTGGCCACCGCGACCATGAGCGACAAGCTCAACGGCCTGCCGGTATCGGTGACCGGCCGCGTCTTCTACCTCAACCAGACGCCGTTCGAAAAAGTCGGCATCGCGGTTCCGACCAACTGGGAAGAACTGATCGCGTCAGCACCCAAGCTCAAGGAAAAGCTCGGCGCCAATTATTATCCCTTCGATGCGGTGAAGCTGAATTCGATTCTGATCGTCTCGCTCATCACCACCCAGATGACGGGCAAGGACCTGATCGACCCGGCCACCAACCAGGTTGCATGGACACCCGAAGAACTGCGGAAGGGCCTCGAGTTCTACCAGAACCTTGTGGAGACAGGCACGATTCGCGCCTGGAAGGACGCGGTCGCGGTCGGCAATGTCGAGTTGTTCGACGAGCCCGCATGGGCCGAGGGCCGTATCGGGGGATCCTATGAGTGGGACTCCACCTTCTCCAAATATGCCGACCCGCTGAAGGACGGAAAGCTGATGCCGCTGAAGCCGTTCAAGGTGTCGGGCGCCACCACCGAAGGCATGTACCGCAAGCCGTCTATGATGTTCTCGATTTCCAAGAACAGCAAGGAACCGAAGGCAGCGGCGCAGATCATCAACTGCCTGCTCAATGAGCCGGAAGGGGTGAAGATCCTGGGGGATTCGCGTGGCCTGCCGGCCAGCGCCATCGCGCTCAAGACGCTGTCGGACGAGGGCAAGTTGTCGCCGTCGCTGTTGGAAGCCAACCAGATCGTAATGACGTCGAGCGGCCCCACCGTGTCGCCCTATAACGAGCATCCCAAGGTGCGCGAAATCTTCGAGGACGCGATCGAGGAATACGCCTACGGCCAGATTGATGCCGAAGAAGCGGCCGGTATCATCATCGACGACATCAACGAAACCCTCTCCAACCTCTAACATCAACATGTCCGCGGCGGCTTTTGTCGCCCGCGGACACCATCCAGGCGTGACAATGGCACCTGTTCTCGACATCCAAGCCGGCATCGTC
Source organism: Tianweitania sp. UT-5YL-CI-8 (assembly GCF_030010215.1). Taxonomy (GTDB): domain Bacteria; phylum Pseudomonadota; class Alphaproteobacteria; order Rhizobiales; family Rhizobiaceae; genus Oryzicola. Next base: position 85,183 of record NZ_JASCRR010000001.1, read on the forward strand.
ACCGCCCGTCAGGTGGCGATCCGCATCCTATGCGAGGGCGCGCGGTTCCACCTGCCCCGTTCCGTCGCCTGGAAGCTCATGACCGGTGGCCGACTGCTGCGGCAGGGCGTGACGCGGCGAAGCGTGCTGTCATTGGCTGACCTTGAGCCATTGACCGACTATGTCTTTGAAGTTCCGGAAGCAAACGTATCGCGGGCGTTCCGCACGGCGTGCTGTGCCGGTGTGTCGGATATCCGCGCTTTCGGCGCCAGTGAAGAGGCTTCCGACAACGCCGAGGCGATTGCGGCGGCGATTGCAGCGACACCTGATGGCGGCACGGTCCTGGTGCCCAAGGGGCTTTGGTGCTCTGGCGCGGTGTTCCTCAAATCCGGAATCACCCTGCATCTGCGGGAAGGCGCCGTGCTCAAGGCGCTGGTGGACCGCGAGACGTTACCGATATTGCCCTCTCATCACGCGGATGGGCGGCCCCTCGGGACATGGGAAGGCGTTCCAGAGGCCTGCTATGCCTCGCTCGTCAATGCGATAGACTGCGTCGGCATTGCAATCACCGGCGCGGGCACCATCGACGGCGGCGGCGCCGACGGCGACTGGTGGACCTGGCCGAAAGAGACGCGCAACGGCGCTCGCCGGTCCCGAACGCTGTTCCTCGCCGATTGCGCCGACATCGTGCTGGCCGGGATCACCATCTGCAACTCGCCGTCCTGGACGGTGCATCCGGTCCGCTGCCGCAACCTGCGGGCCTTCGGCCTCGACATTTCCAGCCCGCCCGACAGCCCCAATACGGACGGCTTCAACCCGGAAAGCTGCACCGATGTGCTGATCGAAGGGACGCGTATTTCGGTCGGCGACGACTGCATCGCCATAAAGGCCGGCAAACGCGTTGTCGGGCAGGGCGGCATGGACCATCTACAGCCTACCCGCCGCGTCTCCATTCGCCGATGCCTGATGGAGCGTGGCCATGGCGGTGTCGTCATCGGCTCTGAAATGAGCGGCTCGGTCAGCGACGTCGAGGTCGAAGCCTGCGAATTTTCGGGTACCGACCGCGGTCTGCGGGTCAAAACGCGGCGTGGGCGCGGCGGTTTGGTTTCCGGTATCAGATTGGACGATTGCGTGATGACCGGCGTTGGCACGGCGTTGGCCGTCAACGCGTTCTATTTCTGCGATCCCGACGGCAGGTCGGATGCCGTGCAGTCGCGCATGCCCGCATCCGTCGACGAGACAACGCCGGAGATCACCGACATCTCGGTGTCCAATCTCAGGATCGATGGCCTGCGCGTGGCGCTCGGCTTCTTCCTCGGCCTGCCTGAGGCGCCGATCCGCAACATCCGGCTCAGCAATCTGGACGTTGCATATGACCCCTATGCCACAGCCGACATGCCTGAAATGGCCAGCGGCCTGTCAGTGCTGCGCCACGTCGGCCTTGTCGAGCAGTTCGCCGACATCGCGCAGGTCGAGGGCATCCGTTTTCTTCAGTCAGACACTTTCCAAGGAGCCGCCCCAGCATGCTAGGCGCCTATTTCGACGCGTTCGCCCAAGACTACGCGCCCTACAAGGGCGGCGCGTGGTGCTACGAGGACGGCTGCATCTATCGCGGTCTCGGGCTTCTGCACCGGGCAACGGGCGACAAGCGTTGGCTCGGTCATCTCAGCCGCATGGTCGATGCGCAGGTTTCGGCCAACGGCGCACTTGCCGGATATTCGGTCGAAGAATTCAACATCGACAACATCCTCGCCGGCCGCGCGCTGATTTATCTCTACGGCCTGAGCGGGAAGGAACGCTATCTCAACGCCGCGCGCCACCTCGGCCGGCAACTTGAGGAGCACCCGCGTACGCGCTCCGGCGTGTATTGGCACAAGAACATCTATCCGCGTCAGGTCTGGCTCGATGGCCTCTATATGGGCCTGCCGTTCCAGATCGAGCTGGGACTGCTCACCGGTAATGACGATCTGGTGGAAGATGCACTCAGGCAAATTTCCACTGCGTTGGACCTGACGTACCGGACCGAGACCGGCCTCTATGCCCATGGCTATGACGAGAGCCGAACGCAGTCCTGGTCGGATCCGCGCAGCGGCCAATCGCCGACGCATTGGGCAAGAGCTTTGGGCTGGCTCGCCATGGCTCTGGTCGATGTCATTGAACTCGTGAGCGTCGAACGGGCCGAAAAGCACCGACTGGTCAGCCGCACAAGAGCGTTGTTCGAACGCATCCTTTCGTTGCGCACGAAGAACGGCCTTTGGCTGCAAGTGATCGACATGCCGGCCCTGAGAGGCAATTATGAGGAAAGTTCTGCGTCGGCGATGTTCGCTTATGCGCTGCTTTGCGCTGGTCGGCTAAACATCCTACCTGGAGCGACGCGAGCAGGCGAGACAGCCCTTGAGACGCTGGTCGCGACTTCGGTCCAACTTGGAGACAAAGGTCGGCCGGAGTTCCTCGGCATCTGCCATGTCGCGGGTCTGGGCGGTTATGGCGAACGCTATCGCGACGGCACGCCGGCCTATTACCTGACCGAGAAGGTGGTGGCCGACGACCCCAAGGGCGTCGGGCCGCTGATAATGGCGGCGGCGGAAGAGATCATGGCGAAAGCGGCGCTGGACACAGTTTAGCTTATTGACCGTCGTGGTCTTTCTCGCTTTTTAAATCAATTCGACCTGCGAAGTTCGTCGAACACGGCACATGGTCCAGAAAGAAGACAGATGACGAGGGCCCCTGGGGCCCAGCCCAAAGCGGGACCAACCATGATCAAGGCAACTTTCGTCCAGCACGCCGGTTATTGAAGGTCGAGAAAACGGGCGGTGTCTGGATCAACGGGTATGCCCGCGGCGGCTCTTCGGTCAGCTTCGCGCCACTCCCGGTCGCCCGGCGCCAAGGGCTTGCCTCCGGCCCGACCCGGCGCATGGCGCAATGCCTCAAGATAGCGCAGTATGCCAGTGTCGAAAGCGTTCTGGCCACCGAAGTGGCTGGGGTCAATCGCCATCACGAAGTGCCCCATGTTGCGCGGTTCGGATATATTGTCGGCCTGGTACATAGGAATGAAATCGGTATCGAGCGTGGTGCCCATCAGGATGGCCGAGAGTAACGTCGCGACTCCGGCCAATCCGGCTCCCTTGTAGCCATACTCAACGCCACCTAGCGGCAGCAGCATTTCGACTTGTGACGGCTCGGTCACCGGCCGCCCGGCGCTATCGGCTGCGACGCCGGGCGGCAAAGGAGTTCCCAGCGAGCGATGCAGCAGCACCCGGTTCATCGGAATGGAAGATGTGGCCATGTCCAGAAACCAGGGCCTTTGCCTTGGCACCGGAGCCGCAAAGGCCAGTGGGTTGGTTCCGTGAAACCGCTGCGCGCCATCGAATAGGGCGACCATGGAATCTGTGTTGGTGGTGGCAAAGCCGATGAAGCCCGCTTCGGCGCCCGCTAGGGCGTAAGCGCCCGCTGCGCCAAGATGAGATGAACGACGAACGCCGACAGCTGCGATGCCGGTGGTCTTGGCCAGTTCGCATGCTACCTCCATCGCACGGTAGGCTGCGTAGTGACCGAGCCCGTCATCGCCGTCGACAACCGCGCTGGCTTTGGCGCGGTAGTTCACCTGAAGCTGAGGATCCTTGTTCAGCCGGCCGCCGCCTAGCATTCGGCAATAGTGTTCGGTCAACCGTACACCGTGGCTGTCAACACCATGACGCGACGCGTGCATCATTGCTCGTGTGGCGGCGCGGCGCGACGGCTCGCTCGCTCCCGCCCGTTCCAGCGCAGTCTCCACCCTTTGGGCGAGCTCGCCTTCCGGCACGTTGATCGTCGTCTGGTCTATCGCCACAGAGGGCTCCATGGTGTTATACGAGTCAAAGGCTCGCGCCGCCATCGGCCACGAAGACCCCGCCCGTCGTAAAGCCGGCCTCGTCAGACGCGAGATAAACGGCCAGCGCGGCAATTTCCTCCGGGCGACCCAGCCGTCCAAGCGGCTGCCGGGCAATGAATCCAGCGCGGGCCGCATCGTAGTCACCGGTTGCTCTGGCGCGCTCATCCAGCGACGGACTATCTGTGGTGCCGGGGCAGATGACATTGGCGCGGATGCCTTGGCCGATATGATCAGCTGCGATCGCTCTGGTCAGCCCGATGACCGCAGCCTTGGATGCGCTGTACGCCAGGCGGTTCTGGGTGCCCTTGTGAACTCCAGCGATGGAACCGACATTTACGATGCTGCCGCTTCCCGCTCTGATCATACTGGGCAGGAATGCCTTGATCACATGGAACATGGCTGTCACGTTGACGTCGAAGGAACGGTCCCAGTCCTCTGTCGAGCAGTCTAGGATGGAACCAGCGTGGACATAGCCAGCCACATTGGCGATGATATCAACATCTTCATGATCAGCCGCGAGGCGCTCTATTGCTAGCGGGTCGGAGACGTCCAGGACCTGGGTATGGATGTCGAGGGGTAAGGAGAACGGTGAGCGGCTGGTAGCCAAGACGCGGGCACCTTCCTCGGCGAAAGCAATCGCCGTCGCCCGGCCGATGCCGGCACCGGCGCCCGTCACCAGGGCTATCCTTCCGGCAAGCCGCCCATTCAAGACGCCATCTCCTCGGTCAAAAGATCCCGGTCGGCCAGCACCGCAAGGTACGACGACTTGGTCTGCTCGATATGCGATGCAAGCAGTTGCTGAACCCCAGGCACGTCCCTCGCTTTGACCAGTTCGAGCATACGCTTGTGGTCCTTGAGCGAGCGGCTGTTGAGCGCCGCTTCATTGGACAAGCGCGAGCGCAGCGCCCGGATGCGGAACCTGATCTGACTGTAGGCATCCCCCACATACGGATTGCCGCAAAGTTCTATGAAGGCATCGTGATAGTCGCCGTCGAGAGTGTGATAGAGTACCGTATCACCGTCATCGTAAGCGGCCTGCATTGCGCCCATCAAGTTCTCCATGGCCTCGACCAAGGTGTCGAAATTGCGCTCTACCGCAGCTGCAACCGACGCAACCTCCAATATCGTCCGCAACTCGCTGATCAGTTCAACCTGATCCGCAGCGAGCCGAAACACATAAGTCCCCCGCTGAGGCAGCACATCGACCAGACCCTCAGACCTGAGCTGCTGCAACGCTTCTCGGACCGGCGTCTTCGACATGCCTAACTCGGCAGCCAGAACGTTCTCGGAAAGAGCCGCCCCCAAACGGAACCGGCCATCGATGATGCGGGCCCGCAATTGCTCGACGACAAGCTCTTTCAGGGATTTGGGACGCTCGATCTTCATTCTTCTCATCTTCGCTGGAGGCTTATCCAACCTAACAGGTTCGGCGGGCCGCATCCAGAAGGCATGTTGGTCTTGTGCATAGTGCATAGTATCTGATATATGAGATAAATGCATGCGGAGCAAGAGGTCTTCCGCAGTGAAATGGGAGAGAGAAAATGAACATACTGCCGAGAATGGTAGCGTCCCTGTTGGCGCTTGCCTCATCTCTGTCTGCCGGTACCGCTGCGGCGCAGGAGACCTACAAACTGCGTTTCAACCATGTCCTGGGTCCGACCGAGCCGTTTCACGAAGGCTTCCTGGCATGGGCCGAAGCAGTGAAAGCCCGGACCAATGGCGGCTTGATCATTGATGTGTTCCATAGCGCGCAGCTCGGCGTTGAAGAAGACATCATTGAGCAGGTCCGCCAGGGCTCGAACGTCGGCCAGAACACCGATGCGGCGCGTCTTGGGAACTATGTTCCCAGCCTTGCCGTGCTGAACGGACCCTATATGCAGCGGTCGCTTGACGACGTCGCCAAGCTTAGCTCTTCGGCCACGGTGAAGCAGTGGCTCGACGAACTCTCAAGCCTGCAGGGCATCAAGGTGGTATGTTTTGACTGGGTGCAGGGATTCCGACATTTCTTCACCAACGAGCCGGTGACAAACCCGGAAGAACTGGCTGGCCTGCGCATCCGGACGCCGCCGGCGCCCATCTGGCAGGAATCGATCCGTGCGCTTGGAGCCTCGCCGACGGCGATGGCATTTGGCGAAATGTACCCGGCCTTACAGCAGCAGGCCATCGATGGAGTCGAGCTGGTCTACAACAACATCCCTGGCGGGCGCTTCTATGAGGTGCTGAGCCATGTGAACGAAACCGAACACATCCTTCTCACCAATTTCCAAGTGGTCAGCGCGCAGTGGTTCGACAGCCTTCCGGCCGAATACCAGAGCGCTCTGGTCGAAGAATGCAGCGTCGCCGGGCGCGCCACCTCCACGCGCATTGCCGAACTCGAGCAGCAAGTCAAGGCCGACCTAATTTCCCGCGGCATGACCGTCACCGAGAATATTGACCTCGATGCCTTCCGTACTGCGGCTGACGCTGCATACGAAGCATTGGGACTGGCCGAGGCGAAGGCTGCCGTCCAGGCAGAGCTCGGCAAGGCGGCGCAGTAATGTGCCGCTTCTATAAAGCTCTTTGCGCCATCGAGGTGGTGATTGCCGGCTCGTTCCTGGTGTTGATGGTCCTGATGATCTTTGCCGGCGGCATCGCCCGTAGCCTTGGCTATCCGCTGAACTGGACGATCGACATCTCCACGTGCCTTTTCGCCTGGGCCTGTTTTCTCAGTGCTGACATCGCCTGGCGCAAGAACGCCATGATGTCGATCGAGGTGGTGACGAACAAGCTGTCATCTCCGGTCCAGGATGGGCTGCGCCTGCTCAATTATGGGTTGATCGCGGCCTTTCTGGCTTTCCTGATCTACTACGGCATCAATCTTGCCTGGATCAGCCGAGTCCGGACCTTCCAGGGCATTCCTTCCATCAGTTATGCATGGGTGGCCTTAAGCCTGCCCGTAGGATCCGCGCTGCTACTGATCAGCACCATCCTCAAGATCCGTGCCCAACTGCGTGGCGAGCGCCCAGTCAGTGCTGCTGCCGACATTCTCTAGATCGCCGGAGGATCCCCATGCTGATCGTTGCCATCGCCTTCACCGTTCTAATGATCATCGGCATGCCGGTCGCATTCGTCGTCGGCATTTCGGGCATCCTGTTCTTCCTACAGCACCCGGAACTGCCACTCACAATGCCTGCCCAACTGACGGTGACGGAGACGCAGAATTTCGCGCTGCTCGCCGTTCCGCTCTTCATCCTGGCGGGCAACTTCCTCAATGTATCGGGCATTGCCACCAATCTCCTCAAGCTCGCTTCGGTTCTGACCGGCCGACTTCAGGGCGGACTTGCGCAGGTTTCCATCGCGCTATCGACGCTGATGAGCGGCGTCACCGGCTCCTCCATCGCCGACGCTGCCATGAACGCTCGCCTGCTGGGTCCGGAGATGCTCAAGCGCGGCTTCTCCAAAGGCTATGCGGCAGGCGTGCTGTCCTACGGCTCGATCATGGCGCCGATTATTCCGCCGGGCATCGGCTTTATCCTCTACGGCACCGTAGGTCAGGTCTCGATCGGGCGCCTGTTTGCCGCCGGCATCATACCTGGTCTCATGCTTTGGGCGGCATTAGCCGTGACCATCGGGATCACAGCCAAGCAGCGCGGCTACAAGCCCGAACGCGACAAGGCGCCCACGATCAAGGAAGTGGCGCAGGCCTCCGTGGCCGGGGTGTGGGCGATTTTCTTCCCTGTCATCCTCATCCTAGGCTTGCGCTTCGGCATCTTCACCCCCTCCGAGATCGGCGCTTTTGCCGTAGTTTATGCGGTTGTCGTGGGCATGTTCGCCTATCGCATGCTGACATGGCGCAACTTTCGTTCGGCCATCGAAAGCAGCCTGATCGATGTCGGCGCCGTAATGTTCCTGCTCGCGCTGTCGGCGGTGTTTGGCTACGGCATCATCTTCGACCGCATCCCGGAGGTAATCTCCGCTTGGATGCTGGGCATTACCGACAATGCCTATCTTGCGCTGGTCATCATCGTGCTGTTCATCCTTATCGCCGGCACCTTCATGGAAGGCTCGGTGCTGATCGTCATGCTGACGCCGATCTTCCTGCCACTGGTCACCCAGTATGGGATTGATCCTGTGCATTTTGGGCTGATCTTCATCATTGCCGCGACCATCGGCAACTATACGCCACCTGTAGGAGGGGCGATGTTTGTGGTCTGCCAGGTGCTCGGCTGCTCCATCGACGACTACACAAAAGAGTCCTGGCCATTCTTGCTGGCCGTATCGCTCGTCACGCTCGTTTTGGTGTTCGTCCCTTCCGTAGTCCTGTTCCTGCCGAATCTGCTATTTGGAATGGGACGATGAAATCGCTTTAAATCACAGGGATCAACCGTAATCTGCCTCCCCGGCATCGAAATGTTTCATATGGCGCGCAAATGACAGGCGAGATACGCCTTCAATCCAAACCCATCCTCGATCGATCAGTTCGCAACTCTTGCCTCATAATTGCCTCGCATCGCGCTTCTTGCGCTTTCATGCAGCCATTGCAACAAAACCTACGCAGCGTCCTTCTCGCGGCTGCTCTTAAAATCAAAACTCCAACACTAGCCGGCACCATGATCGCGGTTGATTCCGCGTCGCTGACGCCTTTTGCCGAAGCATGAGCATTGACCCGGAATTGCATCGTATGCTTCAAAACGTTAGAGAGCGTTGATGTATGCCCCACAAGATTAAAGCGTCGCCGACAGTGGTCGCATCATGGAGATTTGGAGATGGTCCGTCGAGGCCGCTCATGAGTTTCTGTCTCCGGAACACCGGGCAGAACTGGGCAATATGTTGTCCGGGTTCATCCCAATCGCGCCCCCGACACTTGCCTTGAATGCAATGGGAAGGCCGTTAGGTTCATATTGCTCCCTGTTTAGACGAATCCTGGGCAAAGATCCGTATTCGCTGGGCCACGCTAGCTTGCAGGAATTGGGCAAAAGGAGTTCGACCGACTTCTCCCGATGTGTCGGCTTGACCTCACAGAGGGCGTGGCAATCGTCAGTGGCGTAATGGGAAGGACCATATGACCGCACAAGCCGCCTCGCTTCAGACCGCCTCAATGGAGGGGCGCTATCGCCTGCTCGTCGATGCCATCAGCGACTATGCCATCTACATGCTGGACCCGGAAGGCCGCGTATCGAGCTGGAACGCAGGCGCGCAGCGTTTCAAAGGCTACATCGAATCAGAAATTCTCGGAGAACATTTCTCTCGATTTTACACACCGGAAGACCTGGCCGGCGGTATTCCAACCAAGGCGCTTTCGACTGCCAGAGCGAAAGGGCGCTTTGAAGCCGAAGGGTGGCGTGTCCGCAAGGACGGCGAGCGGTTTTGGGCTCATGTCGTCATCGACGCGATCCGGGATCAGCAGGGACAACTGATCGGTTTCGCAAAGATCACCCGCGACCTGTCGGAGAGGAAGCTGGCGGAAGAGGTTCTGAAGCGCAGCGAGGAGCAATTCCGCCTGCTGGTTCAGAGTGTAACGGACTATGCCATCTACATGCTCGATCTGGAAGGCAACGTTTCGAGCTGGAACGCGGGCGCCCGGCGCATCAAGGGATATGAACCCGATGAGATCATCGGCCAGCATTTTTCGCGCTTCTATACCGAAGAAGATCGAGCTGAGAAACTACCGCAAAAGGCTTTGGAGATCGCCGCCAAGGAGGGACGTTTTGAAAAGGAAGGATGGAGGCTACGAAAGGACGGCACACGTTTCTGGGCAAATATCATCATCGACGCGATCTACCTCGAAGGCGGCAGGCTCGTCGGCTTCGCCAAGGTGACGCGTGACATCACCGAGAAACGTCAGGCACAGCAAGCGCTCGAACAGGCACAGCAAGAACTCTTTCAGGCTCAGAAAATGGAAGCGGTTGGGCAGTTGACCGGCGGTGTGGCGCATGACTTCAACAATCTCCTGATGGCAATCCTCGGCAGCCTGGAGATCGCCCGGAAGCGTGCGCTTGACGGCAAGAATGTCGTCGAGCTTATCGACAACGCGATTACCGGGGCAAAGCGTGGCGCCTCTCTGACCCAGAGACTCCTGGCATTTTCCCGAAAGCAGGATCTCAAACTGGTGGCGGTGGACGCCCCGGCGCTCGTCAGGGATATGGCTGAATTGCTGCAACGGTCGATCGGTCCAGCGATTGAAATCAGCACGACATTTCCGCTGTCTCTGCCATCGGTTTTATCCGATCCAAACCAGCTCGAAAGCGCGCTTCTCAACCTGGTGGTCAACGCACGCGACGCTATGCCGGGCGGCGGCGTGATCGCTATCTCGGCGAGCAAACATTCTCTGAGGCCGAAACAGATACCTGACCTTCCGGGCGGCGAATATGTCTGCCTTTCGGTACAGGACGAGGGCGAAGGCATGGACGCTGAAACGCTCGAAAAGGCCACGACGCCATTCTTCACGACAAAGGGGGTCGGCAAAGGCACAGGATTGGGATTGCCGATGGTGCAGGGATTAATGGCTCAATCTGGCGGGCGGCTGATCATGAAATCTGTGCGTGGTCAGGGCACAACCGCGGAGCTTTGGCTCCCGGTTGCAGGTTCAAACGCGGTCCCAGAGCCTGTCAAGCAGGCCCCGTCGCAGGCTCCGTTGCCCCATCTGACGGTGATGGCTGTGGATGACGATAGCCTTGTGCTCATGAATACGGCTTTGATGCTCGAAGATCTCGGGCACACGGTCATCGAGGCCAATTCGGCGGAGGAAGCGCTCCGACTTCTAGGACAGGGACAGCTTCCGGATGTCATAATAACCGATCAGGCGATGCCGCAAATGACAGGTGTAGAACTGGCAAAGGAGGTCATCGATCGCTACCCAGGGCTCAAAGTTGTTGTCGCGACGGGATATGCCGAACTACCGGGCGGCGAGGGTGGGAACCATGCACGACTCTACAAGCCCTTCACACAGGCCCAATTGAACGACGCTTTGAGTACTGCCTTGGGATTTTTTCAGTAGGGGCTCCGTTCACCCGCCTAGCAGCCTTGATATCGCTCGCGTTTACTCGCGAGGATACAAAGTTGCGAGTTGATCGTGACTATAGAGTAGCGGTATCGGCGAAACATTTCTTCCCGAATGGCGTTAAGACCCCACGAAGAAATTTGAGGTGCGCCTTGTCTAACCCAAAGCCATCCGACATTCATGGGGATTTTCCAGCTGCAGCGACAAAACAGGGGATGGTGGATCGAAAAGAGCTCGCCGCCTTCGCCTTTCAGCGCACTAGAATGCCGATGGTTGTTTCCGACGCGCAGCAACCCGACTTTCCTATCGTCCTCGCCAACGATGCCTTTCTCGATCTGACCGGCTACACAGCCGAGGAGCTTCTCGGCCGAAATTGCCGCCTCCTGCAGGGCGAAGCGACCTCGGACGCCGCAGTTGCTCAAATCCGCGCAGCGATTGCTCAGCAAAGGGAGATCACGATCGAGATCCTGAACTACAAGAAGAACGGTACGCCGTTTTGGAACCAACTGCATCTAAGCCCGATCCACGACGAGCAAGGCGAACTCGTCTACTATTTCGCCTCACAAGTCGATGTTACCGATTACCGGCGGATTCAAACGCTTGAAGAAGCCGAGCATCGTCTGCTCCTCGAAGTCGATCACCGAACAAAGAACGTTTTGGCGATAGTCGACAGCGTCGTGCGTCTCTCTAAATCCGACAATGCCGCACGCTATGCAGCTTCCGTCCAGCAGCGTGTTCAAGCGCTCTCGCGAACGCATATCCTCTTGGCCGAAAAAGGGTGGCAAGAGGTCCAGTTGGCCGACATTATCCGGGTGCAGGTCGAGGTCTTCAAGACGCGTGACATCGAGATCGCAGGACCGCCCGCCATGATCCCGGCACCGTCCGCGCAACCGATCGGGCTGGCGATCCATGAACTGGCAGCCAATGCAGCCGTGCATGGTGCACTTTCACGCCCGGAAGGTCGGCTAAAGATCACATGGGAACAGAATGGTGCCGGCCTGACATTGACCTGGCAAGAGATCGGCAGCCCAAAATCAGCGCTGGAACAAGGGCAGGGATTTGGCAACGCTCTTCTCGGCGCCGTGATTGAAAAGCAACTTGGGGGACGCATCACCCGGAACTGGCGCGAGGAAGGGCTGGTGCTGGTGCTGGAGTTCCCGGCTTTGGATCGTGTAGGAGGTCAGTTGCGGGGGCGGCCATAAGGGTTTCGGCAAAGGCAGTTTTCTGATTTCGCGCACATTAGCACGGGGTGCAGACATGAACGAACTTCCAGCCACGCAGCCACGGTTGGACTGGCTGGTGCGATCGCCGGTGATGCGGTGCCCAACCCGTTCAATCGCCCAAGCTTCTTGATGTTGATGTGGATCATGTCGCCGGGATGCCCACCTGCGTAGGCAGGTGCGATGTCCTTCGGACGCGACAGCTCTGTACGCCTGAGAACCCGGCTGACGGTGGCGGGCGAGACGCCCACCTTTATGGCGATGCGCTCGGCCACAGCCTGGTTGGTCCGTCCCGGTATGACGTTGGGCGGGACGAGCGGTCGGCCATGCCTTTGCTGCCATCTGTCACCCAAAGCGCCATCTCCTCGACGCAGAGGTGTGAGACAGGCATTCTTGTGGATGTTCATTCGGACCGTCCGGTGAGTGCTTAAGCAACCTCTTGAAAGCTCACAGCTAGTCGTCGATATGGGTCAAAACGCCAGCCTGTGCTAAGTCGCCATGCGCGAATCGAAGGAGTTCAATTGTGAACGACAAAACTGTAGCCGAAGCCATCGACAGCATCTATGCATCGCTCCAATCCGACAATGCCGAGATCGACGCTCATATAGATTCACTCAAGGCAGCGCTCCATCGGGAGGGGATTAAAGAAGCGGTATTCGATCCGGTCAGGCTGGCACAGAACAACCGTTCGGGCCGCAAACTGATGCAGGCTTATTTTCGGCAGCGGGGAGTGAATGTGAAGTTTTCGGCCCAGTAGTGGCTCAAACTTTGGCTGTCCGAGCGCCTTGCTGCTGTGAACGACGACTGCCTCAGTCGTCGTGGCGCCGCCGTGAGAATCTGTCCATAGTGCCTTCCATCCCAAGGAATGGATATCACCATCAAACCCCAGGATCAAACACCTGGGCAGGACCTATAAATTTGATTTGATCCGTGATTCACCGTTTCCAATTGGCGGCGATTATAAGTGATTTGTTTTTGCTGAGCGAGCTTCAGATGGCACGGATATCGCCGTTCTTCCCGCTGTCGCACGGAGCTCCCCGGGTCGATGACCGGCGGCTGTGAGGGCATCATCTACGTGATCCGCGGCGGGCTGCAGCGGAACGACGCGCTGGCCGGTTACGGCCCCGCATAAGATACTCTACAGCCGTCTCATCCGCGGGAGCCTGATGGGGGTGTTTGACCGCATCTTCGCCGGACTTGCTGGAGAAGGACCAATACCCGAGCGCATCATGATCGACGCAACGCATCTGAAAGCACACGGCTGACCTGCTTGTTTGCGGCTCGCCGGGTCCGCGTCGCGGATGGTCACAAGCGCTCGACAATCGCATGCAATGCATGCCAGGCGGTCTGGCTCGTCGGCAAATGCCGGTCGACTGGCGAGCAAAAATACTATGTGTCGAACTTGGCGGCCGACGCCAGCCTCAAGATGCTGGCCGCCACGATCAAGGCAAGGTGGATCTGGGAGCAGGCTCATCAGCAATTGAAGCAGGAACTCGGCCTCGACCACTTCGAAAGCCGATCGTGGACTGGATTGCATCGACACGCCTTGATGACCATGATCGCCTACGCCTGTCTCCAAGCCTGCCGCCTAAAAGCAGCGGGGCGGAAAAAAGAGTCGGCGGACCACCGCCTCAACCGAGCATGCCAGCTGTTAGACAAGCCATTCTCGACCTCTTCAAGCAGTCGCTACCTCGAAGATGTCCTCACTGCCAAAAGATGCTCGCACACGCAGTCAAACCTAAACTGCCAACGTAGTGCTAGGTCTCTGTTCAAGTCCTGCCCCCTTCTCGGCTGGGGCAGGCCCGTTGATCGGCGCTCCATGGCGTAGCCCACCATAGCGAGGGCGCAGCGGGGCCTTACATTGTAAGTGCGGTTCATCAGATATGCATAAATACATATATTATCTAAAAGCTATTTTTTGAATAATTGGTAATATCAATATTGACGCTTCGTCTTAGAGGTGTATAGATTTTGAACTCTCTAGCCGCGACATTTCAGGTTCTGATGCTGCCGCCGGCGGAGATTCGGGAGGACATTTAATGACAGACTGTTTGAAGCGCGTTGCCGCGCTCAAGACGCTTATGCTCTCTGCCGCCATGGCGGTGATAGGAGGAGTCGCGCTCGCTGCCGAGGGTTCGATCGTGCTGGTGCTGCCTTCGGAGCCGACGTCCATAGACGCCTGCGACGACAGCACAAACGCCAATGCGCGCGTGCTGCGCGGCAATGTCGTGGAGGGGCTGACCCGTCTCGACCCAAAGACCGGCACTGTCGAGCCCTTGCTGGCAACCGAGTGGAAGCGCGTCGACGACAAGACCTGGCTGTTCACGCTGCGGCCCGAAGTGAAGTTCCACGATGGCGCGCCGTTGAACGCGGAGGCCGTTGCCTTCGGCATCAACCGCTCGATGAACGCCGAGCTGGTGTGCCAGACCTTATCGCTGTTCAAGACCAAGACCACCGCGTCCGTTGAAAGCGACATGGTGGTGAAGATTGTCACGGAGGATGCTGATCCCATCCTGCCCGCGCGCATCGCTTATATCGACCTGCCGTCGCCTGCGACGCCACCGGCCGCGAAAACCGATACGCCGATCGGCACCGGGCCGTTCAAATTCGCCGGCCGCGACATGGGCCAGTCGATCACGCTTGCCGCCAACGACACCTATTGGGGCGGTGCTCCGGATTTTGCCGAAGCCAAATATGTCTGGCGTTCCGAACCGACGATCCGCGCCAGCATGATAAAGGCAGGCGAAGCCGATATAGCCATCGACATTCCTTTCCATGAGGCCGAGGGGCTTCCCAACGCTCAGGAATATGCCACCAACAGCGTCTTCTTCCTGCGGCCAATGCTGCGCAAGCCGCCGCTCGACGATCTGCGCGTGCGCCAGGCGGTCAACGCGGCCATTGATAAGGAGACACTGACTGAGGTTCTCATGGACCATTCGGGTGTGCCGGCCCAGCAGTTGGTGAGCCCGTTGATCAACGGCAACGTTCCGGATTTCGCCGGCACCGCCTACGATCTTGATAAGGCAAAGGCGCTGATCGCAGAAGCTAAGGCCGCCGGCGTAGCGGTCGATACGCCGATCGAACTTATCGCCCGCAGCGATCTGTTCTCCGGCGTCAATGAAGTCTCGCAGGCGATCCAGCAGATGCTGCAGGAGGCTGGGCTCAAGGTTAACCTCAAGCCCGTCGACTCCGCGGCTTGGAGCCCCTGGGCCCGCAAGCCGGACTCGCTGGAGCAGCCGGCCAACCTGTTGACCGTCACTCATGACAACATCTCCGGCGACGCTTCGCTGTCCTTCCCGAACTATTTCAGCAGCGGCGGGCGGCTCAGCATGGCCAACGATACCGCGCTGGACGAGAAGTTGGCGAAAGCCGCCACGCTGGTCGGCAATGAACGCACCGCTGCCTATCGCGATATTGCGAAGTTGGCTTATGGCGACGAGATCATCATCCCGGTCGCGGCCCTGCAGAGCCGGCTGTTGACCTCCGACAAGGTGTCCTACGAGGCCAACGGCTTCACCGACGTCGAACTGCATCTGGCGGATGTGAAGAAGAAGTAAGCGCCAAATTCCGCAAGCTTCCCGCAGGTCGCCATGTTGAAGTTCCTGAGCGTAAGACTGACGACGAGCCTGATCGCCTTGATGGGTGTGATGGTCATCGTCTTCTTTCTCGCGAGACTGACGGGAAGCCCCGCTTCCCTCTACCTTCCCGTCGATGCGACCGACGCCATGGTCGAGGCGTTCAATCGCCAGAACGGCCTCGACAAGCCGCTGGTCGGCCAGTTCGCGGATTTCGTCGTCAATGCGCTGCAACTGGATTTCGGCCAATCGATAGCCCAGCAGCGGCCGGCGGCAACGGCGGTTTTGTCCGCCATGCCGCAGACCGTCCTTCTGGCGGCTATCGCCATGGGGCTTACGCTTTTGCTGGCGATCCCGCTCGGCACCTTCGCGGCACTCCGTCCCAACAGCGCGCTTGACCGGGGTATCACGCTGTTCTCCCTGTTCACCGCAAGCATTCCGGATTTCTGGTTCGCGCTGGTCTGCGTGCTGATCTTTTCGGTAAGCCTGGGCCTGCTGCCGACCTCGGGGCAGGGCAGTTTGTCGTCATGGGTGCTGCCGGTCGCCACCGTCATGCTGCATCCGGTCGGCGTCATCACACAGGTGGTGCGCGGCGCCATGCTGGAAACGTTGAATGCCGGCTACGTGCAGAATGCTCGAGCGCGAGGCTATTCCTGGCGGCGTCTGGCGTTTCGGCATGCACTGCGTAACGCCGCACTGCCGATCATCACGGTGGCGGGCGACCGTGCCGGCGGCATGGTCAACGGCGCTGTCATCGTGTCCGCCGTCTTTGCCTGGCCCGGCATCGGCAAGGTGCTGGTCGATGCGGTCTACAACCGCGATTTCGCGGTGATCCAGGCGGGTGTCTTCGTCGTCGGCATCGCCGTCATCCTGCTTAACATCCTCGTCGACCTCGTCTATGCGGCGGCCGACCCTCGCATCAGGGTCTCGTGACATGGCCACGCAGAGTCTTACCCTGACCCCTCCACGTCGCCGCATTGCCGCAGACAGCCGTCTCGGCCTTTTGCTGCGCTCGCCTGTCGCGCTTCTGTCGGCTTTGGTCCTCGTCTTTCTGCTGCTCGTCGCCGTCATTGGCGCGCCGCTGCTGCAGGACCTCGCCAACACGCAGAATTTGCGGCTGCGCTTCTTTCATCCGTTCAGTCTCGAACGCGGCTGGGCCTATGTGCTCGGCGCCGACGCGCTCGGACGCCCCATGCTGGCGCAGTTGATTGTCGGTGCGCGCACCAGCTTCCTGGTGGCCGGCGCGACCGTGGCGCTGGCGGCTACCATCGGCACCACGTTGGGCATGGTCAGCGGCTACATCGGAGGGGTCATGGATGCCGCGCTGATGCGCATCAGCGATATCATCGTCACCGTGCCGTCTCTGCTTCTGGCGCTGTCGGTGCTGTTCGTGCTCGAACCCAGCATCGTCAACCTCATCCTGGTCCTGGCGGTGGCGCGTCTGCCGATCTATCTGCGTGTTTCCCGCGCGCAGACGCTGGAAATCCGCGAACGTGTCTTCGTCGAAGCCTCCCGCGCGCTTGGCAAGGGGGCGGGCAGCATCATCTGGCGCGACATCCGCCCGCTCGTTGTGCCGACCGTTATGACGGTCGCCATGCTCGAAATCGCCAGCGTCATGCTGGCGGCCGCCGGTTTGAGTTTCCTCGGCGTCGGCCTGCAACGGCCCGACGTTGACTGGGGAACTATCGTTTCGGAAGGGCGCGAATATCTGACGCGTGCCTGGTGGGCGACGGTGTTTCCAGGCCTGGCCATTCTCATCACGGCTCTGGCTGCAAACCTCCTGTCCAACTGGATGCGCGCCAGCGGCGACCCGCTTCAGGCGGCTGTCATGGGGGCCACAGCGTCCCGCGAGGAGGCTGCGCGCCCATGACCACCGAGACCCTCATACGCCCCGCCGATGAGACCGTGGCCAAACCGCTACTGTCGATTGCCGGACTGCAGGTGCGCTACGGGCGGACGCACGCTGTGCGGGGCATTGACCTCGACATCATGCCCGGCGAGAGCGTCGCAATCCTGGGCGAATCCGGTTCCGGCAAGAGCGTCACCGGCAAGGCCGTGATGGGGCTGATCAACTCACCCGGAAAGGTCGGCGGATCGGTCGAGTTCGACGGCATGCAGCTCGTTGGACGCAGCGAGGCTGCCCTACGCGCCGTGCGCGGTCCCGGCATCGCCATGGTCTTCCAGGACTCGCTCGATGCGCTCAACCCGGTCTTCTCTATCGGCAACCAGATCATCGAGATATTCACGGTACGGCTCGGCTGGTCGAGGCGGCAGGCGCGTGACGAGGCGATACGGCTGATGCTGCAGGTCGGCATCGTCAATCCGGAAAGCCGCCTCGACGACTATCCGCACCAGTTCTCGGGCGGCATGCGCCAGCGCATCTGCATCGCCATGGCGATTGCGCTGAAGCCGCGCCTGCTCATCGCCGACGAGCCGACGACCGCGCTCGACGTCACGGTCCAGGCGGGCATTCTCAAGCTGATCAGCCAGTTGCAGCGCGACAGCGGGATGGCGCTGCTGTTCGTCACGCACGATCTCGCCGTCGCTCGTCAGGTCGCCCGCAAGCTGGTGGTGATGTATGCCGGACGCGTGGTGGAGCGCGGTCCCATCAATGCCGTTTTCCATCGAACCGCGCACCCCTATACCCGCGCCTTGCTGGGCTCCAATCCTGGATCGGTGAAGCACTGGTCCGAGCTCAAGCCGATCGCCGGCAATCCGCCCGACAAGTCGGCAGTGTTCACAGGGTGCGCCTTTGCGCCGCGTTGCCCGCGCGCGGTGCGCATGTGCAGCGATCGCGAGCCCGACTTCGTCACTGTCGCGGATGGCCGGCAAAGCCGCTGTCATTTCGCGCAGGAGATGTTCGATGGCCGCTGACACTATGGCGCGCACCTCCGTGCTGAAGGTCGAGAAGTTGACCAAGCATTTCGGTCAGGTGACCGCGCTCGACGCCATCGACTTCGAGGTGGCGGAAGGCGAAATTCTTGCCGTTGTCGGCGAATCCGGCTCGGGCAAGTCGACGCTGGCGCGCACCATCCTGCGCCTTCTCGACGCGAGTTCGGGTCGCATCCTGTATCGCGGTAAGGATCTGCTCGGACTGTCGGCAGGCGGGATGCGCGCCACTCGTCGGCATATCCAGATGATCTTCCAGGATCCCTACGCCTCGCTGCACCCGCGCCGCACGGTCTTCGAACTCGTCTCCGAACCCTGGCGGGTACATGCCTCCGTCGCCCCGCGCCGCGAATGGCCGCACAGGGTGGCAGCGCTTCTCGAACAGGTGGGGCTGCCGCAGTCCTATGCCTCGCTCTATCCAGCGCGGCTGTCGGGCGGCGAGCGCCAGCGTGTGGCGATTGCGCGCGCGCTCGCTTTGCGGCCGGATCTGCTGATCCTCGACGAGCCGGTCTCCGCGCTCGACGTGTCCATCCAGGCTCAAGTCATCAAGCTTCTGATGACGCTGCAGCAAGAGATCGGCTTCACCAGCATCTTCATCTCGCACGATCTGGCGCTGGTGCGGCTGATTGCCGACAAGGTCATCGTCATGAACCGTGGCAGGATCGTCGAGCAGGGGCCGACACAGGCCATCTTCGACTATCCACGCGACGACTACACCCGCCTTCTGCTCGCCTCCTCGCCGGAGCTTGGCGAAGAAACCACGGCGGAGAAACAGGAGGCATGACGATGCGGGTTCTGGTCGATTGGGATATTCCGACCGAGGAGCGCGCGGTGATCGAGACGTGGCCGAAGGAGATCGAGATCATCGAGGGCGGCAGCCGTCTCGACCACGCAGCCAAGCTGAAGCTTGCGCCGCAAATCGATATCCACACCGGGCTGATGCGCACCGTCACCCGTCCCTATCTGGAAGCGGCAACCGGTCTCAAGCTGGTGAACCTGACCGGACATGGCGTGGACCTTCTTTTGCGCGACGGCATTCCCGATCTTATAGCCGAACGCTCGATCAAGATTGCCACCGCCGACAGCGGTGATATCGCGATTGCCGAACATGCCATGATGGCGATGACCATGCTGTCGCGGCAGGTGCTGCGAGCGCATGAAACGCTGGTGACGCGTGGCCGCTGGGACGGTAAGCGGGGGCCGGAGCTTTACGGCTCGACACTCTGCATCGTCGGGTACGGCAGCATCGGCCAGGCGACGGCGCTGCGAGCCGAGGCCTTCGGCATGCGGGTCGGCATCGTCACGCGCAATCCCGACAGCTACAGCGACCGGCCGCATGCACGCGCTTTCGCCTATGGCTACAAAGACATCGACGCAGCACTTGCCCAGGCCGACTACGTGCTGATCACGGCTCCGCTGACGGCCACCACCCAAGGCCTGATCAACGCCGGCCGACTGGCTGCGATGAAGCGGGGGAGCTATCTCGTCAGCATCACGCGGGGCCCGCTGATCGTCGAGCGCGACCTGTTCGATGCCCTCAGGAGCGGACATCTGGCGGGTGCGGCGATGGATTGCTGGTGGCACGAAGAGGAGGACGGGTCTGGCCGCGACGGCTATCCGGCCGACCTGCCGTTCCATCAGTTCAACATGCTGATGACCCCGCATTTCTCGGGCACCACCTTCGGCACGCGGCAGCGCGCTCTTACGCTCATCGGCGACAATATCGGCAGGCTTTTGCGCGGCGAGGTGCTGCGCAACCAGGTCGCCCACGACGATCTCAGGAAAATGGCAGCAGGCAAATGATCGCAGACAGGGATATGGAGATCACGCGGCTCGGCGTGCGAGTGTTCACATACACGTCCTTCATCCGCCGTGGCTTCGGCCATTCGCACCCTGCTCCACCCAACGAGGCGCGGCAGACGCTGTTCGAGATCGAAACCCGCGGCGGCGCCAAGGGCTTTGCCTTCGGCGTGCCGGCGGATCTGGTGGAGCGAACCCTCAAGCCGATGCTGATCGGCGAGAACGCGCTTTACCGCGAAAAGATCTGGCAGAAGCTTTCGGAACTGCAGCGCGGCAACGGCTCGACCTTGTCTGATGCGCATATGGCGCTGGTCGACGTGGCGCTGTGGGACCTTGCCGGGCGTGCGGTTGGCCTGCCTGTGCAGAAGCTTCTCGGCGCTTTCCGAGACAAGATTCCGGCCTATGCCAGTACCATGTGCGGCGATGCCGACCTCAAGGGTGGCCTGACCAGCCCCGAGGCCTATGCTGACTTTGCCGAACAGTGCAAGGAGCAGGGCTATACCGCCTTCAAAATGCATCCATGGATGCCGCCGGTTCCCGGCGCGCCATCGGTCGACCGCGACATCGAGATGTGCGTGGCCGTTCGCAAGCGCGTCGGCGACGGCATGCATCTGATGCTAGACCCCTACCACCAGTACAGCCGGCAGGAGGCCAAGAAGATCGGCCGCGCCATCGAGGAACTCGGTTTTCTCTGGATGGAGGAACCGATGCGCGAGGCGAGCGTGAGTTCCTACACATGGCTGTGCAATGAACTCGATCTCGACGTTTGCGGGCCGGAAACCGCGCCTGGCCAGATCTGGACGCGCGCCGAATGGGTGAAAGCGGGGGCCTGCGATATCCTCCGGACTGGCGTTCTCGACGTCGGCGGCATCACGCCGATGATGAAAACCATCCATTTGGCCGAGGCGCATGGCATGTCGATCGAACTGCACCAGAACGGCGCCGCGACGCTGCAGGCGCTGGGCGCGATGCAGATTCCGGGACGATTTTTCGAACGCGGCCTGCTGCATCCGTTGATCGACTACACCAAGCGTACGCCCTGGCTCGCTACGCTCGAGGATCCGATGGACAAGGACGGCTTTGTCCATGTGCCCACCGGTCCCGGCATCGGCTGGGACATCGATTGGGACTTCATCGCCGCCAACGAGGTGAAGTGATGCGCGTCGGGATCGTTGGTACATCGTTCGGAGAATCGCGCTGCCGGATGGTAGATGAACTGCCTAATGCGACGCTCGCAGCCGTCTGCGGCCGGGATCCGCAACGTACGCAAGCGGTGGCCGAGCGCTACGGAGCCGCTGCCGAAACCGACTATCGCGCGCTGATCGCGCGTGATGACATCGATGTCGTCGGCGTTTATACCTCGACTGACCTGCACAGCGAAATCGCGATTGCCGCCGCGAATGCCGGCAAGCATGTCATCGTCAGCAAGCCGACGGCGGTGACCGTCGAAGCCGGCGAGGCGATGCTGGCGGCGGCCGAGGCGGCCGGCGTCGAACTGGTGGTGGAATTCGACACGCGCTACCAGGAAGCGCCATATCGCATCTACAAGGCCATCGCCGAGGGCCGGTTGGGGCGCCTCATCCAAGGCGACTACATCAACAAATGCCATCGTGCCCAGAGCTACTATGACGAGGGCTCGGGCTGGCGGGGCATTGCGAGCCAGGGCGGCGGATGCCTGCTCAACCAGGGCGTCCACCCGATCGACCACCTGCTGTGGTACCAGGGGCCTGTGGAGGGTGTCTTTTCGATCAGCGCGACGCTGGCGCATGACATGGATGCGGAAGATGTGACGAGTGCCGTGCTGAGGTTTTGCAATGGCTCTTTTGCCACCTTGAGCGTGACCACGACCTTTCCGAGCGAACGGCCGAACGGTCGCTATGGCGGCGCGACGATCAAGCGTGCGCAGATCCATGGCGAAACCGGCAGCGCCACGGTCGAGGGCAATGGGATCACCGGCTGGAAGGTGCCCGACGTCGCCAACCAGATGCCGATCCCCGATCAGCCGCCACGCAATGTTTTCGAGGATCTGGCGCTCAGCCTTGCCTATCCATCGCGCGTGTCGCACACGCTGGTCAAGGGCGTAAAAGCGCTGGAAAGTGTCTATGTGACCGCCGCATTGCGGCAGTCGAGCCAATCTGGCCTCTTCACAGCCGTCAAGCGCGCGCCGGTCCACGACGCTTGATGCAAGGTCCGACGCTGCTCTCGTGCGGCGTCGGTGTGGCTCTCGTTTCCTCAGCCGTTGAAAGCGGGGAACTGGAAAAGATCCTGCGGATTGTCGACAAGTGCCAGGCGACGCGCCGCATCCGAGGGGAACCACGACATCACCGTATCGAGCAGGGCAGCGTCGTCCGGATAATCCTCTGTGCGCTGCATGGCGTTATGCGGCCAGTTCGTACCCCAGACGATGCGCTCGGGAGCATAGTCTGCGATGAGGCGTGAAACCGCTGCGATGTCGCTGTAGTCTGGACCGCCGCTGAGGCTGGATTCGTAACAGCCTGCGAATTTAAACCAGCACCTGCCTCCGTCGATCAGCCGCTTGACCGCATCGACCTTGGGGTCATCGGGCGTGATGCCGGAAAAGAATTTCCCATGGTGGTCGAGTATCCAGCGGCTTTTCAGTCTGGACAGGCGGCTCTCCTGTTCGAGTAGGGTGCCGCCGTCGAATTGCACGGCCATGCACCAACCGAACTCTGCGGTACGCGCGTCGACGGCTTCGATGTCCGCTAGCGACCGCGCACCGCCCGGAAGATCCATGATGCGTGCGCCGACGATGCCGGCGTCGCTCAGGCGCTGCATCTCGGCATCGCTTGTGTCGCCGCCGATGACAGCCACCCCGCGCGAGATGTCGCCCATGGCTTCTAAGCAGGCGAGCAGGCTGCCGTTGTCACACTGGTGGGCATTGCCCTGGGTGACGACCACGCGGTCGATGCCGAGCCAGTTCATCAGCTTGCGGTAGTCGTCTGGGGTCGGCAGCGCGCCGGGCGGCAGGCCAGGTCCGCCGGGCTGCGCTGGAAAGCCGGGCAGATACACATGCATCTGGGTATCTATGGAGCCTGCGGGCAAGGCGTGAACGGGGGCTTTTCCTTCGAGCTTGCGAACCAGCATCATGCTTCCTTAAGACGGTATTCCGCGAGCGCATCGCGGTCGATTTCGATACCGAGCCCTGGGCCGTCCGGAATCGCGACAACGCCGTTGTAATGCTCCAGCGGTTGCTTGACTACCGCCTGCCGGAATGGGTTGTGCGTCCTGTCGAATTCCAAAATCGGCTCGCGCGGCCTGCCGCGCACCGGATCTGGCACGAGGGCGGCCATGAATTGCAGGGCCGCGGCGATCTGCACGGCGGTGCCCCAGACATGCGGAACGACGCGGACGCCATAGAGACTAGCCATGTCCATCACGCGCTTGGCTTCGCTGAAACCGCCTACGCCGCAGAGATCAGGCTGTATGATGTCGACTGCGCGGGTTTCGAGCGCTTCGCGCATGCCCCAGCGCGTGTGCCAGGTTTCGCCGCCGGCGACCGGGATCGGCTGGCCTTCGCGCACCGCCCTGTAGGCGGCGAGTTGTTCGGGCGGCACCGGTTCTTCGAACCAGTCCACGCCATAGTCAACAGCGCGCCTGCCGAAGGCAATCGCATCGAGGCTGTCATAACCGTGATTGGCGTCGACCATCAGCCGCATGTCGTCACCCACAGCCTCGCGCACCGCGCGCAGGACCCGCAGGTCTTCCTCGAGGTCGAAGCCGATCTTGATCTTTGCGGCGTGAAAGCCTTCCGCTCGGTGGCGAGCCATTTCCTCGGAATTGTCGCTGATGCGGTCGACGCCGTCACGCTTGAACGACCCGGTGGCATAGGCCTTCACCTCCTCGCGGAACCGGCCGCCGAGAAGGATCGAAATGGGTTGGTTGAACACCTTACCCTTGATGTCCCAGAGCGCGATGTCGATGCCGGAAAGCGCAGTGACGGTCAGCCCGCGCTGGCCCTGGTCGCGCAGGGCGTTGTAAAGCGTCGCCCAGATATTCTCGGTCTCGAGCGGATTCTGGCCGACCAGCCAATTGGCATAGGCCTTGACCACGGCCGCATTGGGAAGGGCAGGGCCGAGGCACTCGCCCCAGCCTGTCGTGCCGTCGTCGCAGACGATCTCGACCAAGACATGGGTGCGCCTGCCGAAACGCATCGAAGCGCTTTCGAAGGCGGTTTCAAGTCGGTAGTCGAGAAGATGCGTTTCGACGCGTTCGATCTTCATTTCTTATATGGAGCGATGAGCTGTGCCATCATGTCGTCTTCCTCTGGGGTGAGGTCGACGAGGGGAGGCCTGACACGGCCGGTGGCGAAGCCCTGCAGCCTGACGCCTGCCTTGATGGCGGAGACGGCATAGCCCTTGTTGCGGTTGCGGATAGCCATGAAGGGGTAGAAGAAATCGGCAAGGATTTTTTCGCATTTGGCCGTCTCGCCTGCGCGCAGCGCCTTGTAAAAATCGACCGCGAGACCCGGCACGAAGTTGAACACCGCCGATGAATAGGTGGTGAAGCCGGCGGCGAGATAGGCTTCGGCGAACAGTTCCGCCGTCGGCATGCCGCCGAGATAGGTTAGCCTGTCGCCCATGGTCACGGTGATCTGGCGGACCAGGCCGATGTCGCCGGAGCCGTCCTTGAAGCCGACCAGATTGGGGCAGTCGTCGGCCAGCCGCTTGAGCGTATCGGCCTGCAGAATCGAATTGTCGCGGTTGTAAACCATGACCCCGATACCGATAGACTGGCAGACGGTGCGGATGTGGCGATAGAGACCTTCCTGAGGGGCATCCATCAGATAATGTGGTAGAAGCAGGATGCCGTCGGCGCCAGCCTTTTCAACAGACTTTGCAATGGAAACGGCAAGTTCGGTGCCGTATCCGCAGCCCGAAATGATGGGCGTTGCCCCTGCCGCTTCCTTGGCCGATGCAACCACACTTGGGATTTCGTCGGGATGAAGCGAAAAGAATTCGCCGGTGCCGCCGGCCGCGAACAGCGCTGCTGCCTCATATCCCGACAGCCATTCGACATGCCTGCGATAGGACTCGTGGTTCACGGACCCGTCGTCGTGGAAATGGGTTACCGGGAAAGACAGCAAACCCGCGCCGAGTACCGTTTTGAGATCCTGAGCGTCCATGACAATTCCTTTTAAATGCTCATGCGTTGGCGTGGCATTAATACCAAACATAATATCTGTCAACAACACATATGATGAAAATGCATCGCGCTGGCTTCATGTAGCGCAGGTTTAGACTGCCTCTCCTAAAGGCCATCGCCAAAATTGCGATCAAGATATGGTCAGAGCCGGAAGCGATTTGAGCTTATCCCCACACCGGAATGACGAAGGTTGACAAGATAGGTATGATGACTTAGCAAGCGGCCTATAGCTGCTGGCTAGCTTCCAACAGACGGCGCCGTCTCTCTCTGGAGAAGCAAATTTTGAAAATCGTCGATGTCCGCACGGACATATTCCATTATACGACCTACAGCTCGAAAGGCGCCACCGGCCATGATCATGTCGGTTCGGGGAGGCGTGTTGCTCATGCGATGCTGCGTATCCTCACCGATGATGGCACGGAAGGTTTTTCCTTTCAGCACCCCGAGCAGCTTAGCGCCGCAATCCTGGACAATTATGTTCGCCCGGTACTGATTGGCCAGGATCCGCTTGCCCGCGAGCGCCTGTTCACCGAAATGACGCATTACCAGCGCCGTGCCGGCGGCCGTTTCAATGACAGGTCGCTGAATGCGATCGACCAGGCTTTGTGGGACCTGGCTGGGCGCAAGGCGGGCATGCCGGTCTACAAGCTCATCGGCGCCTATCGCGACAAGATCCTGGCCTACGGCTCGATCATGTCCGGCGATGATGTTCCCGGCGGCCTTTCGAGTCCCGACGACTACGCGGCCTATTCGCTGAGGCTGGTCGAGGCAGGCTACAAGGCTATCAAGCTGCACAGCTGGTTTCCGCCGATTGCTGGCGCTCCGGACGCGCAGATGGAAATCGACCTCTGCACGGCGGTGCGCGAAGCTGTCGGCCCCAAGATCAAGCTGATGCTCGACGGCTATCACTGGTTCAGCCGCACCGACGCGCTGAAGATCGGCCGGGCGCTGGAAAAACTGGCATTCGAGTGGATCGAGGAGCCGATGGATGAAACCAGCATGTCCTCCTACATCTGGTTGGCCGACAAGCTCGACATTCCGGTTCTCGGCCCCGAGACGATCTCCGGCAAGAACCGCAGCCGTGCTGACTGGGTCAAGCACGAGGCCAGCGACATCCTGCGCACGGGCGTGTTGAATGCCGGCGGCATCACGCCTTCGCTCAAGGTTATGCACACCGCCCATTCCTTTGGGCTCAATTGCGAAATCCATGGCAATGGCGCGGCAAACCTCGCACTGTGCCTGTCGAGCTCCAATTGCGATTGGTACGAGCGCGGCCTGCTGCACCCATTCCTCGACTATGAGAAGCCGCCGGAATATCTGCGCAGCCTCGTCGATCCCATGGATGCCGACGGTTACGTCCATGGCTCGCCCTTACCCGGCCTCGGGGAGGATATCGATTTCGACTACATCGAAGCCAATCTGGTCGGATAAATTTATCCGGCCGGGATTTCTTACTGGAGGAGAACCATGAAATTCCGCAATCTGCTAGGAGCGCTCGCTGTCAGCGCGCTCGTCGGTCTGGGCAGCGCACCTGCGCTGGCGGCCACGCCCGAGGACCAACTCGTCATCGGCGTCAGCCTGGTGAACATGCTGTCGCTGGATCCGTCCGCCATGAGCGGCCGCGAGTCGATGGAGATGAACTCCAACGTCTACGACCAACTTGTCGAGGCCGATCCGGTCAAGCTCGGCACTTACCATCCCCGTCTCGCCAAGAGCTGGGAGATCGCCGACGACCATATGTCGATTACCTTCAAGCTGCGCGATGACGTCACGTTCAACTCGGGCAACCCGCTGACCGCCGAGGACTTCATCTGGTCGTTCTGGCGCGCGTTCAAGCTTGGCATCGGCGGATCCACGCTCCGCGTCTACGGCTACACAGTCGAAAATATCCCAGAACTGGTGACCGCGCCCGACCCGCATACAGTCGTTATCCGCCTGCCCAAGCCTAACGATCCAATGCTGTTGATCGATGCAATCGCGTCGACCGGCGTGTTGATGGTCATCGACAAGAAGCTGGCGCTCGAACACGCGAAGGACGGCGACGAGGGGCAGGGCTGGCTCACCACCAACAGCGCAGGCTCCGGTCCCTATGTGCTGCGCAGCTGGCAGGCAAACAACTCCGTGATCCTGGAGCGTTCGGACAATTACTGGGGCGAAGCGCCCAAGCTCCGCCGCATCATCTATCGCCACATGCCGGAATCGCAGACCAAGCGGCTTGCCCTGCAGCGTGGCGACATTGACATTGGCATGGGAATGGCGGTCTCTGACATCACTGCCCTGCAGACCGACGCGAAGCTGAAGACGGCCGAGGTGCGCTCGGGCAACGTCTACTATCTCGCCGCCAGCATGAAGGACGAGAAGTACGCCGATAAGAACGTCCGCCTCGCGCTGCGTCATCTGATTGACTACGAAGGCATCAACAACACGATCCTGCCCTTCTATGGCAAGCTTCTGCAGCGCCCGGTTCCGCACGGCCTGAGCGGGGCGCTGCCCGACCCGATGTACAAGTTCGATCCCGAGCTGGCCAAGAAATATCTGGCCGAAGCGGGATACCCGGATGGTTTCAGCACGACGATCCGCGTTCTGGCGGAGTCTCCCTTCGTCAACATCGCGACCGCCATCCAGGCTTCCTTGGCACAGGGCGGGATCAAGGCTGAAATCCTGACCGGCAATGGCGATCAGGTTTATGGCGCCATGCGTGCCCGCGACTTCGAGCTGATCGTCGGCCGCGGCGGCGACCGCAACGGCTCCAACGCCTATTCGGCGCTGCTGTCGCTGGTCTACAACCCCAACAATGCCGACGACGCCAAGCTGTTCACCCTTCAGGCATGGCGGACGAGCTTCCAGAGCAAGGAGATCAACACCCTGCTCGAAACGGCCTTGCTTGAACCGGACGCTGAAAAGCAGAAGAAAATGTATGAGGACATCCAGCTTCTCTATGAAGAGTTGGTTCCCTCGCTGCAGTCGATCTCGCTCAGCTACTCAACTGTCGTCTATCAGGCGGATCTGGTCGACTACGTGCCGCATCCGTTCGAGAACACGCGCTATCGCGATACCCACAAGCAGCGGTAATCCTCCCAAGGCGTGGCGGCTTTCGAGCCGCCACGCACCGCCCGTTTCGGCGGGCTCCATGCGATCAGGAAATGCGATGGGCCGGTTCTTCAAACGCAACAAAATCAAGCGGGCGGCGCAATCGCTGGCATCGGTGCTCGTCACCCTGTTGCTGCTGGTGACGCTGACATTCTTCCTCGGTCAAGTCATGCCGGTCGACGTGGTGTCGCGGCTCGTTGGCCCCGATGCGGACCAGGCGACTTATCAGGCGACCTATGAGCGGCTCGGTCTCGACCAGCCGATCATCGTCCAGTTCGGAATCTACATCTCGCGCATGCTGCAGGGCGATTTCGGCACGGCGCTCTTGACCGGCCATCAGGTGCTGGACGATATCGTCCGCGTTTTTCCCGCCACCATCGAACTCGGGACGCTGGCGCTTTTGATCGGCGCGGGCATCGGCGTGCCGCTTGGCGTCTTGGCTGCGGTCCAGCGCAACCGTCCCGCCGATCACATCATCCGCGTCGTCACGCTTCTTGGCCATTCCGTGCCGATCTTCTGGATCGGCCTAATGGGGCTGTTGCTGTTTTATTCCTACCTAGGATGGGTTGGCGGCGGCGGCCGTGTCGAAATCTACTATGATGGCCTCGTCGAGACCCGCACAGGCCTGCTCCTGGTAGATTCGCTTCTGGCTGGCGACACCGAAGTGTTCTGGAGCGCGGTGCGCCACATCATCCTTCCGGCAACGGTGCTCGGCTACGCCTCCATGGCGTCGCTGTGCCGGCTCACCCGCAGCTTCATGATTGACCAGCTGTCGCAGGAGTACGTCACCGCCGCGCGCGTCAAGGGCGTGTCGGAATGGAACGTGATCTGGCATCACGCCTTCCGCAACATCCGCGTCCAGCTTTTGACGGTCATCGCGCTGACTTATGGCAGCATGCTTGAAGGCGCCGTGCTGATCGAGACGATCTTCGCCTGGCCCGGTTTCGGCCAGTACCTGACCAACAATCTGCTGCTCGGCGACATGAACGCTATCATGGTCTGCGTTCTCCTGGTGGGCGTGATCTTCATCACGCTGAACATGCTGGCCGACCTTCTCTACAAAATCTTCGACCCGAGGACCGTCCAATGAGCGCGCAGGCAAGCGAAGTGCCGGCAAAGCGGAAGAAGGTCGCCTTTCTCGACCGCGAGGCGACCTCCGTCACCGAGGCCTTCCTGCAGCGACTGCTGGTGGGCGTGCACACGTTCCTGTCCAACGGGCTCGCGGTTGCCGGGCTCAGCATTATCTTGCTGCTGATAGCCGTGGCAGCCTTTGCCCCATGGATTGCGACTCACGATCCGAACCTGCAGAACCTGTCCATGGCGCTGAAGCCGCCATCTTCTGTCAACTGGTTCGGCACAGACGAGTATGGCCGCGATATCTTCAGCCGCATCGTCTACGGTTCGCGTGTGACGCTTTACATCGTCACGCTGGTTACCATTACCGTCGGTCCGATCGGGCTGATCGTCGGCACGGTTTCGGGCTATTACGGCGGCACGGTCGACATGATCGTGATGCGCATCACCGACCTTTTCCTGGCCTTTCCGGGCCTGATCCTGACCTTGACCTTCGTCGCCATCCTCGGGCCGGGGCTCGAGCAGGCGGTGCTGGCTATCGCGCTGACGGGCTGGCCGGCGATTGCCCGCCTGGCGCGCGCCGAGACCATGACGATCCGCTCCTCCGACTACATAGCGGCGGCACGGCTGCAAGGCGCATCCTCGCTGCGGATCATCTTCGGTTCGATCATCCCGGTCTGCATGTCGTCGGTCATCGTCCGGCTGACGCTGGGCATGGCGAGCGTCATCCTGACGGCGGCCGGCCTCGGCTTCCTTGGCCTTGGTGCACAGCCGCCGACGCCGGAGTGGGGCGCTATGACCTCCGCGGGCCGCGAATACATGCTCGACAGCTGGTGGCTGGTCACGGCACCTGGGGTGGCGATCATGGTCGTCAGCCTTGCCTTCAACCTGTTCGGAGATGGATTGCGCGATGTCCTCGACCCCAAGAGCAAGTGATGCGGCGGCCGTGCAGATGCCATTGATCGAGGCGCGCGACCTGCGCGTCGCCTTCCAGATGCAACGCGGCGTATTCCAGGCGATCCGTGGCGTGTCATTCAGCCTCGGCCAGGAGAAACTCGCCATCGTCGGCGAGTCCGGCTCGGGCAAGTCCACCGTCGGCCGCGCCATCATGCGTCTCAACCCCCCGAGTGCTATCGTTACCGCAGAGCGGTTGGCGTTCAAGGATGTCGACCTTCTCAGCGCGAGCAGGAAGGAACTGCGCCGCCTGCGCGGCCGCCACATATCGATGATCATGCAGGATCCGAAATACTCGCTCAATCCTGTTGCAACCGTCGGCGAACAGATTGCTGAGGCCTACCGGACACATCATAAAGTGTCCAACCGGGAGGCCCGCGAGCGCGCGCTGACCATGCTGGAAGCCGTGCAGATCCGGTCGCCCAAGCGCGTCTACGACCTCTATCCGCATCAGGTCTCCGGGGGCATGGGCCAGCGCATCATGATCGCCATGATGCTGATCTCCGATCCCGAGGTGCTGATAGCCGACGAGCCGACCTCCGCGCTGGACGTGACCGTGCGGCTGCAGATCCTGGCTATCCTGGACGATATGGTCAAGGAGCGCGGCCTGGGCATGATCTTCATCAGCCACGATCTCAACCTCGTGCGTTCGTTCTGCGACCGGGTGATCATCATGTATGCCGGCCGGATCGTCGAAACGGTGGCCGCGGCCGACCTCGACAATGTCCAGCATCCCTACAGCAGAGGCCTCTTGAATTCGCTGCCGAGGCTCGATCAGAAGCGCGACCGCCTGCCGGTGATCCAGCGCGACGACAGCTGGCTCGAAGCGGTATAGGAGCGCATTATGACGGCTATTTCGGTCAAGAATCTCTCCATAGTCTTCGGCGAGGACGAGAACGAAACCAAGGTTCTCGACGCGGTCAGTTTCGACGTCGAGAAGGGCGAGGTGTTCGGCCTGGTAGGCGAGTCCGGTTCGGGCAAATCCACCGTGTTGCGCTGCATTGCCGGCCTCTACACGCATTGGACGGGCGAAATCCTGATCGACGGGCAGCCGGTCGGCGCACAACTGACCAAGGAACGCTGCCGCAAGATCCAGATGGTGTTCCAAGACCCTTACGGCTCACTGCACCCCAAGCACACCGTCCAGACCACGCTCGCGGCACCGCTGCGCATCCATGGCATCGGCGACAGCGACAGACGCATCACCGAAGTCCTGCGCGATGTCGGCCTGGCGCCGCATCTGCGCTTCCGCTATCCGCACCAACTGTCGGGCGGCCAAAGGCAACGCGTGGCCATCGCGCGCGCTCTGATCCTTAGGCCCTTCATCCTGCTGCTCGACGAGCCGACATCCGCGCTCGACGTGTCGGTGCAGGCCGAAGTGCTCAATGTCTTGAGCGACATCCGCGACCGCGAAGGGCTGACCTATCTCCTGGTCAGCCACGATCTGGCGGTGATCGGGCATATGTGCCGGCGGCTCGCCGTCATGCAGCAAGGGCTGATTGAAGAGGTCGTAGACTACGCCGATCTTTCGGGCAGTCGCGCGCAAAAGGCCTATTCCCGCATGCTATTCGACGCCAGCCACCATTACGACCGTTCCATGGCGAACGACATTACCGCCGCCCGCCAAGCTGGCGGCGGTACTGTTCACGGAGCGTGACCATGACCGCAGTATCGTGCGACCACGCCGCCCTATGCCGCTTCGCCACCGATCTTCTGGCGGCAGCCGGACTGCCCGAGCGCTATGGCGCTGCCGTGGCCCGGATTCTGGTCGAAGGTGATATGATGGGTCACGACACACACGGCCTGCAACTCCTGCCATCCTATCTCTCATCGCTGAAGGCCGGGACTATGACGGCGGACGGTGTGCAGGAAATCATGCGCGATGCCGGCGCAGCCGCACTGTGGGACGGTCGCGGACTTCCGGGTCCATGGCTGATCAGCGAAGGCATGAAACTGGGCATCGAGCGGGCACAGACCTATGGCACCTTTACGCTCACCATCCGTCGCAGCCACCACACCGCCGCTCTGACTTCCTATCTCAAGCCGGTGACCGATCAGGGACTGGTGGCCCTGCTCGCCGTGTCCGATCCCACGCAGGCGATGATCGCACCCTTCGGCGGCACCGTCCCGCTTTACACAACGAACCCTTATGCAGCAGGGATTCCGACGGACGGCGATCCAATCCTGATCGACGTCAGCACGTCGGCGACGACGAATGGCATGGTCAACCGGCTGCACAAGGCGGGTAAGCGTTTCAGCTACGATGCGCTTGTCGATGCGCAGGGCAACCCCACCGACGATCCGGCAGTTCGGTTTAGCGAACCCGTGGGGTCGATCATGCCGCTGGGCGGCATCGATAACGGCCACAAGGGCTTCGGGCTCGGCCTTCTGGTCGAGGCGCTCGCCAATGGTCTTGCCGGTTACGGCCGCGCCGACGGCGCCGCCGGCTGGCAGGCCGGTGTGTTCATCCAGGTGCTTGATCCCGAATTCTTCGGCGGACGGCAGTCGTTCCTGCGGGAAACCGGCTGGCTGGCGGGCGCCGTGCGCAGCAATCCGCCGCGCGACCCCGCACGCCCTGTGCGGCTGCCTGGCCAGCGCGGTCTGGCGCTGCGCCGTCAGATGCTGCAGCATGGCGTCCTCCTCAACGACGGCATCGTCGCCGACCTGGAAAAGGCGGCAGCCGAATTCGGCATTGCCATGCTCGCGGGCTCGGCTGCGGCGAAGGAAAAGGCATGACGAACGGCCGGTATTTTCAAAGCGGCAATGCCAGGCTCTATTTCGAAAACAAGGGGCAGGGCGAGCCGGTTATCCTCGTGCATGGTTATTCGACCAGTGGCGCGGGCCAGTGGGGGGAGGGGTTCATCGACCGGCTGGCGCAGGAATTCCATACCATCGCACTCGACAATCGCGGCCATGGGCACAGCCAGATGCTCTACGACCGCTACGATTACGGCCCCGAGATGGGGCGCGACATCATCCGGCTGATGGACCATCTGGGCTTGGCGAAGGCGCATGTCGTCGCCTATTCGCTGGGCGCGCACATCACCGCGCAAGCGCTGGCTAGCGCGCCGGAACGCTTTACGACGCTGACGATCGGCGGTGCCGCCGGACGTTGGTTGCCGTTCACGGCCGAGGAACTGGCAGCTTTCGACGAAGAGGCCGACGAGCTGGAAACCGGCAGCATGACAAAGCATATACTCAAGCTGTGGACGCCGGGTGCCGCAAAGCCCGACATCGAGGAAGTGAAGCGTATTTCAGAGCAAAGGCTGCGCGGAAAGGATGCGCGCGCGCTGGCGGCTGTGAAGCGTTCCATGCCGGATCACGCGGTAACCGTGGACGCCATTGCTGCCGCCAAAGTGCCGATGCTGGGCCTGATCGGCACCGAAGATCTGCAGCTTGAGGCGATGCGGGAGCTTTCCCGCCGTGTGCCCGGCATGCGGCTTGTGGAGATCGCAGGTGCGACCCATGGCAACACGCCGTCTAAGCCGGAGTTCGGCGATGCGATTTTGGACTTCCTGAAACGCCATCCATTGCAAGGAACTGCGGCGTGAAGGGCAAACGCATTCTCCTGACGGGCGCCGCAGGTGTCATCGGCTCCGACCTGCGCCGCTGGCTGGTCGATCAACGCGCCTCGTTGCTCAGCAGCGATGTCAGGCCTTTCGAACCACTCGGCGGCAATGAGGAGATCGTGATCGGCGACCTCTGCGACGCCGGCTTCGCGTCTCGCCTCTGCGAAGGCGTCGATGCGATCATCCACATGGCCGGCCGCGCCAAGGAAGGCCAGTGGACTGACCTGACTGGCCCCAACATTATGGCGGCCACCCATCTTTGGGACGCTGCACATACGCACGGCGTGGAGCGCATCGTCTTCGGCAGTTCCAACCATGTGGTCGGTTTCTACCGGCCAGATGAGAAAATCTCGAACGACGATCCGCAACGGCCCGACAGCCGCTACGCGATTACGAAGGCCTTTGGCGAGCATCTGGCAAGCGTCTATGCCTACAAATTCGGCCTAAAGGCATTCTGCATCCGCATTGGCTCCTATCGCCCGGAGCCGATCAGCCGCCGCGAACTGTCGACATGGATTTCGCCGCGCGATCTGGCCGCTCTTGTCGAGATAGGTCTGAATGCGGATTACGTGTTCGAGACGGTGTTCGGCATCTCGGCCAACAAGCGTGCCTGGTGCGACAATGCACGCGCCCATGAACTCGGATATCAGCCGCGGGACGACGCCGAAGTCTTTGCCGCGCGTTTTGCGGACAGTCCGGAAGAGGCAAGCATGTTGGAAAACCTGTTTCAGGGCGGCGGCTCAGCCGCAAAGGAATTCTTGGCCAACCCCGCGCTCGTTCCCGGCCGCTAGGGTCAGGACTATGTTATCAGGTTCTGAGTCCAGGAAGTCCATGCGAAACCGTTTTGTCGTCTACTGCGCCGGGGACCATTGCCTGGATGTGTTCGATCTCGATATGCAAGGGGTTCCACATCCGGTGAAACGCTACGGGTTGCCGGATGCCGAAGGGCGCAACGGTTCGGCCCCCATGGCGCTGAGCCCGGATGGGCGTTATCTCTATGCGGCGTTTCGCGGTTCCCCCTATCGCGTCTATGTGTTCGAAGTCGATCCCGCGGGAGATGACCTCGGCTTTCTCGGGACGGCGCCGTTGCCAGCGGACATGTGCTACATCGGCCTGGACGCCACCGGGCGATATCTGTTCGGGGCTTCGTTCTCAGGTGACTTGATGTCGGTCAGTCATATTGGCGACGACGGACTTTTGTGTGAGACGCACACATTTCCGACTCCCCCCAATCCGCATTTCGTCGCCGTCACGGAAGACAACGGCCATCTGCTGGTACCTTGCCTAGGAGCCGATCTGATCGTCTCCTACCGTTTCGATGCCGGACTTGGTATTATCAAGGAGGCTGGGCGGCTGCAGCTTGCCGCTGGCAGCGGGCCGCGTCATCTGGCGCGGTCGCCAATGACTGGCGATTGGTTCGTTATCAGCGAGAAATCCGCCACCGTGACAGCGCTGTCAGAGGGGGCTGACGGTGTACTGACAGCCGGCCAGGCCTTGCCGATGCTCCAGAGTGCTTCGGCTTGCATCCCTAAAGCGAGCGATCTTCGCGCCAGCGGCAAGGCGCTCTATGCGGCGGAGCGGAATGCGGGCCGCATTGGCGTGTTCGACATAGCGAGCGGCGGTGAATTGATGTGGCAGGGTGAGATCGAGACGGCACCATTTCCACGCGCCTTTTCGCTTGATGCTTCTGGCCGGTTTCTGCTTGTCGCCAGCGAGAAGACCAATCAACTTGCCATTCATAGAGTCGAAGAAGACAGTGGCATGCTTGGTCCCGCTGCTCTGCATAGTATTGGAAACCGTCCAACGTGGATCACCACTTTAAGAAGCTTCAAAGTGATTACTTGATCGCAATTAGCGAGCCCGTTTCCGCCGCTATGTCGCCATCGTATCGAGTGGTTGTGCGAAGATATAATACAATATAAGATTCATCATATCATTTCTTGCGTTTTGCAGGCTCGCTGCATTTTTCTGAATAGCGAAGTAGAGTCCATCATGAATAAACCTGCCCGTCCCCAAAGCGGAACCCTTGTCAGTAAAATAAGCGACACATTGCGTAGAGCTATCGCCGCCGGTGACTATGCACCGGGCGACAAGTTGCCAACAGAAGCACAACTAACCGACATACACCAAGTCAGCCGCACGGTAATTCGTGAAGCAGTCGCAACCCTACGCGCCGACCGGCTCGTCGAGGTCAGGCATGGCGCGGGGGTTTTCGTGCTACATCCTCCCGTGCCGCAACCTCAGCCGTTCCAGGATGTCGACCACGAACGGATTTCGTCCATAATCGAGATACTCGAGCTTCGGGCGGCCGTTGAAACCGAAGCAGCCGGGTTAGCCGCCATTCGGCGGTCACCGGCGCAGGAGGAAATCCTCATCGAAAAGCTTGCTTCGGTGCAGGCTTGTATCGATGAAGGCCGAACGACAACGGTGGCTGACTTCGAGTTGCACCTTGCAATCGCAGCCGCCACCAATAATCGCCGCTTCATGGAATTCCTTGAGATGATGGGCAAGAATATTATCCCGCGCGCTGCCTTGCAAGCAACGACAACGGAGCGCACCGCCGAAGCCTATCTCAAGCAGTTGCAGCAGGAGCACCGGCGGATCGTGTCGTCAATTTCGGACGGAGATGCCGACGGTGCACGCGATGCCATGCGCGTACACCTTAAAGGTAGCCAGCAACGCTATCGTGCCCTGCTCCGGCAGGAATGAGCAACGCTCTTCAGCTATCACTCAAGGAGAGATGGTTATGCGGTGTTGTGATGAGCCCGAGGCGTTTAGCTCATTTACAGCTTGTCTGAGGGTCGTTCTCCGCTCGTGGACGTCCCAAATTACGTGATGCCATTCGTACGTCATTGATCTGGCAACCGCCGGAGATGGCCGCACCGATGTCTGCGTAATCGGCTGCAGGATGTGGGATTCGTTAGCCGTTGGCGTGTTGGCGCGAACCGAGGCGCTCGCTTCGTCAAACCGGGCAAGCCGGTCGCTCCCTCCCCAAACGTCAAAAATACCTCGTGCTTGTAGGCGCCATGTGGCCGGCGCTGGAAGGAGGAATACGCGACGTAACAAGGAACTTAGGCGGCAACGTCAGCATTGAGAGTAATCTGACGTTGTGCTCCCAAAGGGAATATCTTTATGGCCAAGAACACTAGACCGTCGTCGGGCAAGCCGGTGACAATCCATGATCAAAAGCTGATGCGCGGGAAAGGAGGCGAGCTTCATCAGATCGCCGACGGAGACACTGATGTGCTCACGACCGCTCAAGGCGGTCCGGTGGCGGATGACCAGAATACCTTGAAGATCGGCGAGCGGGGACCAGCGCTGATCGAAGATTTCCACTTCCGCGAGAAAATCTTCCACTTTGACCACGAACGCATTCCAGAACGCGTGGTGCACGCGCGGGGCTATGGCGCACACGGCTTCTTCGAGACCTACAAGTCGCTCGCGGCCTATACCCGCGCCGACATCTTCCAGCGCGCCGGCGAGAGGACACCCGTTTTCGTGCGCTTCTCTACCGTTGCAGGATCTAAGGGCTCTTTCGACCTCGCCCGCGACGTGCGCGGCTTCGCCGTCAAATTCTACACCCAGGAGGGCAACTGGGATCTCGTCGGCAACAACATCCCGGTGTTCTTCATCCAGGACGCGATCAAGTTTCCCGACATCATCCACGCGGTGAAACCGGAGCCCGACCGCGCCTTTCCACAAGCACAGTCTGCGCATGACAATTTCTGGGACTTCATAAGCCTCACGCCGGAATCGATGCACATGATCATGTGGGTCATGTCCGACCGCGCGATACCCCGCTCCTTCCGGTTCATGCAGGGGTTCGGCGTACATACGTTCCGGCTGGTCAACGCCAAGGACGAATCCACGTTCGTCAAATTCATTTGGAAGCCGAAGCTCGGCATGCAGTCGGTAGTCTGGAACGAAGCCGTCAAGATCAACGGCGCCGACCCGGATTTTCACCGGCGCGACCTGTGGAATGCCATTCAGGCCGGTGACTTTCCGGAATGGGAGCTCAATCTCCAACTCTTCGATCAGGAGTTTGCGGACAGTTTCGACTTCGACGTTCTGGATCCGACAAAGATCATCCCGGAAGAGGTTCTACCTCCGGTGCCGGTCGGCCGACTGGTGCTGGACCGCATGCCCGACAATTTCTTTGCCGAGACCGAGCAGGTTGCGTTTATGACACAGAATGTGCCGCCGGGTATCGACTTCTCGAATGATCCGCTGTTGCAGGGCCGCAATTTTTCTTATCTCGACACGCAACTGAAGCGTCTTGGAAGCCCCAACTTCACCCATATCCCGATCAATGCACCGAAATGCCCGTTCCACCATTTCCAGCAGGATGGCCACATGGCGATGCGCAATCCGGTCGGCCGCGTGAACTACCAGCCCAATTCCTTTGGTGAAGGCCCGCGGGAATCGCCAGAGCGGGGTTTCCGGTCTTTCGCGGATGCGGAGGAAGGTCAGAAGGTTCGGTTGCGGGCCGAAAGCTTCGCCGACCACTACAGCCAGGCCCGACAGTTCTTCAACAGCCAGACTGCTCCAGAGCAGCGCCATATCGCAGCGGCCTTGACCTTCGAACTGAGCAAGGTTGAGACCGTAGCCATTCGCGAGCGCATGGTTGCGCACCTGCTCAACATCGACGAGGGACTTGCCGAAACAGTCGCCGACAAACTCGGCATGAAGGAATTGCCGAGGCGGGCGGATGCCGCTGTTCCGCCCCGCGACGATCTCGAACCGTCGCCGGCGCTCTCGATCATTGAAAACGGGCCGGATAGCTTCGTCGGCCGGAAGATGGGCGTGCTTGTTAGCCCAGGCGCCGATGCGGTATTGCTGAAGAAGCTGCAAGCAGCGATCGAGAAGGAAGGCGCGGTCATGGAGATCGTCGCACCGAAAGTTGGCGGCGTCGAGGCCGCTGACGGGAGCTGGATCGAGGCAAAGCACATGATCGACGGTGGGCCGTCGGTTCTGTTCGACGCCGTGGCGCTCATTCTCTCCGAAGAGGGTGCTGAACGCTTGGCCGGTGAGGCCGCTGCACGAGATTTCGTTGCCGACGCGTTCGCCCACTGCAAATTCATTGCGTTCACGTCGGGGAGCATCCCGCTCTTGCAGAAAGCCGGCGTCGATCCTGAAGCCGACGAGGGCCTGATAGAACTCGATGATCCGAAGGCCGTAGCCAAGTTCATCGCTTCCTGCCGCAAGCTCCGCCTTTGGAGCCGGGAAATGGCCGTCAAGCTTTAACCGGTTCGAATGCTTTAAGAGGAGTTCCAACGCAAATTGTTCGAACCGATGTCTGACGCGCGACGGCGTTGACCGTGTCGCCGTCGAGGATGCCGAGCTTCGAAGCGGCGCGAGAGGAGGCTATTTGATCTTCTGGTCGACCTCGAGCCGGTTGCCGACGCTTTGATAGGCTGGATCGTGCGGATGCGGGACGAGAGAGCGGACTGCTGCGCCATCGACGTTCAAGAGGCGGAAGCTGCCCGCCAATCGAGGCAGATGATTTATGAAATCCTTCTTTCGAGATAATGGCCTGACGCTTGCAC
Source organism: Tianweitania sp. UT-5YL-CI-8 (assembly GCF_030010215.1). GTDB lineage: Bacteria > Pseudomonadota > Alphaproteobacteria > Rhizobiales > Rhizobiaceae > Oryzicola. The sequence goes on from NZ_JASCRR010000001.1 coordinate 124,892, forward strand.
TGGTGGCACTGTTTTTGTTCAGCGCGCTGGGCATGATCTGGTCCGGTCATTCCGCCGACAATGAGGAGCTTCAGCATCATGGCTCCGCAGCAATCGGCCTGCTGGCATATTTGACGAGCGGCGATTTCCTCTCGGCCCTTTTCGAAAACTGGGAGAGCGAATTCCTGCAGATGTCGGCCTATGTCATGCTCACCGCCATGCTGTTCCAGCGCGGCTCGGCCGAATCTCGCGATCCTGATGATCCAAACCGGCCCCATGATGAGCTTCCAGCAGGCGCCTGGAAACGCAACCCAATCCTGTCTTGGCTCTATTCCTACTCGCTGGGCATCGTTTTGGCCGGGTTGTTCGTCATCTCCTTTGCCCTGCATTGGTGGGCGAGCCTGGCGGCGGCAAACGCGGAGGCGTTTCGGCACGGCGGAGAGGTCCAGTCACTGGCAAGCTACCTCACCGATGCCAACCTGTGGTTCGAATCCTTCCAGAACTGGCAGTCTGAATTCATGTCGACCGCGGTCCTGGTCGTTCTTTCGATTTTTCTGAGACACAAGGGCTCTCCGGAATCAAAGCCCGCAGGGGCGGCGAATTCCGAGACGGGAGCGTAGTCCTGTTGGCTGCCGTCAGACCGGCAGGGCCGCCACCGATGATGACGCAGTCGTAAGCTTTGCCCTGGAAGATTGCGTCGTCGTTAGCGTGGCAGTCCGCGAAAACTGACGTGTGTTAGAATTTTCCATCAAAGAGATGCCGAATTTCAAGGATTGCCTCTATCACTATTTGTCAGCCGAACCGGCCTCGACCGGAAGAGCGCGTTTGTGTGCCGTGCTCGAATACATATGAAGTATCCGCTGGCGCGCTGCTTGGTCGACCTCGCGGCCTTCCAGGAAGTCGTCGATTTGATCGTAGGTGACGCCATATGCATCTTCATCGGGACGAAGTGGCACCAGGTTCTCAAGATCGGCCGTCGGCACCTTGGAAACAAGATCCGATGGAGCACCCAGATGCGCCGCCAGGGCGCGAACTCTGCGTTTGTTGAGTCCCGACAGAGGAAGGATGTCCGCGGCGCCGTCGCCGAATTTGGTGAAAAATCCCATCAATGCCTCGGCGGCATGATCCGTGCCAATCACCAGTCCGCGTGTTGCGCCGGCGAGCGCGAACTGGGCGATCATGCGCTGACGCGCCTTAATGTTGCCGAGCAGGAAATCCTCACGTCCCGCGTCACCGAGATTTGTGCCGGCTAGTTTGATCGAATGCAGCATCGCGTCAGCCGCCGGCTTGATATCGACACGGAGAACCTCGTCCGCCTGTATCGTGTCCAAGGCCCGCTGTGCGTCGCTCTCGTCTGCCTGGGTTCCATAGGGAAGCCTAGCGGCCAGGAATTTGGCCTGGTATCCAGTTGCTTGCAATTCTTCGACGGCGCGTTGAGCGATGAGAGCAGCAGCGAGCGAATCCACCCCACCGCTAATCCCAAGCACGTAGGCGCTGAGACCCGAGGCACGCATATACGTGCCGAGAAAGTCGACGCGCCGACGTGCTTCCAGCGCAACATCAAAATCGGAAGCCACGCCCAAGGCTTCGATGATTTGTTCCTGTTCTGTCATTCGCGAGTGCTCCTAGTATCATAGCATTCCGTCTATCCGCGCCGCCACAAGATCGGCGGTAAGGACCGTCTCGGCCTGCATACCGTAATTTTCGGGCGCCCAATTCGTAAACGGCGGCTCTGGACCGGCTGCCATGACGACATTCGGTTAGCAAGCGCTGACGTGACAACGTCAGACGACGTGCAACTCGGCAGCGGGTGTCTTGTCGTGATAAATCCGCATCGCGGCATCAAAAAGGCTTGGGTTTAATCATGCCGGCATGGGAGATTGTGACGCTCTATTTCGAGGCGGACCAGTTAACGCAGCGGGTGCCAGAGGGCGAGACTGCCGTTCTCGAAAACGTCCTCGAAGTCCGCAGCATCGCGGCCGTTCCGAACAAAGCGGGATCCACCCAGGTCCACGACCTTGCTGTCGCTCTGATCGGCGCGTGAAGTCGACATTTTTTTTCATATTGAACTTTACCCGAGCACAATGCCGCGTAACCCCGATCATCGCATCCAACCCTCTTAAGCTCTCCACTTGCTGGTTCGTTCCAATGTCTGCAAGTTGCGCAGATATCCAAGCTCGTCCAGGTTCACGAGATCGGAATGCACGAGGCGATTTGGCTAGCTGGCCAGACCTGTCAGTGCAATGCGATCCTTCGACCCACACGGTAGATCGGCAATCAGCCGAGGATAGCGACTATGAACACGACGTGAGGTCGTACCGCATTCTGGACAGACCTCTAAGGCTGGCACCGCGATGCCCATCAACAGCTGTGCAGGCGGTCTGCGACCGCGTATCCGCCGTCCGGTATCCGCAGAATGTAACTGCCGGACCGTCTGGCGAACGTGACAAGTGCATTTCCAAAGGTGATACGATAAGGTTCATCCTGCCAATCTGTGTCGCGCGACAGGGAACGCCGAATGGACATCGAGGACCTGCGGACATTTGTCGAAGTTGCGGATGCCGGAGGCGTTTCAGCTGCCGCGCGTCGGCTTGGTGTATCCAAGTCGATCGTCAGTCGTCGGCTCGTCCGACTTGAGGGGGAGCTTGGCGTCCAATTGTTGGCCCGAACAACTCGGGGTGCGGCCCTGACGGAAGCAGGGGTCGCGTTTCGTGACCATGCGGCTAGAGTTGGCGCTGAGATCGACGCGGCAAGGGAAACCATCCAGCCCACCGGTGACCTGACCGGTCGCCTGCGCGTCGCTATGTCCCTGACCTTCGGCCCAACGCATCTGGCGCCTGTTCTGGCGGAACTGGCGCGCCGCCATCCGAGACTTCACATCAACTCGACCTACAGCGACCGCTTCGTCGATCTTATCACCGAGGGCTTGGATTGCGCTGTCCGGGTCGGGCTCCTGCAGGACTCCAGTATGCTCGCAAGGCGCGTTGGGACCATCCATGCGAAGTTACTTGCAAGCCCAGATTACATCACGCAGCACGGCGCGCCGGAGGCGCCTTGGGAGATCGCCCGGCATCAGGCGCTGATGCAGGGCACCGAATCCTGGCAGTTCATGGACGGCGACACGATCGTTACCGTCAATCCGCAGGGGCGCTACAAAGCTGACAACGGTATCGCTCTCGCTGCGGCCGCTGCCGCAGGGCTCGGAGTCGCTTGGCTGCCCGATTGCGTCACCGATCCCTATGTCGCTTCAGGCGCGCTCGTGCCGATCATGACACGCTACCCGCCACCTTCGGCAGGCGTCTACGTCATCCGGCCGCCGGGCCAGCATCCGTCGCGAAAGGTGCGAGTCCTGACCGAGCTGCTGATAGAGTGTCTTGCCGAGGATCCGCGCCTCGCGGCCGTCGGGCGCTAGCCTCGGTTTCTCGAATCAACGGAGTAGCGTTCCACTTTCGGCAACACAGCTTGGCACATGGCGGGCCTAGCTGCGATTGCGGCTGGCGGTTAGGACGAAGGCCAAGCGGGATCACGCGGTCCGCCAGAAAAGGATCATGCCCATGAGTTGGAACCCATTACTCGAACCGGGCCGTCCGGACGAGGTCGGCCTCGACGCGATCGAGACCCTCATTGTCCCGCGCTCCCGAGACCTTGGCGATTTCGAGGTCCGGCGCGCCCTTCCGGCACCAAATCGGCAAATGGTCGGACCCTTCATCTTCTTCGATCAGGCCGGACCGGCAGAGTTTCTGACGGGTCAGGGTGTGGACGTGAGGCCGCATCCGCATATCGGGCTCGGCACGGTGACCTATCTGTTCCAGGGCGACTTCCATCACCGCGACAGCACTGGCGCCGATCAGATTATAAAGCCCGGCGCACTGAACTGGATGGTGGCCGGACGCGGCGTCACACATTCGGAGCGCACCTCCGCGACCGCGCGAACCGGCCCGAACAGCCTGTTTGGCATCCAGACGTGGCTGGCTCTGCCGGAGAGTCACGAGGACGTGGCCCCCAGCTTCGAGCATCATGGCAAGGAAGCGTTGCCCATCATTGAAGATCGCGGCGTCTCAGTTCGGCTGATCCTCGGACACGTTTATGGCATGGCGGCGCCCGCAACGATGCTGTCCGAGACGTTCTATGCCGACGTGAAGCTTGAACCTGGCCGCCGTCTGCCAATGCCGGACAATCACGAGGACCGCGGGATCTACATCGTCGAAGGCTCGATCTCAGTCGCCGGACAGGAATTCGAGGCTGGACAGATGATGGTGTTTCGGCCGGGCGACCGCATCACGGTGTCCGCTGGACAGCGGGGAGCGCGGCTGATGATACTCGGCGGCGCGACCTTCAACGGTCCGAGATACATCTGGTGGAACTTCGTCGCCTCTTCCCAGGAGAGGATCGAGCTTGCCAAGGCCGAGTGGCGCGCGGCAAACTGGGGCGAGGGCCGCTTCGACCTGCCTGCCGACGACCGGAGCGAGCACATTCCCCTTCCGGAATGATCGAACGAGCTTGGAGAAGCGACAATGAACAATTGGCCACAACTCGATTATCTCGGCTGGCGCGAAACGTGTTCGGCTCTGCATCTCTATCTGCAGATCGCAGGGAAATACCGGCTGGCGCATACACCGTGGCTCAATCACTCTTGGAATGCGACCTTCTACGTCACTCCCAACGGACTCGCCTCCTCGCCCATCCCAGATGGCCCGGGCATCGAGATCCTGTTCGATCTTCACGAGCATAGGGTCGTGGGCACCTGCGGCAATGGTCGCAGGAAATCGTTCGACCTCGGGCCGACGACGGTCGCTAAATTCCACGCCAGCTTCGTGCAACTGATTTCCGAGCTCGGCGGCACGCCCACCTTTAACGGCCAGCCAAACGAGGTGCCGAACCCGGTTCCCTTCGCTGAGGACGAACGTGACCGCCCATATGACCGCGACGCGGTCAAGCGTTTTCACCAGGCCCTGAGAGCAATCGACACGGTGTTCAACCGGTTCCGCACGTCATTTATCGGCAAGTCCAGTCCCGTTCACCTGTTCTGGGGCAGCTTCGACTTGGCGATCACGCGCTTTTCTGGACGACGAGCACCATTGCATCCCGGCGGTATCCCGTCCTTGCCCGACGATGTGGCGCAGGAGGCTTACGACCGAGAGGTCTCGTCAGCGGGTTTTTGGCCAGGTGGCGGCGGTATCGACTATCCGGCCTTCTACGCATACGCCTATCCGGCGCCAAGCGGCTTCCGCGCCGCCTCCGTGCAACCCGAGGCCGCGTTCTGGCACGAGGACCTGTCGGAATTTGTTCTCCCTTACGAGGCCGTGCAGTCCGCCGCCGATCCCGACGAAGCCCTGATGGCTTTCCTCGTCACGACCTACGAGGCGGCGGCCGATCTGGGCGGCTGGGACCGCAGCCTGCTGGAATGTGCGCAAGGTCAGCCGCGCAAGGTCCGCCCATCGGACGCGGCGCTGGTAGGGAACGTGCCTTCGGTGGGCGACGAGAAGGTCGAGCGGGAAGACGGCCCATCGAAAGGGCGCTACCGTCTGGTCGTCGATGGCGTTGAGGCGGAGATGACTTACAGCCGCGCTGGCGACGGCTTGATCATCATCGACCACACGGAAGTGCCTGCGGTCTTGCGTGGCCGCAAGGTCGGCGAGCGACTGGTGCGCCAAGCGATTGAAGATGCGCGGCGCGACGGGATCGAGATTATTCCGCTCTGCCCATTTGCAAAAGCCCAGATCGGCCGCCACCCGGAATGGCAGGACGTGCTGCGTCAATCGTGAGAGGGTGGCGGCGGATCATGGCGTCGGTCGGCACCGTGATTTGCCGGCCACCACTGTCCAAATAGTCGCGAGTTGGGTCGCAAGCTTCCGCCGGCAACGGTGGCGCCGAGAACAGCAGCTATCCGTTTATCGGTTCATCGACCGGACTGTGCGGCATGAGTACGGGGCAATAATCGCGCCTACTCGATAAGTGAATCACCGTAATTGGACATTGGACATCGGACTGCTGCACACACTCGCTTCGACGAACCAACGACGGATGATCAATAAGGTGCGGCATCTCGGTGTTCACATCGAACGTGCTTTGCTCCTGGCCGGGCGAACCGAAATGAGACTCTTGAATGATCATCCACCTCGGCGGATGATCACTCGGCGGTAGAAGTTTTCCGAGCATGAGGAGTTATGAACGGACTTGCCATGGTAATTCCGCTCGATAGTTGAAATTGGCTTGATTGGAACGGCCCGGAGAGCGCAATCTCTGTTCAGACCGTTGGCACTGTGCCGCCGTCTATGAGGTGCTCCGATCCCGTGATGCTGGCAGCGCGATCGGAGACGAGGAAGGCAATCAGGCTTGCGACCTCCTCCGGCGACGACGGTCGCCCGATCGGAATGCCTCCTAGCGAGTCCATGATCATGCGCTTGCCCGCTTCCACATCTGCCCCGGATTCGACGCCGAGACGTTCGGCGAGCCTGACGGCGGCCTCGGTCTCGATCCAGCCGGGCGAGACACGCACGACACGGACGCCTTTCGGCGACACTTCCTTTGAGAGCGCCTTGCTGTAGTTGGAAAGCGCCGCTTTCGCAGCCGCGTAGGCAGTCGTCGCCTCGGGCAGCGGCATGGTCCGCTGAATTGACGTGACATGGACGACAACCCCGCCGCCCTGGGCGACCATGCTCGGCACAAGGGAGCGGTCGAGCCGTACCGCCGGCATGAGGTTGAGGCCAAGTTCCCGCGTCCAGTCCTCGTCGCCAAGCGCCGCGAAGCCGCCCGCCGGAGCCGACGAGCCGCCAAGCATGTGGACAACGATGTCGACACCGCCGAGGCGATCCCGCACGGCCGCCGCAAGGGTGTCGCAGCCTTCGGCCGAGGTCAGGTCCGCCGCGGCGAACTGCACACCCCTTTCGAGCGTTTCCGGACGGGTGCGGGCGCTGGTCAGCACCTCGGCTCCAAGTTCGCGAAACAGCCGGACCGTCGCGGCCCCGGCACCGCGGGTGCCGGATGTGACGATCGCCCGCTTGCCTTCGAGAGTGACGAACGGGATCACGGCACGATCTCCAATTCTGCAATGCTGTCGCCGTCGAGGATGAAGAAGTATCTGAGGTCTATCGGGCTGCCGGGAAAGTCGCCCACGACGTGGCTCATCACCACCATGCGGCCTGCATCCGCTGCCATCGCAAAGGGTTCGACCGAGTAGGAAAACTCGGTCGATGCTTCCGCCTTCCAGCGACGGATCGCTTCTCGTCCAGTATGGGTCCTGCGTTCGTCCTTCACCGATGCGTCGTCGCTGAAACACGCGGCCACGGCATCGGCGTTTCTACTCCGGTCGGCTTCGAAATAGGCAGCGATCTGCCGGGGTAGCTGTACGTCCATCTCACATCTCCGTTCGCTTGTGATGGCAGGTGCCGGACCAGTTGGTCGATCCGGCGTCGATGACTGCAATCTAGGGCTGGACGTTAACCGTGATAATTGGGACAAAGTCGGACGTCACATTGCGGAAAGCAGGATAATGTCGCGACAGGGGTTGGTCGAACTTGAAGCGGTGCTCGCAATCGCGGCGCGTGGCTCCTTCCGCTCGGCGGCACTCGAACTCGGCTTGTCGACCACGGCGCTCAGCAACCTGATCGGCAAAGTCGAGCGGCAGCTTGGCGTTCGCCTGTTCAACCGCACCACGCGTAGCGTCTCGCTGACGGATGCCGGACGGACCTTCGTTGAGCAGGTGTCGCCCGCACTTCGCGACATCCAGGACGCGATGGCGGCTGTGCGGTCGCAGCAGGACACGCCATCGGGGACGCTGCGCATAAACGCCTTCGCCAGCGGCGCCCGCGAGATACTGGCGCCACTCATCCTCAATTTCCTGCGGCGCTACCCGCAGGTGCATATATATCTCGTCACCGAGGGACGGATCGTCGACATCGTTGCCGAAGGATTCGACCTGGGACTCCGGACCTTCGACCTGGTGCCGAGCGACATGATCGCGGTTCCGCTGGGGGCGCCACGAAGCTTCGCCGTCGTCGCGACCCCATCCTATTTCGACGGGCATGGCAGGCCGAGCGTCCCGCCCGATCTTCTCCGCCACCCCTGCCTTCGCATCCGACTGCCCAACGGCGCGCCCTACCGCTGGCACTTCGAGAAGGATGGAAACCCCGTTCAGGTCGAGGTCCAGGGCCCGATCACCCTCGACGAGGCCACGCTTGCCCGGGTCGCCGCCCTCGATGGGATCGGGATTGGCTTCTTCATGGAAGCCGACGTGCGCGACGATATCGCTGCCGGCAGGCTTGAGCGAATCCTTGAGGACTGGACCCCGGCGACAGTCCCGATCTGCCTCTACTACCCCGGCCGCAAGAACCCATCCGCTGCATTCCGCGCATTCGTTGAGATGGCCCGTGCATTCGGCCGGCAATCGGCCATGATCTAAAATTGCAGACCCTCTTGCCCGTCGCGTGCAAGCGCGCGCGACGGTAACACTCTCCAAAGGCTGCACAGCGCTTACCGCCATGCAGCCCCGGAAAAACCTACTTTGCAGGCACCAGCTCAGGATACTTAACGCCGAGCTGTTCCAAATAAGTCGCGTGTTTGGACGGATCGTAGTAAAACTCTTTCATGCGCTCGCGGAATTGGGCCATGATCTCGACGTTCTTTTGTATTTGCGGCTTGTCGGTCGCCGAGAGAACTGGAAGATACTTCTGGTCCTTGTTCTGCACGTCGGCGAAGTAGGCCTTGCTCTCAGCCAGAAGCTTCGGATTGAGGAGCAGGTCGAGCACTGTCATCCCTATGACTTTCGAACCCGCCACGACGCCCTTGTGGGCAATCGGCGTCGCCATCGACATAGCGTTCGACCAATGGTGCCCCGGCAGGTTCGGAATGTTGGATGGATAGTTCACAGTTATCGTAGGCACGACCCACGAAATGTCGCCGATATCGTCAGAGCCACCACTTTCGGGATTCACGATTGGTGCGATCAAGCCGCGCGCCTTAGTCGCCAGGCCCTCCTCCTTGCTCCCGACTATTTTCTGCACCGCCTTGGCAAACTTTTGGTCATCCTCGCTCCACGTCGGAAGCCCCACCTTCTCCATGTTGGCGCTGGCCGCCTCTGCCATAGGCTTGTTGAAGTGACGCGGTGCCGCTGTGCCGACAATCTTGCGGGTCACCGAGGTGTCGCTCATTTTCGCGGCCGCTTCCGAGATGGTGTTGGCGATCTCGAAATTCTTGGAGATATTGGCAAAGTCCATCTCGCGGATGAAGTACCAAACCGTCGCATGCGGCGGTACAACGTTGGGCTGATCGCCGCCATCCGGTATGGTGTAGTGCGAACGCTGCACCGGACGCAGATGTTCGCGGCGCATATTCCAGCCCATGTTCATCAGTTCGACTCCGTCGAGTGCGCTGCGGCCGCGCCAGGGATTGCTGGCCGAATGCGCAGATTCGCCCTCGAATGTGTACTCGACCGATACCATGCCGGTGCCGTTGGGCTGGCCCCAACTGACCTGCATGTTATTGCCGACATGAGTGAAGAGGACCGCATCCACGTCCTTGAAGACCCCATCGCGCACCATGTAGGCCTTGCCCGCCAGCAATTCCTCGGCGACACCCGGCCACAACATGATCGTGCCGGGAATCTTCTCCTGCTCCATCATGTCCTTGAGCGCCAGAGCAGCGACCACATTGACCGCCTGGCCGGAATTGTGGCCTTCGCCATGCCCAGGCGCGCCCTCAATCATCTGCTTGCGATAGGCGACACCAGGATATTGAGAGGTCGTCGGCAGGCCATCGATGTCGCTGCCAAGCGCGATTACCGGCTCGCCGGATCCCCAGCGCGCGGTCCAGCCCGTGGGCAGGCCGGCGACTTCGCGTTGTACGGAAAAGCCATTCTCTTCGAGAATCCCAGTGATGTACTTCGAAGTCTCAATTTCCTGGAAGCCCAACTCGCCGAAGCTGAAATGCATGTCGACCATTTCCTGCGCTAACTTGGCGCGAGATTCGATGCCTTGGACGACGCGATCCTTCAGGGCAGCGAGATTTTCGGCGGGGGCAGCTGTCTGCGCCAATGCTGGCGCGCCGAAAGTAACGGTCGCCAACAAAAGAAGGGTTCGTGCCGTATAAGTCATTTCCTTCACTCCTGGGTTTTGGTTGACCAACCATTAAGGGGTCAGACAAATTTTCCTTCCGCCTCAAGCGCATCGCGCCGGACGTCATGGTAGGGCCAAGGTGGAGACAGTCTGCCGCCTTGATAGGTGCCTGCCAGCGCTCATCATGCCCGCAGACACCGTAGTTGGCCATCATTGGGGCCAGACCGCAACCAAAATAGGTACCGCGAGGCGACGACGTGTACGGTGGAGGCCGGTGCGGCGAGGAGGCAATGTTCCGGAAGCTGGGCGCTCAGTGGGATTTGCTCCAACCTGCGATCACTCCAACGCAGACAGAACCGCTACGCCGACCAGAGCCGCCACAGAGCGACAGCTCTCGCCGCCCTCGATCGCACGCATAACGTCACGAAGATCATTGGAAAGAGGTGCTGTCATTAGATGCTGGCTTCCTGTCCCGCCAGCATCTTCGATCACAAATCCAGCCAAACGGAAATCCTTTACGATTCAGTCAAGCCGTGAACCGCTCCGTGTTGGCGTGCGAACTGCATCGGCGGTATACTGACCAACCGAGTGAATGCGACACTGAAGGAACTGGCGGAACCACAGCCTACGGTTTCCGCAACCTCCTTCACCCCGCCGTCCCTACGCCGGAGCATGCTCCTGGCCAGGGCCATCCGCCACGCCAGCAGGTATTCCATCGGCGGGACGCCGACCTCCCTGCGGAACTTGTCGAAGGACACCGAGCGCGACATGGACGCCTCCTTCGCCAGTCGCTCCACCGTCCATCCATGGCGCGGGTCGCCGTGTATGCAGCGGATGGCGCTCGCCAACTGGGCGTCCTACCCGCCTCGGACAACTCCGCACCCTCCCTCTCGACGTCCGGAGCGACGAAAGCGTCCGGCAGGCGGTCGAGGCGGCAGGTCCGATCGACGTCCTTGTCAACAATGCGGGCATCGGCTGGCTCAACGCGTTGGAAGGCACGCCAATGGACATTGCCCGGACATCTTCGAAACCAACACGATCGGGACCGTGCGGACCATGCAGGCGGTCCTGCCGCAGTTCCGCGAGCGTCGGGCGGCACGATCGTCAACGTCACCTCGACCGTTACGGTGAAGCCGCTTCCGCTTCTGTCCACCTACACAGCAAGCAAGGCGACCGTGAACGCCTTTACAGAATCCGTTGCCCTGGAGCTTGAACCCTTCGGCGTCACGGTCCGACTGGGAAGCCTGCGTCAGTTTCGCGACGATTTTACTATCGATGGAGACCTCTGGCCGCGCCAGACGGCCGGAGGCCTCCATCGGTCTTGACTAGCGGATGGCCAGGTGATGAGCGGGGCCGATTGAGCCAGTCGCCGCGCTATACCTGGTCGAGAACGAAGCCTGCGGCGGCCTGATCGACTCGGCGATCATGCGCATCTCCGACATCGTCATGGGCTTCCAACCTTTCTGGTTGCCCTTGTCGGACTGTATCTGTTCGGGCCAAGCGTCACCAACCTCGTCATCGTGCTGGCCATTACCCGCATGCCTTCCTACATTCGCGTCGTCCGGGCCGAGACGCTGGAGTGTCGCGAACGGCTGTTTGTCGATGCGTCAAGGGTCTTCGGCGCGGACCGATCTGGATCATTCGCAACCATATCCTGCCAATTGTCGCGCCGACCGCTGACGCTGGCATGGTTAATGTGGCCATGGTCATGCTGTTCGAGTCCGGCTTGAGCTATCTCGGGCTTGGCGTGCAGCCACAAATGATGGAATTTTCGCAAAAATTTGATAGCTAAGTTGCATACAAGGAAAGATGAGATGCTGCCTCGCCTGGTGCGGTCGCACAGGGGCAGTATCGAACCACTGGCTCGGGAGGATTTCACATGGAAGCCGTTGCTGCCTCACAAGCGGTAGTGTCGACGCGTCGCGACGATACTGTTCCGTTGCCGGCATTTGGCCATAACGAGCCACGCAATGCCGGCATGGAGCTTGACCTTGCATGGGTACTCGATTCACGGGTGAACCTTTCGGCCACAGAGCGCCGGGTCGCGTCGCTTCCGGGTCGCCGGACGGTCAAAAAGGATGCACAGGCCGCGTGGCTCCTGAAGGCCGTCACCTGCATCGACCTGACCACGTTGAACGGCGACGATACGCCGGAGCGCGTCAAGCGCCTGTGTGCCAAGGCTATGAATCCGGTTCGGGCAGATATTCTCGATGCGCTCGGAATGGGCGGCCGGACGATCACGACTGGCGCTATCTGTGTCTATCACCGCTTTGTCGCCACTGCCGTCGAGGCGCTGGGCAATTCGGGCATTCCCGTCGCCGCCGTATCGACCGGATTTCCGGCGGGTCTCAGCCCGCACCATCTCAAGGTCAAGGAAATCGAGGCATCCGTTGCCGATGGCGCGAAAGAGATCGATATTGTCATCACCCGCGAACATGTCCTGACCGGCAACTGGACAGCCCTGTACGAGGAGATGAAGGAATATCGCGCTGCCTGCGGCGATGCCCATGTGAAAGCCATTCTGGCAACGGGCGACCTGAAAACGCTGCGCAATGTCGCCAAGGCTTCCCTTGTCTGTATGATGGCGGGCGCCGACTTCATCAAGACATCCACCGGCAAGGAGGGCGTGAACGCAACGCTCGCCGTGACGCTGACGATGCTGCGGGCGATCCGCGCCTATGAGGAGCGCACCGGTATCAAGGTCGGCTACAAACCGGCCGGTGGAATCTCCGCCGCCAAGGATGTGCTGAACTATCAGTTCCTGATGAAGGACGAACTGGGCCGCGAATGGCTGGAGCCGAAACTTTTCCGCGTCGGCGCATCGAGCCTGCTTGCCGATATCGAGCGCCAGCTCGAACACCACGTGACCGGTGCCTATTCGGCCCTCAACAGACACCCGATTGGATGAGGCCGATGAACGTTGCAAAGTTTTTTGACGATATGTCCTACGGTTCCGCCCCTGAATCCGACACCGAAGCCCGCGCCTGGCTGGCGCGCCATGCCGCCGGTTTCGGCCACTTCATCAACGGCGCTTTCGTGCCGTCCGCTTCCGGCAAGAGTTTCGATACGTTCGAGCCTGCCAAGGGCGAGCCATTGGCCAAACTGGCTATGGGCGATAAGGTCGATGTGGACAACGCGGTTGCCGCCGCCCGCGAGGCGCAGGCGCAATGGGCAGGGCTTCCCGGCCATTCCCGCGCCCGGTATCTCTACGCTCTTGCCCGGATGATCCAGCGCCATGCCCGCCTGTTCGCGGTGGTCGAGGCCATCGACAATGGCAAGCCGCTGCGCGAGACCCGCGACCTCGACGTGCCGCTCGCCGCCCGCCATTTTTATCATCATGCCGGCTGGGCTCAAATTCAGGAGACGGAGTTCCCCGATCAGGTACCCCTGGGGGTGGTTGGTCAGATTATCCCGTGGAATTTCCCCTTTCTGATGCTGGCCTGGAAGGTTGCGCCGGCGCTGGCGCTCGGCAACACCGTCGTCCTGAAGCCTGCGGAATTCACCTCGCTGACCGCGCTTCTGTTTGCCGAACTCGCGGCTGCCGCAGGTCTCCCCTCTGGCGTCTTCAATGTTGTCACCGGAGAAGGCCAAACGGGCGCGCTGTTGGTTGAGCATGAAGATGTCGACAAGATAGCGTTCACCGGCTCGACCGATGTCGGCCGCATCATCCGCGAGCGCACCGCCGGCAGTGGCAAATCGCTGACGCTGGAGCTCGGCGGCAAATCACCGTTCATTGTCTTCGAGGATGCCGATATCGATGGTGCCGTCGAAGGTGTGGTCGATGCGATCTGGTTCAATCAAGGGCAGGTCTGCTGCGCCGGCTCGCGGCTTCTCGTTCAGGAAGGCATTGCCGATCTTTTCCATCAACGGCTGATCCGCCGCATGCAGACCTTGCGTGTCGGCCAGCCGCTTGACAAATGCATCGACATGGGTGCGATCGTGGCGCCGGTGCAATTGGCGCGTATCGAGGCCCTCGTTGAGCAGGGCGTTGAACAGGGCGCTGTCTTGCATCAGGCGAAGAGTGACATGCCGAAGGGCGGCAGCTTCTATCCGCCGACGCTGCTGACGGGCGTGCAGCCGACCTCGATCGTGGCCACCGAGGAAATCTTCGGGCCGGTTGCCGTGTCGATGACCTTCCGCACGCCGGAAGAGGCAATCCAGCTTGCAAACCATTCTCGTTATGGATTGGCGGCAAGTGTCTGGAGTGAAACGATCGGCCTGGCGCTGAATGTCGCCGCCAAACTTGCTGCAGGCGTGGTATGGGTTAACGCCACGAACCTCTTCGACGCCGCCGTCGGATTCGGCGGAAAGCGCGAATCCGGTTTCGGGCGTGAAGGCGGTCGCGAGGGATGCCATGAATATCTGAAGCCGAAGGCGTGGGTCGGCCGGAAATCCCGTACAATGCCGTCGCATCCGCAGCTGAAATCTCCCGTCGGCGATTTCAGCCTCTCGTCCATCGACCGGACGGCAAAGCTGTTCATAGGCGGCAAGCAGGCACGACCGGACGGCAATTACTCGCGGGTCGTCACGTCCGCAAAAGGCATGGCGATCGGCGAGGTCGGCGAGGGCAATCGCAAGGATATCCGAAACGCGGTGGCCGCGGCCCAAGCCGCATCCGGATGGACGAACGCCACGGCGCATAACCGTGCGCAGATTCTCTATTACATTGCTGAAAATCTCAGCGGCCGCGCTGACGAGTTCGCGGCCCGCATTTCAGCGATGACAGGCGCGTCGAGCGCTGCCGCCGAGGCGGAAGTGGACGCCTCGATTTCGCGCCTCTTCACCTACGGCGCCTGGGCTGACAAGTATGAGGGCGTCGTGCATCAGCCGCCGATGCGCGGTGTCGCACTGGCGATGCCGGAAGCGCTTGGCGTCGTCGGCGTCATCTGCCCACCGGAAGCACCGCTTCTTGGCTTCATTAGCCTCGTCGCGCCGTTGATTACCACCGGAAATCGTGTGGTGGTCGTGCCAAGCGAAGCCTACCCGCTGTCGGCTACGGATTTCTACTCTGTCCTGGAGACTTCGGACGTGCCGGCGGGGGTGATCAATATCGTCACCGGATCGGCGGAAGAATTGGCCAGTACGCTGGCTGCGCACAACGACGTCGATGCGCTCTGGGCGTTCGGTTCGGCCGACCTTTGTGCAACCGTCGAAAAGCTGTCGGCGGGCAATCTCAAGCGCACCTTCGTCGACAATGGTAAGTCAACGGACTGGCTGGATAGGTCCTCGGCGGAAGGGTCTGCCTATCTGCGCCGCGCCATTGATGTGAAGAATATCTGGATTCCGTACGGCGAATAGGACCGGGCTTTTGTCAACCGGCAGGAGGAACTGCGCGGTTCGACGGATATATAAACGCGTAACGAATGCCGCGAGGGTTGGGCTCTGCGGTCCAAAGGAGCTTGCAAGGTCGGCTGGTCCAACTGGCACGAGAAGGGGAGGGTCTATACCCAAGAATATCGATCCGGCGCTCAATGCGTATGTGCTTTACGCGCTTCGCTCGATGTAGCATGGAGACACGCTGGTGGTGTCCAATATTAATTGCCCGTCTGATTCCATCGCGCGGCAGACGATGCTTGGTAAGGTTCTGCGGATCGACAAAATGCCGGGCACGCAATACTGCTTCGGAAGCAGCGTCCAATTGGAAAGATGGAATGCGGGGCGTCAACGCTAATTTGGTGATTTCGACAAAAGCCCTCTGGAATGGCCAGTCGCTTGCTAGACAGTTCGTGTTAGCGGGAGGTTTGGTCAGTATTGTCGCCATGATCATCGTTGGTGTTCTCGTAACCGCTCTTATCAGGACAAGCGTCACCCGCAATGCGGCTGCGGCGACTGCGCTTTATGTCGACAGCATTATCGCGCCTTTGCTGCCTGACATCCAACGCAGCACGGAGTTGGATGGCAGTGTGCAGCAGGCGCTGGACGAGACCCTGAACATGGGCGCGCTTGGACGGCGCCTTGTTGAGTTTAAGATATGGCGGGCCGACGGAACGATCCTTTACTCCAAGGACAAATCACTCATCGGAAAGCGTTATGGACCCTCGAAGGATCTGCGAGACGCTTGGCAAGGCCGCGTCATCGCCCAACTTGACGAATTTGATGCTGTCGAGGCAAAGACGGAAGGTGCCCGTGGCGTATCCCTGCTTGAAATATACAGTCCCATATTGCAGCCGTGGTCCGGCGAGGTGGTGGCGGTTTCTGAATTTTACGAAATCGCCGATGAGTTTCGAGCAGATATGCAGCGTGCTCTATGGCGGGCATGGGCAGTCGTCGCTGCGGTTACAGCGGCCATCTTCGGGACCCTCGCGACGATCGTGCTGCGCGGAAGCAGGACGATCGACCAACAGCGTCTTGCTCTTGCTGAACGGGTCAAAGAATTGTCGGGCCTTCTTGCTGCAAACGATGCGCTTCGCGCGCGCGTCCAGCATGCTGCCGAACGCGCTACAGCCTCTAACGAACAGTATTTGCGGCGTATTGGTGCTGATCTTCATGACGGTCCGGCTCAGCTGGTGGCTTTGGCTTCGCTCACCATGGATAGCGCTGTGTTCGATGCGGGTGCACCGGCCCGCAAGCGAAAAACCGCCGTCGAAGCCATTCGTCGAAGCCTCGAGGATGCGATGATGGAGATCCGCAGCATATGCAATGGTCTGATATTGCCGAGCATTGAAACGGCAGAGCTACGCGATATTGTAGCGCTGGCCGTTGCAGCTCATGAGCAGCGCACTTTGACAAAAGTAGAGGTGCTGCAGAGGGGCGACGAGCGAAGGCTGCTTCCGCTTACGGCACCTCAAAAAATCTGTGTCTACCGGTTTGTGCAAGAGGGCCTTAATAACGCTTACCGCCACGCAGGAGGTGTCGGCCAGACGGTCGATTTAAACTGCGGCAAGGGTCTTCTTTCGCTCGTTGTGACGGACTCTGGCCCCGGCTTCGATTTGAAGCGCGCACAGGGTGAAGGTTTAGGATTGGCAGGCTTACGAGATCGGATCGAAAGTCTTGGCGGAACGTTTTCAATCCAGACTTCCACGTCAGGCACGCGGTTGTCTATGATACTGAAAACTGACGGAACAGCCACATGACAGCCATTCGCCTCGCCATCGTTGACGACCATCCGTTATTTCGTGAAGGCGTTGCGCGGAGTCTCGCAGATATAGGCTTCGAGATAGTCGGCGAGGGCGCGAGTCGCGACGACGCTATCTCTCTTTCCTCAACTTCAGCACCGGATATTCTTCTCCTCGATATATCTATGCCGGGCGGCGGCCTAAATGCGATTGGCCCCGTACTGGAGAGAAACCCAATCCAAAAGATCGTCATACTCACGGTATCTGAGAGTCGGGAGAACGCAGCGGTGGCTCTCAATCGCGGCGCTCGTGGATATGTGCTGAAAGGGGTCGGTTCGCGCGCACTTGCCGCCATTCTGAATTCAGTCCACAAAGGCGAGACCTACATTGCCCCCGCGCTCGCATCGAGAATGCTGGCGGATGTTACGCAGACAAGCAGCGATGCTCCGATTAAGGGAGCGCTGGGCTCCTTGACCGAGCGTGAGCTTGAGATTTTGAGGCTCGTTGCGGCTGGGTTGAGCAACAAGCATGTAGCCATTAAACTCGATCTGCAGGAAAAGACGATAAAACATCATATGACACGCGTACTTGCCAAGTTGAACGCGCGCAACAGAACCGAAGCCTCGATGATTCTTCGTGATGCGGAAAGCTTCTGATCAACCTGACATTGCCGCCAAACGAGCTCGATCTGCATTCGTTGCTGGGCGTCTTATGATGCGCCTGCCTTGGGCGTCCCGCATTTCGTAGACGGCTCCGACAATCGATTCGAATATTCCGTTGCTGTGTCTCACCGAGATGTTACGACCCCGACGCTCGATGATATCGCCGGTTTTCGGATTGACGCCTCTAGCGGATTTGGATTGCTGATTTGCGCCGCCGGACTTCTGGCTTTTGCCGCCGCTTTGGCTTTTATCTTTGCCGTTTGTGTCGTTGCTTTCGCCACCCCTATCGTTGCCCTTGTCCTTGCCGTTATCTTTTGCAGACGCCGCCACTGGCCACTCGATGCTAGCGCCGTTGCCTTCGACGACGATCTGAAAAGGCGAGCTCGCTATAAGCAAGGCAAGGACTGTTGACGAAACAGGACGCCACAAAAACTGAATAGCCATTGAACCCTCCTACGCCCTGATGTTTATAGAGCCGCCGAGATCATGACAACACGGCTCCAGAAAGAAGGCCCACCAGTTGCAAAGCTGGCGGGCCTACCGGTGCAGGAAGGGACAGGACTGCACCCGGTTAGGTGTCGGCGGCCAATGCCTCCATCCTTAATTGCATTGCCGTCTCGGCCCGCCGCTATAAGGCTGATAGGTATTATCCTCAGGACGATAAGAGCGGTACCGATTGAAGCAGCTTTGAACATGATCGCTATTCATCAAGTTCAAGCCTCCGCCGAAAGCCGTCTCCGGCTGAAAGGAAGCCTCAACAACGTCTACAACTTCCTCGTTTTGAGTGGGTTCTGAAGATCCGTCGCCATATGGCGATTTGCACTCTCGTTTAACGCCACGATGTGAGGTGTAACTGTTGGTAGAAATCTGGTATGAGCGAAACCGCTTGGCGCACCATTCCTGATGAGCGATGGTTGTCGCGTTTTCATAGTCTTGACGCATCACTGCTTCTTCACGCGCCGTGGCGGATACTTCGACAGCACCCGATTCCTCGTTGGACATTTCGGTGGATGATGCCAGCGTTTGAAACGCGGGACGAGGAGGAACACGCTCGAAATTCTGGGTCGCAGCATCAACCACCGCTGGCTTGTCGGTCCAGACATTCAAAGCATCAGACTTCAGCGCTAACTTCTGCTCCGGCTCAGCTCTGAAGAATATTGTTGCACTCACAGCACCGGTCACAAGCATCGCAACAGCCAAGCCAAGTGCGCTGACTATTATCATAAATTTTTTCACGGCCGCCTCCTGTGCTTCGTATTGAAAATGCAGGAGCTGTGAGGCGGTTCCTCGGACTTAAGTCTGGGTACCTGAGGTCTTTTAACAAGCGATGCACAACGGCAGATAGGAAACGCCTTATTTGTGCGGCTCACGAATGATTGGGGGGCCGGCGCGACATAGGGCATCGGGGGCTTCGTTCGCGCCGGCTAGGTCGGCTTTTAGCCTCCCCAGGGTCATATCGCCTCATACGCCTTCACGACACAATACGGACCTAAGTCCGGTCGACGTGCCAGTGCCGGCTCCAGGAGCCGAGGGCTCACCGTAATCTGGCAAGCTGAGACCGAGGGAGGAAAACTTGCCATCAGACCTAGGTCCTAAGCCAGATTTTCTTAGGAACATGTCTCGCACGCACCCGTTGTGGCGCCGACGGGACACTAGGAGATTTCAAAATGAACAGACTTCTTAGCACCACGCTCGCAGCAGGCGCTTTGCTTTCTTGTATGGCAAATGTAGCCTTGGCCCAATCCACGGTAACAGCGTCGACTGACCTCAACGTTCGTGGCGGCCCCGGGCCCAATTACCCTGTCGTCGGCATGATTGGGGCAGGCCAGTCGGCCCCTCTCAATGGTTGCCTGGAAAGCAGCAAGTGGTGTTCAGTCACTACCTCCGCGGGCGAAGGCTGGGTGTATTCCGATTACCTGATGGGTGAATTCGGTGGCTCGAATGTCGTTCTGACCCAGCGCCCATCGGACTCTGGCGTCAAGGTCGTACAGGCACCCGCGAATAAGGGCGGCGGCGACACGGGCGCTGTTGCTGGCGGAATTACCGGTGCAGTTGCCGGAGCGATCATCGGCGGCCCCGTCGGGGCTGCTGTGGGAGGCGCAGCTGGCGTTATCGCCGGCGGTGCAACCGGCACGGTAATCGATCCTCCTGAAAAAGTCCGCACATATGTGACAAACAACAAACATGATGTGGTCTATCTAGATGGCGAAGCGGTTGTCGGAGCCAGCCTTCCCGAAAACGTCAAACTCTACGATGTTCCCGATTACGAATACAGATATGTGTATGTAAACGGGCAGCCCGTATTGGTCGATGGGCAAACACGTCGAATCGTTTACGTTGTCCGCTGACAAAGCCACTTAAGATACCTCTCCCTCACGGGGGAGGTATCTTTATGGGCGGTTTGAACACTGATTTTCAACTTACCGCCCAACAGGAAGTTGAAGCAGCACGGGCGGCTCACATTTGAGACCGACAACTCCGCTATCGTTTCATCCCTTCAGTGTAGGCAACCCGTATTGGATGACCGCTTCCTTAACGGCTAAGCAATGACAGCGAAATTGGCGAATGCGGTCCGAAGATAAATGATTATAAGAGGACGGCTAGTTAGGCCGGGAGTCGGAAGTGGTCCGATCAATTTTTAAGTTCCTGATCGCGTTCGCTCTTGTTTCAGCGTTACTCGTCCTAGCCCTTAATGTCCTTCCGGAGCGACGTGAGGTTCGCAATCCGATTCCACACGAAATTGCGCTGTCAGACCCGCAGTTTCTGCAGACGATGAAAGGCGTGTACGGCTCCAACATAGAGGCTGGCCACGAAATTGTGACCCTCGTCAACGGGGACGCCATTTTTCCTTCAATGCTTGAGGCGATTGCCGAAGCGCAGGACACGATCAACTTTCTGACTTATATCTATTGGTCTGGCGAGATTGCGGAGGTCTT
The DNA here is from genome assembly GCF_030010215.1 of Tianweitania sp. UT-5YL-CI-8. Classification (GTDB taxonomy): domain Bacteria; phylum Pseudomonadota; class Alphaproteobacteria; order Rhizobiales; family Rhizobiaceae; genus Oryzicola. Next base: position 145,576 of record NZ_JASCRR010000001.1, read on the forward strand.
CGCTAACGCTCTCGCCGCCAAGGCGCGGGATGGCGTTGCCGTTCGCGTACTTCTCGATTGGGCAGGGTCGATACCGTTCGACCAACGCCTGATTGACACGATGGAGGCTGCAGGTGTCGTCGTCCATCGGTTTCGTCCTCTCCACTGGTACTCGATCGATCGGCTGAACAACCGAACTCATCGAAAGCTTCTTATCATTGACGGAACGGTGGGCTTCACCGGAGGTGTCGGGATCGGCGATGAGTGGTTGGGCAATGCGGAAACCCCCGCGCATTGGCGCGATAACCACTACCGGGTCAAAGGTCCCGCAGTGGCAGACATGCAGGCGGCGTTCGCAGAGAATTGGCTGGAAGCCAGTAACGAGGTGTTGCAGGGGGCCAAGTTCTACCCGCAGCAGCTTGGCCATGGCGATGTTTTTGCCCAACACATCAAATCGTCGCCAAGCGGCGGGTCGAGCTCAATGCACCAGCTGTTACTGATGACACTGGCAGCGTCCACGAGCCACGTTCGCATCGCCATGGCCTACTTCGTGCCTGATGAGGTCGCCATTAGACAATTGCTCGATCTGCGCCGACGCGGCGTCAAAGTCGATATCATCGTTCCCGGCGACAACAATGACGTTCCGATGGCGCGCCGTGCCTCACGCCATCTATGGGGACGATTGCTGAATGAGGGCATCCGTATTTATGAGTATCAGCCGACGATGTACCATACGAAGGTGATTATCGCAGACGAGCAGCTAGTCATTATCGGCTCGGCCAATTTCGATGAAAGATCGCTGAGATTGAACGACGAAGCAATTTTGAATGTCTATGACCAACGGTTCGCGCGGGAGCAGATTGCGATTTTCGATCTCGACCTAAGACGAACGCGGGAGGTTGGCCTTCAGGATTGGGAGAACCGCTCGGTTTGGGATCAGGTTTTGGATTGGGGGGCGAGCCTGCTGAGAACGCAGCTTTAGTTTTCCAAACAGTCTACGATGGACCCGCTGGAACGGAGTCATCTATGAACCGCGCGGGCTTTGCGGGAGACCGTTTGGTTTAAGTTATGCAGCCATAGCTGGCGTCCAGCATGGCGTGGTATCGTTCTTCTGCCTTGGCGGGCGGCATATTTCCGATGGGCTCGAGAAGACGCCGGTTGTTGAATCATCCACCCATTCGAGTGTGGCGAACTCCGCCGCTTCGAAGTTGCGGCATGGCCTCGCCGATGGATGACCTCGGCCTTGTAAAAACCGTTAAGCAAACCGCGCAGCGGGTGATGTCGTAACTCGGCTTCATATTCCGGCACCATGCGAACCGCCCGAGCTCGGACTTCAGAAGAAAATTTGTTTGTCGTCTTGCTTGTCATAGATTCCACCTCTTACGAGTTGGGTCTCCAGCAAAACCGGCGGTTCAGCGCTTTACACGCGGCACCAGCCGCCCCGTTTGTTGCAACCATAACCTAACGCTGCCTGATCAAGCTTAGGACAGTATATCACCACGCTGTTCCTGCCGTCTTTTTTCGCGAGATAGAGCGCGGCATCCGCTTGGCGCTGAAGTTCCGTCTCCGATAGCGGCGCGCTTTGGTGTATGGTGGCCACGCCGATGCTTAGAGTGACATAGGGGACCACGCATGAAGTGGGGTTTGGCAGCAATGCAGTTTCTTCGCCGCCATAGCGGGCGACATAATCTGATTCATCCCTCATACAGCTCTGGATGATACCGGCGACTTTCACCAGACTTCGGTCGCCTTCGGCATGTCCAAGGTTATCGTTGAGGCGCTTGAATTCGTCGACATCGCACATCAGGATCGCTGCCCCTTCCTGATGTGCAGAACCCCGACCCCAGAAGCGTTGGAGTGTTTCCATTATGGAGCGCCTGTTTGCGACGCCAGTGAGGGCGTCGGTTCTCGCCAGCAGTTCGAGCCGTGCATTCGCATCAGTGAGATCCGCAAGCCGGCTTTGATCTCGCAATTCAAGCAGGAAAGTCTTCTGTGCGAGGATCGTTGCCGTGCGCCGGGCGACAAGAGTAGCAGCAATGCCGCTCGCAAAAAACAATGTCCCCGCCAAAGCACTTCCCGCTTCTATATCAGGATTTCGCAGTTGGAACACCAGGTATAGCTCAAGCGCAAAAGCTCCGATTGTTGTTGCCCAGAGCAGTGGATTGGGAAAGATAAAGATGGCGGTAACAGCGACAAAGAGCATGATGGTCAAGTGTCGTTCATAAAACTCGCCGCCGGCACTGACTCCGACGAGCGCAACGGACAGCAAGATCAAAAACATGCTCGCCAGAAGGACCACGGCCTCTAGCGTTCGTTGACAAAGGTTGACCGTGGAATCTGTTTTTGATTCAAGGCTTCCTTTTGGAGGCAGCCTTGGGCGAACGGATTGGTGTAACGGATGAAGAGTGGGCACTGATCGGTCCGCTTTTGCCTGCTGAACGAGGGCGCGGCTGCCGTCCTGCTCAGGACAATCGACGGTATTTCGAAGGCATGATGTGGATGGCGCGCACGGGTGCGCAATGGCGACACCTGCCCGATGAATATGGCAAGTGGAACAGCGTCTTCCGGCGGTATCGGCGATGGGTTGAGATCGGCGTGTTCGACGCGATGCTCGAGACCTTAGCCGAGGTGGTCGAGCGAGATCGAAGCGCCGACATGATCGACAGCACCGTCATCCGGGCACACCATTGTGCAGTCGGCATAAAAAGGGGACTCAGGAGACCGAGGCGCTTGGCCGATCGCGCGGCGGCTTCACCACCAAGCTCCATGCCCGATGCGATGCCAAAGGCCGTCCGTTCGGCTTCGTGCTGACGCCAGGACAAACGCACGATACCCAAGGCTTCGCGCCTTTGTTCCGGATGATTTCCGACCGGATCGAGGCGTTCCTCGCCGACAAGGGTTATGACGCCGATGCCATTCGCGAGGAGATCGCCAACGCAAACATTGAGGCTGTCATTCCGGCAAAGAGCAACAGACGTGACCCGATCCCTCACGACAAAGCCAAGTACAAATGGCGAAACCAGATCGAGCGGCTCTTCAACAAGCTCAAGAACTGGCGGCGCGTCGCAACCCGATACGACAAAACCAAGGAATCTTACCTCGGCTTCGTCGCCATCGCAGCTGTCAAACTATGGATACCCTTTGTCCACGAGCGCTAGCCATTGTCCGCGCGGCTTGCGAAACACTATAGCGGCGACAAGAGCTGCTGGTGGGAGAATTGACGCCGGAAGAAACATAGAGGCGACGGCGTGGCCGGGCGCAATATCGCATTCAGTCCCAACGTTAGAATATCGAGCAGGATTACCCAGATCATCCATGCGCGAATGATTTTGGCGGTCTGCCGCCAGGAACGCTCGCGGAAACTATCAGCAAGTTCCCCATCAAGCCGGATATCTCGTGTACGCCCGCCTAACAGCCGTTCGGCATGTGCGGCAAGCTCTGGGTTCAACCGGTTTTGGAAACGCACCGACCGAACTCTGTCCGAAGTGATAAGACGTTCGTCATGATGATCAGCGGCCATGCGGACAATTTAAGGCGTGTGTTCCAACGTTACCCGAAACAGCTTCCATAGTGCTCACCCCAATCTGCCTTCCATTATCAAATATGGATCATTCGAGGAAATGATTGGTAAACCTTGGGCGAGACGTTATTCGGGAGAATGAATCAGCCCTGAACTGTCGATTCTTCCCTATCGATCAACAACGAGATTGCTGACTGGTTTTGAGCAACATGGAAGGAAGAAACCTGCGTCGATTTCTCGTTGTCGGATGCCTCCATTATGCTTCATGTCGACCGCTCCCGAGACAAGCTTGGACTTGCACGTGCCGCAGACCCCGTTTGCGCAGGACGAAGGAATCCTGACACCTGCTTTTTTGGCTGAAGACAACACCGTCTGCTCGCTCGACACGTCGATTTTGCGTGCCTGCTTTGCAAACTCAACCGCGAACAACGTCGTTCTTATGGCCTCTGCTTCGATGCTTGGGGTGATGTCCAGTATCGCCGCGTCGAAGCTCTCCTCGATATAGTGCGAAGGCGGAACGCCCGCGTCGGCTGTTATTGTGCGGGCGGCCGACATGAAAGGCGTCGGCCCGCAGCACATGACGATACGCTCGCTCATGTCCGGCACCGCCAGCTTCAAAAACCCCGGCGAAATCCTTCCAGACAAGCCTGGCCAGGCCGGTTCACCCGTTAGGTACTCCGGCAGAAAATGAAGGCGCAGCTGTTTGATCCTGCCGGCCAGGCAGGTCAGTTCGTCTCGAAAGATCAAATCCTTCGGGGCGCGCGCGGCGTGAACAAAGATCACATCGGCCTGTTCGCAGGTGTCGGCCAACTCCCTGACCATGGACATGACAGGCGTGATTCCAGAGCCGCCCGAAAGCAGCAGGAATTTCTTGTCGAGCGCGGTCGGACGGATGAAGCTGCCTAGCGGCCCCTGCGCCTTGATCTGGGAGCCTTGTGAAAAATTGTCGTGCATCCAGTTGGAGATGCGGCCGCCAACGACACGCTTGACCGTTATCGAAAAAGTGCTGGTGCGCTGAGGTGAGGAAGAGATGCTGTAGCATCGGCTTTCCTCTTCCAAGCCGAAGCTGAAATTGAACAGAAAATACTGCCCGGCTTTGAAGTTGAAGAGCTTGCCGTCCGGCGACGCAAAGGTGAACGTCTTAACGTCGTGGGTCTCCTGATGGACATCCAGGCACACCAGGGTATCGTCAGTCTCGGGATTCCAGAAGCGCGTCGTCCGGGCGTCTTCGAGCATCCGCGACAGTGTTCTAGTATCCATGCGCCCGCATCCGATCGATATACCATGTCGCGAACTTTTCCAGGTTCGTCTCGGAAAAAGGAGAGTAGGGGCCTGGCACATATGCCGGATCGGTAACGCCTGCTTGCGATCGGGAGACCAGTTCGGCGTCCTGCTCGGTCGTCGCAAGCCAAACGCTCGTCAGTTTGTCTAGGTCGTAGTCGATGCCTTCCATGGCATCCTTGTGAACGAGCCACTTTGTCCGGACCAGCGTTTTTCCGGCAGACAGCGGAATGACGATCGACACAACCGCATGGTCGCCCATGAAGTGCTTCCAACTGTTGTGCCCCCACAAATGGGTGTCGCCGAGGTCCTTGCGCGTCATGGTTCCCATAAGCTTCGAACACGCCGCCGTAGCGTCTGGTGTCTGAGACTCTCCGGCGCCTGAAATGATCAGGCGCTGCGTGCGGAAGTTTGTGGCACAGTCCACCAACTGTTCGACGGCTTCGGACGGATATCCCTCTCTCTCCCATATGCTGGTTCGTTCGGCATAAAGAGCCAAATGCTCTTCCGACTGTGCCCTGTCTTCGGGGCTCAGGCTCTCCGGGTCGAAACCGAAATCGAGATCGACGAACGATACGCAAAGCTCAGGATGGTTTGCGGAGCAGTGGTAGCATTCACGGTTGTTCTCCAGCGTGAGCTTCCAGTTGCCGTGTTCGATGATGTCACATTGGTGGGCGATCTTTGCGTTGCCGATATCATAGGGCGCCAGGCGCTTCGACATCACCTCTTCGAGCCGGTCGATGTCCGCCGGCGGTTCGTCTGACAGACATGCATAGACAAGCCCGCCGATCGATCTGAACGCAATCCGCTTGAGCGAGCGACATTCCTTGTCGAAATCGAGCCCCATATGCGGTGCGTGGACGAGTTCTCCCGAAAGCTCGTATGTCCATTGATGATAGGGGCAGACGAGCTTCGATATGATCGTCGTGCCTGCGTCGAGCAGTCGCGAGCCACGATGACGGCAGACATTGTGCATGACGCGAATTGCGCCGTCATCGTCGCGTAGCAGGATCAAACTGCTGGCGCCTATGTCGATGACCGTGGCATCGCCGGGTTCTGGAACGTCGCATTCAAGGCCAATGCAAATCCAGTGTTTCCGGAAGAACACATCGATATCGGCCTCGAAAACATCCTCGCGCGTATAGAGCCCAGCCGGCAGCGAGTGCCCTTGCATACGAGCGTTCAAAAGCGAGGTGATGGTGGGCGATACTCTGTCTAGCATGACATTCCCTAAGGTGATTTCAGAATCATGCTACAGCAGCCGCTGCCGGGCTCAACGTCACAAATGGGCCGGTTTCACATAATGAAAAGTAATGCTAGAAAGGCGGACATCTCGTGGCGCGATTGGCGCCGGTTGTTCGGAGGTCTCGACTATGGCCGGACTGAAAACACGGCTTCCGCCGATGACCGCGCTGACCGTATTCGAGGCAGCGGCGCGTCTTGCAAGCTTTACCAAGGCAGCGGCGGAATTGGGCGTTACCCAGGCGGCGGTCAGTCGGCAGATTCATCTGCTTGAAGCGTCGCTGGGCTTTCCGTTGTTCCGCCGGCTTCATCGCAGGATAGAACTGACCGAGAAAGGCCTTGTGCTATCGTCTTCCACGTCGACTGCCCTCAACGCGATTGCCGAAACAATATCCAGCCTGACCAAAGACGGTTTGGAGGAAGAATTCGCAATATCGGCGACAGTCTCATTTTCGCAGTTTTGGCTTTTGCCGAAGATGTCCGGCTTCTCGCGGCGGTATCCGGAGGTTAGAATGAGGATCATATCGCAGGACAAATCCCCCGGCATGGAAGGCGATGTCGATATCGCCATTCGGTATGGCAATGGCATGTGGCCCGATGGAAAGGCCGATTTCCTGTTTCACGATGAAATTTTCCCCGTATGCAGTCCGGAATATGCGGAGCGGCTGGGCGATGCGCCGGCTTTATCCGATCTGGTGCGTCACCCTCTCATCTCCTACGATACGGACGATCCTAGTTGGACCGGGTGGAATGAATGGCTCGCCGCATTTTCCGTTCAAGGTCCAAAGCGCCTGTCGGGCATGCGGTGCAGCTTTTACGCTGAAACCATCCACGCCGCGCTGAACGGGCAGGGGATCGCCCTCGGCTGGCGGCGGCTGGTGCAGGACCTGCTGGATCAGAATAGGCTTGTCCGCATACCACCTCACACCATGTTGACCCGCAACGGCTATTTCGTCGTGGTCCCAACCCGCCGGGAAAAAACCGAACCGGTGAAAAAATTCGCGGAATGGCTCAAGCTTGAAGCCGAGGTCGCCTCGCCCGGCGCCAGGCGATAAAATACCGATTTACATCAGAGATCGCAGCTTCCCTTGCGTGACGGCTCTCCCTACGATGTTGTCATGCCGGCATTATCTATATCAAATCTTATAGGGAACAGGGGTCTTTCTAGGACGTTCCTATCTCACACTCATCCATATGATGCGAGACGAGGCAGTCATGGTCGAAAATATGCACAAATGTGTTTTGCGTCCTACACTCTCAAACTTTGGTTTTTTGCCGATCTCGTTTTCCCATAACCTGTTAGCTACACTGATGGGGACGAGAGGCAAATAGTCGATTCAGCGTTTGAAGGCATGCTGAGATTACTGGCCGCCGCAACCTACAGCGGCTGAGTCGACAAAATTCCAATACGACCAGTACGTAAGTTTGCGGCTCTCGGGTGCAATCTCCCTGTAGCGGTCGTGGGTTCGTGCTGTTCGAAGCAGCGTGGTCTGCCGAGATGACTTTGAAGGAATCCGATTTGAACGCCGCTACATCATCATCAAATGTCGAGACGCTGAACTGTCCCATCATCTGCTTTTCTCACTTACGGTGGGATTTCGTGCTGCAGCGCCCACAACATCTGATGCGGCGCTTTGCCAAATCCAGACGCGTCTTTTTCTTCGAGGAATACATTCCAACCAACCATCATTTGCCCTATCTCGAATTTCACGCTTTCGACGATACATCCGTGATCGCGATACGACCGCGTGTCCCCCAGGACTGGCATGGCGAAAAGCTGCAAAGCGCATTGTCGAGCTTGCTTGATCAGTTGATTGCGCTCCAGGGCTCAAGAAAGCCGGTGTTATGGTTTTACACGCCGATGATGTTTCCTTTCGCATCGCATGTCGATGCCGCAGCAGTTGTCTATGATTGCATGGACGAGCTTTCCAATTTTCGCTACGCGCCGCCTGAACTGCGTCAAAATGAACAAGTATTGATGCGCCGCGCCGATGTCGTTTTCACGGGTGGCTTCAGCATCTATGAGGCCAAGCGGGCCCATCACGACAATATCCACCCTTTCCCTTCAAGCGTCGACGTACGCCACTTCGCATCGGCGCGCACTGCAAGCGCCAACCCGGCCGATCAAGAAAAAATCGTCGGGCCAGTGCTTGGTTACTACGGCGTTATAGACGAACGCGTCGATTTGGAGTTGCTTGCTGAAGTCGCCGCGGCCAAGCCCGATTGGTCTCTGGTAATGGTAGGGCCGCTAGCAAAGATCGAAGAAGGCCAACTGCCGCGTGCCGCCAATATCCACTACCTCGGCCGCAAAGACTATTCCGAGCTTCCGGCCTATGTGGCGGGATGGGACGTCGCGCTGATGCCCTTTGCCATCAATGAGGCGACACGTTTCATCAGCCCGACCAAAACCCCGGAGTATCTGGCCGCCGGGCGACCGGTCGTTTCAACGCCGATAACCGATGTCATCCGCCATTACGGCGATCTCGATGGCGTCCTCATCTCTAATGATACAAAAAAATTCATTCAGGCTTGTGAAAAAGCCCTCGCTTTAGCGAAGCAGCCGGCGCGATGGCTCTCGGCAGCGGATGCAAAGCTGGCCACCATGTCGTGGGATGATACGTTCCTGCAAATGTCTGAATTGGTCGACGAAGCAATGCGTCGCCGGGCCGCTCCGCCTGTCAGCATTCAGGCGACGGGCGTAAAGCGCTCCATTGGTACGAACCCCTACGATTTTCTGATTGTTGGCGCGGGTTTTGCCGGCTCGGTGCTTGCCGAGCGTCTTGCCTCTTCCGGCAAGCGGGTGCTCATCTGTGACCGCCGCCAGCATATCGGGGGCAATGCCTATGATTGCCAGGACGCCGCCGGTGTGCTTGTCCACAAATATGGTCCGCACATCTTCCACACAAACAGCGAGGAAATCTTCGCCTATCTGTCTCGCTTCACCGCCTGGCGTCCTTATGAGCACCGTGTGCTCGCAAGCGTGGCGGACAAACTCTTGCCAATGCCGATCAATCGTACCACCCTTAATGGCCTCTACGGCATCGATCTGGCGGATGAGCAGGCAGCAGCCGAGTATCTCAAGACCAAAGCCGAACCGACACCTGAGATTCGGACCTCACGCGATGTTGTTATTTCGCAGGTCGGAAACCATCTCTATCGAACGTTCTTTGAGGGCTATACGCGAAAGCAGTGGGGGCTCGATCCGTCTGAGCTGGACAGGTCGGTGACGGCCCGCGTTCCGACGCGGACTTCCACAGACGACCGATATTTTCTAGACACGTACCAGGCTATGCCCGCCGATGGCTTTACGCGAATGTTCGAAAATATGCTCGACCATCCGAACATTCAAATCGAGACCGGGGTCGATTACGCCGAACTCGATCGCAAGAGCCTCGCGCCGCGCACTATCTTCACCGGCCCGATCGATGCCTATTTCGATCATCGATTTGGCCCGCTGCCCTACCGCAGCCTGGAGTTCAAGCACGAGATCCATGATCGCGAACAGTTTCAGTCCGTAGCCGTTGTCAATTACCCGTCGCTGGATGTACCTTATACACGTATTACTGAATACAAGCACCTGACTGGGCAGCAGCATCGCCAGACCAGCATTTCTTACGAATTCGCCCGCGCGGAAGGTGACCCATACTATCCCATTCCTCGTCCGGAAAACCAGGCTCTTTACAAACAATATGAGGCGCTGGCCCGCGAACAAAACGACGTTATCTTCGTGGGTAGGCTGGGTACGTATAAATACTACAATATGGACCAGGTGGTTGGGCAAGCCTTGGCAACCTTTCGCCGGCTTTCTGCCTCTGAGCAAAAATCGAACGGCGCATATTCGACGGCGGCCGAGTAGTATGGACCCGCATACCAGTCCTACCATCGTGTTGGCGACAGACAGCTTGGCTCCTTCGGGCGTTGGGGAGCACATGTTGACGCTCGCCGATGCGCTTAAGGACGATTATCGCATCGTGCTGGCTTTTCCCGATGCCGACAGCACAAGGAATTTCCTTACCCGGGCAAGAAATGCTGGCTGTGAAACGTTGCCGCTGGCTGAAGATGGTCCGCCGATAGCGTCTTTGCTGAAGGAGGTGTCGGCTTCGGTTTTGCACGTTCACGCGGGTGTTGCCTGGGAGGGGCATGGGCTGATCGCCGCTGGCCGGCAGGCCGGCTTAGCGACGATTCGGACCGAACATCTTCCCTATGTGTTGACCGATGAGGAACAGAAGGCAGCACACCTGCTCGGCATTGAGCAGGTCGATCAGACGATCTTCGTATCTGAAGCGACGCACGACACCTACCGTAGCGCAGGCGCGGCGGGGCGAAGGTCAGTGACGATCCGCAATGGTATCGCGAAGCCTCGACCGATGCGGACCCGCCCCGAGACACGGGCGACATTGGGAATTTCGCGCGAGGCGCCCGTTGTCGCTACGATCGCACGCTTCACCGCGCAAAAGGGCTATATGCATCTGCTCTCCGCCGCGGCGCATGTCCTGACGCAGATTCCCGAAGCGCAATTCGTTCTGATCGGCGACGGTTCGGAAAGGCCGGCAATGGAGATGGCGGCGGCGGAACTTGGCATTGCCGCTTCTGTCCGTTTTCTTGGCACACGCGACGACGCACCCGATCTGCTGGCCGCGGCCGATGTTTTCGTCCTTGCCTCGTTGTTCGAAGGGCTGCCGCTGGTTGTGCTCGAGGCCATGGCGCTGGATCTGCCTGTCGTGGCGACCCGCATCGGGGGCACTTTGGAGGCGCTGGGAGCCGACTATCCGTGGCTTGTTCAACCAAGCGACCCGGTCGCTTTAGCCGAGACGATCAGCACGGCGTTGCGCGATGGCGTGATGCGAGAGCAACTCGGCCACCGCAACAGATGCCGATACGAAAATGAATTCACAGCCATGAGAATGGCATCGGAAACGGCGGCACTTTATCGCGCCGTCTTTGCGAAGGGAGCTTACAGGACATGAGCGTGGAGAGGGGGCCGACGCGCATCGGCTTTATAGGTGCAGGCGGCATTGCTGATCGGCATATCGGCACACTCCAGCACATGCCAGATGTCGAAATCGTCGGCTTCGCCGACTTGGATTTTGGCCGTGCCCAGGCATTGGCGTCTAAGGTCGGCGCGCGAGCTTATAAATCCCACCAGGACCTTATGGATCGGGAAGAATTGGATGCGGTCTATATCTGCGTCCCCCCTTTCGCGCATGGAGACCCTGAAAAGGCGGCAATCGAAGCCGGGCTGCCCTTCTTCGTGGAAAAGCCGCTATCGCTGATGATCGACACTGCGGAGGAGATTGCTCGGGATGTCGAAAAAAGCGGCCTGATCACCGCTGCCGGCTATCATTGGCGCTACCTCGACACGGTCGAAGAGGCACGAGACCTGCTGCATGACAACCCGGCTCAGCTCGTTACCGGTTATTGGCTTGACCAGACCCCGCCGCCGCAATGGTGGTGGCGCGAGGAAAAATCCGGCGGACAGATCATTGAGCAGGCCACGCATGTCATTGATGTGGCCCGCTTCCTTGTCGGCGAGATCGATGAGGTCTATGCCGCAGCATCTCACGCTCAGCCGCGCGAGGATTTCCCAGGACTGGATGTCGCAACCGGGATGGCCGTGAGCCTGAAGTTTGCAAGCGGCACCGTCGGCACGCTTGCGGCGACGTGCCTGCTGCGATGGAACCACCGGGTTGGCCTGCATCTCTTCGGAAACGGCATGGCAATCGAGCTTTCCGATCGTGAAATCATGGTCGATGTCGGGCGCGGTAGACCCACTCGCCACGCCGGCGAAGACCCCGTTCATCGCGAAGATCGCGACTTCATCGATGCCGTACGGGGCCTTCCAAACCGCATCCGCAGTCCATATTCCGAAGCGCTGAAGTCCCATCGCGTCGCGCTGGCCATCGCTCACTCGGCGCGCACCGGGCTTCCGGTCCGCGTTCAGCACGACCCCAAGGCCGCCAATGTCTGAACATCGCTCCATTCGTTCTCTTGGCGTGGAAGCGCCGCACAACGCTTACATCACCAGCTATGACGAAGGGCCTCCGTCAGAAGGGCAGGTGAGGCTCGATGCGCTGTACAGCGGCTTTTCCGCCGGAACCGAACTGACCTTCTTCAAGGACACCAACCCGTATTTGAAGTCTCGGTGGGATGAGGGCCGCGGCCTCTTCATCGAAGGTGAGCCCAGCGCGCGCTTTCCGGTCCCTTTCCTCGGCTATATGGAAGTTGCGCGCGTGGCGGAAAGTCGAAACGCGGCCTTCTCCGCAGGCGAGATCGTCTGCAGCACTTACGGACACAAATCCGGGCACATGGCAGATCCCTTCAATGAATTGTTGATCCCGTTGCCCGATGGCATCGATCCCATTCTTGGCATTTTCGTCGCGCAGATGGGCCCGATTGCCGCCAACGGCATCCTTCATGCCGATGCAGAAATGCTGGGTAGGGATGTTCGCAGACTTGGTGAGGGGATCGCTGGGCGGGCCGTGGTGGTCATTGGTGGCGGCACTGTGGGCATGCTGACGGCGCTGTTCGCCAAGGAGGCTGGCGCCACCGTGGTACTTGCCGATCCGTCTGCCTTCCGCCGCGAAAAAGCCGAGGCCCTCGGCATAGCGGCACTCGACGAAGAGCAGGCCTGGCAGCATGCGAAATCTGCCTGGCGTCATGGCCCCACCGACCGCGGTGCGGATATCGTCTTCCAGACCCGGGCTCATTCCGGGAGCCTGCACGGCGCCTTGCGCGCGTTGCGCCCACAAGGCACGGTTATCGATCTGGCCTTTTACCAGGGCGGTGCGGAACACACGCGGCTTGGTGAAGAATTTCATCACAATGGGCTTAGCATTCGCTGCGCACAAATCGGTAGGGTCCCGCGCGGCCTGAACCATCTCTGGGACCGTCGGCGGCTTTCCGCCGAGACGACTAGCTTGCTGTCGCGCCACGGCGACGCGATCCGCCAGGAGATGATCACCCACGTCGTGCCCATCGATGACGCGCCGCGCTTCCTCCAGACGCTCATTAGCGAGCGCCCAGACTTCCTCCAGATTGTGTTCAGTTTCGACCAATGACCTCAGACAAATCCGACCAGATTCGTGTCCTGTTCGTCTTCGCGTGGCTGGTGGTCGGCGGCGAAGAGACAGAAGTGCGCCTCTTGGCGCGGACGCTCGACCCGAAGAAGTTTCGGATCGACGTAGTCGCTTGCTTCAGCAAGCCTGGTATGCCTGATCAGACCCATCGGCAATTGGAGGCGTTGGGCGTCGAAGTCGACACCGCACCTTATCAGTTGTCGTTCGAGGATACCGTCGACTATTTGTCAAGCAAACTCGCATCTTACGATGTGATCGTGTCATGTCAGAACGTGGCCGATATCTATCCGGCGCTTGAGCGGCTCCAATGGCGCCCGCCTTTGATTGAGCATGGCGGACTGGTGTCGGAAGCGCTCGCCGGACCCAAGCACTTCACAAGTCGCTATGTCGGCGTTTGCCAGTCGATCCGGGATGCGGCCGCCTCGAAAATGCCAGGACGGGAGGTTCACGCACTCGAAATCCCGTCAATGGTCGATCTCTCGGAGTTTCATGAGGATCGCCGCTCCCTCAAACGCGCCGAGCTTGGGATAGCAGGCACTTCGATCCTTGTGGGTTGGGTTGGGCGGCTTGACCCTAAAAAGCGCGTCGAGGATTTCATAGAAGCGGCTGCCCTGGTCCATTCGGACCAGCCGAATGTGCGCTTCGTCATCGTTGGCGGGCCGGATGCATTCATGCCTGACTATGCCGAAACGCTAAAACGTCAGGCGGGGCAAGCGGGCCTCTCCAGTGTGCTGACATTCCTCGGCGATCGAACCGACGTACCGGCGCTTTTGCAAGCGATGGACATCTTCGTCTGGCTGTCGCGGGGCGAAGGCATGCCGCACGCCCTCTCCGAGGCGGGCGCCGCGCGTTTGCCGGTCATTGCCACGGCCGACAATGGTTCGATGCAGCAAATCGAAGAAGGCGTCTCAGGCTTATTCGTTCCTCATGAAGCTCCGAGAGCGGTCGCTGCTGCGATTGAGCGGCTTATCCGGGATCCAGCATTAAGAAGCCGGCTGGGCAGCACTTTGCGGCATAAGGTCGAAACAACATACAGCGCTGCGGTCGTGGTGCCCAAATGGGAGGCTTTGTTTCGCACCGTCCTTGGCGAGCGACGGTCTGCCCCGGCGCCATCGCTTTTTGCGAGCTTCGTCCAGGGCGGCTTCGAATGTTCCACGCATAAGCTGCGGAATGGCAGGCGGCTCGATTTGCTGTCGGCAACTCATCATGCCTCCAACCCGGCAGCGGACTATGTTCAACTGGGTAGCCACAATATCCGCACGGTAAGAGATGGTTTAAGATGGCATCTGATCGAGACGGCGCCCGGTCAGTATGACTGGTCCAGTTTCTTGCCGATGCTCCGCGCCGCTCATGCTACTGGCACACAGGTGGTCTGGGACCTCATGCACTATGGCTGGCCAGATGATCTCGACATCTGGTCGCCGGCCTTCGTTGACCGCTTCGCCACTTACGCCGCAGCCGCCGCGCGGGTGATCAAATCCGCATCTGACGCGGTGCCATTCTACTGTCCCATCAACGAAATCTCATTTCACTCCTGGGGTGGCGGCGATGGCAACTATCTCAATCCGTTTGCCCGGCATCGCGGCTTCGAACTGAAGGTACAACTCGCCCGTGCCTCTATCGCCGCAATGCGGGCAATCCTCGCCGTCGATCCGTGCGCGCGCTTCGTCCATTGCGAGCCCCTCATCAATATCGTGGCCGACCCGCACCGGCCCTATGACCGTCTGCACGCCGAAGGTGCTCGCCTCGCGCAATTCCAGGCCTGCGATATGATCGCTGGGCGGATGTGGCCGCAACTCGGCGGCGTTCCGGAACTTTTGGATATCGTTGGCGTCAATTATTACTTCGACAACCAATGGGTTCACGGTGGCCCGCCGATGACGCCGGACCATCCGCTTCACAAGCCATTCCGCATCCTGCTGGCGGAGGTTTATGCGCGCTATGGTCGGCCCATCCTGATTGCCGAAACCGGCACCGAAGGAGACGGACGCGCCGCTTGGTTCGACGCGGTGTCATCGGATGCCATGGCTGCCCGCCGTGCGGGAATTCCTGTCGAGGGCCTCTGCCTTTATCCGATTATCGATCATGTCGGATGGGACAACGAACGAGACTGTCCGAGCGGGCTCATGGAAAACCGGGTGTTTGGAGGTGCGCGTCCGGTGCATCGTCCGCTGGCCAATGCAATCGACCGGTTCTGCCGCGTCCATGGCCTTGCTGCCGCTTCCGACGAGGAGAGCATTCGTGCCGCTGGATGAGGATGCGACTCGTCGCGTCAAGCGAATCGTCGTTATCAGTGACTTTTGCGATGGAAATTTGCCGCTGGGCGACGATGGCTCATCGCAGGATTATAGGCGAGCCTGGCTTTCCGGCGCGCGTGGTCCTGAACCCACTCGCGTTCTCGAACGACCTGCGGTCGTTGGCGGATATCTGGAACGGCTGCCCCTTTCGATGGTCAACCTGGGATTTTGCGACGCCGCGGAGATTTGGTCTTTTTATGCGGGCGACGAACCACCCGCGGCATCTCGCCCGCAATCCGGACTTATTCGGCGATCGTTCAGGACCGATGCGCGCATGCGTCCGTTCGCCTCGAACGATGTGCTCGGTCACATCGCTGCCTTCGGGGCACCCGACATCCTTTGCGTCTGGGGTCTTGGGGTTGAGGAAGAGATCATGCGCGCATGCGAAAGCAGCGTCAAAATCTATAACTCCATAGATGCCCCGGCGCTGCGTATTCCGCCGGAGGTCAGCCGGCATTTCGATCTGGTCCTGACCGGCGCCGAATGGCAATCACTGGTGGTAAAAGCACGTCATCCCGATATGGCAACGGCGGTGATGCCGATTGGACCGGAATTTGCATCGCCGGATACGTTTCATCCTCTCGGGCTGAAAAAGGTTTACGATGTCATATATGTAGCCGCGGCCCAGGCTTACAAACGGCATGACATCCTGTTCGAGGCTCTGGCAAAATTGCCATATACGACACAAACGTTATGCGTATGCGGCTATGGCGAACTCGGTGACTCCCTGCGCTCCCAGGCAGCCAATCTCGGAATTTCCGTTGACTTTGTCGGGCCTCCCGGTGTGGATTTTGTTGAAGTCAATCGGTTGATGAATCTAGCGAGGATGGGCGTGGTGTGTGGTGTGGATGACGGCGCTCCCGCAATCTTGACTGAGTACATGCTGGCAAATCTGCCGGTACTCGCCAATGCAGCACTCACATGCGGTCTGCAATATATAACGCCGTTGACCGGCAGAACCGCGTCTTCGGAGCAGTTCCACCGGGGACTGTCTGACATGCTGGCGAATCTGGATATGTTCCAGCCAAGGGAGGAAGCCGTGGCGCGCTGGAGTTGGCAAACCACGGTCGTCAGGTTCGTCCGATTGGTTGAAGCTGTTTTACTGAAAAAAGCGGACCCACAAATCCGAAATTCGCTGACTCTTCTTTAGCGAGCCATTAAGACGTGGTCGGCTGAGAAACTGTTGCGCCGAAGTGGAGGGCAGCGATACTCCCTCCACTTCCTCCTATGTAACACCGTTGAGGCCGCTCAAGGCGCTTCCGTTGCGTGCCATATATTGAGACCGAAGAAAATGAAAACAGCGATGACGAGTATGAGAATGGCGATGAGGCCCAGCCCTCGTCGTACTCGCCGTGGTGGAAGTTGGCCGTCTGGCATACATGTTACCCCTCTTTCGAACTCTTCGGCATGTCATCCATGCTGGCGATGCGAGAAGCTGAAAGCTGAAAGGCTTCTTCGAAGCTGACAGCTGCAATGACGTTCCCATCCAAGTCGACTGCCCTCACCACCCAGTCAGTGGCATCCGCAACAGTTCGAAACACTTCCACCATGTGGATAGCGGACCGCTTTGTTTCCTCGCGCGCCGCTGTTAGATTTTGGAAGGTTGCGTGATCGGTACGCAAAATTTGATCTCCTTCCCTATATTCTAACACGCACACGATCTCCCTCGACATCTTGGTCTGATCAGGTTCGTCGCCCGTTTGCGGCGGCATTTGGGTCATCTCGCGTCCTATCAATCGAGACAGGCGCGGCCGACGCGACAAGCGTCGCGCCGGCCGAAAATTATGCGGCTCTACTGGTATTCGCCCTATCGTTCGCCGAGCTTTCAGCGAGTTTGGTAAGGTCGCTATCGGTCTTCGTCTCTTCTTGCAGTGTGGCGTCCAGCAGCGTCGCTGCGTCTGTCAGACCAAGCTCCTCAGCCCAACGCTTGAGAGTACCGTAGCGCGTCATCTCGTAATGTTCGACAGCCTGCGCTGCCGAAATCAGGCCCGCATCAAGCGCGGCAGTGTCTTTGTATTCTTCCATGATTTCTTCGCCTTCGGAGACGATTCCCTCAATGGCGTCACAGGTCTTGCCACGCGGCCGTTTTCCGAGAATCTCAAAAACTTGCTGCAAGCGCTCGACATGTCCTTCGGTTTCGTCTCTGTGCTTTTGGAACGCGGCCTTCAATTCATCTGATTGGGCTGCACGCTCCATCTTTGGAAGGGCTTTCAAGATCTTGCGCTCAGCGTAATAAATGTCCTTGAGGGTGTCGTGAAACAAATCTTCAAGGGTCTTTTCTTTGGCCATAGCTCGTCTCCTTGGATTGTGGAATAACCTAACTACGAACTCTAAAAGGTGGGCGCCGTTCCATTAACATTTGATACAGTGCCACTTGGCCGGTATGGGCAACATGCTATCGGAATTGCAATTTGGAATAGAGACATGTCGACTGCCATTCAGCTACTGTGCCAGTACCTTTCAAATCGTGATGTCATTATTGGCGAGGAGCGCGACATGTTGCTCTCGCTTCCGCAACGAACTGCCCTTTTTCAAAAGGGTGCGGAGATCGTTGCAGAGGGATCGCGCCCCGACCACAGCTGCCTTATGCAGTCCGGCTGGACGGCGCGTGCGATCCATGGGAGAAATGGTGCCCGGCAACTGACAGCGCTGCATGTTGCAGGCGACTTCGTGGATCTACATGCATTGGTCCTCAAGCAGATGGACCACAGCATCATAGCGTTGAGCGAGTGCGTCGCGGTGTTCATACCGCATGAAAGCCTGCGCTTGATTTCAGAACGAGCGCCACATTTGACGCGGCTACTCTGGATGTCAACGACGATTGACGCCGCCATTCAGCGGAAGATGACTGCCCTGATAGGGAGGCACACTCCCGCCGAGCGATTGGGGCATCTGATGTGTGAAGTCTATCTACGGCTCGAAGCCATAGGGCACATTAAAAACGGAGCGTTCCGCTTTCCCCTGACGCAATCCGAGATCGCAGACCTTCTCGGTCTTTCTCTTGTCCATACGAACAGAACCATCCGCGATCTTCGCGCGACGAACTGGATTATTTGGGAGCAGTTTGACGTCACCATTCCCGATTTTGCAAAGCTTGCGAAATTTGCCGGATTTGATTCCAACTATCTCAATTTGCGAGTTGAGAGCCGATAACCGGTTCAAGCGTCTTGGGCTTACCCTCACCCATTTAACCAGATTCATCGGCCGGGTAGGCCGAGGCGTCCTGCCAATATTTGAAGGAGACTTCTTTAATTGGCGATCATACTTTGCAAAACAGCGGCTCCGACGCGGCCGATATCGCCATCGTCTTCATCGCTAGCCCCGCTCACACCAACTGCGCCGATGATCTCCTCGCCATTTTTCAACAATACGCCGCCATCCAGCGGTATCCCGTTGGGAATGCAGAGAAGAGCGAGACGACCTTCTCCCTCCACGACATCCTGAAAAGCCTTGGTATTGCGGCGGAAGAGCACCGCGGTCCGCGCTTTAAGGGTGGCAATTTCGACGCTCCCGACCTGTGAACCATCGTCGCGGTGCAGCAGCACCAGATGACCGCCATCGTCGACAATGGCGATCACCACGCGCAGCCCCTTGGATTGCGCATCCGCCTCGCAAGCGGTTGTTATGGCTTTCGCGGCCTCGATGGTCAGTGCCGTCTTTGTCGCAAGCATGGAAGTCCCTTCTTGTGGTTTTAAAGCGAAACGCCCAGCGCTTCGATCCAGCGCAAACCCGTGTCGGTGTCTGCGCGAGGCTTGTATTCGCAACCGACCCAGCCCTCATAGCCAAGCCGGTCGAGTTGCTTGAGCACCTCCGGATAGGCGATCTCGCCCTCATCCGGCTCCGCCCGGCTTGGCACGGCCGCGATCTGGACATGGCCGATGTCAGGCAGATATCTTTCCAGGCGTGTAAAAACGTCGCCTTGGCTGACGCCTACATGATAGACATCGAACATTATCTTGAGGTTCGGCGCCCCGATGTCGGCGATCAGCGCGGCGGCTTCTTCGATCGTGGAGTAGAAATAGCCTGGCTTGTCGCGCTGGTTGATCGGCTCGAGCAGCAGCGTCAGATCGGGCGCCTTTTCCGCCGCCGAGGCAAGATTCTCTGCAAGAATGCTTCGTGCCTTGCTTTTCTCGTCGGTCGCAACCACCCCGGCCATGACATGGATGGACGTGGCACCCGCAATGCGCGCATAGGCGGTTGCCTGGTCGAGCGAGCGGAGAAAATCGTCCTGCCGTCCGGCAAGTGCCGCCAAGCCGAACTCGCCCTTCGTGGCATCGCCGACTGACGTGTTAAGGCTCAGCAAGACAACATCGTTGTCCGCGCAACGCACCGTCACCTGCTCAGCTGATGTATCGTAGGGCCAGTGCAGTTCGACAGCTTTGAAGCCTGCACGGGCGGCAGCGTCGATGCGATCGAGCAGTGGACGATCGATCCAGAGAAAACCCAGATTTGCGGAGAACTTTGGCATCTGTCTACTTCAGTTTGAAGGTCTGGTTCAGATCGGCAATCGCCCCGGTGCTGAGCAGCGTCACGGGCATGCCGCGCGTCAAAAGCACCAGTTTGGCGGTCTCCTCAAGCTCTTCCATGGCAAAGACCGCAGCCTCCAGCGAGGTGCCTGTGACGATCGGGCCGTGGTTTTGCAACAGCACCGCCGCGTGTTCGGCTGCGATATTCTCGATCAATGGCCGAATATCGGCCGATCCTGGGCGGATATAGTCGATAACCGGCACGCGTCCGACGCGCATGACGACGTAGGGCGTAATCGGCGGGATGGCATCGGATGGATCGACATCGGCTAGACAGGAGAGGGCGGTTGCATAGGTGGAATGCAGGTGGACCACGGCGCGCGCCTGTGGCCTCTTGTTGTAGAAAGCGAAATGCAGCGGCTGTTCCTTGGTCGGGGCATCGCCTGAAATGTGTTTGCCAGTAGCATCGAGGCGCGACATGCGTTCGGCGTCGAGAAAGCCGAGGCACGAATTGGTCGGCGTCATCAGGAAGCCGTCGTCCAATCGCACGGAGATGTTGCCGGAGGATCCGGCGGTCAGCCCGCGTTCGAACAGCGAACGCCCCCATTTGACGATGTCTTCCCGGGTTCTCTGCTCGTTCATGCCGTGCCGACCTGTTGCAGCGCCTTGGCAAAGAAATCGACCGCGCCGAAATTGCCGCTCTTCAGCGCCAGCCCCAATGGCCCGTTCCGCTCCGCCACCAATGCTGGTACGCCCGGATCGATTTCCGCGCCGATCCGCAAGCTTCGAACCGCCAAGGCTTCAACCACGGCGCCGGACGTCTCTCCGCCGCCCACCACAAGCCGCCGTACCCCGCCATCCACCAAGGCTTGCGCGACTTCGCCGAAGAAACGCTCGATCGTCGCTGCAACCTTCTCGCGTCCAAACGCAGCTTGGGCATTGGACACAGTTCCGGGATCGGCTGTCGAGTAGACGAGGGGGTTGGCGCCGTTGTTCCTGAGCACCCAGCCAGCCACCTCAGATACAGTGAGTGTGCCGGCCATGAGCGCGCCGGTGTCGAGCGCATAATGGGGATTGTCGCGGCTGTAGTCGGCAACCTGCTTCTGCGACATTGAAGAACACGAGCCGCAGAGCACAGCGCCGCGTCCGGACGGGACGGGCAAGGGCTGAGCTTCAGCGCGCAGCAGGTTTCTGTCACGAAAATTCTGCGGCAGGCCGATGGCTATGCCTGAGCCCCCGGTGATCAGACGGTGATCTGCCGCGACCGTGCCGATGCGCCGCAAATCACTGTCGTCGATTGCGTCGGCGACCACCATGCGGTGTCCGGCTTGGCACTCCGCTGCGAATGCCGCGCTCAGCGCCTCTGGGCCACTGCGTACCGTGTCGAGATGAATTGCGCCCACCTCGCCTTTGGTTTGCAGCCGCAGGAAGCGGCGCAGATCCGGGTCTGTCATCGGCGTCAACGGGTGGTGTTGCATGCCGGATTCATTGAGAAGCCGGTCGCCGACAAACAGGTGACTCATGAAGATACGCCGGCCTGTCGCCGGGAATGCCGGGCAGACGATGGCGATGTTCGTGCCGAGGAAATCGAGTAGAGCCTCCGTGACGGGTCCGATATTGCCGCGCGGCGTCGAATCGAAGGTCGAGCAATATTTGAAGAGGAATTGCCGGCAGCCTTGATCCATCAGCCAGCGCGCAGCGTCGAGCGACTGGGCAACGGCATCGGCCGCTTGTATCGAACGCGTTTTCAGAGCGACGACACCGGCTTCGCAATCGCCTGCTTTGTCATTGGCGCCCACGAACAGCGTGGTCGCCATGCCTTCTTTGGCAAGCGTATTGGCCAGATCGCTTGCGCCGGTAAAATCGTCGGCAATTGCTCCCAGAAGCATCTTACACCCGCTCTGGCACGGCGTGTTCGAGTTCATCCTCGATATGAACCCGGATGATATCGTCAAACGAGCTTTCCGCCTTGAAGCCCAGCGCTTCACCGCGTTGTGCGTCGAAACTGCGCGGCCAACCGTCGATGATTTCAGCAACCGCTGCATTGGGTTCGCGCCGGATCAGCTTGACTGCGGCGTTGCCTGCGGCGCGCCGAAGCGCGGCAATCTGATCGCCAACCGTCGCCGACAGGCCCGGCATGGTAATCGAGCGTTGTTGCCCAAGAGGCGCGGTGTCAATTTCGGCAGCATGCAGCAAAAAGCTAATGGCCGTGCGTGGGCTGGCAAACCAGTGGCGCACGCTTTCGCTTACCGGCAACACCGCCTCCTCCCCGATCAGCGGCTCGCGCAGAATGCTGGAGAAAAAGCTTGAAGCGGCCTTGTTCGGCTTGCCTGGACGAATGGAGATCGTCGGAAGCCGGATGCCGATCCCGTCTAGAAAGCCCTTTCTCGAATAGTCGGCAAGCAACAGCTCGCTGATCGCCTTTTGGGTGCCATAGCTTGTCAGCGGTGTAAGGCATTGACTGTCGCCGATGATATCGGGCAGCGGAGAGCCGAACACGGCAAGCGAGGAGGTGAAGACGAGGCGGGGCATGTAGGGCTGTTCCAACCCGGCTTTTCGGATTGCTTCGAACAGTGAAAGCGTACCGTCGAGGTTGACGCGATAGCCCTTTTCGAAGTCTGCCTCCGCTTCTCCCGAAACGATCGCAGCCAGATGGAAAATGAGGTCGGGCCTTGAGCTGATAAGCGATGCTGCAATGTCCGGCTGGGAGAGGTCGGCTTCCACCGTCTCGACCGTTCCGCGAAAATCTGGTGCTGTAGGCTGCATAATATCGGCAAGCACCAGGCGTTCGACGGGCTTCCCGTTGATTTCGCCTTTGTCGATCAGCGCGCGCGTCAGTTTGCGGCCGATCATGCCAGCCGCACCAATGATGAGTATGTTCATGTCAGGCCGACTCCCTCTTGCCGCCGGCAATGAACGGTATGGGTTGTGCGCCCTTTGCCGGAGCGGGCTGTTTGCTGCTGTCGACGGCCAGCGTCGTGTCGTGAATTCGCAGGATATGCTCGGAAAATGCCGCTGAAACCGCTTCCGGATTGCGCATCTTGAGAGCGCGCACGATGAACCGGTGGTCTTCGAGACTCTTCTCGATTGCCCCCGGTTGCGCCATGGCGATGCGGCGGTGGTCAAGCAGGTAGGTATAGAGATCGACCACGAAATCGGCGAGCAGCCGATTCGACGAGGCATAGTAAATGGTCAGGTGGAATTCGCGGTCGCAGATCAGGAAGCGCACCGGATCATTGAAAGCCTGTTCCTGGGCGACAATTGAATCCTCGAGGCGTTTTATGTCGTCGTCGCTGAGATACCGGGCAGCGTCCGCTACCACCGCCGTTTCGACCAGAAGGCGGGCGGCGTGTACGGCGTCCAGGCTATATCCGTTGATCGACGCTGGGTTTGTTACACCGATCCGCTGCGTGCCAACGTCGACATCCACCCGCGCCACTCGTGTGCGTGCGCCCTGCGACACCTGCACAACCCCTTCGCCGGCCAAGCGCTGGATCGCGCCGCGAACGGTCTCGCGACTGACCGTCAGCATGGTTGCCAGTTCGCGTTCGCTTGGCAACTCGTCGCCCATCTGCAAGATGCCCGATGCAATCATGGAAATGATCTTGTCGCGGATCATTTCCTTGGCCGTTTGCTTGTGAAGGGTTTCGTTGAGAAGCGAAATCGGGCTTACCATTGGCTCACCAAAAACTGGACTGCTATATAGTCCAGTTAGACCATTCTACGAGGCATGTCACTCCCTGACGGAAAAATTTCTACCAACTGGTTGGACCAAGTCTTATCGTCTGGCAAACTGATCTGCTTTGCACGATGGGTGAAACAGGGTGTAACAGCTGTTAATTTTCTATACTGCGATCCGGTTTCCACAGGAACGCCATAAATACAGCTTGATTCAGGTTTGGAAGCGCTTCTTTGGGCAGTAGGAGCCACCATGAAAAGCTCTTGGTCTTTTCAAGAAAATCAACTGGTCCGCTGTATCTACCAGTTGACAAGTTCATTTCAGCCAAATAGCGTTGCGAATGTTGGCGGTGATGGCCTTGGGCTGTCGTTGTTTCGGCCCTGAGGAGTGGGCTGCCTGGAGGATCGTAGTCATGCTGCTGTATTGCGGCGCAGTTCGTCTGCGCATGATCAAGGCCGTGCCATGAGCGTCGCTGAAGTCATTTCGGTGGCTGAAGATCTGCGGCCCGTGCTGATCGCTAAGGGCATCACCAAGTCGTTCCCTGGCGTGCTGGCGCTCGATAACGTCGATTTCAATGTCCGCGCTGGCGAGGTCACCGCGCTTCTTGGAGAGAATGGCGCAGGCAAGTCGACGCTGATCAAGATGATGGCGGGCTTTTACGCACCTGACCGCGGCGAGATCACGGTCGATGGTGTTGTGCTCAGTCCCGATCCATCCTCGGCACACCGCGTGGGTGTAGCTACGATCCACCAGGACGCCCATCTGGTGCCCGCCATGTCGGCGGCGGAAAACATCATGCTTGGCCGCTGGCCGACGCGGTATGGCTGGCTCAACAAGCGGCTTCAGAAGGAGCGGGCGGCTCGCGCGCTGGCCCGCGTCGCCCCGCATCTCAATCCATCGACCCCAGCCGGTCGCCTGTCTTCCGCGGATCAGCAACTCGTCGAGATCGCACGGGCGATTTCCGAGGATTCCAAAGTCCTGATCATGGACGAGCCGACGACGTCGTTGTCGCCGCCGGAGATCGACCGCCTTTTCAACGTCGTCGAGGACCTCAAAAGCAAAGGCATGAGCATCGTCTTCGTGTCGCACTGGCTCGAAGAAGTGTTTCGTATCGCCGATCGTGTCACCGTGTTGCGCGACGGTCGTCTCATCGGGACTAGGCCGATTTCGGAACTCGACCACGATAAGGTCATCCGCATGATGGTCGGACGCGAGGTGCGCGATACCATACTAACCAAGCGTCCTGTCGGCGATGTCGTGCTTAAGGTCAGCAAGCTGACGCGCGAAAATGTGTTGGAGAACATTTCCTTCGAGGTGCGCGCTGGTGAGATCGTCGGCATGTCCGGCCTTGTCGGCGCCGGGCGAAGCGAGCTTGCCGCCGCCATCTTCGGCATCGACCCCTATGACAGTGGCTCGGTCGAGATCGGCGGCATTGCCGTTTCCCCGAATGACCCCAAGGCGGCTATCGAGGCGGGTGTCGGGCTGGTGCCGGAAGACAGGCGCCAGCAGGCGCTTGTCGGGCTGATGAGCGTGAAAAGTAACATAACACTGAGCTTGCTCGACCGGATTTCCAGTTTCGGCTTCCTCTCGATGGCCAAGGAACAGGCAATTGCGGATCGTGAAATTCGCGCACTCGCGGTCAAAACGCCGTCCTCGAAAACCCGTGTGTCAACGCTTTCCGGCGGCAACCAGCAGAAGGTCGTGCTGGCTCGCTGGCTGGCGCGCAAGCCGAAGCTGCTCATCCTCGATGAGCCGACCAAAGGCATCGATGTCGGGGCCAAGTCAGAAATCAGCGAACTGATCCTGCGGCTGGCCGAGGGCGGTATGGCCATCCTGCTGATCAGTTCGGAACTGCCTGAAATCCTGACCCTGACAGACCGCGTCCTTGTCATGCGTTCGGGGCGCATATCCGCATCGCTGCCGAAAGAACAGGCGACGGCGGAGACGATCATGAGCTTTGCCACGACAGGCTGAGGCAACCGGAAGCAAGAACACAGTGTGCCCGTTCCAAAGTCGAACGCGCGGCGCCGAAGTCGGAGAACGCAATATGGTTATGGAGAACGCACCAATGGCTGATCGAGTGCCACAATCCAGTGGTCTTTCGGCCTTGCGTGGACGCATTTCGTTCATCGACCTGGTGCAGAGCTTGGGCCTGATGGCCATCATCCTGCTGGGCGGCCTGATCATGACGGCGATGAGCCCGGTCTTCGCGACCGTGCGCAACATCGAAAACGTCCTGCAATCGGCAACGATCATTGCCGTGGTGGCGATCGGGCAGACTTTCGTCATCCTCGTCGCCGGCATCGATCTTTCGGTTGCATCCGTGCTCGTGCTGTCCTCGGTGCTCGCGGTCGGCCTGGTACAGTTCCAGGGGCTTTCGCCGGAGATCGCCATCATCCTGGCGCTGTGCGCGGGCCTTGGAATTGGCCTTGTCAACGGACTGGCCGTGACAAAACTGCGTATTCCACCGCTGATCGCGACCTTGGCGACAATGACCATCGGCCGCGGAATGGCCTATATTTACTCCGGCGGCACCAATATCGCTCCGGTTCCGAGGATTTTCATCGATCTGCAAGCGAGCCGCTTTCTGGGCGTTCCGGGCGTCATCGTGCTGACGCTCGTGCTTGCCGCCTTGGCTCAGATCGTTCTCTCACGCACGCAGTTCGGCCGGTCCGTCTATGCCACAGGCGGCAATCCGCTGGCAGCGCGCCTCGCCGGTATCAAAACCGAACGCGTCATCATCGCCGCCTTCATGATCTCGGGGCTGATGTCGGCAATCGCCGGCCTGCTGATCACCGCCCGCTTCGAAGCGGGTGCGGCAACCGCTGCACAAGGACTTGAACTGGCAGTGATTGCGGCCGTCGTCATCGGCGGGGTCAGCCTGTTCGGCGGCGAGGGGAACATCGGCAGCATGCTGCTCGGCGTCCTTTTGCTCGGGCTGGTCCAGAATGCGGTCAACCTTTTGAACGTACCGCCAAACTGGGATTCGGTTGTCAGCGGACTTGTCATCGCTGCTGCCGCTGCACTCGACGTCTACCGCCGCAGCTACCTCGAGGCTGGAATGCGCAAGAAGATCATAGCGAAAGCTGCGAGATCCACACCGAAAACGTCCTGACGGTAACAGAGGCGTTCTGAGCATGCGCTCGTCTATCAGACCGCATGGACGACGGACCGGGTGAACCAAAGCAGTGCTGCGGCTGACCTGTCTGGAAACGAACTTTTAGGACGGCAATGACAGCAGCGCAGACCGCTAGGGTCTGCGAACGGCTGACCGCTGCCGCACTTTTCGGAAGACGGTCCAACTGGGAGGAGAAAGACCATGGACAAGACAAACCTGATGAAAACGACACGACGCACATTTCTGGGACTGGCCGCGGGTGCTGCGATGCTGGCCTCCGGAACATCGGCCTTCGCACAAGACAGCGTGCTAAAGGGTAAGAACCTCGCCTACATCGCCTTCGGCCTGCAATACGAATATCAGGTGACGCTGGTCGACCACGTTAAGAAGCTTGCCGCCGAAAAGGGCATGAACATCTCGGTCTATGACGGCAAGGGCGACGCTAGCACGCAGACGACGCAGTTGCTCGACGTGGTCAGCAAGCAGCCGGACATCATCCTTTTGAACCCGGTTGATGCAACGCTGCTCCAGGGTGGCGTGCGCAAGGCCAATGAGTCCGGCATTCCGTTGTTCATGCTGGAGAATCTGCCGCCTGAAGGCGAATGGATCGCTTACAACACCTTCGACGACGTTGCCGGCGGTGCAGCCGCGGCGGATGCCGTCGCTAAGGTTACCGGCGGCAAGGGTCTGGTGCTCGAAGTGCGCGGCGCGATCGGCTCAGGCCAGTCGGAAAAGCGCTACAAGGGTTTTCACGACCAGATGGACGCGAAATATCCCGACATCAAGATCGAGACCCTAAAGGCCGAGTGGACCGCCGACAACGCCCAGACGCTGACCGTCGATGCGTTCACCCGCGATCCCAATGTAGCGGCGATCTGGGCGCATAATGACGAGATGATTCGCGGCGTGGTTTCGGCCCTGCGTCAGATCGACCGCCTCAAGAAGCCGGGCGAGGAAGGCCATATCCCGGTCATCGGCTTCGACGGTACGCCGCTCGGTCTGCAGCGCATCCGCGAGGGCACGCAGGATGCCGATGTCGGCCAGAACCCGTTCTCGATGGGCACGTCCATCGTCGGCGAGATGGAGAACCACTTTGCCGGTAAGCCGGTCCAGAAGGAAACGCTCATCCAGCCAGTGATGATCTGGAAGGAGAACGTCGACAGCAAGGACAACTGGGGCAACATGGTGAAGTAAGCTTCGTCGCAAGACCGTTGGGCGCGGTCTAGACCGCCGCGCCCAACGCTTTGACTGAAATGCCGTAGGACGATTTGGAGCAGCCGAGATGACCGACTTGATGACCCCGGACTATGCCCGCAACATGCGGCTCATCGGCCATTCCGATCAGGGCGGCAAAGCCGATGGTATCCAGGTCATGGTGCATGAGGGTTTTGCCTATATCGGGCATTTATTCAGCCAGGGATTTTCCATCGTCGATGTGCGCGATCCGAAAAACCCGAAGCCGGCCGGCTATGTCGCAGCCCCGCCGAACACATGGAATGTGCATCTCCAGGTCGCTGATGGGCTGCTGCTGGTTATCCACGGCAAGGATGTCTTCGCCGATGCGGCCTTTGCCGATGAAGCCAACTATTATAAGGCTGCGGCGGGCACTGCGCTTGGAACGGCAGCCCCGACCACGACGCGCAACTGGGACGCCGGCCTCGCCGTCTACGATCTCTCGACACCCGGCCAGCCGCGCCGCATCGGCTTCATGCCGGCCTCTGGCGGCATTCACCGTATCTGGTGGACGGGCGGGAAGTGGGCCTATGTTTCGGCATTGCTCGACGGCTATACCGATTTCATCTTCATGACCGTGGACATGTCCGATCCGGCCAATCCGCGCGAGGCAGGGCGCTACGCCTTACCGGGGATGCATCAGGCTGCAGGCGAGACGCCAACCTGGGAAGCCAATCGCAAGTTCGGCCTGCACCATGCGCTCGTCAGCGGCGACATCGCCTGGGGCGCATGGCGGGATGCCGGCATGGTCGTCATGGACGTCGCCGACCGCGCCAATCCGAAGCTGATCAAGCACGTCAACTGGTCGCCGCCGTTTCAGGGCGGCACGCACAATTGCCTGCCGCTCACCGACCGCGGCCTGCTCGTCGTGCTGGACGAAGCGGTACTCGACGATTTCGAGGACGGGCTGAAGAACATCTGGATCTTCGACGTCAAGGATCCGGCAAATCCGATCCCGTTGTCGACCATGCCGCCGCCCTCCGATGCTAGTTACGCCCGCAAGGGCGCGCATTACGGGCCGCACAACATCCACGAGAACCGCCCCGGCACGTTCCAGAGTTCATCGCTGATCTTCTCGACCTGGCAGAACGCCGGCGTCCGCATCTTCGACATCTCTGACGAGTGCCTGCCGAGAGAGGTGGGCGCCCTTGTGCCGTCACCGCCGCGCTCGATGATGGACCAGCGGTCAGGCAAAAAACCGATCATCCAGTCCTGCGACATCTTCGTCGACAAGGCCGGCCTCATTTATGTGACCGATTACAATGCCGGTCTCTACATCATGGAATATATCGGCTGAGCCTTCGTGGCTGCCGAACGGATAGTGAAAGGACTGACCATGAACCTCTTCGGCTCTTACGATGTGGTTGTCACCGGCGCGGGCTCCTCGGGTATCGTCGCAGCGATCCGCGCGGCGCGCGAGGGGGCAAGTGTGCTGCTGCTTGAAGGCACCGGCTTTCTCGGCGGCTTGATCACCGGCGGGCGGCTGACCAAGCCGACCGGGCTGATCAATTCGACGATCTTCCATGAGATGCTGGAGCGTTGCGTCGGATACAAGGGCGCGGACGGGCGGGTGCATGAATCCTACTGGGGCAAATACACCGGTACGTTTGACGCCGAGGTGATGCAGCGCGTGATCATCGAAATGGTTGAGGAAGCCGGTATCGAGGTGCTGCTGCGCGCCAATGTGATCCAAACCGTGATGAAGGGCAATGCAGTGCACGGGCTGCTGATCCGCACCAAGTCCGGCGAAAGCCTGGTGCTGGCCAAGGCCTTCGTCGACGCTTCGGGTGACGGCGACGTGGCCGCGCTTGCCGGTGCCGATTTCATGCTCGGTCGCGAGAGCGACGGGCTTACCCAGCCGATCACATCCTATTTCCGGGTTCTCAACGTCAATGTTCCCGCCCTGATCGCCGATTGTGAGGCCAATCGCGCCGATATGTGGGAAGTTGTCTATCCGAAGGAAGCCGGCGACCGCAACGAGGACTATGCCATGGCCGTCCTGCTGACCGGGTTTCAGCAGCGCATCAAGGACAAGGTGGCGGAAGGCTTCGACTGGATCATCCCAAAAGATCACATCACCATGAAGACCGGTTTGATCCCCGGCGAAATCAGCGTGAACGTCACGCGCTTCCAGGGCAACGGCCTCGACGACCGTGACCTCAGCCGCGCGGAGATCGAAATCCGCAAGCAAGCCTATTGCGCCTTCGATTTCCTGCAGCGTTACGTGAAGGGGTTCGAAGATGCGATATTCCTCGAGGTTGCGCCGAAGCTCGGCGTTCGTGAAACACGCCGCATCACCGGTCAATACATCATCACCGAGACCGACGTTCGCGGCAACCGCCGTTTCGACGACGCCATAGGGCTCTGCAACTCGCCTGTCGATGTGCATGAGCCAGGTGGCAGCAGGGCGATCATGGACCATGTCGGGATCGGCTTCGGCATTCCATATCGCACCATGGTACCGCTGAAGATCGACAATCTCATCGTCGCGGGCCGCTGTATCTCCGCCGATGCCATTGCCTTCGGCTCGACGCGCAACGTTCCGGCCTGCACGATGACAGGCGAAGCTGCGGCGATTGCCGCCACCCTCGCTTCGACAAGGGGAGTTCCAACCTCGTCTATCGCCGTATCCGAAGTCCAGAATCGCCTTCGTGAACTTGGGGTCTGGCTGGGTATACCAGGTGAAGACGTCCCGGATGCGTTGAAGCAGGCGAGTTGAAGTTGATGCGTTGAAGCAGGCGAGCTGAAGTTAATGACTAAGCGGCTGATCGCAGTCACAGCGCATCCAGTGTGACCGCAGCGATCCAGAGAATCAAGGCCAAATTTGAAGATGAAGTGCGGTCCAGAGCATCACGCATAAGAATGGAAAGAGGACTGCGGCGCCGGTCGCGATGGTGCCTTCCGATACGCGTCGTCTGAAAATCTTCATCTCTTCCTCCAGCGACATCTCCCTATGACGAAATAAAGACAGTAGAGCGGCATTTGTTCCCGCATGCCGCAGGTGCAGAATATAACCGGCCGGTTTTGGCAACTCGATGGCGGCGCGGTTTACGACAGTATGGAACTTTCTTGCGACTATGGCAGCCCTTGCTCCGTCGCTTGACCAATTGACAAGTATCGGCCGGCCCGGAAGAATTGAAGCGGGGAAAGTTGTGTCTATTTGGGGGCTCTAGGCATGGACATACAAGCACCGAGCATTCTCGTCGTTGGAGCGGGGCCGGTGGGCCTGACGCTCGCCTCGGAACTGGCGCGGCATGGCGTTTCGGTCCGGATCATCGAGAAAGACTCTGCACCCTTGCCATACTGCCGGGCAATCGGCGTTACGCCGCGAACACTGGAAGTGTTCGAGGATATGGGCATTGCGCGCGAGATCATCGACTCCGGCTTGTGGCTCAAGGGAACCCGGTCGATCGTCAATGGCGGACCTCCCCAGGACAGCAGACCGGATCTTTCCGATCTGACCTATTCCCAGCTCGGCGTGCCGCAATATGCGACCGAGGCAGTCCTGACAGCGCATCTCGAGAGCTTCGGCGTCACAGTCGAGCGCGGTGTCACGCTTGCGGCGCTTGAACTGAGCGAGGACGGCGTCGATGTTACCATCGACACGCCGCAGGGCCGCGAGGCCGCCGGATTTCGCTATGTCGTCGGCTGCGACGGAGCGCACAGTGCCGTGCGTCACGCGCTCGCCATTCCATTCCAGGGCGATGCCTTTCCGTTCGAGTTCATGCTTGGTGACGTCCATATCGACTGGGACCTGCCGCGTGGGCTGGCGATGCGCGCGCTCAAATTGCGGGAAGAAGCGGCACCCGACATGTTCATCGCGATCCCGCTGCCGGGGCGCGGGCGTTACCGGGTTACCATGCCGGCTCCGGATCGGTTGAGCGCCGGAGCATCTGGCTCGGGAACCAGCCATGGCATCCAAGTCGATCGGCCCGGCGCGACACTTGATGATTTGCAGGAGGTTGCCGATCGTCTGATTCCCGGCGTGGCCACGCTTTCCGACATGCATTGGTCGTCTATTTTTCGCATTAGCATGCGTCTTGCCGAAAGCTATCGCAGTGGAAACGCGTTCATTGCCGGTGATGCCTGCCACATTCACCCTCCCACGGGTGGCCAGGGCATGAACACCGGCATCCAGGATGCCTATAATCTCGCTTGGAAGCTGGCGCTGGTTACTAGGCGCGTCGCAAAGCCCGCGCTCCTCGACAGCTACCAAGCGGAACGACGTCCGGTCGCGGCCGACGTCGTCGTGCGCACGACCGAGCAGAGCGTCAATCTCGGCAGACCCATCATCCCGCCGCATCGGCTGCAGGATACCCAGCTTCTGGTCAGCTATCGAGATGGTCCGCTGGCAATGGGAAATGCTGTTGGCGAGATCGCTGCTGGAGATCGCGTGCCCGATGTACTCGGCCTGCGCCGGGACGGCGTTGGTTTCCCACTCCGCCTCTTCGATTTGCTGAAAGGACCAGCCTTCGTGCTGATTGTCTCGCTCGGCAGTTCCGAGGACGCGGCTAAAATCGAAGCTTGCGCGGCTCATTTGCACCAACGTTGGCCCGGGCTGGTGCGGGTCGTCGCCATCGCATCCAACGACATCGTGGCCGACGAGCCACCAAACGTTGAACTTATCCGCGATGTGGACGGCCGATTTGCGACAACCTTTGGCCAGGCCGCCGGAGCCGCGTGGTTGATACGCCCCGACAATTACATAGGTCTCGCAGTCGACGATTGGTCGGAGGCGATCATTGTCGCTTATCTTTCCGACGTGATCGGCGTCATCGACGGTGTCTAAGCAAGTTGATCGCTCCAGACCGATCCCAAGCTCAAGATCTAACGTCCCGTCGAGTGCACCGCCTGACCGAATGCGCGCCGAGAGATGCCGCAGCCGGCATTAGGTTCTTTGGGATTGTGATCATCACCGAATAGATCTGCAGCACGATGAAGGGCGAGAGCGCATGGGTCATGGCGATGATGACGCCGGTGCGGTTGAAGATCAGCGGCAACAACCCACCGATTAGGCCAAGCGTTTGCAAGTCATCGTTGATCAGGCCTTGTTCCTGCAACAGAACGAACCAGGCCGCGGTACGCACAAGGAGAGGGTCCACAGAGGCAGCAAGACGGCGCCCAGCATCACGTCGCGTTTCATCCGGTGAGCGACGCAGCGATGATCGCATAGGGATAGCCGACGCCGTTGACGGATTGCTCCGCCGGCAGATGCTGGATATCGCCCGAGGCGTTACGGCCGAGATCAACGGCTGCGAGCAGGTTGCGGTCGATCAGCGGCGAGAGCGCATCGGCAATCGCCAGCCAGAATTCCGGCTGTCCCCATCGATTGTCGATGCACGAGATCGACCGGCGGGTTTGCCGTATCATCGAGCGCTTGTCGTTTTCAACATCAGCGTGCGGAAGCCCGAGTGGGTGCTGTTCAGGCAGCGCACCATGTCGCCGAGCAGCTGATCGTCATCGACCGCCTTCAGATACTCCATCAGGGCGGCCTGCATGGCAGGGGTCGGCGGCGAAACGCGGTCCCAGTCGGGCAGAACTTCGGCGCTGCGCGGCAGAAGGCGCAGCACTGCGGTGTCGGACACCAACTGCGACATCATGCTGAACAGCGGCCAGACGAAAAGCCGACGAGGAAGATCAGCAGCGGCGCCAGCGGAAGCAGCGAGCGGCCGGTTCGGACGTTTCGGCACTCATGGCGCGATGACCCGGCAATCGCCCGACGAGAAAGCCGCGTAGTCCTTGGTGGCCCGCTCGTCAATGCCATGCGAGACCTGCTGAAGACTGTCTGATCTTGAGATGGGTCAGCGTGCTCAGACCAGATTGCGTACCCAGTATGCTGCTTTCGTTTCTATGGGCCATTGACACCGCGCCGCAGCGCTGTTTGCCCTGTAGGCTGGTTCCATTCTCTGAATATGCGGGGAGACTGATTTGACGGGCGACATTACGCGGCTTTCGGCCCTGGATCTTTCGAGAGCCATCCACGCGCGGCAGGTCTCCTGCGTCGCCGTCATGGAAGCCTATCTGGACCGGATCGACCGGTTCAATCCCGGCATTAACGCCATCATATTCCTGCATCCGCGCGAGGAATTGCTGGCTGAGGCCAAGCTGGCGGACGAGGACCTGGCAAATGGCGCGTCGCGCGGCTGGATGCATGGCTTTCCGCAAGCGGTAAAGGATCTCTCGGAGGCGAGGGGCCTGCCGACAAGCTGGGGATCGCCGATCTACCGCGACCACGTCTCGACGGCAGACTCTATCCACGTCGAGCGGGTGAAGAAGGCTGGCGCGATCTTCATCGGCAAAACCAACACGCCGGAATTCGGCCTTGGGTCGCATACCACCAACCCGGTGCATGGACCCACCCGCAACCCTTACGATCCGACAAAAAGCGCAGGCGGCTCGAGCGGCGGTGCCGCCGCCGCGCTCGCGGCGCGGCTTCTGCCGGTGGCGGATGGCAGCGACATGATGGGTTCCCTGCGAAACCCGGCCGCATTCAACAATGTCGTCGGGTTCCGCCCGAGCGCCGGGCGCGTGCCGAGCGACGGTACGGAACTGTTCATCGGCCAACTCAGCACCGCGGGGCCAATGGGCAGGACGGTCCGTGATGTGGCGGCGCTGCTTACGACGCAGGCTGGTTGCGACCCCCGCGATCCGCTGTCGTTGGCCACCGAGGACCTGACCCTGGGTGGTCCGGCGGCGACGAAAGGGCTTAGCATTGCCTGGTTCGGTGATTTCGGCGGATATCTTGCGTTTGAGCCCGGCGTTCTGGACCTCGCAGGCAAGGCGCTCGACGTTCTCGGCTCCATCGGCTGTGAGATCGAGACCGTTCAGCCGGAATTCGACCTGTTAAAACTCTGGGAGGCGTGGTTGACGCTGCGCAGCTTCGACGTCGCGCACGGCTTGCGCGAGCTCTACGACAAGCCGGAAACGCGGGCGCTTCTGAACCCGCAGCTTCGTTACGAATTCGAGCAGGCGCAGTCCCACACTCCAGCCGACATCCACGCCGCCTCGACCGTGCGGACAAGCTGGTACAAATATATGCTGGCCCTGTTCAGACATTACGACTATCTCGTCATGCCCGCCGCGCAGATATTTCCTTTCGATGTCGATCTGCCTTGGCCTCGGGCCGTTGGCACCAGGGAGACCGATACCTATCATCGCTGGATGGAGGTGGTGATCGGTCCGACGATGGCCGGACTGCCCGTTGCGGCAATGCCCGCCGGCTTCAACGCCAACGGCCTTCCAAACGGCATTCAGATTGTCGGCCCACCACGCTCCGACCGTGCAACGCTTGAATTCGCACTTGCCTATGAAAAGGCGGCAAAGATCGAAACCGGCAACGCGTTCGACTGAAGGGCGGTCTGCGCCCTACGGAGCTTGGCTTCGCTGCTCTCGTCAGGTCTTTCCGCGCCTAGATAGTACCAAGGCTCTGCCATCAGCGAGAGCCCATGTGATACCATAGCTCAACCGCCACTTGCTCACGGTAAAATGCCCATGTCTTTCATAGAAGACTTGAAACTCTCGATCCCGCTTATCCAGGCTCCTATGGCCGGGGTCTCGACGCCCAAGCTCGCGGCGGCGGTTTCGGACGCGGGCGGTCTCGGTTCGATCGGTGTGGGTGCGACCGACGCAGCGGGCGCGCATGCGATGATTGCGGAAGTCCGCGAGCGCACCGGACGGCCGTTCAACGTCAATATTTTCGTCCATGCGCCCCCGACGGCCAATCAAACGCGTGAGGCTGAATGGATAGACTGGCTCAGGCCTTTGTTCTTGGAGTGCGGGTCCGAGCCGCCGGCATCGCTGCGTGAAATTTACAAGAGCTTCCTCGACGATACCGATATGCTGGCGATGCTGCTGGAGACGGCGCCGCCGGTGGTCAGCTTCCATTTCGGCCTGCCGCCCGAAGAGGTGCTGTCGGCGCTGCGTGCCCGCAATATTCTGCTGCTCGCCACCGTCACCAGCCTTGACGAAGCGCGCGCGGCCGAAGCTGCCGGGATCGATGTCTTGGTTGCCCAGGGAATAGAAGCGGGCGGTCATCGCGGCGTGTTTGATACGGCTCATCACGACGATGCATTGGGCACTATGGCGCTGACGAGACTGTTGGTGCTGAAGTCGGGCCTGCCGGTCGTTGCGGCCGGTGGCATTATGGATGGCGCCGGAATCGCCGCGGCGCTTGATCTCGGCGCCGTGGCCGCGCAACTGGGCACCGCGTTTATCGCTTGCCCGGAGTCCGCTGCCGACAATGCCTATAGGGCTGCTCTCAAAGGGCAGGGCGCCTATCATACGACAATGACGCCACTCATCTCCGGCCGACCGGCGCGCTCGCTTGCCAACCGCTTCACCGCCCTTGCACCACAGGTCGGCAACCGCCGACCGCCCGACTATCCCATTGCTTACGATGCCGGAAAAGCCCTTCATGCCGCGGCCAGGGCTGCGGGAGAGCATGGTTTCGGCGCCCAATGGGCAGGACAAGGCGCGCCGCTTGCGCGCGAGTTGCCGGCGGGGGAACTCGTCCAGACGCTCTACGCCGAGCTTCAGAGATGCATGGAGCGTCAATAGGATACTCAAACATCAACTTTTTCAGTTGATCGTTCGAGCAAACGTCTCGGCAATAGCCAAAACGGCGGCGTGGATCGGTCCCGCGGTGAGACTGGGCATGACCGAGGCATCGACGACGAACAGATTGTCCAGCGCTTTGAGCCGCAGATCAGCATCGACAGGGGCGCCCATATCCTTGCCCATTCGGCAGGTGCCGGATGGATGATGGTGTGTGATGACAGCCTGCGCGATGAAGTAGTCGATCTCGGCGTTGGTGTTCAGAGGGCCGGGCAGAAGTTCGGTTTCGCGCCACTCCGCCAGTTCCTGGTGATGACCCACGGTGCGCGCGGCCTCCAGCGCCTGGCGGAACAGGTCGCGGTCGCGCTGGGTCTGCAGATAGGCAGGATCGATGAGCAATGGATCTCCAAGCTCCCGGCCGGTGATACGCAGGCTGCCACGGCTCGTCGGATGGGTGATGCCGAACAGCAGCGAGTATGCCGTGCCGGGCGCAGGGGCGCTGAAGCGTTCGGATACGATCGGCGCTACACCGCAGCCGACGACGATTTCCGGCTGGCCGGTGCCGGTGAAATCGCCCGCCCGCATATAGGCCATCGATTCGGAGTGCTGGAGGCGCGAGGGGGGAACATGCTTGCGAGCCGCATAAAGATTGCCGGCACCCAGCAGATGGTCCTGAAGGTTGCGGCCGACGTCCGGCATGTCGATCAAGCGCCTCACACCAGCCGCATCAAGGATATCCTCTGGACCTATGCCCGAGCGCATCAGCAGCGCCGGGCTTTCCAGCGCGCCGGCGGACAGGATGACCCGGTCGGCATGGACTTCGATCAGACCTTGCCGCCCCACGACCTCAAGGCTGCGTACCCGATTTCCGTTCAAAGTTAACCGCCGAACCTGGGACCCGGTGAGAATGGTCAGGTTTTCTCGCGCCCGAACGTCCGGTGTGAGCCAGGCATCCGCCGCCGTGACCCGCAGTCCGTTGCGAATGTTCAAGGAGTTCGGGGTGACGCCGATCATCTCGCCGCCGTTGTGGCCGCGAAGTCGAGGCAGACCCAGGGCAGCGCCTGCCTCAATGAATGCACGCGCTACCGGACTAACTTCGTCTTCCGGCATATAAATGGGCAACGGCCCATCCTTGCCGTGTATGCAGTCGCCGCCGAGCGGGTGGTTTTCGATAGCCTGAAAAACAGACAGCAATTCATTCCAGCTCCAGCGGGAATCGCCAGTCGCATCGGCCCAGGCCTGGAAGTCGGACGGGTGGCCTCGCATGTAACCCATTGCGTGAAGGCAGCTTGAACCGCCAATGGCTTTTCCGCGCGCCCAGCGATGGATTCTGCCCGCGGTGCCGGCTTGAGGTTCTGTCTGATAATCCCAATCGTAGCTGCGGCCCTGAAGCGCCGGCCAGGCAGCGGGGTTCCAGATATCGGGGTCGGTTGGCTCCTCGCCGGCCTCGATCACCAAAACGCGGCGGGCCGGTTCCTCGCTCAATCGCGCGGCAAGCAGCGCGCCGGCCGAGCCGCCGCCGACAATGACGATATCGGCATTGGTTTTGCACTCAACAGTCATCACCACTCCCTATGGCGAATGGCGGATTCGGCCGGAATTTCGACGCTCAAACCCCGCCGTCCATGGATAGTTTGGCCGCTGCTTTTGCCTTCAAAAGATGACGTTTCGAGGCTTTGCGGGCGGCTTTTTCGTCGCCGGAGGCGATGGATTCGAATATCTCCCTCATCTCCGCCAGGCTGCTTTGAGCTCTTCCTTCCAGGGACATCGAACGTCCTCGAAAGAAGCTGATCCTGGCCACCAAGCCGCGATGGACTTCCTCGAGGACGGGATTGCCGCAATTGGCAAGGATGATCGAATAGAAGTCCGCGGCGGTCATGACCTGCGCCAGGCTGTCATTGCTGGACGCCGCCTCTTCGAACGCGAAGAGCGATTTCTCCAGCTCACGCAGTTGCTCCGGGCGGATTCGTGAGGCACAGCGTCCTGCCGCCTCGACTTCCAACAGCTCCCGGACCTCGTAGATGGCGGTGGCCTTTTCCCATGTAAGCGCCGGGATCGACGGTCCGCGATTGGGCACGATCTCGATCAGGCGTTCGGCCTCAAGGCTGCGTAGCGCCTCCCTTAGCGAAGGGCGGCTGATGCCGAGCTGTGTGCAAAGCTGACTTTCGATAAGACGGCTGCCCGGCTGGAACAGTCCGGAGAATATGGCAAGCCGCAGCTTGTCCACCGTCTCCTGCTGAACAGTTCGTGGCGAAATCCGCAAATTCAGGTCTGTGGGCATCCGGTACGTCTCATGGGCTCGGGTCGCGGCTGACGCATCATAGGTGACGACACCCAAATAGGACAGCAAGAATAGCCGGATTGTCAATTATCAAGATTGCAAGAATGTCAGACAATCGGTGTTGACGACACCCGGCGTTTTGTGTTCCTCTTGGGTGAGAGAGGCGGCAGCGAGGATCACAACATGGCGGCAGAAAATCCTTGCGACCATCCGATTTCGCGGCGCATCTCCACGGGTCGAATCGAGTTGAATGTACGTGAAGCCGGCGGCGGACCGTTGATGCTGTTTTTCCATGGTATCACCTCCAACTCGGCCGTTTTTACGCCAATGATGGCCAGGCTTTCGGATCGCTTCACGACCATTGCCGTCGATCAAAGAGGGCACGGTCTGAGCGACAAACCGGAAAGCGCCTACGAGGCGAATGACTACGCCGACGACATCGCAGCTTTGATCCGTACCTTGGACAGAGGTCCAGCCATTCTCGTCGGCCATTCGCTCGGTTCGAGAAACTCGGTGACGGCCGCGGCTCGGTATCCGGATTTGATACGGTCAGTCGTGGCTATCGACTTCACGCCCTATATCGAGACCGAGGTGTTCGACGCGCTTGAAGCCAGAGTGAATGCGGGGAACCAGCTTTTTCCCGATGTGGCGGCCGTGGAGAGCTATCTGGCCGGCCGATATCCGAACATTCCAGCCGATGCCATTAAGATCAGGGCCGAAAGCGGCTATCAGCCGGTCGTTGGCGGACTGCGTCCACTGGCTTCGCCCGAAGCCATGGCGCAGACTGCAAAAGGCCTTCGCGCCGACCTGACGCCTGTATATCGGGACGTAACGAGGCCCGTGCTCATCGTTCGTGGCGCAGAAAGCAAATTGGTCTCCGCAGCGGCGCTGGCAAGGACAAGTCGGCTGCGTCCAGACCTGCCGGTCGTCGTCGTTCCAGGCGCAGACCATTACGTCAACGAGGTCTCCCCCGAGATCACTCTGAAAGCTATCGTGAACTTCATCGACGCCTGAAGGCCCAACCGTCAATTTTAGTACGCAGCAGGATTCAGAATATGGCCAACGTGAATGCAACTTCCGGAAAAGCGCGACGCGCAGAGGTCGCCGGCGGCGGATTTGCCGGGCTGACGGCTGCCATCGCGCTCAGGCAGGCTGGCTGGGACGTCAGGCTGCATGAGAAAGGCCCGGAACTGCGGGCGTTCGGCGCGGGCATTTACCTCTGGTATAATGGGCTGCGCGTGCTCGAAGGTTTGGGCGCGCTCGACGAAGTTCTCGAAGGGTCGCACACGCCGCCGACCTACGAGACCTGGATGCACAACAAGTCCGTCTCTAAGGAGACGTTCAACGGCCTG
Organism: Tianweitania sp. UT-5YL-CI-8; assembly: GCF_030010215.1. Taxonomy (GTDB): domain Bacteria; phylum Pseudomonadota; class Alphaproteobacteria; order Rhizobiales; family Rhizobiaceae; genus Oryzicola. The sequence goes on from NZ_JASCRR010000001.1 coordinate 185,653, forward strand.
CCATGGCGTATCATGACACGGCGCCATCTGCACAATGCGCTGGTCAATCGCGCTCACGCAGTCGGCGTCGAAATCCGCACCGGTTCCGAGGCGGTCGCCGCTGAAGCCGATGGCAAACTGACGCTCCAGACCGGTGAGGTTCTTGAAGCTGATCTGATCGTCGGCGCCGATGGCGTCGGCTCCAAGGTCCGGGATTCGCTCGGCTTCAAGCAGGATCGTTGGATATCGACCGATGGCATCATCCGGCTGATCGTGCCGCGCATGAAGAAGGAACTCGGACATGGCGAATGGGACAACACCATCGACATGTGGAACCATTGGCCGCGCGTACAGCGTATCCTCTATTCCCCCTGCAACAAGGACGAGCTCTATCTCGGCCTGATGGCGCCCGCAGCCGATCCGCGCGGCTCAGCGGTTCCGATCGACCTCGAAGTCTGGGTCGAGATGTTCCCTTTCCTGGAGCCGTGCCTGATCGAGGCGGCAAAGCTGAAAACTGCCCGCTACGATAAATATGAGACGACCAAGCTGGACAACTGGACGCGCGGCAAGGTTGCTCTTGTCGGCGATGCGGCCCATGCCATGTGCCCGGCGCTCGCGCAGGGCGCCGGCTGCTCCATGGTCAATGCCTTCAGCCTGTCTCAGGACCTCGCGGAAAACTCTTCGGTCGAGGACGCTCTGGTCGCGTGGGAGCAGCGCATCCGCCCCATCACCGATCGCTGCCAGGCCATCTCGGGCGACTACGCCGCCAACCGCTCGCTCTCGAAGGGCAACATGTTCACGCCGGCGGCTCTGGAAGCAGCGCGTTACGATCCGCTGCGCCGCGTGTTCTCATGGCCGCAGTGAATTCCGGCGATCTGGTAAGCAACTCAACAAGCGCGCAAGCAAGCCGCGCTCTCCTTGGGAGATAAGCATGGATTACTCGGCCGAAGTCGAAAAACACTATAAGGTGCGTGGCTGGTATTCCGCCGTCCACGAAATACAGCATGACGGCGGCAAGCCGGGTGGCATACTCGTCAAGGCGGCGGTGGGTGTGATCATCCGCAATCCATTCGCTGGAAAGTTCGTGGAGGACTTATCCGAACTGACGAAGCCGAGTGCGGCCATCGGCCATGCGCTTGGCGCGCGCGCAGCGGCCCTTCTCGGCGGCAGGCCGGTCGAAAGCTACGGCAAGGGCGGCATCGCCGGAACCTCCGGCGAACAGGAACATGTTGTGGCGTGCGTTACGACCGTGTTCGGAGACCCGCTGCGGGAGCAGGTGGGCGGCGGAGAAGCCTGGATTTCATCGGCCAGCAAGGTCGCGTCTGCCGGTACGTCGATCGACATCCCGCTTGCTCACAAGGACGAACTCTACATCCGCTCCCACTATGATGCGGTCACCTTCTGCGTGCCGGATGGGCCGCGCCCCGACGAACTGCTGATCTGCGTCGGCGTCGCCTCGGGCGGTCGCGTGCATCAGCGCGTCGGTGGCAAGACCGTGGCCGACCTTAAGTCGGCCAGCTAGTTCGACCGAGATTCTGAAAGGACTGATTACATGCCCCTGAACATCAAAGACCTCAAGATTTCCTCTGCGGATTTCGAGCCGCTTGGAAGGCTGCGTGACGAACATGCCGGCGATAAGGGCAACGTCTTGCCCAAGCTGACGGTCAGCGGCGTTCCTGCCGAAGCGAAGGAACTGGCGGTCATCTGCCACGATCCCGATGCTCCCCTCGCCAACGGCTTTACGCATTGGACCGTCTACGGCATCGATCCTAAGACGACCGATCTGTCCGATGCGCAGGAGAAATTCCGCGTCGGTCCCAATGGCGCCGGCGGCATGCAGTATTACGGACCTCAGCCGCCCGCTGGCCATGGCGATCATCACTATTATTTCTGGGTCTATGCGCTCGACACGAATGTCGAGGGAACGCCTACCCGCGAGGAATTTCTCGAAAAATATGCCGGCAACATCATCGAGCAGAACCGGATAGTCGGCATCTACGAGAACAAGTGAAAGCCAGCGTTGGCGATCGATAACAAAAACAAAGACGATCGCCTTCGCCACTTAATGGGAGAATTGAAGTGACAGAGAACAGTTCCATCCGTCAGACGGTCTTCGACGAACTGGCGACAGCCACGAAGATACTGCTGAACGAAGGCATTCTGGATACGTTCGGGCACATCAGTGCGCGCGATCCGGAGGATCCCAGCAGCTTTTTCCTGGCCCAGAAGCTCGCGCCGGCCCTGATCACGGCCGACGATATGGTGCGTTTCAATCTGGACGGTGAGACGACGGACAACCGGCCGTCCTATCTGGAACGCTACATCCACAGCGAAATCTACAAGGCGCGGCCGGACGTGCAGTGCGTGCTGCACAGCCATTCGCCTGCGGTGCTGCCTTATTGCTTCACCGATACGCCGCTGCGCCCGGTCACGCACATGGGGGCGTTCATGGGCGAGGCAGTTCCCGTCTACGAGATTCGCGACAAGCTGGGCGACGATACCGATCTTTTCGGCGGCAGCCCCAGCGTCTGCGCCGATATCGCCGAAAGCCTGGGCGACCAGACCGTCGTCCTCATGGCGCGCCATGGCGTGGTGAATGTCGGCAGTTCCGTCCGCGAGGTGGTGTTCCGGGCTTTCTATCTTGAGCAGGAAGCCAAGGCGCTGACGGCGGGCCTGCAGATCGGCAAGGTCAATTACCTGTCTCCGGGCGAAGTTAAGACGGCGGGGCAGCTCGTTGGCAAGCAGATCGACCGGGGATGGGATCACTGGTCCCAGCGGCTCCGGCAGGCCGGACTGGCCTAGTGCCTGCCGATTGGTGACGTCTACCGGGATATCCGGTCGTTTCCGGGTTCCCAGCTTGAATCTCAATGGTCCCAGGCGCTCCGGCGTCGGGTGAAAGCGACGAAACGTATCATGCCGCATGCGGAAAGTTACGACTACGTCATCGTTGGGGCCGGATCGGCCGGTTGCGTGCTGGCCAACCGGCTGAGCGCCGATCCGCGCTGTTCGGTGCTTCTGCTCGAGGCTGGCGGCTGGGATCGCGATCCGATGATCCACATCCCCCTTGGCTGGGGCAAAATCCTTACGGAGCGCCGCCACGACTGGATGTATTTCTGCGAGCCTGAAGACAATGTCGGTGGACGCAGCGTCGAGTGCGCGCGCGGCAAGGTCATTGGCGGATCGTCATCGACCAACGCAATGGCCTATGTCCGGGGCAATCGCGGCGATTATGACCGATGGGCCGCTAACGGCCTGAACGACTGGTCGTATGAGAAGGTGCTGCCCTATTTCCGCAAACAGGAAAGCTGGGAAGGCGGCGAGAGCCACTATCGGGGCGGCTCCGGTCCGGTCGGCACCCAGTTCTGCCGCTATAAGGACAAGCTGATCGATGCGTTTGCCGAAGCCAGCAGGCAGGCAGGCTATGCGCAGACGGACGATTACAATGGCGATCGACAGGAAGGTTTCGGTCGTCTTCAGATGACGATCTCGAAAGGTCGCCGTTCATCGGCAGCCTCGGCCTATCTGCGGCCTGCGCTGAAGCGGCCAAACCTGACCGTTCTGACCGAAGCGATGGCAACGAAGATCGTAATGGAGGGCGCGCGTGCCACCGGTGTCACCATCAATCATCGCGGAGGCGAACGCACTGTCACCGCCCGCCGGGAAGTGTTGCTGGCCGGCGGCGTGATCAACACACCGCAACTGCTGATGCTGTCGGGCGTCGGCGCGCCGGACGAACTGGCCGCGCACGGCATCCAGACGCGGGTCGGCCTGCCGGCCGTCGGCAAGAACCTTCAGGACCATGTCTCGGTGATCCTGATGTATCGCCGCCGCGAGGCGGGGCCGTTCCTGCGGATGATGCGAGCGGACCGGATCGGGCTCGATTTCGCAAAGACCTATCTCACCGGAAAGGGCTTTTCCGGCGACGTGCCCGGCGGCGTGGTCGCCTTTCTCAAAAGTGATCCGGAGCGTCCGCTGCCGGATGTGCAGATTCTGTTCACGGCGGCGCCGCTAGCGGCATGGCCATATTTCGAGCCGTTCAAAGCGCCGTTCAAGGATGGTTTTGCGACCAGGATCGTGGCGACCCAGCCGGAAAGCCGCGGGTCGGTAAAGCTGGCATCGGCAGACCCTGTTGCCGCGCCGCTGATCCACCAGAATTTCCTGGCATCGCCCAAGGATTGGGAATCGCTGCGCGCAGGCTTCCGTGTCGCGCGAGATTTGGCCTCGCAGACCGCGATGCAGCCTTTCATCGAGGCGGAGTTCTTTCCTGGCCCGCAATGCCAGAGTGACGATGAGATCGACGAGCATATCCGCCGAACCTCGATCACGGTGCATCACCCCGCCGGCACTTGCCGGATGGGCAGCGACGATGCCTCGGTCGTCGATCCGGAACTGCGGGTTCGCGGCGTCGCCGGCCTGCGGGTGGTCGATGCCTCCGTCATGCCCGATCTTGTCTGCGGCAACATCAACGCGGCGGTCATCATGATCGCCGAGAAGGCCGCCGACCTGATCGTACTATCCAGAAGGAGCCAAGCAGCGTGATGATCCAGCGCATCGCCATTATCGGTATGGGTACGATGGGCCCCGGCATGGCTGCCCGGCTTGCCAGGGGCGGCATGCAGGTCAACGCCTACGACGTCGCCCCGGCTGCAATCGAGCGCGCCCGATCCATGCTGGGCATGGCCGAGACCGTTCTCGACTCCCTCGGCATTGCGGCGCCATCGACGGGCAGTGGGACGGTTCGCTTCACCAACGACATCGCCGAGGCGATCTCGGGAGCCGACCTCGTCATCGAGAACGTTCCCGAAAACATCTCGGTTAAATCAGAAGTCTATCGCCTGATCGACGGTCTCGTTGACCCGGACACGATCGTTGCCTCCGACACCTCGGGCATTCCGATCACGCAGTTGCAGGCGCATATCTCCAACCCCGCGCGCTTCGTCGGGATGCACTGGTCGAACCCGCCGCATATCATTCCGATGATCGAGGTCATCGCCGGCGAGCAGACCGCCGATGAGACGGTCCAGACCATCCGCGACCTCATCCGTTCGCTTGGGCTCCTGCCCGTTGTAGTCAAGAAGGACGTTCCGGGTTTTGTCGAGAACCGGGTGCTCTACGCGCTGCTGCGCGAGGTCGTTGACCTCGTGGAGCGCGGCGTCATCGAGCCCGAGGATATCGACACCTGCGTGTCCTGGGGCATCGGGTACAAGCTCGCCGTCGTCGGGCCGATGGCGCTCCTCGATATGGCCGGGCTCGACATCTACAACTCGGTCTCGACCTTCCTGAATTCGGACTTGGCGGACCGCAAGGATGTTGCCCCGATGGTCGGCAAGAAGATCGCAGCAGGCACCCTCGGCATCAAGTCGGGCGAGGGCATCTACTCCTATACGCCTGAGCGCATCGCCGAGCTCCAACGCGAACGCGCCCGCAAGCTGGTCGCTATCCGGCGTATCCTCGAAGGGGCCGATTGAGATCATGCCGACGACTGAAAGCCGAACGATGAAACAGCCTGAGCGTGAACCTGTTCGATCAGGTTTGGCAGGCTCAGCAATGGGTGCGCTGCACACCTTGCTGGGTGTCACGTTGCTGTTCGTCGTGGTGGTCAATGTGGTCAATGCGGTCAGCCGCTACCTCTTCGGCATCTCCCCGGTCGGGGCCGACGAACTGATGGTCTATGTGGTGATCTGGGCGGTGATGGTCTCGACAATCGTTTCGCTCATCCTTCGCTCCCATATCAACGTCAACCTGTTGCCGTTGTACACGAAGGGGCGGGTCCGCTACGTCCTGTACATCATTCACGATGTCGCCGCCGTCGTTGCCTGTGGTTACGCCACCTACGCATCCTGGCTGTTCATCGGACGGATTTCGAAGCTCGGCGTCACCAGCATGGGACTGGGTGTTCCCATGTCGGTCCCGCATGCGGCCTTGCTGGTCGGCTTTGCCGGGCTGACCGTTACAGCAACCGTTATGCTCGTCCGCGACGTTCTCGCCCTTGTCCGCAATGCCCCGCATGCGGAGGTGCATCCATGATCTGGTCGCTCGCTGTTTTGCCGCTGTTGCTGCTGGCCGCCGGAACGCCCGTGTTTCTGGTGTTTCTCACGGCTGTAGTGGTTACGATGATGTTCGTCATGCCCCTGCCGCCGGTTGCCTTGCAGCAGGTCCTCTTCGGCGGGCTGGACAATTATGCACTGCTGGCGATCCCTTTCTTCGTCTTTGCCGGAGAACTGATGAGCACCAGCGGCATCGCCCACCGGTTGATCAATTGGGCTATGGCGATGGTCGGTCGCGTGCCGGGTAGCCTTGGTGTGGCGACCGTTGCCGCCTCGACGGCGATCGGCGCCATCAGCGGATCGAGCGTGGCCGCGGTCGCCGCTCTCGGCAAGACGCTCTATCCGAAGCTGGTGGCCTCGGGCTATGGCAAGGAGCGCGCCGGCGGCCTGCTTGCTTCCAGTGGAGCAATCGACATCGTCATCCCGCCCAGCATCGCCATGATCCTCTACGGGCTTGCGGCGGAACAATCGATTCCCAAACTGTTCATGGCCGGCATGCTGCCGGGGCTGCTGATGGCTGCTATGATGGCGGGTTTCGTCATCATCGTTGCAATGCGTAACAAAATCCCGAGCGAGGGCCGTTTCGAGCCGAGGCTTGCCTGGCAAGCGACGAAAGAGGCCTTCTGGGCACTGTTGATGCCGATTTTCGTCCTCGGCGGGATCTATAACGGTCTGTTCTCGCCAACTGAGGCGGGTGGGTTCGCCTGCGTCTATGCCATCGCCGTTGCGCTGTTCGTCTATCGCACGATGTCGGTGCGCGACGTCATTCGCGCCGCTGGCAGCGCGGCCATCCTGTCCGGCCAGATCATGATCATTGTCGCCGCGGCCAGTGTCATCACTTGGATGCTGACCACCCAGGGTGTGCCGCAGGCGATCATCGCCTGGATCAATGCGCTTCAACTCAGTGCGCTGACCTTCCTTCTCGCCGTCAACGTCGTGCTTCTGGTGATCGGCTGCTTCCTCGACCCGACCTCTGCCATTTTGGTCTTTGCGCCGCTTCTGGTGCCCATGGCAATCGCGCTGGGGATCGACCCTGTCCATTTCGGCATCGTCATGACGGTCAACCTTGCCATCGGCATGTTCACGCCGCCCTTCGGCCTGAATATCTTCGTGGCGCAGTCGGTCACCGGGCTACCCGCACACTCACTCTATCGCGGAGTAGCGCCCTTCGTTGTCGTCCTCGTGCTGGCGCTGCTCATCATCACCTACGTCCCGGCGTTGTCGCTCGTGCTTGGTTCAAATCTTTAAAAAAGGGGAATTCGATGCTTTTGAAACTTCTCAAAGCCGCCGCTCTGACCACCGCAATAGCGTTGACGCCGCTTGCCGCTGCGCAGGCGCAAACAACGATGAAGCTCGCCTCGGCCACCATCAACGACGTCCAGCACGAATGGCAGAAAGTCTTTGCGAAAGAACTCGAGGCGCGTGTCGGCGGTGCTGTAAAGACCGAAATCTATCCGGCGAGCCAGCTCGGCGCGATCCCGCGCATGGCGGAGGGCGTGCTGCTGGGCACCATCGAGGCTTTTACGACGCCGACCTCTTTCATGACCAATGTCGACCCGCGCTTCCAGGCCTTCGACGTTCCCGGTCTCTTCAAGACGCCTGAAGACGTCCACACCGCGATTCATAATCCGGAATATCGCAAGCATCTGGAGGAAATGTTTCTCGACAAGGGGCTTCGAGTGATCGGAGCGATCTACAACAGCCCCACCGTCGTCTTCACCATGAAGGACGTGACCACGCTTGACGGTCTGCGCGGTCTCAAAATCCGTACCTTCGCCTCGCCGCTGCAGATCAAGCCCATGGAACTCTTGGGCGCCACGCCGGTGCCCCTGGCGCTGACCGAGGTGATACCACAGCTCGAATCCGGCGGCCTCGACGGGATGCTGGTGGGCATGCCGATCCTGACGGCCTTCAAATATTACGATGTCGGCAAGAACATTCTCGATCTGCGCTTTGCGGAAATCGTTTCCGTGACCGTCGTCAATGAGGATTGGTTCCAGGCACAAACCGACGAGGTCAAGGCTGCCATTGTCGAGGCTGGTCGCGCCGCCGAGGAGCAGGTTTTCCCGTGGGGCGTCGAGAATGTCGAGAAGACCTACAAGGTCTGGTCCGACAATGGCGGCAAGGTCAACGAACTGTCGCCGGAGGACCAGGCCAAGATGGAAGCTGATTTCTCGAAGCTCGCAGCTGAGTTGCTGACCGCTGACCCGGCCGTCCAGGCAGAGTACGATCGGCTGCGCGCTCTCGTCGACGCAAAGGCAAAGCAGTGATCGTGCTCACCTGCCCCGGTTCAGCGGCAGTCCAGCCCCGTTTCCTCGGCGCGGCAGTCGAGCTGTTGAGCCATCGGGCGGGTGCGTGCAAGGCTGAGGTCCCAACGCGTTTCGTAGGTGCGGCCTTCCACGCCGCACCACGCACGCTCCAGCGGAAGCGCTTCGCCCTGCGCATTCATCGCTGCCCAGGTTCCGCTCCGCAGGTTGAAGCGCAGGTCGAGCTTGGCGCTCTCACCGGGTGCTATTCTGGCCAGATCCGTAGAGAACCAATGGGCGATCTCCGCCTGACACAGAATGGGCGCGGCCCCGGAATTGCGAATTTCAACCGGCACGGCGGACAGACCGTCGAGGTCGACGGTCTTCCCGGCAATCGCAGGGGCGGTAAGCGCAAGGACCAGGACAGCAGGCCAAAGGAGGGAAGATCTCATAGAAAATGAATCCAATGATAGTTCGAGCTGAATAATAATACAGTATATATTTGATCTTCTATCGGGAACAGTCAAGTAACGGGAGAATAAAATGACAGGTTTGATTAAACGAAGCATGCTCGCCGCGCTCGCGGCAACGTTCATGGCGGGAGCCGCGCTCTCAGCCGAAGTAAAGTCGATCGCCATCATGACACCTGAGGAAGGCACCGACTTCGGCTGGAACCAGCAGGGCGTCGATGCGGCCAAGGCCGCGGCGGCGGCTGCCGGCATAGAGGTCATCGTCGCCTCCGGCCTCGGCTACGGCGATGTACGCCCGGCGCTGCGCGAGATCGCAGCCGATGGCGCCAGCTTGATCATCGCGCATGCCAGCGGCTACGCGACCTCCGCGCCGGAGATTGCCGAAGAGACGAAGGTGCCGGTCGCTATCGTCGATTCACCCCAGGCGTTAAAAGCCGGCCTCGTCGCCGACTATACGCTGAGCGGCCATGAAGGCGCCTATCTCGCAGGGCGTCTGGCGGCCAAAATGAGCCGCTCCAAGCATGTCGGCATCGTCGTATCTGGTGAGCCGCCCTCGTGGAACTCGCAGTCGGCCGGCTTCGCCCAAGGGGTCAAGGCCGAAAACCCCGAAGTGAAGATCACTTATGCGGTGATCGGACCCGCCGCATACAGCGACGCGGCTGGTGGTCGACGCGTCACCGAAAGCGTCATCGGCGCAGGCGCCGACATCATCTTCGGCCAGGGCAACGGCTCGAGCTTCGGCATGTTGCAGGCGGTCGAAACCGCCAAGGCAGCCGATGGCGGGAAAGTCCTTTTCATCGATGTGATCGGCGACAAGACCTCGGTCGGCAAGGGCTTCCTTTTGAGCTCCGTCGTCTGGGATATTACTCCGGTCTACACGGCCATGATCAAGGATCTGAAGGACGATACCTTCGGCACCAAGCGTTACGCCATCGGCCTCGCCGACGACTCGGTGAAGCTTCTGAAGACCGACCAGATTCCGGACAATGTCTGGGGCGAGGTGCAGAAGGTTCGCGATCAGATGATCTCGGGTGAGATCAAGGTCGAGCCGGTCTTCGAGGCCACCGCCGTCCGCGCGCTGATGACCGACGTCTCCGACGCGCCAAAGTAAGTATGGGGACGTGGCGAAGGGGACCGTCCAGCCCCCTTCGCAGCTCGACGCAGTTGAAAACTATGATGGAATCCATGATGGAGCAGACGCAGGCAGGGCCGGCTATCGTGTCTCTCGAAGGCGTGACGAAGCGCTTTCCCGGCATTGTCGCCAATGACCGGGTCGATCTCGACATCCGCGCAGGCGAGGTCCACGTCCTGCTCGGAGAGAACGGCGCCGGAAAGTCCACGCTGATCAGCATGCTGTCGGGCCTCCAACAGCCCGATGATGGCCGTATCCTTATCGACGGTGTGGAAATGCCGATCCGCTCACCCAGCCACGCTCTGTCGCTCGGCATCGGTACTGTCTTTCAGCACAACATGCTTGTGCCGACGCTGACGGTCGCGGAAAACCTCGCGCTGGGCGGCCGCTGGTGGCAACGGCCGAGGATTGCCGAACTCACCGCCCGTGTCGCTGAAATCGCCCGTCCGCTCGGAATAGACATCAATCTCGGCGCGCGGGTGTCCGAACTGTCGCTTGGCGAGCAGCAACAGGTGGAGATCGTACGTGCATTGCTGCGTGACAGCCGCCTTCTGATCCTCGACGAGGCGACCTCGATGCTGACCCCCAAGGGCATCGCAGAACTCGGCGCACTCATGCGGCGGCTGGTCGAACGCGGGCTTGCCGTCGTCTTCATCACCCACAAATTGGGCGAAGCGGCCGACTTCGGCGACCGCGTCTCGGTTCTCAAGCTCGGCCGCAAGGTCGGCGAGATCACCTCGGAGCGTCTCCGCATGCTCGAGCGCGCCGCCCTGGTCGACGAAATCGTCGCCATGATGTTCGGCCGGCAAGCTGGCGCCGACGAGATTTCCATCCCGCCACGCGCCGCAAATGACGACGCCTTGCTGGAGGTGCGCGAACTCAGCATGGCTGAGACCTCCGACGCGCCAGGGCTCGACAGGATTTCCTTTGCGATCGGGCACGGCGAAATCCTCGGCATTGCCGGTATCGACGGTAACGGCCAGAAGCAACTCGCCGAAGCGCTTGCCGGGCAGCGACCGACGGACAGCGGCAGTGTGATGCTCGCCGGACAGGCGCTCGATGGTCTGGATGTTGGGGGACGTCGCAAGCGCGGCTTGCGCTATCTCACTGATGACCGGCTCGGCGAAGGTACGGTGGGCACGTTCCCCGTCTCGATCAATTATTTCCTCAAGCAGATCGGCGAACCGCCGCTGTGGCGTTCCGGCATGGAGCGAACCCGCGAGATAGATGCGCGCGCCATCGAACTGACGCGACGCTACGATGTCCGTACGCCTGGCATTTCGACGCCGGTGGGACGGCTTTCCGGCGGCAACATTCAAAAGGTGCTGATTGCCCGCGAACTCGCGGACGGTGCTCGCGCGGTGATCTTCAACAAACCAACCTACGGCCTGGACCTCGCAAATACATTGGCGACGCGCCAGCGCGTCCGGGACATTGCCGGGCAGGGCCTCGCCGTGCTTCTGATTTCGACAGACCTGGAAGAGTTGCTCAGCATGTGCCACCGCATAGCGGTCATTTCCCAAGGGCGCCTCGTGGGCATCGTTTCGAACGGCGATCGTGCCGGCGAACGGGTCGGCCGTCTCATGATCGGACTTGCGGCATGAGCGCAGATGCCGCCCCCGTAAGCGCTGCAACGCCCGACGCATCGGCGGGCAAGCTCAGCCGCCGGCTCGCCATCGCGCTGGGTCCTATCATCGTCTCGCTTGCGCTTGCCGGATGCGTCCTGCTGGCAGTGGGTGTCAATCCGCTGGCCTATTACGGGTTTGTCGTGGAACGAGGGCTTCTGTCGCCGCTCGGCCTGCAACAGACGCTGACCCGCATGGCGCCGCTTCTCTTCATAGCAGCCGGGCTCATCGTCGCTTTCCGCGCCGGCATGTGGAATTTGGGAGGCGACGGCCAATTCCTGTTGGGTGCTGTGGCGGCGGCGGCAAGTGCGCCGCTGCTGGTCCAGACGCTACCGGGCTGGCTCGCGCTGCTTCTGGCCTTCTTGATAGCCACCGTTGTCGCCATGGTCTGGTCGCTGGTCCCGGCGCTGCTGCGCGCATACCAGGGCATCAATGAGATCATCACCACGCTGATGATGTCCTTTCTCGGCGTCTCGCTCGCCAATGTGCTGGTGAAGCTCGCATTCCTGGACCCCAGCACCACCGTGCCGCAGACGCGCACGCTGGCGGTGAGCGACCGGCTGCCAAGGCTTTTTGAAACGACAATCACCAGCGGCCTCATTTTCGGGCTGGTCGCCATCGTTGTCGTGCATCTTGTCATGACGCGCACGGCCTTCGGCTTGAAACTGAGAACCGTCGGGGCCAATCCGCGCGCCGCGATCCATGCCGGGCTCAATGTACCTGTGCTGACCATCGCTGTTTTCGCCATTTCGGCGGGCCTGATCGGCATGGGTGGCGCGATCGACATCATCGGCATCCAGGGAAATGTTCGCGCCGACTGGAATCCGGCCTACGGCTTGGCCGTCATTCCGGTGGTCTTCCTGGCGCGCATGAACGGCTTCGCCGCCATCGGCTTCGTCTTTCTGCTGTCGGTGCTATCTATCGGCGGAGAGAGTGCAGCGCGGCGGCTCGGCGTCCCCCAGCATTTCACCCTGGTCCTCATCTCGATTGTGCTGATCACCTTGGCGGTTGCGGAATATATGGGCCATCGGCTCAATCAGGCGCGGAAGGTTTGAGCGATGGGCGGATTTTTCACCGACACCTTTTTAACCGCACTGCTCTTTGGCGCCGTGACGGCCGCGATACCGCTGCTTCTGGCCGGCCTTGGCGAGCAGATGTCTGAAAAAGCCGGTGTGCTCAACATCGGCATCGAAGGCATGATGATCACCGGCGCCTATATCGGCTTTGTAGGAGCCTACTATTCCGGGTCCTTCTGGATCGGTTTCATTGCCGGCGCCGCAGGTGGCATGGCCGTGGCTTCGCTGATGGCGCTGCTATGCGTCCGGTTCGGGCTGAACCAGATCGTGATCGGCATCGCGCTGACGCTCGGGCTGGAAGGGTTGACCTCGCTTCTGCACCATTTCCAGTTCTCGCGCAGCTATCCGCGCCTGCCAGCAGCAGAGGTGACGCCGATCCCGCTGCTGTCTGATATTCCGGTCCTGGGGCCGGCATTGTTCAGGCATCACCTGATCGTCTATCTCGCGGTCGCAATGGTCGGGGTGATGATCTGGGTCTACAAGCGCACGCAGTTCGGGTTGAACCTGCAGGCCGCAGGCGACAAGCCCGCGGCGCTCGACGTGGCTGGCATCGACGTGATCCGCACCCGCACGGTGGCTGTGCTCTTCACTGGCGGCATGGCTGGTATCGGTGGCGCCTACCTCGCCAATGTTGGCGCGGGGCTGTTCATCCCTTTCATCACCAACGGAGCGGGTTTCCTCGGCATCGTGCTGGCGATGCTGGCGCGGGGCCGTCCTGTCTGGGTGCTCGTCGGCGCGCTGATCTTTGGCGGGTGTCTCTCAATGACGACGGCCGCGCAGGTGGCGGGCATCCGCATTCCGACCGACGTTATCCAGATGCTGCCGTTTTTGGCTGTAATGGCCATGCTTGTCCTGTTCGGGCGTCGCGCCGGCCTGCCGGCAGCCCTCGGTATTCCCTATGAGCGCGGTGCGCGCTGACCATCAACCAAGGAGGCGAAGATGGCTGACACAAAGGTTTATCTGCTCGACGGCGGCTCGCTCGTGATCGACGGGTATCACGTCTTCTGGAACCGCGGCCCGGCGGGCGACGTGCGCTTCCCCGTCTATTCGATACTGGTCGAGCATCAAGAAGGGCGTTTCCTGATCGATACGGGCTTCGACTACGATCACGTCATGAAGGTGCTTCCCTTCGAAAAGCCGATGCAGACGAAGGAGCAGACGATCCCCGGCGCTCTCGGTTTGATCGGGCTGGAGCCGAAAGATGTGGGTGTGATCTTCAACTCGCACTTCCACTTCGACCACTGCGGCGGCAACAAATATTTCCCGCACGCCAAGAAGATCTGCCACAGGCTGGAAGTGCCGCAGGCCTGCGCGCCCCAGCCCTTCGAGCATCTCGGATATTCCGATCTCAGCTTCTCGGCCGAAGCGGCCGAAGCACGTGGCGTGACCGATCAGCTACTCGCAGGCACGACGCGCGAGAACTCCACCTTCGAGGGTATCGAGGGCGATGTCGAACTCGCCAAAGGTGTTCACCTGATCTTCACTCCGGGCCATTCCATCGGCCATTACAGCCTGCTGGTGGAGTTTCCGAACCGGCGTCCGATCCTGTTCACGATCGACGCCGCCTATACGCAGAAAAGCCTGGAGACGCTGTGCCAGGCGTCTTTCCACATCGATCCCGTTGCCGGCGTCGACTCGATGCGCCGCGTCAAGAAACTCGCTGAGGAGAGGGATGCCGAACTGATGTTCTCCCATGACATGGAGAATTATCAGAATTACCGTACCGGCACGCAATTCTACGGCTGAGGGTATCATCATGCGCTATGCGGACGACGCACAACCCGTTCTCACCTTAACTTCCGGGCCGGTGAACGCCTATCCGGATGTGCTGCGCGGCCTCGGCCGCACGGTTCTCTATGACTATGATCCGGCCTTCCAGGCCTTCTATGAGAAGGTGATCGAAAAGGCTCAGAAGGCGATGCGGCTCTCGACAAAGCCGGTCATCCTCCATGGCGAGCCTGTGCTCGGCCTGGAGGCTGCCGCGGCTTCGCTGATCACGCCGGACGACACGGTGCTCAACCTCGCCTCCGGCGTTTACGGCAAGGGTTTCGGCTACTGGGCGAAACGCTATTCTCCGAACCTGGTCGAACTGGTGACCGCTTACAACGAGGCGCTCGACCCGCAGGCTGTTCGCGAAATTTTGGTCAAGCACCCCGAAGTGACGGTGGTTTCGGTCTGCCATCACGACACGCCCTCAGGCACGATCAACCCCATTGACGAGATCGGCAAAATCGTAGCCGAGCACGGCGGTTATCTCATCGTGGACGCGGTATCCTCCTTCGGCGGCATGAAGACGCATCCCGAGGATTGCAGCGCCGACATCTACATCACCGGCCCGAACAAGTGCCTCGGCGCGCCCCCTGGCCTGACCATGGCCGGCATCAGCGACCGGGCATGGGCGAAGATGAAGGCAAACCCGGCGGCGCCGCGCGCCTCGATGCTGTCCATCCTCGACTGGGAAAACGCCTGGTCGCGCACCCAGCCATTTCCGTTCACCCCATCGGTGGCCGAGATGAACGGCCTCGACGTGGCGCTCGACCTCTATCTCGGCGAGGGGCCGGAGAATGTCTGGGCACGGCACGCCTTGACCGCGAAGGCGATGCGGACCGGCGTCCGCGCCATGGGCCTCGACATCTGGCCTGCGCGCGAGGCGATTGCCTCGCCCACGACCACCGCAGTGCGCATTCCGGAAGGCATCGACGAGGCTAAATTGCGGAAGGAAGTGCGCGCGCGCTACGGCGTCGTCTTTTCGTCCGGTCGCGGCGAGACGCTCGGCAAATTGACCCGCATCGGGCACATGGGTCCGACGGCTCAGCCGATCTATGCGGTCGCCGCTCTCGCAGCCCTCGGAGGCGCGCTCAACGCGCTCGGATTCAAGGCCGACACGGCGTCCTGTGTCGCGGCTGCCATTGCCGCGATTGACGCAGACGCATGAACCGCTTCAAGAATTAGGAGACAGGAAGATGAGTGAAAGACTTTCGGGACGCACGGCGCTGGTCACCGGTGCCGCCCAGGGCATCGGTAAGGCGATTGCCACCCGGTTGGCGGCCGATGGCGCCACCGTCGTGGTCAGCGACATGAACGCGGACGGCGCGACTGCGGCGGCCAAGGCGATCGGCAACGGCGCATTCGCAATTGCTGCCGATATTTCCGATCCTGATGCGGTCGCCTCTCTGGCCAAGGAAATCGAGGACAAGGCGGGCGGCGTCGACATTCTCGTCAACAATGCCTCCATCGTGCCCTTCGTGGCTTGGGACGATGTCGATCTCGATCACTGGCGCAAGATCATTGATGTCAACCTGACCGGGACCTTCATCGTCACGCGCGCCGTGACCGACCAGATGCGGGCTAAGCAGAAAGCCGGCCGGGTCATCTCGATTGCTTCCAACACCTTTTTTGCCGGCACGCCGAACATGGCCGCCTATGTGGCGGCGAAGGGCGGTGTCATCGGCTTCACGCGGGCGCTGGCGACCGAGCTTGGCAAATATGGCATCACGGCCAATGCCGTCACGCCTGGCCTCATCGAAAGCGACGGCGTCAAGGACAGCCCGCACAACAACGCTTTCGAGTTCGTAGAGATGCTGCAGGCGATGAAGGGCAAGGGACAGCCCGAGCACATCGCCGATGTCGTATCGTTTTTGGCTTCGGATGATGCCCGCTGGATCACCGGCCAGACCATCAATGTCGATGCCGGAATGGTGCGGTATTAGACGGCGTTTTTGGTAGAGGCCACCCAGATGCGATCACCGAGGCGGTCATCCAGCGATGAGGTGACTAGCGGGACGGTCTGACCGATTTCGGCTCGAAGTTGATCACGTTCTTCGGAATGTGCGGCTCC
This sequence comes from Tianweitania sp. UT-5YL-CI-8, assembly GCF_030010215.1. Taxonomy (GTDB): domain Bacteria; phylum Pseudomonadota; class Alphaproteobacteria; order Rhizobiales; family Rhizobiaceae; genus Oryzicola. The sequence goes on from NZ_JASCRR010000001.1 coordinate 202,066, forward strand.
AAGGCTCGGGCGTGAACGGTGAAGCCGTTCCTGCCTCGCCGTTTGGTCTCGTACAGCGCCCGATCGGCTTCTTCCATGAGGCTGCTCGGGTTCAGCGCTTCCGACGTTTCGGACGAGGCGACCCCGACACTAGCGCTAATGTCGAGAGACAGGTCGCGCCAAACAAATGGCGACGCATGCAAGGAACCGAGAGCGCGCGCGGCGAATGCGGAGGCCTCTGCCTCGCTGATGTCCGGCAGCAGGGCGCAAAATTCGTCACCGCCCAGCCGCGCAAAGACATCGGTCGGCCGAAACTGATTGCGGAGAACGTCTGCCGCATGTTTCAAAGCGGCATCTCCCGCAGCATGCCCATGGATGTCGTTGATGTCCTTGAACCGATCGAGGTCGAAAAGCATCACACTGAAGCTCTGTTGACTCGTTCGGGCACAGGCGGCGTTAAGATGGTTCATGAACAGCCGTCGGTTTGCCAAGCCTGTCAGATCGTCTTCGTTGGCGAGCCGTTCCACTTCGCGGCGCAAATAGCCGATGACGGAAATCAGGAATCCAAAATTCCAAGTGGCCGCCGCAAAGAGGAAAGCCAGGAGATCGAGGGCCGCGGCATCGCGTAGGTTGAGGTCCGGCGCGATTCCGGCAACGATTAAGATGTTGCCGCCTGCGATGGACAGATGCGCGATGCTGGCGACCGCCAGGGCAGCACAGGTGATGGCGGCGCCCAGGTCCCTCCCTACTCTTGGCAGCAAATAGAGCAGTGTTACGAGCAGCGGCACTGACTGCGCCAAGGTGTACACCGGATTGCGGGCGTACCAGATATGGAAGGTCGCGAGCATGGCGATGGTGCTGATAGCAAGGAATGCAGCAATCCAGGTCGGTGAGGGACGGTTTCCATGGAAAAGCCGAACCCCCATATAGTTCAGCCAGAAGCCGAGCACGATGATCGTATTGCCACCGACCGTCGCTAGGAAAAGGCCTGTGTCGCCCTGGATTGACAGGACGAGCCCGCCGACAAAGCTCGCAATGCTTCCCCCAAGCCAGTAGCGCGCCGCGTGGAGATCGCGGTAACAATAAACGATTGCTCCCCAGATGACGCAGTTGGCTAAGCCCGAAAGCAAGACCACCAGATAGATCGTGTAGAAATTAATCATCTCGGCTCCAGCGTTCTGACGGCCGCGCCAGGAATTACTGCTGCATCATGAAACACGCAATGAATTTTTCTTCTCGCATTTGATTGATTCTTGGACGTTCTGACGCTTGGTGCATAAGGCGCGCCGAAGCCTCGCGCGGCAGCAGGCATGTACCTCACCGCCTGGGTTCAAGCGGCGGTGGCGTAAACGCTTTAAAGATGCATAGCCAAGGCTGCCTGAAGCCAGCCGGTTTAACAAATGAAAGCGAGAGCTGCGAGGTTCCGCATTCGTCATGCTCCCGAGGTTACTGTCACCGTCTCGGCGAGGACACATGGCCGTGCGCGTGGTGGTATGGCGGACTGCCTGAAGAACTGGATTCGCGCGGAAGCCGATGGGTTGCGCTCGTCACCTACAAGCAGACGGCGGATTTCCAAGTCGTCGCATTCGATAAGAACGTTAGGAACATTTTAAGTGAAAAGGCCGGTGGATGTCGGCCTTTCCGACATTTGCTTAAGTGTCCTTACCCTCGCGCCTTGCGATAGGAATCCTTGAGCGCGATCAGGTCGCCTGAAAAGGCGAAGATATCGCAACCGTCGACATCGACCGTTTGTCCGGACTTGCTGGTGCCCACGAAACGCCAGGATGAGAGGCCGGTGTCGCCAGTGACGACGTGACGTCCCTTTGTCCAGGCGGCCTGCGGGAAGGCTTCGAACAAAGCTGCGTAGGCAGCGCGGACAGCCTCTCGCCCGACATGCCTGCGTCCCTCGGCCTCCGGTCCGGCAGAGCTATGGAAAGCGCAATCCTCGGCCATGCACTCCATCAACTCGTCCACGTCGCGAGCATTCCAGGCTGCGAGGAAGCGGTCGAGAACGGCAAGCCTGCGGGCGGTGCGGTCGCCGCCTTCCACCACTTCAACCTCCAGGAAAGACAGCGGCGCTTCTCCCGCATTGATGACGTTGTGGGCAACGCCGGTGCGCCGGGAGTAGGGCACGCCCTGGGTGAGGCTTGCCTGCGACTGCGCGCCATCCGGGCCTTCAAGGCCCAGCGTACCATTAGTCAACGGCACGATGACATAGTCATGGCCATGGATGTGCCAGCCGGTTTCTGCGCCGGCGGCGAACCGCCATTCGGTGACCCGGAAGCGGTCGTCGTCGATGTGGGTGACGGGTTCGGCCTTTGCGCGGGTCATTCCAGTCCCTCCTGCGCCACCGCGCCTGTCAGGCGGTCGAGCGTCCGTCCCATGCGCGTCATGATCTCCTTCACATCGTCCTCGGTCGCGATCATTGGCGGGCACAATGCCAGCTGGTCGCCGATGGAACGGAAGATCAGGCCTTCCTCATGTCCAATGACGTTGGCGATGGCGCCAGCGCGTCCGGCTTTGGCGAAAGGCCGCTTCGTTGGCTTGTCGGCCACCAGTTCCACTGCGCCGATGAGGCCGGTGCCGCGCGCTTCGCCCACCAGCGGATGGTCTGCGAAGGAGCGAATGCCCGCCTGGAACGATGCCTCGAGCCGAGCCGCATTGCCGATCAGGTCGCGTTCTTCGAAGATGGCGAGGTTTTCAAGACCCACGGCGGTTGCCACCGGGTGACCCGAGGCCGTGAAGCCATGCCCGAAATTGCCAATCGTCGCTGTATTGTCGGCGATTGCCTGGTAGATCGCTTCCGAAAACACGACGGCGGCCAGCGGCATGTAGGATGAGGTGATCTGCTTGGACAGCGTCATGATGTCGGGCGTGAAGCCGTATTTCTGGCAGCCGAAAGGCGTACCGAGACGACCGAACCCACAGATCACTTCATCGGCCACCAGCACGATGTCGTTTGCCCGGCAGATTTTTTCGACGCCTTCCCAATAGCCAGCCGGAGGGGGCAGGACGCCGCCGGCGGCGATCAGCGGCTCGCCGATGAAGGCGGCGATGGTATCGGCGCCTTCCTCTGCAATGACTGCTTCCAGTTCCGCCAGCAGGCGCGCGGTGAACGCCGCTTCATCCTCGCCTTCCGCGCCGAAACGATAGAAGTGCGGGCATGTCAGGTGGCGAACGGGGATCGCGGGCAGGTCGAAGTCGCGATGGTTGATCGGAAGGCCGGTCAGACTGCCAGAGGCCACGGTGATGCCGTGATAGCCCTTTGTGCGGGAGAGGAATTTCTTCTTTTTCGGCCGGCCGAGCGCATTGTTCATGAACCACATCATCTTGACGATGGTGTCGTTGGCCTCGGAGCCCGACGAGGTGAAGAACACGCGCGTCAGGTTTTCCGGCGTCATCTCAACCAGCTTCTCGGCCAGCCGAATGGAGGGCTCATGCGCCTTGGAGGAGAAGGTGTGATAGTAAGGCAGCTTGAGCATCTGCTGGTAAGCCGCATCGGCTAAACGCTTTTCCGAAAAGCCGACCGCCACCGACCAGAGCCCGGCCAGGCCTTCGATATACTCCTTGCCATGCTCGTCATACACGCGGATACCGTCCCCACGGCTGATCACCACAGGCCCGGTCTTTTCGTGCTGACGCAGGTTTGTATAGGGGTGCATCGTGGTGGCGATGTCGGCTGCGGCGAGAGAGTTGGAAAGCGCTTCCATGAAAGTCCTCAGAGGATTGGAGTGAGACGGTCTTTGTTTTGCCGTCCTTAAGCGTGTTTGTCGATGATCCGTCGCATTAGCGCGGCGACGTCGCGCGCATTGGGCGGATCGGAGTGGATGCAGACGGTGCCGAACGAGACCTTGCGAACCGTGCCGTCCGTGGCAACAAATTCGTTGCGTGTCAGCGCGCGGCTGATGCGCTCTTCCGCTTGGCCGAGATCGATGGCCGATTGCACGCGGGGAATGATCAGGCCGCCGTCAGGCGCATAGGTGAGGTCCGGAAAGAACTCGCCGACGAACTCTACGCCAAGTTCCATCGCCGCCGTCTCGTGATGCGTTCCGGCCATGCCGAACAGCGGCACCCCGAAAGGTTTGACGGCGGCGGCAATGGCTCGGGCTGTGTCCATGTCCCGCGCGGCCATGCCGTAAACGATGCCGTGCGGCTTGACATGGGTGAGCCGGCTGCCTTCGGCCGCCAGCATGCCGGTCAGCGCACCGATCTGGTAGAGAAAGGCTGCGGTCAGTTCCTCCGGCTGCAGCTTCATTTCGCGCCGGCCGAAGCCCTCCTTGTCGGGGAGGGAGGGGTGCGCGCCGACCTTGACACCATGTGCCAGCGCCAGGCGGGCGGTCTTCAGCATGGTCCAAGGGTCCGACGCGTGAAAGCCGCAGGCGATGTTGGCGCAATCGATATGCGGCATGATGCCGGCATCGTCGCCAAAGCGCCAATTGCCGAAGCTTTCGCCCATGTCGCAATTCAAGGTGACCATTATTTCCTCAGCCCAATGTGTTCGTCGCCCAGCCGGGCGCGATATGCGGAAAATCCGGCTGCGGTTCGCGGTCGTGCAACAAGCGCAAAACGCGCGGCGGCGTCAGCGGCAACTGCCGCACCGGCTTGCCGATGGCACGCGAAACGGCACAGGCGATGGCGGCTCCCACTGCCAAAATCGGCACCTCGCCCGCGCCTTTAGCACCCAATGGCCCCAGCGACGGCGCGCCTTCATAGAGGTCGGCCACGACCGGAACCACGTCGCCGGCCAGCGGCAGCCGGTAGGTCTCGAAATCGTCCTGCGCGATGCGCCCGTCGGCGGTGATCGTCACCTCCTCGTGCAGGGCATAGCCCAGCCCCTGGACGACACCGCCCTGGATCTGGCCCATGACGGCCCGGGGGTTGAGCGCGCGGCCGACATCCTGAACCACGCGGTATGCCAGAACCTCGACATGGCCGGTATCGGGATCGACCGCGACCTCAGCCTCGTGCACGACAAAGACCGGGATATCGAGCGCGTCGATGAAGTGGCCCATGGCGCATCCCGCCATGGCCGGGGTGTTCTTGGCCGTGAACGCGCCGCTGCCTGTGATCGGGCCGGTGGAGGCTTGCGCATGGGCGACCACTGCGGGGATCGTCGTACCCGAACCGGGGCGGCCCGAGATTTCCACCCTGCCGCCCTGAAGGACGAGGTCTTCCGGCCGGGTCTGCAGCATCTCGCCCGCCGCGCGCAGCAGCTTTTCCTTCACCTCGGCACAAGCCGAAATACTGGCAGCACCGATGGAAACGGTCGTGCGGCCTCCGCCGACGCCGACATCGAGACCGGCCGCGTCGGTATCGGCCTCGCGCACGATCACCTGGTCGGGCGACAGGCCGAGTTGCCCGGCCACGATCTGGGGCAGGGACTGCATCATCGTGCCAGAACCGATTTCGACGCCGGAAGTGACCAGCGTCGCACTGCCGTCGGCATTCAGGTTGACGGTCGCTGCCGAAGGCCCGGTGAAGACGAACCAGGTGCCGACCGTCGTCGCCATACCGTAGAGCCGCCCGTCTGCCTTCGCCTCAAGGGTACCTGTTTTGGCACGCAGCGTTTCCATGCGGTCAAGCATCGGGCCGAGCACGTCGTCCTCGAAAACCTGGCCCGTGGGACCGAGATCTCCGTCCCCTAGGACGTTCTTTTTGCGGAATTCCATGGGGTCGAAACCCAGGAAATCGCAGATTTCGTCGGTGTGCCGCTCCAAAGCGAAGGTGTTGTAGACCCCGTTGCAGGCCCTGAAAGCACCATTTGGAGGGGTGTTCGTATAGACCGCGCGACTGACCAGACGGGTCGCGCCGACGCGGTAGTTACCGCCGAGTGTGTGCGCGGTCATCGTGGTCAGAAAAACCTGCTCGCCGCCATAGGCGCCGCAATCCATCAGAACAACCGCCTCGCGGCCGACGATCTCACCCTCGGCCGTCACGGCGGAGCGGATGCGGATCTCGGCATTCTCGCGGCACAGGCATGTCGCCATTTCCTCTTGCCGGGTATTTTCCAGCATCACCGATCGCCCGGTCATCCGCGCCAGAAGGGCGGTGATAGGCTCGATGGACGCGTCGAATTTCAGGCCGAAGCCGCCGCCGACGGGTGGCACCGTGACCCGCACACGGCCGGGCGGCAATTGCATGACGCGGCCGGTGACATTGCGCACGGTCCAAGGCACCTGCGTCGAGGTCTGGATATGGGCGCGGCCGTCTTCCCAGGAACCGATGGCGACGCGCGGCTCGAACGGCACATGGCTTTGCCGGCCGACGCTGAAACTGCTCTCGACGATGCGGACATCCGGCCGGGCGAAAGCTGCGTCGACATCGCCACGGCTGGACTTGGCCTCCCAGGCGATGTTGCCGGTGCGCGCGCCGCCCTCGGTGATGACCTCGTAGCCGCGCCAATCTTCGTGGATCAGTCGCGCACTGGGTTCAAGCGCTTCTGCCATGGTGAGAACCGGCGCGAGCGGTTCGATCTCCAGGATAATCGCGGCCAAGGCCGAGCGTGCCTGCTCTTCTGTTTCGGCGGCTACGACGGCAATGGGTTCGCCATGGTAGCGGATCGTGTCGATGGCCAAAAGCGGATGATCCGTAATGCCGATGCCGTAGAGCCCCGGCGCGTCGGCGCCGGTTGCCACCGCGCGGACGCCGGGGCAGGCCAGCGCGGGCGAAGCGTCCAGCCTGACGATACGCCCGGCCGGAACCGTCGACCGCAGTAGCACGGCGTGCAGCATGTCGGGCCGAGCCCGGTCATTGGTGTATTTCGTCCGCCCGCGCAGCTTGTCCTGAGCATCGCGGCGGGGGAGGTTCATGACGGTGGCGGAAGCTTCAGACACCGGCGCCTCCCGCGACTTTTGCAGTGTGCAACTGTTGGGCCAGGCAGTCGGCAACCGTGTCGACGATGCGTTCGTAGCCTGTGCATCGGCAGATATTGCCAACCATCGCCGCTTTTATGTCGGCGCGGCTGGCATCGGGATTGTCGCGCATGAAGGCAGAAAGGCTCATGACCATGCCGGGAAAGCACATGCCGCACTGCACGGCATCCGCTGCCTCGAACGCTGCCTGCAGCGGATGCAACGCCTGGTGGCCGGCGCTCAGTCCTTCGATGGTGACGACCTCGCAGCCCTCGAGCAGCCCTACCGGTTTGAGGCAGGATGGCACCGCTTCGGCGTCGACATGCACGGTACAGGCACCGCAAAAACCTTCGCGGCACACAGCCTTCGTTCCGGTCAGGAAGCGTTCCTGCCGCAAGATGTCGACCAGCGGCGTCATCGGATCGTCGCGAAAGCGGTAGTCCTCGCCATTCAGCCGGAATGTCACGGTCATGCCAGGCCCTCCGTCGCGCGCAATGCCGCCACGCCGCGCTTGACCAGAACGGGCAGAACCTGCAGCCGATACCAGCCCTCAGCCTCAGTGCCGTCGCGGCCCTGAAAATCATTATGCTCCGCCGCAAGCGCCGCGGCGCGTTCAGCATCCCGGGGGAACCCGCCCGGCTCGCCGGCGAATGCCTGTTCAAGCGCCGTCCAGCGGCGTGCCACCGGCTCGACCGAGCCGACCGCAATGCGGCAGCATTTGTCGGCATCCAATGCCATGGAGACGATAGCGACCGGATAATCGCCGGCTTTTCGCAGCGGCAAGCGGATATGCGCACTGGCGATCAGGTCGCGGCGCAAGAGTATTTTTGTCAGGATGGCTTGCTCAAGCAAAGCCCGCCGATCGTTCAGAAAGTCTGCGATGTCGATGCGTTTCGCGCCGGAGGTCGTCTCCAGCTCAACTGCCGCCCCACAGGCGAGTAAGGCAGGGGCAAGATCGGCTTCGGCAAAGTCGATGCTGCAAAGGTTGCCGCCAATGGTGGCGACGCGTCTGATTCCGGGGTTGGCAGCGCCTTCCGCTGCTCCGACGAGCGCCTCGAAGCCGGCGATACCGCGTAGCGCTTTGCCAAGAGCCTCGTGCGTTACTCCAGCGCCAATGACCATATGGTCGGCATCAATGATCACTTCGGACAAGAACGGTATGCGGTGGAGGGTGACTACAGCTTCGGGCAGTTCGACACCGCGCAGCGGATCGCGCATCAGCCATGTACCGCCGGCAAGCACAACAGCGCCAACCATACGTGACGCCACCGCCTCTTCGATACTGCCGGCTGCGATGAAAGACCGCTCCATGCTTTGCGCCATTGTTTACCCCTCGAAGGTTGCCGTCTTTTGCGGCACTGCAGCAATGTTGCTCTAACCTAAGGCATATGTGAAATAGTAGTTCTTTGTTTGTGATATCGAAAAAACAGATATCCGCATCCGCATCTTCCGCGTTTTCAGTGCTTTCGAACCCCCTCGTCCGGCCCTTCGGGTCCCTTCTCCCGCAGGGGAGAAGGGACGGGCGGGGCGATCGTCGCTCTCCTCTCCTCAGCGGGGAGAGAGCCGAGCGAAGCGGGTGCGCAGCACGGCGAGGGGGCAATTCAAAATCGCGGTCAATCCGGATCGAACATCAATCCCAGTGCGCGACCGTGCGTTTTTCGAAGCTCTCGCGGAACTGTGCCGTGGTCTTGGGAAGAACCTCGCCGGTCTCCCAATCGAGAATTACCGCATAGTGGCGAACGGCATCGAGTGAATCGATCTCGCCTGACTTGTACCTCCGCGACACCTCGGTTGGGTCCATGCGCGCCCAATCCTTCCGATTGGCACGAATGTCGGCGCGGCATGCTTCCGTCGCCTCGGCATCGATCTCGTATTGGCACAGATCGCGGTCGATCTCGCGGATCACAACGCCATAGTCGGTCTTGGCGCGGGTGAGCGAAACATAGTCGTCAATGACGTCTTCCATAACCTTGGCCGGATCGCGCTGCAGCGGATCGCCGAAGCCGCCACCGCCCGCCGTGGGACGCGCGAACTCGTCGCCGGAATGGACGGGGTAATCGGAGAACACGGAGCCGAGCCAGATGTCTGTGTCCTCGCCGGAGCGCTTCATGGTCAAGCCGTGCGGCATTGAAGGCAGACCGCCCTCTACGCCCCAGACCACTGCGCGCTCGCGGTCGCAGATGTAGGACATGACAGCGCCTTCAGCCTCAAGAAGCACAGAGGTTTTCTGAACGCCGACGCCGCCCCGCCATTTGCCGGGACCGGCCGAATCCTGCTTGATCTGGAACTCAGTGGTGCGCGTCGGGTTCACGCGCTCGTTGCCTTCGTTGGGCTGCGACATCAGGCCGGTGCCGAAGCAGGCGGTGGTGACATCCGCCCCGTCCTTGCCGTTGCGGCCGCCCCAGCCGCCCGGCAGCCATTCGTAGAACATGAAGATGGGTTTTTCCGGCTTGCGGGCGTCGCGCCCGCCCGCCAGCAGATATTCGAGGTTGAACGCGCAGGCGATGGCGCGCTCGGGCATGATCTTCGACCACATCTCGAAGATCGAGTTCATGATCTTCTCGAACGGCATCAGGAAGCCGGTCACCGCGACTGGCCACTCGGCGCTGACGACGCTGTTCTTGGGCGCCGTCACTTCGATCATGCGGTAGAACCCGCTGTTGAGCGGCAGGTCGGGGAAGAAGGTCTTCATGCCGGCGACCACTGCAGAGAAGGTGGCGCCCGGCGCGGAATTGTACATCGATGCGATGGTGTGATGGCTTCCAGTGAAGTCGTAATGGATCTGATCACCCTTGATCGTCATCTTGATACGGATCGGGATCATGCCTTCCCCGGCGCCGAGATCACGGTCGATGTAGTCGACCGTCTCCCAGGTGCCGTCGGGCAGTTCGGAGAGACGCTTGCGCACGGCGCGCTCGACATAGTCCTGCACCTCTTCCATGCCGCGCGTGACCTGATCGCGGCCGTATTTCTTGACCAGCCGCAGCAGTTCGCGCTCGGCGGCTTGGGTTGCCTGCGCCTGGGAATGGATGTCGCCGATGATCGATGCGGGGTCGCGCGTGTTGGCGGCGATCATGTTGGCGACATCGGAGCAGAAGCGGCCGCGCTGGAACAGGCGCAACGGCGTAATGCGCAGGCCCTCGCGGAACATGTCGCGGGCGGTGACGTCGAAGGAGCCGGGGACCGAACCGCCGAGATCCGACCAGTGGCCGTTCGACTGGGAGAAGCCGATCAGTTTGTCTTCGTCGAAGATCGGCCTGACCAGCCGCACGTCGCTGAAATGCGTACCGCCGGCATAGGGGTCGTTGATGGCATAGACGTCGCCGGGGGCCATGTCGCCTTCGAAGACGCGGATCACTTCCTTGCAGGTGTTGTGCAGCGTGCCGACATGGACGGCGATGTCATAATTGCCCTGGGCGACGGAGTTGCCGTCGGCATCGTGCAAGGCGTTGGAGAAGTCGCGGTTGTAGATGACGAAGGAGTAGCAGGTGCGCAGCATTTGCTCGGCCATCTGGTCGACCGTGGTGATGAAGGAGTTCTTTAGCACCTCAAAGGTTACCGGGTCGAGGCTCTGGCTGGTTTCGATCAGCTTGGTCATGTCCTCAGCCTTTCGTCGTGATCAGAATGTTCAGGAAACCATCGACGGACGCGGCCATTCCCGGCGGCACCACGGTGGTTGAATCGAATTGCTCGACAATGGCAGGCCCCGTAAAGGAAGCCCCGGCAGTGAAGCGGTCACGCTCATAGACCGCCGCGTCATGCGAGACGCCGTCGAACCAGACGCTGCGGCGTCCCACCGGCTCGGGCTCATGCGGCGAGACCTCGTGCTTGGGTATTTCCGCCTTCGGGACGATGCCGACAGCCTTGACCGCGATGCGGAAGATCGAGACGGGCGCTTCCTCGCGACGGTAGTTGAACTCGCGCTCATGCTCGTTGTGGAACGCCTCGATCAGCGAGCAGATACGCTCGATCTTCGCGGGCGCCGAGACGGCCAGCGAACGCCACTGACCCTGATACATCATTTCGACCGTGCGCTGCAGCGCCATGTCTTCCTGGGCCACGCCCTCATGGGTGAGGCGTTCGACGGCCTGTTCCTCCATGCGGACAAAGGCCGTCTGCATGTCTTCCGGCGAGACCGTCGAGGCATCGGCCATGAAGCTTTCGGAGAAATCGTGCTGGACATCGACGAGAAGGCAGCCGAGCGCGGAGGTGACGCCGGGATTGGGCGGAACGATCACGGTCGGGATCGACAACTCCCTGGCAACAGCCGCGCCATGCAAGGCACCGGCGCCGCCAAAGGCGACAAGGGCGAAGTCGCGCGGGTCGTAGCCGCGGCTGATGGAGAGCAGGCGTACCGCATTGGCCATATTGGCATTGGCGACCGCGACGATGGCTTCGGCAGCCTGATGCAGTTCCATGCCGAAGGGGGTCGCAACCGTTTCCTGCACCGCTTCGGCCGCAAGGGCAGGGTCCAGCGTGATCTTGCCGCCGGCCAGGCTGGTGCCGAGACGGCCGAGCACGACATTGGCATCGGTGTTCGTCGCCGTGCGGTTTCCATTTTTGTAGCAGGCTGGGCCTGGAAAAGCGCCGGCCGACTGCGGGCCGTTGCGCAAGCTGCCGCCCTCGTCCTGCCAGGCAAGCGACCCGCCGCCCGCGCCGATAGTCAAAACCTCGATGGAGGGGAAGCGGATGGGGTAGCCGAATTCAATGTACCAGTCCTTGGTGATGCGTGACTCGCCGTTCCAGGCAAGCGAGACGTCGGTTGACGTGCCGCCCATGTCGAAGCCGATCGAATTGGGGAAGCCGCAGAGATTGCCGATGAAGCGGCTGGCGATAGCACCCGCCGCGATACCCGATCCGGCGAGGCGGGCTGAAAAGTCCCTGACGCTCGCCGGCGTCATCACGCCACCGCCGGAATGCAGCAGAAGAAGATCGCGCTTGTAGCCGGCGGCGGATAGCTTTTCACCGAGACGCGACACGTAGTCGACCACGACCGGGGCGCATACGGCGTTCGCCATTGTCGTCGAGAAGCGTTCATGCTCGAAAATCTCCGGCATCACCTCCGAGGAGATCGACACCGGCAGGTCCGGCATGACCTCCTTGAGGATATCGCGCATGCGGCGCTCGTTGGCGCCGTTGACGTAGGAATTCATGAAGCAAACGGCGATGGACTTGACCTCGCGCTTTTTGAGTACCTCGGCGACGCGGCGCGCATCATCCTCGTTCAGCACTTCCAGGATTGTGCCTTCCGCATCGATCCGCTCGCGGACCGTCAGCCGGTCGCGGCGCGGAATGTAGGGCTTGGCGACGTCCTTATAGGTGTCCCAAAGGTCTTCCTTGTTGGCGCGGCGGATTTCCACCACATCGCGAAACCCTTCGGTGCAGACCATGGCGGTGCGCGGCAGGCGGCGGGTGATCAGCGCATTGGTGGCGACCGTGGTGCCATGCGAGAACATGGTCACCTCAGACAGATCGATGCGGCCTTGCTCGACGCCGTTCATGATCGCCTGCATGGGATCGTCGGGCGTGGACGCGGTCTTCTCGATGCGGATCACACCGGTGTCTTCGTCCATGATGCAGATGTCGGTGAAAGTTCCTCCGACATCGACGGCAACTCTGGTTCGGCTCATGACATATCCTTTGCGGCGGGCACGGCCCGGCTGTCGCCGCCCCTAGCCGGAGTGGCGTTGCAACACATGGTGGAAATCTGCCCGGATTTGACCGGGTCTAGTGCCGCTCTCGCGATGGAGAGGCGCGGCCCGCCCGGCTGGCGGCTTGGCGACGCGTGTCGGTCGGCGAACAGCCGAAACGCGTCCGATAGTGCTTGCAGAACTGCGACTGGTCGGCGAAGCCCCAGCGATAGGCGATCTCGGCGATGCTGCCGGTGTTGGTCACCGTCATCAATTCTTCGGAGCAGCGTTCGAGCCTGGCATCGCGGATGAAGCCGTTGATCGACTGGTTGCTGTCCTGGAACAGGACCTGCAGGTAGCGCAAGGAAATGCCGCAGGCCTCGGCGACCGCCTGCGGGCCGAGGTCGGAACTTTTCAAATTATCGCGGATATATTGCTCGGCGCGATGCAGATGGCCCGCCCGTATCGACGAGACGCTGCTGTCCAACACCCGGTCGTCGCTGACGATGGACAGGCACAGCATTTCGAGAATGTGCCGGCCCATCATCTCGCGGGCGGCTTCATCGATGTTGTCGATATGGCCGATGGTGGTGCGCACCGTGTCGATGAAGAGGGCGGCAACGCCCTGCGTGGCATCGAAGCTCAGCGCGCTGAGCCGTTCGGCCGATCCGATCCGGGCGCGAACGCTTGCTGACGGCACCTTCAGCACCCAGAGCGCATTCGGCTTGCCGTGCCAGAATTCATAAGGCGCATCGCCCCGCTCCAGAAGAAAGCCGCCCGGCGCGCATTTCACGGTGCGCGAGCCTTGCGAGAAATTCACCTCCGACAGTTCGGGAATGGTGATGAGGAGGCTGGCGTCGCGCTCGTTGAGAAAGTGGCGGCGATGGCGGCGGTAGCTGACGGCATCGCACCGCATCTTCGACACGCTGACGAGACCCAGGGAAAAGATTTCCAACGCGCCGGAGAATTCCCGGCGGTTCTGGTACTCGGTGTCGAGCGGAAAATAAGCTTCTGTCACAGCGGCTTGCCAGGCATCGCCGCCTGTGGGACCGCCAATCGTATCGACGACGTACTTCATTCCCCAAACCTTTCTGGTTGGCCCGGTTGTCCCGGTGTTTTTTGGGAGAGTACAGCAATTAGACAGCGCGTATTGGTCAAAAACGAATAAATTTATGTGGTCGCCCGACGCCGGGAGTGCCCTTGGCGCCCGTTGCCAACGGACGGAACGCGACTATCTGTTCGTCTGGACAAGCAGCGAAGAGCGGGACAAGCATGAACGATCCGAAACGGGACGGCGGCGAATTGAAGGCTGTTCTCGACGATGTCGTGGCCGAGGTTCGCAAACGCGCGCCCAGCATCTATGACGAGGCCGTCGCAGCAGCGGAAGCGAAGGGGAAGGCCGCGCCGCGCAAGGCTGATTTCGACCAGTTCGGCATCGCGGTCTTTACGCGCGATGGCGACATGACCGCGGCCGGAAATGCCGGCATCGGCTTTCCGATCCAGTCGATTTCCAAGGTCTTCGCGCTGGAGGTCGCTCTCGAAGCGCTCGGCAATGCTCTGTGGGAACGGCTTGGGCGCGAACCATCGGGCGATCCGTTCAACTCGATCATCGACCTAGAGCGCAACAAGGGCATTCCGCGCAATCCGTTCATTAATGCCGGCGCACTGGTCATATGCGATATACTAGTCGGCCTCGGCGGTCGGGCAGGCCCCAATAAGCATGTCGTCCGGTTTCTGGAGCGACTGATCGATGACGAGACCCTCGATCTTCATGCCGAGGTGTTGGCGAGCGACCGGACGGGCGGAGACCTCAACCGGTCGCTGATGTTTATGGCCCGGCACCACGGCAATCTGAAGCATCCGGTAGAGAAGGTGATGGACGCCTATGTCCACCAATGCGCCATCACACTGGATTGCCGAGGTCTTGCCAAGGCGGGCCGGTTTCTGATGCATGACGATTCCGACGATGCCAGCGAGCGCTCGCTGTCGGCGGCCCGCCGGGCGCGCCGCATCCTGTCGATCATGATGCTGTGCGGGCAGTATGACGGGTCGGGCGACTTCGCCTATCGTGTCGGCCTGCCGGCAAAGTCGGGCGTCGGTGGCGGCATTTTGGCAATCGCCCCGCATCGCGCCTCGATTGCAGTCTGGTCGCCAGCGCTCGACCCCAGCGGCAACAGCTGGCTGGGAACGCTGGGGCTCGAACTGCTGACGAGCCGGACCGACTGGTCGGTGTTCGGCAAATCGCGACGCTGACAAAGCGGCAGCGTCGCGGTCGGCTTTCGAATGTCGCCTATAGCGCCAGTTCCTTGCGCAGCGTCTCCAGCCGTTCCATCGCGACCACGCCATCGGCGATGCTGGGGGCAGGTGTCTGCTTGCCCATCAGGGCGGGAACCACGTCGCTGAGCAATGCATGATACCCCTTGGGGTCCTCATTGGCCGCCGCGGTGAAATTCGGCTTCCAGGTGAGCGTGTCGGCGGCCTCGTCAAGCGTCGCCCCGAGATCGTCGATCTTGAAGGGCGGGTTGCGATGCCAGCGGATTTCGATGACGTCATCGACCTCGATGCGCTGGTGGTCGCCCATCAGTTCCAGGCGCTCCACCGGCGTGCCGCGCGACTGGATCGTGCCCATGGCGATGTTGCCAATGGCGCCGCATTCGAACTCGAAGCCGACATGGAACAGGACGCGGCCGGGCGTCTTCTCGACCTTCTTCGCCGAGATGCTGCGCACCGGCGACACCAAGAAGGACACGAGGTCCATGTAGTGAACGCAGTGATGAAGAAAGAAGCCGGTGTAGTCGACATTGCCGGTGAAATAGCCCGGCGCGGTCATGTAGTAGCCGGTCAGACCGAGCACGTCGCCGAAGCGGCCTGATTTGACGATGTTCGAGGCCATTCGATTGCCGATCGAGTACCGCTTCATGAAGCCGAGCAGCAAGGGTTTTTTCGCCTTCTCGGACGCGGCGAGAAGTTCGCGCGCGCCGGCGGCCGAACCCGAAGGCGGTTTTTCCATGAACACGGAAAGCCCACGATCGAGGGCTGCCTTGCCGAAAGCGAGATGCTGATCCGGTCCCACGGCCATGCCGACGGCATCGATGCCGGGGGTCGTCAGCAGTTCCTGCGCGTCGCTCGTCAGCCTGGTCACTCCGAACTGCCGTCCCGCATCCTTAAGCCGCTTGGGGTCGATGTCGCAGAGCGCGACGATCTCGACATCATGGCGCACGAGTTGCGGCAGCAGCATCTGGGTCGCGTGAATGCCGCAGCCGATCCAGCCGATCTTGATGGTCATCGACGATACTCCGTCAAAAGCAGATGGGATTTCATGAAAGCGCTGCTGGCCGCAAGGCGGTTGCTCTCGTCTTCGTGGGGCGCGCGCCACTGCGCGAACGGCACACCGAAGCGGTCGTCGACACGGCGGAACGGTTCAAGCGAAATCGGGCCTTTATAGCCGACCTCGTGAAGCGCGCGGCAAACCGCCACCCAGTCCGTCGATCCTGTGCCGGGAAAACCGCGATGGTTTTCATTGGCCTGGAAATGCGCCAACCGGCTGCCGCCCAGGCGGATCGCTTCGGCCAGCGAGCTTTCCTCCATATGCATGTGGAAGGTGTCCAGCATCAGCTGCACGGCGGGATGATCGACGGCGTCGAGCAGTTCCATGGCCTGCTGGGTCGTGCACAACACGTCGCTTTCAAAGCGGTTCAGCGGCTCGACGGCAAGCACGACATTGGCATCGGCGGCAAAGTCGCCCGCCTCGCGCAAGCCCGACACGCAGCGCTCCTTGCGCGCCAGGCGTTCGGTTTCCTCCACCGGCTGCGGCGCACGGCCGGCGAAGACCAGCGGGTTGCCGGTCAAGGGACCGCCGACGATGCTGGCTCCCAGGCCGACGGCGCAGTCGACCGTGTATTTGAGATATTCGATGCCTGCCTTATGTGCCTCGCTGTCCGCAGATGCGAGATTGCGCTGCAGGTTCACGCGCGCGGCAAGCACGACGCCGAGGCCGGCATCGTCCAGCGCACGCTTGGTCTCTGTAAGATCCAGCTCGCCCGGCTCAGGCACAAGGAGCTCAACGAAATCAAAGCCGTGCTCGCGCATTTTCTTGAACAACGGAAAGTGCTCGGCCGTGAACGGCCTGGCATATTGCATCGAAATCAACCCTATAGGGTTCATCATCAGTCCTCGTTTGGGAGCCGCGACGGGCCGGGCTCGGATTGGTCGAAATTCAGCCTTTTACCGCACCCTGGGTGAGGCCGCCGATCAAGCGGCGCTGCACGAGCAGGAACAGCACGGTTGCGGGAAGGGCACCCACCACGGCACCTGCGGCCAGCAGTCCCCATTCGATCTGGTACTCGCCGATCAGCGTCTGGATGGCCACCGTCACGGGGCGCACATTCCGCCCGCCCAGCGTCAGGGCGTAGAGATACTCGTTCCAGGCGGTGATGAAGATGTAGATGCCGGTGGAGATGATGCCGGGCATGGTGAGCGGCAGCACCACCCGCCACAGGGCCGCAAGACGCGAGCAACCGTCGGTCATGGCGGCTTCGTCCAGGCTTTTGGGTATGGCGCCGATATAGCTCGTCAGCATCCAGATAGCGAAGGGGATCGCCACCGTCGCATTGGCGAGGATGAGGGCGAAATGCGTATCGAGAATGTTGAACTTCCGCATCAGCACGAACAGCGGCAGGATCAGCAGCACGACCGGGAACATGTTGATCAACAGGAACTGCAGCATCAAAGGCTTTCGGCCGGCGAAGCGAAACCGCGAGAAGGCATAGGCGGCGGTCACCGCAACCAGCAGGCCGAGCACGACGGTGCCGCCAGCGATGATGAGGCTGTCGAGCATGTTGCGCAGGAAGGACGTCTGCTCGATCAACCGGATATAGTTGTCGAGGCTCCAGCCGGCGGGCGAGAGCGACACCCCGCTTGCGCTCAAGGCGGCGGTCGGGGTCAACGATGTCAGCACCATCCAGGCGAAGGGCGCCATGGCGAACAGGACGATGAACAGGACGGGAATGTCCGTGGTCAGGATGCGGCGAAGCTTGGTCGGCTTGATCATCTTTCAACCTCGCGCATGGTGCGTGCCAGATAGAGGGCGACGAAGGCGCCGAGAAGCAGCGTGAACGTCACCGCGATGGCGGTGCCATAACCGAAGTCGAGGTTCTGGCGTGCCTTGATGAAGGCGTAGAGCGGCAGGGTGTGCGTGGCGTAGCCCGGACCGCCGCCTGTCATGACGAAGATGACATCCATGGAGTTGGCCACCCAGATGACGCGCAGCAATCCGGCCGTTGCGAGGATCGGCGCGATGCCTGGAAGGGTGATGTGGACGAACTGGCGCCAGGTCGAGGCCCCGTCGATGGAAGCGGCTTCGTACTGGCTCCTGGGGATGCCCTGGAGGCCGGCGAGGATCATCACCGCGAAGAAGGGAAAACCCTGCCAGGTGAGCGTGGCGATGATGGCGTAGAGTGCTACGTTCGGATCGGCCAGCCAGGGCACCGCGGTCTGGACGATGGTTAGATAGATCAGGATGTCGTTGAGCACGCCGGTGTTGGGGTCATAGATCCAGCGCCACATCAAGGCGATGACGACGCTGGGCAAGGCCCAGGGAATGATGATGAGCGCGCGAGCAAGCCCGCGCCAGGGAAACTCCCGGTTGAGAAGAAGCGCGGCCGTCAGCCCGAGCGCCATCTGCAGCGGAACCGTCAGCCCGATCCAGATCACCGTGTTCCACAAAGCCGTCCAGAACACTGGGTCGTTGAACAGCTTGATGTAGTTGCCGAAACCGACGAAGCGGCTGGCATTGGGCCTGAACAGCACGAGATCGTAGAAGCTGGTGATGACGGCCTGCACCATGGGCAGGAAGACGATCACGACCGTGACCACGACGGCCGGTGCGAGCAGCCAGTAGGGCAGCAACTGATCCTGGCGAAAGCCCGAGAACAGCCGGGCGCGGGCGTGCGACGAAGGTGCGATCGACATGTCCATCATCCTGCGGTCGGGGGAGGGAGGTCCCGGCAATCGATGCCGGGACCGGTGCGGTGGACTACTGCGCGAACAGCGTCTGCAGTTGTTCCATCATCTGCTGCGAGGTGATCTGACCGGTCAGCGCCTGCTGCATGTTGGTCTGCCAGGCGGTATTGACGAATTCGGACGTCGCCGAGTTCTGCGGCAGCACCTTGGCGAAGGGCAGCGAGTTGACGGTGGCGTCGACGAAGCGGCGCTCATGCAGCTTCCAATCGGCCGCGCCGCTCTTGGTGACGGTCATCTGCCCCGTCGCACTGTTGAACGATACGTTGTTCTCGCCTTCGGCCAGGAAGGAAATCCACTTCCATGCAGCGTCCTTCACCGACGAAGAGGAGAAGACGGCGAGCGACTCGTCGCCATAAGACGTCCACTGACCGTTGCCGCAATTCGGCACTGGAACCGCCGAGACCTTGTCGCCAAGGGCCGCGACCAGATCCTTGGACGAACCGATATGGTGGATGGTCATGGCCGTCTTGCCGGATTTGAAAGCCGCGATGATCTCCTGGAAGCCGTCATTGGGTGCGGAAGGTGGGATGACCTTGTCCTTCTGGAACAGGTCGATGACCCATTGGTTCGCTGCAACCGCTTCCGGCGAGGTCAGGCCGTCGGGCTTCAATTCAGCACCCTGGGAGAACACGAAGGTGCCCCACTGGTCCCAGCCGCCCTTGCCGCCGCGCAGTCCGAAGCCGTAGGTCTCTGGCGCCTTGGTCAGCTTGATGGCCGCGTCGCGGAATTCCTCGCAGGTCTTGGGAGGCTGTAGGCCGGCAGTCTGGAACAGGTCGGCGCGGTAATAGAGGTAGAGCACGACATACTGGATGGGCAGGTAATATTGCTGGCCGTCGGATGCCTTGTTCAGCTCCAACAGATTGTCGAGAAGATCGGCCTTGCCCGGCCATGCGTCGATGCGGTCGCCGATCGGCTCCAGCGCGCCCATCTCGGTCAGGCGGGGCTGGGCGAACAGCTTCACCATCGCGGCGTCCGGCGCATTGCCACCGACCACCGAGGTGTAGAGATTATCGTAGTAGCTGTTCCACGGCACGTTCTCGGCTTCGATGGTGATGCCCGGATTGGCCGCTTCGAATTTTTTGACCAGATCGGCCATCGGATTGGCCGGATTGTCGAAATGATACCAGAACCGAACGGTTTCGGCCTGGGCCGAAAAGGCGAGGCTGGTGGCCATCGCTGCTCCGAGAGCGAGCGTCTTCAGGAATTTCATGGTTTTCTCCTCCGTTGATTATCGATTATCGACGTTTCGTGATGCGTTTCGCTGCCAGACCCGCGGCGGCGAGAACCTCCCTGGCTGCCGCAAGCTCGTTGGTGTTCTGCAGGAAGCCGTGGGTCACGCCGGACACCACGGAAAGCTCGTCGGCTCGCCCGATCGCCTGAAGCCGTTCGTGCAGCCGCAGTGTGTCCGATAGAAGCGGATCGACGGCGGCCGCCGCGAGATACAGCGGCGGGAGGCCCGCCAACTGTTCGTCGGATGCGGCCAAAGGGCAAGCAAGCGGGTCGTCGGCAACCGCCTGGCCGGCCAGATACCAAGCCCAGTAACGCTGCATCTTGCCCAGCGTCAGGCCGGGCCCATCGGCGAAGCGCTGGTAGGAAGGACTGTCGAAGACATGAGCGTAGTTGCCGTAAAACAGCAGCGCGCCGTCCGGCAGGGTTTTGGATGCGGCCTGTTCGTGCAGCATGGCGGCAAGCGCCAGATTGGCGCCGGCGGAATCGCCGGAAACAAGCAGCGGACCCTTGGTCACGCCGACTGAGGCGGACGCATCGAACGCCGCCCTGAGAGCTGCGACGACATCCTTCAGGCCTGCGGGGAAGGGGTGTTCGGGTGCGAGCCGGTAATCCGGCATAAGCACCGGCAAGCCGGTTTCGACAGCCAGAACACGCGCACAGCGCTCATGGGTTTCGGGCGAGCAAAATGCAAAGCCGCCGCCGTGAACGAACAGCACGGCGCCATCGGATGCGTTGTGCGGCACGAGAACCCTGACGCGGCATCGGGCAGAACCCAAAGTATCGTCGGCCTCGACCCAAACCTCGCTCTCGCGCTGCATCGGCGGCAGATTGACGTTCCAGCGCAGATTGGCTTGGGCGGTTTGCGCCCGGCCGACAGCCGGCGGCAAGGTGGTCGGATCGGGAAGCGGGCCGGTCTCGAGCGCCACGCGATCCATCAGACCAGCCATTTCGGCAGACAGCGTTCCATCCAGTTCGTGGGGCGCATTCATTGATTGAGGTCCGGAAACACTTCGGGACCGAAGTCGACGATGGTGGCGATGTGGCGATACATCGAGGCTGCCGCCTTTGCCGCATCGCGCTCGGAAATGGCGTCGATAATGCCGCGATGACGCAAGGCGGTCGCCCTCAGATCCCGCGCCATCGGGCTGCGCGATATCTTGAAACGATGGTTATGGACCAGGCACCGATGCAGGATCGGATCGAGCGCTGGAAGCTGCGCGTCCTCAAAGATGCGGCGGTGAAAGTCTCGGTCGAAGGCCGCGAGCTGCAATTCGTCGTCGGCCTCGGCTGCGACCAGCATCTCTTCGAGCAGCGCATTAAGGTCGGCGATAAGGCCCCGGCTCGGCGCGCGCATGACCCTGACGATACCGCTCGCCTCGATCTGCTGCCGAAGCCTGAACATCTCAACGGCTTCATCCTCGGTGCACTCGGACACCTGAGTGCCGCGATGGCCCTGGCGGCGGACAAGGCCTTCTTCCTGCAGCTGCAGCAGAGCCTCGCGCACTGTGCCCTGGCTGCACTGGAAATGCGCGGCGAGTTCGAGCTCGATAAGGCTCGTGCCAGGCGCAAGCGTGCCCAGCATGATGTCACGCTTGAGAGCGTTGAAGGCAGTCGTTGCCTTGGCGGGCTTCGGAGTGCCGGGCCGGACGGAAAAATATGCCATCGCAATCGCTCGCAGAGTTGCTAATCGATGCAGTTATCATTATCGATATTGATATCGATAATTGTCGTCAAGCGTGAAATGCGTTGCTCAGGAGGAAAACTTGGCCGGCATTCAGTTGAAACAAATCCAAAAATCCTACGGCGCGACACGGGTCATCCACGATGTCGACATCGAGATCGAGAGCGGGGAATTTCTGGTCCTGGTCGGACCGTCTGGGTGCGGAAAATCGACGCTCCTGCGCATGATCGCAGGCCTTGAGGAGATTTCTGGCGGGACGCTCGATATAGACGGCCGCACGGTTAACCTGCTCGCCCCCGCCGAGCGCAACGTCGCGATGGTGTTTCAGGACTACGCGCTTTATCCGCATATGAGCGTGCGCGAGAACATGTCGTTCGGCCTGAAGATGCGGGGCGGTAGCGAAAGCGAAATCGAAAAGCGTGTCGCCCATGCCGCCGACGTTCTGAAAATCCGGGATTTCCTGGATCGGCGACCGGCCCAGCTTTCCGGCGGGCAGAGGCAGCGCGTGGCTATGGGACGCGCTATCGTGCGCGAGCCGGCGGCCTTCCTGTTCGACGAGCCGCTTTCAAACCTCGATGCCGCGCTGCGTGTCGAGATGCGCCTGGAAATCGCCAAGCTGCACAACCGCATGAAGGCAACGACGGTTTATGTCACGCACGACCAGGTCGAGGCGATGACGCTTGCCGACCGGATCGTCGTCATGAACAGCGGCGTCGTCGAGCAGATCGGCAAACCGCTCGATCTCTATCACAAGCCGGCCAGCCTGTTCGTGGCACGCTTCATCGGCAGCCCGACGATGAACACCTTGCCTGCTGAGGTTAGCGGCGAAGGGGCTGGGCTCGACATTCTCGGAAGGACAATTTCACTTCCGGCCGGCACTGATGTGCCGGGTAGCGGCAGCATCACCTTCGGCATCAGGCCGGAGGATCTGAAGCGGTGCGCGCCCGAGGACGCCTGGTTCAGCGGCGAATTGGTGGTGGCCGAACGGCTCGGCAGTCAGACATATGGCTATGTCGAGGTTGGGCACAGCCGGATGCTGACGGTGGAATTTCCGCGCGACGAACCGATCTCGGTTGGAGACGCGATCCACGTTCGCGGTGATCCGGCTCGGATACACCTGTTCGACGGCAGCACAGGGAAGCGCCTGAACTAAGCGTGGTTTGACGTCATGAAGTAAAGAGGCGGGACGACGGCCCCGCCTCTTTACGTTTTTACTTATTGATGTCGGTCCAGATGCGGGTGTAGAGCGCGCTGGTCTCAGGCGAACAGGTGGTCAGGAACTGGCCGGCCTTCTCGAACTCCGCAGGAACGGTAAGTTCGGGAGCGTCTTTCATGTCGGCGGGCAGGAAGGCGTCGGAGCCCTTGATGCCGTTCGAATATTTGGCAAAGGCCGAGATAAGCGCAGCGTTCTCCGGATCCATGATGAAGTTCATAAACAGTTTGGCGTTTTCGGGGTTCTTGGCGTCCTTGAGGATCGCCACGCTGTCCATGAAGATCGGATAGCCTTCCTTGGGATAGCCGAACTTGATATCGGGATTCTTGATGCGCGAGCGCAGGATGGCACCGTTCCAATAATAGACGGCGGCGTAATCGCCTGCCGGTAGCTTTTCGGTCACGCTATAGTCCATGGCCAACCACTTCGGCTTTGCCTCGACCAGCTTGTCGCGCACCTTTTTCAGCAATTCCTTGTCTTCCGTGCACCATTCGCCGCCAAAATATTTGATCGTCGCGAAGAGCACGTCGGTCATTTCGGGCTCGACGTTGATCTTGCCGACCAATTCGGCCGGAGGGTCTAGGAAGATGGCGGAGGTGTTGATGTCACCGCCATAAACCTTGCTGTTCACGCCAATGCCCGAAAGGCCCCACTGCCACGGCACGGTGTAATGACGGCCTTCATCCCAATGAACGTTGACCCAACGCTCATCGACATTCTTGAAGTTTTCCATCTGGTCAGGCCGCGCCTCAAGCAAAAGTCCCTCTTTTACCCAGATCGGCACGTAGTTGGCGGACGGCACGACGATGTCGAAGCCATGTCCCCCGGCGCGCACCTTGGCGAGCGCCGTGTCGTTGGAATCGTAGTCGGTCACCGTGACCTTGACGTTGTGGGCGGCCTCGAACTTCTTGATCAGTTCCGGGTTGGTGTAGTCGCCCCAGTTGAAGATGTTGAGCTCGCCCTCGGCAGCGGCGCTGCCGGTGAATGCCAGAATGGCCATGGCTGCGGTCGCAGCTCCAGTCTTCCAATTCATGTTCCGTCTCCGTTGGTTTTTATGATTTATGATTCAGGTCTTTTGGCGATTGATGAAGAAGAATGCGGTAACCAGCACCACCGATAGAGCCAGGAACGCCGTAGCGATGGCATTGACCTCGGGCGTGACGGTGCGGCGGATCTGTCCCAGCATGTAGGTCGGCAAGGTGTCCTGGCCACCGGACTTGACGAACTCGGTGATGACCACGTCGTCCAGCGAAATGACGAAGGCGAGCATGAAGCCGGCGATGATGCCGGGGCGGAGCAAAGGCAGCGTCACACGGCGAAACGTCATCCACGGCGTGGCGTAAAGATCGGCTGCCGCGCGCTCCAGCGTCAGATCCATGCTTTCCAGCCGCGCGCGGATCGGCAGATAGGCGAAGGGGATGCAAAAGGCGGTGTGGGCAAGGATGAGGTATCCGAGCCCGGAATAGCCCGTCCACACCTTGAGGCGGGAAAACACGATCAGCAAGGCCACCGCCGTGACGATTTCGGGCACCATCAACGGCTGGTTGATGAAGGCATATTTGAAGCCGAGACCGCGGTAGGGTTCCGTGCGAGTCGTCGCTATCGCGGCCATTGTCGCTGCGCTGGTGGCAATGGCGGCGGCAAAGAAAGCAATGACCAGCGAGCGCCATGCGGCATCCTGCACGGCGGAGTTGTTCCACGCCTCCACGAACCATTTCAGCGAAAACCCGCCCCAGATGGAAACGGAATCGCTGGCGTTGAAGGCGTAGACGACCAACGTCGCGATCGGCAGATAGAGGACTGCGAAGGTCAATATGGCCAGAAAGGCAAAGCCGGGCTGCGCCTTGATGTCGAAATGACGCTTAGCCATGCTGTGCCCCCGATTTGGAAGCGTTGCGGACGTAGAACAGCAGGGCGACCATTACCAAGACCATCAGAGTGATGGAGATCGCAGCACCCAAGGGCCAGTTTCGACCAGACCCGAATTGCATTTCGATCAGATTGCCCAGCATCAAATTCTTGCCGCCACCCAACACGCGCGGAATGACATAGGCGCCGAGCGAGGGAATAAAGACAAGGATCGAGCCGGCAATTACGCCTGGCTTCACTAGTGGAATAACGATGCGCCACAGAACGCTGAGCCGGCCGGCGTAGAGGTCGTAGCCGGCCTCGATCAAGCGGAAATCGAGCTTTTCCATGCTGGCGTAAAGCGGCAGAACCATCAGCGGCAGATAGACATAGACCATGCCGAAGAGGATCGCCCAGTCGGTATACATGATCTGCAGCGGCTGATCGATGATGCCCAGGGCGCGCAACAACGTGTTGATGACGCCTTCGTTACGGATAACCTGCTGCATGGCGAAGGTGCGGATCAGAAGATTGGTCCAGAACGGGATGGTGACGAGAAACACCCAGATTTCGCGGGTGTGGCGCGGACGGGTTGCGATGAAATAGGCCGTGGGAAAGCCCAGGATCACGGTCAGCACCGTCGTGATCAGCGATAGCCGCAGCGAGCGCCAGAGGATCGACAGATGCGCCTCGGCGAGCGTGACGGTATCGTCGAAGACATCGCGCTGAAAGAAGACGGAAAACCAACCGTCGAGCGAGAACTGGCCGAACTTGACATCGCCATAGTCGCCCCGGGCCATGAAGGAATAGGCCAGCATGACGAAAAGCGGACCGACGGCGGCGACGAAGATGATGATCAGCGCGGGCGCCGACAGCAGCCAGCGGCGGCGGATCGTTTCGGTCTCTCCCTGCCTGGCGGTCTCTGCAGCGGTTGCCATGGTCAGTCCCGCAGAACTTGCGCAGCGTCGGGCGCGATTTCGATGCCGGCGCGGTCGCCGACCTTGAAGCCGCAGGACTGAGTACGGGAATTCTGCTGCCGCACGGTGAAGAGTTCGCCGCCGTCGAGCTTGATGTGGATATGCGTGTCGGTGCCGAAATAGACGACGTTTTCGACACTGCCGGAGAGTTGCCCGCCCTGCTGCACGGCTCGCGCGTGTTCCGGCCTGACGACCACCGTAACATTGTCCCGCGGTTGGAAGCCTTCGGCTATGGTTGCCGCGATCTCTGTGCCCGATGCCAGCTTCACCCGAGCCACGCCATTGTCGATGCTGACCACGGAAGCCTTGAGGAAATTCGTCTCGCCGATGAAATCGGCCACGAAGCGGTCGGCCGGCTTGTCGTAGATGTCCCAAGGCGAGCCGACCTGCAGCACCTTGCCCTTGGACATCACAGCGATTCGGTCGGACATGGTCAGCGCTTCTTCCTGATCGTGCGTCACGAAGACGAAGGTGATGCCCGTCTCGTTCTGCATGCGCTTCAGCTCGATCTGCATCTCTTTGCGCAGCTTGTAGTCCAGCGCCGAGAGCGGTTCGTCGAGCAGCAGCACCTTCGGACTAGGCGCCAGCGCCCGAGCCAGAGCGACGCGCTGAGCCTGACCGCCGGAAATCTGGTCAGTGCGGCGTTGGGCGAGTTCTTCCATATGCACCAGCTTGAGCATAACAGCGACGCGGGCTTCGATCTCCTGCTTTGGCTTGCCCAACATCTGCAGCCCAAAGGCGACGTTCTCCCACACCGTCAGATGCGGGAAGAGGGCATAGCTCTGGAACACGGTGTTGATCGGCCGTTTGAAGGGCGGCAGGCCGGCAATATCGTCGCCATGAAGCAGGATAGCGCCTTCGGTAGGATATTCGAAGCCTGCGATCAGCCGCAGCAGCGTGGTTTTGCCGCAACCCGACGGCCCGAGCAGGGTAAAGAACTCATTTTCCCTGATCGACACCGAGACGTTGTCGAGCGCCCGAAGAGCGCTTGGCCCCTGGCCGAAGGCTTTGACGATTCCCCTTGCCTCGATTGCGATGCGTTTATCGTCTGCACCGGTAGGCTCCGGCATGCGCTGCACCCATATGCTCGTCTGCGGCGACCCCAGCCGCATTCTCATTACGGATAGCGTATTTGACAGCTTGGCTTCCGGCAAGGCGGCTGGCTATGAATAAAGCCTAAAGGGGAATTTCCATGCAGACAGCCGACCTCGTCATCGAAAATGCTCGTGTCATCACAATGGACCCGGGCCGGCCGCGTGCGGAAGCCGTGGCGCTCAAGGATGGAAACATCCTTGCTGTCGGCAGTCGCGCCGATGTTTCGGCTTATGCATCTGCGCAGACCCGCCGCATCGACGCCTGCGGTGCATCCGTCCTGCCCGGCTTCATCGAAAGCCATATTCATCTTTTTACGGGCGGGGCGCAGCTGAGGAGCCTGTCGCTCGCTGGTCTGACCGGATTCGATTCCATAGCTGCCGCAGTCCGCGAACGGGCGATGCAGGAGCCGGAGACGAAAGTGCTGATCGCCGAACAAGCAGCCTATTTCATGTTCGGCGACAACGAGCCGATTACTCGTCACATCCTCGACCGCATCCTGCCCGATCGTGCGCTGGCTTTCTTTGCCAGCGACCACCACACCATGTGGGCCAATACGGCTGCGTTGAAGGCGGCAGGCGTCCTGCATGGCTACAAAACGCCCCCCGGCAGCGAGGTGGTGATGGGGCCTGATGGACTAGCAACGGGCGAACTGATCGAGTTCGAAGGCTTCGCGCCGATCACCGCGCTGACGCCGACGGGCGGTCGCGAAATGCTCGGCCTGCTGGGTGCCGAGCCCGCGACGCCACCGACGGCCGCGCAGCGCGCGATCGACAAGGAGATCATCAAGCACGGCCTGGCCTATTGCGCCTCGCTCGGCATCACCAGCTTCCACAATATGGATGGCAATTTCTACCAGCTCGAGCTGTTGGGCGAAATCGAGCAGGCGGGCGACCTCATCGTTCGCGGCCGCGTGCCGTTCCGCATGCTGCCTGGCCTGCCGCTGGCGGACCTCCAAAAGGCGGTAGAGATGCGGCGGCGCTGGCAATCCGACCGGCTGAAGGCTGATTTCGTCAAGATATTCATGGATGGCGTGATCGAATCCAAATCGGCTCATATGTTTCAGGATTTCATCGGCTCGCCAGGCGAGCGCGGCTGGTCCTTCTTCGAGCAAAGCGAGTTCGACGCAATCTGCATCGAGGCTGACCGGCTTGGCCTTCAGATAGCCGTGCATGCGATCGGCGATGCCGCCGTCAACCGGACGCTCAACGGCTATGAGGCGGCGCAGCGCGCCAATGGCCACCGCGACAGCCGCCACCGCGTCGAGCATATCGAGGTGCTGGCGCCATCGGACCTGCCCCGTTTTGCCGAACTGGGCGTCATCGCCTCTGTCCAGCCTACCCATGCGCCGGGCGGCGCCTATCCAGTTGAACCGATCCTGTCGATGATCGGCCATGAGCGCCTGCAGCTTGGCTATGCCTGGCAGACCATCCGCCGGACGGGCGCAAGGCTGGTCTTCGCCAGCGACTGGCCGGTCGCGCCGCTCGATCCGCTGCTCGGCATCAAGACTGCCATGACGCGTCTTCCAATCTTCGACGGCGCGCCCGACGAACGCCAGAGCCTGGAGGATGCGATTGCCGGCTTCACCGTCGACGGCGCCTATGCCGAGTTCGCGGATGACCGTAAAGGCGTGCTCAAGCCCGGAGCCTTGGCCGACCTCGTCATTCTGTCGGGCGACATCGAATCCACCCCGCCCCGCGAGATCGACAGGCTCAAGGTTGCAGCCACCATTTGCGGCGGCCGGATCACCTATGAACGCGGGGCGTAACGCAACGGCGGCCGCCGGCCGAACCAGGGCTGCGCCTCTTCCAGCCGCGCGCACAAGCCCATCAGCAATTCGTCGTTACCGAAGGCAGCGGCGAGATGGATGCCGACCGGCAGTCCATCAGGGGTCCAGTGCAGGGGCAGCGACGCCGCGGGCTGTCCCGAGGCGTTGAACGCAGCGGTAAAAGGCGAGTAGGCGAAGACACGGCCCGGCCCCATGCGGTAGTCGACATAGTCTTCGGGCTTGTGGTCGAAACGGCCGATTTCAGCCGGCGGCTCGGCCAGCGTTGCGGTCAAGAGAACATCGAAGCCGTCGAAGAACGCGGCCATTTCGCGGCCATAGGCATGCACCTTGTTGATCGCCTCAAGATAGTCAGCGCCGCTGATGGTGCGCGCATAGGCGATGGCGCCGCGCGCGATGCCTTCTATGTCGTCCGCAGCCAGCGGACGATGGCGTTTGCGTATGGCGCCATCGACAGAAAGGGCCGTGCCGCAGGCGACGATCTTGGTCCAGGCGGCCATCATGCCCGATGTGTCGGCCTGCGGACGCGCTTCCACGAGATCATGGCCCATGCTCTCCAGCAACCGGGCTGTGTGTTCGACCGCAATGCGACATTCCGGCTCGATGGCCTCGCCGGTCAGCGACGTCGTCGCGAAACCGATGCGAAGAGGCTTGTCGTGCCGGTCTAACGCCTTGCGGAAGCTCGCCTGAAGGGGCGGTGCGACATAGGGAGCGCCGAGATCGGCGCCTTGCGTGGCGTCGAGCAGAACCGCCGTGTCACGCACCGACCGGGTCAGAAATCCGTCGATGGCCATGCCAGCCCAGCCTTCGCCGACATAAGGACCGTCCGGCAGCCGCGCGCGCGTCGCCTTGAAGCCGAACAAACCGCAGCTGGATGCTGGAATACGCACCGATCCGCCGCCGTCCGACCCATGTGCCGCCGGCACGATGCCCGCGGAAACCGCCGCACCGGCACCGCCCGAAGAGCCGCCGGGAGTATGGTCCAGGTTCCACGGATTGCGTGTCGGCCCGCCATAGACAGCGGATTCGGTCACCGGGCCGACCCCGCCTTCGGGTGCCGTGGTGCGGCCGAAGGTGACGAGACCGGCGGCCTTCAGGCGCGCATAGATCGCCGAATCCCGAGCGTAGTGCGTGTCGGCAAACAGGCGCGAGCCGTTGTTGCTGGGAAAGTCGATAGCTTCCGCACCCAAATCCTTGAGAAGGAAAGGTACTCCCGTAAGCGGCCCGTCCGGCAAACCATCGGCGATGGAGCGACGAGCTACCTCTTCCCGCAACATGGTAACGGCGTTCAAGTCGGAATTAAGCGCGTCTACGCGCCTGAGCGCTTCGTCCAGAAGCTCGTCTGGGCTGACCTGGCCGTCTCTTACAAGATCGGCCAACCCAACTGCGTCATAGGTCTCGTAAAGTTTTTCGATATCCAATGAAATATCCTCGCGATAGTCGTGGCGCTATCCCTAGCCTCGTTACACCGCTTACGAAAAGCGGATCGTCAAGGTTGATGCATGTTGGCCGCATCGGATTATAGAGTTGAGGTCCGAGTTTTGTCTTGCAAATTACCAAGCTTAAAGCGCTTTATGATCTGGACCCGAGTGCACAGAAAATGCGACAAAACAAGACAGCGCTATGAGCAGGCAGATCACGTTAAAATCTTGGGCTCACAACCTGGAGTTTATACATGAAAGCTACTGTAATGGTTTCCGATACGTAGCAATTTTTTCGGAGAAAAACATGCGTGTCCGTTGCACGAGTATCGCCAATGCCAACCACGGTATCTAACGAACGTATACGCAATGTTCTGTGGATCTTGCAAAATACGGTCATCCGGATGATCGGTGCCGAGTCCACATTGGAAGCAATTGCCGAGCTTATATGCCGCCAAGTCGAATTGCTGGCAAGCGATGACGTCGCATGCTCGATCCTGACTCTGGACGACAATCGGAAACTTCACACGCTCGCCGCACCCCACCTGCCGGTTGAATATTCACAGGCGCTGGATGGGATTGAGATCGGAAACGATGTGGGTTCGTGCGGAACGGCTGCCTATCTTGGCGAAGACATCGTAACACTTGACCTGAGCACCGACAGGAGATGGGCAAATTATTCCCATTTAACGGCGCTTCTGCCGATGAAAGCCTGCTGGTCCAGCCCGATTTGCGCCGGCACCGGTGCTGTAATCGGCACATTCGCGTTCTACTTCAAAAACAGCCGGGGTCCGTCCGGCTACGAACGTGAACTGGTCGCATGCTGCACACAGCTTTGCGCGATCGCCATCGAATACGCACAGACACGCGAGCGGTTGGTGTCGCTTGGCTATGTCGATCCGCTCACCAAGCTCCAGAATCGGGCTGCGTTTCACAGAGACATCGAACAGCTATGCCAAGGGACTGCGCCTTTTACGCTTCTCCTTCTCGATCTGAACAACCTGAAGGGCACGAACGACACTCTCAGCCACACGGCGGGAGATGCGCTGATCTGCGCGGTCGGTGAGCGGCTGAAAGGGCTGGGACCCTCTCTTTCGCCGTACAGACTTGGCGGCGACGAATTTGGCGTGCTCGCTCCGAAATGCGACAATGACGAAGACATGGCAAAATGCGCGTCAACCATCCTGGAGGCGGTCAACCGACCGGTCGATTTCCACGGCCACACGCTGAGCTGCTATGTGACTGTCGGCGGCGTGTGCAGTCAGCCGCCAATCAGCGCGGAGATGGTTTCGCAGAACGCCGATTTCGCGCTTTATCATGGCAAGGCGACCCGCCGTGGCGGCTTCGTCCGTTTCGAAGCCGGCATGCGCACTGCCATCACGCGACGGCTGAGTACGATAGCGCTTGTCGATGAGGCACTCCGAGACGGGCGTGTGCTTCCGTTCTATCAGCCGATGGTAAAGTTGGAGACCGCGGAGATCGTCGGTCTCGAAGCGCTTGCCCGGGTTCGAAATGCCGACGGCAGCATCATGGCCGCAGCCGATTTTCACGAGGCATTTGGGGAACCGCGTGTCGCGCAGATGCTGACCGATGTGATGCTGAACAGTGTCGCGGCGGATTTGCGAATCTGGCTTGACCGTGGCATCCCGTTCCAACATGTCGGTTTGAACGTGACCACCGCCGACTTTAATCGCGGCGATCTCGATACCCGCATCGCAGCAGCCTTCGGCAAGCAAAACGTTCCGCTCAAGCACATCGTGCTCGAAGTCAACGAGGCTGTCTTCATGGGCGGCACCGGCGACAACACGGTGGCCACATATGTCGAGAACCTGCGTGAAAAAGGCATCATTGTCGCTTTGGACGACTTTGGAACCGGTTATGCGTCATTGACCCATCTTTTGGAGTTTCCCGTTGATCTCATCAAGATCGACAAGAGTTTCGTCCAGAAACTGCGTGACGATCGCGGCAGCCAGGCCATCGTCAACGCCCTCATCGACATCGCTGCGAAGCTGGGCATGAAAATTGTCGCCGAAGGCATAGATTCTGGGGTTCAGGTCGAGCAATTGCTCGCCATGGGCTGTAAGCTGGGGCAGGGTTATCACTATTCTCCGCCGGCGCCATTTGCCATTGTCACAGAACTTCTCGATCTGTTCAGTCAAGGCGTGAAACGGGGCGCACGGACGACCGAGGACGAAAAGCACAATTGGCCTGACCGGACCGGGATTCCATTACGGTTGTAACTTTGCTGCATGGCAAAGGCGATACAACTGCTCGCGAAAGCCTACTGTTTAGCGAGCAAATCGATCAGCAGGGCAAACATATCCGACATCGGCCGCGCGCGGGTCTCGCGCAGAGGCAGCATTCCGGCGTTGAAGCCGTTTGCCTGAAAACGCTCGATCAGTGTGCGGTCATTGCTAACGAGATGAATGGGCACATCGCGAGAGGCGTTCGGCCCGGTGATGATCGAAGCGGGCTGGTGATCGCCGACGAGGATGAACAACGCATCACCGCCGAAGCGGGCGATATAGTCGCCGAGCGTGAGTAATGAATAATCGATCGTCGCGATATAGTGCTCACGGACCTGCTCCGGGTCGGACCATACGACAGCGGGCGGATCGCCGGCGACCGCCTGCGCATTGAAAATCGTGCCGTCCCCAACATCTTCCCAGCCGACAGGTTTTGGGACCGGCGTCCACGGCGCATGGCTGGAAATCAAGGCTATCTCGGCCATGAGGGGTTTTCCCGACGCGCGACTTGGCGACCGCGCCAAGCGCTCGAAAGTCGCGAGTGTGTATTGATCCGGCATCGTCACCCAATTGAAAGGCAGTCCTCGATAGCCCAGATCCGCAGCCGCAAGAATCCGGTCATAGCCGTAATAGGCCGCCTCCGGCCACGCCATGGTGATAGCGGGCATAACGGCGATGCTTTCCCAGCCGGCCTCTGAAAACAGCCGGTTGAGGCTCGGACGCTTGCTTCGCATCAGGAGATCGTAGCGGGCCTGGTTGTCGATCCACAGGCCGGACAGGAAGGTGCCATGCGCCAGCCAGCTCAACCCGCCCACGGTCGGAGATCCCAGCCAACCGCTCGCCGCATGCAGTCCGGTTTCGGTCAGTCGCTGCTCGATGGAGTGAAGACGCGGCAGGGTGGTCTTGGCATAGCGCGGGTCCTCGACCGCGCTCCTGCCATAGGATTCAATGAAGATCAGGATGACGTCATGTCCGGCGACCGCATTAAACAGCCCTTGGCCATCGGCAGGGCCTGTCTCCTTTGCTAGCTCTTCCTCGAATGCCCTGATGTCGGCGATGGATCGCGAAATGAGATCGAGCCGCGTCGACACATAATTCACCGACCGCGCGTCCACCCAATCTGCAAACGAAAACCCGGCGATGATGATGACGCTACCAACTGTAGCGACCAAACCGGACAGCGCCTGCAGTTTTCGCCGTGCGGGCGGCGGGATCAAGGCCAGGATGCGGAGTGACCAGAACAACCCCGTGGTCACCATCGCGACGAGCGATAAGGTCAAGCCAAGCGTTAGCCCGGCCTGGACAGCCCCCATGCTGCCGGAAAGAACGTTCCACCCGTCGGTTGCCATCTTGACATCGAGATAGGGATTGAACGGTCTCTGAAAAGCAGCCTGGGTAGCGATATCGGCGACCTTGAGGATGAGGATCAGCAGAAGGACGGCGCTCAAAATCGCCGCAACCAGCGCGGCCAACTGCCGGGGCATCAAAAGCAGGACAAAAACGATCAGCGGAAGCTCGAGCGGCAATCGTAGAAAAGCGCCGGGGGTTATTGCATCTGGATGATCCGGCAGGGCCAGCGTCAGAAGACCCAGCACCAGGAAGAGGATAAGTGCTGGCCAGGTCTGCCGGGAGGCTGTTGAAGCGGTCTTGTCAGGCATATGGTTTCACGGCACGGACGCAGACCATGCGAAGGCATGCGGACACTCTTAGGTGAAAGTCGCCATATTGCCTGCGCTCAGAATCATCACCGCCGTCATTTCCATCGCTGTATTGATAGGCTTGGTGCTCTTCATCGAGCCTGGCAAACTGTTTGAAGCCTTCCAAAGCGTGTCGGCGGGCCATGTCGTTCTTGGCCTCGGGTTGGTTCAAGTGCAGATTGTGTTGTCGGCGGTTCGCTGGCGCTTCACCGCGGCGCGGCTTGGCCAGACGATGCCGCTCACTCTCGCGATCCGCGAATATTATGTTGCAAGCCTGCTCAACCAGACGCTGCCGGGCGGCATGGCGGGCGATGCGCTGCGTGCTTATCGCGGCCGAAGCGAAGCGGAAGGCGGCTGGAAGCGACCGGCGCAGGCAGTCGTTCTCGAGCGGCTGTCCGGCCAGTTTGCCTTTTTCGCGCTGACCGGTATCGGCCTGCTCGCCTGGCCCTTGCTTCTCTCGTCTGAAATGCCCGATGGTTTCGGTGCCGTTGCTGGTGTGGCTGTCATGGTCTTGATGGCGCTTGCGCTGGTCTGGTTGTGGCGCGGCGCGCTGCCGGAGCGTTTCGCGGGGTTGAAACCCGATTTCGCTGTTGTCTTCTGGCAAGACGGCGCTGCCTTTGTCCAGATCGGACTGAGCGTGGTGGTCGTCGCCAGCTATGTCGCAACGTTTTTCATCGCCTCCGATGCCGTCGGCGCGCCATTGCCGTGGGTCGCCGCCGTCACGGCGGTGCCGCTGTGCCTGTTGGCGATGCTGGTGCCTTCCGCGATCGGCGGTTGGGGAACTCGTGAGGCCGCCGCTGCGGCGATGTGGCCCCTGCTCGGCTTTTCGCCAGGGCAAGGGCTTTCGGCCAGTCTGCTCTATGGCGGCATATCGCTTGCCGGCGCGTTGCCCGGACTCGGCGACTTGGCAGTTGCGGCATGGCGAGGCCGTATCGGCAGGGCGTGAACGGCTCATCGCTTTTTTCCTGGCCGCTGCATCAGGAAATGAACGTCCATTGCGAAAGAATACGTCAGCGCAGCCAAGGCGACGCCCGCCAGCAGACTCGCAAGCGGCTGATATATCCATGGAGCGAGGATGAGGCAAAGAACGCCCATCTGGACAACGCAGACCAGCTTTCGTCCGAAAGAAGGCAACAAATCGCCGCGCAGGTCCGAAAAAAAATGCTGCGCGACAACGAATATGTATCGCATCAACCCGATCAGCAGCACCCACCAGCCGGCCTTTTGCAGGATAAGTGCTGCTGCGGAGAGGATCAGGATGAGGAGCGCGTCGATCTCCATATCGAAGCGCGCGCCAAACGCTGTCTCCTCGTCAAATCTGCGCGCGAGATAGCCGTCTATGCCATCGAGAGCGACGGCGACCGAAGCCACGAGCACCAGGATCCATGCAAGCTGGCCACTTCCACCCAGACCATCGGCGAAAAAAACGACCGCTCCGACGAAGCAGACCATCGCGGTGCGCAATGCCGTGATCGTATTGGCGTATCCGAAGCTGCCCTGCGCACCGCGGGGCAGGGCCTTCAGAACCACCCCATAGATAAATGCTAGAGATATCGCGGCTGCGATGCCGACACTGGGCTTTAAAGGCAAGAAAAGGCCGGCGACAAGGAACGCCAAAATGAGGAGGATGTAGATAACCGTCAACGTCCGTGCCGCACTGGCGCGCAGCATCGACCCGGGCGGTCTTCGCGACGTGCCCCATCCACCCGGTTCGACGACCATGCCGATTCCCTCTTGCAACGGCTGAACTTATTGCGCTGCCTCGGCTTTTTCGAGTTCGATCACGGAGTTGTGCGCAGGATTTCATTGGGGGAAAGTGACGCGGGCGCTCCGCCCAGCAGGTCCCACGCAACAACTATATTGGAGAAGGCGAAGGCATCAGCCATTCCAATTGGGTCGCGTGCGCCTAGATTGGTGGCAACGGGACGAACGTGTTGGAGATAGCTTTGCCGGCAGAGCCACGGAGCAGGGATGGGATATCCGCGCAGGCGCTGTGGTTTTCGGCGGCAGGCTCGTGCGAGTTGCGCACAGAGCGACTGCCGGAGCCTTCGGCGAATGAGGTCGTTGTAAGGACGCTGTTCAGCGGCATCAGCCGTGGTACCGAGGGGCTCGTCTTTGCTGGACAAGTCCCCGATAGCGAGGTCGAGCGGATGCGCGGTCCCAATATGGGCGGAAGTTTCTCCTTTCCGGTCAAATACGGCTATTCTGCCGTCGGTACTATCGAGGCGGGGCCGGCTGATCTCATCGGCAAGACAGTCTTTTGCCTGCATCCGCATCAGGACCTTTTCGTGGTCTCCGCCGAGATGGTGACGCCTTTGCCACCTGAGGTTCCAGCCGCTCGCGCCGTTCTCGCCGCCAATATGGAAACCGCCCTTAACATCGTGTGGGATGCCGGCGTCCTGCCGGGCGACAGGATAGCCGTTTTTGGCGCGGGCGTCGTCGGCGCGCTCGTTGCCTATATTGTCGCCCGCATCCCGGGGACCGATACAATCCTGGTGGACAGGCAAGCGACAAGGAAAGACTTGGCAACCGGCCTGGATATTGCTTTCGCACACCCAGAAGCGCTCGAAGGCGAATTCGACGTGCTGATCAACGCCACCGCTTCAGCCGAGGCGCTTGCCATGGCCCTTTCCTATGCCGGCCAGGAGGCGCGTATCGTCGAGGCCAGTTGGTATGGTGACGGTTCGGTCTCGATCCCCTTGGGAGGGGCGTTCCACGCGCGCAGGCTGTCGATCGTCAGTTCGCAGGTGGGCTCCATCCCGCCCGCACGGCGAGCCCGTTGGAACTTTTCCCGACGGTTGGCCAAGGCGCTCGACCTGCTGGCCGATACGAGGCTCGATGCGCTGATCTCCGGCGAGACGCCTTTCGCCGATCTTGAGCGCGACTATCCTCACATTCTCGCCGGCGCGGATACATTGTGCCACCGCATCCGCTATTAAAGGCGCCAAAGGAGATTTTATGTTTGCCGTCGAAGTCCGCGATCACATCATGATCGCACACAGCCTGCCACGCCCCGTCTTCGGCCCCGCCCAAGGCATGCACGGTGCGACCTTCGTCGTCGACGCCGCGTTTTTCACGAAGGACCTGGACGATGACGGTCTGGCCGTCGATATCGGTCTTGCGACGTCGGTGCTATCCAGCGTTTTGAAGCCGCTCAACTACCAGAACCTTGACGAAGTGGCTGTCTTTACTGGCAAAGTCACGACGACCGAAGTGGTCGCAAAGCACATTTTCAATGAACTTGCTCGCGCCGTTGAGGAAAAGCAGCTCGGCGCGGGAAGCGACCGTATCTGCAGGATCAAGGTGATGCTGCATGAATCTCACGCCGCACGTGGCTGGTATGAGGCCGACCTTTGAACCGCAGCCTCATCTTCGCTTATCCGGGCAGGCTCGATCTGAACACCGGCGGTTATGCCTATGACCGCAAGGTGATCGGCGGTCTCGAGAGCCTGGGCTGGACGGTAACGCCGCTTAGCCTCGGCGATGGGTTTCCGGCGCCATTACCTGGCGTACGGGCCGACGCCGAAGCGCAGCTTTCGGCACTGGAGGACGGCAGCCTCGTCGTCATCGACGGGTTGGCCTTCGGTGTGCTGGACGACTGGGCTATTCGAGAGGCAGAAAGGCTGAAGATCGTTGCCCTTGTGCATCACCCTCTGGCGCTGGAAACAGGCCTGTCCCAGGTTGTACAAGCCGATCTGAGGGCGCGAGAGAAGCGGGCCCTGCGGGCCCCGCGGCTGGTGGTCGTGACATCTCCGATGACGGCGCGCGAACTCACCGCGCATTATGCCGTCCCTCCAGAAACCATAGCGGTAGCTGTCCCGGGCACCGAGCCGGCACCCCGCGCTTCCGCTACCGGCACCCCGCCGCAAATCCTCTCGATCGGTACGCTTATTCCCCGCAAGGGCCACGACGTGCTGCTGGACGCGCTCAAGCTGATCCAAGATATCGAATGGAATGCCCGCATCGTCGGCAGTCGCGACCTTGACCCGGCAACTGCGGATGCGCTGGAGGCGAAGGTGAGGGCGCACGGCCTGCAAAATCGGGTTGAACTGACGGGAGAATCCACCGACACACGAGCTGCCCTGGCATCCGCCGACATCTTCGCGCTGGCGTCCCGCTACGAAGGGTTCGGCATGGTCTTTGCGGAAGCCCTGTCGCAAGGTGTTCCGATTGTAGCCTGCGCCGCAGGCGCGGTGCCCGAGGTGGTACCCGCCGAAGCTGGGTTCTTGGTGCCGGTCGATGATGCCGAGGCTTTTGCCGGCGCACTCCGGCGGCTGCTGACCGACCCCGAAGAACACCGCCGATGCGCCGATGCGGCATTCGAGGCCGGCGCCCGCTTGCCGCGCTGGCACGACACGGCCCAGATTATCGCCTCCAGGCTGGCGAATATTGCATGAGCGGTTTCGACAAGGGCTGGCTGACGCTGCGCGAACCGGTCGACCAAGCGGCACGCAGCCCGACGCTTCTCTCGGCGCTTTCGTATCATCTAGCAGCCGTCAAAAGCCCGCGAGCACTTCTCGACATCGGCTGCGGGACCGGGTCTACCTGGCGGAGCCTTCACGCATTTTTGCCTAAGGATATCGAATGGCGACTTCTCGACTATGATCCTGAACTGCTGGCCGAGGCCAAGCGTCGGATCGGCGCCCAGGCGCGTGTGCGGTTTCATCGCCACGATCTCAACGATCTAGACGGCCTGCCGCTTGACGGCATCGCTGTCGTGACAGCGTCGGCCTTCTTCGATCTCTGCTCGGAAAGCTTCTGTCGGCGGCTCGTCGCGCGGCTACGGGATGTGCGGTCTGGGCTCTACGCCGCGCTGACCTATGACGGACATATGCAATGGTCCGTTCCGCACCTGCTCGATCCGATGGCGGTCGAGGATTTCAACCTGCATCAGCGCTCGGACAAAGGGCTTGGCGCCGCCCTCGGACCCGATGCGACCGCAACGCTGCGCAGCCTGTTCGAGGAAGCCGGCTTTCGTATCCAGATCGCTGAAAGCCCGTGGCGGATGGGGCAGGGGTATGCACCTATGCAGGAGGCCTTTCTGCAAGGCTTCGTTCAGCCTCTTACGGAGATTGGAAGACTGTCGGAAGCCGAGATCAAAGAGTGGTTGGCCTTCCGCATCGACGCTATCGCGAAGCCCGAAAGCTCATGCGTGGTCGGCCATCTCGATTTGCTCGCTCTGCCCGGCTGAGCGCTTTTGCAGACCGAAACGGCAATCGAACAAAACATCGCTGCCAAGCATGTAGACATCAGTCTTGGGCCGATAGGCCGAGGACAGACTTTCGATGGGCGATAGCGAGATGCCTTGTGGCCCGGAGCCGATGATAAGAGGCGCGATGGATACATGAAGCCTGTCCAACAGGCCGAAATCGACAAAACGGGCGATCGTGCGCGCACCCCCCTCCACCAGAATTCTAGACAGTCCACGCTGTTCGAGAGCGTCCAACATTTCATGAGGATTCAAACCGCAGTCGCGCTGGGGCAGGCGGATCACCTCGGATGCCGGATAATTTTTGCGCGGCGCCTCGCAGCTTTGGATGAGGATGACAGGCGCACCGCCGTCCCGAAACAGGCCTTCATCGCCGGAAAGCTCGGCCTTGCAGTCGACCACGACCCTTACAGGGTCTGGTCCAACTGCCTTTCTGACGGAAAGCCTGGGATCGTCCGTCTTGACAGTGCCAACACCGACGATGACTGCCTCGACAAGCGCGCGACATCGATGCAGATGAGCAAGACCCTCGGGACCTGAAATGTCCCGCGCATCGCCTTCCGGCGTCGCGACCCGTCCATCGAGAGACTGCCCGACCTGCGCAAGCACAAACCGGCCTTGCGCCGAGGCAATAGGGCCGTAGAGAGACAGTATGGCATCGTCGATGTCGTTTTCGATAGGTCGACCGCTGCGCAGCCTCATCAGCTGCTCCCAGGTCGCTTCGGTCATCTCGATTGTGCGCATCGCGGTCCTAGAGGATTCGATAAAGCGTATCGTCGCGCCGCATGGCATGGTGCATCACGGCGGCTCCGACATGCAACGCGACCAGTGCCAGAACGATCCATGCGCTCCACTCGTGAATTGCCGAAAGTG
This sequence comes from Tianweitania sp. UT-5YL-CI-8, assembly GCF_030010215.1. Lineage (GTDB taxonomy): Bacteria > Pseudomonadota > Alphaproteobacteria > Rhizobiales > Rhizobiaceae > Oryzicola. The sequence goes on from NZ_JASCRR010000001.1 coordinate 241,820, forward strand.
TCCAGGCGATGTCCGGACTTTTGCCGATAGGGCTCCAAACCTCCGCCAGTCCGAACCAGACAAGCGGAAAACCATGCGCATTGGTGGCGAGGAACCCAGTGACCGGCATCAGGATCAGAAAGACATAGAGCAAGCCGTGGACCGTATGCGCCGCGAGGCGTTCTATCGGCGGTCCTTTGATCAGAGGCGCCTTGCTGGTCAGCCGCGCGCCGACGCGCAACAGCATCAGCCAGAGGACGAGGAAGCCGAGCGATTCATGGACGAGATAGAAATCAAGCTTCACATCGTCTTTGACGAACCCGATCATCAGGCCGAGTGGCCAGATCGCCAGAACCAGAGCGGCAATCAGCCAATGAAGCAGCTTGAGCAGTGGCGAGTAACCGCGTTTCGCACCACCGGCATCCATCCATCACCTCCATGCCGGCAGTTCAGGAAAACCATGCCGTCTGCGAAGGGATTCTACAGCATAAAAACGTCTGGCATTCCATCCTCATGAGAGATCGGTGCGCTCATCGCCTTCCTTGCATTTGAAAGTGGAACCTACCCTACTAAACAAGACAATCACATAAGATATGTTATGGAACTTTCACGATAATAAACTAATCAGATAGATAGCGGCAGCGGTACACAATCCACTGCGACTTGATATAGGATTATCGCGCCAATAGTTCGCCGATGAACCGGCGTGCGGCCGCGACATTTTCTATCGTATGCTGCGCAGCTGTCGGGCCTTCCGGGCGTACGCGGATCGACACGCCGCCAAGCTCGTTGACGAACTCGAAGCCGGTTTCATCTGCCGTATCGTCGCCGAGGAAAACCGGACGCCGGCCTGCAAATGTCGGAAGGTCCATGAAGCGCCGAATGGCAGCGCTTTTGAGCGCGTCGAGCGGCAGAAACTCCACGCCGGCATGACCGGCCAGAAGCCGGTATTTCTCACCCAGCTTCTTGAGAGCGCGTTCCGACGCGGCCTTGACCTGCGGCAACGAATGCGGCGCCGCCCGCGTGTGAATGGCCAGCACAGCACCCTTGCGCTCGAAATAGATGCCGCGCGTGGTGTGGAATTCCTCCTGCAACTGATCTGCGACCGCTGTCAGGTCTTCAGGCTCACCCGCTGTCGTCACCGGGCCGTGCTTTTCCAGCCTGTGTTCCAGGCCGTACAGGCCGGCTGTCGGCAACTCCATGTCGCCGAACAGCCGGTCGACCATGGCGATGGATCGTCCCGTAACCAGCGCGACGGCACCGTTGAGGCGTTTGTCCGCTTCCAGCATCAAAGCACGCAGCTCTTCGTCCATCACCACGCCTTCGGGGTGCGGCTGGTGTTCGAGAAGCGTGCCATCGATGTCGAGAAAAAGAGCGACGTCGCCGGATTTCAGATCAAGCAATTCCATGAGTCCTTCCAGATATATAGGGCGAGCGGCACCGCCTTAACGAAGGTGCAGCTTGGTTTTCAGCGATGCGGTGCTGCTCAAGCGATGACGCTGAAGCGGTTGTTCTGCCTGTGCTTATCGCTGGCCGAGGTCAACCCCGCACGCTTGCGCAGGCGCGCTGCGTCGACCAGCATCGAGCCGGCCCAACGGAACACGTTGTTATTGCGCACCACCTCTCGCATCCGCTGCATCCGCTCGCGCATTTCGCCTTCCGGCATGGTCAGCGCGTGGAAAAACGCCTCGCCCATTGACGATGGATCGAACGGATTGACGATCAGCGCCTCGAGCAGTTCGCGCGAGGCGCCGGCAAAGGTCGAGAGGATCAGCACTCCGCGCTCGTCGTCGCGCGATGCGACGAACTCCTTGGCGACAAGGTTCATGCCGTCATGCAGGCTCGACACGACGCAGATGTCTGCGGCGCGATAGAGCTCGGCAAGCTCCTCCTGCGTATGGTGCTCATCCAGCAGGATGATTGGCTGATAGCCATCGCTGCCGTAGCGGTCGTTGATCTCTGCCACCAACGCCAGGCATTCCTCGTGCAGCTGCTTGTAAGCCGGAAGGTCGGAGCGGCTGGGTGCTGCGATCTGCAGAAAGACCAAGCGGCCGATCCAGTCGGAATGCTGGGTGAAAAACTCATCCAACGCATGGAAGCGGTCGAGCACGCCCTTGGTGTAGTCGAGCCGCTCGACGCCAATGGCAATCTTAACGTCGTCGGGAATCCCGTGCCGGTCACGCAATGTCCTGCCTGGGTCGGCAGTGATGAATTTCGGCTTCTTCGGCCACTCGATCGAGATCGGATAGGCGTGAACCAGCGTGGTGCCGCCCTTGTACGAGACAGCCGCCCCTTCCCTGTCGATGCGGGATTCGAGAAAGCGATCAACACTTTCGGTAAAATTGTTACAGTGAAGCTGAATGTGGAAGCCGAGGATCGAACTGCCCAGCAAGCCGTCCAGAATTTGTTCACGCCACGGGCAGATGCTGAACACCTCGGCATTCGGCCACGGTATATGCCAGAAAGTGATGATGATCGCGTTGGGCAGCCGCTCGCGGATCAGTCTCGGCAAAAGCGCAAAGTGATAATCTTGCACCAGCACGATTGGCCGGTCGCTCTTGGCTTCGGCGATGACGGCGTCTGCGAATTTACGGTTTACCGCCTGATAGGCGTCCCAGTCGGCCGCGCGGAAGATCGGCCGCGTAAACGCGATATGGCAAAGTGGCCACATGCCCTCATTGGCAAAGCCGAGATAGTAGCCCTTCAGCTCTTCCTCGCTGAGCCAGATCCGGCGAAGCGTATAGGTCGGATCGTCGGGCGGCACAGCCACATGGTCTCGCTGGTCAACGGTTTCGCGGTCGGCCGAACCGCCGCCATGGGCTATCCAGGTTCCACCGCAGGTGCGAGTGATCGGCTCCAGCGCCGACACCAGCCCGCTTGCCGGCTTGCGCAGAACGACCCCCTTCGCCGTCTTTTCGTGGATGTAGGGTTCGCGATTTGAGACGACGATGACTTCCGTGTCGGGCAACTCGTCGGCGAGAATTTTTTGAAGCGTCTCCGGTCCCCAATCCACCAGCATATCGTTGACGTCGCGTCCGTTCTTTTCACTTTCACGCATCACAGGCTGGTAGTCGATGACTGGCATGGGTTGCGGGCCGACGCGCTTTCGCCACATCAGAATTGTGCTACCCACAGCTAAAGTTGATAGAAGAATGCTGACGGTCAAGACCGTCCACACAAGCGCATAGTCACTCAGTTGCGTATTCATACTCCATCCGGTCCCTCGGTTGCGGCGCCGCAAACGGCATGGCCACCGCCGCGAAAATCCCGCGAGGGAATTGTGGCCATAAAGTGCAAACCCTCCAGGCCGGAAACGGTTCCGAATATTTTTGCTGCACTGCGGAACTTTTCTCACAGATGCGTTGCGCCTACTCCGCGGTGCCCGTCCGCCGCGTGCACGGCAGCGACGCCGGAGCCTAGGCTGGCAGATAAGCATACGTCCTCGCCATCGACGCGCTACGCGATTGGGCAGGAAAAGGTTGGCGCGTTGCAGATCGAGAAGTGTGTCCTCACAAGTCGGGACCAGCGACATGGTGAAGCCATGCGCTTTGCCCGCTGACCAAACCCGATGTAATATGCCGGCACATACAGTTGCTAGTTTGCAAAAGTCCTGATTTGGACTATATTCCGTTCTGGACGAACGGAGCGAACTTATGCCGGCGAGACAAGCAGCATTGCTGGAAAGCGGCCCTCCACCCGAGGGCAAGGCGATTCTCGATGCCGCGCGCTTTTCCGCCGTCAATCGGCGTCGTCTGAGCGCCCCTGCCCTGCGTACCTTCCTTGCCATTGCCGATCTGTGGGGACTGGACGAACAGCAGCGCCTGCTTATTCTCGGCCTGCCATCTCGTTCGACCTATTACAATTGGGTCAAGGCTGTGCGCGAACATCGTGACGTCACGCTCGATGTCGACGTTCTGCTACGCATTTCGGCTGTCTTCGGCATTCATCAGGCGCTGGGCGTACTGCACCCGACCGAAGCCGCGGCCGTGAGCTGGCTGAAGACACGGCACGATGCCACAGTTTTTGGCGGACAGCCGCCTTTGCGCCTGATCACTTCCGGTACGCAGGACGGGCTGATGTCCGTTCGGCGATTCCTCGATGCTGCGCGCGGCGGACTCTACATGCCGCCCAACGAAGCCGATGACGGTTTCACGCCTTACACCGATACGGATTTGATCGTCTCTTGAAGCTGTCGCCTGCCCCGCAGCCGACCTACCGGCTGATCCCGTCGCGCTTTCCGCCCATCGGCCTGTTCGATTCGGTTGCCACCGCAGCCGACCTGCAAGCCGTCATGGAACTTGCCGGCTGGACCAACGACCGGCTCGTCTCCGAACGGATCCATCGGCTGCCGCACAGCGAATGGGTGTACGGCCGGCCCAATTCGAGCATCGTCATGGCGACCTTCCTGCATGTTGCCCCCGGTGGAAGCCGCTTCAACGGGCCTGAACTTGGCGCTTGGTATGCGGCTGCGACCATAAAGACGGCGATGGTCGAGGTCGCTCACCACATGCGGCGGGAAGCGGTCGCCACGGGCATCGCCGAGTTGTCGCGCACCTTCCGCACCTACACCGCCACGCTGCATGGGCGTTTTGTCGACATCTGCGGCGCTGAGATGCCCGATGTCTACGACCCGACCGACTACGCTGCGTCGCAACGCTTCGGCGAAGCCGTACGTGCCAATGGCGACGACGGCATCCTGTTCGACAGCATCCGGTTGGCCGGCGGCGTCAATGTGGCGGCCTACCGGCCGAGCAATATCCTCGACGTGCTGCAGGCCGATCATTACGAGATCACCGTGCAAGCCGCGTCCAAGCAGATTCGCGCCCGGCTGCTGGAGACACCCTAAAGTGTCGCCGCACTACGAATGAAGGGGCGACATTTTCAATAGAGATGTATGGTGGGGTCTGAACTCCATTTTACACGGCTGGGACATCCATCATGCCTGACAGACCAGAAGAACGCCTTGATCGCCGCGATTTCTTGATCGCCTCTATTGCAACGGTGGCCGGATCGGCTGCTCTCGTGGGAAATGCTGGTTCTGCGAATGCGCAGGACACGGCGGCTTCGTCGACCACAGCGCCGGGTGCGCCTTCAAAAACGATCTATACCGGCGATACGATCCAGGGGAAGAAGGTAGTCAGCGCGCTCGACGTCAACGATCTGGAGGCCGGACAGAAGCACTTTTTGTATTTTCAGGGCGTGGAGATGCCCACGGGGCAGCATTGGTACGTGTCCGTGACGGTTGCCAAAGGGGCAAAGCCGGGCAAGCGTGTCGTGTTGACAAGCGGTGTGCATGGAGACGAGATGAGTTCCATCCATACGGTCCAGTCCGTGATGAACCAACTCGATCCGGCGCAGATGTCGGGCACCGTGATGGCGGTCACCGACATCGCCCGCCCGGCCATCGAAGGCATGCAGCGCAGATGGCCCAATCTGGGCAGAGGCGTCGATCTGATCGACATGAATCGGGAATGGCCCGGGAACGAGAACGGCCTTACCGCGCCCAACCGACACGCCGGGCTGCTGTTCAACCGGCTGCTGCGGCCGAACGCCGACGCCGCGATCGATTTCCACACCGGGACAACCGGATTTGAGGTCACGGCATTCAATATTGGCGGCATGGATGTGCCCGAGGTCAAGGCGATGATGGAGCTTTACCCGGTAGGCCAGATTTACGACAACCATGTTTATCCCGGTGTCCTGCACAACGCGTTCATGGACGTAGGCATCCCTTCCTTCACGCCGGAGATCGGCGCCGCTCGTGTGCTGGACCTCGAAATGATCGCGCAGTTCGTGGAAGGCACGATGAACGTGCTCAAGCATCACGGCATCGTGGCCGGACCGATGGGCCGTACAGGCAAGGATGTCGGTGTGTTTGTCGGCAACAGCGCGTTCCCGATCCTGGCAACCGAAGGCGGGATCGTCGAGCATCTGGTCAAGCTCAACGACAAGGTCGAGCCGGGACAGAAGGTAGCCATCCAGCGCAACAGTTTCGGCGAGGTGGTCGCGGAATATACGAGTGCGGTATCTGGAGAAGTGACGGGCCAGCGCAGCGACGCCATGTCCGAGCCCGGCAACCCCTTGCTATTCATCCTTTTCCACAAGACGCCGCTGAATGGCGATGAGACTTATCCTGAGTGACCAGAGTTAGGACCTGACATTTTGTTGCCCGCGACATGCGAGCGATGATTTCAATACGCCGTGGCCGCGCACGCCGAAGTCTCTGTCGCGGGTGCCGTGACGCGTCTTTCTTCGGAAAAGGGCTGTTGCGGGTGGCCAAGCGTTTTTGCGATGTGATATCGGCACCCGCGACACCGGAGTGACATCGCCCATGCCAGACAGCAGCCCCCAAGCGCGCCTCATCGCGGAAAGCCGGCTGGTGGAAGAAAACCTGCCAGGCGGCGCGGTGGTCTGGCGCAACGCCATTGCCTTGCCGGACAAACGCCCCGACATCTTCGACAGGCTCATTGAGTGGGCGGCCACAGTGCCCGACCGCGCGCTGCTGACGGAGCCATCGGCCGATGGGCGACGCTCGCTGAGCTATGGCGACGCGCTGGCAGGTGCGCGCAGGCTGCGGTGCGTTCTCGAAGAGGCCCACGGCCTGCGCAAGGGCGATGCCGTCGCGAGCCTCGTGCCTGCGGGCATCGATGCGCTGCTGCTCAAGCTGGCCTGCCTTGCCGGCGGCTTCGTGCATATCGCGCTGCCGCCGTTTCCATTCCGCGATGGCGGGGACAACGAGGCCGCGCAGTCTCTGCTGGATGCGCTGCCGCCAAAATTGCTTGTCGCGCCGCAAGGTCATGCCGCGCTCGACACGCTTTCCGCCACCGGCATTTCCGATCTTCTGGCAAATGATGCCAATGAGCGTGGCGAGGACATTTCGCAAGCTGCCGATGATTGGGCAGCGGTGTTCTTCACCTCGGGCAGCACAGGTGCTCCCAAGGGCGTGCCGATCACGCGGGGCATGATCTCTTCCAACCAAGCGGCGATCGCCGCCCTGTGGCCGTTCTTGACCGACACGCCGCCGGTTCTGGTCGACTGGCTGCCCTGGCATCACGTTTTCGGCGGGCTGGACAACATCTTCAAGATCGTCTGGAACGGCGGCACGATGCATGTCGATGCGGCGCCCGGCCCCAACACCATGGCGGAGAGCGTCGCGCTGATGCAGGAGGTCGCGCCGACGCTGCATATCGGCGTTCCGCTTGGCCTGCGCCTGCTGCTCGACCGGCTGGAAACCGACAGTGAGGCCGCGCAGGCATTCACCAGAAAGCTGCGGGCGATCTTCTTTGCCGGTGCCGGCATCGACTCGGAGCTGTGGCGAAGGCTGGCAGCGTTCCGCGATACTCAGGGCGCGTTTGAAATCCTGTCAGGCTATGGCGCGACCGAGGCTGCATCGACCATCTGCCTGTCGCCCGCGCCGTTGCAGCAGCCCGGCGAACTCGGCCATCCCCTCCCCGGCCATCGCATCCGGCTCGCCGAGATTGACGGTCGCACGGAGCTCCGCGTGGCCGGGCCAAACATTGCGCCCTGCTATCTGATCGGCGGAAAACGGGTGGCGCTGCCCGTCGACGAGGACGGTTTCTACCGCACGGGCGACGCTGCAATCCTGCGCCCACGCGCAGACGGCATACCCGTTTTCGCCTTTGACGGGCGGCTGGCAGAAGACTTCAAACTGTCCAGTGGCGTCAAGGTCCGCACAGGGCCGTTGCGTGCCGGTCTTCTGGCTCAGTGCGCTCCGTTGGCCGACGACATCGTCGTGGCGGGCGAAAACTGCGAGCGGCTGGTCGCCTTGGTATTTCCGTCCCGACAGGGCACGGACACAGCTGACCTTTTGGAAAAACTGGCCGAGTGCATCGGCCTGTGGAATGCGGCGAACGGCACGAGTTCGACACGCATCGCCCGCTTCGATCTCGCGACAGAGAAGGCGGACCGGGCGCGCGGCGAACTCTCCGACAAAGGCCAGATCGTGCAGTCGCGCTATTTGCGCAACCACCAGCAGCGCTTCGAGGGGCTGCAAGCGGGTGAAGGCCACGCACCGACGAAATAAACCCGATCATAAAAGCATTTGACATCAATCATTTAGGCTTCTCGTGGGTGGATATCCGCTTTCCCTTCCGTGCGGCCATCGGAAGAAATTAAACCGAACGGTTTACAATAGCAGAATTCCAGCTATATTAAACCACATGGTTGAACAACCCGCACATCTCGACGCCGTCTTTCACGCTCTGTCCGACCCCACGAGACGGGCCATGCTCGGTCATCTGGCCGAGCGGGAGCGAACCATCGGAGAGCTGGCAACGCCGTTCCGCATGACGCTGGCGGGGGCATCGAAGCATGTTCGGGTGCTGGAGCGCGCGGGGTTGGTGACACGCATGATCAGGGGCCGAACCCATCTCTGCCGCCTCCATGCCGAGCGTCTCGCCGAAGCCGATGCATGGCTCAAGCATTATGAGCGCTTCTGGAACAACAGCCTCGATACCCTCGAAGACCTTTTGCGCGAGGGCGACCGCAAAGAAACTGAACCCAAGGAAGGATGAGTGCCATGGATACGACGATGGACACGAGCAGACGGCGCGTTAGCGCCGAGCCTCACGGAACCATGCCGGCCCCCGCGACGGTCAGGATCGAGCGACTTTTGCCCGGCACTGCCGAGCGCGTCTGGGCCTATCTCACGGAATCCGAAAAGCGAAGCAAATGGCTCGCGGCCGGGCCTTTCGACCTCAAGGCAGGCGGAAAAATCGAGCTTACCTTCCGCAACAACGACCTGTCGGAAGACGCGCCTAAGCCTACATCGTCACCGGATGGCGTCGACCACTTGCTGCAAGGCAAGGTTCTGCGCTGCGAGCCGACCAAGCTGCTAGTCTTCACCTGGGGTGTCGAGGAAAATGCCTCGGAGGTCACCTTCGAACTGTCGCCCGAGGACGGCAATACGCGCCTTGTGGTCACGCATCGGCGTTTGTCCGGTCGCGGTCAGCTGCTTGGCGTTTCCGCCGGCTGGCATGCGCATATCGGCATTCTCATCGATGTCCTGTCGAACGAGAAGCCCCGCGCTTTCTGGTCGGAACATGCCAAGCTGGAACAGGCTTACAAGGAGCTTTTTCCGGAGTAGCCAATATACGGCCCCGAAAGCATTCGATGCTTCGAGGCCGTATCCAAAAACCTAATCGAGGTCTTTGAACGGCTTTTCGCGGATGGCGAGGAAGTCCTTCAAGGAACGATCCTTGAGAAGACCCATCCAACGCTTGCCTTCTTCGGAGGCATGCAGGATCGCGGTGGTCTCGCGGTTATAGGTCCAGGAGCTGTTGAGCCCGGACGTCTCCTGCTGGTGGTTGAGCGCTGCCTTGGCGAACTTGATCGCTGCACCGGGCATGCGCGCGCATTTGCGGGCAAGCTTCTCGCTTTCAGCCTTGAGCTGGTCGCGCGGGACCGCCTTGTTGACCAGGTGGATACGCTCGGCTTCGCGACCGTCGATCAGGTCGCCGGTGTACATCAGCCGGCGGGCATGCACCATTGGGACGGTCCAGGGCAGCATCAGCGTCGGCGGCGCGGAAACATGCCGCACTTCCGGCTCGCCGAGCATGGCATCCTCGGCGGCGATCACCATGTCGCAGCACATCATCAGCTCCAGCCCGCCGGCCAGCGCATAGCCGTTTACGGCGGCGATGATGGGGATCGGCGCATCGTGCAGAAACTGCATACGGCGCATGTTGGCGCCGATGTCCTCGCGCCACTGCTCGGCATCCATCTCGAAATCCTCGCCGCCGAGGTCGAAACCGGCAGTGAAGGCGCGGCCCGCGCCGGTAATGATAACAGCACGCACTTCGGGATCGGCTACCGCGCGCTTGACGGCGGCCTCCAGCGCATCGCCCAGCGCCTGGTTCATCGCGTTCATCTTGTCGGGGCGGTTGAGCGTCAGGGTGACGAAAGCGTCCTGCTCGTCCCTTTCCCACAATACCAGTTCGCTGCTCATCGAGGTCTCCTTAGGCAATTTCCGTCCACGGCCCGGCGCGGATCTGTTTTGATCGGCAGCAAAATCGACGATCTACAAGCGCCGCTGCTCCAGCCATTTATTCACATATAAGTTTGACAAATATTGCAAGGAAAAGGCGCTGGGTTGCGCTACCAAACGTCTGGTCCAGCCGTGCTTGAGACTTCACCCGCGTCTAGGGCGGCCCAGCGCGCTCTCGATGGAGCGCGCTGCTTCGACGACATAGGGAGCAAAATCCTTGAGCTGCTTACGCTTGATGCGCGAATCCGGCCCTGACATGCCGATGGCTCCCACGAGATCGCCGGATGGCCCAAGAATGGCACAGGCGACCGCCGCGATGCCCTCGCGCCATTCGCCGTGTAGAACAACCGCGTAGCCGTTGCTGCGCGCGGAAGCGACGTCTTCTCTCAGCTCTTCCAACGTGGCTCTGGATGTCGCGGTGTAGGGTTTGAAATGCGGCACGAAGCGTTCGAGATAGCTGTCGGGCCTGTGCGTCAGCATGGCCTTGCCGGTGGCGACCGACCAAGCCGGAGCCCGCTGCCCGACGCGAGTGTGAGCGCGAATGTGGTGTTCGCTCTCGATCTTGTCGAGATAAATGACGTCGGTATCGTCGAGGACGGACAAATGCACCGTCTCGCCGGTCTGCTCCGCCAGTCGCGTCATGGCCGGACGGGCGACGGCCACCAGGTCCATGCGGCGAACGACATGGCTGCCCAGTTCCCACAGGCGGGTTGTCAACTCGTAGGTGCTGTGCGGCGGGATCTGGCGCACATAGCCTTGCTGCTGCAACGTTGTCAAAAGACGATGCACATTGCTTTTGGTGTATTTGAGTTCAACAGCGAGATCGGTCACGCCGCGCGGTGTTTCGCTTACCGCCAGCGCCTCGATCAGCCGCAATCCCTTGATGAAGGCCTTGTCCATGCGTTGGCCTCTTAGAGTACTATCAGCTGCCGTTCCATCATTCGGAACGGAAAAAAACGCGGCCGCATCGATGGTTCGACGCGGCCGTGCGCTTGCCGATTACTTGGCCAGAAGCTCGTTGAGCTTTTCCTGGCCGTATTCCTCGTTGGTCGAACGACCGTCTGCCGACTGGGCACCCCAATAGTCTGGGCTCCAGGCAATGGCCTTGGCGATGTTGTCGGGGTTGTTGGCCCAAAGACGGCTGACATCCTTCGGCGCGGCCTCATAGACCAGCGGCGACGGCAAAGCGACCGGGTACTCCTGCGTCAGCGCAGCGGCACGGTCGGCATCGAGGCGATAAGAGAGCAGCTTCAGCGCGTTTTCGTAGTGCGGAGCGCCCTTCGGGATCGAGAAGAAGTCGTAGTAGACGAAACCGTCGTTCCAGGTCATGTCGACGGGAGCGCCTTCGACGACGACGAGGTTGTTGATGCGGCCGGCATAGGCCATGCACATGTCGGCTTCACCGTCGAGCAGCAGCTGAGGCGCCTGGGCGGCAGTCGTCCACCACTTGGAGACATGCGGCTTGATCTCTTCGATCTTCTTCAGCGCGCGCTCCATGTCGATCGGATAGATATCTTCCTTTTTAACGCCATCGGCCATCAACGCGGCTTCGAAGACGAAGCGCGGCCATGCCGGCAGGCAGCGCGTGCCCGGGAACTTTTCGACGTTCCAGAAGTCGGCCCAGTTTTGCGGAACCTCGCCGGTGTATTTCTCGGTGTTGTAGGCAAGCGCGACGCCGATGACCTGCAGGGCGACGCCCTTCGGCCGCTTGAGGTTTTCAGGCATGGTGGCGAGCGTCTTCTGGGCGCTTTCCGACAGCTTGCTGTAGTCGATATCGGCTAGGCAGCAATCGCCGAGCAGCTTGGTTTCCTGATCGAAGATGAAGGTCAGGTCCCACTCGGTCTTTCCGGCGTCGACCTGCGCCTTGATGCGCGGACCGCTGCGGGCTTCCTGTACCGTGACAACCTTAATGCCGGTCTCTTTCTCGAACGGATCGTACATGACCTTGCGCAGCGCTTCACCATAAGCGCCGCCTGGGTCCTGCATGATGACCTCGTTGCTCTGTGCGGCGGCACCCTGCGCGGCAGCGAGGTAGATGGCAGCGGCGGCCACGCCGCCTGCCAGTTTTCCGAAGAATTTACGTTGCATTTCAGACTCCTCCAAAGAACAGTTGTTGTTATGCGAGAGCTTTCGAACGGCCTGCGAGAACGGGCCGGGCAAGGGCGATACCGCCGACGACGAGCAGGACCTCAAGCGTCGACACAACAGCCAGCACGGGATTGAGCTGGTAGTTGACATCGGCCCACAGGCGCAGCGGAAGGGTCCTGAGCTGGGCGCTGGACAGAAACAGCGACAACACAAGTTCGTCGAACGAATGCAGGAAGGCGAAGAACGCCGCCGCCGCCATGCCGGGGGCTATCGCCGGCAAGGTAACGGTGCGGAACACGGTGAGCGGCGATGCGCCGTGGACGGCCGCTGCCTGTTCGAGGCGGCGATCCACGCCCTGCAGGCTCGCCGCCATGATGACGACCACCAGCGGCAGACCGCCAATGGCATGCGCCGCCGCCAGCCCGCCCATCGTGCCGGCGAGATCGGTGCGCAGGAAAAGGCTGTAGAGCGAAAGGCCCAGCACCACGGGTGGCACAATGACCGGGCTGACCAGCAGCAGCATGATCGCTGACTTGCCCTTGATCGAGCTGCGCACGATGCCGAGTGCCGCCATGCCGCCAAGCGTGACCGCGAAGACCGCCGACATGGCTGCGATGACCAGCGAGTTCGTGAACGCAGTCATCCACTCCGTGTCGGAGAAGAATTTCTCATACCAGCGCAGCGAAAAGCCGGGCGGCGGGAAGGTCAGGAAGCTCGCCTTGCTGAAGGACAGGATCATGACCACCACGATCGGCACGGTCAGCACCATCAGCACGAAACCGCCCAGCATACGCACAGTCCAGGTGCCGGTGCTGAGGGGCATCCGGCTGAGCAGTCGCATCAGCGGCCAGCCGATCCCATCGGCGATCTTCGCGGAAAACGCTCCGCCCGTCCAGCGGCCGGGATGTCGTTGTTTCGACGGCTTGGTGCTGTCGCTGAGCTTGTTGCCGCCCCAGATGAACTCGAAGCCGAGGAAGCGTCCGGCAATCGCTACGACCACCAAAGTGATGACCAGGAGCACGACGGCAAGTGCCTGCAGGAAGCCTTCGCTGGTGGCGAAATCGGCCTGCTGGGTGATGTGCATGGCAAACATCTGGTCGCCAGGTCCGCCCAGCAGCGTCGGCGTGATGAAAAAGCCGAGCGCGGTGACGAAGACGAGAAGGAAGCCCGCGCCCATACCGGGCAAGGTAAGCGGCAGAAGAACGCGCCAGAATACCGCCAGCGGGCCGGCGCCGGAAGCTTGCCCCGCGCGAACGAGGCTCGGGTCCTGGCGGGCGATGCTGGAATAGATGCTGAGAACCATCAGCGGCAGCAGCACCGCAGTCATGCCGAGCAGCACCGATCCGCGATTGAAAAGCAGCTGTGCCGGCTGGTCGAAGATGCCGAGTGAAACCGCGAGCTTGTTGATCGGCCCGTTCTTGCCCAAAAGCACCATCCAGGAATAGGTGCGGATCAGGATCGCGATAAAGTAGGGAAGCACCACAGCGGTGGCGATGATTGCCTGGCGCCAGCCGCTCGTCTTGTGGATCAGAAGCGCGGTCGGATATCCGAAGAACAAGCACAATAGCGCCACCGTGAAGGAAATCTCCATGGTGCGGACGAGCGAGTCCCAATAGAGCGACACGGCGAAGACACGCTCGAAATGCACGCTCCAGCTCGATCCGCTCATACTGATGCGGAACAGGTCGAACAGCGGCAGCAGGTAGATGAAGGCGAGGAAGGCGGCAGCGGGCAGCAGCAGCCAGGCCGGGTCCTTCAGGCGTTCGGACAGGCTGGTCGTCGGGCCTGCCATATGAATGGCGATCGTGCTCATGGCAGCACCCAGCAATCTTCGGCGCGCCAGCTCGCATAAAGCGTGTCGCCGGGCGCGGGCAACGCACGGTCGGCGCTGTCGGTGCAGCGGATCAACAGGCGTTCCCCACTGGCCGTCTCGGCTTCGATGCGGAGGATTTCACCCAGGAAGATCGCCGACCGCACCGTCACCGGCAAGGCGCTGGCATTGGGCGTCGAACTGATCGAGATGCGCTCGGGACGAACCAGGACCGTGGCGCGTCCGACGTCGAGCGAACTGCGGCTCTCGGCGCTGAAGACATAGCCTTCCGGGTTCTTGAGCGTCATGGTCGTGCCGCGCTTCTGGACGATCTCGGCATCGATGAGGTTGGATTCACCCACGAAGGACGCGACAAATTTGGTTGACGGGTGTCGGTAGATTTCCACCGGCGTCGCCACCTGCACGATCTTGCCGGCGTCGAGAACGGCGATGCGGTCGCTCATCGTCAGCGCTTCGCCCTGATCGTGGGTGACGAACAGAATGGTGCTGCCCAGGCGCTGATGCAGGTCGCGGATTTCGATCTGAATGGATTCACGCAGGCGCCGGTCGAGCGCGCTGAGCGGCTCGTCCATCAGCACCACTTTGGGGCGGCGCACGATGGCGCGGGCAATCGCCACGCGCTGTTGCTGCCCGCCGCTCATCTGCGAGGGCAGCTTTGCCGCGTGTTCGGACAAGCGCATGATATCCAGCGTCTCGGCGACGCGGCGCTCAGTCGTTTCGCGGTCGGCACCGGCCATGCGCAAGGGAAAAGCGACGTTCTGCGTCACCGTCATGTTGGGAAACAGCGCGTAGCTCTGGAACACCATGCCGAAGCCACGCCGGTGCGGCGGAACGTTGTGGACCGGCTTGTCGTCGACGAGGATCTCTCCGCCGTCCAGCTTCTGGAAACCGGCGACGAGGTTGAGAAGCGTCGTCTTGCCGCTGCCGCTGGGACCGAGCAGAGTGATGAACTCGCCGGGCTCGATATCGAGGCTGATATGGTCGGCCGCTGCGAAGCCGCCATAGGTCTTCACCACATCGCGGATAGTGATGCTGCTGCCGATCGCCGTCGCTGAGCGCGTGTCGGACCCCGACCCGGTTTCAGGCGCGCCAAAGGCACCATCGCGCCGCGCCGCGCGCATCGCCAGAATATCAGCCATTTTTCTCCTCCCAATTGTTCTACATTATAGAACAACATTCCGGATTTATCTTCGTTGCCGAGTTCATACTTGTCAAGCCGCAACAGAAGACATCTTCAAAGCCATTATATTTCAAGGGCTTCATGGAAATATCGGAGCGAGACGCTGTTCTTGATTGCCCTTGGAGATTGACACAAAACGAAAATCAACGCTATTCTGAATTCCAGAATTTTGTTCTATATTTTGGAACAGTGGGAGGACATTGTTCCTTCCAGGACGGTGCGGAAGAGACTACTCTTCCGAGGGAGGTTTTAGTCGATGTCAGACCTGCGCACGATGGCGCGGCTTGTCGAGTCGGGAATGCGCGTGGCGCTTCCGGTCGACTATGCCGGCGTTTCCATGGCCATGACGCGTCCGCTCATCGAGCGCGGCGCCGGCAATCTCGATCTCGTCTGCGTTCCGACCGGCGGCCTTCAGGTCGACATGCTGATCGGCGCCGGATTGGTACGCTCCGTCGAAACCAGCGCGATGTCTTTGGGCGAAGCTGGCGGAGCGCCGCGCTTCAACCAGGCCATCAAGGACGGAACCATCCTCATCCGCGATGCCACCTGCCCCGCCATTCATGCGGGCTTGCTTGCGGCGCAGAAAGGCTCGCCCTTCGTGCCGATGCGCGGCCTTATCGGCACGGACGTGCTGAAGAACCGCGCTGACTGGAAGGTGATCGACAACCCGTTCGAGGAAACCGCCGATCCGATCGTGCTGATCCCCGCGATCAAGCCGGACGTCGCCATTTTCCATGTTCCGCTCGCCGACCGCCACGGCAATGTCTGGATCGGCCGCCGGCGCGAGCTCGCCGCCATGGCATATGCCTCGGCAATGACGCTGGTGACCGCCGAACGCATCGTCGACGAGAGCCTGCTGACTGACGAGATCACGGCCGCCGGCACCTTGCCCGCCCTCTATGTCACCCAGGTTGCCGAAGCCAGACATGGCGCCCGTCCCTACGGTCTGTGGGGCGAATATCCCGCCGACACCCAGGAACTGCTGCGCTATGCGCGGGAAGCACGCACGGCCGAGGGCTTTTCCGCCTATATGCAGACATCAGCGGAGGCCGCGTGATGGCGCCTGCCCTGCCGCGTGAAATCCTGATTTGTACCATAGCCCGGCTGCTCGACGGCGTGCGCCACGTCGCGGTCGGCGCATCCTCTCCCATCCCGGCTGCCGGCGCGATGCTGCTGCGCGCGCTGAAGGAAAGTGAGGGGGCTGCCCCAGTCAAGATCTCCATCCTCGGTTCGGTGGAGCACAACTTCTTCACCAACGGCTCGACGGAGCTGTTCGACTGCGCCGGCCAGGGCCGCATCGACGCGTTCTTCCTCGGCGGCGGCCAGATCGACGGCCATGGCAATGTCAATCTCGTCGGCGTCGGCGACTATCCGCGCTCCAGCGTGCGTTGGCCCGGCTCCTTTGGTGCTGCCTATCTCTATTTCGTCGTGCCCCGCGTCATCCTGTTCCGCGAGGAGCACACGCCGCGCGTCTTCGTCGACAAGGTCGATTTCATCAGCGCTCCCGGCACCAGCGAGCCCGGCGTCTACCGCACCGGCGGCCCCAAGGCGCTGCTCACCAGCAAGGGGCTCTTCAGCTTCGACAAGGAGAAGGCCGGTTTCCGCCTCGAAAGCGTCCATCCCGGTCACGATCTGACCGAAATCCAGGAAGCGACCGGCTTCGGCTTCGACCACGATGCCAAGCCCTCCCAAACGCCGACCCCCTCGCCCGAGGTGCTTTCCCTGCTGCGCGGTCGGGTTTTGGACGAATTGAGCGAAACCTATCCGGAATTCGCCGCACAGATGCGCCAGACGCTCACAGAGCGCGAGCCGGTCGCATCCTAGAAAGAATAAAATCATGGAAGGACAGTCAATGACCACGCGAGGCTCTCTCGCCAACATCAAGGTGATCGATGCCAGCCGCGTGCTGGGCGGTCCCTATGCCGGTCAGGTTCTGGCCGACCATGGCGCGGATGTCATCAAGATCGAACCGCCCGCAGGCGACGAGACCCGGGGCTGGGGTCCGCCCTTCCTGGATGGCACTGCCAGCTATTTCCTCGGCCTGAACCGCAACAAGCGCGGCATGGCGCTCGACATGTCGAAGCCGGCTGGCCAGGAACTGCTTTTGCGGCTGTTGGAAACCGCCGACGTCTTCATCGAGAACTTCAAGGCCGGCACGCTGGAGCGCTGGGGCCTGACGCGCGACGAACTGCAAACCCGCTTTCCACGCCTGATCCATTGCCGTGTGTCCGGCTTTGGCAGCGACGGGCCGATGGGCGGCCTGCCCGGTTACGACGCGGCCATCCAGGCGTCCTGCGGCATCATGAGCGTCAATGGCGAACTCGGCGGCGACCCACTGCGCGTCGGCCTGCCAGTGGTGGACATGGTGACGGGACTCAATGCCGTCATCGGCATTCTCATGGCTCTGAACGAGCGCGTCGCAAGCGGCAAGGGCC
Organism: Tianweitania sp. UT-5YL-CI-8; assembly: GCF_030010215.1. Lineage (GTDB taxonomy): Bacteria > Pseudomonadota > Alphaproteobacteria > Rhizobiales > Rhizobiaceae > Oryzicola. The sequence goes on from NZ_JASCRR010000001.1 coordinate 259,339, forward strand.
AGTTCGTGGAGACGGCGCTCTACGATTGCGGCGTCTCGCTGCTGCATCCGCATCTGCCCAACTACTATCTATCGGGCAAGGTCGCGAAGCCGTCGGGCAATGCGCATCCCAATATCTGCCCATACGATACGTTTGCCACCGCCACCGACCCGATCTTTCTGGCTGTCGGCAACAACCGGCAGTTCGAAATCCTCTGCAAGATCATTGGCCGGCCCGACCTGCCGCAGAACCCGCTTTTTGCCAGCAATGGCGAGCGCAACGTCAATCGCGATGCGCTGAAGGTCGAGCTGGAAAAGGGTCTGGCGAGCCATGAATGCAACGAACTCGCCGACACGCTGATCAAGGCCGGCGTGCCCTGCGGCGCGGTGCGCACGATTGACCAGGTTGTGGCCGACGAACACACCATCCATCGCGAGATGATCGTCGACATTGACAATTACCGTGGCACCGGAAGCCCCATCAAAATGTCGCGCACGCCTGCGAGCTACCGGCTGAAACCGCCGCAATTTGCTGAGCATACGCAGGAAATTCTCGACGAGTTCGCGGTCGACGGCAAGGCTTTCAGCGAGGTCCTGCCGGGGCTCGACAAACCCCCGCTCAAGACCCGCTCGGCATAAGGAGAGACACCATGGACGACGCCACACTCTCCAAAACGCTGACGATCGGCATTATTGGCGACGGCTTCATGCAGCCGGCCTTTTTCGAAAACGCCCTTTCGCGCAGGCTTGCCGGACATGCCGTCACCTACAAGCATATGATGCTGGACTGGCCGCTGAAGCTAGTTTCCACCAAGCAGGACCCCGACCTGCCGATCATCGAATTCCTCGGCAGGCCCGAAGACTACTTCGACTTCATCGCGGGTCTCGACGCGCTGGTCGTGCATCTGGCTCCCGTCACCGCGGCGAGTTTCGATCACGCGCCAGACCTTAAGATCGTGGCGGTCTCGCGCGGCGGTCCGGTCAATGTCGATACCGCCGAGGCTAAGCGGCGTGGGGTCACCGTCATCAACACGCCGGGCCGCAATGCATCGGCCGTGGCCGAATTCACCGTAGTCTCCCTTCTTGCCGAAACCCGCAATCTGATCCGGGGGCATCTTTCGGTGGCCAGCGGCGAGTTCCGCCGTGAGTTCTATCATTTCGACCACACCGGGCCGGAACTCTGCGAACTGACCGTCGGCATCATCGGTTATGGCGACATCGGCACGAGGGTCGCCCGCCTGCTGCGACCCTTCGGCTGCAAGATACTGGTCGCCGATCCCTTCAAGGAACTGACGGAAGAAGATCGCGCCGCGGGCATCGAGAAGGTGTCGTTCGACGATCTTCTGGCACAATCCGACGTGGTGACCTTGCATCCCAAGGTGACGCCGGAGACCAAGGGAATGATCGGCCGTGCCCAGATCGAGGCGATGAAGCCGGGCTCCTATCTGGTCAATACGACGCGCGGCAAGGTGCTGGACTATGCGGCGCTCTATGACGCCCTGGTCTCCGGCCACATAAGGGGCGCAGCACTCGATACCTTCGATCCCGAGCCGCCTCCCGCCGATTGGCCGCTGCTGAAACTACCGAACGTGACGCTGTCGCCCCATATCGCCGGCGCTTCGCGTTTTTCCGCCCTCAAGGCAGCCGATATGATTGCCGAGGACATCGGCCGCATCCTCGAAGGCCAAACACCACTCTATCCTGCAAGGTAAAGATGATGAGCGAAGAACTCGCCCTGAGAACCGAATTGATCGAAGCCTGCCGCGCCATGAACCGGCTCGGCATCAACAAGGGCACGTCGGGCAACATAAGCGTGCGCCATGGCGACGGTTTCCTGATCTCGCCGACCGGAATTCCCTATGACAAGCTGTTGCCCGAACATGTCGTGGCGATGCGCTGGGATGCGACCTTCGAAGGCGACGTGCTGCCGTCGAGCGAATGGCGCTTCCATCGCGACATTCTGCAGGCGCGGCCCGATTTGAACGCGGTGGTTCATACCCATTCGACCTATGCCACGACGGTCTCAATTCTCGGCAAGCAGATTCCGGCCATCCATTACGCCATCGCGTCCGCAGGTGGGCCAACCATCCGCTGTGCGCCCTATGCGATTTTCGGCTCTCAGGAACTGGCAGACAATGTCGTCGCCGCGCTGGAAGGCCGCCGCGCCTGCCTTTTGGCGCATCACGGCGTCATCGCCGCCCATGTCTCCATCGCGCGTGCGCTTGCTCTGGCCGTCACGGTCGAGGAACTGGCGCACCAGTATCTGCTGTGCCTGCCCTTCGGCGAGCCTCCGATATTGTCGGACGCTGAAATGGCTGAAGTTGGCGAGAAGTTCAAAACCTATGGCCAGCAGTCGCCCAAGGCGCTGACCGGCCTGCGCCAAGCCTCCTGATCGACGCAAACCGATGTCCGATCTGGTCTTCTGTCTCGATTCCGGAACGACCGCCGTCAAGGCGGCGGCGTTCGATAGGAGCGGTAGGCTCGTTGCCTCGGCGCAACGGCCGAACGGTGCCTTGCGCCGGTCGGGAGAGAAGGTCGAGCAGGACATGGAGGCCAGCCGCGACGATGCGCTTGCCGTTTTGGCGCAATGCGTTACCCAGGCCGAAGGTGTGCCCGCGGGGCTCATCATCACCGGACAGGGTGACGGCACCTGGCCGCTGGATGCCGAAAAGCGGCCTGCCGGGCTTGCCATGACCTGGCTCGACGGCCGTGCGCGAGGGCTCGTTTCGGAACTCACGCAAAGCAACGCGTTCGCGCCGATCGAGGCGGTGACGTTCTCTCGGCCGACGGCGGCGAGCCAGTCGATGCACCTGCTGTGGCTTTCAAAACACGAGCCGGAACGGCTTGAGCGCATCGCATACACCCTGCGGCTCAAGGAATGGTTGTTCTTCTGCCTGACAGGAGAACTGAAGGCCGAGCCCAGCGCGCTGTTGCCGACCTGGGGAGATTGGCGCACCGGCAAGCTCTTGCCCATCATCGAACGGACACTGGGCCTGCCCAAAGGGATCGACCTCCTGCCGGAGGTTTTGCCCGTCGGCGCGTGCCGTGCCGCCCTGTCGCCAGAGACGGCGAAAGCCACGGGATTGCCGGAAAACCTGCCGGTGCTGCTCGGCCCCGGCGACGTGCAAGCCACTCTGATCGGACTTGGCCTAGGCGTTGCCGACGGCATAGAGCGCTGCTCGATCTTCGGAACCAGCGCCATTCATGGACGCTTCATGCTCGATCCGGCCGGGATGGCCGAACGTCCTGCGGGCATGATGGTGCAGTTCTTCGCTCTCGGCGACGGCTATATCTGCTTTCATCCGAGCTTCAACGGCGCCACACTGTTCGAGCATCTCAGCCGGCTGACCGGCCGCGCACCCACCGGCAGCGCTGTCGAACCTGCTTACTCCAGCCTGATCCTGCAACCCTTCTTCGAGCCGGGCGGTGAACGCGCGCCCTACACCACACCACATGCGCGGGGTTCGATCCTTGGGCTCACCGCCGCGACGACCGCAGCCGAGATCTACTGGGCTGGCCGCGAGGCACTCGCCTTCGTTGCCCGCCGCAGCCATGAGATGATGCAAACCGGCACGAGCCGCTCCGGTGCCGGCGCGATAGCGCTTGGGGGCGGACTTGCAGGCGACCGTGCCTTCGCGCAGTTCTTCGCTACTGCAACGCAAAGCCCGGTGCTGCGCGCCACAAACGGCCAGGCTGGGCTCAAGGGCGCGGGCGCCATCGCGGCGTTTCATCTGTTCGGCCTGTCGCGCAGAGACCTCACGGAAGGCTGGCTCGGCTCGTATGACGAACGGATCGAGCCCGAGATCGGGGCGGTTGCCGAATACGCCGAAGCAAAATATGCCTTGTTCACGCGTCTGGTCGATGCAATCTCCCCGCACTGGGATGCTTTGGCCGGGCTTGACGGCATGCAAAAGAAGATTGGACTCTCATGAACGGCGCCGACCTGCTTTGTGAAACCCTTCTGGCAAACGACATCGATGTCTGTTTTGCCAATCCGGGGACGTCTGAAATGCACTTCGTCGCGGCGCTCGACCGGCAGCCGACGATGCGCTGTGTGCTGGGGTTGTTCGAGGGCGTCGTCACCGGTGCTGCCGATGGCTATGCCCGCATGGCCGACAAACCGGCGGCAACTTTGCTGCATCTGGGGCCTGGGCTGGCGAACGGGCTCGCCAATCTGCACAACGCCAGGCGTGCCCGAACGCCGATGGTCAACATCGTCGGCGACCACGCCACCTATCATCTCAAATACGATGCGCCGCTGACCTCCGACATCGAATCGCTGGCGCGGCCGATGTCGCATTGGGTCGGCCGGGCGGACTCTTCGCATGATATCGGCCAGGCCACCGAAACCGCGATCCTTGAGGCGCGCGCTGCACCTGGACAGATCGCCACGCTGGTCCTCCCGGCGGATGTCGCCTGGGGCGAAACCAACGCTAGCATCGCTCCTAAGGCTGAACTGCGCCAAGCCGCCAAGCCCGATGAAAAGCGCATCGCCGAGGCCGTGGAAGCGCTGCGCAAGGGCGTCAGCACCACCATCCTCGTCACCGGTCTGGCGCTGCGCGAACGGCAGCTTGAAAAGCTCGACCGCATCGCACGCGCCAGCGGCGCGCGGCTGATGGCGCAGCAGGCGAACGGTCGCATGCAGCGCGGAGCGGGCCGCGTCGCGATCGACCGCGTCCCCTATGTCATCGATCAGGCAGTCGCCAGTTTCGCCGAGACAGCCCAGGTGATCCTGATCGGCGCCAAGGCGCCTGTCGGCTTCTTCGCCTATCCCGGCAAGCCGAGCAGCATGCTGCCGGACGGTTGCACCGTTATCGAGATGACCGAGGAAGGCGACGACCTGCCGCTCGCCATCGACATGCTGGCCGATGCCATCGGCCCGACCCCCAAGGCCGAGTTTTCGACACGCCGCAGCCCTGACCTGGCGCAAGGCAAACTGACGCCTGACGCTATTGCGATTGCGCTCGCCCGCTACATGCCGGCCAATGCCATCATCTGTGACGAATCCGTCAGTTCCGGCCGCGACTTCTTCGGCAAGACACATGGTGCGGAGCCGCATGACTTCCTGCAACTGACAGGAGGGGCTATCGGCATCGGCCTGCCGCTGGCTCTGGGTGCATCGATTGCCTGCCCCGACCGCAAGGTCATCTCGCTTCAGGCCGACGGTAGCGGCATGTACACCTTGCAGGCGCTGTGGACGCAGGCGCGCGAACGCACCGACACGCTGACCATCATCTTCGCCAACCGCCGCTACGCCATCCTGCATGGCGAGTTGAAAAATGTCGGCGCCGGCGAGCCGGGGGTCAATGCCCGTCTGATGCTGGATCTGGACAATCCCGATTTGGACTGGGTCAGCCTCGCCAAGGGTATGGGCGTGGAAGCAGCCCGTACAGATACCGCCGAAGGTTTTGCCGACCTGCTGAAGTCGGCTTGCAGCCGGCGCGGGCCGTTTCTCATCGAAGCCGTCATCTGACGGCGAGCAAAGGAAGACGCATGTCGACCATTAAGCGCGTAGCGCATTGCAGCCACTGGGGCGCCTATACTCTTTTGGTGGAGAATGGCGAAATCGTCGGCACCGAGCCGTTCGAACACGATCCCCACCCCTCGCCCATCATTCACTCCGTCCGCGAATGGGCCGATCCGAGCCGCCGCGTGCTGCGCCCGATGGTGCGTTCGGGTTGGCTGGAAAAGCGCGAGAAAAGCAACCGGCGGCAGCGTGGCAAGGAAAAATTCGTTGCAGTCAGCTGGGACGAGGCGACCGCGCTGGTGGCCGAGGAAATCGACCGTGTCCGCAACGATTTCGGCAACGCCTCGATCTTTGCCGGTTCCTATGGTTGGACCAGCAGCGGACGCTTCCACCATGCTTCCTCCCTGCTCAAGCGCACGCTCAATCTGGTCGGTGGCTACACCGGCCATGTCGACACCTATTCCATCGCCGCCGGCCCGGTGATCCTGCGCCATACGCTGGGTAGTGAAGAAGCCGGTGGCGGCGGTGCCAACACGCTCGATTCCATCGCCGAAAACACCGAGACGCTCGTTGTCTTCGGTGCGCTCTCCCCGCGTACGGCCCAGACCGAAGCGGGCGGCATCGGGCCGCACACGCTTGAAACCCACCTCAAGCGTATCGCCGAACGCGGCATCCGCGTGATCCTGATTTCGCCGCTGCGCGACGACCTGCCGGAATGGGTCAACGCGGAATGGTGGCCGATCCGGCCCAATACTGACACCGCGCTGATGCTCGGACTGGCCGGCGAAATTGTGAAAGCCAACCGCCACGAACGGGATTTCCTCAACCGCTGCTGCAGCGGGTCTGAGCGCTTCCTCGCCTATCTCGACGGTTCCGCCGATGGGGTACGCAAGGATGCGGCATGGGCAGCCGGCATTACCGGCCTCGACGCTGCTGATATAAAGGCGCTTGCGCCGGTTCTGGTAGACACCCGCAGCATGCTCACGGTCAGTTGGAGCCTGCAGCGCGCCCATCACGGCGAACAGCCCTTCTGGGCCGGGTTGGGACTTGCGGCTGTCGCTGGTCAGATCGGCCTGCCGGGCGGCGGGGTTGGGTTCGGATACGGCTCTCTCGGCGGTGTGGGTGCGCCATACGGGCTCGGCAAGCCGCCCGCCATTTCCCAGCTGCAGAAACCCATCGACAGTTTCATCCCGGTAGCGCGGATCACCGATCTGCTGCTCAACCCCGGCGCTGAATTCACCTATCAGGGCGAGACGCGGACCTATCCCGATACGCGGCTGGTCTACTGGGCCGGTGGCAACCCCTATCACCATCACCAAGACATCAACCGGCTGGAAGAAGGCTGGTCGCGGCCCGAAACCATCATCGTGCAGGATCCGATGTGGACGGCGACCGCTCAGCGCGCCGACATTGTCCTGCCGGCCACCACGTCCATCGAACGCAACGACCTCGCCGGCAACAGGCGCACCAATTACGTCATGGCGATGCAAAAAGCCATCGAACCGCTGGGCGATGCACGTTCGGATTTCGACATTTTCAACGCCATTGCCACGCGCCTGGGCGTAGGCGACGCCTTCAACGAAGGTCGCGACGAAATGGGCTGGGTTCGGTATCTCTACGAACAGACCCGCAGCGACGCCGCCGAGCGGCTGGGCTTCGAGATGGTCGATTTCGACACCTTCTGGTCAGTCGGCTCCGCCAAAATGCCGGTGCGCGAGAACTACACCTATCTCGCCGGCTTCCGGCAGGATCCCGAGGCCAACGCGCTGAAGACCGAGAGCGGACGCATTGTGCTGGGCAGCGAAAAGCTCGCCAGTCTTGGTTACGACGACTGCCTCGACCATCCCGCATGGATCGAACCCGCCGAATGGCTCGGCAACGCCAAGGAAGACAACGAACTGCATCTTGTGTCGCACCAGCCGACGGGCCGTCTGCACAGCCAGTTGGAATCGGCGGCGGCCAGCCGATCGTATAAGCGCAACGGTCGTGAACAAGCCCGCATCAACCGGCACGATGCCGAGCGGCTGGGTATCCGCGACGGCGGCACGCTTCGGCTGTGGAACGCACGTGGCGCTTCCCTTGCCACCGCCACGGTCGACGATGCGGTGCGGGCCGGTGTCATCGTCCTGCCGACCGGCGCCTGGTTCACGCCCGCCGGCAACAGCGGGCTGGACATCGCCGGCAACCCGAACGTGCTGACGCTCGACGTGCCGACCTCGCAGTTCGGCCAGGGCTGCTCGGCGCATACCTGCCTGGTGCGTATCGAACCCTATGAAGGCTCGGCCCCCGACGCGTTCGAACATTATCAGGAAACCATCGCCGCGCTCGCGGACGCATAGGGCCGACGCCGGCCCTTTAGAACATTACTGGAGGATATCATGACCGCTGCCATCAGCCGCTTTCCCGTGCCCGAGATCAAGGATATGCCGAAGGACATCGCCGACCGCATCCTCGCGGTTCAGGAGAAGTCTGGCTTCGTGCCCAATGTGTTTCTGACGCTGGCCTATCGCCCCGATGAATTCCGCGCTTTCTTCGCCTATCATGACGCGCTGATGGACAAGCCGGGCAATTTGACCAAGGCGGAGCGCGAGATGATCGTGGTCGCCACCAGCAACGCCAATCAGTGCCAATATTGCGTCGTCGCCCATGGCGCGATCCTGCGCATCCGCGCCAAGAACCCGCTAATCGCCGACCAGGTCGCGATCAATTATCGCAAGGCCGACATAACGCAGAAGCAGATGGCGATGCTCGACTACGCCATGAAAGTGTCGGCGCGCGCTTATGAGGTCGGCGACGAGGATATCGAAACTCTCAAGGGCCATGGTTTCACCGACGACGACATCTGGGACATCTCCGCGATTTCATCCTTTTTTGGCATGTCGAACCGGCTCGCCAACGTCACCAGCATGCGCCCCAACGACGAGTTCTACACGCTCGGACGTTGAACCCAGAAAGACAGGAGAACATCATGGCCAAAGGCTACAAACAGATGATCGACGAGGCGGATGCGGCCGTCCGCTCGCTTTCGCCCGAGGAAGTCTCGGCACTCAAGGATGACGGCAACACAGTGCTGGTCGACATCCGCGATATCCGCGAGCTGGAGCGAGATGGAACGATCGACGGGGCCATGCATGCGCCGCGTGGCATGCTGGAGTTCTGGATCGACCCGGAGAGCCCCTACCACAAGCCGGCCTTCGCCGAGGACAAGACCTATGTGTTCTACTGCGCCGGCGGCTGGCGTTCGCTGCTCGCCGCGCAGACCGCGCAGGAGATGGGCCTGAAGACCGTGAGCATGCTCGGCGGCTATGGTGACTGGAAGAAGAAGGGCCTGCCCACCATCGAGCGCAAGCCAAAAGAGGCCTGACTGTTAGCGGTGGATCAGCGCTAGGCCCGGAATTTTCTGGAGCAGTTCGGGATCCTCGCTGAAGATGTATTCGAGATTGTGCCGCGCGGTGCGGGCATGCTCGCGTGCCAAAAATTCCGCGCGGACGCCCTCCCGTGCGGCAATCGCGTTGACAATGGCGTGATGCTGGTCCTGGGCCGCGCGTAGCGAGCGCCGAAAAGCCGTGATCTCGGTCTTGTTGGGCAAAAAGGCCGAGGGCGACGCGAAAGGCAACGCGCTGGCGCGCTCGACCTCGCGGCGGATGATGTCGCTGCCCGAGAGACCCGCCAGTTCGTGGTGGAAGGCCTCGTTGAGGTCGGAATAGCTGTCGAAATCGACTTCGTCCTCATTCCGCCCGAAACAGCCGTCCAGCTTCAACACGATGTCGTTGATGCGGGCGAGAGCGTCCGGCAAGACGCCCCGCTCGGCGGCGAGCCGTGCAGCCGTGCCTTCCATGACGCCGCGGAGCTCGATGGAATCGACCACATCGGCGTAACCGAAGCGGCGCACGACAAACCCGCCATTCGGCAGGCGGTCGAGCAGACCTTCCTCAGCCAGCCGCGACAGCGCCTCGCGCACCGGCGTGCGTGAAATATCCAGTGTTTCCGCCAGCGACACTTCGAACAGCCGCATGCCGCCCGGCAACTCGCCATTGATGATCTTCTCTCGCAGATCAATGACGGCCCGGCGGCCATGCGTCGCGACTTCGCTGCTCTTCATGAATGCTTCCCCACTCTCAATCCAACCTATACCATCACGACGTTTCGGCGCGAAGACCCATCGCTGACGCGGCGTTCGCAATTCCCCGTTTGTGTATTCATTGTAATAGGAAAATTTCCGTAAATCGCGTCATATTGGCAAGATATATTGAGTGGTGTATACATTGCCATTGACAAAAATGTATACATGAGATTGGTTCACGGCAGGAGGACTGCAATTTGGCGACGCTTGTGCTTATCCCGGGGCTGGCATCAGACTCGATTGTCTGGCAACCGCTTGCCGACGCCATGGCAGAACGCATTCCGGTCTACCCGGCCGACATCAGCCGTGACGCGTCCATTCCCGAGATGGCTGCCCGCGTCCTGCAAGAAGTCGAAGGCGATATCATCGCCGTCGGTCATTCGCTCGGCGGTCGAGTTGCGATGGAGATGGCGCGGCAGGCGCCGGATCGCATCGTCGGTCTCGTCCTCGCTAACACCGGCCAGCACCCCAAGCGTGACGGCGAAGAGATCAAGCGTCAGCAGATGATCGATCTCGGCTATGAAGATATCGGGCGACTGGCCGACGCTTGGCTGCCGCCGATGTTGGACCTCGCCCGCGTCGGCGATTCTATGCTGATGAGCAAACTGAAGGCCATGGTCCTGCGCATGGGTGCGGAGGTTCACGACCGCCAGATCCGTTCGCTCGTCGCGCGGCCCGACGCCTCCGCCTATCTTCCGCAGATCACCTGCCCCATCCTCTTTGTCGCCGCGCTCCAGGACGGTTTCAGCCCGGTCGCCCAGCATCGTGAAATGGCGGATGCCGCTCCTGACACCGAGCTCGCAATCGTCGACAATGCCGGCCATTTCGCTCCGCTCGAGCAGCCGGAAGCCGTGGTCGCCGCTATCACCGGCTGGCTTGGCCGCCGTTTTGGAGAGGCACATGCCTGAACAGCACTTCATACCCGACACCCCGCTCTTCGATCGGGCAGGCTCGATCCGGGGTTACAAGATCAACAAGATGGCGATGGCGCTCGGCCAGCCGCAGAACCGTGAGGCCTTCAAGGCCGACGAGGAAGCTTATCTCGACCGGTTCGGCTTGGCACCGGAGGAAAAAGCGGCTGTGATGAGCCGCGACTGGCATGAGATGGTGCGTTTGGGCGGCAATCTGTTCTTCATCCTGAAGATCGCCGCCGTGGACCCCACCCCGATCACCCAGATCGGTGCGGCCCAGGCGAGCATGTCGCATGACGACTTCCTCTATGAACGGCTGGGAAAGAAGCGCAATGGCTGAGATCATCGGCGGCATCGGAACGAGCCACGTCCCCTCAATCGGCGCGGCACTGGATAAGGGCCTGCGCGACAGCGCCGACTGGAAGCCGTTCTTCGACGGCTACGAAGCTGGCAAGCAATGGATGGTGGAGGCGGAGCCGGACATCGCCGTCGTCATCTTCAATGATCATGGTAACACCTTCTTCCTCGACAAGGTGCCGACCTTCGCGGTTGGCGTGGCCGAGACCTACAATCCCGTCGACGAAGGCTGGGGTCCACGCGCGATTGCACCGTTCGAGGGTGCTGTCGATTTTTCCTGGCATTTCGTCGACAAGCTCGTCGAGCGCCATTTCGATCCATTGGTCTGCCGCGAGATCGAGGTCGACCATGGCCTGCAGGTTCCGATGGAACTGTTTTTCGGCCGCCCCGACCGATGGCCGGTGAGGGTGCTGCCGATCTGGGTTAACACGATCCAGTATCCCATCCCAACGCCGCAGCGTTGCTGGGACATGGGCACGGTTCTGCGCGAGGCCATTGAGAGTTGGCCGGGCAACGAACGCGTCGTCATCCTCGGCACCGGCGGCCTGTCGCACCAATTGCAGGGCGCACGCGCCGGCTTCATCAATCAGGCGGCGGACCGCGCCTGGCTGGACGGCATCGCCGCCAATCCCGAACCTATCGCACCATGAGCCGCGAAGACTATGTCGAGCAGTTCGGTTCGGAAGGCGCGGAACTCATCATGTGGCTGGTGATGCGGGCGGCAATGAATGCCGACGTCAACCTCATCCACAAGCACTACCACGCCCCCGCCTCGATGACCGGTGCCGGCATGGTGGTGCTGGAAAACGCCGCCTGAACTCTTTGCGCTTCGAGCCGCTTGCGGTTCGCAGCTCTTTGAAACCGAACGAGCCCGCCATGTTCTTTCTCATGCGCTGCCTGCATCACCCGGAACAGGACGATGCGCGCGACACCCACCGACCCGCGCATCGGGCCTGGGTGCAGTCCGGCGGCAATGGCGTTGCCGCCGTGCTCATCGGCTCGGCCCTGATCGATCATGAGGGGGGTTCGCTCGGCAATTTCGGCATCATCGAAGCCGACAGCCTTGAAGCGGCCCGCGCATTCGCGGAAGGCGACCCGTTCCATCTGAACGGCGTCGTAGCCGAGATCGAGCTGACGCCCCTGCCCGATACGTTTCAGGCACACCGGATTTCCGAACCGATGACGGCTCGGAAATAGTTCGAAGATCAATCCCTGGTGACGAGAGCGGCTTCGTCATTGAGTTCGCATCCTGAGCCGTTATAGTCGCCGGATTGGCAACAACGGTGGACGGCTCAATGCGGGATTTTCTGATTGCGGCGGCAGCGATATTTGTGGCCTCGGCAGCGTCGGCGGCCGAGCCGGTGAAAACATCGGCGGGTTGGACGGTTACTTCAGCCGCGGACGACAAAAAATTCATCAGCCCGACATGCACACTGAGCTCTCCTGTTTCGGATACAAAGACCCGGCTGCAACTCATCAACGCCTTCAACAAATCAGCACCGCTGCCAACGCGGGGCAGCGCATTGCTGATCGTCACCGTTCCGGACGTGTTGTCGAAGGAGCGCCGCGCTTCGCTGAAAGGCACTGAGATCGCCATTCCCGGTCAGGCCGACTGGAAAGACCGCACCGTCGCCTGGCGTGCCGGCAAGGAAGGCGGCACCATCCGCCTTTCCATCGACCCCAAGATCGATGCAGCACTCAAGCCCTTCGTTCGCGGCAAGGAACTCACTGTCCGAATCCCGGTCGAAGGCGGCGAGGCAAAATCCTATAGCGTTCCGCTCAAAGGCTCGGCCGAAGCCATTTTCGCCTATGAGAAATGTCTGGCCGAGGTGGTCTGGAAAACGAGCCTGCCGGCTGCGGCTGCACCGAACGACGAGGAATGACGGACACGTTCTGCAGCAAAGTTTTTGAATTTCAATCCTTGTCAATCAAAGCGATAAGTGCAGCCATCTCAACTGCCTCATATTTTGAACGAAAGTTTTTTGCTCCAAAGTGGTAGAGGACGCTTTGAGTGCTATGAATTTAATATGGGTTGTAGCCTATCTGGCAGTATTGACATCCATTTGGACTGTGAATTCTGCCTCGGAACAAGCTCGCTGGCTCGCTACCAGTTTCATGATTTTTATCGCTTTCATTGTCTACATTGGCGCAGCAGCATCAAGCTTAGCGCCAAAAAATCCTAGACTGGAGACATTCCCTACAAAATCGTACTTCACCTTTATTTCGGCTTCAATATTTATTTTAAAATTATTACTTGCAACGGCATTCACCTATGCAAATCTTGATTCGAATTTCATTGGTAGTTTTGCCTCATACACGGCAAGTTTTGGAGCTGCTCTATTTCCATTCATTGGAAAATTTGAGACTGTGCAAGGTATAAGCGAGCTCCAAATTTTGCGAGCTGGCTCAATTATGACCATATTCGTTGTAGCAGGCATTTTAATTGGATCGGTGCTTTCGGCGTCTTTTTTATCACTACCGGCTGAAGAACGACGCCGCCGATCCATTCTAACACCAGCGAGACATCCTTTTTTTGTCGCGGGGTCTTTATTCTTCACATCTTTCCTGGTGTTGGACGTGTATTTTGGCTGGTCCGGTTATATTCAAGTGTTGGGGTATACACGAAACCAAAAATGTATCCTGAAGGCTTATTGCTATCTCCGGGGCGGAGATTTAACGATTTTCCTTGCTTCTGCGTATCGCGGATTTATCTTTGCGATACTGCCGATGTTTGCTGCGATGGCTTTTTCGAAGATGAACGAGTTGCCCGTTCAAACAACGGACAAATGACCTCATTCTCTCAGCCGCTTCTCCAGCACCCGAGCCACCGTCTCTTCCAATCCCGCCCTCTCGGCAACCCTGCAGGCGCCCATGCGTTCCTGAACCTCGGCGATTTCGCGAGCCATGCCACCGTTCAGGCCGAGCGCGTCAAGCGTTGCTGCACTCTCGCGCATTTCGGCGGCGCGGCGCTTGCCATGCCGTGTTGTGCGTTCGAACTGATATTCGGCGAAGTCGGGCCAGTTCAATCCGGGATACGAGTTCGACAGCGATGCAAGTATCTCTTCGAAACAGCCTGAGGCGCGGGCGGCCAGCAGCGCCTCGACGGTGATCGCCTCGAGCCCCTTGACGAACAGCGACCGCACCATCTTGATCGCGGTTGCCGCCCCCGGCTCCTTGCCAGCTATCGAGGCGGAAAATCCACGCGCCAAAAGGTCGGGCAACAGCCGCTCCGCCGGCCCTCCTGCCAACAGCACCGGTGTCGTGTGCTTCTTCGGATGCACCGGCGCCATGACGGCCATGTCGAGATATTCAGCCCCAGCCGCCTCCACGGCCGCTGCCGTCTCCCGCTTGCGGTCGGGCGAAACGGAGTTGATGTCGATCAGCACCTGACCTTGCCTCAGATGCGGCAAAAGCGGCTCGACCGCTAGAAAACTTTGGTCAGCGGTGACGGCGCTGAAAATCCAGTCGGCATCCCCGAGTCCAGCTATGCCGACCGGCGCTGCTCCCCGCTTCTCCATCGCGGAGCGCATCGTGCCGTCCGCGCAGTCGAGCAGAATGTCATAGGCCACGACAGAGAGGCCGGGCCGGCTCAGCCCTTCGTGAAAGGCGCGCGCCGCCTCGCCATAGCCCAAAAACCCGATCTTCATGGCCATAACCCCTGCTTTAGCCGAATATCAACCCGACGAACAGTTTCCGCGCCGTTCGCAACACGGCCGTATCGGTCACCTGACCGTCCTGCACTGTGGCAATCACGCTCATCTCGCCGGTCGGGTGTTCCACCGAGATCAACTTCTCATCGCCGTCCGGCACGATGCCGAGGTCGGCCGCCGGCCCTTCCGGCAGCAGGCAGGCAGTGGCGACGCTGACCGCGCCCAGCACGCCGATGGCGTCGTGACAGCGGTGCGGGATGAAGGTGCGCGTCGATATCGCGCCGCCATGGCCCGCAGCCGATACCATGGTCATCTTGGGTACGGATTTCTGCGCCACGTCCCCAAGATTCATCATCGGCCCGGCCTTGAGCCGTATTGCCTCAAGCCTGTCCCGCAGCGCTTGGTTGGCTTCCAGCTCCTCAGGCGCCTCCGTGCCCGCGACACGGAAGTCGGAAGCGCGCATCACCACGCAGGGCATGCCATTATCGATCAGCGTGCAGTCCACCCCGTCGATCACTTCGACGGCATTGCCGGTGGGCAGCAGCGCGCCGCAGCTCGACCCCGCCGTATCGGCAAAGCTTATCGGTATTGGCGCGGCCGTTCCCGGCACGCCGTCGATGCGCGCATCGCCGGCGTAAGTCACAATGCCACCCGGCGTCTCCACGCGCGCGGTCGCAAGCTGGCCGGTGTTTTCCATAAAGATGCGGACTTCGGTCTGCCCATCCTGGGCCGTCACCAGCCCACGCTCGATGGCGAACGGACCAACGCCGGCAAGGATGTTGCCGCAGTTCTGGCCCTCGCTGACGACGGCGCGGTCGACGAACACCTGCAGAAACAGATAGTCGACATCGACACCCTCGCGCGCTGACCGCTTTATGACGGCCACCTTGGAGGTCAGCGGGTTCGCGCCGCCCATGCCGTCGATCTGGCGCGGATCGGGCGAACCCATGGCGCGCAGCAGGAAGGCGTCGCGATCCTCAGGCAGGTCTTCGGCCAGGAAATACCCGCCCTTCGAGGTTCCACCCCGCATCCACATGCAGGGGATGCCGTCAGACATATTTCAGACCCTTCTCGGCCAAACGCTCACGCATCTTGTAGAGGTCGAGGCTAAGCTCTCCTGCAGCGAGACGCCCGCGCTTGTCGTCCTCAGCGGCAACGCGCGCCTCGGCCTGCTTGGCCACATCTTCCGCTTCCTCACGCCGCACCACGCAGACGCCGTCGTCGTCGGCCACGATGACATCGCCCGGATTGACCAGCGCGCCGGCGCAGACCACCGGCACATTGACCGAGCCGAGCGTTTCCTTGACCGTGCCCTGTGCGGAGATCGCTTTCGACCAGACCGGGAATTTCATCGCCGTCAGGTCGGCCACATCACGGACGCCGGCATCGATGATCAGCCCCTGGCAGCCGCGCGCCTGCGCCGAGGTCGCAAGCAGGTCTCCGAAATAGCCGTCCTCGCAAGGGCTTGTCGGCGCCAGAAGCAGGATGTCGCCCGCCTTGAGCTGTTCGATGGCGACATGCAGCATCCAGTTGTCGCCGGGCGGTACGGAGATGGTCACCGCACTCGCCGCCAGCCGGGCGCCCGGATAGATCGGCCGCATGTAGGACGCGAGCATCCCCTTGCGCCCTTGCGCCTCGTGCACGGTGGCGACGCCGCAGGCTGCCAGCCGCTCGATGATTGCGGGATCGGCGCGTTCGATGTTCTGGACCACGATACCCATCGGATTACCCCTCAAAGTTCGTCGACGGTGCGCGGAAACACCGACTGGAAGCCTTCCGCATGGGTCGATTTGCGACCGCCCGACTGGCCGCCGGAATTGCGCATGAAATGGTTGCCGCGGTTCTCCGCGACGTTCTTGTAATAGTGCCAGAGGTGCTCCTGCCCTTCCATGCACTGGATCGCTGCCCATTTCTTGCCCCACACCGGCGAGATGTCGAGAAACACGTCCGGCTTCCACTCCATCTGCTCGGTCTGATGCGGCTCGAACAGATAAAGCTGCGGCGCGCCGAGAACCTTCTCACCCGGATTGTGGCCCCAGGCTTGGGCAATCATGCGCGCTTCCAGCGCCACCTGCGTCGCATACATATGATCGGTATTGTAGGGGTCCCATTTGGAATGGCTCAGCATGAAGTCGGGCTGGACCTTTCGGATGACATCGACGATCCGGTATTTCGCGTCGCGGTCGACTTCCAGCGGATAGTCTCCCAGGTCGAAAAACTGGATGTCGTGCACGTCGATCGCCTTTGCGGCGTTCTCCGCCTCGACCTTGCGCGCGGCCTTGACCTTTTCCAGCGTCATGCCCTCGTTCTTCCACAGCTTGGCGCTTTCGCCGCGCTCGCCATAGGAGAGGCAGATCACCGAAACCTCGTAGCCCTTTGACGCATGCAGCGCGATGGCGCCGCCGCAGCGCCAGACGAAATCGGCGGAATGCGCTGAGATGACGAGTGCCGTCTTTGCCATATCGGATTAGCCCTTCTTGTCTTCGCCCACCGGGGGCGTTCCATGCGTGTGGAATGTCTCGATGGTCTTCAGGCCCCAGGCTTGGCCCTTCTTGCGTTCGGTCTCCGTCCAGGTGACGGTCGGCCAGTCCGGCCTAAGGATCAGGCGCGCGCCTGCGTTGGCGAGCTCGACGCGGTTGCCCGCGGGCTCCCAGACATAAAGGAAGAACGTGCCCTGGATCGCGTGCTTGTGCGGCCCAGTTTCGATATGGACGCCGTTTTCCAGGAAGATGTCTGCGGCGCGCAGGATATCCTCACGCTGATCCACCGCATAGGTGACATGGTGGAAACGTCCCTGCCCTCCGCCATGGTCTTCAGAATAGGCGATGTCGTAGCTCTTGTTGTTGACGGTGAACCAGCAGCCGCCCAGCCGCCCGTTGTCGAGCTGGATCTGCTCGGTCACCCGGCTGCCCAGCGCCTTGGTCATGAAGTCCCGAATGACCGAAACGTCGGCCGCCAGAAGATTGAGATGGTCGAGCCGGCGCGGACAGCAACCCCGGCCGTGATAGCGCTGTGCGATGTTCTTCAGCGCCGGCCATTCACCCTCCGGCGCCTGATAGATTTTCGTGTCGTAGTAGAGCTCGAAAATATGCCCATCGGGATCGGTGAAGCGATAGGCGCGACCATGGCCGGCATCGCCTTCAACCCAACCCAAGCCGCAGCCCATCGCCTCGATGACCGCAACCCGCCGCTCCAGCGCCTGCGGCGAGGCCGTGCGATAGGCGACATGGCCGACGCCAGTGGTATGGTGGCGGGTCAATTTCAGGGTGTGGAATTCGTAGTCGTCGAAGGCGCGCAGATAGGCGCAACCGTCTTCGACAAGGCTCGGCGTCAGCCCGTAGACGCGGGTGAAGAAATCGAGGCTCTCCTCGAATTTGTCGGTGTACAACTCGACATGGCCGAGATGGGCAACATCGAAACACGGCTCGGTCATGCCCCAACTCCCCCGCAGGCAATGGCGGCGGTATGCAAATCGCTCATTCTCTCCTCCCGGCCTTGCGTCCGGTCGCCTTCAACGCCCAAAACAACACGGCAATGTATTCTTTATGCGCCATTCGATGGCGCGTCTCAACACGAAATTTCCAAAAATGTCTGTATTTTCGCGGAGAGCATATATTTCGGCGATTGTGGTTTTGGATTTCATGTATACATTCCTGACCAAGAGGAATGTGGAGGGGAGGTCTGGAGTGGGTCTGTTCAGTTTTTCACGAAAGCCCAAGGCTTCCGAGCTTGAGCCTGAAGCCTTCGAATTCGCCGAAAACTGGTCGATCGAGGTGATGCCGCGAACGGCAGCAAAAATCGACGACTTTCGCGCCTTGCTGCCCAAGGGCACCCGCGTCTACATCGCCCACATCGCCGGCACGCCCATCGAAGACATGGTGGCGACCGCCAAGCGGTTGAACGAGCAGGGTTTTCCGGTGATGCCACATTTCCCGGCGCGCTGCATCGCCGATGCCGCCATGCTCGGAGACTGGATCAAGCGGTATCGCGAAGACGCCGATGTAAAGCAGGCGCTGCTTCTGGGCGGCGGAAGCTCCACGCCGGAAGGCGAGCTTCACAGTTCCATCGAGATGATCGAGACGGGCCTGTTCGACCGCCACGGCTTTACCCACCTTCACATTGCGGGCCATCCGGAAGGCAATGGCGACATCGACAAAGACGCCTCGACGGCGAATGTCGACGCAGCGCTTTTGTGGAAGCTGGATTTTTCCAGCCGGACCGATGCCGACATGGCCATCACTACGCAGTTCGCTTTCGACGCGGCGGTGGTGACCGATTGGGCCGAGCGTATTCGTGATCTGGGCGTCACCTTGCCGATCCATGTCGGCATTGCCGGCCCGGCCAAGCTGCAAACGCTGATCAAATACGCGGTTTCTTGCGGCGTCGGCCCCTCGCTCAAGGTGCTGCAGAAACGCGCGCTCGATGTCACGCGGCTGCTGCTGCCGTATGAGCCGACCGAAGTGGTCGCCGGCCTCGCAGACTACAAGGCGAGACACCCCGACAGTTTGATTGAGCAGCTTCATGTCTTCCCGCTGGGCGGCATTCAGCCCGCGGCAGAGTGGATGAACGCGCATACCGTGGCTGATGCGAGCGTCGCAGCGGGGTAGAGCAAGATGCGCGCGCGTGGAGAACCGGCCTGCATCCTTAAGCCAAATGTCGCCTTCAAAGTTGACGGCTGTCAACTCGATGTATTCGGCTTGGAACACAACCTGAAATCGGTTTATCCGACACCGAGATAGCTTTCCATCAGCGCTGGATTGACCGCCAGTTCGGCAGCGGGGCCGGTCCGGCCGCTTCGCTTCCGCAGATGAGGCCGAGCCCTGGAACCTCGCGCAATATGTCGTCGACGCTGGAACGGCGCTCGACAAGGCGCATCAGCTTGCCGAAGCTGCGGCGAGCAATGCCGAAATCTCCAACTATGCCGTGATCAACGCCCTTACCCGAATTCAGGACATGGTGAAAGAAGACGGACTTTTCGTCGAATCCTTCATATCATCCTTCACGGCCACCAGCCCCGAGGCGGAACAGCGCCTGCCCGCCTTCCTGGAAAGCGCGTGGCACGCGTCAAGGCTCCTGGGTCGGCCTGAGGAAACACCGATGGACACGCTGGCACGCACCGCGGAAGATGTCGAGCTCGACCGCCTGAACGACGCGCTCGGCTTCCTGCTTCGTCTGGCGCAGCTCAAGGCGTATGAGCATTTCTTCGCCGAGGTCGGCGGACACGACCTGCGGCCCGGCGAATTCTCCGTGCTGTGGGTGATCCGCTGCAACCCCGGCATTCGGCAGAGCTTGCTCGGCCAGCGCCTGATGATCAAGCGGGCACATATGACGAAGCTGATCCGCGCATTGGAAGACCGGGACTGGTGTCGCGCCGCATTCCGGCGCAGGGATGCGCGGCGGCATGAATATGCGGCTGAAATTCTCCAACCCGATCCATCTCGACGATGTCGCGGTCGATTTTCCGGATATGCCGATCATGCTTGCGCATCCGTCCTTCCCTTGGCAGGAGGAGGCGCTGTCGGTAGCCACCCACAAGCCCAACGTCTACATCGACATGTCGGGCTGGGCGCCGAAAATATTTCCCGCCGATCCTGGTGCAGTATGCCAACACGCTGCTGAAGCACAAAATGCTGTTCGGCTCGGACTGGCCGGCAATAACGCCGGACCGGTGGCCCGCCGATTTCGCCAAGATCGAGATCAAGGATGAGTCCGCCCGATGATCCTCAAGGACAATGCGCGGAAGCTTCTCAAGCTTTAGCGTTTGCCCCTTTGCAAAGCTTCGGCCCCTCCGCGCGATAGACGTTTTGCCGAAATAAAGCTGCGGAGTGTGGCGGCCGCGCATGCCGTCACACTTTTCATGACGCCAGGTCCATCTTAAACACAATCTTGTCCAGTTTGACCTAAAGTAAGCTCGGACGCGACTAGGGGCCTAGGCATGCAAAGTGCCGACTATCTGCTCATTATCAATTTCGCATTGGGCATCGGCTTCGCCGCGGCTTTTTTGGCTTTGTCCTGGCGGCATAAAATCGCACTTGGGCTTTGGAGTGCCGCAGGCTTCGTTGCCGCTGCCTGCACCGTTGCCGTCGAGGGCGCGGCTTTTCTCATCGCCTACGAGAAGCTGACATCCTTCCTGTCCTTTTCCAGCCTTCTCGCAGCGCTCAGCCTGATCTGCGCCGGTATTTTTCGCCATTACCAGCCGATGTGGCCGATCTGGCCGCTTGCAGTCTTCTTCTCACTCGGCGCCGCGTTGCATCCGTCGGTCATCTACGATCTTCCTCGGGATTCGGTGGTGCATGCGGGTGTCGTACCAAGCGCCGTTCGCGGTGGCGACCGCGCTCGCAGCGCTTGCCGTCCTATGGCCCAGCCGCCGCCACCGGCAGCCCTCCGATTTCGCCCTTGCGCTGGTGCTTGCCGTGTCGTCGGCGCAGTTTCTGGCGAAGTCGCTCCTTGCGCATCAAATCACCACCGGGCCGAACGTGCAGAGTTACATTCTCAGCACATACGCGCACTTCTCCCAGACCGCCGCGGCGGTGCTGTCGCTTCTACTCGGCATCGTGCTGCTTGTCGTCGTCACCGGCGAAATGCTCGCCAGCACACGCGCATCGCTGCAGCGGGACGAGCTTTCAGGACTTTGGAACCGCGGTGCGTTTCTCGAGCGCGCACGCGCCGCATTGGCGGAGAAAAACGGCGGCCAGGCATGCGTCATCCTGAGCGACCTCGACCGCTTCAAGACAATCAACGACCGGTATGGTCACGCTGCTGGCGACGAAGTCATCGCCGCTTTTGGCGCCTGCCTGCAGTCGAGCGCAACACTTGGCATATGCGGCCGGCTGGGCGGAGAGGAATTCGGGGTGTTCAAACACGATAGCAGCCCGGCCAGGGCCCGCGTCTTCGTTGAAAAAGTCCGTCTCGCCTTGCAGCAGAGCAGCTTCGCCCTCGTGCAGGGTCGAGTCACCGCGAGCTTCGGCATCGCTTTCGTGGCACCGAACGAGCCTTTGGAGTTCGCACTGCGCCGCGCGGACACCGCGCTCTATCGCGCAAAGGCGGAGGGCCGGGATTCATTTCGTTTCGCCGAACCGCCGCGCAACGACCCACAGTTTTGCGAACCTTCAGTCGGCGGCGGGATCGCATAACAGAATTTCCGCCCTCTGCATCTGATTTGGTCAACCTGCCGCATTGCACAATTTCTTTGCACGCGCCAAATGGATGCATGCTTCGGGACACTCTGACCGTTTTGGTGATCGATGAGAACCGCATCCGAGCCTCGATCATCGAGGCGGGATTGCGGGAGGCCGGCCATGACCGCGTCATCCTCGTCCACGATGTCAACGGCATCGCCCGAAAGATCGAGGATCTGCAGCCCGACGTCATCGTCATCGATTTGGAAAACCCCAACCGCGATATGCTGGAGCATTTGTTCCAACTGACCCGGACGCTGGGCCGTCCGATTGCGATGTTCGTCGACCGGGCGGATGCGAGTTCGATCCAGTCGGCGATCGAGGCGGGCGTCTCGGCTTATATCGTTGACGGCTTGAAGAAGGAGCGAGTGAAGCACATCCTTGATGTCGCCGTCAGCCGTTTCAATGCCTTCAGCAAGCTGCAGCGCGAACTCGCCGACGCCAAGTCGGCGCTGGAAGAGCGCAAGGTGATCGAGCGCGCCAAGGGGATTCTCATGAAGATGCGCAACATTCCGGAAGAGGAAGCATTCGCTCTTTTGCGGCAGACGGCGATGAACGAGAAAAAGAAGCTGGCCGATATCGCGCAAAGCATCGTGACGGCGGCCAATCTTCTGATGTGACAGGGGTGGAGATGGTCGACAGGCCGGAGTGAATGAGATGACGACAGACATCAGCGACCGGAAGAAAGCCACCGCGCCCGCTTCGGTGCGGCCGGAAGGTACGAGGATCGTGCGCGCGGGGTTCATCCCTCTGGTCGACGCTTCTGTGCTGATCGCGGCCGGCGAGTTCGGCTTCGCCAGGCGCGAGGGGATTACGCTCGACCTCGCCAAGGACACCTCCTGGGCCAATGTCCGCGACCGCCTAGCCTTCCGCATGTTCGATGTCGCCCACATGCTGTCGCCCATGCCGGTGGCCTCGATGCTGGGGCTCGGCTCCAACCCCTCGCCCACCATCGCGCCCTTCGCGCTCAACCGCGGCGGCAACGCCATCACGGTTTCTACCCGGCTTTATCAGCGCATGCAGGAGACGGGCGGGCTTTCGGGCGACGACAGCGCGCTCGCCAATGCGCATGCCCTGGCTGGCGTCATTGCCGAGATGAAGGCTAGGGGCGAACCGCTACCCCGCTTCGGCGTGACCTATCCGTTCTCCTCGCACAATTACGAGTTCCGTTACTGGCTCGCTGCCGGCGGCATCGATCCAGACGCGGACACGCGGCTTGTCGTGGTGCCGCCGCCGATGACGTCGGACGCGCTGGCCGCCGGCGCCATCGACGGCTTCTGCGTCGGCGCGCCCTGGAACATGGTTGCGTCCGAACGCGGAGTCGGCCGCATCGTCGCGGCCAAGCAGGACCTTTGGCCCTCGGCGCCGGAAAAGGTGGTCGGCATGCGTCCCAACTGGGCCGAGAGCAACCCCGAAACCGTGTCGCGCCTGATCGTGGCGCTGGATGCCGCGGCTTCATGGTGCGACCGCCCGGAGAACCGGGATGCCCTGTCGGAGGTTCTGGCCGATCAGCGCTATGTCGGAGCGCCCGTCGACATCATCCGCCGCGTACTGACGGGCGAGTTCACCATCGATCCGCAAGGCCACCGGCGCGTTATCGACGATTATTTCGTCTTCCACGCCAAGCACGCCAACTACCCCAAGCCCAGCCAGGCGCTGTGGATCTACAGCCAGATGGTGCGCTGGGGGCAGATTGCGCCGTCCAAAGCCGCCGAGAAGGCTGCCGCTTCCGCCTATCGCCCCGACCTCTACCGCACCGCGCTCGGCTTTAAGGATGCCGTGGACGATTTCGGCACTGAAGGCGTCGCCGAAAACGACCGCTTCATCGACGGCTTCACCTTCGATCCGGCTGAGATAGAGACATATGTCGAGCGGTTTCCGGTGCGCAGCCATGCCGGGCGCAGCACAAGCGACGATATCTGAACGGCTTCAGTCCCGCACCTTAGCCCGGTCGCGACCGCCATCCAACTGGTCACGGAGTTCCAGAAGCTCCCTGCGCAGCCGATCGACGGTTTCCAACGTCATGCCGGTGCCTTCCGCCACCTGAAGCGGTATCGCCTTGGCTTTTTCACGCAGCGCGCGGCCCTCCGGCGTCAGCCGGATGCGCACCTGCCTTTCGTCATCCTCGTCGCGCCGCCGCGTCACCAGGCCGCGCGCCTCGAGCCTCTTGATCAAGGGCGTGATCGTGCCGGAATCGAGAAACAGCCTGTCCCCCAGCGCCTTCACGGTGATGTCGTCCTGTTCCCACAGCACGATGAACGCCAGATATTGCGGGTAGGTCAGGTCCAGCGCCTCAAGCCTCGGCTTGTAGAAGCGCGTAAACGCATGCCCCGCCGCATAGACGGCAAAACACAGCATGGAATCAAGCTTGATCGAGCCATCGCCCGCCATGGCAAACCTCTTGTGCATCAGTCTTCCCTATAGATCACATCTTTCTATTGCGCACAATTAAATTGCGCGATAAATAAACCCATCGACACAGGAGAACCTCATGATCAAGTCAGCCCTCTACACCGCTCATGCCCACACCACCGGTGGCCGCACCGGCACCAGCAAAACCGACGACGGCCGGCTGTCCGTCACGCTCGATACGCCCAAGGCGATGGGCGGCAATGACGGCCCCGGCACCAATCCCGAGCAGCTTTTCGCGGCCGGCTATTCCGCTTGCTTCCTCGGCGCGCTGAAAGCCGTTGCGCGCGGCGAAAAGGTCAAGATCCCCGACGAGGCAGCCATCGATGCCGCCGTCAGCATCGGCGAAAAGTCCGATGGTCCCGGCTATTCCATCGCCGTCGAGTTGACCATCACGCTGCCTGGGTTCGAGCACGACAAGGCTGTCGAACTGGCCGAGAAGGCGCATCAGGTTTGCCCGTATTCCAACGCGACGCGTGGCAATATCGAGGTCAAGCTGACCGTCGCCTGATTGCTGAATACACCTCACGAAACCGGCGTGCTGGACTGGGTCCCGAGCGCCGGTTTTGCGTTTTGGGCCTGATCATCCCTTCAGAACCTCCACCTCACGACCTCTCGCGTGGCCGATTTCTTCGCAACTGCACAAAACTACAGCCGAAAATATAAGCAAAATCGCAGCTGCATAAATTTTATACAGCGGCACTTTTGAACGAATAACACTGTCTTTTCAGCCTACTATTAGTTTCGCGGCAAACTGGCACGGTGCTTGCTTCACTATTTTTGTTCCGGTCAATGGCGATCGGGGCGATACGGACGCTGAGAAGCCGTCCGCAAAGACACTGACGTCGCTAGGCTTTCGTCTTCCGGGAATTCCTCCGTTCCCGACGGCACGAAAACCGGCGACGTTTTTTTTGTCCAAAATTCCGCCAGGGGATCAAAGGGGAATTCGATGAGCATCAATCTGACGGGAAAGCTGTCCCGCCGCAGCATCTTGAAGACCGCCGCCGCCACCGCTCTGTTCGGAGCGATCAAGACGGCGTTTCCATCCGGTGCCTTCGCACAGGGCGCCGGTCCTGAAACCACCAAGGCCGTGCTCGGCTTCATCGCCCTGACCGACTCCTCGCCGCTAATCATCGCCAAGGAAAAGGGCTTCTTCGACAAGCATGGCATGACCGAAGTCGACGTGGTCAAGCAGGCGTCCTGGGGCACCACGCGCGACAATCTGGTGCTCGGCTCGGCAGGCAGCGGCATCGATGGCGCGCATATCCTGACGCCAATGCCTTATCTGATCTCAGCCGGCAAGGTGACTCAGAACGGCCAGCCGCTGCCCATGTCTATCCTGGCTCGTCTCAATCTCGACGCGCAGGCGATTTCTGTCGGCTCGGCCTATGCCGATTTGAAGGTCGGGCTCGACGCCGGCAAGCTGAAGGAAGCCTTCGCCAAGAAAAAGGCCGACGGCGCCCCTGCCAAGGTCGCCATGACCTTCCCTGGCGGCACGCACGATCTCTGGCTCCGCTACTGGCTCGCCGCCGGCGGCATCGATCCGGATTCCGACGTCGAGACCATCGTCGTCCCCCCTCCCCAGATGGTCGCCAACATGAAGGTCGGCACCATGGATTGCTTCTGCGTCGGCGAGCCGTGGAACGCGCAGCTGGTCAACCAGGGCATCGGCTACACCGCCGTCAACACAGCCGAAATCTGGAACAAGCATCCGGAAAAATCCTTCGCCATGCGTTCGGACTGGGTCGAGAAGAACCCGATTGCCACCCTCGCTCTGCTCATGGCTGTCATGGAAGCGCAGCAATGGTGCGACGACATGGCCAACAAGGAAGAACTCGCTGAGATCGTCGGCAAGCGCGCCTGGTTCAACGTGCCGCCGAAGGATCTCGTCGGCCGGCTGAAGGGTGAGTACGACTACGGCACCGGCCGGGTCGAGGCCAACAGCCCGCATCTGATGAAGTTCTGGCAGGATCACGCATCCTATCCGTTCCAGAGCCATGACAGCTGGTTCCTCACCGAAGACATACGCTGGGGCAAGTTCGAGCCCGGCACCGACGTTAAGGCGCTGGTCGCCACGGTCAACCGCGAGGATCTGTGGCGCGACGCCGCCAAGACGCTCGGCGTGACCGATGTGCCCGCATCGACGTCGCGAGGCGTGGAAACCTTCTTCGACGGCAAGACCTTCGATCCCGAAAATCCCCAGGCCTATCTCGAAAGCCTGTCGATCAAGCGCATCGCCTGACCTTCGAACCGACGAGACCGGCCGGCGGAATGCGCCGGCCCCACCCATCTTTGCAGGAGACAGGCATGTCCGTCACCAAATTGAAACTGAACGACGACGCGGCGCCCGCCCGCAAGGCCGAAATCATCGCCCTGGCCCGCGAGCCGCGCAAGGCGCGCAGATACGATCTCGCCACTCTTGCCGGCCGTGTCGCCGGCACCGTATTGCCGCCGCTCGTCACCATCGCGCTGATCCTGCTCCTGTGGGAGGTGCTGTGCTCTTCGCCGACGTCCAGCCTGCCCTCGCCCACCCGCGTTCTCGAAGAAAGCTGGGAGTTGATCGTCAACCCCTTCTATGTCGGCCAAGGCGTCGACCAGGGCATGTTCTGGCACATCTTCGCCAGCCTTCAGCGCGTCGCAATAGGCTTCACCTTGGCTGTTATCGCCGGCGTCGCGCTCGGCGCGCTGGTCGGCCAGAGCGATTGGGCCATGCGCGGTCTTGATCCGGTGTTTCAGGTGCTGCGCACCGTCCCGCCGCTCGCCTGGCTGCCGCTGTCGCTCGCGGCCTTCCGAGACGGCAGCCCGTCGGCGATCTTCGTTATCTTCATCACCGCAATCTGGCCGATCATCATCAACACCGCTGTCGGCATCCGCAACATCCCGACCGACTATGTCAACGTGGCCCGGGTTTTACGGCTGAATCCGCTGGAATATTTCACCAAGATTATGGTGCCGTCGGCCGCTCCCTACATCTTCACCGGCCTGCGCATCGGCATCGGCCTGTCCTGGCTCGCCATCGTGGCTGCCGAAATGCTCATCGGCGGCGTCGGCATCGGCTTCTTCATCTGGGACGCTTGGAACTCCTCGCTGATCTCCGACATCATCGTGGCGCTCGTCTATGTCGGCCTTGTCGGCTTCCTGCTCGACCGCTGCATCGCCTTCCTCGGCCGCATCGTCACCCGCGGCACCGCAAACGCGTAATCGAAGGACAATTCCAATGGCAAAACCCTATCTTTCCCTTGAATTCGTCGACAAGTCCTTCGAGCGCAACGGCATCCGCAGCGAAGTCCTTACCCAGGTCTCGCTCGGCGTGCAGAAGGGCGAATACATCTCCATTATCGGCCATTCCGGCTGTGGCAAGTCGACCTTGCTCAACATCGTGGCGGGGCTGACCCAGGCCACCTCCGGCGTCGTCTTCCTCGACGGCGAGGTGGTCGACTCGCCCGGGCCGGAACGCGGCGTGGTGTTCCAGAACCACTCGCTGCTGCCGTGGCTGACCGTTTACGAGAACGTCTCGCTCGCGGTCGACAAGGTGTTTTCGCGGACCAAGTCGGCGGCCCAGCGCCACGAATGGACGATGCGCAACCTCGACCTGGTCCAGATGGGCCACGCCAAGGACAAGCGCCCATCGGAAATCTCGGGCGGCATGAAGCAGCGCGTCGGCATCGCTCGGGCGCTGGCCATGGAGCCCAAGGTGCTGCTGCTCGACGAGCCTTTCGGGGCGCTCGACGCACTGACCCGCGCGCATCTGCAGGACCAGGTCATGCAGATCCACACCGAACTCGGCAACACGGTTCTGATGATCACCCACGATGTCGATGAAGCGGTGCTCCTGTCCGACCGCATCGTGATGATGACCAACGGCCCGTCGGCCAAAATCGGCGAAGTGCTGGACGTGCCGATCGCCCGGCCGCGCCGCCGCATCGAGCTGGCGTCGGACCGCACCTATCTGCGCTGCCGCGAGGCGGTCCTGAAATTCCTCTACGAGCGTCACCGCTTCGTCGAAGCCGCGGAGTAAGCCCATGACCGAGAAACTCGTCATCATCGGCAACGGCATGGCCCCCGGGCGCATGCTGGAGCATCTGTTCGAGCAGGCGCCGGGCCGCTACGCCGTCACCATCTTCAATGCCGAGCCGCGCGTGAACTACGACCGCATCATGCTGTCGCCGGTTCTGTCGGGCGAAAAGAGCTATGAGGAAATCGTCATCCATGGCGACGGCTGGTACATCCAACACGGCATTACGCTCTACAAGGGCCACAAGATCGTCGCCATCGACCGCGCCGCCAAGACGGTGACCTCGGACCACGGCGTGACCGAGAACTACGACAAGCTGGTCATCGCCACAGGTTCGGTGCCGTTCATCATCCCGGTGCCGGGCAAGGACCTGCCCGGCGTCCTCACCTATCGCGACCTTGACGACGTGCAGGCCATGCTGCTCGCCGCCCAGTCGCGTGAAAAGGCTGTCGTCATCGGCGGCGGCCTGCTCGGACTGGAAGCCGCCGCCGGCCTCGCCTCACGGGGCATGGACGTCACCGTTTTGCATGTCATGCCGACGCTGATGGAGCGGCAGCTCGATCCGGCGGCAGGCTACCTGCTGCAAAGGGCGGTGGAAGATCGCGGCATCAAGGTCATCACCAAGGCCAACACCAAGCAGATCATAGGCGACGGCAAGGTCGAGGGCGTCGAGCTCGCCGACGGCACCATCATCCCCGCCACGCTTGTGGTGATGGCGGTCGGCATCCGCCCAAGCGCCGGCCTTGCCAAGGATGCCGGCCTCGCCGTCAATCGCGGCATCGTCGTCGACAGCGGCATGCTGACGTCGGACGGCGACATCTATTCGGTCGGCGAATGCGCCGAGGTCGATGGAATGGTCTATGGCCTCGTCGCGCCGCTCTACGAGATGGCGCGCGTTGCCGCTTCGCATCTGGCCGGCGACCGCAGTGCTGCCTTCGTGCATTCCGACACGCCGACCAAGCTCAAGGTCACCGGCATCAACCTGTTTTCGCTGGGCGACTTCGCCGAGGGCGACGACCGCGAGGAGATCGTGCTGCGCGACGCCACGGCCGGTGTCTACAAGCGCGTGGTGCTGCGGCAGAACCGCATCATCGGCACCGTGCTTTACGGCGAGACCGCCGACGGCGCCTGGTTCAACGATCTCAAGAAAAAGCAGACGGATATTTCGGAGATGCGCGACACGCTCATCTTCGGCCAGGCCTACCAGGGGGGTGCCCCGCTGGACCCTATGGCGGCCGTTGCAGCCTTGCCGGATGATGCGGAAATCTGCGGCTGCAACGGCGTCTGCAAGGGCAAGATCACATCCACGATCACCGCCAAGGCACTGACATCGCTGGACGATGTCCGCGCTCATACAAAAGCTTCGGCCTCCTGCGGGTCCTGCACCGGGCTGGTCGAACAACTGATGAGCCTGACGCTCGGCGCGGCCTACAACCCCGCCACCGTTACGCCGATGTGCACCTGCACGACGTTGGGACATGACGATGTGCGCCGCCTTATCAAGGCGAAGGGGCTGAAGACCATTCCCGCCGTGATGCAGGAACTGGAATGGAAGACCTCCTGCGGCTGCGCCAAATGCCGGCCGGCGCTCAACTACTACCTCGTCTGCGACTTCCCCGACGAATATGCCGACGACTACCAGTCGCGCTATATCAACGAGCGGGTCCACGCCAACATCCAGAAGGACGGCACCTATTCCGTCGTGCCGCGCATGTGGGGCGGCGTCACCAACTCCAACGAGCTTCGCGCCATAGCCGATGTCGTCGACAAGTTCGAAATCCCGATGGTCAAGGTCACCGGCGGACAGCGCATCGACCTGCTCGGCATCGAGAAGGAAGACCTGCCCGCCGTCTGGGCCGATCTGGGCAAGGCCGGCTTCGTCTCCGGCCAGGCCTATGCCAAGGGCCTGCGCACGGTGAAGACCTGCGTCGGGTCGGACTGGTGCCGCTTCGGCACGCAGGATTCGACCGGCCTCGGCATCCGCATCGAGAAATTTATGTGGGGCTCGTGGACGCCGGCCAAGCTGAAGCTCGCCGTCTCGGGCTGCCCGCGCAACTGCGCGGAAGCCACCTGCAAGGATATCGGCGTCATCTGCGTGGATTCCGGCTTCGAGATCCATTTCGCGGGCGCCGCTGGCCTCGACATCAAGGGCACCGAGGTTCTGGGCATGGTCCATACCGAGGACGAGGCGCTGGAATACATCGTCGCGCTGGCGCAGATGTATCGCGAGCAGGGCCGCTATCTCGAGCGCATCTACAAATGGGCCAAGCGCATTGGCCTGGACGAGATCCGCCGCCAGATCATGGGCGATGCGGACAAGCGTCGGGGTTATTACGAGCGCTTTGTCTTTTCCCAGAAGTTCGCCCAGGTCGATCCCTGGTCGGAGCGCGTCTCCGGCAAGGACAAGCACGAGTTCAAGCCGATGGCCACCGTCGGCTTCGCCCAGGCTGCGGAGTAGAGCGATGACAGTCAACTGGATATCCATCGGCCTGCTGACCGACATCCCGCTGCGCGGCGCACGCTGCGTCAAGACGCCGGACGGTAAGATCGCGGTGTTCCGCACCGCCGAGAACCAGATCTTCGCTATCGACGACCACTGCCCGCACAAGGGCGGACCGCTCAGCCAGGGCATCGTCCATGGCGCCGCCGTCACCTGCCCGCTGCACAACTGGGTGATTTCGCTCGAAACCGGCAAGGCGCTGGGTGCGGACGAAGGCTCGGTGCGCACCATCCCGGTCAGGATCGACGGCGAGCACCTGTTCATCGCGCTTGAAGCGCTCGCCTCGCGGGCGGCTTAGGAGAACCGAATGACCCAGGCGCGCGAGGTGAGGACCACCTGCCCCTATTGCGGGGTGGGTTGTGGCGTGCTGGCCAAGGTCGCCGCGGACGGTGCCGTCACCGTCCGCGGCGACCCCCTTCATCCCGCCAATTTCGGCCGGCTTTGCTCCAAAGGTGCGGCTTTGGCCGAGACCATAGATCTCGATGGGCGCCTGCTTCATCCCGAAATCGGCGGCGAGCGCGCCGGCTGGGACGAAGCGCTCGACCTGGTTGCCAGCACATTCTCGCAAGCCATTGAAAAGCATGGACCGGACTCAGTTGCCTTCTATGTCTCAGGGCAGTTGCTGACCGAGGATTACTACCTTGCCAACAAGCTGATGAAGGGGTTCATCGGCTCGGCGAACATCGACACGAACTCGCGGCTTTGCATGTCCTCATCGGTCGCGGGACACCGTCGCGCCTTCGGTTCGGACACCGTGCCGGGCACATATGAGGACCTCGAAAAGGCCGATTTGGTCGTTTTGGTAGGGTCCAATCTGGCCTGGTGCCACCCCGTTTTGTACCAGCGCATGGTCGCCGCCAAGGAGAAGCGGCCTGGCATGAAGATCGTGGTGATCGATCCACGCCGGACGATGACCGCCGATATCGCCGAGATGCATCTGGCCATAGCGCCCGATGGCGACGTCGCGCTGTTTTCCGGCCTACTCGGCTATCTCGCCGCCAACGATGCGCTGCACCGCGACTACATCGCCGCCCACACCAACGGCTTCGACGAAGCGCTGGCCGCAACACCGTCCCTCGCCGATGTCGCTGAGTTGACAGAACTGTCGCCGGAAGTCTTGTCGGCCTTTTACGCGCTGTTTGCGGCAAGCGAAAAGACCGTGACGGTCTACAGCCAAGGGGTCAACCAGTCGGTCTCCGGCACCGACAAGGTGAACGCCATCATCAATTGCCACCTCGCCACCGGGCGGATTGGCAAGCCGGGCGCAGGTCCGTTCTCCGTCACGGGACAGCCCAACGCCATGGGCGGGCGCGAGGTCGGCGGGCTGGCCAATATGCTCGCCGCCCATATGGACATCGAGAGCTCCGAGCACCGCGACCGGGTGCAGCGCTTCTGGTCATCGCCCGCGATTACGGACAAGCCCGGGCTCAAGGCGGTCGACCTGTTCCGCGCGGTGGGCGACGGTCGCATCAAGGCGCTGTGGATCATGGCGACCAATCCAGCCGATTCCATGCCGGAGGCCGACGCCGTGCAGGCAGCCCTTGCCGCCTGCCCCTTCGTCGTGGTGTCGGACGTGCTGGCCCTCACCGACACGGTGCGCCATACCCATGTCCGGCTGCCGGCAGCCGGATGGGGCGAGAAGGATGGCACCGTGACCAATTCCGAGCGCCGGATTTCGCGCCAGCGCGCTTTCCTGCCGCCGCCCGGCGAAGCCCGAGCCGACTGGCGCATCATCGCCGACGTCGCACGCCGTATGGGATTTGCCGGGGCATTCGACCATCCGGACCCGGCGGCGGTGTTTGCCGAGCATGCGGCACTTTCCGGTTTCGAGAATGGCGGTGAGCGCGATTTCGATATTGGCCGATATGCCGGGATCGATGCTGAGGCCTATGAGGCGATGCAGCCATTTCAGTGGCCTGCGCCACGGAACAACGACCCCCTAGGTGAGAGCATTCGTTTCTTCGGCAGCGGCCATTTCTACACCCCCGACCGCAAGGCGCGCTTCATTGCCGTGCGAGCCGCCGAAAAAGCTGAGCCCAACCCCGCCTATCCGCTGACGCTGAACACAGGGCGCATCCGCGACCACTGGCACACCATGACGCGGACCGGCAAAAGTCAGCGCCTGTCGCAGCATATCGCCGAGCCTTTCGCCGAAATACACCCACTCGACGCAGCCCTGCATGGCATCGCCGATGCCGATCTGGTACGACTGGAAAGCCCACATGGCAGCGTCGTAGTGCGCGCTCTGGTAACGATGCGGCAACGGCGCGGCAGCGTCTTTGCGCCGATGCACTGGACCGATCAGTTCGCTTCCAATGCCCGCATCGATACGCTGGCCCCGGCGGTCACCGATCCGATCTCGGGACAACCGGCGTCGAAAAAGATCGACATCAAAATGGAAAAGCTTGCCGCGAAGGCGTTCGGCTTCGCGGTGATGCGCGAGAGGCCGGAGACGATCGAGGCCGACTATTGGGCCATCGCCAAATGCACCGGCGGCTGGCGGGTGGAACTCGCCTTTACCAAGCCCAGGGAAGATTGGCTGGGCTTTGCGTCAAGCCTGTTGCAGATGCCCGAGGATGCCGACCGTCTCGCCTATCAGGACCAGTCGGCCGGCCGGTTCCGGCTGGCGGCATTCGACGGACCAGCTCTGGCCGGAGCGCTGTTCATCGCGCCCGAACCGGTGGCAGTGTCGCGCGTCTGGGCGGCCGAGCAATTGAACGCGCCCCATGGAAACCAGCCGCAACGCTTCCGCGTCGTGGCGGGACGCGCGGGGGCCGACCGCCCCGATCCGGGGGCAACGGTCTGCTCCTGCTTTTCCGTCGGCGTCAACCAGATCACCGCCGCCATCGCGTCCGGCTGTTCCACCGTCGAGGCGATTGGGCAGACGCTCAAGGCCGGCACCAATTGCGGCTCGTGCCGCTCCGAGATCAAGGGGATCATCGATGCAAATCGTCTCCAGGCAGCCGAGTGACGCCAGCCGCGAACGGATCGGAAAGCTTTCGGTCCTGCCGGTCTTCTTCGCCCTCGAAGGCAAACGCGCCATCGTTGCCGGTGGGTCGGAAGCCGCCTGCTGGAAAGCCGAGCTTCTGGCCGCGGCCGGCGCCGAGGTGCATCTTTATGCGCAGCCCGAGGCCCTGAGCGATGGTTTTGCGCAGATCGCTGATCGTATCGTTCATCACCCTAGCCGCTGGACTGAGAGCGACCTCGAAGGCGCCGCCATAGCCATAGCTGACGCGGAGACCGAAGCAGAGGCACAGATCTTTTTCGATGCCGCGCGGCTGGCCGGCGTTCCGGTCAACGTCATCGACAAGCCGGAGTTCTGCCAGTTCCAGTTCGGCTCGATCGTCAACCGTTCGCCGCTGGTCGTTGGCATCTCGACGGCGGGCGCTGCCCCGATCCTTGCGCAGGCGGTGCGGCGGCGGATCGAGACGCTGCTGCCTTCCTCGCTCGCCGGCTGGGCGCAGCTTGCCCAATCCATCCGCGCAGCCGTGCTCGACCGGCTTCCGGCGGCTTCCACGCGGCGCAGCTTTTGGGAACGCTTTGTCGACCGGGCCTTTTCCGGTGAGCAGGCTGAACAAGCGGACAACGCGTTGCTCGCGGAGGCCAACAGGCTCGCCTTCGAAGGTGCTGGCACGGGCCGGGTCACGCTGGTGGGCGCAGGCCCGGGCGATGCCGAACTGCTGACGCTGAAGGCGGTGCGCGCCTTGCAGGCCGCCGACGTCATCCTGTTTGACGATCTGGTTTCGCCCGAGGTGCTTGAACTCGCCCGTCGCGAGGCCAAGCGCCTCTTGGTCGGCAAGCGCGGCGGCCGCACCAGTTGCCGGCAGGAAGACATCAACGACATGATGGTGCAGTTCGCCAAGGCGGGCCGCAGGGTCGTGCGGCTGAAGTCCGGCGACCCGATGGTGTTCGGCCGCGCTGGCGAGGAAATTGCCCGGCTGCAGGCTGAAAACATCCCGGTCGATGTCGTGCCGGGCATCACCTCGGCGCTGGCCATGGCGTCGGCGCTCGGCGTGTCCTTGACGCATCGCGACCGCGCCAAGTCGGTGCGCTTCGTCACCGGCCATTCGCGCAAGGGCGGACTGCCGGAAGACCTGGATTGGCGGGCTGTCGCCGACCCCTCCGCCACCACCATCTTCTACATGGGCGGACGTACCGCGGGCGATATCGCCAGGCGCCTGATAGGCCATGGTATGAGTGCGTCGACGCCGGTGGTGGTGGTCTCCGCCGTCACCCGGCCGCAGGAAATGCGCAGTCTCGGCACCTTGCGGGAGCTTGAGGCGCTGGTGTTCGCGCATGGTCTGGATGAACCGGTTCTGGTCGGCGTCGGTGCGATGTTCGGCGCAGTGTCAGCGGTACGCCTTCGTGACGGTGTCATCGCCGCTTCAGCCTGACTAGAAGAATAGCGGTCAACGTATCGGCGCGAAAGCTTATTGATATCAGCGGGATACGCTCGGTTTTATAACTGCCCGATGCAGAAGATAAGAGCTAATGCTGCGTTGCGGGGCAATGGCTGAGATATTCATGCTGCAGTTGCACAAAGCGCCGATCATGAATACAGTGACGGGTGGAAAAAGCGCCTGGACTCAGTGGTATCGTTCATTCGGCCAGGGAGATCTGCGCAAAAGCTGGCAACCCTTCATGGATGCGTGCGTTAACGCCGGAACTAAAAGCGGCAAGCCCTGCGACTGAATGGGCTGTGGAGAGTTGAACGGTGGATCTGATCGCCCCATTGCTGACGATGGTCGCCGTCCAAGGATGGGCAGCGCTGTTCGTGCTGGGGGCCGCTGAGCGCATTATACCGGTCGTGCCCTCCGCCGTGCTATTTGCTTTTTTAGGCGCGGGTGTCGCGAGCAGGCGGTGGTCCATTGAGGACGCCCTGTTCTTCAGCCTGGCAGGTGGGCTGTTCGCCAGCACGATCTATTATTGGGTCGGAACGCGCATCGGCGAAGACCGCATGATGCGGCTGTTCCGCCATGTGCCGGGCTGCCGGTCGGAGCGCTTCCGCAACAGGGTGATCGACAACGCCGCTACCTTCTCCTTCGGCATGCAACTGATGCCTGCCGCTCGGGTGGTCGGACCGGCCATCAGCGGCACGCTCGGCGTGCGCTTCCCGATGTTCCTGATCACAACAGCGGCTGGCATTGCGCTGTGGAACGCATCTTTCATCGCGCTTGGCTATGCCGCGTTCGCCGGTATCGTAGACGGCGCCAACGCCACCATCGCCGTGACTTCGGCGCTAGCAGTGGCAGGCGTAGTGCAGATAGGACTTTTCGCTTTGCTCAAACGCGAAAAAATCAAATCCTGAATAGGATAGTTTTGTTCCGTCTGGAACCGGAAATCGTTCCGCAAGTTTCCACGGTCAAGGAGATTTGCATGAGCGGACCAAGAAATACCCCTATCGAGGAGGCTCCGGGCCAGCAGCAGCCGGTGGTGGACGAGCCCGGTCACGGGCGACCCGAACAGGAGCGGCCTTCGCATCCCGAACAGAATGTTCCGATCGAGGACATCCCGCCCGAACCGGAAAATCCGGACGCTGGCGAGACCAACACCCCACCGCAGGAAACGATTATCTGATCCGCCTCAGGCTATCATGGTACCGGCAAGACGGCGGCTGAGCTTGCCGGTGTCCGTTTTCGGAAGGCTTTCCCTGAACTCGACGGATTTCGGCACCATGTAGTCGTCCAAGCGTTTGGCGCAGTAGCGGATCACGTCCCGTTCCAGTATTGCCGGATCGGACGAGACGATTAGCGCCTTGACGGCCTGGCCCAGAACTGGATCCGGGACGCCGAGGACCAACGCTTCGACCACGCCGGGCATGGTGTAGATCACCGCCTCGACTTCCTTTGGTGCAACCTTCTCGCCTCGCGATTTGATGATGTCGTCCTTGCGCGCCACGAAGCTGAAATAACCCTCGGAATCGCGCTGGAACAGGTCGCCGCTGTGCAGCCGGATCGTTGATGTGCCCGGTGCCGGACGAAGCGCAAGATTGGTGGCGGCGGGGTTATCCCAATAGCCGCGCATCACGTTCGGTCCCGAAATCACCAGCTCGCCCACCATTCCGTCAGGCAGTTCATACCCGTCCTCGTCCACGACAGCCAATTCACACCCCGGAATGGCGATGCCGACGGAGCCTGGGTGAAGCGCGAGATGCTCGGGCGGCATATAGGCCGAGCGAATGCATTCGGTCTGCCCGTACATCGAGAAGAACCGGATATGCGGCAGCGCCTCGCGAAGCCGCTCGATATGAGCGACCGGCAGGGCTGCGGCAGCGTTGGTCATGTAGCGCAAGCTATCGAACTGGCTGTAGTCGAGGTCGCGCGTCTGCAGCATCATCGCGACCATGGCCGGAACCATGGCAAAGCCAGTGACACGTTCCTCGCGTATGCGCGAGAACACCTCGGCGGGAAACGCGAAGGACTTTTCCAGCACCAGGGTCGCGCCGACACGGACGCTCGTCAGCAACTGGCTGAGCCCATAGCCAAAGGCCAATGGAAGCACGCTGAGCAGGACATCGTCAGGCGTGTTTTCGAGATATTGGGTGATGGAACCGGTGGCGGCATCGATATTGCCGTGCGTCAGCATCACACCCTTGGGCTCGCCGGTGGTGCCCGAGGTGTAGATGACCATGGCGAGATCTTCATCCGATGCAGCGGCGTTGGGCAGAACGGGCGATACGAGCAGGCAGGTGTCGAAATCGAGCGCGGCGGGCAACAGCGGCGATGGCGCGGTCAGCACGACGCTGAGGGGCTCTGCAAGCTGCGCCTGCGCTTCCACCACCACGCCGGCAAGCTTACCCTGAGCGATGACGGCACAGGCGCCGCAGTTGCGAATGATGAACGCGAGGCGCCCCGCCTTTGTCGAGGGATTGATCGGACAGAGCACCGCGCCTGCCTTCCACACAGCGAAGACCGAAATCGCAGCCTGCCAGCTGTTTTCGATGAACACCAGAACGCGGTCGCCCGGCTTGACGCCAAGTGCGGTCAGCGCGGTGGCAAGACGGTCCGAAAGGTCGTCGAAATCGGCGTAGGTCAGCCGGCGTCCGCCGGACACCAAGACCGTTTTATGCGGCGCATGCAGCGCGCTGGTGCGGAGATAATCTTCAATGCGCATGGCGTCCTTTCCCATGCCGGGAGGGGTCGAGAACCAGCTCCTATCGAACCAGTCAGTTGTTGCTCACTGTATGAGAAAGTTGCTGAGCTGGCGTTAATTTTGCCGGGAAAACTTGTCAATCCCACGCATCAGGACAACGGCCCAAAGGGTGCATGCGTCTGAGAAGGGCGAGCGCGGAAACGAGCTCTTGCGGCGGGGTTCGATCGGCACCAACTCACATAGACCGCGCGGCTGAGACTGGTCGATGCGGAACAGAACGCGGCATTCTGCCATTTCATTGATTTGCAACGTAACGGAACACCTAAGGAGACCCAGGATGGACAGAAACGATCAGCAGGCCATCGAAGGCCTGTTCGGCAAGCTTGCAACCGTGGCGCAGCAGCAGCCCGACCGCGATGCCGAGGCCGAAGCCTTCATCAAGGATCAGGTTGCCCGGCAACCCGGTGCGCCCTACTACATGGCCCAGACCATCGTGGTGCAGGAACAGGCGCTCGAGGCCGCCCAGGCCCGCATCGAGGAGTTGGAAGCGCAGGCATCGCAGGCGCCGCAATCCTCGGGCGGCCTCTTCGGGGGTCTGTTCGGCGGTGCGAGCGCCCAGCCGCAACCGCGCCGTTCGGGCATGTCCGTGCCGCGTGTCGGCCGTTCGGCAGAGCCTGTGCAGGCAGCGCCGCAGCGTGGCGGCGGCTTCCTCGCGGGCGCCGCGCAAACCGCGATGGGCGTGGCCGGCGGCGTCCTGCTTGGCAACGCCATTGCCGGTATGTTCAGCGGCGGCGAGGCGCAGGCCGCGGAAGCCGATGGGGCTCCGGAAGACACTTCGATGGATGATGGCGGCTTCGATGACGGCGGTTTCGACGACTTTTAAACCGTGGAGGTTGGGCGCTGCCCTCCTTGATCCATCAACCCTATGAATCGGTCGGGCCTGACCGATTCATATAAGGCGTTGGACGCGGAGTCCGGTGTTGACGACACTGGGCCATGGCTACCGACAAGACAGAACCGCTGCATTTCCGCAGGATCGACCCGACGCGCAACATGGCGCGGTTTTATTCGCTTTCGCTTCAGCCGACACTGTTCGGCGAACTCTCTCTGGTGCGCAACTGGGGCAGGATCGGAACCGAAGGGCGCGGCATGATCGAGACATTCTCCGCACCTGCCGAAGCCGAGAAGGCGCGCCGACGCATGGAGCGGATCAAGCATCGAAAAGGCTATCGAGAAACAGAATAGCGTTTGCCTGCGACATGCGAAAGCTGGTTTGCGCCTCTTGTACTCCCTATATTCCGCTTCTAGAGTTCACTTGACCTTTAAGGAATGCTGCGGTGGATGCCCCCACACCCCATGATGCTCTCTTTGACCGGCTGGTACAAATCAGCCGGAAATTGAGAAAGGTTTTTGATTCCCGTGTCTCAAAGCACGGACTGACGACCGCGCGCGCCTATCTTCTGAAACATCTCGCGGCCAATGAGGGCGCCACGCAGACCGAGCTTGCCGCGGCGCTGCAGGTCGAGCAGCCTTCGATGATCGGGCTGGTGGATGGACTGGAGAAAACCGGCTGGGTCAGCCGCTGCGCCGTCAAAGGCGACCGGCGCGCCAAGGCGATCTATCTGACCGCCCACGGACGGCAGGAAATGGCCTCGATCTCGGCCTTTGCCTCGGATCTTCGCAGCCAACTGCTTGCCGGCATAGACAAGGACGACATGGTCGTCGCCTTGCGAGTGCTCGACAGCATCGTCGACAACATCGAGGACTGCGAAGGCCGTTGCGAGGAAGCCGGGCTGTGCGCCGAAGCCGACGCGGAAGCGGAATTGGCCTGCTGAAGCATAGGCTCCGTGCGTGTCTCCTCCCAAAGGGTTAACGATATCCACCATACGCAGCCGGGCGACGAACCTATCGGTGCTGCCCGACCGCCGGAGATGCCGGATCGTGGCTATACTCCATCGGATTGCCAAGGCCTTTTTTCCTCACAAATGTGGGGAAGCCCGAA
Source organism: Tianweitania sp. UT-5YL-CI-8 (assembly GCF_030010215.1). GTDB lineage: Bacteria > Pseudomonadota > Alphaproteobacteria > Rhizobiales > Rhizobiaceae > Oryzicola. The sequence goes on from NZ_JASCRR010000001.1 coordinate 299,021, forward strand.
TGATGCCTTGATGAACCGGCTCAACTATACCTAGATGTGTCTAGACCCTGGCGTGGCGGTCTTGAGTCCTGCTTCGTAAACCGCCCCGCCCCGGTCATGCGCGTTCGGCTTTCAGCGGCCCCTGACCGGGTCGTCCAGGAGGTGGAAATGTCCGATCGAGACGTCTACGGCACATACAAACCAGCCCCTTCGGAGGGCGTGTTGTCTTTGCCAGGCGGCAGCTAGCGAGCGCGTGGCCGATGCGGCGCACCGCTGTCGGCGGTGCAGGAACGGCTTCCGCCAAAACGCGGGCGCATCCCCTTTATCGATGCCCATGAGGTAATTGCCCGTGGCACAGCAAGACACCTTCCCCCTCCCGGTCATCGATCTCAGCGGCAAGCCTGGACCTTGGGAGCAGGTTCGTATCCTCGGCGCGATGCTGCGCCGGTCGGAGTGCCACCGGCGGACGACCCTCTTCTCCGTGACGCTGCTCGTCGTTATCGTTGCGACTGCCTATATGCAGGTGGTGCTGAACAATTGGAACGTGCCGTTTTACAACGCACTGGAACAGCGCAACCTGCCCAGCTTCATCGACCAGCTACAGCGCTTCTGCTGGATAGCCTTCGTGCTGCTGGTGCTGAATGTCGGGCAGGCATGGCTCAGCCTTCGCATCGCACTGGAGTTGCGGCACGGCATTTCCAGCGACCTGATGCAGCAATGGCTACGCCGGGACCGGTCCCATTCCACGGGCTCTGAGGATACCTCCTATCCCGATCAGCGCATTCATCTCGATGCCCGGTCCCTGGCCGATTCCACGAACGGCCTGGCCATCGGTTTCGTCCAGTCGACGATCCTGCTGGTGAGCTTCATCGGCATTTTGTGGAACGTCTCCAGCGGATTCGTCTTCCGCTTCGAGGGCCAGGCCTTCACCATTCCGGGCTATATGGTCTGGGCCGCGTTTCTGTACTCCGGCATTGCATCGCTGATGAGCTGGTATGTCGGCCGCAACCTGGTGGTGCTCAGCGCCGATCGGGAGACGCGCGAGGGAGAATTCCGCTCTTCGCTGAAGACGGTGAACGACAGCCTCGACAAGGGCGAGAACCGGCGCAGCCGCAAGGAGCATCTCGCCCGGCTGGAAGGGCAGCTTGCCCATGTACTCAGCGTGAGCTGGAAGATCGCCTTGTCGCAGACCAATCTGACCTGGGTTTCCGCCGGCTTCGGCTGGCTTGCGCTGGTCGTTCCGATTCTGGTCGCCGCGCCGATCTACTTTGCCGGAGGGCTCAATTTCGGCGGGTTGATGATGGCGGTCGGCGCGTTTACGCAGGTCCACACGGCGATGCGCTGGTACGTCAACAACTTTCCCAACATTGCGCAATGGCAAGCCAATCTCAGCCGCGTTACCAGCTTCCGCAAGACGCTGACGACCGGCGACCTGGCATAGCCGCCGGTGGCCGGCCTGTGCTGCACCATTACGCCATGAGGCAGCGCGGCTGCTAGCTCCCGCTCCGACTGCGGCGGCGATGGTGAAGCGACGGCTCTTATTCAGGTTGGATCGCATCCACGCTCTCTTGTGTGATGAGTTGATCTATGTATACATGGCGTGACTATGTGAGTTTGGCCGCAGCCGTTTTCCAATTTGAGGAGAAGTGGAAAACTTTAGGCTGACGGCTGTCTTCGGTTTCTGAAGGCACACGTTGAGATAATGGGAGGAATTTACATGATTACCAGACGTCTTTTCATCGCCACCACAATGGTGGCAGCGCTGGCCGCCACGCCGTCCCTCGCTCAGGATGTTGTGAAGATCGGGCTCGTCCTGCCGATGACGGGGCCTTTCGCATCAACCGGCCGCCAGGTCGAAGCGGGTGTCCGTGCATACATGGCGCTGCATGGCGACACGGCGGGCGGCAAGAAAATCGAAGTCGTGCTGCGCGACGATGCCGGCACCGCCGACCAGACCCGACGCATTGCCCAGGAACTCGTCGTCAACGAAGGCGTGTCCATGCTGATGGGCTTCGGTCTGACGCCTTTGGCCATGTCGGTGGCTCCGGTTTTGAACCAGGCCAAAATCCCCGCCATCATCACCTCGGCGACGACTTCCGCCATCATGAAGCAGTCGGAATATTTCGTCCGCACATCCATGGCCGGCCCACAGTCGGCCGTGCCGGTCGCCACCTGGGCGGTCGAGAACGGACTGAAGCGCGTCGTAACGCTGGTGACCGACTACGGCCCCGGCCATGACATCGAGAAAGGCTTCACCGACCAGTTCAAGAAGGAGGGCGGAGAGATCGTCGAGGCGGTGCGTGTGCCGCTGCAGAACCCCGACTTCGCGCCCTTCCTGCAGCGCGTTCGCGATGCCAAGCCCGATGCGATCTTCGTGTTCGTACCGTCGGGTGTCGGCTCTGTGTTCATGAAGCAGTTTGCCGACCGTGGCCTCGCGGATGCCGGCATCAAGCTCATCGCCACCGGCGACGTGACCGATGACGACTTGCTCAACGCCATCGGCGATCCCGCGCTCGGCGTCATCACCGGCCATTTCTACTCGGCCAATCACGACAGCCCCGAAAACAAGGCCTATGTCGAGCAGGTGAAGAAGGCGGCCAACAACATGCGCCCCAACTTCATGTCGGTCGGCGGCTACGATGCCATGCACCTCGCTTATGCCGCGCTCGAGAAAACCGGCGGCGACACGGACGGTACCAAGCTCGTCGAAGCCATGAAGGGCATGGAGTGGACCAGCCCGCGCGGGTCGATCTCCATCGATCCGGCGACACGCGACATCGTGCAGGATATCTATATCCGTGAAGTGAAGAAGGTTGGTGACGAACTCTACAACGTCGAGTTCACCACCTACGAAAAGATCAAGGATCCCTTCGCCGCTCAATGAGCCACCGATGACGCGCTGCGGGCCGGTCACGGCCCGCACTGCAACCGCGAGTGACCATGCTGACAATCCTGTTCGACGGCATCGCCTATGGGATGCTTCTCTTCGTCCTCGCCTGCGGCCTTTCGATCACGCTGGGCCTGATGAATTTCGTCAATCTTGCCCATGGCGCCTTTGCCATGGCGGGCGGCTACATCACGGTCATCATGATGAACCGCTATGGCCTGTCCTTCTACTGGTGCCTTCCCGCGGCCTTTCTCGTGACGGCGCTGATCGGCGTCCTCCTGGAACGCACGCTCTACCGGCGTCTCTATAAATCGTCGCATCTCGACCAGGTGCTGTTCTCGATCGGCCTCGTGTTCATGTCGATCGCTGCGGTCGACTATTTCATGGGCGGCCAGCAGCAACTGATCAGCCTCCCGCCGGAACTGCGCGGGCGTTTCGACTTTTTCGGCGTCGGCATCGGCCGCTACCGGCTGTTCATCATCGTTTTGTGCGCCGCTTTGACGATCGCCCTGCAACTGGCGCTGACCCGCACCCGCTTCGGCAGCCAGCTTCGCGCGGCTGTTGATGACGGGCGCGTGGCGCGCGGGCTCGGCATCAACGTCTCCGTTGTTTTCGCGCTGACCTTCGCGCTCGGGTCTGGTCTTGCCGGGCTGGGCGGAGCGCTCGGCACAGAAATCCTCGGGCTGGACCCCAACTTCCCGCTGAAATTTCTGATCTATTTCATGATCGTGGTGACGGTGGGCGGCACATCCTCCATCACCGGGCCGTTCGTGGCTGCGCTTCTACTCGGCATCGCCGATGTCGCCGGCAAATATTATGTGCCGCAGGCCGGCGCCTTCATCATCTATGGCGTCATGATCCTGGTGCTGATCCTTCGCCCGCACGGACTGTTTGCGCGGGAGGGAGGGCGATGAGCGACAAACCGCTTTCCGCATCTGAGACGGCAATCGGCCTGCTCAAGCGCGCCGGCCGCTGGCAGATTTGGGAAATCGCGCTGTGGCTGATCGCCATCGCCATGATCTTCGTCCTGCCGTCCAAGATGCTGATCCTCACCGAGATCACCATCCTGGGGCTGTTCGCTGTCTCACTCGACCTGATCCTCGGCTATGCCGGCATCGTCTCGCTCGGCCACACCGCCTTTTTCGGGCTCGGCGCCTATGTCGCCGGCATCTTCGCGCGCGACTATTTTAGCGAGCCGGTGACGGGTCTGCTGGTCGCCGGCGTCGTCAGCGGGTTGTTCGGCTTCGCCACCAGCTTCCTCGTCTTGCGCGGATCGGACCTGACACGGTTGATGACCACATTCGGCGTCGCCATGCTTTTGGCCGAACTTGCCAACCAGGCGGCGTGGCTGACGGGCGGCGCCGACGGGCTTTCGGGCGTTACGATCACGCCGATCCTGGGGCTTTTCGAATTCGACCTGTGGGGCCGCAACGGCTATATCTACGCGCTCGTCGTGCTGATGGTGCTGACCTTCATCGCCCGCCGTATCGTGAACTCGCCCTATGGCCTGTCGCTCAAGGCGATCAAGCGCAATCCGGTTCGTGCCGCGATGCTGGGCATTTCGCCGACGCGCCGCATCGTCGCGGTCTACACCATCGCGGCGGCCTATGCCGGCATCGCGGGTGCGCTGCTGGCGCAGACGACCAGCTTCGTTTCGCCCGATGTGCTCGCATTCCATCGATCCGCCGATGTGTTGCTGGTGCTGGTCATCGGCGGCACCGGCTATCTCTATGGCGGTATTTTCGGCGCCATCATCTTCACTGTGCTGCGCGACTGGCTGTCGGTGATCACCCCGCAATACTGGATGTTCTGGATCGGCCTGATCCTGATCATCATCGTCATGGTGGGCCCCGAGCGGATCACCCGTTGGCAGGCCTTCCTGCCCGGCTCCGCCCGGGCCGAGCGGCTGAAAGCCCGCAAGGCAGCGGAGGATGTGCGATGACGGTAGCGCTTGAAACCCGCAACCTAGTCAAACGCTTCGGCGGCTTCACCGCCACCAACGACGTGACGCTTTCGGTCCGCCAAGGAGCGCGCCATGCATTGATCGGGCCGAACGGTGCCGGCAAGACCACGCTCATCAACCTTCTCACCGGCGTGCTCGCGCCCAACAGCGGGCAGATCCTGCTCAGCGGGGAGGAAATCAGCCGCCTGCCCACCCATGCACGCGTTGGGCGCGGCCTGTCGCGCACCTTCCAGATCAACCAGTTGTTCGGCGATTTCACGCCGCTGGACTCGATGATGCTGGCCATCGGCGAGCGCGAAGGCCATGGCGGCATGGCATGGCGGCAGCTCTCGCGGGACCGCGCGGTGGCCGACGAAGCTGCAGCGCTTCTGCAGCGGTTTCGGCTGGCCGACGCGATGGGCGTTGCCACGACACTCCTGCCCTACGGCAAGCAGCGCCTGCTGGAAATCGCGCTGGCCATCGCTGCAAAGCCGAAGGTCTTGCTGCTCGACGAGCCGGCCGCCGGCGTGCCGGAGGAAGAGCGCCACGAGGTTTTGTCGCTGGTGCGGGAACTGCCCGCAGATGTCACCGTCGTGCTGATCGAGCACGATATGGATCTAGTTTTTTCCTTCGCCGACCGCATCTCGGTGCTGGCGCAGGGCGCGCTCTTTGCAGAAGGTACGGTGGCGGAAATCTCCAAGGACCCGCAGGTGAAAGCCATCTATCTCGGGGAGGACGCCTGATGGCCGTGCTTCTGCGCATCCAGGGGCTCGTCGCCGGCTATGGCGAGGCACGCGTGCTTTCCAAGGTCGATCTCGTGCTGGAACAAGGCAAGTCGCTGGCGCTTCTGGGCCGCAACGGCGCTGGCAAGACGACGCTGCTCGACACCATCGTCGGCGTGACAACACATCATGCCGGCGCGATCCAGATCGACGGCAGGGATGTCACAAGGCTGCGCGCCGAACAGCGCACGCCGCTCGGCATCGGATGGGTACCGCAGGAGCGTAACGTCTTCCGCTCGCTGACGGTCGAGGAAAACCTCACCGCCACCGCGCGGCCTGGAAGCTGGACACTGGACCGCGTCTACCAGATGTTTCCACGCCTGAAGGAACGCCGCCGCAATCTCGGCAACCAGCTTTCGGGCGGCGAACAGCAGATGCTGGCGGTCGCCCGTGCATTGATGCTGAACCCCAAGCTGCTGCTGCTCGACGAACCGCTGGAAGGGCTCGCGCCCATCATCGTAGACGAGCTTCTCGCAGCGCTCCGCCGCATCGTCACCGACGAAGGGATGTCGGCCATCATCGTTGAGCAGAAGGCACGCAAGGTGCTGCCGTTGACCGACGACGTCATCGTGCTCGAACGCGGTGCTGTGACCTATCGCGATACGTCCGCCGCCCTGCTCGCCGTGCCCGAGACGCTGGACGCCTATCTGAGCGTGTGAACGAGACATCGCAAGCGATTGATAAGTAAACGTTTCAACAGTTGCACCGCGTTCGTGGTCAGACTGTTGGAACCGCGTTACTTGCCGGGCTACCCCAGTGACGACGGCATGAACGACGCCTTGTTCTTTACGCAGCGCAGGGTGAAGCAGGAGCGGGAGTGGCGGACGCCCGGAATCTTATAAAGCTTCTTGCTCAGGAATTCCTCGTAGGCCGAGGTGCCGCTGACCGCGACCTTGATGATGTAGTCATACTCTCCCGTGGTCAGATAGGCTTCGATGACCTCGGGCAAGGCCAGCATGGCGGCGCCGAAACGCTGCAACGCTTCGTCGTCATGCCGTTCCAGCGTGACTTCGACAATGACTGTTTCGCCGAGACCGAGCGCCTCCTGGTTCAGAATGGCGACATAGCCGTCGATATAGCCGTCCTCTTCCAGCCTGCGCACGCGCTGCCAGCATGGGCTCGAGGACAGGCCGACCCGCTCGGCCAGTTGGCTGCTGGTGATCCGGGCGTTGGCGACCAGTTCCCTCAGGATTTTCCGGTCGATCTCATCAAGCGGTTTACGCGTCATCGCCTCGAATCCTTCCAATATCTCGCTCAGGAAAATATCCTGTATTGAAAGCCTATGGCGATAGACTTTCCCGAAATTTGCATCGGCTGGCCGGAAATTCGAGAGAAAGTCCTGTTCTATTTAGAATAGAATGGGTCTGGTTCAACGATTGCCGCCGCATGGCGGCATGATCGGGAGGAAATCAGACCATGACGGCTGCGCTTTCGACACTGCGCCCGCGCCCCAGAACCCTCATCCACCCCGGAAGATTCAATCCCGTCCGCATCCAGAGCCTGCATTCCGCGAACGGACGCCATGTGCGCCTGGCGCTGATGCCCGGAACGAGCCTGTTCGACGGGCTTGTCACGCCCTTGGCGGAACTTGGCATCCGCAACGCCTCGACCACGATCCTGGGCGGCTATTTCCAGCAGTTGCATTATTGCGTTGCCCCACCCGATCCGACCGGCAAGGCCGTCATCGCCTATACCAAGGCGATCGACGCCGGCTCGGCTTTCATGATCTTCGGCAATGCGACGCTTGGCACCGACATGAAGGGCAAGCCTCTCGTCCACTGTCACGCAGCGCTGCGCTGCGAGGACGGCAAGGTCAAGGGCGGGCATATCCTCACCGACACATGCCTGGTCGGCCCGGCTCCCATCCATGTGCTGGTGACGTCGCTGGAAGGCTTCGAATTGCGGCAGGCCTTCGATCCCGAAACCAACATTCCGCTTTTGCAGCCCTATCAGGAGCCATCTCATGACTGAGCCCGTCACAATCGAACTGGGAGCGATGGGCCGCGTCGCCTATGCGCGCATCGCGCCCAATGAGGATCTCGTGCAGGGCGTCGAAAAGCTGTGCCTGGCACATGGATTCCGCAACGCCTTCGTGCGCGGCGCGCTGGGAAGCCTGGTCGACGCGTGCCTCGGAACGCGCGACGGGAAGTTCATCCAGATCAAAGGACCCGCGGTTGAGATCGTCAGCCTTGCGGGCGAAGTGCGGTCCGATGTCGACGGGTCGATCACCGCGTCGCTTTCCGGCGTCGTCGCCGATACCAATGGCGACGTCTATGGCGGCCCGTTCATCGCGGGCTCCAACACCGTCTGCATGACTTTCGAAGTCACGCTCGAGGAATGGCTTCCCTCAGAAAAATCCATCGCGGCATGACGCGAAAAAAGCCGGGAGCCAAAGGCCCCCGGCTTGAAGGATCAGCCCTTCTTCGAACGCCAGCTGTCGGCGTAGTTTTCGCGGGCTTCGCTCGCATAAGGCGTCGGCGAGACGCGGACGCGGATTTCGGCCTGCTTGTGCGGCTTTTCGATAGAGGTCTTGCCCGACCCGCCATTGGGTTCGCCCCAGATCATGGTCAGCACGTCGCCTTCCTGCACATCGGCATCGACAATGCCGAGCGAGAGCATGCAGCGCTCATTGTAGGAATAGCCGTTGAACATCGACATGCCGACCTGTTTGCCGTCACGCAGCACCTTGTCGGCGCTGGTCGAGGCGTAGTTGGGTTGCGGGAAGTCGATCCACTTGTAGTGGTCCTCGCCCGGGCGGAAGGCCGAGGCAATGACCTCGACGACGTCCTCGGCATTCCATTCGAAGGTCACCTTCTTGCGGTTGGTCTGGCCCTTCATCTTCTCGAGCGCGGTTTTGCCGATGAAGTCGTCCTTCTTCCAGCCGATATAGAAGTCGTAGCCGAGCTCGAACGGCGTGACATAGTAGTCCTCGATGTTGTCGGAGACATAGCTGCCGCCGATAGCGCCCGTGGCCTCATAGGAGTCTGCGCCGAGCCAGTCGCGATAGGCCGCGAGCATGCCGTCACCGGTGTAGATGCCTGGTAGCGGCGAGGGAATCCAGCCCGATTCCAGCGTGTTGGTGGAATAGGCGCGGCTGCCGCAGCGGACCAGATCGACGCCGGCTTCCTTGGCCGCATCGAGGATGCAGGACAGGATGTAGCTCTTGTCCTCGTAGGGACCCCAGATTTCCAGGCCCGGCGCGCCCGACATGCCGTGGCGCAGCGCCTGCACCTTCTTGGAGCCGATATTGATCCAGTCGACATGGAAGAACTTGATGTCGGGGATCGGGCCGCGGTTCAGCTTCTCGAAAATCTTCGGCGCTTCCGGTCCCTGGATCTGGTAGCGATAGTGGGTGCGCAGCACGCGTTCGCCTTCGGGGCGCGAAGGCGAACGCGGGTCGTGCTTGATGCGGACGTTCCACTTGCCATAGGCGGCGCAGAACATCAGCCAGTTCGAGGTCGGCGCGCGGCCGACGAGGATGAACTTGTCCTGCCGCTCGCGGAAGATGATGTGGTCGCCGATGACATGACCGTTCGGCGTCACCGGCACAAAGTGCTTGGCGCGGCCAAGATCGAAATTCGCGAACGAATTGATGCCGTGATAGGCGAGGAATTTCTCGGCGTCCGGACCTTCGACAAACAATTCATCCATGTGGTGCGACTGGTCGAACAAGACAGCGGAGTTCCGCCAAGCCCATTGTTCGGTGCGCCAGTTGCTGAACTCGGGCGCAACCACGGGGTATACATACATGCCTGTGCGGGAGTTGCGCAGCAGCTCCGCAGCGCTCGAACTCGTCTTCAAAACATCGCTAAGGCTTGATGCAGCCATGACAATCCTCCCTTTTTCCGGCTATCGAATGTATACATAGAGGCCGATCATAGCGGAAAAAGCAAGCTTCTTCTCGCCCGCGTCGGGCGATTGCGGGCAGGAAAAGGCGCGACCGATGAATCCATCTCGGTTGAACCGATGCGGAACGGGATCGAGATATCGGCTGGAAAGGGGCGCTCAGGGTCGCTTGCTGACGTCGAACACATCGGTCAGCGTCACCGAGCGGAAATCGGAGACCAGCACCTTAACGGTGACGATCCAGAAGCCGTCCAGCGGCAGGATAAAGCCTTCGGCGCGATAGACGCCGTCGGCTTTGCGCTGCGCCGTCTTCGAGAACGGTCCAATGCCGTAGGACGGCTTGCCCAATTCGATGATAATCTCGCGGGCGTCGAACGGCTTTCCATCGACCGTCAGCTTGGAGAGTTCGACCCGCACCGAGCCGGTCAAGGGCGGCTGGATCGAAAGCTCAGCCGAGACACCCTCATTCGTCGCGATCACGCTCTGCGTGGCCAAAGTCACCTCGCCCGCGAGCGCACGCGGCGGCGGTGTGAAACGCCATAGGCCCAGAACGCCGATGACCAGCGTGCCAAGCACGATTTCAGCGACGACGATTCGGGAAAGCGTCCTTGCAGCGGGTTCATCGCCAGACAAGGTTGGTTCGGTCAACCGGAAACGGTTGAAGGCGGCCAGCAGGAGCAAGGCGGCTACGAGCCCAAGCTTCGCCAGCATGACGAGGCCATAGTCGGTCCGCCAAAGCGCGGCGATAGCACCGAGTTGGATATAGGCAATCACCCCGCCGCTGACGAACAGCACGGTCAGAACGGCTGGGATGAAGGTCGAAAACCGCCGCAACGCAGGATCACCGGAACCGTTTCGCAGGGCTGTGACGAGCGGCGCCAGAGCGCCCAGCCAGAACAGTACCGCCAAGGCATGGAGAAACACCGCTGACGCCGTCAGCCAGCGTGGCGGCGCCGTCGCCGCATGCCCCGCAAAGGCGAAGGCGAGCCCAGCAAGAAGCAGCGCCGACGCGGCCAACGCTTTTACAAGCCAACCTTCGCTCGATCCCTGTCGCGCTGCATAGGCGAGCAGCAGGGCAAGGCCGGCAATCATCGTGGCGAGGCCGTAGCTGGTGGCGTTCAAGCCTGTTTGCCAAACATCGAAGCGCAACACGGACCAAAGCGGCTCGCCGAGGCTGTCCAGTCCCTGCAGCGGCACGACGGCGATGGCACCCACAAGGCCGGCGGCTAGAGCAAAGCCGACAAAGCAGCTCTTCGACCGACCGGGTTGAGCGCTGACCAGACCCTCGAAAACAACGCCGCCAACACCGAACACCAGACCGAGAATCAACAGGAACCGTGCCGCCCAAAGAGCCGTTCGCAGGGCCGGATCGACCTCTTCAAGCACGGCGCCGCCGGCCGCACTCGGCGCACCGACGGAAAAATACAGCCCGCCACCGATGGGGTGGCCATCGGACGAGGCAACCCGCCAGGACAGGATATGCGTGCCCTTGGACAGTCCGGATGGCAGCGGGAACTCGACGCTCGCGCTTCTATCGCCGACCTGTTCGAGAACGGTCGTGTACCCGTCAGGCCCAATCAGCCGCGCCACCAATGGTCGCACCGTCTCGGTGAAATTCAGGACGATCCGTCCCGGCGAGGCGGCCAGAACGGAGCCGTCCGCCGGATCGGACGAGATGAGCTGTGCGTGGGCGTTCGCGGCGGAGGCGAGCGCGCAGAAACATGCGGCGGCAAGGAAAACTGCCGCCGCATATCGTGAAATGAGACGCAATGCCCTCACGCGCCGGGAACGACTTTGACCGAAGGCGCCGGCGACTGCGGTTCGGCGCCGTTTGCGCCCGGCAGTTCGATCCAGCGTTCGATGCCGGTTTCGCATTTCTGAACGATGGGGATGAACAGGTCCTTGCCCGCTGCGGTCGCATCGACCTTGGCGCGGAAGACGAACTCGTCGTAATGCGCATCCTGTAGCGATCCGCCGCTCCAGGCGATTTCCCGCACCGGGGTGTCGTGGCCTGCATGTGCGGCGGTCGATGCCGGCGTCGCGACAGCCTCGTGCTCGGCATGGTCTATCGACAGCGTCCAGCCGGGCTTGGGCTGCGGCTTGACGCCTGAGAGTTCGGCGGGAATCTGGATGCGCACCTCGTTGGTGGGCGAGCCGGCGCAGCCATGCGGCACGCGCAGCACGAATTTCTGCGTACCGCCGGCGGTGACCTCTTTTGCTTCGAAGGTGATATGCGCGCTGGCAATGCTGGGGATCAGGAGCGCAGCACCGAGCAGCGCGCCGTGGAGAATGGCTTTCATGAGATTGTCCTTTGACGGGGTCGGCGTCGTCACCAGGTTTCGGCGAGACCGAGATGGCCAAGCGCTTCGCGGCGCAGTTCGGCCAATCGAGGGTCGCCGCGGTGACGCGGATAGGGAAGATCGACGGCGATGTCGGCAACGATGCGTGCCGGCCGCGGCCCGAAGATAAGGACGCGCTGGGTCAGGAACAGCGCCTCCTCGACATCGTGCGTGACCAGCAGCGCGGTGAGGCCGGCATCCTGCCAGATTTTGACGATTTCGGTCTGCATGGTCAGCCGGGTCAGCGAGTCCAATTTGCCCAGAGGCTCGTCGAGCAGCAGCAGGCGCGGTTCGTTGACCAGCGCACGGGCCAAGGCAACACGCTGCGCCATGCCGCCGGACAGTTGATGCGGATAGGCTTTTTCAAAGCCCGTAAGACCGACCAGTTCGACGGCGTTGTCGACGCGCGCTTTGGACGACTTGAGGATGCCCTGCGCCTCCAGACCGAGTGCGACATTGTCCCAGACGGTTCGCCAGGGAAACAGCGTCGGGTCCTGGAACACCAGGATGCGGGACGGATCGGGTTCTCCGACCTCCTCGCCATCGACCTTGAGCGAACCTTCGGTCGGATGGTCGAGCCCGGCGAGCAGCCGCAGCAGCGTGGATTTGCCGCAACCAGATGGGCCAAGCAGCGCGACGAAGGAGCCGGGTTCCACCGAGAAGCTGACATTGTCGAGCACCGGCAGTGGCGCACCCTTTAGTTCGAAGCGGTGCGAGACGTTTTCGATATCGATCTTCTGTCCGGCCGCGGCAAAATCCGCGGCCTGTGTGCGAGCGAGCGCTACCATCTGACGAGACCCTTCTGCCAGGACAGGCTCCAGTCGCGGACCCTGAAGAGAATAGTGATGAGCGTGGAGCACATCAGCGCCATGACGAGCAGCGCGGCATACATGTTGGCATAGGCCGCCCAGCCCTGCGCCCATTGCAGGTACCAGCCGAGGCCGGCTTTGACGCCGAGCATTTCAGCGACGACCAGCACCGCAAAGGAGGTGCCGAGACCCATGAACAGGCCGACGAAAACATGGGGAAGAGCTGCGGGAATCGCCACCTTGAGGATGAGGAAAGCAGGCTTCGCCCCCAGCGTGCGGGCGATGTCGTAATAGTCGCGGTTGACGCTGGCGATGCCCGACCAGGTCAGGATCGTCACCGGGAAGGCCGTTGCGAGTGCGATGAGGAAAACCGAAGCCGAACCGCTGGTGGGGAAGATGAAGAAGGCCAGCGGCAGCCAGGCGGTTGCCGGCAGCGGGCCGACAAGCCTGAGAACCGGGTGCACCCAATAGCTCGCGGCCTGCGACCAGCCGATGGTCACGCCGGTGAGGAAACCGGCCAGCGCACCGAAGAAATAGCCCTTGGCCAGAAGCAGAACCGAATAGCCGACGCTGGTGCCGAGGCGGCCATAATCGTCGAGGAAGACTTCGAGGATGCTCTGTGGCGAGGAGAAGAACGGCACCGGCAGCAGACCGGTCTTGGCGGTCACCACCTCCCAAGCGGCAAGCAGGGCTGCGGCCACCAAGGACCAAGGCCCATAGTAGCGCACCGTTTCTGCAACGGTGCCGAACAGCTTTCCCGTGACCGCCACACCAGCGAACACAAAGGCGACGACGAGCGAGATGATCGCCAGTTCGCGGCCATAGGGCTGCGGGATGATTTCGGGCCAAAGCTCGATGAGGGCCGCGACCCCCAACCAGGCGGCAGCTGCGACGAAGCCCAGCAACCAGAACGGGCGCTCGGCCCTGGGCTGCGCGTCGGTTCGCGCAGCGATTGACGTGTCCGAATAGGTCGTATCGATCGTGGTCATCAATCTTTCCCTATGCCGATAGAACATCCGCAAACACCTTGTCTGCGAAGGCTTGCGGGTCGGTGGACTGTTTGAACACCTGCACGTCGCGCAGTTCCTGCGCATAGAGGCGGATTTCCTCGCGCAAATTGGCGCCGGTCGGGTTGTGGCCGTGCGTCTGGTCCTTCAGCACCCCGACCAGCTGTTCGATGGTCTTGTCCTTCGGCGCGTTGGGCAGGAAGGCTTTCGCGGCCAGTTCCGGCTTGGCGACGGTCAGGTCCTGCGCTTCGAGCAGCGCGCGGGTGAGCGCGGATGCGGTCGGCGCGTCGTCACGAACCAGGCTGCCGCTGAGGCCGACGATGCAGCAGACGCGGTTTTCGAAACCATGGTCGAGATTGGACGCGATCTGGATGTATTTCGGGTCCTGCAGCCAGAAATAGGCCTTGGGATCGCCGTCGGCGATAGCGTGGATTTCGCCCTTGTCGGCGGCAAGCTGGAGCAGTTCGCCGGGATACTGGCGCCATTCGACATCGGCGATGGGGTCAAGACCTTCCTTTTGCAGAAGGATGGAGAAGAAATTCTTGCCGGGGCTGGCGAGATCGGACACGCCAATCGTCTTGCCCTTGAGCTGGCCAAGTTCGGTGATCCCGGCAGATTTCAGCGCGACAAGCCGCGAGCAGCCGCCATGCGTGCCGGCGGTGATCTTGACGTCGAAACCCTGTTCGAGCGCCTTCAACCAACGCAGCGCCATGCCGACGCCACCATCGGCCTTGCCGGTTGCGATGGCTTCGAGCAACGCTTCGGTGGAAGCGCCAAAATTCACCAGTTCGACGTCGAGACCGTATTTGCGGAAGATGCCTTCGTCGATGGCGACGAAAACCGGCGCCAGGCAGATCGCGCTGGCATTGGTGGCGAATTTCACCTTTCTCAGTTCGGCTGCGGGAACTGCCGTTTGCTGCGCCCAAAGGCTCTGGACGGACAGGGCGCCGAGCGACGCGGCAAGGCCGAGCGCGCCGGCTGTCTTGAGGAAGGAACGGCGGTCGAAACCGTTTGTCGACGGGATGCGAAGGCGGGTCATCGGGGTCTCTCCTGAGATCGGATTGTGTCGGCGACTGAGAATGCTATTCCGCAGCCTGCGCCTGCTGGCGCTCGGCGTCGCGGGCTGCCACCAGTGCCCGCACCCTTGGGATGAGGTCGCGGCCATAGTGGAATGCGTCTTCCAGGGGGTCGAAACCGCGGATCAGGAAGGTCGAAACCCCCAGATCGTAGTAATCGAGCATGGCTTCGGCGACCTGATCGGGCGTGCCGACCAGCGAGGTGGAGTTGCCTGCAGCACCGGTGAGCGCCGCGATCTCGGTCCACAGCCGCTTGTCGAGGCGCTTGCCTTGGGCTGCCGCGGCGAGTAAGCGGCGCGAGCCTTCGTTCGGTGGCGCGGCCGGGTTCTGCAGCGTCCGCACATTGTTCTGACGGTCGGACGGGCCGCCGGCCCGCAGCGCCTTTGCCTGTTCGAGGATGCGGTCGGCCTTGGCCCAGGCCTGCTCTTCCGTCTCGGCGAGGATGGGCCGAAGCGACAGCGAAAAGCGCGGAGAACGGGCGTAAGGGGCAGCAGCTTCGCGCACCCGCTTGATGGTTTCGGCAACCTGGGCGTAGGTTTCGCCCCACAGCGCGTAGATGTCGGCATGCTTGCCGGCCACCGCGAAGGCCGCATCCGAGGAACCCCCGAAATAGATCGGCACACCGTCCGGCCCCTGCGGGCGCACGTCGGAGACAGCACCTTTGACCGTGTAATAGCGGCCGGCATAGTCGAACGGCTTTTCGCTGGTCCATTCCTGCCTGACGATATCGAGATATTCGCTGGTGCGGGCGTAGCGCTCGTCCTTGGTCAGGTTGTCGCCGTCCTGCGCCAGCTCCTGGTCGTTGCCGCCGGTGATGATGTGGACCGACACACGTCCGTCAGTGAGGTGATCGAGCGTTGCGAACTGACGCGCTGCAAGCGTCGGTGCGGTGAAGCCAGGCCGATGGGCGATCATCAGCTTCAGCTTGCGGGTGATGCTGGCGACATGCTGACCGACCAGAATGCTCTCAGGCGAATTGGCGTGGAACGCCAAAAGCACGCGATCGAAACCGCCATTCTCGTGGATTGCCGCCGATGCGGCGATGAAATCGCGGTCGATAGGCGGACCCGAGCGCGCGATGGTCTCGGATGCGTTGTAATTGCCGATAAAGCCTATGAATTCGACGGACATGATAAATCTCCTTGGTGTTCAAAGTCCAAGTGCGAGACGGCCAGCGCCGGTTCGCACAGTGTCTTCCTGGGGTGAATGGATGCGGCCGCACAGCACGTCGCGGTAATGCCGCTCGAGCGGATTGTTACGCGATACGCCGTGATTGCCGGTCAGCTTGAGCGCCTTTTCGACCGCCGAAATGGCGTTTTCGGTGGCGATGACCTTGATGAGGCTCGCCTCCGACGGGCCTACCGGCAGGCCCTCGTCAGCGTCACGCGCGGCACTCGCGATCAGCCGGCGGTTGATGGTCAGAAGCTCCTCGATCTCGCCGACCGCCTGCTGGATTCGGGGCACCGTCGACAGCGGCGCGCCAAGGTTGGTCGGCACCCGGTTCTGCAGGAAGGTGATCAACCAATCGCGGGCGGATTCCGCGACGCCGGTATAAAGCGCGCCGATCAGCACGCCGATCCAGGCCACCTGCCCTTCCCCACGCGCGTCCCATTCCGCCGGCAAACGGATATCGGCGGCATGATCGAAGGGGATCTCGACATTGTCGAGGACAACGTCATGACTGCCGGTGGCGCGCATGCCGAGCGTGTTCCAGCTGCGCTCCACCTTCAGCCCCGGCGCATTGGCGGGCACCAGGAAAGCACCGACGCGAGGTTCCGCTTCGTCCGTCTTGGCCCAGATGATCGCCCAGGTCAGCCCCTCGATACCGGTCGAGTAGATCTTGCGGCCGCTGATCGACCAGCCATTCGGAGTGCGCCGCGCGACCGTCGCCGGTAGACCGCCGCGAACAGGCGTGCCCAGTTCGGGTTCCACCCGCAGGGCATTGACCAAGGCGCCTTTCTCCAGCGCATCGACCACAATGCGGCCGACCAGGTGCTGCGGCCAACGGCCCTTCGGCAGCGTAGCGAGGTTGAGATATTGCATGATGAGGATCAGGGCGGTGGACGGCTCGCCGCCCGCGATATGGCGGATGACTTCCGACACCTCGGCCAGACCCGATCCCATTCCGCCGAGTTCGGCAGGCGCGCTTAAGGCCAGCAGACCGGCCTCGTGCAACGCCCTAAAGTTCTTCCGCGGAAAATTTCCGGAACGGTCGTAATCTTCTGCCGACAGCTTGAAATCATCGGCGAGCCGCGCGGCCACTGCCGCGAAGTCACGCAGTCGGAAATCGGCCTTGAGACGTAACTGGGCGACGGTCATTGCTGCACCTCTATTCCGCTGCAATCGAGACGGGGCTGGAATGGCCGGGCAGGAAGGGCGCCAGTTCCGCCACAGTCTGCGCGACGCGGCTACGGATGATATCGTTGACGAGACGTCCGTCGGCGAAATCGCGGTCGGACGCGTAGATGGCGCTCGGCAGGGAATGCGCCTGGAAGAAACCGAACAGCGGCCGAAGCTGATGTTCGACGATCAGCGCATGCCGGTCGCCGCCACCCGTTGCGGTCAGAATAACGGGCTTTCCGGCCAAAGTAATGGGATCGATCAGATCGATCGCGTGCTTGAACAGGCCTGTGTATGATCCTTTGTAGGTCGGCGTACCGACCACCAGCACATCGGCTTCGGCAATCGCGTCGAAAATCTTTCGCGCGTCCTGATCGAGATCCTTGAGGCTTCTGGCATTACCGAAAGACTGGCCGAGGTCGGTGATATCATAGATGGAGCTGTCGACCCCGAAGCGGTCCGCAGCATGGGCTGCGGCGGTTTCGACCAGCGTCCGCGACCGCGAGGGTCGGCTGAAACTTCCGACAAATCCAACCAATTTTTTCTGTGACACAGGCAACGTTCTCCCTAGCAATCACGCTCTTCCGAAGTGAGCGTGAACAGCGCATCAGCTAATTTCTACTATATTTATGGACATTGCAGTTTGAGAGACATCGAAGTCTGTTGGCGCATACATGTCAGGAAAATCCTGCCGTTGTTGCGGCAGTTCTTAGAACAAAGGCTCGCGTACCCAATATCTGCGCCGGCTCGGCCGGATAATAGTCCACAATTATGAAAATCAACTTGGAATAATGCGCCAAATCCTTTGCGAAAAATGGAATTCGTTTTCTCGCGCCGGGTGAAAGCGGCTCTATCCTTGCGGGCATTGCATCGCTCGTATGCGTAAACGCCATTCCCGGAGACAACCCGCCATGACCACCAGCCTGTCGCTGAACCAGACCCTTGCGGAGTTCCAAGCCAAGCGTGCCGAGACCATGGCGCCGGACAAGCTCAGGACCAATGTCGAGCAGCGCCGTACCTTGGTCGAGACCGCGAACAGGGATGGTTTCATCAAGGCCGGCGACCCCGTTGCCCCGTTCGAACTCGAAGAGGTGGACGGCGAGCGGCTGTGGCTTGCCAGTTCGCTTCAAGCGGGACCGGTGGTTCTCATTTTCTTCCGCTTTGCCGGCTGCCCGGCCTGCAATATCGCCCTGCCCTATTACGACCAGCATCTAGCGCCGGAACTGCGGCGTCTTGGCGCGAGGCTAATCGGCGTCAGCCCGCAAGTTCCCGAACGTTTGGTGGAGATTAAGCGCCGCCATAAACTGAGTTTTGAAATCGCCACCGACCGCGACAACAGGCTTGGCCGCCGCTTCGGCATCCTCTATGCGTTCGACGAAGCCTCGCGAAAACAGTCGCTGGAAAGTGGCGCGCAGATCGGCGATGTGACGGGAACCGGAACGTGGGAATTGCCCATGCCGGCGGCGGTGGTGATCGACCGGACGGCCACGGTGCGTTTCGCCGATGCCAGCCCTGATTGGCTTGTGCGCACGGAGCCGGACGCTATCATCAAGGCGGTTCGCGGAACCGTTCGGCAGGCGGCCGCCTAAAGATTGAAAGAGAAGGTACATCGTGTCTCACGAGCATGACGAACATCACCACCACGATCACGAGCATTCCGACGACTACTGGCGTGAGCATGGCGTCAAGGTGATCCCTTCGGGTTCGCTCGATCCCAACACCGCCCAGACGCCGGGAATGAACCGTGCAAGCGCCATCAGCAAGGCGCGCGCCGGCGCGGAAAAGATCTGGGCAGGCACAGTCACCATCCACGCCAACGCCAAGACCGGCGCGCACCACCATGGCGACCTCGAAAGCATCATCTATGTGGTGAAAGGCAAGGCCCGCATGCGCTGGGGCGACAAGCTGCAATATGTCGCCGAAGCCGGCCCGGGCGACTTCATTTTCGTGCCGCCCTTCGTGCCGCACCAGGAAATCAACGCCAGCCGCGACGAAACGCTGGAATGCGTGCTCGTTAGGTCAGGCCAGGAGCCGGTCGTGGTCAATCTCGACATCGAGCCGGTCGAGGCGCCCGAAGAAGTGTTGTGGAAAGACCCGATCCACCGCTGAAATTGTTCAGGCTATGGATGGGCGACGTCCTCGCCCTTCCATTTCACCTCAGGCCGAAAGTCGCCAGAGGCCGCGGGCGTTTTCCGCCAGCACGCGCGCCTTGTCCTCAAGGCTGACACCGGACAGCAGCGCATGCGTTGTCCCGATCCAGGTCGACAGGCCGCCACCCAGCGTGCAGACCGGCCAGTCGCTGCCCCAGACCATGCGCTCGAAGCCGAAACTGTCGGCGACATGGGCGAAATAGGGCTTCATGTCCTCCAACGTCCAATTCTCTGCCCCGTAGGCAGGGATGCCGGAAAGTTTGACGGTGACATTCCGCCGCCGCGCAATCTCCGCCAGCGGTCCTTTCCAGGCATCGTAGCCGCCGCCCTTGATGTCGGGCACGCCACAATGGTCGAGGATAAAACGGACGTCGGGCACCAGATCGGCGAGTGCCGCCGCGCGGTCGATCTGGTGCGGCAGCACGCAGAGATCGAAAGTGAGACCCGTGCCGGCAAGACGTGCGATGTTCTGCCGGAACAATGCGCCTTCCGACACATCGTCGGGCACGACATGCAGCACGCGGCGAAAGCCGCGCACGAAGGGATTTTGCCTTACCCGCTCGAGATAGGCCGGGAAGTCCTCCGACTCCGGCCGGCATGATGCGATGGCGCCGACGACCACACCGCCGCTGCCTTCGGCAATCTCCTCGATCACAGCGCTTTCCGCCTCGATACTATCCTCGGCGACATCGACCTCCATATGCAGAGCGGCCGCGATTCCGAGACGCCGTGCCTCGTCCGCATAGGTCTCATAGGTGAAATCGGCATCAAGCTGAGGCGTATCCGCAAGCCACGGATAGGAAAGCCGATCACGATAGATCAGGTGCAGATGGGTATCGACGATCACGCGCAGTCCTCCGCTTGCAGGGCGCAACCTGCCACAGATCGCCGTGGCTTTGGAATATGCATCGAACAAAGACGGGCAATGCCGACCGTATTTTTGATCGCGGTACGGTGCGTAACCAGCAAAACGCTGTGGTGCTCGCCGCCGATCGCATTTATGGAAATGTGGGCGCGAAGGCCGACGCGTGAGGCGGCCAGAGCGCAGAGGAGAGGAAATCTTTATGACCACAAGTCTTCAGGGCAAGACGGTTCTGATCACGGCCGCGGCGCAAGGCATCGGCCGCGCAAGCGCAGAAGCCTTTGCACGCGCCGGCGCCAACGTGTTCGCCACCGATATCAATGAAAAGCTACTGACCGAACTCGACGGCCTGGACGGCATCAACGGCCGCAAGCTCAACGTGCTCGACACCGATGCGGTCAAGGCGCTGGTCGCCGAGATCGGCGCGGTCGACGTGCTGTTCAACTGCGCCGGCGTGGTGCATTCCGGCTCGGTGCTGGAGATGAAGGACGAGGATCTGGAATTTGCCTTCGACCTCAACGTCAAGGCGATGATCCGCACCATCCGCGCCGTCCTGCCGGGCATGATCGAGCGCGGCAACGGCGCCATCATTAACATGTCTTCGGTGGCGTCGTCGATCAAGGGCGTGCCCAACCGCTTCGCCTACGGCACCACCAAGGCCGCCGTCATCGGGCTGACCAAGGCGGTCGCGGCCGACTATGTCGCGCAAGGCATCCGTTGCAACGCCATCTGCCCCGGCACGGTGGAAAGCCCTTCGCTGCAGGAGCGGCTGAAGGCGACCGGCGACTACGAAGCCGCGCATAAGGCCTTCGTGGCGCGCCAGGCCATGGGCCGGCTGGGCAGCCCCGAAGAGATTGCCGACCTCGCCGTCTATCTGGCCGGCGCAACTTACACCACCGGCCAGGCCTACGCCATCGACGGCGGCTGGACCATCTGATCCAAGACGGAAGGAACGACCTCATGAAATTTCTGCGTTACGGTGCTCCCGGCACGGAAAAACCCGGCATACTCGACAAGGACGGCCGCATCCGCGACCTCTCGGGAAAAGTCGTCGATCTCGCCGGAGCGGCACTCGATCCGGAAGCGCTCGCCAAGCTGGCCGATATCGATCCGGCCTCGCTGCCGCTGGTCGACGGCAATCCGCGCCTTGGCCCCTGCGTGACCGGCACCGGCAAGTTCATCTGCATCGGGCTGAACTATTCCGACCATGCGGCGGAGACGGGAGCGACCGTGCCGCCAGAGCCGATCATCTTCATGAAGGCGACCTCGGCCATCTGCGGACCGAACGACGATGTCATCATCCCGCGCACTTCGGTCAAGACAGACTGGGAAGTCGAACTCGGTGTGGTCATCGGCAAGACGGCGAAATATGTCAGCGAGGACGAGGCGCTCGACTATGTTGCGGGCTACTGCACCATCAACGACGTGTCCGAACGCGCTTTCCAGGCCGAACATCACGGCCAGTGGACCAAGGGCAAGTCGGCCGACACCTTCGGCCCGACCGGCCCGTGGCTGGTGACGAAGGACGAAGTGGCCGACCCGCAGGACCTGCCGATGTGGCTCAAGGTCAATGGCGAGACCATGCAGGACGGCTCGACCAAGACGATGGTCTATGGCGTGGCATTCCTGGTTTCCTATCTCAGCCGCTTCATGTCGCTGCGTCCCGGCGACATCATCTCGACCGGCACCCCGCCCGGCGTTGGCCTGGGCATGAAGCCGCCGCGCTTCCTGAAGGCCGGCGATGTCATGGAACTCGGCATCGAGGGTCTCGGCACCCAGAAGCAGACCTGCGTCGCCGACGACTGACCACGCGACGTTCGAAGGAAATGATCGGCGAACTTCTGGTGGTCGTAGGGCGGGTGGCTATTTCTCTACTTCCGCTCGTGAGGCTTTATCGGACATTCCTGGCTTTCAAAGGGCGAATCACGGCACAGTTGCGGTGATTTCAGGCAGGGTTACCCCTGCCGCAGCCCGGATTTGACATGCACAGCCTCGATCGCCAGCAGTCGGACGAAACCTTCGCCGAGACAACCATTGTCGAGGCGGATGACGGTCGGGCGCCCGCCCCACGCGCCAGTGCCACGCAACGCGCCTACGCCGCCGATTGGAGCCATTTTTCCTCATGGTGCCGGCGCTCGGGGGTGTCTCCACAGCCCGCCGACCCCGGTATTGTCGGCGCTTATCTATCAGCTTGCGCCTCGGGTTCGGCGGACGGTCGCGGGTTGTCGGTATCGACGTTGGAACGCCGGCTGGCGGGTCTGGTTTGGAACTATGCTCAGCGCGGCGACCGGCTCGACCGCAAGGACCCGCGCCTTGCCGAAGCTGTCGACCTCATCCGCCACGAGCATGCACGGCCGCCGGAGCAGAAGCAGTCGATCGGCAGCGATGACCTGCTGGCCATGCTGGAAACGCTCGGCCATGATCTGCGCGGGCTGCGCGACCGCGCTGTGCTGCTGATCGGGTTTGCCGGCGGCTTGCGCCGCGCCGAAATCGTCGGGCTGGATTGCGGCGCTGATCAATCGGAGGACGGCGGTGGGTGGGTCGAAATCCGCGACGCCGGGTTGGTGGTGGCGCTGCGCAGCAAGACCGGACGGCGGACGGTTGAGATCGGACGCGGAGCGTCCGACCGGTCCTGTCCAGTCGCAGCGCTGGAGCGATGGCTGAAGCTTTCCCGCATCTCCAGGGGGCCGCTGTTCCGCCGCGTCTTCAACGACGGCAAGACGGTTGAGGTGCAGCGCCTTGCCGACAAGCACGTCGCCCGGCTGGTCAAGAGTGCCGCGCTCGCCGCCGGCATTCGCGGCGACCTGCCGGAAGGCGAGCGCGCGCTAGCCTTTGCCAGCCGCTCGCTGCGCGCACGGCCGCGCGTGCGCTAAGGCTGTCTACAAATGATGCAGCACGATCGGCTTGCCATTGATCGTCGCCACCTGCATGGCGAAGCCGAAGACGTCCTGAAGCACGGGCGTCGTCAACATCTCAGCCGGTGCGCCATCGGCTATCACCCGCCCGCTCTTCATCGCGACGATGCGGTCGGCATAAGCGCCCGCCATGTTGATGTCGTGCAGCACGATGACGACGGTCTTGCCGTTCCCGTCGGCCACCTGCCGCAGCGAGCGCATCAGGTCGCGGGCATAATACATGTCGAGATTGTTCAGCGGCTCGTCGAGCAGCAGATAATCCGTACCCTGGCAGAAGGCCATGGCGACCAGCGCGCGCTGGCGCTGCCCGCCCGACAGCGTGTCGATGAAGCGTCCGGCGAGATCGGTGAGGTCGAATTGCTTGAGCGACTGCTCGATGATGGTGCGGTCGGTGTCGGTCAGCCGCCCGCGATTGTGCGGGAAACGCCCGAAGCTGACCAGTTCGCGCACCCGTAGCCGGCTTGCCACCACGCTGTCCTGACGCAGGATCGCAACGATCTTGGCCAGCGTGCGGTTTGGGGTGGTGTCGACGGGAAGCCCGTCAATGCTGATCGCGCCGGTCTGAAGCGGTTGCAGCCGCGCTATCAGCGACAACAGCGAGGATTTTCCCGCCCCGTTCGGACCGACCAGCGCGGTGACGCCGCCCTTGGGAATCGTCAGGCTGATATCATGCAGGATGGGCGTCGCCTGCAGGCTCAGCGAAACGTTCTCGATCCGGATCATTTGCGGCTCCCGAGCACAAGAAGCAGAAGAAACGCGATGCCGCCGAAAAACTCGATGACGACGCCGAGCGTGGAACTGCTGCCCAGCCCATGCTGGAACAGGGTCTGGCCGCCGACCAGAATGACGATGCCGGTTAAGGCGGCGGCGGGCAACAGTACCGCGTGCCGCCGCGTGTTGACGATCCGCTCGGCCAGCGCAACCACCAGAAGGCCGAAAAACGCGACCGGGCCGACGAGCGCGGTCGAGACGGCGACAAGGGAGGAGACCAGCACAAGGAGGCCGGTCACCGTCCGGCTCCAGGTGATGCCGAGCCCGGTTGCCGTGTCCGATCCCAGCGACACCACGTCGAGCACATGCCGCGCACGCCAGGCGACGATGAGAGCTGCGATGGTAAGAACCGAGGCGAAGGCCAGCAGATCCGTTCTCACGGCGTTGAAATTGGCGAAGCTCGCGCCCTGTACCACCGCGAACGCGTTGGGGTCGATCAGCCGAGCCAAAAGCGAGTGCAGGCTGCGGAACAAGACGCCGAACACCACGCCGGCGAGCAGCATCAGCCCCATGTCGAGCCGGCTCCTGAGCATCGGCAACAGCAGCGCGCAGGCAAGCGCCATCAGCACCAGCACCTCGCCGGCAAATTTGAGCTGCGGATTGAGCGCGGCATAGCCCAGACCGCCAAGTGCGAACACCAGTGCCATCTGACCGAACAGATAGAGCGCATCGAGCCCCATGATTGAGGGCGTGACGATGCGGTTCCCGGTCACCGTCTGGAAAATCACGGTCGAGACCGCGATGGACACGCCGACCTGCGAGAGTGCCAGGAGCTTAATCGCCCGCAATTCCAGCACGAAGGCGATGTTGCCGCGCAGGCCAATCGTGAGGAAGGCTACGACCGACAGGACGGAAAGTGCGGCGAGTATGGCGATACGGTTCTTAGCCATGGGCGGGGCGACGGAACAGGAGCCACAGGAAAAGTGCCCCACCGACAACGCCCATCACCGTGCCGACGGGAATTTCATAGGGGTAGCGGATCAGCCGGCCGATAATGTCGCAGCCGAGCACCAAGCCGGCGCCGCTCAGCGCGACCCATTTGATGGTGCCGCGCAGATTGTCGCCCATGATGCGAGAGACGATGTTGGGCACGACGAGGCCGACGAACGGGATCATGCCGACCACAACGACGTTGAGCGCCGCGATCACCGACACGATGATCAGGCCGATCCGCATCATTCCGGCATAGTCGAGCCCCAGGCCGATGCTGGCGTCGCGCCCCAGCGCCATGATGGTCAGCCGGTCGGCGACGAACCAGGCAAGCGCCACCATCAGCGCTCCGACCCAAAGCAGTTCGTAGCGGCCGCGCAGCACACCGGAAAAATCGCCATTGGTCCATATGGCGAGATACTGCAAGAGGTCCGCCTGCCAGGCGATGAAGGTGACACCGGCGCCGATGACACCGCCATAGACCAGGCCGAACAGCGGCACCAGGAAAGGCTGCGAGGGCGGCAGCCTATGTGCGGTCATGAAGAAGATCGACGTGCCCAGAAGCGCTGCGCCGCTCGCCGCCAGCGTCTTCATGGCGAGCGTGGCGGCGGGCCACAGCAGCGTCACCGCAAGGATGCCAAGCTCCGCGCTCTGGGCAGTGCCGGCTGTCGCAGGCTCAACGAAGCGGTTGCGGGCCAGCGTCTGCATGATGAGGCCGGCAATCGCCAGTCCGGCACCCGCGAGAACCGCAGCAAGGGTGCGCGGCAGACGACTTACGAGCAGAAGCTGCAGCGCATCGGGGTCGCTAAACGCCGTCCTGAACGGCAAGTCGCTGACGCCGACGAACAGGCTCGACACAAAAAGGATCGTGAGCCCGAGGCCCGCGACCACTCCAAATCGCAAGGGTTTTTTCGAGGCCGCAACGATCATTGCGCGGCGGAGAACGCGTTCGTGATCGTCGCCATAACGCTCTGCATCGACTGGACGCCGCCGGCGGCGATGTAGAATTCGGGCGCAGGCATGTAGATCACCTGCCCCTTCTTCCAGGCGGTCGTCTGGGCAACCAGTTCGTTGTCGAGCGTAGCCTTCGCACCCTGCTCGCCCGAGCCGATTGCGGCGGCGCGGTCGAGCACCAGCAGCCAGTCGGGATTGGCTTCGCGGATGAATTCGAACGACACCGCCTCGCCATGGCCGGAGGCCTCGATCGTCTCGACAGCCGGCGGCAGACCGAGTGCGGCGTGGATCCAGCCGAAGCGAGAGCCCGCGCCATAGGCGCTGACCTTCGGGCCGTTGGTCATGATGATCAGGCCCTTGCCCTTGCCTTGAACGGCGGCGCGGGCGGCTGCCACCTCGGCGTCGAGTTCCTTGATCGCCGCCTGCGCCTCGTCCTTCTTGTCGAAGAGGTCGCCATAGGAGACAAGCCGCTCCTTGGCCTGGACGATCAGGTCGTCGCCATCCATCGTCATGTCGATGGTCGGTGCGATCTGGGCCGTCGCCTCCGCCTTGGTGGAGGAGCGTCCGCCGACGATGATCAGGTCCGGACCGAGCGCGCTGAGCGCTTCGAGATTGGGCTCGAACAGGTCGCCGACGACCTCCGAACCCTGCTTGAGATCGTCGAGATAGGAGACGAAGAGCTTTTCCGGGATACCGGCCGGCTTGATGCCGAGGCGGTCGATGGTGTCGAGGGCGGCGATATCGAAGACGGCGATCTTCGCCGGCGTGGCATCGATGGTCACCGGACCTGTCGCCGTGGAAATTTCGGCTGCCTGCGCGGCGAGGCCGGATATCAGAACGGCGGCGAAAGCCGCCATCACGCTATTCAATCTCATGGTTTCAACCTCGGTTGTCGTATCGGAAGGATCAGGCGGCGCGGTCGGTCTGCTGCCAGTCGAACGCGCCCAGTTCCTCGCGGAAGGCAAAGCGCACGAGATGCGATTCGATCACCGACTGCGCCTGCGCCAGCTTTTCCGCGTCGAGAGCATTCACTTCCATCCGCAAGCCTTTCTCGTCGGCATCGAGAACGGCGGTGCCGAAGCCAAAGGTGAAGTCGGCATGGGAATCCGTGTAGGTCACCTCGATCTTGTGACCGAAATGCTTGCACAGTTGCACCAGATACTTGCTGGCATTCGGGGTTTCGACCCGCGCTACGGACTGCAGCATCGCTGCTACTCCTTTCCTGAGTTTTTCAGTCCGCTTTACACGCATGGGTCCGGCTTGAACAGCCGAAACCCGCGCACGAATGCGTCAATGCACCATCCGATCCTTCAGAACGTCGCCTTGGCGCTGAGCAGAAAGCTGCGGCCCGGTTCGTAAAGCGGCGTGACGTTTGGGAATTCCTGGCCGTAGGTGGCGCGGCTGGAATATTCTTCGTCGAACAGGTTCTGGACTTCGGCGCGGAAGGTGAAGTTGGGCATCTGTTCCGGCTTGTATTCGGCGAACAGGTTGACGATCTCGTAGGCCGGATAGGGCTTATATCCGACCGCGACGTGGTCGTATTCGGGCGCGATCTCGACATCGCCACCCACTGTCAGACCCCAATCGGCAAAGGTGTGGGCTGCTACGATGGTGATGATGTTGCCAACGGGCGTCGCGATGTAATTGCCGCTGTCGGAATCGGCAGGGTGGCCATCGATATCGACGTCGATATGGGCATATTTCACCTTTACGTAGCCAGTCAGCCAGTCATAGCCGGCACCGATCTCGAAGCCTCGGGAATACACCTCACGAGCGAACAGCGGGCCGCCGGCGGCTTGATTATACCTGGGCACGCGCGCGTTATTAATATCGGTCCTGAACACGCTGCCTTCGACCGTAAAGCCTTCGTAGTTCGCCTCCAGCCCGAGAATATAATTGTTAGCGGTGACCGGCTCCGGGCCATCCGGTCCATAGACCCAGTTCGGATTGATGATGAAATTCTCAGCCAAAGGGATACCGGCCCAGACGTGGGAGAAGCCGGCCTTGGCGGTGAGATAGTCGGTCAGGTCGTATTCGCCGGAAATATTGGCGCTGAGTCCGGAATTGTCGAAGTCTGAATCGTCGACACCGGTGAAGCGCTGGTGATCGGCACGCGCGCCGAATGACAGCCGTGTCTTTTCCCACGGCTCAAGGCGTGCCTGAGCATAGAGACCGATGTTGCGCGCCTTCTCGATACCCGGCTCGGAGAGATCGTGAAGCCTGGCCTTGTCGCTGTAAAAATCGACGCCTGCGGTCACGCTGCCCATATCGAGCGCGAACTTATTTTCCACCTTGCCGTTGAAGGTCGAGGTCATGCCGGTAACGTCGTAGGTAGAACCATCACGAAGAAATACCGGAACGGTCACATCTGTGGCGCCATAGGCAAGCACCACCTTGGGGTCCCACCAGCCTTCGGGCGTTGTATCGGTATAGGTGAAGACCGTGTTCTGCCGCTCCAGCCTGTAATCGCGAACCTTCGGCTCCCATGGGCGACCCGTATCCACAAAGCCTGCATTGGCACGGAACGGACGCGGTGCATCGTCCAGCACGCGGTCGTGGCTGAGCTCGAAACGGTCGCCGCTTTCAAACTCGTAGGCGACTTTGCCGAGGCCGCTGATCAGGTCGGTTTCGGTGCCCTCGACCTCATCGCCATTGCCGGCGGTGAAGTTGTCGCCTTTGCCGAAGTTCAAATAGCCGAGAATTTCCATGCCATTGTGAACGCCATAGGCGGCAAGCCCGGTGGTGACCGTGTTGCTGTTGAAATTGTAGGTCGAGCTGACCAGAGCGCCGATCGACTTGCCGTCGAGCAACAGGTCGTGCGCATTCTTGGTCTCGTAGGCGATGGAGCCTGCGAGCGCACCGGGACCGGCATCGGCGGGCGCGACGCCGGCATCCACCGCGACCGCCCTCAGCAAGGCGGGGTCGATGACGTTGGTGGCGTTGTGGTGGAACACCTTGTTGTTCTGGCGGCTGCCGTCGATGCTGACGGCGAGGTTGGTTTCCTCGATGCCGTTGACATAAACCTTCTGCGACGCAGGCAGAGAGCTGCCGACCTGGACGCCGGGCTCGTCGCGGAACACGTCGGCAAGATCGGTCGGATTGATGCGTTCGAGCTGCTGCGGGCCGATCACGGTCTCGGCGACACCGCCCTGCCCGATGCCCTGCCCCTCGATGGTGATGGTGTCGAGCACGATGCTGCCGTCAGCTGCCACACCGCCGCCGCCAACCGCCGCGTTGCCACCTGCCTCACCGACGATGGCCGTGCCATTGCTGATGCGGAACGGAATGCCGGTGCCCGACAGAAGCTGCGACAGCGCCTGCTGCGGCGTCAACGAGCCGCTGACGGGCCGCGCGGTAACGCCCCGCGAGGTCGATGACGCCAGCGAAACCTGCAGGCCGGACTGTCGGCCGAAGACATTGAGCGCGGCGTCGAGCGGCTGCGCTGGTATGTTGAAGCTGCGCGCCGCTTCCTGCGCCACGGCGGGGATAACTCCCAGCGTAAAAGTGCCGGCTAGCAGCGGCAGCGCCGCCGATGCCAGCAGCCGGGCGGCGAAAGCCGCCTTCGCATGCCTGCCGTTTGCCGAAATGAATAGACCCATGAACCCCGTCTCCTGAACACGCCGCGGGGATCCCCTCCCGCACTCATGACCAAGACGATTACGACGCTCCACTTTTTCACGCGCCTGGAAGTTTTTTCGCAATTGCGAGAGATTTTTCAGAAAGGCGCCAGGACCCGAAGATAGGGCGAGATGCGGTGAACCTTTCCACCATACGGTTCGACCAGCGCGCCGAGCGCACGGTCGGGATTTTTGAGATCATAGAGCCCGGTCACGCGCTGCGCGGCCAGAGAGCCGTCCGGAATGCTGATCCAGGCGGCGTGATAGCGCTGCAAGGCTTCCGCCACCTCGCCGATGCTGACATCGCTAACGAACAGCCGGCCGCTGCGCCAGGATGCGATGTCCTCCTGCGCGATGGTGCTGCGGACCGTCATGCCGTCGGCATGCGAAACTGTGGCCATTTCGCCCGGGGCAAGCTCCAAAGATTTACCGGGCTTGCTCTCGGATGACAGGGCGACGACACCGCGTGCAAGCTGCACGGTGGTCTGTGTTTCGGACAGGCTGACGTCGAATGCGGTGCCGATGACCGACACTTCGACGCCACCCGCCTCGACGGTGAAGGGCCGTGCGGCGTCGCTGCGGACATCGAAGAACGCTTCGCCGGCAAGCAGCGTCACATGCCTGCCGAACGCGGTGAAGCTGGTCGCGATGGCGCTGGCAGCGCCCAGTTCGATGGTCGATCCGTCTTCCAAAGTGATCGTCTGCAACTCCGCAGTCTGGGTCAGATGATCCGCCCGCAGCCGCAGCACGAGCGAGGGCATGGCCAGAAAGAGAAACAGGCCCGCGACAAGCGCTGCACCGATACCCGCCCCCCAGAGCAACCTACGGCCGCGCCGCCGAGGCGCGATAAATCCGGGACGCCAGAGATGTTCATACTCCGGTTGAACTTCGCCCATCACCTGCCAGGTTTGATTTGCCTTTTCCCAAGCCTGGCTATGCGCCTTCGAGGCGTTCAACCAGCAGGCGAAATCCTCGGCCACGTCGCTTCCGGCCGGCACGGAGCGAAGGCGCAGGAACCAGTCCATCGCCTCTTCCAGCAGGTCGGGAGTTTCGTCGTCTGTCCGCTTCAAGGGTGCCTCTGCTGAGGGAATTGGGTCACGAATTCCCTTCTCACATGTAGGACGAATGAGACGAGCGTTTTTTTCGTTGCAATCTAACGGATCAGGAATTTTTCACGTCGAGCGCGCGTGCGATCGTCACCATCGCGCTGCGCACATGCCGGTGGGCCGTGGCGACCGATATGCCGAGATGCGATGCCACCTCCTCCAGCGTGAGCCCGCCGAGCCGGTGCATTTCGACGGCGATCCGGACCTCTCGCGGCAGGGAGGCAAGCACCTCACCTGCGATACGCGCCCCGTCGCGATAGAGAAGATCATGCTCGGGTGTCGGAAGGTCGCCAGGAACCGTCCAGGCCGGCGCGGCCTGGTCTTTGACGCGGGTTTCCAACCGTCGTCGCTTCATCAGGTCGAGGCAGAGATTGCGCACCACCCTGTAGAGATAAGCCAGGGCCTGGGAAGGTGATTGCTGTTCGAGCCGGACAGGCTCGAAACGAATATATGCATCCTGCACGATATCCTCGGCGGCATCGCGCGACCCCAGAATGCGCGCGGCATAGTCCACCAGCGCGGGCCGGTGCGCCAGATAAAGGTCATGATCCAAGCGGTCCGGGGAGAGGTTCACGGAGTTCCGGAGGGTTAAAGATTACAAATACACTCATGTTTATACGTGGCTCATGTGGCGATGAAAAGCGGCTTTCACTTGCCCACTATAAAATGTTATATTGTAACCGATATAGGCACTGACTTCGCCTGCATCATGGTTAGCCTCTGGCCCCATCATGGTCCTTAAAGCGCGTCGAACAAAGGCGCGATGGCGTCGCGGTGCATCACGATGCGGCGCGCCAGCCCGACCATGTCGGGCAAGGGATGGGTCGGGCCAAGGCCGCGGGCATTCCGGACATGGGCGAGCGCGGCGTCGAGGCTCTGAAACGTCTCGCCATGCACGAGGTGGAGGTAGAGCGCGACGACGCCGGCCGAGCGGCTGCGGCCGCCGCGGCAATGCACCAGCACATTGCCTTGCCGATGCGGCGGATAGCTCATCTTGCCGGGGCTCGCCTGCCCCAGGATGCCGTGAAGGACAAACACCGCGCCGAGCACATGCTGCGGCAGGTTTCCCGGCCCGTCGATCAGGCCGATATGGGTGCGGCGCACCACGGAGCCGTCCGCCAAGGCGAGCGGCAAAAGCTCGATGTTGACCGCAAGGTTCATGGTCGAGGTTATGCCGTTCGCAAGCAACAGATCCGCATTGTCGGCGGCGACGCGATTGCCGATGAACAGCTTGCGTCCGCCCAGCGCATCGCCGCCCAGCACCTCGAACAGCACAGGCAGCGTGTCTTCCTGCTTTTCATCAGACGAGGCGGCGTGGTTGTGCGCGGTCATGTGCCGGTTCCTTGCAAACGCTCCGTCTGGCCGAAAACGATCGTCCTGTCGAGGACTAGACGCCGGCCGAGTGCGCGGCACAGTTCCGGCATGTCTTCCGGCCGCGCGAAGGCGGGGATGATGTGTCTTGCGCCGGTGGCATCGGCCAGACGCAACGTGTCTGACAGGCGCGGGTGAACGTTCCAGGGCAGCCATTGCGCCCGACCCTCCGACAGCAGTGCAGCGGCGGGCGTGCCTGCCGGCACATGGCTCGAGAACACGAAGCGGAATCCTTCCCCTTTGGCCAAAAGTTCAGCGGACAGGCCGGATTCGGCATTGGCCTCGACTGCAAAGATAATATCGGAAGTGAGGTAGCTGTCGGATGTCGGCAGGCCTGCAAGCGCGGCACGCAGACCAGCACGATGCTCCGCCGCAATGCTGTCTCCTTCCTCAGCTGCAAGCCGCTCGATCTCGGCCCGGATCGTGGGGCAGGCTTTGGGCGCCAGTCCGCGCTGCGCCAGCAGCAGAACCATTTCCGGTCCGCGCCCGCCCGATGGCACAGGAAGCACGGCACCGCCTTTGGCAGCCTCTGCGAGCGCCACGGCCTGCTCGGCGAGAGCCGTCTCGCGGTCGCCATAGGAGGCGTCGGTGACGACGCAGTCCGCGGGCGGTGGCGCATCGAACGGCAGAAGCGCCGACTCCGCGCTCCAATCGCCCATGTAGAGGAACCCGCCGTCGAGCGGGATGTGAAACCAGATGCCGCCCGGCGCATGGCCGCTGCGCCCCAGCGTGACCGGCAAGCCCGCGATAACCGCATCGTCGCGCATAGGTAAAGCACGGCGGCGCATCACGGGAAGCACGTCGAACGGAATCTGCTGCAAGGTCGTTTCCGTCGCATAGACCGGCGGATCACCGACCAAAGATGCCAGATGCAGCCCGCCGGCATGGTCCATATGCGCATGCGACAGGCAAATCGCATCCACCCGCCCAACGCCTTTCAGGTCCGGAAACACCCCTGCCTGCGGCCCCTCGCCCAAGTCGAACACAATGCGGCGGTCGGCCACCTCCAACAGAAACGCCGCCGGAAGCTTGCCGCCGACGCCGCTCAGCGCCGTCAGTTTTGCCACGGCAGCGCCCCCTTGGGCAGTCGCGACGACAGGCAGGACGCCATCAGCATCAGCGCCAGCACGATGACGATCATCAGGCAACCGACGGCAGCCGCCAGCGTCGACGAGCCGCCTTCTTCGAGGAACACGATCATTGGCCCGATGGTGCGGGCACTGGACGACACAAGCAGGATCGAGACCTGGATCTCGTTGAGCGCGCTCATGAAGACGATGATGCCGCTGGCAAAGGCGGCGGGCGCCACCAGCGGTACGATGATGTCGCGCATGCGTTGCAGGAAGCCGGCGCCGGCGACCTGGCTCGCCTCCTCCAGCGAGCGGTCAATCTGGGCGAAACCGCCGAGGACGGGCCGCAACGCCAGCGCCAGGAAGTTCGAGAGATAGGCGGCCAGGATGATCCAGACCGTGCCGTAGATGCTGAACCCCAGAACCGGAAGCGGCTTCAGGAAGAACAGGATCATTGCCACGCCCAGTACGATGCCCGGCAGGGCATAGGACAATTCCGCCGCCATGTGGATCAGCCGCACCTCAACGCTGCGCTGCCAGCTCAGGAAATAGCCGAGAAACAGCGCCACCACCATCAGGACGACCACCGCCACGGTGGTGAGGCCAAGACTGGTCAGGAAGGCTTCGCGGATGGAGGCATGGTGCAGCAGCGCGTTGGAATAGTTGGCGAGGGTCAGGGTGGCAAGGCTGAGTTCCTGGCCGAAACCGGTGACGAGCGAGGTGGTCACCAGGGCCGAAAGCGGCAGGATAAGCGTCGTTGCGAGAAACACCCACGCCGCGACCTCAACCGGGAGCCGCCAACGTCCGAGGTCGATCTGGATCGCGCCGCCAAGCCCTTCCACGCGTGCGTCTGTGCGGCGACCGAGCCAACTGC
This sequence comes from Tianweitania sp. UT-5YL-CI-8, assembly GCF_030010215.1. Classification (GTDB taxonomy): domain Bacteria; phylum Pseudomonadota; class Alphaproteobacteria; order Rhizobiales; family Rhizobiaceae; genus Oryzicola. The sequence continues at coordinate 332,648 of NZ_JASCRR010000001.1, forward strand.
TGAAGCCAATGCCGGCAACCGTGATGAGCGACAGCATAAGCGCCAGCGAGGCCATGTCGGCCAGCGCGTCTGGACCGTAGCTGTTGAGCTGCTGGTAGATAAGCGTGATCAGCGTGGGAAAGCGCGCCGGGATGCCGAGCATCGCCTGGATGCCGAAATTGCCGATAGCCGAGACGAAGGACAGGGCGGCACCGGCGAAGATGCCCGCGCGGGCGAGCGGCAACAGCACTGTGAAAAACACGCGCCAGCCACCCGCGCCGGCCGAACGCGCCGCCTCGACCAGATTGGCGGGCAGGCGCCGAAGAGCGGCGCGCACCGTCAGGAAGACCAGCGGTGCATTGTAAAGCCCAAGCAGCAGGACGATGCCGGACGAGGAAAACAGCGGATGCCGCGCGCCCTGCGGCAGGGCAAGGCCGAACAGGCCGAGCACAGGGCTGGTGGGCGAGAACGCCTGCACCCAGGCCAAAGCCGTCACCTGCGGCGGGATCATCAAGGGTAGCACGAAGCCGAACACCCAGGCCGTCTTGGCGTGCATGTTGGTGTAGACGGTGAGAACCGCTGCCAGGACTCCGACGATCAGCGCCAGTATGGTCGAAGCAACAGCGACATAGAGCGAATTCAGGGTCGCGGTGAAGACGCGCTGCTTGAGCAGAAGATCGGACAGCCGCTGCAGGTCGACAAAGCCATCGGGCGCTACGCCGGTCAATGCCAGCCGCAGCAGGGGTGCAAGCGACAGGACGGCGACGAACGCCGCCAGGCCGGCCAGTATGAGCCCCTTGGCGGAAATCGAGAACGCCGGCAGATGCCGGCGCTCTCTGAGCAGGGGAGTAGCCAGATCGGTCACCGATCAGCCGCCGAAAATCTCGGTGAACTTCTCGCGCACCTGCTTGTCGTTGGCGACGGCCTTGTCGGCGTCCAGCGGCAGAAGCTTGATGTCGGAGAGTTTCGGGAAGCCTGCGGGCGGCGTAACAGCCGAGTCGATCGGCATGTTGCCCTGCTTGGCGACCAGTTCCTGGCCTTCCTTGGACAGCAGGAAGTCAACGAACGCCTTGGCGGCGTCCGGCTGCTTGGCGGTCGACAGGATCGCGACCGGCTCTGTGATGAAGGAGACGCCGTCCTTCGGGAAGATCAGGTCGACCGGCGAGCCGGCGGCCTTGGCGCGGATCACGTCGGCATCGGCGATGATGCCATATTTGGCGAGGCCGCTTGCGACAGCCTTGAGTGCCGGGCCGTTGCCGCCATCGGGCGCGATGTCGAGTTCGGCCAGACGCTCATAGAACTCCCAACCGATGCCGGGAACGTCGATGACGCTGTGCAGGTGGTTGAGCGCGGCACCCGAATAGAGCGGGCTCGGCACGGCGATCTGGCCCTTGTTGTCTTCGACCAGCAATTCGCCCCAGGTCTCGACTGGCTTGGCCGACTGGGTGTTGTACGCGATGCCGGTGGAGATGATCTTGGTGCCGAAGAAGGTCATGTCCTTGTCGTAGGTGCTCTTGTCATAGGAGCCGACCTTGGCATCCGCATAGGCCAGAAGCCGGCCTTCGGCCTTGAGCTGGCCGAGATTGATGGTGTCGGCGACCAAAAGCACGTCCGGCTTGACATCGCCGGCGGCGATCTCGGCGCGCAGCACGTTGAGAAGCTGGCTGGTGCCGTTGCGCGTCCATTCGACCTTGATGTCAGGATATTTGGCCTGGAACGCATCGACCGTCTGCTGGGCGATTTCAGGCGACTGCGAGGTGTAGAGGGTCAGGGTTTCGGCATGGGCGGTGCCGGCCATCAGAAGCAGGGCGAGAGCGGAAACGAGGCGCATGGGAAGGTCCTTTTTTGGATCGGTAAGGTGGTGTTGGTCAGGCAGCGGCGGGGATGACCCAGCCGTCGTCGATACGCACGGAAATCGCGTGTCCCGGCGCAATTCGACGGTCGAGGGGGGCATGCAGCGTCAGCGATAGCTCGGGCATCGCGTCAGGGTGGAAATCGACCTGGTTATGGCTGCCGCGATAGACGACGCGCTCGACGGTGGCGGAGAAGCCCTCTCCATCGCCCTTGGCGAGCGTAAGATCGTTGGGGTGCACGCTGAGCTGTGCGCCGGCACGACCGGACAGCGACGCGCGCACGCGATGCGGCGTGCCGAACACTTCGGCCACCGCCTGCCCCGGCTGGGACGCAGCGGCAATACTACTGGCAGGCAGGATCAGGCCATTGCCGATGAAGCGCGCCACCATCTCGTCGCGCGGTTCGCGATACAACTCGTGCGGACGGGCAAACTGGACGAGCCGGCCCCTGTCCATGACTGCGATACGGTCAGCTAGGGCCATGGCCTCGGACTGGTCGTGCGTGATGTAGAGCATCGTCGCGCCGGTGCGCTTATGGAAAGCGAGGAATTCCTTTTCCATCGATGCGCGCAGATGCACGTCCAGGTTTGCAAGCGGCTCGTCGAGCAGCATCACCGACGGATTGGCGGCGAGGCAGCGGGCGAGCGCAACACGCTGGCGCTGTCCGCCCGAAAGATCGGCCGGGGCGCGGTCGGAGAGGTCGCGCATGCCCACCGCGTCAAGCGCATCGAGACTTTTCCGCTTCCGTTCGGCGGTTCCGACGCCGGCGATCTTGAGTGCATAGCCGACATTGTCGCCGACGCTCATATGCGGCCAGAGCGCGTAATTCTGAAACACGATGCCGACATTGCGTTTTTCCGGCGGCAGCGTGAACTGCCTGTTGGAAACCTCAGCGCCGCCGAGCGCGATCGAACCGTCGTCCAGCTTTTCGAAACCTGCGAGGAGGCGCAGCAATGTGGTCTTACCGCAGCCGGACGGGCCGAGAATGGCGACGAACTCGCCCTTGTTGATGTGCATGGAAACACCGTCCAGCACGCGCTTGCCAGCATAGCTCTTGGCAGCATTTTCGATATCGATGGCGACCAAAGGTCTTGTCCTAAGCACTTGTCTTGACTTGAATTTTCATCCGCGCGAAAGCGAAAGCCGCCCGCTTCGATGCGGCGCAACCTAGGCGCATCCTGATTCAGTTTTGTGACAGTGCTGTCGGCTATGGAAAAGTGCCGGATTCCGGCGAATGACGAGAGAGTCAGCTGCCTAGAATCGCAGCGCTCATTCGCCCTTCAGATCGGATTGATCTCGATGACGAACAGCCGTCCGCTTGGCCCGGACGGTGATACCGCCACCGCGTTGTCACCTGCATTGCAGACCAGGCAGTCGAAGCGTTGCAGCGGGGAGACCAGCCCCTCGACGCGGCAGATGTCGGCGGCAAAGATGAAGGTTATGGCAGCGGGCGCCTTGATCGTCGCCGCCTTCGAAAAGGTCAGGCGCCGGACCGTATGGCGAAAATGGCCGCGCCGGCTCATGACGTTGAGATCGACAATCGGCCCATTCGTGAGCCGCGCCCATGTCGGCGTGTCTCCGGGGAACGACAGCGGAACGGTCTGTTGGTCGAGGACATGGCTACCCAAGCCTTCGATGTCGAGCGCCACGCCCTCCCCGTCGAGGATGCTCAACGTCCGGTCGATACCTTCGAACGTCGAGAACGGCCCATCGGCGGCGACCCTCGCCATGCTGATCCGCCAGCCGAAATCGGCGACGGATGCATGTGGTGGAAAGGCAAGGATTTCAGCAGTTTCGCCGCCGCCGTTCTTCCATGGCATGCGGCGATAATCCTCGGCCTTGAGAACCCGCATCGCTTCAGTTCCCCAGGATGCCGGGCAGCCGCAGGCCCTGCTCCTTGGCGCAGTCCAGCGCAATGTCGTAGCCGGCATCGGCATGGCGCATCACGCCGGTCGCCGGATCGTTCCACAAGACGCGCTCCAGCCGGCGCGCCGCGTCGGGGGTGCCGTCGGCGCAGATGACCATGCCCGAATGCTGCGAAAAGCCCATTCCGACCCCTCCGCCATGGTGCAGCGACACCCAGGTCGCGCCCGACGCGGTGTTGAGCAGCGCGTTCAAGAGCGGCCAGTCGGACACCGCATCCGAGCCGTCCTTCATCGCTTCCGTCTCGCGGTTCGGCGACGCGACCGAGCCCGAGTCGAGATGATCGCGGCCGATGACGACGGGCGCCTTTAATTCGCCGGACCGCACCATTTCGTTGAAGGCAAGCCCGAGCCTGTGGCGATCGCCGAGGCCGACCCAGCAGATGCGCGCCGGCAAACCCTGGAAGGCAATGCGCTCGCGCGCCATGTCGAGCCAGTTGTGCAGATGCGTGTTGCCGGGGGTTAGTTCCTTCACCTTGGCGTCGGTCTTGTAGATATCCTCCGGATCGCCCGACAAGGCTGCCCAGCGAAACGGCCCGATGCCGCGACAGAACAGCGGACGGATATAGGCCGGTACGAAGCCCGGAAACGCGAAGGCATTTTCCAGTCCCTCGTCCTTTGCGACCTGGCGGATGTTATTGCCATAGTCGAGCGTTGGCACGCCCGCGTCCCAGAAGGCGACCATGGCTTCGACATGGATTCGCATCGACGCACGCGCCGCAGTCTCGACAGCCTTAGGGTCACTCTCGCGCTTCGCTTTGTGCTCGGCAACCGTCCAGCCAGCCGGCAGGTAACCGTTGAGCGGATCGTGCGCGGAGGTCTGGTCGGTCACGATGTCGGGGCGCACCTGGCCCGCCTGCATGCGCCCGACGAGTTCGGGGAATATTTCTGCGGCATTGCCGAGCAGCCCGACCGACTTCGCCTCGCCCGCGTGGGTCCAGCGCTCAATCATCGCCAGCGCCTCCTCCAGGCTTGTCGCCTTCTCGTCGACATAGCGGGTGCGCAAGCGGAAATCGATGCGGGTCTCGTCGCTTTCCACCGCAAGGCAGCAGGCACCGGCCATGACGGCTGCCAGCGGTTGCGCGCCGCCCATGCCGCCAAGCCCGCCGGTCAGAATCCACTTGCCCTTGAGGCTGCCGCCATAATGCTGCCGGCCGGCCTCTACGAAGGTCTCGTAGGTGCCCTGCACGATGCCCTGCGTGCCGATATAAATCCACGAGCCGGCGGTCATCTGGCCGTACATGGCGAGACCCTTCTTATCCAACTCGTTGAAATGGTCCCAGGTCGCCCAATGCGGCACGAGGTTGGAATTGGCGATCAAAACGCGCGGCGCATCCTTGTGGGTGCGGAACACACCAACCGGCTTGCCGGACTGCACCAGCAGCGTCTCTTCCTCGGTCAGCGTCTTCAGCGTGGCGACGATGCGGTCGAAATCCTCCCAAGTGCGCGCGGCGCGGCCAATGCCCCCATAAACGACCAACTCATTGGGATTTTCGGCCACGTCCGGGTCGAGATTGTTCATCAGCATGCGCAACGGCGCTTCGGTCAGCCAAGATTTAGCGTTGAGTTCGGTGCCGCGCGGGCTGCGGATTTCACGGATGTTATGGCGAGGATTGGTCATTATGTCCCCTGTGCAAGCTGGCGCGCAGCACTATCGATGCGCGAAAAGATTTTTCGAAGATGGACGCGCAGCCGTTCTGCCTTCGCGCCGTCATAGGCGAAGGGCGGCGTCTCCGTGGCAAGGTGGGTGGACTGCGCCAATTCCATCTGGATAGCGTGGACGCCCTCTAGCGGCCTCCCATAGTGCCGCGTGGTCCAGCCGCCCTTGAAGCGTCCGTTGAGAATGGAGGTATAGCCGTCCGCCTCGGTGACAGTGTCAACCACGACCTTCTCAATGGCCGGGTCGCAGGTTTTTCCCATGTCGGTTCCAATGTTGAAATCGGGCAAGGTGCCTTCGAACAGAAACGGGATGTTCGAGCGGATCGAGTGGCAATCGTAGAGCACGGCATAGCCGTGGATCGACCGCACCCGTTCGATCTCGGCGGCAAGCGCTTGGTGATAGGGCGCATGGAAAGCCTCGACCCGCTCGGCAATGTCGGCATCCGTCGGCGCCTGTCCATCCTGCCAGATCGCCAGCCCGTCGAAATCCGTCTCGGGGATCAGGCTGGTGGTGTTCTGGCCGGGATAAAGGCTGGAGCCGGCCGGATCGCGGTTAGCGTCGATGACATAACGATGGAAGGTCGCGCGAACGGTGGTCGCGCCCTCGAACAGGCCGTCATAGAGCCGATCGATATGCCAATCGGTATCGGCCAGCAGCTTGCCGTTGTCGTTGAGACGATCCCAGACGGCGGGTGGCAAGTCGGTGCCGGTATGCGGCAGACCGAGGATGAGGGGGGAAGTGCCTTGGCGGACTAGGACGGAGGTCACAGGACACCTCCAGAGTGAGCGGCACCGAGACGCTGCCAAACTCCCCTCTTGCGGGGGAGATCAGTCTTTTCGCTGCCCATCCTTATCCCTCCAACCCCGGCAAGATGCCCGCCGACACCGCAGCGCAAAGCCGTCCTTCGGCGACCAGCGCGGATGCGGCAGCAAGGTCGTTGGCCATGTAGCGGTCTTCCTCGAGCGCCGGCACGACAGTGCGGATCGCAGCAATCGCTCTGGCGAGTTCGGGGCTCGTTGTCAGCGGCGCGCGCAATTCGACGCCTTGCGCAGCCGTCAGTGCCTCAATGCCGACGATGCCGAACAGATTGTCGGTCATCTGCAACAGCCGCCGCGCGCCATGGCAGGCCATGGAGACGTGGTCTTCCTGATTGGCCGAGGTGGGCGTGGAATCCACCGAAGCCGGATGCGACATCTGCTTGTTTTCGCTCATCAACGCAGCCGAGGTGACTTCCGCGATCATCAGGCCGGAATTGAGCCCCGGCTTCTTCGCCAGGAAAGCCGGCAGGCCATAGGACAAAGCGGGATCGACCAGAAGCGCAATGCGGCGCTGGGCAATCGCGCCGATCTCGCAGATGGCGAGCGCGATCTGGTCGGCAGCGAAAGCGACCGGCTCTGCGTGGAAATTGCCGCCCGAGACCACGGAATTGTCCGACAGCACCAGCGGATTGTCGGTCACCGCGTTGGCCTCGATTTCCAGCGTACGGCCCACGGACCGCAACAGATCGAGGCAGGCGCCGTCGACCTGGGGCTGGCAACGGATGCAATAGGGATCCTGCACGCGCTCGTCGCCCTCAACATGGCTCTGCCGGATGATCGAGTTGTCGAGCAGCGCGCGCAGCGTCGAGGCGGTGTCAATCTGGCCCTTGTGGCCGCGCAGCGTGTGGATGTCGGGATGGAACGGCGCCGACGAGCCCATCGCGGCGTCTGTCGACATCGCACCGGTGATCAAGGCGGCTTGCGCTGCGCGGTGAGCGCGGAACAGTCCTGCGAGTGCCAGCGCGGTCGAGGTCTGCGTGCCGTTGATCAGCGCCAGCCCTTCCTTGGCGGCGAGAACGACCGGTTCAAGCCCGGCCTGCTCCAGCGCCTCACGCCCGCCCAAGCGATTACCCCCAAAGAACGCCTCGCCCTCGCCCATCATGACGGCGGCCATATGCGCCAGCGGGGCGAGGTCGCCGGAGGCACCGACCGAGCCTTTTTCCGGAATGACCGGAATGACGCCCTTTTCAAGCATCGCCTCGATCAGGCGCACCAGTTCCAGCCGGACGCCGGACGCGCCGCGACCCAGCGAAATCAGCTTCAGCGCCATGATCAGCCGTACGATGCTTTCCGGCAGCGGCGCGCCGACGCCGCAGCAGTGCGACAGGATCAGATTGCGTTGCAAGGTCGCGACATCAGCCGCTTCGATCTTGATGGATGCGAGCTTGCCGAAGCCGGTGTTGATGCCGTAGACCGGCTCGTTACCGGCTGCGATTTCGGCGATGCGAGCGGCCGCCTTGCGGATGCCAGCATCGAAGGACGTGTCCAGCCGAGCGGGCTCGCCGGTCCAGTAGAGGGTTTCGAGATCGGCCAGACACACCTGGCCCGGATGGAGAATGATGGTCAACGGTCGATCCTTTCGCCCTTGAAGACACCCGCATGCAGCGGGTTGAAGCCGATGCGGTAGACGAGCTCGGCGGGGCTCTCGATGTTCCAGATCGCGAAGTCGGCTGATTTGCCAGCTTCCAGCGTTCCCGTCTCGCTGAGAAGGCCGAGCGCGCGCGCGGCTTCGCGCGTCGTGCCGGCAATGCACTCATCGACGGTCAGGCCGAACAGCGTCGCCGCCATGTTCATGGCCAGCAACAGCGAGGTCAGGGGCGATGTGCCCGGGTTGCTGTCGGTGGCAATCGCGATATTCGCTCCCGCAGTGCGCAGGGCCGCGAGCGGCGGCTTATGCTTTTCCTGAAGCGCATAGAACGCTCCCGGCAGCAGCACGGCAACGGTGCCGGCCGCAGCCATTGCGGCAGCGCCCTTTTCGTCGAGATATTCGAGATGGTCTGCCGACAGCGCGCCATAGGAGGCCGCGAGTTCCGCGCCGCCGAGATGCGACAGTTGCTCGGCATGCAGCTTGACCGGCAGGCCGAGGGCCTTGGCAGCGTCGAAAACCCCGACGATCTCTTTCACTGAAAAAGCGATGCCTTCGCAGAACCCGTCGACCGCATCGACGATGCCCTCGGCATGGGCCTGCTCAAGGCCGGGCAAGACGACATCCGAGATATAGTCGCCGTTGCGGCCCTTGTAGTCCGGCGGCGTTGCATGCGCGGCCAACCAGGAGGTGACGATCCGCACCGGCCGCATGGTCGCGAGCTGCCGCGCGGCGCGCAGCATCTTCAGCTCCGCCTCAACGTTCAATCCGTAGCCGGACTTGATCTCGATGGTCGTCACGCCTTCCGCCAACAGGGCATCGAGGCGTGGCAGCGAGGCCGCAACGAGTTCATCGACCGATAGCGCGTTCGTCGCCTTGACCGAGGACAGGATTCCGCCGCCGGCGCGGGCGATGTCCTCATAGGTAGCGCCTTCCAGCCGCATTTCGAATTCGCGCGCGCGGTTGCCGCCGTAGACGATGTGGGTGTGGCAATCGATCAGGCCGGGCGTTATCCAGCGACCGCCAAGATCGATTGTCTCGGCCCCGCCGATTGAGAGATCGAGACCATCTCGCAGTCCGGCATAAAGGATGCGTCCGTTTTGGACGGCGACGGCACCGTCCTCGACAGGACCAAGGCCGGGCATGGCCGGATCGAGCGTGGCAAGTCGAGCATTGACGTACAGCTGAAGGTCGTCGGACCGCCCTTTACCGCTGCTGGAATTTTTTCGTTCCGTCATGCGCCCTCACCTTCCAAACCCGGAAAACATGTATATACATAATAATCGGCTGGCAAGCAAAATTGCGCAGCGCATACTATCGAGCGATCAAACCAGGAGAGAGTTCCATGCCGGTTCTGTTTGCGCGTTCGGCTCTTTTGCCTGAAGGCTGGCGCAGAGATGTGCGCTTAACCTTTGCCGACGGGCGGATTGCGACGGTGGAAACCGGTGTGGCGGCGCAGGCCGGGGACGAAAGCCATGACGTCGTTCTGCCCGGCATGCCCAATTTGCACAGCCACGCTTTCCAGCGCGCCATGGCTGGCCTTGCCGAGAGACGCGGACCGGGCGACGACAGCTTCTGGAGCTGGCGCACCACCATGTATCGCTTCGCGCTGTCGATGACGCCGGAGCAAGTCGAGGCGGTCGCCTCCCAACTCTACATGGAAATGCTGGAGGCCGGCTTTTCGCGAGTCGGCGAGTTCCACTATCTGCATCACGACCGCGACGGTACGGCCTATGGCGACATCGCGGAAATGGCCGGGCGGATCGGCGCGGCGGCGGCGGAGACGGGCATCGGCGTCACGCTCTTGCCGGTGTTCTACGCCCATTCCGGCTTTGGCGGCGCGGCACCGGTTGAGGGGCAACGCCGGTTCATCAACACGGTCGATAGCTTTTCCCGGTTGTTCGAACGCTGTGGCGAGGTGGTGCGCGCCCTGCCCGGCGCCGTGCTGGGCCTTGCACCGCACAGCCTACGCGCAGTGACGCCGGAAGAGCTTAAGGCGGTGGTCGAGCTTGGCGGCGACAGGCCGATCCACATCCACGTCGCCGAGCAGGTCAAGGAAGTCGAGGACTGCATCGCCTGGTCGGGTGCGCGACCGGTAGACTGGCTTCTGGACCACGCTCCGGTCGACAAGAACTGGTGTTTGATCCACGCCACCCATATGACCGACCACGAAACCCGGCGCATGGCCGAAAGCGGCGCGGTGGCAGGCCTATGCCCCATCACGGAAGCCAATCTTGGCGACGGCATCTTCAATGCTCGGCACTTCTTGGAAGAAGGCGGCAGATTTGGCATCGGCTCGGACTCAAACATCCGCATTTCGTTGCCCGGCGAACTGAGCCAGCTCGAATACTCCCAGCGTCTCGCGCTGCGCGCCAGAAATGTTTTTGCCTTGAAACCTGAAACGTCCACGGGACAGGCGCTTTACGAGCAGGCGGTGGCCGGTGGCGGTCTCGCGCTCGGCGCAAACGGTGGCTTGGCCGCTGGCAACCGGGCCGACTTTCTTTCGCTCGACACAAGCGCGGTCCCCTATCTTCCAATGGACGATCTCCTCGACAACTGGATCTTCGCGGATGGCATAAAGGTTGATTGCGTCTGGACCTCCGGCCGGAAACAGGTGGAGAACGGCCGTCACCGCTTGCGCGATACGATCGGACGGCGCTTTCTCCACACCATGCAAAAACTGTTGGCGGGATGAACCGCCTCATCATCCATGATGCTGGAGAGACGATGGACATTGCCAGAGATGCGACGCTGCATCAGCGCATCTTGAACGATCTGGAAAGCCAGATCGTTTCCGGTGCATGGGCGCCCGGGCATCGCCTGCCCTTCGAAGTCGATCTGGCCAAGCAGTACGGATGCTCGCGCATGACCGTCAACAAGGTCATGACGCAGCTTGCCAAAGCCGGCCTGATCGAGCGGCGCAAAAAGTCGGGCAGCTTCGTCACCCAGCCGCAGGCGCAATCCGCCGTCCTGGAAATCCACGACATCAAGACGGAAGTCGCCTCGCTCAAGCTCGCCTATTCCTATGCGCTGCTCGTGACGACGGAGCGCGATGCGGATATCGAGGACCGTCGGCGGCTTGGTCTTGAGAAGGCCGGCCCGGTGCTGGAGGTGCGCTGCATACATCTGGCCGCGGGAGACCCCTTCTGTCTCGAAGAGCGGCTGATCAACCTCGACGTGGTACCGGACGCGCGACACGCCGATTTCAGCACTATCGCTCCTGGCCCCTGGCTCCTCGAGCGTGCGCCATGGACCGCAGCACAGCACAACATTCAGGCGGTCGGGGCCGATCGCGATATGGCGAAGCTGCTGAAACTCAAGCCGGAAACAGCCTGCCTGGTGATCGAGCGGCGAACCTGGAACACGATAGGTCCCGTCACGCATGTGCGCTTCACCTATCCCGGCACCCGGCACCGGGTCGTCGCCGACTTCCAGCCATCGAGCAGTCAGCCGCGCTGAAAAGCTAGAATTTCGGCGGCGTGTGTCCGGCCTTGCGGGCCGCAGCGATAACCGTGTTGGCCATCAGCATGGCGATCGTCATCGGACCGACGCCGCCCGGAACCGGCGTTATCGTGGCTGCAACCTCGGAGACTTCGGCAAAGGCGACATCGCCGACAAGCCGGGTCTTGTCTTCACCTTTGTCGGGCGCTGGCACGCGGTTGATACCGACATCGATGACCGTCGCGCCAGGCTTGACCCAGTCCGCCTTGACCATCTGCGCACGACCGACCGCGGCGACAAGAATATCGGCGTTGCGGCAGACCGCAGCCAGGTCGCGCGTGCGCGAATGCGCCATGGTGACAGTGGCATTGGCATTCAACAGCAGCTGAGCCATCGGCTTGCCGAACAGGTTCGACCGGCCGATCACCACCGCGTTGAGACCCGACAAATCCTCGCCATGGGTGCGACGGACAAGGACCATCGCGCCCGCCGGCGTACAGGACAGCAACCCGGTCTCAAGGTCGCCCACCGCCAGCTTGCCGGCATTGACGACATGCAGCCCGTCGACATCCTTTTCGGGCAGGATCGACTGGATGATGGAATCGCCCAGCAGCGGCTTGGGCAGCGGAAGTTGGACCAAAATGCCATGGATGGCCGGATCGGCGTTCAGCTTTGCCACCAGAGCGGCTAGTTCGTCCTGGCCGGTCTCAGCCGGCAAAGTGTGCTGGACGGAATTGAAGCCGCATTCCTTGGCCATGCGACCCTTTGCACCAACATAGGCGTGGCTCGCCGGATCGTCGCCGACGATCACCACGGCAAGGCCGGGCTGAACGCCACATTCTTTTCTCAGAGCTTCCGTCTCGGCCTTGACGGCCGCGATGACGGAGGCGGCCACCTGCTTGCCGTCAATAACGTCAGCCATGGCAGTCAGCCCATCCGTTCCGAGGCATAGCTGCCTGGGCTTGCCGGAAACACAACGGTGCGGTTGCCGTTGATGAAGGTCCGGTGATGGATATGCGCATGGATAGCGCGGGCGAGAACCTGCGCCTCGACGTCGCGGCCCAGCGAGACGTAGTCGTCGGGGCTCTGCGCGTGGGTGATCCGAACGGTGTCCTGCTCGATGATCGGGCCTTCGTCCAGGTCGGCCGTCACATAATGCGCTGTCGCGCCGATCAGTTTCACACCCCGCGTATAGGCCTGCTTATAGGGATTGGCACCCTTGAAGGACGGCAGGAAGGAATGGTGGATGTTAATGACCTTGCCCGACATCTTGCGGCACAGATCGTCCGACAGAACCTGCATATAGCGCGCGAGCACGATCAGTTCCGTGCCGCTCTGCTCGACCAGGTCCATCAACTGGGCTTCGGCCTTTGGTTTGTTGTCTTTCGTCACCTTGATATGGTGAAAGGGAATGTCGTGATTGACCACCAGCTTTTGATAGTCGAAATGGTTGGACACAACAGCAACGATATCAATGGGAAGCGCGCCGATCTTCCAGCGATAAAGAAGGTCGTTCAGGCAATGCCCGAAGCGCGAGACCATCAGCATCACCCTCATGCGATGCGCCGGGTCGTGGAACTCGTACTGCATATCGAAGGGCGCGGCGACCTCGGCGAAATCGGCAGTGATGGTGTCGAGCGCAACCGATGTTTCGGAGATGAAGCTGACGCGCATGAAGAACAGACCGGTCTCCAGATCGTCGAACTGCGAGCTGTCGACGATGTTGCAACCCTGCTTTGACAGATAACCGGAGATGGCGGCGACGATGCCGCGCGTGGACTTGCAGGATACGGTGAGGACGATGCTGTTCACGGGTTATGTTCCTTGGTCAGTCTCGAGTCGCGCTTTTACAGCATGCCATACCGCAACGTCACCGGGGCAATGCGCCACGTTGTTGTTTTTTCGCGGCAGAGTGTCCGGAGACCCGCTGGGTGTCTCCGGTCTTTACCTAACGTCCGGACATCGCCCTCAGATATCGAGCGTTGTGGCATGTTCCCACGAGGTGAATTGGGAGCAATAGGTGTTCCATTCGCCATGCTTCAGCTTCAAATAAGCGGCGGAAAAGCCTGTCCCGAGGGCTGCCTGTAGTTCGGTGTCTTTCTCATATTCACGCAGCGCATCGAGCAGGTTCAGCGGCAGCTTCGGTGCATCGGTGACGGTGTGGCCATCCTTGTACATGTCGATGTCGTAGTGACGGCCAGGATCGGCCTGCGTCCTGATACCGGACAGGCCGGCGGCGATGATGATGGCCTGCAGCAGATAGGGATTGACCGCGCCATCGGGCAGGCGAAGCTCGAAACGGCCGGGACCGGGCACGCGAACCATGTGGGTGCGATTGTTGCCGGTCCAGGTCACGGTGTTCGGCGCCCATGTTGCACCCGAAACCGTACGCGGCGCGTTGATGCGCTTATAGGAATTGACGGTCGGATTGGTGATCGCAGCCAGCGCGGAGGCATGTTTCATGATGCCGCCAAGGAACGTGCGGCCCTGTGCCGACAGGCCGAAGGGCATCGCCTTGTCGGCAAAGGCGTTGTTCTTGCCTTCGGCGTCCCACACGGAGATATGCGCGTGGCACCCATTGCCGGTCAGGCCCTTGAACGGCTTGGGCATGAAGGTGGCGCGAAGGCCGTGCTTTTCAGCGACCGACTTGACCATGAACTTGAAGAAGGAGTGCTTGTCGGCGGTCTGCAGCGCGTCGTCATACTCCCAGTTCATCTCGAACTGGCCGTTCGCGTCCTCATGGTCGTTCTGGTAGGGCTTCCAGCCGAGTTCAAGCATGTAGTCGCAGATTTCGGCGATGACGTCGTAGCGGCGCATGACCGCCTGCTGGTCGTAGCAGGGCTTCTCGGCTGTGTCGTATTCGTCGGAGATTTTCGAACCGTCCGGCGTAATCAGGAAAAACTCGGGCTCAACGCCGGTCTTGACCCGCAAACCTTGGGCAGCGGCTTCTGCGACGAGTTTCTTTAAGACAACGCGCGGCGCCTGGTCGACCGGCTGATCTTCCATGACGCAATCGGCAGCGACCCAGGCAACGTCGCGCTTCCAGGGCAGGCGGATGACGGAGGACGCATCGGGAACGGCGAACAGATCGGGATGCGCCGGCGTCAGATCGAGCCAGGTGGCGAAGCCAGCGAAACCCGCGCCATCTTTCTGCATGTCAGCAATCGCCTGGGCTGGAACCAGCTTGGCACGCTGGCCGCCGAACAGGTCTGTATAGCTGATCATGAAATATTTGATGCCGTTTTCGGCAGCATAGGTCGAGAGGTCCAGTGTCACGTCGTTCCCCATAGTTTTTGTCTCGTTCAAAGTCCTTGGCCGCGCCCTCCCAAGCGCGGTTCAAGACCGATTAGAAGCCACCCTTGCCAGGATACCAGCCGGTTCCGGCAAGCGGTATCTGCGCCATCGCGGCTGCTTCAAGCGTCAGCGCGCAGAGGTCCTCGGGCTCGAGATTGTGCAGATGGTTCTTGCCGCAGGCGCGCGCGATGGTCTGCGCTTCCAGCGTCATCACCTTGAGGTAATTGGCGAGGCGGCGACCGGCGGCCACCGGATCGAGCCGCTTGGCCAGTTCCGGGTCCTGCGTGGTGATGCCGGCGGGATCCTTGCCCTCATGCCAATCGTCATAAGCACCTGCCGTGGTGCCGAGCGCCTGATATTCGGATTCCCATTTCGGGTCGTTGTCACCGATGGCCACCAGCGCCGCCGTACCGATGGCTACGGCATCAGCACCGAGCGCAAGCGCCTTGGCGACATCGGCGCCTGAGCGGATACCGCCCGAGACGATCAATTGCACCTTGCGGTGCATGCCGAGATCCTGCAGCGCCTGGACGGCGGGCCGGATGCAGGCCAGCGTCGGCATGCCGACATTCTCGATGAAGACGTCCTGCGTGGCCGCAGTGCCGCCCTGCATGCCATCCAGCACGACGACGTCGGCGCCCGCCTTTACCGCAAGCGCGGTGTCGTAGTAAGGGCGCGCACCGCCGACCTTGATGTAGATCGGCTTTTCCCAGTCGGTGATTTCCCGCAGTTCGAGAATCTTGATCTCCAGATCGTCAGGTCCGGTCCAATCGGGGTGGCGGCAGGCCGAGCGCTGGTCGATGCCCTTGGGCAGGTTGCGCATGTTGGCGACGCGGTCGGAAATCTTCTGGCCCAAAAGCATGCCGCCGCCGCCAGGCTTTGCGCCCTGCCCGACTACGACCTCAATGGCATCCGCACGGCGCAGGTCCTTTGGGTTCATGCCGTAGCGCGACGGCAGATACTGATAGACCAGCGTCTGCGAATGGCCCCGCTCCTCGTCGGTCATGCCGCCGTCGCCGGTGGTGGTGGACGTTCCGGCTAGCGTGGCACCACGACCAAGTGCTTCCTTGGCGTTGCCCGACAGTGCACCAAAGCTCATGCCGGCGATGGTGATCGGCGTTTTCAGCGTGATCGGCTTCTTGGCAAAGCGTGTGCCCAAGGTGACGGTCGTATCGCACTTCTCGCGATAGCCTTCGAGCGGATAGCGCGAGATCGAGGCGCCGAGGAACAGCAGATCGTCGAAATGCGGCACCTTGCGCTTCGTGCCGGCGCCGCGAATGTCATAGATGCCGGTGGCCGCCGCGCGGCGGATTTCGGCCAGCGTGTAGTCGTCGAAAGTGGCTGACTTGCGCGGCGGCGTGAAGGGGTTGTGATAGCTCATGATGTGTCCCCTGCCTCAATATGCGTCGGCGTTGTCGATGTTGAAATTGTAGAGCTTGCGGGCCGAACCGTAGCGCTTGAACTCGTCCGGCTTCACGTCGGTGACACCAGCCTTTTCGAGAAGATCGGCAAGCAGCTTGAGATGCTTCGGCTTCATCTCCTTCTGAACGCAGTCAGCGCCCAGGCTTTTGACGGCGCCACGCACGAAGAGCTTGGCTTCGTAAAGCGAGTCGCCGAGCGCATCGCCCGCATCGCCCAGCACCACCAGATGGCCGGACTGACCCATGAAAGCCGACATGTGGCCAATAGAGCCATGGACGACAATGTCGATGCCCTTCATCGAAATCCCGCAACGCGATGCGGCGTTGCCCTTGATGACGAGGAGACCGCCGCGACCCGTGGCGCCGGCATATTGGGAAGCGTCGCCCTCGATGACGACGGTGCCAGACATCATGTTCTCGGCCACGCCTGGGCCGGCCGAGCCATGCACGGTGACCGTGCCGCCGTCGTTCATTCCAGCACAGTAATAGCCGACCGAACCCTTAACCTCGACGGTGACCGGCGTGTCGATGCCGACGGCGACGGAATGGCTGCCCCGCGGATTGACGACCTCGAAATCCGTGTCGTTGGCGCCGGGCGCAATCGCATGCAGTGCGCTGTTAAGTTCGCGCAGAGGGGTGGTGGCAAGGTCGAAAACGCGCATCGATTCAAGACTTTCTTGTTGGACGCTGGTGTTCACGGTCAGGCTGCCTTCTCGTGGTCCCAGAAGTAGACGGTCGCAGGCTCAGGTTCCCAGACGCGAGCGGCCTCGATACCCGGCAAATTGACCAGGGCGCGATATTCGGACCCGAAGGCGACATACTGGTCGGTCTCGGCCATGACTGCCGGCTTGCAGGCGATCGGATCGCGCACGACGCCGAAGCCGGACTTGGTGCCGACGACGAAGGTGAAGAAGCCGTCGAGATCGTCAAGCGCGCCTTCCAGCGCCTGGCCCAGATCCTTGCCCTTGGCCATTTCGGCGGTGAGATAGGCGGCTGCAACTTCCGAGTCGTTCTGGGTTTCGAAGGTCATGCCCTCGCGGATGAGTTCGCGGCGCAGATTGTTGTGGTTCGAGAGCGAGCCGTTGTGCACCAGGCACTGGTCGGCGCCGGTCGAGAACGGGTGTGCGCCGAGCGTTGTGACAGCCGATTCCGTCGCCATACGGGTATGGCCGATGCCATGCGTGCCGGACATTGCGCGAACACCAAAGCGCGCCACGACATCCTTCGGCAGGCCGACTTCCTTGTAGATTTCGACACTGTCGCCCGACCCCATGACTCGCACATCAGGACGGCTGGCAGTGAGAAAGGCGCGGATATCAGCGATGTCAGCAGCGGTTTCGACAACCGCATGGGTGCTTTTTATCGTGACCGAAGCGTCTATGCCCGCCGCCTTCAGGTCCGCATCAAGTTGCGGAAAATCCTGATCGGGCGCCGCCGACTGCAGCGTGACTTTGGTCTTGCCGTCCGCTTTGCCATAAATCGCGATGCCAGCGGAATCTGGCCCGCGATCCGTCATCGTGATCAGCATATCGGAGAGAAGCTCGCCGAGCTGAGGTTCAAGCGCCTTGTCCTTCAGAAACAATCCAACAATGCCGCACATGCAACAGCTCCGTATCTGGGTGATGGACGCGGTGTAGCAAGAAGTCGGAGGTATCGCAATCGTTAGGAATATAAAATTCTTAAAAAGAATAATTACGCTGGCTTCTCATCGGTGGCGCGAGGATCTCCAGAGAGCCAGCCGGAGGTGCGGATACCGTATGTGCTGAGAAGATGACCTCAAGACGTTGATACATGATCGGCCGGTTGCTAATATGTGACCATAAAGTTGGTCAGGAGTATCGATGACCTGTTTCAACCTCGCCGAAGCCAAGTCGCATCTCAGTGAACTCATCAACCGCGTCGAAGGCGGCGAGACCGTGCAGATCATGAAGCGCGGCAAGCCGGTCGCGGAGCTTGTCCCCATTCGCAAGCCGAGGAAGCCCATCGACAAGGATTTTTTCAAAACTGAGACGAAGCACCTGAGGTACCTGACGACTCCAACGATTTCATGCAGCGTCTGCGCGATTCCGACCGCTATTGATGGTCTACGTCGACACTTCGACCCTGGTCTCCGCTCTGACTGTCGAAACGGGCAGTTTGGAGATGCAGCGATAGCTCATCGCTAAGACCAGACAGATGGCGTTTTGATCAGCGAGTGGACGATCACCGAGTTCTCCAGCGCCCTTTCTGTCAAAGAACGGACAGGGGAAGGTCGCGGATCGGCATTGCAATCGTTCCGCGCACTGATACGCGATTCGTTCGAAGTCAGGCCGGTCACGCGGCAACATTTCTTGTTTGCCGCAGGTCTGTCCGATCAATCCAAGATAGGCTTTCGGGCATCGGATGCTTTGCACGCCGCAGTCGTCGTCCTCGAACAGCTAACGCTGGCCACTTTGGACAAGCGTCTGGCCGCAGCAATGAATGAGGTCGGGGCGTCCTGCCTCGTGCCATAAGTCGTCTTTGTCGGCACTACTGCGGATAAGAGATGATCGACAAATAGCGCGCCGGCAATTTCACCAATTGTTCTGGGCCATGCGGCGCATCGGCGTCGAAAAACAGGCTGTCGCCGGGCTGCATCGTATAGAGCCGGTCGCCATGGCGATACACGACCTCACCCTCCAGCATATAGAGGAATTCCAGGCCCTCGTGCTGGAAGGTCGGGAATACGTCCGAGGCGGTCGTCAACGTGATCAGATAGGGCTCGACGGTGACGCCGCTGGAATTGTTCTCGAACGCGCCCAAAAGGCTGTATTGATGGCCGGCGCGCGTGCCGCGCCGCTCGATGTTCACGCCCTCGCCCGCCTTGACGAATGTAGCGCTGCGGATTTCCTCAAACCCCTTGAAGAAGGCTGTAAGCGGCAGGCCGAGCGCCTTGGACAGCGCCTGCAGCGTAGTCAGCGATGGCGAGATGTTGCCGTTTTCGATCTTGGACAGCATGCCAACCGACATCTCCGTGGCCACGGCCAGATCGGTGATGGTCAGCCCCAGCTTCTTGCGGTAGGCACGCACCTCACGACCGATCGCCATTTCGAGATTGTTCTCGCGAGGCTCGCGTACTGCATGCGGATCCTGGCTGAACGCCGGTCTCGAAGACGGACCCTCTTCAGCTTTTGCAGTTCTACGCGCCAATGCCGATACCCCAATTTTTCTCAGGACTATAATAAGGCAGGAAAAATTCAACCGCGAAGAAAACTCGGCTAGAGCTTTTTTCGCGTTTCACGGGGTGTCTCCTTATAAACGCTGCCATAGGCCCCCGAAAAATGCGCGGCACTCGAAAAGCCGGTCGCAAAGGCGATTTCCGAGATCGACAAGGGACTCTGCTCGATGAGGCGGCGGGCGTGGCGCAAGCGGATCGACCTGTAAGTCTCCAGAAAGCCCAAACCCAGTTCATTGGCAAACAGCCGGTCGATATGGCGTTCGCTGACGCCGGCAAAGGCCGCCATCGCAGCGCGTGGCAGAGGCTGCTCGATCGTCAATTCCATTTTCTCCAATATTGCGAGAAGAGCGGGATGGTGCGTGCCGAAGCGTTCCGCCGCCGAGCCGCGCTGCGGCGCTGTCGGCTCGGCCACCGCGGCATGCAGGTACCAGTCGCTGACCCGTCGGGCGAAATGAGATCCCATCCGTTCGGCGATCAGGGCGTGCATCATGTCGAGCGGGGCGATGCCGCCGCCACAAGTGATGCGGTCACCGTCGAGCACGTAGCGTGCCTGGCGCGGCGCCAGATGCGGAAAGGTTTCCCTCAGCACCGGCGCGTGTTCCCAATGGATCGTGAAATCGCGGTTTTCGAGCAGACCTGCGGCAGCCAGCAGAAAGGAGCCGCTGGAAATCGCGCCGATGCGGATGCCTTGCCGCGACAGGCGTCTCAGCGTAGAGATCAGCGTATCGTTGCCCATCCAATCCTGCGGGCCGCCGCCGGCGCAAATGAAGATCGTATGGCACCCATCCCCTTCGGTGGACAGGGCCTTGCAGTCGATGGCCAGGCCTGACGAACTGGCCACGGCCAAGCCATCAACGGACAGCGGAACGACCTCGTAGAGATCGACGCCGGAAAGCAGATTGGCGGCCCGCAACGGTTCGGTGGCCGACGCGTAGGACATCAGTGCGAAATTGCTGATGAGCACAAAGCCCATCCGGTAGGTATCGGAAGCCATGTCCTATTTTTACACTTATTCGTCCTGTTCCTGCAATCGCTCAATGGTTTTCTCTGCTATTTTCCAAGCCGGCTTTGCAAAGACGCATGATTCAAGGGCCTTCCTGAATGCGCTATTCGGCACTATCGGTTTTTCTCAACGGCTTGCGCGGTAACAAGGGCTGGGGGCCGGCCTGGCGCTCGCCGCAGCCCAAGCCGCATTACGATGTGGTGATCGTCGGTGGTGGCGGGCACGGGCTGGCAACCGCCTATTATCTCGCCAAGGAATTCGGCATCACCAATGTCGCGGTAGTCGAAAAAGGTTATATCGGCTCCGGCAATGTCGGCCGCAACACGACCATCATCCGCTCCAACTATCTGCTGCAGGGCAACAACCCGTTCTACGAGCTATCGATGAAGCTGTGGGAAGGGCTGGAGCAGGACTTCAACTTCAACGCCATGGTCTCGCAGCGCGGCGTGGTTAATCTCTACCACTCTGACGCACAGCGTGACGCCTATACGAGACGCGGCAATGCCATGCGGCTGCATGGCGTTGATGCCGATCTGCTCGACCGTGAGCAGATCAGCGCTATGCTGCCATTCCTCGATTTCGACAATGCACGCTTTCCGATCCAAGGCGGGCTGATGCAGAAGCGCGGCGGAACCGTGCGCCACGACGCGGTGGCATGGGGTTATGCGCGCGGTGCCGACATGCGCGGCGTCGACATCATCCAGGATTGCGAGGTTACCGGCATCCGCCGCGAGAACGGTGTGGTGACCGGCGTGGAGACCACCAAAGGCTTCATCGGCTGCGGCAAGCTGGCGCTGGCTGCCGCCGGCAACTCGTCGCGCGTCGCAGAGATGGCCGGCATGAAGCTGCCGCTCGAAAGCCATGTGCTGCAAGCCTTCGTATCGGAAGGCCTGAAGCCGTTCATCGATTGCGTGGTGACCTTCGGCGCGGGACACTTCTACTGTTCTCAGTCGGACAAGGGCGGCCTCGTCTTTGGCGGCGACATCGACGGCTACAATTCCTACGCCCAGCGCGGCAACCTTGCCACCGTCGAACACGTCGCGGAAGCCGGCAAGGCGATGATACCCGGCCTGTCGCGGGTGCGCGTGCTGCGTTCGTGGGGCGGCATCATGGATATGAGCATGGACGGCTCGCCGATCATCGATCGAACCCATATCGACAATCTCTACCTCAACAGCGGCTGGTGCTATGGCGGCTTCAAGGCGACACCAGCGTCCGGCTTCTGCTTTGCCCATCTGATCGCGCGCAACACGCCGCAGGAGACGGCGACGGCTTTCCGCCTCGACCGTTTCGCGCGCGGCTTCATGCTTGACGAAAAGGGCCAGGGCGCCCAGCCCAACCTGCACTGACCCCGCAAGGATTTCGAACCATGGCAAGCCTCGTTTCCTGCCCTCATTGCGGCAGCAGACCCAAGGAAGAATTCACCGTCAAGGGCGCGGCACTGAAGCGGCCCGCGCCAGATGCCGGCCAAGAACGCTGGATGGATTACGTCTATCTCCGCGACAACCCGCGTGGAGCTTATGACGAATATTGGCATCACACGTCCGGCTGCCGGCGCTGGCTGGTGGTGACGCGCGACACCGCGACGCATGAAATCGCGGCCAGCCGCGATGCCGCACTCGACGTTCCGGAAACCCGCGCATGACCTCCTATCGCCTTCAAAAAGGTGGTCTGATCGACCGCCAATCGCCTCTCGGTTTCCGCTTCGACGGCAAGGCCCTGTCGGGCTTTTCCGGTGACAGCCTGGCGTCCGCGCTGCTCGCCAACGGGCAGCGGCTGGTCGCCCGCAGCTTCAAATACCATCGTCCACGCGGCATCCAGACGGCCGGCAGTGCGGAGCCCAATGCGCTGATGACGATCGGCACAGGAGGACGCACCGAGCCCAACACCCGCGCCACCATGCAGGAACTCTATCAGGGGCTCGAGGCGCAGAGCCAGAACCGGTGGCCATCGCTTAACGTCGACATTGGCGCGCTCAACAGCCTGCTGTCGCCCTTCCTCGGGGCCGGCTTTTACTACAAGACGTTCATGTGGCCGGGCGCCCTTTGGGAAAAGCTCTATGAGCCCTTCATCCGTAAGGCCGCGGGACTGGGCAAGGCAAGCTACGAAGCCGACCCGGACGTTTACGAGAAATGCTGGGCGCATTGCGACCTGCTTGTGATCGGTGCCGGGCCTGCCGGCCTTGGCGCCGCACTGACGGCCGGCCGTTCCGGCGCCCGTGTCATCCTGGTCGACGAGCATGCGCTGGCCGGCGGCTCGCTGCTGGCCGAGACCGGAAGCATCGGCGGAGCGACGGCCGCCGAATTCGCCCGACAGGCTATAGCCGAGCTGGAAAGCTTGCCCAATGTCGAGCTCCTGACGCGAACGACAGCCTTCGGCTGGTATGACGGCAACGTCTTCGGCGCGGTGCAACGGGTGCAGAAGCACGTGGCCGAACCCAAAGCCAATGTGCCCGTCGAACGGCTCTGGCGCATCGCGGCCAAACGCGCATTGCTGGCAACCGGCACGGAGGAACGCCCGCTTGTCTTCGGCGGCAACGATATTCCGGGCGTAATGATGGCCGGTGCTGCGCGCAGCTATCTCAACCGCTATGGCGTAGCCTTCGGCAAACGCGCAGCTGTTTTCACCACCAATGACAGCGGCTATGCGCTGGCCCGCGACCTCGAGGCGGCGGACGTGGAATTGGCCGTCATTGTCGACAGCCGTGCCGATACAGCATTCGTGTGGTCGGGCAAGGCGCGGCTGATCAAGGGCGCTTTCGTCAGCGATGCCAAGGGAGGCAAATCGCTGTCGGGCATCACGATCTGGAAGGACGGCAAAACCGAAACGCTCGCTGTCGATGCGCTTGCGGTGTCCGGCGGCTTTAGCCCGATCATCCATCTCGCCTGCCATCGCGGCGGCAGGCCGGTCTGGTCGGATACCCATTCAGCCTTCCTCGCACCGGAGCAGTTGAACGGCCTTTCGCTCGCCGGGGCCGTGAATGCCACCAGCGGCATCGCCGCCTGCATGGCGGAGGGCGCAGCACGGGCATCGGCGCTGCTTGGCGAGCTTGGCTTCAAAGTTGAACCTGCCACGTTCGGCGCGGTCGAGGGCGATATCGCAGCACCTTCCGCAAAGGCGGTCTGGTCGATCCCCGGCATCAAGGGCAAGGCTTTCGTCGATTTCCAGAACGACGTGCACCGCAAGGATCTCGGCCTCGCCGTCCAGGAGGGCTACGGCCATGTCGAACTGGCCAAGCGCTACACCACCAACGGCATGGCAACGGATCAGGGCAAGCTATCCAATGTCAACGCAATTGGATTGCTGGCGGAAGCGCGCGGCGTCTCGCCGGCCGAAGTTGGCACGACCACCTTCCGCCCCTTCTACACGCCGGTGTCCTTCGGCGCGCTGACGGGCGCCTATCACGGCGACCACTTCCAGCCGGTCCGCAAATCGCCGCTGCACGATTGGGCAGCAAAGAACGGAGCCAAATTCGTCGAGACCGGCCTATGGTATCGTTCGTCATGGTTTTCGCGCGACGGCGAGACAAGCTGGCGCGAAAGCGTCGACCGCGAGGTCCGCAACGTGCGGCTGAACGCCGGGCTCTGCGATGTCTCCATGTTGGGCAAGATCGAGATCGTCGGGGCGGACGCAGGCGAGTTTCTCAACCGCGTCTACTCCAACGGCTTCGCCAAGCTCCCTGTCGGAAAGGCGCGCTACGGGCTGATGCTGCGCGAGGACGGCATCGTTTATGACGACGGGACGACGAGCCGGATAGAGGAAAAACGCTACTTCATGACGACAACAACCGCCTACGCGGCGGGCGTGATGAACCATCTTGAGTTCTGTTCGCAGGCGTTGTGGCCGAATCTCGATGTGCGGCTGTCCTCGGTCACCGATCAGTGGGCGCAGATGGCGATTGCCGGGCCGAAGTCACGCACGATCCTTCAGGCCATCGTCGACGACGACATTTCCAACGAGGCTATTCCGTTTCTCGCGGCGCAGGAGGTCTCGCTGTTCGGCGGGCAACTGCGCGGGAGACTGTTCCGCATCTCGTTCTCGGGCGAACTCGCCTATGAATTGGCGGTGCCCGCAGGGTATGGCGAAAATGTCGCCGATGCGTTGATGGAAGCCGGCAAGCGACATGGCATTTGCGCTTACGGCGTCGAGGCGCTGTCGGTCCTGCGCATCGAAAAAGGTCATGTCACCCACAACGAGCTGAACGGCACGGTGGTGCCCGCCGATCTCGGTTTCGGCAAGATGGTGTCGGCGGCAAAGCCGGACTTCATCGGCAAGGCGATGGTCAACCGCGAAGGACTGATCGCCGAGGACCGGCCGCAACTGGTCGGTGTGGTGCCGCTCGATCCGGCGCAGGCGTTTCGCACCGGCTCGCATATCCTCGCCAAGGATGCTGCCGCGACGCTCGAAAACGACCAGGGTTATGTCACCTCCAGCTGCTATTCTCCCCATATCGGCTCGACCATCGGCCTCGCCTTGGTCAAGCGCGGATCGACGCGGCACGGCGAGGACGTCATGATCTGGAACGGCTTGCGCAACGAATATACGCCGGGCCGCCTGTGCAGTCCCGTCTTCTTCGATCCGGCAAACGAGAAGCTCTATGTCTGAGTATCGCCTCATCCACCGCACAGCACTTTCCGATAAGCAGCCCGTCGATGCAGCGGGCATCAGCCTGACCGCACTTCCGGAGGGTCATGTCATCCATGTTCTGGCAGAACAGAGCGCTGATATGTCCGCCACGCTGGAGGGGGCCGCGGCGCAGACGCATTCCGTCCGCTACGTGGCGCCGGGCCAATGGTTCATCGTTGGCGACGAGCCCTTGGCGGATGACGCAATGGCCGCCTTGCTGACCAGGCTCACGCCTCATGCCGCGGGTGTCGACCAGAGCCATGGACGGGTGCGCATCCTCGCCCGCGGGCCGATGGTCGAGTGCGTCTTGGCCAAGGGCAGCGGCGCCGACCTTGCCCTGTCCGCCTTTGCTGTCGGCCGGTCGACCACCACGTTGATCGGGCACATCGCGGCGCATCTCACCCGCGTCGAGGATAACGCCTTCGAGATCATGGTGCTGCGCGGTTTTGCTGAGAGCCTGTGGGACGATCTCATGCGGATGAGCGCCGAATTCGCGGAGTGACGCAAGTTCGGGTGGCACAAGCAATGTCAACTTGACGCTCCATGTTGCCCCCTCTGTCCTGCCGGAAATCTCCCCCGCATGGGGGGAGATTAGCAGCTTCGGGCACCGCGTCTCTTACACAACTTCAGAGATGGGCGAAAGCTGGTCTGGCAGCAAATCTCCCCCCTTGACGTCCGGCAGGACAGAGGGGCGCGAAGGAATTCCACTAACCCTGTTTTCACGTCCCCTCCGCGTCGAACGCGTTGGCCTGGGCGACCAGCCAGTCGGAAAAGCGGATGAGCGAGGGGCTTCTCTCGCGATCGCGCGGCGTGACGAGATAGTAGGAGCTTGGGCTTTTCACACGCCAGTCGAACGCCTGCACGAGCTGGCCGCTCTTTAATTCCGACGCGATGAGGAAGGTTGGCATCAGCGCGACGCCCAGCCCCTCGATGCAGGCCTGCGCCACGCTGATGAACTGTTCGAAGCGCATGCCGCCACGATGGTTGGCCTCCAACCCTAGCGTGGAGAACCAGTAGCGCCAAGCGCCGGGGCGAGAGGCCATTTCGAGCAACGGCAACTTGAGCAGCGCGGACGGTTCTTCGATTGGATGTTTTGCCAGAAACGCCGGACTGCAGACCGGAGCCACTGTCTCGCCCATCAGAAATTTGCATTCCGCGCCCGGCCAGTCCGGCGCGCCGATATGGATGGCGGCATCCAGTTGTTCGGTGCGAAAGTCGAAATGGCCGATGCGGGTGGCGAAATTGATGATGATGTCGGGGTTTTTCCCGACAAAATCGGAAATGCGTGGCAACAGCCAGCGCGTGCCCATGGTCGGAAGAACGGCAATGCCGATGGATTTTGTCGGGCTGCCGCTCAAGGTTTCCAGAGACAGGGTGCGGATGCGGTGGATGATGTCGGCGACGCCCGCGGCATAGGTCTTGCCGCGCTCGGTCAGCGCGATGCCGCGATTGGTGCGCTCGAACAAGGTTACGCCGAGCTGCTGTTCGAGAAGCGCTATCTGTCGGCTGAGCGCACCCTGCGTCAGATTGAGCGATTTCGCGCCAGCGGAGAAACTGCCGAGCCGCGCAACGGCGTCGAAGGCCACGAGCGCTGTCGTTGACGGCAAAAGACGTCTCGTCAGGGGATCCATCCGTTATGAGTAAAACTGATAGCACCGCAAGTAAATATGGTTTGCCTGCACGTGCGAAAATCGCGACACTGCGGGCAACAAGGGAGCCATTATGAGCACTGCACCATTTTCCTGGGAAGACCCGTTTCTGCTCGACCAGCAACTGAGCGACGACCAGCGCATGATCCGCGATTCGGCTGCGGCGTTTGCCGAAGCCGAACTCGCGCCGCGTGTCGAAGACGCCTATCTGAATGAAGAGACCGACGCCTCGCTGTTCCCTCTGATGGGCAAGGCTGGGCTTCTCGGCATCACCTTGCCTGAGGAATATGGCGCGGCGAATGCCGGCTATGTCAGCTACGGCCTCGTTGCGCGGGAGATCGAGCGCATCGATTCCGGCTACCGCTCGATGATGAGCGTGCAGTCCTCGCTCGTCATTCATCCGATCTATGCCTATGGATCGGATGAGCAACGGAAGAAGTATCTTCCAGGCCTGGTGTCTGGCGACCTGATCGGCTGCTTTGGCTTGACCGAGCCGGACGCAGGCTCCGACCCCGGCGGTATGAAGACGCGGGCGGAGAAGGTCGAGGGCGGCTATCGCCTGCGCGGCTCCAAGATGTGGATTTCCAACGCGCCGATCGCCGACGTGTTCGTCGTCTGGGCCAAGTCGGAAGCGCATGACAACCAGATCCGCGGCTTCGTGCTTGAAAAAGGCATGAAGGGGCTGTCTGCGCCGAAAATCGGCGGCAAGCTGTCGCTGCGTGCGTCGATCACCGGCGAAATCGTCATGGAAGGCGTCGAAGTCGGCGAAGACGCTCTGCTGCCCAACGTCTCGGGTCTCAAGGGGCCGTTCGGCTGCCTCAACCGCGCCCGCTACGGCATTTCCTGGGGCGCGATGGGCGCGGCGGAGGACTGCTGGTTCCGCGCCCGGCAATATGGCCTCGACCGCAAGCAGTTCAACAAGCCGCTCGCCGGCACCCAGCTTTATCAGAAGAAGCTGGCCGATATGCAGACCGAAATCGCGCTCGGTCTCCAAGCGTCACTGCGCGTAGGCCAGCTTTTCGACGCCGGCCAGATGGCACCGGAGATGATTTCACTCGTCAAGCGCAACAATTGCGGCAAGGCGCTCGACATTGCCCGCCAAGCCCGCGACATGCATGGCGGCAACGGCATCCAGATCGGTTATCACGTCATGCGCCACGCGCAGAACCTGGAAACCGTCAACACCTATGAAGGCACGCATGACGTGCATGCGCTGATTCTGGGCCGCGCCCAGACCGGCATCCAGGCGTTCTTCTGAGCGGGGCAAAACAGATGTCGGAAGCGCCGCTTGCCGGAATCCGGGTCATCGAACTCGCCCGCATCCTGGCCGGTCCGTGGATCGGCCAGACGCTGGCCGATCTCGGCGCGGATGTCATCAAGATCGAAAGCCCAGAGGGCGACGACACCCGCAAATGGGGTCCGCCTTATGTCGATGAAGGCGAAGATGGCCGCTCCGCTGCATATTTCCACGCCTGCAATCGCGGCAAGCGCTCGATAGCGGCCGATTTCGGCTCGGAAGAGGATTTGGCCACCGTCAAGGCGTTGATCGCATCAGCCGATGTGGTGGTCGAAAACTTCAAGGTCGGCGGACTGGAGAAATTCGGTCTCGACTATGACAGCCTAAAAACCAACAATCCCGGCCTGGTCTACTGTTCGGTGACCGGCTTTGGCCAGACCGGACCCTATGCGCAGCGCGCCGGCTACGACTTCATGATCCAGGGCATGAGCGGCATCATGGACCTGACCGGCGAGCCGGACGGTCCGCCGGAAAAGATCGGCGTCGCTTTCGCCGACATCTTCACAGGGCTATATGGCGTCATCGCTATCCAGGCAGCATTGCGGGCGCGGGAAACGTCCGGACGCGGCCAGCATATCGATATGGCGCTGCTCGACTGCATGGGCTCGGTGTTGGCCAACCAGGCGATGAACTATCTCGTCTCAGGTACCGCCCCAAAGCGCATGGGCAACGCCCATCCCAACATCGCACCCTATCAGACCTTTCCGGTTTCCGACGGCTACATCATCGTCGCCTGCGGCAACGACAAGCAGTTTGCGCGGCTGTGCGGTGTACTCGGCCTGGCAGAGCTTCCGCTTCAACCGGAATTCGCGACCAATCCGGAGCGCGTGCGTAACCGGGTGGCATTGACCGAGACGATGGAGGCCAGGACGGTGCTCTGGGTGCGCGAGGATCTGCTGGTCGCGCTGGAAAAGGCTGTTGTGCCGGCCGGACCGATCAATACGGTCGGCGACCTTTTTGAGGATCCGCAGTTCCAGCATCGCCAGATGCAGGTGACGCGTGACGGCATCCCAGGCGTGCGGACGCCAATCGTCTTTTCAGAATCTAAGCTCAACCTGACACGCCGTTCGCCTCGACTGGACGAACATCGCGGCGAAATCCTCGCCGAAATTGAAGCTGTTCGCGCGAGGTAACCGCTTCGGCTGACCTCATTACGGCATCGGGCAACCTCACCAGTTGTCAGAGCATCTAGCTACCGCTATGTACTTGGTAGGCCATATTACGAATCTCGGTCGGTCCGGGAGGAGATTGGCGGCTTTGCTAAAGAGGTGCCGGAACATGAGCAACGCGCTGGACGACACGGCTATTCGCGTCGAACGTCCGACCAAGACGTTGCGCGAGCTTGCGCTGGACAAGGTTCGCGAGGCAATCGTGAACGGCTATTTCAAGCCCGGACATCGACTGGTGGAACGCGATCTCTGTGCGCAGCTCGGCGTCAGCCGCACTATTGTTCGCGAGGTTCTCCGTCATTTGGAATCCGAGGGTCTGGTTGCCAACCTGCCCAACAAGGGCCCGATCGTCGCCCTGCTCGATCCAAATGAGGCCAAGCAAATCTATGAAATCCGTGGTGCGCTCGAGGGCATGGCGGCGCGGCTCTGCGCCGAAAGCGGCGACGCCTCCATCGTGGCCGAGCTCGAAAAGTCGCTTATTGGAATCCGCAACAGCTATCGCGACAAGGACATGCCGGGAGTCCTCACCAACACCTCGACTTTCTACCATACGCTTTTCGGCAAGGTTGACCGCCATGTCGCATGGGGTGTCGTCAATCTTCTGACCGTTCGCATCAACCATTTGCGTTCGATGACGATCAAGACCGAGAATCGCAACATCGAAGGTCCCGCCCAGATGGAGCGGATCATCGAGGCCATCCGCAAGGGTGACGGTCCCGGCGCCCAGCAGGCTGCCATAGAGCACGTCACTCATGCAGCGGCGATTGCCGAAAAGGTCCTGTCCAGCCAGATCGCTGCCCCACAAGCCTGAAACGTCTCGTCAAACCTGCCTCTATCGAATGCAACAGGCGCGCGCCAGCGCTCGTCCGATAAGCAGCACGACCGACAAACAAGCATCTTTGTCCGCACTGCGCATAAGGAACCGATTTTCGTCGGAAGGTTGCTTGACAGCAAACTCAGTTCGGTGTGATGGTATGCCATAATCAATAATACCAGACACATGGGAACCATAATGAATCTCGCATCTGAGCCTACCCGTCATCCGTCCCGTTTCGTGAAAAGCGTGCTGGCCGCAGCGGCTTTTTCCTTTCTCGCGGGCACTGCCCATGCACAGGATTGCAAGCCGAGGATTTCCGACGACCATCTCATCAAGGCCGGCCATTTTGTCATGGCGACAAGCCCGACCCTGCCGCCCATGGCCTATGCCGACCAGCAGGGCAACCTGAAGGGTCTGCGCGTCGAGATGGGCATCGAGGTCGCCAAGCGCCTCTGCCTGACCCCCGAATATATCAGCACCGAATATGCGACCATGGTCCCGGGACTGCAGGGAGGCCGCTGGGACATGATCAATGCCGGCCTGTTCGTCACTGCCGAGCGTCGCAAAATCCTGCTGATGATCCCCTACGAGAACCTCGCTATCAGCATCTCCACCGTCATGAACGGCCCCAACCCGATTACCAAGATCGACGACCTGGCCGGCAAGACTGTGAGCACCGATATCGGCGGTTACGCCGAGCGCAAGATCAAGGAACTGAACGAAGACTTCAAGAAACGCGGTCTTCCGGAAATGACCATCAACCTGTTCGACAACTACGCCACAGTCTATCAGGCGCTGCGCGCGGGCCAGGTCGAGGCCGCCGTCTCGATCGATCCCGTCGCCAAGCAGTACCAGGACCGCGGCGAGTTCACCCACGCACTTTCGGGCATGTATCCGACGCCCGGCTCATTTGCCTTCGGCAGCCCCGAGGTGGCGGAGGCAGTTTCGGTAGCGCTCAAGGAAATGAAGGCGGACGGCACGTTCGACAAGATCATGTCGTCTTATGGCGTCACCCCCGCCCCAGGCGATCTCAGCGTGCTCAGCCCCGAGGGCTGAGCGTTCCCGCTATCTAATGATTTTTCGTCCCGGCGGGTGTGTCCCGCCGCGATGATCCTTTGAATGAACGGAGAGACTTGTGAAGGGTTGGAACTGGGAAGGCTTCTTCGAGTATTTGACGAATTATTACCTGCTCGAAGGTGCATTGATAACGCTTGGCCTTACCGTCTTTGCCATGACCGCGGGGCTCTTCATCGGCTTTTTCGTCGCCATGATGCGCATGTCGCGCTACAAAATCCTGTCCGCGCCAGCGAATTTCTATATCTGGATCTTTCGCGGCACGCCGCTTCTGGTGCAGCTTATCATCATCTACACCGGCCTGCCGCAGATCGGCATCAAGTTCACCGTCATCCAATCGACCTTGCTTGGCCTGGCACTGTGCGAGGCAGCCTATCTGGCTGAGATTATCCGCGCTGGCATTTCGGCGGTCCCGACAGGACAGGTCAATGCAGCGCGTGCCATCGGCATGCGGGAATCCCAGGTGATGCGCTACGTCGTGGCGCCGCAGGCGCTGCGCATCATCATCCCGCCGCTTGGCAACTCGGTGAACAGCGTTCTCAAAACCACCTCCATCGCTTCGATCATATCCATGGAGGAGTTGCTGCGGCGCACGCAGGTTTTGATCCAGGAGAAATTCCTGGTGCTCGAACTCTTCACCGTCGCGGCTCTCTACTATCTCGCTATGACAACGGCCTGGGAACTGATCCAGCGCCGCATCGAAAAGCGCTTCGGCAAGGCCTATGGTCCGATGTCGGTCGACGCACACTAAGGAGGCGATCATGCAGGAACAGACCAAGATGATCGAACTCCAGTCCGTCAACAAATGGTACGGCCCCAGCTTCCAGGTGCTGAAGAACTGCAGCCTGACGGTTGGCAAGGGCGAGGTGGTGGTGATCTGCGGCCCGTCGGGCT
Organism: Tianweitania sp. UT-5YL-CI-8; assembly: GCF_030010215.1. GTDB lineage: Bacteria > Pseudomonadota > Alphaproteobacteria > Rhizobiales > Rhizobiaceae > Oryzicola. The sequence goes on from NZ_JASCRR010000001.1 coordinate 364,346, forward strand.
CCGGCAAGTCCACTCTCATCAAATGCGTCAACGCGCTCGAGCCTATCGGAAACGGTCGCATCACCGTAACCGGCGTGGAAGTCAGCGACCCCAAAACGGATATGCCGAAGCTGCGCTCCAAAGTCGGCATGGTGTTTCAGCATTTCGAGCTGTTCCCGCACATGACCATCCTGGAGAATTTGTGCGTGGGCCAGGAAAAGGTGCTCGGCCGCAGCCCCAAGGAGGCGTTGGTCAAGGCAAATGCCTTGCTCGAGCGGGTTGGCCTGACCGACCACGCGAAGAAATATCCGAGCCAACTTTCCGGCGGGCAGCAGCAGCGCGTGGCGATAGCGCGCGCCCTTGCGATGGACCCAGTCGCCATGCTGTTCGATGAGCCGACATCGGCGCTCGATCCGGAGATGATCAACGAGGTGCTCGACGTCATGGTGGCGCTTGCTCATGAAGGCATGACGATGATGGTCGTCACTCACGAGATGGGCTTTGCACGCAAGGTGGCGGACCGTATCGTCTTCATGGATGGCGGCGAGATCGTCGAAATCGGCGGTGGCGACAGCTTCTTCGACAATCCGCAGACCGAGCGGGCAAAGTCCTTCCTGTCCAAAATTCTCGCCCACTGACAAGTCGAACAATCCCCAGCCGGAATTTTAGCGGAGCACCGCAATGATCAATCGTGTCCTGATGCCGCGTGAAATCCTCATCGGCGGCGGCAGCCGCTACAGGCTCGGCGATGTCCTGAGATCGCTGAACGTCAGCCGTCCACTGCTGGTGACCGATCCGACGATGGTCAAGCTCGGCCATGCCGAAGATCTATGCAAATCGTTGGAGCAGAAGGGGCTGACAGCGGGCGTCTTCGCTGATGTGGTAGAGGACCCTACCGACGTCTCGATCCACGCGCTGGCGGCGCAAATCCAGGCCGGTGGCCACGACGGGCTTGTCGCGCTCGGCGGCGGCAGCGCAATCGACACTGCAAAAGCCGCGGCAATTGTCGTCACGACGGGTGAGAATCTGCCAGCGCTGAAGGTACCACGTATCGTGGACATCCCGGTCATGCCGGTGATCGCGATCCCGACCACCGCCGGCACCGGCTCGGAGGTGACAAGAGCCGCCGTGGTAACGGACACGCAGGCCAATGAGAAGATGCTGATCCTCGGAACGGCGGCGCTGCCGGTGGCCGCCATCGTCGACTACGAACTCACCCTCACCTGTCCTTATCGCGTTACGGTAGACACCGGCATCGATGCCCTGACCCACGCGCTCGAGGCGCTGGTGAACCGCAACGGCAATGCCCATTCGGACGCTTTGGCGCTTTCGGCACTGAAACTGATCGGCGCCAATCTGGAACGTGCGGCCGAAGAGCCCAGCAACCATGCCGCGCGCGAGGCAATGATGCTCGGAGCGACACATGCGGGCCTCGCCGTGTCCAACACCTCGACCGCCCTGATTCATGGCCTCAGCCGGCCGATCGGCGCGTTCTTCCATGTTCCGCATGGCATGTCGAACGCTATGGTCCTGCCGCTGGTCACGCATTTCTCCCTGTCGTCCGCGCCCGACAAATATGCCGCCGCCGCGCGGGCGCTCGGTTTTGCCACCGACGAGGACGAGTTGACGGCGGGCGGCAAGCTCGTCTCGGCATTCGAGGATCTCAATCGGCGGCTGAAGGTGCCGACGCTCAGGGCGTTCGGCATCGAACGTCAACGTTATATCGATCTCATACCGGAAATGGTGCGCCAGGGACTGGCATCCGGGACTCCCGGTAACAATCCGCGCATCCCTACAGAGGCGGAAATGAAGCGCCTCTATGAACTCGCCTATGACGGCCTGATTGGATCCGTGTGAACCTTTGACCCGCGTTATTTTGCGCCTCAAACGAGGCAGGTAACAAGCCCCTTGACACAATAGTATTATGGCATACCATACTATCAAATTACGTTAGGAGTCTCCCATGTCCGTCCAAATCCGCAAGACCCTGCTTCAAGTTGAAACCACGCTGATTGAAGGCGGCAAGTCCGCAGCCATCCCTCTCAAGCTCTTCTCAGCTTTCGCCGTAGTGAAAAATCCATGGGCCGGCAAAGGTTTCGTGGACGATCTGAAGCCGGAGATTCACGCGACTGGCCCGGTTCTTGGCGAACTGCTCACCAAGATGATCATCGATGCGGTGGGTTCGGGCGAAGCCGTTGAAGCCTATGGCAAGGCCGCGGTGGTGGGGCTGGATGGCGAGATCGAGCACGCCTCGGCGTTGATCCACACACTGCGCTTCGGCAATCATTACCGCAACGCGGTCGGCGCTAAAAGCTATCTGGCTTTCACCAACACCCGTGGCCCGGCCAATGCCCCCATCATGATCCCGCTGATGGACAAGAACGACGAAGGCCGGCGCTCGCATTATCTGACAATCCAGACCGCCATTCCCGATGCACCCGCGGCCGACGAAATCGTCGTCGCGCTCGGCGCTTCGGTGGGCGGACGGCCGCATCACCGCATCGGCGACCGCTATCAGGATCTGAAGGATCTTGGCCAGGACGTTTCCAACCCGGCCGGCGTTTGAGACGTCGAGCGCGGCGATGCTGATCATGGACACCGACTCCGCCGAGCAGCGCCCGAAGGCCGATCATCGGGCCTTCGAGCGTTTGCGCACCGCTGGCGGAACCGCTTATGTTTCGGAGGGTGAAGGCGATCCACTGATCCTGATCCACGGCGTCGGGATGCGATTGGAGGCATGGGCACCGCAAATCGCGTACTTCTCCACGACCCGTCGCGTTATCGCTGTGGACATGCCCGGCCATGGCGGCAGCGAAAAGCTGCCGGAGGGCAGCCGGCTGGAGGATTTTGTCGCTTGGTTCGGCCGGTTCATGGACGATATCCAGATCGACGCCGCCACCATCGCCGGCCATTCGATGGGCGCGATGATCTCGGGTGGTGCTGCGGCCACACTGGGAAACCGCATACGCGGCGTCGGCTATCTCAATGGCGTCTACCGCCGCGACCCGGAGGCAAAGGCCGCCGTGCTTGCGCGGGCGGCTTCGATCAAGAAGGATGGCGTCGACAAGGACGGCCCGCTTCAACGCTGGTTCGGCGACGATGCCGAAAGCGTGCATGCACGGTCGCTGACCAAGTCCTGGCTGGAAATGGTCGACCCGGAAGGTTACGCGGTTGCCTACACCGCTTTCGCCGGCGGGGACGAGACCTATGCCGACCGCTGGCCGGACGTCCAGTGCCCCGCTCTGTTTCTAACGGGTTCGGGGGATCCGAATTCAACTCCGGAGATGGCGCGTCAGATGGCGGCACTGGCACCCAAGGGTGCCGTCGCCATCGTTGAAGGACACCGCCACATGGTCAATTTGACAGCGCCAGACACGGTCAACACTCTTCTGGCGCAATGGCTCAGGAAAAAGGGATAGCGCGATGACAATCGACCCTCGTGTCTTGAGAGATGCGTTCGGCGCTTTCCCGACCGGGGTCACCGTTGTCACTACCCGCGACCATGCCGGCAGCCCGATCGGCTTCACCGCGAACTCCTTCACCTCAGTGTCGCTCGATCCGCCCATGCTGCTGGTGTGCCTGGCAAAGACGTCGCGCAATTTCAGCGTGATGACCAGTACCGCGCGTTTTGCGGTCAACATTCTGTCCGAGACGCAAAAGGATGTTTCCAACACCTTCGCTCGACCGGTGGAAGATCGTTTTGCCGCCGTCGCATGGAGCGACGCACCGGGCGGCTGTCCGGTCTTCGCCGATGTCGCCGCCTGGTTCGAATGCTCGATGGATCGCGTCATAGACGCCGGCGACCACGTCATCCTGCTCGGACAGATCACGTCCTTCGCCAATTACGGCCTCAATGGTCTGGGCTACGCACGTGGAGGCTATTTCACGCCGATGCTCGCCGGCAAAGCCGTATCGGCCGCGGCCGACGGCAATCTCCGGATCGGCGCGGTGGTCGAGCGCAATGGCGAGGTTCTTCTCATCGGCACGGCCCCGGTATTCCTTCCCTCCTGCGATGCAGGCGCCGACGATCCTGCGGAAGCGCTCTGCGCTTATCTGGAAAAGCTTACTGGACTGCAGGCCTCACTCGGATTTCTCTATTCGGTCTATGACGACAAAAGCGACGGCCACCAGCACATCGTCTACCGAGCGTTCCTAAGCGACGGAGAGCCGAAGCAAGGCCGGTTCCTCAATCCTGCGACGGCGGCGGAAAAAGCCAGCGACAAGCCTACCGCAGACATTCTCAGCCGGTTCGCGGTCGAGAGTTCCATCGGTAATTTTGGCGTCTATTTCGGCAACGAAACCGCAGGAAAAGTCCATTCCGTACCCGTGAAGAGGGCATAGGCGTATGAAATTCTCCCTTTTCGTCCATATGGAACGGCTCGATGCGAGCCAGAGCCACAAGGAACTCTACGAGGAGTTCGTGGCTCTGTGCGAAATCGCTGATAAAAGCGGCATGCATGCCATCTGGACCGGCGAACACCACGGCATGGACTTCACGATAGCACCGAACCCGTTCGTCACCATCGCCGACCTTGCGGGCCGCACCAAGAATGTCCGCCTCGGCACCGGCACGGTCATTGCGCCCTTCTGGCACCCGATCAAGCTGGCCGGCGAAGCGGCGATGACGGACCTGATTTGCGACGGCAGGCTGGATATCGGCATCGCGCGCGGCGCTTACTCCTTCGAATATGAGCGCCTTTTGCCCGGCCTGGATGCATGGGGCGCCGGCCAACGCATGCGCGAACTCATCCCGGCGATCAAGGGCGTTTGGGAAGGCGACTACGCCCATGACGGCGAGTTCTACCAGTTCCCCGCGACCACGTCGGCGCCGAAGCCGATGCAGGAGCCACATCCGCCGATCTGGGTGGCGGCACGCGATCCCAACAGCCATGAATTCGCCGTCGCCAATGGCTGCAACGTGCAGGTGACGCCGCTGTGGCAGGGCGACGACGAGGTGGAAACCCTCATAAGCCGCTTCAACGATGCCTGCGCCAAGAATCCGGGCATCGCCCGGCCAAAAATCATGTTGCTGCGCCACACCTATGTCGGCTCGGATGAGGCGGATGTTGCACGGGGCGCTCACGAACTGAGCGTCTATTACAACTATTTCTTCGCTTGGTTCAAAAACGAGAAGCCGATCCATCAGGGCCTGATCGAACGCATTCCCAATGACGTGATCGCCGCAAACGCCATGCTCTCGGGCGATACGATGCGCAAGAACAACGTCGTCGGTAATGCCGAAGAGGTCATTGCCCGCATCAAGGCCTACGAGGCCATGGGTTATGACGAATATTCCTTCTGGATCGACACCGGCATGAGTTTCGAACGCAAGAAAGCCTCGCTCGAGCGCTTCATCGCCGACGTCATGCCGGCTTTTGCGGAGTAAGCCGATGGAGCAATTCCAACATTATATCGATGGCGCTTTTTCAGATGGCGAAGGCCGGTTTCCGAGCATCGATCCGGCAACCGGCACTCCGTGGGCCGAGATGCCGGAAGCGCGCGAGGCGGATATCGACCGCGCGGTGGAGGCCGCGCACAAGGCGCTTTACGAGGGCGCCTGGGCAAAAACAACAGCGACCCAGCGCGGCAAGCTGCTCTACAAACTTGCCGATCTCGTTGCCGCCAATGCGCCGAAGCTCGCGGAGCTGGAAACCCGCGATACCGGCAAGATCATCCGCGAGACCTCGGCGCAAATTGCCTATGTCGCCGATTATTATCGCTATTACGCCGGCATCGCAGACAAGATCGAGGGCTCCTATCTGCCCATCGACAAGCCGGACATGGATGTCTGGCTGCGGCGCGAGCCTGTCGGCGTCGTCGCGATGGTGGTGCCCTGGAACAGTCAGCTTTTCCTGTCCGCCGTCAAGATCGGCCCGGCGCTGGCGGCCGGTTGTACCATGGTGGTCAAGGCATCCGAGGACGGTCCGGCACCGCTGCTCGAATTCGCGCGCCTGGTCGACGAAGCAGGCTTTCCCGCCGGCGTGGTCAACATCCTCACAGGCTTCGGTCCATCCTGCGGGGCGGCACTGGCGCGCCATCCCAAGGTGGCTCATATCGCCTTTACGGGCGGGCCGGAAACAGCACGCCACATCGTGCGCAATTCCGCGGAGAACCTGGCTTCCACTTCGCTGGAGCTGGGCGGAAAATCACCCTTTATCGTCTTTGCCGACGCCGATCTCGAAAGTGCCGCCAATGCCCAGGTCGCCGGGATCTTCGCTGCGACGGGACAGAGCTGTGTGGCCGGCTCGCGGCTGTTGGTGGAACGCAGCATCAAGGACAAATTCGTCGGTCTGCTCAAGGCCAAGGCGGAAGCGATCCGCATCGGCGGACCGCTGGATATGGCAACCGAGGTCGGCCCGCTGGCAACGAGCAGGCAGCGCGATCACGTCACGGCACTGGTCGAGCGCTCAGTGGCTGCTGGAGCAAGGCTGGTCACAGGCGGCAAGGCACTTTCCGGCGACGGGTTCTACTATCTGCCGACCATTATCGACTGTGACGGGGTCGCATCGCCATCGCTTGCCGAGGAGTTCTTTGGGCCTGTGCTTTCCGTCGTGTCGTTCGAAGACGAAGCGGAAGCGCTGCGGCTTGCCAACGACACGCACTTCGGCCTCGCCTCGGGCGTCTTCACGCAGAGCCTGACTCGCGCCCACCGGATGATCAAGGGCATCCGCGCCGGCGTCGTCTGGGTCAACACCTATCGAGCCGTATCGCCGATTGCACCGTTCGGCGGTTACGGTCTTTCCGGTCATGGCCGCGAAGGCGGCATGGCGGCTGCGCTCGATTTCACGCGAACCAAGACCGTGTGGCTCCGGACGTCGGACGATCCGATCCCGGACCCATTCGTCATGCGGTGACGGCGGCGCTGCTGTTGCGGAGCGCGCCCGGAAGACAATCGGCGGTCGGGAGAACGTCGGGACCATAACCATAACAACATCAAGATTGGAGTAAGGGAACATGAACACGACATACGCATCGGCGGTGTTTGCCGCAGCGCTCGCATTTTCCACCTCGGCCTTTTCGGCCGAGATCGTCTTCTCCAGTTGGGGAGGCACCACACAGGATGCGCAGAAAGCAGCTTGGGCGGACAAGTTCACGACCGAGACCGGCACCACGGTGCTGCAGGACGGGCCGACCGACTACGGCAAGATCAAAGCCATGGTCGAAGCCAATGGCGTGAGCTGGGATGTCGTCGATGTCGAAGGTGACTATGCAGCGCAGGCCGGCAAGAACGGCATGCTGGAAAAGCTCGACTTCACCGTCATCGACAAATCAAAGCTCGATTCGCGTTTCGTCACCGATTATTCGGTCGGCAGCTTCTATTATTCCTTCGTCATCGGCTGCAACGTCGATGCCGTCGACGCATGCCCGAAGAGCTGGGCGGACCTGTTCGACACCAAGAAATTCCCTGGCAAGCGCACCTTCTACAAATGGTCGGCTCCCGGCGTAATCGAAGCCGCCCTGCTCGCCGACGGCGTGGCTGCCGACAAGCTCTATCCGCTCGACCTCGACCGAGCCTTCAAAAAACTCGACACCATCAAGGGCGACATCATCTGGTGGTCTGGAGGCGCGCAGTCGCAACAGTTGATTGCTTCGGCGGAAGCACCCTTCGGCAGCGTCTGGAACGGCCGCATGACCGCACTCGCGGAGACTGGCGTTAACGTCGAAACGTCGTGGGAGCAGAACATCACGGCCGCTGACTCGCTCGTCGTGCCGAAGGGCGCGAAGAACAAGGATGCCGCGATGAAGTTCATCGCGTTGGCGACGTCAGCGCAGGGCCAGGCCGATCTGGCCGCCGCCACCGGCTATGCGCCGACCAATCTCGACTCCGCAGCGCTGATGGACCCGGAAAAGGCAAAGACTTTGCCGGACCAGCAGACCGCGAGCCAGGTCAATGCCGATATGAACTACTGGGCCGAAAACCGCGATGCCATCGGCGAACGCTGGTATGCTTGGCAGGCTCAGTAACGACCGGCCCGGGGGAGCGGCGACGCTCCTCCGTCCTCTCAAAGGACGATCGTCATGCCTTCAGTCGTTGCCCTGCCCGAAGTTGCCACGGTAAAGCGGCGCGAATTCCGTTCTACGCTGCCCGCGTTACTCTTCCTTGCGCTGTTCTTCGTGGTGCCGGTGATAAGCCTTCTTCTGCGCAGCGTCCTTGAACCGCAGCTAGGCTTGCAGAACTACGTCGAGTTGCTGGGATCTTCGACCTATTTGAAGGTCTTCTTCAACACCTTCATGGTGTCGGCGGTGGTGACGATCGTGTCACTGACGATTGGATTTCCGGTCGCCTGGACCTTGGCCATCATGCCGTCGCGCTGGGCCGCCATCGTCTTCGCCATACTGCTTCTGTCGATGTGGACTAATCTTCTCGCACGCACTTACGCCTGGATGGTGCTCCTGCAGAGGACGGGCCTGATCAACAAGATGCTGATGGGCTTGGGCGTGATCGACAAGCCGCTGGCGCTGGTCAACAACCTGACCGGCGTGACGATCGGCATGACCTATATCATGCTGCCCTTCATCATCCTGCCGCTCTACGGCACCATCCGGAAGATCGACCCCGCTATCCTGCAGGCTGCCGCACTGTGCGGCGCAAATCGCTGGCAGGCGTTGACGCGGGTGCTGCTTCCTCTCACCGTCCCGGGCATGGCCGCGGGCGCGCTGATGGTGTTCGTCATGTCGCTCGGCTATTTTGTCACGCCCGCCCTTCTGGGCGGCACATCCAACATGATGCTCGCCGAGCTCATCGCGCAATTTGTCCAGTCGCTGGTGAACTGGGGCATGGGCGGCGCAGCCGCGCTGGTTCTGCTGGTTGTCACGCTTACGCTCTACGCCGTGCAACTTCGTTTCGTCGGCGACGAGAGTGAAGGAGGCCGTTGAGATGTTGCTCAATTTCGAACGGCTCGGTTGGTTGAAATACGTGCTGCTGGGCATCACGCTTTTGACCGCCTTGTTTCTCCTCCTGCCCATCATCTTCATCGCCGCGCTCTCTTTCGGCTCGTCGCAATGGCTGATCTTTCCGCCACCTGGCTGGACGCTGAAATGGTACAGCGACCTCTTCGCCGATCCGCGCTGGCTGTCCTCAGCGTGGACGAGCTTCAGGATCGCGGCAATCGTGACCGTGCTCTCCGTGCTGCTGGGGCTCGTGACATCCTTCGGGCTGGTGCGCGGGCGATTCCTGTTCCGCAAGACGCTTAGAGCGTTGTTCCTCACGCCGATGATCCTGCCCGTGGTCGTGCTGGCGGTCGCGCTTTACGCGTTCTTCCTCAAGATCGGCCTCAACGGGACGATGACGGGATTCGTCATTTCTCATCTCGTTCTGGCGCTGCCCTTCTCCATTCTTTCGATCAGCAATGCGCTCGAACGCTTCGACAAGTCGATAGAGGATGCCGCCGTGCTGTGCGGTGCGTCGCCGCTTGAAGCGAAGATCCGTGTCACCCTGCCCGCGATCAGCCACGGCATCTTTTCAGCGGCGATCTTCTCGTTCCTGACGTCTTGGGATGAGGTGGTCGTGGCGATCTTCATGTCGAGCCCAACGTTGCGAACCTTGCCTGTCAAGGTGTGGGCGACGCTGCGGCAGGACCTCACCCCTGTCGTGGCTGCCGCCTCGACCCTTCTCATCCTGCTGACCGTCATTCTGATGGCGCTGTTTGCGCTGGTGCGCAAAGGATTGAAATCATGACGACCCCCTTCCTGAAAATCGAAGGAATCCGCAAAGAATACGGGCCGGTCGTCGCCGTGCAGGACGTCAATCTCGAAGTTGAGCGCGGCGAATTCCTGACCTTTCTTGGACCGTCGGGTTCGGGCAAAAGCACCACCCTCTACATCCTCGCAGGCTTCGACAATCCGACGCGCGGCGACATCAAGCTCAACGGCAAATCGCTGCTCGCCACGCCATCGCAAAAGCGCAACATAGGCATGGTCTTCCAGCGTTACACGCTGTTCCCGCACCTCTCCGTCGGTGACAACATCGCGTTTCCGCTCAAGGTCCGGCGGCTGCCGAAGCATCAGATCGACGCCAAGGTCAAGGACATGCTGCGGCTGGTGCGCCTCGAAGGTTTCGAGGACCGAAAACCGGCACAGATGTCTGGCGGCCAGCAGCAGCGCGTCGCGCTCGCCCGCGCGCTTGCCTACGATCCTCCGGTGCTTTTGATGGACGAGCCGCTGTCGGCGCTCGACAAGAAGCTGCGGGAGGAAATCCAGCATGAAATCCGTCGCATCCACCAGCAGACCGAGGTGACGATCCTCTATGTGACGCACGACCAGGAGGAAGCTCTGCGCCTGTCGGATCGCATCGCCGTATTCTCCAAGGGCGTGATCGACCAGATCGGCACCGGGCCTGAGCTCTATGCCAATCCCGCCACCCGGTTTGTCGCCCAGTTCATCGGTGACAGCGATTTCCTGCCGTGCCAAATGCTCAACACGGCCAATAGCCGCGCCACAGTTTCGGTTGGAGGATCGGTCTTCAGCGACGTTCCTCTGCACGAAGCCGGCAAACCGGAGGGCGCCGCCCTGATGCTGCGCCCCGAACGTTTGTCGCTGACGCGAGAACCCTTGCAGCAAAGCTTGGCCGCGACAGTCAGCGATATCACCTTTCTCGGCAACAACGTCCATGTCGCGACATCAACGAAAAGCGGCGATCCACTGTCGGTCCGCTTGCCTTTCGGACATCCGGCGATTTCAGGCTTGAGCAGAGGCGACAGCGTCTGGATCGGTTTCGACGCCGCGTCCGCCCACGTCTTTAACTGAGCTGCGAGAAAGTGCAGATTTCAGGATCTGCGCGTTTCCATATGGAAGTCAGCTTTCGCCACTGGCCCTATCGAGCGCTGCGATATCTGCTTCGGACAGTTTGAGCGCGGCAGCTTTGGCGAAGCTTTCGACCTGCGCAACGCTGGTGGCGCTGGCAATCGGCGCCGTGACGCCCTTACGTGCGATCAGCCAGGCAAGCGCGACTTCTGCCGGCTCGACCGAATGCCCAGCCGAAACCGTATCGAGCGCGCCCAAAACAGCAAGGCCGCGCGGCGTCAGATATTTGGCGGCACCCTCGCCGCGCGGGGATTTGCCGAGATCGGCTTCCGAACGGTATTTGCCGGACAGGAAGCCGGAGGCCAGGCTGTAATAGGTCACCACGCCAATGTCTTCCTCGATGCAGAGGTCGCGCAATGCGCCGTCGAACTCCGCGCGATCGTAGAGATTGTAGCCAGGCTGCAGCACCTGATAGGCAGGCAAAGCCTTACCCTTGGCAACCGCCAACGCCTCGCCCAACTGTTCGGCACTGAAATTGGAAGCACCTATTGACCGTATCTTGCCTGCCTTGAGCAGTTTGTCATAGGCGCCAAGCGTCTCCTCATGCGGCGTGCTGTCCGGCCAATGCGAGAAATAGAGGTCGATGACATCGGTCTTCAGCCGCGCCAGGGATTCGTCGACCGCCTGGAGAATCCACTTTTCCGACAGGCCTTTCTTGCCAGGAACGCCGAGATCGGATCCGACCTTGGTGAAGATGACGACTTTATCGCGCAGGCCCGGCCGGCTTTTCAGCCAGTCACCGATGATCGCCTCGGATTCGCCACCCTTGTTGCCGGGCGCCCAGGACGAATAGACATCCGCCGTATCGATGGCGTTGAAGCCGTTATCCACGAACGCATCCAAGATGGAAAAGCTGGTCTTCTCATCCGCCGTCCAGCCGAAGACGTTGCCGCCAAGGACGAGCGGAGCGATGTCGAGGCCGGTTTTTCCGAGAGGGCGTTTCAGCATATGAGATTTCCTTTGCTTGTACTGGCTTGGCCAGACAACAAAGATAGCCCCACATAAGGGTGGATCAAGGTCGGCTCACGCTGGTTTGAATCAAGACGCGAGAAAGACATTCCATCGGAAGGCGGGTCGCCTTCCCATGCGAGCTATCAGTCCCTGACGGCCGGGCGAGCGCTCAACCAGACCGCGAGCATGGTGCAGATGGCGCCCGAGAGCAGATAGCCGCCAGCGGCCAGAAGACCGAATTCGGTGGAGAGCAGAAGTGCCGCCAGCGGCGCGAAACCCGCACCAAAAAGCCAGGCCAGGTCACTGGTCAACGCCGAGCCCGTGTATCGATAGGTCTTGGAAAATCCCGCCGCCACGACGCCCGACGATTGTCCGAACGACAGGCCGAGCAGAATGAAGCCGAGCACCATGAACACGGTCTCGCCAACCGGGCCGCCGTCGAGAAGCTGCGGCGCGAACCCGCTGAAGGCCGCAATCGCCACCGCGGTGCCGATCAACAGCGAGCGACGACCGACGCGATCCGCTATGATGCCCGATGCGACGATGGCCGCGAGGCCGAAGAAGGCGCTGACCGTCTCAATGACCAGAAAGCGCGCAATCCCTTCTGAGGTGAACAGGAAGACCCAAGACAGCGGGAACACCGTGACCATATGGAACAGGGCAAAGCTTGCCAGCGGCGCAAAGGCACCGATGATGACGGTTCGTCCTTCCATGCGGAAGGTCTCGAACACCCGCATCGGCATCAGTTCGCGGTTGGCGAACATCTCAGCATATTCCGGCGTCGACACCATGCGAAGGCGGGCGAACAGCGCCACCACGTTGATCGCGAAGGCGACGAAGAACGGGTAACGCCAGCCCCAGTCGAAAAAGTCCTGCGCCGAGAGATTACCGACGAAGAAGGCAAACAGTGCGCTCGCGACGATCAGGCCGGCGGGCGCGCCGAGCTGCGGGATCATCGCGTACCAGCCGCGCTTTTCTTTCGGTGCATAGAGCGCGAGCAGCGAAGCCAGCCCGTCCCAGGTGCCGCCGAGCGCGATGCCCTGCAACATGCGGGCAATTGCCAGCAGCCATACGGCGGCGATGCCGATGCGCTCGTAGCCGGGCAGGAACGCGACGGCCACCGTCGCTGTGCCCAACAGCAATAACGCCCCGATCATCTTGGCGCCTTTGCCATAAGCTCGGTCGACAGCCATGAAGATCGCCGTGCCGACCGGCCGGACGACGAAGGCGAGCGCGAAGATGCCGAAAGAGTAGAGTGTACCGGTCAAGGCATCGACATAAGGAAAGACGAGCCGGGGGAAGACCACCACCGAGGCGATGGCGTATACGAAGAAGTCGAAGAACTCCGACGTGCGGCCGATGAACACCCCGACGGCGATTTCGCCGGGTGCGATGGAGCCGTGACTGCCGATATGTCCGTCCCGGACTTCCGGGCCGAGATTATCGGATATAGGATGTGTTGCCGAGGGTTGCGTCATGGTCGCTTTGCAAAACAGGGAATTTCCCGATCCAGCCCACTCTAGCGGACAAAATCGCGCTGGTCGTGAGACTTATGCGCGTGAGTGTACAATAGAGGCATTGGGCAAATTGTCCAATGTGTCTGAAAGGCTGCGAGGGCTAGGAAAGCGCATCGACCATAATCCATGCGGACCCATTGTGTTGACCCGTCTCAAATATCTTCTGCTTCTGCCGCTGGCTCTGATGCTCAGCGGGTGCAACCTTGTGGTGCTCAGGCCTTCGGGGGACGTCGCCAGCCAGCAGGCCAATCTCATCGTCATCTCGACGGTGCTGATGCTGATCATCATCGTGCCGGTGATGTTCCTCACCGTCTTTTTCGCCTGGCGCTATCGTGCCGGCAACAAGGAGGCGAAGTACGAGCCTGACTGGGATCACTCCACCCATCTGGAACTGGTGATCTGGTCGGCGCCGCTGCTCATCATCATCTGCCTTGGCGCGCTGACATGGATGTGGACGCATTTGCTCGATCCCTATCGGCCGCTCAGCCGCATCGCGGAGGGCCAGCCGATCGAGGATGCCGGAGATCCGCTCGAAGTGCAGGTGACCGCGCTCGACTGGAAATGGCTGTTCATCTATCCCGAATATGGCATCGCGTCGGTCAATGAACTGGCAGCCCCGGTCAACCGGCCGATCCGGTTCCGGATCACCTCATCCTCGGTGATGAACTCGTTCTACATCCCGGCATTGGCCGGACAGATCTATGCGATGCCGGGCATGGAAACGACGCTGCACGGCGTCATCAACAAGCCGGGCGAATATACGGGCTTCTCCGCCAACTACAGCGGCGACGGCTTCTCCGGCATGCATTTCGCGTTCCACGGTCTGGAGACCGGCGATTTCGACACATGGGTCGCCGAAACCAGGGCTGAAACCGGGGCGCTCGATCGTATCTCCTATCAGGAACTGGCCAAACCAAGCGAAAACGTGCCCGTGCAGAAATTCGGCACGGTCGAAAACAATCTCTTCCGCTTCATCCGCGACCGCTGCGTCGAGCCCGGCAAGATGTGCATGGACGAGATGATGGCCATAGACCGCAACGGCGGCCTCGGTCTCGCTGGCGTCAACCTGCTGCAGCAGCCGATGGTTGGCGACGCGGCGGTGCGCACAGCCTTGTTTGGTCTCAAATCGAATGTCGTCACCGGCATCTGCACGATCGAGGAACAGGAAGCAGTCGCCGATATCGGCATCGCCATCGGCAAGCCGGTCAATCCCGATCCGCTGGTCGGCGCCGGTCTTGCGCGCCGCAGCTTCCTCCCCTTCCGCACCCCGCTGCTCGACGCTCAATTACAGTTCAGCCGGCCGTCAGGCTCCTGAGGAATACCGATGTCTGAGAATCTGATCAAAATGATCTTCGGCCGACTGACCCTGGAGTCGTTGCCGCTGCACGAGCCTATCGTCGTGATCACCTTCGCCGTGGTCGCCGTCATGGGCATGGCCGTTCTGGGCGCGATCACCTATTTCCGCCTCTGGGGCTATCTGTGGCGCGAGTGGTTCACCACCGTCGACCATAAGCGCATCGGCATCATGTATATGATCCTCGGCATCATCATGTTGCTGCGCGGTTTCGCCGACGCCATCATGATGCGTCTGCAGCAGGCCATGGCCTTCAACGGGTCGGAAGGCTATCTCAACGCCCACCACTACGACCAGATCTTCACCGCGCATGGCGTGATCATGATCTTCTTCGTCGCCATGCCGCTGGTGACTGGCCTCATGAACTACGTCGTACCGCTGCAGATCGGCGCGCGCGACGTGGCGTTCCCCTTCCTCAACAATTTCAGCTTCTGGATGACGGTCGGCGGCGCCATTCTGGTTATGATGTCGCTGTTCGTCGGCGAGTTCGCGCGTACCGGCTGGCTTGCCTATCCACCGTTGTCAGGAGCGGACGCCAGTCCGGGCGTCGGCGTCGACTATTACATATGGGCCTTGCAGGTGGCCGGCGTGGGCACGACTTTGTCCGGTATCAACCTGATCTGTACCATCGTCAAGATGCGCGCGCCGGGCATGGCGATGATGAAGATGCCCATCTTCACCTGGACGTCGCTCTGCACCAACGTGCTTATCGTCGCGACCTTCCCGGTGCTCACCGCCACACTGGTTCTCTTGTCGCTCGACCGTTACGTTGGGACGAATTTCTTCACCAACGACCTCGGCGGCAACCCGATGATGTATGTCAACCTCATCTGGATCTGGGGCCACCCGGAGGTTTACATACTCATTCTGCCGGCTTTCGGCATTTTCTCGGAAGTCGCCTCGACCTTCTCGGGCAAGCGCCTGTTCGGCTACACCTCGATGGTTTACGCCACGGTCGTCATCACCATCCTGTCCTATCTGGTGTGGCTGCATCACTTCTTCACCATGGGTTCGGGCGCCAGCGTCAACTCCTTCTTCGGCATCACCACTATGATCATCTCGATCCCGACGGGCGCGAAGATCTTCAACTGGCTGTTCACGATGTATAAGGGGCGCATCCGTTTCGAATTGCCGATGATGTGGACCATGGCCTTTATGCTGACCTTCACCGTTGGCGGCATGACGGGCGTGCTGCTGGCGGTGCCGCCGGCGGACTTCGTGCTGCACAACTCGTTGTTTCTGGTTGCCCACTTCCACAACGTCATCATCGGCGGCGTGCTTTATGGTCTGTTTGCCGGCATCACCTTCTGGTGGCCGAAGGCGTTCGGCTTCAAGCTCGATCCGTTCTGGGGCAAGGTTTCGTTCTGGCTGTGGGTGGTCGGCTTCTTCTTCGCCTTCATGCCGCTCTATGTTCTCGGCCTGATGGGCGTGACCCGCCGCCTGCGCGTGTTCGACGATCCGTCCTTGCAGATCTGGTTCTGGCTGGCAGGCTTCGGCGCCTTCCTGATCTTCTGTGGGATCGGGGCCATGCTGGTGCAGTTCGCCGTCAGCATCATGCGCCGCGAGCAACTACGCGACACCACCGGCGACCCGTGGGACGGGCGCACGCTGGAATGGGCAACCTCCTCGCCGCCGCCGGCCTACAACTTCGCCTTCACACCGGTCGTCTATGACAACGACGCATGGTGGGACATGAAAAGGCGCGGCCACGAGCGCCCGATGGAAGGTTTCAAGCCCATCCACATGCCCAAGAATACAGGCGTCGGCGTCATCATCGCCGGTCTCAGCGTGGCAATGTCGGTGGGCCTGATCTGGTATATCTGGTGGCTGGCAGCGGTTTGCTTCGTCGCAATTCTGGTAGTCGCCATCAGCCATACGTTCAACTACGACCGCGACTTCCGCATCGAGGCCGACGAAGTCACGCGGACCGAAGGCGCGCGCACGAAGCTGCTCGCGGCAGGTGAGTAAGACAATGACAGCATCCATCGCCGCACCGGCTAACGAAGAGAAGCCGGTCTTCTACCAGCGGGAAGAGCACGGTCATGCCGAAGGCGGCAGCACCATGCTCGGCTTCTGGATCTACCTGATGAGCGACTGCCTCATCTTCGCGGTACTCTTCGCCACCTACGGCGTGCTGGGGGCGAACTATGCAGCCGGCCCCGCCCCCAAGGACCTGTTCGATCTGAACCTCGTGGCGCTCAACACCGCCATGCTGCTGTTCTCCTCGATCACCTACGGCTTTGCCATGCTGGAGATGGTCAAGGGCAACCAGAGAACCACGCTGATGTGGTTGGCGGTGACGGGCCTGTTCGGCCTCACCTTCCTGGGCATCGAACTCTATGAATTCCACCACCTGATCGAAATCGGCGCCACGCCGCAGCGCAGCGCTTTTCTGTCGGCCTTCTTCACGCTTGTCGGCACGCACGGCCTGCATGTGACCTTCGGCATCATCTGGCTGGTGACGCTGATGGTGCAGGTGAGCCGTCGCGGGCTGATCGAGGCGAACAAGCGCCGGCTGATGTGCCTGAGCATGTTCTGGCATTTCCTCGATGTCATCTGGATCGGGGTTTTCACCTTCGTTTACCTGATGGGGATGCTGAGATGAACAGCGCCAACACAAAAACGCACGTCCCGACCGCGCCTCACGACGATCATGATGATCAGTCGCACGGATCGATGCGCAGCTATCTGATCGGCTTCTTCCTGTCGGTCGTGCTGACCGCCGTTCCGTTCTGGCTGGTGATGAGCGGCGTTCTCGACAGCAAGATGGTGACGGCCATCGTCATAATGGCCTTCGCCATCGTGCAGATCTTCGTGCACATGATCTATTTCCTGCATATGAATGCGCGGTCCGAACAGGGATGGACGATGATGGCGCTGATCTTCACGTTGATCGTAGTGGTCATCGCGCTGAGCGGCTCGCTCTGGGTCATGTATCACCTGAATGCCAACATGATGCCGGTCCACGACATGCAGCAGATGCCGTGACCGACACAGCCAAGCCCCGGCGCTCCTTTGCCTTTCTAGTGGCGGCAATTTGCGCCGCGCTAGCGACTGCTGTGCTGCTGGCCTCTCTGGGTGTCTGGCAGATCGAGCGGCTGCAATGGAAAGAAGCGCTGATTGCACGGGTCGAGCAGCGCGTCGGTGCTGAGCCGGTCGCGGCGCCGGGTCAAGCTGATTGGAGCGGCCTCAGCCGAGACGACAGCGAATATCTGCGCGTCCGTGTCGAGGGCCGCTTCCTCAACGACCGAGAGACGCTGACCCAGGCGGTGACGGATCTTGGCGGCGGTTACTGGGTGGTGACGCCGTTCCTGACCGATGCGGGCTTTACAATTCTGGTCAATCGCGGCTTCGTGCCGCCCGACCGGCGAGACCCTTCCTCGCGGCCCTCTGGCCAGATCGAAGGCCCCGCCAGCCTGACCGGCCTGCTGCGCCTCACCGAGCCAGGCGGCGGTTTCCTGCGCCACAACGATCCCGCAGCCGACCGCTGGTATTCGCGCGACGTCGAGGCAATCGCCACCAAGCGCGGCCTCGGCCAGACCGCTCCCTATTTCATCGATGCCGATGCCACGCCAAACATCGGCGGCTGGCCGGTCGGCGGCCTCACAAAGATCGCGTTCAACAATCACCACCTCATCTATGCCTTTACCTGGTTCGGCCTGGCCTTGATGGCGCTGGCAGGTGCCTGGATGCTGGTGCGCGACCGGCTCGGCAAAGGGTCTGCGAAAGGCGGCACCGGCCAACACCGGACGGTGGTCTCGTGACAACGCTTTGCGCGCCTAAGGATGGGCTGGTGTGACCGATGTCGGCACAGGAAACAACCAACCGTAAGAACCTGCTTCTGCTGGTCCAGCTACGCTGGCTTGCCGTTGTCGGTCAGGTTGTCACGATCCTCATCGTTCATTTCCAGATGGCGGTAGATATTCCCCTCGCCCAGATGGCTGGGATCGTCATCTTTCTGCTCGTGCTGAACCTTGCGACCTTGCTTCGGCTCAACAGCAAACGCGATGTCACCCAGGCTGAGCTATTTATCGAACTCATCCTCGATGTCGCGGCACTGACCGGGCAACTCTATTTGAGCGGTGGCGCGGCCAACCCCTTCGTCTCGCTCTATCTGCTGCAGATCACTCTGGGCTCGACCTTGCTCGACACCAGGTCGACATGGGCTTTGGTCGCGTTTGCCAGTCTATGCTTTCTGCTGCTGATGCGCTTCAATCAACCCTTAGTTTTGCCCGGCCTGGAAGATGGCGGGTTTCTGACCCGCTATATTCAAGGTGCGTTCGTCAGCTTCCTGCTCGCTGCGATCCTGCTCGTTCTGTTCATCACTCGGATCTCGAGAAATCTGCGCGAGCGCGACGCGCATCTGGCCAACCTGCGGCAGCAATCCGCAGAGGAGGACCATATCGTTCGCATGGGGCTTCTCGCTTCCGGTGCGGCGCATGAGCTGGGCACGCCGCTTGCGACTGTCTCGGTCATCCTCAACGACTGGCGGCGCATGCCCAAACTCAAGAAGGATGCCGAACTCACCGAGGACATCCGCGAGATGCAGGCGCAGCTCGACCGCTGCAAGCAGATCGTCACTGGCATCCTCATGTCCTCCGGCGAAACGCGTGGCGAAGGAACAATTCGCACCACGATACGTGACTTTTTCGACGAGATGGTGCTAGATTGGCTCGCCAGCCGGTCGCCCGCGACGTTCGACTATAACAACGTCCTCGTTCCAGACACTGCCATCGTTTTCGATGCGGCACTGAAGCAGGTCGTTTTCAATCTGTTCGACAACGCGTTCGAGGCTTCGCCCGATTGGGTGGGCCTGTCCGTCACCCGGCAGGAGGACAAGCTGGTCATTTCCGTCAGGGATGCGGGTCCGGGGTTCAGCCCGGAAATGCTGGACTCGCTGGGGACGCCCTATCAGTCGAGCAAGAATAGACCGGGCAGCGGACTTGGCCTGTTCCTCGTCGTGAACGCGGTGCGAAAACTCGGAGGAACCGTGGCCGCGGCGAACAATCCAACCAAGGGTGCGTCCGTGACCTTGACGCTCCCGCTGACAACCTTGGCGCCCGAGGGACTTGCATGACGAACGACCGCCCTTTGCTGATCCTGGAAGACGATGCCGCCTTTGCGCGCACGCTGAAACGCTCGTTCGAGCGGCGCGGTTATGAAGTGCTGGTCTGCGAAGGGCTGGAACAGCTCTCCGAAACGTTGAAGAACAACAGGCCAGGCTATGCGGTCGTCGACCTGAAGCTGGGCTCGGGTTCGGGGCTCAAGGGCGTCAAGATGCTGCATGAACTTGACCCTGAAATGCGTATTGTCGTGCTGACCGGATTCGCCAGCATTGCCACCGCCGTCGAAGCGATCAAGCTGGGCGCATCCCACTATCTTGCGAAGCCCGCCAATACCGACGACATCGAAGCCGCCTTCGGCAAGTCCAGTGGCGATGCCGAAGTGCCGCTGACCAAGCGCCAAACCTCGATCAAGGTGTTGGAATGGGAGCGCATCCACGAAACGCTGGTCGAAAACGACTTCAATATCTCCGCGACCGCGCGCCATCTCGGCATGCATCGCAGGACCCTTGCCCGAAAGCTGGAGAAGCGCCGCATCAGTTGATACTCGCGCAAGCCGTCTCTTTAAATGCTTCCATGCGCGTTGGCCGGCAAGCCCAACCTCAACGGGACCTGTTTAGCTTTTCGTAGCGTTTGACGAGCCGTTCGCGCTTCAGCCGCGACAGGCGCTGCAGCCAAAAAATGCCGTCGAGCTGGTCGATCTCATGCTGGTGGCAGACCGAGCGCAGACCCTCCGCCTCTTCTGTTTTCTCGACGCCGTCCATATCCTGATAGACGATTCGCACGGAAGCATTGCGCTCGATCTCTTCGACGACGCCGGGCATCGAGACGCTGCCTTCTCGATGACGGATAAGCGCTTCGGACCGCCAGACGATGCGGGGATTGACATAGGTCTGGACACCATCGGCAGCCGAAAGCTCCAAAACCACGACCCGCTTGAGCGCGCCGATATGCGGACCGGTGATACCGATACCGGGTGCTGCGCGCATCGTATCGAGCAGATCGGACGCAAGCTCGCACAAACGGGCATCGAAAACTGTCACCGGCTCCGCGACCAGCCGCAGGCGTGGATCTGGATATGTGACGATGGTCCGGGCTGTCATCGGCTCCCTTAAGAACAAGTGCGTCGTTACGCCGATCACGTTCCGGTAAACGTCCGCACACCGGCTTGTGATTCAAGCGCTTCTTTAAAGAAGCTTCGGAGCGCATACCTGTTGTTGTGACGGCAAGCAAACTTTGGAGTTTACTCCGTCCAGACAAAAGGATTTTTCAGTCATGAAAAAGTTAGCCCTTACCATCGCTTCACTGGCTCTTCTCGGCGGCACGGCCTTTGCTGCCGTGCCTCTCAGCGGAACCGTGAAAAGCTTCAACCAGGAAGCCCGCGTGATCACCTTCACCAATGGCGAAAGCGTGACTGTTCCGCTCGACGTCGCCATCCCCGCAGGCCTGCACGCAGGCGGTCACGCCTCGGTCGACTTCTCGCACGGCCAGGTCGAGACAGTTTTCCTCCGCTGAAGCTTAGTCAGCTTTAAGGCTTCGGAAAAGGCCCGTGCTGCCAGGTAGCGCGGGCTTTTTCGTGACTGCTATCGCGACCATACATTGGTCTGCAGCAGATAATCGCGTGTCGAGCGGTCGAGCGGATAGACCATCATGCCGTCCCGCCCGAACCACTTGTTGTAGATCTCCATGTAGCGGCCGCGATAGTCAGCAAGGCCGCTGGTCAGGCCGACGATGGTCTGGTTAACGAAGTCCCGCCATTCGCTGTCGTTCTGCGGCAGAATGCAGGCCATGGCTTCGTTGCTCAGCGGCTCGGTTCTCGGCAACAAAACCACACTTCGGGTGGGCTCGAGCTTGCGGGCCAGACCGAGCAGGATGATGCCGATGTTGGAAACGCCCTGGATTTCCCCACGGTTGAGCGCGGCAAAGGCATCGTCCATCGTCGGATAGGGTTTCGTCACGATGCCCGGCATCGCTTCTTCCAAAATAGCCGCCGTCGTCGTGCCTTCGGCAATGCCCACCACCATGTCCTTGATATCGGGCGTTTTGCGCAAGGTTTCGCGATAGGCCAGGATGCGGGTGCCGTCTCGGAAGAACGGTATCGAAAAATCGATGGTCTTTTCGCGCTGCCACGTGGGCGTGGTGATCTCGCAGACGATATCGAGTTCTCCGGCCTCGACAAGCTGCAGCCGGTTGGACGGTGTGACGATGGAGAGTTCGAGCCTGACAGGCTTGCCGAGCCGCGCTTCGGTGGCGGCGCGGATTTCCTCCAGCAGATCGACGGAGAACCCTTGCGGTGTGCCGTCCGCTCCACGGAAGGCGAATGGCACGGCATCGGCGCGTGTGCCGGCACGGATGACGCCGCTCTCGGCAATTCGCTGAAGCTCGGTCGCCTGTACGCCGAACGAAGACAACAGACAGGCTGCAGCGACGATCAGCGCCCTCATGCCCTTCCTATGTGTCACCACCCAACCTTTCATAGTCGTTGAAGCGAAATCGCTGTCACTGTGGGGCTTATTTGTTCATAAATTACGTAAGATATTCAAACCAGTTCGAACTTGGACAAGACGGATCGTCCTGTGCCTCTTTTTTCGTCGGCCCCCGCCTTCTGGCTGATCGCGATCCTATGCTTTCTCGTCGTGCAGCCAGCGCGAGCGGACGCGCTTGCAGACATCAAAGCCAGAGGCGAACTCGTGGCCGGCGTCAAGGCCGATTACCAGCCTTTCGGCTATCGCGACCGCCAGGGCAACATCGTTGGTTTCGATGCGGATGTCGCTGCCGGCCTGGCGGAAACCCTCGGCGTTCCGGTGCGGCTGGTGCCGGTGACGAGTTCAAACCGCCTGCAGAAACTGGCCGCGGGCGATGTCGATGTGGTCGTGGCGACGCTGGGCGATACAATAGACCGCCGCCGCCTCGTCCGAATGATCGAGCCGGGATATTACGGTGGCGGCGCCAGCATCCTCGTGCTGGAAGACAGCCCGATCCGCGCCTGGAGCGACATTGCCGGCAAGCCGCTCTGCGCGGTTCAAGGAGCGCTGTGGAACAGGCTCGCCGCAACGCGTCTGCTCGCCGACATCAGGGCATTCGCCAACACCCGCGACGCCGAGCTTGCCTTGCGCGAACGCAACTGCGCCGGCTGGCTTTATGACGAGGCAGCACTTCAGCATGCGCTCACCAGTGGCGCATGGCCGAACTATCGGCTGCTGCCGGCCGATTTCGTCTCGCCATGGGCCATTGCGGTGGCCTCTGATGGGCCATTGGCCGACCAGTTCGACCAGACTGTCGCCGGCTGGCTGCGCGACGGGCATCTCAAGGCGCTGGAAGCCAAATGGCGCCTGCCGCCCGCCGCCTATCTCCAGGATGCTGGCGCACTCTGGTCGAAGCGTGATGACGATGGGCAGTGGCACTGCAGACGCGACGCCGATGGACGCTGGACCGCCGATTGCCGCGATCTCGATCTGATCGAGGCGCAGGACCTGCAGGGCTTTGGCGCCATCGTCCTGAGTTTGCGCGACCGCTTCGGCGTTGACTTGACCGCATTCTACGACCCCTATGGCCGCGATCTTTTCCTCAAGGCGCTGCTGACAACCTGCATCCTCGCCATATCGGTGATCGCCGGCAGCCTTCTGGTCGGCTTCGGTGGGGCGGCGCTGTTGCGCATGCGCATCCCCGGCCTGACGCAACTGATAGCGACCATGCTCACGGTGTTGCGCATGACACCGCCCTTGCTGCAGCTCTATCTGGTCTTCTTCGGCATTGGCGGCTTGCTGGCGACGCATGGCTTCAGCCTGAATGCCATGATCGTCGCAATCGCTGTTTTGTCGCTCTATGCGGGCGCGGCAAATGCCGTCACTCTTGCGGACGCATCCGCAACCATCGCCGCTAACGCAACGGACCGGCGCCGTCGCATCGCCGTGCTTGCCTATCCCGCGGTGATGGGAAGTTGCATCAACATCGTCAAGGCAACCGCCATGGCCAGCGCTATTGCCGTTCCCGAACTGGTCTACGCCAGCACCACTATCATTGCCGACTACGGCAATGGCGGTGTGATGATGAACATCCTGCTCGCCTGCTATGTCGCCACCGTCCTGGTCGTCGTGCAAGGCTTCAAGCTGTTCGAACGAAAGGTGCTGCAGCGGTGAGCATGCCCGAGGTCTTCACCATGCTGTGGATCTGGACACCGTTCCTGGCAGGCGGCTTCCTGTGGAACATCCTGATATCGGCCGCCACCATGGCCATCGGCACTCCGCTGGGCTACGGGCTTGCGAGGCTTCGGCTGTCGGGCTGGCGGCTTGGGCGCTTCCTGACGGCGGCGGCACGTTTGCCGCCGACCTTCGTGCTGATCTACTATCTCGCTTATGTCCTGCCTACCGAGATCTCCATCGGCGGTGTGTCGCTGGAGATCGCAGGCTGGATCAAGGCGTCGCTGGCACTTTCGGTCGCCGTCGCCGGCTTCGTTTCCGACAATGCGCTTTCGGCCATCCGGCACCACCGGCGCGGCGAAACCGTCGAGGCGTTTTATTTCATCCCCGCATGGACGACCTATTTCCTCATCATCGTCATGGCTTCGTCCACCGCGTCGGTCATCGGCGTGCCCGAAATCGTGCAGCGCGCGAACACTGTGATTGCCGCCGTTGGCGATCCGCGCGCGACGCTGTGGGTCTATATCTATACGATGCTGTGGTTTCTGATGTTCTGCTGGCCGCTCAGCCGGCTGATGAACTATGCCCGCGCTCGGCTAAGCCGGTTTGCTGGCCATAGACCGCGCGAGGATACTGACCCGATTGCGCAGATGGCTGGGCCGATGATCGTGCAGGAGGAAAAATAGAATGGTTCCTGACACCGAGGTGGTAAGCCGTTTCCAGGTTCCCGCGACGCTGGACGCCGTCGGCGCGATCCAGGCGGCGGTCGAGGAGGCTGCGGAAGATGTGCTGGCGCCGGCCGCGATGTTCAAACTGACCATGTCGATCGAGGAGTTGGTTACCAATATCGTCACCTACGGCAAGGCGGAGGGAACGGACATCGGTGTTGTCATCACGGTGGGCAAAGACCGGCTATCCGTTGAACTGGATGATGCCGGCGTTGCCTTCGACCCCTTTCATCAGGCGCCGGAGCCCAGGCTGAACCAATCCGTCGAGGATCGGGCGGTCGGTGGCTTGGGTGTTTTTCTCGTGCGCGAAATGATCGATGAGGTCGCCTATCATCGCAGCGCCGAGCGCAACCATATCCGGCTGGTCATGCTGAGACCCACCGCCAAGACCGACGGAGCCGCACAATGACGCTCACCCGTCGCCTTGTCCTGATGGTGGCGGCGTGCATCGCGCTCGCTATCGTGTCGATCAGCCTGGTTTTCGGCTATCTAGGACGAAACGCATTGATCGAACAGGCAGAGGGGCAGGCGCAGGCCATTGCCCGCATCGTCGCCGAAAGTGCGCGCCTCACGGAAATCTCCCTGGAAGAGATGGAAGGGGTCGTCATCGACGATCTGTCCACGCTCGCCTTTGCTATTGGCAGCATGAACACCATGTCACCCGGGGAACTCGGCAACCGTCTGGCCGAAATCGTCGCGCGCGGCAATGCCTCGTCCATCTGGCTGGTCGACAGCAATCTCAGGGTCATCGCCAACTCCATCGGCGATTATGGCGCGATTATTGAGGGCGAAACGCTGCCGATCGGCCTGCCGCATCACGCGCTCGACGCCTTGACAAGCGGCAAAAGGTTCAGCCTGGAGTTGGGCAGCCCCATCGACGGTGTGCAATATGTCGGCGTTCGCGTCGACGGTGGGCGCGCGCTGATTGCCGGCCAGCCCATCACCGTGCTCGACCCGGTCCGAGCGGCAAACAGCGTTCCGGTACTGCTTGCCGCCTTGCTCAATCGCGACGAAATCCAGGCGATCCAGATTTTTGACGACGCGATGCGAATGACGGCCAAGATCGGCGACGAGTTGCCTGTCGACGACGTCGACGAATTGGTCAATGACAGCATCAGCGGCGCAGCGCCGTCATCCGACCTGTGGGAGAACAAGCTGCTGGTGGCGGCACCGATCCGCGACAGCGCCGGCATCGCCATAGGTTCGACCGTGATTGCGCTGTCGACCAAGCGCCTCGACGAGATGCTGTCGAACTACCTGCTCTATGGCGCAATCGCTGCGGCCATCGTCTTTGCCATCGGTTCGGCAATAGCCGGCGTGTTTGCCGGCCGGATCACGCGGCCGGTGGCTGCGATGACGCATGCCGCTCGCGAGATCGACGGCCGTACCTTCCAGCCGGAGAGCCTCAACGGATTGGCCGCGCAGAGCGACGAACTCGGAACGCTTGCCCGCGTGTTCCAGCACATGGCGATAGAGGTGCAGGCGCGCGAGGAGCATCTGGAGTCTCTGGTTCGAGCGCGCACCATCGAACTCGAGCAGAAAAACCACCTTTTGGAGGAATCCAAACGTCGCGTCGAAGCCGAACTCGATGCTGCGCGCTCGCTGCAGGCGGCGATCCTGCCCCAGGCGCTGCCCATCCACCCTTCCTATGACGGCAAGGCGACGATGGTGCCGGCGCGAGAGCTCGGCGGGGATTTCTACGACTTCTTCGCCATCGACGACCGGCATCTCGGCATCGTCATCGCTGACGTTTCGGGGAAAGGGGTCCCGGCAGCTTTCTTCATGGCGATCTCGCGCACGGTGCTGCAATCGACCGCGCGCGAGAGCCATTCGGCCGGTACCTGCCTGGCGGCGGCCAACACGGTGATCTGCAGCCAGAACCCTATGGATCTGTTCGTGACCACCTTCTACGGTATCCTCGATACCGAGACAGGCGATTTCACCTACGCCAATGGCGGGCACAATCCGCCGTTGATGATCCGTCGCGTCGACGGCAGCGTCGCCGACCTGCCCCGCACCGGCGGCATGGCGCTGGGCGTCATGCCCGGCCTGTCCTACAGCGAGAAAAAGGTCCACCTCAACGCCGGCGATACCTTGTTCCTGTATACGGACGGCATTTCGGAAGCGATGGACAGCGAAGGTCGGGAGTTCACGGAAGGGCGGCTGAAAGACGCGTTGATCGATGCCCATGCGCAGCATGTCGATCTGGTCATATCAGGGGTAACGGATGCCGTTGGGCGCTTCGTCGACGGCGCCGAGCAATCCGACGACATCACCTGCCTCGTCATCCGCTACAAGGGCGCTCGCGAGACGCTGGATTCAACGATAGAGCTCGCGAGAGCTTCGTGATTTTAGTAATTAAAGCCGAGCCAACGCATCCGCGCGGTTATCGGCGACATCGAGAATGCCAAGAAAGCCGGAAATCTCGAACACGTCCTTGATGTGGGGCTGCAAGCCGGCAAGGATGAACTTGTTGCCGGACTGTTTCAGGCGCTTGGCAACGACCAGCACGACCCGCAATCCGGCGCTGGAGATGTAATCAAGGCGCGTGAAATCCAGGATAAAAGCGCCGGAGCCAAGTCGCTTGAAGAGTTCAGCCTCGACCGCCGCCGCATTCGTGCTGTCCAATCGGCCCTGAACGTCTGCGACGACCGCAGGTCCATGCGCCTCGAATGTAATGCTCATCTTTGTTCGGTTCCTAAGTGCCGGATTGCGGCTGGTATGTTGCTCACAAAGGTAAAAATTAACAGAATGAGCGTTACACAACTAGCACCGTAATCACAATGTTCCAGAGGTCATAGGAAGCAGGCGGAGTTACGGCAGGGACACAACCAGCACGTTCCGTCTTCCATCGACATCAGCAAGGCACCCTATGATCGGCTTCACCCTCCCGCCATCGCGACCGCGCCGCAGACCGCAGGAACTGTCGGTCGCGGCCGATGAAAAAGCCGCATGGTCGGTGCTGTTGCCGATCGGCTTCCAGCATGCCGCCATGGCGCTGGGCCTGTCCGCCTATGTGCTCGCACTCGCCAAGGCCTCCAATTTCGATTTCGAACAGACCCGAACCCTTCTCGCCGTCACCATCATAACCATGGCCTTTGGCACAGCACTTCAGGCGTGGGGCGGAAAGCTCGGCTCGGGTGCGCTGATCGTCCATATCCCGACTGCGATCCTCATCCCGCAGATTGCGCCGATATTCATCGAGACCGGCCCCGGCGGCGTGGGGGTGGTGACCATCCTCTGCGCCATGGTCTCATTGATCCTGGCGCCGCTGACACCGCATCTCCGGGGCCTGTTTCCTCCCATGGTGGCCGGGCTGATCGTGCTGATCGGTGGCATGTCGCTCGTCGAAGGCGCGTTCGCGCACTCCACCGGCCTGAGCCAAGACATGATGCTCGACCCCAACAGCATGATCATTGCCGGCATCACACTCGGCCTGATCGTGGCGACCTCGGTTTGGGGCAACCGCCACCTGCAGCTGTTTTCCCTGCTGATCGGCATCGGCGGCGGCGTCATCGCAGCGTTTTTCCTTGGAGAGCTTTCCGGCGGCCAGGCGCTGATGAGCGCACCCATCGTAGATTTGCCCAGCATCGCGACCCCGGTGTTCACCATCCCCATCAGCGCGCTGATCGCGGCCGCCTTCGTCGCGGCGCTGGTGGAGATCGATTCCATTGGCAGCTTCATCCTGATGGACAAGATGGACGACGCAGACTGGCGCAGGCCCGACATGAAGCAGGCAGGGCGCGGCATTCTTGCCGGCGGCATAGGCGATACGCTTGGCGGCCTTCTGGGCGGCATGAGTACGGCCACCTCGTCGGCCAATATCGGTCTTTGCCACGCCAGCCGCACCACCACCCGTTATGCCGGCCTCGTGGCCGCGGCGATGCTTTTGCTCATCGCCTTCCTGCCGCAGGCGACAATGGCGCTGACGCTGATCCCAACGCCGGTGATCGGCGCCATCGAACTGTATGCCGCGGCCTTCCTCATCGCAGCCGGCATCGATCTGATCGCCGAACGAAAATTCGACACGCGCGGCATGTTCATCGTCGGCATTTCCATGGCGGGCGGCGTTGCCATCATGCTACTGCCGGGTCTGGCCGAACGCATACCCCCTTCGCTGCGCCACTTGCTCGGCAGCGGCTTCATCGTCACCGGCGTGCTGGCGATCGTGCTCAACCTCTTGTTCCGCATCGGCATCAAAAAGACGCAGCTTCAGCAGATCGAGCCGAACGGCTACCCTGTCGCCACCCAGGTCACCGACTTCATCGAGCGCATGGGCGGTGCCTGGGCAGCGCGACGCGACGTCGTACAGCGGGCCGCTCAGGCGGCGGTGGAAGCCATCGAGGCCATCCAGTCGACCGGCGTGCATAAGGTGACTTCGGTGATGGGCCATTTCGACGAAGTGAACTTCAACATCGAGTTGCGGCATACAGGATCGCCATTGCCGCTTGGGCCGGGCGCCATGCCCGACCTCGCCTCGATCCTTGACGCCGACAACGACGACGGCATCGATGCGGCCATTGCCAGTGTCTCACAGGTTCTGATCCATCGGCTTGCCGACGGCTTGAAATGCGGCACCCTGCCCTCGGGCGGCGGTGCGTTCCTTCGCCTCCATTTCGATCACTGACCGATGGATGAGAACCACGCCAGATCAGAGACCCTAACGCCGACACATGCGCCGAGTGGCGCGCTCGGACGCAACGAGATGCGCCGTAGCTACGATGCGTATTTCGCCTCCGGTCTGTATGTCTCCCGCTATCCCAAGCCAAACCGGCGCTGTCTTCGTTTCCTCTCGGCAGCGCTGCCGGAGGGTGGAAAGCTGCTCGACTATGGCGCGGGCGAAGGACGCTACTGCCTGGCGCTGGCAAGAAGCCATGGCGCTAACGTTCTGGCCGTCGATATCAGCGCCGTGGCGCGCGACCATCTCGCATCCGCCGCGCTTGGCAAAGGCCTGAGCCAAAAGGTTGCCGTCTGCGACGTCGGCGACAGCATCTACGACCGCGAAGTCGAGAGCGGTACGTTCGATGTGGCGTTGCTCGGCTTCGGCGTGCTCGGCCATATCGCAGGCAGAAGCCGGCGGATCGAGGTCCTGGCCGATATGCGCCGCGCGCTGAAACCGAGCGGAACGTTGGTGCTGGGCGTTCCGAACGCATTCAGGCGAATGCGCGACCAGCAGGCGGAATGCCGCCCGATGGTGGAACGCGGCGAGTTGGAGCCGGGCGACATCCGCTACCGACGCTTTGTGGGCGGACATGACATCGCGCTGTTCTATCATTTGTTCACAGAGGCGGAAATTCGCGACGATCTCGCGGCTGCGGGTTTCACGGTCGAGCGGCTGACCGGCGAAAGCCTTCTGCCGGAAAGTGCCGTCACCCATTCCAGCTTTGTCGGGTTTCTGGACGACCTTGCCTGCGCAATCGTGCCGCCAGGACTGTGCTACGGCTTTCTGATTACGGCGCAACCAAAGTAATAGTCACACTTCTTGGGGTGGTTCGCCGCTCTGGCCCACACGCGGGCGAAAGCGCCGCAGGAACCCTCTGAACCGCCTTGCCCAGCTGACATCGCGCGCCTCCACGATCCGCGCCATGGTCCGAGCGTAGTCGACCACCAGACCCGGTGTCCAAGTCGCCGAATTCGCCCGGTTGCTGATCATAGCGGCCACCCAGAGGTCGGGATCAATCAACAGGCGGATGAGCCGAAGCCACGGCGACTTGCCTGCCAGCGAGCCTTCCAAAGCCGCGGTGAGTGCCGCAGCGACCACGACAGAACAATTACGGTTGGTCAGATTGTAGGTGTTGTCCTGTTTGTAGCCGGCCCAGAATGCACGGAGCCGCCTTGGATTGTAGTTCCAGAAATCGATGTTGACGTCGGCATTGCACCACCAATCCGACTCCCATGCATAGGACGGCTGGAAACGGCCGTGGAGATCGTTTTCCGCGGTCCCACGCAGCGAGGTGATGAAGTCATGCTCAGAGCGCTCGAGTTCCTTCTTCGGATAGTGACTGATGTAAAGATCAGGCAGCATTTCCATCGCGGCATGCCCGGTGGAGATGACGCCGTTCTTGTCTACGGCGGCGACATAGCGGTCGATCAGCAGCCGGCGCGCCGGCTCCTCGGCCGAGCCGACCGGCGTCCAGACATGGACGGTGAGTGGATTTTCGACCTTCACCTCTTCCCCGGTATCGATCAGCACGGGGGCATTGTCATACCAGCCGCGCCCGCCGAACAAAGGCAGATTGAGGATCGCCACCTCGCTTTCCAGCGTCCGCAGCATCAGCGACATGCGCACGAGCAGCCAGCCCGACAGAGCCAGGAACAGGCTGATGCAGAAGACGATGTTCTTTTCGCGCGGCAGCGGCCATTCGGTGATGACGAGGATCGCGAGCATCAGTTCGACGGCGCCGTAAAATACGCCCATCCGCCAGCGTGGGAAGCGTACGATAACAGCGGTGGCGATGCGGCCCGCCCCATCGAGCAGGAAGGCCAATGCGAACAGCGCGGCAATGCCGATATCGGTCCGGAACGGATAGCCGATGATCAGACTGCCGAGGATAATCAGGCCGATTGCCTTCAGCAGCGTCAGGATGCGAGCCTTGCGGTCGAGTTCCGGCACCAGAAGCGGCAGGAAAGACAAAAGACCGTTGAGCACGAAGATCAGCCCGAGCGCTTCGACGGTGACGAAACTGACCCGTTCGGAGATGCCTATGATCATCAGCAGCGCCAGAGAGATCAGCGCTGCGCCCAGGATAAGCAGCACATACCATCGCGAGCGAAACGCCGCAGGTCCGATCAGCAAAAATGCCATTTTTAACATCAGCTATCGAACGCTCTGCGCCCGCTCCGTCGCGAAGTGATCTGGTTGTCTGTGAATCCACTGTCTCGCTGAAAATTCCATGAAGATTACATCACCTCAACGGAAAAATTCAGATGGAGCTTCCTCGCGAGTCATTGTCTTTACAAGAGCATAGCCGTCAGCAAAGGAACTTAACTTTGTCGCCTTCGCTGTTTGGCACGATCCGCTGCGCCAGCTGGCGCGCTGGCGACTGGAGCCGCCATTTTCGGCTCCAGAAAAGCGTCGGCTTCAGCAGAATGTTTCGATCGTCTTAAGGGTTTAGTGTCTAGACACTGGACTTCCTGGCCGCAATTTGCATGATTGTGCTTCCCTAAAGGAAAACGATCATGGCTGAGCTGCATGCTCGAGGCGTCGAGCTCGTTTCAACTCTTCGACATACCGCCGACAACATCCAGCATTTCGAGGAAGCTGAGGTCAGGATGTTGCTGCAGAAGACTGCGCAGGTTCTTTCCGATCTTCTGGCGCGCGACATGCCGTCCTCCAGAATGTATGAGCCTACGGCGCGAAAGTCGGTACATTTCTCGCGGATGGAACGGCCGACATTGACGTTTTGAGGCGACTCCGAGCAAACCGTTCCCAACTTTTGGCTCGGTGAATTAGCCAATTTATGTCGGGAAGGCATCGGTCTCAACCTCGAACGCAAGCAGGCCTTGGCCTGCACGTTAACCCAGAATGGCGGCCAGACCGAATCCCACACCGGCAGCATCGATGAGTTCGGCCCCGTTGCAATCGGCGTCATTCAGGTGACCCTTACCGCCGCGCCGTGATGTCTTTGTGAGCAGGCATCACGATGCGCTCACATAGTTCATTCGCCCACCGCTGGCTCTTCTTTGATGCCGCGTTGACGGTTGAGCAAGCATGACATACTCCGTCAGTGAGCTACAGGTAGTATGTAGACTTCCATTTTCTTCTCGTGAAATGATGTATTGACACAAGTTGTATGATGTCTTACATCCGATGACAGGCTTTGTGGAGTGAGCCAGGAGGAAATCAGATGAAGAAGCACGTTCTCGGCTTGTTGGTGACTGCCGCCTTATCGACAAGTGCCCTATCCGCATTGGCGGCAACACCCGCTGACCAACTCGTCGTTGGCATGAGCATGAACAATGTTCTGACGCTCGACCCAGCCGCCATGAGCGGACGCGAGAGCACCGGCATCGTCGTCAACATCTACGACACCCTCATTCAGCTCGATCCTATCGAGCGCACCAAGGTCAATCCGGGACTTGCCGAAAGCTGGAACGTAGCGGACGACGGCACCATCACCTTCAACCTCCGAGAGGGCGCGACGTTCAATTCCGGCAACCCGGTCACGGCGGAGGATGTCGTCTGGTCGATCAAGCGCAACATCGGCCTCGGCCTCGTCGGCGCCGGTGTCTGGTCGTCTTTCGGCTATACGAAGGACAATGTCGACCAGCATATCAAGGCCGACGGCAACACCATCACCGTTACCCTGCCGCAACCAAGCGACCCCAACCTCATCCTCTATATTTTTGGCAAGCCCGATGCCGCGTCCGTTCTCGACAAGAAGACCGTTCTGGAGAACGAGACCAACGGCGATATGGGCGCAGCCTGGCTGACGACCAATGCCGCAGGCTCCGGCCCGTTTACGCTGACCAACTGGGCGGCCAACGATATTCTCATGCTGCAGCGCGCTGAGAACTATTGGGGCGGGCCTGCCCCGATGAAGCGCATCATCTTCCGGCACATGCCGGAATCCCAGACCAAGCGCCTGATGCTCGAGCGCGGCGATCTGGACATTGCCCTTGCGCTGTCGGTACCCGACATCAACGCACTCAGCACCAACAAGGATGTCGTCGTCCAGGCAACGCCGAGTGCCGGCTTCTATTTCCTTGCCGTCAGCATGAAGGACGAGCGCTTCCAGAAGGAAGACGTGCGCCTCGCGCTGCGCAATCTGATCGACTATCAGGGCATCAACCAGACCATTATGCCGAACTATGGCATCATGCATCTGCGCCCGGTGTCGCCGGGCGTTTTGGGCTCGCTGCCCAACCCCGACTACAAGCTCGACGCCGCCAAGGCCAAGGAATATCTCGCCAAGGCCGGTTATGCCGACGGCTTCCCGGTCAAGCTCCTGTCGCTGAACGAAGCGCCGTTCATCGATATCGCCACCTCGATTCAGGGCACGCTGGCCCAAGCGGGCATCAAGGCGGATATCGTCACCGGCACCGGCAATCAGGTCTACGGCCCGATGCGCGAACGGAAGTTCGAACTGATCGTGGGTCGTGGCGGCGGCGGTCAGGAACCGCACCCGCACTCCAATCTGCGCGCCCTCGTCATTAACCCGAACAATTCAGACGACGCGGGTCTGTCCGGCGTGATCGGCTGGCGCACCTCGTTCTTCAGCGAGGAACTGAATACCATGGCGCAGCAGGCCCTTGTCGAGCGCGACAAGGAAAAGCAGAAGAAGCTCTACGAGGACATCCAGTACAAATACGAAGAACTGGTCCCTGCCTTGCAGCCGATTTCCGCAGCCGTCGACACCGTTGTCTTCCGCTCCGATATCCAGAATTACCAGAACCATTATGGCTGGACCACGCGTCTGCATGACGTGGACAAAGCCCGCTAACCATTTCGGCCGGGCAGGCTCGACCTTGCCCGGCCGTCATTTCTGCAAGCCCTGTCTGGCAGCGCCAAGCTGACCCAGGAGAGCCGACGCGGCCATGCGCCGCGGTCTGGAAGCCATGATGATATCGAACGCTGGAATTCTCAGGACACGTTTTGGCACCGGCCTCTCCTTAGTGGCCTCCATTCTGGTCACGCTGTTCGGCCTGCTCGCTTTAACCTTCGTCATCGGGCGCGTCATGCCGGTCGATCCCGTGCTGGCCATCATCGGCGATGAAGCCAACCAGGAAACCTATAACCGCGTCTACCAGCAACTCGGCCTCGACCAGCCGATCTACGTCCAATTCTTCCGCTATGTCTCTGACATGGTGCAAGGTAATTTCGGCGTCGCGATCCTCACCGGCAAGCCGGTCATCGATGACATCATCCGCGTTTTTCCGGCAACCGTCGAACTCGCCACGCTGGCTATCATCTTCGGCGCCGGCGTCGGCATCCCGCTCGGCGTCTACGCCGCGACCAAGCGCGACAGGCTGGCCGACCATATCATCCGATTCCTGACCCTGATCGGCTACTCGACGCCAGTGTTCTGGCTCGGCCTGATCGGCCTGATCCTGTTCTACGCCAAGCTCGGCTGGTCCGGCGGCACGGGACGCGTGGAAATCTACTACACCGGCATCGTCCAGCCGATCACAGGCTTCCTGTTGATCGACAGCGCGATCACCGGCGAGTGGGACGTATTCTGGAGTGCGGCGCGCAACATCTGGTTGCCGGCCGTCATCCTGGGCACCTCCTCCATGGCTTATATCAGCCGCATGACGCGCAGCTTCATGCTGGAACAGCTCAGCCAGGAATATGTCATCACCGCCCGGATCAAGGGCCTCTCGGCCCGCCAAGTCGTGTGGCGCCACGCCTTCCTCAACATCCGCGTCCAGCTCGTTACCATCGTGGCGCTTGCCTATGGCAGCCTTCTGGAAGGCGCTGTGCTGATCGAGACGGTGTTCTCCTGGCCCGGCTTCGGCGCCTATCTGACCAGCAACCTGATGATCGGCGACATGAACGCCGTCATGGCCTGCGTGCTTCTGGTCGGCATTCTCTTCATCGGCCTGAACCTTCTCTCAGACATCCTGTACCGGGTGTTCGACCCACGGACACGCTCATGACCGTCGACACCAGACAGAACCTCACCCTGCGCCAATGGATGACCACGGAAGAGGTCACCAACGGCCGGCAGGCCTTCGTCCAGAAAGTCTATTGGGGCGCGGTCGGCTTCCTGCAGAACCCGCTCGCTCTGATCGGCCTCGCGGTCATCGTCGTCCTGCTGTTGGTCGCAGCCTTCGCGCCGCTGATTGCGACGCACGATCCACTGGCGCAGGATTTGGGCGCTGCGCTTCAGCCGCCCAGCGCGGCGCATTATTTCGGCACCGATGAGCTTGGCCGCGATATCTTCAGCCGCATCGTCTTCGGTTCGCGCATCACGCTCTACATCGTGATGCTGGTCTCGGTCATCGTCGGCCCCATCGGCATGGCGGTCGGGATGACGGCGGGCTATTTCGGCGGCTGGACCGACAAGGTCCTGATGCGCGTCACCGACATCTTCCTGTCCTTCCCCAGCCTGGTCCTGGCGCTGGCGTTCGCAGCCGCACTCGGGCCTGGCCTTGAGAACGCGGTCATCGCCATAGCACTCACCGCCTGGCCGCCGATTGCCCGCCTTGCGCGCGCTGAAACGATGACCATCCGCTCGTCGGACTTCATCGCCGCTGCCACTCTGCAAGGCGCCGGCTCGATCCGCATCCTGCGCCACTACATCTTCCCCCTCTGCCTGCCCTCGGTGATCGTCCGCATCACGCTCAACATGGCCGGCATCATCCTGACCGCGGCAGGTCTCGGCTTCCTCGGCCTTGGCGCACAGCCGCCTGCACCCGAATGGGGCGCCATGACGTCCGCCGGCCGCCGCTTCATGCTCGACAGCTGGTGGGTGGTCACGATGCCAGGCTCCGCGATCCTCATCGTCAGCCTCGCCTTCAACCTGTTCGGCGACGGCCTGCGTGATTTCCTCGACCCCCGGCATGGGAGATAAGCCATGACCGACCCAATCCTGTCCGTCAGAAACCTCAACGTCACCTATCTGTCCTCTCGGGCGACGCTGAACGCCGTGCGCAATGTCAGCTTCGACATCGGCCGCGAAAAGGTCGCCATCGTCGGCGAATCAGGTTCCGGCAAATCGACGGTCGGACGCGCCGTCGTCCGGCTGCTGACGCCCTCGGCGAAGATCACCGCCGACAGGATGGACTTCGAAGGCAAGAACCTTTTGTCGCTGTCCGAGCGCAAGATGCAGGACGTGCGCGGCCGCCGGATATCGATGATCCTGCAAGACCCCAAATATTCGCTCAATCCTGTCGTTACCGTCGGCGAGCAGGTCACCGAAGCCTATCGCGTCCACAACAAGGTTCCCCACAAGGAAGCCAAGGAACGTGCGCTCGCGCAACTCGCATCCGTGCAGATCCGCGACCCGGCCCACGTCTACGACCTTTATCCGCACGAAGTGTCGGGCGGCATGGGACAGCGCATCATGATCGCCATGATGCTGATCCCCGAACCCTCGCTGATCATCGCCGACGAGCCGACCTCTGCGCTGGACGTCACCGTCAAACTGCAGGTGCTGGCGATCCTGGACGATCTGGTGCGCGACCGCGGCATCGGCCTGATGTTCATCAGCCACGACCTCAACCTTGTCCAGAGCTTCTGCGACCGCGTCCTGATCATGTATGCCGGCCAGGTCGTGGAGGAATTGCGCGGCGATGAACTCGGCGACGCCAAACACGATTACACCAAGGGCCTTCTGGCCTCCCTGCCGCGCATCGGCGACCGGCGTGGGCGCCTTTCGGTTCTGGACCGCAAGGACAGCTGGAGCATGCCGGTGGAGAAGCGCCCATGAGCATGATCGACGTCAGGAAGCTGTCGCTCGACCTCGGCGAAGGCGTGCGCCGGCGCCAGATCCTCAACGACATCTCGCTGTCGGTCGAGGCCGGCGACAGCTTCGGATTGGTCGGGGAATCCGGCTCGGGCAAATCCACCGTGTTGCGCTGCATCGCCGGACTCTACAGGCACTGGACAGGCGAAATTTCCATCGACGGCCAGACTTTCGCCTCCGCCGACCGCATGGGCTGGTGCCGCAAGGTGCAGATGGTGTTTCAGGACCCCTACGGCTCGCTACACCCCAAGCACAAGATCGACACCATCCTTTCGGAGCCGTTGCGCATCCACGGCTTCAAGGATATCGACCGGCGCGTCAGCCAAATCCTGACGCAGGTGGGGTTGGGTCCACGCTTCCGCTATCGCTTTCCGCACCAGTTGTCGGGCGGGCAGCGCCAGCGCGTCGCCATCGCCCGCGCACTGATCCTGGAGCCGAAGATACTGCTTCTGGACGAGCCGACCTCCGCACTCGACGTGTCGATCCAGGCCGAGATCCTCAACCTGTTTTCCGACCTGCGCGAACAGCTCGACCTCACCTATCTGCTGGTCAGCCACGATCTGGCGGTTATCGACCACATGTGCTCGAATCTTGCCGTAATGCGTTCGGGCTCCGTGGTCGAAAGCCTGTCGCGCGAACAGATGGTCCATGGCGGGGCCACGGAGCGCTACACCAACACGCTTCTGCGGGCGAGCGAGAAATACGACCGCGAGCTGGTCGATGAACTCGCAGCCGCCAGCTAGACAAGAAGGAACTGCGATGCCCACCTCCGGCAACTTTCTCGAAGCCTCCGAAATTCCCTGGGAA
Organism: Tianweitania sp. UT-5YL-CI-8; assembly: GCF_030010215.1. Taxonomy (GTDB): domain Bacteria; phylum Pseudomonadota; class Alphaproteobacteria; order Rhizobiales; family Rhizobiaceae; genus Oryzicola. Next base: position 402,097 of record NZ_JASCRR010000001.1, read on the forward strand.
AATATCGGCGAAGGCCGCCGCCGCCAGATCCTCTGCTACCAGGACGATCTGATGCTGATCCACTTCGAATTCGAAACCGGAGCGGTCGGCGAGCCCCACACCCATCCCCACTCGCAATGCGCCTATATCAAGAGCGGCGTGTTCGACGTCACCATCAAGGGCGTCACCCGCCGGCTTGGCGCAGGCTCTAGCTATGTCGTCGACGGCGGCGTGCTGCATGGCGCGGTGTGCATTGAGGCCGGCACCATGATCGACGCGTTCACGCCGCATCGGGACGATTATCTCGGCGAAACGTAGCCGAACGAGGCCGGAGGAGTGGATGTCGATAGAGTTCAAACGCGGGTCCTTGTCGGAACAGATCGTCAGCGAGATGACGAAACGCATCCACTCGGGCCTGTATGAGCGCGGCGCGAAGCTTCCCACCGAACAGGTTTTGATCGAGGAATTCGGCGTCAGCCGCACCGTCGTGCGCGAGGCCATCGCCAATCTCAAGGCAGGCGGCATGGTCACGACCCGGCAGGGTGTCGGCGTGTTCGTGCAGCACCAAACCCCGCTCCGACCGTTCTGGATCGAGGAAGCCAGGCTTGGCATGGTCAACGAGGTGGTCAGCGTGCTCGAACTGCGTATCGCGCTGGAAGTCGAAACCGCAGCGATTGCCGCGGAACGCCACCTGCCGGAGCATCTACAGCGCATGCGCGCCTCCCTGGCAACCATGTCGGCGGCGATCGAAGCCGGCGAAGACTCTATCCAGGCCGATCTGAGCTTTCACCGCACCATTGCTCAAGCGACACTCAATCCGCATTTCCTGGGGCTGTTCAACTATCTTGGCGAATTGCTCATTCCCCGCGCCAATCTGAAGACATTCGCACTGACCGGCAGCAGCCGGCAGGACTATCTGGATCGCATCAACCGCGAACATGCCAAGGTTTTTTCCGCCATCGAGCAAAATGATCCCGATGGCGCGCGTGCCGCGATGCGCTTGCATCTCAGCGGCAGCAAGGATCGGCTGAAAACCCATACTGCAAACTGAAGACGGAATCTGGTATCATGGCCACCATCACCCGCATCGAAATCCAGAATTTCCGCTATGATCTGGAGGGCCTTGCCGTCGACAGTGCGTCGAACACGGTCTATATGCCCAACAGCAAGGTAACGCGGAAGGGCCTCGTCGTGCTGGTTCAGGACAGCGACGGCAATCGCGGCGAATTCATCAATCTCGACAGCGATGCCGCAATGACGGCGCAGACGGTTGCGATTGCGCCCGGCCTGATCGGCCGCGACGTCGATGCGCGCGAACAGATTTATGACGACGTCAAGCGCATCCACCGCAAGCAGGGCGCCTTCGGCCATTCCAACATCGACATTGCGTTGTGGGATCTGGCCGGCAAGCGGGCAAACCTGCCCATCCACAAGCTGCTGGGTGGTTATCGCACCACCCTGCCCTCCTATGTCAGCACCTTCCATGGCGACCGCAATGGCGGCCTGTCGAGCAAGGAAGCCTTTGCCGACTACGCGCTGGAAAACCTCGAACTCGGCTTCAAGGCGTTCAAGATTCACGGCTGGAGTGCCGGCGATCGGCGCGAGGAAGCGCAGAACGTGCTCCACGTCGCCGACAAAGTCGCTGGGCGCATGGATTTGATGCTCGATCCTGCCTGTGAGTTGCGCACCTTCGGGGACGCGCTTTATGTGGGCCGGGCCTGCGACGAGGCCAACTTCTTCTGGTACGAGGATCCGTTCCGCGACGGCGGCTTTTCCCGTCACGCCCACCGCAAGCTGCGCCAGATGATCCGGACGCCCATCCTGATGGGCGAACACATTCGCGGGCTGGAGGCCAAGGCCGACACCATCACAGCCGAGGCGACAGACTATGTCCGGGTCAACCCGACACTCGACATGGGTATTACGGGTGCAATCAAAATCGCCCATCTCGCCGAAGCGCACGGTCTGGATGTCGAGTTCCACGGCTGCGGTCCTTCGCAACGCCAGGTTATGGCGGCGGTGCGCAACGCCAACTACTACGAACTGACGCTGTGCGCGCCGAAGATCGGCAATCCCAAGCCGCCGATCTACGCCTGCGGCTATTCCGAGAGCCCATCAGATGTCGACACGGACGGCAATGTTCCCGTGCCGCAGCTACCGGGTATCGGCGTCACCTACGATTGGCAGTTCATCGACGCCAACCGGCTCGATTCCGTCGTCTTCCAGTGAGCGCCGATCCAGCCTCAGAGCGCATGGTCGCGCGACACCGACCAGACGAATTTCGGCTCGTAGCCGAAGGCCTTCCTCGCCTTGGCGCTGCTGAAGGGCGAGGAGTCGCCTTCCAGGCCGGACCGAATCTCGGTTCCCGCGGAATGCAGCGCCAGCAGCTCAGCCGACGGCTTTTCCAGGATATTGCAGCTGCCCGAGAGATTGTAGATACCGGACGCGACGGATTCCGCCTCCAGCGCCAACCGGCAACCGGTCGCAATGTCCCGCGCATCGGTGCGGGTCCACAACAGGAACCGGTCCGGCGCGGGGTCCACCTTGGAGCGCGCGATCTCGGCGGCGATATCTTGCGGCGCGCGAACGCCCATGATGCGAAAGGTCAGGACGTTCAGCCCATGCCGGTCTGTGAAATATCGCGCGGCCTCTTCGCCCGCGATCTTGGAAAGCGCGTAGGAATTCAGCGGGGTCAGCGGATGCTCCTCGTCGACCGGCGCATAGAGCGGCGGCTTTTCGGCAAAGCCATAGACCTGGGCGCTGGAAGCCACGATGACGCGGTTCAGTCGGAGGTCATGGGCGGCCTGCAGCACATTGAACGTCGCCCGCGCGTTGTCACCATAGGTTTTCGTGTCGGCGACAATGCCAGGATCGCTCCACGCCGCCATATGCACGATAGCGTCGGCTTTGGCGTAGGACAGCGCGCCGGCGATATCCTCGAACTTGCTGACATCGCCCGTCATGAAACGGACACCGGCAAGCCGCGTCGGCGCGGGGGAAAAATCGATGCTCGTGACCTCATGCCCATGCGCTGCGAGATCGGCGACGATGAACTTGCCAACGCGCCCGCTACCGCCCGTGACCACTATACGCATGACGTTCTCCCGCAGAAATTAGTCAGACTTCTGGATAGTCATATTATCTTTTTCGTGCAAGCCGCTGGATTGCGTCATTTGTCTGTGAGAAACAAGGCGCTGAACCGCAGGCGAGAGCAACAAAATCATCCGGCTCAAAGGACATGTCGATGAAGGTGACCGCGCTAAGAACCGTACCGCTGCGGATACCGCTGGAGAAGCCCATCGGCAACGCGACGGTGACGATCGAAAACTTTTCCTGTCTCGCGATCTTCCTCGACACTGACGAGGGCATCGTCGGCGAAAACCTCATCTTCACGATCCGTCCCGAACAGCTCAAACTGCTTGACGCGATGGTTCATGTCCTCGAAGCCGCGGTCATCGGGCGAGACCCCAACGAGACGGAAGCGTTCTGGAAGGACGCATGGCGGCGCATCAACTTCATCGGCTTCGCCGGCGTCTCGATCATGGGCATATCCGCGCTGGATGGCGCCTTGTGGGACCTTCGCGGCAAGGCTTGCGGGCTCTCCATAGGCGACATGCTCGGCACGGCACGCCGCAGCATCAAGGCCTATGCCAGCGGCGGGCTGTGGCTGACGCAGACAGTATCGGAGCTGGCAGCGGAAGCCGAGAGCTTTGCGCTGCAAGGCTTCGGCGCCATGAAGCTGCGGCTCGCCGGGCATGTGGACGTTGATCTTCCACGCATTGCGGCCGTCCAGAAAGCCATCGGCCTGAAGGTCGACCTGATGGTGGATGCCAATCAAGGCATGGAGACGGGAGCGGCGATCAAGCTTGGTCGGCGGATGCAGGATCTCGGCGTCACCTGGTTCGAGGAACCTTCCCCCGCGCACGATCTGGAAGCTTCGGCTGCCATTGCAGCCGCCCTCGACATGCCTGTTGCATCGGGCGAAAACGAATACACCCGCTATGGCTTCAAGCGAATGTTGGACCTCAGGGCTGCAGATATCATCATGCCCGACCTGCAACGGGTCGGTGGCGTCAGCGAATTCGCCAAGGTCAATGCCCTTGCCGCCACTTACGGCGTGCCGCTATCCTCGCATCTTTTCCCGGAACAGAGCCTGCAGCTTCTCGCATCCGCGCCAACGGCCATATCGCTTGAGCACCTCGGCTGGTTTGCACCGCTCTACAACGAAACCATCGAACTCGAAAAAGGTGTTGCGAACATTCCTGATCGTCCCGGCTGGGGCTTTACCTTCGATAAGGCGGCACTGAAGCGCTTGGCTTTTTGAAACATATGATGCCTATTGTAAGTCATCATATGAGATGCTATTCAGCGGCGGTTTCGGATCGAGACAGGCCATCCGACACCAGGGAGAGTATCTGGTCATGAAAATCATCGACGTTAAGGTGCGGGTGTTCCTGCATACCACACGCCGCCACCAAGACGCAGCCGGCCACGGCCACCCCGGAGACCCGCACAAGGTGAAGCAGGGCCTTCTCACCCTCGTTGCGGACGACGGTTCGGAAGGCCATTGCTTCGGAGTGCCGGAAGTTATGCGCGCCCACGTCATCGAAAAATTCGTCAAGACGGTGCTGCTCGGCCAGGATCCGTTCGACCGCGAACGGCTGTGGCAGGATCTCGCGCACTGGCAGCGCGGCAGCGCCGGTCAATTGACGGACCGCACGCTGGCGGTTGTCGATACGGCGCTTTGGGATCTTGCCGGACGCGCCCTTGGCGTCCCGGTTCACAAGCTCATCGGCGCCTATCGCGACAAGGTGCCGGCCTATGGCAGCACGATGTGCGGCGACGAGATCGAAGGCGGACTGGCGACTCCTGAGGACTATGGACGTTTTGCCGAAAAGCTGGTCAAGCGAGGCTACAAGGGCATCAAGCTGCACACCTGGATGCCGCCCGTTTCGTGGGCGCCCGATGTGAAGGCCGACCTACGCGCCTGCGCCGCCGTCCGCGAAGCCGTCGGCCCCGATATCCGGCTCATGATCGACGCGTTTCACTGGTATTCGCGCACCGACGCGCTCGAGCTCGGACGTGGCCTGGAAAAGCTCGGCTTCGACTGGATCGAGGAAGCAATGGACGAGCAAAGCACCTCGTCCTATGCTTGGCTTGCGGAAAATCTCGACATCCCGGTTCTTGGCCCGGAAAGTGCTGCCGGCAAGCACTATGCCCGCGCCGAATGGATCAAGGCGAAGGCATGCGACATCCTGCGCGCCGGCGTGCACGACGTTGGTGGCATCTCGCCCTCGTTGAAGGCCATCCACCTGGCCGACAGTTTCGGCATGAACTGCGAGGTGCATGGCAACGGTGCGCCGAACCTGATGGTCACCGCTATTGCCAAGAACGTCCGTTGGTATGAGCGCGGCTTGCTCCACCCGTTCCTGGAATATGACGACGGTTTCGAATATCTAAACCAGTTGGTCGATCCGATGGACGAGGATGGGTTCGTCCATGTCCCGGCCTTGCCTGGCATGGGCGAGGACATCAATTTCGATTTCATCAACGACAATCTGGTGGACTGATCGACGAGGCCGAGATCGTGTCTTCTACAAAGACGGCGCCATCAACTCGGCAAGCTCGGCCACGCTTGTAATGAGTTCACGGCGGCGTGCCGGCGACAACGACGCAAAACGCTGCGCGAATTTTTCGCCGAACACACTGGGCGTGTGTGCGACCATCTCCTTGCCCTTCTGCGTAAGCCTCGTATAGACGATCCGTCGGTCGACGGGGGAGCGGTAACGCTCGACGACGCCGTGCTGCTCGAGATTGTCGAGCACGGTAACCACGGTTGCCGGGCTGAGATCGGCATGATCGGCCAACGCTTTTGTGGTCACCTCCGACAGTTCGCTCACCGCCATGACGATGACGAGTTGCGGGCCGGTCAGCCCATGCGCGCTTTTCAACGCATGCGACTGCAGATCGCTGGCGCGCGCAATGCGCCGCAAGGATTTCAGCAGATCTCGGGTTTCCTGAGGACTGATTGTGTCGGTCACGGGGGAACGAAATGGCCTCCTCGCCATTGTTAGGCTTCAAATCATTTGTACTCTACCTATCTAGGGTACTTCACCTGATCGGCAACAATCAACGGAGGATCTGGATCCGCTTATGTGCGGCATTTGTGGCGAAATCACCTTTGACGGCAGCACACCATCCGCTGCCAAAATCTCAACCATGCTGGAAACCTTGGCGCCGCGCGGCCCCGATGGCGAGGGGATCGTCTCCCATGGAAACGCAGGGTTCGGCCATCGCCGCCTGCGCATCATCGACCTGTCCGACAAGGCGCAGCAACCCATGGTGGATTCGGCCCTCGGGCTGACCATCGCCTTCAACGGCTGCATCTACAACTATCCAGAATTGCGCGCGGAGCTTGAAGCCCAAGGCTACAGCTTCTTCTCGCATGGCGACACGGAAGTCATTCAGAAAGCGTGGCATTGCTGGGGTGAGCGTTGCGTTGAGCGCTTCCTGGGCATGTTTGCTTTCGTCATCCAGGAACGCGACACCGGCCGCATCATCATGGCGCGCGACCGTTTCGGCATCAAGCCGCTCTATCTCGCGGAAGCCGGCAAGACGTTGCGTTTCGCCTCGTCGCTGCCCGCACTACTGGCTGCCGGCGGTATCGACACATCAATCGACGAAGTGGCGCTGCATCATTACATGTCGTTTCACGCCGTCGTTCCGCCGCCGCGCACCATCATCAAGGGCGTGCGCAAGCTGCCGCCGGCCACGATCCGCATCATCGACCGAGATGGCCGCCAGACGGACAAGCGCTATTGGGACCCCGCCTACACGCGCGACCCCGCGGATAGGAACGTGTCCGCCGAGGAATGGCGCAACCGCGTGCTTGAGATGCTGCGCACCGCCGTCAAGCGCCGCATGGTCGCCGACGTTCCGGTCGGCGTGCTGTTGTCGGGCGGCGTCGATTCCAGCCTGATTGTCGGGTTGCTTGCCGAAGCCGGCCAGGCCGATCTCAAGACGTTCTCGGTGGGTTTCGAGGAAGCCAATGGCGAAAAAGGCGACGAGTTTTACTACTCCGACCTCATCGCCAAGGAATATGGCACCGACCATCACCAGATCTTCGTGCCGTCAGCCAACCTCATGGAGGCCCTGCCCGGCACGATTGCAGCGATGTCGGAACCCATGGTGTCCTACGACAATGTCGGTTTCTACCTCCTGTCGAAGGAAGTATCGAAGCACATCAAGGTGGTTCAGTCCGGCCAGGGCGCCGACGAGGTGTTCGGCGGCTATCACTGGTACCCACCGCTGGAAAATTCAAACAACGTGGTGGGCGACTACAGCCGCGTTTTCTTCGACCGCTCGCACGAAACGCTTAGGGGCCAGCTTGGCGCGGATTGGATCAACGGCGTCGATCACAGCGGCGATTTCGTCGCCGGCGAGTTGATGCGCGCTGGAGCCGACACCAATGTCGACCGCGCGCTGCGGCTCGACACCAACGTCATGCTGGTGGACGATCCGGTCAAGCGCGTCGACAACATGACCATGGCCTGGGGGCTGGAGGCGCGCGTGCCCTTCCTCGACCATGAGTTGGTCGAATTGGCAGCCCGCATCCCGCCGGAGCACAAGCTCAAGGGCGGCGGAAAGGGCGTGCTTAAGGATGCCGCCCGCCTCGTCGTGCCACATGACGTGATCGACCGACCGAAGGGCTACTTCCCCGTCCCGCAGCTTAAATATGTCGACGGCCCCTATCTCGACATGGTGCGCGACGCGCTGACCTCAAAAGCCGCGCGCGAGCGCAGTCTGTTCGACGAAAGCTATCTCGACCAGCTCTTCGAGGCGCCGTCGGAGCACATCACGCCGCTGCGGGGCTCCGAGCTCTGGCAGGTTGGCCTGCTCGAACTCTGGCTGCAGGCGCAGGGGGTCTAGTACCATGACGACCTCCAAATCTGTGAACCGCAAGGTAGCGGGCGCGCGAAAAGATCGCGCGCTCGATCATCGTCTGCGCCGGCTTCGCGTGCATTCCATGCAGGAACCCATCGAAACTCGGCCTGCTGACAACCCTGATCGCAAACCGGTTGTGCTCGATTGTGGCTGGGGCCGGCTGTTGTTTTCGCAGACCTTCCGCGACAATGCCGAGCTGGTGGAAACGCTGCGCCGCGAGGAGCTCGGGCAGCGCGACATCGCGTTTTACGTGCGCGACCCGCATGTGCTGCTGACCCAGGCGCCGCAGGAAATCTTCCTCGATCCCTCGCACACCTACCGGCTCGACCTGTCGACCTATCGCGCGAGCCGCCGACAGACGAAGAACTTCTTCATCCGTCGGCTCGCTTCGGAAGAAGACGCCAAGGCGGTGAACACCATCTATGCAACGCGCGGCATGGTGCCGGTTTCGCCGGAGTTCTTCTGGACCAAGCGCGACAGCCGTTCGCTGACCTATTTCGTCGCCGAGGAGGAAACGACCGGCGAGATCATCGGCACCGTAACCGGAATCGATCACAACCGCCTCTTCCAAGACGAGGAGCGCGGCTCGTCGCTGTGGTGCCTGGCTGTTGCCACCCAGGCGCGCCATCCCGGCATCGGCGAGATGCTGGTGCGGCGTCTGGCCGAACATTTTCAGGCACGCGGAGCGGCCTATCTCGACCTTTCGGTGCTGCACGACAATGAGCAGGCTATTGGGCTCTATGAGAAGATCGGTTTCCGTCGCGTGCCGGTCTTCGCCGTCAAGCGCAAGAACCCGATCAACGAGAAATTCTTCGCGGCCCCCATCGACGGCTATGACCAGCTCAACCCCTATGCCCGGCTTCTGGTCGACGAGGCGCGGCGGCGCGGCATTCACGTCGACATCACCGATGCCGCCGGCGGCTTTTTCCGCCTGTCCTATGGCGGACGCTCCGTACACTGCCGCGAAAGCCTTTCGGAGCTCACGTCGGGCGTTGCCGTCTCGATCTGCGATGACAAATCCGTGACCCGGCGCGTGGTCTCGAAAGCCGGCCTTAAAGTACCCGAGCAGATCGTCGCCGACGATCCCGAAACAGTCCGGGCCTTTGTCGAACAGCATGGCAGCGTGGTGGTCAAGCCGGCGCGCGGCGAACAGGGACGCGGCATTTCCGTTGGGCTGAGCGATATCGCGGAGGTCGAGAACGCCATCGGCGAAGCGCGCACGGTCTGTGAGCGCGTGTTGCTGGAATCCTTCTTCGAGGGCCAGGACCTGCGGCTGGTGGTCATCGATCACAAGGTGGTCGCCGCCGCCATTCGCCGCCCGCCGCATGTCGTCGGCGACGGGTCGAGCACGGTGGGAGCGCTCATCGAAAAGCAGTCCTGGCGTCGCGCGGAGGCAACAGATGGCGAAAGCATCATCCCCGTCGATCGAGAAACCCTGCGCTGTCTGGCAGATGCGGGCATGGACCTCGACAGCGTACCCGAGGCGGGACAACAACTGATGGTGCGCCGCACCGCCAACCTGCACACCGGCGGCTCAATCCACGATGCGACCGACGTGGTCCATCCCACACTGGTCGAGGCCGCCTGCCGGGCCGCGCGCGCCATCGACATCCCGGTCACCGGAATCGACCTGATGGTGAAGTCGCCGTCCCAGCCCGATTATGTCTTCATCGAAGCCAATGAACGGCCCGGCCTTGCCAATCACGAGCCGCAGCCGACGGCGGAACGTTTCATCGACCTGCTGTTTCCGCTGTCGCGCGTGCGCGATCACAACGGCCAGCTGAAAGGCGAGGAGTTGCCGCGATGAAGACGACGATCGACGCCCGGTATCTTCAGGAACAGCTCAAGGCACTTCTGGCGATCGACAGCCCGACCGGCTTCACCGACAATGTCGTCCGCTATTGCAGCAGGGAACTGGAGCGGCTTGGCCTCAAGCCGGAGTTGACGCGCCGGGGTGCTATCCGCGCCATCAGTCAGGGCGGGCGCCGCCAAGGCGCGCGCGCCATCGTTTCCCACGTTGACACGCTCGGCGCGCAGGTGAAGGCGATCAAGGACAACGGGCGGCTTTCCTTGGTGTCCATCGGCAATTGGTCGGCGCGCTTCGCGGAAGGCGCGCGCGTGACCATCTACGGAACCGGCGAGATCCATCGCGGCACCATCCTGCCGCTGAAGGCGTCGGGCCACACCTTCAACGAGGAAGTCGACACCCAGCCCACCGGTTGGGACCATGTCGAATTGCGCATCGACGCCATCACCGGCAGCAAGAGCGATACGGTGGCGCTCGGCATCGAGATCGGCGACATCGTCGCTGTCGATCCGCAGCCGGAATTCCTCGACAACGGCTTCATCAACGCACGCCATCTCGACGACAAGGCGGGCGTGGCTGTTATGCTCGCCACTATCGAAGCGTTTCAGCGCGAGCAATCCACTGCGCCGGTCGATATCCACTGGCTGTTCACCGTGGCCGAGGAGGTCGGTGTCGGTGCGTCCTCAGTCATCCTGCCGGAAGTCGCCTCGCTGGTCGCCGTCGACAACGGCACCAGCGCGCCGGGCCAGAACTCGTCCGAATTCGGTGCTACCATCTGCATGGCCGACCAGTCAGGCCCGTTCGACTATCACCTGACGCGGAAACTGGCGGAACTCTGTGCGGAAAAGGATATCCCCTACCAGAAGGACATCTTTCGCTACTACCGCAGCGATGCCGCCGCGGCCATCGAGGCCGGTCACGACATCCGCACGGCGCTGATCACCTTCGGCATCGACGCCTCGCATGGCTACGAGCGCATCCATATCGACGCGCTGCTGTCGGTCACCGAAGCGCTGTTCCACTATGTCTCGAGCCCCATCGAAATCGCGCGCGACGTCAAGGAATTCGCGACCGTGCAGTCGTTCACGCGGCAGCCTGAGAAGGACCCGACAATCTAAAATCCCGATCGTCGGGACGGCTTAGCGCCCGCATATCGGAGCCCCATCGTCGCCTCTGGAACTCCCTTTGTTGACAAAGCGCTGGGGATAAATCACCTGAGACGACGATACCGCATTCGAACGGGGTGTTCCGACATGGCTGGCAAGTGGGACTTCTGGATCGACCGCGGCGGCACTTTCACCGATGTCATCGGCAGGGATCCGGATGGCAGGCTGCATCCGTGCAAGCTCTTGTCGGAAAACCCCGAGGCCTATCGCGATGCCGCCATCCACGGTATCCGCACGCTGCTCGGTGTGGAACCCAACGCTCCCATTCCCAGCGGAATGATCGACACCGTGAAGATGGGCACGACGGTGGCCACGAACGCGCTTCTGGAACGCAAGGGCGACCGGGTGCTGCTGCTCATTACCAAGGGTTTCCGCGACGCGCTGCGCATCGCCTACCAGGCGCGGCCGGACATTTTTGCTAAGGAAATCATCCTTCCAGAGCAGATTTATGAACGTGTGGTGGAAGTTGAGGAACGGGTTCGCGTCGACGGTACGGTCGAGATCGCGCTTGATCCAGAGACCGCGAAAACCGAGATCGAACGCGCCAAGGCCGACGGCATCGATGCGGTGGCGATCGTCTTCATGCACTCCTGGAAATATCCCGATCACGAAGCCGGGATGGCCGAACTCTGCCGCAAGCTGGGCTTCGGCCAAGTGTCCGTGAGCCATGAAGTTTCGCCGCTGATCAAGCTGGTCGGACGGGGCGACACGACGGTGGTCGACGCCTATCTGTCGCCAATCCTGAGCCGCTATGTGGATCGGGTGGCGGGGGAGTTGGGGATTGCGGCAGCCCCTACTTCCCCCTTGTGGGGAGGTCGCGCCGAAGGCGCGGGTGGGGGTATTCTAGAGGATTTCACGACCCCCACCCCGGCGCTGCGCGCCGACCCTCCCCCCAAGGGGGACGGTGACCAACCGCGCCTGCTATTCATGATGTCCTCAGGCGGGCTGACGTCCGCAGACCTGTTCAAAGGCAAGGACGCTCTCCTGTCAGGTCCTGCCGGCGGCGTCGTCGGCATGGTGGAGACGGCAAGGCTCGCAGGCTTCGAGCGTGTCATCGGCTTCGACATGGGCGGCACCTCGACCGACGTCGCACATTACGACGGCGAGTATGAGCGCGCCTTCGATACCGAGGTCGCGGGGGTGCGCGTGCGCGCGCCGATGATGCGCATCCACACGGTCGCAGCCGGCGGCGGATCGATCCTGCATTACGAGGCCGGCCGGTTCAGGACCGGTCCGGATTCGGCGGGCGCCAATCCGGGACCTGCCTGCTATCGGCGTGGCGGACCGCTCGCGGTCACGGACGCCAATGTCATGCTGGGAAAGCTGCAACCGGATTTCTTCCCGGCGATTTTCGGCCCTGAGCAGGATCAGACCCTGGACCGGACAGTGGTCCGCGAACGGTTCGAAGCGCTCGCGGCCGAGATTGGCGACGGCCGCAGTCCGGAAAATGTTGCCGAGGGCTTCGTCATCATCGCCGTCGAAAACATGGCCAATGCGATCAAGAAGATTTCGGTGCAGCGCGGCTACGATGTTACCGGCTATCTGCTCAATTGCTTCGGTGGCGCGGGCGGCCAACATGCCTGCCTCGTCGCGGATGCGCTCGGCATGGAGGCGGTGCTGATCCACACCTTCTCCGGGCTGCTCTCTGCCTACGGCATCGGCATGTCGGGCGTCTTCGCCTCGCGCCAGCAAGGCTTTATCCGGACGCTTGCCGAAGAAACCGCCGAGACTTTGGACATAGCCATCGCCACATTGTGCGAGGCCGTCTTTGCCGAACTCGCCGCCCAGGGCGTGCCCGAGGATGCCGTGAGTTGGCGGCCGATCCTGCACATCCGCTATGACGGCACCGACACCACGCTGCCGGTGAACTTCTCAGCGCAGTCTATCGGCGAGGCGCGCAAAACATTCGAGGCTGCGCATAAGGCACAGTTCGGCTTCATCTATCCTGACAAGCCGTTGGTCATCGAAACCGTCGAAGTACAGGGCCAGGACGGTCGCATCGCCGGCCGGGATGAAACTGATCAACCTTTGGAAGCAGAAGCGACCGGCGCGACACCTGAAACGCGACCGCTGTTTTGCGGCGGCGAGTGGCACGATGCCGCAATCCATCGCCGCGAGACCCTGAAACCCGGCCACCGGATCGCCGGTCCGGCGCTGATTATCGAGAGCCACCAGACAATCGTCGTCGAGCCCGGCTGGGGCGCAGAGATCACCGCCAAGGATCACGTGCTGCTGCGCCGCACGGAAAAGAAGCGCCGGCAAGCCGCCCTAGGCACCGCAGCTGATCCTGTCATGCTGGAGGTCTTCAACAATCTGTTCATGTCGATTGCCGAGCAGATGGGCGTGACGCTGCAGAACACGGCATCGTCGGTCAACATCAAGGAGCGGCTCGATTTCTCCTGCGCCGTCTTCGACCGAACCGGCGCACTGGTAGCGAATGCACCGCACATGCCGGTGCATCTTGGGTCTATGGACCGTTCGGTCGAGGCGGTGATCCGACAGAACGAAGGCAACATCCGCCCCGGCGACGTGTTCGCGCTGAATGCGCCCTATAATGGCGGAACGCATCTGCCTGACATTACGGTGGTGACGCCGGTATTCGAGGAGGAAGAGGGCTCCTCTCCCCGTTCACGGGGAGAGGATGGCGGCAGCCAGGTGAGGGGCTGCGCGACCGACTCAGTCATCAATGCTCGCCCCTCATCCGACCCTTCGGGCCACCTTCTCCCTGCAAGCGGGGAGAAGGAAAAAGAGCAGCGCATCCTGTTCTATGTCGCCTCGCGCGGCCACCATGCCGATATCGGCGGCACAGCACCCGGATCGATGACGCCGCTGGCCACGACAGTGGACGAGGAAGGCGTGCTGTTCGACAATTTCCACCTCGTGGCGCACGGCCGCTTCCGCGAAACGGAACTGCGGCAGCTTCTGACCGACCACCCCTATCCCGCGCGCAACCCGCAGCAGAATGTGGCCGACCTGAAAGCGCAGATCGCCGCCAACGAAAAGGGCGTGGCAGAACTGCGCAGGATGGTCTCTCATTTCGGGGTCGACGTGGTCGAGGCTTACATGGGCCATGTGCAAGACAACGCCGCCGAGAGCGTACGCCGCGTGCTGGACCTTCTGCCCGACGACAGCGCCTGCGAATATCCCACCGATACCGGCCAGGTCATCAAGGTGCGGATCACGGTGGACCGCGACAAGCGCGAGGCGACCGTCGATTTCACCGGTACCTCGCCGGTGATGAAGAACAATTTCAACGCGCCCGAACCGGTGGCGCGCGCCGCCGTCCTTTATGCCTTCCGCGTGATGGTCGAGGACATGATCCCGATGAATGCCGGCTGCCTGCGGCCGATCAACATCGTCATCCCCGATGGCTGCATGCTGAAGCCCACCTATCCGGCGGCCGTGGTGGCGGGCAATGTCGAAACCTCGCAGCACGTTACCAACGCGCTGTTTTCGGCGATGGGCGCGCTCGCCAATGCGCAGGGCACGATGAACAACCTCACCTTCGGCAATGCGCAGTATCAGTATTACGAGACGATCTGCTCAGGCTCGTCGGCAGGACGCATGAACAATGGACGCGGGCTTGCCGGCACATCCGGCGTTCATACGCACATGACCAATTCGCGGTTGACCGACCCGGAAATCCTGGAGCTGCGCTTTCCCGTCCTGCTCGAGGATTTCCATATCCGCGAAGGCTCGGGCGGCAAAGGCCGGTTCAACGCAGGAGACGGCACGCGCCGCACCATACGCTTCCTCGAACAGATGGAATGCGCGATTCTTTCCTCCCACCGGTCGCGCCCGCCTCAGGGCCTGGAAGGCGGCGGTGATGGCGAGCCAGGAAGCACCGAGGTGCGCCGGATGAACGGAACCATGGAAACGCTGAAGGCCTGCGATCAGACGGTGCTTAAAGCCGGCGAGGCGGTGATCGTCACCACGCCGAGTCCTGGCGGATATGGCAAGTTGTGACGTCGGCTCGCAACAATGCAGTCCAGACCAAGGTCCGCGTGTCCTGAACCGGACCGCATAGATGCAACATGAAAGAGGGCGGCGGCGCAGTCCTGCCGCCCGCTTAAAGTAACGAGGCTTTTGCCTGCTCTATCGCCTTTTTCAAGTCGTCCTCACCATAGGGCTTGGTCAAAAGCACGGCATTGCGTGGTGCGGACGCCGGTGCGCAATCCTGCCCGGTGGCAAAGACGATGCCGAGATGCGGTCGAATGTCCCTCGCCTTTACGGCAAGCTCGCTGCCATTCATGTCCGGCAAGCCAAGGTCGGTGACCAGCACGTCTATGTCCTGGGTCCTCAATATGGCTAACGCTTCGGTTCCGGCAGATGCCTCTTCGACGGAATAACCGATATCGCTCAGCATTTCCGAGGTGTTGGCGCGAATGAGAAAATCGTCTTCCACCACCAGCACACGCAGGGTCGCGGTGACCGGTGCGCTTTGCTCTTTCACGGTTTTCGGCGCGCTTGCCTGGGCGACTTGCTTCTGGTTGGCGATCACATGGCGGAGCCGGCGCGCCAGCGCCTCGCGCGTATAGGGCTTCGACAAAAGCTCGACTCCGGCGTCCAGCTTGCCGCCATGCACGATGGAGTTTTCAGTGTAGCCAGAGGTGAACAACACAGCCAGATGAGGCAGCCGCTCCTTGGCGCGACGCGCCATCTCCCGGCTCTTCATGGTGCCAGGCATGACTACATCGGTAAAGATGACGTCGATGGCGACGCCGCTTTCGACGACCGTCAAACCGGACTGCGCATCGCGCGCGGTCAGCACGCGGTAGCCGAGATCCGAGAGCGTTTCCACCACGGTGTTGCGCACTTCCTCGTCATCCTCGACCACCAGAACGGTTTCGGTGCCGCCCTCGGCAGGCCCGGCCTGCACGACGACTTCGCGGTCTTCGTCGGCGACGGAACGCGGCAGATAGACTTTCACGGTCGTGCCCTGCCCGACTTCGCTGTAGATCTTCACATGGCCGCCGGATTGCTTGACGAAGCCGTAGACCATGGAAAGCCCAAGTCCGGTACCCTTGCCCTCGGGTTTGGTCGAGAAGAACGGCTCGAACACCTTATCCAGGATATCAGGTGTCATGCCCGAGCCGGTATCGGTGACACCCAGCATGACATACTGGCCCGGTGATACTTCCGCGTGGGCGCGCGCATAGTCCTGATCGAGGAACGCGTTGCCGACCTCAATGGTCAGCTTGCCGGAGCTTTCCATCGCATCGCGGGCATTGATCGCCAGATTGAGTAGCGCGTTTTCGATCTGGTTGGGATCGGCATAAGTGTTCCAAAGCCCGCCGCCGGCGATAACCTCGACCTCGACCGCTTCGCCCAGCGAGCGGCGCAGGAGATCGTCCATGCCTGCGATGAAGCGGCCGATGTTGATGACACGCGGCTCGAGCGCCTGGCGCCGGCCGAAGGCGAGCAACTGGCTCGCAAGCTTGGCGCCCCGGTTGACGCCGGCAAGCGCGTTGGAAACGCGGCGCTCGGCGCGTTCGATGCCGGCGATATCCTTCGCAAGCAGTTGGAGATTGCCGGCAACGACCTGAAGCAGATTGTTGAAGTCGTGCGCGACGCCGCCGGTGAGTTGGCCGATCGATTCCATCTTCTGAGCCTGCAAGAGCGCGCGTTCGGCCAGACGACGTTCGGCGATCTCAGCCTCGACGCGGATTTCGAGGCTTTCGTTCAACTGTCGCAGTTGCTCTTCGGCACGCAGCCGGTGACGAACCTGCCGTTCCAAGTCGGTCGCATGCTGCTTGAGGGTGAACTCCGCCTCGCGCTGCTCGGTGATGTCGGTATGCACTCCGACCCATTCTTCGATCTCGCCCGACGCATTGAGTATCGGCACCGCGCGGATGACGAAGTTTCGATAGGCTCCGTCATGCCGGCGCACGCGATGCTCATAGGTGTAGGTTGATTTGGCGGCAACAGCGGCATTCCAGCTTTCAACCGAGCCCTGCCGGTCTTCGGCATGCACGGCATCGGCCCAGCCATAACCCTGATACTCGGCAAGCGACTGACCGGTCAGCGCCGCCCATGCCGGCTGTTCGCCCAGCATGCGTCCGTCCGCGGTATTGGTCCAGATGACGCCATGCACCGCATTGACCGCTGCCCGAAACCGTCCATTGCTTCGGCGAAGATCGTTCTCGGAACGCTTGCGGTCCTCAATGTCGATGATCAGAACATAAATGCCGTCGATCTCGCCGCTCGAGGTCTGCCGGGGAATGTAGCGGACCTCAGCCGCGCGCGGCTCGCCATCGGGTCTCTGGATCACCAGGTCGGCGATGACGTTCTCGCCTGCGGCGGCCCTTGCCATAAAGGGCTGCCGGGCGTTGTAATAGCTCTCGCCCATGACGTCTTTGACAGAACGTCCCAGAATATCCTCGGCCCTCAGTCCGAACCATTCGAGATATCCCTGGTTGGCGAATCGGTAGACATGGTCGAGATCGACAAAACCCACCAGGATCGGAAGCGCGTTGGTCAGTCGGCTCAATTCCTCGCGGCTGGCAGCAAGAGCCTTGACCGCCCGGACTTTCTCGGTGTTTTCCAGGACAGTACAAAGGACCCCGTCGACCCCGCCATCGTCATTGTAGATTGGCGTGTAGAACAGGTCGAAGACCACCTCTTCGGGAACGCCGTTCCGGTTCAGCGTCAAGGTCTGGTCGCGGAACGCCTGGACTTCGCCCCTGAATCCGGCCTCGAGAACCTTCTTGTTCCAGTCCCATATTTCAGGCCAGATTTCCGGAACCGTGCCGCCAAGTGCGGTGGGGTGATAGCTGCCGGCAATCTCCACATAGCCGTCATTGTAGACCATGACATGGCTGTCTCCCCACATCAGCACCTGCGGGATGGGAGAGTTGACGATGGAGTTGACCTTGATCCGGAGATTCTGCGGCCACTGGCTGATCGGGCCGAGCGGCGTCGTCGACCAATCGAACCGGCGCACCAACTCGCCCGTTTCGCCTCCGCCGATAGGCCACTGAGCGGAGGCAGAATTATGGATCATGACTTCACCAGGAAAGGATCTTTGCCAATTCCATAGTCGACAACCGACAGGGAGGGCAAGGACGGACACATATATGCGGCGCAAACTCGTCAGATCACGATGAACAACCAAACCGTGACTGGGCTGGCTACCCGCCATATAGCGGGCGGCGCTGTCATGACTCCGGCCGCCAATCCGTCATCTGCAGGATGTTGCCACCGAGCTTGGCGAAAGCCC
The DNA here is from genome assembly GCF_030010215.1 of Tianweitania sp. UT-5YL-CI-8. Classification (GTDB taxonomy): domain Bacteria; phylum Pseudomonadota; class Alphaproteobacteria; order Rhizobiales; family Rhizobiaceae; genus Oryzicola. The sequence continues at coordinate 420,212 of NZ_JASCRR010000001.1, forward strand.
TCTGGCGACAGGAGAAGACGAGAATCTGCTGATCTCGCGACTGGTGATGCAGAACATTGAACATGCGCTCGATGCGGTCGTCATCGGAATAGACCAGAGCATCGTCGAGGATGACGGGCGCTGGCCGGCCGTTCTGCGCAAGCAGGCGCGCAAAAGCCAGGCGCGTCAGCACCGATAGTTGTTCTCGCATGCCGCCGCTTAGCCTGTCAACATCCTCATCCTGCCCGTTGCGCCTTATGGTTTGCGGCAGAAGCGTCTCCTCATCGAAGACGATGGAAATGTCGTCGAACAGCAGGCCGAGCAACGGGCGCAATTCGCTGATGACCGGCTTGAGGTAGAGATCTTTGGCGGCGGATCGCGCCGACTGTAGCGCCTTGCGCAGCCGATCCAGAACTTCGACCTCGGTCTTGTAGTGCTTGACCCGATCGTCGGCCGCCGCCCGCGCCTCGCCGGTCTCGCGCCAGGCCTCCTCGACAGCGTCGTCCGAGCGCGTGCGGATGTGGCTGTTGAGGTCCGCCAGCGTTTCGCGCAGCTTCGCGATTTCTTGTAGGGAAGCTTCCTGCACAGACTTTGTCCGGCGCAATACGGCTTCGGCGGCGCCCAAATCCTGGGTGCCAGACCGCAACGCAGCCACGCCAGCCTCGGCCTCCAGGAACCGCGCTTGGGCTAAGGCATGATCCGCCGCAAGCTTCTCTTCCTTGGCGGTTCTGTATTCTTCCGGGCCTAGCAGCGCATTGAGCCGGCCCAGTTCCGCCGCAAGCTTGGCATAGGCGGTCTCGGCAGCGACCACCGCATCGGCTGCCCGGTCGCGAGCGGGCTGGGCCTCGCGTGCCGCGTTGAACGTGTCTTTCACTTTTTGATTGGCGCTGACTGCCTGCTGGCGCACCTGATCCGCATCGGCCTTGAATTCGAGGACCGTTCCGCACAAAGCTTCGAGCCTGGCGATATCCTCACGCAGCGAGGCAAGACCTTGAGGCGCGAGATGCGAAAGCTGCTGGCGCGACAGCGCGAGTTCAACCGATTTGTCGCGCAGGGCGGCTTGTCTTTGCCGCGCCGCATCCAAGCTTTCCACGCTCAGCGACGTCAACAGCTTGCGATGCGTCTCTTCCGCCTTATGAAGCGCGTCGTCGGTCGCAGCCGAACGGTTGGACCTGAGCGTCAGCGTTCCCACGCCTGCAATCGTCAGCTGCGCTGTGTCGGCAAACACCTGCTCGGCATCGTTCGGCAGAACAACCCCATCCATGGCGACGGAGCCCTCCGCACCGTGCGTGTAGGCTAGGCGCAAAGTCGGAAGGGTAGCGTCCTTTGCCGCCCGCAGGCGAACCAGTTCGATTTCAAGCTGCTGCAGGCGCTCGACCGCATCGCTCGGCAACGCGAGAAGGGTGAGCGCGGCTTCCTGCGCCTCGATGCCGGCTCGCAATGCTTCGACCTGCTGGAGAACACCGCGCTTTTCAATGAGCTCCTCGGAAGCCTTGCGCGCCGCCAGAGCGGCATCCAGCCTCGACAGAAGCTCGCGGGCCTCACGCTCCTCGGCTTCTGCGGCCTTCACAGCGGCCATCGCAGCATCGACGCCGGCCGTGGCTGCATCGCGTTGCTCCAGAGCATGCTGCCGCTCTTGCCCAGCGGCATCTGCCTCGGCACGCAGCTTTATAGCCTGCGCATGGGCTGTCCGGAACTCGATGAGACTGCTCTGGGCGGCATCGCGCCAGTTGCGGGCCAATGCTGCCTCAGCCTCTGCCATTTTGAGCAAACCGGCCTGCGCCTTTGCCGCATCGAACGCGGCTTGTGCTTTTTCGACGGCCAGACGCCTTTCGGCGGCTTCGTCGGGGTCCTCCAGTTCGGCAAGACGCTTGAGCGCTGCGCCGCGTTTTTCAAGCGCATCCCGCAGGGCTTCGACCTCGGCGCCGAGTTGCCGCTCTTTTTCGGCCTGGCGCCTCTGCTCCTCGAGCGCCTGTTCATAGAGGCTGCCAGCCCTGGGCTTCAGGGTGGGTGTTACGTGGCGGTAGAGTTCTTCGCTGCAGGCGTCGGCGATCTCCGCCATGCGGCGTCCGCCTGTCAGGGCCTCGACCTCGCCTTGCACGGACGACAGAAGGCTTTCGCGGACGCGCTTTTCGCCCTCTTCCTCAGACTTGCTGCGCTTTTCGATGCCGGTCACGCCCTGGCGCACCCAGAGAAGACCGCCCGGCCCAGCCGTTCCGCCCCGGATCAGGTTGGCGATGAACGCCTCGGCCTCGTCGGCCTGCGCCACAAGGCGTTGGTTTGACAAATCGGTCACGCTGGCGCGTTTTCCGCCATAAAACTGCTTGGTCAGCCGAAAGCGGCCTTCCGCCATGGTGATATCGGCCTCCACCAGCGGATTTCCGCCGCTATAGGGGCGCAACTGCCGCACAGCCTCCGGGGTGCCGGTATGCGCCTGGAAAAACAGCGCATGCAAGGCTTCGAAACTGGTCGATTTGCCGAATTCGTTGACGGCGCAGAGCACATTGACCCCATCGCCGATATTTTCGATGGCGACGCCGCGTCCGGCGAAGCGCTTGACATTGTGAAGCCGCAGCGCCGTGATCTTCATGACGCGACCTTCTCGGAATAGGAGAACAGCCTCACGAGCGCCGCACGCGCGACATCGCGGTCCGTCTCCGAGCGGGCTTCATCCGCACTTTCCGCAAGAAGCGCTTCGGCGGCCTGGCGCAGGGCTCCCGCCCTGTCGATCAGGTCAAGATCCCCGCTTTCGCAATCCGTCGACAACGCGCTTTCGTCCAGTTCGAGCAGGGCGAATTCGGGCGCGGCGTGCTCAACAGCCGCTGCAAGCGCGGTGCGCCCGGCAAGTCCGGTCCGCCCGGAAGCCGCGATCCTGATCAGGGCCTGTCGGCGCAATGGGCCAGCAGGAAGCAACGCATCGAGCGCTGCTGTGCAATCGTCCTGCGACAACAGGTGTAGAGGCAACGTCTGCCAGGTAAAGCTGCCCGTCTCGACCGGCACGACCTCTGGTACGGCACCAGGCCCGGCAATCGAGACGAGAAGCGCCTGCCCCGGTCTGTCGTGCTTGAACCGATCCGGTTCCGGCGTGCCGGCGTAATGGGTTTGGGGATTAACGACAATTGCCCCGTGCCAGTCGCCCAGCGCCAGATAGTCGAGCCCGGCCCGGCGCGCGCGGTCGGGCGCGATGACTTCGGATGCCACAGCGTCTTCGGAAAATTGCTGGATCGCGCCATGTGCGAGACCGATGCGAATGGCCCCTTCCGGCGTCGCGGCCCCATCCATCCATTGGGTCAGATCCCGCCCCGGACGCCGCGCGGTGCAAGGTGCCGGCAGAAGAGCGACACCGGGCGACAAGATCACTGCTTCCGCCTCGGTAGCAAAGACGATGTTGTCCGGCGCATTGCCGCGCAAGGCCGACCACAACTGTGCTGCCTGCAGCGAGTCGTGATTTCCAGGCAGCACGACCCAGCGGATCGGGGCGTGATGCCCCATTTCCGCAATGGCCTGGCGGCGGGTTTCGGGCGTTGGGGTCTCGGTGTCGAACGTGTCGCCGGCCAGGAGAACGGTGGTGGCGCCCTGCGCGCGGGCCTGGCCGGCAAGCCGCCCGATGATGCCATGTCGCGCCTCGCGCAATCTGCCGCGCAGATCTTCCGGCATGTTGCCGAACCGCTTGCCGAGATGGAGATCACCGCTATGCAAAAAACGAAACATGCCAGCTTTAAGCCTCAAGCCGCTGCGGGATGCAACCGCCCCGACGGCCAACCGCGCGACACAGGTCCAATCTCACTTCGAAGGGTGTTGAAAACCTCAGAAACCCTGCTGTCTGCCGAAACTTTGGCTTCAGTCGGCCGACGATCATCCACATGCTTTGGAGGCTTGCCCTTGCGGCGACGGCCTCAGTCTGATTCCCTGTCAGTATGGGGGGGGTTGCCCTGATTCGTACGCCCCGCTCAGCGACAGGGTGGCGCTTCAGGCGCCTGATAGGTTGATAAACATGAACACCAAGCCGCAAATTCTCGAGATGAAGCCGAAGATGACCGTTATCGGCGTCGGAGGCGGCGGCGGAAACGCCGTCAACAACATGATCGCCGAGAAGCTGGAAGGCGCTGAATTCATCGTTGCCAACACCGACGCCCAGGCGCTCACAATGTCCAAGGCCACCCGGCTGATCCAGTTGGGCGCTCACGTGACCGAAGGCCTGGGCGCAGGCTCGATGCCCGATATTGGCCGCGCCGCCGCTGAAGAATCCATCGACGAGATCATGGACCATCTGGCGGGCACGCATATGTGCTTCGTGACGGCTGGGATGGGGGGCGGCACCGGAACGGGCGCGGCGCCCGTCATCGCCAAGGCCGCCCGCGACGCAGGCATTCTGACGGTCGCTGTCGTCACCAAGCCGTTCGTTTTCGAAGGTACGCGTCGTACGCGCGCTGCCGAGGAAGGCATCGAGCGTCTGCGCGAATGCGCCGATACGGTCATCGTCATCCCGAACCAGAACCTGTTCAGAATCTCAGACGCGAAGACCACCTTTGCCGATGCCTTCGCCATGGCCGATCGCGTGCTCTATTCCGGCGTCGGCTGCATCACCGATCTGATCGTTAAAGAGGGCCTGATCAATCTCGATTTTGCCGACGTGAAATCCGTCATGCGCGACATGGGCCGTGCGATGATGGGAACTGGCGAGGCTTCAGGCGAAGGCCGCGCGAAGATGGCGGCGGAAGCCGCAATCGCAAATCCCCTGCTGGATGAAACGTCGATGGCCGGCGCCAAGGGCGTGCTCGTCTCGATTTCCGGCGGTATGGACATGACGCTGTTCGAGGTCGATGAAGCGGCCACCCGTATCCGCGAAGAAGTTGACACCGATGCCGACATCATCGTCGGCGCCATTTTCGACCAGGCCCTGCAAGGCAAATTTCGCGTCTCCGTCGTCGCCACGGGCCTTGGACGAAGCGCCGATGTCATCCAGCTTGGACGAAAAGCCGGATAGGCCTTTCGTCAACGCATCAGGCTTGACGGCCATAGGCCTCTCAGAATTATGACACACTTGGCATGAGCCGATCCTATGCCAACATAAGATCGTTTGCCGCGCGGCGTACCGATACCAGCAGCCGTTCGAAGCCGGGCAGCGAGTCCATCTGTGTGCGCATGGTCAAGCCTACCGGCCCCTTGGTGTCGCCAGTGTCGATGGGCAGCGTGGCTAGAATACCGTCCTCAATATCCCTGGCGATGACGCCTTCCGAAATCACCCAAACGGCATCGCTGTCGCGCATGAAAGCTCGGCCGAATCCGTCAGATACCGTTTCGATCTCGGTCTGGATCGCCGGTATGCCATTAGCGATGAAAAAGCGGTCGACGAAGGGTCGGATGATCGAGCCGCGCGTCGGCATCAGAACCGGAAACGCGCCGATGCGCTCGAACAAACCTTCGCCTGCCTCCAGCAGCGGATGACCGGCGCGCACAGCGAAAACCACCCGCTCCGAATAGAGATGCTCGAAGAAGAAGCCCGTCATCTTTTCGGGTGCGGCCAGCCGTCCGACCACGAGGTCGAGTTCGCCAAGCCGCAGTTGGTCGAGCAGCACGGCATTTTCGCCGGTGACGATCTTGATCCGGCTGCGCGGGCCTCCGCTGATGAAATGGCGCATCGCCGCCGGCATGATCCGGGCGGAGACGGTTGGCAAGGCACCGACACGCAACGGGACTGTCGGCGCGGTATCCGTCGCCGAAATGGCATCGAGCCCTTGTCGAACCGCCGACAGCGCCATACCGGCATGGCCTAGAAAGGCTTCCCCCTGCAACGTAATGCGGATACCCCTGCCCTCGCGTTCGAACAAAACGGCGCCCAACAGTTCTTCCAACTCGCGGATGGACTTCGTCACAGCCGGCTGGCTGATATTGAGTTGCGACGCCGCGCGGTTCACGCTCTTCTGCCGCGCCACGGCCAGGAATGTGCGGAGATGACGGAGCTTGATGCGCTGATCGACCATGAGATTTCATAACCCATGGGTTATCGATGACGCAAAAGAAATGATTTTACGGCCAGCGGAAAACCGGCCATTTTCATGTCAATCGAGGAGGACAGTGTGCAATTTACCAGCATCGGCGGCGTGACGCTGCATTATGCATTTCAAGATGCCGGCGTGGGCAAGCCCGTGCTCGTCTTCATCAATTCGCTCGGCACCGATTTCCGCATCTGGGATGCGGTCGCGCCGCAATTCGCCCACACACATTCCATTCTGCTCTATGACAAGCGCGGACATGGCCTGTCCGACCTAGGCCAAACGCCCTATTCGATTGACGATCACGTCGACGACCTTTCGGGTTTGCTCGACCACGTCGGCGCACAAGAAATCATCGTCTGCGGATTGTCCGTCGGTGGGCTGATCGCGCAGAAGCTCGCAGCCCGCCGTCCACAGCGGGTAAAGGCTCTGGTCCTTTGCGACACCGCCCACAAGATCGGCAGCGCCGAAATGTGGAACGGGCGGATCGGCGCCATCGAAGTCGGCGGCCTGGAACCGCTTGCCCACGGCATTCTGGAGCGCTGGTTTACGCCGGCCTTCCGCGAGACCCGACGCGATGAACTGGCCGGTTGCCGCAATATGCTGATCCGCCAGTCCGCCGCTGGTTATGCCGCGACCTGCGCAGGGATACGCGACGCCGACCAGACTGAACTGGTCAAGTCGCTAGATGTGCCGACGCTCTGTGTCGTCGGCGACCAGGACGGCTCTACCTCGCCGGAACTCGTCAAGTCGATGGCTGACCTGATCCCCGGCGCACGCTTTGAGATCATCGCCGATGCCGGCCACATCCCTTGTATCGAACAGCCCGACGTACTTGTCGCTGTGATCGGGGATTTTCTCAACGCCACCCCAAAGGGAGCGTGACGCCATGAGCGACACCCAGAACCGTTACGACCAGGGCATGGCGACCCGCCGCTCGGTCTTGGGCGACGCCCATGTCGACCGGGCGCAGGCAGCCAAGACCGCCTTTGACGAGCCGTTCCAGGACCTGATCACGGAGTCGGCCTGGGGCCATGTCTGGTCGCGGCCCCAATGGACCAAGCGCGAGCGCTCGATGGTGACCATCGCGATTCTGGCAACGCTCGGCCAGGACGAAGAAGTGGCCATGCATGTGCGCGCCACGCTGAACACGGGCGCCACCCGGGAGGATGTGCGCGAAGCGCTTCTTCACGTGTCAATCTACGCTGGCGTTCCCGCCGCCAATCACGCATTCAAGATTGCAAAAAAAGTATTCGACGAGATTGACGGCAAGGGAGGCCAAGGATGACCGAAGCAAAGTCACTCTCAAACCGGCGTCCTGAAACCGGCGCCTTCTTCCAGCGCGACCGCACCATGCATCCGCCGGCATTCACGCCGAGCTATAAGACGTCGGTGCTGCGCTCGCCGCAAAAAGCGCTGCTCTCACTGGACAGCACCCTGTCGGAGATCACCGGCCCCGTCTTCGGCCATAACATTCTCGGCGAACTCGACAACGACATGATCCACAACTTCGCCAAACCAGGCGAAAGCGCCATCGGCGAGCGGATCATCGTTTATGGTCGGCTGCTCGACGAACGCGGCAAGGGTGTGCCCGGCGCGCTGATCGAGTTCTGGCAGGCCAATGCCGGCGGTCGCTACCGCCACAAGAAGGAAGGCTACATCGCAGCCCTCGATCCGAACTTCGGCGGCTGCGGTCGTGTCATCACCGACGAAGATGGCAACTACTGGATTCGCACGATCAAACCGGGCCCCTATCCCTGGCCGAACGGCCCGAATGACTGGCGGCCGGCCCATATCCACTTCTCCATCTTCGGCCACGGCTTTGCGCAGCGGCTGATTTCGCAGCTGTATTTCGAGGGCGATCCGATGATCTGGAAATGCCCGATCGTGCGCACCATTCCCGACCGCTCAGCAGTCGAGCGGCTGGTGGCGGCCCTTGACATGGAAGCCACGATCCCGATGGACTCCCGCGCCTACAAGTTCGACATGGTGCTGCGTGGACGCCGCTCGTCGATGTTCGAAAACCGGATGGAAGGCAACTGATGGTCCAGAGCCTCGACAGGTTGAAGGAAACCGCCTCGCAGACGGCGGGTCCTTATGTCCATATCGGCCTGACGCCGAATTTCTGCGACATCCCCGGCGTCTATCCCGTCGATCTCGGCGACACCATGGTCAACGACAAGACCAAGGGCGAGCGGATCAAGGTCAAGATGCGCGTCATAGACGGCGCCGACACGCCGCTCAAAGATGCGCTGATCGAAATCTGGCAGGCGGATGCCGACGGGCTTCACAATTCGCCATCGGAGATGCGCGGCGCCGCAGACCCGAATTTCACCGGCTGGGGCCGCAAGCCAACCGACATGACCACCGGCGAGTGCGTGTTCGACACCATCAAGCCGGGCCGCGTGCCGTTCAAGGACGGCCGCAAGATGGCGCCGCATTTGACCGTCTGGATCGTTGCGCGCGGCATCAATATCGGGCTGCACACACGCATGTATTTTTCCGACGAGGAGAAGGCCAACGACGAAGACCCGGTGCTGGCCCGCGTCGAGCATCGCGTCCGCGTGCCGACCCTGATTGCCCAGCGCGACGGCGACACCTACATATTCGACATCCATCTCCAGGGCGAGAAGGAAACCGTGTTCTTCGATATCTGAGATGTCCATCAGCGCATTCGAACATCCGTTTCTGTCGGGCCTCGCAGGCGATAGCGAGGTAGCAGTGCTTCTTGGCGCCCAGGCGGAAATCGACGCGATGTTGGCGTTCGAGACCGCCCTTGCCGAAGTGGAAGCCGAGCATGGCGTCATCCCCGATGCCGCTGCGCTGGCAATCGCTGCCACGCTGACCGGCTTCACCGCGGATTTCGATGCGCTGAAGGCCGGCACAGCGCGCGACGGTGTGGTCATTCCCGAATTCGTCAAGCAGATGCGGTCTGCGGTGGTAGCGCCGCATGCCGAGCATGTGCATTTTGGCGCGACCAGCCAGGACGTCATCGACACCGCGCTGATCCTGCGTCTCAAGCGTGTCGTGGCGCTTTTGGATCAGCGTCTCGCTTCCTTGGAAGCCGGCTTCGAAAGCCTTTCGGACCGCTTCGGGCAATCCGCCTTGATGGGCCACACGCGGATGCAGGCGGCGATCCCGATCACGGTGGCGGACCGCGTCGAAAGTTGGCGGGCGCCCATCGCACGGTCCCGCGAACGGCTTTCCCATAGCGCAAAGCACTTGCTGGTCGTCCAATTCGGCGGCGCGGCAGGAACGCTTGAAAAGCTAGGCACAAAGGGACCTGCCGTCCGCGCTTCGCTCGCCGCGCGCCTCGGGCTGGACGATGCGCCGCAATGGCAGAGCCAGCGCGACCGCATCGCCGATTTCGCCAATCTTCTGGCGCTGATCACAGGCAGCCTCGGCAAATTCGGGCAGGATGTCGCATTGCTCGCACAGATGGGCGGCGAAATCCGCTTGACCGGCGGCGGCGGCTCCTCCGCCATGCCGCACAAGCAAAACCCGGTTCCAGCCGAGCTTCTTGTCACGCTCGCCCGCTACAACGCGGTGCAACTGTCAGGCATGCATCAGGCCATGGTGCATGAGCAGGAGCGCTCGGGCGCTGCCTGGACACTGGAATGGCTGATCCTGCCGCAGATGGTAATGGCGACCGGCGCCGCCACTCTTGCAGGGCTGGACCTCATCGAGTCTATCGCCTCGCTCGGCAAGCCTTCTTAGCGGGAGAGGTCCAAAACCTTGTTCTCGAACAGCCGATTGCGCGACCCTTCGAGGTGCTCGTACATGCGGGTACGGGCCAGTTCCGCCTGGCCGCCGGCGATGGCGTCGCAAATGTCGCTGTGCTCGTCATAGACCTGCTCGAGCTTGATCAACGGCCCCATAAGAGACAGGCCATGCAGTTTCATGCCGACAGCGATGTGCTGGCGCAGCGCGTCGAGGCAGGCGGTGTAGTAGTGGTTGTTGGCAGCCTCCGCCACCGAACGGTGAAAGACGAAATCGACATCGGCGCGGTGGGTCTGGTCGCGCGTCGCGTCACGCAGTTCGGCCAAGGCAGCGCGTATTTTCATCAGCGACGCATCGTCGTGCCGCTGCGCCGCGAAAAATGCGGCTTCAGGCTCGATCGTCAGGCGAAATTCATAGCAGCGCTGGATATCGGCAATGGTCTTGACCGGCGAGAAACCCAGGCTGGTTTTCTGCGCGTCGAAAACCCGCACATAAGTGCCCGACCCCTGGCGCGAATAGACGAGGCCGACCTCGCGCAGCCGCCCCAGCGCATCGCGTACCACAGGCCGCGAGACGCCTAGAAGCGTTGCCAGATCGTGTTCGCCGGGCAGCTTGGAGCCGGACGGAAATTCGCCCAGTGTGATGCGCTCCTGCAATTGCTCGAACACCTTGTCCACCAGCTTCGGCGCTTTGGACGGCGTGCGGCCGGCGGATTTCTCGGATGCGCCCGACTGCTCGACATCCGCGTCGTCCTGGTGAATTTCCATCGTCATATCGCTTCTGCCTGTTCGACTGGTGCCGGCGAGAGGAATTCGGCCAAAACCATCTCGGTCCCGAATCCCCCGGATTTCACGACGCAGCGCATTTCTCCTCCGTGCCGCACGGCAACCGTGAACCAGGGCAGACCCGGGGCCACCTCGCCCCGCGGAAATAGCACGTCGGCGCCAAGCGCGCCAAGTATGGCAAGCGCGGTGTCGCCGCCACCCATGACGAGCGTTTCGGGCCGCAGTTGTTCTACCGTCCGCAACACACAGGCGGCGAAGGTCTCGGCCACGTTTTCCGCATCGCTTGTCATCTCGCCGCTACACCGAACCAGTAGCGGCAAGGTGGGGAAACCGGGCAGGCCGAACGTACCGTTCGGAGCGTCCAATACGGCGATTGCGCGGTGGTTTTGCTGCAGAACCTGCATCTGCTGCACCGTGATCGGATCGCGTGAGCCGAAGGCAAACAGCACGGAGCGGGACGACGGTAAGGTGTCCAGCTTTGCTACGGGGTGTCCAAGACTACGGGCAAAAGCGAGCCCCAATCCGCGCGCGCCGACGGCCACCGCATCGGACCAGTTATTATTGGCAATGACGGCGTCCAGATCGGCATCGGACTGCGCATCCTCGACGACAACCGGCAGACGCACCTCAGCGAAGATCGGCTTGATGGCAAGCGGCGCGTCCACGCCGCGCCCCACGACCGCTCCATCTTGAGTGTAGCGGCCCTGATCGGGCACGGCGGAGGCAACGACAAGGCTTTGGCGGCCAACCGCGTTGGCCAATGCTTCTGCTTCCACGGCGACATTGCCCTTTAGCCGGGAATCGATCTTTTTCAAGACGATGGTGGAGGGGCTTAGACTGGCTGGGGCGGTGCCATATCCCCTCACCGTCTTGCCCGACGGGCTCACCGCCTCTCCCCCACTGCGTAGAGGAGAGGAACTGCTGCCTCGGCTTATGCAACCTTCGTCCAGCTTGGGTTCCTCGCCCCCATGAAATGGGGGAGAGGCGGTTTGCGAAGCAAACCGGTGAGCGGATGTCGCCAACCCTTCCAGACGATGCGGAAGTGAAGATGCCACACTCCCAACCAAGACCTCCGCAATCGCCCTTATCCGATCCACGGCATCATCCGGAGAAGCCGCCCGCGACCCGGTGTTGACCGCGAGTATATCGGGCTGCGATGCAAGCGCCCGCTCAGTTGCCTCCGGCGTCATCGCCACCGCAACTTTCAGCCCCGAGGCGACGAAGGGCACGGAGGTGTCAAGTGCGCCCGTCAGATCGTCGGCAACGATGGCTGCAAGAAGCGTCATCCCGGCACACTTTCGGCGACCGCATGGCAAGCAACATGGTGGCCAGGCACCACCTCGCGCCATTCCGGCACGACGGAGCGGCATTGGTCCATGGCGATGGGACAGCGCGTGTGGAACCGGCAGCCGGCCGGTGGCGCCAGCGGGCTCGGTACGTCGCCGGTCAAGATTTGCCGGCGGCGCGTCTGCTCGAGTTCCGGATCGGCCTCCGGCACCGCCGACAGCAGCGCCTTAGTATAGGGATGCAGCGGATTGGAAAACAGCTGCTCGCGCGTGGCGAGTTCGGCCAGCCGGCCAAGATACATGACGCCGACGCGGTCGCTGATGTGGCGCACCACGGCCAGGTCATGGGCGATGAACAGATAGGTCAGGCCGTATTTCTGCTGCAGATCGAGCAGCAGGTTGATGATCTGCGCCTGCACCGACACGTCGAGCGCGGAAATCGCCTCGTCGCAGACGATGAACTTCGGCTGGCAGGCAAGCGCACGCGCAATGGCCACGCGCTGTCTTTGTCCGCCCGACAGTTCGTGCGGATAACGCTGGGCGAAGCGCGAGGGCAGGCCGACATCGGCGAGCAACCGCGCGATGCGTTCGGGCAGTTCGGCCTTGGTCGCCAGTTTGTGGAACAGGATTGGCTCGCCCACCACCTCGCCGACGGTCATGCGCGGATTCAGCGTCGAATAGGGATCCTGAAAGACGATCTGCAGCGCGCGGCGATAGGGGCGCATGCGCTTTTCGTCGAGCGCGACGATGTTCTCGCCTTCGAAAATGACCTTGCCCGCGGTTGCTCTCTGCAAATTCAGAAGCGTGAAGCCGGTCGTCGACTTGCCGCAACCGGATTCGCCGACTAGCGACAGGGTTTCGCCGGTCATGATGTCGAAGCTGACATCGTCGACGGCGTAGACGGTCGCGCCCTTCTCGCCAAAGGCGCCGAGCTTGACGACGAAATGCTTGACCAGATTCTCGACTTTGAGAAGCGGCTGGGCGCCCATCACGCGGCCTCCATCATCTGGCGCTGCGCAACGAAGCAGGCGACGCGATGGCGCGGTTCTTCGGCAAAGGATAAAAGTGCCGGCACGTGCTCGTGACAGATCGGCTCGGCCAGTCCACAGCGTGGCGCGAACGGGCAACCCTTCGGGCGGCGGCCGGGTTCTGGTGGAGTGCCGCCAATGGACGACAGCCGGCTGGCGCGCTCGTCCGACAGTTTCGGGATTGAGGCGAGCAGGCCGCGCGTGTAAGGATGCGTCGGGCGCTTGAACAGTTCGCCCACCGGCGCATCCTCGACCACCGTGCCGGCGTACAGCACGGCAACGCGGTCGACCAAGCCGGCAATCAGCGCCAGGTCGTGCGTGATCCAGACCACCGACATGCCGAGCTTCCGGCGCAGCTCCTTCACCAGATCGACGATCTGCGCTTGGATGGTGACGTCGAGCGCGGTCGTCGGCTCGTCGGCGATCAACAGCTCCGGGTCGCAGGCGAGACCGATGGCAATCATCACACGCTGACGCATGCCGCCCGAAAGCTCGTGCGGATAGGCATCGATGCGCTGTTCGGGACCGGGAATGCCGACCAGCTTGAGCAGTTCGATGGCGCGTTTGCGGGCGTCGGCTTTCTTCATGTCGCGATGATAGATCAGCGGCTCGCAGAGCTGGTCACCGATGCGCATCACCGGGTTGAGCGATGTCATCGGATCCTGGAAGACGAAGCCGATCTTGCCGCCGCGAACCTGGCGCAACTCGCTTTTCGACATCTGCAGGAGGTCGCGTCCATCGAATACCGCGGTCCCTCCCCTGACCTTGATTTTGTTGGGCAGCAGCCGCACCAGGCTCAGCATCGTCAAGCTCTTGCCGCAGCCGGATTCGCCGACCACGCCCACTGTCTCGCCCTTTCCGACGGTGAGGTTGATGCCGTCGACGATGACTGCCGGTCCACGGCGGGTCTCGATCTCGATGGTCAGGCCGCGAACGTCGAGCAGCGGTTTGTTATAAGCCGGAGCGGTCATTTGCTGCCCCTCGGGTTAAGTGCGTCGTTGAGCCCGTCGCCCAGGAACGAGAAGGCCACGGTGGCAAGGCCGAGCACGGCGGCGGGCGCGGCCAGCAGGTGCGGATAGTGCTGCCAGACGCGCAGGCCGTCGGAGATCATGTTGCCCCAGGACGGCGTCGGCGGGTTTACGCCCACGCCGAGGAAGGAGAAGGCGCTTTCCAGCACCATCGCCGTGCCGAGACCGGCGGAGACCGAGACGATCAGCGGACCGACCGCGTTGGGCACGATGTAGCGCATGATGATGAGGCGGTTGGTCAGGCCGAGCGCACGGGCGGCGGTCACATAAGGCCGGCCGCGGATCGAGAGCACCTGTGCACGCACCAGCCGCGCATAGGGCGGCCAGCTGATCAGCGCCATGGAGCCGAAGACCAGCAGGAAATCCACCCATACGGTCTGGCGATAGAAGGGATTGAGCGTCGCCTGATACTGCGCTTCCATCCAGGCCGTGACCGGCGTCTTCAGCGAGGCGTTGATGACGACGACGAGCAGAAGGTTGGGCACCGACATGGTCATGTCGGTGAACCACATGATGGTGCGGTCGAGCAGACCGCCATAATAGCCGGCAATGGCACCGAGCGCCACGCCGATCGCCACCGCGACGGTCGTCACCACGATAGCGACAACGAAGGCGGTGCGGGTGCCGTAGATGACGCGCGAGAGCACGTCGCGGCCAAGATCGTCGGTGCCGAAGAGATGCGCCAGCGACGGCGCCTGGTTGCGCACCTCGAGGTTCTGCGTAAGGAAGTCGTAAGGCGTCAGCCACGGCCCGAACATGGCAACGAGGGCGAGGAAGATCACAATCACGAGGCCGGCGACGGCCAGCTTGTTGCGAAACAGCCGGTGCCAGGCATCGCGCCACAGGCTGACGGGCGGATCTTCGTCGACGAAGGCGGTCAAGTTCGCAGGGGCCATTGTCATCTCAGCGGCTCTTCATCGTGTCGTTGGCGCGGGGATCGAGCAGCGGATAGAGCACGTCGACTAGAAGGTTCGACAGCATCACCAGGAACGAGCCGATCAGCGTGATCGCCAGGATGACGGGATAGTCGGAATTGGTCAGTGCCGAGACCGTGAGACGGCCGAGGCCCGGCAGGCCGAAGACCAGTTCCACAAAGATCGCGCCGTTGACGATGGTGATCATGATCAGCCCGAGCTGGGTCACCACCGGCGTCAAAACCGGGCGTAGGATGTGGCGGAATGCAACCACCATTTCCGGCACGCCCTTGGCGCGCGCGGTGCGGACGAAGTCCTCGGACAGGATTTCGATGACCGCCGCGCGGGTTTGGCGCACGATCAGCGCGATAGGTTGGAATGAAAGCACCAGCAATGGCAGCAGGATGCGAACGTCGAACACGCCGCCCCAGCCATAGGGCACGCCGCCGGGCAGCACGAGGATCAGCAGCACCATCAGCAGGGGACCTGCGACATAGGCCGGAATGGCCCAGAGAAACAGGGCGGAACCCAGGATCCAGTAGTCGATTTTGGTGTTCTGATTCATCGCCGCGATCATCCCGAGTGGGATCGCAACCACGGCGGTCAGCACGATCGCGCACAGGCCAAGCTTGAAGGAGACGGGCGCGGCTGCCGAAACCATCGCCCAGACCGACCGGCCGGACGTTAGCGAGTTACCGAACTGGCCCTGCACGAGGTTGAGCACATAGCTGCCGAACTGCAGCAGGAACGGCCGGTTGAGCCCGGCCGCCTCGCGGATCGCCTCGATCCTTTCGGGATTGTAGGCAACGTCGCCCGGTGCGCGCAGGAATATGAGCTTGATCGGATCGCCAGCGCCGTAGAACGCCATGGCATAGACCGCCAGCATGACGAGCAGCACCGACGGAATCCACAGCAGCAGCCGTGTTGCAATGTAGCGCAGCATGGCTGCCTCCCACCGCTGAATTTACACTTGGAAAAATGTGGCGCAGACGGTTGGCGCCCGCGCCACAACGGTCTTACTCGACCGTGATGTTCCAGGGCGCGACGACCTGCCAATCCAGGTTCTTCTCGATGCCCTTCACATTGGCGTTCGCCCAGCGCGACATGGCCTGCGCGTACCAGGGAATGAAGGTCCAGTCCTCGCGGAACGCCCTTTGCGCTTCCTGGGCAAGGGCGACGCGCTGCGGATCGTCAGCCGCCTTGGTGGCGGCTTCGGCGAGCAGTTGGTCGACCTTGTCGTTCTTGTATCCGCCGAGCTTGTTCTGGGCGTTGGACGAACTGGACGCAATCGAACCGGCGAGATAGCTCACCGCATCCGGCACGCGGGTGCCAACATCGTCACGGAATATCTGCACCGCGTTCTGGTCCGGACCAGCATAGGCGTCCTGCTGCGGCTTCATGTCAACGGCGGTGATGCCGAGATTCTGGCGCCACTGCTCGGCGATGAACTGGGCCGCCGCCTCGTTGGCCGGCGAGGAGATGCCGACGAAGAGAACCTTGGGCAGCCGTTCCGGCCCGCCATAGGTCGATTCCGCCAGAAGCTTCTTGGCGGCTTCGGGATCGTAGGGGTATGGCTCGAAGCCGGAATCGTCCGCGCCCGGCACGGAGTTGATCACCTGATCGGTCTTTTCGTGCGGACCGTCGGGGAACGAGGCCTTCATCAGCCCATCGCGGTCCACCGCCATGATCAGGGCCTGGCGAACCTTGGGATCGTCCATGGGGGCACGCTGGGCGTTGAACCAGAAATGCTGGCTGGTCGGGATGATTGGGCCGGATGCGAACTCCGCGCCCAGATCCTGCACGATAGTCGAGGTGACAAGTTCAGTATGCGCGTTGAACTCGCCCGACTTGAGTAGCGAGGTCGCCGTCACATTGTCCTCGACCGAGGTGATCTCAATGCGGGCCAGCTTGGGCTTGCCGAGGAAGAAGTTCTCATTAGGCTCGAACACCAGCTTGCCGGCGTCGATGTCGATGCTGGTCAGCTTGAACGGGCCGGAAAACACGGCTCCCGAATCCGGAGTGAACCAGTCGGCGATCTCGTTGCCGTCCTCGCCGCGAGACTGCGCAGCCTTGGTGATCGGCACGATATGGTTGGCCACGCGCATGAAGTAGATCGGGTCGGATTCGCCAAGCGTCACGACAACGGTGCCTTCATCGGGAGTGGCCACGCCGGAGATCTCGGTCGCGCCGCCGCTGGAGACTTCCTTGAAGCCGGCAACCTTGCCGAGCACCTGGTCGACGCGCTGGTTCTTGGTGGTCGGCATCGCCGCCACGTTCCAGGAGCCTGCGACATCCGCTGAGGTGATCTTGCTGCCGTCGGAGAAGACGGCCTTGGGATCGAGCTTGAACGTCCAGGTCTTGTTATCGTTCGAGCCTTCCCAGCTTGCGAAGACATAGGGATGAATCTTGCCTTCGCTGTCGAAATACATCGGGGCCGCCCACCACGCCGAATTCCAGCGGTAGGGCACGCCGCCGCCGCGCAGCGGCGACCAGTCCTGGTTGAACGCCGGATTGGCGACCTTGAGCACCTGCCCTTCCTGGGCAAGAACAATTCTGGCGTCGAGGCCAAGCAGCGTGAAACCGATGGCGGTGCCGAGGCCGAGCTTCAGCGCGGCACGACGCGACAAACCGGCGGTCATCGGTGTGGCTTCGGAATTCCGTTTCGTCATGACATTCCCTCCCTTGATCGATCGTCTGCGCGTCCCGTCTGTCGTGCGGAGGCAGCGACACAAACAACAATCGCGACGGAAAAGATGCCGCCTTATTGTAAACATGTCAAATAGTTTGTGGGCAGCTTGAGGTCCATTGCAGCGATTCACAACCATCTGTGACAAATATTTTATTCAGAAAATCAATGTAAATCATGAGCTTGCAGAAATGCGCTGATGCGCGAACTGATTTTCTTTAGAAAAAAGCAACTTGACAAATTTGCGTCCTAAGACCAGTTTCGCTGCCAATCGAATAAGACGCCGTCATTGCTGCAATGGCGTCACGAGGAATCGATTTCCGGCTGTCCATATGGCGAACCGGAAATCAGGGCGGACAGGAAACGATGTCGGATAAGAGCCGCACGATTGGCATCACCATGGGCGACCCCGCGGGGGTCGGCCCGGAGATCATCTGCAAGGCACTTGCCGAGATGGGACCTGACGAGCGCCGCATCACCAAGGTGTTCGGCAGTCTCTCCAGCCTGCAGGCAGCCGCCGCCATCGTCGGCGCCGAGCTGACTTTCACCCCCGACGGCAATGTGCCCGGTTCGGTCGCGGTCGAGGACATCGCGGTCGAGGGCGGTCCGATTCCGTTCGGCAAGGTCGATCCACGCGCCGGCGACGCCTGTTTTCATTACATCGCCGGCGCGGTGAGAGCGGCGCAGGTGAACGACATCGGCTGCATCGTCACGGCACCCATCAACAAGGAAGCGCTCAACCTCGCCGGGCATCATTATGACGGCCACACCGGCATGCTCGCCCATCTCACCGGCTCGCGCTCGTCTTGGATGCTGCTCGCCTCAGAGCGCATGTCGGTCATCCACGTCTCCACCCACGTCTCGCTGCGGCAGGCGATTGAGCGGGTAAAGCCGGAGCGTATTCTCGAGACGATCCGCACAGGCCACCGCCATTTCCGCCGCATCGGCGTCAAGAACCCGCGCATAGCGGTCGCCGGTCTCAACCCGCATTGCGGCGAGAACGGCCTGTTCGGCACCGAAGACGATGAATTCATCGCGCCAGCCGTTGCCGCCGCGCGCGCCGAGGGTATCGACGCATACGGCCCGGTACCGCCGGACACGGTTTTTCACCGCGCCTATTCCGGCGCCTTCGACCTCGTGGTCGCGCAATATCACGACCAGGGCCACATCCCGATGAAACTCGTAGCCTTCGAGTCCGGCGTCAACATCTCGCTCGGCCTGCCCATCGACCGCACTTCGGTCGACCATGGCACCGCTTTCGACATTGCCGGCACCGGCAAGGCCCATCACGTCAACATGAACGCGGCAATCGCCTATGCGCGCAAGCTCGCCGGAACCCCACGGATATCAGCATGAGCCGCTTTGCCATTTCCGGCGTTTTTTCCGCCGCCGCAACACCGGTTAATGCTGACCTGTCGCCCGATCACGCCCGCTTCGCCGCGCATTGCAAGCGCCTGCTCAGTGAGGGTTGCCATGGCGTGGCCCTTCTCGGCACGACCGGAGAGGCAAACTCCTTCTCGCTCACCGAACGCAAGGAAATTCTGGAGAAAGTCATTGCCGCCGGCGTCGATCCCACCGCGCTCATGCCGGGCACCGGCGTCGCCGCCATACCAGAAAGCATCGAGCTGACGCGCCATGCGCTGTCGCTCGGTGTCAACAAGATCGTCCTGCTACCGCCCTTCTATTACAAAGGCGTGTCCGATGACGGGCTGTTCGACGCCTATTCGCGCATTCTCGAAGGCATTGCCGACGACCGGCTCAAGGTCGTCCTCTATCATATCCCGCAGATGTCGGGCATCGCGCTCTCGGTCGAGCTCGTCGGCCGGCTGGTCGAAGCCTATCCAACGACCGTGGTCGGCATCAAGGAATCCAAGGGCGACTTCGCCAATATGCACGCGTTGGTGAAAGCCTATCCAGGTTTTGCCGTGTTCCCCGGCGCCGATCCGCTGATGCTGCCCCTGCTGAAGGAAGGCGGCGCCGGCTGCATCACGGCGACATCGAACCTGATCGCGGACTCCCTGCGCACAGTCTTCGACGGCCATGCCGACGCAGCGAAAGCCGCCGAAGTCGAAACGGCGCAAGCGCGCATCGAGGCCTGGCGCGCCCTGTCAAACAGCTACGCGCAGATCCCCACCATCAAGGCGATGATCGGCCTCAAGCATGGCGAGGATGGCTGGCAGCGCACGCGGCCGCCGCTGGTCGGCTTGAGCGATGCGCAGATTGCCGAACTTCAGCCGCAGTTCCAAACCCTGCCGTGAGGAGCGCCATGCAACCCGCAGCATCGTCCAGCCCGTCAGCCAACGTGCTGACCCATGCCGACATCGCCGCTGGTATGGACGGCATCCTGCATGAGACGGCGAAGGGCCGGTCTGAGGCTTTCCTGCCCTCGCCCGCCGTGCAGAACCATGCGGCCAATCTGTCGGTGCTGCCTGACGGCTCGCTCGCCTGCGTCTGGTTCGGCGGCACGATGGAAGGCATGAGCGACATCTCCATCTACATGTCGCGTCTTGCCAAGGGTTCCGACCGCTGGTCGGCGGCGGACAAAATGTCCGACGATCAACAGAAATCCGAACAAAACCCGCTGCTCTTCAACGCACCCGATGGCGCCGTCTGGCTGCTTTACACCTCCCAGACTTCCGGGCATCAGGACGGCGCGGTGGTCAAGCGGCGCATCTCGCAGGACGGCGGCAAAAGCTTCGGCGCGGTCGAAACCCTGTGCGACATCCCAGGCACCTTCGTGCGCCAGCCGATCATCGTCAACCGGCGCGGCGACTGGCTGTTGCCGGCGTTTCGCTGCATCGGTCAGTCCGGCCAGCGCTGGACTGGCGACGTCGACACCGCCGCCGTGCTGGTCTCGACCGACAAAGGCGCAAGCTGGAACCTGCACGACGTGCCCGACAGCATCGGTGCCGTGCATATGAATATCGTGTCGCTGGGCGGCGACGACATGGCCGCTTTCTATCGCAACCGCTTCGCCGAACACGTCCTGCGCAGCGCCTCCCATGACGGCGGCCGCACCTGGTCTGTGCCCCAGCCAACAGACCTGCCCAACAACAACTCCTCGATCCAGGCGGTGAAGCTCTGCGACGGGCGCTTGGCCATGGTGTTCAACCATGCCAATGCGTCGATGTCGAATGCGCGGCGTACCTCGCTCTATGACGAGATCGAAGGCGAGGAAAACGACGCGCCTGTAGCGCCGTCCGCAGCCGACCCGAACAAGCGCAACGCCATATGGGGCGTGCCGCGGGCGCCGCTCAGCTTAGCCTTTTCGACCGATGGCGGACAGAGTTTCCTTGTTCGGATCGACCTCGAACAGGGCGACGGCTTTTGCCTGACCAACAATTCCAAGGATGGGCTTAACCGCGAGTTTTCGTATCCGTCTATTGTGGCAACCGACGATGGCGCGCTCCACATCGCCTTCACCTATTCCCGCCGCGCGATCAAATACATCCGGCTGTCGCCGGAAGCGTTCAATTGAGCGGCCGACATGCAAGCGGAGTTCTAACCATGAACGCACTTCATTCGCCGATTTCGATCGTTCGGCCCCCGGTCGTTGAATTCGGCGCAGGCGTTCTGTTCCGGCTGGGACCCTGGGTGAAAGCCCGCGGTATCAAGAAGGCGCTGGTGGTCGCCGATGCGTTCAATGCCGCGCGCGTGGATCAACTCGGGCTGGAGGTCGAGACCGTGGTCTTCGGCGAAGTCCGACCCGAGCCTGATATGCCCAATCTGGAGAAACTTCTCGAACTGGCCGACCGCACCCTCCCCGATTTGATCGTAGGCTTCGGCGGCGGCAGCGCCATGGACCTTGCCAAGCTGGTTTCGGTGATGATCGGCACCGGCCAAAAGCTTGTGGACATCGTCGGACCCGGCAAGGCCGGTAAGCGTTCCGTAGCGTTGGCGCAGGTGCCGACGACATCGGGCACCGGCAGCGAAGCGGGTATTCGCGCGCTGGTCACCGACCCCGCCACCCATGCCAAGCTTGCCGTGGAAAGCATCCACATGCTGGCCGACATCGCCATCGTCGACCCAATGCTGACCATGACCGTGCCGCCCGCTGTCACCGCCGCGACTGGCGTGGACGCCATGGCCCACTGTGTGGAGGCCTATACCAACAAGAAGGCGCATCCAATCATCGATCTCTATGCGCTTGAAGGCGTGCGTCTGGTCGGCCGCTATCTCGCCCGCGCGGTGAAGGACGGCGGCGATGTCGAGGCTCGCTCAGGCCTGGCGCTGGCGTCGCTCTATGGCGGCTTCTGCCTTGGCCCTGTCAACACGGCTGCCGGGCACGCGCTCGCCTACCCGCTCGGCACGCGCTGGCATATAGCCCATGGAGCTGCCAATGCGCTGATCTTCCCGCATGTGCTGGCGTTCAATGTGCCCGTGGCCGGCGAAAAGACCAGCCTCATTCTGGAAGCGCTCGGCCTTGGCACCTCGAAAGACGAAATCTCGGTGCGCGATGCCGCCTATGACTATTGCGGCGCTCTGGGCGTCGAGATGAAGCTGTCGAAGCTCGGCGTTCCCGAAAGCGACCTGGAAATCATGGCTGGCGATGCGTTTGCCATCAGACGGCTGCTCGACAACAATCCCCGCGAGATGACACGCCAGGATATTCTGTCGATCTACAGGAATGCCTACTGAGTTTCGGGCAGAGTTCTCGCAAAAAATCGTCCGGAGGGGCGGAACAAACCCCGCTCGCAGTGCTTAGCTTTGCGTACAGCGAATAAGGACTGAGACCATGTTTCGAACGCTTGTTTTGGCGGCAGCCGGCTACGTCATTTACCGTATCGCGGAGGAAAACAAACTTCTGCCGGCGGAAGGTGGCTTTCTGTCGACGGGAACTCATAATCCATCGGGATCGGGCACAATGACCAATTCAAACCGTGCCGGTTCGGACCTCCATACTCGTTCCGATGAGCCGGAAGATATAGAGGAGCAGTTGGATACCGGGCTGGAGGATTCGTTTCCGGCCAGCGATCCGCTTTCGGTGACTTCGACCACGACTGTCGGCGGCGCCGAGGACATTGTAGGAACCGACGAAGTCCTGCGTCGTCAGCGCGAAGAGCGTGAAAAGTCCGACTGACATCAATTGTGGAGAGTGCGCGCCCGGTTCAACCGACAGTCGCGCTCGTGTCAAACCAAGCCTCCCCCGCCGAATGGCGGAGGAGGCTTTTTTCGTTTCAGACCTCGCCGAAACGGCTGCCTTCCTTGGACGGGTCACGCGTCAAAACGCGCTCGTCCTCATCGTCGGGAAGCGCCTCGTCGCTGTCCTGCATAGGATTGTCGTCATCCTCTTCTTCCCGCGCTGGATCCTGTCTGATATCGCCGGCTTCGGAAAGCTGGTCGAGGGATACTTCTTCGTCGGCCAACGCGTCCCAATCAGCTTGGGCGGCGTCGTCCATCGGCTCGTTGTCTTCCGGCAGTGGCTTGCTATCAGTCATGTCAACTCCTTGCGGTTTTCGACTGCTTGCGAAACTGTCGGCGTCGCCAATCGTTCCGACTTGGGTTAGGACCACGAAGGAAGATCAACTTGCGGGAAGACCACAGCACTGTTCTAGACACATTCTTTTCGCGCAGCGCGGTTGCCGTAGCGAAGGATCTGATCGGCGCGACCTTGCTGGTCAACGGTGTCGGCGGTACTATCGTCGAGACAGAAGCCTATGAGCGCGACGACCCCGCCTCCCATAGCTTCAACGGTCAGACGACGCGAAACCAGGCGATGTTCGGACCTGCCGCCTGCGCCTATGTCTATCGTTCCTACGGCATTCACTGGTGTTTCAATATGGTCTGCCTTCCTGGCAGCGCCGTCCTCATTCGTGCGGTCGAACCCCAAGTCGGGATCGAGACGATGGTGGCGCGCCGGCGGCTCGAACAGCCTCGGCTTCTCTGTTCGGGACCGGGACGGCTTTGTCAGGCCCTGGGTATAGATAAATCGCTCGACGGTCTGCCGCTGGCGCAAATGCCGTTCCAGCTCCTGCTGCCGCAGAAACCGGCTCAGATCATCAGCGGCGTACGAATTGGCATCAGTCGTGCCGTGGACCTGCCCTGGCGCCTTGGATTGAAGGATTCGAAATATCTCAGTGGAGGATTTCGCAACGCGAATCTGAAATAAAACATCCTCGCGCGACATGAAGTCCACTTCCTCCAATTCCTAGTCCATAATATGGACCTTTAAAAACGCGAAAAAACTTTTAAAAACATATGGATAAAAATATGCCTTGCGAATCTTAAAAAACCAATCTGTATTGTGGACTATCCGGGCGCCGTGAAAAGCGTCGCGGATATCATTCGATTTGCTCTGGGAGGGGCCGGTGCGATGCCGAAAACGGCAGGCATCCCATGGATCGAGTTGCACAGACAGGGAGGAGCGCCGGATGAACGCGGCCGCGCAAGAATTGAATGAGTTTGCCGTGCCGGCCGAAACGCTGGAGTCGAAACCCGGCTCCGCCTTCATGAAGCCCATCGAAGCCATCTCGGCCGTACTGCTTCTTGCGATCATCGCCATGCTGCTGACCGGCGTGACGTCTCGCTACATCTTCGCACGTCCGATCACCTGGATCGATGAAGCCGCCTCCATCGCCTTCCTCTGGCTTGCCATGCTCGGCACGGCAATCGCCATCGACCGGAGCGAGCATCTGCGCCTCACGCTTTTCCTCGCCATGCTCGGCGACCGCAAGCGCCAGTTCTGCGAGACGCTCGGCATGGTGCTGATGGGGACCTTCCTCGTCGCACTGATGCCCGCAGCCTATGACTACGCCATGGAAGAGATGGACATCACCACCTCGGCGCTGGGCATCCCCAATGGCTACCGCGTTTCTGCCATTGGCGTCGGCATGCTTTTGATGCTGGGCCTGATCGTCATCCAGCTCTTCAAATCCTCAAAACTGTCCGACTTTCTCATCGCGGTGGGCGCCGTCATCGTCATCGGCGCCGGCCTCTGGTTCATGGGTCCCGCGATCAAGTCGCTGGGCAACGCCAACATCCTGATCTTCCTCGTCGGCGGCGCAGCGTTGTGCCTGGCGCTCGGCGTTCCGATTGCCTTCTGCTTCGGCATGGCCACGCTGGTGTTTCTGACATTCACCACGACAATGCCGCTGATCGTCGTGATCGGCCGTATGGACGAAGGCATGTCCAGCTTGATCCTCCTGTCGGTGCCGGTTTTCGTTCTGCTCGGCTGCATCCTGGATGCGACGGGCATGGGCAAGGCGATCGTCGATTTCCTCGCCTCGATGCTCGGCCACGTGAAGGCCGGCATGTCCTACGTGCTGCTCGGCTCGCTGTTCCTGGTCTCCGGCATCTCGGGCTCCAAGGTTTCAGACATGGCCACCGTTGCGCCGGCGCTGTTCCCCGAAATGAAGCGCCGCGGCTACAAGCCCAAGGAAATGATCGCCCTTCTGGCCACTGGAGCGGCCATGGCGGACACGGTGCCGCCATCCATCGTGCTGATCGTGCTCGGCTCGGTCGCCGGCGTCTCCATCGCGGCCCTGTTCACCAGCGGTTTCGCTATTGCCATGGTGCTCCTCGTCATGCTGGCGATCCTCGCCCGCATCAAAGCGCGCATCGAAAACGTCGACGGCGTCCAGCGTCCCACACTCAACCTGATCGGAAAAGCAGCGCTCGTGGCCGCTCCCGCGCTGGTTCTCCCCTTCATCATCCGCAGCGCGGTTGCCAGCGGTGCAGCCACGGCCACCGAAGTCTCAACCATTGCCGTGCTCTACGCCTTCATCATTGGCGTCGTGCTCTACGGCGGCATCAGGCCTGCGAAAATCTACAAGATGTTCGTGGAAACCGCTGCCATGAGCGGCGCGATCCTGCTCATCTTGGGCACGGCCGCAGCCATGGCCTGGGCGCTGACGCAGACCGGCTTCGCCTTCCAGCTCCGCGATATGCTGAGCGGCCTGCCCGGGGGCTGGTTCAGCTTCATGCTGGTGTCCATTGCACTGTTCATGCTTCTGGGCTGCGTGCTCGAAGGCCTTCCCGCAATCGTGCTTCTCGCGCCGATCATGTTCCCTATCGCCCGCGCCATGGGTATCCACGACATCCACTATTCGATGGTCATCGTCACGGCCATGAATATCGGCCTGATGGCGCCGCCCATCGGCGTCGGCTTCTACATCGCCTGCAAGGTCGGCAATGTATCGCCCGACGAAGCCATGGGCGCCATCTGGCCCTACCTCGGCGCCCTTCTCGTCGGTCTGCTCGCCATCGCAGCCGTTCCGTGGTTCTCGCTGGCCCTGCTTTAGGATCAGCCGGACTTTTTCTAACGCTCGAAATTCAACCTGGAGGAGACTTTAAAGACATGAAGATCACACGACGCACGATGATGATAGGCACAGGCGCCGTCGCCCTGGGCGCCGCGTTCCACACACGCGCCTATGCCGCCGACTTCACCTACAAATTCGCCAACAACCTGCAGCCCGCGCACCCGCTCAACGTGCGCCTGAAGGAAGCCACCGACAAGATTCTGGAAGAATCCGGCGGCCGCATGCAGATCAACGTGTTCCCCGCCAGCCAGCTCGGCAACGACACCGAGACGCTCTCGCAGCTTCGCGCCGGCGCGACCGAGTTCTTCTCCTTGTCGCCGCTCATCCTGTCGACGCTGGTTCCAAACGCTGCCATCAGCGGCATTGGCTTCGCTTTCCCTGACTACGCTTCGGTGTGGAAGGCCATGGACGGGGAACTGGGCGCCTATGCCCGCGCCGAGATCGAAAAGAAGGGCCTCGTGCCCATGGAAAAGATCTGGGACAACGGCTTCCGCCAGATCACCAGCTCGACCAAGACCATCAACACGCCGGCCGATCTCGAAGGCTTCAAGATCCGTGTCCCGCCGAGCCCGCTGTGGCAGTCGATGTTCACCGCCTTCGGTGCGGCACCGACGACCATCAACTTCTCAGAGGTCTACACCGCGCTTTCGACTGGCATTGTCGACGGCCAGGAAAACCCGCTTGCCATCGCCTCGACCGCCAAGCTCTACGAAGTGCAGAAGCATTGCGCGATGACCAACCACATGTGGGACGGTTTCTGGTTCCTCGCCAACAAGCGGTCGTGGGAAGCGCTGCCTGAGGACATTCGCGCAATCGTCGCGAAGAACCTCAACGCATCGGCGCTCGACCAGCGCACCGACACCCAGAAGCTGAACGATACCGTTCGTGAAGAGCTGACCAAGAACGGCATGACCTTCACCGATCCGGACAAGGCAGCCTTCCGCGAAAAGCTGAAGTCCGCCGGCTTCTACACCGACTGGAAGGGCAAGTTCGGCGACGAAGCCTGGGACATTCTCGAAAAGGCCGTTGGCACCAGCCTGACGTAAGGGAGCCGAAGCCGGGAGAGGTTCTACCCCCTCACCCGGCAACCGCGGCGCCGAACCCTTCTCCCCTCGGGGAGAAGGTGGCCCGAGGGCCGGATGAGGGGGCATCGCTGCCCTCCCTGTACCAAGCATACCAGCTGCCGCGCACCGGCGCGGCGGTCCCTCTTTTGCATGCCGAGGAAACCGTGCCTGATCGCGTGAAGGGTAAAGTCGCCATAATCTTCGGCGCCGGATCGTCCGGGCCGGGCTGGGGCAATGGCAAGGCCGCCGCGGTGCTTTATGCCCGCGAGGGCGCCGTCGTAGCCTGCATCGACCTCTCGGCAGAGGCCGCGCGCGAAACCGCCGACATCATCGAAAGCGAAGGCGGTCGAGCCATCGCCATCGCCGCCGATGCGACAAAGCTGGCCTCCGTCGAGGCTGCCGTTGCCGAGACGCTGTCCGCCTTCGGTTCCATTTCCATCCTGCACAACAATGTCGGCGTCACCCATATGGGCGGACCGACGGAGCTGTCCGAAGCACAGTTCCAGCTCTCGGTGGATCTCAATCTCGGTTCGGTCTACCGCACCGCCAAGGCTGTGATCCCGCATATGGTCGAAGCCGGCGGCGGTGCCATCGTCAACATTTCCTCGCTCGCCGGCATACGCTGGACCGGCTATCCCTATTTCGCCTATTGCGCCACCAAGGCTGCGGTGAACCAGGCGACGGTGGCGATTGCCATCCAGTATGCGCCACAGGGCATCCGCGCCAATTGCGTGGTACCTGGCCTGATCGACACACCCCTGATCTACAAGCAGATTTCCTCGCAATATGCTTCGGTTGAAGACATGGTCGCCGCCCGAAACTCCGCCGTTCCCGGTGGGAAGATGGGCGACGCTTGGGATATCGCGCATGCGGCGCTGTTCCTTGCATCCGACGAGGCCAAATTCATCAACGGCGTCTGCCTGCCTGTCGACGGCGGCCAGAGCTGCACGATCATGGGGCCGCGCTGATGACAGCCAAGCCGCCTGTCGCCGACAAGGACATGACCGGCTCCCAGAGCGTCGACCGGGCGCTCAGGCTGCTGTCGCTTGTCGGCCATCAGGCGGAGCGGGGCATGCCGCTCAACCAGATCGTTGAGGAAGGCGGCTTCAACAAGCCGACTACCCGCAGGCTGCTTCTGGCGCTGATCCGCGCCGGCTTCCTCGAGCAGGACCCGGCGGACCGCCGCTATTATATCGGCCAGGAAGCCTATGTGCTGGGCTCGCTCGCCTCTCCGCGCTTCGGCCTTCTGCAGATGTCGATGGAAAGCCTGATCCGCATCTCGCGCAAGACCGAGGATTCGAGCTTCCTGTCGATCCGCCGCGATACGCACTCGATCTGCCTGCACCGCGAGGAAGGCACCTATCCCATCCGCACCCACGCGCTTCAGGCCGGGTTCGAGCATCCGCTCGGCGTCGGCGCCGGCTCGCTCGCCATGCTCGCCGCCTTGCCCGATGACGAGATCGAGACCGTCCTGCAGCGCAATGCGCAGATTCTCGAAGAACAATACAAACTCTTGCCGCCCGAACAAATATGGCGCGACATCAAGGCCACCCGCTTGCGCGGCTATTCCTTCAATCCGGGCCTGATCTACGCCAATTCCTGGGGCATGGGCATCGCGCTCAAATTTGCCGACGGACGGCTCGCAGGCGCGCTCAGCATCGCGGCCATCGACAGCCGCTTGCAAGAAGCCCGCCAGGCCGACCTGGCAGCCGTCCTGCGCGAGGAGGCCGCCCGCGTGGAGGCCAAGCTCGCCGACATCTACAAGACCGAAGACAAGAACGCAGATAGGGGCCGGCAGCGTGAGCCGATCCCAGCGCGAACCAATACCCTCATCCGGAACAACCCCCCTTTGCGGAAAAACACCAGGAGACTTGCGAGATGACGAAAGCACAGATCGTTGGCTGGGCCCATTCCCAGTTCGGCAAGACCGAATACCCCGACACCGAAGCGCTGATGGCAGCCGTCGTTGCCCCTGCGCTCACCCATGCCGGCGTCGAAGCCAGCCAGATCGACGGCATGTTTGTCGGCGTGATGAATGGCGGCTTCTCCAAGCAGGAATTCCAGGCCGCGTTGATCGGCATGGCCGAACCCGACCTCGCCCATGTTCCGTCCGTCCGGCTTGAAAACGCCTGTTCGACCGGTTCTGCGGCAATCTACACCGCCATGGACTTCATCGAATCCGGACGCGGACGCATCGCGCTCGTCGTGGGCGCCGAGAAAATGACGGCAGTGTCCACAGCCCAGGTCGGCGACATTCTTCTGGGCGGCAGCTACCGAAAGGAAGAGGCCGATGTCGAAGGCGGCTTTGCCGGTGTGTTCGGTCGCATCGCACAGCATTACTTCCAGCGCTATGGCGACCGTTCCGAGGAACTCGCCATGATCGCAGCCAAGAACCACGCCAACGGCGTTTCCAATCCCTATGCTCACATGCGTAAGGATTTCGGCTTCGACTTCTGCAACACCGTCTCCGACAAGAACCCGCTCGTCGCGGCCCCTCTGCGCCGCACCGATTGCTCGCTGGTCTCGGACGGTGCCGCAGCGCTTGTCCTGGCCGACGAGGAAACCGCGGCCACACTGCAGCGCGCCATTGGCTTCCGCGCCCGCAAGCATGTCAACGACGTCTTCGCCCTGTCGCGCCGCGACATGCTGGCTTTCGACGGTCCCCGCCGTGCCTGGCTGGGTGCGCTGGAGCAGGCTGGCATGACGCTCGACGACCTGTCCTTCGTCGAGACGCATGACTGCTTCACCATTGCCGAGATGATCGAATACGAAGCCATGGGCCTCGCCAAGCCGGGCGAAGGCTACAAGGTGATCCGCGACGGTGTTTCGGCCAAGGGCGGCCGTCTGCCGGTCAACCCCTCGGGCGGCTTGAAGTCCAAGGGTCACCCCATCGGCGCCACGGGCGTATCGATGCATGTCATCGCCGCGATGCAGCTGATGGGCGAAGCCGGCGGCATGCAGATCCCAGACGCCAACGTCGCCGGCGTGTTCAACATGGGCGGCGCGGCGGTGGCCAACTACGTCTCGATCATGGAGCGCGTGAAATGAGTAGAGCAGACCCGAAAGGCGGCGTGACGCCGTGCACCACGCGCGTCATGAACCTCTCGCATTTCGTCACCCAGGCAGCGCGTCGTCATGCCGACGGCATAGCTTTCGTCTGGGGCGAAAAGCAGTGGAGCTGGCGCGAGATGGAAGCGCGGGTCAACGCGATGGCCTACGCCCTGGTGCATGAATTCGGCCTCAAGAAGGGCGACCGAGTGCTGGTGCAGTCGGCAAACAGCAACCAGATGTTCGAATCCATGTTCGCTACCTTCCGGGTCGGCGCGGTGTGGGTTCCGACCAACTTCCGACAAACGCCCGACGAGGTCGCTTATCTCGCCGAGTCCAGCGGTTCGGTGCTGATGATCTGCCAGGCGAATTTCGCCGGCCATGCCCGCGCATGCCTGGCGAGCGATACGAGCACCATCAAGACCGTTATTTCCATCGGCACCTCCGACATCGGTGAAGACTATGACGCCATTGTCGAACGTAATCTCGGCAAGACGCTCACCTCCGAGGCCGTGGATCGCGACGATCCCTGCTGGTACTTCTACACCTCGGGCACCACCGGCCGCCCAAAGGCTGCCGTGCTGACCCACGGCCAGATGGCCTTCGTCATCAACAATCACCATGGCGACCTCTTCCCCGCCACCACGCACGAAGATCGCTCAATCGTCGTGGCGCCCCTGTCGCATGGCGCAGGCGTGCACCAGCTCTGCCAGGTTGCACATGCCGCCACCACCATTCTGATGCCGTCCGACAAAATGGACGTGGATGCGTTCTGGCGCCTGGTTCAGGAGTGGAAGGTCACCAACCTGTTCACCGTGCCGACCATCGTCAAGATGCTGGTCGAGGACCCCGCGGTAAACCGTTACGATCGCTCGTCTTTACGCTACGTTATCTACGCCGGCGCCCCGATGTACCGCGCGGACCAGAAGAAGGCGCTGGAAACGCTCGGGCCGATCCTGGTGCAGTATTTCGGCCTCGGCGAGGTCACGGGCGCGATCACCGTCCTGCCGCCTTTGCTCCACAGCCTGGACGACGGCCCGGAAGCGCGTATCGGCACTTGCGGCTACGAACGCACCGGCATGCAGATGCAGATCCAGGACGACAAGGGTAACGAAGTCGCCCAGGGCGAGACCGGCGAAATCTGCGCCATGGGACCGGCTGTCTTCGCCGGCTACTACAACAACCCCGAAGCCAACGCGAAAGCCTTCCGCAACGGCTGGTTCCGCACCGGCGATCTCGGCCATATCGACGAAACCGGCTTCCTCTACATCACCGGCCGCGCTTCGGACATGTACATCTCGGGCGGTTCGAATGTCTATCCGCGCGAGGTCGAGGAAAAGCTCTTGATGCATCCGGCGCTGAACGAGGTGGCTATCCTCGGCGTGCCGGACCCGTTCTGGGGCGAGGTCGGCATCGCCGTCTGCACGCTCCGGCCTGGCTCGCTGACCGATGGCAACGAGTTGCGCACCTGGCTCGACGGCAAGGTGTCCCGCTACAAGCTGCCGAAGAAATTCGTGTTCTGGGACGAAATGCCGAAATCGGCCTACGGCAAGATCGCCAAGAAGCTGATCCGCGAGGAACTCGAGAAACGCGGCGACCTCGACGACATGTCCGAAAAACTCAGCGCATAGGCGGAACATAAAATGACTGAGAAGCAGAAATCCGCTGTCATCACCGGCGGCGCATCCGGCATCGGCCTGGACATCGCCGTCGTACTCAAGGAACGCGGCTGGGCTGTATTCCTCCTCGACCGGAACGCCGAAATGCTGGCCGAGGCCTGCAAGAAGCTCGGCCTCGACGACAGCCACGCCATTGTCGCGAGCGTCACCGACGAGAACGACGTCGACGCAGCGGTAGCACGGGCCGGCGAACGCTACACGCTGGGCGCGGTGATCAACTCCGCCGGCGTTGGCATGGACAAGCCCGCCGTCGACACAAGCGTCGAAGACTTCCGGCGCATCGTCGACATCAACCTGACCGGCACCTTCATCGTCGCGCGCGCCGCTGCACGCCATTGGATTGCGAGGAACGAGGCCGGCGCTATCGTCAACATCTCGTCCGTGTCCGGCATGATCGGCAACAAGGGCCGCAGCGCGTATGGCTCGTCCAAAGGCGCGGTCAACATGCTGACGCAGATTCTATCGACTGAACTGGCGCGGAGCAACATCCGGGTCAACGCGGTTGCCCCCGGTGCCGTGGACACGCCTCTGGCGCGTGCGGTGCATACGGAAGACGTGCGCGCGCAATGGCACGAGCGCATCCCGCAGGGCCGTTACGGGCACACCCGCGAGATCGCCACCGCCGTAGCCTTCCTGGTCTCGGAGGATGCGTCCTATGTCAGTGGCCAGGTGCTGGCGGTCGATGGCGGCTTCGTCAATGCCGGCCTTGCAGACAGGAAAGCCTCGTGAGGAATATCGTTCACCCCGGCGAGGCCGTTGAGCCGCGTGTGCTTGCCCTGCCCTGCACGGTGCGTTCTCTGCGCCTCACCTTCAAGCCCGGCATGCCGGTGCTGGACGCGGTTACCGAGGCATTTGCTCCGCTTGGCATCGAAAGTGCTGTGGTCACCATCTCCGGCGGCACCTTCGACCCGCTGATCTACGTCATGCCGGCGCCTGCCAGCGACGCCATCCATGCCGCATGGTACAGCGAAACCCACTCCCCCGAAGGCCGCGGCGCCATCGAGACGCTGACCTTTACCTATGGCCGCCGAGACGGCGCACCGTTCCTGCACTGCCATGGCATCTGGCACCACGCAGACGCAAGCCGCCACGCCGGCCATTTGATGCCGCACGATGCGCGTTTCGCCGAGGCCGTCGACGCCGAGGTGCTTGCCGTCTCCGGCGCGGTGCTCGACCAACTCGACGACGACGAGACCAAGTTCAAGCTGTTCACGCCAGTGCCGCTCGAAGGTCCTGAGGCCGAGGGAGGCAAGCGCGGCGTTCTGTGCCGCGTCAAGCCGAATGCCGAGATCAACGCCGCGGTCGAACAGACGGCCAGGGCGGCCGGCTTCGAACGCGCGACGCTTCACGGCATCGGCAGCTTGGTCGGCTGCGATTTCGTCGACGGGCAGCATATGGAATCCTTCGCCTCGGAACTTTTCATCCGCAAGGGAACGGTCGAGACCATCAACGGCGAACATGTGTCATCCATCGACATCGGCATCGTCGACGTCGACGGCGCCATCTTCGAGGGTGAGATCGTCAGAGGCCGCAACCCCGTCTGCGTGACGTTCGAGCTTCTGATCGTTGAAGACTGATCTGGTTTTCGACCGTCAGCATTCTTTAAGTGGAGGAGGAGTGCAATGAGGAAGACATTCGAAACGTCGGATGGCGCAACGCTGTCCTATATCGACAAGGGATCGGGCGATGTCCTGATCCTGCTGCACGGATGGTCGCAATCGGCGGATATGTTCCGGCATCAGGTCGAGCATTTCAGCAAGGACCGGCGCGTCATCGGGCTGGATTTTCGCGGCCATGGCAAATCGCCGGACGCCGCTCACGGTTACCGTATCTACCGGCTTTCGGCAGATGTCTCCGAACTGCTGGACCATGAGAAGATCGACCGTGCAAGCATGCTCGGCTGGTCGATGGGAACCTCTGTTTTGTGGGGTTATATAGACCTGTTCGGCACGTCTCGGCTCGACAAGCTGGTCTTCGTCGACGAGCCCGCCTCCGTCATGCGCCAGCCCGGTATGTCGGACGAGGATGCAGTTAATGCCGGTGCGCTGTTCGATGGTGCGACGATGCTTTCGATCGCCGAGCAAATCGCCGGCCCCGAGGGACATGCAGCACGAAGCTCGTTTCTCGATGGCATGATCACCAAGACGATAGAAGAGGACGTCAAGGCATTCCTGCTGCAGGAAAACCTGCGCGTCGCACCCAAGGATGTCGCCGCTCTCTTCGTCAACCACTGCACTATCGACTGGAGCGAGATTTTCCGCCGCATCGACCTGCCGACGCTCATCATCGGCGGCAAGGTCAGCCATGTCGACGCCCGCTCACAAGAGTGGATTCACGGCCAGATGAAGAACTCCGAACTGGTCATCTTCGAGGCCCATGAAGGCGGCGCGCATTTCCCTTTCATCGAAGCGCCGGATTCGTTCAACGCGACGCTCGAACGATTCCTCAAGGCCTGAGCCTCGAGGTTCAGCCGGCACAGATCCGGCGCCGGCTGAATCGCCTATGACAGCCAGCCGCCGGTAAAGCTGGCGCGGCGCAGGCCCCGCACAATATGCGGGCAACCCCGCATCAGCTTCCAGAGGAAGCCGGTACGGTGGTTTTCGATCATCAGCGGAATCGGCCCCTGGTTGATGCCGACATGCTCGCAGGATGCCCAGCCGATGGGGTCGCCATTCTCCGCTAACGTCGGGTTGAAGCTGCAGGTGAAACCGTAGGGATTCCCGTCCTTCAGATCGATCTCGTGGAAATGCCGGATAGTCGGCAGCACAATCTCGGGTGCGAATGGCAGCGACGCCACTGCCGACCAGGGCGACAGCGTACCGTCGTCGGGGCCGTAGGGCGCGCCGCGCGCGCGATAACTGTAGAAGCGCCGCTCCCTGCCGTCGATACGTCGCGTCAGCGGGCCGGGGCCATCGCTTGCCGTCAGCCCCCAGCAATTTGCGTCATACTCGCGAAAGCCGCGCGGATTGCGGATCGCATAATCGCGCTGCGCATAGGTGGCCTGGCGGCTGTTCTGGAAATAGTCGGACCCCTTGCCGCGCATATAGGCGTCCTGAATGCCACGCAGGTCGAGCCAGATATGCGAGAACTGGTGGATGAAGAGCGGTCCGGCATAGACCATCTCGCGCCCATAGATCGTTTTCCAGCGGTGGCCCGCCGTCCAGGCGGCATAGGCTTCCGGCCCGACCGGGAAGCTCGGTGAGCCCAGCGCCAGCACATAGAGGATGAGCGCTTCGCTGTAGCCCTCCCACCTGTAAGGCAGGAACCCGCGCTTCGGCACCCAGCCCAGCGACACGGCTGCCCCGTCATTCTGCGCCCATTGCCAGTCGACTCGGCGGTACAGCGCATCCGACAGGGCGCGGATTTCCTTTTCCTGCGGGGTGTCGTGGGAAAAATACGTGCCGACCGTCAAGATACCGGCGATTAGAAGTGCGGTGTCAATGGTCGACAGTTCGCATTTCCAAGCCCGCCGCCCGGTCTCCATGTCGAGGAAATGATAGTAGAAACCGCGATACCCAGTGGCGTTCGGCGCTTCGCTCTGCTCGCTGTTGGAAAAGAAGCGAAGGGCCGCCAGCGTGCGCTGGCAAGCGTCGGTGCGTTGCATCAATCCCCGTTCGACGCCCACCGTATAGGCCGACAGCGCAAAGCCGGTGGCCGCGATGCTGGCCGGCGATCCTTCGCGGGTTCGGTCGCGCACCAAGCCGTTTTCGTGCCGTTCCTCGTGGAGGAAATATTCGAACGTCCGTCGCTGGAGAGAGTCCAGAAGGTCTGCGTCAGTCGGAATGTCTACGGTCGTATCCATGCACAGCCCGGTCTGCGGCCCAAGCCGGACCGGTTCAAATGACTGGATAGATACGCCGATTCTGTCGCCGCCGATCACCCACGCGCGAAAAGTTGAACGTGGCCAAGTCGGCGTCGACCCCGCCTCAAATATGCAGCGCGTGTCCGAGCGCGCCCAATGCGGCTTCCTGGAACGCTTCGCCGCGCGTCGGATGCGCGTGGATCGTGCCTGCAATGTCTTCCAGCACAGCGCCCATTTCCAGCGCGAGCGCGAAGGCCGAGGACAGTTCGGCGACCCCCATGCCGACGGCCTGGATGCCGAGCACGAGATGGTTGTCGGCACGCGCGACGATGCGAACGAATCCGGCCTCGTCATCCTGACTCATGGCGCGGCCATTGGCGAGGAATGGGAAATTCCCGGTGACGATGTCGAACCCTTGCGCCTTGGCCTGGTCCGGCAAAAGCCCGACCGAGACGATCTCGGGATCGGTGAAGCAGACGGCGGCAATGGCTGTCTTGTCGAAGCTGCGCTTCTCGCCGGCGATGATCTCGGCAACCATCTCGCCCTGCGCCATGGCGCGGTGCGCCAGCATCGGCTCTCCAGTAACGTCGCCCACAGCCCAAACATTGCGCATCGAAGTGGTGCATTGGTCGTCGATGGCAATGAACCGGCCTTGCAAGGTAAGGTCGAGCTTCTCCAGCCCGAAACCCTGCGTGCGCGGCGTGCGGCCGACGGCCACCAGCACCTTGTCGGCGGCAATCGCCAGCGTGTCGACCGAACCACTCTGCCGCACCACCAGCGCGCGCTGGTCGTCGGACAGAGCATGTGCGGTCGTCGCGGTCAGCACCTCGACGCCGAGCTGCTTGAGCCGTTTGGCGACGGGCGCGGTGAGTTCGGGGTCCCAGACCGGCAGGATGCGGTCGGCGGCTTCAACGACCGTCACCTTGGAGCCGAGCTTGGCATAGGCCATGCCGAGTTCGAGCCCGATATAGCCGGCCCCGACAACGACGAGGGTGGCGGGAACCGTATCGAGCGCCAGCGCTTCCGTCGAAGAAATCACCGGCCCGCCGAACGGCAGCGCAGGCACCTCCACAGGCGCCGAGCCCGTCGCCAGCACGATATGCTCGGCGTGGATCCGCTTGTCGCCGTCCGCCGTCCGCACCACGCAACTCTTGCCGTCGATGAGTTCGGCCTTGCCGGCAATTGCTCTGACCTTGTGCTTGCGCAGTAAACCGGCCACGCCATTCGTCAGTCTTCCGACGATGCCGTCCTTCCAGCCGATGGTCTTGCCGAAATCGAGGGTAGGCGATGCCACCGAAAGCCCGAAGGGCGAGGCGCCTTTTTCCTGCGCCTTGGCATGGTGGAACGCCTCGGCCACGTGGATCAGGGCCTTGGACGGAATGCAGCCGACATTGAGGCAGGTGCCGCCGAGCTTTGCCTCCTCCACGACGATGGTGGGCAAGGCGAGCTGGCCGGCGCGGATGGCCGTGACATAGCCACCCGGTCCGCCACCGATCACCAGAACCTTGGTTGAAATCTCTTCCATGTCAGGCCTCGATGAACAAAGTTGCGGGCAGCTCGAGCCGCTCCTTGATGGCTCGGATGAAACTTGCGGCGTCGTGACCGTCGACCACGCGGTGATCGAAGGAGGACGACAGGTTCATGATCTTGCGCGGCACGAAACGATCGTCCTGCCAGACTGGCCGGATAGCCATCTTGTTGATGCCGACGATGGCCACCTCCGGCCGGTTGATCACCGGGGTGGACACGATGCCGCCGAGGTCGCCGAGGCTGCTGATGGTGATGGTCGAGCCCGACAGTTCGTCGCGCTTGGCCGTGCCGTCACGTGCGGCTTCCGCAAGGCGACGGATTTCCTGCGCCGTCTGCCAGAGGTTAAGCGTCTCGGCATGCGCCAGAACCGGCACCATCAGGCCGTTCGGGGTCTGGGCGGCAATGCCGACATGGGCGGCGGCATAGCGCGACACCACTTCGGCATCGTCGTCGTACAGCGCGTTCATCTGCGGGAACTCGCGCAGCGCATGTGTCAGCGCCCGGACGATAAAGGGCAATACGGTCAGCTTCGGCCGATCGGGATGCCGCTTGTTGAGATGCGCGCGCAGCTCTTCGAGCGCCGTCATGTCGACTTCCTCGACATAGGCGAAATGCGCGATCTTGCGGGTCGATTCCGCCATCTTCTCGGCGATGCGGCGGCGCAGTCCGACGATCTTGATCTGCTCGACGCCTTCGCGCTTCGGCGTGCGCGAACTGACGACCGGAACCGCACCCGAGGCCATGAAGGCATCGAGGTCCTGATGCGTGACGCGGCCCGCGGGACCTGTGCCGCGTATCTGGCGCAGATCGACACCGGCTTCTCGCGCCCTGCCTCGGACGGCGGGCGAAGCCACCGGCTTGGCCTGGGCCGCGAGCGGCATACCGAAAACAGGCTCCGGCGAAGGACGCGAGACCTTCGCCGGCATGGCCGCTTTGGGCTTTTCGGCAGTGGGCGCCTTGGGCCTTTCCGCAACGGGCGCCGGCTTTTCAACGGGTGCTGCGGCAGGTGCCGCTTTCGACGCGTCCTCAACGGCTTCGATCTTGCTGCCCGCCGCTTCCGTTTCAATGGCGACCAGCTTGGAGCCGACAGCCATGACGGAGCCGACCTCGCCGCCCAGTTCGATCACTGTGCCGCCGACCGGTGAAGGGATTTCCACCGTCGCCTTATCGGTCATGACGGCGGCCAACAGATCGTCCTCGCCGATTTCCTGGCCCGGCTTTACGTGCCATTCCACGACTTCGGCTTCCGCCACGCCTTCGCCGATATCGGGCAGCTTGATAATGCGGATCGCCATGTCAGCCCTCCATCGCCTGCTTGAGTGCGCGGCCGACCCTGTCGGGGCCGGGGAAATAGTTCCACTCCTGCGCATGAGGATAGGGCGTGTCCCAGCCCGTCACCCGCAGCACCGGCGCTTCGAGATGGTAGAAGCAGCGCTCCTGCACCTGCGCCGCCAACTCCGCGCCGAAGCCCGAGGTGCGCGTCGCCTCATGCACCACCACGCAGCGTCCGGTCTTGGAGACGGAGGCCACGATGGTCTCGACATCGAGCGGCACCAGCGTACGCAGGTCGATGACCTCGGCATCGATGCCGGTCTCCTCGGCCGCAGTCAGCGCGACATGCACCATGGTGCCGTAGGCCAGCACGGTCAGCGCCGAACCCTCGCGGCGGATCGCCGCCTTACCGATTGGCACGGTGTAATGGCCGTCGGGCGTTTCGCCCAGATCGTGCTTCGACCAGGGCACGACCGGCTGGTCGTGATGACCGTTGAACGGGCCATTATAGAGCCGCTTGGGCTCCAGGAAAATGATCGGGTCGTCATCCTCGATGGCCGAGATAAGCAGGCCCTTGGCGTCGTAGGGGTTGGAAGGGATGACGGTCTTCAGCCCCGCGACATGGGTGAACAGCGCTTCCGGGCTCTGGCTGTGGGTCTGGCCGCCAAAGATGCCGCCGCCGCAAGGCATGCGAATCACCAGCGGTGCGGTAAAATCGCCGGCCGAACGGTGGCGCAGGCGCGCGGCTTCCGAGACAATCTGGTCATAGCCGGGATAGACATAGTCGGCGAACTGGATTTCGGCCACCGGGCGCAGTCCATAGGCGCCCATGCCGATGGCGACGCCGACAATGCCGGTTTCGGAGATCGGCGTGTCGAAGCAGCGGTGAGTGCCGTATTTCTTCTGCAGGCCCTCGGTGCAGCGGAATACGCCGCCGAAAAAGCCGACATCCTCGCCAAACACGACGACCTTTTCGTCGCGTTCCATCGACACGTCGATGGCGTCGCGGATGGCCTCGATCATGGTGCGACGAGTCATATTAATACCCCATCTGCTGGCGCTGTTCGCGCAGGTGGGGCGGCATCTCTTTGTAGACATCCTCGAACATTTCGGCGGGGCTGGTCTTGGCGCCCTCCTGCAACGTGCCGTGGCTGCGCGCTTCCTTGGCGGCCGCCAACACCTCTTCCTCCAGTTCGGCCTTGGCCTGGACGTGGCGCTCCTCGCTCCATTCGCCAAGCTTGGTCAGGTGAAGTTTCAGCCGTTCGACAGGGTCGCCCAGTGGCCAGGCCTTCTGGTCGTCCTTTGGCCGGTATTTGGAGGGATCGTCGGAGGTCGAGTGCGGCGCGACGCGATAGGTCACCCATTCGATCAGCGTCGGGCCGAGATTGCGGCGCGCCCGCTCGACAGCCCAGGATGAGGCCGCGAGCACAGCCAGATAATCGTTGCCGTCGACGCGCAGCGAGGGAATGCCGTAGCCATGCGCGCGGGCTGCGAAGGTGGTGTTCTCGCCGCCAGCCATGGCCTGGTTGGTGGAAATTGCCCACTGGTTGTTGACGACGTTGAGCACCACGGGAGGACGGTAGACCGAGGCGAAGACGAGGGCTGCGTGGAAGTCGCTTTCGGCAGTCGAGCCGTCGCCAATCCAGGCAGCGGCGATGCGGCTGTCGTTGCGGATGGCGGACGCCATGGCCCAGCCGACGGCCTGGACATATTGCGTGCCGAGATTGCCGGAGATCGAGAAGAACCCCGCATCCTTGACCGAATACATGACCGGAAGCTGCCGACCCTTCAGCCGATCCTTTTCATTGGACAGTATCTGGCACATCATGTCGACCAGCGGCCAGTCCTGCGCGATCAGCAGGCCCTGCTGGCGGTAGGTGGGGAAATTCATGTCGCCCTTTTCGAGCGACGCCTGGAAGCCGCAGGCAATGGCTTCCTCGCCGGTACACTGCATATAGAAGGACGTTTGGCCCTGGCGCTGCATCTTCATCATGCGCGCGTCATAGGCCCGCGTCTTGAGCATGGCGCGCAGGCCCTTGCGCAGGCGGCCGGGATCGACGGAGTATGCCCAGGGGCCGACGGCGTTGCCATCGTCGTCCTGGACGCGGATCAGCTTGTAGGCGAGATCGTGGATGTCCATCGGGTCGACATCGACCGGCGGGCGCCGCACCTCGCCGGGGGCTGAAAAACGCAGATGCGTGTAGTCGCCTTTCTGGCCGGGGCGCACCGGCGGTTCTGGCACATGCAGCGACAGGTGGGGCTTCTCATCCATGCATTTCTCCTCCTCGTGTCCCATCAGACAGGGCCGAAGGTTTTCAGGCAAGCGGTTCGTGCGGAGCGATTGGACATGTCCCGACGCAGGAGTGCAAGCCCTGACGCCCGGTCGGCGATGGTCACGGACCTTCGCAAAGACGTCGTGTTCGACATGCTGTTCTCCTCAAATTAAACATTATGCCGGAACTGGAAGAAAAACCTGCTTTTCATCCGGCGATAATACCCGATAAGAAGATGGATCGTCCGGATTTTCGGAGAAAAGACGAAATGTCATCCATCACTGTCAAGCGCCGCAAGGATGGCGACCTCGATTCCGTCGACCGCAGAATCCTAAGCGTGCTGCGGGACGACGGTCGGTTGACCATAAATGACCTGGCAGAACGCGTCGGCCTGTCGCCGTCGCCCTGCTGGAGCCGGGTCAGGCGGCTGGAGGCAAGCGGGGTGATCGAGCGCTACGCGGCATTAATCGATCACGCCGCACTGGGTTTGCGCGACATCGTGTTCGTCGAGATCATGCTGGAAAAGCACGATGAGAAGGTGCTGGATCGATTCAGCGAAGCACTTCAGAGAATCCCGGAAGTCATTGAGGCCAATCTGGTGAGCGGCGAATATGATTACTTGGTCAAAGTCGCGGTGGCGGATACCGCCGACTACGAGCGCTTCCTGCGCGAACGGCTCTACAAGCTGGAAGGCATCCGGCACACCCGCTCGACCTTTTCCATCCGCGCCATCAAACGCACGACATCGGTCGATCCGCTGCGGGTGGGGTGATCTTCAGCATCGCCGCTGTGTCGCATAACCGTAATGGAAGGTGGCTAGGGTCCGGCCAACCTCCGGATCGGAGGTTGTTTTCAAATAAAGTCAGGATAGCCAGATGAACGAACGCGTTCAGCAGCCAAACCCCTTCCGCACCAGCCTTCTCGAGGAAAATTCCGGCCCCGGTCACAACCCTACCGAAAACCCGACGATGGGCGAAGTCATTTCCCGCCGCTTTTCGCGTCGAGGCTTTCTCAAGGGTTCGCTCGCCGTTTCAGCAATTGCCGCAACCGTCAGCCCCCTCGCCTTGATCACCGCAGATGAGGCACGCGCCAATAGCGCATCCGCCTTTAGCTTCGACGAAGTCGAAGCCGGCGTCGATGCCGACCACCACGTTGCTGCCGGCTATGATGCCGATGTGCTGCTGCGCTGGGGCGATCCGCTGTTTGCCGACGCCCCCGACTTCGACCCACTGAAGCAGTCGGCCGAAAGCCAGGCGAAGCAGTTCGGCTACAACAACGACTATGTCGGCTTCATCCCGCTTGAAGGCTCATCGGACCACGGCCTTCTCGTCGTCAACCACGAATATACCAACCCGCACCTCATGTTCCCCGGCATCGTCACCATTGCCGAAGGCAAGGTGAAGCAGGCGCCGCTGACCAAGGAGCAAGTCGACATCGAGTTGGCCGCGCATGGCGGCACCATCGTGGAAATCCGCAAAGATGGCGGCAAGTGGCAGGTTGTACGCGACGGCAAGCTGAACCGCCGCGTGACGGTCAATACTGAGATGCAACTGACTGGCCCAGCCGCCGGGCACGACCGTCTCAAGACCAATGCCGACGCCACCGGCACCAAGGTGTTCGGAACCTTCAACAATTGCGCCGGCGGGGTCACTCCCTGGGGCACCTACATCATGGCCGAGGAAAATATCCACGGCTATTTCGGCGGAGAACTGCCCGCCGGTCATCCAGAGGCCGCCAATTACGAGCGCCTGGGCATTCCGGAAGGCTCCTACGAATGGGCCAATTTCTACGACCGTTTCGACATCTCCAAGGAGCCCAATGAACCGAACCGCTTCGGCTGGATCGTCGAAGTCGACGTCAACGATCCGAATTCCCTGCCCAAGAAGCGTACTGCCCTGGGCCGCTTCAAGCATGAGGGCGCGGAATCCATCGTCGCCAAGGACGGACGCGTCGTCTTCTATCTCGGCGACGACGAACGTTTCGACTATGTCTACAAATTCGTCACCAAGGGCACGTTCAACCCCAACGACCGCGCGGCCAATATGGACCTGCTCGACGAGGGCACCCTCTATGTCGCGAAATTCGCCGAGGACGGCTCGGTCGAATGGCTGCCTTTGGTTCATGGCGAAGGGCCGCTGACCGCGGCGAACGGCTTCCAGAGCCAGGCGGACGTGGTCATCGAAGCACGTCGCGCCGGCGACCTGCTCGGCGCGACCAAGATGGACCGCCCCGAGGACGTTCAGCCCAACGGCACCAATGGCAAGGTGTATGTCATGCTGACCAACAACACCAAGCGCAAGGAAGACCAGATCGACGCGGCCAATCCACGCGCCGAGAACGCCTTCGGCCACATCATCGAGATCGCCGAGGATGGCGGCGACTTCGCCGCCACGAAGGGGACTTGGGAAGTGCTGCTGAAATGCGGCGATCCCTCCGTCGCCGAAGTCGGCGCTTCGTTCTCGACCGCAACGACGGCCAATGGCTGGTTCGGCATGCCGGACAACTGCGCCATCGACGCTGCCGGTCGCCTTTGGGTATCCACCGACGGCAACAACAACAAGGCCACCGGCCGGACCGACGGTCTTTGGGCCGTGGACACCGAGGGTGAGGCGCGCGCCACGTCGAAGCTGTTCTACCGCGTGCCGGTTGGCGGGGAGATGTGCGGACCACTGTTCACGCCGAACGACGAGACAGCCTTCGTGGCCGTGCAG
Source organism: Tianweitania sp. UT-5YL-CI-8 (assembly GCF_030010215.1). Classification (GTDB taxonomy): domain Bacteria; phylum Pseudomonadota; class Alphaproteobacteria; order Rhizobiales; family Rhizobiaceae; genus Oryzicola. The sequence continues at coordinate 463,274 of NZ_JASCRR010000001.1, forward strand.
CACCCCGGCGATGGCGGTGAAGACTGGGACGGCTTCGGTCGCGCCTCCTACTACGAGGATCCGTCGACCCGCTGGCCGGATTTCAAGCCTGACCTGCCGGTCCGGCCTTCGGTGGTGGCCATCACCAAGCAGGGTGGCGGCAAGATCGCCGTATAGCCCATATTCATCGGAACGCCGCTCCTTCGTGGGGCGGCGTTTTGATCTGATTCCAGTCTTATGAAATAGCCCTGCCCTCGGCGTCAAAGCGGTGCATTAAGACCGTATCCGGCGTGGCATGAACGATATCGTCCGGCGCATAGGCGTGTTCGCCGAACAGGCGGACAGTCAGCAGACCCGTCGTCTCCGCCTCGAGATAGACTATGGTATCTGCGCCGAGATGCTCGACATGGATGACCTTGCCCTTCCACTCGCCGGCCTCACGCGACAGCGCGATGTGTTCGGGGCGGATGCCGATGGTCTTTGCGCCGGACTGGCCGAGCTTTTCGGCGGAAATGAAGTTCATCTGCGGCGAGCCAATGAACCCGGCGACGAAGAGATTGGTCGGCTTGTTGTAGAGTTCCATCGGCGAGCCGACCTGCTCGACCTGCCCTGCATTCAACACCACGATCTTATCGGCCAGGGTCATCGCCTCGACCTGATCGTGGGTGACGTAGATCATCGTTGCCTTCAGCCGGCGGTGCAGCCCGGCGATTTCCAGCCGCGTCTGCACGCGCAAGGCGGCATCGAGGTTAGACAGCGGTTCGTCGAACAAAAACAGCTTCGGCTCGCGCACGATCGCGCGGCCGATGGCGACGCGCTGGCGCTGGCCGCCCGACATTTCCGATGGGCGGCGGGCGAGATAGGGGTCGAGCGACAGCATGGCCGAAGCCTTGGCCACGCGCTGGTCGATCACCGCCTTCGTCTCGCCGACCTGCTTGAGGCCGAGGCCCATATTGTCCTTCACCGTCAGGTGCGGGTAGAGCGCATAGGACTGAAACACCATGGCGATGCCGCGCTTGGCGGGCGGCACAGCACTCACCTCCTTGCCGTCGATGCGGACAGAGCCGGAACTGGCGTCTTCCAGTCCGGCTATGACGCGCAGCAGCGTGGATTTTCCGCAACCGGATGGGCCGACAAAGATGACAAATTCGCCGTCCTTAACGTCGAGGTCGATGCCTTTCAGCACATCCTGATTGCCGAAGCTCTTGCGGATCGATTGCAGTTGAAGGGAACCCAAAGCGTCGTCCTTTACAAGAGAACCGGTTGGCCGCTGCGCACGCTCTCGTCGGCGGCCAGGCAGATCCGCAGCGACTGCACGGCGTCGTTCATATGCCGATCGAGATCGATGTCCTCTCGGATCGCTTTCAGCACATAGGCCTGTTCGAGGTCGCACAAATCCTGATGGTCGGGTTCGCCCGCCATGGCGAGATCCTCGTCAGCCCTGATGAAGCGTCCGGTCGGGCCGGTCTCGGCTGAATGAACGCGGATGACCGAGGTTTTCGTATGGGTGTCGATGTCGTCGGACTTGGCGTTGGGGTCCATGACGATGGAGACCGCGCCATTGGGCGACATCACGTCTTTCACGAAGAAGGCGGTTTCCGAGATCATCGGCCCCCAACCTGCTTCATACCAGCCGACCGAGCCGTCCTCGAACATCACCTGCAGATGGCCGTAATTGTACATGTCGTCAGCGATATCGTTGGACAGACGCAGGCCCATGCCGCGCACCTGCACCGGCTTCGCATCGGTAATCTGGCACATGACGTCGACATAATGCACGCCGCAATCGACGATGGGCGATGTAGTCTGCATCAAGGCCTTGTGCGTCTCCCATGTCGGGCCGCTGGACTGCTGGTTGAGGTTCATGCGGAAGACGAATGGCCCGCCGAGCTTTCGGGCCTCGGCGATGAGCCGCACCCAGGACGGATGGTGGCGCAGGATGTAGCCGATCACCAGCTTGCGCCCGTTGGCCATGGCGGCGGCCACGACGCGCTCGGCATCGGCCACCGTCGTTGCCAGCGGCTTTTCGACGAAGACATGGCAGCCCGCTTCAAGCGCTGCCACCGCATAGTTGGCATGGCTGTCGGAATAGGTGCAGATCGACGCCAGCTCCGGCTTGAGTTCCTTCAGCGCTTCGGGAAAGGACGGGTGGATGGTGTAGTTCTTCAGCGCTTCGGGCAGTTCAACCTGCGAGCGGTTGACCAGGCCGACGATCTCGAAGCCGGGATTGTCGTGATAGGCGAGCGCATGGCTGCGACCCATATTGCCGAGACCGGCGACCAGCGTGCGGATGGGCGAAGAATTCACTTGACGGCTCCGGCTGTGATGCCGCGGATCAGTTGCCGCGAGAAGATAACATAGAGGATCATGACAGGCATGATCGCCAGCGACAGGGCCGCCAGCACGGCGTTCCAGTTGGTGACGTACTGGCCGATGAACATCTGCGCGCCGAGCGTCACGGTCTTGGTTGCCTCGCCGGGCGCCAGGATCAGCGGAAACCACAGATCGTTCCAGATCGGGATCATGGTGAACACGGCCACCGTGGCCATGGCCGGCCGCACCAGCGGCAGCACGAGGCGGAAGAAAATCGAATATTCCGAAAGACCGTCGATGCGGCCGGCATTCTTGAGATCGTCGGAGACTGTGCGCATGAACTCCGACAGGATGAAGATGGCGAGCGGCAGTCCTTGCGCGGTATAGACCAGCACGAGCGCCGTCCGCGTGTTGACAAGCCCGGTCGCCACCATGCCCTGCAGGATCGCCACCGTGCCGAGCCGGATCGGGATCATGATGCCGAGCGCCAGATACAGCCCCATCAGCAGATTGCCGCGAAAGCGGTATTCCGACAGCGCAAAGGCCGCCATGGCGCCGAACAGCAGTACGAGGGCGATGGAGGCTATGGTGACGATCATGCTGTTCTGGAAATAGCCGAGGAAATCGCCCTGTTTTAGCACCGTCTCGTAGCCGATCAGGCTGAAGGTGGCGGGGCTTGGCACCGCCATGGGCTCGCGAAAGATCGCAGCACGGCTCTTGAACGAGTTCACCACGGTGAGGAATACCGGAAACAGCGCGATTACCGTGTAGCTCAACAGCGCCAGATGGATCAGCGCGGTGCGGACAGGTGCGGTGCGGGCGTTGGACATGCGTCAGGCCCTCAGAACTGGTAGCGGCGCATGCGCCGCTGGATGACGAACAGATAGAGCGACACGCCGGCCAGAATGATGAGGAACATGACCGTGGCGATGGTCGCGCCCATCGAGCGGTCGCCCATCTGGTTCTGGAAACCGAAGAAGGTGCGGTAGAGCAGCGTGCCCAGAATATCGGTGGCGCCGTTGGGGCCGCCGAGCGCGCCCTGCACGGTGTAGATCAGGTCGAAAGCATTGAAATTGCCGACGAAGGTCAGAACCGAAATGATGCCGATGGAGGGAAGGATCAGCGGCAGCTTGATCTTCCAAAACTGGCTCCAGCCGGTGATGCCATCGCACTCGGCGGCTTCCAAGACCTCGTCGGGAATGTTCAGGAGCGCCGCATAGATCAGCATCATCGGAATGCCGACATATTGCCACACCGAGATCAGCGACACGGTGATCAGCGCGGTCTCGGGTTTGCCCAGCCAGGGCGCGAACGCCCATTTCATGCCGACCAGATCCATCAGCCAGGGTGCGATGCCCCAGATCGGCGACAGGATCAGTTTCCAGATGAAGCCGACGATGACGAAGGATAGCAGCGTAGGCACGAAGATGGCGCTGCGGTAAAAGGCTGCGAAGCGCAGTTTCGGGATCGATAGCATGGCCGCCAGCGCCACGCCGATGGGGTTCTGCACCAGCATATGGATGATGAAGAAGATGACGTTGTTCCACAGCGCGTTGAAGAAATCCGCCGACAGGCGCGGATCGCCGAAGAGCGTCTGGAAATTGCTGAGGCCGACGAACTGCATCTGGCCGGCGACGACGTTGAAGAAAGACAGCCGCAGCGTCTCGATCAACGGCAGGATCATGACGGCGGTGTAGACGAGGAAGGCTGGCGCCAGAAACACTGCGATATGCCACCGCGCCGGACGGCGGACAGGCACGTTGTCGATGTCATCAGTCTCGGCAGCGCTCATGGTTGGGGTCCGGGTTGTATCGCCTTACGTAACGTATCGCTCGACCTTGCCGCCCTCTGTACTCCTGAGCGTGTCGAAGGGCGGACATCTTCCTACGGGAGGGGTGGGAGTCGTAAATGATTTCTGCCCCCTCACCCGGCCTCCGCTTCGCTCGGCCACCTCTCCCCGCTGGGAAGAGGTAAGCAATCAGCGGCGCGGCAGTCGCTTCTCCCCAACGGGGAGAAGGTGGCCCGAAGGGCCGGATGAGGGGGCATGAATCAATGCGATCACGTCAACTCAGGAAGCCAAAGGGGTGTGCCGGTATGAAACGCCGATCACTTCGCCGGCTTGTACCAGCTGTCCAGACCCTTCTGGGTTTCGGCGCCAGCCTGCTCAGGCGTCTGGGATCCGTTGATGACGTTGGCCGACACGCGCCACATTTCGAGATCGAGATTGGGCTGGCCACGGCCGACGATGGCAGCGCTCGGACGGATCGTCGTCTTGCAGTTTTCACGCCAGGACACGAACTCTTGCGCCAGTTCGTCTTCCATCTTCACCGGCGTCGAGTTCAGGCTGAAGAAGCCGGGTGCGGCGTTGGCATAGAGCTCGGCGAATTCCGGCGAGGCCACCCAGGACAGGAAGGTCTTGGCCGCATCCGCATTGGCGCTCTTGGCGTTCAGGCCGATGCCGATATCGTTATGGTCGGAGATGTAGCAGGTATCACCCGCCTTCTTGACCGGCGGCGGGAAGGCGCCCATCTCGAAATCGGCCTGCGACTTGAACGGCGCGATTTCCCACGACCCGGCGGGGTAGATCGCCGCGCGTCCAAGCGTGAACAGGTTCTGGCTGTCGGGATAGGTCTGCGCCTCGAAGCCGTCGCCGAGATAAGGCTTCCACTTGGCGAGCGTCGCATAAGGCTCGACCCATTGCGGATCGGTCAGCTTCTCGGTGCCGGCGATCAGCGCCTTGCGGCCGTCTTCGCCTTTCCAGTAGTTCGGCCCGATATTGTAATAGCCCATGGTAGCCGCTTCCCACTGGTCCTTGGTGCCCATGGCCAGGGGAATGTAGGTGCCGTTCTCCTTGAACTTGTCGAGCACGGCGAAGAACTCATCCTCGGTCTTCGGCACCTCGACGCCGACTTCCTCGAACGCCTTCTTGTTGTAGATGAAGCCGTGGATGACGGAGGCCATCGGCACGCAGAAGGTGGTCTTGCCGTCGTCAGTGGTCCAGGCCGACTTGCCGACATCGGTGAAATTCTCGATGCCCTTGAGCTCGTTCAGCGGCGCGAGCTGGCCCTTCTCGAACATGGCGAGCGACAGGTCGAACGGGCGGCAGGTGATCAGGTCGCCGGCGGTGCCGGCATCCAGCTTCGCATTGACGGCGGAGTTGTACTCCGTCGGCGCCATCGGTGCGAAGGTCACCTTGATGTTGGGGTTCTTGGCCTCGAAGGCGGGGATGATCTTCTCCTGCCAGATCGGCAGGTCGTCGTTGCGCCAGCTCTCGATGACGAGTTGGGTCTCCTGCGCCTGCACCAGGCTCGCGGGTGCGAGCATGGTTGTAGCTAAGAGCATGCCTTTCATCAGTCGGGTCATAATCGTCTCCCATTGTTGCGCCGGTCAGGCGTGTTTTCGAAACCCGGTCGTGTTTTCAATCTCGGCGAGGGCGCCCCTCAGCGCCTGGCCCGAACGGTCGAGCGCAGCCTGCGCGGATGCCATATCGGCGACGCCGGAGGCCAGCAGCACGGCAATTTTCACCGAGCCGCCGGCATCCGCAAGCGCCTGCGCGGCTTCGGCATCATCGACGCCGGCAATTTCGGCAACGGTGCGCGCGGCGCGTTTGCGCAGCTTCTCGTTGTCGGCAAGCAGATTGACCATGTGGCCGTCATGGACATGGCCGAGCTTGATGGCGGCCAGGGTCGACAGCATGTTGAAGGCGATTTTCTGCGCGGTGCCCGCGCCCATTCGGGTCGAACCGGCAACCACTTCGGGCGGGGTCTGCAGCAGGATCGCAGCGTCAGCGCCCTGGAACAGGCGCGCACCCGCATTGTTGGCCATAGCGACGAGCCTGGCGCCGCGCTCGCGGGCGATGTCGGCAATGGCGACCGCGTAGGGCGTCGATCCGCTGGCGGAAACGCAGAGAACGCAATCACCTGACGCGATCACCGCCGCATCCCTCGCTGCAAGTTCGAGATCGTCTTCCGGCGCGCCCGGCAGGCTGTTCAGGCTGGGGATGCCGCCGGCAAGCAGCACGACGATCTGCTCGCTCGAAATGCCATAGGTGCCAGGCAATTCCAGCGCATCGGCCATGGCCATCAGGCCCGAGCTGCCCGCGCCGACATAGATAAGCTTGCCGCCCGCCCGGATTGTCTCGGCAACGAGACCTGCCGCCTTCGCGATGGCTTCCAGTGCGTCATCGACCGCGGCGGCTGCCTGTTGCTGGGATGAGGACAGGATGGTCAGCACATCGCGCGCCTCAAGCGCATCGATGCCATCGGCCTTCCTATTCTTCGCTTCGGTGGCAATTCTGCTCATCCGGCTCTCCCACTTGCCAAAAGGATGCCAAAAAAATACCAATTGTCCAGCGCCAAATTAACTTTCGTAAATTTTTGGGCGAGCTTCGATTAGAACGTCGTATAAAAGGTAAGAATTTCAATAAGAACTGCCTCTGTCCACCGACTTCAGCATTAGGGACTTGGTAAATGGTATTTTTTTGGTATCATCGTTGCCGGAGGTATCCATGGCGGATTATCTGATCGGAATCGATGGTGGCGGAACCAGTTGCCGCGCGGCGGTCGCAGATGCGGCCGGCCGGATTTTAGGCCGTGGCAAATGCGGCGCTTCCAACATCCTGACCGATCCCGACACGGCGCTGAAGAACATCGAGCAGGCCACCCGGCTTGCCTTTGCCGAGGCGGGCCTTGACGAAAACCTCGTCTCGTCGTCTTCCGCATTACTCGGTGTCGCCGGCAACAATGTTGCGCATGCCGTCGACTATATCAGTGCCCGGCTGCCGTTCAGGCGCTTCAAGATTGTCTCCGATGGGCTGATCGCCCTGCAGGGAGCGATCGGCAATCGCGACGGCGCCATCGCCATTCTCGGCACCGGCTCCATCTTCATCGCCCGCCATTCCGGCACGGTCCACTATGTCGGCGGCTGGGGATTCCAGATCGGCGATTTCGGCAGCGGCGCGCGCATCGGCCACGCCGCCCTGCAGGAAAGCCTGCTCGCCCATGACGGCATCCGGCCGCAAAGCGAGATGACCCGCACCTTCATGGCGGAGTTCGACGACGACCCGAGCAAGGCAGTCGACTTCGCCCGCGCCGCCTTTCCCAACGACTATGGTCGCTATGCACCACGCGTGCTGGCCTTTGCCGAACAGGGCGACGCAGCCGCTCTGCGGCTGATGGCAGAGGCCGCGAGCCTGGTCGACGAAGCGCTCGACCGGGTCAGCGCGGTCAATGGCGGCGAAGGCCCGCTCTGCCTTCTGGGCGGACTGGCCGAAATCTATCCGCGTTTTTTAGCCGAACGTCACCGCGCGCGGCTGTCGAAACCGGCCGGCGACGCGCTCACCGGCGCGGTATCGCTCGCCGCCGCCACTTTCCAGCCCGCCCGCCAGGACGTGGGCGCGTCATGAACCAGACGCTGTCCGCCCTGCTGCCGCTGGATAGCTTGCAGGCCGCGGGCGGCGGACCGCTCTATCTGCGGCTGCGGCAGACGCTGGAAGAGGCGATCCGCTCCGGCCGGCTGTCGCAGGGCACGGCCTTGCCGGCCGAACGCGACCTCGCCGATTACGCCCATGTCAGCAGGGTGACCGTGCGCAAGGCGGTGGACGATCTCGTCAAGGACGGGTTGCTGACCCGCCGGCAAGGCTCCGGCACCTTCGTCGCCCAGCCGGCAACGCGTGTCGAGCAACCCTTGTCGCGCCTCACTTCCTTCACAGAGGACATGGCCAGCCGGGGGCTGCAGACCACGTCGGAATGGCTGGAACGCGGGCTGTTCCACCCCTCGCCCGAGGAGAAGATGCGGCTCGGCCTTTCCGCCGGCGCGCTGGTGGCGCGGATCGGCCGTCTGCGCATCGCCAACGACATGCCGCTCGCCATCGAGCGCGCCAGCCTCTCGGCTGAGTTCCTGCCCGACCCGGCCGCAGTGACCTCCTCGCTCTATGCGTGTCTCGAAAAAGCCGATGCACGGCCCGTCCGCGCCATCCAGCGCATTTCCGCCTGCAATGTGCGAGAGCCGGATGCGGGCTTGTTGGGTGTGCCTGTGGGGGCTGCGGGCCTGTCGATCGAACGGATCTCCTACCTCGCCTCGGGTCGCGTGGTGGAGTTCACGCGCTCGCTCTATCGCGGCGATGCGTATGACTTCGTGGCCGAGCTCGCGCTCGGCGAGACGTGAAAGGACCAGACCGTGCCAAGCCATATGCGCAACGAGATCAATGAAATACCGGAAGCGGCAGCCCGCCTGCTCGCCGGATCGGCTGGCGACATCGCGCGCGCCGGCAAGGCCTTGCGCGACAGCGACCCGACCTTTCTGGTCACCATTGCGCGCGGCTCTTCCGACCATGCCGCAACCTTCCTCAAATATGCCGTCGAACTCGTCGCCCAGCGGCCGGTCGCCTCGGTCGGGCCGTCGCTCGCCTCGATCTACGGCACATCGCTGAAGCTGAAGGACGGGGCGGCGATTGCCATCTCGCAATCCGGCAAGAGCCCCGACATCGTCGCCATGGCGCAATCGGCCACGGTGGCGGGTGCGACAACCATCGCGCTGACCAACACCGTGCCATCGCCCATCGCCGCCGCCTCCACTTATGCCATCGACATCAATGCCGGGCCTGAACTGGCGGTGGCGGCGACAAAATCCTTCGTCAATTCGGTGCTTGCCGGATTGGCGCTGCTTGCCGAATGGACCGATAATGCGGGCCTGCGCTCGGCGGTTGCCGACCTGCCCGAGGCGCTCGCCAGAGCCGTGAAACTGGAATGGACGGAACTGACGCAGGAACTGGGCGATGCCGAGTCGCTCTATATGCTGGGGCGCGGGCCGGCGCTGGCGATTGCCAGCGAGGCGGCGCTGAAATTCAAGGAAACCTCTAACATGCATGCCGAGGCCTATTCGGCCGCCGAGGTGCTGCATGGGCCTGTGGCGCTGGTGGAAAAGCGCTTTCCGATCATCGCTTTTGCCGCGCGAGATGCCGCCGAAGGTCCCGTGGTCGAGGTCGCCGACACTCTTGCCGGCAAGGGCGCGCTGGCTTTCGCCACTTCCAGCTTAGCTATCAAGGCACGGAAACTGCCCTTCGTGGAAACCGGCCATCCGGTGACGGACGCGCTTGCGCTGATCGTGCCGTTCTACAGTTTCGTCGAGGCCTGGTCGCGGTCGCGCGGCTTCGATCCCGATGCGCCTGTTGCACTGAAGAAGGTCACCGAGACGCTATGACGACGAAAGCCATCATCGGCGCGCGCATCTTCGACGGTCTTTCCTGGCATGACGATGCCGCCTTGCTGGTCTCCGACGGCAGGGTTTTCGGCATCTTACCCACAGGCAACGTCCCCGCCGATGCGCAGAGAGTCGATGCCGGCGGGGGCCTGCTGGTGCCCGGCTTCATCGACCTGCAGGTCAACGGCGGCGGCGGGGTGATGCTGAACGACGTGCCCACTGTGGACGGCCTGCTGCAGATCTGTTCGGCGCATGCGCAATTCGGCACAACCGCCCTGCTGCCGACGCTGATCACCGACACGCCGGACATCACCACCGCGACGATCGAGGCAGGCAAGCAGGCGCTGGCCCAGGGCGTTCCCGGCTTTCTCGGCCTGCATCTCGAAGGCCCGCATTTGTCGGTGGCGCGCAAGGGCGCCCACGACCCCAGCCTGATCCGCCCGATGCGGCAACCCGATCTGGACCAGCTTTTGGCCTGCGAGGGGGCCTTTCCGGCGATGATGCTGACGGTGGCGGTGGAGAGCGTCACACCGGAGCAGGTTTCGCGGCTGGCGGAAGCCGGCTTCATCGTCAGCCTCGGCCACACCGAAGCGAGCTATGAGACGGGGGAGATCTACGCAAAAGCCGGCGCGCGCAGCGTCACGCATCTGTTCAACGCCATGAGCCCGCTCGGTCACCGCCAGCCCGGCCTGGTGGGCGCTGGGCTGAACCTCGGCGCGCTGCATTGCGGCATCATCGCCGATGGCATCCATGTTCATCCCGCCGCCATGGCTGTTGCTTTGCGGGCCAAGCAGGGACCCGGCAAAATCTTCATTGTCACCGACGCGATGTCGCCCATCGGCACCGATATCAAGAGCTTCACGCTCAACGGTCGCGAAATCCTGCGCAAGGACGGCACCCTGACGCTCGCCGACGGCACGCTGGCGGGTGCGGACATCGACATGATCTCGTCGGTCCGCTTCGTCCATGAAAAGCTCGGCCTGCCGCTCGACGAAGCCTTTCGCATGGCCAGCGCCTATCCGGCGGAAGCCGCGCGGATCGATAATCGCAAAGGCTTTCTCACGAACGGCTATGATGCCGATTTCGTATTGTTGGGCGACGATCTCGGCATGAAGAGCACCTGGATCGGCGGTGCGTGCGTGTTCGCGGCGTCCTCAGGTTGATGGCGCCCTGAGCCCGCCGGGCGGGTGGCCGGTGATGCGCTTGAAGGCCCGGCTGAAGGCGGCTTGCGAGCTGTAGCCGAGGCGGTGCGCGGCGGTCTCGATCGGCATGCGGTCGCGGCCGATCCATTGCGCGGCAAGCCGCATCCGCAGTTCCGTCAGGTAGTGAACAGGCGTCATCCCGGTGACCTCAAGGAAGCGCTCGGCAAAGACCGAGCGCGAGCTGTTCATCTCGGCGGCGAGTTCGGCAACCGTCCAGTTGCGGCCGGGGTCGCGATGCAAAGCGGCGATGACGCGACCTAGGCGCGGATCGCGCAAAGCGGCAACCCAGCCGCTCGAATCGCCGCAGCCGCATTCAACCCAGGCGCGGACGATGAAAGCCGACACGACATCGGCGAGGCGCGCCAGGATGCCGCCGAAGCCGGCGCGTTCCTCGCGCGTTTCCCGCTCCATCGCTTCGAGCATCGGCAAAATTTCGGGGTACCGGCCCAAAAGCGTGCCGACCAGCAGCACCTCCGGCATCAGCCCGACCATCATGTGCATACTGCCGAGGTCGAAATCCATGCAGCCGCTGAAGATCAGCGCATCCTGGCTGCGGCACGTCTCGCTGGCGCAATCCTTGACGGCACTGACGCTACGACACAAAGGCGCGGCGTTCAGTCCGCCAATGTCACGACTCGGCTGATCGGGCGCCGACGACAAGTCGTGGCGCCCGCCGCGCGGCAGCAGCACGGCATCGCCGGCATTCATTTCATGCAATACCCCTGCGGGGCTGCGCAGAAAAACAGGACCTCGCGCTACGAAATGAAACTGCGCCCTGCCCTCGACTTCGCCGAAACCGATGCCAAAGGGTGGCGTCATTTGAATGCGGCGATAATCGAGCCCGACCAGTCGCATACCCATCAGCAATTCGCTGACGAGATCGGTTGGGGGTGGCTCGATTGCCGCGTTGACTCCGGACGTTCGATCAAGCATTTCGGAGTTTATGGCATAGAACGTCCGATCCGTCCAGTCTATCTATGCTGCACTGCAATACACCATCGAAAGGATCGGCCATGAGCCCTTCTCCAACTTCAACGGCTGTGCGGCCAGACGTTCCAGCCTGGGCGGCGGTCGTTTCCGTCGCACTTGGCGTTTTCGGCCTGGTCACGGCTGAGTTCCTGCCGGCGAGCCTCCTGACGCCGATGGCCGCCGACCTCGGTATTTCGGAGGGCATGGCGGGCCAAGCGGTAACAGCAACGGCCGTGATCGCTCTGCTCACCAGCCTTATAACAGCCACTGCCACCCGCAGCATCGACCGGCGGCATCTGCTGATCGGGTTTTCGGTGCTTCTGGTGGCGTCGAACCTTCTGGTGGCCTTCGCACCAAATCTGCCGCTGTTACTTCTGGGCCGCGTGATGCTCGGCGTCGCGCTCGGCGGTTTCTGGACGATGTCCACGGCCGTCGTGATGCGGCTGGTGCCGGACGGATCCGTGCCGCGCGCGCTGTCCATCGTGTTCAGCGGTGTCTCGGCCGCCACCATCGCAGCCGCTCCGATCGGCAGCTATGTCGGCGACATCGCCGGCTGGCGCAGCGTCTTCCTGATGGCCGCAGGGCTTGGAGTGGTCACGCTTGTGGCGCAGATCGCGACCTTGCCGAAGATGCCGCCAAGCGTTTCCGTGATCAAGATGCGCACCATGATCGACGTGCTGCTGCGACCTGGTCTCGGCCTCGGCATGCTGTCCGCCATGCTCGTCTTCACCGGTCACTTCGCCTTCTTCACCTATATCCGTCCGTTCCTGGAAACCGTCACCGGCGTCGGCATCAGCGCGGTTTCGGCGATCCTGCTCGGCTTCGGCGTAGCGAACTTTTTGGGAACGCTGCTTGCCGGCGCACTGATCGAACGCAGCCTTCGTCTCACGCTGGTGTTGACGCCGCTGTTCATGGCCGTGCTGGGCATGGGCTTGGTGGCCTTCGGCGGTGTCCCCGCAGGCGCCACCGTCATGGTCGCGCTTTGGGGCATGGCTTTCGGCGCAGTCCCAGTGGCATGGTCGACATGGCTCACCCGGACCGCGCCCGACCAAGCGGAGACCGCAGGCGGACTTCTTGTCGCTGCCATCCAGTTCGCCATAGCCTTGGGTGCCGCGGCTGGCGGAGCGATCTTCGACGTCAACGGTGCAACCGGCGTGTTCACGGCAAGCACTGCCGTCCTGATGCTCGCGGCCCTGGTGATCGTCACCCGCATCAGACCGAGCCGAATTATGGCTCCCGCCTGATCAAAGGCTCCAACCAAAGCCGGCACCTCAAAAGCAGTGCCGGCTTTACCTTGTGCCTGAGATGTAAGCGGGTTTAGCTGGAACGGGCGCTATTCGATGATCGCCACAGCCCGCGTCCAGCCTGCGGAAGCTTTCTCGATCTTCACCGGAAAGCAGCTGATCGTGAAACCGGTCGAGGGCAATTCCTCGAGCTGATGCAGCTTCTCGATGTGGCAGTAGCCGGTATGGCGCCCCGCCTTGTGGCCTTCCCAGATCAGCGACGCGTCACCGGTCTCGGCATATTTCTTCGCCGTGTGCACGAAGGGCGCATCCCAGCTCCAGCCGTCGATGCCGGTGACCCGGATGCCCCTGTCGAGCAGATACATCGTCGCCTCGTAGCCCATGCCGCAGCCGCTGGCGACATAGTCGGGCTGGCCGAATTTCGCGCCCGCCGACGTGTTCACCACGACGATTTCGAGAGGCTTAAGCTCATGGCCGATGCGCTTCAGCTCCGCTTCGACATCCGCGGCCGTCGCCACATAGCCGTCGGGGAAATGCCGGAAGTCGAGCTTGACGCCGGGCTGGTAGCACCATTCCAACGGAATATCGTCGATCCGCCAGGAAGGCTCGCCGCGATTCATGGTCGGATGATAGTGCCACGGCGCATCGAGATGCGTGCCATTATGCGTCGACAGCGTCACCTTCTCCACCGCCCAGCCGGCATGATCGGGAAGGTCCTCCGCCTTCAGCCCAGGAAAGAACTGAAGCAGTTGCTCCAGGCTCTGGGTGTGGTCGATATACGTGACCGAGGGTATCTGGATCGGCGGGTCGGCCGGAATGTCGTTGGCGATAGGCACCGAGAGATCGATGATGCGACGGGTCATGGTTTCCTCCCTAGTTTAGGTTTCAGGCCTGCTGGCGAACGACCGTGTTTCGCAAGGTGCCGATGCCTTCGATTTCGAGTTCGACGACGTCTCCATCCTCCAGGAAGAGTCCCGTTTCCAGCCCGCAACCGTTTCCAATTGTGCCGGAGCCGACGAACTCGCCGGCATGCACCGTCTCGTCCTGCGACATGTGAGCGAGTATCTTTTCGAAGCTGAACAGCATGCCGGCGGTGGTGCTTTCGCAGCGCGTCTCGCCATTCACCCGGACGCTGGCCTTCAGCCCGTAAGGATCGGGAAGCTCGTCCTTCGTCACGATCCATGGCCCGAGGACATTTGCGCCGTCGAAGCTCTTGCCCTTCGCCGGCCCGAGCCAGCCCGGCATCTCCATGCTCTGCTGGTCGCGCGCGGAGAAATCGTTGAAGATGGTGTAGCCGAAAATGTGGTCGCGCGCCTCGGCTTCCTGGATGTTGGCGCCGGTCTTGCCGACCACGATGCCATATTCCAGTTCGTAGTCCATCACCTTCGAATAGCGCGGCCATGTGACTGTGGCGTCGTGCCCCTGCACGATCATGCGATTGGTGATGTAGTAGATCGGGATCTTGCGGTAGATATCGGCGAGCGGCGGCAAAGGCTCGGCATCGAGTGCCGCGAGCGCCTGAGCGTCTCCAGCCGCCACCAGTCGCCGCATGCCCCGTCCGGATTGGCGGATATGCGTCTCGTAGCTCATCCCGTCGCGCATCTGGCGCGGCTCGGGCAGCGGAGAAAGAAGTGTGAGATCGGAGATGGCGCCCGAAAGTTCGGCAACCTCCTTGTGGGCTTCGAACAGCTCCGATGCCTGCTTGAGCGCGGCGGCACCCCCATCGATCAGGTCGAGCATCGAAGCAAAGGCCGGTACGTCGCGACCGGCATGACGCGCTGCTTCCGCGAGATCGAAGAGCCGCATATTGTTGTCATGCACGATACCGATGCGCCGCGCGCCGCCCTCCGTCTGATATGTCGCTAGCTTCATCTCGTCCTCCCGCTTGCGATTATATAGAATTCGTGTTTTTATCGATATTCGAAACCGGCCGATTTGGGAAGCCGGAATCTTGGGAGGAGTTTCATGACCCTATTTTCAAAGGCCGCCCTGGGCGGTGCATTCATGCTGTTGGCCTGGAACGGCACGGCGACCGCACAGACCGCGCTTAACATCGGCTGTACTGCTACAACCGACTGCGCTTCGGCCGCTGTCGCGCTTGAGGAAGGCATCTTCAAGAAGAACGGGCTCGAGGTGACGATGACGCTTATCGGCATCAACTCGAACATCCCCGCGGCTTTGTTGTCCAACTCTATCCAGATCGGCGGACCGACGCCTTCGGTCTTCCTGCAGGCCGTCGATGGCGGACTGGATCTGGTCGCGGTGGCGGGCGCGAGTTCCACCTCCAAGGCCACGTTCGACACCGCAGGCGTGGTGGCGACAGAAGCGAGCGGCATCAAGGAGCCGAAGGACTTTGTCGGCAAGAAGGTCGGCGCACCCGGCATCGGCGCGTTCCTGCAGGTGCTGTTCTCCAAGTGGCTGATCGACAACGGCGTCGACCCGAAAAGCGTGAACTTCGTCGAAGTCACGTTCCCGACCATGAACGACACGCTCAAATCGGGCGCGGTCGATGCGGTGGTGACGGCCGAACCGATGATGTCGCGCATCATCGCCAGCAAGACCGGCGCGCCGGCGGGCTATTTCCTTGAAACCTTGCCCGAACGCCGTCCCCAGATCCTCTACGCCTCGACCCGCGAATGGGCCGATGCCAATGCGGACGCGCTCAAAGCCTTCCGCAGCTCGATCGACGAAGCCGCCAAGATCGTCAACGAAAATCCTCAGAAGGGACGCACCGCGATTTCGAGCTTCACCAAGATTCCGATGGACGTGCTGTCGAACATGAAGCTTTCGGTGGCCGACCCCAAGCTCGAAACAGAACAGCTCGATTGGTGGGTCGCCACCATGGATGAACAAAACATGCTGCAGTCCAAGCCGGACACTTCAGCGCTGATCCAGAAATGACGATGACCCAGACCCCACCCACGTTGTTCGGGGAGGCTGCGCATCACGCAACGTCGGAGACGTTGAGCGAGCGAGCGGCAGCCCTCATCGAACACGATGTGCTGGGTGGGGTTTGGCAACCGGGAGAGCGGCTCGGCGTGCAGGCGCTGTCCAGCCGCTACGGCATCGGTGCGACGCCGCTGCGCGAGGGGCTGTCGCGCCTTGTCTCGCGGGGGCTGATCTCCGCGGTCGGCCAGAAAGGCTTTCGCGTCGCCAGCGTCTCAAAGGACGATCTGGCTGACATCACGCTGGTGCGCAGCATGATCGAGCTGGAAGCGCTCAGGCGCTCGATCCGCGATGGCGGAGACGAGTGGGAAGCAGGCATCATGGCGTCGCTGCATCGCCTTGTCCGGTCGGTGGAACGCGACCCCGAAACCATGCGCGAAGGGGCGCCGGAATTCGACCGCCTTCACAAGGCGTTTCACCGCGCCTTGCTGGAGTCCTGCAGCTCGGAGAGGCTGCTGCGCATGCATGATGACCTGTACTACCAAGCCTACCGCTACCGCCGCGCCATGATGCGCCGCCTCGCAGACCATGAGTTGTTCATCGAAGAGCACCGCTCGCTGGCGGAAACCGTTTTGAGTCGTAACGCCGACGCCGCGGAAGCTGTTCTTAGCAGGCATTTGGCCCAGACACTGCAAATCGTTTATGGCAACGAAGAACCCGGAGCACCGACGTGAGAGCACCGGACACCACCGTCAAGGCCGCCGCGCCGGTCATCGCCTTCGACAAGATCACGCTCGCCTTTGGCGCAAAGACAATCATCTCGGACCTCAGCCTTGAAATCGGTCGCGGCGAGATCGTCTGTGTCATCGGGCCTTCTGGCTGCGGCAAGACCACTGCACTCCGCGTGGCTGGCGGCTTGATACCGCCCACCAAGGGCACCGTCAGGCTTCTGGGCGAACCCATGGCCGGACCACGGCGCGATGTCGCCATCGTCTTCCAGGATTACGCCAAGGCGCTGCTGCCCTGGCGCACAGCGGCGGGAAACATTTCGCTGGCGCTGGAAGCTGCGGGCGTTGCCCAATCGGAGCGCGGGGACCGCATCCGCGACCTGCTAACCAAGGTCGGCCTTGCCGGCCACGAGGACAAATATCCCACGGAAATGTCGGGCGGCATGCAGCAGCGCATCCAGATCGCGCGCTGCCTGGCGCAGGACCCGGCGGTGCTGTTGATGGACGAGCCCTTCGGCGCGCTGGATGCCATGACCCGACAGGGCCTGCAGGACGAGATGCTGGCCATCGTCGCCGAGACCGGCGCGACCGTGTTCTTCGTCACCCACGATCTCGAAGAGGCCGTCTATCTCGGCGACCGGGTGATCGGGCTTTTGCCCCATCCCGGCCGGATCGGCATCGACCAGCGGATCGATCTGCCGCGTCCCCGCAACCAGCTCGAAACGCGCGAAACGCTGGAATTCCTGCGCTTGCGCCGCACTCTGTTCGACTTCATCGAAAAGGCAGAGCATTGAAACGCGCATGGTGGAAGGGCCTGGTGGTTCCCGCGGCACTCATCGTGCTGGCTGAGCTTGCCATGCGCGTCCAAGGCTCGACGTCGATGTCGCTTGCCGCACCCAGCGATATCGTTGCGGCGTTTTTTGCGATCCTGTTTGACGGCTCGCTGCTGCTCGCCACCCGCGACACACTGGTTTCGGCGGGCATCGGACTTGCTGCCGGCGGCTTCATCGGCCTGGCTCTGGGCATCCTGTTCGGGCTCGTCAAACCGCTCGACAGGCTGATGGAAGTAACCATTGAGGCAATCCGCCCGATTCCGTCCGTCGCCATCCTGCCCATCGCCATGCTGGTGTTCGGCTTCGGCTATCGCATGGAAATCGCCATCGTCGCCTTTTCCTGCCTGTGGCCGGTGATGATCATGACCCGTTCGGCAATGGCCGGCATCGAGCCGCGCCTGCTGGAAGTGTCCCGCGCGCTGCGGCTCTCGACATGGGACCGCGTGCACAAGATCGTGCTGCCGGCGGCTTTGCCACGGATCATGGTGGCGTTTCGCCTTGCCGCGTCGATAGCCCTGGTGGTGGCGGTAACCGTCGAAATCGCCGCCAATCCGCTCGGCCTCGGCTATGGCATCCTGGTGGCCCAGCAGGCGCTGCAACCGGCCGTCATGCTCGCCTACCTCGTCTGGATCGGCATCGTCGGCTATCTGCTCAACGCTGCTCTGTCCTTGATGCAACAAAGGCTGTTCGGCAGGGCTGGACGGGTCGAGGCGGCATCATGAGGCTATCGCGTCTTGGATGGCTGCTTGCCAGCTTCGCCGTCGCCGCCCTTCTAGTCTGGGGCTGGCAACTGATCGCCGACTACAAGCTTGTCAGCCCGGTTTTCCTTCCGGGGCCTGACCGAGCATGGGGCGCACTGGTGAAAGGCTTCAGCACCGGCGATCTCGGCGTCAAGCTGCTTGCCACCGTCGAGCGCATGTTCTGGGGCTGGCTCATCGCCTCGCTGATCGGCATCGCGCTAGGTGCGGCCATCGGCACCTCGCCGCGCCTGCGCGCCTATCTGGCGCCGATGCTCGAGTTTCTGCGCCCGCTTCCAGCGTCGGCCATGATCCCCGTCGCCATTGCTGTTCTCGGACTGTCCAACGGAATGGTGCTGGCCGTCATCGCCTTCGGCGCGCTGTGGCCGGTGCTGCTCGCAACGATCCACGGCTTTTCCGCCGTCGAACCGCGCTTGTACGAGGTCGGCCGTGCCCTTGGCCTGTCGCGTGCCTCGGTGATCTGGAAGATCGCACTGCCCTCGGCCAGCCCCGACATCCTCGCCGGTATGCGGCTTGGCCTGACCGTCGCATTGATCCTGTCGGTGGTTTGCGAGATGATCGCCGGCCGCGACGGGCTCGGCAACTGGATCCTGCTGGCGGCCCGATCCTTTCGCGCCCCGGACCTCTATGCCGGCGTCATTTTGCTCGGCGTGCTCGGTTACGTCACCGCCGTCGCGCTGGCGGCACTGGAAGCGCGCCTTCTGGTCTGGCGAAGCCGCGCGCGGTAGGATGATCCTTTCCGAAGTCTCTGAAAGGACAAAGAATGGCGCCCTCTTCATTCGATCTTACCGGTCGCCGCGCGTTGGTAACGGGCGCCAGCCGTGGCATCGGTCAGGCAATCGCCCAAGCCTTGGCGAAAGCGGGCTGCGATGTCGCGATTTCGGCGCGCAAGATAGAAAACCTCGCTGAAACCGCCGGGTTGATCGAAACGGAGGGCCGTCGCGTGGCGGTTGTGGCGCAGGATGTGCGGGACCCCACCGATGCGGTCGGTGGCGTCGAAGCTGCGGCGCAGCAGTTGGGCGGGCTTGATATCCTGATCAACAATGCCGGGTTCGAGCATGTCAGCCCCTCGCTCGATGTCGACCAGGCGTTGTGGGACTCCATTGTCGACACCAATCTCAAGGGCGCCTTCTTCGCTGCACAGGCAGCAGGGCGCATCATGGCCAAGGCGGGATCGGGCGGTTCCATCGTCAATCTCTGCTCGCTCACCTCCTATGTCGGCGTGCCGACCGCCGTGCCTTATGGGGCATCCAAGTCAGGGTTGCTGGGCATGACGCGCGCGCTGGCGACCGAATGGGCCGAGCACGACATCCGGGTGAACGCGATTGCGCCGGGCTATTTCCGAACCGCGATGACAGAAGTCTTCTACGAGGACAGGGAGTGGCAGCAGCGGATGCTTTCGCGCATACCGCAGCGCCGTTTCGGCGAAGCAAGTGATGTCGGCGGCGTCGTCATCTTCCTGTGCAGCAATGCAGCCGCCTATGTCACCGGCCATTGCATTCCGATCGATGGCGGCTATCTCGCTTCGATATGAAAGCGCTTGCGAGTCGCGACTGCACATTCGATAGGCAAGCGTAAGAAATCAGCAGGTTCCATTGACGCAATTCGCCGGAATAAGTATAGACAAGATCGGCAGAGGAGCCGCAGAAGTTCCCACCGAGAGCGTACAGGGGAATAGCATGAGCGCCGCTCCAGCCGGGGTCCCGCAGCAGGAAACGGCAGCCGCCGCAGCCGTTTCGGTCAAGCGCGTCAGTAAGGTTTTCGGTGATGTCCACGCCGTGCGCGAGGCCTCTTTCGACCTGCCCAAAGGCCGGTTTTTGACGATTCTAGGCCCTTCCGGCTCCGGAAAGACCACCCTTCTTCGCATGATTGCCGGGTTCGACGCGCCGACCGCAGGTGACATCTATATAGGCGGCCAGCCGGTCAAGGCCGTGCCGCCGCATAAGCGCGCCATCGGCATGGTGTTCCAGAAACTGGCGCTGTTCCCGCATATGACGGCCGCCGAGAACGTCGCCTTCCCGCTCAAGATGCGCCGCCACGACGCCCGCACCATTCCCCAGAAAGTCGAGCGCTATCTCGAACTCGTCCGCCTGGGCGGCTACGGCAAACGGCGCATCAACGAACTGTCCGGCGGCCAGCAGCAGCGCGTGGCGATTGCCCGCGCGCTGGTCTTCGAGCCCGACCTGCTTCTGCTCGACGAGCCGCTCGCCGCGCTCGACCGCAAGCTGCGCGAGGAAATGCAGCTCGAGTTCCGCCGCATCCAGAAGGAACTCGGCGTCACCACCATCAACGTCACCCATGACCAGCGCGAGGCGCTGGTGGTCTCCGACGAGATCGTTGTGATGGACGGCGGCGAAATCCAGCAAATGGCGCAGCCGGTGCATACCTACCGGACGCCCGCCAACGCATTCGTCGCCAACTTCATCGGCGTCACCAATTTTCTCGAAGGTCCCGTGGTCGAAACGAGCGACGAGGCCATTGTGCTGTCGGTCGGCGGTATGAGGGTGAACGGCGCTGCCGGCGGCACGGCAAGGGTGCCCTCACAGGGCGAGCTTGCTGCCGGCGCCCTGCGCGCCGAACAGATCCGCATCGCGCCGACCGTCCAGGGGTTTTCCGGCCTCGGAAACGTCGTCAACGGCGAAGTCCGCGACGCGATCTTCGAGGGCGAACGCATCGTCTATGAGGTTGGCGTACCGGAACTCGGCGGCGCTGTCCTGCGCGTCTTCGATCACGACGCCGAAAGCCACCAGCAGTTCGGCCCCGGCGATTCCGTCGCACTCGGCTGGAATGCCAAGGATATGTATATTTTCAAGAAATGACCGCGAAGGTCGATCCAGAGGAGAATGGGAATGTCGAACGAGAAATTTCTGTCCGCGCAGATCAAGCGCCGGACGCTGCTCCAATCCATGGCGGCTGTGGGCGCCGCAGCCGGCGCCTCGACGCTCGGCCTGAACCGCGCTTTTGCGCAGGAGCCTGAAAAGCCGGCCGAGATCATCGTCCGTGCCTGGGGCGGAAGCTGGGTCGATGCGCTCAAGGCCGGCGTCTCCGACAGCTTCACCAAGGCTACCGGCATCGCCGTCCGCCACGACCTGACCGAGGACAACGAGATCCAGCCGAAAGTCTGGGCCGCCGTGGCGCAGAAGCGCGTGCCGCCGATCCACATCAACTGGGACACCACGACCAACGCCACCAAGTCGGCACTGCGCGGGGTCACAGAAGACCTGTCCGACCTGCCGAACCTGAAGAACACCACCGAGCTGTCCAAGCCGGTCGGCCTCGACGGCTATCCGATCGTCAATACCTATGGCTATGTCTATGTGCTCGCCTTCCGCCCGGAAGCCTTCCCGAACGGCGCGCCGAAATCCTGGAAAGACCTGCTCGACCCCAAGCTGAAGGGCCGCATCGCACTCTACAATGACGGCATCGGCTTCCACTTCCCCGCCCAGGTCGCCGGCGGCGGCAAGCTCGAGGACATCCCCGGCAACATGCAGCCGGCCTGGGACTTCATCACCAAGATCAAGGCGCAGCAGCCGCTGCTGGGCGAGGACCCGGATTTCACCACCTGGTTCCAGCGCGGCGAGATCGACGCCGCCTGCACGATCTCGACAAATGCGCGCGAAGCCAAGAAGAACGGCATCAGCATCGACTGGGTGGTGCCGGAGGAAGGCGCCAAGTTCGACACCGACGGGCTTTGGATACCCAAGGGGCTGCCGGAGAACGAACTGTACTGGGCCAAGCAGTACATCAATCACGCGCTGACCAAGGAAGCCCAGCAGGTCTGGCTCGATGGTCTCGGCCTGCCCGGCGTCGTGCCCGGCCTGACGCCGCCCGCCGATCTGGTCGGCGACCCGTCCTATCCGACCACCGATGAGGATTTCAAACACCTCATCCGCATCTCCACCAAGGTGCAGGTTGAGAACGAGAGCCAGTGGTTCGCCAAGTTCAAGGAAATCATGCAGGGCTGATCCCTTCCTTTTGACATCCGGACCCGGCGGCCTTTTGCTGGCGGGTCCGAGCCACGCAATCAGGACCGCGAGAATGCGCCCTTCCCGTGCTGCCTATCCCATGCGCTGGCGCGTCATGGATAGTCTCGAACGCATTGCCGGATTGCTCTGGCCGCGGAGCTTTTCGGCGGGCCTGCCATACCTGATGCTGCTGCCGGCGCTGCTTCTGGTCGGCGTGCTGGTCTGGGGACTGGTCGAGATTGGCGATTCCAGCCTGCGCACGCTCGACACCTCGACCTTCCTGATGTCGGAGAACTATACGCTCGCCAATTACCAGCGCGCGCTCAACGAACGTTTCTTCACCACCGTAGCGGGACGGAGCCTGATGGGCTCGCTGATCGTCACCGTCATCACGCTGGTGTTCGCCTTCCCCTATTCCTACCTGATGGTGCGCACGCCAAGCTCGGCGCTGCGCAAATTCCTGCTGGTCGCGCTGTTTCTGCCCTTCTTCATCGGCCAGGTCGTGCGCGCCTATGGCTGGCTCATCATCCTGGGCAACCAGGGCATGGTCAACGAAGCGCTCGGGCTGGTCGGCGTGTCGCCGATACGGTTGCTCTATAACTATCCCGCCGTGCTGTTCGGCCTGGTGCAATACATGCTGCCCTTCGCGGTGCTGATGCTGGCGCCGGCCATGACGGCCATTCCCGCCGAGCTCGAATCGGCAGCCAGTTCGCTTGGCGCCAACTGGATCAGCACCTTCCGCCATATCGTGCTGCCGCTATCCAAGCCCGGGCTCGTCGGCGCAGGACTGGTGGTGTTCACACTGTCGCTGACCGATTTCGCCATCCCCGCCATCCTGGGCGGCGGTTCGCAGGATTTCATCGCCAACGCGATCTACGACCAGTTCTTCCGCACATCCGACCAAGGCATGGGCGCGACGCTTTCGCTGCTTCTGGTCGCGGTCGGGTCGATCCTTGTGGGGCTGGTCTTCATGGTTTTTGGCGCCGGAACGCTGGCCATGGGCGGAGATCGGAAATGACCGGCAGCCTCAGCAAATCCATCGTCATCTGGACCTTCGTCGCAGCTTCGCTGGTGATGCTGTCCGCCCCCACCATCGTGGTACTGGGCGCGTCGTTCACAGCCGGAAACATGATCACCTTCCCGCCCGAAGGCCTGTCGCTGAAATGGTATGCCGCCATCAGCCAGGCATCCGGGCTGCGCCAGGCCTTCTTCCGCTCGCTCTATGTCGCGACCATCTGCACGCTGATCGCCATTCCGGTCGGCACGCTGGCCGGCATCGCGCTTGCCAAATACCGGGTGCGCTTCGGCCGCACCATTCAGGTCTACCTGCTTCTGCCTTTCACCATCCCGTTGATCGGCTCGGGAATCGGCATGATGCTCGCCTTCGGCAATGCAGGCCTTGCCGGCCAGCTCTGGCCGCTGGGGGTGGCCTGCGCCGTGATCAACCTGCCCTTCATGATATGGGCCGTGACGGCAAGCGCATCGAACCTCAGCCCGGACCTCGAACTGGCGGCTGCCAATTGCGGCGCGCCGCCGCTGCAGCGCTTTCTCTACATCACGCTGCCCGCCGTCATGCCTGGCGTGATCACCGGTTCGCTGCTGATGTTCATCCTGGCGCTCAACGAATTCCTCGTCAGCCTGCTTCTGGTCGATGCGCGCAACGTCACGCTGCCGGTGCAAATCTACAATTCCATCCGCTCCATCATCACGCCCGACCTCGCGGCAATCTCCGTGGTGTTCATCGCCTGCGCGGCCATCGCCATCGCCGTCCTCGACCGCCTCGTCGGGCTCGACGTCTTCCTAAAATCGAAATGAGTGCCGGCGTCCTTCCGGCAGCATCAGGGACAACATCATGACCGACGTGTCTTTCTACGAATACGCCAAGCTTTCGACCGACGAGAAGGCTGCCCTGCTGCGCCGCTCGGAAACCGACCTGTCCGGCTTCATCGACAAGGTTGCGCCGATCCTCGAAGCCGTCCGCACCGAAGGCGACAAGGCGCTGGCCCGCTTCGGGCGCGAGCTCGACAAGGCCGATATCACCGAGGACCAGTTGAAGGTCACTGAGGCCGAGTTCGACGCCGCCTTCAAGCTGGTCGATGACGAGACGAAGGAATCCATCGCCTTCGGCATCGCCAACATCCGCACCTTCCACGAAGAGCAGAAGCCCGAGGCCATGTGGCTGAAGGAGATCCGCCCCGGTGCCTTTGCCGGCGACCGCTTCACGCCGATCCAGTCGGTGGCGCTCTATGTGCCGCGCGGCAAGGGCTCGTTCCCTTCGGTCACCATGATGACCTCGGTTCCGGCCATCGTTGCCGGCGTGCCTAACATTCAGATCGTCACCCCGCCCGCGCCGGACGGCTCGGTCGATGCGGCGACGCTGGTCGCAGCCCGTCTGGCCGGCGTCGAGACCGTCTACAAGGTCGGCGGCGCGCAGGCGGTGGCCGCCGTTGCCTACGGCACCGAAACGGTGAAGCCGGCGCTCAAGATCGTCGGCCCCGGCAGCCCCTGGGTGGTCGCGGCCAAACGCTCGCTGTCGGGCATCATCGACACCGGCCTGCCCGCCGGCCCGTCCGAGGTGATGATCCTGGCCGACGACACCGTGCATGGCGGATTGGCGGCGCTCGATCTGCTGATCGAGGCCGAGCATGGGCCGGATTCCTCCGCCTATCTGGTCACCCACAGCCGCCGCGTCGCCGAGGAAGCGCTTGCCGCCCTGCCCGAGCACTGGGCACGAATGGCCGAACAGCGGGTGGCATTCTCCACCGCCGTGCTCACCGGCAAGACCGGCGGCATCGTGCTCACCTCGTCCATCGAGGAGAGCTATGCCTTCGTCAACGCCTATGCGCCGGAGCATCTGGAACTTCTGTCCGAAGAGCCCTTCGTGCATCTCGGCCACATCACCGAAGCCGCCGAAATCCTTATGGGAACGCATACGCCCGTCAGCATCGCCAACTTTGCACTCGGCCCCAACGCGGTTCTACCGACCAGCCGCTGGGCGCGCACCTATGGTCCGTTGTCGGTGACCGATTTCGTCAAGCGCAGTTCCATTGGTTACGTGACCGCCCCGGCCTATCCGGAATTCGCCAAGCACTCGCACCGGCTGGCGCTGTATGAGGGCTTTTCCTCGCACGCCAATGCGGTATCGCCGATCCGCGACGCTTACCTCAAGAAGGGCGGCTGAGCCATGAAGGCTGTCCGGCTCTACGATGCCCTTGACCTGCGTGTGGAAGACATCGACGCGCCATCGGAGGTGCCGCCAGGTCATGTCCTGCTGCGCGTCGAGGCTGCCGGCATCTGCGGCTCGGACCTGCACAATTATCGCACCGGCCAGTGGATCACTCGACGCCCGTCCACAGCCGGGCATGAACTGTCTGGCGCAGTCGCGGCTTTGGGCGAAGGCGTCGAAGGCTTTGCCTTAGGCGACAGGGTAGTTGCCGATTCCCGCGTCTGGTGCGGTGCCTGCCCGGCCTGCCGGTCGGGACGCTCCAACATTTGCGAAAATCTCGGCTTTGTCGGCGAGGTCTGCGACGGCGGTTTTGCCGAGGCAGTCGTCTTGCCCGCGCGCCTGCTCGTCAAGCACGATCCAGCACTTCCCGCCCGCGTGGCAGCCATGGCCGAACCGTTGGCGGTGGCGCTGCATGCCGTGCGGCGGCTGTCCGCGCCCGCAGGCGAACCGGTCTTGATCACTGGCTGCGGCACGATCGGCGGACTGTGCGCGCTGCTGCTGGCAAAGCTGCATGCCGGCCCGATCCTGCTGTCCGATCTCAACGTGGCCCGCGCGAACATTACAGCCGAAATGGTCGGCGGCACGGTTGTGACGTTGGAGGCCGATGTGGTCGCTGAGGCGCTCGGTCCCAATGCCCGCCTGCGTTACGCCATCGAGGCCACCGGCCATGTCGGCGCCATCGACGCGACGCTGAAGCTTCTGGCCGGCGGCGGCGCGCTGGCGCTTGTCGGCATCAGCCACGGCAAGCTCGATCTGGACCCAAACCTGCTGGTCGAGCGCGAAACGGCGCTTTTGGGCTGCCACGCCTTCAATGGTGAATTGCCGCAAGCCGTCGCCATGCTGCCCGAGCTTGCAACGGCGCTGCTTGCCATCTCCGAAACGCTGTCCAGCCTTGATGACATACCCTCCGCCTATGACCGCCTGCTGGAGGGAAAGTCTGCCAAGCTCAAGACGCTGGTCGATCTCTCCCAAGTCCGGCACTGAGATGCCAGGGAGGCCGGCGTCTCGCTTCACATCTTTGCGCAACACAAAAAGCGCTTCGCCTGAACCAATTTCCGGAATCTACATATGATCCATTCCCCGAGCCGCACCGCCGAAATCCGCAGGCTTGCCCGGCTGAACAACGGTTCCGCCGAAGCACTTCTCGGCGAATTGCTGCGCGATGCCTTCGGCATCGATGCCGAAAACATCGCCATCAACCACGACCGCTACAGTCTGAATTCGCTCAACGGCTTCTTCGACACCGCCGAGGGACAGTTCTTCTTCAAGTTCCATCAAGAGGAAGGCGAGGAGGAGATGAGCGGTGAATATTATCGCGCCGACATCCTGGCTCGCGCCAAGCTGCCGGTCGACCTGCCGGTGCTGTCTTCCGTGCTGCCGGGCGAGCAGATCCTCGTCTATCGCCGACGCAGCGACCCGCGTTTTTCCGACGTGCTGCGAGCGCTTGACCTCAAGGGCGATCCGGTTGCGGAAGCCAGGGCGATCCAGGCCGAGGCCGACCTTTCCGATGCACTTCTCGCCGTCTATCTCCAATCGCTGCACTCGATTACGCCGGAGCAGTCGGCCGCCGAACCCGTCCACCGGCTGTTCTACGAACGCTTGATCGAACCCTTGACTGGAAGGTATCCGGGCGGACGCCTGCTCAGCTATTATATTGATAAGGATTTCGCTTTTCCGGGCGTTGAACTCGATTGGCCGACGCTGGCGTCCGCACATTTCGTGGTCAATGGCGTGCGCTATGCCCGCACGCTTGGCCAGCTCTTCGACGAGGCCGCCGAACGGCTGAACCCGCGCCGGCTGGCCGATGCCGGCGGCGTCATCGCCCATGGCGACGCCCACAACGCCAATGTCTGGTACAACGAGCAGCCGGACGGCACGGCAGCCCTGTCGTTCTTCGATCCGGCTTTTGCCGGCGAGCATGTGCCGACGCTGCTGGCCGAGGTGAAGGCCACCTTTCACAATGTGCTTGCCCACCCTCTCTGGCTCTACGATTCTGCGGACGCGGCCGATACCTGGCAGGCGAGCGCCGAGGTCGGCGGCGGCGATCTCATCATCACCACCGACTTCGCTCTCAGCCGCATCCGTCGCGCCCTGCTGGACGTGAAGGCTCAAAGGCTATGGAAGCCGTTGCTGGCAGCACTGGCGAAACGCGGCATGTTGCCGGACGACTGGCGCCACGTGGTGCGGCTCGGCCTGTTTTTATGCCCGACGCTGGTGATGAACCTGCGCGCCGGCGCAGGAAACCACAATGAGGTATCCTCGCTGATCGGGCTTTCGATGGCTGTCATGGCAGGCAGCGAACCGGAACACGGCGAGGACGTCGTCGGCCGCTTCCTCGACGTCATCGACCCAGCTACGGCACAAAAAACTCCTTCAGGCTTGAGATAAATATTTGATCTAATATCAAGTTCATATTGCCAGCCACCATGTCACCTCCTATTCTGCCTGTGAGGATCATGAACAGCGAAGACCGCAGCTTTGCCATGGGGCGAGCCACCGGTCTTCAGGCAGAAGGGCACCGCAGGATGAGCGTCAAACCCTATGACCCCGCCCAAGACGGCGCTCAGATGTCCTTCAAGGAGCGGATGTCCTATGCGGACTACCTGAACCTCGACATGGTCCTCGGCGCGCAAAAACCCTTGTCAGACGCGCATGACGAGATGCTGTTCATCGTCCAGCACCATGTCTCCGAACTCTGGATGAAGCTCGCCATCCACGAGATCATCTCGGCCATCGAGGCGATCCGCAACGACAAGCCGCAGGCGGCCTTTAAGATGCTGTCGCGTGTGGCGCGCATCTTCGAGCAGCTCAACAATGCCTGGGACGTGCTGCGCACCATGACGCCGAGCGAATACACCACGTTCCGCGATGCGCTGGGTCAGTCTTCCGGCTTCCAGTCCTACCAGTATCGCGCCATCGAGTTCCTGGCCGGAAACCGCAACCTGGCTATGCTCGGTCCGCATGCGCATCGCCCCGAAATTCTCTCCAAGCTGGAAACGATCCTGGCGCAGCCGAGCCTTTATGAGGAAGCGCTGCGCCTGCTTGCCCGCGCCGGTTTCGATATCGGCGAGGATGCCGAGCGCAGCGACTGGCGCAGTTCGCGCAGCCAGAACGATAAGGTCATGGAAGCCTGGAAGGAAATCTATAACGAGCCCGAGCGCTATTGGGACCTCTACGAACTCGCCGAGAAGCTGGTGGATTTCGAGGATTACTTCCGCCGCTGGCGTTTCAACCATGTCACCACTGTCGAGCGTGTCATTGGATTCAAGCGCGGCACCGGCGGAACGTCGGGCACCCATTATCTCAAGAAGATGCTGGAGGTCGAACTGTTTCCCGAACTCTGGCGCGTTCGCACCGAGCTCTAGGATCAACAAGGCCTGCGGGGGGATCATGATTTTCCATCACATCACGGATTGGGACGACGCCTATTCCAACGGCGCCAACATCGCCGGCGGCAACCGCTGGCCCGAGGCCTGGGTCGCGCCCGCGCAAGCCTATCGCGACGAGCTTTCAGCTGCCGGCCGCGCCGAACTCGGCCTGTCCTATGGCGACAAGCCACGCAACCGCTTCGACCTGTTCCTGCCCGAAGGCGAGGCCAAGGGCCTCGTCGCCTTCATCCATGGCGGCTACTGGTACAGCCTCGACAATTCCTACTGGTCGCATCTGGCGCGCGGCGCCAATGAGCGCGGTTTCGCCGTGGCCATGCCGACCTATACGCTCTGCCCAGAAGTCCGCATCGCCGACATCGTTGTCGAAGTGGCCGCAGCCATCGAGACCGCTGCGGCAAAGGTCGCGGGGCCGATCCACCTCACCGGCCATTCCGCCGGCGGCCATCTCGTCTCGCGCATGATCTCGGCGACATCCCCGTTGAAGCCGGATGTCCGCGCGCGCATCGGCAACACGGTCTCGATTTCCGGAGTGCACGACCTACGTCCGCTGATGCGGACCAAGATGAACGCGAACCTCCGCGTCGATGCCGAAGAGGCGCAGACGGAAAGCCCGGTCCTGCTCGAACCGGGTCCGGATGCGCGGCTGTTCTGCTGGGTCGGCGCCAATGAGCGCGCCGAGTTCATCCGCCTCAACGATCTTCTGGCCAATGTCTGGACAGGCCTCGGTGCCTCCACCGGACATTATGCCGAGCCGGATAAGCATCATTTCAATGTCGTCGATGGCTTGGCCGACCCTTGGCATCCTCTCACCTGCACACTGCTTGGCGCGGCGCGCGAATAGATGTCGAAGCAGTTGACGTTCGATCTTTGATCATAAAACATATCCTGCCTTGCGATGAGTCGCCGAGCGGCTTACGAGCGGCGTGACAGGCAGAGCCGATCAAACGATCGAACTGGAGGAATTGTGGCCGACCGCGACAGCAACTCACTTCTCGTCGACGTAGTGCCGGTTCTGCGCGAAACGGTCCAGAACCGCGTACACCAGCAACTTCGGCATCTGCTTATGGTCGGGCGTTTCCAGCCTGGCCAAGCGCTGAAAATCCATGATCTCGCCGAGGTCTTCGGCACCAGCGCGCAGCCTGTGCGCGAATCCATCCGGCAACTGGTGGCGGAACGCGCTCTGGAAGCCCTGCCGAACCGCAGCGCGCGCGTGCCGTTGATGGACGACACGCGGCTGGAGGACCTGCGCCGTACGCGCCTTGCGCTCGAAGGCCTCGCGGCGGAGATTTCAGCTGAACGGGCGACCAAAGAGGATATCGAGGCGCTTGCGCGGATCGTTGATGAAGAAGTGCGGGCCGACGAGGATCTGCATGTCGAATCCAGCGTCAACCGCAACCTTGAATTCCATTTCCGGCTGTATCGGATATCCGACTCGACCGTTCTCTTGCCGATCGTCGAAGGCCTTTGGCTTCAGGTCGGGCCGAACATCCGCCGAGCGGCCGAGAATTTCGATGCGCGCGACGGCCGCGGAGCGGAACTGCACATCAGAACTGTCGCCGAGTTGCGCAAGGGCAACGTCAAGGGTGTCCGAAAGGCTATCGAAGATGACATCAACCGGTTCTTCGACCTGCTGGTGAAGCCGCGCCCGGCGGACGCTTCGCCAGCTAAGCCTGAGTCTGCCGTCAACGGCTCCTATCCATCCATTCGCGTACTTTAAGGGTCCAGAGATCGTCGGCATTGCCAGTGTTAAGGTGGATGCTGAAATGGTCGTCGTCGGGGAAGACGTGATGGTCGACGGGTTGCGCGACGGCCTCAAGTGCTGCGACCAAGGCCGGACCGTCGCGCAGGACCTGTTCCTTTTCCTTGCCGCCCCAGGTGATGAAGAACGGCGCAAAGGTCTTGCTCGCAATCTCGATGGGGCTGTTTGGCACATCGGCCGGAACGCGCAGGCTCTCGTCAGCCTCGATATCGGCCAGCCGTCGCGAATAGCTGCCGCTGATCGGCAGAACGCCTAAAAACGCATCGTCCGGCAGGCCGGCTTCGCGGCGCGCGTCGTGCTGCAGCGCCATCTGCGCGACGATCTGCGCGCCCGCCGAATGCCCGCTGATGAAGATACGCTTGGGGTCGCCGCCCAGCTCGGCGATGGTGTTTCGGACATAGGTCAGCGACGCGAAGGCATCCTGCATGATATCGCGATAGGAAACCGTCGGCGCGAGCCTGTAGGACACGGACACGAAGATCGCCGGGAATGCGGTGATCGCCGGCGCCATGAAACCGCACCATTCCTTGTAGCCATGGGTGAAATTGCCGCCATGGAAGAACAGCAGGACTGGCAGCGGCTGGGGTGAAGGCTCGTCCGGCAGGTAGATGTCGAGTTTTTGCCAATAATCAGGACCGTAGGCGACATCCAGCACTGCACGCGAATTCTCGGCCACAGCGCGTGACAGCCTGAGACAGGTTTCGGCATAGGCGTCGGCATTGGCGTTGATCGGCGTTTGGGGCGGAAGATCGTCAAAGCTCATGGGATGCTCCGTTGGGGCTGATTACTGGGAAAGTTTGTTTTTCGCGGGGCTGCGGCGCAGCGATAGGAGCGCGCCGACGATGATGACGACGGTGCCGAACAGAGCCAGCGCCGTTGGCATTTCGCCGAGAAAGATGGCGCCGATGGCTATGGCAAAGACCGCGCGGGTGAAGTCCACCGGCGCCAAGGCGGACGCTTCGCCGACGCGCAGCGCCATGATCATCGAGGTGTTGCCTATGACGCTGAGCAATCCGGTGGCAACGAGGATGCAGAATGTCTCGAAATCGGGCGTCACCCAGTTCCATATCGCAATAGGCGTCAGCATCAGCGTGCCGAATGCGGTCTGGTAAAGCAGAAGCATGGCCGGTGGATCACGCTGGGCCAGCACGCGGGTGGCGATGGTTCCCGCGGCAGCGGCAGCGGCGGAAAACAGCCCCATCAGCGCGCCGGCGATGGAAACGTCGCCGCTGCCGGGACGCGCCAGGATGAGGATGCCGGCGAAGCCAAGAAATACAGCGAGCCAGCGGCGCGGTCCGACCGCTTCGCGAAGCAACATGGCCGCGAACAAGGTGACGAAGAAGGCCTTGGAAAAGCTGATCGCGGTGGCCTCCGCCAAAGGCAAAAGCACGACGGCGGAAAAGCCGGCATATAGGCTGCTGACGAGAAGGCCGACGCGCACGAGATGGGCGCCGCGCCTTTCGCTCTTGATCAGCGCCTGACCGAACATCGGAAAATTGCGCAGGCCGATAAACAGGAACTGCGTGGCAACGGAGAAGAACATGATGAGCGAGACCGGTACGGTCTCCGCACTGGTCTTGATGAGCGCCACCATGATCGAGAAGATCAAGGCGTTCATCGTCATCAACAGCGAGCCGCGCACATTGCCGCTCAGTTCGCTCCAGCGATGGACAGTATTTTCGGTCAGGTTACGCCATCTATTGCCCGGCATTCGCGCCAAGCCGGCCGACCACCGCCCTCAAGGCTTCAGGAAACGACCGTCCGAAATTGTAGGCGCGATCGGGAGACCACCCGGTCTCGGGCGTCGGGAATTCGGTCGTATCCTTGAAGGGCTGTTCGAGCAGGACGGACAGGGCCTGCGGAAAACGGTTGCCGATCCAGTTCCAGGCCATGCCGAGATCGGCCTCGACCGGACAACCGCCGGGATAGGCGTGGCCAAGCTCGTAGTCGGGCGAAGCGGCGGCCCAGGCCTGCTCGAACCGGGTGAAAACATCACGCCGCTCGGGCTTCCAACTCGGCACGTTCTCCGATGGCCAGATGAAATTGCAGCGCAGTTCCTTGTCGGCATGGCAGTCGATACAGAAATCGACGCCGATATCTTCCATCTTCGACCGCACATGGAAAACCTCCGGCGACATCTCCAAGGAAGGCCCGTTCCATTCGCGGTTGAGATTGATGCCCTTGGCATTGGCGCGGGTGAACCCATTTGCTGAGCCGTCCGGATTGACGTTGGGCACCACATAGATCACCGCCGAAGCCAGCAGCGCGCGGGCCGTTGCGTCGGTCTCATCGAGCAGGCGGTCGATTACGCCTTCGAGGAAATAGCCGCCTTGCGTCTCGGACGAATGCTGACGCGCGATGATCCAGCATTTGGCCTTGCCAGGACCCTGCGTCCCGATCGTCAGCATATCGATCGGCCGGCCCTCGACGCTTTCTCCGATGGTCTTGAACTTGACGAGGGGCGAGGTCTGCGCCAAGGCGATGAAGCGGTGTTCGCGTTCCGCGCCATAAGGCGGCCAGACCGCGTAGAAACACAGATCGTGTTCGGGCTGGTGCTCGAAGATGAACGACGTGCCGTCGAATGTGCCGGGCACCCGGAACCAGTAGTCGCCGTCATAGCTCGCCACCGCGCCGGTGTTCTGCCAGGCGTTGTCGTAATCCTCGCGGTTGGCGAGGCGCCAGGCAAGCACGTCGGCGGCATTGGTCAGGCTGAACCTGCAGGCCTGCCCCATCGCGCCCGAAACCCGGAAATGATACCAGCCGAGAAACACGCCGCCGGGGTCCTTGCGCAACGCAAGGCGGATGTCGGCCGGGTCGGATGCGTCAACGACCTCGATGCTGCCTGATGTAATCTTCGAACTGATTGAGATCATCGGTACTCCACCCATCCTGGGACTTCAGGCAAGCGCGGAAGGGCTGAAGCGCCTCCCGCGCAACGTCTCCCGGCCTTACGCTGCCGGCTTATCCTCGTTCAGATTGTAGTGCATGATCCGGCCATGACGGCCTTTCTGGTCGCGTTCGAGGTCGTAAACATCGCCCTCCATCGCCGTCTTCTGCACCAGCACCGCGTCGATTTCAGCACGGTCGGCATCGGTCAGCTTCAGGCCGAACAGACGGCTATGCGCCGAGAGATGCCCGCCATGGCGCACACCGACTATGATGCCGGCGACCTGCGGCCAGTCGAGTACGGCGCGCATCGCGACATCGGCGATGTTGACATGATGACGGTCCGCGATCCTGCGCAGTGTGGCCAGCAGCGCCTGGAAAAGCTCCCATCCGCCCATGTCGTCGATGATCAGCTTGTACTTGACCAGCGAGCGGTTCTCGAGGTCGCCAACCGGTTCCGGCACGCCGAGCCAACGGTCGCTGAGGAAGCCGCCGGCAACCGTGCCGTAGCACAGGATCTTGATGTCGTTTTCTTTGCAGAACGGCAGCAGGTCCTTTTCCGGCCTGTTGTCGAGCAGCGAATACTGCACCTGCATCGATGCGAATTCGATGCCGGCATCCTTGAGTTCGCGCATGCACGACGTGTTGAAATTGGTCGTGCCGAGAAGGTCGATCTTACCCTCTTTCTGGAAATCGGCGAGCCAGCCGGCAACCTCGACATAGCGCGGCACTGCCGTATCCCACCAATGGAACTGCACGAGGTTCAACCGGTCGAGACCAAGCCGCACGAGCGAGCGGTCGATGGTTTCCTGAAGATCTGCCTTGGTGATCGTCCGCAGTTTCCGCAGGTCGGGAACGCTTTTGGTATGCACCTTGAGCGGCGCCAGCAGCTCAAGGTCGCCCGAGGCGATGGTGGCGCGGCGGAAATCGCCGATCAATTGCTCGACACCCGTATAGATGTCGGCGCAGTCGAAGGTGGTGATGCCGGAGCGGATATAATCGCCCATCTCCGAGATTGCCTTATCGTGATCGACGGCGGCGTGACCGCCGGCAAGCTGCCAGCCACCCTTGAGCACGCGGCTGATCGTATAGCCCGGCCTGATGTCCGTGGTTTCGACTGCGGTCACGCGTCCTCCTCGCCCGGCAGGGCTACTTTTGTCGTGTCGTTGTGATTGAAGCGGCGATAATTCAGCCTGGTGATTTTCATACGCGTGGGACAATGCGGATCGGGACATGCCACTTCCGCATCCGACGTCATCCAGTCATTCTTATGCGACGGCCGCTGTTTTGCAGCCAGCAGCGGCAGGACGGCCGCGAGCGAATAGATGGAAAAGCCCTGCCCCGGCGGCAGGTACAGCATCTCGCCGCGCAGTTCGAAATAATCGCCCGGATTGGCTCCGCAATAGATCTTGCCTTCCCCGCTGCGAACGACCTCGACCTTGAGATCGTAGAGCTCAAAACTCTGGTCCTCTTCGTCCCTCGTCACGCCGCCCTCGATCTCGCTGGATGTTCATTTTTTTAAAAATCTTGTTGATCTTTGATCAAATGTCAAGCAGCTTTGCGTGGCAATTGGCTGAAGCGCAACGGTCGCCGGAAGAGTGGTTGGCGCTGTAATGACGAGGGGTCGTTGATGGTGCCCGATAGCATGACGTTGGAAATCCTCCGTTATAAGACGGTGGCGGCCGCGGAAGAGATGGGGCTGACGCTGGTGCGGGCGGCTCGCACGATCTACATCAAAGAAGTCGCCGACTTCAGCACCGCCATTGCAGGTATCGACGGCAAGTTCTTCGCCTATCCGGAAGCGCTCGGCGTCTCGGCCTTCGTTGACCTCGATCTGAATCCGTCGCTCAAGGCGGTCGGGCCGCTCAAGCCGGGCGACGTCATCCTGTCCAACCTGCCCTATGCCAATGGCGGACTGTCCACTCACCTGCCGGATCTGCAATTCATCAAGCCCTATTTCCACGATGGCGCGATCGTCGCCTATGGCTGGACTTTCGCGCACACGTCGGACATCGGCGGCGGCGTGCCGTCTTCGATCTCGCCGCGCTTCTCGGACGTCTATCAAGAAGGCCTGCAGATTCCGCCGGTGAAACTGGTGCGCGAAGGCAAGATCGATGACAGCCTGCTGTCGGTCTACCTCGCCAATTGCCGCTCTCCGGAAACCAATCTAGGCGATATCAAAGCCATGCTGGCGGCCCTCGACAAGGGCGAGCAGCGCATCGCCGATGTCGTTGCCGCGCATGGTGCCGACACGCTGGTAGCCGCTCAGAAACTGCTTGCGGGCTATGCCGGCGAGAAGGCGATGGCCGTTCTCAAGACCATTCCCAATGGGGTCTATGACTTCTGGGACTATCTCGACCACGACTTCGTCAGCCACATCCCGGTGCGCATCCGCTGCCGGATCACGGTCAAGGACGGCGCCATCGACCTGAACTATGACGGCACCGATCCGCAACTCATGTCGGCCTTCAACGTGCCGACGCAGGGCTTGCGGCATCCCTATCTGACGCTGCGGCTGATGCACATGGTCACCACGCGCGACCCTTCAGCACCGCTGAACCATGGCATTCTCGACTCGGTCACCACCAGCGCGCCGAAGGGCAGCCTGATCAATCCCGAATATCCCGCAGCCTGCGGCGTCCGCCACGCCACCGTCATGCGGCTGATCGACGTCGCCTCCGGGGCACTGCACAAGGCAGATTCCACGTTGGTGCCGGCAGCCGGCGGCGGTACGGTTCTGCCAGTCGTTCTGGCTGAACCCGACCCCAAAACCGGATTGCGGCGCTCGATGGTCATCCAGTCAATCGTCTGCGGCTCGGGTGCGCGCAACGGTTCCGATGGGGTCGACGGACGCGAATCCGGGCTTTCCAATACCCGCAACTCGCCCATCGAGCGTACCGAAGACGAAGCCGGCGTGATGATCGAAGAGTATGCGCTGCGCTCGGATTCGGGCGGTCCGGGACGCTGGCGCGGCGGCACCGGCATTGTCTACACCGTACGCATCCTCAAGGATGACTGCGCCGTCCTGGCGCGCGGCCTGGAACGCTTCTTCTTCACGCCATGGGGCGTGGCCGGCGGCCGGTCGGCGGCGCCTTGCCGCGTGGTTCTCAACATCGGGCGGCCGGACGAGAAGGAACTGAGCCGCGTCGACATGCTGGAAATCGCGCGCGGCGACACGCTGAGCCTGATGACGCCCGGCGGCGGCGGTTTCGGCGACCCGTTCACCCGGCCCGTCGAAGAGGTGCTGTACGACGTCGAACGCGGTTTCGTCTCGGAAGAATCAGCGCAGGTCGACTATGGGGTGGCGATCCGGAACGGCGCTCTCGACGAGGCGGAAACGCAGCGTATACGAGGCGAGACGCGGGCGTCGGCAGGCGCATTCGACTTCGGCACCAACCGAGTGCTGTGGGAAAGCGTGTTCGGCGACGACCTCGTCACCCGGCTCAACACCAGCCTGATGCGCTTCCCCGCCTCGATCCGGGGCAAGCGCAGGCGCTCCATCTACGAGGCAGTGTTTCCCGAGCTTAAGGAAACGAACGGCTTCGACATCAACACCATCGCATCGCGAACGGACGCCATGCGCGGCCATTTCGCCGATCTCGTCGGCACTCTCGAGGCCGAAGGAGCGCGGGCATGAACATCGCACCAAAGACCGCGGCATGGCGCATCGGCATCGACGTCGGCGGCACATTCAACGACTTCGTCGCGGCGGAAAACGGAACAGGGCGGCGCGTGTTCTTCAAGGAACCCAGCGTGCCGAGCGACCCGTCTCTGGCGGTGGAGCGCGGCATCGCAGGCCTTCTCAACAAAGCCGGCATCGCCCCCAACGCGGTCGAGCTTGTCATGCACGGCACGACGCTTGCGCTCAA
This sequence comes from Tianweitania sp. UT-5YL-CI-8, assembly GCF_030010215.1. Taxonomy (GTDB): domain Bacteria; phylum Pseudomonadota; class Alphaproteobacteria; order Rhizobiales; family Rhizobiaceae; genus Oryzicola. The sequence continues at coordinate 500,480 of NZ_JASCRR010000001.1, forward strand.
CTCGTTCCTGCAACGCAACGGGCCGCGCCTCGGCATGGTGGTGTCGCGCGGCAATCGCGACGTGTTCGAGATCGCGCGGTCGCGCATGCCGTCGGCCTTCGACTTTACCGCAAAGCGCGAAACCCCGCTGATCCCGCGCAATCTTGTCTTCGAGGTCGGCGCGCGCTGCCTGTCCAACGGCGACATCGTCGACCGGCCCGACGAAGCCGCACTCGACCGACTGGCCGAGCAGCTGCGGGCTTCCGACCTCAAGGCCGTGGCGGTGATGCTGATCAACTCCTTCCGCCACCCGGAACTCGAGCGCGAGGTGGCCGAAGGATTGCGCAAGCGGCTGCCGGACCTGCCGATCACCGAAAGTGCGGCGATCTGGCCGGAAATGCGCGAGTATGAGCGCGGTTTGCTGGCAGCACTCAACGCCTATATTCAGCCGCTGATGCAGTCCTATTTCGACCGGCTCGAAACCCGCCTGCGCGGGCTCGGCCTGACCGCGCCGATCTTCATCACCACCAACAATGGCGGCACTGTCAGCCTGGCGACGGCGCGAGCCCGGCCCATCGACACGGTCCTGTCGGGACCGGCGGCGGGCGTTGTCGCCGCCGTAAAAATGGCGCCGGAAGATGTCCGCGACCATCTCGTCACCCTCGACATGGGCGGCACCTCGACGGATATGGCCGTGGTGATCGGCGGCGAGCCGGAATACACTCAGCTTGCGCAGGTCGGCGCCTTCCCCATCATTCTGCCGGTGGTGGCCGTGACGGCAATCGGCGCAGGCGGAGGCTCGGCGGTCTGGATCGACCCGCAGGGCATCTTGAAGATCGGCCCCGAAAGCGTCGGCTCCGACCCAGGACCGATCTGCTACGGACGCGGCGGCACGCGGGTGGCAATCACCGACTGCTACCTCGCCAGCGGCATCCTGGACCCCAACGCCTTTCTCGGCGGCCGCATGCCGCTGGCAAAGGAACCGGCCGTGGCCGGTCTCGCCAAGCTGGCTCAGGATATCGGGCTGACCGGCGAGAACGCGGCTGAGGAGGCCGCCTCCGCCGCTCTTCGGGTCGCGACCGCCAAGATGTCGGTGGAGTTGTCCAAGATGCTCGCCAAGCGCGGGCTGGATCACCGCCAGTTCGCACTCGTCGCCTTCGGCGGCGCAGGTGCAACGCATGCGACACTTCTGGCCGAGGAGGCTCGGCTGGAGAAAGTCATCATTCCGCTGGCGCCCGGCACCTTTTGCGCCTTGGGAGCTAGCCTTGCCGATATTCGCCGCGATTATGCCCGCTCGCTCGGCGGCTTTTTGCAGCCCGACGGTCAGGGCTTTGCCCCGGTCGCGGCGGCACTGACCGAGATGAAGGCCAACGCGCTGAGCTGGATTGCCGGGGAGACCGACAGTGACGCCGACCTCTCCTTCCGGGTGAAAGCCGATATGCGTTTTGCCGACCAGGCCTACGAGCTGGAAATCTTCGTGCCGGAGGCGCTGCGCGAGACGCTCGACGGTGTGACGCTGCTCGATCTCTTCCATGCCGAGCACGAACGGCTCTACGGCTTTGCCGACCGCGTCGCCTCGGTCCGCATCAGCACCATCAGGCTGTCCATCTCTGCCCTCAACGCAACGACAGGCAGCACCGCGATGGAGCCGCGAAAAGCACCCCAGGCGGGAACGCGTCGGGTGTTTCACAAGAGCCAATGGCTGGACGCCCCGCTCTATCGCCGGTTCGACCTGCCCGCAGGCTTCGCAATCAGCGGCCCGGCGGTCGTCGAGCAGGACGACACCACCGTCTGGATCGTGCCGGGTTGGCAATGTCGCGTGGAGCCGATGGGCAACCTGGTCTTGACGCCGCAAAAGCAGGCGCGTGCCCTTGAAAACGAAAGGACCATCGTCAAGGCATTTGCCTGAAACCCGACCCTTGGCGGGATTGACGACCTAGATGCTTTGGGGCAGTCTGAGAAAAATTGATCAAAGATCAAACAAGAGTGGGAACGGAGAACAAATGAAAAGATCAGCTTCTTATCTCCGCTCGGCGGCCCTGATCGGGGTGCTGGCGGCTTCTTTCGGCGGTGCCGCACATGCGGCCGACCTGCGCATCGCACTGTCTGACGATCCGGATGCGCTCGACACCAAGACCAACCGCGCTCAGACCGGCATCACCGTTCTGACCGTGATGTGCGACCGCTTGATGTGGACCGATTCCAAGCTCACCATCACGCCCGGTCTCGCCAAGAGCTGGTCATGGTCGGATGACGGCAAGGAACTGACGCTCGATCTTATCGAAGGCGCCAAGTTCCAGGACGGCACGCCCTTCGACGCCGAGGCGGTGAAGATCAACATCGAACGCAACAAGGAAAAGGGTTCGCAGCGCGCCGACGATATCTCGACCGTCGCCAGCGTTGAGGCTGTCAGCCCGACCAAGGTTCTGATCAAGGTGAGCGAGCCCAGCGCCCAGTTGATGAGCAAGCTCGCCGAACGCATCGGCATCATGTTCTCGCCCAAGGCTATCAACGAGCTCGGCGAAAATCTCGGCCGCGCGCCCGTCTGCATTGGACCGTATAAATTCGTCGAGCGTGTCGCACAGGATAAGATCGTGCTGGAGAAGGACGCGAACTATTACGACGCGGCCAAATATGCCTTCGACAAGGTGATCTTCCGCATTATCCCCGATGACGCCGTGCGCCTGGCGAACCTTCAGTCGGGCGAACTCGACCTGATGGAGAAGCTCGACCCTTCGAATGCCGCCACCGTGGCCGAGGACAAGAACCTGCAGATCATTCCGCTAACGGTCCTTAACAACCAGACGCTGGTCCTGAACCTGAACCACGAAGGCCCGATGAAGGATCCGAAAGTGCGTGAAGCGCTGGAACTGGCGCTCGACCGGCAGGCCATCGTCGATGTCGCTTTCGCCGGGCAGTATCAGGCTGGCAACCAGTTCGCAGCGCCCGATTCTCCCTTCTACAACGCCGACTTCCCGATCCCCGCCCGCGACCCTGAAAAGGCCAAGGCCCTGATCGCCGAGGCTGGCCTGAAAGAGCCGGTCCCGCTGAAGATCCTTGTGCCGAACCGCCCGCTTTCCGTCCGCGTTGGCGAGATGATGCAGGCCATGGGGACCGATGCAGGTTTCGCCATCACGCTCGACGTCGTGGATTTCGCCACGACGCTGAAGCTGACGGATGAAGGCAATTTCGAATCCTGGGGTCCGATCGGCCCGCAATTCGCCAACGATCTGGACACGGTTGCCTATCCGGTGCTCCACTCGACCGGCGGTCGCAATCTGAGCCGCTACAAGAGCCCCGAGATGGACAAGCTCTTGGAGGCGACCCGCACCGCGACCGATCCGGCAAAGCGGATGGAACTGTTCAAGGAAGCCTCGGCCCTTGCGGTGAAGGATCGCCCGGTTCTTTATCTGTACCACCAGAAGCCGCTGTTCGTCGCAACGAGCAAGCTGAAGGGCTTCCATGCCACCGGCGACGGTTTCGTCAAGCTTGACGGCGTGACCATCGACTGACGGACAAAGGTATCTGATAATATCTGGAACAGACGGCGGTCCGCAGCGGCGGACCGTCCGATGCCCCGCAAGGAGCGTTCATGTTCGGCTTTCTCGTGCAAAGGGTGATGGCAGCGATACCAACCCTTTTCATCATCTCATTGATCGTTTTCAGCCTTCAGCAATTGCTGCCCGGCGATCCCGCGCTGGTGATCGGCGGCGGCGAAGCATCGCAGGAAATGCTTGCGCAGATCCGCGAGCAATACGGCTTCAACGATCCCTTCCTGGTGCAATACTGGCATTGGATCACCAATGTCATGCAGGGCGATTTCGGCGTCTCCTTCCGCACCCGCGAGGAGATCGGCCCGATGCTGGCTGCCAAGATCCCGGTGACGTTGACGCTCGCCACCGCCGCCATGCTGGTGTCGCTGGTCATCGGCATTCCGGCCGGCATTCTCGCTGCGATCTGGCGCGGACGCGGCTGGGACCACGCCGTGACTGTCGCTGCGCTGTCTGGCATCTCGATCCCAAATTTCTGGCTCGGCATCATGATGATCCTGCTGTTCGCCGTGCATTTGGGCTGGTTGCCCGCGAGCGGCTATGTCAGCTTCTTCGAAGACCCGATCCAGAGCATCCGTACGCTCATCATGCCGGCCATCGTGCTGGGCGCCGGCCTTGCCGCCGCCATGATGCGCCACACCCGCAGCGCCATGCTGACGGTTATGCGCCAGGATTATGTGCGGACGGCGCGCGCCAAGGGCGTGGCCGAGAAGACGGTGATCCTCAAGCACGCCTTCCTCAACGCGCAAATCCCGATCATCACGCTGGCAACCCTGCAGTTCGGCACGCTTTTGGCAGGCGCGGTGTTGACCGAACAGGTCTTCTCCATTCCAGGCGTCGGCAAGATGGTGGTCGATGCCGTCTTCAACCGCGAATATCAGGCGGTTCAGGCCGTGACGCTGTTGTCGGGCGCCGCTTTCGTACTGATGAGCCTGCTCGCCGACGTTCTTTATTTCGTCGCCAACCCGAAATTGAGGACGAAAACGCTGTGAGCATGTCCGTCGTCGCACCCACCGCAGCCAACGACAAAGCGCCGTCGCAAATCGCCTGGCTCGCCCGCCGCTTCATCCGCAACAAGGCAGCTTTGTTCGGGCTGGTCATCGTCGGGCTGTTCGTCGTTCTCGCGGTGTTCGCGCCACTGGTAGCTCCGTTCGACCCGATCAAGACCAACTGGGGGATGATCCGCAAGGCGCCCTCGGCCCTGCACTGGTTTGGCACCGACGAACTCGGCCGCGACGTGCTCTCGCGTGTGATCTACGGAGCGCGGGCATCGTTGATGGCCGGCGTTGTCTCGGTGCTCATCGCCTTCACCATCGGCGTGCCGATCGGTATCGTCTCCGGCTATGTCGGCGGCGTCTTCGACACCGTCGTCATGCGCGTCATCGATGCCTTCCTGGCCATTCCGTTCCTGATCATGGCGATTGCGCTGGCCGCGTTTCTCGGACCGAGCCTGACCAATGCGATGATCGCCATCGGCATTTCATCCGCACCGATCTTCGCCCGGTTGGCGCGCGGCCAGACGCTGGTGATCAAGGTCGAGGAATATATCGAAGCGGCGTATTCGCTAGGCGTCAGACCGCTCACGATCCTGACCAAATACATCTTCGTCAATGCCTTTCCGCCGCTCCTGGTGCAGTCGACGCTGGCGATTGCCACCGCGATCATCGCCGAGGCCGCCCTTGCCTTTCTCGGCCTCGGCCAGCAGCCGCCGGATGCGAGCTGGGGCAGCATGCTGAACGCCGGGCGGTCATCGCTGTCGCTCGCGCCCTGGATGTCGATCTATCCTGGCATTGCGATTTTCCTGACCGTGCTCGGCTTCAACCTGCTGGGAGACGGGCTGCATGACGCGCTCGATCCCAAGGACTGAGCGCGGTCCAATACGACGGCTATCGCCGCATGAAGGAATGACGATGCTGGATGTGACGAGCAGGAAGGATGAAGCGACAGCAAGGCTTGCGCCCGTGCTGTCGGTCGAGAACCTGACCACCTCCTTCCGCACCGACGGCGGGTGGAAATCGGTGGTGCGCGACATGTCGTTCGACATTGCGCCGCGCGAGACGGTTGCGATCGTCGGCGAATCCGGCTCGGGCAAAAGCGTGACGTCGCTGTCGATCATGCGGCTTCTGCAAAAGGGTGCGAGCCGCATCGAAGGCAAGATACGGCTCGGCGATAAGGACTTGCTGTCTTTGTCGGACGAGGAGATGCGCGGTGTTCGCGGCAAGGACATCGCGATGATCTTCCAGGAGCCGATGACCAGCCTCAACCCGATCTTCCCGATCGGCAACCAGATCGCCGAGGCGCTGACCGTGCATCAGTCGCTGACCCGGTCCCAGGCACGCGCGGAGGTCACGCGGCTTCTGGAGAAGGTGCGCATTCCCAATGCCGCCTCGCGTTTCGACGAATATCCGCACCAGTTCTCCGGCGGCATGCGCCAGCGCGTGATGATTGCCATGGCGCTTGCCTCGCGGCCGAAACTCTTGATCGCCGACGAGCCGACGACTGCGCTCGATGTGACCATCCAGGGCCAGATTCTCGACCTGATCAAGACGCTGCAGGACGAAGAAGGCATGGCCGTCCTGTTCATCACCCATGACATGGGCGTGGTGGCCGAAGTCTCCGACCGGACGCTGGTAATGTTCCGCGGCGATACCGTTGAGATGGGCACGACCGACGACATCTTCCATCGCGGCAAACACCCTTACACACGGGCGTTGCTGGCGGCGGTGCCGCGGCTGGGTTCGATGAAGGGCCGCGCTTTGCCGCAGCGCTTCCCCATCATCGACATCAACACCGGCGAAGCGATGCCGCTCATGGATGTCACGGACACCGTCGCCAAGACCAAGACGCCGATCCTTGACGTCAAGGATTTGACAACGCGCTTCGACCTCAATGCCGGCTTCTTCCGCCGCAAAACCGGTTCGGTGCATGCGGTGGAGAAGGTGTCGTTCAGCCTGTTCGAAGGCGAAACGCTGTCGCTGGTCGGCGAATCGGGTTGCGGGAAATCGACCACCGGACGCTCCGTGACCCGCCTTGTCAGGCCGACCAGCGGCCATGTCACCGTCGACGGCTATGACGTCATGACGCTCGACGCCTCGACCTTGCGCACCATGCGGCGCTCGATCCAGATGGTGTTCCAGGACCCGTTCGCCAGCCTCAATCCGCGCATGAGCGTCGGTTCGGCAGTCACCGAACCCTTCATCGAACACAATCTCGGCACAAGGCGGCAGGCGCGCGAAAAGGCCGCCGACCTGATGGAGAAGGTCGGCCTGTCGCCCGACATGATGCGGCGGTTTCCGCACGAGTTTTCCGGCGGCCAGCGCCAGCGCGTCGCCATCGCCCGCGCGCTGATGCTCGACCCGAAGGTGATCGTGGCCGACGAGGCGGTTTCGGCGCTGGACGTGTCGATCAAGGCGCAGGTCTGCAACCTGCTGCTCGACCTGCAGCAGAACCTGAACCTCGCTTATCTGTTTATCAGCCATGACATGGCGGTGGTGGAACGCGTCAGCCACCGCGTGGCGGTGATGTATCTGGGCGAGATCGTCGAGATCGGGCCCCGCGCGGCGGTGTTCGACAATCCGCAGCATCCCTACACGAGAAAGCTGATGGCGGCGGTCCCGGTGCCGGATCCGGCGCGCCGGTCGCTGAAACGCAACATGTCCACCGACGAGATCAAGAGCCCGTTCCGCCCCGCGGGCTACGTACCGCCGCTGCGCGAATATCGCGAGGTCTCGGAAGGGCATCTGGTTCAGCTTGGCTGACCCGGGATTTCGCGTGAAATAGGAACGCTGGCGCTCAGAAGCGCAGGAATTGAGGATTGCCTTCACAATGACTGGACTTCCCGACCTCTCCGCCATTGAGGCGATGGACAAGGCCGACCCGCTGCGCGCCTTGCGCAGCCGCTTCGTGCTACCCGAAGGCCTCATCTATCTCGACGGCAACTCGCTGGGAGCAGCCTCGCCCGCGGCCTATGTGGAGCTGGAGCAGGCAGCGAAGGTCGAATGGGGCCGAGACCTGATCCGCAGCTGGAACAAGGCCGGCTGGTTCGATATGCCGCTGGTCCTGGGCGACCGCATCGGCAGACTGGTCGGCGCCGCTCCCGGCCAGACGGTGGTCGCCGACACCACTTCGATCAACATCTATAAGGCGCTGCACGCGGCGATGAGCCTGCGGCCGGACCGCAATGTCATCGTCGCGGAAGGCGGCAGTTTTCCGACCGACCTCTATATTGCCGAAGGTGTGCTTTCGACCCGGCCCGGCGCGACGCTCCGTCTCGAAGGCGTCGATGCACCGACTATTGAAGAACTGATCGATGAGAACGTCGCCGTCGTGCTGGTCAACCAGGTCAACTACAAAACGGGCGAATTGCGCGACATGGCGGCACTAACCAAGCGCGTGCAGGACGCCGGCGCCGTCGTTGTCTGGGACCTCTGCCACACCGCCGGCGCATTGCCAATAGACCTGGACGGCACAAAAGCCGATTTCGCCGTCGGCTGCAGCTACAAATATCTCAATGGCGGCCCCGGCGCGCCGGCCTTCATCTATGTCGCGCAACGCCATCTGGCCGAAGCCCGCCAACCGCTCAGCGGCTGGTGGAGCCACGCGCGGCCGTTCGCCTTCGAGCAGGGCTATGCGGCGGATGCCGGCATCCGGAGGTTCCAATGCGGTACGCAGTGCATCCTGTCGATGCGCGCGCTGAAGGGCGCGTTGGACATCTGGGACGATGTCGACCTGCATGCCCTGCGCAGAAAAAGTGTGGCGCTGACGGATTTGTTCATCGAGCTGGTCGAAGCCAGATGCGAGGGTCTCGGCCTGACGCTGGAAAGCCCGCGCGACAGTTCCAGGCGCGGCAGCCAGGTGGCGTTCAGGCACGACAACGCCTATGCCGTCATGCAGGCGCTGATCGAGCGCGATGTGATTGGCGATTTCCGCGCGCCGTCCACGCTCCGCTTCGGCTTCACACCACTCTATATCGGCTTCAAGGATGTCTGGACGGCGGTCGAGGTGCTCGAAGACATCCTGCGCAGCGGCGCCTGGAGGGACGAGCGCTTCGCGGTGAAAGCGGCGGTTACGTGACCGCAGCCAAGGACCGGTGGCGCTGCCTGCGTGTGAATGTGATCGGATTTGGCCGGATCGGAAGGCCAGTGGTCGATTTTCTCACGCGCACCGACGGTTACGAGTTGGGCAGCGTCTTGGTACGGAATGGAGGGGCTTATCCTGCAGGCATAAAGGTGACGGCGGACCCGGACCTGTTCTTTGCCACAGGCTGCGATCTCATCATCGACACGGCGGGGCCTGAGGCATTGGCCGCTCATGGCGAGCGGGCGCTTGCCATTGCCGAGACTTGGACAATCGGCGCGGCAGCGCTGGCCGATGACAGCCTGCGGAAAAAACTGGAAAACGTTGGCAGACAAGCGGGCCACAGACTGCGCGTCCTGCCCGGTGCGATTGCCGGCCTAGACGGCGTGGCGGCGGCTGCCGCGAGCGGCAAATGCCATGTCAGACTGTCGATCAGCCGTCCAGGGCTTGCAGGGGAACGGGAGGTTGTCTTTCATGGCAGCGCGAGAGAGGCCGCAAGCGCACATCCGAACGAACTCAACATCGCCGTCGCGGCTGCGCTGGCGGGATCGGGGCTGGATGCGACCTCGGTGGAGCTCGGCGGCTCCGACGTCCATCGGCTGGGGCTTAGCGTCAAGTCCGCTTTCGGGACGATGAGCGTCGATATCGAACTGAATCCGCTTCCGACCCAGGGCCTTCATCCGGTATCCGCCTCGATTGTCGCGGCACTCGTCCGCGAGCGGTCCGTTATCGTCGTCGGCTGACGTTGAAAGGCATGGGAATGATCCGCCACAGCTTTCCGGCCTTGTCCCGGCCTCCGAAACGGCTTTACAACAGCCCGGTCGCACCGGCCTCTGCCGGTTGGCAGGGATGAGCATGGCCGAGCAGAACATAGACGAACCGAAAGCAGCGGGTGCGGCCGCCGAATGGATCGACGGCGAGACCAAGGTGCTGGAAGCCCCTGGCGACCATGGCGCCGAGCTGCGGCTGTGGTTGCGCCTGTTGACCTGCTCGACCTTGGTGGAGACGGAGGTACGCCGCCGTCTGCGCGAGGAATTCGATTCTACCTTGCCCCGCTTCGACCTGATGGCGCAGCTCGAGCGCGCCAGCGACGGCATGGTGCTGGGCGAAGTCTCCAAGCGCATGATGGTGTCGCCCGGCAACATCACCGTGCTGGTGGAGCGCCTCGCCGAGAGCGGCCACATCAGCCGCACCACCTCTCCCACCGACCGGCGCGTGCAGATCATCGCGTTGACACCCTTCGGCCGCACCGAATTCGAGAAGATGGCGGCTGCCCATGCCGGCTGGATCGCCGACCTTTTCGGCGGCCTTTCGACAAAAGACGGGGCAGTGCTGCTCGACGAACTCGCCAAGCTCAAAAGATCCATCGTCGGCTCGCTCGGCAAGGCCGGCAGGCCGGCCTGACCTCTTATGACAACGGTATCCGACCGCTTCGCCTCGACAAATAACTTTAAGCTTGAAGTTTTTCGAAAGCAGGTTCATGTTCCTTTTGCCAGCGATGCTGGCGCGGCTTGCCCATAGGGCGATACGAATTCCGGAGGAGAACGGCATGCGGATTGTCTGCATCGGTGGTGGTCCGGCGGGGCTCTATTTCGCGCTTCTGATGAAGCGCCAGTATCCCCAGCACGAGATCACCGTGGTCGAGCGCAACCGCCCGTTCGACACGTTCGGCTGGGGCGTAGTCTTTTCCGACGCCACCATGCAGTCGATGCGCCAGTGGGACCCGCAGACAGCTGAAGCCATCGAAGTCGCCTTCAACCACTGGGACGATATCGAGCTGGTGTTCAAGGGCCGCAAAATCCGCACCAGCGGCCACGGTTTCGTCGGCATCGGCCGCAAGAAGATGCTCAACATCCTGCAGGAGCGCTGCCTCGAACTCGGTGTCGAACTAGTGTTCGAGACCGACGTGCAGGGCGACCAGGACTTCCCCACTGCCGACCTGATCATTTCAGCCGATGGCGTGAACTCGCGCATCCGGCACAAATATGCTGACATCTTCAAGCCCGACATGCTGATGCGGCCCAACCGCTACATCTGGCTGGGCACCGACAAGCCGTTCGACGCCTTCACCTTCGATTTCCAGAAGACAGAGCACGGCTGGTTCCAGGCGCATATCTATCGTTTCGACGACAAGACCTCGACCTTCATCGTCGAAACCACCGACGACGTGTTCCGGGCGCATGGCATCGACCAAATGGATCAGGACGAGTCCATCGCCTTCTGCGAGAAGCTGTTCGCCGGGACGCTGGATGGCCACAGGCTGATGACCAATGCGCGCCATATGCGCGGCTCGGCTTGGCTCAATTTCGGCCGGTTGATCTGCGAAAAGTGGAGCCATTTCAACGGCAGGAGCCATGTCGTGCTGATGGGCGACAGCGCCCACACAGCGCATTTTGCCATCGGCTCGGGCACCAAGCTCGCCATCGACGACGCCATCGAGCTGACGCGCCAGTTCGACCTGTTCGGCCACGATACGGCGCGGATCGGCGAAGTGCTCGCCGCCTATGAGGAGATCCGCCGCGTCGATGTCGCCCGCATCCAGAATGCGGCGCGCAACGCCATGGAGTGGTTCGAGGTGGTCGGCACGCGCTACGCCGACACGATGGAGCCCGAACAATTCATGTACTCGATGCTGACGCGCTCGCAGCGCATCAGCCACGAAAACCTGCGGCTGCGCGACAAGGACTGGCTCGAAGGTTACGAGCGCTGGTTCGCCGAACGCACCGGCGTGAACCCCGCGCCCAATGGTGCCGTGCCGCCGCCGATGTTCACGCCTTTCAGCATTCGCGGATTGACGCTGCACAACCGCATCGTCATGTCGCCGATGGCGATGTATTCTGCCACCGAAGGCATGCCGAACGACTTCCATCTCGTCCATCTCGGTTCGCGCGCCATGGGCGGTGCGGCCCTGATCTTCCCGGAGATGACCTGCGTGTCAGCCGACGCGCGCATCACGCCCGGCTGCCTGGGTCTTTGGAACGACGAGCAGAAGACGGAGTGGAAACGCATCGTGGACTTCGTCCACACCACCACGCCGGCCAAGATAGGCATCCAGCTCGGCCATGCCGGCCGCAAGGGGTCGACCCGGCTTGCCTGGGATGGCATCGACCAGCCGGTCGACGAAGGCGGCTGGCCGCTGATCTCGGCATCGCCCCTGCCCTATCTCAAGAACTCCGACATCCCGCGCGAAATGACGCGCGAAGACATGGACCGGGTGATCGGCGACTTCGTCAGCGCCACTGAGCGCGCTCGCGACCTCGGCTTCGACATTTTGGAACTGCATGCCGCGCACGGCTATCTGCTGTCGAGTTTCCTGTCGCCGCTGACCAACCTGCGCAACGACGAGTATAATGGCGACCACGCCGGACGGGCGCGCTTCCCGCTCGAAGTGTTCCACGCCATCCGCGCGGTCTGGCCAAAGGACAAGCCGATCTCGGTGCGCTTGTCCACCAACGACTGGGCCGAGGGCGGCAACACGCCCGAGGACGCCGCTGTTTTCGCTGAGTTGTTCAAGGATGCGGGCGCCGACATGATCGACTGTTCTTCGGGACAGGTGGTGAAGGAGGAGAAGCCGGTCTACGGCCGCCTGTTCCAGACACCGTTCTCCGACAAAATCCGCAACGAGGTGCAAATCCCTACCATCGCGGTCGGTGCCATCTCGGAAGCCGACCATGCCAACTCGATCATCGCAGCCGGCCGCGCCGATCTTTGCGCGGTTGCCCGGCCGCATCTCGCCGATCCGTCCTTCGTTCTGCATGAGGCAGCCAGGATCGGCTACGAAGCACAGGCCTGGCCCAAGCAATATGCGTCGGCGCGCGGACAATATGTCAACAACCTCGCCCGCGCGGCGACCCCGGCCAAGGGCTGACCATGGCGCAGCGCCACGCCTTCGTCACCGGTGCCGGCAGCGGCATAGGCAGGGCCATTGCCTCAGCACTGAACGCCGCTGGTCTGACCGTTACGCTTGCGGGCCGGCGGAAGGAGCCGCTCGAAGCTGTTGCGGCCGAGATCGAGGCAGCGGGCGGTAGCGCGTTTGTCGCTTCAGGCTTCGACGTGACCGACGAGAGGTCGATAAGCCACGGCATCGAAGCGGCGATTGCCGCCGCCGGCGATATCGCGGTTCTGGTCAACTGCGCGGGGGAAGCACCCTCCGCACCCTTCGAGAAAACCGATCTGGCGACCTGGAACCGGGTCATGGCGATCAATTTGACCGGAACCTTCCTGGTCACGCAGGCAGCCTTGCCCGCGATCCGACGCGTCGGCAATGGACGCATCGTCAATGTCGCCAGCACCGCCGGCTTGACCGGCTATGGCTATGTCGCGGCCTATTGCGCCTCCAAGCACGGCGTGGTCGGCATGACGCGCGCTTTGGCACTTGAGCTGGCCCGCACCGACATCACCGTCAACGCCGTATGCCCCGGCTTCACCGACACGCCGCTCATCGACAAGGCCATCGACATCATCACCGGCAAAACCGGTCGGACGCCCGACGAGGCGCGCGCGAGCCTTTCCCGCGCCAATCCGCAAGGCCGCCTGGTGACGCCGCAGGAGGTCGCCGACGCAGTGCTCTGGCTCGCATCCGAGAGGGCAACCGCCATCACCGGCCAGGCGATACCCGTCGCGGGTGGCGAGGTTCTTGGATAAAACCCAGCCGCCCGGACAACAGAGTTTCAGGCACGTTTCAACAGGGGACTACGAAAATGGCAGGCGATCTACACAAAGGCATTACCCGCAACGGCGAGGGTTTCGACGGCAAGACCTGGAACATTTTGGGCCAGGTCTATTTCCCGAAAGCGGTAAGCAAGGCAAGCTTCGCATTCGAGACCAACAGCGAGCCGGGCCAGTTCGTGCCCGTCCATATCCATCCGACGCAGGATGAATACATCCTCGTCCAGGAAGGCGAACTGGACCTGAAGCTCGACGGCGAATGGTTCAAGGCGAACGCCGGCGACTTGGTGCGAATGCCGCGCGGCATACCCCATGGCTATTTCAACAAATCCGACAAGCCGACCCGCGCTTTGTTCTGGGTGTCGCCGGCAGGCATGCTCGAGCAACTGTTCGAGAAGCTGGATAACATGACCGACGTCGAGGAGGTCGTGAAGGTTTCGGCCGCGCATGAGGTGGATTTCCTGCCGCCATCGGCCAACAACTGATCAAGACAACCGGCCAGCGGCGCGATGGAGGAGCAGGCGATGACGACCAACCCGATGCAGGAGAAGAAGCGTCCGTTCAAGGACCATAGGGCGAAGCATTTCCTGTTCGAGACGGATGCCGACGGCCGCGTTGCGACCATCACGCTGAACCGGCCGGAGAAGAAGAACCCGCTGACCTTCGAAAGCTACGAGGAACTGGGTGACCTGTTCCGCTCGCTGCAGCGCGCCAGCGACGTGCGCACCGTCGTCATTACGGGTGCGGCCAACAACTTCTCATCCGGCGGCGATGTGTTCGACATCATCGAGCCGCTGACCAAGATGACGATGCCCGATCTGCTCGATTTCACCCGCATGACGGGTGATCTCGTCCGCCAGATCCGTTCCTGTCCACAGCCGATCGTCGCGGCGGTGGACGGCATCTGCGCGGGCGCGGGCGCAATCCTGGCGATGTCGGCGGATTACCGCATCGCCACGCCTGAGACGAAGACCGCCTTCCTGTTCACCCGCGTCGGCCTTGCCGGCGCGGATATGGGCGCGTGCGGCATCCTTCCCCGCATCATCGGCCAGGGCCGTGCCGCCGAATTGTTGTTTACGGGCAGGGTCATGACTTCAGCCGAAGGCCATGCCTGGGGCTTCTACAACGCCCTGCACGAGCGGTCGGTTCTGCTTGAAGAAGCGCAGAAATTCGCCCGCACAGTCGCCGACGGTCCGTGGTTTGCGCATGCCATGACCAAGAAGATGCTCGACCAGGAATGGGCGATGGGCATCGACCAACTGATCGAATCCGAGGCGCAGGCGCAGGCGATCTGCATGGCCACCGGCGATTTCCGCCGCGCGTTCGAGGCCTTCGCCGCCAAGGCCAAGCCCGAATTCAAGGGCAATTGAGCTATGGCCGCGCATTTGAAACCCACCGGCCAGCCGGCGCGCGACCATCTCGAATGGCCCTTCTTCGACGATAGCCACCGGGCGCTTGCCTTCGAGCTCGACAGCTTCCTAGCTGGTGGCGGGTTGGGCGGGATCGATCACAAGGATGCCGACGCGGCGTGCAAAAAGCTTGTCCGAACGCTGGGCGAAGCCGGCATTCTGCGCCACTGCGTATCCAGCGCGTATGGCGGCGCGGCCGACGGGATCGACAGTCGCTCGCTGTGTCTCATCCGCGAAACGCTGGCCTATGCGGATGGGCTCGCCGATTTCGCCTTCGCCATGCAAGGGCTGGGCACAGGCGCCATCAGCCTGTCGGGTCCGGAAGCGCTCAAACAGCAGATACTGCCAAAAATCGCCAAGGGCGAACTCATCTCGGCCTTCGCGCTGACCGAACCGGAGGCTGGATCCGACGTTGCCGCCATGAGCACATCGGCGCGCCGCGACGGCGACGACTTCGTGCTCGACGGCGAAAAGATCTTCATCTCCAATGGCGGCATTGCGGACGTCTACACCGTCTTTGCCCGCACCGGCGAAGCGCCGGGCACACGCGGCATCTCGGCTTTCGTGGTGTTTGCCGACACACCGGGCTTCAGCATTGCCGAGCGCATCGAAACCATCGCGCCGCATCCTCTGGCGCGCATCCGCCTCGACAGCTGTCGCATCCCGGCCTCGCAGCTTCTGGGCGCTTCGGGCGAAGGCTTCAAGATCGCCATGCGCACGCTGGACATCTTCCGGCCCTCGGTGGCAGCCGCAGCCCTCGGCTTTGCCCGCCGCGCGCTGGACGAGGCCGTAATGCATGCGAAAACCCGAAAGATGTTCGGCGCAACTTTGGCCGACCTGCCAACGGCGCAAAGCACGCTGGGTGAGATGGCGACCGCGATCGACGCGGCATCCTTGCTGACCATCCGCACCGCTTGGCGCCGCGACGTGCAGAAGCTGCCGATCACCCGCGAAGCCGCCATGGCCAAGATGACGGCGACGGAAAACGCGCAATGGGTGATCGACCAAGCGCTGCAGATGTTTGGCGGCAGGGGCGTCCGGGTCGGCGAGATCACCGAACGGCTCTATCGCGAGATCCGCGCGCTGCGCATCTACGAAGGCGCCACCGAAGTGCAGAAACTCATCATCGGCCGAGAGCTGATGAAAGCGGCGAAGTGAAGAGGTAGACCATCCCATGCATGAAATCCTGCAACCCGAAGGATGGGCCAAGCCGCTCGGCTATGCCAATGGTGTCGCGGCAAGCGGCAAGACGATCTTCGTCGGCGGGCAGATCGGCTGGAACGCCAGTTGCGAATTCGAGACAGACGATTTCGTTGCCCAGGTCAGGCAGACGCTGGAGAATGTCGTCGCGGTCGTGCGCTGCGGCGGCGGCGAACCGCACCACATCACCTCAATGACCTGGTATTTCACAGACAAGCAGGAATACACCCAGAACCTGCGCGGCATCGGCCAGGCCTATCGCGAAGTCATCGGCCGGCACTTCCCCGCGATGGCGGCGATGCAGGTCGTTGCCCTGGTCGAAGATCGCGCCAAGATCGAAATCCAGGCGACGGCGGTGATTCCGGAATAGGCCGGGTTCACCGACGTTCGGTGGACTACCTCGGCTGCAGCTCCGTGACCTCATAGGTCCAGACCCGGAAGCCCTTCAGGATATGCGGGCCGAAGGAGTTGATGAGCGGAATGTCGGTCGCGTCGCGACCGCGTGCCACTACGATACGCCCAATCCGGCGCTTGTTGTTGCGGGGATCGAAGGTGTGCCATTCGCCGTCCAGAAACACTTCCATCCAGGCGCTGAAATCCATCGGGTCGACAACGGGCACGCCGATGTCGCCGAGATGGCCGTTGACGTAACGCGCCGGAATGTTGAGGCAGCGGCACAGCGCGACCGCGAGATGCGCAAAGTCGCGGCAGACGCCAACCTGTTCGTGAAACGCCTCAAAGGCGGTCCGTGTCGACCGGGCCTGCTGGTAGTCGAAGCGGATATGGCCGTTAACGAAATCGCAGATTGCCTGGACACGTCCCCAACCGGGCGGGGTCGCACCGAACATGTCCCAGGCAATCTGGCTCAACCGGTCCGTCTCGCAATAGCGGCTGCCCATCAGATAGACGAGGCAATCATCCGGCAGGTCGGCCACCGGCACTTCCCGCGCGTCGGGCACGACCCTGTCCAACGCGCCGTCGTCCTCGATGGTCGCGTCGCCCCACAAGGTGAGATCGCCCGCTGGTGCGACGAGCCGTCGGCAGCGATTGCCGAACATATCGCGATAGGTGGTCGTCGGCACCTCGGGGTTGGTGAAAACCGCTTCCGGAACGCGGATATCCGCCGCCCTGTCCTCATGGACGGACAGCAGGCAGACCAGGGGGGTCGGCTGCTGGCAGGTCAGCGTAATCTCGTAACCGTAGCGGATGAACATATGGAATGGCCCTCTGGCGGAAATTTGCGGCAATGAAACTGGCTGCCCTTGGGCAACAACGCGGCTCGGCACGCTCGGTTCATTCCGGTCCCAACAGCACAAATGCGCCGAGGTTCGAAGCGGTGAAAAACGGGATTAGAGGTGAGCGGATGCGGACGGATTGGCACACTCCCTCTATGCGCCCGGCCTGTATTTCAAACAAGGCGAAAGTCGCCTTTATTTAGTGCGTGAGAATAAAAAGCAGCGTGCCGCGGATGAAAAGTCGAACGGGGAAAAAGACTGCCCAAAATATCGGCAATTCGATAATAAAGCGGGCTAGGAGCCGCCGAAACTTTATCCGTACTCTGAATTAGAATTTGGCACTCCTATCTATCGAGTGCCAGGAATGCTATGAAGCCTATGCAGCCGCCCTATGCGCCGGCCGCAGAAAGACTTCTCATGAAATTCCGTCCACTTCACGACCGCGTCGTCATTCGGCGCGCGGACAGTGATATCAAATCCAAGGGCGGCATCATCATTCCCGACACCGCCAAGGAAAAGCCGCAGCAGGGCGAGGTGATCGCCGTCGGGCCAGGATCGCGCGATGAGAGCGGAACGCTCGTGCCGCTCGACGTCAGGGCCGGCGACATCATCCTGTTCGGCAAATGGTCGGGCACCGAGATCAAGATCGATGGCGAGGACCTCCTGATCATGAAGGAGACCGACATCATGGGTGTCATCGAAGAGACCGTGGCTGCCAGCAAAGCCGCCTGACCGACCGACTTGCGGCCCCTAATTCTCAAAAGAACTGGACGAACATCATGTCTGCCAAGCAAATCAAATTTTCCACCGATGCGCGCGACCGTATGCTGCGCGGCGTCGAACTGTTGAACAATGCCGTCAAGGTGACGCTCGGCCCCAAGGGCCGCAACGTGGTCATCGACAAGGCCTATGGCGCACCTCGCATCACCAAGGACGGCGTTTCCGTCGCCAAGGAAATCGAACTGGCCGACAAGTTCGAGAACATGGGCGCGCAGATGGTGCGCGAAGTCGCTTCCAAGACCAACGATCTTGCCGGCGACGGCACGACCACCGCGACCGTTTTAGCCACCTCGATCCTGCGCGAAGGCGCTAAGCTGGTCGCAGCCGGCATGAACCCGATGGACCTCAAGCGCGGCATCGACCTCGGCATCGCTGCCGTCGTCAAGGAAATCCAGGCGCGCGCCACCAAGGTCAATTCGTCCGAAGAGATCGCACAGGTCGGCACGATTGCCGCCAATGGCGATACATCGGTGGGCGAGATGATCGCCAAGGCGATGGAAAAAGTCGGCAATGAGGGTGTCATCACCGTCGAAGAAGCCAAGACAGCCGACACCGAGCTCGACGTCGTTGAAGGCATGCAATTCGACCGCGGCTATCTCAGCCCCTATTTCGTCACCAATCCCGAGAAGATGCGCGTCGAACTGGACGATCCCTACATTCTTCTGCACGAGAAGAAGCTCGGCAATCTCCAGGCGATGCTGCCCATCCTCGAAGCCGTGGTGCAATCCGGCCAGCCGCTGCTGATCATCTCGGAAGACGTCGAAGGCGAGGCACTGGCAACGCTGGTCGTCAACAAGCTGCGCGGCGGCCTGAAGGTCGCAGCCGTCAAGGCGCCCGGCTTCGGTGATCGGCGCAAGGCCATGCTCGAAGACATCGCCATCCTGACGCAAGGCCAGCTGATTTCGGAAGACCTCGGCATCAAGCTCGAGAATGTCACCATCGACATGCTCGGCCGTGCGAAACGCGTCGTGATCGAAAAGGACACGACGACCGTGATCGACGGATCGGGCGAGAAGTCGGCCATTGCCGCCCGCATCAGCCAGATCAAGGCGCAGATCGAGGAGACCACCTCGGACTATGACAAGGAGAAATTGCAGGAGCGGCTGGCCAAACTGGCTGGCGGCGTTGCCATCATCCGGGTCGGCGGCGCGACCGAGACCGAGGTCAAGGAGAAGAAGGATCGTATCGACGATGCGCTCAACGCCACGCGCGCAGCTGTCGAGGAAGGCATCGTGCCGGGCGGCGGCGTCGCACTTCTGCGCGCCAGGTCTGTTCTGACTGCATTGACCGGTGAAAACGCCGACGAGACCGCAGGTATTTCCATCGTGTCCAGGGCGCTCGAAGCCCCGATCCGACAGATCGTGGAGAACGCCGGCGTCGAAGGCTCCATCGTGGTCGGCAAGCTCAACGACAGCACCGATCATAATCAGGGCTTCGACGCGCAGACGGAAACCTATGTCGATATGATCAAGGCCGGCATCGTCGATCCCGCCAAGGTCGTCCGAACCGCCTTGCAGGATGCCGGCTCCATCGCGGCATTGTTGATCACCGCCGAGGTGATGATCACCGACGCTCCCGCGGCGGACTCTACGTCGCCCGCCAATGGCGGCATGGGGTATTAGTCGCGAAAGCGACAGTCCTCGGACATTGTGAAGGCCGCAAGCACAAGCTTGCGGCCTAATCCCTTTTCTCAGTCCATCAACAGGAGCCTGTCCCATGATTTCCTTCTCGAAAAAGGCCGATAGCGCGCCGAAGCCGGCTGAGAAAGCCAACGACAACCGTTTCGACAAGATCAAGAAAGAGGCTGCGGACAAGCGCAAGAAGTCGGAGGCCGACAATACGGTACGGCCCGCGCCTGAGGCGCCTGACAGCGACTAAGTCGTCGTCTCAAACGGCCGCTAGAAAATCGTGACAACCCAGTAGGAGACGGCGGAGATCACGCCTGCGACCGGCAAGGTCACGAACCAGGCGATGACGATGTTGCCGGCAAGGCCCCAACGCACCGCCGACGCCCGCCGTGCAGCGCCGACGCCGACGATGGCGCCGGTGATGGTGTGAGTGGTGGACACCGGAATGCCGAGCCATGTCGCCGCAAACAGGGTGATCGCTCCGCCGGTTTCGGCGCAAAAACCTTGCATCGGATTGAGGCGGGTAATGCGCGATCCCATGGTGTGGACGATGCGCCAGCCGCCCAGCAATGTGCCGAAGGCCAGCATGAACTGGCATGACAGCACGACCCACAGCGGCACATAGAAAGTGTCGCCAAGATAGCCCTGCGAATAGAGCAGCACCGCAATAATGCCCATCGTCTTCTGCGCGTCGTTGCCGCCATGGCCGAGCGAGTAGGCCGATGCCGAGATGAATTGCATGACGCGGAACACGCGATCGACGGCGAATGGCGTGTATTTCACGAAGGTCCAGGAGACGATCAGGACCAGCACCAGAGCCAGCACGAAGCCGGTGAACGGCGACAAGAAGATCGCCGATGTCGTCTTAAGCACGCCGCTCCAAACCACCGCGCTGAGCCCCACCTTCGCCAGCCCTGCCCCGAGTAAGCCGCCGATCAGGGCATGCGAACTGCTCGACGGGATGCCGTAGATCCAGGTGACGACGTTCCAGACGATGGCTCCGACCAGAGCCGCGAAGATGACCGCGGGGTCGACGACATCGGCGTCAATGATGCCGGTTCCGAGCGTTTCGGCGACATGCAGACCGAAGAACAGAAACGCGATGAAGTTGAAGAAGGCGGCCCAGGCCACTGCGTATTGAGGTCGTAGCACCCGCGTGGAAACGATGGTGGCGATTGAGTTCGCCGCATCATGCAGGCCGTTCAGCATATCGAACAGCAGCGCCACGCCGATCAGGGCGATCAGCAGCGGGAAGGCGAGTGTGGCGTCCATCTCAGACGTTCTCGATCAGGATGCCGCTGATCTCGTTGGCGACATCCTCGAAGCGGTCGACCACCTTCTCCAGTTCCGAATAGATTTCGCTGCCGATGATGTATGCCATCGGATTGCTGGTGCCATGCTTCTTGAACAACTCCTTGAGGCCATGGTCGTGGAGTTGGTCCGAGCGCTCCTCCACCCGCATCACTTCTTCGGCGATAGCGCTCAAGCGAGCAACGTTCGGCCCAAGCTTCTGCAAGAGCGGGATGGCCTCCGCCGTCAACTTTGCCGCCTGCACGATGGTCGTACCCATTTCGCGCATCGGCGGCTCGAAGCTGGTCTGCTCGAACAGGCTGACGGTCTTGACCGTCTTGTGCATCATGTCGATGGCGTCGTCCATCGACTGGATCAGGTCCTTGATGTCCCCCCGGTCGAAGGGCGTGATGAAGCTGAGGCGCACGGCCTGCATGACCTGGCGCGTCACCTCGTCGGCCTGGTTTTCCAAGGCGATGATCTCGCGGCAATGTTGCTCGACGCCCTCGCCACCCTGCAGCAGCTTCTCCAAAGCTTCCGCACCGCTGACGAGTATCCGGGAATGCTCGGTAAACAGGTCGAAGAACTTGTCTTCCCGCGGAAGCAGATAGCGAAACCAGCCAAGCATTCGAACACTCCACGCAAGAAGCCTGCACCGGTCCTTTGCCGGCGTATAGTCCTACATAAACGCGCTTTTGCCGAAATGATCCAGCAAAAGCCGGATTCTCACAGTTTCCGATTCTCGGTAGCTAGGCGGCTTTGGTCAGTATGAACAATCGTCGGCTTTAGCCATTCGGAACAAGTCGGTGACCGTCGGCTTTTTCTGCGAAGGAAGGCCGAGCATTGAACCATCTGACCCAGAGGCGCAACTTGGAGGAGAGGTAGGAGTGGAGCGATTTACCGGCGGCTGCCTGTGCGGCAAGGTGCGGCTCGTGGCAACGGGGCAACCGTATAGGGTGGGGCTTTGCCACTGCTTGGATTGCCGCAAGCATCACGGAGCGTTGTTTTATGCTGCGGCTATCTTCCCAAAGAATGCGGTGATGATTGAAGGTGAGACCCGTGACTATGAAGGGCGAGCCTTTTGTCCCGATTGCGGATCGTCGGTCTTTGGCCGGTCGGCGGACGAACTCGAAGTGTATCTGGGAACGCTGGATGAACCCGACCAGTTCACGCCGACCTATGAAAGCTGGGTCACCCGCCGCGAATCCTGGCTGCCGCCATTTCCAACGTTGCACCAGTACGAGCATAATCGCGATGGCAAGAGCCGTCATGAATGATCAGCAAAATGTGCTATTTGGTCTGCGTGTGCCTTAATAAAAGAGGGTCGGGCTGTGGCCCGCGCGACATAGTTTCCGCAAGCGGGAAAATCCGTCAGCCCATCGAACCGGTCGACAAGGCGCAGTACATCCGCCATCAGGATATCGGCGACGGAGAACGAGCCAGCAAGCCAATCGCGTTTTGCTAGCACCGTCTCCAGCCGTTTGAGGCGGGTGTCCAGGAAATCGTCAAGTTGTTTTCTCCCTCGCGTCATTTCACTATTGCCTGAAAATCGCAACAAGGCCCATGGCAGGCTTGCCATTTCAATTGAGTCAGCGCAGCGAACAGCCATTCCAGGACCGCAGCGCGTTGGCGTGGATCAGCCGACATCAGCGCCTCACTGCGCTCCACCAGGTAAAGCAGTATCGCGCCGCTCTCAAAAATAGAAAGGTCCCCATCGGACAACCATGGCACCTGTCCAAAAGGTTGGTGCAGAAAATGTTCAGCGCTACGATCGCGGAAGGGCACACTCTCGACCCGATAAAGCAACCCAGCCTCTTCCAAGGCCCAGCGGACACGAATGTCGCGGACGAAGCCACGCGGCAACTCAGGCACCCAATCGAAAGTGACGAGAACGAGTTCGCCAAAATACCCTTGCACCATAGCGATCCTCCTCAGAACACCTAGCCGAACACCCGGTCATAGGCCTCGACTGCGGCCTTGGCTTTTGCGCGCACCGCATTCGCCGTATCGCCGGGCTTGTAGAGGCTGGAGCCGAGGCCGAAGGTACGCACGCCGATCTTTGCGAAGTCGGCGAAGCTGGTCTCCGAAACGCCGCCTACTGCCCCCACCACGGCATCCTTGGGCAAGATAGCCTTGATGGCCGAAATGCCCGATGCGCCCAAGGCACCCGCCGGGAAAAACTTCAGCGCCGCCGCGCCCGAACGCAGCGCAAGCATCGCTTCGGTGGGGGTGAACACGCCAGGCAGCGTGACCATGCCGCGCGATTTGGCCATAGCGATGACGGACGGGTCGACATTAGGGCTGACCATCAGCCTGCCGCCGGCGTCCGCCACATCAGCGCAGTGCTCCGGCGAGATCACCGTGCCCGCGCCGATCAACGCGTCGCCGCCGAAAGCCTTGGCGATGATCTCGATGGAACGGAACGGCTCAGGCGAATTCAGCGGCACCTCGATGGCCTCGAATTCTTCTTCGATCAGAGCGCCGACGATGGCCTCGACCTCATCGGGTTTCACACCGCGCAGGATGGCGACCAGATCGCGCTTCAAGGATGGCCAGACGACGGTTTCGCTCATGTTCTATCCCTTTACCCAAAGCCGGGCGGCAGCCTTCGCAAGACCGTTGCGGACAGCCTCTTCCGCATCGACGACGCGCACACGATAACCAGCGTCCGTGAGAACCGCTTCATAAAGACTGCCCAGCGCGCCGGATCCGACCAGAACGATGTCGCCGGGAGCACCGTATAGCGATTTCGCTGCCGCGACCTCGGCGCCGATAAGCAGGCCGGACAGATGAGCGGCACCTTGCGCTTTGGCCTCGAAACCGAGCAACTGTCCGGCGCGGATGGAAAACAGAGCCGACAGCGCTGAGGACGCATCGTCGCGCACCGAATTGACGGCCGCGCGAAAGGTCGGATCGTCGAAACCGGGCGGAGCGCCCTCTTCCACAGCATGCATCAGGATCGAATGTTTGCTGATGACGGAAAACAGCTCGCCGGTCATGAAGCTGGCAAATCCGGCAATCGTGCCGTTTTCGATCGCGACCCATTTGCAATGGGTTCCTGGCATGCAGACCAGGCCGGTAAACCCGTCGGCGATGGAACCGAGAAGCTGGGTTTCCTCGCCACGCATGACGTTGGGTGCCTCGGCCAAGACCTGAGCAATGCCCGGCAGGATGCGGATGTCGCGTCCTTCGACGGGCACACTGATGGCGCGGTCGTGCAGATCGCCGAGTGCGGTGGGCGTATGGACATAGGCTGCCTCGACCCAGCCCTGGCGTGCACCGGCCATGCCGCAGATCAGCACGGGCAAGCCCGCCGGCGCGCCGACATCGGCGAGGTGCTTGTCGAGAACTGATTGGAACCCTTCAGAGGAAGAGCAATGCAACATCCCCTCGCCGCTTCGGCTCGAAGCCAAGGGCTTACCATCCGCAGCCATCATCCACAGGCGAAAGCTGCTCGTGCCCCAATCGACGCCTACGAACGATGCATCAGATAGTACAGTCATAAACACCTCGCCTCCCGCCCGCATCACCTACCCGGCTTGCCGTGCGGTTTCAAGGATCGGTTCTTGAGACGCCGGCATTCCAAACCGAAACGCCGAGGCAGGGTCGGAGGCAATTGTCTTTTTGCACGGCGGCGGCCTAAAGTCCCCCGCGCCGTCCGCAAGTCCCGACGGGCCAGAAACGCCAAGAGAAAGACGATCAGCCGTGAAACTCTATTACATGCCGAACACCTGCTCGATGGGCATCCATCTCCTGCTTGAGGAGATCGGCAAGCCCTACGAGGTCGAAAAGATCGACTTTGCCAGCCAGAAGCAATACAGCGAAACCTATAAGGCGCTAAACCCGAAGTCGAAGGTGCCGGCGCTGGAGCTCGACAACGGTGAGATCCTGACGGAATGGCCGGCGATCGCGTTTTATCTCGCGCGCTCCAATCCCGAGACCAAGCTGCTGCCTGAGGACGTTCTGAGACAGGCACGCGTGATGGAGCTGGTCGATTATATCACCGCCACCGTTCACATGCAGGGCTTCACCCGTATCGCCCGGCCCGGCAATTTCAGCCCGGACGAAAGCACTCACGAGGCGGTCAAGGCGCGCGGCCTGGAGCTGTTTAGCAACGGCTTCAAGATCGTCGCGCCGCAGCTCAAGCAGCCCTATGCTCTAGGCGATTTCTCGATTGCCGACGCCGCCTTGTTCTATGTCGAGCAATGGGCCGTGCGCCGCGTCAGCCTTACGCTGCCGGAAGCCTGTCAGCGCCATTACGATGCCATGATAGCGCGGCCTGCGGTGAAGCGGATGCTGGAGCGGGAAGCAGCGGCTTAAGACTACGGCCCGTTCGCGAGATTGAGGATGAGCTGATGGACGACACCTCCATCGCTCAACTCGGCGCGGTCGAAGTCGCGGCTCTTCTGGCGCTGCGCCAATGAGAGCTGGCCGAGCTTCTGGGTCAGCTGCTCGCGTATCTTGCTGCACTTCGGATCGTCCGGCACCGAGAAGCCGACGCTGACGGCCTCGATCTGCCGAACCATGTCGACGATCATCTCGCCATGCGTTTTCTCATGGCGACGAACGCCTTCGATGAAGGTTTCCCAGCTTTGCCGCACCGCCGGCGGCAAAGTGCCCGACGGCTTCGGAAGCCGGTAGATCAGCGTCAGATTGGGCACGGCCGAGATCAGCGTACAGCCGCCGTTCTGCGGCACGTAGTTGCGCCGCCATGTCAGCTTGAAATCGGTGAAAGCGATGGCCCTGCCGGGCCCCGCTTTTGGCCCGTTCTCGCCGATAGAGCGGTAGAGCTCGATGCCGGACGCTCCACGAATGGCATAGGTCTGGACCGTCTCGACAGCCTTCCAGTCGGCATGGGCGATGCTCGGCACGAGGACGAAGAGAACAAGAAGGATGTGGCGAATCGTCAAAGGCACTCCGATGGGTTCTGTGCTTGCCGGCACCGTAGGAGGCTCGAGCTCAGAAGAAAAGGCGGCGTCTGATCACAGTCCTAGCAAGGTCAGCATGACGAAGGTGGCGAACAGCACGAAATGCGTCAGCCCCTCGATCATGTTGGTTTCACCGTCATTGAGGTTGATGGCTGCTACGATCAACGTCACCAGCACCATTGTGGTCTGCACCGGCGTCATCGCCATGATCATCGGCTGGCCGGTATAAAGCGCTATCGCCTCCATCACCGGAACCGTCAGGATGACAGTGGACAGCGATGCGCCGAGCGCGATGTTGATCACCGCCTGCATGCGGTTGGCGAGCGCCGCACGCAACGCGGTCAGGATTTCGGGCGCGGCCGAAATGGCTGCGACTGCTACAGCCACCAGCCCCAGAGGTGCGCCGAGATCGGTCAGGCCCGCATTGAGATGCGGTGACATGACTTCAGTCAGTCCGCCAATGATGACGATGCCCACCAGAAGCAACCCGATGGAGACCGGCACGGAGCTGGCTTCCTCGGTCTCATCGGGCGTGACTACTTTCTTCTGACGTGGATAGGCGTAGTCGAAGAAATAGGAATGGCGCCCGATCTGGTTTCTCAAGAAGAGCGCGTAGAGGCCCAGCATCGCAACGATCGTGAACGCCGAATAAGCATGCCAATTGGCGCGTGGAATGAACTCGGGAACGACCATGGAGATGCCCATCGCAGTAATGATCATCACCGTATAGGTCTTGCCGGAATCGCTGTTGTAGGCCTGTTCGCCATGCTTGAACCCGCCGATGATGGCGGCGACGCCGAGGATGCCGTTGATATCCAGCATCACAGCCGAATAGATCGTATCACGCACCAATGTCGGCGATACCGCATGGGTGATCATGATGGCCAGGATGAGCACCTCGACCGCGACGGCCGAAATGGTCAGCATCATGGTGCCGTAGGGCTCGCCGACCCGATGCGCCAGCACCTCGGCATGGGCGGCAACCCGCACCGACACGCCGACGATGGCTGCGATAATGACAACCGCCAGGATTATATTCGCGACGGTGCCGATGGCTTCGATCTGCGCACCAAAAAAATGCCCGGCGATGCCGATCGTCACCGCCAACAACAGGGGAAATTCCGCTCTCGCGCGACCGAGCATGTCACCCATTTCCGTAACCGAAAGCCTGACTATGTCACCGGGCAGGCACCACGCGCCAGACCTTGTTGCCGACGTCGTCGGCGACCAGAAGCGCTCCGTCATTGTTTACCGCAACGCCGACCGGTCTGCCCAGCGCCTTGTCGTCCTTGCTGATGAAGCCTGTGAGAATATCGCGGGGTTCGCCGGACGGCATGCCGTTGGCGAACGGAACGAAGATAACCTTGTAACCGCTGCGGGGTTGGCGGTTCCACGAACCGTGCTGGCCGACGAAAGCGCCGTTGCGGAACTCCGGCCCAAACAGAGTGCCGGTGTTGAAGGTCAGGCCGAGCGAGGCGGTATGCGGTCCCAGCGCATAATCCGGCACGATCGCCTTCTCGACCAGATCGGGACGCGGCGGCGTTACGCGCGTGTCGACATGCTGCCCGAAATAGCTGTAGGGCCAGCCGTAGAAGCCGCCATCCTTCACCGAGGTCATATAATCCGGCACGAGGTCGCTGCCGATCTCGTCGCGCTCGTTCACCGCGACCCATAGCGCGCCGCTGTCGGGCTGCCAGGACAGGCCGTTCGGGTTGCGCAGACCCGAGCCGAACACCCGCATACTGCGCGTCGCCAGATCGATCTCCAAAACCGCTGCGCGGTTCTCCTCTGCATCGATGCCGTTCTCCCCGACATTGCTGTTGGAGCCCGCCGTGGCATAGAGCTTGGTGCCGTCTGGGCTGGCGATGACATCCTTGGTCCAGTGATGGTTGATCGGCCCGCCGGGCAGGTCGACGATCTTCTCGCCCGGTGCGGTGATCTCGGTCTGCCCATCTTGATAGGGGAACGCCATGATCGCATCGGTGTTGGCGACATAAAGCGTTGATTTGCTCAGCGTCACGCCGAAAGGAGAATTCAGATCCTGCAGAAACGGCATCTTCATCTCGGCAACGCCGTCGCCGTCGGCATCGCGCAGAAGACTGATGCGGTTGGCGCTGGGCACCTCAGCTCCGGCGGCTCCCATGATAATGCCCTGCACCCAGCCGCGAAGGCTGAATGTCTCGTCCGTCTTGGGCGGCTTGTTGCTTTCGACGACCAATACGTCGCCGTTTGGCAACACATGCAGCCAGCGGGGATGATCGAGACCGCCGGCGAATTCGTTGACAGCCAAGCCCTGCCCCGGGGTCGGTGTTTGGCCCTGTTGCCAGGTTCCCGCTTTGGCTATGTTCACGGTCGGAATGAGTGTTGGATTGGGCGCCGGGAGCGTCGGGCTTGGCCCATAGCCAGCCTCGACGGGCAGCGTCGCTTGTTCCGACGACAGATAGGTGACCGAGCATGCGGCCATTGTTCCGATCACGACGATGGCGACGACAGCCCAGAGCAGTTTTTTCACACGAGTGATCCTAGAAATGGCCGATGCTGCGGACCGCAGCAGGCAATCGATTGGTGGAAGATTTAAGCCTTCCCATGTAGGTATCGTGCTCGGTGGCGAAATCCAGTCTTGCCGCCTGCGAATTGGGGGAAGGCACACAATGCCGCAGGACGTTGTGGGATTGAAGGAAGACGGACGGCACCAACATGTTTGACGTCCTGGTGAATTATTGGCCGCATATCCTGGCGGCGATCTCGATCCTCAGCGCCGCTGCCGCCTCCATTCATGCAACGATGACCAAGGAAGACGTGCGCGCCGCGAACGGCTGGGTCGGCGTGGCGATCCTGTCGCCGCTCGTGGGACCGGCGATCTATGCGCTTGCCGGCATCAACCGCATGCGTCGGGCCTCGATCCATTCGCAACGTTCCCTGCTCGGCAATCGCGCGCTGGAGCATCTCATCCTGTACGATGTGGCCGACAGCGTCGTGCACCAACGCTACGGCGGACAGTTCAGCGCACTGAAAACGCTGGGCGACCGCGTTGCCCGCAATGCGCTCACGTCCGGCAACCGCATCGAGATGCTGGAGACCGGCGACGAGGCTTATGCCAAGATGTGCGATGCCATCGACACCGCAAAGCGCAGCGTGTTGATGGAAACCTACATCTTCGACAATGACCGGATCGGCAAGCGCCTGGTCGATGCGCTCGGGCGCGCCGTCGCTCGCGGCGTCGAGGTGCGCGTGCTGATCGACGCGGTAGGCGCCCGCTATTCCGTGCCGTCTGTGCTAGGACCGCTGCAATCGGCAAGTGTGCATACAGCCGTGTTCAACGGCAACATCATCATGGGTCTGCGCCTGCCCTATGCCAACCTGCGCACCCACCGCAAGATCATCGTCGTCGATGGTCGCACCGCCTTTACCGGCGGCATGAACATCCGCGAGGCGTTCACCAGCGAATTCGTCGGAGAGCACGTCGCGCGCGACACGCATTTCAAACTGTCTGGGCCGATCGTTGCCGATCTTTTTTCCATCGCCGCCTATGACTGGCGTTTCACCACCAAGGAAGTGCTCGCCGGCCACAGCTGGCATATCGAGACGCCGGAACAGGGTCCCGATGCGCCTATCCTGATGCGTGCAGTGCCCTCAGGCCCGGATTCCAGCCTGGAAACCAACCACAAGATGCTGATCGGCGCGTTTTCGGTCGCACGGAAATCGATCCGGATCATGTCGCCCTACTTCCTGCCGGACCGCGAACTGATCAGCGCGCTGATCACCGCCGGGCGAAAGGGCGTGGAGATCGACATCGTCGTGCCGGCCGCCAACAATCTTGTGCTGGTCGACCGGGCGATGACCGCGCAGTTTGACCAGGTCTTGAAGAACTACTGCCGGGTATGGCGGGCAAAGGGCTCGTTCAACCATTCCAAGCTGCTCGCCATCGACGAAACCTGGGCCTATGTCGGCTCGTCGAACCTCGATGCGCGATCTTTGCGGCTCAATTTCGAAGTCGACCTCGAGGTTCTGGATGCAGACTTTGCCTCCTCCATTCATGGACGGATCGGCGAAGCGATGGAGACATCGCAAGCGGTGACGCTGGAAAGCCTGCGCTCGCGCCCGTTCCTGATCCGGTTGATCGATAAGATCCTCTGGCTGGGCTCGCCCTATCTTTGACCGAAACCTCAACCAACTGGACGATGAAGCCGCGCTTTCTATGTAACCTTCAGCCTTAACCCAGTTGGATCGGATGCTCCGCCGCGCATGACAGCGAAGAAGACCAATCTCCCCGCAAGCATTATGGAATCCATCCGCAAGCGCAATTTTCGCGACGAGGATGTGGTGAATGCGGCCGCGCGCGGGGAAACCCAGGCCATCGTCGCATCCTATAACGTGCACAAATGCGTCGGCGTAGACGGCAAGTTCGATCCGGAACGCATTGCCCAGGTCATCGCCGAGATCGATGCGGATATCATCGCCATCCAGGAAGCCGACAAGCGATTCGGCGAACGCGAAGGGTTGCTCAACCTCGCGCGGCTGGAACTCGAGACAGGGCTTGTTCCCGTCCGTGCCGGGCTGAGGGAACAGAGCCATGGCTGGCACGGCAATCTTCTGCTCTTCAAGAAAGGCGTTGTCGGCGGGGTCCATAAGGTCAAGCTGCCGGGGCTGGAGCCGCGCGGCGCCGTCATGGTCGATCTCGACCTCGAAGGCGGCGCAGCGATCCGCATCATCGCAGCCCATTTCGGCCTGTTGAAACATTCGCGCGGCCAGCAAACCCGTATGGTGCTTGACTTGATCGGCAGGCGCGAGGAGCGGCCAACGGTTTTGATGGGCGATTTCAACGAATGGCGTGTCGGCAACCGCTCTTCGCTGAACACGTTGCGCAGTGTGTTCGGCCCGCTGCCGCCGGCCATACCCACCTTCCCCGCCACGCTGCCCGTGCTGGCGCTGGACCGCATCATGGCGAGCCGGCCTGGCATGGTGGCAGCGCTGCAGGCGCATGACACGCCGTTGGCGCGGCAGGCCTCCGATCATCTGCCGCTTAAGGCCCTTATCAACATTCCGGAGACGTGATCGGCATCACAGCCTTGTTCAGGGACTTCGGGGCAACCCTTCGCGTCAGAGCCCGAAATGCTCGATGGTGCGCATGATGCCGCGCAGTTCCGCCAGGCCTTTGAGCCTGCCTACGCAGGAATAGCCAGGATTCACCTTTTTGCCGATATCGTCGACGATGGCGTGGCCATGATCGGGGCGCATCGGGATATCGTGGTCGGCGCGACCCTCGGCCTGGCGGCGCTTTTCCTCGGCCAGAAGGGCTGCCACCACGGCGACCATATTGGTATCGCCTTCGAGATGCTCGGCCTCGTGGAACGAGCCGTCCGGCTCCTTGGTGACGTTGCGCAGATGGGCGAAATGCACGCGCGGCGCGAATTCCTTGGCCATGGCGACGAGGTCGTTGCTGCGACCTGCGCCAAAAGAGCCGGTGCACAGCGTCAACCCGTTGGCCGGCGAGCTTTCCGCCACAAGAATCTTGCGCGCATCATCCGCTGTGGAGACGATGCGCGGCAGGCCGAAGATCGGAAACGGCGGATCATCCGGATGAATTGCCAGCTTGACGCCTTCTTCCTCGGCCACCGGCGCAATTTCGCGCAGCAACGCAAACAGATTTTCGCGCAATCCGTCGACGCTAAGGTCGCGATAGGTGTCGAGCGCGCGCTTGAAGCTGTCGCGGTCGAAGATGAATTCGCGCGCCGGAACCCAGCCGATCAGGTTCTGCTCGAGCCGGGCCAGTTCGCTCTCGCTCTTTTCGGCGAGGCGTTTGCGGGCTGCTTCTAAACGCTCGGCGGGGTGTTCGTCTTCTGCGCCCGCACGCTTTAGCACCAGAACGTCATAGGCACAAAAGTCGACGATATCGAAGCGCAAGGCGGTGCCGCCATGCGGCATCGGATAGTCGAGATCGGTGCGCGTCCAGTCGGTGATCGCCATAAAATTGTAGCAGACTGTCTTCACGCCCGCCTTGGCGACAGCGCGGATCGACGCCTTGTAGTTGTCGATCAACTCGGCACAGCGCGGACCCCGCGTCTTGATGTCCTCGTGCACAATGATGCTTTCGACGACATCGAAGGTCAGCCCGGCTTCCTCAATGAGGGCCTTGCGCTTCAACATCTCATCGAGCGGCCAGGCGCGGCCGTCATTGAGGTGATGCAACGCCGATACGATGCCCACGGCGCCCGCCTGGCGCACATGGGCGAGTTTCACCAGATCATCGGGTCCGAACCACCGCCAGGTCTGTCTCATGCGCGGGTGCCTTCAAGATCGGCGAGGGCCTTCACCACGCCTTTGGACCGGATGGTGTCGAGATGGCGAGCGACGAGATTCATCAGCGCGCCACGCTTGACATGACCGAGACCGAAGCCCGCGGCATCGAACACGGCGGAAACCGTTCCCGCCGCATCGAGCTTGCGGGCAAAGATTTCGGCCAAGGCGCTGTCGAGCGGGTCAGTGAAGTGGTTGGCGGGCAGAGCCGTTCCGCGCGCCTCGCAGGCAGCAATCCAGGCTGCCGGCGTCAGCGCCAGATGGTCCGCCCTGCCTCCGGCTGCAAGCCGAGACAGCGCGGAGGCCACGATGCGCTGCGGCAGCTTCTGGCTGCCGTCGAGTGCGATCTGCTTGGTGCGGTGCGCAAGCGCGGTATTGCCGTAGCGCTCGGCCAGCCGCTTCGTGTAGGCAGCGGTGTCAAGCCCCGCATCGGTCGGCAGCGTCTGCACGGCTTCCGCCCACAGACCGTCGACAAAGCGCCGGACTGCCGGATCGCCGAAACCGGTATCGACGGTGGGGTGTCCAAGAAGCAGGCCGATATAGGCGATGGACGAGTGCGAGCCGTTCAGAAGCCTGAGCTTCATGTCCTCGAAGGGTGTGACATCGGCCACCATCTCGACGCCGAACTTCTCCCAGTCAGGGCGGCCGCCGGGGAAATTGTCTTCGACCACCCATTGCGTGAAGGGTTCCGTCATCACCGGCCAGGCATCCTCGACACCCAAAATACCGCTGATACGGGCACGGTCCGCGTCGGTGGTGGCGGGAACGATGCGGTCGACCATGCTCGACGGGAACGCCACATCGTGTTCGATGTAAGCAGCAAGATCGGCATCGCGCAGCTCGGCGAAGTCCAGCAGCACGCGGCGCAGCGTGTGGCCATTGGCGGGGAGATTGTCGCAACAGAGCACGGTGAATGCAGCGATATCCGCAGCCTTACGGCGCGCTATCGCCTCGGCCAGAAAGCCATGTACCGTCTTGGGATTGGCCGGATTTTCGAGGTCGTGACGAATATCGGCGTGATTGCCGTCGAGACCACCATCCGGCGCCCGCAGATAGGCTTTTTCCGTGACCGTCAGCGTCACAATCTTGACGCCCGGATTGGTCAAAGCATCGAGAAGCGCCGAAGGATTTTCGGGAGCGACCAACAGAGACAGCATCGAGCCGATGATGCGCAGCGCCTCGCCGGAACTGTCGCGCACCGCGAGCGTATAGAGCCCGTCCTGCGGCTGAAGCGCGTCACGCGTATCGGCGCTGCGCAGCGATGCCCCGACGATGC
This sequence comes from Tianweitania sp. UT-5YL-CI-8, assembly GCF_030010215.1. Taxonomy (GTDB): domain Bacteria; phylum Pseudomonadota; class Alphaproteobacteria; order Rhizobiales; family Rhizobiaceae; genus Oryzicola. The sequence goes on from NZ_JASCRR010000001.1 coordinate 533,797, forward strand.
CCCAGCCGGTTTCGCCTGCCGTGATGCAATCGTCGACATAGACGGCCTGATGGCAGCGGTGAAACGCGCCGACGCCTATATGGACGATGCCTGGGGATACCTGCTTACGGCCATAGCCGGGGCGTGCCGCCCGTGCCGAAAGACCGTTCAAGGCTTGTTCGGATAATCTTCCAGTCACGCTAACCCTCCCCTGTCGCGGACGTTCCTACACCGCACTCAAGCCGCGCGCAACTGGATATCATCATACAACATAGTACCAATTGTATGTTGACATAACCACTCAGGCTGCTTACCGATTGCGACCAGATGGGAGGGTTCTAGACGATGACTTTGCTGACCGACGGCGACATGCTTTTCCCGGCCGAGCCGTCAATCCGCGCAGTGGCTCGCGATCTCTATAGCGGTGTCAAGAACCTGCCGATCGTCAGTCCGCATGGGCATACCGATCCGCGCTGGTATGCGGAAAACAACCCATTTCCCGATCCGGCCCAACTGTTGATCGTGCCCGATCACTACGTCTTTCGTATGCTGTTCAGCCAGGGGATCGATCTCGAAGCGCTTGGCGTGCCGACACTGGACGGTTCTCCGGTGCAGACCGACGGACGCGCGATTTGGCGGATTTTCGCCGAGAACTACTTCCTGTTTCGCGGCACGCCTTCGCGCATCTGGTTCGACTATACGCTGCAGAACCTGTTCGGCATCGAAGAATTGCTATCGGCGGAAAGCGCCGACCGAATCTATGACCGCATCGCGGAATGCCTGCAGCAGGATGCCTATCGGCCACGAGCGCTGTTCGAGCGCTTCAACATCGAAGCCATCGCCACCACCGAAAGCGCGCTCGACGATCTGAAATGGCACCGCCAGATCCGCGACAGCGGCTGGAAGGGTCGCGTGGTGACCGCCTATCGCCCCGATTCGGTGGTCGATCCCGACTTCGAGGGCTTTGCCGGCAACCTTGATCAGCTCGGCGATATAACCGGCTGCGATACCGGTCTTTGGGCAGGCTATCTCGACGCCCATCGCCAGCGCAGGGCCTATTTCAAGGAATTCGGCGCGACCTCCTCCGATCACGGCCACCCCACCGCCGAAACCGCGAACCTTTCCGATGCGGCGGCTGAAGAACTGTTCAACCGCATCCGCAGCGGATCGGAAGACGAGCGCGAGCGTCGACTGTTCCGCGCACAGATGTTGACCGAAATGGCCAAGATGAGCCTGGATGACGGGCTTGTGCTGCAGATTCATCCAGGTGCCTGGCGCAATCACTCGTCCGGAACGCTGGCGAAGTTCGGCCGCGACAAGGGCTTCGATATTCCCAGCCGCACCGACTATGTCGGCGCGCTCAAGCCGCTGCTCGATGCGGTCGGGCTTGAAAAGAACCTGACGGTCATTGCATTCACGCTGGACGAATCCAGTTATGCGCGTGAGTTGGCGCCGCTTGCCGGCGTCTATCCCGCGCTGAAGCTCGGGCCTGCCTGGTGGTTCCATGACAGCCCGGAAGGAATGCGGCGCTTCCGTGAAATGACCACGGAGACCGCCGGCTTCTACAACACCGTCGGCTTCAACGACGACACCCGCGCTTTCCCATCCATTCCGGCCCGCCACGATGTGGCGCGCCGCGTCGATTGTGCCTTCCTCGCCCGCCTCGTTTGCGAACACCGCATCCGCGAGGAGGAAGCGCACGAGCTTGCAACTGAACTAGCCTACACGCTTGCAAAGCAGGCGTATCGGCTCTGATTGAAACCGAAGTCATTCAACGGGAGGAAACCAACATGATGCACTTTACGAAAAAGCTGGCAGGCGCGCTGCTTGCCGCCACACTGTTCACCACCGTCGCCTCGGCCCAGACGGTGCTGAAGTCTTCCGATACCCATCCGGACGGTTATCCGACCGTTGAAGGCGTCAAGTATTTCGGTGAACTGCTGAAGGAACGCACCCAGGGCCGTTATTCGGTGGATGTCTACCACTCCGCCCAACTGGGCGAAGAAAAGGACACGATCGAGCAGGTCCGTTCGGGCGTCATTGAGCTGAACCGCGTTTCGATGGCTCCGTTCAACGGCACCGTCAAGGAAACGATCGTCCCGGCGCTGCCGTACATCTTCACCTCCGAAGACCACATGCACAAGGTGATGGACGGTGCTGTCGGCGACCAGATCAAAGCCGCCTTCGAGCCGGTCGGCCTTGTCGTTCTGGCCTTCTATGACGCCGGCGCGCGCTCCTTCTACAACGCCAAGAAGCCGATCAAGACCGTCGCAGACATGGCCGGCCTCAAGTTCCGCGTCATCCAGTCCGACATCTTCGTCGACATGACCGCCGCACTCGGCGCCAACGCGACCCCGATGCCTTATGGCGAGGTTTATTCCTCGATCGAGACCGGCGTCATCGACGGCGCGGAAAACAACTTCCCAAGCTACGACACGGCAAAGCACGTCGAGGTGGCCAAATATTATTCGCTCGACGAACACACCATCCTTCCGGAAGTGTTCGTGATGAACAAGGCCGCCTTCGACGCGCTGACGCCGGAAGACAAGGAAATCTTCAAGCAGGCCGCCAAGGACAGCGTGGCCAAGCAGCGCGAATTGTGGGCCGCCAAGACGACGGAATCGCGGGCCAATGCCGAAAAGCTCGGCTCCCAGATCAATGACGTGGAAAAGCAGGGCTTCATCGACGCCATGAAGCCGGTCTACGACAAGCACGTCAAGGATCCGGTTTTGCAGAAGCTGGTCGAGGACGTACGGGCCGTCAAGTAGACGCCGCGCCATAGCCTCGGCGAGCATTGAGAACTTAGGATCAAGGGGACGACGGCCAGCCCGTCGTCATCTCCTGATCTTGTTTCGTGCCCGCAAGACCAAGTCTAGTAGCGGAAGTCCGACGGCCAGGAGATTTGGATGTCGACCCAACCAACTTTAGGCGTGCCCATTCTCTCGCGCGTCAACACGGCCGCCCTCTATCTGGCCAGCATCGGGCTGGTGGTGATGACCGCCATCGTCGCCTGGCAGGTCTTCTGCCGCTACATTCTCAACGATTCCCCAAGCTGGACCGAACCGGGCGCCGTCATGCTGATGAGCTGGTTCATCTTTCTCGGCGCCGCTGTCGGCGTGCGCGAAAACAACCATATGGGTTTCGACGTCCTGCTCTACGTCTTGCCGCACTGGGCCAAGAAATGGCTGCGGATGATCTCCGACATCGTCATCCTGGCCTTCGGCATCGGCATGGTCTGGTATGGCAGCAAGCTCGTCGGGCTGACTTGGAACACCACGCTTCCCGCCTTGGGCATATCCGGTGGCTGGGATTACCTGCCGGTTGTAGGGGGCGGCATTCTCGTCATGCTGTTCTCGCTGGAACGCATCGTTCTGAGGGTGAGCGGAGCGCCTATCGACGATGCGCTCGATGAATTGTTGGCGCCGGAAATCGCCGTCGAATTGGACAACGTATCAGCGGTTCGTGAAGACGCTGCCGAACAGGCCAGGAAGGGCTGACCTATGGAACTCTGGATCCTTTTCGGCTCGTTCACGCTGTTGATGTTGATCGGCACGCCGGTCGCGTTCTGTCTCGGCATCGCCAGTTTTGCGACCGTCGTCTATATGGGCTTGCCGCCGCTGGTCGTGTTCCAACGGCTCAACTCCGGCATGAGCGTGTTTTCGCTGCTCGCCATTCCCTTCTTCATCTATGCCGGCGACCTGATGGTGCGGGGTGGCATCGCCAGCCGAATCGTCGCCTTCGCAGCTTCGCTGGTGGGGCATGTGAGGGGCGGACTCGGGCAGGTCAACATCGTCACGGCTACCCTCTTCGGCGGCATTTCCGGCTCCGCTGTCGCGGAAGCAGCCGCCGTCGGCGGTCTCATGATCCCGCAGATGAAGGCGCGCGGCTACGGTACGGACTACGCGGTCAACGTCACATCCATGTCGGCGCTGATAGCTCTTCTTTTGCCGCCTTCGCACAACATGATCATCTATTCGATCTCGGCCGGCGGCAAGATTTCCATCGCCGACCTGTTCACGGCGGGCATCCTGCCCGGCATCTTGCTCGCGGCATCCCTGATGGTAACAGCCTATTTCGTGGCCCGCCATCGCGGCTATCCGACCGAACCGTTTCCCGGTTTCCTGATGGTCGCCCACCTTCTGGCGGTCGCAGTTCCAGGGCTCTTGCTGATCGCCATCATCTTCGGCGGCGTGCGGTCCGGCATCTTCACCGCCACGGAAAGCTCCTGCATCGCCGTCATCTATGCACTGCTGGTAACTGTATTCGTGTACCGCCAGCTCAACTGGAACGACTTCGTCCATGCCACAATGGGCGCGGTGCGGACGACAGCGATGGTGCTGCTGATCATCGGCACGGCTGCGGCCTTCTCCTGGCTGATGGCGTTCCTCAAGGTTCCGACCTCTCTGGTCGCCTGGATGAACACGCTGTCGGAAAACCCCATCATCATCCTGCTTCTGCTCAACCTGATCATGCTGGTACTCGGCACCTTCATGGACATGGGACCGACGATCATCATCACCACGCCGATCTTCCTGCCGATTGCGCAGTCTTATGGCATCGACCCCGTCCATTTCGGCGTCATCATGATCCTCAACTACGGCATCGGATTGAACACGCCACCCGTCGGTGCGGTGCAATTCGTGGCCTGCGCTGTCGGCAAGATATCTGTTTGGGAAGCGATGCGCTCGATCTGGCCGTTCTATGGCGCCGGCGTCGTGGTTCTCCTCATGGTGACGTATATCCCCGCCATCTCGCTCTGGCTCCCCAGCGTGTTCAAGTAGGACTGGTGATGGTCGCGGATCCGGCGGAAGACCTCAAGGTCGAACGAAAGCCCAAGCTGGCGGAGCGCCTGGTCGTAACCCTCCGTGCGCAGATCGCCGACGGTGCACTCACTCCCGGCGAAAAACTGCCGACCGAGAGCAAAATGACGGAGACCTTCGGCGTTTCGCGAACCGTGGTCCGCGAGGCGATCGCCACTCTGGCCGCCGACGGGCTTGTCGAAGCGCGCCAGGGCATCGGCGTTTTCGTCCTGGAGAGCCAGGCACTTTCCATCGGTGCGATCAGCCACGATATCCGCAAGGTCAGCCAGGCGATCAACGTTCTGGAAGTGCGCATGGGCATCGAGATCGAAAGTGCCGCCCTTGCCGCCCAGCGCCGCAATCCGGCCCAGGAGGCCAGCATCCGCGAAGCCTTTTTCGAATTCGAGCGGCTGCTGCATCTCGGAGAGCCAACCGGAAAAGCCGACTTCGCCTTCCACCGCGAAATCGCCTTTGCCACCAACAACCCTTTCTATGTCGAGATCCTCGACGCATTGGGGGACCGCACGATCCCGTGTGACCGAGCGTCTCCCTGGTATTCGGTGGAGGTTCTCTCCTTCGACTATCTCAGCGGCCTGCAACGTGAACATCTGACGATTCTCGAGGCTGTTGCCGCCGGCGATCCACAGGGCGCACGTGACGCGATGCGTGCGCATCTCTCCGCCGCTCAGGATCGCTACCGTATGCGCCTGCCGGCTCCGCCGGACTTCTCCCCAGGCGCATCTTCCCCCCGCAAGACAGTTTGAACTGCGAAAGAACCATCATGTCCGATTACACTTCCCGCTACGCCATCGACCCGCAAAATGCCGCCGCCATGGGCACCGATGAACTGAGGGCGAATTTCCACATCCCCGACCTCTTCCAGCCTGGCGAAATCAGCATCACCTACACGCACTACGACCGCATGGTGGTCGGCGGCGCGACGCCCACCGATGCCGCGCTGGAACTTAAGGCGGTCAAGTCGATGGGCACCAAGTCGTTTCTCGATCGCCGCGAAATGATCGTCGTCAATGTCGGCGCTCCCGGCACAGTTACCGTCGACGGCGAAGCCTATCCGCTTGAGACCCGCGACATGCTTTATGTCGGCCTCGGCGCCGGCGAGGTGTCTTTCAGTTCCGCCGATGCGGCATCCCCGGCGAAGTTCTACATCCTAAGCGCACCGGCGCATCATGCCTATCCGACCCGCACGATCCGCATCGGCGACGCCAAGCGGCTCGACCTCGGCAGCCAGCAGACCTCGAACGAACGCTCGATCTTCCAGTTCACCAATTCGATCGAGACCTGCCAGCTCGTGGCCGGAATGACGCAGCTTGCCCCCGGCTCGGTCTGGAACACGATGCCCGCGCATGTGCATGACCGCCGCATGGAGGTTTACCTCTATTTCGATCTGGCCGACACCGCCCGCGTGTTCCACTTCCTCGGCGAACCCGATGAAACCCGTCACATCGTCATGAAGAACGAGGAAGCCGTGTTGTCGCCGCCCTGGTCGATCCATTCGGGCGCCGGCACCTCAAACTATGCCTTCATCTGGGCCATGGCCGGCGACAATGTCGACTACACCGACGTCGATCCGGTTGCCGTCGAGGACCTACGATGAGCGCTGCATCTGCCTTCAACCTGGACGGCCGCACGGTTCTGGTGACGGGCGCCAACACCGGCATCGGTCAGGGCATATGCCTCGCCATCGGCCGGGCCGGCGGTGCTGTCATCGGGGTTGGGCGGTCGTCTATGGAGGACACCGCGCAGAAGATGCAGGCCATAGGCGCAAGCTTCGAGGCGGTTTCCTGCGACCTCGGCGACCATAAGGCGGCGCAGGCGATGCTCGATGCGGCTTGGGAGAAAGCTGGCACTATCGACGGCATCGTCAACAATGCCGGCATCATCCGGCGCGCGGATGCGGTCGATTTCACCGAAGAGGACTGGGACGACGTCATGGACGTCAACCTCAAGAGCCTGTTCTTCATGAGCCAGTCTTACGCGCGCAAGCTTTTCGTCGCCAATATGCCGGGTCGCATCGTCAACATCGCCTCGATGCTGTCTTTCCAGGGCGGCATTCGTGTGGCCTCATACACCGCTTCCAAGCATGGCGTCCTCGGCATCACCCGGCTTCTGGCCTGCGAGTGGGCGGCCAAGAACATCAACGTCAACGCGATAGCCCCCGGTTACATCGAGACCAACAACACTGAGGCCCTGCGTAACGATCCCGACCGCAGTTCGGCTATCCTCGGCCGCATTCCGGCCGGTCGTTGGGGTGAAGCGTCGGATATCGGCGATGCCGCCGTGTTCCTGCTGGCTCCAGCTTCGGGCTATGTACATGGTGCCGTGCTGCCGGTCGATGGCGGCTGGCTGGCGCGTTAGGAGAAGATTAATGACGGAAACCAAGCTGTTCGCGACACCTGAGACCGGTGTCTGGGAACCCACGCCGGACGGCAACCGCCGCCGCATCGTACTCTACACAGACGAACTGATGATGGTGGAATTCGCTTTCGAGAAGGATGGGGTCGGCTGGCTGCATTCCCACCCCCATGTACAATCGAGCTATGTCGCCGAAGGCCGGTTCGAAGTGACCATCGACGGCACGGTCGAGACCATCGATGCCGGCGGCGCCTTCATCGTGCCGTCTGGGCTCGAACACGGGGTCAAGGCGCTGGAAGCCGGCCGGCTGGTGGACTGCTTCACCCCCCACCGCGCCGACTTTCTGAAGACCGCCTGACCGCTAAAATAGCCGGTTTGGGGCTTCCGTAGCCGTCAAATGCCGAGATAGCGGTCTTTCACGGCGTCGTCGATGGACGCGGGCTCACCCGACCAGACCGAGCGACCGTTTTCGAGGATGACGCAGCGGTCGGCCACCGGCAGCAGTTCCGACAGGGTCTTGTCGACGAGAAGAATCGACAACCCATCGGATTTCAGCGCCCGGATAGCGCGCCAGATATCCTGGCGGATTACTGGCGCAAGTCCTTCGGTGGCCTCGTCGAGAATGAGCAGGCGCGGATTGGTCATCAGCGCGCGACCAATCGCCAGCATCTGCTGCTCGCCGCCCGAAAGCGTCTGCGAGAGTTGATTGCGCCGCTCGCTCAGGCGCGGAAACAGCTCATTCACCCGCTCCAGCGTCCAGCGGCCGGGCCGTGCCGCCGCGATCAAATTCTCATAGACCGTCAGCGCCGCAAAGCAGCGTCGGCCTTCCGGCACCAAGCCGATGCCCCAGCGCGCGATTCGGAAAGCCGGTTGGCGGGACGTCGAGGTACCAGCGAAATTGATCGTACCGCTTTTGGGTGGGTTGAGGTTGCAGATCGAGCGGATGGTCGTGCTCTTGCCCATACCGTTGCGGCCCATCAACGCCAGCACCTCGCCTTCGTCGAGCGCGAGATCGACGCCGAACAGCGCCTGGCTGGAGCCGTAATAGGTGGCGATGTCGTTGACCTCGAGCAGCATCAGTCGTGGTCTCCAAGATAGGCGGAGCGCACGGCGGGGTCGCGACGGATGTCCTCGACCCCGCCTGTGGCGATAATCCGACCGTAGACCAGCACCGAAATCCGGTCGGCAAGCGCAAAGACCGCGTCCATGTCGTGCTCAACCAGAAGGATCGGCGCTTCCTGGCGCAGGCGGTCGAGAAAGCCAGTCAATGTCTTGGAGCCATCCGGCCCCATGCCCGCCATGGGCTCGTCGAGCAGGAACGCCTTTGAACCGAGGGCCAGCGCAATGGCGATTTCGAGTTGCCGCCGCTCGCCATGCGACAGTTCGTAGGCCGGTATCCGTGCCCGCTCGGCAAGCCCCACCCTGTCGAGCACCGCCATGGCCGGGTCGGTCAGCGAGCGGTCAAGCAGCGCCGGCTTGAAGAAGCGGAAGCTCGATCCCTGCCTGGCCTGGACGGCGAGCATGACGTTGCGCAGCGCCGAAAATTCATGTGCCAGCGACGAGACCTGGAACGTGCGTCCAAGGCCGCGCTGGGCGCGCTCGGCAACGCCAAGGCTGCCGATGTCCTGCCCGGCAAAGTGGATGGTGCCGGAATCCTGTCGCACCGTGCCGCAGATCTGGTGGATCAGCGTCGACTTGCCGGCGCCGTTGGGGCCGATCAGCGCGTGTATCTCGCCGGGGCGCAGGTCGAGCGTCACACCATCGGTGGCGCGCAGCGCGCCGAAACTCTTGACGAGATTCGTGATTTCAAGAACCGGCTCAACCATGGCGCGCCTTTCCGGTGACAAAGCCCAGCAATCCGCCGCGCGCAAACAGCACCACGCCAAGCAGGATCAGCCCGAGGAAGAATTGCCAGCGTTCCGTAATGCCGCCCAGCGCGTATTCGATGATGACGTAAAGGGCAGCGCCCGCCAGCGGGCCAAACAGACGTCCCGTACCGCCTAAAATGATCAGCACGATCAGTTCACCCGACATGTGCCACGACAGCATGGACGGACTGACGAAGCGGTTGAGATCGGCAAACAGCGCGCCTGCGAGGCCGGTCATCATCGCCGAGATGGCAAATGCGGTCAGACGGATGCGAAACGGCCTGATACCGACGGTGGCTACGCGCACCGGGTTCTGCCGCGCCGCCTGCAGGGCGGAGCCAAAACGCGAGGCGCGGATCAGCGCGAACAGGCCGATGGACACCAGGAGCACCACGTAGCAGATCAGGAAGAAGCTCAGCGGGCGCATCGAGTTGACGCCCGGAAACTGGTTGCGGACGAGGATCGAAAGCCCGTCCTCGCCGCCATAGGCGGGCCAAGACACCGCGAAATAATAGACCATCTGTGCGAAAGCGAGCGTGATCATGATGAAATAGACGCCGGAGGTGCGCAGGCTGATCGCGCCGATGGCAAGGCCGGCAAGACCGGCGGTCACGGCTGCCACGAGCCAGATCACAGGCATCAGGTTGGTGCCCGACAGGCCGAAGATCAGCGGATCGCCGGAAAAGCCGTGCGTCGCCAGGATGCCGGCGGCATAGCCGCCGATACCGAAGAACGCGGCATGGCCGAAGGAGACCAGACCGCCGAGCCCCAGCGCGAGATTGAGCCCGGTGGCGGCAAGGGCAAGGATGGCGATGCGCGTGGCAAGCGTGATGTAGAAGGGCTGGCCGACGGCGTTGGCCAGCAGCGGCACCGCGAGCAGCAAGACTGCCAGGATGAGGTTGACGACGGTTTCGCGGCTCATGTCACGATCTCACGCATGCGCCGGCGGAAACAGGCCGCGCGGCTTCACGGCAAGGATCAGGGCCATGACGATGTAGATCAGCATGGAAGCCAGTGCTCCGCCGATCATGCCGGCCTGCGAAGGTGGCACGAACAGCACGAAGACTTTCGGCAGCAGGAAACGGCCCATCGTGTCGATCACGCCGACCAGGAGCGCGCCGAGCAGCGCACCCTTGATCGAGCCGATGCCGCCGATGACGATGACCACGAAAGCCAGGATCAGCACCGGCTCTCCCATGCCGACCTGCACCGACTGCAGCGCGCCAACCATGGCGCCTGCAAAGCCGGCAAGGGCCGCCCCCAACGCGAACACGACGGTGTAGAGCGTGCGGATGTCGACTCCGAGCGCGCCGATCATTTCGCGGTCGCTTTCGCCGGCTCGGATGCGGATGCCGAGTCGGGTGCGTGAGATGAGAAGATACAGCGCAAACGCCACGACAGCGCCGGCCGCGATGATGGCCAGGCGATAGAGCGGGTATTGCGTGCCGCCGGGCAGCGCGACAGCGCCCTGCAACAGCGGCGGAATATCGAGATAGAGCGGGAACGAGCCGAACATCCAGCGCGTGCCTTCCGAAAAGATCAGGATCAGCGCGAAGGTGGCCAGCACCTGGTCGAGATGGTCTCGATCGTAAAGCCTGCGGATGACCAGCAGTTCGACGATTGCACCCGCCGCCGCCGCGCAGGCAAGGCTGGCGATCAGGCCCAACCAGAACGAACCCGTCCACGCCGCAACGGTCGCGCAGGCAAAGGCGCCGACCATGTAGAGCGAACCGTGGGCGAGATTGATGAGACCCATGACGCCGAAGATCAGCGTAAGCCCGGCAGCCATGAGGAACAACATGACGCCGAGCTGCAGGCCGTTTAGCAACTGCTCGAGAGCAAGTGCAAAGGTCACAGGGTGCCCTTACATCTTGCAGTCTTTGGCATAGGCGTCGCCGTGGTCGGTGAAGATCTTTTCCACCGTCTTGTTGGTCAGCACGTCGCCTTCCTTGGTCACCTCGGTGACGTAGATATCCTGGATAGGATGCTGGTTGGTGTTGAACTTGAAGTTGCCGCGCGGCGACTTGATGTCGGCCTTGAGCAGTTCGGCGCGGAAGGCTTCGGTGTCCTTGACGTCGGCTTTCGCGGCCGCCGACAGGATCAGCTGGGCTGCGTCATAGGCCTGCACCGCATAGAGCGACGGCAGCCTGTTGTATTCCTGCTGGAAGTCGGCGACGAACTTCTTGTTGGCTTCGTTGTCGAGGTCCTTGACCCACTGGCCTGACGCTTTGACGCCCAAGGCCGCGTCGCCGATTGCCGGCAGAACATCCTGGCTGAAGGAGAAGCCGGGTCCCATGATCGGGAGGTTCACACCCGACTGCGCATATTGCTTCATGAAGGCGATGCCCATGCCGCCGGGCAGGAAGGCGAAGACGCCGTCCGCGCCGGAAGCCCTGATCTGAGCGATTTCAGCCGCATAGTCGGTCTGGCCAACCTGAGTGTAGACTTCCGCCGCCAGTTCGCCCTTGAAATAGCGTTTGAAGCCGGTCAGCGAATCCTTGCCGGCCGGATAGTTCGGCGCCATGATGAACAGCTTCTTGTAGTCCTTATTGGCGTATTCGCCCATGGCCTCGTGAAGGTTGTCGTTCTGGTAGGCGGCATTGAAATAGAGCGGGTTGCAGTTGGCGCCTGCGAGCGCTGCGGGCGCCGCATTGGTCGAGACGTAGAACTTGCCCTGCGCCACCGCGCTCGGCGCCACGGCCATCAAAAGGTTCGACCAGACGATACCGGTCAGGATGTCTACCTGATCGCTCTGGATCATCTTGTCGGCAATCTGCACGGCCAGTTCAGGCTTCTGCCCATCGTCCTCGGTGATGACCTCGATGTCCTTGTTGCCGGACTGCTTGATGGCCAGCATGAAGCCGTCGCGAGAGTCGACGCCCAGGCCGGCGCCGCCGCCCGACAGGGTGGTGATCATGCCGATCTTGACAGGCTCTGCCATGGCAAGGCTGGATGCGCCCACGGCAAGGACGAGCGTTGCGGCGGAAAGCAGTTTCTTCATCGTGTAGCTCCCATTTTTGTTCTTGTGACGCACCCTTCGGCAATTGCCTGCGATGTCGCCGATTGTCTTGTTACCTCCCATACTTGACGGGAGACGTCCACCGAAGCAATTGAACCTTAGAATCTGTGAACAGCTAAGGGTCACGCGGTCTTTGCTTGCTTCAACCTGAAGCGTTGGATCTTCCCCGACTCCGTTTTTGGCAATGCCTGCGTGAAGACGATCGAGCGGGGGTATTTGTAGGGGGCGATGATGCTTTTCACATGCTCCTGCAACGCCACCACCAGCATGTCCGAAGCGGCGGCGCCGCCAATGAGAACCACATGCGCCTCGACGATATGGCCGCGCGCTTCGTCAGGCACGCCGATGACGGCACATTCCAGCACATGCTCATGCTTAAGCAGCGCCGCCTCGACCTCAGGGCCGGCAATGTTGTACCCGGCAGACACTATCATGTCGTCGGAACGGGCGGCGAAATGAAAATAGCCGTCCTCGTCCTGCACGAAGCTGTCACCCGTCAGGTTCCAGCCATCGCGGACGTAATCCTTCTGCCGATCGTCGGCGAGATAGCGGCAACCCACCGGCCCACGGACGGCCAGCATCCCGATCGTGCCGCGCGGCACCTCGTTCATGGCGTCGTCCACGACCTTGGCTTGATAACCCCTGAGCGGCTTGCCGGTGCAGGCCGGCTTGGTGTCGTCGAGGCGATTGGAGATGAAGATATGCAGCATCTCGGTCGCGCCGATGCCGTCGAGGATCGGCTTACCGGTCTTCTCAACCCATTGGTCGAAGACCGGGGCCGGCAAGGTCTCGCCGGCCGAAACCGCCACCCGCAATGAGGACAGGTCGGCACCCTCTTCCATCGCGGCCAGCATGGCACGATAGGCGGTGGGCGCGGTGAAGCAGATCGTCGCCTTGTACTTCTGGATGATGTCGATCATGTTCGGCGGCGTCGCACTTTCAAGCAGAGCCGCGCTCGCGCCGAATCGCAGCGGAAAGATCGCCAGCCCGCCAAGGCCGAAGGTAAACGCAAGTGGCGGCGAGCCGACGAAGACATCCTCAGGCTGCACGTCCAGAATTTCTTTGGCATAGGCATCGGCGACGATGAGAATGTCGCGATGGAAATGCATCGTCGCTTTTGGGATTCCGGTCGAGCCGGAGGTGAATCCGAGCAGTGCGACATCGTCGCGGCCCGTCCGCACCGCCTGGAATGCCACTGATTTGTCGAGAGCGGCGCGGTCGAGTTCGGCATCGTGGTTGGCGGTGCCATCGAAGCCAATCACCTGTTTCAGAAAGGCACTGTCCTTGGCGCAGGCGACCATCTCGTCCATCAGCCGGGTGTCACACAATGCGTGGGTGATTTCGGCCTTGTCGACGATCTTGGAAAGCTCGCCGGCCCTGAGCATAGGCATGGTGTTGACCACCACGGCGCCCGCCTTGGTGGCTGCAAGCCAGCAGGCGACCATTGCCGGATTGTTGGCGGAGCGGATCAGCACGCGATTGCCGGGTTGGACGCCGAAATCATCGACCAGCGCCGCGGCCAGCCGGTTGGTCCAATCGCTCAGTTCCTTGTAGGTGCGGCGTCGACCATTGCCGATCAGCGCCACGCGGTCGCCGAAACCACGCTCGACCATGCGGTCGGTCAGTTCGACGCCGGCATTCAACCATTCGGGATAATCGAATCCGTCGAGATCGATCTGCGGCCAATCATGAAACGAGGGGAGATTATCACGCGCGAAGCTGTCGACGTGAACCGTCGGTCCAAGCATATTGAGTTCCCATTCGATTATACAGCGAACGGCCGAGCGTGTCTCCGCCCTTAACCGATACCGGCTGGACGCCACCATAAGCACGCGTCTCACAAGGTAAGCATCGCATCGTCGGCATCGTCTATCAAGCCATAAAGTTTAAGCTTGTAATAATTTTTAAGACGCGTTCCTGGAGCTCGATTTCGACCGTTCGGCGTCCTCGGGATTTTTCTGCCGCGCAGCGCCAAGCAGCGATCCATTCTTTCGCGGAACAACCCAGCGCGCGAGGAATTATGCACCCAGGAAGGCCGTCATCCCGGCCGTTTTAAACCCAGGCAGGAGCGCCTTCATGAAGACCACGTTGACCGTCAACGGCCAGTTGCGCCATCTGGACGCCGATCCGCGAACCACGCTTTTGGATGCGCTGCGCAATCATCTCAATCTAACCGGCAGCAAGAAGGGGTGCGACCACGGCCAGTGCGGCGCCTGCACCGTCATCGTCAACGGACGGCGGATCAATTCATGTCTGTCGCTCGCCTGCATGCATGACAGCGACGAGGTCGTCACCATTGAAGGGCTCGGCACGCCCGAGCATCTGTCAGCGCTGCAGCAGGCCTTCGTCTCCCATGATGGCTTCCAGTGCGGCTTCTGCACCCCCGGCCAGATTTGCTCGGCGACGGCCATGCTAGACGAAGTCGAGGCGGGCTGGCCGAGCCATGTCAGCGCCGATGTCACCGCCAAGCAAGACCTGACAGTCGAGGAAATTTCCGAGCGGATGAGCGGCAATCTCTGCCGCTGCTCGGCCTATCCCAACATCGTCGACGCCATCATGGACGTGGCCGGGAGCGCCAAGCGATGAACCCTTTCGAATACACCCGCGCATCGTCCCGACATGAAGCGGCAACCATGGCCGCGGGCGGCGCGACCTTCATCGCTGGCGGCACCAACCTGCTCGACCTGATGAAACTCGAAGTGATGACGCCCGAGCGGCTTGTCGACATCAACCGGCTCGATATGGACGACATCGAAACCACGGCGGATGGTGGCCTGCGGATCGGGGCCATGGTGCGCAACAGCGATCTCGCGGCCAACGACATGGTGCGCTCGACCTATCCGGTTCTTTCCCGCGCATTGCTGGCGGGCGCCAGCGGCCAGCTCCGCAACAAGGCGAGCACTGGCGGCAATCTGCTCCAGCGCACGCGTTGCTACTATTTTTACGACACCGCCATGCCCTGCAACAAACGCGAGCCCGGCAGTGGCTGCCAGGCCATTGGCGGAGCAACACGGCTGCACGCCATTTTTGGCGCAAGCGATCACTGCATCGCCACGCATCCCAGCGACATGGCTGTGGCCCTTCAGGCACTTGATGCGCAGGTCGAGGTCGAAAGTGCCACCGGCGATGTCCGCACGGTCGAGCTGGAAAGCTTCTATCGTCTGCCCGGCAACACGCCGCATATCGAAACCGAGTTGAAGCCCGGCGACCTGATCACCGCCGTCATCGTACCTCCGGCCAAAGGCAGGCGGCAGACCTATCGCAAGGTGCGCGATCGGGCTTCCTACGCCTTTGCCTTGGTCTCCGTGGCCGGCGTCATCGATATGTCGGATGGCAGGATCGCTCATGCGTCCCTCGCCTTCGGTGGCGTCGCCCACAAGCCGTGGCGCAACACGGAGATCGAACAAATGCTGGTCGGCGAAACGCCTTCGCCGAATGTGTTCGTTCGTGTGGCCGATGCGCTGCTGCGCGATGCCGAGGCGCAGGGCGACAACGCGTTCAAGATCAAGCTTTTGCATCGCACGCTATGTGCTGTGTTGACCGAACTGACGGAAGGCTGACTCGATGACCCTTCACCTGAAAATGGATGACCGCGACGATCGCTACCGACTCGACGACATGGTCCAGGGCCTGGTCGGCACAGCAACGGACCGGCCGGAGGGCAAGCTCAAGGTTTCCGGCAAGGCAAGCTATGCCATGGACGCTCTGCCGGACGACGTTTGTCACGGCGTTCTCGTTCGCGCCACGATCACCCATGGCAAGTTACGCAACATGGATACCGAGGCAGTAAAGGTCCTGCCCGGTATCCGCACCGTCATCACTGGCAAGCGCATGCTGCGCAACCCTGCGCAAGGTATGGCCGGAAAGGCTCCTATCCAGGGCTCAGACGACATCGCCTATTTCGGCCAGCCCATCGCTCTTGTCGTCGCCGACACGCTTGAACAGGCGCGGCATGGCGCACTTGTGTTGCGCTTGGAGCTGGAGGCCAAGGGCGATGCCGTGGTCAATCCGCACGACCCTGAGGCATCTGTCGAAAAGCCGAAGACGGAACAGGTTCTGATCGGCGATCTCGACGAGGCTATGAAGAAGGCGGCCTTCACCGTCGATCAGCACTATACGACGCCGGGCCATTCGAGTGCCGCGATGGAGCCGCACGCGTCTGTGGCGCACTGGCATGGCGACAGCGTAACCTTGCGCGGCAGCTATCAGATGCTGGCCTACAACCGTGCCGAACTGGCCGATGCGCTCGGCATTTCGGAAAAAAACGTCCGCATTCTCGCACCCTATGTCGGCGGCGGCTTCGGCGCAAAGCTTGGCATCTCGCCTGAGGCAGTGGCCGCAGCGCTTGCTTCGAAGGAACTCGGCGTGCCCGTGGCGGTCTCAATGACGCGGCAACAGGTTTTCGAAACGACGATGCGCCGTTCCGAAACGAACCAACGCATCAGGCTTGCCGCGGACGGGAACGGCCTTTTGACCGGCATCGGTCATGAAGCTCTGGTCTCCAACCTGCCCGGCGAAGATTTTTCCGAGCCGGTGACGCAGGCGACGCGGTTCCTTTATCGCGGCGAAAACCGTGAGATCGTGCACAAGATCGCGCGCGTTCACCGCACCTGCGCCGGATCGGTGCGCGCACCGGGCGAGGCGGTTGGGCTGACGGTTCTCGAAATCGCCATGGACGAGTTGGCGGAGAAGGCCGGTATCGACCCCGTCGAACTGCGCAAGAAGAACATTCCAGATCAGGACCCCACCGATCAAATCCCGTTCTCTTCGCATACGCTGGCGGAAGCGCTCGATGAGGGTGCGCGCCGCTTCGGCTGGGACAAGCGCAATCCCAAGCCTCGGGCGACCCGCGATGGCGAATGGTTCGTTGGTATCGGCATGGCCTCCGCCGTGCGCGTCAACATGCTTATCGAATCCCAGGCGCGGGTAACGCTTTCGGCCGACGGTAGGGCCATGATCGAGACTGACATGACCGACATCGGCACGGGCACCTATGCGATCCTTGGTCAGATCGCCGGCGAGATGCTCGGCCTGCCGATGGAAGATGTCGAAACACGTCTGGGCGATACGGAGTTTCCGCCTGCGTCCGGCTCCGGCGGATCCTTCGGTGCAGCATCCAACGGCACGGCAGTAATGCTCGGCTGTGAGGAAATCCGTCGCCAGCTTTGCAAGAAGCTGGACTGCCAAGACTCCGACATGACGTTGAAGGGCGGATACGCCATCGTCGGCAACAAACGCATCGCCTTGCGTGAAGTGCTCGACGGCGACACACTGGTCGGCGAAGGTCATGTCCAACCCGGCAAGGCCGAAAAGAAAGTGCGTCAGGCGACCTATGGCAGCTATTTCGCCGAGGTCGGCGTCAACAGCGTTACCGGCGAGACGCGGCTGCGGCGCATGCTCGGCGTGTTCGCGGCAGGGCGCATTCTGAATGCGAAGACAGCGCGTTCGCAATGCCTTGGCGGCATGACCTTCGGGATCGGTATGGCTCTGACGGAGGAGCTCATTCACGACCGCCGCGACGGCCACCTGGTCAATCACGACTTTGCCGAATACCACTTGCCGGTAAATGCCGATGTGCCGCAGATCGAGGTCGTTCTGCTCGAAGAGCGGGACGAGTGGGCCAACCCTCTACAGGCCAAGGGGATCGGTGAGCTCGGTATCTGCGGAGCCGCCGCATCCATCGTCAATGCGATCTACAATGCCTGCGGCGTTCGCGTGCGACAGTTGCCTGCGACGCTCGACAAGGTGATCGATGGATTGGACGAGCCTGCGTGACCGCAGGCTTTTTCCAACTGTTAAGCATGGAGCGGAGCCGCGATCCGGCATTCATGAAATAGCTACCATCGGCGCTCCAAGGTTGACTTGAAAAGGACAAGACTTCGCCGTCGATGAACGGCCTAACGATTGGAGGCACTACCGATGCGGGCAACAATAACAGGGACGACACTTCCGGTTCTACAAATCGAACTTGCGGCAGGTGAAAAGGTCATTGCCGGCCCCGACCAACTGTCCTGGCTTATGGGTCCGGTGGAGATGAATACCACGACGTCCACAGCCGGCAGCAGCGGTCTCTGGGGCGCCGTCACACGCGCAATCTCGGGCGGTGGCTTGTTCATGACCGAGTTCGAAGCCAAAGGCGGTGCCGGCGTCGTTGCCTTCGCCGCACAGATTCCAGGCACCATCCATGAAGTGCAGGTCGATGGCGGACGCTCCTACATGGTCCATCACCATGGTTTCCTTTGCGCAACCGCCGGCGTCGAACTCGGCACTGGCGTGCAGCAGTCGCTTGGCGCTGGCATCTTTGGCGGCGAGGGCTTCGTGCTGCAGAAGCTCTCCGGACGGTGCACTGCCTGGGTGGAACTCGGCGGCGAGACCGTGATCCATGAACTCCAGGCTGGACAGTCCATGCTGGTCCACCCCGGCCACATCGGCATGTTCGAGGACAGTCTCCGCTTCGAGATGACCACGGTTCGCGGCGTCAAGAACATGATGTTCGGCGGCGATGGTCTTTTTCTGGCGCGGCTGTCGGGACCAGGCACAGTCTGGCTTCAGACTCTGACCGCCCCCAAGCTCGCCCACGCGCTCGCTCCCTACATGCCAAAGGCAGAACGGTAATATCCGACATGAGTCGACTTCCTCATAAGCTCCTCGGCGCGGGTGCAATCCTGCTCTGCACATTCCCGGCCATCGCAGATCCGGATTATTCCGGATTCGAGAAGGAAACGCTGTTGCGCTTCCACAATGCGCCGGACGCCGGCGCGCCGATCCGCTTTTCACCAACCTTGGAAATGTCGTTCGGTGGCGAACCGACTCGCGCCATCATGGATACAGGTTCGACCGGTATCGTCGTTTCGGCCGATGTTATCCCTGATGTGCAAAATCTTAATTCTACCGGCACCGGCTCGGTGACCTATTCCAGTTCGGGCCGGATCATGCACGGCAACTGGGTCGTCGCCCCCGTCACCATCACAGGCAGCAACGGCGAGAGCGTCACCACCAAGCCCCTGCCGGTTCTGGCCGTCAACCGCATCGAATGTTTCAGCAATGCGCGCGACTGCGAACCGACCGACAACCCGACGCGCGTCGCCATGATGGGCATCGGCTTTGGGCGCGAAAGCGACCATCAAGGCCAGAGCACACCCGACAAAAACCCGTTTCTCAATATCGCGGATATGGGCACGGCCGATGCACCCGGCTCCATGAGCCGTGGCTATATCGTCACGCGCGAGGGCATCTATTTAGGCCTCACCGGCGGTAACACGCGTAATTTCGAGTTCGTGCAGCTGACGCAGAACAGAGCCACCAATGACTGGTCGGGCGTGCCGGCCTGCATCTCGCTCGGCGGCGCCGAGCCCGCTTGCGGCTCTGCGCTGGTGGATACGGGCGTGACCGCCATGTACCTCACTCTGCCTGCAGACAGGGAAAGCGAAAACACCCAGGATGGCGAGAACGGCGGCAAGACGTTGATTCCCGAGACGGAACTGAGCGTCGTTTTCGGCGCGACGCCCTCGCCGGAGGCGCCCGGCTATGCCTTCAGCGTGGGTGACACCGCTCAGCCGGCGGCACCTGAGCGGGTCGTACTTGTCGGAGGTGAGAACCGCGCAACCTTCGTCAACACCAGCGTTCATGCGCTGAACGCGTTTGACTATCTCTACGATGCAGACAACGGCTATGTCGGCATCCGGAAGATTTCGGAGTAACAGATCGAACCCCGGCAAGGCGCGCGATTGTCGCCGCCTTGTCGAATACCGCGATCAGTTCGACAGCGTATAGCGCTGCTGCAGTTCTGTCGTCCGCGCAAGCGTTGCAGCCAGCACGCACGCCTGTTGCGCTGATGTCGTGCCGCTGCCGGAATCCCACTCGGCAGCGATGAGATCGAACTTGCAGTTGGCGTCCCTGAAGGCGACCCACGCGCGCTGGGCTGCGACGAGGTTTCCGAGCCAGGCCTTCTTATCGTCGGCCGATGCATCGCTGTCCGCCGCAATTGCTGCCTCGGCTTTCTTGTAGGCATCGTTCAAGGCAGTGTCGGCTGTGGCCAAAGCCTTGTTGAGGCAGTTTTCCAGCTCGTATCCTCCGAACTGATCACACGACGTGCTCGGCGCCCATTGAGCCGACGCCTTCCCGAGAAACGCCGTCGGCAAACCCACCGCAATCATCAATCCAAGTCCATAAATGCTGTGTCGCATCGGTTTTTCCTTTCTCAATCGATTGTGTGCAATTGCGGCATGCTCGCCTGCGAGTATTCTGCAAACGAAGCAGCCGGAAGCGGACCGGCTGTCATGAGCGTGAAATCGAACGGCGCGCGAACATCCGAAGCCAGTACATACTGGCGATGCACCCGGAGCGGATCTTTCTTGATCCTCTTGTAGCGTTCGGGCGTCAGCATGGACTTGAGCCTTATGAAGGCGATCTTCGGCTGCGGCGCGTCCGGATGCCCCACCGCTGCGGCGACCCTCGACTTGTAGAAATGAACGATGTCCGTCAGGCAATGAACCTCCAGCCAAAACAGCTCCTTAACGCGTGCAATCAACCCGACCCGCGCGCGCAGGACATGTGCGCTGCGCAGCAGCGCGCATTGCAGAACGGCACCTCCCAAGGTGGCGAACACCACGCGCTTGCTCTCGAATAGGGCCGGTTCCTTCTCCAGAAGCAGGCCTATGACCTGCACGGCAACGCTCGACCCCATGCTGTGCGAACTGATGACATATTCGTCCGCAGGCTCTTCTAGGGCGATACGAGCCGCCACCGCACATTCTTCCAGCCAGGCGTTGATGGTGATGTGGTCGAGCCGCGCGACTGCGACCGCCATCTCCCAGTCCGAAAACAGATGCAGCGTGTGCAGACCATCCGACCACGGCACGAAGAGCCAGACGAAAAACGCATATGCCACCGGCACGCTGGCGAGATGGAACCACGGACTCAGCCCAAACAAGTATGGAATAGCGGCGATGGTCAGGCTCACAGCCAAAGCGAGACCGACCAGCAGAAACGGAAACACGAAGAACAGGCCGAACCGCCAGGCATGTTTGAAATAGCCAAACGCCCCACCTTCGAAAATCACCCGGGCGGCGCTGAGGAAACCGGATGCAATGCGGTGCGGCAGGTGCCTGCCGTTCAGCCCGTTGACCACGGCAGAGTGGTCGAACAGATAGATGTGGCTGGTCGTATGCCAGCCCGGACCGCTGCTTTCCACCTCGAAGTCCCGACCGTCCTCAGACAAAGGGCCGACCACCACTTCGATATCCCACAGGGCAGCGCTTTGCTGGGCCGACCGGTTGTAGCGGTCATGGTGGCTTGCGGCATCCAACGGCTCAAAGCCTGGAAAATGCAGCACGATCCGCTTTCTGACGGGTTCCCTGATAGACAACTGCGGACCTTTCGATGAGCTGATGTTTTTTGCGCGAGCCCGACGCAGCCGCGTTTGCCCTCGCAGTCGTTAACGCGTGCATTGGTTCTTGAAAAGGATGTCTGCTCGACAACCGCGCGCCAATAAGAGCGACCGCGCTCTACATCTGTGCCGACAGACCGCCATCGACGGTCAACACCACGCCATTGACATAGCTGCTGGCCGGCATGGCGAGAAACAGTGCGGCTGACGCCAGTTCATCCGGCCTGCCCCAGCGTTTAAGCGGCACGCGGATATCGACGACACCTTTAACGGCCTCATCCTCTACCAGATAGCGATTGACCTCAGTCGCAAACATGCCGGGCGCTATGGCGTTCACGGTGAGCGTATCCGAGCCCAGTTCCACTGCCAGCGACCGGGTCAGCGCCGATATGCCGCCCTTGGCCGCTGTATAGGCGGGGTCGCCGCTACGCGCTATATTCGCTGCGATCGACGACAGGAATATCAGCCGCCCAGCGTCAGACCGCTTCAGGTGAGGCAATGCCGCGCGCGCCAAGACATAACCCGCTGTGAGATTGACATCGAGCATGTCAGAGAATGCCGACCCGTCCAGTTCGTGCGTAGGACGACGGTTGCGTATCCCTGCGGAGTGAACGACCACATCCAGCCCACCGAGCCGTTCGACTGACTTGGCGACAATGGTCTCGCAGTCGGTCCGCAGGTCGCCGGCAATGCCGGACACCGCATGTCCCATGGCTCCCAGGTCCGCACAAACCTGCTCGATGATCTCGGCATCGCGGCCGCTGATCACGACCCGCGCGCCGCAGGCGGCAAGGGCTTCGGCAATCGCCAGTCCGAGGCCTCGATTGCCGCCAGTAACCAGGACGCGGCGCCCCTCGACGCCGTATTTAGCAGGATGATCCATCAAGCCTTCCGCACTGTCGTTGTCGCCCGACCATTGCAAATCCGCACGGTGGCGTCCACTGACCCTAGATTCGCGGCATGCCCTTTGGCCGCAGGCTGCGCTTTTGGGCCGCGATGCGGAAGGGTGCATTGGGTCCGCCATAGCCATTATAGCTACCGCGACGCTGCACGATCTCGAAGAAAAAGCCCTCATTATGGGTCGGGCTGTAAAGCTGGAAATATTCGCCCTGCGCGTCGGCATCGTAGAGTATATTTTCCGCCCGCAGCCGATCGGCCAGTTCTGGATCGAGGCCAAAGCGTGCTTCGACGTCGTCATAATAATTGTGCGATATCTGCAGCGGCTCGAAGCCATTGGCGCGAAGAGCGGCGGCGGCGGCGAAAATATCGTCGGTGCTGAAGGCAAGGTGCTGGACGCTGGAGCCGAAGGATTCGGTGATGAAGTGCCCCGCCAGCGTGCGCCTGTTTTCCGCGCCGTTGAGCGTCAACCGCAAGCTGCCGTCGTCGTTCTCGATCACCTGGCTGCGCACGACGCCCGAAGGATCGATGATGTCGACCATGGGCGATTTCTTGGTGCGGAAGATCGAGGTGTAGAACAGCAGCCAGGTCAGCATCTCGTCATAGACCATGGTCTGGCCGACATGATCGATCTCAGCAAGCCCAGCATGGCCGGGCGGGTTTGCGTCTTCCACGAGCTCGAAGTCGTTCTCCCAGATTTTGCGCAGTTCCGGACCCTGATCGACGAAATAGATGATGCCGCCGCCGACACCTCGGATCGCCGGAATGGTGAGTTCGCCGGGGCCGACTTGCTGGTGGAAAATCTCTGCGCCGAGCGCCCGAGCACGCTCGACGGTCGCCGCCGCATCCTCGACCTTTAGCGCGATGGCGCAGACCGATGTGCCGTGGACGAGATAGGAGGAATGCGCGAAGCCTTCGCGCTCGGTGTTGATCAAAAGGTTGATGCCGCCCTGGCGGTAAAGCGTGACCTGCTTGGAGACGTGCTGGCCGGCCTTTCGGAAGCCTATGGAGCGGAAGAAGGCGGCCAACGCTCCTGCTTCTTCATCGTTGGCAACGAATTCGACAAACTCCACACCGTGTGCCGCGATGCGATCGGGCATGGCAGGCACGTCGAGCGCGGTCGCCGGTTCCTCACGGCGCACCTGATCCATCAGATAGACAAGCGAGCGGTGGCCATCGACGGCTATGGAACGGGCGCTGCCGCCGCGGAACTGATCGTTGAAGATTTCGAGCGAAAGATAACCGTTGTAGCCGGTGGCGGCGATGGCTCGCATGAAATCCTTGACCGGAAGGTCGCCCTCGCCCGGCATATTGCGAAAATGGCGGCTCCAATAGAGCAGGTCCATATCGATCAACGGAGCGTCGGCAAGCTGGACCAGGAAAATCTTGTCGCTTGGGATCGAGCGGATCGAGTTCGAGTCGATCTTGCGCGCCAGCGAATGGAAGGAATCGAGGATCAGGCCGATATTGGCGTGGTCGGCCCGCCGCACGATCTCCCACGCGTCGCGATGGTCGTTGATGTGGCGGCCCCAGGCGAGCGCCTCGTAGCCAACTCGAACGCCCCGCTTCGCGGCGCGTTCGCCAAGCTCGCGCAGATCCGCCGCCGCCCGGTCTATACCGCCGAGGGACACGGTAGAGGTGTTGGAGCAGACGAGGATGAGATCGGCGCCGAGTTCGCCCATCAGGTCGAATTTGCGCTCGGCCCGGTCGAAGGTGCGGCTGCGCTGCGGCTCGGGCATGCCCTCGAAGTCGCGAAACGGCTGGAACAGTGTCAGTTCCAACCCGGCGTCGCGCACCATGCTGCCCACGTCGCGTGGTGAGGCGTCGAAGGCAAGCAGATCGTTCTCGAAGATTTCGACACCGTCGAAACCGGCGGCGGCAATCGCCGTCAGTTTTTCAGCGAGGTCGCCGCTGATGGAAACGGTCGCTATCGAAGTCTTCATCGGTCCATCCTCGTGCTTAGGTACGCATTACGGTCGGGATGCCGTTTCGAGCCTCCTCACCATCGCTTCCACTGCCGTTCGATAGCCGTCCGGCCCCAATCCCGCAATAACCGCTGTTGCCACTTTCGACATCAGCGAGTTGTGATAGACGGCCTCGCGCCGGTGGATGTTGGAAATGTGCAGTTCGATGATCGGCCCACTGAACATCTTCAATGCGTCCATGATCGGGACCGAAGTAAAGGTCAGGCCTGCGGGGTTGATGATAATACCTGCACCGTCGTCGATAGCGTCGTGAATCCAGTCGACGAGTTGATGCTCGGCATTCGACTGGTGGAAAACGACCGGCCATGCGCCGGCGGCCTGCCGGCACAGAGTTTCCACCTCGGCAAGCGTGGTGTGGCCGTAGATTTCCGGCTCGCGCTTGCCGAGCCGGTTCAGGTTGGGCCCGTTGAGGATGTGGATCGGCTTCATCACTCTCTCCTTATCCAGCGTAACCCGCCATGCGCGGCAGCCACAAAACAATCCCGGGGAAAAAGGTGATCAAGATCAGTGAGAGCACCATCCAGAAAAGGAAGGGCAGGCAGTCGCGGATAATGTCCTTGACGGGCGATCCGGAGATGTTTGTCATGATGAACAACAACAGCCCGTAAGGTGGCGTCACCAGGCCGAGCATGATGTTAACCACGACCATGACGCCGAAATGCACCATGTCAATGCCGAGCGCCTGGGCAGTCGGGATGAGTACGGGCACGATGATCAGAAGGATTGCTGTACCTTCGAGAATGCAGCCGAGCAAAAGCAAGATGATGTTGACCAGGATAAGGAACTGGACACGTGACAGGTCCCAGTCGGTCAGGATGACGCGGAGGCTGTCGGGGATGTTTTCCACCGTGACGACATAGTTGAAAACAAGCGAACCGGCGATCAGCATGCCAATGGAGATACTTGTCTTGGCGCTCACTAAAAGCGCATTGTAACCTTCGCGCAGCGTCAGGCTGCGATAGAACCCCACCGAGATGATCAGTGCATAGGCTGCGGCAAGTGCCGCAGCTTCCGTCGGCGTGGTGATTCCCGAATAAATACAGCCAAGAAGCAGGATCGGCATGAACAACACTGGCAGTGCCCGCCAGGTGATGAGGGGAATATCCCGCAACGGGACGGCTTCCTCCACCGGGAAATTCTTGGCCCGCGCGGTCCAGGCTACCTGGCCCATCTGCATGAACGACATCATCAAGCCGGGGACTACCCCAGCCAGGAAAAGGTAGCCGATGGAGGCATCTGAGACGAGCGCATAGATGACCAACGGGATCGATGGTGGAATGATCGGTCCGACCACGGCTGTAACCGCTGTCAGCGCCGCCGCGTAACTCGGCGTGTAGCGGCCATCCCGCGTCATCATCGCCTGCATCATGCGGCCGCTGCCCGCGGCATCCGCAATGGCGGAGCCGGACATGCCGGCGAAGATGATGCTCTGGACGATGTTGACCTGGGCGAGGCCGCCGCGAAAACGGCCAACCAGCACGTTGCAGAAGCGCAGGAGGCGTTCGGTCATCGACCCGCTGTTCATGATCTCGGCGGCAAGCACGAACAGCGGCACCGCCAGGATCACATAGTTGGAATACATGCCGTTGAGGAACTGTTCGGCCGCCGTGCCCATGTCGAGGCCAGCCAGATAGAGGTAAAGCACGGACCCCGAGATCATCGCCAGGCCGATGGGCAAGCCCATAAAGGCGAGAACGGTGATGACGACAATGGC
The DNA here is from genome assembly GCF_030010215.1 of Tianweitania sp. UT-5YL-CI-8. Taxonomy (GTDB): domain Bacteria; phylum Pseudomonadota; class Alphaproteobacteria; order Rhizobiales; family Rhizobiaceae; genus Oryzicola. The sequence continues at coordinate 559,819 of NZ_JASCRR010000001.1, forward strand.
AATGGAAAAAGGACTGGTGAGATTCATACGCCCGAGCTCGCCTTGGTGGGATCGTAAGCCTCGGGCGCCTTGCCGAAGGCGGCTTCCCATGCGATCCAGATGTAACGGATGATCATCGCCACGACGAAGACGATGTAGATCGAATAAAGATAGTCGAAACGGATTTTCAGATAGGCGGTGCGCTCCACCTTCATGAAGCCGATGTAGTCAATGACGGCCGGAAGCGACATTCCAAAAAGGACGATCAGCGCTACAGCCGTGATGAAACCCATGATGCGGCGCGTTCTGTCACCGACTGACCCATAGATCAGGTCGAAGCGGATTTCCTCTTTCTCGCGCACGACGAAAGCACTGCCGAAAAGGACGAGCCATATCCAGAGGACCACGCTGATCTCATGCGTCCAGCCGATCGACAGGTTGAGCACATAGCGGAAGACGATCTGAAGCATGAAGGCCACGAACATTGCCCCCAGCATGAATGCGGCGAGGTTTTCCGCGCGCGCGCGGAGCCATTCGAAACCCCTTTTGAATCCAGGACTGGCCATGGAAACAATTCCTTCCGTGTTTTAGCCGCGCCGCGTTGGGACCTGCCCGCCGCCGGCCGGATAGTGCCGGCGACGGGCATTGTTGGCGTCAGAGTGCGTTGATCTTCTCGAGAAGCCCGGCCGGCCAGCTCTTGGCGAGATCGGATTCCAGATACATCTTCTGCGCATGCGTCCTGAAGGCTGCGATATCAGGCGTGTAGACCTCCAGGCCCTTTTCCTTGAAGGACGCGGCAAGCGCTTCTTCCTGCTTGAGGTGCTCGGCGGCACTCCAGACCATCGCCTTGTCGGCCGCGGCCTGAAGCTTCTGTTGCTGTTCTGGCGTCAGGTCGTTCCACACCTTCGACGAGATGGTAAGCAGGTCGAAGCCGACGAGGTGCGAGGTCAACACGATCTGCGACATCACCTCGTAGAACTTCATATTCTGGACGTTCGGCAGCGGGTTGTCCTGACCGTCGATAGCGCCGGTCTGCAGGCCGGTATAGACCTCCGCATAGGCCATCGGCGTCGGATTGGCACCCAGCGCCTGCCCCAGGAATTGCCAGGAATCGCCACCGGGCATGCGCAGCTTCACGCCGGCCAGATCGGCCGGAGTGTTGATCTTCTTGTTCGGCTTGAGGCCCACCTGACGCGCACCGAAATAGGTCGGCCCGAGAATGTGGACGTTCAGCTTGTCTTCGACCATCTTCTTCATCTCGGTGCCGAGTTCGCTGTCGAAGAAGGTCTTCAGATGGGCTGCATCGCGGAACAGATAGGCCGAGGTCAGGATCGACCATTCCGGAATCTGGTTGGAAATGTCCTGCGGCGCGATGTTGCCCATCTCAAGGTTGCCGCGCTGCAGCGCGACAAGTTCTGTACCCTGCTTGAACAGGTTGCCGCCGTAATAGCCTTCGAAGGCGACGTCTGAAGCAACTTCGTCCGCAAACATCTTCATCATCTTGGCGCGGATATCCTGCTCGGAGAATACCGCAGAGAAGCGAAGCTTCGGCTTGTCCTGCGCGAAGGCAGGCGAAAACGCGAGTGACGCTGCAACTAGGCTTGCGCCCACCATGAATTTTCTACGGGTCTTATTGAGTGACATGTGTATTCCTCCCTGTTGAACCGAAACGGTGTTGTGGCATCCTGGCGAATGCCGTGCGGGACGCCGCCAGCGGCGTCCCTGTTTGGCCTAAAGCGCATTGATCTTTTCGACCATACCCTCGGGCCAATCCTTGGAAAGCGGCGATTCCAGATATTTCTTGTTGGAGTAGGCACGGAACGCCTCGACGTCGGGCGTGTAGACCTCGAGCCCTTCCTTCTTGAAATAGTCGACCAGTTCCGCTTCCTGCTTGATGTATTCCGCGTCGCTCCACTCGAACGCCGCGTCGGCGGCATCCTGCATGCGCTTCTGCTGCTCGGGAGTCAGCGAATCGAAGAATTTCGCGCTGGTCAGCAGAATGCCGAAGCCGACATTATGGGCGGTCAGCACGATTTGGTCGGTGACCTCGTGGAACTTCATCAGCCGGTTGTTGGGCAGCGGGTTGTCCTGCGCATCGATCGCGCCGGTCTGCAGGCCGGTATAGACCTCGGCATAGTCCATCGGCGTCGGATTGGCGCCAATGGACTCGCCAAGAAACTGCCAGGCTTCGCCGCCCGGCATGCGGATCTTCACGCCGGCCAGATCCTCGGGCTTGGCGATCTTCTTGTCGCCGCGCAAATTGACGTGCCGCGTGCCGTAATAGGCCGGCGCCAGGATGACCACACCCATCTCGTCGCGCGCCATTTTCTTGAACTCCGCGCCGACTTCGCTGTCGAAGATCGCCTTCATATGCGCGGCATCGCGCACCAGATAGGCCGCGGTAAGAATGCTGAACGCCGGAATCTGCTTGGCGAAATCCGAAGGCGGCATCAGCGCCATTTCCAGATTGCCGCGCTGGACGGCGACGATTTCGGTGCCCTGCTTGAACAGCGTGGAGCCGAAATAGGGCTCGAATTTGAATTCGTCGCCAAGATCCTTGGCAAAAATGTTGACCAGCGCCTGCGAGCGCGGGGCGTCGGCCGTGGTGGAATCGGCAAACCGAATCTTGATCGGATCGGCGGCGTGCGAAATGCCCGCGCTCAACACCGCAAGCGCGGACGCGCCTGCCAGGATAACTCTGCGGGTGATGCTGTTCGTCATATCTATCCTCCCAAATTCACATGCGGCCATGGCCGCTATTCCTCAGCCGAAGCGATGCTCAGCTAGTCCCTGCCCCACACCCTGAATGGCCATCAGAGCACCCGCAAGGGGCTCGCCGGCACGCTGTTCGGACGTAAGGAATTTCGTTGCGCTCGTCACATAGAGCGTCTTGAGGTCCGCTCCGCCGAAACACAGGCAGGTCGGGTTGGTCACCGGCATAGGAATGGTCCGGTCAATCACACCATCCGGCCGATAGCGCACCAGCCGGCCACCGCCGAAAAACGCCGCCCAGAGGCAGCCATCGACATCGACGCAAGCGCCGTCGGGACGGTCGCCAGTCGCGGAGTAGTCGGCGAACATACGACGTCCGACAACCGCGCCATCCTGTGGGTCGAGATCAAGCGCCCAGCTCTGATAACGCCGCGTATCGGTAAAATAAGCCGTCTTGCCATCCGGCGAAAACGCGATGCCATTGGCGACGATGACATCGCCAAAAATTTTGGTCCACGCACCGTCCGGATCGATTCGGTAAAGGGCACCGTTCGGGCGGTACAACTGGTTGTCCATCGTGCCGACCCAGAAGCGGCCGCGCGCGTCGACGCGCCCGTCGTTCAACCGGTTGTCCAGGCCCGTTTCGACCTCGACGAAAGGCTTCAGTGCGCCGGTCCGCAGATCGAGCCATTGCAGGCCGAGATCGATGGCCACCAGGCGCTTGCCGGACGGTGCGAGCGCCTGGGAGCCGAGATACGTCCCCGGCATCGGCCTGACGTCTTGCTCACCAGTGGAAGGGTCGTAGGATTGCAGCTTCGGCTGCTCGATATCGAGCCACCACAGTTTTTGCGTTTCGGAGCACCATAGCGGCGTTTCGCCAAGCTGGTCGGCACTGGCGACGACGCATTCGACGGCTGGGGAGGCAACGTGCATGGTCATGCCGCAGCCCCGAAATGGCGTGTCATGGCTTCCGGGTCCGGTGCCACGCCAGTGAACAGTTCGAATGCGCGCACGGCTTGGTAGACCGCCATGCCGATGCCGGAAAGCGTATGACAGCCCAGAGCCCTTGCCTGCCGAAGCAGTTCGGTCTCCTGCGGGAAATAGATGATCTCCGCCACCCAGGGACGCGCCTCCAGCATATCGAGCGGCACCGGCATTCCGGGATATTTCGCCATGCCGACCGGCGTCGTGTTGACGAGGCCGTCGACTTTTCCAGCCAGCCCATCGAGAGAATCGAGGCTGTTTACGCGTCCGTTCCAATGCTTAGCCACATCTTGGCACAGCGCCGAACTACGCGCCTGATCGGTATCGAACACCAGAAGCTCGCCGGCACCCAATTCCAGCAAAGCATGTGCCACGGCAGCACCGGCGCCGCCCGCGCCAAGCTGCAGCACGCGGTTCAGGCGGCAACCCTGCATACCAAGCCGGAAGCTCTGGGCGAAACCCCAATTGTCGGTGTTGTGGCCGGAGCTTGTTCCCTTCGCAAACACAACCGTGTTGACGGCGCCGATGGCTGCGGCCTGCGGCGACAGGTCATTCAGAAACGGAATGACGCTCTGCTTGAACGGATGGGTAACGTTGAGCCCGGCGAAACGCAGTTCCTGCGCGACTTCGATGACGGCTGCCAAATCCTCGTCTGCAAAGCCGAGACGGTCGAAATCGATCAAGGTATACCGGTAGGGCATACCCAGGCGCGCACCCTCGAGTTCGTGCATGGTCGGCGTGCGCGACAGCTGGATGCCCCGGCCGGCAAGACCGATGAGAAACGATCCGGGGCCTTTGGCCCCACCGGATTCGGCTATAAGCTCCTCAAGGCGAGTATAGACGCCCGACGATGCCGGCATGATGCACTTTCCTCCCCAAGGGGGCACCTCCGCCCCAAGCGGCCCAAACCGCTCTTGTCATCGAGCGATGCTCCCCGATAATGGTAGCAGCTCGACAAATGCAGAATGTACTAACTAGTTAATTCAGTCAATGACCAATTGTACGCTCGGGGGAACAAAGATGAACGGCGCAGACGGCGACCCGATCAAGAGGAAAAAAGGCCGCTTGACCCGTGCTCAGGACCCCGATGGTACGCGCGAGAACATCATTCAGATCGCGTCCGAAGAGTTTGCCCTAAATGGACTGTCGGGGGCGCGCATCGACGAGATCGCCGCCCGCACCCGTTCCAGCAAGCGGATGATCTATTATTATTTCGGCGATAAGGATGGTCTCTATCTGGCGGCGCTGGAAAATGCCTATCGCCTCGTCCGTGACGGCGAGGCCAAGCTGAATATTGACGGGTTGCCGCCGCGCGAGGCGCTGACGAAACTCGTGGAGTTCACCTTCGACCACCATCACCGGCATGAAGATTTCATCCGCATGGTGATGATCGAAAACATCCATCACGCACAGTATCTCGAACGCTCGTCGGCAATCCGGCAACTTAACATCACCGCGATCGAGAACATCGCCACCATCTATGCGCGCGGCGTCCAGGACGAACAGTTCCGCGATGGGCTCGATCCGGTCGACCTGCACTGGCAGGTCAGCGCGCTCTGCTTCTTCAACGTATCCAACAGGGCGACCTTCTCGCGCATCTTCGAGCGCGACATGGGCAATGCCGAGACGCTGGCGCGCCTCAGGCAAAACGCCGTGGAGATGGTTCTGCGTTTCGTGCTGCGCAACGACCAGTTGCGCTGAATGGCCGAACCTGCAGGCTCAGAGGATAGTGTAGGCGGCCGCGTGCGTGGCCGCCGCGCCAGGGTCGAGAAACCGCATGGACGGCTTGTCCTTGAGATCACCATCGAAACCAACGGGATCGCCATGGCCCGTCCACCCCTCAATGCAGACATAGGGCGCGCCGGGCTTTGTCCACAACACGATGTGCGGCATGTCCTCCAACGTGACCCGAACGCCACCGCCCTTGTCGTCCACAAGATCAACGCCCCTACTCGCCGCATCGAGAAAACAGAAGGCGCCGGGGGCAAAAATCTCCGATGACAAAGGCAAGTCCTTGCCCTCGAACGGTACGCCCCGCGTTTCCGAAGTGAAGATGCCGCCGGTGGCGATGGTCGGCACCTTGTCGGCCTCCTGCTCGTCGAAGCGAAGCTTCCACGTGTTCTGCTCGAGAACGCCGGTCGCAAAGCCGGGATGCGTGCCCACCGCATATGGCAAAACAACATCGCCGGTGTTGGTCACGACCAATTCCTCGCGCAATGCATGTGCGGATAAGGTGTAGACAACATCGAGCCGGAAGCCGAACGGATAGTGCTTGCGGGTGGCCGCATGGTCCTCCAGTCTGAAAACAGCCAGATCCTCAGACTTTTCGACCAGTTCGAACGGCGTGGTGGGGGCAAAGCCGTGGATCGGCATAGGATAGGATTTGCCGTCGACTTGGATGGCGGCGTCACGTACAGCGCCACAAATTGGGAACAGATTCGGCGCGATGTTCGGCCACCAATATTCCGGGCTTGGCGTCCAAAGCCGCTCCTTGCCTCCGGCGAACCATCGCTTGGGCTCCGCGCCGACGAGGTCGAACTCGGCAATGGCATCGCCGCTAATAAGCCGGATCATAGTTTTCTGCTCCCGATACTGTGGCAATCGTGGGAAGTTGCATCTTGGCGATGCATCCACCTCCCCGTATCAACCCATATTGCCCGCGAAGGCATAAGTCACACAATAGTCCCGAGATGCTTCATCCCCGCCGCGCCACCAGAATGCCGGCGATGACCACCACGCCGCCGAGAGCCTGGAACAAGCTGATCGTCTCGTTTAGCAGCAGCCAGGCGACGAAAGCCGCTACGACCGGTTGGATCAGCAGCGTCAGCGACGAGAAGGATGCCGGAAGAAGGGCGAGCGCGTAAATGATCAGCCCCTGCCCGCCAATATGGCATATCCATGCCAGGGCAATGACGACGGCCCATGCATAGAGCGTCAACGGCCAAATCGAGGGCTCGAACACTAGGGCGAACGGCAGCAGGCAGAGCGCCGCCGATCCCGTCGACCAAAGCAAGGTCGTCAGCGTCGTGTAACGGCTGCGCAGGCGCGAGAGCGACAGCACGTATCCGCCGTAGAACATGGCCGCGACGACCGCGATGGCATCGCCGCGCAGATTGCCGGCGCCTCCGGATGCAACACCGAGATTGAGGATCGTCACCCCGGCAATGGCTAGGGCAAGTCCCGCTATGAAAGTTCGGCTGACGGTGTTGCCGAACAAGAGCCAGCCGCCCAGCACGACGAAGATCGGCGCGAGATTGGCAAGCAAGGTGGCATTGGCCACCGACGTGATGTGGATCGAAATGTGCCAGGTCAGCAGGTCGCCGGCGAGCATCGCTCCCGGGGTGACCATAGCCAGCACGTCGCGCAGCGACCTCGGCTGCTGGTCGGCCTGTTCCGTCCTGTCTTCCGCTGTCCGCCACACCAGCAGCGGCAACATCGCCAGCGTTACACGCCAGAAAGCAGTGCCGATCGGCCCGATGTCCGACAACCGGACGAAGATCGGCGACAACCCGATGATGATGCCCGCGAGCACTAAGGCCGCGAGCGACCAGCCTTCTGAAGGCTTTATGATTGTTTTCATGACCCCAGCCGGCTGTTCGTCATGGCACTCTATCAGCGCGGCATGGGAAAAAGCTCTGCCACGCCGAACTTTGCATCCAGCCAGGATTGGATCGGATCACACCTTGACGGCCATGACGGAAACGCAGTCGCCCGCTTGCACGAGACCTGGAAAATGCCGCGCGGCCAGCAGGCCCGAAATGCCCGACTTGACCACCTGCGGCGCGAGTCCGGTCCGGCCCGTAGAATGGATGCGCGCTACCACCTGACCGGCTTGCACAGGCTCGCCGAGATCGACCGTGGTTTCGATCATGCCGTCGCTTTCGGCAAAGCAGAAACAGCCGTCCGGCATGTCGAGCCAGGTCGTCGGAACGGTTTCGACGGCGCCTGAAAGAATACCGGCATGGCGAAGCACATTGGCGACGCCGCGTCGTGCAATGCGCACGCTCGCCGCGGTCGACGTGCCGCCGCCGCCGAGTTCGGTGGTGACGAAGATCTTGCCCATCTCTTCCGCCGCGGTGTCGTACATGCCGACGGTGTCGATCTCGAGCATCTTAACCGACCAGGGGGCTGAGAAGGCCTCGACGGCATCGAACGAGGCCTTCTCCTGCGCCTTGTCGGGCAGAACATGGGCCGCGCACCAGGGCAGGAAATCCAGCGTTTTTCCACCGGAATGGAAATCCAGCACGATATCGGCGCGCGGCAGCAACTCGCGCTGGAAGTAATCCGCTATCTTCTGCGTCACCGAACCGTCCGGCTTGCCGGGAAAGGAGCGGTTCATATTGCCCTTGTCGATCGGCGAGGTCCGGGTTCCCGTCCGGAACGCCGGGTAGTTCATCGCCGGGACGATGATGACCGTTCCCGAGACCTCCCTGGCGTCGAGCCGTCGCGCCAGATCGAAGAGGGCCAGGGGGCCTTCATACTCGTCGCCATGATTGGCGCCGGTCAGGAGCGCTGTCGGACCCGACCCGTTCCTGACCACGCAGATCGGTATCATCACCGATCCCCACGCCGAGTCGTCGCGGCTGTAGGGCAGCCGCAAATGACCGTGCTGCACGCCGTCCCTGTCGAAATCGACGGTTGGCGAGATCGGCGACGGCCGAATATCACTCTGGCCCGACATGATCAGTCCTTGACCACCAGCTTGCGTGGCACGTTGGCAAGGCACTCGACGCCGGTCTCGGTGATCAGGATCGACTCCGTAATCTCAAGGCCCATGGTCTCGAGCCACAGGCCGGTCATGAAATGGAACGTCATGCCGGGCTTGAGCTCTGTCTTGTCGCCGGGGCGCAGGCTCATGGTGCGTTCGCCCCAATCCGGTGGATAGGACAGGCCGATCGGATATCCGGTGCGGTTGTCCTTGACGATGCCGTATTTCTTCAGCACCGCGAAGAAGGCATTGGCGATATCCTCGCAGGTGTTGCCGGGCTTGGCTGCCTCCAGACCGGCCTCCATGCCTTCCAGCGTGGCCTTCTCGGCGTCGAGGAACGCCTGCGTCGGCTTGCCGAGGAAGACCGTGCGCGATAGCGGAACGTGGTAGCGGTTGTAGCAGCCGGCGATCTCGAAAAACGTGCCCTCGCCCGACTTCATCGGCTTGTCGTCCCAGGTCAGGTGCGGGGCGGATGCATCCGCACCGGACGGCAGCAGCGGCACGATGGCGGGGTAATCGCCGCCGAATTCGGGTGTGCCGCGAATGCCGGCATCGTAAATCTCGGCCACCAGGTCGCATTTGCGCAGGCCGACTACGGTCTTGTCGGCGATGCGCTGGTGCATGGCCTCCACGATGCGCGCCGCCTTGCGCATATAGTCGATCTCGGTGGCGCTCTTGACCGCGCGCTGCCAGTTCACCAGTGCCGTGGCATCGACGAACCGCGCATTTGGCAGGTGCTTTTGCAGTGACGCGAAGGCGGCGGCCGAGAAGTAGTAATTGTCCATCTCGACGCCGATGGTCAGCTTGCCCCAGCCACGGTCGGCGATGACCGACGACAGATAGTCCATCGGGTGGCGCTCGGTCGACTGCACATAGTGATCGGCATAGCCCACGATGTTGTCATGGGCCAGATAGGCGGTGCGCTTGGCGCCGTTGGCATCCTGGCCGCGCCCGAACCAGACGGGTTCGCCCTGCGGCGGCACCAGAACGGCCTGATGCACATAGAACGACCAGCCGTCGTAGCCGGTCAGCCAGGCCATATTCGACGGATCAGAGCAGATCAGCAGATCGACGCCTTTCGCTTCCATGGCGCGGCGGGTCTTGGCCAGCCGCTCGGCATATTCGTCACGGGTAAATTTAAGATTGGGCTGCATGTCCTCGGTCCTGCTTGTTGGGTCCGCTGGGCGGGCCGGATAGGGGGTCAACTTTCGAATGGGGTGCCAACATGCGCCGCCCGCGCTCGGTCTCGGGCAAGGGTGGCGATGGCGGTGTCCTGCACCCCAGTCCCGGTCAGGTCGGCGATGGTGATGTCGCTTGCCGCCGCGCGCCCCGGCCGCAAACCGGCGATAATCTGGCCAAGTTCGGCCACTTCCGTCTCCGCGCCGATCAGGCCGGCAGCGATGGCATGATGCAGTTCGCCCAGGCGTCGGGTGTGCCGCGCGCTGTCGGCGGCATAAAGGTCCGCCATGACGATGAGGGCCGGCGCCAGTTCGTTCTTATGCTCGGCATCCGAGCCCATCGCGGTGATATGCTGTCCGCTCACAATATGGCCCTCATGGACCAGCGGCTCGGTCGAAGGCGTGGTGGTGACGACGATGTTAGCGCCAAACGTCGCTTTCGCCGCATCCGGTTCGGCGCGGACAGAAATGCCGAGCTTCTCGCGCAACGCGCCCGCCAAGCGTTCCGCCTTGGCCGCGTCACGCGCCCAGATTCGCGCTTCCGCGATTGGCCGCACCAGCATCAGTGCTTCAAGCTGCAGCGCGGCCTGCACGCCCCCGCCGAAGATGGCTGCTACCGATGAATCCGGCCGCGACAGGTATTTTGCCGCGACAGCGCCGGCGGCGGCCGTCCTCACGTCGGTGAGATAACCATTGTCGAGCAGCAGCGCCTCGACCAGCCCGGCACGGGCCGACAGCAACACCATCATGCCGTTGACGCTGGGCAGCCCGAGCTTCGGATTGTCGAAGAAACCGGGGCTGATCTTGATGGCGAAAGCATCGATGCCGGGCACATAGGCCGTCTTCACATCGACCTCGCCGCGATGTTCAGGAATGTCGAGCCGCAGGATCGGCGGCATGGCGACAGCTTCAGTCGCCAGCGCGCGGAACGCGTTTTCGACGCAGGCGACAGCATCGAGATCGAGTTTGACGATGGTGCGTAGCTCGGCTTCGGTGAGGATGGTCATGGATGGCATGGGGACGCCTCCACGGATTGCGCTCCACGGCGTGAAGGATTGCCAGGCCGACCGGTCGTCATGCGACACCATCCATTGTCTCAAATTCCGTCCGCTCGCCCGACACAATCCGCCGGTGCAGGTCCATGTCGATGTTGCGGCCGGAGACAAGCGCCACGACCGGCCCCGCGGACAACACCTTGCCTGCCAGCAATGCCGCGACACCAACGGCTCCAGCACCCTCCACCACCTCTCGCTCGTGCCTGTAGAGATGGCGGATCCCGTCGGCGATTTCCGTTTCCGAAAGCAGGATCACGTCATCGAGCAGATCGCGGCACATCGCGAACGTCAGGCGGTTGTCGAGGCCGATCCCGCCGCCGAGCGAATCCGCCAGCGTCGGCAGTTCCTCGACAAAGACCGGCCCGCCGGCGTCGAGGCTTGCTTTCATCGCCGCGCCGCGCGCCATGGAAATGCCGATCACGCGCGTCGCCGGATTGATTGCCTTGATCGCAGCCGCAATGCCCGCTGCAAGCCCGCCGCCGGAGACCGGGACAAGCACAATTGCGGCATCGGGAACGGCCTGCATAATCTCCACCCCAAGCGCGCCCTGGCCGGCCACGATATGCGGATGATCGAAGGGCGGAAGCATCACCAACCCCTGCTCCGCCACCAGACGCCCGACTTCCTGTTGCGCATCGTCCTGACTGTTGCCGACGATGCGGATGTCGCCGCCCAACCGTTCGATCTCGGCAACCTTGTTGGCCGGCACCAGCCGCGACATGCAGATAACAGCGCGTACGCCTTCGCGTTGCGCGGCATAGGCCAGAGCGCGGCCGTGGTTGCCGGTAGAGGCCCCGACCACGCCGCGCTGCTTCTCGGCGTCGCTCAACTGCAGAATTGCGTTGCTGGCCCCGCGCAGCTTGAAGCTGCCAGTGGTCTGCCGGCTTTCGAGCTTGAGGTGCACGGGAACGCCCGCAGCCGCGCTCAGCGACGCGGACAGCACGGTCGGCGTCGGCTCGATCGTGCCGGCGATACGTCGGGCCGCGGCGCGGATATCGTCAACGGAAACTATCATGATCCATGCAGCGCAAGCGTCATCAACTGCCCGAACCTTGGGTAGGCCCTCTGGTCGCCCGTAAGGCGCAGGCACTGCCAGGCCGAAGCTTGGTTGCTGCTGACGACCGGCCTGCCGATCGCCGCCTCTATGGCGGGTATTACGGATGCGGCCCTTAGCGCCGTACAGGAGATGAACAGCGCTTCGGACTGGCCGGCAGTCGCTCCGGCCGCGAGATCGGCCAAGGTTTCGGGTGCGATGCGCGCCATCTCCCGGTCGTCATCGAAGCCGAGGCAGGTGAAACGGTCGATGTGAAACCCGCGCGCTTCAAAATAGTCCGCCATCGGCCGGCTGGTCTCGACGGTATAGGGCGTGAGGATGCTGATGCGCCGCGCGCCCAGCGCATTGAGCCCTGCAACGGCGGCAAGCGGCGGCGTCACCACCGGCACACCCGGCTTATCCGCTTGGATTGCCGCCTCGATCTCGGCATCGCCGATGACCACCGATGCAGACGTGCAAGAATAGCAGATCGCGTCCAGATCTTCGTTTGGCAGGATCAGCGCCGCCCCAGCCGTCAGCGCCGGCTGCATCTTGCGCAGGTTTTCGGGCGTCGTCGGATTGGCATATGGAATTCGCGCGACATAGACGCCGACCCGCTCGCTGGCCACCATGCGGCGGAAATCCGGCTCGCTGGTGTGGTCGGTCGCGAGCACGATCAAGCCGATCCGCTTCTCCAACGGCCGCGCGTCGAGCGCGGGACGGTCGGCACGGAGATCGAGTTCGACGCTTTTGCGTGTAAGAACGCTCATCGCTCGACCCTCCCATAGCGGTGTTCCAGCCAGCGCAGCAGCACCACCGCGACGAGACTGATCGCCAGGAAGAACGCGCCCACCAGCGTGATCGGCTCGATGTAGCGGTAATAGGTGTTGGCCACGCTTTTTGCCTGGTTCATCAGTTCGAGCACAGTGATGGCCGAAAGCAGCGGCGTTTCCTTGAACATGGCGATGAAATAATTGGCCAGCGCCGGGATCATCGGCGGTATCGCTTGCGGCATGATGATCCGCGTCCAAGTCTGGCGCGCGCTGAGATTGCAGGCCTTGGCGGCTTCCCACTGGCCGCGCGGCACGTTGTCGATGCCGGCGCGATAGACCTCGGCCGTATAGGTCCCGTAATGCAGGCCGAGCCCGATCACGCCAGCCACCAGTGGCGAGAGCAGGATGCCGATGTCGGGCAGGACGTAGAAGATGAAATAGAGCTGCACCAGAAGCGGCGTGCCGCGAATGAACTCGGCGACAAAGCCGATGCTGCGCGCGACGATACGGTTCGGTGAGCGGCGACCGAGCGCGATGCCGAGCCCTACAACCGCGGCCAGCATCGATCCAAGCAGCGTTGCCAGGATGGTGATCTTCACGCCTTCGATCAGCGTAGGCATGATCTGCCAGACGAAGTTCCAATCCCACTCCATCAGCGGGCCTTTCCTGCGGAATGAGCCGGGGCCATCAGTTGCGCACTCCGTCGAGCCCACGCGCCATGCGCCGTTCCAGCGCGCGCATCGAGAAGGTGATGATCATGGCGAAGACGAAATAGAGGATCAGGATCGTGGTGAACGGAAACAACGTGTTGCCGGTCTGCGAGCGCACGATGTTGGCCTGGAACGTCATGTCCGCGAGTGAGATCAGCGAAACCACCGAGGTGGCCTTGAGCAGTTCGATTGCGTTGTTGCCGAAGGTCGGCAGCATGACCAACAGTGCCTGCGGGATAATAATCCTTCGCATGCATTGCCAGCGGCTAAGGTTGAGCGCGATGCAAGCTTCGTACTGTTCCTTGCCGATAGACTGGATCGCGCCACGCACCACCTCGGCGGCATAGGCACCGACATTGAGGCCCAGCGCCAAAACGCCCGCCTGCAGCGGCGTAAGCGAAACCCCTGCGAAGGGCAGCACAAAGTAGGCAAAAAACAGCTGCACGAAGATCGACGTGCCGCGAAAAAACTCGATATAGGCCGTCGCCAGCCAGCGCAGCGCGGCAAACCGCGACAGCCGGCCAAGCCCGGCCAGAAACGCCATGACCAGCGCCAGCGCGGATCCCATCACGGTCAGTTGCACCGTGACCACAGCGCCTTGCAGGATAAGGCTGAGATATCCAGACCAGTCGATCATACGTTCTCCAGCTGACTGGCATTGCGCGGCGTGGCCTTCTCCCCCCGCGGGAGAAGGTGGCCGACCCTGAGCTTGTCGAAGGGGGAGGTCGGATGAGGGGTGTTGGACAAAGTCCGACGTCTCATTTCTTCCAGCACCCCTCATCCGTCGCCTATTTCGTCCTTGCTTCGCAAGCTCGAAGGCGACACCTTCTCCCGCAAGGGGAGAAGGTGGGTCGCGCCCTTACTGCGCCGGAGCGCAGAGCTTGGCGGTCGTCGTCGACATGGCGGCCGCTGCCGAGAAGCCGTAGGGCTCGATGATCTTGGCGAACTCGCCCGATTCCTTCATCTTGGCCAGTTCGACGTTGAACGCGTCGCGAAGCGCCTCGTCGCCCTTCTTGAAGGCAGCGCCGTCGCAATAGACCGGCGCGCCTTCGACGGGTGCGATGACCTCCAGGTTCTCGTCGGCGGCCTTCTTCATCAGGTCGTTGATAGACAGGACCGGCAGCGAATAGGCGTCGATACGACCGTCCTGAACCATCTTCAGGCCGCTCTGGCCGTCCGGTACCACGATCACCTGCGCGCGCGGCACACCGGCATCGAGCGCCAGCTTCTCTTCCGTGCCGCCGCCAGGCGCGCCGACCGTGGCGCCGTCCTTGGCAAAATCGGCATAGGATTTGAAGCCCTTGGGGTTGCCCTTCTTCACCAGCAGCGCTTCGGCGTCGCACAGGACAGGCTCGGAATAGACGACCGCCGCGCAGCGCTCGGGCTTCATGAAAAGACCTGCCGTGACAACGTCGTGGCGGCCTGCCTGCAAGCCGGGGATCATCGCGCCATATTCGGAGATCGAGGCGACGATATCCGGTACGCCCAGGCGCTTGAAGACCTCACGCGCCACATCGGGTGCCGCGCCCGACACCTTGCCGTCGGCGCCAACAGCGGTGTAGGGCGGCTCGTTGGCGATGGCCACGCGGGCAAAACCCTGCGCCTTCAACTGTTCAAGCTTGGCGTTGTCCTGCGCCGACGACGGCACCGAGACGGCGACCGCCGCTCCCAGCGCTAATGCACCTATGCCGGTGAAAATCGTTAATTTCTTCATTGCTCCCATTCCTTTGGTTGTCTGTCGTTCTGACTGTTCTGGTTTTCGCGGCATAGGACGAAGCCGGCCGCAACATTGCGGTCAGACCCGATGTCCGGCCGCGATGATCTTGCGTAGAAAGGTCTGCGTGCGCTCCTGCTTCGGATTGCGGAACAACTCGTCGGGCTTGCCCTCCTCGACGATCTTGCCGCGATCGAAGAAAAGCACGCGGTCGGCGAAATCGCGGGCAAAGCCCATTTCATGCGTGACAAGAAGCATGGTCATGTCGGTCTCGGCACAGAGCTTCCAGAGAACGTTGAGCACTTCCTCGACCAGTTCCGGATCGAGCGCCGACGTCACTTCGTCGAACAGCATGATCTTGGGCTGGAGCGCGAGTGCGCGGGCTATCGCAACACGCTGCTTCTGCCCGCCGGAGAGTTGCGCCGGCATGGCCTTGGCCTTTTCGGACATACCGACCATGTCGAGCAGTTCCATCGCGCGTTTCTCCGCCGCAGCACGGGCCACGCCTTTGGTCAGCATCGGCGCGAGCGTGACATTGTCGATGACCGACATGTGCGGAAACAGGTTGAATAGCTGGAAGACCATGCCGATCTTCTGGCGCATCTTTGTCAGATGGCGTTCGTCGGCGGCGATCAGACCGCCATTCTTGGGCATGTGATAGAGTTGCTCGCCTTCTATGGCGATATGGCCGGCATCGATGCGCTCCAGCGTCATCAGGATGCGCAGGATCGTCGTCTTGCCTGATCCCGATGGGCCGATCAGGGCAAGCTTCTCGCGCGGCATCACCTGCATCGACAGACCGTCCAGGACCTGGAAGGTGCCGAAGCTTTTGCTGATCGCGTCAATCTTGATAATGGGCTCAGTCATCGTCTCTCCAGGTTTGACGATCCGACCCCTAAACGATGGGTAAGTTATGAAATCATGTCAATTCGTAAAATAATATCATGACAATTATGTCAATTGTGCAAGATTCTTGACCGCTTTGCCTAGATCGCAAGCAACAAGTGTTCGGGGTCACCCAGCAATAGCCGTGCCACGATGCCGAGACCGACGCGCAACTCGTCTTCGGTGGTCGACCCTAGCGAGATCCGCACCGCAGGCTGCCAAGGCGCATCGGACGTCTTGAACGAGAGGCCGGGCGCAATGCCGACGCCCTGCAGGCGCGCCTGGGCGACAAAGCCATCTTCGGTGCGGTCATCGGGCAGCGGGAGCCACAAATGCAAGGCGTTCGGATGCGTCAACACCCGCCCTGCCCCTAGCACTTCGTCAACGATTTGCTGTCGCCGCATCAAAGCCGATCTCTGCCAGCGAACCAGTTCGAGCGCGGTTCCGTCCGTCACCCATTTGGAAGCGATTTCGGCAATGATGGGCGTCGCCATCCAGTTCGACACCAGATGCCGGTTAGCGACCGCGGCCGCGTATCGGTCGGGTGCAACGAGATAGCCGATGCGCAGGCCCGGCACCGTAATCTTGGTGAAACTCGTCAGATACAGCGTACGCTCCGGTGCCATCGCCGCAATCGGGGGCGGTCGGTGTTCGACCAAAGGCCCGAGCACGTCGCTCTCGATAATGGCGATGTCGTGTCTGCGCGCAACGTCGACCAATTCAGCACGGCGCTGCTCGCGCATCAGCGTCGCCGTCGGGTTGATGACGGAGGGCTGGACGAAAACGGCGCGAATATCGGTTTCCCGGCAGGCCTCATCGAGCGCGTCCGGCAGAATGCCATCATCGTCGATGGGCAATCCTTGAAGATTGAAGCCGAGATAGCGCGCAAGCGGCACCAACGTATGGTGGCCGATAGCCTCCGTTGCCACAGTCGAGCCAGGCGGGGCAACGCTCATCAGCGCGACCGTCATCGCCGCCGTCGCCCCATTGGTCAGGCTGACGCTTTGCGGCGATACGCTCAGCCCGCACGCCTTCAGCCACTCGACGGCGACGGCGCGATGGCGGGGAAATACGACATTGGGACGGAACGACAGCGCCGAACTGGATGGCAGGTTTTCGCCCAGCCATGTCAGCGCCTGCTTCATCCGCTCCAGATGCATGGGTTCGCAGACCGGCTTGAGGATCGACAGGTCGATTACCTCGCCGAGCCGTTCCGGCAGATAGGGTGGCTCCACTTCCCGGCGCACGGTCTGCACGAAGCTGCCACGCCCGATCTCGCCGGAGATCAACCCGCGGCGGATCAGTTCCTCATAGGCGCGGCTGACCGTTTGCACCGACAAGCTCAATTCATAGGCGAGCTTGCGATGCGTCGGCAGACGCGTGCCGTTCGAAAGACGCCCGTCGTGAATGGCGCGCGCGAGTTGGTCGGCCAGCGAGAGGTAGGCCGGCCGCCTGATGAGGCTGGGATCGGGACGCCAAATTGTCATGACCCATTAGAGATATAAATCAGTTCAATTGACAATGGGGCCTGTGCCACTTCATGCTCCGGACCTCACATTTGAAGGTTGGAATGAACGCCCCGAAACTCGACGCCATCGATCTAAAAATCCTCGACGCCATCCAGCGTGACGGGCGCATCACCAAGCTTGCCCTGGCCGAGAAGGTCGGCTTGTCGCCCACGCCGGCCTGGCTCAGGCTGCGCAAGCTCGAAAAGGCAGGCATCGTGCGCGGTTACCATGCTGCGCTCGACATGCGTTCGGTTGCACCGATTGCCACCGTTCTGGTCGAGGCCACCCTGCGTAGCCACCGCCAGGCGGATTTCGACCGCTTCGAACGCGTCATCCGGGATACACCGGAAATCGTCAGCTGCTGGTCCGTCGGCGGGGGCATCGACTACATGCTGAAGGTTGTCGCCCGCGACATCGACGCCTATCAGCGCCTGATCGATTCGCTGCTCGAACGCGAAATCGGCATCGACCGCTACTTCACCTACATCGTGACGCGCACCGTCAAGGAAAACGAGCCGGTTCTCGTCGACGGCATGCTGGGCGACACCGCCGCGCGATAGAGAGTTTCTCTAGAGAAAGTACTTGCCCTAGCCAGACTGTCTGCATCCGGCATCGGCTTTGGTCCATCCTGCTAGGGCGATGTGCCTATCATCGGGAAACCTTTGGAGGCCCCGATGACCGCAAGACGAGCCACCTCAACACCCAGCCACGCCCTGGACGGGCTGACCGACCGCAGGCTCCAGCGCCAACTGGCCTATGTCGGCGGAAAGTGGACGGCGGGCAGCAATGCTGCCTGCTTCGCGGTGACGGACCCTGCCAATGGCGACCTCATAGCCAATGTCGCAGCCCTTGATACTGCCCAGGCCGGGCTTGGCATCGACGCCGCCGTTTCGGCGCTGCCTGCCTGGCGCGGGCTGCTGCCCCAGGCGCGTTCGGCTATCCTGCGCCGCTGGTTCAAGCTGATCCTGGCTGCGAGGGAAGACCTCGCATTGATCATGACGCTGGAACAGGGCAAGCCGCTGAAGGAATCGCGCGGCGAGATCGACTATGCCGCATCCTTCGTCGAATGGTATGCCGAGGAAGCCAAAAGGCTGAACGCCGAGAGCGTGACCAGCCATCTGCCGCATGCCGAGATGATCGTTCGGCGCGAAGCCATAGGCGTCGTCGGCATCGTCACACCGTGGAACTTCCCCTCGGCAATGTTGACGCGGAAGGCAGCCGCGGCGCTTGCCGCCGGCTGCACCGTCGTCGCCCATCCATCGTCGGAAACGCCGCTTTCGGCCCTCGCGCTGGCCGAATTGGGCGAGCGCGCCGGCCTGCCCGCAGGCGTCTTTAACGTCGTCACCGGCGATGCGTCGACCATCGTTAGCGAGTTGTGCCGGGACCGCCGTGTCCGGGCGCTCAGCTTCACCGGTTCGACGGAGATCGGCCGGTTGATCGCAGCCCAATGCGCGCCGACGATGAAGCGGCTGGTGATGGAGCTTGGCGGCCACGCGCCGCTGATCGTGTTCGACGATGCCGATCTGGAGCGCGCCGTCGATATCGCCCTGGACGCGAAATTCGCGACATCCGGCCAGGATTGCCTTGCGGCCAATCGCATCTATGTGCAGAGCGCGCTCTATCCAGCATTCTGCAAGGCTTTCGCGGTACGGGTGGCGACACTCAAACTCGGTCATGGGCTCGACGGCACCACCGACATCGGTCCACTGATGCATACGCGGGCGGTAGCCAAGGTCCAATCCCAGGTCTCCGACGCCTTGGCGAAGGGTGCGCAATGCCTTGTCGGCGGCTCCGTTTCGACAGCCGGCGCGTTGTTCTTCGAGCCGACCGTCTTGGTCGACGTGCCTGACGACGCCGATATCATGCGCGACGAGACCTTCGGGCCGGTCGCTGCGGTCACGCCGTTCGACACCGAGGCCGAAGTCATCGACCGAGCCAATGCGACCGAGTACGGGCTGGTCGCCTATGTCGTCACCGAGAATGGCGCACGGCAGCTTCGGCTCGGGCGTGCGCTCGACTATGGCATGGTGGGCATCAACCGCGTCAAGATCACCGGCGCGCCGATCCCGTTCGGCGGCGTCAAGCAATCCGGCCTCGGACGCGAAGGGTCGCGCCACGGCATCGAGGCGTTCACGGATCTCAAATATCTCTGCCTCGACGCCGCCTGATGTTCAGACCGGAACGGTCCATCACTCATTTTACTGACCAAGGAGTTTGAACCATGCTCGACCCGTCCAACGAACGCACCGCC
Source organism: Tianweitania sp. UT-5YL-CI-8 (assembly GCF_030010215.1). Taxonomy (GTDB): domain Bacteria; phylum Pseudomonadota; class Alphaproteobacteria; order Rhizobiales; family Rhizobiaceae; genus Oryzicola. The sequence continues at coordinate 579,309 of NZ_JASCRR010000001.1, forward strand.
TGGGACCGCGACTATTTCTTCCATCCCTCGACCCATATGGGCATGCACGCGCGCGGCGAGACGCCCACCCGCGTCATGGCGGGCGGCGAAGGCGTCTACATCACAGACGTCACCGGCCGCAAAAGCCTCGATGCCTTCGCCGGGCTCTACTGCGTCAATGTCGGCTACGGCCGGCAGAAGATTGCCGACGCCATCGCCGCGCAGGCCAAGGACCTCGCCTATTATCATGCCTATGTCGGCCATGGCACGGATGCGTCGATCACGCTGTCCAAGATGATCATCGACCGCGCGCCGGCTGGCATGTCGAAGGTCTATTTTGGCCTCTCCGGCTCGGACGCCAACGAGACCAACATCAAGCTGATCTGGTACTACAACAACGTGCTGGGCCGGCCGGAGAAGAAGAAGATCATCTCGCGCTGGCGCGGTTATCACGGCTCGGGAGTTATGACCGGCTCGCTCACCGGGCTGCATCTCTTCCACAACGCCTTCGACCTGCCGCGCGCACCCATTTTGCACACCGAAGCGCCGTATTATTTCCGCCGCGAAGACCGCTCCCTGAGCGAGGAACAGTTCTCGCAGCATTGCGCCGACAAGCTTGAGGAAATGATCCTCGCCGAAGGACCGGACACGATCGCCGCCTTCATCGGCGAGCCGATCCTCGGCACCGGCGGCATCGTCCCGCCGCCCGCCTTCTATTGGGACAAGATCCAGGCCGTGCTGAAGAAATATGACGTGCTGCTGGTCGCGGACGAAGTGGTGACCGGCTTCGGCCGTCTCGGCACCATGTTCGGTTCGGACCATTACGGCATCAAACCGGACCTTATCACTATCGCCAAGGGCCTCACCTCAGCCTATGCGCCGCTGTCAGGCGTCATCGTCTCCGACAAGGTCTGGCAGGTTCTGGTCCAGGGTTCGGACGAACTCGGTGCCATCGGCCATGGCTGGACCTATGCCGCGCATCCGCTCTGTTCGGCGGCCGGCGTCGCCAATCTGGAACTGATCGACGAGCTTGGCCTGGTCGAAAATGCGGGTTCCACCGGCGCCTATTTCCGCGAACAGCTCGCGCAGGCCGTCGGCGGTCATGCGAATGTCGGGGATGTCCGGGGCGACGGCATGCTGGCCGCCGTCGAATTCGTCGAGGACAAGGACGACCAGACATTCTTCGACCCCGCCCGGAAGATCGGGCCGCAGGTGGCCGCGGCCTTGCTCGAGCGCGGCGTAATCGGTCGTGCCATGCCTCAGGGCGACATACTCGGCTTCGCGCCGCCATTGTGTCTGACACGAGAAGAGGCCGACATCGTCGTCGGTGCTACAGAGGATGCGATCAGGTCGGTATTTGCCTGATGCAAACAGAGCTCCGCTTCCATCATGGAAACGGAGCTCTGTTCGATGCTAGCGGGTGGCTGTGATTTCGGCTTTTGCCGGCGCCTGGCCGATCTTGGCGGGCACAGGTTCATCGGCGGCAACCACGGCAGGCGCATCGTCCACGCCCCAATTGCCGTTGACGAACTCCAGCGCATCCGCCACGACCACCTTCCACAGCGACCAGAGATGGTCGCCGTCGGTGACGCGAAGCTGCGAAGGCTGACCGGTTTCGAGCAGCGTCTGATGCAGAGCAATTGCCCCGCGCCAGAGATGCCAGCCATCGTCGTCGCCAACCGTGATGTAGCTCGGAGGCAGTTGCACGCCGGCTTCCTTGGCGTCCTGGGCCAGCGTGAACAGGTTTTCCCTGTTGAACAGCGCCGCATTGAACGGCGTGCCGAACGAACCATCATAGTGGTCGCCCACCGACGGCAGAATGCGGCCGGTGCCGAGCGTATATTTGTCGAGGCGCTTGTAGAACTCGGCATTCTGGATCAGCCGGTAGTCATCAGGCGTCTTCGTCATCTCCGCTTCGGACACATTGTTCCAGATCGCTCCCGACATGCTGACGGTTGAGGAATAAAGCTCTGGATGCGAATAAGCCAGGCGCAGCGCGCCGAAGCCACCCATGGACAGCCCCGCAATGGCCCGACCGCTCTTGTCGGTGCGGGTGGGATAATTGGCCTGCACCCAGCTGACGAGATCCTTGGTCAGCGCCGTCTCGTAATCGCCGGGGCCCTTAACCGAAGCCGAATCAACGTACCAGCTGTTTTGCGCTGCCGGCATGACGACGATGAGCGGCGAGATTTCCTTCTCGCTGATCATGTAGTCGAGCGTCTGCTGGATGTTACCCAGCGTTGTCCAACTGTTCTGGTTGCCGCCATGGCCATGCAGAAGATACAGCACCGGCCAACCCGACGACGGCGCCATGCCGTCCGGAACATAGACGTTGACGTCCAATGGCCGGCCCAAAGCAGGACTGACGCTCTCCCGCGCCTCGATCCGCGAAGCCGCATCGGCCGTCGATACAAAGCCAGAAACCGCAGCAGCAAGGACAGCGCCCGACAGCACGGCACGAGACCAAAAGGTTTCGATTTTGGCAGCAAAGTTCATCTGCCCAAGCCCCATGTTTGTGTTGATTATCAGCCCGCTTTTCGGACAAAATATCGCTAATGATGTCCAAAATGAAGCGGCTCAGCCTTCTCAAGGGAAGGAAATGCCCTCACTCCCGAAATCGCCAGAACAGCGTGGCAGATTTGCCATAGAGAAAAGCCCGCCGCGGGAGGAGGTGCGGCGGGCTCAATCTGAAAAGCAGCAAGGGAGGAGGTGCGCCGCTTTCGACGTTAACGTTCAGGGAGGAGGAAAGAACGTCAACAACACTGACATAACAATCCCATGGGGGATGTTCAAGATCGCGTTTGCCGCGATCTGTGCGCAGATTGTCGCATCTGCAAACAGAACTCAGCGCAGCGGTTATCGCGCCTGTCGCAATTGTGCCGTGTCGTTGACGCCCTCCAGATCCGGCGCCTGCCCGTAGCTCATATTCTTCATCTGCTGGATCACGCGCGCCATTTCCTCGTCGTCGAGGATAGGCGGCTCGCCGATCGTCAACGCCTGGACATAGAGACGCGACAAGGTCTCGACTTCGATGGCCAGCGCCAGCGCCGCCGATGGTGACTTGCCCAGCGAAATCTGGCCGTGCTGGCCGAGCAGGCAGGCGAGCCTGTCCTGCAAGGCTTCAATGGCGGCATCCGATAAGGCCTGCGTTCCGAACGTGGCATAGTGCGCACAGCGGATCGTCGTGCCGCCGGCGACGCCGGTCATGTAGTGGAAGCTGGGAATGGGCTTGTGATGAACGGCAAGCGTGGTCGCATAGACCGAGTGGCAATGCAGCACACATTCGATATCAAGGCGCGAAGCGAGAATGTCGCGGTGAAAACGCCATTCCGAGGACGGGCGGCGTTCGCCTTCGAAGCTGCCGTCGAAATACATCTGCACGAGATCCTTCGCCTCCATGATGTCATAGGGCAGAGATGTCGGTGTGATCAGGAAGCCCTTGGGATTGCGCACTGACATGTTGCCGGCGGTTCCCTGGTTGATCCCCGAATCGTTCATGCGCCGGCAGATTCTCACCATCTCTTCGCGCAGGGCGGTGTCGTCATAGGTCTTGGTCACGATGCTTGCTCCATGGTCTTGGTGAGGGCGCGCCAACGCGCGCGGTATGATGAAAGGTCGGGGAGGCCGGACGTGTCCGGCGTTTCGGCGGCAAGAGGGGCCAGTTCGGCCCGGCTGTCATGGGCAGCCAGCATCGCCGCCCCCGTCGCGGTTCCCGTCGTGCTGCGGCTGACCAGCACACGCGTGTCTGGCGTCAAAGCCGCAACGAGCGCACCATAAAGCGGATCGCTGACGAAGGTGCCATCGAGCACCACGGTCCTGGCAAGCGGAAGATTTTCGAGGCAGGTGGTCGTCAACAGCGCCGCATAGAGAACTGCCAGCGTGAAGCGCACCGAAGGATCGGGCGCCAACGGTCCCTCAATGCGTCCCTGCTTTGCCGTTCTGGGAAACAACCCGTCGTCGGAACCGAATGACGGGACGGCGAAGGTTTGCGACCGCACGATCCGGTCCAGCGCGTCCTGCGATGCCGGACCGGGCGCCTTGCCGGCGACGGCGGAGAATTCCCGCCCACCCATTGTCAGCATGCCCGGCATCGGGTTGCCGAACACATCTGCATTGCAGGCATGGCCTGGGCGCTCGACACTGAAATCGACGCCGGTGCGGTCGGTCAGAAGAACGATCCAGGTTCCTGTAGACACCACAGTGAAGTCCGAAAGGCCCGCCGCCTGATAGCGGTAGAAATTGGCCGAGGAATCGTGGACGCCGCACAAGATGCGGGTCGTATGCGGCAGGCCGGTACGGCGCGCCATTTCAGGCGTAATCGGCCCCAGCGTCTCCCAGGCATGGCGCATCGGCGGCATCAGGTGCTGCCAATCCTTTTCGGCGACGAGCCGGGCCGGCCGGCTGTCTGCTGACGCCCACAGATGCGATTGCGCGGCAAGACTGGTCACTTCTCCCGACAGCACGCCAGAGAGCCGCCACGCCCAATATTGCGGCGTCGCGAGATAAGCGACACCTTTGGAAAAGCGTTCCGGCCAGACCATTTCCTGCCACAGCATCTGCCGCGCAATATGCGCAGCGCCCAGCATGATAGCGCTCCCCCTCTCCCGGTAGGGCCCGACAACAGCACGATACGCCCGGTCGACATCGTCCGGTATCGGCTGTTCGTAGTCGATCATCGGCATGGCCGGGCCGCCCTCGCCAGCCAGCACGCCGCCAGAGCCATGCGCGCAGGTCACGATCGCATCGATCCTGTGCCGGCTGCCAAGATCGCGAAGCCCCTCGACCAGCCATGCCTCCAGGCCTTTGAGGTCGTGGTGGCGATAGGGTGGGCCGTCGAGGACGATGTTTGGCGTCGATAGGGTTTCCAGCATGAAGCCGTCATCGGTCGCCGCCGACAGCTTCACATTGGTCTTGCCGACATCGAAGACTGCGACGACGCTCATTGAGGGCCGTCTCCGCGCGGCCGCAGAAGTCCGGCCAGATAGGGCCGCATGGTCTGGGCCATGGCAACGAAAATCAGGATGCCGCCCCAGATCGCCACGGTCAGATAGTTGCTCAGGCCGAACTGGTTGAAGCCCGACGAGATGACCTGGAGGATGGTAAGCGCCAGCATGAGCCCGCCCACCGTGCCGAATCCGCCGAAGGGATCGATCCCGCCCAGCACCGCCGCCAGGATGGTGACCAGAAGATAGGATTGGGCATAGTCGGCGCTGGCCGAGTTGAAGGTCGCCAGCATGACCAGCGCTGCGAAGAAGCAGATTAGGCTCGACATGGTGTAGACGCCGACCAGCACGCGCCTTGTATCGATGGCCGAATAGCGTGTCGCCTCGATATTGGAGCCGATCATGGCGCAGGCGATGCCGAAGGGTGTGCGCCTCAGCACGATGCTGACGATCACAGCTAGGATGACGAGCAGGATGAAGACGAGCGGAATGCCGATCACCGTTGCCGCCCCCGTCCGCGCGAACGCCTCGGGAACGCCTGACAAAGCCATGCCACGGGTGAGATAGATGCTGATGCCGTCGATCAGCGACTTGGTGCCGAGCGTGATCAGGATCGGATGCACGCCGGTATAGGCAATCAGAACGCCGGTCGCCAAACCGATCAGCAGGCAGAGCGCGAGTCCCGCCACCAGCGCCAGAAGGATGACCGCGCCCGTCGTTCCCGCCGAACTTTCCGGCGTGATCATGGTGCGCATGATGAAAGCCATCAGCAGCGCAGACTGGTTGGTCGTGGCGATAATCGCCAGGTTGAGCCCGCCGGTGAGCAGCGGCGCCATCATCGCCAGGGACAGCAGCCCGAGCAGCGGCAACTGGTACATGAAGGATTGCAACGTGCCCACGCTGGCGAAATTCGGCACGAGTACCGAAAAGCCGAGCACGAGAAAAGTGAGCAGCGCCATAAGCCCGGCATGTCCGCCCGGCATGCCGGACCGCAACCGGCTCATCAGATCCGACAGCCCTGAATTGAGATTGTTCGTAAGGTCAGCCATTGGCAGGAGCCTCTGCCAGGATGCGATGACGCCGGCCGCGCCGCGAACTGATGACCGTCAGAGAGGTCGAGGCCAGGATGGTGATGCCGATGACGATCTGGAAGAAATAGGACGACACGCCGAGCAGATTAAGCCCGTTCTGCAGAATGGCGAGCAGCACGATGCCCAACAGCACGCCGGGCACGGTGCCGATGCCGCCGGTCAAACTCGCACCGCCGAGAACGGCCGCCGACAGCACGGCGAGCTCGGTATTGTACATCGCATTGGGCACACTCTCCCCCACCCGATGCGCCTGTAGCATGCCGGCAATCGCCGCCATCAGGCCGAGATAGCCGTAGGCTACGAATTGCAGCCGGCCGATATCGATGCCGATGCGGCGCGCGGCCTCGGCATTGCCGCCCATGGCATAAAGTTGCCGGCCGGCGGAGGATCGGATCATCCACGCCCAGGTGAACAGAGTTACGACGACCATCGCTACGATGGGCAGCGTGATGCGGACGAGATCGCCGCTTTCCGTTTCGGTCTGCCAGAAGACGATGCGGTCGGTCCACCAATCGGGCAGGGTGTAGATCGACTTGCCGCCCGAAAAATACATCAGCAGCGAAAAGCTGACGCTCATCATGGCAATGGTGGCAATGATCGAGGTGATGCGCACATAGTGGATCAGCAGCGCGTTGAGGCAGCCAAGGATTGCGCCCACTGCAAGCCCCGACATGATAACCAGCGGCGCCGGCAGGCCGAGTTGGGACGCCAGCAGCGCCGCGCAATACTGCGCCACCGAAGCGGTCGCCGCAAACGAGATGTCGATGCCGCCCGAGACCAGCACGACGAACAGGCCCATGGCCATGATCGCCTGCACCGAATAGGTCTCGAGCAGGTCGATGATGTTGGGCAGTGATAGGAAGTCGCGCGCCGTCAGGCTGAAAATCGTGCCGACGATCAGGATGACCACCAGCAGCCAGGCTTCGGGCCGGCGGCGAAGCCGTGTTAGTGCTGACTGAGCGGATGTCGAAGGGACACCGTCACGCATAGATGCGCTCCTCCATGTCGTGTTCGGAGACCCGGCCCGGCACCTCCTCTTCCAGAATACGGCCGCCGCGCATGTGCAAGACGCGGTCACACGTGGCGAACACCTCCGACACCTCGTCGGAGATGAGAATAATGCCGACCCCCTGGCGGGCGAGATCGGAGACGACCTCATAGATGCCTTGCTTGTTCTTGATGTCAACGCCGACAGTTGGGGAATCCAGGATTAGCACCTTCGGCTTGGTCGCCAGCCATTTGGCCAGAACCACGCGCTGCTGGTTGCCGCCCGAAAGCGTCTGAACCGCGCGGTCGGCGCTCGGCACCTTGATGGCGAGCCGCTGCACCCAATCGCCGGCAAGCTTCCTGCAGCTCTTGTCGGGGATCAGGCCGAGCCCGTTGGTCATGGATTTCATCACGGCGAGCATGATGTTGTCGCCGATCGACTGCGGCAAGATCACGCCCAATCCAAGCCGATCTTCCGAGACATAGGCAATGCCGGCGCGCACCGCGTCGCGGTTGGAGCGCAGCGTCAGTGGCTTTCCCTCCAGCGCCATGGTGCCGGAATCGACGCGATGCATGCCGAAGAGCGCCAGCGCCAGTTCCGTCCTGCCTGAGCCGAGCAGGCCGACAATGCCGAGCACTTCGCCACAGCGAAGCGTGAAATCGATATCGGCGAATTCGCCGTGCCGCGTCAGGTTCTTCACCTCCAGCACCGGCTCAGCGGAACTCATGTCGCGGGCTACAATCGAATTGTCGATGTTGAGCCCGGTCATCAGATTGGCGATCTTCTTCTGGTCTACCTCGCCCACCGGCCAGGTGCCGACCTTCCTGCCGTCGCGCATGACGGTGACCCGCTCGGCTATCTCCACCACCTCGTCGAGGCGGTGGGAGACAAAGACCACGGCAATGCCGTCGGCCTTCAGCCGCGAGACGATGGCAAGCAGCCGGTCAACTTCGGCTCGTGTCAGCGAGGCGGTCGGCTCGTCCATGAAGATAAGCCGCGCCTCGGCCGCCAAGCCGCGCGCAATCGCCACGATCTGGCGTTCGGCAACCGACAGGTCGGAGACGGCGGCGTCGAGGTCGAGATCGAAGGCGAGCCGCTCCAGCACCGCGCGCGTCTTCTTCCGCATCGCCGGCTTGTTCACCGGCATCAGCATGTTCTGCAGCGTGTCGTCGACGGCGATGTTTTCCGATACCGACAGGTTCGGAAACAGCGACAAATCCTGGAATATCACCTGGATGCCGAGCGCCTTGGCCTTGGCAGGATCGAGCGGTAGAACCTCTTCGCCGCCAATCTCGATTGTGCCCGATGTGGGTGGATGCACGCCGGCAACGGTCTTGATCAAGGTCGACTTGCCACAGCCGTTCTCGCCGACGAGACAATGGATTTCGCCGGGTTTGACCTCCCAGTCGATATCCTGCAGAGCGCGCACGCCAACGAAGGTCTTCGACACATTTCTGAGACGAAGGAAGGGGACGCTGTCCGTCATTCGTCAAACTCCATGGAGAAATTCGACCGGCGGCCGCTTGGGCTCGGCCGCCGGTGATAGATCGACTGGCTAGAGGCTAGAGGCCAAGCTCAACCAGACGATCGATGTTCTCCTTGTCGAGCGACTCCAGCTTTTGCGCCTGGATCAGCTTCTTGTCGGGATAGACCCTGACGGGGCCTACGCCGGTCAGTTCCATATTGTCGGTCGGCTCCTTGCCGGCCGCGAGCATGGATGCAACCTGCACGAAGATTTCGCCTGCGGTCATCGGGTTCCAGATGAAGCCGCCGCGGATGACGCCCGACTTGACGTATTTGACACCTTGTCCGGGCGAGAAGCCGCCGACCAGTGCGATGGTCTTGGCTTTGCCGCGGTCGTCCAGAACGCGCGCAGCACCAATCGGGCCTTGCGAGCCGAAGGTCAGGATGCCCTTCAGGTCGGGATTGGCGCGAAGCTGGTCTTGCGTCGTCTTGATGCTCTCGTCGAGACTTTCGGCCACGCCAAAGCGGTCGCCGAGCATCTTCATCTTGGGGTATTTTTCCTTCTGGTAAGCGATGGCCGCATCCGCCCAGGCATTGTGCAGCGGCACGGTCAGCGAACCAACATAGACGATGTATTCGCCCTCTTCGCCCATCTCCTTGGCGAGCAGGTCCATATGCGCCTTGCCGTAGCCTTCTGTCGTTGTGAGTTCGAAGTCCCAGTCCATTTCCTTCTGGTCAGGACCTTCATGGGCGAGAACCTTGATACCGGCGGCGCGGGCACGGCCGAGAACCGGTTCCAGCGCGGCAGAGTCGTTCGGCACGATGCCGATCACCGCGACCTTGCGGGCTATCAGATCCTCGATGGCGCGGACCTGCTGCGCAGCATCGGCCTGCGTCGGTCCGACCATCCAGGCGTCCATCTTGAATTCCGGCGCGGCCTTCTTGATGCCGACTTCGAGAGCGTTGAACCACGGGATGCCGCCGATCTTGACCACGATGCCAGCCTGCGGATCGGCGGCCTGCGCAGTCAGCATCGTGCCGCCGAGCGTGCCGGCCGCCACCGCACCGCCTATTCCGGCGAGTACCGTCCTTCTTGTAACGTGCATGTCATTCCTCCCTTTTGTGCTTCGCCCGCGTCCTGACGCAGGCTCCGCGATGTCGAACCGCGGATCTCGATGGCGCAACGAAGGCGCCGCGTTGCGGGATCGCCGGCACTCCCCCTGATACGCCGCAGAAGCAGCGCCCAGGCCTGCTCGGCCATGTCCTCCACTGGCTGACGCACCGCCGTGATGCTCGGCGCGACCAGCCGCATCCATTCCATGTCGTCGAAACTCGCAAAGCCGATGTCGCGCGGCGCCGAAATGCCGATCTCGGCCATTGTCCTGTAGGCCAGCAGCGACGAGCCGTGGTCCAGCACGAACAAGGCGCCGGGCAATTGCCTGCCCCGCAGCCGCCGCTCCAGACGGTCGGCGCCCTCCGGATCGTCGATGCCAATTTCCAGCATCTCGACCTCAAGCCGTTTCACAGCCTTGCGAATACCCTCCCAGCGCTCGCGCACATTGCTGATCGACAGCCACGAGCCGACGACGAGGCAATCCTTGTATCCCTGGCTTTCGATATGCGTGGCGATTGCGCCCGCGGCCGCTGAGTTGTCGACGGCGATCAGGTCGAAACCCGGCTCGTCGGGAATGCGGTCGGCCAAAACCACCGGTGCGGAAAACCCTTCCGGCAGACGCTTAGCAAAAGCCCCGTCGCACGGAATGACGATGAGGCCGGCCGGCCGCCATGAGCGGATGTTGCGCAGCCTATCCGCTTCTTCCTCCGGGTCATTGCGCGCCGAGACGACGACAAGGTCGAAACCGTCGACCCGCGCCAGATGCTCAAGCGTCGAGACGAAGGAGGCAAACATCGGATTGGTCAGATCCGGCACCACGACGCCGGCAAGCTGGGATTTCCGCGACCGAAGCCGTGATGCGCCGAAGTCCACGGCATAGCCGAGTTCCTTCACGGCATCACGGACCCGCAATACCAGATCCGGCGACACGTTGGGCTTGCCGTTGAGCACATTCGACACAGTCGCTACGGAAACGCCGGCGCGATCCGCCACCATTTTGATGGAAGGAGTGCGTGGTTTCGACATGCTTGCCCTCCCCGACAACTGTGCGAAAACATCTGGTGAAACGATTTATTGTAAGCTATACCTCGAAAAATGACGTGTCAACGAGTCTTCGCAAGTATAGATTCCGATCTATTTTGGCGTCGCAGCATTTTCTATTCGCAATTGCGAGAAACCGGGAGGAAGACATGAACAAACTGGGTGTCCACGCTCTGGTCTGGGAGGCTGGCTGGAGCCACGACGAATGCGCGCGCGCCATCGCCAAGAGCGCTGAGGTCGGCTACGACTTCATCGAGGCGCCGGCGCTGGACCCAAGCCTGATCGATCCGGATTTCACGCGGCGACAGCTCGAAAAAAGCGGCATCGGTATCAACTTCTCGCTCGGCCTCGGCTTCGACACCGACATTTCAAGCGGCGACAAGGAAAAGGGCAAGCGCGGCAAGGCGCGGCTGGAGCAAGCGATCGCCGTCTGCCGCGACTGCGGCGGTGAGTATATTGGCGGCATCCTGCATTCTGCCTTCGGCAAATACACCATGCCGACTACGGCCGCGGGCGTTGCGCAATCGGTCGAAATCCTGCAGCAGGTGGCCGAGACCGCAGCCAAGAGCAACATCACGCTGGTGCTTGAAGTGGTCAATCGCTACGAAACCAACGTTCTAAACACCGCCGCCCAAGGGGTTGAGATGTGCAAGCGCATCGGAAAGCCGAATGTGAAGGTGCATCTCGACGTCTATCATATGAACATCGAGGAATCCGACATCTCGGGCGCCATCCTCGATACCGGCGGCTATCTCGGCTACTTCCACACCGGCGATTCTCATCGCGGCTATATGGGTTCGGGCACCATCGATCTCGCCGGCGTCTTCCGGGCGTTGGTAAAATCCGGATATACTGGCCCGATTACCTTCGAAAGCTTCTCCTCGCGCGTTGTCGGTCAGCCGCTCGAAGGCATTTTGGGTATCTGGCGCAATCTTTGGGAGGACGGGCACGACCTGGCGGCACACGCGCTGATGTATACGAAGGCCCAGCTCAAATCCGCGCAAGAGGCCGAGCGCCAGGCCAAGGAACGCAGCCGCCTGCCCTGAGATTGGATGCGGTGTATGGGTCGATAGATGTCTGTGGACCCATACATGTCATAGATTGAGCGCCGTTCCGGGAGGATAAAGCCGGGCGCCCACTTTTTCGGCTGCGGCACGCAGCCGCTTGTCTCGTGTAAACAGCTCTGCCCGATCGTCGATCAGGGTGGAGGCAAGCAGTTGCGCATCGGTATAGCCTATTCCTATGCTGTATATCTGGTGGTGTTCGATCATCGTCATGATCTCATCGTGGGTCGCAACGATAGCTTGACGTGGTGCGGTCAGAAAGCCGAGCACTGCCCGCCTGTCGTGCAAACTTCCCAAAGCCAGTTCTCCAATGACTGCTAGGTGGCAGAGCAATCCGTCATTGTTTATCGCCCCTACGATATCTCGATCCGACTGGCGAAAATGGTCGATCCAGATCGAAGTATCGGCAAACATCATTTGCCGGCAGCGCGCCTCTGGCGCGGCGCGGCTTCAGCATCGGGCATTGTTCCACCCAATGCAATCAGGCGTTTACCGGCTTCAACTCGCACAAGGGTTTCCAGCGCCTGCCGGACCAGCGCCGCCGTCTCCTTCGTTCCGGTCAAAGACCGTGCCTTTTCCATCAAGCTATCGTCCAAATTGATTGTCGACCGCATAATTTCCTCGCTAAAGGCTTTAAATCTAGCACCAAATGAGGTCGAAATAAACGTCGGCTTCTAGGACAAGTGGGTTGATCATCGACTTAGACTAAACGGCGTCATGCAAGCTCGATCCAGACCGGGGCGTGATCGCTGGTCTTGTCCCAACTCCTGACATCCCGGTCGACCTCAGCGGCGACGAGACGCGGCGCGACGGCGGGGCTCAACAGCAAATGGTCGAGCCGCAGGCCAGCGTTGCGGCCCCAAGCGTTCCGCAAGTAGTCCCAGAACGTATAGATCTCCTCGTCGGGATGCAGCGTTCGCAGCGCATCGGTCCATCCCTGTTTGGCCAGCGATCGAAATTTCGCGCGCACTTCGGAGCGAAACAGCGCATCGTCTTTCCAGCGCTCCGGCCTATAGACGTCACGGTCGGTGGGGATGATGTTGTAGTCCCCCACCAACACGGCAGGCACGTCGAGCTTGATCAACGACCGCGCATGTTTGATCAAACGGTCGCACCATCGCAGCTTGTAGTCGAATTTAACGCCGGGCGCGGGGTTGCCGTTCGGCAGATAGAGGCAGCCGATGAGGATACCGTTCACCGCAGCTTCTATGTAGCGGCTCTGCTCGTCGTCGTCATCGCCCGGCAGCGCCCGCCGCGTCTCCACCGGCTCTTTGCCGCGTGCGAGAATAGCCACGCCGTTCCAGCTTTTCTGGCCGTTCCAGATCATCTGGTATCCGGCATCGCGAATGGCTTCGATAGGAAATTTCGTCTGCGGTGCCTTCAACTCCTGCAGGCAGACCGCGTCAGGCCTCGCCTCATCCAGCCATCGCAGCAGGACAGGCAGGCGGCCATTGATCCCGTTGATGTTGAAAGTGGCAATTTTCATAAAAACGTCGAACAGCCTCCGCCCCAGGAGAAACCGAATGGAGCCGTCTCGGTTCCGAATTGGTACGCATGGCCAGCGATACTGGCAGAGCTGTCGAAATCGTGACCGCATCCACGCCAGAGCTGTGGCAAGGTGGGCTACGATCCGCAACAGGGAGAAGATCGATGACGCGTATGACCGCCAAGGATTTTCCGCAAGAACTGCTCGAACTCTACGATTATTACGCACATGGCAAGATCACCAAGCGCGAGTTCCTCGACCGCGCGGGCAAATACGCCGTAGGCGGCCTGACGGCCGCAGCCATTCTCGGCTCGATGAGCCCGAATTATGCCCTTGCCCAGCAGGTCGAATTCACCGATCCGGACATCACGGCCGAATACATCACCTACCCCTCGCCCAACGGCAATGGCGACGTGCGCGGTTATCTGGTCCGCCCCAAGGCAGCCACCGGACCTGTCGGCGGCGTTGTCGTGGTGCATGAAAACCGTGGCCTCAACCCCTACATCGAAGACGTTGCCCGACGTGTCGCCAAGGCCGGTTTCGTAGCGCTTGCACCCGACGGTCTGACCTCTGTCGGCGGCTATCCAGGCAATGACGACAAGGGCAAGGAACTCCAGCAAACGGTCGATCCGCAAAAGCTGATGAACGACTTTTTCGCCGCCATCGAATTTCTAAAGGCAAGCGACCTGACCAACGGCAAGGTTGGCATCACCGGCTTCTGCTATGGTGGTGGCGTCTCCAACGCGGCTGCCGTGGCCTATCCCGAACTGGCGGTCGCGGTGCCCTTTTATGGACGCCAGCCTCGCGTGGAAGATGTCGATCGCATCAAGGCGCCGCTGCTGTTGCACTATGCCGAGCTCGATAAAGGCGTCAACGAAGGTTGGCCCGCTTATGAGGCGGCGCTGAAGGAAAAGGGTAAAACCTACGAAGCCTACATTTACCCTGGCGTGAACCACGGCTTTCACAACGATTCAACGCCGCGCTACGACGAGGCTGCGGCGAAACTCGCCTGGGATCGCACCATGGAATGGTTCAAGCGCTATCTGGCTTGATGTGACGGGCTAGCATCCGGCAAACGGCTGCCGTTCAGCTTCCGGCAGCCGACCGTTTAAAGACGATGGTGACTTTCGTCCCGGTGTTCACGCTCGACTCAACGGTGAACTGCGCCTTGGCATTCTCCGTCAGCGAGTGGGCGATGAGAGCGCCGAGCTTGCCCCGCTTGGGCCAGGTCTCTCCCACGGGCAAGCCGATGCCGTCATCGGCGACTACGACCCGGCAGCCGTCACCGTCGACGATGCTGTGCAAAGTGATGGTGCCACCCTCGCCATCGCGAAAGGCATGCTTGAGCGCATTGGTCAGCAACTCGTTCACCACCAGCCCGGTCGGCATCGCAACGTTGATCGACACCGGATAGGTATCCACCTTCATGTCGAGGCGGATGCCTTCAACCGCGTGAGACGTCATGACCGCAGATGCGATTTGGCTGAGATAGACGCCAAGATCAACCTCCTCCTTGTGCTCGTCCGCCGACAGAGTCTGGTAGAGAATGGCGAGCGCATCGACGCGCCCGGCCAGTCTTTCGAAGCGCTTCTGGTCTGGCTCGGTCGCGTTGCGGGTTTCCAGACGGATCAAGGCTGTGATCATCTGCAGATTGTTCTTAACCCGATGCTGCAATTCGCGCAGCAGCGTGTCCTTCTCCCGGACGCGTTCCTCGGCGGAACCCGCGTTCGACTCGCGATGGGCCGTAACATCGACCAGCGCGACGAGGCGGAAGCGGCTTTTGCCGTGGTCGTCTTCGATGACATTGGTATAAACGTCGACAGTCGGCATGTCCTGTCCGCGATCAAGCTGGAAAGTGCCTGCGAAATCTGTCTCCTCGACCAGCGCCGCAGCCAACGCCCTTCCATTCTGGTCATTGATGCCCGTTCCGGACAGAGGCGACCAATCTCCCTGTGTCAGCGTTGAAGCTTTCAGCCCCGATAAGGTTTCGAATTCGGGATTGGCGTAGATGACACGCTCGTTCGCATCGAGATCAGAGACCGCTATGGCAATGGGAACCTGGTCGAGGAACTTCTTGAACTGTTCGCTTTCCAAAGCGCTCGCAAGATCGGGCGTGTCGAGCAATTGCTCGACCGCCTCTGCATTCTTTGAATCCGATGACATCTGCGAGACCTATGCTGTGTTGGCGAAAGCATTATCAGCGATGCGCAGCCCCCGCCATGGCTAAAGATCGATTCAGCGCGACGCATCCCCTTATAATTGTGCAGTGCAGCAACGATATCCCGGGGGATACGTTTTGCACACGAACCGTCCGATATCGGGCGCCAGAACAAGGATGCCTCCATTGCGAAAGATGTCGGACACGATTGCACGCCTCGCCGCGCTCCGCGCGCAGCACACCGCGCATAGCCTGGATACAGCGTCGAGCGACCGCCTGAAGGAGTTGACGGATTTCGGCTCAAATCCCGGCGCGCTGAAAGCGAAATTCTATCTGCCGGACACTTTGCCGAAGGGCGCGCCGCTGGTCGTCGTGCTGCCCGGCTGCACCCAGACCGCAGCAGCCTACGATCATGGCTCCGGCTGGTCCGAACTGGCCGACCGCGCTGGCTTCGCAGTGCTTTACGCCGAGCAGCAGCGGGCGAACAATCCCAATCTGTGCTTCAACTGGTTCGTGCCCGGCGACACCAAGCGCGACGCCGGCGAAGCACTCTCGATACGCCAGATGATCGAAACGATGGTCTCCACTCATGGCCTCGACCGAAAGCGCATCTTCGTCACCGGCCTGTCGGCAGGCGGCGCCATGGCAGGGGTGATGCTGGCAACCTATCCCGAGGTGTTCGCCGGCGGTGCAATCATCGCGGGCCTGCCCTACGGATCGGCAAACACCATTCCGGAAGCCTTCGACCGCATGCGCGGCCATGCAGGCCCCTCCGAAAAAGAGCTTCAGCAACTTCTGGCATCCGCATCCCATCATAAAGGGCCGTGGCCTCGAATTTCCATCTGGCAAGGTACCGCCGACCATACGGTCGCCGCATCCAATGCCGACGCCATCGCCGGGCAATGGCGTGGTGTGCATGGGTTGGAGAAAACGCCGACGCGGTCGCAGACCATCGCTGGACACAGCCGTGACGTATGGTGCAACGACAGCGGCAACGAGGTGATGGAAGCCTACACCATCGCGTATATGGGTCACGGCGCCCCCTTGATGACCAAGGGCGACCAGGGCTTGGGCGCGGCGGGGCCGTTCATGCTCGACGCCGGTATTTCTTCAACGCGGCACATTGCCGATTTCTGGGGGATCGCCAACGCGGTCGAAGCTTCTGCCGAATTGCCGACACGAAAGGACGAAGGCGTTGCATCTATACCGCGTCGAACGCCGATGAACGATGTCTACGCGCCGGAAACGCCTCGTCGCGAAGCTTCCTCGTCGGCGCCCGAAGAGGAAGCGACTGGGGTCCGCAAGGTCATCGAGGACGCGCTGCGTACTGCCGGCCTGATGCGATAGCGGTTGGAAAACGCTAAAGAATGAAATGCGGCACGAACCGCGAGGTGTTGCGCGTCACTGGCGTGGCATCCTCGCGGATGCCGATGCCGGCGGGCTGACCTGCGACTACCCACGATCCGATCACCGTCCAGTCTTCGCCGAATTGCGGCACAAGATGCAGCGCCTGGCGGACAAAGCCTTCCGCGCCATATTCTCCCTCGACGGTCAACCCTCCATCGGCCATAGCCGGATCGACAATGGTGACGTTGGCACCTTCGCGCGACAGAAGCGGCTTACGCACATAGGCATCGCCCAAGCTCGCCGCCGCCGGGTCGTCATCGAAGAATGCAGGCAAGAGATTGGGGTGGCGTTCGTACATTTCCCACAGAATGGGCAGCAGGCCTTTGTTGGACAGCACCAGCTTCCATAACGGCTCGATCAGCCGGGTCGGCGTCACCTTCAACTGTGCGCCGAAGTCCTCGCGCACCATGTCTTCGAGCGGATAGAGCTTGAACAGCGTTTCAATGCGACGGTCGGCGGCATCGGTGAACCAGCCCTGCGCGTCCACGCCAATATGGGCGATGTCGATCAGCAGGGCCTCGAGCCCCGCCTGAACAGCGCAATCGACGAGATATTCGACCGTGCCCCAATCCTCGACGCTGTCTGAGATGGCGGCAAAATGCATGCGCTGCGGCTGGCCGGCGATTTTCGGCAGGGCTGCGACGAGCTTTTCATGCAGAGAGTTGAACTGGTCAGCGCCGGGGGCGAGCTTTCCGGAAGCCTTCATCGCCTCCAGCCAGCGCCATTGGAACACGGCGCTCTCGAACAGGCTGGTCGGCGTATCGGCGTTAAACTCCAGCATCTTGGCCGGACCCTTACCGTCATAGGCGAAGTCGAAACGGCCGTAGAGATCGTAGTCTGAGCGGTCCCAGGAGGCTTTCACCGCCGCGTGAAATTCCGCTGGGATGGCGAGTTTGTCCATCAAGGCGGAATCATTGACGATCCGCCCCGCCGCTTCGTAGCAGAGCGACATCAGCTCCGCGGTCGGATCCTCGATGTCGGTTTCGATCTGCTCCAGGCTGAAGCAGTACGCGTGGCGTTCATCCCAGTAGCGGGCGCCATACATGGTATGGAAATTGAAGCCGCAGGCCTCGGCGTCCGTGCGCCAGTCTTCTCGCTCCTCGAAGGCGATCCGCTCCATGCCTGCCGCGTCAGCTTGATACGGCGACGGCCCGCGAGCCGAAGCCGCCGCGTGCCATGGTCTGGGTCTGAACCGCGGGCGGACGGGCCGCGGGCGAATTCGATGAAAACTTCACCGGTCCGGTAGCGCCGGCGACGCGCGCGCCATTGCCGTTGACGAAATCGGCGCGGCCGTTCTGCCGGTAGAGTGCCTGCGGACCAACATTTGCGGCGTTGTTGTTCATGACGCTGCCGAGCATGTAGCCCATCATCAGCGGCATGAAGATACCACTACCGGCCGCGTGCTGCTGGGTCGGCTGGGCGCACTGGCCGGCCCCGAAATCTGCCTCGCAGTCTTCCTTGGAGGCGAAGGCGGGGGCAGTCTTTTCATGCGAGGCGGCGGCCTGCTTGAAATCGGCCTCGCATTTTTCGGGGGCAAACATCCGGGCATCGATGCACTCATCCACCGACTGATAGACTGCGGTATCGATGACCTGGTCCTGGCAGCCGGCGACGCCTGCGGCAGTTCCCATGACGACCAGGGTCACGGCCAGTGAACGCTTCATGATGCCTCCCTCTAACAATGTAGAACAACAATGCCCGATATAGGGATATGCGCTGGGATGTCCATGAGGAATTTTGTCCCACCGGGACTTGCCACGAAGCTCCCAACGGATCAACGGCCGATAGCGCGGCTTCACGCGGTCGCCGGATGCGCTCCGATGCGCTTCCAAAATAGGATTGTGCCGGTCAGTCCCCCATGGGGCTTGAAAGCAAAGTCAGGAATTTCACCGACGCGGGTGTAGCCGAGCTTTTCATAGAGCGGCGCAGCACCGTCATCCGTCGCCGTGTCGAGCACCAGATGCGTCCGCGACCTCTCCGCAGCGATCGTTTCGGCAACTGCCATCAAGGCACTGGCGACGCCTCGACCTCTGAAGGCCACCGCTGTCATCAGCTTGCCGATCTCTGCGCGATGTGGCTGGTTGGGCGGGAAATCGAGGAACAGGCTCACGGTGCCCATCAGCCGATCGCCTTCGAACGCACCGAGCACCACGCG
The DNA here is from genome assembly GCF_030010215.1 of Tianweitania sp. UT-5YL-CI-8. Classification (GTDB taxonomy): domain Bacteria; phylum Pseudomonadota; class Alphaproteobacteria; order Rhizobiales; family Rhizobiaceae; genus Oryzicola. Next base: position 598,199 of record NZ_JASCRR010000001.1, read on the forward strand.
TTCGCCTTTGTCCGCGGCAGCCAGCGCACCACTCCAGAAGGCTTCCGCGGCCTTGAGTGGCAATGGATGCATGAAACTGACCGACCCGCCGTTGGCGACCGTCTCGACCAGCAGCTCGGACAAGGCGGAAATCGTCTCGTCCCCGGCTGACAAGGGTCTGATGTCCATTTCGGCAGGCACGTTCAACTCCGTATGAAGCCAATGCAACAAGCGCAGTTTAAAGTCCGACCGTCAAAGAACAATGCCTCTGGTGGCAATTGCACCGCTATGTCGATGCGCGGGCTGTAAGCCTGGCTCAATCGGGCCGATGCGCCGTCTTCACTAGATCAGCTTTCAATTGCGCCGTTTCCAGACCCAACGTGATGAACTGCCTGGCGTGCCTGGCGAGCGCGACATTGTCGGTCCAGAGATTGCGCCAGATGCCTGACCGTCTCCAGCGGCGGCGACCGCAACTGGCCGAACGGCTCGGGATAGGGCTGATGGACGAGCTTGATGCCACACCGACCTTTGTCATGTCGTCGTTTGTGGTCTGAAATGCCATTGAGGATATCTACTGTAGAGCCAGACGCAAAAAGGGCGGCTTCAATCAAAGCCGCCCTTTTTCGCTTGAATTCAGTGGGTGGTGCTTAACCCACCGCGCCTTTTTGCGCTATGGCAGGCTGTCCGATCCACTTATCGCGCTCTCGCCACAGCGCCGGCAGAGCTAGTGCTGCAATCGAGACCACTGCGATCATGGTCTTGGTCAATTGCGACAGCTCGGGGGTGCGAGCGTCGATATAGTAAACGAGATAGACAATCGCGACGTGCCAGACGTAGACCTGAAGCGAATGACGGCCCAGAAGTTGCAGGAAGCGCAGGGTGAACACCCAGGTGACACCTTCCGCGATACGGCGCACGGCAGCATTGTGATGTTTGTCGCCGGCAATCAGCAGCCAGGCAATGCCATAGGCGGCGGCTGCGAAGTTGATGAGATAAACAGGTCCGAAATCCGCACGGACCTCCATGCTGGCGAACCGATCCATGACGACGTCCGGCAGCAGGCCATTGGCCGTCAGGAAACGCAACGGCACGAAGAACAGGCAGATAGCCAGCGCTGCCTTTACGAAAATGGTGCGTTCAGGCGAGAATACTTTCTTCCACTCGATAGCCTTGGTCGCTGTCAAGACACCCATAACCAGTGCCGAAAAGAATACCAACTGCCAGCCCAGCAGGTTGAAGCTGACGCGGATGCCCTGTTCGTCCTTGCCCATTGCCAGATGGTTAAGCGGCTCGGTGAAAATCCGATGCAGGCCGAGTTGGCCAGCCATCCAGATCAGGAACGAGCCGATGAGAACCTGCGGCCACTTTCCCTTGATGCAGAGCCAGACCAGGATCGGCGAGAACAGCATGTAGATGATGTATTGCGGCAGGATGTCCATGAACGTCGGCTGAAACACGAAGGTGGCGATCGCCACAAGACGCTTAGGATCAGTAAAGGTCGTATCGCCAAGCCAATTCCACCAAGCCTGATAGCCGCCCGGAAGCGCCATACGCACCAGGAGAGCCGCAATCACGAGCCCCATCGCATAACGATAGAGTTCGAAAGCGCGGCCGATGATCTTATCGCGGCCTTCCGCCCAGCCGCCCTTCATCATCTTCTTGGCATAGACCAAGCCTATCAGCAGGCCCGACAGGAACACGAAGCCCTGTGCATCCTCGACAAAGGCGAACTGACGGTGGTTGATTTCGACGAGCCAGAAGCTGCCTACGAAAATGAGGTGGTTCAGAAGCATGAAGACGAGGAAGTATCCCCGCATGCCGTCTATGATATCAAAGCGCTTCATTCAGTCTATGCTCCTGCCGATACAGCACAATGGCTGCCTGCCGCGCGGCGGGACCAGTCAATCGCACCCGAAACCGGCGTAACAAGGGCCGAACCGTCACCATGCTGCAACGCACACCATAGCGATATGTTTCGGGAAGGGCGGTCACATCCGGTTTCCCCGGGTCACGATATTTTATGAGGTCGTGATGATTTTATTGCGATGCATAAGGGAACCTACAGAAAGAACGGCGTTTTTTCCGCAGCAAATGATTCGGGCGTGCTCGTTTAACGTGACATTATTCGCCGCGGCGCTCCGCCACCATAACGCTTAACGCCATACTCAATGTCATCGTCGCAGCTAAAGACCGGAACCCGGAGAAGTCCGATTCGGCCACTTCGAACCAGACCGAGGCGTTTCGCGCAAGCGGCGAGAACGCGCTGTCGGTGATCGCCACCACCGGCACGCCGCGCTCGCTTGCCAGTCGCAGATGATCCATCGTCGCCGGCGCATAGGGTGCGAAACTGATCGCAAGCACCACATCATTGGGGGTTGCGAAACCCAACATCTCAGCCTGCAGGCCAGCGGCGGATTCGATGATCTGGCTGCGTACCTTCAGTTTGCCCAACGCATAAGCGATGCTGGTGGCCACGGCATAAGAGCGGCGCTGCGCCACAATTTGGATGGTCTCGGCGGCTGCGAGCAGAGCGACCGCCTTTTCCAGCTGAACCTCATCGACACCGCGCAGCATGTCGTTCAGCGATGTCTGAGCGGCAGCAACGAACCCTTCGAGCACAGCGCGGTTACCGGCGCCCTGTTCGGTGCGCGCCCGCACGGCCCGCAAGCGCTCGTCATAAGAGGCGTTGCGCTCGCGGATTCGTTCCCGAAACACTGCCTGTAGGCTGGTGAACCCGTCGAAACCGAATTGCTGGGCGAAGCGGATGAGCGTGGAAGGCTGCACACCGGCTTCCGCAGCGATACTGGCAGCTGTGCCGAAGGCTACGGCGTCTGGGTTATCGAGCGCATAGGCCGCGACCTGGGCGATGCGCTTTGGCAAGGTTTCCCGGCGCTGCAGGATCAGCGCCCGGAGTTGATCGAAGTCCTGTGGGTGGATTGGATCAATGGCCGCGCTGTCTTCGCTGTTCATGAGATACCGCCATTCCCCCCACCGAAATCGCGACGACCCTGATCTTGAGCCAGGGATCGCCCATAGGCGTCAGCCTATCACGATGGTCTTTCCTTCCTTGACCGAACGTAGTGCCGCATCGGCCAGCCTCAGCGCGGCGAGGCCGTCCTCGCCGCTTGGTGACGGCGCCGTTCCCGCCGCGCGGGCCTCGATGAAGGCGGCAAGTTCGGCTGCGAACGCGTCGACATAACGTGTCATGAAGAAGTCGTGCAGCGGCGGACGGGTGTAGCCTTGCGCATTGGCGATTTCGATGGAGACAGCGCGCTGGTTTTCGGCCTGCACCATGCCGTCCGAGCCCAGAACCTCGATCCGCTGGTCGTAGCCATAGGTGGCGCGGCGGGAGTTGGAGATGACGCACTGCTTGCCCGAGGCGGTTTCGAGGATGACCGTGGCGCTGTCGTAGTCGCCTGCCGCGCCAATAGCCTTGTCGACCAGCACTGATGCATGGGCGCTGACCTTGACCGGCTCTTCGCCGAGCAGAAAGCGCGCCATGTCGAAATCGTGGATCGTCATATCGCGGAAAATGCCGCCCGAGCGCGCGATGTATTCGACCGGAGGTGGGCCGGGGTCGCGCGAAGTGATGGTGACCATTTCGACCGCGCCGACAGCACCGTCGTCGATTGCTTTGCGAACGGCAGCGAAATGCGGATCAAAACGACGGTTGAAGCCGACCATCAGAACCGCGCCGGTGTCCTTCACCACTTCAAGACATTGCTCGGCCCGCTTGACATCGAGATCGACTGGCTTTTCGCAGAAAATCGCCTTGCCAGCCCGTGCAAAGCGCTCGATCAGGTCGGCATGGGTATCGGTTGGGGTGCAGATCACCACCGCGTCGATATCGGACGCTCGTTCGATGGCCTCGATGGTGCGAACCTCGGCGCCATAGGAAGAGGCCAGTGTACTGGCGGCGTCTTCCATGGCATCAGCCACGGCTACCAGCTTTGCCTTTGTGTTGAAACCCACCGCGCGCGCATGAACCTTGCCTATACGTCCCGCACCCAGCAACCCGAACCGAACCATCATTGTGTTTATCCTCCCGCAGGGTGACAGATTCTGTCAACGCCAGCATTGTCTCGTACCATCTCCACGTTACGGGTCGTTATGACATCCGGAATAAATGAACCGTATCACGTATGGTGTGAAATATTTATTCCATTCGAGTATCTGTCGTCAAGCGACAGAGTTCGAGATCTACCGGTTGCGCTCCGCAACATGAGCTGCTTCACAATGGTTTGAGCGTCAGCAGGTTTGCAGATGGATTATGTTGTGACTATGTGATTTTATGTTGCAACGCAGCAACGCGTAGAACGACCGCCAGAACGGCGTCGATAATCTAAAAGCGAACGCCAATCGGATGACCGAAAAACACCCTCGCAAGCGGATGGAACTTAAAATCGCGGTTGCTGCCGTGGTCGCTGTGATTATTATCGTCGCGCTGGCCTGGTGGCGGTTTTCTTTCTGACAGAGTCCTGCCCGCAGCTATCCCTTGACGCTGATCGGGAAAACGCTCCCATGTGCACCCTGGCATTCGCCCTTAAGCAGCAAGCCCTTTCGCCTCCTTGAACGACACGAGCCGTTGACCCGCCTCGTCCCAAAGAACGAGCTTCACGCAACGCAGGCTCTCCATAATCGTTATGCGGCCCATGTCGCCCAGTTCCGGATGGTCGTTAAGAACCTCTGGCAGCCGATAAAATGGCACTTTGCTAGCAAGGTGATGGACGTGATGGATGCCAATATTACCCGTTATCCAGCGGAGAACCGGGGGTAGATCGTAATGTGAAGCGCCGTGAACGGCCGCGTGAGCAAATTGCCACTCCGGCGGCTTCGACCAGTGTGTCTCCTCGAACTGATGCTGGACGTAAAACAGCCAGACCCCGGCCGCGCCCGCCAACAGCAGGATAGGAAGGTGGACGGTCAGAAATGGCAGCAGCCCGATCCACCAGATGAGCAGGCCGGCGATCACGGCGACAGCGGCGTTTGTTGCCATTGTCGAAACCCACGGCAGAGCGCCGGAGCGCATCATCCCGAACGGAAGCCGCTGCTTAAACAGGAACAGCCACGCCGGACCAATCCCGAACATGACGAGAGGATGCCGGTAAAGACGATACCCGATCCGTCCCCAGCGCGACAGTGCTTGGTATTCGGCGATGGTCAGGGTGGTGATGTCGCCCACGCCGCGCTCTTCGAGATTGCCCGCGGAGGCGTGATGCTCGGCATGAGCGCGCCGCCAATAGTCGTAGGGCGTCAGCGTGAGAATTCCGATCGCTCGGCCCGTCCAGTCATCAAATCGGCGGTGGCCGAAAAATGACCCGTGCCCGCAATCATGCTGGATGATGAACAAGCGCAGAAGAAACCCGGCGGCAGGAATGACCAAAAGCAGGCCGATCCAGTATCCATAATGCACGGCGGCCCAAGCCGATATCCAGAACGCGCCAAACGGTATGGCGGTCACAGCCAGTTCGAAAAGGCTACGGCCTTTGCGTGGCTGGCGATACCTGGCGAGGATTTTCAGCCATGCTTTCTCCGCATTGCCAGAATCTGCTTTCGAAACGAGGGTAGCGGTCGTCAATCTGAATTTCCTCTTGGATGCCAGTAGGCTGATGCTGACGACTGGACGTGAACAATGTCAGGAGCGTGTTCACGTTCGTAATTGACGCCGATGGGTGTTGAACTGAGTAATCGTATCATGAAAAGGCTGCTCCGCCGCGAAAACCGCACCGGAAAAAATAGAAAAAGGGCCAGGCGACTGCCTAACCCGATTATTCACTGAGCCTATAGCTATCAGCGAGATGCTTTGTAAAGCTTCGCAGCGATTTCCATTATCTCTTCCGGCGCGTAGTCCAGTGTGAATGCCGGACCGTCTCTTCGGCGACTCCTACCGCTGGTCGTGCTGGGTGCCGGCCGTCACAGATGCCGATTGCCACGCACGCCGCTGCCATGGGCGGCAATGTCCGCGTCGGGCTGGAGGACTCGATCTGGAACGGGCCGGGCAAGCTCTCAACTTCCAACGCCGAGCAGGTGACGCGCGTGCGCGGCATCATCGAGGGCCTCGGCCTCGGAGCCGCCACCCCCGCGGAAGCCCGCGACATCCTGCAACTCAAGGGCGGTGACCGGGTCGAGTCTGATCCCGCCGCCAGGTTTTTCCTTTGAACGTACTGATCGTCTACGCCCATCCCGAGCCAACCTCTTTCAATGCAGCCCTTGCAACCGTCGGCGCGGAAGCTTGCGCGCCGACGGGCACGAGGTGGTGATTTCGGATCTTTATGCCGATGACTTCAACCCGGTGGCGGGTCGTCATGACTTCTGCGGCATCGATAAGGGCTATGTCCACCTGAACCGGACACCGTTTGCAAATTATTCAGGCCCGAAACAGTCTTGGGCGATTTGCAAAGGCGGCATCATCGATTAGTGAAGTCTAAGCTTCACTTCTTATTCGGACAGATCGATGCGATCGTCAATGTGGAATGTACCTTCACCACCGGCTCCATGAGCAATTTCAGACTCTATTAATTGCCCGCTCTTCTGCGGTAGCCACGCCTCTATCCTTTCGCTATGGGAAATCTTGGTGAGCATGACGAGCAGAGAAGGCCAGTGGAGCACCCGGGCAAATTTCGCCCTGCCGGCAACCGCTTTCGTGTTAGCAGTGGGACTGCGCCTGGCCGGCTTGCGGCTGGATAGCTTCAGCGTACCCGTCGAAATCGTCTTATCGGTAGCCGTGGTCGCCTTGGTCTTCGCCACGGTCTTTGCCGTGGTCGCCCATGCCGAGGCTATTGCCCATCGCGTCGGCGAACCCTATGGCACGCTTGTCCTGACCCTTGCTGTGACGGCAATCGAGGCTTCCGTTATCGTGTCGGTGATGATGCATGGCGCGAACAAAAACCCGACGCTTGCGCGCGAGTCCGTGTTCTCAACCGTGATGATCGTGTCTTGCGGAATTGTTGGCATTTGCCTGACATTGGGCGGCTGGCGCCATCGCCACCAGGACCTCAAGCGGCAAGGCACAAATGCGTTTCTCGGCGTGCTGATCGCGCTGGCGGTGCTGACGCTAGTGCTCCCGAACTTTACGCTCGACAGCACGGTATATGGAAACTTCACGCCGCTGCAACTGACCTTTGTCGGCACGCTCTCTCTCTTGCTTTACGCGAGCTTTGTGTTCGCACAGATGACGCGCCATCGCGACGACTTCATCGAAGACCTTCCACATGCAAGGCACGCCGTGGGTGAGGCGCATCGCGGTTCGATGGTCTTGAGCAGTCTGCTGCTTTTGCTGGGCTTGGTGGGCATTGTGTTCCTGACTGAAATGGTAGCTGCAGGCATAGAAGAAGCTTTGCATGAATACGAAATCATTCAGACGGACGCCATCGTCGGCGCCTTCATCGCCACTCTCGTCTTGTTGCCGGAGGCTATGTCGGCGATCAAGGCGGCGCGCGGCAACGAGTTGCAGCGCAGCCTGAACATCGCGCTGGGCTCGGCCTGCGCCACAATCGGCCTGACAATTCCGGTAGTGGGTGCCGCAAGCCTTATTCTCGGCAACGACCTGACGCTCGGCCTCGGCGCAGGCGATACCGTTCTGCTGCTCCTGGCCCTTTCGATCAGCACCGTCAGCTTTTCGACCGGCCGCACGACGGTCCTGACCGGACTGGTACACCTCGTGGTCTTCTTCGCGTTCCTGTTCCTGATCGCCTTTCCCTGATCCGGCGCAGCTTCACCAGCGAACGGCCGAAGGTCCTGCGTCCTCGACGAGACGTTATCAGCAACGGACGGCATGGGATGCTCGGGATCGTCTCGTCGGAACCAAGCAGAATCCGATTCGTTCTTCACCGATAAATTCGAGGAGATATCGATGTCGGAAACAAATCACCCCATTCCGCCGCAGCCGGAGCAAGAACAGAGCCCACCTGGCTTGACGAAGCTGATGAAGCCGGTGCCCGATCACGGCGAGACGAGTTATAAGGGCAGCGGGAAACTTGAAGGCAAGGTCGCTCTCATTACCGGAGCGGACTCCGGCATTGGCCGTGCGGTGGCGATTGCTTACGCCCGTGAAGGGGCCGATATCCTGATTTCATATCTCAACGAGGATGAGGACGCCCATGAAACCGCGAAGTGGGTCGAGGAAGCCGGCCGCCGCGCCATCGTCATGGCCGGTGACATCAAGTCAGAAAGCCATTGCCAAGCACTGGTTGAGGCGGCCACCAGTCAGCTGGGCGGCCTTGATATCCTCGTCAACAACGCAGCGTTCCAGCGAACCTATGCGTCCATCGGCGATATAACGGCGGATGAATGGGACGAAACGTTCCGGACAAACATCTACGCGCCGTTCTACCTGTCGAAAGCGGCCATTCCGGTCATGAAGGCCGGCGCGTCAATCATCAACACAACGTCGATCCAGTCTAGACAACCATCGTCGCACCTGCTTGCCTATGCTTCGACAAAGGGTGCGGTCTCGAACTTCACCGCAGGCCTTGCCGAGATGGTTGCGGATAAGGGCATTCGTGTCAATGCCGTGGCTCCCGGGCCAATCTGGACGCCGCTCATTCCATCGACCATGCCGCCCGAGAAAACCACCTCTTTCGGAAAGCAGACCTTAATAGGGCGCGCAGGACAGCCTGCCGAGCTGGCAGGCGCCTATGTGCTGCTCGCCTCGCAAGCAGGGAGCTACATGACCGGCGCGGTGATCCCGGTGACTGGCGGAGAGATCATGATCTAGCCGCCTGCTGGCCCGACAGCTTGCGGTAAGGAATCCACAGCGGTGATGATACCGCGCAGCTCGGCCAGGCCTTTCAACCGTCCGATCAGCGAATAGCCGGGATTGGTCTTCTTGCCGATGTCATCGGCAAGAAGATGCCCATGATCCGGGCGCATCGGAATGACTCTGTCCGGGCGTCCCTCTGCTATGCGGCGCTGTTCCTCGCGTCTCAAGGTCACGATCAGGTCCACCATATCGACATCCCCGCCCAAATGCTCGCTCTCGTTGAACGACCGATCCGGTTCGACGCTGACATTGCGCAGATGCACGAAGTTGATGCGCTCTGCAAATTCCTTGGCCATGCCTGACACATTGTTGTCGGCGCGCGAACCGAGCGAGCCGGCGCAGAAGGTCATGCCATTGGCAAGCGAGGCGGACGCAGCCAGGATGGCACGAAAATCCTCGGCAGTGGACACAACGCGCGGCAGCCCGAACAGCGAGAAGGGCGGATCGTCGGGATGGATACCAAGCCGCACGCCAACATCTTCCGCCACTGGCGTAATTTCGCGGACGAACTCGATCAGATTGGCCCGCATCTGCTCTGGGCCGATCTCATCGAACATTGCGATGCGGCGGCGGATGCCCTCGCGGTCGTAGCTGTCCTCACCTCCTGGCAGCCCGGCGATGATATTTTTCTCGAGCGTGGCTACGTCGTCCTCTGAAAGGGCTGCAAGACGAGCACGTGCCTTCTCCAGCAGATCGGCATCGTAGTGTTCTTCCGCGCCCCTGCGCTTCAACACGAAGGCATCGTAGGCGACGAACTCCACCATATCGAAACGCAGCGCGTAGCCGGTCGTCGGCATTCGGTAGAGCAAATCGGTGCGTGTCCAGTCCACCACCGGCATAAAGTTGTAGCAGACCGTCGGCACCCCGCCGCGCCCGAGATTGACAAGGCTGGTTTTCCAGCTGTCGATATATTGCCGATATGGCCCGCTGCGCAGCTTGATCGATGTGTGGACGGGAATGGATTCGCAAACCGACCAAACCAGCCCTGCCTTTTCGATCAGCGCCTTGCGCTCGGCGATATCCTCCGGCGTCCAGGCGCGGCCGTCATAGATATGGTGAAGGGCCGTGACGATGCCCGACGCACCCGCCTGACGGACATGATCGAGGGTGACCGGGTCTTCGGGTCCGAACCAGCGCCAGCTCTGCAACATCGGTGTTTCCCTTCTGAGATCAGCGTACGCCGAGGCCGGCTGTCAGCCCGCCATCGATGCGATAATCGGAACCGGTGATGAAACCTGCCTTGGACGATGCGAGAAACGCGATCAGTTCCGCCACCTCTTCCGGCTCGCCGATGCGGCCGATGGGATGGGCCGCGCCGAAGCGTTCGAACACCGCGTCGACATCGGCATCCGGCCCGTCGAAGGTACGGGCCGCGAGTTCCAGGATCGGGGTACGGACGGAGCCTGGGCTGACCGAGTTGACGCGGATGCGGTCGCCGGCGAAGTCCAATGCCATGCCCCGCGTCAGCGCATGGATCGCGCCCTTCGAAGCGACATAGGCCACCACGCCGGCCTGGCAGGCATGACCCTGAACGCTGGACAGGTTGACGATAGCGCCCCCGCCGCGCTTACGCATCAGCGGCACGCCATAATGGGCGGTGAGATGGATCGAGCCGACATTGACCGCGAGACAGCGCAGGAAGGTTGCCGGGTCTGTCGTCACCGCGTCGCCGTAGGGATGCACCGCCGCCGAATTGACAATGATATCGAGCCCGCCGAAGCGGTCCTCCAGATAGGCCATCGCGGCAGCTACCGTTTCCGGCACGGTAACATCGGCTTCGCGCACCACGATGGTGGGGTCGGCGTCCGCAAGCGCTGCGTTGCCTTCCGGGTCGATGCCCAGCGCAATGACCTGCGCACCGCCCTGCGCAAGACGCAAGGCGGCTGCCCGCGCAATGCCTGTCGTGCCCGTGACCAACGCCACCTTGGCTGTGAAATCGGACATTCTCTTCTCCTATGACCGACCGTCGGACTGGCGGATCAGGTCGGCGGCTTTTTCGGCAAGGCAGTAGGTCGCCGCCACCGTATTGGCCGAGACGATGGTGGGCATGATCGAAGCGTCGACGACGCGCAAGCCCTCGACACCATGGACGCGCATATTCGTTGGGTCGACCACGGCGCGCTCACCCTGCCCCATGGCGCACGTGCCAGCCGGGTGGAAAAGCGTACCGACTCGCTCGCGGATGAAGGCGTCGAGCGCGCCATCGCTGTCGACATCCGGCCCGGGATCGACCTCGGCATCGAGATGAGGCGCGAACGGCGCCTGTGCCACGATTTCGCGCGCGATGCGGATGCCTTTGCGCAGCGCCTCCATGGTGCTGTCGCCACGGAAGAAGTTGTAGATGATCGACGGCTTGTCACGTGGGTCGGCGCTTTTGAGAGTAACCCGGCCGATGCTAGCGGGCCTGAGTTGGCAGGCATGCATCAGAAAACCGTGACCGGTGAAGCCGGATGCGGCCTGGGTGTTGGCGCGGCCGGTGCAGAAGAACAACTGGATGTCCGGCCGGTCCGTGGTCGGGTCGGTGGATACGAAGCCGCCGCCCTCGCCCGTGGTGGAGGCGAACAGCCCGCGCTTGCGAAACATCCAGTTCAGGACATGGCCGACATTGCGCGGCAGCGCACGCCAGGAAATTCCATAGGGTGCGGTTGATTTGGCGCGGTATTCGATGGTGATGTCGAGATGGTCCTGCAGGTTTTCTCCCACGCCCGGCAGGTCAGCAACCACCTCTATCCCGTGGCGAGCCAAATCCCGCTCATTGCCGATGCCCGACAGCATCAGCAGGTGCGGCGAGGCGAAGGCGCCGGCCGACAGGATTATCTCGCGGCCTTCGAGCGTACCGGCCTCGCCACTGCTGCGATAGGCGATGCCCGTTGCCCGCCTGCCATCGAACAGCACGCGCTCGACTTGGGTCTCCGGCATGATAGTCAGGTTGGGCCGGCTCCGGATCGGATCGAGATATGCGCCTTCGGCGGTGACGCGCTCGCCGCCTTTTTGCGTGAAGGTATAAAGCCCGACGCCGTTCTGCCGCGCGCCGTTGAAGTCCGGGTTGAGGGGATGGCCGGCCTGTTGGGCGGCTTCGAGGAACACTTCGGCCATCGAATTGACGCTGCGCAGCGGCGCAATGTTCAGCGGACCTTCGGTGCCGTGATAGGCCGGGTCGACCTGCTGTTCCAAAGGCGCATCGCCAAAGCGGATATGGCGGGCGGCCCCCTTTTCGGCGAGAATTTCGAACCGCTCCAGCTTGCGGAAATAGGGTATGAGATCGTCGTAGCCCCAGCCGGGATTGCCCAAATCGCGCCAGTGATCGAAATCCTCGCGTTGTCCGCGAATGAATATCTGTCCGTTGACATTGGTCGAGCCGCCGGTCCCCTTGCCGCGCGGTAAAGCGATGGATCGGCCCTGTAAGCCCGGCTCCGGCTCGGTCTCGAACCAGGACATGAACTTCGGACCGCCCAAGAAAGCCAGCGCCGGCGCCATGAATGTAACCATGGCGAGCGGAATGCGCACGAGCGCTTTTCTCGCGTTGCGGTCCCGCCCCGCTTCGACCAGGCAGACCCGCACAGCAGGGTCCGCGCTCAGCCGGTTGGCGAGCACGCAACCCGCCGGCCCGGCACCGACGATGATGTAGTCGTAGGCGGCCAACGGTCAGATGTCCTGGTTCTGCGGCAGGATGACGAGGTCGCGGATCGTCACATTGGCAGGCCGCGTCAGCATGAACAGGACGGCGTCGGCGACATCCTCGGAGCGCAGCCCCTCTCGCGCGGCGACCTTCTCGGCAATGGCGGAAGGGTCTGAGTAACCCCAGAGCTCATTAAGCACCACGCCCGGTGCAATGGCGCCGACGCGGATGTTGTGTTTCATCACCTGCCGGCGCAGGCCATGGACGAAGGCCTGGATAGCGTGTTTCGACGCGGAATAGACCGGCTCCCATTGGATCGCCTGATGCCCGGCAACAGACGATGTGATCAGCACATGGCCGGACTGGCGCTCGATCATGCCGGGAAGAACCGCCCGTACCAGCCGGAAGACGGAGCTGACATTGACGGAGATCAGTTCGTCCCATGCATCCGGGTCGCCCTCCGCCACGTCGCCGGGAATATAGAGCCCGGCATTGGGAACGATAATGTCGATGTGGCCAAAGCGCTGCTTCACGACATCGACAATTTCAGCCACGGATCCGGGATCAGCGAGATCGGCGGGAAGCACCAACGTTTCGCCGCCGGCTTTCTGCGCGACGGCCTCAAGCTTTTCAGCGGAGCGTCCGACAAGCGCGAGATTGACGCCCTGTTCCGAAAGCGCCAGCGCCACCGCGCGGCCGATACCTGAACTCGCGCCGGTCACAACAGCGACCTTGCCTTGCAAATCCTGCCCCACGGTTTCCTCCTCCGCTGCGGGATCTTGAGTGGTCCCGCTGCGGACAGCCTAGGGATTTTCCCTTCGGCTCGTCAACGAGAAAATTATCCCGCGTAAATTTTCTGGCTGATTCAGAACATCAGCGCGGCGGCGCCGACGAGGCCGGCATTTTCACCGAGACCGGCCGGCACCACGGGCACGTCGCGGAAGGCGGGCATGGCATTGGCTTCGATCCGCTCGCGGATTGCGGCCAGCATCAGGTCGAGGCCGTTGGCGACACCGCCGCCCAGCACGACGATATCGGGACTGTAGAGATGCAGCAGGCTGGAAATACCGATCCCGAGATAATCTGCTTGCTCGGCAACCAGATCGAGAGCGACGGCCTCCCCCGCCCTGGCCGCGGCAAAAACCGCCGCGGGACCGGCATATCGACCCCGCGCGGCAATGCGCTTGGCAAAAGCCGTTCCGGACGCATAGGCCTCCCAGCAGCCCCGCGCGCCACAGGAGCAACGTTCTCCATCGGGCACGATCACTATGTGGCCGACATGGCCCGCCATACCCTTGCGCCCGTGCAGCAGGCGACCGTCGACCACCACGCCGCCACCTACGCCGGTGCTGACAGTGACATAGATGAGATTGTCGTGGCCGCGCCCCGCGCCGAAGCGCCATTCGCCATGGGCGGCGGCAACCCCGTCATTCTCCAGCTTGAGAGGCATGCCCAGCGCCTCGGCGATCATTGCCGCAATAGGGATGTCGATGAACTCGGCGAGCGTCGGCACGCCCAGCGCATAACCACGTATGGTGTCGAGCGGGCCGGGGCAGCAGACACCGGCACCGGTCAGGTTCTCACGGGCAACGCCGCTCGTAACAATGGCCACAAGGTCGGTGATCTGCGCGACGACCGCCTGCGGTCCTGCCTGCGCCGCCGTCAGCGTCTCGTGGCGGGCATGCAGCGTACCGCCACGGTCGACCAGTGCCGCCCGCACCCGCGTACCGCCGATATCGATGCCTATGGCTAGCGGCGCGGTCATGTCAGAGCGCGTACAACCAGGCCATGCGCTGGGCGAGATCCGGCGCGCCGAAGGCCAGCGAGCCCATCACCACAGTCTCGGCGCCAGCCTTGTAGAGCAGCGGAACCGTGTTGTCGCGAATGCCGCCATCGGCAGCCAGCAGGATACCGCGTCCGGACGCGGCGATGAGGCCCTTGGCCTCGCCGAGGCGGTCGGTCGCCGTCGGATCGAGCCCCTGCCCCTTGACGCCGATAGCCGTGCCAAGCAGCGTCAACGCATAGACGCGGTCGAGATAGGGTTTTGCCTCGGCGACCGGCGTCTCGATGCGCAGCACCATGCCCGACAACACCCCATGCTTGCGGATGCGCGCCAAGGCCTCATCCGCCACGCCGCGGTTCTCGACATGGATGGAGATCAAGTCGGCACCGGCTTCGGCGAACTGGTCGATCTGCGACAGCACAACCTTATCGTCGGCCATCAGATGCACATGGATCGGCAGGGCCGAATGCCCGCGCACCTTGGCGACGAGATCGGGGAAGAACAGCAGTGCCGGCGCGAAATGGCCGTCGGCGACATCGATGTGCAGGATATCGGCATGGGTCGCGATGCGGTCGAGATCGTCGGCAAGCCGGATCAGATCGGCGGACCAGAGCGAGTATTCGGCAAGCAGCCGGTTGCGCGGCAGGTCGGCAAGCCAGGTGGAGCTAGGCATGGTGCAATTCCTTCAGAAAAGCGCTGAAAGCGGTGTGGATGTCGGCAATGTAGGCTGCTTTATCGAGGCCTTTGGGCGTGATCTCTTGAAACCCCGCGCCTGGGATGAGCCCGGCCAGCCGCTTGGCAGAAGCGAACGGATGAATGGCGTCGAACCCGCTGCCAAGCACCAGCGCCGGCGTGTCGAGTGCGCCCAGATCGGCCTCGGAGACACCGGGACCGTCGGCGGATATCGCAGTCAGGAGCTCTGCCGTCACGGCGATGGGCTCACGCGCGAAAAAACTGTCGAGCGAAGCGAGATTGTCGGGGGATGTCTCCGCCAGACGGGCGTGAGTGGAGCTACCGCGAAACGCCATTCTGGCGTCCTCGGGCGGCAGGCGCTGCAACAGCGCGCCGACCTCCGCATTGGGCGACATGTTTTGAGGAGTGTTTTCGACGACCCAGGCCGGGCGGACCAGCATAAGGCCGCGCACGAGATCGGGACGCATGACAGCGAGGCGTGTCGCAATGGCGGCCCCCATCGAGATGCCACCGACGACAATCGGCCCAACACCAAGCATTTCGATCAGCGCGGCGATGTCGTCGGCAAATGTTGCGATGCTGTAGGGCGCAAACGCCTCCGACACACCATGGCCTCGGCACTCCAGGGTTATGAGCCGCAGTCCGGACAGATCGGGCACCGCTTCCGCCACTTGGCGGATGTCGCCGCAAAGCCCGTGCTGAAAGGCAACCGGCACCCCATCACCACCGGTGTCATAAGCAGCGAGAATACCGCCCTCGCGCCGAAAGTCGAAGCGTTTCAGCCGTTTGGGGTTCATGCCAGCAGGCCCGAAAGAAAGCGCGCCACGCCGGGCGCCTCGTCCGCCGACAATCCATGAGTGACCAGATCGCCGTCGAAGCCCACCCGGCGCAGGCATTCTAGATAGTGCGGATAGTCGAGCACACCGGTTCCTGCTGTGATGAAATCGCCATTCGCAGCACGATCCTTGGCATGGCCCATGACGATGCGGTCGGCGAGCAGGTCGACGGCGGCCGATACCACGCGGCGCTGGTCCTCCAAGGTTGCCACCTCAAACAGGTTTGCCGGATCGAGCACCACAGCGAGTGCCGGGCTCTGCAACTCGTCGATCAGCCGGCGCGCCTTGGCAGCCGAATCCACCACGTTCGCCAATTCCGGTTCAATGCCAAGACGCACGCCATACCGCTCGGCGATGCGCACAGCTTTTTCCATCTCTGCTCGCATGTCGGCCCAGGCTTCCGGCGTCACATTGTCCGGGTGGTGTCGCCACTGATCGTCGGGGTCGCGCGTGCCGGTGCGGAGGGTAATCAGCGTCGAACCCATGGCGCCTGCGGCCGCCGCGATGACCTCAAGGCGGCGCAAGCCATCGGCCCGCACGGCAGCGTCGGGATGCGCCATGTTGTGGGTGCCGGAGACAGCGCAAAGATCGATACCTGCCGACTGCGTTGCACTCGCAACAGCACGAACCTCGTCGGCCGAAATGGCATCTGGCATGGCCGGCAGGCCCGAACACGCCATGTTGTATTGGGCGGTGGCAAAACCGGCGGCGCGCACCTGCGTCAGCACGTCATTTGGATCGGTACCCGGAAAAGTCTTGGCGAAAATGCCGAGCCGCATCAAACCTCTCCCGAAACCGCGTCGAGCCGTACCGGCTTGCCGGTTCTGGCGGATTGGGCGATGGCCACCATGGCGCGCACGGAGGCGATGCCGTCCTCGATGTCAGCGCCCAGCATCGGCGCACCGTCGAGGACGGTGTCGGCAAAGCCTTCCAACTGCCGGCGGTAGAAATGCCCATCGGCACCCAGCACACGGCGCGAGCCGCCTTCGGCTTCATGGAAGATGTCGACCTCGCTCGACCTGTAGTACCAAGGGTTATAGGTCTTGCCGAGGACCGACCCGTTCCCGCCATAGATTTGAAAGCCCTCGTGCCAGTCCATGCGGACGGCGACCGTCAGGTCGAGATGCCCCAGGACACCATTGGCGAAAACGACGTCGACGAACCAACACCGCATGCCGCCGCGATGGCTGTAGCGCGTTTCAACTTCCACGATCTCTCCGGCGAAAAAGCGCGCCGTATCTACGAGATGGCTGCCATGGGCGAGCATGTAATAGCGATCGAGATCGGCCTTGGGGTCGCCCGACGGTTTGCGCGCCTGTTTGCTGGTGACGATCAGCGGCTGAACCGCATCGGTGGCGGCATAGCGGTGGGTGGAATCGCAATACCACGCCTTCAGCGCGACCATCTCGCCCATGTCGTCGCGAATGAAATCGCGCGCGGCTTCCAGCCCGGCGTCGAAACGCTTCATATGGCCGACCTGCAGCATCTTGCCGCTGCTGCGCACCGCCTGCCGCAGGCTTTCCACCGCTTCGACCGAAGTGCCCAGCGGCTTCTCGCACAGCACATGCTTGCCGGCTTCCAAGGCGCGGATTGCCGCTGGCACATGGAAGGCGTCGGAAGTGGCTATGACGACCGCATCCAGGTCGGGATCTGCGAGCATCGCGTCGTAGTCGGCATAGGTGGTGCGCGGCGCGTGCGTCGCGGCCATGCGCTCGCGCAGGTCGTCGGCCACGTCGCAGATGGCATAAAGCTCGGCATTGCGCGCCTTGGTGCAACTTTCAAAATGCGCCGCCTGGGCGATGGGCCCGCAACCCAGCACCCCTACGCGTAACAAACGATCCTGCTTCTTCGGCATAACACACCAATCAATTTGTTGACGTTGCAAACGCAGTTTTGGCCTCGACTCAAGACCTGACGGCAGCGCGATATTTGCCGACCACCGCGCCGACCATGGCGTCGACGATACGGCGGGGCAATGTCTCAGGCGCCCCCTTGCCAGTCGCCAGACCGCCTGTGAATTGCGCGACAAGTCCCGGCTCCGGCCTGCATTCGGCGATATTGGCGTAAAGGGTTTTCAAGGCCGCTTTCAACGCCGGACGCGGCCAGTAATAACGGACGCGGTCTGACAGCCCATAGAGCATCATCGCCTCTTCGCGCGGCCCGGCAGCGATATAGGCACGCCAATCGCGCGGATTGTCCTGCATCTCGGCGCGGATCGTCTCGACCAGCCGCGACGGCTCGGACGGCCGCAATTCCGCCTCCATATGCGCCAGAGCCATCACCGCCTGGCGGAACGCGAAGGTCAGTTCCGGCCCGACCTTTAGGATCGGGAAGTGGGCGGCGACCAGCCCGGCCAGGCCGTCGAGGGACTGATAATCGGTGGAATGCGCCTCGAAGGCCAGACCCTCGAAATCCAACGCGGTCGCGCTGAGCGCGTGGGCCGGGTCGGGATCAAAAGCAAAAACCTGATCGTTGCCGAAATCCACGCCTGGTTGCACCACCATCGCGATGACGCGACTAAAAGCAGCATCGAGATTGTGCGCGGCGAAGGCCTCGCGGTGCAAATCGTAGGTGCGTTTCACCGCGTCCGGCCGGGTGACGGCGAGCGTGTCCAGCACCTCAGTTTCCCCGCCAGGAATAGGCACCTCTGTGCCGATGACGTAGCATAGATCCGTGCCACCGACTTTTTCGGCAACCGCGCAAAGCGTGGCGGCACGCTCCGCCATCGCGTCATCGCCCAAAACGCCGTCATCGGCGCAAGCCATCGAGGCGTCGAGATGAATCTTGGTGAAACCGGCCTCGACATAGGCCGTCACCATCGCGCGTGCCTTGTCCATTGCGACATGGGCAGGCTCGCCTTTCCACGGGTTGGGGCCGAGATGGTCGCCGCCCAGGATCAGTCGCGCGGGATCAACGCCTTCGCGCTGAGCCAGACCCTCGACGAAGGCGCGGAACGCCTTCGGATCCATGCCGGTATAGCCGCCGGACTGGTTGACCTGATTGCAGGTGGCCTCGACCAGGATCGGGTCGGTATCGTCGCGATAGCTCGCAAAGATCGCCGACAGCGTCTCGGGATGTGCTGTGCAATAGGAGGGGATCCCGCGCCGCTTACCGGCGCGGTTGTCGGCAACGATCTCGCGCAGCAGGTCTGTCATGTCCGTGCCTCCAGGAAGGCTTCGACTTCAGCAAGGCTGCTGTTGCCTTCCATCGGCCCAACCTTGCCCACCGCCAGCGCGCCGGCAGCATTGGCGCGTTCCAGCGCTTCGCGGAAGCCGAAGCGGCCCGAGGTGATCAATGCCACGAAGGTGGCGCAGAAGCAGTCGCCCGCGCCGGTGGGGTCGACAACCTCGACCGCATGCGCATCGAGCATTTCCACTGCCCCGTCCGGCCCGATGCCCTGACATCCCAAGGCACCCTTCTTCAGCAGGACATAGCGTGCGCCGGCAGCCTGAAGGCGCGGCGCATAATCCTCGAAGCGCTCGCCCGGGAAGAGCAGATCGGTATCCTCGACGCTCGGCAGCGCGTAGGTCGCCATCGCCAGGATGCGGCGGACGGTGTCGATATAGGTCGAATCCTCCATCAACTCGATGCGGATGTTGGGGTCGAAGGAAATCGCAACGCCTTTGGCATGCAGTGCGGCGCAGACATCGAGCGCTTCCGCTGCCATGGCCGGATTGCCGAGACTGGAGCCTGAAATGTGGAACACGCCGACGCCTACCCGCAGCAAACCCTCGATCGCCTCTTTCGCAGGAGCGAAACGGGCGGCAGCGGAATGCGCCATGTTGAAGACGAAATCGCGGCTGCCGTCGCTGTTGTAGGCGACGAAGGCCGAACCGGTCGGAATACCGGGCACGGTGCGGATCAGATCCTGACACACGCCAACGGATACGAGCCGGTCGCGCAGGACCGTGCCGAATGCATCGTCGCCGACCGCGCCGACGAAAATCGTGCTTGCTCCGATGCGCGCGGCCTGATCAATAAAGATACTCGGCGCGCCGCTGGGATAAGGTCCCTCATAGGTCGAGGCACGCTTGTGGCGACTGTCCTTTTCGGTGCAGACGAACTCCACCAGAAGTTCCCCGAGTGAGCCAATCACCACCGTCATTTTACAGAAGCTCCCTGTTCTTCCCGCAGGTAAATTTTATTCTTTGCGCGCAGCAATGATTGTTTGACATTCCCCGGTGCCGGTGACAGCTATGGAGACGATTGCCTCCTTGCGTCAATTGCGTATCGGAGGCCCGAGCGGAAGGCAGGACATGACGCGCAAACGCGTGCGCACGATGGAAGAATTCGCGGCTGCCGTCGGCCTGTCGCGTCCGACCGTGTCGAAATACTTCCAAGATCCATCTTCGGTCCGTGAGCGTGTCCGCGAAAAGATCGAGGTCGGATTGAAGGACACCGGCTTCAGGCCGAACCTGTTTGCCGTCAACCTCAATCGCCGCCGCTCCAAGATCGTCGGACTGATCTTTCCGAACTCGATGGACCCATTCTACATGGGCTTGCGTCGGCAACTCGAAGTCGAGGCTACATCGGCCGGCTATTCGCCCTTCGTCTTTTCGTCCGACGGTCGCGCGGAGCTGGAGGCCGAGGCGCTGGAAACGCTGAGCTCGCTCAACGCGTCCGGTGTGATCATGGTGCCAGTCGGCGGCAACGCCGCGCATCGCGAGAAGGTCAAAGCCATCGCAAAGCGCAATCCCATCGTCTTCATCGATGCGCCCTTCGACGCCGAGGAGGCCTTCGTCGGCACCAACAACGCCCAATCCATGGCGCTGATCACCGATTATCTTACCCGGTTCGGCGACCGACCCTGCTATTTCGACATGCCGGCGGTGAACTCCAACGCCAAGGAGCGCCGCGACGCCTACACCGCGACGATGCTGCGGCGCGGGCTGGAACCCATCCTGGTGCCGATCCAGAGTTCCACTGTCTGGGATTTCGAGCGCTTCGCTTTCGACGAAGCCAGTCGAATCCTGCGCGAAGGCGGCTTTCCCACCAAGATCATCCTGTGCGGCAACGACCGGGTAGCCTTCGGCCTTCTCGCTGCCCTGCAACAGGCGGGCAAGAAGGTCGGCATCACTCCCGATTGCGATTTGCGCGTCGCCGGTCACGACAATCAACCCCTGTCCGAATACATCTGGCCGCCGCTCACCACCGTCCAGCAGAACGTCACCGAGATGGGCCGGCTCGCCATGAAGCTCCTGCTTTCGCGGCTCGAAGCTCCGGAAGGAGCCAAGGGCCAGAGGCGCGGCGAGCACATACTCGTTAACGCCGATCTGGTGCTGCGCTCGTCCGCCTGAGCGGCCAAACCAGGTTTCAGCCGCCCACCATGAGCTTGACCACCTCGTCATGCGTGGTCTCCGAAATTTTGCGCTCGCCGGCCATCACGCCGCGGCGCAGGACGACGATGCGGTCGGAAACGGCGAAGATGTCCTGCAGATTGTGCGAGATGAAGATGATGCCGCGCCCCTGCTTCTTGAGCTGGTGGATCAGCGAGATAACCTTGCGCTGTTCGGGTACGCCAAGGGCTGCCGTCGGCTCGTCCATGATCAGGATCTGCGCGTTCCAGTAGACCGCGCGGCCGATGGCAACGGCCTGGCGCTGTCCGCCTGAAAAGTTGCTAACCGGCGCTTCCATGCGCGAGACGTGGAAATCGAGCAGCGCCATGGTGTCGCGCGCCGCATCCGCCATTTTTTTGCGGTCCAGCACCGGAATAAAGCCGAGTTTCCGGGTCATCGGCTCGCGGCCCAGGAAGATGTTTGCGCCGATCGACAGATTGTCGGCAAGCGCTAGGTCCTGGTAGATGGTCTCGATGCCCTTGTCGCGCGCCTCCTGCGGCGTTGCGAAGCTCACGGGCTCGCCCTTGAGCTTGACCTCGCCCGACGAGGGGCGGAACACGCCGGAGATCGTCTTGATCAGCGTGGTTTTGCCCGCTCCGTTGTCGCCGGCGAGGGCGACCACTTCGCCGGGCTGGATGACCATCGAGAAATCGTCCAGCGCGCGCACCGCGCCGAAATGCTTGGACAGATTGTTGACCTCAAGAAGAGGCTGGGTCCCGCTATTCATCTTGGCGACCTCCGCTGAACCGGCGCTGCGCTTGGTCGATAAGCACCGAGATGATGATGACGACGCCCACGCTGATGAACTGCCAGAAGGGCTCGACATTGACGAAAACCAGGCCGTACTGGATGACCGCGATGACGAACGCGCCCGCGACCGTGCCGATGATGGTGCCCGAGCCGCCGAAAAGGCTCGCGCCGCCGATGACGACCGCTGCAACCGAGTCGAGCAGCAACGGCTCACCGGCTTGCGCCGCACCCGCGTTGAAACGAGCGGCGTAGAGCACGCCGGCGAGGCCCGCGCAGGCAGCTGAGAGAATATAAAGGCGCAGCAGATGCGACTTGATGTTGATGCCGCAGCGCGATGCTGCCTTCACATTGGCGCCGATGGCGTAGTTATGCTGTCCGAAGCGGGTCTGGCCGAGTAAATAGTGCATGCCCAGCACAAAGATCGCCGTGATGATGACGATATAGGGCACGTTGAAGATGCGGCCGTTGCCGATGGTGGCAAAGAAGGAGTTGCTGACGGGCACTGTCGTGCCGCCGGCCAGCAGGAAGGCAACGCCTCGCGCAACGCCGAACATGCCGAGCGTGCCGATGAAGGGCGGAACCTTCAGCCGCGAAACGAGAAGACCGTTGATGATGCCGGGAATACAGGCGACCGCGACGGCGATGATCCCGCCGAGCAGAACCGCCAGCGGCAGACCCAGGCCAGGGGTGAATGTGTTGATGGCGTGCGCTGCGACGACAGCTGCGAGCCCCATGATGAAACCCATCGACAGGTCGATGCCACCGGAGATGATGACGAAGGTCTGGCCGGTTGCAAGAAGCAGCGGCGCCACCGCGAAGATCGCGATCGACTGAAGATTGAAGCCGTTGAAGATGAAAGTGCCGCCGAAACTGAGCCGAGACCAGGCCTCGAAACCGACGATGAGCACGGCTAAGAACAGCCAGGCCCGCAGGTCGGCGATGCGCTGCACGACGGTTTTGGCGCGATCCGCGTGATCGGCCTGAGGCTTCACATGCTCGCCTTCCGCCGGCGCGTTGATTTGTGATGACGTCATGATTTTACCTTGCAGGCGCGCGTCATCGACAAAGCGGCCTTCCGGCAGAACCGAAAGGCCGCTTGGTCGATTAGTCCGAGTAGATGTACTTGGCGACTTCCGGATCGGCCACATTGGCCTTGTCGATCACAGTGAAGCCGGTGCCGATTGAGACCGGGATGGACTGGCCGGTCAGGTGGGCATAGGCAGACACGACGCCATAATAACCGATTTCGGCGGGGTGCTGGGCAATGGCCACGTCGACGAGGCCGGCATTGATGTTGTCCACGATCGAGGTTGGTGCGTCGAAGGCGACGACCCTGACCTTGCCGGTCTGGCCGGCCTGCTGCACGCCGTTGCCGGCACCGAGAGCGGAGAACAGGTTGGCGCCGAACACGCCCTTGAGGTCGGAATTGCGGGCGAACACGGCCTGAAGCTGGCTGGCCGCCTTGTTCGCATCGTTATCGTTGAACTGGGTTTCCAGAACGGTGACCTTCGGGAACGCTTCCTTCATCTCTGCCTTGAAGCCCTCTTCGCGCTGGTCGGTCGTGGAGATGCCGGGCTTGACGTTGGAGACGTAGACCTTGCCTTCGCCGCCGATTGCATTGGCAAGAGCGCGCGCCGCCATGCGGCCGCCGAGCACGTTGTCGGATGCGATGTAGGCCAGCGGGAAGTCGGCGTTGCCGTCGCCGGTCTGGTACTTGCCGGTTCCGATGAAGGTGTCGACGGTGATCACCGGAATACCGGCGTCATGCGCCTTGCGCAGCGGCTCGACCAACTGGGTCGTGTCGGTCGGCGCAATCAGGATGGCGGATGGCTGGCGGGCGATGACCGCGTCGAGCACCGGCACTTGGAGCACCGGGTTGAAGTCCGGAGCGCCTTGGAACACCAGTTCGACGCCGAGCGCATCGGCCGCGGCCTGTGCGCCCTTGCGCATGGTGATGTAGAAGGCGTCAGTCGTGAGGCCTGGCACCAGCGCGACGGTGTATTTCTTGTCCTGGGCAAAAGCCCCGGTCATGCCGGTGAAGCCGATAGCGGCGGCCAGCGCGGTCGCAGTGGCAGCCTTGAGAATGGTACGACGCTCCATGGTTTCCTCCCTGAATGAGCGTTTCTACTAGGCGTATGCAGAGCGTCGAATTCGTGGGCTCAGTATACGTATCATCGTTTTATCGCAGGCGCAGCGTGAATTGCAATTTATTACTGAAACGCATTTCAACCGATTGCAAGCGATAAAATGGCGGGTGAATTTGCTTGGTTCCGAACGTCAACCCTCGTCGGTGACCCTCCCTGGCACGTCCGCGGCCCTCCAATCGCGGTCTGCACGGGGCGCGACAGCGCAGCGGCATAGCGTTGATTAGCGTCCAGGAGACGCGGCGTGTCAATCGCTTAATGCGCGGAAATATGAAATTTTACGCGAAGAAACATTTGAGCCGAGGGGCCGGCAGCATTCAGGCTATCCCAGCCGGCTTCAAACGCTTTCGAGGATGGCTTCCGCTGTACGGGCGTCGGTTACCAGAGCGCTGATGAACCCCGCTTTCGCGGCGTTGATAATCGCTTTTGCCTTTTCAGGTCCGACTGCGACGGCGATGACGAGAGTGGCGCGGCGCAGCTGTTCCGGCGATGCGCAGATCATGTGGTTTTCACCGTCCCAATAGATCAGCTTTCCCTCGGCGTCGAAATAATGGCGGATCACGTCGCCCACGGCACTAACCAGCGCCTGCTCGCTTGGCGTCGCAGCACTCGCTTCTGGTGAGTTCATGGCATGCGGCAGACCGACACCGACCACCGCCGCGTCGATCCGATCCCACAGCGCCACGCTGTCGGCAATGGTGGGATCGGATAGGAAAGCCTCGCGGGTAGCGGCGGAGGGCAGATAGGGCGCATGCACGAAATGCGGCGTCCCGCCCATCTGCTCGGCGGCCCGCCGGACGAATTCGTTGACCTGGAAATGTGCCGCATGCTGCTGCATCCCGCCTGTCGCCGGAACCGTCAGGATGCCGGGTATGGACGGCAAGCCGGCCTCAACCACCGCGCGAACTGCCCTGCCCCAGCCAATCGCCAGTACCGATCCGGCATGAAGCCCCGCCTGCAGCAGGAAATCTCCAACCGGCGCGGCGAGTGTTGCCAGCGCATTGGCAGCAGGCGCTTCCACCACCGCCCCGCGCTTCAGGCCAAGCCGAGAAACAAGCTCCGCACCCAGGGCATCCGGCGCCACAAGGTCGGGAATTTCAATGCGGACAATTCCATCAGCCCTGGCACGCTGCAGCAGGCGCGAAATCGTCGCCGTCGATACGCCGATGCGCTTGGCGATGTCGACCTGGCTCATCTCGGCCTCGTAGTGCATCTTGGCGACGCTATGCAGCAGGGCGCGGGTTGCACCCTGGTCGGAAGAAGGCGGCAGCGACAGCTTGAAATTCCTTTCTGCAATATGCTACAGACATCGGCGAGACGCGACGTTAGCATGAATTGGCCCCGCCCTGGCAATTGCCGGCGGGAGAAAACACAATTGGGAGAAGCGAACACCATGGCACGGATGACCACGGCCGAACTGCGCGGTTACCAGCAGATTTGCGATGAAGACGGAGCGATGATGGTCATCGCCTGCGACCAGCGCGGCGGCATGCGCACGCTTCTCGCCAGCGATCCCGCCGAACAGGCAAGGATCGGCAATGACGTGCTCGGCCTGACCAAGGCTGACATCGCCAAATATCTGGCTAGCAAGGCCACCTGCGTTCTTGTCGACCCGATCTGCGCGGTGCCGCAACTCGTCGATGACGGCGTGCTGGACCGCAGCACAGCGCTTCTGATCGGCCTCGATGCGTCGAGCTGGGACACCTCGCCCGAAGGTTACCGCCTGTCCAACATGGTCGAGGGCGTCACTGCCCGCCGCGTGCGCGAACTGGGCGGCACGGGCGGCAAGATCATGATCTACCTGCGCTCCGACACACCCGCCGCGAACGTTGCAAACCTCGCAGTTCTCGACGAGGTCATCGCCGATTTCGCTAGGGAAGACCTGCTTCTAGTGGTCGAGTTCCTGACGTATCAGCTCGAAGGCGAAAGCAAGGAAGACTACGCCGCGAAGCTGCCCGAACTGATCCAGGGCGGCTCGCGCCTCTGCCTCGACCATGGTTCCAAGCTCCTCAAGATTCCCTATCCGGGTTCGCCTGAATCCTGCGCGGCGATCACCGCCATGTCTGGTGACGTGCCATGGGCGGTGCTGTCGGCAGGCGTGGATCACAAGACGTTCCTCGGCCAAGTCGATACGGCGATGGCCAATGGCGCATCGGGCGTCATTGCCGGCCGCGCGCTGTGGAAGGACTGCATCTCGCTCGACCGCGCGGTCACCCGTGAAAAGCTCGAAACGGTTGCCGTTCCGCGCCTGCGTGAAATCCAGGACGTGATTGCCCGTCATCTTTCGTCGCGCAAGCAGGCAGCCTGATTTCATGCAGCCCATGGCCGTCAGCGTCGATATCGGCGGCACCAACCTGCGCGCGGCGCGCGTGGGTAGCGATGGCGCTATCCTGGCGCGGGCCCGCGCCTCCAGCTCGTCTGACCCGCAGGACGTGCTGGAGCGGCTCATGGCACTGATCGCCGAGGTCGACCATCCCGATGTCGCAGCCATCGCCATCGGCGTTCCCGGTCGCGTCGATTTCGCCGCGCAAAAGATAGTGTCGGGCGGGTATGTCGACCTGTCCAAGGTTCCGCTCGCCTCGACCCTCGCCACCCACTTCGCCCGCTCCGTCACCATCGACAACGATGCCACCATGGCCCTGCTTGGCGAAGCGGCCTGCGGTGCGGCCCGAGGCGCTAAAAACGTCGTCATGCTGACCATCGGCACTGGCATTGGCGGCGCGATTTTGGACAAGGGCGTAGTGCTGCGCGGGCGGATGAGCGCCGGGCAGCTTGGCCATGTCGTCGTCGATCCAAACGGCCTGCACTGCCTATGCGGACGCCGCGGCTGCGTGGAAACGACGAGCTCCGGCACTGCCTTGCGGCGCCACATCAAGGAGGCCGGCTGGCCCGACGACACCACCGCCCGCCTCCTGCTCGACAAAAGCGCCGCGGGCGACATTCAGGCGCGCGCGATTCTGGAAGCCTGGGCGGGTCCCCTGCGCCAGGCGCTCGACTCGTTGATCGCAGCCTTCGACCCGGAGCTCATCGTTCTTGGCGGCGGGCTGGGCCGCGAGGCCGCGGAAGCGTTGAAGCTTATTCCCGTGTCCGCGGGCTGGTATCGGTGTGACGTGGTCGGCGCCGAGCTTGGCGACGACGCCGGCGTGATCGGGGCCGGCGTGGCGGCGCTGGATGCCTTGCGACCCGGCAAGCGGCTGGTGATGGTCAATGGCGTTCCTGCCAGCGGCAAGAGCACGGTCGCGAAAAGGCTTTCGGCCGAGACCGGCTGGCCGCTCTTTGCGCTCGACACGGTCAAGAACCCGTTCCTGGCCGAAATCGGCACCGTCGACCGTCCCTTCAACCGGGTGCTCGGCCGGGCCAGCTACAAGGCAATCTTCGCCCTGATCGAGGAAGCGCCGGCGAACGGCACTTTCATCGTTGATGCATGGTTCGGCTTCCAGCCGAAAGACATGCTCGAAGTTCTGATTGCGGAATCGGGCATCGCAGAGGTCGTCGAAATCTGGTGCCACGCGGACCCGGATGCGGTGGCCGGACGCTACCGCAGGCGCGCCAAACGCCGCCTGCCCGGTCATCCCGGCGCTGAATACGCCGACGAATTGCGGGACCTCGCCGCCCGCGCCGAACCCATGCGGATCGGGCCGGTGTTGGACGTGGATACGGAATGGCCGCTGGACATGGCGCGCGTTCACGCCTTCGTTTCTGGAGTTGCGGAATAGTCGCGGACATCGCGCATCCGCGCTTGTTTAATGCCCCTACCAGTCGCGATCGCCCTCACTCATCGCGCGGCGATGCTTGCGACAAGGTCGCTGAACCTCTCACCCTGAATCCCGACATGCGCCTGCAGCAGTTTACGAGCGGTTTCACTATCGCCGGCAAAGATTGCTTCGATAATGGCACGATGTTCCGAAAAGGACGTCGACAACCGGTTGTGGACGCGCAATTGCAAGCGGCGATAAGGGCGCAAGCGCCGATGCAATTGGGCGCACTGCTCCGCAAGGTAGTCGCTTCGGCTTGCCGCATAGATCGCCTTATGAAACTCCTCGTTATCGTAATAATAAGCATCGCTGTCACCAGCGCCGGCCGACCGTTCGCAGCGGTCGTGGGCTGATGCAATCGCCTTACGGGAATCATCGTCCAATCGTCGAGCGGCGAGCGAGCCGGCGAGACCCTCAAGTTCGGCCATGACCTCGAACATCTCGTAGACCCGGCGCGGCGGTAGGTCGACAACCACCGCACTGCGGCGGGGGCGGATTTCTATCAGCCCGATGGCGCCGAGCTGAATCAACGCCTCTCGCACCGGGGTACGCGACACGCCGAAGCGATTGGCCAGAACCATCTCATCCAGGCGAGTACCGGGTCTGAACTCATTGGAAAGTATGGCGTTTTCGATCTCATCTCGCAGCCACCGGCCGACATTTTCAGACATCCGCTCGACTTCCGTCATACAAAACTTGGATTTCTGTATACAATTTCATTGCGTTTGCGTACAAATTCTAAGATACTGGATGGTAGCGATGTGTCAAGCCAAGGGAGGGAGCTACTCTTGGTCTAATCAATTGGACTAGAAGCGAGGAGAATGGCATGGCTGAGACTTCTTTCTTCACCGACATGCTGCAAAGCATAACGGATCGCGGACGCCAGCTTCTTTTTTCCGGTTCCAGAACCACTCAGGCGGCAGCCGAAGTCGATCTTCGGACACTGTGCGACATGCTTCTATCCAGCCGCGGCGAAGCTTCTGGCATGGCGATTGCGGCAGAAATTTTGGAGCGCTGGAGCGCGCTTTCCTGCGACGACGCGCAGTCATTTCTTTATATGCTCTATGAGAATTTCGGACCTGACGAGGCAGACCTCGAAACTGCGATCGACCGCTACAGAACTGAGAAGAATTCCGCTGCGGTGATTGCCCTTCACCACGCGGCGGAGCCGCGACGCCAAGAACTTCTGCGAAGGCTGAACTATGCGCCAAACGGCACGGCCAAGCTGGTCCGAATGCGCGAGCGGTTTCTCGCTACCAATGCAAAAACCGCAGAATATGAGGCGCTCGACGCCGACTTCGTTCATCTTTTCGGCTCCTGGTTCAATCGCGGCTTTCTTACACTCCGGCCGATAGATTGGACGACGCCGGCATATATTCTCGAAAAAATCATCCAGTACGAGGCTGTGCATGAAATCGCCGGCTGGGACGAACTCCGCCGTCGCATGGCGCCGGCGGACCGCCGCTGTTTCGCGTTCTTCCACCCTCGATTGGCTGACGAACCGCTCGTTTTCGTGGAGGTGGCTCTAACCCGTTCCGTGCCGGGAGCGATCAAGAACCTTCTCGACGAGGGCAGAGAGCAGATCGCCGCCGACGAGGCGACCACGGCTGTCTTCTACTCGATTTCCAACTGCCAGGACGGCTTGCGTGGGATATCTTTCGGCAATTTCCTGATCAAGCAGGTAGTCGAAGACCTGCGCAAGGACTTGCCGGGCCTGAGGAATTTCGTCACCCTATCGCCGGTTCCGGGATTTGCCCGGTGGATATTCCAGGCGCGCGCCGGGACCGTCGATCCGCTTCTGTCGGATACGGCTCAGCAAACCTTGATGCTTCTGGACGACCCGAACTGGACCAAAGACGAGAGCGTCAGCACCGAAATCGAGCGCGTGCTGATACCGCTTGCGGCACGCTATTTCCTGACCGAGCGAACCGCGGAAAACCGGCCGGTCGATCCGGTGGCGCGCTTCCATCTTGGAAACGGTGCTCGGCTGGAAAAACTGAATTTCCTGGGCGATCGCTCACCCAAAGCGATGAGTCAGGCGCACGGTCTGATGGTCAACTACGTCTACAAGCTCGACGATATCGTTGCCAACCACGAGGCACTGGCGCAACGCGGCGAGGTTGCCGCCTCTCCCTCCGTCAAAAACTTGCTCAACGAGACCGATGAGGGCCGACGCGCCGGCAATGGCAATCAGGGTTCGAGAGCATTCGCACAGATCAAGAATTCGACGTTGGGAGGAGGAAGAAAATGAGCAACCATCTTTTCGATGCGATCCGGGCCGCAGCACCGGGTGACGTGCCGTTCCTCCATGTCAACGGAAGCCGCACATGGACTTACGATGACGCGTTGGCCCTGTCGGGGCGCATGGCGAATGCGTTGGAAACGCTTGGCGTCCGCCCAGGCGACCGGGTGGCGGTGCAGGTCGAGAAATGTGCGGAGGCGCTGATCCTCTATCTCGCCTGCGTCCGCAGTGGCGCCATTTATCTGCCGCTCAACATCGCCTACACGCTGACCGAGCTCGATTATTTCATCGGCGATGCCGAGCCCAAGCTGGTGGTGGTTTCGTCGTCAGCGCGAGACGGCATTGAGCTGGTGGCAAAGCCGCACGGTGCGATGGTCGAGACCCTCGACGATGACGGCACGGGCTCTCTGCTCGATCTCGCACGAGAGGAGCCGGCCGACTTCAGCAACGCTCAGCGCTCCGAAGACGATCTTGCGGCAATCCTTTATACGTCTGGAACGACGGGACGCTCTAAGGGGGCGATGCTCAGTCACGGCAATCTTCTGTCGAATGCGTTGGCACTCAAAGACTATTGGCGCGTCACCAGCGACGATCGGCTGATCCACGCTCTGCCGATTTTCCACACACATGGCCTGTTCGTCTCCACCAACGTCTCGCTGCTCGCCGGCGCATCGATGTTCCTTCTGTCGAAATTCGACCCTGAGGTCGTTCTGTCGCTGATGCCGAAGGCGACGATGCTGATGGGTGTGCCCACATTTTACGTGCGCCTGTTGCAAAGCCCGCGGCTAGACAGGCAGGCGACCGCCAACATCCGCCTTTTCATTTCCGGTTCGGCACCCCTGCTCGCCGAAACGCACACCGAGTTCCAAGCCAGGACCGGTCATGCGATCCTCGAGCGCTACGGCATGACCGAAACCAACATGAACACGTCTAACCCCTACGAGGGAAAGAGGATCGCAGGAACGGTCGGCTTTCCGCTGCCGGGCGTGGCGGTGCGCGTCACCGATCCTGCAAGCGGCGCAGTGCTGCCGCAGGATGAAACCGGCATGATCGAGATCAAAGGGCCGAACGTCTTCAAGGGTTACTGGCGGATGCCGGAGAAGACTGCTGCGGAATTTACCGCGGATGGGTTTTTCATCAGCGGCGACCTCGGCAAGATCGATGGAGAAGGCTACGTCCACATTGTCGGACGCAGCAAAGACCTCGTAATCTCAGGCGGGTACAACATTTATCCGAAGGAAGTCGAAACCGAGATCGACCAGATCGAGGGTGTGGTCGAAAGTGCCGTGATAGGCGTTCCGCATCCCGACTTCGGCGAGGGCGTGACAGCTGTCGTCGTATGCAAGCCAAACGCTGCGGTGGATGAGAAGACCATAGCCGCAGCATTGCAAGACCGTCTTGCGCGCTACAAGCAACCCAAGCGGATCATCTTCGCCGACGACCTTCCGCGCAATACGATGGGCAAAGTTCAGAAGAACATCCTTCGGCAGCAATATGCCGACCTCTACGCCACCTGGTGACATAACGAGCCGGCCTCTATTCGCGCCGTTTGGCGTGGTGGTGGCGGCACGGAAGCGTCAGGCGCGCGCCCGTCGAACCGTGAACGATGCCCTAATCGTTAAGGCCCGAGGCGTTCGATCGAAATCACGGCCTTCGGTTTGTATTCCTCGACGATCTCCTTGGCCCAGCGTGACGCCTTTTCGCGGTCGGTCGGGGCGGTGATCACGCGCCGCCCCGGTCGCATTACAACGCCGGATTTCAGCCAATTATTAAGTTGATTTCAGACGAACCATCGGCTGCGGTCAAATACAAAATCCGCATGCACTTATATGCTGACGTTATGCGTGCTGCCGCAAATCCAACCAGGATTATGCACAATTTCCCGGCACGCTATTCCGTTCAGGACTAAAGCCAAGGGATGACAGCCGAACTTACCTGCATGCCGAAAGTGAGCTGACAACACGCCTCTCCTCAACGAAAAGCCTTGGAGGCGTCACAACCACTATCATAGCGGAACGAGCGCTGAGCTGTTGTTCATCTCGCAGAAGTTTGAGCGGACCAGTTCTGTTTCAGGGAAACTTGACTTTAACTGTCCTGCCGAACGAGCTGAGGACAAGGATGCAACTGCCGATCAAAGCGATTTTTGTCATTCGTGCCGCGCGCGAGGCAGGATTTCGCGCGCTGCGGAAGAGTCGAGAGTGACCCCGTCGGCAGTCAGCCAGCGGATTCAGCAGGTTGAGATGGCGACGTTGCCGCCATCTGCACCTTGCTCTCGAGCTACGGGCTGGTCACCCCGCCACAAGGGCCTTTTCGATGTCGGAAACCGAATGGCCCGTGAGGTCTTTCGCGATTTCGCCGAGAAGAATGGCGGAGAGCGCCTTGTGATAATGTTTGCGCATCTCGCCAAGCGCGCGGGGTGCTGCGACGATCACCAATTTCTCGATCTTGCCGCTGAGTGCCTTCTGATTGAGGTCGCGAACGATACCTGCTGAAAACTGGTCTTCCTCAACCTGTCCATGATCCGGATTGGCAGCGCTGGCCTGTCGGCCCGTGCTCGTGCCCGGATCCGTGTCAACGGCGTCGGATGGGACCGCGACCAGCTTCAACCCCGCCTCATCGCCCGTATTGCGAAACAGGTTGAATTTTTCGCCGTCAGCGACGGCGATTGTCGTGCCTTTGGGTAGCATCATGGGAAAACTCCAGATTATCGCAAAGCCGAAGGCCTGCGGAGTGGGTCAACTGCCGCGCAGGGAACAAGTTCCGTCAGAAGCCAAAGCAGCCGTTGGGGTATTGACGCGCAGGTGTCAGAGATACCGCCTTCCAACAGCCGGCAGGTCTCAGCGTCCGGAATTCATGAAGCTCAGGGCAGCATGAACCTGTGAAACAACGGCTGCGCCTTCGCCGACGGCGGCGGCGACCCGCTTGGTCGACCCTGCTCTGACATCGCCGATCGCAAAGACATTCGGCAGACTTGTCTCCAGCGGCAGCGGCTTGCGGGTGAAGCCGCAATGCGGGTCGAACGACTGGCCGGTGATGATGAAACCCTTTTCGTCGGTATGGACCCGGTCGCAAATCCAGCCCGCATTTGGATCGGCTCCGATGAAGAGAAAAAGATGGTGCAAGGCAGGCGCCGGTCGCTGCCATACAGTCGGTTTCGTAGAGTTGCCGCAGCGAGGCCGGAGTCCGGATCGCCATCGATCGCAACCACTTCGCAGTGCACATGCAGTTCGACATTGGGAAGAGCCCTGATCCGGTCGATCAAATATTGCGACATCGTCTCTTCGAGAGCGCGGCGGACGATGAGATGCAGTGTCCGCACTTGCGGCGCCAGGAAAACGATCGCCTGCCCGGCCGAATTGCCGCCACCAACCAGGGCCACCTCTTCACCCGCGCAAAGCTTTGCCTCGATCGGCGAAGCCCAGTAGGAAACGCCATTGCCCTCGAACGTTCCGATCTCAGCGATGCTTGGCCGCCGATAGCGGGCACCCGATGCGATCACGACACTGCGCGCGGTCACCGACTTGCCGCCGGCAAGTCCAGCGTCAGCGCACCATCGTCAACCTTCGGCGCCACAAGCCTGCTGACCTCGACCGGCAAGACCAGTTGGCGCGCACTAAGATCTGCCATCGGTTCTCCTTATCCCAAGATGGGTGCCAATATCTCGGGAAGGCGTTTCGGCATGATCGAACCCGCCGACCCAGGCCCTGCCCCCGAAGAGTTGGAAATCGGCAACTCCTAGAGCGCCGTGCGTCCATTAGGACGCGCA
Source organism: Tianweitania sp. UT-5YL-CI-8 (assembly GCF_030010215.1). Taxonomy (GTDB): domain Bacteria; phylum Pseudomonadota; class Alphaproteobacteria; order Rhizobiales; family Rhizobiaceae; genus Oryzicola. Next base: position 631,863 of record NZ_JASCRR010000001.1, read on the forward strand.
AAGGACGCTCTAAGTTATTGACTTTGCGCGTCATGCTTCCGAAAATCTATTCCGATTTTCGGGCCGATGCTGTAGGGCTGAATATCTACCTTCAACGCCGTTTGCCACGCCAAGCGTCCGACTTGTTGCCACGCGGACCCGATTGCACCGGCGTATTGGCGCTGTTTTCCTCGTGCAGCTTGCGCCAGCGGCCCAGGCGTTCGGCCGACAGTGTTCCGTCGGCCACGGCGGATTGCACGGCGCAGCCCGGTTCATGCGCGTGGGTGCAATCCCGGAAACGGCACTTGAGAGCCAGCCGGTTGATCTCTGCAAACACGACATCCAGGCCTGCGGCGACATTGCCGACATGCAGCGTCCGCATCCCCGGCGTATCGATCACCCAACCACCCCCGGCAATGGCATGAAGGGAGCGGGATGTCGTCGTATGGCGGCCCTTGGAGTCATGCTCGCGGATGCCGCCGGTGGGTTGCGCCTCTTCCGCCGTCTTGTCGGCCAGACTGTTCAGGAGCGTCGACTTGCCGACCCCCGACGAGCCCACCAGGGCCACGGTCTGGCCTGGGCCGCACCATGGCGCCAGGGCGATGGCGGCATCGGCGGATTTGGCATTCACCAACACGACCTCAAGACCTTGCTGCAGAGCCTCGACCTGCGGACGATAGGATTGGGCGTCGGATACCTGGTCGACTTTCGTCAGGACGACCACCGGATTTGCGCCGGCCTCGTTTGCGAGCGCCAGATAGCGCTCCAACCGCCCCAGGTTGAAATCGTCATTGCACGAGGTCACGATGAACAGGGTGTCGACATTCGCTGCGATAAGCTGCGGGACATTGGCGTTCTCCGTCCGCCGACGCAGCACCGCTTTCCGGTCCAGTCTACGAGCGATATCCAGCGTTTCAGGATCGATCAGAACCCAATCCCCCACCGCGAAATCACCCGTTTTCTGCTGAAAACCAAGCTGCAACTGACCGGAGCCCGTTTCCCCAATCAGTCGGGACCGATGGACCGTGGCAATGCGAACAGGGACAAGGTCCGTTTCAGTCGGCTCAATCTGCTCGGCAAAAAACGGGCACCAGCCGAGATCGATCAGCACCGCGGACGTTGTTTCAGGAAGCAGTGTCAAATCTCCTTAGGCCAGTGCAGCGCAAAACGGCTACGCTGCAATGGCATGCGCACTGCATCGCAGCAACGTTCCATTTGAAGGGACCAACCGACCTTCAGGAACAGGGCCTACGCCTTCTGTCCATCGCCGGCAAGCCAGCGGAGGATATTCGCCATCAGCTGCTGTCCAGTCCCAGCGTCCTGTCGGCGCTGGCCGGTCAGACTTGACCGCTTTGCCTGATAGGCGCTCGCTATGTACAGGCGGACGCCAAGAGAACTGGCGCAAATGTGATTATCGCCGCCGCAATGGCGGCGACGGTTGCGCCGATGCCGACACGATGCATGAACGTGGACGCTGGCCCGAGCCGTCTGACATGGGCGATCTGGAGCACCAAGACGCCAACCGACACAGCGATGGCGATTGCTGCACCGGCAACCAATGTCACTCGATGTGCCTGAGGTGCCCAACCGAGATAACAGCCCAGATACTGCACGGCATAAAGCGCAGTGAAAGCCAGCGCCCATACCGAGAACCCGATCAGCAATGGCCAGAGGTGGCGTATCATGAAGCCCCGCCCGATCTGGCAAGCAGCAGCGTCAATCCCCATGCGGGGATCAAGGCGACCGCGGCATAATCGGTCCACAGCATCGAGAGACGGAGGCTCGTTGCGCGGACGGCCGAAACGTAGCCGCCACGCCAGCGCCATGCGGTGTGAGCAGTGATCAACATGGCAATACCGGAGTGAATGGCGCAGTAGGCATAGAGTGCAAACCTTAGCGAGATGTTGGCATGAGCGGTCGCGTCTCCCAACTGAACCGTGCCGACAATGCAGGCGGCGGCGGTCAGTCCTGCCAGCGCGGCTGTTCCCAACAGCCAACCGCAAGGCGACATTCCATCCGCATTCCGGCTGCGCGCAAGGCGGACCGCGGCACTGCCGCCCAATGCCGTCAGGAGACCTATAGCCGGCCACCAGTTGGTCTCCCGCAGCTGCCCGTCCCAGCCCGGTGCGACGACAGCCAGATACAGTGCCCCGAACAAAAGGGAGGCATACAGGGTGGCGTCGGCCACCGCGGCAACCTTAGATGCCCACCAGGTGACGTTGTCCCCCACCTCGGCGTCAACCGGAACGGCTTCGCCCAGCCCGATATCGATAGGACCCGCGTCGCGCGTATGGCCGAGCGCGCGCGGCCAGACGAGAAACAGTCCGACAGTTGCGACCGCACCCAAAGGCACGATCCAGTAAATCTTGAACAGCAGGCCGAGAAAGAAGACAGCCGTCGCAAGCGCCGTCCACAGCGGCAGCAAGGTCCGACGCGGCAGGACGATCACCTGGTCCGGGTTGCCGGTCATCATATCGACGCCGAGGGTTTCCTGGCGGTGGGCACGGGCAAAGCCGAGATAACCGTCGCCGGCCGCGAGGCGGTTGCCAAGGCTGCCGGTGTCGAGGGAGTCGGCACGCTGCGCCACAGTAGGAAGTGCGGCGAAATTGTAGTCCGGCGGCGGCGTGGGCATCGCCCATTCCAGAGTGCCGGCGGCCCAAGGGTTTCGCGCACCGCGCCTGCCGAAGCGGAATTGCATGACGATGTCCACCAGCACCAGCGCAAAGCCCATCGTCATGATGAACCCGCCGAAGGAAGACAGAAGATTCAGCCAGTCCCAACCCCAGTTGGACGGATAGGTGGATATGCGGCGTGGCATACCCATCAGCCCGGTCAGGTGCATCAGGAAAAACGTCAAATTGAAACCAATGATGATGAGCCAGAAGGCAGGCACCGACAGGCGGTAGACGCTGCTGCGCCCGGTGAAATGCGGGAGCCAGTAGTAGAGGGCCGCCAGCATGGGAAAAACAAACCCGCCGACCAACACATAGTGCAGGTGGGCCACGACAAAATAACTGTCATGCGCCTGGGTGTTGAACGGCACCATCGCCAGCATCACGCCCGTCAACCCGCCACAGACGAAAACGATGAAGAAACCGATGACGTAGAGCATGGGAACATCGAGCCTGGGGCGCCCCGACGCGATGGTGCCGATCCAGGCGAATATCTGCACAGCGGTCGGGATAGCCACCAAGGCGCTCGCTGCGGAAAAGAAGCCCAACGCCAGATGGGGAATCCCGACTGTGAACATGTGGTGCACCCACAGCCCGAAACTGAGAAAGGCCATGGCGACGATTGCCACGATGATGGCGTTGTAGGCGATCAACGGGCGGCGCGCGAAGGTCGGAATGATGGTCGACAGCATACCGGCAGCCGGCAGGAAGATGATGTAGACCTCCGGATGCCCGAACAGCCAGAAGAGATGCTGCCAGAGCAGCGGATCGCCGCCGCGCGTCGGGTCGAAAAACGGTAGGTCGAAGGCCCGCTCCATCTCCAGCAGGATCGACCCCAGGATCAAGGGCGGGAAGCCGATCAGCATCATGGCGGCGGTCACCAACATGTACCAGCCGAAGATCGGCATGCGGGTCAGCGACATTCCCGGTGCGCGCATTTTGAGGATGGTAACGATCAGTTCGACCGCTGCCGTGATCGCCGAAATCTCGACGAAGGTAATCCCCAGAAGCCAGACATCGGCATTGATGCCGGGCGTGTAAATGCCAGACGACAGCGGCGTGTACATGAACCAGCCGGAATTCGGCGCATAGCCCATGACCATCGCGCCAATCAGGATCGTGCCGCCAAACAGATAGCACCAGAAGCCGTAGGCAGTCATGCGTGGAAAGGCGAGGTCCCGTGCGCCCAGCATCTTGGGCAGCATGTAGATCGCCAGGCCCTCGAACATCGGTATGGCGAACAGGAACATCATCACCGTGCCATGCATGGTGAAAATCTGGTTGTATAGTTCCGGGCCGATGAAGGCGCTGTCTGGCGTCGCCAATTGCGCGCGGATCAGCATGGCAAGCACCCCGCCGATGGCGAAGAAAACCATCGCCACCACCATGAAGCGCTTGCCAAGAATGTTGTGGTTCACCGCTGAAAACCGTGCCCAACCCGGCGGCGTGCCCCAGATCCTGGTGAGCGCCTTATGCAAGGCGACAGGCGACAGCTGTTCCCGGCTCACGGCTGGCCTCCTATCGTGACAGCATAATCCGCCGGCGCATGAGCCCGTGCCTCGAAGCCCATGGTTTCATGTCCCTCGCCGCAATATTCGGCGCAGATGCCGCGATAGACACCCGGCTTGTCGGCCTGCAGCCGTATGATGTTGGTATGCCCGGGAATGGCGTCGATCTTGCCGCCGAGGCGCGGGATCCAGAAACTGTGAATGACATCCTCGGCCGTGACCACGATGTCCACGGGCTCGCCCGCTGGGAGATGCAGGATCGTCGTCGGAGCGGCATCCGGAATGAAGGGATAGCTGAAACGCCATTGCCATTGGCTGGCGTGGGCCTCGATGCGAAGGGGTTCAGCACTGCCCGGCTTGGGCAGCAAATGCTCACCCAGCAGCAGTGCAGTAATCAGCAATGCAATCAGGATCGGCACCGGCAGGACCAGCCCACCGCCGACAATCCAGGTTCGCGGCTTGATCGAGGCGAGTGCGGACGGACGCAGCAAACTCAACGCCAAAAGCGCAATGACCAAGGTAAAAAGGGCAATAGCACCCCAGAACATCACCCACCAAAGCGTTGCGATGCTCGACGCGGATGGACCTGCGGGATCGAGGGTGGACAAAGGGGCAGCGCAACCTAAAAGTGCCAGAGGTGTTATCGCAGCAGGTGTCAACCGAACAGCGAGAGGATAGGCTTGGCGAAGTCGGAGACGGAGACGGAAGAGAATGAAATCGCTCTGGAGGAAACGCCGCCGGAAGCGAGCAGTTCGCACGACAACCCCGCCATTCGTGCCGTTGCCGAGCAGGATATCGGCTCGGCTATCGCAGTCGCCGGCCATCCCATCCATGTCATGCTCGTGCATTTCCCGATCGCGCTGGTCGTTTGCACCTTGGGGATCGATGGCCTCTACTGGCTGAACGGCGACCCGTTCTGGCTGCGAGTCGGTGTCTGGTCCACCGGCTTCGCCTTTGCCTTCGGTGTTCTGGCCTCTTTGGCGGGGACGGCCGAACTGCTGGCAGTTCCAGGCATTCGCGTGCGCGTTGCCAGTTGGAACCACGCCATCGCCGCCATGACGCTGCTCGCGGTCGCCGGCGCGAACTGGGGCCTGCGTCTCAACGTGCCCGATGCAGTACTGCCGCACGGGCTGCTTCTGTCCCTGCTCGCAAGCGTGTTGACGGCGCTGGCTGGCTGGCATGGCGGGAAGCTGGTTTTCGATCATGGAGCCGGCCTCGTCATCTCAACCAAGCAATAAGCTGGCCGAGCATGTCGCCGAGTGCGCCCGGTGAAAAAATTCCGGCAATATGACGCTCGACTGACCATATGGGCTTGCCCAGCACCACCAACAAAATCGCGCCGATGACCAAGGTTGTAAGCACCGTCACCGCAACGAACCGCCAGTAAGGGTAGGTCTGCCCAGGCTCGAACAAACGCAGGATCATCAAACCGCTCATCACATGAATAATGGCCATGACGCCAACGAGCGCGAGCTTCACCGAGAACCACGGCTGGTACGTCGCCTGCAGGAAAATCAGCGCAATACCACAGGCCACCGCCACAAACGCGGCCGGAGAAACCACGCCGACATAGATGAAACGGGTGAAATTATGAAGCCGATGCAAGGCTTCGTCTTCCAACCCGCGTCTTTGTATATAGAGAAACGGCAGGCACAGCAGTCCGGCAGACCAGATCGCAATAGCTGGGATGTGGATGAACTTCAGGAGGATGACGATCACGCCCGGCGCGCCTCGGTGTGCCGAAGCCAATCGACGAGGCGGAGCATCGCCACCAATAGATAGGGCAGGCTCGCCGGCACCCACATGATGAGCCCGGCCAATTGCTGGTCCGGAAGGGGTTCTATGCCGAACGCCGCGCTGGTGAAGAAATGCGGTTCGTAAAGCGGCCTGTCGGAAAAGACCAGAATTGCGCCGAGCAAAGCCATTTGCACAGTTGCCGCCAACAATGCCGTGATCGCTCTGGCAGGCGATGCAAGCAGGACGGAGGCCCAGAACAGCGCCGCGCTGGACAGCAGGCTCATCTGCATCGCCCAGTAGACCGGCGTGCTGGCCAATGCCGAGGCGTAGATGGTGGGGGCGTGCCAAAGCCAGAAGATGACGGCGTGAAACACGAGAAGTGGGGTCAGCAGTCGAGCCAGGACGATACGATGGCTTGCGCTTTTGCGGCCGATAAGAGCCCAGACAACAAGGGGTGCAGCCACCGCCACCAGCATTACGTGGTGAACCACCCGCGCCGAAAACAGCGCCACTGTCAGCGCGCAAAGCGGGCTGATGAAAATGATTGCCAACACCGCCATGCCGGCGATGAAGCAGGCTCGACCACGTGGAGCGTCTCTGTACCAGAAAAGGTATGCGCCAAGAGCAATCGCCATGGTCGCCAGAACTATGGGGTCTAGATTCCACCGCTCCCAAAGGTTCGCGGGGAGCGGCGTTGGGCCGCAATAGCTCATGACAGGGAACGTTGCTGACATAGAGATCCTTGTCGCTAATGCAAATTAGGGCGTTTCGCCCTTCGGCAACGCGTAGGCGATAAAGTAATCGCCTATAGCCGTCTCCATGAAGTCGTGTCCGCCGGCATTGATAACGACGATCTGGCGACCGCCGGCTTCATAGGTCATTGGTGTCGCCTGACCGCCAGCCGGCAGCGCAACTTGCCACACTTCTTTGCCAGTCTCGATATCGATTGCACGCAGGAGGTCGTCTGTCGCCGCCGCGATGAAGAACAGACCTGAGGCCGTGATGACACCGCCGCCATTGTTCGGCGTACCGATCTCGACCGGCAGCATCGACGGAATGCCAAACGGACCGTTCTTACGCGCAGTGCCGAAAGGACGGTCCCATAGCACCTTGCGGGTGTTCAAGTCGATGGCCGCAATACCTCCGTAAGGCGGCTGCTTGCACAACAAACCGGTGAGCGGAACCCGCCAGCCGGCATTCACGCGGATGCCGTAAGGCGACAATGCCTGCGGACTGATGCTGCCATGTGAGCCGCCGCCCGCATCCGGATCGTAGTTCGGATCGGTGATCGGCAGGATGCCGAGCTCATCGATCGTCTCGCGCGGAACCAGCTGGTTGAAATTCGGCATGTTGTTGTAGTTTGCAATCATGATTCCCTTGATGGGATCGATTGCCACGCCGCCCCAGTCCGATCCGCCATTGTAGCCGGGAAACTGGATCCAGGGTCGGTCCACCGTGGGCGGAGTATAGACACCGTCATAGCTCGCTTGGTGAAATTGGATGCGGCACCATAACTGGTCGAGCGGCGTTGCGCCCCACATATCGGCCTCGGTCAAATCCGGCTTCAGCAGATTGGGAAAATCCGTCACATAGGGCTGGGTTGGCGACAGGCGCTCCGGCTCGACTCCGCCCTGAGGCGCAGGACGCTCCTCGATGGTCACAAGCGGTTCACCGGTCGCCCGGTTGAGAATATAGAACTGGGCCTGCTTGGAAGGCATGACGATGGCCGGCACCGGACCATTGTCGGTCGGGAAATCCACCAGGGTTCCCTGCCCGCCCAGATCATAATCCCATACGTCGTAATGTACGGTCTGGTAGTGCCAGGCGACATCGCCGGTTTCCACGTCGAGCGCAACGATGGCGGTGGAGTATGTGTTCTCGGCGTCGGAGCGGTCTCCGCCCCAATAATCCACGGCGGAATTTCCCATGGGCAGATAGACAAGGCCGAGTTCGTCGTCGCCGGATGCAATCGTCCAGACATTCGGCGTGCCCGGCGTGTAAATTTCACCTTGCGGCGGCAAACCCTTCTGATCTGGGCGGCCCATGTCCCAGGCCCAGTTAAGCTCCCCGGTCACGGCATTGAATCCTCGAATGACGCCCGAGGGAGCTTTACGCGTCTGGCCGTCGCTGACCTGACTGCCGACCACCAGCACGTCACGCACGAGGGTGGGCGGAGACGTCGGCGCATAAAAGCCCGGTGCCGTGTCACCGATGCCTTCGAGCAGGTTGACGATTCCGCCCTTGCCGAAGTTAGGGCAAAGCTGGCCGGTTTCGGTGTCGAGCGCAATCATCCGCGCATCATGGGTCAGATTGACGATGCGGGTGGCGCAGAGCGAACCGGCTTCGGCAGTAGTGTCTTCGAAATAGACAACACCGCGGCAGGACGCGTTATACCCAATTGCGTCGGCCGGGGTTTTCGGATCGTAGGTCCAGAATTCCGCTCCCGTCGCAGCATCCAAGGCACTGATCTTGTTGAGAGCCGAGCACAGATAGAGCCGATTGCCGACCTTGACGGGCGTGTTCTGATTGCCGAAAGGCTCGCCGTCCTTCGGAAGATCGCCCGTGCGGAACTCCCAGATTTTCTCCAGCTTGCCGACATTTTCGGGTGTTATCTGATTGAGCGGAGAATAGCGCGTCGCACGGTGCGTCCCGCCATAGGCCGGCCAATCAGCGCCGGCTTCCAAGGTCTTATAGGCTGCAGGGGACGACGCTTCCGGCTGCGGCGCGGAGGTTCCCACATCTGGCGCTTGCGATGCAGGTGCCGGGATTGCCGGCGGTGGCGACACTTCCTGCGCAACGGCTGTGCCCTCCCTGCCGGATGTCAATGCAATCAACGCAGCCCCGATTGCTATGATTGCGGATGCGGAAGCCGCGAAAGCGCCTCGGTGAGCGCTGAACCGCCCGCCCAGCGCTGGAGTTGTAGCGAGGACCAGCACCAGAATGACCGTGGGCGCCACAAGGCGCGGCACCTGCGCCCAGCCATCGAGACCCGATTCCCACAGCGCCCAGGCCACCGTACCCACGAAGGTGAGCAGATAGACCGAAACACCGGCCATGGAGTGGTGGAACAAGAAATAGGCCGAGACCAGAAGCCCCAGCCCTGCGAACGCATAGTACCAAGAGCCGCCCAAGATGATCAGCCACACACCGCCCAGCATGATGGGTAACCCGAAAAGCCCCATCACCACCGCCAGGGCAGTCGTAGCCCATTTGCCGAATGTACGGTGAGGGTTGGCCATATGGGAGCTCCTGACGTTCGGGGATACTTTTGCAAACGCGGTTGCCCCGGCATGGTTCCGCCCAATCAGGCAGAAAGTTTTTTATGCCTTAGCGGTAAGAAAACAACGCAAATTCAACGGTGTAGGCGATCCGACGAGCCCCTTCCGCTCATCGATCGTGAGATCAGTTGTAATTCCCTGGTGGTCTGTCTTCTGCCAATGATATGTGATTGCCGGATTGTTCGGAGGTGCCGCAGCCGAAGGAAACGAAACTATGCCGCTCGACGCCGCCCTCGACCTGATCGCAGTCTTCGTCTTTGCACTAACCGGCGGTATTGTGGCGTCGCGCGCTCAGTTGGACATCGTCGGGTTTCTTTTTCTCGGATGCCTCACAGGGGTTGGCGGCGGAACGTTGCGCGACCTTTTGCTCGGGCGCGACCCGGTATTCTGGGTCGCAAGTCCGCACTATATGGGTGTCGCCTGCGCCGCGGCCGTGCTGACCTTCTTCACCGCGCACCGGCTTGAGTCCCGCTACAACGCGTTCCTCTGGCTCGATGCCCTGGCGCTTACGGTTGCGGTCGCAGCCGGTGTCGGCATCGCCCGCGACTCCGGTGCGTCCTGGCCCATCATCCTCATCATGGGTGTTGCGACCGGTACCTTCGGCGGATTGATGCGGGATGTGGTGGCCAATGAAATCCCGCTAGTTCTCCGCCAGGGCGATCTTTATGTCAGCGCCTGCCTCGCCGGCGCACTCACCAGCGTTTTGTTGCTTCACCTGCTTCCAGCACACGAGACGCTCTCGCTGCTCAGCGCTTCGGTTGTGACCTTCCTGCTCCGCGCCGGGTCGCTGCATTTCGGCTGGCGGCTACCGGTCTATAAAGCGCGTCCACCCAAAATCGTCTCCCGACGGTCCGCATCGGATGGGATCCCTAAAGGCAAAGCCGGCGATGACTAACGTGCCACCGTTCGGCTTGCGATCGCCAGTGAAACAACACATCAGCCCTCGCGCTTGTACGTCCCATGGCCGGGCCGGAAGGTCTTCTCACATCGCTCACGCCATCGGTGGCGCGGAAGAAGTCCTTAAGGTCCATGCCAGCGGAGAAGGCCTCGCCCATGCTGGTCAGGACGATGCCGCAGCGACCGCTAGCCTGCCGAGTTCGGATAACCCGTAGAGGCCCCTGCTCTCGCGGACGAACCAGCCATAAACATTCCGCCTCAGGATCGCAGGCGCCCTCTCGACAATGGCTTTCAAATGCCTCGGCGTCTGCGCGCCGGACAGCATCGCGGTGGCGCAGGCGATACAATCCTGCCTGTAGACCGTCATGATCGGCTTGCGGTTGCCGCCGCCCTTGTTCGGATCGCCTATGCGACGGCGATGCTCCTCCACCAATCGGGACCGGCGCCGCGGATCACGGCGCGGAGTCGCGGCAAAAGGCGCGACGATCACATGAACCGACCCGTCGGTCGCGATGCCCAGCAGGCCGAAACCGAGCCGCCGGCAAAGGTTGCGGTAGCGGGCGTCCTGCTCTCGTCCCCTGCCGGACTTCGACAGCGCTGCGGCCAGCCAGACCTCGTCGCAAGCCGGCGCCCGGTCCACGCCTTGAAGTATGAGTTCGAGATTGAAGCTCAACTTCATCTCGCAGACGACCAACACGGGCGGTTCGCCTTCCCTCAGCGCCAACAGATCGCATCCGTTGACCTCGCCTTTCACGGAATAGCCGAGGGTCTCCATGAAGGCTTTCAGGGGATGATAGAAGTCACTCTCCAACATAGGCACTCCGGACGCGATTCAACTGCGTTCCTGCCAGCTTACCTGAGTCCTGGCGTTGACCTGGAGTTTCAAGAGCGGCGGACATTTGTTCCAGGAACTTTGCGACGACGGCCTTGGCCATGATGGCTTTTATCCAGCGGTACGCCGTGGGGCGGCTGGCCGGGAATATGCGTTTGATAGATTTCCGTCGCCGTCAACGTCAACATCTGGTCGGTGAGTGCCGTCGGCACTTGATAGTTCTGAAGACGAGCTTTCATCGCTTAAGCGTCCGCACCACGACCTCGCCTTTCGAGATGTGATGGCCGCCACGCCGAGCGCTTCGGAGATGCGCACTCCGGAGAACGCCAGGAAGTGGCCGAAGACCCGGATCATGGGAGCGAATGCATCCGCTGCCTCCAGGAAATTGTTGTGCTCCGGCCAGTTCAGATACTTCCGCGCGCCGCGCGTATCATAATTGAGGCAGGAGAGCTGACTTCTGACTGACTGTAATTCTGACTCATTTTCAGCAATAGGGGATAATGAAATTGCGGAAAGTGGTTCAGCGGGTCTAGAATCTGTGCCGTTCCAGGCTTCTGCCTAAGGATGTACGGCACAAATGGCGCAATATTCCTCACTCCTTTCGCCCCTTGCAGCATGCACCATCACGGTGTTGTCACGTAAACCGTGCGTGAGCATTTGGGGCATAGGGACGGCGGCATGATAGTGTCTGGGATCAGCTACAAGCGCCATCGTTTCCCGCCGCAGATCATCGCACAGCGGTGTGGCTCTACTACCGGTTCCCCTTGAGCCTGCGTCTGGTCGAGGAACTGCTGCTTTAGCACGGCATCGCCCGTGAAGCCGCCTCCCGCAATCGCGACATCAGCGTCGATATCGCCTTCCCGTTGAGGCCAGTTCGGGACCGGGACGGCAGTCGCCGCATAGTAGGATTTGGCGTGTTGCTGGGGAGTTGCGCTCATTCGGGGCTCCAGTGGTTTGCCGGCTCGGGGCTAGAGCGATTGACGGTATGTCGTCAGCTCGAAATCGGTGACTTGGGCCGCAAACACATCCTGTTCCTGATGCTTGCAGGCAGCGAATGCGGCGACAAACTCAGGATGCAGAATCCCGTTTGTCTTGCTGGATCCCGCAAACCAGTCGAGCGCCTGCCGCCAGTCACGCGCGATATCCTGGAGATCAAGCTCATGCGAATTGGAGCTGACGGGAACTGGCGGTTCGATACGCTGATCGATGCCGCGAAGAGCGCTGCCCAAGATCGTCGCCAGCACCACATATGGATTGGCGTCGGCGCCCGCGACGCGATGTTCGATGCGGCGGGCGCTGTTCGGACCAGCGGGAATACGCACCGCGCTGGTCCGATTTTCATAACCCCACGCAACGCGCGTGGGGGCAAGGCCTCCCCGTGTCAGCCGGCGATAGGAGTTGAGGTGCGGCGCGAAGGCCAGACTGGTTTCCGCCATCGCATCGAGCAGCCCGCCGACTGCATAGCGCAACAGGTCTGAGCCGGCAGCCGTTCCGTCGTCGAAAACGTTGCGGCCGGCAGCATCCAAAACCGAGAAATGGACATGCAGACCGCTTCCGGCCTGTCCGGCGAGCGGCTTGGCCATGAAGGACGCCTGATATCCGTGCCGCCGGGCGGCGTTTCGAATGATCTGCCGGAAGAACAGCGTATCGTCGGCCGCCTTGACGGCATCTGCCTGGTGGACAAGATTGAACTCGAACTGGCGGGGCGCGCCTTCGGCCGTCGCGGCTTCCACCTGAATGTCGCAAGCCTCGGCGGTCCTGTAAACGTCGTCGAGGAAGGCGGCGTGGTCGGCCAGTTCCTCGATCGAATAGATGCTGTCGAAAGCGACGGCATTGGTGGCGCTGAGGCCCGGCGCGGGCGCCGGAAACTGCTCTGCCGGGTCGAGTAAGTAGAACTCCACCTCCGTTGCAACGACGGGGGTAAGGGATATTGAGGCATACCGCGTAATCACATCGGCCAGAAGGTGACGGCCGTCGGCGAAATAGGGCGAGCCATCTTCCTTTTGCATCCAGAGTGGGACAAGTGGACATCGGGAGCCGGACCAGCCCAGATCGAGGGGACCGCGGTTGGTCGGCAGGCAGACACCGTCCAGGTCTCCCCTTTCCAGCGTCAGGAACGTACCGGCGACATCGGTGCCCCATATGTCGACGCCGATCGACGACATGGGCATGCGTGTGCCGTCCTTCAGGACCTTGGGCAGCGCAGCGGCCGGCAGCCGCTTTCCACGAAGCACGCCGTTCATGTCGCAGATCGCCGCAAAGATCGAGGCTACACCAGTGGTGCGCGGGTGAAGCCTGGTCATCTGCTCTGCGCGCCCATCAGCCGGTTCAAGAAAATCAGATCCCACTTGCGGTTCCCTCGGTGTCTTTCGAAAGGTGTGGCGACCCGCGTTCGGTGTCGCATGTGCAGTCCGTCCGGGAGGCCTTGGCCCACCAGATTTAATGACTTCCGTCCGGCCGGATCCCGGTCGGGACAGCTTGTCAGGGTGAGTACATGCCGCCGTTCACGTGCAGGATCTGGCCAGTCACGTAGGCTGACGCCGGCGATGCGAGGAACAGGGTCGGGCCGACGAGATCGTCAGGTGTGCCAAGGCGCCCCATGGGTATCGCTTTTTCCATCGCCGCGATGCGCTCCGCTGGCGTTGCTGCGTGGAACGGCGTGGCGATTGCCCCAGGCGATATGGCGTTGACGCGTATGCCTCGGCCCGCCAGGTCCCGTGCCATGTGGCGGGTGAGGTTGTGGACATAGGCTTTCGCGCTGGCATAGTGGCCGGAGCCACTTCCTCCGCCATCATTGCCGGCCACCGAACCGACGTTGATGATGACGCCGCCGCCGCGCTTCTCCATGTGGGGGATAGCCGCCTGGGACGCTTCGATCACGGAGCGGACGTTCAGGTCGAGCGCTTTTTGGTAAAGGTCTATTTCAAGTTCGGCGAAGGGTTGGCGCCGGATCATGGCGCCGGCATTGTTGAACAGCACATCCAGTCCGCCGAGGGCGGATGCGGCGGCATCGACGACTGCACGCGCCGCGCCGGGCTGGCACAGATCGCCGTGCAGCGGAACGGCATGCCCGCCGGCCGCCTCAATGGCGCCAACGACTTCGTCGGCGCCATCCTTGCCGGAATTGTAGTGAACCGCGACGGCAGCGCCGGCGGAGCCAAACGCCTTGGCCACCGCTGCTCCGATGCCGCTGCTTGCTCCAGTCACCAGGACCAGGCGATCTTTGAAATCAAACATGGGTACTCCCTCCGTTTCGTTCCGTAGATTGCGCATGCTGGCGCGCAACCGGGCCCCGCTCGGCCAAAAATTCGGTCAGCCAATCCGCCCGCATCTGCGGAGCTGAGCCCAGCAGCAGTTCGGTGTAGGCTTCGTGCGGTGGCGCAAAAATCTCTCGCTGGGAGCCGACCTCCACGACCTTGCCCCTGTGCATGACCACCACCTCGTCGGCGATTGCGCGGACGGTCGAGATGTCATGCGTGATGAAGAAATAGCTCACGCCAAGGCTGGCCTGAAGGCCGAGCAGCATCTTCAGGATGCCTTCCTGGACAAGTTGGTCCAGGGCGGAAGTGACCTCGTCGCAGATCATCAGTTCGGGGCCAGCAGCTATGCCGCGCGCGATATTCACGCGCTGCTTCTGCCCCCCGGAGAGTTCCGAAGGCAGGCGCGTGGCGAAACGCGGGCCCAGCTCGATCATGTCAAGCAGTTCATCTGTGCGCCGGTCGCACGCTTCGCCGCGCAAGTCGAAAAAGACTTCGAGAGGCCGCGCGATGATCTCGCGAACAGTGTGCCGGGGGTTGAGAGCGGTATCGGCCGACTGGTGGACAAGTTGAATCCGGCGCAGCAGGTCTTTGTTCCTGTGTTCGAGCCTGGGAGGCAAGGCGGCGCCGTCGAATGTCAGGCGTCCGGACGTGGGGACATTCAAGCCTGCGACGATCCTGCCGAGCGTCGACTTGCCGGATCCGGACTCTCCGACCACCGCGAGGGTCCGGCCGCGCGGAACCGTCAGGGCGACGTTGTCGAGCGCCTTGACGAAGCCTTTGCCATAGCTGAAATCGAGTCCTTCGATGGTCAGCAGCGGCGAAGAGGGCGTTGTCTCCTCCGGCTTGGCAAGTTCACGCACGGCCCACAGGGAGCGCGTGTACTCATTCTGAGGCGCATCGAGCATGCGCTGTGTCGACGCCTCCTCGACGACCTTGCCGTGGCGAAGCACCATGATCCGGTGCGCCATCTGCGCGACGACCGCCAGGTCATGCGTGATGTAGATCGCCGCTATGCCCTGCGCCTCGACGGCCTCCCGGATCGAAGCCAGGACATCGATCTGAGTGGTCACGTCCAGCGCCGTCGTTGGCTCGTCGAACACGATCAGATCGGGGCCGCAGTGCATCGCCATCGCCGTCATCACTCGCTGGAGCTGCCCGCCGGAAACCTGGTGAGGGTAGCGCCGGCCAATGGTCTCCGGATCGGGCAGGCTCAACTCGCGAAATTGCTCGACAGCCTTCTTGCGCGCAGCCCCAGCATTCATCAGGCGACGCTGAACCGCCGTCTCGATCGTCTGGCGCAGCAACGCATGCGCCGGATTGAAGGAAGCCGCGGCGCTCTGGGCGACATAGCTGATGCGGTGTCCTCGCAGGCCGCAGCGCTCGGCATCCGACAGGCGAAGCAGATCCTGTCCGTCAAAAATGATGTCCCCGCTGGCTATCCGGCACCCGGGCCGGACATAGCCGAGCGCGGCCAGTCCCAACGTCGATTTGCCGGCTCCGGACTCGCCGACGAGGCCGAGCACCTCGCCGCGCTTCAGCGTCAGGTCCACGCCGTCGACCAGAACATTCCACTGGCCGTCGCTCTCTCCTTCGATCCGCATATCCCGGATATCGAGAAGTGTTTCGTCACCGCTCATTGCGCAGCCCGCTTGCCTTGTCGAGGAACCAATCCACGAGGAGATTGACCGAGATTGTCAGCACCGCGATTGCCACTGCGGGGATGAACAGCGACATCTTGCCATAGGCGATGAGCGGGGATGCCTCCCGAACCATCGAACCCCAATCGGCCGTCGGCGGCTGAATGCCCAACCCCAGGAAGGAAAGGGCGGAGATCGTCAGGAAGGCGAAACAGAAGCGCAGCCCGAACTCCGCCACCAGCGTTGGCAAAATATTTGGAAGTATTTCGCGGCGGATGATCCAGACGAGGCCTTCGCCGCGCAGACGAGCAGCCTCGATGAAATCCATGGCGACGACGTTCATCGCCACGGAGCGGGCGACGCGAAATACACGCGTGCTGTCGAGCAGTGCGATGATGATGATGAGGTTCGGTATGGACGAGCCGGCGATGGAAAGAAGGATCAGCGCGAAAATCAACTGGGGGATCGCCATGATCACGTCGACGAAGCGCGAGATCGCCTGATCGACCCAGCCGCGCCGCGTGGCCGCTATAATGCCGAACAGGCTTCCCAAGGTGAAGGAAATAGCGGTTGTCGCCAGCGCGATGCCCATCGAGTTGCGAGCGCCATAGATCAGACGGCTGAACTGGTCGCGTCCCAACTGGTCGGTGCCGAGCAGGAATGCGCCTCCCGGCGGAGCGTATGGGATTTCCGACACGACTTCTCCCTCGCCGAACGGTGCGAGCAAGGGCGCAAACAGGGCGACCAGCAGATAGATCAGGACAATGACCGCTGCGACCCGCGCGGCAAAGGGAGCCGCGGCCAGCAGCTTCGATCGCCGGCGGACCGACGTGTCGGCAGTCTTGGTTGCAAGATCAGCGCGCATGCAGAAGCCTCGGGTTTGTGGCTATGGCGACGATGTCGGCAACAAGATTGAGGGTGATGTAAGTGACGGCGAAGATCAGTGTGCATGCTTGGACAACCGGAATATCCCGGTTGCGGACGGCGTCCACCATGGTTTGGCCGATGCCAGGATAGACAAAGACAACTTCGATCACCACGACGCCGACAACCAGATAGGCAAGGCTGAAGGCAATGACATTGACGATCGGGCCAAGGGCATTGGGCAGGGCATGACGGAAGATGACATGCCAAGGCCTCGTCCCCTTGAGGCGCGCCATTTCGATATAGGGACTGGACAGAACCCCAATGATCGCGGCGCGCGTCATTCGCATCATGTGCGCCACGATAACGAAGGAAAGCGTCAGCACCGGTAGCGCGACCAGATAGAGCTTCTCTGCGAGAGTCATGCCGGGCGATAGGGACGACATCGAATAGAAGAGCGGGAACTTCACCGCGAGAACCAGAATGATCAGATAGGCCACCAAAAATTCCGGTATCGCGATAGTTGACAGAGTGAGCGCGTTGACAAGGCGGTCGAAACGCGAATTGCGATAGAGCGCTGCGAGCAAGCCGAGAAAGAGGGCAATAGGCGTTGCGAGAGCCGCGGTGACGGCGGCCAGGAACAGCGTATTGCCGAGGCGAGGCAGAACAATGTCGGCAACGGGGCGCGGCGTGTAGGCCCGCCCGGCGAACGAAGTTCCCAAATCGCCATGGAGAAGGCCGCCGATCCAGGCCAGGTAGCGCTGCACCGGCGGCAGGTCCAATCCGAGTTCCTGTCGAAACGCGGCCACGGTTTCGGGCGTAGCGCTTCTTCCCAGCACCGAGGCGGCAAAGTCGCCGGGCAGGAACTCCAGCGCGGAGAAAACAACCACCGAAACGGCCAGGATCGAAAACAGCCCAAGGACCAGCCGATACAGAATGGTTCGTCCGAGAGCGTGCATCGTGAGCTTCCTAAACAACTTCCTGGACGGAGAACCGGAATAGATCGGACCCGATGGAATGGCCAGCCGGATCGTGTCTCTGCCGCGCTTCAAAGATCAACCGCGCGACGAGTTCGGCATGGACAATGCCCTCCTCGCCACATAGCGGACTGGCAAGATGCCCGCCACTGGCGGGACGACAGGTTCCCGCATCATTTCTTCTCCTGCACCATGATGCGCCGAGACGAGCGGGTTGACGCCGCTCGTTTCGGCTGGCCGCATTTATCGGCCAAGCCAGGTCAGGCGAACCACCAGCGCTCGAACGCCTTATAACCATCCAGCGGCCATTGCGCGGAAACGGCGGCATCGTGGGCGACTTTGTTGGTGCGGACACTGATCCAGTTCTGAAAATTGAGAACGATCGCGCCGCCGTCACGGTTGCAGAGTTCCTGCATCTCCCAATACATCCCGCGCCGGCGCTCTTCGTCAAGTTCGGTACGCGCCGCGACAAGCAGTTCATTGAACTTCGGGTTCTGCCAATGCGTTTCGTTCCAGGGCGCGTCCTTGGCGTAGCCGACGGTGAAAGCCAGGTCGGCCGTCGGACGCCCGCCCCAGTCCGAGGCAGCAAACGGGCTCTTCAGCCAGACGTCGGAGTAGTAGCCGTCGCTCGGAACGCGCTTGACCGAGATGTTGATGCCGCCAGCGGCCGCGCTCGAACTGAAAAGTTCAGCGGCTTGCACCGCGCCGGCCGCTGCGCCTTCCGAGGTGATGAGTTCGACGTCGAGCGACTCGACGCCGGCCTGGCGCAGATAATGGCGCGCCTTGTCGGGATCGTAAGCAGTCTGCGCCAATTCCGTGTTGAAGTACTTGTTTGACTTGGCGATCGGATGATCATTACCGACATAGCCATGGCCGAACTGAGTCTTGCGAAGGATGTCCTCGCGGTCGACGCCATACTTCATGGCCAGCCGGATATTCGGATCCGTAAACGGCGCCATCGTGCAGGCCATCGCGAAGTTGTTGTGCGCGGCGCTCGGCGTTTCATCGATCGTCAACTGGCTGTTCTGCGACAGCATTCCAATCGTGGCGGTGTCGTTGCGCTCGGCGGCATCGACCTGGCCCGAGACGACAGCATTGTTGCGGGCCGCCGCGTCCAGCACGGCAATCAGATGCACGCCGTCGAAATGCGCTGCGTTCTCCTTCCAGTACTCGGGATTACGCACCAGCTCGATGCGGACGCCCGGATCGAACGAGGTCATCTTGTAGCCGCCGGTGCCCGCCCCCGACGCGATATCGACGCCACCCTTGCCATCCGACGGCAGAATGATCAGGTGGAAGCCTGCGGTCACATTCGGGAAGTCGGCATTGCCGTTGACGAGTTCGAAGATGACCACGTGATCGCCGTCGGCCCGCACATCGGTGATGTCGGCCAGCAAGGCCTTGGCGCCCGACGTCGAGTCCGCCCTTCGGTGGTGATTGAACGTGGCGATCACGTCGTCTGCCACGAAGGACTTCCCATTGTGAAACTTGACGCCCTTACGCAGTTTGAATGTCCAGACCTTGGCATCCGGCGAGGCTTCCCAAGATTCCGCAAGCTCGCCGACCAGTTCGTCGTTCTTGTTGTACTCGGCCAGATTGTTGCCCCGGCAGAATGCGAAGGCGATGGAGAGCGACGTCGAGTAGGTTCCTGGATCGAGCGCTTCGGCGGTGTTGGCCTGGCCCATGGCCACCCGCATGATGCCGCCTTTGCGCGGGGCATCCTGCGCAAAGGCGCGAGAAGAAATCATTGGAATGGCCGCCGCGCTGGCCGCTCCGATGAGAAGCGTCCGGCGGGACAGTGCGAAATTGCCTATGGATGTAGATTTGGATGCTTCAGTCACTATCGATGTCTCCCATGATGAGAGAGAAAAACATTCCTTTGTTTCTCTCTCGAGTTGCGTCAAACGACCTTGGTTCCCATGCGCCTTCTCGGTTTCAATCCGGTCCAGCCGCGCATTATTTGTGCGCTTAAGGCAGTAAACTATTCAATCTATCTGAATAGATTTTACATCATACTTGACTCTACCATCGGTTGACCCAGTTGTTCGGCTTTTTACCAGACAGCATGCGGAGCGCTTCTTCACTGGCGAGGCTCTGTATCTGACGCACTGACTGCTCGGAGTACCAACCTGTATGATCGCTGACGACGACCTGATCGAATGAAAACAGAGGATGGTTCGCACCGGGCGGCTCTTGACAGAAAACGTCGAGACCGGCTCCCGCAAGCTTCCCGGCGCCAATCGCGGCGCCAAGCGCATCTTCGTCGATGTGCGTGCCGCGGGCGGTGTTGAGGACGATCGCACCCGCGCGCATCCGCGCGATCAAGCCGGCGTCAAGTGTCGGTCTGTTTGCAGGAGATCCCGGCGCGTGCAGCGAGACGATGTCGGATTGCTCCACCAAGTCGCCGAGCGGCACTGCCTTGACCCCGGCGCCGGCCGCGTCATCGGAGGAGAGATAGGGGTCATGCACCAAGACGTCTTCGACTCCGAAGGCGGCAAAGCGCCGATGCACGGCTCTTGCGATGCGTCCGTAGCCGATAAGGCCAAGCGTAGAGCCGGCAATGCGTATCATCGGCTCCTTTTGACCGACCTCCCAGGCGCCATTCCGCACCATCTTGTCCCGTGTGACGATGCGCCGGCGGACTGCAAGGAAGAGAGCGAGCGTATGATCCGCCACCTCGATGTCAGCCCCATAGTCGGGCACGTTGGCAACCATGATCCTGCGCGCCCGCGCCGCGTCGAGGTCAATCCTGTCGAGCCCGACGCCATAGCGGACCAACCCTTTCAGGCGCCGCGCCGCGTCTAAGACCGATGCGTCCACGAACGTATCGCGCAACATGATGATATCGGCGTCGGCGACGCCTGCGTAGAGCTTCTGGCGGTCCCCCTGCCAGTCGAGGGCGCTTATGCTGGCGCCAACCGGCTCCAGCGCCCTGCGTTCCATATCGTAGTTCGCATAGCCTGGCTCAATAACGACGACATTGAAGGCTGTTGTCACGTTCTCTTCCTGAATCTTCAGTAGCCGGCCGCCCGATCGGCGAGCGGCTCAGGCGCGAGGCCTTGGCGCATCCGATCGATGTTCCCCACGACAGCGAGCGCTGTGACCCACGGATTTGGCTCGCTCGCGATATGTGGCGTCAGTCGAATTCGGGGATGCTCCCAGAAAGGATGGTTTTCCGGGGGCGGCTCCTGCCGGAGCACATCCAGTGTTGCGCCCGACACATGTCCCGTTTCGATCGCCGTCAGAAGTTCATCCTCGTTCAGATGGTCGCCGCGTCCAATGTTGACGACGGCCGCGCCTTTGGGCAGCAGCGCGAAAAGCCCGGCATTCAGGATGCCGATCGTCTCGGGAGTCCTGGGCAACATCGAAACGAGAATGTCGGACTCCTTGGCGAAGTCGCCGAGCTGATCGTACCCGTGGAAACTGTCTACGCCAGCGATGGCCTTGGGTGAACGGCTCCAGACGCGCACTTTGAAGCCGAGGCCGACAAGCGCCTCGGCCACAAACGCTCCGAGCGGACCAGCGCCCATCAGACCGATGGTACGCTCGCTGTTCATCGCGGGACGGACGAACTGCCAGACCTTCCGGCGTTGTCGTTCGGCAAAAAGCATCATATCGCGATGGTGGTGGATGACCGCGTGAAGCACGTAGTCCCGGTGCTGTTGCCGGGTTGCCTCATGAACCAGCTTGACCACGGGAATGCCGTCGGGAAGCTGCTTATCGGCAAAAATGTGGTCTACGCCGGCAGCCATCGAGAAGATTGCCTCGAGGTTTGGAAGCGTGGCCAGATACCCCGCGACCGGGCGCCAAACGAGCGCCCAGGCGATGCTTGCCGGATCGAAGTCCTCCCCCTCGACATGGATAGGCAGATCGGGCGCCACCTTGACGAGTTCGCTGCGCCAGTCCTCGGCGTTCTCGCCAGTCGCGATGATGAGCAGTGCTTTGGTTGGCATATCGCCCCTCTGTGCCACGGTCAGACGTTTTCGCGGATCACATAGATCTTCTTGGTGGGCTTGATGACGCGCCATATGTAGCTGTGCCCGGGCCGCATGATGAAGCTGTCGCCGACCGTGATGCGACGGGGCTCCTTGCCATCTTCAATCAATTCGGATTCGCCTTCGATGATGGTGCAGAATTCCCACGTCTCCTTGACCACACGCCAGGCACCGTCCCTGACCTCCCAGATACCGGTGCTGATCGTGCCGTCGGGCGTGACTTCGATCTCCCAGGTCTTGTTTGTCGGAGCACCCTCAACGACGCGCTCCGGCAGTGGTGTACCGGGCTCCGCTGCACCAAGCTTGCCCACATCGTAGAAGTACAAGGCGTCCATAGCGGTCCCCGCTCTCTGTCAAAGTTCTGGCGCCTTGTCGCGAGCCGAACAAAGCATCCCACCTCTAAGGCCGGTTAGGTCGAGGTTACTTCGAACGAATTTATATCTGCGATCTCAGTCTGTAAATAGGAATCTGTGATCGCAGATATTCACTTAAGGCTTTTGCTGAGCAGGGCTAGTCTCATGCCGTCCCGAATGTCAGCCGCGACTGCATTGCGCAATCTAACCGGGTCTTGATCCCGCAAGGCGCGTAGGATGACCGGATGCTTGTCCTCTTCCCGCTGATCACCGCCATAACGCTCGAAAACAAGGCGCATCATCGGCCCAAACTGAAGCCAAAGAGTTTCGATGAGTTGCATCAGCGTGGGGGCAGGCTTTGCGCCGTAGATCTTGAAGTGGAACTCGTAGTTGCCGGACATGTAGGCCGCAACGCCTCCGGAAGCGAGGCCACGGTTCATCCGCTGATCGATTTCATGCAGCTCATTAATTAGCGAAGGAGTGATCGAGGGAAGAGCGCGCACAGCGGCAGCAGGTTCAAGCTGTAACCGGCTGAAGAGTAGGTCACTAAAGCGCCCCGGCGTCATCGGTGGCACGATGACGCTGCTCTTCGACTTCACCGTGAGCGCATGTTCGGCTGCAAGTCGCGATATTGCCTCTCGTACAGGCATAGGGCTGACACCGAGTTCGCGCGCAAGGGCGCGCGATGACAATATCTGGTCTGGCGTAATAGCGCCGGTTACCAGCCGGTGTCGCAGGGTCTGGTAGACCATTGCTCGAAGTGGTGCATCGGCTGCCTGCTTGTCATCCAAATTTGGTATCCTCCGATAGTCTCACGGTTCCACCGGTCGTATTTTGATGTCGGGCTAAGCGCTAGTGTCTAATGTCATCACATAGGTAAGACCGAACACGTCCACTCCTACGCATCGCTTGGCCTGACTAACCAGGCATACACTTCGAGTTCGGCAATGCCAAGAAACGGGCCTCGGGCCCCCTTTCACAAAGAAATTGAGCAGGCCGATCGCCACATGCGATGTGTAGGATGCTGCGGCGGTAAGTCGCGTGAATGTTTAATCGATGGCACACGGCTTTCCTTGTTCGAATATGAGCCGACGATCAGCTTGGCTGAGGTGGGTGATCGGAACGCGATCCGGGAGTCTCCGACGGCTCTCGGCATGCAGGCTTTTCAGCAGCGAAATCGCCGCAAGAAGAGGATCGTGGCGGCGCGCTGAGCGGAATGTGAACGCCTCCAGGAACGCACCGGCGTACTTGTTGACGGTCGCATATTGCTCGGTCGCTAAGGTCAAAGGCGACGCCTCGTTGTCCTCGACCATCGACTCAAGCTCAGGCTTCATGCGGAGCAGCCGATGCCCGTCGACTTTCTGGTCGAGAACCTCCAGTGCATTCCGGCCATAGTCGTTCGCGGACTGCAGAGCTGTAATCGTGTCGAGGAACATGCGCAGCGCTTTGGCGGTATCTGGCCTGCACTCCCTGTGTCGCTGTTTCTTGCGGCTATTGGCTTGCGAGAACTATCGATCCATCGGTTTGATGTACATCGCGACAGCATCGTCGGTTAGCTTCTGGCCGAGCTTGACGACCTGCGCCACGATCAGAGCGTGCCTGTGACTCGCATTGAAATCATCGGCCAGCCATGCCGGTGTGGCGTTCCCCTCTCGGATCATCTGGTCCCACCGTCCAGACGTTATGCACATCTTCAGTTTCGGATCGATTTCCAGCGTGCGCAGGAAGCAATTCGTTCGGTCAGACCAACCAGGTTTGACGCGCCGGTGCTTCCGGCGCCGAGCGCAGTCAATGAAAGCGCGTTTGGCCGATCGACTGATCAACCTCCAACAGCATGTCCAATGATTGAAGTGTGTCGAGCGGTATGTCTTCGATCAACGTTCTTTCCGCCCGACGGCGGGCTATAGCAGGGCCGACAAGGCCGATGCGTTCGATTGTATCGATTGCCGGCAGAAGAGATCCACGTTCACGCAATGTGGTACAATGGAACCAGCTATCGCAGCACCGTCATCGGACATTGTCGCCGCCTGAATTGCAGCCAATAGCGCAGCTCGACGATCTTGCCCCGTCGCGCTCCGCGCGGCCAGATGGACCATCAAGCGAGCAATGTGATCGCGACGCGTTCCTTCACGGCGTGCATAGAGCGCAAATGCTTCTGATCAGCGCCGATTTGGTCAGCGCCATATCGAAGCATGGCGCGGGCGGACCTCTTCGGCTCCTAGCACTCGGCCAGGGTATCCCATCAGACATAGCTGAGGCGGATTAGTTCGTTGTATGGACATCGACGAGGCGGTTCCTGCCGCATGCAATGCTTTCGAGGGCGATGCCTGGCGAGGGATAACGCCCTTGGCGCGCGGCAAGCTGTTGTGGCGCACGGGGGAGCTAATCGACCGGCACGCCGACAAGCTTTCCGAACTCGAACTGCTGGATCAGGGCAAGTCGCTGAAGACCGCGCGCTTTGGCGAGATTCCGGCATCGGTTGAGCAGTTCCGCTATTTCGCGGGTTTTGCCACCAAGATCCTCGGGGACGACCATCCCGACATCGATCTCGCACCGGCCGGCCAGCCAGAAACTCTTCGCCTACAGGAGCCGCGAGCCGATAGGTGTCGTGGCGACGATCCCATGCAGCAGATTGCCGATCACATCGCGCGATCGCAGCCCTGTCCCATTGAAGCGCTTCCAACCATAGACAGAGACATCAGAGCAGTGAAATGGCGCTTGTGGCACGGCCGCGTGGATCGTTCGGATCGGGGACCTGGAGCGGCTCTTGACGAACCTGCAGGGATCAACGCAGATAAACGAGTTCTCGATCGCACGGCTGCACAGCCTCGGCTTGCAACTCCTGACCTATATCCGCTCGAACCGTGGTGCGATTGTCGACTATGGAACGCGCCACAGAGCTGAGCTCCGTGTTGCTACGAGCCTCGTTGAGCCGCCGTGAATTCTCTCGTCGGGAAGCGGATGATGAAAAAGCAGCAGATGCGGTGGTCGCTCCACGGTGCGAATATGCTCATGCAGGTTCGAACTGCGGAGGCAAATGGCGAACCCCGTAATCGATTGCGGCACCTTTCCCACAGCCTGAAGTAAACGTACCACCGCTATTCAAACCACAACCGCCCCTACTGCACGCCGCCTAACCCCAGAAAATTACCGGTCTCTCGAAACAAGAGCTCAGGCTAGGGCGCTTGCCGAGGCTGGGTGCAAACCTATGTTCGAAGAGAAAGCGCCGGGCGGACGCTGGGAGCGGCCCGAGCTTCACCGCATGCTCGATCAACTGCGCGAGGGCGACACCGTCCTCGTCTGGAAACTCGATCGCCTGTCACGCTCCTGAAGGACGTTCTCCATCTGATGGACAGGATCGCCGGCGCTGGCGCTGGATTTCGTTCACTGACCGAAGCGATTGACACGACAACGCCGGCGGTCGCATGATGATGCAGATGGTGGGATCCTTTGCCGAGTTCGAGCGCACCATGATCCGGGAGCGAACCGCGGCCGGACTCGCCAAGGCCCGCGCCGAAGGCAGGATCGGCGGACGCCGCAGAAAGCTTGATCCGAAGAAGCGGCGGGAAATCGCCGAAAGCATCTTGTCGGGCCGCAAGAGCGGCGCCGAGATGGCGAGGCTTTACGATGTCAGCGAGCCGACAGTCTCGCGCATCGTCGCCGAACACCGCCAAAACCTGGAGACCACGCATGCCGGCCAGCCATGACCTCAAGGGTTGATAAAGTTCCTCGCGCGAGATGAATGGCGCAACCTTACAGCTCGTTTGCGTGAGTCGCCTCACGCAACCTTTGAAGCGTCAGGACCAGATGGTCTTCAAGTATAGAACCCATCTTGCTTTTGTCGCGGCTTCTGAAGGCTACGGCCAAACCTTCGTGTTGACTCGTGGCCAATGCCCAGATGTCAGCCTTGTCGATGTCAATGAAGCGCACTCGGCGCAGTTGCTCCTGCGTCGTCCGGTGAAACCGGCTAAGGGTCTGGTTGCCGGCAAGGTCCACGAGCAACTGATGAAGCTGCTGATTGAGTTTAAAATAGGCAAGACGGTTGCGCTTGCCGTACTCACTCACCATCGTCTCGGTTAGGGAGCAGAAGTTCTCGATTTCTTCCGCTGAAGCGGTATCGCATGCAAGCCGGGAACACGTCTGCTCGATCGCGCTGAGCGCCTGGACCATGTCGAGGGTTTCCCCGATAGCGAAAGTGCGTACGATGGCGCCCTTGTTACGTACAAGGTCGACAAGACCTTCGCTTGCAAGCGTCTTCAAGGCTTCCCGCAGCGGGGTTCGCGAAACGCCCAGAGAGCGGCCTAGTTGCACCTCGTTGATACGGCTACCTGGATCTATCCGACCCTCGACGATCATGTCGCGCAAGCGCGCGGCCACTTCGTCATGAAGCGTGCGTTGAAGGATGGGCGCCTCCGAATAGTCGCCACTGAGATCAGTTGTCATGGTGGGATCACGAGTCATTTGTTCTCCTTTACCGAAAAAAAAACAGCTTGCAAATCCCTGCCGACTGCGCTCTTAATACTGTATACACTTCAGAACGCCATGTCCTGCCTGGTTACGAAGAATGGGAACCATGACATCCAAGCGTGAAAGCGGAACTGTACCCAACGGCATAGGCAGGTCGGTCAAGCGAACCGAAGACGCCCGATTCCTGCTTGGCAAGGGGCGGTATACGGATGATTTGCGGATACCAGGCCAAGCCTACATTTATGTCGTGCGCTCACCACATGCGCATGCCAACATAACGTCCTTGGACGCCAGCGAAGCGAAGTCTGCCTCGGGTGTCGTCGATGTTCTGATCGGCAGTGACTATCTCGACGACGGGCTAGGCACGCTGCCTTGCATTTGGCAGGTTCGGAACAAGAACGGCAGCGTCATGGCCGAGCCCGCGCGCTATCCAGTAGCCGTCGACAGGGTGCGGTATGTCGGCGACGCCGTCGCGGTGGTGATTGCTGAGACGCTTGACCAGGCCAAGGATGCGGCGGACCTGATCGTTGTTGAATATGAGCCACTCGCAGCCGTGGTGGCCGGCCCTGACGCCATCATGCCGCAAGCGCCGATCGTGCATAACGATGCGCCAGGCAATCTATGTTTTGACTGGGAGATCGGCAACCGCGCGGCGACTGAAGACGCTTTCTCGCGGGCGCACCATATCACCCGGCTTGACGTCATCAACTCGCGCATTGTCCCAAACCCGATGGAGCCGCGCTCAGTGGTGGCGATCTATGATGATATCGCCGACGAGTACACGCTTCACACCAGCACCCAGAACCCGCATCTGGTCCGGTCGCTTTTGTGCAAGTCGGTCCTACGGATTCCCGAGCATAAGGTGCGTGTCGTTTCCGCTGACGTCGGCGGCGGCTTCGGCGTCAAATGCCATCTTTATCCGGAGGAGGTGCTCCTCACCTGGGCAGCGCGCCGTTGTGGTCGCCCTGTCAGATGGACCGCAGACCGGAGCGAAACATTCCTGTCGGACGCACATGCGCGCGATCACGTCACGCATGGCGAACTGGCGCTGGACAGCGACGGAACATTCCTCGGTTTGAGAGTGTCGACGGTCGCCAATCTAGGCGCCTACCTGTCGACCTGGAGTGCCTCGATCCCCACCTACGCGTCGGCGCCGAACCTGGCGGGTCAATACACCACGCCGGCCATCTACGCCGAGGTAAAAGGCGTATTCACGAATACCGTGCCCGTTGACGCTTATCGCGGCGCCGGGCGACCCGAGGCCAACTACATAGTCGAGCGCTTGATTGACGCGGCGGCGCGAGAAATGGGGCTCGACCGCGTAGAAATTCGGCGACGCAACCTGGTCCCGTCGGCTGCCATGCCTTACGCGACACCGCTCGGCCCGGTCTATGACAGCGGAGATTTCCGCAAATGCCTCGACATGGCCGCCGGCAATGCAGACTACGAGGGCCTGGCCGAGAGGAAGCAGGACGCGCTCCGGCGTGGCAAGCTGCTGGGCTTGGGGGTCTCCTGCTACATCGAGGCCTGCGGCGTCTCACCGTCGCGCGCCAACGGCATCAGCGGCGGGCGTATCGGCGGTTTTGAGATGGCCGAAATCCGATTCAACCCCGATGGCTCCGCCACGGTTTTCAGCGGCACGCATAGCCATGGCCAAGGCCATGAGACGGTCTTCGCACAGATCGTGACCGACAAGCTCGGAGTCCCCTTCGAGTCCGTCATGCTCGTGCAGGGCGACACTGCGCGGATCGCCTTTGGCCACGGAACGGTTGGATCAAGGTCCGCCGCGGTAGGGGGATCTGCGATCGTCGTGGCGGGCGAACGAATCGTCGCCAAAGGAAAGCGGATTGCGGCTCACATCATGGAGGTCGATGTCGAGGACGTCCATTTCGAGGATGGTGAGTTCCGATCGCGAGGCACCAACAAGGTGATGACGATCGCCGAGATCGCGCACGCTGCTTACCTGCCGATCAACTACCCGCTAGACCAAATGGACCCTGGGCTGGACGAAATCTGCTTCTATGACCCGACTAATTTCACGTTTCCGAACGGGACGCAGATTTGCGAGCTGGAGATCGATCCGCAGACGGGCCACGTCGAGCTAAAACGCTTTGTCGTCGCCGACGATTTCGGGCGCATCCTGAATCCGATGATCGTGCACGGACAGGTCCATGGAGGCATTGCCCAGGGGGTTGGACAGGCCCTGCTCGAGACCGTGGTCTATGACGCCGACAGCGGTCAGCTCCTGACGGGCTCGTTCATGGACTATGCGATGCCGCGCAGCTGCGACCTGCCCAGCTTTGAGGTTTCCTACCACGAGGATTCCCCATGCACGCACAACCCCTTGGGGGTCAAGGGATGCGGCGAGGCAGGGACGATCGGGGCGGCAACTGCCGTCATGAATGCGGTCCTGGATGCCATGTCCTCCGTCGGCGTGGACCACATGGATATGCCGGCCTCTCCGTCGCGCGTTTGGCGCGCGCTCAGAGCTGCGACGTCAAAACTGCCGCGTCCGACTGCATCGGCATCGGCGACGGCCGGCAACGGTAACCAAGTGGGGAACGCACATGGCGAATAAAGTGTCGCTTACTGTAAACGGCCGCAGCGTCCAGCGTGAAGTAGAGCCTAGGACGCTTCTCGCCACCTTCCTGCGCGAGCACCTCGGTATGACCGGCACCCATATCGGCTGCGACACAAGCCAGTGCGGCTGTTGCACCGTGCTGGTCGACGGCGACGCAGTGAAGTCCTGCACAATGTTCGCATTTCAGGCCAATGGGACCTCCATCACCACGATTGAGGGGCTGGCCAGCGATGGCCGCATGCATCCGGTGCAAGCCGCCTTTCAGGAGCACCACGGCCTCCAGTGCGGCTTTTGTACATCTGGCATGGTGATGAGCATCGTCGAGCTGGTCGAGAAATATGACGGCCTAGACGAGGCAAGCGTGCGCGAACTCCTGGACGGCAACATTTGCCGCTGCACGGGTTATCACAACATCGTCAAGGCGACGTTGGCGGCAGCAGACGTGTACCGGTCCGGATCCGCAGCGGCCACCCACACCGACACACTTCTAAGGTCCTGAACCGTCATGCATATGTTCGAATATCTGCAACCCCGCACGGCCATCGAGGCTGAGGCGCTTCTCCTCGCCAATGAGGAAGCGCGTGCGATTTCCGGCGGGATGAGCCTCCTGCCCGCGATGAAGCTAAGGTTAGCCGCGCCCTCGCACCTGATTGATCTTTCGGGGATTGAAGAAATGCGGGGAACATCTGTCGATGACAACGTATTGACCATCGGCGCGATGACACGCCATGCCGAGGTCGCCCGTTCATCTGTCGTCAGGCAGGCTATACCCGGCTTGGCCGCGCTGGCCTCCGGCATCGGCGACCGACAAGTGCGCAACCGGGGTACGATCGGCGGCTCGATTGCAAATTCCGACCCTGCCGCTTGCTATCCCGCTTCGGTACTCGGCCTCGGCGCGACCGTCATGACGCCACGTCGACGAATAGCCGCGGACGACTTCTTCGTCGGCGTATTTGAGACTGCGCTGGAACCAGGCGAGTTGGTTACACACATCGCCTTTCCGATCCCGGAACGAAGCGCTTACGTGAAGTTTCAGCAACCAGCCTCGCGGTTTGCGCTTGTCGGCGTCCTTGTGTCGCGCAGCCGCGATGGAACGGTCAGGGTGGCCGTAACCGGAGCTTCGTCGCATGTCTTCCGCGTGCCTTCCTTGGAGCAGGCGCTGGCTGCGGAGTTCACGCCCGGCGCAGTCGAGAACATCGCTATAGATACCGAGGAGCTGAACTCAGACATTCACGGGGATGCCGACTACCGCGCGCATCTTATTCCCGTGCTTACAGCACGCGCAGTCGATCTCGCATCCAAACCAGACGCGGTGGGCAAAATCTGATCGAGCGGCCCGACCGCCGAAAAAAACCACACAACCAAAGGGTGAAAGAATGACCAGCAAGACCGTCACCAAGGATCCTTTCGAGGGGCATGAGCTCCGTCCTCTGATCCGCAAAGTCCAGTTCATCCGGGAGGTAATCTACCGGGAAGCCGGCACGGAATGCGAACGGCCAATCGTGCGCGCCGCCGCTATCGCTGTGATGAAGAATGAATGGCTTGAGGAAAAGGACGACTTCACCCGCCTTACTGCTATCGGAGTCCAGCTTTCCGAGGCGCTGATGCCCGAATTGGTGACCACGCTGGACGAGCCGGTGCACAGCTACGGAAAGGCGGCGATCGTTGGATCATCGGGCGAAGCCGAGCATGCCGCGGCAATGCTGCACCGCTACTATGGCAAGCCGATGCGCGCAGCCATCGGCGGCGGCGCCGCAGTGATCCCATCCAATATCAAGGTCGGCCAAATCGGCAGCCAGATCGACGTGCCGCTGGGCCACAAGGATGACCCGTGGTCGTTCGCCGAATACGACACAATGACCCTGCTGGTCGGCGACGCGCCACGCCACGACGAAATTGTGGCGATCATCACGGTGGCCAGCGAAGGCCGCCCGAATGCCCGTGTCCGCAAGAGCGGATGACGAATAGCCAT
The DNA here is from genome assembly GCF_030010215.1 of Tianweitania sp. UT-5YL-CI-8. Taxonomy (GTDB): domain Bacteria; phylum Pseudomonadota; class Alphaproteobacteria; order Rhizobiales; family Rhizobiaceae; genus Oryzicola. The sequence continues at coordinate 662,872 of NZ_JASCRR010000001.1, forward strand.
CGCGGCGGTCCACCGACCTCCGCAGCCCGTAAATTTTGGAAAAGGAGAGAAACAGAAGTCTGTGCCCGCCCAAAGCAGGGCCAAAGCTCCACGTCTAATTTCGGAAACAAGCGTCCACCACAGGTGGGTATATCGTGTCATCGAATGTAAAATAGGGGAACACAATGAAAACGAATGCTTGTGCCAAGATGGCCTTGGCGCTGTCCACGGCAGTCCTCGTGGCCGCGCCTGCCAACGCTGAGGATAAATGGTATCCGGCTATGGTGGATGTCTGGGATCCGCCCTTCAACGCCGAGAACAAAATCATCCAGGAGGAGTATGTCCCTCTCGATAAGGCCGAGAAGGCGTGGAAGATCTGCGTTTCCTATCCTCACCTAAAGGATTCCTACTGGCTTGCCAGTAACTACGGTGTCATCGCTGAAGCGCGTCGCTTGGGCGTGCAGATTCAATTGGTGGAGGCTGGAGGATACACCAACCTCGACAAGCAGTTGTCGCAGGTCGAAGACTGCGTTGCCGCGGGAGCAGAGGCTGTCGTGCTTTCGGCTATCTCGGCCGATGCGGTGAAGGGTTTGGTTGACAATCTGCGCTCGAAGGGCGTCCCGGTCATCGACCTGGTCAACGGTATCAACACCACAGTGGACGCCAAGTCGCTGCAGAACTACTATAATCTCGGCAAGCTGGCCTGCGGATATATCGTCGAGGACGCTGCAGGGCAGGAAAAGACGATCGGCATGTTCCCCGGACCGGCGGGCGCAGGCTGGGCGGTGGACACCAACAAGGGCTGCGTAGCCGCTCTTGAAGGAACCAAGATCAAGGTTGTGGCAACCCGCTGGGGCGATACCGGCAAGGAAGCGCAGCAGCGTCTGATCGAAGACGTGCTCCAGGCGCAGACGTCCGGCGCCAAAATCGATCTGGACTACATTTTCGGCGCCAATCCGGCTGCTGAGGCAGCCGTTGCACCGCTGCGCGAACGCGGATTGAGCGAGCAGGTCAAGGTTTTCAGCATGTCCTACGGCATTGGCTCGCAGCGCGATCTGGAGCGCAACGCGATTGCCGGCGCTGTCAGTGATCGTCCCGTCACCCAGGCCCGCATCGCCGTCGACCAGACGGTGCGAATCCTCGAGAAGAAGCCCCTTCGTCAGCATGTCGGCGCATTGATGTCGATGGTGACCAAGAAAGAACTCGACGATGGCTCGTTCGACACGACGACGACGCTCGCTCCCTCCGACTGGAAGCCTGTCTTCAGCACGCCGTGAGTAGAGAATGACCGGTCGCCGAGCCTTCATGGGTTCGGCGACCTCCACCAGGTCTCGCATCGCTTGTGCGGTGTGAGGACTGGTCATCCCACCAAATGCATCGCGGATGCTTCGGCATCGCGCAGATCAAAGGCGATCCCGTGCAGCAGGTAGAGAAGGTGTCGGATAGGGTTGCAGAGCGAAGCGTCGGCGGCCACGCGGAGGTCCTTCGGGTCGAGAGCCTGTCCAAAAGCTTTTCGGGCAACCTCGCCCTTAAATCGGTGAATTTCGACGTCCGAGCTGGCGAAGTGCATGCGCTTCTTGGCGAAAATGGCGCCGGAAAATCGACGCTTATCCAGATCCTCGCCGGCGTTCACAAGCCGACGAGTGGCAGGATCATGTTTGACGGTCAACAAGTCGACATCCAGTCCGTTCAGCATTCCCGTGCGCTAGGCATTTCGGCCGTGTTCCAGGAATTTTCAATCGCGAAGTCTTTGACCGTGGAGGACAACCTTTATCTCGGCGCGGAGCCGAAAAAGGGCTTTTGGATCGACCGCCGCCGGCAACGCGCGGAAGCCCGCGCGCTATTGCAGAACCTGGGCTTCGCGCTTGACGTAAAGGCTATTGCGGGGGAACTGTCGCGCGCCGAACAGCAGATGGTCGAGATCGCGAAGGCGTTCCGGACGCCACCATCGATCCTCATCCTCGACGAGCCGACGGCCTCTTTAACCGATGCCGAAAGCCAGCGACTGTTCGAACTCGTGCGCGAACTCAAACAGCGAAATGTTGGCATCATCTACATTACGCATCGGATGCACGAAATCGAAAAGCTTGCCGACCGCGTTACCGTGCTACGCGACGGCGCACACATCGCCACACTCGATAAGGCCGATGCTCCGAATGAGCGACTGATCACGCTCATGATTGGACGCGAGCAATCGACATTGTTTCCGACCATAGACTCCCGGCCAGGCAAGACTCTTCTCGAGATTCGCGACCTGAGCGCGGCCGACTTTTCGTTCGGAGGCGCGAACCTCATCGCCCGCGCAGGCGAGGTGGTGGGGATCGCCGGCCTCGTCGGTTCGGGGAAGAGCCAACTCGGGCGCGCGTGTTTTGGCGCGCTGCCAGTGCGGTCAGGGACGGTGCAGGTCGACGGCAAGCACGTCACCAACAAGACATCGCGCCAAATTCTGAACCAAGGGCTGTGCTACATTCCATCCGATCGCGCTGCAGAGGGCCTTTTTGCGCAGCATCCGATTAGACAGAACATCTCAATATCCTCGCTTCTGATGCCGCGGCTTTCGTCGAAGGGACTGCTGAAGCGTGGTCGCGAAAGACCGTTCGTCAAGGATGTTATCGACCAACTCGAAGTGCGCCCGACGAATATGGAGGCGGCGGCTGGCCGGTTATCCGGCGGCAACCAGCAAAAGGTAATGATCGGCCGCTACATCGCCCGCGGCGCCCAAGTCTATATCTTCGACGAGCCCACCGTCGGGGTGGATGTTGGAGCACGCCATGCGATCTACCAGCAGATCAAAGGACTTTGCGCCAAAGGATGCGCAGTAGTCTTGATATCCTCTGACCTGCCCGAGGTTTTGAATCTCAGCTCACGGATCTATGTGATGCATAGGGGTGACATAATTGGAGAGGGCGTCGCAGCGGACCTGGACGAAGAGCGTCTGCTCTCACTCATGTTCGGTCATTGAAACGCCCTAGACGGGCAGAGCAGGACTTCGAAAACAAATGGAGAGGCAAATGGTTGCCGCAGCGAACAGTTCGATCAACGGCACTCCAACAAGAAAGCACGGAATGCTGCGGACGCTATTGGCCGCCGGCGTACTGCCGTGGCTGGTTGCACTGGCCGTTTGCTTCTTCAGCATCGGGTCCGACGCTTTCCTGACGCAGCAAAACTTGCTGAACCTGGTGCGCCAGGCGTCCTATCTGACGCTCGTGTCAATCGGGCAGTTCCTGGTCATCATTACGGCGGGACTCGACCTGTCAGTGGGCGTCATGCTGGCAATTTGCTCGGTGGTCGCCGCCACCGTGATGTCGTATTGGCCCGACGGACTTGCAGGAAGCATCTGGCTGGTCATCGGCTTTGGCTGCCTCGCCGCCATGGGCGCAGCGCTTATTATCGGGATCGTCAACGGTATTGGCATAGCAGTGCTGAATGTGAACCCGTTTATGATGACCCTTGCCATGTCTTCTATCGGTTTCGGCATCGCCCTGATGATGACAGGAGGCGTGCCAGTCTACGGTATTCCGTCTGCGTTCTCGGATGTGTTCGGTTTTGGAACCGCCCTGGGTATTCCGACGCCGATCCTGGTGACGATCGGCTTCATAGCTTTGGTGCACTTTCTGCTTCAGCACATGCATGTGGGGCGTTACCTCTACGCCATTGGCAGCAATCCGCGCGCGGCATCCCTGTCGGGCATAAACGTCGCTTTCTACACATTCCTCGCATATAGTCTGTGCGCGCTGCTTGCTTCGGTTGCGGCCCTTCTGCTGACTGCCCGCCTCGAGTCGGGCGAAGCAAACCTCGGCGCCTCAATGCCGTTGCAGTCGATCGCCGCCTGCGTTGTTGGTGGGGTAAGCCTGACCGGCGGCGTGGGCAAGCTACGCGACGTTGTTCTCGGTGCCATATTCATAACTCTTGTACAGAACGGCCTGAACCTGATGGGCATGGACAGCTACGTGCAGATGGTTGTGATCGGTTGCCTGCTCGTGCTCGCCATCGTTTTTGACAATTTGCGCCGTCGGCTGGAACTCAGCGCGTAAGCCCCCTGTCAACTGGAAGTCGGCAAACAAGGAGACTGCAATGGAACTGTCAGGTGAGTTGCGGATCGACGCGCCACGAGATCAGGTGTGGCAAGCGCTCAACGACGAGGCGATCCTGCAGGCAAGTATTCCTGGGTGCAGGGAACTCCGGCGCGACGACGAGAACACGTTCTCGGCCACCGTCTCCGTAAAGATCGGGATAGTAAACGCGACAATGAAGGGACGGGTGACGATCTCCGATGTCACACCGCAGGTATCCTACACTCTGACTGGCGAAGGTCAGGGTGTCGTCGGTTTCGCTAAGGGTACGACAAGAGTGCTTCTGTCCGATATCGACGCGGAGACGACACTTCTGAATTACAGCGCACGCGCTGAGATTGGCGGAAAGCTGGCATCCATCGGTAGCCGCTTGGTCGACAGTGTAGCGCGCAGCATGGCGGAAAAGTTCTTTGCCGCTTTCCGTAAAAATATCGGGGCGAAAACCGTAGAAACCGCCTGACCGCAAGCCGCTCGGGACCAAATGCCTGTCCCTCCGGACGCCACCATCACTCAGAATACCTTCGAGAGGGCTCTCTATGCGTTCTGCCACTGCAGAAATACTCCAAGACCGGATAGTAATAGGGCTGGTCACTGGCGATCCCGCCGGTGTCGGCGCCGAGTTGACCGTGAGAATGCTGACCGACCATTCCCTTGTGGAATCCACTCAATTGGTGGTGATTGGCAGCAGGCGTGTTTTGGCGCACGCGGCGGCACTGTGCAAGACCGTCGTCGATCTACCGGTCCTACCGCTAGAGGACCTGACTCGCCAGAAGCTGGAAGCGATGGCTGGCCATGTGTTTGTGGAAACCCGAACAGATGGTGAACTCGGCAAGCTTGCGTGTGGGGAGGCGACGGCTGCAGGAGGAGCCTTCGCGCTTGCCAATTTCCGTATCGGCATCGACCTGACGAACCGACAATTGCTCGACGCGCTCAGCTTCGGACCATTCAACAAATATGCGATGCGCCTGGCCTATGCGCCCTATGAGGACGAAATCGCCTTCATTTCCAGCGCCCTCGATAGCGGCAACGGCGTCGCGGAATTCAACGTCGCCGACATCTGGACAGGTCGGGTTACCTCGCATGTACCACTGTCAGAGGTTGCATCGCTCATCACGCGCGAGGCGGTTCTTCGCCGTCTCGTGCTGACGGATCGGCTCATGCGCGCAGGCGGCGTGGCCGCACCGCGTATCGCTGTGGCCGGACTGAACCCCCATGCCGGGGACAACGGCAATTTTGGGCGCGAAGAGATCGACGTGATCGAACCTGCAGTGCACGAGGGGCGTAGGCTGGGCATCGATTGCGACGGCCCGTTCTCGGCCGATACAGTATTTATCCGAGCGTCGAAGGGCGACTACAATGCCGTCCTTACCATGTACCATGACCAAGGCCAGATCGCGATGAAACTGATGAATTTCGACCGCGGCGTGGTCCTGTTCGGCGGCTTCCCCTTCCCGGTTTGCACGCCCGCGCACGGGACCGCCTACGACATAGCCGGACAGGGCATTGCAAGTCCAGGGGCAATGCGCGCCGCTATCACGCTCGCCGCAAAAATGGTGCGCGAGGCGAGACGTGCGACCAAGGAGGGGAGCAACGCCGCCACTTTCAATGCGTCGAAACAAGAGCCAGTCACCAACATCGAGGAAGTGTCATGACAGAATTCCCGATGGTGGATGCCCACGTCCATTTCTGGGATCCGACGACACACAGCTATCCCTGGCTTTGCGAAAGGCCGCTGATACCGTTCCGGTACGGCGACTATTCGGCGATCTGCAAGAAGTATTTCCCTGACGACTATCGCAACGATGCCACCCGGCACGATGTCGTCAAGACGGTCTATATCGAAGCCGAATGGAATCCGCGCGATCCCGTCGGCGAGATGGAATTCATCTCCGGGCTGCGCAAAGAGACTGGCTGGCCGAACGTCGCCGTGGCGCAGGCCTGGCTGGACCAGTCCAATGCCCCGGAGCTGCTTGCAACGCTCGCCGGTTTTTCCTTCGTGCGCGGCGTTCGGCACAAGCCGAGCGGCAGCACCCGGCCAGACGGCGCGCAGAGCGCTATGATGGATCCTGCCTGGCGTTCCGGATTCGCACATCTTCAACGCAGCGGCCTGCGCTTCGACCTGCAGACACCCTGGTGGCATCTCGACGACGCCGCCGATCTGGCGCGGGCCTTCCCCGACACGCAGATCATCCTGCTGCATTCGGGGCTGCCGGCGGATCGCAGCCCCGACGCCATCGCCGCCTGGAAGGCAGCATTGGCGAAGCTAGCCTCCTGCCCTAATGCCGCGATCAAGATTTCCGGTATCGGGCTACCAGGCCGCGCCTGGACCGTTGAGAACAACCGCGAGATAGTGCTCACCATCATCGACATCTTCGGGGTTGAGCGATGCATGTTTGGTAGCAACTTCCCGGTCGACAGCCTGTGCGGGGACCTCGATACGATTTTTTCGGGCTACAAGACGATCACTGAGGCCTTTTCTGCCGCCGATCGTTCCAAGCTTTTCCACGACAATGCGATGCGCATCTATGCCATCAAGTAAAGGCTGCATGGGCGTGCAAACCAGGCCCAAGTGTCAATCGGCATCGTAACGGGACCCCTTATCGGCCCCCAAAAGGGACCCCTGCCTCTGGTTGCATAGGGTCAGCGCGCGTAGGCCCGGAGCTCTCCATTTAGCGCAGGGGCCTGCGGGCGCGGGTTGTTTGTCTTTTCGGCTTTAGCTTTGAGAGCGGTTTTTGAAGCGCCAGGATTCATTCCCGGTCTCAACGATTTCGCAATGGTGGGTTAGCCTGTCGAGGAGGGCGGCGGTCATCTTGGCGTCGCCGAAGACGGCCGGCCACTCGCCGAACGCCAGGTTTGTCGTGACGATGATCGAGGTCCGCTCGTAGAGCCTGCTGATCAGATGGAAGAGGAGCTGGCCGCCGGCCTGAGCGAATGGGAGGTAGCCGAGTTCGTCCATGATGACGAAGTCGAGCCTGGTGATGAAGTCGGCCAGCCGCCCCTGCTTTCCGCTACGTGCCTCCGTCTCGAGCCGATTGACGAGGTCGACGACGTTGAAGAAGCGGCCGCGTGCGCCGTTGCGGATTAGGGCGCGTGCGAGCGCGATGGACAAATGGGACTTCCCCGTGCCGGTTCCGCCGACCAGAACGATATTGTGCTGCTCGGCGAGGAAGGCTCCTGTCGCAAGCTGGCGCACGAGCCCTTCGTTGACCGGCGTGTCGGTGAAGTCGAAGTCGTCGATGTCCTTGGCCAGCGGCAGCTTGGCGACGGTGATCTGGTATTTGATGGAGCGCGCCTGCTTCTCGGCGATCTCCGACTGAAGTAGGTCGCCGACGATGCGTGGCGGTTCGTGCTGCCGCTTGATGCCGGAGGCTATGATCTCGTCATAGGCGCTGCGCATGCCGAACAGCTTCAGCGTGCCCATCATGTCAAGGATTTGGGATCGTTCCATATCAGCTTGCCCTCCTAAGGCTGTCGTAACGGGCGCAATCGGCCAGAGGCTCGTGGGTCAGGCGAAGCGCGTCGGGAATGGAAAGGATGGCGGCCGGCTGCGGATCACGCTTGCGGGCCAGGATGTTGATGATGACGGCAGCCGAGAATACGCCCTGATCGAGCGCCTCCTGGCAGGCCGCTTCGACGGCGGGGAGTCCGTCCAGGCCCACACATTCGAGGATCGACACCATCTGCCGGTCGCCGTCATGCATGGCCTTCAGCCGGCGGCGCACCTTCTCCATGGCGGCGGGCAAAACCCAGTCGTGGAATGGCGCACCGTTGCGCAGCGCTCCCGGTTTGCGGGTCAGGACCGGCAGGTAATGCCAGGGATTATAGATCGTCTCGCCACGGCCGAAGCAGCGATCGTGTTGGCCGATCTCCACGCCATCCTGCCGGATGACGATGCGATCGGCATAGGCATGTATCTCGGCCGGGCGGCCGACTGCCGTGGACAGCACCGAGTATTTGTTGTTGTCGAAACGCACGAGGCAGGTCTTGCCGATCGAGGCCTGCACTGCGTGGAAGCCGTCGAACTTGCCGGGATAGCCGACTAGGTGCGGCCGTTCCGCATCGAACACCTCCCAGATCGTGCGCTCCGTTTGATCGACATGCTTATGGGCGCGGGCATAGCTGATGCACTTGTCCAGCAACCAGCCATTCAGCTCATCGTAGGATTTGAAGCGCAGCCGCGGCGTGAAGAAGCGTTCCCGCACCAGATTGACCTGGTTCTCGACCTGGCCCTTCTCCCACCCCGACGCCGGCGTGCAGGCCACCGGCTCGATCAGGTAATGGCTGCACATCTGCAGGAAGCGGCGAT
>NZ_JASCRR010000010.1 GCF_030010215.1 Tianweitania sp. UT-5YL-CI-8
CCTCGGGGAGCCTTCTTCACCTACGGGGGAACGAAGGAACTTGCCGACCAGTGGATCAGCAAGTGGAAGGAATGGTACGCGGTCAATTGGGATGAGCCGTTTCCGGCCGGAGACAGAAGATGAAAGCTGCGAATGATAACGAACAGCGCCTTCTGTCTCGTAGCGAGGCATCATCTTACTGCGGCTGTAGCGTCGCGACGTTTTCCGGATGGGTGTCGGCAGGCCACATGCCAAAGCCGGTCTTCGGCTCGAGGCGATGGGACAAGCGGGCGATCGATCTAGCGCTCGACAGAGCGTCGGGGCTAGCCTTGCCTGCGGGCAAAGGCGACGAGGATCCAGTGCAGCGCTGGCTTAGGACGGGAACATGAGGGTTAAACTCAAAAAGGTAGCGCGCGTCTGGAAGACTCTCTCCGACGGTCGGCGTCTTCGCTACATCTATGCATGGCGCGGCGGTCCGCTTCTCAAGGACGAGACTGGGACACCCTTGCAGGACGGCGACCCGCGTCTCGTGGAGGCATATGTTGCCGCTCAAAATGCAAGGAAATCAGAGAATGCCGATACACTCGACACCTTGATTGGCGAGTTTAAGGCATCGTCTGAGTACAGCGGAAAGAGTGCGAAAACTCAAAAAGGTTACGACTTGTACATTACGCGGCTGCGTAATTATTCGGTAGGCGATCGCAGCCTTACCGCAATGCCACTGGCTGCCGTTCAGCACCCCTCCGCCCGCGGCATTTTCAAGGCTTGGCGCGACACCATGGCGGATAAGCCCCGCACCGCCGATTACGCGTGGGTTACACTGGCGCGCATTCTCTCCGTGGCCAAGGACAACGGTCGCATCTCAGTCAACGTGTGCGAGCGAGGCGGGCGCCTTTATAAGGCCGACCGAGCGGAGAAGGTGTGGGAAGCGGACGACATAGCGGCTATGGTGGCCGCAGCAAGCCACCCGCTGCAAATGGCGCTGATGATGGCGCTTTGGACCGGGCAGCGCGAGGGTGACCTTCTGCGCGTGCCGTGGTCGGCCTATGACGGCAAGCGGCTGAAGATGCGCCAGGGCAAGACAGGTGCGCGCGTCACTGTCCCTGTCGGCGCGCCGCTGAAGGCCCTGCTTGACGCCGCTGCCACTACCAAAACCACGACAACCATCCTCGCTAACACGAAGGGCAAGTCCTGGACCGAGGACGGCTTTCGCGCATCATGGGGCAAGGCATGCAAGAAGGCCGGCGTTCAAGGGCTGACGTTTCACGACATCCGTGGAACCGCAGTCACGCGGCTTGCCCTAGCCGGATGCTCTGTTTCGCAGATCGCGTCCATCACTGGACACTCCCTGAAGGACGTCGAATCCATCCTTGATGCGCACTACCTTGGCGGCCGTGTTGAACTTGCCGAGCAGGCGATGGAGCGTCTGGAAAAGCATTCGGAAAAGACAGCCAAGACTCAATAAAATACAGCAAAACTTGGTTTGCTTTTCTTTCGTAACGTATTGATATTCGCATAGTCAAAATCGACACAGTTTGCAAAAATGTTCAATAAAAACGCATTTTACAGCTGACTCTTAATCAGCGGGTCCACAGTTCAATCCTGTGCACACCCACCAAATTTTCCAAAGACTTAGGCGAGATTGCGGACCGTGGCGACAACCCGGCGCCGTTTTTCTGCGCCCTGCCAAAAATTCCAGCCACAGCGTCCACGCAGACCCCCTATGCAAAATTGTGCATTGCAGCATAGACGGTCGTCGCCTAGATTTGGGTGGTCGGCCATCTACTCCTCCCAGATGCGATGCCGGCACCCGAAGGCGGCGAACCTCCTCCCTCGCCTCCTTTAGAATTGAGCCCGCTGCACCTCCTCCCGCAGCGGGCTTTTTCTTTTTCAGCTTCTGACTCAGCGCAGGAACCAACCCTGCCACCAGTCATTAAGCGGAAAAGGAACACCTCTATGATCCGTCTTCTTGCATCTGCAGCGCTGGGCTATGTCGGCTGGCGGGTTGTCTCGCGCATCGTCGAGGAGCATTTCAGGCCCAGTGAGCGGCCCGGATCCGATCTGGGCCTCGCCGTTTCCATCGCTGAAACCACCGAGGCGGCCGACGCGACAGCCGAACCGTTGCGAGTGACCGAGACGGCTCGCACCCTGAAGGCGGCGCATCTTGAAGCGACGGCGTCAGAATCTGCGATCGTCGCGGCCCTTAAGCACAACAGCACAACTCCCACCGTCGACTAGCGGATTTCCGCCGCCAACCAACCGCGTGGCTATGCTCTCAGCGCCCCCTCCGAGACTTTTACGGCATGCCCGCCGATACGCGCGCGTTTGAGCGCGCCTTCCACCACGTCGAGCTCAAGCCGGATGCGCGAGGGGCGACCCATCTCAAGCCCCTGTTCGATCCACAGACGATGCGAACCGTCCAGCAGATCGTCGAAATGACGCACCGTGCCAGCAAAGGCTGCTGCCGCCGAGCCGGTTGCCGGATCCTCGTAGGGTGGATGCCCGGCGACGAACATGCGGGCATGGAAGGCGCTATCATGCTGCACCGTCTCGCGGCAGTAGATATAGGCCGAGGCCACCGCGGTAGGGCTCTTCCGCGGCGCGAAGCCAAACCAGGCATCGACATCCAGCCGCACCCTTGCTGCGGCTTCCAGCCCCGAAACCGGCACCGTTATATAAGGCACACCCGCCGACCAGGCGCTGACCTTGTGATTCTCGAAGCCGATCTCATGCGGCCCAAGCCCGAGTGCGGCGCCGACGACTGCCGCATCCACCTCGAGCGGAACGGGCTGCGGCAGGCTGGGCAGGTCGAATTCGGCGAAGGATACACCGTCGATCTCCGTCACGGCGCAGCGCACCGGGCCGATCTTCTCTTCGAGCACGAAGATGCCCGATGAAGTCGCTGAATCGGCCGCCTGCGCCAAGGCTATCGCCGAGCCTACGGTGGGATGGCCCGCGAAGGGCATCTCGTAGTGCGGCGTGAAAATGCGGATGCGGGCGCGATGCATCGGCTTCAGCGCCGGCAGCACGAACACCGTCTCAGAGAGATTGAATTCGGCGGCCAGTTGCTGCATCCGGGCGTCCGACAGCCCCTCGCAGTCGAAGACGATAGCCAGCGGGTTTCCGGCCAACCTGTCGCGCGTGAACACGTCGTAGATGGCGTAGTTTCTGTCCCGATCCATGCGTCTCGCCTTCCGTCCCGCTCCCAACATGAGCGAAATTTAATTTGTATTCTGAGCCCTTAAGGGCGATCTCTGACCTGCGGCAGCCCTATAGCTGACGTCGCTTACGATAGGATTTGGCTTGGATCAGCTTGTCAATCGTTCCGTCAAGGAACCTGTACCGGACCTGGAGGCTGAACTCGGCCTCGACGGCAAAGGCCGCACCAAGAGACGACGCGGCCGAATGGCGTGGATTCTAGCGGTCCTGGCGCTCGGTGTTGCCGGCGTGTTTGGCTACCAGTGGTACACGTCCAGCGGCGAGCGCATCCAGTTCACGACCGTTCCGGCTGAAACCGGCGACCTGACGGTGGAGGTGAATTCCACCGGTACGCTGCAACCCTTGGTGCAGGTCGATATCTCGTCGGAGCTTTCCGGCGTGATTCGTTCTGTGCCGGTGGAGGAGAACCAGCAGGTCCGGAAAGGCGCCGTGCTTGCGGAGATGGATCGGGAGCGGCTGTCGGCCGAAGTCGAGCGCGCGCAAGCCTCCGCCGCTGCGGCGCGGGCCAAGCTGGACGACACGAAAATCACGCTGACCGAAAGCCAGCAGACCTTCGGCCGTACCGAATCGCTGACAGGGCGTGGCATGGCGACCCAGCAGGCGCTGGAAGCAGCGACCGCCGTGCGCGACCGGGCGCAGGCCGCCGTCAGTTCGGCCCAGGCCAGCCTGGCGATTGCCGAGGCGGACCTGAAGCTTGCTCAGGCCAATCTGGAAAAAAGCACCATCTACGCGCCCATCGACGGCGTCGTGCTGACGCGGTCGGTCAATCCCGGCCAGACCGTCTCGGCCTCGACCCAGGCGCCGATCCTGTTCGTGCTCGCTGCCGACCTGTCCAAGATGGAGCTGAAGGCCGCCATCGACGAGGCCGATATCGGCGGCGTGCAAAAGGGCCAGCAGGCGAAGTTTACCGTCGACGCATTCCCCGAACGCCAGTTCGAAGCTGAGATCCGCGACATCGCCTATGCCTCGGTCACCACCGACAATGTCGTCACTTACAACGCCAAGCTCGATGTCGAAAATGACGAGTTGCTGCTGCGCCCCGGCATGACCGCCACGGTCTCCATCGTCACCAAGGAGGCCAAGGGCGTCATCACCGTACCCACCGCCGCCTTCCGCTATCGTCCGACGACGAACAGAGCAGAACGCAGCGGCGGCTTCAACATCCTCAGCATGTTCACCGGTCGCTCGCGAGGACCGGGCGGTTCCGGGCGCGGTCAACGCCAGACAGACTCCGGCACCAATGCGCCTGCGGACGGCACGCGACTGCTTTTTGTGCTCAAGGACGGCCGACCAACGCCTACGCAGGTGAAGACTGGCGTCAGCGATGGCGACATGACCGAGGTGGTCTCCGGCCTCGCGGTCGGCGACCAGATCGTCACCGGCTCCAGCACGGTGCGGAACTGACCCGATGGCAGAAGCCCCGCTGATCAGCTTCCAACAGGTCTGGAAGACCTATGGCGAGGGCGAGGCGCGGGTTCACGCCCTGGCCGGCGTCGACATGACCATCGAGCGTGGCGACTTCGTCGCCATTATGGGGCCTTCCGGCTCGGGCAAATCGACCTCGATGAACATTGTCGGCTGCCTCGACACCCCGACAAAGGGGCGCTACGGCTTTCTCGGCGTCGATGCCGGACGGCTCGACCGCACCCGCCGCGCGATCCTGCGCAATTTGCATATCGGCTTCGTCTTCCAGGGCTACAACCTTCTGCCGCGCACCACGGCTGCGGAAAATGTCGAATTGCCGCTGATCTATCGCGGCATGGCCAGCGGCGAGCGGCGCAAGCTCGCCATGCAGGCGCTGGGCGAGGTCGGGCTTGACGGCCGCGAGCATCACACACCGGCTGAATTGTCCGGCGGCCAGCAGCAGCGTGTGGCCATTGCACGCGCCATCGTCACCCGCCCCACCCTTCTCGTCGCCGACGAGCCGACCGGCAATCTCGACACCGCGCGCAGCCACGAGATCATGGAACTGATGACGCGGCTCAACGCCGATTACGGTCTGACCATCGTCATGGTCACGCATGAGCCCGACATTGCCGGCTATGCCCGCCGCACCATCGCCTTCCGCGACGGGCAGATTGCCTCCGACACGTTGCAGGCGGAGGCCGCCTGATGCTGCTCGAAACCATCCGGCTCGCGCTCCGCTCGGTCCGTCGCAACGTGTTGCGCTCCTTCCTGACGCTGCTGGGCATCGTCATCGGCGTTGCGGCGGTGATTGCCATGCTGACCATCGGCAGCGGCACGACGGCCAAGGTGCGGTCGGACATCTCTGCGCTCGGCTCCAACCTGCTGACGGTGCGCTCCGGTCGGCCTGCTTCGCCCGGCCAGCCGCCCGTCCGCTCAAATCGCCCGCTGGAGGACAAGGACGTGGCCGCGCTGCGAAGCCACCTGCTTGGCGCGCGTGCGATTTCCGGCGCTTCGCAGAAAACCGTCAATGTCGTCTCCGGCACCGAAAGCCTGTCGGTCTCGGTGACGGGTTCCGACACCGGCTATTTCGATGCCCGCAACCTCGCCGTGATCGACGGCAGGCTCTACAGCGATGCCGAAATCCGTAGCGGCGCCAATGTCTGCCTGGTCGGCGAAACGGTACGCCAGCAGTTCTTCGGCGCGGCAAGCCCGCTGGGGTCGACCATCCGTGTCGGCCGCATGAGCTGCGACATCATCGGCCTGCTTGAGCCCAAGGGCTATACCGGCTTCGGCCAGGACCAGGACAATGTCGTGATGATGCCGCTGACCACCTTCCAGCGCCGTATCGCCGGCAACCGAAACATCGAGACCATCTATGTCGCGGCTGACGATGCCACGCCGACGTCGGAACTGCAGACCCGCATCGAGGACATCATCCGCGACACGCGCCGCATCACCGCCGACAAGGAAGACGATTTCAACGTCCGCGACATGACCCAGATCGCGGACGCCATGGCCAGCGCCACCAGCACCATGACCGGCATGCTGAGCGCTGTCGCCGGCGTCAGCCTTTTGGTCGGCGGCATCGGCATCATGAACATCATGCTGGTCTCGGTGACCGAACGCACGCGCGAGATCGGCATCCGGCTCGCCATCGGCGCGCATGAGAAACACATCCTCATCCAGTTCCTGGTCGAGGCAACCGTGCTGTCGGTGCTGGGCGGGTTGATCGGGATCGCCATCGGGCTGGCGCTCGCCGGTGCGGCGTCTCTGGCGCTTTCTATCCCATTCGCGCCGAGCCTTGCGGTCGTGTTCATGGCTGTCGGCTTCTCAGCCCTTATCGGGATGGTGTTCGGGTTTTTCCCCGCCCTGCGCGGCGCGCGGCTCGACCCCATCGAGGCGCTCCGGCACGAGTGATAGGTTGTGCGTCCTTCGAGGCTCGCCATTCGACGGAATGTGATCCTGCTACGCCGTGCGGGCTCACACCTCAGGATGAGGGACCGTGGTGCGGTTATGGTGCCAAGTTCTGAAGCGTGTTGCGGTTAATCGATGTAGTCACGAGCTTTGATTGCTCAGCCGCATATGACGATCAACCCGCTTGCAGAATGCAGCGCAATTGTCACCGACCTCCCTCATCCTGAGGTGCGAGCCCGCAAAACATTGATTAAATTGTTTAATCGTCGACGGGCGAGCCTCGAAGGACGCACCCAGGGATCAACTCACCGCACCCCCAAAATGCCATCTCACCAGTGGCAGCATATGCGGCATCAGCCCCTCGGGCAGGTCGTCCAGGCCGCGGATGATGACAGGGCCGACGATTTCCGGATCGGCATCCCTCGCAACGAAATCTTTGATCCTCGCGGCAATCGCGTCGGCCGTCTCGGGAAGCCGGTAGCAGCGCACGATCACCGTTCCACCCAGCGTCGACAGCACCTGCAGACCCTCGGACCGCCGGGCCTCGGCCAGATCAAGCCCGGTCTCCTCGCCCACTTCGCGGGCCATGTTGTAGTCGAGCATGACCTGCCCGTCGGCACTGAAATCCTCCGGCTCGAAGGAGCCCGCCGCGAAATAAACTTTCCCCGCATTGGCGGTCTGCGCACCCATGCGGATCGCTATCAGCGCATTGTCGGAGGAAATCAGCATGGCATGCGCAAAGGCATGCTCGCCGCTGGGGACCGGCTTGAGCTTGCGCCAATAGAGGAAGGTCGAGAAGCCGATCTCGTGGCAGATGCCGGTCAGCATTCGCCCTGCATAGCTGAGCGACGACAACAGCACCACGCGCCCGTCGAACAGAGCCGGCCGCGCGGCGATTTCGCCGGCCCAGTTCCTGGCGATGGCCTCCGCGTTCTCCAGCTCGAACGGATGCGGCTCCTTCACCAGGCGCACATCGACCGTATCGACCGGCAAGATGACATCGCGGGGAAGATCGAAGACCATGGCATCACACCAGATTGAGCGAGATCGCGACGGGGCAATGGTCCGACGCTTTCGGACGATCCCAGCCGACGCGGGGATAGCGCTCGACCTCCTGCCCTTGCGGGAACACCGTGCGATAAGGCTGCCCGCGCCGGATGATGTCGGGAACCGACTGTGCATTGCCGCGCGCCAATGCGGGCGACAGCAGGATATAGTCCAGCTGGCACAGATGCCGCTCCTGCGGGCCGCGCGTGTGGTAGAGCGTCCAACGGTCCATCTCAGGCCGGCGCTCGACGGCATTGACCGCGAACCCGTCCGACAGCAGCAAGTCGAGGCAGGAGCGCGTCTCGTCGACGACCGCAAAGCCGTAGCCGTCATAGCTGTCGCCGGTGATGACGATTCGCTGAAGATAGTCGTTGAAGTCGCCGCAGATGACCCAGCTTTTGTCGCCCGTATGATCCTTGCCGAACCGCTCTTCGATAATGTGGCGGATGGCCTTGGCTTCCGCCTCGCGCACCGGCATCGTTGCATCGCGGCCGTTCATGCCGTTGCGCGGCGCGCCCATAGATTTCAAATGCACCGAATAGATCGTCAGCGGCTGCCCGCCGATCTTGACGTCGATCTCCAGGCAGTCGCGCCGGAAGATGCGCTCGTTGGGCAGTTCGTTGAGAGCTGCAAGTTCCGGCGTGTGCAGGCCCAGTTGCTCGTAGGTCAGATGCGCGTGGCTGGTCATGCGGATGAATTCGATGGGCTGGCCGTCCCTGGTTTCGGCCCGCATCATCACAGCCACGTCGATGCCGCGGCTGTCATTGCCCGACGTCGTGTATTTCTGCTGGTAGCCCTGGCCGACCATCTTGAACAAATAGCTGTATTCGAATGCCTTCAGTGCGCCGATATTGTCGACTTCCTGCAGGCAGATGATGTCGGCGCGCGTATCGGCGATGGCCAAAGCGCTCATCTGGCGCATGTCGTCGGCATGCGCGATGGTGCGCGCCTGCTCCAGCACGCGGTAATCCGCCTCGCTCTGGATCTCGAACAGCGCAAGCGTCCGATCCTGGTTGAGCTGATTGCGATAGCCGGAAAAATCGAACCTGTTCATCAGGTTTTCGACATTGAAGGTGGCGATGCGAAACGACATGGCCGCGAGCTTTGCCTACAGATTGCGGGGAATACAAGAGCGCCTGCCGCGTTCATCCCCCGTTCAGCCGCGCTGGCAGATAGTTGGTCATCCTTCGAACGAGCCCGGCATGGGGCTGAAGTTTGAGAACTGGAGACGATGATGTCGCTAAAACTCTACCGACTTGCGAAATCGGGCCTTGTTGCCCTGGGACTTTTGGGTGGCCTTGCCGCGCCGGCTCTGGCGGCAGCACCGTTCGGCATGGCGTCCAGCCCGGCCGCGGGCACTGCGGCTGGCGAGACGTCAGCGATCAAGGTAGACACCCGTTGCCGCGCAGGCGACAACAATTGCAGCCGTTGGGAGCGCGAGCGCCAGCGCGACGAGGGTAAACGCCGCTGGGACCGTGACAGGGATCGTGATGGACCGCGCTGGGATCGTGACCGCGACCGTCGTGACAGCTGGCGCCGCAACGATGGTCCTCGGCACTGGAGCCGCCCGCCCCCGCCCCGTCATTATGGCGGCGGCCCCGGCATTTATTTCGAGTTCGGCCGCCCGGCCTATCGCGAGCCGCCGCGCTATGTCGCTCCGCGCCCGGTCTATCGCGCGCGCCTGTCCCAGTCGCATGTGAACTGGTGCTACAACCGCTACCGATCGTATCGGGCCTGGGACAACAGCTTCCAGCCCTATGGCGGTCCGCGCCAGCAGTGCTGGTCGCCGTTCAGCTGATCGGCGTACATAGAAAAGCCGGCGGATCGCTCCGCCGGCTTTCGATGTCATGTCCGATGGCGTTGCCAAAGTAGAACTGCCACCGGACGAAAAAGCCGGTGGTGACACGTCCCGGTAAGCCGAGTGGGCTGGCTGGCGAGAACCGGAGCGGAGCGTACATTGGGTACGTGAGCACCGGAAGCGCAGGTAGCCAGCACCAATCGGCCGCCGGGGCGGCGTCAAGACGGCTTTTTTAGTTTTTGGTCTTGTCGACCAGCTGGTTCTTGGCGATCCAGGGCATCATTGCGCGGAGTTTTGCACCCACTTCCTCGATCTGGTGGCTGTCGTTGTTGCGGCGGATACCCTTGAAGCGGGCAGCGCCCGAACGGTATTCCTGCATCCAGTCGGAGGTGAACTTGCCAGTCTGGATGTCCTTGAGGACGCGCTTCATCTCAGCCTTCGTCTCGTCGGTGATGATGCGCGGGCCGGTGACGTATTCGCCCCATTCGGCCGTGTTGGAGATCGAGTAGTTCATGTTGGCGATGCCGCCTTCATAGATCAGATCGACGATCAGCTTCACTTCGTGCAGGCACTCGAAATAGGCCATTTCCGGGGCGTAGCCACCCTCGACCAGCGTCTCGAAGCCGGCGCGGATCAGTTCGACCAGACCGCCGCAGAGAACGACCTGCTCACCGAACAGATCGGTTTCGCACTCTTCCTTGAAGTTGGTCTCGATGATGCCCGAACGACCGCCGCCGACGCCGCAGGCGTAGGACAGGCCGAGGTCGAGCGCGTTGCCCGAAGCGTCCTGGTGAACGGCGACCAGGCACGGCACGCCGCCGCCCTTCTGATATTCGCCGCGCACGGTGTGGCCGGGGCCTTTCGGCGCGACCATCAGAACGTCGACGGTCTTTTTCGGCTCGATCAGGCCGAAATGGATGTTGAGGCCGTGGGCGAAGGCGATTGCCGCGCCATCACGGATGTTCGGAGCGATTTCGTCACGCCAGATGTCGGCCTGCAACTCGTCAGGGGTGGCCATCATCATCAGATCTGCCCACTTGGCGGCTTCCGCCACCGTCATGACCTTGAGGCCGTCGGCCTCGACCTTCTTGGCGGTCGCCGAGCCGGGCTTCAGGCCGACGGCGAGTTCCTTGGCGCCGGAATCCTTGAGGTTCAGCGCATGGGCGCGGCCCTGGGAGCCGTAGCCGATGATGGCGACCTTCTTGCCCTTGATCAGGTTGAGATCGGCATCGCGATCGTAATAGACACGCATATTGGGGTTCCTTCCCTCGCTTCGTTGTCAGGTTCCGGCAGGCGCCGGAGGGTGTTGTGCTCCGTAGAGAGCCAGAAACTGCTGCGTCGCCCGCGCGGCATCGCCCGCGATCTCGGCCTCAGTCATCTCCAGCCGGTCGCCAAGCAGCAACCGGATCTGAACGTCGCGGCCCATCAGGCCGAAGAAGGTGCGGAATGCCGCCTCGACATCGTCGAAGTCGAGCAGACCCAAGTCGCGGCCAGCCTCGAGCAGCGGCTTGAGCCGGTCGCCAATGGCAAAGCGCCCATTGGCCAAGACGATGGAGCCGAGATTGCTGCGGCCCGACAGCGCATGCGCCACGGCCACGCGGTTGAGCGCGATCGACGTTTCGCTCGAGATCACCCGCAGCCAGTTGGCGCCGAAACTCTCGAGACTGTCGCGCAAGGAGCCCGCATCGAGATGCTGGCGGTCATAGGTGCGGGCGCGGACGCTGGACGCCTGGAAGCGGACGGTTTCGGCAAGCAGCCCGTCGCGGTCGCCGAACCATTTGTAGAGCGTTTCCTTGGAGCAGTTGGCGCGGCGCGCGACAGCCGTCATCGTCAGCTTTTCGCCTTCTTCCACGAGAAGGCGCAAAACGCTGTTCAGCACGTCCTGCTGGCGCGCTGTGGGCTCTTCCGCCATGCTCTTGGGAGCGTTCTGCTGCATCATCCCGACGAACGAATTGTTATGCGGCCCACTCTGTCAGCAGTACCGTACGTTACGGTTCGGGCTTATCGCGCAAACCGATTTCGCGCACAAGGCCTAGATGGGAATTTCCTGAAATTATCGATGGCTGGTCCAGTCCTTGCGGTCAACGAAGGCAAGCAGGGTTGACCGCCGGGGGATCAAATCCCCACCTGCGTTCCGATTTCGACCACGCGACCGGTCGGGATCTGGAAATACTCGGTGGCGTCGGAGGCGGAGCGCGCAAGCGTGATGTACATCCGGCGCTGCCACAGCGGCATGTTCGAGTTGGGCGAGGCTTTCAGGGAACGACGCGACAGGAAAAACGATGTGGTCATGATATCGAACTTCCAGCCCTGCTTGCGGCAGATTGCAAGAGCCCTGGGAATGTTGGGCTGTTCCATATAGCCGAAGGTCAGGGTCACGCGGCGGAAAAACGGATTGATTTCCTCCATCTTGACCCGCTCCGTGTCCGGCACGATCGGCTCGGATGCCGTCACAACCGACAAGACGACATTTTGCTCGTGCAGCACCTTGTAGTGCTTGAGGCTGTGCATCATGGCGGTCGGCGCGCTCTGCGGATCGCTGGTCAGGAACACGGCAGTGCCGGCCACGATCTGCGGCGGCTTCTTGGCCAATTGCCCGGCAATCAGATCGAGCGGCACTTCGTTTCGGCGCGTCTTGTCGAACAAATGCCGGCTGCCGCGCACCCATGTCCACATGATGAGCAGGATCGTGAAGGCGACCGCGAGCGACGCCCAGCCGCCCTCGAACACCTTGACGATGTTGGCCGAGAAGAAGCTGATGTCGATGAAGCCGAACACAACCACCAGGCCGACGGTGACGGCGGTGGGCCATTTCCAGATGCGCTTCATGACGACGAACAAAAGCAGCGTCGTCATCAACATGTTGCCGGTGACGGAAATGCCGTAAGCGGCGGCAAGGTCGCTCGAATCCTCGAAGCCGACCACAAGAAGCATCACGACGACAGCGAGAAGCATGTTGACGCGCGGCATATAGATCTGACCGGACTGCGTCTCCGATGTGTGCAGGATCTGCAGCCGGGGCAGGATGTTCAACTGCACCGCCTGCCGCGTCAGCGAAAACGCGCCGGTGATGACGGCCTGGCTGGCGATCACCGTGGCGGCGGTGGCCAAAACCACCATCGGCACCAGCATCCAGCCTTCGTTCATCTCGAAGAACGGATGCCCGACCGCGCCGTCATGCGACAGCACGAAAGCGCCCTGACCGACATAGTTGATCAGAAGGGATGGGAACACGATGGTCAGCCAGGCGATGACGATGGGGCGGCGGCCGAAATGGCCGAGATCGGCATAGAGCGCTTCCGCACCCGTCACCGCGAGGAATATCGCGCCGATGGTGACGAAGGAAACTTCGGGCTGGTTGTAGAGAAACTGGAAGATATAGACCGGGTTGATCGCGAGCAGAATTTCGGGATCGTCGAAGATATGGGTCAGCCCGGAATAGCCGATCGCCAGGAACCATACGGCGGTAACGGGTCCGAAGACCAGCGCCACGCCTTGCGTGCCGAAGCGCTGGACCGAAAACACCATAGCCAGGATGACCAGCGTCAGCGGCACGACATAGGGCTCGAAGGTCGGCGTAACGACGTTCATTCCCTCGACCGCCGACAGGACGGAGATGGCAGGCGTAATCACCGCATCGCCGTAAAACAGCGCCGCGCCGACCATGCCGATGAACAGGATGACCGCCGGCCGGCTTTTGTAGCTGCCGCGCGCCAGCGCCATCAAAGACAGCGTGCCGCCCTCGCCTCGATTGTCCGCGCGCAGCACGAACAGCACGTATTTGACGGTGACTATGATCGTCAGCGCCCAGATGATGAGCGACAGAACACCAAGAATATCCTCGCGTGATGCGACATTGCCGCCTGACGAGGCGGCGACCAGCGCTTCGCGGAAGGCGTAGATCGGACTCGTGCCGATATCGCCGAACACCACGCCGAGAGCCGCGAGGACCAGCGCCTTGGTGTTGTGAGAGTGGGCCGCGGGATGAACGGCTCGTTCCGTTGTTTCCGCCTCACTACCAGCAGTGGCATGGGCCATGAAGAAAACTCCGATGAAGCCGCGGGGCTCTACTCTTGCTGCACTGCAAAAGCAACAGCTGTTTTAGACTGAGACCAACATGCAAGTCTGTCGACCGGCGTGCGCGCTCGCAAAAGCGTCGCACCGGAACACTCAATTCTGCTTGCAAGCCTGGAGATAACGCCGGACCGACGTAGTCATTCCATACTCCAAGGCATCCGCTGTCAGGCAGTGACCGATGGACACCTCAGCGAGATCGGGAATGGCACGGACCAGCGCTGGCAGATTGTCCACGGTGAGGTCGTGCCCCGCGTTGACCTCGAGGCCGATAGCACGCGCGGCATCGGCTGTTTTAGCAAGCTTTTCCAACTCCTTGGCAGCCTTTCCGGAATCCGAATGGCAGCCGCCATAGGGGCCGGTATAGAGTTCAATGCGGTCGGCGCCCGTCGCCTTGGCAGCGGCAATTCCGGCAGGGTCTGGATCCGAAAACAACGACACGCGAATCCCGCTTTTCTTCAACCGCTTGATGGTTGCCGTCAAAAACGCCGTGTGTTCGGCGAAATTCCAGCCATGGTCGGAGGTGTTCTGAGAGGGGTCGTCGGGCACCAGCGTCACCTGCTCCGGCTGATTCTTTTCCACCAAATGCAGGAAATCCTCGCTCGGATAGCCTTCGATGTTGAACTCGGCATGCGGAAACTCATCGTCGATCAGGGCGCGCAGATCGGGAAGGTCGGAGAACCGCACATGCCGTTCGTCGGGACGCGGATGCACCGTCAGGCCATGCGCGCCTGCGGCAAGCGCGATGCGCCCGAAGCCGATGACGCTGGGCCATGGCAGGTCGCGCCGGTTGCGCAGCATGGCGATGGCGTTCAGGTTGACCGAAAGCTTTACGGGCATCATGCACTCCTGATTGACGGGAGCGCCTTTAGCACGTCTCCTGTATGCTCGGGAAACGCAATCGCCGGGAGCGGCAAAACCCGCTCATGCCCGCCGGGGGAACGCAAACCGGTCCTCATGTGTTTTCAAGGACTTGTTTTGCCGAGCGAAAGGACCGCTACTTTGAACCCAATCGAAGCCATGCCTGCCATCCGGCGCATCGAAACCGATCGCAAGGACATTTGCGCCCTTGAAATTGTGGGGCACGTCTCCGAAGGCGATATAGAAAACGCCTACGGGCTCATCGATGCGGTTGCGATGATGCACGACACCATAGACATCTTCATTCGAGTCACGGACTACGAAGGCATTGACTGGTCGGCGATCATGAAGGAAGACGCAGAGGCGCCGAAGCCCGCGCGCAAATTCGCCTTCGTCGGCGGACCGGGACTGATCCGCACAGCAATGACGACTTTCGGTCCGTTCAAGGCTGAAGAGCGCCGTAATTTCGATAACGACCATGAGGCCGAGGCCTGGGAATGGATCGGCGCCAAGCCCTTGCCGCTGGAGTGATCAGCGCACGACTGTCAGTTGCTTCGCCGCGCGCGTAATGGCGGTATAGAGCCAGCGCTGACGCGTTTCCTTGAACGCGTAGCTCTCGTCGAACAGCACGACATTGTCCCACTGCGAGCCCTGCGCCTTGTGCACGGTCAGCGCATAGCCATAATCGAAATCGTCGTAGCGCTTCTTGGTCTGCCACGGAATTTCGCTGTCCGGCTCTTCGAAGGCAGCCTTGAGGAGCTTGATCTTGGCCACGCCGCGTTCGGGATCGTCCTCCTCGGGCGAGACCAGCAGGTTGATGCCGGGTTTCACCGTCTCGCGTGACGAGGTCATCACCTTCCACAGCGAACCGTTCAACAGTCCTTTGGCCGGATCGTTGCGCAGGCAGACCAGCTTGTCGCCCGCCTGCGGGTAGGTCGCCGAAAAACCCTTCAGTTCGCGCAGCCGCGCATTGTAGCGCTTGCGTGTCCGGTTGGTTCCGACAAGCACCTGATCGGCGGCGAGAACCAGATCCTGGTTGACGTCCTCCTTGCCGATGACCTGCGCGGTGCCATAATCGCCACGCATGAATTCGCGGCCCTCGCGCACATCCAGCGCGAGACGCAGGATCGGGTTGTCGCGCGCCTGCCGGTGAATTTCGGTCAGAAGAAAGTCCGGATCGTGCTCGGTGAAGAAACCGCCGCCCGAAATCGGCGGCAACTGCGCAGGGTCGCCCAAAACAAGGATCGGCGTTCCGAAGGACAACAGATCCCGGCCCAAGGCCTCGTCCACCATCGAGCATTCGTCGATGACGACCAGCTTGGCGCGGGCAATGGGGCTCTGGCGGTTGATGGCAAAGGTCGGCGACATCGACGTCTTGCCGGTGGTTTCGTTCTCAACCGCCTCTTCGCCGCGCGGACGGTAGATCAGCGAGTGGATGGTGCGCGCGTTGGTCGCGCCCTTGGAGCGCAACACCTGCGCCGCCTTGCCGGTGAAGGCGCCGAACTGGACTTGCCCGTCGACATTTTCGGCAAAGTAGCGCGCCAGCGTCGTCTTGCCGGTGCCGGCATAGCCGAACAGTCGGAACACCTGCGGCTTTCCACCCTTGAGCCATCGTGCGACGGCCCGCAGCGCGTCATCCTGTTGTGGTGAGAATTGCATCTTGGCGACAAAGCAGATTCGGTGCCCCCTGTGAACCTCAGGCGGCGCGGGAAAGGCTTATACCCCGGTTTCCGCCTGCATCGGATCGTTTTCGAGCAAAATAGGCTGGCCGTGCGGCGTCGCGTGCGCGGCGCGATGCCACGCCGCTGTCAGCGCCTCGACATCGGCTTGTGCGACGAGACCCTTGTGCACCAGCAGCCCTTCGAGCGCGGCCAGCCAGCGGTCGTAATAGTCGCTGCCATCAGCCGCCGCATCCGGATGCCTGACCTGGGCCGACAGCGCATCGGCCCATTCGGTCCAGGAAAAGACGCCACGTTCGTTGAGTGCCACCACAAGCGCGAAAGCTTCCGCTTGCCACGGCTCGGAAAAAACCGCCTCGTCGCGCGTACCCGCCAGCGCGGCCGCTTCAGACCGCGACAAGGTAGCTCTCCCAGGCGTCGATGGAGACGAGCAAGGTCGGATCGGCGCCCTCTCCCCACAACTCAGGTCCGGTGAACACCACCGTATAGATCCACTGTGGGTCCTCGCCCCGGCCATGCGCATTGCTGTCGGGAAACACGAACCCGCCGCGCACCGCCTCGACAGTTCCGACCTTGCCGCGGGCGTAGCGCGGCAGGCGGGTGTGTCCGGTCGGGTGGAAATTCCTGGTGCGCACCTTGTGCCCGGCATGGAACAGCGGATCGCCGGCGACCGGCCTTTCGTAAGGACTGCCACGGTGCAGCATCCCGGCCACCTGCTCTGGCTTCAAGACCCTTTTCGGAGTGGTCGCCTCATCCACAGCATCGCCCGCAGCCAGGTCGGCATCGCTGACGAAGCCGTGCCGTTTCAGCAGCACCTCCAGCGCCTTGGTCCAGATTTCGTAATAGGTGGAGGAATAGTAGTCGGCTGGATGCAGAGATTCCCGCGCATGGCGGCTTTCGTCGATGTTCCAATGGCCCATCGCGCCCGCCGCCAGCGTCAGCCCCAGCGCGCGCTTTTCCCATTCGGCGTGAAACAGCGGTTCGTTTGGCTCGGGCGCGATGGGGCCGAATCCCATCTGCCCGCCGAGATCCTGTGGCCCGTTCATGCTGCCTCCGGCGCAAGCGCTACCGCCGTGCCGATCATGCTGTCGCGCGACACCAGCTCCGTGAGGCGGTCTTCGCTCCAGCCTTCTGTGCCGTCCGGCTGCATTGGAATGACGAGATAACGCAGTTCGGCGGTCGAATCCCATACCCGGACCTTTTGTCCCTCGGGCAGGATCAGTCCGAACTCCGCCAACACGCCACGCGGATCGAGTACGGCTCGGCTGCGGTAGGGCGGCGCCTTGTACCACACCGGCGGCAAGCCGAGCACAGACCAAGGATAGCAGGAGCACAGAGTGCAGACGACGAGATTATGCGTCTCTGCTGTGTTGAACACCGCCTGCATGTGTTCGCCCTGCCGACCAGCATAGCCCAGCGAGGCGATTGCCGCGGTGGCATCCCGCCGCAGCCAATCGGCGAAGCTTGGGTCGCTCCAAGCCTTGGCGACCACATGGGCTCCGTTGCGCGGTCCCACCTTGGTCTCGTAGGTCTCGACAATGGTGTCGATCGCTGCCGTATCGACCAGACCCTTGCGGGTCAGGATCGTCTCCAGCGCGCGCACCCGCGCCGCCATCGGGTCGAGATCGTTGTCGTGGTGATGGTGGTCGTGATCGTGATCGTGAGCCATGGCCGCAGCCTAAGCGCAGGCCGCAAAGCTCGCAACAGGGATCATGCATCCACCCCTCATCGCAGCATGGGCCACAAGGTTGCCGCGAGAAGCAGACCCATGGCGATGTTGAACCATTTCAGCCGCACCGGGTCCGACAGGAAACCGCGCAACACGACGCCGAAGCCGGCCCAACTCGACACGCTCGGCAGGTTCACAAGGGCGAAGGCGATGGAAATGATCAGCACAGACAGGAACGGCGCCTCGGGGCTGGTGTAGACGGCCATAGCGGTCACGGCCATCACCCAGGCCTTCGGGTTGACCCATTGGAAAGAGGCGGCCTCCAGGAACGTCATCGGCCGCGCCTTGGTCTCACCATCCTTGCCCAGGCTGCGCGACGTTCCGATGCGCCAGGCGAGATAGAGCAGATAGGCGCCGCCGGCGATCTTCAGCGCCACATGCAGCGCCGGGAACGCCGTCAGCAAGGCACCAAGCCCTAATCCAACGCCAAGCAGCAACGACAGAAAACCGGCGCCGATGCCCAGCATATGCGGAATGGTTCGCACGAAGCCGAAATTCACACCGGAGGCCAGCAGCATGAAATTGTTCGGCCCCGGCGTGATCGAGGTCACGAAGGCATAGGCCAGCAATGCCAGAAATAGGTCGTAGGACATCGGGCTATCCGGTTGAACGCTGCGGCTGTCTGCTCAACCGAACGGGCGGCAAGGACAGCGCCTGCCGACCGCCTGTATCGTCTACATGCCTTGCTGGCCGCGGTTCATCGCCGCTACGCCGGTGCGGCAGATTTCCACCAGGCCGAGGGGCTTCATGATGGCGATGAACTGGTCGAGCTTGGAGCCCTTGCCGGTGATCTCGAAGATGAAATGCTCGGTGTTGGCGTCGATCACCTTGGCGCGAAACGCTTCCGCAAGACGCAATGCCTCGACGCGGTGGTCGCCGTTGCCTGTGACCTTGACCAGCGCCAGTTCGCGTTCCAGCGGATTGCCGTGGCCGAGTTCCTGCGCCTTCACCGTCAGGTCGACGACGCGGTGGACGGGCACGATGCGCTCGAGCTGGTGCTTGATCTGCTCGAGCACATGCGGCGTGCCGCGCGTCACCACCGTGATGCGCGACAGATGCTGCTCGTGCTCGGTCTCCGACACGGTCAGGCTTTCAATGTTGTAGCCCCGTCCGGAAAACAATCCGATCACGCGGGCAAGGACGCCCGGCTCGTTGTCGACCAGCACCGACAGCGTATGGCTCTCTGGAACCTGGGTTTCCTTGGCGATAAAATAGGCGGAGCCGGTAGGCTGTAGCTGTGCGTTCATGGTTGTTTTCTCGAATTCTCGGTGTTTGATATGATGAAAATCATTTCAGGACATACGGACTGGCGGCTGAAGCTTTTCCTGCAAAGGGTGTTTTTCAAACTCTCGGTCAAAGGTCAGAAACTCGTTGCAGCCCGCACTCAGTGCAAGGTGAAGAGCATCAGCAAAATCGAGTCCCTTGGCGTGACTGTCCAAGGCTGACCTGACACTGGCCTCCTCGGCAAAGGACAGCTCCTTGATCCTGATAAGCCCTTTGAAAAGGTCCGTTATCTGTCGGCGGTTGTACTGATATCTGCCGCGCAAAACCCATTCGGTCTCAAGCAACACGGTCGTGGTCACGAAAAGATCGCCCTCGGCCAGTAGCGCGCGAGCGCGGGCGACCTGATCGCTACCGTCATCCGCAAGGATGCGAACGAGTATGTTCGTATCAATTGCCCGAGGCATCGAACCGCCTCGATGCCTCGGCAAGAACAAGCCGTCCAATCTCTTCGTCGGTAAGGCGAGGACCGGAAACCTTCGGAATCATACCCAGGAATTCGTCGACCGCCAGCGGGTGTAGATCGGCCTCGTGCACCGAGACAGGCTGCATGATGACGCCTTCCTCAGTTTCGATGAAATCGAACTCCGTGCCGGCGGTCCAGCCATGCGCATCCCGTAATGGCTTGGGCACGACGATTTGCCCCTTACTGGACATTGTGGTTCGAACATTCATGATCGCCTCACCAGGTAAGAAACAAGTAAGACTAAACTTGCGGCTCTGTTTTTTCAAGGATTACGCTCACACAAGCTCCCTGCCCTTGGCGTCGATGGCATTCGCAACCGCCTCGTCGGTGGCTTCGTCGGGCAACAGCATCTCGTTATGTGCCTTACCCGAGGGGATCATCGGGAAGCAGTTGGCGAGGTTGGCGACGCGGCAATCGAACAGAACCGGTTTCTTCACCGAAATCATTTCCTGGATCGCGGCGTCCAGGTCGCCCGGCTTTTCGCAGCGGATACCGTGCCCGCCATAGGCCTCCGCCAGCTTGACGAAGTCCGGCATCGCCTCGGTGTAGGAATGCGACAGCCGGTTGCCGTGCAGCAACTGCTGCCATTGGCGCACCATGCCCATATACTGGTTGTTGAGGATGAATATCTTGATCGGCGCCTCGTATTGCACCGCTGTCGACATTTCCTGCATCGTCATCTGCACCGAGGCGTCGCCGGCGATGTCGATGACCAGCGCATCGGGATGCGCGATCTGCACGCCGAGCGCGGCCGGGAGGCCATAGCCCATCGTCCCCAGACCGCCCGAGGTCATCCAGCGGTTCGGCTTTTCGAACCCGTAGTGCTGCGCAGCCCACATCTGGTGCTGGCCGACTTCGGTGGTGATGTAGGTGTCGCGGTCCTTGGTGAGCTCATACAGCCGCTGGATGGCATATTGCGGCATGATGACATCAGCATTGCCCTTGAAGGCGAAGCTGTCGCGCGCGCGCCATTTCGCGATCTGCTCCCACCACGGATAGAGCACCTTCTTGTCGGTCTTGGCGGTGGCGCGCCACAGCCGCACCATGTCCTCGAGAACGTGGCCGACATCGCCCTGGATCGGGATATCGACGGGCACGTTCTTGTTCAGCGACGACGGATCGATGTCGATATGGATCTTCTTGGAGTAAGGCGAGAACGCATCCAGCCGACCGGTGATGCGGTCGTCGAAACGTGCGCCGACGCACAGCATGACATCGCAATCGTGCATCGCCATGTTGGCTTCGTAGCTGCCATGCATGCCCAGCATGCCGAGCCAGCTTTTGCCGCTCGCGGGATAGGCGCCCAGGCCCATCAGCGTCGAGGTGATCGGCGCGCCGGTGAGCTCGACCAGTTCGCGCAGCAACTGGCTCGCTTCCGGCCCCGCATTGATGACGCCGCCGCCCGAATAGATGATCGGCTTCTTGGCCGACGCCATCAGCGCGACCGCGGCCTTGATCTTCTCCATGTCGCCTTGGAGATTGGGGTGATAGCTGGTGCGCGGCGCGGTTTGAGGCGGCGTGTAGATGCCCTTGGCGAACTGCACGTCCTTGGGGATGTCGACGACCACCGGACCGGGACGGCCGGTCGTGGCGACATGGAACGCCTCGTGGATGATCGCCGACAGCTTGTTGACGTCTTTCACCAGCCAATTGTGCTTGGTGCAGGGCCGCGTAATGCCGACCGTGTCGCATTCCTGGAAAGCGTCGGAGCCGATCAGCGCCGTCGGCACCTGTCCGGTGATGCAGACCAGGGGGATGGAGTCCATCAGCGCGTCCTGCAGCGGCGTCACCGCATTGGTCGCGCCCGGGCCCGACGTCACCAGCATGACGCCGGGCTTGCCGGTGGCGCGCGCATAGCCTTCCGCAGCGTGGCCGGCGCCCTGCTCATGACGGACGAGGATGTGCTCGACGGCGTCCTGCTGGAAAATCTCGTCATAGATGGGAAGGACGGCACCGCCGGGATAACCGAACAGATGCTTCACGCCGTTGTCCTTCAGCGCCTGAACAACCATTTCGGCGCCTGTCATCTCGCGCCGTTCTGTCTGGCCACGTCCGTTGCTCATTGGTCTCTTCCCGTCTTATGTCCGCCCCGGCGGCGGCTGGTGATCGTTTAAGGGTCTTTCAGGCAATAAAAAAGGCCCCCGAGGGAGCCTGTTTTCTGCGCATGGGAGGATTTCGCCCGGCGGTTACACCGCCTTGCCCACGCGCAGTCCTACTACAAGAATGGTTGCCTTGTTCATGGGCGGGACAATAAGAACGGAAATCAGCTGATGTCAACGGCTTCCAACGATAAAAGCTGACGTAGCGGCGCCTTCGAACCCCGGCTTATGTTCTGGCCGAAGACGCGCGGGACAAATCAAGTCGGATGAACGCGCCGCCATTCCGGCCCGAACTGGTTGCGGAACCAGGTCGATTGCCGCTTCGAATATTGCCGCGTTGCGGCTTTCGCAAGCACCTTGGCCTCTTCGAAGCTGATCTCGCCGGCAAGCGCCGCAGTGATCTCGGGCACCCCGATTGCCTTCATCGCCGGAACCGCGGGCCGCAATTGCAGCGCAAGCAGCGACTGCACCTCTTCCACCGCACCTTGAGTCATCATCGTGTCGAACCGCGCTTCGATGCGGTCGATCACCCACTGCCTGTAGGGCTCTACCACCACGGCGTCGGCGCTGGAAAAATCGACCAGCGGCTCGCTGCGCTGCTTCTGCCAAAACAGGATCGACTTGCCCGACGCCTCCAGAACCTCCAGCGCCCGGACGATGCGCTGCCCGTCGCTTGCCCGCAAACCCATCGCAGCGGCGCTGTCCAGCCGCATCAAGATATCATGCAGCCGCGCCGAGCCTTGCTCGTTCAGGCGCCAGCGCCAGCGCTCGCGGATGTCATTCGGCACATCGGGCATTTCGGACAGCCCCATGGTCAGTGCGGTGAAGTAGAGTCCTGTGCCGCCGACGAAGATCGGCCGATGGCGTTCGAACAGTCCTTCGTCCACCAGTTGGCCGACATCGCGCAGCCAGACGCCCGTCGAGTAGACATCGCTGGGATGAACATGGCCATAGAGCCGATGCGGCACACCAGCGGTTTCCGCATCCGAGGGGCGCGCGGTCAGCACGCGCAGGACCGAATAGACCTGCATGGAATCGGCGTTGACGATCACGCCGTCGTACTTTTCGGCAAGTTGCATGGCCAGCGCCGACTTGCCGCTCGCGGTCGGCCCGGCTATCAGGATCGCGTTTCTGATCCGCCCTCCATCCCGTCCGGAAGATGCCATGTCCCTGGTTGCCACGCTGATTTCCAATCCCGCCAAGCCGGCTTTGCACAAGTCGCTAGGCGATAAAGCGTTCCGGGCGGTCGGCGCAAGCGGCATGGCCTGGTTGGCGGCCGATATCGCGGCCGATCTTCTGCTGCCCTCCGGTATCCCGGCTGAGGAGGCGGAGCAGACATTGCGCGAAGCTCTTACCGGCGAGCCCCTCGACATCGTCGTTCAGGAGGCTGGAAGCCGGGTCAAGAAAATCCTCATTGCCGACATGGATTCGACCATGATCGACCAGGAGTGCATCGACGAACTGGCCGATGAGATCGGCGTCGGCGCCCATGTCGCCGCGATCACCGCCCGCGCCATGAATGGCGAACTCGCCTTCGAGCCCGCGCTTCGCGAGCGCGTCAGCCTGCTCAAGGGCCTCGATATCGGCATCGTCGACCGCATCATTGCCAGCCGTCTGACGCTTGCCAAGGGCGGCCGGGCGCTGGTGCAGACCATGAAAGCCAATGGCGCCTACACCGCCCTGGTGTCCGGCGGCTTCGATGTCTTCACCGCTCGGATCGGCGCTACGCTCGGCTTCGACGAGCACCGCGCCAATCGGCTCAACGAAGAGAACGGCATCCTGACCGGCACGGTGGCGGATCCGATCCTGGGGCGCGAGGCGAAGGCCATCGCGCTTAACGAAATTGCCGCCCGGCTCGGGCTGGGCCTGGACGATGCCTTGGCTGTCGGCGACGGTGCCAACGACCTCGACATGATCCGCCTCGCCGGCATGGGCGTGGCGCTCCATGCCAAGCCGGCCGTGGCCGCGCAGGCGCGCGTTCGCATCGACCATGGCGATCTCAGCGCCTTGCTCTATCTGCAGGGCTACCGAATCGAGGATTTCCAACAATGACGGTTCTGCGCACCGAACGCCTGATCCTGCGCAACTGGCAGGATCGGGACCGGCCGTTTTTTCATCGGCTGAACTCCGATGACACCATCATGGAGTTTTTCGCCATGCGCCGCGACCGCGCCGCAAGCGATGAGGTGATGGACACTATCTCCGCTTACATCGCCGAAAACGGCTTCGGCTTCATGGCCGCCGAGCTTGTGGCGACCGGCGAATGCATAGGCTTCATCGGTATCAATCGCACCAAGATCGAGCCTTTCGTGCCGCGTGGCACGCTTGAGATCGGCTGGCGGCTGGCGCCGGAATATTGGGGCAAGGGCTACGCTACCGAAGGCGCGAAAGCCTTGCTCGACTACGCTTTCGAGACGTTGGGCGAAGAAGAGGTCGTCTCCTTCGCCGTCTGGAACAATGTGCGGTCGACCTCGGTGATGGAACGGCTGGGCATGGAGCATGTCGAAGACGGCTTCTTCGATCATCCCAGCGTGCCCGACAGCCATCCGCAACTCAAGCGCCACGCGCTCTACC
The DNA here is from genome assembly GCF_030010215.1 of Tianweitania sp. UT-5YL-CI-8. GTDB lineage: Bacteria > Pseudomonadota > Alphaproteobacteria > Rhizobiales > Rhizobiaceae > Oryzicola. The sequence goes on from NZ_JASCRR010000010.1 coordinate 24,128, forward strand.
GGCTGACCCGCACCACTTGGCTGGCGCGACGGCAAAAAGACGCCTGAACAGTTCCGCTTGCCACATCGGCACAGGGCGGGCATCCTGCTCCTCCAACATCTCGGAGGAGAAAATAGGCTCATGAAGAAACTGACCCGTCGCGCGACGCTTGGCGCATTCGCGCTGGCTGCCGGTGTTGCATTGGCCGGAATACAATCGGCAAACGCACAGGATTTCCCGACCAACACCATAACCCTCGTCGTTCCCTTCGCCGCGGGCGGATCGACCGATCTGGTCGCGCGCGTCATTGCGCAAAAAATGTCCGACGACCTCGGCCAGCAGATCGTGGTCGAGAATGTCGGCGGTGCCGGCGGCAATCTCGGTGCCGACCGTGTCGCCCGCGCCGAGCCGGACGGCTACACCATCCTGATGGGCACGGTGGCCACCCACGCGCTGAACCCGCTGATGCTCAAGACCAAGCCATACGATCCGGTCACCGACTTTTCCCCGATATCGCTGCTTGTGGTGGTGCCCAACGTGCTGGTCGTCAATCCGCAGTTGCCCGTCAACTCCGTCGCCGAACTCGTCGACCTGTTGAAGAAATCGCCCGACCAGTACAGTTACGCGTCCTCCGGCAACGGCACGCCACTGCATCTTTCGGGCGAACTGTTCAAAAGCCTGGCGGGTGTCGAGATGCAGCACGTGCCCTACAAGGGCGCCGGTCCGGCGCTGAACGACGTGCTTGCCAACCAAGTGCCGATCATGTTCGACAACCTGCCCTCATCGTCCAGCCACATCAAAGCGGGTACGTTGAAGGCGCTGGGCGTCACCACCAAGGAACGCGCGCCGTCCTTCCCCGACGTGCCGGCGATCGGCGAGACCGTCAACGGCTACGAGACCTACACCTGGAACGCACTGTTCGCGCCGAAGGACACGCCGCCGGAAGCGGTCGCCCGTCTCAACGCAGCCGCTAAGAAGGCGCTTGCCGATCCGGCCGTCGTGTCCCGCATGGGCGATTTCAGCGCCACCATCGTCGGCTCGACGCCGGAAGAACTGGGCGCCCACGTGAAAGCGGAACTCGCCAAATGGGAGCCCATCGTCAAGGATGCCGGCGTCTCGCTGGACTGACGAAAACGGCCGTGGCTTACAAAATGGAAAAGGCGGTCAATCGACCGCCTTTTCCATTATTTCAGTAGGTTAACCGGCTTTCCCGATTCAATCCATGCGCACGGTCACGAAGCGCAGTTCGCCTGACTTCGCCGCCAGCATCAGCAGCGCGTTCTTGCGGCCCTGCTTCTTTAGTGCCTCGATCCGGTCGACCACATCCTTTGGCGACGAGACGGTCTCCTGAGCGATTTCAGTAATCACCTCGCCGGCAGCGATGCCGCGTTCGGCGGCAGCCGAGTCCTTGGCCACTTCCTTGACCACCACGCCCGAGACGTCCTCGGCGATGCCGAATTCCGTACGCGCCGCATCGTTGAGCTCGGTCAGCGTCATGCCCAGCACAGAGGCGGTCGGCGCCACGTCGTTCTGTTCCTCGCCCGTATCCTGATCGTCGGCCTCGGCCATGTCGGTGCTGTCTTCGAGGCGGCCGAGCTTGACCTTGACGGTCTCTTCCTTGCCCTTGCGCATCAAAACGACATCGACTTCCTTGCCGACCGGGCTTTCGGCCACGATGCGCGTCAGGTCGCGGGTGTCGTCGACGTCTTTTCCGTCGAACTTGATGATGACGTCGCCGGGCTGCACCGAGCCGTTGTCGACCGGGCCCCCCTTCATGATACCGGCCACGAGCGCGCCCTTGGCGGAATCGAGGCCCAGGCTTTCGGCGATCTCGTCGCTGATCGACTGGATACGGACACCGAGCCAGCCGCGCCGCGTTTCGCCGAACTCACGCAACTGGTTCACCACACCAGACGCAAGCGCCGAAGGAATGGAGAAACCGATGCCGATCGAGCCCCCCGAAGGCGAGATGATGGCGGTGTTGATGCCGACGACTTCGCCCTGCATGTTGAACAACGGACCGCCCGAATTGCCCCGGTTGATCGCAGCATCCGTCTGGATGAAGTCGTCATAGGGTCCGGAATTGATGTCGCGGTTGCGCGCCGACACGATGCCGACCGTCACCGTTCCGCCCAGGCCGAATGGGTTGCCGATGGCCATGACCCAGTCGCCGACGCGGATGGCATCGGAGTTGCCGAACTTCACCGCTGTCAGCTTCTTACCAGCCGGGTCGACCTTCAGCACGGCGATGTCGGTGCGTGTGTCGGTGCCTACCAGTTCAGCCTTCAGCTTGGAGCCGTCGGAGAAGTTCACCTCGATCTCGTCGGCATCGGCGATAACGTGGTTGTTGGTGACCACGAAGCCCTGCTCGGCATCGACCACGAAGCCGGAACCCAGCGACTGCACCTTGCGCGAGCCGCCCTCGCCCTCGCCGCCGCCCTGCCGGTCCTTGAAGAACTCATCGAAGAAGTCCTGGAACGGCGAGCCTTCGGGAAGCTTCGGCATCGGCACGGTGTTGGGGCCTTCGCTGCCCTTCACGTTCTGCGAGGTGGAGATGTTCACCACAGCGCCCAGAAGCCCCTCGGCCAGATCGGCGACCGATTCCGGTCCTTGCGCGGCAGCAGGTGTCACGAAGCTCGGCATAGCCGCTGTCGCGGTCATTGCCGCAATGGTGGCGGCAAGACATGCCTTTCGCATGGCATGCATCACGGTCCTGGTTGTCATCAGGGATAGCCTCCCGGCGTTGGATGGATGGGGCGCTCGGCGCATTGCGCACATGATGGAAACAAATACGGCGCGTTTGCGGCTTTGGCCAGGAGAAGCGGATAAATCCTGCGTTATCCCCGCACGAGCCAGACGATGCCGACGCCCACGGCGACCGCTACCGTTCCCATGATGCGCATGCTGCTCTCGGGAACGTTCTGCGCTTGCGCCGCGAGCCGCTTCGCAAAAGCAGGAAAGCCGCCATAGACCAATCCCTCGAAGACGAGGAAGAGGCCTATGGCAGCTAAGAAGTCCTGCACTACCGCCGCACTTAGTTCGCGGGAGCGGCAGGCGCCGGCGTGGCGGGTGCGGGCGGAACCGCGCCGGTTGCAGCTGGTGCGCCAGCGGGCGGCGTTGCACCGGAAAGCCCCTCAGGACCACGGAAATACCTGAAGAATTCCGAGTCCGGGGTCAACACCATGGTCGTGCCGTTTGAATTCAGCGCATTGCTGTAGGCAGACATCGAACGGTAGAAGTCGAAAAATTCCGGATCGCGCTGGAAAGCCTCGGCGAAAATTCGGTTCCGCTCGCCTTCGCCTTCACCGCGAACGATTTCTGCTTCACGCTGAGCCTCGGCGGTGATCTCGACGACTTCGCGGTCGACGCGGGCGCGGATACGCTGCGCGGCTTCACGACCGCGTGCGCGCAGGCGCTCGGATTCCGCGAGACGTTCAGCCTTCATGCGCTCGTAGGTCTGCTGCGAAACCTCCGCCGTCAGGTCGGTTCGACGAATGCGAACGTCCTCGATTTCGAGACCCAGCGAGGTTGCATCCGGTCGAAGCTGCTCGGCGACTTCCCGCATCATCGAGCCACGCTCTTCCGACAAAGCGGATTCGAAGCCGCGCACGCCGTATGCCCGGCGCAGGGCTGCGTCGAGACGCGTCTTCAAGCGCTGTTCGGCCAGTTCGACGCTGCCGGACACAGTGGACCGGAAGCGGCGCGCGTCGTTGATGCGGTAGGCCAGGAAGGCATCCACATCGTAGAACTTGCCGCCCGAAACCTGCACGCGGATGTTGTCGAGATCGAAGGCGAGGACGCGTTCCTCAATGACCTGGACGTTGTCGGCGCCGAAGAACGAGAACGGCGCCTTGAAATAGATGCCCGGCTCGGTCTTCACGTCGATGATTTCACCGAAGCGCAGCACGATGGCCTGCTGTCGCGCAGTCACGACGAAAACCGAGGAGTAAAGCAGGATCAGGCCGAGAACGACTGCGATCCCGATGACAGCAAAACGATTGGACATCAGTTCGCTCCCTCGGTGGTGTTGCGACGCTGCAGTTCAGGCAGCGGCAGATAGGGTACGACGCCCTGCCCGCTGCCCTGCTCCACGATCACCTTGTTGGAGCCGCCAAGCACCTTTTCCATGGTTTCCAGGAACAGCCGCTTGCGCGTCACGTCAGGCGCTTTGGCATATTGGTCGTATACGGAGACGAAGCGTTGGGCCTCACCTTCCGCTTCCTGCACGACGCGGCTCTTATAGGCCGCGGCGTCTTCGCGGATCTGCGCGGCCTCGCCTCGGGCCTGGCCGAGCTTCTGGTTGGAATACTGGTTGGATTCTTCGACGAAACGGTCTTCGTCCTGCTCGGCGCGCTGAACCTCATCGAACGCGTCGGCCACTTCACGCGGTGGCGCCGCGTCCTCGATGGAGATCGCGTTGATCGCAAGTCCCGCGCCATATTGGTCGAGCGTGCCTTGGAGCACGTCACGCACCGAATCGGCGATGCCCTGTCGGTCGTCGCGGAAAATGTCCTGCGCCGGCTGACGGCCGACCACTTCGCGCATCGCGCTCTCGCTGACCTGGCGCACCATGTCGTCGGGCTCGGCGACGCCGAACAGATAAGCCTGCGGATCGTTGACCTGATAGGCGACGGAGAAGCGCACGTCGACGATGTTCTGGTCGCCCGACAGCATCAGTCCCGACGAGGTCGAGCCGCGACCTTCGCCGATCTGGATGAGTTTTTCCGCGGTCGATACCTTCTCGACCGTTTCGATCGGCCAGAAATGGAAGTGCAGGCCCGGCTGCGACAGCTCTTGTTTCGGCTTACCGAACAGAAGCTCGACCGCCAGTTCGTCCGGCTGAACGGTGTAGACCGACTGGAACGCCCAGAGTGCCACCGCACCAACTGCGATCAGGCCGATCACGGCTGGGCTCGCGCCGCCCGGCACGATGTTCTTCAGCCTATCCTGGCCGCGACGAATGATATCTTCGAGATCGGGAGGGGAGCCCTGCGGGCCGCGTGGGCCACCGCCTTGAGGTCCCTGCCCCCAAGGTCCGCCGCCGCCATTGCTTCCACCGCCACCCCAAGGGCCGCCACCGCCGCCGCTTTGATTGTTCCAGGGCATGAATGTCCTTTCAGTCCGTTACCCAAGCCGCGCCGCAGCACAACTCCCTACGCTTAAGCCTTCTATAGGGATGCCAACGCCCGCTTTCAACGCAATACCGGCTTGTTAGAGATTGTTTGAATGCGCGTTTAGACGTCTTTGGTAAACGTTATAGCGTGTCGCGTGGCTATCGGTCGCGCCTGCGGGCACGTCTTCGCTCTCGATCACCTCCCAGATGTCGGGATCGATGGCCGGAAAAAAAGTGTCGCCTTCAACGTCGGCGAGCACATGCGTGACATAAAGCAGATCGGTGACCGGCAGAACCTGGCGATAGATTTCCCCGCCGCCGATGATGCAGATCTCATCGACGCCGGATCCGGCGTCCGCGCGCCGTAGCGCTTCGTCCAGCGTAGCCGCCGTCTCTATGCCGTCCGCATGAAATTCGGGATTGCGGGTGATGACGATGTTCCGCCTGCCCGGTAGCGGTCGCCCGATACTCTCGAAGGTTTTGCGCCCCATGACCATCGGCTTGCCCATGGTCCCAGCCTTGAACCGCTTGAGATCGGTCGACAGTTTCCAGGGCAGGCCCTTGTCACGACCGATCACACCGTTTTTGGCTATAGCAACATAGATCGCTGTTTTGGTCATTTGCCATTATCCTGCGACGACGCATCGAAATTGACTGGCTTCATGATCAAGATGTCGACGTCGTGTTCGGGATAATAATCCTTCGCCTTCATCTGGAAGGTCGTCGGCCCGATCTTTTTAACGTCCTTGCCGCAGAAGCTGACGAGGTTCTTGGGGTCGCCCTTGTCGATGGTCAGCGTGAAATCGCCGATGGTACCGAGGCTCCAATTGCCGCCTGTGGTCAAAATGTAGGAAATCCAGGTTTCCGTATAAGGCGTGTAGCCGTCCTTGTTGGCCTTTGTGGCCTGTTCGATGGTGCGCTTGAACGTGTCGTCGGCGCAGTATTTTTCCTGGTAGCCGACGAAATTCGGCTGGAACTTGCCTTCGTAATAGAAGCTGGTCCCGGCCGTGCCGCCAACGCTGGGCTTGTAGACATGGGAGACCGCGACATCCTTTCCGGCCGGGAATATCGCATCCCACCAATAGGTCGAGCGCAGCTTCCAGTATGGCACCATGGTGTCCATGTCGTCGTTGTAGCCGTCGGGAATGACGATGCCACGGCGCTGCCAATCGTCGGTGATGTCAGCGGAAAGCGTCTTCAGCGCAGCCGCGGACGCATCGCCAAACGGCATCAGCGGCACATTGTGCGCCTTCAAATCCTCCGTTACGTCTATGCCGGCGGCAAAGGCGCGCTGCTCAAGCTTTGGCTCAATCGCCTTGCCGTCCATCTCTACGGAGAAGTCGAGGAAATTGTCGCTCGCAGTGTCGGGAATACCGACATCGGAATAGGGCGACGCCTCGATATCCGGCATCGGGAAGGCGACGATGGTGGTGACATCCTTGTCCGAAGAATTTCGGAACACATAGTCGACCGTCACCTTCTCCTGAGAGATGAAAAGGTCTTCCTTGACCATCTCGATGTCGAAGGTGCGACCGAACACCAGCCCGCCGGTTTCGAACACGGCCGTGGTGTCGTTGGCGAAAGCGGGACAGGCCGCAAGCAGCATTGCGGCAGCGACGGCAGTTCGAGACATCATCCCCCCTTAATCCCCTTGGAAGCGCCTACCATGCCTCTGGATCGTGCATGACGCCAGCGGCAACCACAGCTCTTTACCCCGTGGTCACACCGCGATGGGAGCCCGGATGCTTGGGTCGGCAACATAATTCTCCAGCCGGAAATCCTCGAACCGGAACGCGAAGAGATCGGTCACATCGGGATTGATCCACAGCGTCGGCAGCGCCTTCGGCTTGCGCGTCAGTTGCTCGCGCGCCTGTTCGAAATGGTTGGAGTAGATATGCGCGTCGCCCAGCGTGTGGACGAAATCGCCGGGCTTCAACCCCACCACCTGCGCAACCATCACCGTCAGAAGCGCATAGGACGCAATGTTGAACGGCACGCCCAAAAAGATGTCCGCGGAGCGCTGGTAGAGCTGGCAGGACAGTTTTCCGTCCGACACATAAAACTGGAACAGGCAGTGGCAGGGCGGCAGCGCCATCTGGTCCACCTCTTCCGGATTCCAGGCCGAGACGATCAGCCGGCGCGAATGAGGATTCTTGCGCAACTGGACGAGAAGATTCGCGATCTGGTCGATCTCGCCGCCATCTTTGGTTGGCCATGACCGCCATTGCTTGCCATAGACCGGGCCGAGGTCGCCGTTCTCGTCGGCCCATTCGTCCCAGATGGTGACGCCATGGTCGTTGAGATATTTGATGTTGGTGTCGCCCGCCAGAAACCAAAGCAGTTCGTGGATGATCGACTTCAGGTGCAATTTCTTGGTCGTCAGCACCGGAAAGCCTTCGCTCAAGTCAAACCGCATCTGGTAGCCGAACACCGAGCGCGTACCGGTACCGGTGCGGTCGCTGCGGTCGAAGCCGTTTTCGAGCACATGGCTGAGGAGATCGAGATATTGGCGCATGGGATTCGGTCCGTGTGGGCAGCCGATCATACAATGAAGCGCGCGGCAGACAAACCGGATGCGCGGTCGTCCCCAACATGTCCAGATCGAAAGCCGGCGCACCCCTCTTTCCAAGCGCGGGTACAGCGCCTATATACGGCGCGTCAGCTTGTCTGACTATGGTGATAAACGGCCAATGAAATAAGCCTTTCGGACCCGGGGGCGGTACCCGGCGCCTCCACCATAAACCGCCGTTCGCGACGGTTTATGATGGGGGCGAAATAGGATCGACGAGGGTGTAAAGATTGGACTTTTGCCCGGCATTGTACCACCGTTATCGGGCTAAACTTGTAGTTGCAAACGACAACTATGCTGAGGCACGTCTCGCTGCTTAATGCGGCGCGATAGTCTCGAATCAAGCCCTATGGGTTAGCACCTTTAGGCGGGGTTCGGAGGTACCTGGCAACAGAAACCTCCACTTCTCTCTCTCCCGAAATTGTCTCTGAAATTCCCGCCGGCACACGCTGACAGCGCTTCCGCGCATGTCGTTCCGTTGGCTTTCCGCAACGCCGACCTGGACCGCAATTCGCCGGACCCATGCACGGCCCGGCCTACAATTGCGTCGAGGTGCCGCGCGGAACGGTGGAGGACCGCGCAACCTTTCTACTCAAATCGATTTCCGGCGGATGAACAGTGCTACAATGCCGGCGCCATGCTCGCCGCTGGATTTGAAACTGGTTTCTGCAACGATGGCGCAGCGACCTGTTTCAGCCTGGCGTGAAGCCTCAGCCCGAACACCGCACCCAAAAGGCTGAACCACACCTGGCCGCGTCCGACATAAAACGGCGATTCCAGATTGGCATACAGCATCATGAACAGCCAGATGCGCAGGAACAGCAATCCCAGTTGCGGATCGTTGCCGCTTTGCTGGCTCTTGTGAAAATCCCTTAACGGGTTGAGCACCAGCCACCAGATCGTCAGGCCTACCCCTATCAATCCGCTCGACAAGGCGACGTTGATGAGACCGTTATGCGCATGACCGGCTGTGTTGGCCCAGGTCTCGTGAAAACCGTTCACCAGATCGGATGTCGCCCAGTAGGCTTCGAAGCCGAAGCCGGCCAGCATGTGACCCCGCAGCTGATCCAGCGTGAACCGCCATACATCTGTACGGTTCGTGAAGGTGGGGTCCGATAGTAGCATCTCGACCCAGTCGCCCACCGGCTTGAAGATGACGGAGCCGACGGTGAACAGCGCCATTGAGGCTATCGGGACGAGGCCCAAGACCAGTTGCAGCGACAAAAGCCGCGCCTTCTGGATCGCGAACGCCAGAACGAACATCACGAGCAGCAGCCCGATCGAGGTCTTGTTGTTGGTATGATACAAAAACACCAGCGATAGCGCCGCAAGCGCCCAGTAGGTCGCTTTTGCCGCCGTCTTTCCTGCCGTTTGCGCAAGATAGAGCCAGTACAGCAACAACACGACCATGGCCGGGCCGGCCACGTTCTTGTGCATGAAATGGCCGCGCCACCCTCCGGCGTTGATCTGCTCCAGCACTTCGCTCGTGTTGTGGATAGAGACCTCGGGCCAGAAGATGACGCCGAAATAGGCGAGACCGAGCACAAACATTCCCGCCCATCGCAACAAGCGCCGAAACTGATGGGTGTCCTCGGGTGCAAGCAGCCAGGCCAAAGTGACGACAACAACCGAAACATGCAGGATATAGCGGCGGACAGACAGGTCGATATGGCTGGATGCGAAGACCGTCACCAGTTGCCAGGCCAGCACACATAGCATGGCGGGCGAAAGGGCGGTCAGGGCGGCTTGCTTGTTCTGCCAGAGCACGAAGCATGACATGAACAGCACGAGCAGAACCGCGATCTGGTTGCTGGCGTTGCCCGCCTCCTGCGGCAGCAGCACGTTCGGATTCCTCAGATCGAGGAACGGCGTCGTGGTGATCCAGAACAGCGCAAAGGCAGACAGAAAAAACAACGCGTTGCCCAGCCGGGTCACGTCAGCAACCCATACTTTCGGAAGGACGCTGCCACCTGTCGCTCAACCGCCCTCTCCCAACCTTCAAAATTGGCGGAAGTCTACAGCATCGACCTTTTCAGAGTGTTACGCCAATCGCTCTAGCTGCCCTTATTCAGCGGGCGCCTGGGCAATGGCCGGCTGACGGCGCAAGGTAATCTGCGCCAGCACAAAAGAAATGATCGAGCAGCCGGCAATGCCCGCCACCATCGGCAGCGGCGTGTTGTTGAAGAACAGCGACACGACGAGAATGGCGATTACGCCGGATACCAGATGCAGCGTACCCATCAGCGCGGAGGCAGTCCCGGCACGCGTACCGTGATCGTCCAGCGCCAGCACGGAGGACGCAGGGATGACGAGGCCGAGAAAGCCGTAGCCGACGAACAGCATCGCCGCCAGCACATCGAGCCGGTCGACGCCTGTCGCAAATACGATGAACAGTGCCACCATCGTGACCGCATAGCCGCTGACGGCGACGCGCACCACCTGCTTCATGCCGAAGCGCTCCGCCAGCGTGGCGGTGAACTGCGAACTGCCGATGAAGGCGATTGCATTGATGGCGAAGTACATGCTGTAGACCGTCGGCGACAGGCCGTAGTGCTCGATCAGCACGAAGGACGAGGTCGCGAGATAGGTGAAGAAGCTCGCCACGCCGAAGCCGCCCATGAAACAGACGCCCAGAAAATAGCGGTCGCGTAGAAGAAACGCGTAGTTGCCGAGAGCGCTCGACACCGTGCTGCCGGCTCGCTGCTCGGCCGGTCGGGTCTCCTTAAGCTTGGTGAAAACCATGAGCATTGCCAGCAGCGCCGCCCCGGTCACAACCCAGAAGACCGCGCGCCAGCCGAAGGATTCGATGATGAAGCTGCCGGACAAGGGCGCGAGGATGGGCGACACGCTGAACACCAGCATCAGCAACGACATCAGTTTCGCCGCATCGTTGCCGGTGTGCAGATCGCGCACGATGGCACGCGGCACGACCATGCCGGCGCAGGCGCCGAGGCCCTGAATGAAGCGGAAGGCGTTCAGCCATTCGACGCTGGGCGCCAGCGCAGCACCCACGCTTCCGAGCGCGAAAAGCGCCAGGCCGAAATAAAGCGGCGCCTTGCGCCCATACATGTCCGACAGCGGCCCGACCACCAACTGCCCCAAGGCCACCGCGAGGAAGAAAATCTGCAGGCTCATCTGCACCGCGGCCGTGCTCACCTGGAAATCCGCCGCGATGGTGGGCAGCGCCGGCAGATACATGTCGATCGCAAACGGACCGATCGCCGAAAGCAGGCCGAGAATGAAGGCCGTGCGGAGGAAGCTGGAAGACATGGGTCGAACCTTTGTTCAGACACAAGGCCAACCGCGCTGAAAATCCGCACGATGGGTCAATGCCTGATCTCGAAATACGAATGACGGACCGCATCATGTGCGACCCGTCACTCTTGACCAAGGATTTAGACAGTCTTGTCCAAAACGTCAATCACGACTATACAACAAACCCATGACAGCTGACACCGCCACTGACACCCTTTTGCAAAGCCGCTCGCAGAATGCCAAGCGTGTTTCCATCGTCGAGGCCGCGGCCAGAGTTTTTGCCAGCGAGGGTTTCGCCGCCGCCAATATCGACGTCATAGCAACCGAAGCCGGCGTCTCGCGCCAGACCGTCTATAATCATCACGGCGATAAGGAGACCCTGTTCGTCGCCGTGGTCCGCGAGATCACCGACCGCGCCAATGCGCGTTTTTTCGAAACCCTCGACAGCTTCCCCGACCGTCCACAAGATCTTCACGCCGAACTTGTCGAGTTCGCCCTGCGCTTGACCCGGAACTGCATCTGTAACCGCGACAGCAAATTCCTGCGCAAGATGATCCTGATGGAAGGCTCACGCTATCCCGCCTTGTTCCTGCATTGGCGCGAAGAGGGCCCGGGCCGCGTCTCGTCGGCGCTGGCAGCGCGCTTTGCCCGGCTCGCTTTGTCAGGATGGCTCGAACTGGCCGACCCAGATGTCGCCGCGCGCCAGTTCTTCGCGCTGATCAATGCCGACCTGCACATCTCAACCATGCTGGGCGACAATCCGAGCGAGGAGCAGTTGCGGATATCCGCCGACAACGCGGTGAAGACCTTCCTGCGTGCCTTCGGCAAGCAGCCCCGCTCTGGCCTCTCGGCATGACGACGTTATATCTGGTTTACGCCGGGCCAAAGCTTGATTACAGCTAAGCCGACGATTCACCGGAAGCGCTTACCGACCCATGGCCGAAGACCAGATCCGATATGACATTCTCGCCCAGGAAGCGTTGCGCGGAGTGATGCGCAAGGTCCTGGCCGAGGTCGCGCGGACCGGCCTGCCCGGCAACCATCATTTTTTCATCACCTTCATGACCGGCGCGCCTGGCGTGCGCATTTCCAGCCGTCTGCGCGAGCGCTACCCAGAACAGATGACCATCGTCATCCAGTTCCAATATTGGGACCTGAAGGTCACCGAAACCGGCTTCGAAATCGGCCTGTCCTTCTCCGATGTGCCCGAGAAGCTCGAAATCCCCTATTCGGCAGTTCGCGGCTTCTATGACCCGTCCGTCAATTTCGAGCTCGAATTCGACGTCAAGTCCGAACCGGTGGCTGAGCAGCCCATCGCAGTCGTCCCGGAGCCGATCAAGGCGGTGCCCGCGCCCGCCGAACGCAAGCCGGCAGCAGTCAAAAAGCAGGACGACAAGAGCGGCGAGGCCCCTTCAGCCGAAGCCGGCAAGGGTGCGGACGTCGTCTCGCTGGATGCCTTCCGCAAGAAGTGAGGCTGCGGCCTGAAATGGCTGATATCGTCAACCTCAGGCAGTTCAAAAAGCGCAAGGCGCGCGCCGAACACGATGCAGCAGCCGAGCAGAACCGTCTGCTGCATGGTCGCACCAAGGCCGACAAGCAGCGCGACCGGCATGAGGCCGACAACGCGACCCGCTTTATCGACGCGCATCGCCGCGGAAAATCCGATCCCGGCGACACCAACGCATGACCGGCGTTCAGAAGCGCTCGATCTCGATCCGCGGCCACCGCACCAGCTATTCGCTCGAACAGCCCTTCTACGACGAGCTTCTGCGCATCGCCGAGGAAAAGGAACTGCCGCTCGCGGCCTTGGTCGCTGAAATCGACGCCGCCCGCCCGCGCCAATCCAACCTATCGTCGGCGCTGCGCGTCTTCGTGCTGGACTGGGTGCGAGGCAGCCGGGGTCAATGACGCCCGCGATATAGCTACCCCACGATGACGGACACAGCATCGACCAGCGAAACCGTGGATAAAGATTAGCCCCTTTCCCGCCAAGCCGTTGATCTCCCAGGCGTTACAATATGTGTCCAGCCATTTTGCTCACCTCTCCAGAACCGGTCGCATAATCACGCCAGCAGAGGCGCAAAGAGGAGGTGCGATTGTATTTAAAACAACCCATCCAGCTTGAGCGGCGCGATAGGCTGCGGTTGCGGCGATGGCGCAGGTTGCGGCGCGCGCTCGGCCTGCTCCTGCTCGCGGCGTGCTTGCTCCGCCTTCGCCCTGGCGGCAAGACGGGCTTCTTCGGCGATGCGCCGTTGCTCGAGCGCCTCCGCCTCCGCTTTTGCCTTGGCCTCCGCCTCCGCCTCGGCTTTTGCCTTGGCTTCCGCCTCGGCCTTCGCCCGCGCCTCTTCTTCGGCGCGGATGCGCGCTTCTTTCTCACGCCGGGCCGCTTCTTCGGCGGCACGCTTGCGCTGTGCATCCAACTCGGAGAAGTAGCGCGCCTCGCGGCGGAGCCGCTGCTTTTCCAGAAGCTCGGCCTGCATCGCTTCGACCCGCGCCTGCTCTTTCTCCAGCGCCCGCTGGGTCAGGAACTGTGCCAAAGGTTCCGTGTCGAACAGCCGCTCCGCATTGACCGGCGTGCCTTCAAGCACAAAACGCAGCGACGGTTCCGAGCCGGCAATCGCTTCGTCACCTGCCTGGTAGGAGATGGTGCCGCTCGACGCGACATTGCTTTGGGCAAGATCGACACGCAGATCGGCCGACAGCGCAGCGGATGCGTTTTCCAGCGTCACGGGCGGAATGCGCAACACGCCGCCGGCAACGGTGAAGGCCACGTCTACCGGCTTGGCGGCAAAGCGCCCATCGGTCGCGATGTCCGGCGCGAACTCGGCCACCCGTGCGGCATCAATGTCGCGGCCGATTGCATCTGCGCTGGCGATGAAGCCCTTGAACGCATTGGGATTGAGCCGGTCGATGACGATGTCGCTGAGCGCTGCCGTACCCGATCCCGACAGGCTGGCGAACAACCCATCCAGTGTCTTGCCGCTCGCCGTCAAAGACGCAGTGAGCTTCCCCGTGCCGTTGAGGCCGGAATCGGCCAGCGCGCTCTGCAGATCGACGCCGTCAAGGCTGAACTGGGCCGACAAAAGACCGGTGCCGCCTTCGTTCTTGATCTCCGCGAGCCCGGTCAGCTTGCCGTCGAACAGCGTTGTGGCGAGATCCGATACCCGCAAGGCTTGAGGCGACACCATGAGCGACAGTTTCGCGTCATAGGCAGTCATGGCCGGACCCGCCGAAAGCGTTCCGGCCGCTATATCCAGATCGGCGGCGAAGGGCGCGACCGACTTCTGCGCAAAGGGCGTTTCTCTGGCGGCCTCGTCGGCCCCCAGTATCGGGTCGCCCAGAAGCATCGCGGCGAAAGGCGCAAGGTCCAACTCGTCGAGTTGCAGCGCCCCGCTCAGCTTCGGCACTCCATCCACGACCGCCAGGTTCACGTCTCCCGCCACGGACGCCTCGTTGACCGCGCCGGTCAGGTCGTTGAGCACCAGGAGGCCATTGGCATAGTCGGCCTCGGTCGTCAGGTTGAGCGCGGTGCCGACGCCCATGCCCGGCAGGCCGAGCCCCGTGGTCATCAGCCATGGCTCGATGTCCTCGGCCTCGAGCGTGACCTTGCCGCGAACGGTCGGCCCCTGCTCGCCAAAGCCTGCCATACCGTCGAAACCGGCGGTGATGCCGTCGCCCCGGAATGCCGCGGTCGTCGTAAGCCCTTCCGCCAGCGTTCCCTTGGCATTGAGGTCGACAGCGCCCTGCCCGGTCATACCCAGCGGCAAGGTCTGCAGCCCGGCAAGCGCCAGAAGCTGTGTCGCGTCGTCGTTGTTTGCGGTGAGGCTGAAGGTCAGGGGCGCTTCCCGCGGCGCGGCGCGGTCGCCTTCGCCAGACAGGGTGACGGAGAATTTCGAGCCGCCCGCCTCGCCTTGCCCGCTCAGGGCAAGGCCCGTGCTGCCGTCATCGTTGCCAGCGACACTGGCCACCACGTCGAGCTGGGCATCGGTGAACAAGGCGCCATGCGCCTCGGCGCGTGCGGCAAGCTCCTGCAAGGGTCGGTTGTCGGGGAACTGCCCGGCGCCCAGCTTGATCAGCGGGGCGAGATCGACAGCCACCAGCGAGGCATCGATATTACCGGTCGGCTCGGTGGCGAAATCGCTGACACGGCCCGTTGCGCTAAGCGATGCACCCGCAAGCCCGCCGATCGACAGCCGGTCGATCTCCAGCACACCCTTGCGCAGCCGAAGCGCGGTATCAAGCGTGTCGGCCGTCATGCCGCCAACCGTGACCGGACCTGCGACAATGTCGAAGTCGAGATCGCGTTCGCCGAAGCGGTTGAGGCCGTCTTCGGTCACGAACAGCGAACTGAACGCCCGCAGACCGTCGAGGTCGAGCGCATTGCCCCTGAGTTGAAGGCTCATCGACGGCCGCGCGTCACCGCCTTCGGCACTTTCCAGTTCGCCGGTGAACTTGGCGTCGCCAAGGATCAGCTCAGCATTCTTGAAGCTTTGCTTGGCGCGGGTCATGTCGACATTGGCGCTGAAGCCGGCAGCGGGCAGCCGGCGGACCGCCTCGTTGACATCGCTCGACACCCAGGCGGCAAAGCCGGAGGGCTGCGCCACCGCCAGAAGCAGATTGCCTTTGAAGCCGATCCCGGCACCCGTGGCGAGATAGCCGTCCGCCTCAAGAGTGGTCCGGCCCGGCAAGGTCGCGGCGGCGGATTTGATGAGCCAGCCGCCATCGGTCGGCTCGGCGGACAGCCGCACGTCGCGCACCGTCGTGTCGCCCGCCACGACCGCCGGGAGGCTGACTTCGACCGTGCCCGGAATAGACGGCTGCGGCAGGCCGGCAAGCGTCCTTTCCAAGGCATCAAGCCTCTGTGGGACCGTCAGCGCACTGCCGCGCTCACCGCCCACCGCCTCGTCGAAGCGCACCTGCGCGCCCTTGGCGGTCACGGCGAAGCTGGGCTCGGCGCCAAGCTTGATGTCGGCGCTCCCATCGGCGGTGTAGGGATTTTCCAGCGGTCCGGTTTCGAAGCGGAAGGCGCTGATCGCCAGATCGTCATGCCGAAGCGCGAAATCGCCGCTCAAGCGCATGCCGGGGTCGTCGGTCTTGGTCTTGGGCGCAGCATCCGGCGCAATTTCCTCTTCAGGTGCGGTCAAAACCCTGAACGTGCCAGCATAGTGTCCGGCGCCTCCGGTCAGGCCGGCATTGCCGTCGGCCTCGATCGTAAAGGGCGAGCCATAGGCCTGTGTCCTCAGCCGGACGCGCATCTGACCGTCATCGCCGACGGTTCCGGTCGAGGCCGATAGCGTCATGCCGCGCCCGTCCAGACCAAACACGCCGTCGAGCCGCCACGGCCCGGCAATGGACTTGGCCGAAACGTCGGCATTGATGCCGGAAAGCGTATGGCTCGCGCCGCTGGCGCCGCGCTCGACCATCAGCGTGCCGTCGGTGACCGTCAGCTTCTCTATCGCGACCTGCTTTGGATCGAAGCGCGTCGAAGGCCGGATCGACCAGTCGATGAGGCCGTCCTTGTCGACCCGGATTGTCGCCGTCGGCCGCTCCAGCCGCATGTCAAAAATGAGGAACTCGCCGCGCATGAAGGGCGCCAGTTCGGCATCCATCGAAAACGTTTCGACCGTCATAGCCGGCTTGCCATCGCCGATGCCGGCAACAGAGACATTTGAGAAGGTCACCGATGGAAACGGCAGCAGCCGCGCGGACGAGATGCCTCCAACGGTAACGGGACGGCCCAAGATGGTGCTCGCCTCCGCTTCGAAGTCGGCTTTGTAGTTGGTCCAGTTGATAAAAAGCGGCCCGACCAGCGCCGCAAGCAGCGCCAGGACGAAAAGACCGCCGAAAAAGACGAAAAGACGTGCGAGCATGGCCTCGTTGACAAACCGGAGAGTCGGGGCACACCCGTACTTTAGAGCAAGATGCGTGTCGATAAAGTGGCAATCGAACCGTATCGGTACCCCTGAGACCGATCCTAGGCGTTCAAAGCGGCAGCATTTTGCCCGGGTTCATGATGCCGAGCGGGTCGAGCGCCTGCTTGATCGTGCGCATCAGCGCCACGCCATGGCCATGCTCGCGCTCCATGAACGCAACCTTGCCTTGCCCGATGCCGTGCTCGCCTGTGCAGGTGCCGTCCATGGCAATCGCACGCTCCGCAAGCCGCGTCACGAAGGCCTCGGCCTTGGCGATCTCAGCGGGATCGTTCGGGTCCATCAGCACCAGAACATGGAAATTGCCGTCGCCGACATGGCCGACGATGGGCGCGACCAGGCCGGCCTGGGCAATGTCGGCCTCCGTCTCGGCGATGCATTCGGCAAGCCGCGAGATCGGCACACAGGCGTCCGTTGAAAGCGCGCGCGAGCCCGGCCGCAGGCTCTGCGAGGCCCAATAAGCCTCATGCCGCGCCTTCCACAGCTTGGCCCGCTCCTCGGCCACCGTGGTCCACAGGAAGGGTCCGCCGCCGAACTCGCTGGCGATTTCGCCAAAGCTTTCCGCCTGCTCGGCCACACCCGCCTCGCTGCCATGGAACTCCACGAACAGGCAGGGGCTTTCGGGATAGTCGAGGTTGGAATAAATCTTCATCGCCCGCATCTGCAGTGCGTTGACCAGTTCGATACGGGCCACCGGAATGCCCATCTGGATGGTCATGATGACAGCGTTGCAGGCAGCCTCGACGCTCGGGAACGGGCAGACCCCGCCCGAAATCGCCTGCGGAATGCCCTGCAGCCGCAAGGTGATCTCGGTGATGACGCCCAAAGTGCCTTCGGAGCCGACGAGCAAACGCGTCAGGTCGTAGCCGGACGAACTTTTGCGCGCGCGGCTCGCCGTGGTGACGATCTCGCCGTCGGCCATCACAGCCTTCAGCGACAGGACGTTTTCGCGCATGGTTCCATACCGCACCGCATTGGTGCCGGAGGCGCGCGTCGCGGTCATGCCGCCCAGGCTGGCATTGGCGCCGGGATCGATGGGAAAGAACAGGCCGGTGTCGCGCAGATGCGTATTCAAGGCCTCGCGGGTGACGCCCGCCTGTACCGTACAGTCGAGGTCCTCGGCATTGACGGACAGCACCTTGTCCATGCGGCTCGTGTCGATGGAGATGCCGCCGGCCGGCGCATTGACGTGGCCTTCGAGCGACGTTCCGGTGCCGAAGGCGATGACCGGCACGCGGTGTTCGGCGCAGGCGCGGACGATTTCCTGCACCTCCTCGGTCGTCTCGACGAAGGCGACGCCATCAGGCAGTTGATTCGGCAGATATGTGGTGGTGTGGCCGTGCTGTTCGCGGATCGACTGCCCGGACTGGAAGCGTTCGCCGAAGCGCTGCTTGAATATCCCCAGCACGGTGGCGATGCCCGCCTCGTTGCGTTGCATGACCTTGAGGTCCTTGAGCGCCATGATCCCGTCGCCTCCCTGTCCGTTCCGCCTTGCGGAGCTTTTACCGCAGCGTAATCTCGTACCGTCGAAGTTTTGTCCAGCCCGCCGGAGAACAGATGACTGCCCTGCCCGCTCCCTACATCTCCCCGCCCATGACGGTCGAAGACGCATGGATCGATTATAACGGGCACCTCAACATGGCCTACTACCATGTCCTGTTCGATCGCAGCGTGGACTATCTGTTCGAGGCGCTTGGTCTCGGCGAAGCCTATCGCGAAAAACGCGGCGGAACGACATATGCCGCCGAAGTCCATGTCTGCTACGTCAGGGAACTGCATCGCGGCGCCACCGTCGTCGTGTCGAACCAAGTGATCGACCACGACGCCAAGCGCCTCCATGTCTATCAGGAACTGCGCCATGCCGAAGGCTGGCTCGCGGCGACATCGGAAAGCCTGACGCTGCATGTCGACACCAGCGGCCCTAAAGTGGTGCCCTTTCCTACGGACATTCTGAAGAAGATCGCAGCCATGCAGAATGCCCATGCCGTTCTGCCGAAGCCGGACCGCATCGGCCGCGCGGTGGGGATTCCCAGGAGATCATCCTGACGAAGGCGGCGCACCCGCCGAAAAGCGGAGCATCGGCAACACTCTGCGATGGCACTGTTGCGGGGAAGTCTCGCTATCGTGGAATTGCCGCTGGAGGCGCCGATCTTATCCTTAACAAGCCGTAAACGACATCCTAAGGTGTCGCCAAACAACAAGTGCATATCGTCTATGGGATGAGGGACATGAGCCACGCTCTTTCGGGAAACGGCGCGCTGCGCATGAGCTCGAAAACCGATATCGAGACGGAAGCACGCAGGCTGGCAGGCGATTCGCGCGTGACCGACTATGACTTCTGGCGGTCGTTGAAGAACCTGAACAATGAAATCTTCGCACTCAGCGCCCGCAAGGCGCCTATCCCGTTGGAGATGATCCGCTGGCGGGCGATCATCAAGCAGGCGCGGGTGAAACGTGGCTGGTCTGTTTGACGGCGCGGCGCCAGACCAACTGAAATGCTGAAATAACAGGACGTTGGCTGCCGAATGAGACGCCACCAGCCGGTGGTGATGCTCCATTCCTGCCAACTCGATCCGGCTTTTTCTGGCCTTTCGGCGGCGAATCACTACATTCCCCTGAAATGTCCGATTTTCCTGACGATATGCCGTTCTTCGACGGTCCAGCCGGCGGGCCGCCAGTGGCCAAGCCTGCAGGCGGCGGCATTGCCGCGCGCGCTATGGCGGCTCGGCAACAGCCTGCCGCGCCGGATTACCTTCGCGGCCTGAACGCAGAGCAAAGCCTGGCGGTCGAAACCACGGAAGGACCTGTGCTGGTTCTGGCCGGCGCCGGCACCGGCAAGACCCGCGTGCTGACCACCCGCATTGCCCATATCCTTGCCACCGGCCGCGCCTTTCCTAGCCAGATTCTGGCCGTGACCTTCACCAATAAGGCCGCGCGCGAGATGAAGCATCGCATCGGCATGCTGGTGGGCGAAGCAGTCGAAGGCATGCCCTGGCTCGGCACCTTCCACTCCATCGGCGTGCGCCTGCTGCGCCGCCATGCCGAGCTTGCCGGCCTGCGCTCGGATTTCACCATTTTGGACACCGACGACGTCATCCGGCTGATCAAGCAGCTCATCCAGGCGGAAGGCCTCGACGACAAGCGCTGGCCGCCGCGCCAGTTCGCCATGATGATCGACGGCTGGAAGAACAAAGGCCTCGGCCCCGCCGAAATTCCCGAGGGCGACGCCCGCGCTTTCGCCAATGGCAAGGGCCGCGAGCTCTACAAGGCCTATCAGGATCGCCTGCTGACGCTCAACGCCTGCGACTTCGGCGACCTTCTGCTGCATCCCATCCGCATCTTCCGCGCTTATCCCGATATCCTGAAGGACTATCACCGGCGATTCAAATACATCCTGGTGGACGAGTATCAGGACACCAACACCGCGCAATATATGTGGCTGCGGCTTTTGGCCCAGCGCCCCGCCGGCGCGGCCGTCAACCTTTGCTGCGTCGGCGACGACGACCAGTCGATCTATGGCTGGCGCGGTGCGGAGGTCGACAACATCCTGCGCTTCGAGAAGGATTTTCCCGGCGCCACCGTCATCCGGCTCGAGCGCAACTACCGCTCGACCGCGCATATTCTGGGCGCGGCCGCCCATCTCATCGCGCATAATGAAGGCCGCCTTGGCAAGACGCTGTTCACCGACAGGTCCGATCCCGACGACGCCAAGGTCAACGTCCACGCGGCATGGGATTCGGACGAGGAAGCCCGCGCCATTGGCGAGGAAATCGAGCAGTTCCAGCGCCAGAAGCACAATCTCAGCGACATGGCGATCCTGGTCCGCGCGTCATTCCAGATGCGCTCCTTCGAGGACCGCTTCATCGAGATCGGCCTGAACTATCGCGTCATCGGCGGTCCGCGCTTTTATGAGCGGCAGGAAATCCGCGATGCCATGGCATTTTTCCGCGTCGTCGCCCAGCCGGCCGACGACCTTGCCTTCGAGCGAATCGTCAACGTGCCCAAGCGGGGGCTCGGCGAGGCGACCATCCGCCAGGTGCATGACACCGCCCGCGCACTTCGTATCCCCATGCTGGAGGCAGCCGCCAAGCTCGCTGAAAGCGACGAACTGAAGCCCAAACCGCGTGCGGCGCTGCGCGAGGTCGCGGCGAATTTCGAGCGCTGGCAAAAGGCGCTGGAGACCACGCCGCATACGGAGCTGGCCGAGACGATCCTCGAAGAGTCCGGCTACACAGACATGTGGAAGAACGACCGCTCGGCGGAAGCGCCGGGCCGGCTCGAAAACCTCAAGGAGTTGATCCGCTCCATGGAGGACTACGAGTCGCTGCGCTCGTTCCTTGAACATGTCGCGCTGGTTATGGATGCCGAGCAGAACGATCAGCTCGACGCCATCAGCATCATGACACTGCATTCGGCCAAGGGATTGGAATTCGAGACCGTGTTCCTGCCCGGTTGGGAAGAGGGTCTGTTCCCCCACCAGCGCGCGCTCGATGAAGGCGGACGCTCCGGCCTGGAAGAAGAACGCCGCCTCGCCTATGTCGGCGTCACCCGCGCCAAGCGGAACCTGCATATCTGGTTCGTCTCAAACCGCCGCATCCATGGTCTGTGGCAGTCGACCATCCCGTCGCGCTTTCTGGACGAACTGCCCGAAGCGCATGTCGAGGTTAAGGAAGCCGGCAATTCCTACGGCGGATATGGCTCCGGCCATGGTGGTGGGCGGCAGAACCCCTATGGCGCCTCGCGCTTCGACAATGTCGGCTCGTTCTCCAACACCTATGCCACACCCGGCTGGCAGCGGGCGCAGCAGAACAAGACCGAGGCTACCGACCGCAACTGGGGGACCCGTTCCGGCCACCAGGTCGAGCGCATAGGTTATGGCGAGACGGACTCCGGGTTCGGCGCCGGCCGAACCAGCGTCAAGGGCCGGACGATCGAGGGCGAGTTGGTCGCGAAATCGGTGTCCGACGAGCCTTCGCGCTTCGCGGTCGGCGACCGCGTGTTCCACCAGAAATTCGGCAATGGCTATGTTTCGGCCATCGACGGCAACAAGCTGACCATCGACTTCGACAAGGCCGGGCAGAAACGCGTTCTGGATGGGTTCGTCTTGGCGGCGTGAGGCTTTGCCTTCGCCGGCTTTAGCGACTATAGGCCTCTTCGACACGACGCATGGCGTCATAGACAGAGAGGCGCATCATGGACGTCAGGGACAGCAACGGAACCCTCCTGAAGGAAGGCGACACCGTTCACGTGATCAAGGATCTCAAGGTCAAGGGCTCGTCGACGGTGCTGAAGCGCGGCACGGTGATCAGGGGGATTCATCTGACCGACGATCCCGATGAGATCGAAGGCCGTACGGATAAGGTCAAGGGCCTCGTGCTCAAGACCATGTTCCTCAAGAAAGGCTGAACAGCCTATTCCCAAAGCCCGATCCTGGCCTCTTTCGCCCGCATTTCGGCTTCGTCATAGCCGCCGCGTGACCAGGCGAGCCCCTCCTTGACCAAGAGAAGCCCGATATCCAGGCCGACAACCCGGCATAGGACGGCGTTGTCGCCTTTCGATTCGCAGATGGGTGCGTCAGCCGCAATGACCTCGGCGAGTTGATCCCGCGCCCGGTCGCCACAAGCCCATTCCCTGCCGGTGGAGGTTGTACAAATCCTTCCAGGTAAAGGGACTTCGACGCCCCACAATTTCACCGGCTTCCCATCGATTAAAAGCGTTCCACCCCCTGCAACGGTCGTTTCCGACGATGCGGGAACGGAGATGGCAAACACCGCCGACGCGGCTAGAAAGACTGTCTTGACGCGCAACGCAACACCTCCACTGCCTGGATAAGTGTTAACCCGCAGGACGCCCGAATGCGAGGTACCGCGATTCAGGTCGCAAAGAATTCGGCGGAACACCGCTTCGCCTGATGCGTTTTGCCTGCAACGATCACAGGAAGGACGCACCATGGATAAGAAAACCACCGAAGAGTTTTATGAAGACCTTGAGGATTTCGACACCGCCATGCTCGTCACGCGTGATGGGGATATGCTGCGTTCGCGACCGATGAAGCCTTATGTCGGAAATCCCGATGGTTCCATCCGTTTTCTGACCGCCAAGCACACCCATAAGATAGACGAGGCCAATGCAGATCCTGCGGCCAACGTCGTATTCGCCGACGATGGAGAATGGATTTCCGTTTCCGGCGACATCAAGCTTTCCAACGATCCCAGCGACATCGACGAACTGTGGACCGCCGATGCCGAACCTTGGTTCGAGAACGGCAAAGCCGACGCCGTCGTGATGATCCTCGATCCGCGTGCAGCGGAATACTGGGATTCGTCCAAGCTGAAGGCGAACTGGGAGATGCTCAAGAGCGCGGTAACTGGCCAGAAGGCCGATCCAGGCACGAACCAGAAGCTTTCGCTTTAAATCACGACATTTAGAAAAGGCCTGCGTGGGAAACCGCGCGGGCTTTGTTGCGTTCAGACGTCCTCCCAGCGGTCGAGAAATGCCTCGATCGATAGCGCCTGCATGGCGGGAATGGCCTCGAACAGCTTCTCACGGGGCCAGTTCCACCAGCGCGTCGCTTCGACGCGCGCGGCGATCTCTGGTGAAAAGCGTCTGCGGATCGGTTTGGCGGGAACGCCCGCAACGATGGTATAAGCGTCGACGTCTTTTGTCACCACTGCGTTGGCGCCGATGATCGCGCCATTGCCGATGGTGACGCCCGGCATGATGACAGCGCCATGCCCGACCCAGACATCGTGGCCGAGTGTGACCGGCTTGCCCTGCCGACGCGCCTTGAAATCGGCGTCGACGCCGAGATAGCGGAAATATTCGTTCGGGCGGTACGTCAGTTTGTGGGTGGTGATACGCTCAATCGGGTGTTCCAACGCGTTGAGACGCGAATTGGCGGCGACAGAGCAGAATTTGCCGATGGTGGTGTAGATCGCCTCGGCATGACGCTCGAAATAGGAATAGTCGCCGATGGCGACCTCGCGCAGCACACAGCGTTCGCCGACTGCGACATGCCGACCAAGCCGGCAAGCCTTCAACTCGGCTGTGGGGTGGATGCGCGGTTCGTCGTCTTTGAAGCGCAGGTCTGGCTCGTTTTCCATGCGATGGCTGTAATCCGCCCCGCGCCCGCCTGCAACATGGCGGCTACTGCGGCTTGCCGTTGGTCCATACGACTTGCTGGCCGTAAAGCGGCACCGTGGTCAGCGACATCTTGGCCGAGCCGTCTTGGACTTGGCGGGAATGCGACAGGTAGATCAGCGTGTCGTTGGCCGTGTCGTAGATACGATTGACCACCTGTTCCTTCCAGATAAGGCTGATGCCTTGCTTGAAAACCTCCTCGCCCTCCTTGTCCATGTCGATGTCGCCAATGGTGATTGGCCCGGTCTGACGGCAGGCAATGGACGAATCGGAAGGGTTCTCGAACCAGTTGCCCTTTTGCAGCCGGTCGATGACGCCACGGTCGAAATACGAGACGTGGCAGGTAACGCCCTGGACCTTGGGATCCTTGATAGCCTCGACGATGATGTCGTTGCCCAGCCAATCGACGCCGACCTCGCCGACTTCCTGTGCCGAGGCGGCGGAAGCCGCGGTCAGCAGCATGGCTGCGATGGGAACGAACATTGTGCGCATCGGCTAGTCTCCTTGCAAGGCCTGATGGCGCTAGAGGTGGGAAACCGCCCTGGTGTTTGCAAGCGAAATCAGCTTTTGTCCGGCACCATCATGCGGCGCAGGACAGGACTGCGGAAAACGAAGTGCTGCACCAGGGCTCCGGCGATGTGCAGGAAGACGAGCCACATCAATACGGTCTTGCCGATCAGGTGGACACCGATTGCCGCATTCACCCCTCCGAACCATGCGGCCATGCCGGACAGCGGCACGAGGAACAGAAGCAGATAGATCAGCGCGTGCGTGGCATGCGCCAGAATGCGCAGTGGCGCGGCTTCGTTTTCGGGCGGAGGCGGCGCACCGCGCGTAAGCCTGAGAAAGATCCGACCGATCGCGAGCAGAAGCACGAGAATACCGGCGATGGCGTGAGCATTGGAGCCGAGCACATCGGCTGGGGGCACTGGCGCGCCTTGGCGCACCGCATTCCAAGCGTCGCCAATGGCGCCATTGGCGAGAAACTGGAATAGGACAAGCAACACGACAGCCCAATGCAGGCTGATCTGAAGCGTGGAATAACCGTTGGGCCTGGCTGACGGGATGGCTTGGCCTCCATTTCCACCCAGACTATCCGGGAGATGAACCCATCACAAGCGGCTTCCCGCTCGCGAAATGGTGTTCTTCAAGACCTGACATGGTCAAGATGTCCTCTTTTTTGCTAAGCGCCGGCGCGCTATGAATCCCCCCATGAGCAAGGGGCCTCCAATCACGCATGCAACGGCCGGCTGGCTGGCGCTCGCCACGGCGGTATTTGCAGCCGTGAGCGGCTTGGCTTTCGCGCTGTGGATGGAAAACAGCGAGGCTATCTTTCTCTCCACCATCGAAGCCGGCCTGTCCTGGTGCTTCTGACGCGCTTCTAACCAACGGATTTATTGCGATGCGTGCCATTCTGGTCGGTATTCTCGTGCTTCTGGCTGTCGCCGTCGGCTGGCTGACCTTCGACTGGTATCGCGCGCAAGGCCAGGCCACGGCGTTTGGCGAACCGTTCTCGCTGGTTGACGGCAGCGGCCAACCGATCACCGAAGCCGCCTTTCGCGGTCACCCGTCAGCCGTGTTCTTCGGCTTCACCCATTGCCCCGAGGTCTGCCCGACGACGCTGTTCGAACTCGACGGCTGGCTGAAGGCGCTGGGTGACGAGGGCAAGGATATCCGCGCCTACTTTGTGTCAGTCGATCCCGAGCGCGACACGCCCGAGGTGCTGAAGAATTATGTCGGCAACGTTTCCGACCGCATCACTGGCATCACCGGCGAGCCCGCCAAGGTTCTGGACATGGCGAAAGCCTTCAAGATCTATTACAAGAAGGTGCCTCTGGAAGGCGGCGACTACACGATGGATCACACCGCCTCCGTGCTACTTCTGGACGGTGAGGGCGATTTCTTCGGCACCATCGCCTACGGGGAAAACAGCGACACCGCCGTTGCAAAGCTCAAGCGTCTGGTCGAAAAGGGCTGACGCAGTTCAGCCCGGAAAACCATGTCACAAACCCGCCTCTTCTTCAGGACCGGACGCATCGACGCGCACCGCGCCTTCTCGGCCCTCGATCTCGCTTTCGAGGAGGATGGCTGGCCGGTTGCGATTCTTGAAGTCGACGAAGATCAGGACATTCAGGAAGTGTCGCTTTATGTCGACGGCGAGGTCGAGGACATCGCCGCCGAGATGCGCAAGGTCATGGACGGCCTGGGCCTCGACCAAGTACTGGACCGGGAGGCCCTGCCGGATATCGATTGGGTCACGAAATCGCTGGAGGGGCTGAAGCCTGTCGCCGCCGGTCGCTTCCTGGTGCATGGCGCACATGACCGCCAGAAGCGGCGTGCCGGACAGATCGCCATCGAGATCGAGGCCGGCCTCGCCTTCGGCACAGGCCACCATGGCACGACGGCGGGTTGCCTGGAAATGCTGGAGCGGGTCGTGGTGCGTGAGCGCCCGCGCAACGCGCTCGACTTGGGCACCGGCAGCGCAGTGCTGGCCATCGCCATTGCGCGTCTTGCGCACATTCCGGTGCTGGCGACCGATATCGACCCGGTTGCAACGCGCGTGGCCGCCGAAAACGCCCGTCTCAATCATGTTGGACGCTATGTGAAAGCCGAAACCGCGCCGGGGTTTCACCACCCTTTGTTCGGGGCGCACAAGCCATTCGACCTGATCGTCGCCAACATCCTGGCGCGACCGTTGATGCGGCTGGCACCCGAGATGGCCCGACATCTGGCGCCGGGCGGATCGATCATCCTGTCCGGCATTCTTGACCGGCAGCGGGACGCCGTGCTCGCGGCCTATAATGGCCAAAGCTTCCGGCATGTGCGCACACTTCACAAGGAAGGATGGGTGACCATCCACCTTAAGCGCTGAAGCGGTTGGTCCGGCGCGCCGAATGACGCGCCGTTAAGCCGGTTAGAGGTAAGCTGAGAACCGTGCGTTCTTTTCGAGGTGCTTGCGGTCGTAGCCATACTGCTTCAGCGTGGCGTCATCCATCGAGAGCAGGACGCCGTTGACGTAACGGGCTGCTTCGCGCTGACGCGCGGTAACGAGGGCATCGAAGGCATTCGCAAAAAAACCGGTCTTCTTGGCCATTGTCGTGTTCCTTTCAGGAAATCGAACTCTGCAATTCTCTAACAACTAGGTAAGTCACACTGACCTAATTGAGTAGTGACAGGATTGCATGACATCCCTCTCGTTTTTGCATATGCGAAGGGAATGCTGCGCTGCACCATTGAGATGTGTGTGATCGCCCTCAGCCTCTGCAACGGAATTGTTTCAAACGGCGGCGGAAATGCTTTAACGTCCGGCCAACTTTGCGACAGCAGACAGGCGCGTTTCATGTTCCAGACATTCGATTCCACCAACGACCCCTCCTTGGGTCGCGACCGTGTCGCGAAGCTGCGGCAGTGGCTTTCAGCGGAAGGATTGGATGGGTTTGTGGTGCCCCGCGCCGACGAGCATCAGGGCGAATACGTGCCGCCCCGCGCCGAACGCCTGAAATGGCTGACTGGATTCACCGGTTCGGCCGGCGTCGCCGTGGTGCTTGCCGAGAGTGCGGCGATGTTCGTCGATGGACGCTATACGTTGCAGGTGCGCGCGCAGGTCGACCTCGACACATTCGGCATCGAAAGCCTGATCGAAAACCCACCGCCCGCGTGGCTCGAAAAAACCCTGTCGGCCAACGCCCGGCTGGGCTTCGATCCGTGGCTGCATACGATTGCCGACGCCAAGGCGCTGAAATCCGCTGCCGAGAAGGCCGGCGCCGTCCTGGTGCCGGTGGAACGCAATGCGGTGGACGCCATATGGGAAGACCAACCCGATGCGCCCAAGGCAGCGGTGGAAATCCACCCCATTCAGTTCGCGGGCGAACTGGCCAAGGACAAGCTGGCGAGGCTTGCCGCAACACTCTCCAAGCAGGGCGCCAGCCACGCGGTGTTGACCGATCCCTCTTCCATCGCCTGGGCCTTCAACATTCGTGGCAATGACGTGCCCCACACGCCGCTGGCGCTCGGCTTTGCCATTCTGGCTGCTGACGGCAAACACCAGTTGTTCATCGACGAAGCCAAGCTCGGCATCACCGAACGCGCCTACCTGACCCAACTCGCCGACCTGCGCCAACCGGAGGTGTTGGAGGACATGCTGACTGCGCTCGCCCATGACGGCGCGAGCCTTGCGATTGACCCGGCGCTGGCAGCGGAAAAGCTGCGGTTGGTCATCGAAAGCAGCGGCGGCACCGTGGTTCTCGCCAGCGACCCCGCCCGGCTGCCGCGCGCCACCAAGAACGGCGCCGAGATCGAGGGCTCCCGCGCCGCCCACCGCCGCGACGGTGCCGCGGTGGCCAGACTGCTGTGCTGGCTCGACCGCCAGGAACCAGGCACGGTCGACGAGATCGCCGTGGTGACAAAGCTGGAGGAGGTGCGCAAGCAGGCGGGCGAAGAAACCCAGATGCCGCTGCGCGACGTGTCGTTCGACACCATTTCAGGTGCCGGGCCGAATGGCGCAATCATCCATTACCGCGTCTCGCGCGCCACCAGCCGAACGCTGTCGGACGGTGAGTTGTTCCTGCTCGATTCCGGCGCGCAATTTCAGGATGGCACCACAGACATCACCCGCACCATTGCCATCGGCACGCCCAGCGAAGAGATGCGCGAGCACTTCACCCTGGTGTTGAAGGGCATGATGGGCCTGTCCATGCTGCGCTTTCCCGTCGGCACACGCGGCCAGGACATCGATGCAGTAGCCCGTATGGCACTCTGGAAACACGGCCTGGACTATCCCCATGGCACCGGCCACGGCGTCGGTTCCTACCTCGCCGTCCACGAGGGACCGCAGCGCATCGCCAAGACTGGTACAGAGAAGCTGCTGGAAGGCATGATCGTCTCCAACGAGCCCGGCTACTACAAGGAAGGGGAATACGGCATCCGGCTGGAGAACCTGATCCTGGTGACACCGGCCGAAAAGATCGCAAGCGGCGACATCGCGATGCACGGCTTCGAGACGCTGACACTCGCTCCTTTCGACCAGCGCCTGCTGCGCACCGACCTGTTGACCCGCGAGGAGTTGGACTGGCTGAACGCCTATCACGCCAGCGTTCTGCGCGAGATCGGGCCGATGGTGGATGGCGAAACACTGGCCTGGCTGGAAAAGGCCACGGCGCCCGTCGTTTAACTCATGATCTGCCGGAGCAGGATCAGCGTGAAAGCACCTGCGAAGAACATCGACATCAGCCCGAAACGCAGGGCGACCAGCGCCGCCACCAGAAGCGCTGCGAATTCGGCAGGCCCAGCGGTCAACGCAGCCGGGGCCACCAGCGTGGTCAAAACCGCCGCCGGCACAGCGTCGAGGCCGGCCTGCATGCGGGGATGGATTCGCGAAAAGCGCGACAGCACCAGATGCCCGCCGATGCGAGTCAGGTAGGTCGCAACGGCCGCTGCGAGGATGATCCAGATATTGACGCTCATGGCGTTTCGTCTTTCGCCTCCTGGAGCGGCAGCGCCGCCCCGAGCACAATGCCGGCGAGCGCGCCGATCGAGACATGCCATGGCGAGCCGACGAGCTTGTAGGCAAGCATCGACGCAGCCGCGCTGACCAGCACGATGGGAAGCCAGCGCGGCCGCTTGCGGAACCCCATGACGAGGCCGAGAAAATAGATCGGCAACAGGAAATCGACGCCGAGCGCCTGCTTGTTCGGAAGAAGGCTGCCGAAGATCGCCCCAAGCAGCGTTTCGATCTGCCAGCAGACATAGAGCATGGCGCCCACGCCGATATACCAGGCAAAGGTGATGGGCTTTCCCTGCTCTGCCCGGCGTTCGGCCTCGGCATAAGGCGGATCGGCCAGTACGAAAAAGGAAAGCGCCTGTTGCCAAAGCGGCCAATGGGAAATCCGTCGTCCCAGCGAGGCCGAATACAGAACATGCCGGAAGTTGACGGCGAAAATCGACACCACGATCAGCCACGGCGCGACCTTCTGGCCGAAGAGTTCGAGACCGACCATCTGGCTCGCCCCGGCAAAAACCGTAAGGCTCATCAGGCAGGCTTCGAATATCGAAAAGCCGTTTTCGATGGCAAGCGCACCGAACAGCAGGCCAAACGGCGCCGAGGCTACCGTTGCGGGAAGGCAGGTGCGCGCTCCCGCGATGAACTCATCCAGCTTGGTGGTTAGCGACACGCTCTTCTCCGATGCCCGGAAACCAGTAGGTGAGCGCATCCGCGCAGTCACGCCAATTTCATTGAGCCAAGGATCAAACGAATTGAGTGCTTCGATCACGGCACATCAGGAGCGCCCGATCCTTTCGAACCAGGCATCCTCGTCGATGACTTCGATGCCGAGTTCGCTGGCAAGCTTGAGCTTGGAGCCCGCGCCAGGACCGGCGACGACGAGATCGGTTTTTTTAGACACCGAGCCCGCGACCTTCGCCCCCAGCTTTTCGGCCATGGCCTTGGCCTCGTCGCGCGACATCTTCTCCAGCGAGCCGGTGAACACCACCGTCTTGCCCGCGACAGGTGAATCGACTGCGCCGACCTTTTCCTCGTCCAGCGGCGTCACTTCCTTGAGCAGCGCTTTCAGCGCTTCGAGGTTGTGACCCTCGCGGAAAAACTGGACTACGGCCTCGGCGACGATAGCCCCGATGCCGTTGACGCCGTTAAGCTCCTGCCACTCGGCGTTGCCCTTGTCGCCCTTGCCTTCGGGTATCTGAGCATTGCTCGCCACGCGCTGAAGCTCGGCGAAGCTGGTGAAATGGCGCGCCAGGCGCTTGGCATTGGTTTCGCCGACATGGCGAATGCCGAGTCCGAACAGGAAGCGCGAGAATTCGACCTTGCGGCGTTCGTCAATGGCGGCAAACAGCTTGCGCACCGACACAGCGCCGAAGCCTTCGAGGTTGTCGAGCTTGGTCAGCGATTGTTCCTGGCGGGCCTTGAGGGTGAAGATGTCGGCCGGCGTGCGGATGCGCAAAACAGGGTCATCGGCGTTGAAGAAGAATTCGATCTGCTTTTCGCCAAGCCCTTCTATGTCCAGCGCGTTGCGCGACACGAAATGCCTCAGCCGCTCGACCGCCTGCGCCGGACAGACCAGCCCGCCGGTGCAACGCCGTACGACCTCGCCCTCCTCGCGCACGGCATGGCTGCCGCAGGCCGGGCACGTGGCGGGAAAGCGATAGGGCTCGGCCTCGACCGGCCGCTTTTCCAAAACGACATCGAGTATCTGCGGGATGACATCGCCGGCGCGCTGCACCACCACCGTGTCGCCGACGCGGATGTCGCGCCCCTCGCGGATCGGTTGGCCGCTATTGCCGATGCCTTTAATGTAGTCCTCGTTGTGCAGCGTGGCATTGGTCACCACCACACCGCCCACCGTCACCGGCACAAGCCGCGCCACCGGCGTCAGCGAGCCGGTGCGGCCGACCTGGATGTCGATGCCTGTCAGTATTGTCATTGCTTTTTCGGCGGCGAACTTATGCGCAATCGCCCAGCGCGGCGAGCGCGACACGAAGCCGAGACGCACCTGCAGGTCGAGCCGGTCGACCTTGTAGACTACGCCGTCGATGTCATAGCCGAGGCCGGCACGGTTCTCCTCGATGGTATGATACTGGCTCAGCAGTCCCTCGACATCCTCAAACCGCTTCATCAAGGGATTGGTCTTGAACCCATAGCGTTCGAAAGCCTCGACCATGCCCATCTGGGTATCGGCGGGCAGTTCGCTCACCTCGCCCCAGGCATAGGCGAAGAACCGCAACGGTCGGCTGGCGGTGATGGCCGTATCCAGCTGGCGCAGGGAGCCCGCAGCGGCATTGCGGGGATTGGCGAATATCTGCTTGCCGGCCTCGCCATTGCGCCGATTGAGCTCGGCGAAGTCGGCATGGCTCATATAGACCTCGCCGCGCACGTCGATGATGTCGGGAAAAGCGCCAGAAAGCACGTTGGGGATGTCGGCGATGGTGCGGGCGTTGGCGGTGACGTTCTCACCCGTCGTGCCGTCGCCGCGTGTCGCCGCCGAAACCAGCCTGCCCTGCTCGTAGCGCAGCGACAGCGACAGGCCGTCGATCTTGGGCTCGGCAGTGATCGCCAGCGGAGCGTCTGCCGCGAGCCGCAGGAAGCGGCGGATGCGGGCGACGAATTCCACCACGTCCTCGTCGGCAAACGCGTTATCGAGCGACAGCATCGGGATGGAATGCGTGACCTTGCCGAACTTCTCCGAAACGGTTGCTCCAACCTTCCGGGAAGGCGAATCCTCCCGCACCAGGCCGGGAAACCGCTGCTCAATGGCGAGGTTGCGGCGGCGCAGCGCATCATATTCCGCGTCGTCGACGGTCGGCGCATCCTCGTTGTAATAACGCTCGTCATGCGCTGCGATTTCCCCGGCAAGACGCGTCAGTTCGGCTTCGGCTTCGCTTTCGGTGAGGCTGTCGACGGGCTTTTGGGTCATGACTGCGGATCCGGCTTGTTTGGCCGGACCATAGCGCAAGGGGGAGAAAGCGCGGAAGCCAGATTCGGCAAGACTGCACATCAAGCGGACATTTACGCGCCGCTCCTGACTCTCCTTGTCAGCTTAGGACGCCGTGTTTTCTCGCAGGAGGCGCTCGGCGGCGGCGCGCGCCTCCTCGGTGATGGTGGCGCCGGCAAGCATGCGGGCAATCTCTTCCTGCCGGGCGGGCCGGTCCATCTCGGCGATGTCGGTGGCGACACGGTCCGAATTGCCGGATTTTGAAATCAGGTAATGGGTGTGGGCGCGTGCCGCGACCTGCGGCGCATGCGTGACGGACAGCACCTGCACGCTGCCGGCAAGGCGCGCCAGCCGCTGCCCGATGGCGTCAGCCACAGCACCGCCGACGCCCGTATCGATCTCGTCGAAGACCAGCGTGGGTGCGGAACCGCGATCGGCAAGCGCCACCTTAAGAGCCAGCAGAAAGCGCGACAACTCGCCTCCCGAAGCCACCTTCATCATCGGGCCGGCGCGGGTGCCGGGATTTGTGCGCACCCAGAATTCGACCTGGTCGATGCCTTCCTCAAGCCTGTTATCGGCCTCGGTGGCAAGTTCCACGATGAAGTCGGCACGCTCCAGCTTCAGCGCCGGCAATTCCGACATCACGGCCTTGCGCAAGGCGATGGCGGCCGTCTGGCGCAATTCGGACAGATGCGCGGCAAGCCTGTCAAAGGCATCGCGCAGCGTGGCCGCCTGCTTTTCCAGAATGCGCAGCTTTTCTTCGCCGGCATCGAGATCGGCCAGATCGGCCGCCATCGTGTCGCGCAATTGGGCGAGGTCATCGACCTGGACGCTGTGCTTGCGCGAAGCTGCGCGCAGCGCAAACAGCCGCTCCTCGGCCTTCTCCAGCTTCTGCGGATCGTATTCGCTCGCCCGCATGGCCGCCTCGACCCCGGACTGAGCGGCATCGAGCGAAATCAGAGCCTCATCCAGCGACTTCACCACCTCGTCGAGCAGGCCCGGCGCTTCGGCTGACTTGCGCTGCAGGCGACGGAGCAGGCTCGCGATCTGCGGCAGCGGCGATGACGGGCCGGACAGCACATCCTGCGCATCCTGGATTTCCGAGGCGATCTTCTCCACCCGCATCATCGAAGCGCGGATTTCGGCCAGTTCGGATTCCTCGCCCGGCTGCGGATCGAGCTTGCTCAGTTCGGCCACCGCCGCACGCAAATAGTCCGCCTCGCGTGCTGCAGCTTCGACGCGGGCGCGATGCCGCGAAAGCTCCTGCTCGGCGGTACGCCATTGACGCCAGGCGCCGACAACCGCCCTCACCTCGCCGACATGGCCGCCGAAGGAATCGAGCAACTCGCGATGGGCCGCCGCATCGACCAGCGCCCGGTCGTCATGCTGGCCGTGGATTTCCACAAGCGCACGGCCAATGTCGCGCATCAAGGTCACGCTGGACGGCTGGTCGTTGACGAAGACGCGCGTGCGACCATCGGCGGTCTGCACACGGCGCAGGATAATATCGCCATCGTCTTCGATAGCGTTGTCGGCGAGGATGCTGCGCGCGGGATGGTTGCCGGGAACGTCGAACACCGCCGTCACCTGGCCCTGGTTGACCCCATGACGGACAAGCGACGTGTCGCCGCGCGCGCCGAGCGCGAGCGACAAAGCATCGAGAAGAATGGATTTTCCCGCACCAGTCTCGCCGGTGAGCACCGACAGCCCGGAAGCAAAATCGATATCCAGCCGCTCAATCAGGACGATATCGCGGATCGACAGTCGAGCTAACATTGCTGGCCGATCAGGCTCCCGAGAACATCTTTCCGGCTTTTGAAATCCAAGAACCGGCATTTTCGCGCGGCTCGAGGCCGTTCGTCTGCAGCAGCTTGTAGGAGTCCTTGTACCACGGGCTGTCCGGATAGTTGTGGCCCAGAACGGCAGCCGCCGTTTGCGCTTCGGACGTCAAGCCCATCGCATAGTAGGCTTCGACCAGACGTGCCAAGGCTTCTTCGACATGGCGCGTGTTGGAATAGTTTTCGACCACATTGCGGAAGCGCTTGGTGGCGGCGATATATTCGCGGCGCTCAAGATAATAGCGGCCGATTTGCATTTCCTTGCCGGCGAGCTGGTCGCGGGCGAAGCGGATCTTGTCACGCGCATCGTCGACATATTCGGATTCGGGCCAGCGCTGAATTAGCTCTTCCATCGCCTCGATGGTGCGGCGGGCTTCCTTCTGGTCCTGCGTTACGTCGCGGATCTGGCGGAAATAGCTAAGGCCTATGATGTACTGCGCATAGGCCGCATCCTCGGAGGACGGATAGAGTGCCACGTAACCCTTGGCGCCGGCAATCGCATCCTCATACGAGCCCTGGCGGTAATTGGCGAATGCGCCCATCACCTTGGCCTTGCGCGCCCATTCCGAATACGGGTGCTGGCGATCGAGCGCATCGAATTTGCGGCTCGCCTCTTTCAGGCGGCCGGCCTCCAGATTGGCGAGGCCCTGATTGTAGAGAACGTCGGCGGGTTCGGTCGTCTCGACATAGGTCGACAGATCGAGATCCTTCTCGGCCGATTGGCAACCTGCGAGCACCACCGGGGCAAGCAGCGAGACCGCCAAGAGCGCCGTGCGCAAAGGATGCCTCGTCTCATCGGCTGATTTCAGAATCATTGCGGAATTCCGTCCCTTCGGCGTCGTTTCGCCCACCGGCCACACGCCATAGATCATAACTGGCCGTACCCGGCAACGCTATCGACGCGCATTCGCGCATTTTTGTGGCACGTTACCAGCGCGGAAAGCGGCAAAGCTTTTCCGCGCTGGGTGATGCATGAAAACAACAGTTTTGAGGCGCAAACGATGGATCAGAGCATCCACGGCGCATAGACGGCGGCGTTGACCGCGATCATTTCAGCCGACCGGCCGCGCTCGCGACGGGTCGTCTCGACGATCTCGAAGGCCGAACGATCCGACAACAGCCGGCGTAGCGCCGCCGCGTTGAGGCGGTGTCCGCCGCGATAGGAGCGGAAGCAGCCGATGAAGCGCGCGCCGGCAAGCGCCAGATCTCCCATCGCGTCCAGCGTCTTGTGACGCACAAACTCGTTGGGGAAGCGCAGGCCTTCCATGTTGATGACGCGGTTGTCGTCGCCGATCACCACCGAGTTTTCAAGCGACGAGCCGAGCGCGTAGCCGGCGGCCCAAAGCCGCTCGACATCCTTCATGAAGCCGAAGGTGCGGGCGCGCGAAATCTCGTTGCGGAAGATATCGTCATTGATGTCCGAGGCGAAGGACTGGCGTCCGATGACCGGGCTTTCGAAATCGATCTCGACTTCGAAGCGGGTGCCGCCATAGGGACGAAACTCTGCCCAGGAGGCACCGTTTTCAATGCGAACAGGCTTTAAAACACGGATATAACGGCGTTTTACGCTCTGGGTCTCGATGCCGGCCTGGTCGATGGCTTCAACGAAATGGGAGGAACTGCCGTCCATGATCGGCACTTCGCCGCCATCGATCTCGATGACGAGGTTGTCGATTCCGAGCCCGAACAGCGCTCCCATGAGGTGCTCGACGGTGGCGACATGTTCGCCGGCCGGATCACCAAGCATCGTGCAAAGGTCGGTGGCGCCGACTTCGGAGACGAGCGCACGCAGGTCGCGGCCCGCCGTCTGAAACACCACACCCGTATCAGCATCGGCGGGCAGGAACGTCAGAGACACCGGCTTGCCGCTGTGCACTCCAACACCAGACAAGGTGACGCGGGACTTCAGAGTTGTTTGATAGTCGTGCAAAATTATCCCCATGCGCCCATTCAGCCTAGGTCCGCTTCACCTAAGGAAGGAGCGCGGCTCTTTCTTGCATCGATCGGAGGGACCCCATCCCCATAAATCACCATCCAACCGAGCTTATAACGCGGCGAAGATAGTATTCCGGACTTGAGACTCCAAATCACGGTTTCTTACTCCATGTAACGACGCAACCACATTCCCATACATAGGCAAGCTATTGATTTTAATCTCTTTTAATCGAAAACAGGCGAACGTGGGTACGCTCGCCTGTTAATGATTGTTACAAACCGTTAACAATCAGTTCGCTTGGCGGCGAAGAAAGGCCGGAATCTCCAACTGATCTTCTTCATGAGTCGCACGCGGCTGCGGCGAAACACGGCCGTGGTCGTCCAACTGACCCCGACGCGGTGCGTAGAGCTGGGCTTCCTGGCTCGGCGCGCGGCGGGTTTCAGGTGCGGGCTGACGCAGTTTCGGCTCGCGCGGCGCCTGTGCGGCAGGCTGCAGACGGGCCGGTTCTTCCTCGCGACGGGTCAAACCATTGGTCAGGCGCTTGAGCAGGCCCATCGGGCCGCGCTCTTCATGATCGACCGGATGGCTCTTGGCTTCAACCTCGGCACGCACAACCGGCGGGAAGTCCTCGACGCGCGGCATACGCGGCTGGACAGGCGCCGGAGCGGGCTGCTGCACGGCCTCGCGCAGCGGAGCCTGGGCAACGGGTGCGGGTTGCGGCTGCACGTGCTGAACAGGAGCCTGGGCGACGGGAGCGGCCGGAGGCGCCTGGAACAGCTTGCTCTGCGGACGGAACTCGTCGGCATGCGGGGCTGCGGGACGCGGCTGGGCATGGAAGGCATTCTGCTCAGCCATCTGCATGGCTTCCGCTACGGGGTCGGCGGCACGGATTTCTAACCGCGGCTGATCCAGCTGAACCTGCTGCGCAGGAGCCGGACGCGAATCAGCCGCCGGCCGAGGGGACGGCTTGATCGGCTGACGGATGGTGATCGGTGCAGCGGCGATTTCGGCAGCTGTCTTGTCGATGCCTGTCGCGACGACCGACACGCGGATGACGCCTTCCAGTTCCTCGTCGAAGGTCGCGCCCAGGATGATGTTGGCGTCCTGATCGACTTCCTCGCGGATACGGGTTGCGGCTTCGTCGACTTCGAACAGGGTCAGGTCGCGGCCGCCGGTGATGGAGATCAGCAGGCCCTTCGCACCCTTCATCGAGGTTTCATCAAGCAGCGGGTTGGCGATCGCAGCTTCCGCGGCGGCCATTGCACGGCCCTCGCCCGAAGCTTCGCCGGTGCCCATCATCGCCTTGCCCATCTCGCGCATCACCGAACGGACGTCGGCGAAGTCGAGATTGATCAGGCCTTCCTTGACCATCAGGTCCGTAATGCAGGCAACGCCGGAATACAGCACCTGGTCAGCCATAGCGAAGGCGTCGGCGAAGGTCGTCTTGTCGTTGGCGAGACGGAAGAGGTTCTGGTTGGGAATGACGATCAGGGTATCGACGCATTTCTGCAGTTCCTCGATGCCCAGGTCGGCCGTCTTCATGCGGCGCTGGCCTTCGAAGTGGAACGGCTTGGTGACGACGCCGACCGTCAGGATGCCTTTTTCACGGGCAGCGCGGGCAACAACGGGAGCAGCGCCGGTGCCGGTGCCGCCGCCCATGCCGGCGGTGACGAAGCACATATGCGTATTGGACAGATGATCGATGATCTCGTCGATGCATTCCTCGGCAGCGGCACGGCCGACTTCAGGCTGCGATCCGGCGCCGAGACCTTCCGTGACGTGGGCGCCCAGCTGGATCAGGCGTTCGGCCTTCGACATCGTCAAGGCCTGCGCATCGGTGTTTGCAACGACGAATTCGACGCCACGCAGACCGGCCGTGATCATGTTGTTGACGGCATTGCCGCCGCCGCCGCCGACGCCGAACACGGTGATCCGTGGCTTCAGCTCCGTAATATCGGGTTTTTGAAGATTTATCGTCATGGATGTCGTCCTTTTCGCCTTTCCCGCCGCTGCGCCGCCGCGGCTGCCACTGGGGCTGTCCCCGTCATTACTCAAAAACTGTCTCTCAACCACTGGCCCATCCGCGAGAAGCGCCCGCCCGTCCCGGTCATCCGGAACGAGGAGGAGCCTTTCGCAAACCGGCTCTCGAAACTTGCGACCTGCGGATAGATCAAAAGACCTACCGACGTTGCGAAGGCCGGGCCTTTCGCCGCTTCCGGCAGGCCGGCCACACCGAGCGGACGGCCGATCCGGACATTGCGTCCCAGAATGCGTCTTGCCGCCTCGGGCATGCCGACCAGCTGGCTTGCACCACCCGTCAGAACCACCCGCTTGCCCACGGCGTTGCCGTAGCCAGACTTGTTGATTCGGTCGCGCATCGCCTCCAGCGTCTCTTCGACGCGTGCCCGGATGATGCGCATCATCACCGAGCGCGGCACCTGTACCGGCACTTCGCCGTCGTCGAGACTGCCGATCGGCTGGATGGTCACCAGGTCGCGGTCGTCAGCGCTGCCCGACAGCGCCGAACCGTGCATGACCTTCAGCCGCTCGGCGTCTTCGAGACGCATCGAAAGGCCCTTGGCGAGATCGAGCGTTACGTGATTGCCGCCGATCGGCACCGAATCGGCGCGAACCAGCTTACCCTCTGAGAAGATCGACATCGTCGTCGTACCGCCGCCCATGTCGATGCAGGCAGCACCCATTTCGAGTTCGTCGTCGACAAGCGCAGCAAGACCGCTGGCATAGGGCGTCGCGATCAGCTGCTCGACGGACAGATGCGAGCGGTTGATGCAGAGCTCCAGATTGCGCAGGGGTGCGGCGTCGCCGGTCAGCACATGCATATCCACGCCGAGCGTCTCGCCGACCATGCCGCGCGGATCGCGGATACCGCGCTCGCCGTCGAGCGAGAAGCCGACAGGCAGGGAATGAATGACTTCGCGCTCGGCGCGCAGCGCCTGCTTGGCGCCGGCGGCGAGCACGCGGGTAACATCGTTCTCGTCGACCTCATGTCCGCCTAGATTGACGTTCGCCGTAAACGCCTGGCTCTTGAGACGCCCGGCGCTGAGATTGACCAGCAACGACTCGACCGTCAGGCCGGCCATGCGTTCGGCTGCATCGACCGCGAGACGGATCGCCTGCTCGGCCTTGGCAAGATCGACGATGACGCCCGACTTCACGCCCTGCGACTTCTGATGCCCGATGCCGATGACCTGAACGTCGTGGGTACGGCCCTTGAGCAACCGCGCACCTTCGCGTGGCTTCAGGCGCGCAATGATGCAGCAGACCTTGTTGGAGCCGATATCCAGCACCGTCAACACGCCGGAACGGCGCGAGGGTCCTTCGTTTTTTCCGCCCAGCCAGCTCATATGCGCTTACCTGCATTGGTCTTGCCGCGCTGCTTCAGCTCCGCTTCGCGGCGCTCCATCGCTCCCGGCGTCAACTGGACGACCATCCTGTCGGCGATACGCATGTCGACGACAGCGACATCCTTGTCCAACAGTCCGTTCTCGCGCTGCTGCTGCAGCAGATCCGCCATTGCCGCTTCCTCGCCGAACTCCGGCAGCTTCACGGTGATGCCGTTTTCAAGGCGAATGTCCCAGCGGCGCTCGCCGATACGGACATACCCCTTCACCCGTGCGGCGAGTTCAGGATAGGCCGCCACGCGGTCGATGAAGCTGACAGCGCCTTCCGGCGCGCCAGCGCCCACGATCAGCGGAAGCGAGGCCTGCCGGCCACCGTCGAACGGCGCGATGATGCGGCCCGAACGCTCGATGACATTGAGCTGACCTGCCGTCTGCCAGATCGCGAAGGCTTCACGCTCCACGATCTTCACTTCGATCGAATCGGGATAGGTCTTGCGGACGGTCGCCGTCTCCACCCAGGGCAGCCCCTGAATGCGCTCGCGCGCCTCGTCGGGATTGAAGCCGATCAGCGATGTCCATCCGTTCAGCTCAAGCCGGTCGAGCACGTCGATCTCCGACGTCTCGCGATTGCCCGAAACCTGGATCTCATCGACGGCGAAGCCGCTATGGGCAGTGATGGTTTGAACCACTTCAGGCGTATGGCCGCCGAGATAGGTGCCATAGGCCAGCGCACCGCCGATATAGGCTGCTGAGAGCATCGTCGCGGCATAACGGGGGGCGACGAAGTCGCCGCGCAACAAACGGCCGGCATGGCGAACGTGCCGGCGCATGAAGCGCGGCAGCACGAGATAGCGACGCAAACGGGAGCCGCCGAAAGGCAGCAGCGAATCGCCGCACCCCCGTCCCGATGTCCCAAATCTCAACGAAGACACGACGCGTCCTCCACCATCCAACTCAACAGACCGCCGAACGGATGACCGGCCTGCGCAGCGATTTCGGGCACCAAAGAGGTCGGCGTCATGCCGGGTTGAGTGTTGACCTCCAGCCAGACGACCTCCCCTTCTTCGGAGACGCGATCGTCGTAGCGGAAGTCAGATCGGGAGACGCCCCGACAGCCGATCGCTTGGTGAGCCTTGAGTGCGAGTGTTTGTATTTTTTGGTAAATATTTGGTGAAAGTTTTGCCGGGCATTCGTGCTTTGAGCCGCCGGCAACATATTTCGAGTCATAGTCGTAGAAGGCGTGACCGGTCGGGATGATCTCGCAAACACCGAGCGCGACATCGCCCATGACGGCGCAGGTCAGCTCACGGCCAGGGATATAACGCTCGACCATCACGGTATCGCCATAGCGCCAGCCCGACGAGCTGATGACCTGCGGCGGATGTGACTGATCCTCCTTGACGATCACCACGCCGAAGCTCGATCCCTCGGCGACGGGCTTCACCACATAGGGCGGCTTCATGGGGTGTTCGTTGCGAATCGAAAACCGCGAGACGACCGTCGATTCGGCGACAGGGATGCCCACCGCCTTGGCAATCGTCTTGGACTGTTCCTTGTTCATGGCAAGGGCGGAGGCCAGCACGCCGGAATGGGTATAGGGAATGCCGAGATATTCGAGAATGCCCTGGATCGTGCCATCCTCGCCGAAAGGACCGTGCAGCGCATTGAAGGCGACATCGGGGCGAAGTTCGGCAAGCACGGCGCCGACGTCGCGGGTCACGTCCACGCGGGTCACCCGATATCCCTCGGCCTCGAGCGCGTCGGCGCACGCCTTGCCGGAAGACAGGGAAACCGGACGCTCGGACGAAAAGCCACCCATGAGCACGGCAACATGCTTGGAGTTCATTTCCCCATTTTCCCCTCTCTACACCAACACCAAATTCTGAAATGAGTCCGAGTCTTCCGGCAGGTTGCCCCTCCAGACGGAAGATCCGCGTTACGCGTCGAAACGACTCAAATCAGGAAACGCTTTAGGCCAAAGAATCAGAGACTGGATTCCGAGGCAAGTCCTCAAGATTCCGATTGATTCACTTTAGCTTACACTTAGATGAAGAGGCCTTCGCGAAGCTTGCGTAAGGCCTTCAGGAGGCACTTTAGCCTCAGAGCAATTGCCCAAGGAATTCCTGCACTTCGCGCCCGGACTTGAATCGCCCGATACGCTTGATTTCCCAATGCAGGCGAATTCCGGAAGCCTCCAGCACGCGAGCGCGCACCGTCTCACCCAAAAATTCAAGGTCGAAGCCGGTGGCCGTTCCGGTGTTGATCATGAAATTGCAGTGCATCGGCGACATCTGCGCGCCGCCGATCAGAAGCCCGCGACAGCCCGCTTTGTCGATTTCTTTCCAGGCGGACGTGCCTTCGGGGTTCTTGAAGGTCGACCCTCCGGTCTTCTCGCGGATCGGCTGCACCGTCTCTCGGTGATGCTGGACCGCGTCCATCGCCTCGCGGATGACAGCTTTGTCTTCGAGATAGCCCTCAAAGACCGCCGAGGTGAAGATCAAATCCGCTGCGGCGGCCGAATGCCGGTATTCGTAGCCCATCTCTTCATTCGACAGCACATGCAAATTGCCCTGCCGGTCGAGTGCGCGGACTTCGACCACCCGCTCGCGGGTTTCGACGCTGTTGGCGCCCGCATTCATGCGCAAGGCGCCGCCGACGCCGCCCGGAATGCCATGATAGAAATGAAAGCCGCCGATGCCGGCTTCGAGCGCGACGCCCGCCAAGCGTTTGTCGGGACAGGCCGCCCCTGCCCGGATGCGTGTGTCGGAGATCACCTCTGCCTCGCCAAACCCCTTGGCCGACAACCGAACGACGAAACCCGGAATGCCGCCTTCGCGCACCAGAAGGTTGGAGCCGATGCCCACGACCATGACCGGCACATCTGACGGCACAGCCTTCAGGAAAGCCGCCAGATCGTCCTCGTCGGCAGGCTGGTAGAGCGCATCGGCCAGGCCGCCGGCTCTGAACCATGTGATCTTTTCCATCTCGGCATTGGGCGTTATCCGTCCGCGCAGGCCCGAAAGCCTGTCGCCAAGACTGGCGATCAGCGCGTCGCCGGCTGTCATGATCCCGCTCCCGCGAGATCCTTCGGCAGGGCATAGGCCCATTGGGTTATGCTTCCAGCGCCGAGGAAGACGACAAAATCGCCGGGCTTGGCCAGAGAGCGCACAATGGGCGCGATAGCGTCGG
Organism: Tianweitania sp. UT-5YL-CI-8; assembly: GCF_030010215.1. GTDB lineage: Bacteria > Pseudomonadota > Alphaproteobacteria > Rhizobiales > Rhizobiaceae > Oryzicola. Next base: position 66,883 of record NZ_JASCRR010000010.1, read on the forward strand.
GGCTTTCGATGTAGCGCGCATCGCGATGACCGCCAGCGCGGATGCGCGAGGTCAGCGTCTCGGAGGTCACGCCCTCGATCGGGTCTTCGCCCGCCGTGTAGACGGGCGCGAGGATCACCGTGTCAGCATCGTTGAAGCAGGCCGAGAAATCGTCGAACAGGTCGCGCAGCCGGGTGAAGCGATGCGGCTGGGCAATGGCGATGACCCGCCCCTTAGTCGCGTCGCGGGCCGCGCGCAGCACCGCTTTGATCTCGACGGGATGGTGGCCGTAGTCGTCGAACACCTCGACGCCGTTCCAGGTCCCGGTGTGGGTGAAACGGCGCTTCACACCGCCGAAGGACGACAGGCCGCGCTTTATAGCCTCTGGCGAAATGCCGAGTTCGAACGCCACCGCAATCGCTGCCGTCGCGTTCGAGACGTTGTGCCGGCCCGGCATCGGCAGGCGCAGATCGGAAATGACGGTCTCGCCTCCGGTCTTACGATTGCGGATAGTTACGTCGAACAGCGACGCAGCGCCTTCCATGCGGTGATTGGTGAAGCGGACGTCGGCCTGCGCATTGTTGCCGTAGGTGATGACGCGGCGATCCTCAATGCGGCTGACCAGCGCCTGCACCTCGGGATGGTCGGTGCACATCACACCGAAACCGTAGAAGGGTACATTCTCGACGAACTGCCGGAACGCCTCGCGCACCCTGTCGAAATTGCCGTAATGGTCGAGATGCTCGGGATCGATGTTGGTGACGACCGCGACGTCGGCCGGCAGCTTCAGGAAGGTACCGTCGCTTTCGTCGGCCTCGACCACCATCCACTCGCCCTCGCCCATGCGGGCATTGGTGCCATAGGCGTTGATGATGCCGCCATTGATGACGGTCGGGTCGAGCGCTCCAGCTTCAAGAAGGGTCGCGACCATGGAAGTGGTCGTGGTCTTGCCATGCGTGCCGCCAATGGCGATGGCATTGCGGAAGCGCATCAACTCAGCGAGCATTTCGGCGCGGCGCACGATGGGCAGCAGCTTTTCGCGCGCGGCCATGAGTTCGGGATTGGACTTCTTGATCGCGGTGGACACCACAACCACTTCGGCATCCCCGATATTCTCGGCGCGATGGCCGACGAAGCACTCGATGCCCTTCTCGCGCAGGCGCTGGACATTGGCGCTCTCGGCCTGGTCCGATCCTTGGACCTTATAGCCGAGATTGTGCAGCACTTCGGCAATGCCGCTCATGCCGATGCCGCCAATGCCGATGAAATGGACGAGACCGATGGTCTGCGGCATCTTCATGGGCGCATTCCTTCCTTGAATTCCGTTATCGTTTTGCCGGACGCAATAGCCTCGGCGAGGTCGGCGAGCAACTGTGTAGCCTGCGGCTTGCCGACTGACCTTGCGGCAGAGGCCATGGCGGCCAGCCTGTCCGGCTGCTGCATCAGTCCGCCGAGCAGATCGGCAATCTTCTGCGGAGAAAGGCTAGCCTGCGGGTGAACCTCACCGCCGCCGGCGGCTTCAAGTGCCGCCGCATTGGCGGCCTGGTCATGGTCGAGCGCATGCGGATACGGCACCAACAGCGCCGGACGGCCGATCACAGCGATTTCCGACACGGTCGACGCTCCCGAGCGCGACATCACAAGATGGGCCGCTGCAATGCGCTGCGCCATGTCTTGGAAGAAGGGCGACACATCCGCCGCGATGCCGAGCTTCGCATAGGCCGCGTTGACCTTATCGACATCCTCGGGCCGGGCTTGCTGGGTAATCTTCAATCGCCCGCGCAGGTCTGGCGACAGAAGGCCGATAGCAGCGGGAATGGCATCCGAGAAATATTGCGCGCCCTGGCTGCCACCGAACACGAGGAAGTTGAACTCCCCGTCTGCGGAAGGCGCGTACGGGATTAAAGCTGCTTCCAGAACGGCAGGCCGCACCGGGTTGCCGGTGACTACGGTCTTGGACGAGAACGTGCCTCCCGTCTCGGGCAGGAACCCTCCCGCAATGGCCGAAACGCGTGCCGCCAGCGCCTTGTTGGCGCGGCCCATGACGGCGTTCTGCTCGTGCACCATGGCGGGCACGCCGCGTCGGCTCGCGGCATAGAGCGGCGGCAGCGTCGGATAGCCGCCGAAGCCCACGACCACGGCCGGCTTGATCTTGGCCAGCAAGGCGGTTGCCTGCCGTACGCCTTTCCAGATCGTCCAGAAGGATCGCATCAGCGCGATGGGATTCTTCGAGCCGAACGTCGCCGACGCAATGGGATGGACGGCTTTTGCCGGGAAATGGCCGGCAAACCGGTTGGCGCGCGCGTCGGTGGCAAGATGCACCTCCCAGCCGCGCGCGGCCAGTTCATGCGCCAATGCCTCGGCAGGAAAGAGATGGCCGCCGGTTCCTCCGGCGGACAGCAGAACGACACCCTTGCTCATCTTATTCCGCCGGAACGCTGTGCGAAGCCATGCTGGCGCCAAGGCCCATCTGGCGGCGTTTTTCGGGCTTCTTGCGGGTCAGCGACAACACCATGCCCATCGATATCGCAATGGCGATCAGCGAGGAGCCGCCATAGGAGATGAAAGGCAACGTCATGCCCTTGGCGGGCATCAGCTGAAGGTTCACGCACATGTTGATGACCGACTGAAGGCCGAAGACCACGACCAGTCCGCCCACCGCATAGCGGGTGAAATCATCTTGTTCCTTCAGCGCGGTGCTCAAGCCACGCAGCACGATGAAGGCGAACAGAACCATGATGATGAAGCAGAGGAACAGACCGAACTCCTCGCCAGCGACGGCGAAGACAAAGTCGGCATGGCTGTCGGGAATGACGCGCTTGACCGTGCCCTCGCCGGGACCGACGCCGAACCAGCCGCCGTTGATCAGCGCATCGCGGCCCATATCGACCTGGAAGGTATCGCCCTCGCCCGTCAGGAAGCGGTCTATGCGGCCACGGACGTGGTCGAACATCTCATAGGCGACGAAGCCGCCACCGACGCCCAGGCCACCTAGAAGCGCTATCCAGAACCATGGCAATCCCGCCATGAAGAACATGATACCCCACGTGCCGAGCACGAGGATCGTCTGCCCCATGTCGGGCTGTGCGACGAGCAGCGTCACGACTACGATCAGCAGACCGACGGCGAAGAAATTGCCGGGAATATCGGGCTGACGCTTATGCTCGGCAAACAGCCACGCACACATGACCACGAAGGCCGGCTTGAGGAATTCCGAAGGCTGGATCGACACGCCGGCAAAAGACAGCCAGCGCCGCGCGCCCTTGACCTCCACACCGAGAAACAGCACGGCGACCATGCAGATCAGCATCGCGATCAGCATGAACAGCGCCAGACGGCGAATCTGCCGCGGCTTCAGGAACGACACCAAAAGCATCACGCCAAGTGCTGGAAGCGTGAAGATGATCTGACGGGTGGCGAAATGGAAGCTGTCGAGGCCGATGCGTTCGGCCACGGCCGGACTGGCGGCGAAGGACAGTACGATACCGAGCCCCATCAGCGACAGGAACGCGGCCAGGAACCAACGGTCGACAGTCCGCCACCAGACGGCGACTGGACTGGTATCGAGACGGCTTGTCACGGCCATTATCGTGTCCCTCCGATGGATTTCACGCCATCAATAGCAGTCACAGCTTGCCTGAAGGCTTCGCCGCGGACCTCGAAGTTCTTGAATTGATCGAAACTGGCGCAGGCCGGAGACAACAGAACCACCGCCTCGCCGGCTGGATCGGCGGCCGCATCGCGCGCGGCATGTTCGACGGCGGCGGTCAGCGTTCCAGAAATTTCATACGGCGCTGCCTCGCCCAGCGTTGCCGAAAAGGCGGGTGCCGCCTCACCGATCAGATAGGCACGGGCGATGCGCGGGAAGAAGCCGCGCAGGGATTCGATGCCGCCTTCCTTGGGCAGGCCGCCGGCAATCCAGTAGATTCGCGGAAAGCTCGACAGTGCCGGGGCAGCCGCATCCGCATTGGTGGCCTTGGAATCGTTGACGAAGAGCACGTGATCTTTGCGCCCGACCTGCTCCATGCGGTGGGCAAGGCCCGGGAAGCTTTCGAGCCCGGCGCGGATTTCGGGCAGCCGCAGTCCGGCCTTCAGGCAGGCGACAATGGCCGCGAGTGCGTTCTGAGCATTGTGCTGGCCGCGCAACGATCCGATGCCTTCGAGCGAGGCGACTTCGGTGTAGCGTCCGCCCGATGCCTTCATCAGCCGAACGCCATCGGCGAAATAACCATCGGTCAGCGGCAGGCGCTTGGAGATGCGCACGACATCCCGGCCCGCCCGCTCCAGCCTGTCGGCTATCTGCGCACAATACGCGTCGTCCACGCCGATGATCGCCGTTTCGCTGCCGGCCACCAGACGCTCCTTGACGGCAGCGTAGTGCTGCATCGTGCCGTGGCGGTCGAGATGGTCGGGCGTCAGGTTGAGCAGGATGCCGGCTGTCGGATTGATCGAAGGCGCAAGATCGATCTGGTAGGACGAGCATTCGACCACATAGTACCGCTTCGAAGTCGGCGAATCCAACGTCATCACCGCCCGGCCGATATTGCCGCCCATCTGGGTATCGCGGCCCGCAGTCTTCAGAATATGGGCGATCAGCGCTGTCGTGGTCGACTTGCCGTTGGTGCCGGTGATGGCGATGAAGGGCGCGTCCGGCGCATGTGCGATCCGCTCGCGTGCGAACAGTTCCACATCGCCAATGATCTCGACGCCCGCGCCCCGCGCGATCTCCACCGTCCAATGCGGCTTGGGATGGGTCAGCGGCACGCCCGGCGACAGCACGAAAGAGGAAATGCCGGCCCAATCCGCGCCGCGCAAATCGGCGGTCACGATACCTTGCGCCCCTGCCTTGGCGACGCTTTCGGGATTGTCGTCCCATGCAAGAACCGACGCGCCACCCTGCAGCAACGCAAGTGCTGTCGCAATGCCCGATCCGCCGAGGCCGAAGAGGGCGACTTTCTTGCCGGAGAATGTGGTGGCTGGGATCATCGCGGCCTCAGCGCAGCTTGAGGCTGGAAAGGCCGACGAGAGCCAGGATGACGGCGACGATCCAGAACCGGATGACCACCTGGCTTTCGGTCCAGCCGAGCTTTTCGAAATGGTGATGGATAGGCGCCATCAGGAAGACGCGCCTGCCGGTCATCTTGAAGTATCCGACTTGGATAATCACGGAGAGCGCCTCAACGACGAACAAGCCGCCGACAATGGCCAGCACGATCTCATGCTTGGTGGCCACGGCAACGGTGCCAATCAAGCCGCCCAGAGCGAGCGAACCCGTGTCGCCCATGAAGATTGCGGCGGGCGGTGCGTTGAACCAGAGGAACCCGAGGCCAGCGCCGATGACCGCACCGAGCACCACGGCCAGTTCACCGGTGCCGGGCACGAAATGAATCTGCAGATATTCGGCGAACACCGCGTTGCCCGAGAGATAGGCGATCATGCCAAAGGTGGCGGCCGCAATCATGATCGGCACGATAGCGAGCCCGTCCAGCCCGTCCGTCAGGTTCACCGCATTGCCCGCGCCGACGATGACGACACAGGCAAAGGGAATGAAGAACCAGCCGAGATTGATCACCAAATCCTTGATGAAGGGGAAGGTCAGCGAAGACGAGAAATTGGTCTGGCCGGCCTGCATGATGAAGATCGCGGCAATGCCGGCGATCAGAAATTCGATCGCCAGTCGCGCCTTGCCCGAAAAGCCCATATGCGACTGCTTGGTGACCTTGAGATAATCGTCGTAGAAACCGATCGCGCCGAAGCCGACTGTGACAAGAAGCACGACCCAGACATAGATGCTGGTGATGTTGGCCCAGAGCAGCGAGGAGCCGATGATGCCGCACAGGATCATCAGGCCGCCCATGGTCGGGGTACCGGCCTTCTTGAAATGGGTCTGCGGTCCGTCGGCGCGGATCGGCTGACCCTTGCCCTGTCTCACGCGAAGCGAGTTGATGATCGCCGGTCCGAAAATGAAGACGATCAGCGCCGAGGTAATCAGCGCGCCGCCTGTACGGAAAGTGATGTAGCGGAAGACATTCAGTGCGGCGAACTGATCCGCGAACGCAACGAGAAAGGTTAGCATGCGATCGGTGTCCCCAGACTGTTCATGTACGGTCGGCCGCCCTGGAGCGCACCGGATATGATGTGACGAGCGTGTCGACCAATCGGGAGAACCCGATGCCGTTTGACGATTTGATCATGATGACATCGCCCGGACGGACGGTTTCGAGCAGCACCGGCTGCAATTCGTCGACGGTCGGGCGATAGATCGAGAAAATCTTGTCGGGCAGGTTTTCGGACATGACCTTGATTTCCGGTCCCGCCATCATGACCATGTCGGTATTGGTCGAGCCGACATAATCGCCCAGCGCGGAATGCAGCCGTCCCGAATGCTCGCCGAGTTCCAGCATGTCGCCCAGAACGGCGATGCGCCGGCCCTCGCCTGAGACTGGCGTGGCGTCGAGCAGGTCGATAGCCGCCTTCATCGAAGCGGGATTGGCGTTGTAGCTTTCATCGATCACGGTGAACGGCCCATCGGGATGATACAGAATATGCCGCTGGCCGCGGCCGCGTTCGGCCGTCAATCCCGACAGAGCAACCGCAACCGTCGGCACATCGGCGCCGACGAGGTGGGCGGCGCCGAGCACGGCGAGCGCGTTCTGCACGATGTGGCGCCCCGGCGCGCCGATGCGTGCAGCGATTTCGCGGCCGCCGATACGGGCGACAATCATCGAATGATCCGCATGCAGTTCGGCCTTCATCAGGCGAAAGGTCGAGCGCGCATTTTCGCCGAAGGTCGGCGCGTTTTCCACGCCGGCATCCTTGGCCATGCGGTCGAGCAGTTTCCAGCGCGTGTCGTCGCGGTTGAGCAGCGCCGCGCCACCCTTTTCGATGCCTTCGAAAATCTCGGCTTTCGCCTTGGCGATCTCATCGAGATTGTGGAAATGACCGAGATGGGCAGCGGCTATCAACGTGATGATCGCGACATGCGGCCGGACCATCTTCACCAGCGGCCGGATTTCGCCAGCATGGTTCATGCCGATCTCGAAGATCGCGTAGTCGCAATCCTGCGGCATGCGCGCCAGCGTCAGGGGCACGCCCCAATGATTGTTGAAGGACTTGTCCGACGCATGCACCTTGCCAACCGAGGACAGGGCGAAACGCAACGCTTCCTTGGTGCTCGTCTTTCCGGCCGAGCCGGTGACGGCGATGATGCGCGCATCGGTGCGCGCGCGCGCGGCGTTGCCCGTCTTTTCCAGCGCCGCCAGCACATCCTGAACCACGATCATCGGCGTAGTCAGCCGCCCCATGGCCGGCAATTTACCTTCCGAAACGACCAAAACAGCAGCGCCGGCCTTGATGGCCGCCGTCGCGTAGTCATGGCCGTCCATCTTGTCGCCCTTGATGGCAAAAAAGGCTTCGCCCGGCTTGAGCGAGCGGCTGTCGATGGAAATGCCGGTGATCCCCTCCGGCATTTGACCGAAGGGCCTGCCGCCGGTGGCTTCCACCAAGGCGTCGGAGGTCCACAAAAAGCTCATGCGCTCAACTCCTGCAGAGCGCGGCGCACCTCGGCATGATCCGAGAAGGGAAGCGTCCGGTTGCCGATGGTCTGGCCTTCCTCATGCCCCTTGCCCGCGACGATCAAGGTGTCCCCGGCCTGGAGCATCTTTACGGCTTCGGCGATAGCTTCGTGCCGGTCGCCGATCTCGGTCGCGCCGGGCGCAGCCGCAAGGATCGCGGAACGGATGGCCTCCGGCACTTCCGAGCGCGGATTGTCGTCTGTCACCACAACCACGTCGGCCAGCCGCGTGGCGATTTCGCCCATGATCGGACGCTTGCCGCGGTCGCGGTCGCCGCCGCAGCCAAAGACGACGATGACGCGTCCGGTGGTGAAGGGCCGGACGGACGTCAACACGTTCTCCAGCGCATCCGGCTTGTGGGCGTAATCGACATAGACCGGCGCGCCGGCCGGGGTGGTTCCGACCAGATCAAGCCGGCCGGGAGCGCCCTTGAGATTTTCGAGCGCGGCCAGAGCTTTCGGCGCCGGCGTACCTGTCGAAATCGCCAAACCGGCGGCGACCAGCGCATTGTAGATCTGGAAATCGCCGGCCAGCGGTAAGACGATCTCGTGTATGAGGCCGTCGTATTCGATTTCCGCCCGCTGCCGGTGCCGCTCATGCTCGACGCGCTTGAGCCTCAGATAATCGCCGTGTCGTCCAACAGTCAGCACGTCGAGCCCGGCCGACTTTGCGGCCTTGATCGTCGGCTCGGACCATGGATCGTCTGCGAAAACAACCGCGGGCGCGCCCTTTGGCAGCAACTCGCCGAACAGCCGCAGCTTGGCGCGATGATAGTCCTCGACCGTAGGATGATAATCCATATGGTCGCGGCCGAGATTGGTGAAACCGCCGGCAGCCAGGCGCACGCCGTCGAGGCGATGCTGGTCGAGGCCATGGCTGGAGGCTTCCATCGACGCGTGGGTAACGCCGGCATCGGCGAGTTCAGCCAAAAGCTGGTGCAGCGCGACCGGATCGGGCGTGGTCAGCGAACCATAATCATTGCGGCCGGGGGCAACCACGCCTGTGGTGCCGATGCTGGCAGCTGCGAATCCCGCCTGCTCCCAGATCTGCCGCGTGAAAGCGGCGACCGAGGTCTTGCCGCTGGTGCCTGTGACCGCGACCATGGTTTCGGGCTGGCGGGCATAGAACCGAGCGGCGAGACGCGATAGCGCTTGGCGCGGCTCGTCAACGGCAAAGACTGGAACCGCGGCGGCTGGGATTTTCGCATTGCGCTCGGCCACCACCGCGGCAGCCCCGCGCGCAATGGCATCTGCCACGTAAGCGGCCCCGTCGGCCTTGGTGCCGGGAATGGCGACAAAGACGAAACCGGGCGCGGCCTGCCTCGAATCCGAGGTGACCCCGCTCACCGCCTCGTTGTCGAGGGACGATCCCTCGATGGGCAGAATTCCGGCTAAATCGCTGAACTTCATGGATTTCCGTTCGTCGAAGGATTGGCGCGCCATCCTCGGCGCGCCTGAGAATCATTGATAGGATGCGAGCTTTGCTTCGGTTTCTTGGCTGAAATCAGGCTGCACGCCAAGCATGGGCGCTGCCCTGCGGATAATGTTGGACACGATCGGCGCCGCGTTCATGCCGGCCGTCGCGGGAAGACCAGGCTTCTCCGGCTTCGGTTCATCAATGATGCTCAGCACGACATATTGTGGATCGTCCATCGGGAATGCGGCCAGGAAGGCATTGAACCGAACGTCACTGGCATAGCGGCCGTTGACGACCTTTTCCGCGGTTCCCGTCTTGCCGCCTACGCGGTAGCCCGGCACGGTGGCGCGCTTTCCTGAGCCGCCGGGTGCGGTGGCATTCAGATTGTAGAGATAGCGCATGTCCACGCTGGTCTGCGGATTCAGGATCTGGCTGGAATGCGCATCCGCATCGGCCTGGCTGCGCGGAAGGAAAGTCGGCTCGAACAGCTTGCCGCCATTCATCAGCGCCGCCGCGCCCACCGCCGTCTGCAGCGGCGTGGTCGACATGCCGTGTCCAAAGGCAATGGTGATCGAATGCACCTTCTTCCACACGCGCGGCTCAGTCGGGCGCGCCACCTCGGGCAGCTCGGTCTGCATCCTGTCGAGCAGGCCGATGCGCTTGAGGAACTCGCGGTGGCCCTCAATGCCGACGACATCGGCCTCGCGGGCAGAGCCGATGTTGGACGAATAGATGAACACCTCCGGCAGGGTCAGCACCCGGCCCTTGCCGTGGAAGTCGCGGATCGTCTGGCGGCCGATGGTGATCGGCCGACGGGCATCGAAGGTGCTGTTCATGTTCACCTTGCCCGAATCGAGCGCCATCGCGGTGGTGAAGCTCTTGATCGTGGAACCCATCTCGTAGACGCCGGCGGACATCCGGTTGAGCCGGTCCTTGTCCTGCGCGTTGTAAGGGTTGTTCGGGTCGAAGTCCGGCACCGACGCCATGGCGACGACTTCCCCGGTCTTGGCGTTGAGCACCACGGCGCCGGCGGCAATCGCATGGTATTTCTGCATCGCGTTGACGATTTCGTCGCGCACGATGTGCTGCACGCGCAGATCGATCGACAGCCGGACAGGCTGGAGGTCGGACGCAATGGCGAGACCCGAGGCCTGGAGATCGGCGAGGCCCTGATCGTCGATATATTTCTCGAGGCCGGAAATGCCCTTGTTGTCGATGTTGGTGAGCCCGACGATGTGCGATGTCGTCTCGCCCGCAGGATAGAACCGTCGCTTTTCGGTGCGGAAGCCGATGCCTGGCAGGCCGAGCTGCATGATGTCGGCCTGCTGGCGTGGCGTCAGCTGGCGCTTGAGCCAGACAAAACCGGTGCCGCTTTTCAGCTTGTGATAAGTCTGCTCGACATCGAGATCGGTGAGCACGGTCGACAGCTTTTCGACCGCCTCATCGGCATCGACGATGCGGCGCGGCTCGGCAAACAGCGAAAAGGTCTTGATGTCGGTCGCCAGCACTTCGCCGTTGCGGTCCACGATATCCGGACGCGAAGCGGTAACGCGCGACTCAGGCCCACGCGATTCATCGGGGTTCTGCAATCCGTAGTAAACGAGGCGGCCGGCTATGGTGGCGTAGATGCCGAAGAACACCGCCATGGTCATCACCACGCGGGTTTTGGTCCGTCCACCCGTCGACTTGCGCGCGCCATTGATGACGATCGCCTCAGCGTCGGCAGTCTTTGCCTTCTTCCACCGCTTTAAGCTAATCATCGCGCGATGCTCCCGGTGACGACCTTGTCTTTGGTCTGGTGACCGTTGCTGACCACCTTCTCATCGCTGCCTTCAGGCAGTTCGACTGGCTTTTCGGGTATGTCGCCGAAGCCGACGATCTGCTGCGGCTGCGTTACCTGCAGCTTGAGGTCTTCCTGGAAGGTTTCGGTCAGCTTCTGAAGGCGGGCCGGCTGGGTCAGCAGGCTCCAGTCAGCATTGAGAAGGTCGATCGTATCCTCCTCATAGCGAATCTGCGCCTGGATTTTACGGATGGTGTCGAGACGGTTCTCCGCCTCGTGCTTGGTCTTGTAGGTAAAGGCTGCCGCCGAGACCATAACCGCAATCAATACTATGTCGGTTGTGCGAAACACGTCTCACCTCTCTCCCGCTGAAAGGATGTCGGGAAGCCTTGGAAATCCGAACAAGGAAAAATCCGCCGCCCGTGCCGGAGCATCGGTGCGGACCGCCGCTCGCAGCTTGGCCGAACGGGCGCGTGGGTTGATCGCCGTTTCCGCTTCGCTCGGCTCGACGGCACCGCCATCCCTATCAAAGGTGATGTCCTTCGAGCGCACCTGCGGAAGATGGCGAGAACCCGCCGGATTGGTCGAACGGTCGGCGATGAAGCGCTTGACGATACGATCCTCAAGCGAATGGAACGTGACCACCACCAGCCTGCCGCCGGGCTTCAAGACCTGCTCCGCTGCAAACAAAGCGTGCGCGAGCTGGCCGAGTTCGTCGTTGACGAAGATGCGCAGGGCCTGGAACACGCGCGTCGCCGGATGGATGCGGTCCTTGGGGTTGCGCCCGACATGGGTTTCGATCGCGTCGGCAAGTTCCAGCGTACGCTCGAACGGACGCTTTTCGCGCCGCTTCTCGATCATGCGCGCGATGCGCCCTGCATGCCGTTCCTCGCCCAGAAGGCCGAAGATGCGTGTCAGATCGGTTGTTTTGAACGTGTTGACGACATCGGCGGCGCTCGGCCCGGTCTGTGCCATGCGCATGTCGAGCGGACCGTCAAAACGAAAGGAAAAGCCGCGCTCCGCCTGGTCGATCTGCATGGACGAAACGCCAATGTCGAGCACCACGCCGTCGACATCCGAGACATGGCTGGCCAAGTCGGAAAATGCTGCATGAACCAGCTTGAGACGCCCGTTCGACGCAGCTTCCATCTCCCATCCCGCGGCAATGGCATCCGGATCGCGGTCGAAACCGACGACGGACGCACCGGCAGCCAAAATGGATCTGGTATAGCCGCCCGCGCCGAAAGTGCCGTCGACGATGGTCTCGCCTTCGGAAGGCCGCAGCGCTTCCAGAACTTCGCCAAGGAGAACCGGAATGTGACGGGTTTCGTCGCCAACGACGACTGGTCGGTCGCTGTCGCCAGCCATCATTCCGGTATCTCCCCAGGCTTCGTCCCCTGCCGAAGCTTCAACAACCGTGCGCGCACCGCCGCGCCATGGGCGCGCAGCCGTTCCGGCTCCCACATCTGAAAGAAATGCCCACGGCCAACGAACGCCACTTCCGTCGTGATGCCGGTGTGCTCCCGCAGGAAATCGGTCATGGTGATTCGGCCGTCCTGATCGACTTTCAGGAAGCTGCCGTCGCCATGGCAAAAGAAGGAGATGTCGTCCGCAAGCCCCAGAAGTGGGTCCTCCTGCGCGATGCGCTGCTCGTAGCGGTCGAGAAGGTCCGGTCCGCCGACATCCAGCGCCGGCACTTCCAGCGCGCGCAAGGCGTAGAGTTCCGAATAACCGCGCTTCTGAACCACCGTCCTGAAATGCGCAGGCACGGACACACGCCCCTTGGCGTCGATCCTGTTGACTGCGTTTGACAGAAACCGATCCATCGATCCTTTCGGTTGCCCCCGCACCCCGGAATTCATTCAAAGCCATGCCCTCGGAGCACGGCCCAATCGCTGTCCCACGCGCTTCGCCAAGTGCGCGAACGGCCTGCCCCACAGTCGCCACGACTGCGGGTTTGGCGAACGCTTCACCCTGTACTGGAACGAAGTGCTGATGGTCCGAATGGGATATCATGGGCCAATATGGGCGTCAACGGGAACGGGGTGGATCGGGCGACACCATCCGGGGCCAGTCGGCCTTTTCACGGCATCCCTGTTTTTATCCTCCATTAAGGTTTACGAACGGTTAGCGACCGCAGTCGAATACCGATTGGCCTTAACATTGGAGATGGGACGCATCAGGCCGATCCATCGCCTGAAGCGCCTGAATCAGGAACCCAGCTTGAAATCTTAAACCCTTGGCTGAAAAGGAGAAAATTGCCAGCCGGCCTGTAAGCCGGGTTCTGTATGGCCTCGCCGCCTTGCAGCGGCGAAACGTGGCGGCCATTCATCTTGGACGCATGTTGCCATACGCCTCGTGCAACCTACCCGGGCGACAGGCCGGAAACAGCCCTGAGAGTTTCCCCTCGCGTCGCCCCTATTCGGTTTTGCTCCCGGTGGGGTTTGCCGTGCCGCTCCTGTTGCCAGTCGCGCGGTGGGCTCTTACCCCACCCTTTCACCCTTGCCCCGGCATGCCGAGGCGGTTTGCTTTCTGTGGCACTTTCCCTGGGGTCGCCCCCGCCGGCCATTAACCGGCACCGTATTTCCATGGAGCCCGGACTTTCCTCATCCGCAGCCTTTCGACTTTGCGGATGCGGCCGCCCGGCCGGCTGGCATCGCGTATAAAGGGTGTCGCGTCGCAAAACGCAAACGAAAACACGTGCCTTACGCCGTTTTCGCTCAGGCTCCGGCCAGTTGCACCTTCACCTTGCCGCAATAGGAAGACGACACCGGGTTCATCCGCTTGGCCGCATGGCCGGCATTGTATTTGAGGATTGTGCCGCAGGTTTCTCCGCCGCTCAGCCTGTGCGCTTCGGCGAGGTACTTCATGCCGAACTTGATGTTGGTCTCGGGATCGTAGAGCCCCTTGGTCGAGCCGCTATAGCCCATCATCCGGGCGGTCGCCGGCTTGATCTGCATGAGCCCGACTTCGCCGGCGCTGCCGCGCGCGTTGGGCCGGTAGTTGCTTTCGATCTTGACCACCGCATGCGCCAGGGAAAGCGGAACGCCGTAACTGGAGGCATAGCGCTCGATGATCACGGCGTAAGGCACCTTGGAGGCTTTGCCCGCGCTCTTGGCGGCATCCGATGCATCGGCGCCCGCCTTGCCTCCGATGGAGCCCGTCTTGGTGATATCCAGAACCGTCTTCTCACGGCTTCCACACCCGAAAAGGTATGGGCAGTCTGCGCCGTCCTCGGCTTTCGCCGTTGTGCTGACGCGCTCGATTTGTGCTTGGGTCTTGGATGCTGCCGGCTTGGCGGCGTCGGCATAGGCAGACGAAGAAAAAGCGGCGGCAACAAACGCTACCGGCAAAACAAAAAGATTTTTCATATTGTCCTTGTGGTCCTAAGCGTTGCCTGAAAGACAAGAACAACGCCTCATGATTATTGACAGGACAACTCCCACCAGATTGTCCAGAACTTGCGGGACAAGGCTTTTAAGACTGAATGAGCGCCAAAGATGACTTTGGCGATCACTTTCCGTTTCGTTTTGTAATCTTGTCGGCTACAGAATTCGATCGGAAGGCATTTGGTCGAGCAGACGACGCAAGGTCATCAGGGTCGACTTATCGGCCACACCATTAATGAGACGCGGCCGGAAATGACGCTGGAAGGCGCTGACGACAATCCCCGTCTGGGCATCGAAAATGCCGGTGATTTCAATTCCATATCCATAGAGCGCAAGCATCGACTGCAACTCCTCGACCGCAGGTCCCTCGTCGCCCTCGCGCAGCACGGTTCCCTCGCCGCGCGGCGACGGCCGCAGCCACACGCCAAGGCCTTGATCAGCCAGAATTCGCCACGGAAATTTTTCGCCGGGATCGATCTTTCGGCCCGGCGCGATATCCGAATGCGCCAGAACTCGCTCCCGGCTAATGGCATGCCGCGCCACAATTCCTTCGCACAGGGCAATGACGGCCTCGATCTGACGCTTTGGGAATGCCGGATAGCCGAAGGCATGACCAGGATTGTCGATCTCGATGCCGACCGAACTGGAATTGATGTCCGTATGGCCGCGCCAGGAACTCTTGCCGGCATGCCAGGCGCGGTCGCTCTCGCGCACCATCTGAACGATGCGGCCGTCCTCATGCACGATATAATGGCTGGAAACTTCGCTGGCCGGATTGCAAAGCCACGCTTCTGCGCCGTCTCCGCTTTCCATGCCGGTATAGTGCAGCACGATCATATCCGGACGAACAGGCCCCCTGCGCGGTCCGAAATTCGGCGACACCCTCACCTCGGCTCCTGCATGATCGGGCACAAAGCCGGTCATGCAGGCTTGAGCCCGCGCTCGATCATCTCATAGGCGGCATTGATCGCGGCAATGCGGGTCGTGGCGATGCGGATGAATTCTTCGGGAAGACCGCGCGCAATCAGTTTGTCGGGGTGGTTGTTGGCCACCAGCTTTCGGTATTGCTTCTTCACATCCGCGAAAGGCTGGCCGCGCTCGATGCCCAGCACGCGCCACGGATCCGCCTGTCCCAGGTCGACATGCCGCGCGAGGATGGTTTCGTAATGCGCATCGCTGATCTTGAACACGGTTGCGACCTCGCGAAGGAAGGTGCCTTCCAGTTCGTGCATTGCGCCATCGGCTTTCGCGATGTGGAACAGCCCGTCGAGGATGTCCTCGAGCACCGGGCAGTTTTCCTTGCCCGAGCCACACAGTCTGGCCATACGCGCGGCGTAAATCTCGAAACCGGCGACATCCTGCTTGGCGATGTCGTAAAGCCGCGCCACATTGCGCTGTTCCCTGGCTGGAACCTCGAATATCTCGTGGAAAGCACGGATTTCATCCTGGGTGACGACGCCGTCCGCTTTCGCCATCTTTGCGGACAGTGCGATCATCGCCACCGAAAACGCCACCCGCCTGCGAAGATCGGCATTGGCGGCAAATCGCGCACGCACGGCCTCTACCACGTCAGCCATACCGACGCAGGTGGCATTGGAAATGTAGGCGATGAACTCGCTGATACTGTTCCAGATCGACATCTTGGTTTCTTAGTGCCTGACGAAGTTGGAGAAAACCCGAATGGACAAATAAATACCGGTGCGGGCTTTGCGTGGCCGATAGCGCTGGTCCAAGCGATTCAGCAATAAAGCTCGGACGGGACAGTATATGGCTCGAAAATGGAGCAGAAATCCAGCAACAAACCCCTCTCGACATCCTTTCGGATCGATGTTCCTGGGCTTTTCGTCTGGAATGTCGGACTGGCGATGGGCGGCATGGCGCGTGTCAGCCAGGTGCAATTGCTACAGCCATTCGTGACGATCGGCGCGGTGACCCTGTTTCTCGGTGAGCCGATCACGCCTGCGACCATCATCTTCGCCATCGCTATGGTCATGTTGGGCCGGCGCGACAGCGTGACGGTGCGGCCCTCAAATTCATAGTTCAAACGCAAAGAAACCCGGCGGTTAAGCCGGGCTTCTTATCACACACTTACGTGATTACTGTGCAGGAGCCGCCGGAGGCGTTGCAGGCGCCGGGGCAGGATCGGCAGGCGGTGCTGCATCGGTTGCAGGCGGCGTTGCCGGGGTCTCTGTTGCAGGGGGATTCACGCTCTGCGTGGTGGTGTTGTCGGTGCTGTCGCTGCAAGCGGCAATGCCAAACAAAGCGACGGCCGAAACGGAAGCAAGAATAAGTTTCCTCATCACATCTCTCCTTCTACAAATCTACTAAGCCACCTCGATAGGCGGTCGAAGAAAGAATGCATGGGTTGGGAATATGTTTCGTCACATAGGCTGTACGACCGTAACATTTCGTAATCCACTGCCCGCAAATGATTTAGAGGCGGATGTGAGATTCGCAATCCTCAACCAAATTCACGCAAAGTTTACATCGTGTCGCGTCCCATCAACCGAAAATCAACCATGTTGCGCGATCACTGAAAGCGGCGTCGGCTATGGCCATGCCAAACAAGACCTTCGGCTTCTTGCGCACTGCCAAAGCCTGGGATTTCTATGGTCTGAGTCCACATTCAGGGACCGGGCGGGGGGGAAGAAGATGCGTCGCCTATTAGCTGTTTTGTTGCTGGCCGCCTTGAGCGCATGCACAACCGTGGACGATATGGGCCTCGCGCCTGGCGGCACCTCCGCCGGCAGCGGCACGGCCCCCAAGGTCGCGGTCCGCAAGCCGCGCTTCAACGACAGCGACCCCCATACATGGGACAGTGGCGCACCCTGGCACTATGACGTGCACGGCACCGATGTGTCGAAATACCAGCGCTCCGTCGATTGGGAGAAAGCCCGCGACAGCGGCATTTCGTTTGCTTTCATCAAGGCAACCGAGGGCGGAGACCGCGTCGACGACTATTTCGCCGAGCACTGGCGCGCGTCGAAGGCAGCCGGCGTGCCGCGCAGCGCCTATCATTTCTATTATTTCTGCCGCACGGCCGAAGACCAGGCGCGTTGGTTCATCAAGAATGTGCCCAACGAACCCTCCGCCCTTCCGCCCGTGCTCGACATGGAGTGGAACCCGCAATCGCCGACCTGCAAGCTGCGCCCGTCTGCGGCGACTGTGCAAAGCGAGATGAAGAAGTTCCTCGACATCGTCGAGCGTCACTACGGCAAGAAACCGATCATCTACACCTCGATCGACTTCTTCGACGACAACAGGCTGAGTACCTTCCACGGCTACCACTACTGGCTCCGCTCCGTTGCGGGCCATCCGACCTCGCGCTACGGCGACCACCCGTTCCATTTCTGGCAATACACCGGCACTGGCATCGTCCCGGGCATAACCGGGGACGCCGACATCAACGTCTTCAACGGCACGGAAGCTCAGTGGCGAAAGTGGCTGAAAGCCAACACCCGCTGATATTCTGCGAACGGATAGATTGACAGCGCCTACGGCGCCTGCTTTTCGCCATGGTGCACCCGCACATGCCCCGGATCGAAAAGCGGCCAGGAGATTGCCATGACATCGCGCGTAAGAATTCTGGCGGCCGTCCTGATGATGGCGGTTGCCTCGCCTGCCATGGCGCAGGAATGCGGCGGCGATTTCCAGGCCTGGAAAAAGACGATGGGCGACGAAGCCCGCGCAGCCGGCGTCAGCGAACGTGGGTTGGAGGCACTGGCAGCGGTCGAGATCGATCCCAAGGTTCTGCAGTGCGACCGCGCCCAGGGTGTCTTTTCGCAGACTTTCGCCCAATTCTCCGACCGCATGATCAGCGCCTACCGGCTCAAGAACGGCGCGGCCAATCTCCAGAAATATTCTGATGTCTTCGCCCGCGCCGACAAGGAGTTCGGCGTCCAGGGACCGGTCATCGCAGCCTTCTGGGCGCTGGAGACGGATTTCGGCGCCGTGCAGGGCGATTTCCATACGCTCAGCGCGCTGGTTACGCTCGCCCATGACTGCCGGCGTCCGGACCTGTTCCGCAAGCACATAGTACCGCTTCTAACGCTCATCGACCGTGGCGTGCTGCCCGCCGACGTCACCGGCGCCTGGGCCGGCGAGATCGGCCAGACGCAGATTTTGCCGCTCGACTACCTCAACCGCGGCGTCGATGGCGACGGCGACGGCATCGTCGACCTGCGCAACAGCGCTCCCGACGTCATCATGACCACGGCCAACAAGATCCTGTCGCGCGGCTGGAAACGCGACCAACCCTGGATCCAGGAGGTCCGCGCACCCGAGCAACTGCCCTGGGAGGAAACCGGCCGGCAGAACAAGCTGCCGATTGCGCAGTGGAGCCAATGGGGCGTCACCAACCGCGACGGCAGCCCGCTGCAGGACAACGGCCTAAAGGCCGGTCTCGTTCTTCCCATGGGCCACAAGGGCCCGGCCTTCCTGACCTACGACAATTACGACGTCTATCTCGAATGGAACCAGTCGGCGACCTACACGCTGACCGCTGCCCACCTCGCCTCGCGGCTTTCAGGCGATCCGCATTTTGAGCTGCGCAATCCCGAGCCAGGCCTCGTCGGCGATGCCATGAAGGCGTTGCAGCAGAAGCTGCAGGACAAGGGCTACGACGTCGGCGGCATCGACGGCATTCTAGGCAACAACACCCGCGAAGCCGTCCGCCAGGAGCAGATGAAACTCGGCCTGCCCGTCGATGGCTGGCCAACGGAGGAGTTGATGGCGAGGTTGTGAGCGAGTAGCTAGTAGCGAGTTTCCACCTACCAACCCGCTACCAAAACTCAAAAAAACCTATTCGCTATTCCCTATTCGCTCAATCAGCCATCGTCTCCAAACTCGCAAACCCCTCCGGCGCCTCGCCCTCATCGAAGGGTGTCGTCACCTCGACGAAGGTGTCCGGATAGAAGCCGTTGAAGCGCGTCCGCAGCGACAGCGAATAGGCGCCGATATGGCCGATCTCGATCCAGTCGCCAGTGTCGATGGTCTCGGGAAGCCAGAACGGCCGCGACAGGATGTCGACGGAATCGCAGGTCGCACCGCACACCTTGAACGGCACGATGGTCTTGTCGTTGCCGTTGCGCGTGCGGATCGCCGGATCGGGGATGAAGCGCGCTGGCAGCGTGATCTTGCCGGTCCACGAATCCGACAGCGACGCCCAGATGCCGTCATTGATGTAGAGCCGCCTGCCCTTGCGCAGAAGCACGCGCACGATCAGCGAAAACGCCTTGGCGACGATCACCCGGCCCGGCTCGGCCACCAGCGGCATCGTATCGAACTGATACTCCTCAATGTCAGACCGCAGTCGAGACATGATCTGGCCGATGGACGGCATCTGCGGCTTCTTGCTGTTGGGGTCGTGGCCGTATTCCGCCGGAAAGCCGCCGCCGACATCCAGCCCGGCAATCTCGAAACCGACGCGGTTGCGGATCCAGTCGGCGGAGGCCAACGCGCGTTCATAGGTATCGGGATCTTCGATCTGGCTGCCGACATGGAAGCACAGGCCGACCTTGTAGCCATGGCGGTTCAGCCGCTGCGCCAATTCCACGGCATAGGCCGGCCCCGCCCCGAACTTCTTGGACAGTTCGTAAGCCGCGTGGCCCTTGGTCTGGATGCGCACAAAGACGGTGATGCCGCCGGGGTCGATGTCGAGCGCGCGCACCACCCGCATCAGCTTCGTGATCTCGTCCTCGTGGTCGACCGCGATGACCCGGATGCCGTATTTTTCCAGGGCGAGCCGGATATCCGACTGCGCCTTGACCGGATGCATGTAGATCATCTCGGCGTCCGCCGACACCGCGCGCACCGCCGCGAATTCGCCCGGAGACGCCACGTCGAACATGTCGACGCCCGCCTCCGCAAGCGTCTTCAGCACGAGCTGCTCGCCATTGGTCTTGACGGCATAGGCTGTCCGGCCCGGAAACATCGCCATGAAACCACGGGCATCGGCTTTCAGCACTTCCGGGCGGAAGCAGTAGACCGGCTCGTCGGGGCGAAGGGCCAGGGCCGCCTCGCGGGCATTTTCGAATCGCTGCATGCGCACTCCTTCTACTGGACGGAACTTAGGCGAAGCTGGCCGAAGGTCAAAGTTTACACCGGTTTGGGCCAGTTCAGCACAGCCGATGCGGCAACGGCGCGATTCGGGTGGCCGCTTGGCGGCATCGGCGCTATCGCTGATAGACGCAAGAGAAGGCTGCTCCATGACAATCACGCCCGTCGTTCCTCAGAAAGGCAGCATGAATGCCGCCGACTGGACGAAACTCCTGATCCTCGGCGCTATCTGGGGCGGATCGTTCTTCTTCGCGCGCATCGCGGTCGCGGAAATACCACCGCTCAACCTCGTCCTGTTCCGGGTCGCCATCGCAGCGCTGGCGCTGCATGTCTATCTGCTGGCTTTCGGTCCGTCGTTCCGGCTGGCCTTTCCCTATACAGGCCTGTTCTTCCTGCTCGCAGCCCTGAACAACGTCATCCCGTTCTCGCTGATCTTCGCCGGCCAGACACAACTCGGCGCCGGCCTCGCTTCCGTCCTCAACGCCACCACGCCATTCTGGACGATCCTTGTCGCCAATATGTTCACCAGCGACGAGAAACTGAGCTGGAACAAGCTGGCGGGCGTCGGCCTGGGCATAGCCGGCACCGCCCTGATGATCGGCCCCGGCCTTATCAGCAGCCTCGGCGGTCCGGTCTGGGCGAAATTCGCGCTGATCGGTGCGTCGATCTCCTACGCCTTCGCGCTCATCGTTGCCCGCAAGTTCAAAGGCGTGCCGTCCGAAGTCATCGCCACCGGTCAGCTCACCTGCTCGACCGTTATCATGTTCCCCATCGTGCTTCTGACCAACGGACCAGCTGGACTTTTCTCCGCAAGCGGCCACGTCTGGCTTGCGGTGATCGCGCTGGCGTTGTTGTCGACCGCCTTCGCCTACATCCTTTATTTCAGCATCCTCGCTTCCGCGGGCGCGACGAACGCATCGCTTGTCACGCTCATCGTGCCGGTCAGCGCCATGCTTTTAGGGGTGTTGTTTTTGCAGGAAAGGCTGGAAACCTTCGAACTCGCCGGCATGGTTTTGATCGGCTTCGGCCTGATCGTCATCGATGGCAGGCTTTTCCGGCGGCGATAACAGAATTTTCATACATGTCGCAAAACGACATTTTAGCGAGGTAAAACGGCATCTTGCCGCCTTAGCCGAATTCAGAACCTGCGGCTTCCGACTGCGCTGCAGCATCGAATTCGCTTGCCGCCGAAGCGTTTGCCCCTAGACTCCTCATCATAGCTTGCAACAGGGAGGCTGTGCATGGGACTGACGAGGCCGCTCAATGCATTGATGATCTGCGCTGCATTTGCGGTAATTGCAGCAGTAGTCATGGGCGTTATGCCGTAACCGGGAGTTACGGAAAAGGCGAAATACCTTCCGATGGAAAAGCTGCGAAAGGCCGGGAAACCGGCCTTTCGTTTGTCTGCGCTGGAAATCAGGCGGCGGCGGCGCTGGCCGAACGCGCTATGGTGGGTGGGCGGATGCCGATCATGTGGCAGATGGCGAAAGCCAGGTCGGCACGGTTCATCGTGTAGAAATGGAAGTCCACGATGCCGCGCTCGACCAGATCCATCACCTGCTCGGCTGCGACGGCCGCTGCGACCAGCGCATGGGTCTGCGGGTCCTTCTCCAGCCCCTCGAAACGCTCCGCCAGCCAGGCCGGCACATGGGTGCCGCAGCGAGCGGAGAAATTTGCCACCTGTCCGAAATTGTGGATCGGCAATATGCCCGGCACGATCGGAATGTAGATACCGGCGCGGCGGACGCGCTCGACATAGCGCTCGTAGAGCTCGTTGTCGAAAAAGAACTGGGTGATCGCGCGCGTCGCGCCCTGATCGACCTTGCGCTTGAGCATGTCGATGTCGGTGGCGAAATCCGGGCTTTCCGGGTGCTTCTCGGGATAGGCGGACACCGAAATATCGAAATCAGCGCCGCGCTTGAGGGCTCCCACCAACTCGGCTGCGTTCGCATAACCGTCGGGATGAGGCTGGTAGGCTTCACCGACACCGGAGGCGGGATCGCCGCGCAGCGCCACGAACCGCTTTACCCCCATCCCGGCGAACTCCGCGATCACCTGGTCGACTTGTTCACGGCTGGCGTCGACGCAGGTCATATGCGCGGCCGCCGTCAGATTGGTCTCATTCAGGATGCGGCGAATGGTGCGCGCGGTGCGCTCGCGGGTCGAACCGCCGGCGCCATAGGTCACCGACACGAAGGCAGGAGCCAGCGGCTCGAGCCGCGTGACCGTCTCCCACAGGCGCGCTTCCATCTCGTCGGATTTCGGCGGGAAGAATTCGAAGGAGACGTTGATCTTGTCGCCGATATCGGGACGGCGGGAAAAGCGGAACTGGTTCATCAGGCGGTTTCCCTGGCCGGTTGAATGGATGTTGTCGGATCGGCGATGAGCAGGCGGCGGTCGCGCCCGACCCAGAGTTTGACGGTGAGGCCTGCGCGCGCCGAGGCGCGCGGCTCGAACTCCTGGGCCTCTTCGAGGTCGAGACCGGCTTCCGTCAGCCACTCCTCGATCTGCCGGTCGGCGAAACCCAGGCGCATATGCGCATGCTCGGCACGCAGGAAATCCAGCCCATGCGGCGCGAAATCGACAATGACCAGCCGTCCCGAGGGGCGCAGGAATTTGCCGGCCTCGACAATGGCGCGGGCGGGGTCGTCGAGATAATGCAGCACCTGATGGATCGTCACCAGATCGAAGGCATCGCGTTCCACCGGCGGCGAAAAGATGTCGCCCTGCCGAACCTGTGCATTGGTGATGCCGGCCTTGTCGAGATTGGCGCGCGCGACCGCCAGCATCTCGCGCGACATGTCGATGCCGACGCCGCGTCGATAGAGCGGTGCGAAAATCTCCAGCAGCCGGCCCGTACCGGTGCCGAGGTCGAGCATGGCCTGGAACGGGCGGCGTCCGACGATCTTCAGCATCGCTGCTTCAACCGCCTTGTCGGAGGCATGCAGCGAACGGATTTCATCCCAGCTTGCGGCATTGCGGCTGAAATATTCGCCGGCCCGGTCCTGCCGGCGGCGCTTGACCTCAGCCAGGCGCTCCAGGTCGCGCGTGATCTGCTGGTCGCCATCCTGAACGCAAGCCACGAGGCCTTCGGAGAATTCGCGAGCGGCATCTGCGTCGGCAAGCCGGAAGAACGCCCAGGAGCCTTCCTGATAGCGGTCGATCAGCCCGGCTTCGAGCAACAGCTTGAGATGGCGCGACACGCGCGGCTGCGACTGGCCCATAATATCGGTGAGATCGGACACAGTCAGGTCGCCGCGCGATAAAAGCGCAAGAATCCGAAGGCGGCTGGATTCGGCCGCCGCCTTCAATATATCTACCATCGTGTCGAGCGTGACATGCATGAGGGCGTTCTTCGTTGAGAGATATAAAGATATGTTTATATGATGCTGTCGCGCTCCGCAACAGCCAATGTCGCGCATGGACAAGAAAATGACGCGACTGCCTGAAAGTACGCAACTGGCCTTCGGTCCCCGCGAGGGGGAAGTACGGCTCGAACGCGATCCGGCAGAGATGTCCTCCGACGCATCGGTTGTTTTCATCGGCCATGTCGCCTCGCCTTGGACGCTGCGCGAGGAATGCCCGAAGAACATGCGCGCCGCGCGCGAGACCGGAAAAGCCGCGCGGGTCCAAGTCGACGCCACCTATCGCCCCGGCCTCGTGGGGCTGGAGCGCGCCAGCCACGTCGTTGTTCTGACCTGGCTCGACCGCTCGCCGCGGAATCTGATTGTGCAAAAGCCCCGCCATGCCACGGAAGTGAAAGGCGTTTTCAGCCTTCGCTCGCCGGCACGGCCAAATCCTATCGGCCTGCATGTAGCCCGGCTGCTCAGCCTGGATGTCACGTCCGGCATCCTCGAAATCGACGCCATCGACGTGCTCGACGGCACGCCGATCATCGACCTCAAGCCTTATATGGCCTCCATCGATGCGTTTCCCGATGCCGTCGTGGATGGGCGGGAGGGCAGCCGATGAGTGAACCAACGGGCCGCCGCCGGTCCATTGCCAAGGCGCTGACGCTGCTGGTGCCGCTTGCGCCCTATGCCGATGCCGAAAAGATCAGGGCCGATGCCGGCGGGCGTCACATGAAGACCTTGCCGCCGAGCATTGCCGTGTGGCTCGCCACGGTCGCCCATGTCAGGCATATGCACACCGACTACGACAAACTGCTCGGCGAAGGCTATGATCGGGATTCAGCGCGCTTCTTCGTGCTGGACCAGGTCAACGCCACCCTCACCCACTGGCGCGCCACCCGCTTGCTCGACCCGGACGACGAGGCCGAATGAAATACCTACGCCCGGTAGATCCACTGCTCGGGCACGCGCACCGATATCTCTTCGCCGACGGAAATACGGCCCGGCTTTTCCACCCAAGCCACAAGCCCACGCAGACGTTTTGCGGCTTTGGGGAACAGCAGCGCACCGGCCTCGATGTCCTCCATTCCCGCGCGTTCGGCCACCGCGCGACCTGCCAGCCGGCACGGTCCGTTCTGCGCATCAACCTTGACCGTCACGCCGCCCCTAAAGAACAGCAGCGTCCCGGCCGGCAGCTTGGACAGCATCGGAATGCCCTCGAGCAGAAGGTTGGCGCCGATCCATTCCGGCTTCACCTCGGCGATATCCATGCGCTCGGCAACAATGGCAAGCTCGTCCGCCGCGACGATCGACAGTTGCCGCTCGTTGCGGATCTCGGTGCGGCGGGGATACCACGGCTCGCGCCCGCCCGAACGTCGCGTGACGCCAGTGTGGAAGTCGCCGGCAATGCCGTCGAATCCCAGATCGAGGCTGTCGACGGCTTCGGTTACGAAATCGCGACCTGCGGCGAGATACAGGCCCGACACAGACGCCGTCAGCTTGCGGCCGGGGATGATTTCAGGCTCGGGATGCGGAAACAGGTCTGCCACGGTCGATTCTTTCGTGCGAAAACAGCACCATGACCACCTCGCAAGGCGAAAATCCAGCCAAAAAGGCTGATGCGTCCCTGCAACCGCGTTGATGGATCAGAGCATCCGCACCAGCGTTCCGGCAATCGAATAGCCGGCGCCGAAGGCACAGATCAGGCCGAGATCGCCTGGCTTCATGTCCTCATGGTTTTCATGCAGCGCAATGATCGCGCCCGCCGCCGCCGTATTGCCGAGACGCTCAAGGACCATCGGCGCGCGGTCGTGATCGGCCTCGTGACCAAGTGCGAGTTTCAGGATCATCGCGTTCATCCGCGCATTGGCCTGGTGCAGCCAGAAACGCCGGATATGGGCGGTATCGTAGCCGTTTTCCTGCAGGAAGGAGACGATGAAGCGGTTGGCCGCGACCGTCACCTCCTTGAAAACCTTGTTACCCACCTGGGTGATCATGTTGCCTTCCATCTCGACGACGGAGACATTGTCCTGACCGGCCCGCAGCAGGAAACCGAAATTGGTGCGAATGTTGTTGGAGAACTGCGTCCAGTTCTTGGTCGACAGGATTTCGAACCGGCCCGACCGGGTTGCGTCGTCCGCCAAACGCTCGACCACCATCGCCACCGAGGCGTCGCCGAAGATGAAATGCGTCTGCCGGTCTCGGAAGTTGAGATGCCCGGTGATGATCTCGGGCGTCACCACCAGGATGCGGCGATGCGCGCCAGCTTTGACCAGATTGTTGGCGACGTGAAGTGCTGCCCCCGCAGACGAACAGCCCAAATTCATGTCGAAGGCAGCGCCGCCGGCGCCGAGCTCCTTCTGGATCTCAATGGACAGCGCCGGATACGGCCGCTGCTGGTGCGAGGCGGCGCAGATGACCAGATCGATGTCTTCACCGGACAACCCGGCGTGGTCGAGCGCCCTCCTGGCAGCAACCAGACCGAATTCTGCCTCGACCGAAAGCGCATCGTCGGCGCGCGGCGGGATGCGCGGCGTCATCCTGTGTGGATCGAGGATGCCATCGAGCGTGTGGACGTGACGCGACTTGACGCCCGAAGCATAGACTATGAACTCGCTGTCGGATTTGGATAGTGGCGGCAAACCTGCCGGCTCCCGTTGGACATTCTCCAAATCGACCCAGGCATTGAAGCTTACAACAAGGTCTTCGTTGGTGATGGAGGCTTCCGGGATTTCAACGCCGATGCCGCTGATGATAACGCGATGCATGCTTCAGTCCGTTTTCGCCGCGCAAGCGCTTTGCCGTTTGAATTGTTAACCGACTCGGCATTCTATAGTTCAAATTGCGCCTTATTGCTTAACGAATGAAAAGGATTTTGTGCAGCGCTTCGCCGCTACCACGCACAGATCCTGGTATTGGTCGCATCGGTGTTGACCCAGCATGCCCTGTCGCCGGCATCGCGCGTATAGCTGCCGGGCAAAAAGATGTTGCGTTCGCCGAAGTTCACCAGGCCATAGGCACGGCCCGGACCGTCCATGTTCAGGATGAAGGTCGGCTTTCCCCGCGCGGAAATCTGGAAGCTGCCATCGGGGTCGACGAGTTTGAAACTGCAAGGATAGTGGCCGTCATCGGTGGTGAAACAGCGCGCCGGCTTGGCCGACGCCGGTCCGGCGAGCGCCAGAAACACCGAGCATCCCGCCACAGCGGTTGCCATTAAAATCCGAACGACCATCTGCATCCCCCCGAGAAGCCACATCAAGAAGGCCACGCCTGCCGATGCCGGTCAAGCGCAGGATCAGGGGGATTTTTGCACTATGATGAACAGGCGCGGAAAGCGCAGCAGAACCTTCCCGTCGACCAGGGGCGGATAGGCAGTTGCGATCTTTTCGTGATATCGGCTGAGAAATTCAGCCTGCTCGGCCTCATCCAGCGGATCGAGAAACGGCTTGAGGCCGGTCGACTTCACCCATTCCACGATAGCAGAAGCATCGGTCAGCGGATGGTTGTAGAACGTATGCCAGATATCGACGCGCCCCGCATGCGGCCGCAACACATCGTAATAAGACGCGACCGGCGGCAGCGGCTTGCGTGCCGCGTCCGCGAGCTTGTTTGCGAACGGCACTTCCGCAGCCGTCTCGCGCATCAGCCGGTGGGAGGGCTCCGTCAGATTGTCCGGCATCTGCACCGCAAGGCACCCGCCGGGGGCGAGATGACCCAACAGGCGCACCATCATCTCTGGATGGTTCGGCAGCCACTGGAAGACGGCGTTGGAAAACAGCACGTCCGCTGGCTGGACCGGCGCCCAATGCGCCGCATCGCCGAGCATAAAATCTATGGAGGGAAGACGCTTGCGCGCCTTGGCGATCATGTCGGGAGATGTATCGAAGCCGGAAATCTTGGCATCCGGCCAGCGCTCAACTAGCAGTTCGGTCGAATTGCCGGGGCCGCAGCCGATATCGACCACCGTTTCCGGCCGGTCGAGCGGTATCTGCGCCAGCAGGTCCCGCGCAGGCCGGGTGCGTTCATCCTCGAATTTCAGATACTGCGCCGCCGACCAGTCTTTCATGGCAATCGATCCACCATTCAATGCGAAAACGCCCCGCAGGGTTACCGGCGGGGCGTTTTGGATGGGTTACCGCGTCAGCCGCTTATAGGTCATGCGGTGCGGGTTGAGCGCGTCGGCGCCGAGGCGGCGCACCTTGTCCTTTTCGTAGTCCTCGAAGTTGCCTTCGAACCACTCAACATGGCTGTCTCCTTCGAAGGCAAGGATGTGCGTCGCCAGACGGTCGAGGAACATGCGATCGTGGGAGATGATAACGGCGCAGCCGGCATAGTTTTCCAGCGCGTCCTCAAGTGCAGCCAGCGTTTCGGTATCGAGATCGTTGGTCGGTTCGTCGAGCAGCAGCACGTTGCCGCCGTTCTTCAGCATCTTGGCGAGGTGGACACGGTTGCGCTGACCGCCGGAAAGATTGCCGACCTTCTGCTGCTGGTCGCCGCCCCGGAAGTTGAAGGACGAGCAATAGGCGCGCGTGTTGGCCTCGAATTTGCCAAGCTTCACCACTTCGGCGCCGCCGGAAATCTCTTCCCAAACGGTCTTGTTCGGATCGAGTGCATCGCGGCTCTGGTCGACATAGCCCAGCTTGACGGTCTCGCCGACGCGGATCGAACCGCTGTCGGGCGTTTCCTGGCCGGTGATCATGCGGAACAGCGTTGTCTTGCCCGCGCCGTTCGGACCGATGACGCCGACAATGCCGCCGGGAGGCAGCCTGAACGACAGATCCTCGATCAGCAGCTCGTCGCCAAAACCCTTGTTGATGCCCTCGACCTCAATGACGACATTGCCCAGGCGTTCGCCATGCGGGATGACGATCTGGGTGTCGCTGGGGCGGCGGCTGTCTGCCTGCACCAGAAGATCCTCAAAGGCCGCGATACGCGCCTTCGACTTGGTCTGGCGCGCCTTGGGGCTGGAAGCGATCCACTCGCGCTCGCGGCTGATGGCGCGCTGGCGGGCGTCGTCCTCGCGGCCTTCCTGCTTGAGGCGCTTGGCCTTGGCTTCCAGATAGGCGGTGTAGTTGCCCTCATAGGGGATGCTGCGGCCGCGGTCGAGCTCGAGAATCCAGCCGGTGACGTTGTCGAGGAAGTAGCGATCGTGGGTGATGAGCAGCACCGAGCCCTTATAGGCGCGCAGGTGCTTTTCCAGCCACGCCGTCGTCTCGGCGTCGAGATGGTTGGTCGGCTCGTCGAGCAGCAGAAGGTCCGGCTCGGACAAGAGCAGCTTGCAGAGCGCTACACGACGACGCTCACCGCCCGAAAGATTGGTGACTTCCGACTCTTTGGGCGGGCATTGCAGCGCGTCCATGGCCATCTCGACCTGCTGTTCCAGGTCCCAGAGGTTGAGGCGGTCCATCTCGTCCTGCAGCTTGGCGGATTCATCGGCCGTCTCGTCGGAATAGTTCATCATGAGCTCGTTATAGCGCTCGATGATCGCGGTTTTCTTGACCACGCCGTCCATGACGTTCTCGAACACCGTCTTGGTCGGGTCGAGATGCGGTTCCTGGGCGAGATAGCCCACGGTCGCGCCCTCAGCGAGCCAGGCCTCGCCGGTATATTCCTTGTCCAGCCCGGCCATGATCTTGAGAATCGTCGACTTGCCGGCGCCGTTGGGGCCGAGAATGCCGATCTTGGCGTCGGGGTAGAAGGAGAGATGAACGTTCTCGAGGACTTTCTTGGTGCCGTAGGCCTTGCTGAGCCCAGACATATGATAGATGAACTGGCGTGCCACGCGCGCTTCCCTGTCTCAATCGATTGTGGAGTTGGCGCTATGTAGGCGAAAGCGGGCGGCGGGGCAACCGCCGCTGCGAAAGCGTCCGCATTTGATCGCTGCTCAGGCGGTCGCGCCCTGCCCGCGATGCGCCCAGCCGGTCATGCGCATTTCTACCCACGCCATGACGGCGTACATGATGATGCCTTCCACAGCGAGCATGATCAGGCCGGCGAAGACCAGCGGAACGTTGAACTGCGACTGCGCGGCCAGCATCATGTGCCCCAAGCCGGAATTGGCGGCGACCGTCTCGGCAATGACCGAGCCGACAAAGGCGAGCGTGATGGCGATCTTCAGCGAGCCGAAGAAATAGGGCATCGAGCGCGGAATGCCGACTTTCAGCATGATGTCCATCTTGCGCGCGCCGAGTGCCCGCAGCACATCTTCCATCTCTGGTTCTATGGTGGCCAGACCGGTAGCGACATTGACCACGATCGGGAAGAACGAGATGAGGAATGCCGTCAGCACGGCAGGGATCGTCCCAATGCCGAACCAGATCACCAGGATCGGCACAAGCGCCACCTTTGGGATGGCGTTGAACCCTACCATCAGCGGATAAAGACCGGAATAGATCAGCCGCGACCAGCCGACCAGGATGCCGAGGCCGAGGCCGCCGGCAACCGCAAGCGCGAAACCCAGCGTGGTGGTGTAAAGCGTCTGCAGCGAGTTCTTCCAGATCGCTGGCCAATATTGCACGATCGCGTTGAACACCACGGTCGGCGCCGGTAGAATATATTGCGGCAGACCAAACAGGCGGGCTGCCAGTTCCCAGATGGCGAACAGCCCGATAGTGCACAGCCAGGGCGCTGCCTTGATCCAGTTCTTGGACAACGCGCTCATGCTGCTTTCCTCGCATCCGCAATAGACCCGCGCAATTCGTGGACGATGTCGTTGAACTCCTTCTGGTACATGATCTCCAGGTCTCGCGGACGTTCGAACGGCACGATGCGCTCTTCGATGACGCGGCCCGGACGCGAACTCATCACGAAGATGCGGTCTGCCAGGAAGACGGCCTCGCGCAGATCGTGCGTGACCAGAACGATGGTGACCTTGCGCTCGAAATGCAGGTCGCGGATGACGCACCACAATTCTTCGCGGGTGAAGGAATCGAGCGCGCCAAACGGCTCGTCCAGCATCAGAAGGTCGGGCTCATGGATTAACGCGCGGCACAGATTGGCGCGTTGCTGCATGCCGCCAGAAAGCTGCCAGGGAAACTTCGAGCCGAAGCCCTTGAGCCCCACCGTCTCAAGCAGCTTTTCAGCCTTGGCGACATATTCGGCGCGGTTCATCCGCAGCCGCCCGCGATGCTTCTCCACCACTTCCAGCGGCAGCAGAATATTGTCCAGCGTGGTGCGCCACGGCAGCATCGTCGGATTCTGAAACGCCATGCCGACAATGGAAACCGGTTTGGTCACACGCTCCTCGGCCACCGTCACCACCCCTTTCTGAGGAATATGCAGGCCGGTGACCAGTTTCATCAGCGTCGACTTTCCGCAACCCGACGGCCCCACCACGGCTGCGAATTCCCCCTTTTCGACATGCAGCGTCAGACCTTCGACGGCAAGCGTGCCGTCCGCGCCGCCGTAGCGCATGTCGACATTGTCGATCGTTACAAGATTTTTCATCGGCCCTATCGCCTGCTATGGAGAAAACGCCCCGACCGCATCGTGCGGCCGGAGCGCGACCTTTGTGCCGGCAGCCTGATCAGGGCAGCATGCGTTCTTCCTTGGGAGGCAAATAGCTGCCGTCGAAGACTTCCTTCGCCCCGACATTACCCTTGAGCTTCATCGACACTTTCAGGAAGTCGATGGATTTGGCGAACTTGCCTTCGTCTATGCCGCCGAAGCCGTTTTCAACCACATACGGCGTGCGGATGTTCATGGCATTGGCCATTTTCAGACGCTCGACCTCGATATCCTTATTGAGGATCTCGTTGCGCTTCATCACCGCTTCGGCCCCGGCAACCGGATCTTTCACCGCATCGGCAAAGCCCTTGGCAAGGGCCTTGAGGAACCCCTTGACCGCATCGGGATTGGAGGCGGCGAAATCGGTGTTGACCATGATGGAGTTGCCGTAGAGGTCGAGACCGTTTTCGGCCATCAGGATTGGCACGATGTCGTCCTCGGGAACACCCTGTGACTTGAGGTTCAGCACGGACGAGAAGGCGAAGCCAAAGATGCCGTCCACCTGCCCTTGTGCCAGCATCGGCTCGCGCACCGGAAAGCCAACGCTCTCGATCGTCACCTTGGACGCATCGATTTTAGCAGCCTCGATGAAGGCGGGCCACTGGGCGAACGCACCATCCGGCGGCGGCGCGCCGAGCTTCTTGCCTTCCACGGACTTAGGGTCGCTGGTGATGCCGAGGCTCTTGCGGCCGATGATGGAGAATGGCGGCCGCTCATAGACCACCATCACCGCCTTGACCTTCTGCGAAGGGTCTTCGTCGAGGAACTTGATCAGCGAGTTGATGTCGCCGAAGCCGAGCTGATAGGCGCCGGTAGCGACGCGCGGGATAGCTTCCACAGACCCGTTACCCGAATCGATGGTGACGTTGAGGCCCTCTTCCTTGAAGTAGCCGTTGTCCATCGCCAGGAAGAAGCCCGCCGCGGGGCCTTCGAATTTCCAGTCGAGCGTGAACTTGATGTCGGTTTCGGCGAAGGCCGGCTGCATGGCGCCGCCAAGCATGGCCGCGGCCAGTGCAGTGGCCGCAAGCGAAAAACATCTGCGTGTGAGCATGGATTCCAGTTCCCCTTGGTCTTTGGTGACGCCATCAAACAAAGCTCATACAATGTTGGCAAGTCCTTTTGCTGCACAAATCAGCAAAACACTTTATTGCATATTTTTGAAGCAATGCGGTTTCCGCTTCCGCGCGGCGCCATTCCATGCTTGCCATGAGCCTTCCTGGGGAGGCAGCCAATGGCGTTCGATGAGACTTTCACCCTGGCGTCACCAACGGGCGCGGCGCTCAACATCTATGCGAAGCACCCGGAAGGACCGCCGCGCAGCGTGGTGCAGATCAACCATGGCCTGGCCGAACATGCCGGCCGTTATGCTGGGTTCGCCGATTACCTCGCCGCGCGCGGCAATCACGTCTATGCCCATGATCATCGCGGGCATGGCTTTACAAAAGCCAAAGGCGCGCCGTTCGGCGTCTTCGCACCTACCAACGGCGCTGATGCCGTCATCGCCGACGTTGAGGCAATCCATGGCCTCATCGGCGAGCGCCACCCCGATGTACCGGTCATCGTTTTCGGGCACTCCATGGGCGGCCTCGTCGCGCTCAATTTCGTCCTCAAACACTCGGCAATGGTGCATGGCGCGGCGATCTGGAACGCCAATTTCTCCGCCGGCATTCTCGCCCAGGCCGCGCTGGCTCTGCTTGCCTATGAACGATTCCGGCTTGGCTC
Source organism: Tianweitania sp. UT-5YL-CI-8 (assembly GCF_030010215.1). GTDB lineage: Bacteria > Pseudomonadota > Alphaproteobacteria > Rhizobiales > Rhizobiaceae > Oryzicola. The sequence goes on from NZ_JASCRR010000010.1 coordinate 99,656, forward strand.
CGACGTTCCCTCGCGCATCCTGCCGAAGCTGACGTTTCGCAACTGGGCCAGGCAGATAGAGGGCCACCGCACCGAGGCCGACTGGCTGACGCGCGATCCAGCCGAGGTCGATGCCTATATAGCCGACCCGCTCTGCGGCTGGGATGCCACGGTCGGCATGTGGCGCGACATCTTCCGCCTCATCATCGCCGGAGCGGGCGACCGGAACTTCGAGAGCGTCCGAAAGGACCTGCCCTTCCTGCTGGTTGGAGGCGAAAAAGACCCGGCGACCGAGAACGGCAAAGCGGTCAAAGCGCTGGCAAAGCGGCTGCGGCGAATGGGTTTTTCGAATCTCAATTCAACAATTTACGCTGACACCCGCCACGAATCTCTCAACGAGTTGAATCGGGACGTTATCATGAGCGACTTTTGCGCATGGCTGGACAGCATCCTCCCCCAAGCTGGCGTCCAGCGTGGCACAGCCGAATAGGGGTGATGCGATTGGAAAACATTGCTAAGGCTCAGGGTGAAATCTTGCTGGCGGGGATAAGGGACTGATGAAAACAGGCGGACAACTGATCGTCGAGGCACTGGAAGCGAACGGCGTTCAGCGCATTTTCTGCGTCCCTGGCGAATCCTATCTTGCGGTGCTGGACGCACTACACGATTCGGAAATCCGCACCATCGTCTGCCGCCAGGAAGGCGGTGCCGCCATGATGGCCGACTGCGAGGGCCGGCTGACCGGTAAGCCCGGCATATGCTTTGTCACGCGCGGTCCCGGCGCCACCAATGCTTCCGCTGGCGTTCACATCGCCATGCAGGATTCAACGCCGATGATCCTGTTCATCGGTCAGGTCGCCAGCCACGCCAAGGAGCGTGAGGCTTTCCAAGAGGTCAACTACAAGAGTTTCTTCGACGACATCGCCAAATGGGTGGTCGAGATCGACGACGCCGCGCGCATTCCCGAATTGTTGACCCGCGCCTTCGCAGTCGCCACGTCCGGCAGGCCCGGCCCGGTGGTCATCTCCCTGCCCGAAGACATGCTGACGAGCGAAGTCGAGGCTCCCGAAGCAAAGCCCTGCACACCGGTCGAAACGCGTCCTGGCGACCAGGAGATGCATGCGCTGCTGGAAAGGCTCCAGAACGCGAAACGCCCCATTGCCATCCTCGGCGGCACGCGCTGGACGGAACGGGCCAAATCGGCCTTCGAAAACGCCGCGGAAGCCTGGGCGCTGCCGGTGGGCTGCTCCTTCCGCCGGCAGATGCTGTTCGACAACCTGCACCCCTGCTATGCCGGCGATATCGGCATCGGCCCCAACCCCAAGCTCGCCGCCTATGTGAAGTCGGCCGATCTTGTGCTGATGATCGGTGGGCGCTTCGGCGAAATGCCGTCTTCGGATTACACCTTGCTCAAGAGCCCCTACCCGGACCAGATGCTGATCCATGTCCATGCGGACGCCAATGAGCTCGGTCGTGTCTACCGGCCCGACGTGGCGATCAACGCGTCGCCGGCCGCCTTTGTCGAGGCCTTCGCAAAGCACAGCCCCAAGGCGCCGCCCGTCTGGGAGGAGGAAGCCACAAGGCTGCACGGCGAATATCTGGCGTGGTCGACGCCGCCCAAGACCGGACCGGGCGCGGTCCAGATGGGTCCGATCATGGCGTGGCTGGAGGAAAACCTCGCCGGCGATGCGATCATGACCAATGGCGCAGGCAACTATGCGACCTGGCTGCACCGCTTCCACCGGTTTCGCCGTTTCGCGACGCAAGGCGCACCGACCTCCGGCTCGATGGGCTATGGCACACCCGCTGCCGTTGCCGCGAAAGCGCTGTTTCCCGAACGCGAAGTCGTAGCCTTTGCCGGCGACGGCTGCTTCATGATGAACGGCCAGGAATTCGCCACCGCCGTCCAGTACAACCTGCCGATCATCGTTTTGCTGGTCAACAATGGCACTTACGGTACGATCCGCATGCACCAGGAGCGCGAATATCCAGGCCGCGTTTCCGGCACAGACCTCGTCAATCCCGACTTCGCCGCGCTTGCCCGCGCCTATGGCGGCCATGGCGAAACCGTGGAGGCGACCGACGATTTCGCCCCGGCCTATGAGCGGGCTCGCGCCAGCGGAAAGCCGTCGATCATCGAGATCAAGCTCGACCCGGAAGCGATAACACCGACCCGGACGCTGACGCAGATCAGGGAGAAGAGCTAAGGAAAATGCAGGTGCTTCTGCTACTCAAGCGCCTTTCTTCTTATCAACCACCGACAACGTTTTCACAACACGGTGCCTTGGTTCCATATGCTCATGAAGAACACGTAGAATCATGACCCCAATGGAGTCGTCGGTAAGGCGGGTCTCAAGATAATAAACGCAGTGGGCCGCCCCGCCGCGACGTCCCGAAGCGATCTGTAGATGCAGTTTCCTGACGCCAGGATACATTTCCGAGCAGTCTGATGAATTTGGACGACTGGGATTCTCAGCAATCATCTCGAACGCTCGTTCAATGATGGTCGAATAGACCTCGACCTGTCGGAGCCCAAACATCTCTGCCGTATCGCGAATGTCACGCTCGGCTGCGTCAGCGAGTTCGTACCTCATTCGCCTGACGTTTCGTTCAGCACCTCCTCCATAATGTCTCGCACGCTCTTTTTAGAAATCCGACCGGCTGCTACATCGTCAATCGCAATTCCGATCTCGCGCCTAAGAATCGCAAGCTTCTCCTCCTCTTGCGCCTTATCGTGGCGGAGCAGCCGCAAAGCCTCGCGCACGACCTCGCTGGAAGAGCTATACTCGCCGCTGGCGACTTCGCGCTCGACGAACTCCGCCATTTCCTTTGGCATGCTGACATTCATCGTCGCCATCCGACCATCTTCTGTTTCGCAAGAATATAGCGAACTTGGCAAAGCGACCAATGCAAAAGCCGCGGACCTCGCAGGCCCGCGGCTTTTGTTTTAGACGAGCGGTATCAGCCGCTGATCACAGCGCCTTGTCTGTGATGTCGTGCGTCCAGGCGCCCTGCGGCTCCTTGGTGATGATCTTCTGGTCGAGCAGCGCCTTCGCCGTGCGGTCGTAGAGCGAGGTTTCAAGCTTGCCATCGCCGATCAGCTTGGCGACCTCGCCGACCATACGCTTCTGGTGGTTTTCGTCCTGGCCGCCGTTGTCCATGACGATTTCAGCCGCCTCGTCGGGGTTCTCGACGGCGTATTTCCAGCCCTTCATCGACGCGCGCACGAAGCGCACCATCTTGTCGGCGAAGGCCGGATCCTTCAGCTTGTCTTCCATGGCATACAGGCCGTCTTCCATCAGATCGTTGCCCATTGCCGAATAGTTGAAGACCGTCAGATCCTCGGGCTTGTAGCCCGCGTCGATCAGCTGCCAATATTCGTTATAGGTCATGACCGAGATGCAGTCCGCCTGCTTCTGGATCAGCGGCTGCACGTCGAAGCTCTGCTTCAGCACCGTAACGCCATCCTTGCCGCCTTCGGTCGACAGGCCGAGCTTGTTCATCCAGGCATAGAACGGATATTCGTTGCCGAAGAACCAGACGCCGAGCGTATGGCCTTTGAAGTCGGCTTCGGTCTTGATCGGACCATCCTTCGGGCAGACCAGTTCCATGCCGGCCTTGGCGAAGGGCTGCGCGATGTTGACGAGGCCGACGCCTTTCTCGCGTGCAGCCAGCGCACCGCCCATCCAATCGACGATGACATCGGCGCCGCCGCCTGCGATCACCTGTTCGGGAGCGATGTCGGGGCCACCCGGCTTGATGGTGACGTCGAGGTTCTCTTCCTCGTAGAAGCCCTTGTCGGCGGCCACATAATAGCCGGCGAACTGGCCCTGCGTCACCCATTTAAGCTGCAGCGCCACCGCGTCCGCTGCGAAGGCTTGGGCAGCGGCGAGAGACATGGCGCCCGCAAGCAACGAAACAGTCAGTTTTCTCATTTTTTTACCCTCTGAAGTTGGGTCGCTGCGCCCCCGCGGAGGCAACGACCGCGTCTATCCACCACGGACAGACGGATGCCAGAACGTGACGGCCCTTTCGATCAGGGCGATCACACCATAGAAGACCGAACCCGCGACCGCTGCAACAGCGATTTCGGCCCATACCATGTCGACATTCATGCGCCCGACCTCGGCTGAGATGCGGAAGCCCATGCCGACCACTGGTGTGCCAAAGAACTCGGCCACGATGGCGCCGATCAGCGCCAGCGTCGAATTGATCTTCAACGCGTTGAAAATAAACGGGGCGGCGGCCGGCAGCCGAAGCTTGAACAGCGTCTGCCAGTATCCCGCGGCATAGGTGCGCATCAGGTCGCGCTCCATATGTCCCGTCGACGCCAGCCCCGCGACCGTGTTCACCAGCATCGGGAAGAACGTCATCAGGATGACGACAGCCGCCTTCGACTGCCAGTCGAAGCCCAGCCAGATGACCATGATCGGTGCCACGCCGATGATCGGCAGCGCCGACACCATGTTGCCGATGGGCAGCAGCCCGCGGCGCAGGAAGTCGACCCTGTCGGCCAGGATCGCGACCGCGAAACCCGCGCCACAGCCTACGACATAGCCGACGATGACGGCCTTGAAGATCGTCTGGCGGACATCGGCGGCGATGATGTCGAGCGAGCCGGCAAGTTTTGCCCCAATCGCGGTGGGCGGCGGCAGGAGAATGAAGGGAATGCCGGCACCGCGCGTCACCGCCTCCCACAGGATCAGGATCCAGATCCCGAAGATCGCCGGAACCAGCAGCCTGTAGGTCGCATCCAGCCAGCGTTGCAACGGTCGCTGATAAGAAAGCAGCGTCACGCATTGCCACGCCAGAAGCCAGGCAGCCGCCACCAGCAGGAAGAACGGCGCGCGCGCGGTGCCTCCGAAGCCATAGATGCCTTCCAGCAGAAACCACACCGCGCCATGCGCCCCGAAAAACAGGATTGCAGCCCGCGCAGCGGCCGACAAGCGGGTCATCGAGAGAAGAATGGCAGCCAGCAGCAGTCCATAGATAAGCGGCTTTGTTGCCACGAACGGAAAGTTCACGCTCGCCGTCGGATTGGCCAATGCGTCGGCTTCCGGCACCGTCATCGGCCCCAGCAGCCAGGCCGCCAGGACCAGAACCAGCGCCAAAAGTACCTGCCAGGCGGGTTTTGTATTCATGCCGGCCTCCCGCCCATGGAACGCTGCACAGCCTGTCCGACGAGCCCCACAATGGTGACCAGCAGCGCGGCGACGACGGAGCCTGCAACGAGGGCCGACCACATGTCGATCGTCTGGCTGTAATAGGACCCCAGCAGAAGCTTGGCGCCGATGCCGGCCGTCGCCCCCGTCGGCAACTCGCCGACGATGGCGCCCACCAGGCTGGCTGCGACCGCCACCTGCATGGACGTGAACAGATAGGGCACCGAGGCCGGCACGCGCAGCTTCCAGAAGGTCTGCGTCTTGCTGGAATTGTAGGTACGCATCAGGTCGAGATGCATCTTTTCCGGCGAGCGCAGGCCCTTCACCATGCCGACCGCGACCGGAAAGAACGACAAATAGGTCGAAATCAGCGCTTTCGGCACGATGCCGGTGATGCCGACAGCCGCCAGCACAACGATGATCATCGGCGCCACCGCCAGGATGGGGATGGTCTGCGAGGTGATGATCCATGGCATCAGGCTGCGGTCCAGCGTCGTCACATGGACGATGCCCACGGCAATCACGATCCCCAGCACCGTGCCGAACGCAAAGCCTAGCAGCGTCGAGGAAAGCGTCACCCAGGCATGATAGACGAGGCTGCGGTTGCTCGTGACGTTTCGCAGGAAGGTGTTCTCGAAGAAATTGGACGCCACCTGATGCGGCGCCGGCACAGTCGGTTTCGGCTGCGACAATGTCTTGCCGACGAACTCGACGACGCCCGGCGTTTGGCCTGCCCGACGGTCGAGGTCACGCTGGAACGGCGCGTTCATGTAGATCGCAAAGGCGTACCACAGCACAACCAGACCGGCGAGCAATGTGATAACAGGGATGATCTTGGAGCGGAGCGAGGTCATAGCTTCCCCCCATCCTTTTGAGCCAACCCAGGCGATTGGCGACCTCCTCTCCCCAGCGGGGAGAGGGTGGCCGGAGCGAAGCGAAGGTCGGGTGAGGGGGAATGGATGTGTCCATCCACATAAAGCCCGACCGGAATCTGGCAGACGAACTTGGCTCGTGAAGTCGAACCCTGTTGCCGTTTGGTCGGGTCGACAAATGCCCCCTCGCCCGGCCGCTGCGCGGCCACCCTCTCCCCAGCGGGGAGAGGAGGAAGAGCGCCGCCGCGATCAATCGTCATAGCTGTGTCCTGCCCTCAGGCCATCTCGCACACGCGCTGCGATTTCCAGGAACTCCGGCGTTTCGCGGATATCGAGCGGCCGTTCGTGCGGCAGCGTCGATTCGATCACATCCGTCACACGTCCCGGACGCGGCGACATCACCACGATGCGGGTGGAGAGATAGACCGCCTCCGGGATGGAATGGGTGACGAAGCAGATCGTCTTCTGCGTGCGCGCCCAGAGCTTCAAAAGCTGCTGGTTGAGATGGTCGCGCACGATCTCGTCCAGCGCTCCGAACGGCTCGTCCATCAAAAGCAGGTCGGCATCGAAGGCCAGCGCGCGCGCGATGGAGGCGCGCTGCTGCATGCCGCCGGAAAGCTGCCAGGGATATTTGTGTTCGAACCCGCTCAGTTCGACCAACTCCATCGTCCGCTTGATCCGCTCCTGCTGCTCGGCCTTCGACAGGCCGATGATTTCGAGCGGGAGGGCAATGTTCCGGTCGATTGTCCGCCACGGATAGAGCGCGGCGGCCTGGAACACATAGCCATAGGCGCGGGCATGGCGCGCCTGCTCCGGCGTCATGCCGTTGATCGAGATCGTGCCGGATGTCGGCTGCTCCAAATCGGCGATCACGCGCAGGAACGTCGTCTTGCCGCACCCCGACGGACCGATGAAGGAGACGAATTCGCCCTTCTTGATGGTCAGGTCGACATCGGTGAGGGCTACTACGGGACCGTCATTTGTCCGGAAGGTCAGCCCGAGGCCGTTTGCCTGGACGACGGTTTGGGTATTTCCTATCATGCGAACTCATATGGCTGGCAGGTTGACTGAGACTGCACTGTCGTTCCGGGAAAGGATAGCTGTGATGGATGCGTCATCGAAGCCCACATGCAAGGTCGTGCGGCGCGCCGATACCTATGGCGGCAAGCAGGGTCTCACCTATACCAAGGGCATCTCCACGCAAAGCGTCGGTTCGACGGGCATCTGCATGCATGTCGTCACCATCCCGCCAGGCGGGCGTGCCAAGGCTCATCTGCACGAAGCGCACGAGACCGCCGTCTACATCCTGTCGGGGGTTTCCCGCACCTGGTTCGGCGACCGGCTGGAGCAGTTCACCGACATGGTCGCCGGCGAGATGATGTACATCCCCGCCGGCGTGCCGCATGTGCCTGAAAACATCGGCAGCGATCCGTGCACGGCCGTCATCGCCCGCACCGATCCGAACGAGCAGGAAAGCGTCGTCTTGCTGCCGGAACTGGATGCCGTTTTGCCGGCGGCGATATAGCCGCCGGGCCTGATGAAAGAAACGTTGCGATGCGGACCCGATAGCCCCCCGCATCGACGCCTCAGACGCCCGAGGCCGGAATGCCGCTGCGCTCGATCTTGCGCGGCGCGACGAGTTCCTTCCACGTCGACAGCGCCCGGTTGACCGCGCCGTTCGGCTCGCGGGCAACGAACTCGCCGGTTCCCGGCTTCGCCTTGATCTCGCTTTCCTGCACGGCCAGTTCACCGCGCGTGAACACGAAGCGCGGCAGGCCGGTCACCTCGAAGCCTTCGAAGACATTGTAGTCGATCACCGACTGCTGCTTCTTTGCGGTGATCGTCTTGGACGCCTTGGGGTCGACCACGATGATGTCGGCGTCCGATCCAACCAAGACAGCACCCTTCTTCGGATACATATTGAGTATCTTGGCGATGTTGGTTGAGGTCACGGCGACGAACTCGTTCATCGTCAGCCGGCCCGTCGCAACGCCCTTGGTCCACAACACCGGCAGGCGGTCTTCAAGACCGCCGGTGCCGTTCGGAATTTTGGTGAAATCGCCGACGCCGTTGCGCTTCTGCTCGGTCGTGAAGGCGCAATGGTCGGTCGCCACACAGGACAGCGAGCCCGACTGCAGCCCCGCCCACAGCGAATCCTGGTGCTGCTTGCTGCGGAAAGGCGGGCTCATCACCCGACGCGCGGCATGATCCCAGTCCTTCTCGAAATACTCGCTCTCGTCCAGCGTCAGATGCTGGATCAGCGGCTCGCCATAGACCCGCATGCCCTTCTGGCGCGCGCGGCGGATGGCTTCGTGGCTCTGCTCGCAGGAAACATGCACGACATAGAGCGGCACATTCGCCATATCGGCGATCATGATGGCACGGTTGGTCGCCTCGCCTTCCACTTCGGGCGGGCGCGAATAAGCATGACCCTCCGGACCGTTATTGCCGTCTGCCAGCAACTTCTGCGACATCGCCGCCACCAGGTCGCCATTCTCGGCATGGACGAGCGGCAGCGCGCCGAGCGCCGAACAGCGCTGGAACGACGCGAACATCTCGTCGTCATTGACCATCAGCGAGCCTTTGTAGGCCATGAAGTGCTTGAAGGTGTTGATGCCGCGGTCGACCACCTCAGCCATTTCGTTGAACACCTGCTCGCTCCACCAGGTGATCGCCATGTGGAAGGTGTAGTCCGAGCAGGCCTTGACCGACTTGTTGTCCCACATCTTGATCGCGTCGAGCAGCGACTGGCCCGGATTGGGCAGGCAGAAATCCACCACCATGGTGGTGCCGCCGGCAAGGGCTGCGCGGGTGCCGCTTTCGAAATCGTCGGCGGAATAGGTGCCCATGAAAGGCATTTCGAGATGGGTGTGCGGGTCGATGCCGCCCGGCATAACATAGCAGCCCGTGGCGTCGAAGGTCTCGTCGCCAGACAGGTTCGGCCCGATGCCGACGATCTTGCTGCCCTCGATCTTCACATCCGCCTTGTAGGTGAGATCGGCGGTGACGACGGTGCCGTTCTTGATGACTTTGCTGCTCATGAAAATTCCCCTGTCTTATCGTGACCAAGAGCGAGCGACGGGAAGAAGCGAGCCACTTCGCAATGCTCAACCATTCTGCCCGTCAACGCTGCCAGGATCGTGTCCAACACAGCGCGCCGCTCATGTGTTATTTCGTGGTTCCAAAAACGTAGGACCGAATAACCTTGCCGGTTAAGCCAAGTGGTCCTGACCCGGTCCAGCTTGCTTTCGGCATGTTGAAAACCGTCGACCTCCACAACTAGGTACTGTTCTCGGCATAGGAAATCGACGATGTATGGCCCTAGCGGAATCTGGCGCGAAAATTTGAAGCCATTGAGACGACGCCCCCGAAGATCGCTCCAGAGGAAAGACTCTTCTTCCGTTTCCTGACGCCGAAGATAGCGAGCTTTCGAGGTCTTACCGGGACCTCTTTTTGTGATGTCGCTATCCGACAAAACCCAGCCCCCCTCATCCGGCCCTTCGGGCCACCTTCTCCCCGTTGGGGAGAAGAGACCTCGCAACGCACCTCGCCTCATGGCAGTCGTGCGTAGTTGCCATCCGCACGACGTCGCGCCCAGACCCTTCTCCCCAGTGGGGAGAAGGTGGCCCGAAGGGCCGGATGAGGGGGCGGTCGAACTCGTCAGCAACGAAAACTACTCCACGATCTCCGCCGTCTCCAGCACGGCGTGGAACAGCACGTCCGCGCCGGCGCCGGCCCATTCCTTGGAAATCTCCTCCGCCTCATTGTGCGAAAGACCGCCAACGCAGGGGCACATGATCATCGTCGCGGGCGCCACTTTCGCAGCCCAGCACGCATCGTGGCCCGCACCGGAAATGATGTCCATATGCGAGTAGCCGAGCTTTTCGGCAGCGGAGCGGACGCGGCCCACCAGCGTCGGATCGAAGGTGACGGGATCGAAATGCCCGACCGCCTCGACCGAGCAGCCGACGCCGATTTCCTCGCAGATCCCGGCGGCTTCCGACTCGATCCTGGCGCGCATGCGGTTGAGCTTTTCGAGATCGGGCGTACGGATATCGACGGTGAACACCACCTTGCCGGGCAGAACGTTGCGCGAGTTGGGCGAGAACGACACCTGCCCCACCCCCCCGACGGCGCCGGGCTGTTCCGACATGGCGACGTCCTGCACCATCTCGATGATCCGGCTCATGGCAAGGCCGGCATTGACGCGCATGGTCATCGGGGTCGAGCCGGTATGTGCTTCCCTGCCCGTCAGAGTGAATTCCAGCCACCACAGGCCCTGACAGTGGGTGACGACGCCGATCTGCCTGTCTTCGGCTTCCAGGATAGGACCCTGCTCGATATGATACTCGAAATAGGCGTGCATCTTGCGCGCGCCGACCTCTTCGTCGCCGAGCCAGCCGATGCGCTTCAGTTCGTCGCCATAGGTCTTGCCCTCTGGATCCTTGCGCGAATAGGCATAGTCCAGCGAAAGCTGCCCGGCAAAAACGCCCGACGCCAGCATGGCGGGCGCAAAGCGCGCGCCTTCCTCATTGGCCCAGTTGGTCACGACGATCGGATGCCTGGTCTTGATGCCTAGGTCGTTCATCGACCGCACGACTTCGAGCGCCGACAATACGCCCAGCACCCCGTCATATTTGCCGCCGGTCGGCTGCGTATCGAGATGGCTGCCGACATAGACCGGCAGCGCATCCGGGTCGGTGCCCGGCCGGGTGGCAAACATGGTGCCCATCTTGTCGACACCCATGGTCATGCCGGCGGCATCGCACCAGGACTTGAAGAGATCGCGCCCTTCCTTGTCGGCATCCGTCAGCGTCTGGCGGTTGTTGCCACCCGCAATACCGGGGCCGATCTTCGCCATATCCATCAGCGAATCCCACAAACGATCGGAGTTGATTCGCAAATTCTCGCCGGGCGCGGCCATGCACGTCATTCCTTCCATTCCATTCGGTCGAAAGCCGGCGGTTCCCATCGCCGGCCTCGCGCTATTTCAAAGTCAGTCGATCATCCGCAGCACTTCGCGGACATGGTCGATCAGTTCGTTGATCTGGCCCTTGGTGATGATCAGCGGCGGCGACATCGCGATGATGTCGCCGGTGGTGCGGATCAGCGCGCCGCGCTCATAGGCCTTGAGGAAGGCTGAGAACGCACGCTTCGTCGGTTCGCCGGCAATCGGCTCGAGTTCGACGGCGCCGATCAGGCCGATATTGCGGATGTCGATGACATGCGGCTCGCCTTTGAGCGAATGCAGCGCATCCTCCCAATAGGGTGCCAATTCCTCGCCGCGCGTCAGCAGCCCCTCTTCCTTGTAGGTCTCAAGCGTGGCGAGACCGGCAGCAGCCGCGATAGGATTGCCGGAATAGGTGTAGCCATGCGCGAACTCGATGAGGTGTTCGGGGCCGGTCATGAAGGCGTCGTGAATTTCCTTCTTCACGAACACCGCGCCCATCGGGATGACGCCATTGGTGACGCCCTTGGCGGTGACCATGATATCGGGGATGACGCCGAAATAGTCGGCGGCGAACGGCGTGCCGAGACGGCCGAAACCGGTGATGACTTCGTCGAAGATCAGCAGGATGCCGTGCTTGTCGCAAATCTGGCGCAGGCGCTTGAGATAGCCCTTCGGCGGAATGAGCACGCCGGTCGAACCCGCGACCGGTTCGACGATGAGGGCTGCGATAGTGGAAGCGTCATGCAAGGTGATGATGCGCTCGAACTCGTCGGCAAGCTCGGCGCCATGCTCCGGTTCGCCGCGCGTGAACGCGTTCTTGGCCGGCTGGTGGGTGTGCGGAATGTGGTCGACGCCGGTCAAAAGCGTGCCGAACATCTTGCGGTTGCCGACGATGCCGCCGACCGAGATGCCGCCGAAGTTGACGCCGTGATAGCCGCGCTCGCGGCCGATCAGGCGGGTGCGCGAACCCTGGCCGGCGACACGCTGATAGGCGAGCGCGATCTTCAGCGCGGTTTCGACGGATTCGGAACCGGAATTGGTGAAGAACACATGGTCGAGCCCCTGGGGCGCCATGTCGACGAGACGGTTGGCAAACTCGAAGGCGATGGGGTGGCCCATCTGGAAGGCCGGAGCATAGTCGAGTTCGGCGGCCTGCTGCTGGATCGCCTCGGTGATCTTGGGACGGCAGTGGCCGGCATTGACGCACCACAGACCGGCGGTGCCGTCGAGGATCTTACGTCCATCGCTGGTGGTGTAGTGCATGTCCTTTGCGGAAACAAGCATGCGCGGCGCCTGCTTGAACTGGCGGTTGGACGTGAACGGCATCCAGAATGCCGACAGATCGTTGGGCACGGCGTTGAGTCTGTTCGACATTACCAAGCTCTCCTCTTTATCGATGACCTTGTTTGATTGCGGCCAACGCTTGGTCTTCCCCGGTTTTTCATGCTAGGCATTTTTTGACCAATTGGACAAACGTTAGCACCGTCCTATCGACGGTCAAGGAAATAGTAGCGGAAATGGTCTGTCTCCGACGCGCTCCACAGAACGAGAAGAACTGGTCCAGCCGATTGGTCCAGTTGCATCCGGAACCTATGGGAATGCTGCCATGAGCATCGAGGCAGCCGCTCCTCGCCGCACCACGCGCATCCAGCAGGAAAAGCGCGAAAAAATTCTCGAGGCAGCGCTCGAAATCTTCTCGGCCAATGGCTTCCGGGGCGCCACCATCGACCAGATCGCGGAAGCTGCCGGCATGTCCAAGCCCAACCTGCTCTATTATTTCCGCGGCAAGGAAGACATGCACACCACGCTGATGGTGCGCCTGCTCGAGACATGGCTGGCGCCGTTGCGCGAACTCGACGATGTCGGCGATCCCGTCACCGAACTGCGCAGCTACATCCGCAAGAAGTTGGAGATGTCACGCGACTTCCCGCGCGAAAGCCGCCTTTTCGCCAACGAGATCCTGCAGGGCGCGCCGCGCATCAAGGAGTTGCTCGAAGGCGAGTTGCGTTCCCTGGTCGACGAGAAGGCCAAGATCATCAAAAGCTGGATGCGCGCCGGCAAGATCGCCCGCACCGATCCGTGGCACCTGATCTTCGCGATCTGGGCCACGACCCAGCATTACGCCGATTTCGACGTTCAGGTGCGTTCCGTGCTGGGGCCTGACCGGGGTGGCGACGGACGGTTCGAGGATGCCGCCCGTTTTCTCGAACAGCTCTTCATCGAAGGGCTGAAGCCGGGAAAATAACGCGGCTTCCCGCTTCCGAAGCCCTCAATATTCCTTTTCGTAGAAGATGCCGCCCTTGGCCTCGCCATCGTCGCGCGCTTCGCCGCGTAGCTTGACGCCACGGCCGATCCTGAGGTCGATGCCGACCCGGCCGGACCCCGGCTGGTCGCCCTTTTCAAGCGTCAGATAGGTGCGGTCGTTAAGGTATTTGCCGACCGAAACAGCGGTGCCGCCGCCCTCGGTGGTGCGCAGGTCGAGATCGTCGACGCCGAGCCGGTTGCGCAGGGTCGTCAGCAGCGAGGTCGCGCCCCCAACACCGGCGAGTTCTGCCGCGGCTGATGCAAGCTGGGCGATCTGCAGTGGCGACAGGTTCGACATCGAGCGGCCGAAGATCAGACGCGCCAGGACTTCGTCCTCCGGCAACGCCGGGACCGAGCTGAACGCGAAGCGGGGATTGTTGGCCGCACCTGTGATGTTGATCGTCACCGTCGCATCAGATGCGCTCGATTCTGCGGTGAAGTTCAGCGTCGGAACAAGCGAGCCGGCAAAGGTGACGGAGCCCGCACTGAAATCGAGACGCTGGCCCAGCACTTCCAGCCGGCCGCGCGTCATGGTGAATTGACCCACCGCACTTGGCGAGGTGGCCGGGCCGACGAGCTTGAGGTTACCGCCCATTTCGGCGTCCACGCCGCGACCCTGAATGAAGATTCGGTTCGCCGCTTTGATGTCGATGTCGAGGTTGAGCCCGCTCTGTCCGCCGGTCGCCTCTTCGGGCCTTAACGCCCTGTCCTGGGCCTTCACCGCAGCCGGCGCGTTGCGATGCTGGACATTGAGCTGCGCCAGCGACGCCGGTAGATTGGTCGGAATGGTGATGACCGTTCGTGCGAGATCGATCGACCCCGACAATGTCGGCGACGACACCAGCGGGCCGCGTATCGCCAGATTGGCGCTGAAATTGGCCGCGACCACCTGGCCGTCCGTGTAGCGCCCGTCGACCATGGTGATGGTGATGTTGGCGGGGAATCCGGACCCAGGGGCGGTGCCCACCGTTCCGCTGACCGACAGCCTGCCGCCGCTCGACAGCGTGCCGTCGAGCCGGTTGATGGTCGCGACATTGTTGGCGATGGTGATGTCCAGCGACAGGTCGTTCACCGCGAGCCCCGCCGACGCGTAGACGACGCGCGCGCCCGAAGCCCGCACGGTGCCGGATATGACGGGAGCCGAAGCCGGACCGCGGACAGTGACATTGACATCGGCGGCACCGTCTATGGCAACCGACTGCGCCGCCAATTGCCGGTTGAGGATAGCGAATGGCACCCTGCCCGAGAAATTGAGGTCCAGCGCAGGCGTACCGGCGATGTTGACGCTGCCGCCGCCCTGGATGCTGGTTCCGGAACCATCGCCGATCGTCGCCTGGAAGGTCAGCCGGTTATTGGCCAAATTGCCCGTCGAGGTGACGTTGAGCGAGCCAATGCCGGCACTGGTCAGCGCCGCCGCCTGCACGCCATTGGCACGCAGATCGTAGGCAACGTTAGGGCTAGTGACTGGCCCCGTTGCCCCGACCGTGCCGTTGATGGCACCGGCGAGGCCGAGACCGGGCGAGAAGCTATTGGCAAGCGCCGCCGGCACATTGGCCAGCGTAGCGTTGACATCCAGCGTTGGCGTGCCTGCAATGGTAACGCTACCCTCGCCGCGAATGTTCATCCCGCCGCCATTCGTGATAGCGGCTTGGAACGTCAGACGGTTGTTCGCCAGATTGCCGGTGGAGTTGAGGCTGAGCGGCGGAATGCCGGCCATCTGCGCGGTTCTCAAACCGGTCGCACTGATATCGTAGGCGACAGTCGGGCTCGTGGCAGGCCCGGTGGCTTTGACCGTGCCGTTGATATTGCCGGCAAGCCCGAGACCTGGCGAAAAATTGTTGGCGAGCGCTGCCGGTACATTGGCCAGTGTGGCGTTAACGTCCAGTGTCGGCGTCCCGGCAATGGTGACGCTGCCGCCGCCGCGAATGTTCATGCCGCCGCTGTTGGCGACCGTTGCCTGGAAGGTCAGCCGATTATCCGCGAGATTTCCGGTCGAGTTGATGTCAACGGGTGGAACCCCGGCCATTTGAGCGGTTTTCAAACCGGTCGCACTGATATCGTAAGTGACGTTCGGGCTGGTTGCCGGACCCGTCGCCTTTACCGTACCGTTGATGGTGCCCGCTAGGCCAAGGCCAGGCGAAAAGCTGTTGGCAAGCGCTGCCGGTACATCGGCCAGCGTGGCGTTGACGTCCAGCGTCGGCGTCCCGGCAATGGTGACGCTGCCGTCGCCACGAATGTTGAGACCGCCGCCATTGGCGACCGTGGCCTGGAAGGTCAGCAGGTTGTTCGCGAGATTACCGGTCGAGTCGATGTCGACGGGCGGAACCCCGGCAAGCTTTGCCGTCTGCATGCCCGTGGCGCTGATATCGTAGGCGACGGTCGGGTTGGAGGCCTCGCCGGTTGCCTTGACGGTCCCATTGATGGTGCCGGCGAGCCCTAGCTCGGGCGAAAACGTGTTTGCGAGCGAAGCCGGCACATCGGCGAGCGCGACATCGAGATCCAGCGTCGAACCGGCCGTGCCGTTGACCGTCGCCGTGCCGCCGCCCACCGTGATAGCAAGACCGTTCAGTTCCGCCGTGCCATTGGCGACCGTGACCGTCGACGGCTTGGCAACCGCCGCCGCGAGGCCGCGAACGGTGGCGTTGGCCGAAGCGAGTTCGACCGTTGTCACACCATCGGCGATGCGCACCCGACCCGCCGCGCGGGCCGGGACGTCGGTCACGACAGCACCGCCGTCGAAGCTCGTCCACTCGCCGTCGCTGGTCAGCGCAACATCGACATCGCGCACGACGGTCGCACCGGAGGTTACGGTCTCTGCCTTGATCGTGCCCGCAATGGTCGGCGTCTCGATATAGTTCGTCAGCAGCGCATCGATTGCGACAGTTCGCGCCGAGAGATCGCCGCGCGTCAGCGTGGCTGTGTTGAGAACGACCTGCACCTGCGGAACGCCGCCCGGCTTGGTGAAATCCACCGAGCCCGTCACGTCGCCGGATGCGCTGTCGAGCGCGAGCGCTGCGAGCGGGCTGATGTCCGGCAGATTGATCGTCAGCTTACCGACCGGCAGGAACTGCTCGTCCAGCACGATATCGCCGGCGATCTTGTTCTCACCGAGCGACAGGGCCAGCCCGTCGATGCGCCGTTGACCGTCTGTAGTGCGCAAGACGGCATTGCCCGAAAGCGCCTCGCCACCCACGCTGCCCGACAGCTTCACATCGGCTGCGGGATTGGCCAAATCGGCGCGGCCGGTCGCCGTCAATTTCAGATCGTTGATCTCGCGGCCGACGGCTTCCAACTGGCTGCTGCTGATGTCGAAGGACAGGTCGGGACCCGACAGCGGCCCGCGCGCCGTCAGCGCGAAATCGATGGCGCCCTTGGCAACCTGCGAGACCCGCGAGATATCTGAGTAGGAACCCTTGATATCGGCCGAAATGATGTCGCCACTGAGGCTGCCAAGCCCTGTCGCGGTCAACGCGCCGGAGGTCAGTTGGATTTCATTGGCGGCAAACGCGCCTTCCGCGTCGCGCGTGGCGGTTGCGGAAAACTGCACCCGCTCGTCCAGCGGCGCCCGTACCGCTTCCGGCAATGCGATGGTTGCGACATCGGCGCTCACGGCAAGCTCCACGGCGAGATCGGCCAGAGTCACCTTGGCAGTCACCGTGCCGTTGAGCGTATCGCTGGTGATGGTGCCGCTGTTGACGAGAACCTCTTCCTGGCTGACGCTGCCGCCCAGCGTTGCCTTGACCTGTCCAGCCACCAGCGGCGCAAGGGTCGCAACATCGGTTTCCAGCCGTCCAGCGGCCAGGTTGATATCGACCGGCCCGCTGCGATTGGCGACGTTGAAGCCGTCGGAGTGGATGGTCGCGTCGAGGTTGTGCACCTTGGTGCCGCCGGCAAACACATAGGCAAGCGAAGCGCCGACATCGAGCATCGGCTCGGCCCCGTCGCCGAAGATGCGCACCGTGGCGTTCTTGACCGCGACCTCGATGCGCTGCGCATCGCCGAAGCTCAGCGCCACCGGCTGATCCGTCGTATCGAGCTGGAACGAGAAATCGCTGGCGCCCTGCGGATTGATGATGCCGGACCCCGAACCGGTCAAAGCGCCGGTGCTGAGGTTGCCCCGGTCGAGGTCGATACCGCCGCCGGACAACAGCGTGCCGGCAAGGTCGAAGTTCGTCGCACCCGTCAGCACAGGCTTGAACGCGTCCGGCACGAAGCGGTCGAACTGGCCGTCGCCCTTGACCTCGAAGCGGTTGCCGCCGTCGACGGCCTGATGCCGGCCCGAGAGCTGGGCGATAACGGCGCCGTCGATGGTGACGTTGCCCTGCCCGCTCCAATCCGCCAGCGGACCTTCTCCCGACAGCGTCGCCTGCACCGCAGGCTGGTCCGAAAGGCCGAGCAGATTGGCGATGATGCCGCCTTGAGGCTCTGAGGCCTGCAGGTTCAGCACCAGCGTGTTTTCATTTGGTGCGAAATTGATGTCGGCGACGATCGTCCCCTGCTTGCCGTCGGTACGCGCGACATTCAGCTTGGATTCGATGGCATTGATCGAGCGGTCCACCCGCAGCATGCCGTCGGCGGAAAGCTGCGCAACGCCGCTGCCCGCTAAAACCTCGCCCATGGCGATATCGGGCAGGTCGATCTTGGCGATATCGATCGATACGGGCAGCGAAAAGCCCGTGCTGCTGGACTCGGACGGCGTTTCGCTCGCCTTTGGCAGACGCGCAACTTCGATGCGCTGGGCGGAAACCGATTCGGCACGGAAGGTCCGCGACAAAAGCGCGGTCGGCGACCAGTCGACAGCGACATCGCGCAGAGCCAGCCAGGCGCCCTCGCGGTCGCCGATCACCACATTCTCGACCGTCAGCGCGCCGGACCATATGCCATCGATGCCGCTGATCTTGACCGTCATGTCAGGCGACGAGGCCATGGTCGAGATCAGGCCGGCCAGGTTGTCGCGCCCCCGTGCCGTCAGCGTGAACACGGCAACCGCGCCGATGGCGAGTGCGAGCACCAGCAGCACGACGTTGCGAAGGATGCGGAGCAGCCGCTTTGCGAGTTTCATGGCCGCTTCCTCAGAATGACTGGCCTATGCCGGCATAAATGCCATAGTCGGGGTCATGCGGTTCGGGATTGAGCGGCATCGCGACATCGACGCGAAGCGGCCCGAAAGGTGTGAGATAGCGCAGGCCCACGCCTGCGCCCACCTTCAAATTGGAAAAGTCCGGAAACTGCTCTTCGGAGACCGCACCCGCATCGATGAAGGGCACCACGCCGATCGTATCGGTTACCTGGGCGCGGACCTCAACGGAGCCTTCCAGCAAGGACAGACCGCCGAGCGGCGTTCCGTCGGCATTGCGCGGCCCGATGCCCTGATAGGCATAGCCGCGCACCGAGCCGCCGCCGCCTGCGTAGAAGCGTCTGTCGGCCGGCACGTCCTCGATGCTTGCGCCGACCACCGACCCCGCATTGATGCGGCCGGCGATGATATATTTCGCGTCTTCGTCGATGGCATAATAGGTCGACGCCTCACCGCGCACCTTTGCAAAGGCCTTGTTGTTTTCGATGTCGTAGGTCGGCTCGATATAGGCGAGCGCGCGCCACCCCGTCGTCGGGTTCAACTTGTCGTCGCGATTGTCGAACTGGTACTGCAAGGGCACGCTGGCCAGCAGATATTCCTTGCCGTCCGGATTGAAGGCGTCGCTCACATCGGCATATTCCAGCGAAAACTCGGCCGAGACCTGCTGCGTCTTGGTCAGGTCGTAGGAGAGGCCCACGCCGCCCTTCACCGAAAAGCGGTCATAGGCGTCGGGATGCTCTAAGACGGTCTTCAGGTTCGAGAAGAACTTCGAGTTCGGCCCGACGACGCCCGGCTTCTCGAACATGATCCCGGCATTGTAATTAAGTTCGCCAAGGTCCTGACTGCCGATACCGCTGATGGAGCCTTCGATACGCAGCTTTTCCGCCCGCCCGAACAGGTTGCGGTGGCCCCAATAGCCTTCAAGGCCGAGACCGTCGGTGTTGGAGACGGTGGCGCCGGCGCCGAGATAGCGCTGCTTGCGTTCCGTCACCTGGACTTTCATCGGAATCTGGCCCGCCGCGTTCAACTCGTCGGCCTTGTTGACGGCGACGCTGTTGAACACTTCGAGTGCCAGCAGGCGGTCGCGAGCATCGTCGACTTCCTCGGGCGAGTAGGTCTGGCCTTCCGGAAGCCCGGTCATATAGGCGGTGAAATCGCGGTCGACGGCTTCCGTGCCTTCCACCGTGGTCGGCCCGTAGCCGGCGATGGGTCCAGCCGCGACATCCATGGTCACGTCCAGCGTCAGCGTGTTGTGGTCGGCCACGATCTCCCGGCCGGTAATCTCCGCCATCGGACGACCTTCTTCCTGCAGCGCCCTGACGATGCGCGCTTCTGCCCGAAGAATAGTGTCCGAAGACGCATCGCCCCCCGAGATCAGGCCGTAGTCGGCGCCCATGATCTTGGCCGCGTCACCCTTGAGCCTGATATCGCCGAGAACGAACCTCGATCCCGGATCGATGCGGATGGAAACGGATATCGGTTGCGGCCCGTTGAACTCAGCGTCGGGCGGCAGGTCGTCCAGGTCTCGCCCGTCGATGAAGATCGTCACCACGCCGTCATAACGCGCCTTGGAAAACAGGGCCGCCACCAATCGCTCGCGGTCGCTGCGCGCGCGCGACAAGAGCCCAAGCGATCCCGACACCGGCGTCTCCTGGTCGCTGACAAGCAGCGACGCCGTGGTCATGACCTCGGTCAGTTCTTCCGTATCAGGGCCGGTGACCTCGAGTGTAGCCGCATAGCGCAGCGGGTCGACAATATCGGTCGTCTCTTCTTCAGCGGAGCCCCAAAGACGGATGCCGAAGATTTCGAACGCCATGGCTTGATGGGTCTGGATCGCCACCAGAGATGCGGAAATGAGCAAAGCCGCGGTCGTGCGAACGCGCGCGCGGCCCGCTTTTACACCTCTGATACTCTGCACTCGCACTATCGACATCAGGTCAAGTTATGGTCCAAACCTAAAATTGGAATAAACATTTTAGCCTTTCGTCAAGCATATCAATCGATCTGCTGAGATTTCGCGAAAGCTTCCAGAGGCCGCCTTGCGCGAAATCCTGCTGAAACATTCGTTTGGCAAAAAGCACGCCATCATTCCGAAATGCGGAATAACATGGGCACGCTCGAAGACAAGCACGTCTTCTTGGCTGGGGATAGGGTTTCTCCCCCATGCGGCCATATTGACACGGTATAAGACAAGCGGAACATGCAGGATTCTGCGTGGATGGGAGGGGACGATGAAGTTGTTCAAGACCTTGTTGGCGACGGCGTTGTTTGCCGCCCTGTTCTCTTCCGGCGCGCTGGCGCAGTCGGCGGAACCGCGCATGGTGGTGACCACCGAAAACAGCGATTACTTCGGCTTCGACCTCAGATCCGAACAGAACGTCACGCTCGACCAGTGCAAGACCTCATGTCTCGGCGACACACAATGCCGCTCGTTTACCTATAACACCAAAGCCAAGTGGTGTTTCCTCAAATCGGATTTCGCAACGATAAAGCCGTTCAACGGCGCGGTCGCCGGCAAGGTCGTTGCCTTCAACAGCCAGCCCGACATCGGCGCGCCCGCTGCTCTCAGCTTCGTGCCGTCATGGATGGTGGACGAGTCCCGCATGTATCGCGCCAGCCTGACCAACGGCTCCGTCGCGGTGGGCGCGGAAGGCCTTGGCGGCCTGACGCAGGCCGGCGACGACGCCATGCGCACCGCCGATCCTCGTACGGCGATGGGAAAATTCATCTCGGCAATCGCCATTCAGCCCGACGACGGCACGCTGTGGATGAAGCTTGCCCGGTCCATCATGGCGACATCCCCGGCCAACTCCCCGGAGCGTGTGCAATTCCAACGCGACGGGTCGTCGGCCGCCTACAACGCCTATCTCCTGCTGCGCACCGCCGAGACCCGCGCCGAAGCGCTTGCCGTCCTGGCCGAGACGCTCGACAAACGCGAGCTGTTCCGCCCTGCCCTGCAGGCCTATGAGGCGAGCCTGTCTTTTGCCAACGATGCCAGTGTCCGCGCAGCCTATGAAGATCTGAAGGCGCGCAAGGGCTTCCGCATCGTCGACCACAGCATCGATGCCGACACCGCCTCACCGCGAGTCTGCGCCCAGTTCTCAGAGCAATTGGTCAAGACCGGCGTCGACTACGCGCCTTTCGTCACGGTGGATGACGCAGCACCCAAGGGCGTCGAGGCTAAGGACCAGCAGCTTTGCGTCGACGGGCTCGAGCATGGCAAGTATTATCGCGTCGCCTTCCGCGCCGGTCTGCCGGCCGCCGTCGGCGAGGTGCTGACCGCGCCGATCGTGCTCAGCGTCTATGTTCAGGACCGCGCCCAGACCGTACGCTTTACCGGCGATGCCTTCGTGCTGCCGTCGCATGCCCGCCGTGGCATCCCCGTCGTCAGCATCAATATGGAAGCGGCCGACCTGAAGGTGTTCCGCATCGGCGACCGCTCGCTTGCGCAGCTCCTGTCGGGCTACCAGTTCCTGCGCCAGCTCGATTCCTACGATCTCGACAGCATCCGCGACCAGATGGGCGAACCCGTCTGGCAGGGCGAGATGGAGATCGCCAACCAGCTCAACAAGGAAGTCACCACGAGTTTCCCGGTTGACGAAGCGCTGCCGAACCGCAAGCCAGGCGTCTACGTGCTGACCGCGCAGCCCCTGAACGACCGTTCCGACAATTGGGATTCGCGTGCCACGCAGTGGTTCGTCGTTTCCGACATCGGCCTGACCACCTATACTGGGCAGGACGGGCTGCATGTCTTCGCCCGCTCGCTCGGCTCGGCCAAGCCGCTCGCCAATGTCGAACTGACGCTTTTAGCCCGCAACAACGAGATCCTCGGCACTGCCACCACCGACGCCGAAGGCCGCGCCACGCTGACGGCCGGTCTCGTTCGCGGCGAAGGCGGCATGGCGCCGGCAGCGCTGATGGCCAGCGGGGCGGCTGACGATTTCGTCTTCCTCGATATGACCCGCGCCGGCTTCGACCTGTCCGACCGTGGCGTCACCGGCCGCGCTTCGCCCGCTGCGCTCGACGTCTATGCCTGGACCGAGCGCGGCATCTACCGCGCCGGCGAGACGGTGCATGCCGCAGCCCTTGCCCGCGACAGCGCCGTCGACGCGGTCGAGAACCTGCCGCTGACCTTCATCTTCTCGCGTCCCGACGGTGTGGAAGACCGCCGCATCGTCACCGACGGCACGGCCGCCGGCGGTCATGCCGCGCAGCTTGCGCTGTCCAGCTCGGCCATGCGCGGCACTTGGAGCTTCAGCATCTACACCGATCCCAAGCAGCCGGCCGTCGCCAGCCGCAACTTCCTGGTCGAGGACTTCGTGCCCGACCGCATCGAATTCGACATGACCGCCGACCGCAAGGAAATGGCTGCCGGCGACACCGCCAATATCGAGGTCGACGGCCGCTTCCTCTATGGGGCACCTGCCGCAGGGCTTGCGCTGGAAGGCGAAATCGCGCTGACCACATCGCGCCAGTGGGACAGCTTTAAAGGCTATTATTTCGGCCTCGCCGACGAGCAGCAGGGCGACGCCACGCGCATTCCGCTGGAAGACCTGCCTGTGATCGGCGACGACGGCAAGGCGACGTTCCCCGTCACTCTCGACCAACTGCCCTCAACCACCCGGCTGGTGAATGCCGGCGTGACGGTGCGGATGCGCGAGGGCGGCGGCCGAGCCGTCGAGCGCTCCCTGAACATCTCCATCCGGCCCAAGACCACCGCCATCGGCATCCGCCCCGATTTTTCGGGCGACGAGGTTCCGCAAGGCGGTATCGCCAAGTTCAGCCTGCTCGCCGCCGACCCGTCAGCCGTCCGCCAGGCATTGCAGGGCGCGCAATGGTCGCTGGTCAAGGTCGAGCGTAACTATCAATGGTATCGCTCGGGCAGCAGCTGGAACTATGAGCCGATAACCCAGACCAAATCGGTCGCCAGCGGCGCGGTCGATATCGCCGAAGATGGCGACGCAACCATCAGCATGCCGGTCGACTGGGGCCGTTACCGTCTTCAGGTTGAAACTGCCGATCCGGAAGGCCCCGTTTCGAGCTATGAGTTCGATGCCGGCTGGTACGTCTCCGCCACCTCGACCGAAACGCCGGACGGGCTGGAAATCGCTCTCGACAAGGAGAGCTATACGATTGGCGACGTGGCCAAGCTGAAGGTGTCGCCGCGCTTTGCCGGCGAGCTTCTCGTCACCATCGGTTCCGAAACGCTGCTCAAAACCGTGACGGCTGCCGTGCCGGAAGGCGGCAGCACCGTCGACATCGCCGTCGGCGAGGATTGGGGTGCAGGCACCTATGTGACGGCCACGCTGTTCCGTCCCGGCGACGCGCGCGAATCCCGCATGCCGGGCCGCGCCATCGGCCTGAAATGGCTCAAGATCGACCCCGGCGCCCGCAAGCTCGATGTGTCGATGACGCCGCCCGAAAAATCCGAGCCGCGCCGGATGCTGCCGATCCCCGTCTCCGTCACCGGAGCGAAGGCTGGCGAAAAAGCCTATGTCATGGTCGCAGCCGTCGATGTCGGCATCCTGAACCTGACGAAATACACCGCGCCCGATCCGGAGGAGTGGTTCTTCGGCCAGCGCATGCTGGGGCTCGAACTGCGCGACCTCTATGGCCGGCTGATCGACGGCTCGCTAGGCGCGACCGGCAAGCTGCGCACCGGCGGCGACGGCGGGGCGGTCACCGCCCAAGGCAACCCGCCGACCGAAAAGCTCGTCGCCTTCTTCTCCGGCATCGTCGAACTCGATGCCGAGGG
This sequence comes from Tianweitania sp. UT-5YL-CI-8, assembly GCF_030010215.1. GTDB lineage: Bacteria > Pseudomonadota > Alphaproteobacteria > Rhizobiales > Rhizobiaceae > Oryzicola. The sequence continues at coordinate 123,756 of NZ_JASCRR010000010.1, forward strand.
CAAGGCGGTGGTCTCCTTCGACATCCCGCAGTTCAACGGCACTGTCCGCATCATGACCGTGGCCTGGACCAAGACCGCCGTCGGCCACGCCTCGACCGATGTCATCGTCCGCGATGCTGTGGTCATCACCGCCGGCCTGCCGCGCTTCATGGCGCCCGGCGACGCCAGCACCATGCGGCTCGACGTGGCCAACACCGACGCTCCAGACGGCGACTATGCGCTCGCCATCGAGACCGGCGGCGGCCTGACCGTCAGCGACGTGCCGGCCACGATCCACCTGACCGCCGGCAAGCGCGAAACGCTGACCGTGCCGCTGAACGCGCAGGCTGCCGGAACCGGCGGCATCACCGTGCGCCTCACCCATCCCGACGGCCTCAGCGTGGAGCAGAACCTGTCGCTTCCCGTCCGCCCCGGCCAGCTTCCGATCACCACGCGCATGGTCGTCGACCTCGCCGGCAATGGCGGGGCGCTGCGGGTCGACAAGGAACTGCTCGCCGCCAGCATCCTGGAAGATGCCTCGGTCAGTGTCGGTGTCTCGCAGACCTCTGCTTTCGACGTGCCGTCGCTGCTGATGAGCCTCGACCGCTACCCCTATGGCTGCGCCGAGCAGACCACCAGCCGTGCGCTGCCATTGCTCTATGTCAGCGAACTGTCCGTCGAATCGGGCATGGCTGCGGATCCCGACCTGCGCGACCGTGTGCAGAAGGCGATCTATCGCCTGATGAACTATCAGTCGTCAGCCGGCAGCTTCGGCCTCTGGAGCCCCGGCTCCGGCGACCTCTGGCTGGACTCCTACGTCACCGACTTCCTGACCCGCGCCCGCGAACAGAAATACGACGTGCCCGAAGGCGCGATGATGCAGGCGCTCAGCAACCTGCAGAACTCGCTCTCCTATGACATCGATGTCGAGGATCGCGGCAGCGAGATCGGCTATGCGCTCTATGTGCTCGCCCGCAACAAGAAGGCCTCGGTCGGCGACCTGCGCTATTATGTCGACACCAAGCTCGAAGCTTTCTCCAGCCCGATGGCAGTGGCGCAACTCGGCGCGGCGCTCGCGCTCTACGGCGATGCGCAGCGGTCGCAGCAGGCCTTTTCGGCGGCGCTTCGTCTGGTGAAGTCGAACACGGCGCATGACTGGAACCGCAGCGACTACGGTTCGCGCCTGCGCGACGGTTCGTCGGTTCTCGCGCTCGCCGCGGAAAGCAAGCCCGTGCCGCCGATCATCCCCGAACTGGTGAAACTCGTCTCCGCCGAACGGGCGAAAACCCGCTGGACCAGCACACAGGACGACGCCTGGATGCTGCTTGCGGCACGCGCGCTCAAGGCCGGCAACGACGCAATCGCGCTGACCGTCAATGGCAGCGCGCATAAAGGCGCCTATGCGCAGGAAGTGAGCGGTGCGGAGCTGTCGAACGAACCGATCACCGTGACCAATACCGGGCGCGACGCGCTGCAGGCTGTGGTGACAACGGTAGCCGCGCCGGTCGAACCGCTGCCGGCCGGCGGCGACGGCTTCACCATCCAGCGTACCTATTACAGCATGGATGGCGAGGAGGCGAACGTCACCCAGGCCGCCCAGAACGAGCGGTTCCTGGTGGTGCTCAAAGTCACCGAGTTGCATGACTGGCCGTCGCGGCTCCTGGTGACGGACATGCTTCCGGCCGGCTTCGAGATCGACAACCCCTCGCTCGTCTCGAGCGCTGATCTGTCGAATTTCGACTGGCTGGCGCCAACGGAAGCTGCCCATCTCGAGTTCCGCAACGACCGTTTTGTCGCGGCCCTCGACCAGGGCGAAGGGTCGGACTCCGAATTTACGCTTGCTTATGTGGTACGTGCCGTTACGCCGGGCATCTACACCCATCCGGCCGCGCAGGTGGAGGACATGTATCGTCCTCAGTTTTCTGCCCGCACCGCCACCGGCATGATGGAGGTGACCGAGCCGTGAGCGGGATCGGTAGCTTGAAATGAAGCTGACCCCCACCCTTAGTCCCTCCCCACAAGGGGGAGGGAAATGGCTCCAAGATTACCTATGGCCGAGCTCGGACCACAAAGGCTCTGAATGGCACCCCCAGAGATCCCCCTCCCCGTTGTGGGGAGGGGTTAGGGGTGGGGGTATTCAGTCATGTCGAGACTGAAATCCGTTTCCGTGAGGCTACCCGGTCCTGCCCGATGGCTTGCCATCTCGGCCGGATCGGTCGCGGTGGTTGCAGCACTATCCGTCGGCGGCTTCTTCGCGCTCGATGCCGCCTTTCCGCCGCCGCTGCCGGAAAAGACCATCACCTCCAGGGAGGTCGTCGACCGCGACGGCCAGCTCCTGCGCGCCTTCGCCACGCCGGACGGACGCTGGCGGCTCAACACGACTGTCGATCAGGTCGACCCGCAATTCGTCGACATGCTGGTCGCCTATGAGGACAAGCGCTTCTGGGATCACAGCGGCGTTGACGCCATCGCCCTGCTGCGCGCCGCGGGCCAGTTTGCCGGCAATGGCCGCATCGTCTCCGGCGGCTCGACCGTGTCGATGCAATTGGCGCGACTGATCGAACCGCGCGCCAACCGCAGCCTGTTCACCAAGGCAAAGCAGATTTTCCGCGCGGTGCAGATCGAACGGCGGCTGAGCAAGCGCGACATCCTCCACCGCTATCTGACGCTCGCGCCTTATGGCGGCAATCTGGAAGGCGTCCGCGCGGCGTCGCTCGCCTATTTCGGCAAGGAGCCCAAGCGGCTGACCGTCTCCGAATCCGCTCTTCTGGTCGCGCTGCCGCAACTGCCTGAGCGTCGCCGGCCCGACCGCAACGCCGAAGGTGCAAGCAAGGCGCGCGACCGCGTGTTGGACCGCATGGTGCAGGCCGGCAATTTATCCGAGCGGGAAGCCGCGCGTGCAGCACTGGAAACCGTGCCGTCCTATCGCCTCGCCCTGCCCTCGCTCGCCCCCCATGCGACGGAGGCGGCGCTGCGCAACCGACCGGAAGCGGAAACCCACCAGCTGACGCTCAATAAAAGCGTCCAGCAAGGACTGGAAGCCGTGGCGCGCGATGCTGCAACGAAGCTCGGCCATCGCATCTCCGTCGCCATGGTGCTGGCGGACGCGCGAACCGGCGAGATTCTCGGCGCGGTCGGCTCGGCCAATTTCTTCGACGCAAGCCGTTCCGGCTGGATCGACATGACCCGCGTCAGCCGCTCGCCCGGTTCGACGCTGAAACCCTTCATCTACGGGCTCGGCTTCGAACAGGGGCTGATCGCGCAGGAAACCATGATCGAGGACCGGCCGACTGATTTTTCCGGCTATCGGCCGAAGAATTTCGACATGGGCTATCAGGGCGACGTCACGATCCGGCAGGCTCTGCAACTGTCGCTCAACGTACCCGCGATCCGGCTGCTCGATTCGGTCGGCCCCGCACGCCTGACCGCGCGCTTCCGGCAGGCCGGCGTTACCCCCTCCCTGCCGCCCGGCGAAACGCCCGGCCTTGCCATCGGGCTGGGCGGCGTCGGCTTGACCTTACGCGACCTCGTCCAGCTCTATACCGGCCTTACCAATGGCGGCACGGCCAAGGCCCTGCGCGACGGCACAGAGGCGGAAGCGCCTCAGCCGCTCGCCAACGGCATGGTGCTGGAGCAGCAGGCTGCATGGCAGGTCTCCGACATCCTTCTCGGCGTTCGCCCGCCGGACGGCGCACCGGCACGCGCCATCGCCTACAAGACCGGCACATCCTATGGCTACAGGGATGCGTGGTCGGTCGGCTATGACGGCCGCTATGTGCTCGGCGTCTGGGCCGGCCGCGCCGATTCCGGCGCCGTGCCCGGCCTGTCCGGCTATGTTTCGGCCGCACCCATCCTGTTCGAAGGCTTCGTGCGCTCCGGTCTGCCCAGCATCGCCCTGCCCCGTCCTCCGGCGGGCGCGCTGCGCACCGCGCGCAACCAGTTGCCGGTGACATTGACGCGCTTCACGCCGCCGAACCAGCTGCCCAGCGTCGCCTCCGTTACGGAACCAGCGCCGCAGATCGTCTTTCCGCCCAACGGCTCGCGGATCGACCTCGGCGTGTCGATCCAGGAAACGTCGCCGCTTGTGCTCAAGCTTCAAGGCGGGCGCGCACCGTTCCGCTGGCTCGCCAATGGCAAGGCGCTGACGGGAGTGGAGCGACGTCGCGAAGCCACCTGGCTTCCCGACAGCGCCGGGCAATCCACGCTGACCGTCATCGACGCTGCCGGCAGACCGGCGAGCGTAAGCGTTTTCGTCGAATAGAGCGGCAAACGACGACGAATGTATTTTTCTGCATTTCCTGGAAAAACGTGATGACCGTTTCGTCCGCCGCCTGAAATTAGCAATAGCCGCGCAATCAAATTTCTATAAAATCACTAGGGTATGCCCATCATCAATGGAGGCAACACCCATGGCTGCATTTCGATCGCGCTTTCTCCTGGCTGGCGTGGTTGCGGGCATGGTCCAGCTCGGCGGGCTCGGACTGGCTTACGCAGACACCACACTTTTGAACGTTTCGTACGACCCCACTCGTGAGTTGTACAAGGATTACAACACCGCCTTTGCGAAGCATTGGCTCGCGGAAACCGGCGAGACCGTCACCATCCAGCAGTCGCATGGCGGCTCGGGCAAGCAGGCCCGTTCGGTCATCGACGGCCTCGATGCCGATGTGGTGACGCTGGCGCTGGAAAGCGACATCACCGCAATCGTCGAAAATTCCAAGAAGATCGCCGCCGACTGGCGCTCCCGGCTGGACAACAACTCTTCGCCCTACACCTCGACCATCGTGTTCCTGGTCCGCAAGGGCAATCCGAAGGGCGTCAACGACTGGGGCGACCTAGTCAAGGACGGCGTCCAGATCATTACGCCGAACCCCAAGACATCGGGCGGCGCGCGCTGGAACTACCTCGCCGCATGGGCCTGGGCGCACCAGCAGTATGGCGGCGACGAAGCCAAGATCAAAGAGTATATCGGCAACCTCTTCACCCATGTTCCGGTGCTCGACACCGGTGCGCGCGGATCGACGGTGACCTTCGCCCAGCGCGGCCTCGGCGACGTGCTGCTCGCCTGGGAAAACGAAGCCTATCTCGCGCTCGACGAATTCGGCGCCGACCAGTTCGACATCGTCATCCCGCCGTCCTCGATCCTGGCTGAGCCGCCCGTCGCTGTGGTTGACGCCAATGTCGACGCCAAGGGAACGCGCAAGCAGGCCGAAGCCTATCTGAAGTATCTCTATTCGGAAGAAGGCCAGCGGCTTGCAGCGAAGCATCACTATCGTCCGTCCAAGCCCGAACTCGTGCCGGCCGACGAGTTGCAGAAGCTGCCCGAACTGAAGCTGATCTCGATCGACGATCCGATTTTCGGCGGCTGGGCCAAGGCGCAGCCCTACCACTTCGGTGACGGCGGTATCTTCGACCAGATCTACAAGCCTGCGAAATAAGAGCGGTCATAGAGACGACATGAGCACAACACCCGCCCAGGCGGGGTGGCGGTTCAAGGCGCCGAGCGTCATTCCGGGTTTCGGATTGACGCTCGGCTTCTCACTTGCCTACCTCACGCTGATCATCCTCATACCGCTCGCGGGCCTGCTGTTGCGCTCGGCCTCCCTCGGCTGGGCGGATTTCTGGGCCATCGCCACCGACGAACGCACCGTCAAGGCGCTGGAAATATCGTTCGGCACGGCCATCGTCGCAGCCCTCGTCAATGTCGTCTTCGGCACCATCGTCGCCTGGATCCTGGTGCGCTACCGGTTTCCCGGCCGCCGTATCGTCGATGCGATGGTCGACCTGCCTTTCGCCTTGCCAACGGCGGTCGCCGGCATAGCGCTGACCACGCTTTACGCACCCAATGGCTGGATCGGGCACTTGCTGATGCCGCTCGGCATCAAGGTGGCCTATACGCCGCTGGGAATCGTCATCGCGCTGATCTTCATCGGCCTGCCCTTCGTCGTGCGCACCGTGCAGCCGATCATCGAGGAGATCGACAAGGAGGTCGAGGAAGCCGCCGCCACGCTCGGCGCCAACCGCTGGCAGACCATTTCGCGCGTTCTGCTGCCGGGCCTTGCGCCCGCCATCGTCACCGGCTTCGCACTCGCCTTCGCCCGTGGCGTCGGCGAATACGGCTCGGTCATCTTCATCGCCGGCAACCTGCCCTATGTGTCGGAAATCGCGCCGCTGCTGATCGTCATCCGGCTCGAGGAATACGACTATGCGGCTGCGACAGCCATCGCCTCCATCATGCTCGGCCTGTCCTTCGCCATGCTGCTCGTCATCAACCTGATCCAGTCATGGAGCCGCAAACGCTATGGCTGAGCCGGTGACATCCTCCAATCCCGGCCGCTACGCCATAGGCTCTGCCGCCACGGCGGAGCGGCCGATCACGCGGATCATCCTGATGAGCGTGGCTTTCGCTTTCCTCGCCATCTTCCTGGTCATGCCGCTGGTCATCGTCTTCACCGAGGCGTTTTCGCGCGGCCTGGCACCCTTCTGGGAAAACCTTGCCGATCCCGACACGCTGTCTGCGATCAGGCTGACACTCATCGTCGCAGCTATCTCGGTCCCTCTCAATCTCGTCTTCGGCGTGGCCGCCGCCTGGGCCATTGCCAAGTTCGAATTCAAGGGCAAAGCCTTCCTGATTACGCTGATCGACTTGCCCTTCTCGGTCTCGCCCGTCATTTCGGGCCTAGTCTATGTGCTGCTGTTCGGCTCCACCAGCCTGCTCGGACCGTGGCTGAAGATGCACGGCATCGTCATCCTCTTCGCCGTGCCCGGCATCGTGCTGGCGACGGTCTTCGTGACCTTCCCTTTCGTGGCACGCGAGCTGATCCCGCTGATGCAGGAACAGGGCACCGGCGACGAGGAGGCCGCGCTGTCGCTCGGCGCCAATGGCTGGCAGACCTTCTGGTTCGTCACTCTGCCGAACATCAAATGGGGCCTGCTCTATGGCGTCCTTCTGTGCAATGCGCGCGCGATGGGCGAATTCGGAGCCGTGTCGGTGGTGTCCGGCCACATACGCGGCGTGACCAACACCATGCCGCTGCATGTCGAAATTCTCTACAACGAGTATAATGCCGTCGGCGCCTTCGCCGTGGCATCGCTGCTGGCCGGTCTCGCGCTTGTGACGCTGGTCCTCAAAACCCTTCTCGAAATGCGGTACGGCGAGGAACTCGCCGCCACGCGCGGGCACTGACAGAGGCATTTTATGGAAGTTCGCGTCTCCAACGTACGCAAGGAATTCGCCACGTTTCCGGCGTTGCATGACGTATCGCTGGACATCAAGTCCGGCGAACTGATCGCGCTGCTTGGCCCGTCCGGCTCCGGCAAGACGACATTGCTGCGCCTGATCGCCGGGCTGGAGGAGCCTACCCGCGGCCAGATCTATTTCGGCGAACAAGACGCCTCGCATCGCTCCATCCAGGAGCGCAATGTCGGCTTCGTCTTCCAGCACTACGCGCTGTTCCGGCATATGACGGTGGCCGACAATATCGGCTTCGGCCTCAAGGTCCGGCCTGGGGCAACCCGCCCATCCAAGGCTGAGATTCGCCGCCGCGCCACGGAACTGCTCAACCTCGTCCAGCTTCCGGGTCTCGAAAACCGCTACCCCGCACAGCTCTCCGGCGGACAGCGGCAGCGCGTGGCGCTGGCGCGCGCCATGGCGATCGAGCCCAAAGTGCTGCTGCTTGACGAGCCGTTCGGCGCGCTCGATGCACAGGTCCGCCGAGAGTTGCGCCGCTGGCTGCGCGAAATCCATGACACCACCGGACACACCACCGTCTTCGTCACCCACGACCAGGAGGAAGCGCTGGAGCTTGCCGACCGGGTGGTCGTGATGAGCCAGGGCCGGATCGAACAGGTCGGCACCGCCGACGATGTCTACGACCATCCCAAATCGCCGTTCGTCTACGGCTTCATCGGCGATTCCAGCACGCTTCCCGTCAAGGTCGAGAACAGTCAGCTCTGGGTGTCCGACCGGCCCATCGGCCTGTCCATCACCGACGAACCGGATGGCCCGGCAACGCTCTATTTTCGCCCGCATGAGGTCGATCTGCTGGACGACTGCGGCGGCTGCATCGCCGGCACCGTCGTGGCAAGCCGTCGCGTCGCAGGAACACGTCGCGTGGAGCTTGAAATCGGCGGCGCCCGCGAGCGGGTTGAGATCGAACTGCCGATCGAACATCCCGCAGCCCAGAAGAGCCGCATCGCCTTTCGTCCGAGGCGCTGGAGGGTTTTCCCCTCGGCATAGAGGGAGGACTTGAAACGCCGTCGGGTGCTGCGCTGCAATAAGCGCTTGGAGTAGAAGGGGTTCCTGTGTGAAGCTGTCTTGAGCAGCTACAATCAGCGCACGACAGGAACCTTATGGCGATTCTCGCGGCCGTTTATCATCTCACGCACTACAAATATGACCGCCCGGTGGTGCTGGGTCCGCAGGTGATACGCTTGCGCCCCGCCTCGCATTCGCGCACCAAGGTTCTGTCGCATTCGCTGAAGGTCTCGCCGGCGAATCACTTCGTCAACATGCAGCAGGACCCTTACGGCAACTTCCTCGCCCGCTTCGTCTTCCCCGATCCGGTGATGGAGCTGAAGATCGAAGTCGACATGGTTGCGGACATGACGGTCTACAACCCTTTCGACTTCTTCGTCGAGGAAAGTGCGGAAACCTTCCCGTTCGAATATCCCGAAGACATCCGCGAAGATCTGGCGATCTATCGCGCGCCAGAACCCGCAGAACCGCTTCTGGTCGAGTTCCTCGCATCCATCGACCGTACGCCGCGCAACACCGTCGACTTCCTGGTCGATTTGAATGCCCGCATCCAGCGTGAAGTCGGCTACGTCATCCGCATGGAGCCGGGCGTCCAGACGCCCAACCAGACGCTCGGGAGCGCCTTGGGCTCGTGCCGGGATTCGAGCTGGCTTCTGGTGCAGGTGCTGAGGCATCTGGGTTTTGCCGCGAGCTTCGTCTCCGGCTATCTGATCCAGCTCAAGCCGGATCTGGTGTCGCTCGACGGCCCGGCCGGCACGACGCAGGACTTTACCGACCTGCATGCCTGGTGCGAGGTTTACCTGCCCGGCGCCGGCTGGATCGGCTTCGACCCGACATCGGGCCTGCTGACGGGCGAAAGCCATGTGCCGCTGGCGGCGACCCCGCATTACCGCAACGCCGCCCCCATCAGCGGCCTGGCTAGCTTCGCCAATGTCGAGTTCGACTTCGACATGCGCGTCACTCGCGTCGCCGAACATCCCCGCATCACCAAACCGTTCTCGGAAGAGAGCTGGCAGGCGCTGGATGCGCTGGGCAAGTCCGTCGATACGGTGCTGAAGCAAGAAGACGTCCGCCTGACCATGGGCGGCGAGCCGACATTCGTCTCCATCGACGATTTCGAAGCCGCCGAATGGAATACTGCCGCCGTCGGCCCGACCAAGCGCGAAAAGGCCGACGACCTGATCCGCCGCCTGCGCGACCGCTTCGCGCCGGGCGGCTTCCTGCATTACGGCCAGGGCAAGTGGTATCCCGGCGAAAGCCTGCCGCGCTGGACCTTTTCGCTCTACTGGCGCGCCGATGGCGAACCGGTCTGGAGCGATGCGTCGCTGATCGCGCGCGAGAAACAGGATGCCGGCGTTACCCCGGCCGATGCCCAGAAGCTGATGGCGGCGGTGGCCGTCGAACTCGGCATCGAGCCGGCTATGGTGACTGAGGCTTATGAAGACCCGGGCGAGTGGCTGCTCAAGGAAGGCAAGTTGCCCGACAATGTCGATCCCGCCAATTCCAAGCTGGAAGACCCTGAGGAGCGCAATCGCATGGCGCGTGTTTTCGAGCGCGGGCTGACGACGCCTTCAGGCTATGTACTGCCCGTCCAACGCTGGAACGCGGCTGCCAAGGGCCATCGCTGGCGCTCGGAAAAATGGACGACGCGACGCGGGCGCCTTTTTCTCGTCCCGGGCGACTCTCCCGTCGGTTATCGCCTGCCGCTCGGCTCGCTGCCCTATGTGCCACCGGCGCAATACCCCTATGTCGTGCCGGTCGACCCGTCGGTCGAGCGCGGCGCGCTTCCCAGCCACCACAAGCTTCTTCCTGGCGAACTGCCGACCGATGCCGAACATGAACAGACCGCTGCCTCCTTCACTGCCGCAGCACCCCAGCAGGAGCGGGTCGAGCAGGCGCTGGGCGAAATCGGCGGCGCGGTCCGCACCGCGATCTCCGTCGAGCCGCGCGACGGCCGCCTCAGCGTGTTCATGCCGCCGGTCGAGGCTGTCGAAGACTATCTCGAACTGATCGCCGCCGCCGAAGCCGCCGCCAGGAAGCTTGGCCTGCCGGTGCATATCGAAGGTTATGCGCCGCCGCACGATCCGCGTCTCAACGTCATCCGCGTCGCGCCAGACCCCGGCGTGATCGAGGTCAACATTCATCCCGCCGCCAACTGGCAGGAATGCGTCGCCACCACCGAAGCCGTCTACGAAGAGGCGCGGCAGTCGCGCCTGGGCGCCGACAAGTTCATGATCGACGGTCGCCACACCGGCACAGGCGGCGGCAACCATGTCGTGGTCGGCGGAGCGACGCCCAACGACAGCCCGTTCCTGCGCCGGCCCGACCTGCTCAAGAGCCTTGTGCTGCACTGGCAGCGCCACCCGTCGCTGTCCTATCTGTTTTCCGGCCTGTTCATCGGCCCCACCAGCCAGGCGCCGCGCATTGACGAAGGCCGTCACGACGGACTCTACGAACTGGAAATCGCCCTGTCGCAGGTTCCGCATCCCGACAAGGGCGCGGCTCCCCTGCCCTGGCTTGTCGACCGGCTGTTCCGAAACCTTCTCGTCGACATGACCGGCAACACCCACCGGTCGGAAATCTGCATCGACAAGCTGTTCTCGCCCGACGGTCCGACAGGACGTCTCGGGCTGGTCGAGTTCCGCGGCTTCGAGATGCCGCCCAATGCGCGCATGAGCCTTGCCCAGCAGCTTCTGGTCCGCGCCATCATCGCGCGGTTGTGGAAGTCTCCGCTGGACGGCCGTTTCGTGCGCTGGGGCACCTCGCTGCACGATCGCTTCATGCTGCCACATTATGTCTGGGCCGATTTCCTCGACGTGCTGGACGACCTCAAGCAGCACGGCTTCATCTTCCGCCCGGAATGGTTCGCCGCACAGCTCGAATTCCGCTTCCCCTTCTGCGGCCAAGTCGAGTATGGCGGCGTGAAGCTGGAACTGCGCCAGGCGCTGGAGCCGTGGCACGTCATGGGCGAACAAGGCGCCATCGGCGGCACCGTGCGCTTCGTCGATTCCTCCGTCGAACGCCTGCAGCTCCGCGCCGAGGGTTTCAATCCCGAACGCCACGCCATCGTCTGCAACGGTCGCATGGTGCCGATGCGGCGCACCGAGACGCGCGACGTGGCCGTCGCCGGCGTGCGCTACAAGGCATGGCAGCCGGCCTCCGGCCTGCATCCGGTTTTGCCCGTCAACACGCCTCTGGTGTTCGACATCTACGACCGCTGGACCGGTCGGGCGATCGGCGGCTGCATCTATCACGTCGCCCACCCCGGCGGCCGCAACTACGATACCTTCCCGGTCAACTCCAACGAAGCCGAGGCCCGCAGGCTGGCGCGCTTCGAAGGCCAAGGCCACACGGCCGGAAACTATCGGCTGGCCGAAGAGTATCCTTCGGAAGACTTCCCGCTGACCCTTGACCTGAGGCGTCCACCCCGATTGTGATCGAACATGGAAACCGCAGATCAGAAGCGAGTCGCAACGCCTGCGCCGGTCGGGAGCTTGCTTGCGGGCTATTGCCCGCTCGACGGCGTTCCCGATGAAATGGTCGACGCGGCCGGCGAGACCCGGCCCGTCTGGAAACCCTTCATCGCCGCCCTCGACGCGCTCGGCCCGGACGAGCTGTCGCGGCGTTTCGCGCGCGCCGACCAGTATCTGCGCGACGCCGGCGTCTATTACCGCGTCTACGACAATGTCGGCACCAACGAGCGCGAATGGCCGCTGGCGCATGTGCCGATGCTCATCGACGAGCCTGAATGGCGCACCATCAGCGCCGGCCTGGTGCAGCGGGCCGAACTGTTCGAATCCATCGTCGCCGACATCTACAGCGACAACACGCTGGTCCAACGCGGGCTGCTGCCGCCCCGGTTGATCGCCTCGAGCCCCGAATATCTCCGCCCCGTCTCGGGCACGGTGCCGGCCGGCGGTCATTTCCTGCATTTCTGCGCCTTCGAGCTCGGCCGTGGCCCGGACGGGCAATGGTGGGTGCTGAGCGACCGAACCCAGGCGCCGTCGGGTGCGGGTTTCGCGTTGGAGAACCGCGTCGCCACCACACGCGCCCTCTCCGATATCTATGGCGACATGCCCGTGCATCGGCTCGCCGGCTTCTTCAGGGGCTTTCGCGACGCGCTGCACGATCTGGCGGCGGCGGAGTCCGGCCAACTCGCGATCATGACGCCCGGTCCGCTCAACGAGACCTATTACGAGCATGCCTACATCGCCCGCTACCTCGGCATCATGCTTCTGGAGGGGGAGGACCTGACCGTTGCCAAGGGCCGGCTGATGGTCCGCACCGTGTCCGGGTTGAAGCCGATCAGCGTGCTCTGGCGCCGCCTCGATGCCTCCTTCGTCGACCCGCTGGAACTCAACCCGGTGTCGCGCCTCGGCACGCCGGGGCTGGTCGAAGCCGTGCGCAACGGCTCCGTCTCCATGGTCAATGCGTTAGGATCGGGCATTCTCGAGACGCGCGCACTGCTCGCTTTCCTGCCGCGCATCGTGCGCGCGCTTCGCGGCGAGGAACTCATTCTCCCATCCATCGCGACATGGTGGTGCGGCCAGGGTACCGAGCGCCGGCACGTCATCGACAAGTTCGACCGGCTGATGATCGGCCCCGCACTGTCGACACGGATGCCGTTCGAAGACGAAGGCGCAACCCGGCTCGGCTCGTCGCTCTCACCTGAGGAGAAGGCTGAACTCATTGCCCGCATCGAAGCGGATGGACCGGCTTTCGTCGGGCAGGAGGCGGTGACCTTGTCGACCACGCCGGTCTTCGTCGGCGGCGCTCTCGTGCCACGCCCCGCCAGCCTGCGCGTCTATCTCGCCCGCACCGAAAGCGGCTGGAGCGTGATGCCCGGCGGCTTCGCCCGCGTCGGCTTCAGCCAGGACCCTACGGCGATTGCCATGCAACGCGGCGGTCAGGCCGCCGACGTCTGGGTGGTCGACAGCGGACCGGTCGACCGCGACACGCTGTTACCCGGTGAGCGCGGCGCTTTCAGCCGCGCCCAGCTCGGTAGCCTGCCCAGCCGCGCGGCGGAAAACCTGACTTGGCTTGGGCGCTACATCGAGCGGGCGGAAGACATGGTGCGCATCCTGCGCGCCTATCATGTCCGGCTGGCCGAGACCTCGGATCCCGACATGCCGCTGCTTGTCGAGACGCGCGACTATCTGGAACCTCTGGGCATCGAGGTCGATTCGGCCATACCCGCGGGGCTGATCGGCGTGATCGACAGCGCTGTCTATAGCGCCGGCCAGATTCGCGACCGTTTCTCGCCCGATGGCTGGCTCGCTCTGCGCGACCTGTCCAAGACGGTCCACGATTTCGCCTCCAAGGTCGCACCCGGCGACGACGCCGTGCGCGCCATGACCGTACTTTTGCGCAAGCTGTCGGGCTTCTCGGGCCTCGTGCACGAAAACATGTACCGCTTCACCGGCTGGCGGTTCCTGGAGATCGGGCGACGGCTGGAGCGCGGCATCCAGATCGCCCGTTCGCTTGCCTGGCTGGCCCGCGCCGACGCACCGGACGGCGCCTTGGACATAATGCTGGAGATCGGCGACAGCGTCATGACCCATCGCCGGCAATACACCGCCCACACCGACAGGCGCACCGTCATCGACCTTCTGGCGCTCGATCCGCTCGACCCGCGCTCCATCGTCTTCCAGCTCGAACGGCTCAAGGAAGAGATCGACACGCTGCCGGGAGCCAGCAGCGGCGGACATCTGTCACCAGTGGCCAAAGAGGTTCTGAAGCTGCACACCGCGCTTGCGGTCAAGGAGCCCGGCGACATGTCGCCGGAAACCCTGGACCAACTGGCATACGACATTGGCGGGCTCTACAGCAGCCTGTCGAAATCCTACTTCGGTTGAGCACTTGTGCGTAAGGCCGTAAAAATCGCTTTATCGGCAGTCTTGGTTCTGGCAGGTGCAACTGCCTACTATTTTGCGACAGCCCAGGATCGGGCACAGAGAGAGGTAGAGGCGGGCTATCACTATCTTGCTCAACGAGATTTCTCGGCAGTTGGTTTGACCCACCTGCCAAGTCTGCATTGCGAGCTTTTTGACGGCGTCTTCAATCAAACCGGCAAAACACTGTATCGGTGCACGATCGGCACAGTGTGCGGTACACCCATCGAGCAAATGGTGTGGCATTCCCCGCTCCAAGGCGCCTTCATGGTACCAGATCCCTTCGGGGAAAGGTTTGCAAGATCCTGCGGCGAGATGCTTTCCGAGGAAGCGTTGACGAAAGTCTCGGCAGGTATGGATAAAGGGGGATAATTTTGCAGGTTAAAGTCGACAGTTCAGAGATTGATTGAGCGCTCATGCAATACGACATCAAGCTCACGATGAACTATGACTACGAGGATGGCGTCGGCGGCGGGCGGCACCAAATCCGTGTGCTGCCGCTCAACCTTCCCGGGGTCCAGCGCGTGGTCGCCGCCGCGCTGAGTTTTTCGCCGCAACCGGCGGAACGCTCGGATTTCGTCGATTTCTTCGAAAATAACGTCACCTCCGTCGCTTATCGCAGCGCGCATGAGAGCCTGTCGGTGCAGATGACGGCACGGGTCACGGTGGCGCGACCGGAGCCGGGCTTCGACGTGTCGCCGACTTTGGCCGATCTCAAGGACGAGTTGTTGGCGCTGCTCTCGCTGGTGCCTTTGTCGCCGCACCATTTTCTGGCTGGCACCCCCTTCGCCGTGCCCAACACGGAAATGACCGGCTATGCCGCCGAGAGCCTTTCGCCGGGCAGGTCGGTGGCGGCCATCGCCCACGACCTTTGCCACCGCATCTATACCGATTTCAAATATGACGGCGACGCCACGACCGTCAGGACCAATGCCGCCCAGGCCTTCGAACTCAAGAGCGGCGTCTGCCAGGATTTCAGCCATGTCATGATCGCCGGCCTGCGCGGGCTCGGCATTCCGGCGGGTTATGTCAGCGGCTTCCTGCGCACCATTCCGCCGGCCGGCAAGGAACGGCTGGAAGGCGCGGACGCCATGCATGCCTGGGTCAAGGTCTGGTGCGGACGCGAGGCCGGCTGGATCGAGTTCGACCCGACAAACGATATGCGCGCTTCCAACGATCACATCATCGTGGGTTACGGCCGCGACTATTCCGACGTATCCCCCATCGTCGGCGTCCTCAAGACCACCGGTGGCCAGGCTGGCGAACAGCTGGTCGACGTCATTCCCGTATCCTGACATCCATCCGGAGCAAAGCATGACCGCGAAGCTGTTTTCGCCGATAACCCTCGGCGGCCTCGAATTTCCCAACCGCATCGCCGTGGCGCCGATGTGCCAGTATTCCGCCGACGACGGCTCGGCGACCGACTGGCATCTTTATCATTGGATGAATTTGGCCATGTCTGGCGCAGGCATGATCACCGTCGAGATGACGGATGTGGAGCGGCGCGGCCGCATCACACACGGCTGTCTGGGGCTCTACTCCGATCATAACGAAGCCGCTGCAAAACGGGCGCTCGATGCCGCCAAGGCGGTTGCCGCTCCCCGCGTGAAGTTCGGCCCGCAGCTTGCCCATGCCGGCCGCAAGGCCTCGAACCAGCGCCCGTGGGAAGGCGCAGGTGCGCTCGCGCCCAACGAGGATCCCTGGCCGGTCGTCTCCGCATCCGCCATACCGTTCACCGAGGGCTGGCAGACACCCCGCGCACTGGAAGACGACGAAATCGAGCACCTGATCGATTTGTATGAGAGCGCCGCTCTGAGAGCCCGCCGCGTCGGCTACGACTTCATCGAGTTGCACGGCGCGCATGGCTATCTGTTCCATCAGTTCCTGTCGCCGCTTTCCAACAAGCGCACCGACCGCTGGGGCGGCTCTCTGGAAAACCGCATGCGCTTTCTCGTCGAGACCGCGCAGCGCATCCGCAAGACCGTTCCCGAGCTGATGCTGGGCGTACGCATGTCGATTACCGAGTGGGTGGAAGGCGGCTTTTCGCCTGAAGAGGCAATCGAGGTGGCAAAAGTGCTCAAGGCGGTCGGCGTCAGCTATATATGCTGCTCGAGCGGCGGCAACGTGCTGACGCAAAACATGCCGGTAGGCTCTGGCTATCAGGTCCACTTGGCGACCGCCATTCGCGACGGTGCGGACATTCCTGTCCGCGCCGTCGGCATGATCGATGACCCGCTGCTGGCTGAGAGCATCGTTTCGGAAGGCAAGGCCGACATGGTCGCGCTCGCCCGGCCGCTGCTGGCCGATCCGCGCTGGCCCTGGCGCGCGGCAGCCACGCTCGGCGCGGAGATGGAAACGGCACCGCAATTCGCGCGCTCAATGCCGCTGATGAAGCGTTGGGTGAAAAAGGCCTGATAGACCCGGATGACAATAAAAAGAGCTAGGCCGCTTGCTGCCCGCTCCTTGTTTTGTCACAAGCCATAGACGATCTTGTCCTGCCTTGCCCTGAGTTCGGCGATCTTGGAGCCGGCGGCGACGGCTGAATTGGCGTAGGTGAGCAACTCGCCCTTCCTGACCGGCGCGGTGACCTTGCCGCCCTGCAGCA
>NZ_JASCRR010000011.1 GCF_030010215.1 Tianweitania sp. UT-5YL-CI-8
AAACGATCAATGGTCTCTACAAGGCAGAGGTCATCCATCGGCGAGGACCGTGGCGAAACTTCGAAGCCGTGGAGTTCGCTACACTTGAAGGGGTCGACTGGTTCAAAAACCGTCGCCTCCTCGAGCCATCGGAAACATACCTCCAGCCGAGGCCGGCGAACGATATTACGCCATGCTGGACGCACCGGCCGTGGCCGCATAACTTAAACGAAATGGCCGCCGGCAAACCCGGCGCGGTTCAGTCTCTGGAGAATTGGCTGTCCTGGCTCGATGCCCAATGGCAACAAGGCGAACGCAATGCATCAGCGCTTTGGCGCGAGATGCGTGGCAAGGGCTTTCGTGGGCGCAGTGGCGTCGTATCAGAATGGACAAGGCGGCGGCGCCTCGCCGAGAAGGCAAACCAGAACGCACTTGCCCGCACACCGTCGGCGAGAATCATCGCCAGGCTGATGACGCTGGAGCGTAACGATCTATCCAAATCCGACGCGATACTGGTCGCCGCAATCGAGAGTAACGTTCCCGACCTTGCGGTCGCGCGAACCGTGGTCGCGGACTTCCAACAAATGATAAAGCTAAGGCCGTCGGAAAACTCGATGGCTGGCTTCAATGCGCCGGCACCAGCCTCGTCGCCTCATTCGCGAATGGGATCAGGAAGGATATCGATGCCGTCCAAAACGCAATCTCCTCTCCTTGGTCAAACGGACAAACCGAAGGTCAGATAACGAAACTCAAACTGATTAAACGGCAAATGTACGGACGAGTTGAGATCGACCTGCTTCAGGCGAGATTGATCGGCGCAGGTTGACATGAGCCTTCAGCAAATGTGCGTCAGACCCCTTCTTCCATGCCAAATCACACTCTGGCGCTAACTCAGCAAATCACCAGCCTTTGCACCGACCGGCTTCCGAACCTTTCGTCGGAGTTGATGCACTGACCGTGGCCGAGGTCGCGAATAGCCGCGAAGGACCGAGATCGTTCGAAGCGCGCGTTTTGCTATGAGTTCGCGCAGGCCCCAAGGTCTGCTTGATGGGGCGCTTTACCCTTGTCGCGCAAACGCGCGGCGAAGGCGGCGTGATCCAGGCAGGCGTCCATCGCGAACAAAGCCATCCATCTGCCCGATGAAGATTTCCAGTTTGCCCCGCTTGACGCATCAGCACGCGGGAGCTAGCATCATAAATATAAAACGATGTTTCATTAAATGAAACGCATGAAGGAGGACAGGGTGGAGAATTCGGCGAAGGAACCGGGAGGGACGAGCACACTCGATCTGGCCTTACGCCTGATCGATTATCTCGCGACCCAAAACCAGCCGCTCACCCTCGCTCAAATTGCAAAGGCGTTCGGCGCCTCCAAGGCAACGGTCTATCGCCATCTCGTGACCCTTCAGCGCCATGGCCTGGTGCGGCAGGACGCGGATACAAGCCGCTACGAGCCCGGCATCAAGCTGCTGATGCTCGGCGAAAGCGTGCGTGCCCGCTTCGACGTCGCCACCATCGGCCGGCAGGAGGCCGAGCAACTCGGCGCGGCGACCGGCCAGGCGGTGACCATCTGCCGGCTGATTGACTGGAAACTCGTGGTTCTGGATCTTCTGCATGGCCGCACGGTCATCGAATTTGGCACCCGCCCGGGCACGGAACTGTCGATCCATTCCTCGGCGCACGGCAAGATTTGGCTGGCCTACAGCGGACCTGAGCTTTTCGATCACGTCGTCTCGCAGCCCATGAAGCAATGGGCGCCGCGCACGATCACCCGAGCGGAACGGCTGCGCGAAGAGATCGCACTCGTTCGCGAGCGCGGCTGGGCCGCGGCTCCGGACGAGTTGATCACGGCGGTCAACGCGCTCGCCGCGCCGATCTTCAATCACCACAACGATATCGTCGGCTCCGTCGCGATCGTCGGTGCGACGCAATTCATTCCGGAACCACCGAATCCGGAGCAGATAGAGGTGGTCCTCGCCACGGCGCACAGGATCTCCGAACGACTTGGATGGAGGAATACGTAAATGACCTATTCGCTGGCGGTCGACATCGGTGGCACCTTCACCGACATCGTTCTGCGCAATTCCGATGGCCGCCTCACCGTCGACAAGACGCTGACCACCCATGAAGACCTGCTGAAGGGCTTCTTCGGCGGCGTCAATTCCGTTCTGTCCCACGCCGGCATTTCATCCGACGCGGTGGATGGCGTCGTGGTCCATGCAACCACCGTCGTCACCAACGCTCTGATCGAGCGCAAGGGGCCGGCCACGGCGCTGGTCGTCACCGAAGGCTTTCGCGACGTCCTGTCGATCCGCAACGAGCATCGCTACGACATGTACGATCCGCAGATCGAGTTCCCCGAGCCGCTGGTGCCCGAACATCTGACGTTCGGCATTGCGGAGCGGACGCTCGCCGACGGCACGGTTCTGGTGAAGCCCTCCGAGACCGACATTGCCGCGCTGGCGAAACAGATCCGCGAAAGCGGCGCGCAATCGGTCGCCATCTGCTTCCTCAACAGCTTCATCAATGCCGAGAACGAGGCCCTGGTGGCCGGCGAGCTGGCCCGGCATCTGAACGATATCTTCATCTGCACCTCGTCGGACGTGGCGCCGCAGATTCGCGAATATCAGCGCGCCTCGACGGCGACGGTGAACGCCTACACTATGCCGATCTCGCAGCCCTATCTGCGCCGCCTCAGCGACAGGCTGCGCTCGGAAGGCTTTTCCAACACGCCTTTGATCATGCTGAGCTCCGGCGGGGTCGTCGGCGCGGAAACGGCCGGGCGCAATCCCGTGCGCATGATCGAGAGCGGCCCGGCAGCGGGCGCGCTCGCCGCCTGCCACTATGCCGAGGTGCTCGGCATAGACCGCCTGATGTCCTTCGACATGGGCGGTACAACGGCCAAGGCCTGCCTCATTGAAAACCGCACGCCGCTGATCACCGGCCTGTTCGAGGTGGACCGCCGCTATCGCTTCAAGGAAGGCAGCGGCTTGCCGGTAACCGTGCCATCGATCGACCTGATCGAGATCGGCGCGGGCGGCGGTTCCATTGCCCATGTCGACGACCTCGGCCTGCTCAAGGTCGGCCCCGAAAGCGCCGGCTCCAATCCGGGCCCAGCCTGCTACGGCCGCGGCGGCACGCATGCCACAGTCACCGATGCGGATCTGGTGCTCGGCCTGATCGATGCCGAAAACTTCCTCGGTGGCGATATGCAACTCGACAGGCCGGCCGCCGACCGCGCCATGCAGGCGCTGGGCGACAAGCTCGGCGCTTCTGGCGTACAGGCGGCGCGCGGCATCTACCGCGTCGTCACCGAAGCCATGGCCTCGGCGGCTCGTGCCCATGCCACCGATCGCGGCGTCGACTATCGCGGCCTGCCGCTTTTCGCCTTTGGCGGCGCCGGTCCCTTGCATGCCTGCGGCGTCGCCGAACTGCTGCAGAGCTCGTCCGTCATCGTGCCGCCACGCTCCAGCGTGCTCTCGGCTTTCGGCACGCTGGTGACGCCGCTGCGGCTCGATCTGGTGCGCTCCGATCTGGTGCGCCTCGACAATATAGACTGGGGCCGCGTCGAAAAGGTCATCGGGGAGATGGAGAAGGAGGGTCGCACGGCCCTGTTGGAAGCCGGCTGCGCAGCGGCTGACATCGAGATCCATGTCGGCGCGGACATGCGCTATTTCGGCCAGCAGCACGAAGTCACCGTCACCTTCGACGCCGATCCGCGTACATCGCGCGACACGGAGGCGTTGGCTGACCTTTTCGGCGAGAATTACAAGACGCTTTACGGCGTCAATCCAAACCACGTTCCGGTCGAGATCGTCTCCTGGCGCATCGTCGTCAACGGTCCAGCAATCCGCTTCCACCCCGCCGGCCAGCCGGGCAGCGCGCAAGGCGAGCCTAAGCGCCATCGTCCGGTCCATGCCTGGCAGGACGACGAACTGGTACCGGTCTACGACCGCAAGGCGCTCGCCGTCGGCCAGATCGTGAATGGCCCGCTGATTATCGAGGAACGCGAGACCACGACCGCCATACCGCCGAACTGGGTCGCTACCATCGACCATCTCGGCTGCATCGTCGCCACCAAGAAGACGGCCAACTGAGGAGCATGACCATGGACGGCGTCGAACTCGAGATTCTCTGGTCGAACATCATCGGCATCGTGACCGAGCGGGCGAAGGCCCTGCAACGTATCGCCTTCTCGCCCATCGTGCGCGAAGCTGGCGACCTGGCCTGCGCCCTCTTCGACCAGCGCGGCCGCATGGTCGCGCAGGCCAATACCGGCACGCCGGGCCATATCAATTCGCTGGCCTTTGCCGGCGGCCACCTGGTGAAGGAATTCGCCGGCCGCTGCGAACCGGGCGACGTTCTCATCACCAACGACCCCTGGCTGTCGGCCGGCCACTTTTTCGACATCACCATCCTGACGCCGATCTTCAACGGCGAGCGGCTGATCGCCTATATCGGCTCGACCATCCACCACACGGATATCGGCGGCTACGGCATCGGAGCCGGCGCCCGCGACGTGCATGAGGAAGGTCTCTGGATTCCGCCGCTGAAGCTTTACGAGCGCGGCGTCGCCAATCCCGTTCTGGCCGCGATGATCCGCCGCAATGTGCGCACCCCAGACGCCGTCTTCGGCGACCTGTCGGCGCAGGTGTCGAGCGGTCAGGCGGCTGCTGAACACCTGATCAACCTTTGCGAGCGACAGGGCGTGGACGACATCGAGATGCTCTCCGACGAGATCATCCAGCGCTCGGAAGACGCGACGCGCGCCGCGATTCGCAAGCTGACACCCGGCACCTATCACGGCGAATCAAGTTTCGACGTTCCGGGCGGCGAGGTCATCACGCTGAAAACGGCCGTGACGGTGGATGCAGAATGCGGCAGCATTATCGTCGACTTCGACGGCTCCTCGAAGCAGACCACCACCGGCATCAATGTGGTGCTGAACTACACCCACGCCTATTCGACCTTTGCGATCCGCTCCTGCCTCAACCCCGACTTGCCGAACAATTACGGCAGCCTCGCGCCGATCGAGATCCGGGCGCCGAAGGGTTCGATCATCAACTGCGAATATCCAGCGCCGGTGAACGCGCGCCATGTAGTCGGCATGTATGTGCCGATGCCGATCCTCAAAGCGCTGCACCAGGTCATCCCAAACCAGGTGCTGGCCGAAGGCTCGGGCGCCGTCTGGACGATCCAGATCCAGGGCAAGAACGCCGCCGGCCAGAACTTCACCTCGTCCATGTTCAACTATTCCGGCGGCATGGGTGCGCGCGCCGAAAAGACCGGCCCGAGCGCCACCTGCTACCCGACCGGCGTCGCGGCCGTGCCGATCGAGATTCTCGAGGCGGCCATGCCCATCGTCTTCGACAAAAAGGAGCTGCGGCGCGGATCGGGCGGCAAGGGTCGCATGCAGGGCGGAGATGGCCAGTCCATCGGCTTCCACATGCGCACCGACCAGCCTTGGCTCCTGAACGCCGTACCGAGCCGGCTCCTCAAAGGGCCGGACGGCATCGGCGGCGGCGAGCCGGGGGCAGCGGGTCAATTCCTCGTCAACGGCGCGTCCGTCAGCGAGGCAAAGAAGCTCACAATGCAGCCGGACGACCGGGTCCTTCTTGAGACACCAGGGGGCGGAGGCTTCGGCAAACCGATCTAAGAGTTCGAGCAGACAGTCGTTTTTTCATCTGAACGTGGGAGGAAGTTCATGTTCCAAGCTAAACACCAATTCATCGCCGGCCTCGTCGCCGCGCTCGCTTTTGTGGGTGCCGCCCAGGCCCAGGAGACCTACAAGATCGGCATTTCGGCAGGCCTGACGGGCTATGCCGCGACCGTCGACCGTGCCTGGAGCGACGGCGTGCAAACCGCCGTCGACGTGCTCAACGAAAAGGGCGGCGTCATGGGGCGCAAGCTCGAGGTCGTCATTGAGGACAACCGTTCCAACCCGCAGGAAGCCGTCACCGTCTATCGCAAGATGGTCAGCTCCGACCAGGTCAACCTGTTTTCGAGCGGCTGCGTCTCAGCCGGCAATGCGGCGGCCGCCCCTATGGTCGCCAAGTCCGAGATCCCGATGATCCTCTGCTCGATCCTGCCGAAGGACGCCGAGTGGGCCTTTACCACCCTGCCGCCAGCCGGCTTCGAGATCGAGAAGCGCTTCGAATATCTGCGCGACAAGACCCAGATCCGCAAGGTCGGCGTGCTGCACGACCCGACCCCCTATGCACTGCTCCAGAAGGACGTCGCCCAGAAGGTCGCCGCGAAATACGGCATCGAAGTCGTGTCCACCGAAGCCTACAAGCAGGAAGATGCCGACCTCAGCGTCCAGTTGTCCAAGATGCAGTCGGCCGGCGCCGGCGCGGTCATGAAAATTGGCCTGGGCGGCACGACGCTGACGGCGGCCAAGAACCTGAAGCAGCTCGACTCTCCCATGCTCTTGCTCACCAGCCTTGAAGACCTCGCCGTCTTCAAGCCCGTGGCCGAAGTGCTCGGCGACAAGTTCTTCTTCGTAGCTTCCCCATCGCAGGTCTTCGAGGCCTATCCGGACGGTCCGTTGAAAACCGCCATCGGCCAGTTCCTCGATCCATGGAAGAAGAAGTTCGGCGACCGCGACCCCAACTGGGCCTCGCGCGGCTGGGACAGCGTCATGTTGGCCGCCAAAGCCATCGAGACCGGCAAGTCCTTCGAGGGCCAGGCTGTGCGCGAAAACCTCGAAAAGATCACCGGCTTCCAGGGCACGACCGGCGTCTATGACATGTCGCCGACACAGCACCAGGGCATTTCCAGCAACCCCTTCGTGGTCGCCCAGATCATCGAAGGCCAGGTCAGGATCGCCCAATGACAGCCGCCGGCACGCTTGAGGTGGCGCCACCGGTCCTCGATGTCCGGGGGCTGACCGCCCGCTACGGCCACGTCGAGGCGCTGAGGGGCGTCAACCTCACGGCAGGACGCGGCGAACTCGTCGCCGTGCTCGGTCCGAACGGGGCGGGCAAGTCCACCCTGTTGCGTGCCATCATGGGCCTCATTCCCAATCAGGGTGAGGTCCGGTTTCTCGACAAGAGCCTGCCGCGCCGCGATCCTGCCGGCGCGGCCAACAAGGGTGTGGTGCTCGTTCCCGAAGGCCGCGGCATTTTCGGGCCGATGACGGTGCTCGAGAACCTGGAGCTCGGCGCCTTCGCCATCGGCCGCGACAAGGCCGAGATCGAACGCCGCCTTAACCGCGTCTTCGAGCTTTTCCCACGCGTCAAGGAGCGCCTGAAGCAAGTGGCCGGTTCCATGTCGGGCGGTGAACAGCAGATGGTCGCCGTCGGCCGCGCCATGATGTCGGATCCCAAGGTGCTGCTGCTCGACGAGCCGTCACTCGGCCTTGCGCCCCGCGTCACAGGCGAAATCCTCGACACACTCGGCGCGCTCAGCGCAAGCGGGTTGCCCGTGGTGCTGGTGGAACAGAAGGCGCCTCTGGCGCTCAAACTCGCCTGCCGCGCCTATCTTCTCTCCCTCGGACGCATCGTCGCCACGATCAATCCCCGCGAGGTGAAATCCCATGACGAACTCGCCCAGTATTACTTCGCCTGAGGCGCACGGCCTCGCCCGGCCCCGCACGCGCCATTTCGGCTCTGCCGCCGTTTGGGTCCTGTCGGCTGCCATCATCGGCTATGCGCTGGTGTTCGGCGGCTATATGGCGACGATCGTCGCCTTCGCGCTGATCTATGCCGTCTTCGTCTCCGGCCTCAATGTCTTCATGGGCCTGACCGCGCAGGTATCCTTCGGCCAAAGCGCGTTCGCAGCGATCGGCGGCTATACGTCCGCGGTGCTCACCACGACTTATGAATGGGCGCCTCTGCCTGGGATGGTCGCCGGCCTCGTCTTCGCGCTGGTCGCTGCCTTTCTGATCGGCTTTCCGACGCTGCGCCTCAAGGGTCACTATCTCGCCATGGCGACGCTCGCCATCGGCCTCATCACCTATGAAATCGCGGTCGAATGGGAATCGGTGACGCAGGGATATCTGGGCATTTCCGGTATTCCGCCGCTGGGCATCGGCCCCTTCGAGGCCGTCAGCGATCGGGCGATCCTCGCCGTGCTATCCGTCATCGTCGTCATCCTCGCCTTCGCCGTCACCCGCATCCGCCGCTCGCGGCTCGGCCGCGCTTTCTCGGCCGTGGCGGGCAGCGAGGAAGCGGCGAGTGCCCTCGGCATCAATGTCTCACGCTACAAGCTCGTCTCCTTCCTCATCGCCGCCGCTATCGCCTCTTTGTCCGGCTCGCTCTTCGTGCATGTGGTCGGCTATGTCAGCCCGGAAGTCTTCGGCCTGCACATGGTCATCCTCGCCTTCACCATGGTTTATATCGGCGGGCTCGGCACCGTCGCGGGGCCGCTGATCGGCGCGCTGATCATCAGCATCTTGCCGGAGGTTTTCCGGGGCATGAAGGACTATCAGGACCTCGCTTACGGTGTGACGATGATCCTCATCCTGATCTATGCGCCCAAGGGCATCGCCGGCGTTGCCGACGCGCTCGATGCCCGGAGGTCGGCATGACCGCGATCCTCGAAGTCACCAAGGCCACGCGCCGCTTCGGCGGTCTCGTCGCCGTCAACGATGTCTCCTTCAAGGTCTCCTCCACCGGGGTCACTGCCGTGATCGGCCCGAACGGGGCCGGCAAGACAACGCTCTTCAACATCATTTCCGGCTCGATCCCGCCGAGCGAAGGCGCAATCCTGCTCGCCGGCGAGGACGTGACGGCCCTGAAGCCGGAGGCGAAGGCGGCGCGCGGACTGGTGCGCACTTTTCAGCTGGTCAAGCTGTTCCAGGACCTGAGCGCGACGGAAAACGTCAAAGTCGGCTTTCACCTGAAGTCGCGCGGCGGTCTGATGGCCGCACTGTTTCAACCCGCCTGGGCAAAACAGGCTGAGCGTGAGGCGGAGGAAAAGGCCGCCGCCTTGCTCGATCTCGTCGGCCTCTCCAAGGTCGCCCGAACCTCGGCCTCAGTCCTGCCCTATGGTCAGCAGCGGCTGCTGGAAATCGCCCGAGCGCTCGCCGCCGAACCGCGCATCCTGCTTCTGGACGAACCCGCCGCCGGCCTCAACGCCGAGGAAAGCGAACGGCTCGCCAAGACCATCCGGCGCATCGCCGCGGACGGCACGGCGGTGCTCCTCATCGAACACGACATGAAGCTGGTGATGGATATCGCCGACGAGGTGGTCGTACTCGACTACGGCCGCAAGATCGCGCAGGGCACGCCTGAGGCGGTCAAGAGGGACCCCGCGGTGCTCGCGGCCTATCTCGGATAAGGACGGAAAAAATGGATCTCAACCTCGTCCTGCAAAGCCTGATCAGCGGCATAAGTATCGGCTGCGTCTACGGTCTGATCGGCATCGGCTTCTGCGTTATCTACAATGCCAGCGGCATCGTGAATTTCGCCCAAGGAGCGTTCGTCATGATCGGCGGAATGGCGACTTACGTGCTGATGACCGACTACAACCTGCCCTACGCGGTCGCCGCCATCTGCGCGATCCTGCTGGCCGGCCTCGTCGGCGCGGTTGTCGAACGGCTCGTGGTTCGCCCGCTCTGGGATCGCAACGCGGCGATGTTCGTGATGATCCTGGCGACGCTGGCAGCCCAGATCGTCATCGAGCGCCTCGCCTATATCCTGGTCGACGACCAGCCAAAGACCCTGCCGCCTTTTACCGACATCGCGCCGATCAGGCTCGGCGGCATTGCCGTTAACTATCAGTCTCTCTGGATCGTCGGTTGCTCTGTGCTCATCATCCTGGCGCTGAACTCCTTCTTCAGGTCGACGCGCACCGGCAAGGCGATGCGCGCCGTTTCGATCAACGCCGAGGCGGCTGCCCTGCAGGGCATTCCGGTCTCGCGTATGCTGACGCTCGCCTTCGTGCTCAGCGCCATGCTCGGCGCCGTTGCTGGCATCCTTCTGACTCCGACGCAGTATACCGCGTTCAACATGGGCGTGCCCTTCGCCATTTCCGGCTTCATAGCGGCGATCATCGGCGGCTTCGGCAAGCCGCTCGGCGCCTTCATCGGCGGCATCGCGCTCGGGGTCATCCAGTCCATGGCGATTCTCGGCCTCGGGGCGGGCTTCAAGAACGTCGCGGCCCTATCGCTGCTTCTCCTCTTCCTCTTCTTCAGGCCCTCGGGCTTGCTCGGCAGCACACGTTAAGGAAATCAAGCCATGAACATCCGATCAATCGACTGGAGCGTCATCGAGTGGACACCGGTCCGCGAGGGCGTCGAGCGCAAGGCCTTTTCCGGCGACGGCGCGACAGTCGCTCTGCACCGGCTTCAGCCAGGCCACAAGCCGCTGCCCCACTCGCACGAAAACGAGCAGATAGCCTACATCCTCCAGGGCCAGATCCGCTTCTTCGTCGGCGAGGAGCAGCATCTGCTCGGTCCCGGCGGCGTGCTGGTCATCCCGCCGAACGTGCGGCATTGGGGCGAGGTCGTGGGCGACGAGGTCGTCCTTAACCTCGACGTCTTTACCCCCCGGCGCCCGGAATATGCGTGACCGCCATGCTTGAGGCATCCGCCGCGTTCCGCGATCGCTGCCGGAAGGGCGAAATCGTTGCAGGCACCTTCCAGAAGACGCCTTCGCCCCAGATTTCCGAAGTGCTCGCGCTGAGCGGGATCGACTTCGTCATTCTCGACGCCGAGCATGCCCCCTTTGGCATTGAAGCCATCGACCACATCCTTGGCGTCACGGCGTCACGAGGGTTTCCGGTTCTCGTTCGCGTACCCGACCATCGAGCCGCCTTTATCGGTGTCTGCCTCGACGCCGGCGCAGCCGGAATCGTGCTGCCCCATGTCGTCGACCGTCGCACCGCGGAAGCGGCAGTCGCAGCCGCACGCTTCGCCAAGGACGGGCGCGGTCTATCGCCCTCCGGCCGCGCCGGCAATTACGGTGGTGCTGCGCTGGGCGACTTTATGGAAGCCAGCAACCGTGCCGTCAGCCTCTGGTGCCAGATCGAGGATCGCGACGCCATCGACCGGCTGGACGAGATTTGCGCCGTCGAGGGAATTGACGCGCTTTTCGTCGGCCGCGCCGATCTGATGCGCTCGCTCGGCGCAGGAAGCATGCTCGATCCAGCCGTCGAGCGCGCGAGCGAACGCGTGGCCGAGGCAGGCCAGCGGGCCGGCAAGGCGCTCGCCATCATGATCGCCTCGCCCGAGGAAGCCCCGCGTTGGCGCGCTCTCGGCTATTCCATCTTTATCGTCGGCACCGAGCAGGCCATGCTGAAATCCGCCGCCCGCGCCGCAAAAGCAGCATTCGTCTAGACACGAAAGAGAACATCATGACATCGATCGTCGGCTGGGGACACACGCGCTTCGGGAAGCATCAGGAAACGTCCGTCGAAGAGTTGATGCGGGAGGTCGGTGCGGAAGCTCTGGCCCATGCGGGCGTGGAGGCGGCCGACGTGGACGGCATCTGGGTCGGGCATTTCAACGCCGGGATGGTGTCGGACGGCTTTCCTTCTTCGCTCGCCCTGTCGATCGATCCCGCGCTACGCTTCACGCCCGCGACGCGATTGGAGAATGCCTGCGCCTCTGGTTCGGCGGCGATCTTCGCGGCCCGCAACGCCATCGAGGCCGGACAGGCGAGGATCGCGCTCGTGATCGGCGTTGAGAAGATGACCCATCTGCCGACGGCCGAAGTCGCGGCAGCGCTCGGCCATGCCTCCTATCAGGCGGAGGAAAGCGGCTACAGCTTCCCGCAGGTCTTCGCTCGTTTCGCCCAGGCCTATTTCCAGAAATACGGTGATAAGACCCGCGTTCTGGCCCAAATCGCCGCCAAGAACCACCAGAACGCCATGGCCAACCCGCTGGCGCAGTTGAGGAAGCCACTGACGGTCGACTATTGCGCCACCGTCAGCGAGAAGAACCCGATCGTCGCCGCGCCTCTGAAAGTCACCGACTGCTCGCTGGTCTCGGACGGCGCCGCAGCCATCGTTATGGTCTCGGACGAGGTAGCACGGGACATGCGCCGCGCCGTCCGCTTTCGCGGCATGGCGCAGGTCAGCGACTATCTCTCCATGTCGCGCCGCGACCTGACCGCCTTCGAAGGTCCGCGCGAGGCGATCCGCCGCGCAAAGGCCGCCGCAGGCGTCGACAATGCAGACCTCCATGTCGCCGAAGTGCACGACTGCTTCACCATCGCCGAGCTGATGATCTACGAAGCCATGGGTCTAGCCGCCCCCGGCCGCGGCGAAGATGTTCTGCAAAGTGGGCTTGTGGCGCCGGGTGGCGCCCTGCCGATCAATCTCTCCGGCGGCCTCAAGGCAAAGGGTCACCCGGTCGGCGCAACAGGTGTCTCCATGCATGTGATGATCGCTCGGCAGGTGCTGGGCGAGGCCGGTGAGATGCAGGCGAAGGACGCCTCGCTGGGCCTCGTTTTCAACATGGGCGGATCGGGGGTCGCCAACTATTGCTCGATCCTCGAGGCGGAGCGCACCTGATGAACATCGCGACATGGCTGGAGAAGACGGCGAAGTCCAGCGGCGATAGGCCGGCAATCCTCCTCGGCGAGCGGATCCTTGCGACCTACGATGCGTTTCTCGGTCGCGCGAGCGCGCTTGCCGTGGAGCTTCGCGTCGGCGGTATCGCGCCCGGCGACCGTGTGGCGCTGGTGGCGAAGAACTGCCCTGACTATCTTGTCGCCATGTTCGGCGTCTGGATCGCCGGCGGCGTCATTGTCCCGGTCAACGCCAAGCTCCACCCCAAGGAGGCCGGCTGGATCATCGGCGACAGTGAAGCGAAGCTGGTCTTTGCCGACGACGCGATGACCGGAGATCTTTCCACACACTTCGACGGGTCGATCCGCACGATTGGAGACAGCCTTCTGAAAACCCCCGTCCTAGGGGATCGCATGCCGGCCCATTCCTGCCGCGCCGACGAGAATGCCTGGCTCTTCTATACCTCCGGCACGACCGGGCGGCCGAAAGGCGTGCAAATCACCCACGGCATGCTCACTGCCATGTCGCTCGCCTATCTTAACGACGTCGACGACATTGCACCCGACATGGCCGCCTATTACGCCGCACCGATGAGCCACGGCGCGGGGCTCTATGCACCGGTACATGTTCTGCGGGGCGCGCGTCACATCGTGCCGGCCGCAGCCCATTTCGATCCTCAGGACCTGCTGGACTGTTCGGAACGTTGCGGCCCGACCTCGATGTTCCTCGCCCCGACCATGGTCAAGCGCCTGACGGAGACCGCCAAGGCCGCCGGCCGCCGCGGCGAGGGCATCGGCACCATCGTCTATGGCGGCGGTCCCATGTATCGCGCCGACATTGAGGAGGCGGTCGACTGGTTCGGCCCCCGCTTCGTGCAGATCTTCGGCCAGGGCGAGTGCCCAATGGCGATCACCGCCCTCTCCCGCGCCGAAGTCGCCGACCGGACCCATCCGCGCTGGCGCGAGCGGCTGGCCGGCGTCGGCCGCGCCCAGTGCGCCGTGGAGGTGGCAATCGGCGACGCGGACGGCGCTCCCCTGCCCCTTGGCTCGCAGGGCGAGATCATGGTGCGCGGGCTGCCGGTCATGCCCGGCTACTGGCGTAATCCGGACGCGAACGCGAAGACGCTGAAGAGTGGCTGGCTGATGACCGGCGACGTCGGCTATCTCGACGCGGACGGCTACCTCACCCTTCAGGACCGCTCCAAAGACGTCATCATTTCCGGCGGCACCAACATCTACCCCCGCGAGGTGGAGGAAGTCCTTCTCACCCACCCCTGTATCCGCGAAGTCTCCGTCGTCGGTCGTCCTTCCGTCGAATGGGGCGAGGACATCGTCGCCTTCGTCGTTCTCTCGCCTGGCGCAACCCTCGACCGCGAGAGCCTCGACGCCCATTGCGTCAACGAGATCGCCCGCTTCAAGCGTCCCAAGGACTACATCGTCATCGAAACGCTGCCAAAAAACAACTATGGCAAGGTGCTGAAGACTGAACTGAGGCAGAAGGTGCAAACGCCCGGGTGACGTCAGGGCCCCATAGTCTGCCAAGAGGTACGATCGCGGCCCATTATCCGGAATGCAATGTGCTTAACACGATCGACCATCACGACCAGCTACCTCAGACGCCAGCGTCAAAGGCGATTCCAGTCCGTATTACCACTTAGCAATCGCCAGTTTGCCAATTCCTAGCAAGCATTTCTCGCGATTTCACCAAGCGTCACGGAAAGGAGAGAGTTCGCTCCTCTAACAGACGGAACCGTCGCCTATTTCCGACCATGTGCTGCCTCGATGGTTGAATGCAACCATGTCGGCGCCGTGCAACCCGCTTAGGTGAGCGATGACCCCTTCCATGATGTTGGCGCGCCTGCTGCGAGGTCAGGTGTCGCGCTGAGGTCATGTAGGTGTAGACGATGGCATTGCGTGCCCCTTTAGGGCCGGCAGCGAGGGCCTGCCGCAACTGCCCAAGCAGCGGCAGGGCGGCGGTAGTCCGCCATTCGGGCAAAGGCCCGTTCCGCATGATCCTCGGCTAGATCGAGATGGCCTCGATCGACGAAATAAAGCAGCTTGGCGGCAGCAAGCATCAACAGCGGGTTGGTCTCGATGAATGGCAGGCAATCGAGGGCAGTCGCCTCGATCTCGCTCTCTATCTCCTCGCGTTCGACGGGATCGATGCCGGTGAAGGGATTGGTAAGGACGAGACGCGCAAACAAATGCAGGCACCCCTGCAGGGCAAGGTCCGCGCTGGCAGGATTCTGCGCCCGCGCATCGGCGCAGGCCCGCTTTATCTCCCCGACGACTGGGATCCAACCCTCCCGGGCGTCGGAACAGACCGATACAAATATGCTCAAAAAGGAGATCGCCTTTGAGAAGATGATGGGTTCGGTAGGGATCGCCAGGTTCGATTCCTGCGCATGGTCGGTGTAGTTCAGCCCGATCGCGATGAACTTGCCTATGCTGGCGACAGGGCAACCATGGCGGCCAGGACTTTCCACCGCAGGAAGCGTCACCGGGTCCAGCCGCCCTAGTTCTGCCAGCCTCGTCGGCGACAATGTTGCCCCCGTCGATTTCCGCAACGTTGCACGAGAGGTCTCGGATCACTCCGCCGCAGTGGAGAAGTCCCGGCTTCTCCCCCCGAGGGCTCCATAACGCAGCAATTTTACAGGGTAAGCCTTTCAAGCGTGATGGGTTTCAAGGTCTGGCGGTGGCGCCGCCGTCTTCGGCCGCACCGGATTTCTCGTAAATTCGGATGATTCCGCTGTGATCGAGGTCGCCATCGCCCCGAGCCACCATCCGGTCCCACAAGGCGAGGTTCAATTTCAGCGCCGGCAAGTCCAAGCCGAGTGCGCCCGCAAGGTCGAGCGCTTGGCGGACATCCTTGCGTTGCGTCGTCGCGCGGCCCCCTGGGGCAAAGTTGCCGTCAATCATCCGCAATCCATGGAGATCGAGCACTCGCGACTGGGCGAAACCGCCACCGATCGCCTCGCGAACCATGGAAGGCTCGACGCCGGCAGCCTTGGCAAGTGCCAGTGCCGACGCCACGGCGTCGATGGTGAGCGCCACGATCATCTGGTTGGCGACCTTGGCGACCTGTCCCGCGCCGACGGGTCCGACATGGGTGATGGTCTTGCCCACGGCTTCGAACAAAGGTCTGGCGCGGTCGATATCTTCTGGCGCCCCGCCCGCCATGATGACCAGCGTGCCTCTTTCCGAGGCGACCTGCCCACCCGAGACAGGCGCATCGACGAAGTGCGCACCACTTCCGGACAGCCGGTCGGCGAAACGGCGCGTCGCCTCGACCGATGTCGTGCCCATATCCACGATCAACAGTCCGGGGGCGATCGAATCGGAGAGGCCGCCCGACCCAAAAAGCACGGTGTCGACCGCAGCCGTGTTGGTCAGCGACAGCACGACTATGCCTGCGCCGACCCGCGCTGCGACGTCCGCTGGCCGGGAACACGCATGCATCCCCTCAGTCTCGAGGTCGCGAACCGCTTCCTGGCTACGGTTGGCTACGAAAAGCTCGGCGCCATGCGCCTTGAGGTTCCGGGCCATCCCCTTTCCCATGAGGCCGAGGCCGATGAAGCCGATTTTTTGGCGGTCAAGTGTGGCCATCGAGCGTCGCCTAGTGGTTGTCGCGAGGGACATTGAAACGGTCCGCGATGCGCTGGAATTTCACCGCGCTCTCCAGGACCATTCCGTCGCTGAGTTGCCCGACATTCTGGCGGAACAGTTCCTGCCAAGGCGTCTCATTGACAATCTCAGGAAGCTTCAGGTGGCGGCGGCGTTCTTCCAGTTCGGCCTCGTCGAGAAGCACGTTGGCGCTCCGACGTCTCAGGTCGATACGAATGCGGTCGCCGGTGCGCAGCAACGCCAAGCCACCGCCGATGGAGGCTTCCGGCGAGGCATTGAGGATCGATGGGCTGCCGGAGGTTCCGCTCTGGCGGCCGTCACCGATGCAGGGAAGTTCCGTCACGCCGCGGCGCACCAACGCAGCCGGCGGTACCATGTTGACTACCTCGGCCGAGCCGGGATAGCCGATAGGCCCGACATGGCGGATGATGAGGAAGCAGCTTTCGTCGACGGCTAGGTCGGGATCATCGATACGTCGGGCGTAGTCCTCCGGCCCTTCGAACACGATCGCCCGGCCCTCGAACGCGTCCTCGTCGCCGGGGCGCCTAAGATAGCGCGCCTGGAAATCCTCGGAGATGACCGACGTCTTCATGATCGCGCTGTCGAAGAGGTTGCCCTTGAGCACGGCGAAGCCCGCAGCTTCCTTCAGCGGCCGTGAATACGGACGGATCACCCTCTCGTCGAGGCTCCGCGCCTCCCCGTTTTCCATACCCATCGTTCGCCCCGTAACCGTCAGAGCGCCTTCGCGAATCCTGCCCGCCTTGCGCAACTCTCCGATCACGCTGGGAAGACCGCCGGCCAAGTAGTAGGCTTCAGCGAGATACTCGCCGGCTGGCATCATGTTGAGGAGCAGTGGAACGTCGTAGCCGACCTCGTCCCAGTCATCGGTAGTCAGGCGTATGCCGACATGCCGGGCAATGGCGTTCACATGCGGCGGGCAGTTGGTCGAAGCGCCAATGGCCGAGGCGCAGACGATCGCGTTTTCGAACGCCTCGCGCGTCATGATCTTCGACGGGGTGAGGTCCTCATGAACCATCTCCACGATGCGCTTCCCGGTCGCATAGGCGATCTGCGGGCGCTCGCGGTACGGCGCCGGTATGGCCGCGCAGCCCGGCAACGACATGCCAAGTGCC
Source organism: Tianweitania sp. UT-5YL-CI-8 (assembly GCF_030010215.1). Lineage (GTDB taxonomy): Bacteria > Pseudomonadota > Alphaproteobacteria > Rhizobiales > Rhizobiaceae > Oryzicola. Next base: position 17,191 of record NZ_JASCRR010000011.1, read on the forward strand.
TCGGCCATCGCATTCATGGAGCTTGCCGTCCCCATCGTATTGCAGTGCCCGATGCTGGGCGCCGCAGAGGCGATCACATCCATGAATCTGTCTTGATCGATTTCGCCCGCGGCAAGCCGCCTCTGCGCGTCCCACACCACTGTACCCGAACCAACCAGCCGGCCCTCGAAATGGCCGTCCAGCATCGGCCCACCGGAGAGCACGATCGCCGGAAGGTTGACGCTCGCCGCCGCCATCAGGCAGGCCGGCGTGGTCTTGTCGCAGCCGGTCGTCAGAACCACCCCGTCGATCGGGTAACCGTAGAGGATTTCCACCAGCCCGAGATAAGCGAGATTGCGGTCGAGCGCGGCGGTCGGCCGTTTTCCGGTTTCTTGGATGGGATGGACTGGGAACTCGAACGGAATGCCGCCCGCGTCGCGGATGCCCTCGCGCACCCGGTGCGCCAACTCCAGATGATGTCGGTTACAGGGGGAGAGATCGCTACCCGTCTGCGCAATGCCGATGATCGGCTTGCCGGACTGCAGTTCCTCGCGCGTCAGCCCAAAATTCAGGTAGCGCTCGAGATAGAGCGCGGTGATACCCGGATTGTCCGGGTTGTTCCACCAATACTGGCTGCGCAGCGTCTTCTTCTGTCCGTGTGTCATGGAAAATTCCGCAGGATGAGTTGATGTTGGAACGGTCGCTCATAGGGCCAAGAAACCGCCGTCGACCGGCAGCGTGTGGCCGGTCACCATTCCGGACGCACGGCTCGCCAGATAGAGAAAGGCTCCGGCAACCTCCTCCGCCTCGGCCAGCCGACCCATCGGCGTCAGCAACCTGATCGTGTCCATCGTCTCAACGCGGTCGAGCAGCGATTCCGTCAACGGCGTCCGAACGTAGGTCGGGGCGACGGCGTTGACCCTTATGCCGGTCTTCGCCCATTCGACTGCAAGAGCCCGCGTAAGATTGACGACCGCTCCTTTCGTGGTCTGGTACGAGACGTTGGGGTAGATTCCGCCTGATAGCCCCATCACGGAAGCGGTGTTGACGATGCGTCCGCGACCCTCGGGTATCATCCAGCGGGCCGCAGCACGGGCGCAGATGAACATGCCTGTCATATTGACTGAGACCACGCGGTCCCAGTCCTCGACCGCCAGCTCCATTGTCGGCCTTCGAATGGCAATCCCGGCATTGTTGACCAGAATGTCGATCCGGCCGTAGCGAGCGTGAACGTTTGCAAAGAAACTCTCGACCGCCGCCTCGTCGGTCACGTCGAGGGAATTCTCTCCATTTCGATCCGCGATCTCGACCGTAGCGCCGGCCTCGGCGAAGACCGAGGCTATCGAAGCGCCTATACCGCTTGCCCCACCTGTGACGATGGCGACTTCGCCGTCCATGCGGAACAGATCCAGCATGATCAGGCCGCCTTCAAGCGACGGGGCAGACCCAGTATCGCCCTGGCCTCATCTGGAGAGGCCGGCTCCATGCCCAATTCGCGGATGATGCGGACGATGCGTTCCACCAGTTGGACGTTTGTCGCAGGCTGTCCTGGCCGGTAGTTGAGATTATCCTCCAGTCCGACGCGAACATGGCCGCCGAGCAGAAGCATCTGTACCGTCGCCGGAAGTTGCGCTTCACCGGCGGCGCTCACCGTATAGATCGAATTGGCGGGAAGAAACTCAACCATCAGCTGCAGCATCTTTGGGGAATAAGGAACCGCGCCCTGGAAAACATTGTGGAGACCCAAACAGAGATTGACGAAATAGGGCGGCTCATCGAGCCCTTCGGCGATTAGCGTCTGCATATCCTGCAGGATATGCGCCGGACTGAAGGCTTCCCATTCCGGCTTGATTCTCTTTTCACGCAAACGCGTGGCAAACTGGCGGGAAAGCCTCGGCGACGTACTCAGCAAGGTCTCGCGCCCGCCGACGGTGGCGAGCACTGTCATCGCGTTCAGGGTCACCATGTCGGCGCCGCCATCCGCCGCTTTCATGCGCTCCTCGATCGCCACTTCCCACAAATCGCCGCTAACCCTTCTCGCCATATCCCCGGTGAGGCCGCCGCCGCCCGAATTATTGATGACGATGTCGCAGCGGCCGCGAATGAGCTGGTTGATCCTGCTATAGACGCCGGAATCGCATGTCGGGCCATCATCCGCAGTGCGGGCGTGCAAGGCGGCAATGCTAGCGCCCGCGTTGAAACAACGCACGACGTCGTCGGCAATCTCATCCGGCTGGGTGGGCAGATTCGGGTTTTGCGCCTTCGTGGCAAAACCGCCCGTCGGCGCCACCGTTACGATTACTTTGCGTGACATCATGCATTCTCCGATTTCATGAAAGCTTTTCGCCGAGAGTTGCCCGCTGGGCCAATGCCTGCCTCAATCCTTCCAGCCAGATCACAACAGCCTCGGCCCCAGGGTCGGAATGTCCGACCGCCCGTGTTCCGAGGTAACTGGAGCGGCCGCGGCGCGGCAGAAGCGCAGCTGTCGTCGCCGCGCCGGTTCTTGCTGCGGCGAGTGCTTCTTCTAGCGCGACGCGCAGTACATTCCCGTGAGTGACAGCCTCCCGGAAGGCCACCGCAGCGGGAACAAGAGCGTCAAGCATCGTGCGATCGCCGACCTTGGCCCCGCCTAAATCTGCGATACCGGAGCAGGCGGCATCGAACGCTTCGGACCAGGCAGCAGCGTCGGTCGATTGCGCCGCCCTAAGCTTTTCCGAAGCGCGCAATGTAGCGATCGCGTAAAGCGGTCCGGAAGTTCCGCCGACGACCTTCCGCAGAATTCCGGAAATCGCGCGTAAGGCCTTCGACGGCTCCGCGAGATCGCGATCCGAAAGTTGGCGCTCCAACGCGTCGACGCCGCGCGTCAGGCTGATTCCAAGGTCACCGTCGCCGACAGTCCGGTCAAGCGCGGTGAGTTCGCCTTCCGCGTTGCGAACGGCGGCGATGACATGGCGAAGCAGTCGGCGGGCCGAGGCGACGGCTTTGACATCCACCTTTTCGGCGGCTCCAGCTCCGTCGACCGACCGTTTGTCGGGTTCGATGCGCGTGACGGCTTGCGTGGGCGACGAAAGAGGCGAGGCCGGCCAGGCGGGCGCGTTCGCCGAAGCGTCGAGACGCGCGAGTCTTGCCGCATCGAGCTTAATCAGCGATAGGGAACAACCGGCCATGTCGAGCGCCGTGAGGAAGGTACCGCAAAGCACCCGCTTTACTTTGATTCGCTTGTCGGACAGCCGGCTGAAGGCCCGCCGCGCGACGATATTGAGCTCCATCGTCGGGGTTGCACCCAGATTGTTCACAAGCAGCGCGACCTCATCGCCGGCGGCGAGGCCCTTGTCCTCGACGATGGCGTCAATCAACCGGTCGGTGAAGGCGTCGGCCGACACAAGCCTGGTGCGTTCCACGCCCGGTTCGCCGTGAATTCCGAGCCCGAGTTCCACCTCCCTGTGTCCGAGGTCGAAGCTGGCTTCATCCACCCCAGGTACGGTGCAACCGCTCAGCGCAACGCCCATCGTGCCAACGGCGCGGGCGGCCGCCTCTGCCTCGGCCTTTACCTCAGACAGGGAAAGGCCGGCGGCTGCGGCCGCTCCCGCTACCTTGTGCACGAGGACCGTCCCCGCAACTCCGCGCCGGCCCGCATGTCCACCCGTTCCAAGCGCCACGTCATCCCCGACAAGCACCATCTCGACCGGGATGCCGTCCAGCCTGCCCAGTTCCGCTGCAAGGCCGAAATTCAACCGATCGCCGGTGTAATTCTTGACGATCAGCAGGACGCCCGCCGGCCCTCCGACGGCACGGATGGCCGACAGCACCGCATCTGTGCTGGGCGATGAAAACACATCGCCAGAAACCGCAGCGGTCAGTAGCCCGGCGCCGACATAGCCGGCATGGGCGGGTTCGTGACCCGCGCCGCCGCCGGAAACCAGCGCGACCTCGTTGCGCTCGCGAAGCGCGGCGGCGTCGCTGCGAAGGACGACGTTCTCGCCGTCGAGCAGTGCCAGCGTCGGATTGGCGCGGACCAGGCCTTCCAGCATTTCAGGCACGGCATATTTCGGGTCGTTGATCAGCTTCTTCATAATACGACTTTCAAGCTGCTTCGGAATGGCGCCATGCGCCCTGTCAGGCCGTTCCTCAGGCCGCCGCCGCTTTCAGCAGTTGCGGAATGCCCAGCATTGCCCGCGCTTCCTCGGGCGTTGCAATTTCGCGCCCCATGTCGCGGGCGAGTTTGACGATGTGCCGGACGATGTCGGCATTACGCGGCTTACCGCCGAGTTCGAGATAAGGATGATCGCCGAGCCCGAACGACAGATGGCCGCCCTCGGCAATGACCATGCTTGCAACCGGCTGGATACTGCCGGGATACACGAGCGCGATCCACTCGATCGGTCCGTTGGTCGGCAGGAAGTCGAGATGCGCGGCAAGGCCTTTGTAGTTTCCTGGATGACCGGCAAGCAGCCCGCTTTCCGACATCAGCAGGGCGATATAGGCCGGTCCTTTGATAAGCCCCATCTCGATGAATGCCTGGACGGTGCGGGTGCAGGGAACATTCCAGCAAGTGTGGATTGTCTTGACGCCGGCGGCCTGTATCTGCTGCGTGAAATACTGCAGCAGCCGGGTCGGATTGTAGAAAACCTGGTCATCGGTGATGAAGGCCTTCTTCTCCGACGAATAGATGTCGACATTCATCGTCGCCATGTCGACCGGCGCGATATCGGGCCTTGTCATCGGATCGCGGGCCAGTTTCAGGATGTGGTCGATCTTCCGCTCCGCAGCCTCGTGAGTGACATAACCAAGCGTGGAGTGGACGAGAACGTCCGGCGCCTTCGAGCGTATCCCCCTGATGATCTGCGCATAAGTTTCAAAGTCGTTGGCCGCGGCTCCGGTCTTGCCGTCGCGGCCATGGAAATGAACGCTGGTGGCGCCAGCCTCGTAGCATTCGATCGCATCGGCGGCGATCTCGGCCGGTGACCACGGCACGTTGGGATTCTCGTCCCGCATCGCGTATTCGTTCAGCCGGACATCGATGATCAGTTTTTTCATAGCCATATACCTTTGGAGGTGATCTGCTTTTAAAGGCTCGCGCGAGGCGGGCGATTGTTCAGGCGTTGGAGTCGATCCAACTCTGGGAGGTCACACCGCCGTCCACTACGAGCGATTGCCCGCTGATGAAGTCGGCGTCGTCCGACGCCAGGAAGAGCGCGGCATTGGCGACATCCCAAGGGGTACCCATCTGGCCTCGGGGAATGTGACGATTGCGCTTGCGCATCATCTCCTCATAGTCGTCCGCGCCGTAAGCATCGCGGAGCATCGTGATCATGGGGGTTTCCAGGAAGCCGGCTGTAATCGCGTTGCAGCGGATACGCTGCTTGGCGTATTGCAGCGCGATCTGCTTGGTGAGGGGATCGACCGCGCCCTTGGAAGCGGCGTAGGCAAGCAGCGGCACGCCTGTCCAGCGGATGCCGGCAATCGCGCCGACATTGACGATGGCGCCGCCGCGCCCGTCGCGTTGGAACTGGTCGAGCATCACCGGGATGACGGCGCGGCATGTCAGGAACATGCTTTTGATGTTGACCGCCATGAGACGGTCCCAGTCCTCTTCACTCGTTTCAAGCGGTCCGCCGACCACGGCAATTCCGACATTGTTATGGAGAACGTCGACGCGGCCGAAATTTTCGAGACAGACGGCAACCAGCCTTTCGACCTGGGCGGCAATGCTCACATCGGCAACATGGGCAACGCAGACGCCGCCTTCGGCGACAATGGCCGCGCGCGCTTCCTCGGCGGCTTCAGGACTGCGGTCGACCGCGAGAACCTTGGCGCCCTCGCGGGCAAACAACGCCGCCGTCGCCTTGCCATTTCCCCAGCCGGGCCCGATCGACCCCGCTCCGGTCACAATCGCGACCTTGTCTTCCAGCCGTAGCCTACCCTGTCTCATGCTTGTCTCTGAATTTGATCCGGAATTGCTGTTATCGATGAGGCTCTGGCGACATTCAGTTCTGCCGATCCTGCGACCGGTCCAACCCTTCCGCTTGTCTTCTGAAGCTCCGTCTCGCCACGTATTTGGCGCAATATGTGCGCGCGCAGTTCCGCGAATCTCGGTTCGGTCTTGGTCGAGATCTGGTCGCGCGGAACCGGCAGCGGAATGTCGACCGTCTCGACCACTTCGGCCGGAGACCCGCGCAACACGACAACGCGATCCGACATATAGACCGACTCGTCGATGTCATGCGTGACGACAAGAACCGACATCCCGAACTGATCGCGCAGCCGCAGCGTCAGATCTTCCAAATCCGCGCGGGTCTGGGCGTCCACCGACGCGAAGGGCTCGTCCATCAGCAGCAGCCGCGGTTTGCAGGCAATGGCGCGTGCGATCGCGACGCGCTGCTGCATGCCGCCGGACAGTTGCCAGGGATATTTGTCCTCATTGCCGCGCAGCCCAACCGCCTCGATTGCCGCGTGGGCGGCCGCCAATCGCTCCTGTTTGGAAGCAATGCGATTGAGCAGCGGAAGGGTGACGTTGCCGATCACCTTGAGCCAGGGCATCAGCGACCGGCTGTAGTCCTGGAAGACCAGAGAAACGTCCCGCAGCGGCCTGTCCACGAGGGTGCCGTCAAGCTCGACCTTGCCGGCGACTGGCTTGGATAGGCCCGCGATGCAGCGCATCAGCGTCGATTTGCCGACGCCCGAAGGGCCAACCAGACAAACCACTTCGCCCTTTTCGACGGAACAATCGAGATCGCGAAAGATAACCTTCAGTTGCGAGTCGGAGCCGTAGCTCATCGAAAGTCTCGATATCTTGAGCATCGTCATCCTCCCTAACGAGTTGCTGCGCGGTTGATTGCGGCACGGCCCCAATGCCAACGAAGCGCGCGTCTTTCGAAAAGCGTCATCAGGCCGTTCAGGGCGTAGCCCACGATGCCAAGCATCAGCAGCGCGGCCCACATCTGGGGCATGTCCCATCCTTGTGTCGCGGACAGGATGACGTAGCCGATGCCTCTGGTTGAAGCGAAGAGTTCACTGCCGACCGTGGCGACGAGCGCGATCGATACGGACAGCCTGAGCCCGGCGACGATCTGGGGACTGGCGGCCGGCAGGATCACCCGAAACAGGACGCTTCCCCGGTCTAGGGTCAGGCTGCGGCCGACATCCCGCAGCGTCGGATCGATGTTACGCACCCCTTCCGTCGTGTTGAGAAGGACCGGCCAAATCGAGCCGAAGGCGATGATCGCGATCTTCTCGATATCGCTCGTGCCGAGCATCATAATGATCAGCGGTATGAGCGCGATCACCGGAATGGCGCGCATGACTTCCAGCAGCGGCAGGACGTGCCTGGCGACGCGGGAGAGGCCAAGCGCCGTGCCCGCGGCCGCTCCGATCATTGCACCGATCAGCAGGCCGAATCCGAAATTGCGCAGGCTGGGCAGGAGATCGGTCCAGAACCTGGCGAACAGCCAATCCTGGCCGAACCGCTCCAGGATCACCGACAGCGGCGGAAAATGCAGCGACTGACTGCCGCGCGACGTAAACCACCAGAACAGGACCACGAGGCAGGGCAGCCAGAGTTCCGCAACGATCTCGCGAAGCCACTTGTTCATCGCGAGGCCCTCCGGCTGGAGGCCTTCCAAGGCACGACCGCGCGCTCGACCGCATAGGCGAGGGCCGTCATAGCCACGCCCAGGCCTATCGCGACCAGCGTATAGGCATAGACATCCAGCACTGCACCGACGCTTTGGGCTATCGCGATCGCGGAACCGACCCCTGGGACAAGCGTCAAGACTTCCACGCCGATGCAAAGCAGCAGGCCCATGATTGAAGCCAGGCGCAGGCCGGTCATGAGATAGGGAAGGATGGCCGGAAAGATGACCTGTGTGTACAAGACCCTGCGCGAAAGGCGCATCGACCGGCTCGTCTCCAGGGTCATCGGATCGATGTCCCGTATGCCGTATGCGACCTGAAGCATGATCGGCCAGAGCATGGTCGGCACTGTGACCATCAGTTCGGTATAGCGCCGCGCGCCGAACAAGAGCAGCGCAAGCGGAATAAGGCCGAGCGGGGGGACGCTGCGCAATGCGTCGACGATAAGCCTTGTACTGCGATAGGCGAAATCGCTCGATCCCACCAGAACACCGAACGGAATGGCCACGACCGTCGCGATCGCAAGCGAAATCGCCCAGCCGCCGAGTGTTTCGCCGGCGCGTGCGGGTATGTCGCCCAGCGCGATCAGTTCTCCGATTTTCCCCAAGGTTGGCCCGAGCGGAGGAAGCACCTCCGCTCCAACCAGCCCACTGCGCGCGGTTACTTCCCAAATGATGAAAGGCAGCGACAGCACCAGGAGCTTAGGAGCAAGATCGTAAACAGCTTCGCTTGCCGAGAAGGCTCGCGACAGAAGCGAGCCCCCATTTTCCGTCGCGCTCATTGGAACACCAATGCAGCCGGGTCGACATCCCCCTTGATGAATTTGTAATCCTGCGACAGCTTTTCGACTGCGGCAACCTGCTCCACGGTGACCGTCGCCCGAAGCTTTGGCAGCGTTGATGACTTGGCGTCGGCTTCAGGCGTCTTGAACCATTTTACCAAGGTTGCCGCCACCGCATCCGGATCGGACAGGGCAAGATCGATGCTTTCCTGCATGGCAGCCTGAAAAGCCCGGAGTTCGGGCTGATGCGCTCCGGCGAAATCCTTCGAACTGATTACCACCAGACGGGGAAGGTCCGCGAAGGCCTGGAAATTGGGATTACCCAGCGGAGCCGCGAACTCACCGGTGGCCATGAAAGATCGATAGAAGGGATCGTGGATCACGGCGCCCTGCACATCGCCGTTCTGCAGGGCGCCCTTCATCGCAGCCGCCGGGAGGACTGTGAATTTAAGCGAGTTCGCATCGCCGCCATGACGGTCGATGGTGACGCGGGCCGCCAGTTCGTCCGCGCTATTGAGGGCGACCACCGCGATTGTCTTGCCGTTAAAGTCGGCACCGGTCTTCGGTCCACCCTTCAGGACGATCAGCCCATCAGGGTCCGCACCAGCTGCGCCCTTAGCCCAGACACTGAGACCAGCGACGACCGAAAGAGGCAGTCCAGCGGAAGCCGCGGAAACGGAATGCTGCAGCGAATTCAGCGCCAGATCAACCTGTCCGCTTGTCGTCGACTGCACGATTGAAGCCGTGGACAGCGTGGTGGGCAGCAGGTTGATCCCATGCTTCTCGAATATCCCCCGATCCAGCCCAAGGAGCGGAACGGCCGCGTCGGTGATTGGAAAGACGCCCAGTCGAACGTCCTTCAGCGCCGCCTTGGAGCCGGACTGCGCCTGTCCGTGAAGCGGCAAGGCGGCCAATGCAGCTGTGGCGGCTAGCCCAATAGCTACCGCGCGGCGCGAAAAAGCGTGCTTGCTCAAAACCATCGCATTCCTCCCCAGGAAAAGGCGTCCTCTCGCCATATATTTACAATACGTAGCGTATATTATTAACACCCGCTGTCAAGAGGAAAAGCGATGTCGCTGCCCATCCACCTACGACAGCAAACTGCTTTATTTACGGTACGATATGTATATTGAGACGAAAGGAAGTGGCAGAGGAGATGCGCCGGTTGAAGAAGCTAGCTGAAAAGTTCCCATCCACGGAGGACGCCGTGGACGCGCCCCGGCGACCGCGTGGGAGACCCCGGCATACGGCCACGGACGTCGCGATTAGCAGAGCAATTATCGAGTTGCTCGCCGAAGTAGGCTATCAGCGGCTATCGTACGATCTCGTCGCACAGCGCACAGGCGCGACGAGGCCAACCGTCTATCTGCGGGGCAGTAACAAGGTGCTGCTTGTGCTCGGCGCGCTCATCGAACACTACGGCATTGATCCCACCCCCGATACCGGCTCTCTCGCGACGGATCTCCTGCAGCTGCAAAAATCGCAAATCCGGTTCTGGAACGATCCGGTTATCGCCGGACTGTTCCCGGGCCTGCTCGCGGACATAAGCAGTGATCAGGAACTCGCGGATATTTGGTGGCGGACCTTCATTGCGCCGCGGCGCGCTTCCACAGCGCGCGCTCTCGAAAGGGCAAAACAGCGGGGTGAGTATGATGGTGCGCTGGACAACGACTGGGTCTGCGATCTACTGACCGGACCGTTGATCTGCCGCGCTTTCCTTGGCGGGTATCGGAAACTGCCTGAATCGATCGGCACGGAAATGGTCGACATCTTCATGAACGCCTACATAAAGCCCCGCCAAGCAGAGTGATGCCATATCCGATCGGCATTGCCGGCCTATCCGTTTTCTGAAACTCAATGGGATAGCCCACGAGGCTGTCCACTCGGCCCACGACCCGTCGTAGAGCTCCACGCCACTAGCCCCGAACACCTCGCTCAGCACGAAACTCCATGATTTTAAGTTTGGACAAGAGTTTTGAGTACCGGGGCCGATGGTACGGCCCGGCAGACGATCAGGCCGCCCTTAGCGGGAGCGACCCTGCGAATAGGCGTCGAGGGCGACGGCGGAGATGGCGATCGCGCCCTTCATGATGAGCTGGAGATTCGAGTTGAGCGCGCGAGCGCATCGAAGAGGTTGGTGAGGATAGCCAGCCAGGATGAGCATCCCGACGGCTGTCCGCCATACCGCGCCCGCGCCGCCAAAGAGCGACGTGCCGCGGCGACGACGTGCTGTTCGGCCAGCACGGCAACGACATAATGACCGGCGGTGCCGGAAAAGATATCTTCGTGTTCGCCGCCAAGAGGAGTGCCAACATCGATCATGTCATGGACTTCTCTGCCGCAGACGACACCGTTCATCTCGAGAATGCGATTTTGAAGGGCTTACCGGTCGGCGCGCTTGCGGCGTCGGCTTTTGCCGCCAACGCTGGCGGCCAGGCAACGGACGCCGACGACCGACTGATCTACGACACCGACACCGGCAAGCTGTTTTTCGATGCCGATGGGGACGGCGCCAGAGTCGCTCTTCACATCGGCACGTTCGACACCAAGCTGGCCCTGTCGCATCTGGATTTTGTAGTGATCTGATTCGTGGATGTGCTTGGTTCGAGGCTGACAAAGGCTCATCGAACCAAGCTACTACACAACGGATTGACGCTAATTCCCCACGGCCGCAGCCGGCTGTTTTGCCGCCACGAAGATCGTCGCGTTGTCCTTGGAGGCGTCGAATTCCATGGCGACGATATCGCGCGGCAGCACACGCTGCGAGTTGATCGCGTGGTAGAAAATCGCGCTGCCCTCGATAGCCTTCTGCAATTCCACGATCTGCGGCTCATTCTCGGCGACCTTCGCGCCGATCTGTTGGTTGCGTTGCTTGATTTCCGGCAGGAACACGATATCGACGCTGTCGATCTTGAAGCGGCGGCGGACGTCATCCGCATTTTCAGCCGTGGAGTCGAGCGCCGCCAGAACGCGGGCGGCATTGGCCTGTACGCTCGCCTCATCCGTCCGTATGTCGCCACCGACGATGGCATCCACCGCGCCTTCGGTCTGCAGCCCTTGCGCCTGAAGCGTCATCGCCGGCGCCAGGACCAACGGCACCGCCAGCAGCGAAGCCAGCACAAAATTTCGGCCAAAAATGAATGACACTTGCTTCATCCAATACTCTCCCTCTCTACGGGGTCCGCGAGCCCACGCCGATTGCGATAAGCTCGCCTGAAGGCCGTTCACGCGCTTATAAGGAGCGCCGCAGCCCGCATTCTTGCGGGGCAAACGTCCACGGGCCGCCGGAGTTCCGGGATTTTTCGGATCAGGCGAGCCGCATCGCCACAACGCCGGCCACGATGGTCAGAGCTGCCGCGATGCGCCACCGCGTCAGTTTTTCGCCCAGCGCGACCACCGAGATCAACATCGCAAACAGGATGGACGTCTCGCGCAGCGCGGCTACCGAGGCGATGGGCGCCTTGGTCATCGCCCACATGGCGATCCAGTAGGCGGCAGCGCTGAGCACTCCGGTGAGCAGGCCCATCTTCCATTCGCCGGCAACTGCGGCGAGCGTGCCCCGACCCCGCAATATGATGCACAGAACCAGCGACCACAGCCCGTCGCAGATGAACAGCCACGCCGCATAGCTGCTCGCCGATTCCGCCAGCCGCGCGCCGCTGCCGTCGGTCAGCGTATAGCCGGCGATGAACACCGAGGTCGCCAGCGCATAGCCGACGGCCCCCTTGTTGAGGCGTTCAAGATTCCGGCCGCCGCGAAACGACATGAGCAAGGTGCCGGAGCACAGCAATGTGATGCCAGCCAAGGCCAGTGGCTGCGGAATTTCCGAGACCAGGAAGACACCGCCGATCGTCGTCAGAAGCGGCGCCGTGCCGCGTGCCAGCGGATAGGTCTGCGCCAGATCGCCGGCCTCATAGGCTTTGATCAGGCACAGCTTGTAGCCCATGTGGCAGAAGACAGAGATGCCGATCCACAGCCAGACCTCGGCGTCAGGCACATCGACAAAGGGCAGCACCGGAAGCGCCGCGGCAGCCATGCCGAAGGTCATCAGCGTGACCGAAGCGAAACGGTCGAGCCGCACCTTGATCATCGCGTTCCAGCTGGCATGCATGGCAGCGGCGGCCAGAACGGCGAGAAAGACCGCAGGCGTCATGCCGCAGCCGCGTTTGGCGAAACGGAAAGACCGGCGAACACAGCGCTGGACATTGCAAACCACTCCGGAGTCTCATCCGCAGTAAGCTTCGCTTAGCCGACTTTCAACAGGCAGAACCGCGAGTAGGATGGGGCCAGAGCCGATGCGGGGTCAGTCGTCCAGCACCATCAGGTCGCGCCGGGCGAAGCTGATTTCCGCCGCTGAGCCAGCGGAGGGTGGCGGAGCCGATGGGTCGTTGAACGTGTCCAGCGATACCGAATTATCGCCCACCTTGGCGCGAACGCGGATCACCGACCCGAGGAAATGCACCTCGCTGATCGTCGCCGCCACGCTCGTCTCACGCAGATCGTTGCGGCCCAGCGAAACCGCTTCCGGCCGCAAGGCCAGAGACACGCTGTCGCCCGCCTTGCGCCCGCCCAGGTCGCTGTCGAGCATGACGGTGTCGTCGCCAATCTTCACCTGGCCGTTGGCAGCGTTGACCACGGTGCCCTTCAGCACATTCAGCGTGCCGACGAAATTGGCGACGAAACGCGTTGTCGGCTTGTTGTAGATTTCGAACGGCGTGCCGGTCTGGTCGGCCCTGCCCTCGTTCATCACCACGATCCGGTCAGACATGGACAGCGCTTCTTCCTGGTCGTGGGTCACGAAGATGGTGGTGATGCCAAGCCGCTTCTGGATCGAGCGGATTTCCTCACGCAGCGAGATGCGCACCTTGGCGTCGAGCGCCGACAGCGGCTCGTCCAGCAGAAGCAGCGCCGGGCTGGGCGCAAGCGCCCGCGCGAGCGCGATGCGCTGCTGCTGGCCGCCGGAGAGCTGGTAGGGATAGCGCGCGCCGAAATCCGGCAGCTTGATGATGCCGAGCATCTCCTTCACCCGCGCCTCGATCTCGGCTCGCGGCTTGCCGGCCACCCGCAGGCCGAAGCCGATATTCTGCGCCACGGTCAGGTTGGGGAACAGCGCATAGGCTTGGAAGACCATCCCCACCTTGCGCTGGTTCGGCTTGAGATAGGTGACGTCCTTGCCGCCGATCTTGATCGTGCCGGATGTCGGTTGCTCGAAGCCTGCCACCATGCGCAGCATCGTCGTCTTGCCGCATCCGCTCGGCCCGAGAAAGGAAACGAACTCGCCGCGGTCGACGTCGAGGTTGAAATCCTTCACCACGGCCACATTGCCGAAGGATTTGCGGACGCTTTGGATGCTGAGGAAAGGATCGGCCATTGTTTTGGGTATCTTTCCCGATCAGTTTGGATTGTTCGCCGACTTCGGCGCGAAACGCGACAGGACCTGGATCACCGACATGCAGCCCCAGGTAATGGCAAACGAGATGACGGCCAGCGCAGCGGGCTCATAGGCCCGGTTGGCGCCGATCAGTTGGAGATACGGACCGAAGGCGGGCCGGTTGAGCAGGCTTGCCATGGTAAATTCCCCGATGACGATGGCAAAGGTCAGGAAAGCGCCCGAAAGCACGGCGATCAGCACGTTCGGCAGTATGATGCGGCCAATGATCGTAACCCAGCCGGCGCCCAGGATTTGCGCGGCCTCCGTCAGCGTCGCGACATCGATGGTACGCAGCCCGGTGTCCACGGCGCGGTACATATAAGGCAGCGCCAGCGTTGCGTATCCGATGATGAGCAACACGTCGGTGCCGCGAACGCTCGCCAGAAACGGCAGCGGCGAATTCGAACCGTACATGCGGATATAGCCGAAGACGATGACGATAGCCGGGATGATCAACGGCAGAAGCGTGATGAACTCAACGATCGGCCGCAGCCACGGCATCCGAAGCCGTATCCAGTAGGCGGTCGGCACCACCAGCAGCACGCCGAGCAGGATGGTGAAGATCGCCACAACCACCGAATATCCAAACGTCGCCTGGAACCGCGGATCGGCGAAGACAACGCGATAGGCCTCGAAGGAATACTCGCCGCGCTTCATCCGCAGCGAGAATTCGAATGTCGCGATCAGCGGAATGAAAAAGTAAGAGGCGCCGACGATGAAGGTCGCCCAGGCCCAGAAGCGACTGACCTTCATTTCAGCCACCTTTCGCTGCGTGTTCGGAACCAGATGTAGAGCACATTGGCGAGACCGGTGATCATGATCATGCCGAAGGCGAGCGCGTAGCCCAGATGCGGGTTATGCAGCACGTCGCCGCGGATTTGCGCATACAACAGGATGGGAACGATATTGAGGGAGGAGCCGGTCAGCGCATAGGCGGTGGCAATCGCCCCGAATGCGTTGGCGAAAAGCAGCACCACGGTGCCGAGAAAACTCGGCCAGATCACCGGAATGGCAACCATGCGCCAATATTGCGAGGTGGTCGCGCCCAGCGTCGCGGCGGCCTCGCCCCACTCTTTCTTCAAGCCGTCGATGGCCGGCGTGATGATCACCACCATCAGCGGTATCTGGAAGAACAGATATGTCAGCGTCAGACCCCAGAACGACAGGATGGTGAAGCCGAGCGAATAGATGTCGATGCCGATGGCGCGCAGCCCCACCGTGACTAGGCCGAGCCGGCCCAGCGTCGCGAGGAAGGCGAAGGCAAGCGGCACACCGGCGAAATTCGAGGCTACACCCGAAAACGTCATCGTCGCCGGGCGCGCCCATTTCGGCAGGCCTCCGCGCACGATGGCCAGCGCTATGGCAAAGCCTGCAAGCGCGCCGATGACGGAGGACGCGAGGCTGATGCGGATGGAAATCCAGTAGGCCGAAACGATGGTGGGCTGCGAAAGCGCGGCAATGTTTTCGAAGGTGAATTCGCCCTGATTGTTCTGGAATGCGCCGATCACCAGATAGGCCGTCGGCAAAATCAGGAACATCAATGCGAAGATGAAAAACGGCATCACGCCGAGCCACTGCAAAGGCAGCCGCTTTCGGGCGGCGGGTGGCGGCGTAACGTTAGGCGCGCCCGATGATATGGTGCTGCTGACGTTCGTCATGCTCTCTCGGCGTGTGGGAGGAAAGCGCCGGGCGTCCTGTCATCGGACGCCCGGCGATTGCGACAATCCTTACTGGACGTTCGCCCCCACAACGCTGTCCCACTGCTTGGTGATGGCTTCCTTGGCGGCAGCCTGATCGTCGAGCGTGGGGAACACGGCCTTCTCATAGGCCGCTGCCGGCGGCAGCTTGTCGAGCATTTCCTGCGGGATCTTGCCGTTCTTGGCAAGATCGTTGAAGCGGATCGGGTGGCAGTAACCCTTTAGCCAGCCGAGCTGACCTTCGTCGGAATAAAGATACTCCATCCAAAGCTTCGCGGCGTTCGGATGCGGCGCATAGGCGCTGATCGCCTGCACATAGACACCGGCGACGACGGCCGAGGTCGGCACCACCACTTCAACCGGCGGATTGCCGTTGAGCGTGTCGCGGCCCGAAAGCGCATTATAATCCCAGTTGATCAGGATCGGGGTCTGGCCCTGGGCGAGCGTGGCCGGCTTGCCGATAACCGGCACGAAGTTGCCCTTGGCGTTGAGTTCCTTGAAGAACTCCAGACCCTTTTCGGCAGCCGACTTCGCGTCGGTGCCGCCGGTGGCAACACCCGCGGCATAGACGCCCTGGATCGCCTGGTTGGACGCGCGCGGATCGCCGGCAAGAGCGATGGCGTTCTTGTACTCGTCCTTCAACAGGTCGGCCCAATCCGCAGGCGGGTTCGGCACCAGATCCTTGTTCACCATGAACGACAGCACGCCGTAATAGTCGCCATACCAGTAGCCTTCGGCATCCTTGGCATCGTCGGGGATCGAGTCCCAGGTCGAGACCTTGTAAGGCTGGATCAGGCCTTCGGCCTTGGCGGTCGGGCCGTAGGACAGACCGACGTCGATCACGTCAGGTGCCTGCGGGCCTTTGTTGTCCTTATTGGCTTTGATCGCCTCGACTTCGTCGCTGGAGCCGGCATCCGGGTTCAGTTCGTTGATCGTGATTTCCGGATACTTCGCCTTGAAGCCGGCAATGACCTCGCCATAGCCGCACCAGTCGTGCGGAAGTGCGATGGTGGTGAGCTGTCCCTCGGCCTTCGCGGCGGCGACCAGTTCGGCCGATTGGGCCGAAGCGATGGCCGTGGTGACCATCATCGATGCCGCCGAAAGCGAAAGCACCTTCCCTGCAAACTTGAACATTTTGTTCTCCTCATTGACGCGCCGCGGTGCAGCGCTTGCCATGCGTTATCTTTTCCCTGTGACAGTCCGATGAACGCCATTCGGACTGCGCGCATGTGGTGAAAAGCTAACTCTTTTTAACCGGTTGAAGCAATGTTCCCCTTGTCGTTTTCCGGCTAAATATCGGTATCCTTAATACTCCTTCCTGTGGTGATATCCCGGCCGCGTGAAGCGACCGGGTGCGGGTGACGTCTCAGAGCGTGCCGTCGATCGTGTTCTGCAGGATTTCCAGCGCGGCAGCCTTGGTGAGTTCGACCGGATTGCCCCCCGCCGTGGGATCAACGATCGCCATGTCGGCGATGAGCGACTTTCGCTCGTCATCCATATCCAGCCCCTTTATCAGCCCCGGTAAAGTATGCGGCACGTTAAGGTCGTTCCTCAGCTTGAGGATAGCTTTTCCAAAACCGTCAAAGCCGCCCTCGATTCCGACATAAGCCGAAAGACGGACAATGCGCTCTTCGATGGCCTCGCGGTTGAACGCCAGCACATAGGGCATGAACACGGCGTTGGTCATGCCGTGATGCGTATCGTAAAGCGCGCCCACGGGGTGCGACAGCGAATGAATCGCGCCCAGCCCCTTCTGGAAGGCAGCCGCGCCCATCGCCGCGGCACTCATCATATGCGCCCGCGCGGTCAGATCGTTTCCATTGGCAAAGGCTTTCGGAAGGTTCTCGAAGACGAGCCTGATGCCCTCGACAGCGATGCCGTCGGCCATCGGATGATAGCCCGGCGCGCAATAGGCCTCCAGGCAGTGCGCAAGCGCGTCCATGCCCGTTCCCGCCGTGATGAACGCCGGCATGCCGACGGTCAGTTCCGGATCGGCGATGACGATAGCCGGCAAAAGCTTGGGATGGAAGATGACCTTCTTGGTGTGGGTCACTTCGTTGGTCACGACGGCGGCACGGCCGACCTCGGACCCTGTGCCGGCAGTCGTCGGGACAGCGATAATCGGCGCAATGGTGTCCGAATTCGCCCGCGTCCACCAGTCGCCGATATCCTCGAAATCCCAAACCGGCCGCGTCTGGCCGGCCTGGAAGGCGATCAGCTTGCCGAGATCGAGGCCCGAACCGCCACCAAACGCGATGACGCCGTCATGACCGCCTGACTTGAACACCGCGATGCCGGCGATGAGATTGGCTTCCACCGGGTTCGGCTTGACGTCGGAGAAGACGCCATAGGCGATGCCGGCATCGTCCAGCAGCTTGAGCGTGTTGGCCACCGTCGGCAGCTTCGCGAGGCCGGGATCGGTGACGAAGAGCGGCTTCTTGATGCCAACCGCTTCGAGCACTTCCGGCAGCTCCTTGATGCGCCCCGCGCCGAAGCGGACGGTGGTGGGGTAGTTCCATTTGGAAACGAGCGTGGTCATGGGAGGAATATCCAAAAAATGCCGATAAGCCCCCTCACCCGGTTTGCTTCGCAAACCACCCTCTCCCCGCTGGGGAGAGGAGGGCGCCGACGTTGCCGCCATGCTTCTTCTCCCCTCGGGGAGAAGGTGGCCCGAAGGGCCGGATGAGGGGGCTTGGTCCTCATCCTGATGCTTGGGTCAAATCACCTCGCGCAGGTGATAACTCTTCGGCCGCGTCAGGTTGTCGTAGCCGATCTGCGAAAGCGCGGCGCCCTTCCCCGTATCCTTCACGCCGGTCCACACCAGCGCGGGGTCGAGATAGTCGCAGCGGTTCATGAACACGGTGCCCGTCTCGACGCGGTCGCCGATGGTCACGGCATGCTCGATATCCCGCGTCCAGATCGAGGCGGTCAGGCCATAGGGGCTATCGTTCATCAGCGCGATGGCCTCCTCGTCGTTGCGCACCTTCATGATGCCGACAATCGGCCCGAAGCTCTCCTCGCGCATCACGCTCATCTGGTGGTCGACATTGGTCAGCACCTCGGCCGACAGATAGGGCGAGCCCTCCTTGTCGTTCTCCGCCTTGGTGTTCATATGCGCCACGGCACCCTTGCGCAGCGCCTCGGCCTTCTGCTCGCGGATGAAGTCGGCGAAGCGCGCCTGCGCCATCGGCCCCATCGTCGTCGCCGGATCGAGCGGATTGCCCAGCGCATAGTTCTTCGTCTCGGCGACGAAGCCCTCGACGAACTGGTCATAGACCTTCTCATGCACATAGACGCGTTCGATGCCGCAGCAGCATTGGCCCGAATTGAAGAACGCGCCTTCCACCAGATTGGCCACCGCATGGTCGAGCTTGGCATCGGCCAGCACATAGGCCGGATCCTTGCCGCCGAGTTCCAGTCCAAGCGTCATGAAGGTGCCGGCCGCGGCCTTTTCGATTGCGCGTCCGCCGGCCACCGAGCCGGTGAAGTTGACATGGTCGATCTTGCCCGAGCCGAGCAGTTTTTCGGTCTGGCCGTGGTTTAGCACGATGTTCTGGAACACGCCTTTCGGCAAGCCCGCCTTCTCGAAGGCCTGCGCGAAGCGCTCACCGACCAGCAGCGTCTGCGCAGCATGCTTGAGGATCACGGTCGACCCGGCGATCAACGCCGGCACGATGGTGTTGACCGCCGTCAGATACGGATAGTTCCACGGCGCGACGACCATCACGACGCCGAGCGGCTCTTTCTTCACATAGCGCCGGAAGCCGTCCTTCGGGTTGGAGGCCATCACCGGCTTCAGTGCCTGCTCGGCAATTTCGACCATATAGGCGACGCGTTCCTTCACGCCGCCGAATTCGCCGCCATAACGCACCGGCCGGCCCATCATATGCGCCAGTTCAGGCACGATCTCGTCGGTCATGCCCACCAGCGCCTCGAGCATCGCCAGCATGTATTTGCAGCGCTCATCGATCGGCGTCCTCGCCCAGTCCACCTGCGCGGCCCTGGCGCGTTCGACGGCGGCATTCACCGCCTTGTCCTCGGCGACGGGTCGCTCGGCATAGATCGAGCCGTCGATGGGGGATTTCAGTTTGATGGTTTCCAAGATGTACTCCGAAGAAATTAGCAGGATTGAGTTCGTAAGTGACCAGATTTGGAATAGGCAAGGATGGGCCGATCGCTCGTGACCAAAACCATATCCAATGCTCGCGCCGTGGCGATTAAGAGCCGATCCATCGGATCACGGTGTATAGTGCCTGGTAAGTTGGATGATGAGATCATGATGGACGGCGTGAGCGGACTGAGTTTAGCTTGCATCCGATCAATGAACCTCTCTACAAAATCGAGTGGCGCTAATGGGAGATTGATGCGACCTTTTGAAACCCCGACCCCGATTTCCCAAGCCGATATAGGCGAAAGATAGAGGCGCCCGTCGTAGGATGCCTCCGAAATCTCCCAGCGCGTTTCGGCATCCATATGCGCCTCACTAGCGAGGAAAAGCATGGCGCATGTGTCGAGCAGAAAATCAGGACGCGCACTCACTTCTGAAGCTTTCCAGCTTTACTTTCCATCAGGCGATCTTCTCCTAGATAGCCCTCATCCCACGCTTCGTCAGAAAAAGGGCCACTGACGTCGAAGCCTTCCTCGATAGTGATCAAGCCTTTCATAAAACCTATTCCGGGATGAAGTGGTCGACGTTCACGGTTTTCATTGCCAACGTCCTCGGGCGAGGTCGAAACATTTTGGCGGGGCACTTTCATTACCCTTCGAAATACCAGCCGGCCACCAGCAGTGTTGACGGATTGCGTTTCGTAACCGGCGTCCAACCATTCTCTAGTCATCGGATTATTGCTCGGGTTGTTACTCCACCAAGCCGGATACTGCTTGGACGCCGGCAGCTCAAACTCCAGAACCTTCTCAATGTCAGAAAAAGTCATCGGTATGTGATCCCGATCCTGATCATTGAGAAAATCCTTTAAACGATAGTACTTGCTCATCACGCAAATCCTTCCTCGTTGACAAACGCCGATGCAACTTTTTGCATCTTTATAATTTGTTGTCAACAATAAAAGGTTGTAAAAGGTTTTTAATACCTTTCAAACCCCCTGTGTAACTCCCAGTCCGTGATGCGGCGGTCGTATTCGAACTGCTCCCAGCGGGCGGTGTGGACATAATGCTCGACGACATCGTCGCCGAACGCCTCCTTCAGCATCTTCGATTTCGCCAGCGTCTCGGTCGCGTCGCGCAAGGTCTTGGGGATTTCCGGCAGCCGTGAGGCTTGATACGCGTCGCCGACGAACGGCTTCTGCAGCTCGAGCTTCTCGTCGATGCCGGCCAGACCGGAAGCGATCAGCGCTGCGAAGGCGAGATAGGGGTTGAGGTCGGCGCCGCCGATGCGGCACTCCATGCGGATGCCCTTTGTCCCCTCCCCGCACAGACGGAAACCGGCGGTGCGGTTGTCCTCGCTCCACATGATCTTCGTCGGCGCGAAGGTGCCGGCCTGGAAGCGCTTGTAGGAGTTGATATAGGGCGCCAGGAACCAGGTGAACTCCTTGGCATATTTGAGCTGGCCCGCCGCCCATTGCTGACCGAGCGTCGACAGCGTGTAGTCGGCGCCCTTGTCGAAGAACAATGGCGTCTTGCCGTCGGCGCTCCACAGCGAGTTGTGGATGTGACTGGAATTGCCCGCCAGGCCGTAATTATATTTGGACATGAACGAGATCGCCTTGCCCTCCTGGGCGGCAATCGCCTTGGCGCCGTCCTTGAGGATGACATGGCGGTCGGCCATCTCCAGCACCTCGGCATAGCGGACGTTGATCTCCTCCTGGCCCGGACCCCATTCGCCCTTGGAGTTCTCGATCGGAATGCCGGCGGCTTCCATCTCGTTGCGCAGGCGGCGCATCACACCCTCTTCCTTGGTGGTGATGCCGATCAGATAGTCGCCGATATAGGGCGAAGCGGTGTCCAGGTTCTGCCAGTGCTTGGCGCGGGCGCTGTCATAGGTTTCGCTGAACAGGTAGAATTCCAGCTCCGAAGCGAAATAGGCGAGATAGCCGCGCTCCTGCAGGCGCCTCACCTGCTTGCGTAGGATCGCGCGCGGCGAATGCGGCAGGTCGTCATGCGTGTGGTGGTCGAGCAGGTCGCACAGCAGCAGCGCCGTCTTTTCCAGCCACGGCACGTTGCGGATAGTCGCAAGGTCTGGCTTCATGACGAAGTCGCCATAGCCCTTCGACCAGCTCGCCGCCTTGTAGCCGGGCACCGGCTCCATATCGATGTCGTTGGCCAACAGGTAATTGCAGCCATGCGTCTCGTCATAGGCGGATTCGACGAAATATTTGGCCAGGAAGCGCTTGCCGATCAGCCGGCCCTGCATATCGACCGCGCAGGCGAGCACGGTGTCGATCTCGTCATCCGCTACCGCTTTCTTGAGCTGTTCGAACGATAAATTTCCAGCCATTCATTCCCCCTAGACGACCTGTACGCCTGTCTTGAACCTGAAACGCGGCCGGCTGAATCCCGGCCGCGTTAATGTCTCTGGTCAGCAGTCAGCTCTGCGAGTAAACGCCGCCCGCCTTCTTCAAGATTTCGTTGTATTCCTTGAAGATACCCACGACCTTGGCGCGCAGTTCACTCTCAGCGGCAATTTCGTCCCAGAACTTTAGCGCAGCGTTCTCGACCTCAGCCCATTCCGCAGCGGGAATGGTGGTCAGCTTAAGCTTGTCGCCCGTCGCGCGGAGCTTGGCCTCGCCACCCCAATACCATTGATTACGATAGGTATGTCCGGCGTCGACACAGGCGAGCCAAAGCTGCTTGAGGTGTTCGGGCGTATCGGCCCACTTCTTTTCGTTGACGAACCAGGATCCGATCCAGGCGCCGGAAATGTTGTTAGTGGTGAAATGGTCCGTCACGTCGGCCCAGCCCACCGTATAATCCTCGGTGATGCCTGACCATGACATTCCGTCCAACTCGCCGGTCTGCACGGCAACCTGCACGTCTTCGTAAGGGATCGATACGGGCACCACGCCAAACTGCGACAGGAACCGGCCCGCGGTGGGGAAGGTGTAGAGCCGCAGGCCCTGCAGGTCGGCGAGGCTGTTCAAAGCCTTCTTTGTGTTGAAATGGCACGGATCCTGGCCGGCCGCCGATATCCAGACGACCCCGCCCGCCTTGGCATATGCATCGCGCCAGATATCCGCGAGTCCGTATTGCTGGAATAGCACTGGCACGTCGAGAATATGCTTGGTGGCGAATGGGAAATAGCCGCCGAAAACTGAAATATCGACAGGTGCAGCCATCGAATCGTCGTCGGAATGAACGGCGTCGATCGTGCCTGCCTGCATGGAACGGAACAGTTCACCTGTCGGGACCAATTGGTCGGCGTAGTAAAGTTCGATCTCCATCTCGCCCTTGGCGGCTTTGTTGAACATGTCAACCGCGGGCTTGGTGACATGCGGGCCCAGCGCTGCACCGGCATAGGTCTGAAGGCGCCACTTGATCGGCGCCTGTGCGATGACCGCGGGCGCTGAAAGCGTAGTGGCTCCGGCCGCCCCGACTGTCATGAGGCCAGCCTTTTTCAAGAAGTTGCGTCTGTTTTGCACCATTTTTTTGATTTCCCTCTGGTTGAAAACTCTGGATTTACTTCGCGTAATAGTGGTTCGGCAGCCAAGTTGCGATCTGTGGGAACAAACCGATCAGAACGAGTGTCAGCAGCATGATCCCGACGAACGGAATAACCGACCGGTAAATGTCCGGCAGCGTGACTTCCGGCGGTGTCATGGCGCGCATCAGGAACAGGTTGTAGCCAAAGGGCGGCGTGAGGTATGCGATTTGGCAGGTAATGGTGTATAGTACGCCATACCATACAAGGTCGAAACCGAGGGCTCCCGCCAGTGGAATGAACAGCGGCGCAACAATCACAAGCATTGCCGTATCGTCCAGGAACATGCCAAGGCCGAGAAAGGTAAGTTGCATCAGCACCAGGACCTGCCAGGGCTCCAAGCCCATTTCGCCCATAAACAGCGTCTCGATCGACCTGACCGCGCCAAGGCCATCGAACACAGCGCCGAAACACAGCGCCGCCATGATGATCCAGAAGAACATGCAGGAGATGCCGAGCGTCTTTCGTGTCGTATCATGCATGACCTTCCAGGTCAGGCCTCCTCGCCACCATGCCGCAAGGATGGAAGAAACGGCCCCCACGGCCGAACTTTCCACCAGGCTGGTAACGCCGGTCAGGAAAAGACCGGTCATCGAAAGGAAGATCACCAGCGGGACCAAACCCGCCCTGCCCAGCGCGAGCTTCTGCCTGAACGAATACTGATCTCGCTCCGCCTTGGGCAACGGCGGTCCGAGCTCGGGCTGCAGCCAGCACCGGATGACGATGTAGCTGATGAACAACACCGCCATCAGAAGGCCAGGAAACACCCCCGCCATCCACAGATTGCCGACCGGCTGGCGCGCAATCATGCCATACAGAACCAGGACGACGCTCGGAGGGATAAGGATGCCCAGTGTCGAGCCGGCCTGGATCACCCCTGTCACCATCGCCTTGTCATAACCCCGGCTCAGCAAGGCTGGCAGCGCAATCGTACAGCCCACCGCCATGCCGGCGACCGACAATCCGTTGATTGCAGAGATGATCACCATCATCAGGATGGTGCCTATTGCCAACCCGCCATTGAGCGACCCGAACCAGATGTGAAACATCCTGTAGAGGTCGTCGGCGATCTTCGATTCCGCCAGCATGTAGCCCATGAAGACAAACAGCGGCAGGGTCAGCAGCGGATACCATTTCATCACCTTGATGATTGCGGTGAATGGCAACTCGATGCCGCCGACACCCCAGAGCAGCACGGCTGCGGTTGCACCGACGAAACCGATCACGGCGAAGATCCGCTGCCCCGTCAGCAGCAGAAGCATCATTGACGAAAACATCAAGGTAGCAATAACGCCGTAGCTCATGAAAGTTTCTCGCCCCGGAGCGCGGCCCAGTCTTTTATGAACAGCGAGACTGCCTGCAGCAAAGTCAGGAAAATCCCCAGGTTCATAACCACTTTGATAGGCCACATGATGGGAGCCCAGGACGAAAAGCTCTTTTCTCCATATTGGAAGGCATAAATCAGAGACGACACGCCACCGATCTGCAACATCACCAGGAAGCCGATTAAAACGAACGACGTCAAAAGGTCCATTTTGACCTTCCCACGTATCGTGAAGCCGCTGTAGAGCAGGTCCATGCGTACATGTTCGCCTTCTTTCAGCGTGAAGGCGCCGCCCAAAGTGAAATAGGCGACCATGAAGAACTGCGCCATCTCGACGGTCCAGTTCGCCGGAAGGAAAAACACCTTCATCACCGATGCGTAAGACAGGATCGCGATCATCCCGAAGATAAGATACATGGCAAAGAGACCCATGTACCAACTGCACGCATCGACGATTCTCACATAGGTCTTCAGTACCTTGGGCATGGATGGTTTCCAAAGTTCGAGACGAGCTTGAGCGCGGGCAGCCCGCGGGCGGATTGAATGGAGGCCGTGTCACTCGGCCTTCTCGGAGCGACCAAAGTCTTCATCGCACCGTACCTCCCACATCTTCGAGCGCCCGTTTTCCCACGAGCTTTGAACCGGATAAAATTGCAGCCAGCTTCTGCGCCCATTCCCGTTGCGCCTCTTCGCACCGGATTTCGTCGTTGCGGATTTCGATCATCGCGCAGGCCAGCCCGCGAGAGCGCCCGTGCTTTTCCAGTGTAAAATAAACGCGGTCGGCAGGCGAGTAAGGTTCATTGACGCCGACGACGATGTCCGGCAACGTCTTGAGATGTTCGATCATCGGCCCCGCCAGCCTCACGTCGCTGTCGTGAACGATACCGATATGCCACGGCCTGTCGACTCCGCGATACACCGGATTGAACGAATGGATGGAGACGAGCATCGTTGCCCGGCCCTGTTCGAGCCTTTGGCGCACCACGCGGTCGACGGCATCGTGAAACGGCGTCCACGACATGGCAATACGCTCGTCGCGCTGCGCCGGCGATAGACCGGCATTGCCTGGAATGACTGTCGTCTCGCTGACCTCGGCGATGAGATCCGGCGCATCCAGCGGCCGGTTGCAGTCAATCGCGAGGCGCGACACCCGCGACTCCACCAGAACTGCGTCCAGCGCTCGGCTCAGAAAGCGGGAGACGGGCTGGGCACCGGGGTCCCAAGCGATGTGGCGCTGAAGATCGTCCTGGGCCAGACCGAGGCTGCCGAGGGCTGCCGGCAGAAAATTCGATGCATGATCGCAGATCAGCACGTAAGGGCTCGCGCCCTCGGGGTTCACGATCTCCGCCGCCGTTTCCACATCGTTGACGAAATCGTCATCCGGCATACGATTGACACCCCTCACGCGCCGTACCTTATGATACGTATTTTGATCGATTGCGCATTTGTGGATTATTTCATACATATTCCAAGGCTTTGTCAAACATGATTTCGCCCGATTTCGGCAACAGGTCGAACAACGGAGAAAAAGCAGCGGCATGAGTTCGAGCGTCGCCGAAATCGTTGCGGAACGACTGGATACGATGCCTGCCGGAGAGCGGCGCGCCGCACAGACTCTGGTCGCCAATTATCCGCTGATTGGCTTGAAGACGGTTGCCGAATTCTCCCAAAGCGCCGGCATCAGTTCGCCCACGATCCTGCGCTTTGTCGCGCGGCTGGGGTTTCAGAACTACCCCGAATTCCAGTCCGCCCTTCAGGACGAACTCGCAGCCCAGTTCCAGTCGCCGCTGTCGCGCACATCAACTCCCGCCCAGGCCAGCGCCTCGCCGCCCCTGGCGGATGCGGTGATCGAAAACATCCGGGAAACCTTCCGCCATGTTTCCGAGCGCCAGATAGGCGACATCGTCGAAGCGCTCGCGGCGCCACGTGGCAAGCTTTATCTCGTCGGCGGGCGTTTCACCGATCCCATCGCCCGTTATATGACCGCTCACATGTCCATTCTGCGCCCGGGCGTCGTCCATCTCGACGGCCAGGAAAGCCTCTGGCACGACCGGCTCGCCGATATCGGCAAGCGCGATGTTCTCATCGTCTTCGACATCCGACGTTATCAGGACAGTCTCCTGCGCTTCTCGGAAAAGGCGCACAAGCGCGGCGCGGCCGTCATCCTGTTCACCGATCAGTGGCTCTCGCCGATCGCCCGCTTCGCGCGCCACGTCATCGCCGGGCGCACCGCGGTCCCGTCCGCGTGGGATTCTTCGGCCACGTTGATGGTCGTTGCCGAAACCGTGATCGGATCGCTGACGCGCAAGCTTGGCGCGGAAGGCGCCCGCCGGATCAAGGAAGTCGAGGAATTACGGTAGCTTGCGATAGATCGCGCGTCATGAAACCCGCGAGGATTACAGGAAATTAATGTGCAAGCGCGAAGGAGAATTGCCATAAAGTGGTACTATCCTTTCGGAAGACTACCTGACGAGTAGCGCCGCCCGGTCTTTTGAGTTCGGGTCGGCGCATCAGCCGCCGCCAACTCGGAGTATCGATGAAAGCCTGGAAGCAACTTCTTTGGGCCATAGTGATTGTTGCGGCCGCAGCCGCGCTATGGACGAGTTTCGCTCCCAATGGCAGGGAATGGATAGCCTGGCTCGGACTCGGCGGGCCCGCCTCCGCGAAGGTCGAAGCTTCGGGACAGCGCCAAGAAGGCGGTCGTGGGGGCGCACCGCAGACCCGTGTCGTCACCGCCGATGTCGCGCAGTCGACCATCAACGACCGCCTCCAGGCCGTCGGCAGCGGCCGCGCCAACAAATCGGTGGCGGTCACGCCCTATACCTCCGGACAGCTCCGGGAGATCGTCATCACCCCCGGCCAACGGATCGAGGCAGGCGCCGTCATCGCCATGCTTGATGCGGATGTCGAGGAAATCGCCCTCGAACGCGCCAACGCAGCCCGCGACGATGCCCAGGCAAAGCTCGACCGCGTGAAAGCGCTGCGCGCCAGCAACACCTCGACGGCGGTCCAGGTCAGCGATGCCGAACTGGTCGTGCGTGACGCAGCACTTGCCGCGCGTGACGCCCAGGTGGCGCTCGACAGGCGCAAGATCGTCTCTCCTATCTCCGGCATCGTCGGCATCCTGCCGGTCGAGGCCGGCAACTATGTTGCCGCGCAGACCACCGTCGCCACGATCGATGACCGCTCGCGCATCACCATCGATTTCTGGGTGCCCGAGCGCTTCGCCACCATGATCGCGGTGGGCAATCCTCTGTCCGCATCGCCGATTTCCACGCCCGGTCAGGTCATCGAAGGCACCGTCAGCGCGGTCGACAACCGCATCGACGAGGCGAGCCGCACGCTGCGCGTCCAGGCTTCGATCCCAAACAACGATGACACGCTGCGCGCCGGCATGTCGTTCCAGGTTTCGATGAAGTTTCCCGGCAACAACTATCCTTCCGTCGACCCGCTGGCCATCCAGTGGAGCCTCGACGGCGCCTATGTCTGGGCCGTGCGCCAGGGCAAGGCTGTGCGCATGCCGGTCAAGATCGTCCAGCGCAACACCGAGAGCGTTCTCGTCGAAGCAGCTCTTGTCGCAGGCGACAAGGTGGTGACCGAAGGCGTTTATGCCGTGCGCGAAGGGGCCCCGGTGATGATGGCCGGCGAACCTGCCCCGCCCGCCGCCCCGACCGGTTCGGTGAGGCCGGCCGGATGAGCTCATCTGCCGACGAGAAACCCGAAAACGGTCTCACCGCCCTCTTCGTCCGCCGGCCTGTCCTGGCCTTCGTCATCAACGTCCTGATCGCAGTCGCCGGCCTCGCAGCCTTCTACGGCATCGAGATTCGCGAACTGCCCGATGTCGACCGTCCCGTCATCACCGTTACCTCCGACTATGACGGCGCCGCAGCCGAGACCATCGACCGCGAACTGACATCGGAACTGGAAGGCGCGGTCGCCCGCGTGCCAGGCGTGAAGTCGATTTCGTCGAGTTCCTCCTACGGTCGCAGCCGCGTCACCATCGAATTCAACGACGGTGTCGATCTCGACGTCGCCGCGTCCGACACCCGCGATGCGGTCAGCCGCATCACCAACAGCCTGCCCGACGACGCCGACGCCCCGCGCATCGTCAAGGCCGACGCCAATGCCGATGCGGTCATGCGCATCGCCGTGACCTCCGACACCATGCCGGTGGAGGACATGACCATCTTTGTCGAGGACCAGATCCTCGACCGTCTGGCCGCGGTCGAAGGCGTCGCCGACGTCCAGACCTACGGCGACCGCGAAAAGCTCTTCCGCATCGACGTCAACCAGGCGAAGCTCGCCAGTCTCGGCCTGACGGTCGCAGATATACGCACCGCCCTCGGCACCATGGCGCTCGACACGCCTGCGGGCGCGCTGAAGACGTCGGACCAGAACCTGATCGTCCGCACCGTGGCTCCCGTCAACACCCCCGAAGCCTTCGAAAGCCTCATCATCGGCGGCAAGACGCGCCTGGCCGATGTCGCCAGCGTCACGCTCGGCGGCGACCCCGCAGCCTCCACCCTGCGTTCCGACGGCAAGACCGGCATCGGCATCGGCATCATCCGCCAGGCCCAGTCCAACACGCTCGACATCTCCGAAGGCGTGAAGCAGGCCGTCGCTGAGATCCAGGGCACCTTGCCCGAGGGCATGGCAATCAAGGTCACCAGCGACGATGCCGTCTTCGTCGAGGGCGCTATCCACGAGGTGGAGATTGCGCTGATCCTGTCCGTCACCATCGTCCTGCTGGTCATCTACCTGTTCCTGCGCGACTGGCGCGCCACGCTGATCCCCGGTCTCGCCATGCCGGTGGCGTTGATCGGAACATTGGCGGCGATCTATCTCGTCGGCTTTTCCATCAACATCCTGACGCTTCTGGCGCTGGTGCTCGCCACCGGCCTGGTGGTCGACGACGCCATCGTCGTGCTCGAAAACATCGTCCGCCGCCGCAACGAGGGCATGGGTCCGCGCGCCGCCGCCGTGCTTGGCGCGCAGGAGGTCTTTTTCGCCGTCATCGCCACGACTGCCACGCTCGCGGCCGTCTTCATTCCGCTCTCCTTCCTGCCCGGCCAGACCGGCGGGCTGTTCCGCGAGTTCGGCTTCGTGCTCGCCATCGCCGTGCTGTTGTCCTCCGTCGTCGCCCTTTCGCTCTGCCCGATGCTTGCCTCGCGCATGCTGGGCGCCCATTCCATGGAGCATGAAAGCAGTGGGCGAAGCGTCGGCGGCTTCCTCGCCGGCTTTTATCGCCGCTGCCTCAGCGCCTGCCTGAACGCGCCCTGGCTCGTGGTGCTGATTTCGCTGCTGTTCGCCGCAAGCGCCTATGTCGCCTTCGGCCTGATCCGCCAGGAGGTGACGCCGACCGAAGACCGCTCCATGGTCATGATGCGGATCACCGCGCCGCAAGGCGTGAGCCTCGACTACACCGCGGCCCAGATGCGCCGCATCGAAGACCTTATCGAGCCGCTGCGCCAATCCGGCGAGATTTCCAGCACCTTCGTCAATGGCGGCATGGGCGGCAACGTCAACAGCGGCTTCATGGTGTTGTCGCTCGCCCCATGGTCGGAGCGCAACCGCACCCAGCAGGAGATATCCGCCGAGATCCAGCAGCTGGCGACGCGCGTCCCAGGCGTCCAGGCTTTCGTCATGCAGCCCAACAGCCTGGGCATTCGCGGCGCCGGCAACGGGTTGCAATTCGCCATTCTGGGCAACAACTACGCCGACCTCAACGCCGCCGCCGTCCGCATGGTCTCGACCCTGGAACAGGACCCGCGTTTCCAGCGCGCCCGCCTCTCCAGCGATTCGACCCAGCCACAGCTGATGGTGCAGATCGACCGCGAGCGCGCCTCCGATCTCGGCATCAACATCGACGGTCTCGCCGAGACCCTTCAGGCGATGCTCGACGGCCGCCAGATCGGATCCGTCTTTATCGACGACCGCAGCTACGACGTGAAGCTGGTTTCCACCAGCAATCCGATCAACGATCCGACCGATCTCGAAAACACCTTCCTCAAGACGCAGGACGGCCGCTACGTCCCGGTCTCGACCATCGCCACGCTGACCGAGGTGGCGGTGCCGCCGACCCTGTCGCGCGAACAGCAGCAGCGCTCGGTGTCGATCACCTCGAACCTGCGCGGCGATTTCGCGCTCGGCACCGCTTGGTCCGAAGTGCAGCGCATCGCCGCCGAACAGCTGCCGGCCGGCATGCGCATCGTCCCGCTCGCGGAGGCTGCGACATTGGGCGAGACCGGCAGCGGTATGCTGATGATCTTCGGCTTCGCCGTCGTCATCATCCTTCTGGTGCTGGCAGCGCAGTTCGAAAGCTTCGTCAGCGCCATCATCATCATGGCGACCGTACCGCTGGGGCTCGCCTGCGCTGTGTTCGCCATGCTTTTGACCGGCACCTCGCTCAATGCCTACAGCCAGATCGGCCTTGTGCTTTTGGTCGGCGTCATGGCCAAGAACGGCATCCTGATTGTCGAATTCGCCAACCAGCTCCGCGACAAGGGGCTGGGCGTGCGCGAAGCCATCGAGCAGGCCGCCAACATTCGCCTGCGTCCGGTGATGATGACGATGATCTGCACGGTTCTCGGCGGCGTTCCGCTGGTGCTGGCTGCCGGCGCAGGCGCCGAAGCCCGCATCGCGCTCGGCTGGGTCATCGTCGGCGGGCTCGGCCTGGCAACGGTCTCGACCCTCTTCCTGACGCCGGTGGCCTATCTTCTGCTGGGCCGCTTTGTCACGCCGAAGGTGGAAGAGGAAAGCCGCCTCAAGCGCGAACTCGAGGAAGCTGCCTACACCAATGTCGAACCGGCCGAATAAGCGGCTTTTCTGCACACGGAGACCATTTTTCCGGACCGGACCGATACGTCGATGACAGGCGGAACACGAATCTGTATGTCGGAGCGACAACGCCATTTGGATCGGAACGGATGAGTTTCAAGACCGTCACCATCGAGGAAATGCACGCCTACCTCGGCAAAGAGGTCGGCGTCTCGCCCTGGCGCGTAGTGACGCAGCAGATGATCGATCTGTTCGCCGATGCCACCGACGACCATCAATTCATCCACTGCGACCCCGAGCGCGCCGCGCGGGAAACGCCGTTTGGCGGCACCATCGCGCATGGCTTCCTGACACTGTCGCTTCTGTCGGCCATGACGTTCGAGACGCTGCCCCGGCTGGAGGGCTCCGACATGGGTATCAACCAGGGTTTCGAGCAGCTGAAATTCGCCGCCCCCGTGAAAACCGGCTCGCGCATCCGCACCCGCTTCGTGCTGTCCGAATTCAAGGTGCGCCCGTCCGGTTGGGTGCAGGTGACGCATGACGTCACCATCGAGATCGAAGGCTCGAAAAAACCCGCCCTGACGGCGCGATGGCAGACACTCGGGTTCGTCGATCCCGCCAAGGCAGCTCAGCTTACCTGACAACGACTGCCGGGCTAAACCATTGCTCCACCCGGCAGGCTTCAGCTTCCGGATGCGGCGTCAGGCCGGCTGCACCTCGACCGTGACATGCGACAGGTCATGGATGGCGGCGAGCTTTTCCTTGTAGCGCGCCAGCGGCAGCGGGTTTGGCGAACGGATCGAGACGATTGCCGCATTGTGGCCCGGCCCGACCTTCCACACATGCAGGTCGGTGATGCGGTCCTCCCCGGTCTCGATGACGTCGCGGATTTCCGACGGCAGGTCTTCCTCTTCCGGAATGTAGTCGACCAGCACCCGCGCGGTGTCGCGGATCAGCCCCCATGACCAGCGCGCGATGACCAGCGCACCGACAATGCCCATCGCCGGATCCATCCACTGCCAGCCGTAAAGGCTGCCCGCCAGAAGCGCCACGATAGCCAGCACCGAGGTGAAGGCGTCGGCTATGACATGCAGATAGGCAGCGCGCAGATTGTTGTCCCGATGCCCCCGGGCTGCATCGCCTTGATGCGGGTGCCCGTGATGGGGATGATCGTGACCATGGCCGTGCTCATGATCATGAGCGTGATCGTGGCCATGATGCCCGTGATGGCCGCCGTGCCCGCCATGATGGTGATGATGATCGCCACGCAGCAGCCAGGCCGACAGAAGGTTGACGCCAAGCCCGATCACGGCAACCGCAATCGCCTCATTGAAGCTGATCGAGACCGGCTCATAAAAGCGCATCAGGCTTTCCCAGCCGATCATAAGGGCGATCAGCGCCAGAATGATTGCGCTGGCAAAGGCTGCGAGGTCGCCGATCTTGCCGGTTCCGAAGGTGAAGCGCGGATTGAGCGCCTGCCGCCGGGCAAAGACATAGGCGAGCGCGGTGATCAGCATGGCTGCGGCATGGGTGGACATGTGCCAGCCGTCGGCAATCAGCGCCATGGAACCGTAGATCGACCCCGCGACGATCTCCGCAACCATCATGGTCGCGGTCAGCGCGATGACCAGCCAGGTGCGGCGGGCGTTGCGGTCGTGGTCCTCGCCGAGAAAGACATGGCTATGGGTTGCCGAAGCCGCGTGAGCGCTCATTTCAGATAGGTCCTTATAACGTCGACGAGTTCGGCGCCGCCGCGTGCGCGGTCGCCCGCATCAGTCGGTTCCAGCACGTGATGCGCAATATGATCCTCGATCAGTTCGGCCGTCAGCCCGCCCACCGCGCCGCGCACGGAGGCGACCAGTTGCAGGACATCGGCACAGCCGAGTTCGGCCTCCAGAGCCCGCTCGACCGCCTCGACCTGACCCTTGATGCGGCGGACCCGCGCCAGAAGCCGGGATTTTTCCTTGATCGTATGCGACATCGAGCACCTCAAATATACTATAGGGGGGTATACTATTTTCGTCTCACTCAGGCAAGAGCGCACCTCCATATCCAGATGCCCGGCCCGCCCGGACACCGCTATCCTCAACGCTCCTCCGGCCTCTGGCCGGTGCTCGCGTTGACATGAGAGGATTATGCGGCAGATCCCGCAGAGGTGAGCCGAATGGCTGGACACGTTTTTGTGCGCGGTAAGAGATCAATGGGTTAGCGGGAATAGGAGGAATGTTTATCCACGTTAGGCGGACCTCCTTCGCTCGCAGCTTTGTCGACAGTGCAGAACGAGGCGTCACTATCTCCCCCCTGGTGGGGGAGAATGGATTTTCACGATCTTAGCTAAGCGAGGGCAAAGCCTGAAGCGAGGCTAAGTCGTAGAAAATCCAAGAGAGGGGGCTAGCGAGAGAACCATAAAATCCCCTCTCTTGCGATTTCTAACACTTAGACTTCGCCTGCGGCTCGCCTAAGATGTTGAAATCGCTTTCTCCCCCACAAGGGGGGAGATACGGCTTGCACCGTACCCTGCAGTCTCGCTGCGGCTATGGCCTAGCGCGAGGCTCGTGACAATCATACTTCCGCTCAGGAACGTTGCTGAAACCTCGTACAGCGTATAAATACCTCCCATGACGCAGGCCGCACAGCAGGACGCGCCCATGAGCGCCAGGAGCAAACGCGAAAAACAGAAGGCCGAGACGCGCGCCGATCTGATCGACGCGGCGCGCAAGCTGGTGCAGGAAAGCGGCTATGAGGGGCTGACGATCCGCAACCTCGCCAAGCGGGCCGGCTATGCGCCGATGTCGGTTTATTCCTATTTCGCCGACAAGCACGACATCCTGATGGCGCTGGCCGAGGACACCTTCGAGACCCTGGCGAAAAAGCTGCGCAAGAACCAGCCCGACGATCCGGTCGAAGCGCTGCGCGCGACCTTGCGCGACTACGCCACCTTCGGCCTCGAAAATCCGAACGAATACCGCACGATCTTCATGACGGAAAAGCTTCATCCCGACTGCGATCAGCCGGAGATGGTCGACCGGATGGAGAAGAACAACCCCGCTTTGATCATTCTCAACGAGCGCGTCGCCGCCTGCATCGCCGCGGGCAGGTTCAAGGGTGACGTGCAGGCGATAGCGACCGTCCTGTGGACCGTCGGGCATGGCGCCATCTCGCTGCTGATCAATTTCCCGCACTACCCGTTCGGCAATCCGCAAGACTATATCATGCGCATCGGCGAGATCGCCCTTGCCGGCATCGCGACGTTGGACGTTTCGCCTCTGGAAGACGCAACCGGCCAAAAAGGCTGAACCGGCCCGCACCGCCAAATCTCCGCACGTCTCCATCGTTCAGACGACGGCTCAGGCGACCGGCGATTTTTTCGTACGCGTACGAGTTATCTCTTGCAGCGCACAATTTTCCTTCGTATATGTACATCGTAACGTACACGTACGGAAAAATTTAGCGGAGACTTTCCATGAGAAAGACAGCATTGGCGCTTGCCCTGGTTCTCGCCGGAACGGGTTTTGCAGCAGCGGCCGAAACCGCCCCTCGGCAGCCGGCGCCCACCACCTGCAATGACAGCAACACATCGCTCGATTGCGCACTTACGGGATCGATCAGCCAGGACAGCACCATCAAGACGGATAAGCCGCGCCTGGGCATGGATACCAACCCCTGGATCATGACCGGCTTCTAAGCCGGTCCTTATCCCCGAACGAAGTCCCGCATCGCGACCGCGTAAGCCGTCCTCCCACGATGCAAGAAAGGGCGCGCCCCACGGCGTGCCCTTTTCATGCCGATAGAGTGCGAGAACTCAGTCCTGCTTCGGCTTCGGTGCGCCGGGAATGGACGTGAAGGTCACCGAGACCGGATCGCTGGCGGGAAAGCTGTCCTCCAGCCCCTCTTCCAGCTCTTCCTCGAGATCGTCCTTGTCCACCGGCCGCGCATCGGTCTTGTTGGGGTCGGTTTTGTTCGGTCCGGGCATCGATTGGGCTCCCTGTTGATCCTCTTTGATCTTGGCAGGATGCGCCACGGTTTCAAGCGCTGATTAGGCCGATGCGTCGGCTATCGCTTCAGCCAGGAAAGCCTGGGCATAACCGGCGAACGACCGCCAGCATTCGACGCGGAAAGCATCCTCGCCGAGGCGGTGCAGCACGATCTCGATCTTGCCCAGGACGGTGCGTGAGCAGGCGCCGACCGGAAAGGATTCGAGCGAGAGGTCCTGCGGGCAGCCGGCATTGACGGCGTCGGCGGCACCCTGTCCAGAGACCAGCAGCCCGACATTACGGTGGGAGATATCGACCGCCGAATGCAATGCCGGCACGGCACGGCATGCGGCGACCAGATCGCCGCTGGTCTCGTCGATGACCAGCCACTCGTCCGGCCCGAGCCATAGGGCGAAACGCCCGTTGCCATCGGATGCGGACGTCTTCGGCGCCTGCGGCAAGTCCAAGCCCAGCGCTGCGGACAAGTCAGCTACGGAGCCCGCCGGCGCGCGCAGCGACAGCCGGCTTGCCGGCGGCAGGACCGTCAGCGACAGCGCGCCCGAAACGGCGACGCGGCCATCGAGCGGACCTGCGCGGCGCAGCGCGGGGATGGACGCGGGTAACATCGTCTTCGCTATCTCACCCATGCAGGCGCTCTCCCATCTCGTCGAAGAACACGGCGCTGCCGATTTCCACCGCGATGCTGCCGTCCGGCATCGGCACATGCAGTGTCTCGCCAAGGCGGCCATGGCCGCCAGCAACCACGCCCATGGCGATGGAACGGCCGCAATTTTCCGACCAGTAGGACGAGGTGACGTGACCGATCATCGTCATCGGGATCGGCTGGTTGGGGTCCTGCACGATCTGTGCGCCCTCCTCCAGCACCACCTTGGGGTCCACTGTCTTCAACCCGACGAGTTGCTTGCGGCCGGAAGCCAGGAGATCGGGGCGCTTGAGGCCGCGAATGCCGACGAAATCGGTCTTCTTCTTACCCACCGCCCAGTCCAGCCCGGCATCGTTGGGCGTGACCGTGCCGTCGGTATCCTGGCCGACGATGATGTAGCCCTTTTCGGCGCGCAGCACGTGCATCGCCTCGGTGCCATAGGCGCAGGCGCCGTATTTTTCGCCCTCCGCCCAGATCGCCTCCCAGACGGCCTGGCCGTAATCGGCCGGTACGTTGACCTCGAAACCGCGCTCGCCGGTGAACGACATGCGGAACAGCCGTGTCGGCACCCCGCAGATGCTGCCTTCGCGCACCGACATATGCGGCATGGCCGCGTCCGACAGGTCGATGCCCTCGACCAGCGGTGCAAGGATGTCGCGGCTCTTCGGACCCTGCACGGCGATCACAGCCCATTGCTCGGAGATCGAGGTGAGCCAGACATTGAGATGCGGGAACTCGGTCTGGAGGTAATCCTCCATATGGTTCATGACCCGCGCGGCACCGCCCGTGGTGGTGGTGACGTGGAAGCGGTCGGCCGAAAGCCGTCCGACCACGCCATCGTCATAGATGAAACCGTCCTCGCGCAGCATGATGCCGTAACGGCAGCGGCCAGGCTCGAGCTTCTGCCACGGATTGGTGTAGAGCAACTCCATGAAGGCGGCGGCATCCGGGCCGACCACCTCGATCTTGCCGAGCGTCGACGCATCGAACAGGCCGGCGGAGCGGCGCACGGTGACGCATTCGCGGTTGACCGCCGCATGCATGTCCTCGCCCGGGCGCGGAAAATACCAGGCGCGCTTCCACTGGCCGACATCCTCGAACACCGCACCGTGGGCTTCCGCCCAGGAGTGCATTGCAGTGCGCCGCGTCGGATCGAACAGCTCGTGCCGGGCATGGTTGACGATGGCGCCGAAGGTGACCGGCGTGTAGGGCGCGCGGAAGGTGGTGAGCCCAACCTCCGGGATCTCCTTGCCCAGGGTCTCGGCGGCAATCGCCAGTCCGTGCATGTTGGACGTCTTGCCCTGATCAGTGGCCATGCCGTTTGTGGTGAAACGCTTGACGTGCTCGATGGAGCGCATGCCTTCGCGCACGGCCTGCCGGATGTCCTTGGCGGTGACGTCGTTCTGGAAGTCGACAAAGGCCTTGACGGTGGTGTCGGCACCCGCGCCGGGAGCCGAGCCCAGCATCCCGCCCGCCCAGTCTTCCGAGGCGTCGACCTTACGGGCGTTACCCCCACCACCCGCCGATGTTTCGCCAAGCGTGGCTTTCGCCGCCACCTCGCCCGCCGCGAACGCCTCATTCAGCGTCTCGGCCAACCCGTCCGTGCCGTTGCAGGCGCCCACGGAAACACAATCCTGCGCATACTGCCCAGGCAGGAAGCGCTGGGACTCGGCGTCGAAGGCGACCTTGCCGCGCGATTGCGAAAACAGATGCACGGAGGGCGTCCATCCCGCCGAGACCAGCAGCGCATCGACGGGGATGGTGCGTTTGCCGCCGCCGCCCTTGGGCTGGACGATCATGGAAGATACTCGGTTTCGCCCGCCGACGCCGACAACCGCGCGGCCGGGATTGACCTCGATGCCGAGCGAACGCGCCTGCTCGACCAGCGGGCCGGACGGATCGTCGCGCAGGTCGACGATGGCAGCGATATCCACGCCGGCTTTCTTCAGGTCGATGGCAGCGGCATAGGCGGAATCGTTGGCGGTGTAGACGCCGATGGTGCGCCCCACCGCAACGCCATACTGGTTGAGGAAGGCGCGCGCGGCCGACGCCAGCATCACGCCGGGGCGGTCGTTGTCGGCAAACACCATGTGCCGCTCGATGGCGCCGGTGGCGAGCACGACGCGGGCAGCGCGCACCTGCCACAGCCGCTCGCGCGGCGCGGTGCCGGGGGTGGCGAGATGGTCGGTGACGCGCTCGGTCAGCCCGACGAAATTCTGCGCATAATAGCCAAAGGCCGTGGTGCGGGTCAAAAGCCGGACATTGTCCATGGCGGCAAGCTTTCCGGTCGCCTGCCGCGCCCAATCGAAGCCGCCGAGGCCATCGATGCGCGCGCCGCTTTCATAGCGCAGCGCGCCGCCGAATTCGAGCTGCTCGTCACACAGGATGACGCGTACGCCGGTTTCGGCCGCCGCCAGCGCCGCAGCGAGGCCCGCAGCACCACCACCCACCACCAGCACGTCGCAATGGGCGAAACGGGCTGCGTAGTGGTCGGGATCGGCCTCCCCGGGGGCCACGCCGAGACCGGCCGCCGCACGGATATTGGGCTCATAGAGCCGCTTCCAGGCGGCCTTCGGCCACATGAAGGTCTTGTAGTAGAAGCCTGCCGACAGGAACGGCGACAACAGGTTGTTGATCGCGCCGACATCGAAGCCGAGCGACGGCCAGCGGTTCTGCGACCGCGCGGCCAGGCCGTCATAAAGCTCCTGCACGGTAGCGCGGACGTTCGGCGTCTTGCGCGTGGCGTCGCGCGAAATTTCCACCAGCGCGTTGGGCTCTTCCGCGCCGGCGGACAGGAAACCGCGCGGGCGGTGATATTTGAACGAGCGGCCGACCAGATGCACCCCATTGGCCAGAAGAGCCGAGGCCAGCGTGTCGCCTTCCAGCCCGGTATAAGCCTTGCCGTCGAAGGTGAAGCGCACGGTTTTCGCCGGCGTCAGGCGTCCCGCGCCGGGGATGCGGAAGGGCTGGGTCATGCGACAATCCCCGAGATTGAAACGAGGCCCATCTCACCCCCCTCTGGCCTACCGGCCATCTCCCCCTCAAGGGGGGAGATTGAGCCGTCGCGTCGGCTTTCGCCAATCGCGTACGACGCTAAGAAAGCGAGGCGAACGAAGCTGCTGATCTCCCCCCTTGAGGGGGAGATGGCCGGCAGGCCAGAGGGGGGTGAGGCAACCGCGACCGCAATCATTTCAAAAGCCCCGCCACATCCGGCTTCGGCTCGCCGGCCTTGTAGGTCGTCAAAAACCGGTCGCTGACGGTGTCGCGCGCGGCGTTGAAGAACCGCGCGCAGCCGTTCAAATGCCGCCAGCGCTCGAAGACGATGCCCTTGGGGTTGGAGCGGATGAAGAAGAACTGCTCGAACGCCTCGTCGCTGATATCGGAAATTTCGGACGACCGCGCGACATGCGCCTCGCCGGCATGGCGGAATTCCAACTCCGGGCGCTCTTCCTCGCAATAGGGGCAGCGGATGAGAAGCATGTCTTACCCTTCCACGATAGCAGTGGCAGTAGAAGTCGCCCTCTTGGGAGACAACCTTGCCAGTCTGTCGCCGACGCGAGGATCATCGACGATCAAAACCACAAAGCGATGGAATGGCGACGTGTACATAAATTTCGCTCTTGGGTCGTCAAAAAGTCCTTGCAGAAACAAGCGGGTTCCGAACCTCGGCATAACGCCAAGCCCAGCCAGAAACACGAACGACGCGAAAAAGAGGGTGGCAAGAATGTGGGGCGCATAGGTTAATTCAAGAAAGAAAAACCGAAGGCGTGTATTGAGAAGAACTGTTGCCAATGCGCATGCCGAGCACAGTCCCAATGCAATGAAGATCACGTTCTGCCTGTGTGTCATCGCAGAAAAACCTCAATGCGCCACGGCTGCGGCGGCGGCTTCGTCGATCAGCCTGCCGGTGCGGAAGCGTTCCAGCGTGAACGGCGCGTTGATCGGGTGCGGCTCGTCGCGGGCGATGGTGTGGGCAAAGACGTTGCCCGAGCCCGGCGTCGCCTTGAAGCCGCCCGTGCCCCAGCCGCAATTCACGTAGAGCCCCGGCACCGGCGTCTTGGCCAGGATCGGCGAGCGGTCGGGCGTGACGTCGACGATGCCGCCCCACGACCGCAGCATCTTCATCCGCGTGAACATCGGGAACATCTCGCAGATGGCGTCGAGCGTGTGGTTGATGATGTGCAAGCCCCCGGTCTGCGAATAGGAGGTGTACTGGTCGGTGCCCGCGCCGATCACCAGCTCGCCCTTGTCGGACTGGGAGATATAGGCGTGAACGGTGTTGGACATCACGACGCAGGGGAACACAGGCTTGACCGGTTCGGACACCAGCGCCTGCAGCGGATAGGATTCAAGCGGCATGCGCACACCGGCCATGTTCATGATGACCGAGCTGTGGCCGGCGGCAACGACGCCAACCTTCTTTGCGCCGATGAAGCCGCGCGAGGTCTCCACACCGCTGACCCGGCCATTGATGTCGCGGCGGACCCCGGTAACTTCGCAGTTCTGGATGATGTGGACGCCTCGCGCCGACGCGCCGCGTGCATAACCCCAGGCCACGGCGTCGTGCCGGGCGGTGCCGCCGCGCCGCTGCAGCGCCGCACCCACCACCGGATAGCGCGCGCTGCGCGCAATGTTGAGCGGCGGGCAGAATGCCTTCGCCTCTTCCGGCGTCAGCCACTCATTGTCGATGCCGTTGAGGCGGTTGGCATGGATGTGGCGCTTGAACACCTGCACATCGTGCACATTATGCGCCAGCATCATGACGCCGCGCGGGCTGTACATGACGTTGTAGTTCAGCTCCTGCGACAGGCCTTCCCACAATTTGACGGCGTGCTCGTAGATGCCAGCACTTTCGTCATAGAGATAGTTCGAACGGATGATGGTGGTGTTGCGGCCGGTGTTGCCGCCGCCCAGCCAGCCCTTTTCCAGCACCGCGACATTGGTGATGCCGTGTTCCTTGGCGAGATAATAGGCCGTCGCCAGCCCATGCCCGCCGGCGCCGACGATGATCACATCGTACTCGCTGCGCGGCTCTGGAGAGGACCATTGCTCCTCCCACCCCTTGTGGCCGCGCATGGCCTCGCGGGCTATGGCAAAGACCGAATATTTCCGCATCGTTCTGCCCCGCTGGACGTCTCAGGCGAGGTTTACCACTAGCGAAATCGCGGCACCATCCTTGCCCTGTTTGCGACGGAGACTGCCGCTTTGCGCCTGTCGTATTCAGCGCTTTGTCGCAGGCGCGCGCAGCGCCTTCATGCTGGGCAAAAAGACGGTGAGCAGGCCCAAGAGCGGCAGATAGGAGCAGACCTGATAGACGAAGTCGATGCCCTTGAGATCGGCCAGTTCTCCGAGTGCAGCGGCCGCGATGCCGCCCATGCCGAAGGCGAAGCCGAAGAAGATGCCGGCGATCATGCCGACCCTGCCCGGCACCAGTTCCTGGGCGAAAACGACGATGGCCGAGAAGGCAGAGGCCAGGATGAGGCCGATCAGCACGATCAGGATGCGTGTCCAGAACAGGTCGGCATAGGGCAAGGCCAGCGTGAACGGCAGCACGCCGAGGATGGAGAACCAGATGACCGCTTTCGCCCCGAATCGATCGGCGAAAGGTCCTCCCGCCACGGTGCCCACGGCCATGGCCCCGAGGAAGATGAACAGCAGCACCTGTGCGTCCTGAACCGACACGCCGAATTTGTGGATGGCATAGAAGGTGAAGTAGCTCGACATCGAGGCGGTGTAGATGTTCTTGGTGAACACCAGCAGCGCCAGCACGACCAGCGACACCACCACGGTGCGGCGCGACAGCGGCGAGACGAACGCGGGCACGCTGCGCCGCGCACGGGCTGCGGTATAGCGCGAATACCAGCCGCTGACCTGCCACAGCACGACAATGCCGAGAAGTGCGGCGAGCGAAAACCAGGCGACGCTGCCCTGCCCCTTTGGAACCACAATGAAGGCGCCCAGCAGCGGGCCGATGGCGGTGCCGAAATTGCCGCCGACCTGGAACACCGATTGCGCCAGTCCGAACCGCCCGCCCGACGCCAGGCGCGCGACGCGCGACGATTCCGGATGGAAGATCGCCGAGCCGAAGCCGATCAGCGCCGCCCCCAGAAGCAGGAAACCGTAGCTATGCGCGAAGGCGAGCGTCAGCAGCCCGAACAGCGTCGAGCACATGCCGACTGGCAGCGAATAGGGCAGCGGCTTCTTGTCGGTGTACATGCCGATCAGAGGCTGCAGCAGCGACGCCGTACCCTGGAAGGTCAGCGTCAGCAGGCCGATCTGCCCGAAGGTGAGATTGAAGTCGTCCTTCAGCATCGGATAGAGCGACGACAGCAGCGACTGCATGATGTCGTTGAGCATGTGGCAGAAGCTGACCGCGAGAAGAACCGCGACAACGGTTCCATCCGCTTCGTTGCGCGAAGGTGCGGTCGTATCTGCCACTAAAACTACTCCCCGGCGCCGACTGCCGACGCTGTCATGCGCATAATAGGAGCGAACCGATAAAGCATGGCACCACAGAAGCGCAATGCGGGTGCCAGAAACGAGCCATCGCATTGCCGGTCGATCTTGACGGGGCGTTCTGGAAGACGATGTTTCTGTTGGAACTCAAGGGGATTGGAATGGCGGAGCTGATCGGCGCGATCGTCGGAGCGACATTGGGGATCGCCTTGCTCGGTGCGTTGCTGGCCTGGGTCGCCCGCAGGCTTTTCCCAATGCCCCGCCTTGCCTCCTATCTGGTCGGCGTCGTTCCAGTCGCCGTGGTCGCGCCCTTTCTGCTGGCTTCCAGCAGCAATCCGCAGCGGGAGTTTTCCGATAGCGTCCTGATCTATTTGATCGGTGGCTTTCTTGCCTTCGCCGTGCTTTACCTGACCAGTCGACGGTCAAAAGCCTAGGACCGCCGAATAGCCTGTCCGTGCATCGGCCCTGGACCGTTTTCTGGGTATAGAGCACAATTTGCCTGCAAACTTATCGAACAGCACGCGGGCCTAGTGGACAAGGGGCGCCGATTCTGCTATCTGCCGCCAAAATTCGTGATGGGTGCCATCGCGGAGGCTGTCGGTTCTGCCGCAAAGCCTTTTAGTCTCGAACACGTAAGGAACAGGATCGCTCGTGCAGGTACTCGTCCGCGACAACAATGTTGACCAGGCGCTTCGCGCTCTCAAGAAGAAAATGCAGCGCGAAGGCATCTTCCGCGAAATGAAGATGCGCGGCCATTACGAGAAGCCGTCGGAAAAGCGCGCCCGCGAAAAGGCTGAAGCCATTCGCCGCGCCCGCAAGCTGGCTCGCAAGCGCGCCCAGCGCGAAGGTCTTCTGCCCGGCGCGGCTCCTCGTCCGGTGCCAGGCGCAGGCGCAGGCGCCGCAGCACGTCCGGCGCGTTGATCCGCCCATATTTGGTCCTTTTCGAAGGATAACGACGAGGTGGGGCGATGAAAATTCGCCGCCACCTTTTTGTTTACATCCTGTTCAGCCAATCGCTGCACAGTGCCGGTCGGCGAAATCCGGCTTCTTGTTCCGGTTGAGACCGGTCGGCGGCGGTATCCGCAGGCCGGAAACGAGGAAAGCGTGATGATTGCAATCGACAGGCCTTTGGAGCCGGGCGACCGTAGGGGCGCCTTCCGTGGCGCGCTGTTCGCCGCTGCCTCCGTGCTCGCTCTCGCCCTTGCAGGTTGCCAGAGCTCCAGTCCGGTGAGCGATCTCGCCACCGTCGATCTGGCGCAAAGCTCGGACGAGAACATTGCGTCGCTGACGGCGGTCATCAACCAGAACCCGAACGACCCCGAAGCCTATAATGTGCGCGGCTCGGCCTATGGACGCGGCGGCAAGTATCGCGAGGCCAAGCGCGACTTCGACCGCGCCATCGAGCTCAACCCCAGCTTCTACCAGGCCTATTCCAATCGCGCGCTGATCCAGCGTTTCCTGGGCGACAACGCGGCCGCACTGTCCGACTACAACCGCGCGATCCAGCTCAATGCGAACTATGACGCCGCCTATATCGGGCGCGGCAATCTCTACCGCCTGAACGGCCAGACGCAGAACGCTTTCGCCGACTTCCAGAAGGCGATCCAGCTCGATACGACCGATCCCCGCGCCTATCACAATCGCGGCCTGATCTACCAGTCGCAGGGCCAGCACGCCTTCGCCATCGAGGATTTCTCGACATCGATCTCGCTGTCGCCGGATTCCGCCGAGCCCTATAACGGCCGCGGCGTCTCCTATCTGGCGATGAACGACGACGACAACGCCTTCTCCGACTTCAACACGGCCATCAAGC
Organism: Tianweitania sp. UT-5YL-CI-8; assembly: GCF_030010215.1. Taxonomy (GTDB): domain Bacteria; phylum Pseudomonadota; class Alphaproteobacteria; order Rhizobiales; family Rhizobiaceae; genus Oryzicola. The sequence continues at coordinate 61,373 of NZ_JASCRR010000011.1, forward strand.
TCAACGGCAACCTCGCCGAAGGCTGGGCCAACCAGGCTCTGGTCTATGAGCGGCGCGGCGAGCGCGACAAGGCGGCGAAATCCTATGCCGCAGCCGTCCGCCTCGACCCCAACTACAAGCCGGCTGTCGACGGCCTCGCCCGCACGCGCGGAGCGTAGCGAGCTACTCCCTCTTCTTCCTTCTCCCGGTGTGGGAGAAGGTGGCCGAGCCGAGCGCAGCGACAGCGAGGTCGGATGAGGGGTGATGGACGGAGTGAGGCAGCGCGTTTCAGCGCCCCCGTCCTCGATAGACCTTCGCAAACTTATCGTTTCTTCCAACACCCCTCATCCGACTTTCCTTCGACAAGCTCAGGGAAGCCACCTTCTCCCACAAGGGGAGAAGGACAAAAAAAGCCCGGCAGAACCGGGCTTTTTTTGTATTCGTCGATGTGAAGGCCCGGATCAGTGATCCATCGCCTTGACGATTTCCTCGGTCATCTTCTTGGCGTCGCCGAGCAGCATCATGGTGCCGTCCTTGTAGAACAATGTGTTGTCGATGCCGGCATAGCCGGAGCCGAGCGAGCGCTTGACGAACAGGCAGGTCTTGGCCTTGTCGACATCGAGGATCGGCATGCCGTAGATCGGCGAGGCCTTGTCGTCGCGCGCCGATGGGTTGGTCACGTCGTTGGCGCCGATGACATAGGCGACGTCAGCCTGGGCGAACTCGGAATTGATGTCCTCGAGCTCGAACACCTCGTCGTAAGGCACGTTGGCTTCGGCCAGAAGCACGTTCATATGGCCGGGCATACGGCCCGCGACGGGGTGAATGGCGTATTTCACCTCGACGCCGGCGGCCTTGAGCTTGTCGGCCATTTCGCGCACGGCATGCTGCGCCTGGGCGACCGCCATGCCGTAGCCTGGCACAATGATAACCTTGGACGCGTTCATCATCAGGAAGGCGGCGTCGTCGGCCGAGCCCTGCTTGACGGTGCGCTCGATGCCGTCGTCGCTTGCCGCCGCCGTCTCGCCGCCGAAGCCGCCGAGAATGACCGAGATGAAGGAGCGGTTCATGCCCTTGCACATGATGTAGGACAGGATCGCACCCGACGAGCCGACCAGCGCGCCGGTGATGATCAGCGCCAGATTGCCCAGCGTGAAGCCGAGTGCAGCAGCCGCCCAGCCCGAATAGGAGTTGAGCATGGAGACGACCACCGGCATGTCGGCGCCGCCGATCGGCACGATGAGCAGCACGCCCAGCGCCAGCGAGGCCAGCACGATCAGCCAGAACAGCGTGTAGCTCTGCGTCGTGACCAGAAGGACGATCAGCACAACCAGCGCGATGCCGAGCGCGGCATTGATGACATGGCGGCCGGGAAGCATGATCGGCTTGCCCGACATGCGGCCGTCGAGCTTCAGGAAGGCGATGACCGAACCGGTGAAGGTGATCGCGCCGATGGCGACGCCGAGGCTCATTTCGACCAGCGCCTGGCCGTGGATGGCCCCCACCGTGCCGATGCCGAAGCTTTCGGGCGCATACATGGCGGCGGCGGCTACCATGACAGCGGCGAGGCCAACCAGGCTGTGGAAGGCTGCGACCAGCTGCGGCATCGACGTCATGGCGATGCGACGGGCGATGACGGCACCCGCGCCGCCGCCGATGGCGAGGCCGAGCACGATCAGGCCGAGACCTTCGAGGGATGGGGTGGCCAGCGCCAGCGTGGTGACAATGGCGATGCCCATGCCGACCATGCCGTAGGTGTTGCCCTTGCGGCTGGTGGTGGGGTGCGACAGGCCACGCAGCGCCATGATGAACAGGACGCCGGAGACCAGATAGAGGAAGGAGGCGATGTTGGCGTTCACGTCACTTGTCCTTCTTCTTGTACATCGCCAGCATGCGCTGGGTGACGAGGAAGCCGCCAAAGATGTTCACCGAGGCCAGGACCAGCGCTATGAAGCCGAAGCCGGTGGCAAGGCCAGAGGCCGAGATGCCGACTGCCAGCAAGGCGCCGACGACGATGACCGAGGAAATCGCGTTGGTGACGGCCATCAGAGGCGTGTGCAGCGCGGGCGTCACCGACCAGACGACATAATAGCCGACGAAGATCGCCAGTACGAAGATCGCAAGCCGGAAGACGAAGGGATCGATCGCCCCGCCCGACAGCGCGTGCGCCGCGTCGGCCGCTCCGGGGTGCGCGGCGAGGTCCTGCACGCCGAGACGGATCGCGGCGGCGGCCTGGTCAAGCTGGTCGAGGGCTCGTTCGAGCGCGGTCTTGTCCATCACGCATCTCCCTTCGGCGTATCTGTGGTGCCAGTCTCTGCGGGCCCTGTCTCGGGGGAGCTTGTCGCATCGGCATCGGTCTCGGCGATCACCGCATCCCCCAGGCTTGTCTTGGGCTTGCGCCCGCGTTTCAGCTTGGCCGGCTCAGTGGGAGCCGGGTCAGCCGAAAGGTCTACAAGGGTCGATTCCGTAGAAACCCGTTCCACCGGAACAGCATCGAAGCCTTCCTCAGCAGCGAACTCGGCTTCCGCCTCGCCCGCTGTCTCAACCTTGGGCTTGGGCTTGCGCCCGCGCCTGGGCTTTTCGGCAACCGCAACGGTTTCGGCAACGAAAGCCGACTTTGGCTTGCGACCGCGCCTGGCCTTGACCGGCTCGGCGACAGGTGCCGCATCGAAGCCCTCTTCGGCGTCGAACTCGGCTTCCGCCTCGCCCGCTGTCTCAACCTTGGGCTTGCGGCCACGCTTCGGCTTGTCGGCGGCGGCGGCAACCACCGCCTCGATGGCGAGAGCGGCTTTCGGTGGGCGGCCGCGCTTTGCCTTGAACGGCTCAGCGGGCACGACCGCCGGAACCGCATCGAAGCCCTCCTCGGCGGCGAATTCGGCTTCCGCCTCGCCCGCTGTCTCAACCTTGGGCTTGCGTCCACGCTTCGGCTTGTCCGCAATCGCAACGGGCTCGACGACGGTCGTCTTCGGCTTTTGCCCGCGTTTCGCGGATTCGGCAGGAGCCACAAGCGCGGCATCGACGGCGGCCGCAGGCGCAGCCACGGCGGCAGCGGCAGCGGCAGCGGCAGCGGCAGCGGCGAAGTTCGCATGCACGACCTTGCCGCCATCGGTCAGCATCGTCGCCTTGACCAGTTCGTCGTCGCGGTTGATGGCGATGGTCTTGGCGGTCTTGTCGACCATGGTTTCAAGGAAATTGTAGAGATTCTTGGCATAGAGCAGCGAGGCCGATGCCGCGATGCGGCCGGCGACGTTGAGGTGGCCGACGATCTTCACGCCATTGGCTGTCGTGACGATCTGGCCGGCAACCGCACCCTCGACATTGCCGCCGCGCTCGACCGCGAGATCGACAAGCACCGAACCGGGCTTCATCGAGGCGACCATGGCGGCGGACACCAGCTTCGGCGCCGGACGTCCTGGGATCAAGGCGGTGGTGATGACGATATCCTGCTTGGCGATGTGCTCGGCCGTCAACGCGGCCTGCTTGGCCTGATATTCCTTCGACATTTCCTTGGCGTAGCCGCCGGCGGTCTCGGCCGCCTTGAACTCCTCGTCCTCGACGGCGAGGAACTTCGCGCCGAGCGAGGCGACCTGCTCCTTGGCGGCGGGGCGAACGTCGGTGGCGGTGACCACGGCGCCCAGGCGGCGCGCGGTGGCGATGGCCTGGAGGCCGGCGACGCCGACGCCCATGATGAACACTTTGGCCGCGGGCACGGTGCCGGCAGCCGTCATCATCATCGGCAGCGCGCGGTCATATTCGTAGGCGCCGTCGAGCACCGCCTGATAGCCGGCGAGATTGGCCTGCGAAGACAGAACGTCCATGACCTGGGCGCGGGTGATACGCGGCATGAACTCCATGGAGAAGGCGGTGACGCCCGCCTTGGCAAGAGCTGCCACCGCCGCGTCGTTGCCATAGGGGTCCATGATCGCAAAAACCGCGGAACCGGACTTGTAGCCCTTCAGCTCGGCATCGGTGGGGCGGCGCACCTTCAGCACCACGTCGGCCCTGCCGGCATCGGATACCGTGCCGATGGACGCGCCGGCCTTGGCGAACTCCTCGTCGGGAATGCGCGACGAGGTGCCCGCACCCGCTTCCACCACGACGTCGAAACCGAGACCGACCAGACGTTTGACCGTATCCGGAGAGGCCGCGACCCGGCTTTCCGTTGCGTCAATTTCTTTCGGAACGAATATGAGCTGTCCCACCAGCAGGTCCTTTCAGTTGGAACCTTACCAAACGTAACGCGCCGGACGCTGTGCGGCGGCGCTCTACGCTACGAACTCAAGCGGACGGAGAAATCAGCGAAACAGAAAGCCGCCGACAGCGCAGATCAGCACGAAGAGGATCGTCGAGGCGATGAAGCCCGCGCCACCAAGAAGTCCGAAAGCCATTGCAATGAGCAAAGCAACGCAGGCAAGAGTGCCGTATTTCGCCAGATGAATGAACATGGCGTAGGTCCGCTCATGCTCCGGATAGTCCATTTTGGCGCCGATTTCGATCGGACCCGCGGGCGTATGATCTGCCATGTCAATTCCCCTCCGGAAATGTATCCCTGCGCACATAGCGAAATGCGTCGTGAAGGGCAACGGAAAGATTCCATTTCCGGCTGCGACATGATCTGCGTCGGATACAGTCTATCCTTGGGTTTTCATTGCTCAAAACGGTCACACAGTCTCATCGGCCATCATGCCAGCCAGCGCTTGCGGCGCTTGTAGTGCTTCACATTGCGGAATGACTTCCGCCCTTCCCCGCCAACGCCGAGATAGAACTCCTTGACATCCTCGTTGTTGCGCAGCGCCTCGGCGTCCCCGTCGAGCACGACACGGCCGGATTCCAGGATATAGCCATATTTCGCATAGCGCAGTGCAACCCCCGCATTCTGCTCGGCGAGCAGGAAGGACACGCCCTGATCCTCGTTGAGCTTGCGGACGATCTCGAAGATTTCTTCCACCAGTTGCGGCGCGAGCCCCATCGACGGCTCGTCGAGCAGGATCATCCGGGGCCGAGACATCAGCGCCCGGCCGATCGCCGTCATCTGCTGCTCGCCGCCCGAAATATAGCCGGCCTGGCTCTGGCGCCGCACTTTGAGGCGGGGGAAGTACTCATACACCATGTCGAGATCGGCACGGATGGCGGCGTTGCCGTCGCGCCGGGTGAAAGCGCCGGTGAGCAGATTGTCCTCGACGCTGAGATGGCCGAAACAGTGCCGGCCTTCCATGACCTGGATGCAGCCGCGCCGCACCAGATCGTTGGGCGACAGCGCCTGCACCTCCTCGCCGCCGAAGACGATGGTGCCCTTGGTGACTTCGCCGCGCTCGGCGTGAAGCAGGTTGGAGATGGCCTTGAGCGTGGTCGTCTTGCCTGCCCCGTTGGCGCCCAGGATTGCGGTGATACCGCCCAAGGGCACCGAAAGCGACACGCCTTTCAGCACCAGGATGACGTGATCGTAGATCACCTCGATATTGTTGACCGTCAGGATCGGTTCGGCGGGTGCTGTTTGCGGTGCGGGCTGGGTCATGGCAGTTCCGTTTTGAAAGAATCCCTCCCCCTTGAGGGGAGGGTCGGCAAGCAAATTTCACGCAGTGAAGTTTGCGAGGTGGGGTGGGGTCGCCGGTCCAGCTTGGCTTTGACGACCCCACCCCGATCCGCTGCGCGGATCGACCCTCCCCACAAGGGGGAGGATTAAGGCGCTACATCTTGCACTCGTCGTTCGTCGGCCAGGGTGCATTTGCCTCGGCGTATTTCTTGGCCTCGGCAATCGCCAGCGGCTGGATCATCGTTTCGTCCGCCTTGAGCAGATCGGACGATTTCACGAATTTCGCGCCGTCCCACTGCAGCATCCAGCCGCCGGAATGGCCGGCATGATTGGCACAGGAGGTGGAGAAGGGCGGCACCATGCCGGTAAAACCGATCTCGGCCAGATACGCGTCGTCCAGCTTGAGGTTCTCAAAGCCCCAGCGCAACTGCTCGGGCGTTACCACCTTGGTGTTGAAATGCGCCTGCGCGGATTTGATCGCCTCGACGGCAAACATCGAGATGACGACGCCGCGCTGGTAGAACACGTAGTCGAATTCGCCCGGCGCGCTGAGCGACTTGCCCTTGTCGATGACGTGGGTCTTGATGTCCTGCATCGTCTTGGAATCCGACACCGGGAAGCTCCACGAGATCGAGCGGTAGCCCTTGCCGGCCTCGCCGACGGTCTTGAGGTCCGCGTCGGAACCCGACCACCAGATACCGACGAACTTGTCCATCGGAAACTTGGTCTTGGCGGCTTCGGTGAGCGCACCGGCATTCATCGCGCCCCAGCCCCACATGACGACGAAATCGGGCCGCTCGCGGCGGATCTGCAGCCACTGCGCCGACTGGTTCTGCATCTCCTTCAGGCCGACCGGGATCGGCAGCAGGGTGAAGCCGTGTTTTTCGGCATAGGCCTGCATCAGCGGGATCGGCTCCTTGCCGAAGGGCGCGTCGAGATGCAGCAGAACGATCTTCTTGCCCTTGAGGCTGTCGAGATTGCCGTCGGCGATGTTCTGCAGGATCATCGAGGCGCCGTCCCAATAGGTGGTCGGCGGGTTAAAGGCCCAGGTGAAGGTCTTGCCTTCGGCCATGGGCGAGAAACCGTAGCCGGGCGCCAGGATCGGGATCTTGTCGACATTGGATTTCGGCAGCACCTGCAGCGTGATGCCGGTCGACCATGGCTGGGTGACGATGCTGGAGCCCTTGGTCTTCTCGTAGCACTCGGCGCCCTTTTCGGTGTTGTAGCCGGTCTCGCACTCGTCATAGACGATCTTGACCCCGTTCACCCCGCCGTCGCGCTCGTTGAGCATCATGATGTAGTCGCGTTGGCCGTTCATCACCGGCGTGCCGGTGGCCGCGAACGGGCCGGTGCGGTAGGACAGGTTGGTGACGTTGACGCTGTCTTGCGCCAGCGCGGGCAGGCCCGCCAAGGCCCCCATGGCGACCGCCGCCGACAGCAGCCCCAGTCTCGAAAGCGTTTTCATTCCGTATCTCCTCCACGTTGCTGGACCGGCAAGGCCGGCCCTCCTCCACTCAATGCGGGAACGGCCATATGATAAGCTTTTCCCGGATAATTGCCCAAAAGCGCGCAAGCCCGTGCGGCTCTATGATCAGGAATGCGATGATCAGCGCGCCGATGATCATCGTGTTGAGATGCTCGACCATGGCCGAGGGAATGGGCAGGCCGAGCGCGGCCGGCAGCGTGCTGATGATGACGGGCAGCGCCACGATCAGGATCGCGCCGAGATAATTGCCCAGGATCGAGCCCAGCCCGCCGATGATGGCGATGAACAGAACCCGGAACGACAAGGGGATGTCGAACAGCACAGGCTCGGCCGCCCCGCGCCACAGGAACACGAACAGCGCGCCTGCTATGCCGACGATATAGGACGACACCGCGAAAGCCGACAGCTTGGCCTTCATCAGGTTGATGCCGACCAGTTCGGCGGCGATATCCATGTCGCGCACGGCTTTCCACATCCGGCCGATGCGGCCGCGCGTGATGTTGATGGCGAAGACGGTGACCAGGCAGACCACGCCGAGCACGAAGTAGTATTGTACCATTGCGCTGGCCTGCGGCCCGGCGACGGTGATGCCCAACATCTGGATGTTGGTGACCTGGATCGCGCCCGACGCGTTGTAATTGTACAGCCAGGCCCATTTCTCGAACAGCCAGACCAGGAAGAACTGCGCGGCCAGCGTGGCGATGGCGAGATAGAACCCCTTGATTCGCAGCGACGGCAGACCGAAGGCGACGCCGACCGCGGCCGAGAAAAAGCCGGACAGGCCGATCGCCAGAAGCAGGTTCATGCCGGGAAAGATGGTCGTCATCTTGTAGCAGGCATAGGCGCCAACGCCCATGAAGGCCGCGGTGCCCAGCGACAACTGCCCGGCATAGCCGGTGAGGATGTTGAGGCCCAGCGCCGCCAGCGCGTAGATCAGCACGGGGATGAGCAGCGCGCGAAAGGCGAATTCGCTGGCCGTCATCGGGAAGACGACGAAGGCGAGCAGCAGGATGAAGGCGAGCAGCCATGCATCCTGCCTGACCGGAAACAGCGCGTGATCGGCTACATAGGAGGTCTTGAACTGGCCGGCGGTGCGGTAGAGCATCAGGCGGTTTCCTCGATGGCGGGCGCGACGTTTCCCTCCCCCTTGAGGGGGAGGGAAACGCCCGGTACTGCATCCCCTTCCTTCGCCAAAAGAACCATCCTCACACCCGCTCGATGATGCGTTCGCCGAACAGGCCTTGCGGCCGGAACAACAGGACGAACAGCGCGAAGACGAAGGCGAACCAGGTTTCGGTGTTGCCGCCGAGAAGCGGCTGGCCCCAGTAGATTTCGAACAGTTTTTCCAGAATGCCGATCATCAGGCCGCCGATGATGGCGCCGGAGACGGATTCCAAGCCGCCCAGCATCAGCACCGGCAGCGCCTTGAAGGCGATGACTTCGAGCGCGAAGGACACGCCGGCGCGTGCGCCCCAGACGATGCCGGTGGCGAGCGCGATGATGCCGGAGATGAACCAGACCAGAACCCAGATGGTCGACAACGAGATACCCACAGACAATGCCGCCTGATGGTCGTCGCCGAGCGCGCGGATGGCGCGGCCCATCTTGGAGCGATTGAGGAACACCAGCAGCGCTATCACCAGCAGCCCGGCGCCGATGACGGCGGTCAGGTCCTTCTGCTCGATGGACACGAAGCCGCCGAAAGGCTCGAATTCGAAGCTGCCGGTGGGAATGTAGAGCTGTTCGGTGATCATCACCTTGTTTTCGCCGCCGAAGATGATCTCGCCGAAGCCGACGAGGAACAGCGTGATGCCGATAGTCGCCATGAACAGGATGATGTCGGGCTGGTTGACCAGCGGCCGCAGCACGACGCGCTCGATGCCCACCGCCAGGATGAACATGACCACAAGCGTCAACGGCACGGCCAACAGCGCGGGCACACCCTTCTCATGCAGGCCGACCAGAGTGAGCGCGGCGAACACCACCATGATGCCCTGCGCGAAATTGAAGATGCGGGAGGATTTGTAGATCAGCACGAAGCCGAGCGCGATCAGCGCATAGAGAACGCCCGAGACGATGCCTTCCCACAGAACCTGGATGAGGAAATCCGGCGCAGCGACCATATCCGCGAAGGGTTTGACGAGTAACGAGTTCAGGAAATCCATGAGATGCCTCCCTTTGGTGGCGAGGCAACGTTCACCCCCCTCTGCCCTGCCGGGCATCTCCCCCTCAAGGGGGGAGATTGGCCTTCATCGAGCGCCCTAAAAACCTGATGCGGTGTAGCGAAGCGCACCGACGCAAATGCCATCCAATCTCCCCCCTTGAGGGGGAGATGCCCGGCAGGGCAGAGGGGGGTGAATTCAGGCAATGCCGCGCTCCCTTTCGAACTACCCGAGCAAATTGGGGAACAGCCCCAACAGCCCGACGATGATGAGATAAAAAGCGACGATGTAGTTGAGCAGGCGCGGCATGATCAGGATCAGCACGCCGGCGATGAGCGAGACGATGGGGGTTAGAGCAAGGGTGGAAATAGTCATGAAAACTCCTTCAATGCGCGACGCCGAGATAGGCGTCGATAACCTGCTGGTTGGACTTCACGGCATCAGGGGGACCGTCGGCAATCTTTTTGCCGTAGTCCAGAACGACGACGCGATCCGAAAGGTCCATGACGACACCCATGTCGTGCTCGATCAGCGCGATGGTGGTGCCGCGCTGGCGGTTCACCTCGATGATGAAGCGGCTCATGTCCTCCTTCTCCTCAAGGTTCATGCCCGCCATCGGCTCGTCCAGCAGAAGCAGCGAAGGCTCCATCGCCAAAGCACGTCCAAGCTCGACCCGCTTCTGCAGCCCGTAAGGCAGCTTGCCCACCGGCGTGCGGCGGATGTGCTGGATCTCGAGGAAGTCGATGATTTCCTCGACCACGCGGCGATGCGCGATTTCCTCCCGCAGCGCCGGGCCATGCCATAGCATCTGCCAGAACAGGTTGCGCTTCATCAGCACCGAGCGGCCGGCCATGATGTTGTCTAGCGTCGACATGCCCTTGAACAGCGCGACGTTCTGGAAGGTGCGGGCGATGCCTTGGCGCACGGCATGGTGCGGCTTCATTGCCCGGCGTTGCTTGCCGCGAAAGGTGATGGTGCCTTCCTGCGGCGTGTAGAAGCCGTTGATGACGTTGAGCATCGAGGTCTTGCCGGCGCCGTTGGGACCGATGATGGCGCGGATTTCGCCCTTGCGGACGTCGAAGGAGATGTCGGTGATGGCCTTCACCCCGCCAAAGCGCAGCGAGACGTTGCGCACGTCCATCAAAAGCTCGCCCGGTGCGATGCCGTCGTCGGGGGCCACGGCTGCGACCGCGTCGCTATGCGCGTTCATTCCGCGGCCTCCTTGAAACCTGCGGCCGGCGCGGGCTCGTAAGTCTTCACGTCCATGATCCTGACGGTGGCACGAACGCTGCCCTTGCGGCCGTCCTCATAGGTCATCTCGGTCTCGACATATTTTTCCGGCGAACCGTCATACAGCGCCTCGATCAGCGTCTCGTAACGCTCGGCGACGAACGAACGGCGCACCTTCATGGTGCGCGTCAGCTCGCCATCGTCCGCGTCGAGCTCCTTGTGCAGGATAAGGAAGCGCTTGATCTGCGCGCCCGCCATCATCGGCTCGCGGGAAAGCCGACGATTGGTCTCGTCGACATGGCCGGCGACGATCTTGTAGACGTCGGGGTGGCCGGCGAGTTCCTGGTAGGAGGCATAGGCGATGTTGTTGCGCTCGGCCCAGTTTCCCACTGCCTGAAGGTCGATGTTGAGGAAGACGCCGACGAAACCGCGACCATCGCCATAGGCGACCGCTTCCTTGATGTTGGGGAAGAATTTCAGCGTGTTCTCAATGTATTTCGGGGCAAACAGCGCGCCCGACACAAGCTTGCCGACATCCTTGGCGCGGTCGATGATACGGAGCTGTCCGTCGCTTTCGAAGAAGCCGGCATCGCCCGTCTTGACATAGCCGTCTTCGGTCAAAGCCTCGGCCGTCTTTTCCGGCTGGCCGTAATAACCGGCGAACTGGCCGGGCGAGCGGAACTGAACCTCGCCGGCATCCGAAATGCGGATGTCGGTGTTAGGCGCCGCGGGGCCGACAGTATCGGCGCGCACCGCCCCGTCCTTCTGGCAGGTGACATAGAGAAACGCTTCGGTCTGGCCGTAAAGTTGCTTGAGGTTGATGCCGAGCGAGCGAAAGAAGGAGAACAGGTCCTGGCCGATCGCTTCGCCCGCGGTATAGGCGACGCGGATGCCCGACAGGCCGAGCACGTTCTTGAGCGGGCCGTAAAGAAAGAATTCGCCTAGGCGATAGGAAATCCGCCCGCCAAGCGGCACCGGCCTGCCCTCCAGAAGCGCCTCGCCGTGCTTCTTCGCCACGCCGATGAAGTGGGAAAACAGCTTGCGCTTGAACCAGCCGGCGTCCTCCATGCGGATGGTGACGCTGGTCAAAAGGCTCTCGAACACACGCGGCGGCGCGAAGTAGAAGGTGGGCGCTATCTCGCGCAAATCCTGCGCCACGGTGTCGGCGCTTTCGGGGCAGTTCATGCAGAAGCCCGAGACATAGCCCTGCGCATAATTGAGATAGTGGTCGCCGACCCAGGCGAGCGGCAGATAGGCGAGCACGCTGTCCTTGTCGGTGAGACGGTCAAAAGCGACGGTGTCGCTCGCGGCTGCCACCGCGCTCGCCGCCTTGAGCATGACGCCTTTGGAGCGGCCGGTGGTGCCGGAGGTGTAAAGCATGCCGGAGATGTCGTCGCCGCTGGCATCGCGGATGCCCTGCTCCCAGCGCCGGCCGCGCGCGGCATCGGCGGCGAGCAGCGCCCTGCCCCTGGCCTGGACATCGGCGAAATCGTGCAGGCGGGAGCGGTCGTAATCCTGCAACCCGCGCGGCTCGTCATAGATCAGCGCGCGAAGGTCGGGGCATTGCTCGGCGAAGCTGGCGATCTTGTCGACCTGTTCCTGATCCTGAACGACGGCGAGATGCACGCCGGCATCGGCCATCACATAGGCCATCTCCTCGGCCACCGCATCGGCATAGACCGGCACGGGAATCGCGCCCAGCGATTGCGCGGCGGCGAATGTCCAGTACATGCGCGGGCGATTCGCGCCGACCACCGCGATGCGGTCGCCATGGCCCAGCCCCATGCCTTGCAGCCCGAGCGCCAGGGCGCGGACTTCATCGAACTGTTCGGCCCAGCTCCAGCTCTGCCAGATGCCGTAATCCTTGTGGCGCATGGCAGGGCGGTCGGCGAAACGCTGCGCGTTGAGAAGCAGGTATTTCGGAAACGTGTCCAGCTGGCCGGCGGATGCCGCAACGCTCATGACCTTGTTCCTCCCGGTCCCGCCTTGTTCGCGGTGTTATGAGGCATTGTGTCATGATCCGAGCGAACGACAACCCCGCCCTTCGACCAAGAGCGGCAGGCATAGCGCTGATCGTTGCGGGCATCGTCCACTGCGTTCCTCCCGGAATGGCGATCCATCGAGATGCCGAACCCTCCTCGATTCCAACATCTGTATGCGAGGCTAGCCGCTAATCGCTGAAGCAATCAACGGGGCGCTTGACAGACAGCGCGGCAGATAGTCTTTTAAATGCGCGGTCCCCGCGCTCCACCCTGAAATCCGAGAGAAGCCGGCTCAGTCCAGCCTGCGGTTCTGCGCGCCATAGGCGCCGAGCGCGTCGGCGTCGAGAATCTGGATGCGGCCGTGCTCGACCCGCAGCAGCCCCTCCTGCTCCAGTTCCTGCAGGCCGCGGTTGGCGATCTGGCGTGACACGCCTGCCAGAAGCGCAAGCTCCTCCTGCGTGATCTCGATCAGCGCCTTCACATGCGGGTTCAACACCGGGTTGCACAGCCAGGAGAGGTTGCGCGCAACCTTGGCCTTTGGATCGAGGATGCGCTCATATTCGGTCGAGGCGATGAACTGGGCGAGCCGCTCGTTGAGCTGGCGCACCAGGAACCGGTTGAAGCCGATGCTGTTTTCAGCAAGCCAGTGGAACGTCGCGCGATTCATCATCAGGATGCGCGTCTCACGCACCGCCACCAGATCGTATTTGCGCGGTTCATCCTTGAGCACGGACCCCTCGCCGAACCAACCGCCGGCGCCGATGCCCGAGAAGGTGATCGCCTTGCCGTCGCGGGTGATCGAGCTCATCTTGACAAGGCCGGTCACCACACCGGTCCAATAATCGAGACGGTCGCCGCGATGGCAGAGATAATTGCCCTTGGCGAAGAGCTTTTCGGAAATACCGCGGCTGGCTCTTTCGAGTTCGCCGGCGGTGAGATCTCCGGCCCAGACAACATTTCTGACAAGTTCGGATTTGCTGGTCATTGGCTCCCGATTCGACGGCTCTGATCGTCGCCAAAAACAGTTTACGGTGCCCGCAAGCCGCACCGCAACCGCGTCGTGCGATAACTCAGGCAGCGTCGCGAATGTATTTGGCAGAGGGAAGTACTGTCAGCGGCGCGTTTTCGCCGACCGAAGGCGCATCGAACAGCAGCCGCTGTTCGAGAACGCTGGACCGGAAGAACGGAAAGCGCTGAAGCGACCGCGCGCGGATGGCGTTCACGTCGGCACGGAGCAAAATAACCTGATAGTTGAGGCCGGGATAATCGCGCAACTCGCCGATCTGCTCGGACTGGTAGATGCGGCGATAGAAGCCGGCATGTTCGGGCCTGATGGTCGACAGGCAGAACGGCGCTTTGAAATGGAAGCAGGCCATGCCGGCAAGCCGCAGCGTGACGTAAGGAATCTGCGGATAGACGCGCGACCATTCCGGGTCGGCGGCGAAACGGCTCGGATCGATAAAACTTGTGCCCTTCGCCAATTGTGGGCGAAGCAGGTCGCCATAGACGGTGGTTGATGGCGAATCCATCACCTCGCGGTTGGCATGATGGATGCGAAGCGTGCTGACCAGCGTGCCGTCAACATAGATACCGAACTTGTAGCAATTCGGGCTCTCGTCCAGCGCGTCGTGCACGATGCTGTTCTCGTTATGCGGCACCATGTCGACGAGACGATAGGATTTATAGCGAAGCCGGTAGATGTCCTCGAGGTCCTCGCCCTTGTCGCAGCGGCGGTATTCGACGCGGTCCAGCAGGGACGAAACATTGCGCGCAAAACTCGAGACTTCGGACGCATCCGCCTGATCCGCGCCAGCCGTCTGGCCCGGTCCCGAAAGATGCGCCATCAAAACAAACCCCGTCATTCAACAATGCCGGATTAGAGTACGACGCGCGCTTATATGTAAAGCTTAAATTGGTCCATATTCCGTTTACCAAACGTTAAGGTTAACGGACGTTTTCGCGGCGCACCGTTCATCGCCTGTCGTTCATCGGGCATCAGGATGTTTACCCCATCTGCGGCCGAACTATGCCTAGGCGGAGACTTTATGGCGAAAGCCATGGACCTCACTGGCGAACGGCCATGTGGTCGCCGACATGGTCTCGATCCCCAGGGGCGAAAGGGCGGCGCCGAACAAAAAGCCCTGGACCAGATCGGGCTTTACGTGCTTGGCGAGAACCTTGAGCTGTTCAAAGGTCTCGACGCCCTCGACCGTGACGGTGAGCCCGAGAGGCCTGGACAGGGCCACGATGCCCTTGAGCAGATGCAGCGCGCGCTCGTTGCGCGCGATGTCCAGCAGGAAGCTACGGTCGATCTTGATCTTGTCGAGCGGCAGCTTGTTGAGATAGCTGAGGCTGGAATAGCCGGTGCCGAAGTCGTCCAGGGCGATGTTGACGCCCAGGGCGCGAATACCTTCGATATAGCCGCGGGCGTCGTATTTATCGTCGAGCAGGACGGTCTCTGTGACCTCGATTTCCAGCCGGTCGGCAGGCAGGCCCGATATTTCAAGGGCATTCCTGACCTTGTCGACGATGTCGCCCGAGCGAAAATCATTGGCTGAGAGATTGACCGAAACGCCGAGCGGATCGGGCCATTTGCAGCATTCGCGACAGGAGACCTCGAGCACGAAGGTGCTGATATCGGAGATGATGCCGATCTCTTCGGCAAGCGGGATGAAAACCGCAGGCGATATCGAGCCGAGTTGGGGGTGGTCCCACCGGCACAGCGCTTCGCAGCTGACGATTCGCATGGAGGCCATCGATACGATGGGCTGGAACACCACGCGCAGCGACTTGGTCTCTACCGCATGGCGCAAGTCGAGCTTCATCGCCTGGCGCTTGCGGAAGGCTTCGTCCATGACGGTTTCGAACAGCCGCCAGCCGTTCTTGCCCATCTCCTTGGCTTTGTGCAGCGCCAGGTCGGCCTTGACGATCATGCCATCGACGTCGTTCTCGCCCACAGGCCCAAGAACCGCACCTCCGCTGACCTGGATGCGCAGCGAATGGCCGGCGACATCGACCACGCCATGCAGATCGGAAAACGTGTTGTCGAGAAGATATGAAAACTGGTCGGCATCGGCGATGCTGTCGACATAGATCATGAACTCGTCGCCGCCGAAGCGGCAGACGACGATGTCCTGCTTTTCCAACGCCTGGATGCGTTCTCCCACCGCATAGATCAGCCCGTCGCCGACTGGATGGCCGAGCGTGTCGTTCACGCTCTTGAAATCGTCCATGTCGATGACGGCGATGCCGCAGAGGCGGTCGCGGTCGCTAGCCGCCATCCGCTCGCTCACCAGTTCATGGAAATAGGCCCGGTTGGGCAAGCCGGTCAGGCTGTCGTAACGGGCCATGAAGCGGATCTTTTCTTCCGCTTTGACGCGCTGGGTCACATCCTCGAAGGTGATGACACCGAGTTCCTGGCTGCCTTCGCGGGCGGAAAATTCGTAATGCTGACCGTTGGCGAGGCTGACCAGGACCTTGCGGCTCTTGCCTTCGCGCAAGGCGCGCGTCAATTGCGCCTCGATGTAGCGGCAGTCGCGCATCGACAGCATGCCGCCGGCAACGCCGCGCAGCAGCATGCCGCGGATCGAGCGTCCCATCAGCTTTTCGGGATCCGCAACCAGCATCAGCGCCGCGGCTTCGGCGTTGGCGACCACCACGCGCCCATCAGGCCCCAGCATCACCAATCCGTGCGACATGGTGTTGAGCGCGCGGTTGAAGCGCTGGGCAATATCGCTCGCCTTCTTTTCTTCCGAGAGGGCCGAGAACAAAACGTCGCGGACAAGATCGGCGTAGCGCCTGATGGCGAACAGAAAAGGGACCGACAACAGCCCCAAAAGGACGTGGTAGATATCGCCGCGAAGGATGAAACCGAGCGAGATCGGCCAGGTCATTGTGGCGATAAAAATCATCACCATACGTGGCGAACCGTAGTTGCGACCGGCAATCGACGTGGCGGATGCCAGCGTGACGCAGACCGCGGCAATCTCGGCAAAGTTATCGTGAGCCCAGTAGATGCCGGCAAAACAGAAAAGTCCGAGCATCAGTCCATGCATCGACGCGTAAAGAATGTAGTCGTTCTCGCGACCCCGCGCTTCGTCGATGTCGCGGGGCGGTGGCGCATAGCGGTATTTGCGGATGTTGCGCATGCGCAGGAAAGCGACCAGCAGAAACAAGCCGGCGATCCACAGATAGGTGTCGTCGCTGGTTTTCCAGTACACGAGCAGGACGAGGAATATCTGGGCCGAAAAGCCAATGATGAGCGTAAGCCCGTCGCGGAAAAGCGTTCCCACAAACGGTATATAGACGTCTCTCGCCAGTTCGCTCTTTCTTTTATGCACGCTTGGGCCCGTCCAGGGAGACAGAGCATTGCCATGATCGGCTTAAGAAAGACTTAGAGCGGCGTTGCCGGCTTGTCAAAACAATCGTCGAATCGTTGCTTGGCCAAACATCCGACGTTACTCAGCGGCAGCCAGAGCGGACGGTTTTGCATCGTGAAAGCGAGCGAGAAGCCGTTCGCGCTCCTGATCCGCGGCCTCGGAATTGCGGTGTTTGACGTGGCCATAGCCGCGGATCAGTTGGGGAAGCGATGCGAGTGCGGCGGCGGTCTCGATTCGGTCGGGCGTCAGTGCGCCGGCGATCAAATCCAGGTCGGCCTCGTATCGCCTGAGCAGCTTCCGCTCCATCCTGCGCTCGGCCATGTAACCGAACGGATCGAGAGCCGTTCCGCGCAGGCCCTTGAGCGAGGCAAGCAGCCTGAACCCGGTCATCATGCCCGAACCGAAGCGCGACTTGCGCGGCTTGCCGTCGCTGTCCTTGCGTCCGAGGATCGGCGGCGCAAGATGAAATTCCAGCCGGTCATACCCTTCGAACTGCTCGGCCAAAGCACGCTTGAATGAACCGTCCGTGTAGAGCCGCGCAACCTCGTATTCATCCTTGACCGCCATCAGCTTGAACAGGCCGCGCGCCGCAGCCTCCGCAACGACCGTCGAGCCCGGAGCGGCGCGTTCCTCGGCAGACCGCACGGCATCGACACGGTCGCGGTAACGGCGCGCATAGGCTTCGTTCTGGTAGGCAGCGAGGAATTCGGCGCGCCGCTCGACGATCTCGTGCAGCGTGGCAGATAGGGCAGCGGTGGGAGCGGTCGGGCCGCTGCGCGCAACCAGCGCGCGCACCGTCTCCGGCTCATGCGCGGCGCGGCGGCCCCAGCGGAAGGCTAAAACGTTCATCGCCACCGCCTCGCCATTGAGTTCGATGGCTTTTTCGAGCGCTTCCGCACGCAGCGGCACCGCGCCGTACTGGAACGCAAAGCCGAGCATGAACATGTTGGCGCCCAGCGAGGTGCCGAACAGCGCGCTGGCCGTGCGCGTGGCATCGAAGAAATGCGCCTGCTCCTCGCCGGCGGCCTGGCGGATCGCCTTCTTCAGCCGTTCTGTGGGCAGCGAGAAATCGGCCGAGCGGGTGAAGTCGCCGGGCATGATTTCGGATGTGTTGGCGACGAAGACCGTATGCCCCTCGCGGACGGAGGCCAGCACCTTCTTGGCCCCGGAGACGACGAGGTCGCAGCCAAGAACGAGGTCGGCCTTGCCGGCGGAAACCCGAATGGCGTTGATGTCGTCGGAGCTTTGGGCGATGCGCACATGGGTGAAGACCGAGCCGCCCTTCTGGGCTAGGCCGGCCATATCGATCATGCCGCAGCCCTTGCCTTCCAGATGCGCCGCCATGCCGAGAATGGCGCCGACCGTGACCACGCCGGTGCCGCCGACGCCATTGATGACACCGGCCCAGCCTTCCGTGCCGAGCGCAAAGGGTTTTGGCGCGGGCACGCCGGCGAGCGGGTCGTCAGCGCCGGCCATGCCTTTGCCCTTGCGCAGCTTGCCGCCATGCACCGTCACGAAGGACGGGCAGAAGCCTTCGAGGCAGGAAAAGTCCTTGTTGCAGCTCGACTGGTCTATGCGGCGCTTGCGGCCGAACTCGGTCTCGGAGGGCTGGATCGACACGCAGTTCGACTTGACGCCGCAATCGCCGCAGCCTTCGCAGACGAGTTCGTTGATGAACACGCGCTTGTCGGGGTCGGGCAAGGTGCCGCGCTTGCGGCGGCGGCGTTTTTCGGCCGCACAAGTCTGGTCGTAGAGCAGAACGGACACGCCCTTGACCTCGCGCAGCTCGCGCTGGACGACATCGAGATCCTCGCGCGGGCTGATGGTGACGCCGTCGGGGAAACGCGCGACGCCGGCATATTTTCCAGGCTCGTCGGTGACCACCGCGATGCGCTCGACGCCCTCGGCGCGCACCTGCTGGGCGATCATGTCGACCGTAAGCCCGCCCTCATGCGGCTGGCCGCCGGTCATCGCCACCGCATCGTTGTAGAGGATCTTGTAGGTCATGTTGACCCTGGCAGAGAGCGCGAAACGCAGCGCCAGCACGCCGGAATGATTGTAGGTGCCGTCGCCGAGATTCTGGAAGATGTGCTCGCGCTTGGAGAATGGCGCCTGGCCGATCCACTGCGCACCCTCCCCGCCCATGGCGGTGAAACCGATCGTGCCGCGATCCATCCACAGCGCCATGAAATGGCAGCCGATGCCGCCGCCGGCGATGGAGCCTTCCGGCACCTTTGTCGACATGTTGTGAGGGCAGCCCGAGCAGAAGAAGGGCGTGCGGGTGGCGATGTCCGTGGTGTCGGCGAGCATCGCCTGATACTGCCTGAGCCGGCTGACGCGGGCGGAAATCTCCTCCGACGCGCCGATGACCGACAGCACCCGCTCGCCTATGGCAATGGCGATATCGTTGGGGTCGAGCGCGCCCTTGGCCGGAAACAGCCATTCGCCGCGCTCGTTCTTCTTGCCGACCACCTTGGGCTGAATGGCTGTGCCGTAGAGCATCTCGCGAACCTGCGTCTCGATCAGCGAGCGCTTTTCCTCGACCACCACGATCATCTCAAGGCCCTGGGCGAACTCCCTGATGTGCTCGAAGTCGAGCGGCCAGGGACAGCCGACCTTGAACAGCCGAAGCCCGATCCGGTTGGCGTGCGCCTCGTCGATGCCGAGATCGTCCAGCGCCTGGCGCACGTCGAGAAAACTCTTGCCGACGGTGATGATGCCGATCTTCGCGCCTTGGCCGCCGGAATAGACGATCCTGTTCAGGCCGTTGACGCGAATGAAGGCGGATGCCGCAGCGCGTTTGTATTCATGCAGGCGCGCTTCCTGGCCGAGCTGGTCGAGCTCGTGGCGGATGTTGAGCCCGCCGGGCGGCATGTCGAACTCGGGCAGAAGGATGTTCAGCCCGTTCAATGAGGCATCGACCGACGCTGTGGATTCGATGTTGTCCTTGACGCATTTGATCGCGGCCCATGTGCCGGCGAAGCGCGACAGGGCAAAGCCGTAAAGCCCGTAGTCGATGAGTTCCTGCACGCCGGCCGGGTTGAGGATCGGGATCATCGTGTCGACGAACAAAAACTCCGTCGCATGCGCATTGGTCGAGGATTCGGCGGTGTGGTCGTCGCCCATCAGCGCCAAAACGCCGCCATGCTTGGAGGAGCCGGCAAGGTTGGCGTGGCGGAACACGTCGCCGGAGCGGTCGACGCCGGGTCCCTTGCCGTACCAGACGGAGAAGACGCCGTCATGCGTGCCCTCGCCCAGAAGCTCGGTCTGCTGTGAGCCCCAGCAGGCGGTGGCGGCAAGCTCCTCGTTGAGGCCGGGCTGGAACACGATGCCGGAGGATTCGAGCTGGCTTTTCGCTTTCCACAGTTGGAGATCGAGACCGCCGAGCGGCGATCCGCGATAGCCGGAGACGAAACCCGCCGTGTTCAGGCCGGCCAGGCGGTCGCGCTCGCGCTGCATCAGCATCATGCGGATGACGGCCTGCGAACCGGACAAGAAGATGCGCTCCCTGGAGAGGTCGAACTTGTCTCCGAGCGCAACATCGTGAAGCGTCATCCTGCCGTTCCTGTGTGAGGCGTCCTATGATTCGGAACGCTCGACGTGGGTTAGCAGCAACAGTGTTTCCGTCCATCGCCGCAAGGTCAAACAAAATTGCTGCTCCACGGAAAAGAGCATCGAAGACAAGCTCTTGCGGCTTTCCACGCACGAAAAGACTTTTTGACGATTCCGTCGAAACATCTTTGTTGCGCCGGATAAGCTACTGCGTTGGACAGGTCACCCCGCGTCCGCCCGGAACCCTGCCGTCGGGATGGCCCGCGACATCGGGATTGGGCGTGTAGAACGGCCCGACCACCAATGGTCGGTCAGGCAGCACCGACTGGTCTTCGGAGGACTTCAGCGTCGTCTCGATCCGCTGAAGGACCTCTCCCCCAGCATCTTCTATGGCGATAGAAATCCTGTAGGGCCGGTCTTTCACAACGCACTCGACGGGCGGGCTTTCGAGCACCAGCTTTTCGCTGCGCGGCCAGATCGTCCGGCTGGTCTCGATATCGTCGCCGCCGGCCGGATTCTCGAAGCGGACGACCGCCTTCTGGCCGGACCCTACAGGCCGCATCGGGCGCAGCGTGACGAGGTAATGCGCAGTCGCCAGGCGATAGTTGAACACGAACATCCGCCCTGAAACCTCGAAATATTCGCCGTCCGCCCCCTGCTCGCGGCAGGCCGACAGCGCAAAAACGGCGCAGAACGCAAAAGCAGCGAGGCTGAACCTGCCCTCAGCCATGATCGGCATCCTCCCGCGCCCTATGCCGGCGATAGTGTCGCCGCGCCTTGCTGCGGTTGCCGCACACGGTCATGTCGCACCAGAGCCGGCTGCCGTTGCGGCTGCGGTCGACGAACAGCCAGCGGCAATTGGCGCAGATCTTGAGTTTCGGCAGCATCTCTTCGCGCAGCAGGGACAGCGCCGAGATGGCCAACGCCGCCTCGAAAGCAATCGCGCCAGGCGACGGCGCGCCGATCCGTTCTCCCGAGTTTGACAGCGCCTCGGAACAACATCTGAGCACGGACGCGGTCCTGTCGGCTGCGAAGCCACCCTGCCCGACTGCATCGCGAAACAGCCTGTCCGTGGCCTCGCGCAGCGCAATCACAAGCGGTGCGATGCGCTGCGCATCGGACGCGTCAAGCATCCTGCCGCGCAACTCCTCGGCGCGAACGATACTGGCAGCATCGGCAAACCGGCCGATCTCGGACACGTCTGAAAATCGGTCGAAGCCACGTTCGGCATCGCCGCGCAGCACGACGGTGTTGGCGACATCAAGCGCCAGCACGCCGCCGGAAAATCGATGTGCGTTCCATTCGATGGCCATAGCAAAATCTAACCTGTAAAATTGCTTTTACAAGTTATATTGTCGTTTAAAATCCGAAGGCCTCAATGCTCTATTTCGTGCAGCAGCTCCTCAACGGCGCCCATTCCGCAGCCCTTTATGCGCTGCTCGCCTTCGGCTACGCGTTGGGCAATGGCGTCCTGCACCGCGCCAACCTGGCGCATGGTGCGCTGTTCGCCTTTGCCGGGCAAACGGCGATCCTGGCCTCGGTCTTTGCCTGGAACGTGCTGTGGCTCGCGCTGCCCGCCACCGTCGCCGTCTCCATCCTGACCGGCCTGCTCTATGCCTGTGCCGTGGCCGTCATCGTCTCGCGCATGGTATTGTCCCCGCTCGCGGAGCGCTCGCCGAATGCCATCGTGGTCGCCACGCTGGCGGTCGCCATCGTTCTGTCGGAAGCAGGCCGCATCGCCGCCGACACGCGCGATTTCTGGCTGCCGCCAATGCTGGCGACACCGGTCGTCATCGCAACGGACGGACGGTATGAAGCGACGCTGACTGTTATCCAGCTCATCAACTGCGCGGCTGCCGTGTTTTTTATCGGCGCGGGTGCCCTGCTCGTGAAGCGGCATGCCTTCGGCCGCCTGTGGCGCGCTGTGGCCGACGATCCCAAAGCAGCAGACCTGTGCGGCGTGGACACTCGTTCCGTGTTTCACCGGAGCATGCTCCTTGCAGGCCTTTACGCGGCGGCCTCCGGCATCATGGCAGCGCTTTACTATGGCAATCTCGGCTTCGGCGCCGGCCTGATCTACGGGCTGAAGATCCTGTTCGTCTCAGCACTCGGGTGGCGCGGCAACCCGCTCAACGCAGCCGGCGGCGCGGCCCTGTTCGGTTTCGCCGAGTCGCTCTGGACCGGCTATTTCCCCATTGAATGGCGCGACGCATGGATGCTGGGGCTGCTGATCGTCACCCTTGTACTCACCAAGAGCACGAGCGGCACAAAAGCGACAATCTAAGGCTTTCTGCCCGCCTTGAACTTTGGTTGAATCCAAACGCGCCACGCCTTGCTCTACAGGGCGAAATCCAGTTCGCGCGGGTTTCCTGAGGACTGTTCTGTTGACGCAACCGGCTTGGTCGGGTCATACCGATGCAGGGTGGAGCGATAGAAAAAGTCAGGGAACGGCGCTTCGCCAACACCAGGGAGGAAATGCATGGCAGGGCTTCTCGCTCTATCCAGACTCATTGACCGGATCAATGAATTCATCGGCAAGGCGGTGGCGTGGTGTATCCTTGCCGCGATCCTTGTCAGCTCCATCAATGCTGTCATCCGCAAGGCGTTCAACATGTCGTCGAACACCTGGCTCGAACTGCAGTGGTACCTGTTCGGCGCCGCCTTCATGCTGGCTGCCGCCTACACGCTCAAGCAGAGCGAACACATCCGCATCGACATCATCTACGGAATGTGGTCCCGCCGGACCCAGCATTGGATCGACCTGTTTGGGCACGTCTTCTTCCTGATGCCCTTCGTCGTGCTGATGGTAATCTACTTCATTCCCTACGTCAGCATGTCCTTCCACAGTGGCGAGATGTCCAACAACTCGGGTGGGCTGATCATCTGGCCGGCGAAAGCCATCCTTCTCGCGGGCTTCTTCCTGCTCGCCCTCCAGGGCGTTTCCGAGATCATTAAGAAGATCGCCATCCTCGGCGGCTTCATGGACGATCCCACCCCATTCCTCTCGGCGCATGAGCAGGCCGAACTCGAAGCAAAAGCCCTGGCCGAGGAACTGCGCTCATGATCGAGTTCATCGCGCAGAACATGGCGCCAATCATGTTCGTCTCGCTCATCATCTTCATGCTCATCGGCTACCCGGTCGCCTTTTCGCTGGCGGCCAACGGTTTGATGTTCTTTGTCATCGGCGTGGCCCTTTCGCCCTACTCGGGTGGATCGATCAACCTGTCCTGGCCCCTGCTTCTCGCCCTGCCGGACAATTTCTACGGCAGTCGCGTGATGTCGAACGACACGTTGCTGGCCATCCCGTTCTTCACCTTCATGGGCATCGTGCTGGAACGTTCCGGCATGGCCGAGGACCTGCTCGACACCATCGGCCAGCTGTTCGGGCCGATTCGTGGCGGCCTCGCCTACGCCGTCATCTTCGTCGGTGCGCTGCTCGCGGCGACGACTGGCGTGGTGGCCGCATCGGTCATCGCCATGGGCCTGATTTCGCTGCCGATCATGCTGCGCTACGGCTACGACAGACGCGTGGCCTCCGGCGTCATCGCCGCATCGGGAACGCTGGCGCAGATCATTCCGCCCTCGCTGGTGCTAATCGTGCTTGCCGACCAGCTCGGCCGCTCGGTCGGCGACATGTATGCCGGCGCGCTCATTCCGGGACTGGTCCTGACCGGTCTTTACATGTCGTACATCCTGGTGATGTCGTTCTGGAAGCGCGGCTCAATGCCGGCATTGCCGCTGGAGGCGCGCACGCTCGGCCATGGCGTGACATCGCTTATCGTGGCGGTGCTCGCCGCGGTCGGCATCGCCTATGCGGCGCATGTCTATCTGACCCCGACCTATGGCGCCAACGCCGACATCCTCGGCGCAACCGTCGGCACCATCGTGATCTACGTCGTCGCCATCGCGGACAGGGCGTTCCGCCTCAACGCGATGTCCAGGCTGGCCCAGCAGGTGATCATCGTCCTGATCCCGCCGCTCGCCCTGATCTTCCTCGTGCTCGGCACCATCTTCCTCGGAATTGCCACGCCGACCGAAGGAGGCGCAATGGGCGCCGTTGGCGCGCTCATCATGGCTGCGGCCAAGGGGCGCCTGTCGATGGACGTCATCCGCCAGGCACTGGCCTCGACGACGCGCCTGTCGTCGTTCGTGCTCTTTATCCTGATCGGAGCGCGAGTCTTTTCGCTGACCTTCTATGGCGTCAACGGGCACCTCTGGGTCGAGCACCTGCTCGTGTCGCTGCCCGGAGGCGAAACCGGCTTCCTGATCGCCGTCAACATTCTTGTCTTCCTCCTGGCGTTCTTCCTCGACTTCTTCGAACTCGCCTTCATCATCGTGCCGCTGCTGGCGCCCGCCGCCGACAAGCTCGGCATCGACCTGATCTGGTTCGGCGTTCTGCTCGGGATCAACATGCAGACGAGCTTCATGCACCCACCGTTTGGCTTCGCGCTGTTCTACCTGCGGTCCGTCGCAGCCAAGATTCCGTATCTCGACAGGGTCACCGGCAAGCGGATGGAACCCGTCACGACTGGGCAGATCTATTGGGGCGCCGTCCCCTTCGTCTGCATCCAGATCGTCATGGTCGGCCTTGTCATCGCCTTCCCGCAGATGGTCATGCACTACAAGGGCCCAGCTGTTAATCCAGGCGACTTCAACATCGTCCTGCCGCCCATGCCCGGCGAACAGCCGGGACTGGGGCTGCCGCCTTCGGGAGAAGCCGCGCCAAGCACGCCGCCAGCCGGCGGGGACCTGTCGTCGCCGCCAAGCTTCGGTGCGCCTCCGGCAGCGCAGCCGGCTCCGCCACCAGCAACGGATTTGTCACAACCGCCGAGCTTCGGCGGACCAGCACCGGCGCCACCCGCACCTGCGGCCCCGGATCTGAACGCGCCGCCCAGCTTCAACTGATCCGCAGCACGAGACAAAGAAAACCCCGGGATGGCTGGCCATCCCGGGGTTTCTTTGTCTCGCCTGGAGCCGATGCGGCGCGAGCCTAAAGCTTGCCGCCGCGCTGCTGGATCATCATGAACGTATCGTAGTTGTATTCGGCGATCTGCGCCCAGAGATAGTGCTCCTTGCGGAAGCCCTTGATCGAGTCCCAGATTTTCTTGAACTCGGGGTTGCTCGCTTCCATCTCGGCGTAGACTTCGTTCGACTTTTCGAAACAGGCGGCGAGAATCTCGGCGCTGAACGGACGCAACTGGGCGCCGTTGGCGACGAGGCTGCGCACCGCTGTCGGGTTCAGGAAATCGTATTTCTGGAGCATGTTGGCGTCGGCTGCCTGCGCGGCCGTATGCACGAGCGACTTATAGGCCGGAGTAAGCTCTTCGTACTTTGCCTTGTTGAACATCAGGTGGACGGTCGGGCCGCCTTCCCACCAGCCGGGGTAATAGTAGTACGGCGCGACCTTCTGGAAGCCGAGCTTCTCGTCGTCATACGGGCCAACCCATTCGGCGGCATCGATCGTGCCCTTTTCGAGCGACGGATAGATGTCGCCGCCGGCAATCTGCTGCGGCACCACGCCGAGTCGCTCGACAACCTTGCCGGCGAACCCGCCGATGCGCATCTTCAACCCCTGGAGGTCGGCAACCGTCTTAATCTCCTTGCGGAACCAGCCGCCCATCTGCACGCCGGTGTTGCCGCCGGGAAGACCGTAGAGGCCCTGGGTGGCCAGGAACTCGTTGAACAGTGCAATGCCGCCGCCATGATAGTGCCAGGCATTCATGCCCCGCGCGTTGAGCGCGAAGGGAACGGCAGCGCCGAGCGCCCAGGTCGGGTTCTTGCCCCAATAGTAGTAGGAGACGGTGTGGCAGGCCTCGACTGTGCCTGCCGCCGCGGCGTCGGCAGCCTGCAGCCCGGGAACCAACTCGCCCGCCGGAAACACCTGGACCTGAAAATTGCCGTCGGTTGCTTCGGACAACATCTTCGAGAAGACTTCCGCGCCGCCGTAAATCGTGTCCAACGATTTCGGGAACGACGACGTCAGCCGCCAGGTCACTTTCGGGTTAGTCTGTGCGATGGCAGGCGCGGCAAGGGCTGTCGCGGCGGCTGCGCCGACGCTGGCTGCACCAGCCTTTTTAAAGAATGAACGGCGATCCATGAAGTTCCTCCCTGGGTGGATCCGTATGACGACGGCACCGGTTAAATCCTTGGATTTGCTGGGCGACGTTGCCTCGACAATACACAGGCGAAAAGCCTAGTAAAGCCGCATGCGAAATGCTTCTGGTATCAAAGCGAAAAAAATCTGAACGGTATCAACGCTGGTAAAACTATAGTCTAAGGCCAATCCGCGAATGACGTTGGCCATGCCAATGGACGTGCTGGCAAAAGTCGAGAAATCGCCTATTTTGTGAGCACAAGACAGATTGCTTCAAAGACAGTTCCGAGAGTTCGAAATGCACCAGCCGCTTGTCGCCGTCTCCACCGATGTCCGCCAGTTCGACAACTACACCTGGCATGCGGCGCCCCAGCAATATCTCGAAGCGGCGATTGCGGGCGCCGGCGTCTTTCCGGTTCTGGTCCCCTCCTTCGGCGACCGGCTCGATCTCGACATGCTGCTCGACCGGGTCGATGGCGTGATGATGACCGGCTCGAAATCCAATGTCGATCCGCGCCTGTATGGGGCCGAAGCGACTGAAGCCAACGGCCCCTACGATCATGCCCGCGATTCCACCACCTTGCCGCTGATTCGCCGCGCGGTGGAGCGCGGCGTGCCGCTGCTCGCTATCTGCCGTGGCATCCAGGAGATGAATGTCGCGCTCGGCGGCACGCTCGCCAGCGAAATCCAGGAGCGCGAGGGAATCATGGACCACCGTGCGCCCGTCAGCGACAACCAGGACGAACGCTTCGCCATCCGCCAGCCGGTCAGGATCAAGGAAGGCAGTTGCCTCGCCGCAGTGTTCGGCGCCGGCGACATCCAGGTGAATTCGGTGCACCGGCAGGCCGTCGACCGGCTCGGCCAGACGCTGCAGGTCGAGGCCGTCGCCGAGGACGGGACGGTCGAGGCCGTGTCGGTCAGGGATTCGCGTGCCTTCGCCGTCGGCGTGCAGTGGCACCCGGAATATTGGGTGAACTCGGACAGCGCCTCGCAGAAAATCTTCCGCGCCTTCGGCGAGGCGGTCCGCCTGCATGCGCTGGCGCGCGGCGCAACCCGAGCCGCAGCGGAGTAGGCGCGGCTAACGCCCAGCAGCTTTCACATCAGCCGTTTCAGGCACGGCGGTCAGCGGCCGGCCGTCGTCGAACCAAGCAAAGATGTTGTCGGCCACGAGATCGGCCATGGCGTTGCGCGTCATGATGCTTGCCGACGCCACATGCGGCAGAAGCGTTGCGTTGGGCGCGTCGAGCAGGCCTTGCGGCACGTTCGGCTCGTCGGCGAAGACGTCGAGGCCGGCGGCCAAAATGGTGCCGTCCGAGAGTGCGGCGATCAGCGCGTCTTCGTCGACCGTGCTGCCGCGCCCGACATTGACGAAGATGCCGTGCGATCCCAGAGCCTTCAGGATATCGGCATTCACCGCCTTTTCGGTCGACGCAGTCCCGGGAACGACGGAGACGAGAATATCGACCGCCTCCGCAAGACCCTTCAGTGTCGGATGGTAGTCATAGCCGACATCCGGAACCTGCCTACGGTTGTGATAGGCCACCGACAGGCCGCAGGCTTCAAGCCGACGGGCGACGGCAAGGCCGATGCGGCCCATGCCGAAAATACCAGCCTTGCGGCCGCGCAGGCTGCCCGGCGTCAGGCGATAGGCGCCCTCGCGCGCCCATCGGCCTTCGCGCAGCCAGTTTTCGGCCTTGTGGAACTCACGCGCCGTTGCGATGACGAGACCGAGGGCGACATCGGCCACCTCCTCGGTCAGAACGTCGGGCGTATTCGTGACCATGATGCCGTTCTTGCCGGCATATGCTGCGTCGACGCCGTCATAGCCGACACCGAAATTGGCGACAATCTCGAGATTGGGCAGCGCGGCCATGAACTCGGCGGTGATGCGGCCGGTGCCGGCGCCTGAAACCGCAACGCCTCGCACCTTTTGCGCGATGTCGGCCGTTACCAGCGCAGGGTCCGCGGTCTCCATCTGGACGATCTGGAAACCGGCCTGCAAACGCTCAAAGACACGGGGATGCGGACGGCCTGGAATGAGGATGAAAGGTCTGTCGGTCATGGCGTCTTGATGGGCACTCCGGAGGATTGCCGGACATGCAGTTCCGGCTTGATGAGTTCCTGCGACAGCCGCACGGGTCTGCCGTTCAGCTTGTCGAGCAGGGCGCTCGCGGCCCGGCGGCCGACTTCGCGCTGGCCGTTCCAGACGGTGGTCAGAGCCGGCGTAGCAATCGCCGCCTCCTCGATGTCGTCATATCCCGTCACCGCGACATCCACGCCGGGAACCAGGCCGGCGCGCGCAATGCCGTTCATCAGGCCGATGGCGACGAGATCGTTCCAGCAACAGACGGCGGTGGGCCGGTCCTCGATGGTGAGAAACCGGCCGGCCGCATCGAACCCGGCCTGCTTGGTGCGCGGCCCCGGAATGCGCCAGGACGGCTTCACCTCGAGGCCCGCCGCGGTCATTGCGTCCAGATAGCCTTGGTAACGGTGCCGTCCGGTGGAAGTCTGGTCGGTGCCACCGACCATGGCGATCCTGCGATGACCGAGCGAAATCAGATGGTTGGTGGCAAGCGCGGTGCCATAGGCGTCGTCGCCGCGAAACACCGGCACCTCAGCGCCTTCCACCGCACGCGCGATCAACACGGCGGGCAGGCCGTTGCGCTCGGCCATGGCGATGTCTTCGGCCGGTGTGCCGATAGCGGGCGACATGATGACGCCGTCGGCGCCGAGCTGCAGCAGCGTGTCGATGAAGCTGCGCTGCTTTTCCAGATCGTCATAATGGTTCGACAGAAGGAAGGTCTGCCCGCTGCGGTCGAGCTCGGTTTCGATGGAGCGCAGGATTTCGGCGAAGAACGGGTTCATGATGTCATGAACGACGACGCCGAGGATGCCGGAACGCGATGTCCGCAGGCTCGCAGCGCGCCGGTTGTAGATATATCCGATCTCACGGGCGTGGTGCTTGATGCGTTCGCGAGTCTCGTCTGCCACCAGCGGGCTGTCGCGCAGCGCCAGCGACACCGTCGCAGTGGAAACGCCGAGCGCATCGGCGATGGTAGAAAGCTTGATCTTCTGACCCAGTATGGCCTCCTCCGCCATCGGGCGCCTTGCCCAGAGCTTAACTTTTTTAAACCGTTTAAAAGCGATAGGACAAACCGGGCCGTCAAATCAACGCTTTTTTGCCAGCTCTTCGGTTTCGGCCAGCAGCGCGGCGCGGTTCTGCACGCGCAGGACGTGTTCGCGGCGCACGATGTAGAGGCCGCTCAGCACGATGATGCCAGCACCGACGACGGTCCACAGATCCGGCAATTGATGGAAGATCAGCCAGCCCAGCAAAATCATCCAGACCATCTGCAGATAGGGATAAGGCGCCAGCGCGGTGACGGTCGCACGGCGGTAGGCGAGGATGATGAAATAGTGTCCGACACCGCCGAAGATGCCCAGGCTCGCCAGCAGCACCCAGGCCCAGGCATGCGGCGGAGCCGAGATAGTATAGGGCAAGGCCGGCGCCATCAGCAGCATCGGCGCCACGGCGGAACAGAAGATGAGGCTCTCGGTGGTTTCCCTAGCCGACATCTTGCGCGTCATCAGCACATAGATGCTGTAGCTGACCGCAGAGGCCAACGCGCAGAGATGACCGAGCGAAAAGCTGCCGAAACCGGGCCGGGTGATGACGAGCACGCCGATCAGGCCGACGAGAACGGCCATCCAGCGCCGCCAGCCCGCCCATTCCCCCAGCAATGGGCCAGCCAGCGCCGTGATGATCATCGGCGCAAAAAAGGCGATCGACATCGTTTCGGCAAGCTGCAACTGCCGCAGCGCGAGGAAATTGAAGATCGTCGAGCCGAACAGGAAGACCGCGCGAACGATTTGAAGCGGCAGACTTCGGGTCTTGAAAATTCCGAAATTGCTCCAGCCACGAAACATGATGAACACGAGCACCGCGTGACCGGCAAAGCGGCACCAGGACACGAACACCGCGTCCATTCCCGATAGGACGAGATATTTCGCGCTCGAATCCAGAAATGAAAACAACAGCCCGGACGCGAAGATAAAGAGGATCGCGGCGACCGGGGTGGGTTTGTCTTGGGAAATTGCAGTCAACGGCTCGCCATTGGGCGGGAAATTCTGCGGCAACTTTGGGTGAGTCGCCGCCTTGCCGCAAGGACAAACGGTTAGACCAATCGCTCGGGAGCTATTCGGCGGCGGCCTTCACATCCGGTTCCTGCGCGCCGGCGTCCACCGTTTCGAGCACTTCGGCCAATTCGGGCAAATCGGCCTCGTCGTCGGCATCCGCATAAACGACGTTGGAAAGGTTCGCCTCGATTCGATGAAGCAGCTTGGTCAGTTGCTTGATCTCCTTCTTGTCGAGGCCCTTCATCGCCTGCTTCTCGGTCTTGCGCACCGACTTCTCGATGGCGCGGATCGCGTCGCGGCCGGTCTCGGTCATGAAGATATGCGCCTGGCGCGCGTCCGAACTGGACGCCTTCTTCTCCAGGAAGCCCTGTGCCTGCAGGCGGTTGATGGTCTTGGTGATGGTCGGCGGACGCACGCCCAACCGTGTCGCCAGTTGACCCGGAGTCTGGCCGTCCTCGACGCTCAGCGCCAGCATGATCTGGTCCTGCCCAGCATAGAAGCCATGCGCCAGAAGCCGCGCGGCGAGCGTCGTTCTGGCGAGGCGGGCCACGGAGTGAAGCCGGTTGATGGCGGCGCTTTTGTTCGACTTGGCCATATGAACCCTCTCTGGGACAGACCGATCCGACATTCATGGCACAAGCCACGGCCGAAAACATCATAACACGGCGAAGCCCGCTTCATGGTTCCGACATCGCGCTCTTTGACAGAAGGATGTTACAGCCTAATGACAAGAAATTGCGTCGGCAAACCATATGCTGCGCGGGCTACGCAACGCCTCAGACCTCGTGCAGGTAAAGGTGGTAGTCCAACTCGCTGACCGTGCGGGCAACCCGCAGATATTCCGCATGCTTGATCTCGGTGAAGGTGCGGTGCAGGTCTTCGCCCAGCGCCTGCTTGAGAAACTCAGACGCCTTCGCGGCCTCGATGGCGCTGCGCCAGTCGGACGGCATCGGCGTCCCTGTCGACGCGGTTTGCTCATAGCCGTTTCCGGTCGTCTCCGGGCCGGGATCAAGCTGTTCCCCCAATCCTTTGGCGATGCCGGCAAGCACGGTTGCGGCGACGAGATAAGGGTTGGCGTCGACGCCCGAGGGGCGATGTTCGAGGCGGCGGTTCTTGGCATCGCCCGCCGGCACGCGCAAGGCAACCGAGCGGTTGTTGACGCCCCAGGTGGGTGCTATCGGCGCATAGGATTGGGACACGAAGCGCCGCCAGGAATTGGCGTGCGGTGCGAACACCAGCATGGATTCAGCCATGGTGGCAGCCAGCCCGCCCAGCGCATGCAGCAGCCGTGGCGACCATTCCCCCTCTTTGGCCTCGCTGAAGACGTTGCGGCCCTCATCGTCCGACAGCGAGACATGCAGATGCATGCCCGAACCGGCATAACGTTCGATCGGCTTGGCCATGAAACATGCGGTGACGCCATGCCGGCGCGCCGCCATGCGCACGATGCGCTTGAGCAGCACCAGATCGTCGGCCGCCCGCATGATGTCCTTGCGGTAGTGCAACGTCAGCTCATACTGGCCCGGCGCATATTCGGAGATCACCGTCTCGGCCGGAATGTCCTGAGCTTTCGCCGCCGCATAGATGTCGGAAAACAGCGGTTCCATGCCGTGCAGATGGTCGACGGAATAGACCTCCGTCTTGCCGCTGCGGCGTCCGTCCAGAACAGCCCGCGCAGGCTGCACCTTGCCGTCGGCGTCGCGGTCGTTGGACAACAGGAAGAATTCCAGCTCGAAGGCACCCGCCGGATGCAGCCCTTTTTCGGCCAGGCGGTCGACCTGCCGCCGCAGCGCAAGGCGCGGGTCGGAGGTCATCGGCGCACCGTCGAGATGGTACATCGACATCAGCACCTGACCGCGCGGTGGAAGGGTGCCAAAAAGCGGTTTGAGGGTGCCCGGAATGGGCCATGCGCGCAGATCGCCATCCCCTGAATCCCAGATCAACCCCGTCTCGTGCACGTCTTCGCCAGTGATATCGAGGCCCAGGATCGAGATCGGCAGATGCCGCCCGCCCTCGTAGAAACCCAGCAATTCGTGGCGGCGGATGATCTTGCCCCGTCCGATGCCGTTGACGTCGGTCAGAACGATGTCGATCGCTTCGATTTCGGGGTGGGCGTCGAGGAAGGCCTTGGCTTCCTCGACGTTCGAGCCGGAGGGTGAGGTCATGATGCGTCTCGGTTGGTCACCCGCTTGTCTCACGCCGTAAGGCCTTGAGCAATATCGCCAAAGGCCGAGACGAGACGGTCGACCTGCCGTGCCGTGGTGGCCGGCGAAACCAGCATCATGTTGTGGAACGGCGCGATCAGCACACCGCGATTGACCAGCGCGACATGAAGTGCTGCCTCCAGACGGGAAGCATGGGCGGCTTCCGCCTCACCGCCATTGCGCAGCGGCCCCGGAGCGCAGATGAACTCGACGCGGGCGCCGACCCGCGCGACGTGCCACGACAGTCCGTTTGCCGCAATCGCTTGGGAAAGGCCAGCCTGCAGCCGCTCCGCCAACTTGTCCATATGGGCGTAGTTCTCGGCCGTCATCACCTCCGTTAGCGTCGCCTTCATGGCCGCGAATTGCAGCGGGTTGGCCGACAGGGTGGTGCCCATGCCGGAGTAACCCGGCTCCTTCGTGCGGTTGTAAGCCTGGTAGCGGTCGGCGACCGCCTCGCTCATGCCCCAGATGCTGGCAGGCACGCCGCCGGCAACGGGTTTGCCGAGCACGAACAGGTCGGGCTCCAGCCCATGCACGCGGGTATAGCCGCCGAGCCCGGTCGAAACGGTATGCGTCTCATCGATCAGAAGCAGCGTGCCTGCCTTGCGGGTCAATGCGCGCAGGGCATCGTGAAAACCCGGATCGGGCAGCACCATGCAGGAATTGGTCAGCACTGGCTCGGTGATGACGCAGGCGACGTCGCCATGAGCGAGTTCCGCTTCAAGCGCTGCCGGATCGTTGAACTCGACGATGCGGGTACGCTGGGTGAGATCGCGGAACTCGCCGGCCAGGCCGGGGCGATTGACCTGCTTGCCGCCGCTGAGCCGTACCATCGTTTCGTCGACGGCGCCGTGATAGCAGCCGTTGAAGACCAGGATTTTGTCGCGCCCAGTGACGGCGCGGGCGACGCGCAGCGCAAAGCGATTGGCGTCGCTGGCGGTGGTGGCGATCTGCCAATGCGGCAGGCCGAACATGTCCTGAAGCAGGAGGCCGAGTTCGAGCGCATCTACCGATGGGAGCATATAAGTGAGCCCGCGTCCGGCTTGGCGGCGAATGGCGCGTGCCACTGGCGCCGGCGAATGGCCGAACATCGAGCCGGTGTCGCCAAGGCAGAAATCGTCGAGCCTGATGCCGTCTATATCGGTGAGGGCAGCGCCTCGCGCCGTCTCGACCACGATGGGGAACGGCGTCGGCCAGTCGGTCATCCAGTGCATCGGTACGCCACCGAAAAAGCCTGGCACCCCGTTGCCGATGGCAGCTTCCGACTTAGGTCGTGCGCGGCGGAATACAGCGCTTTCGCTCGCGTGAAGCGCTGCGATGCGGTCCAGCGCGATGCCGCCTTCGGTCGATGCCGTCATGATGCTTTAACCCCCGCGCTCTACGGCGCCCCCTCTGTCCTGCCGGACATCACTCCCACGGGTGGGGAGATTACGCCGTCATCGCGTCGTTCGCCAGGCAAGTAACCCCGACAATCACGCCGAGATATCGATGACACCGCAATCGCCGGTCGCCGAACCGAAGGCGATGCGGCGTTCTTCGCGGTCCCAGCTCATGGCGGTGACCGCGCCCTTGCCGGCGCGGCGCAGGACGACTTCCTTGGCGTCGCCGAACCGCACGGCCAGGATCATGCCGTCGTCATAGCCCACCGCCACGATCTCCTGGCTGGGGTGGCAGGCAACGCAGGTGACCATGGAGTTGCCGCGCGTGCCGAGCTCGAGCGGTGCCTTGCCCATCGGGCCGTCCTTGGCCGAAAATGGCCAGACGATAGCCGCCGGCGCTCCCGAGCTTGCCAGCCACTTGCCCTTGACGCTCCACGACAGGCTTTTGACCTTGGCGGGATAGCCGGTCATGCGCATGTGCTTGCCGTCGGCCAGCTTCCAGCCATGCAGCGCGTTTTCCTGCATGGTCGTGACGACGAAGTTGCCGTCGGGCGAGAATGTGATGCCGGTATGCGCGCCGGCCCATTCCAGCTCGACCGGCTTGCCCTCGGCAGCGGGGAAATGCAGCGTCGCGCCATTGTAGCGGGCAGCGCCGATGCGCATGCCCTTGGGCGAGAAGGCGACGCCCTCGACCGAGCGCGGATGAGCGATTTCCTTCACCTTGCCATCGGCAAACCGCACATAGGCGTTGCGCCCAGAGGCAAAGGCGACCGAGCCCTGTGGACCGGCGGCAACGCTTGTGACCCATTTGCGGCCGATCTCGGCGAGCTGTTCGGACGCACCGCCAGCGCCAACTGCGAGAACCTTGCCGTCTTCGCCACCGGTGATCAGCCGCCCTTTGGCGGCGTCATAGGCGGTGGCCAAAAGCCCGTCATGCAGCTCGCTCCATTTGTGGCCGTTGTCGAGCCGATGAACCACGCCGTCGGCCAGCGCGAAATAGGGCACATCGGCGATGAAGGCGGTCGCCAGGCAATGGCTGTCGAGATCAAGCGGGGCGACTGTGGGCATGTTCGATTTCCGTAAGCGTTCTCTGGTCCCAGCCAAGCACGCGGGCGCCTTGGATGGGAATGGGGCCGGGATGATAGCTGTAGGTGAACCACCGATCCCAGTTTGCGCGCAACCACCTAGCATCGATTCCGCCGCCCGTCCCCCGGCTTTCGAGGGGCAGGAGAGCGAAGACGAGACCGGACTTGTAGCCGGAAGCCACCATCAGCCCGAGCCCGGAGCCATCGCGATTGGCGTCGTATACCAGAAGATCGACCGGATCGGAGTCCGGCCCGAGGTCGTAATTGCGCGGCAGGCGCAGGATGTCGCCAAGCGTGAGTTCGGCGATGTCCTGCAGTGCCGGCAAACGTCAGCCCGCCTGGCAGGCGAGAAAGCTGCGCTCCAGGCGTTCGCGGTCGAGTTCGCGTCCGATGAAGACCAGCCGGCTCTCGTGCTTCTCGCCGTCCTTCCAGGCGCGCTGGTGATCGCCCTCGATAATCATGTGCACGCCCTGGATGACGTAGCGCTCGGGGTCGTCCTTGAAGGCGATGATGCCCTTGAGCCGCAGGATGTTCGGCCCCTCCATCTGGGTGATCTTCTCGATCCAGGGGAAGAACTTCTTGGAATCCATCTCGCCGCCGCGCAGCGACACCGACTGCACCGTCACGTCATGGATCGCCGACGGGGCGTGGTCATGGTGCCCGTGGTCATGGTGGTCGTGACCATGATCGTGCCCATGGTCATGATGGTGATGATCGTGACCGTGATGATGGTGATCATGGTCGCAATCGGGGCCGCAGGCATGATCGTGGCCGTGGTCGTCGGCATCGAGGAAATGCGGGTCGTTTTCCAAAGCGCGCTTGAGGTCGAAGGCGCCGCGATCGAGCACCTCGGTCAGATCGACGCCCGAGCGGGTGGTGCGATGGATCTTGGCCGTCGGGTTGATGGCGCGGATGGCGGCTTCCACGTTGCGCAACTCGTCCGGGGTCACCAGATCGGTCTTGTTGAGCACGACGACATCGGCAAAGGCTATCTGGTCCTCGGCCTCGCGGCTGTCCTTGAGCCGCAACGGCAGGTGCTTGGCGTCGACCAGGGCAACCACCGCGTCGAGCTTGGTCTTGGAGCGGACATCGTCGTCCATGAAGAAGGTCTGCGCGACCGGCACAGGATCGGCCAGGCCGGTGGTCTCGACGACTATGGCGTCGAAGCGGCCGGGACGACGCATCAAGCCTTCGACAACGCGGATCAGGTCGCCGCGCACGGTGCAGCAGACGCAGCCATTGTTCATCTCGTAGATTTCCTCGTCGGACTCCACGATCAGGTCGTTGTCGATGCCGATTTCGCCGAACTCGTTGACGATGACGGCGTAACGCTTGCCATGGTTTTCGGAGAGGATGCGGTTGAGCAGCGTTGTTTTGCCGGAGCCGAGATAACCGGTCAGCACGGTTACCGGGATTTGCGTCTGAGCGTCTGTCATGATGGCCTCATGAGGGAAATTGTCGCCCCCATATAAGATGTCCATCGGCTTTTTGCACCCCGCAATAGCTTAGCGCAGTACGTCATTTAATCCCCCTCACCCGCCTCCGCTTCGCTCGGCGACCCTCTCCCCGAGGGGAGAGGGGAGCGACCGACGCCGCGCCAGTCCCTTCTCCCCAGCGGGGAGAAGGTGGCCCGAAGGGCCGGATGAGGGGGCGGAACACAAAGCTGTCAGCTTATCAGGATGGCCCGCAAGTCGTTGACATTGGTGCCGGTGGGGCCGGGGGCGAACAGGTCTTCGACGCTTCGAAACGCCGTCCAGGCGTCGTTCCCGGCCAGCTTCGCCTTGGCGTCGATGCCATTTGCGCGCATCCGCGCCACCGTCCTGCCGTCGGCAAAGGCACCGGCATTGTCTTCCGAGCCGTCGATGCCGTCTGTGTCGGCGGCAAGTGCGGAAATGCCGTCCACCCCATCGATGCCGATGGCGAAGGCCAGCAAAAACTCACTGTTGCGCCCGCCCTTGCCTTTGCCACGCAGCGTCACCGTGGTCTCGCCGCCGGACAGGATCAGCACCGGCTTGCGGAACGGCCGGTCGCGTGATGCTACCTCGCGGGCTATGGCCGCATGCACAGAGCCCACATCGCGGGCCTCGCCCTCGATGGAATCGGAAAGGATCACGCTCTCGACCCCTTGCCGCCTGGCCTCGGCGGCAGCGGCTTCCAGCGATACGGCGGCGGAAGCGATGACACGCACCTCGTTGCGGGCAAAACGCCCGTCGGAAGGCAGCGGCGCGGCCGATGCCTCGCTGCGGATATGCTCCAAGACTTTTTCCGGCAAGGCGATGCGATAGGTTTCGATCAGGCGCAGGGCGTCCGCTCGCGTCGCAGTGTCCGGCACCGTCGGGCCGGAGGCGACCAGCGCGGGGTTGTCGCCGGGAATGTCCGACACCACCAGCGACACCACGCGCGCCGGCCACGCCGCCTGCGCCAGGCGGCCGCCCTTGATGCCCGAGACATGTTTTCGCACGGCGTTCATGGCGGAGATGGGTGCACCGGAGGCAAGCAGCGCCTCGTTGACGCCAATCTCGTCTTCGAGCGTTAGGTCGCCAGCCGGAAACGGCAGCAGCGCCGAACCGCCGCCGGAGATCAGGGCTATGACCAGATCGTTCTCGCTCAGCCCGGAAACGGCGTTAAGCAGCGCCCTGGAGGCATCCAGCCCGGCCGCATCCGGAACCGGGTGAGAGGCTTCGAGGATTTTGATGCGCTCGCAGGGCGCAGAAAACCCGTAGCGCGTCACGACCGCGCCCTCCAGCGGGCCGTCCCACGCATTCTCGAACGCCGCTGCCATCTGCGCCGAACCCTTGCCTGCACCGATGACGACGGTGCGCCCCTTCGGCTTTTCCGGGAGATGGTCGCGGATCGTCCGCTCGGGATCGGCGGCGGCCACGGCGGCGTCGAAGATGGAGGTCAGGAAGGGTTTTGGGTCGAGGGTCATGCTTGTGCAGGCACTTGGCGAGCACCCCCCTCTGCCCTGCCGGCCATCTCCCCCTCAAGGGGGGAGATCAGCAGTTCGAGCCCACGCGCCGATTCTTCGACGCCGATGATTGGCGAAAGCGGAACAGACATCCAATCTCCCCCCTTGAGGGGGAGATGTCCGGCAGGACAGAGGGGGGTGAGTACAACCTTCATCCCAGCGCCAACTCCGCGCGGGCAATGCCGACGTGATCGCACAACGCATCGACCACGACGCCATGATCCTGCCGCTCGGGCAGGCCCGACACGGCGATAACGCCGACAACGCCCGCATTGGCAACCGCGACGGGAAAACCGCCGCCGGCCAGCACATAATCGGCCGGATCGAGCCCTTGGCCGACCGGAAACGTCCGGTCGGGCCGCTGTTTTTCCAGCACCAGCCGATAGGTGCTCTTGAGCATCAAGCGGACGACATTGCGCTTGCGCCGCGCCCAATTGGCGTTGTCGGCGCTGGAGCCGGGCAAGGCGGCATAAAACAGCGGGCGGTCCCATGTCTGGATGTCGACGACGATGGGCATGTTTTCCGCCAGGCCGCGCTCGCGGATCGCCGCTCCAAGCGCGAAGGCAACCGCCTCGTCGAAGGCGGGCAACACCAACCGACGCTCCTGCTCGATGATCCCTGCGATGTCCTCAGCACTCATTTCCACCTCCCGCGTTTCCATCAACGGGATGCAGGCTCGCGATTGTCAGGTCAAGAGAGTGTGTCGGGAAGTTCCGATTTTGCCGCGCGACCCGCGACATAAGTCTCGACCACGGCGCGGTCGTCGCCCAGCGTCTGCAGCAGGAACAACTCTTCGGCGAGCGACCTGACCGTCTCCATGCGCAATTTCATGCCCGGCGTGGCAGCGGAGTTCAGCACGACCAGATCGGCATCCGTGCCGGGCTTGAGCGTACCGACCCGGTGGGAAATGGACAACGCCTCGGCATTGCCGCGCGTCATCTGCCAGAAGGAGGCGAAGGGGTTGAGCTTCTCGCCATTCAGCGCGATGGCCTTGTAGCCCTCGTCCATGGTGCGCAGCATGGAATAGTTGGTGCCGCCGCCCACATCGGTGGCGGTGGCGATGCGCAAGGGTTTCTGACGCTGGCGGAAGCGCTGGTAATCGAACAGGCCGGAGCCCAGAAACAGGTTCGAGGTCGGGCAGAACACGGCGATGGAGCCGGCATCGGAAATCGCATCCGCCTCGCGCTCCGAAAGATGGATGCAGTGGCCCAGAAGCGTGCGGCTGCCGAGCAGGCCATAGTGTTCGTAGATATGGGTGTAGTCCTTCGCCCAAGGGTAGAGTTCTTGCGTGAAGGCTATCTCGGCATGGTTTTCCGACAGATGCGTCTGGATGTGCAGGGCGGGATGCTCGCGCGCAAGCGACTGCGCCATCTCCATCTGCTCGGGCGAAGAAGTGATGGCGAAGCGCGGGGTTATCGCGTAAAGGCCGCGCCCCTTGCCGTGCCACTCGGCAATCAGCGCCCTCGTGTCGTCATAGCTCGACTGCGGCGTGTCCAGTACGCCTTCCGGCGCATTGCGGTCCATCATCACCTTGCCGGCGATAACCAGCATGTCGCGATCAAGCGCTTCGGCGAAAAAGGCTTCCGCCGACTGCTTGTGGACCGAACAATAGGCGGCCACCGTGGTGGTGCCCTGGCGGATCATCTCGTCCAGAAACAGCCGCGCGATGCGTCGTCCGTGCTGGGCGTCGGCGAATTTAGACTCTTCCGGGAAGGTGTAGGTGTTGAGCCAGTCGAGCAGTTCAGCGCCATAGGACGCGATGACCTGCATTTGCGGCATGTGGACATGCGCATCGATGAAGCCGGGGAAAATGAGATGCGGCCGATGGTCGATAGTGCCCGCACCAGCGCCAGCTTGCGGCGCAATAGCTTCGAATGGCCCCGCCGCCACGATCTTGCCGTCGCGGACCAGCACCGCACCGTCCTCCTCGAAGGCATAGGCGGCATGGTCGGCGATGCTGTCGGGCCAGCGCAGAAAGCTCAGCGTACGGCCGCGGATGAGAAGATCGGTCATTGTTCTACGTATTCCCCTGAATGCCCCCTCACCCGGCCTCCGCTTCGCTCGGCCACCCTCTCCCCGAGGGGAGAGGAGAGCGATGACCGCCGCGCTCGTCCCTTCTCCCCACCGGGGGTCCGAAGGACGGGTCGAGACCAGCGGCTCGACCCCGGGCAGTGGCCCAAAGGGCCGGATGAGGGGGACTTCAAAAAGTATGAAGCCGTCGTTCAAAGTCGCCTTACCGCGCCTGCTCGAACCACGCCACCAGAAGCGCGCGTTCTTCAGGCGTAATCGCCGTGACGTTGCCCGGCGGCATGGCGTGGCTGCGGCCGGCCTGGAGATAGATTTCGCGCGCATGGTCGGCAATTGCCGAATCGCTGTCGAGCACAACGCCCTTCGGCGCATGGGTGACCCCGTCATAGAACGGCTCGGGCGAATGGCACATCGAGCAGCGGCCGAGCACAGTATCGCGCACGGCGGGGAAATGGCTGGAGGCGATAAAGACCTGGTTGGCCTCGGCCACCTTGGGTTCGCCGGTCAGGACCTTCGGCACGGTCGACAGCCACATGATGACGACGAACAGGATCGCCGCCACCAGCCAGGTCCAGTGCGGGTTGCCGGCGCGCTTATGCACGGTGTTGAAGTAATGCCGGATCAAGACGCCGATGATGAACACCAGCGAGGCGATGACCCAGTTGAACTGCGTGCCGAACGCCAGCGGATAGTGGTTCGACAGCATCAGAAACAGCACCGGCAGCGTCAGGTAATTGTTGTGCAGCGAGCGCGTCTTGGCGATGCGGCCATATTTCGGATCGGGCTTGCGCCCCGCGATCAGGTCGGCCACCACGATCTTCTGGTTCGGGATGATGACCATGAAGACGTTTGCCGACATGATGGTGGCGGTGAAGGCGCCCAGATGCAGAAAGGCGGCGCGGCCGGTGAACAGTTGCGTGTAGCCCCACGCCATGAAGACGACGATGGCATAGAGCACCAGCATCAGGATGGTATCGTTCTGCCCCAGCGGCGACTTGCACAAAAGGTCGTAGAGCAGCCAGCCCAGCGCGATGGAGGCGAGCGAAATGCCGATGGCGACGGGCGCCGAAACGTCGAGCACGTTGCGATCGATCAGGAACAGATCAGCGCCGGCATAGTAGACGATGCAGAGCAGTGCAAAGCCCGACAGCCAGGTCGAATAAGCCTCCCATTTGAACCAGGTCAGATGGTCGGGCATTTCGGCGGGCGCGACGAGATATTTCTGCACATGATAGAAGCCGCCGCCATGCACCTGCCACTCTTCGCCAGAGGCGCCGGCGGGCATTCCCTCACGCTTGCGCAGGCCAAGATCGAGCGCGATGAAGTAGAAGGACGAGCCGATCCAGGCGATGCCGGTGACGACATGCAGCCAGCGCACGCCGAAGCTCAGCCAGTCCCACAACACCGCGTAGTCGTTCATGCGCCGTCCCTTTTCAAACTTCCCGATCTTACCCGTGTCGCTGCGCTGCGAAAGGGTTTGCTTTCGCGAGGACTTTCAAAAAAATCGCGAAAATAATAGCCTGATCCCTCATATCCCGGCATAGTGAGTGCATGGCCTATCTCGATAACATCGCCGTTTTCGTCCGCGTCGTGGAGCTTGGCAATCTTTCGGCAGCTGGCCGCGACATGCGGATTTCGCCCGCCGTCGCGTCCAACCGCATCAAGGAATTGGAGAAACACCTCGGGGTGCGGCTGTTCAACCGCACCACGCGGCAGCTGATGCCGACCGAGCACGGGTCGGTCTTCTACACCGGCGCAAAGCAGGTGCTGGATGCGGTCACGGAAGCGGAGGCCTCGGTCGCCGCTCTATCTGGCCAGCCACGCGGCACGATCCGAGTGACCGCGCCGCTCGGTCTCGGGCGCCGGCTGATCGCCGCGGGCATCCCCGAGTTCCATGACACCTACCCCGACATCGAGGTGCGGCTGCGGCTGTCGGATCACAATGTCGATATCATGAAGGAAGGCATCGACATCGCCTTCCGGCTTGGCCAGCTCGAAGATTCCAGCCTGAAGATGCGCGGCATCCTGGATTGCGAGCGCGTGCTGGTGGCCTCGCCGAAATATCTCGAACGGCGCGGCGAGCCGAAGACACCGCAGGACCTCATCAGCCAGCGCCACGACTGCCTGTTGCTGCGCTATCCCGGCATGCGCGAGTTCTACTGGCTGCTGCAGACCAATGGCGTGGCGGCGAAATACGACGTGCGGGGGCCGTTCGATTCCGACGATGGCGACGTGCTCACCGGCTGGGCGCTGTCGGGGCGCGGCATCATCAACAAGCCGCGTTTCGAAGTCGAACCCTTCATCCGCGACTGGCGGCTCAAAATCATCCTGCCAGAACATCCGCCGACGCCGATCCAGCTTGCGGCGGTCTATCCGCATCGCAAGCTGCAGGACCCCAAGGTCCGCCTGTTCCTGGACTATATGGCCGAACGCTGCCAGCGCGTCATCCGCGAGACGCTGGCAGGGCGCTAAGCTTCTGGAATGACCGGCTTCTTCTCCAGCGGGAAATACCGGAAATAAGGTTTTGCCTCTTTCAGCACACGGCGATAGGACGGCCGGGCGCACAGCCGAAGCAGATAGGCTTTCGTCTCCGGAAAACTGTCTCCGAACGGCTCGACCGTATCGGCGTAGAACAAGGCGGGAGCGGCCGAGCAGTCGGCAATGCCGAACGTGTCGCCCAACGCCCATGTCCGCCCAGACATTCGGGTCTCGATGAAACAATATGCATCGCGCAGCAGGCGACGTGCCTTCTCGACGCCGGTCGGGTCGCTCCTGCCTTCCGGCCGCAGCCTGTCGCCGACGATCTGCTGCATAAGAATATGGACGTGGAAATCGAAAAAGCGGTCCCAGAACCGCGCTTCCCGGGCAAGATCCGGATCGTCCGGCAGGAAGCGAACCGCGCCGCGATGGTGCCGGTCGAGATAGTCGATAACGATGCTGGATTCGGCGACCGTTTCGCCACGGTCGGTATCGACCAGCGCCGGCATCTTGGCCATCGGCCATACGGCCTTGAAGGCGGCGACGGAGGCAGGATCGCCGAAGTCGACCACAATCGGCTCGAACGGCGTATCGTTCTCGTAAAGCGGGATCAGCACCTTATGACTGAACGAAGAAAGCGGGTGGGAATACAGCTGCAAAACCATCTTATCCTCCTCCGGATGCGGCGAAGATGTTCCAGACAGGGTTGGTGCGCAAGATGCAATGCCGGCGGGGCTGTGAGGGGCGACATCCAAAATAATCGATCCCCGGCACTGGAACCGCGCTGCAAGGAAGCCAATTATTGCGTAGTCTGCGCAGCGGCGCCGCCGAGCGCGCTGTCTTTATGCGATCCCATACGCGACCAAGGAGTCCTCCCTATGAAAAACCACGAAACGCGCAACGACGTGCCTTCGAATGCGAAGAAGGCATCGATTGAGCTGCTCAATGCGCGGCTGGCCGACGCCATCGATCTCGCTCTCATCACCAAGCAGGCGCATTGGAACATCAAGGGACCGCATTTCATCGCAGTGCACGAGATGCTGGACGGTTTCCGCAAAGATCTGGACGAGCATGTCGACACGATAGCCGAGCGAGCCGTGCAGCTCGGCGGAACGGCTCTCGGCACCACGCAGGTGGTTGAGGAAGCATCGAGCCTGAAGCCCTACCCCACCGACATCTATAAGACGGTGGACCACATCCACGCGCTGATCGACGCCTATGCGACATCGGCGAGCAATGCCCGCAAGGCCATCGATGAAGCCGACGAAGCGGGCGACGCCGATACCGCCGACATCTTCACCGCCTATTCGCGCACGCTCGACAAGTCCCTGTGGTTCCTGGAAGCGCACATCCAGGAAAAGGAATGACCGTCAGCGCGACAGCGCTGTCATGATCTCGGCGGCGGCCAGCGCGGCGATGACCGCCGGCCGCTTGTCGTTGACCGCATTTCCGCCAATGGGCGAGACGAGGCGCGCGAAAGCAGCCTCGTCGCCGCCAGCGGTCTTCAGATACCAGCTCTTGAACGTCGCCTTCTTGGTCTTCGACCCGATCATGCCGACATAGCGGGCATCGGGCCGTCTCAACGCCTCCGCGACGATCAGGAAATCCAGCGCATGGTCGTGGGTGAGCACGACATAAGCGGCACCCTCCGGTGCATCGCGCACCTCGGCCTCGGGCATCGCCGTCAGCCGCGTCTCGACGGATGCGGTCATGCCCTCCAGCGCTTCCGCCCGGGTTTCCACCACCACGACCTGCACCGGCAACAAGGCAAAGGCCGACGCCAGCGCCTGCCCGACATGTCCGCCGCCAAAGACGAAGATGCGCGGGCGCGTCGCGTCTTCGGCCTCGGCTTCCGCTATCAGCTCGGCGCGCAGCTGATCGTCGCACAACCGGATGCTGAGAAGCACGCGCCCGCCGCAGCACTGGCCGATCTCGGGGCCTAGGGGAATGTCGAGGGTAAGCGCCTTACCTTCCCCCTTGTGGGGAAGGTCGACGCGAAGCGTCGGGGTGGGGGTGTTTGAGAAGCCAGAACCCCCGCCCCGTTTCGCATCCTCCGCTGCGCTACGGATGCTCTCCGACCCTCCCCACAAGGAGGAGGGTAAGGAGCCTGTCATCATCTCCCGCGCCTTGTCGATCGCCATGAATTCGAGTTGCCCGCCGCCGATGGTGCCGCATATCGCCGCCGGCGAGATCAGCATCCAGGCGCCCTTTTCGCGCGGCGTGGAACCGTGCGCCTCAGTCACCTTAACCAGGGCGACGGAGGGGGAAGCGTCGAGAAAGGCGCGGAGGGATT
The DNA here is from genome assembly GCF_030010215.1 of Tianweitania sp. UT-5YL-CI-8. Taxonomy (GTDB): domain Bacteria; phylum Pseudomonadota; class Alphaproteobacteria; order Rhizobiales; family Rhizobiaceae; genus Oryzicola. The sequence goes on from NZ_JASCRR010000011.1 coordinate 106,342, forward strand.
TTGCAGGTGAAGTCATCAGGCAGACCGCCAGGATGAGCAGCTTGGTAAAGCCCGGTGCTCGACGTTGCCCCCCTCTGTCCTGCCGGACATCTCCCCCGCATGGGGGGAGATTGGACGACGGGGCGGCTTTCGCCAATCGCCAACATTGCCAAAGAAGTGGAGGCAGTCGAACTGCTGATCTCCCCCCATGCGAGGGAGATGTCCGGCAGGACAGAGGGGGGCGCCATAAAGTACCGGCGCAGCCGATATCACTTTAAAGATCATCTCTTCGAAACACCGGCCACCTCGGCCTTCAACCGTTCCATTGCCATCAGCACACGCTCGGGCGTGGCGGGGGCGTCGAGGCGGGGGCAGATGCGGTGGTCGGCGACGCTGGCGACCGCGTCCGACAGCGCGTGAAACACCGACATGCCCAGCATGAAGGGTGGCTCGCCGACCGCCTTGGAGCGGTGGATGGTGGGCTCGAACGCCTCGGGCCAATCGGCCAGCGTGACGTTGAATATCTTCGGCCGGTCCGACGCCAGCGGGATCTTGTAGGTCGAGGGTGCGTGGGTTCGCAGCCGCCCCTTGTCGTCCCACCACAGCTCCTCGGTGGTCAGCCAGCCCATGCCCTGGATGAACCCGCCCTCGATCTGGCCGAGGTCGATCGCACGGTTCAGCGAGCGGCCGGTCTCGTGCAGGATATCGGTACGCTCGACCACATATTCGCCCGTCAACGTATCTACCGAGACTTCCGAGCACGACGCGCCATAGGCGAAATAATAGAACGGATGCCCCTCGCCCTTGTCGCGGTCCCAATGGATCTTCGGCGTCTTGTAAAAGCCCGCCGCCGACAGCTGAATGCGCGCGAAATACGCCATCTTGACCAGATCGGCGAAGGCGATTTCCTGATTGCCGATCCGAACCCGGTTGGGCAGGAAGACGATCTGGTCGGCGGCGACCTGGAACTTGTCGGCGGCGAAATCGACCAGCCGATCCTTGATCTGACGCGCTGCGTTCTGCGCCGCCATGCCATTGAGGTCCGAGCCCGAGGACGCGGCGGTGGCCGACGTGTTCGGCACCTTGCCGGTCGTCGTCGCGGTGATCTTCACCTGGTCGATGTCGATCTGGAACTCTTCCGCCACCACTTGGGCTACCTTGACATAGAGCCCCTGCCCCATCTCGGTGCCGCCATGGTTCAGATGCACAGAACCGTCGGTATAGACATGCACAAGCGCGCCGGCCTGGTTGTAATGCGTGGCGGTAAACGAGATGCCGAACTTGACTGGAGTCAGCGCCAGCCCGCGCTTAATGAAGCGGCTGTTGGCGTTGAAAGCCGCAATCTGGCGGCGACGGCGGGCATAGTCGGCGCTCTCTTCCAACTCAGCGACGATGCGGTGGACAATGTTGTCCTCCACCGTCTGGTGGTAGGGCGTGACGTTGCGGTCACCATTCTTATCGCTATTTGGACCGTAGAAATTCAGCTTGCGGATCTCGAGCGGGTCTTTGCCCGTGGCGAACGCTACCTCATCGATGACGCGTTCCGCCCCGATCATGCCCTGCGGCCCGCCAAAACCGCGAAACGCCGTATTGGACACCGTATTGGTGTAGAGCGGCGCCGAGACCGCCTTCACGGCGGGCCAGAAATAGGCGTTGTCGCAATGAAACAGCGCCCGGTCGGTCACCGGTCCCGACAGATCGGAGGAAAAGCCGCACCGCGCGGCGTAGACCAGATCGACGCCGAGAATGTTACCCTCGCCGTCGAAGCCGACTTCGTAGTCGACCAGGAAATCGTGCCGCTTGCCGGTCGCCGTCATGTCGTCGTCGCGGTCGGGCCGGATTTTGACCGCACGGTTGAGCTTCTTGGCGGCGATGGCGGCGATGGCCGCGAACTGGTTGGACTGGGTTTCCTTGCCGCCGAACCCTCCGCCCATGCGGCGGATCTCCACGGTCACCGCGTGGCTGGGCACGCCCAGCGCGTACGACACCATATGCTGCACTTCGCTGGGGTGCTGGGTCGAGGAATAGACGGTGACGTCCTGATCCTCGCCGGGAATGGCGAGCGCGATGTGGCCTTCGAGATAGAAATGATCCTGCCCGCCGATCCGCATCCTGCCGCTCAATCTGCGCGGTGCGGTGGCGATGGCCTCCGCGGCATTGCCGCGCTTCAGCGTCAGCGGCGGCGTGACGAGCTTGTCGTTGAGCGGATCGAGCTCGCCGATGTCGGTGACGAAGGGCAGCGCTTCGTACTCCACCTTGGCCAGACGGCAGGCGCGGCGCGCGGCCTCGCGGCTTTCGGCGATAACGGCGAAGATCGGCTGGCCGTGGAACTGCACCAGCGTGTCGGTCAGGATCGGCTCATCATGGCGGCCGGTCGGCGAGATGTCGTTTTCGCCGGGCACGTCGGCGCCGGTCATTACCGCAACCACGCCGGGCGCGGCGCGCACCGCCGACAGGTCCATTGAGGTGATCGTGCCATGCGCGATGTCGGCAAGGCCCAGGCAGCCATGCAGCGTGCCGGCCGGCTCGGGCATGTCGTCGATGTAGACCGCCGTGCCGCTGACATGCTTATGCGCGGAATCGTGGCGCTGGTCGGTGGCGACACCGCCCTTGATGGCAGCCGCCTTGAGATCGGGGGTGTGGTTGTTCATGCGGGCATCCCCCAAGAATTATCGCCCGATTCCCAGTCCACGCAGAGAGAATCCACCCCCTCATCCGGCCCTTCGGGCCACCTTCTCCCTGAGGGGAGAAGAGGGTGCCTTAACGCTGGTCGCTCTCCTCTCCCCACCGGGGAGAGGGTGGCCGAGCGGAGCGGAGACCGGGTGAGGGGGAGAATATAAACATCCCCATTGAGGTATCCGAAATTGGCCATATACGGATCAGAGGGAGGTGAAAAACGTCCCATCACGCGGCCTCGTTGCGCGAGACCTGGATCGGACCGGCGAACCCTGAGGTCTCGGCAAAAAACCGCAGCAGGAGATTGCGCCCGGCCAGCGCGCGGTATTCGGCGGAGGCGCGCATATCGGTCAGCGGTGTGAAATCCTCGGCATAGGCAGCGAGCGCAGCTTCCATCGTCGCCTCCGTCCAAGGCTTGCCGAGCAGCGCTGCCTCGACGGCCTTGGCGCGCTTCGGCGTCGCCGCCATGCCGCCATAGGCGACGCGGATCGCCGTCACCGTGCCGTCGGAAGTCAGTTCGAGCCGGAAAGCGCCGAGAGTGGAGGTGATGTCCTCGTCGCGCCGCTTGGTGACCTTGTAGGCTGCGAACTTCACATCCGCGCCCGGCAGCGGCACATGCACCGCCTCGACGAACTCGCCCGGCGCGCGATCCTGCTTGCCATAGGCGATGAAGAAGTCTTCCAGCGGAAGCGTGCGGCGTTCGGCGCCTTTACGAAGGGTGATCGAGGCCCCGAGCGCGATGAGCGGTGGCGGGGTGTCGCCGATAGGCGAGCCGTTGGCGATGTTGCCGCCGATGGTGCCCATATTGCGCACCTGCTCGCCGCCGATGCGGTCGATCAGCGTGCCCAAAGCTGGAATATGCCGCGCCAGCACGGCATGGGCTTCGGTGTAGCTGACGCCCGCGCCGATGCTGAGAACGCCATCCGTCTCGCTGATGCCGCGCAGGCCTTCGAGATTGCCGATGAACACGGCAGGCGCGATGTCGCGCATGAATTTGGTCACCCACAGACCGACATCTGTCGAACCCGAAACAATGGTGGCATTCGGCTCCGTGATGAGAATCTCGGCGAGGTCGTCGACATCGGCGGGAATGACCAACCGCTCCTTGCCCGTACCGATCTCGACCCGTGCACCGTCGCGCAGGACTGACAGCCGCTCCGTGACAGCTGCGCGCTCGACGGCCAGCGGGTCGTTCGCCGCCTTGCCGTAGCTGGAAATGGCGCGGGCGGCGCGGATGATGGCCTCATAGCCGGTGCAGCGGCAGAGATTGCCCTGCAGCGCCTTTTCGATAGCCGCATCCGAAGGCTCCGGCGTGCGCATCCACAGCGCATACAGCGACATGACGAAACCCGGCGTGCAGAAGCCGCATTGCGAGCCGTGGAAATCCACCATCGCCTGCTGCACCGGATGCAGCGAACCGCCCTCGCCGTTAAGGTGTTCGACGGTCACCACATGGCAGCCGTCGAGCGAGGCGAGGAAGCGGATGCAGCCATTGACACTTTCATAAACGAGGTCGCCACCGGACAAACGTCCCACCAGCACTGTGCAGGCGCCGCAATCGCCCTCCGCGCAGCCTTCCTTGCTGCCGCGCAGCGCTCGGCGGAGCCGGAGGAAATCGAGCAACGTTTCGTCCGGCTTTGCGTCGGAAAGGGTGATCTCATCACCGTTGAGCAAAAAGCGGATGTGGGAGCGCGTTTCAACCATTGCTCAACTCCCCCGATATGTCGAATAGCCATAGGGCGAGAGAAGCAGCGGCACATGATAATGCCGGGCTTCGGCCATGCCAAAACGGATCGGGATCTGATCTAGAAACGGCACGTCGGGGAGTTCCACACCGGCGGCCCGCAGATAGTCGCCGGCGAAGAAAATCAGCTCATACTGGCCGGTCTGGAAGGTTTTCCCTTCGAGCAGCGGCGCATCGCAGCGTCCGTCCTCGTTGGTGACGGCCTCAAGCAGCTTGCAGTGCGAATTGCCGCTGACGCGATAAAGCGCGATCTTGAGCCCCGCTGCCGGAAGGCCGGACGCGGTGTCGAGAACGTGGGTGGTAAGGCGCCCGCCCGAGGCTTTCGTCATTCGCCCTCCCTTCGCCGGTACATTTCGAACGCGAACGGTGCATAGTGCGGCAATTCAAGGCCATGCATAAGCCCCATCCACCAAGACGGCGGCAAAAAGACTTTCAAATTTTTTGAGGGGATTGGCCACCTCTCCCTTTGCTATCGTGCAGATTGGGTTCACGCCCCATCCTTGAGGGACTTGATGCGTTACGTAAGAGACATGCGCGGCCACGGCGCCAACCCGCCCGATCCGAAATGGCCGGGCGGCGCCCATGTCGCCGTACAGTTCGTCGTCAACTACGAGGAAGGCGGCGAAAACAACATTCTGCATGGCGATGCCGCATCCGAGGCGTTCCTGTCGGAAATCGTCGGCGCCGCGCAATGGCCCGGCATGCGTCACTGGAACATGGAGTCGATCTACGAATATGGCGCCCGCGCCGGCTTCTGGCGGCTGTTGCGCCTGTTCCAGGACGCGGGCGTGCCTGCGACCTGCTACGGCGTGGCCACAGCACTCGCGCGCTCCCCCGACCAGGTGGCGGCGATGCAGGACGCCGGCTGGGAAATCGCCTCGCACGGCCTGCGCTGGATCGACTACCGCGACCACGGCATCGAGGCCGAGCGCGCCGACATGCTGGAAGCCATCCGCCTGCACACCGAAGTCACCGGTGAGCGTCCGACCGGCTGGTACGAAGGACGCACCTCGGTCAACACCGTGCGGCTCGCCGCTGCCGAAGGCGGCTTCGACTATGTCTCCGACACCTATGACGACGACCTGCCCTACTGGCTCGACCATGACGGACACGGCAGCCCGATCGAGCCGCAACTGATCATCCCCTATACGTTGGACGCCAACGACATGCGCTTCGCAGTGGCCGGCGGCTTCAATTCCGGCGACCAGTTCTTCGCCTATCTCAAGGACAGTTTCGACACGCTTTACGCAGAAGGCAAAGCCGGGCGCCCACGCATGATGAGCGTCGGCCTGCATTGCCGCCTCGTCGGCCGGCCGGGACGCGCGGCGGCGCTGAAGCGTTTCATCGAATACGTGCAGAGCCACGACAAGGTCTGGCTGCCACGCCGCATCGACATCGCCCGCCACTGGCGCGAACAGCATCCCTATCAGGCCCCGGCTTTGCGCCCCTCGCGCATGGACAAGGCCACGTTCGTGCAGAGGTTCGGCGGCATTTTCGAACACTCGCCATGGATCGCCGAGCGCGCCTTCGCGCTGGAACTCGGCCCCGCGCATGACAGCGCCGGCGGGCTGCACAACGCGCTGTGCCGCATCTTCCGCTCGGCAAGCGAAGACGAGCGCCTGGGCGTGCTCAAGGCGCATCCCGACCTCGCCGGCAAGCTGGCGCAGGCCAAAAGGCTGACGCCCGAATCGGCGAACGAACAGGCCTCCGCCGGGCTCGACGCGCTGACCGACGAGGAGCGCGCGATGTTTACTGCCTTGAACGCGGACTATACGCAAAAATTCGGCTTCCCTTTCATCATCGCAGTGAAGGGACGCAGCAAGGCCGAAATTCTCGACGCCTTCAAGACGCGGGTTTCCAACGACCGCGCCATCGAATTCGACACGGCCGCCAAGCAGGTGGAGCGCATTGCGCTGCTCCGCCTCAAGGATATTCTGCCCGCCTGAGAGGACATGACGATGCAAGGCCGCACCTATTACGCGCCCACAGGCGGCCTGCCGCCACAGACGCAATTGCTCACCGACCGCGCCGTCTTCACCGAGGCCTATGCGGTCATCCCCAAGGGCGTGATGAGCGACATCGTCACCAGCCCGCTGCCGTTCTGGGATAGCACCCGCGCCTGGATCCTGTCGCGTCCGCTGTCCGGCTTCGCCGAGACGTTTTCGCAATACATCATGGAAGTGGCACCCGGCGGCGGCAGCGACCGGGCGGAACTCGACCCGGCGGCAGAGGGCGTGCTGTTCGTGGTCGAGGGCGAGATCGCGGTGACGGTTGCCGGCGCGGCCCATGCCATGCATCCCGGTTGCTACGCCTATCTGCCGCCTTCCAGTGGCTGGACGCTGCGCAATGACAGCACCGCTCCTGCCCGCTTCCATTGGATTCGCAAGGCCTATGAGCCGGTCGAGGGCATCGACACGCCGCCGCCTCTGTTTCTCGACGAGGCGGATGTCGTGCCTTCGGCCATGCCCGGCACCGACGGCAAATGGGCGACGACGCGCTTCGTCGATCCAGCCGACCTACGTCACGACATGCATGTGACGGTGGTGACCTTCGAACCCGGCGCGGTCATCCCCTTCGCCGAGACCCATGTCATGGAGCATGGGCTCTATGTGCTCGAAGGCAAGGCGGTCTATCGGCTCAACCAGGACTGGGTGGAGGTGGAGGCCGGAGACTATATGTGGCTGCGCGCGTTTTGCCCGCAGGCCTGCTATGCCGGTGGTCCCGGCAAGTTCCGGTACCTGCTCTACAAGGATGTCAACCGGCATGCGAAGCTGGGCGGCTTCCGGTGAATCATCTGACCCTCACCCCCCTCTGTCCTGCCGGACATCTCCCCCTCAAGGGGGGAGATTGGATGTCATCGCGGCTGTCGCCAATTTCCAACGTGGCAGGAAGGGCAAAAGGCGCGAAGCTGCTGATCTCCCTCCTTGAGGGGGAGATGGCCGGCAGGCCAGAGGGGGGTGAGAGCCCAACAGGCGGGGAAGAAGCGGGATTTCGACCATGACCCGCATCATCACCGCCCGACCCCTGACCCGCGAAAACTTCGCGCCCTTCGGCGATGTCATCGATACGGACAGCGAAAGTCATTTCCCGATCAATGCCGGGAAGTGCATACGCCACCACGATCTGGCCAGGGTAGAAACCGCGGGCGACAACGCCCGCACCTTGATTTCGATCTTCAGGGGAACGCCCTATGATTTCCCGTTGCAGCTGACGATGGTCGAGCGGCATCCGCTCGGCAGCCAGGCCTTCATGCCCCTGTCGCCGAACCCGTTCCTGGTCATCGTCTGCCCCGATACGCCAAATGGGCCGGGCGCGCCGCAAGCCTTCTTGACGGCGTCCGGACAAGGTGTGAACTATCCGCGCGGGCGGTGGCACGGTGTGCTGACGCCCGTCGGCGCGCCACAGGACTTTCTGGTCGTGGATCGCGGCGGCGACGGCACCAATCTCGAAGAATTCGTTTTCCCCGAACCCTATGAAATCCGTCTGACGGAAGGACTTGTCGCATGACCGACGCCGCCACGCTCGACCGACTGCTCGACGTGATCGAAAACGACATCGCCCCCAAAACGGCGCAAGGCGTGGCCAAGGGCAACAAGCTGTTCGGCGCCGCCATGTTGCGCAAAGACGACCTGTCGCTGGTGATCGCTGAAACCAACAACGAAATCGAGAACCCGCTGTGGCATGGCGAGGTGCATCTGTTGAAAAAGTTCTACGAAATGCCGAAGGAAGAGCGCACTGATACCAAGGACTGCATCTTCATCGCCACCCACGAGCCCTGCTCGCTGTGTCTGTCGGCCATCACTTGGACGGGCTTCGACAATTTCTACTACCTCTTCAGCTATCAGGATTCGCGCGACGCCTTCGCCATTCCGCACGATCTGAAAATCCTGAAAGAGGTTTTCACCCTCGACGAGGGCGCCTACAACGACGCCAACGACTACTGGACGGCGTATTCCATCGGCCGGCTGATCAGCGAGTTGCCCGAGCCAGACCGCAGCCGGCTCGAAGCCCGGCGCCAAGCCATCGCAGAGCTTTATGACCGCATGTCGGCGACCTACCAGTCGAGCAAGGAAGCAAACGACATTCCGCTGAATTGATAAATCGCATCCAGTTGGGGGTTGCGCCGCCCCTCACCTGCCTGCCGGCTTTACCGGGGTGAGCCAAGGTCTCACCCGTCCTTTGGACACCCGTGAACGGGGCGAGGGTCGCTGTCCTCGGCGATTTCGCCACTCTCCAACGTTGTGATTAGCGAAAGCCGCAGCGAAGGCGTTCTTCTCCCCGTTCACGGGGAGAAGGTCCCGGCAGGGGGATGAGGGGCAGCGCGACGCTTCGAGCCCCGACACGCGCGATAAAATGAATCAGCAGGCGGTCCGGGTGATGACGGTGACGCCGGCGTCCTTCTTGTCGAGGACTGCGCGCATCGCGTTGACGAGCTTGCCTTCCAGACGGCGCGCGACGGCTGTGTTCCATTCGGGAGACACGGAATCGTTGTCGGCCGCGGCCGGCATATCCATGAGTTGATCTACGATCGACACGCCTTCGCGGGCGCGTGAAAACAATGCGGAAATCGCCGAATCGCCGGTGGTCTGCATGGCTCTATCGCTCGTGTTGGTCATCATGGCCCGTATCGTATCCGCGTTGCATGACAACCGTAAGGCAACGGCGTGTCGTTCCAGCGACGGTGAACGGGCTGGTGTGCTAAATGTTGCGCGGCACGGCAATGTTTTTTGCCGTGCCGCGCTTCTGATTTCCTGATCGACGTAAGTGGCTATGCCGGCCCTATGAAACCGACCGAATCGCCGGATAGAGCGACCGGTAGCGCGCATAGGCATCGGCATAGGCCTGGCCGAGCGCGGCATTCGGCTCGATGGTTTCCGAGGTCTTCGGCGGCGTGCAGATTTGGTGCGGATCGGCGCTTTCCGCCGCGATCAATCCCAGCCTTGCCGCACCGAAGGCAGCGCCAAAATCGCCGTCGGCAGGAATGTCGACCGGAATGCCGAGTGCCGTGGCGATGGATTTGAGCCAGTAGTGGGAGCGCGAGCCGCCGCCGATGGCGGTGACGCGAGTCAGCGTCGTGCCGGCCTTGGCAAGCGCTTCCAGGCTGTCGCGGAAGGCGAAGGACACGCCCTCGAGCACGGCCTGGGTCAGCACTGCGCGGCCGGATTCATGCTCGAGCCCTGTGAAGGAGCCGCGGATCGCCGCGTCATTGTGCGGGGTCCGCTCGCCTGACAGATAGGGCAGGAAGGTTACACCGGTCGGCGCGCGCAGATCGTTGCCGAGTTCAGCGGTCAGTTCCGAGGCGCTCTTGCCGCTGACATGGCTCAGCCAGTTCAGCGAATCGGTAGCGGACAGGATGACACCCATCTGATGCCAGGCATTGGGAAGCGCGTGGCAGAAGGTGTGCACGGCACTTTCGGGATTGGGCAGATAAGCGCCGTTGGCGGCAAACAACACGCCGGACGTGCCCAGCGACACGAAGGCCTGGCCGGGCGCCACGGTGCCCATGCCGACGGCGGAGGCGGCATTGTCGCCCGCGCCGCCCGCCACGACAACGTTTGACCCCATGCCCCATTGCGCGGCAAGCTCGGCACGCAGCGTGCCGGCGGGCTCAGTGCCCTCGACCAGGCGCGGCATCCGGCTTTCGTCGAGATCGGTTGCGGCCAGCAGGTCCGGCGACCATGTGCGTTTGGCGACATCGAGCCATGAGGTTCCGGCGGAATCCGACATTTCGGAGATATGCTCGCCGGCCAGCCAGAGGCGCAGGAAGTCCTTGGGCAAAAGCACCTTGGCGACCTTCGCGAACAGGCCGGGCTCGTTGGCCTTTACCCAGGCGAGTTTCGGTGCGGTGAAGCCGGGAAACACGATGTTGCCGGTGATCTGGCGAAAGCGTGGATCGGCATCGAGTTCAGCGGCTTCCTGATAGCTGCGCGTGTCGTTCCAGAGGATGCAGGGCCTCAGGACCTGGTCGCCGCCGTCCAGCAGCGTCGCGCCATGCATCTGGCCGGACAGGCCGATGCCCTTGACCGCCGCCAATTCCTTCGGATGTTTCGCCTTCAGGCCGGCTACCGCCTCTTCGGTGGCGCGGATCCAGTGCGCGGGATCCTGCTCAGACCAGCCATGATGCGGCCGCGACACGTCAAGCGCGCCATTGGCCGAGCCGACGATGGCCTGGTTTGCGTCCATCAGCAGCGCCTTGACGCCGGACGTGCCGAGATCGAGCCCGAGATACATAAGCGATCCTCCCTTGATGGCCATGTCATAGCAAAAACCGGGCGGCACGAAACCGCCGGAAGCATCGGCGGATGATTTTTTTCGCAGCCCGCAATAATTGTTCGCTCAGCTTCCGGAGCGCATCGTCACCGTGGCAATGCCGGCACCGACCAGCATAGTGCCGCCGGCTCGGTTGAAAATCCGGATCGCGCGCGGATTGGCGACGACCGAGCGCGCCCGCGAGGCGATGAGCGCATAGCCGAACGCATTGAGGAAGGCGAGCGTCAGGAAGGTGGCCTGGAAGATCAGCATCTGGCTGAGGAAATCGCCGTTGCGGTCGATGAATTGCGGCAGGAACGCCACGAAGAAGGTGATGCTCTTGGGATTGAGCGCGGTGACCAGCCAGGCATGTGCGGTCATTTTGGCTGCGGATACGGCATCGCGGCGAGGCTCTGAGTTCAGGGTGCCGCCAGCGCGAAACAGCTTGATGCCAAGATAGATGAGATAGGCGGCACCCACCCATTTCAACAGCATGAAGACCCCGGCCGAAGCGGCGAGCAGCGCGCCGATGCCAAGCATCGACAAGGTCATCGCGGTGAAATCGCCGAGCGCCACGCCCACCGCCATCGGCAGCGCGGTGCGCCAGCCCTGCCCGAGCGCATAGGAGACGACCAACAGGATCGTCGGGCCAGGGATGATCAGAAGGATGGACGACGCGGCTGCGAACGCGGCCCAGTGTTCGAAGGACATGACATTCTCTCCGTTAAAGAGAATGATAAATCCTTGGCCGGCGCAAACTGTAAAGTGCTATTTTCGAGGTCGCTCAGCGCAGCAGCGAGGCAGCGAGTTCGGACATGTCCATATTGGCGCCAAGCACCAGGGCTACGGCCAGCAGAGCCGCCGCGAACAGCGCCAAATCGGTCTTCAGTTTCTCGCTCATGATTCCCCTCGTCTGCTGCGGATCAAAGGCGTAGGCAGCGCTCTGGCCGAGATTGTGACCAAAGCTGGGTCATGCTGTGCTGCGCCGGAGTAGAATGATCGTCGTCAGGGTCGGAAGCGACGGAACGACCCGCAAACCCTTTTCTGACAAAGGTTCGCGGCATTCACGCTTTATCAACCATGTTTCCTGAAGATGCGAGATAACCGGCGCCGAGCGTCTCGAGGCCGTCATCCGCGTAACCGAGTGGAATTGTACCGTGTCCTCATCCCCCGATCTGCACCCTGAAGATCCAGAAAGCGCCGACGTCCACACGACATCGCGCCGCCAGATGCTGTTTGGCCTCGGCGCGGTAGGCATGTTGGCCGGCTGCTCCACCTCAAGCTTCACCAACGCCTTCGACGTGCCGCAGCTCGACATGAGCCCCACCGGCACCATCCGTCCGCGCATCAGCGTCGACAAGCAGGTGACGAGCCCTGAACTGATGTATGCGTCCTTCACCGACGACGGCTTCACCCTGCCGAAGGTACCCTTCGAGAAGGTGGCGCCTGAATACCGCCGCCAGATCGTCGTCGACCCGACCGGCGAAGCGCCCGGCACCATCGTGGTGCGGCTGCAGGAAAAGCATTTGTATCTCGTCCAGCCGGGCGGCGATGCGATCCGCTACGGTGTCGGCATCGGCAAGGACGGCTTCGAATGGTCAGGCCGCGCCAACATCCAGTACGGACGCAAATGGCCGACCTGGACCCCGCCGGCGGAGATGATCGGCCGCAAGCCCGAACTGGTGAAATGGCGCGGCGGCCAGCCCGGCGGCCTCGACAATCCGCTCGGCGCGCGCGCGCTCTACATCTTCAAGGACGGCCAGGACACTGGCTACCGCGTTCACGGCTCGCCCGAATGGTGGAGCATCGGCCAGGCCATGTCGTCCGGCTGCGTGCGCCTGATCAATCAGGACATCATCGACCTCTACAGCCGCGTGTCGGGAAAAACTCCGATCGTGGTCGTCTAAAGCGATAGAACGAGCGCGAAAGCCGAAAAGCTTTCTGCTATCGTCCCCGCAAACCGGGGAGAACGCCATGTCGCAAACTTTTGTCATCGCTCAGGGCGGTGGCCCGACCGCCGTCATCAACCAGACGCTTGCCGGCATCGTGCTCGAAGCGCGCCGGCGGCATCCCGGCGCCAAGGTGCTCGGCGCCCGGCATGGCGTGCGCGGCATTCGCGATGGCGACTATGTCGACCTCAGCGACATTCCCGAAGAACAACTCCGCCGCATCGCCGCGACCCCGAGCGCTGCCCTTGGCAGCACACGCGACAAGCCCGACGCGGCCTATTGCGATATCGTTCTTTCCGGCCTGAAGAAAGTCGGCGCCGACGCCTTCGTCTATATCGGCGGCAACGACACTGCCGGCACCCAGCAGATCCTGACCGACGCATCGGGCGGCGGCATGGCGTTCGTGCACGCGCCCAAGACCATCGACAACGACCTGATGGAAAACGACCACACGCCGGGCTTCATCTCGGCGGCCGAATTCGTCGCGGGCGCTTTCCTGTCGATCGATCTGGATTTCCGCGCCCTGCCCGGTATCTATGTCGGCATCGTCATGGGCCGTCATGCCGGCTTCCTCACCGCGGCCGCCGCGGCATGGCGCGACGAGGACAGTGACGGTCCGCATCTTCTCTACGTCCCGGAGCGCGCTTTCTCGGTGCCGCGCTTCGTATCCGACGTCAAAGAGACGATGGGTCGATACGGCCGTTGCGTGGTAGCGATTTCCGAAGGCGTTTCGACGGCGGACGGCCGCTCGCTGGTCGAAAGTCTGGTCTCTCCCGACCGACTGGAGCGTGACGCGCATGGCAATGTGAAGCTGTCGGGCAGCGACCTCAACCGGGCGCTGGAGCAGGCGCTGGCGGATGGCCTGCCGGGCACCCGGGCGCGCGTCGATGCGCTAGGCTATGTGCCGCGCGGCTATGTCGGCGCGGTCAACCATACAGATGCGCAAGAAGCCTTCGATGCCGGCGTCTTTGCCGTCGCGGTAGCCGAGCGCGGCGGCGGTTCGGTTGCCTTGCAGGAGGAGAACGGAAAAACCGTAATTCGCCAGGTCGCGCTGTCAGACGTGGCTGGGAAGACACGGCACATGCCGGCCGATTTCATGCTGGCCGATGTCAATCACATCGCCCAGCCCGGGCTCGATTATCTCAAGCGGCTGGTGCCGGGCAAATTCCCAATCGGCAGACCGTTCGTGTGAGCGGCCTGCCGTTGATCGGTATCAGCGGGGCTCGCCGGTGGCTGGATCTATCTTGATCTCCACCTTGGCCTTGTCGGTGGTGTAATAGGTGACGTCGTAATAGCCATCGTCTTCCCAATCGATCTCGTCGATATAGGCGAACTGGGTGCGCGCCTCGACCTTGGCGACAATCTCCGAAAGCTTCATGCTGTTTGCCGGCGGAACCGGCGCTGGCGTCGTCTGCGCGAAGGCAGGGCCCGCCATCATAGACAGAAGCAAGAGCGGCGCGACTGATTTGCGGAGATTCATGACGATCCTTCCTGTTCGGGTTAACACTCGAAAACGGCGGCGAACGTCAACGGTTCCACTCCGGCGCGCGACGCTGCGGAAAGCTACATCCAGCGTCCGTCCGGCCCCTCGCAGCCATGTGGCGGCAAAGCGTTGGAGAAATTGGCCTGCAACTGGCCGCAGCCCCATCCGCGGACGAGATCGGGCATGTTGCTGTTGAGCGTTATGCCGATAGCGCTGTAAAGCATCGCCACAGGTCGATCCAAAGTCGCTGGATATGCGTATATTGCTATGGTAGCGTTGAGATAACCATCAGGGAGACAAAGAAAATGAAGCGTTTTGTTGCGTTGTGTGCAGTTGCTGCAACCCTTGCTTTGGCGGGCTGCAATACACCGGGTGAACGGGCTGTCGCGGGCGGCGCCATCGGCGCGGGTACGGGCGCGCTGCTCGGGCAAGCGATCGGCGGCAACACCGGCGCCACCGTTGCAGGTGCGGTGTTCGGCGGCTTGGCAGGCGCCATGATCGGCGCGGGCACGGCTCCGGGCGAATGCCGCTATCACCAGTATGACGATCGCGGCCGTCCTATGTACGACCGCAACGGACGCCCGGTTACCTTCCTGGCTCCCTGCAAGTAGGACACCTCAGGCTATCAGCCGATCTGCGAAGGCACCGAACCTCCTGAGGCTCGGTGCCTTTTCTTTTGGCGGACTGGTAATCGCCAGCTTGACCTGCGCAACAATCGCATTTTAATGATTGCAAATTATTGCAATCATTAATGGTCAAGCGATCATCTTGCCCAGTTCACCAAGCGATGTCGGGGGAAACAAGTCATGACACAGAAACCCGAGGTCACCGCCTTCTTCGACCAGCGCACCTGTTCGGTCCAGTATGTCGTGGCAGACCCTGAAACCAGCATCTGTGTCATCATCGACCCGGTGCATGATTTCGACGAGAAGTCCGGGCGGACCGGTACGGAGAATGCCGACCGCTTGCTGCAATTCATCGCGGACAAAGGCTATACGCTCTCTTGGATTCTCGACACGCATCCGCATGCAGACCACTTCTCCGCGGCTCAGTATCTCAAGGGCAGGACCGGCGCACCGACGGCGATCGGCGAAAAGGTCGTCGAGGTCCAGAAACTCTGGAAGGACTTCTACAACTGGCTCGAATTCCGGACCGATGGCTCGCAATGGGACAAGCTCTTTGCCGATGGCGAGGCTTTCAAGGTCGGCTCCATTGATGCGCGGGTGATATTTTCACCAGGCCACACGCTGGCGTCCATCAGCTATATCATCGGCGATGCCGCCTTCATCCACGACACGATGTTCATGCCCGATGGCGGCACCGCGCGCGCCGATTTCCCCGGCGGAAGCGCCACAGCGCTGTGGACCTCAATCCAGAACATTCTCGCCCTCCCCGACGCAACACGGCTGTTTACCGGGCACGACTACCAGCCGGGCGGACGCGAGCCGCGCTGGGAATCGACGGTGGCCGAACAAAAGGCCGGCAACATCCACATCTCGACATTCAAGAGCGAGGCCGAATTCGTTGCCGCGCGCGAGGCACGCGACAAGACGCTTCCCATGCCCAAGCTTATCCTGCACGCGCTTCAGGTGAATACGAATGGTGGATGCCTGCCGCAGCCCGAGGCCAACGGCGTGCGCTACCTCAAAATCCCGCTCGACCAGTTTCCCGACGCTTGCTGGGGCTGAAACAATGACCGAGCAATTGTCCTGCGAAGCAGCCAATATGAAGGCACATGTCGATGAGGCATCCGGCTTCCTGAAAAAACTGTCCAACCCCGACCGGCTGCTGATCTGCTGCGTGCTGGTCGATGGCGAACGCTCGGTGCGCGAACTTGAGGACCTTTTGGGTCTGCACCAGCCCGGCATCTCCCAGCAACTCGCCGAATTGCGCGAAGCCGATCTGGTTGTCGGCCGCAAGGATGGAAAGCAGGTTTTCTACCGGCTTGCCGATCCGCGCATAAAGGTCTTCATCTCCACGATGCACCGCCTGTTCTGCCAGCCTGCGCCTGCGGCACCGCGCGAAAAACAAATCGCCTCGTGAAGAAGGCGCTGACCGATTGACCAAAAAAGGCCGCCCGTTGCAGGGCGGCCCATATCTTTAGCCGTTGAATCCGGCTCAGTCCTCTTCGACGAACACTTCGTCACGCTTCTTGCGCACGCTGGGCAGCAGCACCACGATCAATACGCAGAGGGCGAGACCGAGCAGGATGGCGCTGATCGGACGCGTCACGAAGGTGGCGGGATCGCCGCGCGACAGGATCATGGCGCGCCGCAGGTTTTCCTCCAGCAGCGGTCCCAGCACGAAGCCGAGAAGCAGCGGAGCCGGTTCGCATCGCAGCTTGTTCAGCATGTAGCCGAGAAGCCCGAAGAAGGCGACGGCGTAGAGGTCGAAGACGTTCGAGTTCACGCTGTAGACGCCGATGGAGCAGAACGCCATGATGATAGGGAACAGTACGTAATACGGCACCGTCAGCAGTTTCACCCAAAGCCCGATCAGCGGCAGGTTGAGGATGATGAGCATCAGATTGCCGATCCACATCGACGCGATGATGCCCCAGAACAGCGCAGGCTGTTCCGACGCCACGTTAGGGCCGGGAACGATGCCCTGAATGATCATCGCGCCGATCATCAGCGCCATGACCGGGTTGGCCGGAATGCCGAGCGTCAGCATCGGAATGAACGAGGTCTGCGCACCGGCATTGTTCGCCGATTCCGGCCCCGCGACGCCGGCAATCGCGCCGTGCCCGAACTCCGCAGGGTTCTTGGAGACACGTTTCTCGACGGTATAGGACGCAAACGAGGCAAGGATTGCACCGCCGCCCGGCAGAATGCCGAGGACCGAGCCGATTGCCGTGCCGCGCAATATGGGCGCGGCCATCGCCTTGAAGTCGTCACGCGTCGGCATCAGTCCGGTGACCTTCGCCAGCAGGACTTCGCGCGTCTTCTCGCTTTCGAGATTGCGCAGGATTTCGGCAACACCGAAGACACCGACGGCCACGGCCACGAAGTTCAGCCCATCGGCATATTCACGGATGCCGAGCGTGAAGCGCGGCGCACCGGAGTAGATATCCGTTCCGACCAGACCCAGGAGCAGCCCGAGAACCACCATCGCCAGCGCCTTTACGACGGAGCCGTGGGCAAGGGCGATGGACGAGACGAGGCCGACCATCATGAGCGAGAAATATTCGGCGGCACCGAATTGCAATGCGATGGCCGTCAGGGGCGGCGCGAACAAGGCGACGAGGAAGGTCGACACCGATCCGGCGAAGAATGAGCCTATAGCAGCAACCGCGAGCGCTACGCCCGCGCGGCCCTTGCGCGCCATCTGGTAACCGTCGATCGCGGTCACCGCGGACGAAGACTCGCCAGGCATGTTGATCAGAATGGCGGTGGTGGAGCCGCCATATTGCGCGCCGTAATAGATGCCCGAAAGCATGATCAGCGATGAAACGGGGTCGCCGATCTGGAAGGTGATTGGCAACAGCATGGCGATGGTCGCCGTGGCACCGATGCCCGGCAAAACACCGATCAACGTGCCCAGAAGGACGCCGATCAGACAGAAACCGAGATTCGTAAACGTCGTGGCGGTGGAAAAGCCAAGTGCGAGATTGTTGAAAAGTTCCATTGTCGCCGCTCCTCAGAAGCTCAGCCAGGGGCCGATGTTGCGGAACGGCAGCCCGAGACCGTAGCTGAAGACGGCGACCGAAAACGCGGTGACGACAGCGGACAGGATCAGCGCCAGCGGCACCGTCATCCGCGAACTGGCGAAGGACGCGACTAGGCAGGTCAGAAACAGCGACGGCACGAAGCCGAGACCACGCAAGGTGACACCGAACAGGATCGGTGCCGGCAGGATGAGCAGCGCACCGCGCCAGGCGATGGGACCAAGCGGCTCGCCTTCAATTCGCATTGCCTGGACCACGACGACGAGGCCGAGCAGGACCAATACGAGGGCGAGTACGAGCGGAAAATATCCAGGCCCCATGCGGAACGTGGTGCCCAGATCGAGCTGTTGCGACTGGAATGCAAAGAACCCGCCAAGCGCGACGAATATCGCACCGCAGGCTCCGTTTACCGGGTCAATGGTAAAGGACTTCATGGGTTTTACCGACTGGCATGAGGAACGGGAATGCGGAAAAATGCCGGCGGCTCAAGGCCGCCGGCGCATTTTTTGGCATCAGTCCGCGAACTGACCCGCGCCTTCGATGATCGGCTTCCAGCGCGCCACTTCGCCTTCCAGCTTCGCCTTCAACGCTGCCGGAGTAGCGTCTTCCGCCGAAGACGGCGTGGTGCCCAGTTCGGCGAACCGGGCCACAACGTTAGGGTCTTTCAAAGCCACCTGCAGCGACTTCGACAGCCGCTCGGTAACTTCCGCCGGCGTACCCTTCGGCGCATAGAGGCCGTGCCAGATGCCGACGGATACATCAGGAAGGCCGCCTTCGGTCACGGTCGGCAGATCGGGGAAGATATCGAGCCGCTTTTCGGAGGTCACCGCATAGGCCTTGATGGTGCTGCCCTGGATCTGCTTGGCGGTGTTGGTCGTCTGGTCGCACATGATGTCCACCTGACCGCCCAGCAGATCGGTCATGGCCGGACCGGTGCCCTTGTAAGGCACGGTGACAAGCGGAGTGCCGATCGCGCTCATGAACAGCATGCCGCACAGATGCGACGCCGCGCCGATGCCGGCATTCGCCACCGTTACCGTATCCTTGTTGGCCTTGGCATATTCCACCAAACTCTTCAGATCGGTGGGCTCAAGATCCTTGCGACCGACGATGGTCATCGGCACGTCGGTGACGAGGCCGACATATTCGAATGCATTAAGCGTGTCATAGGCGAGCTTGCGATAGAGCGTCGCTGAGGTGGCCATACCGATATGGTGAAGCAGAAGCGTGTAGCCGTCCGGATCGGAAGACGCGACGCGTCCCGCACCCAGCGTACCACCCGCGCCGCCGACATTTTCAACGATGATCTGCTGGCCGAGATCCTTGCCCATCGCCTCGGCGACGAGACGCGTGACGGTATCGGTCGGTCCGCCCGCTGCGAAGGGCACCACGACGGTGATGTTGCGGTCCGGATAGGTCTGCGCATTGGCATCGAATGCGGTGACTGCGAAAGCAGCGGCGACCATCAGGCCGGTGAATAAAGTCTTCACGGATTTCCTCCCTTGAAACAACCTCTTACGCGCCGATGTCCTCCCGGCCCGATCAGGTGATGGATGCAACTTGCCGGGTTGTTACGGCGGGGTATAGCGATAAAGCTCAATTCTTCGCGATTTTCCCCGCAGAACCGTCAAAAATGGGTGGAAATCGTAACATTGTAGAGATGCAGTGGGTGAAGATTCACCCATCGGGCAGAATCGCTGTCACTCCGACGGCGCAGTTCCCTTGTCCAAGCCGTAGCGCTGCATCTTTTCGTAGAGCGTTTTGCGGGAAATGCCGAGCGCTTCGTAAACCGGCTTCAGATTTCCGCGATGCGCCGACAGTGTGCCGGCTATGACACTTCTCTCGAAATCCGCCACCTGATCGGCAAGCCGTCCGCCGTCGGCATCGCGCAGCGTCTCCTGTTCGCCGCTGAGGCCAAGGCCGAGCACGAACCGGTCCGCAGCGTTGCGCAGTTCGCGGACGTTGCCGGGCCATTGTCGTCGCGCGACCTCGACCAGGACCTCCGGCGCGACCTCGACATGATCGCGGCGGTAGCGCCCCGAGGCTTCGCGGACCAGTTGCAGAAACAGCAAAGGCACATCCGCGCGGCGCTGCGCAAGGGACGGCATTCGCAACGTGACGACATTCAGGCGGTAGAACAGGTCGGCGCGGAACCGGCCGGCGGCAACCTCCGCTTCGAGATCGACCTTGCTGGTGGCAATGAAGCGCGCATCAAGAGGCACCGGCTCGTTCGAACCGAGCCTTGTAATCACACGCTCCTGAATGACGCGCAGCAGCTTCGCCTGCAAGTCGAGCGGCATCGAGCCGATCTCGTCGAGCAGGATCGTGCCGGTCCGAGCATGCTCGAACTTTCCGTAGCGCGCGCGCACCGCACCCGGAAACGCGCCGGCCTCGTGGCCGTACAATTCGCTTTCGATCAGGGTTTCCGGCAATGCCGCGCAGTTGATCGCCACGAACGGTCGTTCCGCCCGCCCGCTGATGTCATGAAGAGCGCGGGCCAGGACCTCCTTGCCCGAGCCGGTGTCGCCGATGATCAGCACATCGGCATCCGTGCCGCCCACCGCGCGCAACTGGTAGCGCAGGTCGACCATGATCTGCGTGCGGCCCGGAAGGCGCGCTTCGATATCGTCACGCTTGCCGGCCGCTGCACGCAGCACCCGGTTCTCCAGCACCAGGCGGCGATGATCGATGGCGCGAGCGGTGCGGTCGGCCAGATCCTGAGCATTGAACGGCTTCTCGATGAAGTCATAAGCGCCTTCGCGCATCGCCTTCACCGCAAGCTGCACTTCGGCGTGGCCGGTGATAAGGATGACGGGAATATCGACGTCGATATCGCGGATCCGGTTCATCAGCGTCATGCCATCCATGCCGGGCATGCGGATGTCGGTGATGACAACGCCGTTGAAACCGGGATTCAGCAGATCGAGCGCACGTTCGGCGGACGCCATATCGCGCACCTTGAAGCCGGCTAGGTCCAGCGTCTGCGCCGTCGAGCGCCGCAGCTCGTCTTCGTCGTCGACGAGGATGATGGTCGATGGCGTCACTCGGCAGCCTCATGCCGTTGCATCGGCATCGCGTCGAGCTCGATCGTGAACACCGCGCCGCCGTCGGGATGGTTGTCGATCGACAGGCTGCCGCCGAAATCCTTGACGATATTGTAGGAGATCGACAGGCCGAGCCCGAGACCCTTGCCGACGCCTTTCGTGGTGAAAAACGGGTCGAAAATGCGCTCCGCGATGGCATTGGGCACCCCCGGCCCATGGTCGCGCACGGCAATGCGGACACGGCCTTCGGCTGTTTTGACCGAAAGCTCGATCCTGCGGTCATGCGCGCCTTCCACCGCATCGGCGGCGTTGGAGATGATGTTCACCAGCACCTGCTGCAACCTGACAGCCCCTGCTCTGACCATCAGCGGCGCGGGGCCGAGATCGATCGACATAATGGCGCGCGCCGATTTGAGACGCGAGGCGACGATGGCGAGCGTATCGTCGATCACCGATTCCAGCTCGACCGGCCCCAGCTGCTCGTTTGGCTTCCGAGCGAAGTTGCGCAAATGCTTGCTGATGGATGCCATGCGGTCGCTGAGTCCCGATATCCGCGATACATTGTCCCGCGCTTCCGCGATCCGCTCGCGGTCGAGCAGGACAAGCGCATTGTCGGCATAGGTCTTGACTGCTGTCAGCGGCTGGTTGAATTCATGCGACAAGGCCGCCGACATCTGACCGAGCGCTGCGAGCTTGCCGGCCTGGACGAGATCGGCCTGCGTCTGGCGCAATTGCCGCTCGGTGGCGCGGCGCTCGTCGATTTCGGTTTCGAGCTGTCTGTTGACGCTCGCAAGCGTCGCCGTCCGTTCGTCGACCCGGTGCTCAAGTTCGATACGCGCGGAGCGCTGCAATTCCAGGCGTTCCGCCAACCGCGCGCGCCGTTGCCAAAGGATCAGCCCCGCGAGAGCCGCAAGCCCAAGAACCAGGAAAAGGGAGACCGCGACGGTAGAAGCCTGGGCGTGGGCGGAGCGCGTGTCGAGCAGCACATGCACCGTCCAGCCGGCGTCCTCCATCGTATCCGAAACATCGAGATATTCGCGGCGCTCGCCACCTTCTGATACGGTCAGAAGCGGCAGGCGACCGTCATAGGAACTGTGCGATACGGGAAGCTCCGTCAGGGTCGCGTTGGCGTAGCGCTTGGATTGTTCGGTCCGCGCGATGCGCTCTCGCGTCAGCGGCAGCAAGCCGGCATAAAGCCAGTCCTTGCGCCCCGTCATGAAGATGATGCCCTCGGGATCGGCGACGATGATCTCGTTGTCGCCGCCTTGCCAGGATGCCTCGATGGCATCCATGTCGACCTTGAACACCACCACGCCTCGGATGTCCGAGCCGACCTGAATGGGTGATGAAAAGTAATAGCCGCGCTTGAGGGAAGTCGTGCCGAGCGCGAAGAACCGTCCGTTCCGCCCCTGGACAGCGTCCTGGAAATACGGTCGGTATGCGAAATTCTCACCGACGAAGCTTGTCGGTTGATCGTAGTTGCTGGCAGCGATCGTGTTTCCGTCATCCATCATGACGTAAATGTCAGACGAGCGCAGCAGGTCGTTGATCTCCTTGAGATAGACGTTGGCGCGGCCGCGCAGGACGGCATCGTTCGGGCTGGCGACAAGCTCTTTGATGTCGTCGTGATCGGCGATCAGCGCCGGCAGCGGCTCGAACCGGTCGATGTGACCTCGAAGGCCGGCAATGGCCAGACGCAAGGTCGTCTGCCCGCGCGAAGCGGCCTGATCCAGATAGGCCCCGGTCGCTAGCGCATAGCCAAATGACAGGAGGCAAGCCGCTGCAACCAGCAACACGCCGATACAGAACAACCTGCGGAGCGTCAGGTAAGCGGGCATATCGGAATTCCGACGATAGGATTCGAGACGCTAGAACAAGATGCGCTTGGATGAAAGCGCTCCGCAGGGACAAAGCCGGGGTCGCGACCCAAGATTATGGAGCGCCCTGGTATTCGGGGACCAGCCGATCACGCTTCAATGGAAGCGACAAAGCGATTTCCAGGCCGGCGGGTAGAAAATTCATATTGATCTCGGCTTCCAGTTGGACCGCAAGCACGCGCTCGAACAGAATACTGCCAAAACCCTTGCGCGTCGGCGCCACGACCGGCGGACCGCCGCGCTCCTTCCATACAAACGAAAGCCGTTCGTTTTCTCCGTCGCTCGTGGTGGACCATTCCACCTCCAGCACACCGGCCGAGCCGGACAATGCACCATACTTGCTGGAATTCGTCGCAAGCTCGTGGAACGCCATGCCCAGAGGAACAGCTTGGTCGGCATTCAACGATACCTTTGGACCGTCCAATCTAACCCGGCCACGATCATCGTAATGCGCCAGTTCAGCCTTCAAAAGGTCTTCCAGGGACGCCGTTTGCCAATAATCGTCGGTGAGGAACGAGTGGGTGCGGGCAAGCGACTGAACTCTGGCCGAGAACGACTTGTACAACTCGTCGATCGACGTTGACGAGCGTGCAGTGGCGCCAAGAACCGCCTGGACATTGGCCAAAGTGTTTTTGACGCGATGGTGAAGTTCACGGATAAGAAGGCGCTGGCGTGCATTGGTGCGCTCCCGCTCATCCAGGAAAGCCCTGACTTCCAGCTGCCGCTTTCGGGCGCGCACGGCGGACCGGACGGCGGCAACCAATGCTAGTGGCCCAAACGGCCTTTCTAGAGAAACGCCATACTCGCTCAAAAAAGCCAGACGCTCATCGATTGGGTTGCCCCTGGTGGTGAGAAGAACGAGGGGAAAATCCGACCATTTCGGCTGGGTTTTGACCCACTCCGACAAGCGCCCACGCTCCTCTGCCAACAGGGCTTCCTCAGTAACGATAAAACAGAAAGCCTGCTCAAATCGGTCGACACAATCATCAATGCAGGCACAGATCTCGGAACTGAACCCCTTTCCATCCAAAATCCCCGCTGCAACGGATGCGTCACGCCCGAAAGGCGCCAGGATGAGCGCATCCTTCATCTCACTCGTCACCGAGCGCGTTCTCCATCAACGCTTCTTTGATTCCGTGGTATATCGGAACCCCTGTCAGAACGCCGGAAAAGTCGGTGAGCGCATTTCCGACAATCACCCCTTTGGACGACAGCGTGAATTCCCTGATGGTATCTTCATGCTTGCCCGTCCGCTTCTTGACGACAGATACCGCACGGCGGATCCGGCCATGGGCCTCGAAATATCGAAGCAGCACAACGGTATCACTCAGATATGTTATATCCACCTGCGAATTCATCTGCCCCACCAAGCCGTGATTGGCGAGCAGGAGTAACGTAACGATGCCTTTTTGGTTCAGATAGGTGATGATTTCATGCATCTGAAGGACGAGGTACTGTTCTTCAGGCATGGAATGGAGATAACCGGTCAGGCTGTCGATAACGACAATTTTCGCACCCTGGCTCTCCACGGCATGTTTGATTCGACCGGCCAACTCCCCTGGCGTGAGTTCAGCAGGGTCAATCTGATCCAGTTTTAGCAGTCCGCTTTCAACGAAGGGGTCAAGGGACATGCCCATTCCGGCAGAACGCTGTTTAACCACGTTCAGCGTCTCATCGAACACCATTAAATAGCCAGCCTCGCCGTTTTCGAGCGCAGCGTAAAGATATGATATGGCTATCGACGATTTCCCGGTACCGGAGGGACCCATAAAGAGTGTGGTCGTGCCTCGGTCGAGGCCGCCGTCCATCAAGGTGTCAAGTTCCGTATTGCTTTTGGCATCCTCACCGCCGTCCTCTGCCGGATGTTCAGCGGCCACCAGTCGCGGAAAGACTGTGACGCCGCCCGACCAGATGACAAAATCATGGTAGCCGCCGCGTATCTGCACACCGCGCATCTTGATGACGCGCAGGCGTCTTCGCTCGCCACCATAGATCGGGACCAGTTGCTCCAGGAGGACTACGCCATGGCAGACGCTGTGCAGATTGATGTCGTCCTGCTCCCCCGTCAGATCGTCGAGCAGCAGAACCGTGATGTTGTGCAGCAGGAAAAAACTTTTTAGGGCGAGGACCTGCCGTCTATATCGCAAAATTCCTTGAGACAGCAGACGGATTTCCGAAACAGAGTCGAAGACTATGCGATGCGGCTTGAGACGTTCGACCTCTGCCAGCACCATTTCGACAGTCTCACCGAGCTCGAGATCGGAGGAGTGGACGAGTGTCTGCCGTTGGCGTGGATCGAGGCTCAACTCCGGCGGTATCAACTCGAAAATATCGATGCCTGTAAGGTCAAATCCATGACGTGCCGCGACGGAGTGTAGTTCCCGCTTGCTTTCGGATAAGGTTATGTAAAGGCATCGTTCGCCAGATTTAACACCATCAATCAGAAACTGCAGCCCTATCGTCGTTTTTCCGCACCCGGGCCGGCCTTCCAGCAGATGGGAGCGAGCGCGTGCAAATCCGCCACGCAAAACATGATCCAGGCCGGGCACACCCGATCCGACCTGATTGGCATCGCCGTCAGTCTCTAGCTGATTGTCCATTACTCATCCTGTCTCGCAGTGGAGTGACCGCAGTGCCGACTAATCTGGAGCTAAAACAGGACTTGTCAAAGCGGGTGCCCTGTTCTCGATGCAAATTCCGGAAGGACAGCTTATGTCCAAGCTTCTATAGCCCGCTCGACAGAGCAGAGCATTCTGCCGAACGCAATCGCCTCTTGAAAAGGCAAGCGAGGCAATCTTGAGAGAATGGTGCGGGTGGCCGGGGTCGAACCGGCACTCCTTTCGGAACAGGATTTTGAATCCAGCGCGTCTACCAATTCCACCACACCCGCACGGTGCAGACCCAACGTACGGAACGCGGGCGGCAACGAGCCGGCCTATACAACACCCAAAAGGACATTTCTAGAGGCGATGTCTGTTGGAATTCATCGTTTTGCCAGAACCTTGCAACGACAAGGCGCTAAAGCGTCCTGATTTTACTACGGACCCCGGCGGCCCATTGTGCGGTGCGGCAAGTTTCACTAAACAGACCCACGAGCGACCGGCCCAAAAAAGGGAAATGCATGCTTCGCGGACTCTATGACTGGACACTGTCGCTCGCAGCTCGAAAATCGGCAGAATGGTGGCTGGCCATCATCGCATTCGTCGAAAGCTCGGTCTTTCTGGTGCCAGCGGATGTGCTTTATGTGCCCATGGCGATTGCCCGCCCGGACAAGGCCTATCGCTACGCGCTGATTGCCACCATCGCCTCGGTCCTGGGCGGCATACTGGGCTGGGCCATAGGCCACTTTGCCTACCAGGCCATTGCCGTTCCCGTTCTGGAATTCTATGGCAAGTTCGATACGTTCGAGCAATTGAGACTGAACACCGGAGTTGGCTTCATCCTCCTGATGCTGGTCACCTCCGGTCTCGCCCATCTGCCTCCGATCAAGGTCGTGACCATCCTGTCGGGCGTCGTCGGTTTTCCGCTGCATCTGTTCATCCTCTCGGCAATCGTGGCGCGCGGCGCGCGATTCTTCCTGCTGGCCTGGCTGCTGCGCCGCTATGGCGAGCCGATCCGTAACTTTATCGAGAAGAGGCTCGGTTTGATCGCCGCGGCAGGTGCGGCAGCCCTTATTCTGCTTTATGTGCTCGTCAAATACCTGCACTGAAGACTGCAATGGACTGCCCCTCATGATCCTCGCCTCAGCCCCTGCCCCGCACCGCCGCCATCTCGCGACGGCGTTGTTCCTTGCCGCCGCCATGGCGGCTGTCGTCGGCACCGCGCTCGGCTTCCAGCACATTGGCGGCTACATCCCCTGCAAGCTCTGCTACGAGCAGCGCACGCCCTATTATATCGGCGTGCCGCTCATGATCCTCGCAGCGATTTCGGCCGCGCTGCGCTGGCCGCTCTGGGTAACGCGCGGCCTGCTTCTGATCGGCGGACTGCTGATGACCTACAGCCTTTTTCTCGGCGTCAAGCATGCCGGTGTCGAGTGGGCATGGTGGGCCGGGCCGACAGATTGCGGCGCCGTCGATTCCGTCGATACCGGCGGCAAGGGCGTGCTCGACGCGCTCAACACCTTCGTGCCGCCAAGCTGCGACAAGGCCGCCTTGCGCGTACTGGGCCTGTCCTTCGCCGGCTGGAACGCGGTTGCCAGCTTGTTTCTCGCAGTGGTCGCCTATCGTGGTGCGGCGGCGCGCTCTTAAATATTATGAGCCGGCCTGGATTTCCGATCAGGCTGAGCCGAAAATGATTGTGTTCGAGAACCGAAGCGGAGCGTACATCTGTACATGAGCATCGGAAGCGCAGAGCGCAGCCATTTTCAGGCCGGCGTCGTCGGAATCCTACGGCTCCAGTTCCACATCCCAATAGAGATAATCCATCCAGCTTTCGTGCAGATGGTTGGGCGGGAACAGGCGGCCGTTGTTGTGCAGGTCGTGCACGGTCGGCTGGAACGGCTTCTGCAGCGGCCACATCTTGGCATGCGCCGGCATCATGCCGCCCTTTTTGAGATTGCAGGGCGAACAGGCGGCCACAACGTTCTCCCAGGTCGTGGCGCCGCCGGCATGGCGGGGAATGACATGGTCGAAGGTCAGGTCCTCATGCGTGCCGCAATACTGACATTCGAAGCGGTCGCGCAAAAACACATTGAAACGCGTGAAGGCGGGGTAGCGCGACGGCTTTACATAGTTCTTCAGGCTGACCACGCTGGGCAGGCGCATGGAGAAGGTCGGCGAGGAAACGGCATGATCGTATTCGGCGACGATGTTGACGCGCTCGAGAAAGATCGCCTTGATCGCGTCCTGCCAGGACCAGAGCGACAGCGGGTAATAGCTGAGCGGACGGTAGTCCGCATTCAGCACAAGCGCGGGGAGCCCGTTGGGAGACACCGCTACCGTCACTACGCTCACTCCTTGTCGGCTTGAACTTTCAGGTACGGATACTGTAAGCCCGACATGACAGGGATGTGAAGCGGTATGTAGGCCACAGGTAAGGCCAAATTTCGCTGGTTTCTCAGCTTTTTTCGGCGACAGGCACCGGCGGGGCGCCGTCCCGCCCCTTCATGGTGCGGTAGTAAGCCCAAAAAAGCCGCGCGGCGACACCCCGCCATGGCGACCATGATTCGGCAACCCGAATCAGTTCCTTCTCCCCCGGTCGCGGATCGATGCCAAGCGCATGGCCGACGGCACTTTGCAGCGCCACGTCGCGGGCGGGAAAAATGTCGGGATGGCCGGCGGCAAACAGCAGATACACCTCCGCCGTCCAGCGGCCGATGCCAGGCACTGCAACCAGACGGCCGATTGCCTCGTCGGCGTCGAGCGCGCATAGGCCATGAAAGTCGAGGCCTTCGACGCCGGCCAGCGCCGCCGCCAAAAGCGCCTTCTGCTTAGGTCGCGAAAGGCCAGCCTGTCGGAAGATGTCTTCGTCGGCGGCAAGCAGCGCTTCCGGTGTGAGCGGCTCGAGCAAGGTCGTTAGCCGGCCGAAGATAGCGCGGGCGCTTGCGGTGGAAACCTGCTGCGAAACGATGATCGAGGCGAGGTTGGCAAAGCCCGGCTCCGACAGCCTGAGCGGCACTTCTCCAGCATGGGCACGGATATGCACGAGCTTCGGATCGGCCACACACAGGGCATCAAGACCGAGGGCGATATCATCGAGATTGCGGATGCGCTGCATGGGCTCCCTTGAAGCATAGGGCCGGGCACAGTAGCAATCGCCAGATGAACGCGCCTGTCTTCCGCTTTGCGCCCAGCCCGAATGGCGAAATGCATCTCGGCCACGCTTTCTCGGCGCTGGTCAATGCCGGCATGGCCGTACAGACCGGCGGACGACTGTTGCTGCGCATCGAAGACATCGACGTGATCCGCTGTACGCCGGACTTCGAGGCAGGCATCCATCGCGACCTCGCCTGGCTCGGCGTAGCGTACGAATGCCCCGTGCGACGCCAGTCGGAGCATTTCGACGACTATCGCGCAGTGCTCGACAGGCTGATCGCCGACGATCTGGTCTATCCCTCGTTTCTCAGCCGGGGCGCGGTTCGCGCTGTCATCTCCGAGCAGGAGGCCGGCGGAACCGCATGGCCGCGAGATCCCGACGGCGCGCCGTTGCATCCGCCCATGGAGCGCTTCCTGAGCCAAGCCGAACGCGGTCGGCGCATCGCGGCCGGCGAACCCTTCGCCTGGCGTCTGGATGTCGATAAAGCATACGCGAGGGTCGGGAAAGCGCTCGATTGGACCGAATGGACGGACGAGACCATGACGGCAACTCGACGCGAAACCGCAGCGCCGCAAGCCTGGGGCGACGTGATTATGGCGCGCAAAGAGGCGCCTACGACCTACCACCTTTCGGTCGTTGTCGATGACGCCCTGCAAGGCATCACCCATGTGGTACGCGGACGCGACCTGTTTCATGCGACGTCGATCCAACGGCTTTTGCAGGAGTTGCTCGGCCTGCCGCAGCCGACCTATTTCCACCATCGCCTGATCCTTGACGCGGAGGGCCGGAAGCTGTCGAAGAGTTTTCGCGATACTGGCCTCAAAGCGCTGCGCGACCTCGGCAGGACGCCGGCCGATATCCGCGATATGCTGGGATTTTAGCTAAGCGCACGCCTGAGGCGCAGCGCATTCACCTTTCGGCGTTTCATGGATCAACCGTTTCGTTTTGCGTGCAGCACCGTTCCGCATTAGAGCGAATGGGCCGGCGGTAGCGCACGGTAAGCCCGGGACACCCTCATGACCTTCGCAGACCGGTTCGTCGCCCCCTCCTTCGTACTCCTCTGGGCCACAGGCTTCATCGGGGCGCGCTATGCCATGCCCTGGGCGGAACCGCTGACCTTCTTGGCGCTGCGTTTCGGCATCGCGCTCGTCATTCTCGGCGTGCTCATGCTGGTGCTCGGCGCGCGCCGCCTGTCGCCCAAGGCCACCGGACATGCCGTTGTCGTCGGCATGCTGATGCACGGGCTTTATCTCGGCACCGTTTTCTGGGCGATCCGTCACGGCATGCCGGCAGGCATTGCCGCATTGGTCGCGGGCCTGCAGCCGCTGCTGACGGCGATCCTCGCCGGTGTGCTGTTGCGCGAGATCATCCTGCCGCGCCACTGGGTCGGGCTCGCAGCAGGCCTTGCCGGCGTTGTCTTGGTGCTGTGGCCCAAACTCGGCATCTCCAACGCAGGCGTCACACCGCAGACGCTGATCGCTTGCTCGGTGTCGCTGGCGTCGATCTGCGCGGGCACGATCTGGCAGAAGCGCTTCGCCACAGGCGGCGACATGGTGACCGGCGCCTTCTGGCAATATTTCGGCGCGCTGGTGCTGACGACGGCGGGCGCCTTTGCGTTCGAGACCCGTGAGGTCACCGTCAATGGCGAATTGATTTTCGCGCTCG
This sequence comes from Tianweitania sp. UT-5YL-CI-8, assembly GCF_030010215.1. Lineage (GTDB taxonomy): Bacteria > Pseudomonadota > Alphaproteobacteria > Rhizobiales > Rhizobiaceae > Oryzicola. The sequence continues at coordinate 136,429 of NZ_JASCRR010000011.1, forward strand.
CCTGGCTGGTTCTGGTGCTGTCGATCGGGGCCACCTTCCTGCTCATGAGGCTGATCCGGCAAGGCTCGGCGTCAAAGGTCGCATCGCTGTTCTATCTCGTGCCGGCGGTGACGGCTGTCATCGCCTGGGGGCTGTTCGATGAAACGCTAACGGCCCTTCAGGTCGCAGGCATGGCGCTCGCCACCTTCGGCGTCGGCCTAGCCACCGTTCAGTTCGGCACGCGGGCACGTGCCTCGCGATAACGCAGGATAGCCGCGTTAAGCTCCCCGCCCAGGATGAAGATCGCCGACAAAATATAGAGGAATACGATGGCGATCATGATCGAGGCAAGGCCGGCATAAGTCGTCACATAGTTCGCAAAGTTGTCGATGTAGCGCGCGAAGATGTTCGAGCCGATCAACCATGCCGCTAGTGTGAAGATGATACCGGGTACGATGCTCAGCAAAGGCCGCCGGCCCGACGGCAGCCAGATATGCACCGAAAACAGCCCGAAGACGATCACCATTGTGGCAATCGCATAACGCCATATGGTGATGGTGCCCATATAGGGTGTGATCCAGTCGAACTGTGCTTCGGCGAGCCGCGCAAGGAGCGGCGCGAAAACGAGAAATACCGAGATCACCAAAAAGCCCGCCGTGGCGATGAGCACGAAGAAAATGCTCTGGAACCGTCGGTAGAAGAAGGATCGCGTTTCGCTGACGCGGTAAGCCCGGTTGAGCGAGGCCCGGACCGCCTCGATGCCGTTGGAGGCGAAGAAACCGGCCAGAAGCACGCCATAGGTCAAAAGGTCGGTGCGCTGCACCGTGAGCACGTTGAAGACCTCGTTGGCGATGGGTCCCGCGATCTGCTGCGGCCAGGTGTCGAAGATGATGTGTACGGCGGTATCGGCAAAGGCGTTAGCGCCGAGAAAACTGGCGAGCGTCGTGGCGAAGATCAAGAACGGAAACAGCGCCATGAGCGCGGTGATCGCCAGGTGACTGGCCATTGCCCATCCGTCATCGTCGTTGAAGTGGCCGAGGGCGTCGTAGAGAACACGCTTGATGGCGACAATGGTCCGCATAATGCGCGTGTCTCCGAATCCGTCCGATTGTCTCCCTGCCGCGAATATGGGAAGGGAGAACGACATATGACAAGCAAGAATGAAGCTACGGCCTATCCGATGCCCGAGTTGCGCACAATCATCGTCACCGGCGCATCGTCCGGCATCGGTGCCTATGCGGCCAGGATGCTGAAGGCGGAGGGCTGGCGCGTATTCGCCACCGCGCGCAAGCCTGAGGACATCTCAAGCCTGAAGGCCGATGGCATCGAGGCGTTTTATCTGGACTATACCGACCATGATTCGATTGCCGCGCTCGTGGAAGTGGTACTCGAACGCTCCGGCGGCACGCTTGACGCACTCTACAACAATGGCGGCTACAACCAGGTCGGCGCGGTCGAGGACATGCCCGTCCAAGCCCTGCGCGACCAGTTCGAGACCAATGTGTTCGGCTGGCATGAACTGACTCGCCGCATCGTTCCGGTCATGCGGGCGCAAGGCCACGGCCGCATCGTCTGCTGCTCATCGATCCTGGCGCTGACGCCGACGCGCTTTCGCGGCGCCTATGCCGGCTCCAAGGCGGCGCTGGAAGCGCTGATGCTGTGCCTGCGCCAGGAACTGATCGGGACCGGCATCCATGTCTCGCTGATCGAGCCGGGCCCGATCCGCAGCAAGATCGCCAGCAACGGCCTGCCGTGGTTCCGGCGCTACATCGACATCGACGCCTCCGTCCATCGCGACGCCTACCAAATCCAGCTCGCCCGCCTGTCGAGCGGCGGCACACAATCGCGTCTCAAGCTCGGGCCGGAGGCGGTCTATGCGGCACTCGGACACGCCTTATTGTCCAAGCGCCCCCGACCGCACTATGTGGTGACGACACCCGCGAAAGTGGCGATGGTGATGAAACGCCTGCTACCCGCCGCAACGCTTTACAAGCTGCTCGCCCGCCGTGGCGGCAACTAGGAACAAAGACAATGTCGACAGTCTTCAACGTTCTAGCCATCCTGTTCATGGTCGCCGTGGTGATCGTGCTCATCCGTGGCCTGATCAACCTTTTGAAGGGTGGATCGGGCAGTACCTCCAACAAGCTCATGCAGGCACGCGTGGTGCTGCAGTTCATTGCGCTGTGCCTGATCATGGCCGCGCTGTATTTCAAGGGCGGCTGAGGAGGGACTGGGCAGATGGTCAAGCTCAATAAGATCTACACCCGCACCGGCGACGACGGCACGACCGGTCTCGGCTCCGGCGAACGCAGGCTGAAATCCGACATCAGGGTCGAGGCCTACGGAACGGTCGACGAGGCCAATGCCTGCATCGGCATGGCGCGCGTCCACACGGCCACCTCCCACCCCGAACTGGACGGCATGCTGAACCGCATCCAGAACGACATGTTCGACCTTGGCGCCGACCTGTCCACACCTGACACCGGCAAGGACCTTGGCTACGAGCCGTTGCGCATCATTGCGTCCCAGACCGAGCGGGTGGAAACCGACATCGACACGCTCAACGCACGGCTTCAGCCGCTCAAATCCTTCGTGCTCAACGGCGGCTCGCCCGCCGCGGCCGCGCTGCATCTCGCCCGCACCGTCGCCCGCCGCGCCGAACGGTTTATGGTCGCGCTGGCCCAGGACCCCGCTGAACACGTCAACCGCGAGGGCATCCGCTACATCAACCGCGTTTCCGACCTTCTGTTCGTCGCTGCCCGCATCGCCAATGACAATGGAAATGCCGACGTGCTATGGGTCCCCGGCAAGAACCGCTGACAACGACACTTTGAGGGGAGCGGAAGCCCGCAATGTTCATTCCGCTCCACGACGCCAACGTATTGCGCCACATCCGCAGGCAATATGTCACGATCGGCCTGATCGTCGTCAACGTGCTGGTCTATGCCTTCACCTATGTCTCGTCCGAGGAGATCCAGACCGCAGCCGTGCTCGGCCTCGGCTACATTCCGGCATTGGTGCACGATCTCGCCGATTTGCCTCCGCAATACCAGTTGATCCCGGAATATCTGAGTTACATCAGCTACGCCTTCCTGCATGGCAGCCTGCTTCATCTCGGAGGCAACATGCTGTTTCTTTGGGTGTTCGGCGACAATGTCGAGGACGCGCTGGGGCATGTGCGTTTTCTGATCTTCTATCTGCTCTGTGCGGCGGCCGGCGCCTTCGTGCATGGTCTGGTCGCGCCGGAATCGCAGGTGCCGCTGATCGGCGCCTCGGGCGCCATCGCCGGCATCGTTGCCGCTTATCTCATCCTGCATCCGAGGGTCAAAATCTGGGTCTTGGCCTTTGCCCGCATACCCCTGCGCCTGCCGGCATGGATTGTGCTCGCACTGTGGATCGCCATGCAGTTCGCCATGCTCGGCTTTGCCGGCGAGGCGGAAATATCCTGGGCGGCGCATGTCGGCGGGATCATAGCCGGCGCCATTCTGGTGGTGTTTTTGCGCAAACGCGGGGTGCCGCTTTTCGACAAGGGCCTGGTTACTGTGGTGCCTGCCGCGGCTACGCGTTGATGCACGGCTGATGAATACGCTTGACCCTGTCGAACTTTGTTGAACCTGCCCGGCTTCAACCGATTTGAAGCCTTCACCTATATTGACGGTGCGGTTAGGCGCAACTACGGTCCGCCCCGCTTCCGGAAGCCGTGCTCGCCACCGGAGGCGAGGCGGAGATATGTTTCCCGTCCTGATGTCGCGGCCTGGCAAATCTCCCGGCCTGCCCGATGTTAAGGAGCGGTTTCCTGAAGTGTCGGAGAGGATTGCAATCCATGAAAATCTTGGTCCCGGTTAAGCGGGTTGTCGACTACAACGTGAAGATCCGGGTGAAGTCGGACGGTTCGGGCGTCGAGCTTGCGAATGTGAAGATGTCGATGAACCCGTTCGATGAGATCG
>NZ_JASCRR010000012.1 GCF_030010215.1 Tianweitania sp. UT-5YL-CI-8
TAGTCACGCTCTTGCTTGCCCAGAACCAGGGCCGCTGTCGGTCGACCTCTCGCGTTCGCCATCGCTAAGCTCTCCATTGAACAAGAACAGCTTACAATGTAGCGAACTTCAGTTCCAGATGACTAGATGGCAGAGGCGGAGCAGACCGAATGCTCGGCAAAGGTGGAGATGATACTTACTACGTGGACAACGTGGGCGATCGTGTCGTTGAAGTTGACGGCGAGGGAAATGACACGGTTATCGCCTCGATCAGCTACAGCCTTAAAGCGATATATGCTGAAAATATCAATTTGGTTGGGGCCGGCGTGATCAACGCCACAGGGAATAAATTTAGCAATGTAATTGTCGGAAACTCCAGTTCCAATATCATTAATGGAATGGCAGGTAATGACGTTCTGACTGGCGGAGGAGGGTCGGACAGATTTGTGTTCGACACCTCGCTTGGGACGAACAACGTCGATCACCTCACCGATTTCTATGCGCCGCAGGACAGTATTCGTCTGGATGACTCGGTTTTTGTTGGACTGACTGAGGGCGCCCTGATCGCAAAAGCTCAATTTAAGAACATCGCGACTGGAACAGTCGATGCATCTGACCGAATTCTCTATGATTCCGATACTGGCAACCTTTTCTTTGATCGAGACGGCTCAGGTTCGAGTTACGCCCCAGTGCAGTTTGCCGTCATCGATAGCAAGGAGGCTCTAACCTATAGGGATTTCCTGGTGATCTGAGGAAATGGTGACAAAGCTGGAGATGTGACGCTGCTCATGCGTCTCTCAAGAACCTGCATGCGGCAGCCCAGTGAGGCCGAGCTTATTTTGCAACCGGTTTCACTGCGCTGGTACATAAGTGGGGGTCATAAATGTGTTGGTTGCTCGCTTTCAACATTGTTTTTTCTGACTTTTTCCGGTTGCGGTTGGTTCCCCCTCAGTTCCACCAGGGTTCTTTTCCTTACGGCTCACGCGTCTTTGCAAAGTGTTAGGCGCCACAACTGATCCCAGGCTGAACGACCGAAATCGGACAGCTTCGCCAGCAGGCTTGTCGATCAGGCGGCCTTTTTCCAGTGCGCTGATCTCGCTCAATTCAGCCTACCGGTTCAGCTCTCGCTCCCCCGCCTTTAAAAGTGCGCTTGACAGAGATATGACATAGTGGTCAATTCCTGTTTACCGGAAAATTTGTGCGGTATACCGAACAACGGTAGTGGAGGCCGTTTTCAGGATAATTCGCCGACTAAAGCTCGGGCCGTTCGACCTGGTTTCGGCGGATGTTGGCCCAGAGCATGCTCACTCGGTCAAAGTCAAAAAAGGGGAATTCGAATGAACAAGATCCTAACAAACCGTAGAACCGCGCTGAAAGTGTTCGGAACGGGCGCCGCTCTGTTGGCCACGCCCTACATCATCCGCCCGCGTCCGGCATGGGCTGCCAGCGGCGTGTTGAATGTCACCACCTACGACAAGTTCCTGCCGCGGGAATTTCTCGACAAATTCCAGAAAGACAACGACATTGAGGTCCGTATCCGCCTTACTGACGATCAAGGCAAGCAGTATAATCTCTTAACCGCCGAGGGTGCAAACCCATCGACAGATATCGTCACGGTCGCAGGTCACCGCTACTCGCAGTTCATCAAATCCAACCTGCTCCAGCCGCTCGATACCGGCAAGATCGCGAACTGGAAGAACCTCAACCCGGCCTACCAGGATGCGCCCTGGGCGCGTGTCGATGGCAAGTTGTGGGGTCTGCCGATCCTCGCCGGCTACGAAGGGCTCGCCCGCAACGTCGACTACGTGAAAGAGGCGCCGAGCTGGGAGATCATGTTCGATCCGCAGTATAAGGGTCAGACCTCCTATATCGTCAGCGACTTCATGACCATCGTCATGCAGTATCTCGGTCATGACGGCGACTTCGTCACTTATGTCGACAAGCCGGATGTGGCCCAGAAAGCGACGAACGAAGCGCGCGATTTCCTGATCAAGCACAAGGACATGGTCCGCAAATACTACGATGCCGGTTCCGAAGTGCAGCAGATGTTCATCAACGAGGACATCTATCTCGGCCATTCCTGGTCGGGCCCCGCCGCCAAGCTGATCATGGATGGACATCCGATCAAGCTGTCGGTGCCCAAGGAGGGTACGTTCGGCTTCTGCTACACGCTCAACGTGGTCAACAACGCGCCGAACGCGGAAAACGCCTACAAGCTCTTCAACGCCATTCTGGAGAGCCCGGAAGTCGGCGCTGCGATGACGCGTCAGTCCGGCTACAGCTCGACGATCAATGGTGTCGGCGATGTGCTCGAAGAGCGCGAAAGGATGGCGTCGACGCTTCCGCAGGAAGAAGTCGAGCGCATCATCTTCTTCTCTTCGGTCAATCGCGACATGAAGAACGAGATGATCGACCGCGCCACCGCAGAGGTCAAGGCGGCCTGATTGGGCAAGTCTCGATGAATGCAGCCTGCCTGCGACGCTGTTATCGCGTTCAGGCAGGCGGCAAGCTTCTGCCAAGCCGCCCAGGCTCAACAACGCGCCCTGACTGTCCGCCGGCTTGCCCGCGCGGACCCTGTCGGGCTGCGCCAACCGAGATCGTTCGATGGTGAGTAGCAATATGACAGCCGGGCACGCTTCAGGACGCGATCTGTCTGTGCCCAAATATTCCACCGGCATCGCCAAGGTGGTCAACTCGCCGCTTTACCAGCATACGCTGGGTGCCGCGGTAGAGTCGCGGATCGGCCGCTTCTTCCTTCTCGCCAGTGTGCCTCTGATCTGGCTCATCATGCTGCATGTCGGGCCGATCTATCAGATGCTGAAGATCAGCCTCCTGTCGCACTATCCGGTCCAGCCGGGGGTGGAGTCGCATTTCACCTTGGCCAACTACGCGGTCTTTTTTCAGGAATCGATCTATTTCACACCGCTGATCAAGAGCTTCATCTTCGCCACCGGTGCGACGGCCTTTACCCTCGTCGTCGTCTATCCCGTGGCTTACTACGTCGCCAAGATCGTCAAGCCGCAGGGCCGCTCCAAGGCGTTGCTGCTGCTTCTTGTGCCGTTCTGGGCGGGTGAGCTGATCCGTACGTTCTCGGTCATCATGCTTCTGGCCAATCGCGGCGCCGTCAACGTAATGCTGCGCGAGATCGGCTTGATCGACAGGCCGATCCCGATGCTCTACACCTCGTTTTCGCTCGGCTTCGGCCTGGTCTATCTGATCTGCCTGTACATGCTTCTGCCGCTCTATTCGGCGATCGAGAAGATACCGTCGCCGCTGCTCGATGCAGCCGCCGACCTCGGCGCCGGTCCTTTCACGCGCTTCCGCCGGATCATCCTGCCGCTCTCGCGTGACGGCATCGTGTCGGGCTGCTCCCTCGTCTTCCTGACCTGCATCGGCGTCTTCGCCACGCCCATGCTGCTCGGCGGACCCAACACCGTCTTGTTTCCCGAGACGATCAGCAGCTTCTTCCACGGCGCCAGCGACAAATGGCCGGTGGGCGCCGCCTTCGCCCTGATCATGCTTGTCACCGCCCTTATCGCCGCTGCCATCTTCATGCGTCTTGTCGGCGGAAGCAAAAGGAGAGCCGTCTGATGCGATCGCTGTTTTCCGACGCTCCGCGCGTGACGCTCACCGCGATCTATTGGGCGTTCATATCCTATCTGCTCATGCCCCTCACACTGATGATGGCGATGAGCTTCAAGGATGCCAATTTCGTCGCCTTCCCGATCGGCGAATGGACTTTGGATTGGTACGGCAAGGTGCTGCAGGATAAGCAGTTCCTTGAGGCCTGCCTGTATTCGATCATGATCGCTGCCGCCACGACCTTGGCTGCGACGGTGCTCGGCGTCTGGATCGCCATGCTTATCGTTGCCGAGGGCATCAAGGGTCAAGTGATCATCTTTGCGCTGGCCTGCCTGCCGGCCGTGGTGCCGGGCATGATCTCGGCCATTTCGCTGCGCATCTTCATCTCGACCATCGACATGCCGACGGGTACGGCGGCGATCATTTTGGGCCACACGGTGCATGCCGTGCCCTTCGTGGTGGTGATGGCGCTCACCCGGCTGCGCTCCATGCCGGGCAATCTCGTCGATGCCGCGCGGGATCTCGGTGCGGACAGCTTCATCGCCTTCCTTCGGGTCACGCTGCCTTATCTCGGGCCGGCCCTGTTCGGCGGCATGATCTTCTGCGTGCTATTGTCGATCGACGACTTCGTCCGCACCTTCTTCCTGGGTGGCTATCGCCCGACACTGCCGATGCTGATCTTCGCCAAGGTGCAGGGCGGCATGTCCCCGGAAATCAATGCAATGGCAACTCTTGTCCTCGTGGTGACCGCCGCGGTGGGGCTCTATGCCGAATATCTCACCCGCCGCGCGAGGACCCGCTGATGGAACCCGTCGTTCAATTCGACCATGTGACGAAGAATTATGGCAAGCAGGTTGCCGTCGACGACCTGAATTTGAGCATCGAGGCGGGCAAGTTCGTCACGCTGCTCGGCCCCTCTGGATGCGGCAAGTCGACATCGCTGCGCATGCTTGGCGGTTTCGAGATGCCCACGTCCGGCCGTATCCTGCTCAGCGGCAAGGATGTGACGCGGGTTCCGCCCAACAAGCGCAACGTCAACATCGTGTTTCAGGACTATGCGCTCTTCCCGCATATGAACGTGGCCAAGAACATTGCCTTCGGTCTCGAGCTCAAGGGCCTCGACAACAAGGGCATCCATCGGCGGGTGTCCGAATTGCTCGAACTTGTCCAGCTTCAGGACTATGCGAACCGGATGCCGAACGAGCTGTCCGGCGGTCAACGGCAACGCGTGGCGCTGATGCGGGCGCTGGCACCCGATCCGGATGTGTTGCTGCTCGACGAGCCGCTCTCGGCGCTTGACGCCAAGCTGCGCCAGCAGATGCAGATCGAGCTCAAGGCGATCCAGGAGAAGACCGGCAAGACCTTCATGTTCGTTACCCACGATCAGGAAGAGGCGCTGACCATGTCCGACACCATCGTCGTCATGAACAACGGGCGCATCGAGCAGATGGGCGACCCCAACACGCTTTACGGCCGCCCCGGCTCGGTCTTCGTCGCCAACTTCATCGGCGAAACCAATCTGTTGCGCAGCACCGTGCTTGGCACCGAAGGCAATCTGACCGCGCTGGATTGGAACGGCATCACCATCAAGGCGGACCAAGGCGGTCTGTCGCCTAAGCCCGGGGAGCACCTCTACGTGGTCCTCCGCCCGGAATCGATCCATTGTTCGGCCACGGAGCCTAACAGCGGCAACCGCATCAAGGGCAAGATCAGGCAGCGCGTGTTCAAGGGCAGCCATACCTCGCTGGCGGTCGAAGTCGGCGATGGCGCTGTTCTCAACACGCTGGTGCATCCCGGCGATGTCGAGCAGCTTGCCGGCACCGACATCTGGGTTGGTTGGAAGCCCGAGTCCGCCACCGTCATTCCGGACCGTCATGCTCATCGTTGAAGGGGATTGCTCCGCGTTGCAGTGGACACGCGGCGAGTGGCAATCTGCGCTTGGCAGCAACCAGCGCGTCCGTTGGGAAAAGGAGGTGAACCATGGCATTTGATGTACAGGCACCGCTCCAATCCGCGGCACGAAGCCTCTCGGAGTTGGATCAGCGCGTTCGCGACGATCTCGCCTGCCTATGCTATCCGCCGGCCAATTGGGTGGTGCCGATCGAAGGCGACGAACACGTTCACGATGTCGTTGTCATTGGCGGCGGCATGTGCGGACTGGTTGCCAGTTTTGCGCTGATCGGCGCGGGCATTCCGAACATCCGCATCTTTGATCGCAGCCCGGTCGGGTTCGAAGGACCGTGGCTGACCTATGCGCGCATGGAAACGCTGCGCTCACCCAAGCAATTGGTAGGGCCGGCCTATGGCATGGCGTCGCTGACGTTCCGTGCCTGGTATGTCGCACAGTTCGGCGGCGATGCCTGGGCAGCCCTGGACAAGATTCCCCGGCCGATGTGGATGGAGTATCTGCGGTGGTATCGCAAGGTGCTCGATCTGCCAGTGGAGAACGAGGTCGAAGTCACCTCGATCCGTCCAGAAGGTGCACTGTTACGGTTGGTGCTGTCGGGAACGGGAGCGCGGGAGACGTCTGTTCTCACTCGCAAGGTGGTGATGGCCACCGGTCGTGACGGGCTTGGTCATCCCAGCATTCCCGATTTCGTCTTAGGCCTGCCGGAGAAATACTGGGCCCATTCCTCGCATCACATCGATTTTGCGGGGCTACGTGGCAAGCGGGTCGTGGTGGTCGGCGTTGGCGCGTCCGCCGTCGACAACGCCGCCGAGGCGCTCGAGGCGGGGGCCGCCGAGGTTCGCCACCTCATCCGGCGCAAGGAAATGCCCCGCATCAACAAGCTGATGGGCATCGGCTCGTTCGGCTTCACCGCCGCGTTCCCGCATCTCAGCGATGCAAAGCGCTGGCAGATCATGAACTACTCGTTGCGCACCCAGACGCCCGCGCCACGCGGCTCGACGCTGCGTGTCAGTCGTCATCCCAATGCCTATTTCCATTTCGATGCGGCGGTGGAAAAGACCGAACTCGACGGCGACGAGATCGTCGTCAGGACATCGCAAGGCAAGACGGTTCGCGCTGATTTCCTGATCCTTGGCACCGGCTTCGGTGTCGATCCGTTGGCGCGCAAGGAACTCGACGGCTATGCCGACAAGATCCTGTTGTGGCAGGATCGGTTCACCCCGCCCGAAGACGAACGGAATGCCGATCTCGGCAAGTTCCCCTATCTCGCAGACGACTTCACCTTTCTTGAGCGCGAGCCGGGACAGGCGCCCTGGTTGTCGCGGATACACAGTTTCAATTCCGGCGCTACGGCGAGCCTAGGCAAGGTGAGCGGCGACATCCCAGGCATCAGCGAAGGGGCGGCGTGGCTGGCGCGCGAAATTGCCGCTAAGTTCTATATCGAGAATTTCGACCGCTATTGGCAGCGTCTGCTCGACTACGACACGCCCGAACTGCGCGGTGACGAATGGTCGGCTTCGCCGCTGCCGGACGATGAGCGGTTAGCTACCCGCAAGCAGGCATAGGAGAACGCGATGTCAGCGAATGAGGACGTGATCAACGTGATTGTCGGCATTGAGCCGGGCAGCGCCTTGGCCGATGTGATCGCAGGGCGGGCCGACATCATGACGCTGACCCAGCAGACGCATGACGGTGCCTTGATGCCGGAGAACCCCGGCGGGCTGTCGCATGCCGAACGTGCGGCGCTCGCTTTGCGCATCGCCAAGATCAACGACCACAAGGCGTTCGAGGAGCATTTCGAGGCCATGCTGGAAAAGGCGGGTTCGCCGGACGGCGCGGTCCACATGGCCGATATCTGGTTCGACGGTGGTAGCGACCCTCGTGCGAATGCCCTTATCCGCCATGTCGACCTCGTCGCTCATGCGCCAAAGGACGCAACGCGGCGCGATATCGAGCTGCTTCAGGAAGCCGGCATTGCCGATGCCGATATCGTCCGGCTTTCAGAACTTGTCGCCTTCGTCAGCTACCAGATCAGGGTGGCCGTCGGTTTGGCATTGATGAAGGGGTTAGCATGAGCAAGATCGTCCACGACTTCACCACCGACATCCCTTTCTGGAAGCCTTATGTGACGCCGCTCGACCTTGCCGAAGCCAGCGCGGACCAGCTCGAAGCGCTGAAGGTCACCCCGTCCAACAACAAGGTCTCGGATTACGTTCTGGTGCTTGCGCATGACGTAGAGACGCTGAAGCACCGGAGTCCACTGTTCAACGCGGTGATGTACAATCGCGACGGGCTTTCGCGCGCCGAGCGGGAGCTTGGTGCTGTAGGAGCGTCCATCGTCAACCGCTGCATCTATTGCGCGGCCGTGCATGCCAGCCGCCACAATCAGCTGACCAAGGATGAGGATGTCATCGCAGCGATCTTTGCCGACGGTGTCGATGCTGAGATCGCGCCACGTCTCAAGGCCATCCTGAATTTCGCGGTGAAACTGTCCAAATGTCCGTCCGAGGCCGATGCCGACGATATGGCCGCCCTGGTGTCAGCCGGATTGGGCAAGGACGAAATCCTCGACCTCATCCTGTCCACGTCGTTGTTCGGCTGGGCCAACCGACTCATGCACACGCTGGGCGAGCCGATCGCAGAATGACGGGTCTAAACGCTCACTGGAGGGGAAGGGGGACAACATGCTTTCGATCAATCCGCCCGAAATCGGCCCGCGCCTGCAGGCGTATCGGAAACGCCTTGATCTGACGCTCGCGGAATTGGCGGCGAGGTCGGGCGTGTCGCGTTCGATGCTGTCAGAGATCGAGCGCGGCAACGCCAACCCGACCTATGGCACGCTGTGGCATCTGACGCGCGCGCTGAATATCGACCTCAACAGCCTGGTGAGCGGCGCCAGCGAAGAGCGCAGTGGGCCGGTCATCGACCTTCAGCCGGGCAATTTGACGCCGACCATCCGCAGCGCCGATGGCAGCTGCACGCTGCAGATATTGTCGCCGGCCAATATGGTGTCGCTGATCGAATGGTATCTTTTGAGCTTCGAGGCTGAGGGGGTATTGGCCAGCGATCCGCATGGTTCCGGCACAGTAGAGCATCTGCACTGCACCAAGGGCGAGATCGTGGTGCGGAGCGCGGGCAATACCACAAGCGTCCGGGCCGGCGAGACGGCGCGCTACGCCGCCGACGTGCCCCATTCGCTGACCAGCGTCGGCCCTGTCGGAGCGGGGGCGTTCCTGGTGGTCGCTTCCGGCGATGTCGGGCCGAGCGCGCAACGGATATCGATACGTCCGAAATAACGAACGGCCAAAGTGCCGCGTCCATGATTGAGTAGAAGAGGAATTTTGCAATGCGGGTAGGAATTGTCGGGGCGGGCTCGATCGCTTTCGCATCAGCGGTGCTCATCGAGCAGCAGGGGCACAAGCCAACCCTGTGGTCGCCCAGCGGCGAACGCACCAAGGCGTTGGCATCCGGCGAGGCGCTGGTCGCACAAGGCGCTATCGAAGGCACGTTCCACCCGGCTGTGGCCGAAAGCGCCGAAGCGCTTGTCGCCAATGCGGAAGCGCTGCTCATCGCGCTCCCGGCCTATGGCCACAAGACGGTTCTGGATGCGATTGCTCCGTACATTGCGCCGACCCAGATCGTCATTTTCAGCTCGCATGCTTCGTTTGGCGCGCTGTATCTGTCGCGCCTGCTGGCTGAACGCGGCGTGGTGGTGCCGATCGTCGCCTGGGGCACCACTGCGGTCTCCGGCCGTCAACTGAGCCCGACCCTGGTAAATGTGAACACCGTGCGCAAACAGGTCGATCTCGCCACCATACCTAGCTCCGAGAGCGCAAGGGGGCTCGCCGTCTGCCAGGATCTGTTCGGCGACCGTTTCCTCGACCGCAGAAGCCTGATGGCCATTGCGCTTTCCAATCTCAACCCGCAGAACCATATGGGTATCGCACTAGGCAACATGACCCGCATGGAGCGCGGTGAAAGCTGGAGTCAGGGACAGAACGTAACGCCGAATGTCGGCCGCCTCCTGGAGGAGCTCGACAAGGAGCGGATCGCCATTGCGACCAAGCTGGGCCTGGATGTGCGCAACATCTTCCAGCATTTCCACCTGTCCTTCCATGTGCCGGTGAACTCCATCTCGCAGATGAACCAGGAGATGCATGAAGCCGGCAATGGCGGCCGCGGCCCCGCCACGGCGGACAGCCGCTATGTCACGGAAGACGTTCCGTTCGGCCTGGTGGCGACAGCAAAGATCGGGCGCCTCGCAGGCTATCCGGCTGAACTGCATGAGGCGGGCGTCCGTATCTTCTCGGCGATGTATGGCCGCGATTTCATGGCCGAGAACGATCTTCTCACTGCGCTCGATCTCGACGCCATTTCGCTGGACGATCTCAATGTTCTGTGCAGCAAAGGGTTCGCAGCAAAAGCGGCCTGACGCATCGCTGTTACCGCTCGTCCACCGAATGCGGCGAGCGGATGGAATGTAGATGACGGCGGGAGGTGTAGTCTCTTCGTCGTCCTTTCCCAATGCTGTGACGCGACCCGTGGCGCAGCGCAAACGAGGCTTGTGCCATGAACGCCTTTACCGCCTATCTGTCCCGCGAATTGGAAACGCTCAAGGCGGACGGCCTTTACAAGAGCGAGCGGGTCATCACCTCGACCCAAAGTGCTGAGATCGTCGTCGCGGGCGGTGCAAAAGTGCTGAACTTCTGTGCCAACAACTATCTCGGCCTCGCGGACAGCGAAGCTTTGCGGGACGCTGCCAAGCAGGCGCTCGACCGCTATGGCTACGGCATGGCCTCGGTACGGTTCATCTGCGGCACGCAGGAGGAACACAAGGAGCTCGAGGCGAAGATTTCCGGCTTTCTCGGCATGGAGGATACGATCCTCTATTCTTCCTGCTTCGATGCCAATGGCGGTCTGTTCGAAACGCTTCTGGGTGAGGAGGATGCGATCATTTCCGACGCGCTCAACCACGCGTCGATCATCGACGGCGTTCGCCTGTCGAAAGCAAGGCGCTTCCGCTATGCTAACAACGACATGGCGGCGCTGGAAAAGGAACTGAAGAAGGCAGAAGGCTCGCGCTTCAAACTTATTGCCACCGACGGTGTGTTCTCGATGGATGGCATCATCGCCAATCTCCGCGGGGTCTGCGATCTTGCCGAAAAATATGGCGCGATGGTCATGGTGGACGACAGCCACGCCGTAGGCTTCGTCGGCAAGAACGGCCGTGGCTCGGCCGAGCATTGCGGCGTCGAGGGCCGGATCGACATCATCACCGGCACGCTCGGCAAGGCGCTGGGTGGCGCCTCCGGCGGCTATACGTCGGCTAAGAAGGAGGTTGTCGAATGGCTTCGGCAGCGTTCGCGCCCCTATCTGTTTTCAAACACGTTGGCGCCCGCAATCGCCGGCGCATCAATCAGGGTTCTCGAACTCGTCGCGGGCGGCGACGATCTTCGCGCAAAACTCGAAGACAACGCCCGGCATTTTCGCACGGAGATGACCAAGCTTGGCTTCACGCTGGCGGGTGCCGATCATCCGATCATCCCGGTGATGCTGGGCGACGCCGCGTTGGCACAGGCGATGGCGGCGAAAATGCTGGAGCGCGGCATCTATGTCATCGGCTTCTCATTTCCGGTGGTGCCGAAAGGCCAGGCGCGTATCCGCACGCAGATGTCGGCGGCGCATTCCATCGCCGACATCGACCGCGCGGTGCAGGCATTCGGCGAGGTCGGCAAAGAACTGGGGATTGTCGGTTGGAGTTAAACTCTCTCGCGGGAGAGTCGACGAACGCTCGAAATGAAGTGAAGAGCGCGAGCCGGGGGGGGACAATCAATTGTCCCCGCGTTTCGCGCCAACCCTTTTCACAAAGAGGAGGGTAAGGAGAAGAAATGTCCAACATGATGCGCGCCCTGGTGAAGGCGAAATCCGAGCCGGGAATATGGATGGAGCACGTTCCCGTCCCGGAGATCGGACCGAACGACGTCCTGATCAAGATCAACAAGACGGCGATCTGCGGTACCGATGTCCATATCTACAATTGGGACGAGTGGGCGCAGAAGACTGTTCCCGTGCCTATGGTCACGGGACATGAATTTGTCGGCGAGATCGCCGATCTCGGCCGTGCGGTCACCCAATACAAGGTCGGTCAGCGGGTTTCGGGCGAAGGTCATATCGTGTGCGGCCATTGTCGCAACTGCCGCGCCGGGCGCGGGCATCTCTGCCGCAACACGCTGGGTGTAGGCGTCAACCGTCCCGGCTCCTTCGCCGAGTATCTGACTATCCCCCACAACAATGTCGTGCCGATTCCCGACGATGTGCCCGATGAAATCGCGGCGATCTTCGACCCGCTGGGCAACGCCGTCCACACAGCTTTGTCGTTCGATGTCGTTGGCGAGGACGTGCTCGTCACCGGGGCCGGACCGATCGGCATCATGGGTGCGCTCGTCGCGCAGAGCGTCGGCGCCCGGAAGGTGGTGATCACCGACATCAACCCTGTGCGGCTGGAACTGGCGCGGAAACTGGGGGTCCGCTACGTCGTCGATACATCGCGTGAAAAGCTCAAGGACATCATGCCCACCATCGGCATGACCGAAGGCTTCGATGTCGGGCTTGAAATGTCGGGGGCAGCGCCTGCCTTCCGCGACATGATCGACACGATGAACAATGGCGGCAAGATCGCCATTCTCGGCATCGCGCCGACCGGTTTCGAGATCGACTGGAACAAGGTTATCTTCAAGATGCTGCATCTGAAGGGCATCTACGGCCGCGAAATGTTCGAGACCTGGTACAAGATGATCGCGCTGGTGCAAGGGCCTCTCGACGTTTCGGGCCTGATCACCCACCGCATCGGCATCGACGATTTCCAGACCGGCTTCGATGCCATGCGAGACGGCAGCGCGGGCAAGGTCGTCATGGATTGGTGATGCCAACGAAGCGTCGAAGATGCGTCGGGCTTTGAATTCTAATGAGAGGCGGGGCCTGAGGGTGCGCAGTCGAAACTTTGAAGCCGCCGCATGCCTGACGCCAGGACGGTGTCGCCCGTGAACACCTTGCCGCCGGTGGACTTGCGGGAAGATTGGAACCGCCGGATGATCGTACTGGCGTTCCCGATCATTCTGGCTAATCTTGCCCAGCCCGTCCTGTCGCTGGTCGATACGATGGTGGCCGGGCACCTGCCCGGGCCGTGGTATCTTGGCGGCGTCGCGCTCAGCGGCGTGCTGTTCAACTTCCTGTTCTGGAGCTTCAGCTTCCTGCGCATGGCCACCACCGGCCTGGTGGCGCAGGCGTGGGGCGCGGACGACGCCACGCTGATGCGCAAGCATCTGCTCCGGGCGCTTCTCATTGCCACCACGGCCGGCGCTGTCATCGTCATTCTGCAAAAGCCGATCATTGAGGTCGGCCTCACATTCCTTGGCGGAAGTGAAGCAGTCTATCAAAGCGCGGTGGCCTATGCTTCCGCGCGGATATGGTCGGCGCCGGCCGCCTTGGGAAATTTCGTCGTGCTCGGCTATCTGCTTGGGTGCCAGCGCGTGATGATCTCGCTGGCGCTGCAAGTCGTGCTCAACGTCATCAACCTCGCCGCCACGTTGACGCTGGTCTTCGTGTTCGATTGGGGCGTGGCCGGCATCGGCGCCGGCACGGCTATCGCCGAGTGGATCGCCTTCATCATCGGCCTGATGATCGTCAGGCCGTTCAGCGAGCGCCAGGCCTTGGTGTTGCGCCACCTGCTGGATGGGGCGGCCATTCGCCGGCTGTTCGCGGTCAATCGCGACATCTTCCTGCGTAGCCTGCTTCTCTTGGTCTGCTTCGGATGGTTTGCCCGAAGCGGGGCTGCGGAGGGCGACGCTATCCTTGCGGCCAACGCGGTTCTGCTCAATCTGCATGGCATCATGTCCTATGGTCTGGACGGGTTTGCGCATGCCACCGAAACCCTGGTCGGGTCCGTCATCGGAGCGCGCCGCAAGGACGCCTTCTACCGCGTCGTCAAAGCGGCATTCCTATGGTCTGGCCTGGTGGCGCTGCTGTTCTCGCTCTGCTACGCCTTGGGCGGCCCCGCGATCATTGCCATGCTGACCAATCAGCAGGAGGTGCGCGCGGCGGCCATCGAGTTCCTGCCTTATGTCGTCATCCTGCCGATCATTTCCGTGAGCAGCTATATGCTCGACGGCGTGTTCATCGGCGCGCTGCGGACGCGCGACCTGCGCAATAGCATGTTCATATCAACGGTGCTCTTTCTCGCGACAGCCTATGTCCTGCAGCAGCTGGCGGGCAATCATGGCCTCTGGCTTGCCATGATCGTGCTGATGATTGCGCGCACGGTCACCCTCGGGCTCAAGCTCAAGCATATCGTGGCGAATTGACGAACGGCAAACAGCTCAGCTTCACCAAGGATTGAACGTCGATGGCTGGCGCCGAGCTATCCAGGCTTCATGAAATTGCCTAAAAGCTGCGCTTAGGGCTATCGATCAGACCAGTACGGCCAGGCGGAAACCTTGTGTTAACCAGCAGGACCGATGCTTCGCGGTTTAAGAGCCCTTTTTACGCAACCAGACGTGATGACAAGAGTGCGCGCCATTTTCCGACGTAGCCATGCCTACTCCCTCCTGATCGCCACGAGCCTATTCCTGTCGGGATGCGTCTCGTCGGTGATGGATGTCGACACGCGCGCGATACAGCCCATCCCCGCCCGGTTGATGGGCGAGATGAACAAGAAGTCGATGTCGCCATCATCGCCGATCGTTGTGCGCATCTTCAAGCAGGAGAGCGAACTCGAGATATGGAAGCGCGACAGGTCGGGCCGCTTCGCGCTCTTGAAGACCTACCCGATGTGCCGCTGGTCGGGAAAGCTTGGACCTAAGAAGCAGAATGGCGACCGTCAGGCGCCGGAAGGTTTCTACCACGTCAACGTCAACATGCTGAACCCGAAGTCGCAATACTATCTGTCCTTCAATCTCGGCTACCCCAACCGGCTTGAATCCGCACTTGGCTACACCGGCGAGGCGTTGATGGTCCATGGCGCCTGTTCGTCGTCCGGCTGCTATGCGCTGACCGATGATGGCGTGGCGGAAATCTATTCGGTGGTGCGCGAGGCATTGAAGGGCGGCCAGTCCTCGTTCCAGGTCCAGGCCTATCCGTTCAAGATGACGCCTTCCAACATGGCGAAAAACCGCAACGACCCGAACTTCGCTTTCTGGAGCGACCTCAAGAAAGGTTATGACGCCTTCGAGGTGACGCGCCAGCAGCCGAAAGTCTCCTATTGCGAAGGCCGCTATGTCTTCGACCGGACCTTCGAGGGCGGCGAGCCCACCGATCCGCTCGCGGCTTGCCCGCCGTCCCTGGAGCCGCCCGCGGTCGCGTCGCGCTGGCAGTCGGATGCCGCGGAAATCCAGAAGTTGATAGCTTCCGGCGTGCCGGTCGCCACCCACGCCTATTCCGATGGCGGCATGCATCCGTCGTTCCGCAAGCTGCTGCAGAGCACTGGCGAAAAGGCATTGGCCAAGCGCACTTCGCAGACGGCGGTGCCGATCAGCCGCCCGGATGCAGCTCTCGCCGACCCGCATCTTCTGGCCAAGTAGCAGTTCGTTCGCCGGCCGGTTTCCGTCAGAACATCGCCGCCATGCCCATGGCTGCGAGTGCTGTGCCAAGCGCCACGTCCGCGTGGCGGCGATATCGCACGTAAAAGGCGCGGCAGGCCGAAGCCGATAGCGCAAGCCCGACAAGTCCGAACCAAATTGCCGCCACGAGGAAGACGATAAGGCTGCTGCTTTGCGCGGATGTCTTGGCTGCAAGCGCGGACGAGGTGAAGAACAGCGCCGAGGCGGGATTGGCCATGGCCGTCATGAACGCCAGCCGGAAATAGCCGGTGGCGGGAATGCGAGTTTCCCGCGCCAACAGCGCTGACGGCCTGATGGCGCGGTCTATGGCTCTTGCACCCAACCACAGAAGAAAAACCCCGTACAACACCGCCGCGAGGTGGGCGCCCGCGGGACTGAGCGGCAGCGCGCCGGCGCTGCCGGCGATGACGCCCGATAGGAGACTGGCACCCAAGGCGATACCGATGGCGGCGGCGAGCGCGGTGTTTCGGCACGAGGTCAGTCCCGCCTGTGCCACGACAGCGAAATTCGGCCCCGGCAGCATGGCCAACAAGGCATAGGACAACGCGAACGGCAGAAGGTCTGTCGCGGCGAACGGACTGGTTTCGATCATCTCTAGGATCATCCATCCCGGCCGGCATCCCTCAATGCGTGGCCTGCAATTCGGCAAGGACAGTGTTCCCGTCAGGCCTCCGCCACAAGTCGGCAAATGCCGACTTGTGGTCGTCTTTACGCAAGGTCATGATATACCGGTATGCAGATGTGATTGGACCGGAGCATGGCGTGAGGCCGAGCGCTTGTGGGGCGGGTCGACTTTCCAAGCTTGGCTTCGGGAAGCAGATTTTTTGTCGCCTCCGCTTCCGCCAAACCGTCCTTCAGCCACCTACCAGACCGGTCCGGTCATGATCGTCGGGCTCGACGACCGGATCTACGAGGCCGCTCTGGTGCCCGAACTATGGCCGGACGTTCTCGATCGGATCGGCGCGGTGTCGGGCTCCGCATCTGGTTCCATCCTTGCGTTCTCGGCGCCGGATTCGCCGCCGCGCTACAAAACGACCTCCCTGACCGAGGCGTCGCTTCACGCCTTCACGACTTCGGACCAGTGGCGCGACAGCCAGCGCGCGCAATTCCTGTTCACCGACGGTGTCCCAGATGTCTTCTCGCAATTCGTCTATATGAGCGACTTCATGACCGCCGAGCAGTTGGCGGCCGATACTGTCGAGGCCAATCTGCGAGACTTAGGGCTCGGCCAGCAAATCACCACGGTCATTCCGATGCCGAGCCGCGAGGTGGTGAGCTTCACTTGGGAGCGCCGCCTTGGCGAGGGGCGTCACGATCCCGCCAGCATCGGATTGCTTGACAGTTTGCGGCCCCATCTCGCCCGCGCCGGCCTGATTTCGGCACGCCTCAATCTCGAGCGTGCGCGCGCCACCGTATCTGCGCTGGATGCGATCGGCTTGCCGGCAGCGGTGCTGACGCGGGCGGGCATCGTGCTTGCCGCCAATGCTCTGCTGGAGGCGCTTGGGGTGGTCTTCCGCCCATCAGCCTTTGGTGGGCTGAGCATTTCTGACGAAAAGGCCGACGCCCTTCTGCGCAAGGCTTTGGCTGCCTTGGCGGTCAACCATTCGTCCGGGTCGATCCCGATCAAGTCAAGCGAAGGGCGCGCGCCTATGGTGGTGCATCTGCTGCCGGTGAAAGGCATGGCGCATGACCTGTTTGCCGGCGGCAACGTGCTGCTCGTCGTCACCGCGCTGACGGTTCAGGGAGGCGCGCCGGCCCCGCATGTGTTGCACGGGCTGTTCGACCTCACGCCATCCGAATCGCGCCTCGCGGCTGTTTTGTCCCGCGGGTTGTCGATTGCCGAGGCGGCGGATCGGATGGGGACCACGGTGAAAACAGCGCGGACCTATCTGGAACGCATCTTCGTCAAGACCGGCACCAACCGGCAAAGCCAGCTGATGGCGCTACTCCAGGGCGTTGGCCACCCCTTTCCGGGATTGCACCGAGAGAGCCAGGAAGGCAAGGTGTAGGGTTGCCCGATGGGTTTTGAGCCGATGACGGAGACGCTGGTCGAACGCATCTACGAGGCGGCTTTCTTGCCCGACCTCTGGCCGGAGGTTTTAGGCGCCGTCAGCACACTCTCCGGCTCGGTGAGCGGCGAATTCCAGATTCTGTCGCTCGATGCGCCGCCGCGCTGGAAAGCGACGGAGATCACTCACGATGTCCTGGGCGGTTTCATCCGTGACGGTCTGTGGCGGGACTGCGAGCGGCCGGCACAGCTTCTGGCCGTCAACTATCCCGGCTTCCTCTGCGATATCGACTACATGACGCCCGAGCAGATCGCGCGCGATCCGGTTCGGCGTCTGCTCAAGGATATCGGACTCGGCTGGCAGCTCGGCTCGCTCATCCATATGCCAACCGGCGAGATTGCCGCGATGACCTTCGAACGCTGGGTCGAAAACGGCCGGCCGAGCGCTGCCAATGTCGCGGTGCTCGACGGTCTGCGGCCACATATGGCGCGCTCTGCGCTGATTGCCGCCCGGCTCAAGCTGGAACGCGCGCGCGCCACGGTGTCGGCGCTCGATGCAATCGGCCTGCCTGCGGCCGTGCTTTCTTCCGCAGGCCAACTGCTGACCGCCAACGCCCTGTTCGAGAACCAGTCCAACGTGTTTCGTCCGGCCGCCTTCGGCATGGTGTCGCTCGACCACGATCAGGCCGACGCTGCATTCAAGTCGACGCTGGAAACGGTGCGGCGCGGCGGTGCAAGCCATGTCCTGTCCATACCCCTGCCGGCTTCGGAGAGCCGGTCGGCGCTGGTGCTGCACATCATCCCACTGCGGCGAAGCGTTCATGACATTTTCTCTGGCGCCGACATTTTGATTGCCGCGACCTCCGTCTCGTCAGAGAGCCTCGCGCCGTCTCCCGCGATACTGACGGGGCTGTTCGATCTCAGCCCGGCCGAGGCGAGGTTGGCCTCGGAGCTTGCCGGCGGAAAGTCGCTGAAAGAGGCGTCGGCCGAGCTGCAACTCACCTTCAAAAGCGGGCGCACCTATCTGGAGCGCATCTTTCTGAAGACCGGAACCCACCGGCAAAGCGAACTGGCGGCGATGCTAAGATCGGTGGAGCCTGTGCGGCGCGCAGCCGAGTGACGCGCGCCGCTGTTTCGGCAATCAGCCGAGCTTGGCATCCAGCGTGACCTGGATGGCGCCGAGCGCCTTGGAGATCGGACAGCCCTCTTTGGCCTTCTTGGCCAGTTCCTGGAATTTTGCATCGTCGATGCCCGGGACAGTGCCGACTAGCGTCAGCGCGCTGCTCTTGATGCCTTCGCCTGGAATGAGCGTCACCACGGCCTTGGCGTCGAGCTTTTCGGCAGGTGTGCCATTCTCGGCGAGGAAATGTGAGAGCTGCATGGCAAAGCACGAGGCGTGCGCCGCTGCGATCAACTCTTCCGGGTTGGTGCCGGACTTGCCGCTCTCGTCCTCGAAACGCAGCTTGAACGAGTAGGGCTGCGCCTTGAGCACGCCGCTCTGCGTGTCGATGGTGCCGGTGCCTTCCTTCAAAGTGCCTTTCCAGACGGCTGTAGCGTGACGGTCCATGGGTGTCTCCCTGTCTTGGATTTCTGCAAAGCCGGACGTGATCCGGATGCGCCAGAACATCTCTGTGCCGGACCAATATAGGGCTTCGCCGATCCCGTGCCACTGCGACGTTGCGAAATCGTCGTTGTCGTCAGACTCGCGAAAAGCTTACGACGTGCCGGCTGGCGATCTGCTGCCTCAGATTGCCTCTCCGCGCAGCAGCCGTGGCGTTTCGCCGGTCAGGCCGGATGCCTGCTTGATGAAATAGCCCTTCAAGGCAGGCATGCGGTCAACGAGGCCGAGCCCGATATCGCGGACAGTGCGCAACGGCGTGCTGTCGTTGGAGAACAGCCGGTTGAGTATGTCGGTGGTGATGCCCATCCGTACCGTGTCGAAGCGTCGCCAGCGCTCATAGCCCTCGAGCACGTCGAGCGCGCCGATATCCTGGCCCAGCCGGTCGGCTTCAACAACCGTTTCGGCTAGAGCCGCCGCATCCTTGAAGCCGAGATTGAGGCCCTGGCCGGCAATGGGATGTATGCCGTGCGCCGCATCGCCCGCCAGCGCGAAGCGCGGCTTGACGAAGGCGCGGGCAAGCATCAGCCCAAGCGGGAAGGCGCGGGGCTTTGTTTCGACGCTGATTTCGCCGAGCTTGAGGCCGAAGCGCTGCTCCAGCTCGACCTCGAAGATGAACGGGTCGCCCGAAACCAGCCGCTCGGCATCGGCGGTGCGTTCGGTCCAAACGATGGACGAGCGGTTTTTCCCATTGGAGTCGGGTTTCAGCGGCAGGGTCGCGAAGGGTCCCGCGGGCAGGAAATGCTCTTCCGCCCGGCCGCCATGCGGACGCTCATGTCCGACCGTACAGACGATGCCGGACTGGCCGTAGTCCCAATGCATAGTCTTGATGCCGGCCATGTCGCGCAAGCCGGATTTCACGCCGTCGGCGGCGATCAGCAGTCGGGTGTCAAAGACCATGCCGTCGGCCAGATGGACGTGAGCCCGCCCGCCGTCGGTATCGAATGAACTTACTGCAACACCTTCGACCAGATCGATCCCCAGCTCTGCGGCGCGACGGCGCAGCGCGCCGTTAAGCGCGGCATTGGCAATCATATGCGCGAAGGGCTCGCCTTCGTCGACATCGCCGTCAAAGGTCAAAAACACCGGCCGGACAGGATCCGCGCTGCGCGAATCGGTGACGATCATGTCGGAGATGGGCTGCGCCTGCGGCTGCAACTCACCCCAGCAGCCGAGCCTGTCGAGCATGCGGCAGGCAGCTGCGGCGATGGCCGAGGCGCGGCCGTCCTTCTGCCACACGCCCTCTGGCGCTGCGTCCACGATGGCGACCGCCAATCCCGGCCGCGCCTGCTTGATCGAGACCGCCGTCGCCAGCCCGACATAGCCGGCGCCGGCGACCAGAACGTCGAAATCGCGCTTGCCGGATTGCTGGGGCGCTCCCAACTCTGGTCGTTCCGCCATAGACTTACTCCTTCGCCGGTATCTCCGCCTTGACTTGCTTCAGCGTTCCTGTTCGAACGCGCCTGCAACCGTCGGAAAGGCAGACTATGTCCGCTGCAATGCAGAACCTTCTGGACATTCTCAACCTCGAACAGCTCGAACACAATCTGTTTCGTGGTCGCAGCCCCGTGGTCGAATGGCAAAGGGTCTTCGGCGGGCAGACCATCGCGCAGTCGCTGGTCGCGGCCCAGCGTACTGTCGCGCCCAACCGGTTCGTGCATTCGCTGCATGGCTATTTCATGCGGCCCGGCGATATCCACGTTCCGATCATCTACGAGGTCGACCGTATTCGCGACGGCGCGAGTTTCACCACGCGACGGGTGGTGGCGATCCAGCACGGCAAGGCGATCTTCTCGCTGGAAGCATCGTTCCAGATCGACGAGCCGGGCCTCGAACACCAGATGCCGATGCCGCTCGACATACCGCCGCCGGAAAGCCTCGACTCGCACCGGCACCTGCTTGAAACCGCGCCGCATATTCCCGACGTCATCCGTCTTTTCTGGGCGCGAGAAAGGCCGTTGGAACTTCGTCCGGTCAATGTCGAACACTATTCCAGCCGCGATAAACTGCCGCCGCAGCAGAAAGTCTGGATACGCCTGACGGGGTCGGTGCCTAACGATCGGGCACTTTCGTCGGTGATTCTCGCCTATCTTTCAGACATGACCCTGCTCGATACATCGACATTTGCCCATGGACGCGCCATTTTCGACCGGGACATTCAGGCTGCAAGCCTCGATCATTCCATGTGGTTCCACCGCGAAACCGCACTGGACGACTGGCTTCTTTACACGCAGGACAGTCCATCGACATCGGGTGCTCGGGGCTTCACGCGCGGCTCGCTTTACCGTCGCGATGGTGTGTTGATCGCTTCCGTGGCACAGGAAGGTCTAATCAGGCTCAGAGCTTCGCCTAAAAAGTAGGCATTTTTTCTTTTTTGGCTTTTTTTTGCCCGTTCTGCTTGCTGCGACTGCGAAGGTTGCTGCCCACGCCACAGGCAATTTCGTGAATTTACAACGGCTTAAACCAGTTTGGCCCAATTGGCATGGAGCTTGAATATGCTTGTGTAATCTCCGGTGACTCTCGGGTCCGCCGGCGATGACCAGGCAATCGCGGGGGACCCGCGCCAGCAACTAAAGGGTGAAACCTTATGAAAATCGTGATGGCAATCATCAAGCCGTTCAAACTCGACGAGGTGCGTGAAGCACTCACCGCCGTGGGGATCCAAGGCCTGACCGTCACCGAAGTCAAAGGCTACGGGCGTCAGAAGGGGCACACAGAGATTTATCGTGGGGCCGAATATGCGGTCAGCTTTCTTCCAAAGATCAAGATCGAGGTCGCTGTGAGCGTCGACCTGGTCGAAAAGGCGGTCGAAGCGATCTCCATCGCGGCCAAGACTGGCCAGATCGGCGACGGTAAGATTTTCGTCTTCGGCATTGACCAGGCGGTGCGCATCCGCACCGGCGAAACCGACACCGACGCGCTCTAAAGGCCTCTCGAATTTACATGGAGACATCAATGAAATTTCCCTCGATATTGAAGACGGCGGCGCGCCCGGCCCTTGCGGCCACGCTCGCCCTCGGCGCGCTCGGTACCACCATGGCGTTCGCCCAGGACGCCGCTCCCGCCGCCCCAGATGCGGCCGCAGCCGCCGCCACCACCATCGACAAGGGCGATGTCGCCTGGATGATGGTTTCGACCGTACTCGTCCTGTTCATGTTGTTGCCCGGCCTTGCCCTTTTCTACGGCGGCCTGGTTCGCGCAAAGAACATGCTTTCCGTGCTGATGCAGTGCACGGTCGTCTTCGCTCTGGTCTGCGTCATCTGGATTGTCTATGGCTACTCCTTCGCTTTCGGCGGTTCGACCAGCCCTTACTGGGGCGGGCTCGGCAAGCTCTTCCTTGCCGGCGTGACACCTGAATCGGAAGCCGCGACCTTCACCGACGGCGTGATGATCCCGGAATTCATCTTCATCGTCTTCCAGATGACATTCGCCTGCATCACCCCGGCCCTGATCGTCGGCGCCTTCGCCGAACGCATCAAGTTCTCCGCGGTCCTGCTGTTCACCGCCCTGTGGGTCACCTTCGTCTACTTCCCGATCGCTCACATGGTCTGGGACGCCAACGGCCTGATCTTCAACTGGGGCGCCCTGGACTTTGCAGGCGGCACGGTCGTTCACATCAATGCCGGTATCGCAGCCCTCGTCGGCTCGATCATGATCGGCAAGCGCACCGGCTACGGCAAGGACAACATGGCGCCGCACTCCATGACCCTGACTATGGTCGGCGCTTCGATCCTGTTCGTCGGCTGGTTCGGCTTCAACGTCGGCTCCAACCTTGAAGCCAATGGCGGCGCAGCGCTCGCCATGATCAACACCTTCACCGCCACGGCAGGCGCAATCCTCGCCTGGGTGATCATCGAAAGCGTTGCTCGCGGCAAGGCCTCGATGCTGGGCGCCGCTTCCGGCATGATCGCCGGTCTCGTTGCCGTCACGCCGGCTGCCGGCCTCGTCGGCCCGGTCGGCGCGATCTTCCTTGGCGCCATCGCCTCGGCCGTCTGCTACTTCTTCGTGGCCGTCGTGAAGATCAAGTTCGGTTATGACGACTCGCTCGACGTGTTCGGCATTCATGGCATCGGCGGCATCATCGGCGCTGTCGGCACCGGTATCTTCGCCTCCACCTCGCTCGGCGGCATCGGTTACGCCGACGACATTACCATGAGCGCTCAGGTCTGGATCCAGATCAAGGCGGTCCTGGTTACCATCGTCTGGTGCGGTATCGGTTCGGCGATCTTCTACAAGATCACCGACGTCATCGTCGGACTGCGCCCGACCGTCGAGGAAGAGCGCCAGGGTCTGGACCTCACCTCGCACGGCGAAGTGGCCTACCATTCCTGAGATCGATGCGGGCGGCTTCGGCCGCCCCGTCCCAACAACCTCCCGTCGTGGCTTTCTCCCGAGAGCCACACTTTGAAGGCCCGGTTCGTCCGGGCCTTTTTTTCGCCTGCCACTAACGCAATGCAGCCGGGATGCTCATATTGTGCGACGACCTTCAGGCAACAAAAAGGGCGCGTCGGAGCCGATCGACGCGCCCTTTGAATCTATCGCAAAGCGTATCAGACGCGGCGTTCGACCATCATCTTCTTAATCTCGGCGATTGCCTTTGCCGGGTTGAGGCCCTTGGGGCAGGTCTGCGCGCAGTTCATGATGGTGTGGCAGCGATAGAGCCGGAACGGATCCTCGAGGTTGTCGAGACGCTCGCCCTTGGCCTCGTCGCGGCTGTCGATCAGCCAGCGATAGGCCTGCAGCAGGGTCGCCGGGCCGAGATAGCGGTCGCCGTTCCACCAGTAGCTCGGGCAGGAGGTCGAGCAGCAGGCGCACAGGATGCACTCGTAGAGACCGTCGAGTTTCTGGCGGTCTTCATGGCTCTGACGCCATTCCTTCGCCGGCTCGGGCGATACGGTTTTCAGCCAAGGCTCGATGGAGGCGTGCTGGGCATAGAAATTGGTAAGGTCGGGCACCAGATCCTTGACCACCTGCATATGCGGCAGCGGGTAGACCTTGATCGCGCCCGAAATGTCGTCGCAGCCTTTTGTGCAGGCTAGCGTGTTCGAACCGTCGATGTTCATGGCGCAGGAACCGCAGATGCCTTCCCGGCAGGAGCGTCGCAGGGTCAGCGTCGGATCGATCTTGTTCTTGATGTAGAGCAGGGCGTCCAGAACCATCGGGCCGCAATCGTCCATGTCGACGAAATAGGTGTCGATGCTCGGGTTCTCGTCGTCGTCCGGCGACCAGCGATAGATCCGGTATTCGCGCAGATTGGTCGCACCTTCCGGCTTCGGCCAGGTTTTGCCCTGTTTGATCTGCGAGTTCTTGGGAAGCGTGAGTTCGACCATGAGCCGTATCCTTCCTCAGTAAACGCGCGCTTTGGGCGCGATCTTGGCCAGGCTGATGCCGCCATC
Organism: Tianweitania sp. UT-5YL-CI-8; assembly: GCF_030010215.1. GTDB lineage: Bacteria > Pseudomonadota > Alphaproteobacteria > Rhizobiales > Rhizobiaceae > Oryzicola. The sequence goes on from NZ_JASCRR010000012.1 coordinate 24,107, forward strand.
TTCTTCCTTCAGCAGCGGTTCCGTGTGGACCGGCCGGTAGGTGAGGGTGACGTCGCCGTCGGGGGCGACATGCGCCAGCGTGTGGACGCGCCAGGTGGCGTCGTCGCGGCTTGAAAAGTCCTCGCGTGCGTGCGCGCCACGGCTTTCCTTGCGCGCTTCGGCGCCATAGACGGTGGCAATGGCGTTGGCCATCAGGTTTTCCAGCTCCAGCGTCTCCACCAGATCGGAATTCCAGATCATCGATCGGTCATAGACCTTGAGATCCGGCAGTTCCTTCCAGATTTCGGAAATGCGCCGGCAACCCTGTTCGAGCGACTCCTGGGTGCGGAACACGGCGGCGTCGTCCTGCATGGCCTTCTGCATCTTCTCGCGTAGCACGGCCGTCGGCGTCGAGCCGTTGGCATGGCGCAACCGGTCGAAGCGCTCCATGATCTTGTCGACCGACGCCTGGTTGATCGATGGGATGGGCGCATTGCGGTCGATGACCTGACCGGCCCGGATCGCAGCCGCGCGGCCGAACACCACGAGATCGATCAGCGAGTTGGAGCCCAGGCGGTTGGCGCCATGAACCGAAGCGCAGCCTGCCTCGCCGACGGCCATCAGGCCGGGCGATATGCGGTCGGGTTCGTCGGCGGTCGGGTTCAGCACCTCGCCCCAATAGTTGGTCGGGATGCCGCCCATATTGTAGTGGACGGTCGGCAGCACCGGGATCGGTTCCTTGGTGACGTCGACGCCGGCGAAAATCTTGGCCGACTCGGAAATGCCGGGCAGGCGTTCATGCAGCACGGCCGGATCGAGGTGGTCGAGATGCAGGTAGATGTGGTCCTTGTTCTTGCCGACGCCGCGGCCCTCGCGGATTTCCAGCGTCATGCAGCGGGAGACCACGTCGCGCGAGGCCAGATCCTTGGCTGATGGCGCATAGCGCTCCATGAAGCGCTCGCCTTCGGAGTTGACGAGATAGCCGCCTTCGCCGCGTGCGCCTTCGGTGATCAGGCAGCCCGAGCCGTAGATGCCGGTGGGGTGGAACTGCACGAACTCCATGTCCTGCAGCGGTAGGCCCGCGCGCACCGCCATGCCGCCGCCGTCGCCGGTGCAGGTATGCGCTGATGTGGCGGAGAAATAGGAGCGGCCGTAGCCGCCGGTGGCCAACACGACCATCTTGGCGGAGAAACGGTGGATGGTGCCGTCATCGAGGTTCCAGGCCACGACGCCGGTGCAGGTGCCGTCCGGCTCCATGATCAGGTCAAGGGCAAAATACTCGATGAAGAACTGCGCGTTGTTCTTCAACGACTGGCCATAGAGCGTATGCAGTATGGCATGGCCGGTGCGGTCGGCGGCAGCACAGGTGCGCTGCACGGGCGGACCATCGCCATAGTTCATCATGTGGCCGCCGAACGGGCGCTGGTAGATCTTGCCTTCCTCGGTACGCGAGAAGGGCACGCCATAATGCTCGAGTTCGTAAACGGCGGCCGGCGCTTCGCGGACCAGATACTCCATGGCGTCCATGTCGCCGAGCCAGTCCGAGCCCTTGACGGTGTCGTACATGTGCCACTTCCAGGAGTCGGCGCCCATGTTCTGCAGCGAGGCTGCGATGCCGCCCTGGGCGGCCACCGTATGCGAGCGGGTCGGGAACACCTTGGTGATGCAGGCCGTCTTCAGGCCCTGCTCGGCCATGCCGAGCGTGGCGCGCAGGCCCGCGCCGCCGGCGCCGACGATGACGACGTCGAATTTGTGATCGACATAGGTGTAGGCGGATGACGCCCCGCCGGGCTTGCCGTCCTGGGCCACTCTCAGCCTCCGAATGCGAGTTTGAGCAGAGCGAAGATCGAAGCGACGCCGACTGCGATAGCGAAGAAGGTGTTCAGCATGACGAGGAGGATCTTGAGGCCCTCGCCATGAATATAGTCCTCGATGATGACCTGCATGCCGATCCGCATGTGGTAGAGGCCCGAGATCATGAATAGCGCCAGCACCAGGCCGACGAAGGGGTTGGACAGCGAGGCGCGGACATCAGCGAAATTGCCGCCGCTGAGCGCGATGAGCAAACCGACAAAGAACAAGGTAAGCGGCACGTTGGACACGGCCGTCAGGCGCTGGCGCCAGAAGTGGTCGGTGCCTTCCTTGGCCGATCCAAGGCCACGAACTTTGGCGAGAGGGGTGCGCATGTCGCTCATGGTTCAGAAGCCTCCGCGGACGGCAAGGCCGACAGCCCAGATCAGAATGGTGAGCGTCACCGAACCGATGATGGTGGCCCAGCCGAGTTTCGACGCCTTGTGCTTCTCGAGGGCGGCGCCGGTATCCCACATTAAATGACGGAGACCGCCGAGCATGTGATGCATCAATGCCCAGGTGTAGCCCAAAAGGACGACCCGCCCAACCCAGGAGCCGAATATCCACTGGACGGTGTTGAAGGCGCTTTCGGAGGTGGCGGCGGTGATCAGCCAGGCGGCAACCAGCAGCGTTCCGAAATACAACGCGGCCCCGGTGGCGCGATGGGCAAACGACATCACATAGGTGATCGTCGGTCGCCAAACGGAAAGATGCGGCGAGAGCGGGCGTGCTCTTGCGGTTTGGGTGGCTGTGGATTTGCTCATGGCTCCCCCAGATCGTGTCCCGCCGAGGCGTGGTTGAATAGGTGGCGCAGCCGCAGAAAATGCGACCGTGGACAGCGGCTTTCTAATGCGCTTTTTGCAGCGCGTCAAAGCCGGAAAACCGTTTCGGCGCTGCTATTTAGTCACAGGGCGTCAACAGCCCAGGCTTCAATCGATTGAAGCCTCTGGTACTTTGCCGCATCGCATCAAAAAGTGGTTCAGCGTCGGCAGATCACGGGTTCCTTGCCGCTTTTCATGTAAAGCGCCTCGTTGCCGTCGAGCACCAGCGCATAGGGCGTTTGGCCGTATCGCGAGCGTTGGCTTGCGGGTGCGGCGGGCAACTCCAACGTCTCGCCATCGGGATCGACCAAGGAAACGGTGGTCACGCGGTTGTCGATCATCAAGGTCGCACCGCCGTCGCAACGATAGGCGGCATGTTTGGGCTGGGGCGAACCCAGATCGGGCGTATTGGACGACGCGGTTTCGGTGGCAAGTGACGAAGAGCCGGAGAGCGCAAGGCTAGTCTTGTCGGTTTCGACGCAGGCCGAGGCAAGAAGACACGCGCCGATGACGGCAGCGCGCCGGATGATTTTTGATGCAGGCATGTCCTCTCCCTCGAGCGGGAAGCTAGCCTATTGTCCGGCTAAGGGAAATCACTTTTGAAGATTGCTTATCCCCGCTGGGAACGGTCAATCCAGACAGGTAACTGTTTTAGGAAGGCACCGTTCTCCGGATAAACTTGGCGCCTCAGCCTGCCGACGGCTTGTTGCCAAAGGGGTAGATGAGGTTGTTGACCGACTGCGGTGTCGCGGAAACGCGAACGCAGTTACGACCGCTGTTCTTGGCATCGTACAGCGCCGAATCGGCGCGGATAGTCAGTTCATACAGGCTTTCGCTTTCGGCCAACTCTGCTACGCCGAAGCTCGCGGTGAAGCGTTGCCCTTGAGGCAAACCGTCAATCGCCATGCCGGCAAAGGCAATGCGGATGCCCTCGGCGAACAGTCTGGCGCTCGATAAGGGAGTGCCGGGCAGAATGACGGCGAACTCCTCGCCGCCCAACCGTCCCAATATGTGCGATCCCGGCGACGAGGCGCTCAGGAACTGCGAAAACGCCTGGATCACCCGGTCGCCGGCGGCGTGGCCAAACGTGTCGTTGATGACCTTGAAGTGGTCGAGGTCGCAAGCCACTATGGACACGGAAAGGCTCCTGGCGAGAGCGTTGTGGATCGTCTCCGAGGCGCGCCGTTCGAAACCCCGCCGGTTGAGAAGCCCCGACAGCGTGTCCGTCTCCGACCGCATGGTGGCTTCCGAAAGCACGTCGCGCATCAGGATGACGAGCAGCATCAGCGCTATCGCCAGCGAAAAGATAGTACCGAGCGATTGCGAGACCATAGCGTAGTTGCTCTGCAGATAGCTGTCCGTGTCGAGGCCGGCGCCGTCGAAATAGAGCGCCACGAAGGGCTTTGCCGCGAACTGCAGACCGCTTGCGAAGAACAGCCCGGCCAGCAGATAGTCGAGCGTGTCTTTCCGGAAGCTCGACCGCAAGACGACCACCGCACCCGCGACCTGCATGATCGTGAAGGGCAACTGGTAGGCTATCAGCCGGGCGATGGATGTGCGCTCTATACCTTCGAACAGATACACGAGCGCGACGCAAACGGCGAAAAACGGCGCCGTCGCCAAGAGCGGGAAGCGGACATGGTATTTCCGAGCCACGCCGATGGTCAGCGCAATCGTGGTGGCGAGAAACGCGGCGAAAGCGGCGGTGAAGACGTAGCGACCGTTTTCAAACAGGGGGCTGACGAACTCCAGCACGGTGTAGACCATGCCGAGCAGGTAGGCGAGGGCGAACCAGTTTGCGGCCAGCCGACGCCTGTCATACAGCGCGATCCCGAGAAAGGCCCCGGCCAACAGCGCCGCGCCGCACAGATTGATCGTCAGAATGAATTCGGCGCCGCTCATCGTCGTGTTCTTCGCTACGGTGGAAAGCTGGGGTCAACATTGGCCGAGCCACGATTGTACATCTGTATCGTCTGCGTGGCGAATCCTTGGCGCGCAATCGACAGCTTGGCGTCTGGCCACAAGAAAGGGGCGCGTCCATGATGGAGGCGCCCCTTTAATTGGTGGAATGTTTAAAGCTCAGCCCTTCCAGTCGCGAATATCGACAAAATGCCCGGCAATGGCCGCTGCCGCCGCCATGGCAGGCGAGACCAGGTGGGTGCGACCCTTGAAGCCCTGGCGGCCTTCGAAGTTGCGGTTGGACGTCGATGCACAGCGCTCATAGGGGCTCAGCCGGTCGTCGTTCATCGCCAGGCACATGGAGCAGCCCGGCTCGCGCCAGTCGAAACCGGCGGCGACGAAAATCTTGTCGAGACCTTCGGCTTCCGCCATTTCCTTCACCAGGCCGGAGCCGGGAACGATCATGGCGCTGACGCTCGACGCCACCGTCTTGCCCTCGACCACCTTGGCCACAGCGCGTAGATCCTCGATGCGGCCATTGGTGCAAGAGCCGATGAAGACTCGGTCAACGGAGATGTCGGTGATCTTGGTGCCGGCGGTCAGGCCCATATATTCGAGCGCCCGTTTCTTGGAGTTGCGCTTGTTCTCGTCGGCGATCTGTTCGGCATCGGGAACGATGCCTGTCACCGACACGACATCCTCGGGCGACGACCCCCAGGTGACGATGGGCGGCAGCTTGGCGGCGTCAAGCACGACGATCTTGTCGAAATGCGCGCCTTCGTCGGTCTGCAGCGTCTTCCAGTATTCGAGCGCCTTTTCGAAGGCCTCGCCTTTCGGCGCGCGCGGCTTATCCTTGACGTAAGCGAAGGTGGTCTTGTCCGGCGCGATCAGGCCGGCGCGGGCGCCGCCCTCGATCGACATGTTGCAGATCGTCATGCGGCCTTCCATGGACAGCGCGCGAATGGCTTCGCCGGCATATTCGATGACGTAGCCGGTGCCGCCGGCGGTGCCGATCTCGCCGATGATAGCCAGCACAATGTCCTTGGCGGTAACGCCTTCGGGCAGTTGCCCGTCGACGCGCACCAGCATGTTCTTGGCCTTCTTCTGGATCAGCGTCTGGGTTGCGAGCACGTGCTCGACCTCGGAGGTGCCGATGCCATGCGCCAGCGCCCCGAAGGCGCCATGCGTCGAAGTGTGGCTGTCGCCGCAGACGATGGTCATGCCCGGCAGGGTAAAGCCCTGTTCGGGACCGACGATGTGGACGATGCCCTGGCGCGGGTCGTTCTCGGAGTAATATTCGACGCCGAAATCTTTGGCGTTGGTCGCCAGCGCCGCGATCTGGATGCGGCTTTCCTCGTTGCGGTTGATGCCGAGCTTGCGGTCGGGCGAGGTCGGCACGTTGTGGTCGACTACGGCCAGCGTGCGCTCGGGGTGGCGCACCTTGCGGCCGGCCATGCGCAGGCCCTCGAAGGCCTGGGGGCTGGTCACCTCATGCACGAGGTGGCGGTCGATATAGAGCAGGCAGGTGCCGTCTTCCTGGCGGTCGACGACGTGGTCGTCGAAAATCTTGTCGTAAAGGGTGCGCGGTGCGCTCATGGCCATGATCCGTCGATAGGAATGAAGATTGTCAGAAGTCCGGCTTCAGCCGGAAAGCCCGTCGGCTCAAGGAAGTCGGCAGTTAAGCGCGCCGGAAATACGCGCAAAGAACCGTGCCGGCAGACGCTTCTTGTCCTGCAGCACGAAACCCTTATACGCCGGATCTCCAAACAGCTCTTCCATTGCCGCTCCATACCAATGTTTTGCGGTTTCGGCAATTGGCCCGCTTTGGACCATGCGTCGTCGGGTCCCGCGCCCTTGCCCGTCGCGGCATTCCTGCTAAGAGTGCGCCGGAAATGTGCGTGTTGCGCACGTCGAATGTGCAGTTATGGCACTTTTTGAACTGGCCGGGATAAAGACATGTCCAAGTGGAAAGACGTCAAGAAAGTCGTGCTCGCCTATTCTGGCGGCCTCGACACCTCCATCATCCTGAAATGGCTGCAGACCGAACTGGGCGCGGAGGTCGTCACCTTCACCGCCGATCTCGGCCAGGGCGAGGAGCTTGAGCCGGCCCGCAAGAAGGCCGAGATGCTCGGCATCAAGGACATCTTCATCGAAGACGTGCGCGAGGAATTCGTCCGCGATTTCGTCTTCCCGATGTTCCGCGCCAATGCCGTCTATGAAGGCGTCTATCTGCTCGGCACGTCGATTGCCCGCCCTTTGATCTCCAAGCATCTGATCGAGATCGCCGAAAAGACCGGCGCCGACGCCATAGCGCATGGCGCGACCGGCAAGGGCAACGATCAGGTCCGCTTCGAGCTCTCCGCCTATGCGTTGAACCCAGACATCAAGATCATCGCGCCGTGGCGCGACTGGGCGTTCAAGAGCCGCACCGATTTGCTCGACTTCGCCGAAAAGCACCAGATCCCGGTCGCCAAGGACAAGAAGGGCGAAGCGCCGTTCTCGGTCGACGCCAACCTGCTGCACTCGTCCTCCGAAGGCAAAGTTCTGGAAGACCCGGCGGTCGAAGCGCCCGAATACGTCCATATGCGCACCATTTCGCCGGAGGCCGCGCCCGACAAGGCAACGGTCATCAAGGTCGGCTTCGAGAAGGGCGATGCGGTATCGATCAATGGCGAGCGCCTGTCGCCGGCAACGCTTTTGGCCAAGCTCAACGACTACGGCCGCGACAACGGCATCGGCCGTCTCGATCTGGTCGAGAACCGCTTCGTCGGCATGAAGAGCCGCGGCGTCTACGAGACGCCAGGCGGCACGATCCTTCTGACCGCGCACCGCGCCATCGAATCCATCACGCTCGACCGGGGTGCCGCGCATCTCAAGGACGAACTGATGCCGCGCTACGCCGAGCTCATCTATTACGGCTTCTGGTTCTCGCCTGAGCGCCAGATGCTGCAGGCTGCCATCGACCTCAGCCAGAAGGACGTCGAGGGCGAAGTGACGCTGAAGCTCTACAAGGGTAATGTTATGGTCATCGGCCGCGAAAGCCCGAAGTCGCTCTATTCCGACAAGTTGGTCACCTTCGAGGACGACCAGGGCGCCTACGATCAGAAGGACGCCGCAGGCTTCATCAAGCTCAACGCACTGCGCCTGCGCACACTTGCCGCCCGCACCCGCCGGGGCTGAGCGGCACGATCAACAAAAAAGGCCGGACACAGCGCCGGCCTTTTATTTGTTGGGTCGTGATGATCAACTTCCGTCGATTTCTTGGGCGATGATGGCGATTGCCTGCTGGTAGACGCTTGCCGAGTTCCAGCCCTGGATGGCGCCGAAATTGCCCTGTCCTGGCTGGTAGCCGCTACCTGCGCGCCAGCCATGGCCCTTCAGGAAGTTCGCGGTCGATGCCAAAGCGTCGGCGGTTGACTTGACCATGTCGATGCGGCCGTTGCCGTCGCCGTCCACGCCGTATCTCAGAACGTTGACCGGCAGGAACTGGGTCTGGCCGATTTCACCATGCGCCGCACCAATCGACGAGGCGTTGATCGTGCCGCGGTCGACGAGCTTGAGTGCCGCGACGAGCTGGTTGGTGAAGAACTCGCTGCGGCGGCAGTCATAGGCGAGCGTGGCGACGGCCGAGACAGTGTTCTGGTTGCCCAAAAAGCCGCCGAAGCCGGTTTCCATGCCCCAGATGGCAAGCAGCGGGCCCGCGGGAACGCCGTAGCGCGCTTCGATCTGCTGGAACAGGGCCGCGTTTTTGCGCTTCAGGGACTTGCCCTTGGAGGCGATTGCCTTGGCGCCGCGCTTGTTCATGAACTCGTTGAGCGACAGCTTGAAGCTCTTTTGGTTGCGATCCGCGTAGATCGTCTTGCTGGCGTAGCTCGTGCCCGCCAAGGCATTCAGGCCAGCCTGACCGACGCCGTTCGCCGCCGCTTCGTTTCTGAACGCAGCCTTCCAAGCCTCGAAGCCCGAAGCGTTGTTGCCGCATTGCGCAGCCTGTGCCGCTACCGCGCTGAGGCCGAGCAGAACCGTTGCCGCCGCCATACTTTTCATCGTGGCAATGATCGCCATGCCGTACTCCCTCTCGCCTGATTCTCGCCCTTGGACGGATTTCCAATCGAACGCTGGCCTGTCAGCCTTAACAAGGCGTTTACATCCGCCTCTCTCCATGCTGGCAGGTCGCAGAAAACTTGGCTACGATCAAGTATTCCGCATGCCTGATGGGGGAAATCAATGAAAGATGTCGATGTTGTGATCATCGGCGCAGGTTCTGCTGGTTTGGCGGCGGCAAAAACCGTGCGGCAGGCGGGTCTCACTTTCAAGCTCGTCGAAGCGATGGACCGCATCGGCGGACGCGCCTGGACGTCGTCTGAGCATTTCGGCGTTCCCTTCGACATCGGTTGCGCCTGGCTGCATGCCGGCGACCGCAATCCCTATTTTCCAGAGGCGCAGGCGGCAGGCTGGACGATGTACCATCACGACATGGAGCTCGATCACCTCTATCTCCGCCACCAGAAGGCGGACGACATTGCGCTTGCCGAAATGCGGCGTGCTGATGTGGCGCTACGGGTGCTGCTCGAAAGCCACAAGGGCGAGGACGATAGGCTATCGTCGCTGCTGTCGGGCAGTCACGCCATGCGGGCGGCGACCACCTTCATTGGGCCGATGGATTTCGGCCGCGACGACGACGAGATTTCCATCGCCGACTTTAACGCCGCCGCCGATCTCGAGCCCAACTATTTCACCAAGGAGGGGTTTGGCGCGCTCGTGGCGCGATTCGGCGGGGATGTCGAGGTGGAACTGTCCACGCCGGTGCGCAAAATTCGCTGGGACGGGCCGGGCGTCGCCTGCGAGACGGACCGGGGCACGATTCGCGCTTCTGTAGTTATCGTCACCGCGTCGCCGGCGGTGCTTGCCTTCGAGGAAATAAAATTCTTTCCCGATATTCCCGACAGCTATGTCGAGGCGTTTTTCGACCTGCCCATGGGCATGCTGACCAAGATTCCCGTCGCGATAAAGGGCGGCCGCTTCGACCTGAAGCCGTTCGACGATCTTCTGATCGAGCGCCATGCGCGGCACGACCTCTATTTCCTCTGTTTTCCCTTCGACCTCGATCTGATGGTCGGCTTCGTCGGCGGCGCTTTTGCTTGGGAAATGTCAGCGGCGGGGGAAGCCGCCGGCGTCGACTTCGTCACCGACCGGATCTGCGACATGTTCGGCAACGATGCGCGCAAGCATGTAGGCCGCGCCATGATGACGGATTGGGGCGCCGAACGCTTTGTGCGCGGCGCCTATGCCGCCGCCCGTCCGGGCAAGGTCGGCGCGCGCGCCACTTTGATGCGCCCCGTGGCCGACAAGATCTTCTTCGCCGGTGAAGCGCTTGCCGGACCATTGATCCAGACCTGTGGCGGAGCAAGGCTTTCCGGCGAGGCCGTGGCCCGCGATGTCATAAAAGAGCTGGCCGCCTGAATATCGGGTTTGGGACGGAACAACTTCTGCCTAACTTCGTTGCGAGGCCACCTCCCTCCCTCCCGAACTGCGTGTCCAATGAAACTCTTCGAATGCCCCAACTGCTCCAAGCGGCTTTATTTCGAGAACGCCCAGTGTCTCAACTGCGGCAGCTTCGTCTCCTATGATCCTGATGCCGGCGGCTTCGTGCTGTCGGGCGTCGACGGCAATTTCCAATGCCTCAACGCCACCGAGTGCAGTTGCAACTGGACTGCGCCAGAAGCCAGCTTCTGCCGCGCCTGCGCGCTCAACAAAATCATCCCCGACCTGTCGGTCGATGGCAATCGCCAACGCTGGACGCGTGTGGAAGCGGCCAAGCGTCGCGCGATCTACTCGTTCCTAGCCTTCGGCCTCCCCGTCGAGCCCAAAACCGGGCCGGACGACCAGACCGGCATCGCCTTCGATTTCCTCGCCAGCACGCCGGGCGCCGGTCCGGGCGGCGAGCATATTCTCACTGGTCATGACAATGGGCTGATCACACTCAACGTGGCCGAAGCCGATTCGGCCGAACGCGAGAAGATGCGCGTCGAGATGGGCGAGAACTATCGCACGCTGCTCGGCCATTTCCGCCATGAACTCGGCCATTACTACTGGGACCGGCTGATCCGCGACGATCCTGCCCGTCTCGAAGAATTCCGCGCCATGTTCGGCGACGAGACGCTCGACTACGAGCAGGCGCTGCAGACTCACTATGCCGAAGGCCCGAAGCCCGGCTGGCAGGAAAGCCACATCTCGGCCTATGCCGCGAGCCATCCGTGGGAAGACTGGGCCGAGACCTGGGCCCACTATATCCATATTACCGATACTTTAGAGATGGTCGCAGCGCTGAATTTTCCGCTCGGCAAGCTTGAGACTGCGGAGAACGACCGTAAGCAGGTGACGCAACAAGCCCAGCCCGACGAATCGGCGCCGCCAGCGGCTCCCGAAGGCGATTTCGCCCCCATCCTGGCGCGTTGGCTGGTGCTGTCCGAGGCGTCGAACGCCATCAACCGCTGCATGGGCCTGCCCGATCTTTATCCGTTCGTCATCTCGCAGACGATCGGGCAAAAGCTCGGTTTCGTGCATCGACTGCTGACCAATAATGTCTCTCGCTGACGTTCTTCCGCAAACGCAAACGTGCTTAACGAGTTCTATACGTATTGGCCATAAGCCTTGAGTCTTGGAATTCGATGACGCGGGTTGGGCGACATCACAGTGAGTTGGCGTACATCATGAACGGAAAGAGATTCGGTGCGCTTCGTGCCGATTTGGTCCGCAGCCTGAACGTGAAGGTGTTTGTTCTGATGGCGGTCGTGTCGACCGGCATCGCTGTAACAGCCCTTGTCTCGTTCTCCGGTCTCTCCGAGCGGACAGCTTTGTCAGTTGGCGGGCCGCTCGCGGAGACCCAGGCGCTCTACGACCGGGACCGTGGCAACGAGGCGCTGAGCCGCGATATCGAACTCGCCCGCACAATTTCGGGAGCTCCTTCGGTGATCGAATGGATCACCGACGAAGCCGCCGAGGACAAGCGCAACCGAGCGCTCGGCGAACTCGAGCAGCTGCGCCAGGCATTCCGCGACGGCAGCTATTTCCTCGTCGCCAACGCTTCGGGCAACTACTATTTCAACGACGAGAAGGGCAGCTTTTCCGGCCAGGAACTGCGCTACACCATCGATCCGGAAAACCCGCGCGACGAGTGGTACTACCGCATGATCGCCGGCGAGCCGGGCTGCTACCTTAATGTCGACAATCGCGATGGCGGCATAGCGAAAGTCTGGGTCAACTGCCTCATCCGCGGCAACGGCCAGGCGCTCGGCGTGGTAGGAACCGGCATCGATCTGGCCGACTTCCTTGCCGATATGGCAGCACCGGCGCGCCAGGGCGTCGAAAGCCTTTATGTCGACGCAGCGGGCACCGTTCAGGCACGCCGCGGCGAGGGCCAGGAGAGCTTCAGCGCCACTGAGGGCGCCCAGAAGGCCGGCGTCTTCCAGCTCATCGATTCCGAGGCCGACCGCCAGGCTCTGCGCAGTGCCATGGAGCAGGCCAAGACCGGCGGCTTGACCAAGCCTGTCTCGCTGTCCATGGGCGGGCGCGACATGCTTGTCAGCGTCGGTCATCTCAAGTCGCTGAACTGGTTCAACATCGCCGCCGTCGACATCAACGCCATCGCCGGGCAGAGCCTGTCCCGCCCGCTCGGGCTGCTGATTGCCGTGGCGATGGGGGCCGCCCTGCTGATCGCCCTTATGTTCAAGTTCTTCGTGCTCGACCGGGTGGTCAAGGCCGCGCGCGCGGTGGCGGAAGTGGCGGCTGGCAATCACGATATCGCGATGAAGGAGGGCGGCGACCAGATCGGCTCTCTGATGCGCTCGGTCAACAGCATGGCGGCGTCTGTGCGCGACACCACCGGCAGGCTCGAATCCGAGCTGCGGCAGCATCAGGAGAAGATGGAGAACGGCGCCTATTTCGACCCGCTCACCGGGCTGGTCAACCGGCGCGGCTTCATCGAAACCTTCGAACATCGCCGTGGCATCGTCGAGAACGCCCGGGGCCGGCTCGGCATCCTGATTCTCGATGTCGACAACTTCAAACCCGTCAATGAAGGCTTCGGCAATGCCTACGGCGACGCCGTTCTGGCTGAGTTGGGCAAGCGCCTGGATGGCGTCACCCGGCGGCTCGACATTTGCGGCCGCTGGAGCGGCGACGAATTCGCCGTGCTGATCGATCGTTGCACGCCGGAGCTTCTGTCGTCCATTTCTCACAAGGTGCTGGAGGCCGTGCGGGCAAAACCGTTCCATCCAGCGGGCGGCGCTAACCTGCGCGTCACCATCAGCATCGGCGCGTGCCTGATCGCGCCGCGCGAACCGCTGGAGCATGCGGTGCACCGCGCCGATGCCGCCCTTGCCCAGGCAAAGGCGTCGGGTCGCAACCAGGCGAGCGTCTACGATCCGTCGTTCGCCGGCGAGGATATACTGGACGGCACCCAGGCGGCCTGAGGGTCGCTTCCCGGTCTCGCCACGCCGAGGACCTTGACTTCGCGGCAGTTTTGCTGTCTAGAAGCCCGCAATTCAGCGACGAGTTCAGACTCCGAGCCGCCGACCGGGACCCCAAGTGGTATAAATCGATCCCGGAGGCCAACACCAGGCAGCGCGATGCGCCCCCTGGTGCTTTTTGGCTTTGGCTGCACGAAAGGTTTTGAACCGGGCTGGCGAAGCATTACTTCTCGGGCGTAGCCCAAGCGCCGGAGAAAGGAAGAAGGTTCATGTTCGAGAGCTTACAGGAACGCCTAGGCTCGATTCTAAACGGCCTGACCGGTCGTGGCGCGCTGTCGGAAGCCGATGTGTCGGCTGCCCTGCGCGAGGTTCGCCGCGCCCTGCTCGAGGCCGACGTCGCGCTCGAAGTCGTGCGCTCCTTCACCGACCGCGTGCGTGAAAAAGCGGTGGGGGCCGCTGTCGTCAAGTCGATCAAGCCGGGCCAGATGGTCGTCAAGATCGTCCATGACGAGTTGGTCGAGATGCTCGGCACCGAAGGCGTCGCCATCGACCTCAACGCGGCAGCTCCGGTCGTCATCATGATGGTCGGCCTTCAGGGCTCGGGCAAGACGACGACCACCGGCAAGATCGCCAAGCGGCTGACCGAGCGGCAGAACAAGAAGGTCCTGATCGCCTCGCTCGACACGCGCCGTCCCGCCGCCCAGGAGCAGCTTCGCCAGATCGGCGAGCAGATCAAGGTCGCTACGCTGCCGATCGTCGCCGGCCAGACGCCGGTCGATATCGCAAAGCGCGCGGTCCAGGCCGCCAAGCTCGGCGGCCATGACGTCGTCATCCTCGACACCGCCGGCCGCACCCATATCGATGAGCCGCTGATGGTTGAGATGGCGGACATCCGCAAGGTGTCGAACCCGCATGAAATTCTGCTCGTCGCCGATTCGCTGACCGGTCAGGACGCCGTCAATCTGGCGCGCAATTTCGACGAACGCATCGGCATCACCGGCCTCGTCCTGACCCGCATGGATGGCGACGGTCGCGGCGGCGCGGCCCTGTCCATGCGCGCCGTCACCGGCAAGCCGATCAAGCTGATCGGCACCGGGGAGAAGATGGATGGGCTCGAAGAGTTCTATCCCAAGCGTATCGCCGACCGCATTCTCGGCATGGGCGACATTGTCAGCCTGGTCGAGAAAGCTGCCGAAACAATCGACGCGGAAAAAGCCGCGGCGATGGCCAAGAAGATGCAGTCGGGCAAGTTCGACCTCAACGATCTCGCCGACCAGCTCGGCCAGATGCAGAAGATGGGCGGCATGGGCGGCATCATGGGCATGATGCCCGGCATGGGCAAGATGAAGGACCAGATGGCCGCGGCCGGCATGGACGACAAGATGTTCGGTCGCCAGATCGCCATCATTTCCTCGATGACCAAGGCCGAGCGCGCCAATCCCGATGTTCTCAAGCATTCGCGCAAAAAGCGCATCGCCGCCGGTTCCGGCACGGACGCGGCCGAGATCAACAAGCTGCTCAAGATGCATCGCCAGATGGCCGACATGATGAAAGCCATGGGCGGCAAGGGCAAGGGCGGCATGATGCGCGGGATGATGGGCGGAATGGCGCAGAAGATGGGACTTGGCGGCATGATGCCGGGCGGGATGGGCGGCATGCCCGACCTGTCCAAGATGGACCCCAAGCAGCTCGAGGCGCTGAAGAAGCAGGCCGAAGCCGCCGGCCTCGGAAAGGGCATGGCAGGTGGCCTTCCCGGCCTCGGCGGCGGTGGTTTGCCGGGCCTTCCCGGTGGCATGAGATTGCCCGGCCTCGGCGGTCCCGGCGGTCTGCCAGGCCTGGGAAAGAAGAAATAGCGTGGGGGAGACGATGAAGGCGACACCGCAGGTATTGCTCAAGGATTTGCGCGGCTCGATCGACAATATCGATGCTGCTTTGATCTACATGCTGGCGGAGCGTTTCCGCTGCACCCAGGCGGTGGGCGTGCTCAAGGCCACCCACGGACTGCCGCCGGCGGACCCCGCGCGCGAACAGGAACAGATCGCCCGCCTGCGTCGCCTGGCCCAGGAGGCCAAGCTCGATCCCGATTTTGCCGAGAAATTCCTGAACTTCGTTGTCCGCGAGGTCATCAGGCACCACGAACAGATCGCCAAGGATGGCGTGAAGACAGACCAGTAAACCCAATCAGTGAACAGTACCCCTAAGGAGATTTTGACATGGCACTGAAGATCCGCCTGGCTCGCGCCGGCTCCAAGAAGCGTCCCTACTACCACATCGTCATCGCCGACGCCCGTTCGCCGCGCGATGGCCGTTTCATCGAGCAGGTCGGTTCGTGGAACCCGATGCTGGCTGACGATGCAGCGCGCGTTTCCGTCAACGAAGACCGCGTCAAGCATTGGATGGACAACGGCGCGCTGCCGACCGACCGCGTGCTGCGCTTCCTCGACCAGGCTGGCATTGCCAACCGTCCGGCCCGCAGCAACCCGACCAAGGCCGAGCCGGGCAAGAAGGCCCAGGAGCGCGCAGCGCTGCTGAAGAAGGCACAGGACGACGCAGCCGCCGCTGCCGCAGCTGCATCCGCTGCTCCAGCCGAAGCCAGCGCCGAGTAAACTTTTCCGCTAATGTGGAAGCAAAAACGGCGGGCCATGCGGTCCGCCGTTTTTCGGTTGACTTCTATGCTTCCTTCACAGCTGGTCTCCGTGGCGCTTGTTTCGACGCCTCCATCTCGGCGTTGTCGAGCGGGTCCTTCGAGGGCGGGACGTCCGGGTCACGCTCGATCCGGTCGCGATAAAGCGCTGCCCGTGCCAGAAGCATCAACGTCACCGGTGTGGTGACCGAGACGAAGACGAATATCAGCACTTCGTGCACCGCCGGCCTAAGCTGGGTGACGGTGAAATAGACCACCGATCCCGCCAGAATGAAGATCGTCCCAAAACTCGTGCCGATGGTAGGGGCATGGATGCGCTGGTAGAACGAGCGGAACCGCACCATGCCGATACATCCGGCAAGCGTCAGCAACGAGCCGGCGACCAAAAGGACGGAGACTGCGATGGCCGCCCAGAGCGGAAATTGGTCGCCGCTCATTCGATGACCTCGCCGCGCATGAGGAATTTGGCCAGGGCCAGCGTGCTGACGAAGCCGAGCGTGCCGATGATCAGTGCCGCCTCGAAATAGAGCGTCGTGCCTGTGCGGATGCCGAAGGTGACCAGGAGCAGCATGCCGCTGACATAGAAGGCGTCGAGGCTCAGCACCCGGTCCTGCGCGCGAGGACCGCGAGCCAGGCGATAGGCGGCGCAGGCCATGGCGAGCGCCAGAATGGCTTCGCAGGCCAGCACGCTCCAGAAAAGAATGATCTGGCTCATCCGAAAATCTCCAGCAGCAGGATCTCGTAGCGGTTTTTCAAGGTGTCGATCCATTCCTGGTCATTTTCGATATCCAGAACGTGGATCAGAACCTCGCTTTCCTCGGGATTGTATTCGAGCCAGGCGCTGCCCGGCGTTGCTGTGACAATGCAGGACAGGATGGCAAGGCCGAAACGGTCTTTCAGGACCAGCGGCACGGTCAGGAAGCCCGACTTGGTCATGTCGCTGTTCGGGTTGAGGATCAGCCTCGAGACGGCGATATTCGACGCCAGGATGTCGACGACGACCCGACCGACCAGCCGGAAGATTGGCAGAAAGCGGACGACGCGCGGCTTTTCCGGCTGCAGGGCGGCCATGGCGCGGGACGCCAGCAGCGCGGCAACCAGCCCCAGCAGAATGTGGCCCGGCGACGCCGATTGCTGCAACAGCAGCCATAGGACCAGCAGCGACAGCGTCAGCAGCGGATAGGGCAGGATGCGGCTCATGACGCACCTCCCGCACTGGCCGCCGGCGTGGTGCCGATAACGTCCTCGATATAGTCGGTCGGCGTGTGCAAAGCGTCGGCTGCCAGGTCCATGAAGTGCAGCACCGGGCCGCCTGCAACGGTCAGGCCAAGGCAGAGGACGATCAGGATAGCGATCGGCGCGATCTCGATGACGCGGACGTTCGGCGTCGGGCCTTCGAGCGTCGCCCAGAAGGTGGCAATGCCGGTTCGCGTCATGGCGATCAGCGAGGCGAGGCCGGAAATGATCAGCAGTCCGATCAGCCACCATGTCGATGCGGGGATCGGCGACGCGGCGTCTTCCGACTGAAGCACCGCGCTCAGCATGGCAAATTTGGAAATGAAGCCGGAAAAGGGCGGCACGCCTGACAAGAGCAGCCCGCACAGGGCGAAGCAGACGCCCAGGATCGCCATGGTCGATGGAATGACGACGCCGACTTCCTCCTCGTGTTCGAGGTCTTCGTCGTCTTCGCCATAGGCTTCCATGGTCACGGCGAGGACGTCGGCGCCGGCCACACGCGCGCGCTCGACCAGTTCGACCAGCATCAGGAAGGCGCTGATGGTGAGGGTCGAACTGACGAGGTAGAACAGCAGGCCGCCGGTCACAGCCCTGTCGCCCATGCCGATGGCTGCGAGCAATGTGCCCGAGGACACCAGCACCGAATAGCCGGCGAGACGGCCCGTGCTCTGCGAGGCAAGAACTCCGACCGTGCCAAAAGCGATGGTCGCCAGCCCGCCGATCAGGAGAAAGGTCTGGCCGAAGCCGAAGGACGCTCCGGCATGCTCGCCGAAGAGGAGCAGCGTCAGGCGCAGGACGATGTAGACACCGACCTTGGTCATTATCGCAAACAGCCCCGCGACCGGTGCGCTCGCCGCCGCATAGGTTGTCGGCAGCCAGAAGTTCAGCGGCCACATGCCGGCCTTGACCAGGAAGGCGATGCCTAGAATGGCTGCGCCCGCATGCAGCAGCCCGAGGTCGTTTGCCGGCACATGCGGGATGCGGAGTGCCAAGTCGGCCATGTTCAGCGTGCCGGTGACGCCATAGATCAGGCTGACGCCGATCAGGAACAGCGACGAGGCCGCCAGGTTGATGGCGATGTAATGCAGGCCGGCGCGAACGCGCAGCACACCCGAACCGTGCAGCAAAAGCCCGTAGGAGGCCGCCAGCATGACCTCGAAGAAGACGAACAGGTTGAACAGGTCGCCGGTCAGGAAGGCGCCGTTCAGGCCCATCAGCAGCATCTGGAACAGCATGTGGAAATGCGGCCCGGCAGCCTGCCAGCGCGCCATCGAATAGATCAGCGCGTTGATGCCCAGAATGCCGGTAAGCAGCACCATGATCGCCGAAAGCCGGTCGGCGACCAACACGATGCCGAAGGGCGCGGGCCAGTTGCCGAGCCGATAGGTGATTGTCAGTTCGGTGCCTTCGCGCGTTACCGCGTCGGTCTGCACCAGAAGCGCTATGGCTATCGCGATGAGCAGGATGGTGGCGGCGAAATTGATGCCGGCTTTCACCTCACGGCGCGTCTCGTCGAACAGCAGCGTCAGTGCCGCCGCGCCCAGCGGCAGCAGGATCGGCATGATGATGAGGTGGTCGAGGAAGCTCATCTCAGCGCTCCCTTCCGTCAACGTGGTCGGTGCCGGTGAAGCCACGCGAAGCGAGCAGGACCACCAGGAACAGCGCCGTCATCGCGAAACCGATGACAATCGCCGTCAGCACCAGCGCCTGTGGCACCGGGTCTGTGTAGAGAGCGGGGTCATTCGCCGCCGGATTCAGAACCGGGGCGGCGTTGAGGCGGATGCGCCCCATCGAAAAGATGAACAGGTTGACCGCGTAGGAGATCAAAGACAGGCCGACGATGACCTGGAAGGTGCGCGGCCGCAGCAGCAGGAACACGCCCGAGCCCGCGAGAACGCCGATGCCGATTGCCAGGATGAGTTCCATCAGGACGCTCCTCCCGGGATTTCTAAGGCCGGCGTTTCAACGGCGGTTGTTTCCAAGGCTGGCTCAGGCGGCGGCTCCACGGCGTGCGTCGGCAGAACCGTGCTGCGCGCCGCCTTTGGCGAGCGGACGGATTGGTGCGCCAGTGCGATGAGAATGAGCACCGTGGCGCCGACGACCAGCACGAAAACGCCGAGGTCGAAGAACAGAGCAGTGGCCATCGGCACCTTGCCGATAATGGCCAGGTCGGCATATTGGAACGCCATGGTCAGGAATGGATAGCCGAACACCCAGGCGCCCAGACCCGTCGCCAGCGCGATCAGCAGGCCAGTGCCGATCCATTTGACCGGCAGGATGCGCAGCCGGTCTTCGACCCAGCGCGTGCCGCCGGCCATATATTGCAGGATGAAGCCGATCGACATGGTGATGCCAGCCGCGAAACCGCCGCCCGGCAGGTCGTGGCCGCGCAGGAAGATATAGGCTGAAAGCACGATGATGACCGGGAACATCCACTGCATGATCACGGAAGGGATCATCAGATATTCGTTCACCGTGTCGCCGCTCTGGCGGTTCGGCCTGAGGTCGTCATAGGCGTTCTGGATGCGCTGCTGCTCCGGCTTTTCGACGCTGTCGGCGGCCGGGCGGAAGCGGCGCAGAAGGGCGAAGACGGTGATTGCCACGACGCCGAGAACCGCGATCTCGCCGAAGGTGTCGAAGCCACGGAAGTCGACCAGCATGACGTTGATGACATTGGTGCCGCCGCCTTCGGTATAGGCGCGTTCCAGGAAAAAGCGCGAAATCCCGTCGGGCACAGCCGTGCGGGTCATGATGGCGTAGGACAGCGCGGCAACGCCGCCGCCGGCGAAGACGCCGAGCACAATGTCGCGATAGCGCCGCAGCTTTGTGCGCAACGCTGTGTGGTCGGTGTCGCCTTTCTGAAACCGCTTAGGCAGCCAGCGCAGGCCGAGCAGGATCAGCACGGTGGTGACGATCTCGACCAGAAGCTGGGTGACGGCGAGATCGGGCGCGGAAAACCAGACGAAGGTCATGCAGGTGACCAGGCCGGCGCCGCTCATCAGAATCAGAGAGGCGAGGCGGTGGTACTTCGCCTGATGCGCGGCGGCAATCGCGCAGAAGATGCCGACCATCCACAGTATGACGAAGCCGGGGTCCCAGCCGCCGAGTTGCAGCTTCACCGGCTCGAAGCCCGGGCGCAGCGCGAACCAAGCTGTGACGACGCAGATCAGCACCAGCAGAAAGAGCTGCGGCTGCAGCCGACGCGTGCCGGCCCAACGCTCCACGGTCTTGGCCCACTTCCAAGATATCGTCACCAGGATGCGCTCGAAGATGCGCTGCCCGACCAGCCTGCGCATCAGCGGAGGGCCTTCCAGGCCGAGCGCCAGATAGGGCCGCAGCATGATGTAGAGGATGACACCGCCGATCAGCGCGCCGATGCTCATCAGCAGCGGCAGGTTGAAGCCGTGCCAGATCGACAGGCTGTAATGCGGCGTATCCTGGCCCAGGACCGCGACCACAGCGGTTGCAAGATAGGGGCCGATGGCGATGCCCGGAATGATGCCGACGATCAGGCAGATCAGCACGAGGACTTCGATGGGAATGCGCATCAGCGACGGCGGCTCGTGCGGCACCTTTTCCAAGTCGGTCGGCTGTGGGCCGAAGAACACGCCATAGACGAAGCGCAGCGCATAGGCGACGCTGAAGATGCCGGCGACGATCGCGCCGATCGGCAGCGCCAGATTGGCGAACATGTTGGGGTTGCGGATCGCCGTCTCGGTGAAGAACATCTCCTTTGAGATGAAGCCGTTCAGCAGCGGCACGCCGGCCATGGCAGCACTGGCGATGATGGCGAGCGTGCCGGTGAACGGCATGTATTTGAACAATCCGCTCAGCCGCCGCAGGTCGCGCGTGCCGGTCTCGTGGTCGATGATGCCGGCGGCCATGAACAGCGAGGCCTTGAAGGTGGCGTGGTTGACGATGTGGAAGATCGCAGCCACCGCCGCCAGAGGTGTGCCCATGCCCAGAAGCGTGGTGATCAGGCCTAGATGGCTGATGGTGGAATAGGCCAGCAGACCCTTCAGATCCTGCTGGAAGATCGCCGCATAGGCACCCATGACCAGCGTGATGAGACCGGCTGAGCTGACGATCCAGAACCACTGATCGGTGCCGGCCATGACCGGCCAGAAACGCACCAGCAGGAACACGCCGGCCTTCACCATGGTGGCCGAATGCAGATAGGCCGACACCGGCGTAGGTGCGGCCATGGCCCGCGGCAGCCAGAACTGGAAGGGGAACTGCGCGCTCTTGGTGAAGGCGCCCAGCAGCATCAGGATAAGGATGGTGGTGTAAAGCGGATGCTCGCGCAGCGTATTGCCCGACGCCAGCACCGCTTCGAGGTCGTAGCTGCCGATGACATGGCCGACCAGGAGCATGGCGACCAAAAGCGCCAGTCCGCCTATGGCGGTCACCGTCAGCGCCATGCGCGCGCCGTCGCGGGCATTGGCGTTGTGATACCAATAGCCGATCAACAGGAAGGATGTGACGCTGGTCAGTTCCCAGAACACGACGAGTTGGATGATGTTGCCGGACGTCACCACGCCCAGCATCGCGCCCATGAAGGCAAGGAAGAACGCGAAGAAGCGCGGCACCGGATCCTTGGGCGACATGTAGTAGCGCGCATAGAGCACGACCAGGAAGCCAATGCCGGTGATCAGCATCGAGAAGATCCAGGCGAAGCCGTCCATGCGGATGATGAGATTGAGCCCTGCGGAGGGCAGCCACGGAATCTCGTAGCGGACGACTTCTCCGCCGGTCACATCGGGATAGAAGGAAATAGTGATGGCAAGGCCGATAAGCGCCACTGCGCCGGCAAGCCAGACCTCGGCGTTTCGTGCATTTGCAGGCAGGCTTCCGGCCACGAGGCTGCTTAGAAAAGGCAGGACGATAAGGACGGTCAGAAGCACTTCACTGGACATCAGCGCGGGGGAGGCCTTTCAATTTTGTGGGAAAGCGCCCGAAAACGCTGTCATTTCCTACTTTTGCGGGATTTCGCCGGGTCAATCAAGGTTGCAAAAACGACTTTCGCACCCTTTAGCGGCATTTTTGCGAAGGCGTGGCAATTGGTTGCGCGATTTTGGCCGCGACGTTTCTCAAAGTTTGGTTAGCAAATGCTTTCCAAAACATAGAAGCCCCGCATCCGGGAGGAAGCGAGGCTTATTGCTGTAATGCGCCGAATCGCGGCGCAGGCAAGGTTGTCGGCTCAGGCAGCCTTCTGACGCGGCTTGATCAGGTCTCGTTCGATCAGCAGTTCTGCGATCTGAACGGCGTTGAGTGCCGCACCCTTGCGCAGATTGTCCGAGACGATCCAAAGCGCCAGGCCGTTTTCGACGGTCGCGTCCTCGCGGATGCGGGAAATGTAGGTGGCGTCCTCGCCGGCTGAATCCAGCGGCGTGGCGTAGCCGCCATCCTCCTGCTTGTCGATGACCAGGCAACCCGGCGCCTCGCGCAGGATGTCGCGCGCCTCGTCGGCGGTGATCGGCTTTTCTAACTCGATGTTGACGGCCTCGGAGTGGCCGATGAACACCGGCACGCGCACGGCGGTGGCGGTCAGCTTGATCTTGGGGTCGAGCATCTTCTTGGTCTCGGCCATCATCTTCCACTCTTCCTTGGTGTAGCCGTCTTCCATGAAGACGTCGATGTGGGGGATGACGTTGAAGGCGATGCGCTTGGGGAACTTCTTGTTCTGGACCGCATCCGCGACGAAGACGGCGCGGGTCTGGGTGAACAGCTCGTCCATGCCCTCCTTGCCTGCGCCGGAGACCGACTGGTAGGTGGAGACCACGACGCGCTTGATGGTCGCGATGTCATGCAGCGGCTTCAGCGCCACCACCAGCTGCGCGGTCGAGCAGTTCGGGTTGGCGATGATGTTCTTGCGGGTGAAGCCGGCGATGGCGTCCGGGTTCACTTCCGGCACGATCAGCGGCACGTTCTGGTCGTAGCGCCAGGCCGAGGAGTTGTCGATGACGACGCAGCCCTGCTTGCCGATCTTGGGCGACCATTCCTTGGAGATGCTGCCGCCAGCCGACATCAGACAGATATCGGTGTCGGAAAAATCATAGGTGTCGAGCGACTTCACCTTAATCGTGCGGTCGCCATAGGACACATCGGTGCCCTGGCTGCGGCGCGAGGCGAGCGCCACCACCTCATCGGCGGGAAAGCCGCGTTCTTCCAGTATGTTGAGCATTTCCCGGCCCACATTGCCCGTAGCACCGACGATCGCAACCTTGAAACCCATATCGAAAATCTCCTGTCCCTCTCCGCTCGCTTTTGGAGAAAACCCGCCGGCCGTCGCGGGCTTTATCCCCCGGGCCGGACCCGGGAGAGGGTGAGCAGGCCAAGGGAGATCACACCGTTTTGGCGGTCGTTTTGGCCGTGGTTTTGGTCGAAAGCAGGGACGCGCTTCGGCGTCCGGCCCGATGGTTGACATCGTGGCCGGGAAAATCGAATGCGAAAAGCGCCATCAAGAGGCCGCGCATCGGTGCAATCCCTGTTTGAGCGCGCTTTTACGCTGTTTGCGGCAGGAGTCAACGGTGAGAAGCGGAGCTTTGGGCGAAGTGTTTCGTGAGGAGAAGCATGTGGGGTGGAAAAGCGCAGCTAATGCCCTCGTCGCCAAGCTGAACTAATTACATGGGGCTATTCGTTTATCGGATGGTCCCATATTTCAACGATACACTCGATGACGAAGACTGCTTGCCTTTCGCGTCCACAAGGGCAGCAATGGAGCATTATCGCCGCCGCTACAGTCTGCTGCGCCGGCTAAAAACCATCGCTCCTCGTCAGGAAACTGTATTGCTCCCGTCATCGCTGCGTCACGCAATTTTGCTCAAAGCGACGCATGGCAAGCACAGCAATCCACGATTCGAGTGATGAGGCGGATACGCCGAGATATCGGACGCTGTTTCTTTCGGATGTGCATCTGGGCACCCGCTTCTGCCAGGCCGAAGCGCTGCTAGAATTCCTCAGGCTTCATGACGCCGAGACGATCTATCTGGTCGGGGACATCGTCGACGGATGGCAGCTGAAAAGCAGCTGGTATTGGCCGCAGTCGCATAATGACGTGGTGCAAAAGCTGATGCGCAAGGCGCGCAAGGGCGCGCGCATCGTCTACGTGCCCGGCAATCACGACGAGTTCCTGCGCGAATTCCGCGGCGTGAATTTCGGCGAGATCGAAATCCACGAGACGATCGTGCATGAGGCCGCCGACGGCAAGCGCTACCTCGTCATCCATGGCGACGTGTTCGACGTGGTGATGGCGCACGCCAAGTGGCTCGCTTTGCTGGGCGACGGCGCCTACCAGTTGGCGATGTGGCTGAACCGCTATGTCAACATTGCCCGCCGCAGGCTCGGCTTCACCTACTGGTCGCTGTCGGCCTGGGCCAAGATGCGGGTCAAGAACGCCGTCAATTTCATCGGCAAGTTTGAGACGGTGGTGGCGGACGAAGCCGCACGGCAGGGCGTCGACGGCGTGATCTGCGGCCATATTCACAGTGCCGCGCACCGCGACATCGCCGGGCTCGCCTATATCAACACCGGCGATTGGGTCGAAAGCTGCACCGCCGTCGTCGAGCATCATGACGGGCGCATGGAACTGATCGACTGGTCGGTGCTCAGCCGCACCCTCAACGAACAGCGCAGCCTTGCCACGTTGCCTTGGCGGCGCAAGGCCGCTGCGTGAGCACGCCATCATGCGCGTCCTGATCGTCACCGACGCCTGGTATCCGCAGATCAACGGCGTGGTGCGGACGCTGGTGACGCTGGCCGAGACGCTGGCAGCGCAAGGCGTCGAGGTCGCATTCCTGACGCCCGAGGGCTATCCGACCCTGCCGCTGCCGTCCTATCCCGAAATCCGGCTGTCGCTGGCCACACCGCGCCGCATCGGCGAGCGGATCGCGGCACTTGCGCCCGATGCCGTGCACATTGCCACGGAAGGTCCGCTGGGCTGCCTCGCCCGCCATGCGTGCCTGTCGCGCGGTATGCCGTTCACCACCAGCTACCACACCAAGTTTCCGGAGTTTTTGAGCGCCCGGCTGCCGTTTCCGGAAGACTGGGCCTATGCCTGGTTGAGGCGGTTCCACAATGCCGGCGAAGCGATGCTGGTGGCCACGCCGTCGCTGGCAGCGCAGTTGTCGCGGCGCGGCTTTTCCAACATCGTGCAATGGGGGCGGGGCGTGGATGCCGAGCATTTTCACCCGCGCCATCGGAGGGATATCGGCCTGCCCGGCCCGGTGTTCCTGTCTGTCGGCCGTGTGGCGGTGGAAAAGAACCTGCCGGCCTTTCTCGATCTCGACCTGCCCGGCAGCAAGGTCGTCGTCGGCGACGGGCCGGACCTTGAGCGGCTGAAAACGGCTTACCCCGATGCGCAGTTCCTCGGCCTTCGCCAGGGCCGCGAACTGGCTGAAATCTACGCCAGCGCCGATGTGTTCGTGTTTCCGAGCCGTACCGACACTTTCGGCAACGTACTGCTCGAAGCGCTCGCCTGCGGCTGCCCGGTCGCGGCCTATCCCGTCACCGGGCCGCTCGACGTCTTTGCCGATGGGCGCGGCGGCGTGATGGACGACGACCTCGGCAAGGCTGCGCTTGCGGCCCTCGACATTCCGCGCACCATCGCGCGCGAAAAAGCGCTCGACTTCACCTGGGCCGAATGCGCGCGGCAATTCCTGCGCAACATCGAGATCGCACCGCGCTCCCGCAGTCATCTGGGGGCGGGTCGGTTGAGGAAGGGAATGAACATATGCCAGCCGTGAACGCGTCGCCGAAGACATCCGCCGACAATTTGAAGCAGGCGCATCGTACGCTCGACGCCGCCGTGCGGCAGAGCCGTGGTCTGACCCCGACCGGCCTGTCGGAAAAACTGTTCGCCCGGCTGTTCCGCAAGCTGGTCTACGCCCAGATCTGGGAAGACCCCGCCGTCGACATGGAAGCGCTGGAGATTAAGCCGGGCAACCGGATCGTCACCATCGCTTCGGGCGGATGCAATGCTCTGTCTTATCTGATTGCCGATCCCGAGCGGATCGAGGCGGTCGACCTCAACACCGCGCATATCGCCTTCAACCGGCTGAAGCTCGCCGCACTGAAGCACCTGCCGGACTACGATGCCTTCTACCGTTTCTACGGCAACGCCGCGGAAGCCGGAAACATTGATGCCTATCGTCGCTCGATCCGCGCGCATCTCGATGCGGAAAGCAGCGCCTATTGGGACGGACGCACGCTGACCGGCCGCCGCCGCATCTCCATCTTTTCGCGACACCTCTATCGCCATGGCCTGCTGGGCGTCTTCATTGGCGCGGCGCACCGCGCGGCACGGCTCTATGGCGTCGATCCCAGCCGGATGCTGGATGCGCGCGACATGACCGAGCAGCGCCGCCTGTTCGACGAAACGTTGGCGCCGCTGTTCGAAAAGCGCGCGATCCGCTGGGCGATGTCGCGCAAGTCGTCGCTGTTCGGGCTGGGCATCCCGCCGCAGCAATACGATGCGCTGGCGACAGCAGGACATGGAGAGATGGCTGGGGTCTTGCGCCAGCGGCTGGAAAAGCTCGCTTGCGATTTCCCCTTCTCGGACAATTATTTCGCCTGGCAGGCTTTTGGGCGCGGCTATAGCCCGGCCCATGACGGCCCGCTGCCGCCCTATCTGATGCGCGGCAATTTCGAGGCCGTCCGCGCCCGCGCCGACCGGCTGTCGGTGGTCAACGCGTCGTTCACCGATTTCCTCGCTGCTAAATCCGCCGCGTCGGTGGACCGTTTCATTCTGCTCGACGCACAGGACTGGATGTCGGACGACCAACTCAATGCCTTGTGGTCCGAAATCACCCGGACGGCAGCTCCCGGCGCACGGGTCATCTTCCGCACCGCAGCCGAGCCGAGCCTCCTGCCGGGGCGGGTGGACGCCGCCATCCTCGACTGTTGGGACTACCGCCGCGAGCAGTCGCAACGTCTGCATGCCCGCGACCGCTCCTCGATCTATGGCGGCTTCCACCTCTATGTTCTGAAAGGCGAATGACATGGCGACGACGATCAGCCATGGCGCTTTGATGGATCGCGTTTACCGGCACCAGCGTCATGTCTATGACGCGACGCGCAAATATTACCTGCTGGGCCGTGACGCGATGATCGAGGGTCTCAATCCGCCGGCCGGAGGGACGGTGCTCGAAATCGGCTGCGGCACCGGGCGAAACCTGGTCAAGTCAGCGCAACGTTACCCCGATGCCGCGTTCCATGGCATCGACATTTCGACGGCGATGCTGGAAACGGCTGGCCGCTCGGTGGCGTCGGCGGGGTTGACGGACCGGGTTCGGCTCGCTTTTGCCGATGCCTCCACCTTCGAGCCCGGGAAGGTGTTTCAGCGCGACAGTTTCGACTGCATTTTCATTTCTTATGCCGTCTCGATGATTCCGGCCTGGCGCGCCGTGATCGAGCAGGCGGTGGAAAGCCTTTCGGCAGGTGGGGAACTGCATATCGTGGATTTCGGCGATCTCGGCGACCTGCCGGGATGGTCGAGGGTGGCACTCTACAAATGGCTGGAATGGTATCACGTCACGCCGCGTGGCGACCTGTTTGGGCAAAGCGCTGAAATCGCCGCGACACGTGGCATGTCCGTGCGCGAAACCCGGCTCTATAGGGGCTTCGCCTGGATTTCGGTGATCGAAAACCATGCTGCGATCGCGACGCCTCGCGCCGTGGCGGCTTGACGGTCCGCACTCAGCCGCTTTACGCCTAGTGTTATGGGATGCGGGAGCAGGGGATGCGCGGGGAAGTTCTCCATTTCGACGAGGCACAGGGTTTCGGCTTCATCAGCGGCGCCGACGGCAACCGCTATGGCTTTGCGCATGAGGACTTGCGTGTCCGGGCATCGCTCAGCAAGGGCACGCAGGTCGAATTCCAGCCAAGCGGCGGCCAGGCCAAGGACGTCTTCGCCTTGCGCCCGCACGGCCACTCGGCCGTTCCCAAGGTTCCAACGCAGTTCGGGCGCCATGCCGACCCGCAGGCCGCTGCCTTCGTGCAGGAACCGGTGGCAGCGGTCAGCACGGGCCTTTGGAGCTATTTCCGGCGCGGGCTGACCAGCAACTACGCTAATTTTCAGGGGCGGGCACGGCGGAAGGAATTTTGGGGCTATTTCCTGTTTTACTATCTCGGGATCATTGTCCTGCTGTTCGCCGGCCTTCTCATCGACGCAGCACTCGGCAATTTCCATCCCGAAATCGACACCGATTCTATGCCATGGGTCACAATGGTAGTTCTCGGGGTCTTCGTGGTCGGCACCATCGTTCCCGGCATCGCAATGACCGTGCGGCGGCAGCACGACATAGGTCTGTCGGGCTGGTTCTATCTGCTGATCCTCATCCCTTCGATCGGCGGGCTGATCATCTTCGTCTTCTCGCTCATCCCCTCGCAGAAGCACGACAATCGCTGGGGGCCGGTGCCGTCAGGCATCACAATCCCACCGCCCTACGTTCCAGCGACTCAGGCATAAAAAAGGGGCGCCGAAGCGCCCCTGAGGTGACTCTCCAAGACAGTGTCAGAAAGGAGAGTCGGGGAAATAGAACTGCTCGGCGTTGTCCTTGGTCACCAACGTGGCGTCCAGGATATAGGTTCCGTTGACGGGTACCTGGTCGATCAGGCCAGCGGCCGTCAATTCCATCGCGGTGCCAACCATTGCCGGCGGATACAGAACGTCGACCGGGACCATCTTGTCGCCATCGGCAACCTTCTTGATCATGTCCTTCGAGCCGGCGCCGCCGACGACGTATTGGATGTCGGTGCGCTTGGCCTGCTGGATGGCTTCGAGAACGCCGACCACCATGTCGTCGTCCTGCGCCCAGACCACGTCGATCTTGGGGTATTTGGTCAGATAGTCCTGCATGACCTTGAAGGCGTCGTCGCGCGACCAGTTGCCATACTGACGATCGAGAACCTTCACCGACGAGCCGGAGATGCCCTTGTCGAAACCGTCCTGGCGCTGCTGGTCGATCGGGATCGGCAGGCCGCGAATGATGACGACTTCTGCGTTTGGCGTGGTAGCGGCAATGTACTTGCCGGCGACTTCGCCGAGTGCGGGGTTGTTGCCGGCGACGTATAGATCGCGCACGCTGTCATCGTTGTTCGACGGAGCGCGGTCGACGAGCGCGACGAACTTGCCCTTCGCCTTCACTTCCTTGATGGCGTTGACCAGCGGATCCGGATCGGTCGGCAGGATGACGAGAGCGTCGATGCCCTGCGTTTCGAGATCCTGCACCGCATTGGCTTGGCTCGCCGGATCCGGCGAGGTCTTGACGATGACGTTGAGGTTCGGATGCTCTTCCATCAGCTTCTTGGCAACGCGTTCGGCGTGATAGACGACGCCGGCGGTCCAGCCGTGGTCGGCGGCCGGAATCGACACGCCGATGGTCTTCTTGTCTTGCGCAAGCGCCGTGCCCATCGTTGCTGCGAGCGCGGCCGCCGCAAGTCCAACCAGTAGTCTTTTCATGACTCGTTCTCTCCCATTCAGATCTTGCCGATAGCGACCGGGCGATCTGTAACCCGATCTGTTGCTACGATTTCCGGACCAGCGAGCGTTGGACCAGCATCGCAATGATGATGATTGCACCCTGGATTGCCCCCAGCAGATATTCGCTGATGACATTCGAGAGCAGCATGACGTTTCCGACGATTTCGAGGATGAACGCCCCGCAGATCGTGCCCCAAATGCGGCCGACGCCGCCGCGCAGCGCGGTGCCCCCGACCACGACGGCGGTGATCGCCTGTAATTCCCACATCATGCCCGTCGTGGCCGTCGTCGACGACAGACGCGGAATGTAGATCAGGCAGGCAATGGCCACGCAGAGGCCCTGGATCACATAGGTCAGCGTGCGGACGCGTTCGACCGAAATGCCGGAGTAGCGCGCGACGTCCTCGTTGGAGCCAACTGCGATGACATGGCGTCCGAACGAGGTGCGGTACAGCACGAAGGCGGCAATCGCGCCAGTGATGAAGATGGCCCAGACGGGATAGGGTATGCCGAGCAGGCTTTCGAAATAGACAGGGCGATAGGTCGCCTGCACGTCCGCGTTGCGAAGCGTGATCGCGCCGCCCTGCGACAGCCATGTGGTAAGGCCGCGATAAACACCCATCATGCCCAGCGTGGTGATGAAGGGCTCGATCTTGCCGATGGTGGTGATCAGGCCGTTTACGAGGCCGCAGGCCATGCCGATCAGCACCATGACCGCCATGGCGGCGAGCACCATGCCGAGCGGGCTGGCGATGGACCCCGCATTCATGAACATGATGGCGAGCGAAGCGACGAAGGCCACCATCGCACCGACCGACAGGTCGAGGCCGCCGGCCGAGATGACGAAGGTCGCGCCAACCGCGATGATGGCGATATAGGCGCTGCGCGTCATCACGTTCAGCAGGTTGTTGGTCGTCAAGAAGTTGTCGTGTGCGAAGCTGCCCAGCACCAACAGCAGAAACAGCGCCACGAAGGGCGCCACGGCGCGCAGATCGACATCGCGCCAGAAGCTGCGGGCGGAGGCTTTGGTTGTGGTCGTGTCAGTCATGGCTCAAGCCACCTCCGAAGTCGTAACGCCCGTCGCGAGAACCACGATCTCGTTTTCGTTCATGTGCTCGCCGCTCACTTCGCCGACAATTGCGCCGCTACGCATGACGACGATGCGGTCGCAAATGCCGATCAGTTCCGGCATTTCGGACGAGATGACGATCACGGATTTGCCGCTCGCTGCGAGGTCGGCAATGAATTTGTAAATCTGTTCCTTGGTGCCGATGTCGATGCCGCGCGTCGGCTCGTCGATGATGACGATGCCGGGCTTGAGCAGCATCATCTTGGCGATGAGCAGCTTCTGCTGGTTGCCGCCGGAGAGCTGTCCGGCAAGCAGGTCCTTGTTGCGCGTTCGGATGTCGAACTCGCCAATGGCGTCGTCCAGCGCGGTTTTCTCCCGCGCCGAATCGATCAGAAGGCCGCGTGCGAACTTGTTCAGCGAGGCCAGCGTGAGGTTTGTGCGCAGATCCTGCTGCAGGAGCAGGCCCTTGCCCTTGCGGTCTTCGCTGAGATAGACGATGCCCGCCGCCATGCTGTTGCGGACAGTGCCGAAGGTTACCGGCTTGCCGTTGAGCCGCACCTTGCCGCGCCCGCTGCGCAAACCGACGACGCCTTCCATGAGTTCCGTACGGCCCGCGCCGACAAGACCCGCGAAGCCCAGGATTTCGCCTTTCTTCAGCGTGAAGGAAGCGTTTTGGGCATAGCCGGGGACATCGAAATTCTCGACTTCCAGGATGGGTGCGGTATCGCCCGGCGGCACGTGATCGGGATAGAGCTTGGAAACATCGCGGCCCACCATCAGCCGCGCCATGTCGATCGGCTCGAGCTCGGCTGCGTCGCGCGTCGCGATTAGCCTGCCGTCGCGCAGGACGGTGACGCGGTCGGCGATCTGTTTCACTTCTGGCAGGCGGTGGGAAATGTAGAGCACGGCGGCACCGCTGCGCCGGATGTCGTCGATGACCTTCAGCAGCGCATCCGTTTCAACCGGGGTGAGCGAGGCTGTCGGCTCATCGAAGATGACAATGCGATGCGGCACCAGAAGCGCGCGCGCGATCTGCACCAGTTGCCGCCGGGCAATGGACAGGCGGCCCACGGTCTGGACCGGATCGACATCGGCGCCAAGGTTGCGCACGGCTTTTGCCGCGCCGTCGTTCATGGCGCGGTCGTCAAGCACAAAGCCTTTTTTCAGCTCGCGTCCGAGATAGATGTTCTGCGCCACCGTCAGGTCAGGCGCGAGCAGGATTTCCTGATGCACCAGAACGATGCCGCGGTGCTCGGCGTCGACCGGACCGGAAAGGGCTATGGGCTCGCCATCGATGCGGATGGTGCCGCGTGTCGGCTTGAGGTGCCCCGACAGGATTTTCATCAGCGTGGACTTGCCGGCGCCGTTCTCGCCGATGATGGCGTGAACCTCGCCGGCGCGGATGTTCAGGTCGATATTCTTCAGCACCTCGATCCCGCCGAAGGCCATGGACAGGCCTTCGGACGCCATGAAAGGCGTCGGGTCACCGCTCGAAATGTGCGCTGCGGTGGCTGTGTTCATCCCACTTTGGTCCAGACATTGCCGGCATTGGACGATTCAACGGCGGCTTCGATGAACTGCATGCCGGCAAGGCCGTCCTGCACGGTGGGATAGATCACCTCGGCATCCGGCTTGCCGCCGTCGCGCGCGGCACGGATGGCGCGCGCCGCTTCCGCATAGATGGTCGCAAAGCCTTCGAGATAGCCTTCCGGATGACCGCTCGGTACGCGGGATACCCGGGCCGCTGCCGGACCTGCGCCAGCGCCGGCGCGGGTGATCAGTTGCTTGGGTTCGCCGAAACGGGTGAACCAAAGATAGTTCGGATCGGCCTGGGTCCATTCCAGCCCACCCTTGCTGCCATAGATGCGCAGCTTGAGGCCATTTTCACTGCCGACGGCAACCTGGCTGGCCCACAGTATGCCGCGCGCTCCGCCTTTGTAGCGCAGCAGGATCTGCACATCGTCGTCGAGCGCACGGCCTTCGACAAAGGTGGACAGTTGGGCAAGGAGTTCTTCGGTTTCGAGACCCGAGACGAAGGCTGCCAGGTTGTAGGCATGAGTGCCGATGTCGCCAATGGCGCCGCCAGCACCGGAGCGCTTGGGGTCGGTGCGCCACTCGGCCTGTTTGCTATCGGAATGCTCTGTAAGCCAGTCCTGCGGATACTCGGCCTGGACAAGCCGGATGTCGCCGAGATCGCCGGCGGCGACCATGGCGCGAGCCTGCCGGATCATCGGATAGCCGGTATAGTTGTGGGTCAGAACGAACAGCTTGCCGCTCTTTTCCACCAGCGCGACCAGATCCTTGGCTTCCTCGACCGAGATGGTCATAGGCTTGTCGCAGATGACGTGGATGCCGGCTTCGAGAAAGGCCTTCGCGGCGGGCGCATGCATGTGGTTGGGCGTGACGATGGCGACCGCTTCGATGCCGTCCGGCCGCGCGGCCTCCGCCTTGGCCATCTCCTCGAACGAACCATAGGAACGGTCGGGCGCAAGGCCGAGTTCGGCGGCCGATGCCTTGGCGCGGTCGGGGTCGGATGACAGGGCGCCGGCGACCAGATCGAACTGGCCGTCGATGCGCGCGGCGATGCGGTGCACGGCGCCGATGAAGGCGCCCTGGCCGCCGCCGACCATTCCGAGGCGAATGCGGCCGGCGCTTTCCTGCTTGCTGGATTCGATGGTCATGACAGCCTCCTAGCCCAGGCCAAGCATCTTGCGGTTGGCGACGCCGTCGGTGCCCGCATTGGCGAAGTCATCGAAAGCATGTTCGGTAACTCGGATGATGTGGTGCTTGATGAACTCAGCACCTTCGCGCGCGCCGTCCTCGGGATGCTTGAGCGCGCATTCCCATTCCAGCACCGCCCAACTGCCGAAGCCGTAGGCGGTGAGCTTTGAGAAGATGGAGCCGAAATCGACCTGGCCATCGCCGAGCGAACGGAAGCGACCGGCGCGGTCGACCCAGCTCTGGAACCCGCCATAGACGCCCTGGCGTCCGGTCGGGTTGAACTCGGCGTCCTTGACGTGAAACGCCTTGATGCGCTCGTGGTAGATATCGATGTAGTCGAGATAATCGAGCTGCTGCAGGACGAAATGGGACGGATCGTAAAGCAGATTGGCGCGGGCGTGGTTGTTCACGCGCTCCAGGAACATTTCGTAGGAGACGCCATCGTGCAGGTCTTCGCCGGGATGGATTTCGTAGCAGATATCGACGCCATGCTCGTCGGCGTAGTTGAGCAACGGCGTCCAGCGCTTGGCGAGCTCGTCGAAGGCAAGCTCGACCAGTCCCGCGGGGCGCTGCGGCCAAGGATAGACATAAGGCCAGGCGAGCGCGCCGGAGAAGGTTGCATGCGCGGTGAGGCCGAGGTGTTTGGAGGCGCGCAGGGCGCGCTTCACCTGGTCCACGGCCCAGTCGGTGCGGGCCGCAGGATTGCCGCGCACTTCGGGGGCGGCGAAGCCGTCAAAGGCTGAATCATAGGCCGGATGAACGGCGACGAGCTGGCCCTGGAGATGGGTGGATAGCTCGGTGATCTCCAGGCCGTGGGAGGCGGCGACGCCCTTGATCTCCTCGCAATAGTCCTTGGAGTCGGAAGCCTTCTTCAGGTCGAACAACCGGGCGTCCCATGTCGGGATCTGCACGCCCTTGTAGCCGAGCGAGGAAGCCCAACCGCAGATGGCGTCGAACGAATTGAACGGTGCGGCGTCGCCTGCGAATTGCGCAAGAAAGATCGCAGGCCCTTTGATAGCCTTCATGAAAACTCCTCCCGTAAGTCACGCATCGAGACAACAGCCACAAAACCGCGTCTCCACAGCGCGGTCTTGTCAACTCTCAATGTAATCGATTACAAATACCGTTGTCCATGTCAAAACGGCGGTTGTTAGAAATTGTAGTTCCCTCATTGATCGCGGCGGGAAAGTCGCGCACAAGGGCCGGAACATGTCGGGTGCGAAGATGGACGGCAGCCTCACCAAAATCGGCCCGAAGCCCAATCCTAAGATCAGCGATGTCGCGCGCGTGGCAGGCGTGTCGACCGCGACCGTCAGCCGGGTTCTGTCCCAACCCGACATGGTATCGGCGAAGACGCGAGACAGTGTTCTGGCGGCGGTGGCCGAGACAGGCTACCGCATCAATCTCGCCGCGCGCAATCTGCGCCGGAGGCAGAGCGGCGGCATCGTCGTTCTGGTGCCGCATTTGTCCAATCCGTTCTTTTCGCAGATACTTTCGGGTATTGCGCGGGTGGCGTCCGAGGCGGGGCTCAATGTTCTGGTGGCCGACACACGCGAGCCCGAGGGCGCCGACAGGCAGATCGCCGACTATCTGTTCAACCATCGAGCCGACGGGCTGATCGTGCTCGACGGCAATTTGCCGGAACGAATGTTCAAGGGCGCCCATAACGGCAGAGACAGGCCGCCGGTGATCTTTGCCTGCGAATGGGTGGAAGGCCACGACGAGCCGGCGGTGACGATCGACAATCGTCATGGGGCCGCGCTCGCGGTCGAGCATCTGATCGCCCTGGGGCATCGCCGGATCGGCCACATCATGGGGCCGCGCGACAACATCCTGACTCGCCAGCGCGCCGATGGCGTGCGCGATGCGCTTTCTGCCGCAGGACTGGAGGCGGACGAACGCTGGTTTTTGGACGGCGATTTCACGCTTGCTTCCGGCATCGCTGCCGCCCCGCACTGGCTGGCGCTGAACGAGCGGCCAACGGCCGTATTCTGTTCGAGCGACGCCATGGCCTGCGGCTTCATGTCGGAACTGAACCGGCACGGCGTACAGGTGCCGGGTGACGTTTCGGTGGTCGGCTTCGACGACATCGAAATTTCCGAACACTTCATTCCGGCGCTGACCACGATCCGCCAGCCGCGCGGAGCCATTGGCGAGGTGGCGGCCGGAATGCTTCTCGACCTCATGCGTGGACAGGACAAGAACGGAAAGCCGGCGGGAAGCGGAAGCCGCACCCTGCCAATCGAGCTGATCGTGCGCGGCAGTACGGCGGCGCCCAATCCCTCCCGAACCTGACCTGTCTTTCACGCTGCGCACGGCTCCTCCCAAAGCATCGACGATGGAGCCGGAAAGGCGGGATACCGCCTCTCCGGCTCCTGTTTTCAGACGTAGCGGTTGACGATATTCTCGAGATACTCCTGCTTGCCGGACTTCGGCTGCGGCTCGATATTCTCGGCCGTGACGCGCGCTGCGACCTCTTCTAGGGTCCGCTTGCCAGCCAGGATCGCCTTGGCTTCCGCCGACTGCCAGCCGGCGTAGCGTGCCTCCAGCGGGCCGGACAAAGCCTTATCCTCGATCATGCGTGCCGCAGCCTTCAGGCCGCGCGCGCAAGCGTCCATGCCGCCGATATGGCCGATCAGCAGGTCCTCCGGATCGAGCGACTGGCGGCGCAACTTGGCGTCGAAATTGGTGCCGCCGGTGGTGAAGCCGCCAGCGCGCAGCACTTCGTAATAGGCGAGCGTCATTTCCGGCACGTTGTTGGGAAACTGATCGGTATCCCAGCCCGACTGGTAGTCGTTGCGGTTCATGTCGATGGAACCGAAGATGCCCAGCGCGCTGGCGAGCGCCAGCTCATGCTCGAAGGAGTGGCCGGCGAGGATGGCGTGGCCCTGTTCGATATTGACCTTGACCTCGTTCTCGAGCCCGAAATCCTTGAGGAAGCCATAAACCGTGGCGACGTCGTAATCATACTGGTGCTTGGTCGGCTCCTGCGGCTTGGGCTCGATGAGGATCGTGCCCTTGAAGCCGATCTTCTTGGCGTAATCGACTGTCATCGACAGGAAGCGGCCGGCTTGCTGGCGTTCGCGCTTCATGTCGGTGTTGAGAAGAGTCTCATAGCCTTCGCGACCGCCCCAAAGCACATAGTTCTCGCCGCCGAGCTGCTTGGTGACGTCGATGCAGTGCTTCACCGTGGCGGCTGCATAGGCGAAGACGTCCGGATCGGGATTGGTCGCCGCGCCCGCCATGTAGCGGCGGTTGGAGAACAGGTTGGCCGTACCCCAGAGCAGCTTGACACCGCTTTCCTTCATCTTGCCTTCGAAATATTCGGCGATGACGTCCAGGCGCTGCGCGCTCTCGGAGAAGGTCTTGCCCTCGGGGCGAACATCGGCATCGTGGAAGCAGAAATACGGGACGCCGAGCAGCGAAAACAGATCGAAGGCGACATCGGCCTTGACGCGGGCGTCGTCCATGCTGTCGCCGAACCAGGGACGGTCGAATGTCTGGCCGCCGAACGGATCGCCGCCCGGCCACGCGAAGGTGTGCCAGTAGGCGACGGCAAAGCGCAGATGCTCTTCCATCGTCTTGCCCAGAACGACCTCGTCGGCCTTGTAATGGCGGTAGGCTAAGGGATTGACTGAATCCGGCCCTTCATAGGTGACCGGTTTGATGTCGCCGAAGAAACCTGTGCTCATGTTGAAGCGTCCAATTCTTGAAATGCCAGGGAGGGGATGGAAAGGGACAAAGCTGCACAAAATTTTGAGCTACGTACGTCAATTCTTGCTCTGGGGTCGAGAGATGTCGTCACGGCAGATTGTCCCTCAGATAAATCTCGATGCGAATGCTCTCCTGCCCATCGATCACCGCGGTACCGTCGATGCGGGCCTGAAGGATACGGACGGCGCTTCGCACCTCATGGCCGGCATCCTGATTGATCACCGCGTCGAAAAGACCGTCCCGCAGGGCGCGACGAGAGTGATCGGAGAGTTCGTGCGCGATGACCGTCAATTCGGCATGGGCGGGATCGGCGGACAGCACGTCGATGAGGCCGCGATTGCCGGCGCCCATATTGTAGATACCGACGATCTCGGGCTCACCGGTCAGGCAGGCGGCAACGGCTTCCCGCGCGGTGGCGTCGTCGTCGCGACCTTCGATGACGGGCAGGCAGGTGAGATTGGGAAACTCCGCCGCGATGACCTGCTCGAACCCCATGCGGCGCTCGACGTGGTCGCGCACCAGCATGGACCCGGCGACCAGCGCGATTTTGCCGGGCCTGCGACCGACAAAGCGACCCATAAGGGTTGCCGCGGTGCGGCCCGCTGCCACATTGTCGACGCCGACATAGTCTCCGCGCTTGAACGCTGGGGCATCGGAAACCAGTGTGACGACATGCACATTCTCGCGATGCAGGCGTGCCAGAGCCTCGCGAACCATGGGGGATTCTGTTGCGACAACAGCCACACCGGAGATCATTTTGCTGTCGATGCTTTCCAGGGCGCGCGCCAGAGCGGCGCCATCGAAGGCTGGCACCTTGAGTACGGTGATGTCGGTGCGGTTGAGCGCAGAGCGCAGCTTCACCTGCTCCAACTCGCTCTCCAGCCGTCGCATGAAGCTGTTGGGGCCATCGGGGATGATGAAGACGAGGCGATAGATGCGCTGCTTGGCGAGGTTCGCCGCCGACATGTCACGGACATAGCCGAGCCGCGAAATGGCGGCCTCTACCTTCGCAACGGTCGCGCTGCGCACACCCGCACGGCGGTTCAGCACGCGGTCGACCGTGGCAAGGCTGACGCCTGCCGCTTCGGCGACATCATGAACGGTTGGACGCACGGAAAACTCCTCTTGCCAACAGGATTATCGCAAAATCTGAGGTACGTAAATCGAAAATAAGAGGGATGCAGAGGTTGGATTGGCTCGAATAAAAATTGCGCGCCTGGCTAACTTCAGGAAAATCCATTTCGAGAAAGCAGGTGAATAAGCAATCGACAAAGTCTACTGATTTTATAGACTGACCCCATTCGGCTGCTTGATCGCGGCATGGCGGGAGGAGAACTGTACAGCTAACATCGGGATGCGTTGACCTAACGAGGATGCCTCATTCCCAGCCTGTCGGCTCCTCTCAACAGCATGTCCTATTCAATGCGACTTAACGAAGGAGAGAATGCGATGTCCGTCGAGTTCACTTTCGTACCGCAAGACCACGAGGCAGAGACCGCCGCGTCGTCGCCCGGAGCTTTCTTTTTCGACCCCGCCGCAACTCGGATCACGCTGTCCCGTGCCGCGGAAGCCGGTTTTCATCAGGTTCTCATCGACGACAGTGTAGGCGTCCTGGGCAATATTGATCTGGCC
This sequence comes from Tianweitania sp. UT-5YL-CI-8, assembly GCF_030010215.1. GTDB lineage: Bacteria > Pseudomonadota > Alphaproteobacteria > Rhizobiales > Rhizobiaceae > Oryzicola. Next base: position 62,622 of record NZ_JASCRR010000012.1, read on the forward strand.
GGTACGGTAGGCCGGATTGCTACGGTAGGCCGGATTGCCTACCCGCTCGGCGTCTTACTGACGCACTGGGCGGGCGCTCTGTCGCCGGTCGTCGCGGCAAACACCCTGGCTGGACTCGATGCAAAGCTGGGCGGCAACCTGTCGCTCCGCATCCTCGGCGATGGAGGCGACGAGGGCCAAGCCGATGAGGCGGCTTCGCTTCGCCATGCCGCAGCATGGCAGCGGACCGACGAATATCTGACCCTTCTCAGGCAACTCTGGTCGAACGCCTCGCCGCTCGACCATGAGGGGCGGTTTTACAGCGTCCAAGCCGGTGCGCTCGATCGGGGCGGCGGACAGCCTCTGGATATACCCATCCGCATGAGCGGCCTTTCAGGGACGGCGCTGCATGTGGCTGGCCGTCATGCCGACATGTTCGAACTCTCGGCCGGCTCGATTACCGAGGCCAAGCTTCTGATCGAACGGATCCGCGAGGCGGGTGCGCGCCACGGACGAGCCGACAAGATAGGTTTTGCGCTGCGCATCCACGTCTCAGATCGCAAGTTTGAGACTGAGCAGGGTTCGCACGCTTCCGCAGGTCGTTCGGCTCTTTCGCTGTTGCCCTATATCGATGCCGGTGTTTCGGAATTCATGGTCTCCGGCATTTCGGGAGAGACGTCGTTTGAAAGATTCAGCCAATGGATCGCACCGCTTCAGCGTTCCTGGCGTTCTGAAAGGCTGGCCAATACTGGGGCGACGCCATTCTCCGCAGTTCGGCTGCGGCTTTAAAACCGGTTCAGAGCATGCAAGCAACAGAAGGCGCGGCAAAAATCTTGCCGCGCCTTACTTGGCAGTTGAACACCGTCAAGTGACGCTTTACCAGTTTGCCCTATTCTTCCAATCCTGCTCTATGGCTTGAAGGTCCTTCATGTCGATGCAGGATCTTATCTCGGGTGGTTTTCACCCCCCGAGAGGGTGCATTGGGATGGCGGATGATCGACCCTGACGAAGCAAAAACCTTCGACCTTGCTCCGATAGCCATGTGGATCGAGGATTTCAGCGGAGTCAGGACTATATTCGACCGCTGGAAGTCCGAAGGCGTGACGGACATCCGCAGCTATCTCAACCAGGACAAGTCCCGCGTCGAGGCCTGTTCTCGCCAGATCAAGGTGCTCAGGGTCAATCGCAGGACGCTGGATCTGTTTGAAGCTCGCGACTTCGACCATCTGGTCGAGAATCTCGATCTGGTGTTCCGCGACGACATGCTGGAAAGCCACATCAACGAACTGGCCCAGCTTTGGAACGGTAAGACCGAGTTTTCGTCAAACGCCGTAAACTACACGCTTTCCGGACGCAGGCTCGATATCCAGCTTAGGGGCTCGGTGCTGCCCGGCTATGAAGGCACATTGGGCAAGCTGTTGCTGACCACTGAAGACGTAACCGAAAAAGAAACGGCTCGGCGCAACGAAGAGGAAAGCCGGCTCTACGCCGAAGGCATCTTCGAGCATTCGCCGGTATCGCTCTGGGTCGAGGACTTTTCCCGCGTCAAGGCTTTGCTCGACGACATCCGCGGCAGGGGCATCGTCGATTTCCGTGTTTTTACGGATGTGCATCCCGAATTCGTCACGCAATGCATGAGCGAAATTCGTGTCATCGACGTCAACAGAGCGACGCTGGACCTGTTTTGCGCCCCCGACAAGCGCACTCTGCTTCAGAGGTTGGCGGATGTTTTCCGTGACGGCACGGAACAGCATTTCCGCGAGCAGTTGATCGAGCTTTGGAACGGCAATCTCTTCCATCATCGCGAAGTGGTGAATTATGCGCTCGATGGCACCGAGCGCTTCTTGCTCTTGCAATTCTCCGTCCTGCCGGGGCATGAGGCCGACTGGTCGCTGGTACAGGTGGCCCTGACAGACATCACCGCACGCAAGAAGGCTGAAGCCTATCTTGAATACCTAGGCAAACACGATGTGCTGACGAAACTGCACAATCGCGCCTTCTACATGGACGAGTTGAACCGGTTGCAGCGAAAGTCGTTGCGACCTGTCTCCGTCATCATCGTGGATCTGAACGGGTTGAAGGAGATCAACGATCTTCTCGGCCACGATGCCGGCGACAAACTGCTGCAGCGCTTTGGCGAAGTGCTCACGGAGGCGGTTGCCGTGCCCAATCATGCCGCACGCATCGGCGGCGATGAGTTTGCGCTTCTGATGCCTGGAGCCGACGAGGACGCGGCCGCTGCGATGGTGGAGACCATCGAAAAGCTCTTGTACATCAACAATCAGTATTATTCTGCCGTCACCCTGAGCGTGTCTTTGGGGCGCGCAACGAGCAGCGACGGAGAAACCATGGAGGCGCTGGTGAAGCGCGCCGACGTCGGTCTCTACGAGCAAAAGCGCGCATATTACGCGCGAAAGGCGACCGGCCCTTCAGGCAAATAAAGCGTCAGGCCGGATGTTTGATCGCTTCGACGGGCATGTCGTCATTCGCTGAGTCGCGCATCTCGGCGAGGTTGCGGGTGTCGAGAACTTCGGCGATTGCCTGCCGTACCTCGAGCATCATGTGGCGCACCTGGCAGGTCGCTTCGTCGCAATCCTCGCAGCGCTGGTATCGGGTGCGGCTGGCGCAGGGGAACGGCGCGAGGGGGCCATCCAGAACGCGCACGACATGTCCGACCTTGATCTCGTTGGCCGGGCGGGCAAGACGATAGCCGCCATCCTTGCCCTTGCGGCTTTGCACGAAGCCGGCATTGCGGAGTTCGCCCAGGATAGCATCCAGGAATTTCTTCGGAATGTTGTTCATCACGGCGATGTCGTTGACGAAAGCGAGTTGTCCAACCGGAAGCTGCGAGAGGTGTACGAGCGCCTTGAGGCCGTATTTGCCTTTACGGGTAAGCATCTGGGAACGCGATCCTGCAGGCGGCACCGGAGCCGCCCTGTGTTGAGGCGCCGAGGAGAGACTTCATAGGCCGGCGCACCAAGTTCATTAGATTCGAAGTCTGGAATAAACAACCGAAAAAAGCTTGCCGTAGATGGTGTTTTACTATTGTGGGCAGGAGTAGGAGTATGAAACGCGCAGTTGTTGTCCTGGTGTGGAGTTGATGGCGGCGGAAAGTCGAAACCGGCAAAATGGATTGCCTGGCAGGGAACCGATGCGAGTGACCCTCGTTCTGAGGCATGTCAGAATTGCACGCCGCCTTTTCGCACGACTATGTGATTTCCTTGCCGACGATGATCGTCAGGCTTCTATTGGCCGGTTTTCTCGGCGCAATTATAGGCTTTGAGCGGGAATGGCAGTCCCGTCCCGCCGGCCTCAAGACCCACACCATGGTGTGCATCGCTTCGGCGACATTCACCTTGCTGTCGCTGGAACTGGTGAATGTGTCTTATTTCAACGACCAGAACATCCGGATGGACCCGCTTCGTCTGATCGAAGCGATCACCAGCGGCGTGGCGTTTCTGGCCGCCGGTTTCATCATCTTTGCCAAGGGCGAGGTCAAGGGCATCACCACCGGCGCCGGGATGTGGCTCGCCTCGGCGGTCGGGCTCGCAGCGGGGCTTGGCATGTGGGAAATCGCTGTCCTGGCCACCATCCTGTCCGTCAGCGTTTTGGTGATCCTGCGTCTTGTGCAACCCGCCGTTCAAAGCGCTGCGGCGACCGACACCGACGAAACCAAGCCCTGAACATCAGTCCTCGCTGTCGGCTTCGTCTATCGCGACCAGCGCCATGGCCTTATCAAGCTCAGCCATCATCCGTTCGTGGCTGAGCAGGCCGGCATCTTCGAGCTTCTCGAAATCAGGCATATCCCGCAGCGTATCGAACCCGTATTCGGTGAGGAACTCGCGCGTCGTGACATAGGTGTAGGGAGCGCCGGGGGTAGGGCTGCGCGGGCCTGATGCAATAAAGCCGCCGGCGCGCAACGTGCCGATCAGGTCTCGGCTGATCTCACGGCCGAAGAAGGTCGACAGTTCCGCACGCGTCACCGGCTGGAAATAGGCGATCGTCATTAGCACCAGTGTCTCGAACTGTGACAGGTCCATGGTGCGCTCGTGGGTGCCAACCGCTTCGCGGATCGCACCGCCGAAGGCCGGCCGGGTGCGGTGCTGCCAGCCGCCTGCAACCGAAACGATGTCATAAGGGCGGTCGCGCAGTTCACTGCGAATGTCATCGATGATCAAATCGATGCTGCAGGATCGTCCGACGACCTTTGCCAGGACATCGCGGGATACGGGTTGGGACGAGGCGAAGAGGACAGCCTCGACGCGGCCCATCCATTCCCGCCACCGCGCCTGTTCGGGCAGGTGATCGAGTTCGCGGTCGAACGGGCCATACTGATGTTCGTGCTTGGATTGAGCGCGCGCCACGATTGGTCCTACCGCCCGGAAATGGCGAGCATCGCATCGTGCCCTCGCGCGCCGCGGCGGACATTGCGCACCGCCTGGGTTGCCCGAGCGTGTGCCGTGAACGATGCGGCGGCAGGTCTTAACTGTGGAATCATCGCTCAAAGCTAACCGGATTCGGCTCCTGAGGCGAGTTCGGCGGGCGTGATGCACAGTTTGGATGGCAAATTGCCGGGGGAAAAGGCGGGCGGCCACTCCGTCAGAGGTGGTCCCAACTATCCGAATTTTTGCTTTGCCGAGGAGACAATCCGGATTGAAAACCGCTTACTCCCCATATAAACATATAGTATGATTTAATGAGATCGGCAGACATGCCGGCTGTCATGGGGAACGAGATGCCTTTCGAGAAAAAAACCTGGCCGCGTGCGTTGCGGTCGCAGGAATGGTTCGGCGGAACCGGCAAGAACGCGATCATGCATCGCTCCTGGATGAAGAACCAGGGCCTGCCGGCCGACACCTTCGATGGGCGGCCGATCATCGGCATCTGCAACACCTGGTCGGAACTGACGCCGTGCAACGCGCATCTGCGCGACATTGCCGAACGGGTGAAACGCGGCGTCTACGAAGCAGGCGGTTTCCCAGTCGAATTCCCGGTTTTCTCGTGCGGTGAAAGCACGCTGCGCCCAACGGCGATGATGTTCCGCAACCTTGCCGCCATGGATGCCGAGGAAGCTATTCGCGGCAATCCGATCGACGGCGTGGTGCTTCTGGCTGGCTGCGACAAGACCACGCCCTCCCTGATGATGGGGGCAGCCAGCGTCGACATTCCCGCTATCGTCGTCTCCGGCGGGCCCATGCTGAACGGTAAATGGCGCGGGAAGGATGTCGGTTCGGGCACCGCGATCTGGCAGTTCTCCGAAATGGTCAAGTCCGGCGAAATGACGCTGGACGAGTTCATGGATGCCGAGCAGGGCATGGCCCGGTCGGCCGGCTCCTGTATGACCATGGGCACGGCTTCCACCATGGCTTCCATGGCCGAGGCGCTGGGCATGACATTGCCCGGCAATGCCGCCATTCCCGCCGTCGATGCGCGCCGCCGCGTGCTGGCGCAAATGTCGGGCCGGCGCATCGTCGACATGGTCAAGGACGATCTGAAGCCGTCCGACATCCTGACGCGAGAGGCCTTCGAGAATGCTATCCGCGTCAATGGCGCGGTCGGCGGTTCGACCAATGCCGTGCTGCATCTTTTGGCTCTCGCCGGCCGCATCGGCATCGACCTGACGCTGGACGATTGGGACCGGCTGGGCCGTGACGTGCCGACCATCGTCAACCTGCAGCCATCGGGCCAGTATCTGATGGAGGAATTCTACTATGCCGGCGGCCTGCCGGTGGTGATGCGCGCTGTTGGCGACATGGGCCTGCTGCACAAGGAGGCATTGACCGTCACCGGCGAGAGCGTGTGGGACGGCGTCAAGTCAGTCGAGAACTACAATGACGCGGTGATCGTGCCACGCGAAAGGGCGCTGACGCAGTCGGGCGGCATCGCCGTCTTGACCGGCAATCTCGCGCCCAAGGGTGCGGTGCTGAAACCGTCGGCGGCTTCCGAACATCTGATGAAGCATCGCGGCCGCGCGGTAGTGTTCGAAAGCATCGAAGACTACCACGCCCGCATCAACACCGATGAACTCGACATCGACGAGACCTGCATCATGGTGCTGAAATATTGCGGCCCGAAGGGCTATCCCGGCATGGCTGAGGTCGGCAATATGGGACTGCCGGCGAAGGTCTTGAAGAAGGGCGTCAAGGACATGATCCGCATTTCGGATGCACGCATGTCGGGCACCGCCTATGGCACCGTCATCCTGCACACAGCGCCCGAAGCCGCCGATGGCGGCCCGCTCGCCATTGTCCAGGACGGCGACATGATCGAGGTCGACGTGCCGGCGCGGTCGTTGCGGCTCGACCTGCCGCAGGCGGAGATCGAGGCGCGCATGGCAGCCTGGAAATCACCCCTGGCGAAACCGCAAAGCGGCTATGCCGGCCTCTATGTCGACCGCGTCATGCAGGCCGATTCGGGTGCCGATTTCGATTTCCTGGTTGGCTGTCGCGGGTCGACGGTGGAGCGGGATTCTCATTGATGGAATGAGGTAGGCTATCCCTTTTCAGGGGTGGCCCACGGCCTTGACCCGATCCATGCCCTCGATGATGACCAGCCGCATGGCGTTGCGGGCGGCGTCGGGGTCGCGGGCTTCGATGGCGTCGGCGATCGCGCGGTGGCGGGCGACGCTTTCGAGGTGCTTGACGGAGTCGGGAATCGGCGAGCTGATGGTGAAGGTGGCGGCAAGGGCCACCTCGATCAATGTGCTCACTGAACGCATGAAGGGGTTGTTCGATGCCTCGGCCACGGCGATGTGAAAGCGCAGGTCGCTCTGCACGAAGTTTTGGCCTGAGACACCGGTCTCGCCCATCTTTTCGATCCAGCGGTAGAGTTCGGCCACATGGGCGTCGGTGTGGCGGATGGCGGCGAGGGCGGCCGCCTCGGGCTCCAGCGCCAACCGCATTTCGCCGAGGCTGAGCAAGAAGTCTTCGTCGACGCCGGCCTGGAAATGCCAATGCAGGATTTCGGGGTCGAACAGGTTCCAGTAGCCGCGCTCACGGACACGCGTGCCGATCTTGGCCTTGGGCTGGATCAGGCCTTTGGCGGCGAGCGTCTTGAGCGCCTCGCGCAGCACGGTCCGGGAGACGCCGTATTGTTCGAGCAGTTCGGCGTCGCCGGGCAGGATCGCGCCTTCGGGGTACCGTCCGCTGACGATGCCGAGGCCGAGATCGTGCATGACATGGCCGTGATGGGTTCTTGGCTGGGCGGTGGCGATAAGGTCGCGCCGACCTGGCTGAAGCGTTAGCGGTTCAGTGTGCGCCAAGGGCCGAAGCCTTCCTTGTTGAGAGCCAGACGAGGATGCGCTGTAGCGCGATAAAGGCAAAAAGCAAAATGCCGACGACGATTTTCGTCCACCAACTCGACAGCGTGCCGTCGAAGACGATGTAGGTCTGGATGATGCCCTGGATGATGACGCCGATGAAGGTGCCGGCGACCAGACCGACGCCGCCGGTCAGCAGCGTTCCGCCGATCACCACCGCCGCGATGGTGTCGAGCTCGACGCCAACGGCTGCCAGAGAATAACCGGCCGAGGTGTAGAGCGAGAAGACGATGCCGGCGAGGCCCGACAGGAAGCCCGACAGCGCATAGATGCCGACCGTCGTGCGCGCCACAGGCACGCCCATCAGTTCGGCTGAGGCGCGGTTGCCGCCGATTGCGTAGATATAGGAGCCGAACTTGGTGAAATGGGCGATCAGGATGCCGACGGCGAAGGTCGCGACCATCAATCCGCCTATGAAGGTCAGCCGTCCGCCACCCGGCATGCGCCAGTACAGGCTCTGCAGCATGGTGTAGAATTCGTGGTTGATAGGCACCGAATCCGTGGTCATGACGAAGCATAGGCCGCGCGCCAGGAACATGCCGGCAAGCGTGACGATGAAGGCCGGGACGTCGAGATAGTGGATGATCAGTCCCATCGCCGCGCCGAACAAAGTGGTGAGCGTCAGGGCTATGGCAAAGGCCAGAAGCGGATGCACGCCATTCCAGTTGATCAGCACGGCCAGAAGCACGCCGGTGAAGGCGATGACCGAACCAACCGACAGGTCGATGCCGCCCGACAGGATGACAAAGGTCATGCCCACCGCTGCGATGCCGAGGAAGGCGTTGTCGGTGAGCAGGTTGCCGGCGACGCGGGTCGAAAACATGCCGGGGAACTGGATGACGCAGATGAGATAGGCGAGAACGCCGATGAACAGCGTGGCGTAGAAGGGCAACAGGCGGGTGTTCATGCGCGCTTGACCTTCGCTTCGGCGGTCTGTGTGGGAGCCGGGCGCAGCACATGCAAGAAGCCGGTGCGCGACAACGACTGGGCGAGCAGGATCATGATGATGACGCCGGCCTTGAGGATGAGATTGTATTCGGGCGGAAAGCCGGAGATCAGGATGCCGGTGTTCATCGCCTGGATGATGATCGCCCCAAGCACCGACATGACGATGGAGAAGCGTCCGCCCAGCAGCGACGTGCCGCCGATGACTACGGCCAGGATGGCGTCCAGTTCGAGCCAAAGCCCGGCATTGTTGGCGTCGGCGCCGCGAATGTCGGCGGACACGATAATGCCGGCAAGGGCTGCGCAGAGGCCGCAGAAAGCGTAGATCAGGAGCAGCAGCAGGCGGCTGTTGACGCCGGCATAGCTGCTGGCGCTGCGGTTGACGCCGAGCGATTCGATCAGCAGGCCGAGCGCCGTTCGCCGTACCAGCAGCACGGCCATAGCCGTTACCAGGACGGCCAGGATGACGGGCATCGGGATCCAGAAGAAGGAGCCTGTGCCGAAAAAGATCAGGCCGGGGTCGATGAAGGTGACGATGGTGCCTTCGGTGATGAGCTGGGCGATGCCGCGCCCCGCCACCATCAGGATCAGCGTGGCGACGATGGGCTGCAGGTCGAAGAAGCCGACCAACAGGCCGTTCCACAGGCCGCACAGCACGCCGGTGCCGAGCGCTGCCAGAAGCACGACGAGCAGCGGATAGCCGGCGACCGTCATGGTGGCCGCGACCGCGCCCGCCATAGCCATGACAGCCCCCACAGAGAGGTCGACGCCTTTCGAGGCGATGACGGCGGTCATGCCGACAGCCAGGATCACCACCGGGGCGCCCCGGTTGAGCACGTCGACAACGCTGCCGAAGATGCGGCCGTCCTGGATGCGCATGTCGAAGAAGCCGGGAAAGGCGAGCCAGTTGAGCAGGAGAATGACGGCCAGGCAGATGAGCTGAGGGGCCGCTCGGGTCAATCCTGCCATAAGCATGCGGCTCATGCCTCAATCCTCGCGCTGTCGGCGGCAATGGTGCGCATGATGGTTCCCGTATCGATGGACGCGCCGGTCAATTCGCCCTGATGCTCACGGTCGCGCAGCACGCGGACGCGGGTGGAATAGGCGACGATCTCCTCGATCTCCGATGAGATGACGAGCAGCGCCATGCCATCGCCGCAGAGCCGGTTGATGAGCTGGATGATCTCGGCATGCGCGCCGACATCGATCCCGCGCGTGGGTTCGTCAAGGATGAGAAAACGTGGCTCTGTGGCGAGCCAGCGTGCGAGGATCACCTTCTGCTGATTGCCGCCGGAGAGGAATTTCACCGGCTTCTCGATGTCCGAGGTGCGGATGTCGAGCGCCTTGACGAAACGGTCGGCCAGCGCGCGTTGTTCGCTCTGGCGCATCCGGTTGAACCAGCCGCGCCGCGCCTGCAGCGCAAGCGCAATGTTCTCGCGCACCGAGAGGTCGCCGATGATGCCGTCGGTCTTGCGGTCCTCGGGGCACAGGCCGAAGCCCAGCTTTATCGCATCGCGCGGCGAGCCGATCTTGACCGGCTTGCCGTCGATGCTGGCGGTGCCGCTGTCGGCGATGTCGATGCCGAACAGAAGCTTTGCCGTTTCCGTGCGTCCGGAGCCGAGCAGGCCGGCGACGCCAACGACTTCGCCCCGCCCGATCTCCAGGTCGAAAGGCGCGACGGAGCGGCCGAGCCCGAAGCCCTTGAACGAAATTTCGCGATGAACCGGCCCGGTTTCCTGCCTGCGGCTGCCATGGGTGGCTTCCGCCATCGTCCGGCCGAGCATGAGCGAAACAAGGTCGAGCTTGGGCAGATCCGCGCACAGCGACGTTCCGGCAAGCTTGCCATTGCGCAGCACGGTGACGCGGTCGCTGACGGCGTAGACCTGATCGAGAAAGTGGGTGATGAAGACGATGCCCAGACCCCGCGCCTTGAGCCGGCGGATGACCGTGAACAGGACTTCGACTTCGTGCCGGTCGAGGCTGGCGGTGGGTTCGTCGAGAATGAGGATATTGCCGGAAATGTCGACGGCGCGCGCAATGGCGATGAGTTGCTGGACGGCAACCGAATAGCTTGCAAGGTCAGCTGCGACGTCGATGTGGATGTCGTATTGCGCGAGCAGCGCGCGGGCGTTCTTTTCCATCTCGCGGCGGTTGATCAGGCAGAAACGCATGGGCTGGCGGCCGATATAGAGGTTCTCCGCCACCGACAGGTTCGGCAGCAGGTTGACCTCCTGGTAGACGGTGCCGATGCCCAGCTTTTGCGCCTGCTGCGCGTCGCGCACGGAAATCTGTTCGCCATTGAGGCGGGTCGTGCCGGAATCGGGCTGGTGAACGCCGGTCAGGACCTTGATGAGGGTGGATTTTCCAGCGCCGTTCTCGCCCAGAAGCGCATGCACTTCACCGGCGCGGATGTGGAGGTCGACACTTTCCAGTGCGCGGAAACCGAGGAAGGACTTGGATATGCCTTCGGCGGACAACAGGATCGGGGGTTCAGCCATCCATCCCTCCCAAAACGGCCGGCATCGACCGGCAGGCTAGCGCAAGGCGCGCAGAAGGAAACGGGTCAATTCACACTATCGCCCGAAGGGGAAAGAGGCCGGGCAGGGATGCCCGGCCTCTTGTGATTATCAGTAGCCGAGGCCCTTCTTTTCTTCGTAGACCTTCATCGGATCATCGGCCTGGGTGTAGAGCTTGGATTCGGTCTGGATCCACTTCTCCGGAGCCTTGCCGCTGTCCTTGAATGCCTTGAGCGCATCGAAGGCGGGGCCTGCCATGTTCGGCGTCAGCTCGACGGTCGCGTTGGCTTCGCCGTCCGCCATGGCCTTGAAGATGTCCGGCACAGCGTCGATGGAGACGACTAGGATGTCGGTGCCCGGCTTCAAGCCTGCTTCCTTGATGGCCTGGATGGCGCCGACGGCCATGTCGTCATTGTGGGCGTAAAGCGCGCAGATGTCCTTGCCGCCGCCTTCGGCCTTGAGGAAGCCTTCCATGACTTCCTTGCCCTTGGCGCGGGTGAAGTCGCCGGTCTGGCTGCGGGTGATCTTGATGTTGGAGGCGCTGGCGATGCCGTCCTCAAAACCCTTCTTGCGGTTGATAGCCGGGCTCGATCCCACGGTGCCCTGCAGTTCAACAACGTTGCACGGCTTGCCGGCTACGGTCTTGACCAGCCAGTCGCCGGCAACCTTGCCTTCATGCACGGTGTCGGAGGTGACGGCGGTCAGGTAAAGGCTGTCGTCTGATGTCTCGATGGTGCGGTCGAGCAGGATGACCGGGATTTCCGCATCCTTGGCTTCTTCCAGAACCGTGTCCCAGCCGGTTGCGACGACCGGTGCCAGGAAGATCGCGTCGACGCCCTGGGCGACGAAGCCGCGGATCGCCTTGATCTGGTTTTCTTGCTTCTGCTGTGCGTCAGCAATCTTCAGGTCGATGCCGCGCTTTTCGGCTTCGAGCTTGGAGACCGAGGTCTCAGCTGCGCGCCAACCGGATTCAGAGCCGATCTGCGAGAAACCGACCGTCAGGTCGGCGGCCGCTGCAGTGCCGGCGAAGGCGGCGGCGGCTGCCGTGCCCAACAAAATTCGTTTCATGAAAGTCATGATCATTCCTCCCTTGGATCCCTGCCAAGCTCCTCAGCACAGGGATAGGGCTTACTATCATATAGTAATATTAATTGAAAAGAGGGTTTCTTGCCCGAAGCGACGACATTTGGAAATCGCACTCAAAAAAGGCGGATGGGAACTAGCCGCCCCGCCCTCTGTTATCTCCGGAAGGAGACATGTATGACCGAAACAATTGACGACGAACCCGGCGATCTGGATGCCGATGTTAAATATTTAGCTGAGAATACCGACCTATCGCCGATGCAGGCGCGCAAGCTGATCGAAGAGCATGGGCGCGACCGTGAAAAGCTTCTGAAGCTTGCCGGCAGCATGAAGGCGGAAAGCTAGAACAAGCGAATCCTGCCCCAAGCGCAAACAAAAAAGGCCAGGCAAAGCCTGGCCGAGGTATGAAGGTCAAACCTTCAGAGGGGAACACGCCGGTCTCAATGGGAGGAGAAAGACCGGCGCAAGGCTGAAATAGGGTGATTTGGCCGTCGTTCAAGTCGCATGACGATTTTTACGTGAGATTTTCGATGGACCTGGGAGCCACCGTTCAAGGCTCGGAATAGCCCTGCACCACGAACGCTATCGCCTCCCCAGATGCCGGTTGGGCCGAAAACAGGAACGCGCCTTTCCGCGCCGAGTTGGCCGGCACATAGTCGAAGGTGATTTCCCGTTCCTCCACAATCTCAGTGCCGTCACGCAATTCGGCCTTGAGCAGCACGGCGGCGGCGGTCTCGCCGCCTGAATTGTTCAGTGTCGTCATGACCAGCCATCCCCCCGAAACCTGCTCGATGCGTTCCACGGTGGCCGCGAGATCCGGCGGAGAAGGTTCACCCTCGAGCGCTTTGTATCCGAGATACACGATCAGTACTGCGACGATCCCGGCCGCAATGCCGCCGACGATCCATTCCAGCATCGGCCTTTGGTCTTCGCTCGTGGTCTGGGACATCAAGGACGCTCCGTTACAGGATCAGGCGGGCGGCTGCCGCGCCGACAGAGGCGGGAAAGCCGAGAACCACGGCGGCGGTTATCATCTGCTGCAGGGAGGCGCCGTCCATCCGGCCGAATGTCCAGAGCAGGTAGACGCTGATTAACAGCGCGATGAGATAGCCGGGAATGGTCAGGCGCAGCAGTTCGCTCCACCACGGCGTGTCCGGCCCGATTTCCGTGCCGCCTGCAAAGCCTACCGCGAAGACGAAGCCATGCATGACGAGAAGCGACAGAAGCACCATGGCGAGCGTGTGCCATTCCGTCATCTGGTAGGAGATCAGCACCATCTCCTCGGTAGGGGCGACGTTGAAGCCGAGGAACAGGGCGCCGACGGCCATCAAAAACATTTCGCCGGCATAGGTGTCTTCCTTGGCGTCGGCATCGTCGTCCTGCATGGCGAACTGGCTTTTGGCGAGCAAGGCGCCGATCGAGGCGGGAATGGCCTGCAGGGCGATCTTGCCGATGATCTCGTCGAGCGACATGGCCGGGCCGAGCACCTCGAACAGCAGCAGAATGGCCGTGCTGACGGCAAGGCCAACGCCCAGCGCGACCAAGGCGTCGAGGATGTCGTCGCGCCAGCGCTGCGTCTGTTCGAAGCCTATATGGCGCGACAGGATCACCAGCAAGGGCAAGGCGAGCACCACAAGCAGCAGAAGCCGCGCCCGGTCGATGTAGAAACCGAGCGCCCACATCTCCATCGTCATCAGGATCGGCAGCGAAAAGACCAGCGCGCCGCCGGCAGCGCGGCCGAAATCTTTGAGCACCCTGCGGTGCGATGATGCATCATCGCCGGATTTACTCGGCTTCGCATCGTCATGACTGCGCTGCATCGATCCCATCTTCCGCAGGCCCCCTCGGCCCGGCGCAAGGGATAGCAGAGACATCTTAACGCGAACAGACCGCGCATGAGCCGTTTCGCTCGCGTTTGAGCACTGAAAAGCGGCTTTCCGCTTGCACGAAAACCGCCCGGCAGTTAGCAAGACCGCGGCTTTATGACACTTTTCAGGGACGGAACTCCATGGCTTCGAAAAAACTCCTCCTTCTTCCCGGCGACGGCATCGGTCCAGAGGCGATGAGCGAGGTGAAGAAACTCATTGCGGCGATGAACGAGACGCTCAAGAGCGGCTTCGAAACCGAGGAAGGCCTTGTCGGCGGTTGCGCCTATGATGCGCATGGCCAGGCTGTTTCCGATGCCGACATGGAAAAGGCGATGGCAGCTGATGCAGTGCTGTTCGGTGCTGTCGGCGGCCCGAAATGGGATGCCGTGCCTTACGAGGTGCGGCCCGAAGCTGGCCTGCTGCGCCTGCGCAAGGACATGGAACTGTTCGCCAATCTGCGCCCGGCAATCTGCTATCCGGCACTGGCCGAATCCTCCTCGCTCAAGCCGGAAGTGGTCGAGGGGCTCGACATCCTCATCGTGCGCGAACTGACCGGCGGCGTCTATTTCGGCGAGCCCAAGCAGATCATCGATCTCGGCGATGGCCAGAAGCGCGGCATCGACACCCAGGTCTATGACACCTTCGAGATCGAGCGCATTTCGGGCGTTGCCTTCGAACTGGCCCGCACCCGCAAGAACCATGTGACGTCGATGGAAAAGCGCAACGTCATGAAGTCGGGCGTTTTGTGGAACGAGGTTGTCACCGCGACCCACAAGGCAAGATATTCCGACGTCAAGCTCGACCACATGCTGGCCGATGCCGGCGGCATGCAGCTCGTGCGCTGGCCCAAGCAGTTCGACGTCATCGTTACCGACAATCTGTTCGGCGACATGCTGTCCGACATCGCCGCCATGCTGACCGGCTCGATCGGCATGCTGCCTTCGGCATCGCTCGGCGCGCCCGACGCCAAGACCGGCAAGCGTAAAGCGCTTTACGAGCCCGTGCACGGTTCCGCACCCGACATCGCCGGCAAGGGCATCGCCAACCCGATCGCCATGATCGCGTCCTTTGCGATGTGCCTGCGCTATTCCTTCAACATGGTGGAGGAAGCCGACCGCGTGGAAGCGGCCATCGCCGCCGTTTTGGACCAGGGGCTGCGCACCGCCGACATCATGTCGCAAGGCAAGACCCAGGTCGGAACCGTCGAAATGGGCAATGCTATCATCGCCAAGTTCCTCGGCTGATTTCCTCAAAGCCGGGCAAGGGCTTCAGCCTTTTGCCCGGCTTGAATCCGTCAGATCACGTTGAGTTCGCGGAACGGTTCGTTGCGCGCGATTCGTCCATAGTCGAAGGCCGAGCAATCCACGCTTCTGTAGCCGCCATGGACCAGAAGCTCGGCCAGCGCCTTGCCGACTGCGGGCGCCTGCTGCAGGCCGTGGCCGGAAAAGCCGTTGGCGAAGATGAAATTCTCGACCTCCGGATGCGGGCCGATCACCGCGTTCTGGTCGAGCGTGTTGTAGTCGTAGTGGCCTGCCCAGGCGCGCGTCGCCTTGATCGCCTCGAAGGCCGGCACGCGCGTGGCCAACACCGGCCAGATCGTTTCCTCGAACAGCGACCAGTCGGGATCGAAATCCCCGGCGTCGGCGGGGCCTTCGCCATCCTCGGATTCGGCACCGCCGGTGATGTAGACCGAGCCTTCCGGGCGCACATAGATGCCGCTCGGATCCACCATCAACGGCATGTCGGCGAAACGGTCGCGCGCCTCGAAGACGAAGACGTTGCGCTTGCGCGGCTCTACAGGGAGTACCAGCCTAGCCATAGCGGCCACCTTGCCGCCATTAGGGCCTGCAGCATTAATGACCGTTCCTGCTTCCAGCCGCGTTCCGTTGTCCAGCGTTACGCCGGTGACGCGGTTTCCGGTTCGCTTGATGCCGCTCACAGACCCTGTAATGAGATCGACGGCTTTGGTGCGCAGCGCCTTGCGGAACAGGCCGAGCAAGGCATGGGCATCAAACCAGCCTTCGCCGCTGCGGCCAAAAGCGCCCGCGGTGATGCCTTCGGTCGAGATCCATGAAAAGCGGTGCTGCAGGGTATCGGGGTCTTCCAACAGAATGTCGGCGCCTTCCGCTATTTGCGCGTCGTGATTGGCCTTCAGGATTGGCAGGCCCTCTTGTCCGGCGAGGATGAGATAACCCTTTTCTTGGAAGCCGATATCCGCCTTATCGCCGAACTCGTCCTTCAGGCGCCGGAACAGGCCGAGCGTGAACTGCGACAGGCGGATGTTTTCCGGAATCGAAAATTGCTGCCGGATCGAGGCACAGGACAGGGTGGTTGCGGCATTGGCGAATTGTGGGTCGCGCTCGATCAGCGCGATGGAGCCGGTATAGCCTTCCTCGCGCAGATAATAGGCGATGGAACTGCCGACGATCGCCCCGCCGACGATGACCACGTCATATCGCGTCATGAATCGCTCGTTCCTTTTGAGATTTTGCATTGCAAACAGTTTCGGCATTGCGTGGCAAGCTCTTGCAAGGGCCAGAAGAGCCGGGCAAGAAGACCAGATGACCGATCTCCGCTTTCGCCCCCGCCGCTCCGTACTCTATGTCCCGGCCAGCAATGAAAAGGCCTTGGCCAAAGTGGCTGGTCTCAACTGCGATGCCGTGGTGATCGATCTCGAAGACGCCGTTCTGCCTCAGGACAAGGCTAGCGCCCGGACGCGGCTCGACGCCTTCTTCGCCCAACGCCCGGCGGGCCGCGAAATCGTCGTGCGCGTCAATGCGTTGTCGAGCGATTTCGGCCGCGACGATCTGCTGGCCGCCTGCCAGTGGCAGCCTGACGCCATTCTGCTGCCCAAGGTGAACACACCACGCGACATCCTGGAAGCCGGGGACGTGCTGGACGACGAGGCGGCGGACGGCATCGGCCTCTGGGCGATGGTGGAGACGCCGCGCGCCATGCTCAATCTCGGCGCCATAGCCGAGCTTGGCCGCGATCCTGCCTCGCGCCTGGTCTGCCTGGTGGCTGGCACCAACGATCTGGTCAAGGATACCGGCGTTCTGGCCACGCCCGACCGGCGTTATCTTTCGGTCTGGCTGATGCAGATGGTGCTGGCGGCGCGTGCCGGCGGCCTCGACATTCTGGACGGCGTGTCCAACGATTTTCGCGACCTGGAAGCCTTTGCGCGCGAATGTGCTGAGGCGGCGGCGATGGGGTTCGACGGCAAGACGCTGATCCATCCCGCGCAGATCGACCCTGCCAACACAGCCTTTTCGCCGTCGCCCGAAGCTGTAGCCGAGGCGAAGCGCATCGTTGCAGCCTTTGCCAAGGCAGAAAATGCCGGCAAGGGCGTCATCCAGCTTGAGGGCAAGATGGTCGAGCGGCTGCATCTGGCCCAGGCGCAGAGACTTCTGGCCAAGTCCGGTGCTGCTTCCGGTGCTTGACTGGACCCGATTGCGTGTGAAATTGAAGAGGCCATGAAACTCTACCGCTTCCTCTCCGGACCCGACGATTCCAGCTTTTGCCATAAGGTGACGGCGGCCCTGAATAAGGGCTGGCAGCTCCAGGGGGCGCCGACCTATGCCTTCGATGCCGAAACCAAGACCATGCGCTGCGGCCAGGCCGTGGTGAAGGTTGTCGAGTACGTCGAATACGAACCTGGCATCAAGCTCGGCGAGTATTGAATTTCATGCTCTCTGGTGACGTTCGGGTCCTGTCCCTGAAGATCGGCCCGACGATATTGCTTTATGCGCGCGCTGGAATTTCGAGCAATGGGGCCGCGAGGCCGGACGCGAACTTGTCGGCACCGAGTCCGCATTGCGCGACATAGCTCACAGCACTTCAGGCGAGGGCGCCGTTACCGGCTTGCTGGATGGGAAGCCAGCCGGCATGGCGCTGCTCATCGCGTGCGACCTCGACAGCCACAGCCACCTCACGCCTTGGGTGGCAAGCGTCTATACGGTGCCTGAAGCACGCGGCAAGGGCGTGGCCTCGGCCATGATGTTGAGCCTGAAAAGCTTGCCGTGGCATATGGATTCGACGCCGCCTATATCTATACCAAAAGCCCCGGCTTCTATGAGCAGCTTGGCTGGAGCGTCATCGAAGCTCTTCCCGATAAGACGAGCGAAATGGCCGTGATGAAGCGGATTTTGGTGAAATAATCTATTCCTCGGCCTCGGTTTCCAGCCGGTCCATATCGTCGTCGGAAAGCCCAAAATGGTGGCCGATCTCGTGGATCAGCACATGGGTGACGATGTCGCCCAGCGTCTCCTCGTTTTCCGCCCAATAATCGAGAATCGCCCGGCGATAGAGCGTGATCTTGTTGGGGCCTTCGCCCGTCTGCGGGTTCCAGCGCTCGGCGATGCCGCGGCCCTCGAACAAGCCCAGCAGATCGAAGGGCGTTTCCAGGGACAGATCGTCCATGATCTCGTCGGTGGGAAATTCGGCAAGCTGGATAATCACCTCTCCGGTCAGCTTGCGGAATTCCTCGGGCAGGTGCGCATAGGCCTCGAGCGCCAGAAGCTCCATTTCTTCGATCGCCGGGGACAGTTGTTCATGCCAGGCGCGAGTCTGGTAAATGCGGGCCATTGAGTATCCTTTTGCCACCATATAGCCTTTCATGCGGCGGCTTTCGAGGCTTTGGCGTCATCTCCACGCAAATAAGCCATCTCAGGATTCTCCTCCACAGGAATAAATTCTCCTTCGTGCTGCTTGACTCTTCGTGCCGGCTCTGGAATCCATAAGAACATAACAGGAACACAACCGAAGGCAGATCGACATGGCGACCAGCGCCTTGGCGAAGGACATTGTTTTTGCCCTCCGTCAACAGATAGCGAAGATCGAGGGCGCCTTGCCCGAGCGTCTTGCCGCGCCTGACAAGGCGGAGGAGTCCGCTGTTATCGTCCGCCGTCATGGCGTTGCGGCGCATACGCTTCTGCAAATCGGCGTGGAGGAGATCGACGCTGCTCTTGGCGGCGGACTGGAAGCTGGTGCGTTGACGGAACTGCATGGCCGCGAAACGCGCGATGCCGGCGCGTCGGCAGGTTTCGTGCTCTGTCTCGTCAGCTTGTGGATGAAGGCTGCGACCGCCGCGCCCTTCATCCTCTGGATCGGCACGGAGGAGGTTTTTCGCGAGGCAGGATTTCCGTATGGGCGGGGCATTCTCGGCCTGTTCGGCATTCCGCCGGAAAATCTTCTCTTCGCGGCCGCCCCCAAGCCGTCCGATGCGCTGTGGATCGCAGAGGAGGCAGCCGTGCTTTCGGATTTCGCCGCCGTAATCGTCGAATTGCGCGGCAGTCCGCGCGCGCTCGACCTGACCGCCACACGGCGCCTGCACCGCCGGGCGCAGAAGGTCGGCCGACCGGTCTTTCTGTTGCGGCAGGGCGCAGTCGCGGAGCCCACGGCAGCCCCCGTGCGGTTCGTGCTTTCAGCCTCAGCGGCCGGTTTGCGCGAGACGCTCGACGGGCCATTGCCGCTCTCTATCGGCCCGCCAGGCTTTGAGGTGGAGATCAGCAAAAGCCGCGCGGCCGCGTCTGGCCGTTTCGTTTTGGAGTGGAACGCCGATGAGCGTATTTTCGAAGACAGAAGAAGGGGACGCTTCGCGCCGCCGGATCGTGGCGCTTTGGTTTCCCTATCTGGCGGCGGACAGGCTGTTGAGGAAGCGCTGGGGGCGGTCGTGGCGTTCGGTCAATCCGGTGCGCGGGCCGCTCATCATCAGCCATCGCGAGAACAACACACAGCGCATCTTCGCCCTCGACGAGCAAGCTGAAGCCTTGCGTCTCAAGCGCGGCATGGGCATTGCCGACGCCCGCGCGATGCATCCTTCAATCGAGATCGTCGAGGCAGAACCCGATGCCGACAAGGAACTTCTCGACGGGCTGGCCGACTGGTGCGACCGCTATACGCCGCTGGTCGCTCTCGACGGCGTGGACGGGCTGTTCCTCGACATCAGCGGATGCGCGCATTTGTTCGGCGGCGAGCGGGCCATGCTGGACGACATTGCAAAGCGGCTTCTTGGGCAGGGATTTTGCGTGAAGCTGGGCGCGGCGTCCACACCGGGCGGCGCCTGGGCGGCCGCACGCTTTTCCAATGCCGCGATCCTGACGCCAAAAAGCGAGTCGGCGTTTTTGGCGCCCTTGCCTCTGTCTGCGCTGCGGCTTGCGCCCGAACTGCGCGAGAGACTGGAAGGGGTGGGCTTGCGCCGTGTCGGTACGCTGTTGCAGGCGCCCCGTGCGCCGCTTGCCCGCCGCTTCGGCAAGGGTCTGCTTCTCAGGCTCGATCAGGCGCTGGGCGCTGTGGAGGAGGCCATCTCGCCGCGCCTGCCGGTGGCGCCGCTGTCGGTGGAGCGGTTTCTGCCGGAACCTTTGGTGCGGATGGAGGATGTCGAGCACCTCCTGGGGCTGCTGGCCAACACACTGAAAGGCGACCTCGAACGGCGCGGCGAAGGTGCGCGCCGGCTCGAATTGCAACTGTTTCGTGTCGACGGTCTGGTCAGCCGGATCGCGGTCGGGGCAGCGCGCCCCTTGCGCGATCCACGTCTTATCCTGAAGCTTTTTCGTGAACGGCTTGCCGTTTTGGGCGATCAGGTTGACGCCGGATACGGTTTCGATCTCGTCCGGCTCAGTGCGGCACTGGTTGCGCCCTTCGAGGATCGACAGGCCGATCTGGTCGACAGCGCAGGCGAAGAGGGCGAAGGCATCGCCCATTTCGCCGACCGGGTGCGCGCACGCTATGGCCCGGAAACGATCGTTCGTCCCGTGCTGGTCGAAAGCCATATTCCCGAACATGCGGTGACAGCCGTTGCGGTCGAGGACAGGCTGGAGGCGATGCCGATCCCGGACGTCCAAGACGAAAATCCCGAACGGCCGATCCGGCTTTTGCAGCATCCGGAGCTTCTGCAGGTGAGCGCCGAGGTTCCCGAAGGGCCGCCCATCCATTTTCGCTGGCGCAGCGCCTTGCACAAGGTGGCGCGCTCGGAAGGGCCGGAACGCATCGCGCCGGAATGGTGGCGCGACAGGGCGGATGCCGAGACGCGGGACTATTTTCGCATCGAGGACACCGAAGGCAGGCGTTTCTGGCTCTTCCGGCGCGGCTTTTACGGAACCGCCGCCCGCCCGCCCGCATGGTTCATGCATGGGCTTTTCTCATGAAGGGGACATCCACTTCCGAAAAGGAGCCGCCGGCCTATGCCGAGTTCGGCGTGATGTCGAATTTCTCCTTCCTGCGCGGGGCTTCCAAGCCCGAGCACCTCGTGGTGACCGGACATCTCCTGGGCTATCAGGCGATGGGAATCGCGGACTGCAACACCGTTGCCGGCGTCGTGCGCGGCTGGTCGCAGGCGAAAGTCGACAAGGTGGCCTATCATCCCGGCTGTCGGCTGGTCTTTGCCGACGGTCTGCCCGACATGCTTGCCTATCCCCAGGATCGCAAGGGATGGGGACATCTTTGCCGCATGCTGACGGCTGCCAACCAGCGCGGCGACAAGGGCGCGCCGAGGCTGTTGAAGGACGACCTTTTTGAGTGGGGCGAAAACCTGTCGCTGGCGGTGCTGCCGAGGTTCGGCAAGAAGGTGGAAGCCGAGGCCGATCTCATAGGGTCGCTCAAGCGCCGCTTCGGGAGCGTCTGGCTTGCGGTTGCGCCCTCTTATGGCGGTAACGACCGGTTTCGCTTTGCGGCGGCGTCTGCCATGGCGCAGCGCGCAGGGGTGCCGATGATGGCGACCAACGACGTGCTCTATCACATCCCCGAACAGAGAAACCTGCAGGATGTTTTGACCGCCATCCGGCTCAAGACGACGGTCGACAAGGCCGGCCTGCAGCTTGCCGCCAATGCCGAGCGGCATATGAAGCTGCCGTTGGAAATGACGCGGCTGTTTCGCCGGTATCCGGAGGCGATTGCCGAGACGCAGCGCTTTGCGAGCACGCTGTCCTTCACCCTCAGGGATCTCGAATACAACTATCCGGAGGAGCCGACCGAATCCGGACTCGAGCCCCAGGCCGAGCTTGAGCGGCTGGTCTGGCAAGGCGCCAAGGAACGCTTTCCAGATGGGATCAAACCGCCGATCAAAGAGCTTATCGACAAGGAACTCAGGATCGTCGAACAGCTCAAATATGCGCGTTATTTCTTGACCGTGCACGAGATCGTCAGCTTCGCCCGCTCGAAAAACATTCTATGCCAGGGGCGGGGATCGGCGGCCAATTCCGTCATTTGCTACTGCCTGGGCATCACCGATGTCGGGCCAGATATCGTCGATGTGCTGTTCGAGCGTTTTATCTCTGTCGAACGCGACGAGCCGCCCGACATCGATGTCGACTTTGAGCACGAGCGGCGCAACGAAGTGATGACCTATATCTATGAAAAATACAGCACGAAGCGAACCGCGCTTGCGGCTGCGGTCATCAGCTATCGCGGACGATCCGCTTTACGCGAGGTCGCCAAGGCGATGGGCTTGTCCGAAGACGTGATGAACGCCCTGTCGGGCTCGATCTGGGGGTGGTCGACGTCTGAACTCGGCGACAAGGAGACGGGTGCCGCCGGCCTCGATCAAGCCGATCCGGTGACCAAGCATGTCATCGACCTTTCCAACGCCATATTGGGATTTCCGCGCCATCTGTCGCAGCATGTCGGCGGCTTCGTCATCACCAAGGACCGGCTCGACGAGATCGTGCCGATCGTCAAGACGGCGATGGACGACCGGGTGATGGTGGAGTGGGACAAGGACGATCTCGACGCGGTTAAGATACTCAAAGTCGATGTACTGGCTCTCGGCATGCTGACCTGCCTGCAGAAGGCGTTCGGGCTGCTCCAGTCGCATTACGGTGCGCGCAACGAAGACAATGGACGCCTTATCGTCGATCTGGATACGCTGCCGAAGGAGGATACCCGGGTCTACGACATGATCTGCCGGGCGGACACGATGGGCGTGTTCCAGATCGAGAGCCGTGCGCAGATGAGCATGCTGCCGCGCCTCAAGCCCCGCAAATTCTACGATCTGGTCATCGAAGTCGCCATCGTCCGCCCCGGACCGATCCAGGGCGACATGGTGCACCCCTATTTGCGGCGCCGGCAGGGAAAGGAGAATCCCGAATATGCCCGTCCAGAGTTGGAAAAGATATTAAACAAGACTTTGGGTGTTCCCCTGTTTCAGGAACAGGCAATGCGGATAGCGATTGAAGCGGGTGGGTTTACGCCGGGAGAGGCCGACGAGTTAAGGCGCGCTATGGCAACCTTCAAGCGCACAGGCACGATCGGAAATTATGAAAAGCGTATGATCGATGGAATGGTCCGGAAAGGCTATGACGAGGAGTTCGCGAAACGCTGCTTTAATCAGATAAAAGGGTTCGGCGAGTACGGGTTTCCCGAAAGCCACGCAGCGGCTTTCGCCCTGCTGGTCTATGCCTCGTGCTGGTTCAAGACCTTCTATCCGGATGTGTTTTGTGCCGCGCTCCTGAATTCGCAGCCGATGGGATTTTATCGGCCCGCGCAATTGATCCGCGATGCGCAGGACCATGGCGTTGAAATCCTCAATGTCGACGTCAACCATTCCGATTGGGATTGTCTGCTGGAAGACGCCGTCTTCGACCCACGGAATATCCGCCGCAAGCACGAGGAGATGCGCGGGGTGATCCAGACCCGGTGCGCGGTCCGCCTGGGGTTTCGCGAGATCAAGGGGCTTTCGGAACATGCCATGAAGCTTTTGGTGGCGCAGCGCGGACAGGGCTACATCTCGGTCCGCGATCTCTGGCTGCGCTCAGGGCTCGATGCGTCCGATATCGAGCGGCTTGCCGATGCCGATGCCTTCCGTTCCATCGGGCTGGACCGCCGCGAAGCCCTTTGGGCGGTGCGGGCGCTCGATGCGAAGAGCGCTACAGAAAGCCTGCCCTTGTTCGAAAGCCCGCAGCAGCCATTGCGCGACAACGAACAGCCCGTTGCATTGCCGGAAATGCCTCTAGGCGAGCACGTCGTGCAGGACTACCGCTTTTTCGGCCATTCGCTGAAGGCGCATCCCTTGTCCTTCTTCCGCAGGCGTCTGGACAGGGAGGGGGTCACACCCAACACCAAACTTAGCGATTTGCGCAGCGGGCGGTGCGTGTCGGTGGCGGGGCTGGTCCTGGTGCGCCAGCGGCCCGGCTCTGCGAAAGGCGTGATCTTCATGACGCTGGAGGATGAGGAGACGGTCGCCAATATCATCGTCTGGAAAAAAGTGTTCGAACAGTACCGGTCCGTCGTGCTCGGAGCGCGGTTTGTCCGCGTCACCGGCAAGCTTCAATCGGCATCGGGTGTCATCCATGTCGTTGCCGACCGCATCGAGGATATCACGCCCTGGTTGGCTGGGCTGTCCGAGGAAGCGCAGTTGCAGCTTTTCGAGGCGGAGAGGGCCGTGAGGGAAAGCGGCCAGCGTCTTGGCGAGCGGCAGGAGACTGATGGGGCGAGGCAATCTTTGCCTCAGATGGCCCAGCCGGGGCATGATCTCCTGGCGCGCCGCGCCCGAAACGTCATGCCTAAAGGCCGGAATTTTCAATGAAGATATCGCCCGGATTGCCGGCCTCACCTCCGGGCATGAACTGCGATTGCTTGGCTCTGGCGTCAGTCCTGCTTCTGCCGCGCCTGAAAAATGCGCTCGGGAACCGACTGCGGGTCCGGAGGCAGGGTTTTGCCGCCGTTCATGGGCAGTTGCATCAAAACCGTGTCCAGCCAGCGGCCGTGCTTGTAGCCCGATCCGGGCATGGTTCCGGTGTGCTCGAAACCGAGCCGCTCATGCAGTTTCACGGACGCGCTCGTAGGGCTGCCGTCGCCGATCACCGCCACCATCTGGCGGAAGCCGAGGCGGATGCATTCGTCGAGAAGCGCCTGCATGAGGGACTTGCCGACGCCGACGCCTTTGGCGTCGGGGGCGATATAGATCGAATCTTCGACGATGAAGCGATAGGCGGGCCGTGCGCGGAAAGGTCCGGCATAGGCGTAGCCAATTACTGCGCCGTCCTTCTCGGCAACAATATAGGGGTATTCGTCGGCCAGCAGCGTCTCGTAGCGCTTACGCATGTCATCGAGCGACGGCGCTTCCAGTTCATAGGTCGCCGTGCCGTGGTTCACGGCGTCGGCGTAGATGTCGGTGATGCGGGGAAGGTCTTCGGGGCGAGCGGGGCGGATCGAAATCTGGGTCATCGGATGCCGTCAAAAGGATAGGAGCATGCCGGTCATTTCCGGCATTCTTTCATACAGGAAAATTGGCGCTGCCCGATACCGCGACGTGCCATCGAAACCGAATTTTGCTTAGTCCAGCGGTCGATTTGGATAGTCCCGCTCGCATTGGGGTCCCATCCTGAATTATCTTCCAAGTCCGTCCCTGATGTTCACATACGCGCAGTGTTGTCATCGGTTGAGTGCATGGCTGCCTTCTTTGCCATGGAAGAGTCGGCTGGTGGGAGAACGGAGACGGGCCGGGCTGCTCGCAGAAACGAAAAAGGCGACCTTTCGGCCGCCTTTCCGTGTCTCATATCCGCCCCGGGGGCAGCCTTGCTCTTAGTTGCGGTTGCCCATGAACTGCAGGAGGAAGGTGAAGAGGTTGATGAAGTCGAGATAGAGACGCAGCGCGCCCATGATGGCCTTGCGGCCTGTGGTGGCTGCGTCGTCGCCCTCGTAGTACATTTCCTTGATGTTCTGCGTGTCGTAGGCGGTCAGACCGGCAAAGATCAGCACGCCGATCGCCGAGATGGCGAAC
Organism: Tianweitania sp. UT-5YL-CI-8; assembly: GCF_030010215.1. Lineage (GTDB taxonomy): Bacteria > Pseudomonadota > Alphaproteobacteria > Rhizobiales > Rhizobiaceae > Oryzicola. The sequence goes on from NZ_JASCRR010000012.1 coordinate 88,047, forward strand.
TGCAGGGCGCTGGATGCCAGGAAGATGTTGACCACCATCGCGATGATCAGGCCGAACAGACCCATCACCAGGAACGAACCCATCGCGGTCAGGTCGCGCTTGGTGGTGTAGCCGTAGAGCGACAGGGCGCCGAAGGCGGCTGCGGTCACGAAGAAGGTCTGCGTGATGCTCTGGGCGGTGTAGGCCAGGAAGATCGACGACAGCGACAGGCCCATCAGTCCGGCGAAGACCCAGAAGGCAAGCTGGGCGCCAGCCGTGCTCATCGAGCCGATCCGTGCGCTGAGGAAGAACACCATGCCGAGCGGTGCGAGCATGACGACCCACTTCAGCGGTGAGCCGAAAATGGCGAGGCCGAAGGAGGTCAGCATCTTGCCGTTGCCGAGCGTCGCCACGGCAGCCGAAGGATCGGTTGTCGTCGCCAGCATTGCGGTGCCGAGGGCGACCAGGCCGGTGATGACCAGGCCTATGCCCATATAGTTGTAGACGCTGACCATATAGGACCGGAGGCCCTGATCGATCGATGCATCGGCGTGGCCTGCTGCCGCCACCCGTGCCTGATAATTACGGAAATCAGCCATGGTATCCTCTATTGCTTCTGCCCCGTCCGGTGTCGGGTCCACCGACCCAGGCGCCGCTGGCGGGACTCCAGCATGCCTGCGGCGGAATATGATGATATTTTAGGGCCAGAACAAGACCCGTTGCGTTTTGCAATGCCGCGTGAGTCAACATTTTCATACAAATGTCGTTCAAAACGATGTGACGCGTGTAAACAATGGCTTCTCGATCCTGCGATCGCCCAGTTCGGCCGGCTCTTCAGAGCTCCCTGAGCACCGGTGCGGCCTTGTGCCCAAGAACCCGCCATGTGCCGATCAGGCCGAAGCCCACGGTCAGGACAAGCGCCGCGACGACCGTCCCAAGCGCGACATCGGGCAGGAAGGACCAGGGCAGTTTCATCACCTGGGCAACGACATACCAGCCCGCCACGCCGCCCGCTAGCAAGGCGAAGACTGCTGTGGCCAGCCCCAGCAGCATATATTCGAGCGAGAAGGCGGCGATCAGGGTGCGGCGCGTCGCGCCCAGCGTCTTGAGCACCACCGCGTCATGGATGCGGGCGCGATTGCCGGCCGCAAGCGCGCCCGACAGAACCAGGATCGACGCGATCAGCGCCACGCCGGCGGCTCCGCGAATGGCCGTGCCCAACTGGGCGACGATGCGGTTGACCACGTCGAGCGCATCCTTGACCCGCACGGAGGTGACCGCCGGATAGGCGCGGGTGACCGCGTTGAGGATTTGGCCTTCGTTCGCGGTGTCTCCATTCAGCATCAGCGTAGCGAGCCAGCTGTGCGGCGCGCCGGCGAATGTGTTGGGCGAGAACACCATGACGAAGTTGATGCCCATGGACTCCCACTGCACTTCGCGGAAATTCGAGATTTTCGCCGTCACGTTGCGGCCGAGCACGTTGACGGTGACGCTGTCGCCGAGCTTGAGGTTGAGTTCCCGCGCTTCCTGCGCGGAGAAGGAGACGAGCGGTTCGCCTTGATAGTCCGCCGGCCACCATGTGCCTTCAGAGAGGGTGGAGTTTTCCGGCAGGTTCCTGGCGTAGGTCAGGCCACGGTCGCCACGCAGCACCCACGCGCCTTCCGGCGGTACGTCGAGCTTCTGCACATCGGTGCCGTTGAGCGCCATGATGCGTCCGCGCAGCATCGGCACCTGCACCAGCTTGCCCTCGGGCGCCTGCGCCTTGAGAAGGCCGGCGAAACCGTCGACCTCGCCGGGTTGAATGTCGACGAAAAAGAAGTTAGGCGCGTTTTCCGGCAGTCCGCCGGCAATCTGGCGGCGCAAATTGCCGTCGATCATGGCAAGCGTCACCAGAAGCGTCAGCCCCAGGCCGAGCGAAAGCACGACGGATGGCGTCAGCGCGCCCGGGCGGTGGATGTTGCCGATAGCCAGCCGCAACGCCGTGGACCGGACGCGCGGTGCGCGCCGCGCTGCGAGTTGCACGATGGCTGCGACCGCGCGCAGCACGATGAACGAAAAGATCGCGGCACCCACGAATGTGATGGCGATGCGCCGGTCGCTGGCGAACCAGACGGAGAGTGCGGCAAGTGCTACGCCAAGGCCGAGCGACAAGGCGATATAGATCATGCGCGGCCAGCCGCGGCCCTCGAAACCCATCTCGCGGAACAGTGCCGTGGCCGGCACGTCGCGGGCGCGGCCGAGCGGCAGGAGCGCGAAGGCAAGCGTGACCATGAAGCCGAAAAGTGCTGCGAGAGCGAGCGCCGATGGGTAAAGACCCACTTCGGCCGGGACAGGAATGAAGGATTGCAGGAAAGCGCTCGCGGCATAGGGCATTAGCGCCCCGACCACCAAGCCAACGGCCACGCCGACCGCGGCGATGAGCAGGATCTGGATGAGATAGACCGAGAGCACGAAGCCGCCCGAGGCGCCCAGACTCTTGAAGGTCGCGATGACGCCGCGCTTGGCCTCGAGATAGGCGCGCACGGCGTTGGCGACGCCGACACCGCCGACGACGAGCGCGGTCAGCCCCACCAGCGTCAGGAATTGCGAGAAACGCTCGATGTTGGACGACAAAGCGGGCGCGGCGTTGCTGCGGGTGCGGATGCTCCAGCCGGCTTCGGGGAAATCCGCTCCGGCGCGCGCGCTCAGTGCCGTGATGGCGTCGTCGCTTTGGGCGTTTGCCGGCAGGCGCAGCTTGTAGGAATGCTCGACCAGGCTGCCGGGCTGTATCAGGCCAGCGGCGCGAAGGCCGTCGAGCGACACGAGCAGACGGGGCGCGAAGCCGAACCCGTCTGACAATGCGTCGGGCTCGGTAACCAGAAGCGCGCGGAGTTCGAAGGTCGAGCCGCCAAGGCGCACGCGGTCGCCGGGCTTGAGGTTCAACCGCTCGAACAGCGTATCGGGCGCAGCTGCGCCGAAAACACCATCCTTTTCGCCGAACAGCGCATCGGCTGGAAGTGCGGGCTCGGTCTGCAAAGCGCCGTAAAGCGGATAGGCGGCATCCACGGCTTTCACTTCGGCAAGGGTCTGGTCAGAGCCGTCTTCGAGCCGCACCATCGAACGCATGCTGGCGGCGTGGGTGACAGTGCCCTGCTCGTTCAGGAACGCCAGCTCTTCAGGTGTTGCCTCGCGCTGGTTGATTTCGAAGCGGATATCGCCGCCCAGAAGCTGCTGCCCTTCGGTCGCCACGCCGGAGCCGATGGCGCGCGCGACGGAATTGACACCGCCAATGGCAGCCACCCCCAGCGCGATGCAGGTCAGGAAGATCATGAAGCCGCGCAGGCCGCCGCGCATCTCGCGCAGCGCGAAGCGGAAGGCGAGCGCCGCCTGCCGGCTGCGCGTCATCAAGCGGGCACCTTGGCGGCTTCGACCTGGGTTCCGACCATTTCTATGCGGCCCGAGCGCATAGAGATCTGGCGGCCGCAGCGCGCGGCGAGCGACGGATCGTGGGTGACCAGCACCAACGTCATGCCGCGCTCGGCGGCTTTGGCGAAGAGCAGGTCGGCGATCTGCCGGCCGGTCGCCTGGTCTAGATTGCCGGTCGGCTCGTCGGCGATCAGGATTGCGGGCTCGGGCGCCAGGGCGCGCGCAATCGCGACGCGCTGCTGCTCGCCGCCCGACAATTCGCCGGGATAATGCGTTACGCGGTCCTTAAGGCCGACGGCGGCGAGCTCACGTTCGGCCACGCCGAACGGGTCGCGGTGCCCCGCCAGTTCCAGCGGTACGGCGACATTCTCGAGCGCGGTCATGTTGGGGATGAGGTGGAAGGACTGAAAGACGATGCCGACATGGCGGCCGCGAAAGGCCGCGATCTGGTCCTCGCTCTTGCCGTTCAGCGTCTCGCCGGCAATCTTCACTGTGCCGGCGTCGACTCGTTCCAGGCCTGCCAACACCATCAGCAGCGTCGACTTGCCCGATCCGGACGGGCCGACGATGCCGGCGGCTTCGCCGCGCGCGACGTCGAGATCGATCCCCTTGAGGACATGGACCGAAGTTGCTCCATGACCGAGGGTCAGGGAAACGTTCCGGAGCTCAATGACGGCTTCTGTCACAAAAAAACTGTCCTATATGGGGAGGAAGATACGAATGATTTCTCATATGGGACGCAGCCAATGGCTTTCAAACACCTGATTTTAGGCCTGTTCGCATTTGCCGCATCCCTGGCTCTGTCGCCGGCCTACGCCAAAACGGTGAAGGTGGTCGGCTTCGGCGACAGCCTGATGGCCGGCTATGGGCTTGGTCCTGGAGAGGGTTTTCCCGAAAAACTGCAAGCGGCGCTACAGGACAAAGGTCACGATGTCGTTATCTCCAACGCAGGCGTCTCGGGAGATACGACCAGCGGAGGCCTCTCCCGCCTCGACTGGTCGGTGCCCGACGATACCGATCTGGTGATCCTCGAACTCGGCGCCAACGACATGCTGCGCGGCATATCGCCGGAAACGGCGGAAAAGAACCTCGACTCCATGCTGCAACGGCTGAAGGGCAGGGGTATCGACGTGCTCTTGGCCGGCATGTTTGCCGCGCCCAATCTGGGTGCTGATTATGGCGATCGGTTCAATGCCATTTATCCGACGCTGGCCAAGAAATATGATGTCACGTTGTATCCGTTCTTCTTGGATGGGGTGGCGGGCGAGCGGTCATACGCGCTCGAAGACGGCATGCACCCCAACGCCAAAGGCATCGACCGCATGGTCGAGCGCTTTCTGCCGACGATGGAAGCGGAGCTCGCCAAACAACGTGATGGTTCGTAAGTGCACGGCACGGCACGTTACGTTGGGTCATTCAAAGTCTTGTTCGCAGTTGCAACAAAGCACTTGCCGATCGGACTGAAGAATGTTCCGGTGGGACTACGAAGTTCGATTCGAGGAAAGGAGCCTGGCAATGCCGCGACTTTTCACCGCCCTCGAAATCCCGCGTGAGGCAGCGCTTTCGCTGTCATTGCTGCGGGGAGGGTTGCCAGGGGCACGCTGGATCGACGTCGAGAATTATCATCTCACCTTGCGCTTCATCGGCGATGTCCAAGGCCATGTTGCCGACGAGATCGTCGAAGCCATCGACAGGGTCGACCGGGGGACCTTTTCGCTGATGTTGTCGGGTGTCGGTGCCTTCGGCGGCAAGAAGCCGCACTCGGTTTTCGCGGCCGTGTCCCCGTCGCCGCATTTGAATGCGCTGCAAGCTGAAATCGACCGTATTTGCCAGCGGATAGGACTTTCTGCCGATCCAAGAAAGTTCACCCCGCACGTTACCCTTGCCCGGCTGCGCAACAGCAGCCCGATCGATGTGGCGCATTATCTGTCGGCACGAGGCAATTTCTCCACCTTGCCGTTCAAGGTCGGACGCTTTGTTTTGATGTCGTCGCGCGATTCCGTCGGCGGCGGGCCCTACATTGTCGAGGAAGCCTGGCCGCTTGCTGCTGAGATACGCCCTGTTGTCAGCTTGTCGGCAAGCTTTTCGGATGCATCCCGGATCATGCGGTAGACATCGGCAAAACCATCGCCGCCGCCATAATACGGGTCGGGCACGTCCTTTTGCCGGCCCGTCGTATAATCGAGATAAAGCTGGACGCGCCCGCCTGTGTTCTTGGGTGCCAACGCTAGAAGGTCCCTGACATTCGAGCGGTCCATGCCCAGGATCAGGTCGAAACGGGCAAAATCCTCGGCCATCACCTTCCGGGCACGCTGATCCGTGATGTTGACGCTGTGCTTTGCGCCGATCGCAATGGAGCGCGGGTCAGGCAGTTCGCCTGCATGCCAGCCGCCGGTGCCGGCAGAATCCATCTCTATGTCGGCAATACCGCGTTCGGACAAGACGGTGCGGAACACGCCCTCCGCCAGGGGCGAGCGGCAGATGTTGCCGAGGCAGACGAAAAGGATCGAGGTCAAGGCCTTTGACTCCTGCAACGGTGCGTTATGTTCATCACAGTGCCGATTAGCATGGATAGTTGACATGGCGAGAGACAAACTGGACGGCGAAGCGATTACCCAGGCCCTCCTCAAGGTGCCGGAATGGGCGCTTGCGGAAGAAGGCTGCGCCATCTCCCGGACCTTTGAATTCCGAAACTTCAGCGAGGCTTTCGGCTTCATGACCCGCGTCGCGCTCGCGGCGGAAAAGATGGATCACCACCCCGAATGGTCGAATGTCTACAAGACAGTCGACATTCAGCTTTCCACCCATGACGCCGGCGGGCTCACCGAATTCGATTTCAAGCTCGCCGAAAAAATCGACAGGCTCAGCGGCCATTGATCGTCATCAATCTTGCGTGAGGTCTTTGCCGTTCCCACATGTTCGGACGAAGGAGTTAAGGCATGTTCGGTACCTGGGATTTCGCGAAATTCGGCATCGGCAAAGACACTTCGTCCGACGAGGCGAAGGTCAAGGCTGGCTTCTGGCGGACGGCGAAACGTGCCGCGCGCCATGTGCCGTTCATGAACGATGTGGTGGCGTCCTATTACTGCGCGCTCGACAAGAAGACGCCTCTGCGCGCGCGCGGTACGATACTGGCAGCGCTTGCCTATTTCGTGCTTCCTTTCGACATCATTCCCGACATGGTGCTGGGGCTCGGCTTCACCGACGACATCGCTGTCCTGTCGGCCGCCATCGGTGCGATCACGGCCAACATCAAGCCGGCGCATCGCATTGCCGCCCGCAACGCGCTGAACGAAACCGACTGATATCAGTCTCTTGAGCTGACAATGATGGGATCGCCTTCGAGAGCCTTGCGCAATTTGGCGAAGGCGAGCCTGAACCTTGACTTCACCGTGCCCAATGGCAGGCCGGTCCTGTCGGCGATCTGGGTTTGTGAAAGCCCGATAAAATAGGCAAGCCGGAGCAGTTCCTTCTGTTCGTCCGGCAGTTCGGCGACCGCGGCGCGTACGCGTTCGTCGGTTCGAGCCGCATCGATCGTATGGTCCGGCGGCGTCTCTTCGCCGGGCCAAAGCGTCGGGTCGCTGGTATCGAAGCTGTGGCTGCGCTCCCGCCGCGCCAGATCGATGCGGCGATTGCGGGCAATGCGGAAAAGCCACGTCGCGAGCGACGACCGCGCCGGGTCGAACAGGTCGGCTTTCTGCCACAAAACCCCCATGACCTCCTGCGCAACATCCTCTGCGACGCCGCTGCTCAGCCCGAGTTGCTGGAGATAGCCGTTGATACGCGGCGCAAACTGATGGAACAGCACTGCGAATGCTTCCGTGTCCCTGTCTCTTGCGACTTTCGCGACAAGCAGGGCGTATGTTTCCTGCGGCGGTTTAGTCATTTGCGGACATGTGGTGATTGCGCTGCAACCTGGACACTGCGGTAAGTTCTGCGACCAATATGGGACGATGTCTCATCCTGTCCAGTTTACAGCTTGCAACGAAAGTCAAACTCTTGCCGTTTTCATACTCTTCATCGTCGCCAGGGACGCGTCGGTTCAGGCTGGCTGATACGGCAGAGGTACCAAGTGGGGCAACTCGTCACATTTTGTGGCGGGATTCATCGTTTGGTAACCCAGATTAAATCAAAATGAAGCAATCGGGCGACGGCCACAGCCGTTTCGCCCACCGCCTCATTCGAGATACGGGAAAAGAAATGCGCAGATTGATAGCAACCATGTCGTGCCTGGCAGTGATCGCGGCGGCAGCGCCGGCGATGGCGCAGTCGGCGACGAAGATCGGGCAGCACAACGCTTGGGGCACCTACAGCTATCAGGCACAGAACGGCAAGGTCTGCTATGTCTTGACGGTGCCGACGGACAAGCAGCCGCCTACCCTCAACCATGGCGACATGTTCTTCTTCGTCAGCCAGAGACCCGGACAGCAGGTCAGCTTCGAACCGCAGTTCATTGCCGGCTACGATTTCCAGACCAACTCGAAAGTCTCGGTCACCATCGGCGCCCGGACATTCTCGATGTTCACGCGCGGCAAGTCGGCCTGGGTGGAAAACGCAGCCGAGGAGCCGCAACTGATCGCGGCCATGCGCGGCGGTTCCGACATGAAGATTTCAGCCAAGTCGGGCCGTGGCAACACCACGACCTACGTCTTCTCGCTGAAAGGCATTTCGGCCGCCCTGTCGTCCATCCAAAGCTGCAAGTAGAAGCGGCAGACGCTGATTAGGGCCGGCGTCGGAGGCATGCTGTTCTTTGCGAGAGAAAGGCTTCTTTCGCTAGCACAGCCCGGCGCAGCGGTAAAACCTCGCTCTGTGTCGGGCGTGACGCGGAGGGAAAGCTGTGCTATGGCCCAGCCTTCCGTTCCTTCGAACGCATTTTCGTCCGATGAACCGACGTAAATCCGTCCCTATATAAGCCGCTGCCATGACCTTATCGTTTGACCTGACCACCGAGGGTACCCGCGACGCATTGCGCGCACGTGCGATGCAGCCCGCAAAGGATTCCCTGATCGGCCTCTCCCGCCCGGAAATGGCGGAGGCGTTGGTCAAGGTCGGCGTACCAGAGCGGCAGGCTAAAATGCGCGTTCAGCAGCTCTGGCACTGGCTCTATATACGCGGCGTGTCGAGCTTCTCGGATATGTTGAACATTTCCAAGGATCTGCGCGCGACGCTCGACAGGCATTTCACCATCGCACGGCCGGAAGTGGTGGAAGAGCAGATTTCGTCCGATGGCACGCGCAAATGGCTGTTCCGCTTTCCACCGCGCGGCGCCGGGCGTCCGGTCGAGATCGAGACTGTCTATATTCCCGAAGAGGGGCGCGGCACGCTGTGCATTTCCAGCCAGGTCGGCTGCACGCTGACCTGCTCGTTCTGCCACACAGGCACGCAGAAGCTGGTGCGCAACCTGACCGCCGAGGAAATCCTGACCCAGTTGATGACGGCGCGAGATCGGCTCGGCGATTTTCCCGAGCGCGGCACACCCGATGGCGCTATCGTGCCGGCGGAAGGGCGCAAGATCACCAACATCGTGATGATGGGCATGGGCGAGCCGCTCTACAATTTCGAGGCGGTGAAGACAGCCTTGCTGATAGCGTCGGACGGCGATGGGCTGGCGCTGTCCAAGCGCCGCATCACACTGTCGACCTCGGGTGTGGTGCCGGAAATCGTCAAGACTGGGGAGGAGATCGGCGTGATGCTGGCGATTTCGCTGCATGCGCCGAACGACGAGCTGCGCGACCTTCTGGTGCCGATCAACAAGAAATATCCGCTGCAGCAGCTGATGGATGCCTGCCGCAACTATCCCGGCCTGTCCAATGCCAAGCGCATCACCTTCGAATATGTGATGCTGAAGGACGTCAACGACAGCCTCGACGACGCGCGCGCCTTGATCAAGCTGCTCAAGGGCATTCCGGCCAAGATCAACCTGATCCCGTTCAACCCATGGCCAGGCACCAACTATCAGTGCTCGGACTGGGAGACGATCGAGAAGTTCGCCGACTACATCAACAATGCCGGATATGCGTCGCCGATCCGCACACCGCGCGGCCGCGACATCCTCGCGGCCTGCGGCCAGCTCAAGTCGGAATCCGAGCGCATGAAGAAGACCGAGCGCCTGGCGCTCGAAGCCATGATGATCGTAGGGCACGGCGAGGACTAAGCCGCATGCTGTTCGCAATCGGCAAGCTGTTCCACATGCTGATGGGCTATGTCGTGGCCACGCTTGCTGCGTCTGCCTTCCTCAACCTCTTGTTTCTGGGATTGGCTGGCTTCACTGCCGAGGAGGCGGGCTGGGTGGCCTCTTCCGGATCGATGATCTTCTCCATCCCCTTCGTGGCGCTGTTCGTTTCTTATTTCGCCTTCATTCCCGGCTTGGTCGTCATGCTGCTGGCGGAAATGACGGGCAAGCGCGACTGGCTGTTTCATGCGCTTGGCGGTGCCCTGGTGGGGGTGGCGGTCGTGGGATATTTCTATCAGGTCGGGGAGCCTTCCAACGAGTTGCTCATTTCCGGCGCGCCGATCGCCGTGATCGGCAGCGGCATTGTCGGCGGGCTCGCCTACTGGTTCGTCACCGGCCGATTTGCCGGCAATTGGCGTGAGGCCAAAGCACCGCCGGTACGATAAGGCCGCCCTATCGCGCCTGCGCCGTGAGGATTTTCAGCGCAAAGGCGGAAAAGACGCCTGCAAAGACATAATCGACGATGCGGGTGACGCGCGGGCTTTTGCGCAGCAAGGCGGAGAAACGGTCGGCTGCAACCACCATGGCGGCAGTCAGCGGCAGCGACACGACGATGAAGGACAGGCCGAGGAAGAACAGTTTTCCCGGCGCGTGCGGGTCGCTTGCCGAGACGAATTGCGGCAAAAAGGTCATGAAGAACAGGATGATCTTGGGGTTCATCAGGTTGATGCCCAGGCCCGTCGCCCAGTTTTTCATCAATGAGCGGCTGCCTCCGGCCTTCTTCTCCGGCGAAAACGCCGAACCGTGGCGGATGGCCTGCCAGGCAAGGTATAGAAGATAGGCCGCGCCGCCAAATTTCAGCACCAGAAATGCTTCCGGCGAAGCGACGATCAGCGCCGACAGACCCAGCGCGACCAACGACGTGTGGACCACGATGCCTGTCATCGCGCCGGCCATGCAGGCAAAGCCCGCAGCACGACCCTGCGACAGCGCGCGGCCGACGAACAGCGTCATGTCCGGTCCGGGCGTGATGGCGATGATGATGGTGGCGACTGCGAATTGCAGCAGCGTGGCGATGTCGGGAACGAAGGTCATGGGCGGCACTCCAGAGCGCGGCGCAGCCTATCCGATCGTCTTTTCACGCGCCAGATGGGATATGCGTTGTCCGGAAAAGCGCAACGCGGCGCGCTTCGCTTTGATTTTTGGGCTGACCTTGTGTAAAGCGACTGACGCAAGCTGCCTCGGCAGCATTCAGAGCCAGATCGAAACAGTCGAGCCACAAACATGGACAAGTTCACGAAGCTCACAGGCGTTGCGGCACCGCTGCCGATCGTCAACATCGACACCGACATGATCATTCCGAAGGATTACCTGAAGACGATCAAGCGGACCGGGCTTCGCGCGGGTCTTTTCGCAGAAATGCGCCTCAATGAGGATGGCACCGAGAACCCCGATTTCGTGCTCAATAAGCCGGCCTACCGCAACGCGCAGATCCTGGTCGCGGGCGACAATTTCGGCTGCGGCTCGAGCCGTGAGCATGCGCCCTGGGCGTTGCTCGACTTCGGCATCCGCTGCGTGATTTCCACCAGCTTCGCCGACATCTTCTACAACAACTGCTTCAAGAACGGCATCCTGCCGATCACCGTCAGCCCCGAAGACCTCGACAAGCTGATGGACGATGCCTCGCGCGGCGCCAATGCCACGCTGACCGTCGATCTCGAGGAGCAGGAAATCCGCGGCCCCGATGGGGGAACGGTCAAGTTCAGCATCGACGAATTTCGCCGCCACTGCATGCTCAACGGCCTCGACGATATCGGCCTGACCATGGCAAAAGAACCATCCATCGACGTTTTCGAAAAGCAGCTTGCCGAAAGCCGTCCCTGGGCCTGAGTGCCTCTCATATTGAAGAGCGGAGAAGCGGATGTTCAGATTTTCGACCCTCTCCGCTCTCACGTTGCTGCCGCTGCTTTTCGCCTCGCCGCTCCTGGCGCAGGAGGACGATGACGGCCCGGTGGCCTTTGCCGGCGGCGAACTGACGATCACCGAAAATGCTGAGATGGAAAAGATCCTAGCCTTCAACGGCAAGGAACTGCTGCGCAACTACATGCTGTTCTATGACGGCACTGTCGAGGTGCAGGACATGCCCGTCGCGTTGTTTCAAGCAGGCGAGGGCGGCAATGCCTGCGGTCCGCAGACGGTGATCGTCTGGAAGCCCGAGGGTGGCGAGGTCCAGTCGGTGCTTGCCGGCGACGATTGCGGATCGCCCCCGCCAGCGGTGACGGACGACAGCATCTATTTCGTTCCCTACCTGCTTCCCGGCACCACCTCCGATGTGCAGGTATGGTCGCCGGATGAAGGCTTGCGCGTGGCCGGCTCGATGCGCTTCGTGCCGCAGCCCGATACCGGCTGGGCCGACCTCAAGCCTGAAAACATCGGCCATATCATCGACGCCTTCGACAATGGCGGGATCTACACGGCGGCCAGCGAACTGTTGGGCGATGACATGGACGATGTCGTGTCCAGCCTGGTCGTCGGAAGCGAACCCGAGCGTCTGCCTTCGAGCGTGTTCTATGCCACTGGTTGCGTGCCGCATGCCTGCGGCGTTTCGGACGGTTTCATGGCCGTCGATCCGAAGGCGCAAAAGCTCTATTTCGCTCAGCAGACCGACGCCGAGCCGAAGACCTGGCCGGAACTCTCCGGATGGCCGGCGGATATCCGCGATGCGATGGAAAAAGCGCTGGCTGATCGGTAGCGTGCCCGATGCGCATCTCTATTCGACTGAGGTCAGCGTGTAGCCTTTTTCACGCAGCAACTCAACGACACCTTCCTGTCCAGGAAGGTGCAGGGCTCCGACGGCAATGAATGCACTGCCGTTTTCAAGGAACGGCGTGGCTCGCTCCGCCATTGTATGGTTCCGCATGGTGACGATGGTCTGCTCGAAGGCGGCGTAATCTTCCATCGAGGATTCGCGCTCTGGCACAGCGGCCTTGACGACCGGCATCATCAGCGCGATCCTGCCTTGCAGATACAGTGCAAGCATTGTTTCGTTCATGTCGTCTACAAGTGAACCTCCCCGCGCAAGCTCGACAAGTCCGCGCATGTGCATGTCGAACGGCAGCGAGGAGATGGCTTCCACTTGCTCCGCGCCGGTTTCCAGACCATCGACGTCCTTGCCGTCGGCTTGCGCCTTTTTGGCCAGCATGATGTCGAGAGGGGCGTCGTGAGCGATGAGCGCCAGCTGACATTTCGGCAAGGCGAAAACCGAACTGAGCACCCAGGGCTTCATTTTTTGTACGCTGTAGGGCGGGATACCGCGCTCTTCCAGCACCGCGCGCAGCGCGGTCGCATCGTCTTCGGACAGATGCGAGAAGAGCGTGCTTCCATCGGTGAACATTGTCAGTTCGGGGCGGCTGGTCGTCGCTCCAGCCATTTTTCTCGGGTCCAGAATGTCCGTTGTCTCGATCACCACGGTGCCTGCGCCATCGAAGGCCTGCAAGACGCTTTCAGGCAGATCAAGGATGCGGGGATCAGTGACATGTATCGTTCCCATCAGCCACGACGGTTCGATGCCTTCCTTTTCGATTTTCCACAAGCGTCCTTGCCCATTGGGTGTAGCCGTTGCCTCGGCTTCGGCCTTGGCCAGCAGATCGGGCCTCGTCTTCGCAAGCTCTTCCACATAGTTTTTGCCGGTGCATACCGGCGCTTCCTGCGCGTGGGCGCCGCCCGCCACTTCCAGAAGGCTCAACACGATGCTTACCAGGAAAAGTGTGTTCAGTCCTGCAAGCAGCTTTAGCGGCCGGTAAGGTGTGGCTTTCATGTCAGAATCCGTGAGCATAAGGATCAGGCGCGGGGGTGGGCGGCTTCGTAGATGTCGAGCAGGCGGGCAGTGTCGACGCCGGTGTAGATCTGGGTGGTCGAAAGGCTTGCGTGGCCCAGAAGCTCCTGGATCGTACGCAGATCGCCGCCGCGCCCCAGCAGATGGGTGGCGAAGGAATGGCGCAGCGCGTGTGGCGTCGCCGTATCCGGCAGGTTCAGTGCCGAGCGCATCTTGCACATTTCGCGCTGGATGATCGCCGGATTAAGCTGTCCGCCCTTGGCGCCGACGAAAAGTGGTCCGTTCGCGGCGAGCGCGTAAGGGCACAGGCGCTTGTACTCGGTGACCGCCTTGGCGGCGATGGGCAGCACCGGCACGAGCCGGGTCTTGCCGCCCTTGCCGGTGATGCGCAGCACACGGTCGTCCTCCATGAGATCGCCGGCCTTTAGCCCGAGCGCTTCTGAAATGCGCAATCCCGAGCCGTAGAGCAGCACCAGAACGGCAGCGTTGCGCGCGGCTATCCACGGCTCATCGACCAGTTGTTCGCCTGCGGAGACCACCCGCTTGGCGTCCGCGGCGGTCAATGGCTTGGGCAGCGACTTAGGCTGTTTCGGTGCACGCAGAGCCGTGGCTCCCGCAGCATTGACCAGGCCCTGGCGTTCCAGGAATCGCAGCAGCGAGCGTACGCCTGCCAGGCCGCGCCCCAACGTCCTGGCTCCGGCGCCCGCCGATCGTCGTGTGGCGAGGAAGCCGCGCAGATCGGCTGGACGCAGGTCCTTGATGTCGGCGATGCCCGGCGCGCCGCCATTGTGGCCGGTCATGAACTGCAGGAACTGGCGCGTGTCGCGCTCATAGGCGTCAACGGTCAGGGGCGACAGACGCCGTTCACCGGCAAGCGATTTGAGCCAGCTTTCGCGGGCTGCTTGCAGATCGGGTTGTGCGGCGATGAGAAATTCCTGCATTGGCAGCAAGGGTCCGATTGGAATAAGGCATTTCGATAAGTAAGCATTTACCTATTCAGTTAGAAAACAGTGAACCGCAATCCATGCCCAAACTGCAAAATCCCATCCAGATGGCCGTGATCGGCGCCGCCCATGGCATCAAGGGCGAGGTGCGGGTGAAGACTTTCACCGGGGATCCGCTGTCGCTCGGCGACTACGGTCCGCTCTACAGCCGAGACGGCCGGCCCTTCGAGATTGCAGCGATACGCCCGGCCAAGGAGGTCGTGGTGGTTCGCTTCAAGGGCTTGAGCGACCGAAACGCCGCCGAGGCGTTGGCCGGCACCGATCTGTTCATCGACCGATCGGCCTTGCCGGACGACGGCGAGGAGGGCGAGTTCTACCATGCCGACCTGATCGGGCTCGCAGTGCGGGACGACACGGACACCGCTGTCGGGAAGGTGACGGCGGTGCAGAATTTCGGCGGCGGCGACATTCTCGAAATCGTTTTCCAGGGCCGCAAGGGCGTGTTGATCCCGTTCACCGAGGCTGCCGTGCCAACGGTTGATGTTGCGGGCGGCTTCATACGCATAGATCCGCTGGCGGCAGGCCTTGTCGACGATGGCGAGGACGAAGACGCGCCGGATCGCCCTGCGCCGCGCGGCGAGCAAGGCTGATGTTCCGGGCGACGGTCCTCACACTCTATCCCGAGATGTTTCCCGGCGCGCTCGGTCTTTCGCTCGCGGGCCGGGCGCTCGAAGCGGGTTCTTGGACGCTCGATACGGTGCAGATCCGCGATTTCGCCACCGACCGACACCGCACGGTCGACGATACGCCGGCGGGCGGCGGTGCCGGGATGGTGCTGCGCGCCGACATTTTGGCAAAAGCCATCGACCATGCCTCACCCCAGGGCGACGGCAGGCCGCGCCTTTTAATGAGCCCACGCGGCAAGCCGTTGAACCAGGAGCGTGTGCGCGAACTCGCCGCGGGACCGGGGGCGGTCATCGTATGCGGGCGTTTTGAAGGGATAGACCAGCGCGTCATCGAGTCTCGCGGTCTGGAAGAGGTCTCGATCGGCGATTTCATCCTGTCGGGCGGCGAGCCAGCGGCCTTGGTGCTGCTCGATGCCGTCGTACGTCTTTTGCCGGGGGTGATGGGCAATCAGATCTCGGGCGAGGAGGAAAGTTTCGAGAATGGGTTGCTCGAGCATCCACACTACACCCGGCCTCAGTTGTTCGAGGATATGCCCATTCCCGACATCCTGACATCCGGCAATCATGCGAAAATCGCCGCATGGCGGCACGAGCGAGCGCTCGAACTGACGGCCGAGCGTCGGCCCGATCTTATCGCGGCGCGTCAGCCACGCCAGAAATAATAGGCGGCCAAGAGCACGCCGACGGCGATGACGAAGCCGCGCACGATGCCTTGCGGGACGCGGCGCGCGAGCCATACCCCGGCATAGCCGCCAAGCGCTGCGCCCGGAACCAGGAATACGGCATGCAGCCATGCAACCACGCCGCCCGAAGCGAAGACGGCGATGGCGACAGCGGCGATGACGATGGACAATAGGCATTTGAGAGCGTTGATGCGGTGGTAGTCGCCGCCTTCGGTCAGGCTGAGCGTCGCCAGCATCATCACCCCCATGCCGGCGCCGAAAAAGCCGCCATAGACCGACGTGACGAGCTGGGTGATGCCGCCGACAAAAGTCGGTGTATCACGCCGCGCCGGCATGCCGGTCCGCGCCGGCCGCAGCCATGGACCTGCCGCGAAAATGCCGGTGGCAGCCAGCAGCAGCCACGGCACGATGGCGCTGAACGAGGCATTGTCCAGCGAGATCAGCACAAGAGCTCCCACGAGCGTGCCGAGGCCGGAAAGAATGCACAGGATGACCGCACTACGCCCCATGGCGCGGATGTCGTCGAGATAAGCGTGACTGGAGGTGAGGTAGCCGGGAAATTGGGCGATGGCCGAGGTCGCATTGGCCGAGATCGGCGGTACGCCCGCGAGTGTGAGCACGCCGAAGACCAGGAACGTGCCGCCGCCGGCAATCGCGTTGACGGCGCCCGACAGGAAACCCGCGCCGAACAGAAGGGCAGCAAAGAACAAGGTCACCGCGTCTCCTCCCGATGTAGGGCTTTGCTGTAGATGATTTGGGCCTCTGCCGACAAGGTGCAGCAAGAAACGCAAAAGTGCTGTTTCGGCCGGAAATCTGCGCTGATGAGTTGATAGATACAGAAAAAACCTGTATGTGCCCGCGCAACTGGTCGAAGGTTCGTCCGGTCCCGTCAACAATGACGGTGTAGTCGCCCCTGCTTTTTCGAGTGCGAACGAGAGAAAGCATAGCCGCGCGGTCAATGGAACTGCAAGGCGAGCGCTGGGCGCTCTGGCTGTCGAAAGAACAAGAAGAGGATACTGATATGGATATTATCCGTCAGCTCGAGGCCGAACAGGCCGCCAAGATCGAAGCCAAGCGCACGCTTCCCGAATTCCAGGCTGGCGACACCGTCCGCGTCATGGTTCGCGTCACGGAAGGCACCCGCACCCGCGTGCAGGCCTATGAAGGCGTTGTCATTGCGCGCGCCGGCGCCGGCTTCCAGGAAAACTTCACCGTCCGCAAAATCTCTTATGGCGAAGGCGTGGAGCGCGTGTTCCCGATCTACTCGCCGATGATCGAGGGCGTCGAGATCGTCCGCCGCGGTAAGGTCCGTCGCGCCAAGCTCTACTATCTGCGCGACCGTCGCGGCAAATCGGCCCGCATCACCGAGAACACCAGCGTTCGCGCCCGCAAGCTCAACGATGCCGAGCGCGAAGCGCTGAATGCCGAAAAGGCCCGCATCGAGGCCGAGAAGGTCGCAGCCGCCCAGGCTCTCGCAGCCGAGAAGGCCGCGCAGGAAGCTGCCGAGAAGAAGGCTGCCGCCGATGCCGCTGCTGCTGCCGAAACCGCAGCGACCGAAGCCGCCGAATAAGACTTCAGCCCATTGGGCTTGGACTACCGAAACCCCGTCGCTTGCGGCGGGGTTTTTGTTTGGCGGCTCTAAGCGGATCGTTAAGGACAAATAAAAACCCCCGGCAAGCCGGGGGTTCAAAACTGTCGGTACGGAAGCGGCGGTTAGATGCCGAGGCCTTCGTAGCGCTTCTTGAACTTCGACAGACGGCCGCCGCGGTCGAGCAGGGTCTGCGTGCCGCCGGTCCATGCCGGGTGCGTGGTCGGGTCGATGTCGAGGTTCATCGTGTCGCCTTCCTTGCCCCAGGTCGAGCGGGTCTGGTACTCGGTGCCATCGGTCATGACGATCTTGATGGTGTGGTAGTCGGGATGGATGCTGGTCTTCATCGGTTTGTTCCTGGCGTTAGCGGCGAGCCCGCGTGCAGGAAGCCTGCGGCGATGCGCCTCTTTCGAAAACTCGAAGCCGCAGCTAGAAAGCCACGGCTTCTGAAACGGTCGGCGAGGCCTATACATCAGCCGAACTTGAATAACAAGGCCGCAGCGGGCATTTAGCCCAGGCAGGCCGAGGAACGAATATGGCATCGACAGCGGCAGACGATACGGAAACGCGGCGGCGTTCGCTGCGGCCGCTCTGGCGCCTGACGCCGTATCTCGGAAAATATCCCAAGCTCGTGGCCGGCGCGCTCGCAGCGCTCGTTTTGGCCGCCGTCACCACGCTGACCTTGCCGCTCGCCGTGCGGCGCATGATCGACCACGGCTTTTCCGACGCCGATTCAGCCTTCATCGCGAACTACTTCCTGATGCTGGTCGCCATCGCGGCAATCCTGGCACTGGCCTCAGCCTTTCGCTATTACTTCGTGATCACGCTGGGAGAACGCATCGTCGCCGATTTGCGCGGCGACGTGTTTTCGCATGTCACCCGGCTGTCGCCCTCCTTTTTCGACACGGCGCAGTCCGGCGAGATCGTCTCACGGCTGACGGCGGACACTACCCAGATCAAATCCACCGTCGGTGCAACGGCTTCCGTTGCGCTGCGCAACATCATCCTGACGCTCGGCGCACTGGCGATGATGGTGGTGACTAGCCCGAAACTGTCGGGACTGGTGATTGCGGCAATCCCCCTCATCGTTCTGCCGCTGGTGGCTTTCGGCCGCTCGGTGCGGCGTCGGTCGCGGCTGGCGCAGGACACGCTGGCGGCGGCGACCGCCTATGCCTCGGAACAGATCGGCGCCGTGCGCACGCTGCAGTCCTTCACCAACGAGGCGCTGGTTTCTCGGCACTTCCTGGGCAATGTCGAGACTGCCTTCCAGGCGGCGCGCCAGTCTATCGTCGCCCGCTCGTTTTTGACCTTCGTGGCGATTTTCATTATCTTCGGGTCGGTTGTCGCTGTCTTGTGGTTTGGTTCGCGCGATGTGCTGTCAGGCGCCATGTCGCCGGGAACGCTGAGCCAGTTCCTGCTCTATTCGGTGTTCGCGGCCGGCGCGCTCGGCGCTCTGTCGGAAGTCTGGGGCGAACTCAGCCAGGCTGCGGGCGCTGCAGAGCGCATCAGCGAGCTTCTGGCGGAACAGCCTGCCATCGCCTCGCCGGCCATGCCCGTGGCTCTGCCGGTGCCCGCACGAGGGGCTGTGACCTTCGACGATGTCAGCTTCTCCTATCCGGTAAGACCCGACCGGGCCGCGGTTCGCAATCTCAGCTTCTCCGTCGAGCCCGGCCAGACGGTCGCCATCGTCGGCCCCTCGGGCTCGGGCAAGAGCACGACGTTCTCGCTGCTGCTGCGCTTCTACGACCCCGAAACCGGCACGATCAGCATCGATGGTGTTGATATCCGCAAGGCGTCGCTGGAGGCGGTCCGCCGCAGCATCGCCATCGTGCCGCAGGACGTGACGATCTTTGCCGCCACCGTACGCGAAAATATCGGCTTCGGCCGCCCCGGTGCGTCGGATGCCGAAGTCGAGGCGGCGGCCATGGCCGCCTATGCTGACGGCTTCATCCGCAATCTCGCAAACGGCTACGACACCCATGTCGGCGAGCGCGGGGTCATGCTGTCGGGAGGCCAGAGACAGCGCATCGCCATTGCCCGCGCCATCTTGCGCGATGCCCCGATCCTTTTGCTGGACGAGGCCACATCCGCACTGGACGCCGAAAGCGAGACGCTGGTGCAGGCAGCACTCGAGCGTCTGATGCAGGACCACACCACCATCGTCATTGCCCACCGCCTGGCGACCGTGCTCAAGGCCGACCGCATTCTCGTGCTGGCCGACGGCGAGATCGTCGAGGACGGCACGCATCAGAGCCTGGTCGCTCGAAATGGCATCTATGCGCGGCTCGCCAAGCTGCAGTTCGAGCACGGTGCCCATGCGTTCAGGGGAGCGGCGGAGTAGGCAGTCCGCAACAGCTTCTGCGGTTACGCCCCGGGCAGGATCTCGAAACGTCCGTATGCGGGGATTTTCAGCGCGGGATGGACGAGGTCGAAGCCGGCGACCAGTCCCATGAAATGCAGTTCGAGCCCGGAGCGCACGCCGGCGGCGAAGCCGAGCAGGCCGCCCAACGTGACGTGGACATCGCGACCGTCGGGAGCGATGTCGAAGGCCGCGATGCCGGGTGCGAAGTCGCGCCCGATCGCATTGGATGGCATTGTGGCACCCAGTCCCGGCACCGAACGCAAAACGTAGGCGACGAAGCTGTTGGAATTCGGCCCCGGCCAGAGGCGATAATCGCCAACCTTGGAATAGGGATAGTCTGCGATTGCGCGCTCGACGGAGGGGATCAGTTTTTCCGCGTCGGCCCCTTCCAGCGCCGAGACGATGACTGGCGCATTCGAATACCAGCGGCCGTCAGCGGCATAGGCGTTGCGGCGTACCGGCGAGCCCCAGCCGACCTTGTCGTAGCGCTCATAGGCGGACTGTCCGGGCTTCTTGACCACGATCCAGCTGTGGACGGCGAAAGCACCCTTGAAGCCGCCGGTGCGGGCGGCCAGCACGTAGACGGCGGAATCGCCGGCCTCAGGTGCTGCGCGCAGCAAGCCGCTGGATGACCAGTCGGCGGCGCGCCAGTTTGCCGGGCGGTCCTGCAGCGCCCACCAGCCGAGGGTCGCTAAGGCGGGCAGGATGAACACGACGAGCAGGAACAGGCCAAAGGACTTCAGAAGCCACATGCGGGTACCATTTTGAGCGGGGTTGCGATGGAGACGTAGTGCGTCCCTTCGCGATGACACTCAATCTTTGGTGAAAGCATGACGGATACGGCTCTGGCGTGGCGTCGCGCCAGGACAAAGAAAAGGGCGCGAAACCGTGTCCGCGCCCTCTTCAAAACATCGTGTCAGTAGAGATCAGCCGATCTTCTGGCCGGTCTTGGCCCAGTCGGCCAGGAACTGCTCCAGGCCCTTGTCGGTAAGCGGATGCTTGACCAGCGCCTTCAGCGTTGCCGGCGGGATGGTGGCGACATCGGCACCGATCAGGGCAGCACGCTTGACGTGGTCGACCGAACGGATCGAGGCGGCGAGGATTTCGGTCTCGAAGCCGTAATTGTCATAGACCTGGCGGATCTCAGCGATGACTTCCATGCCGTCGAAGCCCATGTCGTCGAGGCGGCCGATGAAGGGCGAGATGAAGGTCGCACCGGCCTTGGCGGCGAGCAACGCCTGGGTGGCCGAGAAGCACAGCGTGACATTGGTCTGGTGACCATCGGAGGTCAGCGCCTTGCAGGCCTTGAGTCCGTCGAGCGTCAGCGGCAGCTTGATGCAGATATTGTCGGCGATCTTGGCGAGCACGGCGGCTTCGCGC
The DNA here is from genome assembly GCF_030010215.1 of Tianweitania sp. UT-5YL-CI-8. Classification (GTDB taxonomy): domain Bacteria; phylum Pseudomonadota; class Alphaproteobacteria; order Rhizobiales; family Rhizobiaceae; genus Oryzicola. Next base: position 109,081 of record NZ_JASCRR010000012.1, read on the forward strand.
ATGATGTCGGCATAGTCGGTGGCAGTGACCTCGGCGGAAACCGGACCGTCGACGATGTCGCAGATTTCCTTGGTGACTTCCTTGATGTCGCGACCGGCTTTCAGGATCAGCGACGGGTTGGTGGTGACGCCATCGAGCAGTCCGAGATCGTTGAGTTCACGGATTTCCTTGACGTCGGCAGTATCGACGAAGAATTTCATGGCGGTCTCCTTGGGCCGTTGTTTGTCACCGATGCCGGTGCGTTAAGCGATGTCGGGCTTTGCTCTAGACGAAAGTCGGGGCAAGGTCACGCGCAATGAATGAAGATTCGCTCAAAAGCCGTGCCGTGCCAGTGCTGGTGCCCATGCCCGCCGAACGCCCCTATTCCTATCTGGTGCCCGAAGGGATGTCGGTGCAGCCCGGATCGATCGTGCGCGTGCCGCTGGGACCGCGCGAGGTGGCGGGTATCGTCTGGGACACGGCGGTCGATCACGTCGATCCGCGCAAACTCAGGCCGATTTCGCAGGTCTTCGACTGCCCGCCCATCGCCGCAAAGACGCGGCGTTTCGTCGATTGGGTGGCTAGCTATACGCTGTCGCCGCCCGGCATGGTGGCGCGTATGCTGCTTCGGGCGCCGGAAGCGTTCGATCCGCAGCCCTGGACCGAGGCGCTGAAGCGGACCGAACGACTGCCCGACCGGATGACGGCGGCGCGCGAACGCGTGCTGGAAATGGCCGCCGACGGGCTCGCCTGGACACGGTCGGGGCTGGCGCATGCGGCGGGCGTGTCCTCAACCGTGGTCGAAGGGCTGAAGGCGCAAGGCGTTTTCGAGACCGTCATGGTGCCGCCGCGGCCGGTGGTGGCGGAGCCCGACCCATCCTATGGCCAGGCGGAACTGACCGGCGACCAGGCCGTGGCCGCCGAGATGTTGCGGGCGCAGGCCGAAAGCGGCATTTTCGGCGTCACCCTGATCGACGGGGTGACCGGATCGGGCAAGACGGAAGTCTATTTCGAAGCCGTCGCGGCGGCGATCGAGCGGGGCCACCAGGTGCTGATCCTGCTGCCCGAAATCGCCTTGACGCAAGCTTTTCTCGACCGCTTCCACGACCGTTTCGGTACCAGGCCGGCGGAATGGCATTCCGACCTGCCGCCGCGCATGCGCGAAAAAGTCTGGCGGCAGGTGGCAGAAGGCACGGTGCGTGTGGTGGCCGGCGCGCGCTCGGCGCTGTTTTTGCCGTTCAACGATCTCGGCCTAATCGTCGTCGACGAAGAACACGACCCCGCCTACAAGCAGGAAGACCGGGTCTTCTACAACGCTCGCGACATGGCCGTGGTGCGCGCCCATATCGGCGGCTTTCCCGTCGTGCTGGCGTCTGCGACGCCGTCGGTTGAAAGCCGGGTCAATGCCGAGCAGGGGCGCTATGCGCGCGCGGTGCTGCCGGGCCGTTTCGCCGATGCCGCACTGCCGCATCTGGCCACCATCGACATGCGGCGGGCGCCGCCTGCACGAGGCGGTTTTTTGTCCCCTGTGCTGCTGGAGCAAGTGAAGAAGACGGTAGCCAGAGGCGAACAGGCGTTGCTGTTTCTCAACCGGCGCGGCTATGCACCGCTGACCTTGTGCCGGGTGTGCGGGCATCGCTTCGGCTGCCCGGTCTGTTCGTCCTGGCTGGTCGAACACCGGTTTCGCGGCCAACTCGTCTGCCACCATTGCGGCCACGCCGAAAAACGCCCGGAAGCCTGTCCGGAATGCGGTACGCTCGATCATCTGGTGGCCTGCGGGCCGGGCGTGGAGCGCATCGCCGAGGAGGTCGTCGCACATTTCCCCGATGCGCGGACCATCGTGCTGTCTTCCGACATGCTGGGAGGTGTGAAGCGGCTCCGCCTTGAACTGGAAGCGATTTCCAAGGGCGAGGCGGATATCGTCATCGGCACGCAACTGGTGGCCAAGGGGCACAACTTCCCCAATATGACGCTGGTCGGCGTGGTCGATGCCGATCTCGGCCTCGCCAATGGCGATCCGCGCGCGGCGGAGCGCACGTTCCAGTTGCTCAGCCAGGTGACGGGCCGGGCAGGGCGGACGGGCAAGAAGAGCCTGGGGTTGCTGCAGACATTCCAGCCCGATCATCCGGTGATGCGGGCGATCGTTTCAGGCGATTCGGAAGCGTTCTACGACCGCGAGATCGCCGAGCGCGAAAAAGCGCATCTGCCGCCTTTCGGAAGGCTTGCGGGCATCATCGTCAGCGCTGCCACGCGGCCGGAAGCGGAAACACATGCGCGCGGCCTGCGCAAGACGGCCCCCGACAGCCGTGATATCCATGTGCTCGGCCCGGCGGAAGCGCCACTCGCCTTGCTTAACGGCCGCCACCGCTTCCGCCTCCTGGTTCAGGGCGAGAAACGCTCGGATATGCAGGCCTACATCAAGGCGCTGTTGGCTGCGGGGCCGAAGCTACGCGGCTCGGTGCGCGTGCAGGTGGATATCGACCCGCAGAGTTTTCTGTGAGGCGTGGCCTACTCGGCAGGCAGTGCGAAGAGGGGATTGACGAAGTCAATCCCCAGAACGTCGAAATGCCGCTCGTTCGCCGTCAAAACCGTCAGCGCATTGGCGGCAGCGGTTGCGGCGATTGCAATATCGGCAAAGCCGGGATGGCGTCCCTTGCCCGTCGCTTCATCGTCCATGCGTCCGGCCAGAAGTGCTGATGAGGTGTTAAAGGGCAGGATCTTGCTGTCGAAATCCCGCAAAAGCTGGTTGAGCCATTCCTGCAGGTTTTCCGCGCGGGCTCTACCGCCGGTTCGATGCAACTTGCGGATGCCGCTCTCGATTTCGGCGATGTTGACTGAAGAGAGGAAAAGCTTACCCTTTGAGCCTTTTTCCACCATCCAATCGGCCAGGTCTTTGGAGACGGTAGGCCGGGCCGGTGCAAGTGCGGATAGGACCGAGGTGTCGATGAGATATCCGCCTACCACTCGACCCTCCTCATAGGCTCATCATTGCGCTCGAATTCGATTCCGCCGGGGAAGGTGGCCAGAAATGCCCCAAGGTTTGGGCTGGACGAAGGATAGATGCGCTCTGCATCTCCAACTGGAACCACGACGGCGGCGGGTCGCCCGTGCCGGGTGATCAATGTCGGTTCACCGTTCTCCGCCGCCTGGATGACCGAAGAAAAGCCGGCCTTGGCGTCCCGAACCTGAAGGCGTTTCATAAGCTATTCCTCATGTGGTTTCATGTAGTCACAATATAATCAAATGGGTCGCGGCTGTCACGCACTGTCAGCATTCTGCCAGCAACGGTTGACCCAATCCTATTGAGTTGATATCAACTTAATTTGTGTATTTCGGAACGCTGACGTACGACATCGCGTTCACTGGCAGTGAAGGAGAGGAGAATCACATGGCTTATATCGAAGGGTTCGTTGCCGCGGTGCCCGCCGCCAATAAAGACATCTACACCAAGCATGCGACTGAAGCCTGGACGCTGATCAAGGAATTTGGTGCCAGCCGCATGGTGGAAAACTGGGGCGATGACGTGCCCAATGGCAAGGTCACCGATTTCCGAGGCGCGGTGCAGGCCAAGGACGACGAGGTCGTGGTGTTTTCCTGGTTTGAGTATCCTTCCAAAGACGCGCGAGACGCGGCCAATGCGAAGATGATGAAGGATCCGCGCATGGAGGAGATGAGCAAGTCGATGCCCTTCGACGGCAAGCGCATGATCTATGGCGGCTTCGATACGCTTGTGGACGAGGGCAAGGGCGGCAAAGTGGGTTATGTCGACGGCTCTCTGATTGCCGTGCCGACCGCGAACAAGGCGGCGTACAAGGAGATGGCCTTGAAGGCCGGCGAACTGTTCCAGGAATTCGGCGCGTTGCGCGTGGTCGATGCCTGGGGCGACGATGTGCCGGACGGCAAGGTCACCGACTACAAGGGGGCGGTGAAGGCGAAGGACAACGAGACGGTCATCTATGGCTGGGTAGAGTGGCCCTCCAAGGAGGTTCGCGACGCCGGCTGGGGCAAGCTGATGGCCGATGAGCGCATGCAGTTCGAAATGCCTTTCGACGGCCAACGCATGGTGCATGGCGGCTTTTCGCCGATTCTCGACGTTTGATCGCCTTTCCAATTTAAGTTCGCTAAGGGCGCGGCGGCAAGCCGCGCCCTTAGCTTTTGCGGCTGTGAAATCCTCTCGCGGCGGCTATTTCCTTCGATTACACTGCGGCGGAATCACCTGCGGGTCGTGCATCGGGACGGAAGCATGGCCGTGTCAGCGTTAAGAACATGCGGCAGCTTGGAGAGGCATCATGGAATTCGCGTTTCCCTGGCCATTGAGCCAGGGCGAGTGGCTGGCGTGGACGTCGGCGGCGATAACGCTGCTGTTCGGCATCGTGCTGTTCTTTTTTCCCGGTCTTTCCTTTCGCCTGCTCAGGCTGCAGCCGCGCCCGGACGTTCCCTCCGCCCTTGCGGAAGGACGATCGATCATGGCCGGTTTTTATCTCGGTGTTGGACTGTGCTGCATTCTGCTCGCGCAGCCGCTGGTTTATCTGACGCTCGGCTTTTCCTGGTTGTTTACCGTGTTCGGAAGGATCATCGGAATGCTGTCCGACAATGCCAACACGCCCTACCACTGGCTGGCGCTGATTATCCAACTGGCTTTGGCCATACTGCCGCTGGGGTTTGCTTTCGGCCTCTGGCCCTGAATCCGTCCATCGGCGCCTGCCGTGCGACAAAGTGTATGAAAAGGTTGTTAGAGGACGTGTTGCGGTCCTGAAAAGCGTGTGCTAGACGGCAATCGACTTTCGGCCGGGGGATTGCGGCAGCCGCAAGCCCCGTGGCTATAAACTAAATAAGGTCAAAGGTTTAGCCAGAGTATACTGCTCGCGCCAATAATCCTGCGGCCTGTCAGAAAAAGAGAAAAGACGGTCCGTGGCCCAATCTTCGCCAATATCCGGTGTTGCCGAGCGTTATGCGGGTTCTTTGTTCGCGCTCGCTCTCGAAGCCGGCTCCGTTGAAACGGTCGAGCGGGATCTCGGCAGTTTCGAACAGATGCTGGAAGGCAGCTCCGACCTGCAGCGCCTGATCAAGAGCCCGGTGTTCACCGGTGAGGATCAGGCAAAGGCGATCACCGCCATTCTCGCCAAGGCACAGATTTCAGGTCTTGCCGCAAATTTCCTTCGCGTCGTCGCCCAGAACCGCCGGCTGTTCGTCGTCGAGGGCATGATCAAGGCTTACCGCCGCATCGCCGCCGAGCATCGCGGTGAAGTCGCCGCCGATGTCACTTCGGCACACGACCTGACGCCTGCTCAGCAGACGGAACTGAAGGCAGCGCTCAAAAGCGTTGCCGGCAAGGACGTTGCCATTTCGGTCACCGTCGATCCCTCGCTTCTCGGCGGTCTCGTCGTGAAGATGGGCTCGCGCCAGATCGATACGTCGCTCAAAACCAAACTCAATTCGCTCAAGCTTGCACTGAAAGAGGTCGGCTGATGGACATCCGCGCCGCGGAAATTTCCGCAATTCTGAAGGACCAGATCAAGAATTTCGGCCAGGAAGCCGAGGTTTCCGAAGTTGGTCAGGTTCTCTCCGTTGGTGACGGCATTGCCCGCGTCTACGGTCTCGACAACGTCCAGGCGGGCGAAATGGTCGAGTTCCCAGGTGGTGTGCGCGGCATGGCGCTGAACCTCGAAAGCGACAATGTCGGCGTCGTCATCTTCGGTGCCGACCGCGACATCAAGGAAGGCGACACCGTCAAGCGGACCGGCGCCATCGTCGACGTTCCTGTCGGTCCAGGCCTGCTCGGCCGCGTCGTCGACGCGCTCGGCAACCCGATCGACGGCAAGGGCCCGATTCAGAGCGTCGAGCGTCGACGCGTCGACGTCAAGGCGCCCGGCATCATTCCCCGCAAGTCGGTGCATGAGCCGATGTCGACCGGCCTCAAGGCTATCGATGCGCTCATTCCGGTCGGCCGCGGCCAACGCGAGCTGGTCATCGGTGACCGTCAGACCGGCAAGACCGCGATCATTCTTGACACGATGCTGAACCAGAAGGCGGTTCACGATAGCGGTCCGGAGAAGGAAAAGCTCTACTGCGTCTACGTCGCCGTCGGCCAGAAGCGCTCGACCGTCGCGCAGTTCGTGAAGATTCTTGAAGAGCGCGGTGCGCTCGAATACTCGATCATCGTCGCCGCGACCGCTTCCGATCCGGCTCCGATGCAGTTCCTGGCGCCGTTCGCCGGCTGCACCATGGGCGAATATTTCCGCGACAACGGCCAGCATGCGCTGATCTCTTACGACGATCTGTCCAAGCAGGCCGTCGCTTATCGCCAGATGTCGCTCCTGCTGCGTCGTCCGCCCGGCCGCGAAGCCTATCCCGGCGACGTGTTCTACCTGCACTCCCGTTTGCTCGAGCGCGCCGCCAAGATGAACGACGAGCTCGGCGCCGGTTCGCTGACCGCTCTGCCGGTCATCGAGACGCAGGCCAACGACGTGTCCGCCTACATCCCGACCAACGTGATCTCGATCACCGACGGACAGATCTTCCTCGAAACCAACCTGTTCTTCCAGGGCATCCGCCCTGCCGTGAACGTCGGTCTGTCGGTTTCTCGCGTCGGTTCCGCCGCGCAGATCAAGGCGATGAAGCAGGTTGCCGGCTCGATCAAGGGCGAGCTCGCGCAGTATCGCGAGATGGCCGCTTTCGCGCAGTTTGGCTCCGACCTGGATGCCGCGACGCAGCGTCTTCTCAATCGCGGTGCGCGCCTGACCGAGCTGCTCAAGCAGCCGCAGTTCTCGCCGCTCAAGGTCGAAGAGCAGGTCGCGGTGATCTTCGCCGGCGTCAACGGCTATCTCGACAAGCTGCCGATCAACCAGGTGTCGAAGTTCGAGCAGGGTCTGTTGTCGCATATGCGTTCGACCGGCAAGGCCGTGCTCGATGGCATTCGCACCGAAAAGGCTCTGTCGGACGATCTTCGCGCCAAGTTGAAGGCCGAGATCGACGCCTTCGCCAAGTCCTTCGCGTAAGCGAAGAAGCCGACGGAACCAGGGTTGAAGCATGCCTTCACTGAAAGAGCTTCGTAACCGTATCGCCTCGGTCAAGGCGACGCAGAAAATCACCAAGGCGATGCAGATGGTCGCCGCGGCGAAACTGCGCCGCGCGCAAGAGGCTGCGGAGGCTGCACGGCCCTATTCACAGCGGATGGGTGCGGTGCTGGCCAACATCACGGCCGCGGTCGGCGATGGCGGCGATGCGCCGGCGTTGATGACCGGTACGGGCAAAGACGATGTGCATCTGCTCGTCGTCTGCACCGCCGAGCGAGGACTTTGCGGCGGCTTCAACAGCCAGATCGCGCGTTTTGCGCGTGACCATATCCGCAGGTTGCTGGCTGCCGGCAAGACGGTGAAGATCGTCTGCGTGGGCAAGAAGGGCTATGACATCCTTCGCCGCGACTATGGCTCGCTGATCATCGACCGCATCGATCTGCGCGAGGTCAAGACGCTGGGCTTCGTCAATGCAGACGCCATCGCCAAGAAGGTGATTTCGCTGTTCAACGAAGGCCAGTTCGACGTTGCGACGCTGTTCTATTCGGAATTCAAGTCGGTCATTAGCCAGGTTCCGACGGCCCAGCAGATCATTCCGGGTGCGGCTCCCGCCGTCGCCCAGGACGATGCGGCCGGCGGCGCGATCTACGAATACGAGCCGGAGCCGGGCGCGATCCTGAGTGACCTGATCCCGCGCAACATTTCGGTGCAGATTTTCCGCGCGCTGCTTGAGAACGCAGCCGGCGAGATGGGCGCCAAGATGAGCGCCATGGATAATGCGACGCGCAATGCGGGCGACATGATCAACAAGCTGTCGATCACATATAACCGCCAGCGTCAGGCGCAGATCACCAAGGAACTGATCGAAATCATTTCGGGCGCGGAAGCGCTCTAGCCCGCGCGCCCGGTTCGGGCGTGCGACCGCGTGGACATGGAAGATTACGGCCTGATCGAACCGATCACGCCCTAACGGACGAAAAAGGGTAACAAGGATGGCGAAAGCAGCGACCCCGAAAGCGGCTCCCGCAGCCGAAAAAGCTCCCGCAAGGCGGGCAGCGACCGCCGTGGCGCCGGCAGCTGTAACGACGGCTACGCTGGGTGCGACCGGCGCAGTCGGCAAGGTGCGTCAGGTCATCGGCGCGGTTGTCGACGTGCAGTTCGAAGACCATCTGCCGGCGATTCTGAACGCTGTGGAAACCGACAATGGCGGCAACCGCCTGGTCATGGAAGTCGCGCAGCATCTCGGTGAAAACACCGTGCGCTGCATCGCCATGGACTCGACCGATGGTCTGGTCCGTGGCCAGCGCGTGGTCGACACGGGTGCGCCGATCATGGTGCCCGTCGGTCCGGAAATGCTCGGCCGCATCATCAACGTCATCGGCGAGCCGGTCGACGAAGCAGGCCCTATCACCGCAACCCAGACGCGCGGCATCCACCAGCCGGCTCCGGCCTATGTCGAACAGTCGACGGAAGCTCAGATCCTGATCACGGGCATCAAGGTTCTCGATCTTCTGGCTCCTTACGCCAAGGGCGGCAAGATCGGCCTGTTCGGTGGCGCCGGCGTCGGCAAGACGGTCCTGATCCAGGAACTGATCAACAACATCGCCAAGGCGCATGGCGGCTACTCGGTGTTTGCCGGGGTTGGCGAGCGTACCCGCGAGGGCAACGATCTCTATCACGAATTCATCGAATCCGGCGTCAACCAGAAGGGCGGCGGCGAAGGCTCGAAGGCAGCGCTTGTGTACGGCCAGATGAACGAGCCGCCCGGTGCGCGCGCCCGCGTCGCTCTGACCGGTCTGACGGTTGCGGAATATTTCCGCGACGAAGGCCAGGACGTGCTGTTCTTCGTCGACAACATCTTCCGCTTTACCCAGGCGGGTTCGGAAGTGTCGGCTCTCCTTGGCCGTATTCCTTCGGCCGTGGGCTATCAGCCGACGCTTGCCACCGACATGGGCATGCTGCAGGAACGCATTACGACGACCCACAAGGGCTCGATCACCTCGGTGCAGGCCATCTATGTGCCCGCCGACGATTTGACCGATCCGGCGCCTGCGACGTCCTTCGCCCACTTGGACGCGACGACGACGCTGAACCGCTCGATTGCCGAAAAGGGTATCTATCCGGCCGTCGACCCGCTCGACTCGACCTCGCGCATGCTCGACCCGCTGGTCGTCGGCGATGAGCATTACGGCGTTGCCCGCCAGGTGCAGTCGATCCTTCAGCGCTACAAGTCGCTGCAGGACATCATCGCCATCCTGGGCATGGACGAGCTGTCCGAAGAGGACAAGCTCACCGTTGCCCGCGCCCGCAAGATCGAGCGCTTCCTGTCGCAGCCGTTCTTCGTCGCCGAAGTCTTCACCGGTGCGCCGGGCAAGCTCGTCGATCTCGCCGACACCATCAAGGGCTTCAAGGGTCTTTGCAACGGCGAGTACGATCACCTTCCCGAAGCCGCCTTCTACATGGTCGGCACCATCGAGGAAGCGGTCGAGAAGGCCCAGCGTCTGGCTGCGGAAGCGGCGTAATGACGGACGGCGGCCTGAAACTTGAGGACGCCGTCAACGAAAGCTGTCCGTGGTCGGGAAAGCCGATCTCTGAGGATTCGTTGACGCTTTACAAGGGCCAGACCGTCGGCTTCTGCAATCCCGGTTGCCGCGACAAGTTCGCGGCGGCGGTCACTCATTTCGAAGCGGCGCTAGCCGAGACGTCAAAGGCATAGGCACCATGGCTGAAGCTTTCCAGTTCGAACTCGTTTCTCCCGAGCGTCTGCTCGTGTCGGAAAAGGTCGAGTCTGTCGTCATTCCGGCAACGGAAGGTGAAATGACCGTCATGGCCAATCACGCTCCGGTCATGACCACGGTCAAGCCCGGCGTCGTGACGGTCAAGACCGTCGGCGGCCAGGAAGAGCGCTATGTCGTGTTCGGCGGTTTCGCTGATATCCTGCCGACCGGCTGCACGCTTCTGGCGGAGTCGGCAACCGCGGTGAAGCACATCGACCGCGCGGACCTTGCGCAGCGTATCCAGGATGCCCGCGAGGACGTCGCGGATGCCAAGGACGATCATTCCCGGACCAAGGCGGAAGAGTTCCTGCATCAGCTGACGACGCTGGAAGGCGCTGTCATCCCAGCCTGAGGGCGGATGCACTGAAGTTTCAAAAGCCGGGCCTGCTAAGGTCCGGCTTTTTTCATTCGCCGGCGTGCGATCTCGCTCCGGATCGAGGTCTCGTGTAGAGGCAGGTTCGCGCCACCGGGCATGAGCCGCATTGCGGGTTGCTGTGGGTGCAGGTCTGCTGACCGAAGCGTTTCATCAGGCGGTGCAGTTCCTCCAGTTCCTGAGCGGACCAGCTTGGGCAACGCGTCATGACCGACTCAAACGCGATCCGGGCGTCCGCTCCAGCCCGCAACACGCCTTGCCGGGTCAGGATGCGGATGATGTGCGTGTCGGCGACGAAGGCCAGCCGGGCGAGAGAGGTGAAATTCAGCACCGAGGCGGAAACCTTGCGGCCGACACCGGGCAGGCGCTCGAGCCAGCGCAAGGCATCCATCACCGGCCATGCGGCGAGGAATGAAAGATCGAAATCCGGCACGATCTTGCCGACCGTCTGCAGCGTGCGGTGAAGATGGTCGGCCTTGTCTTCTGCATAGGTGACGGGGTGGATGGTCTCCAGCATTTCGTCAGGCTTGGCAAGAGCCATCGCCGGCCAGCTTTCATAGCGTTCCAACAGGCGCCAGTAGGCAGCCCATGACACGTCATCAAGCGTCTTGCTGCTGAGAAGCGATTTGACGAGTTGGCCCATCGGCGACAGTCGTTCATAGGGCCGCGCCGGCAGTTTCACCGCCGACCGCAGGCTCTCCTGGAGCGCGCCGATCTCGTTCCTGTCCTCGAATGCGAAAGCCAATTGCATCGACATGATATGGAACAGATTGCGAACATCTTGAAGGCGCCGAATTCTATTTTTTATAAATCCATCTACCGTAGATTGTGATTTCGCTCTTTACGATCAAAATGCAATCTATAAGAGTGTCCAGAATGGATACTTGGAGGAGTGGCGGAATGGCTGATCGCAGGGGACGTCTCGAACTCGTCTGGGTCAACAAGGATGACCGTCCTCTGCTGGAGCCGCGCATTCTTCTGGAAGATGGTGGCAAGAGCTACCCGCGCGGCGCAGTGTCGGACAACATGCTCGTCTATGGCGACAATCTGCTCGCACTCAAGGCGCTGGAGCAGGATTTCGCCGGTAAGGTGAAATGCTGTTTCATCGATCCGCCCTACAACACTGGCAGCGCGTTCACCCATTATGACGATGGGATGGAGCATTCGATCTGGTTGGGCCTGATGCGCGACCGGCTGGAACTCATCCGAAACTTGTTGTCTGAAGACGGCTCGCTCTGGATCAGTATCGACGACAATGAAGCGCATTATCTCAAGGTTTTGTGCGACGAGATTTTCGGGCGTATCAACTTCGTCGCCAATGTCGTCTGGCAGAAGCGAACGTCGCCAGATGCGCGGCTTGGCCTGGGCGGTGCGCATGATCACATTCTCGTCTTCGCCAAGGATGCGAACAAACTGAAATTCCGGCCGATCCTCCGCAGCGATAAGCAGACCAAGGGCTATCGCAATCCCGATGACGATCCGCGCGGTCCCTGGACCTCGTCCGACTTTACCGCGCAGGGTTATAGGCCCAACCAGATGTATGAGATCGTTACGCCGGGCGGCGCGCGACACAAGCCGCAGGCTGGCCGCTGCTGGAAAAACATCGAGCCTGTTTTCCGGAAGCTCGTGGAGGACAACCGCGTCTATTTCGGCAGGGATGGCAAGGGCGTTCCCCGCCGCAAGACCTTCCTGTCTGAAAGCGAAGGCGTTGCGGCCTGGAGTTGGTGGAACAATGAGGATGTCGGCCACAACCAAGAGGCGAAGAAGGAGAGCATTGCACTGTTTGGCGCAGGCGATGCCTTTGCTACGCCCAAGCCCGAGCGGCTGATCAAGCGGGTGCTGGAGATCGCCACTGATCCCGGCGATCTCGTGCTCGATTCCTTCGCCGGCTCCGGCACCACGGGGGCAGTTGCCCACAAGATGGGGCGGCGCTGGATCATGGTCGAACTTGGCGAACACTGCCACACCCATATCCTGCCGCGGCTGCGCAAGGTGGTGGATGGCACCGACGAGGGCGGCGTGACCAAGGCGATTGGCTGGGAGGGCGGCAATGCGTTCCGCTATTTCAAGCTCGCGCCGTCGCTGCTGCAGAAAGATCTGTTCGGTCGCCCCGTGATCGCGCAGGACTATGACGCCACGATGCTGGCGCGCGCTGTCTGCAAGATCGAAGGCTTCACCTATGCGCCGAGCGACGTGTTCCACTGGCAGCACGGCTACTCCACCGAAAGCGCCTTCATCTATGTGACGCCGAAGGTTCTGGACTCAGAGGAACTGGCGTTGCTGGACGAGCAAGTCGGCCGGCGTCAAAGCCTTCTGGTGATGTGTCGCGCTTTCCGCGCCCAGGCTGGCCGCTTCGAGCGGCTGACGGTGCGCAAGATTCCGGCGCATCTGCTGGCGTCCTGCGATTGGGGCCGTGACGATTACAGCCTCCCTTCGGCCACCCCTTCGCCTGAAGTAGCAGCTGATTTCTGAGCGGCTGGCGAGATCATGGACAGTACGGCATCGACCATCGCGAACCGGCTCAGCCTGCGAGCGCCGCAGGGCGAGGCGCTTGAGAGGCTCGCCGGGCTGACGGGGCTTCTGCCGATGCGGCGGCAGCCGGATCGCGCAACTGATATGGAAACACTGCTGGCTGCGGTGCGCGAGGTGTTTCCGTCCGTGCAGGATTTCGAGCGCGATTTTCCGAGTGTCTGCTTTGCGCTGGCTACCGGCGTCGGCAAAACACGATTGATGGGTGCCTTCATCGGCTATCTGCACGCGGTCCACGGCATCCGCAACTTCTTCGTGCTGGCGCCTAACCTCACCATCTACGAGAAACTGATCACGGATTTCACCCCAAACACGCCGAAATATGTGCTGCGCGGGCTATCAGATTTTGCCGTGCTGCCGCCGATGCTGGTGACAGGCGAGACCTTCGAACGCCAGATACGTTCCGGCGGACGGCTGCTGCCGGTGGCCATCAACATCTTCAACAGTTCCAAGATCAACGCCGAGCTGCACGGCGACAAACTGCGCATGCGAACTTTCCGCGAGGAGATCGGCTCCAGCTATTTTGACCATCTGGCTGAACTCGACGACCTGGTGCTGATCATGGACGAATCGCATCGCTACCGCGCATCGGCCGGCGTGCGGGCGCTGAACGAGCTCAACCCGCTGCTGGGGTTGGAACTGACTGCCACGCCGTTCGTGGAGACGTCGCGCGGGGCCGTGCCGTTTCGCAATGTCATTTACGATTATCCGCTGGCGCGCGCCATCGCCGATGGTTTCGTCAAGGAGCCCGCCGTCGTCACGCGCGAGAATTTTTCTGCTGCCGGCCTGTCCGAAGGCGAGCTTGAACGCATCAAGCTGGAAGACGGCGTTCGCCTGCATGAGAGCGTCAAGGTGGAGCTTGAAACCCATGCCCGAAACACCGGCGGACGGCTGGTCAAGCCGTTCGTGCTTGTAATCGCCCGCAACATTTCGCATGCCGCCGAGATCGTTGCTTTGCTGCAATCGCCCGGTTTTGCCGGCGGGTGCTATGCCGGCAAGGTTATCCAGGTCGACTCCAGCGTGAAGGAAGAGGAGACGATAAAGCGCCTGCTGCGCATCGAGCGCGCGGAAGAGGCAACCGAGATCGTCGTCCACGTCAACATGCTGAAGGAAGGCTGGGACGTGAACAACCTCTACACCATCGTGCCGCTGCGCGCTGCCAATGCCCGCACGTTGATCGAACAGTCGATCGGGCGTGGCCTGCGGCTACCTTTCGGGCGACGTACCGGCATTCCCGCGCTGGACCGGCTGTCCATCGTCGCGCATGACCGCTTTCAGGAGATCGTCGAAGAGGCGCGAAGACCGGGTTCGGTGTTGCGCCTGGCCGAGGTCGTCCTGTGCGACACGGATTCGCCAGCGCCGTCCGTCAGCGTCGAATCCATGCCGCTGGTCGAGATGCGGCTGGGATTGTCTGGAACGCCAGTCGGCCCGGAGGCGCGTTTCGCCCTGCAGGAAAGATCAGCGGTCGCCTTCGTGTGGGAGGCGCTGGCGGCGATGGAACGCCAGCCCGACGCGTTGCCTGATCTCTGCGCCTTGGCGGAGCCGGCCTTTCGCGCTCGGCTTGCCGAGCAGTTGGCGGAGGCGCCAATAGTTCTGCCGGCCGCGGTCGATGCAGCTGATCTGGTCGACCGTGTGGCTGAGGTGGTGGCCGAGACGATGATCTCCATTCCGCGCATCATGGCGGTGCCGGAGACCGGCTCTGCCGGTGTGCTTGTGCCGTTTCGGCTCGATCTTGCCGCCATGCGGTTCGAGCCGCCCAGCGAGACGCTTTGGATAGCCCATCTCAGCACCGGCAGGGTCGACCGCATCGGCGCTGCGGACAGGGCCGATGCCGGAGCCCGACTGGAAGATATTGTCGTCAATGTCCTGTCGTCGCTGGACGACGTCGCCTACGAGCTCAATGTTGAGGTGTTGCAGGATCTTGCTGCCCAGGTCGCGGCGCACCTGCGTTTGCAGATGGACGAGGCGTCGGCCTGTCGAACCGCGCGGTTCCACGGCAAGGAGATTGCGCGGTTCGTGCGCGCGCAGATGCCGTGGCGCGTTGCCGCGGCCAGCGGGGGCGCGCGAACCGTAGTGTCGCGGGGTTTCACCTTGCTGCAACCGTCCGCCTATTCGATTGTTGCAGATGCGGAGCCGCTCGATTTTTTTCGGCCGCCACAGGACCGAGGCACAATGAGCCGGCATGTGTTCGGCGGTTTTGCGCGCTGTCTCTATCCGCTGCAGAAATTCGATTCCGACCCCGAACGGGTGATGGCTGTCATCCTCGACCGCGATGCGCTGAAATGGTTCAGGCCGGCAAAGGGACAGTTCCAGATTTTTTATTGCTTGGGTGGCGAGACCTTCGAATACCAGCCTGATTTTGTCGCTGAGACCGGCGATGCCATTCTGATGATCGAGGTCAAGGGGACCGACCGGATGACGGCTCCCGACGTGTTGGCCAAGCGGGATGCTGCTGTCGCGTGGTGCCGTCAGGCGAGCATGTACGCTCTGGCGCATGGTGGAACGCCATGGCGCTACCTGCTCGTGCCACATGACCGGATCGCGGAAAACATGTCGCTCGAGGGGTTGGACCGGCTGTTTCACACCCTCGCGGAACCCGCCTGATCAGGGCTGCAGCATGCGCCGCATCACCTTACCAAGCGTCAGCGTGTGGTCGAAGCGGCCATGCCGGATGAACTCCAGCGTCTCGGCAATGACCAGCGGGTTGTTCATCATGAAGGTATGTGAGGCGCTCAGCACGATGTGGTCGGCCATGCCATCCACCTTCGTGCTCTCAACCGAAACTTTCCCATCGTTCGGGCCGGTGAACACAGACGACATCAGCGGGTTCAGGCTGAGATTGCCTGCAATCACCCCGAGCGGAAACGTCACCGGTCCGAGCGCATTCGGAAGACTGTCGCCGGCGGTGCCGAGCTGCAGGCCGGCGGGACCGTTGATCCACTGGAACGCGGTGAGGCCGCTGAGCGTATCGACCAGTTCGGAACCGTGATTGGGTGGTGCGAGCATGACGGTGCGGCCGAGATTGGCCGGCCGGTTATCCGCAAGCCAGGCGCGGGCAAGAATGCCGCCCATGGAATGGGTGACGAAATGGATCTTGCCGGCTTCCGCACCGCATCGCTCAACCGAATCGGAGACGAAGGACATCAAGTCCTCGACCGGCGCATTGGTGGAGGGGTAGCTGTCATTGACCACCTTGTAGTCGAAGGCGGATAGCGTCTCCTCCATCAGCGTCAGCGAGTTTTCCGTGCGTCCGAGACCGTGCAGCAGCACGACGCAGTCCTGGGCCTGGGCAAGGGCAGGGATCAGCGTCATGACGATCAGGATAAAAGCGCGCATGGGGTGCATCTAGCGCCGGTTGGGTGAGGCGCTCAAGAGCAGGCCGGCGCGCGGATGGACAAATTTCAGCCGTCGTGGAGGATGAATTCCAGATAGAGATTGCGCTGGAAAATCGAGCCGTTGTCGTCGGAGATCAACGAGACCATCAGCGCGCCGTCGTCGCGTCGCCAGACGTCCAGCCCTTCCATATTGTCGATCTGGTAGCTCATGTCGGTGTTCAGCAACACGGGACCGTCGGCGGTCGACCCGGCGCGGATCGTGTCGGCTTCGATGCGCCTAAGACGCATCCGGACGCCCGAGACGACGAAGTAGCTGCGCTCGAGCAGCAACAGGTCGCCATCGGGCAGGAAGGCGCCGTCTGTGATGTCGAAGTCGCCGTCACGGCGGATGGTGAAGACACCCTTTTGCGGCCCGTCCAGAATGGCGGCGAAAACGTTGCCGTGGCGGTCGATGCTGCGCTCGGAGACAGCGACCAAAGCACCGCGTAGCGGCCCATCCTTGGCTGCGAAGGCAAGCGTCTCGATGCCCTTGTTCTGGCGCAGCTCCCGGCGTGGGATGAGGAAATCGCGCCGGCTGACCGGGCCCTTCATGGCGCCCGGCTGCAAGCGATATTCCTCGACGCGGTGGTTGCGTTCGTAGCCCACTGCGGCGATCCCGTCGCGAACCGCCAGGCTTTCCGCATCGGCGGCCAGTTTGCCGCCCAGCGGCTTGCCCGCCGCGTCGACCATGGCCTGCATCCGGAAGTTTTGAAGGCCAGTGGGATGCATCATCGCGTCACGGGCAATTCCGCCGAAATACCAGTAGCCGGTGTCTGTGACGCCGATGAAATCGCTGCCGGGTGCGGTGAAGCGGAAGGCCGAAAAGCTGCCGAAGGCAGGCGCCGGCGCATTGAACTCCAGTCCACCGACGAATTCGAGCGGGCCGAAGCGCGTGGTGTCGCGGCCGATCTGGAACTGCGTGATCGGGCGAGCGGTGACGGCGATAGGCTCGGCCGCAGCTGGAAGAACCTGGAACAGCAAAGATGCTGCGAGCAGGCAAGCGAGGGTGCTACGCTTCATCCCGCCCGACGGGCGCCGCCACGGCGGGTTTCGCGCGTGCTTTCCTCGCCGAACAGCGAGGCGAGCTGTTCGGTCATAGCGCCTGCCAGCTCTTCGGCATCCACGATGGTAACGGCGCGGCGATAATAGCGCGTCACGTCATGGCCGATGCCGATGGCCAGCAGTTCGACCGGCGAGCGGGTTTCGATGAGGTCGATGACGCCACGCAGATGCCGTTCGAGATAGTTGCCGGGGTTCACCGACAGCGTCGAATCGTCGACCGGAGCGCCGTCCGAAATCATCATCAGGATCTTGCGCTGCTCGGGCCGCGCCATCAGGCGCTGATGCGCCCACAGCAGCGCTTCGCCGTCGATGTTCTCCTTGAGCAGGCCCTCGCGCATCATCAGGCCGAGATTGCGGCGCGAGCGGCGCCATGGCGCGTCGGCGGATTTGTAGATGATGTGGCGCAGATCGTTGAGACGGCCCGGATTAGGCGGCTTGCCGTCTTTCAGCCACTTCTCGCGCGCCTGTCCGCCCTTCCAGGCGCGGGTGGTGAAACCGAGAATTTCGACCGAGACGCCGCAGCGTTCCAGCGTGCGCGCAAGAATGTCGGCGCAGGTCGCCGCAACCGTGATCGGCCGGCCGCGCATCGAGCCGGAATTGTCGAGCACCAGCGTTACCACCGTGTCGCGGAATTTGGTATCGCGCTCCTGCTTGAAGGAGAGCGGCTGCATGGGGTCGATGACCACGCGCACCAGTCGTGCCGGATCGAGATAGCCTTCCTCGAGGTCGAAATCCCACGACCGGTTCTGCTGCGCCATCAGGCGGCGCTGCAGCCGGTTGGCAAGGCGTCCAACGACACCCTGCAGATTGGCGAGTTGCTTGTCGAGGAACGCGCGCAGCCGGTCGAGTTCGTCTTCGTCGCATAATTCCTCGGCCCCCACAGTCTCGTCAAAGGTGGTGGTGAAGACCTTGTAGTCGAAATCCTTGGAGAAATTGGCGAAAGGGTTGTCCTGCCGCTTGGCTTCCCCCGGCGTCTCGGACTCCATCTCGGCGTCATCCGCCATGTCGTCGGCAGTGGCGTCGGAGGCCTCCATTTCGCCCTGCTGCTCCTCCGAATCGGACGCCTCGGAGTCTTCGGACGGCGAGGGCTCGGCACCCTCGTCGTCTTCGCCAGATTCGGGGCTTTCGTCCTCGCCCTGCGGCTGGTCGTCGTCCTGATCCTCGGAGTCCTCGGTCTCTTGGTCGTCGCCGAGTTCCTCGGCCATTTCCATCGACACCAGCATTTCGCGGATGATGCGGGCGAAAGCCTGCTGATCCTCGATCTTGCCTTCGAGATTGCCGAGCTCACCGCCGGCCTTGTCGTCGATCCAGCTGCGCCATAAGGAGACCAGGCGTTCGCCGCTCTGCGGTATAGGGCGGCCAGTCAGCTTTTCGCGCACCACCAGCGCCAGCGCATCTTCGAGCGGCGCTTCCTCGCGGTCGCTGACGGAGGCAAGGTTGGATTTGGTGTATTTGTCCTCCAACATGGAGGCAATATTGTCGCCCACGCCGGTCATGGCGCGGCTGCCGATAGACTCGACACGCGCCTGCTCAATGGCGTCGAAAATGGCGCGCGCCTGCTTGCCTTCGGGGGCAAGGCGGGTGTGGATGCGGGTGTCGTGGCAGGCGCGGCGCAGCGCCATGGAATCGCCGAGGCCGCGGGTCACGGCGATGTCGTTGGCGGAAGGCTTCTTCGGCGGCTCGGGTAGGCGGGCACGGTTGCCTGCTAGGGCGGGACGGTCTTTGCTGAAGGCGACTTCCATCTCGTTGTCGCCGGAGATCGCGCGCATGCAGACGGTTACGGCGCGTTTGAAGCTGTCAGCCTCCGTGCCCCCCTTGGATTTGTTGCGCGTATTGTCTCCGGCGCCAGCCATCAGTGCCTAGCCCCTTTTCTGCGATTGACGTGAGTCACGATGTTTCTCGGATGCTTATTTTGAACGGCCGTCATACGGGGTGGGTTTAAGGCTTTCGACGTCGACATCCTCGAGGCAGCGGATGTTCACGGCAACCATTTCGGTGCCATCGGGCGCGGCCGCCTTGGCAAAGGATTCCATGCCGCAAACCGAACAGAACAGGTGCTGGATCTTGTTCGTGTTGAAGCGGTATTCGGTCAGCTTGGCTTTGCCATGTTCCAGTTCGAAGTTTGTCGCCGGGGTGAAGGCCAGGATGCTGCCTGCCCGCCTGCAATAAGAGCAGTTGCAGGTAATTGGATTGTCCAGGTTCACGTCGACCTTGAAGCGGATCTCACCGCAATGACAACTGCCCTGATGCATCGTCGCCTCCTATCCAAGAACCATATCGGCAGCGCCCTCGCACCGACACCACCCGACATCGCGTCGGCGGACGTCTGCAACGCTACGCCTGGGCTCGGCCATAAGCTAGTTCCCAGCTCGTGTCGGAAGATCGTCCACGCCTACATCTTTGTAGGTCTTATCCGCCGGGGCATCGACCTCACTAAGGCCAATGGCATCGTCGCTGGCTTCCACTGAAAACACGCCCTGCAGCGTGTAGTGGTCGTCATTGACGAGGTCGAAGCCCGTGTCGGCATAGATGCGGGACGGTTCGCCCGACTGCAGATAGGCAATCTCGAATTGCCCATCGAGCACGAAGGTGGTCAGATTGCCCTCGGTCTCGTCATTGTTGACGGCAAGCTTCAGATCCAGTGCGACGCTCTTGTCCACTTTCTGCAGCAGAAAAGCTTCCAGGCGCGGAAAATTTTCGTAGGTGACCTGTCCGGTTATACGCGGCAATTCTTCGGCGCCCGCCGCTGCCGTGCCAAAGGCAAACAATGCCGATGCCAGTGCGAGCGGGACGGCTGGATGCATCAGGAAAGCACCACGTTGGCAGCGCTCTCGGGCAGGTCCTGTCCGAAGGCGCGCTGGTAGAACTCCGCCACGACCGAACGTTCGAGTTCGTCGCACTTGTTGAGGAAGGTCAGCCGGAAGGCCATGCCGACATCGCCGAAGATCTCGGCGTTCTCGGCCCAGGTGATGACGGTGCGCGGGCTCATGACCGTCGACAGGTCGCCATTGATGAAGGCCGAACGAGTCATGTCGGCCACGCGCACCATCTTGTTGACGATCTCCTTGCCCTTGGCGTCGCGATAATGCTTGGCCTTGGCGACGACGATGTTCACTTCATTGTCATGCGGCAGGTAGTTCAGCGTGGTGACGATGGACCAGCGGTCCATTTGCGCCTGGTTGATCTGCTGCGTGCCGTGATAGAGGCCCGTCGTGTCGCCGAGACCCACCGTGTTGGCGGTGGAGAAGATGCGGAAAGCGGGGTGCGGACGAATGACGCGGCTCTGGTCGAGCAGCGTCAGGCGACCTGAGGATTCAAGCACGCGCTGGATGACGAACATCACGTCCGGGCGGCCGGCGTCGTATTCGTCGAAGACGAGCGCGACGTTGTGCTGGTAGGCCCAGGGCAGGATGCCGTCCTTGAACTCGGTGATCTGCATGCCTTCCTTGACGACGATGGCATCCTTGCCGACGAGGTCGATACGGCTGACATGGCTGTCGAGATTTACACGTACGCAAGGCCAATTGAGCCGGGCCGCGACCTGCTCGATATGGGTCGACTTGCCGGTGCCGTGATAGCCCGAAACCATGACGCGGCGGTTGTAGGCAAAGCCCGCCAGGATCGCCAAGGTGGTCGCCTTGTCGAACAGATAGTCCGGATCGACATCGGGCACATGCTCGCTCGGCGCCGAATAGGCAGGCACCACCATCTTCGACTCGAAGCCGAATGTGTCCTTCACCGACACCGTCGTGTCGGGCAGATTTGCGATGTCGCGATCGACCTTGTTCATGACGTCTCCACGCGCGAAGACCGTGCTTCGCCGGCAATCCAATTGTCTTCGGTGGCGGTCTTAAAGACTTTTCCAAGCGGATGAAAGTTGGAAAACGCAGCCGACCGTTTCTGGCTCAACACAATCCCGCCTGTTTGAGCACGCGGTAAGCCTGCAGCACCTCGCCGAGCCGGTCTTCCGAGCCGCGGTCGCCGCCGTTGGAATCAGGGTGATGCTGCTTGACCAGTTTCTTGTACTGGGCGCGGATGTCTTCCGGAGTGGCCTTCACGTCGAGGTTGAGCGCGGCCAGCGCCTTGGCTTCCAGCGGCTTGGCCTTTCGCTCGCGCGGCGCGGTCTTGGCGCCACCCTCGAACAGGCCATAAGGATCGCGCATGCGGTTGTAGTAGCCGGCCCGGCCCGAGCGCAGCTTCGCGAAATCGGGCGCCGAACGCGCCGCGTCGCCACTGGTGCTGCTGGTGCCCATGGTCCAGGTCGGTCGGTGTCCCGTCATCGCCTCCTTTTGGAAGCGGGCGATTTCGCTGTCGGGTACGCCGGAGAAGTAGTTGAAGCCTTTGTTGTACTCGCGGACATGACCGAAGCAGAACTGGAAATATTCGCCTTCCTTCATACGGCCGACGGGTGCCTTATGAGTGCCCGGCTGGTTGCAGCCGTCCCATTGGCATATCGGCGCATGCGATGCCGCCTCGGTTTTTTTGTCCGGGCGTACGCGAATCTTCTCGAAGTATTTCGAATAGGATTTCATTTCGTCCCATTTATGGGGTTTTCGCATTGCGAAACAAGAATTGACATTTCGGAGTTGAGCACCCTAACCGCTGATTTGCGGTAAAAAATGCGATGGCGTCATATATAGCATGACGATGAAGGTTGGGACCGCATTGATGTGGTGAAAGGATGACGCAATGTCCATACAGGCGACGATGGAAAACAAGCTGACAGAACGGTTTTCGCCGGAGCGGCTGATCATCATCAATGAAAGCCACCTTCATGCCGGGCATCATCACGAGGGATCGGGCCATCATGAGACTTATGACGGCACCGGCGAAACGCATTTTCGCGTCAGGATCGTCTCACCCCTGTTCGCCGGTATGAGCCGGATAGATCGTCACCGGGCTGTCAACGAATTGCTTTCGGCGGAATTGCAGGGCGGTGTCCATGCGCTGGCGATAGAGCCGGCGGCACCCGGCGAGGCAACGCGGTGGTGAAACTCAGTTCTTCAAGCTGAGATCGAGGAAAGCGAGGACTTCCGAAGCCGGCACGTCCTTGGCGATGAAGGACTGGCCGATGCCGTGCGTCAGGATGAAGGTCAGCGCGCCGCGCGACACCTTCTTGTCCTGGGTGATGAAGTTCAGCAGCATTTCCGCATCGGGCAGGCCGCCTGGGATATCGGAAAGGCGCCAGGGCAGGCCGACCGCCCTAAGGTGCGCCTCGACGCGAGACGCGTCGTCTGGGCTTGCGAGATTGAGCCGGGCCGAGAAACGATAGGCGAGCGCCATGCCGATGGCCACGCCCTCGCCATGCACCAGCCGCGAGCTGTCATAGCCGGTTGCGCCTTCCAGCGCGTGGCCGAAAGTATGGCCGAGATTGAGCAGCGCGCGGTCGCCGGTCTCGAACTCGTCGCGGGCCACCACAGCGGCCTTCGCACGGCAGGATTGGGCAATCGCCTCGGTGCGCGCGGGACCGCCGGAAAAAATCTCCTGCCAGTTGTTTTCGAGCCAGACGAAGAAGTCGGGACGGTCGATCAGTCCGTATTTCGCAACCTCGGCATAGCCGGCGCGGAATTCGCGCGGCGATAGCGTGTCGAGCGCACCGGTGTCGGCCAGCACGACCTTTGGCTGGTGGAACACGCCGATAAGGTTCTTGCCGCGCGGGCTGTTGATGCCGGTCTTGCCGCCGACCGAGGAATCGACCTGCGACAGCAGCGACGTTGGCATCTGGATGAAGTTCATGCCGCGCCGCACGATGCCGGCGGCGAAGCCGGTCAGGTCGCCGATGACGCCGCCGCCGAGCGCGATGACCGCGTCGCCGCGTTCCAGCCTGGCGGCAATGACGTCGTCGACCACCTGCTGCAACGCGTCGAAGTTCTTGGTCTTCTCGCCGGGCGCGAGCACGGTGGTCGTCGAGGCGGTGCCTGTCTTGTCCAGGGCCATACGCAACCGGTCGAGATGTCCGGCAGCCGCGAGATGCTCGTCGGTGACGATGGCGACGCGTGCCTTGGGCAGGCGCTTGGCGATTTCCTCTCCGGCACGCTCGATCAGGCCCGGGCCGATGAGGATGTCATAGGAGCGCTCGTCGAGCCCGACCTCGACGGTGACGACATTGTGCTCGCTCATCCGATTGTCTCCGCCGGTGCCTGTTTCGGATTGCCGTCGAGGTGGCGCGCAATTGCCTCGATCACTTCGCCGGCAATGATTTCCTTGCGCTCGTCGCGGGTCGGCACTGTCAGGTCGGCCAGCCCATAGACGGGATACCGCTCGTCCATCAGCTTGGCGAGGGTGCCGCGCGGGTCCGGGTTCTTCAGAAGTGGTCGGTTCTGTTTCTTGGCGACGCGCTCCATCAACAGGTCGAGGTCGGCCTTGAGCCAGACCGAAACGCCGCGCTCGGCAATCGCCTGGCGGGTCTGCGCATTCATATAGGCGCCCCCGCCGGTCGACAGGACCTGCGGCCCGGCCTCGAGAATGCGACCGATGACGCGCTGTTCCAGTGCGCGAAATTCGCTTTCGCCGTAGCGTTCGAAGAGTTCGGGAACGGTCATGCGCGAAACCGATTCGATCTCATGGTCGCTGTCGGTGAAGGGAATGCCCAGCGTGCTGGCGACCTTGCGTCCGATGGCGGTCTTGCCAGCACCCATCAGCCCGACAAAGACGATAGAGCGTTGCCCCAAATGGGACAGGATCGTGCTCTGTGTGGCTGCCGCCGATGGTGTCGAGGTCTCGGATATCATAACGCGCCTTTCGGGCCGGCTATGCGCATGAAAAGCCTCGTTGCGTCAAGCCGCCAAGGCCTATGGCGCCCTTGAAATGGCCGGATTGGCGTCCCATAACGAGCTAGGTTTTCGATTCACGGCACATCCCATCCCATGCCGACACTCTTCCGATTCATCGTCACGCTCGCAGTCCTGGCCGGTGTCGTCTATGGCGCCATGTTTGCGCTGGTGATGTTCGTCGAGCCGCGGAAAGTGGAGCTTTCGGTGCCGATTGCGCCGGAAAGACTGAAGCCGCAGCCATGAGAAGCGGCGCGCGCATCGAAGCCTTCCTGGAGATGATGAGCGCAGAGCGGGGGGCTGCCGAAAACACCTTGCTCAGCTATCGCCGCGACCTCGAAGATGCATCCGCTCATATGGACGGACGGCTTGCGGAAGCCGATCCCGATGCGATCCGCGCCTATCTCGACGGCATCGCCGCGCAGGGTTTCGCAGCCACCTCGCAGGCGCGGAAACTGTCGGCGATACGGCAATTCTTCCGCTTTCTTTATGCCGAGGGCCTGCGCACCGACGATCCCACCGGCACGCTCGACAGCCCACGTAAGGACCGGCCGCTGCCCAAGACGATGAGCGAAGCCGCCACCGGACGCCTGCTTGACCGTGCGGCACTGGAAGCTGCGGAGGCCGGTCCGGGCGAAGCGCTTGCCGCCAGGCGCATGCATGCGCTGGTCGAGGTGCTCTACGCCACCGGCTTGCGCGTTTCCGAACTGGTCGGCCTGCCGGTCTCGGTAGCTACCCGCGACGAACGGTTCTTCGTGGTGCGCGGCAAGGGTAACAAGGAGCGGATGGTGCCGCTTTCGGGCAAGGCTCGGATTGCGATGCGGGTCTGGCTCGAGGAACGTGCCCGTCATCCCCGGCTGGCGGAAAGCTCCTATCTGTTTCCGGCGTCGTCGGAGAGCGGGTATCTGTCCCGCCAGGTTTTCGGACGCGACCTCAAGGCGCTCGCAGCACGCGCCGGCATCGCTTCGGCGAAGATTTCGCCCCATGTTTTGCGCCACGCCTTTGCAAGCCACCTACTTCAAAATGGCGCGGACCTTCGCGCGGTGCAGCAATTGCTCGGCCATTCCGACATCTCCACCACCCAAATCTACACCCATGTGCTGGAGGAAAGGCTGCTTCGGCTGGTCAACGAACATCATCCGCTTGCCGATTAAGGTGCTTGCCGCTATGTGAGTGCCACGTTCCATTGGGCCGGGGCTATGAAAACCCCGGGTTCCCAGGTGTTTCCTTCCGGCTTTGTGGTCCGCGAGCGAATGTATAACTATCTCGATTTTGAAAAGCCTGTTGCCGATCTCGAAGGCAAAATCCTCGAATTGAAGAAGCTCGCCGAAAGCGGCGAAGCTGTCGATGTGGCCGAGGAAATCTCGCGGTTGGAGAAGCGCTCGCGCGATGCGCTGCGCGATGTCTACAAGGCGCTGACGCCCTGGCAGAAGGTGCAGGTGGCCCGTCATCCCGACCGTCCGCATTGCATCGACTACATTGCCGGGCTTTTCACCGATTTCACGCCGCTCGCCGGCGACCGCAACTTTGGCGAGGACAATGCCATTGTGGGCGGTTTCGCGCGGTTCAAAGGGCAGTCGGTGGCTGTCATCGGTCAGGAGAAAGGCTCCGACACCAAAAGCCGCATCAAGCATAATTTCGGCTCGGTCAGGCCGGAAGGGTACCGCAAGGCGGTCCGCCTGATGGAAATGGCGGATAAATTCGACATCCCGCTCATCACCCTGGTCGATACGGCCGGCGCCTATCCGGGCGTGGGTGCCGAAGAGCGCGGTCAGGCGGAAGCCATTGCGCGGTCGACCTCGACCTGTCTCAAGCTGAAAGTTCCGTCCATTTCGGTGGTGATCGGCGAGGGCGGTTCGGGCGGCGCGATTGCGATTGCGACGGCAAACCGCGTCTACATGCTGGAGCATTCCATCTACTCCGTCATTTCGCCCGAGGGCGCGGCCTCGATCCTGTGGCGCGACACCACCCGTTCGCGCGATGCCGCCACCAACATGAAGATCACCGCGCAGGACCTTTTGGAGCTCAAGGTGATCGACGCCATCGTGCCGGAGCCGATGGGCGGAGCGCATCGTGCGCCCGAGTCGGTCATAACGGCAACGGGCGACCTGATCGAAAAGACGCTGGGCGATTTCGCTTCTCATCCGTTCGATTTCCGCGAACAGCGTCGCGAAAAATTCCTCAATATCGGCAGAAGCCTTTAGGCCGTAGTGACGATTTAACTATCTAAGCCATATTGCGATGGCTGCGAGTTTGACAAAGCCCATGAAGTTGGCCAGCAGTTTGTCGTATCGTGTTGCGACACGGCGAAACTGCTTGAGCTTGTTG
>NZ_JASCRR010000013.1 GCF_030010215.1 Tianweitania sp. UT-5YL-CI-8
CACAACAAGCATCCAAATAAAAAGCCCCCGATGAAACCGGAGGCTGTTGTAACCCCATCGCAGATGGGGGTCCCGTTTGGACGCCGATCACCCCAAATGCGGGGTCCTTATTCCATGCCTAATCACATCTTGGCCGCTGGCGCCCAAGTCAGAAACCTCGGCGACGTGAAGTGGCTCGCGACTGAGGACGGATCCACCGGGAAGGGCACAGGCCGGCATATCGCCTGCTTCGTTCTTGAGCCGTCGTCCTCTCCTCCTAGCGCCAACGACAACGTGCCAGACCTCTTTTCTGCAGGTGTTTCTAATGCTGCCTAAACCCGCCAACGACAACACACCTAGGCCGGCTGCGTTCGACGCTGCGGTTATGGCCTACATGCCCGGCCTCACCAGGCTTGCGCGCCGCTACACCAAAACAACGGAACAGCGCGACGACCTCGTCAACGATACCGTGATGTACGCACTCGAGAGATGGAAGAACTTCCGCGGCGATCCATCCGAGTCCCGTGGTGGGTTCTGGGCGTGGCTGACCTGGCAAATGCGCGGGCTCGTCAAGAGTGCGTCAGTCAAAGCCGCGTTCAGGCGCAGAACCATCACGTTCGTCTCCATGGAGGCGGTCGTAACCACGCCGTCTACGCCTGCCTCGCAAGAGGAAAACGCGGACCTTTCCGTCGTCTTTCGGTGTGCGGCCGGTGTCAAGCATGGCGATGTCTTGATCCGGAGGGCGATGGGCGAACACCTCCAGGTCATCGCAGACGAGCGCGGTCTATCGCGGGAGCGTGTCCGCCAGATTGAAACGGAAGCGCGTGAGCAGGTCGTCGATGCGATTGGGTGGGGTGGCTGATGCTGATACCGCGACCACACCAACGGGGGGCGTGCGATGCGCTGTACGAGTACTGGGGCGAAAAGCCCGGCTCGCCGCTAATCGTCATACCGACGGCCGGTGGCAAGAGCCTGATTCTTGCGATGATCTGCAAGGAGTTGATCGAAAGCTATCCGGACATGCGGATACTAATCGTCACCCACGTCCGGGAGCTCATTCTTTCCAACTTCCGGGAGCTCATCGGCATATGGCCGTTTGCTCCGGCCGGAATTTACTCGGCCGGTGTGGGGCGACGGGATGCTCACGCTCAGATCGTCTTTGGCGGAGTGCAAACAATCGGCGGGAAGGCCGATCATATCGGCCACATCGACCTTGTGATGGTCGACGAGGCGCACCTGATGCCTCGCAAGTCGGAAACTCAGTATGGGCAACTGCTTACCGGCCTTCGCGCCATCAACCCGGACCTTAAACTTGTTGGCCTCACCGCCACGCCATACCGCTTGGGGGAGGGCTCGCTTCACGAGGGTGAGGGCGCTCTGTTCGACGACATCTGCTACGAGGTGTCGATCGCCGATATGATCGACCAAGGCTTTCTTTGCAAGCCGATCTCTAAGGGGATGGCAGCGGGGTACGACCTGACCGGGGTTGGCAAGCAGGGCGGCGATTACAAGCAGGGAGCCCTACAGGCGGCCGTCGATAAGGCAGACGTGAATAGTGCGGTCGCAAGTGAGATTGCCGCGTACGGGCGCGGCAGGCGGGCCTGGCTGCTATTCTGCAGTGGGGTGGAGCACGCCTACCACATGCGCGATGAAATCAGGGCGCGGGGGTTCAGTTGCGAGGCCGTTTCTGGGGAGACTCCTACGGCGGAGAGAGACCGCATTCTAGCGGACTTCAAGGCCGGCAAGATACGCGCCGTCACGAACAACAGCGTTATGACCACCGGCACGAACGTGCCTATCATTGATCTGGTGGCCTTTTGCCGACCAACTTTGTCAGCTGGCCTCTACGTGCAAATGGCAGGGAGGGGGCTTCGGCTTTATCCCGGCAAGGACAACTGCCTGTTTCTCGATTTCGCCGGCGTTGTTCGTAAGCACGGCCCAATCGATGCCATCGTTCCGCCGCACATGCGCTCGGGTAGCGGTGAGGCACCGGTAAAGCAATGTCCACAGGAGACGGGCGGGTGCGGGTCTCTGGTGCATGCATCGCTTCGCTCATGCCCGGACTGCGGCTACGAGTTTCCCGTCAACGACGAGCCCAAGATATCGGCCCAGTCGGAGGACGTTCCAATGCTGTCTCGCGGCGATGCTACCTGGCGTCCCGTCACCAAACGCGTATTCCGCTTCCATGAAGGCAAGAATGGCAAGCAGGACAGCGTCAAATGCACCTATTTCCAGGGCCTTTCGCAGTTCAACGAATGGCTTGGACCGGCTCACGGTGGAGGGTTCAAAGGGAAGACTGACCGCTATTGGCGTGACCACGGCGGACATCGTCCATTCCCGAAGACGCCGCTAGAATGGCTCGAGCGGCAGTCCGAACTTCAGGATACCGCAGAGATATCCGTCAAGCCCGACGGCAAGTATTGGTCGGTCACGGCATATCGCGTGTCGCCTAAAGCTAACGAAAACACTATATACCAGGAGGCAGCATGACACCTCTGACGGTTCTTGCAACAGCAACGGACATTTACACGGCGCGCACTGTTTTGGACGCGCTGAAGACGGCCGGATGGATCGTTGTCCGGCACGATGCGATCAAGTTGGCGCAGGCTCATTCCAGGGCCGACAACGATAATAACGAGCGCTACACGGATTAACCGGCTCACAGGCTGGCAAGCATAAAACCCGAAGGGCACAGAGATGACATTCATCGTATACGGCGAGCACGACGCGCGCACGCTTGGACAGATGGAAACCTGCATGAATGCGGGAAGTGCTGCGGCTGGCGTCCTGTGCGCCGACGGGCACTTGGGATACGCGCATCCTATCGGTGGAGTGGTCGGCTACACCGATCACATCAGTATCAGTGGCGTCGGCTTCGACATTGCTTGTGGTAATATGGCCGTTCGACTGGACACACCTGCGGCGGAGATAAAGCCGCAGATCGGCAAGATACTGCGGGACATCGCTGATGTGGTTAGCTTCGGCGTGGGCCGAAAGAACGACGAGCGCGTGGATCACGATCTGTTCGACAGCGATCTGTGGAAAGCCGCCGACGTAGAGAACCTGAAGTCCCTGGCGCACGGGCAACTTGGCACTGTCGGCAGCGGTAATCACTACGTCGATATTTTCGAAGACGAGGACGGCGCAACTTGGATCGGCGTCCATTTTGGCTCGCGTGGCCTCGGCCACAAGATCACGACGAAGTATCTTGGCTTGGCCGGCGCGAAGGACGGCATGGAGGTGCCTCCGGCGCTTCTGGACGCCAATAGCGACCAGGGATGCGGCTATCTCGCTGGAATCGAACTGGGCGGCCTGTATGCCTACGCGGGCCGTGAATGGGTGGTCGAGCGAGTGCGCAAGATCATTGGTGGCGACGTTACGTTCTCCGTCCACAACCATCACAATTTTGCGTGGCGGGAGAACCATGGCGGGCAGGACATGTGGGTTGTCCGAAAAGGCGCAACGCCTGCCTTCCCGGGGCAATACGGGTTCGTCGGCGGCTCCATGGGCGACAACGCCGTAATCCTTCGTGGCGTTGACAGCGAGAAAAGCAAGCAGAGCCTGTATTCGACAGTCCATGGCGCAGGTCGCATAATGTCTCGAACTGAGGCGCGCGGCCGTTTCGTGCGAAATCCCGAAACCGGCAAGAAGGAGCGTCAGCAGGGCAGGGTGCGCCACGACGAATGGCGGGCGTGGCTTGCGGACAAGGGTGTGGCGGTTCTCGGCGGCGATTTGGACGAGGCGCCCCAGGCTTACCGCCGCCTGCCTGCCGTGCTCGCAGAGCATGCAGGCACCATTGAAATTACGCACACCCTTCGTCCGATTGGCGTCATCATGGCGGGCGTCGGCGAAAAAGACCCGTACAAGGATTGATCATGAACGCGATAACTGGACGCGGAGCCCCGCCCATGACCGTCTCTATCAAGCCGCTTGAGAGCGTCGAAGCTTCGGAACAGAAGCTCATGGAATTTCTGGTCTCCCAAGCGGGCGGCCACAGCGTGAAGATTTTGCGCGGCGAAGATCGCCTGATTGGTTGGGCCACAGGGAGGGGCGCGGGCAACTCCATCGCAATGCGCGATTTGCTCGGCTTCATCCGCGCCGCCCTCGCTCATGACGAGCAGGCAGAGGTGGGCAATGAAATTGCTGATGCCGTTTTGGCTTGGATGGTCGCGTATGACCTTCTCGATACTGGCAATGAGTACGGAGCGGCGGACGTTGTAGCCGTCCTAAACGATCTGGCCCCGGTTCCCGAGCAGGCATCCGTGCCCGCCTGGGAGAAGATCATCGACGATGTCGATTATTCCTATCCGCTCGCCCTTGCAGCGGGCTTAGCTGATTGGGCTGCGTTCGAGGCAGGGCAGGACTACACGATCAAGATCATCAAGAAAGCTTTCGCCGCCTCCCCACGGAGCGCGTCATGAGCCCCAAGGAAGCGCTTGATTGGTATCATAGGACCGCCGTCAAGCTGTTCGAGATTCATGCTACCAACAAGATGGCCAAACACCTTGGCCTGCCGGGGCTCCCCGGGGACATAGAGGCGGCGAACAGGCTTATGGTCTATTTTGAGCGTGTTCACAGCGCTCAGCGCTCAGCCAACGCCGTAAAGCGATGTCGTTCGGCTCGCCGCCCTTTGAGAGCCAAGACGAAGGTTCACATCTGACGCACTAACCGGCCCTAGGCGTCATAACTGACGCATTACCGCCAGTTGCCACGCAACACGGCGGCTCACCTCCCGACGATGGGGGAATTAATGAAAACCGACTTCCTGCAAGCCGACGTAGCCAATGTGCTCGCCGACATCGACAGCCTGTTCGCCGCATACCCTGAACTAGCCGAGGACGAGTCCCTGCGCGCCGATATGCTTGAGGGCAGTACTTCCGCTTTCGATGTGCTGTCCAGGCTGGTGACGATCGAGCGCGATGCGGACAGTATGGGCCGGGCTATCGCCGCCCGTGTGTCTGACCTTAACGCTCGGAAGGCGCGAGCCGAACGGCGCAAGGAAGCAATGCGCACGCTGATGCTTCGCGTCATGCGAGCGGCCGACATCAAGAAGGCTCCGCTCGTGGAGGCAACGATTAGCATTAGTAAGGGCCGCGATTCGGTGGAGATCACGGACGAGGCGGCATTGGCTGACGAGTTCGTAAAGATTGAGCGAATCCCAGACAAGAAGGCAATTCTCGACATTGTAAAAGGATGCGGCGAGATACCGGGCGCCCGCCTGAAGCAGGGTGACGACACGCTTACCGTGCGGGTGGCGTGATGGACTGGGTAGACCACATCCGCCTTCGCCATGTTCTGCTGGCCATCATTCTCATCTACGGCCCTCTCTACATCGCGGATTATTGGTGCGGCTACTGTATCAGTTCCTTGCAGCCCTACTGGCCGTTTCAGTAACTCCCCGACCACCCATTACCGGCCCGATAGCCGGCCACCCCGAACATGATGGGGTATGCATGAACCCTTTACCGAGCGGCCCTTTTGGCTGTGTGCTCGCGGATCCACCTTGGTCGTTCAAGACTTGGTCGGGCAAGACTGGCACGCCGCACCGCACCGCGAACGACCACTACATCACGACCGAAACCGGCGCGCTCGGTGACATCCCCGTCGCCGACGTTTGCGCTCCTGACTGCGCGCTCTTCATGTGGGTCGTCGACAGCCATATCGACCAGGCATTAGACCTCGGCCGCGCCTGGGGCTTCCAAATCAAAACACGAGCGTTCACCTGGCGGAAGCTTGCCGCCAACGGCAATGCCCGTATCGGCATGGGCTACTGGACCCGCAAGCAGACAGAGATGTGCCTGCTGTTCACGCGCGGCAAGGTTAAGCGGAAAGACAAAGGCGTCCGCGAGATCATCGATGCTCCCCGACGCGAGCACAGCCGCAAGCCCGACGAGCAATACGACCGCATCGAGCGGCTTGTCGACGGTCCTTATCTTGAGTTGTTCGCACGTCAGGCGTGGCCGGGCTGGATAGCTTGGGGCAACCAAGTGGATCGCTTTGAGCCTGCTGCACTTGCGGCGGCAAATAACAACGATCTTTTCGGGAGGGCCGCATGATTGAAGTCAGAAAAAAGTGGTCTGTTGAGACAATGTATGGCCCCTGGCACGCATCGCGCATCCACGCTGCTGACGCTGGAGCACGCTACTTTTACACTGGCGTTCCGTGCGCTCTTGGGCACACCGCCTTACGGAACCGGAGCGGCCACTGCACGGTGTGTAAGCAAATTGATGGGAGGGCGAGAAACCAAGACCCTGTCTTGCGCGCCCGCAAGACGGCCCTAGAAAGAGAGTCGCGCGCAATACCGGAGAATAGGGCCACCCTTAGGGAGAGGCAAAGGCTAGCTATATCCGAAAGGCGTCGCATTGATGAAGTGTTCGCAGAACA
The DNA here is from genome assembly GCF_030010215.1 of Tianweitania sp. UT-5YL-CI-8. Lineage (GTDB taxonomy): Bacteria > Pseudomonadota > Alphaproteobacteria > Rhizobiales > Rhizobiaceae > Oryzicola. Next base: position 6,364 of record NZ_JASCRR010000013.1, read on the forward strand.
GCAGCGTTCAATCAATCGCAGATACATAAAGGCCAGAAGGCGCGCGGACCCGCAATTCCGTCAGTCTGCGATTGACAGAGCGTCTGCGCGGTACGCCATGAAGAAATCGTCCGAGGGCACGTACACATCAAGCGACATAGATACCATCAATGCCCGCCAGAGATACAGGTGTGCAGAGTGTGGCGTCTCGACGAAAACCAGTCGGCACGTGGACCACGTCATGCCTTTGGTATTGGGTGGCACGAATTGGCCGAGCAACCTCCAGATACTCTGCCCAACATGCAACCTCCGTAAGGGCGGAAATCACCCAATAGATTGGGCCGCAAAGAACGGGAGGCTTGTCTGATGGGTCTGCACGATCCTGATATCTGTGCGTGTTGCGGACGGCATGCGGTGGGCATTGGCTTCGACAGGCCCACGCGCTGGCTTTGTGCGGAATGCTTGCCGCTTATTGAGTACGTCAAGGATATCCGCCGCTGGGACCCTTATGAGGTCAAGGCATTGGACGCCGTGGACGATGCAACCGGCGAGTTTGCGGCCAGCATTGCCAAGACAGACATTGCCGAGTTCACCGACGAGGAACGACGCGGGCTATGGCGGTGCGCGATCAAGGCGCACCAGGCGGAAATACGGCGATTGGTTCGAACGGACGAGGCTATGTGGTGAGAAGCGACAACGATAATGGAACAGTTGCGGCCCTCTATGTCGAAACCAACGGCGGCTATTATGGTATTCCTGGAGTAGACCCTTGGGATGAAAAACGGGACGCACGTTTATATGGCGGACCGTTTCCGGTTGTTGCCCACCCTCCATGTCAGCGCTGGGGCAGATTTTGGCATGGCAGCACCAGAAAGCCACATCAATTTAAACTTGGCGACGACGCTGGTTGCTTTGCTGCGGCACTAGAAGCCGTTCGCTCATGGGGAGGTGTCATTGAGCATCCAGCCGACAGTAAAGCTTGGGCTGCATTCAATCTTAACCGGCCGGAGCGCGGTCGGGGGTGGACATCTGCAGACATGATAGGTGGGCACACCTGCTACGTCGAGCAGGGGCACTATGGCCATGAGTCCCGCAAACCAACTTGGCTCTACGCAGTCGGCACCGACCTACCAGAGCTTAACTGGAGCCGGGACAGACAGCGCATCCCGCAGTGGATGATCGATCGCTATGGCTACGAAAAGGCGCGTCGGATAGGCGTCGTAGCGATGGTCGGTGGAAAAGACAAAACCCGTATTCGCAATGCCACTCCTAAGGAGTTCCGCCAATTGCTAATTGCAATCGCCAGAACCGCGAAGATGCCTGCCATCACCAACACACAGGACATCAAGCATGCAGCCTGACCCCATGCTTTCAACCGCCCTGTCTTTCGCCGCCCAAGGCTGGCCTGTCTTTCCGTGCCGGCCAGCCGATGCGTTCGACCCGGCAACCGGAGAAGTGTTGCCGGAAAAGGCTCCGCTCATTAGCAATGGATTCCGCGGTGCCACGCTGAACGAGCGTGTTATCGGCGAGCTATGGAAGCGCAATCCGGGGTCGCTGGTGGGAGTGCCGACAGGCGAGCGCATCAATGCATGGGTGCTGGACATCGACGTCAAGACCAACGGCACGAACGGCTTTGAATGGCTCGAGGCCATGGAGGATACGCACGGCGCTTTACCCGACACCGCCCGCGTCATGACTGCCAATGGCGGCATGCATATCTTCTTCACCTACGCGGAGGGTGTGCGCAATCGCGGCGGGCTTGGCTCGGGCATTGACGTGCGAGGGGAGGGCGGATTTGTGGTGGCAGCCGGCAGCGCCATGGCTGACGGGCGCACCTATGAGTGGGTCGACGACACGGGGCCAGCCGACATCAAACCGGCCCCTCAATGGCTGCTCGATCTTGTTCTGCCGCAAGTTCACCAACCCACACGGCACGACTACACCTACGCATCTGGCACCAACGACGCCTATGTCGAGGGGGCTGTTCGTGCCGAGCTATCGCGCCTGGCGCATACTGGGCAGGGCCAGCGCGGATACCAGCTCAATGCGTCGGCATTTAGTCTGGGTACACTGGTAGGCTCGGCCGCCCTATCACGTGACGAGGCCGAACGAGGCCTTTACGACGCAGCTTGGGCCAATGGACTTGTCGCAACGGATGGCGAACGGGAAACGTGGGCGAAAATCCGCCGCGGACTGGACGCCGGCCAGAAACAACCTCGCGAGATACCCGAACGCCAAGCCCAGAACGACAACACGCGGCTTGTCGACATCAGCCGCATGATCGAGAACGGGCTTCGGAAGGCTGCCGCCGCAGAAACAGACCCCGAGCCGGAAACAAGCGCGCCGGCCGAAGTGTCCGAAAAAACTATACAAACTTCGGACATCCGGCCGCCACAGCCGACCGAGCCACAGCCGATCTCGGCCACGCCCTTCAACTGGATCGATCCCAAGACGCTGCCACGGCGAGAGTTCGCGTTCGGCTCGCATTACATCCGCAAATACGTGTCCGTAACCGTCGCACCAGGCGGTCTCGGCAAGACCGCCAACAGCATCGTCGATTCGCTTGCCATGACATCGGGGCGCTCTCTGGCGGGCACCAAGCCGCCCAACCGTCTCAAGGTCTGGTTGTTCAATGCCGAGGATCCGCGCGACGAGCTAGAGCGCCGCATCATGGCCGCGTGTATACATTACAAGCTCAAGCCAGCAGACATCGCCGGGCATCTCTTCCTGGACACAGGACGAGAGCAGGAGCTTGTCATCGCGATAGACGACAAGAAGGCTGGGGTGCGCATTCAGCAACCCATCGTCGAGGCTGTCGTTCAGCAAATCCAGGAGAACGCCATCGATGTGATGATTGTCGACCCGTTCGTGTCCACACACAGCGTCAACGAGAACGACAACGGCGCAATCGACAAGGTGGCCAAGCTCTGGGCGCAAATCGCCGATCGGACGAACTGCTCCATCGATATCGTCCACCATCTTCGTAAGGTCTCGGATAGGGAGGCCACAGTCGAGGATGCTCGAGGCGCGGTGTCGCTCATTGGTGCGGCGCGCTCGGTTCGGGTGCTCAACCGCATGTCGGACGAACAGGCCGCCCAGGCAGGAATCGCAGGCGAGGAACGCTTCGGGTTCTTCAGCGTCACCTATGGCAAGTCCAATCTCACGCCGTTGTCGCACAGGCTGGACTGGCGTCGCCTGGAAAGCGTGCCGCTAGGCAACGGCCGCGGGCTATCCAAGCCCCAGGATCACGCGCCTGTTGTCACGGAGTGGCGCTGGCCGAGTGCGGAGGAAGTGGCCGGAAACCTGTCCGCCGATCAAATCGAGGCAATTCGGGTGGCGGTGAACAACAGCGACTTCAAGGAATCCCCCCGTGCCAAGAACTGGGTAGGCCTCGCCGTGGCCTACGCTTTGGGGCTCGACGTTGAGGACGATCCGCAGCGCAAGAAAGCTGCCGTGGTGGTCAAGGCCCTGATCAAGGAGGGCGTGTTGGTCAAGAAGGAGGAGAAAGACCCAATCCGGCGAGAATCCGCGGTGTTCGTGCGGGCGGCATAGGTTTGGGCAGGTCGCAAAATACCGCTCCAAACACTATATATAGCTTTTGAAGGCGCGCGTTGGTCGCGCCTTTTTCTTTGCGTGCCAGAACTCATTGAGATTTACCCAATGAACCAATTAGCTCACAATCCGATCGATATGATTGCAACATCCTCCATCCGAACGGATGGCGGAACACAGCCGCGCGCCGCGCTCTACCAGAACGTCATTGACGATTACGCTGATGCGTTGCGATCAGGTGCAATCTTCCCGCCCGTTGTACTTTTCTATGACGGCACAGATTATTGGCTTGCCGACGGCTTCCATCGTCACGGCGCACACAAGCTAGCTGGACTTGATGAAATCCCCGCTGACGTGCGCCAGGGAACGCGCCGAGAAGCCGTCCTTTTCAGCGTCGGGGCCAACAGCCAGCACGGCTTGCGCCGCACCAATGAGGACAAGCGACGGGCGGTGATGACGCTGTTGGATGATGAGGAATGGGCGAGGTGGAGCGATCGGGAGATTGCGCGGAGGTCCGGCGTTGGAGCCGATATGGTTGGTGCGCTACGCAAGTCCATACTGTCGTTTTCCGACAGTATGGATAGAAGCTACATCCACCCGAAGACCGGAAGTGTCACAATAATGTCCGTCGCCAAGATCGGCCGGGCGGTGCCCGTGGTGCTGGCAAGCAGTGAACCCGAACCAATTCCCAAGACACCCCATCACGACGCTGATAACGACAATGAGCCGCACAACCATCGGGCGCAGGGGACCGGAGAAAACGAATGGTATACCCCTGCGCAGTACATCGAACTTGCCAGATCGGTGATGGGTGGCTTTGATGTCGACCCAGCTTCCAATCCAATCGCGCAAGAAAAGGTTCGTGCGGCCACGTATTACACCGAAGAGACGAACGGCCTCGACAAGCCATGGAATGGCCGCGTCTGGCTCAATCCGCCTTACGCACAGCCAGCCATTTCGCACTTCGCCGATAAAACAGTCGAAGAAGTTCAGGCGGGCAGGTGTGTAGAGGCCGTTGTGCTTACCCACAACTATACCGACACTGGGTGGTTTCAAAAGCTCGCCAAGGTTGCTTCGGCTATATGCTTCACAAAGGGACGCATTCGCTTCGAAAGCCCATCCGGGGAAAAGGCATCCCCAACGCAAGGGCAGGCGTTTTTCTATTTTGGCTCCAATGCCATCAAGTTCGCCGAAGTGTTTCGGGATACTGGCTTTGTCGTGGAGGTGAAGTAATGGCTGCTATTCGTCAGAAATGCTGTCATGAAACCGGATTTTGTTTCATGGATGAAAACCACCCGAGACTGGAAGACTTTGACGGGCATCACGGAACAATACCCGCGCGAAAAATTCAGGGGACCGACATTGATTACTGCACGGAAGTTGACGGGTATGTCCTTTTCCGGGAGTTCAAGGCGCACTACGATATGAAATGGGGGCAAGAAAAGACCCTCACCACCATATGCGATAATGCGCCACTGAAGCATGTTCTCATGGTAATCATCGGGGATTCCGCGAAGGGACATGCAGAGGCATATCGCCAGTATTTTCTGAGAAAGTGGACGCCCTGGGTGTCGTGCACGTGGCACGAAGCTATCGCAAAATCTCAGGCGTTCATGATTGAAGCCAAAGCTCGAGAACGGGAAATAGTTTTGGCAAAACGCGCAGGCATGAATGCCCTCGCAAGGCCTTTTGCTGCTTAATCGACGCCCAAATAATACAACCTGAGCCAACCGAAATTACAACCCTAGATGTTGCCCGAACATAGGTGCACGGTTGGCAAAAAATAGCCCTTTTATCCGGGCAAACACGCCGCATTCATCTGCACGTCTATTCTACGTAGTAGACGTGCATGATGTGCGTGCAGTGCACGGTTCGGCCCGAACGTATCCGTGCAGATTTACTGGGCAACCGGGCAACTGAAATACAACCTGCACAACCTGACGCGGGTTGCCACCTCCCACACGGAGGAACCACGATGACAAAAACTACAAAAACCACCACCCAGACCGTCCGCATCAACGGTGCCCGGGTGCGGCTCGTAACGTCCACGGCAGGCAAGGTGACGGCCAAGGCGGCGCTGCCGCTGGAGTGGCAGCTACAGGCGGCGCAGGTGCGTTCCCTGCGAGCTTTGCCGGAGTACGGCAAGCTGTTTCTGCTGGCGGGCGATCAGAATGCCGCCAAGCGCGGACGGAAGGCACAGGCGGAGGCCCTTGCGGCGGGTATGACGGCCGGCGAGCCCGATCTTCGCATTTACGGCAAAGGCGGGCGACTGCTGCTCATCGAGAACAAGGTGGGGCGCGCTACGCTTACGGACAGTCAGCGAACCAGGCATCCGGCTTTGTCCGCCCTGGGGCATCCCGTCGTCGTGCTGCGGGCTGTCTCGGCGGAGGAAGCATCCACGCAGGCCGTCGCGCTCGTCAGGTCGTGGCTCTCTAGCGATAGTAGCGCGATTGCCGCCTGAGAACTATATATGCGGTACTAGCATACAATCGCCGCCGATGAGGGGACATATGGCACGTCACGGCTCAATCGCAGAACAGCTTCAAGCCGTCATGGCTTACCGCAATCGCCCCGAAGGGGAGCAGCAGCCCATCAAGACGAACTGGGCTGTGTCGCCCGCGAACGACAACAACCCGGAGGATGTTGCTGGTCTGACCAAAGAGCGTCATAGGGAAATCACTCCGTCACTCGATGCAATAATGAACTCGGTCAAAACAGGTGATGTCGAGCGTAATGAGGCCGGACAGATTATTCGCATCGGCTCGCTGTTGTTCTCTGACGGCACGCAGGTAGAGAAGGCCTACCGCCTCATGATGGGCGAAGTCACGCAGTATGCAGCGATCATGCCAGTGGGCGCCATGCTCGGAACGTCGGAGAAGGCCAAGAACGAAGCAGGCGGCTCCGGTGACAACGCCCAGGAAGTGGCCGCGAGCAACAGCCACTTCGCAAGTATGTTCGATGTGAAACTTACCGCGAGAAAGCCAGCCGGACGAAACAAACGCAAGGGTAAGTCCTACACCGCAGCCGAATCGCAGATGATGCTCGATGACGCTTATGCCAACACGGACATGCGGAAGGTCACAGCCACACGATACCCCGCTGGGCTGCCTCGTGCTGGTGTGCGTATCGCCGATAGCTTCCTCGGGATGCGGAAAGCGGCGAAGGGCGAAAGCGGGTCGATGGCGTGGGAGGACATCACCACGTCGATGGTCAATCGCGACGTGTGGGCAACTACGGTCGCGAGCCTCATGGAGAAAGACAGGACGGTCCTCGATGCAGCGTCGACTGCCAAGACCATGGCTGACATCGCTCCTGGCGGCCACCGTCGCAGCGCAGAACGGCGTGGTAAGGCGCGGTTGATTGCGGCAAATGACAATCTTGTCACGGCCCTCAAGAAAGCCACCGCGTGAGTGCCGCATTCCGCAATCTCGCAACCCTATAAAGGTGAAGGGGTCGAAATACCCCACACCTTTCCGCTCAGGCGGACCCGGTTCCATGCGGCAGTTCGGTGCCGTCTCTGAGTCCGGGTAACTATCCTCTTGCCACCTGTGCCCTCTATCCCTTCGCTTGCTTCGGGTTTCGTACCGAAACAAGGGCGGTGGAAATGGCTGGCCCCTGAATTGCCAGGGCGACAATGCGGACGCGCATTTGTTGGTGGACCCATCGCCCTTGTGCGCCGTCTCCTCCGGCTGCCGCTTGGGCGTTCCTGCGGCGGGTTGTAGCCAGTATAGCAGTCGCCTTCGGGATGGCTGTGGTTCCCCGCCGCATTCGATTACCCACCTACTGCACGCAGTAGGCCCAGCGCAGAGCACCGCACTGATAAGGCGGTAATGCTGGCGCTGCTTTTCTTCTGCGGGGTGGAGCAGCCCGGTAGCTCGTCAGGCTCATAACCTGAAGGTCGTAGGTTCAAATCCTACCCCCGCAACCATCTTTACTTGCGATCCACCCCGCCCTCCGGCGGGGTTTTTCGTTTGTGTGGCAATCGTCAGGATGCCGGCGAGATCGCCACGCACGTCGATCTCAACCTTGCCGTCAACAGGCGTCAGGATGATGGTCTCGACCAGCGTGCGCAGAATGTCGGCCGCCTCGACCCGCTTCTCTTCTTCCTCGTGCTGCAAGGCTTCGTAGAGCTGCTGGACCCGCTTGCGGTATTGCAACGCCATCGAGGGATGCAAAAGGGGAGGTGGCTCCTCGGCTTCGTCCAGAAACGCCTTCAGTTCCGCTTTCCGAGCTTCCAGCTGTTTCATATCCTCCACTATGGCCTCGATCGGCCCGCCAGCCTTAATGGCGGTCAACAGCTTCGCCAGTTCACGGTCGGTCTTTTCGATCTCAGCCTCGGCCGAGGCGATGCCGGCGCGGCCTTCCATGCGCAGGCGGTTCATCTCCTGCGTGAACACCTCGCAGAAGCGGGCAAACATGGCGGGATCGACGAGCTTGGTGCGCAGCGCGTTCAGCACGCGCGTCTCCAGCTCGTCTCGGCGGATGTTCACCCGGTTGGAGCAGGTGCCCTTGTTGCGGGCCGTCGAGCAGCCGATCAGGGTCGCCGAGATCGCGGAATAGCCGCCGCCGCAGCAGGCGCATTTGGTCAGGCTCGAGAACAGATATTTGGGCCGGCGGCGATAGTTCATCGTTCGGACGTCAGCGACGCCGCTTTCGTCGCGCTCGGTGCGGTTCTCGCCCTGCCTCGCCTTCACGGCGTTCCAGAGATCGTCATTGAGGATGCGCAGTTCCGGCGCTTCCTGAATGACCCATTCCGATTCCGGGTTGGGGCGGGCTTGTCGCTTGCCGGTATCGGGGTCTTTGACGAAACGCTGGCGGTTCCAGACGATCTTCCCGACATACATCTCGTTGTTGAGGATGCCGTTGCCACGCTTCGGATTGCCATTGATGGTGCTGAAACCCCAATCGCCGCCGGAAGGAGCAGCGATGCCGTCCCTGTTCAGGGCAAAGGCGATGGTCTTGGCCGACTTTCCGGCGGCATAGTCGCGGAAGATGCGGCGCACGACCTCGGCTTGAGCTTCGTTGATCGTACGATCGCCACGGATCGGTTCGCCGTTAGCGTCCAGCTTCTTCACCACGTCATAGCCGTAGGAATTGCCGCCGCCCGACTTGCCCGCCTCGACCCGGCCGCGTTGTCCGCGCCGGGTCTTGTCGGCCAGATCCTTCAGGAACAGCGCGTTCATCGTGCCCTTGAGCCCGACATGCAGATGCGAGACTTCACCCTCGGAGAGGGTGAACATTTTCACGTCGGAATAAGACATGCGCTTGAAGAGGCCCGCTATGTCCTCCTGATCGCGCGACAGCCGATCCATCGCCTCAGCCAGGATCAGGTCGAAACGCCCGCGCGTGGCGTCGGAGATCAGGGCCTGAATGCCCGGGCGCAGTAAAGACGAGCCGGAGATCGCGTGGTCGGAATATTCCTCCACGATCTGCCAGCCCTGCTTCTCGGCGTGCAGGCGGCAAAGATGAAACTGGTCGGCGATCGATGCGTCGCGTTGATTATCGGACGAGTAGCGGGCGTAGATCGCGACCTTCAATGCACCTCTCCTTTCGGCATCAGGAGGTGCGCTTCCCCCGTCGCCTCGTCATCTTGACTTCTTCCGCGTAACATTCCCGTGCCGCCTGCCGCGCCAGAAAGTCGACCAGACGCAAAAGCCGCGGGTCGGGATCGCCCCTTGGAGTAAAGGTCAGTTCCGGCTCGTCGATGAGCAGGGATTCGAGCAGCGCTTCGCGCTCGTTCCTTGTCATCTTCGCCGACGCTTGGATTGATCGTGAGGTCATACATCCAAGCATTCACCCAAATATCAGTGTAAGCAATTGATATAACACGCGTATATTGGGCGGCAGAAAGCCTGTTCTCGGCGGCTTCGGTGAAGTCTGGCGTATTCCCTCGTGCCGCAGCATATGGAAAATACTGGCGCAAATGCGCAGTATTCTTCTGCATTACCTCACTGCGGTGGGCGGCCCAAGGCATCGCTGACATCCCTTGTTTGCAAGGCCAATATCGGCTATATGTCAGGATATAGCACGGAGGCCCGTCATGAGCAATGCGGCACAAAAGAGAGCGATCGAAAATTACCGGGCACGCTTGACGCAGCGTGGCTTCAAGCGCTTCGAGGTCTTAGCACTGGAATCCGACCGCGAGCTAATCCGGTCGCTTGCTCGCCAACTGGCGGAGGAGGGGCCGGAAGCGGAAAAGGCGCGGGCTGCGGTCAAGGCGGCCCTTGTTGCAGGTGAGCCGCCAAAATCCGGTGGCATCCTGTCTGCCCTTCGCCGTTCCCCCCTTGTCGGCGCGGATCTCGATCTGTCGCGTCCACGCGAAGAAGGGCGCCGGGTCGATCTGTGACGCGTTATCTTCTCGACACCAACATTATTAGCAACATCGTCAAACCGCAGCCATCCGAAACCCTTCTGGATTGGATGACCGCGCAGCAGGACGAGGATCTTTTCGTCACTACGTTGACCATCGCTGAGATCCGACGTGGCATTCTGGAAAAGCCGCGTGGGAAAAAGCGCGATGCGCTCGATGCCTGGTTTTCGGGACCGGAAGGGCCACAGGAACTGTTTGCCGGTCGCATTCTCTCGTTCGATGAAAAAGCTGCCCTCATCTGGGCACGATTGATGGCGGAAGGGAAGGCGGCAGGTAGTCCACGAAGCGGACTCGATATGATTATCGCCGCGATCGCGGGAGCACACGACTGCGTAGTCGTCACAGATAACGAAAAGGATTTCAGGGGGCTTCAGATCGTCAACCCCTTGCGCCGTGGAGCAGAGGGGGAGGAGACATGACAACAGCGGCACCTGTGCCGATAGAATACCAGCTCATTGGCCTTACGGAGGGCGGCGGCGTTGGTGATCTGCTTTCCGGGCTTGATCAGAAGCAAGGGCGCATTCGTCTACAGGCGTTGATCTCGGAATGGCTGCGTATGGAGAATCTCGTCGTCCTGACGGGATCGGGCACCTCGGTCTCGGCAGGCGGCAAGACCATGGCCAACCTGGAGAAGGACGTTCTCGCAACCATTGAAGCGCTGCCCGACCTCCCGCCCTCGATCGCGCCCATCATAGAATCGCGGAAGAATGCAGTGGCGTTTGCGGACATTCTCGGTGCTGCAATCGGTTTTGAGGCATGGCTGTCCTTCGTCGCCAATGCCTTGGTCGTCGCCGAATCTGCAGGCGCACCGTTTTCTGCTGTCACTTGGCCAGAAACGCCGGCCCCAAATACCGCCGATTTGGGTTGGTTCGTTCGCCGCCTGCGGATCGCCATCTTCGCGGAATGTGCGCTATCACTGCCAGACACCACGTCCGCGACTTCGGCAAAGGGGATCGCACCCCAATTGGCGTTTCTCTCAAAACTGGTTGCCCGCGACAGCAATCTCGGGCGAACCCATCTTTTCACCTTGAACTACGACACCCTATTTGAACAGGCGCTGGAACTTCTGGGCGTCCAGTACTTCGATGGGTTCACGGGGCGCGCGGCGGCGCGCTTCGATCCGTCCGTCTATGGGCTCGACATCTATTATCCCGGCGAGGTGGCGGAAGGCCGTGTCCGCCGTTTCGACAAGTTTCTGCATTTCTACAAGCTGCACGGCTCGATCCACTGGTTCGAGCAAGGCGATGAAATGCGCGCCCGTCATCCCGACCTGACGCCTTTCCAGTCCTATGCAGCGAAGAGTCCGGCGGACAAGGCGGCGGCACTCGTGCCACTGGCTGACAAAACGCCCTCGGTAGGCATCCTGCCCACCGCCAACAAGTTCGCGCAGACGCTGACCATGCCCTACGCGCATCTGTTCCGGTCGTTCCAGGTCCGACTCGGCATTCCCCAAACCTTCTTGCTCGTCCTCGGTTATGGGTTCGGGGATGAGCATGTCAGCCGGATCATCGAGAATGCCTTGATGAATCCTTCGCTGGTGATGTTGATAATCGAACCCAATCCAGAAAGTCCGGTCATCGAACGCATCCGACGCTACAAGGATCTCGGCAAACGCGCCTTCGTTCTCTGCCCCACGACAGATGCTTTCGCCGCCGCGCCTTTCACATTTGCGACGTTTGACGACTTTGCGACCTCGGTGATGCCCGACGTGCAATGGCTCGACGACTTCCTGCGGCTGCGGCGTTTCGAGAAACAGATTGCCTCCTCTGAAACGCCAACCGATCCAAACGCCGGTGTGGGGGCTTAGATGGATAATCCCCGGCTTGTCGGCCATATCGTTTCGGTCCAGGGTTTTCGGGTCAAGGTAGAGTTGCTCCCCGAAACCCGTTCGGCGTTACGTGCCACTCTGGATGGCGTTCAGGTCGCGATCGCGATCAATGCTTACCTGACCTTCTCGCTCGGGGCGGGGGAGACCGTCATCGGCATCATCACCGATCTGGAGGCCCGCGAGACCTTCGATCCGAACAGCGGCGATGATCTCAGTCTCGAACTGATGAAGCCGCGCCGCGTCGCCAGCGTACAATTGCTGGGCACCATCGAGCATGCGGATGATGAACCCTCCTTCAGCCCAGGCATTTCCGTTCTGCCGACGCTCGATACGCCGGCCGAGATCGGCTCACCCGACATATTACGGGCGGTCTTCGAGATTCCTCCCCGCCGCAATAAGCCGGAAGACTACGACGATAAGGACTTCGACTGTGACCTGAGAATAGGGTTTCCGACTGGTCAGGCCCGCAACGTCGTGCGCGCTTCCTACAATGACCTGTTTTCGCGGCCTTTAGCTATCGTAGGCAACACTGGGTCCGGCAAGTCATTCTCCGTATCGAGCCTGATACAGAAAGCCATGAAGGCCCTCGATGGCGCGGCCGAGGAGCCGCATGTCTTCATCCTCGATATCAACGGGGAGTACGGCAAAGCCTTTCCGACAGTTGCAACAGCCGCGCGTTTGCCGGACCGAATCTATCTGAACGGCAGGGAGTTCGGTCTCCCTCTCTGGTTCATGAATGCCGAAGAGATCTGTGCCTGGCTCAGTGCGGCGGAGCAGACACAAGAGCCTGTGCTGAAGGATTGGTGGGCGATCGCCAAGGGCGGCGATGCCGCCGCCGCTGTCAGTATGAACGCGCTCCAAAACGCCATGAGTGCACTCGATCAACTTCTCAGCGAACTGACCAAGATCAAGAAAAAGGCAGCAGGTTCGCATTGTGATGCCGTGACAGGCCATCTAGCAGATACCGACATCGATACTGCAGCCTTCGAGGTGTTGTTCGAGAACCATCGGCTCGTCAACGACTACAACACCGAGGTCATGAACAACCAAGCTGCAATTGCGGCAGAGGCGGAAAAGCTCAAGGACGCCATCAGAGGTAAGATTGTGGGTGGAAACGCGACGGCAGAAGCCGGAGTGCGGACGGCCGACTCTCCGTTGCCAATTAGTAGAGCTACGCTGACCGATCCCTCCCTTATCAACCGCGCGGTATCGAAGGAGGATAGCTTTCGCGTCGACGCCCATCTCACCACACTAAAATTGCGCCTCAAGACTCGTTTGGATGACAAGCGTTGGCGGGCCTTTCTAAACTACGAGGATACCGGTACGAAAATCGAGAATCTGTCAGGCTGGTTCCGGCGCTTCGGGCTTGGTGCGGCAATGGGACCAAAGGTTTCAGTTCTCGATCTCTCCATGCTCAGCAACGAGGTTCTGCCCTACGCCTGTGCGATAATCGGCCGTGTGTTGCTGGAAGCGCGTGAGCGCCTGCCGGCGGCTTCGCGCTACAGGAATCCCTGGGTTTTGGTGCTCGAGGAAGCACACAATTATGCTCGTCCAGCCAGATCCGATGAGGATCGGGGACATCGCCTTGCGCGTCTTACTTATGAACGGATCGCCAAGGAGGGGCGTAAATTCGGTCTTTCGCTTATCATCGCCAGCCAGCGGCCGAGCGAGATCAGCCAGACCATCATCAGCCAATGCGCGAACTTCATCAGCCACCGGCTTCAGAACCCCGACGATATCGACCATTTCCGCCGGATCATCCCCATGCAAGCGCGGCGACTGTTGGATCAGGTGACTATCCTAGCCTCCGGTGAGGCGATTGTTTTCGGTAGTGCCTTCCATATCCCGACACGCGTACAGTTCGACCGGCCTGATCCGGGTCCGTACAGCCAGACTGCAGCTCCGTTCCATGAATGGTCAAAGAGTAGCACGCCATTTCCCCTCGATACCGTGATTGATGCGTGGGGCACCTGACCGTACATTTCCTCGGGTAATCCAGTGGGCGAGCGGGCAGCCGTGGCAGCACCCTTAGACGATGATCTCCTCGGCATTTGGGGAGGGAAAGCCTTCCCCCTGGCCGGCGCCGCAGTCGCCGGCACACCCCCTCCTGCGGGGAGACCCCGCAACGCCCCCTTTAGAGTGAGAGTGCGGGTCGGATTTGCCGTGACGGGTAGATAGCCGGAGGAGAGTCTTCCGGCGCCCGTCGCGGAGAACCGCGATGTCCAGACATGATCGCAATGTTCGCACCGGCTCGGACCGGACGAACCTCTATGACGAAATCACCACCAAAATCATCGCCGAACTGGAGGCTGGTCGCGTGCCGTGGGTGCAGCCCTGGGGCACATCGGTCGCCAAGGCGCCGCTCGGCCTGCCGAAAAACGCCGCTACCTCTCGCAGCTACAGCGGCATCAACGTGCTCATCCTTTGGGGGCTGTCATCGAGCACGGCTTTCCCTGCCAGGGCTGGCTCACATTCCGGCAGGCGCTTTCGCTCGGCGGCCATGTCCGCAAGGGCGAGCACGGCACCACGGTCGTCTATGCCGACCGCTTTACGCCGGGAGACGAGAAGCGCCGCGCCCGCGAGACCGGCGAGGAAGCGCATGCCATCCCGTTCCTGAAACGCTTCACAGTCTTCAACGTCGCGCAATGCGACGGGCTGCCCGACGACATCGCCACCGTCGCGCCGCCGCGACCGCCCAACCTGATAGAGCCGAGGGTCGAGGCGCTTATCAAGGCGACCGGCGTCGATTTCCGCACTGGCGGCAACAGGGCGTTCTACGTCCCGTCCCAGGACTATGTGATGGTCCCTCCGCCCCAGGCGTATTTCGAGCCGATCAACTGGCACCGGACGGCTCTGCACGAACTCGGTCACGCCAGCGGCCATCACAGCCGATTGAACCGTGACCTGACGGGCTTGTTCGGCTCGAAGAAATACGCCTTCGAAGAACTGATCGCCGAGCAGATTTCGGCCTTTAGCTGCGCCGCGCTCGGCATCGTGCCGACGGTGCGCCATGCCGATTACATCGGCAGTTGGCTGGAGGTCATGCGCGAGGATTCCCGCGCTATCGTGCGCGCGGCCTCGCAGGCGAGCAAGGCGGCCGACTGGCTGCTGTCCTTCCTGCCGGAAGACGAGCAGCGGCCTGCCACACCCGAGACGGCTATCGACAGGAGGGCAGCATGATCCTCCTGACCGACGAGCTGCGCGCGCAGCTTCTCGCCAATGGCCGCCAGCGCGATACCAATCATGTGCCGGTCGTCAAATTCTTCAACCCGCTCGGCGCCGGCGTCTGGCTGGCGACCGAACTCGATGCCGACGGCGATATCCTCTTTGGGCTTGCCGATCTCGGCGAGCCGGAGCTTGGCTATTTCTCGCTCGAGGAGATGGCTTCGGTGCGGCTGCCTTTCGGACTCGGCATCGAGCGCGACGTTCTCTTTTCCGGCGACTTTCCGATTTCGGTCTGGGCCGAGGCTGCACGGGAAGCCGGCAGCATCCGCCGCGCCGAACGGATCATCTATGCCGCGGCGCGTGCGCGGCGGGGGAGCATCTGATGCGCTTCCGCCGCTGGCATAGACCCGAACCCTATGGAGATACGTCGCGCAAGCGTGCGGCGTTTCTCCGCAAGCAGCGCCTCGAACGCGAGGCGCTGCCGCTCTTCGCCGAAGAGATCGCCGCCGGCCAGCACGGCGTCGACGATGAAATGGCCCGCCGCGCCGTGTGGTGGGACGAGGCGGAACGCGAACGCCGCGACCAGCGAGCGGTGTGGTGGCGGAAGGGCCGCGCCCGGCTCTTCGCGCTGCCCGACAGGCTGCGCGCCCGTGTCCGCGAGATCTGGCGGACCTGCCCATATCCGGCCGACCCGGCGAGCTTCGTCGATTTCCTGCACCAGATCGCGGTTGGAAAGCTCGATCCCTGGCGCCCGCCGTGGCAGTTCCATCCCGAGCGGACTGCGCGGATCACCCGCGATCCGTCAACCTTCAACGAAGCCTTCCGCAGGATCGGCGGCCGCAAGGCCGGCATCGGTCCGAGCGCGCCGGACGTGGACGAATTGCTTTACTGCGGCAATCTCGGCTCCGGCATCCTGTTTCTTCGGTCGAGGCTGCGCCCGGTCGATACCGGCGGCAATGTCCACATCGCCGCGTGCCATCACGCCAACGCCGCCCAGCGGCTCGAAATCGAGGTGCGCGGCGCGTGCTCGGATACTGAGCTGGCTCTGATCGAGCGCCTGGCGCAGGCGACCGAGACGCGGCCCGTCGTGGTCCAGCGTGTCGTCATGGGAGGCCCGTCATGATCGGGCCGACGAAACGCGGACACAATGGCGGACCGCCGCTTGACGAGCCCGTCGACCGGCGCTCCGGCCAGTGCAAGCACTGCATCCATTGGGACGCGCCGCCGGAAAGCGAACAGCGCGCGTATGAATGGTTCCGGCTCGGCCTTTCGCGCCGCCGCGTAAAGCGCCCGTCCGGCACCTGTGATCGCGTGCTTCTGCCGGGTCGCAAAAGCACCGTATTCTCGGCTACCTCGGCCGTGTTTGGATGCCTCAACTTCGAGGCGAAGCCGTTCCCCGTCCGCTCGACCGGGGGCGGCTTCGTTACGATTCGGTGGAACGGCCGCATCGCCTGGCAGGGACCGGAGGAGAACGTCCCGCCGCGCTTCCTTCAGGACGTGCTCGATCCCGGCCCGCCTGATGACGGAGGACAGCGTGATGATGCCTCCTGATCGTCTGCGCTTGCTGCTGGCACGCATAGAGGACGCGCTTGCGGATGCGCGGCGCAATCTCGGACTTGCCGAACGCGCACTCAGCAATCGCGCCGAGGACGAGACGGTCCGTCTCCGCCCGAAATCCCGGCACTACCACCGGCGCATGAGCCGGTGGACCGGCGCGGACGAGGCGGAATACCGGCGGGTGCTCGATCGGCTCCTGGTGGTTGCGGGGCCGGATCTCGACCGGCTCCGGCGCAAGATCGACCGGCAGGAGGCGGCGATCCTGGCGTTGCGTCGGAAATACCGGGTGAATGCGGAGCGACCGCAGCGCTTCGACTTGTAGCGCCGCGCCCGCTCCACGGTCGAGAGTGAGAGAGGGGCTGTGGATTTCGTGACGGGTTGGAAGGTCGAGAGAGGGTCTCGGCCGCCCGTCGCGGAGAACCACCATGGCCAAAGTTGCCAGGAAGTCGAAGAAGCCTGCCGTCGCGATGATCGTCTTCTCGCGCTCGCGTGATATTCCCTTCAATCGCATCCGCCTCTCGGACAGCAACGTCCGCGAAACCGACGTCGAGGCCGGTCTCGACGATCTCACTCACGACATCGACCGTCGCGAGGACATCGTGCAGGGCATCAATGTCCGCGCCATCCTCGACGCCGACGGCAACGAGACCGGCGATTTCGAGACCCCGGCCGGCGGCCGCCGGTTCCGGGCGATCGCGCGCCTCGTTGAGGCCGGGCGTTTCCCCGCCGATGGCCTCGTTCCCTGCCTCGTCAAGAAGACCGACGCCAAGACCTCGGCCGTCGACGACTCGCTCGCGGAAAACATGCTCCGCCTCGGCCTGCATCCGCTCGACCAGTTCCGGGCGTTCAAGCGCATGTTCGACGACGGCATGACGAAAGAGGAAATCGCCGACGCCTATCGCACCACGCCGCGCTACATCACCCAACGGATGCGGCTGGCTTCGGTCTCGCCGGCTCTTCTGGAGGTCTATGCGCGCGACGGCATGCCGCTGGCGATGCTCGAGGCGTTCACCGTCAATCCCGACCATGCACGCCAGGAGCAAGTCTGGGAGGCTGTCCAGCGTTCGTACAATGTCCAGCCTTGGCAGGTTCGCCAGCTCCTCACCGAAACTTCGGTCCCGACCGACGACAAGCGCGTGCGCTTCGTCGGCGTGGACGCCTATGAGCAGGCCGGCGGCACCATGCTGCGCGACCTCTTTTCCGAGGACGATGGCGGCTGGCTCGAAGACGTAGCGCTTCTCGATCGCCTGGTCTCGGAGAAGCTGAAGGCCATTGCCGATGACGTAGCGGCCCAAGGATGGAAGTGGATCGCTGTCGATACCAGCCATCCCTATGGATACGACAACGGCCTTCGCGAAATCACCGGCAGCTTCGCCGATCTCACCGATGAGGAGCGCGCCGCCCGCGAGGCGTTGCGCAACGAGTACGACGATCTCGAATCGGAATATTCCGAGCACGACGAACTGCCGGAGGAGATCGATCGGCGGCTGGGCGAGATCGAGGCCGCTCTGGAAGGCTTCGAGAAGCGCCCCGTCATCTATGATCCTGCCGAGGTCGCCCGCGCCGGCGTCTTCATCAGCATCGACCGCGACGGGGGGCCTGTCATCGAACGTGGCTATGTCCGGCCCGAGGACGAGCCGGTGGCCGACGCCGGGGACGGCGAGAACGAAAACGCCGTCGTCGCCGGCGGAAATGACGGTGAGATGAAGCGCGCCGTCATCACCATCGGCGGCCAGCCGGTCGAAACCGAAGACGATGATGACAACGACGGGATCAAGCCGCTGCCGGAACGGCTCGTCATCGAACTGACCGCCCATCGCACCGTCGCGCTTCAGGAGGCGCTCGCCAACAATCCGCACGTCGCGATGACGGCGGTGCTCCACCGCATGGTGATGGAGCGCTATCATTACTCCGCGCCAACCGGTTGCCTGGAGGTCTCCGTGCGCCAGCGGTACTTCCCTTCGCAGGGCGCGGATCTCAGTGACAGCCCTTCGGCCAAGGCCATCGGTGAGCGCTACGACGCATGGAAGACCGATCTGCCTTCCGACGAAGCGGCGCTCTGGGACTGGATCGCTGCGCTTGACGAGGCGAGCCGCATGGCGCTTCTCGCCCATTGCGTCAGCTATGGCGTCAATGCGCTTTACGAGCGTCCGAACCCCCATAGCGCTTCCGGTATCTCGCAGCACGGCCTCGATCGTCGCCTTGCCGGGGCCGACCGGATCGCCCGCGCCACCGGCCTCGACATGGTGCTCGATGCAGGATGGAGACCGACGGTCGAGAACTATCTCGGTCGCGTGACCAAGACCCAGATCCTCGCGGCGGTGCGTGAGGGCGCTGGCGAACGGGCGGCGCAGCTCATCGACCATCTGAAGAAGGGCGACATGGCCAAGGAAGCCGAGCGCCTGCTGGCCGATACCGGCTGGCTGCCCGAACCGCTGCGCCTGGTCGATCTCGATGGTGATGCGGCCGCCGACACCGATGGCGAGGTCGAGGCTTTGCCCGACTTCCTCGCCGGCGACGGTGACGACGAGGAAGCAGCGGCTGAAGAAGACGAAGACCGGCAGCACCTCGTCGCTGCGGAATGACCGCATACGGGGCGGCGCCGCCCCGTATCGTTCTTCAACTCGCCCGGCCATCGCGCCGGGCATTTTTTATGGAGGTCGTCATGGCTGACCATATCGACATCGACTTCATCTTTCAGGCCGACCGCGAAAATCCCCCGGCCGAGCGGTCACTGCCCTGGGAGGAGACGCGCGACGGCATCACCGTCGTCGTCGAGCCCAAGCGCTTTGGGCCGACGATTTGCGGGCCTTCCGCCTCGGTGCCCGCGAATATTGCTACTATGCCGACTGGAGCCGATGCGGTGCGCGCGCCCGGTTCTATGGCCATATCGATACCTGTGGCGATGACCTGCTGCTGAAGGCCCGCGCCCTGATCGTCCGCGAGATTGCCGAGGGGCATTGGAGCTGACCATTATCCCGGTCGCGTTTCAGTTTCACCAGCATCCGCCGTCCTTGCCATGCCGTGTGGAGTTGGATTCCGTCTCCGGCCTGGAACACGTCGATCCGGTGAGACCGGCATGGGGGAAAGGCTGACGGGGCGCGGCACCTGCGACGGGATTTCGGCATCCTGTCAGAGGCAGAACACCACCCCCGCTTCCATTCGCTGACCTTGGTCTGAGCCGTTTCCTTGTCAATCAACCCACGAGGGGGGTCGGCTTACGCGAGCGTGCCGCCCTCGCGGATTCGGACGAGTCGAACGCGCGAGGGTGATTGCAGACCCGTTCAGACACTTCGGGCGCCTGTCGCGCGGGGGATGGTCCCCCGCCTCCAGAGACAGGAGCCGGAACCCATGTCCTACGCAGATGCCACCGCCTTCGCCGCCAGCCTCGCCACCACGCTCATGGTCTCGATCGTCGTGTTCCAGGCCGGAGACGGAACCCACGGCGCCATGCCCGCCGACGAATTCGACGGCGACGACGAGATGGTGAAACTGGAACTCGACCCATGGAGCTGAGGCGCGCAAGCGCCTCATTCCCGGCGGCCCGGAACGCTCAGGAGGCGTCCGGGCCTCCTGCCTTGCGATGGGGCTGCCCATCGCCGGCAACATCGCCGAGGCGGACGCCTTCGGCAGATGAGAGGAAGAGGTCGGGCCTTTGGCCGTGACGGGTTGGATGCTGAGAGAAAGGCTCTCTGCGCCCGTCGCGGAGTGATCCCGATGACCCATGCCAGCCAATCCACCTTCGCCCCGATCGGGCGGATTCTCGCCGACCGGGTGCTGCCCGAATTTCAGCGGACGCAGAAGCTGCCGCTGCGCATTTCCTGCCTCGGCGCTGTCAGCTATGCCGGAGCCGCCGATGCCGATTATCGGGACCGCAGCGTCTCGCTTGGCGAGGCTGCTTCGCCGGAAGACGCCATCGCTCTTGCCGCGCTCCGCGTTTCACGCGGCGATCTCGGCCCCGGCGACGACACCGCATTGCGCTTCGAGCCGCGCCTGATCGTCATTCAGGACAGCGCGCTTGGCCTTGTGCTCGCCGGCGAGATCCGTGCCGGGGTCATCCTCTGGCGGCAGCCGGTTACCAGCAACGGCGAGGCCCGCCGCATCATCATCGAAGCCAGCCGACAGCGCGGCATGGCCTTCGCTGCCTCCGGCCGGGGCGATCATGCGTCGGCCCGCGTCCTGCGATTCGGAGCGGCGTTGCTGGAAGCGCGGCTGGTCGATCCGCTTTGGCGCGAGACCGCCGCCGAGCTGCTCCGGCTGCCGCAAGCGGCCTGATCCCATTTCCTTCCTTCAATCAGCCCGGCCTCGCGCCGGGCTTTGTCGTTTCAGGAGCCCGACATGGCCGACTACTTCACCCATTTTTCCTGCCTGCTCGATGTGGGGACGCCCGACAACGCTTCCCGCGCCCTCGATCTCTACAATCAACTTTCCGAGGAAGGCGCTTCGGAAGAGCCGCGGTCCGACGGATTCCTCCTGTCGATCCAGCCCGAGCATGGCGGCACCAAACTCTGGATGCGCGATGACGTCACGGGCGACCCGGAGCGCCTGATTCAGTTTGTGAAGCGTTGCGCCGCCGAATTCGGACTGACCGGCCGCTGGGGGTTTCAGTATGCCACCACCTGCTCGAAGCCGCTCGTCAACGGCTTCGGCGGCGGCGCTCATGTGCTCGATCTCGCCACCGGGGAAACCTTCGCCTGGACCTATACCGACGGCTGGCTTGCCGAGGTGCTGGATGGAGGTGATCCGGATGCCTGAGATCATCGAAACTACGGTCTATCGGCTCGACGAGCTTTCCGATGCGGCAAAGGACAAGGCACGCGCCTGGTATCGTGAAGGCGGCTTCGACTATGACTGGTACGATTCCGTCTATGAGGATTTCCAGCAGATCGCGGAAATCCTCGGAACCCGCTTCAAGACCCGCGCCGTCCGCCTCATGGGCGGCGGCACACGTCAGGAGCCTCGTATCGCCTTTACAGGGTTCTGGTCCCAGGGCGATGGCGCATCGTTCGAATGCTATTATTCGTATCGGAGCAATGCCCCGACCGAGATCCGATCCTATGCGCCGCGGGACAAGAAGCTGCATGAGGTCGCCGATGCGTTGCTGGCGATCCAGCGCCGCAACTTCTACCAGCTTCGCGCCGAGACCAGCCATCGTGGGCACTACTATCACGAGTATTGCATGTCTATTTCGGTCGAGCGTGACAGCCCCACTTATCAGGACATGACCGCCGACGCAGAGGAGATCGTCATCGAGGCGCTCCGCGATCTTGCCCGCTGGCTCTATCGCCAGTTAGAGCGCGAATACGAATACCTGTCCTCGGACGAGGCGGTCGATGAGACGATCATCGCCAACGAATACACCTTTACCGAAACAGGTCGCCGGTTCGGCTGACGCCATTTGAGCGCCCCCTCTAAAGGCGGGGCGCTCTTTTTGTGTCTGCCATGATCTGGTCGGCAAGTAGGGCGACCATGTTGCCACTCACCCTTCGGCCGCCAGGGGCCGCGATCGGCGGTTTTCGGCGATTTGGCCGATGGATGAGAGTGAGAGCGAGGCCGGGACGGATGCGAGCCTGCGCGGTCAAGAGAGAGCGCTGCGCGGGCTCGATTCTGTCCCGCTCTCCCGAGGCTCCTTCCATGAACATGATCTCCGCATCCGCGGCGGCATCCGCCACCGCGCCGCTTTCGCTTGTCCCTGACACCGACATTCCTGCCGCCGTCTTCGCCGCGGCGGAGCTTCTCCTGCCTCACCTCGAACGCGGCCAGCGCGTCGACGCTGCTACGCTGCGCGGCGCGATGGAGGCTACCTTCGGCGCTTCCGACGCGACTGGCGCCTGGAACTGGAAAACGGCCTATGACGCCTGCGAGGCGGCGACCGTGCTTTTCCTGCGCAAATACGGCAAGGCGCTTTTCCGTAAATCCGCTTCTCCGGCAGCAGTCCTGCCGCAGCTCGCCAAGATCGCCGGCCTCCTGCCGACGCATACGCGCCGCTCGGAGGAGGCTCAGTCCTTCCAGCAATTCTCAACACCGATCCCGCTCGGCCTCGCGGCCGTGACGGCGGCGGTGATCACTCCGGCCGACCGCGTGCTGGAGCCCTCGGCCGGCACCGGGCTTCTCGCCATCCTGGCCGAGATCGCCGGAGGCTCGCTCGTTCTCAACGAACTCGCCGAGACCCGCGCCGGTCTCCTGTCTCTTCTCTTTCCGGCCCTGTCCGTCTCCCGCTTCGACGCGGCGCAGATCGACGATCATCTCGACACTGGCATTCTGCCATCCGTCGTGTTGATGAACCCGCCGTTCTCCGTCATGGCCAATGTCGAGGGCCGGATGGCCGACGCCGCCTTCCGCCACGTCGCCTCGGCGCTTGCGCGTCTCGCGCCCGCTGGCCGTCTCGTCACCATCACCGGCGCGAGCTTCGCGCCCGACGCGCCGGCCTGGTCCGCAGCCTATGGCCGGCTGCAGGAACGCGGTCGCGTTGTCTTCTCCGCCGCGATCGACGGTTCGGTCTACGCGAAGCACGGCACGACCTTTCCGACGCGCCTGACCGTCATCGACAAGATGCCGGCGGACGACCCGTCCGTATTCCCGACCGCGCCGGGCGTCGCGCCGGATGTGGCCACGCTGCTCGGATGGCTAGCCGAGCATCTCCCGCCACGCCTGCCGGTTCATCCGGCCGTCGCCGTGCCTGCGGCCGCACCTCGCACGGTTCGCGCCTATGTCAACCGGGCGGCCAGAGACGCGCCTGCCGTGGCGCATGCCGAGCCGGAGGGCGTTCCGCTCGACTACGAAACCGTCGACTGGAAGCCGGCGGATGCCGGTCGCCTTTCCGATGCGATCTATGAGGAATACGGTCTCCAGACCGTCCGGATTTCCGGTTCTCAGGCGCATCCGACCCGGCTCGTGCAGTCGGCGGCCATGGCGAGCGTCGCCCCGCCGAAGCCGAGCTATCGCCCGACGCTGCCGGCGAACGTCCTCGATCTCCTGTCCGATGCGCAGCTCGAAACGGTAATCTATGCCGGCGAGGCGCATTCGGATTTCCTTGCCGGTGCGTGGACGGTGGACGACATCCTCGACAAGCTGACCGCTGCATCTGAGGACGCCAAGGACGCCATCCGGCTGCGCCAGGGCTTCATGATCGGCGACGGCACCGGCGTCGGCAAGGGTCGCGAATCGGCTGCGATCATCCTCGACAACTGGCTTCAGGGACGGCGCAGGGCCGTCTGGATCTCTAAATCGGACAAGCTGATCGAGGACGCACAGCGCGACTGGGGCGCACTCGGCATGGAGCGCCTGCTGGTCACGCCACTGTCGCGGTTCCCGCAGGGCAAGCCGATCACGCTGAGCGAGGGCATCCTATTTTTAACCTACGCCACGCTGCGCTCCGACGACCGCGGAGAGAGGGTTTCGCGGGTCAAGCAAATCGTCGAATGGTTGGGCTCCGACTTCGATGGAGTGATCATTTTCGACGAGGCGCACCAGATGCAGAACGCCGCTGGCGGCAAGGGAGAACGCGGTGATGTCGCCGCCTCGCAGCAGGGCCGCGCCGGCCTGCGCCTTCAGCATGCGCTTCCGAACGCCCGCGTCGTCTATGTCTCCGCCACCGGCGCAACCACCGTCCACAACCTCGCCTATGCGCAGCGGCTCGGGCTGTGGGGCGGCGAGCATTTCCCGTTCGCCACGCGCGCCGAGTTCGTCGAGGCGATCGAGGCCGGCGGCGTGGCGGCGATGGAAGTGCTTGCCCGCGACCTGCGCGCGCTCGGCCTCTACACCGCCCGCTCGCTCTCCTTCGCCGGCGTCGAATACGAGCTGGTCGAGCACGAGCTGACGCCCGAGCAGGTCCGCATCTATGACGCCTATGCTGCGGCCTTCGCCATCATCCATAACAATCTGGATGCGGCGATGCAGGCCGCCAATATCACCGGCGGTGGTGAAGGCGGCTCCGGTACGCTGAACAGGCAGGCGAAATCCGCTGCGCGCTCTGCCTTCGAGAGCGCCAAGCAGCGCTTCTTCGGCCATCTGCTGACCAGCATGAAGACGCCGACCCTGCTGCGTTCGATTGCCACCGATCTGGAGTCGGGCCATTCGGCCGTCATCCAGATCGTCTCGACCGGCGAGGCGCTGATGGAACGGCGGCTGGCGGAGCTGCCGACCGAGGAGTGGAACGACGTCCGCGTGGACATCACGCCGCGCGAATACGTCCTCGACTATCTCGCCCATTCCTTCCCGGTCCAGCTCTACGAGCCCTTCACCGACAGCGAGGGCAACCTGTCGTCGCGTCCGGTCTATCGCGACGGCCAGCCGGTCGAGAGCCGGGAGGCGGTCGCGCGCCGCGATGCGCTGATCGCCAAGCTCGCCAGCCTGCCGCCGGTTCCCGGCGCGCTGGACCAGCTAATCCAGCATTTCGGGACGGACATGGTTGCTGAGGTGACGGGCCGCTCCCGCCGGATCGTCCGCAAGCGCGGCGGAAGCTTGACCATCGACCGGCTTGTGGTCGAGACGCGCGCCGGCGCCGCCAATCTTTCCGAGACGCAAGCCTTCATGGACGACCAGAAGCGCGTCCTCATCTTCTCGGACGCCGGCGGCACTGGCCGCAGCTACCATGCGGAGAAGTCGGCGAAGAACACGCGCCTGCGCGTCCATTATCTGCTCGAGGCGGGCTGGAAAGCCGACACCGCCATTCAGGGCCTCGGCCGGACGCACCGCACCAACCAGGCACAGCCGCCGCTCTTCCGGCCGATCTCGACCAATGTGAAGGCGGAAAAGCGCTTTCTCAGCACCATCGCCCGCCGCCTCGACACGCTGGGTGCGATCACGCGCGGCCAGCGCCAGACCGGCGGCCAAGGGCTGTTCCGACCCGAGGACAATCTGGAGGGCCACTATGCCCGCGACGCACTCCGCCAGTTCTATATGCTGCTGGTGCGCGGCAAGGTCGAAGGCTGCTCGCTCCAGCGCTTCGAGGAAGCCACCGGCCTGAAGCTGATGGACTCGACCGGCATCAAGGACGAGTTGCCGCCGATCACGACGTTCCTTAACCGGCTGCTCGCGCTCACCATCGAGCTTCAGGGCGTCCTCTTCACGGCTTTCGAGCAACTCCTGACCGCCCGTATCGAGGGTGCGATTGCATCAGGCACCTACGACGCCGGGCTGGAGACGCTGCGCGCCGAAAGCTTCGTCGTCATCGACCGTCAGACGATCTATACGCATCCGCGTACCGGCGCGGAAACCAGCCTGCTTACGATCAACGAGCGCAGGCGCAACCGTCCGTTGACGCTTGACGCCGCTTTCGCCGAACTCGACGATCCGCGCGCCAGGCTGCTCGTCAACGAGCGCTCCGGGCGCGCTGCTGTTCAAATCCCGGCCAGCAGCATCATGCTCGACGATGGCGAGATCGAGCGCCGCGTCCGGCTGATCCGGCCGACGGAGGCGCACAACATCCCGATACGCTTCTTGGGTGAGACCCATTGGGTCGAAGCTGATCGGGACACCTTCGCGTCGGCCTGGAAGGCCGAGATCGCCGCGGTGCCGGAGTTCACGGATGCGACGCTCCACATGGTCACGGGTTTGCTTCTGCCCATCTGGAAGCGGCTGCCGAACGACTCGACGCGCGTCTATCGGCTTCAGACCGATGATGGCGAGCGCATCATCGGCCGCAAGGTCTCGCCGGCCTGGGCCGCGAATGCGACCACGACCGGCGCGGCCGCGATCACGCCGGACGATGCCTTCACCGCCCTGATGGACGGCCGCACCATCCTCGACCTCGCTGAGGGGCTTCAGCTTCGCCGCGTTCGCGTCATGGGCGCGAACCGCATCGAGCTGTCTGGCTTCGACGACACGATGCGCGAGCGCCTCACGGCCTACGGCCTGTTCCACGAGATCATCTCGTGGAAGCTGCGCATGTTCATACCGATCGATGCCAATGGTCCCGCGGTTCTCTGCAAGGTGCTCGACCGCTGGCCGGTGGAGCGCATCGGCGAGAAGGAGGCAGCGTGATGGCCCGTCACGACGCTTCCGAACTGGCATCCCGTCTCGGCCGCAATGCCGAGGCGGTTTGCCGCCACTATCTGCCGTCCGGCCACCGCGCCGGACGATACTGGGTCGTTGGGGACGCTCAGAACAGCCCCGGCCGCTCGATGTTCGTGCGGTTGACCGGGCCGGAATCCGGCAAGGGTTCTGCCGGAAAATGGACCGATGCATCAACGGGGGAACATGGCGATCTGCTCGACGTCATCCGCGAAGCGCTCGGCCTCATCGACTTCAAGGACGTGGCTGAGGAAGCGCGCCGCTTCCTCGCTCTCCCGCATCCCGAACCGAAGAAGACGAGGACTCCGACCGGCAGGACGTCGAGCATCGCTATCGGCTCGCCTGAAGCGTCGCGGCGGCTTTTCGCCATGTCGCAGCCGATCGGCGGCACACTGGCGGAAATCTACCTCAACGGGCGGGCGATCACCTCCCTCGCGGGAACCTCCGCGCTGCGCTACCATCCGCGATGCTACTATAAACCGGACGAGCATTCGCCCACAGAGATCTGGCCGGCGATCATCGCTTCCGTCACCGATCTTCACGGCAACCAGACCGGCGCACACCGCACCTGGCTGGCTCCGGACGGTTCGGGCAAGGCGCCGGTCGAGTCACCGCGGCGCGCGATGGGCGACCTTCTCGGGCACGGGGTCCGCTTCGGCGTCGCCGGTGAGGTGCTCGCAGCCGGCGAAGGCATCGAGACCGTGCTGTCGCCCCGTCAGGTTCTGCCCCAGATGCCGATGATGGCGGCGCTCTCAGCGGCTCACCTCGCTGCCATCCTGTTCCCGGCGACGCTGCGCAGGCTCTATGTCCTCAGAGATCGCGACCCGGCCGGTGACGGCGCAAGAGACAGCCTGGTCGCCAGAGCAGGGAGCGTCGGGATCGAAGCGATTTCGGTGTCGCCGACGCGTGAGGACTTCAACGAAGATCTGCGCTGGCGCGGCATCGACGCCCTCCGGACGACGTTGATGGAGCAGCTTCATCCTGATGACGTCCACCGTTTCGGGGAAGGGTGAGGAGATCGGCGGAGGACAAGGCGCGGTCGAGGCGTCTCCACCTGCCGTCTCTGTTCATCATCGGAAGCATCCTTCGTTTTCCTGAGAGTCCCGTGCCCACGGCCTTCTGAGAGGGCGATCGGCCCACAAACGGCCCTGACAGGCAATGGCCGCGTTCGGGCTATTTTCCGCCGGCGGGGGCGAGCCCCGCCTTTGCATCGCGAAAGACAAAATAGCCCGAACCCGGCCATCGGAGCCCTCGCGAGGGCGCGAGGGTGCCAGTCCAGTCCGCCCGTGGGCTTCCGACGCCTGCGAAGGCCGCGACGGGCGCGGTCTCCAGACAAAGGACGCTTCCGATGATGAACGAAGACGAAAACTTGAGCTTCGAGCCGAACCACACCTCGTCCCCAACCGATCATATCCTCACCGAACTCCAGCTCTACGGCTGGCGGCCGTATCAGGACGAACCTGATCCGAGGCCGCTCCCGGAGGGTAGCGCCGTCGCCGCAGCCGTCGCAGATATCTTCGACGCCCTCGTCGCGACGCTCGGCGACACCCGCCTCGAACCCGACCTTGACGAGTTGCTCTGGGGAACCGTCAATCTCTTCCACCGCGCCGCGGGCCGGGTCGAACGCGATCTCGACGACAACGAGCAGGCGCAGCGCCGCCTTCAGCGTGAACAGGACGGCAGCGAGGTGAAGTCGGTCGAGCTTGAGCGCCTCACGGCAGAAGGTCAGACCCTGATCGAGCGGCGCAACAGCATGGAACTCTTCCGCGACGTCGCCTCGGAAGCCTTCGAGCACTACACCGGCAGCGCCTGGCGGCCCCGTACCGGCTCGATGGTCAACCATCGCAATCTCACCGCCGCGATGATCGACAGCCGGGATTTCCTCGCCGCGAAACACCGGGCCGAGACCGAGGTGATGCTGCCCGCCGGTCCCAAGGTTGCCTTGACCGGAGGCGCCGACTTCAATGATCACCGCCTGATCTGGGCAAAGCTCGATCAGGTCCATGCGAAGCACCCCGACATGGTGCTGATGCACGGCGGCACGCCGAAGGGCGCTGAACTGATCGCCTCCCGCTGGGCAGATAGCCGCAAGGTGGCTCAGGTCGCCTTCCGGCCCGACTGGACGAAGCACGGCAAGGCCGCGCCCTTCAAGCGCAACGACGCGATGCTCGACGTCCTGCCGGTCGGTGTCCTCGTCTTCCCCGGCACCGGCATCCAGGAGAACCTTGCGGACAAGGCCCGCAAGCTCGGCATCCCGGTCATGAAGTTCGACGGCGGCGCGTAGCGCCGCCGTTTGGTGGCTGTTCCAGTCGCGCAAACTTGAATTTCCGCTTGCGACCTTAACGTCTGTCGTTGCGACGAAAAATGTTCCCGCCACATAGCGGACATTGATCCTGCACGAAAACGCGCTGTACACTCCCAGTAAAAGTGGACCAAGTAGGAGGGTGCTGTGCGTCGCGCCAAGCACTGCTTGTTAGAATGTCATTAGAAATCAGAGACAAGATTCGTAAGAGCGGTTACATATTTTTCAGCAGCCATCGGCCGAACGATAGCATCATCGAGATCGCGGAGGATCTGGGCAAGCCTTTGGACCTATGGAAAGATGGACCCGTCCAGACGCTCGTGCCGCGTAGCCAGGCTGCGCCGAACAGCTATGGCGGCATTTTCGGCCTCAATCATTTCCCTTTTCATTCGGATCTCGCTCACTGGCGCACTCCACCACGCTACCTCCTTCTGCGCTGCGTCGTCGGCTACGCCGATGTGCCGACAATGGTGATAGACGGGCACGACCTTATCGATGCCGTTACCCTTGACATTTTGCGGCGCGCCATCTTCAAACCGCGACGACCGCGTGACGGGAGCGTCTCGCTCTTGCGCCTTTGCGAGCCTGCTGACGATGTCGTGCGGGTTCGCTGGGACGAGGTCTTCCTGAAGCCGGCGAGCAGGGTTGGTGAAGTCGCCGACCTGCGTGTTCGCGAATGGCTTTCGACATGCATGCCGACCGCGGTGTCCCTGGCCGAAACGCACGACACGCTGCTGATCGACAATTGGCGGATGCTGCATGCCCGCTCCCCGATCTTACCTGGGCGCGAGAACCGGGCGATCGAGCGTGTCTATCTGGAGGGGCTTCATTGAAGAAATCGATTTCACCCGGCGCGACGCCGGCATCATGCGATCCGGATGCGCTCTATCTCAAGGCAGAGCGGTACATCCAGCATATGAGCGCATTCGACAGCGACGACTGGGAATATGCCCTGTGGTCCAGCCTCGCGCTCGAATTTCTCGCCCGCGCCGCGCTCGCCAATGTCAGTCCCGCCCTGATCGCGGACACCGATAAGAGCTGGTCGAGCTTATATCACGCGCTGGGTTTCACGCCCACGGAGGAGCGGTTTGCGCCAAAATCGATCGCCGTCACCGAGGTCTTCAAGCGGCTCACCGCGATCCTCCCGGATTTCGCCA
Source organism: Tianweitania sp. UT-5YL-CI-8 (assembly GCF_030010215.1). Lineage (GTDB taxonomy): Bacteria > Pseudomonadota > Alphaproteobacteria > Rhizobiales > Rhizobiaceae > Oryzicola. The sequence continues at coordinate 36,288 of NZ_JASCRR010000013.1, forward strand.
AGGAGCATGAAAATTTTGGCGTCCAGCATACGGGCCGCCGCAACGCCGAGCTTCATTCCGGTGAGCTTGCCTTCGACGGGGTCAAGGGATCGTCCTGGCAGCCGCGCTTCTATCAAACCTGTGAGATTCTCCTCGCCTCGATGGGGGCGACGCTCAAGGATTTCCTCGGCGAGGATGAGGCGAAGGTCGCAACGAAACTGATCGCCGCTGCGGTCGACGAAAGCGCGAAGGTGGTAAAGGGCGAGGTCGAGGCCCACAAGAAAGTCTGGCTCGCCAAGGCCGACGATGAGCGAGACACACTGACCAAACAGGCAGCGGTCTGGGCCACGCGCCATGCCGGCCATCGCGTCGATTGCCCCGCTTGCGCCTCCCAGGCGCTTATCTGGGGCGAACCGGTTTCTGCGCCACAGCAACGGCTGAGCGACGGCGAGATCACCGAAACGCAGGAATTCCTGCCGAACTGGTTCGAGTGTGTCGCATGCGGGCTTAAAATAAGCGGCCTGTCGCGTCTCGCGGTGGTTGGCTTGAGCGATCGATACAAGAAAACGCAAGTTTACGACGCTGCCGAATATTACGCACCGGAAGATGACTATTCCGGATATGAGGATGACAACAACGAACGCTGAATGTCGTCGCTCGGCGCGGTCGGCGTGGAACATGGCCTAGCGAAGGGCCGGGAGGGCAAATGGCCGGCGAGGAACATGTATCCGTCGCGGTAAGAGATGATTTCGTCGCGCGGCAGACCAAGGCGAAGCCGGTGCCTGCCCTTGCCGAGCTGCTGTGGAACAGCCTCGATGGCGACGCCACCGAGGTATCGGTCGAGTTCGCGCATAACGATCTCGCAGGCGGCATGTCGAAAATCGTTGTCTACGACAATGGTGATGGATTTTCCCGCAGCGACGCCCGTGCGCTGTTCGGTAATCTCGGTGGCTCTTGGAAGCGCCATGTCCGACAGACCAAACGCAACCACCGCATGATCCACGGCCAGGAAGGGCGCGGCCGCTACAAGGCGTTCGCCCTCGGCCAGTCGGTCACCTGGAAGGTCTGCTACGACGATCCGGCCGGACGCAAGGCGTTCGAGGTTCGCCTTCTCGAGGCCGATCTCACCGACGTCACCATCACTGAGGAGGTGCTTGCGCCCGACCGCTTAACGGGCGTCATCGTCGAAATTGGCGACCTCCGGCGGGATTTCAAAACCTTCGAGAGCGAAGGCGGCATTCAGGACCTGAACGAGATTTTCGCGCTATACCTGATGAACTATCGAAGCGTGTCGATATCAGTCGCCGGCCAGAGGCTCGACCCCGAGAAGGTCATCGCCAGTCACCACAAAGCGTCACTGCCGCCGATCGAAAAGGAGGATGGCGCTGGGCACGACGTCGAGCTCGAAATCATCGAATGGCGAACGGATGCGCGGCGTGTCCTGTATCTCTGCTCCGCGAGCGGCTTTCCTTTCGATCAGGTCGAAACGCGCTTCCACATTCCTGGTTTCTCTTTCTCAGCCTATCTGAAATCCACCTATGTCGAGGAATTGCACAATGAAGAGCGCGTTGCGCTGTCGGAGATGGATCCGCTGCTGAGCGCAGCTGTCGAAAGTGCGCGCTCGGCGATTAAAGACTATTTCCGCGACAAATCGGCGGAAAAGGCGCGATCCCTGGTCGACGAGTGGATTGCCGAAGACGTCTATCCCTATCGCGGCACGCCGCAGAACGCCGTCGAGAAGGTTGAGCGTCAGGTGTTCGACATCGTCGCGGTCCAGGTTCAGGAGCTCGCGCCCGATCTCGGCATCAGCTCGGCAAAGGCGAAGGCGCTTCACCTTCGCATGCTGCGCAACGCCATCGAGCGCGGACCGGAGGAATTGCAGCTCATCCTAAAGGAGGTGCTGGAACTGCCGGCGCGCAAGCAGAAGGAGCTTGCCAATCTCCTGCAAGAAACGACCCTGTCCGCGATCATCACCGCGGCAAAGACCGTCGCCGATCGGCTGAAGTTCATATCCGCACTCGAATCGATCGTCTTCGATCCGGAAACCAAAGGCCGATTGAAGGAACGCACCCAACTTCACAAAATCCTCGCTGAAAACACCTGGGTGTTCGGCGAAGAGTATAATCTCTGGGTGAGCGACAAAGATCTCCGTCGCGTCCTCGAAAAGCATCGCGACCATCTCGACCCCAGCATCGCGATCGATGAGCCGGTGAAAGTGATCGGCAAGGCGCGCGGCATCATCGACTTGATGTTCTCGCGCTCGACGCGCCGGCATCGTGCGAACGACATCGAGCACATGATCGTCGAGCTCAAGGCGCCGAAAGTGAAGATCGGCGCCGATGAGATCACGCAGGCAAAGAAATACGCGATCGCCGTCACGTCAGACGAGCGCTTCTCGACCGTCGACGGCGTGCGCTGGCACTTCTGGCTGGTCTCCAACGCCTATGACGACTTCGCAAAGCATGAGATCGAAAGTGGTCCGGATCGCGAGCGCCGCCTGATCGCGCGGGGGCCGCGGCATATTGTCGGTATAAAGACGTGGGGCGAACTGATTGAGGAAAATCGAGCTCGGCTTCAGTTCTTCCAGGAGCATCTTCAGCATTCCGCAGACGAGAACACGGCCATCAAATATCTGCAGCAAAAGCACAGCCAGTTTTTGGAAGGTGTCATTGTCGAAGACACGGACGAAAATGGTGACGATCAGCCGGAGGCTTTGGTACAGGAAGCGGCTGAGAGCAGTGCCTAGCCTGAATTACTAGGGGCTGATCGGCTCCGCAGTGGCGGAAGGCCGGGTTTCGCTCTTCGCGCGAAAAGCGGCCGGTCGGCTTTGCATCCCATTATGGACATTCAATTAAGGGGCTGATTCACGCTCATACTTGACGCGATTCCATCTTCGTCGTCGAATGAAAAATCCTTGCAGAACCGGAACAGTAGTATAGTCGCAGGCGGAGCGTATCTACAGGCAGCCTGTCGTGATCCTCAACCGATCATGTGGGGGTTTCCATGTCGCTCATCCTGCTCGCAATCTCCTTGACGATCGCGTTCTGCATCTTTGCCTACCACCTTGCGATCTACGCTTTGCCTTTCATGGTTGGGCTGTCCGCTGCCCAATATACCTGGGGCGCCGGAGGCGGCATCCTCCTGTCGGGATTGGCCGCCATCGGCGCGGCGTTGGTTTCGATCGGCCTGGTCATCGCAGTTCTCGGCTTCGCCAGGAATCCGGCTCTGCGGCTGATCGCTCTCGCCGTCTTTGCCGTACCAGCAGTCATCGCCGGATATGCACTCGTCCACGGCGTGGCGAAGAACGCCATCGACCCCGGCTTGATGCTCAATTTGCTTTCCGGCAGCGCCGGCTTGTTCATCGGCATCGCGGCCATCATCAATCTGAACGCCCTCGGCGTGTCGTTCTTCTCGCGCTGATTAGTCGGTCGCAATCCGGCGCGACCGTTAAAAACCCGGCGGCTTACGCCGCCGGGCTTCACGTTTTCCGCGCAGTCGAAACTGTCGCGTCAGCGCTGCCTTTGTCGTTGTTGCTTTCGGTCCGCTTCACCCGGCTTCGGAAGTCGGTCATGGGATTGATATCCGTATGCCGTGGACAATCGGTGCCTACCCGTCCATCCATTCGTAGTGAGGCCGCGAGGGCGAATCAGAACCTTCATTCCCTTCTCGCTATTCGGATGAATCGGACCATCCGTCGTCAAACACGGTAATGCGCTGCTGGTCCGTGCTCTGAAAGCCCGATAGCCTGCTCGTTCTTCTCCAGCCCATGTGTCCGTCAAATCGGCGAAGACGCGAAATGGCCGGAAGCGGAGAAGGTCGGGAGTCGCCCCGAAGTGCGCAGGTCCGTGAGCCTGCCTGGTCGGCGTTACCGGTGAGGACGATGGTTCGGCTGCGCGTCCCCGTATTCGTGCTTTCAAAGGCACCAATCCCTCCGACTGACTGATCCCCTAAGTCCGTTCTGTTTCCTCCAGCAACCCCGGCGGCTCCCAGCCGTGTTGCCGCGCAAGCGCGGCTGCCCGCCCCACCTGGGGCCTTAGGGGCAAGCTGCCGAAAGGTTCGGCAGCTGCGGGAGTCTCCCGACGGCCTTGGCCGGGTCTCGTCGGAGGGATGGTCCCTCCGAGAAGCAACGGAGACTTACAATGCAGAACATCGTCATTCTCGCCGGCAACATCGGTCAGGCCCCCGAAACCCGCACCACCCAAGGCGGCACCCGGATCACCCACTTCACGCTGGCCACCTCGCGCCCCCGCTACTCGGACGGCAAGGTTGTCCGGGACGAAAAGGGCTACCGGGTCCAGGATACGGAATGGCACCGCATCACCGCCTTCAACGGCCTCGGCAAGACGATCCAGGACTATTGCGAGAAGGGAATTAAGGTTCTGGTTCGCGGCCGCATCCACTACACGAAGTGGACGGATCAGCAGGGCAACGACCGCTACGGATGCGAGATCATCGCCGAGACGGTCGACTTCCTGAGCCGGGCGAAGCAGACCGAAAGCGAGGACGGCAAGTTCATCGACGACGATGACATTCCGTTCTGAGCGGGAACCGCGAAGCCCGGCGGCGCAAGCCGCCGGGTTCTCTCATGGCAGGCCATGCGCCGAAACGACCGAATCAGTCGTCAAAGGAAAGCTGATTGCAGTGTCGATCAGGCATTTCATGCTGGCGAAGTGAGCCAAGAACGACTAATTTAGTCGTAGTTCTGGAGTGCGCACAGGTCCGAATGGGAGGTGATCATGCATGATCACCGCCCGACAATCACGGGCCGCACGCGCGTTGCTGGGTTGGACACAGGAGACGCTCGCTGACAAGGCCCGAGTAGCACTGACCGCACTGAAACGCCTTGAATCCGAAAGCGGTCTCGAAGTGTTCGAATCGACGCGCGATCAGGTGCGCCGGGCCTTCGAATCGGCCGGGATTGTTCTCCTTTCGACAGACAAGGGCGAAGGAGTTTTGCTCCTGCATGACAGGAGCGATTCGTCCCGGTAGTCACGCCGGGCACCGAGCTACCAAACCCTTGTCAAAAAAAGGGGCTATCTCCTGAGCGAGATGGTTAACGGACTTAGCGCGCGTGAATATGGTGGCTCGATGGCACAGGAGACGCAAACATTTCTGGACGAACCACCGTTCAGCGAAACGATCACGTCTTATGACCGCAAACATATGAAGCTCTACATGCGGCTGGTCGACGCCAACCGCGACGGCGCAGACTGGCGCGAGGCGGTGCATATCCTGTTTGGCCTCGATCCCGATCAAGACCCCAGACGCTGCCGCTCTATCCACGATGCGCATCTGGCGCGCGCCCGGTGGATGATGGAGCGCGGCTATCGCCAACTGGTTCGTGAAAGCCAGCGCGGGTCGCCATCGTGATGCGTCGGACGCATCACCTGTTGAGGCGCAACTGACTTCCGCAGATCAACCCAAACGGGAATCGTGATTCTCCCAAAGACTTAGACAAATACTTGGGAGGATCAGCGATGACACCCGACGCATCGATCTGGCGTTCCTCGGAATATGATCATCTGGACGGCCTGACCGCGTCCGATCTGGCCTGGGAATGGCTCCGCCGCAACGACGCCTATGACGCGGATTTTGAGGCTTCGGCCTCCGCTCGCGGAATGCATGAACCACTGACCGTGCGAATTCGACAGCAGTGGGGGTTGCGATTTCCCAGTCGATCCCCTGACACCTCCGCCGGAAGCGCCGGTCTTCTGGCTTCCGCAGGAGGACACAAGCGTTGTAATGCTCGCCGAGGCGCCCGTTGACCTCGGCTCCGGTATCACAAGCGATGCTTCCGCGCTGTGGCGGCATGGGTCGCCGATGGGCGATGATGACGCTACATTTCGCTTAGCCCTCGCGAACGGTCAGTCCCTCCAGATCATTGACCACGCCATCGACGGAAAAGAAAATGCCGTTGCGGTCATTCCTCTCGGCATAGACGGCTTCGACCGGATCGAAGCTGTCTATCGATTCCTCTCAGCCTTGCATGGCCGCGCCATTCCCCCGGACACGCGCCTGACGCATCAGCAGCGCGCCCGCCAGCGCCGGATGCTGCGCGCCTTCGACGGCTATCGCGCCGGCGCCACGCAGCAGGAAATCGCCGAGATCATTTTTCACATCGACCATCTCGACCGTGACGCTTGGCAGGCGTCTTCCATACGCCACGCCATCAAGACGCTCCTGCGCGATGCCCGCGCCATGATAGCGGGCGGCTATCGAAAACTCCTTCGTCATCGCCGCCAATCCTAGCGCGGTCTCGCCCGCTGCATGGTGGGCGAATTCGATACCCCCCAACTTTGCCCTGCAACTCGCCGGCTCTCCTCCGCCACCGTGGTCATTGCCCGCCGCTGATCCGCGACGGTCGTCCCCAACACCACGGAGGCCCGATCCATGCCACATGAACCCGTCGTTCTCCCGCCGCGCTTCCTGCGCACCAAGGAAGCCGCCGAGTTTCTCAGCCTTTCGGCCCGCACTCTCGAAAAGCACCGGACGTATGGAACCGGCCCGGCCTATCGCAAGCTCGGTGGCCGCGTCGTCTACGCCATCGACGATCTCGAAACGTGGGCCGCTCGCGGCGCGGTGACGTCGACGTCCGATCCTCGCGGCTCCGTGCTGCCGGCGAAGCGCCACGTCATTCCCTCCGGGCCGCAGCTCGGCCGCTACGCACGCTGACCGCGGCCGGTTCCGTTCATGGCGGTGCGGCGTCGATCCCTTTCGGAGCGCGGACAGCTCGATCTGTTCCGGGCGCTTCCCGGCGACTTCGCGCCACGAGACGCGCAGGATCTCATGGCCTATCCCTTCTTCTCCCTTTCCAAAACCCATCGCGTCGCCCCGATCGATTTCGTTGCGGGCAACGTGACGATCCGGGTCGAGGCGGTCCCGGATCATGGCATGGCCACGATCTGGGACGCCGACATCCTGATCTGGGCGGCGAGCCAGATCGTCGAAGCCCGCGATAACGGGCTTCGTACCTCGCGGCTGATGGCCGCCACGCCCTACGAAATCCTCACCTATGTCGGCCGGGGCACCAGCTCGCGCGACTATCAGCGCCTCAAAGCCGCCCTCGACCGCCTGCAATCGACCACCGTTTCCACCTCGATCCGACAGCCTGCCGAAGGCCGCCGTCATCGCTTCTCGTGGATCAATGAGTGGCAGGAACGCACCGATCGCAACGGCCGCCCCGAGGGCATCGAGCTGATCGTGCCGGACTGGTTCTATCAGGCCGTCCTCGACGATGCGCTCGTGCTGACCATCGACCGGACTTATTTCGACCTGACGGGGGGCCTCGACCGCTGGCTCTACCGCCTGGTGCGCAAGCATGGCGGCCGCCAGCGCGATGGCTGGCGCTTCGACTTCCGTCACCTTCACCAGAAATCCGGCAGCCTGTCGCCGTTCAAACGCTTCGCCTTCGAACTGCGCGACATCATCCGGCGCCAGCCGCTGCCCGGCTACAGGCTCTTTCTCGAAGCCGAGATCGATGGGCGCCTGCTGCTCGCATTCGAGCCGCTGCCCGCCTGTGGACAAGCTGTGGATAGCCTCGTGCTATCGGGAACCCGGTCTATCGTGCTATCGGGAACCCGAGGCTCGTGCTATCAGGAACCCAAACAGGGTGTAAGCCACGGAAACTCCACACGAAATCGCGCCCTTAACTTAGAGCCTAACATAGACTCTAACCTTGAAGAGCGCGCGCGTGATGTGGAAAACCTCATCCGCGATGCCGCCAGAAGCCTCAGCGTTACCGCGAAGAAGAGCATATCGATCGCGCCCGCCGAGCCGGTGTCGACGGCAGTGCAGGACCGCGCTGGCTCTTCCGCATCCGCCAATCCCACGATGCCCCGTGTTCCTCTCGACCCACCGGGAGGACGCCGATGATCGTCGCGCTCCTCAACCAGAAGGGCGGCGTCGGCAAGACGACGCTTGCGCTGCATCTCGCCGGCGAGCTGGCTTTGCGCGGAAAGCGCGTCACGCTTATCGACGCCGATCCACAGGGCTCGGCGCTCGACTGGTCGCAGCAACGCTCTCGCGAGGGCCTGCCGCGCCGTTTTGGCGTTGTCGGCCTCGCGCGCGACACGCTGTACCGTGAAGCCCCTGAACTCGCCCGCGACGTCGATCATGTGGTCATAGACGGGCCACCGCGTGTCGCCGGACTCATGCGCTCCGCGCTGCTCGCGGCCGACCTCGTGCTGATCCCGGTACAGCCGTCGCCGCTCGACGGTTGGGCCTCCGCCGAGATGCTGGCGCTCCTGACGGAGGCGCGCATCTATCGGCCCCAGCTCGCCGCCCGTTTCGTGCTGAACCGCTGCGGCGCCCGCACTGTCATCGCTCGCGAGACGGCCGAGACCCTGGCCGACCACGATCCGCCGGTGCTCGCCAGCACCATCGGCCAGCGCGTCGTCTTCGCCGACGCCGCGCAGACCGGGCGGCTCGCCTTGGACATCGATCCGCGTTCGCCCGCCGCGCGCGAGATCGCGGCGCTGGCGGCCGAGGTCGAGCGTCTCGGTATCCGGTGGACCGCGCCATGACGGTTCGCCCCGAAATCATATTGTCCGGAGACTGCCGCGATCGCATGCCGGCGCGCGGTCCCTACGACATGATCCTCGCCGATCCACCTTACGGCGACACATCACTCGCCTGGGATCGCCGTGTCGAGGGCTGGCTGGCGCTCGCGCGCGGCGCGCTTGCCCCGACCGGCTCGATGTGGGTCTTCGGTTCGCTGCGCAGCTTCATGGCAACCGCCGACCGCTTCGCCGACGCTGGCCTGCGGCTCGCCCAGGAGATCGTCTGGGAGAAGCAGAACGGCACCGGCTTCCATGCGGACCGCTTCAAGCGCGTGCATGAACTGGCCGTTCAATTCTATCCGGCCGAGACACCATGGCGCGCGGTCTACAACGACCCACAAACCACGCCCGACGCGACGGCCCGCACCGTGCGGCGCAAGCAGCGTCCGCCCCATACCGGCCAGATCGACGCTGGCCACTATGTCAGCCACGACGGCGGGCCGCGTCTGATGCGCTCGGTTATCTACCTTCGCAACTGCCACGGTCGCGCCATCCACCCGACCGAGAAGCCATCCGCCCTTCTCGAAATCCTTATCCGCACGAGCTGCCCGGAAGGCGGCCTAGTCGGCGATTGGTTCGCAGGCTCGGGTTCCGGCGGCGAAGCCTGCCGGCTCTCCGGCCGGCGCTATATCGGCTGCGAGATCGACCCCACGATGGCCGACCGCGCCCGCGCCCGCATCGCCACCGTGCTGCCGTTCCATGACGGAGGCGCGTCATGACGGTCCCCGCCGAAAAGCGCGGCTTCGCGCAGCGTCCCGCCGATGCGGACGGATGGATCAAGGCGGGGGACACGCCTCCGCCACGCAATGGCGCAGCCGTGACCTTCACGGCCCGCCTCACCATCGACATCACGCCGGAGCTGCGCGGCCGGATCAAGATCGCGGCCTTCCGGCGCGGCGTCACCGCTTCGGAAATGCTGCGCGAGCTGTTTGAGCGCGAATTCCCCGACACCCAAGGAGACACACCATGACCGGCAATGCGGCGCTCCGCATCGGCGGCCGTCTGTTGCCGGACGGTCCCGCCGCGTTCACCACGCTCGTCGAACTCACCTGGATCGAAAAGCGCATCGAGAACTGGATCAGGTTCGGCCGCGAAAGCTACGAACAGAAACTCGACCGCCGTCACAGGGTGGTCGGCTTCGCGCCCGGCACGATATTCTGCCTCGTCCGCTGGGCTGCGAACGAGTACGGAACGATCATCTCGCGCCTGGACATCGTGCGCGCGGTCGACCGTGGCGAGCCGTTCCAGACGCTGCCCTTCGTGCGTCCTGGCGGCGACATCCTGCTGAAGATCGAAAGCTGGCCGAAGGTCGAGGACGTGCTTCGCCATGTCGACGGCATCGAGGCCCTCGGCATCGATCCCGCGGACGCCGATCCCGATCACTGGCGGCACGTCGCGCACTGGATGAATGCCGGCGAGACGCCGCGCCCGTACACGGCCGAGCGCCACCAAGCCTGGCTCCGGCGGCGGGAGATCGGGCGATGAGGCGGCTCGGCTACCTCGCGGCGACATCCGTCGCCGTGCTCGGCATCGCCGCAGCCAGCGCCATGCCGATGCCGCTGAAACTCATCTGGAACGCGACGGCGAGCGCGCCGATCGGCTTCTACACGGTATCGCCGACCGGGCGGATCGAAGTGCCGGATCTCGTCGCCGTCATGCCGCCCGAGCCGTTCGCGTCCTTCATGGTCGAACGCGGTTATGTCGGCCGCGACGTCCCGATCCTCAAGCACGTCGTCGGTCTGCCGGGTCAGCGCGTTTGCCGCGTCGGCCGCGCCATCACGATCGACGATGTACCGCTCGGTGAGGCCCGCGACCGCGACAGCCGTGGCCGCGACCTGCCGGCCTGGCAGGGCTGCCGGGTGATCGCCGACGGCGAACTTTTCCTCATGAACCTCGAAGCCGCGGACAGCCTCGATGGGCGCTACTTCGGCCCGTTTCCCGCCGCGGCGGTGATCGGCCGGGCCATCCCGCTTTTCACCGACGAGGACGGCGACCGCCACTTCGTCTGGCGCGCGCCGACGCGGTGAGCGCGCGCCGTTCGCCACTCCACCGCAGCACAGGAGACCACGATCATGGCCCAGATCGGACAGTTCACGCGCACGGAAACCGGCTTTGAAGGCGAGTTCCGGACGCTCGGTATCAGGGAGGAAATGACCCTCGTCCCCGCCGAACCCTCTGACACCGAGAACGCGCCGAAATACCGCGTCCTGCTCGGTGACGAAGACGGCCTCGACATCGGTGCGGGCTGGACGCATGTCGGCGAGCGCGCCGGCGAGTTTGTCTCGATCACGATCTACAGCCCGCTTCTCGGCGGCACGTTTCGCGCAAATCTCTTCCGCACCGGCGACGACGGTTCCGCCTGGGTGTTGAACACCGTCCAGCCTCCCAAGAAGCGGCAGGAGGACTGAATGGCGGCGCCCCGAGACCGCGCGCCCGCCGGACGCACTTCCGCCGTCCGGCGCTCAGCGCTCCTCTTTCTTCTTTCCGGCCTGATCTTCGCCGCAGCCGCATCGCCGACGGTTCTGGCGCAAGTCTCGTCGCCGGTGCGTGCCGCGGCTGCGCATCCACATGCCGCGCATATCACCGAGGCATCGCGCCGCTTCGGCATTCCGCCTGCATGGATCATCGCCGTCACGCGCGCCGAGAGCGCGGGCGATGTGCGCGCCGTCTCCTCGGCGGGCGCGATGGGTTTGATGCAGGTCATGCCGGACACATGGGCCGAGCTTCGCGTCCGCTACCGCCTCGGCCGCAATCCTTATGATCCGCGCGATAACATCCTCGCGGGCACGGCGTACCTGCGCGAGATGTGGGATCGCTATGGCGACATCGCCGCCATGCTCGCAGCCTACAACGCGGGGCCTGCGCGCTATGACGAACATCGCTCGAAGGGCCGTCCGCTGCCCGCCGAGACGCGGGCTTACGTCGCTTCGCTCGCGCCCGCGCTACGCGGCGAGCGCCCTTCGAAGAGCGGTTCGGCGATCGCCCGGCCGCTCGACTGGCGCGAGGCGGCAATCTTCGTCGGGCGCGATAACGGCGCTTCACCCGTCAATTCCGCGTCTCCGGGCGACGCCCTTTCACCCGTCACGGCGACACCGCAGATGCTCGTCACCGCGCAGCCGGACGGGCTGTTCGTCGCTCGGAATGCCACCGGAGGCCGGCCATGAGCGGCTCGGCGGCACTTCGCATCCCATCGTGCGCGGGCGTGTCGTGGAGAGCGCGGGGGGTGGCGGCAGGCGCAACAACCGGACGATGGCAGGATAAAAGGGCGCACGGTGCGCTTCGGTCTGGCGGTTGTTTTTGTTCATGTTTTCGGCGCATTCCGCACCGTGCTGCGCTTTCGCGCACCGTGCGCTCCGCGCCCATCTTCCTGATTTCCCTTCCTGTTTTGCACCGTGCGGAGTCGCGTCATGTCCGATGACCGCGAATTCCGCATCCGTCCGGGCCGCATTCGATCAACCCGCGCGCAGCAGGCCCGGCCTTTCGTCGCGCAGGCGCTCGCCGCAGCGAAGAAGGCAGGCGGCGGAGTCTCGCGATCGGGCCGCGTCACCTCGGGCAATCGGTCACGCTTCGGGCGCGGCCAGCGCGCCAGCATCCAGGCCAATCGCCTCATCACGTCGCGCACGCGCGGCGCCGTCGTCAAGGCGCGCGTGGTCCGCCACTCCCCACGATCCGCGCCGCTCGGAACGCATCTCGACTATCTGCGTCGCGACGGCGTGACCCGTGACGGGGAGAAGGCGCGGCTGTTCGGGCCGGGAACAGAGAATGCCGACGCCCGCGCCTTCGCCGAGCGCTGCGGCGATGACCGGCATCACTTCCGCTTCATCGTCTCGCCCGACGACGCGCCCGACATGGCTGACCTCAAGTCCTTCACTCGCGATCTCGTCGGCCAGATGGAAAAGGATCTCGGCACGAAGCTCGACTGGGTGGCTGTCGATCACTGGAACACCGAGCATCCCCATGTCCACCTGATCGTGCGCGGCGTGCGCGATGACGGCCAAGATCTCGTGATCTCGCGCGACTACATCAAGGAGGGCATGCGCGACCGGGCGCGCGATCTCATCACCCAGGAGCTCGGACCGCGCACCGATCTCGATATTCGCCGCTCCCTCGAAAGCCAGATCGAGACGGAGCGCTGGACGCAGCTCGACCGCCAGCTTGTCCGTGATGCCGGCAAGTCCGGCATCATCGATCTCGCGCCGCGCTCAGAACGCCAACCAGACGAATTCCATGCTCTCAAGGTCGGGCGTCTGCGGACCTTGGAAATTCTCGGCGTCGCCGGGCAGGTCGGTCATTCGCAGTGGTTCATCAAGCCCGAGGCGGAGAGCGTCCTGCGCGAGCTTGGCGAGCGGGGCGACATCATCAAGCGCATGCACCGCGCGCTCACCGAACGCGGCATCGAGCGCGGCTCGGCGAGTTACGTCCTGGCCGGCGAAAGTCTCGACGTGCCCGTGGTCGGTCGCCTGCTCGAACGCGGTCTCGATGACGAGCTGAAGGGAACGGCCTATGCCGTGGTCGATGGCGTGGACGGCCGCACCCATCATATCAAGCTGCCGCATCTCGACGCCGCCGGCGACAGCCCGCCCGGATCGATCGTCGAGCTACGCGCCTACGAGGATGCGCAAGGGCAACGCCGCGCCGCACTCGCCGTCCGTTCCGATCTCGACATCCATGCGCAGGTCAACGCAACAGGCGCGACCTGGCTCGACCGGCAGGCGGTTGCCCGCGAACCGATCGCCCTTTCAGAAGGCGGTTTCGGCGCCGAGGTGCAGCAGGCGCTCGAGCAACGGGCCGAGCACCTGATCGGAGAAGGTCTCGCCGAGCGGCAGGGCGGGCGCATCGTCTTCGCACGGCGGTTGCTCAACACGCTGCGCCAGCGCGAGATCGGCGCACTCGGCGAAAAGCTCGCCGCCGAGACAGGTCTGCCATTCAATCATGCCGGAGGCGGAGAATATGTCGCCGGTTCCTATCGCCAGCGCTTCACGCTCGCCTCCGGCCGCTTCGCCATGATCGACGACGGCCTCGGCTTCCAGCTCGTCCCATGGTCGCCCTCTCTCGAAAAGCAGATCGGCCGTCATGTCTCCGGCGTCGCGCGCGACGACGGCGGCGTCGACTGGGATTTCGGGCGCAAGCGCGGGCTCGGCCTCTAGGCACAATCGGAAAGGAGCTTCGCCCATGTCCGCGACCAAAATCCTCTGGGGACAGATCCTGATCGTGTTCCTCATCGTCCTCACCACCACCTGGGGCGCAACCCAGTATGTCGCGTGGAGCCTCGGCTTTCAGGCGCAGCTCGGCGAGCCGTGGTTCACGCTGTTCGGCGTGCCGATCTACTTTCCGGCGGCAATCATGTGGTGGTGGTATTTCTACGACGCCTATGCGCCGGGTATCTTCGCCACCGGCGGGATGATCGCCGCGTCGGGCGGCTTCATCGCCATTGCGGTCGCCATCGGCATGTCGGTCTGGAGGGCGCGTGAGGCCAAGCACGTCGCGACCTATGGTTCCGCGCGCTGGGCGGAGAAGACGGAGGTCAAGGCTGCGAGCTTGCTCGATCCCGACGGCGTGGTGCTCGGCCGTTACGAGCACGAATATCTGCGCCATGATGGGCCGGAGCATGTCCTGTGCTTCGCGCCGACGCGCTCGGGCAAGGGCGTCGGATTGGTCGTACCCTCGCTTCTGACCTGGCCGGGTTCGGCCATCGTGCATGATATCAAGGGCGAGAACTGGCAGCTCACCTCCGGCTTCAGATCACGCCATGGCCGCGTGCTGTTGTTCGACCCGACCAATCCGAAGTCGTCGGCCTACAATCCGCTGATCGAGGTCCGCCGCGGCGAGTGGGAAGTCCGCGATGTCCAGAACATCGCCGACATCCTCGTCGATCCCGAGGGGAGCCTGGACAAAAGGAATCACTGGGAGAAGACCAGCCACTCGCTTCTCGTCGGCGCGATCCTGCATGTCCTCTATGCCGAGCCGGAAAAGACGCTGGCCGGCGTCGCCAACTTCCTCTCCGATCCGAAGCGTCCGGTGGAGTCGACGCTGCGCGCCATGATGAAGACCGAGCATCTCGGCGAGGCTGGACCGCATCCTGTCGTCGCCAGTGCTGCGCGCGAGCTGCTCAACAAATCCGACAACGAGCGTTCGGGCGTGCTCTCCACCGCTATGTCGTTCCTCGGCCTTTATCGCGATCCTGTCATCGCGGAGGTGACGCGACGCTGCGACTGGCGGATCAGCGATATCGTAGGCGGCGAACGCCCGACCACGCTCTATCTCGTGGTGCCGCCCAGCGATATCAACCGCACAAAGCCCCTGATTCGCCTGCTGCTGAACCAGATTGGCCGGCGCCTGACTGAGGATCTGCAATCAGGTGGCGGCCGCCATCGTCTGCTGTTGATGCTGGACGAGTTTCCCGCGCTTGGAAGGCTCGATTTTTTCGAGAGCGCGCTGGCCTTCATGGCCGGATACGGCCTGAAATCCTTCCTGATCGCGCAATCGCTGAACCAGATCGAGAAAGCCTACGGGCCGAACAATTCGATCCTCGACAACTGCCATGTCCGCGTGAGTTTTGCGACGAACGACGAGAGGACGGCGAAGAGGGTGAGCGACGCCCTCGGCACCGCCACCGAAATGAAGGCCATGAAGAACTATGCCGGGCACCGGCTGTCGCCCTGGCTCGGCCACCTGATGGTGTCCCGATCGGAAACCGCCCGCCAGTTGCTCACGCCGGGCGAGATCATGCAGCTTCCGCCGACCGACGAGATCGTCATGGTCGCCGGCATTCCGCCGATCCGGGCAAAGAAGGCGCGCTACTATGACGATGCCCGATTCCGGGAGCGCTTGCTGTCTCCGCCCGACCTGAAACGCCCAGATCAGGTTCGCCCGGACGACTGGACCAGCCTGCCGATCCCGGCGCGGCCGGAAGCGCTTGATGCCCAACCCACGGACCGATCCGACGACGAAGACCCGACCGAATCCGAACGGCGGCTGCAACCCGAACTTAGCCGTGCCAAGCCGGTGGAGAAGAAGGCGCCGATCGAGAACGAATTCGAGATCGAGCCGCCAGACGACATCGATGAGGACGCCATTCGCAACCGGCGCATGATCCACCAGATGCAGGGCGTCGCACGGCAGGTCGCGCTCGATCCAAATGACGGCATGGAGCTGTAGGCGCCATGATCACTCGTCGGAAGAAGGTGAAGACCACGATCTATCTGGACCCCGATGTCGAGAAGACACTGGCGGACTTCGCCGCCCGCCGCGATCAATCGCAGTCCATGATCGCCGAGGCTGCCATCGCCTCCTTCCTCTCGCCGGACAATGCCGAACGCCGCGAGGCGATCGTTGCCAAACGTCTCGACCAGCTTGACCGCCGCATGACACGCCTGGAGCGGGACGTCGGCATCGCCGTCGAAACCCTTGCCGTGTTCATCCGCTTCTGGATCACCACAACGCCCGCCTTGCCGGAGCCGGCCGCGCAGGCGGCTCGCGCCAAGGCCGGCGAGCGTTACGAGGCGTTCATCACCGCCCTCGGCCGGCGTCTTGCGCAAGGACCAAAGCTCAGGCAGGAGATCACAGAGGACGCAAGCGAATTAAAACAGTGAACGGGGTCACATTGGAATGAGTGTTGTTGTGCGCCTTGGCCCCACGAATTTGCTCCGCCTCGATAGAGAGCGGTGGACGTTGCTCTCGCAGCGATTGTTCAAAGGTGTCCAATCAATTGGACTTGAAGACTTGTGCGACTTCTGGTGGGCGAGAAAGCTAAGAATCGGAACTAACCCGACCCACTAGGGGGCCGGGCTCTGTCGCCTCACTGGTTGATCAATGCCTACGATGCGGCCGGGAAAAATGGTGAGTTCATACCGCGACTGGCTTCCTGCACTACATCCCCATTGAAGAGTTTAACAGTAAGGCTTCCGCCCGCACGACGGGCGAAATCAGTCAGCATGCCTTCAGCATAGGCTCGCGCGTTTTCGACCGAGTCGAATTCGTAAAAACCCCCAATAGTGTTGGTTCCAACGCCACTCAGCCATGTTTTATTGCGCAGACCTTTTACGGTGTGCATGGCTGGATTTGCATCCTTCCAGATTTCCGGTCCGAAAGGGGCTGATACCTGAAATTCGGCGTAGAGGAATACTTTCGTAGGTGACATTTGATGGTCCTTCAAAAAGTTGACGATTGATCATATGGTCAATAATATCGATTCGTACAGTACGCACCTTATGGTAATAATTGGAATGTTTGAGGCCGCTAATCCTTACAATCTAAACTGCCCGTCCCGCGACGTGTTGGAGCTTATCGGGGGTAAATGGGCCATCCTCTTGCTTTGCAGCTTGCGGCTTGGCCCCTTGCGAACGGGCGAGCTGATGCGGATGGTTGGGGGCGTTTCGCAAAAGATGCTCACGCAAACTCTGCGCGAGCTGCAGGATAATGGGCTGATCGAGCGCATAAGCTATCCCGAAGTTCCCCCACGGGTTGAATATCGTCTGACCCCGCTTGGGCTGTCTTTAAGCGAACTGGCGCGGGCGATGGAACAGTGGGTGGTGAAGAACTATCCGGCGATCCTCGAGCAACGGGCCAAAGCACAGTGCTAGTGAATCTGCTGCGCTCGACGGGAACGCTCTTGTAAAATCACATCATTTGATAGATTAAGGCCCCATGCTTACATTATAGTCCTTTAATGCCGCATCCTGGCTTCCTTCGGAGAAAACGGCGGGGATTTCCTGATAAGAACGACTTTGGCCGGATCTTTTCAAAGATCCATGCTGACACAAGGAAACTCATGGCTGTCCCTACCTCCAAAGCGGATTTGCTTGCCGCCATTATGACGACCTTCGAAAGGCTGATGGCGGATTTAGCCAAGGTTCCGCCCAACCGGGCACGTGAGGCCACGATGAAGGGTCATGCCGACGGAACGACCATGAGCCCAGCCGAACTGGTGGCCTATCTGATTGGATGGAATGAGTTGGTTCTGAAATGGCTGGACCGCGACGACCGGGGCGAACCGGTTGATTATCCCGAGGCCGGCTTCAAATGGGACCAACTCGGTCTGCTGGCGCAGAAATTCTACGCTGATTGCAGTGCGATCGAATGGCACGAACTGCTCACCCGTCTGGAAAATGCGAAGACAGGACTGATCTCGACGATCACGACCCGATCGAATGAGGAACTCTATGGCAGCGCTTGGCATGGGAAATGGACCAAGGGTCGTATGATCCAATTCAATACCTCGTCCCCCTATGCCAACGCTCGAGCTCGGCTTCGCACTTGGCAGAAGGCGCAACGCTGAAAATACGGTTCTGATCGGCATCGCTATCGACAAGCGCTGATCGACGATACGGCGATCAGCGGTGATTGCGTATCAATCCCGCAAGAAATCGCATCATACCGTGGTATCGGGGGCGAAGCGGGAAGGAATCGATTTTAGGTGTTCGCCGGCGCGTCAATGAGAGCAACCAACAAGATAGGTCGGTGAGTTGTCTCCCAAGGGGAGCGAACTTTCGCCATCCTGCAAAAGGGGCCTTAGAGCGTTTCACCCGGAAACGCCCTAGAGGGCGAGCGTAGGCATAGTTCTCATCATCCCGGTGCGTGCGTCGCAGCATTTGCGGCGGCCCGCAGCGATCTTACGCCATTCCGCGCTCCGGTCCGCAATTCACAGAGCATAAAAAAGCCGCTGCACACTCAGCGGCTCTGGTTCGCGATCAAACGGTAGATCAGGCGGCTAACTGCGCGGCGTTCTTGAAGCGCTCGGATAGACCCCAGATGTGGCCGAAGGGGTCAAACACGGCGGCAGAGCGGCCGCCTCTGTCGTCGATCTGAGCCGGATCACGGACGGTTGCGCCAGCAGCCACGGCTTGACCGACAACGGCGTCAAGGTCAGCAACGGTCAGGCGTAGTGCGGCGCTCACCGCGCCAGCTGTCTTCGGGAAGAAGGGCCCGCCAAGGGCAGGGTCGGCTTCCCGCCGTGGGTTGGCCCCAGCAACGGAAATCGGCGTTGCTCCAAGTAGCATATCGAAACCGGTTAGCCCGCCGTCGCGGCTGTGGGTCTCCACAAGCTGCGCGCCGAATGCGGCTGCGTAGAAGTCGGCCGCTTCCTCCTCGCGTCCATGCTCAATCACAAGGGCAAATGTGACGCTGATTTCATTGCTCATCGGTGGGGTATCCCTCTCTCGGATTTGAATCACGGGCACACTGTATCAGAACAAACCGGGTCCAAAAATGGCAAACACCAATGTTTCTAGATGGCCAGGCTCGGCTTGTTGCTGATGCCGGACTTGCCTGCTGCTGAGTGATCATGCCGTAGCAAGCCTCGCGCGCTCACATTGGCCCAATTGATGCTCCGTTGGTTCGACGAAGCATAGTTATTTTAGTTGTGGGACGAGTTTCAGGCTGCGCACGCTCCGGCCCCGGGCCATCGCGCCGTTCCTGTGGGTAAACCAGGTCCGGCGACGTTCTCGCTGACCGGGGATGGGATTGCTCGGGGCCTTGGTGACAAAGCATCGGTACCGCCGTTCTCCTGTATTTGCACGCCACGCTACTACTACGACCGAAACTTGTTGAAACGGCCCGATTCCTGGCTCTTTTAATTATCCCCGATCCGGGGATCATGTGTCGCGTCCCCACGAAAAACGGGGACGCCATGACATCCATTCACCCGAGACAGGAAGCACTTCAGCGGGGAGCGCGCATGTTGCGCACCGCGCTCGGCCCGGCGATCGTACGGCTTCTGGAAGAGCCGACTGTGGTCGAGGTGATGTTGAATCCCGATGGCCGTATCTGGGTGGATCGTCTCTCGGAAGGCTTGGCTGATACGGGCGAAACGTTAAGTGCCGCTGACGGTGAACGCATCGTGCGGCTGGTCGCGCACCATATCGGTGCGGAGGTCCATGCCCGCTTGCCGCGCGTCTCGGCCGAACTTCCAGAGACCGGCGAGCGGTTCGAGGGGCTTCTTCCTCCCGTCGTCGCCGCACCGGCTTTTGCGATCCGCAAGCCGGCGGTCGCGGTGTTCACCCTCAACGATTACGTTGCCGCCGCGATCATGACCGCCGATCAGGCCGAGACCCTGCGCGAGGCCGTCACCGCCCGCGCCAACATCCTCGTCGCGGGCGGCACCTCGACCGGCAAGACCACGCTGACCAACGCGCTGCTGGCGGAAGTCGCCAAGGGCGCGGATCGCGTCGTCATCATCGAGGACACTCGCGAGCTGCAATGCGCCGCGCCGAACCTCGTCGCCATGCGGACTAAGGATGGCGTCGCCACGCTCTCCGATCTCGTGCGCTCCTCGCTCCGTCTGCGTCCTGACCGCATCCCCATTGGCGAGGTGCGCGGTTCCGAAGCACTCGATCTCCTCAAAGCATGGGGCACGGGCCATCCGGGTGGCATCGGCACGATCCACGCCGGAACCGGCATCGGCGCACTGCGCCGCCTCGAACAGCTCATTCAGGAAGCCGTCGTCACCGTCCCGCGCGCGCTGATCGCCGAGACCATCGACCTTGTTGCCGTCCTCTCCGGCCGCGGTTCTGCGCGCCGGCTCGCCGAACTCGCGCGCGTCGAAGGACTCGGCCCGGACGGGGACTACCGCGTCACCCAAGCCATCCCCACCAGCACAGGAGAACCCGCATGATCCGCACCGCAATGCGCGTGCGTCGCACGATCGCGACCGCCGCCGCCATCGCCTACGTCAATCTCATCCTCGTTCCGGCCGCCCATGCCGCCGGCTCCTCCATGCCATGGGAAGCGCCGCTCCAGAAAATCCTCCAGTCGATTGAAGGCCCGGTCGCCAAGATCGTCGCCGTGATCATCATCATCGCGACCGGCCTCGCGCTCGCCTTCGGTGACACCTCGGGGGGCTTCCGCCGCCTGATACAGATCGTCTTCGGCCTGTCGATCGCCTTCGCCGCGTCGAGCTTCTTCCTGTCGTTCTTCTCGTTCGGCGGCGGGGCGCTGGTCTGATGGCGGGCGCTTTCGAGCAACTGGACGTGCCGGGCTTCACCGTGCCAGTCCACCGCGCGCTGACCGAGCAAATTCTGCTCGGCGGCGTGCCGCGTTCCATCGCGATCCTCAACGGGACGCTGGCCGGGGCCGTGGGCCTGGGCCTGCGACTCTGGCTGGTTGGCCTGCTTATCTGGGCTGTCGGCCACTTCGCGGCGGTCTGGGCCGCCAAGCGCGATCCGCTCTTCGTGGAGGTCGGCCGCCGACATCTGCGCATCCCCGGTCATCTGTCGGTCTGAGGAAGGTGCACATGATGAACCTCGCCGAATATCGCCGTTCCGCCAGCCGCCTTGCCGACTATCTGCCGTGGGTCGCGCTGGTCGCTCCGGGCGTTGTGCTCAATAAGGATGGCTCGTTCCAGCGCACGGCGCGCTTTCGCGGTCCCGATCTCGATTCCGCCGTCGCGGCCGAGCTGGTCGCCGTCGCCGGCCGCATCAACAACGCTTTCCGTCGTCTCGGCTCGGGCTGGAGCATCTTCGTCGAGGCGCAGCGCTCCGAGGCCGCGACCTATCCGGACAGCGTCTTTCCCGATCCGGCTTCCGGTCTGGTCGACGCCGAGCGCAAGGCCGATTTCGAGGAAGCCGGCGCGCATTTCGTATCGGGTTATTTCCTGACCTTTCTCTACCTTCCTCCCGCCGAGGAAGCCGCGCGCACCGAATCCTGGCTCTATGAGGGGCGCGAGCGCAACGGCGTCGATCCCAACGAGATCCTGCGCGCCTTCACCGATCGTACCGACCGCGTGCTGGCGCTGCTCGACGGCTTCATGCCCGAATGCGACTGGCTCGATGACGGCGAGACGCTGACCTATCTGCATTCGACCGTCTCGACGAAACAACATCGCGTCCGCGTGCCGGAAACGCCGGTCTATCTCGATGCGCTGCTTGCCGATCAGGCGCTTACCGGCGGGCTTGAGCCGCGCCTTGGCAGCGAACATCTGCGCATCCTCACCATCATTGGCTTTCCGACCGCGACGACACCCGGCCTGCTCGACGACCTGAACCGCATGGCGTTTCCGTATCGCTGGTCCACCCGCGCGATCCTGCTCGACAAGACCGACGCGACCAAGCTCCTCGCCAAAATCCGCCGCCAGTGGTTCGCCAAGCGCAAGTCGATCGCCGCGATCCTCAAGGAAGTCATGACCAACGAGGCGTCCGCTCTGATCGACACGGACGCCGCGAACAAGGCCGCCGACGCCGATATGGCCTTGCAGGAACTCGGGGCCGACATGGCGGGCATGGCCTATGTCACCGCGACGATTACCGTCTGGGACGCCGATCCACGTCTTGCCGACGAGAAGCTGCGCCTGGTCGAGAAGGTCATCCAGGGCCGCGACTTCACGGCCATGGTCGAGACGGTAAACGCCGTCGATGCCTGGCTCGGCTCGCTCCCCGGACATGCCTACGCCAATGTCCGGCAGCCGCCGATTTCGACTTTGAACCTCGCCCACATGATACCGCTTTCGGCGGTGTGGGCGGGTCCGGAACGGGACGAGCATTTTGCAGCGCCCCCACTGCTCTTCGGCAAGACCGAAGGCTCGACCCCGTTCCGGTTATCCCTCCATGTCGGAGACGTCGGCCATACGCTGGTCGTCGGGCCGACGGGCGCGGGCAAATCCGTCCTGCTGGCGCTGATGGCGCTCCAGTTCCGCCGCTACGAGAATTCGCAGGTCTTTGCCTTCGACTTCGGCGGCTCGATCCGCGCCGCCGCGCTTGCTATGGGCGGCAACTGGCACGATCTCGGTGGCGGCCTAACCGAAGGATCGGAATCCTCAGTATCGCTCCAGCCGCTTGCCCGCATCCACGACACCTATGAGCGCGCCTGGGCGGCTGACTGGATCGTCGCAATCCTCCTGCGGGAAGGGATCAAAATCACCCCCGAGGCAAAGGAGCACATCTGGACGGCGCTGACCTCGCTCGCCTCGGCGCCGGACGGCGAACGTACGATCACTGGCCTCAGCGTCCTTCTCCAGTCCAACGATCTCAAGCAGGCGCTCCGCCCTTACTGCGTCGGCGGTCCCTATGGCCGGCTGCTCGATGCGGAAGCCGAACATCTCGGCTCGGCCGAGGTACAGGCATTCGAGATCGAGGGCCTGGTCGGAACGGGCGCAGCTCCGGCCGTGCTCGCCTATCTCTTCCACCGCATCGGCGACCGGCTCGACGGGCGGCCGACGCTGCTCATTATCGACGAGGGCTGGCTTGCGCTCGATGACGAAGGCTTCGCCAGACAGCTCCGCGAATGGCTGAAGACGCTCCGCAAGAAGAACGCCAGCGTCATCTTCGCCACGCAGTCGCTTTCCGACATCGACAATTCCGACATTGCGCCCGCGATCATCGAAAGCTGCCTGACGCGACTGCTTCTGCCGAACGAGCGCGCGATCGAGCCGCAGATCACGGCGATCTATCGCCGCTTCGGACTCAACGACCGTCAGATCGAGATCCTCGCGCGGGCGACGCCCAAGCGCGACTACTACTGCCAGTCGCGGCGCGGCAATCGCCTGTTCGAATTGGACCTGTCCGAAGTCGGGCTCGCGCTCTGCGCCGCTTCCTCCAAATCCGACCAGACCCTGATCGAGAACCTGCTCGCCGAACATGGTCGCGAAGGCTTTCTCGCAGCCTGGCTCAAGGCCCGCGACGTCGGCTGGGCCTCCGACCTCATTCCGACTTTTCCCTCTCTCTTCCCCGAAGCCGAAAAGGAAACAGAAACATGAAGACCCGTTCTGCCCGCTCGCCTGCAATGTTTCTCACAGCAACCATGCTTGCCACCCCGATCGCGCTTTCGCCGATCGCGACTACGCCTGCCTACGCCTGGAGAATCGTCTTCGATCCCAGCAACTACGCGCAGAACGTGCTCACGGCGGCGCGAACGCTCGAACAGATCAACCACCAGATCACCTCGCTTCAGAACGAGGCGACGATGCTGATCAATCAGGCCCGCAATCTTGCGAACCTCCCGTTCTCCTCGCTCCAGACGCTTCAGCAGAATGTTCAGCGCACGCAGCAGCTCCTGACGCAGGCCCAGAACATCGCTTTCGACGTGCAGCGGATCGATCAGGCGTTCCAGCAGCAGTACGGCAACGTCTCCATGTCGGCCACGGATCAGCAGCTCGTCTCCGATGCCCGCTCGCGCTGGCAAAACACGGTCGGCGGCCTGCAGGACGCCATGCGCGTCCAGGCGGGTGTCGTCGGCAACATCGACACGAACCGCGCGCAGATGAGCGAACTGGTGAACCATAGCCAGGGCGCGACCGGCGCGCTTCAGGCGACGCAGGCTGGCAACCAACTCCTGGCGCTTCAGTCGCAGCAGCTCTCCGATCTGGTGGCGTTGCTTGCTGCCAACGGGCGCGCTGGCGCACTGACCGAAGCAGAGCGCACGGCGGCCGCCGAACAGGGCCGCGAGCAACGCCGCCGCTTTCTGACTCCGGGCTCGGGCTACCAGCCGGGCAACGCGCAGATGTTCAACGGAAACTGAGGACGGCCTTATGGACGGCAAGATGCTGGCCCGCCTGGGCGCTGTCGTGTTCGTCGCCATCGCCATTACGGCGACGGTCGTCGAACTAACCCGGACAGAGGAACCGAAAGAGGATTTCTCCACGCGCACTATAGAACCCCGGCGTGATCCGCTGCGTGAGGCGCAGCGCCGGTGCCAGCAGCTTGGCCAGCAGGCCGCGAATAATGCCGAATGCCTGCGTGTCTGGGCCGAGACGCGAGATCGGTTCCTCGGCCGCTCGCCCGCACCCGCGTCGCCAACCTCCAGCGAAGGGCGGTGAAGCATGGGCGGCTCCGGTGTTATCGACACATTCCTTGGCACCTTCACACGCTATATCGACTCCGGCTTTGGGCTGCTCGGCGGCGAAGTGGCGTTTATCGCCACGACGTTGATTGTGATCGACGTCACCCTCGCTGCGCTGTTCTGGAGCTGGGGCGCAGACGACGACATCATCGCGAGGCTGGTGAAAAAGACCCTGTTTGTCGGGATGTTTGCCTACCTGATTTCCAATTGGAACAACCTCGCCAAGATCGTCTTCGACAGCTTCTCCGGTCTCGGACTGAAGGCCGCCGGCACGGGCTTCACAGCGCAGGATCTGCTGCGTCCCGGCAAGGTCGCGCAGACCGGTCTCGATGCGGCGCGTCCTCTGCTTGACGCGATCTCGCCCCTGATGGGCTGGATCGCCGTCTTCGAGAACCTGATCCAGATCGTCTGCCTGCTCTTTGCCTGGGCGCTCGTCATCCTCGCTTTCTTCATTCTGGCGATCCAGCTCTTCGTGACGTTGATCGAGTTCAAGTTGAGTACGCTGGCCGGCTTCATCCTGATCCCGTTCGGCTTGTTCGGCAAAACCGCATTCATGGCCGAACGCGTGCTTGGCAATGTGATTTCCAGCGGCATCAAGGTCCTGGTCCTCGCCGTCATCGTCGGCATCGGCTCGACGCTGTTCAGTCAGTTTACGCAAGGCTTCGGCGGCCAGACCCCGAGCATCGACGACGCCATGGCCATCGTTCTTGCGGCGCTCTCGCTCGTCGGCCTTGGCATCTTCGGTCCCGGCATCGCCTCCGGTCTGGTCAGCGGCGGTCCGCAGCTTGGCGCAGGCGCCGCGGTTGGCACCGGCCTTGCTGTCGGCGGTGCGGCACTCGCTGCTGGCGGCGGCGCGGTGCTGGCCGCGAAGGGCGGAGCCGCTCTTCTTTCCGGCGGCGCCGCTGCCGCGCGTGGTGGAGCTGCGGCGACCGGCGCGGCATCGTCGGCCTACACATTAGGCTCTATGGGACAGTCGGGCGCGTCCGGCGTCGCGTCCGGCCTCGGAGGCGTAGCACGCGCCGCCGGATCGGCCTCCGTTTCCCCGTTGCGCCGTGCCGCTTCCCGCGCCTCGGAAACCATGAAAACCAGCTTCTCCGACGGTGCGCGTGCAGGCGTCAGCGCCACCGGCGGCTCCTTCTCGTCCGGCACGGGCGCGAGCGAATCCGATCCGGCTTCCGTCGCTCCCGCCGCCACCGCCGATCAGCCTCCTGCATGGGCACAGCGCATGAAGCGCGGCCGCCATGTCTCCCACGGCGTCAGCGCAGCCGCCCACGCCGTTCGCTCGGGCGACGGCCATGGCTCCGGCGCATCCGTCAATCTCTCCGAAAGTGACCGTTCATGAACCTCTTCAAACGACCGGCCGTGCATTACGGCAAGACACCTGAGCCTGAAACACCTTACCAGAAGGCCGCGCAGGTCTGGGACGAACGACTTGGGTCGGCGCGCGTGCAGGCGAAGAACTGGCGCTACATGGCGTTCGGTTCGTTGATCCTCTCGGCCGGCTTCGCGTCCGCACTGGCCTATCAGTCTGCGCGCGGGATTGTCGTGCCATGGGTGGTCCAGGTCGACAATCTGGGTCAGGCTCAGGCCGTCGCGCCAGCCAGGGCAGACTTCCGCCCGACCGATCCACAGGTGGCCTGGCATCTGGCGCGCTTCATCGAGCAGACCAGAAGCATTCCCGCCGATCCGATCATCGTACGGCAGAATTGGCTCAGGGCATATGAATGGACCACGGACCGGGGCGCTGCTGCGCTAAACGATTATGCCCGCGCCAACGATCCCTTCACGAAGGTCGGCAAGCAGCAGATCGCTGTCGAAGTTTCCAGCGTCATCCGCGCTTCTCCGGACAGCTTCCGCGTCGCCTGGACCGAACGGCATTTCGAGAACGGCCAGCTCGGCGCGACCGAGCGATGGACCGCGATCCTGACCATCGTCATCCAGCCACCGCGCGATGCGGAGCGGCTGAAGGTCAATCCGCTGGGAATTTATATCAATGCGATCAACTGGTCGCGGGAGTTGAGCCAATGAACCGGCCGATGATCCGCAAACCTGCCGTTGCGGTTTTCCGTAAATCCGCGCTTCCGGTTTTACTGATTTCTGCGACCATGCTCGCCGGTTGCGCGACGGCGAAAAAGCCTCCTCAAATCAGCTACGACCAGAACGTGCCTCCCTTGCCGGCCTTGCCGGCCGCCATCACGGACGATCGCCCACGTCCGCTACACGTTCCTCCCGCTTGGACCCCAGCGAAGGGCGGTGGTACAGCCAGCACGCCAGTCGCTCGCGTCGAGAACGCCAATGCCGCCGCTCGCGTGCAGCCGCGCCGCGAAGGCTATTTCAACTCGATCCAGATCTATCCGTGGAGTGAAGGGGCGCTCTATCAGGTCTATGCGGCGCCAGGCCAGATAACGAACATCGCCCTGGAACCCGGTGAGTCGCTGACGGGCGCTGGGCCGATCGCGGCCGGCGATACCGCCCGCTGGATTATCGGCGACACCGAGAGCGGCAGCGGCACGACACGCCGTGTCCATATCCTCGTGAAACCGACCCGACCGGAGATCACGACCAATCTTGTCGTGACCACCGACCGCCGCGTGTACACGATCGAGCTGCGTTCCGGCGAGAAGCCCTACATGCCGTCCGTCGCATGGTCCTATCCGCAGCCGCGTCTCGGCAGGGGCCAGAGCATTCCGGCGACGCCAGTCATCCCGGCAGTGGTCGCGCGCAACTACCGTTACGGCTTGACCGGCGGCAATCCCCCATGGAAACCCGTCACCGTCTATGACGATGGTCGGCGCGTCTACGTCGAGTTTCCCAGAGGGATCGTGCAGGGCGAGATGCCGCCGATCTTCGTCATCGGTCCGGACGGCGAAGCGCAGCTCGTCAACAGTCGTATCCACCAACACATCCTGATCGTCGACCGCCTGTTCGGCGCTGCCGAGCTTCGCCTTGGCAGCGGCCACCGTCAGCAGGTCGTCAGGATCGTCCGCACCGATGGGGGGAGGAGCGGTCCACAGTCGTGGATGCGAAGATCCAGTGGACGTTCGCAAGCGAGGAACGGCTGGAGCCATAGCGGAGGGCAGGGGTCATGACCGAGAACAGTACCAACACTGCAGCTCCCATGCGCCTTCGCTCCGAGGCGCCGCGCGTCACACGCCTTTCGCGGAAGGTGCTGGCAAGCGTTGCGGCCGTCGGGCTGGTCGGCATCGGCGGCGCGCTGATCTACGCCTTCCAGCCCCGCGATGGAGGTCAGGGCGGAGAGGAACTTTACTCGACCAACAACCGCCAGACCGCAGATGGCCTCGCAGGCCTGCCGCGCGACTATACCGGTCCTGTGCTAGGCCCGCCGCTGCCCGGTGATCTTGGGCGGCCGATTCTCGACGCCCAGAACAGGGGCCAGCCCGTTGTTCCGCCGACAATCACAACCCCAACCGTCGACGAGGCGGAGCAACGCCGGCGAGCCGAGGAAGAAGCGGCACGAACCAGCCGCGTGTTCTTCCAGACACAACCCAGCACGACACCGACGATACCCAATAGCTCGACGAAACCGAACGTACCCGGCTTCGATCTCGCCGGCCTCGCGGGGCAGCCCGGTCAGCAGACCACGCAGGATCGCCAGCTTGCTTTTCTCAATGCGCCCATTGATCGCCGGACCACATCGTCGGATCGGGTCATGGCTCCGGCTTCGCCGTTCATCCTTCAGGCCGGGGCGGTGATCCCGGCCGCGCTCATCACCGGCATCCGCTCCGATCTGCCTGGCCAGATCACGGCGCAGGTAACGGAGAACATCTACGACAGTCCGACCGGCCGAATTCTGCTCGTGCCGCAAGGCACGCGGATTATCGGCCAATACGATAACAACGTGCAGTTCGGTCAGAGACGGGCACTTTTGGTCTGGAACCGGCTGATCTTTCCGAACGGCCGTTCGATCGTGCTCGAACGCCAGCCGGGTGCGGACACGCAGGGTTATGCCGGTCTGGAGGATGGCGTCGACTATCACTGGTGGGATTTGGCCAAGGCGGCCGGACTGTCCACGCTCCTCGCTATCGGCACTGAACTCGCCGTCAGCGATGAGGACCGGCTGGTCGCAGCGATCCGGGACGGCGCTCAGGACACCATCAACGACGTTGGGCAGCAGATCATCCGGCGCCAATTGCAGGTCGCGCCGACGCTGACCATCCGGCCGGGCTTCCCAATCCGCGTCATCATCACGCGCGACCTTATCCTCGAACCCTACAGAGGTTGATCATGGCAAAGCTGAAACTTGGCCCGCTCGCGGACGACAAACCGATTAGAGTCACGATCGAGTTGCCCGCCCAACTCCATCGCGATCTTGTCGCATACGGTCGTCTGCTCGCGGAACCGGGAACTCCACCGATTGAGCCGGTCCGCTTGATCGTCCCGATGCTCGAACGCTTCGTCGTTACTGATCGCGGATTTGCCAAGGCGCGGCGATCGGCAAATGCGCCAGTCGCAACAGGCGATCAAAACCGGTCATAGCCGGGGAGAAGACTGCCGCGAAATCGCTTTGGCCAAGCTTAGTAAGCGCCGAAATGCGGGATTGTCATTTCTGGCCGACCAAACCGCACTGAAGGGCAGGACCTCCCCGGCAATCGGTCGATATGTCACGCCGGGAAATTGAACGGCCGTCGTGGCCTCGCTGGTCAATGTCAGGCCACGGCCAATCGCAACCAAAGGCAAGAGGTTGTCGCGCCCAACATACTGCGGCTGGACATGAGGGTGATGCCCCAAGTCAGAAAGTCTATGGACAAGGTACTCATGCATTTGAGGGCCGGGCGCGGCGTCGCTGACGATGAAGTGCTCGCCTGCCAGATCGGCCCAGTTTAACACTTCTTTGCGCGCCAGCGCGTATTCTTCAGGCAAAACGGCGAACACCTGTTCCGACCACAAATGCGCCGTTTCACATTCCGTCCAAGCAGATGTGCCTGTAATGAACGCGACATCCAGGCGGAGCTGGCGGATGCCGGCAACATGCTCCGCTGGATTGCCGTCGATCAACTCGGTCCGTACGCCGTTATAGTCCTTGCTGTATGAGCGCAACAAATCAGAGAGGAAACCTGAAGCCAGAGACGAGAAGATGCCGATCCTGACCACACCTTCTTCGCCGCGTCCGACTGTGCCGATGTGGCGACGCCCCTCGTGGATCGCTCTCAAGCCTTGCCTAGTCCTTAATAGGAATATCTGGCCGGCGTAGGTCAGCGATACTCCGTTCGTGCATCGGTGAAAAAGCGAGACGCCAACCTCATCCTCCAGATCGCGAATGCCGCGACTGATCGCTGATTGACATATTCCGAGAGCGTTCGCCGCCTTCCGGAAGCTGCCATGCTCCGCAGCCGCCACGAAATAACACAGGTGGCGAATCTCTATTGCGTCACACTTCTTCGCCCCACGTTGTGTCATTAGCTAATCGATCCTACAGGGTGTTCTCGCCGTTGTCCGGTAGAGGACTTTTCCAAGCAGTCGATCTTCACCTGTATCGGCAAAGCGCAGCTCCGCCCGTAGCCCACCCTCGCGACGGTTTTCGAGGTATACCTCTCCGCCGAGACGCTTCATTGCGAGATCAGCGATCGCCAGACCGAGACCGCTTCCCATTGCCGTCTTGTTGCGGCCTCGATAGAATCTGTCGCGAACCTTCGGTAACTCCTCCTCGGGTATGCCCGGGCCGCTATCGTCAATGACGACGGCGATGCCGTCTGTCTCGATCCGCACCGAGCAGCGCACCACACCGTCACCGCCCGAATGCAGGGCGGCATTCTCCATGAGGTTCCGCGCCGCAAGCGTGAATAGCGACGGGTCGACCGAGAGGCAAATACTTGCTAGCTGTGGATCCATCTCGATCGCAGCGGTGTCCGAATAATGTTGACCGATGTCGTCCGCCAATTGCCCGAGGATTTTTCCGAGATTGACATCCTGTTGGGCCGTTGCGATTTCGCCGCTCTCGGTATTCGTCAGATCGGTAAGCTGCCGCACCAGACGAGATGTCCGGTCCACCCCGATCACCATCTGGCGCAAAGCGTTGTTTCGTATCCTGGGGTCTTCGCTTCCTAACGCGACCTGCGCCTGCGTCTTCAGCCCTGCGATCGGCGTTCGCAGCTCGTGCGCCGCGAAGGCGGTAAAGTCGCGCTCTCGTTGGCGGGCCGCGCTCACGCGCCCGAAGAGCCCGTTGAGCGAGCGGATCACGGGCTTGATCTCCGAGGGTGTGTCCGCGTCCGGCAGCGCGCTCAGATCCGACGCCGGCCGTGTCTCCAACGTGCTCGCCATCGCGTTCAACGGCGCAAGCCCCTTGCGAACGCTGAGCCAGATCAGTCCCGCGAGAATTGGGAGGATCAACAACGCGGGCAGAGCGAGGCCACGGATCACGTCCGTAACCAGCCTGTCGCGGACGCGCATGTTGTCTCCGACGAGCACGCGCATGCCGGGGTCGCTGTTCATCACTGCATAGACGCGCCAGATTTCTCCACCTACCACCGTCTGGGAGAACCCTTCGCCGCTATCGGTGAGAGGC
Source organism: Tianweitania sp. UT-5YL-CI-8 (assembly GCF_030010215.1). GTDB lineage: Bacteria > Pseudomonadota > Alphaproteobacteria > Rhizobiales > Rhizobiaceae > Oryzicola. Next base: position 67,116 of record NZ_JASCRR010000013.1, read on the forward strand.
GTTGCCGGAGCCGCGTCAGAGCGCCCGACCAATGTTCCGTCGAGCGCCCAGATCTGGCACGAGAGCTGACGGTCGTAGGACGCGTGGAGGGCCGGTTCGACGGTCGGTATCTGCGCCGCGCGCTTGGGGTCGATCTCCTGACTGGTTATCAGCGAGCTGACCATGCGCGCCGCTTCGATCAGGCGCGCGTCGAGAACCCGTTCGACCTCGGCGCGCGTGCTGAGATAAATCCAGACGATCGCCGACATCCAGACAACGCCCGTTGTGATCATCAGGATCATGAACAGCCTGCTGCGGATCGACCTCATGCACTGTCCTCCGCGAGCTTGTAGCCCACCCCACGCACAGTCTCGATAATTCCGGGTCCAAGCTTTTGTCTTAGATTATGGATGTGAACCTCGATCGTATTGCTCTCCACATCCTCCTGCCAGCCATAGAGCTTATCCTCGAGCTGCGATTTCGACAGAATCTGGCCCGGCCGATCTATCAGAGCGTGCAGGATGGAGAACTCGCGGCGCGAAAGACGAACCGCCTCACCACACTTCGAGACTGCCATGGTGGCAGGCTCCAGGCGAACATCCCGCCAGACTCGGCAAGCGGACCCGCCCCCGTTGCCCCGCCTCGTTAGGGCGCGCAGCCGCGCAGCGACTTCGTTCAGATCGAAGGGCTTGCCGAGATAATCGTCCGCGCCGGCATCCAACCCGGCGATGCGGTCGGGCACGCTGTCGCGCGCGGTCAGCAACAGCACCGGCGTTGCGACCTGACGTACACGCAGTTCGCCCAGGACTTCAAGGCCCGACCCGTCTGGAAGCATTAGATCGAGAACGATCGCATCGAAAGCGGAGCTGCGCAAGGCGGCCGAAGCATCGGCGCAGGTGGCGACGGCATCAACGGTGAAGCCGGCCAAACCCAGCCCGACTTGCAAGCCGTTCATTAATACAGCGTCGTCTTCGACCAACAATACTCTCATGCGCACAATACCCCAGACGCGACAGAACAATGGAAATCCCGTGCCCACCTTAAGTCAGCCTTAAGGTGGCGGACGTGAATCGCAGGCCGTGCAGGCGTCGACCTGTCCGTATCAAGACCAAAAGGAGATCCTATATGCCAGCTCTTACGCGTCGCGGCGCCGTGCTCGCCATTGGTGGCGCCGTGTTGACCGTTCCTCTGATGAACCGCGGGGCACTCGCGCAGACCGCCGCCGACGTCTCCAAGGAAATGATCCTTAACGATCCGGCAGCTCCGGTCTCGGGCAACCCGAAAGGCGACCTGACCATCGTCGCCTTCCTTGATTACAACTGCCCCTATTGCAAGGAATCCGCCCCGGACCTCGACCGGGTGATCAAAGAGGACGGCAAGATCAGGCTGGTGTACAAGGATTGGCCCGTCATCCGGCCGACTTCGATCGATGGCGCCATGATGGCGCTCGCCGCGAAATATCAGGGCAAATACGACGTCGCGCATCACGCCCTGATGGGTATTCCCGGCGCGGGCGTTCCGAAGGAGAAGATGCGGCAGGGCCTCCAGGCCGCCGGCATCGACATGGCCCGCCTCGACGCCGACATGAAGGCCAAATCCGCAGAGATCGACGCCATCATCAAGCGGAACATGGCGCAAGCCGACGCCATCGGGTTCTCGGGAACGCCGGCCTACCTCGTCGGCCCATTCCAGACGTCGACGCTCGACTATCAGGGGTTCAAGCAGGTGGTAGCGGATGCGCGCAAAAAGCAGGCGGAAAGCAAGTGAGAGGGTCATGCTCTCACCAGCCCCGCTCGCGATGCCTGATGTCGATCGTGCCGCCCTTCAGCATATGAGACCAGTAGAGCCAGGGAAGGAACTTCGTTTTCAAGTACCACATGCTCTTACGGGGCACGCGCGGATCGAGCGGAAAACTCGGCGTCACCTTGCCGCCATAGGCGAACTCGGCAAGCACGATCTTGCCGAGGGCGACCGTCAGCGGGCACGAACCGTAGCCGTCATAGGTCTTGGGCATGGGCTTGTCCTGCATGGCGGCCAGCAGATTGGCGACCACGATCGGGGACTGGAGCCGGACGGCCGCCGCCGTCTTGGCGTTCGTGGTGGAAGCTGCATCTCCGAGCGAGAACACGTTCGCATAGCGGATATGACGCAGGGTTGCCGAATCGACATCGATCCAGCCCGCTGCGTTGGCCAGCGGACTTTCCCGCACGACATCGAGCCCCGTCTGAGGCGGGACAACATGGATCATGTCGAAGCGCATCTCGACGTCGCGTGCCACGCCATCTTTGTCGGTTACGGAGAACAGTGCCGCCTTCGCGGCACCGTCGATGGCGATCAGGTCGTGCCGGTAGCAGACGTCGATACCGTAATCGTCGACGGCCCTCTGCAACGGCGGCACAAAAAACGGCACGCCGAACAGCGCGTCGCCAGCAAGGCAGAATTTCAGCTTCGAACTGCCGAGCCTGCCAGCCCGCCGAAGATGATCGCCCATCATGTACATTATCTTCTGGGGTGCACCGGCGCATTTGATCGGCATCGCCGGCTGGGTGAAAAGCGCGGTCCCGCCCTGGAAGCTCCGTACAAGCTCCCAGGCATATTCGGCCATGTCGGCCCGATAGTTGCTGCACACCCCGTTCTTGCCAAGCGTGTCCTTAAGCCCCTGGATGGCGTCCCAGTCGATCTTCAGTCCGGGACAGGCGACGAGATAATCGTAACCGAGCGCCCGGCCGTCGCTCATCCTGACCAGGTTACTATCCGGGTCGAAGGCGCTGACCGCCGCCTTAATCCACGTCACACCCTTCGGGATCAGCGATCGCTCCTCGCGCTCGGTTTGCCGGCGCGTGAAGACACCCGCACCGACCAGCGTCCAGCCCGGCTGGTAGGAGTGGGACTCCGAGGGCTCGACGATCGCGACGTCCAGCTTCGCATCGTGCCGCTTCAGCGCGGCCGCCACGGTGATGCCGGCCGCGCCGCCACCGACAATGACGATCCTGTGCCTCAGACCCGGCGCCTCAGCGGCGCGGATGTCCTGGACAGCTTCCATGGCATTCCTCCCACTTGCAGAACTATATATCTGGTTTTATGTAAGTATGTAATTAAGATTGACAGGCGTCAAGGAGGAGCCCCATGAAACCGATACCGGTCACGAAGAAGTTTTCCGTCGCGGGGCAGCTTCAGCCCGAGGACTTCGCCGAACTTGCTCGCAACGGCTTCAAGACGATCATCAACAATCGGCCCGATGGCGAAGAGGGTTCGCAGCTCGGGTCGGCAGCAGAAGAAGAGGCGGCCAGAGCGGCAGGTCTGGACTATGTCTTCATCCCGGTAACCAGCAGCAACATGCGGCCGGAAGACGTGCGGCGCTTCGCGGAGACGATCGTCGCCTCGGATGGTCCGGTGCTTGCGCATTGCCGCTCCGGTGCGCGCTCCTTCTACATGTGGGTCCTGGCTGGCGATGCCGACGGGTTCAGCGACGACAAGCTAATTGCCGTCGCCGGCAAGATTGGCATTGCGCCCGACAATGCCCGCGACTGGCTGGCCGCGCATCGGCACATCGGCAAACCGGAGGTCGAGGGCTTCTACGAGAAGCGCACCGGCAGCATTCAATATGTCGTCAGCGACCCCGAGACGAAGAAATGCGCAATCATCGACCCGGTGCTCGATTATGACGAGAAGTCCGGGTCGACCAGTACCGAGCAGGCCGATACGATTCTCGCCTACATTGCGGAGAAAGGCCTGACCGTCGAGTGGATACTCGACACCCATCCGCACGCTGACCACTTTTCCGCAGCCCGCTATTTCAAGGAGAACACCGGAGCTCCAACAGCGATTGGCGCCCATGTCGTCGATGTGCAGAAACTCTGGAGGGGGATTTATAACTGGCCGGATTTTCGCGCCGATGGTCATCAGTGGGACCGGTTATTCTTCGCGGACGATACCTTCAAGGTCGGCACGATCGACGCGAGGGTGATGTTCTCGCCGGGGCACACACTTGCCTCGATCACCTATGCCATCGGCGACGCCGCCTTCGTCCACGACACACTGTTCATGCCGGACTCCGGCACCGCGCGCGCCGATTTCCCGGGCGGGAGCGCAAAAGTGCTCTGGAAGTCCATTCAGGACATTTTGGCCCTTCCTGACGAGACCCGCGTGTTCACCGGCCACGATTATCAGCCGGATGGTCGTCCGCCCCGTTGGCAAAGCACGGTCGGCGAGCAGAAGAAGTTCAATCCGCACATTGCCGGCCAGACCGAGGAGAGTTTCGTCAAGTTGCGCGAGGAGCGCGACGCGGTCCTGCCGATGCCCAAGCTCATCCTGCATGCACTGCAGGTGAACATCAACGGCGGCCGGCTTCCCGAGCCGGAGGGTAACGGCAAGCGCTACCTGAAGATCCCGCTGGACGCGATCGAGGGGGCAGTCTGGTGATTGACGCCTATTTCGCTCCCTTGGCCGGCGGCGCGTTGATCGGCTTGTCAGCCAGTCTTCTTATGCTGCTCAACGGCCGAATTGCCGGGATCAGCGGCATCGTCGGCCGGCTGCTTGGACATCGCGGTGAGCGGCTCGGCCACGACATTGCCTTCGTCGCCGGCCTCCTTCTCGGTCCGCTGACCTATCTCGTCATCTTCGGCACAGCGCCACAGGTGGTCGTCGCGGCGTCTTGGCCGCTGCTGATTGTCGCCGGCGTGCTCGTCGGCGTCGGTACCCGCATGGGTTCCGGTTGCACCTCCGGACACGGCATCTCGGGCCTGGCACGACTGTCTCCCCGGTCGTTAGCTGCGGTGCTGACTTTTCTCGCAACGGCGATCATTACCGTGCTCGTGATGCGGGTGGGAGGCTGGCTATGATTCCTGCTCTGCGCATCCTGACGGCCCTTGCTGCCGGCGTTCTGTTCGGCCTCGGCCTTGCAATCTCGGGCCTTCTCAACCCCGCGAAGGTGAAAGCCTTCCTCGACATCACCGGCGCATGGGATCCGAGCCTGATCTTCGTTCTCGGCGCCGGTGTCGTCGTCGCCTTCGTCGGCTACAGGATCACCTTCGCGATCAACAAGCCTCTGTTTGACGATCAGCTTCATCTGCCGACCAAGACCCGCATCGACCGCCCGCTCATACTCGGCTCGGCAATCTTCGGCGTCGGCTGGGGCCTGGCCGGCTTCTGCCCCGGTCCCGCGATCGCATCCCTTTCGCTCGGCCTCGTCCCTGCGGTCATCTTCGTTGTCGCCATGTTCATCGGAATGGTCACGCATGATCGATTGCTGGCCGGAAAGGGCTGAGCTATGCTTGCCAATATTGGTCCCGCGCTCGCCTCGGGCGGACTTGTCGGCTTCTCCCTCGGTCTCGTCGGCGGAGGCGGCTCAATCCTCGCGACGCCACTTCTGCTCTACGTCGTCGGCGTGACGCAGCCGCATATCGCCATCGGCACGAGCGCGCTCGCCGTTTCGGTCAACGCCTTCGCCAACCTCATCGGCCATGCCCGCAGCGGCAACGTCCGCTGGCGCTGCGCGATCATCTTCGCCGGTGTCGGCACGTTCGGCGCGCTCGCCGGCTCGACGCTCGGCAAGGTGGTTGACGGACAGCAGCTCCTCTTCCTCTTCGGGCTGCTGATGATTTTCGTCGGTGTGATGATGCTGCGACCGCGCAAGGCAAGCGCGTCCACCGAGCGCCCAGCCGATCTGAGGACATGCGTCGTCACGGCCGCCGTCGCCTTTGTCGCCGGGTCCGCCTCCGGCTTCTTCGGCATCGGCGGCGGCTTCCTGATCGTGCCGGGCCTCATCCTCGCGACTGGAATGCCGACCATCAACGCGATTGGATCCTCGCTTCTGGCAGTCGGCAGCTTCGGACTGGCAACGGCGCTGAACTACGCTGCATCCGGCCTTGTCGATTGGCCGATTGCCTTCGAGTTCATCGCTGGCGGCATCCTTGGCGGTATTCTCGGTATGATGCTCGCCAATCGCCTCTCGACGGGCAAGAACACGCTCAACCGCATCTTCGCGGCGCTGATCTTCGTGGTCGCTGCGTATGTGCTCTATCGAAGCGCCGGCGCCTCATGACCCGATCGAGGTATCCGCAGCCACGGAAGCCGCCGGCCTGGAGCGCTCCTGTGGCTGACTGCTTGTTTGAACGTTGGTGTTGAAGTCATTCTCCGACTTGGCGCGATCTGCGCATGCCAGCGAGGCGCTCGATCCGGCAACGATAGAGTCGATCGCGCTCGCCATCATCATCGCGGCTCGATGCCAGCCCTGCATTGCCTAATATGCGGAGAGATCAGCAGATGCCGGCGCCAACCGTGAGCGGATAAGCGAAACCCTTGGCATGGCCGTTTTCTTGGCGCCGGCCTTCGAAGCCTTTGACCAGCTTTCGAAGTGGTTTAGCGATCAGATTTGCGATTTGAGCCGTCAACGCTCTCGGCGCGACCATCACGCTGAGCGGCCGGTCCAGACCAACCCACCAGCATGAACAATGCGGGGGATAGCGCCCCAAAATGAAAACACGGTGGAACGGATCCAAGTCTTACCCGCTATGACGAACAGCATTTGTTACCTATTTGTGCCTTCTCGACGCCAAGGCCGCCAGTGCGGACTGGAAAGATGTTGCGCGAATAGTGCTGCATCGCGAGCCAGTGGGCGACGAAGTGCGGACGCGGCGATGCTGGGATGGTCACTTCGCGCGAGCCCAATGGCTTTCACATGAGGGTATCGGCAGATTTTAGAACAAGAGATCGCCAACAATCGCCCATAAGGTGGGCTGAATAGGAATTCATGTTGCAACGCTACTGTTAGTACAATGCTTGAGGCACTGGTGGTAAGATTCTTTTGTGAGCGGTGGAGATGAGCAAGACGCCATCGCGGTTTCTCGAACTGAGAAAACGTTCGGACAGGGAGGCCGTTCTTTCAAAGCACTTGGCGGTCTTTCTCTTGGTGTTCCGCAAGGCTGCGTACATGGCCTGATGGGTCCGAATGGTGCCGGTAATGAACTCCATGAGTTGTGGCTGGATTTCGGGAGAAGGAAAGATGGAGGATTCGCGTGAGCTCGATAACGTCTGGCAATGCAGAGCAGTACGGAGATAGCCATAAACTCGCGGCACGCGCTCGCCTGAACAGCGAATATACGATTGCCGAAACCGGCTGGTTTCCGTGGGTAGCACGACAGCTTCCGCTCAAGCCCGGTGACAGCGTCCTTGATGTCGGATGCGGTCCCGGCTGGTTTTGGGCGGCAGCCGCAAACGACCTGCCTCAGAACCTGCACCTCACACTTTCCGACCTTTCGCCGGGCATGGTGCAGGAAGCCGTTGAACGATGCCTGCCCCTGCCATTTGTATCGGTCACAGGCCAGCAAGCCGACGCGGCCGGGTTGCCCTTTGAAGACGGGACCTTTGACGCCGTCATCGCAATGCACATGCTCTATCATCTACCTGACCCGTCGAAGGCGGTTGCGGAAATGTACCGGGTTCTGAAGCCGGGTGGTTTCCTAGCGATAACGACGAACGGCGCCGGCAACATGCGCGAGCTGTATGCCCTGACAACCGTGTTCGGCAGCGCGCCCGTGGACCCGGCCGGCGCTGCGTTCGGATATGACGCCGCCGAACGGATCATGCGGGCTAAATTTGGCAACATGACCATGGCGCAGCATCCGGCCTCTCTGCGCGTGACAGATCCGGAAGACGTGTTCCTGGCCCTGACGTCCTATCCTCCCGGAGATTCTGCCGACGAGGCGCAGCTTGCTGCATTTCGGGAGGCGATCACAGAAGCATTTCAGGTCGGAAATGGTGTCCTGGATGTCGGGAAAGAGAGCGGTTTGTTTATTGGACGGAAGGCAGCAAAATGACTACCTTGAGCCGTCCAGATTTGAGCGATATTCACCTTGGAGATTGGGTCGACCGACGGCTGCCTATCTCTTGGCGTCCTTACGCGAGACTTGCCCGGATTGATCGGCCAGTGGGCATTTGGCTTACGCTTTTTCCCTGCCTGGCTGCGCTCACACAGGCGGCCCACGGCCTTCCTGAAACCTGGCTTCTAGTGGTGTTCGGTCTTGGCGCGTTCCTGATGCGAAGCGCCGGCTCGACAGTCAATGACATCGCGGATCGCAAATTTGACGGGCATGTCGAGCGGACCCGCTTTCGCCCACTGGCGAGCGGTCAGCTTCGGCTCCACAGCGCAATAGCGTTTCTTGCCGCAGAGCTCGCCCTGGCTGCATTGCTGCTGTTTTTCCTGACCCCCTTCACGCGCCTCGTAGCAATATGCGTGCTGCCGCTCGTGTTCATCTATCCTCTTTGCAAACGCTTCACGCATTGGCCGCAAGCCGTCTTGGGGGCGGCGTTCAATTGGGGAATGTTGACGGCATGGGCGGAGGTTTCTGGAACGATTCCGGCCGGAGCCGTTGCTATGTGGATCGGCGCGATAGCGTGGCAGATCGGCTATGATACGGTTTACGCTTATGTCGATGTTGCAGACGACACTCGTTTGGGCCTGAAATCGACCGCAATATTGTTCGGTCGAAGCGGCAAAGCCTGCATTGGGCTGTTCTACGTCATCGCCGTCGCATCGTGGGCGGTCGGTGGCTGGTTGCTAGATATGTCACTTCCCTACGCGGTCGGAATGATCATCGTCACGGCCCATCTGGCTTGGCAGGCATGGCGCGTCGACCTCGGAAAGCCAGAGCTGAATTACCGGCTCTTCCTATCTAACATCTTGACCGGTCTGCTTCTGGCAGGTGCGGCTTTGGCAGGAACTTGGTAAAGGCCATCTATGCGTTCATTCTTGTTAGCGTTTATTTCTACGTTCATTCTTCTTATCGGAAATGCAAACGCGCAGTCGTGGCAAAACACCGATCCAGCGTCCGCAGGCTGGTCGGTCGATCGGTTAAAGGCTGCTCAGGACTATGCCGCCACCCTACAGCCCACGGCCGTCATGGTGGTGCAGGACGGCAAAGTGATCGCCAGTTGGGGCGATGTATCCCGCGAGGTGAATGTCGCCTCCGTCCGCAAGAGCTTGCTCAGCGCGCTTTACGGGATCGCGGTTTCGGAAGGCCGGATTAGTCTCGGAAGCAGCCTTTGGCGATCTCGGTATTGACGATAAGGCCCCGACCCTCACGGCGGCCGAGAAGCAGGCGACCGTGCGCGACCTGCTCATGGCGCGATCGGGAATCTACCACGTCGCAGCCTATGAAACCGCCGGTATTCGCCAGAAGCGGCCTGAGCGCGGCAGTCACGCCCCCGGCTCGTTCTGGTTTTACAACAATTGGGATTTTAACGCGCTGGGCACGATCTACCGGCAGCAGACCGGCGAGGACATTTTCCAGAGCTTCGCGCAGCGCATTGCCGCGCCGATCAGCATGGAGGATTTTTCGGCGGGGGACGGCAGCTATTCTCTCGAAAAATCATCCGTCCATCCGGCCTATCCTTTCACCATGAGCGCCCGCGACCTTGCGCGTTTCGGACAGCTTTTCCTCAATGGCGGCCAGTGGGGCGGCCGGCAGGTTATTCCCGCCGCTTGGGTGGGGGAAGCCACCACGGCGCTGTCGCAGCCATCCGATCATACTAGCGGCTACGGCTATATGTGGTGGACGCTGCGCACCGATCATTGGGGACAGGGCGGCGCATTCAATGCCGGCTATGGCGGCCAGGTCGTTGCCTATGTCCCGGAAAAGCGGCTCGTGATCGTGCAGACCGTGGACCCGGCCCAGAACCGGCGAGGCATAGAGATGCGAGATTTCTTCCAACTCATGCGGAAGATCGCCGCAGCCGCTCCATAGACAGGCACGGTTCATGCGTTTTTCTTGTTTTGTACGACCCGTCGCGACCTTCATTCTCCTTGCAGCGTTCTTCCTGCTCGGAAACTCAATTGCTTCAGCCTACCAGGAACGCAGCATCGAGAACGGGAGCGGGAAGCCCATCAAGATTGCCATATGGCTTCCCGAGGCGGCCAATCCAAGCAGTACGGCAATTCATCCGCTGGTCCTTATCTCGCACGGAAACGGCGGCGGGCTCGCAGCTCATAGCGATACTGCCGAGGCGCTTGCGGCGGCCGGCTATATCGTCGTCGCAATCGCTCACACCGGCGACACCAAGGGCGATGATCGTGATCCGGCGCGCAAATGGCTGGTCGGTCGCGTTGGCCATGTCAGCCGTGTTCTCGACTACATGCAATCCGAATGGGAGGATCGCGTCACGGTTGATCGTTCCCGCATCGGAGCTTTCGGCTTTTCCGCTGGCGGCTTCACGATGCTGGTTGCGTCCGGCGCGTCTCCGAGCGCTGCGCTGGCGCAGGAATACTGTGGGAAAGCTTCTGCCGAATTTGCTTGCAGGTTGAAACTCGATGGGGAGCTTTCGCGGTTGGTCGGAAAGGACGCGGCTTCATATCCGTGGCCTCACGATGACCGGATAGCGGCGGCTGTTATCGCTGCGCCCGCGTTGGGCTTTTCGTTCGATCGGTCTGGTCTGGCCCAGCTGCGCATACCGATCCAGCTTTGGGCCGCAGAGAACGACGACAGAGCGCCTGCCTCGACAAACACTGCGCCCTTTTTGGAAAGGCTTCCAGTCTCGCCGGAATTCCATCTTGTAAGGGATGCAGGTCATTTCGCTTTTTCCCGGCCCTGTGAGCCGGGAGACCAAAACAGGCGCAGTTGCAAGGGGCCGGCCGGTTTCGATCGCGCAGCTTTCCACGAACAATGCAACCATCAGGTTGTCGAGTTTTTCAATCGAGCGCTCAACATCGCGGCGAAACAGTAAGCATTAGGAGGCTGTATGCCGCCATATCCGAGGTATTTCTTTGTCGTTCTGGTTTCCCTGTTTGCCTTTGTGCTTGCAGGAAGCGGGAACGCGCAGCCGTGGCAAATTACTGACCCTGAATCCGCAGGATGGTCCGTTGATCGGTTGAACGCCGCTCAGGACTATGCCGCCAGTCTCAAGCCGACAGCCGTCATGGTGGTTCAGGACGGCAAAGTGATCGCAAGTTGGGGCGATGTATCCCGCAAGGTGAATGTCGCCTCCGTGCGCAAGAGCCTACTCAGCGCGCTATACGGAATCGCGGTTTCAGAAGGCCGGATCAGTCTCGGCGGCACCCTTGCCGATCTCGGCATTGACGATAAGCCCCCAGCCCTTACGGCGACCGAGAAGCAGGCGACCGTGCGCGATCTGCTCATGGCGCGATCCGGCATTTATCATCCCGCCGCCTATGAAACCGGCGACATGCGTCGCAATCGGCCGGAGCGCGGCAGTCACGCACCCGGCACCTTCTGGTGGTATAATAATTGGGATTTTAACGCCCTCGGCACGATCTACCGGCAGCAGACCGGCGAGGATATTTTCCGCAGCTTTGCGCAGCGGATCGCCGCGCCGATCGGCATGGAGGATTTTTCAGCGCGTGACGGTCGATATGTGGCCGAACGACAGTCGGAGCATTCCGCCTATCCGTTCAGCCTCAGCGCCAGAGATGCCGCCCGCTTCGGACAGCTTTTCCTCAACGGGGGACGTTGGGAGGGAAAACAGGTCATTCCCTCCTCGTGGGTGAGAGAATCAACGACGGCCTATTCCGCTACCGATCGCGGGAGCATGGGATATGGCTATCTTTGGTGGACACTGAATCCGCAAATCTTCGGCTCCGGTGCTGCCCTTGCATCGGGCTATGGCGGGCAGGCTATTGCCATCGTTCCATCAAAGCGTTTGGTGGTGGTGCAGATCGTTGACCCGGCACAGAATGCCAAGGGCGTGCGAACCAGCCATTTCGTCAAGCTGTTACAGCAGCTCGCCGCCGCCGCACCTTGACGGATAATCATGCAGGGGACGGCTAGGGCTAAAGATCGGCTCAGACGCACTCATGCTGACAGGCAATACCTACGATGCGCCGATCAATCGTGCCTGCAGCAGATCGAGTTTTGCTCTCCCGTACATCTGACCTTTGATGAGCTTCAGTCGTGTGATCCACCCGTGTCTGCTCATTTGACCACGGTGAGATAATTGCGTTTCTTACAACGTCGCGGTCTTTCGCAACGCCACCGGCAAACGATCCGACCAAGCTGTTCTTAGCTGCTTCGAGCCGTTCATCGAGCTTTCGTGCTGTCTTGGAACGGATCATGGATTGGAAGTCGCCGATGGCGGTGCGTGCGACAACGAGATCCGGAACGTTCACTTTGATCGCAGCCACCAGGATCGCCTTGGGTTTCGCCAAGTCATCGCGTGCGGTTGTTATCAGCCGGGCGATGCCACGAGGCGATGGCCTTCGCGCAAGCCCACTCTGATTGGCCTTCTCCGCGAGACGTCGCCGCTGAGCCCTTTGCGAAAGGACCCCGCGCTGTCCCGGAAAGCCCTTCGCTTTCATCTTTCCCACAGCGCCAAGGCGTTCCGCATACCTTCGTCCCAGCGGGTGTTGAGCCACGGCAGCCAGCTATCCGGTGAGCTGGGCCGCGTCCGGAAGAGTCGAGGCGCTGGCCCTCAAAACGTCGCGGACGATCTTCCGGCTATGGCCGGTTTGCCGAACAATCTGTCGAATTGAGCACCGACGAGGCGATCAACTACATGTTCCGGCAGGAGCCGGGGAGCCGCAATGCTCTTGGACGCGTCCGCATCAACTTCGCCAATCAATATTCGGTTTATCTTCACGACACGCCCGATCCCGGCCTGCTTTAGGATGCCAGCTGCTTTCATTCATCCGGCTGCGTGAGGGTCCAGCGTATTCCGGAATTCGTGACGTGGCTGCTCAAGGAGACGCCGGGCTGGTCCGCCGAGTCCGTCGCCGTATTCCTGACCAACGGTCGGCGCCGGGACGTCGCGATCTCCAGCCCGGTTCCGCTCCACTTCGTCTACATCACGGCTTGTGGCGTTCCGGCAGGCCCGGCGCAGTTAAGAGAGGACATCTACTCTCTGGTGGACGGCTCGTGAGGACGTCGGTCGCAAAGTGGCGAACGCGGCCGCGCCGCTTAATACTGCCTTAAGTTTGCACGGGAAAGCGGAGCAAACATTTAGATTTGTCCACAATCTCGACTGGTGCGTCAGGAATGAAAAAGCTCTTATCCGCCATTGCGCTCGCAACGATGCTCGCAGGCTGCAACGACAATGCTGGAACAGCCTCGTCAAAGACAGCAAGCAACTCCGAGGCGATCCTTGAATCGCTCAAGGGCCAAGGCCTGACCATCCACGGTCCTTTGGAAGTGCCGGGCGGATTGCAGGCCTATGCCGCGAGTTCGGGCACGCAGCCGCTGGCGGTCTATATCATGCCCGACGCGAACTATGCGCTGATCGGCACCATGATCGATGCAAAGGGCGATTCCGTTGCGGACGCCGCGTTGAAGCAAGCAACGAGCGAACCGGTGCAGCGGGAGGCCTGGGGAGCGCTTGAAGCCGCGGCCTGGGTTCAGGACGGGGATCCGAATGCCGAACGCATCGTCTATGCGTTCACCGACGCCAATTGCCCCTTCTGCAACGAGCTATGGCGTTCGGCGCGTCCATGGGTCGAGGCCGGCAAAGTGCAGATCCGCCATGTCATGGTGGGCGTGATCCGCGCCGACTCGGCGGCAAAGGCAGCCGCGATCGTCGAAGCCGCCGATCCACAAGCCGCCCTGACGCAAAACGAGATGAATCATGGCGCCGGCGGTATCGCCCCGCTGGCGAAGATATCGCCGGAGACGAACACCAAGCTCAACAACAATGTCGAGCTGATGAGGCGGCTGGGCTTTAGCGGTACGCCCAGCTTCGTCGCGCGAGGCAGCGATGGCGAGCTGATCCTCCAGAGCGGAGCACCCCGAGGAGCCGCCCTGGAAGCCCTTTTCGGGCCGCTCTAGGCGTTTCGGCCGGGGCTTTCCGACATTCGGCGAATCCAGATGCCCTTAAGTCTGCCTTAAGCTGCCGATCGGAACTCTCCCGCCGTCGTAACGTCAAACGGGAGCGTGCATTGCCTTCAAGAACTGTCTGGTCCGTCATTGTCGCGGCAATGATCATTGCGCTTGCAGCGCTGTCGATCGCGCCAGCATCGGCGCAGGTGACGTCGTCAGGCGGAATGCCGCTTCCGGTCGATCAGGCGTTCAAGCTCTCGGCGACACGGCAAAATAGCGGCAGCGTCCAGGTTCAATGGACGATCGCGCCGGGATACTACCTTTATCAGGACAAGTTCAGCTTCAGGCGCGGCGATTCGGATCTTCCGGTGCCCGACGTTCAGGGAAACGGCCAGAGCAAGGACGACCCGACCTTCGGCCCCTCGACCGTCTTCCACGATCACGTCGCCGCCGTCGTTGGCCTTGATGCGTCAGCGCCCGGTCCGCTCGAAGTCCACTATCAGGGATGCCAGGACCACGGCATCTGTTATCCTCCGATCGTGCGTCATGTCGATGCGACGACGCTTGCCGTAACCGACCCCGAGGAACGCGGCCCGGCGACGCAGGCGAGCAAGTGGACGGCCCCGGCCGCCACCGCGCCAGCGACCGGGAACGAGACCGGCATCGCCATCGCGGCAGATAATGGCGGCATGATCGGTTCGCTGCTGAAGGACGGCGGCGTCGCGATGGTTCTGGCAAGCTTCATGCTGTTCGGCGTGCTGCTCGCCTTCACGCCTTGCGTATTTCCGATGTACCCGATCCTTGCCGGAGCGATCGCGCGGCAGGGCGAGTCCGTCACGGCACTCAGGGGCTTTACCCTGTCGCTTGCCTACGTGCTCGCGATGGCGAGCGCGTTCGGCCTGCTCGGCGTGGCAGCGGCCTGGTCCGGGCAGAATTTGCAGATGGCCCTTCAGTCGCCGCTCGCCATCGGCGCGGTCTCCACCCTCTTCGTCGTACTGGCCTTGTCGATGTTCGGCCTGTTTGAGCTCCAATTGCCATCGGCCTGGGTCCATGCGATCGGCGGCCTCGGTCAGGGCAATCGGGGCTCGCTGGCCTCGGCCGGTCTGCTCGGCTTCACGTCGGCGCTGATCGTCGGGCCTTGCGTCACCGCACCGCTCGCCGGTGCGCTGATCTATATCGCTCAAACCGGCGACGTCGCGCTCGGCGCGGCATCCCTCTTTGCGCTTGGCCTGGGCAAGGGCATTCCCCTGATCGCCTTCGGCACGCTCGGCCCGAAGGCGCTTCCCAAGGCGGGAGCGTGGATGACGGCGGTCCGTCAGGCTTTCGGTTTCGTCTTCGTGGCGACCGCCATCTGGATGGTCTCGCGCATCATCCCGGCAGAAGCAGGCCTGGCGCTCTGGGCCCTGTTCGCGATTGGCCTTGCAGTCTGGCTAGGCGCCTTCGATTCGATCGGTCCGGACGCTCCGGGACGGCACCGGGCGGCGAAGGCGGCCGGCATCGCGGCCGCGCTCTACGGCATCGTGCTGGCTGTCGGAGCCGCCAGCGGCGCCGGCGACCCTTTCCGGCCCCTCGGCAATCTCGTCGCCGGAACGGGTGGCGTTCCCAGCTCTTCGGAAGCGCTGGTCTTCCGCAGCGCAGGCACGCCCGCCGAGCTTCAGACGGAGATTGCGGATCGGAACGGCAAACCGAGCCTGCTTTACGTCACCGCGGACTGGTGCGTTACCTGCGCGGTCATAGACCGCAGCGTGCTGTCCGACCCCGCCATCCAGTCCACGCTCGCCCGCTTCAATCTCATCAAGCTCGATGTCAGCGTCAACACCCCCGAACAGCGCCAGATCATGCAGGGCCTTCAGGTGGTCGGTCCGCCGACGATGATTTTCGTCGATCCCGACGGGCGAGAGCCGGCCGGAACACGGCTCGTGGGAGACGTGACGAAGGCGACGTTGCAGACCTCGATCGAGAAAACGGGAATGGTGCGTTGAACGCCATCGCGATCGGGCCCTTCGTCTTCGCCTCGGAGCAATTCGCCGCCATTCTTGGCATCTTTACCTTCACGATTGTGACGTCGATCCTCGCGCGCCGTGTCGATCCCATCATCGGGAAATGGTCGACATGGGCGCTGATCGGGGGTCTGGTCGCGGCCCGCCTCGGCCATGTCGCGCTGCATTGGCAGAGCTTTTCGGGCGAGCTCATGCGAATCTTTGCCTTCTGGCAGGGCGGCTTTCAGCCGATCGCCGGCTTCGTCGGCGTGCTGATCGTCAGCGTGTTCTTCATCCGCTCGCTCAAGGCCGGGTTTGCCGCAGCAGGCACGCTCGGCCTTAGCCTCGTGCTCTGGGTCGGCGTGATCCAACTCACCCAGGCCACCCTCGGCCAGCCTGCGCCGACCGTCGCGCTGCAGCAAATGGAAGGTCCGCCGATCGCGGTGAGCGATGTGATCGGCAAACCTGCCGTCGTCAATCTCTGGGCGAGTTGGTGTCCGCCGTGCCGCAGGGAAATGCCTCTGCTGGCGGAAGTCGCAGCAAACCGCGACGACGTCGCCTTCCTGTTCGTCAACCAGGGCGAAGGCTCGGAAACGATCCGCTCCTATCTCGCAAAAGAAAACCTCAAGCTCGATCGCGTTCTGCTCGACCAGTCAATGCAGATCCCCCGCCACTACGGGAGCATGGGGCTCCCCATCACCCTGTTCCTCAGAGCCGACGGGACGCTCGCCTCCATGCACATGGGCGAGATCTCGCGCGAGGCGCTCAACGCCGCCATCGAGAAGCTTGGAGGCTCGACATGACGCCTCCCCAATCAGATGGCGGGCAGCCCGTTCCCTTAACCCCGAACCTGAACCATCCGCCCTTCATGATTGGAGCGCGGACAATTATGCGTGATACCAAATGAGTTTGCTAAAAAAGAGCGGAGCGTTTTCCGCCTTTCTGTTCAGCCTGGTCGCAGCTGGCTGCACCACGACCACGATGCCGACAACCGCGGTCACCCAGCCGCTTGAACGCAGCCGGCCGGCGACCGCCGCCAACTACGCCGCCCAGACCAATGAGAAGTTTCCGGTCGCGGCGATCAACACCTCCCGCGTCAATCCGAAGAACCTCAGACAGCAGGTGGAGTACCGCACAAGCGAGCCGCCGGGCACGATCGTCGTCGATACGAAGAACCGCTTCGTCTATCTTGTTCAGGAGGGCGGAAAGGCGATGCGTTATGGCGTCGGCGTCGGCCGCGAGGGAATGGAATTCACGGGCACGGCCAATATCGCCTGGAAGCAGGAATGGCCTAAGTGGACACCCACCCCGGACATGATCAGGCGCGAGCCGGAAAAATACGCCCGATGGTCCGGCGGCATGGGGGGTGGAGCCAACAATCCTCTCGGCGCCCGTGCACTCTATCTCTTCAAAAACGGCAAGGACACCCTGTTCCGCATTCACGGTACCAACCAACCCGAAACGATCGGGCATGCCGTTTCGTCCGGTTGCATCCGGATGATGAACCAGGACGTCATCGACCTCTATCGCCGCGTGCCGACGGGATCGAAGGTTGTCGTCATCTAGCCGTCCGGTGATCTGCACGCTCAACGAGAACTGGCTTCCGTCCCTGGGCCGAAAGCCTTCCACCGGGACGACTCCCATGGAGAACGACTAGGATTGTCGATTCAAACGAGAAGACTATCTCTTCGGGACCGAAGGAACCACAACGGCGCTGCCTCGCGCTTTACGTCACCGATGCTGACTACGCTTTCCGGTTCATCCGGCAGATCGGCCGCGCCTGAACGTCGAAGGGTTCCCGAATCGAGGAATTTATCCTTGTCGGTTTGTCTTGTGGAAAGTGAGGGTGGCATGGTCAACCGTGAGTGCGGCTACACCCCTACGTCGATCGGTCCAAGGAGCGCACCAGCTAGTGCGATTCAGGGGCAGGGACGGGCGCAACCCGATTAAGTTGGAGTCTTCGGGCTTGTGTGCGTTCATTGGTCTAGCCGCGCAAGGCGACGGGCTCGGCCTAGCTGAGCAACTGATCTGGTGCGTGTAAACGCGCCCCCGCCACGACAATGATATTCCCGCACAGGTTGGCTGGTATCCGGTGTGCCATAAATTTAGGGCTGCTGGCCATTGACCAGTTTACCGAGCCGGTCCGGCCAATTCCCTGTCGACACACTGTTTGCGGTGCGGCCTGACCACGCTACGGCGTCGCGATCGGCACCCAATCCGGAATGACTCATATTTCCCACATTGACAATCCAACAGCCCGCGCCTACATAGCAGTCCTACTAGTTGGTAGATAATTCACCGAGAGGACACTTTTTATGGATACCAAGCAATTTGAAGGCCGCAAACTCCTTGTTGTCGGCGGCACGAGTGGAATTGGTTTTGAGGTCGCCCGGATGGTGGCCGAGCAAGGTGGCGACGTTGTTGTAATTGGCAACCGTCCCGAAAAGGCGGAGGCGGCCCGTCAGCAGTTGGCCGCAATCGCCGGCGAACAGAAGACGGTCGCCTATGCGGCGGATCTGTCTGACGCAGCGAGCGTGAAGTCTCTCTTAGCCAAGCTCGCTGCGGAGCAGGGCGACATCGATCTGCTGGTCAACACCGCAGGCATCTACTACCCGAAGGCATTCCTGGAGCATTCCACCGAGGACTACGACAACTTCCTCGATCTTAACCGTTCCCTGTTTTTTATTACCCAGCAGGTGGCTGCGTCGCTGGTCGCCCGGAAGAAGCCAGGCTCGGTCGTCAACGTGACCGCCGTCGCGGCCCGCCAGGCGATCGAAACCGTCCCGGCATCCGCCTACTCGATGGCAAAGATTGGCCTCGACGCCATGACCAGGCACGTGGCCGCGGAACTGGCTGAGCATGACATTCGCGTGAACTCGGTGAGCCCGGCGATGGTGGAAACCAGAATCTTCGAGCGCTTCATTCCGGGCGAGCAGCTGGGCAGTGCACTGGATGCCTTCAACAGCTTCCACCCGCTGGGTCGTAATGGCTCGCCGCGCGACGTGGCCGAAACCGTCATTTTCCTTCTGTCGGACAAGGCTTCTTGGGTCACCGGCGCGGTTTGGGACGTCGATGGTGGCGTCATGGCCGCTCGCAAGCTCGGCAAATAAATTCCTCAATTAGACAGGTGCATCCAAATGGAAAAGAAATGGTTCGGAGAATTGAGCGCGGTAGTAAAGCGCGTCACTCGCTTCAACAAGGTGAACGCTCCCGTGGCGTCCGCGTTTCATAAGCTGGAAACCGCCACGCGCGAAGGCAACGTACTGGACGCCAAGACGCATGAGCTGATTTCCTTGGCGGTCGCGGTGACAACGCGTTGTGACGGCTGCATCGCTGCTCATGCGGGCGCTGCCAAGCGTGCCGGAGCTAGCAAGGAAGAGGTTGCCGCAGCCTTGGGCACTGCGATCGCCCTCAATGCCGGTGCCGCCTACGTGTACTCGTCACGCGCCTTCGAGGCGTTTGAGGAACTGGAATCCTGATTGCTCAGGGCGGCTGCGCTGGCCAGTGATGCCAGCGCAGCTCCTGAAGTATCGATTGACAATCTACCATGTGGTAGGTAGTATTTGTTTGGAAACGATTCTCAAGTTGAGGAAGAGATATGGCTGTTGGCACACGCGA
This sequence comes from Tianweitania sp. UT-5YL-CI-8, assembly GCF_030010215.1. GTDB lineage: Bacteria > Pseudomonadota > Alphaproteobacteria > Rhizobiales > Rhizobiaceae > Oryzicola. The sequence continues at coordinate 86,449 of NZ_JASCRR010000013.1, forward strand.
CGCTCTGATCCAGACCGCCGAGAACCTGATGCGTACACGCGGCTACACCGCGTTCAGCTACGCGGACCTGTCCGAGGCGGTAGGTATCCGGAAGGCAAGCATCCACCATCACTTTCCGACCAAGGAAGACTTGGGAACCGCGATCGTCGAGGAATACATCGATCGCGTTCGAACCGAGTTTGGCCGGATCGAGGTGCAGCATGAGCATGTGATCGGTCGCCTCGAAGCTTTCCTCCAGATATTCCGGTCCAGTGCCGACGGCGGCCTCCTGCCGCTGTGCGGCGCGCTGGCAGCCGAAATGTCGGCATTGCCGCTCAGTCTGCAGCAGTTGACGCAGCGCTTCTTCGACATGCAGTTGGGTTGGCTCACCAGAATGCTGGAGCAGGGTATCAAGCTCAAGGAGATTCCGAAGGGCAGCGGCGCCAAGCATAAGGCGTTTCTGCTGCTGAGTATCCTGGAGGGTTCCTGTTTCATCAACTGGGCCACAAAGGACGAAGATCCGTTGAGCCCGAGTGTTGTACGGCTCGTCGTAGAACACGCCTGATAGACCTGCAGTTCTTCTCCGTTGAGCGGACTACAGGTTCATTTTTAACCAACAAGACTACCTACTACAAGGTATGTTAGCGCAAGAGCGCTGATGGAGATGGCAATGAAAACAGTGAAGGTGGAAGTCTGGTCGGACTTTGTCTGTCCCTGGTGCTGGATTGCAAAGAAGCGCTTCGAGAAGGCAGTCAATTCGTTGGCCGGCCAGGTCCAGGTCGTAGTGACCAACAAGGCCTATCGCCTCGCCAAGGGAGTGCGGCCGATGGGCTACAAGACCGCCCTGCATCAGAAGTTGGGCGGTGCAGCCGGCGCTGATCGGATGATGACCGCGGTCAGTACCAATGGGCTCCTTGAAGGCCTGATCTACAACTTCGACACCATGCGTTTCGGAGACACTACGGCTGCTCACGCGCTGATCAAGAGCATTAGCTCGCCAGTGGTCGCAGAACTGATGGCCGAGCGCATCTACAGAGCCGCAACCACGGACGGGCTCGACATTTTCGACCAGGACGTGCTGGCTTCGCTGGCCAAAGAGGTCGGTGTGACCGACCCCCTCCTTGAGGTCGATACGGCACGCGTCTCCGCCGAGATTGACCGCGATGAGATGGAAGCAAGCCGCATCGCCAACGGTGTTCCTTTATTCCTGTTCAACGGCAAGGTCTTTGTATCCGGTGCCCAGGAAGCGAATGTTTTCGAGCGGGCAATCCTGGATGCCGCACGAGACATGCCCGAAGCAATGACCGGTGCAGGCGAAGGCGAGAGCTGCGGCATCGACGGCTGCCGCTGAGCTGCGCCCACACGCAACGAAATCCCAATCCGGATCTGAGGAAGCGGCCCGATGGCCCTTCTGCAGGTCTTCCACGCGCCGAGAGCGCAATTTAAAAGGACCAATCAGATGACCAACAATCTCAACGGTATCGACGTTGCTGCCCTGCAGACGTTTGCACAGGAAGTCGCCGCAACCACGGAGCCGGCAAAGCGGAGTGCCCGTTTCAACGTCAAGACGAAGTGGGAGAACCAGACCCGCACTGTGGCGACCGTGAGCCGCTACGCGATCCGCGGCGAGGAATACCAGCGCCACTTTGAAATCGCAGCGGATGAACCGCTGGAATTCCTTGGCCAGAACACCGCGCCCAATCCCCAGGAACTGCTGATGGCAGCACTCAACGCGTGCCTGTCGGTGGGCTACGCAGTCAACGCTGCCGCCATGGGCATCACCATCCACAGCCTGGAAATCGAGACCGATGGCGAGCTGGATCTGCGTGGCGTCCTGGGCCTCGATGAGAGCGTCAACCCGGGCTACGACGAAGTGAGCTACGTGGTGCGACTGCACACCGATGGAACTCGCGAGCAGGTGGAAGAGCTGCACCGCAACGTGACCAAGACCTCGGTGAACTACGCCAACTTCTCCAAGGCAATCCGCATGGTTCCCAAGCTGGAAGTCCTGGAAGGCTAAGCCCGGAAGAACCGTTCCTGCCACTGCATTTGCAACAGCGGCCCTGTGTCGGGGCCGCGCCCCCAATCGAGAGACCCATCATGAGCAAGCTGTTTACTCCCTACGATCTGTCTGGCCTGCAGTTGGCCAATCGCGTCGTCATGGCGCCGATGACCCGTACGCGCACGCCTGAGAACATTCCCAGCGATCTGACTGCGCTGTATTACGCCCAGCGTGCATCGGCAGGGCTGATCATCACCGAGGGCCTGCCCGTCTCCGACGAAGGTCGTGGCTACCTCTATACCCCCGGCCTGTATACCGATGAACAGACCCAGGGTTGGCGCAAGGTCACCGATGCAGTCCACGCCAAGGGCGGCAAGATTTTTGCTCAGCTCTGGCACGTAGGCCGGCTGTCCCACGTCTCATTGCAGCCGGGCAATGCCGCGCCGGTGTCGTCGGGCGAAGTGCCGGCGACCACCACGATGGTCTACGCATGGGTCGAGCCCGGCAAGGAAGGCCCGGTGCTGCCGAGCAAGCCGCGCGCCCTGACCACCGATGAGGTCAAGCGTGTCATCCAGGATTTCGCCTCGTCGGCACGCCGGGCAATGGACGCAGGTTTCGACGGTGTCGAACTGATGGCCGCCAACGCGTTCCTGTTCGACCAGTTCCTGAGCAGCAAGCTCAACACCCGCACCGACCAGTACGGTGGGTCGATTGAGAACCGCCAGCGTCTGCTGCTGGAGACGGTCGATGCGCTGGCCGCGGAAATCGGCGGCGAGAAGGTGGGCGTGCGTGTTTCGCCATTCGGTCGCATCTACGACATGGAAGCCTTCGAAGGCGAAGCCGAGACCTGGGCGAGCGTTGCAGCGGCCCTGAACGAACGAGAGCTGGCCTTCGTGCACCTGAACTACCAGACCACGATTTCGGCGGCCGGTACGCCAGCTGGCTTTGGCGCCGCGTTCCGCAAGGCCTTCCAGGGCACGCTGATCGGCGCGGGCGGTTTCACCCAGGAGCTGGCCGAGACTGAGCTTGCCAAGGGCGAACTCGACCTGATCGCGTTCGGCACCAACTTCATCTCAAACCCCGATCTGGTAGAGCGGATGAAGAACGGTTGGCCGCTAGCGGAGCCTGACCGCTCGACCTTCTACGGCGTCATCGGCGCCAAGGGCTATACGGATTACCCGGCCTACGATGCAGGCAGCAAGCGCGCGGCCAGCGGACACTAGCCAGCAAGCTCTCGATCGAGCAGCCAGTGATCAACAGAAGGCCGGTGGAGTATCCACTGGCCTTTTACATTTTCGGTTCAATTCCTGCCGATCCGGCGGCAACTTTTCCAAAGGCCCGTATCGGCCTTGACAAAGATCATCACCGATCCTATCTACCTACCAATAGGTTGGTTTTGCGATAGCGGTCTCAGCCTGGCGCAGTCGAAAACGAGCGGAGGATGCCCCTCCCCATAGATGAGGTTCCCAATGGCTACCCGTAGCACTACTACAATCAACTTCGAAGCCGATGTAATCCAGAGCAATACCCCGGTCCTGGTGGATTTCTGGGCTCCCTGGTGCCCACCGTGCCGGGCCATCGCCCCCTCCCTGGAGGAGATCTCCGACGAGCTCGAAGGAAAGCTCCAGGTAATCAAGGTCGATATCGATCAGAACCCCGAATTGGCTCAGCGCTTTGGGGTGCGGTCAATCCCTACGTTAAAAGTCTTCGTGGACGGCAAAGTCGCCAAGGAGATTGTTGGCGCGATGCCGAAGCCGGCGCTGCTGGCACAGATCGTTCCGTTCGTACAGAGCAAGTAGGTCACAACCCGGCGACCGGCCTCAATGAGACCGGTCGCCCAGCGAAAGGGTGAAGCGATGAACATGTCCGTGCCTTCATGGGTCGGGGAAGTGGAAGAACTGGATGCCACCGAATTCAATCGCCTGGCCCGATCCACCACAGATCCGCTCCTGCTCTACATCGGTGCTCCCTGGTGTCCTCCATGCAAAACCATGGAGCCCGCTTTTGAGGCCGCAGCTGCAGCCATGGGCGACGAGGTTCGATTTCTCAAGGTGAATGCTGCGACTGACCCTCAGTTGTTGAATTCACTGAAGGTCGCGGCCGTGCCGATGCTGCTGCTGTATGACGAACACGGCCAGGAACTGGGCAGGTTTCTAGGAGCATTGTCGGCATCCGGCATCTCGCGTTGGGCTCGAACACGGCTCGTTGAATCACGCCAGTAACCGGCAACGCAGATGGTGGAACCTGCCGAGTACATTGGGCACTTGCTGTCATGCAACGTCCAGCGGCGCGATGCGGTCCAGCAGATGATCGACAGTCCGCTCGACCACCTGTCGTAACGGATCCGCGCGGCGTTGCGCCACTGGCAGCGGAAGCTCGCCCTCGCGCCGAAGGCCCCCAAGAGGTGTCTGGACTGCGTGCCCGGCTTATGGGCAACGCACCTATACGAGATTCAGAAGAAGGACCAACAATGAACGTCTCTCTTAACAACCACCGGAAGCTCATCATTCTGGGCTCCGGCCCCGCCGGCTGGACCGCAGCCGTCTACGCCGCCCGCGCCAACCTCAAGCCCCTGGTCATTACCGGCCTGCAGCAGGGCGGCCAGTTGATGACCACCACCGAGGTGGACAACTGGCCGGGCGACGCCCATGGTCTGATGGGTCCGGACCTGATGGCGCGCATGCAGGCTCATGCTGAGCGTTTCGATACCGAGGTTATCTTCGATCACATTCATACCGCGGACCTGTCGCAGCGCCCGTTCAGGCTGATCGGCGATAGCGCGGAATACACCGCCGATGCGCTGATTATTTCCACCGGTGCGACAGCCAGGTATCTTGGGATCCCGTCAGAAGAGACTTTTAAGGGCCGCGGCGTGTCCGCCTGCGCCACATGCGACGGCTTCTTCTACCGTGACCAGGACGTGGTGGTGGTCGGCGGTGGCAACACTGCTGTGGAAGAGGCCCTGTACCTGTCCAATATTACCCGCAAAGTCTACCTGGTCCACCGCCGTGACACTCTCAAGGCGGAGAAGATCATGCAGGAGAAGCTGTTCAGGAAGGTCGCCGAGGGCAAGATCGAGGCCGTCTGGCACCATCAGGTGGATGAAGTGCTGGGCAACGATTTCGGTGTGACCGGCGTGCGGCTGAAATCGACGCTGGACGGCAGCACCCGCGACATCGAGGCTCACGGCTTCTTCGTGGCCATCGGCCACCACCCGAACACCAGCCTGTTCGAGGGCCAGCTGGCGATGAACAACGGTTACCTGCAAATCCGTTCGGGTCTGGGCGGCAACGCTACCCAGACCTCGGTGGAAGGCGTGTTCGCCGCCGGCGACGTCGCCGACCAGCACTACCGCCAGGCAATCACCTCGGCCGGCTTCGGTTCCATGGCGGCACTTGATGCCGAACGCTATCTGGATTCTGCTGGAGCTTGAGGCACCGTGCTCCCCCGCTGCGGTCTGCCGAGGGAGGCCGCAGCGGGGGCCCAGCAAAAAATCAACGCGCGTCTGCACAATAAATCGGACAGCATCCGAGATAGATAGACTGATTGGAAAATCCCTTATGGCGCTGCCCGGGCAGAAGCCGCACGGATTATGCGTTCGAGAGCCTCATCGACGGTTGAGCGCGGGCAGGCGAGATTGATCCGCATAAATCCTTCCCCTTCCACGCCAAATTTCGGGCCGTTGTCGAGCCAGACCTTCGCCTTGGTCAGGAAAAAACGATTCAATTCATCTGCATCAGAGATAAAGCGTCGGCAATCCATCCAGGCAAGATAGAGCGCATCCGCAGGCAACACGTCTATCCCGATGGCTGCCTTGCGAAGTTCGTCTGCGAAGTGCCGCTGGTTTGCGCGCAGATAGGCGAGCATCTCTTCGAGCCATGGTTCTCCATGCGAATACGCGGCCTCCGCAGCCACCATCCCAAGGATATTGACCAGTTCGAATGCATTGCGGTCGAGCTGACGGCTGTACTCTTCCCGCAATCGCCTGTTGGGGATCAGGACGTTTGCACTCTGCAGTCCGGCCAGATTGAACGTCTTGCTCGGCGAGGTGCAGGTTACGCTGTTCTGCCGGAATTCCTCGCTCAAGGAGGCAAACGGGATATGACGCTTTGCCGGGTTCAAAATAAGATCCTCGTGGATCTCGTCGGCAATGACCAGCACGCCATGGCGCATACAGATTTCACCCATCACCTGCAGTTCGTCAGCGGACCAGACGTTGCCTGTAGGATTATGCGGATTGCACAGGATGAACAGTTTGGTGTTTGGCAAAATAGCGCGCTCGAAGGCAACTGGGTCGAAACGATAGCGGCCGTTTTCGAGAACCAGCGGTGCGTTCGTGATGCGCCGACCGTTAGCGAAAACATCATCGCGAAAGTGAGCGTAAACCGGAGGCTGAATAAGCACACTGTCACCAGGATGCGAGAAAGCTTGGACAGCTGTCTTCACGCCTTGAATGATGCCGGCTGTCTGAATGATCCAGTCCGGGGAAACATCCCAGCCAAAGCGTCTACCCTGCCAGCTGACAACAGCATTCAGGTAGGAGGCCGTCGCACCGTTCGGGTATCCGAAAACGCCATGATCGACCGCCTCATGTAGGGCGTCAAGAACAGCGGGCGGGGCGCGAAAATCCATATCCGCGACCCACATCGCGAGCAACTCAGGATCGGGTTCGACGCCGGTCAAGAACTTGGCGGCTCCCGTCCACTTCATTGAATTCGAAGAACGCCTGTCGACAACCCTATCAAAGTCAAAATTCGCTGTTTGCGTTTCATTGGAGATTACCTCCGAACTCAATGTGAGCGTCATCCTACGTCCTCGCCCTTTCTGTGCAAGATATACCTACTAGTAGGTATAGATCGTGTCAATCCGTCCGTTTGAATCGCCGAAGGCGCGTAATAGATGGAGCTCGATTCTTCGTTATCGGGCCGAATTGCAGGGCTTTCAGACTGAGCCGGATGTAGGCCGTCTAGCGGCCTCAAAGATCTTGAAGCTCTGGCCCAAGGCCCGGGGGCAAGAGCGCCATCGGGACGAAATAGCGGGCGTGCAATATCTATTCACGCATCGTAAGGTCATAGACGACCATATTCTCCTCCATGTCGGCCGTTCTAGCCTACCGCGAGATGCGACATGGTGGGGTCTGGTATGACGACGATCGGGCTACCGTCGCGCACCTCATTGTAGAGGTGAATGACGTCCTGATTGAGCAGACGAATGCAGCCGGACGAAACGGCTTTGCCGATCGAAAAAGCCTCCGGCGTGCCATGAAGCCGGTACAACGTATCGCGACCGCCCTCGTGGATGTAGAGCGCACGTGAACCAAGCGGATTCTTAAGTCCCGGATTCATCCCGCCGTTGGCGATACTGTAGGGCTCGAGCGTCGGCTGGCGGGCGACCATGCTGTCCGGCGGCGTCCAGCGGGGCCATTGGCGCTTGTAGGCAACGATTGCCCGCCCGGACCAGGCGAACCCTTCCCGGCCAACGCCGATGCCGTAACGCGTCGCCCGTCCACCTGCCTTCACATGGTAGAGATATTTTTCCGGGGTATCGACGATGAGAGTACCCGGTCTTTCGCTGGTCGGGTAGTCGATTTCCGTGCGCCAGAATCGCTCATCCAGCTGCGATATATCGACAGCCGGAATTGGAAACTGCTCTTCGGGCATCGCCGCATACATCAGCGGAACCGCGGGTTCCGGCTCGATCTCAGTGACAGGCGCCATCGGCTGGATTGGCTGCCGTGTCGAGACGCAGCCAGCCAATGTTAAAGCGCTTGCACCGACTAGAAATGCACGCCGGGCGAGCGGCTTCGATAATGTCGTTTTACTCAATTGTGTCTCAGCTTTCTGTGTGATGTTGCTCCAAAAAGCCAAAACGTCCCTTCTACCTTAAGTCTGCCTTAAGGCCGGGTCTCACCGTTGCAACTGCATAACGGAGAGCAAGGCATGCCAATTTCAACACGGTTGACGTCCGCGATCACCTCCAGCGGTGATCAAATCGTAGTCCCGCCTCATCGTGCTATCAGCCCCCAGGCGCACCTTGCGACCAGGCGTCAGTTCCTGACTGGTGGCCTCGCGATTACGGCCGCTGCCAGCTTGTCCGTCCGAGCGTATGCTGCGCAGTTGATTGTCACGAACCTCGAGGACTTCCATAGCGGTCTGGCGCGGCTTTCGATGCATTACGAAGCGGCATTGATCGACATCGGTGCACAATGGTGCGCCTTTTGCCAGACAATCGACGAGACGATATTGCCCGATCCCCGTGTCCGACGGGCGATGGAGCGGATCGCGTTGATCAAGGTGGACGTCACGAAAATGGATCAGTCCAGTCGCGACATCCTTCAATACCTGCGTGCTGACGGACCGCCGACGCTCTTCGTCGTCCAGGTCGCGAGTGGACGTGAATTCTCTGGCACGCGATCCGTCGGAGCCTTCCGGACAAGTGACCTCGTCCGACGCCTGCGCCCCTTTGCATAATAGCGACGACCGCGTCGATCGTTTCCTGGGGGATTGATTGAGATCAATGCGATGGCTCGATCACTCACAATATTTACATAATTACAGAAAGTATTGGAGTGATTCGTGAGGGTATTTGGGAAACTTGCATTGCTCGCTATCTGCGGGGCTGCGGCCTCCTACGCGGTAGCGCTCTCCACTCCCTATTGGTTCAAGCCAAAGGCCGAGGCGCATGTGGACGTCACGGATCCGAGCCTGATCCAGCAGGGCGAGTATCTCGCGCATGCGGGCGACTGCGTCGCCTGCCACACCGCTCCCGGCGGCAAACCCTTCGCCGGTGGCCTCGGCATGCAGACGCCGATGGGAACGATCTACTCCACGAACATCACGCCCGATCGCACGACTGGCATCGGTCTCTACACCTACGGCGACTTCGAGCGTGCGGTGCGTAAGGGCATTCGACCCGACGGCACACATCTTTACCCCGCAATGCCCTACGTATCCTATGCAGTGGTCCGCGATGACGACGTTAAGGCGCTTTACGCTTACTTCATGTCGAGTGTCGAAAAGGCCCGGCAGGTCAATCAGCCGACGACAATGCCCTGGCCTCTCAGCATGCGCTGGCCGCTCGCCTGGTGGCAACTCATGTTCGCCCAGCCCCGCGACTTCACCACGACGGCTACGGATCCGCAGTTTGAGCGTGGAGCCTATCTGGTCGAGGGGCTCGCCCATTGCGGCGCTTGCCACACACCACGCGGTATCGCGTTTCAGGAAACGGCACTTGCCGACGGTCCCAATAGTCGGTTCTTGTCGGGCTCTGTGCTCGAGGGCTGGTACGCCAAGAATCTTCGCGATGAGGGCACCGGCCTGTCAACGTGGACAACAGCCGAGATCGTCGACTTTCTTAAGACAGGTCGAAACGACAAAACCGCCGCTTTCGGCTCCATGTCGGATGTCGTCGAGCATTCCACGCAGCATTTATTGACGGAAGACCTGTCGGCGATCGCAAGCTACCTGAAATCCCTGAAACCCCGCGATGGCCGCAGCCCGACATCGCAGCCGAAAGAGGATCTCACCACAGCGGCGCTGAAGGCGGGCGACTTCAGCGCGCCAGGCGCCACATCCTATGTAGAGCATTGTGCGGTCTGCCACCGAATGGACGGTAAGGGTGCGCCGCGCATCTATCCCGCGCTCGCCGGCAATTCGATGGTCTTCGCGGACGATCCGAGCTCGCTCATCCAGGTGACACTCGCCGGCGGTCGCATGCCGAAGACGACGCATGATGCCATGGTTTTCACGATGCCGGGTTTTTCCCATCTACCGAACCGCGAGATTGCCGAGGTTCTTAACTTTATCCGAAACGGCTGGGGCAATCACGGCAGCCAAATCACCGAAGCCGACATATCACGCATGCGCCATGAAATCGCGCGCAAGCCGAAGCATTACGTTCCGGGAGACAAAAAATGACCAGCCGCTCCCTTCTTTTCAGTGGCATCGCAATCACGGCGATCATCGCAGCAGGCGGCGCATTCATCCTGATGCACCAACCCACACTAGACGCGCCGGTCGGGGACGCCATTGCGGTCCTGGATGCCAATGGCAAGCGGATCGGCGACTATCGAGTTCCGGCAGACAGCACCATTGCAACTGAACCAAACGCCGAAGCCATCTTGCTCGGCAAGCGGCTTCTCAATGAAACCGCGCGTTTGCTCCCGGCCAATGTCGGCAACGGTCTCAACTGCAACTCGTGCCATATGGGCCAGGGAAAGTTGTCCGACGCAAATCCCTATATCAACACGACCAACACCTATCCCTCCTTCAACCCCCGTGCGAATCGTGAGATCGAGCTAAGTATGCGCATCAACGGCTGCCTCCAGCGGTCGATGAACGGCAAACCGCTTGCCGCAGACAGCACCGAAATGCATGCAATGCTATCCTACATGAACTGGTTGCGACAGGACGTGGTCAAGGGCACGAAGGTTGCTGTTCGCAACGCTGGCCCCATCGACGAGAGCCTTGTTCCAGATCCGCAACGAGGCAGGACGATCTATGCCGCCCAATGCGCCGCGTGCCACGGTGCGAACGGTCAGGGCATGAAGGATCAGGCAGGAGATTATATCTTTCCACCGCTCTGGGGCGACGATTCGTTCAACATCGGCGCTGGGCTTGCGCGCACCTACAAGGCGGCACAGTTCGTCAAATACGCAATGCCGCCGGCGATGCATCTCAACGCGCCCCTGGGCGCGGGCGGCGTACTTTCCGACCAGGATGCCCTCGATGTCGCGGAATTCTTTACCCACATGCCCCGACCGGATTTTGCCGGAAAGGTCAATGACTGGAAAGGTCTCAAGAAACCCAAGGATGCACGGTACTGAAATCAAGCTTTTTTGTGACGTAACTTTGCTTCTTAAGTTTGCCTTAAGGTGCGACTCCGAGCGCTAACCCTATGCGCCTGCCGCAAGAGCATGGCCATAGCCGGAACCGGAGGGAATAGCGCATGATGACGATGGGGTTGCTGCTTGCCTTGAGCTTTGTGGTCTCTCTGCTTGCGCTCGCCTTTTTGATCTGGGCGATCAGCAATCGACAGATGAAGCTCGATCAGGACGACGCCAGGGTCATCTTCGCGGCAGGCGAAGAGGGTCATCTTGACAGTCCTGACGCCGAGCAACGCGGTGCAAAACGGCATCACTTTGATACGGTCACGACCGGGATTGACCGTATCTCCACCAAACCCGTGACCGTTCTTCTTGCAGCCGCCACCGTCTGGCTTCTGATCGGCTCGACCTTCGGCCTCATCGCCTCGCTCAAACTACACTGGCCGGACTGGCTTTCCGCTTATGCACCGCTGACTTTCGGCCGGGTCCGCACACTCCACCTCAACCTCGTAATCTATGGGTGGTTGTCCCAGGTGGGCGTCGCCTCGATGTTTTGGATCCTGCCACGGATCTTCCATACGCCGTTGCGTTCTCCCGGTCTTCCCATCATTGGCGCGATCTTATGGAATATTGCGGTCGCACTCGGCGCGCTGGCTATCGCCAGCGGTTGGACAGATGGCGAAGAATGGCTCGAAATTCCCTGGCAGCTCGACATGCTGCTAGCGCTTGCGGGCGTGTGCTTCGTGATCCCGATGGTGAAGACAACGCGCGCCCGCGAGGTCAATCACATCTATGTGTCCGGCTGGTATTTCCTCGCTGGCATCCTCTGGTTCCCGTGTCTGTTTGTCATCGCCAACGTCCCCTACATCCATTCAGGCGTCGAGGAAGCGACCGTCAACTGGTGGTTCGCCCATAATGTTCTGGGGCTCTGGCTGACACCACTTGGCGTCGGAACGGCATACTACTTCATTCCGAAGATCATCGGAAAGCCGATCTATTCCTACTCCGTCTCACTTCTGGGATTTTGGGGCCTTGCGCTCTTTTACAGCCAGGTAGGCATCCATCATCTGATTGGCGGACCAGTGCCGACGTGGGTCGTGACCCTCTCCATCGTTCATTCAGTGATGATGTTCATTCCGGTGATCGCGGTCGCCATCAATCAGCACATCACCGTCGCCCGCAATCTCTGGGCGCTGAAGCAATCCGTGCCTTTACGATTCATCTCCTTCGGCGCGGTAATGTACACGCTGGCCTCCTTCCAAGGCTCTATCGAGGCGTTGCGCTCGGTGAACACGGTGACGCATTTCACACATTATACCGTCGGGCACGCCCATCTGGGGGCCTACGCCTTCGTAACGATCGTGATGTTCGGCGCGGCCTACCACATGCTGCCTCGTATGACCGGACGGGCCTTCCAGTGGCCAGCGCTCATTCACGCGCATTTCTGGCTGGTCGTCGTGGGCTTCGCGATTTACTTCTTCGGCCTGTCAATTGGTGGCGTTCTACAGGGACTCGCCATGCTCGATGCGACACAGCCTTTCGCCGAGAGCGTGAAGATTACCATGCCCTATCTGGAGGCGCGTAGCATTGGCGGCGGCCTCATGACACTTGGCCATGTCCTCTTCGCCATTAACGTCGCAGCCATTCTCATTTCCCGCCGGGCATCGGCGACTATTCAGGTGGTGCCCGCAGAATGAACCGCTATTTTCCACTTTCCATTCTCGCTCTTGCAATCCTCGCCTTCGCCACTCTCATGCTCGTGATCGCACCGGGCATCCAGATTGGCCGACATAGCGCGCCCGCCGGGCTGAAACCCTATACCGAACAGGAACAGCGCGGCCGCGATGTCTATGTTTCACAAGGCTGCGTCTACTGTCACAGTCAGCAGCCCCGATCACCCGACCAGGCTCCCGACGGCGTGCGCGGTTGGGGACGCCCGGCCGTCGCCGGCGACTATACCTACGATACCCCGCATCAGCTCGGCACGATGCGCACCGGTCCGGACCTTCTTAATGTCGGCGCCCGGTTGCCGTCCCGCGATTGGCACCTGACCCATCTCTACCAGCCGCGCGCGATCTTCGGCTGGAGTATCATGCCGGCCTATCCCTTCCTCTTCGAGGAAAAGAGCGCGGCAGGCCCCGAAGACGTCGTCGTGGCGCTACCTTCGCAATACGCGCCCAAATCAGGCGTGGTTATCGCTAAACAGGAAGCCCTCGACCTCACGGCCTATCTGCTCTCCCTCGACCGGACCTATCCCGCGCCAGCCGAGGCTCTTCGCGACGACGGCTACAGCGGTCCGGAGGACGCGAAATGACGATCGAGAACAAGGGTGGGGCCAATAGCTTCCATCAACCCGACGAAAACTTCGAGCCTTATGAGCAGCATGGCAAAATGCCATGGCCGCTCATTGCGATCGCCATCGGGCTTGGGCTCTGGGGAGCCGCGACGCTCTTCGATACCCGCGAGGACGTTGCCACCGCTCAGGCCGACAGGACCGCCGCAAGCCAAGCGGACACAGGCCTGACCACCGACCCGGGCTCAGCTCTCTTCGCCGCCCGTTGCTCGACCTGCCATCAGCCCGACGGCATGGGCGTTCGAGGTGCAATCCCGCCGCTTGCTGGATCGCCCTTTGTCGCACAGGGGCCCGAACTCGTCGCGACTATCCTCATGCGCGGTATTGACGGGCCGATTCGCGTCAACGATCACATCTTCAATGGGCATATGCCCAGTTTCGCCAGTGCCCTGACCGATATTGAGATTGGCGCGCTATCAACCCACGTCGCCCAGCGTTTCGGCGGGTCCTCCGAGGCCTACCCGACTACCGCAGTAGCCGCATTGCGCGCAGCGATCTCCGACAGCGGGAGCTTCAAAGGCGGTCAGGACATCTCTACGATTACCGGCCTGGACTTCGGAAATCAGCCAGCGGGAAAGGCCCAAGTGGCCCACTCGCTGACACCGGAAGTCTCGGCGCTGATCTTCACCGGCCGTGGCGAGCAATGGGCCTGCGCCAGCTGTCATGGAGATCTTGGCCAGGGTAAGGAAAACACCCCGCGCCTGGCTGGTCTTTCGGCTGACTACATCGTCAAGCAGCTCGACGATTTCGCCAACGGTCGGCGTCTCAATGAATCCATGCGCGTTGTCGTCGCAACACTTTCGGATTCCGAAAAGCGTCAAGTCGCCGATTATTACGCCGGCCTACGTGTACCGTCGACCGCCAGGCCCGAATTGGGCGGCGATCTGGCGCGCGGCGAGGCTCTTGCTCTTCGTGGCGACTGGAGCCGAAACGTCCCCGCTTGCTTCTCCTGCCACGGACCGTCGGGCTTCGGGGTTTCACCTGAGTTCCCACCGCTCGCTGCCCAGCAGGCCGCCTATACCGCCAGCCAGCTCGCCGCCTGGGCTGGTGGTCATCGCAACAATTCCTCACTCGATCTTATGGGGCGCATCTCCCGGCAGCTCGATGACGCCGATCGCAGGGCCGTCGCTGATTACCTTGCTTCACTTCCGCCGGTGCCCGCAGGAGAAGCCGAACAGATCGCCAGAACCGGAGTACGGCCATGACAGAGCCCAAAGAGGCCCCAGAGGCCAAGCCTGCCGATATCAACAAAGGGCTTCTTACGCGATGGTGGATCCACGCGGCCGGCGCTGTCCTCATCGCTGTTGCAGTAGGCGCGCTGGCTTACGAAAGCGGCTTTGTCCCCAATCGGGAAACTGTTCAGAGCGCGTCTCAAACCACCGCTGACGGCTTTTTCCAGCCTCCGTCGGATGACCAGATTCCAAATGATGAGTTTGGCGCCGCGGTGCGCCGCGGTCAGGCGATCTTCACAAACACTTCGACCAATGCGTCGCAATATGTCGGCAATGGCCTCTCCTGCTCGAACTGCCATCTCGGAGCCGGACGCCAGCCGTTTTCAGCGCCGATGTGGGCAGCGTGGGTGCAGTATCCGAAATACCGCTCGAAAAACAAGCAGATCAACACGATGGAAGATCGTGTAAAGGGCTGTTTCTCCTATTCGATGAACGCCCAGCACTCGATAAAGGGTGGTCCGCCGCCCGCAGGCGATGACATCTATCGAGACCTGCAAACCTATATGTACTGGCTTGCCACCGGCGCCCCGACCAACGAGGCCATCAAAGGCGTCGGCTTCGGCAAGGTGGCAAAGACCGAACTTGGCTACTCGCCCGAACGCGGCGCGGAAGTGTTCGCCGCCAATTGCGCCGTCTGCCATGGCGGTGATGGGCAGGGCCAGAAGGACATCAACGGGCGCTACGTCTTCCCGCCGCTCTGGGGTGAGAACTCCTACAACTGGGGCGCCGGCATGGCGCGCATCGATACCGCGGCCGCCTTCATCAAGCACAACATGCCGCTGTCCCAGCCCGGACGCCTGACCGACCAGGAAGCCTGGGACGTCGCCGCCTACATCGACAGTTTCGAGCGACCTAAGGACCCGCGCCAGAAGGGCAAGACGATCGAGGAAACACGCAAGCAGTACCACGAGGGCGACCAGATCTACTACGGTCAGACCGTCAATGGGGTGCTGCTCGGTGTGGGCACGCCGGATCCGGAGCGCCCGGTCGGTGCCGGGGATTAAGTCCTTGCGCCGCCTGTTCGGCGTCAGCGGCATGGCCTGTGGCGGTTGCGCGCGCGGGCTGGAACGGCAGATCTGTCAGCTCGACGGGGTCAGGGCCGTCGGGGTGCATCACCTGACCGCGTCGATGCTGGTCGATTGGGATGAGGGGAGGCTGTCGATTGGCGACATTAACGCCGCCGTCTCACGCGCCGGGTACAGGCTGATCGACCGCCACCGGCCCGAAGAGCTCTCAGCGATCCTCGCTGCCGACATAAGTCGCATCTCGCTGCGTCTCGCCGTCGCGGTCATGTCGGGGATGTGGTCAATGGCACTTGCTCTGGTGCTCTACGTCTCCGTTCTCGATCCGGACGTCGCGTGGTGGATCGCGACGGCCTCCGGAGTGTTGGCTCTCCCGGTGGTATTTTGGTCGGGCGCAGGAATCTTCTGGATGGCCGTGCGGTCGATCCGCCTGCGCGCGCCGGGCATGGACCTGCTGATCGCGCTCGGCGCCGGCGGCACCTTCCTTCTCTCCATCGTTTCGCTCGCGTCGGGCTCGTCACATGTCTGGTTCGATACGGCGACGATGCTGATCACGCTCTTGCTCGTCGGGCGGCTCGTCGATCTCCTGACCCGTCGAAGCACGATCGATGCCCTGAAGGCGCTCGAGGACACTTCCGTCGAGACGGCCGTCAGGCGCAACTCAGCCGGCGACGAGACAGTCCCGGGCACGGCGATCGAGATCGGCGACAGCGTCGTAATCGACGCCGGTTCGATCATCGGCGTGGACGGAATCATCCAGGAAGGGCAAAGCCTCATTAACCGCGCGGTCCTGACCGGCGAAAGCCGTGCTATCCCGGCCGGCGTCGGGCAGCGCGTCGAAGCAGGTGCCATCAATCTGCAAAGCCGCATCGTGGTCACGGTGGATCGCTCCTATGGCGATCGCGACCTCGACCGCATGGGCGGAGCGATTGCGCTGGAACTCGCTCAGCGGGGCTCCACGGCGTCAAGGGCTGACCGGATCGCCGCCGTGCTAAGCTGGGGCATCCCGGGCCTTGCGCTGGCGACGGTCGTAGCCGCACCGATAGCGGGTGTCGCTGCGACCGACGCCCTTCTCAGGGGGCTGACCGTGCTCGCCGCGGCCTGCCCATGCGCCTTGTCGATCGCCGCACCCCTTGCACAGGCGCGCGCGGCCGGCGTCGCGGCGAAGCTCGGCTTGCGCCTACGCGATCCAGTCGCTTTTGAGGCACTTGCCCGACCGGCGACAGTCGTCTTCGACAAGACAGGCACGCTCACGGCCGGGCGCCCTTCCGTGGTTACGGTCGAAGCCGCGCCCGGATGGACCGGGGAAGAAGTGTTGCGTCTGGCGGCTCGCGCCGAAACCGGTATCGACCACCCGCTGGCCCATGCGATCGTTGCGCGCCATGGCCGGGAGGAGGGGAGCGGAGGAACCCGCCGTGAGCGGGGCGCGGAGGCCAATGATGCTGAAGGCCGCCGCATCGGCGTTTATGGCGCGGACCGAGACGACGGCTTCACGACGCTTGCCGTCCGGCTGGAGGGTATTGTCATCGGTACGCTCGGCCTCGCCGACGCGGCCACGGCCGAGGCGCGCAGCACGGTTACTCGCCTTCAGAAGGCGGGTATCGCCATATGGATCGCTTCCGGTGACGCCGCAGGTCCGACGCTAGGGGTCGCGGACGCGCTCGGCATTCCTGCTGGGCGGGTCCGTTATGGCTGCACGCCGATGGAGAAGGCCGAGCTCGTCAAAGCCGGGCTAGGCCCCGTCCTGTTTGTCGGCGACGGGGTCAACGATGCTCCTGCACTGGCTGCGGCTGATTGCGGGATTTCCGTGTCCGGTGCCCATAGCGCCGCAGCCCAGACAGCAGGCGTCGTCATTGTTCATGGTGGCATCTGCCGACTCCTCGGCGCGATCGATCTTTCCCGGCGGACGGTCTCGATCACCCGACAGAACCTCGGCTTCGCGATCGGCTACAACCTGATCGCCGTTCCCTTTGCGGTGACCGGCCTGCTCTCGCCCTCCATGGCTGCGCTGGCCATGCTCGCCAGTTCGTCCTCCGTCGCACTGAACAGCCTGCGCCTCACGCGATCGCTGGCAACACCATCGCCTGGAAGCCGCGCACAACGAGTCGATAAGCTCAGCGAAGCAGCGGCACGCTGAGCTTCTGGAGTTTAGGCAAGTGTTGGCAATCGCGCTCATGCTCGCCGGCGTCGCACTGGCAATGCGCAAAGCCTAGTAAGGCGTTGATCTCGGTGTAGTGAAGAAACTTCGAACTGACCTGTCTCGGAGTTCTCCTTCCAAGAAATTCCGGTATCAGATCGGAATGACTCTCCCCGGCGTCACGGGGTCTCTGGCACGATCACTAAGCTGGGCTTGTAATGCTTCTATCGCCGTGACCGGCATCTGGCGCCGGTCGCGCCCGAACCGGCCCGGCACACCCTGAGCCGTGACGAAAGCCACCTCATAATCCGCCTGTGCATCGAGCTTTTCTTGGCCGGCGAAGATTTCGACGATGCGGCTGCCGAATGGGTTCTCGATCTTGGCGAAGATCGTCAGGCCGCAAAACCGCTTCACATATCCGCTCATCTGACCGAAGGGATCGGCGCAGAAGGTCCGGTCGAGATTCTGCTCCATCATCGCGCGGATCTCCTCGCCGGTCATCGTCACGGTCGAGACGGGGGGATTGACCGGGATGATGTTCCAGAGGTCGTTCATCGCGACCTGACCTGCCGGTATCGGTGCGCCATAGCGCCAGCCATTCGAAAAGGCGATCTTGCGTCCGGACGCATGGCACAAAGCCGCCAGCAGCAGATCGTCCATCGTGCAGTCAAGGATTGTGTTGCGATGCAGGGCTGTGTCGATGCTGCCAACCGGAATGGACAGGCGGTCGCGCAGTGGCGCCATCACGCCTTCCACGAGCTCCGCCATCGCCGGATCGGGCTCGATCGTGTCATCCATGACGACCAACTCATGCCGCTCCAGCTGGACGCCGTCATTGCCGACGCTCACATCCAGCCGCCCGACGAAGGCGCCATGGCATCCGGACTGGATGATCATCGCACCGTTCGCAACGACCGGCCGTTCGAGTCTGTCGTGCGTGTGGCCGCTCAGGATCACGTCGATCCCGTCGACCAGCCCCGCGAGCTTGACGTCCTGCGGCAGGCCGAGATGGGAGAGGACGACGATCAGGTCGACCTGTTCCCTCTGGCGCAGCCGGCGGATCTCGCGGGGCAGCTCCTTGTCGCCATTGGTGAAACGCAGGCCCTCGCTGAAATGCGGCGGCATGGTCTTATCGACGATGGCCGCGGCAACGCCAATGACGCCGATTCGCAAGCCGCCGCGCTCTATGACGCGCGAAGCCGCGAACGGTCGCCGGCCGGTCTTCTTGTCAAAGCAATTGATCGCCAGGACCGGATAGTCGAGCCGCCTGGCAAGCGTCTTGAAGTGGGCCGGCCCCCAGGCGAATTCCCAGTGCGCGGTCATCGCGTCGAACGCGAGCGCGTTGGTCAACGGAACCAGCGCCTCTCCCTTCGAAGAGACGGCAGCATAGGTGCCATGAAAGGTATCGCCATTATCGAGCGCGACGACCGCATGCGCGCATTCCGACCGAACCCTTTTCAGGTAGCCAGCAATGCGCGCATAGCCTCCGAGTCTCGGGAAACGCGGTTTGGCGCCATGCCAGACCAGTTCAGGATGCGGCTCCAGATAGCCGTGCGTGTCATTGACCTGCAAGAGCGTAATATTGCGGCGTGTCGTTTCTGCCATTCTGGCGTCCTCCTCCGGCAATTCGATGCCCAGCAAGAGCGCCTCGCCCCGAAACTTAAGAGCGTCTTAAGGCAGGATTTTGATCAGCGAATTCGCGCGAAATTCGCCGCACCCCGCACGACCCCGCTTCGCTCCGCCCGCATGTCTGGCCTGACCATGCTCATCAGCGCCCGTTCAGGATCCCCGGCACCGAACACCGCCTCGATGCTGCGCACGCACAAGACCGCAGTCTCATCGGCGAGGCTGTAATATACCTGCTTCGCCTGTCGGCGCGTCGTCACGAGCTCTGCCTTGCGAAGCTCGGCAAGCTGTTGGCTTAGCGCCGGCTGACCGATGCCTGTCGCCATATCGATCTCGGTGACCGATTTTTCCCCTTCGAGCAGAAGGGAGAGGATCATCAAACGTTGCGGCTGCGCGAACCTGCGCAGCTTGTCGGCGGCGATATCGGCCTGCGCGCGCGATTGCCAGAGCGTCTTCATCCCTCCCTCCGGCAGAACCAGTCGGCCTCATTCTGAGCCTTCTCGTCGGCAGGCTGGAGCAGCGGCTGGCCCGGCTGCCAGTCGGCGGGCGCCAGTTTCTCGCCCGAATTGGTGGCTTGCAGTGCTGCCACCATCCGCAGCATCTCCTCAACCGAACGGCCGATCGTCAGAGGGTAATGCGTGATCGCCCGGATCACGCCTTCCGGGTCAATAACATAGGTCGCCCGCACGCCGGCGCTGCTCTCGGCCGCCTCGTCAATCATGCCGTAGGCTCGCCCGACGAGCATCGACGGATCCTCGATTACTGGAAACGGGATTTCGACGGAGAAGAGTTCGCGGATCGCCCGCGTCCAGGCGAGATGCGCATAAAGACTGTCAACGGACAGGCCAAGGAGAGCGCAGTCAAGTGCGGCAAAGCTGTCATGCGCCTTGGCGAGCGCAACGAACTCCGTCGTGCAAACGGGCGTGAAATCTGCCGGGTGCGAAAAGAAGACCAGCCACCGGCCTTTGAAGTCGGAAAGCCGAACCGGGCCTTGGGTGGAGCGTGCTTCGAAATCCGGGGCGGCGTCACCCATCCGCAGGGCAGCAGCAGGTATACGAATCGATACGTCGTTCATTGAAGCCTTGGTCTCGGAAACGTCATTTTCGCGTTTGTCGCACGCCAATCTGGCTGACGCAATACAATTACACAATTACATAACTCGATCTATGGCCACGCTAACAAAGTATGGGCCACCTCGATGACATGCCCTGGAACACAAGCGTGCGTCGTATGAAAACGAACGGAGCGGCCGGCTGAATTTGGAGCATCCCGTTCGGACTGGAGCCCGATGGTGGTCGAGCGAAGCGCCATAATTCTCCTGACGCCACGCCTCGCCAAATCTGTTTTCGCGTTCATCACGTAGCCCAGCATCATCGCCAATGGAAGGCCACGAGAATACTGCCCAGTTACGAACCGCATTAGGCCTTCATCGACGTATTCACCGACCAAGCCACGCACACCTGTCCTATAAGGGACATTCAGCCGTTTGCATTCGCATGCCAGATAGACATCCTCGTCGTCGCCGATGGTCAAAGCGAAGTCGATATTGCTCGGCGCCGACACGTTGCCGTCCGCATCTTCCGCAAGAAGCGTGTATTGATAAATGATCCGCCCCGGCACCAACTTCGTCCGGATCAACGACTGGACGAGATGCTCGGTGATGTGATCCTCATGCGTCAACGCATTCTTTTTGGACTGAAGCGGCGCGATACAGATGGGCCAGGCGGCCTCGACTGCATCGGCGATGCGCTCTTCAAGTCCGCGGAACTGTGGGAGCCAAGCGTTCAGATCACCGGCCAGCATGCTGACCACCGGACTCACTATGGCGGGCAACGGCGGCGGTAAACTCGGCCGCGATCTGCTCAGCATCCGCCAAGGCCGTCGATCTCAGCCAATGCCGGAGTTGCATCGGCTTGATCAAGTACATGACGCTGCCGATCACGAAACGAAGATCTGGCACCAACTGCACGTTTCCTGGTAGGCGCACGGGCAGGTTGGCTTGGATCGACTGAAGGAAAGGACCGACCTCGGGAGACACGTCTTCCCTGTATTCATCGACCGCTGAGGCGAGCGTCAATTTCAGGACGGCGACATCGCCGGACCTGGCCGCAAGCGATGCGTGGATCGGTTGCCGGAAGCAGGGCGCGAGTGCGGTGCGAAGCGTGGCGGCATAGTCGGCGCGATGCTCATATCTGCTGTTGGCCCAGATCTTCTGCAGCCCCGCGCTGCGCCGGGGTTGCATCGCCGGGATAATGTACTTGAACGTGTCCTCGATCAGCGCGACGTCATGCGCGTCTAAACCATAATAATCGAAGACCAGTCGATCGATTTCATCGAGAGGATCGGATTGCAAAGAAAGCAACTCGTTTGTCTTCTCGACCTCCCGATCGATCAGTTGGACGATCCTCTCCTCCGCGACCGCAGCCCTTCCCGGATCAGGCATATTCGCCGGTGCATCGAACGGTAGCTTCAACAACTCGCTTTGATGAACCTTGGCGCGGTCAGCACCGAGATTGGCAGTATCGTGGAAATACACCCAAGCCGCCAGACTGCTGTTCAGGACGGCGGTGAGTACCTTCGCCGAACGCTTTTCCGTATCTGGGAAAGCGATGGCCTGAATGGAATGCTGGAATACGAGGCTTTGTTCACAATAAGACGCGCGGACGCGCCCGACGGAACGTTCAACGCCTTGCGGGATGAGGATATGCGGGCCGGCAAATCCTTCCGTAAATCCGGCGCGATGGACAAGTGATGTTGTCCATGGAGCCGTTTCGATTTTCGCAAGAGCGATTGGTCGAAATGCACGGGCGTTCGGATACGGGAAACGGGTGACAATTTCTGCCTTCGTCGTGTCGTATGTAGGATCGTTCATGTGTTTCGGCATGGAATAAGGACCCCGCAAATGGGGTGATCGGCGTCCAAACGGGACCCCCATCTGCGATGGGGTTACAACAGCCTCCGGTTTCATCGGAGGCTTTTTATTTGGATGCTTGTTGTGGAGACAATTCTGAAGATACGTCGGCTTTCCCGTGTGCAGGGCAAGACGATCAAGGCGATCTGCCGGGAGTTGGGTGTATCGCGGAAAGTGGTGCGGAAGGTTCTGCGCAGCGATGAGACGGAGTTCAAATATGAGCGGACCCGTCAACCTCAGCCGAAGCTCGGCCCCTGGCGCGATCAGCTCGATGGAATGCTGCTCGCCAA
>NZ_JASCRR010000014.1 GCF_030010215.1 Tianweitania sp. UT-5YL-CI-8
TCGGCAAATGCTATAAACGCCATCGGGCGGCCGAGTTTCTCGACTTCCTCAAGCAGATCGACGCGCAGGTGCCGCCCGGACTCGATATCCACATAATTATGGACAATTACGCCACCCACAAGACCGCGCTGGTCAGGGCGTGGCTCGCTCGAAGGCCGCATACCACGTCCACTTCACCCCTACCTCGGCATCGTGGATCAACCAGATCGAGCGTTGGTTTGCCGAACTCACCCGCAAACAACTGCGCCGCGGCGTCCACACTTCAACAAACCAGCTCGAAAAAGACATCCGATCCTTCATCGAGCGGCACAACGAGAACCCCAAGCCATATCGATGGACCAAGTCCGCCGACGAAATACTCGCCTCCGTAAAGCGCTTCTGCCAAACCGTGGACCGTAGCTTATGCAGCGAACTTTAGATTCACCTGACTAGGTCGTAGTGACGATTTAATATTTGGGGATTCCACTTTGGACGCAAATCAGGTTCAAGGCTGACTTTTGGAGGTCAGCCATGGATTGCGATGCGCTTCGTGACGATCAGTGGGAGCGGATAAGGGGTTTTGTTCCGGGAGGAACGAAAGGCAAGCGGGGTCCGCGGACGAACAACCGCCTGTTCCTGGATGGGGCAGGAACAAGAACTGTTCCCAGCGACACGCTAAGGTCGAACGGAGCGTGAACGTCATGCGGCGTGGCGTAACCGAGCCGGAAGTCTGAGCGACCGGAAGCCTTCTGGCATCTGATGTTCTGCATCCCAGGTGTAGATGCCGGTCAGATTAATGTGTTCCCAGCTCAGCGGTGAGACGTGCTTGAGCAGATGATCCGGAATCTCGCGATGCATTTTGCGCAAGTGGGTGACGGCCCGTTCGATATAGACCGTATTCCAATGCACAATCGCGCTAACGACGAGATTAAGGCCGGAGGCGCGGAACGCCTGGCTTTCGAATGATCTGTCACGGATCTCTCCGCGCTCGTGGAAGAAGACGGCGCGCTTCAGTTTATGTGCAGCTTCGCCCTTGTTGAGGCCGGCTTGGCAGCGCCGA
Organism: Tianweitania sp. UT-5YL-CI-8; assembly: GCF_030010215.1. GTDB lineage: Bacteria > Pseudomonadota > Alphaproteobacteria > Rhizobiales > Rhizobiaceae > Oryzicola. The sequence continues at coordinate 1,040 of NZ_JASCRR010000014.1, forward strand.
CGCAATATCGGGCTTGAGTACCATTCGATCATGAACAGCGATCGCTCTATCCGACCGAGTTCCCGGAGCGCCCTTGCGAGCTGGCTTTCCTTTGGTGAAGCTGACAGCTTCTTCAGGATTGTAGACGGCACCACCGATCGCGTCGTGATCGACGCCGCCAGATGGAGGAGATCATCCCAGTGCTCGAGGATCAGGGTGGTGTTGATTGGGGCGCCAATGTGGTTGGATAGCGCCGGATATGCATCGCTTTTCTCGAACGTGTGGAACTTCCGATCCTTGAGGTTGCGCAGTCGCGGCGCGAAGCGTTTACCGATCAGGGCGAACAGTCCGAAGATGTGATCACTCGCGCCACCCGTATCGGTAAAGTGTTCCTGGATGTCGAGAACCGTGTCCTGATCGAATAGCCCATCGAGCACATAGGCAGCCTCGCTTTCGGTCGGACTGATGGGCAGAATGCTGAAGTAGCCGTACTGATCGGAAAGGTGGCTGTAGAACTTTGAGCCGGGTTCGCTGCCGTAATGCAGATTGATGTCGCCGCGCTTTGCGGCTCGGTCGCTCGCGCGGAAGAATTGGCCATCAGATGATGACGTCGTGCCATTGCCCCAAAGCCGAGAATGCGGATGGCGGGTGTGTGCGTCCGTCACGCAGGCCTGCGCCGCGCGGTAGGTCTCCGACCGTGCATGGAAGGTTCGCATCCAACTGATCTGGTGAGCGCTGATGCCTTTGGACGCGCTGGCCATCCGCTTCGGACCAAGGTTGGTCGCATCCGCCAGTACGCCAGCCAGCATGGACGAGACATTTCTTGGGGCGTCGCCGGTGCGAACATGCGTGAAGAAATCCGCAAAGCCGGTCCATTCATGCACTTCCCTCAACAGGTCGGGAACCTCGACCATCGGATACATATCGCTGATCTCGGCATTTAGTTCCTCGGCTGCAGCGGGAACCTCACCGGCGGTCGGCGTGACAATCAAGGTACCAGCCTCGAGGCGAACACCTTCGAGCTTTCCGGACCGTGCTCTGTGCGCCAGGCGCTTCAGGTTGAAGTCGAGCATCTGGCGAGCCTCCGCGAGCCAGGCCGCGCCGTCTCCTTGGACATCAAGTCCGAGTCGATCCTGCTCCTTCATGGTTGTGAACGTTGACCGCGGCATCAGATGCTCGTCGATCGGTCGGAACGATCGGCTGCCATCGACCCAGATATCCGCAGATCGAAGCCGGTCGCGCAAAATCGCAAGTGTCGCGATCTCATAGAGTCGACGATCGGGCGGATTCTGCCCGAAGATGAGCTTTCGATCTGTTTGACTTAGATGAGTGACAGGAACGCGATCCGGGAGCGTTCGTCGCCTGTCGGCATAGAGCCGTTTCAGCAGAGAAATCGCCGCAAGAAGGGGGTCGTGGCGGCGCGCCGATTGGAACATAAAGGCCTGCAGGAACGCACCGGCATACTTGTTGACGGTTGCATATTGCTCGGCCGCCAAGGCCAGGGGCGAAGCCTCGTTGTCCTCGACCATCGACTCGAGTTCAGGCTTCATGCTCAGCAGCCGATGCCAGCCGACTTTCTGGTCGAGAACCTCCAACGCGTTCCGACCATTGTCGTTGGCAGACTGCAGGGCTGTGATCGTGTCGAGGAACATCCGCAGCGCTTTGGCGGTATCCGGCCTGCAACTCATGTGCCGCTGTTTCTTACGGTTGTTGGCTTGCGAGAACAGCCGACCTATCAGCTTGATGAACATCGACACTGCATCGTCGGTGAGCTTCTGGCCGAGTTTGATAACCTGCGCCACGATCAAAGCGTGCCGGCGACTGGCATTGAAGTCGTTGGCCAGCCAGGCCGGCGTGGCGTTCCCCTCACGGATCATCTGATCCCACCGTCCGGAGGATATGCGCATCTGCAATTTCGGATCGATCTCCTGCGTGCGCAAAAAGGCGATCCGTTCGGTCAGCCCAATCAGGTTCGAAGCACCAGGCGCATCCGGCGCCGATCTCAGCCAATGAAAGCGCGTCTGGCCGTGGGCCGGGTCAACCTCCAACAGCCTGTCCAATGATGTAAGGTGATCGGGCGGGATACCTTCGACGAGTTCTTTCTCAGCTCGTCGGCGGGCTATCGCGCGACCGCCGAGACCGATCTTCTCGATGGAATGCAGCGAGGGAAGGAGCGCGTGTCGCTTCCGGAACTCGGCAATGACTGCTGTCGCGATCGGTAACCCGTGATCGCCATTGGCCGCCGCATCAACTGCAGCCACAAGGGCCGCGCGACGATCGGCTCTGGAGGCGGTCCGGAGACCGAGATAGGCCATCAAAGACCGGCTGTGATCGAAACGCGTCTGTACTCGATTCGCATAAAAGGCGTAGAGGCGCGCGTCGATGCCGAGCTGATCCGCAAGATAGGTGATCACAGCCGCGGGTGGCTCCTCATTATCCCATAAGAGCCGCCCCGTTTGGCGCATTGTGCAGAGTTGGACCGCGAAGCCCAGCTTGTTCTGCGGTCGGCGACGAAGTTCGCATTCCAACCGATCTGCCGGGTCGAGTGTAAAGTGGCGGATCAGACTATCCTCGTCTGTCGCTAGGCCCAGAAGTATCGCCGCTTCCTTTGAGCTGACAAGCCGCCTTCTCCCCATTTGCGTTCTCCCTTGCCACACACCGACCTCAAGGGAAATGGTCGCCATCAGCCGAATGTTTTCAACTGGCCGGGAAGCTTCATCTACAGATCAATCACGCGCGTTCGTGCTTCGTTCGGTCTTAGCGTGTCTGCGGGAACAGTTCTTGTTCCGACCCCTTGTCGAAACGCTCAATATGGCTGAAGACTTCGTTCAGGTCTCGACCCGCGCGAAACTCCTCGTCCCAACTAAATTTGACACGAAAGCCGATGGTTGATCCCCGCGGTCGGGTTTCAAGATAAAGCCATTTACCCAGCCTCTGCACAGAGAAGCGGCCGATACCCTTTTTGCCGGCCCGGGTCCGTCGATAGATGGGCGATAGGGGTTGATCGACTTTAGATGGCGTAGAAATTCTCATCCACGATGAGCGGATGAGCACTTCGCAATCCTGCAGTGAATGTCGTCCCCCGAGCGATATCAGCTAATCCATCTAAACGATGCAAGATTGGTCCCGCTTCCCGTTACGGGCAGAAGGTGGGAACCTTAAACTGGCCGGGATTCGCATAATATGTGGTCTGGAACCGGAGAATTAATTGACCGAAGCGGACCGTCGGTTCTCGACCCCATCTCAGTCGTTCTCAGAACAGTTTCTCATTCCCCCAAGCAGCCGTTCGTTTGAGCTGTCACTCTCAAGGTTGCTGGTTAGGTGCATCGGTCATTCCGTGCGGGTGCTCGGCATTGGGGAGATGCGTGAGCAGTTCGCCGTTGGCAGCACAGGAGCGGGTTGGCCGGTGTCATAAATATCGATCGAACCCTGCGGGTCGTTCCTAGATGAGTAGCCACAACGGTGTTCACCAATCCCGTTCGGCCTCGGCGATCACCTCGAGACGACCGCCATCTCTGAATAGATGCTGTGTGTTAGTCCAGGTCTCATCCTGGACACTTGACGAGGCTGAGCAAACAACATTCACCAAACTGAACGATACGCTTCGGATCAATCAATTTTGCCCTATGCCAAACGCTGACTAGCTTTGGACATGAGTTGGCCGGACGCGACAAAGATCGTGCCGCCACCGAAGACTGGCCATTGGCCGCTAGGGAGCACATCATGAATTCATCTCGACTGCTATCGTCCGGACTTCTCGTTGCGGCTGTGAGCTTGGCAGCGCTGGGCACTGCCATGGCGCAGGAAAAGACCATGGCGTTTTCGCCATTGTCGCTGGATGTCCCGGCAATGCAGGGTCTTTCTGGCGCGCTGAGTCATTTCGCCGAGGACGCCGGCATTGGCTATATGGTGCTGGACCCCAAATTCGACGCCACCACGCAGGCCCAGCAATTGTCGCAGGTGATCGAGACCGGGCGCGTCAATGGCGCATGGGCTATCACCATCGGCGCCCCGGCGCTGCGCAATGTGGTGCAGCGCGCCGTCGAGAGCGGCATTCCGATGGTGGTTTCCGGCCGGCCTGCCGACTACGGGCTCGATGCGGCGCAGCCCGGCATCGCGTTTTCTGACATCGACTACGAGGTCTATGGCACCGCGATCGGGCAGGAGCTGGGCAATTGCATCGCCGAAAATCTCGACGGCGATGGCAAGGTATTCTTTTTCGGCGATACGTCGGGCACCGAGGCCGCGAAGATCACCGATGATTTCGGCAAGCAGGGCCTCGCCACTGCCGCGCCGAATGCCACCATCGTGGCTGAAAATCTCAGCACGGCGCGCCTTGAGAGCCAGCAGAAGGTTTCGCAGATGCTACTGGCACATGCCGACGCCAATGCCGTCTATGCCTCGAACGATGAAAACGCCATGGGTGCTTTGCTGGCCTTCGAAGCCGCGGGCTTGCCTACGCCCTGCATCGTTTCGGGTGGCGGTTCGGACGAAGTGCTTGGCTTTGTCGAAGCGGGCAAAATTTATGCGGCTGCAGGATTCGATTTCGAAGGCGACGCCTACCAGAATTTCCAGACCCTTTTGGCCATGATGGATAATCCGACCGAACTCGGCCCGATCCTCTCCATTCCGATCAAATTGACGAAGTAAGGCCGATGTCCCACGACGCAATCGACGCTGGCGCCCCTTCCGGGGGCGCCGCCAACGGGGCGGTGGTCAAACGCCAGCTTCCACCTGATGTTGCCATCCTGGTTTTCCTGCGCGACCGCGGCATCTTTGTGCTCTGGGTGTTGCTGCTGGTGATCTTCGCCGTCTGGAACCACCCCTATTTTGCGACCATCAACAATGCCATGCTGATCGTCAGCGCCGCCTCGCTGACTGCGATCTTTGCGGCCGCCGTGGCGACGGGGTTATTTTCCGGCGCGCTCGATCTTTCGCTGCCAGGGGTCGCAGCGCTCTCGACCTGCGTCGTCGGCGTCCTGCTCAAGCAGTTCGGCGTTCCGGTGCCCCTGGCGCTCATCGGCGGCCTTGGCGTCGGTTTCCTGTGTGGGCTCATCAACGGCTATATTGTGTTGCGAGGGCTCAATCCGCTGATCGTCACGATCGGCACCCTCTCGGTGACATCGGGCCTTGCGGCCTTGGTGGTCGGCGGCTACGCGATCTCGGGCGTTTTTGAACTCGAATTCATGGGTTCGGCGCGGTATTTCGGCATCCCCTCCCACGCCTATATAGTGGCGGTGGTTTACCTCGCACTGACGATTTTCCTGACGCGTACGCGGCACGGTATCCGCATGCGCGCCGTCGGCGGCAATTCCGAGGCCGTGCGCCGGGCCGGCCTAAGCGACCAGCGCTACAAAATCCTCGGCTTCATCATATCGGCCATGCTGGCGTCGTTGGGCGGCATCATGACCATGGCGCTGGTGTTCGAAGCTTCGGCTAATGCCAGCCCGTCCATTCTTTTCACAGCGCTGACGGCCGTATTCCTGGCAGGTGTGTCGCTGGCCGGGGGCCGGGGCTCTCTGCCGCGAGTACTGATTGGCGCCTTGGTCCTAGCGACAATCTCGGATGCGCTGACCATTGCCGGCGTGCCGCCCTATTGGGCCACAGTCGCCACCGGCGCGCTGATGATCGGTGCCCTGGTTTTTGACAAGACCATGACCGAGTCTATCTCGGCCCGTCTCGTCAAGGTTTCAACCATGACCGTGCATGAAAAGGCCAGCAAATGAGCAAGTCACTCGAAAACGCGGCGCTGCGTCTATCCGGTATTTCCAAACACTACGGATATATCAAGGCGCTCGATGATGTGGATCTCGAGGTCCATCCGGGCGAAGTGGTTGCCCTGCTCGGCGACAATGGTGCCGGCAAGTCGACCCTGCTCAAGGTGATGTCCGGAGCGCACCAGGCTTCATCTGGCGAAATCGCCGTCAATGGCCGGAAGGTGGATCGCTACGATCCCAGGGTCGCGTCCGAACTGGGCGTCGAGATGGTCTATCAGGACCTCGCTTTGATCGACACCCTTGATATCTCGACCAATCTGCAACTGGGTAAGGAACCGCTGATGCCGTTCCCGCTCAACCTGCTCGGCTTCGTCGACTTCCGCCGCATGCACGAGATCACCGAAACTCAACTTGAGCGGCTGGGTGTGCGTACCGCGCCGGCAGAACGACCCGTTGAGATGCTCTCGGGTGGTCAGCGGCAGGTGACGGCGATTGCGCGGGCTGCGGTTCGCCTCTTCGAGCGCGGCAAGGGCACGATCCTCATGGATGAGCCGACGGCAGCGCTAGGCTACGAGCAGACCAAGATGGTGGAGGGGCTGATCCGGCGCATGGCCGATACTGGCTTTGCCATTGTCCTGGTGACGCACAATCTGCCGCTTTGCTTCAATGTTTCGGACCGCATTGCGGTGCTCAATCGCGGTCGCAAAGTGGCGGATGTGCCGCGGTCCGAGGCGGATCATAGCAGCGTCGTCGCATGGATTACGGGGGCAGAGCGCGCCATCGCGTAGCGCTTGCCAGAACAGGTATCGAAATGTTTGAGACAATCACCATCGGCGAACGTGATGGGTCGCCCCTTCACGCCGATCTCTATCGCCCGGAGGGGATCAACGCCCCACTGATTGTCGCGGCGTCCGGCGGTGGTTGGCGGCGCGGTGGGCGGCAGGGGCTTGATCGCTGGGGCCAGTATTTTGCCAAGTCTGGCTTTGCCTTTGCCAGCGTCGATTACGCCCGTGCGGCATCCGGATCCATCTGGCCGCGCAACGCCGAAGATGTGGCCGCCGGTCTTTCCTATTTTGGACGAGATGGTGCGCGGCACGGCGTCGATGTCGAGCGCATCGGTGCTCTCGGCGTCTCAGCCGGCGCACACCTTACTGCGCTGGCGCTGCTGTCCCATCGGTTCGAGACGCCGCAGGTTCGCTGTTTTGCCGGCATCTATGGTGTTTATGACCTGATGGCGCATTGGCAGGCCGATTTGGCGGCGCATGCCAAACCAGGTGAGGATCCGACAGAGCGAATGCTCGGCGCGACGCCCTTCGACGATCCGCAGCGCTTTCACGACGCCTCGCCGTTGCGGCAGATCACCTATGGCAAGGCCATGCCCGTGTTCCTCAGTTGGGGTCACGCTGATCGTGATGTGAGCCCACAACAATCCGCAGCGTTCGCGACGGCGCTGAAGCAAGCGGGTTACGCCGTGCGCTGCCGTGAATTTAAGGAGGCCGGTCACTTCTGGTTCAGCGAGGAGGATCCTGAGCATGCCTCAAGCTTGGCCGCGCAAGTGGCGCCCGACCTGTTGCGTTTCTTTGAGCGCTCACTGGCGGCAGAAACGCGGGCGTTGACGAAGCCGGCGCGGGCAATCGGCTGATGGATATCTCGCCCGACGATTTTCCGGAGATCCGCTGGCATGGCCATTGGATTTGGACAGAGGAGCAGCCAGTCGCTTCGGGATCGCCGGCAGGCTGGGACCGCAAGCTGCGGGCTCCCGCGCATGGCCTGTTCCGGCATCGGTTCCTGGTCGCTGACCTACCAGCCAAGGTGCCTGCGCGGATGACGGCGGATTCCCGTTACATGCTGTTCGTCAATGGTGTGCGCGTCGGCTACGGCCCGGTGCGCGGCCAATACCGTCGTCTGAGCTACGACATGTACGATCTCGCGCCGTATCTCCGGCGGGGCGAAAACACGATTGCTGTGTTGGTGAAATATTTCGGCCGCGCCACATCGGACTGGATGCCTGCGGTCGCGAATGCACGGGCCGGCAAGACCGGCGTGATGGTGTTCGAGGCCAAGGTCGGCGATGCGTGGGTCATCAGCGATGCGGATTGGAAATCCAGCATCGGCGCCGGGTGGCTCGATGATGCGCATGATCCCAAGACGCCGGAGATCGTTGCGGGCGTGCCGGTGGAGAGTTTTGATGCGCGGTTGACCGCGGTTGACTGGATGGTGCCGGAGTTTGACGACAGCACCTGGAGCCAGTCGCAGCGGATCGCGGCAGTGCATTTCGGCGCCCGCGGCCGTTCGCAGCCACCGACCGATCCTTATGGGCCGCTCTATCCTCGAAGCATCGCGCATTTGGGCGGAGCGCGTCGCCAGCCGGTGTCGATCGCCTCCAGCGTCCATATGTCTGCGCTTGACCTCGGACCGATCGGTCCGGCCGCGCGTGTGGAAGCGGCCATAGCCTCCTTGGGGGAGCCGACTGGCGAGGTTAAACTTGAAGTGCCCAAAGGTGGGCAGGTGTTGCTCCGCGTCGATATGGGCCGGATCGTTGCCGGTTTCGTCGACTTCACGGTGGCGGCGCCACCAGGCACAGTCTTCGAGTTTCACTATGCCGAGGAACGCGCCGGCAAGCCCGGGCCCTTCGGCGCGCATGGGGGCAACCGCTATGTCGCGCGTGGCCAGGACGACACCCATCGCGTGTTCGACAAGAAGGGCTTCCGCTACGCCTATATTCTCGTGCATAGCGCTACAGGGCCAGTTTCGCTCGACCATTTCTCAGTCCAAGAACATCTCTATCCGACGTCGGGCGAGGCCTATTTCCGCTGCTCCGACGATGAGCTGAACCGGCTCTACGCCGCCGGCCGCCGAACCGTCGAGCTCAATGCCTGGGATGCTTTCATCGATTGCCCCAGCCGCGAACAACGAGCCTGGGCTGGCGATGCGGTGGTGCATCAGATGGTGCATCTGGCGACCAATGCCGACTGGCGACTGGCGCGACGTTATATCGAACTCTCAGACTCGCCGCGTTCCGACGGCATTCTGCCCATGAGCGTGGCGGGGGATGTCGAGGCCGGGGAAGGCTTCACCATCCCCGACTGGTCGCTACATTGGCTGCACGGCCTTTGGAGCCTCTATCGCCACCAAGGGGACCGCGAGTTCATCAAGGCCCACATGCCCGGCGCCGAGCGCGTCTTGCGCTGGTATCTGCCCTTCCTCACCCGCAGCGGTGTGCTTCAGGATGTGGTCGAGTGGAATCTCGTCGATTGGTCTGCGCTTTATTCCGAGGAGCAAAGCGCGATAGTCACGGCGCTCTGGGCCCGCGGGCTCAAGGAATTCGCCGAAATGGCCGAGTGGCTGGGCGAAGCGGCAAGTGCCACATGGGCGCGGGAACTGCATGACCGTTGCACGGCAGGATTCGAGCTGTTCTGGGACGAGGGCCGGGGACTCTATGTCGACCATGCCCGCGATGGCGTGGCGCAGCGACCGGTCAATCAGTTGGCAGGCGCCCTGGCCATTGTGTCAGGCCTCGCACCGCGCGAGCGCTGGGGGAAGATTATCTCCCCGATCACCGATCCTTCCCGGCTTGTTGTGCGAAGCTGGATGTTTCCCGGGCCCGACGCGTCGCCCGAAGCGGGCGCTGCCTCGTTCCGGCGCATGATCCTGGGCGGGCTGGTGCCGGACTGGGACGTCGAAACCGAGATCGTTCTTGCCGAGCCGTTCATGAGCTACGTGGTGCATGATGCGATGGTCATGTCGGGCGAGGCCCATCGCCTGCCGGACATGCTGCGGCGCTGGAGCGCCTTCCTCACCGATGGCTATGATACGTTTGGCGAGAACTGGGGCACTGGCACGCGCGTGCATGGCTGGTCCAGCACGCCGACGCGCGATCTCGTAACCGCAATACTCGGCATCTCGCCGGCCTCGCCCGGCTTTGCCGCAGCACTTGTCACCCCGAGGCTGGGGTCAGTCGCCGGGGCCGAAGGGGCAGCGCCTTGTCCGCAAGGAATGATCCGGGTGAAGGCCAGAGATGGGCGGTTGATGATCGAAAGTCCGGTGCCGGTGCAAGTGGATTTGCCGGGCCGAGAAATGCAGACATTTGAAGCAGGTTCGATCGACATCGAACTGAACTAGACGCGGCGACAAGCCGACTGGAGGACAAGATGCAGGACGATTTTTCACAAGCACCCTTCCATCTCGATAGCGACCAACTTGCTTGGGTCGAGGACCGAATGGGCGCGCTGACCCAGCGACAGAAGATCGCGCAGGTTTTCAACGTGCTGGTCTGGGGCAGCAACGAAGATTCCATCGCCATGGTCGAGGAACTGCAGCCAGGCTCCATCGGCCGCTTCGACGTGGTGGACGCCGAGAGCGAGCAGACCTTTCTCAATCGGCTCAACGCCAAGTTCACCGTGCCCGTCGTGGTCACCACTGATCTTGAAGGCAGTTTTGCAACGCCCAAGCAGGCAACGCCATCGCCCAACCCCATGGCATTCGCGGCCATCAACGATCCTTCGACAACCGAGGCCGTCTCTGCCGCCATGGCGCGCCAGGCGGCGCCGATGGGCATCAAATGGTCGTTTACCCCGGCCGTCGACATCAACAAGGCCTGGCGCTCCGGCATTGTTGGTACGCGCAGCTATGGCTCCGATCAGGCAAAAATCCGCGAGCAGGCTCTGGCGCATATGCGTGGATTGCAGTCGGAAAACTGTGCCGCAACGGCCAAGCACTGGCCCGGCGAAGGCTATGATGACCGCGACCAGCATCTGGTGACCACGGTCAATCCACTGTCGGTCGCCCAGTGGGAGGAGACCTATGGCGTGCTCTATAGAGCTCTGATCGATGGCGGCGTGCTATCCATCATGCCCGCTCATATCGCGTTCCCCGCCTATATGCGCGAAGTGGAAGGTGTCACAGGCCGGGACGCCTACCGTCCGGCTTCGATCAACCGAGCGCTCAACGAAAACCTCCTGCGCGGCAAGCTGGGCTTTAACGGCCTGCTCGTTTCCGACGCCACGCCAATGGCCGGGCTGACCTCGTGGATGAAGCGCGATGAACTGGTCGTGGAACTGCTCAATACCGGCTGCGACGTCATTCTGTTCGCCAAGGATTTGCGTACCGATATCGAAACCCTTGAGGCTGCGCTGGCCGACGGACGGGTGAGCCAGGAACGGCTCGATCAGGCCGTGCGGCGGCAATTGGCGCTCAAGGCCAGGATCGGTCTCCATAAGGATGTTGGCCGCCTACCGTCGATCGCGTCCAACGAAAACGATGTGGCGCTGATCGCCGATGCTTTGAAACGCGCACCGACACTGGTCAAGGACAGCAAGCACCAACTGCCGATGACGCCAGATCGCTATCGCAAAGTGCTCCTGGTTTCCAAAGGCGTGGTTTTCCCACCCGCGCCCCGGCCCTTGCCGCTGGCGATGATCGACATGATGCGCGGCGAAGGCTTCGAGGTCACGCATCATCAGTGGGGCACGCCGGTGGACCCAACGGGGTTCGATCTCGTGCTCTATGTTTTCGCGGAAGAGACGCTGCTGACGCGCGGCATTGTCTCGCTCAACTGGCTGGAAATGAACGGCCAGTTCGAGGCTGCGATGAACCGCCCCTGGCATGATGTGCCCACGATCATGGTGTCGTTCGGCTGGCCCTATTACCTCGCCGAGGCAACGCTGGTGCCCACCTATGTCAATGCCTATGCAGCGCACCCGGCCATGCAGCGAAATGTGCTCGATGCTCTAATGGGCCGCGCCAAATTTCCAGGCGTCAGCCCAGTCGACCCCTGGGTCGGCATGGACCCCGCCATTGGCTGATTAGTTGCCGTGGAGGGTGTCGAGTGGGCGCTCGCAGATGATCTGGCGCACCCATTTGAGGCAAGCATCCTCCTCGGCGAACTTGCCCCACTGCAGAACCAGCCGGTTCTCCGGCACATCGAAGGGCAAGGGTTTCACCACGAGTGGCAATATCCCCGCAGCCTGGCTGGCCAGTGACTCGGGCACAGTGCCGATGCGGTCGGTGCCGACAATCATCCAGGGCACGGCGGTGAAGGAATTGACCATCACCGCCGAGCGCAACATGCCATGCGTCTGCTCGATGAGATTGCGATCTGCCGGGACCTTGGCCATCTGGCCGATCTCGAGCGTCACATGTTGGGATGCCAGATAAGCGTCCGCGGTAAGCTCGGCTTTCGCCAGAGCGCTGTCCTTCCACAACAGACAGGCGAAGGGTTCGCGATAAAGCTCCTGCATCGGATGTGTGGGCGAGGTATACTGGCGGGGAATGAGCAGAAAATCCATCCGTCCCTGTTCCAGATAGACATGCGGCGGATGCGCGATGGGTCGAATGTTGAAGACGATGCCCGGCGCCAGTGCGGCGATGCGACGACTGATCGAGGCCATGAAGACGACGCTCGCCACATCCGAGGTCATGATGGTGATGGTGCGCTGCTGCTCCTCGGGGTGGAATTCTGGGGCGGCAAGCACGCGCCGGTCGATCTGCCGCAGCACGTCTCGCACCTCGGCATGAATGACACGGGCGCGATCAGTCATCATCATTTTCCGGCCCACGCGCACGAGCAGGTCGTCGCCGAAATAGTCACGTAGCCGGGTCAAGGCGTTGCTGGTTGCCGCTTGGCTTAGATGCAGCCGATTGGCCGCCTTGGTGACGCTCAGCTCGTCGAGCAGCGCTTCCAGGGCGACCAGGAGATTAAGATCGAGATTTCGAAATCGCATGCCAGGCCTCCGGAGACTATCCTAAGGCAAGTGGGCCTGCTTTAGAACGGATAGTGCTGGTGCGGATCTTCGACAGTCACCCAGCGGAGGTCGGTGAATTCGGCGATCGCCGCCTTGCCGCCGAACCGGCCATACCCCGAGCCCTTGACGCCGCCAAAGGGCATTTGCGCCTCATCGCCGACTGTGGGGCCATTGATATGGCAAATGCCGGTTTCGAGCCGGGCAGCAAGCCCCATGGCGCGGGAGATGTCTCGGCTGAAGATAGCCGAGGAGAGGCCAAACTCGGTGTCATTGGCGATTGCGATAGCCTCGTCCTCGTTTGAAACGCGAATTATCGGCTTGACGGGGCCGAAGCTTTCTTCGGCATAGATGCGCATGTTGGAGGTGACATTATCAACCAGCGTGGCCTCGACCACCGTACCAATACGCTTACCGCCGGCGCGCAGCGTTGCGCCTTTCGCCAGAGCGTCGGCCAGCATTTCCTCATTGCGGGTGGCAGCGTGGCCGCTGATCAGTGAGCCGAGAACGACGTGGCCGCGCGGGTCGCCGGCGGGAAGCTGGGCAGCGCGGGCGGCGAGTTTTTCGACGAATTCATCAGCGACGCTTTGGTCGACGATGATGCGTTCGGTCGACATGCAGATTTGCCCCTGGTTCATGAAGCACCCGAAGATCGCAGCATTTACTGCGGCGTCGATGTTAGCGTCGTCGAGGACGATAAAGGGCGCCTTGCCACCGAGTTCAAGCAGAGCGGGCTTGAGGTGGTGACCAGCCAAAGCGCCGATGCGGCGGCCGACCGTTGTGGAGCCGGTAAAATTGACGCGGCGAACGCTTGGATGAGCGATCAGCGCTTCGACGACTTCTGCAGCATCCGAGGGATCATTGGTAAGCACATTGATAACGCCAGGAGGCACGCCCGCCTCGTGCAGGCACTGTCCGATCAACCGATGTACGCCAGGGCAGGACTCTGAGGCCTTGAGCACGACCGTATTGCCACAAGCGATGGGCATGGCGATGGCGCGGGTGCCGAGGATGACGGGTGCATTCCATGGTGCGATGCCGAGGCACACACCGGCCGGCTGGCGAATCGCCATCGCCAGGGTTCCAGGCTTGTCGGACGGTATGACATCACCCACGATTTGAGTGGTCATAGCAGCTGCTTCGCGCAGCATGTTGGCGGCGAGCATGACGTTAAAGCCTGCCCATGGCGCGGTGGCGCCGGTTTCAGCGATCATCAGGCCGATGAATTCTTCGACCTTGCTGTCCATGATGTCGGCAGCCTTCATCAGGAGCTTGCGCCGCTCGTTGGGACCGGTCTTGGACCAGGTCTTGAAGGCTGTCGCGGCAGCCGCGACCGCCGCATTGGCATCTTCCACCTTGGCAGCGGGGGCGCGCGTTGCGAGTTGCCCGGTGAAGGGGTCGTGGCGGTCATATGTCGTGCCGCCGCTTGCGCCACGCTCGACGCCGTCCAAGAGAAATCCGATGTCCATTAAATCCTCCTTAGTGAATCAGGCTGCAACGACGCCCTTGCCGATGGCGCCAAAGCGCGGCATCGAGGGGTGGGGCACGAAGGCAACGCGGCAATCGATTACCGACGGCAAGTTCGACTGCCGCGCGCGCTCGAGGGCCGAAGCCAACTGCTCGGGCGCTGTTACCGTCTCTCCATGGCAGCCAAAGCCGCGCGCGATAGCCGCATAATCGGTGCCGGAAAGCACGGTTCCAAATTCGAAGCCCGCCTTTTTCTGGCCGGCCTGAATGACGCCCCATGCTTCGTTGTTGTGAATGATCGTGATGGTGTTGAGACCGTAGCGGCGCGCAGTATCAAGTTCCTGCATGGTGAAGCCGAAGCTGCCGTCACCGGTGACATTGACAACCATGCGATCGGGATAGGCGAGCCGCAGCGCCAGCGCATAGGGCGTGCCGAATCCCAGTTGCGCCATTCCCGGTTCGTGAAACCGGGTCCGTGCAGCGAGCGCTGGCAGGATGTCGTTGCTCCAAAAACTGGTGTGACCACCGTCATAGGTAAGCAGTGCATCCGCGGGCAGGGCCTCTGCGATGGCGCCGCTGAGGGTGGCGGGGTGCATGACGCCGTTTATCGGCCGGGCTTCTGTAGTCAGGTCCTTGCGGTAGTCCGACCACTCCTGGTGAAGCGTTTCCGTCCATTTTCGCGCCGGCAGAGGTTGGGAAAGCTCGCAGATCTGCTGCTCGATCATTTCCACCGCAAGCCTGGCGTCGGCAAGCATGCCGATCTCAGCGGGAAACAGGCGACCGATTGCGGCGCTGTCGGTATCGATCTGGATCAGCTTGGCGGTCGGGTCGAGCATCGGGCCTTGTTCGTCCCACATCCAGGATGAAAAGCGGCAGCCAACCGAGAGAACCACGTCCGCCTCGCGCAGTGCCCGGTGCAAGGCAGGGCCACCAATGACTCCCCCGTGGCCAACGAAGTTGGAATGGGTGGTGGGAATGGCGCCGATGCCCATCTGGGTCGATGTCGCTGCGGCGCTGATGAAGCTGGCGAGGGACGAAAGCACTTCACCTGCGCCTGCAATGACTGCACCGCCGCCGGCGATCACGAACGGGCGTTCGGCGCCGAGCAGCAGACGGGCAGCTGCCTGGGCGTCGGTCACATGCGGGCAGGGGCCCGAAGCAGCGCGATAGCGATATGGGGAAAGACTTGCGTCCGGCATGTCGAAGCTGCCGGCCAGAATATCCGCCGGGATAGAGACATGAACGGGCCCTGGCCGGCCGCTGAGTGCCTCGCGAAAAGCCATTCGCATGATTTCGGGGATACGCCTGCCGTCGCGAACGGTGAGCGAGAATTTGGTTATCGGCGCCAGCATGCGTTCGAGATCCATGTCCATCATCATGCCCCGGCCGGGCGCGATGAGGTGCGTGGCATTGGACGAGGTAATGGCGATCAGGGGCAGGTTGTTGTTGAAGGCGCTGGCGATGCCAGAGACGAGATTGCCACCGCCCGGACCGATTTCGCCCAAGGCCACGGCAACCTGGCCCGTTCCGGCAAAGATGCCTGCTGCCATGTGGGCCGCTGATGCCTCATGGCGCACACCGACGAACCGAATATCGGACTGCTCCGACAGGGCACGCATCAAGGGCCCGAGTTTGCCGCTGGCAATGCCGAAGGCGAAACGAACGTTTTCCTGCATAAGACAGGAGACAATGGCGCTGCTAGCGGCAAGCTTGGGCAAAACACTTCCTCCGAGCGCCTTCTCCGGCGCTATTGGCCGGAATAGTTAAACGCTCGTACAAATTTGGCAAGTGCCCTTTTACGGTGCTGGTGCGAGCATGCCCTGAATCAAGAACGGCATGACCTGCCGGAACAATTCCTTCCGGTCAGAGGGATCGCAACCGCCGCCCGATACAGTCAGAATGCCGGGTGGGGCAGGGCGTGTGTCGAAGAACAGCAAGGTCCCGACCAGCGCATAGAGACGCCAGATGACGGTGTTGCGCGGCAATTGCGGAAGGCAGCGCTGCAGCTCATCAACGAAGGCGATGTTAACGGCGGCAAAGGCACGCGAGGCGATGTCTTCGAAGACATCGGAGCGTTCGCTGACCATGACGGAATGGAGCCTGGCAAAGGCGCCGCTGGAGACTTCATCCCCAAAAATCAGCGGTGAAACATAGATTTCCAGCACTTCTTCGAGCGTTGGCTCGCGGCCGGTACGCTTGGCCTGGGTCAGGCGATGAAGGCGGTCGGCCACATGATCAGAGGTGTTGATCCGGATAACTTCCTCGAACAGGGCTTCCTTGGTGCCATAGTGATAATTGACCAGGGCAGCGTTGACGCCGGCCTCCTGAGCAATGGCACGGACGGAGACTGCGTTGTAGCCGAACTCGGAAAAAAGGCGGGTGGCTGCAGCCAGCAGCTTACGGCGCGTGGCCTGCGCGCCGCTCTCGCTCGGCTCGTCGGCCTTACGGCGGCGGCGCTGCGCCGGCTTGTCGTCGATAGTCATGACCGGACATCTCCTCGCTTCGAAGCTACACCGAATTTTTCAATCGCGCCATTTTTCATCTTGACGAATTAAGCGCTCGATTTAATCATGTGTTTAATAGTGTTCAGAGAGCACGGCCGCGCAAAGCGGCATGGAGGGGATCGATGCGAGCGATAGATGAGGCGTATGCCGCCGTGCGCGGCTGGCAGGAGCAATTGCAGTGAAGTCCGTGCTTCACGCTGCCACCTACGTGGCCGAACGCTTCGCCGCGATCATCACCTGGCTGGCCTGCGCCATGCTGGTGATTGCCGCGCTGCATATCTTCGCCGACATGGTCATGACCAAGCTGTTCCGCAGCCCGATCAACGGCACATCGGACATTGTCACCAACTACTACATGGTTGCGCTGTTCTTCCTGCCGCTGGCCTATTGCGAGAGCAGGTCGTCTCATATCGATGCTGACCTGATCATGAATTTCTTTCCGGTCTGGTTGCAGCGATCGATCCGCATCGGCACCTATATTCTGCTCACTTCGTTCCTCGCGCTTTGGACCTGGCAATCGACCGTCAAGGCCATTAAGCAGACCGCTATCGGCGACATGCGACTGCTCGGCGACCTCTACCTGCTTCTTTGGCCGCCGCGCTGGGTCGTGGTGCTCGGCTTGGCTGCGTTTACTGTCGTCGCTCTCCTCAAGACCATTGCCATGATTGCCGGTGCCGACAGGTCGGATGAACAGACCAGCGCGGAAGTAGCATCATGAGCAATCTTGGAATCGGCGCGACCTGCGTGGCAGTCATGATCGTCCTGATTGCAGTGCGCGTGCATATCGGCCTGGCCATGGCTGTGGTCGCCATCGCTGGCATTGCCCTCATCGCCAGCCCCAATGCTGCATTTTCCGTGCTGCAGATGGTGCCCTACGAATTCGCAGCCAACTGGGAATTTTCGGCTGTGCCGATGTTCATCCTCATGGGTGCGATCGCCTTCCGTGCCGGTATGACGAGCGAGCTTTTCAACGCTGGTCGCCTGTGGCTGGGCCGTCTGCCCGGCGGCTTGGCAATTGCGACCAATGTCGGCTCTGCCGGCTTCGCAGCGGCAGCGGGCACAAGTTTGGCGGCATCTATTGCCATGGGCCGCATCGCTATCCCGGAAATGCTCAAGGCCAAGTATGACCGGGGCCTGGCCACTGGCGTGGTCGCCGCCGCTGGCACATTGGGCGTCATGATCCCGCCGTCCATTCCCATGATTATCTACGGCTACTTCGCCGAAGTGTCGGTGGCCAAGATGTTCATGGCAGGCATTCTCCCGGGGCTTTTGACCGCGTTCGCCTTCGGTCTGATGATCGTCATTCGCTGCATTCGCAATCCGAACCTGGCGCCGCGCATCGCGGACGATATCGACCCGGCGGAGAAGTGGCGAGCGCTGGCACGGACATGGCCATTGCCCGTCATCATCGTCGTCGTCATCGGCTCGATCTATACCGGCCTGGCGTCTCCGACCGAGTCCGCGGCTGTCGGTGCGGCGGCTGCGCTCGTGATCGCCATCCTGCAAAGGCGGATGACCTGGCCGATCTTCAAGTCGGCGCTGCTAGAGACCATCGAGTCCTCGGCGAGCCTCTTCTTCATCATCATCGGCGCCATCCTGCTGACGCGCCTCATGGCGTTCTCCGATCTGCCTGAATTCACCTCGAACATGGTGATCGGCTGGGGCCTGAGCCGCGAGATGCTGGTGATCGGCACGGCCTTCATCTTCCTCTTGCTCGGCTGCATCCTCGACCCCGTCGGGCTGATGTTGCTGGCGCTGCCAGTATTCCTGCCGATCTTCATTGCTGCCGACATTGACCTCATCTGGTTCGGCATCCTGTTCATCAAATACATTGAAATCGGGCTGATCACCCCGCCCATCGGCATGAACATCTTCGCGCTGAAATCGATCACCCCGGACATTCCGATCGGCGTCATCTTCCGCGGCACTGCCTGGTTCTTCGTCATGGAGATCGTGGTGCTGATCCTGATGATCGCCTTCCCGCAAATCACGCTTTGGCTGCCCAGCATGATGGGCTGACCACCAACCAATAATAACGACGTCAAAGGAGGAGACCTTGATGAATAAGCTGACCGCGACCGGCTTTCTAGCCGCTGCCCTGCTGACCACCACTGCCGCCCAGGCGGAAGACTTCACCTATTCGAGTCACCTGCCGCCATCGGTGGCGGTCAACGATGCCGGGATCATCCCCATGTTCGAGCGGGTGAACGAGGAGACTGGGGGAGGCCTCAACGTCAAGTATTTCTGGGCCGGGCAGTTGTTCGATGCGACTGGCAATTTCATCGCCGTCCGCGACGGCGTGGCCGATGCGGCATTTACCCAGCCGGCCAACAATCAGGCCGAGATGCGCACCAATGCGATCTTCTCCGACCTCTACCAGTTCGGCGGAGACCCCTATGCGACGGCAGGCGCCATCAATGAGACACTGCTGCTCGATTGCGCAGATTGCCAAGCCGAATATGCGGGCAA
Organism: Tianweitania sp. UT-5YL-CI-8; assembly: GCF_030010215.1. Taxonomy (GTDB): domain Bacteria; phylum Pseudomonadota; class Alphaproteobacteria; order Rhizobiales; family Rhizobiaceae; genus Oryzicola. Next base: position 19,916 of record NZ_JASCRR010000014.1, read on the forward strand.
CAATGCCGTGTTTCTCGGCACCCATGCCGCAACCCCGGCCAAGCTGATCTGCGCCAGCGAGATCACCTCGATGGACGATATCCGGGGCAAGAAGATCATCGGGGGCCCAGCTCTCGCTCGTTGGGCACAAACGCTTGGGGCAACGCAGTTCGACGTGCCGCCGCCCCGGCAGATGGAAACGATCCAGCGCGGCCAGGCCGACTGCACGTTTGCCTCGCCTGAATGGATGCGCGCATTCTCCCTGGCTGACGTCGCCAAGAGCGTTGTTGACGTGCCAATCGGTTCCCAGTTCGCCATCTCGATCATGACCTTCAACAAGGATCGCTGGGACGGGTTGTCGCCCGAATTGCGCACAGCCTTCCTCAAGAACATGCCCATCGCCATTGCCGATATCGTCGATCGCTATGTCGAAATCGAAGCCGAAGTGCTGACAGAACAGACGGCAAAGGGCCTGATGGTCACCGATCTCGGCGGCGAATACCAGGCTGCGTTCGACACCTATATGGCAGGCTACAAAGACCAGGTGATCGGCGATGCCACGACGCGCGGTATCCAGAACCCGGAAGCCATCGTCGATGCGTTCCTTGAAAACAAGGCGAAGTGGGAACAACTGATCGCCGACAATGGCAGCGAGAATTTCGGCGAGCTGCTGTGGCAGGAAGTTTACAGCAAGCTCCCGAACTGAGCCGGAATCGCATAACCCATGTGCCGCCCTTCCGGGCGGCACAGTCATTTGGAGAATAAAATGGTCGTTTCACTGCTCACACCACTCTCGCTTGCTGCCGCCGAAGTCGCAGTCAACACAGCCCTCGAACACGCGCGTTCGCACGACATGGCGCCTCTCGCCGTCGTCGTTCTGGATGTGGGCGGGCATCCGATCATTGCCAAGCGAGAGGACGGGGCAGGTATCCTCCGGCTCGATGTGGCTACCGCCAAGGCTTGGGGCGCGCTTGGCATGGGTGTGGCGCCAAAGATGCTCGGCGAACGCCTTGCGGGCAATCCGGGTTTCATGAATGCCCTGGTCGCGGCCTCGGGTGGGCGCATGGCGGCCCATGCCGGTGGCGTTTTGATCCTCGACGCGGAAGCGCGCGGGATCGGCGCCATTGGCATCAGTGGGGACACGGGCGACAATGACGAAAAGTGCGCGCTGGCTGGACTTGAGGCCGCTGGGCTGAAGTTCAGCGCGTGATGAGCCAGGTATAATCTGCAGTTATGGTGATCGCAAAAACCATTAATTGATCTTGGGTCTCCAAGGTCGATAGTTTTCCTCAAAGGCCGAAGGCCATGAGGAGTTTCGATGCAGATTTGGGACGTCGCAATCGTCGGGTGCGGGCCGGTTGGCGCATTCATGGCCAACGTGCTGGGCCAACGCGGGCTCAAGACCATCGTGCTTGATCGCGAAACCGCGCCCTACGCCTTGCCGCGTGCCGTGCATATCGACCACGAAATGGTCCGGCTGCTCGCTTCGGTCGGGCTTGGCGAAACCATGCTGGCGCAGATGCGGGCCGGCGACGGGCATATTCACATCGGAGCCGATCACGGGATGATCCGGTATCTCTCCGTTGCAGGCAGCCCGCGACCCTATGGCTATGCCAACGACTATTTCTTTTTCCAGCCGGAGCTCGAAACGGCGCTGCGCCAGGGGCTCGAGCGCTTTTCCAATGTCGAACTGCGGCTCGGCGCCAGCGTTGACGGCCTAGTCGAGACTGGCGACCATGTGCAGCTCGCGCTTTCGGGCGGCGATACGGTGCGGGCTCGCTGGGTCATTGGTTGTGACGGCGCGCGTTCTACCGTCCGCAAGCTGCTCGATATACGGCTCGACGACCTCGATTTCGACGAGCCCTGGCTCGTGGTCGATGCCGAGGTCGATGGCAAGATTTCCTTCCCCGACCTGTGGGGCGTGCCCGAGGGCGCGAACCTGCAGAACCTGTCGCTGATGATGTGCGATCCGCAGCGTCCTGCGACTATCGTGCCGGGGCGCGGCAATCACCGGCGTTGGGAATTCATGCTGCTGCCGGGCGAAAGCGATGCCGAGATGGCGGCGCCGGAGCGTGTCGCCGCGCTGGTCGAGCCTTGGGTCGAGGGGGCCAGTCATCGCATTATCCGTGCTGCCACCTATCGGTTTCACGGTTTGGTCGCGGAACAGTGGCGCAAGGGGCGGGTGTTCGTTGCCGGCGACAGCGCCCACCAGACGCCACCATTTTTCGGCCAGGGCATGTGCCATGGCCTGCGCGATGCGGCCAACCTTGGCTGGAAGCTGGCCTTGGTGACCGAGGGAAAGGCAGACGACGCGCTGCTTGATACATACCAGCCGGAGCGCGAAGCTCAGGTGCGGCACGTGATCAGCGCCGCCATTGGAGCGGGGAAATATATCTGCGAACTCGATCCCGAACGAGCGGTCGAGCGCGATGCACGCGTGCGTGGCGAGACCAAGATGCGCTCTGCCTCCGAGCTGATCGCGCCGATTGCTTCTGCCATCGTGGGGCCCGGTGCAGGAGAGCGTTTCATCAATCCGGCACTGGCTTCGGGCGGTCTACTTGATGACGTTACGGGGGGCGGTTGGGTCCTGCTGGAAGCGGAGCGGCACGACTTGTCGGCCGATGCCCAATCCGTGTTGGACCAATTGGGCGCGAAACGCGCCACCCTCGGACCGGAAAGCTTGGATGCACACGGCTTCCTCAGCGGCTGGTTCACCCAGCGCCATGTCACCGCAGCGCTGATCCGCCCGGACTTCTACGTTGGCACGGTCGGCAGCGCCGAGACCATTGATGATCGCCTTACAGCGCTTGGTGGGGCCATGCGCCTTGCCGCACGCGTGAAAGAGATGGAGCACTAGCATGCAGTTCGTCAGCTTTGAATTCGAAGGCAAGGCTAGTTGGGGCCGTCTCGAAGGCGACCAGATTGTCGATCTCGGCGCCACCGCCCCCGACTTGAAAGCAGCTATTGCCGCAGGCCAGCTTGGTGCCGGTGCGTCTGGCCCCGCTCGCGCCCGCGCCGCAGTGCGTCTCCTGCCGGTGATCCCCAATCCCGGAAAAATCCTCTGCGTTGGTCACAATTATGAGGAGCACCGTGTCGAGACCGGCCGGGATCCGACCGAGCATCCCTCCATCTTCACGCGCTTTGCCGACACTTTGATTGGTGCCGATGATCCGATCGTCCTGCCGCGTGTTTCAACCAACCTCGACTACGAAGCCGAACTCGCCGTGGTGATCGGCAAGGGTGGCCGTCATATCGCGGAAGCCGACGCCATGGCCCATGTTGCCGGCTTCAGCTGCTTCAACGACGCCTCTATCCGCGATTGGCAGTGGCACACGAAACAGTTCATCCCTGGCAAGAACTTCCCCGGCACTGGCCCATTTGGTCCGTCCCTGGTCACGCCTGACGAGATAGCCGATCTCGACGCCGTATCGGTTGAGTCCTATCTCAACGGTACACGCATGCAGGGCGCCACCCTCGACCACATGCTATTCTCGATTCCCACCATCATCGCCTATGTCTCGGCCTTCACCCCGCTCAGCCCAGGCGACGTAATCGCCACCGGTACGCCGGGCGGCGTTGGCGCCAAGCGCAATCCGCCGGTCTGGATGAAGGCGGGCGACGAAATCGAGATCCGCGTTTCAGGCGTTGGCAGCCTTCGCAATCGTATCGTTGCCGAGGCGTGAGCATGGCCCCGCGCTTCCCCATCGCCGACCTCGCAAATGTGCATCTCCAGGTGCCTGATATCGCCAAGGCGGTGACCTTCTACACTCAGGTATGGGGGCTGCTCGAAGCGCACCGCGCCGACGATGTGGTCTATCTTCGTGGCAGCGGCAGCGATCCCTATCTCGTGGCGTTGCAACAGGGCACGCACACGGCGGTGATAAGTGTTGGTCTCCGCGCCGATCCAACGGCGGACCTCGCTGAGCTGCGCAACCGCATCGTTGAAGCCGGAGGCATGGCCCAAGACATTGGCGCCTGCTCCACGTTTGGCGGCGGAACTGGCTTTGGTTATCGCGATCATCGTGGCCGGCTGTTCACCATCGTGCAGGACGACACGCTGCTCGATCCGATCGAGGATGGCCAACATCGGCCCCGCCGCCTGGCCCATGTCAACATCAACTGTTCAGACGTCGAAGCCGACCTGACCTTTTATCAGCAAGGTCTGGGCTTCGAGATCACCGACCGTACCAAGATCATGAGTTTCGTACGCACCAATGACGATCATCACGTCATCGTACTGGCGACCGACACAGTCGACACGCTCAATCACATCGCCTTTTTGCAGGACACGCTCGAGGATGTGATGCTCGCCTCCGGCAAGGTGGTCGATGCAGGCTATCCGGTGGCCTGGGGCCCCGGCCGACATGGGCCGGGGGACAATGTATTCAACTATTTCCTCGACCCATTCGGCATCGTCATCGAGCACACTGCCGAAATTCTGAAGGTCGATGACACTTACAAAATTGGCGGCCCCGATGACTGGGTCTGGCCGCCGGGTCGCACCGACCACTGGGGCGTGGGTCACGCCAAGGGCGACGATTGCAAGAACGCGCAGCGCGCCATTCCATTCATCTGATTTCCAGGGAGGAAAACATGACACAGCAAACCATTCTGGACCGTCCGCCAGGCAGGACCGTTCGCTATATCGTGCGGGGCGGGCAAGGGCGGTCGGTGCTGGTCGCGGGGCAAGTGATCCGCATCCTGGCCGGGGTCGGCGATACCGCCAGCGGTTATGGCGCTGTCGTTCTGGAATCGACTGTCGACAAACGGCCCATCCCGATGCACTTCCACGAAAAGGAGCATGATACCTGGCTGTGTACCCGCGGACGCTTGCAGGTTTGGTCCAATGATCGGTGCCGCGTCCTCACCGAAGGTGACTTTGCCTATGTGAAGCCAGGCGACACCCATTCCTACCAGTGCGTTTCGCCGCGTACGCAGTTTTTCGGTATCGTGGCGCCGGGCGGCTGGGAGGGTTTTTTCGACGATGCCGGAGAACCCTGGGCGGAAGCCGCGCTGCCCCAGCCGAGCCATCCCTACGATTTCAGCCGCATGGGGCCGGCCATGGGCAAGCATGGCGTAATGCGGGTCGAAAAAGATTATTGCGCACCGGGCAATGGCGACGCGACCGACCGCGAATTGCCCAAGGGCCCGGCGACTTATGCGTTGCAGTCCGGCTACGGCACACGGCACCTGCTCAACGGTCATCTGGCGACCACGTTACTCGACATGGCCATTTCCGAAGGCGCGCTCGAAATACGCACGATTGAGGCCGGGCGCGGGGCCCGTATGCCGTCGCTGCAGCATCAGGGCACGCACCTGACGCTCTATGTTCTAAACGGCACACTGCTTCTCACGCTCGATGACGAAGCGCACGAACTGCACGACGGAGACTTTGCCAACATCCCGGCGGGCACAAATTATTCTACCGAAGTTATCAGCGGCAATGCCCGCTGGGTGTACTCCGCCGCCAACGGCAATGGCCTTTCCTACTGGTCTGCCGGCGACACCACGGAAGGCTTCGCCTTCGAAACTAGCGCAGCATCTGTTGGCCTGGATCAAGTGGCCGGGGTCGATGTGGATCTGGTGCAGTAACGGAGGCGAATTCTGATTGGGCCTACGGGGCCAATAACCTGCGCGGTGAGGATGCCTATGCAGGACAAGGAGGAAAGCAGAGCTGTTGAGGCCTGCGATAAAGGGAGAGAGACTATGAAGACGATTTTGCGTTCTTGCGCGATCTGCGCCGTTTTGGCGGTTGCTACCACTTCAGCTCAGGCAGAATGGCCCGAGCGCCCGGTCACCATTGTCGTTTCGCAGAGTGCCGGTGCCAGCCCGGATATCATGGCGCGGCTGATCGCCGATGGCCTGTCGCGAGTCACCGGCGGCAATTTCATCGTCGAGAACCGCCCTGGCGGCAGCAATGTCGTGGGTGCTAGCAGCGTTGCTACGGCAGAGCCGGATGGATATACCCTGTTCTTTGCGACCTCGGCGGCACTGGTGACCAACCCTTATGTGCTCAAGGATCTGCCCTATGATCCGATGGAAGATTTCGATCCGATTTCGCCCATAGCCATGAGCCAGCTGCTTGTCGCGGCCAACCCGGATTCCGGCATCAACACACTGGAAGACCTGATCGCCATGGCTAAGGCCGATCCGGCGAGCATCAGCATTGGCGTCGATAGCCCACGCAACCTCTCCGGCATCATCGCGCGCGCCATCGGCGCCAGCACCGGAACCGAACTGACGCTGGTCAGCTACAACAATATTCCGCAATCGGTGCAGGACGCCGTCGCCGGCGTTATACCCGTCATCGTGCAGTCGGAGTCGGTTGTTTCACCCTATCTCGAAGATGGATCGCTCAAGGCCGTCGCCGTAGCAGGCGGCACGCGTTCTGCAGTGCTACCCGATGTTCCCACCATCGGTGAGACCGTCGCGGGAATCGATCTAAAGGGCTGGTTCATGATGGTCGCACCCGACGGCGTGGACCCGGCCATCGCAGAGGAATTGAACGGCGCCATCCGCGAGGTGCTGCAGGACCCAGGTGTCGTCGAGCTCGCTGACAATCTTGGTTTTGAACTGGTCGGCGATGTCGACGTGGCTGGCGCTGAGAACTTCCTCGGTCAGGAAATGCAGGTCTGGGCAAACATCACCACCCAGCTCGGCATCCAGCCCGAATAAGTTAGTGGGAAGAGGGCTGCAAGATGCTTGACGCTATCAAAACGAGCTTGCGCGAGCGCATGGCTTCGCTTGTCCTGCTGCTGGTTGGCGCCGTCCTCGTCTATCAGGGCTCGACCCTGACTATGGGGACGCTGGCCAGTTTCGGGCCAGGCCTGTTCCCCGCTATCGTCGGCGCCGCCATGATGCTGGTGGCGCTGGCCCTCGTGACTTTTCCAGATATGCCCAAGCAGGAGGAGGACGAGGAACCTTTCGCCTGGCGGCAGATGCTCTTTGTGTCCCTCGGCATGATCGCCTTTGCCTTGCTGGTGCGCCCCTTCGGGCTCGTGCCTGCTACAGTGGCTCTGGTCTGCCTTGCCTCTTGTGGGGATCGATCGAGCAGCCCTCTGGTTGCCGTGGCGCTCAGTGTCGGTCTTGCTGTCCTCGGTGTGCTGATCTTCATCTGGGGCCTCAACCTGCCCCTATCGATCGTGAGGTGGTGAAATGGAAACCCTGGGACTGCTCGCCGGCGGGATCGGCAGTGCGCTTTCGCCGGACCTTTTCGGCCTTTGCCTCGTCGGGGTTCTGGTTGGTATGCTGGTGGGCGTGTTGCCCGGTATCGGCGCCATTGCAGCTATTTCCTTAGCGCTGCCGATAACCTTTCACCTTGATCCGACTGGCGCGCTCGTGATGCTGGCAGGCATTTTTTATGGCACACAATATGGTGGCTCCACCGCATCCATCCTGCTCAACCTGCCGGGCACCGCGACCTCCGCTGTCACCTGTCTCGACGGCTATCCGCTGGCCAAGCAGGGCCGAGCGGGCATGGCGCTGTTCATCACGACGATCTCGTCTTTCATCGGAGCGACGCTCGCCATCGTCGTCATGATGGTTTTGACGCCGGCTCTTGCCAGGCTGGCCATGAGCTTCAGTGCGGCTGAATACTTTGCCGTCATGCTGCTCGGCCTGATCGCCGCATCTGCGCTCAGCACCGGCTCTGCCCTCAAGGGTTTTCTCATGGTCCTCGTGGGGCTGGCCCTGGGGATGATCGGCCTCGACGTGAACAGCGGACAGGCGCGGCTGACCTTTGGCGTGTTTCAGCTTCTCGATGGCATAAGCCTCGTGGCGCTGGCCATGGGCCTGTTCGGCGTGGCGGAAGTCTTTAACAGCATGGCCCATCCTGACGCGGATCGGCGCGCCTCTCGCGTGCGATTGCGGGACTTGATACCGACCCGGCAGGAGTTCCGGGCCTCGGTCAATCCAACGTTGCGCGGATCGGTCCTCGGAACCGTACTTGGCTCGTTGCCCGGCATGGGCGCGGCAGTGACGTCATTCATGGCCTATGCGCTGGAACGCAAGATTTCCTCGACGCCAGAACGGTTCGGCAAGGGCGCCATCGAAGGCATTGCGGCGCCGGAAGCGGCCAACAATGCAACGGTGCAGGCGTCATTTATTCCGACCTTAAGTCTGGGTATACCAGGCGATCCGGTAATGGCCATTATGCTGGGCGCCATGATGATCCACGGCATCGTGCCTGGACCACGGTTCATGGCCGAGAACGGACCAATGTTCTGGTCGCTGATCGGTAGTTTCTGGGTCGGAAACCTGCTCCTGCTGATCCTTAATATCCCTCTGGTGGGACTTTGGGTGAAGGTGCTGTCGGTGCCGCGCAAAGTACTCTATCCGGCCGTACTGTTCTTTGTGTGTGTCGGAGTCTACACCACGCGCAGCAACGTGTTCGACATCTACCTGACGCTCGGCTTTGGCGTGATCGGTTATCTGATGAACCGGTTCCGCTTCCCCACGGCGCCGCTGTTGCTCGGCTTTGTCCTGGGGCCAATGATGGAAGAAAACCTCACACGCGCACTGGTGATCTCGCGAGGCGATCTCATGGTCTTCTTCTACCGCCCGATCAGTGCCATGGTCATGATCTGCGCATTGGCGCTGCTGATCGTGACGCTGCTGGCGCCGGTCCGGACATGGTGGAAAGGCCGACGACCCGTTGAGGGCGCCGCGTAGTTCAGTTGGTCTCAACGTCGGGCACTTCGTAGTCAGGTCCCAAGGCTTTTGCCAGTTCCACAAAGCGCGTGCCCAACGCGTTCATCGTGCGGCTTTGCAGGCGATGCAGGCCGAACACCCGGTCGGCCAGTTTTTCCTTGAGCGGGATCGCAACCAGCGTGCCGTCAGCCAGGTCAGGGCCCACAATCTGGTCGGATAATACGGTAACGCAGTCCGAGCGGCGCACGATTTCCTTGAGCACGCTGAAGGGCAATGCTTCCACGACATTGGTAGGAAACGGCTCACCATGGGTGGTGAACAGGGCCTCGATCTGCTTACGAAATGCACCGCCGGGATGTGGCAAGACCCAGGTCAGCTCGGAGATGTCCCTGATCGACAGGATTTTCTGGCTCGCCAGCGGATGACGAGCGCGCACGACCGCAACGGCCCTGGCGTGGAACAACGGCGTGGCTTCGACTTCCTCTAGACGCGGGCTTAGCCCGATATTGCTGATCACCAGGTCGACCTCGTGGCTGATCAGCCGCGTGAGGAGGTTCTCGTCAGTGTCCTCGATCACCCGCATGTTGACGTTGGAAAACTCGGCGGTCAGCCGCGCGATGACCTCGGGGATAATGCTGAGCGTCGTCAGCGGCGTGCCGCCAACGGTGAGCGGGCCAAGCACGCCCTGATCGAACAGCCTGACTTCTTGTTGGGCAGTCTTGAGAACCGTTTCCACACTTTGGGCATGCCGGATCAGTAATTCGCCAGCAGCAGTAAGTGTGGTCCCAAGCCGGCCGCGTGTGACAAGCTGGCTGCCCACCACGTCCTCGAGCCGAGCGATGGCCACTGACAAAGCCGGCTGTGAAATCTGCAGCAGATCTGCCGCTTTGACGAACGAGCCACTGCGAGCAATAGCCAGCAGATACCGGAGCTGCCTTGGTTCAAGATCCATTAAAACCCGCCTGAGATTTACAATTCGCACATGGGCGCTGAAGAGTACTTAACTCGGTCAATATCAGCGTTGTGAACGTGGCGCAGGGAAAACATCTACGCCTGCAACAGAGCCCAGAGGTCGCGGCTCCAATTTCCGCCTATGTAGCTATGATTGGTCCAGGCTTCGGATACAGCGGACAGACCGCTCTCGACCTGCCGCTGCCAAAACTTGCCAGTCCGTTATCGACCCCATTTCGGCCGTTAGCAGTCGACTTCCGTTACTCCGAAAGCAGACCTTTGGAGATGAGCACTCGTCAATCTTCCAAGCCGCAAACCGTGCACATCCACGCTAGCTAGCGAACAGATTATCGGCCATGAAATCTACGAAAACGCGAATTTTCGGCGATAAATAACGGCTGGTCGGCCACAGCATCCGGAAAACTCCGGCCTCTGCGGTGACCTCTTCGAGGATCGGCAAAAGCCTTCCGTCTATTATGTGTTGGGCGACCGCAAAATCGGGCAGACAGGTTATGCCGAAGCCACCCTCAGCCAGATAGATCAGCGGCTCTAGGGTGCTTGCGACCGTCGTTGCCGGCAAAGCTATGCGCAGCGCTTTGCCATCCCGCGCCAAGGGCCAAGGTTCGAGTTTGCCCGAATTGGCGAACCGGTGATGCATGCAGCGATGCAGCGTCAGCTCTTCAGGCGTTTTCGGCATCCCCTCCTTTGCAATATAGCCCGGCGAAGCGACGATCCTGTGGCGAAACGCACCGAGCCGTCGGCTCATCAGGCGAGTGTCGCGCACCTCCCCAGTGCGAACCACGGCGTCAAAACCCTCTTCGATCACATCGACCAGGCGATCGGTAAAATCGAGATCCAGAGTGATTTCGGGATAGGCCCGCATAAATGCCGATATCGATGGCATCAGCAGCATGCCGGTGAGCGGAAAACTCACGCGCAGCACACCGCTCGGCACAGCGCTCGATCTCGAAAGTTGGGCCTGCGCCGCTTCCAGGTCTGCAATAATGCGACGACAGCTATCAAGGAAGAAGCTGCCTTCCTCCGTCAGGGTCATGCTGCGTGTCGAGCGGTGAAACAGGCGCACGCCCATCTCCTGTTCGAGGCGGGCTATAGCCTTGCCTACAGCGGAGCTGGAAAGGCCCAGTCGATGCGATGCAGCGACAAAGCTACCGCCTTCCGCAGTGTTCACGAAGATCTCCAGGGCGCCGAGCTTGTCCACAGTGCTCCTTATTCCGGAATTTATTTCCGTTCTTATCAGAATAGAGGACCGTTTATCGCTTGTAACGCGGTCGATATCCAGAGCGGCACGGCGACAGCACGCCGATTTCACCAAGAGGATTTGTTATGACCAGCGCTCTCGCAGGCTTTGCCGTCACGCCGCAGCCGACGACGTTCATCGTCAACGTCATTCACGCCCATCCCGGCAAGCAGGACGAAGCCTTCCAGCTGATCCAGGAGGTGGTCCACTAGAGACCGGTAATTTTTCTGGGGTCAGGCGGCACGCAGAAGAGGCGGTTTTGGCATGAATATTGGCGGCACGCTGGGCTCTGGCTGTCGGAACGGTGCACGCAATCGATCGCGAAGCTCGCCGTTCAGATCTGCCGTCCGGACCTGCATGAGCATGTGAGCGCCGTGGAGCGACCATCGCATTTGCTGTTTCTTGACCATCCGCTTGCCGACGAGTGAATTCACCGCTGACTCAGCCAGGGTCGTTGCGACGCGAAGGCCGGCTCGGTAGCGCTTGCCATAGTTGACGATCGCGCCGCGGTTCGACCTGACATAGGTCAGGAGCTGCGAGCCGAGGCTGTGAAGACGGGCGATGGAGAACTCGCCATCCCCTTGCGAAGCCTTCAGTCTCGCCAGAAGTTGCTCCAGGTCGCGGATCGCGCGATCAACCCGCCCATGCCACAGACGCCACTTCACCGCTCTGATGTCCCGGTCTATGGTGGGAAGCGCTTCGGAGAGACCGGATCGGGATCGAACGACGTGACCGGCAATCTGCTGCATCGGCTGGATCTTCATGGCGATGTGGAACCAGTCGATGATGTGGACTGTCGGCTTCGGCATGGCGCGGGGCAGCCGCTTCAGGATTTCGGCGCCGTCCGAAATCACCGTCACATCGCCAAAGCCGCGGTATCCGACTTCCCGGAGGGAGTGGAGAGCGCGATCGCGGATTGCATGCTGGGCGGTGCTGCCGGTGACAAAATAGCGACCGCCGCCGTCGCCCCGCCCGCCGCGGCCACATCTGGCTATGACAAGCTCGAAGTTTCGCACTGAATTGGGCTCTGCGCTGCGAACATGAGCCGTATCGATGCTGATGACGAATTCCTTGCGGCGATCCCCGGGAAGCTGCATTTCGAGCTGGTGCCGGTCATCCGCTTGAGCTCTCGCCCTCCATGTTTCCCGCACGATCTGTTCGTCGAGCCGCTCGCCGACCCTGATGGTCCGCTTGCGCACGGTCGCGTACGTCTCGGTCGGTTCAATGGGTAGGAACTCGCCCAGCACCTTGGCCGCCTGCCGATATGGCATCATGCTTCCCAGCCGCGCCGTCAACTCCATCAGCTCAGGCGTCGCTCGATCGGGGCAGATCTCGTTCAGTGGTGCGAAGGCGCTGTCCATGCCCGGGTAACAATCCTGGCACAGCATCCAGCGAGGATTGCGGACCTTCACCGTGCCGAAGACCGTTCGGATCCGGCGTGATGTGTAATCCTTGACCGGCCGAAACCTGTGGCAGTCCGGGCAGACACGACGGAAGAGGGAGTAGGTCTCCGCCTCATGAGCCACGACAGCCCTCTGCAGCGTAGCCATGATCTTCTTCCCGTCAGCAAGGGACAGTCCGATATCGCCGTCGAACAGGCTCTCCCAGCTCTTGTCGATACGAACCGCCTTCCGGCACACGTCACCGAACTCGTTCTTCCCCTCGATCGTGATCGTCCATTCCACCGCCATCGCTTTGTCTCCGAACAAAGCGACGCTGATGGACCACGCCAGCCTAACAACCCGTATTCGACCCCAGAGAAATTACCGGTCTCGCTGATCGGTGCGCTCTGCACACTCTGCATCATCCAGGCGGCGGTGACCGTGATCCTCATCCCATATTCTGTCGACGAGGTGCTGGCGAGCATTCAGTACCTGTGGCGCGCGAAGAAGGCGGGCGAGCCGTTCTGGCGTACGTTCTGGATGGGTGGGCCGGCACTTTCGGAGAACCAGACGCCGGAAGCCGACCTCGATCGTTCGGCCTGGGAATCCCTGAAGGACTTCGTGCTCGGTGGCGTGACCTTTCCTTGGACCCTTGTCGCCAGCGCACTACTCGGCGCCGTCCTCATGGCCACGCCGCTGATCGTCGGCACCGATGCGCCGCTCTATTTCAGCGACCACATCGTCGGCTGCCTCGTCATAATGATCGCAGTCACCGCCATGGCCGAAATCGTACGCGCCGTGCGTTTTCTCAACGTCGCGCTCGGCGCCTGGATCGCGGTATCGCCATTCCTGCTGGACGGTGGGTCGGGCGTCGCGACGACGGCCAACGGTGCTATCGGGCTGGTTCTGATCGGTCTCAGCCTGCCCCGTGGCGCGCGCAGCGACCAGCATTATGGCGGATGGGACCGGGCGATCGTCTGACAATCCAGAGACGACCTAGCCGGAATGGAGCGACGGCAAAGAGGAGAACAACTATGGCCAGATGCGATCAGTGCGGCAACGACTATGACAAGTCCTTTCTGGTGTACCTGGGAGAAGAAACCTACACCTTCGACAGCTTCGAGTAGGCGATCCAGAAGCTGGCTCCCATCTGCCCATATTGCGATGTCCGTATCATCGGGCACGCGTCGAGCAGGGCGACGTGATCTATTGCTGCGCACATTGCGCCGAGCAAGAAGGCGCCAATTCACTTGCCGATCGGGCTATGTGAGGCGTGTCCCAGATGGGCAGTCAATCCTCGGCCGGCTTTCCGAACGCTTGACGGAGTTCGTCCTTTGCGTCTTCCAGCACCTTTCTGCGGTGTGCCGGAAGGTTCTCGCCGGCGCGATTGATGTAGAAGGTCAGCATCGACATGGCGGAGCGGAGAGGCTCCGCCTTGCGCCTCGTGCTTTTCTCGGCCGAACGCTTCAGGGATGCGGCAATTTCCTTCGGATCGTCTTTCTCGAAGACGTGATCCTCCAGGTCGAGCGCGTCGCTGTGTTCGGTCACCTCGGCAGACCATTTTTCCTTCTTGGCCATGAAACCTCTCCCGTTCTGCGACCGATCTAGTCCCGAAGGCTAATCCGGCGGTTGCTCCGGCACAGTGCCCGGCGGAATCACCGGTGTGGTTCCCGTGTCGGGAGCGGGCTCCTCGATTTCGTCATCACCGGTCTTGGGCGGGATCAGTACGCCGTTGCACTCTTCCAACGTCGGTCGAGAGCCATTGCCTGCCTGGTCATGCTGTCCTTTCGCACTATTACGATCGGCGTCTTCGCTCGGGTCCCCAGGTTTGACCTGACAGCGATTGTTCTGGTCGATGCTGCCATTACCATCTGATGTTTGAGCGGCGGCGGAGCCGACGACTCCCGCCCAACACAGCAGTGATACTGCAGCCAGAGCAAGTATCCGCGAGGCCGATGGCGCGGGGAAGCTGGGCTCGGAAGGTATTTCAGGCGGCGTTTCGGGTGGGATCTGGATCGGTTCCTTGTCTGGCGAGGGGATTGGATCCGGTGTTGGTGGTGGAACGCCCGGTGGCTCATTGGGTTGTGGAGTTTCAGACGGAGTAGGAGGACTGGCCGGTTCCGGATTGGGGTTGTCCGGTGTCGGCTGTGGATTGTTTGGGTCAGGCGTGGGACTGTTCATCGCAACGCTCTTTCATGGACTACCAGACCTAATTCGACGGCGCGCAATGTGTTCCCTGCACGGGTCGATCTCATGCCGGCGGCAGACCGCCAGAAGCGCATCGCTTTTCTTTGATCTGCGCCCGCCGTTGACCACGAAGCCCAGGTCTTTGAGGAAGCCTTCTACCGGGCTACAAAGTGAGCCCCCCGCCCGACCCAATTCATTGTCCGCATGATCGGCCTCGACTGATCAGCAGGTAAACGTCTTGGCCAGGCGTAGGTGCCTCGATAAGAATGTAGAGATGCGTCAGGAGAAGGAAGATATTCCTGCGCGAGCGCTCTTGCACATGCGGGTTGGGACGCCCATATGGGGGTTGTATTGATAATTCGGCCGATCAATTCGGGCCTTGCGATTTTCGCTTTTGCTGCGTCTATCTCCAAAATTTGATATGAAGGGTTTGGCTTCGCAGCCCGACTGAGCAGCAACTGACACAAGGAATACGCATATGGCGACTGGAACCGTGAAGTGGTTCAACAGCACCAAGGGTTTTGGATTCATTCAGCCCGACAATGGTGGTCAGGACGTTTTCGTCCACATCTCCGCTGTTGAGCGCGCGGGTCTTTCGACCCTCGTTGATGGCCAGAAGATCAATTTTGAGATCGAGCAGGACCGCCGTACCGGCAAGTCCTCTGCAGGCAATCTCAGCAAAGCAGGCTGATTGTTCTCGCGCGCCCCGGCAAGAACCGGAAGGCGCGGCAAGTCACGGATGTACTGGCGGTCGCTCAATAAGAGCGCGCGAAACATGGTTCAATCGGAAGGCCCGGGCAGCGGATTGCTGCAAGCCTTCAGGAAAACCATGTGATACCAGACTGTTTGCGATGGAAGGCGGGGTTGCACCCCGCCTTTTTGCGTTCCGATGGAAGCTACACCCCGTAGTGGTCTCGCGGCCCGTTTAACCGCGCGGAGGAAGCTGCTGAACGGACCATGTATTGCCGTCGGGATCGCTGAAGAAGACGAATCTGCCCCATGGAAAATCCTGCACATGGCTGACTTCAACGCCGCGACCGGCGAGATGGGCATGCGCGTCTTCGATGTTTGACACGACGAGTTGCAAGCCACGCATCGATCCCGGGCTGCTGTCGGCGATGCCTCTGCCAATGGCGATCGAACAGGCCGAGCCGGGCGGCGTCATTTGCACGAAACGGATCTCGTCGCTCACTGTATGATCATGATCGAGGTGAAAGCCCACCTTCTCGACATAGAAGGCGATCGCGCGATCAATATCCGTAACAGGTACAGGCACCAATTCAAGTTTCCAATCCACAGCAAAGCCTTCCTGAGGCGGCGAATCGAGGCCGAGGCCATCGCCACTCACTTCAAAGATTGATCAAGGCGATTCCGAGTTCCGGCCTTCTCCGGCGGTGGAGATGAGCGGGGGTTTCCGTCACCATCACTTCCAGTGTCGGACGAACGATTCCATCGAGCAGATGTCCGCCGCGGGTGGAGCCATCGGAAAGGCCGAGCACTGCATGAAGATGCAGGCTCGGTTTGCCGTCATCTCCGACAGCGATATCGCCGATTGCGCTGAGAACCTCGCACTGCTCGGCGACGGGGATCTCGCGATAGGTTTTGGTCTCAAAATCGAACCATCCGACGGTCGCACGCTCGAACGCGCCGATGGCAGTCACCGCTGCGGCGGTCACCTTTTCCGACGCGGCGAAATCGGAGATCGACTTGAAAGCTTCGTCATCGGGATCGAGAACAACGACGAATATTCGCCCGGTTTCGCTTTCGCTAAGCAGCTTCGATTTCATTGGCTTGCCCGGCCGGCGATCAGGAATGCGAGTGGTGCTCGGCGTTCCTCTTGCGCGTTGCCGCTGCCTTCTTCGCGGATGCCGATCGCTCGGCAGCGGATCGGGAAGCGGCTGCCTTGCCGCCTTTCTCACCGCCCCTGTGTGCGGCGGGATTGCCTGTGTGCTTGCCCTGACCTGAGCCGCCGGCCTTCTTTCCGCCGCCATCATCCTTGTTGACGGTCGCCCACGCCCGACGCTCCGCTTCGTTTTCGGAGACGCCGCGCTTCTCGTAACCTTCAGCGATGTGATCGGCCTTGCGTTCCTGCTTGTCGGTGTACTTCGACTTGTCTCCACGTGGCATATCTTCCTCCTGTGCTTTCATGAAACACAAAAACGGGGGTAACGCCGTCGGGTTCCGATGGCCGGATTTGGCAAGTTCAGGCGTGACCTTGTCCCAACAGCGCACATCGTCGGGCCAGCCATGGACCAGTTTGATCGGCTTTCCCTGCGGATTGCCCGCCTTTGGGTATGCGAGATTGAGATATGGCGTTTTTAGATGTATTTCGTCATCAGCGTGAAACCAACTTCGTTCGACACGCGTCTAGATGTCTGCTCGATGGTTGACGGAGCAGTACTGACCGCGGCCTTATGCCCGTTGGGCACACGATTGACTTCGCGATTCCTGAGACAACTTCGATCGAGATGTTGGTTCCTGCGATTGATCTCAACCACAAGGTCCATGGAAGACGTCTTCCGGCCCGCTTGGGACCAATAGAACGACATGGATCCAGCACGGCGAGGACGATCTGTGGCAGCCGAGCGCACATCTGCTAGGTCGATCGCGGCCTGACGGGGAGTATCCAGTGGCCAAGACCCACGCGGCCTCTGCAAAGGGATCAAAACTTTCGCCTATTCCTCGCGCAAAGTGGGCGAAGCCCACTTCTCCCACATAGTCCCGACTCTCCTTCTCCCGGACTGTGAAGATTCCGAATCCAAAGGCTTTCCAATGTCCAATGTTGCGAAGGATCTTGTTCCAGCATCTTCACGGCTCGTCGGCTTCCTGGCGATGAAGTCCGCGATGTCATCAATCGCCTGATGAAAAGTCCAGCGCCGGTCAAAGAACTAGCTGAGCCCTTCAGCATGGGACTCCCGGCTTTTCTGAAACATCTGCGGGTACTTGAGGACAGCGGATTGATTGCGACGGAGAAAACCGGCCGCATCCGTACTTGCCGGGTGAGGGTCGAGTGTCTGGCAGAGGCCGAATCCTGGCTGTTTGAGCAACGCACAGGTGACGTCCCGGGACGTGGTGTAGCTGGGTAGCGCGGTGGTCATCGGCGCTTTCCGGTGGGGTCTGGTTGTCGAAGCCAACCTTTCTGGAGAGATCACCGATGACCGACGACATGATGAACCTGCGCGCGCTGGTGGAGAAGAGCGCGGATGCCGATCTCCTGCGCGAGATGATCGGCTTTGCCGCCGAAAAGCTGATGGAGATGGAGGTGGGCGCGGCCACGGGTGCTGCCTGGGGCGAGAAGTCGCCGCTCCGGACGGCCCAGCGCAACGGCTACCGCGACCGGGACTGGGAGACGCGGGCCGGCACCGTCGAGCTGCGCATCCCGAAGCTGAGGAAGGGCTCCTACTTCCCGGGCTTCCTGGAGCCGCGCCGCATGGCCGAGAAGGCGCTGACTGCCGTCATCCAGGAAGCCTATGTCCAGGGCATCTCGACGCGCTCGGTCGACGATCTCGTCAAGGCGATGGGCATGTCGGGCATCTCCAAGAGTCAGGTCAGCCGCCTCTGCGAAGAGATCGACGGCAAGGTGAAGGCCTTCCTCGAACGGCCGATCGAGGGTGATTGGCCTTACCTGTGGATCGACGCGACCTACCTCAAGGTGCGTCGCGGCGGGCGGATCGTCTCCGTCGCGGTGATCATCGCGGTCGGCGTCAACAGCGATGGCCGGCGCGAGGTGCTGGGCATGGAGATCGGCACGTCAGAGGCCGAGCCGATCTGGACCGAGTTCCTGCGCAAGCTGACCCGCCGAGGCCTGCGCGGCGTGAAGCTGGTCGTGTCCGACGCCCATGAAGGCCTCAAGGCCGCCGTCACCAAGGTTCTCTCGGCCACCTGGCAACGCTGCCGCGTCCACTTCATGAGGAACGTGCTGGCCCATGCCGGCAAGAGCGGTCGGCGCGTCGTCTCCGCCTTCATCGCCACCGCCTTCGCCCAGGAGACACCGGAGGCCGCCAGCGCCCAGTGGCGGGCCGTCGCCGACCAGATCCGGCCGAAGGTGCCCAAGCTCGCCGCGATCCTCGACGACGCCGAACCGGACGTGCTCGCCTACATGACCTTCCCGAAGGAGCACAGGGCGAAGCTGCACTCGACCAATCCGATCGAGCGGCTCAACGGCGAGATCAAGCGGCGCACCGACGTGGTCGGCATCTTCCCGAATGATGACGCCATCGTCCGCCTCGTCGGCGCATTGCTACTCGAACAGAACGACGAATGGTCCGTCCAGCGCGCCCGCTACATGACGCTGGAAAGCGTCGGCCAGTTGAGCGATGATCCCCTCATCAGCCTGCCAGCAGTGGCGCGCTGATCAACCCGGCAATGCCGGACAGCACGGCGACCAATGCCGCCAGCTACACCACGCGGCGGGACACCATCAACGCACGCTTTGGCAGGCGAGGACGGATCGTCTTGCCAACTATGTTGAAATCCAAATGTCAGGGAATGAAAATGCCGACTGAAAACTCCGAACTGACGATATCGCGCATCATCAACGCCTCGCCAGCTTCCGTCTGGAAGGCATGGAGCATGCCAGAGCATCTTGCGAAATGGTGGATACCCGATCCCATTGAATGCAAGGTCGTCAAGCTGGACTTACGGCCGGGCGGCGGCTTCGAGACGCTGATGCGCGAGGGCGGCGGCGAATTTAAGCCGCATGTCGAAGCCTGCTTTCTGGACGTAGTGCCAAAGCATCGGATGGTATGGACCACGACCTTGGCAGAGGGCTGGCAACCCACCGAGCCTTGGTTGGCGTTGACTGCGATCATCACATTCGAGGCGGAGGGAAAAGGCACTCGGTATTCGTCCCGTGTGCTGCATAAAAGTCCTGATGATAGTCGCAAACACGAGGAAATGGGGTTTCAAGAAGGCTGGGGCACAACGATTGACCAACTCGCGGCATTTGCTCAACGCTTGGAATGACGCCAAGAGGCCGAACGATTGCCCCTAATGTAGCAAAAATCCTGCAGACCGTGTCAAACGTCCCGATCCACTGGATGTCAGCGCGGGCCTGCTCTTCATTTTGCAAATTTCGGCGTTGGGCTCCTGCTGGCGTCATTAAGGGTCGCGAAGGCGCGGTTAACAATTTAGGATTACAGCTGAGCTTGGTTTTGGAGGCTGTACCCTGTCCATTCGCAACATCGTGCGCCGCCTTATCGGCCGCCCGTCCGCCCCGGCGGGTGGGGCCAGTGAGGCGATTTTCCGCTCGATGGTCGAGCAGAGCGGCGATGTGATCTGTCATGTGCTGGATGGTCTCTTCACCTATGTTTCGCCCTCGGCTCGCGAAATATTCGGTTGGGAACCGGCCGCGATGATCGGCACGGATGGGCTGAGTTTGGTGTATGAGCCCGACCTGCCAATTCTTCAGGACGTACTTGCTCGCACCTCGGCCGGAGAACTGGGTCTAATCCGCCATCAGGTTCGGGTTATCTGCGGCGACGGATCGTTGAAGTGGGCTGAGACAAGCGCCCATTCGGAGCATGGGGAGACGGGAGAGACTCATACGATACTGGTCATTCGCGATATATCGGACCGCAAGTGCGTGGAGGAGGAGCTGGAGGAGCTCGCCCGGAAGGACGGGCTAACCGGCCTGGCAAACCGCCGCTCCTTCGATGAGATGCTCGAAAGAACGTGGCGCCAGACGCTGCGGCAGGGAGGGCAGATGGCTCTGCTGCTGTTGGACATCGATCACTTCAAACAGTTCAACGATGCCTACGGTCATCAAGGCGGTGACGACTGCCTACGCACCGTGGCGGTCTGCGTTGGCAAATTTGCACGACGTCCCACTGATTTGGCCTGTCGCTATGGCGGTGAGGAGTTTGCCGTCATTCTGGGCGAGGTCGGGCCGAACGCGGCGGTCGAGGTCGCGGAGGAAATTCGGGCCGCAGTTGCGGGCCTGGGCATACCGCAGGAGACCAGTTCAAACGGATATCTGACGGTCAGCATAGGCGTTGCCACCGCCGTCGCCCGGGTGGGCGGCTCCATCCGCATGCCTGAGAGCCTCCTTCAGGCGGCCGATCACGCCCTCTACAGAGCCAAGGTCGGAGGCCGAAACCGCGTCGAACGTACCGTCTTGATCGCACCAACGGAACAAAGTTAGGTCTCGGGTGAGTGCGCTTGGCTACGCGAGGAGCCAGGGGCATACTGAACCCTGCATCGACTGATTTCGGGATCATGCTTTCGACCGATCTGACGGACGGACGCGCATGTTGCCGTCGTCCCGACCCTCGAAGAATGGGATTATTCGTGGACCTGGATGATCGAGGAACAGGGGATGGCTGATTCACGGACGCTCGACAGCCTGCGTCATGCCAGTAATGCCGTCCAGCAATGTCTCACGCGAAATCTCGCCCATGTGGACCCACTGGAGCATCCCGTCGCTGCCGATGAACAATGTCGCGGGCAGTCCCGGCACCGCATAATGACGACCGAACTCGCCCAATCCGTCGAGAACAATGTGATCCAGCTCAAGGTTCTCGGCGTTCAAATAGCGCTGGATGACCTGTGCGGCTTCGCCCTGATTCACGAAAATGAACCTGGCGTCGCTCGATCTCGCCGCGACGTCGGCCATCATCGGCATTTCGCGGCGGCAAGGCGGGCACCAACTCGCCCACAGGTTGACGACGAGCGGTTCGCCTTTGACATCATCTGGCCGGAAGGGTTCCCCGGCGAGCGTGCGGAAGATGTTCCCGCTTGGCAATGGGATGGCTGGTGCGCCGGCCGTGAGCTGAATGACGACGACGGCGATAAAGGCCGCCGCCGCGGCCGGGAACGCTGACCATGGTGCGAGGCGTAGCGCATGCCGGAAGTAGAAGCCCGTGTAGGCAAGCGCCAGCGCAGCGCCAGCCCAGATGACGAAGCCGCCCTGCCAGAGGTAGATCATGCGCAGCGGCTCGGTGAGAAAGCTGTCCAGATGTTGGACCACATGGCCTGCGCGCGCTCCCATGATGAATGCGATGGTCGCGCCCCATGCCCATCGCGAGAAACGTCCGTCGACCTTGCGCGCCAGTATTTCACTTGCGAACAGGAACATGGCGATGGCCAGGATCGCGGCAAAGCGATCCGGCGCAAAGACGAGAGGACCGATCGTGATGGCGTTCATCTCAGGGGAGCGTTTTCGCGATCGACGCCTGAAGGGTACCGGCCGTCACGTCGCCCACGAGACGCGTTCCGCTCGCTTCAGCGGCATTGCGATTGAAGAAGATCATTGTTGGCGGCCCAACCACAGCAAGGTCGCGCATGAGGTCCTGATTGGACTGATCCAGCGCGGTGAGATCGACCTTGATCCGTTGAAAGCCGTCGAGGCCCGCCATCACCTCCGGGTCCGGCAGGACGTCGCGGTCGATCACCTTGCAGGTGACGCACCAGTCCGCCGTGAAATAGAGCAGCGTCGGGCGACCATCGGCCGAGGCGAGCGCCCGTTCGACGTCCGGCGTCGAGCGAGCCTGCACGAAGGTGACATCGGCAGCAGCGACCTGCTGTCCCGCACCGCTCATTCCGAAATGGTCGAGCGGCCGAAATGGATCAGCGCCGCCCGACGCCGCGCCGATCGCAAGGATGACGCCGGTCAGCGAGAAGGCAAGGCCGGCGGCCTTGCGAAAGCGTGGGCCTGCCGGCGCGTCCGGCGTCAGCCGGTCGGCGACGCCGATGAAGACGGCGGCCGTCAGAAGCAGCGCCGCCCACAGCGCCATCGTCGCTGGCGGCGGCAGGATGCGGTCAGCCATCCAGATGGCGGCCCCAAGGAACACGAAGCCAAAGGCATATTTAACCTGCACCATCCAGGCGCCGGCGCGGGGCAACGCCTGGCTTCCCATCGTGCCGAAGGCGATCAGGGGAATGCCCTGGCCGAGCCCGAGCGCGAACAGCGCGGCAGCGCCGAGCCATGCGTCGCCAGTCTGGGCAATATAGAGAAGCGCGGCGGCGAGCGGCGCGGTCACGCACGGACCCACGATCAATGCCGAGAGGAAGCCCATGCCTGCGGCTCCTCCCGCCGAACCGCGTGATCCGGCTTTGACGCCCGCCATGCGGCTGACCCACGCGGAAGGCAGTTGCAACTCGAACAGCCCGAACATGGAAGTCGCCAGAACGACGAACAGCACCGCAACGGCGCCGACGGCGTAGGGCGATTGCAGCACCATTTGCAGGTTCTGGCCCGACCATGCCGCGACGACGCCCAGCAGCCCGAAGGCAGCGGCCATGGCGACGACATAGGCCGAGGAAAGCACGAAGCCGCGCCGCGCCGTCAGGGCCTCGCCCTCGCGCGCCAGCGTCGCGCTCAGGATCGGATACATGGGCAGCACGCAGGGCGTGAAGGCAAGCAGGAGGCCGAAGGCGAGAAAGCTCACGATGACCCAGAGCGCACCGCCGCTGGCAAGCAGCGAGCCGACCATGCCGCCGTTGAGCGTTTCGTCCGCCAACGTGAAGCCGTCAGTCCCGGCTGCGTCCGTGGGCGTTACCGGTGCCACCATGGCGCCAAAGCCGACCGCGGCCTCAGAAACCTGCAAACTCGCAGTGTCCAGGGTCACGGTGATCGGCGGGTAGCAGATGGAGTCCTTCTTGCAGCCCTGATAGGTGACGGCGACCTGCGCAGGCGCATCGGCGCCCAGCCGTGCGATTGCCTGCCCATAATAGACTTCCGACGGCCCGAAATTGGGATCGGCGGTCTCAACGACGCCCGGCTCGGTCGCGAGCGCGGCTTTCTCGCTGGTCGCGGCATCCTTCGCTTCGATGTGGTCGCGATAGAGGTAGTATCCGTCCGCGATTTCCCAGCGCAGCACGACTTCCTCGCCCTGGCCTTGCTCGACAGCGAAGCGGAAAGCCTCCTCGGCTTGCAGAAGGTCGCCTTGCTGCGCCGATACCGACATCGGCCACAGGATGAGGAACAGGATTGCGAGCAGGCGGAACATAGTCATGCGGGGCCACGAGATCGTTCGGGTTGGCGTTCGCTAAATGAGAGGAGGTCAGGAGGCTTCCCGTGCATCCTTGACGACCTGCCGGAAACCGGCCTCGTCAAGCGCCGAAGCGACGAGGAACTGGCCGATCAGGAAGACAGGTGTGCCGCGCAAGCCCAATCCCTCCGCCTGCGCATTGTTTCGCTTGAGCAAGGTGGTGATCTCGGCATCGTGCCGGTTTGCGTCGGCCTCCAGCTTCGGCATTTCAAACCCGGCCCCCTCCAGGGCCTGCCGCATCCGGTCTTCCGGCACACGCAAGCCGTCGATGCCCATCAACGCGCGATAGGCCTTCTCGTAATTACCCTGATGTTTCGCGGCGAGGGCCAGCTTCGCGCCATAAACGGAGGTGGGGGCGAGGATCGGCCAATCCTTGTAGACATGGCGGATATTTCCGTCCGAGGCCAACACGGTGTCCAGTGGCTGGACCGTCCGTTTACAGAAAGGACAGTTGTAGTCGAAGAACGAAACGATCGTCACGTCGCCCTTGGGATTGCCGCCGACCGGAGCGTCCGGGTCGTTCAGGATCATTTCGACCGAGAGATCGTCGGCAGCGCGAACGCGCGTCACAAGACCGGCGGCGGCGAGGGCCGCCAGACCGGATACGACGGTTCTCCGGCCCACTATGGCCGGAGACGAAATACGTCTGTCGGTGGAGGGAGAATCCATAGATATGCGATCGCGCCAGCCGTGCATGACGAAGCTCCAATTGATCCGATTTCGGCGACCTCGCCCCTGGACCTTAAGGCTGCCTTAAGGCGGTCGCGGCCGCTGGGCGCTTCAAATGGAAGGACGGTGACGATGCTTTCAGGAATCGACCAAACTGCCCGCGTCCTCGCGGGGAATGCGACACAGAGGCTCTCCCGCAGGACCCTGCTCGTTGGCCTTCTTGCCGCGACGGCCGCCTCATGGTCTCCGCGTCCGGCGGCCGCTGGATCTTGGGTCGCAGTCACAAATCTGCGAACTTATCGCGAGGCGCTCGGCATGCTCACCCCGCGCTTCCGGCATGCACTGATTGACGTCCGGGCGGACTGGTGCGCGCCCTGCCTGCGGATGGAACGCGAGGTATTCCCGCATCCGGCGGTGAGGCGGATGCTGGAAGATGTCGCGCTGATAAAGGTGGATGTCACGGCGATGGACAATGAAAACCGGGAACTCCTGGGCCATCTACGCGCCGACGGTCCTCCCACCTTGTTCGTCGTCGATACGGCAAGCGGTGCCGAATATGCGCGAACCCGTTCGGTCGGATCGCTCAAGCGGCGAGAGCTGATGCGTCGCCTGCGACCTTTCGTAGACTCATGAAGCGGCTGATGGCAGGGCGACTGGCGTCAGGCGCGATTTCAGACCGGATCAGCCGCGTTTGCATGCGAACGCGAAGGCATCTCAACATCATCCATGGCCTGCATGCCTTCGCAGCTCTTGAACTGCCGAGGAACATCCTGAGCGTATTGGCGTTAGGCCCCGGAATATTCGACTGAATCTTCATATGGCCGAGACCGGGCGAGAGCCGTTCCATTTCTCAAAAACCTATACCTGGGCGGGATACGCGCTCGGCTTCTCCATCGGAGGATTTTTCGACGGCATCCTCCTGCACCAGATCCTGCAATGGCATCACCTGCTGTCCGGCCTGGAGGGCGGTCGGTTCGACGATCTTCGCTTCCAGATCGTAGCCGATGGGTTCTTTCATCTTTTCATGTATGTGATCGGTGCTACAGGCCTTTGGCTGCTCTGGCGGTCACGTACAGAATT
The DNA here is from genome assembly GCF_030010215.1 of Tianweitania sp. UT-5YL-CI-8. Lineage (GTDB taxonomy): Bacteria > Pseudomonadota > Alphaproteobacteria > Rhizobiales > Rhizobiaceae > Oryzicola. The sequence goes on from NZ_JASCRR010000014.1 coordinate 45,061, forward strand.
CGGCCTGCCGAGGGCAGACCGTTTCATGGCGGCGAACGCCCTCATTGGCTTCGGTGTCTGGCATGTCACCGACGGGATCGTTTCGCACTGGGTCTTGCGTCTCCATTGGATAAAGATGGATTCTGATGTTCCGTTGTTGTGGGACATGGCGTGGTTCCTGGTCTTTGGCGTTGCGTTCATAATTTCGGGGTGGATGCTCCGGCGGAATGGCCCGGGATCGGGAACGTCTTCCAAGGTAACGCCGGCTGCAGCGGCATTTCTCACCTTCGCAATGGGAGCGGCATCGCTGTTTCCAGTTGGTCAGACGAACGGCACTACGACGATCGTCGTATTCACGCCCGGGACCTCACCTGCCCAGGCCATGGCAACGGTAACCGGTGTGGGCGGACGGCTGATCTGGACGGATAAGCACGATGCCGTCTGGGGCATCGACCTGCCCGAGAACGCCGACAGATGGTCGCTTTACAGCGGCGGAGCCATGCTGGTGAGTAATACGCTACTTCCCGCAGGATGCCTCGATTGGTTCAAGGCGCCGGGCCGGGGGGCATGAGCCGTTAGTGGGGGGCGGACCACTTTGTTTGGCGATAAGAGCTCGGTCAACGCCCATCGGAATCCGGGATGGACCGAGCTGCGATGGTCCTTTCCTTCTATCACTGTGGAGCGCGGTTCGGGAGCAGGATATGGGTGCCGAGCAGCCCGCCATCGGCCAGAATGAGCAGATGGCTCTTGCGCGGATTGTCCGCATAGCCACAGGGAAGGCATCGGGTAGCGGCACGGTTACGGGATCGAGGTCGGAGCATGCTGCATTGCGCTGACGGGTACCGCAGCGATCGATCGGTGAGGTTCTGGCCACTGCTTCGGCGATGCGGCCTCAACCACATTCTGGCAGCACTCTGAGTGGCGGTGACAGAACCGTTCGCCTTAAGGTGGGCTTAAGGTTGGTCCTGCGTCCTGCGAAATTCAACGGACAATACTAGGACATTGTTTTGAATTCGCAGAGCTGGCCTTCAAGCGCGATCGCGCGGCGCACGTTTCTTGTTGGGGCTGGGGCCTTCGCCCTGGCTGGCTGCACATCCACGGTGAGACAATTGCCGGAGCTTGTGCAGGTGGAAACCCCACGCTTGACGACGCCTCCCATGTATTACGCCATGCCCCACGAGCAGTTTCCGATCCCGGAAGTTGATGTTTCGAAGGTCGATCCGAAGTGGTGGCGAACGGAGGTGGACTATCCGACCGATGAGAAGGTTGGAACGGTGCTTGTCGATACGCCCAACCGATATCTCTATCATATTCAGCCCTACGGCCGAGCGACCCGATACGGCGTCGGCGTTGGCAGAGATGGCTTTTCCTGGGCCGGTCGAGGCCGCCATATCGCCTACAAACGGGAATGGCCGCGATGGAACCCGCCCGACGAGATGGTCGCGCGTCAGCCGGAGCTCAAACCGATCAGCATCGCGAATGGCGGCATGGACCCAGGGTTGAAAAATCCTCTGGGCGCACGAGCGCTCTACATTCACGAGGGCAATCGGGACACGATCTATCGGATTCACGGCAGTCCGGAGTCCTGGACCATCGGCCAGGCCGTGTCGTCCGGATGTATCCGCATGATCAATCAGGACGTCATTCACCTCCACGACAACGTGCGAGAGGGGAGTCCGCTTGTCGTCATTGCCGATCCGGCCATGAGCCATCTCATGGTCGGATGAACGTCTGCGGAACAGGCTTGGGATAGCTCTTATCTCTGTTAGTATTGCAGCGTACAGACAGAGGGCTAAGTCCGGTCAAAGGCTTTGGAGGCAGACATGCTCGATGGTTTCGACGCGCTTTTGCTGGCACGCATCCAGTTTGCCTTCACCGTCTCGTTCCACTTCATTTTCCCGGCACTCACCATCGGGCTGGCGAGCTATCTGGCGGTCCTGGAAGGCCTGTGGCTTTGGACGGGGCGCTCCGTCTACCTCGATCTGTTCCGCTACTGGATCAAGATCTTTGCGCTGACCTTCGCGATGGGCGTTGTTTCCGGGATCGTGCTCTCATACCAGTTCGGGACGAACTGGGCGGTCTTCTCCGACCGGGCCGGCCCGATCGTCGGGCCGCTGATGGCCTATGAAGTCCTGACCGCCTTTTTTCTCGAAGCGGGTTTTCTCGGAATCATGCTCTTCGGCATGAGTCGGGTCGGCAAGGGATTGCACTTTTTCGCGACCCTGGCGGTCGCCTTCGGCACGCTCCTCTCGTCATTCTGGATCATCGCCGCGAACTCGTGGATGCAGACTCCCGTCGGTTACTCGGTGAACGAGGTTGGCCAGTTCATCCCCGAGGACTGGTGGCAGATCATCTTCAGCCCATCCTTTCCCTATCGCCTCGTCCACACCGTGCTGGGAGCATATCTCACTACCTCGCTGGTGGTTGGCGCCGTCGGGGCATGGCACTTGCTGCGGGACCGCTCCACCCAAGGCGCGCGGGTCATGTTCTCGATGGCGATGGGGATGCTGGTGATCGCTGCTCCCATTCAGGCGGTGGTCGGCGATTTCCACGGTCTCAACACCCAGGAGCATCAGCCCGTCAAGATACTGGCCATCGAGGGGCATTTCGAGAGCCATCCGGAAGGGGCTCCACTCTACCTGTTCGGCATCCCGGATCAGGAAGCGGGCAAGCTGCGCTATCCGGTAGGGATACCGAAGCTAGGCTCGTTGATCCTGCACCACAGCCTGGATGCTCCGGTCGAGGGACTGGAGACGGTGCCCCGCGAGGAATGGCCGCCTGTCCCGATCATCTTCTGGTCGTTCCGCATCATGGTCGGGCTGGGCTTCCTGATGATCGGCCTCGGCGCATTTGCCCTGTTGGCCAGAATGCGCGGCAGGCTCTACGACTGGAGCGCCCTGCATCGGGCGGCAGTCGTGATGGGTCCCGCCGGTTTTGTAGCGGTGTTGGCGGGATGGGTGACGACCGAAGTCGGCCGTCAGCCCTACACGGTCTACGGGCTGATGAGGACGGACGACTCGGTTTCGCCGCTTGACGCTCCGGCCGTGGCATCCTCGCTGATAGCCTTCGTGATCGTCTACTTCGCGGTGTTCTCGGTGGGAACCTGGTACATCCTGCGGCTGATGAAAAGCCCGCCGCACTTCAAGGAGCCAGGGCTCGAGGCAGGATCGGCTCCAATCCGCACCGCAGGCATCACCCCGGCGCCTGCGGTCGATCCGGATCGTGCGCTCGGTAACGACGCGAAGGGAGACTGACCATGGATCTGCCGACTCTCTGGGCGTTCATCCTCGCCTTCGCTGTGTTCGCCTACGTCGTGCTGGACGGTTTCGACCTCGGTATCGGCATTCTTTTCCCTGTCCTGGACCGGGGCTCCGAACGTGACCAGGCCATGAACTCGGTCGCGCCCGTTTGGGACGGCAACGAGACGTGGCTCGTCATGGGTGGCGGCGGGTTGCTCGCCGCCTTTCCGCTTGCCTATGCGATCGTTATGCCCGCCGTCTACGCGCCCATCATCGCCATGCTGCTCGCGCTGGTGTTCAGGGGCGTGGCCTTCGAATTCCGTTGGCGCGACCCCCGCCATCAATGGTTCTGGGATATCTCCTTCGCTGGCGGGTCCCTTCTGGCGGCCTTCGCCCAGGGCGTCATTCTAGGAGCGTTGCTGCAAGGCATCGTCGTCGAAGGCCGCCAGTATGCGGGCGGATGGTGGGATTGGCTTTCGCCGTTCAGCCTGCTGACGGGTCTCAGCGTCGTCATCGGCTACGCCCTGCTCGGATCCACCTGGCTGATCATGAAGACCGACGGAACCTTGCAAGGACGAGCCTACAACTACGCACGCCTCGCGGGGGCAGGTACGCTGGCCTGCATCGCCGCCGTCAGCCTCGTTACCCCCTTCCTGGAGGGAGAGTACTACGAGCGCTGGTTCGCCTGGCCGAACGTACTGTTCACCGCGCAAGTGCCCCTTCTGGTGATTATCGTCGCTGCCGCCTTTGCCGTAAGCCTGCGGCGGCGGCACGAACACCTGCCTTTCCTGCTATCGCTGACCCTGTTCCTGGTCACCATGGCAGGACTTGGCGTGAGCATCTTTCCCGACATCGTGCCTGGCGCGGTCGGCATCCACGAAGCGGCGGCGCCCGAATCCAGCCTGATCTTCATGCTGGTCGGCGCAAGCGTGCTCATTCCCGTGATCCTGACATATACGGCGTATTCCTACTGGATCTTCCGGGGCAAGGTCGGCCACGAGGGTTATCACTGATGGAAAGGCAGCCCGGTCCACTGTGGTTGCGGCTGGCGTGGTTTGTCGCACTTTGGGCAGGCGGGGTGCTTACCGTCGCCGCCGTCGGCTACGGCATACGGGTTTGGCTGATATAGCCTTTCCCGTTACGGAATCAGGCGCCTTTGTAGTGTTGACTTCAAGTAAGGCTGTACGGATCCGGCCCAGTCTTGGCCCACGACGAAGGTAGGTTTCAGAGACAGACGGGTACAAACTCAACGGCGACAATAAGTCCATAGCTGCCGGACCGAACGATGCCAGAGGACCTCTCACCGTGAACGTCAGAGAAGACGTCGGCGATCACAGGGCCGATTTGTTCTTCTCGACGACCAGCTTGAGGTTGCCGTTCTCGTCGACGATTTCGCGAGGGCGCAGCTTTTCGACCCAGAACGAGTGCATGCCGCCATCGCGGCCGCTCTTGATCGGCGCCGTCTCCACGCCTTGCGAGACAAGCCGCTCGAATTCCCGGTCATCGCGCTGCTGTTGTCCCGCACGGCCTGAGCGATCTCCTGCGGAATTTCATAGGCCGGGCATGCACCGCGCGGGTCGAAGTTCAGTGCCGGAACGTCACCTCCTGGAGCGACCGCATTGAACACGTAGCGCTTGTCGCAGACATCGACCTTGGGCTGACGGCGCGTGACCTCGAAATGATCGTTCCCTTCCTTGAGTATGCGCCAGAACGGCATATGCGGGCTATCGCGATGCCGGGCCAGGTTGGCCGGCGTCATGCGGAAGGGAAAAGCCTGCACCTGGAACGATCTCTGTCCGCCGGAGAACGCCTCCCGGCCGAGCGCGAAGATTTCGAGGATCTGCGCATCGGTCATCGCGTAGCAGCCCTGCGACGAGCAATCGCCATGCACCATGAGATGCGTTCCCGTGCGGCCATGGGCGCGATCGAAGGCGTTCGGGAAGCCGAGATTGAACGAGAGATAGTATTCCGAGTTCGGGTTCATCTGGCCAGGTGTGATGTCGTAGAAGCCTTCCGGCGTCTGCCGATCGCCTTCCGTGATCTTCGGGCCGAGATCGCCCGACCACTTGCAGATCGGGTAGGTTTTCAGCGGCGCGAACCGGCCCTTGCGATCCTGCTTCCAGACTTCAAGTTCGGCTTCCACCTTGAACACGCGCAACAGGATCGGCGAGCCGACGGTCATGTTCTTCTTTGCGATCTCAGTGAGCAGCTTCGTCGGGATGGGGGCGTTGGCCTTGCTGGCGACGTTGGTGAGGAAGTCGGTCTGGCATCCAGCCAGCACCCAAGCGCCCAGCAGGGCCGCCGAACCCATCAATGGCCGCAACAAAACGCGGCGTTCAATAAGTCTCGAAGAATCCACGATCAGCCGTTCCCCGATGAGGAACGGAGGGCTGCCGCTGCCGCCCAGGCCGTGTGCGGCAACCGAGAGGCTACCAGGTCATTTGACGATACCACGATGGACAACCTGAAATTCTCTTCGACGGACAATGCTCTTCGAACTCAAGCCGCCTGGGCGATCACCGCGCGCAAGCCTCCGGCGTCCCGGTTCTGAAGCTGGAGCCGCCAGCCGCTTCGTCCGAGCGCGAGTTCGACGATGGCAAGGCCGAGCCCACTGCCGACCGGCGCCTTGTTGCGGCCCCGGAAGAAGCGCTCCGTGACCCTCGGCAATTCCTCCTCGGGGATGCCAGGGCCGTCATCTTCGATGATAACCTGACCGGCCTCGAATTGGCCGGCGACACGGCACCGCACGACGCCGCCCGGCGGCGAATGGTTCACTGCGTTCTCCATGAGATTTCGCGCAGCCAGGGTGAACAGTTCCGGTTCGATGTGAAGCTCCACCGCATCCATTTCGGGCGCAACCTCCACCGACACTTGGCGAGCCCGGTCTGCAAGTTCGGCCGCCAGCGACCGCAGGACGAATGACGGCCGGACGACCCCGCGCTTCTCGGACTCGTGGTCGAGAGCCTCGACCGCTGACATATCGAGCAACTGCCGTACCAGGCGCCCGGTGCGGTCAACGCCAACGACGATCTGGCGCAACGCCTGATCCCGGATCGCCGGATCTTCGCTGGCGAGCGCCACCTGGGCCTGAGTCTTGAGACCGGCCAGCGGCGTGCGCAGTTCATGCGCGGCGAAGGCCGTGAAATTGCGTTCGCGTTCGCGCAGGCCGGCGACGCGCGCGAACAGCCCGTTCAGCGATTGCAGCACCGGCACGATCTCCTTCGCGGTATCGACATCCTCGATCGGGCTGAGATCGGTCGCATGACGCGCTTCGAGATCGCCGGCGATCTTCCGCAGCGGTTCGAGCCCGCGCCGCACGCTGAACCAGATCAGCACCGCAAGGACAGGCACGATGAACAGGGCCGGGAGGAGAAGGCCCCGGATGACGTCGTTCACCAGATGGTCGCGCATGCTGAGATTGTCGCCGACGAGGACGCGGATCCCGATGTCGGTGTTGGTGATGGCATAGACGCGCCACCGCTCGCCGTCGACCACAGTTTCGGATATGCCATCTTCCTGCTCAGACAGCTTCTCCGCGGGTGCGGCGTCCGAGCGGCTGATAAGCGCGCCTTGCAAGGACCAGATCTGGCAAGAGAGCTGGCGTTCGTAGGCGCTATGCTCCCGCAACGGAATTTCGACGGTCGTGGACCGATCAGGGACGGCGTCTCTCTCCTGCCTGGAGATCAGTGAAGAGACCATCCGGCCTGCTTCCATCAACCGGGCGTCGAGAACCCGCTCGACCTCGGCGCGCGTGGACAGGAAAATCCAGAGTACAGCCGATAGCCAGACGAGGCTTGTGGTCAGGACGAGGATGAGGAACAGTCGTTTCGAGATCGAAGGCATCACGATTCCTCCCCAAGGCGGTAGCCGAACCCACGAACGGTCCGGATCATTTCCGTGCCAAGCTTGTTTCGGAGGTTGTGGATGTGGACCTCGACCGCGTTGCTCTCCACTTCCTCCTGCCAGCCGTAGAGCTTTTCTTCGATCTGGCTGCGCGAAAGAATCTGCCCAGGGTGAACCATGAGGGCTTGGAGGATCGCATATTCCCGCCGCGATAACCGGACGGGTTCTCCGTCCAGCTCTACATTCTGGCTCGCTGGATCGATGCGAAGTCCGCGCCACTCCAGTAGCGCCTGCGGTCGCCCGGAAGCGCGGCGCACTAGCGCCCGCAAGCGCGCCGCAACCTCTTCGAGATCGAAAGGCTTGCCCAGATAATCGTCGGCGCCAGCGTCCAGGCCGGCGATGCGATCCGGGACCTGATCGCGCGCGGTCAACAGCAGGACGGGCGTCGTGTCGCGCCGTTCGCGAAGGGCCTTGAGCACGTCGAGACCGGAGCCGTCCGGTAGCATCAGGTCGAGGACCAGCGCGTCGAATTCATGGTTCCTGAGCACGGCATTGGCTTCTTCGCAGCTCTCGACTGCGTCGGCGTTGAAGCCGACGATTCCCAGCCCCACTTTCAGGCCATCGCGAAGTACCGAATCGTCCTCGACAATAAGCACACGCATCGTCATCACCCGCTGTTTCGAAGGGTCATTCTGGACGAGGCTTAAGGCAGCCTTAAGAATCGAGGCAGATGCGCACCCCGTAAAACAGCATAATCGGGGCGCCCCCTTGCTTATATCGCATTTCACCCGCGCGACTTTGATCGCGCTGGCTTCGTCCGTCGCACTCGCGGCTTGCGCTGCAACGCCGCATGAGGGCGCCGCCACGCCTTTTGCATACACGCAATCGGAATCCAGGGCATCCACCCAGCCCACGGGCGGCAACCCGTCGCAGTTGTACGGCGCGAGGAAGGACGGCGGGTTCACCATCCCCGCGGTCGACGCGAAACGCCTGAAGCCGGAACACGTCCGCCAGGTGGTCGACTATCGGGCGAGCGAGAAGCCGGGAACGATCGTGGTCGACCAGACCGCGCGCTATCTGTATTTCGTTCTGCCCGGCGGCAAGGCCATCCGCTATGCCGTCGGCGTCGGGCCGGTCGCGCGCGCCTTTCCGGGCGTCGAGGCCGAGATCGCCTGGAAGGCTAAATGGCCGCGCTGGACGCCGACGCAGAGCATGATCGAGCGCAACCCGAAGCAGTATGCGCGCAACGCCGGCGGCGTCGCCGGTGGTCCCCACAACCCGATGGGCGCGCGGGCGCTCTACATGCACCAGAACGGCGTCGACACCTATTACCGTGTCCACGGCACGAACGACCCGTCCTCCATCGGCAAAGCAGTTTCCGCCGGCTGCATCCGCCTCCTGAACCAGGACATCATCGACCTTCATGACCGCGTGAAGCCTGGCGCCAAGATTGTCGTGCGCTGACCCGCCGGGTGTTTTTCCCTTTCCGGAAACTCAATCCCATGACCGACCACAGCCTCGCCCGCCGCAATATCGCCGTCCTCACCGCCGCCCAGGCGCTGGGCGCCGCGAGCCCGCCGATCATCATCTCGCTGGGCGGCCTGGTCGGGCAGCAGCTTTCGCGCGACCCGGCGCTGGTGACACTCCCGGTCAGCCTGTTCAATCTCGGCCTTGCGCTCGGCACGCTGCCGGCCGCCTTCGTGATGCGGCGCTACGGCCGCCGCTCGGGCTGTGTTTTCGGTGCGAGCTTCGGGATTACGGCAGGGCTGGTCGCCGCGCTCGGCATCGTGTCAGCCTCGTTCCTGATCTTCTGCCTCGGCACCTTCACGGCCGGCTTCTATGCCGCCTATGTGCAGAGCTATCGTTTTGCTGCGGCGGACGGGGCCGAGGACGAACTCAAGGCCAAGGCGATTTCATGGGTGATGGTCGGTGGGCTCGCTGCCGCGATCATCGGTCCGCAACTCGTGATCTGGACGCGCGATGCGTTTCCGGGCTCGCCCTTTGCAGGCAGCTTTCTCAGCCAAGCGGCGCTGGCGGCGCTGGCGATCCCGGTGCTCCTGCTTTCGCGCACGCCTCGGCTTGCGGTCGGCGTTGGCCGTCCGGATACGGGGCGTCCGCTCGCGCAAATCCTGCTGACGCCGCGCTACATGCTGGCCGTGGCCGGCGTCGTCGTATCCTACGACCTCATGACTTTCGTGATGACAGCCGCCCCGATCGCAATGACAGGGCACGGTCATTCCGTCGATCATGCTGCCCTCGGCATTCAGGCATGTGCTCGCCATGTTCGGCCCGAGCTTCGTCACGGGCCATCTCATGGCCGCTTCGGCAAGGAGCGCGTCACGGCGGGTCGGCCTGCTGCTGATCGCCGTCTCCGGTGCGGTCGCTCTGAGCGGGCTCGACATTCGCCACTTCTGGGCGTCGCTCATCCTGTTCGGTATCGGCTGGAACTTCGGCTTCATCGGCGCAACGGCGATGATCACCGACTGCCACGCGCCGGAAGAGCGCGGCAAGGCACAGGGTGCGAACGACTTCATGGTCTTCGGTACCGTGGCGACAGCTTCCTTTTTCTCCGGCACGCTGCTGCATGCCTCCGGCTGGCAGATGATCAACTGGCTGATCTTCCCAGCCGTCGCCCTCACCCTCGTGCCGCTGGTGTGGAGTACAGCCCGCAGATCGCCAGCAACAGCGTCGTGACCTGAGAGCATGTGCGGTGCTTCCCTATCGTAGCGGGCGAAGGACCGGCAGTTCGTGCCGGCGGCGGGCGTCGAAAATCAGCGACGTCTCGATGCGCGTGACGCCCGGGCGGTTGGTGAAGCGGTCGAAGGCGAGATCCTTGAGGTGGCCGGTGTCCCTGACGACGACATGGACGACCAGATCGTAGCGCCCGCTGACCAGAAAGGCCGACCGCACCTCCGGCACGTTCACGATGTCGTCCATGAACCTGTCGACGGCGCCGCGCTTGTGCTTGGCCAGTTCGATCATGAACAGCGCCTCCAGCCCGACGCCGAGGGCCTTGGGATCGACCTCGACATGGGTCCCCAGGAGCACGCCGCTTTCACGCATCCGCCGGATGCGTTCATGGGTGGTCGAAGGCGCCAGACCGATCTCGGCGGCAATCTCCTTGACCGAGAGCCGGGCATTGTTCTGCAAAAGCCGCAGAATTCCGACGTCAGTTCGATCCAGGTCAGCATGGGTGCCCGTTTGCCGGAAATCATTCGTTCGATCGTCGCTCATGACGATGATAGTACAGGAAATGCCCGAAACAGCCATATACAGGACGGGCAGAAGGAGCGAACGCATGACACTACGAAACGCGCCAGAGGGCTTCGCAACCCGAGCCATCCATTTCGGCTACGATCCGCTCGACTATCACGGCGCGCTGAACCCGCCGGTGTTCCTGACTTCGACCTACGCCTTCGACAGCGTTGAGACGGGAACGAACCGCTTCACCGGCGACGAGCCGGGCTTTATCTATGGCCGCGTCGGCAATCCGACGACGAGCATCCTCGAGACGCGGCTCGCTGCACTCGAAGAAGGAGAAGCGGCGCTTGCTACCTCGTCCGGTATGGGCGCGATAGCTTCGGTCGTCTGGACGCTGGTCAGTGCGGGCGACGAGGTGCTTGCGGACAAAACGCTCTACGGCTGCACATTCGCCCTGCTGCATCACCAGCTTGCCCGGTTTGGCGTCAAGACGCATTTCGTGGATATGACCGATCCGGCCAATGTCGCGGCGGCGATCGGGCCGAAGACGCGGCTCGTCATCACCGAAACGCCGTCCAACCCGAACATGCGCGTGGTGGACATTGCCGCCGTGGCCGAGGTCACACACCGCCACGACGCGCTGCTCGTCGTCGACAACACCTATTGTACGCCCTATCTGCAGCGTCCATTGGCGTTGGGCGCCGACATTGTGGTCCACTCGGCGACCAAATATCTCGGGGGCCACGGCGATCTGCTCGCGGGTGCCGTGGTATCCCGCAAGGAGCTTGTCGATCAGTTCCGGTTCGTGGGGATCAAGGAAATAAATGGGGCCTGTATTTCACCCTTCGACGCTTTCTTGGTCCTGCGCGGCCTTAAGACGCTGGCGCTTCGAATGGACCGGCATTGCGAGACGGCGCTGAAGCTCGCCCACGACCTGCAAGTGCATCCGCTGGTCGAGCGGGTCTTCTATCCCGGCCTAGCCGACAACCCGCAGCATGACGTGGCCGCCCGGCAGATGAAGGCATTCGGCGGCATGATCGCGATGGAGTTGAAGGGTGGGCTCGCGGCCGGCAAGGCGTTCATGGATGCGGTATCGTTGATCACGCGCGCGGTGAGCCTTGGCGACGCCGAAACGCTGGTGCAGCACCCGGCCAGCATGACGCACGCGACTTACGCCCCGGAGGAGCGGGCCGCCCATGGCTTCACGGATGGGCTGATCCGTCTATCCATCGGCCTGGAGGACTATGACGATCTGCGCGGCGACGTCCTGCAGGCGCTGGATCGAGCTGGGCGATAGCCGTTGCGGCCGGCGGCCTGACGTGGCGTTCTTTTGCCGAGTGGACCGGCCGCGGTTGGTCCAGCGTTTCACGATATTGCCGGTCCATGAACTGGCGAACGGCCCGCTCGGCGACTTCGGGCGGGATCTCGGAAGCTGCTCCTCCATGGTCGTGCCGCCGCTGCCTAGCTGTTTGATCCCGGACTTTGATGGTGCGACACGTCCGTCCCGGCGGTCGCGCGACACGCTACGGCATTGGAGTCGGCCGCGAGGGTTTCGCCTGGGCGGGCCGCGCGATCGTCGCCTACAAGCGCAAGTGGCCGCGCTGGACGCCACCGGATTCCATGGTCGAGCGGCAGCCGGAACTTGAACCCTATTCCATCGCTAATCGCGGCATGGTACCTGGCCTCAAGAATCCATTGGGCGCCCGAGCGCTCTACATTCACGAGGGCGGCCGCGACACGCTCTACCGGCTGCACGGGACGCCGGAGGCGTCGTCGATCGGCAGAGCTGTTTCGTCGGGCTGCATTCGACTGGTCAATCAAGACGTCACGCATCTCTACGACACGGTCCGTGACGGCAGCCCGATCATCGTGATACCTGATCCGTCGATGTCGCATCTGCTCGTCTGAGGCGCTGCGCGTGGGTTAGGTGGCCTTTCGCGCAACACAGGTCGATGAGCACGGACATGCCGAATGTTCTGGCCCTTGACCACCTCGCTGTCCTGCGCTTGTCCGTCCTCTTAGCATCTGGAACCAGACCTCGATCTTCTTCTTGGCGCTCACGCCCGCGAGGTGGGCCGCGAGCGTGCGCGGGAAGTTTTATGGAATGGCCCGCCCCTCCTGAGAAGCATCGGCTACAATATCGGTTGTGGAGAAGAAAGGAGCGAGCCATGAACATTGCTATCCTCGGGATCGATCTTGGAAAGAACCTGTGCAGCGTGGTGGGCGTCGACGATACCGGCGCTGTCGTTCTACGCCGACGCATGCGTCATCAAACGATCGTGCAGTATGCGTCGGGCCTGCCGCATTGCGTGATGGCGATGGAGGCGTGCTGCGGTGCGCACCATCTCGGACGCATTCTCCAGGCGCAGGGTCACGAGATCCGGCTGATGTCGCCAGAATATGTGCGGCCCTATGTGAAGGCGCAAAAGAACGACGATCGGGACGCGGAGGCGATCGCTGAGGCTGCCTCGCGCCCGACCATGCGGTTCGTGGAGCTGAAGAGCCAGGACCAGCTCGACCTGCAGTCGCTGCACCGGGTGCGGTCGCGGCTGGTGAACGCGCGCAAGACACTGATCAACCAGTTGCGTGCGATCCTGCTTGAGCGCGGCCACGTCATCGCCAAGGGGCCACAACGGCTCGACCGGGCGCTCGACGAGATGCTCGCCGGCGACGATCTGGACATCACCGGCCGGATGCGTGCTCTGGTCATCGAGATGCGAAACGAGTGGCGGGAACTCGATCAACGGATCGAAGCACTGAATGCCGAGTTCAAGGATCATGTCCGCGCGCACGAGGCAGCTCGGCGCCTGATCGCAATCCCCGGCATCGGCGTGCTCAACGCCACCGCGCTCACAGCGGCGATAGGCGATGGCAGCGCCTTCGGACGAGGTCGTGACCTTGCCGCCTGGCTCGGGCTGGTGCCCAGGCAGATGAGCACCGGCGGCAAAGCCAAGTTGCTGGGCATCACCAAACGTGGCAACAAATATCTGCGCATGCTGTTCATCCACGGCGCGCGGGCGGCGTTGCCATCGCTGGCCAAGAGCGCGACACCGCTCGGTCAATGGCTGCGTGGCCTCCTGTCGCGAGCCCATCGCAATGTGACAGTCGTAGCGCTCGCCGCTAAGCTTGCGCGTATTGCGTGGGCGACGCTCCGACGCGACGCCACTTTCGAACCGATGCACGGCGCGGTGGCCTGACAAATCCGCCTGGCAGCTTCCACGGGAGCGGCTGGCGCGCACGATCTGCGGGAAGGAAAGAAGATGGCATGACGGTCGATCGGCGTCCCGATAGCCTGGTTCAAAAAACGGCACTTCGATGCCGGGCGTTTTTTATGAGGACCGGGACGCGCGAATATCCATCTTGGCCACGAGCAAGACCTCGTGAGACCGGATACGTTTGAGCAGACCTCTCAAGCCGCCTTCACAAACCCTCTTGCAGACGGGGCGGGCCATACGTTTTGAACGCTGGATGACCTCGCCATCCTGCTTGGGGTGACGCGGCCTGGCACTGATGTGCGAGAAGCCCAGCGCCTTGAGCAGCTTGCCGATGGTGCGCTCGTGATAGGCGACCCCGAAGCGCTCCTCGATGACGTGCTGGAGGTCGACGCGCCGCCAGCGCACCACGCCGTCGACGGCGGGGTCCGGGCCGGTCTCCACGATCTGGGCAAGTTCCGCCTGCTGCGCGGCTGACAGCTGCCTGGGATTTCCCCTGCGGCGATTGTCCTTCGACCCCGCCGGGCCATGCGCGTTGAAGCGATGCACCCAGTCGCGCAGCGTCTGGCGGTCCATGCCGCCGATCTTCGCCGCATCCGCCCGGCTCAATCCGTCCAGCACCGCCACGATCGACAGCAGTCGCCGGCTTTGGTTCGCATCCTTCGTGGAGGCCGCCAGACGACGAAGCTGCAACGGCGTATGGCTCGGCTTGATCTTTACGGTTCTCGGCATGGCGCAGATCCTCCACGCCACCCTTGAATCACACCAGCCTCAAATGGGAATCCCCAGAGAGTCACATCAGCGGGCCGTTGATATTAGTCCCAATTCGCCCAATTTATCGGAATGCGGCACTCAACAGCCATGCAAACGGGTTACTGCCCCAAAGTAGCGTAGCGACGGAAGATGGCTTCGGCTCGCTTGCGCACTGGTTCGTCCACCAATTCTCCGTCCACAGCCATCGCCCCATCGCCCCCGGTTAACCGCCTGCGAGCCCAGGCCACCTCCTCTGCAGAGGGTCTGAAACCAGCAAGGATGGCCTCAATCTGCTTCGGATGAATGGCGAGCTTGCCGCTGAAGCCAAGCATCGCCGCATACCGGGCGTCGTCCTCAACCAATTGGGCATTGTCGATCGCTGTCGTCACGCCGTCGAGCGGGGGCGGCAGTCCGGCAAGCCTCGATGCCAAGACCAACTCGGATCGTGCCGACAAGAGCGCTTCCCTGGAGTGGCTGCAGCCTACGTCCGCGCAATAATCGACCGAACCAAAGGCTATGCGGACGATGCCGGGCATCACTGCGACGCGGCGGGCATCCGCTATGCCGCGGGCGGTCTCTATCAAGGCGACGATCGGCAGTCCTTTCGTCTGGCAAAGTTCATCCAGCCCAGGGCCGGCTTCGGCTTTTGGAAGCACCATGCCAGCAAACGGCATCGATCTAAGCGCGGCGACATCGGCCGGATGATACGGAGTTCCGATCGCGTTGACGCGTACCAAGATTGGTTTCATACTAAAATTGGCTCGAAGGGCATCCCGTGCTTTGGCCTTAGAGGCTTCCGCGACTGAGTCCTCCAGATCGATGACAATGGCGTCCGCCGCGGAACCATCGGCCTTTCCATACCGATCCGGCCTGTCACCCGGCACAAAGAGGGCGGAAATAAACTCGAAGGTATTGGACATATCTGGATTTGCCGTGGGCATCATGGCGCTGACCGTCGCGATAGGTATTAGGTCACGAAGTCACTGCTTGTGGTTCATGCTCGGCCGAGCGCGGCAGTTTTGACAATGAGCCAAGTACCAACTCGTTGTCGGCGCCCATAGCCGGGGCAGGTCGCAAGGGCAGTGTTTCACCTGGACACCTGACCGGGCTTGCCATCGCTTTCATCGTGCCTCGAACGGGATGAGGCATGTCCACAACCATGCCAGTCTCATAGGCAAACGGATTGTCGAGCGCCTGCGCAACGTCATAGACAGGTGCGACCGGAACCTTGCCTGCGAGTAGCTCGATCCAATCCCGGGTGTCGCGTTCAGACAGAACCGCATCCAGGTCAGCCGTGAGCTCGTTCCTGTGGGCCAATCTTGCCGCATAATCTTTATAGCGCACATCTTCGACCCATTCGGGCCTGTTCACGAGCTTGGCCAGCGTGGGCCAAAACTTCTCCTTGTTGCACATGATGAAGATCCAGCCATCGCGGGTGCGGTAGAGTTGGCTTGGCGTCAATGATGGGTGCGCGGAACGTGGCGCGCGTCCGGAGTTGATCCCTTCATTCAGGTACCACGTGCCGAGGTAGTTGACGTTGTGAATTGCCACATCGAAGAGGCTCGTATCGATGTCGCGGCCTTTTCCGGAATGTCGTGCAGACACAAGGGCGGCGAGCAAGGCCATGGCTGCGGTTGTGCCCGTCATCATATCGACAATTGAAAGGCCGAAGCGCGCAGGTGGGCCATCGGGCTCGCCTGTCAGCGCCAGATAACCCGCCTCGGCCTGCATCAGATAGTCGTATCCTGGCCAATCCCTCCGCGACCCTTCTCGGCCATAGGCAGACAGATGACAGCATACGATGGCCGGATTGACGTCCTTCAAGGTGTCGTAGGTGATGCCGAGCTTCGCCGGCAAATCGCCTCTCAAGTTATCGAACACCGCATCCGCCGTTGCGACCAATCCCCTGAAAAGTTCCATCTGCTCTGGCACTTTCAGATCAAGGGTGACGCTCTTCTTGTTGCGATTGAACGATTGGAAGAAGTGGCTATCGTCGGGCCCAAAGAAGTATGGCCCCACGTGCCGCCCGACGTCGCCACCGTCCCGCGGGTTCTCGACCTTGATCACTTCCGCGCCCAGATCTGCCAGGTGCTGCGTGCCAAACGGGCCTGCGCCGTACTGTTCGACCGAGACGATCCGCACGCCTTCCAGAGGCAGGCTCATGCCGGGTTCCTTTCGACAAGCTGGCGCGCAATAATGATGCGCTGCAGCTCGTTCGTGCCCTCTCCGATCGTCAGCAGCGGCGCGTCGCGGTAGTAGCGCTCCACGTCATATTCCTTGGAATAGCCGTAGCCGCCATGAATGCGCAGGGCATCGGTCGCGTTGCTGAGGGCGGATTCCGTCGCGAAATACTTCGCCATACCGGCCTCCATGTCGCAGCGCCGTCCTTCGTCGAAGGCGCGAGCGGCGCTCTCGACCAGCAGCCTGGACGCCTCGACCCGCGTTGCCATTTCGCCCAACATCAGCTGGATGGCCTGGTGCTCGCAGATCGGCTTTCCGAAGGTCTTACGTATCTGCGCATAAGCAAGACTGTCTTCAAGCGCCGCTCGCGCGACGCCGACACCGCGCGCAGCCACGTTGATGCGCCCGAGTTCCAGACCCGATAGTATCTGCTGCAGTCCGCGCCCTTCCTGCCCACCGATCAGACGATCAGCGGGAATGCGGTAATCCGTGAACAGAAGTTCGCAAGTATCGATACCGCGATAGCCGAGCTTCGGCAGCTTCTTCACCACCTCGAAGCCAGTACCCTTTTCCGCAAGGAAAAGACTCATGCCACGGTGACGTGGCTCGGCGGTCGGATCAGTCTTGACCAGCAATGCGATGCAATTTCCATACATCGAGTTGGTGATCCATGTCTTGGCACCGTTGACGACATAGGCCTCGCCATCGCGGCGTGCTGTTGTGCGGATCGCCTGTAGATCCGTACCGCAGTCCGGTTCAGTCAGACCAACGCCCCCTCTGAGCTCACCCGTCGCGAAGCGTGGCAGGAATTCGGCCTTTTGTGCCTGCGTCCCGTTTCGCTGCACAGCCGACGCCATGATGAGATGCGAGTTAATGATGCCGGAGAGCGACATCCAGGTCCGCGACAGCCGCTCGACGATGCGTGCGTAGGTCGTGGTCGGCAAGCCAAGACCACCATAATCTTCACTGATCGTGCATCCAAACAGCCCCATCGCTTTCATCTTCTCGACAATTTCAGCAGGATAGATGTCGTCATTCTCCAGCTTGCGCACATGAGGCACGACTTCCGTATCGAGGAACCGATCGAGCATATCGAGGATCAAGTCCTCCTGCTCGCGCAAGCCTTTTTCGTCTTTCATCAGTCTGATCCTTTAGGAGGCGCGGCCGGCCAGAACTGCAGAGAGCTCCGCGGCAGGCATGGTGTCGAGTTTGTGAATTGCGCCAAGCACCTTGATGGCCGCTTCTTCGGACAACGCCATCGTTGCGTTTTCCATGAATTTCGTGGTGATCTCATCAGAGGTGAGCGGACGGTCGGAAGCGCCGCGGTTGACGTGTTCGCGATGGCGAACCTCGCGCCCATCCGCCAGCGTGACGACGACTTCACCGGAGTAGTAGGTCGGAAATGCTGACTTTGGATCGATCTCGTAAGAGACCTTCGAGGCGATCCCCAGCATCGTGGGATCGGACAGGGCCTCTGGCTCCAACTCTGCCAGTCCAAACCGGCCGCGGACGAGGCCAGAAGCGACGGCATAATGAACTGAAAACTGGGCGTCGTAGCTGTTCTGCGGCTTCTTCTTATTCTCGACGGGTTCGCAGACCGTCTTGATCACCTCGGCGGGAACCAACGCCCGTATAGCTGCGATCTGCGCCGGTTCGATCCCGTGTTGCGCACGCAAGGCTACGGCGGCGTCGGCAAAGGCATGCGTGAAGTGACAAGCCGGCAGCGGCTTGACGGCGACCTGCGTGACTTCCCAGACCCTGCCGAGATCTGCGGTTGCAAGGCTTAGGTCACACGCTTGGGCGAGTGGACCCAGATGACTTGCATAGAGGCCGAACCTTCCCTCGTAGGCCGCCATCGGGCCAATGAAGCCGTTTCGGGCCAGAATGGCAGCGGTGATGCCGGCAGCACCAGCCCAACCCGGATGAAGGCGCTTCGTCCAGGCGCCATCCTGGAGGAATTCCAGGCTTCCAGAAGCCAGCGATAGTGCGATGCCTGCGCATGGGCGAGTTGCTTTGGTGGCAATCCCTTGAGCTTGCCAGCGACGAGTGCACAGGCGAAGGTTCCAATCAGTCCCGTGGGATGGAAGCCCGTCTGGTGAAAACCGCCCTTTGCAACGGATGCCAGCCGTGCGCCGACTTCCATTCCAGCTACATAGCCGGTCAGCAGTTCTCTGCCGCTCACCCCAGCTGCCGCGGCAACACCCAGGGCAGTCGGAAAACAGCTGGCGGTGGCATGGATCACGCCGCGCGTGTGGGTGTCGTCATAGTCGAGTGCATGGACAAGGAACCCATTCATCGTGACCGCATCGCGAAGACCAAGACGAGTGCCAAAGCCGATCACGTGGCTGCTGCCATCGCCAAACTCTCTGAGCGCGGACAGTGTCCGATGGGAGAACTCGTATTGCGTGGAAGCGAGCGCGATTCCAACTGCATCCAGAATGAGAAACCGTGCGCGATCGCGCACCTGATCGGGTATCGTCTCGAATGTTAGTGCATCTACGAAATGCGCGAGCCGTTGCGAGATCTTTGTGTCGGGTTGATCCATGAACTCTTTCGCCGCTGATTGCACGCCGAAGGCGGCCGAAGGGGAGGTCTCGTTCAGTAGCCGGCCTTCTGGTCTACATTGCCGTCTCGTGTCTGGATCAACGCACTTCGTTCAAAGCTCATGACAACGGTGCCATCAGCTTTGCGTCCGAGGGTCTTGACGCGGACGATTCCGGCGCCTTGTCTGGACTTCGACATACGCTTGTCGAGAACTTCGGACTCTGCGTAAATCGTATCGCCGGGGAATACCGGTGCGATGAGCTTGATGTCGCCCCACCCGAGATTCGCGATTGCTTTGCCGCTGACATCAGCGACTGTCATCCCAAGGACGATCGCGACGGTGAGGCCGCTGTTCACGAGGGGTTTTCCGAACTCACTCTGCGCTGCAAAGTGCGAGTCGCAGTGCATTGGATGCTGATTCATTGTCATCAGCGAGAAATTGATATTGTCGGATTCAGTGATGGTCCGCCCAGGACGATGTTCGTAGACGTCCCCAATCTCGAAATCCTCATAGTAGCGGCCCACTTCCGATCGATACCGCTGCTCGCCAATCTTGCGCATCACGAACCTTGCCTCATTCCACGGGGCCCTCACGGAATTCCATTCTGCGAGCCTATAAGCCTAGTACAACAATGTCCATACATAATCCCTAAAATTTTGGTATCTGGGAGCAAACCGGCGTCTATGTGTGGACATAGTTTGAGAGGTTTCGGCGAATGGCGAGAAATCCGGCATATGGGTGATGATTTGTCAAAAATTGCGGCACTATCCGACTATGTTTGACTAAAGCAACATTGTCGCCAGGCGTGTTTGTGGCTAGTTCTCGAACAGCGATGATCGGGTAGCGGGAGGAAGGCATAGGTGGACGAAAACGGCGAGAAGCCTTCATCAGGAGATGTGCGGGGTCACCGGTATCGCGATATTGCCAACGACCTGTTCGCCGCGATCAAGGATGGGCGATATGCACTTGGTGACAGACTTCCAACAGAGCAGGCGATTTCGACTCAATACGACGTCAGCCGGCACACTGCGCGTCATGCAGTCCAGGAGCTTGAGCGCCTGGGGCTAGTCACCCGTAACAAAGGGGGCGGGACGGTTGTCGTCAAGACGGATCCAAATCCACGTTTCATAAACTCGATCTCATCGATCGAGGACCTTATGCAGTATGCCGCCACCGCGCGCTTCGAGACGTTAAGAACCCGAAATGCGCTTGCCCTGCCGCAGATTGAGACCTTGAGTGGTCGTGAGCGTCCTGACGAATGGGGTCACGCAGAAGGACTACGGTATGTGGACGGATCCGATCGCCCTGTATGCTGGACCGACGTTTTCCTCCACCCTGACGTCTCGGACATCATGGATACGATAGGCCACACACCCCGTCCGATCTACAGCCTCATAGAGGAGCGTCACCAGATTGCGATACATTCCATAAGCCAGACAATTGAGGCGATCAGTATCGCAGGCGACATCGCTGCAGGGCTGTATGTCCGTCCCGGTTCGGCCGGGCTCAAGATAACCCGCGCATATCACGATATAGACAAGCGTGTGCTTGAGATCGCCGTCAACATCTACCCTGCAGCGAATTTCAGCTACCGTATGACGATCTTGCGTGGTCAACCGCGCGAGCCGTAGCGCCTCTCCGCTAGGTCTCCGTCTCTGAACGGCGATTCCTTCCGGTCCACGGCAATCAGGAGGCTCTGTTGCCGCCCTCCGGCACGAATCAAAATGTTGCACCGATGAAAGAATGACTGGACATTGTTTTGATCCTTGGCCATCATTCTAAAAAGACCGAGAGGGGCATTACAGGTCGTGACAGTTCCGAGCCATCTATCAAGTGCGGCCGAAAGCCCGGTGACGCTGGAAGTCATCAAGGGGGCGCTGCGCGCGGCGCAGGCGGAAATGTCCGCCGTCCTCGATCGCACGGCGATGTCACCCTTTATTCGCGAAAAGAAGGATTACTTCATCGGTTTCTTCGACGAAGTTGGTGGCTTGATCCACGGGGCCGGCCTTCCGCTGATGGGCAACATCATCAAACCTGTCCTCGATCGGTTCCCAATCGAGACAATGCGTCCGGGTGATATCTACTGGTATAATGACTGTTATGGCTCGAAAGGGGCTGTTTCCCACACTCCGGACCAAGTGATCATCGCTCCGGTCATTGTCGATGGTCGCGTGCGTGCATTCTCGCAGAGCTGGGCCCATTTCAACGACATAGGCGGCCTTCGCCCTGGCACGCTGTCGCCCGACGCCGACAACATATTCCAGGAAGGCACGATCGTCCCTCCCATCAAGCTGTTGGATCGGGGCACACAGAACGATGACGCTGTGGCGATCTTCGTGGCCAACTCGCGCTATCCCGATATGGTGCGGGGGGATCTTCGGGCACTCATAGCAGCGGTTCGCCTTGGTGCGCGCCGGCTTGGCGAGCTGTTTGACCGCTACAATGACGCGACGATCCTGTGGGCGCTCGACCAGTCGAAGCGCCAGAGCGCAGAACTGACGCGCACGCGGATCGCCGAACTGCTGAAACCCGGCAAGTACTCTTTCGTCGACCGCGTTGATTCCGATGGACATGGAAATGGTCCGTTCGATGTCGCCTTCGATCTCACGGTCGATGGAAATGGCGGCCTTTCCCTCGATGCGTCCCGCTCGTCGGACCAAGCGCCGGGTCCAATCAACTTCCTGATGCCGCCTACGGTACCTGGGATGTCTCTGGGTCTGTATGCAACGCGCAACGATCCAACCCTTCTGGTCAACGAGGGCATGATCAACACGATCGAAGAGATCACTCTTCGATCCGGGAGCGTGCTCCAACCCAATTATCCTGCCCCGCTTGGCCTCCGTGGAACGACCTTCGTCAAGGTGCAGCAAGCGGTACTGGGCCTCGTCAACGCGGCGACCGATGGCCAAGGGCCCGCCGCCAGCAATGCCTATTCGCTCTACTACATGCGCGGGAAGGGGCCTGATGGATCGCCGTTTCTACTCACCGATGGCGTCGCGGTTGGCTACGGCGCGAGGCCGACGGCCGACGGAATCGATGCAGTCTACTTCATCGCACAGGAGAATTATCCTGTCGAGTTTGTCGAGATGGGGTTTCCAATCCGCATCCTGACCTACTCCCTGAATATCGACTCAGGTGGACCAGGTCGCTGGCGCGGAGGCACCGGCGTCATCCGCGAAATCGAGGTCATGGCGGACCAGACCCTCTGTTCGGTACGCATTGAGGGCACCATCAATCCGCCGTGGGGGGTATCCGATGGAAGGGCCGGACGCCCGGGTCGGATCTTCGTCAATTATGGCAAGGCGGACCAGCGCTCGTTGCCCCCGGTCAAGGACGGTATCGTCCTGAACCGCGGCGACATCCTTCGCATGGAAACGGGCGGGGGAGGCGGCTGGGGAAACCCTTTCGACCGGCCGGCTGAAGTCGTCTTGGACGACGTCTTGAACGGAATGGTCTCAATGCCCGCAGCGCGCGACGACTATGGCGTCGTCATCGACGAAGCCCTTCTCTCAATCGATGTCGTGGCAACCGAAGCCCTCCGCGCCACCCGCGCGGAACGCGTACTCTTTCACTACGGCCGGCAGTAGCCGCCCGCCATCTCTGGCCAGATTTCCAGGAAGCAATGCAAGTGAGCCTAGGCATGATGAGATCCAAGACCATCGTATCCAAGACAGCCGTGTCCGTCAAAGGCGGCATGGTCTCGACCCAGCATCCACTCGCCAGCGAGGCGGGGGCGCGCATCCTGGCGGCCGGCGGCAACGCCATCGATGCGGCGGTCGCGGCGGCGGTTGCAGTTACGGTCGTCGAGCCGATGATGAGCGGCATCGGCGGCGGCGGCGTGATGATGGTGCACGATCCCAAGACTGGCACTGACACCGCTGTGGACTTCTTGCCGCGGGCACCCGGCGCTGCCCGCGGCGACATGTTCGAACTCGACAAGAGCCGCTCGGGTGTCGGCATGTATGAGTGGCCAGCCGTCGTAGGTGACGCCAATTTTGTCGGCCACCGGTCGGTCGGCGTGCCGGGAACAATCGCTGGACTGTGCGAGTCCCATGCGCGCTGGGGGAAGCTTCCCCTGTCCGAGGTCCTGGCGCCGGCGATCGAGTTCGCCGAAGACGGCCACATGGTCGAGGGCTACATTACCGCGCTGATCGCCGGCATGGCTCGCCGCTTGCGGCAATTCCCGGCGGCTGCTGAGATATTCCTGCCGGATGGTCTCCCACCAGCGTTCACGCTTCGCGTTTACATGCCGGCTGACAAATTCCGTCAGCCGGATCTGGCCGCCACCCTGAAACGCATCGCTGCGCATGGTGCGGAAGACTTCTATCGCGGCAAGACGGCAAAACTGCTCGTCGCCGAGATGGAGCGCGGGGGCGGCCTGATCAATGCTGAGGATCTGGCCGGCTACAAGCCAATATTCCACGAAGAGACGCGCAAGATTGCCTATCGTGATCACGTCATCTCGACGCTGCCCGCCCCGTGCGGATCGAACACTGTCATTGAGGCGCTCAACATTCTCGAGAACTTCGATGTCCGCTCAATCGGGCGAGAGAGCGCAGAGGGGCTTCACCTGATGGCCCAGGCCCAAGCACTGGCATTCCAGGACCGTTTCGCCTACCTCGCCGACGTGAGCGCCGGCGATGTGCCGGAGGCCGAACTCCTGTCTAAGGACTTTGCCAAGACGCGCGCCGAACTGATCCGTCTGGACCGCCGCATCGAAAGCATGGGCCCGGGAAGCCCCTCGACGAAGGCGCAGCTTCAGCCAGGCCTGCCCCAGGACCGCAGCTGCACGACTCATCTTGGGGTCGTCGACAAGGACGGCATGGTCGTGTCGCTCACCAACACGGTTGGCGACCTGTGGGGGTCGTTTGTGGTTCCACGCGGCACGGGCATGGTGCTGAACGACGGCATGGTCTGGTTCGATCCGGTCCCCGGCCGCATCAACTCCATCGCGCCGGGAAAGATGCCGCTTTCCGCGATCAGTGCCGTGATCGTCCACAAGGACGGCAAGCCCCGCATCAGCAACGGCGCGCCCGGCGCTCGAAAGGTCATGTCGGCGATCCTGCAGTCGCTGGTCAACGTTATCGACCATGGCATGACGCTGCAGGACGGCATCGCCGCTCCCCGGATACACTGCGAGAAAGAGACTGTCCTCGCCGATAGCAGGCTACCTGCCGAGAGCCTCGAGACGCTGAAGGAGATGGGACACCCGATCCAGCTGATCGATGAGACCTTCTTGAGCTCCAACTTTGCCCGCCCCGTCGGCGCACTGATAGATCCGGACGGAACGGTGCACAGCGGTGTCGACGCCTTGCGGCCGGCAACCGCCGTTGGAGTGCCGGCATGAGCCCACCGTCGGAAACCAGAACTCTTTCCGTCGCTATCGACGTCGGTGGCACGTTCACCGACGTCGTCTTGGTCGATCGCACCACCGGCCAATCGTGGAAAGCGAAGACGCCAACCACGCCGCCCAACTTCGAGACGGGATTCATCACAGGCATCAACAAGGCGCTGGCTTTGGCGGGTCGACCGCCGTCCGACGTTGCCCAGGTCGCGCACGCGACGACGGTCGCAACTAACGCGATTTTGGAGATGCGCGGCGCGCCAGCGGCACTCCTGACCACCAAGGGCTTTCGTCATGTGCTTGAAATCGGTCGGCATGACATCCCGCGGAAAGCCAACCTCTACTCTTGGGTAAAACCCAAGCGGCCTATACCCGCGCACCGCATTTTCGAGATCGACGAACGGCTCGATGTATCCGGCCAAGTGCTGCGGCCGGTTGACGAGGATGTGGTCCGACAGGCCGCTAAGGCTATCGACGCCCAAGGCATCGTCGCCGTGGCAGTCTGCTTTCTCCACGCATTCGCAAACGCATCGCACGAACAACGGGTCCGCGACATCCTACTGGAAGTGAACCCAGCTTTTATGGTGTCGCTGTCCTCCGAGGTTCTCCCGGTTTATCGCGAATTTGAACGGACGATGGCGACTATTCTGAACGCCTACGTGATGCCGCTTGTATCGAGTTACGTGTCGAAGCTCGGGAGCGAGCTTTCGAGTAATGGAATCGACGCGCCACTGCTGCTGATGAAGTCGAGCGGCGGCGTCACCGGAGCTGCGTCAATTCGGAAGGCGCCAATCCAGACGGCGTTGTCGGGCCCAGCGGCAGGCATCGTCGGGGCTGTCTATGAAGCCGGACTTGCCGAGTTCGACAATTTCATCACCGTCGATATTGGCGGCACCTCGGCCGACATATGTCTTGTGCAAAACGGTCGGCCTGGCGTCACCACGAAAAGCGCAGTCGGTGAATGGCCGATGACCTTGCCGATGGTGGACATACATACGATAGGCGCCGGCGGCGGCTCCATCGCGCGCCTCTCCGAGGCCGGCACGCTGACAGTTGGCCCGGAGAGCGCTGGTGCACTCCCCGGCCCGGTCTCGTATGGTCGCGGTGGTACCGAGCCAACCGTCACTGACGCGCATCTTGTACTCGGTCATTTGCCGCAGCGTTTGCTCGCCGGCGAAATGAAAATCGACGTCGAGAGTGCACGCCGGGCAATAGAGGACAAGGTCGCCCGACCGCTCGGCATGTCGGTTTACGAGGCCGCTACAGGCATTCTCGATGTCCTAAACAACAACATGCTGGGTGCCATCCGGGTTGTGTCGGTCGAGCGTGGTCTCGATCCACGTGGCTTTGCCCTGCTGCCCTTTGGCGGCGCTGGGCCCCTTCATGGCGGTGATCTGGCCCGTCTCATTGGATCTACGACCGTCATCGTCCCACCGTCCCCCGGCGTGCTGTCCGCGATGGGATTGACGGTTTCCTCCCTCCGCAACGAATTCGCGAGAACACTGCTTCAAGACCTCAATGCGCTTGACGTGTCGGCGGTCGAAGGCGCCTTCGAGGAAATGCAGGCGCAGGCATTGTCCTGGCTGGCCGAAGAACAGGTACCAGAGGGTGGGCAGTCGATCGAGTGGGAAGCGGCATTGCGCTATCGTCACCAGGGCTTTGAATTGAGCGTGCCTTGGGGCGACCAGACTGTCTCCGACCAGTCCGCTGGATCGCTCGCAGAGCGGTTTCACCGGCTCCATGAGCAACTCTACTCCTTCGCCCAGGAAGACACGCCGATTGAGATGGTCACGCTGCGCGTCACTGCGATCGGGAAGCTCGCTGCACCGAAGCGAACCAGGCTGGCCGCCGGCAAGCGTGCTGCTGAGACGATCATCGGTCGCCAGGAAATGTACGTGAACGGGCAGATAGTCAGTTCACCGATCTATGACCGTTCCCAACTCGCTGAAGGCGAAGTCGTAGAAGGTCCCGCGATCCTCCAGCAACTGGACGCCACGACCCTGCTCAAACCAGGCGAGCGCGCCACGGTCCACCCATTCGGATCACTGATCGTCAACATCCCGAATGCAGCTCCCGAGCTGCCCAACAAGCAAGCGTGAAAAGGAATGTATCAATGTCCATTCGCATGAATCGCAGAACATTACTCGCTTCGGCCGCCGGTGGCGTTCTCGCCCTGCCGTTCACCAGCCGGGGGCGGGCAGTTGCGCAGGCAGCAAAGACGGTCGTGCTCGGCGGCTCCATCCCGCTGACAGGCGCCGCTGCCGAGACCGGGATGAATGTCTTCGCCGGCTACAAGACTCTGGTGAAATTCATCAATGAGGAACTAAAAGGCTTCGACGTCGGAGGGGAGCGCGTCACTTTCGAGCTGAACATGATCGACGATGCAAGCGAGGCGCAGCGCGCGACAACGCTCATCCAGCGTCAGATCGACGAGGGAATCGAGTTCTTCCTCGGCTCCTTCTCCTCGCAGATCGTTCTTCCGACCGCCGCAATCACCGAGCGAGCCGGCAAGGTAATGGTCCAGACGGGCGGCGGCTCCGACCAGATCTTCAGCCAGGGCTTCCAGTCGGTCTTCGGCATGTACCCGCGCGCGTCCCGCTCGGTCTATCCCGCCGTTGATGCGTTCCTGTCCATGGATCCGAAGCCGCAAAGCGCCGTCGTCATATACACCAACGACCCGTTCTCACGTCTCCAGGCCGACGGTGTCACAGCCTACATCAAAGAGCAGGGGATGAACTTGCTGGAGACCTATTCCCTTCCGGCCGAAGTGACCGACGTATCCGGCGTGCTCGCGTCGATCCGCGAATTGAAGCCGGATGTCGCGCTCTGCGTCACGCACGACCAGAACTCGCAGCTCATCACCGCTCAGATGGCAGCGACAAACACCAACGTGAAGGGCCTGTTCCAGGTTCTCGGCCCGGCGACCGAGAATTATCGCAAAAGTCTGGGCAACAAGGCGGACGACATCTTTGCCGTGACCTCATGGTCCGAAGACATGAAGTATGGCGATGACATAGTCGGCACAGCGAAGGATTTCGCCAATTACTACCGCAAGGTCGAGACCCGCCCGCTGGTGTTCCACGTGGTCAACGGAGCTCAGTGCATCATGATCTATATGCGCGCCATGCAGGCTGCGGGTTCGCTGGAACCGATGGCGGTGCGGGACGCTATCAAGGGCCTTGATATCATGACCTTCGGGGGACCGATCCAGTTCATGCCGGAAGGCGATGGCCATCCCGTCAAGATGGGTTTGAAGATCGCGCAGGTCCAAAAGGGCGAGTTGAAGGTGGTGTTCCCGAAGGAAGTCGCCGCCGCTTCTGCCATATGGCCGATGACTCCGTGGGACGCGCGATAAGCGCGTCTCCTTCAACTCCTTTTGGGCGGTAAACGATGCATGTATTCCTGCAAACGCTGCTTGATGGGCTGATGCTCGGGGGGCTCTACGCGCTTGCCGCGTCGGGCTTCTCCCTGATCTTTGGCGTGATGGGAATCCTCAACCTTGCCCATGGCGCATTTCTGGTGCTCGGTGCCTATGTCGGTCTCCAGATCAGCCAGTCACTGTCGATCGAACCTATCCTGACGCTGCCGGCGGTCGTGGTTGTGCTTTTTGCGGCAGGCGCGCTGTTCCAGAGATACCTTGTGCAGTTGACTGTGGATCGCGGCGGACTTGTCGCGTCGCTGCTCGTGACTTTCGGCGTCTCGCTGATCATCCACGACCTGCTCGCACACTTCTATGGACCGGGCTCCCGGACGATCGTCTCCTCCTACGCCTATTCACGTATCGAGTTTGGGGGCCTGGTGATTGGTCTTAGCCGCCTCGTTCCTCTCGTCGTTTCCATCGTACTGATCCTTGCACTGCATTTCATGCTGGCGCGCAGCAGGCTCGGGCGGGAAATGCGAGCGGCGTCGCAGCAGATCGTCGCGGCGAGGCTGTGCGGGATCAACGTGCGCCGCGTGTTCGCCCTGACATTTGGAATTGCGTCCGCCTACGCCGGCGTGGCCGGTGTGCTGGTCGGCACGGTTCTTCCATTCTCTCCGAACTCCGAAACCTACTGGACAATCAGCGCCTTTGTCGTGGTTGTGCTCGGCGGAGCGAAAAGTCCCGCCGGCACGCTGCTGGGTGGACTGCTGCTCGGCATTTTGAACACGATGACGGCTCAGTTCATCAGCCCTCTCTTCACCAGTACTGTGATGTTCCTCGTGCTCGTGCTGATGCTGTTGGTGAGACCGCAGGGAATCCTGGGGCATGCTGCGGGAGCGACAAGATGACCGGACTCGATCGCCTTGACCTTCGCAGCAAGATTACCGGCAACATTGGAGCCTGGATTGCCGTTGGCGTCATTGCTCTGGTCGTGATGGCGGCCGCGCCTGCGATCCTAACACCCTTTCAGATGCGCGTCGGCATGAGCATCTTCTTCTCTGCCGGATTGGCTGTCGCATGGGGCCTGCTCGGGGGCTACGCCGGCTATTACAGCTTTGGTCACACAGCGTTTCTTGGCATAGGAGCCTTCACCGGAGCGCTCCTGTCGAACTATCTCCACGCGGTTTCGCCACTGGTCGTGTTTGGTTTGTCCATTCTGGCCGCGGTAGCCGTCTGCGGCGTCCTTGCAGCTCTGATCGCCTACCCCGTCCTGAGGTTGCGGCACTCCTATTTCGCGATCGTCATGCTGGGGATCGCCTACGTTGCCGCCGAGGTGATCAACAATTTCGACTGGTTCCAGGGATCGATCGGCATTGTCGTTCCGCAGGTGGTGCCAAGGGGCATGCGACCGGAAATGTTCTTCTACTATGCGCTCCTGGCAGCGGCGGCGATCTGTGTCGTCGTCACTGCCCTCCTCGTGTCAGGGCGCGTCGGCTACGCTCTCATGACCATCCGTGAGGATGAGGACACCGCAAAGATGCTCGGGATCGCGACCGAGCGATACAAGATCCTCGCCTTCGTTGTCAGCGCGATGCTGACGTCGCTGGTTGGCGTCGTCTATGCGTTCAGCATCGGATTCATCACCACCGGGGCTGTTTTCCGCACTGACTTCAGCCTGAACATGATCGTATGTTCCCTGATCGGCGGGATCGGTACCATAGTGGGTCCGGTCTTTGGCGCGATCATATTGACGGTGCTGACGCAGGTCGTGCTTGCGGATGCGCTGAGCTTCCGCCTCGCCACGACTGGCGCCCTGATCGTCATCATCGTCCTGCTCGCTCCATCGGGAGTGCTCGGGCTGGTGCGCGGCGCGGCTGCGAGGATCCGGCAATGAACGGCTCGATTCTAACCGTCACCGGGTTGAGCAAGTCCTTTCGCGGGCTCCGTGTGATCAACGGGATCTCGTTTCAGTTGCAGCCTGGCACCGTCACCAGCATCATCGGGCCGAACGGCGCCGGCAAGTCCACCATCTTCAACCTGATCACCGGCTTCTTGCGACTGGATGCGGGTGACGTGGTCTTCGAGGGAAGCAGCCTCACCGCCCTGCCAACTTACAAGATCTCCCGTCTCGGGATTGCCAGGGCATTCCAGATCTCGAAGCCGTTTCCTCAAATGACGGTCTTCGACAACGTGATGGCAGCGGCACTTTTCGGCCGGGCAGGCGAGCGCGATCCGACGAAGGTCGCGACCGATGCGATCGAGCGTTGTGGGTTGCTTGCTGTCGCTAACGCGACCGCGGATACGTTGACTGTTGGCGACCAGAGGCGGCTTGAACTCGCCCGCGCACTCGCCACCAGGCCGCGGCTGCTTCTGGCCGACGAGCCCTGCGCGGGCCTGAACGCCACCGAGACCAAGGACGTTATCGCCGTTATCAACACGCTGAGATCATCCGGCATCACCGTGCTCTTGGTTGAGCACGACATGAAGACGGTCATGAGCGTGTCCGATCGCGTGTTGGCGCTGGAGGCCGGCAAGTTGATTGCCGAAGGTACCCCTGTCGATGTGGCAAGCGACCCAGGGGTCATTCAAGCCTATCTGGGTGTTCCTCTGGAGCGCAGCTACTTTGAGGAGCGGCCGCAATGACCGACGTGGTCGAACTGGACATCGCTCACCTACGGATAGCCTATGGCCGTGTCCCAGCGGTCTGGGACGTCTCGCTGCGGGTCCGCAGCGGCGAAGTCGTGGCTTTGCTTGGGTCGAACGGAGCCGGCAAGTCCACGACCGCGAAGACCGTTGCGGGAATCCTTCCGGCCTCAGGCGGCGAAATTCGCTTGGCCGGTCAATCGATCCTCAACCGCCCTAGCCACGAGATCGTCGAACGCGGCATCAGCTTGGTTCCCGAAGGGCGCCTGGTCTTCCCGGAAATGACAGTCCTGGAAAATCTTCAGCTCGGAGCCAGCGCGCGTCGCGTCGCGAGCCGCATTCAGCAGAACCTTGACTATGTCTTCGAGTTGTTCCCCCGGCTCGGCGAACGCTCGAAACAGAACGCCGGGTCCCTCAGCGGAGGTGAGCAGCAGATGCTTGCGATCGGCCGGGGACTGATGTCATCGCCGCGGATCATCATTCTAGACGAACCCTCCCTTGGCCTGATGCCGAAGCTGGTGCTGTCGCTTTTCGACCTGATTGGGAAGATCCGTGACGCGGGAGTCGGCGTGCTCCTTGTGGAGCAGAACGTGTTTCAGTCCCTCAACATCGCCGACCGGGCCTATGTGATCCAGAAGGGTACGCTCTGGCGTGAAGGCGCGGGCGACGAACTGTTGCGCGATCCGGAAATACGCCAGGCTTTCCTCGGCATGTAGCGCCAGTCAAGAAAGGAACGACTTCATGCCTTTGGTGCAACTGAGCCAGGTGGCGATGCACTATGACGAGATCGGCGAGGGAGAACCCCTTTTGATCACGACGGGTTGGGCGCGCGCCGAACGCGCCTTTGTGGCGCATCGCGACCTACTCGCGCGCAGTTATCGCTGCATTCGCCATGATCACCGTCACATCGGACTGACGATTGCGGCAGACGCACCGACGCAAATATCCGACCTAGCCGACGATCTGGCCGAACTTCTCGAGCGACTTGAAATCCCTTCGGCGCGCGTGCTTGGCGGGGGCGGCATGGGCGCGATCGTCGCGCTGGAACTGGCTATCCGTCACCCCGGCAAAGTAAGTGCGCTGCATCTCGGCTCGCCTTGTCTGAAAGCCGATCCATTCCTGGTTAGTTTGATGGGTATATGGACAAGACTTCGCGCGCTGGACCCGGTGCTGTGGGCCGAGGAAGTTACCCATTGGTGTTATACGCCTGAGACTTTCGCCACACGAGGCGATCTCGTCCAAGGCGGAATGAGGGCGCGCGCGCAGGAAGAAACCTTCTCCCATGGGAATGGCTTCGCGCGCCTCGTGCAAGCATACTCGACATTCGACGTTACCGACTCAGTCGGTAAAATCAGGTGCCCGGTGCAGATTTCCAATGGCGGCGAACTCGACTTGATTACGGGGCCCCGAATGGCCCGACAGGTCCATGCAGCGATACCGCATTCCGAACTCGTGCTTTTTGAAGAGAGCTCTCACAATTACTTCACCGAGGATGGTGATCGATTTGGTAAGATGCTGATCGAGTTCTTCGCAAGCGTCTGAGCTTAAAATTTCTTCATTGTATAACGAAAGAATATCATGCTGGATTCAAAGTCAGCCTCGCTGTCGGAGAGACTAAAGCAGCCGGGGCTAATTTCGGCACCTGGCGTATACGATATGATTTCAGCGCGTATTGCCGACCAGATGGGCTTTGACGCGCTCTACATGACGGGCTATGGTACCGTTGCCTCGTATCTTGGGCTTCCGGATGCAGGCCTCGCTTCTTATACTGATATGGTGTCGCGCGTTCATCAGATCGCGTCAGGCACTCAAACTCCACTGATTGCTGATGGCGATACCGGATATGGAGGCCTCCTAAACGTCGACCACACCGTCCGTGGATATGAGACAGCTGGGGCATCGGCCATCCAGCTGGAAGACCAGGAGTTTCCAAAAAAATGCGGCCACACGCCTAACCGAGCCGTGATTCCCGTCAATGATGCGGTACGTAAGATTAGAGTCGCGGCTGAGGCTCGCAGCACATCTAACTTCCTCATAATAGCCCGCACGGATGCGCGAACGTCGTTAGGTCTGGACGAGGCGTTGCGACGCGGGGAGGCCTTTCTGCGCGCAGGCGCGGATATCCTGTTCATTGAGTCGCCAGAAAGTGAGGAGGAAATGGCGATAATCGGCCGGACCTTCGACGCCCCCTTGCTGGCCAACATGGTCGAAGGTGGACAGACCCCGGTGTTAAGTCGAGAAGACCTGCTGTCACTGGGTTACCGAATTGCGATCTTCCCGGCGTCGGGCTTCCTTGCGGCCGGAGCAGCGCTTCAGTCAGTATATCAGACAATTTCAAGTTTAGGATCGACCACGCATTATGAGCGAGAACTTTATTCGTTTGCCGATTTTAACCGTCTGATGGGCTTCGAGCGCATATGGGCCTTCGATCGAGAGCACGCGACAGACTAGTTCCAGGGCTCGAAGGCTTTGCTTCTCGACGGCGCGCCGTCTACGAGGAGACAGTATTCAACGGCCTGTGGACACCCAAATCACCCTGCAGGCGAGGTGTGTTTGTGACATGAGACCTAATCTCCTCCGGCTTGAGGGAGAGTCCCGAGTTTCATTTCTGGCCAGCCTCAGGCGGTCTGGATTTCCAGCGTGGATTTCATTGCGAATTCGGCCGATGGCATGTTGCCGAGGGCCGAGTGTGATCGGTGATAGTTGTAGTCCTCCTTCCATGAGGTGCTGTCACTGCGGGCTTCGGGCAGTATCGAGAACAGCAAAAAGGCTGTGTCGCTCTACCTTCCGGCCGTCCAGAGAATGGTATAGGTGCAAAAAGGGCAAGCGCGAGTTCGTGCAGGTGGTGCGGCTGATGCTGCCCACGGTGAGTCCGACGCGACGCTCATCACCATCCGTCCTTCAAGCATGGCGAGTGCCTGTCCGGGCTGCGGAACGAAATCAGGACGGATCCACAGCCGGTATCAGCGGCGTTTGGCGGATCTGCCGCTGGCCGGCAAGCCTGTTCGGCTGGTCGTTCGGGTGCGGCGACTCCACTGCGATGCGGTGTTGTGCGGTCGGCGCATCTTCACTGAGCGCTTTGACAAAAACGTCCTCGCGCCGTGGGCGCGGCGAACCGTCCGACTGGATGCTATCGTCCATCATCTTGGGCTTGTTCTGGGCGGGCGCCCGGCAGCGATGATCGGGATCGACGACTGGGCGTGGCGACGCAACCAGCGCTATGGACGATCGTTGCCCTGATCTGGCGCATGGATTTGCGCACGGCGTCGAGGAATGCGCGGCTGGCGTTCTCCATCAAGTGCCAGCGGTCGGCGACCTGGATCGCCTTTGGCAGTGCCTTGGCTGCCGCCATTAAACAGGCGCTCCGCAGTCCTATCGCCTTGAAGCATCTGTCGGCGTGCTAAGGCGTAGGTCTCTCCGATTTAGAGATTGATAAATCGATTCGTCGCTGAATCGGGGAAAAATTAGCGTTCTTCAGAAACAGGCATCGATTTTCAGATCGGGGTCTTGTTTCGCAACCTGATCATCGAGCGCGCCGACGTCTTCGCAATGGTTAGCATCAACGCTTTTCCTGGACGAGCGCAGCTTGTTCGAGAATACGATGATCGTCGTGACCAGCGACAATGGCGACGGTCTCTTGGTTCCGACTTTGGTGGCATTCGCCGACCGCACACCGCCGGCCACTCCCTGGAAGGCCGATTCCTGCTTTCGATACGGGGCCGGTTGCGAGGCGTATCGATACACAAGAACCGGGGCATACGGTTCGGGGGCGCAGCGGGGCAAACCTTGGGGCAAATTTTGGCGGGATCGGAATCTCCGACAATCTGTCGTGTAAACGTTGACAATGCGTCAAGAGAACGTTTACATGAAATCCATGGCGCATATTTGAGACCTGAGGCCGATCATGAACGAACCAAATTCCACGGTTTTCGGCGCATTCGTCGGCGGCAGGGTCGTTCATGGCCACGGTCCGCAAACCGAGATGCGTGATCCCGCCACCGGCCGGTTATGGGGTCATGCAACGGACTCGCTCGACCTCGTCGATGCGGCGCTCGATTCAGCTACTCAGGCGGCCAGAGACCCTCGCTGGCGGGACCTCGACGCGACCCAGCGAGGCCGGTTGCTGCTTCGCCTGGCGGATCTGATCGAGGCAAACGCCGAACAGCTTGCGCCCCTCGAAGTGCGAGCGGCGGGCAAACTTCTCAAGACGACTCAACGCGAGATGGCCAGGGCCGCTGCCTGGTACAGATTTTTCGGCGGACTAGCCGACAAGATGCCGGGCCAGTCAATCCGCTTGTCCGTTTCGGCTGAGGCGAAGACAGTGCGCGAACCCATCGGGGTGGTGGCCGCGATAACTCCCTTCAACGGTCCCTTCTCGCTCGGAGCCTGGAAGATGGCGCCGGCGCTTGCAGCGGGCAATGTGATCGTGGTGAAACCGCCTCTGGAATGTCCCGGTACCACGCTGTTGCTTGGTGAGCTTGCGATAGAAGCCGGCTTTCCGGCGGGCGTGATCAACGTCGTGCCGGGCGGGGCGGAGGTCGGCCAAGCTTTGGTGAGCGATCGACGGGTCGACATGGTTTCCTTCACCGGCAGCAGTCCAACAGCACGTCGGATCGGCGCGGAAGCGGGCGCGCTGATGAAGCGGTTCGTCTGCGAGGCGGGCGGCAAGTCAGCTCATATCGTCTTCGACGACGCCGATTTGGACTCTGCCCTCATTGCTGCCAGGCAGGGCGTGTTCTCAAATGCCGGGCAGACCTGCGTCGCCGGCGCACGTCTGCTCGTTCACCGTTCCCACTATGAAAACGTCCTCGAGCGCTTGATCGAAGGCGCGGCGCGACTGCGTCTCGGCAATCCGCTCGACCCGAAGACGCATATCGGTCCCCTTGCCTCAAAACGTCAATTCGACCGCGTGAGCGCGATGGTCAGCCGAGCCAAGTCGGAAGGGGCGCAGGTCTTCGGAGGCGGAAAGCCAGACCTGCCGTCGCCGTTCGACGAGGGATATTTCTTCAAGCCGACGATTATCGTTGGCGCGGGAACGGGTACGGAAATCTGGCGCGAGGAGGTCTTTGGGCCTGCGGTTGCTGTCGTGCCGTTCGATGACGAGGACGAGGCCGTCGTGATGGCGAATGACAGTGAATACGGGCTCGCCGCCGGAATGTGGACGCGCAGCATGGCTCGCGCCGACCGTGTCTCCCGGCGTCTGCGGGCAGGCACCGTGTGGGTGAACACCTACCGGATGATGGACTATCGGGTCCCGTTTGGCGGCTACGGCCAGTCCGGACTCGGTCGCGAGAATGGCATCGACGCCGTGCGTGAATTCCAGATGATCAAGGCTGTGGTCACCGATCATGCGCCGCCCCTCGACCCGTTCGCAGACTGAAACGCGAACCTCATCACAACTGACGACGCGAGATCTTCATGCTCAAGACCAACAGTTCGAATGCGACACTTATCATCGATGCGCTGCAGTATCCGCTTCCCGGCCGCAGGTGGTTCGAGGAATGGCGGGTCGGGGGCGTCTCCTGCGTACACGTGACTGTTGCGATTTGGGAGAACGCTTCCGAGACACTGCAGCGCCTGGCCCTGTGGCGACAGGCTTTTGCAGACCATGGTGATCTTGTGGCGGTCGCACTGACCGGCAACGACATTGAGGCCATCGCAAGTTCTGGACGCACCGCCGTGGTGCTGGGTTTCCAGAACACAGCGCCGATCGAGCACGACATCGAACTGATCGGCACTTTCCGCGATCTTGGCGTGCGGATCATGCAACTGACTTACAATCTGCAGAACTACATCGGGGCCGGCTATTGGGAAGCCAATGACGGCGGTCTGTCGTCCCGTTTCGGGCGGCAAGCCGTTGATGAGATGAATCGAGTCGGTGTCCTCGTCGACCTGTCCCACTGCGGCGAGCGCACCACGCTCGACGCCATCGAGTATTCGTCCCGCCCGGTGTCCATCACGCACTCGAATGCGCGCGAGCATGTTCTCAATCCCGGCTTTGGGCCCGGACGGCTGAAGACGACGGAGGCACTGAAAGCGCTTTCGGCACGAGGCGGCGTCCTGGGGGTGTGTCCCAACAGATCTCTTGTCGCCAACGGCACCAAGGCGACCCTAGAAGATTTTACCGAACTCGTCGCGCGATCCGTCGATCTTATGGGCGTGGACGCGATCGGACTTGGCACCGACTACTGCGCGGGCCATCCGGCCGCGGTTCGCACATGGTGGCGCTATGCCCGCTGGTCCCGTGAGAAGGCCGAGATACCGAGCTTCGCGCCTCACGAAGGATGGCAGGATTGGTTCAGGTCTCCGGCGGATTTCCCAAACATCGTACAAGGTTTGCGCCACCGGGGTTTTTCGGAGATCGAGACGCAAAAAATTCTTGGCGGCAATTGGCTGCGTCTCTTCAACGAAGCCTTTGAGCCGGCGCAGCGTGCAAAGGCCGTGGCCTGATGTCCGCAACCAGATCCATAGCGGGTGCAAATCAGCGACGGGACATCGTTCTGGATGGCGTCTCGAAGCGTTATGGGACCCTGCACGCATACGGTCCGATTTCCTTCACGGTCGAGGACGGCACCAGCGTCTCGATCGTCGGTCCGAGTGGCTGCGGCAAGAGTACGTTGCTCAGGACAATCGCCGGACTTGAACCTTCGACGGATGGAGTGGCCCGGTTCGCAGGGCAACCGATCACCAAACCGCTAGAGAATGTCGGGATCGTCTTCCAGCGCGATCTCCTGCTGGACTGGCGTAACGCACTCGACAATGTGCTGCTTCCGGCCGAATTCCGGGGCACTTGCGACGATGCAACGAAGGAGCGCGCCGCGAGGCTGCTCGACCAACTCGGCGTCGGCGGGTTCAAACAGGCATATCCCTGGCAGTTGTCTGGTGGCATGCGCCAACGGGTCGCCATCGCCCGCTCCATGGTCTGCCACCCTGCGATGCTGCTTCTCGACGAGCCGTTCAGCGCACTCGACGCGCTGACGCGCGACCAGATGAACGTTCTCGTCCAGGATGTGCGCCAGAATGAAAACGTCACCACGATCCTGATCACCCACAGCATCGCGGAAGCGGTCTTCCTCGGCGATCGGGTGCTCGTGATGTCCGGCCGGCCGGGCCAGATCCTCGATGACATCGCCATCCCATTCCCTCGGCCGAGACGATTGAGCTTGCGCGAGGAGCCTGAATTTACCGAGATCGTCAGGCGCATCCGGATTCACTTCGAGCGAACGGGAATTCTCGTCGGATGACTAATCCCAGCACCATCACCGCTAACGCGCCAGCCGGTGAACGACTCCGCAAGGCTGCCGTGTATGGCCAATCCCTTCTGCCGCCGATTCTGAGCGCGGTTGTCGTCCTGGGTCTCTGGGAGGCCGCCGTGCGGACATACAGTATCCCGGCTTATCTACTGCCTGCGCCGTCGCTCGTTTTCGAGGTTCTAATCGACAAGTTCCCTATGCTGATGCGCCAGTTGGGGTTTACGGCCATGGCCTCCGCCATCGGCTTCTTTATCGCCTTGATCAGTGGCATAGCGATCGGCGCTGCGATCAGCGCCTGGCACGTCTTCGACCGCGCTATCTATCCCTGGCTGGTGATCTCGCACGCCATCCCGAAGGTCGTGATCGCGCCGCTCTTTCTGGTCTGGTTCGGGTTCGGGATGACCAGTGAGGTTCTCTTCGTCGTCGTCTTCACCTTCTTTCCCATCATCGTGAACACGGTGGCCGGGCTGAAGGGCGCGGATCCCGAGATGCTCCAGATGGCCCGGTCGATGTCGGCGACGCCGCTGAAAGTGCTCTGGAAGATCAAGATTCCCGGAGCGCTGCCGACGATTTTCGCAGGCATCAAGATATCGGCGACGATGGCTCCTGTGGGCGCTGTGATCGGCGAGTTTGTGGCCTCCAACGTCGGGCTGGGACACGTCCTCATCCAGGCTGTCGGAAGCCTCGAAACCCCGCTCGCCTTCGCCGCTGTCGTGGTGATCTCGATCTTCGGAATCATCGTCTGGTATGCGGCCGAGGCCCTCGAGCGCGTCAGCATCCCCTGGCATGCAAGCCAGCGCATTTCTACCACCGGCTGAACAGCCTAACAAAAAGGGAACGAGCATGTCTGGATTGAATCACTTCTTTCGTGCGGGCATTGCCCGAACTTTGATAGTTGCTGCGCTCGGTCTGATGGCGTTTGCGACGGCTGCCAAGGCCGAGAGCTTGACGGTCGTCCTGGACTGGGCCTGGCGCCCGCACCATGCGCCGTTCGTCATGGCGTTGGAGAAGGGCTATTACAAGGAAGCCGGTCTCGACGTGAAGATCGAACAAGGGCGTGGCTCCAATTCGGCGGCGATCCTCGTGGGACAGGGAAATTTCGACCTGGCTCATCTCAATGTGACAAACGCCGCTCAGGCGATCGGCAAGGGCGTTCCGATCAAGGTCGTGGGGCTTTACCAGCACCAAACGGCGTCGGCATTCATCGGGGTCAAGGGCCGCGTCGAACTGAAAGGCGTCGAGTCGCTGAAGACGCTCAAGATCGGCAGCACGCCCGGCGGGTCCGACGGCCTCGGAATGGCGATTTTCGCCAAGGTGACTGGCATTCCGCAGGACACGCTGAACATCATCTCGCTTGAAGGCAACACGAAGACGGCGGCGCTTCTTATGGGGCAGGTCGATGTGGTCAGCGGTGACACATATGCATTCCACGCGCTGGTCCGCGCCGGCGGCTTCGAGCCGGTGGATCTTCGCCATGTTGATCTCGGCGTGCCACTTCTCGGCTTCGGCTTCGCGGCGAATGCCAAGGCCCTCTCCGAAAAACCCGAGGCAATAAAGACCTTCCTGCAGGTGACCAAGCGAGCCTATGCCGAGGCAATCAAGGACTACACCGCTGCATGCCAGCTGATGATCGACAAGGTCGATCTCACCGGGAGCATGGAGGGCTGTATCGACTACTTCTCGGGTCTGGTCGAGCTGTCCACGTCGCCAGAGTCGGCCGAGTGGGGCCATCAGACACCGGAAGAATGGCAAAAGCTGATTGCGATCCTGCGTGAGGTCGGCGAAGTGCCCGCCGAGATACCGGTGGAGACCTACTACACGACCGACGTACAGCCCTGATCGAAATCAAGTTCCGGAGACCTGAATGAACGCGAAACGGCACGATGTGATCATCATCGGCGGCGGCCACAACGGACTGGTCGCCGCCAGATATCTGGCACAGGCAGGATTGCGCGTTCTCGTGTTGGAAAAGCGCCGGGCCTTCGGAGGGCCGGCAGCAAAGGTGGAATGGATGCCAGGCTACTTCTGCTCGGTATCCAACTCCCCCGGCTCGCTTGAACCCAAGATTGTCAAGGACATGGAACTGGAGCGTCATGGCCTGACCTTCGTCAAGCCGGACCCGACGCTGGTCCATCCGCTTGAGGACGGTCGACTCTTCGTTGGATGGCGCGATCCGGAACGTGGCGCGCGCCAGCTCGACTCCTACGCGCAGGGCGAATCCGGGCGCTATCGCGCCTTGTTCGCCTATCTCGAGGACTTCGCGGTGAAGCTCGGGATATCGGTGTTCGATGTACCGCCAACCCTTTCGCAACTGACGCGAAATTTAACCAGCGCGGCAGACGAGGAGGCGTTCTCACGAATCTTCTTCGGCAGTGCCCGCGCCCTGTTCGACGACTTCCTTCACTCCGATGAGGCCAAGGCCGTGATCGGGCCGATGGCCGTGGTCAGCGGCCAGGTCAGTCCATCGACGCCTGGCACGCCGCTCAACCTGATGATGCGTCCCCTGTCGATCGCTTCGGTAGCGCTTGACGATGGTTACGATCCGCGACGCATGCCGCTGCGCGGCTCGACGGGTCTTCCGATCGGCGGGATGGGCGCTATCATGGACGCGATGGTCGCCAGCGCCCGTGCCGCCGGTGCGACCTTGATACGCGACATGGGCGTCAGGTCTATCCGAATCAACGGCTCCCGCGTCGAGGGTGTCGTCACAGAGACTGGCGAAGAGATCGACGCGCCAATCGTCATCTCGGCGATCAATCCGCGCATGACGCTTCTGGATCTCATCGAGCCCCATGCCGACTGGAAGGAGCTTCAGGACAAGATCGGATCGAAGAGCATGCGAGGCAAGGCGTTCAAGCTGATCCTCGCACTTGATGCGGCGCCCCGATACGCGGCGGCGCAGGACGATGCGGAAGCCACGGCGCTGGCCAGCGCGCAGTTCCGCATTGCACCGACACTTGACTATCTGGAGGAAAGTCACGCCGACATGATGCTCGGCCGGGCGCCGCAGAACCCGGTGATCTGGGGCCTTTGCCCATCGATGACGTCGCCCGGCATGGCGCCGGAGGGCAAGCACGTCATGAGCATGAATATTGGCAATGCTCCATACGATCTCAAGGAAGGGACCTGGACGGAAGAGCGAGTCCGGCTCGTCAGCCGCTGCATCGCCACAGCGGCGCGCTGGATTCCGAATCTGCCCGATATCGTCCATGACTACCGGTGCATCGACCCGACGCAGTTCGAGAGCGAGTACGGCCTTGTGGAGGCCAACATCACGCATGGCGACACGCTACCGTGGAATCAGTTCTGGATGCGCCCGCTGTCCGGCTTGTCGGACTACCGCACGCCCACCAGCGGGCTCTATTTGAGCGGAGCCGGCACATGGCCCGGCAATTTCGTGTCCGGCATTCCCGGACACAACACTGCGCACGCGGTTTTGAAGGACCTGTCGGCGCGGCGGATTTCCACTGCGACGCGACACACCGTTTCCCTTGCGAATTAAAGGAGAGCATTTTGGAATTTCTGGTCAACATCAAGTTCAACTGGCCTGCGACGATCTCCGACGAAGAACGCGCGCGTCTGCGCAAGGAAGAGGTCGCGCATGCCGCTGAACTCGCCAAGAAAGGTCATCTGATACGCATGTGGCGTGTGATCGGCCGGCGTGAAAACTGGGGATTGTGGCGCGCCAAGGATGGCACCGAAATGCATGAAGTGCTTTCTAGTCTTCCGATCTGGCCATACATGGACCTGCAGGTCATTCCCCTGGCGCAGCATGCCGTGGATCCGTCGCCTCCGGAGAAAAAATAGCGTCTTCCATGACCACACTGCATGATGTTGCGCGGGACGCCGGCGTATCGACCGCCACGGTCTCCCGCGTCTTGCGCGGCGTCGCGATAACGGCGCCTGCGACCCGAGAGAAGGTTCTGTCAGCGGTCAAGAAACTTGGCTACTCGCCGAACCCGATCGGCCAGGCCCTGCGCGCCGGACATGTAAATTCAGTGGCGCTGCTGATGGGTGATATCGAGCAGGGGTGGTATTCGTCGCTTGCAAGAGACATGCAACTGGCACTCGAGGCGGAAGGGCTGGACCTGCTGCTGTTCAACCTCGGCCACAGCGAGACGCGCCTGCGCGTGGTTCTGGAACGGGCAGTCTCAATGCGGCTTCGAGGCGTTGCGCTGGCCACAAGCGACCGATTTCCCGCCGACAAGCTCACCTCGGTTCGCGCACGATTGGCGGAAAGCAACATCCCCCTCGTTGCCGTCGGCAGCAGCCTCGATCAGTTCGGCATTCCCTCCATCGCACACGACGATTCCGAAGCGAGTTGCGCAGCAGTCCACCATCTGGTGGAAAGAGGCCATCATCCGATCGCCTTTCTGAGCCGCATCGAAAAGTCGGCGACAGGCCGCGTCCGCTTCGAAGGCTATCGGCGCGGACTGCAGGAATGCGGTCTTGGTTTCGACCCGGAACTGGTGTGGGACGTCTCCGCTTCTTATCGGTTCAAGGCGGGTCATGATGCACTGCTTGACGCCGTGGGACGGAAGCTCGGCATGCGCGCCGTGATTGCCGGCAGTGACGAAATCGCACTTGGCGCAATGGCCGGCGCCCTGGACCTCGGTTTGAGGGTGCCGGAAGACATCGCCTTCATTGGTTTCGGCGGCCTGGAATGGGGCGGGTATGTCCGTCCTGCCTTGACGACGCTCGACGCGGACACTTCGGAGTTCGGACGGCAATTCAGCGCGCTTCTGAAAGCGAGCCACGGTGCGGGCGAGACACCGAGGAAACTGATCGCTCGCCGCCTCATTGCGCGCCAGACGAGCTGAGCGTAGTGGTGGGAGATTGGCATCGAGCCTCGGAAGAAGCAGGATGCCGTTCAAGCGCAACGGCTGAGTGGATCACAAGATCAGTCAGGGTCTGATCAACAACTGGTGGCGTCAGGGAATGGCCGGCGGCGCAAAGGCGCATTACGACCGCATCGAAGCCTTCTCGGAAACGGACTTCACCGAGGATCTCAAGGCCATGGCCGTGCCGGTTCTGCTGCTGCATGGTGAGGATGACCTGGTCGTGCCGATCGCGAATTCCGCCCACAAGGCGATCCGGCTTTTGCGGGACGGGACGCTAAAAACCTACCCGAACCTGTCGCACGGGCTCTTCGCGACGCATGCCGAGGTGATCAATCCCGATCTGTTGACGTTCGCCCCCGCCTGATATCCTGTGAGCTGCGCCGGATGGCGCAGCTCACAGGACGGCGCAATAGCACCGGGCCGGGTTTGGCTTCAAGCGGACCGGCGCTCGGCTATCGATCCGGGCGTGGATCCGCTTGTCGTTCGCCAGATGGTCCCATTGGCGTCCGGGGTCACCTGACGGCGCAAGGCCTGTGTCGGCTCATCTGGGGTCCAGACTTCCAAGCAGCCGCCGACGTAGAGCTGCGCCAGCACGCTGGCGTCGATCTTGCTGTCTTGATCTTGGAATGGGCGATGATGCGCACCTGCTTCGAGTTGCGTCACCACTTTCATCACATGCGGTAAGACGATCGCAGCGGCCGAGGACGCGTTACCTATAGCTTCGATGACCACGATATCGTCCAGCGACAGCCTCGCCGCGAACGACTCCAGGAGATCGCACCGCATGTCGACGCGGCCGATTCGGCTGAGCCCGCTGTCCTCACAGGCTCAATCCACTCCCGCAAATACCGAGACTAAACATTAGGATGTAGGATACCCAATGAGATCAAAGCTGCCTCCATCCAAAAAACCATTGAGCATTTCCATCTCTCGATGGATGCTTATTCCTGCGCTGTCGAGCCAGGCTGGATCGTAGTAGGTGGATGTGTAACGCTCGCCTCCATCGCATATCAACGAGACGATGGATCCGGTCTGCCCTTGTGCAAGCATGTTCGCAGCGATCCGGCAGACGCCGTAGAAATTGGTACCCGTCGATCCACCAACGCGGCGGGAGAGTCGATCTGAGAGCACATGCATCGCGGCAATAGACATCGCATCCGGCACTTTGATCATGTCGTCGATGACTGAAGGCAAGAATGACGGTTCGACCCTTGGCCTCCCGATCCCTTCAATTCGCGACGGCAGTGCACAGCTGGCCATCCGATCACCGTTCACATAGCATTGATAGAATGCAGAATATTCCGCATCCACGACGCAAAGTCTGGTTTTGAAGCCACTGTAACGAATGTAGCGACCAATAGTCGCCGATGTCCCGCCGGTTCCCGCATTCATGACGACCCACGTGGGCTCGGGGTCTTGCTCCAAGGCTAACTGCTTGAAAATGCTTTCGGCAATGTTGTTGTTGCCGCGCCAGTCGGTGGCACGCTCTGCGTTCGTAAACTGGTCCAGATAATGACCCTTGCGGTCAAACGCCAGCTGCTCTGCCACTCTGTAGATCTTCGACGGATCGTCAACGAAGTGACACTGACCGCCCGATCGGAT
Source organism: Tianweitania sp. UT-5YL-CI-8 (assembly GCF_030010215.1). Taxonomy (GTDB): domain Bacteria; phylum Pseudomonadota; class Alphaproteobacteria; order Rhizobiales; family Rhizobiaceae; genus Oryzicola. Next base: position 89,058 of record NZ_JASCRR010000014.1, read on the forward strand.
GATTGCATCGACCTTCTGCTTGCTTGTTGAAGCACCCATGACAGCAATGAACGGCAGGTTAAGGAGGTTGGCGAAATAGGCCTCGCTTACAGCCGTCGAGCCCGATGAAGCTTCCACGAGCGTCGTTCCCTCGTGGATCCAGCCATTGCAAATTCCATAGAGAAACAGGGAGCGGGCCAACCTGTGTTTCAGGCTCCCGGTAGGATGGGTCGATTCATCTTTCAGGTAAACCGAGATTCCAAGCATACCCTTGAATGACAATTTGGTCAGATGCGTGTCAGCCGACCGGTTTGCATCGCCATGAAGCACACCGATCGCCCAGCGGGTCCATTCACTCTCGGTCATGACAGGCAATGCCAGTCCTCCGTCGCTAGGCCGCTTGTGGTGCTGTGTCATTGCCAAGTCCATTTAACGAATATCACGTCAATCTTAACTCTGGTCCCCATCGGGGCCGATCAGAGGCATGTCGATCCCTCTGATCTTGCAACGGACTCACGCGGGCAAGCGCGCGCCAGAGTGGCAGTCACCGCGCAACCGCGGCTCCGATATCGCCAGAGCTACCCTCTTATCGGTGTCCATCTTCGCGCGACTGCGGCGGACGAAGTTTGCAAAGTACACCGCCAACGCAGCTTTTTTCGAATTATTTGCTACCTTAAGGGAGGAAGAGAGAACTCTGTGCCGCATTCCGCCAATTTCGTGAAAATTCCTCCCGAAGGTCGGTCTGAATCCAGATGGCTGTTCCCACCCGCGCACGGGCACTGACCAACAAAGCGGCTGCGAAGTCGGACAGGTGACGAACTTCGATCTCTTTCCAGGATCGATTTCAAACACATACGCCGCAGGTTCGCTCCTTTGTTGGTTTCCACGCGGAAGTGAGCCGGTTTTTCCACCGAGAAGTGAGCCACCTCTGAGTATGGTTTTCTGATCAGGCTTTGGTCAATGGGTTGGTCTTTTCTCCTCTCTTCTGTGCCGCGGCCGCG
>NZ_JASCRR010000015.1 GCF_030010215.1 Tianweitania sp. UT-5YL-CI-8
CGCGGCCGCGGCACAGAAGAGAGGAGAAAAGACCAACCCATTGACCAAAGCCTGATCAGAAAACCATACTCAGAGGTGGCTCACTTCTCGGTGGAAAAACCGGCTCACTTCCGCGTGGAAACCAACAGCAGGACGAGCCGCAGCCGGCTCCGAAGATCAAGACGAACAGAGAACAGACCGGCTATAAGAAGCGCGGCAGGAAACCCGGACGCAGGACGGATTTCATGAACGATCCTGCTGTCATAGCACGTCGGCAAGAGGCATTGGCAAAACAAGCGGCAGCAGAGTGAAGCCAACACTCAAAGCTAAAGCCGGGGGAGTCCACTGGATCGCGCCCGATCGGGCTGCGCAACCCCGACCAGCTATCGCCCGATCGGGCGCTCACGCCGGCGCCAGAAAGCGCGTCACTGTCGCATTTCTAACTTGCCGCGCCCTGCCCTCTGAAACGCTGCTGCGACATTTCTACTTTGCAGGGCCAGCGACATTTCAACATCGTCGCCACAGATGATGTAGCCGGGGTGGATTCCTTTTTCAAATGCAACGAAGACAATAATGGCCATAATCTCAGGAGGATAGAATGGCTCGGTCTTTTGTGCAGTTGAGTTTGGACGAACGGCGCGTCATCGCACGGATGCATGAGAAGAAGATAAGCCAGGCTGAGATCGCACGTACCCTTTGTCGGGACCGCTCGACGATCTCTCGGGAACTACGCCGCAATTTCTGGTACGACCGCGAAGTTCCGATCGCCGAAGGATACTGGCATGTCACAGCGCATGGAATGGCGACGAGCCGGCGGCGCACGTATCGCAAGCTTCTGCGTGATCCGCTCCTGTGCGCTGCGGTCATTGATCGCCTGAAGGACAGCTGGTCACCGGAGCAGATTTCCGGTCGACTGAGGCTTGCCGACGCTTCGCACGAGCGGTCTGACGCAGTTCGGTCGGGCGCTTTATGAACTGAACATCGACATTATCTGCGCCAACACTCCGCAGGCCAAGGGCCGGGTGGAACGGGCCAACCAGACGCTGCAGGATAGGCTGGTCAAGGAGATGCGGCTTCGCGGCATCGACACGATCGAGGCTGCCAATGCATATGCACCTGAGTTCATAACCGACTTCAATTGTCGCTTTGGCAAACCGCCGCGCAATCCGAAGGACATGCGCCGGCCTTTGGCTGATAATGAGAACCTCGATGGCGCCATGTGCCGCAAGGAAGTCCGTACCCTGTCGCAGTCTCTGACGCTGCGCTACGACAAGGTGCTGTTCATTCTCGATCCAACCGAAATCTCACGCCCCCTGGTCCGGCAGAAGGTCATCGTGTGTGATTATCCGGATGGGCGGCTGGAGATCATGCACCAGAGCTTTTCCCTGCCCTACAGAACCTTCGACACATTACGTGTCGGTGCATCGAGCTGAGGTTGTCAACAACAAGCGGCTGGACGACATGCTGTCGGTCGTCGCCGAGATGCAGGCTGGGCGGAAGCAGCAGCGCAGCCAGAGCGGGCTTCGCCGCACTGGCCAGACGGATCATATGTTCGGCATTCGCGACGGCAGCAAGGGCAATGGCTACGAGGAGCGCGGCCGCAAGCCCGGTCGTCGGACTGATTTTATCAATGATCCGGAAGTCATCGCCAAAAGGAAGAAGGCTTTAGCGCGGATGGAGGCCGCAGAATGACGACGCCAATCTCAAAGCGAAAGCCGAAGGGCGCTGCCCCTCACCCACCCCCTCTCCGCCCTTGCAACCCGGATCAGCCGGGCGCATCGGGGGCTGATCGGCAGAGCCAGTGTCGCGTTTCTAACTGGCTGGCTAGCACGCGCTTCTAATCAGCTTTGACAATGTGTAGGTGGGGTGGATTCAAGGATGAAGTGCGACTTGCGAATGATACCAATGGGTTGTCACTCGCAAGGAAGATGCAATGGAACGCACCTACTCCCACAATGCGCAGCTTCTATAAAGCAGCTGCCAAGACTATCTAACGCGATTGCCTCGCACTTCGTTGCCGCCTCGCATGGCTTCTATAAATCCCTCCAATGGCGCTGGTGGCGTGATGGGCTCCGTTGACGCACCATCGCGATCCCAATAGTCTTTCCACGACGGGAAAAGCTGATGAAAGGAGCCTTCATAAGGTTCCTGGCCCGGCCAGCGCATTTTGCGCTTGCCAACCGGCGGCTTGTTGAGATCAGTCGCATACCAGTAAAGTGGTTGCCGGCGGACGAAATACCAGCGAGTGTCCAAGCGGCTATATCTATCATAGTACATCATTTGCATGATGACCCACTCGGCGCCCGTCTCATGCTCATTTTTGGAATAGACGATGCCGACGGCATTATCTGGATCGATAAATTCTATTATGGTGGAACCCACATGATGAGAAGTCCCGTCGAACTGGCGGCGCATCGTATCGTCAAGCCAGTCGCGCAGGACTTCACGGCCCGACTTTCCGCCTCCGACTTTCACGTTAGGGACAAACAAGCCAACCAGGGCATCAATATCGCGCATGTCTAGCGCAAGAGCGTATTTTGAAATCAACTGACGAATCTCGTCCCGAGATTCTATCCTATCGAGTCTTTGGAGAATTTCCGTCTGAATTCTGTCCATACCGGTCACCTCCCATCAAAAATAGTAACGTCCAATGATGTCGGCCACGCAACCGGGCTTTGCCGAGCCTTCGAGCTCAACGGTGACACGGACGGTAGTCTGCACCGCATTGCCCTTAAGCGGATCGGCCTTGACGAGTTCGGCAACAACGCGAACGCGGGAACCCACCGGAACGGGCGCAGGGAACCGCAGCCGGTCGGCCCCATAGTTGATACCCATTTTCATGCCATCGGCACGAAACAGTTGGGGCAGGAACATATTGATCAAGGAGAATGTGAGATAGCCATGCGCCACGGTCTTGCCAAAAGGTCCGTCTCTAGCCTTTTCAGGCTCGACGTGAATCCACTGAAAATCGCCCGTCGCCTCGGCGAATTTGTCAATGCGTGCCTGGTCTATCTCGAGCCAAGCACTCTCACCAAGCTTCGTGCCGACCGCATCGGCAACCTCTTGTGGCGACGAAAAAACAAGACCGACCATCCTCATCCCCTCTGGCTGGAAACGGATACGGTCTCCCCGACCATATATCCGGCATAGTCGCTCGCCAGAAACATCATCACATTGGCGATTTCCCAAACCTCGGCGGCGCGGCCAAAAGCTTCTTGGGACATCAGTTTTTCAAGCTCGCCAGGTCCCGCAGCCTTCTTGAGGAATTCATGCATGGCAATGGAAGGAGATACGGCATTGATCCGTATACCGTGTTCCGCAGCTTCCACGCCGCTGCAGCGCGTGAATGCCATGACTCCAGCCTTAGCGGCGGCATAGTGGGATTGCCCTTTCTGCGCACGCCATCCCAGTACTGAAGCATTATTCACGATCGCGCCGCGCTTGCGCGGAATCATCTTTTTAAGCGCCGCGCGAGTCATGCGCATCGTTCCGGTAAGGGTCACGTCAAGCACCTGGCCCCATTCCTCATCCGTCATCTCCGTCACGAGCTTGAAGCCGCCGAGGCCAGCATTGTTGATGAGAACGTCAATGCCCCCCAGCTTCAGCTCGGCGGCGTCCACCAGAGCCTGAACCTCATCTTCCTTCGTTACGTTGCAGACATGGCTATACACGTCCGCTTCATGACCTAGCGCACGTAGTCTATCCGCGGCCTCAGTAAGCCGTCGCTCGTGAATGTCGGAGATCATAATCGCCCGACATCCCTCTTCTATAGCCTTTTTCGCTGCGGCGAAGCCGATGCCAACGCCTGCGGCTGCCGTTATCAGGACGGAGCGCCCCCTCAGAAGCCGATGGCCCTCGACGTAAGCGGGCGATGTTGCGATGGTGTCGTCAGTCATGCTTTTCCTTGCCTTTCGTCCGGTCGAAATCCGCGTCACGCTTGTCCACAAAAGCGTTGCGCGCTTCCTGCGATTCGGCGGTCAAGTAAGCCTGCGCGGTGAAGCCCTGCTCCCAGCGATACTTGTGTTCGAGATCACCATCTTCGATGCCGTTCAGCGCCTCTTTGGCCAAGCGGATCATGATCGTACTCTTGGATGCGATCTTGCCTGCGAGCTCGATGGCTGCGGATCGCAACCCGTCTCGCGGTACAACCTTTTCTACGGCGCCGAGCCGATATGCTTCTGCCGCATCGATCGGCTCACCCGTAAAATACATCTGCCGCACTTTCTGGACGGGAAACAGCCTTTGCAGGTGAGCGCCGGCGCCGAGTGCGCCACGGTCAACTTCGGGGACGCCAAACGTCGCGTCCGGGGAGCACAGGATGATGTCGGCCGAACCGCAGATGCCGATCCCTCCGCCCAGAATGTACCCATGGGCGGCCACGATCACCGGCTTCAACCCGCGGTGGATTGCACGAAACGTCTCCCAATTTCCGGCGTTCACCTCCGGAATGCGTTCGGGATGCCTCTGAAGTTCCTTGATGTCAACGCCCGCACAGAAACCGCGACCTTCCGCCCGTATGACAATGATGCGGACGTCCTGATGAGCCTGCAGTCGGTCAATTTCTTGAGAGAAGGCGCGCCACCCGACGCTATCCATCGCGTTGACAGGCGGATTTTCGATGACCAGCTCGGCGATACCGTTTTCGATCTTGCTCCAGAATTGATCAGCCATTGTCGTCTCCTCAGTTCGATGTGACTGGGCGCGACAGGGCCGCCAAGGCCGCCAGTCGTTCGCCGGCCTCGCGCATGATCCGTCCGATCAGTTCCTCGCAGCTTTCCAGCCGGTCGATGACAGCCGCGGCCTGACCACCGGGCAACAGGCCATTGTCGGCATCTCCGTTGACGACGCCGCGCTGAACAAGTGTCGGCAAATTTGGCGCCATGACCATCTGAGCGAAGCTGCCGCCATCGCTAGACAGCGCCTTCCAGCCCAGCTTCGCCATACCGACGGGCCCAAGTCCCGCCTGCTTGCCCCACTCCCGCGCGTAGTTAACGCTCATGCCCAACCGTGCTGGCAACGACATGCCTTCGAGACGCCGTATCTCGTCATTTTCGATGAAGCGCTGCGGCAAACCGTCGACAGCTGTGGTGATGCGAATCGCAGTCGGATCCTTGGTGGAGATATAACGATCCAGCGCGGAACGCGGGACCGGGGAATCGCTTGTCATCAAAAAGCGCGTCCCCATGGCGATGCCGGCGGCTCCGTAGGCCAGCGCGGCGGCGAGGCCGCGCCCGTCAAATATGCCGCCAGCTGCGACGACCGGCACCTTCACGGCGTCAAGGACCTGTGGCAGCAAAATGGTCGTGGGCACAGCACCTGTATGCCCTCCGCCCTCGCCGCCCTGGACGGTGACGATGTCGGCACCGAGTTCGATAGCTTTGATCGCGTGCTTGACGGCACCCACAGTAGGCATGCAGATGACGCCCGCATCCTTGAGCCGCTTGATGGTTTTTGCGTCCGGCCCACGGCCGTAGCTGACAGCTCGCACTTTATGCCGGATGACAGCGTCTATCACTTCGTCAGCGTTCGGCTGGAACATGTGGAAGTTGACGCCGAACGGCCGGTCCGTCTTTGCCTTGATAGCAAGAAGCTGGTTTTCGACATCACCAGGTTCCGCCGTTGCTCCGGCAAAAAAGCCGAACCCCCCGGCGTTGCATGTCGCAGCAGTCAATCGCGCATCCGCCACCCACCCCATGGCGGTCTGCACAATCGGGTAACGGCATCCAAGCCGCTCGCACAGAACCGTATGAAGATCGCTCGACATTGGTTTCCTCACCTAGGAGTGACGATTTCGTTCCTGTCTGATGTAGTACCGGGTGCGATGCAACATCGTCTGAATGAACTAAGATCGCTTCAGTAGAAGACGCGACCGCCATTCACCATCAGCGTCTGGCCGGTAATGAAGCGAGCCTTTTCGCTGGATAGGAAGACGACCGCATTGGCGATGTCCTCCGGTTCAGACAGTTCACCGAGCGGAATAGCGTTCTTCGCCCGTTCGTAGGCATCTTTGGGAATTCGCTGCATGGCGCGTGTATTGGTCGGTCCCGGGCATACAGCGTTGACGTTGACTTTGAAGGGGCCCAGCTCCCGCGCCAACGCACGGGTGAAGCCAAGCACCCCGGATTTCGCGGAGGCATAATCCACCGTGCCGATATCGCCATTCATCGCCGAGTCCGATGAGATCGATACGATCTTGCCGGAGCGACGCGCCCTCATCTCTTCTACAACCTGCCTGGAGCATATCAAGGTCGTCATCAGCGATACGTTGACGACGAACTGCAGCGTTTCAGGTTTAGATTCCCAGAATTCCGAGTAATTTTCCCGTGCAGTTTGGCCGATATTGTTCAGCAGAATGTCGATCGGCCCAAGGTCTGTGCGTGCCTTGGCAAACGCGGCGGTGACTTCTTCGAGATTTGTCATGTCGCCAACCACCTCGACGGCACGGACCCCTTCTGCCCGGACAAATTCGGCGGTTTCGGCCAAAGCTTCTTTCTCGCGATCAAAGATCGCAAGATCGGCGCCTTCTTTCGCATAAGCGATTGCTGAGGCGCGGCCGATACCATTGCCCGCGCCCGTGACCACTGCAATCTTGCCAGAAAACTGTCTGCTGGACATCTCACTTCCTCCCATGCGGTCCTCGCCGCCAAACTAATCGTCGTGGCGTCCGAACATGTGCAACAGCCGGTACGACCGGTCGTCTGGACCAGCGCTGCCAAGCGGACTACCGGCGGCGAAATCATCATAGGCTGTTTCATTGACAGGGCGCTTGTTTGCCCAATCCAGCGTTATCGATCTGGAGAGAAATCGCCATTCACCCTGACTGCGGCGATACCGGTCAAGGCTTCGACTTCCGGTCACGATCTCGTAGGCATTATCGCCGCTGGTTCGATGGTAATTGATCTTGTGGATCTCGCCTTCAGCCTCGTCGCCCGAGACCTGAAAACTGGTGTTGACCACGTAGTGGACCGTCGTTTGATAGGCCGAAAGAGCTTGCTCGACAAAAGCAATATAAGCTTCGGCGCCGCCCTCAAACATCGTTCCGTGCTGCTCGAAGGCGTCGTCGTGATAAAGACTTCGAAGAAGCGCGAAGTCGCGCCTGTCGACCGCACGGGAATATGCGACGACGAGGCGGCGCAAACTGTCGCGCGCTATGAGGATGTCCAGGTTGTCGTCGCAAACTCCCATCTATGCACCCCTAGCCGAGTGTTCCGCGCGGCTCGCGCGGCATTCCAAGACCCTGCTCTGCGATCAGGTTCAATTGGATCTCATTCGTGCCGCCATAAATCGTATCTGCACGGCTGAACAAGAACAGTTGCTGCAGCCGTTCCCGGCGCGGATCGTTTGAAACGATATTCGCCTCAAGACCCAGGACGTCCATAGCAAGCTTGCCCAGGTCACGGTGCCAGTTCGACCAATGATATTTGTATCCCAGGACCTCGCGGCGCATGTCACCACTCGGATCGTCAGCAAGAACACGCATGGCCAGGTAGCGCATCGCGCGCAGTCCCACCCAGGCGCGCGCAATGCGCTGGCGGATGATGGGGGACCGGCCTGCGCCATTTTCGCGCGCGATTTCGATGATAAGTTCCAGTTCCTGTGCAAAGGACATCTGTTGTCCCAGCGTAGAGATACCGCGTTCGAAGCCCAATAAGGCCATGGCTATCTTCCAGCCCTCACCGGGGGCGCCGACAACGTGCTCCGCCCTGGCTCGCGCGCCTTCGAAAAATACGGAGTTGAACTCGGCGCTGCCGCCGATCTGCCGGATCGGCTGTATTTCCACGCCGTGCTGGTCGAGAGGAAGCAGGAGGAAGATCAGACCATTGCGACCGACAGAGCCCTCATCGCACCGCGCCAGAACGAAAATCCAGTCGGAAAGATGCGCGAGCGATGTCCACACCTTCTGGCCGGACACAATCCACTCGCCGGTTACCGGATCTTTGCGGGCGCGGGTCCGAATATTTGCTAGATCGGAACCGGCGCTCGGCTCAGAATAGCCCTGGCACCAAAATTCCTCTCCTGACCGAATCTTGGGCAGGAACCGCTGTTTCTGCTCTTCAGTACCAAACGCGATGAGGGTAGGTCCGATCAAGCCTTCACCGATATGTCCCATACGGCCTGGGCCACCAGCACGCCCGTACTCTTCCTGAAAAACGACTTGCTCGGCAACGGACAGTCCGCGACCACCCATATCTTCCGGCCAGCCGGGACAGGTCCAGCGGCCGCGTGCAAGTTCGCGTTCCCACTCTTTGCGCAACTCGGGCAAGGCATCGCCATCGCCCGAGTTGCCGCGAAATCGCAGTGCTTCGAACCGGCCGGTTAGATGCGTTGCCATCCACTCAGCGATTTCCGAGCGCAATGCCGAATTGCTTTCCGTATTCACGCTGACGCCTCCCCCAAGAGTGCATCGGCAATCATACAGAAGTGACCTTCCGGCTGCGCAAGGATGGCAGTGGTGGCCTGCGCCCGCTTGAAATAGAGTTGCGGATCATATTCCCATGTAAAACCTACGCCACCATGCAACTGGATTGCCTCTTCCGCCGCACGAAACAACAACTCTGATGCAAGCGCGCGAGCGCCTGACGCTTCCAACCGCAATTCGCCTGCGTCGTCGGCCGAGAAATTCGCCGCGGCTCCGTAAATCAGTGCGCGGACCTCTGCAATGTCGACCTCCAGACGGGCGCAGCGATGTTTGATGGCCTGGAACGACGCGATGGCTCGGCCGAACTGCACGCGTTCGGCGACATAAGCGAGTGTAACATCCATAACTCCCCGGGCGGCTCCAGCCTGCTCGGCAGCAAAGCAGAGTTGGGCAAGCGCGAGAGCCGCTTCGACGGCATCGGATGTCAAACCATCCCCATCGATCCTGGATTCAGGCGGCAGTTCGAGGGCGTCAAATCGCGCGGCTCCGATGGGACGCGTCGCGTCCATCGAAGTAAGCGGCTCGATATGAAGTCCAGCATCACGCCGGACGGCGAAAAGCGATAGCACTCCATCGAGAAGCGCCGGAACGAGGACCAAGTCTGCGAAGGGCAGGTCTACCACCTGAGACACATGTCCATGCAGGGAATAGCCTCCATCGACCTTGGCAGCATTCACCGTGCACACAGCGAGCGGATTAATCTCTCCAAGGGCGCCCCAGGCTACGGCGATAGTGAGATCTCCTACGGCAATCGCGGGAAGAAGCCGTTGTTTCGCTTCTTCGCTTGCTGCTGCGAGCAATAGCGGTGTCGCCACACAGGCAGTGGACCAAAACGGTACGCACGCCAGCCATTGACCGCAGATTTCCTGAAGCAGAACAAGCTCTGTTGCGCCAAGGCCAAGCCCCCCGAATTCCTCGGGAATGGCCATGCTGCACCATCCCAACTCGCGCGACAGGGCCGACCAGAGTTTGGCATCTGTTCCAGCGCCAGAGTCGACTATCTTGCGTACTGCTTCCGAAGACGACCGTTCCGAAAGCAGACGGGCTGCCTCGTCACGGATCATACGCTGGTCGTCAGTCAGAACGAGAGTCATGTCTTCAAAAATTCTTCCGGAGCTAACAGCATAGCTATGCCGGTCTCTACCGGCTCACACAATCGAGATCGGGATGCCAGCGTCAACCGTTCATTGCATCGTCCAAACGGGGGATAGACGTTGCGCCACCCGAGAGCTTTCACAGCAAAGGCAATTCAACCCTCAGCGAAGAGGATTAACGTGGAAATCGCGTGCATCCCACAAACGAACGATGCCGGTTGCAGCTTTTTGCAAATGCTGAGGCTCAAGAGGAGATGGATCATGAGGCAACCGGAAGCGATAGGTCTTGAACAGCGGCTTGCTGACCTTGAAGGCAAAGTCCGGGCTATGGAAGATCAACTCGCAATCTACCAATTGCTGGCGCGGTATGGCCCTTCCGTCGACAGCCGTTCGGAAACAAGCACCGCGTCAATGTGGAGTGCAGACGGCATTTATGACTTTGGCGAGACACCCTTGAGAGGCAACCTCGCTATCGGCGGGCTGGTCAACAGTGAGCCACATGTGAGTTATGTTGCCAAGGGCAGTGCCCATGTCATGAGCATGCCTTTGGTTCTCTTGGATGGCGAAAGCGCTGTCGCCACAGGATATTCGCGGCTTTATGTCCACCGTGAAGATGACTGGAAGGTGGAACGGGCCAGCGCAAACCGCTGGGAGCTAGCCAAGACTGAGGATGGTTGGAAGGTGCTAAATCGCCAGAACCGCATGCTGGATGGCTCTTCAGGTGGGCGTGAACTGCTCTCCCAAGGTATCGGCGAAGGGTGACGGATATGACGGAAACCACGCGAGCGCTGGCCGGCAAGGCGATTGTGATCACCGGAAGTGGCGGCGGACTAGGGGCCGCCTACGCACGTCACGCAGCCGCGCTGGGCGCGGCAGTTCTGATCAATGACATCGATCCCGAAGCTGCGGAAAGAACCGCTCTCTCGATCGTCAATACAGGCGGGAAGGCAGCCGCTTGTGCTGGTGACATCTCCTCGTGGCGGTTCGCCGAGACGCTGATGGATGCCTGCCAGGACTTTTTCGGGGCGTTGCACGGTTTGGTGAACAATGCCGGCATTCTCCGTCCCGCAAAAATCGAAGACGTTGCAGAATTGGACCTAAGGCGAATGTTCGAAGTCAACGTGCTCGGTACGGCGGCATGCACACAAGCCGCGGTACGGCGGCTGAGGGCCCAAGGCCATGGTGGGTCGATCGTCAACGTGGCTTCTGGATCGCATGCCGGCGATATTGCTCTCGGCCTGTACGGAGCTACGAAAGGGGCGGTAGCTTCCCTAACATACGGTTGGGCAATGGAATTGCGCGGAAGCGACATCCGCTTGAATGCAGTGTCTCCCTTGGCCGAAACCGCCATGGCGGCGCAGAACGCATCACTGCTGGAGCTGCAATCTGCTAGTCGCGAGGTGAAATATCACACGTTACCCGCTGCGGAGATCAATGCGCCGGTGGTCAGTTTCCTGTTGTCAGACCTATCCCGCGCGATCCATGGCCAAATCGTCAGGATCGCGGGGCGTCAGCTTTCCTATTTGACGCACCCGACAATCGCCCAGCCGGTCATGGAGGGCGAATGGAACTTCGAGAACGTCGTGGACGCATTTGCCGGCACGCTGTCGAAAGCACAGCGAAAACTGGGGTTATCCGTCGAGGAACTGGACGGATTTGGTCGCCCATAATGCGCCGGAAAGAGCCGGGATGTCAGAGAAGAACTGCGATAGAGTGAAGTTTTTGCAAGCTGCGCTGCTTTGCTATAAGCGGCCTAGTGATATGCCGCGTAACCTTTGACTACTCCCGGTGCAATGTTTCGACGCGCGAGATTTAGGAACACAGGCGTGAACCGATCCTTGAAAATAACGGACGACGTTCCCTCCAACGTCGATGAACCTGAAGACGACGGTGTGGCGGGCCGCGCCGGTGACGTTCGACCTGCGAGCAATCCTCGAAAGGAACTCGTTCGCGAGCAGTTGATTGACATTGCTGCGCAGCTTTTCGACAGTAAAGGTTACGTTCAGACCAGCATCAATGATATTGCACGCGCAATCGGCTTAGGGCGTTCCGCAGTCTACCACTACTTCCGCAACAAGGAGGAGATCCTCGCAGCCCTTGTCGAGGCCGAGGCTCTCACTCCGTCGCATCAATTGCAGGAATTGATCGAGCAGCCAGGCCTGACACAACGTGAACGCCTACGTCGCGCCATCACCGACGGTATTCGGCGCCGATTGTCTTCGGGATCGCGCTTCATTCTTTTATCTAGGTTAGAAGCACAGATACCCGAAGAGCTCGGGCCCCTCTACAATCGCGGCAGGCGAGACATCTTTGATTTTTATGTTCGATGCATCTCGGAAGGTATGGAGAGCGGGGAGTTCCGACGCACTGACGCAAAGATCGCGGCCTTTGCAGTCATCGGCATGGCGAACTGGACATCGCGCTGGTATTCGCCCGTCGGTCCGCGGACACCCGACGAGATTGGTGAGATCATCGCAGACATCGCTCTACAGGGCCTTTTGGCACATGGTAACCAGTTGCTGGACCAACGAACGATCCATGATGCCATCGACGGCCTTCGGCAACAGATCGATACATTAGAGCGCTGCCTTAGATAGATCAGCTGAAAGTGACGTTCGCGCTGACCACGAAGTCACCATAGGTATCGAATTTGATCAATTGTTGGCTGCCCGAGTGTGCCTTGATCTTCTCGAACACGGCTTGCCGCATATGTTGCCATCGCGGGGGGCTGATCTCAAGCATAAGTCCAATTAGGTCTGGGGAGCGATAGTAGATGATAGGATCCGGCTGACCGACGATAGGAATGACAAATTCCGGCTCGTATCCGCCTGCTTCCACACGTCGGCACGCTTCCTGAAAATCAGGCACCCAATAGCCCAGATGCTGTAACCCCTCGCGTCCGGCGGCCAGAAAGTCGCGATATGGCGACGGTGCGTCGTTTACCTGCTCGATCAGTTCAACTTGCACATCTCCGACGTAACCGAATGCAAGACGGGTCTCAACGACCACTTCCTCACCGCGATACAACGAGGGCGCCGGCGGCCGGCCGGTCCCCTTATCGAAATGCAAAAAAGGGCCGAAGCCGAGGACCCCTGTCCAATGGTTGACAGCTGCATCGAGGTTCCGCACCACGAAGCCGAGCTGCGTGGCCGGGCCGAGGACCGGCTTCAGCTTTTCCTGAGCATCCGACTCCGACACCGTGATCTCCTGTCACTAAAAAATTTCGAACAATCCCGAGGCACCCATGCCGCCGCCGACGCACATTGTCACGACACCATACTTCGCCTTCCTGCGGCGGCCTTCGAAAAGAATGTGCCCAGCCGTGCGCGCGCCGGTCATGCCGAAAGGATGTCCCACCGCGATGGCACCACCATTGACGTTGAGTTTCTCGGGGTCGATTCCCAAATGGTCTCGGCAATAGAGAGCTTGACTGGCGAACGCCTCGTTTAGCTCCCACAGCCCGATGTCGTCTATCGTTAGTCCGTGCTGTCTCAAAAGCTTCGGAACGGAGAAGATGGGCCCAATGCCCATTTCCTCCGGCGGACATCCCGCAACAGCCATTCCGCGATAAGCACCTAACGGTTCCAGCCCCAGCTTTTCAGCGCGCTTCGCCTCCATCAGTACAAGCGCAGCAGCGCCATCAGAAAGCTGAGAAGAGTTGCCGGCCGTAACATATTCACCCAGCTTGATGACCTCACCGTCCGCGAAGACCGGCTTGAGCTTGGCTAGGCCTTCCAGCGTTGTGTCGGAGCGAAAACCCTCGTCATGCGTCAGCACAACGTCTTCAAAATGGGTCTCGTTGGTTGCCTTGTCAAAGACAGACTTACGCGAAGGAAGCGGTACAATTTCCTCGCTGAACCGGCCGGACTTATGCGCATCGGCAGTTCGAAGATGGCTGGCCAGCGCGAATTCGTCCTGCGCCTCGCGGGTGATGCCGTACTTTTCCGCCACGATCTCGGCGGTCTCAATCATCGTCATGTACATATGAGGCCAGTGCTTCAGGACGGCCTCGGAGCGGTTGCGATAGGCATTCTTGTGCTTGTTCTGCGTTAGGCTAATCGACTCGACCCCACCAGCGGCCACGGTCTCCATGCCGTCGACAATGATCTGCTTCGCAGCAATCGAAACAGCCATCAACCCAGATGAGCACATACGATCGACCGACATACCTGCCACGGTTTCTGGAAGCCCAGCGGCAGCAGCGGTTAGCCGGCCGATATTATAGCCCTGAGTGCCTTGCTGGGCCGAGCAGCCCATGATGACGTCTTCGACCTCAGAGGGGTCGATGCGCGCGCGCGCGACGGCCTCCCGCACTGCGTGGCCGGAGAGCGCCGGCGCCTCTGTGTCGTTGAATGCACCACGGAAGGCTTTGCCAATTGGCGTTCGAGCGACGGATACGATGACGGCTTCACGCAAAAGAAGTTCTCCCGCAGCGGTGGAAAGGACGGCGCCCGGAGGCATGGTTTAGCAGCATCGGTAGGCAATCCGTCAGAATCGAGCATCGTCTGAAAAGACTAGCGGTCAGGAGATGAGGATGCCGCTGTCTACCGCCAACATCTGGCCGGTCGTACGTCGTGATTCGTCCGATGCCAAAAACACCGCAGCATTGGCGACATCGATCGGCTCGCTCATGCCCAAGAGATAGGCACGGCGTTGTGCTTCGAGATGCGGTTCGGACGCAAAAAAGCTCAACACTCGGTCCGTCGCCACAGCGCCGGGCACAAGCACATTCACCCGAACGTTTTCAGCCGCGTATTCGACCGCCATCGCGCGGGTCAGTGCGATCACTCCGCCCTTGGAGGCGGAATAGGCATCACGGTTTGGTATTCCCATCACCCCCATGATGGAGCCGGTGTTCACCACCGCCCCGCCGCCGGCCTTGATCAATTCTGGGATTCCGTAATGACAACACAGCCATGTGCCGAACAAATCAAGCTCGATCGTCTTCCAGAACACCTCCGCAGACGTACGGGTGACCGGTCCATCCTCCGCGGACGAACCTCCCGCGTTGTTATAGAGAATGTTCAGTCTGCCGAAGACAGCGACAGTCCGAGCAATCGCGGCTTCGACGCTCTCCGCCTTCGTGACATCTGTCTCCACGAAAATTGCTTCGCCACCGGACAAACGGATGTCATCCACGATCTTTTCGCCGTGCTCCCTGCGGCGGCCGGCCACTGCCACCATCGCACCCTCCTTGGCGAAGACGTCACAGGCGACTGCGCCAATACCCCCGGTACCGCCGGTAATGAAGGCAACTTTGTCCTTGAGCCTTCCGACCATGGTGACGTCATTCCTTACGAAGCGGGTGGGGGGGGCGAGGGGTATATCCATCTGCAACAATGATGGGCAAATGCGTCCAGCCGTTATCCTGCAATCTCATCCATGCACCTGCGGCCAGCGCGCCCCCGTCCACGACTATGCTCGACCCGCTGACCCATCCTGATAGACGGTCGGATGCGAGAAAGAGAGCGGCTCCCGCCGAATCCGCTCCCTCGCCGAACCGGCCTATCGGGAACCACCGCGAGAGATGATCTCTATTTTCCGGCGGCACACGCGGCGTTGCAACTATCTGAGCCGTGTTGGTCGTCTCCGGCGCGATGGCGTTCACTCGTATGCCATACTGACCCAACTCCACGGCGAGGCTTTGTGTGAAGCCGGTGATCGCAGCCTTAAACGCCGAATAGACCACCGTCAGTGGGATTCCGCGAAACGCCTCGATGGTTGAAATATTGATGATGCTCCCCCCGCCGCCCTCTCGCATGAGGGGAATAGCGGCCTTGGACATGTGAAGGAGATGCAGCAGATTAACCGCATAGAGCGCATCCCATTCTTCCTCCGTAGACTCTGCAAACTCTGTCTTATAGCCGAGATAATCGCCGACATTGTTGACCAGGACGTCGAGCCCGCCGAATCGTTCGCGCACGTCGCTTATGATGCGTCTTGATTCGGTGCCTTTCCTGACATCTGCCTCGATGACCAGGCAATCGCAGCCGCGAGACTCCAAAAGCTTACGTATTTCTGCTGCGCGCGAGGCGTCGATTTCTATAACTGCGACGCGCATGCCCGCCTGCGCAAAAAGCTCTGCGGTAGCCCGGCCTATGCCCGCTCCGCCGCCGGTTACCAGTGCGACTTTGCCGGCGAGGCCAAGGATCGAAAGCTCTTCCGAGATTGTCATACCCTCACCTTGCTAGGCTCGATCGATGATGGCCTCACGGCCGTTTTGAAAACCGTTTCGCCAACGAGAATGAGGGAACGACAGGATAGCAGCCATCGCCCGCCGCTACGCTGAAACTGATCCTCGTAGCGAACCGTCATCTCATAGCAAAACTCTTCGCCGCCGCTGCGATAGTAGTGGCGGGCGAACGTATAGGTTTGCGCATCCGCTTTATCGTGACCGAAGACGGGAACCTGCCCGACCACTGCATGATAAGTCCGCTCATATCGAGCGACCATCATCGGCGGTACGGTGGCCAGTTGCTCCCGACCGACGAAGCGACCGCGAGGGGCGTTAAGAACACCGTCCTCGGTAAATTGCGCGGCAAACAATGTACCGTCGCCCCGATCGACCGCCATAGCGTAGCGGTCGGCAAGAGCGCGCAGTTCCAATGCGGAGATGACTTCTTCAGACATCGGCAAGATCACGGCCTGACACCTTCAACCAAGCCAACGACCTCTTCCACGGCGCGCCGGACATCGCGGCGCCGATAACCAAGCAAGGCCGTCTCAGCGGGATCCGGCTCATAGGCGAGGACCTCGCCACGACCCGGAACGATAAAGGCATCTGGCAGCAATGGATGCTCCAGGTCACGCTCCTCCAGGCGACGATCCGTTCCCACTGCCGTGAAAATGAGCTGGAAGAACTCACGGAAGGTAAGGTTCTCGTCGCCGATCAGATAGGCTCGACCGGATTCCGCATTGCGGAGCGCGCCCGAGATGGCTTCGCTGAGCGAGAGAACCGACATGTAGTTCGTTCCGCCTGCGGGAGCGAAGTCAGGAATCTCTGGCATCTCGCCCCTGCCCCACGCCGCGAGGGTTTCGTAGCGCCGCGCAGCAACCCCAGGTGTCACGCCAACGATAGAGGGCGGATTGAGCGTTGACACTTTGAAATCAGCACTGGCAAGCGCGCGCGCACCTTCATCGGCAAGTTTCCGCGCGCGGACATAGGCGTTGGTTTCAGCCAGGTGCGGCATCACGTGATGATAATAACTTCCCAACTGGACGAACCGCCCGACACCAGCCACTTTTGCCCGTTCCGCGAAGGCCGGCACACCTTCTATCTGAGTGGCGCGCCAGAAAGCATGCTCGTCGGTTCCCTTCGGCAAATGACGGATGTCATTGCCGGCTGCGAAAACGATCGCTTCGAACGGGGCCAGATCCTGGGTGGAAAAATCACCCGTCGTGTAGTCACCTAAAAGTATAGGGAAACTCGACACCGAAGCTTCACGCGCAACAGGCTTGCGCGCTGCCAAGACGATCTCGTGGCCCTCGCTTGCCAGATGGTGGGCTACATTTCCACCGATCATGCCAGTGCCCCCGACAATAAGAACCTTCATGCGTTTCTCCACTGAGCAGCAAACCACGGGTGTCCGAGGTTTGCCACTACCGCCGAATTCGGCATCGTCCGCTTTAGGTATGGTCATAGAAAACGCTTCGCGATTAATTCATCCAGACGATGCAACGATGACAGCTGCGGCTAGACATAAACAGATTCATGCCACCTGTTGAAGCATGACGAATACCGGCCAAGTCCGCCGGCGAGGCGCGAAAATGGAATGTCTGTCTACAATCCTGGCAAGAAACGTCCGGCTGGTTCCGGAGCGACCGCTCATCATCACAGCACGGGAAACGATTACCTACTCCGAGTTCGATGCACGTACAGCCAAACTCGCCAACCTCCTCCAAGTCGCTGGTGTTGGCAAAGGCGATCGCGTGGCGCTATATCTCCCAAGCGATACGTTGATGGCCACAGGATTCTGGGCATGTCAGCGCCTGGGCGCTATACCCGCGCCAATCAGCGCTATGTTCCGACACGCCGAGTTGCGCAAGATCTTCGCGCAGACGGGCATCTCGGCGATAATAGCAGATTCAACTACATGGTCCTATTTTTCACAAATTCGGCATGAATTCAAAGACCTGCGGTTCTGCCTGATCGATGGGAGTGACGAGTTCGCAGACCAGATGGCGACCGCTTCCGCCAGTTTTGCCGATGTCGAATGCGATGTCCATGACATAGCCTGCCTGTTCTTTACCTCCGGCACCACTGGAACTCCTAAGGGCACTGCCCAGCCGCATTTCTCAATCACGTCGACCTTGCGGGACATGGCCGTCTCGCATCGAAACCGTTTCGCCAGTGAAACCTATGTCTGCGCTGTGCCATTGTTCACAAATTTCGGGCTCAACGTTACCTTGAACCTCTGTCTGTATTGCGGAGGTACGATCGTATTGCACGACCGTTGGGACACACAGCGGGTGTTGGGCGACATCGCCAAATACAAGGCGACATATTTCGGTGGCACCCCTACCATGTATGTCTACATCGTCAACGAGTTCGACCCAATAAAACACGATTTGACGTCGCTCAGGGTCTGCACGACGGGCGGTTCACCTGTGCCACAACCGGTTATCCAGCGCTTCGAGCAAATGAGCGGCGCCCGTGTTACACAGGTTTACGGATCAACTGAGACCTGCGGCCAGAACGTCATGGAGCCGACCCTCGGCGTCCGTAAGCCCGGTTCGGCCGGTTTGCCTGTCGGCAGCTCACGTATCAGCATCGTCGACGATAATGGCCAGCGCCTTTCGGCAGGACAGATTGGCGAGGTCATCATCGGCGGCGATTGTGTCGCGGCGGGCTATTGGATGGACGAGGCGGCGACAGCAGAGGCGTTCTCAGACGACGGCTGGCACTCCGGCGATCTCGGTTACCTTGATGATGATGGATATCTGTTCATCGTCGACAGAAAAAAAGACGTCATCATTGCCGGGGGTCACAACATTTACCCCTTGGAGATCGAGACTTTGCTGTACAGGCATCCGGAGGTAGCGATGTGTGCCGTTGTTGGCGTCCCCGACGAAAGCAAGGGGGAGGTTCCGGTCGCCGCGATTGTGAGGACGCCGAAAAGTTGCCTCGATGCGGCTTCTGTAGACTTGTATCTTAGGGAAAATCTCGCAGCTTACAAAGTGCCGCGCGCTGTCCACTTCATTGACGAGATGCCTGTTGAGGCTGCCAAAATTCGAAAGCGTGACCTCATCGTCGCAATCAGTAAGGGAACTTTGGAAAAATACCGCCGCAGTTGAGCGGAATGGATCACGCGTCCGGATCGCTTTCGCCTTCCTCATCGAACTTGTAGTGATAGTCCGGAGACCAGTCGGTTAGAGGCTGGCGATAAAGGTTCAGATAGGACTGTGCGACAAGGTCGTGATCGTAAGGCGTTCCTGCCCGCATCGTTCCGTGAATCGCAACGGTTACGACATGTACGCCGAAAGGCCTAAGTTCTTTTTCTAGCGAATGTCCGAGGCTGCGCAGAGCGGCTTTTCCCATTGAGGTCACGCCCCATTCTATCCAAGGACCGAAGGCGAGCACGCCGCCAGTAAATAGTATTGTCCCGCTCTTACGGCGTACCATCGCCGACGCGACAGCCTTTGCGGCATGATGAGCGCCGGCTACATTGGTGCGGAAGGCATCAACCACGTAATCCACGCTGGCGGCTTCGCCCTTGGCAGCCCAGCCTTCGGCTGCACCATAACGCGCTTCCGCAATCGCCGAGGGTGTAACGAAACGCGCGGGCTCGATCATTGCAGCATTGTATATCAAGACGTCGACTTCGCCGTAGGCCTCGCGAATCCGCCGATGAGCAGCATCCATGGCGACCGTGTCGCCCGCATCAGCGGCAATGCCCATAACCTCCAGGCCTTGAGCACGAAGGTCACGTTCGTATTGCGCTATTGCTTTGGCTCGCCGCCCGGTGAAGGCCACCGCAAACCCGTTGCCGGCAAAGGTCCGGACGAGCGCCTGCCCTAGGCCTGGCCCCATGCCGATTACAACAGCAAGCGGGCGGCTCAAAGTTCCGGCCTCGAAGAGATCGGCTCGGTCGCCGGCCCAAATTCTTTTCCAGCACGTCGGGCAACACGGTTGGACAAGAATTCCTCCAGCGTTCCAACGATACCTTTGCGCATGAAGAGCACACACAGGACAAAGATGGCGCCCTGAATGATGACCACCCAGGCGCCGAACGTCGCGAGCTTCGTTTGCAGCGTGACGACAACGACGGCGCCCACGATTGGACCAAGCAACGTTCCGACACCGCCGATCAGGGTCATCAGAAGCGCGTCGGCCGAAGCCATGAAATACACGTCTGCCAGCGATGCAATCTGGAAAATGATTGCCTTCAGTCCTCCGGCTAGCCCAGCCAGCATTGCCGAGAGCGTAAAGGCGATGAGCTTGAAATGGTTGGTGGAATAGCCGAGCGATATCGAGCGGGCTTCGTTATCGCGGATGGATTTGAGCGTCTGCCCGAATGGAGAGTGAATAATGCGGTAGATAAACGCAAATGCCGCCAGAAACACCGTCAGAGTGACGAAATACATGTTGAACGAATTTTTCAGGTCTATGATGCCGAACAGTCGGCCGCGTGGCACCGACTGAATGCCGTCCTCGCCATGCGTCCATCCCGACTGTAGTGCATAGAAATATACAATCTGGGCCAGAGCCAGCGTGATCATCGCGAAATAAAGCCCCTGTCGCCGAATTGCCAGCCAACCGAACAGGGCACCGAGCAAGGTTGATACGCTGACGCCAAGGAGGAGGCATAGTTCCGGCGGCAACCCCCAGATGGCGGCCGAATGAGCGGTCACATAGGACGATGCACCGTAGAACGCGGCGTGACCGAAGGCCAACAGGCCAACATAGCCAAACACCAGATTATAGGCCATGGCAAACAGAGCCAGACACAGGATTTTCATGGCAAAGATCGGGAAAATCACGAACGGCAGAACAAGTCCCACACATAACAAAATGCAGAACCAGAACGGACCGTTCTCCAGGATGCTTCCTGCGCGTCCCGAGGACACGTCAGCCACCGAATGCGCTGTGGTTTCGCGGCCGAACAGCCCAGCCGGCCTGAGCACCAGTACAACGGCCATTATGACGAAGATGACGGTCGTGGATGCCTGCGGGTAAAAGACTTTCGTCAGACCCTCTACCAGCCCCATCAGTAGACCGGTAAAGATCGCCCCGGCGATCGAACCCATGCCGCCAATAACGACGACCGCGAAGATGGTGATGATAATGCCTTGACCCATCTGGGGCCCGACCTGGTAGATCGGTGCCGCCATCACGCCAGCAAGGCCCGCAAGACCGACGCCGAAAGCGTAAGTCAGCATGAGCATGCGGGGCACATTGACGCCGAAGGCGCGGACCAGATCGGGATTTTCAGTGGCGGCGCGCAGATAAGAGCCAAGCTTGGTTCGCTCTATCAAATACCATGTCCCGAAACATAGCACGAGCGCCGCCGCGATTACCCAAGCTCGATAATAGGGCAGGAACATGAAACCGAGATTGATGCTGCCCTTCAGCTGAGCCGGGACTTCGTATTGTTGACCGGCCGCGCCATATCCCACATTGAAAAGTCCCTCGATGACCATCGCGAGGCCGACAGTGAGCAACAACCCGTAGGCGTGATCGAGTTCATACACCCGGCGGATGAACACCCGTTCCATCCCCGCGCCAATACATGCGACGCCGATGGGAACGATTATCAATGCCCACCAATACCCGATCGAAGGCAGGCCAAGGTCGGGGAAAAGCTCCGGCAGATTGACAAGATACCACGCGCCGAAGGCGCCGAGCATATATTGCGCACCATGGACGAAGTTTCCGATGCGCAGCATACCGAAGATGACTGCGACGCCCAAACTCATCATGGCATAGAAGGAGCCGTTGATGAGGCCGACGAGTAGCTGCCCGAATAACAGAGCCGGCGGTATGCCGATAAGTTCGGTCATCGCCCTACACTCCCAAATATGTCTGGATTTTTTGCTCGTTGCCGGCAAGATCGGCATGGTCGAGTGTTTCCACGACTTTGCCGTGGTCGACGACACAGAAGCGGTCGGCGAGCCTGGAGGCAAAGCGGAAATTCTGTTCGACGAGCACGATTGTGTAGCCGCGCTGTTTAAGGGTCGAGATGACGGATCCGATCTGCTTGACGATGACCGGAGCAAGTCCTTCCGTCGGCTCATCCAGCAAAAGTAACTTCGCCCCGGTGCGGAGTATGCGGCCAATAGCAAGCATCTGCTGCTCGCCGCCGGACAGCTTTGTGCCCTGGCTACTCCAGCGCGCCTGGAGATTGGGAAAAAGCGCCAGGACTTCGGCCGTGCTCATTCCGCCGGAGGCGACAACGGGAGGAAGCTCAAGGTTTTCTCCAACGGTCAGGCTCGCGAAGATACCGCGCTCTTCGGGGCAGTAGGCAAGTCCTCGGCGTGCGATATACTCAGGTGGACGCTGCGACAAATCACGGCCATCGAAATGGATACGACCGCTACGTTTTCGCAAAAGGCCCATGATGGCCCGAAGCGTTGAGGTCTTGCCGGCGCCGTTGCGGCCGATCAGCGTCACGACCTCGCCGGGCAGCACATCGAAGTTGATGCCGTGCAACGCCTTGCTCTCTCCATACCAAGCATGAAGATTTTCGACCTTGAGAAGTGCCGACTTCGAACGATCAGTCATCGGCGCCACCGATATAGGCTTCGATCACACGCGGGTCACGCGAAACAGTCTGATAATCGCCTTCTGCAAGAACGCGGCCCTGGGCGAGCACTGTGATTTTATCAGACAAAGAAGAGACAACAGAGAGATTGTGCTCGACCATAAGGACGGTCCGGTTTGCTGCAACACGACGGATCAGCCCGGCTATTCGATCGACATCTTCGTGACCGAGCCCTGACGTGGGTTCGTCGAGCAACAGCATTTCAGGCTCCAGTGCCAGCGTTGTTGCAATCTCAAGCGCACGCTTGCGCCCGTAGGAAAGCAGGGCAGCCGGCTGATTGCCGTAGTTAAGAAGGCCGACATCGTCCAAAAGCTGATCGACGCGGCCATCTAGACACTTCAGCGTCTGTTCGCTTACCCAGAATTTATAGGCATTGCCCAAAGGACGCTGGAGCGCAATACGCACGTTTTCACGAACGCTCATGCGAGGATACACCGCAGAGATCTGAAATGAACGGACGATACCCTTACGCGCGACTTGTTCAGGTTTTAGCGCCGTGATGTCCGTCCCGTTGAACAGGATTGTGCCACCGGTGGGCTGCAGGAACTTCGTGATCAGGTTGAAGGTTGTCGTCTTGCCCGCGCCGTTCGGCCCGATCAGTGCGTGAATGGAATACCGCCGCACCTTGAGGTCCACATCCTTGACCGCCGCGAAGCCAAAGAAATTCTTCGTGAGCCCTGCTGCTTCGATGATGTAATCGTCGGAAGAGACTGGCAATTACTGTTCCTCATGTCCCGGACAAGCGTCATGACTGACATGGAAATATGTTGTCATGCGCCTCTTGTGGAAGCCGCCATAGCGGCCTCCTTTTGACGGTTACTTTTTGACGAGCGGGCACTTCGTTTGATCCAGAGGACGGAACGCCTTTTCGCCTGGCACGCTGGAAATGACCTTGAAGACGTCCTGCTTGTCGGCACCGCCGGGCTGGTTCACTTCCAGCAGGTACATGTCGTGCACAAGGCGACCGTTCGGCCAAAGCGTGGCATTATGTGCGAACATGTCGTTGATTTTCATCTCGCGAAGTTTCACCAGAACAGCGTCAGGTTCGTCAGTGCCTGCCGCATCCACGGCCTTCAGATAGTTCGTGACGGCAGAATAGCTGCCCGCCGCCACCCAGCCCGGTGCGTTCCCCGTCTTTGCCATCATCGCCTCCTTGAATTTCTTGGAGGCATCGTCGGTATTCCAATACCAGGGCGACGAGAATTGTATGCCCTTCAGGGTATCGAGACCGATGGAACGTGCGTCCGACTGATGGAGACCAGTAAGCGCTACACGTTGGCCGGCGTCGATCAGACCGAACTCCTGGATCTGCTTGAGAGCATTGACGAGCTCTGGCCCGTTCAGGGTCAACGCTATGACCTTTGCGCCTGACGACTGAGCCTGAAGAATGAAAGACGACCAGTCGGTGGTTCCAAGCGGCGCGCGCACCGAACCCAAGATTTTGCCGCCGGCATCTTCGATGGTGGATTTAACGGTGGCCTCAAGCACTTTTCCGGCTTCGTAATCGGGTGAGATCACATACCAAGTGTCGCCGCCCTGCGCCAACTGCGCGGTCACTGATGCACGAGCGACCGAATAGGCGTCATAAGCCCAGGCGATGCCATAGCCGTTGCAACTGTCCTCAGTCGTGCGATCCGTGATGGGAGAGATGAAGAGACCAATCTTCTTATTTTCACCCAGAAGCGTGTTGACGCTAAGCGCAATGGCTGAATTTGCGATGTCGACCATAACGTCCACACCATCCTGCTCCAGCCATTGTCGAGCAATGGAAAGGCCCACCTCCGGCTTGTTTTGATGGTCGGCGGAAACGACCTCAATGGGCTTACGCAGCACCTGTCCGCCGTAGTCAGAAACCGCGAGTTTCACAGCTTCCACAACCTCGGTTCCGCCCAGCGCGGAGAACGATGTCGACTGGTCGTTCAAAACGCCAATCTTCACCACCCCATCCTGAGCAAAAGCAAGGGTCGATGATAGCGACAGCATCAAAGCAGCCGCGAGTGCAACCTTCATGGCAACCTCCTCCCGATAGCGACCAGTACGGTGCAGGATTGCGCCGTACGGACGGTCCGCGCTGCAAGTTGCAGTTTTGCTGGCGCGGACGGTGCCGATTTGACCCTGCCCAAGCGGCGTAGAGCCGGCATCCTCCAAAGAGACTAGTGATCTCAAGAGACGTGGGGAAGCAACAACGCTACTCGGTTTACCGTCGTCATTTAGTCCCATCGGACGATGTTGAACCGCAGGTGCTCCGGCATCAGTCACAACAACAAACCGTGTCATACGGCTGAAAAGCGAGACGATGGATCGATGAAGGCAGTAGTGTGCAGAGAATTCGAGCCGCGCGCAAATTTGCGCCTGGAGGAGGTCACTCCGCCCACCGTCGGCCCCGATCAGGTGCTGATCCGCGTCGAGGCCTGCGGCCTGAATTTCTTTGATGGCCTAATGGTCGAGGGCAAATATCAGACGAAGCCAGACCTACCTTTTACGCCCGGCAGCGAAGTTGCAGGCGTCGTCAGTCAGGTTGGCAGCAACGTCTCGACGATCCGCCCAGGAATGCGCGTCCTCGCCTTTAATGGCACCGGCGGTTATGCAGAAGAAGCCGTCTCCCTAGCCGACCGCGTTTGTCCGATTCCTGATTCTATGAGCTTTGTCGAGGCGGCGGGTTTCTTGATCACCTACGCAACCTCCCATCACGCCTTGAAGGATAGAGCCTCCTTGCGTGCTGGCGAGACGCTTCTCGTGCTGGGCGCAGCGGGGGGGGTCGGACTGACCGCGATTGAGATCGGCAAGCAGTTGGGCGCCAATGTCATCGCGGCCGCCTCAACCGACGAGAAGCTGGACCTGTGCCGCGCCCATGGTGCCGACGAGACGATCAACTACGCCCGCATGGACCTACGGCAACGGCTGAAGGATTTGACCGGCGGACGCGGCGTCGATGTGACCTACGATCCGGTCGGTGCCAGCATGACCGAGGCTGCGGTTCGCTCGCTGGCGCCAAACGGGCGCCTGCTGGTGATCGGTTTTGCTGCGGGAGAGATCCCAAAAATTCCGTTGAACCTGCTCTTGCTCAAGCAAAGTTCATTGATCGGCGTGTTCTGGGGCGCATTCGCACGCGCTGCTCCGAAGCACCATGCAGCAAATATGGCCGAATTGTTCACCTGGTTCGAACAAGGCCGGCTCAATCCGCATATTTCCGGCGAATTTCCGCTGGAGCGATTTTCAGAAGCTTTAGACGTCGTCATGGAGCGCGCCGCAAAAGGTAAGGTCGTTCTCACCATGGGCGCCAGCGCATCAAATGCATCGAAGACAGGACTAATGACATGAGCCAGACCGCCGGGAAAACCATTTCTCTCGAAAGGCATGGCCCTGTTCTTATCGCCATCGTCGACAATCCGCCAGTCAATGCTCTATCGCATTCGGTGCGCGCGGGTCTTGTGGATGCCGTCACTGAATTTGAAAACGATGGCCATGTGAAAGCCTTAGCGATATTTTGCGTCGGCCGAACGTTCATCGCCGGAGCAGATATCCGCGAATTCAATAAGCCTTTGCAGGAACCACGGCTTGGAACGCTGATCGAACGGCTGGACGCATGTGCCAAGCCTATCATTGCCGCAATCCATGGAACAGCCCTCGGTGGCGGTTTGGAAGTTGCGCTGGCATGCAGCTACCGCATCAGCCTGGACAGCGCTCGCTTCGGCCTGCCGGAGGTGAAGCTCGGTCTGCTACCGGGGTCCGGCGGCACCGTACGTTTGCCGCGCCTCATCGGAGTTGAGAACGCACTAACGATGATCAGCGAGGGTGGCCAGATCGCAGCGGGCAGTGCACGCGAGAAAGGACTTGTCGATAAGGTGGTTGCCGGTGACCTCAAAGCCGAGGCCATCGCCTTCGCGAACGAGATTATTGCCAATGGGGGACGGGTGCGCCGGACGAGCGACCTACCGGTACCAAGCTTCGACACAGAACTTCTGGCTACAAAACGGTCGGAACTGGCAAAGAAATTTCGAGGCTTCACGGCGCCGCAAATGGCGGTGGATCTTATTGAGATGATGACGAGAACGCCATTCAGCGAGGCCGCGGAGGAAGAATATCGGGTCTGCAAAGAGTTGATCGGCTCCGATCAGTCAAAGGCGTTGCGCCATCTTTTTGCTGCCGAACGCGAGGCATTGAAAATCAGTGACGTGCCGGCAGACGTCAAGGGACGTTCGGTCGAAAAAGTCGCCGTGATCGGTCCTGGCGTCATGGGGCGCGGCATAACGATCACGCTCCTCAATGCCGGGCTTCCTGTCGTGCTTGTCGGAAAATCCGACGCATCGCTGGAGAAAGCGCTGGGCGCAATCAGGAAGGCCCTGGAAGGCAACGTCAAACGAGGCGCGATCACCGCTAACGAACTGATTCTCAGGATGGATTTGCTGACGGTGACCACAGCCTATGAAAGCCTTCATGACGTCGACCTCGTAATCGAAGCGGTCACGGAGGATTTAGAGGTTAAGCGCTCGGTTTTTTCCCAGCTCGACATGGTGCTCGGCAAACAAGCCATCATCGCTACCAATACGTCGTTTCTGGATATCGACGCGCTCGCCGCATCCGTCGTAAGGCCCGAGAACTTTGCCGGGATGCATTTCTTCAACCCAGCCAACATCATGAAGCTGCTGGAGAATGTAAGATCCAGCCGCTCCGCGCCGGACGTGTTGGCAACGACTATGGCTCTGGGCAAACGGCTAGGCAAAGTGCCTGTGATGGTCGGGAGATCGGAAGGTTTTGTTGCCAACCGCATGTTGTCT
This sequence comes from Tianweitania sp. UT-5YL-CI-8, assembly GCF_030010215.1. Lineage (GTDB taxonomy): Bacteria > Pseudomonadota > Alphaproteobacteria > Rhizobiales > Rhizobiaceae > Oryzicola. Next base: position 27,032 of record NZ_JASCRR010000015.1, read on the forward strand.
AAGCGCTCGCGAGAGGCGCAGTTTCTGCTTGAGGAAGGAGCCGCACCGCAGCAAGTCGATAAGGTGCTGACGGGGTTCGGCTTTCCCATAGGCCCGTTCGCCTTGGCCGATCTTGCCGGTATGGACGTGATGGCCGCGGCGCGGGCGGCACGACTTGCCCGAATGACACCACGCGAGCAGCGTTGTGACATCGTGGACAAGCTCGCGGCAGCAGGGCGGCTTGGCCAAAAAACGGGTGCTGGCTACTATCTCTATGGAGAAGACCGAAAGCCGAAACAGGATCCGGCGGTCGGTGAACTTTTAGCGACTCATCGCGCCGAACGTGGCTTTCCGCAACGCGAAATCAGCGATCAGGAAATCCTGGAGCGCTGCCTTTACGCGATGATCAACGAAGGTGCCAAAATAATTGAAGAAGGCGCCGCGGCTCGGGCTAGCGACATAGACGTCATCTGGACGAGCGGCTTCGGCTGGCCAACCTATCTCGGCGGACCGATGTTCTATGCCGATCAGATCGGCCTGCCAAAGATCAAGCAAGCATTGGAACAGTACAGCACTCTCGTTGGAGAAGAGTATTTCAAACCAGCTGGCCTTATCGAGCAGCTTGTCGCCGAAGGGCGTGGTTTTCACGCTAGTCCACCCTTCCCACCTTTAAAGTGAATATGGATATCTAACCATGACTAAGGAAATGAACCTGAAGTCCGTTGTCGCTGAACTGCGAGACGGTATGACGATCGGAATTGGAGGATGGGGTCCGCGTCGGAAGCCCATGTCCCTCATTCGCGAAATCCTACGCTCGGATTTGAAGGACCTGACGCTGGTGGCCTATGGCGGACCGGAAATCGGCATGCTTTGTGCTGCGGGCAAGGTCAAGAAGCTGATCTACGGTTTCGTCTCGCTGGATGTGATCCCGATCGAGCCGTATTTTCGGAAGGCGCGTGAGGCCGGCACCGTGGACGTGGTCGAACTTGATGAAGGCCTGCTTCTGATCGGCCTGCGAGCTGCGGGCCACAATGTGCCGTTTCTGCCCACGCGCGTCGGCTTGGGTTCGGCCGTCATGACCAACAACCCAGATTTCAAGACCGTCACGTCTCCTTATGACGACGGTGAAGTTCTGTTGGCAATGCCGGCTCTTAAGCTGGATGTGGCTCTCATCCACGTCAATAAGGCCGACCGCAATGGCAACACTCTCACTTTTGGTCCCGATCCCTACTTCGATGATCTATTCGCCCGCGCGGCAGGCACGGTCTATGTGACGACGGAGGAATTGCTCGACAGTATTGCATCGGAAAACCCAGAGGATTTGAAGGCCAATCTGTTCGAGCCTTACTATGTCAAGGGCGTGGTTAGCGCGCCACTCGGCGCGCATCCCACTGCATCTCATTACGGTTACGGGTGGGACTTGCCTCACCTGAAGGCCTATTCTGCTTCAGCAGGTGAGGAGAGTGGCTGGTCGGCCTACTTCGATAAACACATTGCCGGGGGTGAAGACGGCTATATCGCCAGCGTTGGCGGCGAAGGCCAGATCCGCGCGTTGCCCCTGCCCACTTTCTGATCGGATTCATCATGACTACTGCCCAGGATTTCACACTCGCCGAACTGATTATCGTCGCGGCCGCCGAAGCGTGGCGGGGCGACGGAGAATTGCTTGCCACCGGAATTGGACCCTTGCCCCGCATCGCAGCCAGTCTTGCCAAGCTGACATTCGAGCCCGGCCTGCAGATGACTGATGGCGAGGCCTTCCTGGTGGAAGAGCCTGTGCCGGTGGGGCCGCGCGGGGAATACAAGCCGAAATATAGCGGTTGGATGCCCTACAGTCGCGTGTTCGACAGTGTCTGGTCGGGACGCCGCCATGCTATGGTGACGCCCGTTCAAGTCGACCGACACGGTCAGGCAAATATTTCTGCCCTCGGCCCGGACTTTAAGAAGCCGAAAGTTCAGATGCTTGGCGTCCGCGGCTTTCCGGGCAACAGCATCTCGCACAAGAACTCCATGTTCCTGCCCAACCACAGTAAGCGCACTTTCGTTGAGGGTAACGTAGACGTCGTGGCAGCCGTGGGCTTCAAGAGAGATTGGCCGCAGGGTGCTTTGCCCAACGGGGTTGAGATCGGCGTGATCGTTACAGATCTTTGTGTTTTCGACTTTAACGGCCCCGATCATGCTGCGCAGGTGTTCTCGCTACATCCCGGCGTAACCTTTGAGCAGGTTCAAGACGCAACTGGCTTCCCGCTGGCGCGCGCAGAAGCCATGAAGACGACCGAGGCTCCGACGGAAGAGCAACTCGCGATTATTCAAAGGCTTGATCCGCACAATGTTCGGGGAAGCGTTCTGAAGGGCAATCCGCCTGGTATTCGTGCCGCCGCTTGAAAAGGGCGGGCGGCCCGCGCCGCCCTCTCCCAACTCCAACTTGGTTGATCGATTATGGACTTCGAATACAGTCAGAAGACAAAAGATATTCTTGTGCGTCTTAAGGCGTTCATGGATGAGCATGTCTATTCCAATGAAGCCCTGTATCATCAACAGGTTCATGCCAGCCGATGGGGCAACCCGCCTATTGTCGACGAGTTAAAGACGAAAGCGCGTGACGCTGGCCTTTGGAACTTGTTCCTGCCGGACTCTGAACATGGCGCCGGTCTCAGCAATGTCGAGTATGCGCCGCTGTGCGAAGTCATGGGCCGGGTCCATTTTTCACCACAACTGTTTAACTGCGCTGCTCCGGATACAGGGAACATCGAGACCATTGAACGTTACGGCACGGAACAGCAAAAGGCGCGATGGCTCCCCGGCATGTTGGACGGCTCCGTTCGCTCGGCCTTCGCCATGACGGAACCCGATGTGGCCTCCAGCGATGCCACCAACATACAAAGTTCGATCGTCCGCGACGGTCACGACTACGTCATCAACGGTCGCAAATGGTGGATTTCAGGTGTTGGCGATCCCCGTTGCGAGCTGATGATCTTTATGGGAAAGACCGATCCATCCGCGGCCAAGCACAAACAGCAGTCAATGATCTTGGTGCCGGTGAATACACCAGGAGTAAAGGTCATTCGTCCCATGACCGTCTTTGGATATGACGACGCCCCGCATGGGCACATGGAAATCAAATTTGAAAATGTCCGCGTGCCGGCGTCTAACATGCTGCTTGGCGAAGGACGCGGCTTCGAAATCGCACAAGGTCGCCTTGGCCCGGGACGTATCCACCATTGCATGCGTATGATCGGATTGGCCGAGCGGTGCCTTGAGCTTATGTGCCGTCGTGTCAACAAGCGTGTCGCTTTCGGCAAACCCATCGGCGAACAGACTGTGACTTTGGAGCGTATCGCTGAATCGCGCATCCTCATCGACCAAGCTCGACTTCTGACGTTGAAGGCCGCTTACATGATGGACACGGTCGGCAACAAAAACGCGCGCGCCGAGATCGCGATGATCAAAGTCGCCGCTCCCAACATGGCCTGCAAAGTCATCGACTGGGCGATCCAGGCCCATGGCGCAGCAGGTGTGTCTCAAGACTTCGTTCTCGCCAACTATTATGCACACGCGCGCAAGATTCGGTTCGCAGACGGACCCGACGAAGTGCACCGCAACCAGATAGGTCGCCTAGAACTCAGCAAATACAGCGAGGTTGCCTAAGCGATGGACGCAAGTCGTTTCGTCGGCACCGAACCGCTGCCGGCGGGCAGCCGCTTAAATCCGGAAGCGCTTCAGCGCTACCTTGAGGAGCGTCTTGAAGGGTGCCGGGGCGAAATGACGATCGAACGGTTTCGTGGCGGGCAATCCAACCCCACGATGGTGCTCTCCTTCGACGGGCGGCGCCGTCTAGTTCTTCGCAAGAAGCCGGACGGTAAGTTGTTGCCGTCGGCGCATGCCGTCGATCGGGAGTATCGTGTTATTTCCGCGCTGCACCACTCGGCGGTTCCTGTCGCCAAGGCGCGTTTGCTGTGCGAGGACGACGAGATTGCCGGCGCAATGTTCTACATTATGGATTACGTAGAGGGCCGTTCGTTCTGGGACCCGACTTTGCCTAACATGACACCGTCCGAACGGAACGCGATTTATGCCGAGATGAACCGCATCATCGTTACGCTGCACGGTATCGACTACACCCAGGCTGGACTGGAGAATTTTGGAAAGCCGGGCGACTATGTGTCTCGTCAGGTCGCACGTTGGACAAAACAGTACCGCGCATCGGAGACCGAAACCATCGAGGCGATGGACCAACTGATTGAATGGCTCCCTCAACATGTGCCGACACAACAGCGCACATCGCTCATTCACGGTGATTTCCGCATAGACAATATGATCTTCCACCCGACTGATCCCAGTGTGCTTGCGGTCGTCGATTGGGAATTGTCGACACTCGGCGATCCGATGGCGGATTTTGCCTACCACATGCTGACATGGCACTTTCCTCAGCAACCGTATCGCGGACTTTCCGGTGTCGACCTCGGCGCACTTGGCATTCCCGACGAGCGCGCATATCGAGATATGTATCTGGCCCGCACTGGACAACCCAATATAAGCGATCAGGACTGGTACGCTTATCTCGCTTATTGCCTGTTCCGAGTGGCGGGCATTCGGCAGGGTATTATGAAGCGCGTTGTTGAAGGCACCGCTTCCAGCCCCCACGCCCGAGAGGCTGGAGCGCTTGCCAGACCGGTCGCGGATCTAGGCTGGTATTATGCCGAAACGGCAATGAAACTTTAGAGGGTCGAGCATCATGGCGGACGCGGACAAGCACTTCCAGTTTCCACGACAAGACTGCGCCTTGGTCATAGGCGGCTCAGGCGGAGTGGGCTCGGAGATCTGCCGTGTCCTGGCGCGCGACGGCTGCGACGTTGCACTCACCTATTTCAGCAACGAAGCTAAGGCCTTAGCAGCTGCAGATGCAGTTCGTGGCGAAGGACGTAACGCCTCGACCCACCAAATCAACATCGAAAATTCGGAGGCCGTGCTTCAGCTGATAGAGACTGTAGCCAAAACATATGGCGGCCTGCACACGTTGGTCTATGCCGCCGGCCCGCTTGTTCCTCTGATCCATTTGAGCAAGGTCGAACCGGCATTGATGAAGAAGCATTTGCTGCAGGATACGTTCGGTTTTTACAATGTTGTTCACTACGCTATTCCGCATTTGCGCGCGAGCCGAGGCTCCATTGTCGCGGTGCAAAGTTCGGCACAGTTCCGATATGCTTCAGCTGACGGCTTGTCGGTCGTTCCGAAATCCGGCGTTAACGGAATCATGAAGGCAATAGCCAAGGAAGAAGGACGCTACGGCATTCGAGCAAATGGTGTCGCACTCGGCATCATCGACGCTGGCTCGCATCCAGAACTGATGAAGCAGGGTTTCATCGACGAAGCATACATCACCGCCGCCGCCAAGAATGTGCCACTCAAGGTGTGGGGCAAACCCATCGACGTCGCCGAAGCCGTCAGCTTTCTAGCATCCAGCCGCGCAGCTTTTGTTAGCGGGCAGGTGATCAATGTCGACGGAGGCTATCATCTGTAGCGCCGCAGCGGCTGATGAACAGACATTCGATTATATCATCGTCGGTGCTGGATCGGCCGGCTGCGTTCTTGCCAACCGTTTGACTGAAGATTCTTCGGTGTCTGTTTTGTTACTGGAAGCCGGACCAGGGTCCTTCCATCCTCTGGTCAACATGCCACGCGGCTGGGTCAAACTTACAGCACATCCAAACAGAGCCTGGAGCTTTCCTGTACAGCGAGAGAATGGGCGACCGAATGATGAGCGCTGGGTGCGCGGGCGGGGACTTGGCGGATCCAGTTCGATCAATGGCATGGTCTATTGCCACGGCGCGAGCCAGGACTACGACAGTTGGAAGAACTTCGGCATCGACGGCTGGACGTCCTCTGACTTTGCACAAGCTTTCGAGGAGATTGAACAGCGCTCGGATGGCGGCGGCCCTCTGCAGACCAGCATTAGGCCCCTCGTGGAGCCGTTGCGGACCGCAGTTCTGCAAGCCGGGTTGTCTCTTGGCCTACCGGTCAGCGACAGAATCTATGGCGCCGACAGGGAACAGGTTGGCACCTATTCCCATAGCGTCGGCACCAATGGTCGCAGGTCTAGCGCCGCACGAACATTTCTGCACCCCGTTCTCCGCCGCCCTAACCTGAAGGTCCAGGCAGATGCACGCGCATCGCGGATTTTGATTGACAGCGGGCGCGCCAAGGGGGTCGAATATCGGCACGGTGGGCGGGACTGTATCGCCCGTTCCTCCCTGGAAGTCATCGTCAGTTGCGGTGCTATACAGTCTCCCCAACTTCTTCAGGTGTCGGGAATAGGCCCAGCGGACATGCTGTCCCGCGCAGGCATTCGTCCGATCATAAACCTTTCGGGGGTTGGCGAAAATCTGGCCGAACATCTCGTCATTGCGCTTCCGCACCGCTTGAAGGGTATCGGGGGCCACAACAGTCGGCTACGAGGCCTGCGGCTTGTGGCAGAAGTGGCCAGATACTACCTTACCGGGACGGGGCTTATGAGCTTTGGGGCATCCGAGATGGGCGCCTTTGTTCGCTCGAATCCTGATGTACCCTACCCCGACATCCAGCTCTCGCTCTCGCCATACACTTTCCAGCGAGGGTTACTGCAGGGCCGGCTTCAGCTTGAAAAGGAACCTGGCTTGTCAATCATTGGCTACGCGTTGCGACCTGAAAGCCGTGGAACGATCTCTGTGACGGGACCGGATATTAATCTGCCACCGCGCATCGTACCACGCTGGCTGAGTACGGATGCTGACGAACGAACCGCAGTGTCCATGATCCTGGCAATGCGTAGCTTCGTGGCTCAGCCCTCATTAAGTCGCTACATTGAAAGGGAGATTTGGCCTGGGCCCGATGTGAAAACCGACGAGGCAGTGCTGACGGCGTTCAGAGGCAGCTTTGTTTCGGGACTGCACGCGGTGGGCACCTGCAGGATGGGAAGCGACGCCGGCGCTGTCTTGGACGACCGTCTGCGAGTACGAGGTGTTGATGGGCTGCGAGTGGTGGACGCCTCTGCGATTCCTTCTCCGATTTCCAGCAACACGAATGGCCCGGTGATGGCGTTGGCTTGGCTGGCGGCGGAAAAAATCATGGCAGACCGCCTGGCTGCCTAAGGCGCAGTTCTGATTAGATGGCTTGATGCCTAAACGAGCGCATGAAGTGTACCATGGCACTGCCACTTTCCCGATAACACACGTGTTCGACAAGGCCGGTCAGGATGATGTGGTCACCCCCGGGAAAGCGTCCTGCCACGCTACATTCAAAATTCACCATCGCATCATCAAGTTGCGGCATGCCAAAGGGCCCAGACCGAAATCGTCCCATTTCGAATTTGTCGCCACCGCGGGTAGCGAAACGCATGGCATGATCGCGATGTTCTGGTCGAAGTACACTTATTGCAAAACGCTTCGCTTCAGAAAATGCCGTAAAACACTGCGCTGACACGTTGAGGCACAGCAGGACCATTGGAGGATCGAGCGAAAGCGGAGTAAACGCACTGGCAGTGAAGCCATGGCGCGCCCCCGATGCATCGACTGTCGCCGCGATCACGACCCCGCTGGGAAACAGCGAAAATGCGCGTTTCATGGTGTCCGGTGTCGGAACACCCGAACGTACGTTCATTTCGTTGTCAACGGTTGCGTGGGATACTGGAGCGATCTCCATACCGGACCTCGGATGAGTATTCATGCGGACCTCCTAGCGCGGACGGCTGGGTGGGGCGCTTGTAATGTCGGCAGCGTACCTCCGAATAGCTTCTCGCGGAGTGTGCCAGCGCGATATTGCGTCTTGTAAAGTCCTCGCTCTTGCAGCGCAGGAACGACCAAATTGACGAAATCCTCAAGGGTATCGGGCATGATCAGACGAGCGATATTGAAGCCATCAATCCCGGTCATCGAAATCCATTCGGACAATTCGGCCACGACCTGGTCCACACTGCCTGAAATCACCAGATTGCGCGCTGAAAGCGCCATTTCCTCTGCGATTTGACGCGGTGTGTATGTACGATCCTTGCTCCGGGTAAACATCTCCATGGAAGTGCGATTTGCATCGGTCTCCTCGTAGCGCAGCGGCTCATCAAGCGGATATTTGGAAAGGTCCACACCAAGACCACCCGAGGCGTGTGCAAGCACGGCTTCCGGATCGGCATAGCTGCGGTACTCCCGCATCTTTTCTCTGGCCTCGGCCTCGGTCCTGCCGACGATGACGGTCGCGCCTGCTAACACCAGAATACTGTTGGGATCGCGACCTACTTCGACAGCCCTGCTCCGGATATCGGCAACGGTTGCGGCGATCTGAGTTTTCGAGACACCGTTGACGAATACGCATTCGGCATTTTCGGCGGCGAATTGCTTTCCTCTGCCCGATGCTCCCGCCTGCATCAGCAGCGGCGTGCGCTGCGGTGATGGTTGGCAAGGATGTACGGCCTCGAGCTTGAAATATTTGCCTTGGTGCTTGACGACATGCACCTTGGCGGGGTCTGCAAAAAGATGCGCCTTGCGGTCGGCGATCACTGCGCCATCGTCCCACGAACCCTCCCAAAGTTGATACATCAGAGATAGATATTCGTCCGCCATCTCATAGCGTTCGTCATGCGGAACTATAAAGTCCCTACCCATGGCCTTGGCGCCACTTGAAAGAATACCGGTGACGATGTTCCAGCCAATGCGCCCTCCGGTCAAATGATCAAGCGTCGACATTCGGCGCGCGAATAGATATGGCGGCTCGTACAAGAGGTTGCCAGTGATGCCAAAGCCAAGATTCTTGGTCACGGCCGCCATTCCAGAAATGACCGATGACGGATCGTTCATCGGAAGTTGTACGCCATTGCGCACAGAGGCGTCCTTGGAGCCGCCATGGACATCGTAGATGCCGATCGCGTCTGCGATAAACAACATGTCGAAAAGACCACGTTCCAACAGGCGGGCATAGTCCAGCCAATAGTCGAGCTTGTTGAGGTTCGTGGAACGGTCACGCGGATGCGTCCACACGCCTTGCGCGAGGAATCCAACACAGGACATATCCAGCGCGCTCAAGATCATCTGCTTCATATATCAACCCTCCCTTACGGATCAGTGCCAGTCGGTACGGATGGGGTCATTGCCGTCCCAATCGCGCCCCGCCTGGGAGACGAGCTGCTGAAATGCCCGTCGCGGCGGCGTTCGTTCTGTCAGCTCCAGAATGTCCGGTTCCTCTGGATGCTCGAGATAGACGAAACGTCCGCGCGCCGTGGCACCGTCTTGGTATACAGCGTAGCCGTCCAAGAGAGCGGCCGCTAAGGTCGCGTCATAGTCGTCCGGCCAGATACACCAGTGATGGAAGGTTTCGCGGCGAAAATCCTGCTCAAGGGCGTCGCGCCACATCGAAGGCACATCATTGTCGAGCTGCATTAATTCAAATTCCATGCCGTGCGCATTGGCGAACGCAGTCGTGAGGATCGCATTGGATGGTTGGCCGCGGTACCTGCATTCCGCGAAGCTGCCACCCTCGATCACGAACCAAGGACCTATTCCAAGGTGCCGCGTGAAGTGTTCGATGGATGCGCGAATATCTCGTGTCATGAATGCGACCTGAGTTATCTTCCCGAGCAATTCTGGCATCGATTTCTCCCCACTTCTTGCCTTGCCAACGTTCTTCCTGGAATTTCCCGTCCAATGCCAATAGAAAGAAGGCAACAATCGATCTCGAAATCAGATCACAAGCCAAGTTCATGGATTTTCGCCAAATTCGCTACTTTCTTGCTGTAGCTGAGCATCAGAATTTCCGACGCGCGTCCGAGGCTCTTCACGTTGCGCAATCAGCGCTTTCTAAACACGTTCTCGAATTGGAAGCGCGTCTTGATGCCAAGCTTTTCGAGCGCTTGGCGAAAGGCGTACGCCTGACGCCAGCTGGACGTGTGTTCGTCGAAGAAGCACGGCGGGCGCTGGAAGCCGTGGAACGCGCCGAAAGTCGCGCCCGCAAAGCTGCACGCGGCGAAATCGACCGGCTAACCATCGCCATGAACGATATCGGCGCGCGCAACCGCACCGTTGCCAACGCGATAAGGAGTTTCGTTGAAACCTACCCAGAGGTTCAACTCGATTTCATCTCCATGGTCTCGCAGGAGCAGATCACTGCCCTGCAACATGGCAAAATTGATGCTGCCATTGTCATAGAACGTCCTGAAAATCCGAACTTCGGCTATGTTGAAATTGCCAACGATCCTTTCTGGTTAGCCATTCCCCGCTTCCACAGACTTGCGGCAAAACCAAACGCTTCGATCTCGGATCTCGTTGGCGAGCCTTTCGTTTCGGTGGCTCTGTCCACCTACTGGCTGCCTCAGACCCGTCTGCTTGCCCAGTGCCGAGGTCTTGGATTGATACCCCATGTCGTGCAGGAGGCCAGCAACGACCAGATGCAGATGAACTTCATTGCCGCGGGCATTGGCATCGGTTTCGTCAATGCTTCCATCGTTAATGTACTGGCAACAGATGTTGTCCTCAAACGAGTGGAAGGACTGACCGTATCGCTGCGCCTTGACCTCGTTTGGTCGGAGCAGTCTCGTTCGCCCTCGTTACCGAATTTTGTGAAGGCAATCCGTGTAGCGCTGCTGCCAGCAACCGATTAGGGCATCGGCGTTGCCGTGAGCGGCAAATCGTTGGCGACCTAATTTCGGATGGGCAATGCCGCAAACGCACCGAATTGAACCCGCTGTGAGACCCGCCGCCGCGTTATCCTGCGGTTTGTGCTCCATCCACGACAAGGATCGTACCCGATGTGAAACAGGCATCGGCCGACGCCAAATAGGCAAACGCGCCAGCAATATCTTCAGGCTCCGCACCCGCTGTCTTCCCTAGCAGCTTGGATGGACGGACCACGATATCGGGGTTGGCGTCTCTCACAGGCGGCACCCCTGCGCCGAGATCCGTCCGCACCCGCCCGGGACAAATCGCATTGAACCGGACTCCTGCGGGAGCGTACTCCGCAGCCAACGATTTGGTCAACGCAATCACGCCCGCCTTGGAGGCAGCGTAGGCCGTGTAGTACGAGATTCCCTCGATACCGGCGGTGGAAGCCGTGCTGACCACATTGCCTCGCGAAGAGATCAGGCTCGGCAACGCGCGCTGGATGATGTGAAACAGGCTCGTCAGATTGACGCTGACCACAAGGCTCCAGTCCGCGGCGGTCATTTCGAGGAAGTGGCCCCTTTTTAGCACGCCCGCATTGTTTATGAGACAGTCGAGCCGGCCATGAATTGACACAGCCTGGTCGACCATTTCAGCACAGCTTTGTGCATCCGCTGCGTCAAACGCAATCGTATTGGCGGCGGGAGCGCCTCTCTCCAAAGCTTCACGCGCAACCTCTCTTCCACTATCGATATTGCGGTCGGAAATGATGAGGGAGCCGCCTTCCGAAGCGATGCGCAAAGCGGCGGCCCGCCCAATTCCACTCGCCGCCCCGGTAATCAGGATTACTTTGTTGCTGAAGCGCTTGGCCATCTTGTCTCCTCATAGCAGAATGCGTGCCAACGGTGCCCTTGGGCGAGCTGGCAACCATCCTCCGATTAGACTAGGATCGCGTTTGGCGAACAAGGCTTTGGAAGGTGGCGCGCCGCCGGAGCGACATTGCATCCGGTGATGGACCGACATCCATTATCCTCATCCCGCCCGGCGATTCCGCAAGTTTTGAATGTCATCTACTCCCAATTGACGATGCATGGGCCACGCGCACAACTGACAATGTCAACAGTTGCAGCAGAAAGGTAGAGTATGGCATTCAGCGCGCAGTCGGCGCGGATGAGCGAATCGCGTGCCGGTTGGCTGGGCGGCCTGTTGGCTGGGCTGGGCCCGATTTCACTCTCGCTATTCACGCCGGCAATGCCCGAACTCACTCAGAGCTTCGACGCTAGTGATACGGCTATAAGGATGACACTATCGGTATATTTCGTGGGTTTCGCGTTGGCTCAACTGCTCAGCGGCCCCCTTTCAGATGCATACGGTCGAAAGCCGATTTCGCTGATCTTTCTATCCATATACCTTCTCGGCTCGGTGTCTGCCCTGTTTTCTCCTAACGTCGAGCTTCTAATCGCCTCCCGTCTCATACAGGGTATCGGCGCAGCTGCCGGGGTTGTAATCGCAAGAGCAATTGTACGAGACCTCTTCACTGGCGATACGTCTGCGAGGGTGCTCAACCTGACGAGCCTCATTCTGGGAGCAGGGCCAGCTATCGCGCCCACGATAGGCGGAGTTGCCATGCTTGTTGCGGGATGGCAGGCAATCTTTGTTCTAATGGTGCTGATGGGGATATCGTCGGTTGTCGTGATCCATTATTGGCTGTTGGAGACTCGAGTGCACCGAGGTGAGGGTATCGACTTCACCAGCGTCGTCTTGGAATATCGCAAAATTCTGCGGACGCCGTTCTTTTTTTGGTCGAGCCTCACTATCGCTGGGGCAGTTGGCACCTTCTACACCCAGTCAACAGTTCTGTCCTTTATAGTGATGGGTCAGCTTGGCTTTACCGCAGGCCAGTTTGGTTTCCTCATGTTGATCGTCTCGGGATCGTATTTTCTAGGTGCGATGGCTGTGCGCTTCTTGATTCCACGCACAGGTGCCTTCAGGCTCGTCCCGTATGGACTCAGCGTGCTCGTTCTAGCGAGCCTGGCAGCGGCTTTTCAATTGCTATCTCGTGAACCGCAACTACTCGCCGTGATGGTCCCAGTCGGTCTGATGATCCTCGCAGGCGCTTTCATTCTCCCCGCAATGTATACGGCGAGCTTGGCGGCTTTTCCCGAAAACGCCGGAGCGGCTTCATCGATGAGCGGATTCATGGTGATGACCGTGGGGCTGATCGGCTCTATCGCAGTCGGTTTGGTACCGAACCCGTCGCACGGACTAGGCCTGATCGAGCCTGTTATGGCTTTGATTTCTCTGGCTTCCTGGTTGATCTGGCGACAGTGCGCCCAGCCAACCTTTGACCACAAGCCAGATTGATCCGACAGCAAAAGGAGTTCCGCAGATGACAATACAGCGCAGACTGATTTGCAGTTCGCATACTATCAGCGGCGTCTTGCCCGGTGGGCTTGTTCCCGCTAGGCACAGCTTCGATTCAAGGGTGGAGGCCTGCGCCGCGGCCGGTTACACCGGAATGTGCCTGCATTTCCGCGACTACAGCTGGCAGCGGGAGGCCGGACTGTCGAACGCCGAGCTTCGCGCCACTTTGGAAAGCAACGGCATGCACGAGATATCGCTGGAGTTCCTCGTCGACTGGTTTCTCGACGGATCAGAAGGAGAGCAGGCGCGTGCCAACGAGCGCACCGCCTATGAGGCTGCGGACGCCTATAGAGCGCGCAGCCTCAATGTGGGATCCGATTTTCGCGGGTTGGGCATCCCCAGATCGATGCTTCGTGCAAAATTTCGGGAGCTCTGCGAGCGCGCGGGTGAACGGGACTTGTCGATAGCGCTCGAAATCGTCGCGTGGAGTGACGTTCGGGATGTTGATACCGCACTTCAGCTTGTCGAAAATATACCCAACGCCGGGCTTGTCATAGATTCCTGGCACGTCTTTCGCGGCCAAATTCCACTGAGTGACATCCGCAGGATTCCAGCTGAAAAAATCCTCTGTATCCAGCTCAACGACGCCGAAGCTGCTCCCCACGGCTCTCTTTCGACGGACACCCTTTTCCGAAAACTTTGTGGGGAGGGAACGTTCAACCTTAGAGGCTTTCTCGACGCCCTTGACAGCACCGGATCGACCGTACCAATCAGCGTGGAGATTATTTCGCCGGATTTCGCCGCACTCGACCTCGAAACTGCGGCTCATCGCTCATACCAGACTGCCGTTGCCTTGCTGGGGCTGGCTTAGGCAACAAAGGTCCTTCTACAACATCACACCGCTTGCGGGCCGCGTCCACCTAGAATGACTGCACTGTTCAGAACAAGTCGGACCAGTTCAGTCTGCCGTGTGATGCCACTTTTTGAAAAGATGGAACGCAGATGCGCGCGCGCCGTGTTTCGGCTGATGTCCAGCGATGTAGCAGCGTCCTCCAGTGAAAGACCGGCCGTCAACCGCCGTGTAACCGCAGCTTCGGCTGGGGTCAGGTCGAAAATCTGCCTCACGAACTCACCCTCAACTTCAGGCGCCAGATCGCAGTCACGAATATAGATTGCCACCGAGTCTCCTCCGGACATCACGGGCCGTATCATAATACCCAGGTTCCGGGTTCCGGATCGTTTCGTCAGTGACAAACCGCGCGAAAGCCCAGTCTCACCCAACGCAGCCTTGATAGCCGCTTGAAGCTCCCGATCCTCGACAGCACTCATTGCCCGGAGCTTTCCGCTCTGAACCTGAAGTCCATCACGGGTAGAGACGAATCTTTGAGCGACGGTGGACGTTTTCGTAATCTTACCCGCGCAGTCCACGATGATGACCCCGACATTCAGCTTATCAAGCACATCGGAATATAAGATTCGCTCAACCTCGGAGCTATCCATCCGTTTTACCATCCTCAGTGTGCGTACGAACTGCGAAGCTATGATGGCACACATAGCCGACTCCTCCGCATCGAATTTACCCGAGAGACGTTCGCGGAATAGCCACAGAGTATAAGTGCCGGCATCTTCTTTTTCTGGCTCATTCGCGAGAACGTAATGCGTTTCCTTAAGCTGTGAAAAGCTGGGGTGTTGTGAACCGCTCAAGTCAACAGGTGAAAAAAACAAGGTAGGATCACCCTGTCGCGCGCGATTATCCATCGCCAATACCGCGACCTGGGCTCCAAAATGGTGACGCACGATATCAAGGGATGTCTCTAGCGGGGCACACATTTCGATACTTTTCGTCAGTCCGCTCAGCAGATCGCCGAGTTCTACTATAGAACGAGAGTGAAATGTCATTTGATAAACCTCCCTGACCTGGCAGCGGCGAGCCAAATCTTAGACCAATCGATAAGTGATTATTTCCTCGCTAAAAGGCCTCATAGCGATACGCGACGGAAAAACTCTTTGGAACGAAGCAAGGATTCACCATGGCTACCTCCCGTGATGCCTTGAGTATGAACACTATGTCATTAATTCAACACATCGTCAATTTCTTTGAAGAGTTGTCAAAAATTTTGCACTGCGTCAAAATTTGGTTGGAGGACAGCAAGCCCGATGATGAATGGCGGCGGGATCGGCGGCCGGCCGCTTATCGTTCAGAGACGGACTTGTCGAATAAAAATTCAGAGATTGGACTGCCCTAAAGCGTCCACTGCTTTGGGAAGTTGCATTTACCCGCGCATCGCTTCAAAGGCTCAGTTTCGAGAGCGCGTCAGCCGACACAACTGTTGTATTAATCAAAAATGAAAAGGCTGGTCCCTGTTAATACAGGAACCAGCCTTTAATCCACTTAAGCAATGGACAGTGCAATTCTACCGGTTATTTCAAAATCAGAGCCATGCGTGTCTTACAAGGAGCTACGACGTTACGATCTCGGTTGCGGATATGTAATGGGCAACTTATGCTGGACAGTCGGCGCGTTCGACAAGTCCATCTTCACGCAAGGCATAAGGATTTTTCACAACCTTAATCGAGGATGGAGCTGGAAGAAAATGACTCTTGTCGCTCGCCTGCAACTCTCCGATCTGCACCTTGACCTTATCGGCATTCTGCTGAAGCCATTTTGATAGAGCTTCGCTCTCTGTCGTGCCCGCGCCATTTGCCGCCGCTGCAAGTATAAACGGTTGAATGTAATATGGGTTCAGCGAGGGAGCCCCACCCATTCGCTCAAGATCTTTTACACGCTCGACGGCGCGCGCGGCGAACTTCGCGAATTCCGATTCACCGACGGGATCACCGGGGCAGTAGGTCATCCCAACGAACTGTGTGCTGTAAACGCCTTCAAACGCGTCTTCTCCGATAGTCTTCGCGTTGCCCACCGCATAGTTGCTCATCGTCTGGCCGGAAAGCACCGGGACTTCCCAACCAATATCCGCACGATTTTCCAGAAGCTTGCGGGAATCATCGCCAATAGAGTTGATCAGCAAGATGGCCTCGGCACCCGCGCTGCGCATGGAGAAAAGCTGGGGCGTCATATCTTCGGCTCGAAAGGGGAACTCCTGCACGATAACCGGCTCGACGTTGCGAGATTTCATGTAAGCCAGGATCTCGCTGACAGCAGCTTTGGACATGCCACCATTGTCTGAGATCAACGCCATTTTGCTGAGCTTTAGCACGTCAATGGCATAATCGACATTGGGACGCATCTGGTTCAGGCCGGTCACTGAGTCTGAGAAGTGATAGGGGGCGAATTCGGGCGTCAATTGCGTCGAAGCCGCGGTCGAAACCTGGGCGACTTTCTTCTCGTTGGTGACGGCGACAAGCGGGATGGTTTCCTGGCTGGTAGCGGGGCCAACAAGAAGCTGAATTTTCTCATTCTCAATAAGACGCCGAAGCTCACTGACGGCGTGGGTTGGGTCGGTTGCAGTATCGGCCAGCACGAGCTCGACCTTTTTGCCGAGAATGCCACCCGATTCGTTTATTTCGTCTACGGCCATCCTCCAGGCCTGTTCGGCAACTGCGCCTATGGACGCGCCGCCACCCGTCAGGGAGACGATGCCGCCCATCTTAATAGTATCTTCAGCGTGGGCACCAGGCACAGCGACTGCAAAGGTTGCAGCCGAGGTCAATGCCATCATGGCAAGGCGGCTGACGTAAGATGTAATGTTCATGTTTTCCTCCACCAATCAGTTCTCAACGAGACCAAGCATTCGCTTCTTGCAACGGCATCGTTCAATCAGACGAGGCAGCGCGCGGCAATCACACTTCACCACGTTCTTGACGAGCGTCTTATGCTGTTTCCTGTTTTTGCGCTGTTGCAGCGTGGCGGCGAATAATATCCTGGAAGAGCGGTGGCTCTCCCCCGCCATGAACTTCCAATCTTGCGCCACTAATAAACGCTGCCATCGGTGAACTGAGATACAGCGCTGCCGAGGCGATGTCCGATCCTCTGCCCATTCGCTTCAACGGGAGGGACGCTGCAAGCTCCTCTTGCGCCTCTCGCGAGCCATAACTCAACTCCGTCTGCTCGGTCTGCATAAGCCCGGCAATAATGGCGTTGACGCGTATTGCGGGACCCCACTCCTGCGCAAGACTCCCTGTGAGGCTCAGTAGACCAGCCTTCGCGGCTCCATAGGCAGCGGCTCCAGGAGCCGGACGTTCAGCTGAGACGCTTGCGATATTAATGATCGAACCGCCTTCCGGCAGTGGCACCATCCACCGATGCACAGCTTGTGAGAGATGCAGCGGCCCAGTAAGGTTAAGGGCGATGATTGACTCCGAAAACCGCGGCGATACTTTCGACGCATCGGCCGGTGGAGAGCCCCCTGCGTTGTTGACCAGCACGTCTATGCGTCCAAACGCCTCGCCAACTGCATCGACGAAGGTACGGCAGGATTCCGCGTTTCTCACGTCACATTTGTAGAATACGGCGCTCCTCCCATCCTTTTCCGGAGGTGCTTCGGGCTCGTTTCGAGCGCAAACCGCGACATCGGCGCCAGCCCCCAAAAAGGCTTCTACGATGAAACGACCGATTCCCTTCGTGCCACCAGTAACGATGACGACGCGGTTATCCATCCTCGGTAAAAAAGAGTTCAAATAATCATCCACATTCCGCTCCATACGCCACGGCGTTTCGGCCATCGCTTTCCGACAGTCCTGGTATACCTTCCTTAAGTTAAACAGGGCCGCAAAAAATTCGTCTTTTCGGACGATGCGGCGCTCGACGTCGGAGTTTATGGCACGGAGATAACACCGTGCCGAATGTTGCCAACGGCGTCTAGAAACCGACAGGCTGATCATGAACGTCGATAGTTCGACCTGGGATTTCACGACAATTCCCGCTTTATGCGCTCAGGCAGCGCAAGTCTACGGCGACCAGACAGCGATAGAAGACGGTGGCGTTACCCTGAGCTTCCTTGAGCTGGATACCATTCGCCGGAAGGTCGCCAAAGCTTTTATAGCTGCCGGGATCAAAAAAGGCGACAGAGTCATGATCTGGAGCCCAAACACCTGGAAATGGTTCAGTGCAGCTCTGGGGCTGGTGAGCGTCGGTGCGATTCTGATCCCTACTAGTACACGTTTCAAAGGCGCCGAGGTCGGCGAGTTGATCAAGCGCAGCGGCGCCTCCATGATGTTGTCGGTCGGCGATTTCCTCGGCCAATATTACCCCGATCAATTGAATGGCTCTTCTCGCACTTCATTGCGCGCACTCATCGTATTTGATGGCGCGCGTGGTGAAGACATGAGCTGGGACGCATTTCTGGCCGCAGGCGAAGACATCGACGACGTGCAACTGGATGCGATAACGTCCAACGTCCTACCTGACGACCTCTGCGATATGCTCTTCACGTCTGGCACGACCGGTCATCCCAAGGGTGTGATGTACGCTCACAGGCAATGCCTTCGCGCCGTCGATGCGTGGGCGACGCGTGTTGGAATTCGTCATAGGGATAGGATACTGGTGATCCCCCCCTTTTTTCACGCCTTTGGCTATCGGTCTGGCGCTATCGTGTCGTTGATGCGGGGCGCGGTATTGCTGCCGCACCTAACCTATGATCCAGATGAAATCCTGC
This sequence comes from Tianweitania sp. UT-5YL-CI-8, assembly GCF_030010215.1. GTDB lineage: Bacteria > Pseudomonadota > Alphaproteobacteria > Rhizobiales > Rhizobiaceae > Oryzicola. The sequence continues at coordinate 45,606 of NZ_JASCRR010000015.1, forward strand.
ATCGTGTTTGGCGTGAGCAGATCAGCGTCATCCCCGGTCCTCCGACAATTTTTCACGGCATGCTGCAGCATCCGCAACTCGCCAAATTTGACACCAGCAGCCTGCGGCTCGGGATTACAGGTGGATCGGTAGTTCCAGCTACCTTGATCCGCCGCATGCGATCGGAACTTGGCTTCACGGGCGTCGTCAACGGATATGGCCTAACCGAATGCGGCGGTTATGGCACGATGTGTCGGGCGGACGACGATGCTGAGGTTATCGCCAACACATGCGGAAAACCGTTCCCCGACACTGAGGTCTGCATCATGGGTGAGCATGGCAAGCTGTTGCCTGATGGTGAGCCGGGCGAAGTGGTTGTGCGCGGATATATCACCATGCGGGGCTACTTCAACGATATGGAAGCCACAGCCAAGACGATTGACCAAGACGGATGGTTGCACACGGGCGATATCGGCTACTTCGACACGGACGGAAATCTGCGCATCGAGGACCGCGTCAAGGATATGTACATCACAGGTGGGTTCAACTGCTACCCCGCAGAGATCGAACGCTTCATGAGCGCCCACCCCGCAGTCGGTCAAATCGCGGTCATCGGCGTACCGGATGACCGTATGGGTGAGATCGGAAAGGCCTTTGTCGTACTCCGTCCCGGAACCTCTGCCACAGAGCGCGAGTTGATCGATTGGACGCGTGCCAATATCGCCAACTATAAGGTTCCTCGGATCATAGAGTTCCGGACATCGCTGCCGACCAGCCCACAAGGGAAAGTCGTCAAGGATCGACTGCGCGACCCACTACCCCAGACGACGTGAACTCTGGATATGCCATCTTTTGCGGGAGCAGCTCCTGACTCAAGGTGGGTATCTCGATGTCGTAGACCTCATGACAGTCTGCACCTAGGAATGCCGAAGTCGAGCAGGCGCAAAGGCAGGGATAAGACGACCTCAATCTGCGGTCGAATAGTCTGTGTAGCCCTCGGGGCCGGGCGTATAGACGGTCTTTGTGTCATATCCCGCCAATTCGACACCTCTGCGCAGGCGGGAGACAAGGTCGGGATTGCCAATGAAGAGCCGTCCGAAGGAAACCGCGTCTGCATCTCCTGCAGCGATAACCTGAGCAGCGGTTTCGCCGGTCAGCTCATTGTTTAGGATAAGTTTTCCACGCCAATGTGCTTTCACGAGCTCGAAATTGTCTACTTTTGGGAAGCTTCGCCGCACAAGGTGCAAATAAGCGAGACCGAGCTTTGAAGACTTCTCCAGGAGCAAGCCATAGGTCTCCCGTGGATTGTCGTCGTCTATGTCGTTATAGTCGAAGCCGGGGCATAAGCGCAGTCCGACACGATCATAGCCGATGGCATCGCCAAGGGCTTCGAGAACCTCCATGGTGAAGCGTATCCGGTTTTCGGTGCTTCCTCCGTATCGATCAGTCCGCCGATTGCTGTTCGACGACAGGAACTGCATCGGGAGATAACCGCTCGAACAATGGAGCTCCACCCCATCCAGGCCCGCCTCCCTGGCGTTTAATGCCGCCTGACGATACTCGCGAACCACGTCGCCAATTTCAACGACCTCAAGAGCACGTGGTTTGTCGATATCGACGAGGCCGTTCTTGTCCGTGAAGATTTTCGCATTTGCCCGGATGGCGGAAGGGGCGACGATCTCGGAGTCGTCTTCCTTGTTGAGACGCGAAGCCACACGGCCGCAATGCATCAATTGGGCTACCACAACTCCATCCTCGGCATGCACCGCCGCGGCAACGCGCCGCCATCCCTCGGTCTGTGGAGCTGAGTAGAGGCCAGGCGTACGGCAATACCCTTTTCCGGCCGGGCTTGGCTGGATACCCTCAGTCACCACCAAACCGGCCGAGGCCCTCTGCCTGTAATATTCTGCTTGCAGTTCGGTAGGCACATCTCCCTTGCCTGCCCGGCTACGTGTCATCGGTGACATGACTATGCGGTTGCGGAGCTTGAACGCCCCAAGTTCGACTGGAGAGAAGAGTTCGTCCACTATCTATCTCTCCTGTTCGATAAAGATTGCCACCTTCTCACGGAGCATCAGTTGCTCTTATTGTCGACGTTCAACAGTCCAAGGTCAGCATTATCGGAAGTATCAACCCGTATGCGCGTCAGCTTGCGGTAAACGAATTGCCAACCATTGGGACCCTTACGGTACTTCTCATGATAATGGCCGTATCCATGCAGCCAGTGGCTTTCTTCACCCTGCTTCCAGAAGAGCATGTCCTCCATTGCCCACACGCCTTCGGCCGTCGTGTCGGATAAAATTGTTATCTCAGGGGTATGCGCATGATGTATGGAAGTTATGTGGCCGAGCACCTGAGCCAGCCGGGCAGCATTGGCTTTAGCGCCGACAGCAGGCTCCCCGCCGGCATATGTATCGGAGACGTGGTCTTCAGCGTGCGTCGCCTCATAATCGGCCCAGCGCTTCTCATCCATTGCGCGGATCCGGCGCGCCTTGAGATTTTTGATGTCTTCGATCGCGATGAGTCGTTCGATGTCTCTTACTACTTTTTCCACCCGCGTCCTCCTCGTTCACGCTGCGCCATAGACCGGCTTCGGAGCCGCCCGCTTGGCGACAAGTTCAACAATTTTTTCACCCAGATCGGCTGCTTCCCAACGTTCGCCCTTGTCGAACTCAGGTCCGTCGGTCCAACCCTGGCAGACGCGGATACTGCCCCCCAACAGTTCGAATATCTGCCCGGTTACGTCGCCGGACCGACCGCTGCAGAGCCATGCGACCAGAGGGGCTGTATTTTCCGGTGCGAACAGGTCGAATTCGCCTTCCTTTGGTTGCATGGCTTCGGCGAAAGCCGTCTCAGTCATTCTCGTGCGCGCATTGGGCGCAAGTCCATTGGCGGTAATGCCATAGCGACGAAGCTCCGCTGCCTGCACGAGCGTCAGCGTCGCGATACCCGCCTTGGCCGTGGAATAGGCGCTTTGCCCGACGCTTCCCTGAAGTCCCGCACCGGACGAGGTGTTGACGATGCGGGCGTCAACGGCGTGGCCTGCCTTCTGGCGCGCCCGCCAGTAGTCAACCGCGTGCCGGCTGACGCAGAAATGACCGCGCAAGTGGACCCGCAGCACAGCGTCCCACTCCTCAGGCGTGCAGGAGACGAACATGCGGTCGCGCACGAAGCCGGCGTTGTTCACGACCGCGTGCAAATCCCCGAATGCGTCGAGTGCAGCCTTTACAATTCGGCCGCCGGCCTCGAAGTCGGCCACGTCGTCATAATTGGCAACCGCTTGCCCCCCCAGTGCCTTGATTTCGTCGACGACTTGTTGCGCCGGAGTCTCTCCAGTGGTGTCGCCGTGGGTTCCGACGCCCAGATCGTTGACGACGACTTTCGCACCCTCCGCCGCCAACCCCAGCGCATAGGCACGGCCCAAACCGCGTCCTGCTCCTGTGACGATCACCACCCTGTTGTCGCAGATACTGGTCATCCTGTTGCTCTTCTCTGTTCTCAGATTCTATTCGCCAGCCGAACCGCTGTGGCATTACCCGCATTGCGACGGCGCTCCGGATCCGGCTTAGTCAAGGGCTCGCACTCAATCATCGCTATCAGCGAGCGGTCGGCAAGGCGCTGATATTCGCCGTCACCGTTGTTGCGCCAGCGGATGGCCTCATCGGGCATATCGCGCACCGCTTTGGCGGGATTCCCTGCGATGAGCTGCCGATCGCCCGTAACGGTGTCATTCTTGACCAGACTCAACGCCGCCACGAGGCAGTCCTCCCCGATTACAGCGCCATCCAGCACCACCGCCTGCATCCCGATGAGCGCGTTAACGCCGACTGTGCAGCCGTGAAGTATGGCACCGTGACCGACCGTCGCGCCCCGACGCACGATACAATCAGACCCTGCGCCCGTGTGAAGAGTGCAGTTGTCCTGGATGCTCGTGTCGCCTTCGATCGTAATGCGTCCGAAGTCGCCGCGCAGCGACGCACCAGGTCCGATGTAGCAGCGTGGCCCAACGGTGACGTCACCGATCAACACTGCGGTCGGATGAAGATAGGTGGTCGGGTCGACCACCGGGACGATGCCTTCGAACGAGTAGACCGGCATCGTCAGAGCCTTTCTATAATCGTTACATTGGCTTGGCCGCCTCCCTCGCACATGGTCTGCAGCGCATAGCGGCCTTTTCGGCGCTCCAGTTCGTTCAGCATCGTCGTCATAATGCGTGCGCCTGTCGCACCGATGGGATGACCAAGCGCGATTGCGCCGCCATTCACATTGACCTTATCGTGCGGAATGCCGAGCTCTTTCATCCAAGCAAGCGGGATCGATGCAAACGCCTCATTGCACTCGAACAGATCGATGTCCTCGACTTTCAGCCCGCTTTTCTCAAGCGCGTATCGTGTCGCCGGGATAGGCGCTGTCAGCATCCAGACGGGGTCCGCAGCACGAACCGTCATGTAGTGAATGCGGGCGCGGGGCTCCAGCCGATGATCCCTAACCGCGCGTTCCGAAGCGATCAGCAACGCGGCCGACGCATCGCAGTTCTGGCTGGATACGCCCGCGGTCACCGAGCCGCCCTCGACCAGCGGCTTGAGTTCAGCCATCTTCTCCAGGCTGGTGTCTCGGCGCGGGGTCTCGTCAACCGCGAACTCGCCGACAGGCACGATTTCGTCGGTGAACCGGCCTGCGTCGATCGCCTCTATTGCCCGTCGGTGACTTTCCAGCGCAAATCGCTCCATCTCCTGGCGCGAGCTTTGCCATTTTTCCGCGATCATTTCGGCGGAGCGGAACTGTCCCACCTCCTGATCGCCATAGCGGGCACGCCAGCCAGGTGACGTCGAAAAGGGATCGGGAAATCCATATTGCTGTCCAACGATCATCGCTGCGGAGATCGGAATCGCGTTCATGTTCTGAACACCCCCGGCAACCACGAGGTCCTGGACGCCGCTCATAACCCCCATTGCCGCGAAATGGACCGCCTGCTGGGCGGAGCCACATTGGCGGTCGACGGTAACACCGGGTACATGCTCCGGCATGCCGGCCACCAGCCAGCAGGTTCGGGCGATGTCTCCGGCCTGACTGCCGATCGTCTCCGTGCATCCATAGACTACATCATCAACCGCATTGGGATCGATGCCCGTGCGATCCATCAGCCCCTTGATCGGAACCGCGCCGAGATCAGCAGAATGCATGCCCGCGAGGCTCCCCTTCTTTCGGCCGACAGGGGTACGGACAGCATCGACTATATAGGCTTCAGGCATAAGTGGCCTCGCTTGCAAAAGTATTGTCCGGACCGAGCTCACCACTCAGCATCCGCTCGGCCACGCGGCCGCGATGGTAGGCGGGGGTTCCCCACCAGTTGGTCAGTGCAATGGCCCGCTTGAGGAAGAAATGCACATCTACCTCCCAGGAATACCCCATCGCACCATGCACCTGGATTGCGGTTCGGGCGGCAAGATCGGCAGCCTCCGCGGCGGCGAGCTTGGCTTGTGACACACGAGAGCGGGAATACATTCCGGGTTGTTCAACCACCGCGGCCGCCGCGTAAAGAACCGGTTTTGCAAACTCGATTTTCACTTGCGCTGTTGCCAGCTGATGCTTCACGGCCTGGTAGGAGCCGATCGGCTTTCCAAACTGCTGCCGCTCTTTCGCATAAGCGACCGCGAGATCGACGCAACGCTGAGCGATGCCGACGAGTTGCGCTGCGGTAAACAGGGCTCCGCGCTCGAAAGCAGCGGCAAGGAGCGGAGCGGCTTCGTTTCTTCCCGTCAGCTTCATGGCGGTGTCCACCCCCCCGTCGATCATAAAAAGCCGGCGGAAGGGGTCGATGCTGGGCTGACGCGTCAGGCGCAATGTGTTGGGAGCTGCGAGATAAAGTGCGCCTTCGATTTCTACAATAAGAGCGCCAGCGCTATCTACATCCGCAACGAACGCGTTGGCGGAGTGCGCCAAGGCGACCGTGATTTCGCCAGTGAGAGCCATCTCAAAGAAGGGTGCCACACCCTCGGCGTGTGAGAGAGCCGCGAGAAGCGGCAGTGCCACGCCTGTGTTCTCAACGAGCGGTTCAGGCAGACCGGCATAGCCGCAGGCTTCGGCAGCAAGTACAAAATCGATCGAACGCAAGCCAAGACCGCCATGCTCCTCGCCGACCAGGGCGGCCGCCAAACCTATTTCACCGATTTTGCACCACCGGTTGGGATCGCGCGCTTCGCCAGACTCCATGAGGCGACGAAGATCTGCTGGCTGGCAGAGATCGGATAGCAGGTCGCGGACGACGCTTGCCGTCATCATCTGCTCTTCTGTAAAACGGAAATCCATGATGCTATGACCTCGGCAGGCCAAGCATGCGCTCGGCAATGATGTTGCGCTGGATCTCGTTCGAGCCGGCATAGATCGGACCTGCGAGCGAGAAGAAATAACCGTCGAGCCATTTGCCAATATCGCCCGCCGCAGGCGCGCTGCGCAGCAGTTCGGCGCGCGCCCCGAGGATCGACAACGCGGCTTTATGCAGCGCGATATCCATTTCTGACCAGAATATCTTATTGGTGCTCGCCTCGGCGCCGATTTGTCCGCCGGCGGTAAGTCGCGACGCGGTGCTGTAAATGGACAGCGCATACGCTTCGGCATCCATCCAGCTTTGCATCACTACGTCACGAACCGAGGCTTCAACTTCATGTTCATGCGCCTTGTAAAGCTCAACCAGCTTGCGGGCAGCGACCTGGAAGCGGGCAGGTGACCGCAACATCAGGCCACGCTCGAAACCCGCAGTTGCCATGCAAATCGACCAGCCCTCACCCTCGCCGCCGAGCCTGTGGAAGGCGGGGACGCGAACATCGTCCAAAAAGATCTCCGCGAAGCCTTTCTCGCCATCGATCTGCGGGATGGCCTGGACGCGGACACCGGGTGCATTTAGCGGGAAAAATATCAACGACAGTCCCTTGTGGCGCTGAGATGATGGGTCCGTCCGAAACAGGCCGAACGCCCAATCCGCGAACACAGCGCGCGAAGACCAGATCTTATGGCCTTTCAGGACATACTCCTCGCCATCGGCGACAGCAGTGGATTTAACGGCGGCGAGATCGCTGCCGGCCTGCGGTTCAGACCATGCCTGCGCCCAAACCTCGTCGCCGGATGCCATTGCGGTCAAAAAACGCGCCTTCTGCTCGGGCGTGCCATATTCCATCAGCGTCGGGCCAAGGAGGAAAATGCCGTTCTGGTTGACACGCAGCGGCGCGCCGGACCGATAATATTCTTCCTCGAAAATAAGCCACTGAATAAGGTCCAGGCCTCTTCCACCATAGCTTTCGGGCCATGTGACCATGCCCCATCGACCCTCGCTCAGCGTACGCTCCCAAGCGCGATGCGCCTCAAAGCCTTCACGCGTAGCATCGAACGATGACAGCGGCTCGGCGGGTACGTGCGCTTCCATCCAGGAGCGCACCTCTTGGCGGAAACGTCGCTGTTCGGTGCTATAGGTCAAGTCCACGCTGATGCGGTCCCATATCCGTCTGTTGAAAATATCGCCTGAAGTCAGGCGCCAGCCTGCTTCTTGTTGGCCGCTGCCATGCTTTTCGCATCCTGACCACCAAGCCTGTCGCCAGTCGTTAGATCGTTCTGGGCATGGGCAAAATGATGCATATGGAAATGCGCATCCATAGCCGTGCGTTTTCCGCGAAGGTCTTCGACATGGTTGATCGCCTGCTTCCCCAGCCAAAGACCAAGGCGCGGATAAGCGGCAAGTTTTTCTGCCATGGCGCGCCCAGCCTGATCGAGCGCGTCGCGCGTCACGACCTGATTGACCATGCCGAATTGTTCGGCACGAACGGCGGTCATGCGTTCCCCCAACAACAGGAATTCCTTGGCTATGCGCGGAGGCAGTTCGAAGGCATGGGCAAAGTACTCCACGCCGGGAATGCCCATCCGGATGACTGGGTCTTGGAAAAAGGCATCGTCGGTCGCGATGATGAAATCGCATACCCAGGCCAGCATAAGACCACCCGCCACGCAGGCGCCTTGGACCAAAGCGATAGTTGGCTTCGGAATATCGCGCCAGCGCCTGCACATACCAAGGTAGACCTCATGCTCACGGGTGTAGAGCATTTCAGCTGCAGGCTTGTTTACGTGATCCGCCCACATCAGGCGGCGTTCGAAGCTCTTGTTTACGTCGCGGCCCGGCGACCCTATATCGTGGCCTGCGGAAAAATGCTTTCCCGCGCCACGCAATATAATTACCTTAACCCCATCATTATCGACGGCCTGCTTGAACGCATCGTCGAGAGCATACGTCATCTGGGAATTCTGCGCGTTATTAAACGCTGGACGGTTGAGTGTGATCCAGGCGACTGCTCCCTCGATGGTATAGGTTACCGGCGTCTCTGTCTCATATGTAATCTCCACCGTGCGCGGCTCAACCAAGTCACTCATGCTCGATCCTCTCATCGTGTCGTTAATCTATGGAGATGCTGCCATGCAGCAATCGTCCAAAGAGACTAACAGTAATGTCCGGGCGAGCGGTTGCCACTCGCCCGGCAGGGATCAAGCGTTTTCGGCCAGGATTCTCTCCAATTCGGCCTTGTCAGCAGCAGTCAAATCCCAGTCGGCAGCCTTTGCATTGGCGGTCACCTGCTCTGGCTTGGTCGCTCCTGCGATCACGCTGGTGACCATTGAATTCGACAGCAACCATGAGAAAGCCAGTTCCAGGATCGTGCGACCACGCTCCTCGCTAAAGGCGATCAGCTTTTCGATGATCTCCAGCCTATCATCGGTGAGACCGCCTTTAAAAAAGGTCATGCTCATGCGCGTATCGCTTGGCAGCGGTTGACCCTTGCGGTATTTGCCGGTGAGCAGGCCGCTCGCCAAGGGGAAATAGGGAAGAAGGGTCATACGCGCGGCACGCAGCGCTGGAAAGAGGTCCTTCTCGGCCGAACGTGCCAGAAGATTATATTCGGTCTGCGTTGAGAGCAAGCGCTCTAGATTGAGATGCCGTGAGGTCCAACTCGCATCGACAAGCTGCCAGGCATCCAGATTCGAGCAACCGAGATAGCGGACCTTGCCTTGCCGGACGAGATCGTCGAGGGCTCGCAGGGTCTCGTCGATTGGCGTGCCCGGGTCAGGAAAATGATACTGATAAAGATCGATGTAGTCGGTCTTCAGATGACGAAGGCTGTCCTCGACGGCGCCCATAACGTAGCCGCGCGATCCGTTATAGCGGGTGCTGACCGCGCGGTTGAGCGGCGACGCGAATTTCGTGGCAAGAACAATGTCCTTTCGGCGCCCCCCCAGAATCTCGCCAAGAGTCTTTTCCGACCCTCCTGCCAAACCATAGGAATCGGCGGTGTCGAACAGCGTCACGCCCGCGTCGAGCGCCGCATGGATGACCTTGCGGGATGTATCGAGGTCGAGCGATTGGATCATTCCGCCGAAATTGTTGCAGCCCAAACCCACGACCGACACCTCCAGACCCGAATGGCCTAGAAATCGCTTTTTCATATGAACCTCCTGAAATAGAACCCTGATGGCATCATAGACTGCCAATGATATCCGCCGCCTTCTCGCCGATCATGACCGAAGCAGCATAAGTATTGCCATTTATCAGAACTGGCATGATCGACGCATCGGCTACATAAAGACGATCCACTCCGCGCACACGCAATTGCGGATCTACGACGGATTGAGAATCGCTACCCATGCGGCAAGTGCCTACCGGATGATAGTGCGTGGTGGCGGTCGACCGGATGTCGGCTTCGAAATCCTCGCGTGTTGCAGCCGGCTTTGCCGGCAGAAGCTCACGGCCGAGTATCTGCCCCAAAGGCGCAGAATGAACGAGATCTCGAGCTCTGCGGGCACCTTCGGCAAGAATGTCAATATCTCGCGGATCGGAGAAGAAATTCGAAAAGATCGCAGCCGGCACAGTGGGATTGCTCGACTTCAGTCGCACTTCGCCACGGCTGAACGGCGAGCCGTGGTTCAGCAGCAGCGTAAACCCGTGCTCAGTAGGTAGGATGCCGAAGACGCCCGGCTTGCGGCGTATAACCAGAGCAGGTGCCATGCACACCTGAATCTCCGTATTAGGATCGCCTTCGACGGCGTGGAAAAAACCGGATGTGGGAAACAGGCCGCGGCTGAGGACGCCGCTACGTCTCAAGGCGTACTGAAGCCCGGCCTTCACTGCGCCCAACGGCCTTACATGGCTGTAGGCGCTGACTGGTTTGGTCGTGGTATACATCAGCCGATACATAGGATGATTTTGCAGGTTGCGGCCGACTTCCGGTAGGTCAGCCTCAACTTGAATGCCGAAGGCCTTCAGTGTCGTCGCGTCACCAACGCCTGACAGCATCAACAGTTGCGGTGAGTTGACCGCGCCACCGGAAAGGATCACCCCGCGCCTTGCCACGGCCATGCGCTTTTGTCCGTCATGAAGAAACTCTATGCCCTTGGCCTCGCCTTTGACGATGACGACGCGCAAGGTGAGAGCGTTCACGACGAGAGTGAGATTGCGCCGCTTAAGTGCCGGCCGAAGATACGCGGCAGATGCGCTTGACCGCCGTCCTTTTCCGATGGTCATATCGACATGGCCGAACGCTTGTGGCTTGTCAGCATTCAGGTCGTCGACGAGCGGCACCCCGTAGGCTTCCGCCGCCTGCAGGAAAAGTTCACAGACGGGCGCTGTACTGCGACCAGCTGCGACCAGCATCGGCCCGCTCCCACCATGCAACTCGCTTTCGCCCCGTTCATTGGTTTCCGCTTTGCGGAAGTAGGGCAGTACGCCACGGTAATCCCAACCATCGCATCCCCGAGCCTTCCAGCGATCATAGTCGCGCCGGTGGCCACGCATGTACATCATTCCGTTGATGGAGCTCGACCCACCGACGACCTTTCCCTGCGCCCAATAGAGTTTGCGTCCGCCAAGCTCAGGGTTGGGTTCTGTCTGATAGGCCCAGTTGTATCGGGGGTCGGTACCGGTGATAATGTTGGCGCCAGGTATTCCAAGGATAAGCGCTTTGTCCTGGCCGCCGGCTTCAAAAAGACCGACACTGACATCGGCTTTTTCAGAAAGCCGTGCAGCAACGACGCACCCCGACGCTCCTGCGCCGACAACGATATAGTCGAACTCCAACGGTTTCGTCATGACGGAACAAACCAACCACTTCTGCGGGGTAGAACACCTTTCGGCCGGCCCCACCTTTCATGTTGTTCTGACAGAGCCTGCAGCGGGCCGAGAATGTCTGGATGGGAAATTTGAACAGACCGTCGTTGTTTAACATCGACTTGGATTGACAGAACATCGACATAGGCAGCGCGGTACAAGGCATCGATATTCCACAACTCGTGAAAATGATGCACGCGCCTGAAATCGGTCCAGACAACGATACTTCTCACCTCCACCCTGTCACCGGCAAGCAATTCCCTCTCGTAGCGCACAAAGCGCTCCAGCCGAAAAAAACTGAGTCCGGTTAGGGTGATGAACGTATCGTCCACGCCAAATTCTTCAAAGAAAGTCTTTTCACCAGCGTCGAACACCCGATCGAACCAGGACACGTTCATATGGCAGTTGATATCCAGCCAGCTGGCGTCTACCTGGCCAGCGAAACTGGTCGAAGGTCCGTCACGGCCAGACGGCTGTCTTCCAATGTCAGTATCGCTCATGCGTCGGCTGGTGCAGACGCACCGTTTAGCCGTGCCTCAAGCTCTGAGGCTCGGCAGCTAAATTTGACCTGGCCACGCTCGATGATGATAGCGCGGTCCGCATAGAGCGCTGTCACGGCAAGGTGCTGTTCGACAACGACGACGGCTGTTCCCGTCTCTGCCCATTTTCGGAGAAATGAAAGTATCGATGGTAGCAAAGCCTGCGCAAGTCCCATCGACGGCTCATCGCACAGCAATACCTTGGGCTGGGCAATGAACGCTTGGCCCAAGGCCAGCATCTGCTGCTGCCCGCCCGACAAGTCGCGAGCATAGAGCTTGTGCTTCTCCTTCAGGATCGGAAAGACAGCGTAAATCTCATCTACTGCCTTATCAAAACCGACGCGGTCGCCCCGCCTTGCAGCCGCTCCCATACGCAAATTGTCAAAGACGCTCAATTCAGGAAAGACGCGGTGACCGTCCAGCACGAGCCGCAGTCCCAGTTGCGCAATGGCTTCCGGCGCAAGTCCAGAAATAGGCTTACCCGCAAGCTTGACGGTTCCCTTGTCGGGCTTGTTGAAACCGGCAATAGCCCTCAAAAGTGTCGACTTTCCGGCGCCGTTCTCGCCGCCGATCAAGAGGATTTCTCCCTCATTTGCAGTGAGTGAGACATCATGGAGAACCGGAATGGCTCCATAACCGGCGGTCAGATTGGATACCTCAAGCATGGCGGGACCCCACAAACATATGTTGCACGGCAGGATCTTTCGCCATCGCGGCCGGCTCACCGCTTGCGACAACGCGACCCTGCTCCAATACCGTGATGGTGTCGGCGATGCCCCAGACAAGATCCAGGTCGTGTTCGACAAGGATGACCGTTTTGCCCATCTGTCGGCTCAAGAAACGAACCAGATCGGCAAAATTCCGGCGCTCGCTGTGCGACAGGCCCGCTGCCGGCTCGTCGAAAAGCACAATCGTCGCCTCCTTCAGAACAGTCCGCATGACCTCCACGAGGCGACGCTGACCGTGGGAAAGCAATTGCGCACTATCTTGCTGGAATTCTTCTTCCATCGCAGCTGCTAGTCGCTGCATGTCGGGACTTGCTGGACCCGTGCGACCATCCAGTCCCAGTTGCAGATTGTCCCAAAGCGAGAGCTGCGGAAATATACGAGGCGCCTGGAATGTGCGGCCCAGACCCATATTCGCAATACGGTCGGCGCTGAGATAGGTGGCGTCCTTTCCGTTGATCGTGAACGAGCCGCTGTTGAGACGGCTCAGTCCAGTCAGCACATTGAGAAGGCTTGTTTTGCCGGAACCGTTGGCTCCGATCAACCCATGGACCTCACCCCGACGCACCTTGAGGTTGACGCCGTCAATAGCCACCACCTGACCAAACTTCTTGGTGCCCTTGGAGACGTCAACGATGATTTCATCGGTTGGCGTATATTGCTCAACCTCGCCCTTGAGATCGGCTAGAAACCCGTCAATACGGAATGCCTGTTCACCACCGCCCTTGCGCCTGCGTTTGGCTCGAAAATGCTCAAAGGTTCCAACAATACCGTCGGGGAACACCATCACCACGAACAGCGTCAAGCAACCATACATGAGCAGCCGATACTCGATAAACTGGGCGAGCAGAATGTTGGGCAAAATGTAGACAATCCAGATGCCGACGATAGGGCCAAGCAACTGTCCGCGGCCGCCGACGACGACGGCAAAGAAGAAGACGAAGGACAACTCGATGCCGAAGCCCTGCGGACTGACGAAAGAGACAGTCGGCAGATAAAGTAGCCCACATACACCGGTGCCCAGCGAAGCGATCATGAAGGCGAGGAAGCGCATCCAGCCCGGTTTTATGCCGAGGGCGCGAGCCGCTTCGGGGCTGAGCGCTGCCACGAACATGCTGCGACCAAGCTTCGAACGGCGAATGAGATAGTGGGTTAACAACGCCAGCATTGGAAGGATGCCGATGGCCAAAGCCAGCGGAGACAGTCCCAATATCAGTTGCTGATTAGCCCATGGCAACTGGACGCTTACCCCATTAATGCCATTCGTCCACCGATCGAGGGTTACGAGCAACTGCGGAAAAACGATCGCCGCGCTCATGGTCACGAAGCCGAGATGGAAACCCTGCACGCGCAATGCTGGCAGCGCAAACAAAAGCCCGCCGACAAGCGAAGCGCCGAGGCCAAACAAGCCGGCCACCCAGAATGGCAGGCCATGCAGACCGTAGACGATTGCCGCCCCATATGCGGCCAAGCCAAGAATGGCACCTTGTCCGAAGGATTTTTGGCCCGCGTCGATGAACAGAAAATTCTGGAAGATCGCGACGGCAATATAAATGTTGACCAACTGGAATGTATGGATCCAATAGGAATTGCCGAGAAATACCGGCGCAAAGCCCGTTATAGCTATGGCTGCTATGCCAATCCACACCTGGGGTAGATCGGAATTGAATCGGCCTTTGGACGTGCGCGGCCGCGTTGCGGTCGTGGCTGCCATTTGAGTTTCCTGTATTGTAGTCATATCAAACCCGCCGCGCCGTCACCCGCCCGAAGAGACCCTGCGGCCTCAGCATCAGGATCGCGACAAGAAGCAGCAGAGATGCCAGATCTTGGTAGGCGCCGCCGATCTTGTAGGCCGTCAGCATCGCCGCCACACCGACAAGGGGACCGCCGATGAGGGTGCCGACATTGCTGCCAATCCCACCGACCACAGCCGCGACGAAGCCATTCAACACGTATTTCAGACCTGCGTCCGGGCTTACCGAAATGACGGGCGCCACCAGGAATCCCACCGAACCAACCATGAGACCACTGATGGCGAAGGCTATAAGCTGAAGCCTCCGAACCGGCAGGCCAGCCGCGCGTGCGGCATCGAAATCCTGCGACAGAGCACTGATTGCCAGCCCGATGAATGTTTTTCGCAAAAACAAACGCAGAGCGACATACCAGAAGACCATGGCAAAGATCGCAAGACCATAAGCCCCAGGAGTTCGCGTACCAAGGATGCGGAAGCTCGGCATGACATTGGACACCGAGTAGGCGAATGGGCCCTGGGTAATCATGAGAACGGCACCGATGATCACCGAAACCGAAACTGTCGAGATCAGCCACGAATCCTGCTCGACTGACGACCTTAAGGGAAGAAGGGTGATATAGCCCTGGAAGGCCACCAGCGCGGCGATACCCAGCCCAGTCGCCACGAGCATCGCCAGCCACCAGGCCATTCCCACCTGATTGGCGAGGAAATATGCGGCGAACCCGCCAAGGATGAACATATTGCCTTGCGCGAAGTTGAAGATATTTGTGGCGCCATGGACGATGTTAAAGCTCATCGCGATAGTTGCAAAGATTGACCCTATGGCGATCCCGCGAATAACGATGATCAGGATTTCGCTTAGCATGCCCCCCCCAGTTGTTGTCGTCGTTCCGTGGGCAGTTTACCGTCGGAGCCGAATTCCTTTGGATCATATCAGCCTGAGGCTAGAAAGAGGCATCGTTCGAATGGACTAACGCCGATGTGCGGAACGGTTATGGAGCACGCAATCGTTAAGACGCTTGGAGCGTCACCAAGGCACGAGTCAGATGTTGAGGGCACTGACGGCCGATAACTTCAGGATTCATTGATCAGCCAGAAAATGACAGCGGCTGCGATGCAGATTGCGGAGAAACGCTCGCGCACATTGAATAGCCCGCATTCTGTAGACACCTTCGGGGTTAGATTTGGTGTCGTCGCACGAACTCGACTGGCGAGAGCATACCACTGCGGGGTATCGGGCCGGCGCCGATAGCCAATCTGGGCCTGGACCTTATCCCGGCCAGTGTGGCCAGACGCGCTATACGGTTGGCGAAACTAGTCTCACCCTGGTCCAACCTGTCGTCCTGCAACTTGCGGTAGACATAGACCTTGCCGCTCTGCTTCCAGGCATCTTCGATAAGATGGGTCTGGCGAATGTTTCCTGGGTCTGTTTGTTCAGTGGATGTTTGAGCCAAGCATAAAAGCCGCTGGGGAGGATGTGCAGGCACCGGCACATGGCGCCTGTGTTAATCCGCCTGCTGCCGGAGCTCTACAAGGAGGTCCTGATCTCAAGCTCCGCGCCTCCCCGGTTCCAAAAACTGCCCGCAAAGGCCAATCCGTTCGACACTGCGTCGATCAGCTTCATCGTCAGTCGCGGCATGCCGACATTTACGGCTCCTGAGCGCGGATACTTGACAGGTCCACGCGGATTCCGGCCTTGTTGGGATGGTCGGAACCCTCCCTGCCGGCTCGCTCGTTGCCGGGCAACGGCATTTTTTCTTCGGGTTCGCCCAGATCTGGCGTCTGCACTGGTGACTCCAACTTGACACCGCCCGGGTCCTGAGCGGTGAACACAGCCGTGCCCTCGAAATACCCGGTCTGCCAGGCAATGATCGCATCGTCGAACACCTGCGGCAGAACGTCCTTGTCGGTCGGATTGCCGTACCATTTGGTGACGATGCGATAGAGCTTCGCGAACAGAGCAGTTCCGGTCCGAAGATTGGCGCAGGTATCGACAAGGTCGGATTTCAGCTCGCCGGCTTCCACGACACCGAGACCGGCCGGATATTGCGTGACGCCGACGCGCACGACGTTTCGGCCGACATGCTGGCCGATGAGGTTCATTGCCTCGTCCGCCGTCGTGGGCTTCGGGACGAGCATGACACGATTGCCCGAGAGGACCGTAACAGCCAGCGGATCCTGCGACCCTGCCCGCTCGATGAACTGTTCAACGACCGCCGGCTTCAGCCCGGGATCGCTGCATTCCTTGATGAGTGCGGCATCGACCATCGCGAACAATTCCTTATCTGTTGAAAGCCGTGACGACGGGTAGTCCGAACAGTTTTGCCCAGGCGACCACGCTCGCGTTCTGAATGGCGACGATCGATGTGCCGTCCGTCCACCAGCCGTTGCCAGTGGCGACTATTGCAATCGGGGAACGCAGCATCGACTGCAGGACGGGCCAGAGGATGAGCTGCTCGTAGCAGATCAGCGGCAATATCCTTGTCCCGGCGAGATTTACGACCGGATTGGCGAAGAAGTACGCCCGAGCGCCGCCGCCTTGCCCCGTCCAGGCCCGCCAAGGCTGCCACATCGAAACCGGAACCGGCATGCGCTCGCGATAGAGGACGCGGTCTCCACCAGCCGAGATCGCCGCCATGACATTGTCATAACCGCTGGCATCGAGGACGGCCGCGCCGGCGATCACAGTTAGCTCTGAGCCTTGCAAACCTTGCTGCCAGAGGCTCGCGACGGTTGGTGTCCAGAAGCCCAGTGCACTTTCGGGAAGAACGATGAACCGTGTTTTCGCCGAGGCCGCCGCGAGCACCGTTGCGATCAGGCCACGGTGATAGCCAAGCGAGCCGTCTCGCCCGAGGCTCTCGCCCTGTTCGAGGTCGACGCCCTTCCATCTCTCGGGTAGATTCGGTGATGTCCACGTAGCGGCGGACCAGAGCCAAAATCCTCCCAGGACAATGGCGGCAGCCGGCCAATATCGAGATGTCATCATCGCGAGGCCGGCTGTCATCGCGACCAGCCCCCACCATCCCCATCCCGGAAAGAGCACACCCGTAGCGGTGAGCGGATGCGCCCAGCCGGTTATGCCGAGGGGCGGCAGTCCCATGAGCATCGCCGCCGCCAGATAGCGCGCCGCCATTGCCATTCCCGCTCGACCATCTCCCGGAGACTTGCCTTCCGGTTGCCCTTTCCAGAGCGCCGCATGGACGCCGGCGAAGGAGAGCGAAGCAGCTGTCCAGAGCAGAAGCCCAGGCCAGAGATCGGCGGCATAGAAGTTGGCGACGCCCTGCGGCAGCCCACGCGAGGCGGCCAGAAAATATCCGGCCGACACGAGCAACGCCGTCAGCCGCGACGGCGACATCGCCCAGAGCGCCGGAAACAACACAGCGACAGGAAGGGTCAGGACATGACCGCTCCAGGCAATCCAGCCGCAAGCGACAGATACGGCAATGAGCAGGCAGGATCGCCGCCAGTTACGGTTCGAAAGTGAGGACCGGCTGCGCCAGGCCGAGAAGGCCCGTGTCGGGAACCGGTCCAAAGTACCGAGAGTCATAGGAGCTCGCAAAGGAGGAGTGAAGAAACAGGGTTCCTGGCGGCACGATGCCGCCCGTGCACGACGTGAGCGCCCTGCCCTCGCCATCGCGTCTTCGGACGATTGAGGAAGCAAGAGGCCTGCCATCGACGGTGACATTCGCGCCAATCTCCACATGCTGTCCGGGAAGCGCCGCTACTGATTGATCAGCGGCGCGAAGCCACTGGGGCAGAGGCCACGCCTGACATAGCCGCGGCGCCGTGCCTCCTCGAATGACGCGGTCGGCGGTGGGCAGATGAACACCAGATCGCCGGTCTCGACCGGACGGTGGAGAGCCTCGATGCGCCAGAGCCCAAGCGGTTCGCTCGGCGTCAGGTTCAACCGAAAGCCGCCCATATAGGCGATCGCCGCCAGACCGGCGACCACCCCGCCGGCGCCGGCCAGGAACAGGAGAACGCGCCACCTCATTGCTTCAGCACCGGCGTCTGGCGCTGGGCGAGACGCAAATCCTCGGCCTGCCGCAGGGTCTGGACGGTGCGCTCGTGAGCGGCGATCTGCTGGGCCGTGCGCATGATCGGCCAGGCTTCCCTCAGACGCTCCTTCTGCTCGGGCTGCATCCCTTCGGAGAGTTTGTCGAAGAGCTTTCCGGAGGGTTCCCGCGCGGCATTGGTGAGCATGGCACGCGCGCCGAAGCGTTCGGTGACAGCTTGGTTGAACCCGTCGATCTCCAGCTTGGTCTCGCGATTGCTCAGTGCATATGCCATGGCCGCCGGCAGATCGTTGCGGTCGATCGCATCACGCACGCGCTCCAGCACCACACGTGCTGCCGGCGACAATGCCGGGATGTCGATCGACACGCGCTGACGCAATGCCTGTTCATCAGCCTGCAGCCGCTGCACGGCGGTCTCGCGCATCCTCAGATACTGCTCAAGATCGCGCTTCAGGGTCGGAACATTGAGGTCTGCAACGCGACGGTCCTCGCGCTCAGTCTTGCTGGCAAGAATGCCGGTCTTGCCCCTTAGCGGTCCGACCGACGCAGGGGCGCTCGTCAGCGTCTGAAGCGCCAGTTTGGCCGTTTCTTGATCCGCAAGCACAGAGTCGAAGTTCATCGCACGGAAAGCGGTCTCGGGATCTGCAAAGACGTAAGCAAAGCGGGCCGAGACCTCTTCCCATTGTTGTCTGAGGGCTGGATCGGTGTCGAGCTTGTGCTCCACCGTATCAGCGACGGAACCGGAAAATGTCTTGATGCCTGCGACCATGGGTGCGGCCTCCTTCATCGTTTGGGTTTTTAAGGGGTGGTGCAGACCGAGACGCTCTGCAACGACTGCAAGGCGCTGGCCAAGCTCGACCAGTTTCGTCTTCTGGCGCAGCGTCCAGACGAGTTGGTCGCGTAGCAGCGTGCGCGCCACCTGCATGATGTGCAGGCCACGGTTCTCCGCGAACTGCAACGCCTGCCGGTAAAGCGTGCCGCGCTCGTAATCGAGCGTGGTTTCCTTGGCGTTCTTTCGGGAGAGAACCTTGGCCAGGCCGCCATTAAAGGCGAAGGACCGGTGGCCGTAGTAGAGCTGCAAATCCTCGCGATGGCGGGTCATCGCCACATAGGTCAGATGCCGGTCAAGAGAGAGGCTTGCCAACACCTTCACACGGTCGACGGTAGCGCCTTGCGATTTATGGATCGTCGTGGCGTAACCATGATCGAGATTGCTGTAGAAGCGTTGCTCGACGATGACCTGCCGGCGCTGATCACCCTCTCCGATGACAGCAACGATCCTGTTCGGTGCAGCCTCAACGACATGAGCGATCATGCCGTTCTTGACGCCGAGCGAGGTCTCGTTCTTCAGGAAGACGACCTGGTCGCCCGCGTCGAACTGGCGAATACCATCAGCCGTTTTGAAGACATGGCCCTCACCGACAATGCCGCGTTCAACGAGTTTTTCCCGGGCCATGACGTTGAGCATGCGCACGTCGCGGCGCAGATGCGCGAGGATCAACGTTGTCTTCGTCTGATCGTAATCGTGGTTCCAATCACCGATCAGCCGCTCGACCGCCTCGGCCTTGAGGCGCGTTCCCATGATCCTGACATTGGCATCATAGGCGGTCAGCGCCTTTTCCACGTTGCCTCGCGCCAGATCGAGTGACGCCTTGCGCATCCAGTCCTCGCGCTGGCGATAGATCGTCTCGAGTTCGGCATAACCGACGCGATCAACGATGGCGCGAAACGCAGCCCCCGCCTCGATCGGCTGGAGCTGTTCGGGATCGCCGACCAGCACGATTTTGGCACCGGCTCGAACCACGGCATCGACAAAGCCAGCCATTTGTTTCGATGCGACCATGCCGGCCTCGTCCATGACGAAAACGGTTTTGCTGTCCAGAACATCACGGCCCCGATTCCATCGCAGTTCCCATGAGGCGAGCGTGCGGGCAACGATGCCTGCTTCCTTCTCCAGACCCTCCGCCGCCTTGCCGGCAAGCGCGCCGCCGACAACCCGGTATCCGGCCAGTTCCCAAACCTCGCGGGCAGCTTTCATCATCGTGGTCTTGCCGGCGCCGGCGCGTCCAACCACGGCCGCGATCCGGGCGGGACCGGCGATCCGCTCGATCGCCGCTTTCTGCTCCTGCGACAACCGCTCATGCCGCTGGAACGTTGCGTCCAGAGCAACGTCCGAGACAGCATGACCGTCCCGGTTCGACAGCCATAACGCCTGCCGCACCATCGTCGCTTCCAGCCGGATCATCGCCCGTGTCGAATAACGGGCGGGCACCCTTTCTCCGGTCGCGAACTCGATCGTGTCACGCTGCAAACGCAAGACTTCCGGGTTCAGGATGATGCGTAACATCAGTTGCTGGAAGACAGTCGGGTCATCGACATAGCGATGCAGAACCTTGGCGACATCGCGTTCATCGAAGACGCTCTTTTCCCGCGTGATCAGGTTGAGCACGATCTCTGGACGACGAAGAATGCGCCGGGCGTTCTCGTTGCGCCGCTCCTCATTCAATTCGATCCGCTCAAGCTCAGGCCGGATGCCTTGCTCCTTCGCCTTGCGCTCGATCGCCTTGGCCCCAACGCCGAGATGGATAGTTGGTTCGAGGTCGATGCCCTGCTTCTCGTAGGAACGGCCATCGATCTTGAGATCGATGCCGCCAAGCGCCAGGTGATGGTTCAGCCGTTCGAACCATCCATCGCGCAGGACGTTGAAATCGTCCGTCGAACCGGCCCAGAGTTCATAGAGGATTCTGCCGGATTTCGTGCGAACCGGCTGGCCGTCCTCACCGATGACCGCCACCTTCTTCGGCCCGAAGCCCTCCTCGGTCAGCGGCCGCAATGTGGTCATCAGATGGATATGCGGATTGCCGGGATTATCATGGTAGACCCAGTCGGCAACCATGCCCTTCGCCTGGATATGTTTTTCCACGAGATCACGGACCAAGGCGATGTTCTGCTCGGGTGTAAGCTCCAGCGGGAGTGCAATTGTCAGGTCGCGAGCAAGCTGCGCGTCGGAGCGTTTTTCGAAAACCTCGACCTTGTTCCAGAAGGCCTCCGAGGCCCCGGCAACAGAGCGGTCGGCGACCATCGCGCGGACCCAGTTCGGGGCATCGGCCGGGAGCATGAATTCCTCATGCACCAGACCTTGCTTACGGGTGTAGTCGATGGTGCGGGCTTCGCGCTCGTATTCCATCTTCGCGCAGTGCCGGTAGGCCGCAGACAGCACCACGCTGCGGCCTCCGCCGCGGCTGACGATGCTGGCTGAGAAGTGGGCGATGGCCACGGCGGTAAAAGCTCCCGGTTCGAACGTCGTTCGTCTGGAGCGGTCAGGCCATGGTCGGCCCTGTTTGGGGCCCTACGCAAGGCGTCGCGTCCGCGACGTATAATTGCGCCCTTGGATCCGCTCTCGTCGAGCGGCGGGATCATCCTCCAAAGTGTCGGCTTTGCCGACGTGCAGATCTGCACATTCCTTCCGAAGTGCTTTTGGGGAAATCTTACAGCGAGACAAACGCCGCAAGATTTCCAGGGAGATGCGACCGGAATGAAGAAACCATCATCGAAGATCAGGGAAGAAATCACCAAATTGCAGGATCAGCTAAGAGCTGCCGAAACACGCGAGGCCGAGCGCATCGGCCGGATCGCGCTAAAAGCCGGTATTGGTGAGATCGATATCGACGAAGCGGAGCTTCAGGCAGCGTTCGAGGAAATCGCCAGCTGGTTTCGCGGAGGCAAGGCCGCGTCGACCGGGAAAAGAAATGCCGGTGACGGCAGGATCACAGGTGAAACATCCGCGACGCTCGCGTCTGGCGCGTCTGCGGGCGGGCCTGGTGAGGCTTGAGCGGATGGCCCGTACTATGACGACAGATGCCCGTAAAAAGGATACTCGCGAGAAGATCGAGCTTGGTGGCCTGATCGTAAAAGCGGGGCTGCGCTTTGAAAAACGCGCGCTGCTGCTCGGCTTGCTGATCGACGCAAATCTTCGCATTAAGGGTGACTATGCAGAACGATCGCGTCTGGCGGCGATCGGGGCGGAGGCCTTTGGTGATGACGGCGAGTAGAATCCTGCTCGCTGTGATCCCGGCGACGACGATGATCGCCGTGGTGGTTGCCATTCCCGGCATAGATCAATGGCTCGCCACCGTCGGCAAGTCGGAACAGACAAAGCTGTTGCTCGGGCGCGTTGGCCTCGCCCTGCCCTATGCGACCGCAGCCGCGATCGGCACGATGTTTTTGTTCGCCGCCAATGGCGCTGCGAACATCAAGTCGTCTGGATGGAGCGTGGTCGCCGGAAGCGTGGCGACCATATTGATCGCGGCGATGCGCGAAACGATCCGCCTTGCAAATATCGTCGGAGACGTTCCGGCCGGACAGTTCGTACTGGGATATGTGGACCCCGCAACGATGATCGGCGCCGCCGCCGCGTTCGTTGCGAGCGTCTTCGCACTGCGCGTCGGACTTCTCGGCAATGCAGCGTTTGCGAAAGCGACGCCGCGTCGTATCCACGGCAAGCGTGCCGTCCATGGCGAGGCCAACTGGATGGGCATGGTTGAGGCTGGAAGTCTGTTTCCGGATGCGGGCGGCGTCGTCATTGGCGAGCGCTATCGCGTCGACCGAGACAGCGTGTCCGGCGTCTCGTTTCGCGCTGATCAGAGCGAGACATGGGGCGCCGGCGGGCGCTCTCCGCTGCTTTGCTTCGACGGATCGTTCGGCTCGTCGCACGGTATCGTCTTCGCCGGCTCCGGCGGTTTCAAGACGACGTCGGTGACGGTCCCGACCGCGCTCAAGTGGGGTGGCGGCCTCGTCGTCCTCGACCCGTCGAGTGAGATGGCGCCGATGGTGCTCGATCATCGGCGCAAGGCAGGCCGCAACGTGATCGTCCTCGATCCCACCAGGCCAACCATCGGCTTCAACGCGCTCGACTGGATCGGCCGTTTTGGTGGAACCAAAGAAGAAGATATCGTGGCGGTCGCTACATGGATCATGACCGACAACGCGCAGGCCGCATTCCCCCGTGACGACTTCTTCCGGGCATCCGCCATGCAGCTCCTGACTGCGCTAATCGCCGATATCTGCCTAGGACACACACCTGCGAATGAGCAGACATTGCGCCGGGTCCGGACCAATCTTTCCGAGCCGGAGCCTAAGCTGCGTGAGCGGCTGACACGCATCTACGAACAGTCGGTATCGAATTTTGCCCGGGAAAATGCCGCCGTGTTCGTAAACATGACGCCGGAAACATTCTCCGGGGTGTATGCCAACGCCGTGAAGGAAACGCATTGGCTGAGCTACCCGAACTATGCGGCGCTCGTTTCCGGCGACAGTTTCACCACGGACGACCTGGCGGCCGGCGAGACCGACATCTTCATCGCTCTCGACCTGAAGGTGCTGGAGACCCATCCAGGCCTCGCCCGGGTCATCATCGGCGCGCTGATGAACGCGATCTACAATCGCAACGGCAACGTGAAGGGTCGCACCCTCTTCCTGCTGGACGAGGTTGCTCGACTTGGCTTTCTGCGCATCCTGGAAACCGCCCGCGACGTTGGCCGCAAGTATGGCATCACCATGACGCTACTCTATCAGTCGATCGGTCAAATGCGCGAAGCCTACGGCGGCAAGGACGCCACATCGAAATGGTTCGAGAGCGCGTCATGGGTGTCCTTTGCCGCGATCAACGATCCCGATACCGCCGACTATATCTCGAAGCGCTGCGGCGACACCACGGTCGAGGTCGAGCAAACAAACCGCTCGTCGGGAATGAAGGGATCGTCACGATCGCGATCAAAGCAGCTCAGCCGCCGGCCGTTGATCCTGCCGCACGAGGTCCTGCTCATGCGAAGCGACGAGCAGATCGTCTTCTCCGCTGGCAATGCGCCGCTACGCTGCGGCCGCGCGATCTGGTTCCGGCGCGCCGATTTGAAGGCTTGCGTTGGCGAGAACAGATTCCACCGGAAAGACGAAGCGAATGAGCACCGGAAGCCAGGGGCTGGCAAGCCTTATGAGCCGTGACGAGACGGCCTGCGGGAGGATCGCCACTGACAGGCCAAAACCGCATGCGGAGTCGGCGAAGCGGGGCGAAGAAGAGCCGACCGTTACGCGGCCCGCCCGATCCCACCTTGCAAACGAAGCGCGATGCAGCGGCGCGGATCTTAATTTTGTCAGGCTATGACCAGCATGCAGTTGCGCGAAAGAAGAACGGGGATTGAATAATGTTGTTCGACTTGGAAAGCGGTCGCACAGGTCCTGCGCACCCGGCGGCGCGAACCAGTCGAGGAAGACATTGTAGCCGACGGCGAAAGCGAACATGCCGAGCGCCATTAGCAGGAAAGACCTCCATAGCACCGGGGCGGCGCTCGGATTGCGAAGACGGTGAACGTCATCGGTAGTATGACGTTTCCAGCCAGGACCAGGAAACCATGAAGGCACGGAATGCACAGGCGATGCAATAGAGCAGATGCCATGCGCTGTAGAAGCCGGCGCGTCCAGTACCCTCGAGGACATTGAAGGGAACCGCGATCAGCGATGTTGCAAACCGATACGCTAAGCCGGGGCGCGACGATGGTTCTTGCGTACTGACAATTTCCCGGTTCGTTTCCATCACATCACACAATCTTTTTTCGGATCGAGCAGACTTTGCCTTATCCCCATGTTGGAGCTCTATGAGAGACTATACCAGGCACCGCGACCGGCGCCGCGCAGCGTCAGATGACCCTGTTCGGTCAGGAGCTTCAAATGATCCTTCACCGTGTTGCGGCTTGCGCCTGTAACGCGCACAGCCTCCATGACTGTCACCCGGCCGTGCTCGCGCACCAGTTCGAGGATCGCAACTGACAATTCAGGCAGATCACCCAAAATGACGCGCTCGCGTTCCATTTTCCGGTCCAGCCGTTGCTTCTGCTGTTGTAGAGCCCGAAGGAAAAACTCGATCCACGGATTCCAGTCAGGCGTGTCCGTGCGGATCGTGCCCTGGGTTCGCCGCAAGGAGAGATAATAGCCCTCCTTGCTCTGCTCGATTACGCTTTCGAGCGAGCTATAGGGCACGTAGGCATAACCCGCGCGTAACAAAAGCAGGGTCGTCAAAACCCGCGATAGACGGCCATTGCCATCCTGAAATGGATGGATCTCCAGGAACACTACGACAAAGATGCCAATGACCAGCAAGGGATGGAGGTCCTTTGACTCCTCCCGTTCCCTGAGCCAGCTGACAAGCTCGGCCATCAGCCGAGGCGTATCGAACGGGGTCGCAGTGGCGAACACGACGCCCAGGCTTTGGCCATCCTCGCCGAAGGCTTCAACGTGATTGTCGAGCGTCTTCCATTCGCCGCGATGACGCTCGTCCTTTGCAGAATGCACCAGCAGATCGCGGTGAAACTGGCGGATATGGTTTTCGGTCAGAGCAATTGCGTCGTAAGCGCGAAATACCGTCTCCATGACATCGGCGTATCCGGCCACCTCCTGCTCGTCCCGCGTGGCGAAGGAGCCGATCTGCAGATTGGAGAGGAGCTTTTCTACATCACGATCACTGAGCCTCGCGCCTTCGATACGTGTCGAGGAGCCAATACTTTCTATGGTCGCGACGCGCCTCAAGCTCGACAGGCGCTCTGGCGCGATCCGGCCGATTGCGCGCCATGCACCTTTGAACTCATCGATCTCGGCGATGATGAACAATATCTCGGGCGTGATCCGCAAGGTCGATGCATTAAGCAAAGGCATTTGTTTCGACATCCAATTCCATCCAATGGATATCGCATTTGCCGAAACAATAGTCCACCCGTTTCCATCCGATTAGCGACGTAATTGAAGGCGCTTGTCCGATGACGGGGAAATGAGCCGCATCCAGCGACCAGCCAGCTCAGCACCGCCCGATCCGCCACGCGGACCTCACCCGTTTGCTGCACCATCGAGGCGCCGCGCGAGGATCGTTACCGGATGGCGGAGACCGCGTACGGGCTCCGTGAACGCCGCCTTGCGGCGTGATTAGAGCCGACCGCTCTCCGAGCGGCGCACCCAAACCCTCCGGTCGAAAGTCATCGTACCGGCGCGACACCTCAATGTTGTGGGAAGCCGGACCCTACCCAAGGGTCATCACTGAAATGAATCGGTCACGCCCGAGCGATTCACGGAATGCGTTGGACGCCGCTTCCATAGGAAGCGAGACTCCGGCCATGGAGAACGAGGAGACAGGTCCGGTTCATCTTCGCCGCATCGACCCTACGCAGAATATGCTCCGGTTCTATACGCTCGCCATCCAACCGACATTGTTCGGCGGCGCGTCCGTCATCCGTAACTGGGGCCGCATCGGCACGAACGGCCAGTCGATGATGGAAACCTTCGACGAAGTCGAGGAGGCGGGGACGACCCTGGCGAAGCTGGAACGAAGCAAGCGGCGGCGCGGCTATCAGGATTGAGCCGGGTCACGAAGAACCGATGCAGAAACCGCTTCCGAATCCGTGAATTCCAGCCGTTTTCGGTGGATTTGCGCGGATGATAGGATCCCTGGCCTCTTCCGAAGGAAGGATTTCGTTGTCATAGGTGGCTGGGCTTTCCAACACAAAGGTATTTCAATGACAACAACGAATGAGATTGCCGACAAGATCGCAACCGAGCAGAGCCTGACGAAAGCTCAGGCCAAGACGATCGTCGAGAGCGTGTTCCAGCAGATCGCCGATGCCGCCAAGGCGGGCGCTGAGACCAGCATTCCGGCCTTCGGGAAATTCAAGATCAAGGATACCCCGGAACGCGACGGCCGGAATCCGTCGACCGGTGCGACGATCAAGATTGCGGCGTCGAAGAAGCTGATCTTCACGCCGGCGAAGGCGATCAAGGATGCCCTCAACGGCTGAGGCGAACGGCCGGATGCGCACGCGCTCGCATCCGGAAGCCGATCAGCGCCGCATACAGCCGATGCGGCGCTGATCAAAGCCTCCCTAAAAGGGAGGCTCGCCGAAGAATGGCCCGTAGGCTTCGGCAAGAAGCAGGTCTCGCTCGGCAATCGCTTTGGCCAGTTCCGCCTCGATCTCGCGACGCTCGTCGGGATACACCGCGTTGCGCCTCTCGGCTTTCAATTCCTCGATGTGCTGATCGATCGACATTGGTCGTCTCCTTGACGTTGGTGAAAGACGACACCGGCTGGCATGACGGACCGAAGGGGTCAGGGATCGCGGAAGCGACCGGCGGAGCCGGCGAGTGGGGGAGCCGAAATGCGGCCAGCATTCTGGGGGAACCGCTCGTCCTTGAGGCCTTCGGGCCGGCATGGCAGACTTGGACGATCTGAGCAGACCCCCGCTCCACCGGTTGGCACCAGAAAGCCGGAAGCAGGCTCGATGCCTGTTTCCTGCTTCATCAAGCGCGAAGAAGCGCCCCGCCTTGCGGCGGGGCCTTCTGGCGGAAGCCTCAGTCCCGGTTCGGGCGGGACCAGATCAGCTGCAGGCCCTCCTCGCCTTCCACCTCGATCAGGGTGGCGTAGATCGGAGCGGGGAAGCTCGGGTCGTCCAGCTTGACCGAGAGGTAGTCGCGGCCCTCGTTGGAGACCTTCTGCCAGGCGGCACCGAGCTCAACGCTTGCTCCGGCGAAGATGCGGAAGTGCGGTCCCTTATCGGAGGGGTTCTCGACGCGGACCAGCTTGGCCTTGACGTTGAGGTTCAGGGTCTTGATCGAACCGGAGAAGCCGTTGCCCGTGGAGGTGAAGGTGCCGATGGTGGCCATGTGTTTCAGTCCTTGTGTTTTTCGGGCCGCGCCCATCGCGACCTCGATAAGGGCGGGTGGACCGGGGGCGATCGCCCTGCACCCCGAAGGGGCTGGAACGCAGTGGAAGGGGGCCGGGAGAGACTTTCTTGCTCCGCGGGGAATGCGAACGCAGTTCGCAGGGGAAGAAAGTCGCGGAGGCCATTGCCGGGACAAGATCGAAGGGGCGGCGCAGCGCCCCTGGCCTTCGGTCAGACAAGCCACATCGAGGGCGTCTTGATGGGTGTGCCCGTCGCGGAAACATTCGGAATGAGACCAGGCGACCTGCTATCGGATACCTCGCCACCGCCGGTGTGGTGGTGGCACAGGATCGTAAAGCCGGCCTTCCCCGGCAAAGCCGCGCTCTCGCAGAAACTCCGCACAAGCACCGCCTCGTCGTGTCCATTCGGGCGAGCGACCGGTGCTCCAATAACGGCAAGGAATCCCAGCGAGCCTCCCGCACGACTCCGGGCATCGGCAGCCTGCTGACCGCTCTCCGCTCTTTCTTCGCACGCCGACCGAGTTGGATGGCGAGACCTCGATCTGTTGCCAGGGTCCGGCTTTCCGGGACCGGCCTGCCGACGAGGCGGTTGCTTCAGCCCCCTATAAAGAATGGAGCTGCCGGAGGGGATACAGGCAGAGAAGGCGCTGCGCGGCCGGCAGGCGCAGCATCGGATTGCCGGTCCCGGCCGGTCGGAAAGTTGGGGAATGCGGGTCAGACACCGCACATCCCCTCACATTCGTTCGGCCACAGGTCGAGCTGACCATGATCGGCTGCGGTCGACAGATCGACCTCATCGAGCGGGACGCAGGAGCGATGCAGGAAAACTTCACCGCAGATGCCGCGCAGCCCGGTACGCAGCGCCCGGTCGACCTCGACGGCATCGTCCCATGCCTCGACATCATGATCGCGCAAGTGCCGCCACCGTGCATCGTCATGAAATGGGCAAGCGATGCAGGCCGATTTGGGGGGATCCGGATAGTCGTGCCGGCGCAGCCAGGCGAGGCAATCCCGGCGGCTCATGCGCTTTTCGATCAGTGGGAACCGTTAGGCCTGCCATGGCTCGAAACTCGGCTTCGCCCGGATTACCTCGTCGGTCGATATCCCTATCCAGGATTCAACGACCGGAAAGGATGGCGAGCGCTTGCGGGTGAGCCCGGCCAGCTCGCGGATCTTCCGGCGGATCGGCACGATCTTGAAATCGGTCGTGCACTGGCGACGGATCATGCCGATGGACACCGTCTCGGCTGAGGTTCGGCGTCGACCGATCTCGACCAGCTCACCATCGTCATCCTCGTCGAAGACGGCAACGTCCGCCCCTGCCGGCGTGACGGTTTTGGCGAATGCGGGGAGGATGCCTAGCGCTCCCCCTGCCCGGCCGCGATCAGCTGCTCGCGGATATTGCCGGCCGAGACGATATGAACCGGAAAGGGCAGGACGTTGGGCGACATCAGCCATGCCAGATGATCGTCGACGGCGCGCGGCTCCCAACCGGTATCGGCAAAAATCGCGCAATCGGGCATGGGAGCGATGTCACCATGTGCTGCCATCAGGGGGCGAACGTGGTGGATTGCACGCCGGCGCGCCGAGCGAGAGCGCGCGCAGGCGGATCGGGGAAGGCTCGCGGCCCTCCCCGGTGATGACGGGAGAATGGAACATTACGCTGCCTCCACACCTGGGCCGCTTGAGGCTGGAGCTCATGCAGATAATTGACGGCGCGCTGTGCGTGCGCGGCGGCCTGGAAGATCGCCCGTTGTCGGATCGGAGCAGGGCCGCCCAACTTTGAATATAGGAGGCATGATCCGGCCGCGGCTCGAGCTCCGGCACGATGCCCAGGTCCGCGCAGATCATCGCGGCTCCAAATTCCACAAGCATCTCTTCCCGCGCGCGGTCCGTGCGATCCTTATGATAGCGGCTGAGATCCCTGTTCAGGCGGTGAGGAGCCGCCGTCCAATGCAGGGTTTCGTGCGCTCTGATGGCGACGAATGAGGCCATGTCCCGGAACAGTTCCGGGGCAGGCAGCTGCACATGGTCGGAAGAGGGAGAATAATAGGCCTTGTCGCCGCCATAGCGGACGACCGCTCCGGTATTGTCGAAGAAACGATCGGCATGCTCGATACACTGGACAGGTTCAGCAACAGGTTCAGGTGCGGCATAGTAGTGGGCCGGGAGCCCCTCGATCTGATCGGCGCAAAAGACCGTGTAGGCCTTGAGGAAGGGGATGCCGCGCTCGACCTCGTCACCCTGCGCGTCGGTTTCGGTGCGCGTGAAGCGGCTGGCATAGACGACCGAGATGCCCGTCTCGCCCTTGCGGACATGAGCTCCGAGCTCGACGGACTGCTTGAAGGTCATCCAGATGGGCGACACGTAACCGTGGGCCGTCGCCTCAGACCAAAGCAACAGCGTGTTTATGCCCTGGTAGGGCAGACCATTCTGGCGCAGCGGGCGCATGATGCGGCCAACCGCATTCCCGGCGCGCCACGGCTGCACCCAGGGGCGCACGCCCTTCTCCAGCTCCGCCACAATGCGGTCGGTGATCTTCGCGTAGATGTCGACGCGGATTTTATTGCTCTTCCTGTCCATTTTCCGGACCTCCGTTCGAGGCCGCGCCGATCGCGGCCGTCACGAGGTCCGACCGCGCAGGACCGCAGGTTCGCGAACCCGCAAAAGAGCAATCGGAAAGAAGGGATAGATCGCAGGCGGGCCGCAACGTCAGTGGAGGACGGCGCAGCCGTTTCGCGGGCAGAGGACCGTAGCAGGACCAGCATTCGTGACGGCCGCGATCGGCACGGCCTCCCAGTCGGGTTCCATTCACCGGATTCGGATGTCCCCACACATGCGAAGAGGCCGGCGTCCCGAAGGACGCCAGCCTCTGTGTGATAAGATGGGCGGAGCCGAAGCCCCGCCCCCGGTGGGCGATCAGCCCAGAGCTGCCATCTGGAGATCGGCTGCCTGCCGGCTGATGGTCTGGCCGGGGTTCTCGACCTGACGCTCGTACGGCTTCCAGGTTTCGCCGACGATGTGCTCGTAGGCGGCGACGGCGCCCTCGGCGGCCATGCGCAGGGCGTGAGACTGGATACCCATGTCGGCCGCGAATTCGCGCTTGCGCTGAGCATTGCTGTCGAAGCCCACCGGGCCGTCGAGATCCTCGTCGCGGGTGTCGTTGGCGAGCTTGGCCGTGGCGTCTTTCGCCTCGGTGACGGCCTTCGAGTAGAACTGGCCTGCCCCGTAGGCGGAGCCGACATAGGAGCCGACGATCCGCTGCAGGTGGATCTGCATGGCCTTGTCGGAAAGCCCCTCGGAGAGGGTGTCGGCGCCTTCGATCAGGCTGCGCTCATGGAAGTCGCGGATGCCGTCGCTGTCGAGGACGGGAAGGCCGAAGCTCTCGGAGATGAGGGTGGCCTGGTTGCCGTCCGGGCAGCAGAGCCGCACCATTTCGAGGGTCGTGCCCTTGCGGAGCGGGACGACGCGGGCCTTGGACTTGGGGGAGCGGGTTGAACTGGACATTGAGCTTACCTTTCTAGCGAAGCCCTTCAGGTGATCCGGCCCTCGGCTGGTCTTTCCTGCGGGTGCGGTCGAAAGGAACCGGCGGAAGCTGGACGCTTCAGGGTCCGGGACCTGCCAGGCGAGCGAGGCTGCCTTGCGGACAAGCGGGGGCCAGTTCTTCACTGATCCCTGCGCAGGACGCGGGGCCACCTTGCCGAGATCGGCGGGGATCCGGCCGCTCCGCCGGCGCGATAGCGGCCTTGAAGGGGCCAGCCGCTGGTTCAGACCGCAGCAAACCCGCCGGGAAGAGCTGCGAGGGATGGTCTGCGACACCGGCATGCGGATCGGCAAGCGTCCAGTCGGCCCGCACCGCCATGATGGCCGTGGCCTGCCGCCTACCGAAGGGCATCCACGATTCGCCTGGGGCCGTCTGATCGCCGAGATAGCGACCAGCATGTCGCCACGGATGAATGCCGCCCTGCGGCGAGAACGACGTCCCACTTCACGCACAGAGCTCTTCCGGGTCGAGCTGCGCCCGCAACACCGCTATGGCGCTTTCCTGGCGTGCCAGCTTGCGCGTCAAGGCGTCGATTTCCGGCTGACGCTCCGCGGTGATGGCAGCCAGTTTGGCACGATACCGTTCGAGGAATGCGTTGGGGTCAGGCGGCTTTCCCCTCCGGTACGTGGTCCGGCGCGGATGGAGCTGCGGGATCAGCGTCGTCATCCGCCGCGTGATCTGCCGGTCGATCATGTCCAGTTGGCGTTGGATTTGCCGGCGAGCTTCCTCCATGCGGAAGAGCCGGGCGCGGCGATCTGGAGAGGGCATTATGTGTCCCTCCCCTGCCAGCCGACGAAGCTGGATGGACCGTCATAGAGACGATGGCGCTCAGCATCGATGACGAAACCGAAACGGCCGCCGTTGATGCCGTAATCGTCCGACGGAACCATATATCGGCGCGTACCCCGCGCTCCCGCCCGATCGCCGCCAAGCGTGGCGACAACCTCGATGAAGCCTGGCTCGTGGTCGGACCGGATCGCTGACACCACAATCCATTCGTCGGCATGGCGATTGTGGAATTCACGCTCGTCCTTCCTTGAGGACTGACCCGGTTCGAGCACCTTGCCATAGATCGCTTCCCAGGCATCCGGATACCAGTCTCGGATGGTCTTTTCCGCGCAAGCATTCTCGAAATCCGTGAAAAGTTCGGGAAAGGTCAGGGCGACGGCCGCCCAATGGGAATCCTCCTCGTACCAGCCACCATGGGCGCGGAGCATGGGATGGACTTTGCGGTTCCGCTCCGCCGTCAGATGAAAACCGCCATGGCCTGCGGTCGAATGGCAGGTCACGCCATCGCCATACAAGGTGCCGCCCTGCGAGGTTCCCCAGGGAGTATCATCGCAGGACTGCACCTCGCGGCGCCCGCGAGCAGCGCGTTGCTGCTGGTGTCGGGCATTCTCCCCGTCATGCACGCGGAAGGCCGCCTCGTCGGCAAGCTCGCCGGAATGGCCGTAAAAATCGCCGCGCATCCATTCGGCCATGGTCGTCGGATACGCCAGCCCGTAGCGAGGAAATGCCGGCCGTCTCGGCCAGGCAACATGGCGAACGCGGTCTCGCCGACAAGCGCGACCGGAAAGCCGTCGGCGCTTCGGCCAAAAGAAACTCCCGGAAATCCGGAGGTTTCGACGATGGCAGGTTGGGATTGGCCCGTGCTCATGCCGCTGCCCTCCCCTCGACGCGGTCCGCCGCCTCCGCGTCGGCCGTGATCTCGCGGAGTACCGCCCGCGGATAGCCATGGCGCGTGAGCCATTCCTCGGCCGCGGCACGATTGGCAGCGAGGTGCACGAGCTCGGCATCGTCGCCATCACGGTCAAGGACAAGGACGGAGCCGATGACAGGCCGCTCCATGACCGTGAACTTCAGGTCGCTGTTCACCGAGAACGTCCGGTGGACGCGCAGCACGATGGTCCCCTGGCTGCCATAGTCGCCCTCGTGCAGGGTGATGGAGGCGGGAGTTGTCGTGTTGCCGACACGGGTTTGGCCCTGCTTGCGGATCAGGCGGCCACCCGAATTGCGGGTTTCCCATTATGCCGAGAGCGTAATTATGCCGAGTAGGTTCGGCTCTGGCAGCGTTTTTCTACGCTTAGAGCGCTGCACTATCGGCATAATATTATCCTCCCACAACCAATGGAGGATATGTATGTCAAAAGTATCGTTGTTCGATTATGAGCCGCACGCTGCCGCAACCTCGCTGTCGCTTGACGAGCTTGTTGCGGAGTTTGTGGCGCCTTCGCCATGAGTTCCAATCACCTTCACAGCATCGCCGCACGACATCTGCTTTGCTGGCTTGATCTCCACAAGATAGCCTTGGCTGACGTTAACAATGCGGTGCTGGAACGGTTCGGAAAGCATCGATGCCGGTGCCCTGGTTTCAAAGCGACCCCCAACAACCTTCGGCAATATATGTCAGTGACGCGGATGTTTATGCATCTGCTTGAACAGCGAGGTTTGGTTCCCTCTAAGAACCGGAACGATATTTCACAGTATATAGGCCATTATGCCTCTGCACTGTCGGCAAAAGGCTACACTCCCAAAACTGTGAAGCACATGGTTTTCAATGCACGGCATTTTGCTTACTGGACCGGCAACGATGGCGGTTGGGATCATGTAAACCGTCATACCATTGAGCGGTTCGCTCTGCACGATTGCTCATGTCCACGTGCCAAGAGCGGCCCCCTAATGCATGGCACTGTGGCGACTCGCCGCCGGGATGCTGCCAAGTTCCTCGGATATCTCGTTGGCCAAGGCGTCATCGCTTCGCCACCGCAACAACCCGTGCTCGATGAGAGGCTGGCAGCGTATTGCCATTGGTTGGCTACGGCTAGGGCGCTTTCCGCCAGAGGCATCGAAGAGAAGCTAAGGGAGGTGAAGCGGTGGTACACTAAAATCTGTGGCGAGGAAGTAACGTGCTCGACTGAGGTACTGCGTTCGATCCTGTTCGATCAGGCACACCGCTCGACTGGATCAATCGGTCGAACGATGAGCACTCTGCGATCATTCGTCCGGTTTTTGATCGCCAAAGGCGAGTGCCCACCCGATCGACTTGCCGCACTCAATGTGGGGCCAACGATTCCCGCCAAGCAAGTCCCTCGGTATATCGATCGCGAGTTGATCGAACGCATCATCGGATCATGCAATACATCGACGCGCAGGGGCATTCGCGACCGGGCATTGATCATGTTGCTGGCAAGGCTCGGGCTGCGCGCCGGCGACATCGCCACGTTGCAACTCGATGATATCGATTGGGATCAGGGCACGATCCGCGTATCCGGCAAGTCCAGGCGCGCGACCCGACTCCCGCTTCCCCAAGACGCCGGGGAGGCGATCCTGGCCTATATCGAACACGTTCGACCAACTGTCCCAGACAAGCATCTCTTCTTGCGCATGAACGCGCCACATCGGCCGTTCGCTCGTTCGAGTATCGTTGGGTGGGTCGTCAAGAAGGCGATCGAGCGGGCCGGTCTGACCGGTATCCCTTCCGGATCGCACGTTTTCCGTCACTCGCTTGCCACCGCGATGCTGCGCGAGGGCTCCACCCTGGAGGCGATCGGTACGGTGCTCAGGCACAGGAAGCCGGATACAACCGCGATCTATGCGAAGCTGGATTTCAACAAGTTAGGTGAGGTGGCGCAGCCCTGGATTGGAGGTGCGGCATGCTGATCCAGCACGTAGAGCGTTATGTTGACTACCGCCGCAAGCTCGGCGCCAAGTTCGTCGAAGGCGAACACGCCCTCACCAGGTTCGCGCGCTACGCCGATAAATGCGGCGACACGCATGTTACCATCGATCGGATCCATGAGTGGTGCAATCAGACATGCTCGCCCGAGCGTGGTCGGGTCATATACAATCACCTGCGTCGCTTCTCCATTTTTCTGCGAGCAGAGGACTCCGGGCACGCCGTGCTACCTAAAGGCGCGTTCGGATCGCGGAAGAGCCCAAGACCGGCGCCACATCTGCTCCAGGCCGAGCAGATCGAGGCGATTTTATCGGCGGCCTTGACCCTGTCGTACAGGACGATCGCGCCCTACACGTATCACTTCCTGCTCGGCCTGCTGGCCGTCACGGGCATGCGCGTATCGGAGGCGCTCGCTCTACAACGGTCAGACCTCACCTGCGACGGACTGCTGATTCGCCGAAGCAAAGGTGGCGGAAGCCGACTGTTGCCGATCCATTCCACGACGCGCGAGGCGATTACCGCTTATCTCGTCAGGCGCAACCGGGCCTTTTCCATAAGCGACGATCTGTTCATCTGTTGCACCGGACGGGCGCCGACCAAGCAATCCGTCGGCAGGACGTTCAACAGCTTAACCCGTCAGCTTGGCATTCGTGGCCCGGTTGGCACTCCAGGTCCGCGATTGCATGATCTTCGGCACAGTTTTGCTGTCCGTTCGCTTGAGGCGTGCGCACACGATATCAACGCCGTCCGCCGCCACATGGTCGCGCTTCGCGATTATCTTGGGCACAGCAGCATTCTTTGCACCTACTGGTATCTCGAAGCCACGCCGGTTTTAATGCGTACCATTGCTGCGGTGAATGAGGATCGCTTCCAGGGAGATGCCCGATGACCCCGCTCGCTCCTCATCTTACCGCATTTCTCGTCGATCATTTGCCACGGCATCGCAATGCCAGTCCCCACACGGTCGCAACTTACGCCCACAGCTTCACACTGCTGGCCCGGTTCGCGGCTGAGCTGCGACGACGCCGGCCTATCGATCTCCAAATCGAAGATCTCGATCCGGATCTGATCCTGGCTTTTCTGGATCATGTGGAGATGGGTCGTCGTAACAGCGCCTCTACCCGCAATGTCCGTCTTGCCGCGGTACGATCCTTCTTTCGCTATATCGAGTACAAGATTCCTTCTTGCCTCGATCAGGTGCTGCGCATTCACGCACTGCCGCAAAAGCGGACCGACATGCGGCTCGTGGATACCCTGACAGTCGATGAGGTGAAGGCGCTGCTCGCCGCTCCCGACAGCCGTAATTATGGTGGTCTTCGCGACCGGGCGATGCTTCACATGGCCTATGCATGCGGACTGCGAGCATCGGAGCTTCTTTCCATACAGATGACCGCGTTCCCTCCCGGCTCGCTGGCAACAGTCCGCATTCACGGGAAGGGACGGCGCGAGCGTGTCCTGCCCTTATGGCGTGAGACGCAGCAGGCAGTACGTGGCTGGATTGGCGCTCGCGGCAGTACAAGCGAGCAGACCCTGTTCCTAAATCGGCTCGGCGAGCCACTGAGCCGCGACGGCCTCGCATTGGTCGTAGCGAAGCACGTTCGTCAGGCGGCAAAAGCATGTCCATCCCTCCTCTCGAAGCGGGTGACACCACATGTCCTGCGCCACAGCTGTGCCGCTCATACATTGGCGGCTACCGGCGACATTCGGAAGGTCTCGCTATGGCTTGGGCACGCGTCGCTTCGGAGCACCGAAATCTATCTGCGCGCCGATGCGGCTGAGAAGCTTGCCATTCTCGCCGCCCATGCACCGCCGGGTGTGAAGCCTGGCCGGTTCCGACCTCCTTCGGATAAGCTACTCACCATGCTCGCGACCGCCAGCAACGGCACCTGACGACTGAACAGATATTATGCCGAGCATTTTGAACCACAATCCATGCCCTGAAGTCGCAGGGCATATGATGCTCGGCATAATTACGCTCTCGGCATAATGGAAATTATGCTGAGGTCAGCATAATTCCCAGGCGGCAAGTTTCTTTCGATGCCGTTCCGGCGGACGCGGCGAACCGTCGGAATAAGTCAGCGTCGAGCCCAGGGGCACGAGGTCGTAGATCAATTGGGCGGACATGGTTTTCTCCATGGTTTTGATGGTGGAAACGAAACCGCCGCCGGGGATGAACCGGCGGCGGCACTGCGATCGGAAAGAAAAAGAGGCGGGTTGCTACTCGGCGGCCTCGCGGAAGCCTTCAGCTTCGTCGTCATAGTCATGGGCCGGCTCGGTAACGGCATCGCCGTCGAGCTCGTCCAGATCCACCGGCGTGCCGTCATCCTCGGACCGCTCGGCGGTCTCGTTCTTCTTCAGCCATGCGGCGAGCTTGTCGGCATCCGGAGCGAACAGCGCCGACGGATGGACGAAACGGCCGTCCTTGAAGTGCTCGACCAGGGCCGCGCGCGTGTCCTTGACCTTTTGCCGGGGAAGGACCGGCGTGTCCGCGCATGACGCTTCCAGCGCCGGACGAGACAGGCACGAGAGGAAGTCCTCCGTACCCATACTCGGCAGGTATCCGTCCGCACCGATCACCACGCCGGCCACACGGGAGACCACGCCGCTGTCCGAACGGTTTTCCCTGCACGACAGCACGTCGATCAGGAGCGAGCGCACGGCGACGCGAAGCGTGTCCATGTCGAAGTCGAGCTTGCCGTCCTGATCGAACAGGCAGGCGGCATGTTCGCCAAGGCCTGCCGCCCCATAGTACGAGATGTCGCGCGTGCCGGACGCCACCGTCACGTTCTGCCCCGCGAACGCCAGGACCAACAGCGCCATCAGCGTGTCGTCCTCGATCGGCGCCCGCGACAGCGCTTCATGCAGAGCATCGGTGCGCAGGTCGCCGATCATCTCGATGCCCTTGCGGGTGATATCGGGGCGGGTCTTCATGACGATCGCGGCCTCACCCGCCGGCTGCTCGCCCTTTTTGGGCTTCTTCGCCTCCGGCATGCGGAAATGCACCGTCTGCACCTTGCCCTCGCGATCGAGATACAGGGCCGTGTGATCGGACTTGCCGGGCTTTCCATAGACGCGTTCCGCCTTCTTCGGCAGTTCGGGCTGGCCCCAATTGTTGGTCTCAGTGATGACTCCCTTCTTGGGCAGGTTCTGCGTCATCCACTCCTGCTGCGCGCCCAGGAATGCCTCGACATCGGTGGTGTAGCGGCTGTCCTGATCGGCCGGTGCGAACAAATCCTCGACCCAGGCAATGCCGTAGGCCTGCGCGAGCTCGTCGCCAAAGCTCGCATCGCGGGCATACATGCGGGTCTTCTGCAGGCCCTGCGCCACGCTCCACCACGACACCTGCGGGTCGGCCTTCGAGGGCTTGTGCTTCTTCCAGATCTCCTTCTGGTCGTCGAGCGAGGCAGAAGCGATGGTGCGCAGCTGGCTCTCATTGGGCATATCGCCCTTGGCCATCTGGTCGAGCATTGCCGGCAGGACATTGGCGAGCAGCCGCAGTTTGCGGATCTGGCGAACCGGCAGAGCCAGAGCGACGGCGATCGCTTCCTCGGTCCAGCCAAGCGCGACCAGGCGCTCGATCGCCCGCCACTGATCGACGGGATTGAGCTGTTCATGCGCCAGCGTTTCTGCGAGCGAACGCATCGCACCGCCATCTTCGGCGCGGTCGACCACCAGCACGGCGATCTCTTCAAGGCCTGCTGCAATGGCCTGCTTGACGCGGCGATGACCGGCATCGATGACAAAGCCGTTGCCGCCATCGGATTCCGGCGCGACGACAGGCGGCTGCACGATGCCCACGGCGCGGATGGTCGCCAGCAGCAAGGCATCAGCCTGCGGGCTGGACTTTGAGCGCCGCGCCTTGTCGGGGTTTCCCTTCAGCGCGCGCGGATCGACAAACTTCAATTCCATGGAAATGCTCCTTACGGGGTTGCCGGACCCAGCCGATCGCTGCGTCCTTTTGCGTCTTCATCCCGAAGACACCCCCCGGCCCGCGGAGCGGATGGGCCGGAGCAACTGTGGCCGAGCATCCCTGCCCGGCAGGCCGAGCGGGGCTTTCAGTCCTGCGAAGGACGACGCGGCCGGGATCGCGAGCGGCGCGGTTGAGCGCAAGCGTCAGCGGCCCGCCCGATCTGCGAACGGGCTTTTTTCCTTCCCTCTTCCTTCTTCTCTGTTCCTCATCCTTGGATGGCCAATCAGGATTCGTGGACTTTCCATCCACCCCGGGAGGTCCCGGAGTGCGCTTTGCGAGTAATGCGGCCCATTCGAGCCGCAGCGATGCTGAATCCACGACAGATCGGCTGGGCGTCTTGTCAACGTACGGCGCAAGGCCTATGTGTATTGCAGTGAAATACACATATTGGAGATGGTGACATGGCTGCAAGTCGCATGGTGCAAGCCCGTGTGCCGGGTGAGATTCAGGACGTTGCCAACCAGGTCATTCAGGCGTCGGGCCTGACCGTGAGTGACGTGGTGCGGGTGCTCATGACACGGATCGCGCAGGACAAAGCGATTCCGGCTGCGCTGTTCCAGCCGAACGCCGAGACGCTGGAAGCGTTCGCGGAGATCGAGCGGGGCGGCATGAAGCGGTTCGCGACGGTGGATGAGCTGTTCGACGACCTCCATGCGGACGATTGAGCGCACGACTGCTTTCAAGCGGGATTTCAAGCGTGAGGCGAAAGGGCGACACCGGTCTATTCTCGACACGGAACTGCGCCGGGTGATCGTGGCGCTTGCGAGCGATGAAGCGTTAGAGCCACGCCACCGGGATCATGCCTTGTCGAACGATTGGAAGGATTATCGGGACTGCCATGTAAAGCCCGATCTGGTGTTGATCTACCGGCTTATCGGGGATGATCGGCTGATCCTCGCGCGGCTCGGATCGCATTCAGAACTAGACCTGTAAGCGGGGCCAGTCACAAGCTTCCGGGAGTTTTGTAATATTGGATGAAAGATCACTAACCGCCGCGCGTGATCGGCTTCTTGAAACTGCTGTAGGGTTCTTCTCTGCCGACCCGGCCGTTATCGGCGTTTTCATGGGCGGCTCGCTCGCGGCCGGGAGCGCCGACGCCTTTTCAGATATTGATTTGCGGGTTGTCGTGACGGTCGATCGTCATGGCTACTATGTCGAACAGCGTCGGGAGATTCCGAAGCAATGGCCGGGCTTTCTGTTCAATGAGTGGGTGCCCGGCGCGCGGCATTGCGTTTCGCATTTCCGGCCGTTCGGGAAGATCGACATTTTTTATTACGATGCCGCCGCGCTTGCTCCGTCCCCTTGGTATCGCCTGCCGATCAGGATTTTGCATGATCCCGAGGGGATCGTCGCAGACCTTGTAGCGCGTTCGCAGGATTTGCCGTTCACGGTTTCCGATGACGATCTGGACTTTTCGATCAGCAAGGGCCTGGCCGCTGCGCATGAAACCTATCGGCGCGCGCGGCGTGGTGAGCTGTTCTATGCCCTGTCGCTGCTGGACGAGTTGCGCCAGCACATCATGCACGCCGACGACTGGCTACATGATCGTACCCCGGAAACGGCCGTTGTGGCGAAGTTCGACATACGGGGGAGCGACGCCGTTCTTGCTGCTCTCAAGGCGTCCTATTGTCCATGCGAGTCCGACGCGATCATGGTGGTGCTGTCCGGCATCAGCACCAATGAGACAGAATTGGGCTAATTGAGAGTGGAGGATTTCTGGTTCATCGTTATCTTTCAAAGGAACGACGATGAAACAGAAAACGGAAGCGACGAAACCTTCTGCTGAGA
>NZ_JASCRR010000016.1 GCF_030010215.1 Tianweitania sp. UT-5YL-CI-8
TTCAAGTGCCGCCCATGCATCGTCCGATAGCCAGAAAAGCGAACGTTTTGCCATGCTCTGCCTCCAATCCTCAAATCGGAAGCAAATAATCAAATAAAATCAGCCCAATGTATAGGTCCCCATCCTAAGCCTCTCCCAGCTCAAGGTCATGTCGGCGATCCAGCATTTCGGCACCGCGGCGCTCGGCGGTCACGTAGAAGCCTGCGAGGACTGCGGCCAGTGGCGCATCGCCCACAACTCCTGCCGCAATCGGCACCGCTCCAAGTGCCAGGGCGCAGCCGCACGGACATGGCATGCCGAACGCGAGGCCGACTTGCTGCCGGTCGGCTACTTCCACGTCGTGT
Organism: Tianweitania sp. UT-5YL-CI-8; assembly: GCF_030010215.1. Taxonomy (GTDB): domain Bacteria; phylum Pseudomonadota; class Alphaproteobacteria; order Rhizobiales; family Rhizobiaceae; genus Oryzicola. The sequence goes on from NZ_JASCRR010000016.1 coordinate 345, forward strand.
TCACGCTGCCCGCCGAGATCGCGACGATCGCATCCACAAAATGAGGCATCGGCACTACCGCGGCCAATGGCTGCTTTCCGTCATGCGACGACCAAAAGCAGACAGGCCGCTAGCGGCTCCTAATTCCCCGTGTGTAGGCAGCCGCCCCCGCGCAGACGACAGCGGCCGAAAGGTTTGAAAGCGGTTGGTTAGCTTTCGACACAAAGCAGAAAGAAGCTGCCATTCACGGAAGCACTTACCGGTCGGTTCTACGAGACACTATAGTCATCGGTCGGAGCGGCAGCCGATCGAGTAGCTTGGAGTAGTTCCGGTTTTGTTGCAACAGCTGCATGCGAGCGCAGATGGGCCTAATCTGCGGCCAATCACGCGGCGAGGATTTCGAACTGTTCAGCCAAGGATGGATACGGATTAAAGGCATATCTCGCTTGTCGCTTCCGCATCATATGGACCATCTCGATGCCAGACAGGATGATCGCGGCCGATGTTGGTGATTTGAAGCCGAGCACTGGCCGGATGCGGGCGCGACTACGCGGAACGAGTTGTCCGTGTTCACTACAAGGGCAGCCGCTCACCAACCAACTCACACTTCATCGAAGCGGTGTTGGCTGATAGGCGAGCAAGCGCCACGAGTCATCGAGCATGCGGTAGACCGCAAGGTAGCTGTTGCGCAAATTGCGAATTTGTCCTGCGACCGTAACATCAGCAATCATCGTGCCGGTCAAAATCGCACAATCGCCCACAATCAAAACGCTTTCCGGCGGTGCCTTCACGTCGCGGTAGACAAAATGGCGCGCAGACACCTTTTCGAGGTAAGTCGCGAAAGTATCGCGTGACCCATCCGAATGCGTGTACACCAAATCCTTGTCCAGCAACCGTTCAAGTGTAACTGCGTCGCCGGCCAGCATCGCCGCGTATCGTGCATCCTCCGCGGCGATGACGTTCTGTCTGGCTGTACTCATTGGTCAATGCCTACGAAGTCGTTGTGATGCTCAATCCATTCCTGTGGAGGCAGAGCACCCCAGCGATTTACGACCTTGTAGTTGGAGAGATCGCCAGTCACCTTCTCCGGGCGGTTCGGGTCGGCGATGTATTCCATTTCCGAGGTGGTCTCGACCATGAAACCTGAACTATCGAGGTAATAAGCAAAGAGGTTGTCGCCTGCTCCGTGGCGGCCAGGCCCCCAGATCAAGCGGCGGTCGCTCGCGTCGAGAACGTCGCCAAGACGCTTGAAGTCGCCGAAATCGCCGAACTCCCAGCTGTAGTGGTGAAGGCCGGGTTTGCCCTTCGCTAGGCCGACCGTATGATGGCGACCATCGCCTGCGCGCATCCAGATCAACTCGTAGGTTTTCATGCGCTCGGTGACGACGAGGCCCAGGACATCGGCGAATTCCTCGGCCATGGCTTTCGTGTCGACGGCCGCAAGGTTGACGTGATCCAGGCAACGTGGCTTGATTCCCGGTCCGGCATAGCGGCTCGGCTGGTCGTCCGGCATCGGGGTGTGTACTTCGAAGATGTGGCCCTCGCTGCTGGCGAAGGTCGCCGAGCGCTCTATCACCTTCAACGACGGTGTTTCTGACAGGACACGCAGCCCCCTTGCCTTCGCGCGTTTGGCGACTTCGTCGACCGCTGCGGCAGATTTTGCTTCCAACCCAATAGCGCGCACCGCGTTTGACGTAGCGCGATGAAACACGACCTCGCAATGACGCTTGTTCGACGTCAACATGGCGTGGTCGGCATCGTGATGGACGAGGCGCGCACCGGCGATAGCCTGGGCGTCGGCAACAGCAACATCCAGATCGGTGACGTTGAGGGCAATGTAGCCCAAACGATAAATGAGCGTAGTCATTTCGGTGTCCTCCCGGTTGTTGATCTATCAGGATTTCTTTTCGTCACGCACAGGATTGCGTAGCAAGCCGATGCTCTCGATCTCGACTTCGCACACGTCGCCGTCCTTCATGAAAAGCGGCGGCTTGCGAGCCCAGCCGATGCCTGCTGGCGTTCCGGTCACAATCACGTCGCCAGGTTGAAACGTGATCGCTTCGGAAATCGTAGAGATCAGAACATCGATGGGGAAGATCAGGTCGGCGGTGTTACCCGACTGGACCGTCTGGCCATTGAGGCGGGTTTCGATCTTGAGACCCTTTGCGCCGGGGGGCAGTTCATCGGCGGTGACCAGGATCGGGCCGAAGGCACCGGTGTCGTCGAAATTCTTGCCGATCGTCCACTGCGGAGCCTTGAACTGGTAGTCGCGGATCGATCCTTCGTTGAAGATCGAATAGCCGGCGACATGCGAAAGCGCATTTTCTTTCGCGATATGCCTGCCGCCTTTGCCAATCACGACGGCCAACTCGCCTTCGAAATCGAGTTCGACCGAGACGAGCGGCCGGATGATGGGCTTGCCGTGCCCGACGAGCGACGTGGCATATCGCGGAAAGACGACCGGATAGGTCGGCAGATCCTTGTAGGGGCTCTCGGCCGCGTGATCGACATAGTTCAGGCCGACGCAGAAAATCTTGGGCGGGTTCAAGACGACAGGCAACAGCGTCAGGCCGTCGAGTTGTATGACGTCGCCTTTGGTCAGCCGCGACGGTTCGCTGATGTTGCCCGCTTCGATCAGATCACGCAATGTCGTGGCGCCGACGTCATGCCATTGGCCATCGAATTGCGCCCCGACATGCGGGACACCGTCCTTGAGAAAGCTCGTATATCGCATTGGGTATTCCTTTTGATGTGGCGCTCAGAGGATCTGGCAGGCCTGTTCGAAGGTGAGGCGTGGCAGACGCGGGAAAAGCGCATTCCGGTCGCCGTGGCCAAGACTGATAAGGAAGTTGCTCCGCAGACGTCCGTCCGGAAAAAACTCTGTGTTCAAAGCGTCGGCGTCGAATCCGGACATCGGTCCGCAATCGAGGCCGAGCGCACGCGCCGCCAGGATCATGTAGCCGCCCTGCAACGTCGCATTGCGAATGGCGGTTTCACGCGCCAGCGCCTGATCGGATCCGTGATCGACGGCGACCTGGGGCCGGTGGTGAAACAGCGTCGGCAAATACTCATGGTAGCGCGTATCGGTCGCCACGATCACCGTCACCGGCGCGGCGCTGGCCTTCGCGATATTGTTGTCGGAAAGAGTGCGCAGCAAACGCGCCTTGGCTTCGGGCGATGTGATAAAGATGAAACGCGCCGGCTGGCTGTTCACACTGGTCGGCGCCAGCTTTACGAGATCGTACACGCGGCGCAGGAGATCTGGAGCGACAGGCTTGTCCAGCCAGACGCCATGGCTCCGCCCCGAACTGAACATGAGGTCGAGCGCATCAGCCATGAAGGTACGCTTTCGACAGGGTGTCGTCCGCCAGAGTCCGGGCCCACTCCCCGGTTTTCACCTCATGCACGACCCGGCCGACCGCCATGACGTAGGCCCTGCTGGTCATTTCCGCAGCGAGCTTAACGCTTTGTTCGACGATCAGCAGGCTCAGACCCCTGCCGCGCAGCTTGTTCAGCGCCGCCAGGATTTCATGGACGACTTTCGGCGCGAGACCGGTGGTCAGTTCGTCGAGCACCAGAAGCCGTGGTTGCAACAGGAGAGCGCGCGCAACACAGACCATCTGCTGCTGTCCGCCCGACAGCAATTCCACACGGTCACCACGCTTTTCGCGCACCACAGGAAACAAGTCGAGTACCTCCTCATAGTCCATACGGACGAAACCTTCGGGACGCGTAGCCCGACGCCCGGCATGCTCGGAGAGGCGCAGATTTTCCATCACCGTTAGTTCACCGAAGAGCCCCCGCTGCTCGAGCACGACTGCGATGCCGTGGTCGACGCGCCTGTGCGCGGCAACGCGCTGGAGTTCGACGCCGTTGAAGGAGACGACGCCGGCGGTCGGCGGCGACAGGCCCATGATAGCGCGTACCAAGGTCGACTTGCCTGCGCCATTGGCGCCGACAATTGCCACGGCTTCGTTCTCGCCTACCTGCATGCTGAGACCCCGCAGCACAGGGATGCGGCCGTATCCGGCGTCGATGGCTTGAACGGACAGCATCTCAGCCTCCCAGATAGGCGTCGCGGACGGCAGGATCGGCCTGGATGTCGGCCATCGTTCCGATTGCAATGATTTTGCCGAAATAGAGGGCGTGCACCCTCTGGCAGACGTTCATCAAACCCATGTCGTGCGAGACGAGGAGGATCGTGATCCCCTCCGCAGCCAATTCCTCGATCCACCGGCGCAGGCGTTGAACCTCGTCGTGTGACAAACCGGACGACGGCTCGTCCAGGAGCAGCAATTTTGGCCCGGCCATGCGTGCACGGGCGATTTCCACGAGACGCTGCTGTCCGGCAGGCAACTCGCCGGCACGAGTCTTGCTCAACGGCAGCAGCCCGAACCGATCCATCATCGCTTCGGCTTCGGCCTCGATACGGCGATATTCGCGCCGCTCGGCCGGCCCTCGGAACATGGTGGCGGCGAATCCGGAACGTGTCTTCATGTAGAGGCCCATGGCGACGTTCTCGGCGACCGTCATGTGACCAAAGATTTTTGGCGTCTGGAACGTCCGGATCAATCCAGCGCGGCTGCGGGCCGGCACGCTGTCGCGCGTGATGGCGCGCCCCTCCAGCCGTATCTCGCCGGCATTGGGCACGAGATAGCCCGACGCGATGTTGAAAAGCGTTGTCTTGCCCGAGCCGTTCGGCCCGATCAGACCGGCAATCCCGCCGCGCGGCACCGCGAAGCTGACGTCCCGCAGCACGTTCAAGCCGCCGAAAGCATGCGCGACGCTGTTGAGCTCGAGAATGGGCGCGCTCATCGTGTTACCCTCCGACCCAACCGGGCGGGCAGGCCAGTGAGACCCTCGGGCAGAAGCGTCACCACCACGACCAGCACCAGTCCGAACAGCATCTGATGGATGTCGCCAAAACCGGTCAGCCATTCCGGTACCAAGGTGACGAACAGCGCTCCCGGCACCACGCCCCAGACGACGCGCGGCCCGGCGATCACCGGGATGAGCAAGAACACGATGGAGCGCTGGACAGTAAAACTTTCGACACTGACGTAGCTGACGTAATGTGCGAACAGCGAGCCGGCCAGAGCGCCGAGCATGGCGCATATGACGAAGACCTTGATCCTGAGTCCGTGAATGTCGACGCCCAGGCCTTCGACGGCGGGAGCGGCGTCACGCACCGCGCGCATGGCCAAGCCGGGACGCCCGTTCGTCAAATTGTGGGCAAGCCACAAAAGGCCGAGCGCAACGCCCCATGCGAGGAAGTAGAAGCGATCAGGCGTGTCGAACGCAAAGCCGGCGATAGAGAGGGGCGGCAGTCCGCCGATGCCCAGCGTGCCTCCGGTCAGCCAGTCCCATTCGAAGAAAAGGATGGTGCCGATGATGCCGATGCCGAGCGTCGCCAGCGCCAGGAAGAAGCCCGTCAGCTTGAGGATGGGCCAGCCGATCGCCAGCGCGATCAGCCCGGCGACGCCGACGCCGACCAGCATGCCAAGCGCGGGTGTCCATCCGAGCACGACCGTTCCGTAGGCGGACGCATATGCCCCTATGCCGTAGAAGAAGGCCTGCGCGAGATTAACGATGCCGCACTGTCCGAGCAGCAAGCCGACGCCCAGGCCGGCAATCGCGTAGAAGGCGGCAAAGATCATCAACTCCGTCGAGTGCCGCTCCAGCACGAAGGGCAGCGCGCAAATAGCCAGCACCGACAGGACGATCCAGAGGGACAGACGCGACATCTCAGCCCCCCTTCCGCCCGGCATGGCCGAGCAGGCCGTTCGGCATCAGGACCATCATGATCAGCATGATGCCAAGCGCGACGACGTCCTTGTAGCCCGAAGACAGACCGACGACCGCCATCGCTTCGGACACACCTATGACGAGCCCGCCAATCACCGCGCCGAGTGGATTTGCCAAACCGCCCAGAATCGCCGCGGCGAAGCCTTTCAGGGTTATGCCGAGACCCATCTGGTAGCTGACCGCGATGAGCGGTGTCACGAGGATGCCGGCGAGTGCGCCAATCGCGCCGCCGAGCGCGAAAGTGTAGCCGCGCATGCGCGACACATCGATGCCATTAGTCTCAGCGCCGTCGGCGCTGATCGACGCGGCGATCATCGACAATCCGATGATCGACCAGCGATAGAACGCCCACAACCCAAAGACCACCGCCAGTGAAATAACGATCAGCCAGATGGCGTGCACGGGCATGAAGGCGCCAAAAATTTGGACGGAACCGGAGCCGCCCAGTCCCGGCAACAGATGCGCGTCCCGCCCTGCGAAGTAGAGGACGGCCGCCCCGATCGTAAAGGCAAGACCTATGGTGAGAAGCAGGAAGGCGTCTTCTTCGGCATTGCGTCGCATCATCGGACGCACGCAGAAACGATCTATGAGCCAGCCTGTCGCCGTTCCGGCCAGGATGCCCAGCGCGAAGCCGACCGGGTAAGGCAATCCCCAGGATGACAGCGCGAAGACCGCCGTCATGCCGCCGATCACCGCGAAATCGCCCTGCATCGCGTTGACGATACGGGTGCCTTTGTAGATGACGGCGATGCCGATGCCGACCATGGCGTAGATAAAGCTGTTCGCCAGCCCGGCCAGCAGAGACTGCCAGACAAGTGTCATTGTCATGAGATTCTCTTCCTCAACGAATGGCGCGACGGCAAGGCCGCGCCGACCAGCGTCCTACTTGGCGTGATAGGGAAGACGGCTAAAGGCGCCTTTGGTCAGCAATGAGTAACTAAAGGCCTCAAGGGTGAGCCCGCCCATATCCGGGGCCGAGAAGTCATACTTCCCGAAAGCTCCTGGATAGGGTCCGCGAAGCGCTTCGCACAAAGCACCTCCCGCCGGCTCCGGACCCGTCTTCTCCAAAGCGGCGGCAACGGCCATCACCGCATCCCAGCCGGCGGCCTCGAAATGCTTCGGAAGGCGGCCATATTCCTTTTGGAACTCGGCGACGAATTCGGTCTGGTTCGGCAACGGATCTTCCGCGATCAGGAATTCGGCATAGACCACATTGTCCGACGCGTCGCCCATTGCGCGAACGACGTCGTAGAGGGCCGTACCGTGCACCGAAACGATGGGTTGGGTCAGCCCGACCTGGCGCAGATTGCGGAAGCCGGTGGCGTTCGACGACAGGACGATCACCATGTCGGGCTCGGAGGCCTTGACCTTCGCTGCCTGAGCCGTAGCGTCGGCGGCCGAGAGTTCGAATTTCTCGACGGCGGTGAATGTCACCCCGAACTCTTCACCGAGGTCCTTCATCACGCCCCAGATCACCTGGCCGTAGCCGGAGTCATGCAGAACTCCGACTGTCTTGCCGCCATTGTCGCGTACATAGCTGAGAAGCGCCCGAGCGTTGAGGCCCTGAGCCGGTGTCAGATGCAGGACGCAGGTGCGACTTGCCTCGACTGCAGGGCCCATGCCGGTAAAGGCCAGAAGCGGAATTTCCTCGCGCTGCGTCAGGGCGCCGACCGCGACGGTTTGCGCGATGCCGGTCGGCCCGATCACAGCCTTCACGTTTTCGGAATGAATCAGCGTGTTGATCTTGCTCATCGCCGCGTCGGGGTTCGAGCTATCGTCCTCTACGACGATCTCTATCGAATGACCTTTGATGCCGCCGCGTGCATTCAGAACCTTCTGCGCCAGCAGCACGCCGTCACGCTCCGCCAGACCTAGCGAAGCCAGACCGCCTGTCGTCGACAGGATGGCGCCGAGGCGGATCGACTCCTTTTCCTGTGCCGAAAGCGGTCCTGCTGACAGCAAGGCGAGCGCCGCCGTAGCAGCCCGAAAGTACCTGCTTATCCTCATCTCGTCCTCCCAATTAACTGCTATGCACATAACATTCTGATTTTTTCTACACAAGGACATATTTTCTATAATCTGAGTTTCGTGATATGTATGATGTTCACGTAGTGGAGGAAATGATGCGCATCGACGACAAAGTGGTTGTGATAACAGGTGCCGAGTCGGGCATTGGGCGGGCCATAGCAGTGGCATGCGCAGCGCAAGGCGCGAGATTGGCCTTGGCGGGTCTCGACCGCTCCGGGCTGCGGGAAACGGCCGATCTGGCGGGCGGCAACGATTCCTTGATCGTGCCCGTCGACATATGCGATCGGGCTGTCGTGGCCCAACTCTACGACAAAATCAATGCGAAGTTCGGGCAGTTGGACGCCGTCGTGGCGAATGCCGGCATCACATTGCCGAAAATGTCAGTTCTCGACATGAATGACGGTGACTGGGACAAGATGGTTTCGGTCAATCTGACCGAGACATACAACACCGTCATAGTAGGGGCTCGTCGCCTCGTGGCTCAAGGCAGGGGCGGATCGATCATCGCCACTGGCTCGTCGACGGTCCTCCGCGGCATGGCCGGGCTGACGCCTTACATTGCCACAAAGGCAGGTGTTCATGGGTTGATGCGGCAGTTGGCGCTGGAACTGGCATCCCACCGGATTCGCGTCAACACTCTGGTGCCGGGCACCACGGCCACGGCCTTGGCCCGCTCGTTGCCGGGTCACCTGGAGGCGGCAATCACCGCTTTGCCAATGGGAGAACCGGTCGAGCCTGAGGAGCTTGGGCGTTTTGTAGCGTTTGCGTTGAGCAATGCCATGCCGCATATGACCGGCTCAAATCTCTGCATAGACTCGGGCAGGATCATTGCATAATCGCGAGATTTTAAATTGATTCTGCGCCATCTTGCGCTCATAACCCGTGGTCGAGAGGACGTTCAAATGCCGGTTGAGACTGTCGAGCGGGTACGAACCCGGACCGCGGATATCGCAGAGACGTTGCGAACCGCGATCATGAACGCTCGGTTGAAGCCCGGAGAGCGTCTGCGTTTTGAGGAGCTCCGTGAGCAGTTTGACGCCGGCATGAGTCCTTTGCGGGAGGCCCTGACCCGCCTCGCCGGCGACGGTCTGGTGACGTTTGAAGAAAACAAGGGGTATCGAGTCGCGTCCGTCTCGCGTGAGGACCTCATAGATCTGGTCGAGGTTCGGGCCTCGATCGAAGCCATGGCGATTGCGCGTGCGATCAAGAATGGAACCGACGCCTGGGAGGGGCGTATTCTGGCGACGCTGCACGAGTTGGGGAAACGTTCGAAGCTGACCAAGGATGGCGACATCGACTTCCACTGGGAGGAAGTGCACGAACGCTTCCATCTTTCACTTGTCGCCGATTGCCAGTCGCCGCGCCTGCTGCATTTTCGAAATATGCTGGCCAACCAGGCGACACGCTATCGTCGCCTGTCGGTGCATTACCTCAGCGTTCCGCGGGACGACCTTGGGGAACACCGTGCGCTCGCCGAAGCGGTGATCGCACGGCGGATCGACGATGCGGATTACCTGATCCGGAAGCACTACATCCAGACGGTCGAAACGCTTCTGGCAAAGGCGCCGGAACTCTTCGCCGGCGCGGAGGACGAAGGCGCGCAGGTCGCGACGGCCTGAGCGAATTTGTCAGACGCAGCAGCGAAGACGCAGCGCGATCGTGCGAATGGCGTTACAATGAAACTTGCCATCCCGCCCGTCCGACTCGACAACGCTCCCGGCAGATTAGTCGTGGATGGAGTTGGGCGATGGGTAAACGGAGGCTTCTCAAGGTTCAGGATCGACAGAGGTTTTTCGATATACCAACCGATGAGGACGGTCTCATCCGACACTATTCGCTGTCGTCGGCCGACAGGCTTGAGATTGGACTTCGCAGATGAGAACACAATCCGCTCGGATTTGCCGTTCAGCTCTGCCTGATGCGATATCCAGGCAGGGTGTTGGCGACCGATGAAACTCCGCCTCGTGCAATGCTAAAGTACGTTGCTGAGCGGATTGGTGCCGACGCTGGAACGTTTGCGCCTATGCACGCCGTGAAGAAACGCGTCGCGATCACATTGCTCGCTTGGCCCGGCAGATGTATCGTGTGTGGATCAGCGCTCGAAGCGGGCCAGCATCTTCTTCAACTGTGCGTTCTGCAGTCGGAGCTTGCCCGCCAACTGGGTTCGGAGGACGGCAATCTCCTCATCAAGGTTCACCATACCGTCGGAAACGGAAGGAACTGCTAGGGAGACCTGTGAAACGATGACGGCCGCTTCGTCCTTTTCGGCACGCGTCTTTCGCTTGGCAGACGCGACTTCGGCTGCGTTTTCCACCTTAGCACCGGCAATGTCGTCATCAGGTGAGACTGGATCAGGCGCAGGCGCAAGCGCAAGCTTGCGACTATCACTTGTCACGACGTCCTGAATATTGCTGCGGCTTTCATCGGGCTGTTCAGGCTTTGTCGAGACCGCATCGGCTCGATCGACGGGCTGCGACTGTTCGGGTACCGGTCGATCGGCAATATGAAGGCTCTCTATGGCAGGAGCATCAGTCGGAGCTGCGATCGCTAAACCGCCCGCCGTCACGTCCTTGATAGCACGGTCGTCCTGCTTTTTCTGGAGTCGCGGCGACATAAGTCGGGCAAGGAACTTCCACGGAGACGCCATTCATTCAACCTCGCGTTAATCCGCCATACAGACCGCGTGTTGACACTTTGGTGGCGTCAGTGATCGCCACCAGCTAACTCGTCACAGCAAGCATGGAAATGCGGCCGGCAGTTGGCCCCCGTTGTGTCTCAGTCGAGCTTGAGACGCTTGCGCAGATCGGCGTTTTCTGCGCGCAGTTTTTCGGCCAGCAGCTTGCGCAGCTTCTGGTTTTCTTCTTCCAGCTGCAGGAGATCCGCCATCTCGTCACCCGCCGCAGCGATCGCCACAGGCACGGCAGGTTCAGTCGGCGCGACAGGTACCGGCTGCATAGCTTTCGGAGCACGTTTTACAGGGGTGCGCTTTGTGGTGCTCGCGGTCTCAATCGTCTTTGCCTTGCGGCCGCGCTTCTGCTTTTCAGGCGCCGCGGTTGCAGCGACGTCAGGGTCGGTGGCAAGTTCAACAGTTGCAGCTTCCGGGCCTGCCTTTTTTGCGCGAGGTTTGCGCTGCTTCTTTTCCGTGATCTGGGGTTCTACAACGGCCAGCGCATCACTAGCAGTCATTGTATCGATTTCGTCAGCCATGGTTGTCTCCTCTGTCACCGCTGTACTTGTGTGCTGCCCGATCGGCGGTGTCAACAAAAGCTCAGTCGGCGCGGCTGTCGATGGAGCGGTATCGGCGTCCAACTTTGTCACCAGTTGCGTGTCCGCCACAAACGGCATCGCTTCCTCCTCGACATCGCGAGCGACGGATTTAAGATCCACGTTGCCCCAGATCGAGGTCAATTTCGGGTGAGACTTCTGGCGGCCGGATTTGTATTCGACCACGAAACTGCGTTGAGGTTTTTTCACGGGGGAGAGGCCCTGGTATCTAGTGGCTGTTCTGCGAAGCGCCTACTATAGCAATGTGCTGTGCACATAGCGGTTGCCAAGCTTTTGGTCCAGAGGTTGCTCGAAATCGATTCGTCGGTGTTCGCGGGTGCACGAGCCAACCGTAACCCATTTCATTCCAGCCGAGACTGAAGTTGTAGCGAATGTACTAAACTGGTTTGGTCTTGAAAGGAATCAGACCGGCGACGGCGGTTAATACTTACGGAAATCCGTCGAGCTTGGGGCCAGATGATTCCACGCGCGCGCGTGTCCCGCAATCAATTGATCATATGGACCGTGGCCATGGTCCTGGTTCAGGCTGTTGGCCGTCAAGAATTCGACTTGGTGCGCCTTCCTCTCAGCCTGCTAAGCCTTGGACATTTCGGCTGGATTCAGAGGATAGATTTTGTGGTGAGCGGCGTTCTGGCTTTGACATGCGCGCCCGATGCGGCGGCTCCCGGGTGCCGGTTCTGATTGCCGTCTATGGAGTGGGGCTTGTCGCCGCCGGCATCTTTCCGCCAGATGCCGCGCTGGGTTTTCCGCCTGGAACCGCGCAAGGCGTGCCGGCAACCCAAAGCCTGCGTTCGCAGTTGCACGGGTATGCCTTCGACATTGCCTTTCTCTCGCTCATTGCGGCGTGTTTCGCATTTGCCCGCAGGTTTGCCGCGCTACGGATTTGGGCTGGATGGCCTATTGCCTCGCGACCGGGCTAGCCGCTCCGACGTTCATTGTGCTGGGATTTGCCAATACCTCCATTATGGGCATGCTTTTCTTTGTCGCGGGCGCCGTTGCGATGGGTTGGCTGGCGATAATCTCGGCAAAGCCGCGATTCCAGATCGTAAGACGATCATGATACAAGACTGCTGAGTGGTTAAGCAGGTCGCTCGTCTGCTGCGGGGATATCGTGCGCGCCCGACCGATCAGCCCTGCTACCACGATGCACGCCGATCCTAAGCGGTCTCCACAAAAAACGGTATGAGGCGAACTGTTATCCCACCCCATCCGGCGCGGCGGTGCGCGCGGTCGGCATCGTGAATGTAAAAACCGTACCGCTTTGGTCCGACGTTACCGACAGCTCACCGTCATGCGCCCGGGCAATTTCCGATGCGATATAAAGTCCAAGCCCCAGCCCTTCCGCACTCGACCGTGCCTCCCCTCGGTAGAACGGCAAAAATAGTCGTTCCATGATTTCGGGACGAATTGGATCGCCCTCATTGGCGACTGACAGCGTGAAGCGGCCTTCCTCGGTGACTGCAACGACGCGGATAGGTCTGTTCTTGGCGCCATGGTGAAGTGCGTTGCCCAGCAGGTTCGAAAGCAGTTGGCCTATTCGGCCCTGATCGCAGTCCACCGGCTCTGTCGCATTCAGGTTTACGGCAAACTCGCTTTCAGGGTGAGCAATCCGAAGCTCTTCGATCACCTGTGCCATTACAGGGGTGATCGAGCACTCCTCTTTCTTTAAAGGTATGCCGCCCCCAAGGCGGCTTCGCGTCAGATCGAGCACGTTGTTAATTAGCTCCTGCATCCGGCTACCGCTGCGCCGCATGTGCGCGAGCAGATCAGGCGCCCGATCATCAAAGCCGCGGCGCTGAAGAAGGTTTATCCCCGCATCGATGGCGGCGAGAGGATTGCGCAGATCGTGGCCCAGGATTGCGACGAACTGCTCGCGCAGTTCGGAGGCGGTGCGCTCCGCGGCCAGCCCCCGCTCCGCTTCGCGCTTTGCCTCCACCAGCTCGCGTTCATAGCGTCGGCGCTCTGCGGCCTGGAAGATCGTCACGCGCGTGAACAGCAGGTCGCCATACGCATCCCGCCGTTCGGCGGCACTGACCAGAACCGGCAGGGTCGCCCCATCGATCGTGACGAGGTCAAGCGCCACCTCATTGAAGAAGCCCTGCATGCGAAGCAGAGGGGCAAAATGCGTTTCGTAGAAGATGGCGCCTGACGTGTTGACCAACTCGCGCAGCCGTTTGCCCAGCAAAGCTTCCTGCGAAAAGCCGGTCCACTGCGAAAGCGTAAGATTCGATTTTACGATGCGGCCGTCCGGTCCCAGCGACGCGTATCCGCAGGGCGCGTTCTCATAAAGGTCCTCAAGATCTTCGGCCACTTTTCCCTCAGTAAGGACCTTATCAGACAAAGCGGCGTATCGCTGCAATAACCTCCGCCGGCGCGCTCAGGTTCGGACAATGTCCGGTGGCATCCAGAATTACCGTTTGGCTGTCAGGAATGTGTTTCTGGACGTAGGCGCCGACCGCCTCGGATGCGATGATGTCTTCCTTGCACTGAAGGATCAGGACACGCGCGTTGACCTTGCCCAGATCGTGGCGATTGTCCGACATGAAGGTCACGCGCGCAAACTGTTTGGCGATCTCCGGATCGGTGCGGCAGAAGCTGTTGGTGAGTTCCTCGCCCAGTTCGGGCTGGTTCGGATTGCCCATGATGACGGGCGCCATGGCGGCGGACCACCCCAGATGATTGTCGTCAAGCGAGGCCAGCAGCTCCTCGATCTGTGCCACGGTAAAACCGCCCTTGTAGTCGCCATCATCGATGTAGCGCGGCGATGGCCCGATGAGAACGAGGCTTTCGAACATTTCCGGCGCCTCAATCGCCGCAAGCACTCCGATCATCGCGCTCACCGAATGGCCGACGAACACCGCGCCGCGGAGCCCCAACTTTTCGCCGATCGCAACGACGTCGTCCGCGTAACCTTGCAGCGCTCCATATTTTGCGGGGTCGTAGGCGCTGAGATCCGATTTGCCGGCACCGACATGGTCGAACAACACTGTTCTGAAGTCTTCCCGAAACTCCGGCTCAACGAAGCGCCACATATTTTGGTCGCAGCCGAACCCGTGCGCGAATATCATTGTTCGGAGCCCGGAACCGGCGATGGTGACGTTGTTTCGTGCGATGATCGACAAAGGGTCTCTCCTGCAACGGCAGTCATCCGCCGTTCAGCTGAACTACTCTTTGTGGGCTCTATAGGGAAGCCTGTGATTCCAACGGAACATCCCTGCAGCCCGGCTTAGGTCGGCGCTCCCGGGTCGCGTGCGATCGTCGACTGGGTGAAGCTGGCACCGGAGACGCATGGATTGCATCACTGTGCTCTTGGTAGAAGATGAGATCCTTATCCGGATGGACGTCGCTGGCAAGTTACGCAATGAAGGCTTCGAGGTGCTTGAAGCTGGTAACGCGAATGAGGCAATCCGCATTCTTGAGCACGATGACGCCGTCCGGGTGCTGTCTGACATCGACATGCCAGGCAGTATGGATGGCCTGAAACTGTCTGCCGCGATCCGCGACCGTTGGCCGCCCATCAAGATCGTCGTGACCTCGGGCCATCGGATGGTCGAGATCACCGACCTTCCCGACGGCAGTGTCTTTTTTCCCAAGCCATACAGCCACACGCGGGTCGCTACCACGATGCGTGAGTTGCTGTGCAACTGAGCTGCTGAGCACTGAGTTGCAGGGCGTTCAGACCTAGCTAGAGTCTGATGACCTCATGTTGAAGCGTACCCGGCGTTGACGAGATAGTTCCGGCATTCTTCGGGCGGGAAGCGTTTGAGGAGATTGCCTGCAGCTCTCCATGTTGCCTCGACGGTCCGCGCGGCAGCGGCCCGCATGAGATGTTTGAGCTTGGCAAAGACCTGTTCAATGGGGTTGAGATCGGGACTGTAAGGCGGCAGGAAGAAGAGCTTGGGCCCGGCGCTGCGGATCGTCTCTCGAACCAACTGCCCCTTGTGGGAGGCGAGGTTGTCCATGATGACGATGTCGCCCCGCCCGAGCGTGGGAACGAGTACCTGCTCGACATAGGCTGCGAAGCTCCGCCCATTAATCGGACCGTCGAATACGCACGGTGCATCGACGCGGTCGCAGCGCAGCGCGGCAATCAGGGTGAGCGTCTTCCAGTGGCCATGGGGAACCTGCGCCTGCAATCTTTGGCCCCGTGGCGACCAGCCGCGGATAGGAGCCATGTTGGTCTTGGTCCAGGTCTCGTCGATGAAGACCAGTCGCCGCGGATCGAGGCGGCCCTGGTATTTCTTCCACCGGGCCCGCCGACGAGCGATATCAGGACGGCGTTGCTCGCTTGGCAGAACGCTTTTTTTTGAAGCTCAGCCCTTCGGCGTGGACGAAGTTCCAGACCGTCCGGTAGTCGACCTTTGTCCCGCGCAGTGCGAGATCGGCCTGAAGACCGCGCAACGTGACGTGTTTGCCGCTGCCTATCTGCTCGAGCATAAAGGCGCGATGGGGTGCAAGCAGCGACGGACGAGGCCGACCCGCAGCCCGGCCGGCAGCCACGCTACCCGTCACACGATAGCGCTGAGACCACTTCACCACACTGGAAACACTTACCTGGAGCACAGCGGCCACGGACCGCACGCTCTCGCCGGCCAAAACACGCGACACGGCGCGCTCACGAAGATCGAAGGAAAGTGGCTTTGGCATCAGACGCGGGCCTCCATCCCAGCCAGCATCTTGAATCACAATTCGCAACCTGCGGGAATCCCTTTTCGATTCAACGCAAACTCATCTCGCTCTAATGTATCTACTCGCTGCCCGCTCCTCCTTGTCGGGAGATACGCCGGGCTTACCCGGCTGTGGCCGCAGCAACACCTCGGCACGCTTATGGAAAGGTCAGATGAGGCGACCGCGACGCTCGCAGACCGACTACGACGCGGCTCAATGAACTTCTTCACCTGGGTTTCGCAACTCGCTGGCTTCAAAAGCGGCCGAGGAAAAGCGCTGGCGTCAAGTCCTTCAGCCATCTTTTTCAGAGCGCGGCGGTGTAGCGGTAGGTGGTGCGTTCGGGCCTCCCTCGCCACCGCGATAAACGTCGCGCACCGCGTCGGCTTGGTCCTGCTTCTCAACTGGCGGAAGTCGCCGCCGGGTCATAAGCGCGTAGCCAATCGCAACAATCAGTACGATTGGCCCTCCAATCGTTGCCAGTGACCAGAGAAATCCTTCCATACGTCGTCTCCTTGGTTGGGTAGGCTCAACGTCAATGCTCGACCGCCTGTTCCATCTGCAAAGCGGAAACTGAGCAACAGAAGAGACCGCGGCGGCAACCGCTCAGCTGTCGCTGCAGCCTCATCCCAAGGCCATTCCTATCGCCTTTCTGACTCAGGCAGCGTTGGGGAGCCCGCGTTTCGGGCATGGGCTTTCCTTTGCCGGCAACCGGAACAATCCAGATCAGGCTAGGTTGGTTCACTACATCGGGACAACTTTAATGCTGCCGTCGCTCCAAGATGTTGAAACCGTCTATGTAGAACTGAAAAAAGCTGCGGGCCCTTGTCGTAGGCCATTGCGCAGCAGACTGGTTCTCGGAAGCAGATGCTCTTCTTGGGCTGGCGGAAAGTGGCCTCAACCGAAAGCTCGCGTCTCTTCGAGGGTGTGAAGATAGATCCATGTCACGTCATTAATTTGCACTAGACGCTTTCCGAAACGATCATAATATTCGAGACGGAGGTGTATGCTAATGGACTGTCTACGCCCTTCAGATCGACCAGGTGGTCGCTCAGTGTTCGATGGTCCAGATTTGTCACGGCGCACCCGCGCATTCAACAGAACGTCTACGGCGTCGGCGCGGTCCGGAAGTGACGTCGCGATTGATCTCAAGATCAGATCAACCGCGGCATCTGCTTCTCAAGGCTCAGAACATCGGTATCCGCCAGTCCAAGGTTGGCCAGGTCCATTGTCGCTGGAATCGAGAAGGTCCTGCGGTCCGTAAGCCTTTGCCGTCGGCCGCAGCCCAGTCGCGCTCCTAGGGACTGCTATCCTGAAGCATTCAACACGGAACCATATGCAAGTGCTACGATTGGGGAGAAGCGCCACCTCGGCCTTGCCGCGGCGCGGCCCGATATAGGGAACCGGCGCAGTGTCGCCGTCGATGTTCCAGTCCACCGTCTCGAAAAACATGGCCATCACAGTCGCGAGTTTTTCTGAAGAATCGGGATTGGCGTAAAAGGCGGACACCGCTTCGAGATAGCGTTCCGCGATCTCTTTGGGCGTGGCCGTCAGCACTTCGTCACGGAACAGTCGGATCAGCCGCTCAACGCGGGAGATGCGCGCCCCGTCGAACTCGAACACATTGCAGAACCGACCTTCGGAGATCGTGCCGTCGGCTAAGACAAGCCGTCGTTCGTAGCGCCCTGCTCCTTTCCCTCGACGGCGATGCGATCGCCGGCGAAGACCAGGCCGTCGATTTCATGTTCTAGGCTTCGCAACTGGCGACCGATGCGTTCGCCGAAGCGGGCCAGCGCCGCCTTGCCGCGTGCCGTCCCGAACTTGGGAAAGAAAATATCCACATCCTCGGTGAACAGATCGGCGAGGCTGTCATCGTGCTTATTCACCTTGCGAAAAATAGCTCCGGATGATCGCGATCCGCTGCATATCGAGAGTGTTGCTGATGACACTTCTGCCTTTTGAGATATGTAATTTCGACTACATATTCACCCCCATGCGGACACCAAGGCGTCAATGTTTTTGTAATTCGAAATACAAAGGCTTCTAATGGCCGTTAGGGGCAGGCCGCGAGGCTTCGACAGGGATGCTGCGCTCGCTAAGGCGATGCAGCTGTTCTGGGCGAAAGGATATGAAGGCGTCCAGCTTGCCGAACTGACGGCGGCGGTGGGTATCAATCCGCCGAGCTTCTATGCCGCCGTCCAGTCCAAGGAGGCGATCCATCGTGAAGCGCTCGATCTGTATCCGGCGACCGCGGGAGACGGCAGCATGGCGGCGCTGCGCGATACGCCGGGGACAACGACGGACGCTGTCCACGCCATGCTGCTGGCCAGCGTCGAGGTCGCGCTCGCCAGCCCTTCTGCTGGCGGCTGCATGGACAGCCTCGGCCTGGTCAATGGACAGGACCAGAATGCAGCCCTGCGCGACGACCTGCGCGCGCTGCGCCGGACGACGGCGACGCTGATCCGCGACCGGTTGGAGCGAGGCGTCCGGGAGGCTGATCTTCCAGCCGATATCGATGCCGAGCGAGTGGCGACCTTCTGTGCCACCGTCATGCAGGGCCTATCGCTTCAGGCGCAGGACGGGGCATCGCGGGACATGCTTATCGGCGTCGTCGAAACGGCGATGACGGCGCTCGATATTTGACAGGACACGTACGGCGGGTGTCGTCAAACATCGTCGGTCGGCAATCCCTCCGTTCGCGCTATCGCGACTGATATACACCGCGCGAGCGCCGCCGGATTCTCGACATGGGCAAGATGCCCCTGTCCCGCCAATCGGTCGATCCTTGCCTGGGGCATGACGCGAGCAAAACGATCAAATGCTTCGCCATAAGGCCGTCGCCATCAGGTCGGCGCAACGGGCGCCGTCAACACCGTCAAATGCCTGTAGGAACTCGAACGCCTGCAGCAGCGTCATGGCCTCGTCACCATGTGCATCGGCGGCAGACAAGGCATTGCTGCCATCTTCGAGCGCATCTGAAAAACCTATCGCAACAAACCTCCCCGCCGGCCAAGCGGGGAGGTTTTTGTTCTTCAGCGCTCTTGCTGTGTCTTGCTTCGGCTTCTTGATTTCCTGCCGCCGAAACTGGTGAATTGAAATCGCAGACTAAAACGAACATATTGCGCCGCAAAAGACGGGCCTGTCGTTCGTCAACGAAAGGGTGACCATGAACCGTTGGCTGATGATTGCGGCTGCCTCGATCGTTCTGGCGGGATGCGCAAGCGCGAGGGATACAACCAGCGTAGCCGCGCCGGTCGCCACGCAGAGCGTCGAGGTGTCGGAAATCCTGCCGCTCGAGGCAACAGTGCTGGGAACGGTCAAGGCCAGCGTCTGCGGCACCGACCAACCGGCAGCTCTCGAACAAGCCAAAGCGCAGGCCGCCGCCCTTGGCGCAACGGGGATCACCCGCGTCCGCTACAACAAATTGGGTGTCAACGCCCTGCAAGGGTGCTGGAACGGCACCATCGCCAGAGCTTTGGCTTATCGATAGTGCCTGCGAGAGGGTTCGCCAAGCACCGTCCCTCAAACATACGGGATTGCTGCGTTCACTATCGTGAGGCCGATATCCATCGCGCTGAAAACTTTGTAGAAGGTGGCGCAGTCCAACGCAGACTGTTAGCTGGGCTCTAAGGAAGTATGGAGAGACACATGACATTGCATCAGAATCTGATTGCCGGCGAATGGATCGGCCAAGAGGGCTCGAAAAATGTCAGCCCTTCCGACACCAACGACATTGTCGGCACCTACGCCCAGGCCAATGCCGACGATGCCAAGACGGCGATTGCCGCCGCCAAGGCAGCGTTCCCGACCTGGTCGCGCTCCGGCATCCTCGAGCGCCATGCGGTACTCAGGAAAGCGTCCGACGAAATCCTGGCGCGCAAGGAAGAGCTCGGCAAGTTGCTCGCCCGCGAGGAAGGCAAGATCCTGCCCGAAGCCATCGGCGAGGTAACTCGCGCAGCCCAGATCTTTGATTTCTTCGCCGGCGAGGCGCTGCGCCTGGCAGGCGAAGTGCTGCCCTCAGCCCGTCCGGGCATCGGCGTCGAAATCACCCGCGAACCGCTCGGCGTCATCGGCATCATCACGCCCTGGAACTTCCCCATCGCAATTCCCGCCTGGAAAATCGCGCCCGCGCTCTGCTACGGCAACACGGTGGTCTTCAAGCCTGCCGACCTCGTTCCGGGCTGCGCCTGGGCGATTGTCGACATCCTGCACCGCGCCGGCCTGCCTAAGGGGGTGCTCAACCTCGTCATGGGCCGTGGCTCGGTGGTCGGCCAGGCGCTGCTTGACAGCCCCGACCTAGCCGGCATCACCTTTACCGGCTCGACCGGCACGGGCAAGCGCGTCGCCCTGTCGTCGCTCGAACACAACCGCAAATTCCAGCTCGAAATGGGCGGCAAGAACCCGATGGTCGTGCTTGACGACGCCGATCTGAGCGTCGCCGTCGAAGCGGCCGCCAATTCCGGCTTCTTCTCCACCGGACAGCGCTGCACCGCATCCTCCCGGCTGATCGTGACCGATGGCATCCACGATAAATTCGTCGCAGCGCTGACCGAGAAGCTGAAATCGCTGACCGTCGACAACGCGCTCAAGTCCGGCTCGCATATCGGCCCCGTCGTTGACGACAAGCAGCTTGCCCAGGACCTCGATTATATCGAGATCGGCAAGAAGGAAGGCGCCAAGCTCGCCTTCGGCGGCGAGCGGCTGGAGCGCGATACGCCCGGCTTCTACCTGCAGCCCGCGCTGTTCACCGAAGCGACCAACGAGATGCGTATCAGCCAGGAGGAAATCTTTGGACCGGTCGCCTCCGTCATCCGCGTCAAGGATTATGACGAGGCGCTTTCCGTGGCCAACGACACGCCGTTCGGCCTGTCGGCGGGAATCGCCACCACAAGCCTGAAATACGCCACCCATTTCAAGCGCAATTCGGAGGCCGGCATGGTGATGGTCAATCTGCCGACGGCGGGCGTCGATTTCCACGTGCCCTTCGGCGGCCGCAAGGCCTCGTCATTCGGCCCACGCGAACAGGGCCGCTACGCCGCCGAGTTCTTCACCGTCGTGAAGACAGCCTACACGCTGCCGTAAGGCGAGAAGCAGCGCCGTTCCCCGACGCCGCCCTCAATACGGCAGGCCGGTGTAGTTTTCGGCCATGACAGCCTGCGCGGAGGCCGAGCTCTCCAGAAAAGCGAGCTCGGTGTCTTGCATACGCCGCTCATAGGCGTTGTGTTCGGGAAAGCGATGCATCAGCGTGGTCATCCACCATGAGAACCGCATCGCTTTCCACACTCGCGACAGCGCCTGCTCGGAGTAGCCATCAAGCCCTGAGCCGTCGCCGCTGCCGTAGAACAGCTTCAGCGCCTCGGCCAGATAATGCACGTCCGAAACGGCCAGGTTCAGGCCCTTGGCCCCTGTCGGCGGCACGATATGAGCCGCGTCGCCGCATAGGAAAAGCTTTCCCCATCGCATCGGCTCCGACACGAAGGAGCGCAGCGGCGCGATCGATTTTTCGATGGACGGGCCGGTGACGAGGCGTTCGGCAACATCCTCGGGCAGGCGGCGCTTCAGCTCCTGCCAGAAGACGTCGTCCGACCAGTCTTCCACATGATCGGTCAGCGGCACCTGGATGTAATAGCGCGACAGGTTCGGGTTTCGCATCGAGGCCAGCGCGAACCCGCGCTCGTGGCTGGCATAGATCAGCTCATCGGCCAAGGGCGGCGTATGCGACAACACGCCGAGCCAGCCGAACGGGTAGACCTTTTCGAACTCGCGGCGCACCTTCTGCGGAATGGAAGGGCGGCTGACGCCATGAAAGCCGTCGCAGCCGGCGATGAAGTCGCAGTCCAACCGGAACGGTTTCCCATCATGCGCCCATGTCACGAAAGGCGTATCGCCGTCATGGCCATGCAGCGCCACCTCCTCGGCATCGTGAATGATGGTCGCGCCCATTGCATCCTGCGCCGCGTAGAGGTCGCGCGTCATCTCGGTCTGGCCGTAGATCATCACCCGGCGCCCGCAGGCATCACGAAAGTCGACCCGGAACATCCGGCCATCATGGGCGAGATAACAGCCGTCATGCGGCATGCCTTCGCGGTCCATACGTTCGCCGATACCGATGCTGCGGAGCAGTTCCACCGTGCCCCATTCCAGCACGCCGGCGCGAATGCGCGACAGCACGTAATCGCGTGATTTCCGCTCAAGGACCACAGTCGATATGCCGGCGCGGTTGAGAAGCTGGGATAACAGCAGGCCAGCCGGCCCGCCACCTACGATGGCAATCTGTGTCCGCACGATGGACCCTCCGTCCAGAGAGGATAACGCGGCGGAGAATTCCGTGAATGGACAAAGCCGTGTTGTTCCGGCACTTTTCGGACATGGTGCCCGAAATCTCACCGATCCCGTCCTACCAGCTCTATGGCGAAAAGCGCGGCTTTCCCGATGTGTTGCATATAGAGCGTATCGTCGACCGGGCGGCGGGGCTCGACTGGAAGATCGGCCCGCACCGGCATCTCCACCTGCATCAACTGTTCCTGTTGCTGTCCGGCGAGATCACGCTGTCGATCGACGGCGAAAGCCAGGCCGTTATGACGCCCGCTCTGCTCAACATCCCGCGCGGCTGTGTTCACGGCTTTCGGTTTTCAGCCGGCACCGAAGGCTATGTGCTGACGCTGCCGGTGGAGGAGTTTGGTGACCTGTTTGGCGAGGATAGCGAAACGGCCATGCCGGCCAGCCGCTTTTTCGTCGCTGTGCCCAGGACTGCTGCTCAGATGCTTTTCGCCGATCTCGCGCAGGAACACAGCGCGTCGCGGCCGTATCGCAAAACGCGGTTGCGCGCTTTGGCGATGCTGGTCTTGTGCAACGCCTTTTCCACCGCGGATCATGCGGACGATGACGCAATCCCACGCCCCGACCGCCGCGACCCGCGCATCGGGCGTTTCGAAGCGCTGATCGAAAAGCACCATAGGCAGCACTGGGCGGTTTCGGACTATGCCCGGGAGTTGGCAATGTCGCCGCGCCATCTCAGCCGGCTCTGCACCGCTCTCACCGGGCTTTCGGCCATGGCGCTCATCGAAGGCTACCGCATCCGCGAGGCCTGCCGGATGCTGGTCTATACCCGGATGTCAGTCTCAAGCGTGGCGTTTTCGCTCGGCTTCGACGAGGCGTCCTATTTCAGCCGCAGCTTCCAGCGCAATACTGGGCTGTCGCCCAGCGCCTACCGGGCGAGGTTCGAGGCTTAGCCGCAAACGGCTATTCGCTGGACTTGCTCCAGCTAACCGTCTTGCACACCAGCCCTCCGATGACGCAGCCTTTCGTCGACAGGCTCGCGCCCGAGACGCTGATATCGATCTTGTAGTTCATGTTGCGCTTGGCATCGAAGGCGGTGCCGCTCAGCATGTCGCCGGATGGCTTGACGTCCATCACCAGCCTGTCGCCGACGGCCTCGCCGCCACTGGTATCCTTGATCCAGAGATTGGTGGCGCAAAGATTGTTGCCGCAGGGAGCTATCCGCACCTTGGCGTTGCCGTCGCCGCGCATCCAGATGCCGTCGACATCAGGTTCGGCATGGGCGATTGACGTCGCGGCAACCAGGATGCCGAAAGCGACTGCAGTTCCGGACTTGAAAGCTTTCATGACTGCCTCTCTGGGTGGGTCTGTCGCGAAGTCACGATCATCACGCGCCGCGAGTTTCATCCGCCTCCGAAAACAGACAAAACGGCCTGAGAGTTCCTCATACTGCGCAATGAACGATCGCAGGCGAAACCATTTCGCATCGCAGCCGTATAGAGAGAATAACAGCAGGAGCGGATGAGATGAAAACCTTGGGAATCGCCTATGTCGCGACTGGACTGGTGTTTCTGGCGATAGACGCCGTATGGCTGTCGACCATGGCGAGCAGGCTCTACCGCCCGCTTCTCGGTGACATGCTGACCGATGGCTTTAACGTTGCGCCGGCGGTCCTATTCTATCTCATCTATATCGGCGGCATTCTGTTTTTTGCCTTATATCCCGCGCTGGGAACCGGACGCTGGCAGACGGCTGCCTTGAACGGCGCGGTGCTTGGTTTCGTTGCCTATGCCACCTACGACCTGACCAATCAGGCTACGCTGCGCAACTGGCCGACGATCATCACCGTAGCCGATCTGGCCTGGGGCACGTTGTTGACCGCCGCGTCTGCAACCGGCGGCTTTCTCATCACCCGCAAGCTGTTGGGATAACCGTTATTTCGGTGGAACGTCGCTGCGCTCAGCGATCATGTTCGATGCCAGAATACCGACCAACGCGGTGAGCATACCGACGCTGGTCGCATTCAACCTGATGAAAGAAGCGTATTCCTCGGCGGTGAAGCGGTGGAACGGCTCTCCGTAGCCACCATGCATCACCATGTAGACGGCGAGCGACAGTCCGGCCACCACGAAACTGTGCAGCCTCTCCCTGGGCCGAAAGACGACGAAAGCGATTAGCGCAATCGGCAGCAGGAACAGTTCCACGCCAGATTCGTCTCCGAACGCTTTCGCGCTCAGCATCGTGTTGCCGATGCCGGCGACCGGGAGCAACCCCCTGCCGGCTATCGTGTCGATCCGCGACACCATCGGTACCGCCAGGAAGAACGGCGTCGACAGGAATGTCCAATAGGCTGGTTCGAAATTCGGGCTGACGACCCAGTAGAGATAGAGCGGATAAAACGGCTGGTTGAAGACGACGACCAGCGCGATGGTGTTGGCCGCCCGGACCAGCGGGTCGGGATGGTAGGCATAGCGGCTGATCGGACCCCAGACGCGGCCTAGCAGGGCGGCGCTCATGAAGCGTTGACAGGAAGCAGGCGATAATGGCTGACGGCCCATTCCTCGCCGCCGGCATGACCGAAGAGCCCCGCTGTAGCCAGGAAAAACAGCCGCCAGCGCCGCCGCCACAAGGACGCATCCGCACCATAGACATCGCGTAGGATGCGATCCGTGGCGTCGCGGTTGGCATCCATGTTCTTCAGCCAATCCTCGGCGGTGCGCTGGTAATGCGTGCCGTTCCAGCACCATTCCTTTTCTACGGAAAAGAGATCGGCGAATTGATGCGCCAGCCCGTGGCTGGGCATGATGCCCCCAGTGAAGAAATGCTGCGCAATCCAGTCGGACTTGTCGCGGTGGTCGAAGCGATAGCAGCGGTTGCGGTGGGTGAAGACATGCAGGAACAGCCGCCCATCCGCCTTGAGCCAGCGTCTCGCGCGTTCCAGTAAGGCACGCCAGTTGGCCATGTGCTCGAACATTTCGACCGAAACGATGCGGTCGAAGGCGCCTTCTGCCTCAAACGCGTTCATGTCGGCGGTGATGACCGTGACATTGCCGAAGCCTCGGTCGCGCGCCTGCTGCTCGATATGCAGCCGTTGCGGCGCCGAATTGGACACGGCGACGATCCGTGCATTCGGGAACCGCTCGGCCATGTAAAGCGTCAGCGATCCCCAACCGCAGCCCAGCTCCAGTATGGACTGGCCGTCGGCGAGGCCGGCATGCGCTACGGTGTCTTCCAGAGCAGCCACTTCGGCTTCGGCCAGCGTCTCATTGCCATTGCGATACAGGCAGCATGAATATTTTCGCCGGGGGCCCAGCACCAGCCCGAAGAATTCGGGCGGCAACTCGTAATGCTGCTCGTTAGCGGCATCGGTGTGTTCGGCGATGGGATAATGCTCCATGTCCCGCGCGAACGCGAAATCCGCATCGCCACCGGCCTCGTCGACCAGGCGCTGACGCGTCCGACCGACAAGAAACTGGATGCCCTGACGCAGCACCGGATCGGGCAAGGGACTGCGTTCGACTAGATTGATGGCGGAGGCGATCAGGCTCATATCGTGTTCTTTTGGCTTTGGCGGTTGGCGGGAGGACCGGGCCAGAACGCGTTGACGCGCGCCTGGTAGGCTCTGAATTTGTCACTTCTCGAGCGCAGCATATGCTCTTCGAGCGGTGGGATGCCGGAAGCATAGACGAGCAGCCAGTACATGAAGGCCGGCCCGGCCAAGGCCACCCAGCCCCACGGATAGCCGCCGGTAAACTCGATGGCGATCACCGCATAGGCGACCCAGCCGAGCCACTGGAAGAAATAGTTGGGATGCCGCGAAATGGCCCACAATCCGACATCGCAGACCTCACCCTTGTGGGCAGGATTCGAACGAAACTGCTTGAGCTGACGGTCGGCAAGCCCCTCTCCGACGACGGCGACGAGTAGCAGCGCGACACCGAACAAATCGCTCAGGCCGAGTTCCGGCGCGGGATTATGCGCCGCGGCGGCAATCGACAGCGTCAGCAGAAACGCCGCTGCCGCCTGGATCTGCAGGAACCAGAACAGCCGGCGCGGCGCTGCATCGCCCCATTCCTTCTGCAGATGCGCATAGCGCGGATCATCACCCCCGCCCAAGGTGCGCAGCAGGATGTGACCGCCAAGCCGCATCGCCCACAACACGGCCATTGCAGCGACGAGCCATTGTCGTGCTGCGAGATCGGAAGCGCCACCCAATGGCATAAGGGCCGCGGTGGAACCCGCCGCACCCAGGGCGAACGACCAGATCGCGTCGATCCAGCCCGACCGCCCCGTCCTGATCGCAATCGCCCAGGCGACCATCATCACGGCAGACAGACCTGCCCCAATGAGAACGATCAATATCCAAGCATCCAAAGATCGATCTCCGAAAGTCTGCGGTTTCTGCTGACTGAGATACGCGACCGATCCGGCATCGGTTTCACGCATACGCGAATTTCAAACAATGGTGCGGCACTGATCCGGCCGTGTTGCCTTTTTGGCAATCGCTGATGCGAACATCGGCGCTTCTTTGCAACGCCACGGTTTGGCATAGTTCTACCAACGGCAACGCTGGAGTGCGGCATGGCCTATGTGGTGACGGAACCTTGTATCGATGTGAAGGACGGCGACTGCACGGATGTGTGCCCCGTCGACTGCATCTATGAAGGCGGCCGCACTTTCTACATCCACCCCGGGGAATGCGTAAACTGCGGCTTGTGCCTGTCCGTCTGCCCCGTCGACGCGATCATTTGGGACGAAGAGGCGACACCGCAGCAGGCGCCCTATATTGCCATCAACCGCGAGTTCTTCGAGGTCAGCGGCATAGGATCGCCCGGCGGCTGGGACAAGCGGCTGTCAACCGCCGCCGACCACCCCGCGGTGGCTCAATTTGAGAAGTCCGCGTGAACGCGGCCGAATACGGAGGAAGCATGCCCAACAAACTGTCCGGCGTCATAGCAGCTGTCCCCACGCCATTCGACGCACAGCGCAAGATCGATCTCGCAGCCTTCATCGAACATTGCAGCTGGTGCCTCGCCAATGGCTGCGACGGCTTGAACGTGCTGGGCACGACCGGCGAGGCAAACTCGCTTTCAGTCGCGCAGCGCAAGTCTGTCATGGCAGAAGCCGCAAGCAAGCTGGACAAGAGCCGTCTGATGGTCGGCACCGGCACGCCCGATCTCGACACCACAGCGGAGCTGACGCGCTATGCGCACCAGCTCGGCTTTGCCGCAGCCCTCGTGCTGCCGCCCTATTACTACAAGCCGGTGTCCGACGACGGCCTGTTTGCCTGGTTCTCGGCGCTGGTGGAGATGACGGCTGACAGCCCCATCGGCATCTATCTCTACAATTTCCCGCAGCTCACCGGCATCGAGTTCAGCCCGGCACTGGCCGAACGGCTTCTGCGCGCCTTCCCCGACCGTATCAAGGGCGCCAAGGACAGTTCGGGCAATCTCGACTATGCCGCCAAGCTGGCCCGGATCGGCGGCTTCGACGTGTTTCCGAGTAGCGAAGGCGCCTTGGGCAAGGCGAAAGCGGACAACTATGCCGGCTGCATTTCTGCTACCGTCAACATCGACCCGGCTTCATCAGCCGAACTGTTGAAGCGTCAGAACGACGCTGTCCTGCACAAGCAAGTGCTCGGCCTGCGCCAGTCGATCTCGGCCAACCCGCTGATTCCGGCGATCAAATATCTCGTTGCGAAACGTACGGGAAATCCAGTCTGGCTCAATGTCACGCCGCCGCAACTGCCGATCGCGGACAAGGCTCATGTCACGGCCCTCGACAGGATTGCAGAGGACTTGAAAGAGCGGCTTCACCAGCCGGCATAATAGGCGCGGGTGGCCTCGGCCAGGGCGCGGCTTCGTCCGCGTTCCTGTTGCAGGCGTGGCAAGTCCGCCCGCGCCTGATCCATCAGTTCGCGGCGGGCGGCCTCGAAATCGACGCTGACAAGCTTGCCGTTCGCCACGATCTCGCGCTCCTCGACATACAGCGCACGCACATGACCCGCCGTCATGCGCACAAGCAGAACCTCTGCTTCGTCGACATCGCCGAACAGGCTGTCTTTGGTCAGGCCGGTATAGTCGATGACAACCTGATCGCGACCTTCGGGAGCGCCGACGATATGGGCCGCCGTCGAGGTGACGGCATTGAACAGGCCCTCGGCCGTAAAGCCTCGCGTCAGCTCGCGCCCGCCATGCAGGAGATAGGCAACCCGCATCTCGCGCCACAGATCTTGGTCGTCGTCCATGCCGGTCCCGTCGAGCCCGATGCCGAACCACAGTCCGCGCGCCACCGCCTCTCTCAGCGGGGCAATGCCCGAACGCAGCCGCAGATTGGCCGAAGGGTTGGAGGCGAGCTGCACGCCGCGTTGGGCAAGCAGCTCATATTCATCTGGCCGCAGTTGGACACCATGCGCAACCGCCAGCCGGGGCGACAGAAAACCGATCTCGTCGAGATAGGTCACGACGCCTTGCGGAAAGCGCCGGTCCAGCCAGTGCCGCTGCCTTGGGCTTTCAAGCAGGTGCATATGAATGCGCCGGTCGTTCAGGGCCGACGCCTCGGCGATGCGCTCCAGCAGGGCATTCGAACACCATTGCGGGCCGATCGGACCATACTGCACGGTCACCAGTGAATTGATATTCGCCGCTGCCACCGCATCCACCGCGGCGATCTGCGCCTCGACAGGAGCATAGCGCGGAATGGTCTGCGACAGGTCGCCCCAGTCAGCTTGGGACAGAAACGGCTTCAGCCGTTCCGGCCCTCCGTCATAGGCCCAGGCGTCGAAATCGAGCATCGGGCAGGACAGGCCGAGCCTCATGCCGACATCGCCCGCGGCGCGGATCACCGCGAGCGCCTCGTCGACCATCCGGTCGACATTGAGCGAGTTGTGGCAGTGGATCGCGCCGGCAATGCCGCCCTTGGCCATCCGGCCGAAGGCGACCAGCGTCTCCAGATAGGGATCGGTGCGCGGCCTCAACCGCAGGCTTGGGATCCAGGCTTCGAGCGCATCGTCGATGCCGCCGAAATCCAGCGTGCGGACGCCATAGCCGTGGTCATGGGCATTGAACGGTGCTGCCATCACCAAGTCGCCGGTTGCGGGCGCCACGGCGCCTTTCGGCAGCAGAGGTTGCAGGTCGGCAACGCGGTCGGCCTTCGAACGACCCGGCTGGTTCAACAGCCTGCCCGGTACGGTCTCATTTTCGAACGATGTCATCGATTTCCCGGCTGAATTTGTCGAGCTCCTGGCTGAGGAACTCGATCACGGATTCCGTCGCATGGGTCAGCTGCCGGTCGCGCGGCGCAACGATGCCGACCTGCATGTTCTGCAGATTCGAGCCGGCTATCGGCACCGCCACCATGTCGCCCGCGCGCAGTTCGTCGACCAGACCCAGGGGCGTGAAGAAGGCGACGCCCAGCCCCGACAGGATCAAAGGCTTCAGCATCATCTGGTTGTTGGTGGCGACGAGCGTGCGGCCAATACGGTCGAGCGAGGCGAGCTCGAAGGCGATCATCGAGCTCATCACCTCGTTGTCGAGCTGCAGCAAAAGCTTGAACTGAGCGCATTCCTGCAGCGTGACCGACTTGAGCTTGGCGATAGGGTGATTGCGCGCCACGATAACCATCAGCGGCATCGCCACGCCGTAGACCAGCTTGATGTCCTGTGGCCGGGCAAGATCGAAGGTGATGCCTATATCGACGTCGCCTTCCGCCACGAACCGGAAGATGTTGTTGTAGTTGTCTGTGCGGATGCGGAAATCGACGGCCGGGTGTTTCTTGTGAAACGCCATGATTTGCGTCGGCATGAAATGGATCGCCAGGCTGTCGAGGCAGGCGATGTGAACGCGGCCGGTCTTCTTGCCGCGCAAATCGCCGAGGTCGCTTTTCATCACCTCATATTGCTGCAGCGTCTCGCGCGCATGGCGCAGCACGATCTTGCCCGTAGTCGTCAGCCTGAGACCGTCGGAAAAGCGGTCGAACAGCGGCGTGCCGAGCTCGTCCTCGAGCTTCTTGATCTGGCGGCTGACGGCGGAGGTGGCGACATGCAGATCCTCCGACGCCTTGCGGATCGAGCCCGACCGGGCCACGGCGACGAAGTATTTGAGAATGCTGGCGTGCATCTGCGGCCCCCGGATAGCTCTCCGGCTATACCATGCTCACCGGCCGCGCCAAACAGGCGCCCGTTTCTCCTGGAACGCCGCCACCCCTTCCAGCGCATCCTCGCTGGTCAGCGCCCTCACCAGAGCCGGGGTCCGTAGCGACTGCGCCTCTGAAGGGCTGAGATGGCCGGTGCGGTTGACCGTTTGCTTGATCGCCCTGAGCGACAGCGGCGCGCAGGCGACGATATCCGTCGCCCAGCGGTCGACGGCGGAATCGAGGTCGGCCGCATCCACAACCTCGTTGACAATGCCGAAGCCGAACATTTCCTCGGCGCTAAATTGGCGGCCGGTCAGCATGACAGCCATGGCGCGGTTGAACGGGATCTTGCGTTGCAGAAGCACCATTCCGCCATCCAGCGGCATGCGGCCGACGCGTGCTTCCGGCAGGCCGAATTTGGCCGTGCGCGCCGCCACGACGATGTCGCAGCCCAGCACCATCTCGAAGCCGCCACCCAGTGCATAGCCGTTGACGCGCGCGATCACCGGCACGTCCAGGCTGCGCCGGAACGACAGACCGCCAAAGCCGTTCGGCCGGCTTTCCGCCCAATAGTCGAGCCCGGACTTTTCGACACCCTTGAGGTCGGCGCCAGCGCAGAAGGCTTTCTCGCCCGCACCCGTCAGCACAACGCAGCTGATGTCGTCGCGGCCTTCGATCTCGCTCCAGATGGTTTCGAGCTGTCGTTCGGCTTCGCCATTGACGGCGTTCAGCCGATCCGGCCGGTTGAGCGTGACGCGGGCAATGCGGCCTTCGACCGAGAATTCGACACTCATGCCGCGTTGCCTCTGACAAGCCGGGTCTCGGCCAAGATTTCCTCATTGTGCTGGCCGAGCGTGGGCGGAGCCAGGCGAACGGAAACCGGCACCGCCGACATGTCGATGGGCGAGCCGATGAGCCTAACCGGCCCGGCAGCGGTTTCACCAGCTTCGAGGATCATCTTGTTGATGAAGGTTTGCTCGTCCTGCAGCGCCTCTGGCAGCGACCGAACCGGCGCGCAGAGGATGTCGACCTCTTCGAGCCGCTTCAGCCAGTGCGCCGTCGTGTTCTTGGCGAAGTTCTCGCGGAACACGGCTTGAAGGTCGGGCCGATTCAGCATCTGCTGGTCGAAGTCCTTGTATTCGGGCTTGGCTGACAAATCCTCGATTTCGAGCGCGTTGCAGATGTCCTGCAGCGGGTTCTGCTTGAAGGCGCCGACCATGACCAGCGCGCCGTCGGTGGTGTCGAACACGCCCGTCAGCGGGAATGCACCCCAGTTGAGGTCCTTGCCGCGCATCATATGCGTGGCGCCTTCCTGCATCTGCATCGCCAGCATGGAGCTGTAGAGGCTGACGGCGACCTGCTGGCCTTCGCCCGTCTTGTTCCGGTGCAGCAGCGCCAGGAGGATGCCCTGCACCAGATGCATGCCAGCGGAATAGTCGGCCAGCGGCGTGGCATAGATCGAGGTCGGATGCGAACTGTCGGACTTGCGCCGCATCACACCCGACAGCGCCTGGGCCAGGATGTCCTGTCCGCCCTTGTGCCGGTAGGGACCTTCAAGGCCGAAGCCGGTGCCGACGGCAAAGATGATGCCACGGTTGAGCTTTTTCAAATCCTCATAGCCGAAACCCATCCGTTCCATGACACCGGGGCGGAAATTGTTGACCACCACATCGGCGGTTTCCAGGAGCGCCAGCACCGCCTGCCGCGCATCTTTCTGCTTCAGGTCGAGCGCCAGGCTCTTCTTGTTGCGGTTGAGCGAGCAGAAGACCGGATTGTTGAGCCCGTCCGGATCGGAGCCGAGCGACCAGCGCGACAGGTCGCCGATGCCGTTCTTCTCGATCTTGATGACCTCGGCGCCATAATCCGCCAGCATCTGGGTGCAGCACGGCCCGAGCATGACTTGGGTGAAATCGACGACGCGAATGCCGTCCAGGGGTAGAACGCTCATTCTGCGGCCTCCAGGTAAGTGGCGTTTTCAGACGGGGTATCGCCGGGATCGGCTCCTTGCGCCCGCATCTGTTGTTGAATCTTGGCAACATTGGCATGCCGCGCGACCACGCCCGCATTGAGCGCAACGGTTGCGGCAACGCCTGCCGCCTCACCCATCGCCATGCAGGGCGGGATTTCGCGGCTCGATTTCTGCGCCTGCGGCGTCGCCGAATAGTGCCGGCCGGCGACGATGAGCTGGTCGATCTCACGCGGCAGCATGGCGCGGTATGGCGTATAATAATCGCGGCCGCGGCACACCGTATCGGCGAAATGCCTGCGGTTCATCACATCGTCCTTGGTCACGACATAGGCGCCTTCGAGCAGGCGGGTCTGCCGCACACCGGTCTGCGGCGCGAAGTCGACGATGTAGGCTTTTTCGAAGCCTGGGAAGTTGGCCCGTGCGAAGTCCAGAAGGTTCTGGATGCGGTTGCGGCCTTCGACCTCGGCACGGGTGAGGTCCTCGACCTTCAACCCGCTCAGCTTGGGGATATGCGGGCAGTTGAGCCAGACGATGCCGGGCAACGGCGTCTTCAGCCACCAGAACGACCAGCAGCCGCCGATCAGGCGCTTGGCCTCGTGGTCGAGCCGCTTGAAGCGTTCCGGTTCCTCGAATTCGAAGCGCTCTGCAGCCTCGGTGTCGACACCGCCCCAGCGGGATACATTGGTCAGGATGAACGAGCCTTCCGTGTGCTGCGCGCCAGCACTTGCTGCGACGTCCAGGTCGCCCGTGGTGTCAATCACGATGTCGCCCATAATGGCCTCGCGGCCCGACTTGGTCTGGCAGATCACACCCTTGATGGTGTTGCCTTCCATGATTGAGGACGAGAACCAGCTGTGGGTGCGCAGCTTAACGCCGGATTCGCGGATCACATCATAGGCCGCGCGCTTGAAGCCGTCCGGATCGAAGGCTGCTGAATAGCAGATCGGATGCGGCATGGACTGGGTGTGGAAGTCGAACAGGCCCCAGCGCGCCCAGCGCCGCCAGGCTTCTGGCGTGTCGCGCATGTCGAGCTCGCGGTCGCGGTCGGTCGGTGTGACGCAGAGGTCCCATTTTTTCATGCGCTCGATCATCTCCATGCAGATGCCCTGCACGGTGATCTCGAGCTTGTTGGTCATGTCGTCGAGCACCAAGACCATGCCGCCGGCGGCAAGGCCTCCTACATAGGGATAGCGTTCGAGCAGCGTCACGCTCGCGCCGTTGCGGGCCGCCGAGACGGCCGCCGAGATGCCGGCAGGCCCGCCGCCGACGACGACGACATCGGAGCGGTCGACGATGCGGACATCTCCGCCGGGTTCGCTGATGGTTGCAGTCATGTCCAATTCCTCCTGTTTGAGGCAGCAAAAGGCCGGGCTGTCAGCAATGACAGCGCGCTAAGCCTCGCGAAAACTTCGGTTTAGTGTTGAGCGTCAGGCTTCCAGCGGACCACCTTGGATTCGATGAAGGAGACGACGAAGAACAATGCCACAGCCAGTCCGGCGGCAATGACCACGGTGGCGTAGAGCAGCGGCGAGCGAAAATTGTAGGTCGCCTCGATGATCAGCGCGCCGAGCCCATAGCTCGAACCGATCCATTCGGCCACGATGGCCCCCATCACGCTGCTCGTCGCCGCGATCTTCAAGGCTGCGAACAGGAAGGGGAGCGACGCCGGCAGGCGCACCTTCCAGAACACCTCGGAATTGCTCGCCGACAGCACCCGCATCAGGTCGAGCATTGCCGGGCTCGCCGCTTTCAACCCTTGGACCATGTTGACCAGTGTCGGGAAGAAGCAGATCAGGCCGGCGATGATGATCTTGGGTGCGATGCCATTGCCGAAGATCAGCACCAGGATCGGGGCCAGTGCTATGATCGGGATCGACTTGATGATCACGGCGATGGGATAGAACGCCTTCTCGGCCGTCGAGCTGTAGACGAACCAGACGGCCAGGAGGATGGCGATGAGGTTGCCGAAGATGAAGCCGAGGAAGGCTTCCAGCAGCGTCGGCAGCAAATTGGCCCAAAGGATCGCGCCATTCTCGCCGAAGGCATAAAACACCTCGACGGGGCTTGGTGCCATAAAGGTCGGAACAGCGAAGAACCAGACCACGAACTGCCACAGCGCGACGCAACCGGCGACGGCGAGGATCGCCGGATAATGGTTGGCGAAGAAGCCTAAAATGGCGTCCGTGACGCCGCTGCGTTTTGCGTCGGAAACGGAGACGCCTTGCTTGGAGCCTTGTACGACATCGGACATCAGCATTCCTCCAGCAAAGCGCGCAGCTTGGCGGTGATGCGGATGAACTCGACCGTGTCGCGCATCGCAAGCTTGCGGGGATAGGGCAGGTCGACCTTCATGAATTCCTTCACCCGGCCGGGATGCGATTCCAGCATCAGCACGTATTGGCCCAGGAACACCGCTTCCGGAATGGAGTGGGTGACGAACAGGATCGTCGTGCCGGTCTCCTGCCACAGCCGCAGCAGCTCTTCGTTGAGCTTGTCGCGGGTGATCTCGTCCAGCGCCCCGAAGGGCTCGTCCATCAACAGGATGCGCGGCCGGGTGATCAGCGCGCGGGCAATCGCCACGCGCTGGCGCATGCCGCCCGAAAGCTCATGCGGCAAAGCCTTTTCACGGCCTTTCAGCCCCACCAGAGCCAGCATTTCCTCCGGATCGGCCGTCCGCTGGGAGGAGCTGTGCTTGCCGACTTCCAGCGGCAGGCTGACATTGTCGATAGCACTGCGCCAAGGCAGCAACGTTGCTTCCTGGAACACGAAGGCGAAGTCGCGGCCCTCGCGCGCTTTCTTGGGCGGCTGTCCTAGCACCGAGATCGAGCCGTCCGAGACATGAACCAGATCGGCCACGGCTCGCAGCAGCGTGGACTTGCCGCAGCCCGAAGGCCCCAGCATGGTGACCAGCGCGCCTTCCGGAACCTCGACGGAAACATCGGAAAGCGCGGTGAATTCCGAACCCTTGCTGCCGAAGCGGATATGCAGGTTCTTGACCGACACTGCCGAACCCGCTGCCTCAGTGTGCCGCACGGGTTGCATCATCTGAGCGGCGCCAAGCATCTCGCTCACCCGACCTTCTTGCGGATATCGGTGGTGGCGTCGAGAAGAGCCAGGCTCATCACGTCGTCCACCGTCGGCACCGTGCCCTTGAACTGGCCGAGATCGGCATATGTCTTGAGCTGGGCTTCCCAGTTTTCCTTGCTCATCGCACCCCAGCCATTGGCGACCGTCGTTTCGTTGAAGGCGAAGGTCATCAGAGGACCGATGGCCTCCAACTCGCTCGCCTTGTCGAGGTTCGGATAGGCCTTGACCAAGATATCCACGGCTTCCGCCTGGTTGTCGCGGGCATAACCCCAGCCTTTGGCGGTGGCGGCGATGAAGCCGGTCAGGTCCTTGGTGTTGTTCGCGAGCTGGTCGTCGGTGGTGTAATAAACGTTGGCGTAAAGCTGGATACCGGTGTCCCAGAGCAGCATGTCGGTACGGTCGTCGCCCAACACCTTGAGCGCGTTGACGTTGGTCAGCCAGCCCACGACGGCATCGGCCTGGCCGGTCACCAGCTGGTTCATGTCGGCGCCCATATTGACTACCGTGACCTGATCCTCCGCGATGCCGTTCTTGGCCAGGAGCGCACGCAGCAGGATGGCGCCCGTGGGCTGGATCGCGACCGTCTTGCCGACCATGTCGGCGGGCTTTTCGATCGGCTTGGATTTCTTGGAGAAGTAGGCGTAGGGGTGCTTCTGGTAGCCTGCAGCAATCGCCTTGATCGGAACGCCGGCCGAACGCGCCAGCATCACTGAGGGGCTGGACGAAATCTGGCCGACATTGGACTGGCCTGACGCGACGCCGGCAACGCCGTCGACATTCGGTCCGCCGGGCACGATTTCGAGCTCGATGTCCTGTTCGGCATAAAAGCCCTTCTCGATGGCGACCACTTCGCCGAGCAGACCGTTGGAGGCGAGCCAGCCGAGCTGCATGCGGATTTTGGCGAGACCCTGCGCATTCGCGCCGGAAACGGTGAGCATGGTCTGGCTTGCTGCCGCCAGCCCGCCCAACAGGGCTGCATTGGTCAGGAAGCCACGGCGGTTCATGGTGAAGTTCGACATTGTATTCCCCTTTGTCGGTGCTGGATCGATGCGGCTTCTTATCTGCCTAGGGGAGCCGTTCATCGGACTGAGAGGGATGATGATCCGCTTTCGCGTTCGATAAAAGAACAATTTTTCGGAAGTTGAATTGCCGAAACGGCAACGCGCTGAAAATGCGTGGTGAGCCCGGATCATTGAACCGACGGCCCGAAGCGACACGAAGTCCAAAGAAAAAGGCGCCAACGCGGCGCCATTTTTAAGAGGTGAGATTCTTGGCGGACACTAATCCAGCAAGGGCGACCAGGCCGGGTCGGACGCAAAGCCCTGAGCCGGAATTGCCTGCTCGTTGCGGCCCGTCAGGTCTATCGAGTACAGCTTCGGACCGCCGCCGCCCGCCGCCTCGCGGAAGAACATCAGCACCCGGCCATTCGGCGCCCAGGTCGGGCCTTCCTGCTGGAAGCCGGATGACAGGATACGCTCGCCGGAGCCGTCCGTGCGCATCACGCCGATCTGGAACTCGCCGCCGCTCTGCTTGGTGAAGGCGATGAGGTCGCCGCGCGGCGACCAAACCGGCGTCGAGTAGGAGCCGCCGCCGAAAGAGATGCGGTTCTGGCCGGAACCGTCCGCGCCCATCACATAGATCTGCGGCTGGCCGCCACGGTCGGAGGTGAAGACTACTTGGGAACCGTCAGGCGAATAGGACGGCGAGGTGTCGATGGCGCTGGAATTGGTCAGGCGCGTGGTGTTGCGGCTGCGCAGGTCCATCGCATAGATGTTGGAGTTACCGTCGTCGCGCAGCAGGCTCATGATCACCCGCTGCCCGTCCGGCGAAAAGCGCGGCGCGAATGTCATGCCGGGGAAATTGCCGACGAGTTCGCGCTGGCCGGTCTCGAGTTGCAGCAGGTAGACCCTGGGCTCGCCGCTCTCATAAGACATATAGGTGATTTCCTGCCGGCTCGGCGAAAAGCGCGGTGTCATCACAATAGCGCGGCCATCCGACAGATAGCGCACATTGGCGCCATCCTGGTCCATGATGGCGAGGCGCTTCTTACGCTGGTTCTTCGGGCCGCTCTCGTCGACATAGACGACGCGGGTGTCGAAATAGCCTTTTTCGCCGGTCAGCCGCTCATAGATGGCGTCGGCGATGATATGTGCGACGCGGCGGTAGTTGGCCTTGGTGGCGAAGAACTGCTCGCCGATCAGCTGCTGGCCGGCGAACGTGTCCCACAGGCGGAACTCGGCGCGCACGCGCCCGTCCGCCTCCTGGCTGACGCGGCCCGTCACCAGCGCCTGAGCGTTGATGACCTTCCAGTCCTCGAAGCGCGGTGCGGCATCGGGGTTGGAAATCTTTTCGATGAAGGCCCCCTTGTCGATCGGCGCGAACAGGCCGGAGCGCTTGAGGTCGGCGGAGACGATCTGCGAAATCTCCGCGCCCATCTTGTCGCCCGAGAGGAAATCGGTGATCGCGATGGGCAGCGGCTCGACATTACCCCTGTTGACGTCGATGACGATGTCGGCCCGCGCCGCGCCCGCGGCGAAGCCGCCGGCCAGAACCAGCCCGAGCATCAGGGCTTTTAAAACTGCTTTCATAGGTGGAACCTTGCCTCTGTGAATCGTCATGGCTCAGAACATTTCGGCGGGGTCGAAATTGATGACGAACTGATCCCATTCGCCGTTTGCCGGGGGCAGCTTGAGCCCCTGATTGTCGCACTTCTGAACGGCGCGGATCGCGCTTTCGTCGAAAGGCCTGTTGCCGCTTGATGTCTCGACCGTCGGCCTGCCGTCGATCTTACCAGCTTGCGTGACCTTGAAACGGATCGAAACCTTGAGATTGTCAGTTTCAACGCCACCGACCGGAATGGTCCAGCAATCTCCCAATTGCGAGGAAAGGGCTGCCTTGTCGCTCTGCGACAGCGTCTGGCCGGTGGTTTTCTTTGCGCCCAACGCGGCCTGCTCGGTCGAGCGCTTGGCGCCACCGCCCGACGGCTTGGCCTTATTGAGCAAAGCGGTGATCTCGTCGGTGCTGAACTGCTTTTCGTCCGACTTCGGACGCACCGCGGCCTGTTCGCTCGACTGCGACGTCGACGGCTTCGTCTCGCTGGCCTTGGTGGCGGTCTGCTGCGCAGGCGCCGGATCGGGCCGTGCCGCTGGTGCCGGCGCGGAGTTCGGCAATTGCACGGCCTCGGTCGGCGCGGGCTCCTGGGCGATGGTCTCTGCCACAGGATCAGGCGTGGTTTCCTCAGCCGGTTCCGGCTTGGCTTCCTGCACGGGAGCGGGCGTCGGCTCCGGCTTGGGTTCCGGCTGCTTGACGGGCTCAGGCTTGGGGACAGGCTCAGGCACGGGTTCCGGTTTCGGCGCGGGTTGCTCCACCGGTTCCGGTTTGGGCTCAGGCTTGGGTTCGGGTTGCTTTGCCGGCGCGGGCTTGGCCTCGTCGGCTACCTTGTCCTGCGGCTTGGGTTCGGGTGCCGGAGGCGGTGCGGCGGAGGGCTCGACCGGGCGCGGGCTGGCCTCCGGTGTGATCGGGGCGTCGGTATCGACACTGTTGTTGCCGACCTTCTGGGCATCGGCGACGACGTCGGGGCGCTGGGTGGGCACGGGAGCCGGCTTTTCGGCCTTCTCCGCCTTGCGTTCGCCCAGGACGGATTGCGGCACCTCCGACAAAGGCACCAGCTCGACCGGGAACGACTCGACGTTCTCCACCTGCATCGCGCTCGGCGCGGACATCGTCACCAGCCCGACGGCCAGCAGCGAGGCGTGCAAGACAACAGATGTGGTGAGCCCGGCCTTCATCGCAGTATCAGCTGCCCTGTTCTTGAAGCGTCACGAGACCGATGTTGCGATATCCGGCCGCGGAAATCTGCGCCATGACGCGCATCACTGTGCCATAGTCGGCAGCCTTGTCGCCGCGCACATAGATGCGTTCGTCATAGCCCGTCTTGGCGATGGCCTGCAGCCTAGGCACCACTTCCTCGATCGGAATTTCGGTCTCCTGCAAATGAATCTGGCCGGCCTGGTTCACCGAGACGGTGATCGGCTGCGTCTCCGAATTCATCGCATTGGCCTGGGTTTCAGGCAGATCGATGGGCACGCCCACCGTCAACAACGGCGCCGCCACCATGAAGATGATGAGCAGCACCAGCATCACGTCCACGAAGGGCGTGACGTTGATTTCCGACATCAGGCCGTGCTTGCGCCCGCGGCGTCCGCCGCGGCGTCGCCCGCCTCCGCCCGTGCTTATCGACATGCCCATGGTTCAATCCAACCCCTGAAGTTTCAGGCCCGTTGCGGGACCTTTTCATCGATTTGCCGCGAGAGTATGGCGGAGAACTCGTCGGCGAAGCCTTCCATCCGCGAGGCCAGCTTGGATGCGTCGGTCGACAGCTTGTTGTAGGCGATGACGGCGGGAATAGCCGCCAGCAGGCCGATGGCGGTGGCCAGCAGCGCTTCTGCGATGCCGGGCGCAACCACTGCGAGGTTGGTCGACTTCGATCCGGCAATGGCCTGGAACGAGGTCATGATGCCGACGACCGTGCCGAACAGGCCGATGAAGGGTGCCGCCGAGCCGATGGTGGCGAGAAAGCCGAGCCGGCTTTCCATGCGCTCCATCTCGCGGCTGAGCGCCAGATCCATGGCCTTGTCGATGCGGGTTTGCAGCGCCAGCGCCGACTTCGCGCCCTTTTCGAACGACTTCTTCCACTCGCGCATGGCGGCGATGAAGATCGAGGCCATGCCGGTGGTCTTGCGGTCGGACAGGGTGCGGTACAGTTCCTCAAGCGACTGACCCGACCAGAACACCTGCTCGAAACGGTTAAGCGCCGAGCGCATCCGGCCATAGGAAATGAGCTTGTCGACAATGATCGCCCAGGTCCAGACCGAGGCCACGAGCAGGCCGATCATGACCAGCTTGACGACCCAGCCGGCCTGCCAGAAGAGCGCCCAGATCGACAGCTGGGCGGCCGGCTCGACAAGTGTAAGGTTTTCCATATCCAAACTGTCCCTAACATCTCCGGACCCGGCTCACCGTCCCGTCCATGCATACCGTCAATTCAAGGAGGCCATTTCGCGCAGACCTTAGGAAAGTCCCGAAATACGCGTTTGCCGCCTTGTCCAAGCCAAATTTGGTGAAAGGAAGGCCGCGACCACTCCTTACCATTTTCATTGATTCCTT
The DNA here is from genome assembly GCF_030010215.1 of Tianweitania sp. UT-5YL-CI-8. Taxonomy (GTDB): domain Bacteria; phylum Pseudomonadota; class Alphaproteobacteria; order Rhizobiales; family Rhizobiaceae; genus Oryzicola. The sequence continues at coordinate 40,741 of NZ_JASCRR010000016.1, forward strand.
CATGATCCGTTATGGTTAAGGATCGGTTAGGATCGATGCGTTGGGGAATGGCGCTTTGTCGCAGTGACGGCTTCAGCGGCCTTATGCCGAGCTGGTGAGATCAGGCAGAAAAGCGGCGATCCACTCCTTGGGAAACCGCCGCGGCCGGCCATTTTCGCCGATGATGGCGGCCTCGACCCGCGCCTCGATCAAGAGTTCGTCGCCACGCCGGATCTGCTGGCCCATGACGATGCGAGCGCCCGAAATGTCGAGCGTCCGCGTATCCACGGTCAAGATATCGTCGATGCGGGCCGGACTTCGAAAATCGATCTCCATCCGCCTGACGATCCAGACGATCTTTTCGCCATGCTTGCCATCGGCCAGTTCGGTGTGATGCACTCCAGCCAGCCGCAGGAAATCCGATCGGCCGCGTTCGAGAAATTCGAGATAGCGCGCATGATAGACGACGCCGGAAAAATCCGTATCGGCGTAATACACCCGCGCCATCAGGCGATGTCCGGACGGCGTCAGGGCACCAGAGAGGCTGGCTTCCAGGGAGGCGTCCATAGTCACTCCTCTTCCTGGAACAGGTTGATCTGCTGCTGGGCGATCTCGTTCGGCGCGTCGAGGCCTAGATGCCGCCAGGCGTTGGCCGTCAGCACCCGGCCGCGCGGCGTGCGCTGGATGAAACCCTGCTGGATCAGATAGGGCTCGATGATGTCCTCGATTGCGTCGCGCGGCTCGGAAAGACCTGCCGCGATCGTTTCGATGCCGACGGGGCCGCCGCCGAAATTCATCGCGATCATCGACAGATAGCGCCGGTCGAGCTGGTCGAGACCAAGCGCATCGACCTCCAGTCGCTGCAGCGCCTCGTCGGCTGCCTTGCGGTCGACGATCGGCGCGTTGGCAACCGAGGCGAAGTCGCGCACCCTGCGCAACAGACGCCCGGCGATACGCGGCGTGCCGCGAGAGCGGCGAGCGATTTCCAGCGCACCGTCGTCCGACATCGGCAGGTTCATGATGCGGGCGCCGCGCCGCACGATCAGTTCGAGTTCTTCCACGGTATAGAAGTTGAGCCGGACCGGAATGCCGAACCGGTCGCGCAACGGGTTGGTCAGGAGGCCGAGCCGCGTGGTGGCGGCGACCAGGGTGAACTTCGCCAAGTCTATCTTGACCGAACGCGCTGCCGGCCCCTCCCCGATGATCAGGTCGAGCTGATAATCCTCCATTGCGGGATACAGGATTTCCTCCACTGCCGGGCTCAGCCGGTGGATCTCGTCGATGAACAGCACGTCGCGCTCTTCGAGATTGGTCAGGAGTGCTGCGAGGTCTCCTGCCTTGGCGATCACCGGGCCAGAGGTGGAGCGGAAATTAACGCCGAGTTCGCGCGCCATGATCTGCGCCAGCGTCGTCTTGCCTAGACCTGGTGGGCCTACGAACAGCACATGGTCGAGCGCCTCGCCCCGCCCCTTTGCCGCCTCGATGAAGATACGCAGATTGGCCCGCGCCGCAGCCTGGCCGACGAAATCGTCCAGCATCTGCGGTCGCAGCGACGAATCGATGTCCTCGCCGCGCTTTTCCGGGGTGATGAGGCGGGGGGAAAGGCTCACGAAAGAAGTTCCATCGAAGAAAGCAATCGCGCCGAGCGCTTGTCGAACGTCACGACCGTATCGCATTTCGCAGCTTCACACGACCATGCCACAAGAGCGTCCGGCAGGTCGGATGCGGTAATGTCCGCCCTTTCCAAAAAGCTGCGCAGTTTCTCGCCATGCTCGAAACGGAATTCTGCGCTTTGCGTCATTGTACGAACCGCGGCCAGGATGTTGTCGCCATCGTAATGGAGCCGCCTTTTCAACAGCCAGAGGAGTTCCACCAGCGAGACGGCGCTGACAAAAGCCGGGCTTCGGGCCGTTCGCCGTGCAAAGAAAGCGCGAGATTTCGCGCACTGCTCAGGATCGTCATCGACCAGCAGCCTCAGGAGAATGTTAGTGTCGACGCCGATCACGTTTCGCGCTCCCTTGCCTCAAACTCGGCCCATTCCTCAGCGACCGCATCCGCGATTGCATCGTCGAATTCCTCGATTGCCAAGCTCTTCCCCGAAGGCGGCTTTCCAAGAATACCCGCAAGGTCTATGGCCCTGATTTTTCGAGGACGGACATAGGTTCGCCCTCCCTCCTCAACAAATTCGACGGTATCGCCGGCTTTGAGATCGTGTCTCAGGCGAACTTCCTTAGGGATGGTAATCTGACCTTTTGAGGTGATCGTCGCCAAAACGCTCATGTCTTACACCTGAATTTTTCTTACTTATAATAATAGTAAGGAATTTTACTGTACGCAACACTTCACCGCGCCAGCTCCTTCAGCCCGAGCCGGATGAGCTGGGAGGAATCGGCATCCTCGCCTGCAGTTTTCAGGGCCGATGCGATGGCGTTCGCGGCGATGTCGCGGGAGTAGCCGAGATTGACCAGCGCCGACACAGCATCGGCTATCGGTGCCGGCGCCACGCCCTCGCCGAGTTCCTGCTTGAGCCCTATGGTGCCCGTCGCCTCGCCCGTGAAGGCCGGCGCCTTGGTCTTGAGTTCGGTGACGATGCGCTCCGCCACTTTCTTGCCGACTCCAGGCGCGCGGCTGACCATGGCGATGTCGCGCAGCGCAATAGCATTGGCCAGTTCAGGCGGTGTCAGCGTCGACAGCACGGCCAGTGCCACCTTGGCTCCGACGCCCTGGACGTTGTTCAAAAGCAGCCGGAACCATTCGCGCTCGAGCTGCGACTGGAATCCATAGAGCCGGATCATGTCCTCGCGCACATAGGTTTCGATGAAAAGCACTACCGCCTCGCCGGCATGCATCGTTGCCAGCGTGCGCGTCGAGCAAAACGCGACATAACCCACGCCGTGCACGTCGACGACGCATGAGTCCTCGCCGATCTCGTCGACCGTGCCTTTAAGCTTGCCGATCATCTGAACCTCATGAGTGGCTATCGGGAGAAACAAGCTCCACCTGCGGGAAATAGGTGCGGTAGCGGCGGGTATCGCGCGTCATGAGGCGATGCCCGGCCACGGTGGCATGCGCGCCGATTAGAAAATCCGGCAAGGTCTGCGCACGTCCGCCGCCTCTGGCACGGTAGTCGCGATGCGCCCAACCCGCGATCGGCGCAGCGTCCGCTGGTATATTCTCGAACGTCCACAATGCGGAGACGAAGACAGCGTTGAAGTTTTCCAACGTTTTGAACGCGTGTGCGACCTCGGCCGCGATGACGACGTTGTAGACCAACCCGCCACGCGACAACGCACTGCCGATTGCGCCTCTAGCCCAATCCTTCCAAGGCGATTCAGGCTCCAGAAGGTCGATGATGATGTTGGAGTCAATCAGCGTAGCCATCGCCGCCTCGGGTCAGGGTCATGATCTCGTCCGAGGTGAGGCCGCCGTCACTTGTGCCTTCCACTTTGGCGAACCAATCCTCCAGGCTGCGGTGCAAAACGCTTTCCCGCCCGCCCGGTACCCTTACAAGTTCTACGACGCCATCCGCACGCTGGACGAAATCGACCTCCGTGCCCGGCATGATGCCGAGCTTGAGCCGGATGTTCCGGGGAATCGTAACCTGGCCTTTTTCCGTCACGCGCATGGTAATACCTCTGCGGTATTACCTATCCGACGACCGTGAACAAGTCAAGAACATGCCGACAGCTTCATCCTGCCAGTTCGGCCCTGAGCCGGTAGGCCGGGCTTTGTCGGTGATGTGCATGGCAGATGGCGATAGCCAGTGCGTCGGCGGCATCCTCGGTATCGAAGCTCGCCTTGGGCATCAGTACCTTGACCATCATGACGATCTGCTTCTTGTCGCCGTGACCGACGCCGATCACCGCCTTCTTCACCGCATTTGGCGCGTATTCGGCAACCGTCAGGCCCGCCAGTGCCGGCACCAGCATGGCGATGCCCCGCGCCTGCCCGAGCTTCAAGGTCGCCGCGGCGTCGCGATTGACGAAAGTGGCTTCGACAGCCGCTTCATGCGGCTTCAGCGAATGGATGACTTCGGAAAGCCCGTCATGCAACTGGCACAGCCGCGTCGCCAGGCTCATCTTTTCATCGGACCGGACCGTGCCGGCAGCGACGAAACGCAACGAGTTCCCCAGACTTTCCACAACGCCCCAACCGGTGCGGCGCAGGCCGGGATCGATGCCGATGATACGAATCGCTTCCGTCATGCCCGAACCTTATCTTTCGAGCGCCACGAAGCCAGCGAAATGTGAACAAACCGAAAACGTCAGCCGCGGCCGAAAGCCGTGTTCAGCAGCGTGATCTGGTCGGAAACCGGGTTCTGCGACCGGTGCGGAAACGGCGTGAACCCGTTGCCGTAAATTTCGTCGTCCATGCGCCGCACCAGCGATTGCAGACGGAGCGAACGGCGGACGAGGCCGATGAAGTCTTCGGGCAACTCGCCCCAGCCGAGCGCGTCTTCATGCGCCGATGCGGTATCGAGCCGAACCTTGGCCTTCTCGGACGCAACCTGGTCGCGGGTCATTTCGCCAGAATTGGCGGCACGCTGAAGCAACAGCCAGGAGGCAACCTGCATGAGCCGCGTGGTCAGCCGCATCGATTCCGCCGCATACAGCGTCGCCGCGTTGCGCGACAGCCGCTTGGCTTCGGCGCGACCCTTGCCGTCGAGATATTCGGCTGCATTCTCAACCAGCCCCATGCCCTCTTCATAAAGCGGCTTGAAGGATTGCGAAAACACGCGATGCTCGGCCAGCTTGATCGTGTTCGGGCTCGTGGCGAAAGGCTCGTTCATCAAAAATTCCTGCATCCCCGCTAAACGGCATATCAGCCTGTTCCGGCTGTTTCGACCGCTTCGACCCCAACTCTTGCGAGAAGATGGTGGAAAATGCGCTTACCCCCCATTGAAGGCAAGCTTATGTTTAACAGAAGGTTAACGGGAATAAATGAACAGCCTCAGGCTGTGATAAAAATGAAAAATCCGTTCTGAAACGGCACAATGTGTGACTTGAAATGGGACGCCCTACTGCGGTGCGGCGGCCGAATCAAAGTTACGCACAACCACCGCGCCGAGAATGGCGCCCGGCAGTCCATCCTTGTCGACTTCCTGCAGCAAGACGGCGCATCCGCCCTTTTTGCCCATCAGTTTTTTCGGCAGTTCGAAGCGTGAAGCCTTGCCATGCCACATGCCTACCGTCTGGATGTCAGTGACGGAATTCCAGTAGGTGACTTGGCGACCCTGGTTCTCGCCGCGATCGATGGTGATGGGCCGCGGCGCATCGAAATGCACTAGGACAAGGTGGGCTTCTTTGTCACTGGGAAACTGGCCATCAGCCGATGCTCCGGTTTCGATCAGCATGCTGTCGCCCTGCTTGCTGATGCTGATCGGCACACTCAAGCCATTACCGTCAGACTGCATCTTGCCCAGCGTGTCGGCAAGCGCCTGCCTCTTCGCGCCATTGACGTGAGCGCGGCCATTGACCACGGCTTGTGGTGTATATACCGACCGCGACTTGAAAGACCGCATATAGTCGTTCTGGCGCGCCGTGTTGTCCTCGGTCGCAAGCGTGTCGCGCCAGCCGAGATAGTCCCAATAGTTGACGTGATAAGCGAGCGCAACGATGTCGGGGCGCTTGGCATATTCGGAAAACAGCGCGTCGGCAGGCGGGCAGGAATTGCAGCCCTGACTGGTGAACAGCTCGACCACGCCCACAGGCTTGCTGTCTTCGGCACAAGCCGAACCCGCAAAGGCCGATGCTGCCAGCATAACTGCCAGCTTGATGAAAATGCGCCTCATGATCGTTCCGCTATTCCCGCAGCTTTTCGCTGACATTGTTTTTGTCGCCGGATGTTTGTCAGAAGACAGCATCAACAGGAAGTCACGTTGCGGTGAAATTTTTCATGCGACGTTGAAAGTGCCTGGCCCACACTAACGGAAAGTTGGCGAATCCTTTCTAAAGCTCACATTTCAGGATGAGGATGACCGGCATGGACCTTTTCGCCTCGATCGACCTTTATTGCGAACGGCTCGACGCCGGCTTCTGGTCGGAGCCGGTCAATTTCCTGTCCAACCTGTTCTTCGTCGCTGCCGGTCTCTGGGGCATCCACCAGGTTCGCCGGCGCCGAACGGGCGGCTTTGCTGAACTGATGGGCTGGTGGGTGGTCGCCATAGGCATCGGCTCGGGCCTGTTCCACAGCTTCGCCAACCGCCTCACTATCTGGGCCGATATCGTCCCCATCGCCACCTTCACCCTCGCCTACACGCTGTTCTGCCTGCGGCGTTTCATGGGCATGCGCTGGGGCATGGCGATTGCGATCTTCCTGGCGTTTTATGCCGTCGTCGGATTCGCGACCTATATGGTGCCGGAATGGTTGCGGCTCGCCACCAACGGCAGCACCGGCTACCTGCCGCCCTTCCTGGCGCTGATCTTCTTCGGCATTCTCGTCATCCGCAGCGGCAATCCGGCTGGATGGTACAACATCATGGCTGCGATGATCTTCATCGGGTCGGTCAGCTTCCGGATGATCGATCCGGTCGTCTGCGAGGCGCTGCCGATCGGCACGCACTTCCTCTGGCACACATTCAACGCCCTGATGCTCGGCGTCGTTCTCGCCGCGGTCGCCAAATACGGCGCCCCGCGCAGAGTGTACCACTGAAAGGCTTAGCGGACCAACAGCCGGGCACTAGTGCCGGAAGTGCCGAACGCCGGTGAACACCATGGCGATGCCGCGTTCGTCGGCAGCGGCGATGACCTCGTCGTCACGCATCGAGCCCCCGGGCTGGATCGCAGCGGTCGCGCCCGCGTCGATGGCTGAAAGCAAGCCGTCGGCAAAGGGGAAGAAAGCGTCTGAGGCCACCACCGAACCAACGGTCAACGCCTCTTTTAGTCCGGCTGCCTCGGCGGCATCGAACGCCTTACGAGCAGCGATGCGCGAGGAATCCACCCGGCTCATCTGGCCGGCGCCAATGCCGACCGTGGCAAGGTCCTTGGCGTAGACGATTGCGTTGGACTTGACGTGCTTTGCGATGCGGAAGGCGAATTTCAGGTCTTCCCATTCGCGCTGCGTCGGCTGGCGCTTGGTCACCACGCTCAGTTCCAGATTGTCGACGATGGCGTTGTCACGCGACTGCACCAGCAATCCACCCGCCACCGATTTGACCGTCAGGCCGGCGCGGTCCGCATCCGGCAATCCGCCGGTGACCAGAAGGCGCAGGTTCTTCTTGGAGGCCACGATGGCGCGCGCTTCCTCGGTGGCGTCGGGGGCGATGATCACCTCGGTAAAGATCTTGACGATCTCCTCGGCCGCCTCGGCGTCGAGAATGCGGTTCAGCGCCACGATACCGCCGAAGGCCGATACCGGGTCGCAGGCCAGCGCCTTCTCATAGGCGGCCTTCAGCGTAACGCCTTCCGCCACGCCGCAGGGGTTGGCATGCTTGATGATGGCGACGGCCGCCGTGCGGACGGGATCGAACTCACCGACCAGTTCGAAGGCGGCATCCGTGTCGTTGATGTTGTTGTAGGACAGCTGCTTGCCCTGAAGCTGCCGTGCGGTGGCGACGCCCGGACGCTGATCGCCGGTCAGGTAGAAGCCGGCGTTCTGGTGCGGGTTTTCGCCGTAGCGCATCACGCTTTCCAGCGTGCCGCCGAAAGCGCGCCATTTCGGCTGATTGATGTCCAGTGTCTCGGCGAACCAGTTCGAGATTGCCGCATCATAGGCGGCGGTGCGCGAAAACGCCTTGGCGGCGAGTTCCTTGCGCAGGGACAGCGGCAGGCTGCCATTGTTGGCCTTGATCGCCTCGATCACGCGGGGATAGTCGGCCGGGTCGGTGACAACAGCGACATAGGCATGGTTCTTGGCCGATGCCCGCACCATGGCTGGGCCGCCTATGTCGATGTTCTCGACCACCGAGGCATAGTCGCCGCCCGAACGCATCACCTCTTCGAACGGATAGAGGTTCACCACCACCAGATCGATCGGCTGGATGTTGTGCTCAGTCATGGCAGCCGCGTGCTCGGCGTCGTCACGGATGGCCAGCAGCCCGCCATGCACCGACGGATGCAGCGTCTTGACCCGGCCGTCCATGATCTCAGGAAACCCGGTCAGATCCGAGACGTCTCGAACGGCGATGCCGGCTTCCGCGATGCTTTTGGCCGTACCGCCGGTCGACACCAGCTCGACGTCGATATTGCTCAGCGCCCTGGCAAAATCGACGAGACCGGTCTTGTCGGACACCGACAGCAGCGCACGCCGCAGTGGGACGAGATCGGGAGCGGGAATTCTTTTGGAAGCGACGGCCATGCCGGAAACGCCTTTCGGAAGTTGCTGGCGCGCTCCAAAACCATGGGACGCCCGCTGGAAACGGATGGCGGGGCCGTACCACATGGAGCCGGGAAATCAAGGTTTTCAGCCGCTTTGGCCACACCGGACTATGGCTTTCGACAGTTTATGTCGTGTTATGCCTTGCCGGGGCTTTCGATCCGCTCAAAACGCCAGTTGACCGTGCTGACTTCCTGCAAGGGCAGGGCCAGTACCAGTTGGCGGCAGCGGCGCGGTCCGCTCAACCCGGCGAAATAGATCGACTCTTCGATCTGCGGCTCGACCTCGTCGGCGGTGAACACCCAGCCGTCGCCCCCCGGCGCGCGCAGAATGAGGCGGTCGCCTGGCTGCCGGTATAGGTCGATATCGGGATGGATGTGGAACCGGATGGCGGCATGGTCGCCCTCGGCACGCGCGGCGACCCGGCCGCTGGTGAGGAAGCTGTCGGTGCCCGAAAGCACCGCGCCGCCTTCGGACAGTACTAGCGCGCGCTCGTGATACAGCCCGAAGCGCGAGGCATAGCCGTCATGGCGGGCAAAGAAGCTCTGGGTACTTTGCGTATCTGTGCGCTCGCAGGTCACCACGCGCGGTCCCGCTACCAGCGGCTCACCGAGCATCTCGCTGATGCGCTGCGAATGGGCGAAGCGGGCCGACGATGTGTCGTTGATGGTCGCGGTCGAATGCGCCGCCGTCGCCCTTGCCAGCGGCCGGAACTCAGGCGCGCCGAAGGTGTCAGTGCCGGCATTGACGACATAATGGTGCCTCCCTAGGGAAAGCTCGAAGGAGAGGCAGCCGGCATGGGCCGCACCCGAGACCTCGAGAGGAGGGGCAGCACCCGTATCGGCGATGACGGTCGCGTCGCCCATCGACAGCCGCTCATAGCCCGAATGCGGTGCATGCAGCAGCGGCGCCCCGCCGGTCTCGTCATGGCGCAGTATGGCGGCCAGCCGGTCTGCAATGGTCACGCCCATGCCGTTAAACCGGGCGAGACTGCCGTCGCGGTGCCGGAAGAAGCGCAGCGCCGGCAGCATGCGCTCGATAGCGTTGACCAGCGCGTCCGGCGGCGTCTCGGCCTGGTTGGCATAGGTCTGGCGCAGCGGCAGGAGGTCGGCGAGGATTTCCAGAACCGCCATGGGATTGCGCGAGATATGGCCGCCATCAGGCAGGATTTGTCGGTCGAGCTCTTCCGCGAGGTTGCGTGTCGCCGCCCGCAGGGCCGAGGCGGATGTCGGCAGCGACAGCGCCGAGAAGGCGAGCGCGATGCGCGCCCGCAGCCTGTCTTCGCTGCGCGGCATGCCGCGCACGGTGGAGCGGAGATAGCGGATCTGCAGGGCGAGCGAGCGCAGGAAGCTGCGATAGACCCGCAGTTCCGCGCCTTGCAGCACGACCGAGGAATGCTGCAGCCATGAAATGATGCGGCGCGCGGTTACGGCGGGGTCCCAGGCCTCTCCGGAAATACGGCCTCCATGCATCGCGATCCAGTCCGAAACCAGCGCGCGCGCATTGGCCGACGACAGCTCGGTGCCGGCCGCGCGCATGTGGCGCAGCCAGCGGAAGCCATGCAGGCTGCGCAGCCAACCGCGATGCGCGACCTCCATCTGGAAGGGCGAGTTGCCGCTGGTTTCGACCAGATAGCCCGACAGCGGAAAACGTCCGTAATAGATTTCGAGCGCGATCTGCGGATCGGCAAGGCGCAAATCGGGCGGCGCGATCAGCACGCGTTCGGGCGTGCGGCCGGAATACCGCCAGCGATAGGTCGGTCCGGCTCGCAGGCGTCGTCGCGTCTTGCGCCAAAACTCTCTGGCGACGAGCGCCCAAAGGCGCGTCGTATCCTCCGCCAAAATGGTCAATAATCCTCCTGCCGTCTGATTTGAGCGGCAGAACACTCTATTTGATTCCCCGCTTGGTGCGACAGCCCCCAAAGAGGCATCATCCACCGGCCTTTTGCGGTAGCTCGGATTGGGCTCAAAGCCGGCGGAAACGGGCGGCGAAGAAGCCGTCGAGCCCGGAAAGCTCCGGCCTCTCCAGTGCGAGCCCTGCCGGTGTGGTCCTGAGCCAGCCTCGATCGGTCACGAAGGCTTCCGCGCCCGGCACCTCATCGGTGGAGAAGGCCATCGGCTCGATGCGTCCAGCATGATCGGCGAGAAAGGCGGTCGCCAAGACCTCGCCTTCGGCAGGATCGAGCGAACAGTTGGAAAACACGATCGTGCCGCCCTGCCGCACAAGATCGATGGAACGGTCGAGCAGCTTGCGCTGCACTGTGGCCAGCTTGACGATGTCTTCCGGCGTCTTGATCCAAGGCACATCGGGATGCCGCCGCACCGTGCCGGTGGACGAACATGGCGCATCGAGCAGCACGGCGTCGAAAAGCTCTTTTGGCTCGAAGGCGAGAATATCGCTGACAACCGTCTCGGCTTGCAGTCCCAGTCGTTCCAGATTGCCGGTCAGCCGCTTGAGCCGGTTGCGCGAAGTGTCGACCGCCGTAACCTCGGCTCCCGAAAGGATCAGCTGCGCGGTCTTGCCGCCGGGCGCCGCGCACAGATCGGCGACGCGCTTGCCCTTGATATCGCCGAGCAGCCTGGCCGGAAGAGCGGCGGCGGCATCCTGCACCCACCACGCACCTTCGGTGAAGCCCGGCAGTTCGGTCACCCCCGCCGAAAGCTTCTCGACACGCACCGAACCGGTCGGCAGCACGATGCCGCCAAGCTTTTCGGCCCATCCGGCAGCGTCCGACTTCACCGAGAAATCCACCGGCGCCTCGCTGCGATGGATGGCCAGGATGGCATCCGCGTGATCCTGGCCATAGGCTTCGCGCAGGCGCCCGGCAAACCAGTCCGGCGCATCGCGCATTCTGTCGAGCACAGGCGCAAGCTCTGCAGCCTTGGCGCGCGCCAGGCTGCGCAGCACGCCGTTGACCAGCCCGGAAAACCGCACCGTGCGCGGATCTTCCTTGGCGTGGGTGACGGCGAGATCGACGGCGGCACTGTCGGGCACATCGAGGAACAGGATCTGGGCGGCTGCGACATGCAGGATATGCGACAGCGCTGTGGCATTGGCCGGCAGCGGCCTTTCCAGGCGCTTGGTCAAAAGTGCTGCGATGGTGCCGCGATAGCGCAGCGCCGTCACCAATATGGCCCGCACCAGAGCGCGGTCACGCGGCTCTAGCGCACGATATTGCGGATGGCCGTGTTCCTGGTCGGTCATGCCGTCGAGCGGCGTCTTGACGTCGATCACGGCGGCCAGAAGCTTGGCAGCCGTCATGCGCGCCGCCAGGCCTGGAACGTTGGATCCGGGCCTGGCGGCGTAATGCTTGTGGAAGGGGGCTTCGCTCAAGACCTCGGCCTCTTCGGGCCGGTGGGATTACGACCCCAGGGATTGGGGCGCGGCTGCTCAGGCGCCATCGGCTGCTTCGGCTGGGAGGGGCGGCCGCCCCATGGGCCGGCAGTCGGCGTCTCCGGTTGGCGCGGTGCGGACTGGCGCGGCTGGACGGATGCGCTTGGCGCGGGCTGGTTTGTCGCCTGCGGTTGCCTCCCCACGCCCGCGCGCGCCATCTCCTGAAGCGCTGCGATGCGGTTGTCGGTGTTGGGATGGGTGGAGAACAGATTGTCCATGCGCTGACCGGACAGCGGATTGATGATGAACATATGCGCCGCAGCTGGGTTGCGTTCCGCATCGGGATTGTGGATCTGCTGAACGCTGCGGGCGATCTTGTCCAAAGCCGAGGCGAGCCATAACGGGTTGCCGCAAATCTCCGCGCCGCGCCGGTCGGCGGAATATTCCCGCGTCCGGCTGATGGCCATCTGCACGACCATCGCCGCCAGGGGCGCGACGATCATCGCCACCAGCACACCGACGAAGCCGAGCGGATTGTTGTTGTCGCGGTTGCCGCCGAAGAAGAAGGCGAAGTTGCCGAGCATGGAAATCGCGCCGGCAAGCGTCGCGGTGATCGTCATGATCAGCGTGTCGCGGTTCTGCACATGGGCGAGCTCATGCGCCATGACGCCGGCGACTTCCTCTTGCGACAGCCGCTGCAAAAGCCCCGTCGTGGCGGCAACCGCGGCATTCTGCGGATTGCGGCCGGTGGCAAAGGCGTTGGGCTGCGGATTGTCGATCAGATACACCTTCGGCATCGGCAGTTCGGCACGCTCGGCCAAAGCCTTCACGATACCGAAATATTCCGGGGCGTTGCGCTCGTCGACCTCCACCGCATGGTTCATGCGCAGAACCATCTTGTCGGCATTCCAATAGCTGAACAGGTTCATGCCGGCTGCGACCACAAACGCGATCATCATGCCGCCCGATCCGCCGATGAGATAGCCGACACCCATGAACAGCGCCGTCATTGCCGCTAGAAGCATCGCCGTCCGCATGATGTTCATCGCCTACTCCATATCCGTGGCGCCGCTTTTGCCCGATTGGGGTCGAATGCGGCACGCGCCTCCGCTATATGATGGGAGATAGGTGCACATGTTTCAATTGTTGCGGGAAGTCCAGTGACGAAAATAGAAAACCCCGATACCACGCCGGAACCGGAGCAAATCCCGGCAAAAGAGCTGTCGCCGGTGGCCAAACGTGCGCTTGCCGAAGCCGAAGAGCGTCGCAAGGCCTATGAGGCAGCGGCGGCGGCCTTGCCGAAGGAGATCGGCGGGCGCGGCGGCAAGGAACCCGGACGCTATGGCGACTGGGAGGTAAAGGGCCTGACGAGCGACTTTTGACCGGTAACGCGATGCGGAATTTTGTCTTACGGTGCGGAACCGCAAATCCTCGGCTGCGTTGAATAGGCTGATATTTTTCAGTCAGCGCACCGGAGCTACGCCATGCTGATCCGACTCGGCTACGAAATTGCCATCGAATGTCAGCAGGCGATGCCCGTCATCTCGCTTCTCGATATCCACCCAGACCGCCAGGGCGACATCAAGCGGCAGACCAAGGTGCTGACCTCGCCCACCGTTCCCAGCGATACTTACAGCGATATTTTCGGCAATACGTGCCGCCGCTTCAGCGTTCCCGCGGGTGGGTTCCGCGTGCTGTACGACGCCGTGGTGGAGGATTCGGGCCAGCACGACCTTGCCAATCCGCTTGCGCAGGAAACGCCGATCGAAAAACTCCCGCCTGAAACGGTCGGCTTCCTTCTCGGCAGCCGCTATTGCGAGACCGATCACCTCTCCGACCTGGCGTGGAGCCTGTTCGGCAGCGTCCCGTCCGGCTGGGCCAGGGTTCAGGCGATCTGCGACTATGTCCATAACCGCCTGTCCTTCGGCTACAGCTATGCCCGTTCCACCCGGACCGCCGCACAGGCGCATGACGAACGCGTCGGCGTCTGCCGCGACTTCGCGCATCTCGCGATCACGCTGTGCCGCTGCATGAACATCCCCGCCCGGTATGTAAATGGTTATCTCGGCGACATCGGTATCCCCGCCGATCCCGCCCCGATGGATTTTTCCGCCTGGTTCGAGGCCTTTTTGGACGGCAAATGGTATTCGTTCGACGCCCGCCACAATGTGCCCCGCATCGGCCGCATCGTCGTCGCGCGCGGCCGCGATGCGACGGATGTTCCGCTGCTGCACAGCTTCGGTCCGCACCGCCTGTCCCTGTTCAAGGTCTGGACATATGAGCAGGGCGAATCTCCTGCCCAGCCGCCATATCGCGATTTTAACCGCGTGCAGGACGCCCGGATGCTTGCGTGATTTTTTATATTGCCTAAGCACGGATATAGGAATAAATACCCTGAATGGTATCAGGAAAATATTCCTTTTTCGCACTATGTGTCCTGCTGGTGATAGACACGCCTGCACTGGCAGAGAATCGGTCGTTTGCCGGGCCGGTCGAGGCTGTCGTCATTGATGTCTTGGACGGGGATACGTTTCTGGCCGAAGCCAAAGTATGGCCCGGCCATTCTGTCCGGGTAAACATACGCATCCGCGGCATCGACGCCCCTGAAATGCGGAGCCGCTGCGAAAGCGAACGAGAGGCGGCTCAACGGGCCCGCGATGCGCTCGCCGCATTGCTCGGCGCGCAGCGAATCCTGCTATCCAACATCGGCGGCGCCAAATATTACGGCCGCGTTCTGGCTGATGTCGAAAGCAGCAGCGGTGATATGGTCGCCGGTGCCATGCTGGCGTCAGGCAATGTGCGGGCCTATGACGGTCGTCGCCGGTCCAGTTGGTGCGGGTGAACGGGTTATTATCACCTCCACCGCACCTTCAGTGTGTATAAACGTCATCGCCGACCCGACAAATCAGAAAATATTGGGCCGGCTCTGGTCGGGCATCCCTGCTGGAATCAACCTGATCCGCTCGCGCTTCGCAGCCGTCTTTGTTTCGTGGAGAATGGCGACCAGGCATTCGCCCGCTTCCGTACCCCAGGCTTGCCCTTCGCAGGCAAGGTCGGTCTGGCTCGGCTCGCGCGCATCGTCCACCCTCTCCCGCAGTGCATTGGAGATGGTGTCGCTTGCAGCCGGCGAGATCAGCCCGGGGCCTGCGACCGGCGTCAAGAGGATTGCCCCGAAAGCGCCCAAAGCGAAAATAGCGAACATCGACAGCGGATGTTCGTGCGACCGGCGGCGCAAAGCCAGCTTTGGCATGGCATACACTGCTGAGTTCTGGCTTGAGCGGTTGGCGCTCTGGATAGGATTGGAGAAGCGAAACATGGAACCCCGCCTGTTCGTTATCGTTCATTTTTGTATGAAACGAAGATAACCGCGCTGTGTAACAACTCCATGCCGCTGCGTAAGATTTTTCAGGTGTGGGCTCATCCAAATTCTCGGCCTTGAAACACGGCGCTATACAACCGGCGCAGCCGCCGTTAGCTTTCCAGTCACTTATGGCAGTGGGAGGGAGCATGGCCGGTCTATATCTGGAAGAGTTTGTAGTCGGCCAGGTCATCCGGCATACGCTGACCAAATCCGTGACCGAAAGCGACAATATGTTCTTTTCGGTGATGACGCTGAACCCGCAGCCGCTGCATATCGATTTCGACTTCGCCGCCAAAAGCGAATGGGGCAAGCCGCTGGTCAACTCCCTGTTCACGCTTGGCCTGATGGTCGGCATCTCTGTCCATGACACCACCTTGGGCACCACCATCGGCAATCTGGGCATGACCGACACCACCTTCCCGCACCCCGTCTTCCACGGCGATACCATCCGGGTCGAGACCGAGATCAAATCCGTACGGGCATCGAAATCCAAGCCCGACCGGGGTGTGGTCGAGTTCGAGCACTGCGCTTACAACCAACATGGCGTCCTGGTCGCCCGATGCACCCGCCAAGCCATGATGATGAAGAGGCCCTGAACGATGCGCTCCCTGCTCTTCGTGCCCGGCGATTCCGAAAAAAAGCTGGAGAAGGGTTTTTCCAGCGGCGCCGACGTCGTCATCCTCGATCTCGAGGATTCCGTCTCGTTCGACAACAAACCTCGTGCCCGAACGATTGCCGCCGCCGCCATCGCGGCTCACCAGGCATCGGCATGCGCCAAAATTTACGTCCGCATCAACGATTTCTCGACCGGACTGAGCGATGACGATCTGGCAGCCCTCATCCCTGCCCGACCCGACGGCATCATGCTGCCCAAATGCAACAGCGGCGCGGATGTGCAGGATCTTGCAGCGCGGCTGCGGGTCTTCGAAGCCGAAAGCGGTTGGGAAGAGGGGACAACCGCCATTCTGCCCATCGTGACGGAGACGGCGGCGGGCGTGCTCTCCGCTGCCAGCTATGCCGAGACGACACATCCACGCCTTGCCGGCCTGACCTGGGGCGCCGAAGACCTCGCCGCAGCCATAGGCGCCCGCACCAACCGCGACGAACGCGGCCGCTACACCGACGTCTTCCGGCTGGCCCGGTCGTTGACGGTGCTGGGCGCTTCGAATGCCGGCGTGGCCGCGATAGACACCGTATTCGTCGACTTCCGCGATATGGATGGGTTGCGCAACGAATGCGTCGAGGCCGAACGCGACGGCTTTACCGGCAAGATGGCGATCCATCCCGCCCAGGTGGCGGTGATCAACGAGGTCTTCACACCGAGCGAGGAAGCCATAGCCCACGCCCGCGACGTGGTCGCCGCCTTCGAGCAGGCCGGCAATCCCGGCGTGCTCGCCATCGGCGGCAAGATGTATGACAGACCGCATCTGCGCGGCGCACAGCGACTGCTCTCGCGTGCCCGCGGCTGAGGGGTTTTGCACCAACTGGGACGTTCGCCATAGCGCAGGCGCGTTTCAAGTCTTGATCCAAGACGTGCGAGGCTGTACAGCCGTTTTCAGTGTCCACGTAGCTCAGTCGGATAGAGCACAGGATTCCTAAGGTGAATTGGGCGTTGCGACGGGAAACTCCGCAACGGATCTGCTCAAAGTCGGGGAACGCTTCGCCGCGCATGCGGCATGCCGATCCCGAGCCAAGCCGGCGATTTTGCCGGAAGGTGTAGAGACTGGACGGGCAGCACCTAACGGCTTCGGCCCAGGGTGAAGGGACAGTCCAGACCACGAACGCCGCGAGGCGGCGGCGAAAGCCGAAGTGGGATGAATCCTGGGGTCGGAGGTTCGAATCCTCTCGTGGACGCCACTACAAGCTGCTTGCCACAGCTAAGGCACTGATTACATTGGCATTGCCACCATATTTGACTTGAACGACGGTACCCAGTCCGGTACCTTTCCACCATGGCGAAATCCAGATCACTCGATACGGTTCCGTACCTGAAACGGGTTGGGCGCTCTTGGCAGTTCCGACGCAAAATCCCTGCGGCTCTTTCAAGGGCTAAGCAAGGTTATGAGTTCAAATACATACTCTGCCCGGTTGGCACCCCGGAGAGTGAGGTTCTCCGGCTGTATCAAATCCGCTTTCAGGAGTATGAAGAAGCGAAGAGAGCTGGGGACTTTCGAAGGTCAAAGTCACCACCCTTGACCTACACAGCGCTTGACTCAATCGCCAGAGAATCCGGCTTTCATTACAGGTCTCTCGCGGATCACCAAAGCAGGCCTGACCCAGGAGACTACCTGAAACGAGTATCAGCCGCGTTTGAAGGCACGCGGCCTGTCGAATCTCGTTTCAACGCCCTGCTCGGCGCAAACGACGTAGCAGTCAGAATAAGCGACTTGTTCGACTTCTTCGAATCATCACTTGCGGATGAACTCATCGGCCTCAACAAACGAGAGCGCAATAAAAAGTTAAACCCCGTAAAACTAGCAGCCAATGAAGCTATTGCATTCTTCGGAAACGTCAAGGTTGATGATCTTTCAAGAAGAGAGGCTAATCGCTATCGTAGTTTCCTAATCGAACGGGTGAATGCTGAAGATATGATTGCTGCGACGGCTAACAAGCGCAGTGCAAACATGCGTCGATTAATAAATCGATATAACAAATTTCATGGAACTAGCTTCATTAATTCTTTTACCAACATGGCTCTTAAGGAGGATGACCCCGATGGAGTTTCCTATAGTATTTCATTTCTAAAGGAACGCTGGCTGACAGGAAACCCGTTTTCTTCATTGAATGATGAGGCAAACGCAATCTTAATGGCGATGGTTAATACCGGCTGCGGGGGGAAAGAGCTGATAGGCCTGGAACCCTCCGACATTAGGCTGGATGGCGATGTTCCGCATATATCTATCCAGCCCAACAAGTTCCGAAAGCTGAAAGCCAAGGATCGGAAAAGAACTATCCCACTTGTCGGTGTGTCTCTCGACGCTTTTAAGAAGTTTCGCTTTGGGTTCACTAATTATAGGCGTGAGAATGGTCCCGACACCTTTTCTTCTGACGCAATGAAGTATCTTCGCCAGAGTGGACTTTTGGAGTCTGACCGGCACTGCGTATACAGTCTTCGACATACCTTCAAAACGCGGATGCGTTCGCATTTTATGCCCGAAGAGATGCAAAATAGACTGATGGGCCACTCCAATAATACCATGGCCAGCAGATATGGCGAGCAACACTCCCTTGCGCAATGCCATAGTATTCTTATTAATATGAACAAAGATTTTGATTAAGTTAATTATGGACTTAAAATTGACAAACTTATTCGGTATACAATGAAGGACATTTATTCAACTAACATTATTTAAAACGGAGTATATTGATGAATGACAATTTCGACTGGCTTACGCTTAAGAAGACATGCAAAAAAATAATGAATCACGCATTTAAGACAGGCAATCGTGAGGCTGAACGTATCGCCGGACTTTATCATGGTCTAGCTGAAGAAAACCTCGCACGCGAAAACCAATATGCGCTCTGGCGAAACGCAGCGTAGGCTCACTTTCCTAATAAATTTATTTAAGTTATCTTCTAGAATTCAGAGAATTCTATAAATACTAATACCCGGTCGTTGATTGCACTTGGTCCAATCGCTTTTTGCGACATCGAAGCTATCCAGCCGCTCAACTTCCATACGGGCATACTAACATCGATATGCACGCAGGCCTTTCACCTGAACGATGCATACTACCATCCCTGAGCGCTCTGGGTGATTTTTCCCTCGCGCAATAGCTTCATCGGGGTCAAAAAGCGGGAAATCCCGCTATTGGATAGTATAACCTATTTAATTAAAAGATAATTTGTTCTTTCAATTAATTACTTAAAAATTAGAATGGAAAATAAAATTGAGCGTGAGTAATTTATCTAACAGCTATCAGACTTTCTACTCCTCGACCATTCGCGAAAAAGCAGTTTTTGATATTATTGGAGTCGGGGGTATCCCGGCCAATGTAGAAACTCATCTAGCCAAGCACACATTCATGGTAACGATGAACTTCAGGGCTCCAGCTTCTCGACATAACAAGTGGTCTATAGATACTCATTTTCATTTCAAATTATTTCGAAAATGGTATTTGTCCCTGTGTACAACAGTTCTTGGACGCCATATTCATAAAAAGATTTCTAAACAGCCGTTCTGTTCTGCACATTTTGATGTCTCGGGGACACGTAAGCACGAGGAAGAGCTTCAAATCCAGAATCCGCATATCCATGCGATGTTGCTGCTACACCCCCACACGTTGGATGCATTCGAGTCCAACCTCAATCAAAGGCGCATAAAGCAACCTCCAAATACGTTGGTGAGAGATATTCACATACAGAAGGTCGCTGACCTGGACGCTTACAAGACCGCCTCGTCATATTGTTCCAAGTTCGACGCACGGAACTCGAAGTGTCATAATAATTTTTGGCAGTGCTACCCGGATGATCACACTCTGAAATATCCGTTCTACGCCCGACACTTTAACTGAAACACTATTGTGAATTCTGTTTCAATAAAGGGGTTCCGGAGAGGCTGTTGGGGCCCGCAAGGCTTCTAACCGCGCCAAATCTGAAACACTTCTCATAAGAAGTGTTTCAGTCACGGAGACCGTTCATTTCGGAACTCGTGGCGTCCTTTGTTTCACCCGAACGTCTACGAGAACTTCTCCGTCCGGCACGGGGGCTAGCAACGCATCAGGCTTGCAACCCAAAGTGTGTGCCAGCAAGTCTAGCATATCCAGAGTGATGTTAACTTGCCCCCTCTCAATCCGCGAAACATAAGCCCGTGCTACGCCCGATTTCGCCGCAAGGGTTTCTTGCGAAAGGCCGCGCATGCGGCGTTGCTGAATGAGATTGAATATAATCGTAGCTCTTAGGCTCAATCGATCCTCTCCGGGTCTTTGAGGTTCTTCGGCTTACGTCCTGGCTTCAAGGGAGGCGCTTTTGTTGCACCTTCCACCGGTTCCGCGAAGAGTTCCGTAATGTCGCATTCCAAGGCGTCTGCAAGCTTTTCAACAATCCTGAGGGTAGGATTTCGCTCTCCCCTCTCTAATCGTCCCGCATAGGCTCGTTCCACTTCCGACTGATAGGCAAGTTCGTCAAGCGAGAGGCCTTTAGCCGTTCGCAATCGCCGAAGATTCCAGGCCAGTTTTGCAACCACATCCATAGCAAGAGCTAAGACGGAGCGCAGCTTATAAATGAACGTCCAATCAGACCCGAAATCGGATGGTCTGCCGCGACTGTTGAGGAACTGAAGCCATCTTGAAATCTATAAAATAACGTCCTATTGAACGCATATAGCGCGGCGATGTATCGAATTTTCGCTTGGTCGGGGGGGACGTGATGATAAACGACAGCAACGGGATGAGGCTCTATCTCACAGCCGATGAGCGCAAAGCTTTTCTAGCGGCAGCTTCTAAAAAGTCAGGCGAAGTGAGATCGTTCTGCGAAACACTTCATTTTACGGGATGTCGCATCAGCGAGGCTCTGAACCTCACTATTGAGAGGATCGATCTCGACAACGAGATGATCGTATTCGAAACGTTGAAGAAGCGGCGGTCGGGCGTTTATCGGCACGTCCCTGTACCCTATAGCTTGCTGAACACTCTGGAGCTTGTGCATCAGATACGCGCCACTAGAAGGCTCAATACGCCTCTTTGGTCGTTTTCGCGGCCCACTGCTTGGCGAATTATCAAGGCAGTGATGCAGGAAGCTGGAATCCGGTCCGGCCCCCATTCAACGTCCAAGGGCCTCCGCCATGCATTTGGCGTCAATGCGATCTCGCAAGGCATTCCATTGAACCTGCTTTCACGTTGGATGGGCCACAGCGCTATCGAAGTGACGGCGATTTACGCCAACGCCATCGGAGCCGAGCAGAAGGCAATCGCTTCCAAAATGTGGCAGGGCGCATAGCCGTCCACCACGCCTTTTGGCGATGATCAAACCCACAGCAGAATATGGAAGAAGTATGAGACAGATCAGTTCAATAGCTGCATCTTTGGCTAGCGATGCCATGTCGGGTGTTGGCTTTTCGATGGGCCGTGACGCCTGGCGTTCAACGAAGAAGAACCAAGACACCCTTTACTTGATTGCGATTGCTGGCTTCATAGTAGTAGCTCCATTCTTTGCAGGCAGGAGCCTCACGCGCGGCCATAATCGTGGGCTCGCCGGAACAATCTTTAAGACCTACCTTTGGAACGTGTTCCTGCTAATCGTCGCGGGTGCCCTGCCGTTTATACTTCCAAACAGCCACTACCTAAGCGGCAAGAGGGACATATTCGTTTTTTGGCCGCTGCTCGTGTTCACCGTGGCACCGCTAGCTATTGGTCTTTCTGTCGGACTCATGCAGAGGCCAAAACGTCTCCTGAAGTTCCAAATCGAGAACAAGAACCAAGAGTTCCTGGCGAAAATTGGCATTCAAGAATCGAAAGCACCGGCATCGACCCACGTTGACCAGAATGGGAACTACCTAGCCTTTCGCGGTGCCGCTGGAGACAAATTGCTGTTCGATGCTGTGGGCGAACGAGGAAGGAAAGCTTTCATCTCCGTAGATGGAAACGGCCTGATGACCTCGTACTCTGGATTGGTCTAGTAGAACCAGAAGTCTACGAATGCGATCCGTACCGATTTACACCTCTACAACCCTAGCATAGATTATGATTCAGAGATTATTCGCAATGATTGTTGCGACTTGAATCGCTATGGGGGGAGGAAAAGGTTGGCATTTTCTATCGGCTTGCGAATCTATAAGATTGAAATTCAGCCTGACGGAGGAAAAGGTGCCCTCCCACTCACTAGGGATCAAAGCACCAGTGATTTGTACCAGTTCTTTTCCGATTTCATTGCGTCACACGGCGCTTCGAATGATCGTGATGACATCCAGAGGAGTTGGGATATTGAGCCTCCGAAAGACAATTCCGTAAACTATCTACGCGGATTTATCAATTATGGAACTTTTGGATTCCGCAGCAAGTTTCGCGATAGGAAAACAAAAAAGTCTAAGTACCAGCGTCAAGTTAATGATGTCGAAGAAATACCTCTATACTACCAATTCTGGTTTCCAGATAAGGTAAATTACGCGTTTTTAGCACTTCAGTCTTTTCAGACACGCTCTTGTGTTACTTTAGTCTTAAAAACTTCCACTGAGTTTTTCCGGGCTCGTAACAGCAATCGCAGGCTTTCATTCAAAAAGCTTATGCCAGAGGACTTAAAAGGCAGTGCGTTCTACTCTTCGCCTGTAAAAAAAGTCACGCTGATCAGAAAGTCTGTCCCTAGCGATGTGCCGGATCAATATCTGAACGGCACCTCGCGGTCTGAGGCAGAATACCAGGTCTCCATAGTCGCAAAGCGTAGAAGGAAACTTGGAACTCTGTTTGACTTCATGAAAAAAGAGACGGCCAAGGATACATCGCTCTTGGAATTCGATGGCGAGACATTTGACGAGGCGTCGGTAGAGATTGCAGTGGGCAACAAACGCCGCAAAATCGGCGTGCTGGGCTTTAATAGCGACGCGGGTGTAATCGAACTGGGGGAAAGTGTAACCATTGGACCCGAAGGCCATCCCACGTATGAATCGATGAAGAAGGAGACAGACACCATAATGGCTGATTTCTTCAAGACTCTCAGAGAAAAATGATAAAAATAAACGTCCTTGGGATAGTTTCTGGGCATCTGCGGACTATTCGCTCTGCCGAAAGCAACAAATTTGAAAAAGATGACCTTATTGTCTTTTTCGCTATACCAATCGTAGGAGGTCTCACCTCATACTATTTTGGCATCACTTTGAAAAATGATGTATTTAATACTTCCATATCAGTATTTTCAATATTTTCAGCGCTGCTTCTAAATGTTCAAATTGCGCTTTTCAGCATTTATCAGCGAAATTGGGGGAGGTCTAATGATGAGATAGTAGAACTCATGCAAAAAGAGGACATAGGACTCAAGAAGCGGTTACTTTCGGAGTTGAATACAAATATATCCTATATGGTTCTGTTTTCTATCGTGTCGGTAATTTTATTTGTCATATTTTATTCGTTTGAATTCGCTATTGCCTTCCGTGGACCTGTCACCGTATTTATCTATTTGCACTTTGTACTTACGTTGATGATGGTTGTCAAAAGATCACATGCGCTATTCCAGAAGGAATATGATTTAGAGCAATAACAACTTTTGCGTAGTTCTGATTGGTCTCGCAGTGGAGTTCAGTAGAGTAGGTACCCAATTGGTACCCATTAAGGTACCCGACTACGCATTTGTGAATAAGAAAAAATACCTATCTTCAATATTATCAATGACTTATGGCCCCGGCAAAGAGATAAGAATGCTCTCGTGGACGCCATTTCTCAAAAAAGTCGAACCTGCGGGTAGGCCGCGAGAGCGGTTCATGACATTCAGATGAAATTTTTGGCGTGGCGTTGTCGCTGCTTCCGGCCGCTCCATATGTACAAGGTCGCGGCGGCGATTCCGGTGCGACCGTCAATCGATCATGCCCGCGTGCCCGCGCCGATACGTCTCCGCACGCCGCAGCATCCATCCGGAGAAATCTTCATGCGTTATAATCAGCTCGGCCGCACAGGCCTGTTTGTTTCCGAAATCTGCCTCGGCACCATGACCTTCGGCGACCCCGGCGGCGAGGGCCAGTGGGGCACCATCGCCAGCGTCGATCAGAATGCCGCCGATGAGATCGTCGAGCGCTCGCTTGCCGCCGGCGTCAATTTCATCGACACCGCCAATGTCTATTCCTTCGGCGCGTCCGAGCGCATTCTGGGCCAGTCGCTGATCAATCTCGGCGTCAAGCGCCATGATGTCGTCATCGCCACCAAGGTCTACGGCTCGATAGGCAACGGCCCGAACGACCGGGGCGCCTCGCGTGGCCATATCATGGACCAGGTCGAAGCCAGCCTCGACCGGCTACAGACCGACCATATCGACCTTTATCAAATCCACGGCACCGACCCGGTGACCCGCATCGACGAGACGCTGAAAGCCCTCGACGACATCGTCTCCAGCGGTCTGGTGCGTTATGTCGGCGTCTCCAATTGGCAGGCCTGGCGCATCGCCAAGGCGCTCGGCATTTCCGAAGCCAAAGGGTACGCCCGCTTCGAGACGCTGCAAGCCTATTACTCCATCGCCGGCCGCGACCTCGAACGCGACATAGTCCCGCTGCTCAATGAGGAAAAGCTCGGCTTGATGGTCTGGTCGCCGCTGGCCGGCGGGTTGCTCTCGGGCAAATACGGTCCCGGCGCTCCGGGCAATGGCGAAGGCCGCCGCGCCAGCTTCAACTTCCCGCCGGTCGACGAAACCAGAGGCTGGGCCTGCGTCGCCGAAATGCGCGAGGTGGCAAAAAAACACGATGTCAGCGTCGCCACGGTAGCGCTGGGCTACGTCCTGGCCAAACCCTTCGTCATGTCCGTCATCATCGGCGCCAGTCGTCTGGACCAGCTTGAGCAGAATCTGGCCGCCACGGGTCTCGAGCTGGATGCCGAGGATATCGCCCGCCTCGACAAGGTGAGCGCCCTCCCACCGGAATATCCGGGCTGGATGCTGGAGCGGCAGACAGCGGGGCGCCGTCCCGTGCCGTTCGATCCAAAAGCCTGAGAGCTTAGGGGTACCGGTCGTCCACCCTTGAGAGCTTTCTGAGGGAGCTATCGCCACGACGATGCAGGCTCTTTGCAGTCCAGAAAGACAAAAGCCGGGCGCTAGGCCCGGCTTTCGCAAATATGCACCTGTGCTTATTCGGCAGCGACGATCTTGCCGCCTTCCCACTTGAACAGCGAGAAGCTCGGCGAACTGAGATCGCCGGTTTCGCCATAGGTGAGCTTGCCGATTGCGGTCGGGATCGGCTCGCCGCCCTTGAGCACTGTGGCAACCGCCTCGGCATCCTCGGCGCTGCCCGCCTTCTCGATGCCGGCTTTGAGCACCTCGACAGCAGCATAGGCGTTGAGCGTGAAGGCTTCGGGCGGAATGCCCTTGTCGTTCAACGCTTCCACGGCCGCCGCCGAGTCCGGGTTCTTCAGCGCGTCCGTGGCGTTGGTGAACAGCGTGCCGGCTGCCGCCTCGTTGCCGATGGCCCAGAACTCGGTGTTGGATAGGCCTTCGCCGCCGATGATGGTGGCGTTGACCGCCGCATCCTTGAGCTGGCGCGCCAGAAGCCCGCCTTCAGGGTGATAGCCGCCGAAATAGATCACTTCGACATTGTCCGCCTTCAGCCGTGTGATCAGCGCGGAAAAGTCCTTTTCGCCGGGGTTGAGCGAATTGGCGGCGACTTCCGTCACCCCACCCGCGTTGATCGCCGCTTTAAACGCGTCGGCGAGGCCTTTACCATAGGTACCCTTGTCGTCGACGATGGCGATGCGCTTGTCCTTCAGGTTCTTCAGGACGTATGCAGCCGCCACTTCGGCCTGCTGGTCGTCGCGGCCGCAGGTGCGCAGCACATTGGTAAGCCCGCGCGCGGTCAGGTTTGGGGCGGTCGCGGTCGGCGTCACCATTAGGATGCCGTTTTCGGCAAACACGTCCGATGCCGGTACAGCGACGCCTGATGTCACCGGTCCGACGACGAAGCGGATGCCCTCGCCGACCAGTTGGTTGGCGGCCGACACGCCCTGCTTGGGGTCGCCCGCATCGTCGGCGAGCTTGAGCGTGACCTGTTCGCCGAGAATGCCGCCATTCTTGTTGATCACCTCGACTGCGGTCTGGGCGCCGTTCTTGACCTGCTCGCCATAGGCAGCGACTGGTCCCGTCAGCGGCGCGACGAGGCCGATGACGATCTCCGCATAGGCAGTCGAGGACATGAGCAGGGATGTGGCGAGCGCGAGCCCGGCCAGTGTCTTTTTCTTCATTTGGTTTCCTCCTTGTAGGCGTGCCGGGATGGCTCCCGGCTTCGACTCAAACCGAACCCTTCACTTAGGAGGAAGCCTGCTCCTGCACAATCGACCAGCCGCCGGCGGTTTGTCGTCCAGCGCCGCCTAGAACGGAGGTGGCGATGGTTCAGTGCAGCACGATCTCACCGTCGACCTTGCGCCATTCGCTGGCGGAAATCAGTTTCTTGTGGGTATAGCGCACCGAATGCAACGGGCCGTCCAGCTTCGCCTTCCAGAAATCGATAAAGCTAAACAGGACAGGAAATTTGGGAGCGAGGTCGTAGTCCTGCCAGACGAATGTCTGCAGGACGTAAGGGTGGTCTGGCATGCGGTAGAGAATTTCAGCGGTGGTCAGGCCGTAGCCCTTCATCATCAGTTCGAGTTCAGGAGTGCCGCGCATTGCAAGTCCTTCCATGATGAACCATCCTCCCAGATTGAGAGTGTGCGACTCGATGGTTAACCGTCTATTGAAATCGGCTGATGCGAGCGTGGGATTCCATCATGAAATCATATGGTTGGCAGCCCTCTCCGGCGGCTGCTAATTCAACGCCGAAGGACTAGACCCGTTCTCGGACGCGGCAGGCTGTCACCTGCCGAATGTCTAATGTCGCTGGGTTGGAAGGCTTGCTAGAACAGCCGAATTCGCCGTAATCAGGCGAGTGCCGCGCGGGAGACGCGGCAACCGAGCTTTGGAGGAATAAGGTCAAATGTCGGAAGTCCATGTTCACCGCGTCCAGCCGGAGTGGCAGGAAAACGCTCTCATCGACAACAAGACCTACCAGAAATGGTATGCCGAGAGCATCAAGAACCCGGAGAAATTCTGGGACAAGCATGGCAAGCGCATCGACTGGTTCAAACCCTACACCAAAGTCAAGAACACCTCCTTCACCGGCAAGGTCTCGATCAAATGGTTCGAGGACGGCGTCACCAACGTCTCCTACAACTGCATCGACCGGCACCTGAAGAAGCGCGGCAATCAGACTGCCATCATCTGGGAAGGCGACAATCCCTACGACGACAAGAAGATCACTTATAACGAGCTCTACGAGCATGTCTGCCGGCTCGCCAACGTCATGAAGAAGCGCGGCGTGAAGAAGGGCGACCGCGTTACCATCTACATGCCCATGATTCCCGAAGCGGCCTATGCGATGCTCGCCTGCACGCGGATCGGCGCCGTTCATTCCATCGTCTTCGGCGGGTTTTCGCCCGACGCACTCGCCGGCCGCATCGTCGATTGCGAATCGACCTTCGTCATCACAGCCGATGAGGGTTTGCGGGGAGGAAAATCGATTCCTCTCAAGGACAACACCGACAAGGCCATCGACATCGCCGGACGCCAGGGCATCACAGTCGAGAACGTGCTGGTGGTGCGCCGCACCGGCGGCAAGGTCTCATGGTACGACAGCCGCGACCTCTGGTATCACGACGAGGTGCGCGCGGTGAAAGCCGACTGCGAGCCGGTCAAGATGAAGGCGGAAGACCCGCTGTTCATCCTCTACACCTCCGGCTCGACCGGCAAGCCCAAGGGCGTGCTGCACACCACCGGCGGCTATCTCGTCTATGCCTCGATGACGCATCAATATGTCTTCGACTATCATGACGGCGACATCTACTGGTGCACCGCCGATGTCGGCTGGGTCACCGGCCACAGCTACATCGTCTATGGCCCGCTCGCCAATGGCGCGACCACGCTGATGTTCGAGGGCGTGCCCAACTATCCCTCGGCCTCGCGTTTCTGGGATGTCATCGACAAGCACAAGGTCAACATCTTCTACACCGCGCCCACGGCTATCCGCGCGCTGATGGGCGCGGGCGACAGCCACGTTACAAAAACGTCGCGCAAGTCGTTGCGGGTGCTCGGTTCGGTCGGCGAGCCGATCAATCCGGAAGCCTGGGAGTGGTATTTCAACGTGGTGGGCGACAAGCGGGTGCCGATCGTCGACACCTGGTGGCAGACCGAGACCGGCGGCATTTTGATCACCCCGCTGCCCGGCGCCACCGACCTCAAGGCCGGCTCGGCGACGCGCCCGTTCTTTGGCGTGCAGCCGCAACTGGTCGACAATGAAGGCCAGGTGCTCGAAGGAGCCGCCGATGGCAATCTCTGCATCGTCGATTCCTGGCCCGGCCAGATGCGCACCGTCTATGGCGACCACGACCGTTTCGTGCAGACCTATTTTTCCACCTACAAGGGCAAATATTTCACCGGCGACGGCTGCCGCCGCGACGAGGACGGCTATTACTGGATCACCGGCCGCGTCGACGACGTCATCAACGTCTCGGGCCACCGCATGGGCACGGCGGAGGTGGAGTCCGCGCTGGTCAGCCACGACAAAGTGTCAGAGGCCGCCGTCGTCGGCTACCCCCACGACGTCAAGGGCCAAGGCATCTACTGCTACGTCACGCTGATGAATGGGGTGGAATGGAGCGACGACCTGCGCAAGGAGCTGGTCACCCATGTCCGCAAGGAGATCGGCGCCATCGCCTCGCCCGACAAGATCCAGTTCGCGCCGGGCCTGCCCAAGACGCGCTCGGGCAAGATCATGCGCCGCATCCTGCGCAAGATCGCCGAGGACGATTTCGGCGCTTTGGGCGACACCTCCACGCTGGCCGACCCCGCTGTCGTCGACGACCTGATCGAGCACCGTCAGAACAAGAAGGGGTGAGGGAGCGTTCCGCGCAGCGCTCAGGAAGCCAACGATTTGGCTTCCTGTCCGATGCCCCAGCCACCACAGCTCAGCAGTCGATCTCTTCCCTGATGGCGTCGACTTCCGCCTTGTTGCGGCAGATGTTCTCGCACGGAATACCATCGTTATCGGCATCGGCGCGCCGGTACCCGCCGCACCAGAGTTGGACGGCTTCGCGACAGCTGGAAACCTGCTTGCAGGTCCGCGCTGTTTGGATGGATGTCAGCGGCAAGCCGACTTCCCCTCGAGTATCAAGCCGGACGCCCGCACTCGCAAAATTTGGATAGGCAGCTACGAGGAGCGCCACCATAACCGTAATCCATTGAAAAAATCTGCGCATTTACCCTGCCGCAGGCCATCATAGTCAACCACTCCCGCAACGCAAATTTCGCCCTTGCGCAGCCGCGAAAATCATCCCACATTGACGTCGTGTTCAACGAACTGAAAGGAGGTGATCCGATGTCGAGTGATTTCGTTTTCCAGAACGTAGGCTCAGCGGATTGCACTTTCGGGAAGCAGTCTTCCCGTTAAGGCGCGAGATGCGCGGTCGGTGACCTCGGTCACTGCCACTGAGCCGCGCCATGGACGGAAACACGGAGGCGCTTGCTGCAAGGCAAGCGCCTTTTCCTTTTGTGGATGGCTCTGAACCGCCTCAACCCGCCGGCTTTTCCGCCTTGGTTCTGCGGTCGGAATGACCAAGATCGCGATTGGGGTCGATCACGTCGCGCACGAGCTGCTTGAGCTTCGCCGCATCGGGAAAGCCGCCATCGCGCTTGCGTTCCCAGATCACATGCCCGTCGCAGGTGATCTCGAAGATGCCGCCGGTGCCCGGCACCAACGTAACCTCGCCGAGATCGGTGCCGAAGGTCGACAAAAGCTCCTGCGCCATCCAGCCAGCCCGCAACAGCCAGTTGCATTGGGTGCAGTAGCTGATCCTTATTGTATGTTCCGTCATTGCCGCCTCAACACCGCCGTGCCCGCCAGGCGATCATAAATCGGATCCCGCTTGCGCGCGACATCGACGATGATCCAGACGAACCAGGCGAACACTAGCGCCAGGCCGACAGCCAACAGCGGGAAGAACAGCCCGCTTTGCTGAACGCTGGACATGTCCCAAAGCATCCATTGATACAGAAGCAGACCGGGTATCAGCGCAAGATGCTTGGCTATTTCTCGAAGCAGCGCGATCTTGACGCCCACTCCGATATGATCGGGCTGACTCCTTCTGATGGTACGGATACGAGTGATCACCTTGCCCACTGTGGCGCCCCGCAAAGCTTCGCAAGCGATGACGTAGATGAAGAGAATGAGTACAGCGGCCAGATCAAGCGTGATTGCGTTGTTGGGGTTGCCATCGGCGTCGAGCGTATAGGCTTGGGTGAATGTCGTCGTCATTGCGCCATCACGGGTGACCGCCGAAACCTCCAGAACATGCGCGGTAGGGAGCCCGAAAAGCCCGACACGGCAGACCAAGGCTGCGTTGGCACCCTCGGGCGGTGGCGGCTGGAGCCCTTGGGGCAATGTCTGAACCGGCTGACAATTCTGCGTGACGAATCCGAAGCTGCCTTGGCCCCACCTCCGGTCAGCGAGAAAAGGACAACCACCACGATTTGCAGCGGCACCAGAACGAAAAGGCCGTCGAGCAGCCACGCCCCGAACCGCCGCCAGAAGCCGGCGCGCGGCATAGCAAGTATTGACTCTGTCATGAGTACCTTCCCCCGAATGACCCATGGGGAAAGTGAAACACTCATTGCGCGAATGCAATCGAGCACCAGTGCGGCGTGCGTAAAAATTTGCAATGCTGCTAAGCCAGGGCGGACGTCGGCCCGCCCCGTGTACTCGCTTATGTCGATTTAAGCCGCGCTCAGCTTGGCCATGGTCTCATCGTCGATCTCGAAATTGGCGTAGACGTTCTGCACGTCGTCGTCATCTTCGAGCGTGCCGACCAGCTTCATCAGCGACTGCGCGCGGTCTTCGTCGACCGGAATCGAGTTCTGCGGCTTCCAGATCACCTTGACCGAGCTTGCCTCGCCAAGGGCTGCTTCCAGCGCCTTCGACGTCTCGCCCAGTGCTTCGAAACCGCAGATGATGGTGTGACCGTCCTCGTCGGACTGCACGTCATCGGCACCGGCTTCGATGGCTGCGTCCATCACCTTGTCGGCATCGCCGACGGAAGCGGGATAGACGATCTCGCCGACGCGGTCGAACATGAAGGCGACCGAGCCGGTTTCGCCCAGCGCCCCGCCCGACTTGGTGAAGGCGGCGCGCACATTGGAGGCCGAGCGGTTGCGGTTGTCGGTCAGGACCTCAACGATGACCGCCACACCGCCAGGGCCGTAGCCCTCGTAGCGCACCTCTTCATAATTGTCCGCGTCGCCGCCGGAAGCCTTGTTGATCGCCCGCTGGATGTTGTCCTTGGGCATCGATTCCGCTTTGGCGTTCTGCACCGCGAGCCTGAGGCGCGGGTTCATCGCCGGGTCGGGCAGGCCCTGCTTGGCGGCAACGGTGATTTCGCGTGCAAGTTTGGAGAACATCTTGGACCGGACGGCATCCTGCCGCCCCTTGCGGTGCATGATGTTCTTGAACTGTGAATGGCCGGCCATGAAACCCCTGCAGTGGTCGTCGATCGTGTCTGGATGGCGCGCTATATAGAGAAAACCCGCCAAAACGTCCAGCGCAACGCATCGAGAAGTGACGCCGGCTGAACTTTGGCCTTTGCCCCGGCTGACAACGCGTCTGGCGTCAGCTCCGCAGGCCGGGCGCTTCCTGGCCGGTGCGCTCGACATACTCCGTATAGCCGCCGCCGTAGGTGTGGATGCCATCGGGCGTCAGTTCGAGCACGCGGTTGGAGAGTGCGGCGAGGAAATGGCGGTCGTGGCTGACGAACAGCATCGTGCCCTCATATTGCGACAGCGCGGTGATCAGCATTTCCTTGGTGGCGATGTCGAGATGGTTGGTCGGCTCGTCCAGCACGAGAAGGTTCGGCGGATCGAACAGCATGATCGCCATGACCAGCCGCGCCTTTTCGCCGCCGGACAGCACCCGGCATTTCTTCTCGATCTCATCGCCGGAAAAGCCGAAGCAGCCGGCCAAGGCGCGCAACGGCGCCTGGCCCGCCTGCGGGAAATTGTCTTCCAGTATCTGGAACACGGTGCGCTCGCCGTCGAGCAGATCCATCGCATGCTGCGCGAAATAGCCCATCTTGACGCTGGGACCGCGCGCCACCGTGCCATTGTCGGGGTCGGACGCGCCGGCGACCAGTTTCAAGAGTGTCGACTTGCCCGCACCGTTGATGCCCATGATGCACCAGCGTTCCTTGCGGCGCACCTGGAAGTCCAGCCCTTCGTAGATCGTGCGCTTGCCATAGCTTTTGTGGACATTCTTCAGCGTCACGACATCCTCGCCGGAGCGCGGCGCAGGCTGGAACTCGAAAGAGACCGTCTGGCGGCGCTTGGGCGGCTCGACCTTGTCGATCTTCTCAAGCTTCTTGACCCGGCTCTGTACCTGGGCGGCATGCGAGGCGCGTGCCTTGAAGCGGGCGATAAAGTCCAGTTCCTTGGCCAGCATGGCCTGCTGCCGCTCGAACTGCGCCTGCTGATTCTTTTCGCTGATGGCGCGCTGCTGCTGGTAGAACTCGTAGTTGCCAGAATAGGTGGTGAGCGAACCGACGTCGATCTCGACGATCTTGGTGCAGATGCGGTTCATGAATTCGCGGTCGTGCGAGGTCATGAACAGCGCGCCGGAATAATTCTGCAGGAAATCTTCCAGCCAGATCAGCGATTCGAGGTCCAGGTGGTTGCTCGGTTCGTCGAGCAGCAGCGCGTCGGGCCGCATCAGGAGGATGCGAGCGAGTGCGACGCGCATCTTCCAGCCGCCCGAGAGCTTGCCGACGTCGCCATCCATCATCTCCTGACTGAAGCCAAGGCCGTCGAGCACTTCGCGCGCCCTCCCGTCGAGCGAATAGCCGTCGAGTTCCTCGAAACGTCCCTGCGCCTCGCCGTAACGCTCAATGATCTCGTCCATCTCGTCGGCACGCTCGGGGTCGCCCATCGCGGCTTCCAACGCGGTCATCTCGGCAATCAGCGCGCTGATCGGACCGGCGCCGTCCATCGTTTCGGCCACCACACTGCGACCCGCCATCTCGCCGACATCCTGGCTGAAATAGCCGATGGTCACGCCGCGATCGACCGCCACCTGGCCTTCGTCGGGCTGTTCCTGGCCGGTGATCATGCGAAACAGCGTGGTCTTGCCGGCGCCGTTGGGTCCGACGAGGCCGACCTTCTCGCCCTTCTGGATCGCAGCCGAAGCTTCGATGAAGACGATCTGCTTGCCGTTCTGCTTGCCGATGTTTTCGAGACGGATCATGGATTTCAGGCCCTGGAAAAAGATCGGGCCATGACGTCATCGCTCGCGCCCGCGAAGAACACGCCGTAAATCATGCCCCGCGCCTATGCGCAATGGCGCGACGCGGGAATTTCGAACACCCCGGCATATCCCGTTTCTTATGGCGTGTGGGCAGCATGGCTCGCGAAAACGTGAGTGTGCAGGCAAGCCGCGCAGCGGTCATAGTGCGCTCAACAGCCCCAAGCCGGAAAGACGCCATGTCCGCCACCCGCTTCGCCGCCGTTCTCGCACAGTTCCTGCTGGTGCCCATGGCCGGAACCGTCTTCGCCCAGGACGATCCGGTGCCGAGCCAGTGCTTGGCCATCGCTCAGTCGATCCCCAAGGCGACCTATGCCAATTTCACAGTGCCCGCGGCGACACCGGTTCAGGCACGCGCAGATGGCGACGTCACCATCACCTATGCCGGCCACTCCACCTATATCATCGAAACACCTGCCGGCGTCCGCATCGCCACTGACTATTCCGGCGTCTACGGCTCCGATCCGCTGCCGCGCGTAGCCACCATGAACAAGGCGCACCGCACCCACTTCACCGATGCGCCCGATCCCGGAATCGAACATGTGCTGCGCGGCTGGAACCCGGAAGGCGGGCCGGCAAAACATGCCGTGGTGATCGACGACGTCTATGTCCGCAACGTGCCGACCGACATCCGCCGCTGGGGCGAGATGGAGGAGGGCGGCAACTCGATCTTTGTCTTCGAGGTCGCCGGCCTGTGCATCGGCCACCTCGGCCATTTGCACCACCGGCTTGAAAACG
The DNA here is from genome assembly GCF_030010215.1 of Tianweitania sp. UT-5YL-CI-8. GTDB lineage: Bacteria > Pseudomonadota > Alphaproteobacteria > Rhizobiales > Rhizobiaceae > Oryzicola. The sequence goes on from NZ_JASCRR010000016.1 coordinate 74,454, forward strand.
AGCATTACGGCGCCATCGGCCGGCTCGACATCGTCATGGTGCCGGTCGATGGCGGCATGACGCTCTCCATCGATGCGATGACCGAGATCACCACCCGGCTCTATTCGTCGATGATCCTGCCCATGCATCGCCACGCCACGCCGATGGGCGAGTTCACCGGCCGCATGGGTGAGGGTTTCGCCGTCGACTACCGCGACGGCCCTTCGCTGACGGTCTCGCTGCGCTCTTTGCCGAGCCGCCCAACCATCGTGGTGCTGAAGGGGGTGTAGCGGCCTCAGGCCCGCCGCTTTTCCTGCTGGGCAACATAGTGCCGAAGCACCTTGTTGATTTCAGTTTGGTAGCCGCGCTGTTCCGCATGCTCCTTGAACCAGGCAAGAATATCGGAATCGAGACGGATGGTAACAGGCTGCTTGAGCGGGCGGTGAAGACCGCGGCGCGCATCGACCCAATTTTCGGCCGGCGCCTCGGGAATGTCGTTGGTATCGATCTGGCTGTCGTCGAGGGCCGCCAGACTTGCGAGCTGCGCTTTTTGCGCCGCGTCAAGCTCAGTCTTCTTCATAACGCCTCCTTTCGTGCGGCGTCGCCTTTCGCGCACCGATGATTCTTATCCGGTCCTTGTCTTCGGCATCCCGATAGCTATGCACAACAAGCAGGATCAAAACTCCGCCGACAAGACCGACCGCATGCCAACGCTGCTCGCCATCTTCGAAACGGTCGGGGACTACGATATGGAGCGGATCGTCGAACACATACTTCGCAACGTCGAACGAAATGCGGTGCTTGGCAAGATTGCGACGGGCCTTATCAGCATCCCATTCAAATTCCATCATGCATTCGCCAAGACGGTAATGTACGTACAATTTGTACGACGTCAATCTCTCATGGGTCAATCACCCATGGATTGTCGCTCGACCCCAAAAAAGATTGCCTGCCGGAAGAATCCGGCAGGCAATAAGCGTATCAGTGGCCGCCGTCGCTCCTCTTCGACCTCTTCCGCGCCAGCATGTTCAGCGCTTCGACCAGCGCCGAGAACGCCATGGCCGCGTAGATGTAGCCCTTTGGCACGTGGAAGCCCATGCCTTCGGCAATCAGCGTGGTTCCGATCATCAGCAGGAAGCCAAGCGCCAGCATGACGATGGTCGGGTTCTTCTCAATAAAATTGGCGAGCGGGGTCGCGGCCAGCAGCATCACGGACACGGCAACGATGACGGCGATGTACATGATGGCGATTTCGTCGGTCATGCCGACCGCGGTGATGATCGAGTCGATCGAGAACACTAGGTCGAGCAACAGGATCTGGAAGATGGCGCCGCCCAGCGAGAGCTGCAGCGTCTTCGACATCATGCCGTCCTTGTGATCCACGGGGTCGACCGTGTGGTGGATCTCCTTGGTCGCCTTCCAGACCAGGAACAGGCCGCCGGCGATCAGAATAATATCCCGCCACGAAAAAGCATGGCCGAACGCCGTAAACAGGGGCTGCGTCAGCGCAACGATGTAGGAGATCGTGGCCAGAAGTACCAGCCGCATGACCAGCGCCGCCGAAATGCCGAGGCGGCGGGCGGGCACGCGTTGATGTTCAGGCAGCTTGTTGGTCAGGATCGAAATGAAAATAAGGTTATCGATGCCGAGCACGACTTCGAGTATGACAAGCGTTATCAAGGCTACCCATGCCGTCGGATCGTTCACGAAGGCAAAATAGGGTGCCAGAAATTCAATCATTGCGGGGTTCCCTCTCCGGAATCTCTAACAAATTCTGACAATGGTCGCGGGCAAGTAGGTATGCCGCGAACTCCCGTCAATGTCAGGACCAGAAAGAAGGCGCGGTTTCTTCCAATCTAGGGCCGCGACGCAATGGCGCAACGCGCTCGGCCAAACCGGTGCGATCGGAGATGTCGACGCCTACGCCGCAGATCGTCGCCGGGCCGCTCGCCACCTCGAAACGCCCTTTTGGCACTTTCGACAGGAAGCGGCTCAGCGGCTCCTCCTTGTCCATGCCGAGCGATGAATCGTAATCGCCGCACATCCCGGCATCGCTCATATAGGCAGTGCCGCCGTTGAGTATCTGATGATCGGCTGTTGGTTGGTGTGTGTGGGTGCCGACCACCAGGCTGGCGCGCCCATCGACAAAATGCGCGAAGCACATCTTTTCGCTCGTCGCCTCAGCATGGAAGTCGATCACGACGGCATCGGCCTGCTCGCCGAGCGGACAGGCGGCAAGCTCGCGTTCGCCGGCCTGGAACGGATCGTCCAGTTCGGGATGCATGAACACCCGGCCCATGATGTTGGACACCAGCACGCGTGCGCCGTTCTTGGCGATGTAGAGCCCGGAGCCGCGCCCAGGCGTGCCCTTCGGAAAATTCGCCGGGCGCAGGAATCGATCCTCGCGCGGCGCGAAATTCAAAGCGTCGCGCTGGTCCCAGACATGGTTGCCGGTGGTCACCACATCGGCGCCGGCCTGGATCGTGTTCTGGAAAATCTCTTCGGTGATACCGAAACCGCCGGCGGCGTTCTCGCCATTGACGATCACGAAGTCGAGCCGGAAATCCGAGATCAGTCCGGGCAGTTGCTGCCAGACGGCCGTCCGCCCGGTCTTGCCCACCATGTCGCCGAGAAAAAGAAGTCGCATGGCGCTCTCATGCCGCCTTATGCGAAGCGGCGCAAGCCGGACTCGGTGAGGATTTCCGGAATTATCACGTCATGCGGCTCGTCCGGCACGCGCTCGACCTCCTGGCAATCGAAGGCGATGCCGACCAGCCGCGGCAGCGCGCCCTTGGCCTCCAGCCTAGCAATCGCGCGGTCGTAATAGCCCGCGCCATAGCCGATCCGATGCCCGCGCCCATCGAAAGCCGCCAGCGGCACCAGCATCAGCGCGGGATCCAGCACCGCGGCCTCCTCGCTGGGACCGGCGGTGCCGAACCCCATATCGACCAGTCCAGCACCGCGCACCAACTCGCGAAACACGATGGTCGTTTTGTCGAGAATGGCAGGCAAGGCAAGCCGCGCCCCGCTTTCGCGCAGCGCAAACAGCAGCGGTCGCACATCCACCTCCGACCGCATCGGCCAGAAGCCGGAGACGACCGCGCCGGGCTCGACGTCTATGGTTTTGGCCGCATCCGCCATCGCCAGCGACATTTCGATCCGCCATTGCGGATCGAGCGCATCGCGCCGCGCAAGCGCTTCCTGGCGAAGCTGTTTTTTTCGGTCTTTAGGAGAGATCATGTGAGGTGTTTTGTGAGGCAAGCGACGATCCACGCAACCGATGGAGAAGTCGATCCCGGGAACCTACAAAGTAGGTGGGCGCCGTATGACGGGACCCACGGGTCCAATCAGGGACAGCTCCCTAAGGATCGTTAAGGCCCCGGGGAAAATGTCTCTCCTGTCGCGAAGCACAGACCGTCACCCCCAATATAAAGGTCCGGCCCGTTCCCCGCCAGTGGCAGGCAAAACTTTCCTTTGCCCGCCTTGCCCCCGAAAAGCGCGGTCCCTAAAGTCACCGCCGACACAGGAGCATGGAATGCGTTTTGAAGGGACAGCGGCCTATATCGCCGACAAGGATCTGATGGTGGCGGTGAATGCGGCCATCGCGCTGGAGCGGCCGCTGCTGGTCAAGGGCGAGCCCGGCACCGGCAAGACGGAGCTGGCGCGGCAGGTGGCCGAAGGCCTCGGGCTCGAGATGATCGAGTGGAACGTCAAATCCACCACTCGCGCCCAACAGGGGCTTTATGAATACGACGCCGTCTCCCGCCTGCGCGACAGCCAGCTCGGCGACGACCGCTTCAACGACATCCGGAACTACATCCGGCGCGGCAAGCTGTGGGAGGCCTTCGCCGCCGGCAAGAAGGTGGTGCTGCTGATCGACGAAATCGACAAGGCCGATATCGAGTTCCCCAACGACCTCTTGCAGGAACTCGACCGCATGGAGTTCTTCGTCTACGAGACCGGCGAGACGGTCAAGGCGGCAGTAAGACCCATCGTCATCATCACCTCCAACAACGAGAAGGAACTGCCTGACGCCTTCCTGCGCCGCTGTTTCTTCCACTATATCCGCTTCCCCGAAGTCGAGACGCTGCAGAAGATCGTCGACGTGCATTATCCCGGCATCAAACAGGCTCTGGTCCGCGCCGCGCTGACCCAGTTCTACGAGATCCGCGACGTGCCCGGCCTGAAGAAGAAGCCGTCGACCTCCGAGGCGCTGGATTGGATCCGGCTTCTGGTGTCGGACGACATTGCGCCCGAGGATTTGCGCACCGACGCCAAGAACGCCTTGCCCAGGCTGCACGGCGCGCTGCTCAAGAACGAGCAGGACGTGCATCTGTTCGAACGCCTCGCCTTCATGGCGCGGCGCAACGGGTAATCTGCCGCGCTAAGCCAGAACAGCACGCAGCATGCCGGCATCGGGCGCGGCCCAGGCGAGGTCACCCGCCAGATCATGTAACTGACGTGAGCATGCCACTTCGGAGAACGCGAAGGAAAGCTGGTGCGCGTCGAGCTGGCGGCGAAACAGCACCGGGACCGGCGATGTCACGTTGTTGGCAACTGGCCGCGCTGATAGCTGCGGGGTCGATTTCAGGCCAGCGTTCGGGTCACGGCTTTCCATTCCGCCATGGCCTGCAGGCGGTGGAGGTGGACGGCGAATGCTGAGCGTTCTGAATGGGGAGCAACGAAGAGATTGCGAACAGCGGAGAAGATTGAGACGAACCGCTGCAGGGATCCTGGTGAACGGAAGCCCTGCATTGTTCGGTCCCGTTTTCGCAGCGGCACAAGGAGCGGAGCTTGTCAGTGATCATGCGCTTCGGTGCGACGCCTTGCTTTCTCAAGAGCCGGGTGAACAATCGTTTGGCGGCCTTGGTGTTGCGCCGGGTCTGGACGATCTCATCGAGCACATGGTCATCCTGATCGACGGCACGCCACAACCAGTGCTTCTTGCCGGTGATGGTGATGACGACTTCATCGAGATGCCAAATGTCATGGTGGCCTGGCGGCTTGCGGCGCAAGCGACGAGCATAGACAGGACCGAACTTCTTTGCCCCCGCGGCGGATCGTTTCGTATGAGACCACGATACCGCGCTCAAGGGGCGTGTCACGCCCGCTGACGAAGCCGATCGCATAGACCGTGCCCCCATGCCGCACGGCCGCCAGCGATCGGGCGAAGGTCTGGGCGACGCCCTTGCGGCGCTGCTGCAGGGCAAGGTGCAACTCGGCGGTCGCTGGACGGTTCGTCGCACTCTGGCGTCCCAACTGGCCGAACTGGGGCTGCGCCCGGACGACATCGACTATGTCGCCTTGTCGCACCTTCATGCGGACCACAGCGGCAACATCGGTCTGTTCCCAACGGCGACCTGGCTGCTGCCGGCGGAGGAACTGCGGCCAAGCGCGATTGCCGCCGCAACGGCCTCCGGTACGACCGCCGCCGCTCGGCGGGCTCCCCCGCGCGTGGATTAGGATTACTCCGTCACGCCGTTGGGAGAGTCGCTCAACGACGCGCTGACGCCGCTCTGCGAATAGGGGAACGGAATCTGGTGGAGCGATAAGCCATTTGATCGGGTTTGAGAGCGAGGCGAGTTTCAATCGGCCTGCTCGACGGCGTAGCTGTCCTCCAGCATGCGATAGCGGACGATCAACCCGTCGCGCACAGTGAGGTCGAAGGCGAATTCCATTTCGATCAGCTTGCCCGTGGCCTTCACCAGCGAGGCGAGACCTCCGAGAATGACGGCGGTGTCACTGGAGGCGAGAATAGTGCGGACCGCGAACTGCTGCGGCTCGATATGACGGAGCAGATCTGTGAAGAATGCTGCCAAGCTCGACGCATTTCAAGATTACGCTCTCGGTCAGCCTTGGAGACTCCAATGCGCGACGCATCCCTCGAACATCTGAAGACGCTGGTTGCGACGCCTTCTCCCAGTGGTTTCGAACAACCGGTCGCTCACCTCTACCGAAACTACGTCTCTGAATTCGCCGGCAAGGTGATAACCGACGTCATGGGCAATGTGAGCGCCTGCATACATCCACAGGCGGCAATGCGGATCATGTATGCGAGCCACATGGATGAGATCGGCTTTATCGTTTATTTTATCGATGAAGATGGCTTTCTTTTCTTCAACACAATCGGCGGCACCGATGTGGCGACTGAGATCGGCCAACGGGTGTGGGTGCATGGGAAAGAGCGGGGCCAGGGCGTTATTGGCCGTAAGGCAATCCAGACATTAAAGTCTGAGGAAAGCAAGCAGACTCCAAATTTGAAGGATCTTTGGATCGACATCGGCGCAATGTCACGTGAGCAAGCCGAAACCGTTGTCAAGATTGGCAGCCCGGTTACCCTGCAGACCGAATTCGCCGCGCTCCTCGGTAACCATGCCACCGCGCGGGCGTTTGACAACAAGGCCGGCTTGTTCATCGGCGGGGAAATCATACGACGCCTCGTTGAAGAGGGCGGGCTCCATCCCGATGTCGATCTCTATGCGCTGGGCACCGTCCAAGAGGAAAGTGGGTCTCGAGGCGACCGAAAAAATCCGCTAGTTCCGACTGAGTCACAGGAAAGTTTAACTTACCATTGTCGGCGAGACCGATCACAAGCAGGCGTATATACAATTCGCAAATCAAATGTGCGAGCCGTTCTGCGGGGGGTGTTGCGTCCGACCAAAGCAGTCCACCTTCTTTAGATAGCGGCATCGATTGTGGTCGATAGCCACAAGACGCGGGTCAGATGGGGGGCGATCTCGGTGATCATGCGGAGATTTTCGTGCGGCAAGAACACTGCGATGCCATCGCTCCAGCTCCACGTTGGAGGCCTTTTTGTCAGCGTTTCGTAAGGTCAAACCTGTCGTAAAGTCCCATCTCGAAGACATGCTTGGCGATCATCTCTGCAAGGGCGCTATCGGAGAGGTCCGTCACGGGGACAGCAAAGCGAAGAGCTTTGATCGTGTCAGCGATCGAAAGTGGCAACTGTCGCTCCACGCGCACGGTAATATAATTACCGACGAAACCATCAACATCGAACACCGTAAAATGTTGCATACCCAAATCCTTCTGGGCGAAATGTAGATCTATGCAGGAAAGAGTCGAGCAACATTCGAGCTAGGAGATGAATTGTACGGAACCGTTCAAAGCTCGACGGAAAGCATCTAACGATTGTGCAGAGGTATAGATCGTATACAATAGGAAAGCATTGCCACAGATACGACTGAAAACTCTCAGTGAGCGTGAACTACTACGCTCTTGGAGGTGCGGAATGTCCTCCACCTATAATAATGTGTCTGCGGAAGGTATGGAGGTTCTGCGTTCGACCCTTTCCGCATTGGTACAGTCAGGATTGTTTTCGAAAGCGGATGCGGAGGCTGAGGCACGAGAGCTTCTCGCGTTGCTTTACTCGGATGCCGATGCCGATGATGAAATGGTAGCCGCGATCGTGAATGCCCTTTTACCTAGCGCATCTTCACCGAAGCAATCCGTCGACTTAAGGTCGTCTTTGCAGCTGACAGGCCCATGACAGCAAACCCGCCGCCACCATGCTGGATGACTCCAGCCCAATGCTATCCTTCTCGCTAATCGCTCCTACGGCGGCAATGCCATTCATGCCCTGGCCGCAGAGCGAGGGCATGGGCAACATTCCGCCCAAGAAGACCAGATTTGGTCGTCGCTTTCGGCAGATGGGTCTACAGGCAGCGTAATGTCGCCGAGCGGTATTTCAACAAGCTCAGACAGTTCAGAAACATAGCCACTCGATACATTCTCGATCGTCCAGACTGCTCGCTCGAACCTGGGCTATTGATATGAATATGCCTGGGGGACAGGCAGCAACATCAGCTCAGGTGGAACGTCTTATCTGGAAGCCGATGTGGCGTTCGTATTCGTCTTCTGGGATGCCGTAGGAGCCGGCGGCAACGTCTTCCAGCCTTGGCCTGTCGAGGACTTTAATGTTCCCGCGAGTTGCCTTGATCGCATGATAGCCTTCGAGGATGTGGATTTCGTTGGTGACGCCGGATCTTCGAACACCCAACATCAGCGAGAGGAATTCATGGGTGAGCGGCAGATCGTCGTTCCTCAGGCGGTCATGGCACATCAGCAACCATCGAGCCAATCGCTCAGGCATGTTGTAACGGGCATTCGCCAGGGCTGAATGCGAAAGCTGTAGCTCGCAGCAATAGACATATCTCAGAAGAAGATCATTGGCAGCGGGGTATTGTTCGACCATAGACAGGAGCGCCGATACGGGGACCGAGATCGAGGTTCCTTCGGCTTGCATGAAGGTCTTTGTCGAGCTTTGAGCGACTTTCAGCAGGATATGCGCTCCAGACATGCCCTCATAGCCGATATGGCCCACTTCAACGGCTTCATTTTCCGAGTTGGTTGCAACGATCGATGCCAGTCCGCTTTCCAGGAAGTGAACCAGTTCCGTTGGAACATCGACTGTCACCAATTCCGATCTGAGCGGCAATTCCACGTGGCTCATCACCGGACGCAGGACTTCGAACGCTTCAGCCGGTAGCGCGCGCAGAAGAAGATTCTGCATCTCGGATTGTAAAAAATCGGACATGATCCAGGCTCCGGCGGGATCGAGCCCGTGCTCATGCCAACGAACAGCAACGCGAAAGCATCTTGAGCTTATGCGCCAAACAACCTTGCTGGGCCAAGAGCCACAGGAGTTCTGTGCGGTTTTGACATTTCTAGGGTGCCGCAGGCGTCGTCGCTGCGATCCCGACATGTTCGATGATCTTAACAGCCGCCGAAAACGACAGGACAATGACCGTGAAGCCGTGCTCATCCGTGACGTTCATCAGCCAGGCCGAGACATCGACCTTTTTCAGCAAAGTCCCCTTCAGGCGCTCCGCGATGGTTTCGACGGCTTCGCTGCGAGCACTTTGCAGGTCTGGATGTTCAGACCCTACCGTGTCGGGTATGGAGATGCCGTCATGAAGATTGAAAAAGTACCGCGCCATTATCTCGCACCTGAAAAAGGCGGGAGCAAAGCGGTCTCTCAGCCACCCGCGCCCTAAATCATCAGCGAGTGATAAAACCTTTTTCACACGGAATAGCGGTTGAAAGAAGGCGTAACCACCTCACCAGACTTCAGTCCGATGTCGAAAGACTCGACGGCCGCCGTCTAAGGTGCGGAACTGTACAAATCCAGAGCTTGGTTTCGCGGCAGAGGCGAACAAGGTAGACCATAGACGATCGCTAAACTTTAAGCGGGCCTACATCAGACGAGAGCACGATGCCTAGATACTTCTTCCATCTGGTGAAAAGGACCGAGGTTCTCCGCGACGACGAGGGCAGCGAGCTACCTGACCTCGAGCAAGCGCGTCTTGAAGCGCTTAATGACGCCCGTCACCTGATGGCGGAGGCAATTCGATCCGGCAAAGATATCTCCTCGCGAAGTGTGCAGATCTGTGACGAAGCGGGCAACATTCTTCTGCTGCTTCCGTTTGTCGACGCCCTCACAGCAGACGACTGATCGAACCATTTGCCAAGGGACGGATGCAACCAGGACTGCCCATCAAAGTCAGACCTTACCGCCGCAAGAATGGAATACCAGCCCGGCCGCCTCGGTCGGGCCGGCTGCATGAACTTGGATCACTGTTGGCCTATAGAGATCGCCGTCGCGCCATGATCGAAGTGGATATTCAGATTGCGTTCGATGGCGTACTTGGCGATCATCTCCACCAGATCATGATCCGGTATGACCGCTTCCGGGATGACAAGTCGTATGGTTCTTACCGCGTCGGCAGTCGAGAGCGGCATCTGCCACTTCGCGCGCGCACCAACGTATTGATCAACAACACCATCTGCTTGGAACCTGGTAAACGCTTGCATGTATTTCTCCCTTCGTTGAAGAGAAAGAGTACGCCGTCTCCAAGCAAAGTCACGAAATTATCGCAGATTGCGTCGAACAGTACGAAACCGATCCTTTGTTGGACGGACCTTCACTAAAACTGCAGAAGGCCGCGCCAGAGGGATAACGCGGGCCTCCCAAGTAGGCCACCAAGCAGGTATGCGGCCTCCGGTCGAACCTTCGGATCGGAGGTATGTTCCATTAAGACCTCCATCAGAGCGCGGATCACCCACCTGCCTTGCCGGGTGCCGGATCAATGCAGGTCTGCGTGGTACTCCTCCCCGCTGTGATCGAAGGCGATAACAAGCCTCCGCTCGATCGCGTAATGTACAATCATGTTCACTGTGATTAGGCATGGAATAAGGACCCCGCATTTGGGGTGATCGGCGTCCAAACGGGACCCCCATCTGCGATGGGGTTACAACAGCCTCCGGTTTCATCGGGGGCTTTTTATTTGGATGCTTGTTGT
>NZ_JASCRR010000017.1 GCF_030010215.1 Tianweitania sp. UT-5YL-CI-8
ACAACAAGCATCCAAATAAAAAGCCCCCGATGAAACCGGAGGCTGTTGTAACCCCATCGCAGATGGGGGTCCCGTTTGGACGCCGATCACCCCAAATGCGGGGTCCTTATTCCATGCCTAATCACAGCCTGAGGTCACATGTCGTCGGGAATAGTCACCATAAAGCCGCTGGATCACACCATGCTGGAAGATCTGAGGGCGCTCTTCCGGCGGACGAAGGCAACCGATGGCTGCTGGTGCATGTGGTACATCATCTCCGTCCGGGACTATCATGCCGGTCGGGGTGCGGCGAACCAGCGCCTGTTCACGGGCCTCATGCGTGAGAGCGATCGACCGATGGGCCTGTTGGCCTATGTCGATGGGGATCCAGCCGGGTGGATCGCTTTGGGTCCCCGATCACGGTTCGCCCGCGCGCTGGGGACGCCCACGTTACAGGGCCGGGATCCCCGCGAAGACGCCCTCGTGTGGCTGGTCACATGCTTCTTTGTGGCGCGCGAGCATCGTCGCAAGGGCCTGGCCGGCAGTCTCCTCGATGCCGCTATCGAACTTGCTCGGAGATCCGCAGCGAAAGCCATCGAGGGTTTCCCGACCCAAGGGCACAAGATAGCCAGCACCGACAGTCAGGTCGGCACCGAGCAGATGTTCGCAGAGCGCGGTTTCGAGGTGGTCCGGCGCCCGTCGAGCAACCGGGTCATCGTGCGGCTGGACCTTTGAATCTGCAAGGCGTGGCACGCGCGTCATCTTCTCCCTGAAAATCTTCTCGCCTCCGCGCCCAGATATAGGCTCGTCTGGTGGGAAGCTCGATCTTCTCATCTGGATAGCGTTCGATGACCTCGGTCACCGCAAAACCTGCGCCGGAAAGACGGTCGCGCATAGTCTCCGGGCGATGAAGATGAAAATCGAAAGCCACGGACTGTCCCAGGAATTCATCGATCCGGCCAGCTTCGTCGCCGACATGGAAAGCGAGCAGGAACCAGCCGTTGGGCTTGAGTGTGCGTCGTATGGCCCGCAAAGCCTGGTCCAGGTCGGCTTGGCCCAGATGGATGATCGAATAGAGGGCGACCACAGCAGCAAAAGTGCCTTGCTCGAAAGTCGCCAAGGTCCGCATATCGGCCTGTTGAAACATCAGCTTCGGCCAACGGGCGCGTGCCTGGTCCAGCATGCCGGAACTGATGTCGATGCCCACTACGGTGGCGCCCCGCAGGGCCAGGTATCCGGCGACATGGCCAGGTCCGCAGCCCAGGTCACAGAGGATGCCGCTTGTTCCCGCCCGCGCGACCAACCAATCCAGCAGGAGACGGTCAAAAGGCTTTTGCTCCAGTTCCGAAGAGAAGCGCTGGGCGTAGCGTTCGGCGACCAGATCATATGCCCGCGCGACCACATCCATGCGGCATCTGGTGTCAAGATGAGACGGCGACATCACCACACCACATCCGGTTCGGCGATCTTTTGCAGCCCGTACTCCTTGCCGAGTTCGTCAACCGATATCGACCGACCGGAGAAGCGCCCACGTTCAGCGTCTTGCCAGAGTGAGGCTATCGTCCGCCCTGGCCAATCCAACGGATCAGCTGCATCGGCACCTTCTCCAATCGCGGCAACAATGGCCTCTGTGCGGGTAAAGCCCGGCGAGACCGCCACTACCGTAACTCCGTAATGAACCAGGGCATGGTGCATCACTGCTGCCAGCCTGCTGACTGCCCGCATGGCCAGATCATAATAAAGATGATTGCCCAGGACGGCGTCCGACTTCATGTCGCACCCGGTCAGGACGATCAAGCCGCGTCCGGCGATGACCATATCCGCTGCAGCTGAAGCGGTCAGGATGTGTCCCCTCACCCCGCGCGAAAACATGTTCTCCCAATGCTGTGCGTCAAGTTTCCAGAAAGGGGCCCCGGCAAACGGTATTCTGTTTCCGTCGAAAGCGTTCAGCACCAGGAGGTCGATACCCGGTTCGGATGCCCGTATCTTTGAAAGAAGATCGCCCACGGCGATGGCGTCACTATGGTCCACTGCTGCGGCAGTTCCAAATCCCCCTAGAGTCGTGACCTCATCAGCAGTTCGTTCCACCGTTCCCGGCAGGGTGGGATGAGGCATCGCCTTGGTCGAGATGTCGGTAACATAGACCTTCATTCCCAGCCGCCCCATGGCCTGTGCAACTCCTCGACCGACGCCCCGGGCCGCACCTGTGACCAAGGCAACCGCCTCTTGCGATTGTGTCTGCATGCCATCTCCTTCCGAGGCGCTTCCGATACACAACCTAGCCTGCACCGGCTCCTGCGCTTAGCGGCACTGACGCCAATCATGTCGAGGAAACCGCCAAAAGGTGTCGTCTGGCAGAAACTGCCCGAGCGATGGCAGTTCGGCTGATGGCTCAGAACAGCCCCCTCGCTCAAACTGGTGCCACCAAGGAGAATCTGGATGCGTTACCTCGAACTCGGCCCGCTGCATGTATCGGAGATGGCGCTAGGGGCCATGTACTTCGGCACCAAAACGCCGAAGGAGACTGCCGAGACCTTGATCGACACATATGTGGAGGCCGGAGGAAATTTCATCGACACCTCCAACAACTATGCGTTTTGGGTGGAGGGGGGACACGCGGGCGACAGTGAAGCGATGCTCGGAGAGTGGCTCGCTGTTTCGCCGTACCGGAACAGGATGGTGGTGGCGACCAAGGTCGGGGCCCGGCCCCGAACGGCGGGCGGCGCGCTCGAGGATGCGGAAGGGCTTTCCCGCCCGACGATAAACCGTGCTGTCGACGAGTCTTTATCGCGGCTGCGGCGAGACCATATCGATCTGCTCTATGCTCATATCGATGACCGAACCACGCCCTTGGAAGAGACGCTCGCCGGTTTCGACGATGTCGTTCGGTCGGGTAAGGTCAGGGCAATTGGATGTTCCAACTACGCCGCGTGGCGCCTGGATCGTGCGCGGCAGATTAGTCTTCAACATGGATATCCCTTCTATGTGTGCGCGCAACTGCGCCATAGCTACTATCAGCCGCGATGGATGGCGCAGTTCGGATATCGCTCCCTCATGGGCGAGCGCGGTGGCTGGGGCATCGAGGAAGGCGTGACTACTGATCACTTAGACTACTTCCACGCGAATAGGGACTGTCGCCTGGTGGCATACTCGCCGCTCCTCCAGGGCGGCTACGCCAACTCCGATCGTTTGGCTCCTCAATATCGGACGCCTGAGAATGAGAACCGGCGCCAGACACTCGCCTCCGTGGCCGAGAAAGCCAATGTCACTGTGAACCAGCTTGTCCTGACGTGGATGCTACACGGCTCCAGGCCTGCGATCCCGATTGTCGCCGCATCAAACCAGCACCAACTTTTGGAAAACCTGGAATCTTGCGAAATTGGTTTGTCGGCGGAATTCTTGAACCAAGTCGATCAAGCGTGGTGAAGGCTGTCATCCGCGACGTGCTCGCTCGGGATGACGAAACGGTCCTCCTTTGATATGCCAACCCCTGCACGAGGGATTGGTTGAGGGCGTCGGCGAGCCCCGGAGCGGTCGCGAACCACGAGCGCCCCGAGTTCGGGAGCCGGCACGCCTTTCAATGTGCCGTTCCAGCCGCCGATAGCAGCGCGAACCGGGGCTGGGATGACGATTCCGCGTGCGGGCGTAGAGAGGCCGTTCTCTGGCTGCGTCGCTCAGGCGACGATCCTGGTGGGGACGACGTTGTTGCCTTGTGGACTTGCGGCGCGGGTCGCGGGTGCGGCAACAAGGCTGCTCACCTCATTGAGGCGGCTGATGTGCTCGTCGGACAGTTCGAGCGAGAGGGCGCCGATATTGCCCTCGAACTGCTCGAGCGTGCGCGGTCCAATCATCGGCACAGCGCCGTGGATACCGGCCCAGGCGATCGCCACCCGGTCCGGGCTGGTGCCGAGCTCATCGGCGACGGTGAGTACAGTGTCGAGGACGCGGCTGCGCTGCTCGCTATTCTCTGCCTGGAAGACACGACCGCCCATGCCCTCGGCCCGCCCCGTTTCGCCCTTGCGATACTTACTGGTCAGCACACCGCCGCCAAGCGGCGACCAGGTGACGATGCCAAGGCCAAGCGCCTTTGACGCCGGGAACAGCTCTGCTTCGGGCTCACGATGCACGAGGCTGTGCTCGAACTGGGCGGCGGCGATCGGCACCGTCCCGGTCAGTTCGGCAATCGTGACTGCGCGGGCCAGCCGCCAGGCCGGGAAGTTCGACAGGCCAGCGTAAAGGATCTTGCCGGCGCGCGCGAGGTCGTCGAGGCCGCGGACGATTTCCTCGGAAGGTGTCAGGCCATCGGGATGGTGAACCCAGAAGATGTCGATCCGGTCGGTCTTCAAACGCCGCAGGCTGGCCTCAAGCGAAGCGACCATGGCTTTGCGGCTGTTGCCGGTGACGAGACGATCGGCGTTGGGAGCCGCGCCGTTGGTATATTTGGTCGCCAGCACAAAGTTCTCGCGGCGGCCCTGGAGAAGATCACCGACGATCTCTTCGGACTGGCCGAACTGGTAGACGTCGGCCGTATCGATGAAGTTGCCGCCTGCCTCTGCATAGGCGTTGAAGATCGTAGCACTGTCTTCCGCACTGGCGCCGTGCCCCCAGCCGGTCCCGAAGGTCCCGGTGCCAAGCGCGATCTGCGATACGCGCAGGCCTGTATTTCCAAAGACTGTATAGTTCATGAGGCTTCCTTTCGTGTCGGCCGGTCAGTCGCCTGGCCGATGCCGGGGGGCGCTCCCGTGACGAGAGCGGTCTTTTTTGAGTTTGAGTTCACCGCCGTCCCCAAATCTGTTGAGCGTTCCGGCGCGACCCGCGGTGATCAGGCGCCGAGAAAGGCTTTGGCCTTCGTCAGGAAGGCGTCACGATACTGGAAGATGCCGCCATGCCCTGCGTCGGGGTAAAGCACGAGTTCGGCGCCAGGGATGCGGCGCGCCAGGTCGGCGGAGTTCTCGCTCGGCACCATGATGTCATGATCGCCATTCGCCACGAGGACGGGTGTGCGGATGGTGTTGAGCGGCTGCGGCGCCTGTTGGCCCCAGGCCTTGATCGCCTTCAACTGGCGCAGGAAGGTTTTTAGCGAGACTGCCTTGTCGCGATCCTTCTTGCGCTCCTTCAATCGTGCAAGGAATTCGGAGGCCGCACGTCTGCCTGCCGCGGTCGACGTGAAGAACAGATAGAATTTGGGATCGCGGAAGGTGATCAGCCCTTTAATGATGAGCGGCCACGACACCGGACCAACCCGTTCGATCCCGGTTCCGCCCGCCGGACCCGTGCCGGCGAGGATGGCGCGGCGGACGAGATCGGGCGCGTCGAACAGGATTTGCTGCGCGACAAAACCGCCGAGCGAGAAGCCGATCAGGTCGACCGATGTCAGCCCCAACGCGCGGATCGTAGCGATCGTGTCGCTTGCCATCTCGGCCACGCCGAGCGGCGCTGTGCCGCCGGACGCGCCGATGCCGCGATAATCGAGGGCATAGACCGGCCGGTCCGCCGCCAGACCCTCGACGATGCGCGGATCGAAATTATCGAGGTTCGCGCCCCAATGATTGAGCAGCACCACCGGCACGTCGGCGTCAGGCCCGAGGCGGCGATAGGCGAAGCGTGTGCCGGCCGCCTCGACGTGGTGGGTGGGTGCCGTCTTCCAGTCTGCGCCGTGGGTGTAGGTGGCCATGTTCGTGATCTTTCTTTAGCGGAGCGCGTCACTTGAACGTGACGACGACCTTCCCTTTGGCGCGGCCTGCATCGATGGTCGCGAACGCGTCGTTCAACTGCTCGAAGGGGAAGACGCGATCAACCATCGGGCGAATTGTGCCGTCTTCGATCAGCTTGGTAATCTCGCCGAGTTGCTCGCCGCTGGCACGCATCCACAGGAACGAATAGTCGACGCCCGCGCGCTTCGCCTTGCGCCGGATGCCCCAACTCATCACGCGCAGCACGAGCCGCAGCACCGCATTCAAGTCCTGGGCGCGCGCGAAGGCGGGATCGGGTGGGCCGGAGATGGAGATCAGCTTGCCGCCGGGCTTGAGGACCTTCAGCGATTTTTCGAGCGTCGTCGCGTCGAGGCTGTTGAGGACGACGTCGTAGCCCGACAGCTCGTCTTCGAACTTCCGGCTGCGATAGTCGATGACGACATCCGCCCCCAATTCCTTCACCATCGCGGCGTTGGTGGCGCTCGCCGTCGTCGCGACAGTTTCGCCAAGGTGCTTGGCGAGCTGGATGGCGAAGGTGCCGACACCGCCCGATCCGGCATGGATCAGCACCTTCTGTCCCGGCTTGATCTGCGCACGCTCGACCAGCACCTGCCAGGCGGTCAGCCCGACCAGCGGGATCGATGCGGCTTCTGTCATCGACAGATTGGCGGGCTTGAGGGCCAGATCGCGCTCGTTGACTACGATGCGTTCGGCAAAGGTGCCGATCTGCCCGTCACGGGGGCGGGCATAGACAGCGTCACCCGGGTTGAAGCGCCGCACATTCCCGCCGATGCTGATTACAACACCAGCCAGATCATGTCCGAGCACGAGCGGCGGCTTGTAGGGCAGGATCGGCTTGAACGCACCGTCCCGAATCTTGGAGTCGAGTTGGTTGAGACCGGCGGCCTCAATCTCGACCAGCACGTCGTCAGGTCCGGGCACGGGTTCAGGCATGTCGCCGAGACGCAGCGCCTGCTTCTTGCCGTAGCGGTCGAGGATGAAGGCTTTCATGCTGTCTCTCTCATCCGTTCGAGGTTCCTGATCGAATCCTCAGGCATTGACGTCGACCACGGTGCGTCCCTGGATCTTGCCTTCAAGGACGCGTCTCGCGATGTCGGGCACGTCGGCGAGGCCGACCACCGTCGTCGTGCGGGCGAGCTTGTCGAGATCGAGGTCACGGGCGAGACGCGACCAAGCTTCGATGCGGACCTCCTGCGGCGCGTTGACGGAATCGATGCCGGCAAGCGTGACATTGCGCAGGATGAACGGCAGGACGGTCGTGGGAAGATCGAGGCCCTGGGCCAGACCGCACGCCGTAACGACGCCGCGATATCGGGTCTGGGCCAGCACATTCGCCAGCGTATGACTACCCACGGAATCCACCGCACCGGCCCAGCGTTCGCTCGCGACAGGCGTTCCTGGCTCCGAGAGCGTTCGGCGGTCGATGACTTCGGCCGCGCCGAGTTCGCGCAGATAGTCAGCCTCTTCAAGACGGCCGGTCGAGGCGACCACGCGGTAGCCAAGACCGGAGAGGAGCGCGATCGCGATCGATCCGACCCCGCCATTGGCACCCGTGACGATGATATCGCCGCGATCGGGCGTGATGCGGCCATGTTCGAGGGCCAGCACGCTTAGCATGGCTGTGTAGCCGGCCGTGCCGATCGCCATGGCGTCCTTCGTTGAAAAAGGCTCCGGGATCTTGACCAGCCAGTCGCCGCTCAGCCGCGCCTTCTGAGCATAGCCGCCATGGTGGGTCTGGCTAAGGCCCCAACTGTTGGCGACGACCTTGTCGCCCACCGCGATGCCGGGATAGGACGAGGTTTCCACCGTGCCGGCAAGATCGATGCCCGGGATCAGCGGAAACTGCTTGATGACGTCGATCCGGCCGCTCAGCGCGCCCGCGTCCTTGTAGTTCACGGTCGAATAGTCGACCCTGACCGTGACATCGCCCGGCATCAGATCGGCGTCGTCGAAGTCGGTCACCTTCGTCGAGAGCACTTCATTCTCTCGCGTAGCTACAAGTGCTTTGAAAGTCATTGCGCTATCCTCTCTTTTGGGCCGCTGTCACCGCGCGCATGCGGATGAAGAAGGCG
Source organism: Tianweitania sp. UT-5YL-CI-8 (assembly GCF_030010215.1). GTDB lineage: Bacteria > Pseudomonadota > Alphaproteobacteria > Rhizobiales > Rhizobiaceae > Oryzicola. Next base: position 7,766 of record NZ_JASCRR010000017.1, read on the forward strand.
TTGATCGGGATTTGTCCTTGGGGTCGGAACCGAGCGCCAAGCCAAAACCTGGCGCTGCGCCTGTCTGCGACCCAGCTTCAGTCCGTGCGATAGCGCTCGGCCGGTCGGGATTGCCCGAAACCGGAGATCATGGATTGCCTGGCGGCGTCGAAAGCTTCCCACTGTCCGAGATCGTGCAGCGGCGGGATGGTGACGGCTTCGCGGCGATCGAAGCCTGCGAGCGCCGCGTCCACCAGATCGTCCACCTCCATCACGGCCGGCAGCGTGTCGACGTCGACGCCGGCATGGCCCCAGATTTCGGTGCGCGTCGCCGCCGGAAGTACAGCCTGGACATAAACGCCCCGGGGTCCGAGCTGGAGGCTCAGCGCCTGAGACAAGTGCAGGACAAAGGCCTTGGTCGCGCCATAGACCGGCATGCCGTATTCCGGCGCCAGGCCCACCGCCGATCCGATGTTCACGATCGCGCCTTCCCCAGCTTGTGCAAGGCGCGGGGCGATGGCGTGCGCGAGCCGCACCAGAGCGGTCGTGTTGAGCTGCACCAGCCGGTCGATATCGTCCACGCTTTGATCAATGAAAACGCCGCCCAGGCTGGCCCCGGCATTGTTGATGAGTATCCCGATCCGCGCGTCATCGCGCAGCCGCGCCTCGACCGTTGCGCGCTCCTGCGGATCAACAAGGTCAGCCGCCACGATGTGGATCGTGACGCCGACCTCACCGCGCAAACGCTCAGCCAGTGCCTCCATACGTGATGTGTTGCGGGCGACCAGCACAAGATCATGGCCACGCCGTGCGAAGCGCTCGGCATAGGCCGCGCCGATGCCGGTGGAGGCGCCGGTAATGAGGACGGATGGTTTGGCGGTCATGGCATTGCCCTTTTCCAGCATCGGAACTATATTCATGATGATTGTCATCAATGATCGTAAATATGATATTCATCATCAAAATGTCAATGTCACACGGAGATAATTGGAAATGAAAGTGAGCCAGGAGCAGAAGGCGCAGAACCGCAGTCGCATCCTGACCGAGGCCGGACGCCTGTTCCGCGAGAAAGGTTTCGATGCAGTGAGCGTCGCCGAAGTGATGAAGGCCGCCGGCATGACCCATGGCGGCTTCTACGGGCATTTTCAGTCGAAGGACGATCTGGTCGCCCAGACCATCGCTCATGCCGGGGGTAGCCAGTCAATGATCGATGATCTCAGCGTCTGGATCGACACCTATCTCTCGGAACCCCATCGCGAGCATCCGGAGCAGGGCTGCCCGATGGCCGCGCTTGCGGGATTCATGCGGCAACAGGCCCCGGAGGCGCGAGCCTCCATGGCCCGGGTCCTCGCCGCGCAGATCGCCACTCTCACCGACGTTATGCCCGGCGCCGATTCCGCCGAGCGCCGCAGGGCGGCGATCGGCAACTGGTCGGCTATGGTCGGTGCGCTCATCCTCGCCCGGTCTATCGATAACCCCGCGCTGTCCGACGAACTCTTGTCTGAGACGCGGGCGTGGATCGACGCCGGTAGGTCGCCGGATGCGAAATCGGCGGCGCGCAACACCGCCACGTGAACATTCTTGTCAATGACCAACGGTCGACAACCGGCCCCTACTCTCCCATCGAAGGACGAAACCGATGAAATATTTCCTGTGCAAATACTTGCCGCCCCGTGCCGACTTCCTCGCGACCATGACCGACGAAGAGAAAACGTGGATGAGCCAGCACGGCGCGTATCTGGACGATCTGCTCGCCAAGGGGCAGATCGTCGCCCACGGCCCAGTGATGGACCCTGACGGTAGCTACGGCGTGTCACTCTACCGGATCGAGGACGACCAAGAGATCGAGGCAATCACTGCCCAGGACCCGATCGTGAAGAATGGCGTGGGACACTATGAACACTTCAAGATGCTTCACCTGAAAGCGCGCGACTGACCCCGTCAGAGGCGACCAAGCCGCGCAGGTCGTTGCTCCAATGGGGTGCTCCCTCGCCAGTCAGACCCCGGATCCTTAGGAAACGCGATCGGGTATGCGGATCGGCAGTCGTCTCCTGAAATCATCGCATTTCTAAGAGCTGGCCTACAAGAGGACGTCCGGCAATGCGGTTGTTAGATCGCTAAAGCAGCAGGCGGCAACCCGCCTATGTGCCGCCCGCCATATCCGTTTCTGCGATGCTCGCTCCCAACGCCTTTCGCGGTCCTGAATTGCACGGCATGTATGGCCGTGCGGAAGCGTGACACAACGGTCCAGGTCGGAGCACCATTCCTCGAAACGACCTGAGGCTCAGCAGCCCACCGCGATTATCAATTCGAAGTCGGCAGCAAACCTCGGTTGTGATGCCTAAGGAGGCGGTGAGCTGGAGCGGGGACGCGTCGTGTTCGAGGGATCACCGAACCCCACCGACTCCGGCGGGATGATCACGCAGCTCGCCGTTGGGCAGCGCGGTATCGTCCGTAGCCAACTTTGATCAGCAATCCCTCCTCACACATGTGCGTCAGATAGCACCGCGGAATCCCGATCTCCGTGAGATCGCGAGTGCGCGCTTCGCCAAGTTTCTCAACCAAGCACATTGCGCGCTCGCGGAGAGGTTGGCTTCGGCCCGCCGGCGGCAATCTTCTCTGCTCTCAGTCGATCGCGCTTACGCACCTTGCCGGAGCGTGTTTGGATATTGACGGAGCGTGTTTGGATATTATCGAGAGGAATCGGCAGATCGAAGTTCGCATCCTCATCGAATCCGGCGAGGCAATGCGGTTCCATCGTCGCCCATGGGGCATCCGTCAAAACAAATCGATCCATCCAAAGTTTGAATCACGATCCAGCCTCAACGTGAATCCTGAATCTCAACAGGCCTTAGTTCATCAGCCTCTACTCGCCCCTATACTGCACCTAGCGGTCAACAGACACCCGCCGATGTGTACGCTACAGCACGAAAATGCCGAACGGCAGTTCGAGGGGGCTTCCAGTACCGACACCTATTGTTCTCAATCGCGTGAGCAACGAAGGAGATTGAGAATGCCGAAGACCGAAACTCCCCAAATCAGACGAACAATCCGGCGGCACCAATTGCGCGAGATGGTGCCGATGGCTGACAGCACGATTTATGAGATGGAGCAGCGTGGTGAATTTCCCCGTCGGTTCGCGCTCTCGCCACGGTGTATTGTTTGGGACCTCGCCGAAGTCGAGGCCTGGCTGACGGCGCGGCGGACTGCCCCGATCCGTCGAGCACAGCACCCCGACGTCACCAAGCGCAAGACCCGACCGATCAAAGGGCGGGATCAAGCTCCATCACAGGCATAGCTGTCGGCAGAAGAGTTGGGGCGTGCTTCCGACCGTCGATCCAGGCATCCACGGTATCCGCCCACTGCTGCATCATATGCCGGCGCTGCACCTCATACTCGGCCTTGTTGTAAACGCCGCGCGATGAGCGCCCGTCCTCGTGCGCCAGGCACTTTTCGATCCAGTCGCTGTTAAAGCCCAGTTCATTTAGCAGCGTTGAGCCCGTCCGCCGCAGATCATGGACCGTGAAAGGCTCCAGCGGCAGCCCCTCCTTCTTGGCCTGTTCGACGACGGCATAGGTGACCCGATTGAAGGTCGCGCGCGACATCGGCGCGTCCGCGTCGTACCGGGACGGCAACAGGTATCGAGAGTTCCCAGAGCAGGTCTTGAGCGCGATCATGATGTCCAACGTCTGTCGGCACAGGTAGACGTTGTGAGGCTTCGACCGCTTCATGCGCTCCTTCGGGATCGTCCAGACGGCGTTGTCGAAATCGATCTCGTCCCACACTGCATCCTGCAACTCGCTCTTCCGGACCATGGTGAGGAGGAAAAGTTTCATGCCGAGGCGGATCGTCGGCAATGTCGCGACATGCTCGAGCTGTTTGAACATGATGCGAATCTCGGCGGGCGAAAGTGCGCGGTCCTTCGGCGTGAAGGTGGCGATCGAGGCCGGACCGACGTCATCGGCCGGGTTGGCGACCTTCTCGCCGTGCAGAATGGCGAAGCCGTAGATTTGCTTCAGGATATCCCGCACATGGATGGCGGTCGCTGGCGCTCCCCGTTCGACGATCTTGCCGCAGTGAGCGCGCAGATCATCGGGAGTGATCTCTGTCAGGAGACGATTCCGCCAGACGGGCATGAGTTCGCGCTCAAAGATGGAGCGGCGCATCGCGCGGGTGCTATCAGCCATGGTCGCGTTGGTCAGCCATTTCTCGCCGAACTGGCCGAAGCTCTTTGCTTCCTTGATCCGGCGCTTCTCCCGCTGCTTCTCGATGGCGGGGGACCGCCCTTCGGCGATCGCGCGCCGCGCGTCGATGCATAACTCGCGAGCCCTGGCGAGCGATATCCCGTCACGAGCATACCTACCGAGATAGACGGTTTCCCGCCTGCCGTTCAGTCGATAGTCGAGCCTGAACGAGATGGCGCCCGACGGTGCAACGCGCACATACATGCCGTCACGATCAGATACCTTGTACATTTTGGCTTTTGGTTTCAGACACTTAAGTGCTGCATCGGTCAACATTTCGGGTCTCCTCGCGGAAAAGTACCGTCACGCGGTTTTTGGAGGCCGATGGCGTCGAAAACGCTTATATTTCAGCGTATTAGCTTGACAAAAGTACCGTCATCGGCCTCGTTTGACCTGACGGTACTTTCGTTTTCCCGGTTGATCAATGGGGGCGGGGCCCGTCAGCAAGGCCGACGAACGCGATCTATGCCCACCGATAGATGTCGATAGGCATAGAATGAATTTATTTTTGTTTTCAGTTGGTTAGATCGTACTTCAGCGTAAATTCGGCGGCGTCCGGATAGGCCTGAATCATTCCCACTCAATCGTACCCGGCGGCTTAGAGGTGACGTCGTAGACAACGCGGTTGATGCCGCGGACTTCGTTAATGATGCGGGTAGCGGCGCGGCCTAGGAAGTTCATGTCGTAGTGGTAGAAATCGGCCGTCATACCGTCGACCGAGGTGACCGCGCGGAGGGCGCAGACGAATTCGTAGGTGCGGCCGTCGCCCATGACGCCGACGGTCTGCACCGGAAGCAGCACGGCGAAAGCCTGCCAGATCTTGTCGTAAAGGCCGGCCTTGCGGATTTCGTCGAGATAGATCGCGTCCGCTTCGCGCAGAATCTCCAGCTTGTCTCGGGTGATGCCGCCGGGACAGCGGATGGCAAGGCCCGGTCCGGGAAACGGGTGGCGGCCGATGAAGCTCTCGGGCAGGCCGAGTTCTCGGCCAAGCACGCGCACCTCGTCCTTAAACAGTTCGCGCAGCGGCTCGACCAGCTTCATGTTCATGCGGTCGGGCAGACCGCCAACATTGTGGTGGCTCTTGATGGTGACCGAAGGCCCACCGGTGAAGGACACGCTTTCGATGACGTCGGGATACAGCGTGCCCTGGGCCAGGAATTCGGCTCCGCCGAGCTTTTTGGCCTCTTCCTCGAACACTTCGATGAACAGGCGGCCGATGGTTTTGCGCTTCTTCTCCGGGTCGACCTCGCCTTCCAGCGCATCGACGAAGCGGTCGACGGCATCGACATGGATAAGGTGCAGATTGTAGTGCTCGCGGAACATGGCGACCACATCGGCAGCCTCGTTCTTGCGCATCAGGCCGTGGTCGACGAGGATGCAGGTCAGTTGTTCGCCAACGGCTTCGTGGATCAGCAAAGCCGCCACCGACGAATCGACGCCACCCGACAGCGCGCAGATGACGCGCTTGTCGCCGACCTGCTCGCGAATGGCTTCCACGGCGCGGGCACGATAGGCCGACATCGACCAGTCGCCCTTTATGCCGGCAATCTTGTGCACGAAGTTCGACAAAAGCTTTGCGCCGTCCGGCGTATGCACCACTTCGGGGTGGAACATGGTGGTGTAGTAGCGGCGCTTTTCGTCGGCGGCAATGGCGAAGGGCGCGTTCTCGGACACGCCGATGATCTCGAAACCATCGGGTGCGATGGTGACGCGGTCGCCATGGCTCATCCAGACCGGATATTTCTTGCCGACTGCCCAGACGCCGTCGAAGAGCGGGCTCGCCTTGAGAATCTCGACATCGGCTCGGCCAAATTCGCGGGCGTGGCCGCCCTCGACCGTGCCGCCAAGCTGGGTGGCGAGCGTCTGCTGGCCGTAGCATATGGCCAGAATAGGCAGGCCCGACTCGAAGGCCACCTGCGGCGCGCGCGGGCTGCCTTTTTCGGTGACCGATGCGGGACCGCCGGAAAAGATGATCGCCTTGGGCTTGAGCCGCTCGAAACCTTCTTCCGCGGACTGGAAGGGGACGATCTCGCAATAGACACCGGCCTCGCGCACGCGCCGCCCGATGAGCTGGGTCACCTGGCTGCCGAAATCGATGATGAGGACGCTGTCGGGATGGTCTGTGTTCGTCATGGCGGGCATTTAAAGAAAGAAACGTCGCAGTGCAATGGGTTGCTCGCTTTCGCCTCCCATCCCCGACACTCTGTTCACAGAGTATGCCCCCTCATGCGCCGGAGCGGTTCAACACGGCGCTAAAGGGCCAGTGTCCCATCGGCTATCGCGCGTTCGAGATGTCTCACCGCCTCGGTCAGATTCTTGTCGACGACATGCAGATATTCGGTCCAGTCACCGACATGGCGCAGTTCCGCCGCACCATCGGAAATGCCGCGCAGGCCGACCATCGGCGCGCCGAAAAGCTGGCAGGCGCGCAGCACCGCATAGGTCTCCATGTCGACCATGTCTTCTGCGACCCGATCGTAGGCAGCGCCCGAGATGATATTGCCGCCGGTCGAAAGTGTCGCCTGCTTCACGCCGGGAATGCGCAGAGCGAGCTCGACCGTGGCTGGCAGGTCCAGGAAAGGTGTCGCGCCCTTTTCAAAGCCCAGCGGCGAGGCATCCATGTCACGATAGCTGACCGCCGCCACCTGATAGACCTCGGCCTGTTCCAGCACACGGCTGCCCGCCGAGCCCAGGCAGACGACGAGGTCGGGCAAGGTCATGGCGGCGGAAAAGCCAGCAAGGGCGGCGGCTACCCGCACGCCTGCCTCGACCGGACCGACGCCGGTCATCAACGGCGTCATTAAGGATTTGAGATGCGGGCCGTATTCCGCCTCCGCCGCCATGACGAACAGCAAGCGCCGGCCGGCAATGGTCTGAAGCGGCATCGGTTCAGCCCTCGATGCCGTCGCGGCCGACCACCGTCATCATCGTACCGGTCATGGTGGCGATCAGCTTGGCTTCGCCATCGGCGGCAAAAGCATAGGCCTGGCCGTCGGCAACCACGATGGTGCGGCCCGGTTTGGTGACCGATCCGCGGAACAGGAAACGCTCGCCCTTGCCCGGTGCGAGCAGATTGACCTTGAATTCGATTGTCAGCACGCCGGAATTTTCAGGCATCAGCGAGAAGGCGGCATAGCCGCAGGCCGAATCCATCGCGGTTGAAATGACACCGGCGTGGAGAAAACCGTGCTGTTGCGTCAAGCTTGAGGCATAGGGCATCTCAATTTCGACGATGCCGGGCGTCACCAGCGTCAGCTCGGCGCCAATGGTCCGCATGGCTGCCTGCCGCGCGAAGGATGCCCTCACCCGCTCTTCGAAATTAAGCGCCGGTACGATCTTTGCTGACATTGTGCCTCCATTCCCCTTTTCGCTTATGACAAAGCGGCGGTGACGAGGCAAATCTAAAAATGCTGCATTGCAAAATATTGCGGCGGCTCGCTCTTCTTCCGTTCAGTTCAGCATCCAGATCGAGGTGTTGAGCGCGGTGGCGAATGCCACCCAGGCTGCATAGGGCACGAACAGTAGGGCCGACATTTTGTCGCGACGCGCAGCAACACCGATGAAGGCAAGTATGGCCAGAAGCAGCAGGAGGATAATGACCATCGCGAGACCGATCCGCTGCGCACCGAAGAAAGCAGGCGACCAGCAAAAATTGAGCACCATCTGCAGCAGCCACAGCTTCATGGCGCCGCCATAGCGGTCAATTTCCCAAATACGCCAGCCAGCGATGCCGATGAGCACATAGAGGATCGTCCAAGCCGGCCCGAAAACCCAGTTCGGCGGGTTGAAGGCTGGCTTTTGCAGGTTCGCATACCATTCGCCGGGCAAAGTGACAAAACCGATGAGCAGGCCGATGCCGAGCACGACAGCTATAAAGACCGCCAATGAAAGATAGTTCTTCTGCATGAGACGCCTGTCCGGAAGGATGCGGCAGAGCCGCAAGCCATAACTGGAAGCGATCAGGCGTTCGTCAAGGCCTCAGCTTTCGCGGCGAAACCTCAGCTTTCGCGGCGCATCGCCGAAAAGAAGAAGCCGTCCGTCCCGCTTTTTGCTGGCGACAGCGACAGGCCCAGCGGTGTGATACGGGTAGCGTCGGCATGATCTGGAAACAGCTCGCTCCATCGCGCGGCATGGTCGACGGGCTTAAATGACGGCGAACGCTCCCCGAAAGCAGCGATCTGGTCGCCATTTTCCTCCTCGAAGACCGAACAGGTGACATAGACCAGAATGCCGCCCGGCTTCACATAGGCGCTTGCCGCGTCCAAAATAGCGCTTTGCTCACCCGTACGGATGTCGAGCTGCTTTTGCGCCAGCCGCCATTTTGCGTCCGGACGACGACGCCAGGTGCCGCTTCCCGTGCATGGCGCATCGACCAATACGATATCCATGCGGCCTTCCAGCGGCGCCAGTTCGGACGGCTTGGCCGCCACCTGGACGTTGCGGTTTTCCGAGCGGCGCAGACGATCGAAGATCGGTGCGAGGCGCTGTTTTTCGGAATCATGAGCAAAAATCTGGCCTTGATTGTCCATCAGGGCGGACAGCGCCAGCGTCTTGCCGCCAGCGCCTGCGCAATAATCCAGCACCTGCATGCCAGGCTTCGCGCCAGCCAGTTCGGCTGCAACCTGCGAGCCCTCGTCCTGGATCTCGAACCAGCCTTTCTGGAAAGCCGGCTCTGCCTGGACGTTGGGGTGGCGGCCGCTGCCGTCGATGGGCGGAATGCGCAGGCCCTGATGCGCCAGCGCGGTGCGCCCGGCCCCCGTGCCGGCCAGTTCGGCCAGGACCTTGTCGCGGTCGGCGCGCAGCGTATTGACGCGAATGTCGAGCGGCGGCCGCGTCGCAAGCCCCCCGCCTTCGGCAACCCAATCCTCGCCATACGAGCGTTCGAGCAAAGCCACGCACCAATCGGGGCAATCGGCGCGGACAGCATCCGGCGCCGTGCTCAGGTCGCGCTCCGACAGCAACGTGAGTTCAGCAGCATCCAGCGGCGATGGGCCGAAGCGGTCGCCCTCCAGCGTCGCATTGAGTGCTTCCGCGGACTGGTTCCATTCGAGCAGCAGAGCGCCGAAGGCCAGCGCCCGACCTGCCTCGCTGTCAAGCAACCAGCCGGCGGAGCGCTTCCTGCGCAGCGCGTCATAGACGATGTTGCCGATGGCGGCGCGGTCGCCTGCCCCGGCAAAGCGATGGGAAAGCCCCCAATCCTTCAGCGCGTCGGCCGCGGGGCGATGCCGCCTGTGGATGTCGTCGAGAATTTCGATTGCGGCTGCAAGCCGTCCACCGAGGCGCATGTCGTTGTCTTTCCTGCCGGTTGCCCGAATGCCGGTTCGATAGCGGTCTGTGTCCCGGATGACAAGCCGGGATCAGAGACCAGCCCTGCCCCGCATGCCGAAGCCTATGACTACAGTCAGCGCCCCGGCCGCGCCGGCAGCGGCCCAGAGGCTCGACAGGCCGATCCGCCCGTAGGTCGCAGCGCCCAGAACGGCGCCCGTGACCAGCCCGACCCACAGCATGAAATACCACACCCATGCCCAGCGGTCGCCGCCCAGAAGCGCAGCTGTAATGCGCTGGCCGAGCTTGACCAGCGTTCCGGTCATATAAGTGAGCCCGATGGTCACCTCGCCATCGCGTTCGAACACGGCGTTCTCAGCGCCCATCGCCAGCGCCATGGCGACGATGGCAAGCGAAACCACGCCGACATGCTGACTTGCCGCAGCACCAAGCAACAGGAGAAAGACCACGGCGCTGACGACCACGGGCCTTCTTTCACCGGAAAAATGTCCCGCGAGCGAACCGGCGATGACGCCCATGACGAACAGCGCGATCAGTGCTGCGGGCATCAGGCCAAGGCCCATATTCTCGGCCAGCTCGACGCTCATGCGGGTGGAATTGCCGGTCATGAACGAGACGAAATAGCCGCCCAGTTGCAGGAAGCCGATTGCGTCGACATAGCCCGCCAGCCCCGCGAGCCCGACGGCGATGACCCTTTCGCGCGGCGTATGGCGGATCATTGCAGGCGTCCAATTCTCAAGACAGCGGTTTCAGGAACGGTCGTCATAGGGATTTAGCAGTTTGACGCCGGTGTTCTGGACGTCCCTGATATTGCGGGTGACGAGGGTCAAGTTGTGCTCGAGCGCGGTGGCGGCGATGAGCAGATCTGGCGCGGTGTTGCCCACCTCGAAAGTCAGGACGCCCCAGCGCTTCATGATCGGCACGGTCAGCGGCAAGATGTTGGCATCGTAGTCGGCAAGCACACTGTCTAGCCAGCGCCTGTATTGCCCGGCGCGCTGCGGCTCGCGATCTTCGATCTTGCGGATGCCGCGCGCTATCTCGCCTACCGACAAGACGCTGAGAAACAGCGTCTTGTCCGCATTAGCCTCCAGCCAGGCGATGGCATTCGCATCGCGGTTCGGCTTGAACCCTTCCGACAGTACCATCGTGTCAATCAGAAACATATGCGACTTCAGCCGAACAGGTTGAGGTCGCGCGGGACGGATGGATAGGCGCCTCTATCGTCGAAGACGTCCTCGAAACCGGCGGGCAGCACTGGCGCATCCAGCACATGCTCAACGAGGCTGCGCCTGGGCCTGATGTCCAGGCTGGTCAGCCGCTCATATTCTTCCGCGGACAGGACGACCACGGCGTCAACGCCGCGCTTGGTGACATGCTGTGGCTCGCCACGCTGCGCGGCATCAACCACGGCGGAAAACCTGTTCTTGGCGTCTTGCAAGGTCCAAGCGCTCGACATCTAAGCCTCCATCTGGCTAGATAGTAGGCTAGCCGAGAGCAGCTTTCAATCGTTCACAGAAAAGGCCGGAGCATGTCGCCCCGGCCCTCCTTCAATCATGCGCTCAAAGCTCAGACCAGATCAAAACGGTCCGCGTTCATCACCTTGGTCCAGGCGGCGACGAAGTCGTTGACGAACTTCTGGCCTGCATCGCCCTCGGCATAAACCTCGGCCAGCGCCCGCAATTGCGCGTTCGAGCCGAAGACGAGATCGGCGCGGCTGCCGAGCCACTTCAACTGGCCGGTCTTGCGGTCGCTGCCCTCATAGAAGTCCCTGGCGTCCGAGACTGCCTTCCATTGCGTGCCCATGTCCAGCAGGTTGACGAAGAAGTCGTTGGTCAAAGCACCGGGCCTGTCGGTGAACACGCCGTGGTTGGAGCCATCGGCGTTGATGTTGATGGCGCGAAGACCGCCCACCAGCACAGTCAGCTCCGGCGCCGTCAAGGTCAGCAACTGTGCCCTGTCGATCAGCGCATGCTCGGCCTGCGAGGCGTGTCTGCCGGTTGCATAATTACGAAAGCCGTCCACGGTCGGCTCGAGCACGGCGAAGGAGTCAACATCGGTCTGAGCCTGCGTCGCATCGGTGCGGCCCGGTGTAAACGGCACGGTCACATCGTGGCCGGCAGCCTTCGCTGCCTGCTCGACACCGGCGTTACCGGCGAGAACGATGAGGTCGGCGAGCGAGATTTTCTTGCCGCCCGACGCATCCCGCCCGAATTCGAACTGGATGCCTTCCAGAACCTTGAGCACCTTGGCCAGCTGCTCGGGCTTGTTGACCTTCCAATCCTTCTGGGGCGCAAGACGAATGCGCGCGCCATTGGCGCCGCCACGCTTGTCGCCGCCGCGGAAGGTGGAAGCCGAGGCCCAGGCCGTGCCGACCAGTTCGGACACGCTGAGGCCGGACTCCAGCACCTTCGCCTTGATGGCTGCGACATCGGCGTCGTCCACCAGTGGATGATCGACCTCCGGAACCGGATCCTGCCAGATCAGCACTTCGCTCGGCACTTCCGGTCCGAGATAGCGCGAACGCGGGCCGAGGTCGCGATGCGTCAGCTTGAACCAGGCGCGGGCGAAGGCTTCTGCGAACGCCTGCGGGTTCTGCAGGAAACGGCGTGAAATCTTCTCGTAAATGGGATCGAAGCGCAGCGAAAGGTCGGTGGTCAACATCGTCGGCCGGCGTTTCTTGGCAGGATCGTGCGCGTCGGGGATGACGGCATCGGCATCCTTTGCCACCCACTGATGTGCGCCGGCAGGCGACTTCTCCAGTTCCCATTCGAACTTAAACAAGTTTTCGAAGAAGAAGTTGCTCCACTGTGCCGGCGTCTGCGTCCAGGTAACCTCGAGGCCGCTGGTGATGGTGTCGCCGCCCTTGCCGGAGCCGAAGCTGTTATGCCAGCCAAGGCCTTGCGACGCCATATCCTCGGCCTCCGGCTCGGGACCGACATTGTCGGACGGCGCGGCGCCGTGGGTCTTGCCAAAGGTATGGCCGCCGGCGATCAACGCGACTGTTTCCTCGTCGTTCATCGCCATCCGGCCGAAGGTGTCGCGGATGTCCTTGGCTGCGAGCAGCGGATCGGGGTTGCCGTCGGGGCCTTCCGGATTGACGTAGATCAGGCCCATCTGCACAGCGGCGAGCGGCTGTTCGAGATTGCGCGTGTGCACGTCGCCATCGGCATTGTCGTCTGAGACCAGCACGCCTTCGTCGGCCGGCTTCTCGACACCGTCCGAGCCATGGGCATAGCGCAAATCGCCACCCAGCCAGGTGTTCTCACGCCCCCAGTTGATATCCTGATCGGGCTCCCAGGTGTCTTCCCGGCCTGCTGCGAAACCAAAAGTGCGGAAGCCCATCGTCTCCAGCGCGACATTGCCGGTGAGGATCATCAGATCGGCCCAGGAAATGCTCTGGCCGTATTTCTTCTTGATCGGCCACAGCAGGCGACGAGCCTTGTCGAGGCTGACATTGTCCGGCCAGCTGTTGAGCGGTGCGAAGCGCTGCTGACCGCGACCGCCGCCGCCACGGCCGTCGGACAAGCGGTAGGTGCCGGCGCTGTGCCAGGCCATGCGGATGAACAGCGGGCCGTAATGGCCGAAATCCGCCGGCCACCAATCCTGCGAATCGGTCATGAGCTGGCGCAGGTCGCCCTTCAGCGCTTCATAGTCGAGCTTCTTGAACGCTTCGGCGTAGTCGAAAGCGGTGCCGAGCGGATTGGACAGGGAAGAATGCTGGTGAAGAATCTCGACATTCAGCCGATTGGGCCACCAGTCGCGGTTGGTCCTCACCGCGGCCTTTTCGCCATGCGGGAACGGGCACTTGGCCTCCGTTGCGCCGCCTTGATTGTCGTCCTGTACTGACATGCCTCACTCCAAAATTGTCCGCGCATCCCCTCAAGGCCAGCGCGGTCGTTGTCTCAAAATCCGCTCGTCTGCCGAGTGGGGGTCTTTCGATGTATCGCCCTGCTTTGCCAGCCGGACCAATCTTTCGGAACGGCACTGGCGCGATGCAGTTGATATCCAGCGTCGCCTGCTCCAGGCGACGGCCAAATTCGTCTTCGAGATGCTGCGCGATTCAGCAGGCGCGGCCGGAAGAAAACCCGTCGAAACCCACGTCGCCGCGGCTGGTTTTCGTCGGTTTCGTCATGGCCGAAGCCTCCCTGCTTGGGTTTTGCCGAATTTCGTTCAAGCGCTTACGCTCGTTCCTTGGAACGGTTCCAGACTATAGGGGGATTTTGATAAAGCCAAATTGTCTTTCCTATTTGTTCTGATAAGTTTTTCTTATGATCCGCTTGACCGTCCGCCAGATGCAATATTTCGAAGCACTCGCACAGACCTTGCATTTCGGGCGGGCGGCGGAGCTTGCCGGCGTGAGCCAACCTGCACTGTCCGCGCAGATCGCGGAGATGGAGGAAAAGCTCGGCTGCGCCCTGTTCGAGCGCGGCCGCAAGTCGGTGCGTATGACCGAGGACGCGACCGTCTTGCAGCCGCGAATCGAGAGCGTTCTTGCGCAATTGCGCGACATCGAAAGCATGGCGCGGCGTGGCCGGCTCGCCATGGAAGGCCGGTTCCGGCTGGGCATCATTCCCACGGTTGCGCCCTATCTCCTGCCCCAGGTGCTGCCTGCCCTGCGCGACCGCTTTCCGGCACTTCGGGTAGAACTGCGCGAAGCGATTACGGCGACGCTGGCCGAGGAAGCGGCCGCCGGCCGCATCGACGCCTTCGTCGCGGCAACCCCGCTCGACTTTCCCGGTCTTGTGACGGAAGAGCTGTTCACCGACAGATTTTTCCTCGCCGTGCCGGCTAACGATCCCGAACTGGTCGATCCACCGGTGCCGCCCGACAGCCCTGCGCTGGAACGGCTGATGCTTCTGGAGGAAGGCCATTGCCTGCGCGAACAGGCGCTCGCGGTCTGCGGCGCGGTCAAGCCGGTGGCGATGGCCAATTATGGCGCGACCAGCCTGACCACGCTTCTGCAGATGGTGGCGCATGGCCTGGGCGTGACGCTGATTCCTGAAATGGCGGCACGGTCGGCGGACGAATCTAAGGACATCCGCGTGGTGCCTTTCGCCGAGCCGATGCCGGCGCGTCAGCTATGCCTGGCATGGCGGCGCAGCAGCCCGCGCCACAACGAATGCGTGGAGCTTGCCGGCATCGTCAGGGGACTGCACGGCCAATTGCAGCGGTGATCGCATCCACCGTGGCCTGATCCGAGACGCTGCGCTGGCGCAGCGAGGCGACGAGACAGGCTTGCGATTTCAGGATCACACCGTCGCCGAGGATTTTCAGATGGTTGGCGCGCAGGGTCGAGCCCGTCGTGGTGATGTCGACGATGACGTCAGCCGATCCGGCAGCCGGCGCGCCTTCGGTCGCGCCCAGGCTCTCGACGATGCGATAGACCTGGATGCCGTGCATCTGCGAGAAGAACTGCTGCGTCAGCCGCCAGTATTTGGTGGCAATGCGCAGGCGACGGCCATGGCGCTGGCGGAAGTCGGCGGCGACGTCATCGAGGTCGGCCATGGTGTCGACGTCGAGCCAGATATCGGGCACGGCCACCACCACATCGGCAAAGCCGAAGCCGAGGCGAGATGAAATCTCCGCCTTGCGTTCCCAGTCGGCGACATTCTCGCGCAGCAGATCCTCGCCCGTAATGCCGAGGTCGATTGCGCCGCGCCCGATTTCTCCGGCAATCTCCGACGCCGACAGAAAGGCGATTTCAATGTCGTCGCGTCCCATGATGCCAGCGCGATAGCGCCGGTCGTCCTCAGGCAGGGTCACCTCCAGCCCGGCCTTGGCCATGACCTTGATCGACAATTCCTTGAGCCGTCCCTTGGAAGGCATGGCGAGCGTGATAGCCATCAGCGAGCCTCCCGCAGCGCTTCGATGCGATCGATCCAGACCGAGAAGCCGACCCCGGGAATGGGCTTTTTCGCGCCGAGCAGCGTCAGCAGCCGGTCGTAGCGCCCACCGCCCGCCAGAGGCCGATCGAGGCCGGGAGCCGCGATTTCAAAGACGAGACCGGTGTAGTAATCCAGTGGACGGCCGAACGCCGCGTCGTAGCGAATGGTGTCCGCCGGCAAGCCATTGGCGGCAATGGCCTCCACCCGCGCTGCGAAACTGGCAAGGGCAGCGCCCAGCGACAGCTTGGCGTCGGCGGCGAAAGCCTCCAGCGCGCTCGGCGCATCGGCCAACGGCACGTCGATGTCGAGGAAGGTTTTCAGGGCCGCGAACGCTTCTGACGACAGCCTGACGGAGCGCAATTCGGCCTTTTCGAGCAGTCGGCGCGCGATATCGGCGGGGGTGCGCCCGGCCGACGGCGACAGGCCGGTGGCCTCCATGCCCTCGGCGATATGGGCTGCCAGCGCGTCGATGTCGCCGGCCATGACCAGCGATGCGGCGGGCTCCTCCAGCGAGCTGTTGCGCGAGGGGTTGGACAGGTCGGCCAGGGCCGCTTCCAGCATCGGCGCCGAGCCAAAGGCGCGGGCAAGCCGCATGCGCCAGCCACGCGGCAGGCCGAGTGCTGCCAGCACCGCCTCGAAAATCGTCTGGTCGCCAAGCGTGACCGTTAGTTCGGCTGCGGGCAGGCAGAAAGAAAGCAGCGCATGCGCATCGGCGACCGAGCGCGCATCGGCGAGTGCGATGTTCGTGTCGCCGAGGTCTTCGATGCCGGCCTGGAAGAACTCGTTGCCGCCTTCGCGGTGCTGCCGGAACACCTCGCCGAGATAGGAATAGCGGCGCGGCGTACCCGACTGTGAGGCGATGTGGTCGAGGCAGACCGGAATGGTGAATTCGGGCCGAAGGCACAGCGCCTCGCCTGTCTCGCTTTCCGTCAAAAAGATGCGGCGGCGCAAATCCTCGCCCGCCATGTCGAGAAACGGATCGGCTGGTTGCAGTACCGGCACGTCGACCTGATCCGCCCCGCGCGCCGCGAAGAGCTTGATGACGTCTGCGGCAATGACAGGATAGCGCGGGGTCATGCGTAAGCGCCTTTCCTTCTCCCCCTGCGGGAGAAGGTGGATCGGCGCACAGCGCCGAGACGGATGAGGGGTGCTGGACGGAGTGACACCCCCGCAATCGCAACGTCACGGTAGATTTGCGATGCTGCGATCCACGCAACACCCCTCATCCGTCCTCGCTTCGCTCGGCCATCTTCTCCCACAAGGGGAGAAGGGGAGATCGATGCACCTTCAACCACGCATCTTCTCCGCCGCCTGCGCGTCGAGAATCCCGCGCACGGTGGCCACGAGCTCCGCCTGAGGCACCGTCACCTGTCCCGGCCGCGCTTCCTTGTATTCGGCATTGCCGGCGATGCCGGCGGCGAGTTCGGCACCGGCCACCATGTCCTTGATTTGGACCATCGGACGGGGATTGCCGCCCTCGTCCGCGGCATTGCGTTCGTCGCCGCCCTGGATGACGACGACCGGCGCGCCGCGACGGTCGGCATATTTCATCTGCGGCTTCATACCCGAACCGCCGAGATACATTTCGGCGCGGATGCCGGCCTGGCGCAGCTGCGATACCATCTTCTGGTAGCCGCCGAGGCTTTCGGTGTCGCGGTCCATGACCAGCACCACGACCGGGCCGACGACATCTGACGTGTCGAGCTTGCCGAGGTTTTTCAGGGCCGTCATCAGGCGCGAGACACCTATGGAAAAGCCTGTTGCCGGTACCGGTTCGCCCCGAAAACGCGAAACCAACCCGTCGTAACGCCCGCCGCCACCCACCGAACCGAAGCGCACGATCTGGCCTTCGTCATTGGGAATCTCGGCGAGCAACTCGGCCTCGTAGACCGGACCGGTGTAGTACTCGAGGCCACGGACGACGGAGGGGTCGATCAATATCCGCTGAGACCCATAACCTGCCGCTTCGCACAATTCCGCGATCTGAAGAAGTTCCTGAGCGCCAGCCCTGCCAGTTTCGTTTTTAGCTATGCTCCAAGAAATTTTGGCGCTCGCAATATTATCGTAAAATAGAGTGCCCTCATTCGACAATTTCATGTCGCCGAAATCTCGATCTGGGGAGCGGGAAACTTCTGACAGATCATAAGCTTGCGCAGTTGCGGCTAAGACATAGCTTTGCTCATCAGGCGACAGCCCCGCGCCCTTGGTAAAATCGCCTTCGCCCTTCGCGCCACCATCCCAGCGTCCCTCGCCAAGCAGCAGGCGGACGCCTTCGGGACCGAACTTGTCGAGCTTGTCGATGGCGCGGAGCACCGTCAGGCGGCGGCCGGCATTCTCGTCGCCGCCAAGGCCGATAGCCTCCAGCACGCCGTCCAGAACCTTGCGGTTGTTGACGCGGATGACGTAGTCGCCACGCTTGATGCCGAGCGCTTCCATCACGTCGGCCATCATCATGCACATCTCGGCGTCGGCTGCGACGCCCGGCGTGCCGACCGTGTCGGCGTCGAACTGCATGAACTGGCGGAACCGGCCGGGGCCGGGCTTTTCGTTGCGGAACACCCAGCCAGAACGGTAGCTGCGGAAGGGCTTGGGCAGGCGCTCGAAATTCTCGGCGACGAAACGCGCCATCGGCGCGGTCAGATCGTAGCGCAGCGACAGCCACTGCTCGTCATCGTCCTGGAAGGAAAAGACGCCCTCATTGGGCCGGTCCTGATCGGGCAGGAACTTGCCCAGCGCATCGGTGTATTCGATCAGCGGCTGGTCGGCCGGCTCGAAGCCATAGAGTTCGTAGACCTCGCGGATTTTCGACATCATCGTCTCGGCCGCCCGGATATCGCCGGGCATGCGATCGACAAAACCACGCGGCAGCCGCGCTTTCATCTTTTCCGTCTTGTCGGCCATGGTCGAAACTTCCGCGATTACCCTGAAACCGCCCGAAAAGGGGCGCGCCGTGTCCTAACCGATATGGGTTTTGGCGACAAGGGTTTGCCGCCAGGGCGCAACCAAGTGATGGATCGGAAGGCAAAACGTTAACGGCTGTCAACACATGGGGCAAAACCGCCGCAATTGAGAGGACCAAAGACAAGAATTTGCCGCGAGACCGTCGTCAGGAACTCCACATCTTCGCTTACACCCGATTCGAAACAAAAACGCACCGCATATGACATCGAACCGATACAGGCCGAAGTCATAAGGCTGCGTAGAAATATGAGGGATAGACCATGCACGCCAGCCAGACCAATCTGGCGGCTTCGATGCCGCCGGCCAAGATCATCATGCTGCCTACGAAGACCGCTGCTCCGATGCGCGGTTTTTCCGCCGGCAGCGTCATTGAGGCGCAGAAAGCGGCCGAGGAAAACAGCCCGGCGCGCAACCTGCTGCTGTTCGGCATGCTCGTCGTTTACCCCGCCTTCGTCGCACTGGTGATCCTGATGCTGGGCATGGCCTATCTGAGCCCGGGCGGGATTTGAGGCAGCGCACCTCTTTTTTAAGCCGTCCAGCGGAATATACCCCCACCCCTAACCCCTCCCCACAAGGGGGAGGGGTTAGGGGTGCGGGTGATATCCGCCCATCACACCGGCCGCTTGAGGTTCGCCCGCAGCTTTTCGATACTCGCGCGGCAGGCGCAGCCTTCGATGTGGTCATTGACCAGCCCCATGGCCTGCATGAAGGCATAGACCGTCGTCGGCCCGACGAAGCTCCAGCCGCGCTTCTTCAACTCCTTTGAAATCCGTATCGACACCGGGGTCGTCGGATTGGCGCGCAAGGTCGCATAATCCATCACGGCGGGGCGCTCCTCGGGTTTCGGCTCGAAACTCCAGAAGAACGCCGCGAGCGAGCCAGCCTCCTTGACCAGTTCCTGTGCGCGGCGGGCGTTGTTGATGGTCGAGACGATCTTGCCACGGTGGCGGATGATACCGGCATTGCCGACCAGACGCTCGACATCGGCGTCGCAGAACCGAGCCACCTCATCGAAGTCGAAGCCGCAAAACGCCGCGCGGAAATTCTCGCGCTTGCGCAGGATGGTCAGCCAGGACAGGCCCGACTGAAACCCTTCCAGGCAGATTTTTTCGAACAGGCGGCGGTCATTGGTCACCGGCCTGCCCCATTCGGTGTCGTGATAATGCAAATAGTCGGGCAGTGCGCCCGGCCAGGAACAGCGCACGACGCCGTCCTCGCCTTCCATCAATCCCGTCTTTTCCGCCTCTGCCATCGTTCTACCCAACCGTTCTAGCCCTCTTTAACCCGCGCTTTACCAGATTCATCAACCGCGCGGTAACCACGCCGAACGCTTTACTGACAATCGCGCCTCGCGCGCATTCCGATTCACGCTTTGGTGGGCGAAGCTGGCGATGATCGGTACCCAGGTCAGGACCGGGTAAAACTATGAAGAAAACGCTTGTTCTATTGGCCACCGCCGCTCTCGTGGGACTCGCCTTCCCTGCCTCTGCACGGGACCGCTACGCCGGCCCACCTCCGGTGCTGCTCAGCCCCGACATCGCCGCATCCCGGCTGACACAGTTGAGCCGCAAGCCGGGCGATCATGTCAGCCGCCATAGCGCCCAGGTGATCTGGATCAAGCGTCCCGCGCGGGTCGCAGTCATCAGCGCCCCGGAAAATGGCCATGATCGAGGCGAGATGAACCCGATCTATCTGCCGCAGCAGGTCGTCTATGACGGCGGCGAGCCTGCCGGCACCATCATTATCGATACACGCGAAAACTTCCTGTATCTGGTGGAAGGCAACGGCCGCGCCCGCCGCTATGGCGTCGGCACCGGCAAGCCCGGATTCGAATGGGCCGGCGCCCACACCGTGACGCGCAAGGCGGAATGGCCGGATTGGCGCCCGCCATCGGAGATGATTGCGCGCGAACGCGCCCGGGGCCGCGTGTTGCCCGCACATGTGCCGGGCGGACCGGACAACCCGCTCGGCGCCCGTGCGCTCTATCTGGGCTCGACGCTCTACCGCATTCACGGCACCAACCAACCCTGGACGATCGGCAGTGCGGTGTCGTCAGGCTGCATCCGCATGCGCAACGAGGATGTGGTCGAGCTTTACCTGCGTGTGCGGGTGGGCACCAGGGTGGTGGTGCGCTGAAGGGCGTATTTAGCCATCAAGAGATAACGGGGACGGGCCGACGCATACAAACACGCGAACGGTCCGCATGGCGGAAGGGCGGCCTGGCGATATGCCGGGCCGCCCTTCCGATTCTTGCGGCTATGTGTCTGCCAGCAGACCGCTCCCTGGCATAAAATCAGCATAAGATGCCCCCTTACCCGGCCTCCGCTTCGCTCGGCCACCCTCTCCCCCCAGGGGAGAGGACAAGAACCAACGCCGCTCCAGTCCTTTCTCCCCGGCGGGGAGAAGGTGGCCCGAAGGGTCGGATGAGGGGGCGTGAATAAAGCTGGACCGACCAGACTGCCCTTCTTCACACCCCCGCCGGCCGCTCGCCGCCATAGGCCCAGTCCAGCAGTTTGACCGTGTGGACGACAGGCAGTTTCGCCGCGCTGGCGATCTGGGTGATGCAGCCGATGTTGCCGGTGGCGACGAGAGCGGCACCGGTGGCCTCGATATTCCTGACCTTGCGGTCGCGCAGCGTTGCCGAAATCTCGGGCTGCATGATGTTGTAGGTGCCGGCCGAGCCGCAGCACAGATGGCCTTCGCGCGGCTCCTTCACCACGAAGCCGGCGCGGGCCAGCAGTTCCTTGGGTTGGCGCGTGATCTTCTGGCCATGCTGCATCGAACAGGCGGAGTGATAGGCGACCGTCAGGCCCGGCTTCTGACTGGGCTCGGGAAGTTCGAGCGTGGCGAGATATTCGGTGACGTCCTTGGCGAGTTCCGAGACGCGCCTGGCCTTTTCGGCATAGGCCGGGTCGAGCCGCAGCATGAAGCCGTAGTCCTTGATCGTCGTGCCACAGCCTGAGGCGGTGATGACGATGGCATCAAGCTCACCCGCTTCGATCTGGCGCGTCCAGGCATCGACATTGGTGCGCGCGGAGGCGAGCGCTGCTTCCTCGCGGCCCATGTGATGCACCAGCGCGCCACAGCAAGCCTCGCCTTGCGGCACCACAACCTCAATGCCGAGCCGCGTGAGCAGCGAAATCGTCGCCTCGTTGATGCCGGGGTCGAGCACCGGCTGGGCGCAGCCAGTGAGGATCGCCACCCTGCCCCGCTTGGTCGCGGTTGCCGCATGGGTGCCGGGTTTCGACGCTTGGGAGGGGGCCGCGACAGTATCGGGCGCGAGCCGCAGCATGGCCGCGAAAGGCTTTAGCGCAGGCACACGTTCGAACAGGCCGATGAACGGCTTGCCGAGCTTGGCGGCGCCGAGTGCTGCGCGGAAACGCGCGGGATAAGGCAGCACCGCCGCCAGCACGGCGCGCGTTAAGCGGTTCATCGCCGGGCGCTTGTAGGTCTTTTCGATATGGGCGCGGGCATGATCGACCAGATGCATGTAGTTCACGCCCGAGGGGCAGGTGCTCATGCAGGACAGGCAGGACAGACAGCGGTCGATATGGGTGACGATTTCCTCGTCGGCCGGTCGGCCGTTCTCCAGCATGTCCTTGATCAGGTAGATACGTCCGCGCGGGCTGTCGAGCTCGTTGCCCAGCGTCACATAGGTCGGGCAAGTTGCGGTGCAGAAGCCGCAATGGACGCATTTGCGCAGAATCTTCTCGGACTCCGCGACATGCGGATCGGCAAGCTGAGCGGCGGAGAAATTGGTTTGCATCAGTGTGCTCCCGCCACGATCCTGCCTGGGTTGAGGATGTTCTTCGGATCGAACTCAGCCTTCAGCCGCGCCGAAAGTGCTGCAAGCGCCGGCGGCTGCGGTTCGAATATGTCGGTGGAGGCGCGCAGGGGCATGCTCGCCCGAACCAGCGTGGCATGGCCGCCGCCGAACTGCTTGATCAGAGCGCGCACGGTTTCGGCCTCGGGTTCGCCCGCCTCCATGCGCAGCCAGACGAGGCCGCCCTGCCAGTCGTAAAAGGCTGACGCCGCAGCCCGCATGCGCAGCGCCAGCACGAACGCATGGGCTGAGGCGGGGGCCAAGGACAGGCGCCACACCGGCAAATTGCTGCCGTCGGCAAAGGGGATGCAGTCGCGCACGTCGCGCCACAGCGCCTCCGAAGTCTCATGCTCCAGTTCCTGCATCTCGCCTGCGGTGGCAAGCAACTGCTTGAGATGACTGACACGGTAGGCGACCGACGGGCCAAACCCTTCGACCCGAAGCAGTGTTGCCGGCTCACCGCCAAGAACGCCGCCGGCGACCGCTTTGGCGATGCCTTCCGGCAAATGGGCGGCACTCGATACCTCAGCACTTGACCCCATCGCAGCCGCCATGGCGACCGCGGCTAGGTCGTCGAGCAGGCCGCGTACCACCAGCGTGGTCTCGGTTTCGGCGGCGGGCAGCACCTTGAAGGTCACGTCTGTGAAGGCCGCAAGCGTTCCCCAGGAACCGGCCACGCCCTTGGAGAGATCGTAGCCGGTGACATTCTTGACCACGCGGCCGCCGGCCTTGAACGCTTCGCCGCGTCCGGACACCGCTGAGATGCCGAGAATATGGTCGCGCGCAGCCCCCGCCTTCAGCCGGCGCGGACCCGCCAGATTGGCAGCCAACACGCCGCCGACGGTTCCCCGACCGCGCGCTCCGCCCAGAAGCGGGCCGTAGTCGATCGGTTCGAAAGCGAGTTCCTGATTGCTGAGCTTAAGAAGTGTCTCGATCTCGGCGAGCGGCGTACCTGCACGCGCCGACAGCACCAGTTCGGCCGGCTCATAGAGCGTGACGCCGGATAGCTGAGACAAATCAAGCGTATGCTCGGCCTGCACCGGGCGGCCGATGCCCCGCTTTGAGCCATGGCCGCAGATTTCGAGCGGCACATCCTCGCCGGCGGCCCATTGCACGACGGACAGCACGTCTTCAGGCGTGGCTGGGGTGAAAGTGGTCATCAAAACCTCGGAATGTCTGGGAACGCCAGTTGCCCGCCATGCACGTGCATGCGGCCGAGTTCGGCGCATCGGCGCAATTGCGGGAAAACCTTTCCGGGGTTGAGCAGGTGGTTGGGGTCGAAGGCGCATTTGACGCGCATCTGCTGGTCGAGATCGGTTTGCGAAAACATCTCCGGCATCAGGTCGCGCTTTTCGACACCGACGCCATGCTCGCCCGTCAGCACCCCGCCGACCGCCACGCAGAGGCGCAAAATGTCGGAGCCGAAGGCCTCTGCCTTGTCGAGTTCGCCCGGCACATTGGCGTCGTAGAGGATGAGCGGATGCAGATTGCCGTCGCCGGCGTGGAAGACATTGGCGACGCCGAGCCCGTATTGCTCCGACAGGCTGCGCATTCCAGCCAAAACGCGCGGCAGTTCCTTGCGCGGGATGGTCCCGTCCATGCAGTAATAATCCGGCGAGATGCGGCCGACGGCCGGAAACGCCGCTTTGCGCCCGGCCCAGAACGTCATGCGCTCTTGCTCGTTCTGCGAGATGCGGCAGGTGGTAGAGCCGTTGCGCAAAGCAATCGCTTCGACTGCCGAAATCAGGTGGTCGACCTCGACGCCGGGACCGTCGAGCTCGACGATCAGCAGCGCCTCGACGTCCAAGGGATAACCGGCATTGACGAAGGCTTCCGCGGCGTGGATGGCGGGACGATCCATCATCTCCATGCCACCTGGAATGATGCCGGCCGCGATGATATCCGCGACGCATTGGCCGCCCTCCTCGCTGGTCGGAAAGCCGATCAGGAGGGCGCGTGCCGTCTCCGGTTTCTTGAGGATGCGCACGGTGACTTCGGTGACGACGCCCAGCAGCCCCTCAGATCCCGTCATGATGCCCAAAAGATCGTAGCCCTCGGCATCGAGATGCTTACCGCCGAGCCGAATGACTTCACCGCTCATCAGCACCATCTCGATGCCGAGCACGTTGTTGGCGGTCAGGCCATATTTCAGGCAGTGCACGCCGCCGGAATTTTCGGCGACATTGCCGCCGATGGAACAGGCGATCTGGGAGGACGGGTCGGGCGCATAGTAAAATCCCTCCTGCTCCACGGCATGGGTGATGCCGAGATTGGTAACGCCGGGCTGGGCGACCACGACGCGATTAGGATAGTCGATCTCGAGGACGCGGTTGAACCGGCTCATGACGACGAGCACGGCATCCTCGAGCGGCAGCGCACCACCGGACAGCGAGGTGCCGGAGCCGCGCGGCACGACACGAATGTTGCGGTCGTTGCAATATTTCAGGATGCGCGAAACCTGCGCCACGGTCTCGGGCAGCACCACCACAAGCGGCAGCTGACGATAGGCGGTCAGCCCGTCGCTTTCAAAGGCGCGCATGCCGTTGACTGCGTCGACCACGCCCTCGCCCGGCACGATGATGCGCATATCGGCGACGATCTCGGCGCGGCGTGCAAGCGTCGCCGCGTCCGGCTTTGGCATGACGAGACCTGACATGGCGTCCTCCTCAGTGGTAAAAATCCTTTACCAGTCTTTTGATGGGGCTGCAAATCTGATGCAGGCCTGCTAACGACCGCGTTTCAATCGTCTTTCATGCTGGATAAATAATTTGACCAATTTGTCGCAGACGACCTATCCTGCGGCAAAGCAACTGGAAAAGCCGTGAACGATATTTTCTTCAAGATAGACCATTCGCGGACGGCCGACGAGGTGATCGCCCAGATCGAGAGTCTGATCCTCGAAGGCGTGCTGCGCTCGGGCGACAGGTTGCCCGGCGAACGCGAACTGGCGTTGAAACTCGACGTGTCCCGGCCGATCCTGCGCAATGCGCTGAAAGAGCTCGAAGGGCGAGGCCTGCTGGTCAGCCGGCATGGCGACGGCACCCATGTCGCCGATGTCACCGGCCAGATCTTTTCCCGACCGGTGATGGATCTCATCATCAGCCATAGCAAGGCGGTGGCCGACTATCTGGAATATCGCCGCGAGATCGAGGGGCTGGCCGCCGAATACGCTGCCCGCCGCGTCACCGCCGACGATATCGTCCTGCTCGACCGCATCATGGAGCGGATGGAGGCTGCGCACCGGGATCCCGACTTCGATGACGAGGCCAAGATCGATGTCGAGTTCCACCATGCGGTTGGGGAAGGCGCCCACAACATCGTTCTCATGCACACGTTGCGCGCCTGCTATCGGCTGCTCTCGGAAGGTGTGGCGGAGAACCGACTGCTGATCTTCGATCATTCGGGCGGTCGCGACGCCCTGCTCGACCAGCACCAGGCGATCCATCGGGCGGTAAGAGGGCGCGACCCTGCCGGCGCGCGCAAAGCGGCTATGGACCATATCGCCTATATCGAGCGGTCCATGACCGAAGCCGAGCGCAGCGGCGAATGGCAGCGCATCGCGCGTCTCAGACTTCGGCAGCGTGGAGAACCCAAGCTTATGCCACCAGTGGAAAGTGCCGACCGATGAAAGCCAAGGGCGTGGATTTCGCTTCCGCACGTGCACCCGAAGGCATGCGGCTTTATGCCATTGGCGATCCGCACGGCAAGCTCGACCTGCTGGAGGCCATGCACAAACGCATCGCGGACGAGATCGCGCGGGACAGACCGACCGACTGGCGCGTCGTTCATCTGGGCGACTATGTCGACCGGGGTCCTGACTCACGCGGCGTGCTGGAGTTCCTCGTGGCGCTGAAGCAGCGCGACGAGCGCTTTGTATTCCTGACCGGTAACCACGACCAAGGAATGCTGCAGTTTCTGGCGACGGCGCAGTTGGACGGGATCTTTGTGCGCAATGGTGGGACGGAGACCGTCCGATCCTATGGCGTGGATGCGGTTTTCGAGTCTCCGGAGGGCGCCACGCGAACCCGCAATCAGTTGATGGATGCGATCCCGGAAGCGCATCTGCGCTTCCTGCGCGAATTGGATTATTCCTGCTCGTTCGGCGATTTTTTCTTCTGCCATGCCGGAATCAGGCCGGGAGTGGCGCTCGACAAGCAGTCGCGTGACGACCTGATCTGGATACGCGGGACATTTCTCGACAACGACGACCTGTTCGAAAAGGTCATAGTTCACGGCCATACGCCGCAGGCCGATCCGGAGATCCTGCACAATCGCGTCAACATCGATACCGGCGCATGCTTCACCGGACGCCTGACGGCGTTTGTCGCAGAGGGCGATGTGAAGCAGACGTTCTCGGTATGGAAGGCTTAGGCCTTATCGGGCAGCGGCGGTGACGCCGTAGCCATCGATTGCCAAGTGATCGGCAGACGCATCGGCTGCATAGATGCCGAAGCCGCCGACGATGATGGCGGAGATCATGGCGATGGTCAGGAGCGCAGCTTTCACGGGATTCATCTCTTTTTTCTGGCGTTCCGACTGTTGCACGATAACTGTTACGAATATGTTTCGGCCATCGACGGGCCGTCCGGGCAAAAACGCCGCGACATCGAAAAAAGTTCCGAAATCCGGCTTGTCTTTTTGTCAGGAGCGCCTCGGCACCCATCCGACGGGCCGCTTCTAGAAGCCCGGTCTGTAACAATCCAGCTCTAAAAAACCGGCAGGTGTGGAAGTCCTCCACAGTGCCAAAAATGTCACGAGCGATCCGGGCGAATGGTGCCGACCCAAGCCCTTGCAAGGCTTTTTCCCGCAGCGTCCGCCGCTGCTCCATGGAGGGACTGCTCTTGTGGCCGCCGCTCCGGCCAATCGGGATTGTTGGCCGCGATCTGGCCGGCCAGGAGTGTCGTCCACTGTTCGACCAGTTTCGTGTCGGCTTCGAAATGAAACTGCGTGGCATAAGCGGCGCGCCCCACCCGGAAGGCCTGATTGGCAGCTTTCGGGCTTTCGGCAAGCCGCACCGCGCGCTCCGGCAGGCCGAACGTATCGTCATGCCACTGGAATATCGGAAACGCGGACGGTGCCGAACCGGCCACAGGGTCGGCCTGTCCCTTCGGGGTCAAAGTCACGGTCTGCCAGCCAAACTCGGTCGCCCCACCGACCTGGTTGACGCCGCCAAAGGCCCGCGCCATGAGCTGGCTTCCCAGGCAGATGCCGAGCACTGAACGGTCCTTGGCCTCGAAATCGCGGATGAGGTCGAGAAGGGCCGGAAAATAAGGATAGGCTGCATCGTCTAGCGCGTTCTGCCCGCCGCCCAGAACAATCAGCGCATCGTGACCGGATGCGTCCGTGGGCAGGGCTTCGCCGAGATAGGGGCTGCGGCGGTCGATCTCGGCGCCGGCTTCATCCAGCACCTCGCGGATTTGCCCCAGCCCGGTTTCGGCATAATTTTCGACAACAAGAACCTTCATTGACCCGCCTTGCATCTGCCTTGTCTTTGCAACCGGGCACTGCCGTATCATGGTGACTGAGAACGAACCAGCATCGAAGATGGATAGCAGCCATGCCGCTCCAGAACCGCGTCGATCCGTTCGGGAGAATCGTCGCCCACCCGACACGCGGCCTGTTCACCGGCAATCGCGGCATCATCCACGATCCCGACAGCCGGACGCTGCTTAAGCGGCGCTGGAGCACGAAGGCTTGGATCATTTGCACCTGCGACTATAAGGGACGCAAGCGCGACGTGATGGGCCACAACGGACACGGCAACGGTGCGGGTTGGACCAATCTGTTTTTTCTCGACGAGGTGACGGCGCTGACCGCCGGCCACCGGCCCTGCTTCTTTTGTCGCTACGAGCAGGCGAAGAGCTTTCGGCGGCTTCATGCCGAAGCTGTCGATCGCAAGAAGGCAACCGCCACGGAGATCGACACGCGTCTGCATGCGGAGCGCCTTGCCTCCGGCGGCAGGCCGGCACCGATCGCGGTCCAGGAGTTGCAGGACCTGCCGGACGGCGCGATGATCGCGGACGGCGCAAACGGATATGCGTTGCGCGCGGGCATGTTCCTGCCATGGTCGTTCGATGGCTATGGAGCGCCGCGACTGCCTTCCGCCTTCGAACCCAAGACACTGACGCTGCTCACGCCGCCAACGACACTGGCCGTTCTGCGGCGAGGTTACGAGCCTGTCTGGCACGCCTCCGCCTCTTGACCCGCTGAAAGCGCTGCCGCATCAGTCGAAAATGCGCGCAAATTACCGACTCCAAAGGCTCTTCGTACCCGACCCGCTTTCGGAAGGCAGCGCCTTCGAAGCCTCTCCGCAGCAGAGCCACTATCTGCTGCATGTCTTGCGATTGCCGGACGGCGCCGAACTGCTGGTTTTCAACGGTCGCGACGGCGAGTGGCGCGCGAAAATCGCGTCGCGAACTAAAAAAGCCGTGCGGATCGAAGCCGTCAGCCTCGAGCGCCCACAGCCCGCAGCATCCGATCTCGTCTACTGTTTTGCACCCATCAAGCAGGGACGGCTCGATTATCTCGTGCAGAAGGCCGTGGAAATGGGCGCGGGCGCGCTGCGGCCTGTCATCACCCAGCATACGCAGGTGGCCAAGGCCGGCACCGAGCGGCTTCGCGCCAATGTGGTGGAAGCGGCTGAGCAATGCGGCATCCTTGCCTTGCCCGAGGTCGCCGAACCCGTGAAGCTCGACGCCTTACTGTCTGGCTGGGATCGGACGCGCCGGCTGATCTTCTGCGACGAGGGTGCCGAAACCGACAATCCCGTGGCCGCCCTGCAAGCAATCGAAGAGCGAAGGCTGGCGCTTTTGATCGGCCCCGAAGGCGGGTTCTCGGAAGACGAACGCAAGATGCTGCATGCCCTGCCCTTCGTCACCGCGATTCCGCTCGGGCCACGCATCCTGCGCGCCGATACGGCAGCCGTGGCGGCGCTGGCGGTCATACAGGCAACCATCGGCGATTGGTGAAGCGCCGGCTTCAGAAAGTGATGCTGGTGAAGACGAGATAGAGAAGGCCGGCGGCGAGGCCGAATGCCAGAGCCAGCATGATGCGCCCGAAGGATTCCATGGAAATTCTGCCGACGGCCCTCAAGAAGCAACCCCGCAGTTTGTCGTGATGGCAAGAAGAGCGGGTTGCCCCGTAGGCAAGCGTAGCGGTCGATGTGGTTCTGGGCTCGGTAGGTCCCGATGCGCCATCTACCGGATCCGCAGGTCGAGGCGGGTCAGCACATATGACCTGCCTCTTTGCGTCCCCGAATAGGCCTTGCTGGCCGCTTCCTGGATTTTGATGCGCGCGGAATCGAAGACCGCCAGGCAGGCGGCCTCGTCGCCGGCGGTGCTCTTGTCGTTTTGCGCCGATGCGCGAAGCGCGCCTGCCTCGACGAAGAACGGCACTTCGAACATGCCGTCATGCGCAATGAAGCGAACGGCGTCGCGCGCCGCGTCGAAGCTCCGGCTTCGATTGGGAAAACCAAGGGTCATGGCCGTTCCGCGCCTTTCATGACCGCAGGAAAATGCTTCGTGCGCTGGCTGCGCACGCCCTTGTTCCGGCGGTTGAGTGAGATCATTCCAAGCGTTGCATCCGACAGGCTTAATCGCATCGAGGCACGCCCGCCGAAATAGGCGGGAACCCCGCTATAGACGTGATAGATGGTCCACGATCGGTCTGCTTCGACGCGCCGGCCGAACTGGTTGTCAAGACCGTCGCGGACAGCGGTTCCGCCCCGGTTTCCCAAATTATCGATAACAGCGGCGTTGTTGCCGCCGAGATCCGGGCTGATGTCATTCAAAATGGCGGTGCTCCTTCAGTGCCCGCAGCGGCTTCGAGAACTGCCAGGTAGATGCGTTTGCCGAAGGCATCGCTGATCGCCACGGCGTCGGGCTTTTGGGGCATGTCGAGCGTTAGCGTCAGCAATCGCGTGATCCTGATCGCGTCCTCGAGATCGCGAGCTTCCATCTCCTCGCGTCCGACGATCGCATGTGCGTCGTCCTCCGCGCGTGTCCGGTAGAATTCAATCGTGAATTTCATCGAGCCAGCGCCGTTGCTGCCCAAAGCCGCCGCATCAGCGCTTGCCCTTCTCCTTCGAGGAGTTGGTGTCCGCTGCCCGCATCTGGTTTTCGAATGTGCTGCCCGATTTCGCCTCAGGCTTCTTTTCCTGCTTGGGTTTTCGGATTTCCTTGGTGGTGCGTTTCTGTCCCTTAGCCATGACGGAAGGTCCTTTCGAGGAGGCTGGATTGTTGCGACTGGTCTGTTTCCTGGACCGGACGAAGATGGTCTTCGGTGGTCACCCGCTCATGACGTTCGTCGTCGTTGCGGATGCGGTACTGCGGGATGCCATCCTTGGCCGGAAGCACCGCCGTGACGTGGTACACGTCGCTGTCGCTGGACAGCATCTGAAAGCTCCCCTTCATGTGCACGGCCTGGCCGAGTGCAAAGTGATGTGGGCGATCCTCTTGGCGGGCGCGACGGCGGATGGAAATTGAACTGTTCATGGTTGGGTCTTGTCCTTTTGCAAAGCCGCTTCGAGATAGGCTGGCTCGATCGGCACCATCTGCTGCGTCGAACTCGATGCCGACACAGCCGGCAGATGAATAAATGTGTTCGTGTGGAGCCAGGCGAGGCGTGACGCCATATCGATCTGCTCCTCATCCCGGTCGACGCGGTAGTCTCCGGCCGGGAGCGGGGCATCGAAACCCGGCAGCGCAAACGCTTTGGAAAAGCGAACGACTGTCTGGGTTGTACGGCTGGTCATGATAGCGGCCCTCGGCATGAGGACACGGAACGCGTCTCATGCATCGCACAATCCAAACAAATGCCTCAGGTGCGGCGCCAACATGTGGTCGGGGCCGGAATTAGCTTTGAAATTCAGACTGAGCGCCAAATACGCCACATGGCGTGATAGTTTTATATTTTAGAGAATTCCAGCGACAACCCCGTCTCGGATTTCGCCGAAGTCGTATCACCAGATCAATAGAACGGTATTATACAACTTAAACTCGCTTCAATTAAGGCGAAAAGCACTGGAAGCGACCTTTATTTTGTAAATTCAAAAACAGGCATCGATTTTTCCTGTTGTTTATCGACAAATATTTCCAGTTTTATCGAACTCAACTACGCTCGTTACGATGAAATGACCATCCGCGCCGACCCTAACCGCCTCGCGCGAACGTTGCCTGCGGCACCATCAATTCCTTTCGACGGAGCGTCAGGATTTTTCGCTTGATCGCCGTGCCTCTGATCGTCCATCAAGCGCCGGCGGCTCGTTGCCGCGAGAAGGGACTGTCATGGCGCGCGATACGACCGATTTCCATCCTGTGGAGGATGTCGCTGAGCTGGTGGCCTATCTGGCCGAGGGCAACAAGCCGCCGGAGCAATGGCGCATCGGTACCGAGCACGAGAAATTCCCCTTCTATGTCGATGGCAACGCACCCGTTCCCTATGGCGGCGATCATGGCATTCGCGCGCTGCTCGAAGGCATGCAGAAGACGCTCGGCTGGGATCCGATCATCGACGCCGGCCGCATCATCGGCTTGGTCGAACCGACAGGCCAAGGCGCCATTTCGCTGGAGCCGGGCGGCCAATTCGAACTATCGGGCGCGCCGGTGGAAACCATCCACCAGACCTGCCGCGAAGGCAACGCCCATTTGGCGCAGGTGCGCGAGATCGCAGAGCCGCTCGGCATCCGCTTCCTCGGTCTAGGAGGCAGCCCGAAATGGCAGCTTTCCGAAACCCCGCGCATGCCCAAGTCGCGCTACGACATCATGACCAACTACATGCCCAAGGTCGGCACCCAGGGCCTGGACATGATGTATCGGACCTGCACGATCCAGGTTAATCTCGACTTCGAAAGCGAAGCCGATATGCGCCGCAAGATGCAGGTGTCGCTGAAGCTGCAGCCGCTTTCGACCGCGCTATTCGCCAATTCGCCCTTCACCGACGGCAAGCCGAACGGTCTTCAGAGCTGGCGCGGCGAAATCTGGCGAGACACCGACAATCAGCGCTCGGGGCTACTCGACTTCTGCTTCTCGCCCGAGTTCGGTTTTGCCGACTATGTCGAATGGGCGCTCGACGTGCCGATGTATTTCATCATCCGCGACGGCCGCTATCACGACATGACCCATATGACATTCCGCCAGTTCATGGCCGGTGCCGCGCGCAAGGACATCACTGACGGCATGGCGACCATGGGCGACTGGGCAAACCATTTGTCGACGCTGTTTCCCGATGTGCGGCTAAAACGCTTCCTGGAAATGCGCGGCGCCGATGGCGGTCCGTGGCGGCGCATCTGCGCCCTGCCCGCTTTCTGGGTTGGCCTGCTCTACGATTCGGCTGCTTTGGACGCCGCCGAGCAATTGACGGCCAATTGGAGTTTCGACGAGGTTCTGGCCATGCGCGAGACCGTTCCGGAACAGGGAATCTCCACCGCATTCCGCAACACGACGCTGCGCGACGTCGGGCGCGAGGCGCTCGACATCTCCCGAATGGGCCTGAAGAATCGCGGCCGCAAAAACCGCGATGGCTACGACGAAACCACCTTCCTCAGCACGCTGGACGAGGTCGTGGCGCGCGGCAGCACCAGCGCCGAGGAGATGTTGAACGCCTATCACACCCGCTGGGGCAACTCGATCGAGCCCACCTTTCTCGAATACGCTTATTAAGGCAGCACCGATTCCGGTGTTCCTCCCGCATATGATCGGTTAGGCTGCGGCAATAATCGGTTCTGGGAGGAATACATCATGCTTCCGCTTTACGACATGCTTGCCAATGCACAGAACGGCGCCGGCATGGAGGCGCTGGCGCGCCAATTCAATCTAAGCCAGCAGCAGACGCAGGCCGCGGTGCAGGCGCTGCTGCCTGCCTTCAGTCAGGGGCTCAAGCGAAACGCTGCCGACCCCTATGGCGTCAGTTCCTTTATGAACGCGCTCGCCAACGGTCAGCACGCCCAATATTTCGAGGATGTCAGCCGCGCCTACTCGCCCCAGGGCGTCAACGAAGGCAATGGCATTCTGGGCCATCTCTTCGGCTCCAAGGATTTGTCGCGTGCCATCGCCGGCCAGGCGGCTCAGGCCACGGGCATCGGCCGGACCATTTTGCAGCAGATGCTACCGGTCATCGCCTCGATGATCATGGGTGGTATGTTCAAGCAGTCGACCAACCAGTTGCAGCCGGATTCCGGGATGGCCAACAATCCGTTCGGCCAGATCTTCGAGCAGATGATGCGCCAAGGCGGCATGGGCGGCGCCCAACCCCAACAACGGCAGGCGCCGCAGACGGCAAGCCCGTTCGACAACCCTTTCGGCAAGGTGCTGCAGGACATGTTCGGCGGTGGACAACAGCCGCAGCAACAGCGATCGCCGGAGCCGGCCTCCAGTCCCTATGGCGACAATCCGTTCGGCAAGATTTTCGAAGACATGATGGGCGGCGGCCAGCGCCGCAGCGCACCCGAGCCCGAACCGACGCCGCAGCCCAAGGCGAACCCCAGCGGGCGCGCCAAAAACCCTTATGACGATCTGTTCGGCCAGATGTTCGATACGGGAAGCAAGCAGCGCGAAGAGTACCAGAAAGGCGTCGAGTCCGTGTTCGACCAATTCCTAAAGGGAATGGACAGGAATCGCTGAGCGCTTTCCAAGAAAAAGCCCGGTCCTCGCGGACCGGGCAACTTGCAGGCTGACCGGCGGGGAGCCGGAGGGAGTGTGGGGAGCCTGCAAAACTCTTCAGCGGCATGGCAGCGCTTGAGCCGCATGCGATCAGGCGACGCGGCGCGCCATCTGCTCGACATGGCTGGCGTTGGAATAGCGTATGGCATCGAGCCGCGATGTCGGGTCAGCGTTGAACGGCAAATCGCTGGCAAAATGCAGATCGCCGCGGGTCAGGCCGATATCGCCAAGCTCGATGTCGCTCATCTCACCAAGCTTCAAAAAGGCGCGACGATTTTTCCAGGTTCGATACGTCTGGGCGATGGCATTGACCACACGCGCCGAAAGGGCCGGACGCGTGGCGGAGTGCATCGTGGCGGTGGCGTGTTCAAGCGTGGTCATGGTCATCTCCTATGTTCGGGCAAAGCGGTGCCCATCTGGGAAGCCGCCGCTCCAGCAGCCTTCCAGTCCGGTTTCACATGCAGTTCATGTGGACATCAGCTAATTGCCATCGGTGCATTGATTAATCCAACGAATGTTTTTAATCTTTATCATCAACATTCGTTATGGGTATCGATATGGCTGCGTCTCCTCTCGATCTTGACCAGTTGCAGACCTTCATCACCATCGCCGACACAGGCAGCTTCACCCGCGCCGCTGACGAGGTGCATCGCACCCAGTCGGCCGTTTCCATGCAGATGCGCCGGCTCGAGGAGCGGATCGGCAAGCCTTTGTTCGAGAAGGATGGCCGTACCAACAAGCTCAGCGAGGAAGGCGAGCGGCTCCTGACCCATGCCCGCAAGCTGTTGCAGCTCAACCGCGAGACGCTAGCGCTGTTCGACGATAAGGCGCTGGAAGGCACGGTGCGCATCGGCATGCCCGACGATTACGCAGACCGCTTCCTGCCAGAGATCATGGCGCGGTTCTCGCGCTCCAATCCCCGCGTCGAGCTGTCGGTGATCTGCGAACCCACCATCAACCTGCTCGAGCTTACCCGGCGTGGCAATCTCGACATCGCAGTGGTGACGGAATGCGACGAAGTGCGCCCGGTGGAGATCGTCCGCCACGAGCCGCTGTTATGGGTCTCGTCAGCAAGCCATATGGTGCATGAGGAAGAAATTTTACCGATGGCCTTCGGGCGCCCCAATTGCCGCTGGCGGCTGACCGCGGTCGAAGCCTTGGACCGCTCGGCGCGCCGCCACCGCGTGCTCTTTACCAGTTGGTCGGCCACGGTGATCACAGCTGCCGTCCTGTCCGGACTTGCGGTCTCGGTGCTGCCGGAATGCGCGCTGCGCCCTGGCATGCGCGTGCTGGGCGAGGCCGACGGTTTCGGCAGTCTGCCGGACTGCGGCATCGGCATCCTGCGCGGCCATACCAGCCGCCCGGAAATCGTCGAGGCGCTGGCGCGGCATATTTCGGAAAGCTTGGACAACATCTCGGTCCCGGTCATCGAAGACGGCGGCAGCTTCGATTTCGCCGCCGTGACTTCGGTCAAGGGTCGCAGGCTGAAGCCGGGCCATGTCCTGGCCGGCTGGTGAGCTTTCCCCAGCCCTTGCGGCCCCACGCCTTGACGACGCCACACCGGACGCGCCCAATCCGCGGATGAGCGATCTAGACCTCGAATCACGCCCGAATGTCGGCGAATACACGGTCAGTGAGATTTCCGGCGCCCTGAAGCGGGCTGTCGAAGACCAATTCGGCCATGTCCGCGTGCGTGGTGAAATCTCCGGCTATCGCGGCCCGCACTCCTCAGGCCACGCCTATTTTGCACTGAAGGACGACCGCTCGCGGCTTGAAGCCGTGGTCTGGAAAGGCACGATGGGCCGGCTGAAGTTCCGGCCTGAAGAAGGCATGGAGGTCATTGCCACCGGCAAGCTGACCACCTATCCCGGCTCATCGAAATACCAGATCGTCATCGACAATCTAGAACCGGCTGGCGCCGGGGCGCTGATGGCGCTTTTGGAAGAGCGAAAACGCAAGCTCGCTGCCGAAGGCCTTTTCGACGACGACCGCAAGCAGCTCCTGCCCTTCATGCCGAAGGTCATCGGCGTGGTGACCTCACCGACCGGCGCCGTCATCCGTGACATCGTCCACCGGATCAAGGACCGCTTTCCGCTGCATGTGATCGTCTGGCCGGTGCGGGTGCAGGGCGAGACGTCGGGCGCCGAGGTGGCTGCGGCAGTCGCAGGCTTCAATGCCTTGCCGTTCGACGGTTCTGTGCCGCGTCCCGATCTGCTGATCGTGGCGCGGGGCGGCGGGAGCCTCGAAGACCTCTGGGGCTTCAACGACGAAGCGCTGATCCGCGCGGTTGCCGCATCCGACATTCCCGTGATCTCAGCCGTCGGCCACGAGACCGACTGGACGCTGCTCGACCTCGCTGCCGACCGCCGTGCTCCGACCCCCACGGGTGCCGCCGAGCTTGCCGTTCCCGTCAAAGCGGATCTCGAGGCAACACTCGCCAATCTCGGCGCGCGCCTGCGCAACTGCACCTCACGCCTGCTCGACCGGCGCAGGCAGGCGGTGCGCGCCGCAGCACGTGCCCTGCCCTCGCCAGACCAGTTGCTAGCGCTGCCGCGCCGCCGTTTCGACGAAGCCACGAGCAGGCTTGGACGGGCGCTGATCGTCAGCACCGAACGCAAGCGTGCCCGGCTCTTAGCGATCCGGCTTTCGCCCGCCACTCTGTCGCGCCGCATCGGCGACACACGGCGCCACCTCGACCGCGACATGGCGCGGGCGCAGACGGCCTTGAGAGCGCTGGTGCGTGAACGACGCGTGCATTTCGACCGTGTGCAAAAACGGTTGTTGCCGGAGCCGCTGGCACGGCGCCATACGGCCCAGCGTACACAGCTCGCGTCTTTGGACCGGCGCGGTCTGATGGCCGTATCCCAACGGCTTGAGCGGTTTCGAGCACAGCTGACGCAATCCGACCGGCTGCTTGCTACCCTCTCGCACAAGGCCGTGCTGGCGCGCGGCTTCGCGCTCGTCAAAGATGCGGATGGCGCAGTGATCAAGAGCGCTGCCGATGTGGCTTCGGGTGCGGCGCTGTCGCTTGAATTTGCCGATGGCGAAGCCCAGGCTATTGCGACAACCGGCGTTGCAAAGCCGAGAGTCATGGTTTCCAAGCCGTCGGCAAAGCTCCGCGAGCCCGGCAACCAGGGCAGCTTGTTCTAAACTACTCCGCGCCGCCTTCGCTGCGGCTGGTCAAAGGGGAGATGAAGGGGCTGTCCCAAGAGCCGCCGACGAAAAAGCTCGCGACGCGTGGTGGCGGCGCAGCGGAGGCAGCGGGTTGCGCCTGCACATTCGCCGTCGGCGCCTGGCCTTCTGCCGGCGCAGCCGGTGGGGCGGCAGGCGGCGGTGCGGGCGGCTGGATGGGCTCGATGCCGCCGGTCAGCGCCAGGCCGCGACCGATATAGGGCACGATGCCGCTGAGCCAGAGGCGGTTGCCGCCGGAGCGGGCTTCCGCCTTTTCGAGCCGTGCAACGCCGTCATTGAGCGCCGCTCTCACCTCCATGCCGTCAATCGGCAGATTGCTCTGAGTCACGTCGGCAAGCGCGAAAAAGCCGCCTTCCTTCAGCCGGTTCTGAAAGCCCCCGAGATCGAAGCCGGAGAGCGTGCCCTGGCCGAAATTGGCTGAGATCGAGCCGTCGGCATTCTGCATCAGGGACTGCCAATCATGTGCCTCGCCTTTCATCGTCAGGGAAATGTTGCCACGTGCTACAGGCGCAACCTTGCTCATGCCCACAGCTTGGCCAAAGGCGCCGCCATCAATGTCATTGGCCATCAGCCGCAGTTCGACCTGGGTTCCGCCGTCTCCGCGGTCGAAGCGCAGCCCGGCCTGGACACTGCCGCCAAAGGCGCTGGCGTCGGAAATGTCAAAGACCGCGAGTTCGTTCCTCACCTGCGCGGTTGCGGCCACATTGGCGAGTGTGAGCGAACCAGCAGTGGCAGTCGCGGAAGACAGCCTGAGGTCCACATCCACCCGCACCGGAAGTTCCTGGGCGGTGTCGGCGGGCGACAGCGTCAGCGGCGACAGCGCGTAGAGGAACGTCTGTAGGTTGAGCGTCTCGAAGGCCAGCGTTCCAGAGAGAGCCGGCGTGCTTGGCCCGAGCACGATTTCCAACGCACCCAGACCCGGATTGCCGTCCAGAACGATCTGGGTGTTTTCCATCTTCATGCGCTGGAGATTGCCCGACGCCTTTGCATTTACCGACAGCGCACCGATGGCGCGATGCGACATGACCTGCGATCCCGACCACTCGAGCAATCGACGCAGCGCTGGCGTTGCAAAGCGTAATTGGCCGTCGAAATAGGGGTCGCCGAGCACGCTCGCGCGACCGTCGAACGATACCTCGGCCGGCTGGGCCTTGAACGACCACGACAGCGGGCCGGCGCCACCTGCCAGCAGCAGCAGCGGTTGGGCAGACGCAATGCCGATGCTCGACGCCTCGCCGCGCCAGGTGCCGGAGGCATTGAAGTTGGCTGGTTTGTCCAGCGTCGGCCAGTCGATGCGGGCGTTGAGGCCCTTGACGACTTCTTCCTCGCCGGCGACGACACGCCCGTCGATGAGTTCAACGGTGCCGAACGGCGTGCTCGGCAAGGAAGACAGATCGGGCTGCTGTGGATTGGCCTCGACCAGACGCCGCGTCACGTCGATCGCGCGCGCGATGGATCCGCCGCCGGGCAAGGGCGGCGGCCTGATCGCATTCCCCTCGCCTTCGAAATAGACCACGGGCCGGATCAGCCGAGCGCCGGAAAAGACGATGTTGCCGCGCAGCGCGGCAAAGGCGGACAGTTCGATCTCGACACGCTCGGCTTCGAGAACCGGCGTATCGGGGGAGTCGTCCCAGCGGGAGAGAGAAACATCGGTGAGAATGGCGCGCAACGGCCATATCTCGATCACAGGCGGCGCATCGATGATGACGCGATAGCCGCTGGAAAGGCTCATGTTAAAGGCAATACGATCCCGCACGATCTGCGAGGCGGCAACGTAAGGCAAAACCGCGACGCCCACTGCGCCGATGGCAAGCAATGCAGCGACGGCCCAGATCAAACGCCTGACTAGTGGTGATCCCTTCATAGCCCCGTATGCAGCCCTTTCAGACGGGTGTAGCGGACAGGCCCGGCATTTCAAGTCTTTATGGCCTCGTCAAGGCGATTGCACACAACGCAATGGCCGGTTCTTGATTTGCCGCAGCGCAATATGCATAAGCGCAGGGGTGTGGAGGAGAACGCATAATGGTCGAAAATTTGCTTTGGAGTCCGTCTGAATCGCAGATCGAGGAGGCCGCCATAACGGCGTTTTCCCGTCAGGCATCAGCACGAACCGGCGTCTCACTTGCCGATTTCGACGCGCTGCATGCCTGGTCGATTGAGGACCGCGAAGGATTCTGGAACCTCGTCTGGGATTTCTGCGGTATCGCCGGAGAAAAGGGCGAGCGCATACTGGCCGATGGCGACTTGATGCCCGGCGCGGCCTTCTTCCCCGATGCCAAGCTGAATTTTGCGGAAAACCTTCTGCGCAAAGGTGGCGATGAAGAAGCGATCGTCTTCCAGGGCGAGGACAACATCACGCGTCGCTGGACGTGGGACGAGTTGCGCGCGCAGGTGTCGCGCATGCAGCAATTGTTCGTCTCGCTCGGCGTCAAACAGGGTGACCGGATCGCGGCCATGATGCCCAACATGCCTGAAACCGTGGCGGCGATGCTGGCGACCGCTTCGCTGGGCGCTATCTGGTCGTCCTGTTCGCCGGATTTCGGCGAGCAAGGCGTCCTCGACCGCTTCGGCCAGATCGAGCCGGTCGTGTTCCTGGCGCCGGACGGCTATTGGTATGCCGGCAAACGCATTGATGTGTCGGCCAAAATAGCAACCGTCGCGGGTCAGATGCCTACCCTGCGCAAGGTTCTGGTGGTCGATTATCTCGGCACTGCCGAGCAAGCCGCGGCCGGCTTGGCCAATGCAGAGACGCTGGACCAGGCGCTCGCGCCGTTTGCCGCCGCAGACATTTCCTACGCGCAGTTGCCCTTTTCGCACCCGCTCTACATCCTGTTTTCGTCGGGCACGACCGGTATCCCGAAATGCATCGTTCATTCGGCCGGGGGTACGTTGCTGCAGCATGTCAAGGAACACAGGCTGCATGCCGGGCTGATGGAAGGCGACCGGCTCTTCTACTTCACCACCTGCGGATGGATGATGTGGAACTGGCTGGTGTCGGGCCTCGCTTCGGGCGCGACGCTTCTTCTCTATGACGGTTCACCTTTCCATCCCGATGGCAATGTGATCTTCGATCTCGCCCAGCGCGAGAAGATGACCTATTTCGGCACGTCGGCGAAGTTCATCGATTCTGTGCGCAAGGCCGGGCTGCGGCCTATCGAAACGCATGATCTATCGAGCGTGCGCACTGTGTCCTCGACCGGCTCGCCGCTGTCGCCCGAAGGGTTCGATTTCGTCTATGATGGGATCAAGAAAGACGTCCATCTCGCCTCGATCTCAGGCGGCACCGACATCGTCTCCTGCTTCGTTCTCGGCGTACCGACGAAACCGGTCTGGAGCGGTGAGATCCAAGGGCCGGGTTTGGGGCTTGCGGTGGATGTCTGGGACGACGACGGCAAGCCGGTACGCCAGGAAAAGGGCGAACTGGTCTGCACCAAGCCATTTCCGGCCATGCCGATCGGCTTCTGGAACGATCCGGACGGGGTGAAATACCACGCCGCCTATTTCGAGCGCTTCGACAATATCTGGTGCCATGGCGACTTCGCCGAATGGACGCGGCATGGCGGCATGATCATCCACGGCCGTTCTGACGCGACGCTCAACCCGGGCGGCGTGCGCATAGGCACTGCCGAAATCTACAACCAGGTCGAACAGATGCCAGAGATCGTCGAGGCGCTCTGCATTGGCCAGACCTGGGATGACGACGTGCGCGTCGTGCTGTTCGTGCGGCTGGCCGAAGGGATCGTGTTGAACGACGATCTCGAAAAGCGCATTCGCAACAAGATCAGGACAGGAGCGAGCCCGCGCCACGTTCCCGCGCGAATCATCGCGGTGCAAGACATTCCGCGGACAAAATCCGGCAAGATCACCGAACTCGCCGTGCGCGACGTGGTGCATGGCCGTTCCGTCAAGAACAAGGAAGCGCTGGCCAATCCGGAAGCGTTGGACCTGTACGCCAACATCCCTGCGCTGCAGAGCTAAACGCGAACGGGAACTTTCCAACAATCCACAGTTTTTACTGCATCCCTTTAAAGGCGTTTTCGGGCGCCTTTTTCTTTTCACAATTGCCTGGAACCAGGCTGCATTTCCGCCGTTTTTGCGCACGGACAGAATTGTGAATTGCCATTTCCATAACGGCGCGTTACCTTCCGTAACAAACGGAGAGCAAACAATGAGCGAAATTCAAAGAGCCGCCATCGTCACATCTCTGATGATTCTGTGCGCCAACGCAGTTCTCGTGGCCGCGATCATCAATTCTGTTCCGCATTAAACGGGCGGTTCGTTACGCTTGGAATAGGTGGGGTGGCATTCCTAGAGATGTGCCTCCGCGTCACGCATCAGGGCGCCGGACAGAAGCAAAACCGGAACCATCGCCGTTAGAATGATGGTCAATGCGGCGGCTGCCCCATCCTGGGGCACACCGCGCGATGCATTCTCATAGACATGGGTGGCAAGCGTGTTGAAGCCGAAGGGCCGCAACAGGATCGTCGCCGACAGTTCCTTCACCGTGTCGACAAAGACCAGGACCGCTGCCGTCAGGATAGCAGGACGCAGCAGCGGAAGCAGCACCGACAGCGCGCTCTGCACCGGGGTGCGCCCAAGACTGCGGGCAGCATCGTCTAGCCCGGCCGGCAGTTTCTCCATCCCCGAACGGATCGACCCTTCGGCGAGGGCTATGAATCTGATCGTGCAGGCAAGCACGACGGCAGCGGCTGAGCCGGTCAGAAGCAGGCCTGTCGAGAAGCCGAACGTGGCGCGGATGAACGCATCGATCGTGTTGTCGAATCGGGCGAGCGAGAACAGAAGGCCGAGCCCCAATATGCCGCCTGGCAGCGCATAACCGATCGACGCCAGCCGAACCACGGCGATCATCCCGCGTCCCCGACACAACCGCACCACATTGAGCAGCAGCAGCGCCACCGCCACCGCCAGCAGCGCAGTCAGCGTCGCGGTCATCAGACTGTTTAACAGCGCCTTGCCGAGCGCCGGAGCGAAGAATTGGTCCATACGCCGTGAGGCATACTGTCCGAAAATCAGCAGCGGCACTCCGAAACCGCAGAGGATCGGCAACAGCAGCGTCACTGGCATCGCCCAGCGCTTTAAGCCCACAATCCGAACCCGCGGAGGGTGTACTTTCATCTGCGTCGAACGGCCGGCGTGATAGCGCTGGCGACGACGCACCCATTGCTCGGCGACAAGCAGCACGAACACCAGCAGCAGCATGATCAGCGCAATCTGCGCGCCGCCCTCCAGGCTGTTGCGGTTCAGCCAGGTCGTGTAGACGGCCACGGTCAAGGTGCGGACGCCGAAATATTCGGCCGCGCCAACGTCGTTGATGGTTTCCATCAGGACGAGGGCTAGGCCCGCTGCGATGGCGGGACGCGCGACAGGCAGCAGCACGCGCCAAAAGACTCGGCGCGGCGATGCGCCCAAGGTGCGGGCAACATCGGCGATGTTGCGTCCCTGCATGAGAAACACCACGCGCGTGGTCATATAGACATAAGGATAAAGCACGGCAGCCAGCACGAACGCCGTGCCCTGCGTGGTGCGAATATCTGGAAACCAGTAGTCGCGGATGGTCTGGAACCCGAACAGCGCGCGCACCATGCCTTGCACAGGACCATGGAAATGCAGGAACTCGCCATAGGCGTAGGCGGCGAGATAGGGCGGCACCGCAAATGGCAGCACAAGCATCCAGGACAGCGTCTTACGGAACGGGAAGTCGTAGGCCACCACAGCCCAGGCCGATGCAACGCCGACGACACCGGTCATCGCAGCGACAAGCGACATCAGCAGGAGTGTGGAGCGGATCGAACCTGGAAGCACGTTCTGGACGAGATGCGGCCAGTCTTCGCCCGTGCCCGACAGGGCAACGAAAACGAGGGCGATGATCGGCAACAGCACGATTCCGCTGACAAGCAGAGCAGCGCTGCGCAGCAAAGGGTGGCGCGGCGGGCGCACGGCATCGACAGCCTTGCGGCTCCCCATACTGTTCACGCTTGCGACCTGCCCCAAACCAGACCCTCCAAACGACGAAACCGGGCCGATTGGATCGGCCCGGTTTCGAAGACTTTTATCGGCGACCGATCAAGAGGACGGGCCATCATCCAGGCCGACGCGGTCGACCATCTCGGAAGCCTGCTTGCGATATTTCGCAATGTCGGCCAGCGGCAGCGTGTCGGCCTTGAGTTTTCCGAACGCCTTGACCGTCTCCGAAGGCTCCAGGCCGGGCTCGACCGGATATTCGTAGTTTGCCTCGGCATAGACCTGCTGTGCCTTATGGCTCGCCAGGAACTCGATCAGCTTGACGGCGTTGTCGCGGTTCGGCGCATGCTTGGCGAGCGCTGCACCCGAGATATTGACGTGGGTAAGGCCGTTCTCGAAGGTTGGGAAGAGCACGTTGATCGCGTTGCCCCACTCCTTCTCCTTCGGATCCTTCTCATTGTTGCGCATCAGGCCGACATAATAGGTGTTGCCGATGGCAATGTCGCACTCGCCCGCCGCAATGGCGCCAGCCTGCGGACGGTCGCCGCCGTCGGGCTTCTTGGCGAGATTGGCCTTGAGGCCTTTCATCCACTCTTCGGTTTTTTCCGCACCCCAATGCGAGATTGCAGCTGAGAACAGCGCCAGATTGTAATCGTGCTGGCCCGAACGCATGCAAATCTTGCCCTTCCACTTCGGGTCGGCCAGATCGGCATAGGTGATCGCGGTGTCTTGCACGCGGTCCTTCGAGGCATAGACGACACGGGCGCGCTTGGTGACGCCAAACCAGTTGCCTTCCGGATCGCGATACTCGGCCGGCAGTTCAGCGTTGAGCTTTTCATCGATCAGAGGCTGGGTGACGCCCTTTTCCTTGGCCGAGGTCAAACGCGAAATGTCGACCGTCATAATGACGTCGGCGGGCGAGTTCTCGCCTTCAGCGAGGATGCGCTCTTCAAGGCCCTTGTCGAGAAACAGGACTTCGGTCTGGATGCCGGTCTCTGCCGTGAAGGCCTCGAGCACGGGCTTGATCAGGTCAGGCTGACGATAGGTGTAGATGTTGACGGTGCCGTCGGCCAAAGCCGAGGTGGCAAACAATGCGGCAAGCGCAAAAGCGCCTAGGCCCGAAGTCTTTGTGGAAATCATAGTGACGTCTCCCTGCCAAATGGCTTCGCCGGCAGCACGAGGCTGCCGGACCCTCAAACAGCGCCTATATGCTCAAGCGGAGTGGACTAATCAACTATAAAGATCAACAAAATCAATTATTTGGAATAGTTCTAAAGTGGAGGGTTTGGCACAGATTTCAACGCTTTGATCAACGAGTTCATACGAATGCAAGTTACGGTCACGAAAATGTGACC
Source organism: Tianweitania sp. UT-5YL-CI-8 (assembly GCF_030010215.1). Taxonomy (GTDB): domain Bacteria; phylum Pseudomonadota; class Alphaproteobacteria; order Rhizobiales; family Rhizobiaceae; genus Oryzicola. The sequence continues at coordinate 52,130 of NZ_JASCRR010000017.1, forward strand.
AGCGGGGTGTCATGCGACATCCGCGCAGATCGAAAGTTTACTCTGCCAAAACGCGCGTGGAGGGGAAAATGACCTCGACCAGCGTTCCCTCTCCCGGCGTCGAGGTGATGGTGAAGCGGGCGCGGTTGGCCTCTACCATGGCTTTGGTCAGCGGCAATCCAAGACCCGTGCCGTCGCCGCGCGGGCGCTTGAGCGAGTTGATCTGCTTGAACGGCTTCATCGCCTGCTCGATCTCGGCCTGTGTCATACCAACACCGGTGTCGCGCACCCGCAAAGCGATGTCGCCGCTCGGCTCATATGACGTCGAAACGATCACCTGCCCGCCTGCCTGGGTGTAGCGAACGGCATTCGACAACACGTTGAGCGCAATCTGGCGCAGGCTGCGCATATCGGCAACCACCTCCGGCAGGCGCGAAGCGAAGCTGGACCGGATGATGACGCGCTCGCGATTGGCCTGCGGCTGCATCAGCGCGACCGTCTCGGACAGCACATCGTTGATGGAGACGGCTTCGTAATCCATCTCCTGCTGGCCGGCCTCGATCTTCGAGATATCGAGCAGATCATTGACGAGATCGAGCACGTGATTGCCCGATCGATTGATGTCGCGGAGATAGTCGCGATAGCGGTCATTGGCTACGGGACCGAATTTCTCGTCCATCATCAGTTCGGAAAAGCCGATGATGGCGTTGAGCGGCGTGCGGATTTCATGGCTGATCCGCGCCAGGAAGTCGGTCTTCTGCGACGAGGCACGTTCGGCGATTGAGCGCGCCTGCGTCAATTCTTCCTCCGCGCGCTTCCAGGGCGTGATGTCGCGCACCACCGCGCAGTAGCCGCTGTCATGCGGCAACTTGCCGATGCTCATGAACATCGGGATGAAACCGCCCTCGGCCTCGCGACCGATGACATTGCGTCCATCGTTGAGCACGCTGGCCACGCCGTTATCCGCCAAGCCGTTGAGATAATCCTGAACGGCGCGCTGGCTTTCGATGGCAAACAGCGCGGTGAAAGGCTTGCCGGCGACCTCGTCGCTGTCTTGGCCGAACAGCGCTTCCGCCGGCCGGCTGATGGAGCGGATGTTGCCATCCAGGTCGATCAGAACCACGCCATCGGTGGCGGTATCGATGATTGCCCGCATCTCGGCCACGCGCGTCTGCAAGGCGGAAACCATCGAAGCGGCGCCGGCAACGTTCTCGTCGTCCTCGCTGTTGGCAGGCTTGACCACCAGCATCAGCGCCTTGCGGCCGCGCCAAGGCACGGAACGCAGCAGCGCTTCGACGGCGAATTCCGCACCGTCCCTTCCGCGCATTTTCAGGTGCCGGTCTGCATCGACGACATCGGAGAGATGATCGACGAACAGGCTGCCGAGCCCGCCGGCCATTTCTATATCGTCGAGCGACGCGTGACCGATAAGGGCCAGGAATTCCGGGTTGGCATAATGCAGCCGGTCGCCAGAGTGGATCAGCACCGGAAGCGGCATCCGCTCCAGCAGAGCGTTGTCGGCCGGCGGGTGATCTTCTGCATCGGCCTCGACCTGCTCCGCGGACGGTTCAGGCACTGCTTCCTCACGACGCGGTAGTGTGGAAACATCCTCCGCCACGGAGGTTTCCTCCGGTGCGTTTACGGGCAGCGCGGTTTCAACCCGCTGTGCAGCGACGGTTTCCTCCGAGGACTCCGCTTGCGGCACCTCGGCTATCTGAGGCGGCACGTATTCGACAGCAGGCTTCTTCAGCGTTTCGGCGGCTTCCTGGGTGGTCGCCGCGACCTGCTGCGGCGTCATGTCCGCAGGTTCGGCACGCGCTGGAACGTCCGGTTCGGGCGCGAGCACTGGTGGTTCAGATCCGGTCGTTTTCCGCAACCGGTCGCCGATTTCGCGGAACGCGGTGCGCTCGACGGGAGACAGAGTCTTGCCATTGTCCAGATAGGCGTCGGCAGGCCGATGCGCGGCGAGGCGGATGACATTTTCGGCAGCGGCAGGTTGTTCGTCGGGCGTCGCCGGCACCTCAGGCTCATCGGCTGGAGTAACGGGAACCTCCGGCTCCACTTCGTCCGTACGTGCGTTGGGTACGAGCGCCAACCCGATGCGTTCGGGATCGACAACCGATTCCGATGGGCGAAGAACGCCAAACCCTCTGAACCCTTCGAAAACACGGTCGCGGCTATAGACCGGCAAAGCCGCCAGATCGACAGGCACCTTGCGGTCCGTTCCGGCCACCGGCCACAGCACCATCTTACCCGACCACGTATCGCGCCGTTCCAGAAGGGCTGTAATCTCTTCGTCCGGATCGAGTGCGAAGGTCATCGAAACATCGTGGAACAGCCGCCCGATCACATCGGCGGCGCGTTCTCCCACAACGCCGGCAAATTCCGGCGAGATCGCGCTGAACAGCCCCTCGGCATCCGTCCGCCAGACGAACCGCACCGCAGGCGCATCGTCATGAAGGCCGTCGGCGAGCGTCGCCGGCTTTTCCGCCGGCGGCGTCGAAGCATGTTCCGGCACCGGTGAAACTGTTGCCGCGACAGGCGGCTGTTCGATGGCCGGCGAAACTTCGACAGAAGCCGTCTTGGGTTCCTCGACCGGGGCAACGCTTTCCCGCGCGGCATGGTCGCGTTCGTCGACGACGACAAGAAGATAACGGACGGGATCGTCGGTCAAGCGCGCCACTCCGACAGGCAAGCGGCCGCCGGGCACCGACAACACGCGCTTGAGCAGGCGCTGTCCTTGCTGCCCAAACTCGGCGACGAGTTGCGCGACCCGGAAAGGCTCGAGCGAAAGGCTGGAGAACCCATCCGAGGCCGCTTCGACCTGCCCCTGCGCATCGAGAAACGCCAGGAAATGACCGGGTTCACTGAACCCACCGACAGCATGCCGGACGATATCGGCCTCGTCCTTCGCGTCGGTCTGCGCAGCAGGAACGGCCAGCAGTATGCCCTGTTCGCCATCCGGCAAGGTCACTGCGCTGGCAAGGAAGGCTATGGCGCGGCTTTGCATGCCGGTCGCCAAGCGAACCAGAATCGACCGGTCGCGCCCGATATCGGGGAAGCCGCTGGTCGCGGCAATCTGCCGGCGGGCCGTCAAGCCAAGACGCGAGGATGCGCCGATCATATCTTCGACCGCGTCATGCCCAAAGATCGCAGCCCCCGGGCCGTTGGCCCAGATTACCTGATCAAGATCGGTGGACAGGATCGCCAAGGCATCGCCGGCAGCAAAACGCTGCCTGACCTGGTCGAGGATCGCGACATCCAGAAATGAGTAGGCTGCTGACGGCATTCTTTGTCCCTGCCTGGCGCGGGCATTCTAAATTAACGCTTCGTTAATAAAAGCAGACAGCCGCCACGTCCATCAAACATGGCCTTGTGCTGCCGGTTTCCGCACCATGTGGTTAACGGCGAGATTTTTTGGTGCAGTGCAACATAAATATTGCAACGCAGCATAAGGGGTGCTATATGTCATTCATCGACATAAAAGGCCTTCGTGAAGGTCTATCAAGGCAAAGGATGGAAAATGTCCAAGACCAAGACTGCCGAATTCGTAGAAAACGTTGAATTCCCCACTTTCGACGTCTCCAAGGCAACCGACCAGCTCCGCACTTTTACCGAAAAGGGCGTCGAGCAGTCGAAAGAGGCTTATGCCAAGATCAAAACCGGCGCTGAAGAAGCCCAGAAGACGATCGAAACCACCTTCGAGACCGTGAAGACGGCTTCGAACGACATGTCCTACAAGACCATTGCCGCCCTGCGCACCAACACCGAGCTGGGTTTTGCTCATCTTGAGTCGCTGCTGGGCGCCAAGTCGCTTTCGGAGGTCTTTGAGCTCCAGACCTCGTTCCTCCGCAAGCGCATCGAACTGTCGGTCGAGCAGGCAAAGGACTTCCAGGCTGTCGCCACCAAGGTCGCCGAGGACGTCACCAAGCCGGCCAAGATCGCTTTCGAGAAGGCTTTCACCGAACTCAAGGTTGCTTAAACCGGCGCCTTCGAAATACCCGGCGGGCGGTTCCTCCTCCCTCTGCCCTCCGGGCTAAAAGGCCAGTACCTCCTCCCGCTGGCCAGACACAAGGAAAAGACCGGCACCTCCTCCCGCCGGTCTTTTTCTGTTGTGGGGTACCCTTTCCTAAGCAATTCGAGTTTTCTCGCACACGGTTTCGCAGGCTGTGAAATACCCGGCCACGTGTCGTAAAAGCCTTGAAATGTCATTCAAGAGGCCGTATGGACGCTTCGCGAAAGCAAGATGTGCGGTTGTAGCTCAGTTGGTTAGAGCGCCGGATTGTGGATCCGGAGGTCGGTGGTTCAAGCCCACCCAACCGTACCATTTGGAACGCTCGGTCGTTCGCCGACTTTCTTCCGACCTGAAAACCGACAGAATCCTTGAGACGTTTGGTATGTCTTCTTTGCGCGTACGCGTTGTCACGCAGGTGAGCCGCTTGACTGACACTGTTGCCGTCTGCCGCTACACCAGCAGCGCTTGCGCATGGCTTGGGGTCTGGCTCTCCATCGTCTTGGAAATCTCGCAGTCCCGGTAGGATCGAGTGATGTCGGACAGCAATGCGATCCGCTTCATCTTCCGCATGTCGGCGTAACGCTAGTCGTTCCCGGGTCCAACGGCACAACGCGATAAGTTCCGTTGCGGTCTAAAGTTTTTCCAGGCGCTGGTCGGGAACCTTTATGTTTCTGGCGCGCTTTCTTGGTGCATTCACGACACCGTGAACACAATGTTTTACGACAAGCACCAAGGAAGACCCTCATGGCCAAAGAAAAGAACCTCGAAGATCTCTTTCACGATACTTTGAAGGACATCTATTATGCCGAGCGAAAAATCCTCAAGACGCTGCCTAAAATGGCGCGTGCCGCCAGTTCTTCTGAGTTGAAGTCGGCGTTTGAAAAGCACAAGGACGAGACGGAAGTTCACGTCGAGCGCCTGCAGCAGGTTTTTGAACTGATGGGCAAGCGCGCCCAGGGCAAGACCTGCGACGCCATTGAGGGCATCATCTCCGAAGGCGAAGACATCATCGACACCTTCAAGGGTTCGCCTGCGATCGATGCCGGCCTGATTTCTTCTGCCCAGGCGGTCGAGCACTATGAGATGACCCGATACGGCACGCTGAAGCGCTGGGCTGAAGTACTCGGCATGAGCGATGCAGCGGAACTGTTGGGCCAGACGCTTGCAGAAGAATCCAAGACCGATGAAGCCTTGACCGCGCTTGCAGATGCATCCGCGAATGAGATCGCAAAGCCTGCCTAATCTATAGCCCCGCGCCAGCGGGGCTTTTTCTTATTTCATCTACAGGAGACGATCATGGGTCGTGGTATTTTACTCTGGATGCTTGGCATTCCAATTCCGATTATTATCCTTCTCTTCTTGTTCATGCGTTAGGAGATGGCCATGCAAAGCGACTACACAACTGCCGAAGTCGGCACACAGGTCGAATCGTCGAAATCGGCTGTCAGCTGGGGTCCGATCATTGCGGGCGCTTTCGCGGCTTCGACAATCACCTTTATCCTGATGCTGTTGGGTTCCGGCCTGGGACTTACAATGGTTTCGCCATGGTCGAATGAGGGCGCGAGCGTCACCACATTCGCGGTTTCGACGGCGATCTGGCTGATCATTGTGCAATGGCTGGCTTCCGGCGCGGGCGGCTATCTTACGGGTCGGCTTCGTACCAAGTGGGTCGGCATCCACACCGACGAAACCTTCTTCCGCGATACCGCGCATGGCTTCATGTCCTGGGCAGTCGCCACGCTGGTGACCGTGATGGTTCTGGGTTCGGCCATAACCTCCGTTATCGGAACAGGCATCCAAACGGCCTCCACAGTTGCGTCCGGTGCTGTCATGGGCGCCACCGCCGGCGCGGACACGGAAAGCACCAGCGGCGCGGCATCGTACTTCGTCGATTCGCTGTTCCGCCCGAACGATCCCGGTCGTCTTGCGGCCCCAGGTGCGGAAGGCGATGCGGCGGCAGCCGCGCAGGCCTCGCGCATTCTCGCTTCAAGTGCGGCAGCGGGCGAGATGACGCCTGAGGACAAGACTTATCTCGCGCAGCTCGTCGCTGCCCGGACAGGCCTGTCTGAAGCCGAGGCTACCGCACGTGTCGATGCCGTCATTGCTCAGGCAGAGGCTGCCAAGACGCAGGCTATGGAAGCTGCCGATACCGCACGGGCCGCAGCTGCCACCTTCGCCCTGATCGCGGCGTTGTCGATGATCATCGGTGCCTTCATCTCGAGCGCCGCGGCTGCCCTTGGCGGCAAGCAGCGTGACGATGAAGAAACCGTCTATCTGTCGCATCGTTAAGCCGACAGGCAGATAAACACTAAAAAGGACCCGCGGCATTTGTGTGCTGCGGGTTTTTTTGTTGTGGTTTGAAGCTGCCGGATTCAGCCGCGTTGAGCGGCGTGCTCGTCGCGTTGACGTTGCACTTCGCGGCGCTTGTTGACCACCGAGACCGTGATGACGCCGAGGGCGACGATTCCGATGAGAATTGTGCAGGCAGCATTGATCTCCGGCGTCACACCCAGCCGCACCTGGCTGTAGATCTTCATCGGCAGCGTAGTGGCCCCCGGGCCTGACGTGAAGGAGGCGATGACCAGATCGTCCAGCGACAGAGTGAAGGCGAGCATCCATCCGGAAATAACTGCCGGCAGGATGACCGGCAGCGTCACCGAAAAGAAGGTTTTCACCGGCGTCGCGCCAAGGTCCATCGCCGCTTCTTCGAGCGAACGGTCGAACGACACCAGCCGCGACTGCACCACCACGGCAACGTAGCACATGGCGAATGTCACATGAGCCAGCGTGACCGTCATGAAGCCACGGTCGAAACCAACAGCGACGAACAAGAGAAGCAGCGACAGGCCGGTGATGACTTCGGGCATCACCAGCGGCGCAAACACCATGCCAGAAAACAGCACCCTGCCCCGAAACCGCGTGTAGCGCGTCAATGCCAGCGCGGCCAGCGTACCCAAAATGGTTGCGATGGTGGCAGAGAGCAGGCCGACGCGGAAGGTTACCCAGGCCGCGTCCATCAAGCCTTGGTTTCGGAACAGCGCGCTGTACCATTTAGTCGAAAATCCGCCCCAGACGGTGACGAGCTTGGATTCGTTGAAGGAGAAGATGACCAGAAGTACGATCGGCAGATAGAGAAAAGCAAAGCCAAGGGTGATCGAGACGATGTTGAAGCGGCTCCAGGTCGCGTTCATTTGCCCTGCTCCTGCGCGCGCGCCTGTGCCTGCTGGAAGAACATGATGGGCACGACCAGCAGAAGCAGCAGGATGATCGCCACCGCCGATGCAACCGGCCAATCACGGTTGGCAAAGAACTCGTTCCATAAGGTCTTGCCGATCATCAGCGTCTGCGAGCCGCCGAGAAGATCGGGAATGACGAACTCGCCCACCGCCGGGATAAATACGAGCAGGCAACCGGCGATGACGCCAGGGAGCGTTAGGGGGAAGGTTATCTTCCAGAAGGCGCTGATCGGCGGGCAGCCGAGGTCGTTGGCAGCCTCGATCAGCGAGTAGTCCATCTTCTCCAGAGATGCATAAAGCGGCAGGATCATGAACGGCAGATAAGAGTAGACGATGCCGATGAAGATGGCAGTGTGGGTGTTGAGGATCACCAGCGGCGTATCGATGATGCCGGTGAACAGCAGGAACTGGTTGAGCAAACCTTCCGGCTTGAGAATGCCGATCCAGGCGTAGACGCGGATCAGAAAGCTCGTCCAGAACGGCAGGATGACCAGCATCAGCAATGTTGGCCGCAATGTGGCGGGTGCCCGCGCCATGCCATAGGCCACCGGAAAGCCGATCAGCAGCGCCAGGAAGGTCGATATCCCTGCGATGACGACGCTGGACAGATAGGCCCGCATATAGAGCGGATCGTCGCCCAGCCAGGCGTAGTTATCGAAATGAAGGTCGCGGAACTGCGCGAAAAAGGCGCCGATGCCATTGGAAAGGGTTATCACCGGTTCATAGGGCGGCATCGCTATCGCTGTGGTCGACAGCGAAATCTTGAACACGATAATGAATGGCACCAAGAAGAAGGCCAGCAGCCAAAGATAGGGAACGACGATGACCAGCCTGCTGGTGAGGGCGGCGATTGCGCGTTGCATCTCCTTCCCCCTTAGCGTGTCAGGATGACGCCGGCGTCGGGCCGGAACGAGATCCATGCTGTGTCGTCCCAGGTCAGCGGGTCTTCCGTGACGCGGGCCGCGTTCAGCGCGCTTGCCCGGACCACCTGGCCGTTGGGCAGCTTAACGTGATAGACGGTCATGTCGCCGAGATAAGCGATGTCGTAGACCTCGCCCTGCATGGCGTTGTCGACACCGGGCGCGGGCTCCTTTGAAGAGACCTTGATCTTTTCGGGCCGTATGGCGAAGGCTACATCGCTGCCCACGGTCGCATCGGATGCGTTTTCGCTGTGGATGACACCTCCGTCGGTCATGATCGTCGCAGCGACCCCCTCGCGCGCCGATACCTTGCCTTCGAATATGTTGACCGTGCCGACGAAGCCGGCGACGAAGCGCGAACCCGGCGCCTCATAGACCTCGGCGGGCGTTGCCACCTGCATCACCTCGCCTTTATCGAGAATGGCGATCCGGTCAGCCATTGTCATGGCCTCTTCCTGGTCGTGGGTGACGACGACGAAGGTCAGGCCGAGCTTCTGCTGCAGGTCCATCAATTCGAACTGGGTTTCCTCACGCAGCTTCTTGTCGAGCGCGCCCAACGGCTCATCGAGCAACAACACTTTGGGACGTTTTGCGACGGCTCGCGCAAGGGCTACGCGCTGGCGTTGCCCGCCGGAAAGCTGGTGCGGCTTGCGCTTAGCGAACTGGCTGAGCTTGACGAGCTTTAGCATCTCTGTGACGCGCTGCTCGATCTCGGCCTTGGCCATACCGTCCTGCTTCAGGCCGAAAGCGATGTTCTGCTCCACCGTCATATGCGGAAACAGTGCGTAGGACTGGAACATCATGTTGACCGGCCGGCGGTAGGGCGGAATACCCCGCAAGTCCTGGCCATCAAGAAAGATGCTGCCGGAGGTCGGCTCCTCGAAGCCGGCCAGCATGCGCAGAAGCGTTGACTTGCCACAGCCAGACGCCCCCAGCAGCGCGAAGAATTCTCGCTCGTAGATGCTCAGCGACAGGTCGTTGACGGCAGTGAAGTCGCCGAAGCGCTTCGTGACGTTGCGAAACTCAATGTAGGGTTTCGCCGACGGATCGGTCCAGGGCGCAAAGGACCTGCGAATGCTTCCAAGCGAGTTCATGAGCAGGCTCCCCAATTCCCGACGTCATATCTCTATGAAAGACCCCGGCAGTAACCTGCCGGGGTCTTCTTTATCATTGGCCGGTGACGATCTTCGTCCAGCTGCGCGTGATCAGTCGCTGCGACTTGGGATCGTAAGGCGACACGGTGAAGAGTTTGGCCAGAACGGCGTCATCCGGATAGATCGCAGGATCTTCCAGGATTTCCTTGCTGATGAATTGTTGCGAAGCTTTGTTGCCATTGGCGTAGAAAATAACGTCGCTGGCCTTGGCGATGACTTCCGGCCTCATCATGTAGTTGATGAATTCATGTGCGGTGTCGACATGCTTGGCATCGGCCGGAATGGCCATCTGGTCGAACCACATTTCCGCGCCTTCTTTCGGAATGACGTAATCGAGCGTCACGCCCTGCTTGGCTTCAATCGCGCGGTCGCGAGCCTGGAAGACGTCACCGGACCAGCCGACCGCAACGCAGATGTCGCCATTGGCGAGCGCATTGATGTATTCCGACGAATGGAACTTACGGATCGACGGGCGGATCGCCATCATCGCTTCTTCAGCCTTGGAGATATCGTCGAGCGAGGTGCTACCGGCGTCCAGACCGAGATAGTTCAGCACGGTGGGCAGCATGTCCGTGGGCGAATCCAAGACATAGATGCCGCATTGGGCGAGCTTGCTGGCATTTTCAGGATTGAACACGACATCCCAGCTTTCGACTTTCTCGATACCGAGCGCGGCCTTCACCTTGTCGACATTGTAGCCGATACCGACCGTGCCCCACATGTAATTGATGGAGTATTCGTTGCCGGGGTCGTATTTGGCGGTGCGTTCGTTGACCACATCCCACATATTCGAGAGGTTCGGTAGCTTTGACTTGTCCAGCTTCTGGAAGACGCCTGCCTGAATCTGGCGCGCGAGGAAATTGGCGGTCGGCACAACCACGTCATAGCCGGAGCCGCCAGCGAGCAGCTTGGTCTCAAGGATTTCGTTGGAATCGAAGACGTCATAGACGACCTTGATGCCGGTTTCCTTGGTGAAATCGTCGATGATGGACGAGTCGATATAGTCCGACCAGTTGTAGACATTGACCACACGCTCCTGCGCCATGGCCGATTGCGCGAACGCGGCGATCATTGCCGTGGCTGCGGTGAGCCAAAGCGCCTTTGTGTTCATCGAGAATCTCCTTTTGCGCGTGTCGCCGGACGGCCCGTTCGAGTACGTTCCGAAGGCCCAATTGTAATCAGGCTATTTGTGTTGCACGAGGTGGACAAGCACCAATAATGGGCAGAGCGCCACTCACGCACATCAAATCGCACCTTGCTGAAAGGCCGGGGATGTTTAAGGCTTGGAAACGACACCACGCTTGGCGCAGATCGTAAACCTGCGGAAACGGTTGCCCCTGTCCGACCCCTTGGCAAGATAAGCCTGTGCGTTGTTTGCCCTGATCGAAACGTGCCCGTCCCAAGGCTTGCTTGTCAATTGGCAAAGACGACTAATTCGGGTTGGGCATACCTGTGACTCCCGGCTTGCGCGGCAAGGAGTAGCGCCGAAACTCCAACCCGAGATAGGCAACCAGGGCAAGCACGACCACCGTACCACCAATCATGGTGCTGGCCGAGGGAACCTCGCCATGCACCAGCCACACCCAGACAGGCCCCAGGACGGGCTCGAACAATCCCATCAGAGCCGCGAGCACCGCCGGCACCAACCGCGCGCCCATGGCAAAGAACGCAAAGCCGAGCCCGAGATTGAGCGCGCCGAAAACGAAGAGGATCACGGCATCTGGCGCGCTTGTGATCAGTCCGGACGACTGAAACGCTGCGACCAAGCCTGCCAAAGCAGCACCCAGGCAGGTCGCCGGCGTCATGCGCACATGTGCGTAGCGCCGGGTAATGACCGTCGCAATAGCGAAACATATTGCTATCAGCAAAGCGAGAGCGTCGCCGATTGGGGATACAACGCCGGTCGCGGATTCCGAGACCATGATGCCGATGCCCAGAATGACGGTGCAAATCGCCATCCATGTGGTCACTGCGATGCGTTCGCGAAAGACCAGCCAGGAAATAAGGGCGGCGATCAGCGGCACGCCCGCCTGCATCAGAAGGATGTTGGCAACCGTTGTATAAGACAGCGCCAGCACGAAACAGGCCGAAGAAATCCCGAAACAGATTGCGACCGCAACGCCTGGAATGCCCATTCCTGCAAACATCCGCAGCGTTCCGCGACGTCCGTCGCGCCACAGCATGAAGCCGATCAGGAAGGCCACCGCCCAGAAAGATCGCCAGAACACCATGGTCCAGCCGTCGGGGGTTTCCACGAAGCGCCCGATTGTGCCGCCGAAACTCCAGGCGAGCGCCGAGAGAAAAACCAGAAGCAAGCCCTGGCGCTCCTCTCCGCCCGTCGAGGACTGCGCAGGCTGCGGCATGGGCGCGGCAACGTCGGACATGGAACAACCGGATGGAAAGAGGATGCGCTTCCGCATGAAAGCGCCGGCATCCATAGAGCATTTGCGGGAGGTAAGCGTGATCCACGCGGCGATCATGGCTTGTGGCACAGGCCGTGGAACTGCCCTTATTGAAAATCGAAGGCGCTCAAACCGGTGACCATCTCATCAAGGCCGAGCGGGCGGGTGACTGGCGGCTCGGCGCGCGCAAGACATCCCTGCCGCTCGCAGAGCCGGCAGGCCGGCCCGATAGCCGTCGCGCCGATCTGGATCTGCCGAGCGACGGGGCCGGCTGCCTGCGGCAGTGCCGCGCCATAGACGATCTCGGCACGGAAGGCGATGTCGCAGCCGAGCAGGATAGCCGTGCGGCGCGGCCTTTCATTGAAGGCGCCCTGCGGACCTTCGAGCGTTCGGGCGACACAGAGGAACTCGGCTCCATCCGGCATCTGCACGGCCTCGACGAAAATCTGTCCCGGCTGGGTGAAGGCAGCGTGGATCGGCAGCTTCGGGCAACCACCGCCGAAACGACTGTGGGGAAAACCCTGGGCTCCCGATCTGCGAAAGCGGTTTCCGGCATTGTCGATCTCCAACATGAAGAAAGGCACGCCCGGAGCCCCCTGCCGCTGCAGTGTGGTAAGCCGGTTGGCCGCCTGCTCGAACGAGACGCCGAAACGCGAGCGCAGCACGTCGACATCGTAAAAGGAACGCACCGCCGCGGTCTGAAACGCCTGGTAGGGCATCATCAATGCATGAGCGGCATATCGCGCCAGCTCAAACCGGGCGATGCGCCGGGCTTCGTCACTCGACAGCTTCAGCGCCTTGATCTCCGCTGCGATAGCCACCTGCATGCGGATCAGGCACGCCTCCATCGCCACCTCGCGCAATTGGTCGAAAGGCGACAGCCGTTCCGACAGGAACAGTCGCTGGGAATGCCGGTCGTAGCGGCGGCGCCAGTTGGGCATGGTCGTCACCGGCAGGACCTTGACCACGATGCCGTAGTCACGCTTGAGCCACGCTTTCAACGCCCCCATCAGATCGTCGCGCGGGTCGAGCAACGATACAAAGGCGTCCGCCTCTTCTTCGATTGACTGAAAATGGTTTGGACGCCGCTCGATGACCCCATGCACTTCGTCGATCGGAAGCCGTGCTGAGGAGAGAGCGGTTGCCTTGCCCTCTTGCGCCAAAAGATCCGACAGATCCGACAAGCGCTTGGCCTGCTCGCGATAGGCGCGGAACAGCTTGATCACGGCTGCGGCAGCATTAGGCGCAGCTTCTGCAATTTCGATCAGTTCCTGGTCGCCAGGCAGTTCGCCCGACAAGAGTGGGTCGGAGAACACCTCGCGCAAGGCAGCGATGGAGCCGCCCGCTTCGCCGTGCAGTTCCTCCGGCTCGACCTTATAGACGGAAGCCAGCTTCAGGATCAGTTGCACCGTCAAGGGCCGTTGGTTGCGCTCGATCAGATTGAGATAGGAGGGAGAGATGCCCAGGCCCTCGGCCATTGCGGTCTGGGCCAGCCCCTTCGCGATCCGGATGCGCCTGATCCGCGGACCGGCGAAAATCTTCTGTTCTGCCATCTGAGTTTACACCGGATTTACAAAGGCGTCGCACCCAACGTTTTACATAATTTACAAATTTACACCTGACTTAGTGAAACACAATACAAGTTTTCTCCAAATATCGCGCTGTTACAACGGTTTTTCTCGCGTTCCATGCGGCGCAATGTAAATCAAGTCATACACAACGGCGCTCACAGCCTTGGAGCGCCAGATAGCAGAAAGCCTGAGGGAGTACAGTATGACTGATTTTTACAATCTTGTTCCATCCGCAGTTGGTGGCCGTTTCGATGGCATTGAACGTCCCTACACTCCCGAGGATGTGACCAAGCTGCGCGGCTCCGTCCAGATCAAACACAGCATCGCCGAAATGGGCGCAAATCGACTGTGGCAGTTGATTAACCAGGAGGACTTCGTCAATGCGCTTGGTGCGCTGTCGGGCAACCAGGCCATGCAGATGGTTCGCGCCGGCCTGAAGGCGATTTATCTTTCGGGCTGGCAGGTCGCAGCCGATGCCAACACCGCTTCGGCAATGTATCCGGACCAGTCGCTCTATCCGGCGAATGCGGCGCCCGAACTTGCCAAGCGCATCAACAAGACGTTGCAGCGCGCCGACCAGATCGAGACGGCTGAAGGCAACGGCTTGTCGGTCGATACCTGGTTCGCGCCGATCGTCGCCGATGCGGAAGCCGGCTTCGGCGGTCCGCTGAATGCCTTCGAGATCATGAAAGCCTTCATTGAGGCGGGAGCCGCCGGTGTCCACTTCGAGGATCAGCTGGCCTCCGAAAAGAAATGCGGCCATCTCGGCGGCAAGGTCTTGATCCCGACGGCGGCTCATATCCGCAACCTCGATGCCGCACGTCTTGCGGCCGATGTGATGGGCGTGCCGTCGCTGATCATCGCTCGTACGGATGCGGAAGCAGCCAAGCTTCTGACCTCCGACATCGATGAGCGCGACCAGCCCTTCGTCGATCATGCGAAGGGTCGTACCGTCGAAGGCTTTTACCACGTCAAGAACGGCATAGAGCCCTGCATCGCGCGCGCCATCGCCTATGCCCCGCATTGCGACCTGATCTGGATGGAAACCGGCAAGCCGGATCTCGCTCAGGCGCGGAAGTTCGCAGAAGCGGTGCATAAGGCACATCCGGGCAAGAAGCTCGCCTACAACTGCTCGCCGTCGTTCAATTGGAAGAAGAACCTCGACGATGCAACCATCGCCAAGTTCCAACGCGAGCTCGGCGCCATGGGCTACAAGTTCCAATTCATCACGCTGGCCGGCTTCCACCAGCTGAACTACGGCATGTTCGAACTGGCGCGCGGCTACAAGGACCGGCAGATGGCAGCCTATTCCGAGTTGCAGGAGGCGGAATTCGCGGCCGAGGTCAACGGCTACACCGCAACCAAGCACCAGCGCGAAGTCGGCACCGGCTATTTCGATGCAGTCTCGATGGCAATTACCGGAGGCCAGTCCTCGACGACAGCCATGCACGAATCGACCGAACGCGAGCAATTCCGCCCTGCGGCGGAGTAACGGAAACGACCGACCCTCGCGAAGGCCGGCTGCCGCCCAAGGAAGTACCCAGGAGAAGAACGATGACACCCAAGACCCGAGTCAAGGAACGTGCCGAAGAACAGTCGAGCACCATGAATGCCGACCAGCAAGCTACCATCCGTATGGTGGCGAACGATCTTCACCGGCTCAACCAGTCGGTCATGAAGGCGGTGGAATCTGGTGTTTCCGTCGAACTGGTGCGGTCTGCGCGCCACCATGGCGGCGAAGGCAACTGGGGTGACCTGCTCATTCCGGTCATCGTCTCGCAAAACGCGCACGGCTGAATAACCTCACCCCGCAGTGCAACAAAATCCCCGCATGACAATGCGGGGATTTTCGTTTGTCTCAATGCATCCGACACGCTGACAGAACCCGTCAGCCGATTGCTTCCACAACCGGCAACAGCTCTCCCAGATGCGAAAGCCGCCGAAACCGCGGCTCGGTCTCGGGTTCGTCCGCGTGTTCGAGCACCCAGGTCAGGTCATGCGGCACATACACGCCCCAACTCCCTGCCTGAAGTGCCGGCACCACATCCGATTTCAGCGAATTGCCCACCATCATGCTGCGCCCAGCGCCATCGCCGTGGCGGGCGAAGATGCGCTCATAGGTCCCGCGCGACTTGTCGCTGACGATTTCGACGGCATCAAAGAAGTCGCCAAGGCCCGACTGGGCCAGCTTGCGCTCCTGGTCGAACAGATCGCCCTTGGTGATCAGCACGATCCGGTAGCGTCCGGCCAATGCCTCCAGCGTCTCGTGAACATGCGGCAGCGTTTCGATGGGATGGCGCAGCATTTCGCGCCCCGCAGCCAGGATTTTCGCAATCACGTCAGTCGGCACCGTTCCTTCGGTCACCTCAATCGCGGTTTCGATCATCGACAGGGTGAAACCCTTGATGCCGAATCCATAGAGTTCCAGATTGCGCTGCTCCGCTTCCAGCAGGCACGACAGCAAATGCTCCTTGTCGGCTTGATCGACCAGAAGCTCAGCGAAATGCGCCTCTGTCAGGCGGAAGAACTGTTCATTCTGCCAGAGCGTATCGTCGGCATCGAAACCGATCGTGGTGAGATTTTGGGCCAATCCACCCATGACATTCTCCATGTTCGAGAAGCGGACCCGTCATATCCTGCATAAGCATGGGAAGGCCAACCGCCTGCCCCTTCCCTTCCCGCTACGGGGACGGCTATACTCGCCTATCCGCAACACGCAATTGGTGATTGATGCCGCCTGCCAAAAAGGAAGTCCGTCCGTCGAACCGCGGAGGACGTACCCGCCCGCCTGCCTTCGTGAAAAATCTGCGAGGCGTCAAGGACTGGAAAGAGGCGTCGGGCTGGCTCGACTGGCGCGGTATCGAGGACATCGAATGCATCACGCCAGACCAAGCGGGCGTTGCGCGCGGCAAGATGATGCCGTCCAAGAAATTCACCTCGAACACGTCGCTGGCGCTGCCATCGGCCGTGTTCATGACCACAATCACCGGCGGATATCCCGAGGACGGTAACGGCTTTTCCTATCCCGAGGACGACGGCGACCTGAAGCTCGTGCCCGACCTCGACACGCTTTCCGTCGTGCCATGGGAGAGCGACCCAACCGCGCAGGTCATCTGTGACCTGGTGCATCAGGATGGCCGTGCGGTGGAATTCACCCCGCGCAACGTGCTTCGGAAGGTGCTCGCCGCCTATGACAAATTGGGCCTCAAGCCCGTCGTCGCGCCGGAAATCGAGTTCTATCTCGTGCGCAAGAATCCCGATCCGGATTATCCGCTGACCCCGCCCGTCGGCCGTTCCGGCCGTCCTATCGGCGGTGGCGCGGGCTATTCCATTGCCGGCGTCAACGAGTTCGACGAGTTGATCGACGACATCTACCACTTCTCCGAAAGCCAGGGGCTGGAGATCGATACGCTCATCCACGAGGAAGGTGCTGGGCAGCTCGAGATCAACCTACGTCACGGCGACCCGATCGAACTGGCCGACCAGGTGTTCCTGTTCAAGCGCACCATCCGCGAGGCGGCGCTGAAGCACGAGACCTACGCTACGTTCATGGCCAAGCCGATCCAGGGGCAGCCGGGCTCCGCCATGCACATCCACCAGTCTATCGTCGACAAGAAGACTGGCCGCAACATCTTCAAAAACGAGGATGGCACGGAGTCCGAGGCGTTCTTCCACTTCATCGGCGGCATGCAGAAGCATGTTCCCAACGCGCTGGTCATGCTGGCGCCCTATGTGAATTCCTATCGCCGCCTCACCCAGGCAGCATCCGCCCCGGTCAACAACAAATGGGGCTATGACAACCGCACCACGGCATTCCGCGTGCCGCGCTCCGACCCGTCCGCCCGGCGTGTCGAAAACCGCATCCCATCCTCAGACGCCAACCCCTATCTGGCGCTCGCGGCGTCACTGGCCTGCGGACTGATCGGGATCCGGGACAAGCTGCAAGCAGGGCCGCCTATCCTGACGACGGCCAATGAGGACGAGATCGACCTGCCGCGCGGCCTGCTCGAGGCCGTGGACTTGTTTGAAGCCGACGAAGAGTTGCGGGCAGCACTCGGCCAATCCTTCTGCGCCACCTACGCCGCCATCAAACGCGCCGAGTTCGAAACCTTCATGGAAGTCATCAGCCCGTGGGAGCGGGAGTTTTTGTTGTTGAATGTTTGAGCGAGTAGCGAGTAGCGAGTAGCGAGTAGCGAGTAGCGAGTAGCGAGTAGCGAGTAGCGAGTAGCGAGTAGCGAGTAGCGAGTAGCGAGTAGCGAGTAGGATTATGGCAGGTATTTCATAATGCAAGAACCAGCTTCACGCGTCTGCTTGCGGGTGCCTTTCTCCCTATTCGCTATTGGCTACTCGCCATTCGCTCTTTCTCATTCGGTACTTGCTTGACGCTCATGCCCTACCAATCCCCTATCTCCCCCGGCATTTCCTGGTACGAGGACACGGCAGGTCCGCGGCCGACCTATCCCGCGCTCGACGGCGATCTGAGCGTCGATGTGGCCATTGTCGGCGGCGGCTATACCGGCATGTCGGCGGCGGTGCATTTGGCGAAGGCGGGCACGCGTGTCGCGCTGATCGAAGCGCATAGGCTGGGCGACGGCGCGTCAGGGCGCAATGGCGGACAAATAGGCACCGGCCAGCGCGCCTGGACCGAAGAGCTTGAAGCCGAACTCGGCCTCGACCGCGCCAAGGCTTTGTTTGGCATCGCCGAAGAGGCTAAGGCGCATCTGATGGAGTTTACCGCCACCAACGGCATCGACATGGAGTATGTGCCCGGCCAGATATCGGTGACGCACAAGAAGCGCTATCTCGACGACTACAAGCGCCATGCCGAACTGATGGTGGAGCGCTACGATTATCCGCATGTCAGCTTCATGGACGCAAGGGAGACAGCCGAGCGGCTGGGCTCGACGGCCTATTTCGGTGGCGTGCGCGACACTGGTACAGGTCACATCCACCCGTTGAAGCTCGCAATCGGCACAGCCCGTGTCGCCTCCGAAGCCGGCGCGATGCTGTTCGAGAACACCAAGGCCACGAACATCGCCAGTTCCGGCGGCAAGGTGCGCGTCACCACGGCCAGCGGTACCATCACCGCCGATAAATGCCTGATCGCGGTCAATGCCTACGGTGGCAATCTCGAGCCGGTCAGTGCCGCCCATGTCATGCCCATCGGTTCCTTCATCGGCGCGACAGTGCCGCTTGGAGGCGACAGCCCGGTGCTTCCGGGTGGCGAGGCGGTCGACGATTCGCGGTTCGTCGTTCGCTATTTCCGCCGTTCGAAAGACGGTCGCCTGTTGTTTGGCGGTCGTGAGGTCTATGGCGTGGACGACCCCAAGGACATCCACATTCATATCCGCAAGCAGATCAGCGAGGTTTATCCTGACCTTAAGGACGTCGAAATTACGCATGGCTGGGGCGGCTATGTCGGCATCACGCTGCCGCGCAAGCCCTTCGTGCGCGAGGTCATGCCGAACGTCATCTCCGCTGGAGGCTATTCCGGCCATGGCGTGATGCTGTCGAATTTCGTTGGCAAGCTCTATGCGGAAACGATCAGCGGTAACCGCGACAGGCTCAAGCTGTTCGAAGACCTGGACATTCCGCCCTTTCCAGGCGGGCGCCGCTTCCGCACGCCGCTACTCTTTCTAGCGCTCAACTGGTACGCGCTGCGCGACAGAATCTGATTAATCGGAGCTTTCTATGGTGCCGAAAGCATAGCCTTTCACTTTCAAGCCGCCCATCAGCGCCGTAAAGATTGGATGTGCCGTCAAAGAACCGTCGTCGAAGGACAAATAAACCGATAGCTCCTGCCCAAGGCGGGAGCGATTAGCAAAGTCAACCCGAAAGGCACGGCAGAAATATCCTCATGAAGCGCCCTCAGTTGCCCAGTAGCATCCTACTCTCATGCATCCTTGAACCTAAGCCATTGAGGGGTTTCGCAGCCTCGTAGATCCGGAAGGTGTTGCGTCCGGCAGCTTTCGCTTCATAGAGCGCGATATCGGCGCAAATCAGCAGGTCGGAAGGCAAGCAAGCGTCAAAAGTCGCAACGCCGACGGAAGCGCCCATGCAAAGCTGCATGCCGCGATGTTCGAAAGGACGGGCAATCGCCTCAACAATGCGTTGACACATATCCACGAGATCCGTTGCATCGTCAAAGGTCGTCAAAACGGCGAATTCGTCACCGCCGATGCGCGACACCAGCCGCGCTTGTTCGCAAATCGTCATCAGGCGCTGGCCGGCTTCCTTGAGGCAATCGTCCCCGGCAGCATGGCCATAACTGTCGTTGATGCTCTTGAACCCATCCATGTCGATCAGCATCAGTGCGCCAGCGCGCTGATCTGGCAAAACGATCTCACCAGCTTCTGCCAGCATTGACTGAAAGCGGCTGCGGTTAGCAAGTCCCGTCAGAACATCGAACTCCGCGAGATAACGCGTCCTGTCGGCAAGGTTCTTCTCTTCGGTAATGTCCTGCTTCATGCCGAAGATGCGCTTGGGTGTGCCTCCATCGCATTCCACGGTTGCGGTAATCCGCATCCAGCGCTTGATGCCCTTTTCGGTTACGATTTCGGCATCCATCGTAAATCCGGAACGATCCTCAATGGCTTTGTCGCGCAGCCTTTTGAGTTCACGCGCAGAGTCTTCGCTATAGAGGGCTAGCGTGTTGCCCCTGGTAATATCGAAACCACGCGGCAGGTCGAAAATGTCATAGACGACATCCGTCCAGCGCAACGTCTCGGCCGGCAACTCGCATTCCCATACCCCGATGCGCGCGGCCGCCGATGCCCGATCGAAAATCTTGCGGCTGTGCTCAAGTTCGGCTTGCAGGGCGTCAATCAGTTTCTGCTTTTCCTGCAGTTGCTTTTTCAAGGCCGCGACCCCGGATTCATCCTGCCGGCTGGTGCGGGAGAAGCCCGGACTCTTCTGCGAAGGATGAGGCATGCGAGGCTCGATGTGACGTTGCGTGGCATTTTCACTTCAGGCCGCAGCCATTAACAATTCCTATGCGTTGCGATGGCGTGGCTATCATGAGTCATGTTTGTGGAGAGCTGAACGAAACGAAGTTAGAAGAAGGTTAATTGGGACGCAATGCGGACTCTGCACAAACCTTACATTCTTCTTACAATCACGCTTCCCGCAGAGTATCCGGCGCCAAAGGAACAAATGACGCCAAGGCTACCCGAGGGCAGATCATCGGAATATTTCGAAAAAGCGATGATCGATCCCGCTGAAGAGGTGTTGGCGTAGTCCTGCAATACGTTGGGCTGCTCTTCACGGCTCGGCTCGCGGCCAAGCACCTTCTGGCCGATCATGTCGTTCATGCCCTTATTGGCCTGGTGCAGCCACAGTCGCGCCAGTTCGGAAGGCTCGATATTCTCATCGGCGAGATGTCCGAGCATCAGATCGGCCACCATGGGCACGACGTGTTTAAAGACTTTGCGGCCCTCCTGGTGGAACTGCATGTCGCGGCGGTCGGCCATGTGCCCCTCGCGCGTGCGGCGCAGGAAGCCATTGTTGTTGCGAATGTTGTTGGAAAACTCGGTGATGCAGCGGGTCGACAGCACCTCGTAGGCGCCTGCGGCCTTCACATCCTCGGCCCGTTGGATAACGACCGCGGTGCAGACATCGCCGAAGATGAAATGGCAGTCGCGGTCGCGCCATTCCTGGTGGCCCGACGTGATCTCCGGGTTGACCATCAGCACCGCCCTAACCGAGCCGGTGCGAACCATGTCGGCGGCAAGCTGGATGCCGAAGGTGGCCGACGAGCAAGCCACATTCATGTCGAAGGCGAAGCCCTTGATGCCAAGCGCCTGCTGAACTTCGATGGCAATGGCGGGATAAGCGCGCTCATGGTTAGACGCAGCGCAGATCACCGCATCGATATCGCCCGCGATCAGCCCAGCCTTCTTCAACGCCTCGTCGGCCGCCTTGACGGAAATTTCCGCCATGATCGACAACTCGTCCTCCGCCCGCTCCGGCAAGACCGGATGCATGATGCCAGCGTCGACTATACCGAACTTGCTCATCACATGGCGTTGCTCGATGCCGGATGCCTTGAGGATGAATTCCTCGCTCGACATCGGCATCGGCTCGCGCTCGCCGGCTTCGATCGCCGCCGCATGCAGCGCGTTCTGGCGAAGGGCATATTCGTTGTAGGAAGCCACCAGTTCGGCGTTGGTGATCACTTCTTCCGGCGTGAAGATACCCGTTCCCGTGATCGCGACCTTATGCATGAAGTCTCCAACCCTTGTTCTAAGCTGCAGGCAGCGCCTAGCACCGTTGCGCATATAGCGACAAGTCGCCGTCATGCGAAGGCGGTAGGCTGCGACGATACCGCATTTCGAAGCCTTGGATTTACCAGCCCAAAGCCACTATGTTGCGCGTTAACCGCTTCGCTTCCGACCCGTTCCGATGAATGAAGGGGTCATGCGAGGCGATTTTGGTACTGGTAATTTTAAATCGATTAGATTATTTGAACGCTCATCACGCAGAACGGATGAAGAATGACTAGCCAGATCATCCCCGTCGATCCCTTTGATTTCATCGTCTTTGGAGGCACCGGCGACCTTGCGGAGCGCAAGCTCCTGCCCTCTCTCTATCACCGCCAGCGCGACCACCAGTTTTCCGAACCGACGCGGATCATCGGCGCTTCGCGCTCCAAGATGACCGACAAGGAGTTCCAGGAGTTCGCCCGCAAGGCGATCAAGGAACACGTCAAGGAAGAGTATATCGACGAGAAGGAGCTCAGCACGTTTCTGGCGCGCTTGAGCTATGTCGCTGTAGACGCCATTTCGGGCGACGGTTTCGAGGACCTCAAGAAGGCTATCGGCGACAGCAAGGCCATTCGCGCCTTTTATCTCGCAGTGTCTCCAAGCCTGTTCGGCAGCATCGCCGACAACCTCAAAGCGCATAAGCTGGTCACGCCGCAGTCCCGCATTGTCGTGGAAAAGCCTATCGGCCGCGACCTCGTCTCGGCCAAGGCGCTGAACAAGCTGATCGGCGATGATTTCGAAGAGCATCAGATATTCCGCATCGACCATTATCTCGGCAAGGAGACCGTGCAGAATCTGATGGCGCTGCGTTTTGCCAATGCGCTCTATGAGCCGCTGTGGAACTCCGCCCATATTGACCACGTGCAGATCACCGTGGCCGAGACCGTCGGCCTTGAGGACCGCGTCACCTACTACAACAATGCGGGCGCACTGCGCGACATGGTGCAGAACCACATGCTGCAGCTTCTCTGTCTCGTGGCCATGGAGGCGCCGTCGTCGATGGAAGCCAATGCCCTGCGCGACGAGAAGCTGAAGGTGCTCAATTCGCTGAAGCGGATCAACGGCAACGAGGCCCCCAAGCATACCGTACGCGGACAGTATCGCGCCGGCGCTTCCGCCGGCGGGCCGGTCAAGGGTTATGTCGAGGAACTGGGCGCCGAGAGCAACACCGAGACCTTCGTCGCCATCAAGGCCGAGATCGCCAACTGGCGCTGGGCGGGCGTGCCGTTCTATCTGCGCACCGGCAAGCGGCTCGCCACCCGCGTTTCCGAGATCGTCATCGAGTTCAAGCCGATCCCGCACTCGATCTTCGGCGAAAACGCCGGCTCGATCTACAACAACCAGCTCGTCATCCGGCTGCAGCCCGATGAGGGCGTCAAGCAGTTCATCATGATCAAGGATCCCGGTCCGGGCGGCATGCGACTGCGCCAGATCCCGCTCGACATGAGCTTCGCGCAAAGCTTCACCGGCCGTGCTCCGGATGCCTATGAGCGTCTGATCATGGACGTCATTCGCGGCAACCAGTCGCTGTTCATGCGTCGCGACGAGGTCGAGGCGGCATGGAACTGGATCGACCCGATCCAGAATGCTTGGGAGGAAAACGGCCAGGACGTGCAGGGCTATACCGCCGGAACCTGGGGACCGTCATCCTCCATCGCGCTGATCGAGCGCGACGGCCGGACCTGGCACGAGAGCAACTGACATGGCGGATCATGAACCCATGTGGACGGTGTTCGACAGCCGCGAAACGCTTGCCGAAACCCTCGCCGAGGCGGTCGCAGCCGCCCTTGAGGACGGCATAGATGAGCGCGGACGCGGGCTGCTGGCCGTTTCCGGCGGCTCGACCCCTGCCCGTTTCATGCAGGCGCTGTCGCGCAAGCCGCTCGACTGGTCGAAGGTGACCATCTTGCAGGTGGACGAGCGCTTCGTTCCCGAGACCTCGCCGCGCTCCAATGCAGGTCTCGCCAAGACCAATCTGCTGCAAGACGAGGCGGCGGCTGCGAGCTTCGTCACGCTCTATCGCGACGTGGCAGACGTCTCGGCAAGTGCCGACTCAGCCGAAGCCGAACTCGCAACGCTGCCCTGGCCGCTCGATGCGGCTATCCTTGGCATGGGACCGGACGGCCACACGGCATCGTTCTTCCCCGATGCCAAGGAACTGCCTCAACTGCTCGACCCGGCGGGTACGCGCTCGGTAATGGCGGTGCATGCCGAAAGTGCTGGCGAACCGCGCCTGACATTGACGCTACCGCGACTTGTTTCGGCTCGTTTCCTGGCGCTCCACATTGAGGGCGAAGAGAAGCGGTTTGCACTCGAAGCCGCGCTTGCCGCCGAGACCGTGCTGCCGATCCGCGCGGTGATCGAGAATGCCGTGGAGGGGATCGAGATTTTCTGGGCGCCATGATCCGGCGCCTGCCCGGCGCGGCGCTCCCAGGCCGCGCTGGATCGCGTGAAAGGAAAGACCATGACAGCCAGACGAGACATCGAAGCCATCACCCAGCGAATCCGGGAACGCTCCAAACCCGCGCGCGGACCTTACCTTGAACGCGTCGCCCACGCGGCGAGTAAAACCGCGAACCGCGCCGTGCTGTCATGCGCCAATCTCGCACATGGATTTGCCGTCTGCAGCCCCTCCGAAAAGGTCGCGCTCGGCGGCGACCGGGTGCCGAACCTCGGCATCATTACGTCCTACAACGATATGCTTTCGGCGCATCAGCCGTTCGAAACCTTCCCCAACCAGATCAAGGATGCGGCGCACGAAGTGGGTGGCATCGCCCAGGTTGCGGGCGCGGTTCCAGCGATGTGCGACGGCGTGACTCAGGGCCAACCGGGCATGGAACTGTCGCTGTTTTCGCGCGACGTCATCGCCATGTCGACGGCGATCGGCCTGACCCACAACATGTTCGATGCCGCCGTCTATCTCGGCGTCTGCGACAAGATCGTGCCCGGCCTGGTCATCGGCGCCTTCACCTTCGGGCATCTGCCGGCTGTCTTCATCCCTGCCGGACCGATGACAACAGGTATTTCCAACGACGAGAAAGCCAAGGTGCGACAGCTCTTTGCTGAGGGCAAGGTCGGCCGCGCCGAACTGCTGGAGTCCGAATCCAAATCCTATCACGGCCCAGGCACCTGCACCTTCTACGGCACGGCCAACTCCAACCAGATGCTGATGGAGATCATGGGCTTGCACACGCCTGGCGCCTCCTTCGTCAACCCGCACACGCCATTGCGGGAGGCTTTGACGCGCGAGGCGGCCAAGCGCGCGTTGGCCATTACGGCGCTCGGCAACGAATATATCCCCGTCGGCCGCATGATCGACGAGCGCTCCATCGTCAATGGGGTGGTCGGCCTGCACGCAACCGGCGGCTCGACCAACCACACTATGCATCTCGTCGCCATGGCTGCCGCGGCCGGCATCCGTCTGACCTGGCAGGATATTTCAGACCTGTCCGACATCGTGCCGCTGCTGGCGCGCGTCTATCCCAACGGGCTGGCCGACGTGAACCATTTCCAGGCGGCAGGCGGCCTGGGCTTCCTGACCCGCGAACTGCTCGACGGCGGCTATCTGCACGAAGATGTCCAAACGATCTGGGGCGAAGGCCTGCGGCCGTACACGGTCGAGGCAAAGCTCGCAACCGATGGTTCGGTGATGCGCGAGCCGGCTCCGGCCATCAGCGGCGATGAGAAGGTGCTTGCACCGCTGCCAAAGGCGTTCCAGCCCACGGGCGGCCTCAAGATGCTTACCGGCAATCTCGGTCACGCCGTCATCAAGGTTTCGGCGGTGAAGCCCGAACGGCGCATCATTGAGGCTCCCGCGGTCGTTTTGGATAGCCAGCAGGCACTCAACGACCTATTCAAGGCCGGCCTTCTGAACAAGGATTTTGTAGCGGTTCTTCGTTTCCAGGGACCCAAGGCAAACGGCATGCCCGAACTGCACAAACTGACCACCGTGCTCGGCGTGCTGCAGGATCGTGGCCATCGCGTGGCGCTGGTCACGGACGGCCGTATGTCTGGCGCGTCCGGCAAGGTTCCGGCCGCCATCCACGTCACGCCGGAAGCGCTGGAGGGCGGGCCGATCGGCAAGGTTCGCGACGGCGACATCATCCGCGTCGACGCGATCACCGGCACGTTGGAAGTGCTGATCTCACAGGCCGAGCTTGCGGCACGCAGTGTGCCTTCGGTCGACCTTTCGGAGAACGATTTCGGCTTCGGACGTGAGCTGTTTACGGGTTTTCGCCAACTAACCGGCCGCGCGGACCATGGCGCCAGCGTCTTCAGCACTTAAGTGACTCCTCATGGGCGGCACTACAGCCCATGAGGCTCGTCTACAGGCGCGATAGCAAAACAGGCGACGGCAACTTCTCTACCAATCTACACAGCGATGCGCTGCTCCGCATCCTTTCGGGCATGGTATTCGAAAAGGGCTGCTCGGAACTCGCGGAGTTGTTGGCGAACCGCTTCAATTTCGCGGATGTGGTCTTCGTCATCGAGCGTGGCATCGCCATCGTTTGCGGCGGCAATCTCAGTTAAGTCAACGGACTCCGGGTTGTCGTTGGCGACCGAATGCCGCATGTCGTTCAGCAGAGCGAGCCATTCCGCGTCGTTTGAAGAGATTTCCGGCTCATCTGAACGAACTTCCATTTCCGTCTCACCTGCCACCTGGTCAGCCTCCTCGGTCAAAAACTCGACCACTGTTTCTTCCTCCGGGACTGCCGTCTGCTCGGATTCGACCGACATTGCGACCGGCTCGAACTCGCTGGCGTCCAGCGCAAAGTCCGAAGGCGCGGCCACAACTTCCTCCACCGGCGCTAACTGCATCTCCGGTTCGGCATGCGCGAATGACGGAGCATACGGTTCGGAAGCGATTTCGACAGTCGGCTCGACGGTTTCGACCTTGGTGACCGGCTCCGCCTTCATGGCTGCGGGCAGCACTTCGACCTGTTCGTCACGGCGACGGGAAAGTCCTAGAACAACAAGCATGCCGCCGAGAAGACCAGCGCCTGCTCCGCCAAAGATGGATTTCGCCATGGAAAGCTCCACCGGCGCCACAGGTGCAAAGGCCGGAGCCACGAGATTGATGCCGGCAAGCCCGCTGGCGCCCGGACCGCGCTTGGCCTCGAGCCGCGCGGCCTCGTAGGCGGAGCGACGCGCATCGGCGTCACGCCGCAAATCCTGCAGACGCACCAGTTCGGGGGCCGCGGTTTCGCGCTCCGCCTTGATCTCCGCCATGCGCCCGGCAAGGTGCTGCTCGATTTCCACGGCGCGCGTCAGATCGATCTGCAATTTGCCGATGGCTCCGCGCAACTGTGCGTCCAGGATGCGCCTAGCATCGGATACAAGACCCTCGGCCGCGATGCGTTGGGGATGTTTCGGGCCGAGATTGGCCGAGAGCCGCGCGAGATTCTGGCTGGCGTCGAGATAGTCGGCGCGAGCGTGCCGCAGCCCGGCATTTTCGACGGAGGCCGGCAGTTCGCCGGCGAGGAAGCTTTCAAGGTCAGCCCCGCGAGCCGCAGCCGTGGTGGCATTCAACTCGACGGTGCGCAGACGCGCGTCGGCAATCTGGGCCTGCAGCGCCCTGACCTCGGCTTCGCTCGCCAGGACCGGGCCGAGACGGTTTTCCGCTGCATAGTCCTGTGCCCGTCGTTCGGCTTCGTTGGCGGCCTTTTCCATCTCAGCGAGCCGATTGTCGGCGGCAGAAGCAGCACTTCCCGATGGAAGTTTCAGGAAGGTTTCGGCAAGCGTATTGGCAATCAGAGCCGATTTTTCGGCGCTGCCCGTGGTGACACCCGTGCGGATGATAAAACTGCCGGGTGCTCGCATGACGTTCACTTTATCGCGCAGCGCAGCTGCCGGGACGGACAGACCGCCGGGAGAAGCCATGTTCAGCAAGGCTGCGAAAGACCACTCGCTGGGGTGCGAAGACAGTGTGGTGAATTCGGGATCGTCTTCAAGGTTCAGCCGATCAGCGACTTGTTGCAGCACAGCCGGGCCGGTCAGCGCCATGACGTGCCCGTCGGCTTGGTCGAAGAGCCTGGAAGGCGCTTCCACGCCAGAAGCGGCCGAGAGCCGTTCGGCATCGGGCCGGGCGACGAACTCCACAACCGCTTCGTAACGCGGCGGCATCCAGGCCGTCCAGGCGCCAGCGCACAACGCTCCCAGCGCCGTGGTCGCAGCAAGCACCATCATGGGCCGGCTGCGGCGCGGCGCCGCGCGGCGGCGAGCGGCATTGGCTGCGGCGACGTCCTGCTCGGCTTCATCGCGCAGGTCGTCGGATGCGTCGGGAAGGCCAATCGTCACCTCGAATGGGTCGTGCGCGCCCTCTCCCGGCGAAGCGGCATCCGCCATGAGCCGCGCATCGGATTTGGCATCGAAAAAGCGCGCATCCGCATCGGTCCACGGCTGCCTCTCGTTGCCTTCGCCCCCGTTGCTTAGCAAAGAAGGTTGCATGTTCCAGTCGATTTGCCTTGCGGAGGTGCTCATGGCGCGCAGGTCCCCGGACCGTTGAACTCTCCATGGGCGGATACCCAATGGTTAACCGACGTTAAACGGACATGGAAAACAAAAGGTTAACGCTGAGATAACGACCGATTTTCACAATGCGCTGCAACAGGTGCTTTCGCGCCCGCCCGACCGCCTGTATTGGGAAAGGATCGATGGAGGCTGTGACATGACGACCAAACTGATCCTCGCCGGATGTGGCAATATGGGTTTTGCAATGCTTTCGGGCTGGATCGGCTCGGGCAAGCTCGCGACATCCGAATGTCTCGTGGTGGAACCGAACGCCGAACTGCGCGCGCGGGCTGCAAAGCTCGGCGTCACGGTTGCGGACTCGGCCGAAGCGATCGGCCCCGAAGAACATCCCGACATCGTCGTTCTGGCGGTCAAGCCGCAAGTGATCCGCGACGTCACGGCCGCCTATCGCCGTTTCGGCGATGGCACGACGACCTTCGTCAGCGTCGCTGCCGGTACGCCGGTGGCCACCTTCACCGAAATCCTCGGCGCGGATACGCCGGTTTTGCGCTGCATGCCGAACACCCCGGCTTCCATCGGGAAAGGCATGATGGTCACTTTCGCCAGCCCGCACGTCTCGGACGCAGCGAAAGCCACTATTGGCGATCTGCTTTCCGCATCCGGCGCCGTCGCGTCCATCGACGACGAAGCCCAGATGGACGCGGTCACGGCTGTCTCAGGCTCGGGGCCGGCTTACATCTTCCACTTCATCGAGTGCCTGACCTCGGCTGCACAATCCGCCGGCCTGCCAGAGGATACGGCGAGGCTGCTCGCCATGCAGACCGTCTATGGCGCGGCGTGTCTGGCGGCCGAAAGCAGCGACGATCCGGCAACGCTGCGCAAGCAGGTGACCAGCCCGAACGGCACCACGGCCGCCGCGCTCGACGTACTAATGGGCGAAGGCCGGCTCGAAAAGCTCGTCACCGAAGCCGTCGAAGCTGCGCGGAAACGTTCAACAGAGCTAGCGAAGTAGGCGGCCAAAACTCAATGTTTCAGCTTACGGTCAGTACCGGAGACTGGGAGCCCTCATTTTCTCGACAAACAGAGATGAAGAATCCGATTGCCCAAAGAGACGCTCTTATTTACGCACTATTGCTGTAAAATTACATTCGCAGTAAGTTCTCCCTACGCTGGCAATACGGATGAACGGAGGCAGTATCGTGATAGCGGAAATGGTTCGATCAGCACTTTCCAATTTCACGCTGACCCTGTTCATTATAGCATTGATATTCTCCGCGGTGGCCATAATGCGCTCGCCGCGGCTTGATCAGTCTGTGATCGCCGAAAAGCTTATATCGTGGTTTGTGTTCTTCTGTATCGGCGTGTCATTTTTCTACAATTTCATCATGCACGGCTTTTTTGGCGAAATGACAGCGTCCTTCATCGGCTGGGCGGACAGCCCCTTCCAGTTCGAAGTAGCGACAGCCAGTCTCGGTTTCTCGGTGGTTGGATTTTTAGCGGCGTTTGGTAGTTTCGACCGTCGGTTAGCCGCAATCATCGGGCCCGCGTGCTTCCTGCTCGGCGCAGCCTATGGGCATGTGGATGAGATGGTGACTGCCAATAATTTCGCTCCAGGCAATGCCGGCGTCATTTTCTACACCGATATTTTCATACCGCTGTTCGGCTTTTTCCTGCACTGGCTGCAAAAGCGCTCTAAGTCTTCAATCATTCAAGCCGATCCGGCAAGATAACGCGTCTCTCGTTAGACACCAAACATGCCTCCAACGCGTGACTTCAGACCCTCGAGAGGCACGTGCTGGACGAGCCTATATGTGGCGAGCATGACTTAGACGGCGGTCTTTCGAATACATCATATCCTTGGCGAGAATGCCGCTTGCGCGTGAGAATAGCCGGAAGGCGTTTTGGGCGCTTTCCGCCGTTTCTCCCCCAACGGTCGCGATCAAGCACGTCTCCAGCGCCTTTTCGTATAGCGGTCCCTGACGGCGCGGCCAATTGAAAAGCACCTCGAGTGCATCCTCTGCGCTGTAAATCTCGCGGATCACACCGTCTTTGGTATCGATGCGCACCGGCACCGCAAACTGAGTTGCGTCCATCTGTCTATCCCGAATTATTTCGCGCTCAACGTGTCATCCCTTAAATGGTTGCCGATGTCGACGGACACAAGATGGTGACATCGAGGTAGGGTTAAGCACGCAATCGGGGAATGCAGACAAAGCGATGGAAATCGTCAGCCCCTTGGAACAGCAGGGCGCAGTTGTTTATTGCAATCGGCAAGGGAAGAAAAATGGTGCTGCCAGAGAGGATTGAACTCTCGACCTCTCCCTTACCAAGGGTAAGGCTGAAAGTTTCAAGACCCTTATTTTACAAGGCCCCCATGTTTTAGAGATAACGCACGTACGGATTTTGTACATTTTGGATTCACCATATTAGAAGCAACCTCCCAGACCCTCACGCATTGAGTCGGCGGTTGAGTAAGGGTACGCGCGTATGGATGACGGTTGGTTTGACGAGCCGGTCTCGGTGATGCCCGAAGGTCCGAGTAGGGTGCGGGTAGTATCTTCGGCAAGGGAGGCAGCAGAATGTCTGCTGTTCAGGTGGCCCAGCACAGGCGGCAAAAGCCACCTCGCAGCGCGTAAGGCCTGCCTGGCGGTGCTGGAAGGCCAGAAGAAATCCATCATCGCACGTCGGGCTTTCGCCAAGGCTGCTGAGGACGAAGGTGTTCTGATCAACTCACCGTCCCGCTCTGGTTAGCCGTCTTTCCAAACCGGGATGTGCTTGACCTTAATTGCCACGAGCCGCCTGATCTTCATGCCGACCGCCTCGCTTCCCGAAGGCAGGACAGCGCGGACATCCATCGAACCCTTGTCGCAGTTCTCGCACTTGATCCGGTGCATCAACGAATCGACATCTACGTCGCCGAATACCTCGATGAGGTCGTGCGGGTAGTAATGGTGGAGCCGCTTGCAATAGGTACAGGCCACGCGAACGAACTGCCGACTGTCGATCAACCGCGACAGTGGGAAGTCTGTTGGTTTCCACGCAGAACTGAGCCGGTTAGGCACATAATTTCCATTGAGAATTGAGCCATGTGAACCTTCCCCCAACGCGGTGAGCGACGGGGGCAACGGAGTGATCCACATGGGACTTTTAAAC
>NZ_JASCRR010000018.1 GCF_030010215.1 Tianweitania sp. UT-5YL-CI-8
GTTTAAAAGTCCCATGTGGATCACTCCGTTGCCCCCGTCGCTCACCGCGTTGGGGGAAGGTTCACATGGCTCAATTCTCAATGGAAATTATGTGCCTAACCGGCTCAGTTCTGCGTGGAAACCAACACTATCTGTTCCAGCATTCCGAAGTGCATCTCAACGTTGAGTGGCGCGACCTCTCGGAGGCAGGATGGATGGCGAGCGTGCGGGCACTGAACGGCGAACTGGTGCCGGTCGCCAGGACGCCCTGGCTGCGGGCGCGGGAGATCTGGCTGCGCGCGCTCGACCTCGACGTCGGGGGGACGTCGGTGGACGTGCCCGAGGAATTCCGCTGCGGAAGTGGATGACCGATTGGAAGTGACGATATCCAGCAACGCAGACGATTCAAGAACCCATACATTTCGGAGTTTCGCAGATGCTTGATCTTAATGTAGACTATGTGATCGTCGGCGGAGGGAC
Organism: Tianweitania sp. UT-5YL-CI-8; assembly: GCF_030010215.1. Lineage (GTDB taxonomy): Bacteria > Pseudomonadota > Alphaproteobacteria > Rhizobiales > Rhizobiaceae > Oryzicola. The sequence continues at coordinate 460 of NZ_JASCRR010000018.1, forward strand.
CGCAGGGTGCGTGCTTGCGGAAAGACTGTCGCGGAACCCGGGTAGCGATGTCGCCCTCGTCGAGGCGGGAATAGACACTCCTCCCAACGACACTCCGGCAGATATCCTGGACATTTTTCCTAGCTCTCAGGCGAATCCGGCCTATGCGTGGCCCGCCCTTAAAGCCGATCTCAACCTTCCGCTGCCTGAGTCCGCTCAGGATCATGTGTCGGTCTGGCCTTTCCGGCAGGGACGGGTCATGGGCGGGGGTGGCACGCTCATGGGAATGATCGCCCTCCGTGGCACGCCTGCCGATTACGACGAATGGCGCGATCAAGGCTGCGCGGGGTGGGGTTGGCAGGATGTCCTGCCGTACTTTCGTCGGGTCGAGCGGGATGTAGATTTCTCCGGCCCCATGCACGGAAAGGAAGGAAGGATTCCAATCCGGCGTGTCCCTGAGACACAGTGGTCGGCATTCCTCAAGGCCGCGATGGTCGCTCTGGGAGAGCAGGGCCTCCATCAGATCGCGGATATGAACGACGGGACGGATTGCGCGTTCGGCGGAACTCCGAAGACTTGCACGACCACCGAACGGGTCGCCTCCGCGCAGGGTTACCTCGACGCTGAAACGAGGCGACGACCGAACCTGCGAATTCTTGCTCGGTCGCAGGTCGAAGAACTGCTATGGGAAGGGTCGCGCGTCACCGGCGTCCGCCTCGCGGGAATGGAGAGCGGTCGAATCCTGGCTGGCGAAACCATCCTGAGCGCCGGCGCGATCCATTCGCCGGCCCTGTTAATGCGCGCTGGCATCGGACCTGGGGCCGAACTGAAGAAGCTGGGCATTGACGTCCGTGTGGACCTCCGAGGCGTCGGCGAGAACCTGCAAAACCATCCTCTGTTGAGCGTCGCTACGCACCTCTCTCCCCAGGCACGGCAGCCCAAGAGCATGCGTGAAATGGCGATACTCTGGGCTAGATACTCGTCCGGTTTGAAGGGCACTCCCGCAGCCGACCTCGCGATGAACGTGATGGCAGCCGCAGGCCCAACTGCGCCCGCACACACGGTCGGTGCGGTCGGGACCTCCCTCTACAAGCCGTTTTCGAGAGGCCATGTGCGGCTACAACCTGGTTCTCTCGCCGCTTCGCCGTCGATCACGTTCAACCTGCTGCGTGACGAGCGCGATCTGACCCGCATGGTGATTGCCCTTCAAAAGGTGCTGACGGTGCTCAATCATCCGGCCGTGCGATCGGCACGCCACGAGGCCTTCCTTCCAAATCCGGCCCTAGTGGCGCGTTTTGCCGGTGGCACGGCTCGGTCCCGCTTCGAGGGCGAAATCGCGAGGATGCTTTTCGAGGTCGGCTCCCTCCGAGGCCTGATGCTTGGAAAGTCCCGCGTGGACGTGGACCGCTTGCTCCAGTCAGAGTCCGAGTTGCGCGCGCTTCTACTGAAGATCGTCGGGGTCGCCGGACATGTAGTGGGAACCTGTCGTATGGGCAATCCGGCCGATCCGATGGTAGTCGTCGATCCCTTATGCCGCGTGAAGCATACGCATAGCCTGCGCATCATCGACGGTTCGATCATCCCGATCATCGTAGCTGCGAACACGAATCTGACGGTCCAGATGGTCGCGGAGCGGGCAGCAGATTTGGTGCTCGACGCGCATGCCCTATGAACTGAAAATCATGCGTGGAGGGTGCGAGCAGGCCGTCCCAGTTTAATCACTCCGCCTCGACGGCCTGTGTACAGCGTTTGACAGAAAGAAAGATGAGACTGTGCGACCCTTTGGGCACACATATCTTCACGGACTTCCAGGGAGAAACTGATGTCGAGCCTGCCGCCTCCGCTGCCATATACCGTCCGCCGCTTGTCATATGATGAGCGGAAGGGCGTCGAACTCTGGCCGAACGGGGCGCGTCTCGCGGTTCTGGTTTACACATGTCCCGAGGAGTGGAGTTGGGAAAAGATTGAACCGCTGATGCCGATCGGCACGTTCACGCTTGCCGGGGAAAAGGCCCCTTCACTCAGCACGCGCACTGCCGTGCAGTATGGATTCCAGATAGGGCTCCCCCGCCTGCGCGACATCGTCGAGAATGCAGGCATCAAGATCACCCTTGGAACGACAGGCAATGCGGCCGAGCGGCATGCCCCGCTCATCAAGGACTTCTTCGATCGCGGACATGAGATAGCCGCGCATGGTTACAATGAAGGCGTGCCTCCCGTATTCCTGAACCGAGAAGAGCAGGGCCGCGACATAGACATGACGCTGGACGCAATCACGAAAGCCACGGGGAAGCGGCCGCTCGGATGGTGGAGCCCAGGCGCGCTTTGCAATGGCGATACGATCGAACTCCTCGCCGACCGCGGACTGCTCTACCACGGCGACCTGCAGGACGACGAAATTCCGTATTTCATAGACGTCAACGGAAAGACCCTTGTAGAAATTCCCTACAACATGGTGCGGAGCGTCAACGACTACGCCAGCTTCACGGGTCAGCGGCGTTCAACCGACGAGCATCTTGCCTATTTTCGTTCGACTTTCGATGCCTATTACGAGCAGGCCGCAACGACGCAACTCATCCTGATATGGGGGACACATCCATTCGTCAGCGGCAGGCCGGAAACGGCATATGTTTTTGCTAAGTTCCTCGACTATATGCGACAGCGAGACGACGTCTGGTTTGCAACTTACAGTGAGGTGGCCGAGTGGTGGTCCAAGCGATTTGGACCCGCGGTTGCCAGTTAATGTTGGTAAATCGGAGCGTTGGGCGGGTCCGGAAGAATTTGTCTCCGGCAAGGCTCAGGCGTGCTGCCCGATTCCGCCTCGCCGGACTATCTCGCCCACGCGGGAGCCCTGCGGCAGCCGCCCGACATCGCACACCACGCGTGCCTGCGCTACACCGGCAAGGTGAACCCGACAGTCTGGCAGTTTTTCGATTCGGCCGGTGGGCTCATAACGATCCCGATCGACGCTGCGCTGGCGAGCGACGACGCCGAAGTCCTGGTCGATACGGCGGTGGCGGGATTAGGCTTGCTCTATGCCACCGACTGGCTGGTTGGACGGCAGCTTGCGTCAGGCGCGTTGATACGCGTGCTGCCGGACTGGCGTATACCCGACGAAGGTGCGATCCACATCGTCACCGCCTCACTTGCAGGCATGCCGAACAAGACGGGGCCTTTTCCGACTGGTTGGCCGCGCGGTTTCAGCCCGACCCGCCCTGGTTTTAGCCGACCGCGGCATGAAGCTCGGGAGGCAGCGCCGACCATCGCCTGAATGTCTCAGACCGCCTTCGACGGTGTGTCCGGCGCGTTCGTGTAGCTTTCCGCGATGAGAGCGAATATGCCGGTTCGGGTCCGCTGGACGGTGAAGGTGAGACGATATAGTAACATCGATACTCTATTAGTTACGGATCGTCCCGCTTGGACCCTCTCAGCGATGTCATAGCCTTACTCCGGCCCAACACGGCCATTTCCAAGCCCATTACGGGGCGGGGTCGCTGGGGCGTCCGCTATGCTGCGCATGGCGCCCCGGGCTTCACGATCATTTTGAAGGGCGCATGCTGGATTGCCTTCGAAGGAGACGCGCCGTGGAAGCTGGAGAAAGGTAGCTTTCTTCTCCTGCCGTCCACGCCGGCTTTCACCTTGAGCAGTCATCCGGGCGTCGCCTGCGAGCCGCGCGATCCCATGGACGTCGCTGTCCGCCACGGCGAGCCGGAGGGTGATGCCGATTTTGAAGCACTCGGCGGCACCTTCCGCATGGAGGCCGTCAACGCGCCGCTCCTGCTCGCCTTGCTCCCGCGCATGATCCACATCCCGGCCTCGGAAGGGCGAGAGGTACGCCTCGGCCGGGTGATCGACCTCATCATGGAAGAATGCGGCGGTGACGAGCCGGGCAAGGACATGATCCTCCAGCGCATGCTCGAGGTTCTGCTGGTCGAGGCCCTGCGTTGGCACGGCATCACGCCCGGCGACGACCGCGCCGGTCTTCTCAACGGTATGCGCGATCCGGCACTGGCGCGGGTGCTCGGCGCGATGCACGCCGATGTCCGGGCCGATTGGACCGTGGCGAGCCTCGCCCGGATCGCCGGACAGTCACGATCCGCCTTTGCCGCGCGTTTTGGCGCGGTCCTCGGATGTGGCCCGATCGAATATCTCGCCCGGTGGCGGATGGCGCTGGCGAAAGACGCGCTGCTGCGCGGCGCGAAGTCCCTAGACCGGATCGCCGACGAGATCGGCTATGAATCCGCAAGCGCGTTTAGCACGGCTTTCCGCAAACGGCTTGGCTGCCCGCCGGGGAAATTCGCCCGGGCCGGCGGCTTCGATGATCTCACCCAGGATCGATCAAACGGGTCCGGCCCGCAGTAGCCAGTTCATCACGCCCGAGGGGCTGGCGACGTCCGAGGTGCGGCCAATCGAGAGAGAACCGTCCGGTAGGCGCTCCAACGTGAGGTCATCATAGTCGACGATCGCCGGATGCCCGGTCTCTGTCGGCGTGTGGTGGGTGGCGGTGACGACCAGCACCATCGCCCCGGCGCTCACGGCCGCGGCGATGCCGGCGGCGGAATCCTCGATCACGAGGCACTTGTCAGTTTTGGTTCCGAGCCTTTCGGCCGCAAGGTGGAAGCAGTCGGGCGCCGGTTTCCCGCACGCGACATCCTCGGCGGCGATCAGCAACGGCGGAACCGGCAGGCCTGCGGCCTCGATCCGGTGCAGGGCAAGCGCGCGTGGCGCCGCAGTGACGATGCCCCACCGCGCGGCTGGCAGCGCGGCGAGAAAGGCGGCAGCGCCGGCGATCTCCTCGATACCCTCGACCTCTTCGATCTCGGCCTGCGTGATCGCCGCCGCTTCGGCGACAGGATCGACACCGGCAATGTTCGCCCGCCGGATCGTGTCGACCGACTGGACCCCGTGGATCGTTGGCAGGAACGCTTCGACATCGATGCCGTGCCGCACCGCCCATGCAGCCCAAATGCGCTCGGCGGCCTTGATGGAGTTCAGGATCGTTCCATCCATGTCGAGCAGGACGGCGTCGATCGGTCGCGTCGGCGAAGGCATCTGCATCGGATGTCGTATCTCGCACTGAATCGGCTTCTGGCAAGCGGCCCCTTTCTATCATCGCACTCATCGATTGGATAGTTGAAAATGAATAATGGACGTTCGATTATGGATCGTCCTCACTGGGCGGCTTACCAAGGAAGCATCCGAACGCAAAAGGAGGTTCCTATGCAAACGATCCTGATCACCGGCACATCCTCAGGCTATGGCCTGGAGGCGGCACGTCATTTCCTAGCCCAGGGATGGCATGTCATTGCGACCATGCGCCGCCCCGACGCCACGCTGCTGCCGGCATCGCCAAATCTGCGCATCCTGCCCCTCGAGGTGACGAACGAAGAGAGCATCGCCGCCGCCGTCACGGCTGCCGGGCCGATCGATGTGCTCGTCAATAATGCCGGCATCGGCGTTGTCGGCGCGTTTGAGGCGACGCCGATGGCGCATATCCGCAAGGTGTTCGACACCAATACATTCGGTGTCATGGCGATGTGCCAGGCAGTCATTCCGCAGATGCGCGAACGTCGTTCCGGCGTCATCGTCAACGTGACGTCGAGCGTCACGCTGGCGGCGATGCCGCTGGCGGCCGCCTATACCGCCAGCAAGCAGGCCATCGAGGGCTTCACCGGCTCGCTCGCCTATGAACTCGCTCACTTCGATGTCCGCGCAAGACTGGTGGAACCGGGCTATGCGCCAACGACCCGGTTCGCGCAGAATAGCGATGTGCGGGTCGAGGATCTCATCCCTCCCGCCTATGCTGGTTTCGCAGCGCCGATTTTCGAGGCCTTTGCCAACCCGGCGCTGACGACGAAGGAAACGGATGTCGCCGAGGCTGTCTGGGCCGCCGTCCACGACACGACCGGTCGGCTTCAGTTTCCAGGTGGGGCCGACGCCGTCGCCCTCTTTCAAGGGCGCCATGGCTGAGAGCCCGACTTGATTCGGGGCCACACGGCGTGGGCGAACGCCGATCGTTCCGTTATGCGGCTTCTAGACCTTGTCACCGGAAAGCGGACCTTCCGCTTCGCCCCCGGTCGGTCGTTGTCAGTGGGATCGTGGGGGGAACCGCACCATAGCGGTCAGGACTGCTTTTCAGCATCTAGCTCTCCTTCGAGTCTGTTTCGCAGCATCGCAATCACGCGGTGAGCTGTTTTGATGTCTTCAACCGAAAGGCCCTCGGCCAGCGCATCGACCCTGGGGTTGTAGGCGCTGATCGCAGCTTCATAAACGCGACGGCCCTTGTCCGTCAGAACCACCAGATGGGCCCTCTTGTGATGCGGGTTGGGCTCGAACACGACCATGCCGTCCTGATGCAGATCATTGACGATGCGCTGGACGTTCTGTCGGTTGGCGCCGAGATCGCGGGCGATCCAGGCGACCGGCTGCGCTCGTTCCGAGAGCATGATCGCTCCGAGAATTTGCCATCGCGCGCTGGTCAGCCCGAAAGGGGCAACGAGCCTGTCGCCCCAGGTCAGGGTCAGGTTGTTCGCCCTGAACATGGTCAGGATCAGATCGGTCAAGGCTTCGCCTTCCAGGATGCGGGTGGTTGAATTCATTTGTCACCATATAATCTTATTGACATTATCATGTCAAATGTGCATGTATTCATCGTATCGAATTGACATGATGCATACAACAGATTGGAGCCCGACATGTCCCTCATGAAGCCAATGGACGAGACGTTCCCCATCGAGCGCCAACTGGCCGTCGAAGCCGCGCCGGTCGTGCTCATCAACCTGTTCACGCTCGCTACAGGTGACGAACCGCAATTCCTCGAAGCCTGGGCAGACGATGCCGAGTTCATGAAGCGCCAGCCGGGCTTCATCTCGACGCAGCTCCACCGCGCGATCGGCAATAGCCCGACCTACCTTAACTATGCGGTTTGGGATTCGACCGAGACGTTCCGCGCGGCCTTCACCCATCCCGAGTTCATCGCAAAGCTCGCAGCCTATCCATCCTCTGCCGTCGCAAGCCCACACCTGTTCCAGAAGGTCGCAGTCGCGGGCATCTGCACGGCCTGACGCGCAAAAAGAGAACGAAGGAGGGGTGGATGACGCTTCTGTTCAGAATCCTTGCAATCACTGGACCGGCGATGTTCTCCGGCGTCATGCTGGCCATCGGTGTCATCCTGGGTGGATACTGGAAGAGCCTGCCGCCAGCCGAGTTCCTCGACTGGTTCGCCCAGCATAGCGGACGGATCCAGAGCGCGATTCCGCTGGTCGTGGCTCCCACGCTGATCGGCCTTGGCGGCATGCTCTGGCTCGACTGGAGCAATACCGCGGCGCGCAACTTCTGGATTGGCGCGGCAGGCTGCATCCTGGCCGTTCTCGCTATCACCATAGGCTATTTCGTACCCAGCAACGCGGCGTTTGCCGCAAAGGCCGTTCCCGTCGATCAGGTTTCGGGAAAGCTCGATACCTGGCTCATGATCCACAATCTCCGCATCGTTCTCGCCGTCGGCGCCTCTGTGCTCGGCGTGTGGGCGGTCAGTCGCTAGCGGGAGACCACCATGCTCAAGATCGTCCACCCCGTTGCCGGCCTGATTGCCCTTCTCACCATTGCCACCTTCTGGCTCTTGACGGCGATTTCTGAATTGTTTCTCTCCGAAGCCGCCATTGTGGCGGTCAAGAGCGCTATTCCATGGGGTTTCCTTGTTCTGGTCCCAGCCCTGGCCGCGGCAGGTGGCTCGGGCTTCGCCTGGTCGAAGGGGCAGCGGCAAGGACTTGTCGGAACCAAGCTCAAGCGCATGCCGTTCATCGCGGCGAACGGCCTTCTCGTGCTGATCCCGGCCGCGCTGTTTCTTGCCTCCAAGGCACGGGCGGGCGAGTTCGATACGATGTTCTATGTCGTGCAGGCGCTGGAACTGATCGCTGGAGCGACCAATCTCACGCTTCTCGGCCTGCAGATGCGGGACGGCATGAAGCTTACCAAGTGGCGGCGCGGCAGCTTCCTCGAGCGGGGCGTCGCCTATGCGACCAGTCTCATCGGCAAGAAAGATGTCGCGCGCGGCACGGTCGCGCTTCATCTGACAAGGCCGGACGGCTTCACCTTTAAGGCGGGTCAAGCCGTCTATCTCACTTTGCCTGGTTTGAAGAAGGCGGACGGCAAGGGCCGCGTGCGGACCTTCTCCATCGCAAGCGCACCGGACGATTCCGATCTGGTCATTGCAACGAGGCTCACCGACTCCGCTTTAAAGCGCGGTCTCGCAAGCCTGCCTGTCGGATCGGCTGTCGAGATCGAAGGCCCCTATGGCGACATGACCCTGCATGACGATGCCGCGCGCCCGGCGGTGTTCCTTGCGGGCGGAATAGGCATCACGCCGTTTCGCAGCATGATCCGCGACGCGGCCAGGGACGCACCCGCCCGCGACCTCACTCTCTTCTATAGTAACCGAAGCCCGGAAGACGCCGCCTTCCTCTCCGAACTGGAGCAGGCTGCGCGGGACAATCCGGGCTTCAGGCTGGTGGCGACGATGACCGAAGCCGCCGACTGGCAAGGCGAGAACGGGTTCATCACCCGCGAGATGATCGAGCGGCATGTCGGCGACCTCGCCCGCCCGGTCTTCTATCTCGCCGGTCCTCCGGCAATGGTCGTAGCCATGCAAGCCATGCTCAGGCAGGCCGGGGTCGGCACGAAAAACATCCGTGCTGAAGAGTTCGCCGGGTACTGACCGTTTGCGCCAGCGCCATCATCGATCGTTCATGGGAGAGCCAAGGGCAACCGAGGCCTCAAAGAGGAAAATGCTATGAAAGCTGCCGTCGTTCAATCTGCCGGACAAGCGCCCGTATACGCCGAGTTCCCTGATCCTGATCCTGCCTCGGGGCAGGATCGCATCCGCGTGCGGGCTGCCGCGATAAGCCAGTTGGCGCGCGCACGCGCTTCCGGAAAACACTATAGCGCCGCCGCTACCTATCCGTTTGTTGCCGGGGTGGATGGGGCGGGCGTGCTCGATAACGGGCAGCGTGTCTATTTCGCCTTTCCCGAGGCCCCTTATGGCGCATTTGCCGAGCTGGTTCCGATGCGGCCGGACCAGTATGTGCCCATCCCCGATGCGGTCGATGATGTCACCGCGGCGGCAATCGTCAATCCCGGCATTTCGGGGTGGATGGCCTTGAAGGAGCGCGCTGCCTTCCAGCCCGGCGAGACCGTGCTCATCAACGGCGCGACCGGCAGCTCCGGGAGCTTTGCCGTTCAGATCGCCCGTCGATTCGGGGCCGGTCGGATCATCGCGACGGGACGCAATGCTGAGGTCCTGCGCGAACTCAAATCGCGGGGCGTCGACGAGACGATCTCGCTTGCTGCCGGTGATGCCGAACAAGCGGCCGCATTTGAAGCCACCTTCGCGCGCGGCATCGATATCGTTCTGGATTATCTGTGGGGGCCTCCGGCCCGGCAAATCCTCGCGGCCAGCGCCCGCTGTTCCGACCCCGCGCGCGCTTTGCGCTTCGTTCAGATCGGTGCAATGGCAGGTGCCGAGATCAGTCTGCCGGCGGCATGGCTGCGTTCCCGGGCCAACGTTCTCATGGGTAGCGGGCTGGGCAGTGTTGCGCCTGATCGCATCATGGCATCGATGCGTGACCTTCTGATCTCCGCAGGTGACGAGCCTTATCGGCTCGATGTCGAAACCGCCGCTCTGACAGACATCACCGACGTCTGGGGGCGTGATAGCGGCAACCGCCGCGTCGTGCTGACGCCCTGAGCGCCGACCAGTCTCCAAGAAACGCCGCCGCTGCCTGAAACGCTCACCGCACCAGACCAGCGACGGCTTCCTCGACCGGAATACTTCCTTCAGTCAGTTCGATGATCTCGCGACGGATCTGCGGTTGGGAGACGATGTGGACCAATGTGGTCGCCACATCATCCCGAGGCACGACCCCGTAAGGGACCGCTGGCCCAAGGCGCACTTTTCCGGTCCCCGGCTCCTTCGAGAGTGTGCCAGGACGAAGGATCACCCAGTCCAGGCCGCTTTCGGCCAGATAGACATCTGCCTGCTTCTTGACGCGGATGTAGTTCTCGAAACCTTCACTGTGGGGTTCGTCACGCAAGGCGTCGGGGAAAACGGAGACCAGAAGGAAGCGATTGATGCCGGCCTCTTTCGCCGCATCCACGGCCAATTCCAGTCCCCGTCCGTCAATGGCGGCAGTCGTCTCGGGACCGCCCCTTCCACCGGCGCCAGCAGAGAACAGGGCGACATCCGAGCCCTTCATCAGGTCGGCCAGGCCAGAAACAGAAAGCTCTGTGAGACTGCCTGAAACAGGCACCCCGCCCAATGCCGCGAGATCGGCGGCCTGCTCCGGATGCCGATGCAGGGCGCGAACCGAATGGCCGCGCTCTGACGCCTGACCGATGAAGCGCCGCGCTACCTTGCCCGCGCCGCCGATCACGAAAATATTGCTCATTGGCCTTCTCCTCTTTCCGCAAAAGAGCGGCCGGAATGTTCCGGCCGCCAGATGTTCAGCCGATCAGGACTTGGGAGCGTCGTTGGTATGATAGATCTTGCTGACAATGGACCACTTGCCGTCGACCTTCAACAGATTGAAGAAGTCTGTGAAGCAGAAGCCCGATATGTCGTTAGTATCGACGCGGGCGCTGGCGGCGGTTCCGACGATGTCGATCCGCGCAATCACAGCGCGGGCTTCCGGCGATGGCCGGAATGCGGTGTCGATGGTGTCGTAGAGGCCGGAGATGGCTCCGCCTGCCAGCTTGCCGTTCTCAACACCGAAGATGGTGGCCTCTTCAGCGAAGGCGGGTTTCATGATCTCGCTTTTGGCTTGCTTGCCGCCTTCATTGTATTTGTTCAGCACTTCGGTGATCGCGATGTAGTCGTCTACAAAAATAGGTTTGGTCACGGTGTGTTCCTTTCAGGGATGATGAGGTGACTGCTCGTGCGGGCAGTCGACGGGCGCTTGCACGGGGCGGCAGCCGTAGTCGTTCAAACAGATTTGCCGAGAAACTCACGCTGCCAGTTTGGGCCAGTCGGTCAAGCCAGCCTCTCCGCCGCCGTAATAGGTCTCACGTGGCGCATCGGTCAGCGGCACACCATTGCGCAAACGCTCGACCAGATCAGGATTTGCAATGAAAGGGCGACCGAAGGCGACGGCATTGATCTTGCTCTCAGCGCGGCGCGCAATCGCCAGATCCAGATCGTAGCCGTTATTGCCGATATAGGCGCCCTTGAACTCGGCACGCAGCACATCGAGGTCGATGCCTTCGGGCATTTGGCGCGCGCCGCCCGTCACGCCTTCCACCGTATGCAGGTAGGCGAGGTTGAAACGGTTGAGCTGCCGGATCAGATGTCCGTAGGTCGCCATCACATCGCTGTCGAGCGGGGTATTACCCGCACTGGTCGAGGCAGGCGACAGGCGGATGCCGACACTACCCGCATCCCAAACGCCAAGGACGGCTTCAACCACTTCCTGCGTGAGGCGGGTGCGGTTCTCGATCGAGCCGCCGTAGCGGTCGGTGCGCTTGTTGGTGGAATCACGGATGAACTGGTCAAGCAGGTAGCAATTGGCGGAGTGAACCTCGATCCCGTCGAACCCGGCGCGCTTGGCGTTTTCGGCGGCGCGAACGTAATCGGCGACGATACCGGGAATCTCATCGGTTTCCAGCGCGCGCGGCATCGCCACCGGCACCATGCCGTCATTGGTGTAGGTGTCGCCTTCAGCCTTGATGGCGGAGGGTGCGACCGGTGCCTGACCGTTCGGCTGGAGGTCGTTATGGCTGTAGCGTCCGACATGCCAGAGCTGCGAGACGATCTTGCCGCCTTCGGCATGCACCGCGTCGGTCACCTTCTTCCAGCCGGCGACCTGTTCGTCGGTCCAGATGCCTGGTGTCAACGCATAACCACGCCCCTGCATCGAGATGTTCGTGGCCTCGGCAATGATCAGGCCAGCGGAGGCGCGCTGCGCATAATAGGTGGCCTGCAAATCGCCCACCAGACCATCGTCTGTCGCGCGGCTGCGGGTCAGCGGTGCCATGACGATGCGGTTGGAGAGGTCAAGCGCGCCGAGGCGGGCAGGAGAGAAAAGGTCGGTGCGGGCTTTGTTGTCAGTCATGTCTTCTCCATCAGGTCCGGCGCAGCGGCATTTCTCTTCCGGGCCGTGCGCGAAATAGGTATTGTATCGGTCACTACAGACGCTTATATCTGTAGCGACCGATACAGAGTCAACCCCACCATCCGAGAAAGTTGAAATTCCGACTGCCATGACCGACACCCCGATAATCCCGCCGCACAAGAGCAAGGGCCGTCCCCGGACATTCGATCGTGATGCCGCTCTCATCAGCGCGCTCGGCGTGTTCTGGCGGCGCGGCTATGAACCGGCGTCAATCTCTGAGCTTTGCGCGGCCATGGAAATCAATCCGCCCAGCCTTTACGCTGCCTTCGGCAACAAGGCTCAGCTCTTCATGGAGGCGGTCAATCATTATGAGACCACCTATTGGGATGCCACCTGGGAAAGGATGGCGGAGGTCCCGGACGTCCACGAGGCGCTACGTGGATTCTTTCACGAGGCGGCGCAGATCCTGACCTCTCAGGACGCACCCTGCGGCTGCCTCGTCATTCTTGCCGCCACGAATGTCTCGGCCGAGGCCGAAGAGGTCAACGCCTCACTCAAGGCGTTTCGCGATGAGGGCAGAGAGTGGCTGACCCGTCGGGTCCGGCGCGGGATATCAGAAGGACAGATCGCTGGCGACACCGATCCTGCCGGGCTGGGCCTCACCCTCAACACACTCCTTGAGGGCATGTCGCTTGCCGCGCGCGATGGCGCCACCCGCGAGGAGCTTGAAACCATAGCCGCTTCTGTCCAGCGACTTCTCCCTGCAAACGCATAAGTACAGGAGACTGTCATGACCAAATTTACGACACTTGACATCGACGAGGCCGATGCCGAGCTCTCGGCCCCGCCGCAACAGGATATCATCTCTGGCGTACCCAGGTTCCGGCACTGGCCGGTGGACATTGCAGAACGCGGTGTGTCGGCGGGCCAATGGGAAGCAACGCCCGGAAAATGGCGGTTCGCCAACGACCACTGGGAATATTGTCGAATTCTCACGGGCGTTTCCGTCATCACCGAAGACGGTGGCAGCGCCCAAAGGGTAAGCGCCGGCGACAGCTTCATCCTGCGCGCTGGCTTTAGCGGCACCTGGGAGGTGATCGAGACCACCCGCAAGGATTACGTCATTCGCGGCTGAGCGCAACATTCGCCCGGGACGCACGGCAAAGGGATGAGCGCTATCGCATTCTATGGCGCGGGTCTTTATCTTATCTCAGCGATGAACTGATGCCACTGCGCTGTACCGTCTGCTTTTCCCCCGGTTTCAACAAGGGCTGAAAAGTTTACTTAAAGCAAACCGAACGATAGAGCTCCCCGAGCGTCGCCGCAGCTTCAACACCATCGTGCGATAGTAGCCCACGATCCGACGGACGACCGATTCGTTTTTTGCTCCACAAATGCCTGAATATTTTTGCGATACTGCCCCCAGCGAGTGGCAAGACCTGCGTCAAAAGCTCCTGTTCACGCACGAGCAGAGGTACACACTCGTCCAGCTGGTCGCTCGATCGGTAAGGACAAGAGTTTGAAATAAAGCTGCCGCGTGCAACGGGACCGGAGTGCGAGATCAGATCAGCCTCGACGAAGCCAGTCGCGGGATCACCCAAGTCGGAGAAGCCCTGGATTGGGGCGCTCGGCTTTAGTGCGGACGAGGCAACAGAATGACGGCGCCACCGGTCCCCTGCTGTTTCGCGACGCTTTCGATGCGCGGTCCATCATGGCAGCAGTCATATTCAAGAAGAAGGATGCGGACATGGTGTCCAAATCCATTCTGCTCTGGCTCCTATGCCGCCTTCGTATTGGCCGCACCCTTCATCTCAAGACTATTATGTAGTTATGATTGGGAGATGGGCTGTTGGACGACTTTAATCTTATTAAGGTGCAGCAGGACTGCATGGGCGTGCTGGCGCGGTTGGTGCGCGGGCTAGATGGGTTTGACTACGACGCCGTTCTGGCACTCGTGACGCCTGATTGCGTCTGGCGCGGGCAGACGGATGCTGTAGGTATTGAGGCAATCCGCAGACGGCTGGAAGCTCGCCCTTTGGCCGTAAAGACCCTGCATTTGCTGGGCAATTTCATAGTCGATATTGAAAGTGCGGTTTCGGTTTCCGTACAATCCTGTGTTTCTGTCTATCGGTTTCCGGCGGACCATGATGAACCTTTCACGCCAGTCCCGCCGCTTGCGACCCTTGGGCGCCTCCATGACCGGCTCGTGTTGACGGCCGAAGGTTGGAAGGTCGCAAGGCGAGAACTGACCATTCTTGCCTCCCAGGCCTGAGAGGAGAGTATATGAACCTTTCAGGCAAAGCCGGCCTTGCCATTTGGCATGACGTCACCCTGGACCACGATGCGGAATACCAGGAGTGGCATGGCCGCGAGCATATGCCGGAGCGCCTAGCCATTCCAGGCATTCTCCGTGGGCGACGCTACAGGGCAATCAGCGGGGGACCGGCAAACCTCACACTCTACGAGGTGCGCGACGTCGATGACGTTACCGGCGAAGACTATTTGCAGCGACGCCGGGACCTGACACCGTGGTCGCGGGCAATGATTGCTCAGTTCCGCACGCATGAGCGACTGGTCTTAAGGGTGCGTATCTCGCGCGGCATGTCGGTTGGAGGGCTTTGTGCGGCTTGGCGCTTCACGCAAAAACCGGCGCATCCGGAGAAGTTTTCGGCCGTCGTGGATTGGATCGCCGGGATTGAGGGAGTTGCAGCCGTGCATTGGCTTGCCGTGGACAAGGCAGCGAGCAAGGTGGGATTCGAGACAGCCAGCAGTGCATGTGCGGCAGCGGTGCCAACAGAATGGATATTGCTTGTCGAAAGCTGGCTGGATGTCGGGGCCTTCGAGTTGTCAACCGTCAGGATCGCCGAACGACTCCAACCTGACGGAGTGGTTTCGATGCTGCGTCTCGTAAATATTCTCGGGCCGGGAGATGGCCAATGATTGACAACGACGTAGATCTCTTGATCGCCGGCAGTGGCGGAGGCGGCCTTGCAACGGCGCTTTTCGCGTCCAGCTTCGGTCTGAAGGTTATGATCTGTGAAAAGTCCCGTTATGTCGGTGGCACTACGGCTATTTCAGGGGGCAGCGCCTGGGCCATCGCAACGGTGCAGGAGGAACAGGCGGGTCTCCAGGACAGTATAGAGACAGGCCGGCGTTATCTCGATGCTATGGGCGAGGGACATGGTTCGGGAGAGATGCAAGACGCCTTTCTGGAAGCGGCTCCCGCAGCCTTCGCCTTTCTTCAGCATCAGACAGACGTGACGTTTACGGCACCACGTATTCATCCGGATTATTATCCGCATCTGCCGGGAACCACGACCGGTGGACGCAATCTGGGGCCGGATACGCTGGATGGCAGGCGACTTGGTTCGCTCATAAATCTCGTCCGCCCGCCGCGACCGGAGTTTACCGGCCCGTTCGGCATGGCGGTCGCCCGCAGCGAGATTTCCGATCTGGTCCGTCCATGGCGCTCTATTCGAGCCTTCCGCCTCGCAACGCGGGCTGTCCTCGGTCATGCGTGGGCGCTGCTTTTCCATCGGCGTGCCATGCGGCTCCTGATGGGCAATGCACTAATAGGCAGGTTGCTACTCAGTCTGGCGGCGCGTGGCGTGACACCCGCCCTCGAAACGTCTGTTGCCCGCCTGTGGGTGGAAAATGGCCAGATAGCCGGGGCCGTATTGCGCACGAAGACAGGTGAAAAGCATGTACGTGCTCGTCAGGGTGTCGTCCTTGCCACGGGCGGCTTTGCCGCTAACGCAGATATGCGCCAAAGTATGCTGGGCAGTCTTCAGACAGATCATTTCGTAACATTCGAAGGTGCGGCAGGAGATGGGATCGTCCTTGCTAGGGCTGTAGGGGCCGGGCTGGCCGGCGGCAGTGCAAGTGCGGGCCTTTGGATGCCGGCATCCATACTACGGCGGCAGGGCAAGCGTGATATCACATTCCCGCATTTGCGCGATCGTGCCAAGCCCGGCCTGATCGCCGTTGGCAGCGATGGTCGCCGCTTCGTCAATGAAGCGAATTCCTATCACGACGTCTGCCTTGCGATGTTCCGCTCGAAGAAACACGGCGAGACGGTGGAGGCGCACCTCATATGCGACCATGCCTTTATCCGGGAGTTCGGGCTCGGGCTGATACGCCCATTCTGGAGCCGGCTCCGACCGTTTATCGCGTCGGGTTATCTTGCGAAAGGCCGGACATTGGCGGAACTCGCCAGGAAGATCGGCGTCGATCCGGAAGGGCTTCAGGCTACCGTGGCGCGTCACAACGCTGATGCCGTTTCCGGAACGGATACCGAGTTCGCGAAGGGCGGATCAGCGCTTAACCGGCTGAACGGAGACGAACGCTTCAAACCAAACCCCTGCCTGGCACCGATCGGCAAGGCACCGTTCTACGCAGTACGCGTCGTCCCTGCGCTACTGGCGACTGCAAGGGGCCTTGCCACAGATACCGAGGCGCGGGTGCTCGATCAAAACAGGAGGCCGATCAAAGGCCTCTATGCTGTGGGCAACGACATGGCTTCGGTGTTTGACGGCCACTATCCCGGCCCCGGCGCGACAATCGGACCGGCCATCGCCTTTGCCTGGCGCGCCGCATGCCATGCCGCCAAACGGGACGTTGCAACTGATCGGGCAGCCCAAAACGGAATAGTTCGGGAGACAGAACATCACGGTCTTTGATTTTGTTGCCCTTAGGTAGACACTTAGACCACTACATGGAGCACGGGTGCGCGAAGGGAGAATCGCCGTCCCGTCGGCGGCGAATTGTCGTCGTGGTTTCCGGAAGTCTGCCATAAGGCAGCAAAAGACTTTAAGGGAGGAGAGAATGTCGAACCCAGCTGTGCGTTCGTTTCCGAAGTGGGACGTCGCCGCCGGCGGCCTCATGATCGCGATAGGTATCGTTTTCATTTATTTTGGGTCGGGACTGAGAATGGGAACGCTCGCCCGGATGGGGCCGGGATATGTTCCGATCGCCGCATCATGCCTGCTCATAGTGCTCGGTGCGCTAATTGCCTTGCCGGCCTTCCGGAAGCCGGGCGAAGAGGTCGAATGGCCGGCACTGCGGCCTTTCGTTGTGGTTGTGGTCTGCCCCATCGTTTTCGGTCTTCTCATCGAGCGTATCGGCATGGTGCTTACCGTGCTGATCGTTGCAAGCATCGCGCGCTTTGCAACCAGGCAGCGCTTCGGCCTCGAGGCGATCGTTATGCCTGTCGTGCTGACGGCGTTCTGCGTCGCGCTTTTCACCTATGCTCTTAGCCTTCCCTTGAAGTTGTGGCCCTGAGATGAACTTTCAGCTTGAAAACTTTTTGAACGGATTCGTTCTAGCCTCCACATGGTCGAACCTCGGCTTTGCCTTCATCGGTTGCCTCTTGGGAACGCTGATCGGCGTCCTGCCGGGCATCGGGCCGTTGGCGACCATCTCTATGCTACTGTCACTGACGATCACGCTCGATCCCTTGTCCTCGCTTGTCATGCTGGCCGGCATCTATTACGGCGCGCAGTATGGCGGCTCTACCACCGCCATACTGTGCAACCTGCCAGGCGAAGCCTCGTCGGTCATCACCTGTCTCGATGGCCACAAGATGGCTCAGAAAGGGCGAGCCGGCGCGGCGCTGGCAACTGCGGCGCTCGCGTCGCTGTTCGCAGGAGCATTCGCAACGGGCCTCATCGCCGTCTTCGGTCCGATCCTTTCCACTGCAGCACTCAGCTTCAATGCACCGGAGTATTTCGTCCTGCTGATGTTCGGCCTGCTGGCCTCGGTGGTGTTCAGCGGCGGCACTTTCGTCAAGTCGCTCTCGATGGCCTGCCTTGGCATCCTGTTCGGTGTCGTTGGTACGGATGTCGAGACCGGCGCCATGCGCTACACGTTCCGCCTGCCGGAACTTAGCGAAGGCATAGGCGTGGTTGCCGTCAGTATGGGCATGTTCGGCCTGGCTGAAATCATCATGAACCTCAGCAAGGGAACGCAGCGGCAGGTGATGGGCTACAAGCTCTCCAGTCTGTGGCTGACAAAAGACGAGTTCAAGCGTGCAGCTCCCGCCGCCGGCCGAGGCACCGCCATCGGTTCGTTGCTCGGCATCCTCCCAGGTGGAGGAATCGTGCTAAGCACCTTCGCGGCCTACATGTTCGAACGGCGCATATCCAAAGATCCGCAATCCTTCGGCCAGGGTGCGATCGAGGGGGTGGCCGCACCAGAGGCCGCCAACAATGCTGCAGCACAGACTTCGTTCATCCCACTGCTGACGCTCGGCATCCCTACCACTCCGACGCTTGCCCTGCTGCTCGGCGCCATGATCATCCAAGGTATCCAGCCGGGACCCGAAGTCATGATCAAGCGGCCGGACCTGTTCTGGGGCCTCATCGCCAGTATGTTCATCGGTAATGTCATGCTCGTCATCATCAATCTGCCGCTGATCAGCATCTGGGTGCAGATCCTGAAGGTTCCATATCGCATCCTGTTCCCGGTCATTTTGGTGGTCTGTTCGATTGGTGCCTACTCGCTAGAGAATTCCACCATGGACCTCATCACGATGAGTATGTTCGCCGCAATGGGTGTGCTTTTCATGGCGCTAAAATTCCCGCCAATCCCGCTTTTGCTCGGCTTCATCCTCGGGCCGCTGGCGGAGGAAAGCCTGCGACGGGCCATGGTGATCGCCGGCGGAGATGCAACCGTGTTTCTTACGCGCCCTATTTCGTTCTCGATTGTTATCATGATCGCGATCTTGCTGGTCGTCACCCTCATGCCGGCCTTCAAGGCTAGGCGCGAAGCTTTTGTGGAATAACCATACGACCCGGTCGTATCGTCACATCGTCCCGGCGGGCAAAGGCTCGCGGTTCAGAAGGGAACTTTTCATGAATGAGCTACTCAAGCCGCTTGCCGTGGTCACCGGCGGTGCCGGTGGCATCGGCCGCGTGATTTGCGAGGTGATGGCCGAGCAGGGATGGCGGGTCGTCGTAGCCGACATAAACGAGGAGCAGGCATATGCTGTGGCTTCCTCCTGCGGTGGCCACGGGCATCGTATCGACATCATGGACGAAAAGAACGTCGAGACTGAGGCGGACGCGATTGAGGTTGCTCACGGCCCGGTCGATGCGCTGATCCATTCCGCAGCAACCTTCGGCGACCTCCAGCCCGCCGAGGAGACGGCAATCGAGGACTGGGACCGCATCACGCGCCTGGTGCATCGCGGTACGTTCATTGTGCATGTCGCTTTCGCGCGGCGTATGGCGACACGGGGAAAAGGCTCGGTGGTAACCCTTTCCTCGTGGAACGGTTTCCGGTCTGCACGCATGCATGCATATTGCACGTCGAAGGCTGCGGTGAACCTCCTCACAGAAAGCATGGCGGCGGAATGGGGGCGCAGCGGGGTGCGGTTCAACGCGGTTTCGCCGGGCGTTGTCATGACGCCGCGGGTAGCCGAGCGTATCGCGACAAAGACGCGCTATACAATCCCACCGCCGGATATGACCGCGCTTGGCCGCCTTGTAAGCAGCCGGGAGGTGGCGGAGGCTGTGGCGTTCTTGGCGTCAGACAAGGCCTCCGGCATCACGGGCGCCAATCTTGCGGTGGATGCGGGTACTATGGTTACCCAGGCTTGGGGCATGTTCGGCGGTGTGCCGGGCGCGCGTCCGCTTGCCGAAGCCCGATGAAAGTTGGATCGCATAAGCAGCCCATTCGCCGGGCTTCGTCACTGGATAACAAAAGGCCGAAGCATCGCAGATGCTCCGGCCGTTGGTTTGAGATTAACTGTCAGAGGGCTGCAGCGCGATAGGCATCGAGCCCGCCCGCAGCCTCCGTTTGCGCACGCAGCCATTCAGACCATGTTTGCCCGGAGAGTGCCCAATTCGGCAAACGCGAGGACGATCGGAAAGAGTGCCCGGAGCCGGTGATCAATACACCGTCGTCCTCGAAACGTACCGAGATTGCCTCGCCTGTTCGCAAGCCGGCCGGCAACTCGGCCTTTACCGGCAGCACCATGCCGGCATTCAGGCTGTGTTCCACGAACAGCGGGGAGAAGTTGGGCGCGATAGCGACGCGGATGCCAGCCTGGCGAAGCCCCCTCGGCACCGGCGGCCTGACGAGGCCGACGCCGAACAGGCCGCTGCTTGCAATGACCGCAAACCCATCGTCAGCTGTAAAGCCACGCGATGCGAGACAGAACGCCCCCGCATGGGAAGCGCCGTGGTGGCGAGGGTGCAATATCTCGTCGACACCGACATCGCCTTCCAAAAAAAATAGCTTTCCCGTTACAGTAAGCCTTGTTGTGCTCATGCTCCGATAACTCCTCGTGTTGCCACCATCGCAGCCATGGCGGGCGATCCGAGATATACCTGTGCGCCCGGAGCACCCATCCGGCCGGCATAGTTTCTGTTGGCGGTCGACATACGAATAGCTTTGTCATCAGCGATAAAACCGTAGAGACCAGCGCAGGCGTTGCAACCCGGATCGTCGGCAAGTTCTGTGTCCGGCGCCTCGAGATATTTGGCAAAGCGGGCATCCGTTAGCATCCAGTCGCGGATTTTGCGCGTCGCCGGCACCAGCATCAGCTTAATGCCGGGGGCAAGGCCTCCGTCGGCCTCGATGAGATCGATGACGGTTTCCATGTCGAAGCGCTTGGCACCGGTACAGGAGCCGACGAACACCTCGTTGAACCGCGTCTCGGGAAGCTCATCAATGGAAACTGCTCTTTCCGGCCCGCCGGGCAGTGCCACCATAGGCCGGAAATCCTCGCCTCGGTAGGCAATCACCGTTTCATAAGGCGCATCGCTATCCGGGTGTTGGGGCTCGAAACCGGAAACGCCCAAGTTTTCTACCCACCGACAGACCGAATCGTTCGCGGGGATGATGAGCCAGCGAGCGCCCAGTTCCTGCGCCATGTTGGCGATAGTCAGCTTCTCCTCCGGATGCAACGCCTGCACGGCGTCGCCGTCGAGCTCGATGCCGCGACCGAAGACCGTGTGGCCGTTACCGAGATCGGCGCAGAGCCGAAGGATAACATCCTTGGCGTAGACATCTTTCGGGAAGCGGCCCGAGATCGTGATGCGTACTTCTGCCGGCATTTCCATCCAGTGGCGTCCGACTGCAAGGATGCCCTCGAGCGCATCGATGCCGACATTCAGGCCCAGTGCGCCGAAACCGCCATAGGTGGATGAATGGCTGTCCGTCGCCGTGATGAGATCGCCAGGCCGCACAAAACCCTCCTCCGGCAACAGGGCATGACAAATACCGTAGTTCGCGCCGCCGACGGGGAAGAAATGCTGCACACGATAGGCCTTGGCAAATGCCGAGAGTTCTGCCTGCTTGTTCAGATGATCCTGGTTGCCGCGGTCGAGAAAGTGGTCGGCGACTAGCACGAAGCGGTCAGGATTCCAGACGGTCTTCAATTCCGGCCAGTTCTGCATAAGCCGCTTGTGCAGCATGCCTCCCTGCGGGTCGTATGTCATCGTCAGGTCGGGGCGCACCACTACAAAGTCGCCAGCTCGGACATGTGATAAACCGCCCGCCTTCGCAATAATCTTTTGGCTCGAAGTCATGGCGCGTCGCATTGCGGTCCCCTTCATTCCTGCAAGTCAGCTACTGTTCGGGGCCAGGAACGTCCAAGACAATCGACTTTGACGAGCCAGATCAAGAAGGCGTGAAGCAGCGATAGAATTTTGTTAGCCCAAAGCGAAAGCCCACCGCAGCCAGAGAGCAACAGTCTTTGATCTGCACTGCGAGGTTCCCGATAACCTTGCCGATGACCGGAGCACATCGCAACCGTTCGAGGCTGGACGTGGAGAAGGCGTTTCAGCCCAGAAACTCAAGAACACAGAAGCGATGGTCAGCATCGACGCTGGTCAAGAGCAGCTGCCGCGAAAGGGAGAGAGATGGAAAAGAAGCTCACGGGCCGCATTCCGGCCGACCGGGTCAAGAAAACGGAAGTGCCCCGCCCGCCGGAAGGTGTGGTGGAGGGCCTTTTGGCAATCGACGGCGTTACCAATCTCGTCTCGGACATCATGGATGAGATGTATATCGCCGGCGTACTTCCGGCCAGCCTTCTTCGTCCGACCCTTCAGGGTAAGACGATTGTCGGGCCGGCACTCACCATCCGCAACACTCGTCTGCAGGACGCTCCGTTCGAGGTCATCCGCAGCCGCCATACGAATCGGCAGGCCGATACCGAAGCGCATAACCTTACGACGCCCGGCGACATCCTCGTCATACAGGGCCATCAGGATGTGTCGAATATCGGTGGTATGTCGTCGCTCCTCGGCAAGCGCCAAGGAAGCCTCGGCGCGGTCGTATGGGGAGCCTGCCGCGATGTCGCCCATTCCCGCGCCCTTGATTTCCCGATCTGGTCGACCGCGGTCACGCCGATTACCGGCAAGTGGCGGATGGAGACGATGGAGATCAACGGCGACGTCGAGTTTGACACTGTGCTCGTGCGCTGCGGCGACATAGTCGTCGCTGACGATAGCGGCGTCTGCTTCATTCCGCGTGATCGCGCAGTCGAGGTGTTGGAGCGCGTCCGCGAACGCATCCAGGTCGAGGAGCGCCGAATCAAGATGATTGAGGACGGCATGCCAATCCTCGACATGCCGGGGCCGAATATTGAGCTCGGCGAGGAATAGGCTCGGCGCCCAGATCGAAAACGGATCACAGCCAAAATCCAACGGTCTTTGATCTTGAAGAGGCAATTGCCAACAATCGCATCGACGGACGGAACCGCAGGTAGTCGCCGCGGCAGCGAGCGCGCGGCGATAGCCACATAGATAACATTCAAGGTGCAATCGCGTTATGAGCAAATCCGACAACATCCTACGCAAGCGTGAAATCTCGCCCGACCGGGTGGCGGATATCGAAAACCCAGTCATCTGGCCCGACGTGAGCGTTCGCTTCGGCAGCGATGTCGTCGCCGAAACTTTGCGCGACCTGGATATTCCCTACATCGCGATAAATCCTGGCGCGAGTTTCCGGGGCCTGCATGACAGTCTGGTCAACCTGCTTGGCAACGAGCGGCCCAAGATGCTGCTCTGCCTGCATGAGGAGCACGCGGTGGCGATTGCACATGGATACGCCAAAGTTACGGGAACGGCGATGGGTGCCGCCGTACACTCGAATGTCGGCCTGTTCCACGCCACGATGGCGATGTTCAATGCCTGGTGCGACCGTATGCCAGTCATGGTAATCGGCGCGACTGGGCCGGTAGATGCCGCGCATCGACGTCCTTGGATTGAGTGGATCCACACAGCACGCGATCAGGGCGCCATCGTTCGCGGTTACACCAAGTGGGACGACCAGCCGGCTTCGCCGAAGGCGGCACGGGAATCGCTGATGCGCGCTTCCTGGCTTTCGAACACCTCGCCGAAAGGCCCCGTCTACGTCAATCTCGACGCAGGCATGCAGGAACAGACGCTTTCGGAGCCGTTGGAGCCGATCGACGTCAATCGCTACCGCCCTGCGGTGTCCGCCGCGATTTCCGCCGCTCAGCTCGCCGAGCTCCATGAAATTCTCGAAAACGCGGAAAAGCCTGTCATTCTTGCCGGGCGCGTTTCCCGATCTCGCAAAGCTTGGGATGCCCGTGTGCATCTGGCCGAGGCGCTTGGTGCTAAGGTCGTCACCGACCTCAAGGTCGGCGCCGCCTTTCCGACGAACCATCCACTGCATGTGGCTTCCCCCGGTATCTACGCGGTTCCAGCAGCACTAGCCGCGATTGCCGAGGCCGATGTTATCCTCAGCCTCGACTGGGTCGATCTTGCCGGCACACTAGGTGCGGCTTACGGCGGCAAGGCGCCGACGGCGAGCGTCGTGCACATCTCGCAGGATCACGTCTTGCACAATGGCTGGAGCATGGATCATCAGGGTCTGCCCCCGGTCGATCTCCTGCTTGCCGCCGATCCAGACGAGGTGGCAGAGGAACTGACGGAAGCCGTAGGCGGGCGCGAAAGTCGGACCACGGACGCGGTCTTTGCCCGCAAGCCTGCACCGAAGGCGGTAGAGCTAGGTCACCATCCCATCCGCATGGAGCATCTGGCTCATGCACTGCGCGAGGCCGTCGGCGATCGCAAGACTTCGCTGACTCATCTGCCGCTCGGCTGGGACGGTGCTTTCTGGCATTTCAGCGATCCACTCGACTTTCTCGGCTCCGATGGCGGCGGCGGCATTGGCGGGGGCCCGGGCATTTCCGTCGGCGCAGCACTGGCGCTGAAGGAGAGCGACCGTCTGCCGATCTGTATCGGTGGCGATGGCGACTTCGTCATGGGGGTGCAGGCCGTCTGGACGGCGGCACATTACCGTATTCCCCTGCTGACAATTGTTGCCAACAACCAGTCCTTCTACAACGACGAGGTGCATCAGGAACGCGTTGCTAAGATGCGCGACCGCCCGCCCGAGAACAAGTGGATTGGCCAGCGCATGAGCGATCCGGAGATCGACATTGCGGCGCTGGCGCGGGCGCAGGGCGCGCGCGGCATCGGACCGGTCTGCTTCGCAGACGAACTGCTGGCGGCCTTCCGTGAGGCGGTCGAGGCTACAGCCGCTGGCGAAGTCGTCGTCGTCGATGTGCGCACCGAGCCCGGCTACACGCCGGCCATGGTTGCCTCGCTGACCAAGCCGACCGGAGGAGAAGGCAAATGAGCCGCCTCGCGCTTTCTGTGGCCATCGGCGATTATGATCGCAACCGGCCATTCATCGACGGGAAGGTCCAGGTGGACGGCGTTGATCCGATCGTGATGGCGCTGTCCCCCGAGGAGATATTCTTCAGGGCGATGCGGCACGAGGCCTTCGACATATGCGAACTGTCGCTGAGCAGCTTCGTCCTACGTACCGCACGCGGCGATTGTCCCTATGTCGGCGTGCCAGCTTTCCTGTCCCGCGCCTTTCGTCATACGGCGATCATCGTGCGCAAGGACAGTCACATCGAGACGCCCGCCGACCTCAAGGGCAAGCGCATCGGAATACCCGAATGGCAGCTGACGGCGATTGTCTGGGTAAGGGCGCTGCTTGCGGAGGAATACGGCGTCGAAATGACCGACGTGGAATGGGTCCGAGGCGGGCTGGAGGAGCCTGGCCGCGACGAGAAGGTAAAAATCGCGTTGCCGGAAGGTGTGCGCCTGCATGACATTGGCCCCGAGCAAACGCTTAACGAGATGCTCTGCAAGGGAGAGATCGACGCCTTCATCGGCCCCCGCGCGCCCTCTGCGTTCACGCAGGGGCACCCCGATCTGCGCTGGCTGTTCACGAACCCGACAGAAGAGGCGATAGGCTTCTATCAGAAGACTGGAATCTTCCCAATTATGCATCTGGTTGGCGTTCGTCGCAGCCTGGCAGAGGAACATCCTTGGCTGCCCATGGCAGTGCTGAAAGCTTTCCAGCAATCCAAGGCAATGGCTCTCAATCATCTGGGCGATACATCCGCGACGAAGGTCACGCTTCCCTTCATCGAAGAACAATTTGCCCGTGCCCGACAGGTGATGGGCGATGATTTCTGGCCATACGGGCTAGAGCCCAACCGCAAACTGCTGGAGAGCTTCGTCCGTTATCACCACGCCCAAGGTATCTCCTCGCGCTTGGTCTCTGTCGATGAGCTTTTTCATCACGGATGCCGGGAAACCTATAAGATTTAGCCGGATTCACGTAATCTTCTTTTAATTAACGCCATGCTCTATCGGAGCGTGGCGTTTTGCATTGGGTGCGAATGCCAGGCTGAGAACAAACCACTTCTTTGATTAAAAGGCCCGGCGGGTGTTTCAGCCAGGCCTTCTGATCAAATTGTGAACGATAAACCGGCTACTGCGCTGCCAGTGCGGTGGACAGGGGCGTCAGCGGAGTAGCCAGCCGGCCTAACTTCTCCAAAAGCTGCTCCATGGCGGAGTTGATCAGGTCGATCACCGCATCCTCGTTGCGGAATGCCGGCAGGCGTGTCGGACGGATGAGATAAAGCGTGCGCTTCAGCGTCGGATTGCTGATCCGACACGAATGAAGCTGACTGCGTTCCAGTTCGTTGATGACAGTGCCATAGGGCATGATGCTCGCAGCTGCGCCGCTCGATACCAAGTTCTTCATCACGCCGACGGACGACGCCTCGAAAGCGATGTTCGGCATCACTGTGAGGCGCTCCGCCGCCGCTCCGAAGAGCTGGCGCACCACGTCCTTTCCAGTCGCCAGGGCAAGTGGTTGCCGGATCAGCGTGGTGAAGTCGATTGTATCGCCATTGTCGGGTGTGATCGGATTGGCTGATATGAAGAGCAGCTCTTCCTCGATAATCGGCACGCGGATCAGGCCGGGGCGTTCAGGAGCTTCATAAGCCAGTGCGATGTCTACCTCATCGCGCTCCAGCGCTTCGATCAGCACGTAGCTCATTTCTTCGACGAGGCTGAGGCTGACCCCCGGCAGGTGCTCGCGGGCCTCGACGAGAATGTCCCGCCCAAGAAGGTTCATTACGCCCGGCGAAAGGCCGAGCACGATACTCTCGTGTTCGGGACCGCCAAAGGAGGAGATTTCCTTCTTGGCATCGGACACTGCGCGAAGAATTTCGGTCGCCCGTTTGTAGAGCAATTCACCGGCTGCTGTCGGTGTCACGCCTCGCGAATGGCGAACGAGCAGCGAGACGCGCAGATCGTTTTCCAGCGCCCGGATCTGCAGGCCGAGTGCCGGCTGCGCCACATAGAGCTGCTCCGCGGCACGCGTGATATTGCCAAGCTCGACGATCTTGGCGAAGTAACGGAGCTGACGCAGATTCATGACTTTCCTCCCTGGTCGTCACCGACGATGACGAGGCTACTTGTGCTCGTCGGCCTCTTCAACAAAAACCTCCGCGCGGCAGGCTTTCGCCGTGTTGGCATCAGCCGAAGCGGATATGGATGTTTTTCTCCTGCGTAAACGAAATAAGCTCCTCCACGCACTCCTCCCTCCCGATGCCGGACTGCTTGTAGCCGCCGAACGGAGCGCCGAGAAAGTGCTTGCTGACCTCGTTGACCCAGACGAATCCGGCCTGCGCCGTCGTCGCGGCGCGCATAGCCGTCTGGAGATTGTTTGTCCAGATCGAGCAGGTGAGCCCGAGGTCGCCGCCGTTGACAGCCGAAAACATCTCCGCCTCGTCCTTCCAGGAAAGCAAAGACAGAACTGGGCCGAAGATTTCCTCGCGGGCAATTGTCATGTCGGATGTCACGCCATGGAAGACTGTCGGCTCGATAAAGAGGCCATTCGAAAGGTGCGTTGCAGCCGGCCGGCCGCCGCCGCATAGCAGTGTTGCACCCTCGGCTATCGCGGTGCCGATATAGTGCCGAACCCGCTCGTACTGCGCGCGGCTGCTAATTGCGCCCATCGTCGTGCTCCAGTCCTCCGGTAGGCCAGGCTTGAAAGCGCTGATGTCTTCCTTGAGGCAGGTGAGCACCTCGGCGTGGATCGCCTCATGGATGAAGCCACGGCTCGTGGAGCCGCAGGACTGACCACACCAGGCGAAGTTCATCCCGGCGACGAGCGCTCGTGCGACTTCGCGCGGGTCGGCATCTGGATAGGCGATGAGCGCGTTCTTGCCGCCGAGTTCGAGAAGAACCTGCTTCAGCGTGTCGGCCGACTGGCGCATCACGGCCTTGCCGGCATTGACGCTGCCGATGAGCGCCACCTTGGCAACGAGCGGATGGGCGACAAGCGCTTCGCCGGTGGAGCGGGTAGATCCTGTTACCACGTTGAAGACGCCCGGCGGCAGAATGCCCTCAATGAGTTCGGCGAGGCGGAGGGCAGACAGTGGTGCCTGCTCCGACGGCTTCATGACGACCGTGTTCCCCGCAGCAAGCGGCGCCGCTGACTTGCCGGCGACGAACATGAAGGGGTGGTTGAACGGCACGATACGCGCGACGACGCCCAGCGGCTCGCGAATTGACGTGTTCAGGCGGCCCGGCCCCATGGGGATGGATGCGCCTTTCATCTCGGTGACGAGGCCGGCGAAGAAATCGAGCTGGGACGCCGCGATCTCGGCGTCACCAACCATGGCGGCGACGGGATTGCCGCAGTCCAGGGCATCGAGAAGTGCAAGCTCACGGGCATGCTTGCGCACCAGCGCTGCCATGGCCCGCAGCATCTTGGCGCGCTCCAGCGGTGGTGTGTCGCGCCATCCGGCAAGGGCGTCATGCGCGGCACGCACCGCTGCATCGACATCCTCGCCGCCAGCATCCGCAACAAGGCCAAGCGAGCGGCCGGAACCAGGGCTGACGCTCTCGAACGTGGCGCCCGAGCGCGCCGGAAGCCACTTCCCGCCGTAGAACAGCGCGCGGTTGCGCGGCAGCGGGTCGGTTTCGATCGGTGCCGCGGAAATGGCATTGTGCGTATTCATGGCATTTCTCCAGTGGATAGAGCGCCGTTCATTGCCGGCGCACATCGGGTTCCAACGCGCGCAGCTCAACGCCGGCCGAGGAAACCCAGTGTCTTTTCGCCGGCAATCGCCAGCCGCTCCGTTGCCGGAAGATGGGCGAAGCGCGGGTCGGGCGCTTCGAGGCTGAAAGACATTTCCGCCGGCAGTACGGCGAGGATGTCTCTCAGCGGAAGTCCGCCGTCTCCGGGATAGAAACGCCCGGTTCGGGCCTCCGTCGCCAGACCATCGGGGGCGGGTCGTGTCGCCGGTGCATCGCAGATGTGGATATAGCCGAGAGCATCCGGGTCGAGCGCGGCAACACGGGCGGCCGTGCCGCCCGTGCGGTCGAGATGCAGCATGTCGACCAGCAGCTTCAACGCGGGATGGTCGACCCGCTGCTGCACGCGCACGGCATCATCGAGCGTGCGCAAGGGCCGAAAGGAGATGAACTCGATGACGACAGTGAGGGCTAGATTGCCGGCAGCCTCCGCAAGCAGGCGATAGCTGTTGACCATCCGGTCTTCGTTCTCGTCGAAACCGCCGGCAACCACGTAACTGGCGCCGATCTCGGCCGCGGCCTCCAGAGCTGGTCGTGACGCATCAATGGAGAAATCCGCGGCTATGCCGAAGGATTCCGCCTCGAACACACAGATGCCTGCGTCTTTTGCCCGGCGGCGCAGCGCGCGGATGCGCTGCATGTCGCCGACGACAGGCCATTGCTCCGGCGCGTGGCTCGGCGGCGCGATCCTGAGGCCAACGCCACCAAATCCAGCGGCCGCAGCTGCATCAATGAAGGCTTCCGGCGGGGTGTCGAGCGCAGTAAGATGCGAGACGCTGATCACTTCATTCGGCCTTGATGCCGGCCGTTTTGATGATGTCGCCATAGAGCGCATAGTCTGACTTCAGACGAGCGATGAAGTGTTCCTGCGAATCTGCAACGGCGACGAGACCGGAGGCTTTCATGCGATCTTTGAGGTCCTGGGATTCATAAGCCTTCACGACGGCGGCGCGCACGCGGTCGAGAATTTCGACAGGCGTGCCCTTGGGCGCATGAAGACCAATCCAGAAGGTTATCTGCTCGAGATCCTTGATGCCGAGTTCGACCGATGTCGGCACGTCCGGCATCTGTGGAACACGTTTCTTTGCCATCACCAGCAGCGGCTTGAGCTGCCCAGCCTTTATATAGGGCTCGGCAAGGCCGACAGAGATGACGGTCATGTGCACCTGGTTCGCCAGCATGTCGGCGATGATCGGGCCGTGGCCTTTGTACTGAGCGGTCGTCAGCTGGATGCCGGTGCGCAGTGCCATAAGCTCGCCGCCGATATGGTTCACGCCGCCGATGCCCGGTGCCGCATGTACCAGTTTGCCCGGCTCAGCCTTGGCAAGCGCCACGAATTCCTCGAACGTGTTGACCGGTAGGGATGCGTTGACGGCGATGCAGAAATTGCTCTCGGTGCACATAGTGATATGCTCGAGATCCTTGATCGTATCGACGGGCATGTCGGCAAACGCATGCGGGGAAGCGGCCATCGACGAGCTTGTAGAGATAAGCAGGGTATAGCCGTCCGACTTGGCGTTCGCCACATATTGTGTGGCGAGGTTTCCATTGGCGCCCGGCTTGTTTTCTACGATCGCCTGCTGGCCCAGAATGTTGGAAAGGTGTGGCGCGAGCAGCCGAGCGAACACGTCGGTGCCCCCACCCGGCGCGAAGCCGAGGATCATGCGGATCGTCTGACTGGGATATTCCTGCGCAAAAGAAGGCCTGGTGCCGGCCGCGAGCAGAAGCCCGCCTGCGGTGGACGCCATGAAGCCGCGCCGCGTAAACTCTGAACCAGTCATTTCAATCCTCCCAGATATGTGTTGGGTCAACTTAGGCCAGACATTCCGACTTGGGAAATATGCGTTCGCTTCGGCAGAAAGAGCGAATGCGTATTGGCGCGGGACATATGGCAGACAAACGCGAATAGTTCTGGATTATCTCGGCTGCCGGTTGATTTTACACTAGGCGATTTGGACTGACGGGAGGGCAAGATGGCGAAGCCACGAAATGAGATGGACGATGTCGCGGATTATTGCGTCGTGGGGGCTGGGCCCGCTGGCTGCGTCGTCGCCAGCCGGTTGACGGAAAGTGGCGCGCATAAGGTGGTGCTCTTGGAAGCCGGTCCTCGCGACTGGCATCCCTATATCCATATTCCGGCGACCTGCCTTTTCTTGCAAAGCGACAAGCGCTTTAACTGGCTTTACCAGAGCGAACCCGAATTTGGCACGACGGACCGTGTTTTCAAGCTGTCGCAGGGCAGGGTGCTCGGTGGGTCAAGCTCGATCAACGGCATGCTGCATGTCCGGGGACAGGCGGAGGACTTCAACCAGTGGGCACAGGCAGGCTGCCGCGGCTGGAGCTATGAAGACGTGATTCCATATTTCCGCAAGGCGGAAACCTACAATGGTCGTGACGAGACAGGCCTGCGCGGCCGCAGCGGCCCACATGCCGTCTCTGATTTCCTGAACGTGCACCCCCTTACGCAGGCTTTCGTCGAGGCGGCGCAGGAGACCGGCCTGCCGCTCAACCCGGACATGAACGGCGCCTCGCGCGAGGGCGTCGCCTTCTACCAGCAGAACCGCAAGGGCCGTTTCCGCGGCCAGCCGGCGCAGACCTATCTTCGGCAGGCCCGTGGTCGTGCCAATCTCGATGTGCGCACGGAAGCGGTCTGCACGCGCATCCTGTTTGAGGGGCATAAGGCCGTCGGCGTCGAATATGTCCAAGGTGGCGTTGTCAGGACAATCCGCGCCCGCCGCGAGGTCATCCTCTCCGCCGGTGCGATCAAGACGCCGCATCTCCTACAGCTTTCGGGCATCGGTGATCCGGAACACCTTGGCGGTCTTGGTGTCGAACCATTGGTCGCGCGCCCGTCAGTCGGTCGCAATCTCAGGGACCACTTCCAGTTGCGCGTAGGTCATCGTGTCAAGGATATGGTGACGCTCAACGAGCGCACGCGCGGCCTATCCATCGTGAAAGAAACCCTTAAATATGCCTTTCTCGGCACCGGTGTGCTGACTATGGGTGCGGGCACGGCAGCGATCTTCTTCCGCAGCCGGGAAGGACTTGCGGCACCTGACGCTCAGCTCATCTTCGCGCCCGGCAGTTTTGCCGCCCCCGGCGTGCTCGAAAAGGAGCCCGGCATGACGATTGGCGCTTGGCCTTCGCGGCCAGAAAGCCAGGGCACAGTGCTCGCGCGCACCGCAAACGCTCTCGAACAGCCAGCGATCGCGCCGAATTACCTGACCGCGCAGGAAGACCGCCGGGTCGTCATCGAATGCGTGAGAAAAATCCGCGAAATCTTCGCCTCGCCCGCCATGTCGCGCTGGAGCGTGCGCGAGACATTCCCGGGACCAGATGTCAACGGCCCGGACGAGGTTCTGGAGTTCGCCAAGAATCGCGGCACATCCGGCCTCCACTTCGTTGGTACCTGCCGTATGGGATCGGACGACGCGGCTGTTGTCGATCCGGAGTTGAGGGTGCGTGGTGTCAAGGGCCTGCGCGTCGTCGATGCGTCCGTCATGCCCAATTGCACAGTTGGCAATACCAATGCGTCGGTCGTGATGATCGGCGAAAAGGCATCCGATCTCATTCTCAGCGCCGCCGCCTGACAGTAAAGGCAATTGAAACGCCATGTCCCATCTCGTCCTAAACTATCTCAACATTCCTGACGCCACCCCGGCGCAAAATGTCATCGCAGCCGGCAAGGGTGGCTTTAGCCACACGGGCATCCGCCTGACCGGTCATCGGCCCGGAGAGACCGATCCGGGTCTCGTCGGCAATAACAAGGAGATTTCCACCCTTCGCAAGATAATGGCTGATAGCGGCGTCGCCGTTGCAACGGCTTCCACCTACCGCTTCATGCCCGATACCCGGCCAGGCGACTATGCGCAGGTTCTGGAAACCGCCGCCGCTCTCGCCGTTCCGGCCATGGCCGTGAACTGCTTCACACCGGACGAGGCACTAGCGGCAGACAATCTCGCGGCCGTTGCGGCTCTGGCGGCGCCGCTTGGCATCAAGCTGTCGCTCGAATTCATCCCTGTCAGCACCGTCAAGACGATCGCCGATGCGGTGCGGATCATTGGCAAGACCGGCCAACATAACATTGGCATCAATGTGGATGCGCTGCACTTGCAGCGATCGGGCGGGAGGGCGGAGGATCTCTGCGGAGTAAATCCCAGCCTGATCCACGCAATCCATCTCTGTGATGCGCCGCTTGCACCGCCGGCCGATCTTTTCACGGAGATGCGGGCCGGGCGGCTTTATCCAGGCGCTGGCGAGCTTCCGCTTCACGCCCTTCTGGACTCGGCGCCGACCGAGGTTGAATTTGAGGTCGAAGTGCCGAACGCTGCTCTGGCGCATCTGCCGCCGGAGGTCCGGGTCGCGCAGGCGTACAAGGCGACCATCGCCTTCCTTGACGACTACCGTCAGCGCCGAGCGAGGCAGCGTCGAGACCGAGCGTCTGAGGAGGCCTAGCCTATGTTCGAGATGCTCCCGGTCGAAGACGAGCGGCAAATCCTGCGTCTTTATGCACTCTACTGTCATTATTTCAATCATGGCGAGGCGGAAGCCTGGGCGGACCTCTTTGTGCCTGACGGCGCGTTCACGCGGTTGAATGCCGGCGCGGTCCAGCACGGCAACTTTGGCAATCCCGCCGGCACGACCACCGGTAGGGACAATCTCTTGGCCCTGTCAAAGGGCAGACGGGAGCTTTTCAAGTGCCTCGTCCGGCACCAGCAGACCGACATGGTAGTGACACCGGGCCTAGATGCCAATCATGCTGTCGGCCAGTCCTTCATTCTGGTGACGGACTGGCGCGATGGGCCAGGACGTCTTGCGGCTGTTGGCGATTGCACGGCGGAGTTCGTCCGGCTCGCGGATGGCTGGCGTTTTGCCCGTATCACGCTATCGACCCTGCCGCGCTTGACCCCAGATCCTAAGGCATGACGATGGCCAGACGGCCGTTGGCGCTCGCGCACCTGACCATCGCGGATGCCACGCCAGCACAGTTCGTCGATGCGGCGGCGGGCGCTGGCTTTGCGGCCGTTGGCCTCCGCATCACCGGTTTCACCCCGGATGATGACGGCGTCGGGATCGTCGGAAATGCTCGTGCCATCGATGATCTCGCCCGCCGTCTGGCTGGCGAAGGCCTCTCGACGACGGCAGTGTGTACTTACCGCCTGCAGAACGGCCGCCGGCCCGAGGATTATCTGCCTGTTTTCGAGGCCTGCCGTGACATCGGTGCCGACACCGTTCTGCTAACATGTTTTCTTGACAATATGGAGAGAGCCGTCGAGCTCGTGGCCGGCTTGGCCCGGCACGCAGCAGGTTTCGGCGTTCGGCTCGGCTTGGAGATGATACCGGTCAGCGGACTAAAGACTTTGAAGCAGGCCGAGGAACTGCGCCGCCGAATCAGGGAACCGAACGTCGGACATATCATCGACGCGCTGCATCTACATCGGGCCGGCGAAAGTGCAATCGATGTCGCCGCTCTCGATCCGACGGTCATCTATGGCATCCAGTTCTGCGATGCCCCAGCCATGCGTCCGTCGCAGGAGCTGCTCCGGCAGGAAGTGCGCGAGCGCCTCTATCCCGGCGATGGCGGCCTTCCGCTCGATGCCCTCCTCAAGCTTTGCGACGCTGCATCACCAGTCGAACTGGAGATGCCGATCGCGGGGCAGGGCGGTCTCACTGTTTCGGCGCGGGCGGCATCTGCCTACGCGGCGGGCCGACGGTTTCTCGAAAGCATGGATCGGCCCTGAACATCAGGCCGATTCCTATCCGCTCCATATCGTCTCAGAAATCCGTCGCGCGCTTCACAAAGTCACGCCCCGCCTTGGTCACCATCGCCATCGGCGAGGGGATCACGATGTCGGCTCCGGCGAGAAAGGCCTCGCGAGCGCCCTCGCCGTCATAGGCTGCCTGGGAAACCCAGCGGCCGTGCGCGTGAGCGCGGTTGATCACAAGCGCACAGGCTGCTTTGACTTCGGGATGGGTCCGGTCGCCTCCATGTCCCATAGCGTTCGACAGGTCGCCGGGGCCAAGGATGAGTACGTCGACGCCCGGCGTCGAAGCGATGGCGTCGACATTTTGCAGTGCCTCGACCGTCTCGATCATCGGGCAGCAGAGAAGCTCCCTGTTGGCGATTTCGACATAGTCCTTCGCCGTCACGTCAATGCCGTAGCCAGCCGCCCGCGTGATGGTGGCTAGGCCGCGCTTGCCGTGCGGCGGGTAGCGGATGGCATCGACGGCGGCGCGAGTGTCTTCAGCGTCGTGGATGTGCGGCACCTGGATGCCCAGAACGCCAATGTCTAAGAAGCGCAGGATTTCGTGCGCAACGTTCGGAACGCGAGCGAGTACACTCATGCCGCCACCTTCAGCCGCTCGGACCATGACTTCCGCCTGGCCGGGATCGATCGAGCCATGTTCTGCATCGATCACCACGAAATCGAAGCCCGAGAGCGCCAGCATGTCGACGAACCAGGGGCTGGGAAAACCAACCATCATGCCGATGACGGGTTGTTTGGCTTCGAGCTTGCGGCGCAGGCGATGGGGTCCGATCATGATGTCCTCCCGATATGAACTGTGCTTCCAGCTATGCCAAGAGCGCGTGAGGGTCAAAGACAGACTGTTGCTGGCTGCGAAAGCGCAGCGGCTTTGCGAGGGGAACGGTACGCGGTCCGCTTTATGTCTAGCGAGCAAATTCGGTCTTTGCCATCGGGCTCACCAAGGCCGAAGCTCCTCCTGAAACCAGTTGTGGAGGACAAGATGCGTTTCAACTCGGTAACAAGGCGGGATTTCCTGGCGGGGACCGGTGCCGGCCTCGCGCTTCTCACAAGTCCTGCCGTTCTAAGGGCTGCGGCATTTCCGAGTCAGCCCGTGCGTCTTATGCTTGGCTTTGCCCCTGGTGGTTCGACAGATACACTAGCGCGTCTCGTGGCGCCTTTTCTTTCGAAAAAATTCGGCCAGCCGGTGCTCGTCGAGAACCGGCCGGGCGGAAATGGCACCATAGCGCACGAAGCCGTTCTGCGTGCCGATCCAGATGGTCACGCGGCAACGTTCTCGAACACCTCGTTAATCGTTGCGGCACCGCATGTCTTTTCCGATATCCAGGTCGATCCAGTAAAAAGCTTCACCCATGTCACCATGGTCGCCGAAGGGCGGCACGTCATGCTCAGCAATCCCTCATTGCAGGGTAAGAGCCTCGCCGAAATCGTTCAGATGTCGAAGGACAAGCCTGGCACGATGATCCATGCGTCCACCGGTGCGGGATCAACGAACAGCGTCGCTTTTGAACTTTTCCAAATGCGCACCGGCGCCAACTTCACCACTGCGCAGTACAAGGGCACCGGCCCGATCATGACTGACATGCTGGCTGATCAGGTCCACCTGACGATCGCCGCCGAATCCTCGGCCGAGCCGTTCATCACATCCGGCAGGCTCGGAGCGGTGATGATCATGGCGAAGGAGCGCGTTTCGCACCTGCCCGACCTGCCGTCTTCGGCTGAACTCGGCGTCGCCGACCTCGATCGCATCACTTTCTGGAACGGAATCCACGTCTCCGCGGCAACGCCGGCCGACGTGGTCAAGATGTGGCGCGACACGATCGCCGAGGTGCTGACCGACAAGGAACTGGCGGAAAAGATGGCCGCGCTTCGCCTGACGACCGTTGGCGATACGACGGAACATTTCACTGACCGCGTCCAGCACGACTACGCTTTCTACGGCGAGCTTTTCAAGGCCGCCAACATCAAGCCTGAATAAGGAAGGTCAATTTTATGTCCGATGCGAATACAGCGACGCGTCAGCCGCGCGTCGCTCTGGTAACCGGCGCCGCGCGCGGCATTGGCTATGCGATCGCCGAACGCTTCTGGCGGGACGGCATGGAGGTCGTGTTCATCGACATTGTTCAGGAAGAGGCTGAGGCCGCGTCGCGGACGGTGTCGGGTGACGGAAGCCGCACGCATGCCTTTGCCGCCGATGTGTCGGACGAGGCCTCGGTGAAGGCGCTCTATACCAAGGTCGATGCGGAAATCGGCCGGGTCGAAGTGCTGGCCAACAATGCCGGCATCTCGCCGCGCGTCAACGGTGCGAATGCTTATGTGGAAGATACCCCGCTCGACGTCTGGCAGAAGACGCTTGCCGTCAACCTAACCGGCACATTCCTGATGTGCCGCGAGGCGGTTCCGCGCATGCGGAAGGCTGGCTGGGGCCGCATCATCAACATGGCCTCGATCGCCGCGCGCAGCCGCGGCGAGGTTGCGAGCGGCTATTATGCGGCCTCGAAAGGGGGCGTAGTGGCCTTTTCACGCATTCTGGCGGCAGAGGCAGGGCCGTCCGGTATCACGGTGAATTGCATTTCTCCCGCCCGTATCGTCTCGCCGCTGACAAGGACCTATTCCAACACCGCCGAACTCGACCAGCGCTATATCGACAAGACGCCGGTTCGACGCATCGGCTATCCGGAGGACGTGGCAGAGGCTGCTGCCTATCTCGCGTCCGAGGCAACAGGGTATGTTTCCGGCACGATCATGGACGTTACCGGCGGCTACTACATGCCATGATCAAGACGCGGTTCAAAACAGAAAGGCCGGCGAGAGATCGCCGGCCTTTTGCGTTGAGGCTATAGGGAAACGGTCTATTCGATTCGGATATTGCCGGCCGTCGAGACCTCGACAAGGATCTTGTAGTCCTCTTCCATGCGCGCCAGGAAACCGGCTGGCGTGTCTTCCGGGATTTGCATGCCGCCCGCCTGCAGTACACGGCGCACTTCCGGATCGGCTAGCGCCTTCTTCAGCGCTGCGCCGACCTGCTCCGTCACCTGCTCTGGCATGTCTTTCGGTCCGTGCAGACCGAACCAGTTGGTGATGCGGTCGAGATCGGGAATGCCGAGTTCGACCGAGGTGGGCGTGTTGGGAAGAAGCTCCTCGCGCTTCCTGCTGGCGACGAGGAAGGCGGTCAGATCGCCGGCATTCACGTATTGACCGAGGACCGCAATGCCGCCGAGGCCCATCTGGATCTGGTTGGCGAGAAGGTCTGTCGCGCGCAGCGCTGCATTGTTGTAGTGTACGACTTCCATTTTGGTGCCCGTCCGCTGGCAAAAGAGTTCGCCGGAAAGATGCAGCGCGCTACCTGGGCCGGAGCCACCGAAGCGGTATTCGCCCGGACGGTTCCTTACTAGCGTGATGAACTCCTTGGCTGTCTTGGCCGGCACCTGCTTGTTGATCGTGTAGATGTATGCGCCGTCGCAGATCATGCCGATCGGCTGCAGGTCGTGCACAAGATCGGCCGGTTTCTCGACATTGGTCGCATGCACGGCAAGCGCGGCCGCCGTCGAGACGTGCAATGTGTGGCCGTCCGGCTTCGAGCCAGCCACGAGGCCGACGGCGTGGGTGGAGCCTGCACCGGGGCGATTTTCCACGATGACCGGCTGGCCGAGCACCTCCTTGAGGATCGGTGCGATCAACCGGGCGGAAAGGTCCGTCGTGCCTGATGGGCCGGTACCGACGACGATCTTGATCGGTTGCGTGGCATATGGCGCTGCCCTCAGGATCGCCGGTGATGCCAGCACGACGCCGGCGCCGGCCGTCAGCGACATGAAGCTACGGCGGGAAAGTCTGATATCCGTCATTGAATGTTCCTCCTCCATCAAGCGGAATCACGCCATGGATCCGACGGCGTGGCATGCGGCTTCCCAAGGCCGGGATGGTGGGTTCTCAATGTTCCGCTTGTGGAGGAGAGTGTAGGTAATTTGCGCAGCGGGAAAAAAGACAGTTTTGCTTTGTATGCTAGCTTCAATTACTATGGAGCCGGCAACCCTCCTGCAGAGTTTACTATTGCATTATTTTCCAGACAATGGAAGAATATGCTATTGGACGGCGATGTCACGTTGTCTGGCTGTGAACGCGCTGAGACCTGCGGCTCTGTTGTCAACTGACACGGTCACGGCTATCCATTCCGCCATCGCCTGCGACCAGACGCAGGCTCAAGGGGAACCGGTAGTAGAGCCACACCGCTGTGCGATGATCTGCGGCGGGAAACGATGGCGCTTGTAGCTGATCCCAGACACTATCATGCCGCCGTCCCTATGCCCCAAATGCTCACGCACGGTCTACGTGACACATCTATTGGGCTGCTTTGTAAAG
This sequence comes from Tianweitania sp. UT-5YL-CI-8, assembly GCF_030010215.1. Classification (GTDB taxonomy): domain Bacteria; phylum Pseudomonadota; class Alphaproteobacteria; order Rhizobiales; family Rhizobiaceae; genus Oryzicola. Next base: position 39,052 of record NZ_JASCRR010000018.1, read on the forward strand.
CAGGCCCGCATCATGCCGTCACCTGCAAACGGTCTATCCGCCAGGAAGCAACTTAGCTATTAACGCAACTTGCTTTCCTTCGCTTGTGAAGCGGGTGCGCAACTTTGTCTCGTGTTCTTCTTGGATGTCGAAATCTTTCGTGCGACGATCTCAGTGAGAAGTGGCTACCCTTTGTGTCAATGCAGTAGACCATGCCCTTCTTCCAGAAGATAAAATCTGGATAGAAATTCGCCATGTCGCCGTCCGATAATAGCGGGATATGAAACCCGCCGGCCAACGGGTTGCGATGCCAAGGCAGGTCGACCTTATCGAGGGCCGTTGCGAAGGAAGCTCGAACTTGTTGAGCCCAGCGTATCGCGGGTATATCGAGTTATCAAAGCTCGTGGCTTTTTGCGACACGCATCGCGCCAAAGGTGAAGGGCATTCCATCTTCGTAGGCGACTTCTGATAGCGAATAGAACGCTTCCGTTGCCTCTGCCGCGCGCTTTTTCGCCAACTTGTCAGTCTTGCTCTGTGCTTGTGCACGAACATCGAATTTCGGTTATGTAGGTCCGCGATGGCAAGCACGCGTGAAGATCTCAACTTCATCGCCATAACAAGCCACCGTCGACGCACAGGATTTGTTTGGCCGCCCTCCTGCCACACTGAACTGATTGCTGCACGCCGGCTCCAAGGACATCAATGACTGTAGATGCGGCCTTGGCGCCAGCGAGAGTATTGGATCACCCTTGGGGCGAAGCTCGGAAAATCGGTAGTCAGTTCATCGATCCGCTTAGCCAGAGATAGGCCGCTGCGGTCCAGGAGAAGCCGAGACCTCCACATCCCTCACCGGTGATCGGATCGAAATATTCGGCAAAACCTTCTGTTTCTATGGCATCGACGGTGTTTGTGCGCAGAGCTTCGGCCATGTCAGCCTGACCATTGCGGGCAAGACCGTCGATCAGCAGCCAGTTGATGATCGCCCAGGACGGGCCGCGCCAGTAACGCTTGGGCTCGAAAGTTTCGACGAACGGCTTGGTGGTCGGAAATCCTACCTTCATGCCGTCCGACCAGAGTCGCATTTCCGCAGCAGCGGCGCCGGCCATGCCGGGGTCCAGATCGAGTGCAAGCAAGGGAATGAAACCAGCCTGGGTCGGCGCCGCGATGTCCGCGCCGGAGATGAGATCGCGCGAGACGAAACGGGAAAGCTCCGGCCGCCACTGCGCGAGCAGGGCACGGCGTGTGCGGTCGTTGTAGGCCGCAAGTTCCTGGCAAGCCTGATCGAGGCCGAGCACACTGGCCAGATGTTCGAGGTCCTCGCCGGCCTTGAGCAGGATTGCGGTGGTCTGCACCTCGGCAATCTTGAACGGTGCGTTTTCCCATTGCTTTGCCGGTTTCCAGCCGCAGGCGGCATAGATATCGACCAGATGAACAAAGCGGCGATAGTCCTCGTCACGCGGACGCATGTCGGCATTGACGTGACCGGTGTCCTTGCGCACGACCGCGGTATCGGTGGTCGTCGGCACGCGGGCAAGCGCGATATCCCACGCTGGCGAGTTGTCGCTTCCGCTTTCCCATGGATGCAGCAGGGCAACGAGGCCGGTACCATCAGGGTCGCGGGCCGCATACCACCAGCGGTGCCATTTCAGCGCAGCCTCGAAAAGCGCGATGGTGCGAGTGCGGGCATTGTCGATGCTGGCCTGTTCCGCCGCGTCATGAACAACGCGCAGCGCCATGCCGAAGACCGGCGGCTGGGTAATGCCCGATGTCGGGACAGTGTGGCTGGTGCGCCAGACACCGGGGCCCGGAAAATAGGTGTCGCTCGGCTGGTGGAAGACGATATGCGGGATTATGCCATCGCCCCATTGGCCTTCGATCAGGCGTTCCAGTTCGCGATAGGCGCGGTCGATATCGTAGGTGGTAAAGCCCATGGCGACGAAAGCCGAATCCCAGTTCCACTGGAACGGGTAGAGCCTGTCCGTCGGCACGGTGTAGCCGCCACGATCATTGGCGGCGAGGATACGCCTGGCCTCGTCAAGGTGCTTGGTCATTTGAAGACTCCAGATCTTTCAGGCTGCGGCCGGGTAGGATACGCCATCTTCAGGCGACAACCACGTCACACGCTTGGCGTCGAGCGTCAGGCCGACAGTCTCGCCGTTCCGGACAGTTTCGGTGGCAGGCAGGATGACCCGCGCCGGCTGGTCGAGAATGCTGCCGGTTAGAAGCAGATGCGAGCCCATCGGTTCGGCCACGCGGACCTGCATTTCCAGGCCCTGGCCCGACGGTGCCCGCTCGACCGTCTCACCGCGTAGGCCGAGCACGATGTCGCCACTGCTCGTTGGAACGGAAAAGCTCTCGCTGCCGATCGCGACCTGTCCTGCGAGCACCGGCATGGTGATGAAATTCATCGGCGGATTGCCGATGAAGCCGCCGACGAAGCGGGTGGCGGGGTGATTGTAGATCTCCACCGGTGTACCGACCTGCTCGATGCGTCCGTCATGAACGACCGCGATGCGATCGGACAGTCCCATGGCCTCGGTCTGGTCGTGGGTGACGTAGATGGTGGTGGTTCCTGCCGACTGCAGAACGGTTTTCAGCTCGGTACGCATTTCAAGACGCAGCAGCGCGTCGAGGTTGGACAGTGGTTCGTCCATCAAGAGCACGCCGGGTTCGACCGCCAGCGCACGTGCAACAGCAACGCGTTGGCGCTGGCCACCCGACAACTTGTTCGGATAGCGGTCGAGATAGGGTTCGATGTGTAGCAGGCCTGCTGCTTTCTCGACCTGTTTCCTGACGCGGGCCTCATCGGCCTTCTGCATGCGCAGGCCGAAAGCGACGTTTTCGTAGACTGTCATGTGCGGGAATACCGCGTAGTTCTGGAACACCATGGCGAGCCCCCGGTCCTTCGGCGGCAGGCCGATGACCGACCGGCCACCGATGCTGATGTCGCCGGAGGTCGCCGTTTCGAGGCCGGCAATGATGCGCAGGAGCGTGGTCTTACCGCAGCCAGACGGGCCAAGCAGCGAGACGAATTCACCGTCGTTGATCGTCAGAGAGACGTCCTTGAGGGCTTGGAAGGGGCCAAAGCTCTTGCGGATATTGTCGATGACAATGTTGGTCATGATCTTTTCCGTTACTTGGAGGAGATGCCCCATATCGCGAAGAGGTAGCGCCTGACCGCGAAGATGAAGACGACAGAAGGAAGGATGAGCAACAGGCCACCGGCGAAGCGGTAGTGCATCGGGCTTTCCGACAGCACCGTCAGCAGGTAGGCGGTGAGTGTGCGATGACGCACCGTCAGCACCGAAGCCGCAAATACCTCGTTCCACGAGATGACGAAGGCAAACACTGCAGTCGCGACGAGGCCCGGGAGCGCGAGGGGCGCGACGATCTTGAAGAAGGCCTGGATGCGGGTGCATCCGAACACCCAGGCGGCTTCTTCCAGTTCCCGCGGCACGCCGAGAAAGATACCTTGCGTGACCAAAGCCGCGAACGGCAGCGCGAGCACGGTGTGGATCAGGCCGACGCCGACGACCGTATCGTACAGACCGAGGCGGATGAACGAGACCGTCAGCGGCAGCGCGAGGATCGCCAGCGGAAATGCCCGGGTCAGAAGGACGAGAAGCCGGAAGCTGTCCTTGCCGCGAAAATCGTAGCGGGCCAGCGCGTAGCCTGCCGGCGCGCCGAGCAGGATCGACAGCGTAACGGTGATGCCGGCTGCCCCGAGCGAGTTCAGGAACGACTGGAACACACCTTCCGTCTTCAGGAACAGGATGAAGGGCTGCAGCGACACATTGGTCGGCAGGATCGTCTTCGGCCACTGATAGACGCCGGAGCGGCCGCCCAGAGCGCCGAGCGCGACTAGATAGATCGGCACGAGAACCCAGGCGCAGAGGGCCACAATGCCGCTCCACAGAAGCAGCCGGCGGGCGGAGATGAAGCCGGCATTGCGGGCTGTGCTCATGGCAGGCGCTCCGGATCGACCTTGATGACCTTGAGATAGAAAAGGGTGGCGGCCAGCGAGATGACCATAATCAGCACGGCATAGGCGGCGGCCACGCTGTAGTTCTGGTTCTGGTTCTGCCAGTTATAGGCTTCACCGACGAGGACCGGGAAATTACGTCCGCCAAGCGCGTAGACGACGGCGAACACCTCGAAGGCCAGCACGGTACGCAGGATCAGTGCCGACTGCAGGGCAGGGCGGATCAACGGCAGCGTGATACGCGTAAAGCGCGTCCACGGGCTTGCGCCGAAGATTTCGGCGGCTTCCTTGAATTCCTTCGGCACCTGGTTGAGGCCGGCGACGATGATGATCATGACGATGGCGGTGCCGCGCCAGATTTCGGCTATGGCAATGCCGACGAACAGCGCGACCGGCGTCTGGTAGGTCAGCCAAGCCGTCTGCCGCTCGATCAGCCCCATGCTGAACAGCAGCGTATTAAGATAACCGGTGTTCTGCAGGATCGACAGCCAGACCATCCCGGCGGCGAGGTCGGAAATGCCGAGCGGGATCGTCCATATCCATAGAATGGTTTCGCGGCCGCCGTTGACCTTCGATACCATCGAGCCCATCGCGAGCGCCATGGCGATCTGGATCGGCACGACGGCGAGCGTTAGCAGGAAGGTATTGAGGATCGAGCGGCCGAAATTGATGTCGCGCACCATCGTTTGCATGTTGGCGAGCGATGGCACGCCATTGTCGGACACCGCAAGCCACAGCGTCTGGATCAGCGGAACGACAAAGAGCAGGCCTAGAAAGACCACGGTGGGCAGGATCAGCAGATAGGGGATCCAGGATCGGTTTTGGGTCATCGGCTCCCGTTTCTCAAAAGCAGACCTCGGCTGTCTGGATGAATGGTGACGAAGCCCAGTGTCGGATGGCCCGCAGGGCGTCGTCCGATCGAAGAGGCGAGGGTGATCCGTGTCCGGACATTCGCGTCCGGGCATCGGAAGCTTCGGCAACTGGGCTTATTCGACTTGGCAGGCGCCGTCGCTTTTGGCGTCGGGGGCCCAGCAAGGTGCCTTGGTATCGGCCATCAGCTTGGTCAAGGTTTCACCCTGCGCCTTGAGGACGGCGTCGATCGGCTCGTTCTGAAGGATGATGCGCTGGAAGGCGTCCATATAGACCTTGTTGAACTCGCCACCCTTGTCGCCAAGACCGACCGGCAGAAGCGAAATCATCGCGTCTGGAGCACTCTGGGTGGCGGTAACGGCGCCGGCAAGCAATGCAACGCCGGGATCGAGATCCGGTGGCAGCTGCACGTTGAGTGTCGGGAAGAAGCCGACCAATGATGCCGTCTTCAGTTGCACCTGCGGGGTTGCCAGATGTTCAATGATTGCTGTTGCATTCGCCTTGTCCGGCGCGCCCTTCGGGATGGCAAGGCCGGCGACGACCGGCATGTAACCACGGCCCTTCGGACCCGCCGGTGCCGGGAAGACGACATATTGATCCGGCGATGCCGAGATGGCGTTTTTCAGGCGGGCAACGTGATCCCAAGCGACCATGACTTCACCCGAAGCCAAAGGCTCTTGCATGAAATCGTAATTGGTTGAGGTCGGCGCAACGACGGTCCAGAGTTCCCTCAGCTTCTCCCAGCCGGCGACGGCATCGGGATTCTTGAACGTGCGTACGACGCCGCCGGTAAAGGACGGATAGAAATAGCCTTGGAAATAACGGGCCATCAGGCCCTTGGGACCGGCCGGAAAGCCGATCTGCGGCGCGCCGGTTGCTTCCTCCATCTTCTTGCCCCAGGCGATCAGTTGATCGTAGTCGAGCTTGTTGATGTCGGCGCCTTCCGGGAGGTATTGGAGCGCGTCCTTGTTGGCGGCCATCACGTAGGTCGCCTGCATCCACGGAATATACTGCTGCTCTGCCTTGCCGAGCTTGCCGAGATCAAGCAACGATTGCGGCATGCCGGCGCTGACGAGCTTCTTGGCGAGATCGTCGAGTGGTTCCAGCATCTGCTTGTCGGCGAGCGGCGACAATTCTCCATGGAGGGCGCCGACGAGGCTGATTGTGTGTCTGCCTGCCTGGCGTTCTGCTTCCATGCGCACGGCGAACTGCGGCGGCTCCTCAACCACGTAGTCGACCGGCCTTTCGAGACCGCTCAACAGTTCCTCGCGCACTGCCGTCGCCTCCTCGATCGGGCGAAGCTGGGTGGACAGGAAGACCGTTTGCGATTGCGCCTGGCCGGCGAAGCCGATGGCGGTGGATGCCAGGAAGGCGATGGACAATAGGCGTTTCATGGTTTTTCCTCCGTATTTTCTCTGGTCGACGAAATTCGAGTTGTCAGGCCGCGATCGGCGGCAGGCGGTGGCTGTCGCGATCGACGAATTCGATCGCATGCAATTCCTGCAGGGTTTCGGCGGGTTCTCCGGCAATCGTGCGCAGCAAAAGCGAGGCGAAGCTGCGGCCGAGATTGCCGCCGGTCATGCGCATGGTCGAAAGCGCCGGGCTGGTAAAGGCGCCGATCGGCAGGTCGTCATGGCCGATGACGCTGATCGACAGGCCGCCATCGACCTCGCGGAGCGCACGCAGAACGCCGATCGCCATCTCGTCGGTGGCGCAGACGATCGCGGTCGGCCGATCCGACCGCGCGAGAAGTGCGAGCGCGGCTTCGTAACCGCCCTGTTCTGTCGGCGCCTGCTGCAGGTCGAGATCGGTGGCGAGCCCGCATTCGCGCATTGCCGCCTCCCAGCCCTGACGGCGGGCATGGGCGAAGAAATATTCCTGCGGAGCGCCGACATGGGCAATGCGGCGGTGGCCGTCGCGGTGAAACCGCAGCGTCGCGGCATTAAAGCCGGAAAAACCGTCGCCATCGATATAAGGGTGCTGGATCACCGATTCCGTGCGGCCATTGGTGACGAAGGGAAAACCGCGCGACTGCAGGAATTCGACGCGTTCGTCATGGCGTTTGGTACGCACAAGCAGCATGGCATCGACCCTGCGGCCGTCGACGAAACGACGGCACATGTCGAGCTCGCTTTCACCATGCGGCACGGGCGCGATGACGAGGTTGAGGCCGGCACCGGCCAGATGTTCGGCACAGCCGGAGAGCATGTCGAGGAAATGCAGCGGACCGATATGGCCGGGTTCGCTGGGCAGGGTGACGGCCACGAGTTCGGCGCGCTGTTTGCGCAGGCGGCGGGCGGACGCATTGGGGCGGTAACCCGCCTTGTCGGCGGCTTCCTGCACACGCTGACGGGTCGCGGCGGAGACGTCGGAATAACCGTCCAGCGCTCGCGAAACTGTTGTGACCGACAGCCCGAGCGACTGGGCAAGTTGCTTCAGATTGGCCATATCTCCTCCCGAAAAAAGCAAGAAGAGGATCATCCAAAACGTTTTGGGAGTCAATGCCAAAACGTTTTGGACCTCACCGTCAGGCACCGTGTGAAACGCGACTGGATGAACAAGCCGGGCTCATCGATGAAGACCAGCTTAGCCGGATCGGGTATTGTCACGTAAACCGTGCGTGAGCATTTGCGGCATAAAGATGGCGGCATGATAATGCCTGCGATCAGCTACAAGCGCCATCATTTCCCGCCGCAGATCATCGCCCATGCGGTCTGGCTCTACTACCGGCTCCCCTTGAGCCTGCGTCTGGTCGAGTAAATACTGCTGGAGCGCGGCATCGTAGTCTCCTACGAAACGATCCGCCGCTGGGGCAAGAAGTTCGGGCCCGATTATGCTCGCCGCTTGCGCCGCAAGCAGCCGAGCCGCGATGACGTCTGGCACTTGGATGAAGTCGTCATCACCATTGCTGGCCGAAAACACTGGCTATGGCGCGCCGTCGATCAGGACGGCTATGTCATCGACGAGATCGTCCAGAACCGCCGCAACACCAAGGCGGTCAAGCGATTGCTGACACGCCTATTGAAGAAGCAGGACGCCGCACCGAAGCGCATGGTCAGTGACAAGCCGCGATCGTATGGAGCGGCCAACCGTCAGGTGATGCCCGACGTCGAGCGCCGGTCACACAAAGGATTGAACAACCGCGCCGAGAATTCCCATGTGCCGCCGCGAAAACGAGAGCGGGTGTTTCAGCGCTTCCGATCGCCAGGAAGCCTGCAGCGGTTCGTCTCGATCTTCTCGGCTCTGCGCAACCTCTTCGTTCCACCTCGCTCAAAACGCTCCGCTCTCGCCACACATATTCATCGCCTGCAGGCGATGGCGGAATGGATAAGCCGTGACCGTGTCAGCTGACAACAGAGCCGCAGGTCTCCGCGCGTTCACAGCCAGCCAACGTGACATCGCCCTGCTGACGAATGGGAAGGTTTTCCAATCGCGACACGTTCCGGCTGCGCGCGTTCGCGACGTTGCTGGAAATGCTCGACGATCTGCATACAGAGGCCCGTGGGGGTACACCATTTCGTAGCGGTGGATGGCGTGGACAGGACACCGAGCCGGTCCTTGCCGAACTCGGCTATGCAAAGGAGTACATCGCCGACTTCCGCAGGGATGTGCCTCTGATGCGTCGCAAAGAACGATCCTGCTTCGGGAGACAAAGACAAGAAGGTGGACACACAGGTTTGGTACTCTATAGTATGCTATTAAAAAGCTAACGCGAAGCTGTGGGTGCTTCATGGGGATACAATGCGGAAAGTTGTGATTGCGGTCATTTCGATTGTCTGGCGCATGCCTGCCTATCTGTCGGCAGCCGCTGCACAGGAATATCCCACCAAACCCAGGCTATGACGCCCGCCTCGCGTGAGGGCGCCGTCTCGCAACAAACTTTTATGGCGATTGGTAGGAGATCTGCATGACCACAACGTCGAAGAGACTGTCTGGACGGCGCATTATCGTGACTGGCGCCGCCTCTGGAATAGGCGCAGCCACGTCCCGCCTGTTTGCACGCCAGGGCGCGAAGGTTATGCTTTTCGACCATGCGGTCGAGAGGCTTGCTCCAATTGCCGAGGAGACGGGCGGAACGCCATTCATCGTCGATGTTCGCGATAGCGCTGCCGTAAATATAGCGGTGGCGAAGGTCGCCGAGGAGAATGATGGGCTGGACGGACTTGTGAATGCGGCCGGTATCATCGTCTCCGGCACACTGGCCGAGACGACAGACGATATTTGGCAGCGTGTACTCGAGGTCAACCTCTTCGGCACATTCTATCTCTGCCGCGCGGCCATGCCGTACCTGCAGAAGGCAGACAATTCGACGATTGTGAACATTTCTTCAGGTGCCGCCCTTGTACCCAGTTCCGGTTCGCCTTCCTATGCGGCATCGAAGGGTGGAGTGATCGCTTTTACCAAAGCCATCGCCATGACCTGCGGCCCTGAAGTGCGAGTCAATGCAATCGCGCCTGGGCTGGTCGACACGCCGCTGATCCGCGACCGCAACGAAGGTCAGATACCGGCCGGCAGCCACGAAAGATATGCTCTCAAGCGTATCGCCAAGCCGGAAGAAATCGCCGACGCCATACTTTTCCTTACCGGGCCGGAATCAGCCTTTGTGACCGGTATCACCTTGCCGGTAGACGGTGGACGTACCTACCACTGATCACCTTACGTCTCGTTCAACAGTCGGTCTCGATCCGCATCTGTGACTTTATCGCGGGGATAGCGGACTTCACGGTCGGTGCCATCCCACACCCAGCCTGTATGATCTCCCCGCAGGCCCCAGAGGCCTGCGGAGGAGGTATTCATGCCGGTGGCGCAAAAAGACCAAGAGCCCGACAAATCCGCATTGCCGCTGTCTCGTTTCAAGGTGCTCGACCTCACTCACGCCCGTGCCGGGCCGGCAGGGGTGCGCGTGCTTGCCGACTGGGGTGCCGACGTTCTGCGTATCGAGCAGCCGCCGAGCGACACAGAACTGGACGAAGTCGTTGGCAAGCGCGAGAGTTCCGATTACCAGAACCTGCACCGCAACAAGCGTTCGATGACCATCAATCTGAAGTCGGACGAGGGCAGGGCGATCTTCATGCGGTTGGCCGGGGATGCCGATGTGGTGGTCGAGAACATGCGCCCTGCGGTGAAGTACCGGCTGGGCGTCGACTACGAGGCGGTGAGCAAGGTCAACCCGCGTATCGTCTACGGCAGCCTGTCCGGCTTTGGACAGTATGGCCCTTACGCGGATCGGCCGGCGCTCGATCAGATTGCGCAGGGCATGTCCGGCCTGATGTCTGTTACCGGCCAGCCAGGCTCCGGGCCGGGTCGCATCGGCGTCGCTGTCACAGACCTCGTTTCCGGTGCGTTCCTCGCGCAAGCCCTGCTGATCGCCTTGCTTGAGCGTGAGGCAACAGGCAAAGGCCGCTGGGTGCAGACGTCCCTGCTTGAAACCGGCATTGCCTTGCTCGACTTTCAGGCGACTCGCTGGCTGATCAATAGCCAAGTGCCGGGCCAGGAAGGCAATTTTCATCCAACGGTCACCCCGACTGGCCTCTACACCACTAAAGACGGCTTTCTGAATCTGTCGGCCTCAGGAAATCGCATCTTTGGCCGCTTCTGCACGGCGATCGGCAGAGAGGACTTGCCTCTTGACCCCCGTTTTTCGGGCAGTGCCGAACGCGCCAAGAACCGATTGGAATTAAGTCGCATCGTTGCCGATGTTCTCAGCCAGCGCAGCACCGACGAATGGATTTCGCATCTGGTTTCGGCTGGCGTGCCTTGCGGCCCGGTCTACAACGTCCAGCAGGTGTTTGAAGATCCGCAGGTCAAGGAGCTCGCCATGTCGCAGCCGATCGACCATCCCAATCTAGGCACCGTCAATGTCGTTGCCCAGCCGATCGAGTTTTCAGGCCTGGACCGGTCTATCCGCACGCCCACGGCAGCGCTTGGCGAGCATACCGATCGAGTACTCGAGACGTTGGGTTTTGCGCCAGCCGACGTAAAGCGGCTGCATGAAGACAGGGTTGTCTAGCCATTGTGGTGAATGCGCCTGTTCAAGTCCGAGCGCGCCTGCGATGCCGGTTTAGCATCTGGCCCGTCGGTGATGAAGCGAGGCAGGACTTAGACAATCATCGTCCCGCGCTTTGCAACGCCATAGGACCGCCAGCCCGCAATCGTCGCCAAATTGGGATCGCCTTTGGACGCCAACAAACGCCGTGCAAGGATCAACTCACGCATGGCGGCCACTTGAGGGCGCCGGGTTCATATCAGTCGTCATCAAGCTGGAAGCGCGCCAGCGCCACATCACCCTCGCTCTCGACTTTCAGCCGCACGCGACTGCCCAGTTTCAATCTCTTGCCCGCCTCGGAATCGACCACGTTGGTAAGCAATTGTGGCCCCTCGTCCAACTTGACCAGCGTTACGTCGTAGGGGACGCGGCTCCCGAACGCCTCATCATAGGCAGTGTGGTAAACAATCCAGCTGACCACTTCGCCGCGCCCGTTCGATTTCACCCAGTCGTTTTCGGGCGAAAGACAGCGTGGGCAGGATTCACGAGCTGGCAGCCAGGATTCGCCGCAATGCCGACAGCGTTGGAAGACGAGTTCGCCTCGTTTGAGCGCCTCCCAATAGGGCTTCGCGACAGGCGTGTCGGCAGGTTGCGGAAAGCTCATCCGGCCCTCCCCAGGATCAGCGTCGAATGGGTGTGCATTGTGCCGCCTTGGTTTGACACGATACAGGATTTGTCCCCGCCGACTTGAAGATTGGCATCGCCGCGCATCTGCCGAACTCCTTCGATGATCAGCGGCAGTCCGGGGGTTCCCGTTTCCGAGAGCAACCCGCCGCTGGTGTTCATCGGCAGTTGTCCGTCCAGCGCGAAACCGCCTTCCGCAGCGAAGGCGGCAGCCTGCCCGGCGGCGCAGAAACCATAATCTTCAAGAGTGATCAGCGGCGTGATGGTGAAGCAGTCATAGAGCTGTGCGACCCCGATATCCTTATGCGTCAGTCCGGCCATTCGAAAGGCAGTCTCACCCGATTCGATCGCCATGGTGCGCAACAAGTCGGGGCGCAGATGCACGTCCCAAGATTCCTGGCCCTGACCGAAGCCGAGGATCGGCACAGCATGATCGATGCCGAGTTCGCCCGCTTTCTTCGCCGACATCACGATGACCGCCGCCGCACCATCCGAGACAAGGCAGCAATCGTCGCGCCGCATTGGTTCGATCAAATAGGGTGCGTCGAGATACGCATCGAGCGTCAAAGGTAGTTTGAGCTGCGCATTGGGGTTTCGGGCGCCATGATCGCGTACCGTGACCGCTACTGCACCTATATGCGCATCGGGCACTGAATATTGCTGCTTGTAGCGCTGGTGGATGAGGGCATAGCCGGCAGCCGTCGAATAGAAGCCGTAGACAGCGTCGTCGCCACGCGGCCTTGCATAGACTTGGCGGTTACCGGTGCGCGGATTGTCGCCGAAGCAGACGATTGCGATCTCCATCATGCCGGCATCTATCGCCATGGACGCATAGGATATCAGCGCAGCATTGGCTGCTCCGCCTTGGTCGAGGGAGCCGCCGACTTTAGGTCTTATTCCGAGCGCTTCGGCTACTCTCTGCCCGTAAAGGAAAGACGGTTCCGAGTTCGCCATCTTCACCAGCACGCCATCGACAACCGCCTTGTCCACACCTGCGTCGATAAGGGCGTTGCGGCTCGCCTCGACGATCAAGGAGACGCGATCACGTCCCGGTTGTTTGCCATAGGCTGTGTGTCCAACGCCCGCGATTACGCATTTGCCTCGCATCATTTGCCCTTGAAGCCCGGCGTCTGCTTTTCGGCAAATGCGGCCCGCGCTATGGCCGAGTCCTCGGAGCCTTGCAGGATGCGGTTGACCAGCTGCTCCATCCGCAGGCCGGTGGCGAGATCCATGTCGTCAGCGCGGACCGCAAGTTCCTTGGCTGCCTGCACCGCCAGTGGCGCATTGGCGGCGATCTGCCTGGCATAGGCACGTGCCCGCGGAATGAGTTCGTCGGCCTTGACGATGTCGTTGATGAGGCCCCAGCGCTGCGCCGTCTCGGCATCCATACCTTCGCCGGTCAGAAGCATCTTCATCGCGACTGCATAAGGCAATTGCTTGATGATGCGCTGCGTGCCGCCATTTGCCGGAACGATGCCGCGTTTGACCTCCGACAGTCCGAAGGTGGCGCCTTCGACAGCGACGCGAATATCGGTCGCCAACATCAATGTCACACCACCGCCGATACAGGCACCATTGACCGCCGAGATGATCGGCTTCCACACTTCCAGCCCGCGATTGAGTATCTGGTCTTTTTGAGTAAGCCATAGCTCCGACAGCGCCACTTCTCGCCCGACCCAGGACTTCAGATCCGCTCCGGCGCAGAAAGCTTTGTCGCCAGCGCCGGTGATGATCGCAACACGCACGGCATCATCGTCACGGACCCGTATCCACGCTTCAGATAATGCCCGATAATGCTCGGCGTCCAGCGCATTGCGCCGCTCCAGCCGGTTGATTGTGATCTGCGCGACGCCGTAGTCGTCGAGCTCGAAATCGATCGACACTTAACTTTCCTCCAATGATTGGCAATCATAGTATACCATTTTGCGGCGGTCGAGTGCATTCGGTTCACTAGAGGCTAAATTCCTCAAGCTACCGTGAATTAGTCTCACGGGCATGAGTTCTATGCTTTTTTAGCATGAGTCTGCTAAGTTTTGTGACTTTTTGAAGCAGACCCCTTAGCTCAACGGCGTTTGAATATATTGACCAGACAGCTGATTGGCGATACTGACCATTGTAATGGAATACCAAAATAGAGCCTCATTTCCAAGCTGGCCATCGCGGGAGGGAAGCGCTTGAATACGAATGTCGTTGGCGTGGCGCCGGAAGGCGGACAGGCCCAATTGTCAAAGGAGTTCTTCTGGCCAGATTCGATGGCCTTCATTGGCGCGACCTCGGACCTGACCACCATTCGCGGCCGTCTCTTCGCCTTTAGCTACAAGAATGGTTTCAAGGGCGATCTCTACCCGGTAAATCCGACGCATCAGGAGATCGGCGGCTTTAAGTCCTATCCAAGCATCACGGCGATTGGAAAGCCGGTCGATCTGGCTGTCATCGCGATCCCGGCAAAGTCGGTGCCGGATGTCGTGCAGGAATGCGCCGAAGCCGGCGTCAAGAACGTCCTGATAATCGCCTCGGGTTTTGCCGAAGAGGGCGGAGACGCGTCGAACCTGCAGGACCGGCTAGTCGATATCTCGCGCCGCACCGGCATTCGGATCGCTGGCCCCAACAGCGAAGGGGTCTTCAATGCGGTCGGCTCGATCTCGGCGACCTTCAGCCCCGTGGTTGAATCGCTTGCCGGCCAAGAGGTCATCGAGGCCGCGCCGAACCGGCGTATCGGCGTGGTTTCGCAGAGCGGAGGCATGGGCTACGCGATGTTCATCCGCGGCAGGGCCCTTGGCCTGTCGTTCAGCTACATCGTCTCGTCCGGCAATGAGGTCGATCTTTCGGCCGCCGACTATCTCGACTACATGGTGCGCGACCCGAACACTCAGATCATTATCCTGCTGTGCGAGAGCATCCGAGACGGCGAGCGCTTCAAGCAGGCAGCTGCGGCCGCCGAACGCGCCGGCAAGCCGATCGTCATGGTCAAGCTCGGCCGCTCCGACGCAGGCTCTCGCGCCGCCAAATCACACACGGCATCGTTGACGGGGTCCCACAGCGCTTATCGTGCCATTTTCCGCCGCTATGGTATCATCGAAGCGGCCGAGATGGACGAGGCGGTGAATATCGCCGCTGCACTCGCGTGCTGCCCGTTGCCCAAGGGACGTCGCGTCGGCGTGGTTACCGCTTCAGGCGGCGGCGGTACGACGACCGCCGACGTCTATTCAGCGCATGGTCTTGTGCTCCCGGTACTGTCGGAAAGACTGCAAGCAGAAATTCGTACGCTGATTCCGCCGCATGCGACGGCGCAGAACCCCATCGACACCACCGCGCAGGGTCACAGGACTGGACCCGTCTCAATGCGCTGCGTGGAGTTGCTCGACGAGAGCGGCGAGGTTGACATGATCACGATCATTGTCTCGGCAGCGCGCGAGACATCGGTGTCGCTCATCGGCGAGAAGATCAAAGCCGTCACCGACCGTGGCAAGACGCCGGTGATCATCTGGACCTATACGTTGGCGTCGCAATTGTCGCGCCGGGTGGCAGCATCGGGCGGAACCGTCGTGCTGACCGATATCCGCCATTGCGCGCTGGCGCTGTCCAAGCTCGCCGGCTACGCCGAGCACGTCGCAAACGTCCGAGACGAGCCTGAGCCCACGCTGAAGGCAATCGCCCGTCCGGCAGGCGTCGCGAAGGCGCTTGCCGAACACAGGGTCAAGCAACTGCTTTCCAACTACGGGCTGGGCGGTGAGAATGACCGCCTGGTTGACAGCGCGGGCGCTGCTGCGGAGGCCGCCTGCGAGCTTGGCTTCCCGGTGGTGCTGAAGATCCAATCCCCCGACATACTGCACAAGACCGAAGTCGGCGGCGTCAAGGTCGGCCTCACCGATGCGGACGCAGTCAGCAAGGCTTATTCCGCCATCATCGCATCGGCAAAAGCGCTAGTGCCGAAGGCGGTGATCGAGGGGGTGCTGGTGCAGAGGATGGCGCCCAAGGGTCCCGAGATTGTAGTTGGCATGGTCAATGACGTAACCTTCGGCCCGATTATGATGATTGGGTTTGGCGGCATCGCGGTCGAGCTATTCGAGGACGTCGTCCATTACCCAGCGCCGATCAGCGTTTCGAAAGCAAAAGAACTTCTGCTCGGCCTGAAGTCGGCACCGCTGTTCAACGGTTTCCGTGGCGCGCCCAAGATCGACGTGACACCGGCTGCTGAACTCATAGCGCGCATCTCGCAGGCCGCACTGGCCGGCAAGGATTTCATCCAGGAGATGGAGTTCAACCCCATCATCCTTCATGCCGACGGGTCGGGCGCCACGGTGGCCGACGCCGTGCTGATCCTCAAGCAGTAGTCACCCGTAATCGCACAGGAAATCGACTTCCATGGATTTCAGTCTTACCGAAGAACAGACTATGCTGAAGGATCTGGTGACGCGGTTCGTTCAGGACGAACTGCTGCCGCTAGAATCGACGGTGCTCGCTCGCGAGGCTTCCGGCGGCGGCATGGCAATCACCGACGGGGAGCGTGCCAAGATTGACGCGCGTGCCAAGGAGCTCGGTCTCTACGGGCTTGACGCTCCAGAGGAATATAGCGGCTCCGACTTGCCGACAACGACGATGGTCGGCGTGTGGGAAGAACTGTCCAAGACCTGCGTCGACTATCACTTTCCGCCGGACTCGCCCAACCTGCGAATGCTAATGCAGGTCTGCAATGAAGAACAGCGTGAGAAGTACCTGAAGCCTTATGCGCGGGGCGAGCTAATCTCCTCCATTGGCATTTCTGAGCCAGGCGGCGGTGGTGATCCGGCAGCGATGAAGACCCGCGCCATCGAGGATGGCGATGACTATGTCATCAATGGCCGCAAGATCTGGATCGGCAAGGCTGGCTACTCCGATTTCACCATTTTGATGGCCTCGACCGATCCTGAGAAGGGCGCCCGCGGCGGCATCACCGCCTTCCTCGTCGACAAGGGTACACCGGGTTTTAACGTAGCGCGAAAAATCCCGATGATCGCCGGGCGTTTCACCTACGAGATCGCCATCGACGATTTGCGCTTGCCGAAGACGGCTGTCCTGGGAGAGATCGGCAACGGCTATGGTCCGATGCAACTGCGCCTGTCAGTGCGCCGCGTGCAGATGGCGGCATGGGCCTGTGGCAAAACGCGGCGCGCGCTCGACATGATGCGCGAATGGGTGAACCAGCGCAGAACCTTTGGCTCGCTGCTGGCCGAAAAGCAGGCGATCCAGTGGTGGATCGCCGACGCCGAGACCAAGCTGCATGCCTGCCGGCTAATGATCTACAATACCGCGACCAAGATCGACAACGGCGAACAGGCGCGCACAGAGTGCTCGATGATCAAGGTCTTCGCGACAGAGCTTGCCTGGGAAGCGATCGACCACGCCATGCAGTCTTTTGGCGCCATGGGTATGACCAAGGAATTGCCGCTGCAGCTGATGGCCAACCACATTCGCCTGATGCGCATCTATGAAGGCCCAAGCGAAGTTCATCGCATGGTCATTGCGCGCAACGCGCTGAAAGGCCGCGTCGTCGGGCTGTAGGCCTTCTCGCAAAGGTGGACCCCGGTTCGACGATAAATGTGGTCAAAAACCGCGTTGCAGGGAGGAAATCATGCAGGATATCGGCGTCAGCCGCCAAGGGTTCGTCGTGACGGTCGAGATTCAGCGGCCGCCAAACAACTTCCTCGACATTGACCTGATCAGCGATCTCGGCGATCTGTTCTATGAGCTCGACAAGGACGAGAGTTGCCGTGCTATCGTTCTTGCCGCTGCCGGCAAGCATTTCTCCGCTGGCGCGAATCTCGGGCGCCGGGTTGCCGACGACGAGGCCGGAAAAAAGCGCGACGAGCGCCGCCATCTCTATAACGAGGCGCTGCGCCTCGTGGAGAACAAGAAGCCGATCGTTGCCGCCATCCACGGCGCCGCCATCGGGGCTGGGCTGGGGCTGGCTTTGCTCGCCGATTTCCGCGTGTCGTGCAAGGATGCGCGCTTCAGCGCCAATTTTGCCCGCCAGGGCTATCACCCTGGCTTCGGTATGACCTGTACTCTGCCGCGCGTGGTCGGCGACCAGAAAGCTGCCTGGCTGTTCTATACGGGCGCGCGTATCGACGGGCAGGAAGCGTTTCGCATTGGTCTGGTCGACGGCTGCGTTGCACTTGATGACGTGCGAAGAGCGGCCCAGGAGATGGCTGCCGAGATTGCCGCGTCAGGTCCGCTTGCCATTGCCGCAACACGCACCACGTTGCGTCGCACGCTTGCCCGCGACTTCAAGGACGCAACGGCCCGCGAGGCATTCGAGCAGCGCTGGCTGCGCGAGACCGAGGACTTTCGCGAAGGCGTGAAGGCGATGAACGAGCGCCGCCTGCCGGACTTCACGGGAAAATAGTCAGCGCTCGTAAAGATTGCGGTACTGCTCTCGCAACGCCGCCTTCTGCACCTTACCCATCGCATTGCGGGGCAGTTCCGAGACGATAATCACCTGTTTTGGCTGCTTGTAATTCGCCAGCCGATCCTTCAACCGCGCTTTTACCGTTTCGGCGCAGACAGTGGCGTTCTTCCGCGCCACCAAAACGGCGGTCACGGCCTCGCCGAAATCCTTGTGCGGAAGGCCGATGACGGCGCTCTCGTCGACGCCTTCGATGGCGTCGATCTCGCTCTCGACCTCCTTGGGATAAACATTGTAACCGCCCGAAATGATTAGGTCTTTCTCTCGCCCGACAATGTGGATGTAGCCATCCTCGTCGATCTTGCCAAGGTCGCCCGAGATGAAATACCTGTCGGCGCGGAACTCTGCCGCCGTCTTTTGGGGCATGCCCCAATAGCCGACGAAGACGTTCGGACCGCGGATCTCGATCACTCCGACGTCTCCCTTGGCTACTTGCTTGCCATCGCCGTCGGCAACACGGATTTCAATGCCGGGCAGTGGAAAGCCGACAGTGCCGGCGCGGCGCTCACCATCGAACGGGTTCGAGGTGTTCATACCCGTCTCGGTCATGCCGTACCGCTCCAGGATCGCCTGCCCGGTGATCGCCGAGAACTGCTTGTGCGTCTCGGCCAGCAACGGCGCCGAACCGGAAACGAACAGCCTGATGCGCGTTGCAGCTCTTGCCAGATCAGGATGCTCGATGAGGCGGGTGAAAAAGGTCGGCACACCCATGAACATTGTCGCGCTGGGTAAGAAATCGACAACTTGGTTACCGTCGAATTTCGGCAGGAAGACCAGCGAGGCTCCGGCCAACAGGATGGTGTGCAGCCCGACAAAAAGCCCGTGAGCGTGGAAAATCGGTAGCGCGTGCAACAGCACATCCTTGTCTGTGATACGCCACGAGGAAATCAGCGTTCTGGCATTGGAAAGCAGATTGTCGGCGGTAATCATTGCCCCCTTAGAGCGCCCGGTCGTGCCCGACGTGTAGAGGATGACCGCGAGGTCGTCGGCGCCGCGCGCCGCATCCTCATGGTCGCTCGAGTGAGTCACCGCCTTGCTGTTCAAGCTGCCGCCACGGCCGCTATCGTCCAGCGTTTCGACCGCCGCGCCGCTCGCCTTGGCGATAGGTTCAAGTGCGGCGCGCTTTCCGTCATCGCAGATGAACAGAGCCGGCTTGGCGTCGCCGAGGAAATACTCGATCTCGGCGGGTGTATAAGCGGTATTAAGCGGCAAAAAAATTGCGCCACACCGAAGCGCCGCAATATAAAGCGCCACCGCGCCCAAGCTCTTTTCAACCTGGACGGCGATGCGATCGCCTGCCGTCACGCCAAGCTCCCGTAACAAATTGGCGTAGCGGCCGGATAGCGTCAGCAGATCGGCATTTGTCGTTACCCTACCATCGGTTTCTAAAGCAAATGTCTGGGCGGGCCTCTGTCGTGAAGCGGCCAGCAATGCGTCGGCGAGATGGTTCATGGCGCGTCCTCTGTCGTCACTCTGTTTGCATGCTGCATCAATGGCATACCATTTCTTTGTATCATCAGATGCCTCAAACCGTTCCTGAAAACAATGGACCGGGTGATGCTTCTCGATGACAAAGCCTGCGGGTTTCTCGACGTTTTCATCGTTGAGGTTGCCTCTGCCGCGGGCTAGTCAAGGAAATCGCGGCATGCGGCCGCTTCTTGTTTTAGGGTGGAGCTCAATGCCTGAAATCCGTTTGACCAAGGAAGCCGGGCTCGCTTGGCTCATCATCGATCATCCGGAGCGACGCAACGCGTTGAATCCTGAGATGATGCAGCAATTGTCCGTTGGCCTCGACGAAGTAGCCAAGGATATCTCGGTCCGCGCAATTGTCCTCACCGGCGCAGGCGATAAGGCTTTCGCGTCGGGGGGGGATATTTCCCGGTTTGGCGAGACTCGAAAGGATTTTGAGGCTTCTCAAGAATCGGCCGCCAAGCGAAAGGCCGTCTTTGCCAAGATGGGCGCCATGGACAAACCGGTCGTATCCATGATTCGCGGCTACTGCATGGGTGGTGGTATGGCGCTGGCCTTGCAGACCGACCTGCGTTTCGCCTCGACCGACGCGACCTTCGCCATTCCAGCCGCTAAGCTCGGCATCGCCTACGGCCCGGAAGGCATCGAGAAACTGGTAGCGCTCGTTGGTTCGAGTGTCGCGAAGGACATTTTGTTCTCAGCTCGCCGGATCACGGCTGACGAGGCGCTGGCGATGGGACTAATCAACAAGGTGCTGACGACAGGAGAACTGGAGGCTTTCACGCGCGACTATTGCCTGACACTGGCAAAGAACGCGCCGCTCTCTATCGCCTCGTCGAAATTCATTATCGAGCAACTGGCACTGCCAGCTGGAGCGCGCGACACGATACGCATCACCGATTTGCAACGTGCAGCCGCCGAAAGCGATGATATTAAGGAGGGACGGGCCGCATTTCTTGAGAAGCGGCCAGCCAAATTCGTCGGAAAATAGGCTCTTCAGTGGGCCATCGCAGCCTGTCGTTCGACACTTGCTGAGAATGGGTTCGGATGCTCGAATTTTCCCGAAAACCCTTCGCCCTGTTCGATCAGCCAGTTAACGAAGGCCTTTACGCTGCTCGGGCGGCGGCTAAGTTCCGGGTAGAGCGCATACATGTTCGGATACGGCATCTTTACGTGGGGAAGAGGCTCGACAAGGGTGCCCGCCTCGATGAACGAGGCAGTTAACGAAAAAGGGAGCAACGCCAGACCAAGTCCCTTGGTAGCGGCTTCCATCAGCACGAATATATGATCAAACTTGACGCGCTTCATGTTGCGGCGTGGTTCGAGGCCCTCCGCCTGTATCCAGCGCTCCCAAACGCCGGCTTGGTTCTTGCCGTCACTTATCAACAGACTCCCGGCAAGCACGTCCTTGGCCTCGCAGACCGGCCGCCGCATCAGGAGTTCAGGCGAACCTACAAGTACGCGGTAATCGCTGAAGATTGCGCGGCATTCAAAGCCATCCCATTCCATCGGCTTTCGCCGCAGGATAATATCGTTCGACGAAACCAGATGATCGAGTGGTTCACGCGACGCCGCTATCGATACCTCTGTGCTCGAATGCTGACGCTGGAACTCGGCCAGCCTGGGAACCAGCCAATGCATCGCGAAGCTCGGCGTGCCGCTGACCCGAACAAGCCTCGCAGCCGCCGGTTCGATGACACGGGCGGTGGCGGATGCAATGCGATCAAGGCCGGCGCCGGTCTCAGCTGCGTAGTAGCGAGCGAGTTCGGTCGGCACTAGATGACGCCCGGCTGCCTGAAACAGACGGCAGCCAAAATAGCGCTCCAGCACACGCACCTGGCGGCTGATTGCGCCATGCGTGACACCGAGTTCTTCGGCTGCATTGTTGTAAGTTCCAAGTCGGACCACGGCCTCGAAGGCCTTAACGGAATTCAACGGCGGCAGTCTGCGCATAAGTGGTCTCCTCCTCATCCAGTTTGGGCCGGCCAGCATGTCGATGAAAACTGCCAGTTCTTGTACAGTTGCGACGATGAATTAATAGCGTACTATCGTATACCAATCAAGGAGAGGACCACCGTTACACGGCGCATTTTGTTTCTCGGATTCTAGTGAGAGGGCTTTATGGACGTAATAAGCGAGTTGACCAAACCCGACCCGTTGCTTGACCGCCTGATGGAAGAGGCAACACTCACCTACACGATCCACGCGGGCAAGAAGACGGCATTCCGCAGTTGGGGCGAGGGTGAGCCCATTGTTCTTTTGCACGGCGGTTCCGGATCGTGGCGGCATTGGGTGCGCAACATCATACCTTTCTCCCAATCGCATCGCGTCATTGCTCCTGATCTGCCAGGATTCGGACTTTCCGACGAGCCCGACTATCCCGCCGAAATCGAGGTCATGGGGGCAGCCGTCTCTGCAGGTCTGGATGAGTTGATAGGAACGAACACTGCGTACAACCTCGTCTGCTTCTCTTATGGCGGCTCAATTGCCAGCCAACTGTTGCAGTATCATCCAAATCGTCAGCGCACCCTTACCCTGTGCGCAGCTGCCGGTCTGGCAGAAACGCGCGTACCGCAGATGATGTCCCTCAAGGGCAAGACCGGAGGAGAACTCGTCGATGCTCATCGCACGAATCTGTTGAGGGTGATGATAGGCCAGCCGGAAAATATTGATCCACTCGCGATGCGGGTCCAGCATGAGAGTACGTTTGAGGCCAGGCTGAAGGTTCGCACGCTAAAGCGCGGCAAGTGGCTTGCTGAAACGCTCGAGGGCTTCAACGGGCGCGTCGAGGCCTTTTGGGGCGAGCTAGACACTTTTCTCTACGAAGGTGCGTTGCAGATCCGAATGTCGACACTCAAGCGTCTTCAGCCAGATGCCGAGATCACGGTACTTCCTGGCATCGGACATTGGCTTGCATATGAAGCTGCCGATATATTCAATGGGATTGCAATGGAGTTCATCAATCGCAAATAGCTGCTTTACTTGAGTAAAAGAAAACGGCGGCAGTGAGCCGCCGTTTTCTTTGGTGCCGCAGCTTATCTTTACCTGCCGAACGGCCAGGGCATCCAAACAAAGTCTTGAAGAATGCCTGTCGGGAAGTCGACGAGGAAGACATAAGATATGATGGACAGCACCAGCAAGGTGCAGCCGGCCATCAGGGCGATACTCCACCAAGCCGCCTTGGCCTTGATCCGCATGAAGGCGAAGTAGAACAGCGCAATTGCAATCAGGAAGCCGACCAGATAGGTCGCCAGGAGGAAGCCCATCATCCACCACACATAGTGGAACGGGCTAGCCTCGTAGCCTTCGTCGGACTCCTTCCAGCCAAGTTCACCGTCATGGAAGAAGGCACTTTGCGGATTTCGCCGCAGCAGGATCACCATGCCCAGCGTGCAGAGTGTCAGTGCCATGACTGAGGTTGCGATCGGCAGCACCTTGGCCAGGAACACCAAGTTCTGCACATCGACGACCGAATAGACTAGGAAGCCCATGATCAGTGCGAGGAACGCCACCTGCGGCATGATCTGCGTTGCGCTCGCCTCGTGAGCCATGCCTTCCGTCTCCACCTTGGTCTTGGAACGCAAGCCGATGACTAGGGAGAACACGACGATGCCGATCAGAACCCAGATGATGGGCCGCGAGAAGAAGCTTTCCAGCGAATAGACCTGCAGAATGCGGTAAAGCAGGCTCTCGACCACGTTTTGCAGCACGAAGCCTATCAGGAAGGCCGGCCGCGAATAACCGAAGCGCTTCAGGTAGATCGCGATCACACCGAGTGAGAACAATGCGATCAGGTCGCCCCAGTCGCGCGTCGAGTTGTAGGCGCCGAACATGATGATGGTCAGCATGAACGGGGCGAGATAGCTGAACGGAATGGCGGTCAGCTTGGCGATGTGGCCCGACAGCAGGAAGCAGATGCCGGCGCCGAAGATGTTGGCGATGGCGACGCACCAGATGATCGTATAGGTCACATCGAGGTTCTCGGCCAGCATGCGCGGGCCGGGCGTGAAGCCGATCAACAGCAGGCCACCGAGAAAGATCGCTGCTGAGCCGCCGCCGGGGATGCCGAAGATCAGCGTTGGGATGAGCGAACCGCCGGTGTCGGCATTGTTGGCCGCCTCCGGCCCGATGACGCCGCGAACGTCGCCCTTGCCAAACTGCGACTTGTCCTTCGACGACTGCACGGTGTGGCCATAGGCGAGCCAGCCCGAGCCGCCGATCGGCAACGCGCCGATCAGGCAGCCGATCGCCGAGCAGCGGATAGTCAGCCAGAAATTGTCCATCACGTCGCGCACGCCCTGCGCCCAGCCGCCCTTGACGATCGGCTGTTCGGTGATCGACGAGCCGCGCCGCAGCAGGTTGATGATCTCGGGGAAGGCGAAGATCGCCAACGCCACCACGCCGAGCGGAAGGCCGTCGGTCAGGTAGGTCGAGCCTCCGAACTGCATGCGGAACTCGCCCGAGGCCGGCGCGCTGCCGACCATGCCGAAGGTCATGCCCAGCCCACAGGCAATCAGACCTTTCAAAAGGCTGTTGCCGGATAGGATCGAGACCAGAGACAGCCCCAGCAGCGCCAGCATCAGCTGCTCGCCCATGCCGAACGCCAGAACGACTGGACGTGCCACGAGCAGGAAAGCCGTCAGGATGAACGCACCGAACACCCCGCCGATCATCGAGGAGAAATACGCCGCGCTCAAGGCACGGCCCGCCTCGCCCTTCTTGGCCATCGGAAAGCCGTCGACGATCGTCGCTTGCGAGGAGGCGGCTCCCGGTATGCCCATCAGGATCGACGTCACCGTGTCGCCCGTCGAGACAACCGCCAGAAGCCCAGTCATCATCGCCAGCGCATGGTAAGGCTCCATGCCATAGACAAACGGAACAAGCAGCGCCATCCCCGCAGTCGTCCCAAGCGCTGGTAAAATCCCGATGACCGTGCCGACAAGCACCCCAAGTATCAGGAAAAGCAACGTGTCCGTCGTCAGTAGATTGATAAAGGTCGATCCGATGATGGAAATAACTTCCATGGTCGTGCCTCTCGGGTTGTCTTTGGTTGAAGCTGAGCGAGACGATACCAGCCGCACCAGGTGGCGGGTATCAACACCTATTTCTACTGAAGTGGGACACCATACTGGTCTTGGTGCCACTTCTTAAGCCAAGTTACCACCTCAGGATTAAGCTGCCTGACAGCGTCCTGAGCTGCCTTGCTCGCGTCATCACCGAAGAATTGTGGCGACGTCCCAAGGATGTTCTTGTAGGGCGCGCTCGCGATCATCTCGGGCTTCGTCAGTGCGCGCTTGGCAGCCTCGCGATAAGCGGTGACGATGTTTTCCGGAGTACCCTCGCTAAGCATGATGGTCTTGGCATTCGTCGCCACGGCATCAAACAGAGCGTTCCAGGCAACCCATTCGGGACCTGATGGCTTTTTGCCATGGATCTTTTCATAGACCTCGACAAAGGTTGGAACGTTAGGCAGTGTCTCATCGCGGACGAGCGATCCGTCCGGCAGCCTGTTTCCGAAAACGAACAACGGAGCAACGTTACCCTTCTCGACTTCGGGCATGCTCAGGCGGTGATAGGAGCCCACACTGTTGGCTTCGAGCGCGAATTCGCCGCGCTGGAACGACAGTTGGCTGTCGCCGCCGCTGACGTTGAATGCCGGCTTCACGTTCACGCCAAGCATCTCATAGGATAAAAGAAACATAGTTCCAGTGCCTAGCACGTTAGCCATGCCAGTTGCCAAAGGCACCTTCTGCGCAAGTATCGATTCCATCGTCATCGTATTGGCAACCTTGCTGCCAACCGCGACGTAGCCATTGGGAGACGTGACAACCGGGATCCATTGGCTGGCGTTGAACTTGTAGTCTTCAGATTTGCCGAACACGGGCCGCATGATCGACGACGATGTCATCGACATAATTATCAGACCATCAGGTGTGCCGTTGGCCTCAAACCAGTTGTTGGCCATGATGCCGCCACCACCGGCCATATTACGATAGATAAATGTTGGTTGGCCGGGCAGTTCTCGGCTGATCACCTCGCCCATGAAGCGAGCATAGGTGTCAGCACCGCCCCCTTCGCCGGAAGTGATGACCATTTCCACGCGCTTGTTGGAAAAGTCCACAGCCTGGCTCAATACGGGCGTGGCGGTGCAGAATCCCGCCACCAGGAAAGTTGAAATTTTTAGCATGTGATGCATGAACATTCCGCCTTGTGATAGCCAGTTAGACGGGGGCCCGTCCTCTAAGAGAACGGGCCCGCATAAATGGATTGGAAATCTCAGATCGCGACTTGGAACTTGGTCTTATGCCATTCGCGGAGCCACTTCACAGAATCTTGATTGAGCCCCTTAGCGGCAAGGTCGGCACCCTGCTTAGCGGCTTCGCCAAACAGTTGCGGCGTTTCACCAAGGATATTCTTGTACTGCTCGGACTTCACCAATTCCGGGTTGGTCAGCGCTCGTTCAGCTGCTGCGCGATAGACCTGAACGACGTCGTCCGGCGTTCCGGTCGGAAGCATTATCGTTTTGGAGTTAGTGGAGATTATATCGAACAGGCCTACCCAGGCGTCCCATGCCGGACCGGATGGGTCTTTTCCATGTACTTCCTTGTAGACTTCCGGGAAACTAGGGACATCCGGCAGCGAAGGGTCGCGGCCGATCATGCCATTTTTACCGCGGGTGCCGAACGAAAACAGCGGCGCCACCTTGCCGTCTTCCACGTTCTTGCCGTTCAGGCGGAAGAACGAGCCGGCGCTGTCACTGTTCAACGTGAACTCGCCACGCTCGAATGAAAGCTGAGCGTCGCCGCCTGGCACATTGAACGCCGGCTTGATGTTGACGCCGAGCATGTCGAAGGCAAGCAATACCATCGTGCTGGCGCCAAGTACGCTGGCGAGGCCGATCGTCTGCGGCTTGTCGCCAGCCGCCAGCAACGCCTTGATGCTGTCGCTGCCGGCGATTCGGCTGCCCTCGACGACGTAACCGTTGGGCGATGTGACGACCGGAATCCAAGCGTTCGGGTTGAAATGCACATTTCCCGGATCGCCGAATAGCGGCGAAAGCTTGGATGACGAGGCTGCTGAATAGATGATCAGGCCGTCCGGCTTAGCGTTGGCCTCGAACCAGTTCGCAGATATCAGGCCGCCGCCGCCAGTCATGTTGCGAGCCAGGATGGTTGGCTTGCCGGGCAGCTCTTTTTCGAGAGCCGCGGCGACGAAGCGAGCATAGGTGTCGGCGCCGCCGCCTTCGGCCGAGGATATAATAATCTCGATCCGCTTGCCAGCAAAGTCGACGTCAGCGGCAAGGGTCGCTGTTGCCGCCGATAGAAGTAATGCGGCGGTAGCCGCATAACTCGTCAGGCGTTTTACAAAGTCATGCATTTGGTTTCCTCCCATCATGCTGAACGATTGGTTCTCTCGGTATAGGCCGGAATCTTCTGTATCGTTGCCCTCAGAGCACGACGCCGTACCGCTCTTTCATCCATTTCGTGACCCAGTCTCTCAGCTCCGGAGTTAGATCTTTGATCGCCTGGCTGTAGCTGGCGCGTGCTTCATCGCCGAAGAATTGCGGCGCGGCGCCCAGCAATGTCGCCAGCCCTGCATCGTTGGGTCCGCTGAGCGCTTTCTTGATCGCTTCATCATAGGCCGCGACGATCTCCGGCGGCGTGCCCGGTGCCAGGACGACGCCGCGTGAATTTGCAATCAGTGCGCCGAACAGTTTTTTCCACACCTCGAAGCCTTCTCCCTCAGGTGCCTTGCCGTTCACTATCTGGTACGCCTCTACGAAATTCGGCACACCAGGCAGCGCCGCGTCGCGGATTACGCTGCCATCCGGTCCAGGCTGGCCGACCGTGAAGAGAGGGAATATCTCGCCTTTCTCGACAAGCGGCTGCGTCACTCGGACGTGACTGGCGATCGTCTCCGAATCGAGATGAAATTCGCCCCGCTGAAAGGAGAGCGTCGCATCACTCCCGTCGACATTGAATACCGGTTTGATATTGATGCCCATCACGTCGAGGCCGAGCACGTAGAGTAAACCGATGCCCAGCGTTGAGGTAACGCCCCAAGTGACGCTATCGGCTTTGGCGAGATCCTGCAGACTGGTGACGCCGCCAACCTTGCTGCCGCTGATGACATAGCCGCTCGGTCCGCCCATGATCGGGATCCAGCTTTTGGGTTCGAACTGAATCTGCGATTGTCCAGCTTGAAAGGTGGAATAGAGCAGATGGCTCGAAAAGTTGACGAAGATCATCTCGCCGTCTGGCTTGGCTTGTTTCTGAAAATAATTGGCGCCCGTGACGGTGCCTCCCCCCGGGACGTTCTTGATGATGATCGTTGGCTGACCGGGCAGCGCCTTTGCGAGCCGCTCCGCCACACCGCGAGCGAATACATCGCCGCCGCCGCCGGCTTGCGAGGGCACGATCATTTCGATCTGCTTGCCCGAAAAATCAACCGGGTCTGCGGCGTGGCTCGATGCACTGCTGAATACCAAAGTATACGAAAGTGCCGTTGCAATAATTCTGATGTTGGAATGTGGCATCGTCTCTTCCCCTCCGCTGCCGCAAAATTTAACGCTAATCGTGCCTTTTACTCATCGCAAACATATTTTTCGTCGGGACGTGTGAGGAAATGTTCTTCAAACGACTGGCTTAGCGACGAAAACTACGATGTTTGGCAATGAACGACACTTGCCTATCTCCGCGCCTATAATATCCTGATTATGTGGAGGTAGTATACCATGAATTTGAAAGCAACACCGGCTTGGGCAGACGAGATGCGCCTTGATTCTGGCCGTCGCCCGTTACGACGTTTTCGTGTGCTCGACCTGAGCCACGCTCGCGCGGGTCCCGTCACTGTGCGCCAACTGTCGGATTGGGGGGCGGACGTCCTTCGCATAGAGCGGGTCGAGGCGACGCAGGCCAGCGACGATCTGATCGGCCGGCGCGACGGCGGCGATTTCCAGAACCTGCACCGCAACAAACGCTCCCTCAGCCTCAACCTCAAGGTGGCAGAAGCGGTCGAGATATTCATGAAGCTCGCCAAGGACGCCGATGTCATTGTCGAGAACATGCGCGCCGACGTGAAATTTCGGCTCGGCGTCGACTACGAGACGGTGCGCAAAATCAATCCTGGCATCGTCTATGGCTCGATCTCCGGCTATGGCCAGGACGGGCCTTATGCTGAGCGCGGCGGTGTCGATCAGATCGCGCAGGGGATTGGCGGACTAATGTCGGTTACCGGCGTGCCTGGTCAGGGGCCACTGCGCGTCGGCATTCCAATAGCCGACCTCACTGCCGGCATTTTTCTTGCCCAGGGGATACTCGTCGCGCTTTTGGACCGCGAGGTTACCGGGCAGGGAACATGGGTCCAGACCTCGCTTTTGCAGGCGCAAGTTGCGATGCTCGATGGCCAGGCAATGCGATGGCTGGTCGACGGCCACTTGCCCGAGGCCGTCGGAAACGATCATCCAACCGGGGTGCCGATGGGCACGTTCAGAACTGCCGGCGACGAATATATGAACATCGCCGCGTCCTCGCAGCGACTTTTCACCCGCTTCTGTGAAGCCACTGGTCTTGCCCATCTTCTGTCCGACCGTAAATTCACTTCCGTTGCTGGTCGGCGTCAGAATGCTGCGGAACTAAAGTCGATCGTCGCTGCGAGATTGATGGAGAAGACGGCATCCGAATGGAGCGACATATTGAACCCTATCGGCGTGCCCTGCGGCCCGGTGCTGGACATCAGCCAAGTCTTTGAAGACCCGCAGGTCAAGCATCTGCGCATTGCGCGGCCTGTTCCGCATCCCGAAAAAGGCGAGATCAACCTTCTTGTCAGCCCGATCGACATTCTCGGCGTCTCCAAGGACATTGAGCGGCCAACCCCTAACATTGGCCAGAACAGCAACGACGTCCTGCACGCGCTTGGTTACGACGACACGGCAATCGCTGCCCTGCGGGCACAAGGCGTTATCTGACGCATTGAAATTCCATGGTGTACATATTTGGAGAACTCCGGTTAGACCGGATTTTGGGAGGATCTCTGTGATGAGCTTCAAGACTGTGTTGCGGGCTGGCGCTGTGTTGGCCGTATCTGTTCTCTCCGCTACCGCCGCCTGGGCACAGGAAGACCCGTCGAAATTCCCATCGAAAACTATAACCATCCTTGCCCCTTTCGCGCCAGGCGGCCCGGCCGACCTGTTCACCCGCAAACAGGCGGAATATCTGCAAGCCGAATACGGCGTGTCTTTCCTTGTCGAGAACGTGCCCGGCGCTGGTGGCATTGTCGCAGGGAAGCGGTTGGCCTCCGGTTCCACCGACGGCTACACATGGTTTTCGGCCTCGGGTGGCCTGCTTGCCATCATTCCCGCAGTTGCTGAGCAATCTGGTTTCGACCCGAGCAAGGAACTTGAATTGGTCGGCGTCATCCGCAGCCAACCGCTCATGCTCGCGATGCGCGCCGATGCTCCCTATGATACATTGGCCGACGTGGTCGCGGCCGCCAAAGCCAAGCCGGGAACCCTGACCTATGGCTCGATTGGGGTGAACTCGGCGCTGCACCTTGCCGGCGAGATGCTGTGCGAATTGGCGGGCATAGAGATGGTGCACGTCCCCTACAAAGGCTCGGCTGAATATTCGGTCGACCTGCTCGGCGGCCGTTTGGACTTCGCCATTTCTACCCCGGGTACGCTTAACAGTCATAAGGGCGAATTGAAAGCAGTCGCCCAGGCGCTTGCTGAACGCTCGCCGATGATGCCGGACGTCCCGACTGGAGCAGAGGCTGGCGTTCCTGGCTGGATTTTCGATTCCTGGACTGGCATCGTTGTCAAGAAGGGCACTCCTGAGGCGCTGGTCACGCGTATCGGGGAGATGATCAAAACAGTCAATGACAATCCGAAGTTCCGCGAAGAGACCGCCGGCATGGACGCTTCCCCGAAATTCATCTCGGGTGCCGACTACAAGGCTGAGTTGGAAGCGCAGATCAAGAAGAACGCCGAACTGATTGCGAAGGTCGCAAAAAAGTAATCTTCGCGACCTGTCAAATGAGGACCGTGCGGGATTTCCGCTCGGTCTTCTAATTGTTTGATCCCGAGCTTTGATGGTGCAGTATTTTCTTCCGAATCGAAGGATGCACTATGGGCCAGATTCTACACGGCAGCGCCACCACGACAGAGGCGATCCGTCGAGCAATACAGAATAGTCAAGAGAGCCTGAGAGCG
>NZ_JASCRR010000019.1 GCF_030010215.1 Tianweitania sp. UT-5YL-CI-8
ATAGTCACGCTCTTGCTTGCCCAGAACCAGGGCCGCTGTCGGTCGACCTCTCGCGTTCGCCATCGCTAAGCTCTCCATTGAACAAGAACAGCTTACAATGTAGCGAACTTCAGTTCCAGATGACTAGCGACAGGGCTCATATACCCCAGTTCCATGTCCGTGGCTGAGCGCGAAAGATTTGAAGCCGGTCTTTTTCTCGAGATTAACTCGAACCAAGCAAGCGCCGGCTCGGATATTATTCAAGCGATCTGGACGGTACTCGATCCGTTTAGGGCGATATCTGTGGCACGGCTAGTGGTGAACAGCTTGGCAGAGACCACGCCGTTAAAGGGACATCTAGCTAGATCCAGTGTCGACGCTGGGAGGATTAAGACGGCGTCGATAGTCTCCTTTGGCCTCCAGCCTATAACAAAGAGAAGCGGCGAGGATTCGCTGTTCTACTTATGGAACGACACTGACGCAAAAAGCCGCTTTCAGGCAGGCCAAAAAAATGACGCTGATTTGCAAGCTTATCTTGATTTCAGTGTGCACAATATCTCCGCGTTCTTGAACGGTGTTAAGGTTGCCATCGGCAGCAATAAGTGGCGGATTGCTGTCAAAGATGGTCCCGGAGTTCTGTCGGTTACAACGATCAACGGTCTCATCATTCTGATGAGGAAGTTGATCGCTACCGGGCAAATCACGATTGCAGATCCGGTCCCAGACTTCTCCCCATTGTCAACTTTTGATTTCAATTCGTATAAAAGTTCTCAATACGCAGACATGGCTACGCATATGGCAAAGCTGATCAAGTAAGCCGGGCTTACAATCCTTTCGTGGTGACGCGTTTGGCTGTTGGAAAAACGCAAAACCTTTGCTCGATAGCGGGCGCGCCTGGTTGTTATACATGGGCTTGTTCGAAGAGCCCCGTTCCGCGCTAGCCCGGGTTCGGAATAATGCGTACGTCTGCTTTCTATCTCAAAGGAAATGTCGCAAACGGAATATGTGCAACTCGATTCCGATTAATTGAAAATTGCCGCCTGGCAATCCGCAGTCTGCCCCTACCCAAACCGCCAGACCGTCGTTTTCTTCACCTCGGCGTCTTCCAGCGCGCGGGTGACGGGCACCTCGTAGACAGCCAGTTTTTCCAGCCGCTCCTTAGGCAAATAAGACCGGCCGGGGTCGCCTACCAGAACCATCGCTCCGCGAGCGCGCAGGGCTGAGAACCACGGCACCAGCCGCTCGGCAAAGGGTTTCTCGTAAAACACATCGCCGGCCAGCACCACGTCCCAGCCAAGATCCCTGCCGACCAGGTCGTCGCCGAGAAAAGAAACCGCCACGCCATTGGCCTCGGCGTTCAGCCTTATCGCCGCTTCGCAGAACGGGTCGATGTCGACCGCGAGCACGTCTGCGGCACCCGCCTTCATCGCAGCGATGCCGACCAGCCCGGAGCCGGATGCGAAATCCAGCACGGTCTTTTGCGCCACCGTGCGGGGGTGGTCGAGCACATGGCGCGCCAGTCCCTGTCCGCCTGCCCAGGCAAACGCCCAGAACGGCGGCGGCAGGCCGATCTCTGCCAGTTCCTCTTCGGTGCGGTGCCAGAGGTCGTGCGCCTCGTCGGCGAGATAAAGCTTAATCTCCGGCACATGCGGCGGGGTCAGCAGCGCCGTATTGGCCCGGATGAAGCCTTCGGCCGTCTCGGGCGTCAGCGGTTTCAAGGGGCTTTTTCAAGGCCGCCCATGCGGCAGACTTCTTTCCATTCGTCCGGCGTCACCGGCTGGACGGACAGCCGCATCGAGGTGACCAGCGACATTTTCTCAAGCTTCGGATTGGCCTTCACATCGACCAGCGTGACAGGTTTCGGCACGTCCTTGAAGGCGCGGATGTCGACGCATTCCCAGCGTGCATCCTCGGTCGTGTTGTCGTGATGGGCGAGCGCGCAGACTTCTGCGATGCCGACCACCTCCAGCCCCTCATTGGAATGGTAGAAGAAGCCGAGATCGCCGATCTGCATGGCGCGCATGTTGTTGCGCGCCTGGTAGTTGCGCACGCCGTCCCATTGCGTGCCCTTGTCGCCGAGCTTCTTCAGCATCTCCCAGGAAAACTTGAACGGCTCGGATTTGAACAGCCAATAGTTCATGCGTTGAGGCTCCGAAACGATCAGGCGCTGGCCGGGTTGTTGAACACCCAGTTCCACGGCAGCACCTCGACCGACTGGAACAGGCCCGCCTTGGCGTAAGGATCGGCATCGGCGATGGCCTGGGCCGCTGCCTTGTCGGCGGCCTCGACCACGACCAGGCTGCCCAGCGGCTTGCCGTCCTCGCCCAGGAAGGGGCCGGCGAATTTCAGCGTGCCCGAAGCGTTCAGCGCGTTGAGATGGTCGACATGCTCGGGCCGCGTGTCCATGCGAACCTGGAGGTGGTCTGGTTTGTCCTTGCAAATGAACGCAAACAGCATTGGTCCTGCTCCTTTTTCTCGAAAAATCAGTCGGCTTCGGCCTTGAGCGGCCGCGACATCAGGCCGGTGACCGCCTCGTTGATGGTGATCGCGCCGTCCAGAATGGCGGCCACGGCTTTGATGATCGGCGCGTCGAGGTCGCGTTCGCGCGCGATGCGGGCGGCGATGCTCGATGTCGCCACGCCCTCGGCCAGCGGCCGGCCCGCGAGGTCCTCGTGCCGCCCCAGCGCCATGCCATAAGCAAAATTGCGCGATTGCGTCGACGAACAGGTCAGCATCAGGTCGCCCAGCCCGGAAAGCCCCATCAGCGTCTCGGCCCGCGCGCCGAAGGCCGCACCCACCCGGCGCAGCTCGACGAAGCCGCGCGTCACCAGTGCCGCCTGCGCGCTGGCGCCGAGCCCTGCGCCTGAGACCGCACCGGCAGCTATGGCAAAGACGTTCTTCAGCGCGCCGCCCAGTTCGACGCCGGTGAGGTCGTCGCTGGAATAGCAGCGCAAGGTGGTTCCCGAGAATCGTATTGCCAGAGCCGCCGCCAGCGCTTCATCCCGCGCGGCGACCACCACGGCTGTCGGCAGGCCGCGCGCCACATCGGTGGCGAAGCTTGGGCCGGACAGCGCCGCGACCGGATTGTCGGGCAGGATCTCGGACGAGATGTCCGACAGCAGCCGGCCGGTATCGCGCTCGATGCCCTTGGCGCACAGCACCAGCGGCACGTCTGGCGCAAGCCGGCCCTTGAGCCCAGTCAGCACGCTGCGCAGCGTCTGCGCCGGGGTGACGACCAGCACGCAATCGGTACTGTGAATTGCGGCATCGAGGTCGCTGGTGGCGTCGATACCGGCCTCGAACGCGATGCCCGGCAGATAGCGCGGGTTTTCGCCGCGCGAGATGGCTGCGACCGACTGATCGTCGCGCGCCCACAGCCGGACGGCATGGCCGCTGCGCAGCATCGCCAGCGCCAGCGCCGTTCCCCAGGCGCCGCCGCCCAGGACGGTGACGGTGTAGCGTTCGCTCATGCCTTCGCCCCCCTGCGGCCCGAGCCGATGACGGGTGCCGACACGGTGTCGAGCGGCCAGCGCGAGCGCGGCACGAAGTCGAAGCCGTCATCCCCGACCAGGCCGGCGCGCAGTCTTTCGATGCCGGCCCAGGCGATCATCGCGGCGTTGTCGGTACACAGATTGAGCGGCGGCGCGATGAAGGCGAAACCTTCAGCGGAGCATAGTCCTTGCAGTTTTGAGCCTATCGAACGGTTCGCCGCGACCCCTCCGGCGACCACCAAAACGGGGTTTGGATGGGTCGGAAACCGCTGAAGGAACCCCTCCAAAGCCCGCTTCACACGGTCCGCCAGGGCGTCCGTGACGGCTACCTGGAACGATGCGCAGATGTCCGATACGTCCTGGTCGGATAGCGGGGAAATGGCCGTTGCAGCCTGCCGGACGGCTGTTTTGAGTCCTGAAAAGGAGAAATCGGGCTGCGCCGACCCCTTCATCGGGCGCGGAAAGGCAAAGCGCGTTGCATCGCCCGACGCCGCCGCCTTTTCGACATTCGGCCCGCCGGGATAGGGTAGGCCCAGCATTTTCGCTGTCTTATCAAAGGCTTCGCCCAAGGCATCGTCGATGGTCGTCGCCCACCGCTCGTAATTCCCGACCCCATTTACCAAAACGATCTGCGTATGCCCGCCCGAAACCAGCAGCAGCAGATAAGGAAAGCCGATGCCGTCGGTCAGCCGCGCGGTCAGCGCATGGCCTTCGAGATGGTTGATGGCGAGCAAGGGCTTGTGGCTTGCTGCGGCAATCGCCTTGGCCGTCATCAGCCCGACGATCAGCCCGCCGACCAGTCCGGGGCCGGCGGTCGCTGCTACCGCATTGATCTGGGAAAGGTCCATGCCCGCATCGGCCAGGGCGGCTTCGACGATGCCGTCCAGCGCCTCGACATGGGCGCGGGCGGCAATCTCCGGCACCACGCCGCCGAAGGCCGCGTGTTCCTCGATCTGGCTGAGCACGATGTTGGACAGGATCTCGGGCTTTTCGCCGAGGCGCAGCGCGACGACGCTCGCGGCGGTCTCGTCGCAGCTCGTCTCGATGCCGAGAACGCGGATCAATTGGTCGCTGCCCTGCATGATTGCCCGGTCGCCGTTTCCCCGTTAGGAGGGCGGAAAGAGTTCCGCACGGCGCGGAGTTACCATGGACCGGGCGACATGCAAACCATCAGCCAGGACAACCGCCCGAAAATCGCGGGCCTGAAAATCGGAACGCGCGGCAGCCTTCTGGCGCTCGCCCAGGCGCATGAGACGCGCAGCCGGCTGATGACGGCGCACGGCCTGCCCGAAGACGCCTTCGAGATCGTCGTCATCTCCACCAGCGGCGACCGCATCCAGGACCGTCCGCTGTCGGAAGCCGGCGGCAAGGGCCTGTTCACCAAGGAGATCGAGGAGGCGATGCTGGCCGGTCGCATCGACATCGCGGTGCATTCCTCCAAGGACATGCCGACCGTGCTGCCCGACGGGCTGGAGCTGTCGGCCTTCCTGCCGCGCGAGGATGCGCGCGACGCTTTCATCGGCCGTTCGGCCAGGACCATCGCGGAGATGCCGGAGGGCGCCGTTATCGGCTCGTCCTCGCTGCGGCGGCAGGCGCTGATTAAGCGCATGCGGCCGGACCTGAAGGTCACAATGTTTCGCGGCAACGTGCAGACCCGGCTGCGCAAGCTCGAGGAGGGCGTCGCCGAAGGCACCATCCTGGCACAAGCGGGCCTGAAACGGCTCGGCCTGGAGCATGTCACCACCGACCTGATGTCGCTGGAAGCCTTTCCGCCCGCGCCGGGCCAAGGCGCGATCTGCATCGAAAGCCGCATCGGCGACACCAGCGCCAGGGACATGCTGGCAGCCATCCACCACGTGGCGACGGGCCATGCGCTGGCCTGCGAACGCGCCTTCCTCGCAGCGCTCGACGGTTCATGCCGCACCCCTCTGGCCGGCTATGCCGAGATCGACGGCGACAGGCTCGCCTTTTCCGGCCTGATCCTGACGCCGGACGGTCAGGAAACGCATACGGTGATAGTCGAGGGCAAAGCCGAGGATGCGGTGTCGCTGGGCCGAAAAGCCGGCGCAGAGGTGCGCGCGCGTGCCGGCACCGGTTTCTTCGACGGATGGAGCTGAATGGTCCGCGTCCTGGTCACACGGCCTGAACCGGGCGCGGCACGAACGGCGCGGCGGCTTGCGGAACTGGGCTTCACGCCGCTGATGCTGCCCTTGTCGAGAACCGCACCCCTGCCGGCGCTTCTGCCTGAGGGGGTCGACTTTGCTGGAGTGGCGGCAACCAGCGCGAACGGCCTGCGCCACGCCGACGCCAGCCTTCTCGCTGGCTTACGCCATCTGCCGCTCTACGCGGTCGGCACAAAGACCGCGTCGCTCGCGAGCAGCCAGGGTTTTTCGCGGATCAAGACAGCTAGAGGCGATGCGCTGTCGCTGGCGCGCCTCATTGTCGAAGACCGGCAAACCACTGCTTTGGCCTATCTGTGCGGGCGTGTCCGGCTCTCCGGTTTCGAAGCTGCTTTGCGCGAAGCCGGGATCGAGGTCGCCACTGTGGAAACCTACGACACGATGACCGTGCAGCGTGAAACACGTGAAATCACCCAGCTTCTCGGCAGTCAGCCCATCGATACCGTCTTGGTCTATTCGGCCAAAGCAGCGGGTGCGTTGCGCGAAATTGTCGATAAAATGGGCGGGATTTTCGAGAACACGCACTATATCTGCATTTCGGCGCGCGTTGCCGAAGGGCTGGAGGGGCTGTCCAAGGTCGACATTGCCAGAAGGCCCGACGAAGATGCGATGTTTACCTTGCTCGCGCGATAAACGGCATGTGCCATAAGGCGGCCTTTTTTCGTCCGACTCTGATGTGCTACTGACTTCCGACGACCCGCAACGCCGGGACCACTGCAAACCAGACCGGGGAGCCCAACATGGTCAAGACGCCAAGGACGCGCCATTCCAAGTCCACTCGTGAACCGGTCACCATCGATCTGGATGCGGATGCCGTGAAGCGCGTCGACGAGCCCACTGTCGAAACGCCGCAGGAGCCGTTCGCTTCCGAAAGCGCTGCTCAGCCCCTGGACGAGACGCCGACAGGTGATTCTGCTCCGGTCGAGGCCGATGCGACGCCCGAGACGCAGCCGCCATCGCCAGAGCCGAGCGGCTATGATTTTTCCGAGCCGGGCACATCCGACGCCCGGGTCGAAGAGCCCACAGCTGACGTGTCCGAACAGCCGGCGGAGGAAACCGTTGCGGAGCAGCCCGCCTATACCGCAGCGCCGCCGCCTGAACCGGCAAAGGGCCGCAAGGGCGGCTCGTCGCTGACGGCGGGTGTCGCAGGTGCTGCCATAGCGCTCGCGGTGGCGGCTGGCCTGCAATATTCAGGACTTCTTGCCGCCCCGACCGGTTCAAGCGATACCACTCAGGTCGCCGCACTCCAATCCGAGCTGGATGCGGTGAAACAGCAGCTCGCAGCGTTGCCAACAGCGCCTTCGGCACCCGGCGATGCCGCTGCGCTCGACCAGCTCCGCAGCGAACTGGCGGCGCTCAAGTCCGAAGTCGAAAGCGGCGACGGTGCCGATGGAGGCGGCCTCGCCGCACTGGACGAACGGCTCAAGAGCGTCGAATCGTCGGTGGGTGCCGCCAATGCGAACACGGCATCGCAAGACGAAATCACCGCGCTGAACGAACGCGTCACCGGCCTCGACGCGCTCGTGAAATCGACGAGCGACGGCACATCGGCCATCGAAGGCCGCATCGGCGCGTTGGAACAGACGATCAGCGGCCTGACCGAAAAAGTCGAGGCCCAGGCCGACCAGCCGCGCATCGCGCTGGCCATCGCAGCCTCCGCCCTGAAGTCGGCCGTGGAGCGCGGCGAGCCCTTCGGTGCCGAACTGGAAACCTTGGCGGCGATTGCCCCCGATGCGCCCGAACTGGCTGCATTGAGGGGATTTGCCGAGAAGGGGGTGCCCAGCCGCGCCGATATAGCAGCCCAAACCGATGCCGCCGCTACCTCGATGATCGCGGCCGGTTCGCCCATCGATGCCAATGCCGGCTATTTCGACCAGCTGATGTCCAGCGCCAAGTCGATGGTTCAGGTCCGCCCGATAGGCGCTGTTGAAGGCACCGGCGTGCCGGAAACCGTCGCGCGCATCGAAGCCGCCGTCAACGAAGGCAATTACGAGAAGGCGCTCTCAGAATATGAAGCGCTGCCCGACGCCGTGAAGTCTGCCGGGGCGGATTTCACAGCCAAGCTCAAAGCGCGGCTGGAGGTCGAGAAGCTTGCCGACCAG
The DNA here is from genome assembly GCF_030010215.1 of Tianweitania sp. UT-5YL-CI-8. Taxonomy (GTDB): domain Bacteria; phylum Pseudomonadota; class Alphaproteobacteria; order Rhizobiales; family Rhizobiaceae; genus Oryzicola. Next base: position 7,753 of record NZ_JASCRR010000019.1, read on the forward strand.
CTCGTTGCCGGCGCGATGAAGGCCTGAGGAGAAACATATGATCCGGGTCCTGTTCTACCTCGCCATTGTCTTTGCCCTCGGTCTCGGCTTTGCCTGGCTCGCCGACCGCCCCGGCGATCTGGTGGTGACCTTCGACGGCTACCGATACCATGTCAGCCTGATGGTCGCCGCCGTGATCGTCACGGCCATCGTGGCAGGCGTGATGCTGACCTGGTGGTTGCTCAAGGCGATCTGGAACAGCCCGTACACGATCAGCCGGCACTTCCGGGTGCGTCGCCGCGACCGTGGCTATCAGGCGCTGTCCACCGGCATGATCGCAGCGGGCGCGGGCGATGCCGTCTTGGCGCGCAAGAAGAACAAGGAAGCGGCCAAGCTGATTCCGGCCAACCAGGAGCCGCTGATCGCGTTGCTCGACGCGCAGACTTCGCTGTTGGAAGGCGACCACGACACCGCGCGCCGCAAGTTCGAGGCCATGCTGGACGATCCAGAAATGCGGCTTCTCGGCCTGCGCGGGCTTTATCTCGAAGCCGAGCGGCTGGGTGATCGCAATGCGGCTCGCCACTATGCCGGGCGCGCCGCCGATCTCGCACCGCAACTGGGCTGGGCCGCGGAATCGACCATCGAGGAGCTGACCGCCCGTTCCGACTGGGACGGCGCGCTGACGCTGGTCGACGCGCAGAAGAACACCGGTCAGCTCGACAAGCCGACGGCCAACAACCGCCGCGCCGTGCTTTTGACGGCCAAGGCCATGGCGCTGCTGGACGGCAACCCGACCGCCGCCCGCACGGCAGCGCTCGAAGCAAACAAACTCAGGCCGAATTTCGTGCCGGCGGCGGTGGTGGGTGCAAAAGCGCATTTCCGCCTCAACGACATCCGCAAGGGCGCCAAGCTGCTCGAAGCCGCCTGGAAGGCCGAGGCGCATCCCGAGATCGCCGACCTTTATGTCCATGCCCGTCCGGGCGATGCCGTGCTGGACCGTCTGACGCGGGCCAGGAAGCTCCAGGCGCAGCGCCAGAACCATCCGGAATCCTCGCTGATCGTTGCGCGCGCAGCACTCGACGCGCAGGACTATGCTACGGCTCGCGCCGAGGCAGAGGCTGCGATCCGCATGCAGCCGCGCGAAGGCGCATTCCTGCTTCTGGCCGATATCGAAGAAGCCGAAACCGGCGACCAGGGCCGTGCCCGCTACTGGCTGGGCCGCGCCGTGCGCGCGCCGCAGGATCCGACCTGGGTCGCCGATGGCATAGCCTCCGAACAGTGGCAGCCGACGTCCCCGGTAACGGGTCGGCTCGATGCGTTCGAGTGGCGCGCGCCGGTCGAGCGGCTCGGCCAGGTCATCGACGATGGCGACGTGATCGAGGCAGCACCTGCGCTTGCCGCACCTGTGCCTGCCTCTGAAGCGAGCGGGCCCATGGCGGAAGATCTCGGAACTGAGCAAGGTATCCGTGCCGATCCTCTCGACACAGCGGAAAAGCCTGTCGAAGAAACCCCGCCGCCCCTGGTCGTTTCGCCGCCGCACAAGCTGTCTCCGGCGCCCGCTGCAGAGATCGAGCCGGCGCACAACACGCGCTCGCCGGCATCGGTGGCCGGCAATGTGGTGACGCTCGCGGCAATGGCTCCAGCCGTCCAGCCTGAACCGCAGGTCGAGGAGGAAGTTGCGGCGTTGCCGCCTTTGCCCGACGATCCCGGTGTCGATCCCGACGAAGCGGCGGAAGCGCCCAACCGTTTCCGGCTTTTCTGATTGAGTGCTGCGCCTTTGACCTCAGGTTCCCAAACCATGCTCGAACGTGTGTTTTCTTTTTTGAAGGATCTGCCTTCCGGCAAGCCCGAGCAGGGCAGCATGGACGACGATCCGCGCCTAGCCGTTGCCGCGCTGATGTATCATGTCATGGATGCTGACGGCCGGCGGCAGGATTCGGAGTGGGAAAGCATCAAGCATCTCCTGGCCGAAACCTATGGCATCAAGGGCGACGAGCTCGACACGCTGATCCGCGAGGCCGTGAAGGCCGACCAGGAAGCCATCGACCTCTATGCTTTCACCAGCCCGATCAAGCGGCATCTCGACGCCGAAGGCCGCAAAGCCTTCATCGCCATGCTTTGGGACGTGGTCTATGCCGACGGCGTGCTGCACGAGATGGAAGACAACATCATCTGGCGCGTTGCCGAGCTGATCGGCGTCGACAGCCGCGACCGCGTCGAAGCGCGCCGCAAGGCCGCCGCAAGCTACGCGGTGCACCATCCGCACGAGAACAAGGGATCCTAGCCACACTATGCCGAAGCGACCCAGCCCCCGCATCCTCATCGTCCTGCATCAGGAGCGGTCGAGTCCGGGTCGGGTGGGGCAGGTGCTCAGCCAATACGGTTTCGAGCTCGACATCCGCCGCCCGCCCTTGGGCGACGCGCTTCCCGAGACACTCGAGCATCACGTCGGCGCCGTCGTGTTCGGCGGGCCGATGAGCGCCAATGACGAGCACGACTATATCCGCCAGGAAACCGACTGGATGGCTGTGCCGCTGCGCGAAAACAAGCCGCTTTTAGGCATCTGTCTCGGCGCGCAGATGCTGTCCAACCATCTCGGCGGCACGGTGGCCGGCCATGGCGAGGGGCTCGTAGAAATCGGCTGGTATCCGTTGCGCGCCACGGTCGAGGGCCGCAAGCTGATGCACTGGCCCGAAATGGTCTATCAGTTCCATCGCGAGGGTTTTTCCCTGCCGCGCAGCGCGGAGCTTCTGGCCACCGCCGACACCTATCCCAACCAGGCGTTTCGCTATGGCAGCAACGCCTGGGGCATCCAGTTTCACGCCGAGCTGACGCGGGCGATGATGCAGCGCTGGGTGGTGGGCGGCGCGCGTGCCGGCCGCTTCGAACTGCCCGGCGCCCAGCAGGGCAGGGATCATCTCGGTGGAAGGCTGATCTGGGATTCGCATCTCAAGCGCTGGCTCGACGAATTTCTGGAGATGATCTTCGGCAACTCGGCTCATGCGAAGGTGCGGAGGCGCATCGCAGCCTCCGCCGGTCCTATCGACGGCATCGCCGCCGAATAGGGTTAGACGCGGCCGTCGAGCCGCCGGACCTTGCGCAGCGCCGGGAACATATACGCCCACAGGCCCGCGACGGCGATGGCGCCCACGCCGCCGAACACCACGGCATGCACGGTGCCGAAAGCAGCCGCCATCATGCCGGCGCGGAACTCGCCCAGCTCATTGGAGGCGCCGACGAACACCATGTTCACGGCATTGACGCGGCCGCGCACATTGTCGGGCGTCCAGAGCTGGATCAGTGTTTCGCGGACATAGACGCTGATCATGTCGGTGGCGCCCAGCATGGCGAGCGCGACAATCGACAGCCACGGCACGGTGGACAGGCCGAACACGACGGTGAAGACGCCGAACAGGGCGACGAAGACGAACATGATGCGGCCGGCATGGTCGCGCAAGGGATGTCCGGCGAGCCAGACCGCCACGGCAAGCGCGCCGATGCCTGGTGCTGCGCGCAGCAGGCCCAGCCCCCACGGGCCGAGATGCAGGATGTCGCGGGCATAGACCGGCAGCAGTGCCACAGCGCCCGATAACAGCACGGCGAACAGGTCGAGCGAGATCGCGCCGAGCACGATCTTTTCGCGCCAAATGTAGCGGAAGCCGGCGAACAGGGTTTCCAGCGTCGGCCTGTCGGTTTCGCTGTGCTGCTTGGGCTTGGGGATGGAGAAGATCAGGATGCTGGCCGTAACCATCAGCACGGCGGCGACGCCATAGGCGGCCGAGGCCGACAGGCCATAGAGCAGGCCGCCCGCGACCGGGCCGACGATGGTCGCGGTCTGCCAGGCCGACGAGTTCCACGCCACCGCATTGGCGAAATCCTCTGGCGGTACCAGATTGGCCACCAGCGAGGCGGAGGCGGGGCCGAAGAAGGCGCGCGCGATGCCAAACACGGCGAGCACAGCGAAGATCGGCATGACGCTCGTGAACCCGCGCAGGGCCAGCAGGAGCAGGGCCACCGCGCAGGCCGCCTCCAGCAGGATCGACAGCCCCATGATCCGCCGGCGGCCGAAACGGTCGGCCACAGTGCCGGTGACCAGGACCAGGAGCAGCGCGGGAACGAACTGGATGACGCCGACCAGCCCGAGATCGAAGGGATCGCGCGTCAGGTCGTAGACCTGCCAGCCGACGCCGACCGAGACTACCTGGGTGGCGAAGGTGGTGAGGAACCGCGCCGCCCAGAAGCGCAGGAACGCGCTGTGGCGGAACGCGGCATAGCGCTGTTCGGGGGAGGAGGCGTCTGGGGTCATAGCTGTCCGTCACTAGCCAATGCGATTGCAATGGCAGGTGTTTCCCATAGGCCTTTGCCAGGGTAAAATCACGTCCCAAGCGCCAGTTTTCTCAATCTGGTCTAGCTTTTAACGCAGGCTGGTGCCCGCCGCTTATCTCTCGAAGGCTATAGGCACGACAATCCTCTTGGACACTCCAGGAGGCGGTGCTGGGACTGGCGACGAACGGTTGACCAGACGGACGCCGGCTTTGTCTATCCTGTCATTTCCGGATGACCGCGCAACGGATGCGGACAAAACCTGTCCGCCGGCGTCGATGGAAATCGAGACTTGAACAACGCCTGCGCCGCGAACGGAAACACCTCGCTTGCGGCGATTGATATGAGAATACAGCTTCGACTGCCAGTCGGCCGGGGACATCCCGGTAGACCGAGAGCCTACGCTCGGCTTCGGTGCGGCTGAAGTATCCGCGCGGTCGGCCCGCGCCTGCGACGATGCGCTGCGCCTCGTCTGCGGCTTGGCGACTTCTTTCTTCTCCACCGGTTTCTTGGGGGCGGGCTTTTCGACCTTGCGCGGTGCCGGTTCGGGCTTTTTTTCGACCGGCTCGGGGCGCGGCGAGGGGATGGCCATGGCCACTTCCGGCAACGGGGCTTCCTCGATGTCGGGGATGATCTCTTCGACCTCGTCCACCGTCTCGGCGACATCTTCGACCGGCTCGGCCTCGGTCGGCTCTGCTACGTCTTCCTGGACGGGCTCGGCGGTCTGTTCCTCGACAGGCTCGGCGGTTTCGGTCACAGGCTGGGTTGTCGGCGTGGTGTCGGGCTCGACCTTGTCGAGCTCTTCTTCAACAGGCTCGGCAGCCTGCGAGGTTTGCACGATGTCCGGCGTCTCGTCGGGAATGGCCTCGGGAGCGACGGCCAGCGGAGCCAGATCGAGCATGATGGCCGACGCTGCTTCCTCCATGGGTGGCGGCGGCGGATCCTGCCAGAGATGCACGGCGGCAACCGCGCCGGCATGAATGCCGACGACGATGGCGGCGGCGAGGCCCCAGCGGATGAACTCGCGGCCGCCGAAGGAGCCTTCCCAACCGTGATGGCTGTAGGTGGCACTCATGGCGCAGGCGCCGACAATGGGGCCATCGGTGCGGCGCCGGGCGTCTGCGCAACCGGGTCGGCCGGCGCGCCGGGCATCGACTCAAGGCCGACCAGCGCGATCTTGAGATAGCCTGCCTTACGCAGCAGGTTCATGACGTCCATCAGCTGACCGTAGTCGACGGCGCGGTCGGCGCGCAGGAAGACGCGCTGTTCCTTGTCGCCGGAGGTGAAGGTGTCGAGCGCGCCGGCAATCCCCTCGCGGGCCACGGTGTCGTTGCCGATCGAGACCGAAAGGTCCTGCTTGACCGTGACATAGAGCGGCTTGTCGGGGCGTGGCGCGGGTGTGGCGGTGGAGGCGGGCAGGTCGACATTGATGTCGACTGTGGCGAGCGGTGCGGCCACCATGAAGATGATGAGCAGCACCAGCATCACGTCGATGAAGGGGGTGACGTTGATCTCATGGTTTTCGCTGAGATCGTCGCCCTGACTTTCCCGGATGCCACCAGCCATGACCGGTCTCCTATTCTGCCGCGGCTTGCGCCGCAGTGCGCGCCTTGCGGTCGTCGTTGGACACGGCGCCCGGTACCAGCCGGAAGTCGAGGTCGCGGCTGACCAGCCGCTCGACGCCGGCTGAGACGTCGGCCAGAAGCTGGCGATAGCCGGTGATCGAACGTGCGAAGACGTTGTAGATGACGACGGCCGGGATGGCCGCGACCAGCCCCAAAGCGGTGGCGAGAAGCGCCTCGGCGATGCCGGGGGCGACGACGGCCAGATTGGTGGTCTGAGCCTGGCTGATGCCGATGAACGAATTCATGATGCCCCAGACCGTGCCGAACAGCCCGACGAAGGGCGACGTCGAGCCTATGGTGGCGAGAACTCCGGTGCCCATGCTCATGCGGCGTCCGGCATGGACTTCGAGCCGAGTGAGGCGCGAGCCGACGCGTTCCTTGAGGCCGGACGCGGAGGCGTGGTCGAGCGCGGCGAAAGACAGCCGGGCTTCTTCACGCGCCGAACGGATCATGGCGGCGGACGGCCCTCTCTGCTTTTCGGTCTGGCGGAAGGCGTCGTCCAGCGTGCGCGCGCCAAGCACCACCCTGAGCGCGCGGCGGGCGCGGCGACGGGCGCCTGCAAGCTCCAGCGACTTGGCGATCCAGACCGTCCAGGTTACCAAGGACGCGAAAGCGAGGCCGATCATGACGGCCTTGACCACCCAGTCGGCGGCCATGAACATGCCCCAGGGGGAGAGGTCGTGCGGCAGCGTCGATTCCTGCTCTTCTCCAGGCTGCAATTCGATTGGTTCGACCCCTGCGGCAGGTTGCTGTAGCACAGCGTCGGGAGCGGCCGGTGCAGGCTGTAGCCGCGGCGCCGGCTGCTCGACCTGGGCGGCAGCGGGCGAGGTGGCATCCTGCGCGAAGCCGGGGATCGCGCCTGCGACCGTCAAAATCGCCAGGACGGCAAGAACGGAAAACCCGCGCCGACCCGTTGTGCTTCTTATCGCACCAGAAGGGATGGAATTGAGTGGGCTCATATCCTCGTACTCTGATGGTGGACCTGTCGGGCGGAGTTCGCCCGCCCAATGGCCCGTTACTGCCTCAGGCCGCGAGGTAACATTGTTGAGTTTTATCATCAAGTAATAAATGCCGACGAAGGGGTCTCACCGGTCCAAGGTGTGGTGGCCCTCCGGGCACAGCAGCGCGATTTCCACATTCGGAAAGAAGCTGTGATGTGCGTGTCGCTTCTTTTGCCTGTAAGGACAGGGTTAACATTGCGTTACCGGGGTTCTGTATGCGTCGCGCCGTCCTGCTCAGCCTCTGTGTTTTCCTGGTGGCCTGCGCCAGCCGCCCCATCGGCGTGTTGCAGCCCACCGACCTGCCGCTCGGTGGCGCGAGCACGGTCGAGATGCTCGTCGCCACCACCCGCGCACCCTCAACGGACAAGGCAATCCTGTTCACCGGAGAGCGTGGCGCGGACCTTTCCATGGCTGATGTCACCATCTCCGTCCCGCCAGCTGCGAACCGCGCGGTCGGACAAATCCAGTGGCCGAAGAAGCTTCCCGCTGATCCTTCGCGCGAGTTTGCCACCGTCGCCGTCAGCCCGGTCGTCGGCAAGAAGCAGGCACAGGATTGGCTCGGCAGAAACCTGCCGGAAAACCGCAGCGTCCTGATTTTCGTGCACGGCTTCAACAACCGCTTCGAGGACGCGGTCTACCGCTTTGCCCAGATCGTCCACGATTCCGGCGCCAAGACAGCGCCGATCCTGTTCACCTGGCCGTCCCGCGCCCGCATCTTCGACTATCTCTACGACCGCGAAAGCACCAACTATTCGCGCGATGCGCTGGAAGACCTTATCCGGCACGTCGCGGAGGACCGCCGCGTCGGCGAAATCACCATCATGGCCCATTCCATGGGCGCCTGGCCGACGATGGAAGCGCTGCGGCAGATGTCGATCCGCGACGGTCGTGTCAATCCGAAGGTGAAGAACGTCATTCTCGCCTCGCCGGATCTCGACATCGACGTGTTCATGACGCAATGGCGGTCCTTGGGCGAGCATCACCCGCAGACCTATCTGTTCTCGTCCCGCCGCGACCGCGCGCTCAATTTCTCGCACACCATCGCGGGCGGGGTGACGCGCCTCGGGCAGATCGATCCGACCATCGAACCCTACAAGTCGGGTCTGGAGCGGGCAGGCATTACTGTGTTCGACATGACCAATGTCGAGGGCGGCAGCGACCGGCTCAACCACGGCCAGTTCGCCCAGAACCCCGAGATCGTGCAGATCATCGGCAATCGGCTCATCGCCGGGCAGACTGTGACGGACAACGATCCGTCCCTTGGCGAGCGTGTCGGCGGATTGGCGCTCGGCGTCGGCCAGACGGTGGGTAGCGCCGCCGGCCTGGTGATCACGGCGCCGATCGCCGTCCTCGACCCGGAAAGCCGGAGAAGGTATGGCGACCAGGTAATCCTGTTCGGGCAGCAGGGTAAGAGTCCTGCTAACTGATTTCACATTACCGTGAAACCAAATCCTCCATCGTGCGTTTTGGACAAAACAACTGACGGAGGACATCCATGGCGACACCCCCCAACGATCCGCATCGGCCGGTCGATCCGAGAGTGGTAGATCCGCTCAACCCGATGCCGCCATCCGGCACTGTCAACGTCAACAGCGCGCCGACCGCACGCTCCAGCGGCAGTTCGTGGCTCATTTTGGTCATCATCGCGGTTTTGGCGGTGGCAGCCTATTTCATCTTTGTGCCACGCGGCGAAACGCCGGCACCAGGTGAAACACCTCCTGCCGCCAGCGAGACAGCCCCTGCACCGAGTGCACCCGCTGCTCCTGCGCCAAGCGCTCCGGCACCGGCTCCCGCAGAACCCGCGCCTGCTCCGGCTCCTGCGCCTGCAACCCCGGCACCTGCACCGGCAACACCGCCTGCTCCGGCTCCGTAAGCCCCGCAGGTACACAGCAAAAAACCCGCCGAACGCGTTCGGCGGGTTTTTTGTATCTCCGGAGAAGCGCGGTACGCCCCGCGCTTCCGCTCCTACATATGGATGGGCTTGAAGAAGGTCGCGAGCGCGGCTTCCTTGACGGCTTCCGACATTGTGGGGTGCGCATGGCAGGTACGGCCGAGGTCTTCGGACGAGCCGCCGAACTCCATCAGCACCGCCGCCTCATGGATCATCTCACCCGCCCCGAAGCCGACGATATGGACGCCCAGCACGCGGTCGGTCTCCTTATCGGCCAGAACCTTGACGAAACCATCGGTGTGCAGCATGGCGCGCGCACGGCCATTGGCGGAGAAGGGGAACTTGCCCGCCTTGTAGGCGATGCCCTCTGCCTTGAGCTGCTCTTCGGTCTTGCCGACGGAGGCCACTTCCGGGCTGGTGTAGACGACGCTCGGGATGACGGCGTAGTTTACATGGCCGGCCTGACCGGCAATGATTTCGGCAACCGCGATGCCTTCGTCCTCGGCCTTGTGCGCCAGCATCGGTCCGACAACCACGTCGCCGATGGCATAGATACCTTCGACATTGGTACGGTGACCGTCGGTCTTCACTCGTCCGCGCTCATCCATCTCGACGCCGGCCTCGACAAGGCCCAGCCCGTCGGTGAAGGGCCGGCGGCCAGTGGAAACCAGCACGACATCGGCTTCGATGCTCTCGGCGCTGCCGCCCTTCACGGGTTCGAAGGTGACCGTCGCGCCGTTCTCCGACTTCGCCACGCCGGTGACTTTCGCGCCCAGCTTGAACTCAAAACCCTGCTTGGATAACAGACGCTGGAACTGCTTGGCGACATCGCCGTCCATGCCGCCCAGGATGGTGTCGAGATATTCGACCACGGTGACCCTGGCGCCAAGGCGCGCCCAGACCGACCCGAGTTCGAGGCCGATGACGCCGCCGCCGACCACCACCAGATGACCCGGCACCTTGTCGAGCGACAGGGCGCCTGTGGACGACACGATGACCTTCTCGTCGAAATCGACGCTGACGCCGGGAATGCCGGCAACATCCGATCCCGTGGCGATGACGATGTTCTTGGTCTCGATCTCCTCGACCTTGCCGTCTTCGCCGGTGACCGAAACCTTGCCCGGGCCCAGCACCTTGCCGGTGCCGCGGAAGCTGTCGATCTTGTTCTTCTTGAACAGAAAGGCGACGCCGTTGACGTTGGAAGCGACCGTCGCGTCCTTATGCGCCATCATCTTCGGAAGGTTCAGCGTGGGTGTAACCTCGACGCCGAGCGTGTCGAAGGAATGCTGCGCCTCGGCCATCATCTCGGACGCATGCAGCAGCGCCTTGGACGGGATGCAGCCGATGTTCAGGCAGGTGCCGCCAAAGGTCTCGCGCTTTTCCACGACAGCGACTTTGAGCCCCAGCTGCGCCGCCTTGATGGCGCACACATAGCCGCCTGGGCCGGAACCGATTACGACGACGTCATATGCCATTTTTCTTTCCTTTTCGTCCGGCGGCTATCGGCCGCCACTTACGTTCACATTCGCGCCCGTTGTATAGGACGCCTGGTCCGACAGCAGCCAGAGAACCGCTTGCGCGACTTCCTTGGGGCTACCGGCGCGCTTCATTGGCAGCGTAGCGCTGATCGCAGCCACCCTGTCCGGTTCTCCGCCCGAAGCATGCATCTCGGTGTCGATAATGCCAGGGCTGACGGCGTTGACGCGCACGCCTTCCGCGGCGACCTCGCGTGCCAGCCCGACGGTCAACGTGTCGATGGCGCCTTTTGAAGCCGCATAATCGACAAACTGACCGGGCGCGCCGAGCGTGGCGGCCATCGAGGAGATGTTGACGATCGCACCGCCCTTGCCGCCATGCCTCGTCGACATCCGGCGCACCGCCTCGCCGGCGCAGAGAAAGGCGCCGATGACGTTGATGCGCATCAGGCGCTCGAGACGCGCGGCATCCACCTCGTCGACACGGGCCTTGACGTCGAGCACGCCGGCATTGTTAACAAAGGCGTCGAGCCTGCCGAAAGCTTGGTCGACGGCGCGGAACATCTCAACGATATCGGTGGGATTACCGACATCGCCCTTGACGATAATGGCTTCTCCGCCGGCATTCCTGATCTGCGAGGCGACGGCCTCGGCGGCAGACGCATTGGACGTATAGTTGATTGCGACGCGATAGCCGGCCTGTGCGGCCAGCAGACAGATTTCAGCGCCGATGCCACGGCTTCCGCCTGTGACCAAAAGAGATTTCGCAGTTCCGCTCATTCCTGACACCCGCTAAGTTCGAACACGTCCCATGGCACCTGTTTGATGCCATCCTCCTCGTACAGCACCGACATACGCATATAAGGTCCGAGATCGGCCATTATGAGAGTCTTGGGCGCCTCGGTGCCTTCCGCGGGCAAGAGCCCGATCCTGCCCTTCTCGTCAGCCGCGTAGACGATGCCTTCCCAGACCGTGCAGGCGGCGATTTCCTCGCCGGTCACGTCCCCCTCCGGACAATCGTTCATCAGCATTCCGCGCGCGCGGCGTACTCCATCCGTCCAGATCACCATGCCGTCGAGGACGACGCCTTCGGGAAACGACATCTTGAAGCTGTTGGTGACGGTGGCCGACGTGCCAGTGGGCTGGAAATCGATGCCGGCTTCGGTCTCCACATTCTTGTAGACGGCCAGCTCGATCGGGCAAGCCGCATAAGCGGACACGGCGCCGGCGAACTGCGTGGCGAGAACCATCGACAGACAGGCTGGCCGGCCGAGACGCATCATCCAGCCTTCTGGATGGCGAGGCGCAGGCCGAGGCTGATGAAAACGAGCCCGCTGACGCGATCGACCCATTTGCTCGCGCGGCTGAAGGCCGCCCGCATGCGCGGCGTGGTCAGGAAGAAGCTGACGCCGACGAACCAGAGGATGAGGCAGCTTGCCATGACGAGGCCGTAGCCGAATTTGATCGAGGCAGGCGTATGCGCGCCGATCATCACCGAGAAGATCGACAGGAAGAAGAACACCGCTTTCGGGTTGAGGGCGTTGACGGCAAAGCCGAGGCTGAAGGCCTTTACCGCGCTCTGGCGCTTCGGCACTTCACCGGCTTCGGGCGCATAGGATTCGATTTCGGTGCGGCCGGCGCGCAGCGCCTTGAAGCCGATGTAAAGCAGGTAGGCGACGCCGCACCATTTGACGACGTTGAACAGGTAGATCGACTGCGAAATGATCAGCCCGAGCCCGAGGATGGTGTAGCTGACATGCAGCATCAGAGCCGTGCCGATGCCGAAGCTGGTCAGAACAGCCTCGCGCCGCCCATGCGTCATTGACTGGCGGATGACCATGGCAAGGTCCGCCCCCGGCGAGACGATGGCGAAGGCAAACACCGCCATGAGCGAGGCAAGTTCGACGAAATAGGGATGCATGGCGTCCTCCTGGCCGACGTCAAACGCGACCGGCTGAGTTCAGAAGACCACGGTGAGAAACATGATGGCAAGCCCCGCGAGCGAGACCAGCCAGACCAGAGAGCGGATATAAGGAATGCCGGCGAGATAGAGCGGGATGTAGGCGAGGCGGGCGACGAGCCAGACCCAGGCGCCGATCAGTCCCCAGCCAGACGGGTCGCCGACAATCGCCAGCGCCAGGGCAAGGGCGATAAAAGCGGGGTAGGTTTCGCGGAAATTCAACGAAGCGCGTTCGGCGCGGCCGGCAAAGGGGCCGGTCGGCTTGCGGCCTTCGTCGCGCGGGCCTGCATTCCATTCTGAGCCGAGTTCCTGCGTTGCCGAGAACCCCTGCAGCAGGATATGCACCACCAGCAGAACGACGCTCCACGCGACGAGCTGCACGAAAGGCGAAGCCACGAGGTCCTGCATCATTTGGGTCATTGGCCTTTCATAGGAGCCCGCAACAGGATTTCAGCCCCGTCGCGGATGCTCTGCTTAACCCTAGAGGTCCAGCACCAGACGTTCCGGATCTTCCAGGCTGTCCTTGACGCGGACCAGGAAGGTCACGGCTTCCTTGCCGTCGACGATGCGGTGATCGTAGGAGAGCGCGAGATACATCATCGGACGGATGACGATCTGGCCGCCGACCACGACCGGACGCTCCTGGATCTTGTGCATGCCCAGGATGCCGGACTGCGGCGCGTTCAGGATCGGCGTCGACATCAACGAGCCGTAAACGCCGCCATTCGAGATGGTGAAGGTGCCGCCCTGCATGTCGGCGACCGACAGCTTGCCATCGCGCGCGGCGATGCCGAGACGGCCGATTTCCTTTTCGATCTCGGCGATCGACATCTGGTCGGCATCGCGCACCACCGGAACCACGAGACCCTTGTCCGTGCCGACGGCGACGCCGACATGCGCATAATTCTTGTAGATCAGGTCGGTGCCGTCGATCTCGGCGTTGACAGCCGGGATTTCCTTCAGCGCATGCGTGACGGCCTTGGTGAAGAAGCCCATGAAGCCAAGCTTCACGCCGTGCTTCTTCTCGAAGATGTCCTTGTACTTGGTGCGCAGGGACATCACCGCCGACATGTCCACCTCGTTGAAGGTGGTCAGCATGGCGGCCGTGCTCTGGGCTTCCTTCAGGCGGCGCGCAATGGTCTGGCGCAGCTTGGTCATGCGCACACGCTCTTCGCGCACTTCGTCATTGGCCGAGGTCGGCGCGCGAGGGGCAGTAGGAGCCGGCGCGGCGGGTGCCTTCGGTGTTTCGGCGGGCTGCGACGGCGCGCCCTTGGCGATGGCGTCGAGGACGTCGCCCTTGAGCACCTGGCCGCGCTTGCCCGAGCCCGCGACCTGATCGGCGGCAATGTTGTTTTCGGCCAGCAGCTTGGCCGCGGAAGGCGCCGGCGGCATGTCGCGGGCTTCGACGGGGCCTTCGCCGGCGATCTTTGCCGTCTGTGATGCGGCTTCCTTCGTGGTAGACGCAGCGTCGGGCGCCGATGCCTGGGCAACGGCTTGCGGCTTGGCTTCCTGCTTGGGCGCAGGGGCGGCGCCCGAAACGGCACCGATCATGCCCAGCAAAGCGCCGACGCCGACGGTCTCGCCTTCCTGGACGGTGATCTCAGACAGCGTTCCCGCCGATGGTGCCGGCACCTCGATCGTGACCTTGTCGGTTTCCAGTTCAACCAGCGGCTCGTCGGCGACGATGGCCTCGCCTGCCTTCTTGAACCACTTGCCGATGGTGGCTTCGCTGACGGATTCGCCGAGGGTCGGAACGCGGATTTCGGTAGCCATGTGTTTGCCTGTCCGTTTTTGTCTTTGGTCGGTTTATTCGCCGAGTGCGTCGTCGAGGAACGCCTGAAGCTGTGCGAGGTGCTTAGACATCAGGCCGGTCGCGGGAGAAGCTGCCGCCGGACGACCGGTGTAGCGTACACGCTGGTTCTTGGCGTCGATATGAGCGAGCACCCATTCCAGATACGGGTCGATGAACGACCATGCACCCATGTTCTTGGGCTCCTCCTGGCACCAAACCATTTCCGCATTGCGGAAGCGGCTGAGTTCGGTGATGAGCGCCTTGGCCGGGAATGGATAGAGCTGTTCGACGCGCAGCAGGTAGATATCGTTGATGCCGCGCTTCTCGCGCTCCTCGTAAAGATCGTAATAGACCTTGCCCGAGCACAGCACGACGCGGCGGATCTTGGAGTCCTTGACCAGCTTGATCGGCTTGTCGTTGTACTGCGCATCGTCCCACAGAAGACGGTGGAACGCGCTTTCGCCCGAGATTTCCGACAGCGAGGAGACGGCGCGCTTGTGGCGCAGCAGCGACTTCGGCGTCATCAGGATCAGCGGCTTGCGGAAGTCGCGCTTCAGCTGGCGGCGCAGGATGTGGAAGTAGTTGGCCGGCGTGGTGCAGTAGGCGACCTGCATATTGTCTTCGGCGCAGAGCTGCAGGAAGCGTTCGAGACGCGCCGACGAATGCTCCGGTCCCTGGCCCTCATAGCCATGCGGCAACAGACAGACCAGACCCGACATGCGCAGCCACTTGCGTTCGCCCGACGAGATGAACTGGTCGAACACCACCTGGGCGCCATTGGCGAAGTCGCCGAACTGCGCTTCCCACAGCGTCAGTGCCTTGGGTTCGGCAAGGCTGTAGCCATATTCGAAGCCGAGAACGGCCTCTTCCGACAGCATCGAGTTGATGACTTCGTAGCCTGACTGTGCCGCCGAAAGGTTGTTTAGCGGAATGTAGCGCGTCTCGTCCTTCTGGTCGTACAAAACCGTATGACGCTGCGAGAAGGTGCCGCGCTCGGAATCCTGGCCGGACAAGCGGATCGGGTTGCCGTCGAGCAGGATCGAGCCGAAGGCCAGCGATTCCGCCGTCGCCCAGTCGATGCCCTCGCCGGACTCGATCGCCTGGCGACGGTTTTCAAGGAAGCGGGCGATGGTGCGGTGGACTTCGAAGCCCTTCGGCACCTCGGTCAGCTTCCTGCCGATCTCCTTGAGCGTCTTCACCGGCACGGCGGTCTTGCCGCGGCGCAGTTCGTCCTGGTTGTCGGCTGCGCGCAGGCCAGACCACGCACCGTCCAGCCAGTCGGCCTTGTTGGGCTTGTAGGCCTGTCCGGATTCGAACTCGACCTCCAGATGGGCGCGCCATTCGGCCTTCATCGCATCCACCTCCGCCTGGGTGAGCAGGCCTTCGCCGATCAGCTTCTCGGCATAGAGTTGCACCGTCGTCTTGTGGGTGCGGATGTTGCGGTACATGATCGGCTGCGTGAACGCCGGCTCGTCGCCCTCGTTGTGGCCGAATCGGCGATAGCAGAACATGTCGACGACGACAGGCTTGTGGAACTTCTGGCGGAATTCGATGGCGACCTTGGCGGCGAACACCACGGCTTCCGGATCGTCGCCATTGACGTGGAAAACCGGCGCTTCGACCATCTTGGCCACATCCGACGGATAGGGCGAAGACCGCGACAGGCGGGGATTGGTGGTGAAACCGATCTGGTTGTTGATGATGAAGTGCAGCGTGCCCGCGACGCGGTGTCCGCGCAGGCCGGACAGGCCGAGGATTTCGGCAATCACGCCCTGGCCAGCGAAAGCCGCGTCGCCATGCAGCAGCAGCGGCAACACCTTGGCGCGCTCTTCCAGCGGCACCATTTCCTCGCGGGTGCGCCCGAACAACTGGTCCTGCTTGGCCCGTGCCTTGCCCATCACGACAGGATCGACAATTTCAAGGTGCGAGGGATTGGCGGTCAGGGAGAGGTGAACCTTGTTGCCGTCAAACTCGCGGTCGGAAGAAGCGCCGAGATGGTACTTCACGTCGCCCGAACCCTCGACATCGTCGGGGGCGGCCGAACCGCCCTTGAACTCATGGAACACAGCGCGATGCGGCTTGTGCATGACATTGGTAAGCACGTTGAGACGGCCACGATGGGCCATGCCGAGCACGATTTCCTTCATGCCGAGCTGGCCGCCGCGCTTGATGATCTGTTCCAGCGCAGGAATCAACGACTCGCCGCCATCAAGGCCGAAACGCTTGGTGCCCTTGTACTTGACGTCGATGAACTGCTCAAAGCCTTCGGACTCGATCAGCTTCTGGAGGATCGCCTTCTTACCGTTGGCAGTGAATTCGATCGCCTTGTCCGGACCCTCGATGCGTGCCTGGATCCAGGCCTTCTCCTCGGGATCGGAGATATGCATGAATTCGACGCCAAGCGTCGAGCAATAGGTGCGCTTGAGAATCTCGAGCATTTCGCGCACGGTCGCGTATTCGAGGCCCAGCACATTGTCGATGAAGATCTTGCGGTCGTAATCTTCTTCCTTGAATCCATAGGCTTCAGGCGAAAGCTCGTTATAGTCCTCGAGCGGCTTGGCGATGCCGAGTGGGTCGAGATGGGCATGCAGATGCCCGCGCATGCGATAGGCGCGGATCATCATGATGGCGCGAACGCTATCACGGGTCGCCTGCAGCACCTCGGATTGCGAGGGTGCCGAGACGCCGGTTGCGACAGCCTTGTCGCGAACCTTCTTTTCGACGACCTTTTCGATCAGGCCCCAATTGCCGTCGAGCGCGGAGACCAGTTCGCCATTGGCCTGCAGCGGCCAACTCGGACGCGACCAGGAGGCGCCTTGCGCATTCTTGCGCACGTCGCCCGCGTCGTCCTTCAACTCGTCAAAGAAATTGCGCCACTCCAAATTGACGGATGAAGGATCGTCTTCATAGGCCGCATGCAGCGCTTCGATATAGTCGGCATTGCCGCCATACAGGAACGAGGTGATGGAAAACTGATCGTTTGCTTGGTCAGAGCGTGCCATGTCTCATCGGAGCGTCGTGCTCCGTCTCCTTATTGGGGTAAATGGTGAATGGAAAAATGGTGAATGGAAGCCGCTCACCTGGAGCGCTGCTTTCCGAAAAGACCATTTACCATCCACTATTCACCATTCACTTACGCCTTAAGCGCTTCTACCAACGTCGTTCCAAGACGTGCCGGCGACGGCGAGACCATGATCCCGGCCGCTTCCATCGCCGCGATCTTGTCTTCGGCTCCGCCCTTACCGCCCGAAATTACGGCGCCAGCATGGCCCATCGTGCGACCTTCCGGAGCCGTGCGGCCTGCGATGAAACCGGCCATCGGCTTCTTGCGACCTTTCTTGGCTTCGTCGATCAAGAACTGGGCTGCATCCTCCTCAGCCGAGCCGCCGATCTCGCCGATCATGATGATCGACTTGGTTTCGTCGTCCGCCAGGAACATCTCCAGCATGTCGATGAACTCGGTGCCTTTAACCGGGTCGCCGCCGATGCCGACCGCCGTCGTCTGGCCGAGGCCGACATTGGAGGTCTGGAACACTGCTTCATAGGTAAGCGTCCCCGAGCGAGAGACAACACCCACCGAGCCCTTGCGGAAGATGTTTCCGGGCATGATGCCGATCTTGCACTGTTCGGGTGTCAGAACGCCGGGGCAGTTCGGTCCCAGCAGGCGCGACTTGGACTTTTCCAGCCGGGCCTTGACGCGGATCATGTCGGTCACCGGAATGCCTTCGGTGATGCAGACAATCAGCGGCACTTCGGCGTCGATAGCCTCGATGATGGCTTCCGCGGCACCTGCCGGCGGAACGTAGACAACGGAGGCGTTCGCACCGGTGCGCTCCTTGGCTTCGGCAACCGAGGAGAAGATCGGCAGGGT
This sequence comes from Tianweitania sp. UT-5YL-CI-8, assembly GCF_030010215.1. Lineage (GTDB taxonomy): Bacteria > Pseudomonadota > Alphaproteobacteria > Rhizobiales > Rhizobiaceae > Oryzicola. The sequence goes on from NZ_JASCRR010000019.1 coordinate 25,670, forward strand.
TTCGCCTTTCGAACCCGTCCAGGTCTCGCCGCCCTTCTTGGGGTGGATGCCGCCGACCATCTGCGTGCCGTAATAGGCCAGCGCCTGTTCGGTGTGGAAGGTGCCGGTCTTGCCGGTCAGGCCCTGAACGAGGACCTTGGTGTTCTTGTCGACCAAAATGGACATTGGGATCCTATCTGCTTCTCAGGATATCTTCGATGCTCGTTAAACGAGCGACCATTTCACGATTCAAGACAACGAGCTCCTCGTTAACTCTCATCATCTCTGACATGTTCTTTCGTGAGCGTCGGACAAGAAATATCCACATCACGAGAAAGATAATGAACGGTGAGAACCCAATGACTGAGCCAATGAGATCGCCGCTCATCTTGCTTAACCCTTCACTGCAGCCACGATCTTCTGCGCTGCATCGTCGAGATCGTCGGCCGAGATCACGTTGAGGCCGCTTTCGTTGATGATCTTCTTGCCAAGTTCGACATTGGTGCCTTCCAGGCGCACCACCAGCGGAACCTGAAGGCCGACTTCCTTCACCGCGGCGATGACGCCCTCGGCGATGACGTCGCACTTCATGATGCCGCCGAAGATGTTGACCAGGATGCCCTTCACGGCCGGATCGGCGGTGATGATCTTGAAGGCAGCGGTGACCTTCTCCTTGGAAGCGCCGCCGCCGACGTCGAGGAAGTTGGCGGGCTCGGCGCCGTAGAGCTTGATGATGTCCATCGTCGCCATGGCAAGGCCCGCGCCATTGACCATGCAGCCGATGTTGCCGTCGAGCGCGACATAAGCGAGGTCGTATTTCGACGCCTCGATTTCCTTGTCGTCCTCTTCGCTGGTGTCGCGCAGTTCGACGATTTCCGGGTGACGGAACAGGGAGTTGCCGTCGAAGGAAACCTTGGCGTCGAGAACGCGCAGGCGGCCGCCGGGCATGACGATCAGCGGATTGATCTCGAGCAGGCTCATGTCCTTTTCGACAAAGGCCTTATAGAGGATCGGGAATAGCGTCTCGCCGTCCTTGGCCGCTTCGCCGGAAAGTTCGAGCGCCTCGTTGAGCTTGGCGACGTCGGCGGAGGTGACGCCGGCAGTCGGGTCGATGGCGACGGTGATGATTTTTTCGGGCGTGTCATGGGCGACCGCCTCAATATCCATGCCGCCTTCGGTGGAGACCACGAAGGCGATGCGGCCGACCGAGCGGTCAACCAGGATCGACAGATACAGCTCGCGGTCGATGTTGGCGCCGTCTTCGATGTAGAGACGGTTGACCTGCTTGCCGGCGGGGCCGGTCTGCTTGGTCACCAGCGTGTTGCCGAGCATCTCCTTCGAGAAGGCGACGACTTCCTCGATCGACTTGGCAAGACGCACGCCGCCCTTGGCGTCGGGTGACAGTTCCTTGAACTTGCCCTTGCCGCGTCCGCCGGCATGGATCTGGCTCTTGACCACGTAGAGCGGGCCTGGAAGGCTCTTGGCAGCGGCTTCCGCTTCTTCGATCTTCAGCACCGGCACACCCTCGGCGACGGGAGCGCCGTAGGATTTCAGAAGCTGCTTGCCCTGATACTCGTGAATGTTCATGGCGACGTCCTTATTTGTTGCCGAGGTTCGGAGCGATGCCGACGCATGCTTCGCAGAGGCCTTTGACGGCGGCGAGCGACTTGTCGAACATAGCTTTCTCGTCCTTGTCGAGATCGATCTCGACGATGCGTTCCACGCCGTCCGCGCCGATCACAACCGGCACGCCGACATACATGTCCTTCACGCCGTACTGGCCCGACAGATAGGCCGCCGCGGGCAGCACGCGCTTCTTGTCCTTGAGGTAGGATTCAGCCATGGCGACGGCCGAGGAAGCCGGCGCGTAAAAGGCCGAGCCGGTCTTGAGCAGGCCGACGATCTCGGCCCCGCCCTTGCGGGTGCGGTCGACGATGGCCTCGACCTTGGCCTGGCTCGTCCAGCCCATCTTGACCAGATCCGGCACCGGAATGCCGGCCACGTTGGAATAGCGGGTCAGCGGCACCATGTCGTCGCCGTGGCCGCCCAGTGTCATCGCATAAACGTCCTCGATCGACACCTTGAACTCATCGGCAAGAAAGTAGCGGAAGCGGGCAGAGTCCAGTACGCCGGCCATGCCGACGACGTGGCTCTTGGGCAGGCCGGAGAACTTCTGCAGCGCCCAGACCATCGCGTCGAGCGGATTGGTGATGCAGATGACGAAGGCGTTCGGGGCATATTTCTTGATGCCGGCGCCGACCTGCTCCATGACCTTGAGGTTGATGCCGAGAAGATCGTCGCGGCTCATGCCGGGCTTGCGCGGCACGCCGGCGGTAACGATGCAGACGTCGGCGCCTTCGATGCCGGCATAATCGTTGACGCCGGTATAGCCGGCGTCGAAGCCTTCAACGGCGGACGACTGGGCGATGTCGAGACCCTTGCCTTGGGGAATGCCTTCCGCGATATCGAAGAGAACGACGTCGCCGAGTTCCTTGAGGCCGATCAGGTGAGCGAGCGTGCCGCCGATCATGCCAGAGCCGATGAGGGCTATCTTGTTGCGTGCCATGTTAGGAAAATGTCCCTTGTCCCTGTTACAACGCCTAGAGGCGGGTGAACTATAATTTGGGCCAGCATGACCGCAGGAATGCGGCCAGAAACAGCAGGGCCAGATAGACGCATAGGTGGAAAAATTCAATCGATTCTTTTAGCATCAAGGTTTTCAATCGTTTAGATCAAGTTTCATTTACGTAAACGTCAATATTTTGTGACGAAATAGTGACTGTTCCAACAATGATGCGCTTTATCTAGACGGCTTAGGTGGGAAGAATAGGTACTCCGACGTTGGCGACTTTGCCCGATTTCTTGCCCTACCGTATTCAAATCGTACTGCCGGAAGCAGAGCCGCAGAAAACCTGACCGTTTCCTCAGACAGCCTTCTGCAGCGCTCGTTCGTCGAACTCTTCCAGCCATTCCTTGCCCTGCATCTCAATGAGGCGCGACGCGGTGCGATCGAATTCGAACGCCTCGGTGCCGCGCCGCGCGACATACAATTCGGTCGGACTCGCTGCAGCGCTCACGACGAGCCGGGCATGGTGATCGTAGGCTGTGTCGATAAACAGGATGAAGCGCTTGGCTTCGTTGCGATTGGCTTCCGCCATCACCGGTATGTTGTCGACGAAGACGGTGCGGAAACGGCCGAGCAGAGCGAGATAATCGCGCGCGCCGAGCGGCCGGCCGCAGAGCTCTGCGAAGGAAAATCGGGCCGTGTCGGCTGATGCGAGCGGCACCTCGACCTGCCGGCCCTTGACGGTGACGGTCGTCGGCGCGGCCGCGGCGCCCTTGGTCATGACGGCCCAGATCTCGTCCATCTGCCGGTCAGTGTCAGGACCGGGCGGGGTGAGATAGACCGGCATGCGGTTGAGTTTTTCCAACCGGTAATCGGTATCGGCATCGAGATTGAGAACGGCCGCGTTGGCTTCCAGAATGGCGATGAACGGTATGAAAAGCTGCCGGTTCAGCCCATCGCGATAGAGGTCTTGCGGTGCGACATTGGAAGTCGCGACCAGCACCACGCCTAGCGAGAACAGCGCTGAAAACAGCCGGGACAAGATCATGGCATCGGCGATGTCGGTGACGGAAAACTCGTCGAAGCACAGCACCCAGGCTTCTTCGGCGAGTGCCTTGGCAACGGGCGGAATGGGGTCGTCTTCCTTGACGATTCCTTCCTTGCGCGCCTGTCGGTGCTTCTGGATGCGGTCATGCGCATCGGCCATGAAGTCGTTGAAATGAACCCGGCGCTTGCGCCGCACCGGCAGCAGCTCGAAGAACATGTCCATCAGCATGGTCTTCCCGCGTCCGACCCCGCCATAGACGTAGAGGCCCTTGACCGGTTCGGGCGCCCGGCGCTTGGCGAACAACCATCCCAGCGCGCTCGACTTGCGGGCCAGGCGCTTTTCCGAAATCTCGACGATCATTCGGTCGAGGGCGGAGACCACCTCCTGTTGGGCGGGATCGAATCGGATCGAGCCGCCTTCGACCATCTGGTCGTAGCGCTGCTTGACGGTCACATGGGTCTGTATGCCGTCTCGCAGGTGCTGCATGGCTTACTCTGGCGCGAGCGAAGGTCGGCGTTAGCGCGACAGGGACAGCGGCAAGCCGTTGGAGGTCTGACCGTCGAAGCGACCCTGGGCGGACGAAGACAGGTTTGCCAAGGTGCCACCATTCTCATCGTAAAGCGTCAGCTGCTTGCCGGCGACGTTCCACGACTTCACGCCGTCCAGCGGTGCCGGGCAGCGCAGCGGCCCGGCCCGGAAGCCCTGGCCGAATTTCGTCTGCGGCGTGGCGATGCGGCAGTTCTGGCCTGAAACGCTGGCGTTCCAGACGCCGGCGACGCTGCCCGCGGTCAGATCCGGCGCGTTCGGATTGGGCTGCGGCGGCAGCGAGGCGACCTGGGTATTGGGCGGTGTCGGGAACTGCGAGGCGGGTGCCGGGGCAGCGGGCGGCGGTAGCTGCCCCGTGGTCACGGTTCCGGCCGGTGCGGGGGGCAGTGGAGCGGGGCCGGCATTGACTTCGGAGAAGCGCGAGCTCTGGCAGCCTGACGCTGCGGCGAGCGCGGCGAAGGAAAGTGCCACAAGTGCCAATTTCGAGAGTGCCATACCGGTCCTCCATCGAAGCCATCCCCGGCTTCGGCGCGTTTCATGATGCCTTTCTAAAAAGGCTAAGATGGCAGCATTTCAACCGCATATGGTTAAAATACGGTTTGCGTTGGAGATTGTTGCAGAATTGTCTCACAAACTTTGACTGACCTATGGCCTATATCAGCGCGGGACCTCAATCAGAACGCCGGATCGCCAAGACAACCATGACCAAAACAACGGTTTCACCAGGCAACCGGTACTATGGCGGCCCGAACTCCGACCATTTCGACGGCAAGCTGTTCCTCAATCCCGGCGGCGTGCTTCCGCTGGGTTTTCGCGATGTGCTGCGCTGGCAGTTCAATGGGCTTCGCTCGCCATGGCCGAAAGCCTGGCCAAGCCCGTTTCCGCAAGCGAAGCCGCTGTGGCGGGTGACCGGCGAACAGCTTTCGGTCACCATGGTCGGTCACTCCACGCTGCTGCTGCAGGTGGATAGTCTCAACATCCTCACCGATCCGGTCTGGTCGGAGCGTGTCTCGCCTGTGCGCTTCGCCGGACCGCGCCGGGTCAACGCGCCGGGTATCGCCTTCGACGATCTGCCGAAGATTGATGTCGTCCTGCTCAGCCACAATCATTACGACCACATGGATATCGCCACCTTGCGGCGCCTGCAGCAGATCCATGATCCGTTGGTCATCACGCCGCTCGGCAATGACGCCATCGTCAAGCCAGCAATACCGATGCTGCGGGTGTCGGTGCATGACTGGGGCGATACTGTCGAGGCGGGAGAAGGCATCCGCATCCATGTCGAGCCGGCGCATCACTGGTCGGCGCGCGGCGCACGCGACCGCCGCATGGCGCTGTGGGGTTCCTTCGTGATCGAAACGCCGGTCGGCCATGTTTACTTTGCCGGCGACACCGGCTTTCACGAGGGCCGCAACTACCGTCTCATGGCTGAGAAATATGGCGGCTTCCGTCTCGCCATCCTGCCCATCGGCGCTTACGAGCCGCGCTGGTTCATGAAATCGCAACATCAGAACCCAGATGAAGCGGTCGAGGCGATGCGCCTGTTGAAGGCGAGCCATGTCGCGGGCTGTCACTGGGGCACGTTCCAACTGACCGACGAGCCTATCGAAGAGCCGCGCCAGCGTCTTCACGCAGCGCTCGACCGCGAGGGTGTTTCGCGCGACCTATTCCGCGCGCTACAGCCCGGCGAGGTCTGGCAGGTGCCGGTGGTTTGAACAGCGCAAGACTGGTAATTGCCGCTCGTTTCCGCCATATAGGCCGCAAAACAACAGCAATTGTTTAGACCATGCCTTCGAACGCGCCCTTCGCCAAGATGAACGGGGTCGGCAACGAGATCATCGTTGCCGACATGCGTGGCCGTGCGGATAGGGTTTCGGCTGCGGCGGCCATCGCGCTCAACGCCGAAGCTGCGACGCGTTTCGACCAGATCATGGCGATCCATGACCCTAGGACGCCGGGCACCGATTACTTCATCGACATCCTCAATTCGGATGGCTCCAGCGCCCAAGCCTGCGGCAACGGCACGCGCTGCGTGGTCCAGACGCTGGCAACCGAGACGGGCAACGCGCTGTTCATCTTCGAGACCGTGGCGGGTATTCTCAAGGCCGAGGATCATGCCAATGGGCAGATTTCCGTCGATCTCGGTACGCCGCGCTTCGGTTGGCAGGAGATTCCGCTGGCCAGGGGTTTCAGTGACACCCGCGCCATCGAGCTGCGGATAGGCCCGGACGATGCGCCTGTGCTTCATTCGCCTTCTGTGGTGTCGATGGGCAACCCGCATGCCATTTTCTGGGTCGAAAACGACGTCTGGTCCTACGAACTCGACCGGTTCGGCCCACTGCTCGAAAACCATCCTATCTTTCCCGAACGCGCCAACATCACTATCGCGCAGGTGACCTCGCGTGACACGATGGTCATCCGCACCTGGGAGCGCGGCGCGGGCCTGACCAAGGCCTGCGGCTCGGCCGCATGTGCCGCGGCCGTCGCTGGCGCCCGTACAGGACGGACCGAGCGTTCCGTGACCTTGACCGCACCCGGAGGCGACCTGCGGGTCGAATGGCGCGAGGACGATCATGTGGTTTTGACCGGTCCCGCAGAGTGGGAATTTTCCGGTTTCTTCGATCCAGCGACCGGTGCGTTCATCCGCGAACAGCGTGGCGCGGCCTGATGGGGATCGAGGTCGTCACGTTCGGCTGCCGGCTCAACACTTTCGAATCGGAGGTGATGCGGCGCGAGGCGGAAACTGCCGGGCTCGGCCAGTTGAAGGACGGTGCCGTCATCTTCAACACTTGCGCAGTGACCAGCGAGGCTGTACGCCAGTCTAAGCAGGCGATCCGCAAGGCGCGCCGCGAGAACCCCAACGCGCGGATCATCGTCACCGGCTGCGCTGCTCAAACCGAGCCGGGCACCTTCGCCGATATGGACGAGGTCGATCTCGTGCTTGGCAACGAGGAAAAGCTGAAGGCGCATAACTATCGCGCTATGCCCGATTTCGGCATCAACGATTTCGAGAAGGCCCGCGTCAACGACATCATGAGCGTGCGCGAAACCGCCGCCCACATGGTTGATGCCATTGAGGGCCGCGCCCGCGCCTTTGTGCAGGTGCAGAACGGTTGCGACCACCGCTGCACCTTCTGTATCATCCCTTATGGACGCGGCAATTCGCGGTCCGTGCCGATGGGGGCGGTGGTCGAGCAGATCAAGCGCCTCGTCGGCAACGGCTATGCCGAGGTGGTGCTGTCGGGCGTCGATATGACCAGCTATGGCGCCGACCTTCCCGGTGCGCCACGGCTGGGCAAGCTGGTCGCGACCATCCTGCGCCAGGTGCCGGATTTGCGGCGGCTGCGGCTCTCCTCAATTGACTCCATTGAAGCCGACGACGACCTGCTCCAGGCCATCGCAACCGAAAAGCGGCTGATGCCGCATCTGCATCTGTCGTTGCAATCGGGCGACGACATGATCCTCAAGCGCATGAAGCGCCGGCATCTGCGAGACCAGTCCATCGCCTTCTGCGGGGATGTGCGCAAGCTGCGCCCGGACATCGTCTTCGGCGCCGATATCATCGCCGGTTTTCCGACTGAAACCGATGACATGTTCGAGAACTCGTTGAAGATCGTCGAGGAATGCGGGCTGACACATCTTCACGTCTTCCCGTTCAGCCCGCGCAAGGGCACGCCGGCCGCGCGCATGCCGCAGCTTGAGCGCGCGCTGGTCAAAAGCCGCGCCGCAAGGCTGCGCGCCGTGGGCGACACCGTATATCGCAGGCACCTGGCAAGCCTTGCCGGCACTCGCCAGTCGGTTCTGGTGGAGCGGGACGGGCTAGGCCGGACGGAAGGGTTCACTTTGGTCGGCGTGGATCGGGGCGCACCGGGCGAGATCGTCGAGGTCGACATCGCCGGACATGACGATGAACGGCTGCTTGCAGCGCCTGCCGCGCGCGCGGCCTGACGGAAAGACGGCATGGCCTTCAACTTCATCAAGAAAGTTTTTTCCTTTGGCAAGAAGGACGCGGAAGACCAGCCCGTCGAGCGCGGGGCGGATGTCGCGCTGCTCGAGGCCCGTGCGCCGGAAGCGGATGGTCCTGCACCCGATGCTGATGTTCCCGATTTTCTGAAACGCGAAACGCCCGAAGCTTTGGAGCCGGAGCAGCCCGAGCCGGAGGAAACTCCCGCAGCGCCGCTTGAACCTGCCGTAACGCCGGAGCCCGACGAGGCACCCGCACAACCGCTTGCCGAACAGCCGGAGCCCGCACCTGCGGAAGCTCCCGCCGAACACCCGCAGGAAGCCCCTGCTCCCGCGCCGTCACCAGCGGAGCCGGACCCTGCGCCTGCCGAAATACCGGCTCCCGTCGAGCCCACCACGCCGGTCGACATTCCGCAGCAGCCTGTGGCGGAGACCGTGCCGCAGGTGCTGGCCGAACTCAGAGCCGAAGCCGAGGCGAAGCTTGAGGAGGCGGAGCTTGATCCCGTATCTATTGAAAAACTGGATCAGACTGCATTGCCCCCTCATTCGGCTGCTTCGCAGCCACCGTCTCCCCGCTGGGGAGAAGAGGATGCCGGCATCACGGCCGCGCCTTTCTCTTCCGGTTGGGCAGAAGAGGAAGCAAACGTCGCACCCGCGTCTCCCTCTTTGCTTGGGGGAGTAGAAAGAGCCGACATCGCCGGTGCGGGTGAGGGGGAGATAGGTCCTGAAACCGCCTACGGGACGTTTGCGCCTGAGGCGCCTGTCGACGCGAAACCTTCACCAGCTTCCACTTTCGGAGAAGCGGATGAAGGGCGAACTGCCCAGCCACAGCCAAAGCCCGCTGCCGGAAAAGTCACGGTCCAGAAAAAGGTCGAGCAGAAGGGCGACATCGCGCCGGCTCCGGTGCCGGCCGCGCCGCGCCAGACCTGGTTCCAAAAGCTGCGCGACGGGCTGTCGCGTTCGTCCAGGGAGTTGTCGGGCAACATTGCCGGCATCTTCACCAAGCGGAAGCTGGACGAAGAGACGCTGCAGGATCTGGAAGACGTGTTGATCCGCGCCGATCTCGGGGTCGAAACCGCGCTGCGCATCACCGACACGCTTGCCGCCAGCCGCTACGGCAAGGATGTCTCCGATCTGGAGGTGCGCACCGTCATGGCCGAGCAGGTCGAGAAGGTGCTCGGGCCCGTCGCCATCCCGCTTGAGCTGGACCTGTCGCACAAGCCGCATGTCATTCTCGTCGTCGGCGTCAACGGCACCGGTAAGACAACGACCATCGGCAAGCTCGCGGCCAAGCTGACCTCGGGCGGGCTGTCGGTGATGCTGGCAGCCGGCGACACGTTCCGCGCCGCGGCTATCGAGCAGCTGAAGATCTGGGGTGAGCGCACCAATTCGCCGGTAATCGCCACCAAGCTCGGCGCCGATGCCGCCGGCCTCGCCTTCGATGCCTTCCAGAAGGCCAAGGAGGCTGGCTCGGATGTGCTGATCATCGACACTGCCGGCCGTCTGCAGAACAAGACCGAGCTGATGGCAGAACTGGAGAAGGTCGTGCGCGTGCTCGGCAAGCTCGATCCGGAAGCGCCGCACACCGTTTTGCAGACGGTGGACGCCACCACCGGCCAGAACGCGCTCAACCAGGTCGAGATTTTCCGCAACATTGCCGGCGTCAACGGCTTGGTGATGACCAAGCTGGACGGCACCGCGCGCGGCGGCATTCTGGTGGCGATTGCCGCCAAGCACCGCCTGCCGGTCTATTTCATCGGCGTCGGCGAGCAGATCGACGACCTCGAGCCCTTTTCCGCAAGCGATTTCGCCAAGGCGATTGCTGGAGTAGCATAAACCGAGCCTACCGGGCTGCGCCCGACGCTGGTGCTGCGCAACACAAGGTTTGTCCATGTCCGAACCCATTCTCGAGCGCGATCCGGCCGATCCCAGGCGCAAGCACATCAACCCGATGCTCAAGCTGGTGCTGGAGCTTGGGCCATTGATGGTCTTCTTCTTCGCCAACACGCGCGGCGAATGGCTGGCGCAGACGTTTCCAATCCTCTCGGAGATGGGCGAGCCGCTCTTCATCGCCACCGGCCTGTTCATGGTCGCCACGGCGCTGGCGCTGGGCGTCTCCTGGGTGCTGACGCGGTCGCTGCCGATCATGCCGCTGATCTCGGGCGTGGTGGTGCTGATCTTCGGCGGCCTGACGCTTTATCTGCAGGACGAACTGTTCATCAAGATGAAGCCGACCATCGTCAACACGCTGTTCGGCGTCATTCTGCTCGGCGGGCTTTATTTCAGGAAGTCGCTGCTCGGCTATGTCTTCGACGAGGCCTTTCGCATGGACGCGGAAGGCTGGCGCAAGCTGACCCTGCGCTGGGGCCTGTTTTTTCTGTTCCTGGCCGTGCTCAACGAAATCGTCTGGCGCAATTTCTCGACCGACTTCTGGGTCGGGTTCAAGGTCTGGGCGACCACCCCGATCACGCTGCTGTTCACCGTCTCGCAGATGCCGCTGATCATGCGGCATGCCATTGAGGATTCCACCAAGACCAGGGAGTAGGCCATGGAGTTCATCGCTTCGCATGCGGAATTGAGAAGCCTCTACAAGACGCCCAGCGACCGCGCGATCAGCAAGGAGCTCAAGGCACTCGACGGCCATTGCCTGTCCTTTCTCGCGCGCAGCCCGTTCGTGCTGGTGGGCTCCTCCGACGGCAAGGGCAATGCCGACGTGACGCCGCGCGGCGACAAGCCCGGCTTCGTCGCGGTGCTCGACGCAAACACCATCGCCATACCGGACAGGCCCGGAAACAACCGCCTCGACACGCTCGAAAACATCGTCGTCAACCCAGCCGTCGGACTGCTGTTCCTGATCCCCGGCATGAACGAAACGCTGCGCATCAATGGCGACGCGCGGATCACCGCGGACACGGCGCTGCGCGAGCAACTGGCGGCAGAAGGCAAGCTGCCGGTGTCGGTGATGGTCGTCACCGTCAAATCGGCCTACATGCATTGCGCCAAGGCGTTCATGCGCTCCGATCTGTGGAAGCCCGCATGCTGGCCCGACCGTGCCAGCCTGCCGACGCTGGGACAGATCCTGCACGACCAGTTGGCCCTTTCCGAGACCGCGGAGACGGTGGACCGCAATCTCGACGATGCCTACAGCCGTACGCTCTGGTAGGCCAGCGCACCGCCAAGGTTAACATCGTCTTAGCAAGGTCATGCGATTTGCGCATTGCTGCAATGCAGCATCTTATGTTGCGTTGCACTAGAACTCTGCGATGCTCGTCACCAATTCAAGGGAGGATAAGAGCCGCTCAGGCGGCACCTTGAAAGGACTTCATCATGATCTTCAACGATCTTCAGAACCGTTTCGCCAAGCGCCGCCAGTACAAGCGCCTCGTTGCCGAAATCGATACGCTGACCCCGCGCGACCTTACCGATATCCGCGCCGACCGCAGCGAACTGCTCTACCGCGCCTACCAGCAAGTCTACGGCTGATCGTAAGGCTGGCTTCAGCCCAGCCACTCGATCGAGCGGCCGTGAAAATCGCAACGAGCGAGACGCCGCGTCTTGCCGCCGGGCCACAGGGTCAGGCTCAGCGTGGCGAACGGATCGGCGACAGCGACCGGCTCCATCCTCAGCCAGGCAATCGGCGCGGAGCTTGTGGCGTTACGCCCGGCCGTCTTGAGCAGGTTGCGGATTTCCTCGCGCTCGCGTTCGGGCATGTATTGCCACATTATCGAATGGAACAGCACGAACGCCGCCCCGTCCTTCTGGGCGGCGAGTTGGCGGCGCAGGAACGCTGCCGCGTTCATTGTCTCGACTGAGAACTCTACCCGTTCCGCGATGGAGACGGCCGCGTCCAGACGCTTCAGCCGGTCGGTCTGGTCGGCCCAGACATAGGAGCGCAGGCGCAACCGTGCCACCTCGTCGGTCAGGTGGACGGGAGCGATGTCGCAGCCCTGCCGCGACAGGATTTCAAGCGCGCCGTCGAGCGGCGGCAGTCGGCCGGTTACCTCGGGCGTCAGCCTGGCCTCCGACAAGGCGTCGCCCCAGCGCATCTTCCCATAGACATAGTGGAAACGGTCGAACAGCATGTTCAGCCCGGCACTCGAACCGATCTCGTTCAGCGCCAGCGGCAGCCCGGTTTCGCGCGCAATCGTCAGGAAGCCCGGCAACAGCATGGCCGAGCGTGCTGTCTCGTTGGTCTGCGGGGCGTTGTCGAGCGCTGCCGAAAGCAGCGAGTCGTTGCGCGCGATGGCGCCCGGCAGTATGGCGGCAAGCACGTCCTCGTTCCGCTCAGAGGGTGGATAGACCGCGCTCAGGGCAGCATCGGCGCGCGTCAGCACCAGTCCGTGCAAGCCGCCGCAAAGCCTGAGAGCCAGCGCATCCCACCGGGGGTTGCCGGGCCATGAAAGCACGCGCCGTCCGGTTTGCGTCGTATCGTCGAGAACCCGGATCAATGCCCTGCAGAGGCTGCCGGTGAAAGGCGACCCGAGGCGGTCGCAGGCTATTGCCTGATGCTCGAAATGATCGCCAATCTGATTGTCCGGCGCGGCCATGATGAATTCGGGTTTGCTTGCCATGCAGAAAGACATAGCGCAGCCGGTCTTTTATGGCGAGGCGGCGAGCGCCTTTTCGATTTCCGGCATGATGGTGGCCGCCACAGCCTGTGGCGACAGCGGGCCGACATGCTTCAACAGGATCTTGCCGTCCCTGCCGATGAGGAAGGTTTCCGGCACGCCATAGACGCCCCAGTCGATGGCGGTGCGGCCGTTTCCGTCGACGCCTATGGCTGAAAACGGGTTACCGAGATCGCCGAGGAAACGCCGCGCATTCTCCGGCTTGTCCTTGTAGTTTAATCCGGCGATGGAAAAGCGCTTGTCCTGAGACAGCGCCAGAAGCACCGGATGCTCCTCGCGGCAGGGCGCGCACCACGATGCCCAGACATTGACCAGCGTCACCTTGCCGGCAAGGTCCTTGGAGTCGAGGCCGGGCAGTTCCATGCCGTCGAGCGGGGGCAGGGACGTGATTGGGGCTGCCTGGCCGATCAGGGCGGATGGCACGGCGGCGATGTCGCGTCCCGACAAAAGCTGCATCAGGAAAACGCCAGCCAGGGCCATGAACACCAGCAAGGGCAAGAGCACGATCGGCTGCGGCCCGCGCCGCGCCGAGGTTTGTGGCTGAGTGTGTTCGGTCATAGTTTCTCGCGGTCCGACCGCCGCCGCAGGCCCGCCGCCTGAAGCTCGGCGATTTCCCGCCGACGCCCGCGCTGGTCGATCAGGATCCAGCCGATCAGACCGGCTATGGCGATGGCCGATACGGCATAGGCCGCCGTGACATAGAGCGCATGCGCCGTCATCCGCTATGGCTCCTCGCCGCAAATATCGTCGGTTCGACCTTCATGTCTTCCCAATAGCCCTCAGCTGGTGGCTGTGCAATTGCGCCGCGTGCCGCAGGCCGGAGCTTCAAGGAAACGTGTTCAGTCCGCCCCGAAGCGCAGCGCGACTGCGGCCGCGACCGGCCCCAGAATGGCGAGGAACAGGCTGAGCGCGGACAGCATCAGGAAAGGCTGGAGGAACGGATCGGGCTCCGCCACCGCCCCATAGCTCGCGGAGACGCCGAAGATCAGCACCGGGATGACGATCGGCAGGACGAGCACCGAGACGAGAAGCCCGCCACGTGGCAGGGCCACTGCCACCGCGGCACCGGTTGCGCCGACAAAGACGATGGCCGGCGTGCCCACCAGCAAGGTCAGCGTGGAGGCGCCGATGCCGGTCGGCTCCATATTCATGAACAGGCCCAGCAAGGGTGCGGCCACCACCAGCGGCAGGACGCTCGCGGTCCAATGCGCCAGGCATTTGACGAAGATCGACAGCGCCAGCATGTGGCGCTCGTCGGCCATGATGAGGAGGTCGAGCGAACCGTCCTCGCGTTCGGCCTGGAACAGCCGGTCGAGGCCGAGCAGGCAGGCAAGAAGCGCACCAATCCACAGGATCGCAGGGCCGATGCGCGCGAGCAGCTTGAGGTCCGGGCCGACGCCGAAGGGAATGGTGACGATGACGGCGAGGAAGAACAGCACACCCGTCAGCGCCCCGCCGCCGGCGCGGATGCCGAGCTTCAGGTCGCGGAGATAGAGCGCTAGCATGAGGTGCCAGCCATGTGCGTCGAAGGCTGTTGCTCCACGTTGCGAAGGAACGCGACGTTAAACTCCATGCGGCTCTTCCATGACGAGACTTTTCATCCCCTCCACCCCCAGTGGCAGATGCGTCGCAGCGACCAGGATCCCCCCTTCGGCCAGATGCGCGGTCATCAGTCCGGCAAGCCGGCGCTCCGAAGCCTTGTCCAGGCCCGCCGTCGGTTCATCGAGCAGCCAGATCGGGCGATGGCTGACCAGGAGCTTGGCAATCGACGACCGCCGCCGCTGGCCGGTGGAGAGATAGCCGAAGGGCAGGTGGCCGATACCGTCCAGCCCCACGGCTTCCAGCGCCTCATCCGGCGACATGCGCGGCGCGCCGAGAAACTCCTGCCAGAACAGCAGGTTCTCCGTCACCGTCAGCGCTGTCTTCATACCGTTCTCGTGTCCGAGATAATGGCAGGCGGCGGCGATCTCCTCGAATTCCCCACCATCTTCCAACCGAATCGACCCGCGCGCCACAGGCAGCAGGCCGGCTATCACGCGCAGAAGCGTCGACTTGCCCGAACCGTTGGCGCCGGTCACCACCAGGCCGTCGCCTTGAGCGAGGGAAAAGGAGATGTCGGAGAAGACGATCTCGCTGCCGCGGTCGCCGCCCAGTCTGTCCGCGATCAGTCGCATGGTGCTCCCAACGAAACGATTCATGGCTGCGCCGTTGCGACGCAACAAAATAGCCGATTCTTCGTCTAGAACTATTCCAGGAAATTCTCTATATGCGGGTTACCAACCCCAGCGGTCGGGGAAGGCATTTAAAACATTGCGCCGAACCAACACACGCGCCGCCTTGAACGGCTCGGGTTGCTTGGGACCGGACAGCGGAAATGGCCGTACCCGCACCTTTGCGCGTGATTGCATGCCCATCGGAGTCCGTTCCCTTTCAGGCTGAACAGACAAGGATGGAACGCACGTGTCCAAATCATTAGACAGTTTCAATTGCCGCCGCACGCTGACCGCGGGCGGTAAGGATTATGTATATTATAACCTGTTGGAGGCCGAGAAGAACGGTCTGACCGGCGCCTCCCAGCTTCCCTATTCGATGAAGGTTCTGCTCGAGAACCTGCTGCGCAACGAAGACGGCCGCTCCGTCACCAAGGAGTCGATCCAGGCCGTCGCGAACTGGCTGGTCGACAAGGGCACCGCAGGCGTCGAAATCGCCTATCGCCCCGCCCGCGTGCTGATGCAGGATTTCACCGGTGTTCCCGCCGTCGTGGATCTCGCAGCCATGCGCGACGGCATCAAGGCGCTCGGCGGCGACCCCGAGAAGATCAATCCGCTGGTTCCCGTCGACCTGGTCATCGACCACTCGGTCATCGTCGACGAATTCGGCACCCCGCTGGCTTTTGCCCGCAATGTCGAGCTCGAATATGAGCGCAACGAAGAGCGCTACAAGTTCCTGAAATGGGGCCAGCAGGCATTCCGCAACTTCCGCGTCGTGCCGCCCGGCACCGGCATCTGCCACCAGGTCAATCTCGAATATCTCGGCCAGGTCGTCTGGACCAATGACGAGACCGGCGAGACCGTCGCCTATCCCGACACCTGCGTCGGCACCGATTCCCACACCACCATGATCAACGGCCTGGGCGTTCTGGGCTGGGGCGTCGGCGGTATCGAGGCCGAGGCCGCAATGCTCGGCCAGCCGGTTTCCATGCTGTTGCCCGAGGTCATTGGCTTCCGCCTCACCGGCAAGCTCAAGGAAGGCGTCACCGCCACCGACCTGGTGCTGACCGTGACCCAGATGCTGCGCAAGAAAGGCGTCGTCGGTAAGTTCGTCGAGTTCTTCGGCCCGGGCCTGTCCAACATGACGCTGGCCGACCGCGCCACCATCGGCAACATGGCGCCGGAATATGGTGCGACCTGCGGCTTCTTTCCCGTCGATGCCGAGACCATCCGCTACCTCAATATGTCGGGCCGCGCCGAAGACCGCATCGCGCTGGTGGAGGAATATTCCAAGGCGCAGGGCATGTGGCGCACCGCCGAATCGGCCGATCCGGTGTTCACCGACCTGCTCGAACTCGACATGTCGGAAGTGGTTCCCTCCATGGCCGGCCCGAAGCGTCCGGAAGGCCGCATCGCGCTGGAAGGCATCGCCTCTGGTTTTGCGACCGCGCTGGAGAAGGAATACAAGAAGACCGTCGACACCGCCAAGCGCTATGCAGTCGAGGGCGAGAGCTTCGACCTTGGCCATGGCGACGTGGCTATCGCAGCCATCACGTCCTGCACCAACACCTCCAACCCCTCGGTGCTGATCGGCGCGGGCCTGCTCGCCCGCAATGCCAACCGCCTCGGCCTCAAGCAGAAGCCGTGGGTGAAGACCTCGCTCGCCCCCGGCAGCCAGGTGGTTGCCGAATATCTGGAAAAGGCCGGCCTGCAGAAGGAACTCGACCAGATCGGCTTCAACCTCGTCGGCTTCGGCTGCACCACCTGCATCGGTAATTCCGGTCCGCTGCCGGCGCCGATCTCCAAGACCATCAACGACAAGGGCCTTATCGCGGCTGCCGTCCTGTCCGGTAACCGCAACTTCGAAGGCCGTGTGTCGCCTGACGTGCAGGCCAACTATCTGGCTTCGCCGCCGCTGGTTGTAGCCTACGCGCTCGCCGGTTCGGTCACCATCGACCTAACCACCGAGCCGCTGGGTGAGGACAGGGACGGCAATCCGGTGTTCCTCAAGGACATCTGGCCGACCAGCCAGGAGATCGACAGATTCATCTCAGAGAACGTCACGCGCGAGCTGTTCGCCCGCAAATATGCCGATGTCTTCAAGGGCGACGAGAACTGGCAGAAGGTGCAGGCACCTGAAGGCCAGACCTACACCTGGGACGACAAGTCGACCTATGTGCAGAACCCGCCTTATTTCGTCGGGATGCAGAAGACCTTCGGCGCGATCGGCGACATCAAGGGTGCGCGCGTGCTTGGCCTGTTCGGCGACAAGATCACCACCGACCACATTTCTCCGGCCGGTTCGATCAAGGCGGCGTCACCTGCCGGCAAGTACCTCACCGACAACGGCGTCGGCGTTGCCGACTTCAACCAGTACGGCACGCGTCGCGGCAACCATGAAGTGATGATGCGCGGCACCTTCGCCAACATCCGCATCCGCAACCACATGTTGGGCGAGAACGGCAGGGAAGGCGGCTACACGATCCACTATCCTTCGAAGGAAGAGATGTCGATCTATGACGCGGCCATGGAATACCGCAAGGAAGGCGTGCCGCTGGTGGTCTTCGCCGGCATCGAATACGGCAACGGCTCCTCGCGCGACTGGGCTGCCAAGGGCACCAACCTGCTCGGCGTCAAGGCGGTCATCGCCCAGTCCTTCGAGCGCATCCACCGCTCGAACCTGGTCGGCATGGGCATCATCCCGTTCGTCTTCGAGAATGGCACGTCCTGGGCCTCGCTGGGCCTGAAGGGTGACGAGATCGTCGAGATCGATGGCATCGAGACCATTCGCCCGCGCCAGTCCATGGTGGCCAAGGTGACCATGGGCGACGGCACGGTGAAGAACGTGCCGATCCTCTGCCGCATCGATACGGTCGACGAACTCGACTACTACAAGAACGGCGGAATCCTGCAGTACGTGCTGCGCGACCTCGCCGCCTGATCGGACAGCGCATCGCAGATTGGGAACGCCGGGGTTTTGCCCCGGCGTTTTTTATCGAGGGATTGGTAGACAAAGAAAGCCCGGCCCGCCCGGATCGTTTCCCCGCCTTGCGTGTTTTCTCCTCACACAGCCAGGAGAAAATCATGTCTGATAAAACCGAGTATGAGACAGGCGCCCGCGCGCCCAAACCCGCCCGTCCGGAGGATATGCATCCGGAGTTCAGCCAGGATGCGGCCACCAACAGGAAGCCGAACGACCAGTTCGGGTTGACGGAGCCGACCAACGATGTCGACGAAAAGACCCGGCATTCGGACGGTCAGCAGCGGGCCGCTAGCTCTGCCGAAAAAGTCGCAGGGGCTGCGCCCGCCTTGGCAGAGCATTCGAAGGACGCCTATGAAGGTGCGCCGGGCACGACCGATCAGCGCCCGAGATGGGAAGGCCCGGAAGAAACCCGCCCGCGCGGCTATCTTCCCGCCAAGGACAATCCCGACGAGGACCGCGATGCGGCCGGCGAGAACCTGAAAGACCCTGAGCGCTCAGATGTTTCCGACGCTTTCAAGCAGAAGCCGTAGGCAGGCCGACGGAGAACTCAATCGACCGGGCGCCCCGCAGGATAGGGCGTCCGGACCAGGATCAGCAGCCCGGCCACCAGGAAGGCAGCGATCACGGCCATGCCGAGGCGCGGTGAGGCCGATATCGCCGTCACCGTCGCTACCAGGAACGGCGCCAGGAAGCTCGTTGCTCGTCCGGTCAGAGCGTAGATGCCGAAATAGCGCCCGGCTTCGGAAATCGTGACGCTGCGCGCCATATAGGAGCGCGATGAGGCCTGCACCGGACCGAAGGCAATGCCGACAAGCAGGCCGAAGGCGATATAGGCCTTTTCGGCTGATGTTCCGAACAGACCACCGCTGTCCGTGCCTGCCATCTGCCACAGGCCGAAGAAGGTGTAGCCCGGTCCGGTCGAGACGATGCCGACGGTGGCAATCGTCAGCAAAACCAGCGACCCCACCACCACCGATTTGGAACCGAAAACAGTGTCCAGCCGGCTGGCGACGAGACAACCGACCACGGCCACGACATTGAGGATGATACCGAACAGGCCGATCTCGGTGATCGACCATGCGAACATGGCTGCGGCGAACGCGCCGCCCAGTGCGAGCAAGGCGTTGACCCCATCTTGATAGATCATGCGCGAAATCATGAAGCGGAAGATGCCGGGCCGTAGCCGCACCTCGCCCAGCGTCGATTTGAGTTCGGCAAGCCCGGCGCGGATCGCGGGACCAATCGCCAAACCCTTCGCCGCATCGGGCGTGAACAGGAACATCGGCAGCACGAAGACGAGATACCACAGTGCCGACAAAGGCCCGGTGGCGCGCGCGTCCTCGCCCTTGATCGGATCGAGCCCCCAGAGCGGATCGATGCCGATGATGGTCTTGCCGGTCTCGGGCGAGCCGGCGAGAAAGGCGACGACGAAGATCAGCGCGATCATGCCGCCGAGATAGCCGAGACCCCAGGCAATGTTGGAAATGCGCCCGATATCGGCCTTGGAGACCAGCCGCGGCATCATGGAATCGTTGAAGACGATGGAAAATTCGGCTGCCACCGATGCGAGCGCGAAAAGGAGGATGACGGGCACCAGCGGCGAGCCCGGCGCGGCATACCACAGCAGGCAAAGGCTGACGATCTGGATGACGGCAAAGAAGCCGATCCACGGTTTGCGCCGTCCGGTCTGATCGGCGATGGAGCCGAGGATCGGCGAGAGCACTGCGATGACCAGGCCTCCGACCGCGATGCCATAGCCCCAGGCTGCCTGACCCTCGGCAGGGTCCGCAGCCATACGAGAGACGAAGTAGGGCCCGAAGATGAAGGTGGTCACGACGGTGAAGAAAGGCTGGGCAGCCCAGTCGAACAGCATCCAGCCCCAGACGCCCCGGCGTGCTACAGGCTCGACACGGCCTTCGTTCATCGGGAATCCATTTCCGCGCCGTGCGCCGTCTATAGCCCTGTCAGGTCGCTCATCAGCCCCGCCGCGACCGACAGGCGCGAAACCGTGAGATCCCCGCCCTCCGTCAGCGCCTGCAGCCGCTCGCGCGTACTTTTGATACGAGCGCCGCCGGCAGCCAACCATGCCGCCACCGGGTCGCCTTCCTGCCCGTAGCCGGAAAGTGCCGCGACCGCAATGCCGCGCCGTGCGGTGGCCACCGTATCGGCCGCTCGCGCCAGCGCCAGCCCATCATAATAGTCGGCAGGGGCGATGGAGCGGACGGCCTCTTCGATGCGGCCGATGCGGAACGCCTCGGTTGTGGAGAAGAATGCCTTGGCAGCGTCCAGCATGTCGATGCCGGCCGTGCGTGCGACAAGCGCGATATCGGGCACGATTTCAGCGATCTCCGCCAACATCAGGCGACCGGCGAGTTTTTCGGGCACGCCGAAGGCAATGAACTCCGCTTTTCGGGCGGCAAGGCGCGTTGCGCCGAACGCAGGAAGCAGGCCCTCAAGCTTGGGCTCAAGTGCTGCGCGTGCATCGCGAAGTGCTGTGATGCGTTCGCCGAGCGGTGCATCGGAGGCATCGTTGCGCAGGAACCAGCCGGTCGCGGCGAAGATCAGCCGGGTCACGACCTGGTAGAGATCAAGCTGCCGCTGGCCGTCGATCCTGGTGTCGAGCGCATCGATTTCGGCGAACAGGTCGGGCAGTTCAAACCCGTCGCGAACCACGGTAAACGCACGCACCACATCCGCTGTCGAACGGCCCGTCGCCTCCTGCAGACGATGCACGAAGGATGGCCCGCCGCGGTTGACCAGGTCGTTGATGACGACACGCGCGATGATCTCGCGCCGCAGCCGGTGGCTGTCGATTTCGGCCGCGTATTTCTTGTCCATGCGGTCTGGGAAATAGTCCATCAGGTCGCGGTGGAAATGCGGCTCGTCCGGCACATCGGTCTTCAGAAGGTCGGTGAACAGGACGATCTTGGCATAGGCCAACAGAACGCCGAGCTCGGCGCGGGTCAGCGGCTCGCCGCGCTTCTGGCGCTCTGCCATGGCCGATTGCGACGGCAGCGTCTCAACGGCCCGATCGAGCAGCTTGCGCGCTTCAAGCGCTGCCATGAACCGTTCCTGATGCGGCATGTCGGCCAGGCCGCGCCGGCTTGCTACGGATAGCGCCAGTGTCTGCTGGTAGTTGTTGGCAAGCACCAAACCGGCCACTTCGTCGGTCATCTCGGCCAGCAGCTTGTTGCGCGCTGCCCGCGTCAGCTTGCCCGACCGCATCGCAGAAGCGAGCGCAATCTTGATGTTGACCTCGACGTCCGAAGAGTTGACGCCGGCGGAATTGTCGATGGCGTCGGAGTTGCAGCACCCGCCGCGCAGACCGAATTCGATGCGGGCGCGCTGGGTGACGCCGAGATTGGCACCTTCGCCGATAACTTTGGCGCCGACCTGCGCCGCCGTGATGCGGATCATGTCGTTGGCCTTATCGCCGACCTCCTGGTTGGTTTCGCCGGTGGCGCGGATGTAGGTTCCAATGCCGCCAAACCAGAGAAGATCGACAGGTGCCTTGAGAATGGCGGTCATGATCTCGGTGGGAGAGGCGGTGGTCTTGCCAAGCCCGATCGCCGATGCCGCCGCCTCCGACAAGGTGACGGATTTCTGCGCCCGCGAGACGATTGCGCCGCCTTCGGAGAGCTTCGACGTGTCGTAATCCTGCCAGCTCGAACGCGGCAGGTCGAACACGCGCTGCCGCTCGGCAAAAGATATGGCGACATCCGGGTTCGGGTCGATGAAGATATCGCGATGGTCGAAGGCTGCGATCAGGCGGGTTTGCGTGGAAAGCAGCATGCCATTGCCGAAGACATCGCCGGACATATCGCCAACGCCGACCACGGTGAACGGCTCGGCTTGAATGTCGCGGTTCATCTCGCGGAAATGGCGCTTGACGGCTTCCCAGCCGCCGCGCGCGGTGATGCCCATCTTCTTGTGGTCGTAGCCTGCCGAACCGCCCGAGGCGAAGGCATCGTCCAGCCAGAAGTCATGCGCCTGACTGATGCCGTTGGCGGTGTCGGAGAAGGTCGCCGTGCCTTTGTCGGCGGCAACGACGAAGTAGGGGTCGTCGCCGTCGCGTCGAACCATGCCCTGGGGCGGCACCACGGCATTGCCCTCGATATTGTCGGTCACCGACAGAAGGCTGGAGATGAAGTTGATGTAGGCTGATTTGCCGGCCTCGAAGATCGCGTCGCGGCTGCCGCCGGCAGGCAGGCGCTTGGGGAAGAAGCCGCCCTTTGCTCCAACCGGCACGATGACGGCGTTCTTGACCTGCTGCGCCTTGACCAGACCCAGTACCTCGGTGCGGTAGTCCTGGGCGCGGTCCGACCAGCGCAGACCGCCGCGCGCAACCGGCCCAAAGCGCAGATGCAGGCCCTCGACCTGCGGTCCATAGACGAAGATCTCACGCCATGGCTTGGGCTCCGGCAGACCCTCGATGATGCGCGGGTCTAGCTTGATGGCGAGCGACTGGCCGCGCGCCGCCTTGCCGTCGACGAAATGATTGGTGCGCAGCGAGGCGTCGATCAGGTTGATGTAGCGCCGGATGATGGTGTCGTCGTCAATGCTGGGAACGCCGTCCAGCGCATCCTTGATCTTGGCCTTGAGATGCTTTGCGGTGACCAGCCCCTCAGTTCCCTGCGCGGGGTCTAGCCGAGCGACGAACAGCGCGTGCAGGCCGCGGGCAATTTCGGGGTAGCGGTTGAGCGCCGCTGCGATGAAATCCTGGCTCTGCGGGATGCCTGCCTGCTGCAGATAGCGGCCATAGCAGCGCAGGATCAAAATCTCGTTTGCATTCAGTCCGGCGGTCTGCGCCAGCGCGTTATAGCCATCATTGTCGGCATCGCCGCGCCACACGGACAAAAACACTTCCTCAAACAGTTCGCCCTCGTCGGAGAGATCGATCGGTGCGCCGAAGACGTTTTCCAGTTCCATGTCATGGATGAAGATCGGCTTGCCGCCCTTGCCGGCAATCTCGAAGGTCCGCTCGCTGATGACGCGGAACCCCATGTTTTCCAGCAGGGGCACGCGGCGGGAAAGCGCCAGAGGTGTTTCGAAGTGGTAGATTTTCAGCGAGGCCTGCGAGTCGGTCTGGCCCTTGTCGCGGTAGTAATCGGCGATGATCGGGTTGTCGGGACCGATGCCGGATATCCGTTCCGCATCGACAAGTGCTGCCTCGGCGGGAAAGCTGTTGCGGTAGCTTTCGGGGAATCGCGTCGCCAGGGCGGCGCAGGCGGGATCGGCAGCACTTGCAAGCGCTGCCTCGCGCAAATCGTCGTCCCAGGTGCGGACGATGGCGCGCACCGTATTTTCGAGCGTGGCCGTGTCGATCTTTGGCGTTTTGCCACCGGAGCGGCCGATGATGAAATGCACCCGCGTCAGACCGCCTTCCGGAAAGGCGGGGTAGTAGGCGGACAGATGACCGGCGAAGGCATTTGCGAGATAGGCGCCGATGCGCTCGCGCACCCCGCTGTCGTAGCGGTCTCGCGGCACGAAAACGAGCACGGAGACGAAACGGTCGAACTGGTCGACGCGGAACAGCACGCGGACGCGTGGACGCTCCACAAGCCCCAGGATCGCTTCGGCGTGCTTGCGCAGGACCGGCGGCGAAACCTGGAACAGTTCGTCGCGCGGATAGGATTCGAGAACGTTGATCAGCGCCTTGCCGGAGTGGTCGGCAGGATCGAAGCCGGACTTGGCGATGACGCTTTCGACCTTTGAGCGCAGATAAGGGATTTTCAGCACCGAGCGGGTGTAGGCCGTCGAGGTGAACAGGCCGACGATGCGCAATTCGCCGGCAAGCTTGCCTTTGTCGTCATAGGTCTTGACGCCGACATAATCGAGATAGGCGCGGCGGTGGACCACCGACTTGGAATTAGCCTTGGTGACGATCAGCGGATCGGGTCCGTGCAGGAAGGCGCGGACCTCGGGCGTGGTGGAGGCGACATCCGCGTCGCGCCGCAGCACAGGCACGGTCGGATCGGACAACACGCCGAGGCCGGGCTTGTCGGAGCGCTCCAGCGTGCCGCTCTTCTCGCCGCCCGTGTAGACGAATTCACGCATGCCGAGGAAGGTGAAGTTGTCGTCGCGCAGCCATTCGAGAAAGGCGATGGCTTCCGAAACCGCTGTTTTGTCCAGCGGGACGGGTGCGTAACGGAACTCGGAGATGGCGCGGTCGAGCCGGGCCAGCATAGGCTTCCAGTCCTCGATCGCCGCCCGCACCTGCACCAGAACCCGGTCGAGCCGGGTCTTGAGCGCCTCAGCCTCCGCTTCGCTCTGCTGGACGATGTGGACATGGATGACGCTCAGCCGGTCCGCGGCGGCGTCCTTCAAGGGGGCAGTCTCACCGATGATCTTTTCCACGCCCTTGCTGCCGTGACGAACAGCAATGACGGGGTGGGTGACGAGGAGCGGCTCGCCGGCGGCCTCGGTGATCTCGGCCAGGATGGAATCGAACAGGAAGGGCATGTTGTCGTTGACCACGGTAACCACCGTCACCGGCCGTCCGTACCGCATCACCTCGCCATCGGTGACGACATCGATGATGGAAGAGCCTTTGAGGTGCCTGTCGACCGCCTTGCGGGCGAGGTCGGTGGCGCGCTCCAGCATCGCCGGCTCATAAGCGGCAACGTCTTCCCCCGGCGCGCGCGCCAAGAGAATGCCGGTCAGACTGTGAGACGAGTCGGCTGCTTTGGTGGAGGCGGATGACTTGGCTCGGGCTTTTGCGGCCTTCTGGATTGCCATGATGCGATTCACTCCCGTCACGATGCTTTTGCAATCCTAACAGATGAGACCGCTTTGGCGACAAAGGTTTGACGCGGGTGCCAAAAAGCATGTATTGACAAAGCGTTTTTAATATCTAGCTTAAGCTAGCTTAAATTCGGAGTCGCAAATGCGTACGGTTGGAGCCTTCGAGGCTAAAAATACATTGGGCAGCCTGCTCGACCTCGTGGAGCAGGGCGAAGAAATCACCATAACAAGGCACGGCAAGCCTGCGGCCCGCCTCGTTTCGGCTGGCGTAGCGCCCGACAGATCTGAGGCGAAAGCAGCAGCAGCCCGTATTCTTGAGCGCGCCAAAGGTCGAAGCCTTGGCGGCATCTCGATCAAGGAATTGATCGAGGACGGCAGACGATGACGCTGGTCGTCGACGCCTCCATAACCCTTGCGTGGATATTGGAAGACGAACGCAATCCAACCCACATTGCATTGTTCGAACGCGTCGGGAAACAGGGCGCGTTCGTTCCGCAATTGTGGCGACTGGAGGTGGCGAACGGGCTGCGGTCGGCCCTAAGGCGAGGTCGCATTACCCTAGTATTTCGAGACGAGTCTTTGGCTGATTTGCAGGCGCTGGACCTCGCCACAGATTCAGAAACGAACGACAATGCGTGGTCGACCATCATCGCGCTCTCGGACGCGCACAACCTAACGCCCTACGACGCTGCCTATCTTGAACTGGCACAACGGCGACGTCTCCCACTTGCAACGCTCAACAGTCGCCTCGCCCAAGCAGCGAGGTCGATAGGCGTGGAGGTGAGAGGACTGGACTAGACCTCTCACTCATCAAACCGAGCCGCTTACGCGGCGCCGGCGGTCTTCGACTTCTCGAAACGCTTGCGCTCGTTCGGGTCGAGATAGAGCTTGCGCAGGCGAATGGTCTTCGGCGTCACCTCGACCAACTCGTCGTCCTGGATCCAGGCCAAAGCGCGCTCCAGCGTCATGCGGATCGGCGGCGTCAGCTTGACGGCCTCGTCCTTGCCGGCAGCGCGGATGTTTGTCAGCTTCTTGCCCTTGAGCACGTTGACTTCCAGGTCGTTGTCGCGGCTGTGGATGCCGATGATCATGCCCTGATAGACCTTGACGCCGGGATCGATGACCATCGGGCCGCGATCTTCGAGGTTCCACATGGCGTAGGCGACCGACTCACCCTGCTCGTTGGAGATCAGGACGCCATTGGTGCGGCCGGGCAGCTCGCCCTTGTAGGCCTGGTAGGAGTGGAACAGGCGGTTCATCACGGCCGTGCCGCGCGTATCGGTCAAAAGTTCCGACTGGTAGCCAATCAGGCCGCGCGTCGGCGCGTGGAACACGATGCGCTGGCGGTTGCCGCCCGAAGGACGCAGTTCGACCATCTCGGCCTTGCGCTCGCTCATCTTCTGCACGACGATGCCGGCATGCTCCTCATCGACGTCGATGACGACTTCTTCGACCGGCTCGAGCAGCTCGCCGCTTTCGCTTTTCTGCATGACGACGCGCGGACGCGACACGGCAAGCTCGAAGCCCTCGCGACGCATGGTCTCGATCAGAACGGCAAGCTGAAGCTCGCCGCGGCCCGACACGAAGAACGAATCCTTTTCGGTCGATTCCTCGATCTTCAGCGCGACATTGCCTTCGGCCTCGCGCAGCAGGCGATCGCGGATGACGCGGCTGGTGACCTTGTCGCCCTCGGTGCCGGCGAGCGGCGAATCGTTGACGATGAAGGACATGGTGACGGTCGGCGGATCGATCGGCTGCGCATGCAGCGATTCTGTTACGGCCGGATCGCAGAAAGTGTCGGCGACGGTGCCCTTGGACAGGCCGGCAATGGCGATGATGTCGCCTGCCTGTGCTTCCTCGATAGGCTGGCGCTCGAGGCCGCGGAAGGCAAGGATCTTGGAGACGCGGCCGGTTTCGACCAGCACGCCGTCATTGTTGAGAACCTTGATCGGCTGGTTCGACTTCAGCGTACCGGACTCGATGCGTCCGGTGATGATGCGGCCAAGGAAAGGGTTGGCTTCCAAGAGCGTGCCGATCATGCGGAACGGGCCGGGATGAACGGTCGGCGCCGGAACGTGCTTGACGATCAGGTCGAACAGCGGTGCGAGGCCCTCGTCCTTGGGGCCTTCCGGGTTTTCCGAAACCCAGCCGTCGCGGCCCGAACCGTAGAGGATCGGGAAGTCGAGCTGCTCGTCGGTCGCGTCGAGCGCTGCGAACAGGTCGAACACCTCGTTGACGACTTCGACATGGCGGGCATCGGGCCGGTCGATCTTGTTGATGACGACGATTGGACGGAGGCCGACCTTTAGCGCCTTGCCGACGACGAATTTGGTCTGCGGCATCGGGCCTTCGGCGGCATCGACGAGAACGATGGCAGAATCCACCATCGACAGGATGCGCTCGACCTCACCGCCGAAATCGGCGTGGCCGGGGGTGTCGACGATGTTGACGCGCCAGTCTTTCCACTCGACCGAAGTGGCCTTGGCCAGGATGGTGATGCCGCGTTCCTTTTCCAGGTCGTTGGAGTCCATGGCGCGCTCGGCGACGCGCTGGTTCTCGCGGAACGAGCCCGACTGGCGGAGGAGCTGGTCGACCAGGGTCGTCTTGCCATGGTCGACGTGCGCGATGATCGCGATATTGCGGAGATTCATACTTGGATCCGGAAAGGTTGCTGGCACAACCGATCGGCGCGCCGCGTTTCATTTGGGCGGGCTCTTACAGGTTTTTTCGCAAATGCGAAAGGGGCGGCGAGGCGGATCGTGCGTTTTCCGGACGGTCACGGTGTCTCCAGATCGAGCGTATCCCCCCAATCCGACCGTTTTGCCCGCTTGAAAAGCGCGCCTTCGCGGCGGCTGAATCGGCGCTCATCGGCTTGCCCGGAAGGGAGGCAGAGCTTGAGTTCGACCAATCCGCCGCCGCCGCGCGGCGGTGCCAGCACGCGAGCTTCAGGCGGTGTGGGAACAGGCTGCCGGGAAAACGTGACGAAACTGTATTTTTCGTCCTCCCAGGGCACCTCGCCCTGCTTGGTCAGCCGATGAATGCGCGAGCGCGCCACGCGGCGCGAAAAATGGCACCAGTCGGGCTCGATGAGCGGACACGGCGACACATGCGGGCAGGGCGCCACGATGTATCCACCCTGCCCAAGCACGACATCGCGGACGTCGAGAATGCGTTTCCAACCCGCCGGTGTGCCCGGTTCGATGACGACCAGCACGCCCTCGGTCGCCTGCCACAGGCTTTCGACTAGGCGTGCGCGCCGCTCCGGCGCGAGCTCGTCGAGCACATAGGCAATGGTGACGAGATCGAAGCGACCGGCGGGCAACTGGTCCTTCACGAGGTCGGCACTGCGCCATGATGCCGTAAGCGGCGACGCCTTGGCAAGTTCAAACCCGACTGCGCGGATGGCCGGGCTGGCTTCGAGAAGCGTAGCTTCGGCAAGGTCTGGCCAGCAATCGGATGCGGCCCAGAACGCCGTGCCGGGTCCGGCACCCGCGTCGAGAAGCGTTTCAGGCGCGAAATCCGGCAGCCGCTCGGCGACACTTTCCAGGCTGGCGCGGACGGCCGCGAAGGTCGCGGGCAGCCGCGTTGCGAGATAGGCGCGGGCATAGAGCGCGTCGGAGATATGCAACCGCCCGTCCCGCGTCTCGGCGCGGTAACGCTGCGACAACGTGGCTGCGGCGCGCTGCAAATCAGTGAGCAGCACGCCTTCGAGCGCCGCATCCACCGCCGCTCTCAGGGCTGCGGGAAGCTCCATGGTCCGCCGTCAGACCAGGCCGCGCTTGGCCATCATCGCTTCCGGCGACGGCATCTTGCCACGGAAGGCGGTATAGAGCGTTTCCGGATCGGCGGAGCCGCCGGACGCATAGATGTATTTCTGCAGCTTGGCCGCCATTTCGGCGTTGAACGGATCGCCGGTCTCGACGAAGGCTGAGAACGCATCGGCGTCGAGCACCTCCGACCACATGTAGGAATAGTAGCCGGCGGAATAGCCGTCTCCGGCGAAGACATGCGAGAAATGCGGCGTACGGTGGCGCATGACGATGGTGTCCGGCATGCCGAGGCTTTCCAGCGTTTCCCGTTCGAAGGCCAGTGGGCTTTCCGGCGCATCCGGCCGGGCGTGATAGGCCATGTCCATAA
Source organism: Tianweitania sp. UT-5YL-CI-8 (assembly GCF_030010215.1). GTDB lineage: Bacteria > Pseudomonadota > Alphaproteobacteria > Rhizobiales > Rhizobiaceae > Oryzicola. The sequence goes on from NZ_JASCRR010000019.1 coordinate 54,474, forward strand.
GCGCCGAGGCGGTGAATTCGACGGTTGCGAAACCTGCGCCGAAGGTGCGGGCGGCCACCATCTTATCCATCAACTCCTGCGGCATCGGTTCGCCGGTCTCGTAGTGCAGTGCGTGTTTTTCCAGCACTTCCGGCACGGTCAGCCAGTGCTCATAGAGCTGCGAGGGCAGTTCGACGAAATCGCGGCTCACGGATGTGCCGGACAAGGAAGGCCAGGTCACTTCGGTCAGCATGCCATGCAGGGCGTGGCCGAACTCGTGGAACAGGGTTCTGGCCTCGTCCAGCGACAGAAGTGCCGGCTCGCCTTCGGCCGGCTTGGCGAAGTTCATGATGTTGTAGATGATCGGCTTGGAGCCTCGGCCGAGCTTGTAGCCGGATTTCAGCGCGCTCATCCATGCGCCCGAGCGCTTGGAAGGGCGGTTGAAATAGTCGGCAAGGAAGGTGCCGCGCTCACTGCCATCCGGGTTGAGGATGGCGAAGACGCGGACATCGGGATGCCAGGCCGCGATGCCCGGCTTTTCGACGAAGCTCACTCCGAAAAGTCGGGTGGCGACGTCGAAACAGGCTTCGATCACCTTGTCGAGTTGCAGGTATGGCTTCAGTTCCGCCTCGTCGAAGGCGTATTTCTCGGCGCGCAGCTTTTCCTGATAATAGCGCCAATCCCATGCGGCGAGCTTGTCGTTGCTGCCCGCCTGCTGTGCCAGGCGCTGCAGTTCGATTTCGTCCTCGGCGGCTTTCTCCTTGGCCTTGGTCCAGACTGGATCGAGCAGCGAATGCACGGCCGAGGGCGTCTTGGCCATGGTGTCGTCCAGCTTCAGCGCGGCATAGCTTTCATAGCCGAGCAACTGGGCTTTTTCCGCGCGCAACCGCAACATATCGGCGACGACATTGCCATTGTCGGTCGCACCGCCATTTTCGCCGCGATGGGTGAAGGCGTAAAACGCCTTCTCGCGCAGGTCGCGGCGGTCGGAAAACGTGGTGAAGGGCTCATAGATCGAGCGCGACAGGGTAACGGCATATTGCCCCTTCCGGTCGCGCGATTCAGCCGCCTGCGCCATGGCGCTCTTGAGGAAATCGGGCAGGCCGGTGAGATCGGATTCGTCCAGAAACAGCACCCATTCCTTTTCGTCGCCCAGCACGTTCTGCCCGAAAGTGGTGCCGAGCATGGACAGGTCTTCATTAATCGAAGCCAGCCGCTTCTTGCCCTCGGCATCGAGCTTCGCGCCGGATTTGACAAAACCTTTCCAGCTCTTTTCCAGAACCCGCAGCGTCTCGGAGTCGAGGTCGAGTGTTTCGCGGCGCTGGTAGAGATCATCGATGCGCGTAAACAGCTTGGGATTCATCGAAATGGCGGAGAAATGCCGCGACATCTTCGGCGAAATCTCACGCTCGATCTTCTGGATCGCATCGTTGGTATGAGCGCCGGCGCGGCACCAGAAGATCGACGACACATGGTTCAGCGGCTCGCCGCAAAGCTCCAGTGCTTCGAGCGTATTGGCAATGGTGGCGGGCTCGAGATTATCGGCAATCGCCGATATGTCGGCCTCGTGCGCGGCCAGTGCCGCATCGAACACCGGCGAAAAGTCCTCGTCCCGGATCCTGGTAAAGTCGGGCAGCCCGAACGGACCGGTCCAGTGTGTCAACGGATGAGTGAAAAGGTCAGGAGCGGATGAGACGGACATGAAGATTCCCGGCGGCAATGTGATCGGTCCAGCCGATGTAAGCGCCCGGCGGGCTTGGTGCAACAGCGTTGACTTGATGACGTCGAGATACTAAGTAGCGCTTATTATCAGTGAACGTGATCAAAATGAAATTTCATATCGACCCCGATAGTTTTGGGTTTCTCGTCAACGACGTCGCGCGGCTGTCCCGTCTCGAAATGGATCGACGCATCGACGAGGCTGGCCTCGGTTTCACCACCGGAGAGGGCCGTACGCTGATTCACATCAAACGTGCCGGCCCCGTGCGTCAGAACGTGCTGGCCGAGCGGCTGGGCGTCGAAGCCATGACTTGCTCGACCACGCTCGACAGACTGGAAGCCAAGGGCTTCATCGAACGCAAGCCCGACCCGACCGACCGGCGTGCCAAACTGGTGGTGCTGACGGCAGCGGGCGAGGACGTGATCGAACGCGTCGGACCGATCGGCGCGACCATCCGCGAGGACGCAGCACTTGGTCTGACGCCTGCCGAATGGGAAACCTTCCTGGGTACGCTGCGGCATGTCCGGTCCACTCTGACGAGCATCCGCGAGCGCGCGCAGGCACATTCCCGGGAGGATGCGGCATGAATATGCATCCCACCGAGGTTGCCAAGGCAGCGACCGCGCCTGCCCCCGTCATGTCGGAGCGTCGGGTCGCTTTGCTCGGCGCGCTGCTTGTCGCCGTGGGACCGTTTTCGATGTCGCTTTACACGCCGGCCATGCCGGAGATCGTCCAGTATTTCGGCACGACAGATGCGGCGGTGCGGACGTCGCTATCCCTGTTCTTTGCCGGCTTCGCAGTTGCCCAGCTCATCTGCGGGCCGCTTTCGGACGGACTAGGGCGCAGGCCGATAACGGTCGCCTTTATGCTGATCTACGCCGCGGCCAGCATCATGGCTGTCTTTGCCGAAAGCATCGAAACGCTGGTCGCGGCACGCTTTCTCCAGGGCATCGGCGCAGCGGTCGGTGTCGCCATGTCACGCGCCATTGTCCGCGATCTGTTTGCCAATGAGCAATCCGCGCGCATTCTCAACATCATCGGCATGATCCTTGCCATCGGGCCGGCAACGGCGCCGATCATCGGCGGTCTGACGATGGAGTTCTTCGGCTGGCATGCGATTTTCCTCGTCATGGCGGGTGCGGGATTGACCATCGCCGCGATGGCGATTTTCGCCATGAAGGAGACAGTCGCTCGCGATCTTTCGCGCATCGAGCCGCGCGCACTTATCGCGACCTATAGACAATTGCTTGGCGATAAGCATTTCATCACGGCGAGTATGACCAACGCCACCACCAGCGGCGTGCTCTACTCGGTCGCGACGGTGCTGCCGTTCATCCTGATTCAGCAGGTCGGCCTCACCGCGGGAACCTTCGGACTTGTCATGCTGATCCAGTCCGCTTCGTATCTCGCCGGCTCGGTTGCCCTTCGCTTCCTGATGCCGCGCTTCGGTGCATTCCGCCTCGTGCCGGTCGGACTTGGTCTCGTCGGGCTGGCTTCGCTTCTTATGTTGACGCTGCTGCGGCTCTATGAGCCGAGCGTTCCCTTTGTTATGGGGCCGTTGGGCCTGTTCACGTTCGGCCTCGCCATGGTCACACCGGCGGCCTCCACGGCTGCCATGCAACCCTTCGGGCGCAATGCCGGTGCGGCGTCGGCCCTGCTGGGCTTCATGCAGATGGGGACGGGCCTTATCGGTGGCGTGATCATGACGCTGATGGGTGACCCTGTGCATGCGATGGCGACCGTCATCCCCTTTCTTGGAGCCTGTGCTGTTGTGTCCTGGATGTTCTGGCTCAGGCTTGACCGCAAATCGCCGAAGCCGCTGTCTCAAAGGCCTTAGCGCCTACACCCATATCGCTACGGGAATGCCATGGGCATCCCCACCCGGCGGGGATGGGAAACTTTGTGTCTCGCCGCGCCGGTGACGCTCGGCGATCAGCAGCATGGCGCAGGCATCGAGAAAATCGTCGTCTCTGGCACCGCGTGGCGGCTTGGCCCGAAGAAACGAGGCGTCATAGCCGCAGCGCTCCAGAAGCTCGCGGCGCTCCTCCATGCCGGGCGGATTGATTCGGCCTTTCCCCTTCTTGGGCAGCGCCATGGCTTTTTCGTCATTCAGCCGCCAGAACGCCACCTCCGGATGGGATTCGATGACCCTCGTCCGCAGATCTGGACGCTCGATGAGCAAGGCGTCGATCTCGCGGATCTTGGAAAAGATACCGTAGGCCTGGATCGAAACGCCTCGGGGCGGATCGGACAGGCCGAGCGCGACCGCGCTCGCTTTGGTGTGCCCGGCATACCAGGCTTCGAGGTCCGTGAAGGGAGCGGTATCCGCATAGACGGCCGCGCGGGCAGGAATCGAAAAGACACTCGACTGACGCTGGCCCAGTAAAGGCCGGACCAGCGCCTCCGGTCCGCGACCTCCGCGCGCGGAAAACGCCGGCAGCCCGATGGGCATATCAACCGCAATCACCGCATCGCCGGGCAGGCTTGCGAGGAGTGCTGAAAAACTTGCGTGGACGACGGCTTCCGCTGCCGCGTCCGAGGCCGACCGGGTCACCGCGACCCAGCCTGCCTTGCAGCCATCGACACCGGCCGCCGTCACGATCAGGCGCGTCGGTCGCGGCCGGGATGGGTGAGGTGGCGCAGATGCACCATCGCCATGGGATGGGATAGGCTCTGCGAGTCGGTTTCGAGCTGCAACTCGTCGCCGCCGCGCTTGGCGGTGCGCGCCAAAATCTCATAGACGGCTGCCGTGGTGGATTGCAGCGCCTTGAGCGGGGTGTGGCCGGCAAGCAGCCGCGCCAGGAACACTGCGCCGGTGAGGTCGCCCAGCCCGTTGGGGGGCCGGTCGATGATCCGGTGTTCGGCAAGCAGCGCCTGAGAGCCGTCGAGGAGGAGATTGCCGGTGCTGCCCGCCATCATTGCCGGCGCGGACGTCACCAGCATGGTCGAGGGGCCGGCATGAAGCGCCGCCGAGATGACCGACTTGATGTCGTTGAGTTCGGCTCCCGCCAGCCATGCCAGTTCATAGCGGTTGGGCGTGGCGATGTCGGCAATGGGCAGCAGCACGTCGCGCATCGCCTCGGCCACCTGTAGGGGCACATAGAGCCCGGCCAAATCGCCCATCACCGGGTCGCAGACATAGAGCGCCTTGGGATTGCGCTTCTTCACCGCGCAGACCAGGGAGGCAACCGCATCAGCCTGGGCGGCATCGCCGAGATAGCCGGACAGCACGCCGGCCACCTCGCCGAGCCATGGGGCGCGTTCGAGATCGCCCATCAGGGCAGCGAACTGGTCGGTCGGCGGCACGATACGGGTCGCCCTGCCATGGCCGGGATGCCAGGGCAGGATCACCGTGGGCACCGCCCAGACTGGAAAACCAAGTGTTTCGAGCGCGAAGACGGCGGCGCGGTTGCCCACCGACCCCCGCGCGACATGGCTTGAAATGACGATGACCGCGCGCGGCGTGTCCGTCAGTTCCATTGAACTCATGAAATCTATCCGCCTTGCATGATGTAGACGATCAACCAGCCGACAATGGCTGTTGTGATCAGGAAGCCTAGGATGCGGCCGATGCGGGTCCCCATCTTTTCGATGGGATCGTCGACGCCGTCGGCCGAAAGATGCTTGTGGAGCCGGTCCGACGTTCTGCCGACAAGCGATGCGCCGCCATCGGTTTCGCGTTCGACGCGTTCGATGATGCGGCGGGCTTCGGCTTTTTCGTCGTCGCGCGGCTGCGCCATAAAGGGTCTCTCGCGAGGCGAACGCGCCTGGAACACGCTCTGCTCCAATGACGCCAGTTTTCTCTTTGTGTGATTGTGATAATGCTGTGCCAGTTGCTGATTTGTCGAGGGCTTAAAGATGCGCGCGTCAACCTTCCCGGCTTTTTCCCGCTCCCGCCTGTGGCCGGCGGTCGTGCTGCTCATGCTGGCGCCGCTGCTGTCTGCCTGTGGCTACAACACCATTCCCACGGCGGAAGAAAATGCCAAGGCGGCATGGAGCGAGGTGCTGAACCAGTATCAGCGCCGCGCCGACCTGATTCCCAATCTGGTGGAAACCGTCAAAGGATATGCTTCTCATGAAAAAGAGGTGCTGGAGGGCGTGGTCGAGGCGCGCGCCAAGGCAACCCAGGTGACGGTGACGCCCGAAACGCTGAGCGATCCCAACGCATTCAAGGCCTTCCAGGACAACCAGGCGCAGCTGACCGGCGCCTTGTCGCGGCTGTTGGCTGTGGTCGAGAACTATCCGGACCTCAAGGCCAATCAGAACTTCCTGGCCCTCCAGGCACAACTCGAAGGCACCGAGAACCGCATCGCCGTCGCCCGTCGCGACTATATCGGTGCGGTGCGCGACTACAATCTGACGCTGCGCACCTTCCCGTCGGTGATCTGGGCCAAGCTCTGGTTCACCGATGCCCAGCCCTTCCAGAACTTCACCGTCGAGCAGGACAAGATGGACGCGCCGAAGGTCGACTTCGGCACCAAGTCCGGCGGCTGACCTCAGCGGGCACGGTGAGCACGGCATGCGTATGATGCGGACAGGTTTCCGATCGTCGGCGTTGGCGGCGTTTGCGCTGGCCTTCGCGCTGATTGCCATTGCGGCACCGGTGCGAGCGGTGGAGCTTCCCGCTTTAACCGGCCGTGTGGTCGACACCGCTGGCATGATCGACGCGGCGACGGAAGCCGAACTAACGGCGAAACTCGCCGCCTTCGAGCAGAAATCCTCCGACCAGATCGTCGTCGCTACCATCGACAGCCTCGACGGCGAAGCCATCGAACCCTATGCCAACCGCCTGTTCCGCGCCTGGAAGCTCGGCCAAGCCGGTGAGGACAACGGGATCCTGCTTCTGGTCGCCAAGAACGACCGCCGCATGCGCATCGAGGTCGGCTACGGCCTGGAAGGGACGCTGACAGACCTGCATTCGAAGCTGATCATCGAAAACACCATGGTGCCGGCCTTCCGCGCCGGCGATTTTTCCCGCGGCATCGACAAGGCCGTCGACGACATCATCATGGTTGCCGAGGGCAATGGCGAGGAGTTGCAGGCGCGCGCCGAACGCAACCAGCCATCACAGGACAGCGGTTTCGACTGGTTTGTCGTTCTGTTCGGGCTGCTCTGGGCGACCATTTTCTTCGGCGGCTTTGCCATGGCGATCCTGCCGCGCATCTTTGGGCGTAAGATCGCGCCCGGCCGCTACACCTGGCTCGGCATGAATTTCGACTTTCGCAACAAGGGCGGATCGAGCAGTGGCAGCGGCGGCTGGTCGTCCGGCCGGTCTAGTGGCGGCGGCTGGTCGTCGGGCGGCGGCGGGTTTTCCGGTGGCGGCGGATCGTCGGGCGGCGGCGGATCTTCCGGAAGCTGGTAAGGATGAACATGACACGCAGCCTGACAGCAGACGAACACGACAGCATCGCAAACGCGATCCGCGCCGCCGAAGCGCACACCAGCGGCGAAATCTACTGCGTCGTCGCGCGCTCCAGCGACAGCTATTTCTTTCCCGCTGCTTTCATTGTCGGCGCCGGCATGGTTGCAGCCAGCCTGCTGGCGGCCTTGGGGCTTGAGTATTTCTGGTTCGCCATCCGCTTGCCGGTGTTCGTTGCAGCCCAGCTTTGCGCCACCGGCGCGGCGCTGCTTGGGCTCTGGCTTCTGCCGTCCCTGCGCATCCATTTCGTGCCACACGGGCTACGCTACCGCCGCGCCCACGCCAATGCGCAGGGACAGTTCCTTGCGCGCAACGTTCACGTCACCGCCGCCCGCACCGGCGTGCTCATCTTCGTGTCGCTCGCAGAGCATTATGCCGCCGTCGTCGCCGATTCCGGCATCGATGCGAAGGTCGGCCAGAAAGAATGGGACGGTATCGTCGGCGAGTTGACGAAACAGGCTGCAGCCGACCGGCTGGCCCAGGGTTTCGTTGGGGCCATCTCCGCGGTCGGCGCCTTGCTTGCCGTGCATTTCCCAGTCGAAGAGCGCGATATCAACGAACTCGACGACCATCTCGTCGAACTCTGACAAGTGCCCCAAAGGGCACCGCAACGACTCTTTGCAACCGACGATTCGGCGTTTATGGTTAAGGAGCCATGAACACGCTGCTTATCGATATCCGCAAGGCCGAACCCCGCGATGCCGACGCCATCGCGGATGTGCATCTCGAGGCTTGGCGCGGCACCTATACCGGTATCATTCCGCATCGTGCGCTGACCGCGATGATCAACCGCCGCGGCGGCCGGTGGTGGAGCAACGCGATCCGTCGCGCTGCCGGCGTGCTGGTCATCGAAATGGCCGGCGAAGTCGCCGGTTATGCCACGCTCGGCCGCAACCGCGCCCGCGAACTGCCCCAGCAGGGCGAAATCTACGAACTGTATCTGCGCCCGGAATATCAAGGCGTTGGGCTTGGCAGCCGGCTTTTCACCGCTGCCCGAACCAAGCTTGCCGACCATGGCCTGAAAGGGCTCGTCGTCTGGGCGCTCGAAGACAACGACAATGCGGTTTCCTTCTATCAGGGTATCGGCGGCCGTGACGTCGCCGAAGGTGTCGAGATCTTCGATCAGAAGGCGCTGAAGAAGGTCGCCTTCGTCTGGGGGTAGATCTGAACCGTCCCGTCTTTCGTCGTTTTGACGACACAGAATGGTCTTTGCCGTGTTCCAGGACGATGTCGCTGCGTTAAGCTGCGCCGAATAGTGCATTGCAGAAAGCCCTTAACCCGTTTATCGGAAGCCACCTTCAATCCCACGGAGCTTCCCATGCGCATCGATGCCATCTCCATCGGCAAAAATCCTCCTGAAGACGTCAACGTCATCATCGAAGTCGCAATCGGCGGCGAGCCGATCAAGTACGAGATGGACAAGGAGGCCGGCACGCTGGTCGTCGACCGCTTCCTCTACACGCCGATGCGCTATCCCGGCAATTATGGCTTCGTCCCGCACACCCTGTCCGGCGACGGCGATCCGATCGACGTGCTGGTCTGCAACACGCGCGAACTCATTCCCGGCTGCGTCATCAATGTGCGCCCCATCGGCGTGCTGGTGATGGAAGACAATGCCGGCCAGGACGAAAAAGTCATCGCCGTGCCTTCGCCCAAGCTCACCCGCCGCTACGAAAACGTGAAGGAATACACTGACCTTCCAGAGATCACGATCCAGCAGATCGAGCATTTCTTTGAGCACTACAAGGATCTCGAGCCCGGCAAATGGGTCAAGATCGGCGGCTGGCACGGCTCCGAATACGCCAAGAAGATGATCGTCGAGGCCATCGAGCGCGCCAAGACCGAAGCCAAGTAAAGCTCGTAAGGTGGGCGACGGGCCGGCAAATACCGGCCTTCTCATTCACTCCTGCCTTGAGAATTCCGGGATCGGCTCTCCCACGAACACACGTTCGTCCGCGCCGCAGGCGAAGTCTCGCGCCTGCCGGTCGGCTATGATGCGCGCCATCTCGTTGGCGTCGGGCTTGCCGGTGGCCATAACCAGGCCGACGACGCAGCCATCGGCCTCTTCCAACTGGCCGACCTTGGAAACCACCAGGATTTCCAGCTTCTTGTCGTCCTCGTTGGGGTCGTTTACGAACCAGCGACGGATGGTGGCAAAAGGCAATTCCATGCCTTCGTAAGTGGCAAGCCGCCACTCGATCCTCGGCCCCGCCGAATTGAATCCCGCGAAACTTTCCCAGGCGGTTTCGGCCGTGCCGGGAAAGCCATAGGAGATGCTTTCGCGTTGATCGTCCACCGATAGTATGACGGGGAAGCCGCGATAGCCGTTGCAGACATAGTTCGAGAAGGAGCCTTCGCCTTCTGTTGCGCGCTCCGTCACCGAGCAGTCGCGGTCGATATCGAATTCCGTGTAGGCGCTGGCGATCTCTTCGGCTCCGGCGGAACCGGACAACGCAAACAGCAGAAGTGCGGCGAAGAGCTGTCTCATCGGTGACCTCCCATTTCAGCGGAGCCTAACCCGACTTCGGACCTGTTCCTAGAGATGACAGTGCCTGCAGGACGGCATCGGCATTGCCGTCGACATGCACTGTCTTGATACGGGATGTGCCGCCGGCAACCACCTTGACCGACCGCCTCGGCAGGGACAGCACATCGGCCAGAAGCCGCTCGAGCGCTGCATTGGCCGCGCCTTTCTCGGGCACGGCTCGTACGCGCGCAGCAAGATGGCTGTGCCCGTCGGCAGTCTGCTCGATGCCGTCGACGGCGTCGCGCGAGGATTTCGGCGTCAGCCGTACGAACAGATCGATTCCGCCGGATTTCGCCGCGCGGGAGAAGCTGGACATGGCCGCCTTAGATCACCATCGGCGCAATGGTCTGGATGAGAAACTGCCGGATGAAGAACAGGATGAGGAGCAGGATGATCGGCGAAATGTCGATGCCGCCCAAATCCGGCAAAATATTCCGGATCGGCCGCAGCACAGGCTCTGTTAGCCTGAAGAGCATGTTGCCGATGGTGCCGACGACCTGGTTGCGCGGATTGACCACGTTGAAGGCATAAAGCCAGGAAAAGATCGCCGAGGCGATGAGAATCCACCAGTAAATGTCGATGGCCAGAACGAGGGTCTGAATAAGAGCGAGCATACCGGTCTCCGCTGAATACAGCGACATGTAGCGACTGGGGCGGAGGGCGGCAAGCCCATGCGCGGAACATCAGCAAACTGTCCTTGACAGCCGTGGGTCCGCATCAATAATGGCGTCACCTGCCGATGGGGCTGTAGCTCAGCTGGGAGAGCGCGTCGTTCGCAATGACGAGGTCAGGGGTTCGATCCCCCTCAGCTCCACCAGCAGGTTATTAAGTCGCTGATATTCCTAAAAACCCTTTGTTTTCAGGTGTCTATTTTGTAAGTGTGGTCTACAAATGTGGTACACAACTCGGAAAAATCGTGCCCTGAAAAGCCTCCCACCTCCAACTGCGCGGAAACACTTACTGGCTTCGTGTTCGTGTCCCCAACATCCTTCGACCAGTCGTCGGTAAGACTGAAATCGAGAAGTCGCTCGGAACGTCCGACGTGCGTGAGGCCCAACTGCGGGCACGAATCAAACGGGTCGAAATTGACGCCGAATGGTCAATCCTATCGCGCCGCCTCAATCGCGCTGTAGTCACAGAGCTACCTCAGAGAGAGGCTTGGCAATTGGCAGCCTCTTGGTTCGTCAAGGCTCTGGCTCAGGGCGAGGGGAAGGCGGGCTGGGAAAACTTGGAAGACGCACAAGTCGACCTTGGTCAGGAACTGCTCCCCGCGAACTTGGAAGCCCATGCGTCGGCTGAGATAGATCGATTGTTGGCAGGTGAGGGTGTCCGCTTAGAACCCGGTTCGGCCGGGCTGAAATGGCTGGACAGCTATCTCCGTCGCGGTTTGGTGGAGATAGCGCACCGGAAATTCAGGGCCAGCTTTCCCTCCATTGCGATCCGGGCCGACCTAGAGTTCGGGCCGCTCCTTTCAACATCGACCGTGCAACGGGTTGCAAAGATCACCGTAAAAAAGGTGATTGAAGATATTCAGCGTGATCCTACGCGTGGGGAGATGAGCGCGAAAACCCGTCTCAAGCGCGAGGCTCAGTGGCAAGCGATTAAGGAGTTCTTCGGCGAAGACACCAACATGCGTGAGACAGGGCGCGATCAAGTTCGCAATTTTATGGACCTGCTTCGAAGGCTCCCGAGTAACGCGACGAAGCATTTTCCCGAAGCAACGATCCATGAAGCTGCGCAGCTTGGTGCTGGCCTTTGATCTACGGCATTCGCGCCGTTCAGACCTTTAGACAAGCAACCGTGCAACCGGTTGCACGGCGGCCGCGTGAGGCGATGCCCAATACCCGGGGCATCTATCGGCGTTTCCGGCGCTCCAACCAAGCCGGCAGTAGCTCGGCTAGAAGACTTCTAAGAAAATCCATCTTGCTTCTCCTAATGTCATAGCCCTTCGACAGAGTTACCTTGCGAACCCGCTGACTACAGCTGCATGCATGGGGGGCTCTCGATTTTCATCGGGGTTAGGAACCGGTTTTTCATCAGGGAGATCATTGTCCGGCTCTTCGATTTCGGGCTTCCAGGTGGGGGCGGGCATCGGGGGAGTTTCTTGATCGGGTATATTAGGATTAGGCATGATGTGCTCCTTCGTCATCCAAGTAGCGGCAACGGGGCGGGGTGAGGCGGCGGCGCTGGATTTGGATGGGGGTCCGGCACAGGAGATGGTCCAGGTCCGGGAAATGGTTCTGGTGGTCGTGCCATAACAGTTCCTCCTTTGAGGATGAAACTGCAGTGGACGCTGAGTGTTCCGGCATAATTGGCAATAGGGCGCTCGCAACTCTTGTTGAAACCGTCGTTTCGGCGCACCCTGGCACAGTTATCAGTCAGCAAGACTGGCAAAGGCGCGGTGAGCGCTGGACAGGTCTGAAAGCAGTCTGGTGCGCAATGATCGGCCCCCAGCGGAAGACCCGCCCACCGAGACCAATTAAACGGGAGTGGCAGAGTGATGAATTGGGGCGCTGAGGACTTTCTAGCCGCCGCTGCGATATTGGTCGCGGTCGGGTTGGGTGTTTTGCTGGTAAGCCGCACAATCCATTCGCAGCCGGCCCGTGGGCTCCTGATGGCGATAGTCGTAATTGCCGCGCTGGCGCTCTGGGCTCACCTTGCCGTAGGCATCTTCTAAGCGTGATGTGAAACATCTTGCATCGATCCCAGCCTGTTCACATATCTTTCGCCGTCGCCGGTAAGGTGAGCCCGGAACAATCATCAGTGCTAGGAGGTAACAGTGATCGGGATGGTTTTTGAGCAGCCAATTTTTGTCGAGGACAGCGCTCATATTGTCAGGGAAATCGCGTGCCTCGGAGCCGCGTTAGACTTCTTAGAGGAATGGCCCGAGGATCGGCGAGACATGATCTTCGACGTTGTTTTGAGAGCTTGCTACGATGTGAACGATGGCAAGAAGCCGATATCCGTCGCACAGAAGGCCATCGAGGGATTTGCCAAGCGCAAAGGCATTTTGGTTGATCCCGCTACCGTAATGCCCTGGATCGCATCCCAAATGAATAGCGGCGGCCAAGCCACAATGTGATCCGCTGGTGCTGCGACGGTGCCTGTAGGTTGCAGCGCCTTAACAGGTATGGCCATGATGGCAGCACCTCATACGAAATGCTGCTTCAGTGGGGCGGACCCACGCAATCTAGGTGCGCCTCAGCTTGTATATCGCAGCCGAACCCCGATGTGGCGTTCGTACTCGTCTTCCGGGATACCATAGGAGCCGGCTGCAATCTCTTCAGCTTCGGACGGTCTGGTATCTTGATGTTCCCGCGAGTTGCCTTGATCGCCTGATAACCTTCGAGGACGTGGATCTCGTTGTGACTCCGGCGCGACGGACACCAAGCATCAGCGACAGAAATTCGTGGGTGAGCGGCAGATCATCTCGCCGAAGACGATCATGGCTCATGAGCACCCATCGCGCCAGTCGCTCGGGCAAATTGTAACGAGCGTTGGCTAAGGCTGAGTGCGAAAGCTGTAGCTCGTAGCAATAGACATATTTTTGAAGCAACTCGTTGGCTACAGGGTACCGTTCAACCATCGACAGGAGCGCCGACACCGGCACCGAAATCGAAGTTCCCTCTACCTGCATGAAGGTTCTGGTTGATGTTTGAGAGACTCTCAGGAGGCCATGTGTTCCGGAGAGGCCCTCGTAGCCAATGTAACCCACCTCCACGGCTTCGTTGTCTGTGTTGGCTACGACGATCGATCCGAGGCCGGTCTCCAGGAAGTGCACCAGTTCGGTTGGAACATTGGGCGTCACCAGTTCCGTTCTGAGAGGGAGATGCACACGGCTCATCACCGGTCGCAGCAGTTCAAACGCTTCAGCAGGAAGCGCGCGCAATAGGAGATTTTGCATCCCTGCTTGCGAGAAGTCGGACATATTCTGGCCTCGAAGAGTAATGTGAAAGCAATGGGGCGCTTATGCGTGAACAACCGCAACCGGCCAAGAGCAACAAAGGCTTTGTACGCTTTTTGACATTTCTAGGGAGCTGCCAGCCCGACGCCTCATTCTAAGCGATGCCACCTCGCCTAGATGTTTGATCCCGAGCTTTGATGGTGCAGTATTTTCTTCCGAATCGAAGGATGCACTATGGGCCAGATTCTACACGGCAGCGCCACCACGACAGAGGCGATCCGTCGAGCAATACAGAATAGTCAAGA
>NZ_JASCRR010000002.1:0-522500 GCF_030010215.1 Tianweitania sp. UT-5YL-CI-8
AGTGGATCAACGAAAACGGATTGCCCATTGAAGGGTTCTATGGCGAAGACGGCCTTCCCTTAATCCGGGCCACCCACTGGCGCCCTCTCCCGTCCCCTCCCGCATCCAAGGGAGGCGAGGAATGATCCCCAGCGACGCAAGGGCGGCGGCTAGGCTTGCTGCACTACTCGACAAGCCATTGCCGGCTACGCAGGAAGATGTAGGGTGTGAGGAGTTCTTCTCCCCTTGGGATGCCTTCGACCGGATCATGAGCCCATACAATGGCGAGATTGATCAGGTTGCCGTCTGGACCCTAGAGGCCATTCGGGACGGGGAAAATTTCGACCTTCTCAACAGCAAGAACGGTCTGTTTGTAGAGTTCTTCCTGCACATCATGGCCGGTCACGCCTACGTGGACTATGGCACCAGCCCTCGGGGAGCCTTCTTCACCTACGGGGGAACGAAGGAACTTGCCGACCAGTGGATCAGCAAGTGGAAGGAATGGTACGCGGTCAATTGGGATGAGCCGTTTCCGGCCGGAGACAGAAGATGAAAGCCGCGAATGATAATCACGGAAATGTATACACCCTGGAGGAGGCGGCGGAACATCTTCGCCTTACGAATAGAGGTGTAGCCAAGCTGGCTCGCCAGCATGGACTATGCATGATTAGGGGGAGGGATATTCTCTTCACCGATGCAGACATTGAACGGATCAAGGACGTATTGCGATGCCCCTCAAGCTCCGGAAGCGCGGCCAGGTCTACTGGATCCGCGGCACTCACCTCAAACAGTACGTATACAGAAGTACAGGCGCTACTGAACTCGAAGTCGCGGAAGCAATCCTCGCCAAAGAAATTGCGAGCATAACCAGCGATAAGATTTACGGCCCGAAGGCAACCCGGACTTTCGGCCAAGCCGTCAAGTCGTACATCCAGGCGGACGGGGACACGCGCTTTCTCGGCGTACACAAGGACCGCCCGCCGTCAGGGCTTTATAAGGAATTTGAGAACACACAACTAAAAAACATCCAGCAGAACGACTTGGACGAAGTTGCTCGCAAGCTCTATCCGAACGCGCAGCCCGAGACACGGAATCGACAGTGCTACACACCGTTTGTAGCAGTTTGGAACCACGCCGTCCGAAACGGTTGGGCAGACGTTCGTCAGTGGGCGCGACCAAAGAAGCCGAAGGGGACGAACGTCGTGCGGTTGGCAAAACGCCGTGTGGGCACCTTCCCCGTTGAATACGAACACGCCGCCAAGTTCGTGGCTGCCATGTCCCCGGCTCCGGCGATGTTGCTGACGGCGTTGTTCTACACAGGAATGCGACCGATCGAGATTTTTGCTCTCGAGGCCAAAGACGTAAATCTCAAAGGCCGATGGATAACCCTATCCAACACGAAGACCGGCGAGCCACGCGGCATCCCGATTCACTCGTTCTTGGTTCCGCTATTCGAATCACTTCTTAAGCGGAACTCTCTCGCTGAAGATGGGCGACTGTTTCGGACGCCGAGGGGAAATCCGTATGAAGCGATCGTCTCAGACGAGGAGGGTACGGGAGGTGGCGGCCTTAAGACAGCAATCCAAGGAGCACGGCGGCGCAGTAAGATAATGGACATCGCTCCCTACACGGGTAGGCATAGTTGCTCGACTGGCCTCGTCGTTGCCGGGGTGCATCCGCACATCAAGGACCAGATACTCGGCCACGCCGCAAACGACATGAGCCGCCACTACACTAATGTCCCCCAAGCGCCTCTCATTGAGGCAATCGACAAGCTGCCCGTGCCCGCCTTGTGGCTCTCGCTGCCGTGGTGGGAAGACCCGCTAGCGCAGAGCGGTAAGTTGGCTGAAGGAACTGGGAAACGAACGGATTTGGAAAGGAAGAAAGATGCAGGGTGACTGGACACCGCGCGCATTCCCCTCGCAGCGCTCAAGCCCCGCTTCGGCGGGGCTTTTGATTCTAGAACACACCGCGAACGAGCCTGTACGGATTTAGTACGTAATCGAGCGAAAACGAGTACATTTTCGTGCTTTGTTCCGCGCAGTCAACAAGGATTGCGTCAACCGCAGCTTCTCTAACGTGTTGTATTTATTGAAGAAAAATGGTGCTGCCAGAGAGGATTGAACTCTCGACCTCTCCCTTACCAAGGGAGTGCTCTACCACTGAGCTACGGCAGCGTCTTGAATGCGGCGGACTTCTGCCACATCGTTTCCGGAAGCGCAAGTTGTGTCGTGCTGCCTTTTTCGATGGGTTCCCATAATCTTGGCCGGGTCATAAAGAAGGCCATATCGCCCGGCACGACGAAAGAGCAAAGCAGCAGGGGATAAGACGTGGTGTCTGCGGGATCAAAACAGCCCTCAAACGAACAGGAGCGCCGCCAAGCGCGGCTCGCCGAACAGTTGCGCGCCAACCTTCAGCGGCGCAAGGCGCAGGCGCGGTCCCGCCGCAGCGGCGATCCCGACCAGCGGCCGGATGGGCTGGACGCTGCATCGGCAAACGACACGAAAAGCGGCGACGAACCATCCTGAAATGACCATCAATTGCCCTGTAGCATCCTGTTCCTTGAACCGGACGGCGTGATGGTCTAGACGGACGGCACGCAAAAAACATCAAAAACCGGCCCAAGCCGGAGAAACGATTCTTTATGGACCGCATCAGGATTGTCGGCGGAAACGAGCTCAACGGAACCATTCCGATCTCGGGCGCCAAGAATGCCGCCCTCCCCCTCATGATCGCCTCCCTGCTCACCGACGACACGCTGACGCTGGAAAATGTGCCGCATCTCGCCGATGTCGAGCAACTCATCCGCATCCTCGGCAACCACGGCGTCGACTACGCGGTCAATGGCCGCCGCGAGCGGCAGAACGAAGGCTATTCGCGCACCATCAACTTCACCGCACGCAACATCGTCGACACTACGGCGCCTTACGAACTCGTATCGAAGATGCGCGCCAGTTTCTGGGTCATCGGCCCTCTCTTGGCCCGCATGGGTGTCGCCAAGGTGTCGCTGCCGGGCGGCTGCGCCATCGGTACGCGGCCCGTCGATATTTTCATCGAAGGCCTGCAGGCCCTGGGTGCGCAGATCGACGTCGAAGGCGGCTATGCGATTGCCAGCGCCAAGAACCGGCTGACCGGCAACCGCTATCACTTCCCGAAAGTCTCGGTGGGCGCCACCCATGTGCTGATGATGTCGGCGACGCTGGCGCGGGGCGAAACCGTGCTGCTCAACGCTGCGCGCGAGCCTGAAGTGGTCAACCTCGCCGAATGCCTTAACGCCATGGGCGCCAAGATCGAGGGTGCCGGCACCTCCACCATCACCATCCAGGGTGTCGATTCGTTGTCGGGCGCGCGTCATCGCGTCATCCCCGACCGTATTGAGACCGGCACCTACGCCATGGCGGTCGCGATGACCGGCGGCGACGTGCTGCTGGAAGGCGCGCGCATCGATCTGCTGCAGAACGCGTTCGACGTCATCGCGCAGACTGGCGCTGTCATCACACAGACAGATTCGGGCGTCCGCGTCACCCGTAACGGCCAAGGCATCGCACCCGTCGACGTCGTCACCGAACCGTTCCCCGGCTTCCCCACCGATCTGCAGGCGCAGTTCATGGCGCTTATGACCATGTCCAGCGGCAAGGCGCGCATCACCGAGACGATCTTCGAGAACCGTTTCATGCATGTGCAGGAACTCGCCCGCCTGGGCGCGCGTATCGCGCTGTCGGGTCAAACCGCCATCGTCGACGGCGTTTCCAAGCTTAAGGGCGCCCAGGTCATGGCCACCGATCTACGCGCCTCGGTCTCGCTCGTCATCGCCGGCCTTGCCGCAGAGGGCGAGACGGTCGTCAACCGCGTCTATCATCTCGATCGCGGCTTCGAACGGCTTGAAGAGAAGCTGTCGCGCTGCGGCGCGGTGATCGAGCGCATCTCAAGCTGAAAGCGTTTGCGCGCTGGGACATAACCGCCTAACTAGTCCGGAAACATTGCTTCCGACGGGTCCGGACATGGAAATTCTCAAGCTCGCAGCGCTGGACGAACAGGATCTCGAGATCATCTCGGCCCATGTCCAAGATGCCGTGACCAAGGTCGGCGAGCTGAAATTCGTCGCCTCCTCGCGGCAGTTCGCGTTGCCTTTGAACCGCTTCGCCTGGGAGCAGAAGTCGGGCGTGTTCTCCCCGCGCAATGAGCGGCGCCAGAGCCTGCTGAGCTTCGGCCGCGTGCTTTCGGTCAAGACCAGCGGGATAGACCGCGACAAGAAGGAAGAGGTTTTGTCCCTTCTCGCCGTCCAGTTCGTGCCGGTGGCTTCGCCCGCCGGAGCCATCGATCTGATCTTCGCTGGCGATGCCACCATCCGGCTCGAAGTCGAATGCATAGAGGCACGCCTCAGCGATACGGGTGCTGCCTGGCAGGCGTCCTCCCGCCCCATCCACAAAGCCTGAGCAGACCTATGGCCATCACACTTCGCCAGACCGACCCAGGCTTCGAGGAGCGCTTCAAGGCATTCCTGGGAACCAAGCGCGAGGCCTCTCCGGATGTCGAGGCAACGGTGCGCACTATTATCGATGAGGTGCGGACACGCGGCGACGCTGCCCTGATCGACTATACCCAAAAATTCGACCGGGCCGATCTGTCTACGCTCGGCATCGCGGTGGCACGCTCCGATATCGACCAGGCTTACACGGACGCCGATCCGGCGACGATAGAGGCACTGCGTTTCGCCCGCGACCGCATCCGCGGCCACCACGAGCGTCAGAGGCCGAAGGACGATCGCTATACCGACGCGCTCGGCGTCGAACTCGGCTCCCGCTGGACGGCGATCGAGGCTGTCGGCCTTTATGTGCCGGGCGGCACAGCGAGCTATCCCAGTTCGGTGCTGATGAACGCCATTCCCGCGCAAGTCGCGGGCGTCGACCGCGTCGTCATGGTGGTGCCCGCCTCGGGCGGCGTCATCAACCCGCTGGTGCTGGTCGCGGCGGACTTGGCTGGTGTGTCGGAAATCTACCGCATCGGCGGCGCGCAGGCTGTCGCCGCTCTCGCCTATGGCACGGAGACGATTGCCCCCGTGGCCAAGATCGTCGGCCCCGGCAACGCCTATGTCGCCGCCGCCAAGCGCCACGTCTTCGGCACTGTCGGGATCGATATGATTGCAGGCCCGTCCGAAGTTCTGGTTGTGGCGGACGGGAGCAACGATCCCAACTGGATCGCCGCCGACCTTCTCGCCCAGGCCGAACATGACGTATCGGCGCAGTCGATCCTGATCACCACTGACGAAGCGTTCGGCAAGGCCGTGGAAGACGCAGTCGAACGCCAGATCAAGCTTCTGCCCCGCGCCGAGACGGCTGCGGCGAGTTGGCGCGATTTCGGCGCCGTCATCCTGGTCGAAACTTTCGACGCGGCCATCCCGCTGGTCGACCGCATCGCAGCCGAGCATCTCGAACTCGCCATCGACGATCCCGAGACCTTCCTTGGAAAGATCCGCAATGCCGGCGCCGTGTTCGTCGGGCGCCACACGCCGGAAGTCATCGGCGACTATGTCGGTGGCTCCAACCACGTGCTGCCGACTGCGCGCTCGGCGAGGTTCTCGTCCGGCCTGTCGGTCCTCGACTTCGTCAAGCGCACCTCGATCCTGCGGCTCGGCCCAGACCAGCTCAAGGCACTCGCGCCGGCAGCCATTGCGCTCGCTAAGGCCGAGGGGCTGGAAGCGCATGGCCGGTCGGTCGCGATCCGGCTCAATATATAATGCCATGGCTGGAAACGGGAACGCGAACAACAGGCTGAGCGACGTCTTACTGGACGAGACGATCGGCCGGTCCACGCCTGATATCGAGCACGAGCGCGCTGTCGCCATTTTTGACCTGATCGAGGAAAACAGCTTCCATCCCATCGGCGACGAGACCGGAGGCCCCTATAAGCTCAAGCTGTCGCTGGCCGAATCGCGCCTGATCTTCGCGGTCAACCGCGAAAGCGGCGATACCGTTGTCACGCATATCCTGTCGCTGACGCCATTCCGGCGCATCGTCAAGGACTACTACATGATCTGCGAAAGCTATTACGCAGCGATCCGTTCGGCCACACCCAGCCAGATCGAAGCCATCGACATGGGCCGCCGCGGGCTGCACAATGAAGGCTCGCAGACCCTGCTCGATCGCCTTTCGGGCAAGATCGAGGTGGATTTCGACACGGCGCGCAGGCTGTTCACGCTGATCTGCGTGCTGCATTGGCGCGGCTGAGGATATCCCGCTGAGCACCCCCGTCCGATCCATCCTGTTCATGTGCGGCATGAACTCCATCCGCTCGCCGATGGCGGAGGTGCTGGCGCGGCGGGCGCTGCCGAAGTCGGTCTATTTGGCTTCGGCCGGCGTGCGCGCCGGAGAACGCGATCCCTTCGTTGACACCGTGCTCGCCGAAGACGGCCTCGATCTGGGCGACCGGCAGCCGCGCAGCGTAGACGATCTCGAAGACGACTTCTTCGACCTCATCGTCACTTTATCGCCCCAGGCGCATCACAAGGCGCTGGACCTGACCCGATCCCTTGCGGTGGATGTCGAATATTGGCCCACCCCCGACCCCACGGTGGCCAGCGGCGGCCGCGAGAACATCCTTGCCGCCTATCGCGATGTCAGGGATCGTTTGAAGGCCAAAATCGCCGAGAGATTAGGCCAAAAAGACGATGCGGGAGGACCGGAATAACCGTGTTCACAAACCGACCATAATCATATAGGTTCCGCGCAAATTCCGGCCAGGCCGGAGAACCACCCAAACCAAAGGTATCGAATGCCGAAGGAAGAAGTCCTGGAGTTTCCGGGCGTCGTGACGGAATTGCTTCCCAATGCGATGTTCCGGGTCAAGCTCGAAAACGAACATGAAATCATTGCGCACACCGCAGGTCGCATGCGCAAGAACCGTATTCGCGTCTTGACCGGCGATAAGGTTCTCGTGGAGATGACGCCCTACGACCTGACCAAGGGCCGCATCACCTACCGCTTCAAGTAAGCGACGCTTCCGCAAGGCCCTCGCGGCATCACGGGGAATTGCATTGAGCGCATCACACAAGCTTGTTCTCGCCTCCGGGTCGCCGAGACGCATCGAACTGCTGCAGCAGGCCGGCATCGAACCCGACCGGCTGCTGCCGGCCGACGTCGACGAAACGCCGCAGCGTGCCGAACATCCGCGTTCGCTGGCCAAGCGGCTGTCGAAAGATAAGGCCGAGAAGGCCCAAAGCATTATCGACAGCGAAAAAGCTGGCACGCCAGCCTATATCCTCGCCGCCGATACCGTCGTCTGCGTTGGCCGGCGCATCCTGCCCAAGGCGGAGACCTCCGACGAGGCTCTTGCCTGCCTGCAACTGCTGTCGGGCCGGTCGCACCGGGTCTATACCGGTGTCGCGCTGATCACGCCCGCCGGAAAATTCCGGCAGCGGCTGGTGGAAACCCGATTGCGCTTTAAGCGGCTGACTCGCGCGGAGATAGACAGCTATCTCGCCTCCGGCGAATGGCGGGGCAAGGCGGGCGGCTATGCCATCCAGGGCATTGCCGGCTCCTTCGTCGTCAAACTCGTTGGCTCCTACACCAATGTCGTCGGCCTGCCGCTTTACGAAACCGCGGCACTTCTGACAGGCGACGGATTCCAAATCCATCCGCGCTGGGTTGCAGGAGCCGAACGTTGAGCGGGCCGACGGGTAAGGTCACGCCGCTGCGACCGCGGCGCGCCTGCCCGGAATGCGGCCGCCCGACCGAGCGCGCGACCTATCCGTTCTGCTCGAGCCGCTGCAAGGACATCGACCTCAACCGGTGGCTCTCCGGCGCCTATGTCATCCCCGCGCGCGACGACGAGGAAGACGAAGACGGCGTTTCCGGGAACCAGGATTCGGAGAGCTGAGCAGCCTCGCTGGGTTCTGCACAGGCTGATCGTTTCTCGGCAAAAATAGTCGCAGCAGCGCTGGACAGCGCGGATTCTCGTGTTATAACCCACCCGCTTCCGAAGGACGGCGACGCCCCTTGGAACTCCCGAACGGTCCGCTTGAACCGCTTTGGTACAGGCCCAGATAGCTCAGTTGGTAGAGCAGCGGATTGAAAATCCGCGTGTCCGTGGTTCGAATCCGCGTCTGGGCACCACTCATTCTAATATCCTTTTCTTTTCAATGAGTTAGACGGGATAATCGTCCCACTCGCCGAGTGATGGCGAAAAAGTGGGACACTTTAGGACTGTTTTTGTTCCCCTGAGACCTTTCGCATTGCGCTATCCGCTCGCTTCTTTTGGCTTGCGGCCTTCGTGTAGCGGGTAACCTCCTTCAAGGTAGTGTGACCGGTAATCGCCATGATTTCGAAGTCTGTGCAGCCGAGTTCAGCCATCCTATAGGATGCTGCCTTGCGCAAGCCGTGAGCACTGCATTGCGGTAGATCAGCCTCATCACATCTCTTTCGAAACCAGTTGCCGAACCCGTTAGATGTGAAGGGACGCTTGAACTCTGTGACAAGAAACGTGAGATCCCCGCACGGGCTAGCATCAATAACCTTTTGCAGGACGGGAATCACCGGAAGCTGCAGCGTCACAGGTTTTTTGTCCCTGCCCTTGAACTGCGTGAGCGTCAGCCAGCCATCGCGGACATGCTGCTTACCGAAGAGTACCAAGTCGCTGCGCCGTTGCCCTAGATAGAGCAGTAGGGCCATTGCAAGGCGAGCTTTTGTGCCCACGGGATGCCGCGCTTCGAATTGCTCTATCTCTTCCAGCGTCCAGGCATGGAAGCCGTCCGGGTTGTTGCTTCTGAGATATTCGACCTTTGCAGCCGGGTTGTCATGGTGATGATCGTATCGGACAGCAAATTTATAGAGTTGCCTGACCGCTTTCAGCATCCCGTTGGCCGCTTCGGGCAGGTCCATCATCTCATCCCGACGGGTGCGAAGGTTGCGCGGCATCAAGAGGCGATACGGTTTGTCGCCGTCATCCTTGTTTTGGCAGAATCGTTCGAGAATCCCCCGCCGAACGATCTGAGTCCGTGTGTTGAGTTCTTTGAACATTGCGGATTGGTAGTATTGAATCGTCAGCCAGCGGATTGAACCAGGCTTAACAGCGGACACCTTGGACGTGAGGTTGCTGCCCTGCTTGGCGTGTTCCTCAGCGGCTCGGTAGGCAGCAAGAAACGTTGGCGACCCAATCGGGCCAGGGAGCCTGACCTTTGGGAAGCCTTTGCGGCGATAGTAGAGCCGCACGTTGTCGTGCCGATCAACATCTTCGACCACGTATTTGAGGCGGATTTCCATGGTTTCTCCGCTCACGGATCAGTCATCCCACGGATTATGATCTTCGCGGTTGTCTGACGGCAAGCGGTCGAATGCAGAATCTAGAGCGCGGACGTCCCAAACCTTCCGGCCGTCGATGCGCTTCGGGTGCGGCATTCGCCCGTCCGAAATCATCTCGTCAAATTTCGAGGTCCCCACACCAACGTATTCCGCTGCCTCACCACGCGACAGGCCGCGGCGCGTTGGGGCGGGTAGGACCTTGGAGGTTTGGGACACGGCGGGTCGCATTTTCAACCTGTCTACGAAGGTTTGATGAGGTGTGGCCGAGCGCTGATTGTTGGACGACGCTCGGCCACGTTCGATGCAGAAGGGTCACCTGCATCGCAGCGAACGGGAAGAGGATGAGAAAACCCGTGCGCAACTTTCGTCAGATCGTCGGCACCAGCTTCACCTTGGCTGACGCGGACGGGTTAGCGGAGACCGCCACAGCAACCCCGATTTTCGAGTTGCCGGAAGCCGTTTTGTTGACGAGTTTGGTAGCGTTGTCGAAGTAGACGACATCTCCAATAGCAATCGCCAAAGCCGAGACCTTGGGCAATTCGAATACGCCTTCAGTCACAAGGTCGACAGGCGAACCCGAGGTAGCATCACCGGCAGCGATACCAAAGATCGAGCCGAGCACGACGCCAGCGCCGGAAAGGACATCGGCGGGTGCGGGAACGGTGAGGTTTTCACCCTTTTGGACAAAATTCTTCACGGTTATAATCCTTTGCTTGTTTGGACACGGAAAGTGCCGCCCCGAGGTCTGCCAACGGCAGCGATCATGGATTCGGCCGCGGCGATTGCGCGGGCCATTTCGCCATCGGTGCGGTAGGTGATGCGCTCCCCGTTCTGATCCGTGACGGAATAGACGCCGCTCATGCGGGACTCGATCAGCGAGTCCCGCCAGATGATCAATTGGGAGAGGCTTGCGGCCATGATCAATCGCCCGCGTTCTTGTGGGCGCCGCGCCAGTCGGTCCAGCCGGCGCCAAAGTCCAGCCAGGCCCGGAAGCGGGTGCCAAGTGTCGACCATGCTTCGGACTGCTGGATCTGCACGCCCTGCGCGGCTGACAGGTAGGCATAGGCAAGCGAGGCAAGCCGTGCGGGATCTGCGAACAGATACCAGCTACCATCGGTGATCCGGGGCTCTAC
This sequence comes from Tianweitania sp. UT-5YL-CI-8, assembly GCF_030010215.1. Classification (GTDB taxonomy): domain Bacteria; phylum Pseudomonadota; class Alphaproteobacteria; order Rhizobiales; family Rhizobiaceae; genus Oryzicola. The sequence continues at coordinate 10,409 of NZ_JASCRR010000002.1, forward strand.
TAAGAGCGTCAGCTTGCCGGCGAACGGGTTCGCATCGTCGTTTGTGGCGGGAGCGATCGATGCCAGGACCTTTTCGGCTTCGGTCTCCCGATCAGCACCTACGACAAGATACTTCGGCGCGGCAGAGATGATCGTCTTGCCGTCCAAGCCTTTGCGCAGGCGCATCGCTTGCCGAGCGGCACCAAGAGCCTCGATTGTAATTGCCGATGCCGTGCCGATGTTGCCACGCGAGGCGTGGAACACCGCCGTACCGTCCGACAGGTCTGGATTGGAAAGCAGCAATTCAACCAGTTCATCGGCTTCGGTCTGCGCAGCAGCCTCACCCATGGCGGCGGTCATACCGCCAAGCAAGCCCAGATCGTCATCGATCAGCAGTTGACGGCTTACGTTGATTGCACGGCCGAAGGTCTGCAGCTTCAGGATTTCGCCATTCTCGGCGCGGGTGGTGTGCTGGAATTCACCCGACTCGGTCATCGGCAACAGCTTGCCAAGTTCGCCAAGACGGATTGCCGCCGATTCCTTGAAGTTCGGCAGCGTGCGTTGGCGAGCGAGTATCTTCAAAGGCGACTCGGCAGCCTTGTAGGACTCGAGCGCGACTTTGCCCATCGCGTTGGAAACAAGCAGCGGAAAATCGCTTGTGGTGTGCTGCCCGGCGCGGGTGAAAATGTTGTCGGCTGCCATGCCCCGCGTGTTGATGCCGGCGCGTTCGAGGCTGCTTGCGGCAAAGTCGCGAAGCGTCATACTGACGAATGGGCGGGCATCGTCGGGCAGAGTGCCACCTGCCATGCGGAAAGCCATAGCATCGGACTGACGGCGGACAAGCGCCGTGCCGTCTTCAAGTGACGGGGCCTGCACGCGAATGCGCTGAGTGGGGGCCGAACGTCTAATGAGTTCCCCACGGGCTGCCGTGCGGGCTTCCTCAACGGTGGCATCCGCTTCGATCTGGGCAGCAGCCCATGATGGTGGCAGATCGGCAAGCTCGCCAATGCTGCGGATAGCCGTCTGATCGGCTTCCGACATGGCGACGTCGTTCTCTTCAAGTTCCGGGTCCATTGGGAAGCTCCTGAATTTTGCGCCGGGATCGGCGCCGATGGGCACGCACGAGAGTTCGAAGATTGACCAGCGAACCGCCGTGCGCGTCCGTTCTCCGGTTTCAGGGAGGGTGGAGTCTGCCCATTGAGCGACCCGATAACCAATGCTGACATCGCGTAGGAAGCCGCCACGGATGCGGTCCACAATGGGCTTTGCGTCATCCGATTGGACAAGGCGAACGGTGCCAACCAGATGCGAGTTTTCAATCCGAGCCGCGGCTATGACGCCGACCACGTTGCGACCGCTGCCGCTGCGGTGCCCGTCTAGAACCGGCGCACCGACAAGGCCTGTCAAATCCAGACCAGCCGGATCAAGCATCTCAATAAAACCGCGCCGCTGGACGGGTGCGAAAGTCGAGAAAATTGCGTCGATGGTGAAGGTCGATTCATCAAAACTGTTCTGTCCAAAGGTCGCTTTGCGATAGATCGGCGCAAGGTCTTCAGCCATGACTTCACGAACAGCATCGGGATTGCTGAGCACCAAGCGGTCATACTTGCGCCGTTCGATGCGCGGGGCCGGTTTGGCTTTACGCGGGTGTTTTAGGGTTCGCGTCATCGGCGGACTCCTTTGTGGTAACCGGGGACTTTGGGGAGAAATCCAACCCGAGAGTCGTTTCGCGAGCGCGGTCCGCTGCAATTTCGGCATCAAGCTCTTCGACCGACCAGCCGAGTTCGTTGACGGCCTGACGGCGGCTCATAAGACCAGCATCGATCATCTCCACCGATGCGGCGACGTCTTTTGCAGGGTCGACCTGCAACATTTTCGGCATAATCCATTCGACGGCCATTGCGGCATCGAACTCGGATGCGTCCAGATTGCCGGCCAGGATCTCTGATCGAACGAAATTCGCCCAGACAGGCCGAAGGATCTGCGGGACGAAAACTTGATACTGCAGGGCCTCAACACGCTGCCGGAACGGCAACAGACCAGCCCGCAAGCTCGAATAGTTGGCGCCGCTCAAATCGTTGTCGAGAAGGTGCGTCGGCAGGCCGAGCCCAGCCGCAAGCGCATGCAGGTTTTGCTTCAGAAAGCCCGTGGTCTCGGATGCCTGTTGCGGATTGGCAAAGGTCACCTTTTGACCGGCTCGCAAGCGGATCATGCTACCCGGTTCAAGGGAAGGCTGTTCAGCGCCGTCGAATGGGTCGGAGTCGCCGCCCATTGCGTTTTCATCGGTGATCACGCCAGCAAACATGGCGCCGACAGAAACGCCCATCAGCAACCCATCGCAAAGCTTGTCGAATTCGCCGGCCTGCAAAATGATCGGCGCAAGCCACGACACGCCGCGTACCTGTCCAGGACCGATGGGCTTCATGAGGTGCAAGACGTTCTCAGCCGGCACAAAAATCGGTTCAGCCCAGGAAGCGAAGGGCGAAGTTTCTCGAACGGGCTGAATCCAGTAGCCAACGCGTCGGCCACGTACATCAAACTGCACGCCTTGGACGACTTGCGCGCCATCTGAGATGTTGCGGGTGATGCTGCGGTCTATCTGTTCGGCTGGGATATGGCGAAGCTGAAAACCGTCGTCATCCCATTCGACCAGCAAAAATGCCTCACCTGACACCACAAGCTCACGCGCAGCAACGGCTAGCATTCCATGAAAATCGGTGCGGCCTTCGATATCGGCTGTTTCGCAGAAGCGGTCGAAGCGCTGGCCAAGCCGGGTGCGAATTTCGTCGTCGGGATGCTTTGAGGTTGCGCGGATGCCAGAACCCACAAGCGCGCCGATCCAATTCTGGACGGCGTTCGCGATGTAGGCTGGTTGTTTGACAAATACGCCGCTCGACTGGCGAGGTTTTGACCCGCCGCGCCGATCTCGGCATTCAACCGTCCGAACGTGCCAGCGCTCGCCAAACGCCTGCCACCTGCAGCGCCATCAAACCGGCGAACCGATTCCGGCGCGATCATGCGGGAAAGTTTGGAACGCAGGCCGTCCAACATGGCTTATTCAGCCCCATATGCGGAAATGACGGGTTCAAGAACCGCGTTCAAATCGAGGGTTGTGCGAACTTTGGAGGAAACGCCATGCGCATCGGCATGAAGATCAAGTGCTCGCTCAACTCGCTCGTTTCGGAGGTCGCTCCCTTCGAAGGTGAAGCCAAGCCAAGGTTCTCCCCCGCGCTTCCTGAGAAAGGAGATCGTCAGGGACACAGCTTTCTTGGACTGCACCGTCGCAATAGCTTTTGCAAAACGCGTCTCGATTTCTTGAAAGCTATGCTTTGCATCCATGCGGACGCGAAGAGCGCGCAAAAGCTCAGCGTCAAAGCCGTGATCTACTAAGCAAACGAACACCGCGGCTTTTGCTGCACCTTCCAAATCAAGACGTCCAGCTTTGCTCCCCTCGCCTGGCAGTGTTGGCAGAAGGTTCTTCGCATCAAAAATGCGGATGCGGCGGACGAGGGTCGAATGCTCATCGGCTGATAGCCCGTCGGCCTCTGCAAGGATGCTCGCCAGTTCGGTGAACGTCTTAGTGATCATTTCAGAGACTCCGACTGTATCTTCTCCGAACGGATGGACCAATTGACGCGTCGAGTCAATAACTATTTCATCTTCAACATTAGGTTGAACTTGCTGGGAAATTTGTTATTGACTCGTCGCGTCAATTGAGTGAGATTCCGATCTGTCAATTGCCATTGACGAGAGACCTTAGCGAAGGCCCGTCCCGGCATCCGGGGCGGGTCATTTTTCTAGAGGCTGATATGAAGACAGAGATACCGCCGCCGCCCAGCTTCGTGCCGCCGAGCCACCACAAAGAATGGCGGGACTTGGCAATCGAAATGATGCGGGCGCGGGGTAATGCGATGAGTCTAAGTCAAGCATACTGGAATGCCTCGGGCTGGTATGGGCCAGTTGAGACAGTTCTAGGTGACTATGAAGAATTCAACATTGAGGTGATTAACAATGGTGAAATTCAACATAGCGTTGACTAGTCAACATATACTTGACGGAATTTGACTCAGTCTGAGACGTATGCTTCATTTCCTCTGCAAAGGAGCGAAAAATGCAAAACGTAAATGACTATATTGATGGAAACCGGTCTGGGCGCGCTGCCGCTGAGTTTGCGTTTAGCGACTGTACGGACGACACCCTTCCTCGGCTGGTCTCAGCGATCCGGCAAGCCGTAGCTGACTCGGGCAGCAACGACGATGCTGCCCGAGGGCACGGAATCGGCTTCCTCTATGCGGTGGCTGGGCATTTGGTTCACAAGGAGTTTTGAGAGATGAAAGTTATATTTGAACTCAGCGGAACTACTCTCTTCGAAGCGGACATGGATATCGTGCCACCAAGCGGTTCACTAGTAAGATTTAGGACAACTACATACAAAAAGGGTGTTAATGCTGGCTCGTTAATCGAAGTTCTTGTTGGAATCGAAGATCCCGTCAGATTTGAATTCGATAACGAGAAGGTTTGTACTGCATATGTCTCTGCGAATGGTTTTAGGCTTCTCGAAGAAGGACAGCCTAACGATTAAGCCAATTTGATCTTACAACTTGCGGCGGTCGCGGCCTCGGTGCCGCTGCCGTCGAAAGGTCTGCCAAACGCCTGTCAGGATCGATGTTCACGATCTGCCGAACTGCCAAACCATACACAAGGCAATCCAAACTTTCCGCCCGGCGTCCCGGCGTGCGCATCCACTGGCGAGCGGGTGCCCCCCGCACATAGCGGACGATCAGTCGCTCACTGGCAAGCTCTTCATAAAATCGCGGATCAAGCATGTTCGAGAAGCGGATCGTCCATCCACGGGAAAGCCTTGTCGTGATCAGGGTTTTCAAACCGTCAACGCCGACGATGAACAGTTTCGAGCCCTGAGTCTGCGATGCCTGAATTTGTGGGCGGTTGCCGGCCACACCTTTGATTGCGACAACGCGACGGCCGAAGCGGGATCGGCAGTAGTTCAGCACCTTGTCAGTGTGCAGACCATCGCCGGAGTCCACCGCACACGCATCGACTCTCAATGTGCCGCCATTCGGATGTGGCCAGGCTGTTTTGAGCGCATCGTCCAGTTCTCCCCAGACATGATCTTCGTCAGGCGGTCCCCAGATGACACTTTGGCCCAGAACCAGGACATCGCCGCTTGCCGTATGGCCGAGAAACAGGATTTCCAAGCGGTCGCGCTGGACGTCGACGCCTGCTGTGACGATGATTACCTCTGCGGGGATCTTCGACAGGCTGAAATCTTCGGCGCGGGCAGCCAGTTCGTGTTCGTCCAACTCTTCGGCGGCTTCCTTCCAGCCTTGGCCCAGAATCGTGTTGACGAAGCCCTGTAGCAGGTCCGGATACTTCTTCGCAGCAAGGAATTCTTGCGCGAGCTTGCCCCACGATGCATTCGGCAGCAACGAAATGAGCGCGTTCATCCGAAAGCCGGCATGCCCGACCACCTCTGGCGCCGTGATGCGCCAGCGACCGAGAGAAACCATCTCCGCCTTTTTGCTTTCTTCGGAAACGGCGCCGCAATGCGGACAGCAAAAAGCGGCGGTTTCAGGCTTCCCGACATCCCATTCGATGTGATTCCACAGAATTTCCGTGAACTCCCTGCATTCCGGGCAAGGGCACTCGAAAACCCGTTTGTCACTGTTCTCGTAGGATCTCAGCACATGCGAGGTGGCTTCATAGACTGGAGTCGACCCGATGATGATTTTGCGGTTGGCAAACGACAGCGTGCGCTTCTCGGCAAGCACTATCGGGCTACCTTCTGGACCGGACTCCATCCCGTCCACCTCGTCACAAAGCAGGATCCGAACGTTGTGCCGACGAAGGTTGCGAGGACTCTTCGCCGCGACGACTTTCAGACTGCCACCGGGGAAGCGCCGGCTGAGAAGCGTGTTGCGCCCGCCCTCATCTGAATCGCTCGAAAGCAGGCCCTGCAACGTCGGACTTGCGCTAAAGATCGGTTCGACGTCGGACACCATGACGTCACGGCAATCGGCTTCGGTCGGCAGCAAAAGCAAGATCGGGCTGGGTTCGTTGGCGATGAAGCTCGCGAGAGTGGCCGTCAGCAGCGTTGAGAATCCGACGCGGACCGGTTTCACCAAGGTGATGCGCTCAATCGTCGGATCGGTGATTGCGTCTGCAATGCCGATCTGAGGTGGCCAAAGCCGGATCGGACCGGGTGCCGCTGAGACGGTCTCCGGAAGTCGCATGTGCTGTTCGACCCAATCCGACAATCGCAAGCGCGGCGGCGGGATGAGCGAACGCATCGCGTTGCGGCGGATCGTTTGCAGTATCGAAGTCATTCGCCCAACTCTTTCAGCACGGCACGAATTTCGATGTCGATTTCTGACAGGTGCGTTTGCGGCAAGGTCAGGCGTGCGCCGACTCTTGCCGGCACGGCTAGAAGTCCCGCGCGAACGGTTCTCAGAAGATCGGCCCACTCGGATTCGACGTCCTTTGCGGAAACGAGTTCGCCGCGCTTTTCCTGATTTTTTAATTCGAGTAGATCGGCTTGCTCGTTTGCAATGCGCAGTTTTTGCTCACGCAACTCGGGATCACTGCCGTTTCGACGTTGAGCCGCTGCAACCAGGTGGCGAATATAGCCCTGCGTTGCAGTTGCCCGGTCAAAAAATCGGCCGTTGACCTTCGCGATTACAGCCTCACTGACAAGTTTGCGCACCTGCCGGGTGGAAACTCCCCAAAAAGCCGCCAAGTCCCCCTCTGTGGTCAATTCTTGGCGACTGGCGGTCGGGGTGAGCGACAAGAGCGATTGTGCAGACTTCCCGAGAGGTGAATCGGAAGGTATGCCCAACAAGTCCTCGAATTTTTCAACTTTCATTTGATTTTTGCTCATCGCACGGAATCGCAGTTCGAATTTTTGTTGAGAGATCGAAACGTTGCGGACTCCACGACCCCGCAAGCCGGACAGCAGGGGGTAGGACCCATTGGCGACAGGTGCTTCTCTTCAACGGTGAGTTGAACGCCTTGGGGGAGTTGGGACAGTTGGGGCGGCTGTTTCACATAAGCGTTAGACGCGCCACGCGCACGCCCGTGTATAGAGTGTATACGGATCAACCGACCCAACTGACCCACATTCATAGAAATCAACGGGTTAGCTTTCTTCAGGGGATGTGTGTTCACGTGCGTCACTCCCCCTCTTCAAACATATCGTCATGCGTGCGCACCGTGATGCCTGCAAATCCCCTGCCCCTAATGCCTTGCTTGTTCTTGATGAGCGAGTATCCGCGGCGCTGCATCATCTCCGGAAACGTCTTGTTTCTGGACCCGCAGGGCTCACCAACTTCGCGGGCATAGGACATCCACGACTCCCAAAGCCTATCTGTCGTGTCGGCATGCTGACGTCCAACCTCACATTCTGCATCAATCCAAAGCTGAAAGGTGTCTTGCTCTTCGAAGTAGGAAGCCGTTGCATCAAGCACAGCATGCGGCCTCACTAACCCATTGGCCTGCCAATCGAGGCAGCCGAGGATTGCCCATGACAGCATCCCGCTCCACTCGGCTCGAAGCTTAGCGCCTAGCTGCAGATCCTTGACCGGGGGGATGCGCGTGAATGGCAGCACGTTGAACCGGCGCTTAATCGCCTCGTCAACGTTGGCTATGGCCGGACGATTGTTGCCGAAGATTGTTAGCTTGAACTCTGGCACGAACTCAAAATCGTCCTGTCGCATGAATCGCGCGGTCACCTTGTCGCCACCTGTTAGGGTCTTGATGCGGTTTTCGGCCCAGGCCTTGCCTTCTTCGGTTTCTGACGCTCGGGCCATGCGAGCACCGCGAAGCCTCGCAAACTGAGTGGTATGCCCTTCGTATTTGGCGGCGGTCAGCGTCGACATGTCGACGTTCAACGAATAGTCGCCCATGACGTCCGCAAAGCCGTTGATTGCCGTCCCCTTCCCCGACCCGCCAGGCCCATGCACAAAGAGCAAAGCCTGTTCCCGCGTGTCACCAGTCAAAGAATAGCCAAGCCACTGCTGCAGGAATCGGACGGCGCCCGCGTCTTCGCCCGTGGCGAAGTCCAGAAAGGCTATCCATGTCGGGCAGTGCTGCGACGGGTTGAACTCTGAAAGCGGAATCGGCGTTACCGCGGTTTGCTTTGTGATGAAATCCGATTGTCGTGCGTCGTGCAGGTCTCCCGTTCGCAGGTCGACAGTGCCACCAGGCGTCCCCAGCAACCAAGGATCGGCATCCCATATGGCTGAATTGGTGGCCAAGGGTGCAACACGCCGCGCGCCGCGCTCTATCGCCTCCCATGTCGAAACCCGCTTAAGAGGTTTGACGGTTGCGCTCTTCGGATCGGTGCGGGCCACCTTCACAGAGAGTTGCCGAGCGTATTCATGGGCAAGCTGGGTGTTGTTTCGCTCCCATCTCCTGCCGCTCCACACAAACCATTTGCCTAGATCATGATCAAAGCGGAGGGCTTTGCGATATTTCGTGGCGAATGCGCTGACCAGGCCATTTTCTGAAAGATCAAAGCCATTTAAGTCAGAAATCTCAGCGCCATCCCCCCCCTCTCCTTCTTCAACATCCTGAAATGTTGATAGAATAGAGGCGTCGACCTTTTTTGCCTGGTTGGAATAGGCATGTTCAAGCAGGCTATCGATACCCGCCAACTGATCTCGCCAATATGCGTTTTGAGCATCGGCTGAAACCGCCCGCATCGCTTTATCGAGACGTGCCCGCGCTTCTAACATAGACAAATCGCGGCTAGCGTATCGGCCGGCCATCTGCTTAATCCGGTCATGATAGTGGCCGTCCCCGGCCGATATCCTTGCCAAGACAGCGGCATCGGATTGCTCGTCTGTCACCAGTTCTCCGAGCAGGTCGTCGAGTCCCTGCGGCGTGATCTGTTTCTTGCGCTTATCCAGCGCGATCGATTCCAGTTGCGGAAGTTGATCTAGGAAATCCCCCTCGACAAAATGCGCCTCGACCGGCGTTCCACCGTGGATGTTGCCGCCGTAGTAGCTTTGGGACAGCGTGAAGAGCACCTGATCAACCCGGCCTTCAAAGATGCCGTTTACACGTCGGCAAAGGGTCTTTCGCTCGCTTGGCGGAATCTCGGCGCTTAAGGGAATGAACACGCGCCAGCGCTCACCCTTGCCCGGCTGCAAGTGTGACGGTGATGTATAGAGCATCGCGGCAACGCCGTGTTGCCGCAACCGATCAAGCCCGTCAGCAACCGAAAGCCCGCCCCCGTCGTGATCAATCTCTATGCCGGTGATGCCCAAAACGTTTGCGTCGTGTCGAAGTGAGTTCTTTTCGGTACGCTGATCACCAAAACGGGCGAGCTTATACCAGGGCAACCGGCCCTTATCAGCGGCACGATTCATCCTGATCTCGGCCGCAAGCTCCCGCAACGTCAACATCCGCTCGCTTTTGCCATCGGCGGCTTGCGTCGGGAACATCGTGACAGCGATTTTGGTATCCAGCGGTCCAGAGCGTTCCTCTGGGGGGTCAACGCGGTCTGCCTCTCCTAGGAGGTCTTCAAAATTCGTTGCTTTAGCAGCGGTAGTTTGGTAGTTTTGCCCCTGAAAGTTAGCCGCTTTCTTATCTAGTTCAGCGCCGTTCCGGGGACCAGCCGGGGCGGCGTTTCCATTTTCCGATATAGGTGGCGCTAACAGGTTCCGCAGAATGACCGCTAGCGGCGATGTGTCATCGCTTTGCGGCGGGACATTTCCGTCGGAAAGCGTAGGAATCCGACGGCACTTTTGAAGTGTCCCACTCTGTGTAAGATGTTGGTTTTGTGAGGTTTCTGTACCTCGCGTCTGGGCACCACCACTTTCCCTTCCCACCGCTTCTCACGATGTCTCACTAGACATAAAATTCAATGAGTTAGCTCGTTTCAGCTGCTCACGGGGATCCACCGCAAACCATTGCAACGCATAAGTTTGTGGATAACGATACTCGGATTACCCACTTTCCCCCAGGGGGTCCGTTACCCACGTCACTACCAGACTCGCTTGCAAAAACGCAAAGCCTAAAGACAAGCCCTACTGCTTGGCTGACGGCGACGGGCTTTTTCTACTCGTCCAGAAAAGCAGATCCAAGCTCTGGCAATTGCGGTATCGCTATCTTGAGTAGGAAAACATCCTCTCATTCGGTAAGTACCCGTCAAGTTGCCCCAGGCCAAGCGCGGCTTCGTGCTGCTGCCACGACGCTGGGTCGCCGAGCTATCCTTCGCATGGGCAACCACTTCCGCAGGCTCTTCAAGGACTATGAGAGATCCGCAGAAAACCGCGCAGGCCTCCATCTCGTGGCTTTCGCAACTCTCATGACCAAACAGGCCGCCATCCTTGTCGCCAATCCATAATAGCCTCTATGAGGCCAGGAGGAGTGCTCTGAGGAGAAAAGAGCAACTGCTTCAGCGGTTGATCGCTACGGATCGAGGTTTTACGCGGTCCTCGCCACCGGGATCGGAAAGTCCGAGCCAGACGCGTGAACTGAACTATGCTCGCAAAGCCTTTGAAGATGTGCGCCCCCACGGCTGGCGGGATGCGGAAGCCGCGGAGCGTGTTGCTACCGGCGTGAGCGAAAACTCTGATGGTTTGAACGGGAAGCCACTTATGGGAGGCCTGCAGTTTGCGTTCCCCAAGCTGAGAAAGTGATAGAAAGGCCGAACGACCCGCCCGATTAGCGGTCGGCAAATGCCGACTGTGATGTTTTGGCGTTGTCCCATAGAATTGTATACCGGAATTCCCTGGAGACGCTCATGCCCGCACAATATCTTTTAGGCACCGACTATGTCGGTTCCGGCGATCTTTATACGATCTCCAATCCCAACTCAGGATATGAGCTTGCGGGATGGACGATGCTTCATTCGACAAACGGTCGTGTTTTCCTCGCGACGAATGTCGGACCGACTGTGGATCTTTGGGGCCGCACAATCGCAAGTTCCGCCGGGACCAGCACCGTCCACTACACGACGGCCGCCACCAACGGCTATATCAATGTCGATGGCACAATAAGGAACAGCAACGACACCGGCTCCGCAATTCGCATTTGGGGCAGCGGCGCATTGATCAAAGTCGGTGAGGGTGGAAGCGTCATTTCGAACGGAGACAGCGGTTACGCGATCACCCTGTCCGTTTATAGCCCGTCGACATACGCTAGTATCGTCAACGATGGTTACATTCTCGGCAACACGGCCATTCTGCGTAACAGCTCTGAGAACGTCGTAATCACGAATAACGGTTCCATAGATATCATTTCCGGCTACGCTTACGTGGACGATTACGGCGGCTGGGACATCATTACAAATAACGGCCTTATAAGGGGCCGCATCCTCTTCGGGGGCGGTAACGACTCCTATGATGGCCGACTTGGCAGTCAGTTAGGCGGCGTCTATGGCGGCTACGGCAATGACCAGATGATGGGGGGTGGCCAATCCGATTACTTCTTTGGGGATGAGGACGACGACTTGCTGCTTGGGTTCGGTGGAGACGACGCTTTGAATGGCGGCGCCGGGAACGACGACCTCAGAGGAGGAACTGGTGTAGACCGAATGCAGGGCGGGGTTGGTGACGATACCTATGATGTGGACAACGCCGGCGACAACGTGGTCGAGATCAATGGTGAGGGCAATGACACCATCAATGCGAGTGTCAGCTACTCGCTTGCAGGTCGCTCTGTTGAAACGCTCGATCTATCCGGCGGCAACATCAACGGTACTGGCAATGAACTCGCCAACCTGATCGACGGCACGTCAGGCAACAATGTGTTGGACGGCAAGGCCGGCGCGGATACCCTTGTCGGTCATGCGGGTAACGACACTTATTACGTCGACAATACCAGTGATAATGTCCGGGAAGCGAGCGGTGAAGGCACTGACAAGGTGATTTCGACTGTCAGCTACACGCTCTCTGGCCGTTATGTCGAAACGCTTGATCTGGTCGGAACCGCCAACATCAATGCCACTGGCAACAAGTACGCCAACGTGCTGGACGGCAACAACGGCTCGAACATCCTCAACGGCATGGCCGGCAAGGATACGATGAGCGGTCAAGGCGGTGCCGACCGCTTCGTGTTCGATCAGGCGCTTGGGGCGTCGAATGTCGATACCATCACGGATTTCAACGCACCGGACGACAGCATCCGCATCGACAACGCCATCTTTGTCGGGCTTTCGACGGGCAGTCTGTCCGCCGCAGCGTTCCGCGCAAACACGACGGGCAACGCCGCGGACGCTTCGGACCGGATCATCTACGAGACCGATACCGGCGAGCTTTATTTTGACCGCGACGGCAGCGGCGGCACCTATCAGCCGATCCTGTTTGCTATCCTGTCGAACGAGGAAACCATAAGCTACAAGGATTTCTTAGTGATCTGAGGCGCGGTCGAAGCCGGCCGTTGATCACAGGGTGGCGCGCGAGAGTTTCGGCAAGCAAGCTCTGTTTTGCTATCTAGCCGCGGAAAAGCATAATCGCTGCATGAACATTGAGGCGGGACGATCAAAGCCGCCATTATCTGGGCGCGGTGGCTGCCAGAAGATTCGCCGGGCAATGCTGTCATGCGGACAAAAGTAAAGTGACCGCGTTCACTGCCACTGACGAGTACGGATCCTTTATGCCAAATCCCACCTATGAGGCCAAATACGGCCGTGGCCCGCATGTGTCCGTTGACGCCTTCGTGGAATGGCGCGGACAAATACTGCTGATCCGTCGGCAAGATGGAACATGGGCACTGCCGGGCGGCTTCGTTGATCCGGGAGAACAGCTCCTCGATGCTGCCATTCGTGAACTGACTGAAGAAACCACCATCAACATGTCGCCGGCCGATCTTCGAATAGCGTACCGTGACCCGACTGTAGTCTTCTCGGATCCGACGCGAGATCCTCGCAGCCACATCATCACGCATGTGCATCGGTTCGAACTGCCGGCCAAGATCGAGGTTGAGGTGCGCGCCGCGGACGACGCCAAAGAGGCGGCATGGTTCACTGATGTTGGTCCGCTGGAGTTCTACGCCGATCACCGGCAGATCGTGTCGGCGATGGAGTCCGGCGCATCAGCGGCTTCATGAAAATCGTCTCGGCCCGAGGCCTTCCTCCGATCATGCCTGGCCCTGCCGTCGCCGAGCGCGTACAATTGCCGATCTGCGGTTGATGGAGGAGCGCGTTGCCGCGAGCCGCAAGCTAAGAGTGACGCACTGATGGCTGATCAAAACGCCGAAACTGATCGTCGTTCAGGCGTTTGACCGTGACGACGAGGCGAACTTTCCCACCGCCTTTGGGCCGAGAACCAGACTGAGGAGCGTGCGGTACGCACAGCCGAACTGTTGGCAATACAGTACACTGGCGTCATCGGTGTGCCAATATGCTCTTTCAAGCCGGGTATATATGCCTGATATGCAATGAGGAATTTTTACGACTGCGATTAGAATGGATCGTCTGAAGGGTCCGGATCCTGCTCGTAAGCTTTTTGCTGACTGAGCACGACAGCGGACAAGGCTCGGAATATTTCTTCGGGGAGCCAACCGGCCTGCATCGCTTTATCGACCAATTCCCCTAAACCAATGTCGATTGCCTCTTGGCACTCATTGGCTCTGTCTGGGTAGTCGCCGGCAGTCTGTGGTGTTTTCATCCTGCTATAATGAACAGTGAGGCCAAAAGGTCCATTCGGTTCTGCGTCAAGCCAACCCGTCCCGTGCGAGGGGAAGCCCTATCTGAAGCATCTTGCGTCGATCTCAGCCTGTTCACATATATTCCCGCGCGCCGCCACGGCGCACTACAAGCGCAACGGAATTCTCGTTGACTCCTCGACCGTCATGCCCTGGATGCATCTCGGAGGGGTATCTGAATATGTTTATCGGATTGCTCCGACCTCTGAAGAAATAACGATATTGCTCGTGCCACACGATTCTCTTTGAAACATGAAGCTCGAATTCAGACCCTTTGTTAAGACGATGACATACCCAAGAAACAAATATACCGCATAACCCGACCAGTTTGAAGGCTCGGGCTTTGCCGATATGCTTGCAGTCGACAAACCTGTGGCTATACACGGAACAGCAATGGTGGTCATCCGCTTTCGACTGATAGGGCGGTCGCCTCGGAGCATTGAAGAGATTTAGATCGGCGCGGGCTTGTGCCGCCGATGCCTTTTGCATGCGGGAAGAGACATCCGAGCCGAATTGCTTCTTGGTATCGCGGCCTGTACACATGAGATAACTTATCCGGCCCAGATTTTCTAAGTGTTCACACTACAGAAAATACGGTCATCTAGGCCACAGGTCGTGCGTGGCGGCATTTTTAGACTCTAAGCGGAGGGGCTTTCATTGTTCTTTGTGAAGAAAGCAATACTGGAAGTCGGGATCTTTTCAGCGGCGGTCAATCTGCTTCTGCTCGTATCTCCTATCTATCTGCTGCAAATCTACGATCGCGTGCTGCCGGCACAGAGCTTGAGTACATTGATCTATCTGTCGATCATATGTGCCGCCGCATTCCTGACCTTATGTGTGCTTGAAATCATACGCTCGTATTATGCGAACCGTATCGCATCCCAAATCGACGTGTCGCTTGGCGGCAAGGCCTTTCTGGCGACGATAACCGGGTCTCGCGCCAATATGGGCGACATCCAGCCCCTGCGCGATCTTTCGACCATCCGCGCGTTCCTCTCTTCAAAGGCAATCTTCTTTCTCTTCGACCTGCCGTTTGCGCCTTTCTTTCTCATCTTGATGTATTTCATTCACCCCGCACTTTTTTTGCTGACGCTAGCCGGTGTGGTAGTGCTGATCCTCGTCGCCTTGGCTAATGAACGCGCGACGATAAAAAGCGAGGCGACAGCCGGCGAGGCCAGTTCCGAAACGATGATGCTGGCGCAGACCTTCGCGCGCATGCAGGAAACGGTCCGAGCTCTGGGCATGACGTCCAATGTGGCCGGGGTGTGGGGCCGGCGCTTTGCCGACCAGGTCACCGCCCATCGCAAGGTTGCCGATATCAATGCCTTCTTCAGCGGCATTTCCCGCATGCTCCGGACCGGATTGCAGACGGCCATGCTCGGCCTCGGCGCTTATCTCGTCCTTCAGGGCCAGATGACAGCCGGCATGATCTTCGCTTCGTCACTGATCGCCGGACGCGCTCTGCAGCCGATGGACCAGATCATCGGCGGTTGGCGGCAGATCGGCGAAGCGCGCAAGGCCTGGAGACGGTTGGGCGCGCTGCGCGAGATGAAGCTGGAGCATGAGCGCGAGACGATCCGTTTGCCCAAGGTGAAGGGCAGTCTCATCGTCGAGAACCTGGTCTACCAACTTCCCGATGGAGACGCCTCCAGCCCGCTGATCAAGCGGCTCAGCTTCCAGGTGCCGGCCGGAGAAGCCGTGGCCATTGTCGGCCCCAGCCGTGCCGGTAAATCGACGCTGGCGCGCCTCGTCGTGGGCGCGCTCAAGCCAAACGCCGGTCTGGTGCGGCTCGACGGCGCCGACATCCGCACATGGGATGCCGATATGCTGGGAAGCCATATCGGCTATCTGCCGCAGGAGGTGGACCTTCTGCCCGGTACCGTGGCACAAAACATTTCCCGTTTCTCCGAGCAGCCCGCCGACGAAGATATCGTCAGCGCCGCCCAGCGGGCGCAAGCGCATGAACTGATCTTGCGGATGAAGAAGGGGTACCTCACCGAAATCGGCGCGTCGGGCGTGAGGCTATCGGGCGGCGAACGTCAGCGCGTCGGCCTTGCCCGAGCCTTTTACGGCGGCCCTCGCCTCCTGGTGCTGGACGAGCCAAATGCCAGTCTCGACGCCGAAGGTGAAATGGCGCTCGAACTGGCGATCAAAGAGGCGAAAGCCAATGGCGTCACCATCCTTCTGATTACGCACAAGCCTTCGATCGCGGCCAAATGTGACCGTGTGCTGGTGCTTCGGGATGGGCAGATCGATCTTTTCGGGCCGGCGGCGGATGTGCTTCAAAGGCTTGCAGGCGCGTCAGCGGTCCCACAGCGTCCGACACCCCCTGCTCCAGCGCCAGAAAATGCCACCGCGTCTTTTCAGGCCGTTGCACGCGTAAAGGCGAATTGAGATGGCGATACTTTCCTTGGACGCCCCCAAAAAGCCGCGCTGGCAACAAAGCATCAGGGCAACGACCGCACCTGTCGCGCTTGCCGGCTATGCCACGATCTTTCTACTCCTGGGCAGCTTCGGCTATTGGGCGGCAAGTGCGCCGCTTGGCGGCGCAGTGATCGCAAGCGGCTTCGTCGCTGCCACTGGCCACAACATCATGATCCAGCATCTCGATGGCGGCATCGTCAAATCGATCGATGTCGGTGAGGGCGGGCGGGTCAAGGCCGGCCAAACGCTTTTCGTCCTCGAAGACACGCAGGTCCGCACACTCTACAATCGCCTGAACAACCAACGCATCGAAATGCGAATGCGCGAAGCCCGCCTGCGTTCGGAACGCGACGGAATGACAACTTTCAATGCCATGGCAGCATTCGATGGCGACGAGGCCGCAGCGGTCGATGGCTTCGACATCGCATTCGTCGCGTCCGAGCACGAGAAGGAGTTTACCGCACGGTTGGCGCGGTTCCAGGCCGAGCAGGATATTCTCGGCAAGAGAGAAGAAGCGCTGGCTGAAGGGGTTCTCGGGCTCGAGGCCCAGAAAAAGGCAGGCGAAGACCAGCTTTTTCTTTTGCGCGACGAGATCGACCGTAAAAAGGGCCTACTCGACAAGGGCCTGACCAACAGGACCGAATACAGTGCGCTTCTGCGCGCGGAAGCCGAACTCATCGGTCGCACCGGAGCCTTGCAATCGCAGATCGCCAGTTCGGCAACGCAAACGGTCGAGGCCCGACAACAGGTCGAACGGCTTAGAACCGAACGCGTGCAGGAAGCGATGAACGAGCTCAACACCACGCGGGCCAATCTGCGGGATATCGAGGAGCAAATGGTATCCGCCCGCGCGACTCTGGGCCGCATCAGCATCGTATCGCCCACCGACGGCATCGTCGTGCGCACGCTGTTCAATTCTCCCGGCGGGGTGATCCGCGCCGGCGAACCGCTGATGGAGATATTGCCCACTGGCAACGCCCTTATCATCGAAGCGCGCGTCTCGCCTCGGGATATCGACGCCATCGAAGTCGGCCAGCACGCCAATCTTCAGTTCTCGGCCCTGAACGCCCGCACTACCCCTATCGTAAAGGGCGATGTCACCTATGTCTCGGCGGACCGGCAGATCGAACAACAAACGGGCGAGTTCTATTATACTGCCCGCCTTGCAATATCCGAAGACCTCCCGCCAGATCTTGCGTTGGACCAAATTTATCCCGGCATGCCCGTGGAAACATTTATAGCCACAGGAGACAGGACTTTCGCAGAATATCTCATCAAGCCTATAATGGACTCTTTCTCGCGTGCTTTTAAAGAAGAATAGTTAAAGCCAGGACTCTTGATAACATTGATGGGATCTTATCTCAAAGCTAGCCGCAATCATCTTCAAGGCGAACTGGCACGAGACCTTTGAGCGCGTGCTCCATACTCTTTTATGCATCTGAGACGAGACCCATGAGTTGGCGAAAGCGGTGCTCGCAGCCATAATCATGAAAGCGCTGCAGCAGAGACATGCTTACTGGCGGTGAGCGGAAATGGTTGCCGTCACTGCTTGAACGACGCCGCAGGCGACGCGACAACTGACGGCGCATAACACGGAACCTGTTCAAACAAACCGAGCCACTTCTGACCCCGCGCTTCAGGGCACCCGGCGAGCTTTTGCGCACCCAGCGGTTGGCAGATGCCAACTATTTAGCACCCGGAGCCGATCACCGTCGCTCTCGCAAAAAGCGGCGAACTTGCGCTACGGCTCACGAAGGCAAAGCCATAAATCTCTCTTAAAATGAATACAGAAGGAAGGAGATAATTTTTCCATCGTTGCTCTACAGATATCTAGAAGCTCGTAAATTTTACAACTTTCGACAGAATTATCATGAAAATTTAGTTTGGCTCCAGAATCATTAAATATGAAATCGGTTTATTATTTTAATGATCTAAAATGGTACAATATAAATTTTTTTTGGAACAAATCATCGCGTTTATGATTTTTTTTGGGACAGACAACTCTCATTCCGCTAGATTAGTCTTGTCGAATTCGCAGAAAGAGTAATTTATCTGCAACTTTATTTAAATGGAGGAAGTCTATGGCAACTTTCAGTGTCACCGAACCTGTCACGCTTGATTCGAACCAGCTCTTCGTAACCAGCTTGAATGATGTCACAAACATACGCTTCGAAAACCAGACCGGCGCTTCTGGCAATCCGTTGCTGGGCGAGTACGTTCAGACCTTTGAGACACTCAGCTTCGACTACAATGGCGTAACCTATTCTTATAATGGAGAGTGGACACAGACCGAAAACCGTCTCCTGGTTCTGGGCTCTGTCTCGATCACCGGTTCGTATGACAATATCGAGTTGTCGCAAGGCGGGGAGACCATCGCGAGCTACCAGGGGCGCGAGTTCGAAGTCGACTTCGGCTCATCACCATCTGTTCAGGTCGGCGACCTGACAGGAAATCTGCTGCAACTGCTCGTCACCCTCGGCTTGGTCAATGGCGGTAGTGGCGGCTATAATAACCTGACCACCAATGAGACGCCGAACCTTCCCGACCTCGCGTTTTCTGGAAACGACAGTTTGACTGGCGATGCCGGGGTCCAAACCCTTCGCGGCAGCGACGGCAATGACGTCATCGACGGCAGAGCCGGCGCCGACATAATGATCGGCGGCAAAGGCAACGATACCTATCATGTCGACAACGCTGGCGACAAAGTCGTAGAAATCGACGGCCAAGGCACTGATACCGTTATCACCACCGCAAGCTATAGCTTCAAAGGCGTCTATGCCGAAAATCTTACGCTTGCTGGGTCCGGTGACATCAATGGTACCGGCAACAAGTTCAACAACGTCATTCTCGGCAACTCAGGAAACAACGTTATTGACGGTGCAGCTGGTGCAGACAAGATGACGGGTGGGCTAGGTAACGACACCTACTATGTCGACAACGTCGGCGATAAAGCCATCGAGGTTCAGGGTCAGGGCGATGATACTGTCCACTCGTCGGTCAGCTACACTCTGAAGGGTCAGTATGTTGAAGATCTTATTCTAACCGGCTCCGGTGTCATCAATGCGACTGGCAACAAACTGGACAATACGATCGTCGGCAACCGTCAGTCCAACATCATCAACGGCGGCGACGGCAGCGATACCTTGACTGGCGGGAACGGCGCCGACCGCTTTGTTTTCGACACACTGCTGCGTCCTTCGAACGTCGACACCATCACCGACTTCTACGCGCCGCTCGACAGCATCCGTATCGACAATGCGGTGTTCGCCGGCTTGACGGAAGGTGCCTTGATAACCTCGGAGCAGTTCAAGGACATCGGTACTGGAAGTGTGGATGCGAGCGACCGCATCCTCTACGACTCAACCACCGGAGACCTGTTCTTCGACCGCGACGGTTCCGGCACCACTTACGACGCCGTGAAATTCGCCGTCATCGAAAACCTCGAGCCGCTCAGCTATCGCGACTTCTTGGTCATCTAACACCTCACCTTCAATAATCGACCCGCGCTCCATCAGAGCGCGGGTCGATCTCATGAAAGCGGGAGGATAGGCCTTCCGTCCCTGCGCGCCCCTGGCAAAAACTTTTCTGCACACTATCTCAGCCGCATAGACTGAGGGGCATTCATGCAGCAAAAACAGCTTTATCTTGTGATCGGCGCACTTGTGGTGGCGGTCATTGCGTTGGGAATTTATGTGCTGCGCGAGGAAAGCCAGCCCAATGGGGTCGAGATCAGGCTGAATGAAAGCCGTATTTCGGTTCAGGAAAACTGAACTCTCAGATCATTCAAACCTGATAGCCTGAAGTGCGTTGCCATTACGCTTCAGCCAGGCCTTGCATCGGTCGGTATCCGGACACAGCTTTTCGCAGAGACGCCAGAAGCCTGGCCCATGATTCATCTCCTTGAGATGAGCCACCTCATGGGCGACGAGATAGTTGATCACCTGCGGTGGCGCCATCATAATGCGCCAGGAAAACGACAAGGCGCCGTCCGAGGTGCATGAGCCCCAGCGGCTCGACGTGTCGCGAAACCTGATCGTTTTGGCCCGCTTGCCGATAGTGCCGCAATGCGCTTCCACAAGCGCCTCGATATCGCGCTTTGCCTCGCGCTTGAGGAAATCTGCCACCCGGCGCGGCAGATGCTCATCATTGCCGTAGACAAGAAGAGCGGGCGCGCTCTCGTACTCGGCCACTGCCGCCGTTCCGCGCTTGCCCGGCTGATGCACAATAAGATGCGGCACGCCACGGACCGGAATCTTAACGCCGGCCCGCACTTCCGGCTTGTCGGGCAGTTTTATCAGCTTCTGCTCGAGCCAACCTTGCTGGCGGAGCAGGAAGCGCTCCACCTCGCCCTTGGCCAAGCCGGGCGGGATGGTAATCCGCAAGCCTCGACAGCCCGGCTCAATCCGAAGCGTCAGCCGACGCGCACGGCCGTTCTCGACAATACGCAGCGGCAGGCTGCGCCCAGCGACAAGATGCTCTCGTTCCTGAACCGATAGCGCGGTCGAAGGTTGCGGTTTTTTGCGAAAAAAGCCGAAGGACATGAAATGACGATAATCGATTCGAACGGCGGTGAAGAGCAAAAGAAAACGGCGCCGCTTTCGCGACGCCGTCACTTCAGTTCAGGTTAGCAGTCTTACTCGTCAAGAAGACCGAGAGTGGACTTGCCGCTCCGCTTGCTTGTAGGCGCCGGTGCGTTCGGTCGGTTGCGTTCGGCCATGAAGCGGTCGAACTCATCCTGGTCCTTGGCGCGGCGCAGTTCGCGCGCATATTCCTCGAAGGCTTCGCGGGCTTCTTCAAGCCTGTTGCGCTCTTCGTCTAGCCGGGCGAGTTCCTTCTCGCGCCAGTCGTCGAAGGCGACGTTGCCAGTACCGACGTTGGCGGTTGCGCGGTAGGACGCCTTGCGGCAGCCCTTGAAGATACCGTCCGTCGCGCGGTTCACGTCGCGCTTGAAGCCGTCAAGCCGGTCACCCCACAAGATGTAGGCGAGCATGGCAAAGCCGAGCGGCCAAAAGACCATGAAGCCGATCACCATGAGCGCGATGGTCGCCGGCGTCCAGGCCGGGCGGATCAGTGCGGTCGTGTTCATCGTTTTGTCGTTCCTCAGGTTTCACGCAGCCATATCGGCTGCTTGAGATCGAAATGGGAACGGCAAAAACGCACTTCAAGATATCGCCCGCCAAAACCAGACAAGACCTTGTAATAGTTAACGCTTTTTAGCGCGATCGAGGAGAAGCACCGCCAAGCCCGCGACCAGCCCCCAGAAGGCCGATCCGACACCCAAAAAGCTCAACCCGGAAGCCGTGACGGCAAAGGCAGTCACCGCGGCCATGCGGTCTTCCTCGTCCTTCAGAGCAATCGTCAGAGCGTTGGACAGCGCGCCAATCAGCCCGAGCCCCGCCACCAGTGCGATGAGGCTTGGCGGCATCACCGCAAACAGCGCCACCAGCGAAGCCCCGAAAATCGCAAAAAGGAGATAGTAGAATGCGTAGAAGGGACCGGTCAGCCAGCGCTTCGCAGGATCGGGGTGCACATCTGGCCCGGTGCAGATTGCGGCCGAAATCGCGGCCAGGTTGGTGGTCAGCGCATTGAACGGAGCCGTCAGCAGCGAGACCAATCCCGTCACGGCGATCAAAGGCCCCGCCGGCGGTTCATAACCGGCGGCGCGCAGGACGCTCAGGCCGGACAGGTTCTGCGATGCCATGGTGACAAGATAAAGCGGCAACGCTAGCCCCATCAGCGCCTGCAGCGAAAATGCCGGCATGGTCAGCGTCAAGGTCGAAAATCCGAGCGAAGGCAACCCACCCACGCGGCCGGTCAGCAAGGCGAAAAGCCCGCCGCCGACCAAGACGAACAGCACGGACATCGCAGGATTGAAAAGCCGGATGACGAAGAAGGCCACAAGCAGCGGCAGCACGAAGAGTGGGTCTCCAGGCGCTGCCCTGAACGCACCCATCACAAAGGTAACGACGATGCCGGCAAGCATTGCTGAGGCTACCGACCCTGGTATTTTGGAAATCAGCCGCGTCAGGGGCTTGAAAAACCCGGTGGCGACCAAGAGGGCTGCGGCTACGATGAAGGCGCCGACACCCTCAGCCATGGTGAAGCCGCTGCTCGCGGCCACCAATGCCGCCCCCGGCGTCGACCAGGCGGTGATCACCGGCATTTTGTAGCGCCAGGAAAGCCATAGTGTTTCTACTGCCATAGCCAGGCATATCGCCGTCACCCAGCTTGCCGTTTGCGCTTGCGTTGCGCCCAGCGCATTCGCCGCCGCGATGATGATGGCCAGCGTGCCGCCGAACCCGACTATGGCGGCAACGAAGGCCGATGATGGGATGGAAGCGCGCATCCTATTTCACCGCCCGCTCGACCATGCCCTGGACCGCACGGGTTAGCATCTCCAGATCCTGCGGCCGCGACAAGCGGTGATCGCCGTCCGGCACCAGCGCCATCGTGGCATCGTCGGCGGACAAGAGGCTCATCAGTTTCAGCGCGTGGCTATGCGGCACGTCCGGATCGGCGAGACCCTGGATAATATGGACAGGGCAGTGCGTATCGAGCGGGCCAATCATCACGAGGTTATCGCGACCGTCCTCGATCAGGTCGCGGGTGTAGATATAAGGCTCCGCCGAATAGTCCGAAGGCACTTCGAAATAGCCCTTGTTCTCGAGGTCGGCACGATCGGCAGCTGTCAATTTCGGCTCGACAAGCTCACGCGTGAAATCCGGCGCAGGCGCCAGAAGCACGATGCCGGCTATCCGCGCACCCTCGCCCGAGCGTCCGAGTTCCTGGTTCATGCGCAGCGCGATCCACGCGCCCATTGATGAGCCGACCAGGATTTGCGGCCCGTCGGTGAAGGCGCGAAAGACAGCAAGGCTCTCAGCCAGCCATCTGGAGATGGTGCCGTCAGTGAAAGCGCCGGCCGACTCACCATGCCCGGAATAATCGTGACGCAGGAACGCATTGCCGCTTGCAGATGCCCATTGCGACAGGGTTTCGGCCTTGGTGCCCAGCATGTCGGATCTGTAGCCACCCAGCCAAACCACGCCCGGTGCGCTGCCTGGCTGACACCGGTAAGCGATTGCGGTACCGCCGACATCGAGGAATTCGGGTTTTGAAACATCCATGATGCCTGCCTGCACTCCGTTCCATGCTGTATCGGCATCTTTTGGCACAGCTCGCCTTTTCCCGAAAGCCAGACTGCAAAACACCATGATTTTGGCAGTGGAATCCTGCCCCGACAGGTGATTTCCCTGCTTTACTGTGCTATTGACTTCCAATGGTTCGTACCGACATAGGCACGGGCATACGAAATTATTTTGCAAACGGCTCGAGGAGACAACGACCATTCGCAGACCTTTTAAAGCAGCGGCGCCCACCAAAGACGGCCCGCGCTCAAACCGTGACATCCGGGTGCCCCGGGTTCAGCTGATCGACGCAGACGGGCAGAACCGCGGTGACGTTTCCATCAACGATGCGCTGCTGGCCGCCGAAGAGGCAGGCCTCGACCTTGTCGAGATATCCCCCAACGCAACGCCTCCTGTGGTCAAGATTCTTGACCTGGGCAAATTGAAATACGCCAATCAGAAAAAAGCCGCCGAAGCGCGCAAGAACCAGAAGGTCATCGAGATCAAGGAGATCAAGATGCGCCCAAACATCGACGACCACGATTACGAGGTTAAGATGCGCGCCGTTCGCCGGTTCTTCGAAGAAGGCGACAAGGTCAAGCTCACCCTGCGCTTCCGCGGCCGCGAAATGGCGCATATGGAGCTCGGCATGCAGCTCTTGAACAAAGTGCGTGAGGAAACTGCGACCATCGCCAAAGTGGAGGCCGAGCCCAAACTCGAAGGCCGCCAGATGATGATGGTTCTGGCGCCGCGCTGACCACTGCAACCTCGGCCGAGCGCCGGGGTTTTCGTTTCTCACCCAGCTTCGGCCTCACCGGCCCAACGGGCAAGGCACAGAATCAGCTCATGAGCGGCTCGGATTTGCAGAATCTCGGCAGGTATCAGCGCCTGCGGCGGCTGGTTCTTGCCGTGTTGATCGTCGTTCTTTTCGGCCTGCTGCTGCTCGGGCAATCCACTTCCCCTCCGGAAACGCCAGTCCATGAGGCTGTCGAGATGATCGGAATCCTGCTGATCTTTCTCGGTATCGTCGGCCGGCTGTGGTGCACGCTCTATATCGGCGGGCGTAAAGCCGGCGAGGTGGTCACCGGCGGTCCCTACTCCATGTGCCGCAATCCGCTTTACCTCTTCTCCTCCATGGCCGCCGCCGGCGTCGGGGCGCAAATGGGCAGCATCATAGCCA
The DNA here is from genome assembly GCF_030010215.1 of Tianweitania sp. UT-5YL-CI-8. Classification (GTDB taxonomy): domain Bacteria; phylum Pseudomonadota; class Alphaproteobacteria; order Rhizobiales; family Rhizobiaceae; genus Oryzicola. The sequence goes on from NZ_JASCRR010000002.1 coordinate 34,784, forward strand.
TGCTCGGCTTCGGAGCGTTCTGCGCTGTAGCCTTCCACATCGTCATCAAGCGCGAGGAAAAGTTCCTCGCCGGCGAGTTCGGCGAGGCTTATCGCGCCTACTGCGCTCGTGTGCCGCGTTTCTTTCCAAATCCATCCCTTTACGAGGAAGGCAATACCGGCCGCTTCGAACCGCGCAGGCTGCTGCAGACGCTTGGCGATGGCTTGGTTTTCCTCATTGCCATGCCTGTTTTCGAACTCATCGACAGCGCTCAAATATCGGGTGTGCTTCCGGTTTTGTTCAGAATCCCCTGAAACCCTTCCAACGGTGCTTAGCAGGTGTTGCGTACGGGGCTGCTTTCGAGTATGTAGCCGCGTCCCAGAACCGCCCGGCAGGGCATGCCGTGGCGGTTTCCTATGCTTTCCAGACTATGGTCGGTCCGGAAACGACAACAAAAAGGGCTTTCGCTTCGGCGAACGGCCCATAAGAACGGAGTAGCAAAATGCCCAAGATGAAGACCAAATCGGCCGCCAAAAAGCGGTTCAAGATCACCGCGACCGGCAAGGTTCTGTCGGCAGCGGCAGGCAAGCGCCACGGCATGATCAAGCGTTCCAACAAGTTCATTCGCGATGCTCGCGGCACGATGGTTCTGGCTGAACCCGATGCCAAGAAGGTCATCAAGAATTTTCTGCCGAACGGCCTCTGAGCCTCGGCCCTGGAACACAATTAAGGAGATCATGACATGGCACGCGTAAAGAGAGGCGTTACCTCACACGCCAAGCACAAGAAGGTTCTGGAGCAGGCCAAAGGCTTTTATGGCCGCCGCAAGAACACCATCCGCATCGCCAAGCAGGCGGTCGAGAAGTCCAAGCAGTACGCCTACCGCGACCGCAAGAACCGCAAGCGCAATTTCCGCGCTTTGTGGGTCCAGCGCATCAATGCAGCCGTCCGCGAGCACGGCCTGACCTATGGCCGCTTCATCGATGGCCTGAACAAGTCCAACATCGAGATCGATCGCAATATCCTTTCCGACATGGCTATTCACGAGCCGCAGGCATTTGCCACGCTGGTGGCCAAGGCCAAGGTCGCCCTTGAATATCTCAAGGACGGCATGCCGAACGAGTTTGAAGGCGCTGTGGCTTAAAGACCAGCGCTTCCCAAGCATTCGTTTTTCTGATTTGGGAGAGCCGCGCTGGCGAAGCTAGCGCGGCTTTTTCTTTGGGTACCGACCGCATGACGGATAGAGAAAAACAATGGATTTGAACTCTCTGGAAACCTCGATCCTCGCCGACATCGCCTCGGCTCATGATGAGCCGGCAATCGAAGCCGTGCGCGTCGCGGCTCTCGGCAAGAAAGGGTCCGTCTCTGAAATGCTGAAGACGCTGGGCTCGATGAGCCCAGCGGACCGTCAGGTGAAGGGTCCGGCCATCAATGGGCTGAAGAACCGGGTCACCGAAGCACTTGCCGCTCGCAAGGCGACGCTCAAGGACGCCGCCGTCACCGCCCGCCTCGTCGCCGAAAAGCTCGACGTTACGCTGCCGGTGCGCCAGTCGCCGGCCGAGCGTGGTCGCATTCATCCGATAAGCCAAGTCATCGACGAGATCACGGCGATCTTCGGCGACCTCGGCTTCGCCATCGCTGAAGGTCCGGACATCGAGACCGACCACTACAATTTCACCGCGCTAAACTTCCCCGAAGGCCATCCGGCGCGCGAGATGCACGACACCTTCTTCTTCCAGCCGGACGCCGCCAACGACCGGAAGCTTTTGCGCACGCACACTTCGCCCGTGCAGGTGCGCACCATGGAAAAGCAGAAGCCGCCGATCCGCATCGTCATCCCCGGCAAGACCTACCGGCAGGATTCAGACGCCACCCACTCGCCGATGTTCCATCAGGTCGAGGGTCTGGTGATCGACAAGTCAGCCAATATCGCCAACATGAAGTGGGTGCTGGAGGAATTCTGCAAGGCGTTCTTCGAGGTGCCCTCGGTCAAGATGCGCTTCCGCCCGTCCTTCTTTCCCTTCACCGAGCCGTCTCTGGAGGTCGACATCCAATGCGACCGTTCGCGCCCTGGCGAAGTGCGTTTCGGCGAGGGCAGCGACTGGATGGAGATTCTCGGCTGCGGCATGGTCCATCCCAACGTGCTGCGCGCTGGCGGTCTCGATCCGGACGAGTATCAGGGCTTTGCCTGGGGCATGGGGATCGATCGCATCGCAATGCTGAAATATGGCATGCCCGACCTGCGCGCGTTCTTCGACGCCGATGTGCGCTGGCTGCAGCATTACGGCTTCCGCCCGCTCGACATGCCGACGTTGTTCGGCGGGTTGAGTGCGTGATCCGTATCCAGGAAGAAACTAAGTGAAAGTTTGAGACGATGAAATTCACCCTCTCCTGGCTGAAAGACCATCTCGAAACCGATGCAACGCTCGACCAAATCGTCGAGCGGCTGACCTCGATTGGCCTCGAGGTTGAAACCGTCGACGACAAGGCGGCGCTCAAGCCCTTCGTCATCGCCAAGGTGCTGACGGCTGCCCGCCATCCGGATGCCGACAAGCTGCAAGTGCTTTCGGTCGACACGGGCACCGGCGCCCCGATCCAGGTCGTCTGCGGTGCGCCCAATGCGCGCGCGGGCCTCATCGGCGCCTTCGCCGCCCCAGGCACCTATGTGCCCGGCATCGACGTGACGCTGGGCATCGGCAAGATTCGAGGGGTCGAAAGCCACGGCATGATGTGCTCCGAACGCGAGTTGGAGCTGTCGGACGAGCACAACGGCATCATCGAACTGCCCGACGACGCGCCCATCGGCGCCTCCTTCGCCAGTTACGCCAAGCTCGACGACCCGCTTATCGAGATCAACCTGACGCCGAACCGGCCCGACGCCACCAGCGTCTACGGTATCGCGCGCGACCTCGCGGCCTCCGGCATGGGCACGCTGAAAACCCCACCTGTGACCCCGATCGCCGGCAAGGGACCCTGCCCTGTCAAAGTAAGCATCGAAGCACCAGAGCTCTGCCCCGGTTTCGCGCTGCGGCTGGTGCGCGGCCTCAAGAATGGTCCCTCGCCGAAATGGATGCAGCAGCGGCTTCTCGCCATCGGCCTGCGGCCGATCAACGCCTTGGTCGACGTCACCAACTATTTGACCTTCGACCGTGGCCGTCCGCTACACGTCTTCGACCTCAAGAAGGTCGCGGGCAACCTCGTCGTTCGCCGCGCCAAGGACGGCGAGAAGGTGCTTGCACTCGACACGCGCGAGTACACGCTAACGCCGGAGATGTGTGTGATTTCGGATGACAATGGCGTGGAATCCATTGCCGGAGTGATGGGCGGCGAGCATTCGGGCAGCGACGAGACCACCACCGACGTGCTGATCGAATCCGCACTCTGGGCGCCGCTGAACATAGCGCGCACCGGACGTACGCTTGGCATCATCACCGATGCGCGCTATCGCTTCGAGCGCGGCGTCGATCCGGACTTCATGGTTCCCGGCCTCGATCTCGCCACGCAGCTCGTGCTCGACCTGTGCGGCGGCGAAGCCTCAGAGGCGGAGATCGTCGGCTATGAAGCCCACACGCCTAAAACCCTTGCCTTCCCGTTGTCGGAGATCAAGCGCCTGACCGGCATCGAGATCGACCGCGCCGAGAGCCTGTCGATCCTCAGCAATCTCGGCTTTGCGCCGAAGGGCGACGGCGAAACGGTCAAGGTTTCGGTGCCGTCCTGGCGGCCGGACGTTGATGGCAAGGCCGATCTGGTCGAAGAGGTCATGCGCATGCATGGCGTCGACAACATCGTGCCCAAGCCGCTCTCCGGGCACGACGCCGTCAACGGCCGCATCCTGACCACGTTGCAGATCCGCACCCGCGCCGCGCGCCGGGCGCTTGCCGTGCGCGGCATGATGGAGGCCGTCACCTGGTCGTTCATCCCCGCTAAGCATGCCGAACTGTTCGGCGGCGGCCAGCCGGCGTTGAAGCTCGCCAACCCTATCGCCGCGGATATGTCAGATATGCGACCCTCGCTGCTGCCGGGCCTTCTGGCGGCTGCACAGCGAAATGCCGACCGCGGGTTTGGCGATGTCGCCCTGTTCGAGGTCTCCGGCACTTATGAGGGCGACACGCCCGACGCCCAGCGCCGCGTTGCCGCCGGTATCCGTCGCGGCACGGCCAAGCTGGAGGGCTCCGGCCGGCAGTGGAACGGCAATGCCGGCCCAGTCGGCGTGTTCGACGCCAAGGCCGATGCGCTCGCAGCACTGGAAGCCTGCGGCGCGCCGGTGGACCGCCTGCAGATCGAGGCCGGCGGCCCATCCTGGTATCATCCCGGCCGTTCGGGCACCATCAAGCTCGGCCCCAAGGTCGTGCTCGGCACCTTCGGCGAATTCCATCCGTCCACGCTGGAAGCGCTCGACGTGTCGGGGGCGCTGTGCGGCTTCGAAATCTTCGTCGATGCCGTGCCGGAAGCGAAGGCCAAGCCGACCCGTACAAAGCCGAAACTCGAACTATCGCCGTTCCAGGCGGTCAAGCGCGACTTCGCCTTCGTCGTCGATCGCGACGTCGAGGCCGGAACGCTGGTCAAGGCTGCATCATCAGCCGACAAGAAGCTGATCACCGGCGTCTCGGTGTTCGACGTGTTTTCGGGCGCGTCGCTTGGCGAAGGCAAGAAGTCGATTGCCATTGAGGTCTCGATCCAGCCGATCGACAAGACCCTGACCGATCAGGATTTCGAGGCGCTCGCCGGCCGCATCGTCGACAACGTCAAGAAGCAGACCGGCGGTATGCTGCGCGGCTGAGGCCTGTGCGGCGCTGAAAAAGGGGTCAGGAGGCGATGCTTCCGGCCTCTTTTCTGAACAGAACGTCTATCACGCAGCCAAGCTCGGCTTGGCCAAAGACGCTCTCGTCTTGCCGATCATAAGGGCTGCGCGGGCAGCTTCGCGGCCCTTTTCAACGAAATGGGCGCGGTAGATCGCCTTATGGTGGTCCGTCTCCTGATAGTGATGCGGCGTCAGCGACACCGACAGGACAGGGACGCCGCTGTCGAGCCCGGCGCGCATCAGCCCGTCCACGACGGCCTGGGCAACGAACTCATGGCGATAGATACCGCCATCGACAACAAAAGCGGCGGCGGCCACAGCTGCGTAGCGACCGGTGGTGGCGAGGTCGCGGGCCAAAAGCGGCATCTCGAATGCGCCGGGCACATCGAAGACATCGATCTGGGCTGAGGGAATGAGTTCCTGGAAACCTTCAAGCGCACGGTCGACGATATCGGCGTGCCAGTTGGCTTTGATAAAGGCGTAACGGGTGGGTGCCATGATGATCTCCTTCGGTTGTGACACGTCACCCAAGGCGATCACGCGCAGTCTCGGATCGCTCTGAAACCGCCCGTTCTCTTTCTTCCGGACTGTAACCGTCGGCTCAGGCATCGCACCTGATCTGCTGACCCTTCCTGAGGAAGGCGCTCGCGGGCTCGCAGCTTGCGCCACATACCGCCGGTGGGGAGTTTCGCCCCGCCCTGAGAACAGCTTTTTTTACGTCATGGATGCCGGGGAGACAACGGGCCTTATGAAGCGCCTTCCCATTTTGCTGTACAACAGCGAAATTCACATCCGCGCAAAGCGGTGAAGGTGGGAATGCTTGGGTAAACGCAGGAGTGGAAGACCCAGTCTACAGCAACTAACCCCGCGCCGACCGCTCGAAGAGGATCACCGGTTCGGTGTGATAAAGGCTTTCGCCATAACGGCGATAACCGCATTTGTCTGCTACGCGCAGCGAGGCCGCGTTGTCGGGGTTGATGATGCAGACGGTACGACACCCGAGATTGGCGTCGCTCCAGGCATGGAAGGCGAGAACGACCTCCGAGGCCAGTCCCTTGCCCTGCGCTTCGGTGCACAGCGACCAGCCGGCTTCTGGGTAACCTTCAATGGACGGCGTCAGGTCGCGTTTCATGTCCTGGAAGCCTGCATCACCGATGAAACGGCCCGTCGCGCGGTCCTCGACCGCCCAGTAGCCAAAGCCGAGATAGGACCACAAAGACGGATGACGCAGGAATCGTTGCCAGCTTTCCTCGCGCGTACGCGGCTTGCCGCCGAACATCCGCACCACCGCAGGCTCGGTCCACATTGCGGCATAGTCGTCGAAATCCTCGAGCCGATGCGGGCGCAGGATGGCACGCGGGGTTTCGATGACGGGAGCTTTGGAGAATTTCATGGGCGGCATCTGGAACCTTGAGTAGCTATTGAGCGGCATCCAAAGCGGCCGTTTGAAGCGGCGCTATCGGCACCAAAGGTGCGGGAAAATCGCTGGTCTTCTCGGCGGATTTGCAGATGTCGGCAATGACGCAGAGCGGACAATCTGGCTTGCGCGCCTTGCAGACATAGCGTCCATGCAGGATTAGCCAGTGATGCGCATGCAGCATGTATTCGTCGGGGATGACACGGACGAGTTCCTGCTCAACCTGCTCCGGCGTTTTGCCGGGTGCGAGCCCGATGCGGTTGCCAATGCGGAAGATATGGGTGTCGACCGCCATGGTGTGGTGGCCGAAGGCCATGTTCAGGACGACATTGGCGGTCTTGCGGCCGACGCCGGGCAATGCGGTCAGCGCAACGCGATCGTCTGGGACCTCCCCGTCATGGTCGCGGATCAGCGCTTCCGACAAGGCAATGACGTTCTTGGCCTTGTTGCGCCATAGGCCGATGGTGCGGATGTATTCGCCGACCTGCGCCTCTCCTAGGTCCCGCATCTTTTCCGGCGTGTCGGCTACCTTAAACAGGGCGCGCGTCGCCTTGTTCACGCCGGCATCGGTGGCTTGAGCCGACAGGACGACCGCCACCAGAAGCGTAAAAGCGTTGACGTGTTCGAGTTCGCCCTTGGGTTCAGGCCGTTGGACGGAAAAGCGGCGGAAGATTTCGTGGATCTCAGCTTGGCTATATATGGATTTGGGCTTGCGGCGGCGGACGACGGAATGCTTGCCTTCCGTAACGGGCTTGTGTGAATCTAGGGCCTTGGGCTTTTTCATCGTCTCTCTATAATCGAGCGTCATGAGCGAGACAAACGCAGCCGACGAACCATTTTTCAGTGCGCTTCTGATTCCCCACAGATCGCTGGGGAAAACCGGCTTTGCCATTCTTATGGGTGCGCTGCTGTTCGGATGGCTGGTGACCGGCGTACTGTTCCTCAGCAACGGCGCGTGGCCGATCTTCGGCTTTTTCGGGCTTGACGTGCTGGCGCTCTACATCGCCTTTCGCGTCAATTATCGCGCTGCCCGCGCCCGTGAAGAGGTCAGCGTTTCGCGTACAGCCCTCGACATCCGCAAGACCGCGCCATCCGGCAAATCGGAGGCCCACCGCTTCAACCCGTTCTGGACGCGCTTCTCCATCGCCCGTAACGACGAGATCGGCATCACCGGCATGGCGGTCGAGGCGCAGGGACAGCATGTCTCGCTCGGCAGCTTCCTCAACCCGGACGACCGCGAAAGCTTTGCCAAGGCCTTCTCCCAGGCTCTTGCCACAGCAAAACGCGGCTGAAGGCTCAGCCGTGCAGGAATCGGGTGGAGACAGCCGGCGAGAAGCCCGATATTGGCGTTCAAGGAGATCGGCCATGAACGCTCAAGCCAAGATGAAGCCGGAAATAGAATTCCAGACCGATATCACGCCGGACTGCGCCGACTACGAGGCGGTGCGGCGCGTGATCGAAAAGATCAGCCTGGACTATCGCGACCAGCCGTCGCTGGAGGAACTCGCCCGCGATGTCGGCGAAACCCCGACGTCGCTGCAGAAGCTGTTCACGCGCTGGGCCGGCCTGTCGCCCAAAGGGTTCCTGCAGGCCGTCACGCTCGACCATGCGCGGCGTTTGCTCGACCAAGGCCTGCCCCTGCTGGAAACCGCCTATGAGGTGGGAATGTCCGGCCCTGGACGGCTGCATGACCTGTTCGTCACCCATGAAGCGATGTCGCCCGGCGACTACAAGACGCGCGGTGCTGGCCTGACGATCCGTTACGGCTTTCACATCTCGCCCTTCGGCGTGGCCTTGATCATGGTCACCGACCGTGGCCTGGCAGGCCTGTCCTTCAACGATACCGGCGGCGAACGCGAAGCTTTTGAAGACATGGCGGGGCGCTGGCCGAATGCCGCCTATGTCGAGGATATGTCGGCCACCGCATCCTATGCGGCGCGCATCTTCGATCCGGGGCGCTGGCAGGAGACGCAGCCGCTGCGCGTGGTCATGATCGGCACCGACTTCCAGCTGCGCGTCTGGGAGGCGCTGCTGCGCATTCCGATGGGCACGGCAAGGACCTATTCCTCCATCGCCGCCGAGATCGGGGCGCCTGCCGCAAGCCGCGCAGTGGGTGCGGCGGTCGGCGCCAACCCGATCTCCTTCGTGGTGCCCTGCCACCGTGCGCTGGGCAAATCGGGAAAGTTGACAGGCTATCACTGGGGCCTGACGCGCAAGCGCGCCATATTGGGCTGGGAGGCTGGGCAAACTGCGCCGGCCTGATTCCACAGAGCAATCGGTTGGCCTACTGGCAAGATGAGGCGCCAGGAGCTAGCGTGCGCGTCGCATAACAGGAGCGCCAGCCCGTGATCATCGTCATCGGTTCCATCAATCTCGACCTCACGGCCACCGTAGAGCGCCTGCCCGCGCCGGGAGAAACCGTGCCCGGCAGCGGCTTCAAGACTGCCCCGGGCGGCAAGGGCGCCAACCAGGCGCTGGCGGCGGCACGTGCGGGCGCTAAGGTGCGCATGATCGGAGCTGTCGGCAAGGACGCGTTTGCAGCGGAGGCGCTGGCATTGCTGAAAGACGCCAAGGTCGATCTGTCCGGCGTGGCGGAAAGCCACGCTTCCACCGGCACGGCGCTGATCATGGTCGAGGAAAAAGGCGAGAACGTCATTGCCGTGGTGCCAGGAGCCAACGGGTCGGTGCTGGCGGGCGACGTAGCCAAGGCCCTGCTTGCCAAGGGCGACATCGTGCTGCTGCAGCACGAAATCCCGCTGGCGACCGTGGAGGCGGCCTTGGAGGCTTCCAGACAGGCAAACGCTACCAGCGTACTGAACATCGCCCCCTACCGCTCGGAGGCCGCTTCCTTTGCCGGCAATGCGGATATCATGGTCGCCAACGAGACCGAGTTCGATCTCTACGCGCAGCAGGCAGCGCTTTCGGGCGACGATCGCGCGGCGCGGATGAAGGATTTCTCGGCGCGCAACGGCAACACCGTGATCGTGACGCTGGGCGCGGACGGCGTGCTCGCCGCCTCCCCCGACGATTTCATCGAGCTTCCCGCCATGAAGATCGAGCCTGTGGATACGGTCGGCGCCGGCGACACGTTCTGCGGCTATCTCGCCGCAGGCTTGGCCTCTGGCCTGGCACTCAAGGATGCTATCCATCAAGCGTCTGTGGCCGGGTCCCTCGCCTGCCTCAAGCCGGGCGCCCAGCCTGCCATCCCGCGCAAGGACGAGGTGGTAGAAGCTTTAGCGGGTCGATCCGCAGCACGCTGATCTCAATCACTCAGCGTATATAGACCGGCTGGATGTAGGTTTTGTTCTTCGCAGGTCTCCGAACCTTGTTGGGGAATTGGGCTTTGGCGGCAGTCAGCGCCATCGTGTCGAGCTTATCGCTGCCAGCACTACCCACAACCCGCGCACCGGCTATCCGGCCATTGCCGTCGGTCCTGATTGCGACATGAGCGGTGCTGCCACAGCCGGTCAATGCCAATCCCGCAGCCATGACCGCGGATGCGATGAAAAATCTCAAAGGTGCCCCCACCGAAGGAATCCGAGCGTTGGAATCAACGCCTACTGGACTATCCGGCGGAACCGTTCTTCACACAAGCCATCCCTTTCGCAGCCAGATATGGCTCCCGTAACAGCCAGTGGGATATGCCCGCTCCTGAGTCCGCAGGCCGTTATTCCACGAAGACCGGCTCCATGTAGGTGTCGTTTCGCTCGGGCATGCGCGTCTTGCTCGGAAACAGCGTCTTGGGTTCGGCGCGCGGCCCGCTGCTTCCTGTGCTGCTGCAGCCTACAAGAGCCAGCCCTGTAACAAGGGCAATCGCCGAGATGAGCGTTTTCAAGCCTGCACTCCTTAAACCATTGACGACAGCCAGCAGAATCTCTGGCTACTTCGATATACGCCGCAAGCGTCAGCGCCTCAAATCATACCGCCCCTGCGACTTCTCTATAGCCGCGCGAGCCTCTCGATGAGCAGATCGAAAAGCCCGTCGGCATCGACTTCGCGCATCACCATGGCATTCTTCGGGCAATCGGTCGCGCCCCACCAGTCGATCACCGTCATACCCATGGTCAGCTCCGACGTCGTTTCGACTGAGACATTGCAGAGGCGTCCTTGAAACAGTTCCGGCTTGAGCAGATAGGCGATGACGCACGGGTCGTGCAGCGGTCCCCCATCGGTACCGTATTTCTCTTCATCGAAGCGCTCGAAGAACTCCAGCATCTGAGCCACCGCGAGGCCGACCTTGTTTCCAAGGCCGCGTATCGCGTCGGTACGCGCAGCGGTGGACAAGGCCTTGTGGGTGACGTCGAGCGGCATCAGCACGATGGGCGCACCGGACCGCAACACGATGTCGGCGGCATGCGGGTCGACATAGATGTTGAATTCGGCGGCCGGCGTGACGTTTCCGCCTTCGAAGAAACCGCCACCCATGATGACGATTTCGCGGATTCGGGGTGCAATCGCAGGTTCGCGGATCAGCGCCAGCGCGATGTTCGTCAACGGCCCCAGAACAGCGAGCGTGACCGTCCCTTCGGGCTCCGACATCACCATTCGCACGATGAAATCGACCGCGTTCTCCTTCTGTATCAGCATTTTGGGGTCTGGCAGGTCGGGACCGTCAAGCCCGGTCTTCCCGTGCACCTCCTCGGCAGTGACAAGGTCACGAAACAGCGGACGCGCCGCACCCGCATAGACCATGGTCTCCCTATGGCCTGCCAGTTCGCAGACCTTGAGTGCATTCCGCGCCGTCAATTGGAGCGGCACATTGCCGGCAACGGCGGTGAGCCCTAGGATCTCAAGCTCCGGGCTGGCGAGCGCCAGCAGAATCGCTATCGCATCGTCCTGACCGGGGTCTGTGTCGATGATAATCTTACGTTTTTCAGTCAATTTCATTTCCTTGGAAGGTATTTCGAGCAGGCTTGAACTTGCGCTGCCGGCAGACCATATCAACGACAGCAGGGAAAATGCCAGTTGGGTTTTTCGGCTTGATGTCGCTCTTGAAGGACACTGAAACATGAGTCGTATGACTACATTCTCGAGCCCGTTGCTGCTCGGTTTCGATGCCGTCGAAAAGACGCTCGAACGGCTTGCCAAATCCGGCGATAGCTACCCGCCTTACAATATCGAGCGCATTCGGGTTGTTGAGGATGGGTGCGACCGCCTGCGGATCACGCTTGCCGTGGCAGGTTTTGCAGAAGACGATCTCGAAGTGACGACCGAGGAAAACCAGCTCGTGGTACGCGGTCGCCAGAATGACGATACCGAACGTGAATTCCTGCATCGCGGCATCGCCGCCCGACAGTTCCAGCGCTGCTTTGTGCTGGCAGATGGAATGCGGGTGCTCGCGGCCGAACTGAAAAACGGCCTGTTGGCCATCGATCTCGATCGACCAGAGGCACAGCGCCTTGTCCGCAAGATAAATATCGCCGTGAAAGACTAACAATTTTCACAGCTCTGCATCGGAACGGCCATTCAGGCGTTTCGACATCATGGAGGCTAAAATGACCACTTCTGCCGAAACCAAATCCCCCATCAGCCAGGTCGAGCTCTCGCATATCGGCGAGGGTAGCGTCGCTTATCTGAGAAAGATGTCCAGCGACGATCTGCGCGGGCGGTTTCCTGGAATTATCGAAATCGCTCCCGGTTTGGAGCTCTGGGCCTTGTTTGCCGCCAACGGCAAGCCGATCCTACTTTCGGATGTAAAGGAGCAGGCGCTCGCAGGCGCGATGGAAAACGACCTGATCCCCGTCGCCATCCACTGAGCTTCTTTGAGTTCTGAAAAAATGGGGCGTTCCGGATGACTGCAACGCTCCATTTGGCTGTCTGGCAATGCCGCCGATCAAGCCGCGTTGGAAGCGGGCGTCTCCGATAAGAGCGAATGGATCGCACTTGCATCGCGGGTCCCGCGAATCTTGGCGACAGTGTTGCTATCCCTAAGCACGCGGGCGATGCGCGACAGCGCTTTCAAATGGTCAGCACCCGCGCCTTCGGGAGCCAGAAGCAGAAAGACAAGATCGACCGGCTCGTCGTCCAGCGCTTCGAAATCGACCGGGTTTTCCAACCTTGCGAAGACGCCGATGATGCGGTTGACGCTGGCAAGTTTACCATGCGGTATTGCGATACCGTTGCCCACGCCGGTTGATCCGAGACGTTCGCGCTGCAGAACGGTGTCGAAAATTTCCCGTTCCGGAATGCCGGAAATAGCTGCCGCCCTTTCGGCCAGCAGCTGTAGAAGCTGCTTTTTGGAGTTCGCCTTCAAGGCAGGCATGATAGCCTGTACCTCGATCAGGTCGCTCAGATCCATAGTCGTATCCCCTGCCGCGCCACCGAGGTCTCGGCACCCGGAGGCACCGAAACTCGGAATGGCAGCTTAACCTTGTGCAGCCTTCGTGGTCGACGGGTCGATCCAGCCGATATTTCCATCCGCCCGACGGTAGACGATATTGAGATGGTCGTTGCCAGCGTTGCGGAACATGAACACCGGGCTGTCCTTCGTATCCAGTTCAATAACTGCAGAAGCGACGGACATGGTTTTTAGTTCCACGCTGGACTCAGCGACGATCGTCGGTGCGTAATCTTCCGGAACTTCCTCATCGTCGTCGGCGAGCGGTGCGACGACCGAGTAGGCCACGTCGGTGAAGTTTCCGTTCGCCGCGCCGGCGCTGTGAGACTTGAGCCGACGCTTGTAGCGACGAAGCCGTTTGTCGAGCTTTTCCGCCGCGTTCTCGAATGAGGCCACCGGATCGAGCGCTTCGGCAGTGGCCTGTAGGGAGATGCCAGTGTCGAGCCTGATCATGCAATCGGCGTTGTAGCGAGACCCCGACTTGACCACGTTGACGTGGCCGGAAAAGCCGCCATCGAAATATTTGTCGACAGCTTCACCAATACGGGCCTCGATGCGCGTCCGAAACGCATCACCAATGTCCATATGTTTTCCTGAAATTCGCAGGTTCATCTGAAAACCGACCTTCCTTCGTTCAGACTAAGCGTTTCCGATTTTATACCCGTAGGCTGTGCTTACAAGGCTCGGCTACCAACGCTCACCATATTTTAGCCCGAACTTTCGGCTGACTTCATTCCAGCCTCACGGCAGCGTATGGACCGCCGCCCATCGGTCAGGACATATGTCCAAGACCGGCGAGATCAACCCCGCCTCATGGGGGCGGGCTTCTAGACAGTTCCCCGTGGCTTGTCAATCAAGGGCGACCGAGGACCTACCACCTCAGCCAAATCAGGCGGAGAGCGCCAGCCAACACGTTCTCTCACAAGCCCATTATTAGCGTCCCGCATTCGCCATAGCACGCTTCTCCCGGCGGCGCTGAACCGACGAGGCAATGTTCATACCCTCGCGGTATTTCGCCACCGTGCGACGGGCGATTTCTACGCCGCCCTCTTTGAGGATGTCCACGATGGCATCGTCGGACAGCACGTCGGCCGGCTGCTCGCCTTCGATCATCTGGCGGATTCGGTCGCGCACCGATTCCGACGAATGCGCATCCCCGCCGCTTGCCGACGCAATCGCGGCAGTGAAGAAATAGCGCAATTCGAAAACTCCCCGCGTGGTGAGAATATATTTGTTCGACGTCACTCGGCTCACGGTGGATTCGTGCATGCCGATGGCATCCGCCACCGTCTTCAGATTGAGCGGACGCAGATGGCGAACGCCATGGGTCAGGAACGCATCCTGCTGACGCACGATCTCGGATGCGACTTTCAGGATCGTCTTGGCGCGCTGATCGAGGCTGCGCGTCAGCCAGTTGGCGTTCTGCATGCACTCGGCCAGAAAGTCCTTCTCCGTCGTGCTGCGGACATGGCTTGAAACGCTGGCGTAATAGGCCTGGTCGACGAGAACGCGCGGCAGGGTCTCGGAGTTCAGTTCGACGATCCAGCTGCCGTCAGCAGCACGCCGAACCTCCACATCAGGCACGATGGCGTCGGTAGGCCCGCCCGAGAAGGCCAGGCCGGGCCGCGGATCGAGCGCCCTGATCTCGGCGGTCATGTCGAGCAGGTCTTCGTCATCGACGCCGCAAATCTTCTTGAGTGCCTGAAAATCGTGCCGCGCGAGAAGCGGCAGGTTCGACAACAGCGCCATCATGGCCGGATCGAGCCGGTCGCGTCGGATCAACTGGATGCGCAGGCATTCTGCCAGATCGTCGGCGAACAAGCCCGCTGGATCGAAGGCGGCGCGGCAGCGTTCAAGCACCTTCCGGACCGCCCTGGCGTCCACGCCCAGCCGCTCGGCGACTTCTTCGATATCACCACGGAAATAGCCTGCGTCGTCCAGCCATTCCGTAAGTTCGACGGCGATGAGCCTGTCTGCCGGCTGCGAGAATGTGAAGGCAATCTGCTCGCCAATATAGTCGCGAAGGGTCGTCGGCGCAGCAGCGATATCCTCCATGTCGAAGCCCTCGGGCGACGGACCGCCCGTAGCAGTCGACGTGTTCTTCCACTGGCCGGCCAGATCGGGCGAAAGACGTTCCGATGCGCCGGGATCGTCGGGAAAAATGTTCTCCAATGAAGTGTCGAATTTTTCCGACATCGACTCCGCGCTGAAGCTTTCGCCCTGATCGAACCACTCTTCCGAGGCGGCAGGCTGCGGCTCGGGTGGTGCGTCCATAATTTCGCCGGCGCCACCCTCTGCCACCATCCGTTCGAGCAGCGGATTGCGTTCGATCTCCTCGTCGATAAAGCGATCCAGCTCAAGATGCGTAAGTTGCAGCAGGCGAATTGACTGCATGAGCTGCGGGGTCATCACAAGAGACTGGGATTGTCGCAACTGCAATTTAGCCGACAGCGACATAAAGTTCCTCACCCACAAACACACGAACAAGCCTGCCAGAGCAAGCTATCGACCCAGGGTGGAGGAAACTGGCCCGGCTTTTGCTTGTCAAGCATAAATGCTCAAGAGATGGTCAAGCGCGTCAATTTGGCGGCACGAATCATTGTCGCACGCATCTTTTCGGAAGATATTTGCGCGACGGTCGTAACTTCAGTTCAGAGTTCGCCGACCCATGCTTGGCTCACAAGAGAAAAACGCTTGCGATAGCCTAGCACCCGTCACAACTCATGCTACAACCTCCTCTGCCGGTGCGGGCTCGGGATAGACGATCCGACAAGGAGGAGCACTGCATGCAGCCATCGGCCAAGTTTCCCGACCTCGCAGGCACGTCGGTTTTCATCACCGGCGGCGGCTCTGGCATCGGCGCTGCCTTGACCGAGGGGTTTTGCCGACAGGGATCCAAGGTCGTATTCGTCGACATCGCCGATGAGGCGAGCCTGGCGCTCTGCGACCGGCTGGCAGCCGAGCTTGGCAATAGACCGCTTTATACGCGGGCGGATGTGACTGACATCGAACAGCTGCGCGATGCCATAGCCCAGGCAGAAATGCTGAACGGCCCTGTCGGGGTGCTGGTGAATAATGCGGCGTCGGATGCACGACACAACGTGGAAGACGTTACCGTGGAAAGCTGGGACGCCAACCATGCACTGAACCTGCGGCCATTCTTCTTTTCCATCCAGGCGGTTGCGCCGGGCATGGCGGCCGCCGGCGGCGGCTCGATCATCAACTTCACATCGACTTCCTATATGCTCAACATCGGCACGATGCCCGCCTACACCGCGGCCAAGGCCGGCATTGTTGGGCTGACCAAGGGCATGGCCGGACGCTATGGACCGGACAACATCCGCGTCAATGCCATCGCGCCGGGCTGGGTGATCACAGAGCGCCAGCGTAAGCTGTGGGTTACAGAAGAATCGTTGTCCGAGCATATCGGGCGGCAGGCGATACCGGCCATGATGGTGGCCGAGGATATCGTGGGACCGTGCCTGTTCCTGGCTTCAAATGCCTCGCGCATGCTAACGGCGCAGACGCTGATCGTTGACGGGGGATTGTTGTGAGCGGATTGGGGAGAGAGACGTTGGCTGAACAAGAAACCGACATGCGGAGCGCTTCGGTGCTGTCGGAAAAGGTGTGCGAACTGGGCGAAGGGCCGAGCTACGACCCTGCAACAGACACGCTCTACTGGTTTGACATCGTGCGCAGGAAGCTCCTCGAAAAGCAGCTTTCCAGCCATGAGACACGCATTCATGATTTGCCGGAGATGGCCAGCGCTATTGCCGTGATCGACCAGGCGCGGCAGTTGCTTCTCACCGAGACCGGCTTTTATATACGTGACCGCCACAACAGCAAGCTGAGCTTGCACACGAAGCTGGAAGCCGACGATCCCTCGACCCGCTCTAACGACGCCCGTGTGCATCCCTGCGGGGCCCTCTGGGCTGGCACGATGGGCAAGCGGGCCGAGGATGGGGCAGGATCGATCTACTGGTTCTTTCGCGGCGACGTGCGGCGGATCTTCCCGTCGATTACCATCCCCAACTCCATCTGCTTCTCACCCGACGGAACGGTCGCCTATTTTGCCGACACGCGCCCCAACATCCTGTGGCGGGTAGAGTGCGATCCATCCACCGGCCTGCCCAAGGGCGAACCGAAGGTTTTCGCCGACCACAAGGGCCGCGATGGTGGCTTCGACGGCTCGGTGGTCGACCAGGACGGGCTGTTGTGGAACGCCTGTTGGGGTGGCAGTAGCGTCAATGTCTATGCGCCCAGCGGACAGCTCCTGCGCAGCCATTCCGTGCCCGCCACGCAGGCGTCCTGCCCTGCATTCGTAGGTGCGAATGCCGGCGGACTGGCTGTGACGACGGCATGGCAAGGCATGGACGCAGAGCAGCGCAAAGCCGATCCGGAAGCCGGCAAGACGTTTCTGCTGGAGGTGACGGTCAACGGTCGACACGAACCGCGCGTGCAAATCTAGACGTCGCGTCGCCGCAGACGTTTTAAAGGTTCACGCTTGGACTGGATAAGCGGCGGTCAGCCGATACGCTCCATGCAGATGGGCGCATGGCCTGAACTGATGAAGCCGATCTGACCGGCTGCGGCGCGGGAGAGATCGAGCACACGACCCTTGATGAAGGGTCCCCGGTCGTTGATACGGACGACCACACTCTTGCCGTTCTTTTTGTTGGTCACCTTGATCTTGCTCCCGAAGGGCAGGCTGCGGTGGGCAGCGGTCATGGCGGAGGGGTTCATGCGCTCGCCGGAGGCGGTCTTGGAGTTGAGGGCATACCAAGATGCGCCGCCGCATTGGGCCGAGGCGCTGGTGGTGGTGGCCGCGATTATCAGGCCTGCGGTGAGCGAAGCCGCAACCGCCGTCATCATACCGTACTTCATCTTTTAGGGAGCACTCCAAAATTGAACATAAGGAGCGCGTAGAGGCTAAATGAGGCACCAAATGCGGCGAGCTAGAAAAGGTTTCACCGCGCTGCCTAACGTTTGGAGTCTCTTCGTAACATAGCGTCAGACACGTTCACGCTACTATGAATATAATTCCATATTCGCCTGAATTGCATTATCGAGCCTCCGGCGTTTACTGGATGTTTACACATTCATCTTGCGCCTGAACTGTTCGTCCCAAACTGACCTTTCCGTACTGGCGGCAACCGCAATAAAAAACCCGCCGGATTGCTCCGACGGGCTCTGTGTTTATGGCGAAACGTTGGTTTCGCAGCAGTCCAGATTGCTTAGTTGCGGCCCTTGAGGGCAGCGCCGAGGATGTCGCCAAGCGAAGCGCCGGAGTCGGTCGAGCCGTACTGAGCGACTGCTTCCTTCTCTTCGGCGATTTCCAGCGCCTTGATCGAGACCTGCAGCTTGCGGGTCTTCTTGTCGAAGGCGATGACGCGCGCGTCTACCTTTTGGCCAACGGTGAAGCGCTCGGGGCGCTGCTCGTCGCGGTCACGTGACAGGTCGGAGCGCTTGACGAACGTCTCGATGCCGTGATCGACCAGACGAACCTCGAGGCCACCATCCTTCACGCCGATGACTTCGCAGGTGACGACAGCGTTCTTGCGCAGTTCGCCGGAAGCGGCTGCGTCGGCAACGGTGTCGTTCTGCATCTGCTTGATGCCGAGCGAGATGCGTTCCTTGTCGATGTCGACGTCAAGCACCTGAGCCTTGACCACGTCGCCACGGTTGTACTCTTCGATGACCTGTTCGCCCGGACGGTTCCAGTCGAGGTCGGAGAGGTGAACCATGCCGTCCACGTCGCCTTCCAGGCCGATGAACAGACCGAACTCGGTCTTGTTCTTGACCTCGCCCTCGACCTGGCTGCCAACGGGATGGCTGCGGGCAAACGCTTCCCATGGGTTCTCAAGCGTCTGCTTGAGGCCCAGCGAGATGCGGCGCTTCGCGGGATCGACTTCCAGGACGACGACGTCGACTTCCTGGGTGGTCGACAGAATCTTGCCGGGGTGCACGTTCTTCTTCGTCCAGGACATTTCCGACACGTGGATCAGGCCTTCGATGCCCGGCTCCAGTTCGACGAACGCACCGTAGTCGGTGATGTTCGTGACCGTACCGGTGATCTTCTTGCCGATCGGGAATTTGGTCCCGATGTCGGACCACGGATCGCTCTCGAGCTGCTTCATGCCGAGCGAGATGCGGTGGGTTTCCTGGTTGATGCGGATGATCTGCACCTTCACCGTCTGACCAATGTTGAGGATTTCGGTCGGATGGTTGACGCGGCGCCAGGCCATGTCGGTGACGTGCAGCAGGCCGTCAATGCCGCCGAGATCAACGAACGCACCGTAATCGGTGATGTTCTTGACCACGCCTTCGACCACCTGACCCTCTTCGAGGTTCTGGACGATCTCGGAACGCTGCTCTGCGCGGCTCTCTTCGAGAACGGTGCGGCGCGATACAACGATGTTGCCGCGACGGCGATCCATCTTCAGGATCTCGAAGGGCTGCGGGTTGTGCATCAGCGGGGTGACGTCGCGGATCGGGCGGATGTCGACCTGCGAACGCGGCAGGAAGGCAACAGCGCCGTCCAGATCGACGGTGAAGCCGCCCTTGACCTGGTTGAAGATGACGCCTTCGACGCGCTCACCCTTGGTGAACTTCTCTTCGAGCTTGACCCAGCTTTCTTCGCGGCGAGCCTTCTCGCGCGACAGCATGGCTTCGCCCAGCGCGTTTTCGATGCGCTCGACATAGACCTCGACGGTGTCGCCGACCTTCATCTGGCCGTCCTTGGCCTTGGCGCCGAATTCCTTCAGCGGCACGCGGCCCTCGACCTTCAGGCCGACGTCGATGATGGCCATGTCTTTTTCAATGGCGGTGACGATACCCTTGACGACCTGGCCTTCGCCGGAATGACCGTCGGAAAACGACTCTTCGAGCAGGCTCGCGAAATCGTCGCGGGTGGGATTGGATTGGGACATATGTTCTCCTGGAGAGCTTCGCATCGCGAAGCGGCGCCGTGGGTTCGTGTTGCGTTGGCCCGCCGTCTTTTCGGGATACCATCCCTCAACCGCCTCAGCGGCAGATCGGCGCAAGAAAAAGCTGGCAGGCCGGTTTGTGGGAAAACCCTTAGGGTCGACCCGGTGTTTTTCTGGCCATGGCATCGTCAATGATATTTTTGGCCGAGCGAAACGCCGCTTCTATAGACATTTCCGACGTATCGAGCAAGTGCGCGTCTTCGGCCGGCTTCAGCGGGCTGTCGGCACGGCCCATGTCGCGTTCGTCGCGTTTTTTGATGTCGCCGAGGATTTCGGAAAAATCGGCGTGTCCACCCCGTCCCTCAATGTCACGAAGGCGGCGCATCGCACGGACTTCCGCGCTTGCCGTGACATAGAGCTTCACATCCGCATCAGGGCAAACGACGGTGCCGATGTCGCGACCGTCGAGCACCGCACCCTGGTCGCGGCGGGCGAATTCGCGCTGCTTTTCCACCAGGATGCGCCGCACTTCGGGAATGACGGCAACGCGAGATGCCGCATCCGCAACCTCATGGGCGGACAGCACCTCGCGGTCGAGCGCAGCGAGATCGACAAGGCCAGCCGCTTCGATGGCGCGAGAATCGTCGTCGAGGGACCACGCCTTGCTCAGCATCATCTGGGCGACCGCACGGTAGGTTAGGCCAGTATCGAGATGCGGCAGGTGGCAGTAATCGGCCAGCCGCCGTGCGAGCGTGCCCTTCCCCGAGGCCGCCGGGCCGTCAATGGCGATGATGAGGTTCGTTTTCACAGCCGCTCTTTCCGGTTGCGCGCGATAATCGCCCCGACGAAATAGCCGGCAATCATCCCGACGCAGGGTGGGAGCCAGAGAAACAGCCACGGCCCCCATTCGCTTTCATATTCTTGAACGGTGGCAGTGGCGACGCCGATGTCGAGATGTTCGACATTGAGCCGGCCGATGCCGCTGACAAAATAGTACGCTATCAGCAAAAGCGGCAGGATCGCCAGCCAGACCGTAGCGGCCCTTCCCGGCCATCCCCGGGGCCTGCCGTTGACCTCCAGCATGGCGCTGGCATAACTCGTCCTTCCCGACCAGATCAGAAATGGGAAGCCGAGCATGACATAAAGAGCGCAGGTGGTTCCTGCGGCCGCCAGGGTATCGACGAGGTTTCCCATGCCTAGCGATTCGCGTCCCCGCTCGAAATGAGCGCACCGAGATCGGCCATCAGCCCCATGAATTCGGGAAAGCTGGTAGCGATCATCGCCTTGTCGTCCACCGTCACGGGTTTTTCGGAGGCAAGGCCCATGACCAGAAAACTCATGGCAATCCGATGATCGAGATGTGTCTCGACTGTACCGCCACCGAGGCCCTTGCCGCCGGGGAGGCCGCGTACGCTGAGCGCGGTTTCGGTCTCGATGCAATCCACACCGTTCGCCTTCAGGCCATTGGCCACAGCCGCCAGGCGGTCGGATTCCTTGACACGCAGTTCCTCCAGCCCATGCATGAAGGTCTCGCCTTCGGCAAAGGAGGCCGCGACCGCGAGCACCGGATATTCGTCGATCATCGAGGGCGCGCGTTCCGGGGGAACCGACACGCCCTTCAGCTCGGAGGTGCGCACGCGTAGGTCGGCGACATCCTCGCCGCCGGCACTGCGCGGATTGACGATGTCGATCCGCGCGCCCATTTCGAGCAGCGTCGTAATCAACCCGGTGCGGGTCGGGTTCATCAGGACGTTTTCGATGGTCACGTCCGAGCCCGGCACGATGAGGGCGGCCACCAGCGGGAACGCGGCCGAGGACGGGTCGCCCGGCACGGCGATGACCTGGCCCGTCAGGTTGCCATGGCCTTCGATGAAAATGTGGCGCACGCCCTGCTCGTCGGTCTCTACCTGAATGTTGGCGCCAAAACCCTTCAGCATCTTTTCTGTGTGGTCCCGCGTCATGACCGGTTCGATGACGGTGGTGACGCCAGGCGTGTTGAGCCCTGCAAGCAGCACCGCCGACTTCACCTGCGCGGATGCCATCGGCACGCGATAGCTGATGGGGGCTGCCTGACGCGGCCCGCGTAGGGTCAGCGGCATGCGGTCGCCCGGTGTCGCGCGCAGCACCTGAGTGCCCATCTGTCGCAGCGGTTCGAGCACGCGCGCCATGGGACGCTTTGACAGCGAGGCGTCGCCGATGAAGGCAACCTCCATGTCATAGGTGCCGACAAGGCCCATGGTCAGGCGCGAGCCGGTGCCGGCATTGCCGAAATCGAGCTCGGCTTCGGGCTGCAGCAGCGCACCGTTGCCGGTGCCGCGAATGATCCACTCGTCGCCGCGCTTTTCCATATGCGCGCCCATGGCCCGCATGGCGGCACCCGTGCGCATGACGTCCTCGCCTTCGAGCAGGCCGGTGATGCGGGTCTCGCCGGAGGCCAGGCCTCCGAACATGAAGGAGCGGTGCGAGATCGACTTGTCGCCGGGCACACGGGCGGTGCCGGAGAGCGATTCGGACCTGCGGGCCGTTGCGGGTTGGGGAAGTGCGTCGTGCGACATCGTCGTACCTGATCAGGGGTGGCCGCAGCGCAGCCGGGAGTTCGGGATTGCGGCAGCGTCGTAGCATTGATCGGCTCGTGGGTCATCCCCCGATGCATCGCCGGGAGACCGGCTTGTAAAGCTTTGGCTTTTGCCTTTGACAGAGCCTTGTTCTGTGGTTAAGGGGACCAAACTTTTCACGATAGAGGCATGCCATGGCGAAGACCGAACTTGGCACGAAACGCATCGACCCGGAAACGGGCCGCAAATTTTATGACCTGAACAAGGACCCGATTGTCTCGCCTTACACGGGCAAGACCTATCCGCGTTCCTATTTCGACGACACTAAGGCCTCGAAGGTCGAGGAAGAGGAAGTCGACGAGAAGGAAGAGGAGGAAGAGGCCGCCGAAGTCGTGTCCCTTGAGGATGCCGACGAGGAAGCCAAGGGCACCGATCTGCCGGATCTGGGCGACGATGACGACGATGTCGACCTGGGCGACGACGATGACGACACCTTCCTCGCCGAAGAAGAGGAAGAGGATGACGATGTGGCCGATATGATCGGCGTCGGCGACGACGACGACGATAGTTGAGCCTTTCGAGAACAATCTTGAGAAAAGCCGTTTTGAAGGCTTGATCTTGGAATGAGGCGGCGCTAGAAGCCGCCTCACAAACGGCGCGGAAGACACATTCGCGCCGACCTCTTCGCCGGAAACGGCGCTGGCGCAAGCCGGGTGTGGGGCCATAGCTCAGTTGGGAGAGCGCTTGAATGGCATTCAAGAGGTCGTCGGTTCGATTCCGATTGGCTCCACCAATTCCACGCGGTCATTCTTGGCCTTTTCCGAGATAACCAAATTCCGTCGACCTTTCCGTAGGTTACAGGACGTCTAGCGTATCCAGTTGGCGGATATATGGAATCTTCGGGCTGTCCGTGGCATATTTGCCGAGACCGTCTCAGTGAGGGTGTTTTCCCAGCCAACACGATTCCGACGATCATGGTATCTTGTGTTGGCATGCTGCCGGAGTTGATGCACAAACCCTGCCGCGGGTCGCATGACTGGTAGGCCGACTAAGCGTCAAAGGCCGAGGCGCGAAATCCCAAGCCGAGTACTCAGATGATTGTCCGGGAGCCGTCTTACCGAAATCAACCTCTATGGGAGGACGTCACGACTGCCACCGTGGTTGCACTCTCGTCCGTCAGGCTGCGGGAGTTGTAGTTCGTGGCACCCAGATGCGGGTTCGGCTGACCCGTTGAAAGTGGGCGAGCCGCCAAGCTCGGAAATCAGTTGCACGAAGCTGGCGTGGAGTTGGCGACCGTCATCGGCCCGAAGTCGACCAATTTCCCGAGACCCGCACCGGAGGTGCCCACGGAACTGTGCTGCCTACACCGAGCGGTAGTCCACCTTAAGATACCGTCGCAGTGGATGACTTAATAACGGACGGTCCTTAATCACAATTGTCGGAATCTCAAAAGAATGCAGCGACGTCGTGTGATACGTAGGGTTCCTCTAGCAGTGCGATTTCCTCGTGGTCCAGCCTCACGTCCAATGCAGCCAAGGCATCATTAAGATGATTCAACTTGGTTGCGCCGACAACCGGTGCAACGACGGGCTTCTTTTGCAGCACCCAGGCCAAAGCCACCTGAGCATAAGGCAGTCCCCTCTTCTCAGCGATAACGCCCACCGCCTCGATCACTTTCCGATCAGCCGTAATGGTGTTCTTGAAAAGACCGTGTCCGTATGCGTCTTGAGCATCACGGGCTGAAACCAGCGTGTCACTTGGCGCACGCGACAGCCGTCCCCTGGCCAGCGGGCTCCAGGGAAGCACCCCAATGGCCCGGTCTTCACAGAGCGGCAGCATTTCCCGCTCTTCCTCCCGATATAAAAGGTTCAGCTGGTTCTGCATGGTGACAAACGCAGTCCATCCGTTTTCTCTCGCGACATACAAGGCCTTGCTGAACTGCCAGGCGAACATGGATGAGGCGCCAACATACCGGGCTTTTCCTGATTTCACGACATCATGAAGCGCTTCCACCGTTTCCTCGATTGGCGTGGTATAATCCCACCGATGGGTTTGGTAGAGGTCGATATAGTCGGTGCCGAGACGTTTCAGACTAGCGTCTATTTCCGCCATGATTGCCTTACGCGACAGACCCGTGCCATTGGGTCCCGGATGCATCGGCAGACCGACCTTGGTGGCAATCACAACATCATCGCGCCGCGCGAAATCCCTGACCGCCCGTCCGAGAATCTCCTCGCTGACGCCAAAGGAATAGGTATTAGCAGTGTCGAAGAAATTAATGCCGGCTTCCAGCGCCTTTTTGATGAAAGGACGGGATTCCTCCTCTGACAGGGACCAGGTCTGCGGACCAACACCAGGCGTTCCGTAGGCAAGACACCCCAGACAGAGGCGCGAGACCCGAAGGCCCGTATTTCCCAAGCGAGTATAGTCCATATCGAGCTCCTTTGTTCGCTTTCAGAAGCCGCCACATCGAGCGCTTGGTCTTAGTTCCGGCGAAGCCGGAACGGGCACGCCTAAGGTGAGTGTCAAGCTCAATATCGCGGATGCTGGGTAGACCCATGCAGCAAACTGCTAGTGATTGAGGATCTGTCCGAGGAAGTTGCGCGTACGCTCGTTTTTCGGCTGGGAGAAGAAAAACTCCGGCTCTGCCTCCTCGATGATCTCGCCGGCATCCATGAAGATCACCCTGTCCGCTACACTCCGGGCAAAGCCCATTTCATGCGTGACGCACAGCATCGTCATGCCCTCCTGGGCCAGGCTTACCATAGTATCGAGGACCTCCTTGACCATCTCGGGATCTAGAGCCGAGGTCGGTTCGTCAAACAGCATGATTTTTGGCGTCATGCAAAGTGCCCGCGCAATTGCCACGCGTTGTTGCTGCCCGCCGGAAAGCTGTGCCGGATATTTGCTCGCCTGATCCGGAATGCGCACCCGCTCGAGATATTTCATGGCGATGGCCTGCGCCTCCTTTTTCGAGGCGCCGCGCACGCGCAGAGGCGCCAACATGCAGTTCTGAAGTACAGTCAGGTGAGGAAACAGATTGAACTGTTGGAACACCATGCCCACCTCCGCCCGCACGGCATTGACGTTCTGCATGCCTTCGCCAAGAGAAATACCGTCAACGACGATACTTCCGGATTCGAACTGTTCGATTCGGTTGACGCAGCGGATCAACGTAGACTTTCCCGAACCAGACGGTCCGCAAATCACGATACGCTCTCCCCTGCGAACAGTAAGATTGACGTTCTTGAGTGCATGAAAGGCGGCGTAATATTTTTGAAGGTTGTCGATCTGAATGATGGGATCAGCGGCAGCGTCCATCGACGCTGTCGTATGTTGCATCTCTGCGGTCGTGGCCATGCTCTCTCCTGCCGAGTAGACCGGACCGGCAACTGCCGGTCCGGTAGAGTTCCTATTTGGTGATTTCGACTGGCAGCGGAGCCTCACCTTCGCCAGTGGTCGGCATGTTCGCGACCATGTCCTTACCGATCCACTGCTTGTACAGCTTCTGCAGTTCACCATTTTCGAGCTGCTTTGCGATGAACGAGTTGAGGTAGTCGGCAAATTCCCGCGAGTCCTGACGCACCGCCACGCCGTTGAAGACACGATTGAGCACGAACTTCTGATCGAATTTACCGGCTCCAGCGACTTTTTCGATGTTGCCCATCTGGGTGAACGCGGCACCGATGATGTCTACCTGTCCTGAAATCAGCGCCTGAACCGTCGACGCGTCGTCATCGAAACGCTGGATTGTTGCGCCGGAATTGGCTGCCGTAACTGCCTTGTCCTGGGGCGTACCGCGCGGGACGCCGACACGGGCTCCGTTAAGGTCCTGCCACCCCGTTGCTTTTAGATCGGCTCTGCCGATGAACACATTGTCATTATTGCAATAGGGGCGAGAGAACAAAACCACCTTCTGACGATCTGGGAAGATGCCCATCACCGCCGCCAGCATGTCGACCTGACCCGTCTGCAATGTCGCGATACGGTTGGCGGGTGTCACGGGCACGAACTCGACTTCGACCCCGAGGTCCTTGGCCACGGAACGCACGAAATCGATGTCGAACCCCGTCAGCGTACCGGAACCGTCAGTGTAACCCCACGGAACTTGGGCGACCTGAACACCGGCTTTTAGAACCTTACGGTCCTTGATCTCCTGAACGCTTTCCCCGGCCGCAGCGGACGCCAGGAGAGGCAACGCAACCAGACCACCGACGGCAGCCAGCACGATACGCCGGCTGATGCCTCTTTTAATATCTGTTTTCATGGGTATTTCTCCTCCAGAAGCGGCCGTTGCCGCGTTTAAGTAAACGTCAGGTTTTCAGGGCGAGGCGGCGCTCGTAATAGGCGCTGACCCGCGAGAGCGGAAAGCAGATCGCAAAGTAGCAGGCGCCCGCCAATCCGTAGGCGAGAAGCGGTTTGTAGGTCGTGCTCGCGACAATCTGCGCACTGCGCGACAGCTCGACAAAACCAATGATGGCGGCGAGCGACGTTCCCTTGATGAGTTGCACCGAAAACCCGACGGTTGGTGCGAAAGACAGCTTGATGGCCTGGGGCAACACCACGTCCCGCATCCTGCTGACATAGCCAAGGCCCAGCGCGGAAGCTGCCTCATTCTGCCCTTTCGGCACTGCCTGGATGCCGCCCCGCCAAATTTCGCCCAGGAAGGCGCTGGCATGAAACGTCAATCCAATCGCAACCGCCGTCCAGGCGCTGACATGTATGCCGAAAACCGGCAGACCGTAGTAGACTAGGAACAATTGCATCAGCATGGGCGTGCCTTGGAAAAAGTCGATATAGGCAGCGGCAATGATGCGAAGCCATTTCCAAGCTGAACTCCGGGCCAGCGCAACCGCTGTGCCGAATACCCCGCCCCCGATGAAGGCGACGGCCGCCAAAGCCAGGGTCGTTCCCATCCCCTGGATGATGGACAGGACTTCGAACCAACCGAAATCTCTAATCATCCTGCTGCCTCACTTGATCGGATAGGAAAAGAACACACGATCGATCCCTTTGAAGATCGTGGAGAAGATCGTTGCGAGTACGAGATAGAGCAGCGTCACGACGATGTAGATTTCAAAGCTACGGAACAGGTCGCTGTCGATCAGCTGAGCGGTTGACGTCAGTTCCTCCGCAGAGATCGACGACACGATGCTGGTCGTCAGCAGGGCAAGGATGAATTGTCCTGACAGAGCGGGATAAATCACACGCAGCGCCGGCTTCAAAATGATGTACCGGAAGACCTGCAATGGGGTCAGTCCGAGGGCGGCGCCCGCCTCGAATTGACCACGAGGAATTGCGTCCACGCCTCCACGGATAATTTCCGCCGAGAACGCCCCGCAATTCAGGCTGAGCGCGATGAACGCGGCCGTCCATGGTGTGAAGCTGATTCCAACGGTGGGCAAGCCGAAAAAAATGAAAAAAACTTGCACCAGGAATGGGGTGTTGCGGATAATCTCGATGTAGGACAGGGCGATTGCCCGAAGAACTTTTACACCGCTTCTGCGCGCCAGCACGGTGATGATACCGATGATGAACCCGCAGACGACGGCTGTGCTCGCCAACCACAGTGTGAGGAGGCAGGCGTACAGCAATTGCGGCCAGTATGGGAGAAGCGTCCCGAAATCGAAGGTGTAGGTCACTGCCGAAGTCTCCCTTGCGATATTGCTTCGATGAGACCACTTGGGCCCGCGGCATCGGGAATACGAAAAAACTTTCGGTAAAGTTCAATCTGCGGCGCAAGCATTCCGAACCCGGACTGCGTGCGAAAACCCCTCGCGCGTGCCTCTTTGAGAAGACGCGTCTCGACTGGCTTCATGACGATTTCGGCAACGACAGCATCGGGATTCAGGCCATCGAGCTTAAACGGGAGCGGATCTGTTTCGGAAAGCCCCATCGGCGTGGCGTTGACGACGATGTCGGCGTCCAGATGACTGCTCACCGAACCGACAGTAGCCCTGCCCTGCCATCGGCGCTCCAGACGATCGCAAAGCTCTTCGGCGCGCAGCGGAATCACGTCGAACACCCGAAGGCTCGCCGCGCCTACGTCCAGGAGCGCAGCTGCAATGGAGGAGCCTGCTCCGCCAGTACCATAGATCGAGACAACCCTGCCCGCGACGGAATACCCGGCGTCGATCATGCCCGTAACAAAACCAATTCCATCGAAATTCTCAGCGGTCCAACCGCCATCCTGTTCACGGCGCAACGCATTGGCACAACCAGCCGCCTCGGCTATTGCGCTTACGTTGTCCGCGTGCGCCGGCACGTCGAATTTGTGAGGAATCGTAGCCAGCAAGCCATCGAAATTCCCGACGGCCTTCAAAGACTCGATAAGCCCGTTGACAGCCCGAGCCGATATTTGAAACGGGACCATCACAGCATTGCTTCCCGCTCTCGCGAACACCTCATTCATCAGATGTGGCGCCTGCACCTGAAACACCGGATCCCCAATCGTGGCAAACACCCGGGTCGCGCCGTTTGGGCTCGGTATCATCGGCAGCGTCATTCCCATGTCTTTCCAATTATTCGGGCGCGGCAGACCAAGCAAAACGCCTGTCCCGGTCCCAAACCAAGTTTCAATCGACGAAAAGATCCCGATCCATAAGCGCTGGCTTTTTCGGCATCAGCGGCATGAAATCCATCCGGTCCAGAATATCCTGTTGTATATCGACGCCCGGTGCGACTTCGGTCAGCATCAGGCCGTCCTCGACGAGCTCAAAAACAGCGCGTTCGGTCACGAACACGGCTGAATGGCCAAGCTTCAAAGCCTGACGGCCGGAATAGGTGATCTGATCAACGGATTTGACGAGTTTCCGAATGTCGCCTGCGCGCGTCACCGTTACGCCATCCGCAGAAATTGCGACTGATGACCCTTTGGTATCGAAGGTGCCGCAAAAAACCACACGTTTTGCGTTCTGTGCGATGTCCATGAAGCCGCCTGGACCGACCGTCAGCCCACCGAGCTTGGAGACATTTACGTCGCCGACGGCATCCAATTCGCCAAAACCGAGGAATGCGAGGTCCAGTCCGCCGCCAGAATAGAAATCGAATTGCGATGGCCCGTCGATCATGGCCGAAGGGCTTCGTGCGAAGCCGAATAGAAGCCCTACAAGCAATGAGCCACCGTAGGTTCCGTGCTCTATGGTCTGATAATAGCGCCCGACTTCGCCCCTGTCGGCAACCATCTTGGCCACGCCTTCACCAATCCCTACCCCGAAATTGATGACCGCGCCGTCGTTCAACTCCTGATAGGCGCGCCGGGCAATGAGACTACGGACATTCAGCGGTTCCGGCGGATCGAGCGTGATCGGACCGCGGCGCTCGCCGGAAATCGTCGGATCGTAAGGAAGATCGTAGCTCATCCGCTGACCCGGATCGACAACGACCGCATCGACGATCGCTCCGGGAACTCTCACAGAACGAGCGGGCATGGAATTCGGATCGACGGCGGTTCGCACCTGAGCAATGACGATGCCGCCAGAATTGTGAGCGGCGAGCGCAGCGGCGTAGATATCCAGGTTGGCAGCTTCCTGGTCCAGACTGATATTGCCGTGCTCATCCGCAAACGACCCACGAATGATCGCCACATTTATCGGGAAGGATTTGTACCAGAGCAGCTCCTTGCCGCCGATATTGGCGACCTCGACGAGGTCCTCCCTGGCCGAATTGTTCATCTTGCCGCCATGCTGGCGGGGGTCTACGAACGTGCCAAGGCCGACATGCGTGAACAGCCCGGGACGCCCACCGCCTATCTCGCGATAGAGCTGCATGACGCAGCCGCTCGGCAGGACATAAGCCTCGATCTTCTCGTCGCGTGCCATTTCCTGCATTTTTGGAGACCAGACCCAATGGCCGCCGATCACGCGCTTGACCAGCCCCTCATGGGCGAAGTGGTTCATACCTTCCTGCTTCTTGTCGCCGATCCCAAGTGCGTGGACGACCGTCAGATTTCGCGGGGCGCCTGTCTTCAGAAAGCGCCGCGACACCGCTTGGAATGTATGCGTAGCCTCCATCAGACCGCCACCGCCGCCGATTAACGAAACGGTATCGCCGTCCTTAATTAGCTTGACCGCCTCGTCCGCCGTCATGAATTTACTGCGGCTCATGCGCTCGCTCCGCCTTCCAAAGCTTCCGGCCGGCGCGGAACCATCAGTCCGTGTTCCCCCGTCTGGACGATCTGGTCGTGCTGATTGACAAGATCGATTGCCATCACAACTACGCCCATGTGTGGCATGCTCTTCGAGACGCGCGCTTCGGTGATGCGGATTCGCGCCTGCAGCGTATCGCCGATCCGGATTGGTTGCTTGAATACCCAGGACCAGCTCAACGCGATCCCGTCTTTAAACGTCGCCGACTGAACCTTGAGTCCGTCCGTCAACGAAAGCCCCATCAGGCCATGTGCGATACGCCCGCCAAACTCCGTCGTCTGGGCGTAGACGGCATCCATGTGAATAGGCGAAAAATCGCCGGCGACACCGGCATAGGCCAAAATATGCCCTTCTGTGACGGTCACCCGTGGCGTCAACTTCACGTCGCCGACTTTCAGATCGTCAAAATAGCTTCCGGGAAGCATTAGCTGCCATCCTCCAGTATTATTGTCATGGAACGAGAAGTATGCGGCCGACGGCTTGCCGGTCTGCAAGTAACCGGTGCGCTTCCGCCGCAGACTGGAGCGGCATTCGGCGCCAGACCTCGGGTTTGATTTTATTTGCGTGCATGAACTCAAGGACTTCGCAAAGGTCGTCGCGAGACGCGCTTTGCACGCCTTCAATTCGAAATTCCTTGATTATCAAAAGGCCGAGATTGATAGAGACGGGGTTGCCGTGCAACTCACCGACCACGGCGCAGCGGCCACCGGGCGCAAGGCTGCGCAACGTCCCGGCAAAGGTCGGCGAGCCTGTCAGTTCGACGACCAGATCGGCGCCACGACCATTCGTCAAGGCGCGGACGTCTTCGCCGAAGTTGCCATCGGCGCTGACGACGACTTCATTGGCGCCGCGCTCTTTGAGAAGTGGCACTTTGGCTGCGCTGCTCGTGATGGCTATACTGCGCCCACCGAGCGCGTTGATAATCTGGATGGCCGCCAAACCAAGCCCCCCGCTCGCACCAGTGATGACCGCGGTCTGTCCCGGCTTAAGGTCCCCGACCCGCCGTATCGCTTTATAAGGGGGGCCATAGACGCAGGCGGCGAAACACGCCGCATCCATAGCCATTCCGCTGGGCAGACGGACCAGGTTACTGGCGAGCAAGACGGCATAGTCCGCATAACCTCCGTCGCGCGTCTGGCCGATGTCACCCTTGGTAGCGCGACAGAGAGACGGTCGGCCGCGACGGCAATCTTCACAGCTGGCGCAGGCTTGGAAATTGAAAACGGTCACGCGGTCGCCGGCGTCGAAATCTCTTACACCTGCACCCACTTCGACGACTTCTCCCGCCAATTCATGACCCAGAGTACGTGGCAGGCTGACGCGAGAGCGAGTGCCAGACCTTAAAATCAAATCCAGATGGCACACTCCGCAACAGGCGACCTTGATCAAAACCTCGCCGGGCTCGGGAATCGGGCGTGTGGTTTCTTCGCAAACAAGCGCATCCGGTCCTCCGAAGGCGCGCAGACGGATAGTTAACACGCGTTCCTCCCTGGTCACGCATTCAGTGGAATTCGTTTCATATGGAACGAGTTCCATTTTGTCAACAGTAGTGACAACGCGTTCCATTTGGAATAGATTCGCTTTCTAAATCGAGAGTACACTAATGCAGGCACCCGATCGCTCAGTCTCCATTATCGAGGTTTTAGCGCGCTATTCCTTTGGGCTGCCGTTATCGGAAATAGCTGACCAGTTGGCCATTCCACGTAGTGCAACCCACCGCCTCCTGGCGGACCTGAAGGACGATGGGTATGTCCGGCAAGACTATGACGGGGGCGCCTATCGACTGACGGCAAAGCTTGTCGCCTTGGGCTATAGTTTTTTGTCCACAGCCGGTGTCTCCAGCCGGTTGCAACCCATCATCGACAAATTGGCGGAGCAGACTGGCGAACTTGTCGTGCTGGCAGTGGTTGATCGTGGCAGGCTTCTGCGCCTGCTCAAGGCACAGGGCGCGCGTGGAGGGCTTCTCTACAATCCCGACGAGGGGCCCGACGTCTATCTTGCGGCGACATCGAACGGACATGCCTACCTGTCGACTTTGGAGGAAGATCTTGCTCTGCAGTTGGTGGCAAGACAGGGTTTCGAGCATGAGAGCGTTGGCAAAAACGCTCCGAAGACGTTCCGCGAACTGTTTGACTATGTCGATAGAGCCCGCAAAACGGGAATAGCCCGAATTTTCGACGTCTGGGTCGACGGGACGTCCGCTATGGCCGCCCCCGTTTATTCCTCAGTAACGAAAGCAGCCATCGGAACGATCAGCGTCGCCGGCCCCACGATCAGAATGACGGACGGACGGATGGACGATTTCACCGAATTGCTGAAACAAGCTTGCCGGGAAATTGCTGACACGGGCTCTGCCCTCCCAATTTTCGAGCGGACGTAATCCATGTCAAGTCGTAGCCGCGGCATCGCAATTCTTGAACTGCTTACCCTCCATCCTTGGGGGCTGAAAGCTGCCGACATAGCATCGCAGCTCGATATCCCGTTGACCACCGGGCTACGGATACTCGCGAGCCTTACCGACACTGGATATATCCACGGCTTCGGCAAGGACGGCATTTATCGGCTAACTCCCAGACTTCCAGCGCTCGGACTTGCTTTCCTCGGCGCGAGCGGCATTACGGATCTCGTACAGCCGATTTTAGATGATCTCGCAAAAAAAACGGGTGAACTGGTCAGATTGGCCATAATTTCGGGCGATCGGCTGACGTGGGTTGCGAAATCGCAAGGCGCACGCACAGGCATTCTCTATTCGCCGGAGGCCGGCGCCGAGGTCTATCTGCCGGCCAGTGCAAACGGGCAGGCATGGCTGTGCAATGTGCCTGAGCCGGAAATCCACAGGCTGGTCGACCAGGAGAAGCTCGGCAAGCCGGGTTTCGGCGACGGCGCGCCCAAAACCTACAAGGAGTTGCTGGTGGCGCTCGAAATCGCAAGGCAAAAAGGCTATGCGAGCGTTCATGACAGCTATGCCATTGGCACGACGGCTATGGCGGTAGCAATTATACGCCGTGCGACAGGCCTGCCGATCGGCACTCTGAGTGTTGCCGGGCCCACGACGCGGCTGAGCAGTCAACGTATGGATGAAATCCTGCCCTGGCTTTCCTCGAGCGCGAAAGAGCTTGAAGCCGCCAGTACATCCTCACCGATATTTGCCGTCCAGTAGCCTCTCTCACGCAGAGCCGCCGCGGGTAAGCGCCTGCTGCGCAAACTTGTGAAAACCCGGAAAAGCGCCGGGCGCACAGGTAGGAGCCATCTCCGCAATCGCGATTGCCTGTACTCTCACCACCCATCGCCTTGAAAGGATTCGAACCACCCTTCCTCTTATGGATGCAGCTCAACGAGTTCCGCTCGCAGCAGCATTCCGAATAGGTCGCGTGGTTCATCCGGGTCGGCAAGGAGATCGAGGTTCTCGAAAAACCCGCTTTCGGCAAGCTTGTCGCGGACATATCGAAGTGCCGAGAAATCTTCAGTCGCGAAGCCGACACTGTCGAATAAGGTGATCTGGGCCGGATGATCGCGCCCCACAATGCGTCCGGTAATCACCTGCCAGAGTTCCTTGACCGGATAGTCGGCCGGAAGTTGCTGTATTTCGCCCTCGATGCGGGTCTGCGGCGGGTATTCCACAAAGATATCCGAGCGCAGAAGAATATCGCGATGCAGTTCCGTCTTGCCGGGGCAATCGCCGCCGACCGCGTTGATATGCACCCCGGACCCGATCATGTTGTCAGTCAAGATCGTGCTGTACTGCTTGTCGGCCGTCACGGTGGTGATGATATCGGCTCCTTCGACGGCCTCCTGGTTGCTCGAACTTGACGAAACCAAGCGACGTAACCTGAACTTTCTCGACGCGCTGCGTCCGGTGTTGAACCGGTATGCGGCCCTAACCAACGATACCATCCACCTAGCCGTGCTGGATGGAAAGGACATCGTGCTGCTCGACCGTGTGTTCGGTGACCGGCAATTGCGGATCAACTCCTTCCCCGGCCTGCGCAACAAGGCTTTGGGGTATCGGTCGATTTCGACTGGTTCATTGCGGAAGCTCTTCTTTTTGTGTCGAGGAAACAGAGGTTCTATGAAGGTGGCGAAGCCCCCGGGACTACAACCTTAGAGCGCCGTGCATCCATTCGAACGCACAAAGGTCGCTCTAACGTTATTAAATCTTCGCATCTGCCCGAAAATGGATTCCGATTTTCGGGCAGATGCAGGGTCTGGCGGATACGATCAGCCTTTGACGAAAGCCAACAGGTCCGGATTGATTATGTCGGCATGCGTTGTCAGCATCCCGTGCGGGAAGCCTTTGTAAATCTTCAGAGTGCTGTTCTTGAGCAGCTTAGCCTGAAGCTCCACGGCGTCCTTGTAGGGCACGATCTGGTCATCGTCGCCCTGCGTGACCAGCATGGGCACAGTTATCGCCTTGAGATCTTCGGTCTGGTCGGTTTCCGAGAAGGCCTTGATGCCATCGTAATGCGCCTTGGCGCTGCCCATCATGCCCTGACGCCACCAGTTGTCGATCACGCCCTGCGAGACCTTGGCACCTTCGCGGTTGAAGCCATAGAAAGGACCGGAGGCGACGTCGAGGAAGAACTGTGCACGGTTGGCGGCGAGAGCAGCCCGGAAGCCATCGAACACTTCGATGGGCGTACCATCGGGATTGGCGGCGGTCTTGACCATCAAAGGCGGAACGGCGCTGACGAGAATGGCCTTGGCGACACGCCCCTGCGGCTGACCGTACTTTGCGACATACCGTGCAACTTCACCACCACCCGTCGAGTGGCCGATGTGAACGGCGTTGCGCAAGTCGAGATGTTCGGCGACGGCTGCCGCATCGGCGGCGTAGTGATCCATATCATGACCGTCGCTGACCTGGGAGGAGCGGCCGTGGCCACGGCGGTCATGTGCGACGACGCGGTAGCCCTTGCTGACGAAAAACAGCATCTGGGCATCCCAATCGTCGGACGACAGCGGCCAGCCATGATGGAACATGATCGGCTGGGCGTCCTTCGGCCCCCAATCCTTGAAGAAAATTCCGACGCCGTCCTTGGTGTTTACAAATGCATTGGTCATGACGATTTATCCTTTTGCTTCAAGTTTAATGGCCGCGGCCGGTAAGAGGGTGGCAGTTCATTTGCCGCCGCGGGTGCTCTCGAACAGGAACCAAGCGCGGCGCTCGGCCTCGTCCACCCAGTTTTCAATCAGGCTGGCGGTTGCGATGTCACCATGCTCGTCACAAAGATTGTGTGCCGCCTTCATCAGCAAGACCAGCGTGAGGTTGTCTTCGCGAAGCTCGGCCAACATATCGGCAGGGGTGACGAAGTCGGCATCATTGTCGAGGAGACGCTGCACTTTCGAAATATGGCCGATCGAGCGGAGCGTGGTGCCGCCGATCTTGCGGGCCCGCTCGGCAATGTCGTCGGTCATCGCGAAGATCTGCTCGCCTTGCTCATCGAGCATCAAGTGATAATCACGGAAATGCGGGCCGCTCATGTGCCAATGGAAATTCTTGGTCTTGAGATAAAGGACGAAGACATCAGCCAGAAGGGCTGTCAACGCGCCGGCGATATCGGCGGTAGCGTTCGTACCGAGGGCTGTCGGCGTTGCTAGCGGCGACTTGCGATGTTTTTCAGCAAGGGTGCGGTCCATGATGGTCTCCATTGGGTTGTGCAAGTTGATGGAGACTTTTTAGGCGAGACGGCGAGCCCACAATATCCAATGCTTGGCTAGTCGAACCCATACGTTGGTATAGTTTCGCGTCTCCCCCCGCGGACGTTAAGTTCGGGGCTTAGGTTCTCGCGGGAAGACATGGCCGCGCTCGACGCCTGACAGTCGGCCGCCCTCTCTCTGCATCTTCGAAAGTCGCAATCCGATCAAGGCCATTCCTGACGCACTGGCGATGGCCCTTCCTGAATGGTAATGATGAGGTTAGCTTACCGTGGAACGGCCGATTTTGGATTTGCTTTTTCAATGCGGAATGGCTTGATGGCGCAATCGTCATCTGTTGGAAATTGGCATTGCGCTCATTTGGTCTTGCGAACCCGAAACGAAGGCTGTCAAACTACGAGATAGGAGCTGTCTCTTTCGCTTTTCTGCTTGCCGCCACGGTTTTCTATCTCGATACGTTCACCGAAATTCAAAGCGCTCTTGCCACCCTCTATGTCATCACGCTGCTTTTGTCGGCGGAAACACTGACAGAAAAAGGGACGCTGCTCTTGGCCGGCATCTGCATCGGCCTTTCGGCGCTCTCCTATATTGCAGGCCATGGACTGCATGGCGACCTTGCCGCAGCGCTCCGCCTTACAGTGGCGGTTGCCGCCATGGTCATCACCTGCCTGTTGATCATTCGAAACCAGCGCGCGCGTCTCGCTTTGATAAAATTCAACGCCGACCTGCAAAGCAGCGAGGAGCGCTATCGAACGATTTTCGAACAGAGCCGCGTCGCTCTATGGGAGCGTGACTACTCGCAGGTGCGGGCGCTGTTGATGAAGCTCCGTGAAAACGGCGTCTCGGACCTGCACGCTCATGCTCGGAACAATCCGGAGTTCATCTCAGATTGCATCGCCTGCGTTCCCACGGTTGCCGCCAACGCCGCCGCGCTCGAGCTCCTTGGCCATGTCGACGCGCGGAATATCAAATCCATGCGCCGCTATATTGCGCAGGACGACGCAACGTTTCTCGATTTGATGGTGGCGATCTTCAACAGTGAAAGCTATTTCGAAGGAAAAGGCGCTATCATCGCCAGTGACGGCACGACCAAGCTGGTGTTGCTGACGGTTGGCTTTCCGGAAGACGTAGCCAACTTCAACCGTGTCATCGTCGGCATGTTCGATATCACCGAGCGTGAGATGGCGCAGAAAGCGCTGTTCGAAGCTCAGGCGGAACTCGCACGCGCATCGCGAGCAGCCACCATAGGCGCGCTTTCGGCGTCGCTCGCTCACGAACTCAATCAGCCCCTTGGAGCACTTGTCGTCAACGCGCAGACCTTGCAGCGTTGGCTTGATCGCGATCCACCGGATCTCGCGGCTGTTTCCCGATCGGCTGAGCGGATCGTTCGAGACAGCCAGCGCGCCAGCGATATCATCCAGAGCACGCGCTCCTTGCTGGGCAGGCGCAACCCGGTTATCGAGCCGGTGTCGCTGATCGACCTTGTCAGCGAAACGCGAGCCTTAATGGAGGGCGAGTTGCTCAGAAGCCGGGTTGCCTTTGAAACCAGCGCGGCAAGCGACATGCATACCGTGAACGCGGTTCGCATAGAACTGCAGCAGGTGCTGATCAACTTGATCACCAATGCTGTTCAAGCCATGGCAGCGACGCCAGAGGAACACCGAAGGATATTGGTGACGATCGGATCGGCTGATGGCCAGGAGGTAAGCGTCAAGGTTCATGACAGCGGCCCGGGCCTCGGCGCCGAAATCCTGCAAAACCTGTTCAAGCCGTTTTGCACCACCAAGGAAAGCGGTCTCGGCATGGGCCTATCCATCTGCCGCAGCATGCTGGAGGCCCGTGGCGGCACACTGACGGCTGCAAATCACACCGAAGGCGGCGCGCTGTTTGAAATGACCATGCCGATCGAGGCTGCTGTCCATGAATGATGCCAGAAAGTCCGCCAAAGCTCAGGGCAATGATATGCCCGTGGTCTATGTCGTTGACGACGACCCCTCCATCCGCGAGGCTCTTGTCGACCTCTTCCTGTCGATACGCACCGAAGCGCACGCCTTCGAGGGCGCCCAGGATCTGCTTGAGAATGCCGATCTTCAACGGCCGGGCTGCATCCTGCTCGACGTCAGGCTGCCCGGCGCCAATGGTCTGGATTTTCAGCTTCATCTGGAGAAACTGGGTAACCGGATGCCGATCATTTTCATGACCGGCCACGGCGATATCCCGATGAGCGTGCGCGCAATGAAAGCCGGCGCCGTCGACTTTCTGGCCAAACCGTTTCGAGATCAAGATATCCTCGATGCCGTTTCCGTGGCCTTCCAGAAGGACAGGGATGTCCGCCAGCAATCCGCGGCCAATGGCGCCGTTGCCGATCTGGCCAAGTCATTGACACGCCGCGAACACGAGGTGATGGCGGCTGTCGTCCAGGGCCTCATGAACAAGCAAATCGCCTTCAACCTTGGCATCAGCGAAATCACCGTCAAACTCCATCGCGGCAATGTCATGCGCAAGATGGAGGCTCGCTCGGTGGCAGATTTGGTACGCAAAGCCGAGCTGCTTGGGCTGTAAGTGGGAAAACCTAGACCCTTGTATGGTACAAGGATCCATATCGAAGGCGCATATACCGGCCTGTTGATAACACGGCCAGCCAAAAAATTGTCCAGAAAACCAGTCATAGCTATCGTCGACGACGATAATTCAATCAGGGAAGCGCTCGACGACCTTGTGATGTCCTGCGGCTACCAGAGCAGATTGTTTTCGTCCGCAGAAGAGTATCTGGCGGATCAGGATGGTGCCTCAATCGACTGCATGCTCGTGGATGTCAAAATGCCAGGGCTCACCGGGATCGAGTTGCAGGCTCTGCTGAACGAACAAGCTACGCCCAAGCCGCCGATGATCTTCATGACATCTTATAGCGACAACCAAACGAGGGCGGCGGCCATGAAGGGCGGCGCTTTTGCTTTCCTCGGCAAGCCTGTCGATTTCGGCCAGCTCATTCAATGTCTCGAGAAAGCGCTGAAGCACTGAAGATGTTCCAACCTTAGCAAGGAGTAAGAAATCCATGTCGCACGGCTGCTCACACACATCGACGATCCGCACGGTTCGCCCCAAAACGCTCGGTTGCGAGGAGTGCCTGGAAACGGGACAAGCGTGGTTTCACCTAAGACTTTGCCGGGAATGCGGCCATGTCGGCTGCTGCGATCAGTCTCCCGGTCGCCATGCCACTGCGCACTACCATGATACACGCCACCCAATCATCGAAGGTTACGATCCGCCGGAAGGATGGGGCTGGTGCTTTGTCGACGAGGTCATGGTGGACCTGCCGGACCAGACGCCGCAGCGTGGTCCGATGCCCCGATATTACTGAGACCGCGGCAAATCGTCGACGGCCTTTTCGAACCGTCTCAAGCTTGGAGAATAATCGATGGCGGATCTCAGCGCCCGACAAGACCAGATGTTTCCGGTGCTCAACCCCCATCAGGTCGAAACGGCAAAACGCTTTGCCGGTAGCACGCCGCAACGTTTCGAAGCCGGTGAGTTCGTTTACAAGGTTGGTGACCACGCGGCGCCCGCCTGGCTCGTGCTTGAAGGGTCGATGGACGTGTTTCGCCATGAAGGCCTCTCGCGTGAAGCGCCGGTCATAACCCACGGCGTCGGCCAGCTTTCAGGCGAGGTCAATCAGCTTTCCGGCCGCCCCACGCTTGCTGGCGCACGTGCCGGAGCCGAGGGCTGCCTGGCGATCCCGTTCGACGCGACGCATCTTCGCGCCCTGGTCATCGGCTCCGCCGATGTTGGTGAAATCATCATGCGCTCCTTCATCCTGCGCCGTGTCGGCCTGATCGACGCTGGCGCCGGCTCCGTGCTGATCGGTGCGACCGGCAGTGCTGCTTTGTCTCGCCTGCAGGGCTTTCTGGCCCGCAACGCCTTCCCCTATATCGTGCTGGATTCTGCCAGCGAGGGTGAAGGTCGCGACCTGATCGAACGTTTGGGCATCCTTGCCGCCGAGCTTCCTCTGATGGTCTGCCCCAAGGGCACGATGCTGAAGAACCCAACGGACATGGAAGCCGCAGCGTGTCTGGGCATGACGCCAGACCTCAAGCCCGGAAAGCTCTATGACGTCGCCGTCGTCGGTGCAGGTCCGGCCGGCCTTGCCACCGCTGTCTATGCTGCTTCCGAGGGACTGGATGTCATTGTCATCGACGAGCGCTCGGTAGGAGGACAGGCCGGCGCGTCGTCGCGGATCGAAAATTATCTCGGTTTCCCCACCGGAATATCCGGCCAGGCGTTGGCCGGGCGGGCTTATAACCAGGCACTCAAATTCGGCGCTGAAATGGTCTTACCGGTCGCGGTGAACAGTCTGGTCGCGCCCGAGCGCGATTCTGGGGTGCTGACGCTGGAGCTCGCAGGTGGAAAGACCGTGACATCCCGCACAATCGTTATTGCCTCCGGTGCGCACTACCGGCGTCCTGATATCGGCCACATCGAACGCTTCGAGGGCAATTGTATCTCCTATTGGGCCTCGCCAATCGAGGCAAAACTCTGCGCCGGCGAAGAAATCGCTCTTGTCGGCGGCGGCAATTCGGCCGGCCAAGCTATCGTTTTTCTGGCGCCTCAGGTCAAGAAACTGCATCTTGTCGTCCGGCGCGCGCTCGAAGATACGATGTCGCAATATCTGATCGACCGCATTAAGGCGTTCCCCAATGTCGAACTGCATATGCCCTGCGAAGTGACTGCGATCGAAGGCGATCCTGCGGGCGGTCTGAGATCCGCTACACTGCGCAACCGTCTGGATGGAAGCGAACGACAGCTGTCACTGCACCACCTCTTCCTCTTCATCGGGGCCGATCCGAATGCCGGCTGGATCAGCGGTCGCGTCCATACCGATGAAAAGGGCTTCATCGTCACCGGCCAATCCTTCGACGCGCTTTGCCGTTTCGCTCGCCAGCCTTTGCCGCTGGAAACCAGCCTGCCAAACGTCTTTGCCATCGGTGATGTCCGGGCCGGGTCGACCAAGCGCGTCGCGGCCGCGGTCGGGGAAGGTGCTGCCGTCGTTTCCCAAATCCACGCCGCACTCAGCCTGATGAAGACCCCCATTGAAGCATCCGCCGTTTCTTAAAATCAAAACGACCCGCTGGCAGATGCCGGTTAACGGTCTGGGCTATGCTGCCGTCGTGGTTGAGATAGATGCGCTCCTTCGCCACAACACCGATACGAGTGCCATGCTCGCAGCCGACCAGCCGGAGAATGCGCAGCAGGTCGGACTGGCCAACCAGTCCAGCCCCTCGCCCGGCGAGACCGTTCCTCGAGCGCCCGTAGATGCGAACGTCGTCTCCGGCCTGCTGTAGCATGATGCCGGCGAAGAGACCGCCGAGCGAACCGCCGACGATTCTGATCCGAAGCTGTTTTATAACCATGACCTCACTTCTCGACCAATGTTGCAACGTGACCGCGCTGGTGGACGAGCTTGACCGCGAAGGCGGCGACGCCGAGAGCCGCGCCAAGCAGGCTGACGAGGTGCCAGCCTCCCTCACCCCATGCAAACGTCGCCATCGCCGAACCCGCAGCACCGCCAAGGAACATGCCCGTCATGAACACGGTGTTGAGGCGGCTGCGCGCATCGGCATCGAGCGCGTAGATGATGTGCTGGTTGGAAATCAGCGCGCTCTGTATGCCGAAATCCAGAACCACGACGCCGATGACCAGCGAGATGATCGACACCCAGGCGCCGAAGATCAGCCAGGCCGCGATCGTCAGGCCGGCACCGAGCCAGACCACAAAATGAGGACCGCGTTTGTCCGCGACCCGACCTGCCAGCGGCGCCGCGAATATGCCGACCGCACCAACGATGCCAAAAAGACCTGCTACGTCGGCCCCGAGTTCGAAACTCGGCCCTGCAAGATAAAGCGCCAGAATGGTCCAGAAGGCTGTGAACGAGGCAAACAGGAAAGCCTGAACAGTCGTCGCGACCCTCAGCGCCGGATGGCTTTTCCAGAGTTGGCCGAGCGACTGGAGCGCTTGAACATAGCGCAAAGTTGATGTCGGGCGGTGATGTGGCAACACCGCGAACATGAGACCCGCAGCAGCCAGCGCAAGCGGCACGCCAATCCAGAACATCTCTCGCCAGCCGGCGTGCTCGCCGACGAACCCCGACAAAGTGCGGCTGAACAATATACCCGACAGCACGCCTGCCATCACGGTCCCAATGGTTGCGCCGCGCTTTTCCGGTGCTGCCAGCGATGCCGCAAAGGGCACGATTTGCTGCGCCACCGTCGAACAAGCCCCGACGATGATCGATGCCAAGACCAGCATCCAAGCGGACGGCGCCAGTGCGGCAAGTACCAGCGCTGCCGCCAGCACCAGGAACTGAGCGATGATGATGCGGCGGCGGTTTAGCAGATCGCCGAGCGGCAGCAGCAGGAACAAGGCGGCCGCATAGCCGAGCTGAGTGGCTGTCGGCACCAACCCGGCAATGTGTTGGTCGCGGAACTCATGCTCGATAATGCCGAGCATAGGCTGATTGTAGTAGATGTTGGCAACGGCAATGCCGGCGGCAACGGCCATGGCCAGCAGTGCAACCTGCCCAATTCCGTCACCAGGAGTATCGGCTTCAATCCCGCCGTGTGTGGGACCTGACTTGTCCATGATCATGCTCCAGTGCCATATTGATCTGGGCACAGGATATCCCGGGCGGCGTTGCAGTCACATTCAATTGACGTGTACGCGAACCTATACATCGGTCTAGGTTCGCATCGATGCGTTGAATGTTAGATTTTGTAACGGACGGAGTGGGACCTCGATGAGCAAAAAGCGGCCTGACGGGATTGAGCGCTACACCGCACCGGCGGGGGGTTGGGGTGCACTCAAGGCCGTTGCCAAAACGCTGGCACACCAGCAGATCATCGCCGAAGGCACTGCGACGCTGCTGAAGGCCAACCAGCCTGGGGGATTCGATTGCCCCGGCTGTGCCTGGCCCGACCCCAAACACACCAGCTCTTTTGAATTCTGCGAGAATGGCGCGAAGGCGATCACGTGGGAATCAACAGCTAAACGCGTTGCACCCGATTTCTTTGCCGCGCATACCGTGACGGATCTCTGGGACTGGACGGATCACAAACTTGAAGACCAAGGACGCCTTACCCATCCCCTGATCTACGACCACAGCAGTGATCGCTATGTGCCGATTGAATGGAACGACGCATTCGTCCGCATAGCGGCCGGTCTAAACAGCCTGCCCAGCCCCGATATGGCGGAGTTCTACACGTCCGGCCGCGCCTCCAACGAGGCCGCATTTCTGTTCCAGTTGTTCGTGCGGGCCTATGGCACCAACAATTTCCCCGACTGTTCAAACATGTGTCATGAGGCAACCAGCGTCGGCCTGCCGCTGTCGATAGGTGTTGGCAAGGGCACGGTAACGCTTGAGGATTTCGACCAAGCCGATGCGATCTTCTCCTTTGGTCACAATCCCGGCACCAACCATCCGCGCATGATGACTACACTCCATGAGGCGTCGCGCCGGGGCGTGCCCATCGTGGTCTTCAATCCGCTAAAGGAGCGTGCTCTGGAGCGGTTTGCCGCCCCGCAGGACCCGATCGAGATGACGACCCTGTCGTCCACCCCAATCGCATTGGCCTATCACCAGGTTCGCACCGGCGGCGATCTGGCGGCGCTCAAAGGCCTGATGAAGCGGATCTTCGAGCGCGACGCTGCCGATATCGCAGCCGGTGGAGCCGGCGTGCTCGATCGCGACTTCATCAGCGCTCATACCATCGGGTTGGACGAGCTAAAGAGCAATGTCGAGCGAACGGCTTGGTCGGAGATCATCGAAAAGTCCGGCCTGCCGTTCAAGGCGCTGGACAGCGCCGTCGATGTCTATCTCAACGCGAAAAATGTCATTCTCTGCTACGGTATGGGCATTACCCAACATGCCCATGGGACGGCCAATGTGCAGCAGCTAGCCAATTTCCTGATGCTGCGCGGCAATATCGGACGGCCCGGCGCCGGCATATGTCCGTTACGAGGTCACTCCAACGTTCAGGGCGACCGGACGGTTGGCATTACTGAAATCCCAAATGCGGCTCTTCTTGACGGCATGGAGAAAGCCTTCGGTTTTCGCCCGCCTGCTGAAAAGGGACACACTGCCGTGGAGGCCATAGAAGCCATTATCGACGGTAGGTCGAAAGCCCTTGTCTGTCTTGGCGGTAATCTCGCCGTTGCCATGTCAGATCCCGAAGCGACATTTGAGGGCATGCGAAAGCTCGATCTGGCCGTCCATCTCGCGACAAAGCTCAATCGCTCGCACCTGCTCCTGGCAAAGACGTCAATCATCCTCCCGGTTTTGGGCCGGACGGATTTGGACATTCAGGCGACAGGCCGCCAATTCGTTACGGTGGAAGACTCCATGTCTATGGTGCACGCGTCGCGGGGGTTCCTCAAACCGCCAAGCGACCAGCTCCGCTCGGAACCCTGGATAGTTGCCAGTATGGCCAAGGCGACGCTTGGCGACCGGTACGCCATCGATTGGGAGGGGATGGGTGGCGATTACGAGCGTATCCGCAACAAGATCGAAATCGTCTTTCCCGATTTTCATGATTTCAACAGACGCGTGAAGACCCCCGGAGGTTTCCGCCTCACTGTGGCCGCATCGGAACGGGTGTGGAATACTCCTTCAGGCAAGGCCGAATTTCTTGTCGCGCCTGGCTTGGACGAGGACGCCCGCTTGCGCGACCCTGATGCGCTGGTGCTGACCACCCTGCGCAGCCATGACCAGTACAACACCACTATATACGGCCTCGACGACCGTTATCGTGGCGTCTTCGGCCGACGCGATGTGATCTTCATGAATCGCAAGGACTTGGAAACGCGCGGCCTTGCCGACGGCGACCTGATCGACATCGAAGCGATTTCTGAAAATGGTTCAAGGAATGTAACCGGGTTCACCGCGGTTGCTTATGATATCCCGCCCGGCTCAGTAGCCGGATATTATCCCGAGATGAACAAGGTCATTGCGCTGGCGGACTATGATCGAAAATCAGGAACACCATCTTACAAGG
Organism: Tianweitania sp. UT-5YL-CI-8; assembly: GCF_030010215.1. Taxonomy (GTDB): domain Bacteria; phylum Pseudomonadota; class Alphaproteobacteria; order Rhizobiales; family Rhizobiaceae; genus Oryzicola. The sequence continues at coordinate 79,645 of NZ_JASCRR010000002.1, forward strand.
GTGTCCCAATAAGAATACGGGCCTCCGGTTGACAGGAACTTAACTGACCCGAAATGAGTGATTGATCGCAGCCTTAATCCAATATTCGACGAAGCAACGCGTCTAGGCAAGGTCGCCAACGGGAACGTTGGTCCGACACCGGCAAAATCAGGTGAGTGTTCGGCGCGGTGGTCGCTTTTAGATAGACCCAACTATCGCCAGGCCTCGTCGCTGCAAGCCCCTCCGGTCTGTCCGATACGGGCAATGGCAAAATCAATATCGCCGCCAATAGAGCGTTTCGCGCTATTCCGACGTCGCTGATCAGCGACCGCCTGGACCGTTGCTGGACAGCATCGACCTCCAGTGGCTTTATCACGGCCCGGATGGTCGGTATCGCATTGACGGTGAGGACCCAGCCCGGCGACAACTTGGCTCGCCATAAGCACTGGACATTGCACGTCTTGGTAAGATCCTCGTTGGCGATGGCGGTGGCGATACCAGTCGTGCACTCGCCACCTAACCATGAAGGAAACTCGTCCAGATGCGTGGTAGACTTCGTGATAGATGGCGCGATCCGTAACATTGACGCGTCCAATGGCTCAACGTTCGGATGCTTCGAGAGGGCAAGTATGCACCGAGGTCCATATAAAAATAGTGATGGAACGATGAACGTGCCGGTCAACCCCGGCTTTTATGTCGTTAACTCCGGAGACGCGCTAGCGAGCCTGCTAAATTTCACTTGCGTTTGCGTCGGATCTGCTCGGCATCGACCGGCATTCAATCTGAACGGCCACGACCTTCTATCGGCCATATCGCTTCCAGCCGGTCGCCGCGTACGAGGTGGATTACATCATGGAGATTGGCGGTGGGGTCACAATGAGGCACTGTGCATTCAATGTGGCTGCCAACCGACGGCGACGAAACGCCCTCATGCGGCACGAGTTTGCCAAATTCATCGCCGACCCAGGCGATTGTGCCAATTTCTTTACCGTCCAAGAATGCGCGAGGCTGGGGGCCGTCGATGGCGAAGCTCTTGCTGCCGCCATCGGTAATAGCCTCGCCCTTCGCGTTGTGGGCGATGACGGTGACCGCGACAAACATCGAAAAGTCGAAGACCGGCCCGTTGTCGCCGTGCAAGTCTACCGGCCGGTAGCCCTCATCCATGAACACATAGGAGCCTGCCTGAACCTCAGTCAAAAGCTGGTCCTCGAAGTCAAGCGCGTGGCTGCCGGTGCCTCCGCCAGTGACGATGCGCGGAGTGCAGCCGGCCTCGGCCAGGCCGGCTAGGATGGCGGTCAGCCGCTGACTCGCGGCGCCGTTGACCCGGCGGCGCTCCGCGCATGAATGCACGTGCTGCACATGCCCGGCGTAGGCCTGCACGCCAGCATAGATCAGCCCGGCCTCGGCAGCGATCATCCGTGCCAATGCCACGGCCTCCTGCGACGTGGTGACACCTGTGCGGCCAAGGCCGGTGTCGCAATCGACGAGCACCGCGATCGTTGTCCCCGCCGTGCGTGCAGCCGCGGCAAAATCTGTAACCAGTTCCGCGCGATCCACCACCACCGTGAGCTCGCAGCCCAACGCCGCCGCCTGCGCCAGACGATCGATCTTTTGGCGGCTTGCCACTGGCGCGGTCAGCATGAGGGGGTTAATGCCAGCCTCAAACAGGGCGAGCAGTTCCCCCGGCTTCGCGCAAGCAATGCCGAAGGCCCCCTCCGCAAGTTGCGCCTTGGCGATGCTGGCGCATTTGTGCGTCTTGGCATGCGAGCGCAGCCCGATACCTGCTTCATTGGCGAGGGCGGCCAAGGTTGCGACATTCTTTTCGAAAGCGGTTGCGTCCAATAATAGCGCTGGTGTCTCAAGCGCGGCCCGGCTTCCAGCGATACCTATCAGTCCAGCATTAAGCGCGCCGACGCCGTTGTTCATGCCACCGCCCCCTGCAGATTTTCAGAACGCAAGGCGCGCGTTGCAACCTCGTCGATAGTCAGCGTAGCAGCATTGATGACCACGCCATAGTCGAGGGCGGCAGCATTCAACGTCACCTTTTCATCGATGACGTCGGCCAGGACGCGGTTGGGTTCGCGTTCAAGTGCAGCGCCAAAACCGCCGCCACCCGCACCGATCAGCCGGAAGATGTCGCCGGCGCGCGCCGTGAAGGCATGCATCGGCATTGCCGGGAGTATGCGTTCGCTACCGTCCGCCGCCACGAGAATGTGCGCGGAGGGCGCGCCAACGCTGCCGCCATCGATGCCGAAGGGTGGATGGTCGCGACGGTCACCGCGCAGGTTGAAGCTTGTGTCTTGCTGGAAGCGGAACTCACGGATGAAGGCCAGCCCGCCGCGATTGCGTCCCGCCCCCCCGGAATCCGTCACGAAGCCGTAGCGCACGATCTCGACCGGCATCTCCGCCTCGATCATCTCGACCGGTTGGTTGGAGATGTTGGCGGCCGGATTGGAGATGCCCTCGATGCCGTCGCGGTCGGCGCGTGCGCCCCAGGTGCCGACGAGCATCTCGTTGAGCACGAACTGCCGGCCTTGATGTGTCCCACCGGCAGCCATCAGGAACGGCCCGCCCTCTGAGCCGCCGATAGCACGCTCCGGTACCACCTTGGCGAGAGCCTGCATTATCGTGTCGAAGACGCGGTAACCGACGACGCCGCGCGCGCCGCAGGCAGCGGGAAACAGCGGATTGAGCAGGCTGCCTTCCGGCGCTCGAACGGTGATCGGTTTCAGGTAGCCGTCGCAATTGGGGATGTCGCGGCGCGACAGGCACCGAATAGCGGTGAAGGCGGCCGATTCCGGCAGCGAGATCGGACAGTTGATGCTTGCCGCCACCTGATCGGAGGTGCCGGCAAAGTCAATATCGATCGTGTCGTCGGCGATGGTAACCGTGGCGCGGATACGGATCGGCACCGGATTGTCGCCTAGCCCGTCGAGATAGTCCTCGCCGACATAGACGCCATTCGGCAACTCGCGGATCGTCTCGCGCATCATCGCCTCCGCATGGTCGTGCAGCGCCTGTATATAGACGGGAAAGTCGGCGCCATGGCGCTCGACCAGCCCGATCAGGCCCTTTTCGGCTGTGGTGCAGGCGGCGATCTGGGCGCGCAGATCGCCCAGCACCTCGACAGGCTGGCGCGTGTTGGATTCGATCAGGCCAAGCAGCGTTCGGTTGGGCCGACCCGCTTCATGCAGCTTCATCAGCGGGATGCGCAGCCCTTCCTGCTGGATTTCGGTTGCGTAAATGGCAACGCTGCCCGGCACAATGCCGCCCAGGTCGGTGTGGTGGGCAACTGTTACGGCGAAACCCGCCAGCGCGCCATCGTGGAAAATCGGCTTCAGAACATAGACGTCCGGCAGATGCTGCCCACCCGAGCCATAGGGGTCGTTGGTAATGAAGATATCGCCGGGCGCCATGTCGTCACCGTAGCGCTCTGTAAGAAAACGCATGACGCGTGGGAACGAGCAGAGCTGGATCGGCAGCGTCAGTCCCTGCGCGATGACGTGGCCATCTGGATCGCATAGGCCCGTGGAATAGTCCATGATGTCGCGCACTACAGGTGAATAAGCGCTGCGCATGATGATCAGCGCCATCTCATCGGCGATAGACGACAAGCCGTTTCGAATGACTTCTAGCGTGATCGGATCGACGCGTTTCATGAAGTGACCTCGATCTCGATGTTACCGCCGGCGTCGAGCCGAGCGGAAGCTCTGGGCGGGACGACGCAGGTGCAGTCGTAGTCCTCAATGATGAACGGCCCTAACCGCGGCCTCAGGTTGAGCGCCTCGCGGCCAATGACGGGCGTCATGGCGGGCTCGCGACCAAATGTGACCAGCCGGTCGCGGCGCTCGAAGGCCGGCGCGGGTCCAAAACGCGTGATCTTCGAGGCCGTCGGCACCCGCACATTCATCCGCGCGTTGACGACCTGCACGGGATCGTCTGTGGAACGGTGGCCATAGGTACGCTCATGCTCGCGATGGAAGCCCTCGACGAGGGCGTCAATGTCGCCGCTGCCCGTGTCGTCGGCGATATTCAGCTCATAGGCTTGCCCGAAGTAGCGCAGGTCGGCACTGAACCGGAACTCCGCGAACGTCGTGTCGTAGCCGTCGGCCGTCAGTGTCGAGACGGCGTGGGAGCGAAGTGTCGCCTCGAGACAGGGCAGCAGGTCCGCATTGAGCCGCGCGGCGTCGGCCAGCAGCGGCTGGACGAATTCCTGCTCTACATCGGAACGCAGCAGGCCGAAGCCAGAGAATACCCCGGCCGCCAGAGGCACCACGATGCTGCGGATGCCGAGCGCCGACGCGATATCGGCTGCCACCACCGGGCCATTTCCGCCGAAAGCCACCAGTGTGAAGTCGCGTGGATCGCGGCCGCGATAGGTGGAGACGGCCTTGACCGCGCGCGTCATGGTGGAAACGGCAAGCGTCAGCACGCCGCGAGCGGTGGTCAGCAGGTTCTGGCCGAGCGGATCGGCAATTTGGCTGCGCAGCGCGGCCCGGCCAGCGTCGGCATCGACTTTGATCGAGCCGCCCGCCAGGGTCACATCGTTGATATAGCCGAGGGTTACGAAGACGTCGGTGAGCGTCGCGCGCGTACCGCCCCGGCCGTAGCAGACAGGGCCCGGCATCGCGCCGGCGCTTTCGGGGCCGACCGTGACGCGGCCCAGACCGTCGAGCGACACGAGACTGCCGCCTCCCGCGCCGATCTCCGACACGTCGATGAAAGGCATTTTGATCGGGTAGCCGCCGCCCTTGACCAGCTTACTGGACAGGTTAATGCCTGCGCCGACCTCGTATTCGTCGGTCCGCGCAGCCTCACCGTTCTCGATCAAGGCCGCCTTGGCGGTCGTGCCGCCCATGTCGAAGGAGATGATGTTTGCGCCACGGTCCTCGCCGCGCACCAGCCGGGCACAGGCGATGACGCCTGCCGCCGGTCCGGACTCGACCAGCGAGGCAGCGCGCTTGACTGATGCCGCCAGCCGCATGATGCCGCCGCCCGAATGCATCATCTCGATCGGCGCCGTCACGCCGATTTCCGTCAACCGGCCCGCCAGCGCCTCGGCATAGTTACGAATGACCGGGCCAACATAGGCGTTCACCACGGCCGTCGACGTGCGCTCGTATTCGCGGATTTCGGGCAAGATTTCTGAGCCCCGACAGATGTAGACACTATTACCGAGGACGTCGCGCAGAATCTCCTCGGTACGGATTTCGTGCGCGGCGTTGGCATAGGCGTGCAGATAGCTGATGGCGACCGCCTCGACCCGCTCAGCCCGGAAACGCTCGGCGGCACACACGACGTCGTCCTCGTCGAGAGGGATCCGCACCTTGCCGTCAGGTCCAAGCCGCTCACGCACCTCTAGCCGCAGCCGGCGCGGCACCAGCGGGGGCGGCTTGTCATATTGAAGATCGTAAAGCACGGGAATACGCAGCCGGCGCAGTTCCAGCACATCGCGAAAGCCTGCTGTGGTGACGAGGCCGGTCAGCGCCCCCTTGAATTCGAGGATGGTGTTGGTGGCGACGGTGGTGGCATGCACAATGACGCTGATCGCCTGCGGATCGATGCCGAGGTCGTGGATCAATGCGCTAAGCCCGTTGGCGATGCCGCGGCTGTAATCGTCGGGTGTCGAGGCAACCTTCCGGATTTCGACTGTGCCGGAATCATCAACCAGAGCGAAGTCGGTGAACGTGCCGCCGATGTCGATGCCAATGCGATAGCTGGGGCTTGTCATGCAATGAAACTCTTCAGATCGGGAAGGATGGGCACGTAGCGACGGCTGTCGCGTCTGTGGAAGGCAAGGGCATCAGTTCAGCGCGGTCGGCAGCCAGAGCGCCAATTGGGGAAAGACGATCAGCAACGCCATCATCATCACCATCGCCAGCACGAACGGCGTCGCCCCCCACGCAATCTCGCTGATGCGACCGGTGCGTCTGATGCCCTGGATGACGAAGAGGTTGATGCCCACGGGCGGCAGGATCATCCCCGTCTGCATCAGCACCACCAGCATGACCCCGAACCACACCCCATCGAAGCCGGCCGCGAACACGACCGGCGCGATTACGGGCACCGTCGAGATCATCATCGCCATCTCGTCCATGAAAGCGCCGAGGATGAGATAGAAGACGATGACCGCGATCATCAGGCCGAGCGGAGGCAGATCGTAGGCTGTCACGAGATTGACGATCGCGGTGGTCAGGCCGACCGCCGTCATCACGAAATTCAAAAAGAAAGCGGCCATCACAATGAGCATAATCATGCCGGTCGTCTTCATCGTATTTTCGACGGCGTTGACAAACATCGCGACGCTGAACCGTCTGCGAACCAGCGTCAGGACCAGCGCTGCGACGACGCCGAGTGCTGCCGATTCCGTCGCTGTGGCCCAGCCGACATAGATCGAGCCGATGACCACAATGAAGATGAAGATCGGCGGCAGGAATTCGCCAAGCATCGCGATCCGTTCAGGCCAGCCGACGCGGACCACGCGCCCGCCGAGGCTTGGACGCAGCGTGCAGGCAAGCGCCACGACGGCCATGAACACCAGCGCCAGCAGGATGCCGGGGATGATGCCTGCCAGATAGAGCCGCGGGATCGACGTGTTGGTGATCAATCCGTAGACGATCAGGTTGATCGATGGCGGGATCAGGATGCCGAGCGTTCCTCCGGCCGCCAGCGTGCCGAGGAACAGGGAGGGGTTGTAGCCGTATTTATTCATTTGCGGCATGGCGGTGGTGCCGACTGTCGCGGCGGTGGCGACGCTCGATCCGCACATTGAGGCAAAGAGCGCCGAGGATCCGATATTGGCGTGCATCAGACCGCCGGGCATCCAGGACAGCCAGGCAGCGACGGCGGCATACATGCGGTCCGCGATGCCGGAACGCAGCAGGATTTCTCCGAGCAGCACGAAGAGCGGGATCGAGACCATGAGGAAGCTGGTGGAGGAACTCCACGCCACTTCGCCCATCGCACGCGTCAGGGGCAGGACGCTGTAGAACTCGGACAAGCCCATACCGACCAGGCCCAGACCTATGGCGATGGGCAGGCCCAACGCCAACAGCAGGATCATCGCGCAGATGGCAAAGGCGATCATGACTGCGCTCCTTGTTCGCCTGCATTGCGCTGTTCGGTGTCGGCAAGCTCAGCGGAGAGTTCCGCTTCGATGTCGGGCGCTCCGGCCAGCCGCCCGATCTGTTTCCAGTCGCCACGAAATAGTGCCGCCAGGCAGCAGCAAAGAAGAATGACCGCAACCAGCAGGAACCAACCGAGCCCCGCCACCCACATTGCCTGCGGCACCGATTTCGGGATCGCCAGCGAGCTCTGCGAGGATGCACCAAAGCGGATGCTGGTCGTCAGCACCTCGGTGGCGAAATAGAGCATGGCCGACATGAACAGCACGGTGCCGGTGAGGCTCAAAATGTCAAACAATGCTCGGCCCCTGTCGCCGAAATGCGAATAGACCGTATCGATGCGCACATGCGCCTTGTCGAGCAGAACGGCGCCGAAGCTCCAGGCCGTGCCGACAGCGAGCGCAAAGCCCGCCAGTTCGTCGACCCCGCCAAGCGACCGGCTGAACACCTGCCGCATGACGATCTCGACCACGATCAGCGCACAGGCGATGACAATGAGGAATCCACCTGCAAGCAGGATGTATCGGGAGATGGCACGCAGCCCATTGAGTGGCATGATGCTGGCTCCGTTGCCGCGCGCCGTCTCCGTCACTGCGCCTTGGCGGTGAAGCCGAGGGCTTTGCCCACGGTCTCGTTCCATTGGGCGACGCAGGCCTCGCCGCAGCGGCCGGCCCAGCGCGGCAGGATGGTCTCGGTGACCATGCCAGCGAGCAGTGCCTTGTCCGCGTCGGTTACCTCGACCAGCTTCATGTTGGCCTTGATGCCTTTGGCGCATTCGCCGATGCCGGTGTTGCAGTTGACGCCTTCGGTGGCGACGCCGGCCACATGGGCCCACATTTCGTCCTCAAGTTTTCCGAAAGATTCCGTCAGGAAGGCTTTCGTCGGCTCATCCAGCGAATTCCAGGTGTCGAGATTGATTGCACTGAAATAAGGTGACCAACCCAAAACGAGCGGAAACAAATGATCCGTCACCTCCCACCACTTGGCACTGTTACCCGGACCCGTCCCGGTCACGCCGCAATCGGCGGTGCCGTTCTGCAGGGCAGGTACCACCTCGGCGAAAGAGAGGTTCACCGGCGTGCCCCCCACCGCTTCAACGAAATCGGCGAGCGTCTGGTTGAACGTGCGGATCTTCTTGCCCTTTAAATCGGCGACGCCCTTGATCTCGCCCTTGCAGAACAGAACCTGCGGCGGCGACGGCCACATCATCAGGAGATGGGCGTTGAAGTTTTCCTGCATGTTCTTGTCGATGACGGGACGGTAGGCTTCGACCGCCTTGCGCATCGATTCAATATCGAGAATGGCGCCTGAAAGATCTAGACCGTCATAAAGCTTGAAGTCGCCGGCAACGAAGCTGACCGGGCCTGTGACAATATCCGCGATCTTGAGCCGCAGCAGGCGTAACGTCTCATCGCCCTTAAGACCGAGCGTGTCGAGGCTGTTGAAATCGGCGGTGATTTTGTTGTCAGAAAGATCCGGCATGGTTTTCTGCCAAAACGGCTGTTCGACTGCAGTGGTCATGGTCACGTTGCTCCAGCCACCAATAACCTTGAGCCTCAGTTCTTGAATGTCTTGCGCATACGCGGCGCCCATGCTCGCGGCGGTGATTGCGAGGGATAGGAATGCCGAAGTGAGTTTCTTCATTGTTGTTCCCCTTGCTGCCATCCGCTGCGGCGGCAGCGGCTTTATCGAAACTGGCACAACGGAATGATTACTTCTAATTGATTTCACGTCTTTAGATGATAGGCTGCTCCTATCATGAGGCTCACACTCGCCCAGATCGAAACGTTCTATTGGATCGCTCGGCTCGGCTCGTTCCACGCGGCCGCACGCCATCTATGCCTGACGCAGCCATCGGTTTCCGGGCGAATCCGTGAGATGGAGCGTGATTTGGACTGCGCATTGTTTGACCGCACCGGTGGGCGGGCGCGGCTGACTAAGGCTGGCCGGTCGATCCAGCGCCATGCGGACCAGATGCTGTCGCTCGCGCGCGAGATCCAGAACGAAACAACCACGGGAAAGCTGCGCGGCCTACTTCGCCTTGGCGTGGTGGAGACGGTGGCGCATATCGCCCTTCCTGGTCTGATCCGCCAACTCAACACCACAAGGCCGGAGCTTCGTATCGAGCTCGCAGTTGATGTCGGCGCGATATTGCTCAAACAACTGGACGAGCGGCAGCTCGATGTGGCGATCACCACAGATGCGAAAGTGTCCGATGGCATCACCGTCTATCCCCTCGGCGAAGTGGACTTGGCATGGCTCGGCCCAGCCTCCCATCCACTCGCAGGCAGCGTCCTAACGCCGTCCGCTCTCGTCGATGAGGCGATTTTCACACAGCCGGAACAATCCACTATCGGCCAGTCGATCCGCCAATGGTTCGACGCCGGTCAATGTAGGCCAAAATCGCTTAGCAGCTGCAATTCCCTGTCCGTTACGAGTGAACTGATCGCAGCCGGACTTGGCTTCGCAGTTATGACGCCAGCCGTCTTGCGGGACGATATTGCAAACCGTGTCATCAGGTTCGAGGCTAGCCCGCCCATCCCGCCACGAACGCTGTCTGTCGCAGCATTGACTGAAACCTGGTCCGCCGACGTTGAATTCATTGCGAAATTTGTAGTTGATACGTTTCGGGACCAAGTTGCGCTTCGTTAAACTCGGCTCCTTTGCGGTAGAATTGGTAGCTAGGGTCAGGACTTCGGTAACGGGGCCGTTCCAGTCAAGCAAAAAGTGACTACCGTTGTAGCGCAGTCATGCTGGCCAGCGCGGCAACTATTTCATAGATTCCCTATCGTCGATACCCAGCTTGCTTCGTCCTTCATTTGAGGTCGCCCCGGGTTCATGCTTCGGTCCGTGGTCAGCGCGATGACCGCCAACATGATGCTGGTTCAGTGCGGCAATTCCGATGTGCCATCTCATTGGCGTGCTCGACCCGAGGCAACAGTCCTGACCACGGCATCATCGGAACCGCGTCTCGTTGGGACCTCGAAGGTCTGCGCTCAGGCAGATGTCAACGATATGGTTCTGATAACGCTCAGGCCGACGTAGCGATCAACGGGATTGCGGAGAATTCAGTACCATCCTTCCACATCCGGGATGATGCCGATGCGCCTTGCCAAAACCACCACCGCACGCTTTGCACCTCCGCGTTTGGCAACCTGCGTAGCCCAGCTTCTCAGCCATGTCGAGCGGCCCGATCTATCATGACGGTAGCCGCTTGACACAAGGCTCTTCGCAGATTGTCGTTCCAGCTCGCGTAATGCCGCCAATCACGTCACGCTCCCCGGACTGGTTGCGTGACGGTGTAAGACCAACCCATGGACCAACTTTCTTGGACGACGAGAACCGCCCAGGATCATCGACAAGCTGATCGGAAAGTTAAGGCGGCGACCGCCCTGACGCCTGGTATCGTCATCAACAGCCGGCACACAGCGTCGTCCTTTGCAAGCAGACGGACCTGACGTTAGAGCCCGGCTAAAACCTTCGTCCAGCTAAATTCCATGCCGTCATTCCACATGCGATGCATGATCACCGCCACCCTTCGTGCCTGCGCCGGCCGAAAGGCGTCGCCAGATATCGGCGGGCAGATCCTCAGCGATATCCCGGCGGTTCCCGCGACGATCTCAGGTTTGCCCATGAGCGGAACATATGTTGGGCGCCAACGCCCAGGACATAGCCCTTGCGACGCGCCGCAAGACCATTTCGATGTCACCGACGCCGTAGACGCTGTCCGCAGCCACCCAGGAGAACGGCACATTCGCAGCCATAACGCGCTCGATCATGGAAAGGGCAAGCCTAGGCTTCGTTGCAAAGCCGACAGTCGGGGGAACATGCGCTTTCGCCATTCGCCCTGGGTCACCAGTCCAGGCCTTGGGCAGATAAAGCGCACAGTCAATGAAGGCATGGCCATGCTGCGAGACATAGGCTGCGAACACGCCGATCTGGCAATTGGTGATCTTGCCTGCTGACCCGGTGTATTGCCGCCCAACCCCACATGATGCCTTGCCCTGTTTCAAGAAGCCGGTCTCATCGATCACCAGAACGGCGTCAGGGTCGGCCAGTGTCTCCAGCGCGTATTCACGAACGATGTCGCGCAGCGCATCGGCATCCCAACGCCCACGCCCCGGAGCGCCTGTTGCCGCCATGGTCCAGGATCACCGGCGGCTGCCGCCCGCATCCAGCCTGTCTTGCGCCGTTCCTCCCCAAGCAGGCCGTCCAGGAAACTGCCCCGCCGAAATCGCAACACGCTCCTGTATGAACAAAGGCCGCATGCGTGTCTTCACATCCCGCAACGAAGACGCCCAAAACTCCAGCGTCGCCTCGATCGATGCTCTCATCATCCATGACCTCCGAATCACGGGAATTCAGAGATTCAGAACTCGCACAAAATCGCCACTGTAATGCTAGCGACGCTACCCGCGATGTATGGGAAGGATCGGCAAGAGTTGCTGTCAGCCCTCAGGCTTGTAACGCTGATTAGATGACTACGAAATCCTGGTAAGTGATGGAGGACTCGTTATCCAGAACGGCGAAGACCACGAGGGCGTAGGTGCAACTAATGCGGTCACGGTCGTAGTAAAGCTCGCCGGTGTCGGTCTCGTAGATGAGACCTCTCAAGTTTCGTGTGAAGCACCTTGAGATTAACCCCGTCAAACATTGCTTGCCGGTTCCAGCTTCGAATTTACGGCAACGGGCCGCACGCACATTGGCGTTCCTACGGGAATTGTTTGTTCGGTTGCAACGAGGGTGCCATAGACGGGATGCCGAGAAAAAATAGAAATCAGATCGCTGTTCTGATTGGCGCAAAACAGATGTTTGCCGGAGGGGCTCAAGGCCAGGTTCCTTGGTGTGACGCCGCCACATGGCAGGCTCTGGATATGGTCGAGTTTGCCCGATTGCGGATCGACCTTGAAAACCGCGATGCTGTCATGCCCACGGTTTGAGGCGTAGAGAAATTGGCCGTCGTCGGATATTTGAATGTCGGCGCAATGGTTTTCCTTTAGTGCGTCCGCCGGCGCCGTCAGTTTTGAGTCCAGTTGCACCAGCGTGCCTGCGCTCTGGTCTATCGCAAAGCTGGCCAGCGTTGAATCGAGTTCGTTGAGAACAAACAGCAGCCGGCCTTTCGGATCCAACGCCATATGCCGGGGTCCGGCACCGACTTTTGTTTTGGACACCGCCTGCAGCGTCAGTTCCCCACCGCTTTCAATCCTGTAGCTCGTCAGATTATCGCAGCCCAGGTCGGCGACGAGGAGCAGGTTGTCAGCAATTTCAATCACGCTATGCGCATGGCTCCGCTCTTGGCGGATTGTGTTCGGACCCGTTCCCGACTGTCTGACGCTTGCCACCGGCGGCGTCAGTCCACCGTCGTCTCGAATACCGTAGACGACAACGGATTGGTCCGGCCCCCCTTCGCCTAAGCCGTAATTGACGACGAAAAGCTTTGCGCCATCACGCGAAATCAAATTGTGGGCTGTTATGCTGCCAAGCGACGGCTGCATGTTAATATGGGCAAAGCTTGCTGTCTGGGGATCGAACGCGAGCGCAGTTACCAAACCCTCGTTCCACCCGAAGATTTCCGAGTTCGCATAGACAACCTGCCTTCTCGCATCGACCGACAGAAAGGTTGGATTTTCGATCGTTTCATGCACGGCCAGAGCCTCGACGGCAAGTGTCTCTTCATCGAAACTGAAAACCGCAACGCCTTTGCCGCGTGCGCCCTGGAAGTAGGGCGCTTCCCGGTTCAGCGTGCCCACGAAGACATGATAGCCTTCACCCATCGTTTCACTCCTCCCAAACGTCCCTCTCAACCGCTGTTTTCAGCGATCCGGTTCGACGGAGAATGATCGACAGGGCTTGCAAAGGCAATCCATATGTGAAAATTATCTTCACATAAGAAACTTGGGAGGGCCTATGAGAAATGTTGCACCAACGGTAGGTGTATCGTCGACCGAGCCGTCCGACATGCCGGCCGATCACGCGGCGCTGCCCGTCTGGAATGCGGAAAACTGGTTTTATGAGGATTGGCCGGTAGAGCAAAAAATCCGGTCCCTCCGCCGAACGCTCGGCGAAACCGACAGCACCATTTTCAATACACTGGTGACCGATATCCATCCTTACGTTCAGGATGCGATGTTTGCGGACCGAGAAGGCATTTTTGGCAAGAGGCTGATTGCGGGAGCTTTTGTTTTTTCCGCCGGCCTCGGACTGGTCGCAACCAACTGCGTCAATGCCTTCTCTTATGGCTACGACCGCCTGCGCTTCATAAAGCCTGTCTTCATCGGCGATACGATTTACACGATCCGTACAAATCTCGATAAAAAACCGCGCTACCAGGAACTCGGGCTGATCAGGGCGAGCTACGAAGTCTTCAAAGGAGAAGGCGAACTCGTTTTGTACTGTGAGCATCTGCAGACGGTGAAATACAAAAACCCGGCCGACTTCGTCGGCAAAACCGAAAAGTAGCCGCGATGAGTACCGAAAACGAGCTTCCGCTTAGCGGGCTGGTTGTCCTGGACATGAGCCAATTTCTCTCCGGACCTTACTGTTCGCTCCGCCTAATGGATCTTGGCGCCCGCGTCATCAAGATCGAACGTCCGGATGGCGGCGATCTGTCCCGCCGTCTTTATCTGAGCGACACGGAAATCGGTGGGGATTCGACCATCTTCCACGCGATCAACCGCGCCAAGGAGAGCTTGGCGATCGATATGAAAAACACGGACGATCTGAAAGCTTTGCGCGCCTTGATGACCAAGGCCGACGTCGTCATCCAAAACTTCCGGCCGGGCGTGATAGAGCGTCTGGGATTGGATTACGAGGCGGTGCGCCAGATCAACCCGAAGGTCGTCTATGCGTCGATTAGCGGCTACGGCAATGACGGACCCTGGGTCAAGCGACCGGGGCAGGATCTTCTGGCGCAGGCGCGTTCTGGGGTGATGTGGCTGAACGGCGACGAGGGACAGGGCCCGGTGCCGTTCGGCCTTGCGATCGGCGACATGCTCGCCGGTGCCGCGGCGGCACAAGGCGTTCTCGCTGCGCTGGTGCGCCGCGGCATAACCGGCAAGGGTGGTCTTGTGGAAACCAGCCTTCTTGAAGTCCTGATCGATTTCCAGTTCGAAGTGTTGACCACGCATTTGAACGATGGCCGCCGCCTGCCCAAGCGTTCCGATTTCCGCAGCGCACACGCCTATCTTTCGGCGCCCTACGGCGTTTATCCGGCTTCCGACGGCTACCTCGCCATTGCCATGACGCCAATCTCCAAGCTGGCGGACCTTCTTGCGATGGACGAACTCGCCGATTACCGCGAAGCTCCGTCAAGCTGGTTTACGGCACGCGACCAGATCAAGACACTGATTGCAACACGGATTTCGACCAAGACGATCGACGAGTGGCTGGCCATTTTAGAGCCCGCCGACATCTGGTGCGCAAAGGTTCTGAACTGGAACGAACTGCTGGACAGCGAGGGATTCCGGCATCTTGATATGCTGCAGACGGTGTCGCGCGAGGACGGGGTGTCGATCCAAACGACGCGCTCTCCGCTGCGGGTCAATGGCGTGCGCGCGAAATCCGACCGCGCCGCGCCGCGCGTTGGCGAACAGAGCGATGCGATCCGCAAGGAGTTCGGGCTGTGAGCGTCGTTCTCAAAGGGATGACCTGGAGCCATCCGCGCGGGTACGATCCGATGGTCGCCTGTTCGCGGCTTTTTCTGGAGCAGACCGGTGTCACCGTGGAATGGGACAAGCGGTCGCTGCAGGATTTCGAGACCTATCCGGTGGAGTATCTGGCGCACGCCTATGATCTGATCGTCATCGACCATCCGCATGTCGGCCAGATCACGCTGGAAAACTGCCTTTTGCCGCTGGATGTCGCGGGGCGCGAGGCCGAACGCAAGGCGCTGCAGCAGGCAAGCGTCGGCGCTTCTTATCAGAGCTATAACTGGCAGGGGCGGCAATGGGCGTTTCCCATCGATGCGGCCACCCAAGTCCAGGCAACCCGGCCCGATCTCATCGATGCGCCTCCCGCTACATGGGCGGATGTGCTCGCTCTTGCGGCAAAAGGTCAGGTGCTCCTGCCGCTGCGGCCGCCGCATTCGCTGATGACGTTCTACACCCTCTGCGCCAATCTCGGAAAACCCTGCGCAAACGACAATTCCCGTGCGCTGATCGACGTGCAAACTGGCGCGCGCGTCTATGACATGATGCGCGAGATCGTGTCGCTGATCGATCCGGCCTGCTTCGGCATGGACCCCATCGCGGTCCTCGAGGCCATTGCTGCGGACGGATCGACGGTCGCCTGTTCTCCCCTGGTCTATGGTTATGTCAGCTATGCGATGGCTGGCTTCCGGCCGCACTTGGTGCGGTTTTCCGATTGCCCGCCAGCGGGAGACATCGGACCGGCGGGATCGGCCCTTGGCGGCACCGGAATTGCCGTATCGGCGTTCACTGCGGCACCCGAGGCAGCCCTCGATTTTGCCTATTTCATCGCTGGCGGCGACGTCCAGAAGGGAGTTTACGCACAATTCGGCGGTCAGCCCGGGCATTCGTCGGCGTGGGAGGACGATACCGTCAATGCCGCGACCGCGAATTTCTACCGTGGCACGCGCGAAACCCTCGAAGCCGCATGGGTGCGCCCGCGCCATAATGGCTACATGGGTTTCCAACAGGCGGCGTCCGACCGGATCAATGAAGGCCTTTTGACAAAACAGCCTTCGGCTGCAGTCGTCAACGATCTCAACAGACTGTTCTCGGAAAGTTTCAAGACACCGTAACAGCCGGCGGAGGAGCCGGTTCTCAAAGGGAGGAAATGATATGAAGACAATGACACGCGGCCTGCTGGCCGCAACCGCTATTCTAACCGCGACAACGGTCGCCCAAGCGCAAGATGCCGTTGCGACGGTTGTGCAGGGCCTGCCCGATATTCTCAAAGCCCAGTATGACGGTGCGCCACAAAAAGTATTGCCTTCGGCATGGGATGATTTCAAGGCGCCGGCCAAGCCGTGGAAATGGTGTCACTCGGAATCCTATCAGGGCAATCCGTGGCGGGTGACGGTCACCACCGAACTGAAGCGACTGGTCGATGGACTGATCGCAGACGGCACAGTGGCCAGTTTCGAGGTTTCCGATTCCAACAATGATGTCAGCCAGCAGATCAACCAGATCCGCGCCTTCATCGACAAGGGCTGCTCGATCATAACCTCGATCCCCGGCTCGGCGACGGCGCTCGACGATGCGATCGATGCTGCTGCCAAAGCCGGCATTCCCTTCCTGACGGCTGCCGGTTCGGTCACCAGCCCGAATGCGATCAATGTCGATTCCAACTATGCGCGATGGGGCTACGATATGATGAGCGCCATCGGCAAGGAACTGCCCGACGGCGGCAGCGTGCTTATGGTCGAGGGCATCGCCGGTCATCCGATCGTCGTGCAGGAACGAGAAGGCGGCGACAAGGCGCTGGCAGAAAACGCCAAGCTGAAGGTGGCGCGCAGCGTCAACGGCAACTGGACGGCAAACGTCACCAAGACGGTTGTCTTCCAGGCGATTGCCACAAATCCAGCGCCGATCGATGCGGTCTGGACCACGGGCAGCGAGAGCCGCGTCGTTGCCGAAGCCTTCGCGGAGGCCGGCCGCCCGGCGCCGATCATCACCGGTTCGCTGACCGGTGACGCCTTGGGATACTGGAAGGCCAATCCGGACAAGTACCGGTTCGAAGGCCACGCGCTCTTGCCGCACTGGACGGCGCAGACGCTGTTTCGCATCGGTGCGCGCATGCTCGACGGACAGACACCGAAGCTAAACAGGCTGATGATCCCGATCCCCGCCATCCACAATGCCGATCTCGGCAGTTGGTACAAGGACTGCATGACGCCGGATTCGGTGTCTGTGTTCCCGATCCCGCCAAAGGATCCGATGCCGGAAGAGTGGTTGGACGCTTATTTCACCAGCGCCAAGCCGACGCCGGGCTGGGATTATGCAAAGGTGCCGGACGCCTGCGCCAAGTAGCGGGCTATGGGACCGCGCGGCCACTTGTTTTGATGTGCGTTGCTGCTTCGTCCTTCTCCCCGCCTGCGGGGGAAGGTGCCCGAAAGGACGGATTGAGGAGTTGCCCTGCACGCTCAAGACACCCGTCCCTTCAAACCGTCGACTTCCACGCCAGAGACCGCACAATGCTCGAAATCAACAGTCTGTCGAAACGATATGGCGAGACGGTTGCCCTTGCAGGCGCCACGATTGCATTTCGAGCCGGCACGATCCACACGATCCTGGGCGAAAACGGCTCCGGCAAGAGCACGCTCGTCAAGCTCCTGTCCGGGATAGTCCAACCCGACGGCGGCACGATCACGCTCGACAGGCGCGCATTTAACGGTTCGCGGCCAGCCGATTTCCAGGCCGCTGGTTTCGTGACGGTATTTCAGGAGGTGCTGATAGCGCCGGACCGCAGCGTCACCGACAATATTCTGCTGGGGCTGGACGGCCTCATTCACCGCAAAATTCCCCGCGACAGGCGGCGCGAAACCGCAGCCGCCGCTTTGGCGCGGTTTGCCGTGAGCGAGGTACCGCTGGATATCCCCGCTGGCAAGCTGCCTTTGGCCGCACAGCAGCTCGTCGTGCTTGCGCGCGCCGTCGTGCGCCGGCCGCGCGTGCTGATCCTCGACGAGGTGACGGCGGCGCTGGATTATGCCGACCGCGAATCGGTGTTCGCGCTGATGCGCCAGCTGGCCGACGAGGGTTCCCTGCTCCTCTTCATCACCCACCGGATGGACGAGGTGATGGCCCTGTCCGACCGCGTGTCGATCCTGCGCAGCGGGCGCGTGGTCGCAACGGAGGAACGCGGCGTCTCGACGCCGTCGGAACTGTTGCGGGCGATGGCCCCGCAAACTGCGGCGGAGCTTCACCATGCCTGACCGCTCGACGCTTCCGGCCCCTTTGCTGCATGCGCGCGACATTGCGCTGCGCCACGATGCGCAACCTTTTTCGCAAACCATACGCCCCGGTGAAATCGTCGGCCTTGCCGGTCTCGACGGCCATGGGCAGGAACGGTTTCTCGAAGTCGTGGCAGGGCTGAAAAAGCCGGCCCAAGGCACGATCTGTCTCGCAGGACCTGACGCGGAAATTCGGATCGGTGACTTCCGCAAGGCGGTCGCCAACGGCATCGCCTATCTGCCGCGCGACCGGCGGGCGACCGGCATATTTCCCACGCAATCCGTTCTCGACAATTTCGCAATCTCTACGGTCGGGCGAGATTCGCGCTTCGGCCTCATCAGCGCCGCCAGCCGGCTGCAGCGCTATCAGACTTATCGCGACAGGCTGTCGATTTCGGCGCCCCGGCCGGATGCGGCAATCACCACCTTGTCGGGCGGCAACCAGCAGAAGGTTCTTCTCGCCCGGGCTTTAGCGCTTGAGCCGCGTCTGCTTCTGCTGAACGACCCCACCCGCGGCGTCGATGTCGCCACCCGTCATGTTCTCTACGACGTGTTTCGCGGGCTGGCTGCGGAAGGCATGGCTCTGGTGGTCCTCTCCAGCGAAATCGAGGAAATCCTGCTTCTCTGCCACCGCGTGCTGGTGTTCAGGGATCACGCGTTGACAGCGGAAATGACGGGGGCGGCGATAAATACCGATAGTGTGATCTCGGCCATGTTCGGGCGTGCGGCATGAGCGGCGCGGGCATGTCTTCCAGGCTCGGCGGACTGTTTCGCAACACCGGGTTTGCGATCATTTTGCTGATTGTTCTCCTGGCCGTCAATCTCGTTCTCAATGCGGCCCGGTTCCATCCGGCTGCCTGGGGCGCACTGATCGGATTGGCCGCCCCCCTGATCGGCGCTGCCGTGGCGTCTGCGCCAGTCATTTTGGCCGGTCGGGGTGGCATCGATATTTCCGTCGGGCCGCTGATGGGCTTCGTCAATGCGATGGTCATTCAGGTGCTGTTTCTGAAGCTTGGCATGTCCTCGCCCTTTCTTCTCGTTCCGGCCGCCTTGCTGATTGGTGGAGCCGTCGGCGCGGTCAATGGTTTCCTTGCGACGGTCGTTCGCATCCAGCCGATCGTCGCGACGCTTGGCACCTATCTCGTTTTGACCGGCGTGACGCTGACGATCCTGCCGGCGCCAATCGGCCCTGCACCGGGCTGGCTGAAGGCGATGGCCGGCACATGGTCGGCACTGCCGCTGATCGCACTGTTTGCGGCCTGGTGGATCGTCCGGCGCCTGCCCTATTACGACCAGCTGATGGCGATCGGCAGCGACGACCGCGCGGCTTACACCGCCGGTATCGACGTGACGAAGGTCCGGTTTATCGCTTATGTGATGACGGGCGTGTTTGCCGCCGTCGCCGGACTGATGTTGACGGCGCTGATCGGTTCCGCCGATCCCAACATCGGGCAGGCCTATACGCTGATCGCCATTGCCGCCGTCGCGCTCGGCGGGGTCAGCCTCGCCGGCGGCCGCGGCGGGTTGGCGGGGGCTGCGATCGGCGCCATTGATATCTTCCTGCTTCAAAGCGTGCTGACGTCGTTCAATGTCTCGACCTATGTGCTGCAGATCGCTTATGGCGCCATTTTGGTGGCTGCGGTGATCCTGACGGCGGTGCAGGAACGGTCGGCCAGACCGGAGGAGATCTGACGTGGCAAACATCCAGCGCCTACTTTCGAGCACCAATGGCCGCGTCCTGGTTGCCTTCGTGATCGCGGGCCTTCTGCATCTGATCGGAACGCTCGCCATCCCCGGCTATTCGTCGCCCTTCGCCATCCGGGCGATGCTGGTGATCGCCTCGCTGCTTGCCGTCGCCTCGATCGGCCAGACCTTGGTGGTCATTCTGGGTGGAATCGACCTGTCGATCCCGTTCATCATCGGCTTCGCCAATGTGGTGGCGGCCCAGCTTTACGGCAATGAGTGGAATTTTGCAGTCGTCTGCGTGTTCGTTCTGGTGCTTGCCATGCTGATCGGCGCCTTCAACGGCTATATCGCCCGGCGGCTCGATATCCATCCGCTGATTGTGACGCTCGGCACCGGCATGATCGTGCAGGGAAGCGTATTGCTCTGGACAAAGGGGTTTCCATCCGGTTCGGCGCCTGCCGAAGTCTCGGCCTTTGTCTCCATCGGCGGATCGGCCGGGCCGTTTCCGTTCCCGTGGGTGGTTCCAAGCCTTGTCGTCTTATCGGCTTTGATCATTCTGCTTCTGGCACGAACGCCATACGGGCGAAGACTTTACGCGCTCGGCAGCAACCCGGGTGCCGCTCCGCTGGCGCTGATCGACCCAGTGAAGATGTGGATGCTGACATTTTCGCTGAGCGCGCTGTTTGCCGCCGTCACGGGCATCCTGCTGCTCGGCTTTACCGGTTCGGCCTATGGCGACGTCGGGCAGCCTTATCTGTTCCAGACGATCGCGGCGGTCGTGGTTGGCGGCGCCGCGCTGGTCGGCGGTCGGGGCAGTTACCTCGGCACGCTTGCCGGCGTGCTGGTCCTAACCGAGATTAACACGCTACTGATCGGGCTCGGATTTCAGCCCGCGGCCGTGCAGGCGTCGCTCGGCGTCATCATCGTGCTGCTCGTCTCCATCTACGGCCGCGAGCGCCATGTAAGTGCGACTATTTAGACAAGCGCAAGCTTCCAGAGGCAGATGGCGTTGCCGGAAAGCAGGGCCTCGCGCTCCGCCAGACTGCCGCCGGCCAGAAGTATGTGTCGCGGCGACCCAGGTGGTGAGTCCGCCGCCCAGCGTGCAGACCGGCTAGTCGCTGCCCCAGACGACGCGGTTCCAAACCGAAGGCGCTGATCGCGTGCTCCACATAAGGACGGATGGTCTCCGACGTCCCGATTCCCGCATCAGCATAGGCGACGCAGATAGTCTCGGTTCAGTGCTGCACATCGGTCAACCAGAGATGTTAGAAACAGACCTGTCGATGAGATGAAGATGCGTGTCGACGATCATGAACGGCTCCTCGCGTTACGAGGTTATCTATCTCAAATAAGAACGAACCGTTCAAATAAAAATACTGATCCCACGGGTGCTGGGTTGGATGTCCAATGAGCGTTTCATACGTCGTGATGGACGTCCGATCCGGCGAGCAGCGACAATTGCGCGGCCGTCTTCTGCAACATGGAAATCGTCGTGGTGATATCCGGCGCGCTGGGCGCGTTGACTAGGCTAATATAGGGGCAGGTCAGCGCAGCGATGCCTTTGCCATCGGGCCCGAGAATCGGAGCGGAGAGATTGTAGACGCCCGCCGTCTGGGCGGAGGCCATCATCTCGTAGCCGCGCGCGCGGATCTCGTCGAGCCGGGTGTAGAATTCCGGCGTCAGTGTGATGTCCTGCCGGCTCTTAACGTGTTCGGAGATCATCATCTCGCGCTCTTCCGGAGACCGGAAGGCGAGCAGGACATGTCCCGAGCCTGTGTCGAAAAGACTGACATGCGAGCCGACGCGGATCGAAATCCCCCAGTAATCCGGCGCTTCCTGCTGGGCGATGACCACGGCCGAGCCCCGATCGAACACCGCAAGCTGGTTGGCCTGCCGGGTCCGCTGGGCCAGATCGCGCATGAGTGGCGTGGCGTAGGAAGCGAGCCTGCGGGTCGGCGCGTGGAGTTGTGCCAGGCCGAAAAGCTTCAATGTCAGCGAGTAGCGGTCGCCGTCGATTTTGGTGATGTAGCCGCGCCGGACGAGCCGGTCGAGCATCCTGTAGAATTCATTGGGACTGCGGCCGAGCTTTTTGGAAATTTCCGCCTGCGTCAGGCCGCCATCGACGCCGGCGAGTAATTCCAGAATGTCCAGCCCTTTGTCCAGCGCTGGTGCCCGGTAGCGGTCGTCGTCTAAGTCCACTTTTGAATCCTCTGTGAATATTCATCTGCATATACGAAGAACCCGCCGTCGACAAAGAAACTTCACTCTTGACGGTACATAAAATCTTTGTTTGTATATGAATTAATTTCTCACAAATGAGGGGCATCCTGTGTGGATGCGGTCAAGGGAGGAGACCATATGAGTAAGCTGCTTTCCAGCACTGCTGCCGGGGTGATTGCGATCTTCTGTGCCGGATCGGCCTTTTCGGCCGAGCTTATGGGAAAATTCGATGGCGTGACCATCGACGCCAAGCTTATTGGCGGCCAGCAGTACGAACCGCTCTATGCCCGCATCGCCGAATGGGAAAAAGCGACCGGCGCCAAAGTCAACATCCTGTCGAAGAAGAACCATTTCGAACTCGACAAGGAAATCAAGTCGGATATCGCGTCCGGTTCGATCACATGGTGCGTTGGCTCCAACCACTCTTCGTTCGCGCCGCAATATCCTGACCTTTACGCCGACCTCGCCGCCCTCGTGCCGAAAGAAATCGTGGATGAATTCGTCCAGACGACCATCAAGGCGTCGACGATCGACGGCAGGCTGGTGATGCTGCCGCGCGCGCAGTTCGATGTGTCCGCGCTCTACTACCAAAAAAGCCTCTATGAGGACGAAGCCAAGAAAAAGGCTTTCAAGGAAAAATACGGCTATGATCTGACGCCGCCGGATACCTGGAAGCAGGTTTCGGAGCAGGCGGAATTCTTCGCCGACCCGCCGAATTTCTACGGCACTCAGTTCGCCGGCAAGGAAGAGGCGATCAACGGCCGGTTCTACGAGATGCTTGTGGCCGAAGGCGGCGAGTATCTGGATGCGGACGGCAAGCCGGCGTTCAATTCGGAAGCCGGGGTGCGGGCGCTTGACTGGTTCGTCAATCTCTACAAGGCCAAGTCCGTACCGGCGGGAACGACCAATTATCTCTGGGACGAACTCGGTGCCGGCTTTGCCTCCGGGACTATTGCCCTCAATCTCGACTGGCCTGGCTGGGCAACCTATTTCAACGATCCCAAGTCCTCCAAGGTCGCGGGCAATGTCGGCGTGAAAATTCCGCCGACCGGGTCTTCCGGCAAGCGGACGGGCTGGTCCGGCCATCACGGTTTTTCGATCACCGAAAACTGCGTCAACAAGGAAGCTGCCGCTTCCCTCGTCTGGTTTCTGAGCAACGAGGATTCGCAGAAGCTGGAAGCCGCCAACGGCACCTTGCCGACCCGCACGGCGGTTTGGGAATGGGACATCGCCCAGGCGGAAAGCGATCCCTACAAGAAAGAGGTTCTGACCACCTTCCAAGAAACGGCCAAGGGCGCCTTCGCCGTGCCGCAAACGCCGGAATGGATAGAAATCTCCAACACTGTCTATCCGGAGCTGCAGGCCGCAATTCTCGGTGACAAAACTTCGAAGGAGGCGCTGGACGCGGCCGCCGAGAAGGCGACCACCGTCCTTGAGGATGCCGGCGCCCTTTGATCCGAGCGTTCAGGAATGCCCGTGGCCCGAACGGCCGCGGGCATGCTTTTTTTGCCGCGCTTTGCTGAACTCAACCGTCTGTGACGCGCAAGTTTTGATGCGCATGAGCCGCCCAAGACCGCCGACAGGTGCCAAGCATGTTTCGAAAACTATCCCCACCGGTGCTCTTGCTTCTGCCGGCGCTGATCGTGCTGACCGCCGTCGTGCTTCTGCCGCTGCTTCTGTCGCTCTATTCGAGTTTCACGCCATTCCGCCTGACGCGGCCGGCCACATTGTGGATTTGGATTGGTTTCAGAAACTACGAGCGCATCCTGTCAGACTGGGTCTTCTGGGCGGCGTTTCTGCGCACCATCGTTCTCCTGACCATTGCTCTCAATCTTGAAATGCTGTTCGGCCTGGGGCTTGCCCTGCTCGTCAACAAGGCGACGCGTGGAAAGCGCGTGCTGCGCACCATCATGATGTTTCCGATGATGTTTTCACCCGTTTTGGTCGGCTTCCAGTTCAAGTTCATGTTCAACGACAATGTCGGCCTGGTGAACAATGCCCTGCAGTCGCTGGGGTTGACCGACCAGGCCATTCCTTGGCTGATCGATGGCAATCTGGCGCTGTTTGCGATCGTCGTGGCCGAAGTCTGGTCGTCGACATCGGTGTTCGCGATCCTGATCCTCGCCGGTCTGCTTGCCATGCCGCAGGAGCCTGTCGAGGCGTCCAAGGTCGATGGCTGCACGCCGTGGCAGACCTTCCGCTATGTCACCCTGCCCTACGTCATGCCGTTTGCCTATATCGCCATGACCATCCGCTCGCTCGACATCGCGCGCGCCTACGACATCGTCAAGATCATGACGGATGGCGGCCCGGCGCGGCGCACCGAACTGATCTGGACGCTGGTCGGGCGCACAGCCTATTCGGATGCTCAGATGGGGCTGGCCAACGCCATGGCCTATGTCTCGATCCTACTGTCGATCCTGTTCACCATCTATTTCTTCCGGAAGCTCGCTGCCGCCCGGACCCAGATCGGAGCGGAGTGGTAGGATGGACCGCAACTCGAAACAACGTCTGAAGCGCCGCATCCTGAACGTCGCCTATCTCGTCGGCTTATTTTTCGCGATGCTGATCATCTGCCTGCCGGGTCTGTGGATCGTGCTGAGCTCGCTTCGACCCACCGTCGAGATCATGGCGAAACCACCGGTCTGGATCCCAAAGGAAATCACGCTCGATGCCTATCGCGCGATGTTCGGCGGCGTCGGGCAAGGGGGCATTCCGATCTGGGATTATTTCCGCAATTCGCTGATCGTCTCGATCACCTCCACCGTGATTGCGCTCGCGGTCGGAATGTCGGGTGGCTATGCCTTTGCACGGTTCCGGTTCAAGGGAAAGTCGGGTGCGTTTCTCGGCCTGATGCTCACGCGGTCCGTGCCGGGCATCGCCCTGTCCCTGCCGCTGTTCATCGTCTATTCGCGCGTCGGCATCATCGATACGCATTTCGGGCTGATCCTCACCTATGTCGCGCTCAACATTCCGTTCACAATCTGGCTGATCGACGGCTTCTTCCGACAGGTACCAAAGGATCTGGCGGAAGCCGCGCAGATCGATGGCTGTACGCGCTGGCAAGCCTTCTGGCAGGTCGAGTTTCCGCTGGCCGGTCCCGGCATCGCATCCGCTGGCATCTTCTCGTTCCTCACTTGCTGGAACGAATATGCGCTCGCGTCGCAGATCACCCGCTCGGTCAATTCCAAGACGCTGCCGGTCGGGCTGCTCGACTATACCTCCGAATTCACCATCGACTGGCGCGGCATGTGTGCGCTTGCGGTCGTCATGATCCTTCCGGCGCTCGCGCTGACTTTCGCAATTCAAAAGCATCTGGTGTCAGGTCTGACATTTGGTGCCGTCAAAGGCTGACATCCCATGGCTCAGGTCTCGCTCAAGAAACTGGTGAAATCCTACGGCGCGGTGCAGGTCGTGCAGGGGATCGATCTGGATGTCGCCGATGGTGAGTTCATAGCCTTAGTCGGCCCGTCGGGCTGCGGCAAATCGACGACGCTCCGGATGATTGCCGGGCTCGAAAGCATCTCTGACGGAGCGGTCGAGATCGGCGGAACCGTCGTCAACGACCTGCCCCCGCGCGACCGAAACATCTCGATGGTGTTCCAGTCCTATGCGCTCTATCCACATATGACCGTGCGGGAAAACATGGGCTTTTCGCTGAAGATCGCCAAGCAGCCGCAAAGCGAGATCGACCGGCAGGTCAACGAAGCCTCCGCCATCCTCGGGTTGGAAGCGCTGATGGACCGGCGACCGGCACAACTCTCCGGTGGCCAGCGCCAGCGCGTCGCCATGGGCCGCGCCATCGTGCGCCACCCGGAAGTGTTTCTATTCGACGAACCGCTGTCCAATCTCGATGCCAAGCTGCGCACGCAGATGCGCACCGAAATCAAGAAGCTGCATGCCAAGGTGCAATCGACCGTGATCTACGTCACCCATGACCAGGTCGAGGCGATGACGCTGGCCGACCGGATCGTCATCATGCGCGACGGCCATATCGAGCAGGTCGGCACGCCGGACGAGGTGTTCAAGCGTCCCGCCAGCCGGTTCGTTGCCGGCTTCATCGGCTCGCCGCCGATGAACATTGAGGAAGCGACGATCCGGGATGGCCAGATGGTGTTCCGCAACGGCGACAGCCTGCCGCTGCCGGCGCAGTTTGCCGGCGCCGTCACAGAGAGCCAGAAGGTCGTGTTCGGCCTTCGTCCCGACGATATCTTTCCGAGCGGCCACGGGCTGAGTTCCGGCGGCGCTGGCATGATCCACGAGGCGGAACTGCCGGTGTCGATCACCGAGCCGCTCGGCAACGAAACGCTGGTCTTCGTCGAATTCGCCGGTCGCGAGTGGGTGTCGCGCATGCTGAACCCTCATGCATTGCGGCCCGGCGAAAGGATCGCGATGAGCTTCGATTTTTCCCAGGCACACCTGTTTTCGGCGGAGACCGGCAAAAGCCTGGCACGACCGGTAAAGGACTGACGAGATGGCACGTATCGACAAAATAGACCTCTGCATGGTCGACCTGAAGCCGAAGGTGAAGCGCACCGACGCGATCCAAAGCTTCGTCAGCCAAGAAACGCCGATCGTCACGATCACCGATTCGGACGGCGCGACCGGCGTCGGCTATTCCTACACGATCGGCACCGGCGGCTCGTCCGTGATGCGCCTTCTTGCCGATCATCTCGCGCCGATCCTGATCGGCGAGGACGCCGATCGCATCGAGGCGATCTGGCACAAGATGGAATTCCACACCCACGCCACAACCATCGGTGCGATCACCGCGCTGGCGCTGGCCGCCGTCGATACGGCGCTCTGGGATCTTCGGGCAAAAAAGCAGGGCCTGCCGCTCTGGAAGCTCGCCGGCGGCGCCAAGGAAAGCTGCCCGCTCTACACGACCGAAGGCGGATGGCTGCATATTGAGAAAGAAGCACTGGTGGAGGATGCCCTACAGGCCAAGGCCAAAGGGTTTTCCGGCTCCAAGGTCAAGATCGGAAAGCCGCGTGGGTCCGAGGATTACGCCCGGCTCTCTGCAATGCGTCTGGCGCTGGGTGACGATTATGAGATCATGACGGATTGCAATCAGGGTTTTACCGTCGATGAGGCGATCCGGCGGGCCGAACGGCTGAAGGAACTGGATCTCGCCTGGATCGAGGAGCCGCTGCCGGCCGACGATCTGGACGGCCACATCCGGTTGACGCGATCGACGCCGACACCAATCGCCGTGGGTGAATCTATGTATTCGATCCGCCATTTTCGGGAATATATGCAGAAGGGAGCCTGCTCGATCGTTCAGGTTGACGTCGCGCGCATCGGCGGCATCACGCCCTGGCTCAAGGTCGCGCATGCGGCAGAGGCCTTCGACATACCGGTCTGCCCGCACTTTTTGATGGAGCTGCATGTCAGCCTTACCTGTGCGGTGCCGAACGGCAAGTATGTCGAATACATCCCGCAGCTCGATGATCTGACGACCAAGGGCATGGAGATCCGCGATGGCCGCGCCTTTGCGCCGAACGAACCGGGGCTCGGGATTGCCTGGGATTTCGATGCGGTGAAAGCGCGCTGCGTGCCGGAATTCACCCGTCGGATTACCACAGCTTGAGGGCGGCAAGATGCAACGCATGGGAATGGTCATCGGGCTCGAGGCCGGCAGGATCGCGGACTACAAGGCGCTGCATGCGGCCGTCTGGCCGGAGATTCTGGCCCTGATTTCGACTTGCAACATCACCAATTATTCGATTTTCCTGAAGGAGCCGGAGAATCTTCTGTTCGGCACCTGGGAATATGTCGGAACCGACTTTGCGGCCGATATGGCGAAAATGGCGGCCAATCCGAAGAATCAGGAATGGTGGGCCGTGTGCATGCCCTGCCAGAAGCCGCTTGAAACACGCAAGGAAGGCGAGTGGTGGGCAATGATGGAAGAGGTGTTCCATCATGATTGATGGGTTATTTTCCGCGCCATCGATCGGAGGGTAGCGGGATGACTTTTGATGCTCGCTCCCTGCAGCAATGGTGGCCAAAACCCACTCGTATGCGTCCGATCGTGATCTTCGGGGCCGGCAGCATCGTCGGGGATGCGCATCTTCCAGCCTATCGCAAGGGCGGCTTTCCCGTTGCCGGCCTTTACGATCCGGATCGGGAAAAAGCACAGGCTCTGGCGCAGGCCTGGGGTGTCCGGGCTTTCGCCACGCAGGACGAAGCGCTTTCCGTCAACGATGCGGTCTTCGATCTGGCGACCCCGCCGGCGGCCCATGCCCGGTTGCTGACGGCTTTGCCCAAAGGGGCATTCGCTCTGCTCCAGAAGCCAATGGGCAGCGATCTTGCCGCGGCAACGGAGATTCTGCGCATCTGCCGGAAACGCAATCTCAACGCGGCGGTGAACTTCCAGCTGCGGTTCGCGCCGATGATGCTGGCTCTCGGCGATGCGGTCGCCAAAGGGCTTCTCGGGGATGTCGTGGACTTCGATGCCCATCTTGCGGTGGCGACACCGTGGGGGCTCTGGCCGTTTTTGAAGGGCCTGCCACGCATCGAGATCGTCATGCACTCGATCCACTATCTCGATTTCGTCCGCGGCCTGCTCGGAAATCCGATCGGCGTGCATGCCAAGACCATTGGCCATCCCAAGCACGACGTCGCGCAAACCCGAACCGCCGCCATTCTCGATTATGGCGATCGGGTCCGTTGCGTTTTGTCGATCAATCACGATCATGATTTCGGGCGGAAGTTTCAGGCCTGCGAATTCCGGATTTGTGGCACGAAAGGTGCGGCCTACATCAAGCTGGGCGTCAATCTCGATTATCCGAAAGGCGAGCCGGACGAGTTGTGGCTAAGGCTCGATGGCGGAGAGAACTGGGTGCAGGTGCCACTCGAAGGCACCTGGTTCCCCGACGCCTTCCTCAATCGCATGGCCCATCTTCAGCGTTTTGCAAGCGGCGAGGACAATCATCTGGTGGGCTCGGTCGACGATGCCTGGCAGACCATGGCACTGGTGGAAGCGGCCTATCAATCCAGTGCGCAGCCGGCGACACCTGTTTCCCTGCTGCCGGAGGTTTAAGATGATCGAACAGTCTATCCATTTCGAGGAATATGAACTTGGTCATGTGCGCCAGACGACGGGCCGGACCATCACCGAGACGGATTTCGTCGTTCATGCCGGACATACCGGCGATTTCTTCCCGCATCATCTGGATGCCGAATTCGCCAAGACACTGCCCGGCGGCCAGCGCATCGCCCATGGAACGATGATCTTTGCGATCGGCATCGGCCTCACCGCCTCCGTCATCAATCCCGTCGCCTTTTCCTACGGCTACGACCGTCTTCGTTTCGTCCGTCCGGTGCATATCGGGGATACGATCCGCACGAAGATTACTATTGCTGCAAAAGAAGACGATCCGAAGCGGGGCGATATGGGGCGAGTGATCGAGCGGTGCGAGGTAGTCAATCAGCGCAACGAAGTCGTTCTGGCAGCGGATCATATCCTTTTGGTCGAACGAAAATCCAAGATGAGGGCAATCTGATGACGACGAAACTCACCGGCAAGACCGTTCTGATCACTGCCGCCGCCCAGGGCATCGGCCGGGCAACAGCGCTTGCCTTCGCGGCGGCCGGTGCCACGGTTCACGCCACCGATATCAACCTCGACGTTTTATCCGAACTCCAATCCGAAAACGGTATCGTCACGCATAAGCTTGATGTTCTCGATACTCAGGCGGTGGAAGCTTTGATAGGCGAGATCGGCAAGGTCGACGTCCTGTTCAATTGCGCCGGTGTGGTGCATTCGGGCAGCATTCTCGACATGCCGGACAAGGACCTGGAATTCGCCTTCGATCTCAACGTCAAGGCGATGATCCGGACCATTCGGGCTGTTCTGCCCGGCATGATCGAGCGCAGGGACGGCGCCATCATCAACATGGCCTCGGTTGCCTCCAGCATCAAGGGCGTGCCCAACCGCTTCGCCTACGGCACTACCAAGGCGGCCGTCATCGGCTTGACCAAGGCAGTTGCCGCTGATTACGTGGCGGCCGGCATTCGCTGCAATGCCATTTGCCCCGGAACGGTCGAAAGCCCCTCGCTGGAAGGGCGGATGCGTGCACAAGGCGATTACGACACCGCCCGCGCCGCCTTCATCGCCCGCCAGCCCATGGGACGGCTCGGCACGCCGGAGGAGATTGCCGATCTCGCCGTTCATCTGGCCGGCGCCACCTATACGTCGGGACAGGCCTACGCCATCGATGGCGGCTGGACCATCTGACACCCTACCTTCAAAGGACTAAACCCATGAAACTCGTTCGTTATGGCGCCATTGGCGCCGAAAAGCCGGGCCTTGTCGATCTCGACGGCAATATCCGCGATCTGTCCGACCATGTCGCCGATATCGGCGGACCCGTGATCGATCCCCAGGAACTCGCGAAATTGTCGGCCATCGACACCGAAAGCCTGCCGCTCGTCGCCGGTGAGACACGCCTGGGTGCCTGCGTTGCCGGCACCGGTAAGTTTATCTGCATCGGCCTCAACTATTCCGACCACGCTGCCGAGACAGGTGCCACGGTACCGCCGGAGCCGATCATCTTCATGAAGGCGACTTCGGCTATTGTCGGTCCAAACGATGACCTGGTCATCCCGCTTGGGTCAAAAAAAACCGATTGGGAAGTCGAACTCGGCATCGTGATCGGCCGCAAGGCGAAATATGTCAGCGAAACCGAGGCGCTCGATTATGTCGCCGGCTACTGCACCATCCATGACGTCAGCGAACGTGGCTTTCAAACCGAGCGCTTCGGCCAGTGGACCAAGGGCAAGTCCTGCGACACGTTCGGCCCGACCGGTCCCTGGCTGGTGACAAAGGACGAGGTTGCCGATCCGCAGAACCTGCGGCTCTGGCTGACCGTCAACGGCGAAACCATGCAGGACGGGTCGACCAGCACCATGGTCTACGGTGCTGCCTATCTGGTTTCCTATCTCTCGCAGTTCATGTCGCTGATGCCGGGCGACATCATCTCGACGGGCACGCCCCCGGGTGTCGGCATGGGCATGAAACCGCCGCGTTACCTGAATCCGGGCGATGTCGTGGAGTTGGGGATCGACGGTCTCGGCAGCCAGCGGCAGACCGCGCGCGCCGACATCTGACCAACAGGAGCCTGAGGTATTCATGACCCGCATCACCGACCTCAAGGTCTACGACCTCCGGTTCCCAACATCCCAGAGCTTGGACGGCTCGGATGCCATGAACCCGGATCCGGACTATTCGGCGGCATATGTCATTTTGGAGACCGACAAACCAGGGCTTGCGGGTCATGGGCTCACTTTCACAATCGGACGGGGCAACGAGATATGCTGCATGGCCATTGAGGCCATGCGCCATCTGGTCGTCGGCTCGGAACTCTCTACCATTCTTGAACATCCTGGCCGCTACTGGCGGCATCTGACCGGCGACAGTCAGTTGCGCTGGATCGGGCCGGACAAGGGTGCGATGCACCTGGCCACCGGTGCCGTCGTCAATGCCGTCTGGGATCTGCTTGCCAAGGAAGCCGGAAAGCCGGTCTGGCGGCTGATCGGTGACATGAGCTCGGAGGAAATCGCCGATATCGTAGATTACCGGTACCTGACCGATGTGCTGACCCGCGACGAAGCGATCAATATCCTCAAGCGCGCCGAGACTGGCAAGGCCGAACGAATCGCTGTTCTCGAAAACGAAGGTTATGCCTGCTACACCACCTCCGCCGGCTGGCTGGGCTATGACGATGCCAAGCTGCGGCGTCTGTGCCAGGAGGCGATCGATGCGGGCTTCAACCATGTGAAGATGAAGGTCGGCCGTGATCTGGACGACGATATCCGCCGGTTGACCATCGCCCGCGAGGTCATCGGCCCCGATCGCTATCTGATGATCGATGCCAACCAGGTCTGGGAGGTCGGCGAGGCGATCGACTGGGTCAACAAACTGGCCTTTGCCAAGCCCTTCTTCATCGAGGAACCCACAAGTCCCGACGATATCGCCGGCCATGCCAAGATCCGACGCGCGATCGGCGACGTGAAGGTGGCGACCGGCGAGATGTGCCAGAACCGCATTGTGTTCAAGCAATTCATCGCCGAGGGCGCAATCGATATCGTCCAGATCGACAGCTGCCGGATGGGCGGGTTGAATGAGGTTCTGGCCGTGTTGCTGATGGCGGCGAAATACGATCTACCCGTTTGGCCGCATGCCGGCGGGGTCGGCCTGTGCGAGTATGTTCAGCATCTCTCGATGATCGACTATGTCGCCGTGGCCGGAACGAAGACGGGACGGGTCATCGAATATGTCGATCACCTGCACGAACATTTTCTCGATCCCTGCATCATCCGCGACGCGGCCTATATACCGCCGTCTAAGCCCGGCTTCTCAATCGAAATGAAGCCGGAGTCGATTGCAACCTTTACGTTTAAAGGCTGATCCAAAGTTAGATATTTCTCATATGTGAGCGGAGTTTTCATCAGGAAACTTCTCTTTTTGGTGCGTGGTCTTTCTGTACTCATTCGTTGGTTTAAGAATCCATATAATTGCTTGACCTGCCACGATCATTCTTTCATAACTTATCTATTCGCATATGAATTATGCCCGGTGAGGAGTTCGGGCCAAGGGAGGGTCTCATGAAGACAGCCATTTTTGCGTCCGTCATAGCCGCATTGTCGTTTTGCGGTGTCGCTCAGGCGCAGGAATACAGCCTGCGGTTCTCGACATCGCAGGTTAACCCCAACGAACCGATCGTGAAGGCGATGAAGCTCTACGCCGAACGCGTCGGGGAGCGCTCCGGCGGACGGATCGCGATTACGGTGATGACCGGCGATCAGCTCGGCGCCCAGAAGAAAGTCAACGAGATGGTGATGAGCGGCGCAAGCCTGCTCAGCGCCACCGATTACGGCCAGCTCGGCCAGTTCGAGCCGGACCTGTCCATTCTTGCCGGCCCTTACGTCTATCCGAGTATCGAGGCGAGCGATAAGCTCTTCGCTTCCGACGTCTACAAGGAATTGTCGGGCAAGCTTGAGGAGAAAGGGATCAAAATCCTGATGCCAAATGGCCTGTTCGGCTATCGCCACATCATTTCCAACAAGGCTGTCCGTACGCCTGCCGACCTCGCCGGCGTCACCATCCGCGTTCCGTCCTCGCCGATCATGATGGCGACCTTCGCCACCTATGGCGCGCGGCCGACTGAACTGCCCTGGGGTGACGTCTACAACGCGCTGCAGACCGGCGTTGTCGATGCGGCAGAAGGTCCTTTCGGTTCGATCGCCGGGTCCAAGCTCAACGAAACCCGCAAGGTCATTTCGAAGACCGGCCATCAGGTGATGTTCACCGCCTGGGTCGCGTCGGCCACATTCTTCAACAGCCTGCCCGAAGACCTTCAGAAAGTCATGACGGAGGAAGGCCAGAAGATTGCCGTCGACCTCACGAAAATGACCCTCGACACGGACGACGTCTATGCCAAGCAGCTCTCAGACGCAGGCGTCGAGATCATCTCGGATGTCGACGTTCCCGCCTTCGTCGAGGCGTCCAGGGCAGCGTATGGCAAAGTGCCGAACCTAACGCCCGGTATGTTCGACCGCGTTCAAGACGCCATGAAATAAGGCAAGTCCGATAAGGGCACGTCTAGGTGACGGCGAATTGTCACCTAGACGTGTGAGAACCGAAGGCCGGTCCGGAAACAGCTCGGATCGGCCTTCTTCGCAAGAACGGGTGTTTCATGGACAGTCTTGACGAAAACATGCAATCCACGCCGCTGATCAGCCTTCGCCGCGCCGACGAAGCGCTTGGTGTCGCGGCGCTGATCGTGATCGTGTTTTCGATCCTTTGGGGCGTGGTCAGCCGCTACGTCTTTCCGCAGCCAGCCGCCTGGACCTACGAGCTTGCGATCCTTGCTTTTTCCTATCTGGTCTTCTTCGGCGCGATT
This sequence comes from Tianweitania sp. UT-5YL-CI-8, assembly GCF_030010215.1. Lineage (GTDB taxonomy): Bacteria > Pseudomonadota > Alphaproteobacteria > Rhizobiales > Rhizobiaceae > Oryzicola. The sequence continues at coordinate 113,472 of NZ_JASCRR010000002.1, forward strand.
GCCGGCGTTCGACTCGGAACCCATGCGGCAATCGACGTTCTGGTGACAGCCCTGCCGGAGCGCTGGCAGGAGGGGGTTCGCTGGTTCAACTATGTACTGCTCGCCGCCTTCTTCGTGCTGATGACCGCGCTGTTCGTCTGGCAGGCCTGGACGTCGCGCAATGTACATACCATTGCGCTCGATCTCTCTCGCAGCATCGCCTACGGGCCGTTGGCGCTGGCGTCGTCCGGCATGCTGTTTCAGCATCTCGCCGTCGAGCGTCCCTGGCGCCCAAGAACGCACCGCACCGCGGATTCGATCATATGAGTTTTTTGCATCTTGCCGGGCCTGCCTTGCTCGTCGTCGTCCTGTTTCTTCTGGCGACGCCTATCACCTGGGCGATGGCAATCGGAGCGCTTGCCTTCTTTTTCCTCAACATGGACATGATCCCCCTCTCCAATTTTGCGCAGGAGATGGCGGAAGGCAGTCAATCGGTCTCGTTGCTGGCGCTGCCGCTGTTTGTGCTGGCCGGCTGCATTATGAATGCATCGGGTATCACCCGCCGGCTGCTCAATCTGGCCGACGTTCTCGTCGGCCACATGACCGGCGCGCTGGCGCAGATGTGTACGGTGCTCGCCACGCTGCTCGGCGGGTTGACGGCGTCGGCCAATGCCGATGCGGCGATGCTGGCAAAGACGCTCGGAATCCAGATGGCGGAGCGGGGCTACAGCCGTGCGTTCGCCGCGGTGATCACCTCCTCGGCAGCGATCATTACGAGCCTTATTCCACCCTCCATCGGGCTGATCGTCTACGGCTTTCTGGCCGAAACGTCGATCGGTCGCCTGTTTGCCGCGGGCGTCGTGCCCGGTCTTGTGCTGGCCGGCGGCCTGATGATCATCACCCACTTCATCGCAAGGAAACGTGGCTACAAGTCGCTGCGTGACAAGCGTGCGTCCGGCACTGAAGTCCGCGCCGCGCTGGTGGACGGCCTGTGGGCCATGTCGATCCCGGTCGTGATCTTCGCCGGCACGCGCTATGGCCTGTTCACCACCACGGAAGCCGGCGCGGTCGTCGTCGTCTATGTCCTGTTCGTCGCGATCTTCGGCTATCGGGAGTTTACCATTGCCCAAATCCCGGAGGTGCTTGCGGAGGCCGTGCGCGATTCCGCCGTGGTGATGGTCATGATCTGCGCCGCAGCCGCCTTTGGGTTCTATCTCGCCTGGGAACAGGTGCCGCAGGCGATGTCCGGCTGGCTCGGCGGCGCGACCAGCAATCCGCTGATGATGCTTCTTCTGATCAACGTCATGCTCCTGATCATCGGAACGGCGATCGAAGGGTCGGCGGCGCTGATCATCCTGACCCCGATGCTCATCCCGATCATCGACGGCGTGCATATCGATCGCGTACATTTCGGCATCATCTTCATCACCAACCTCACCATCGCCGGCATCACGCCGCCTGTCGGTGGGCTGATGTATATCTCGTCCATGGTCATGCGCGTGCCGATGATGGCCTATGCCCGCGAGGTCGTTCCCTATCTCGCTATGATGATGCTTCTCCTCGGCGTGCTCAGCGTTTTTCCGCAGCTGTCGCTCTGGCTCCCGGATCTGATCTACGGAACGCAAGCCGTACAGTAAGGTGGGACCCAGGACGGCTGAACTGCATCCGCTCGGGGCGAGTATTCGTGGAGATACTAACCCGGTACCGTAACAAACAATGCCGAGACTAAACACCATGTTCAACCTTCAACAGGATGAATTCAGAGGCAACCGTTTCAGCGACAGTCCTGTCAATCGTTCCGAGGGAGCCCAGAGGAGTTCCGCAGCCTGCGGATCCATCGCCCAAGACGCCGCACCCTTACCGCCTTCCGCAAGTCCTGCAGCAGCGCGACTTCGCAACCTTCGCCAATAGTCGCCTTCGATGCCGTCGAGTTCCGGGTGCATCGCAAATGCGGATCGGCTTTGGAAATTCTTCACAAGATGCTGCCTTGGCGCCGACCGCAACGACCACCGCCATGGCCCGCAAGTTCGTTATTATAGGCTCGCCGCCGGCGGTTCCGGCGCGAACGCTATATCCTGACCGAGCACCGTAGTCCCCAGTACCCGGTGGCGAACTCGCACCAGCACCGCCTACACGCACCGTCGCTGGTCAGCATTTGGTGCAGGTAGGCAGCGACTACGTGTCGGTTGCAATCGCCACCGGCCTGCACAAGACTCCAATGATCCAAGAAACGACGGCGTCAACTTTGTTGTGCGATCGCCAAATACTTCTAGTCCCGAAACCTCGTACGTCTCGGTCGCTGCATCCTAAGCCCATCAAGGGGGTTTCCCCCTTGATGGGCACGTCGCAAACTATCCAGTGGGCGCAAGCGTGCAGCCTAGGACGCTTTCTCTGCTAGAGGCTGTTATGGCCTTGTTGGTCTGAATGGCTTCAAAGGGTCGGATGGATGTCTATCGCAAGTCTTATCCGTCCGACGTATCCGATGAAGACTGGTCACTGGTTGCCGCCTATCTGGCGCTGCAGCGCGAGGATGCGGGCCAGCGGGAATACAGTCTTCGCGAGGTTTTCGATGGCCTGCGCTACATTGTGAAGACAGAATCACCTTGGCGGTGGATGCCGAACGACCTGCCACCCTGGGCCGCCGTCTATCAGCAGACGCAGCGCTGGCTGGCGGCGGGCTGCTTCGAGGCGCTGGTTGACGATCTGCGCGCGGTGCTGCGGCTGGCGGCGGGGCGCAAGGCCGAGCCGAGCGCCGCGATCATCGACAGCCGGACTTTGCGCTCCACGCCCGAAAGCGGCGAGCGCGCCGGTTATGACGGCGCCAAGCGCAAGAAAGGTCCAAGCTCCATATCGCGGTCGACACGCTCGGCCACCTGCTCGCCCTCCATGGCACTCCGGCGAGCATTGAGGATCGTGGCGAGGTCGACAAGCTCGGCAGGACGATCCAGGCCTTCACCGGCGACAGCGTCGAGATCGCCTGGGTCGATCAGGGTTACACCGGCGAGCGCGCCAAGCAGGCCGCCGACAAACATGGCATCGCCCTTAAGGTCGTCAAACTGCCCGAGGCCAGGCGCGGCTTCGTGCTGCTGCCACGGCGCTGGGTCGTCGAGCGATCCTTCGCATGGGCCACCCGCTTCCGAAGGCTCCTCAAGGATTATGAGAAATATGCTGAAACCCTCGCAGGCCTCCATCTCGTCGCTTTCGCAACTCTCATGACCAAACAGGCCGCTATCCTGGCCGAAAGTTCATAACAGCCTCTAGCTTGTGACGCAGTCCACACATTTCCCAAATAGGCCGAATATTTTCCCTGTTAATTGCAGTAGGGAAATCGCCATAAGCCGCTGAATTTGCGAACTATTGTCGCCAATATTAGTCTCTGATCGGCAATTTTGACGTTTCTTCGCTGTAAATCCAAAGATGTCAGGGAATTCCGAACCTGAGACAGGTCCGCGTGGGACTGACCCACCACCGATTCTACTCGGTCATTTTCCGGGCTTTTCTGAGAATCGAATTCTCCCGGTATTTCCAACGCTTGCAAGACTTTTAGCACGTCCAATTGGCGGACGTAGAAGACTTTGGGCTGCTATCGGCATATTTTCCCGAGACAGTCTCAGTGAGGGTGTTTTCCCAGCCAACACGATTCCGGCGATCATGCTGTCTGTGTTAGCCCGCTGCCTGAGTTGATGCACAAACGCTGCCGCCGGGCAGCATGACTGATGAGGCTGACTAACGTACGGCCAATGTGACCTCGGTTGAAAAGCCGCGAGATAGCGCTCGATCGAGCATGCGACTTCGCTTCCCTGGTAGGACTAAGTCGAGTGAGCCGAAGCCAGAATTGCCTGACCGTGCTGGTTGAAGAAGTGCAAGTTCTGCCCTTCCGCTCTGAGACCGATCACGCTGCCCACACCCGGCATTTCCCGCTCATCGTAAATGACAAGGCAATCATGCCCGCCGTCAAGCGCAACATGCAGCAGCGTCACAGCGCCGGTATATTCGCACAATGTTACTTCCCCGCGCAGCACGCCTTCGCCCGGCGACACCACCGTCAGATGTTCGGGGCGAACACCGACGCTCTCGGCCGACGGCGGCGTTGCGGGCAATGCCGCCAGCAGCGGCGCGGCATCGGCGGGCAGCACGTTCATCTTCGGACTACCGATGAACTGCGCGACGAAGATGTTGGCCGGGTTCTCATAGAGCGTGCGCGGCGAGCCGACCTGTTCGACGCGGCCGTCGCGCAGCACCACGATCTTGTCGGCAAGCGTCATCGCCTCGATCTGGTCGTGCGTCACATAGATCATCGTGGTCGCCAGCCGCTTGTGAAGGGCAGCGATTTCCGAGCGCATGTGGACGCGCAACTCGGCATCGAGATTGGACAAGGGCTCGTCGAACAGGAAGACGTCGGGGTGGCCGACAATGGCGCGGCCGATTGCGACACGCTGGCGCTGGCCACCCGAAAGCTCGCGTGGATAGCGGTCGAGCAGCGCATCGAGCTTGAGCGTGGCGGCGGCTTCACCGATGCGTCTCTGGCGCTCTGCTGGTGGAACTTTGCGCACCTTCAGGCCGAAGCCCATATTGTCCCGGACCGTCAGGTGGGGATAGAGCGCGTAGGACTGGAACACCATCGCCACGCCGCGCTGGGCCGGCTGGACCTCGTTGACAAGCCGGTCGCCGATGTAGATGTCGCCGGCGCTGATGTGTTCGAGGCCCGAGATCAGACGCAGGAGGGTAGATTTTCCGCAGCCGGAAGGACCGACGAAGACGACGAACTCGCCATCGTCGATCTGGAGATCCACGCCGCGAATGACTTCAACGCTGCCGAACCGCTTCTCGATTCCCTTGAGGAAAACATTGGTCATGTCAGATGCCTTCTCACCCCTTCACGCCGGACAGCGCGAAACTTTCGATGATCTGCCGCTGGGCGATCAGATAGACGATCAGGATCGGCACTACAGCGAGCGTTGTAGCGGCAAGCTGCAGGTTCCACAGCGGCAATCCATAGCTGTCGTTGAAATTTGAGAGCGCTAGCGGCAGTGTGAACATCTCAAGCGAGCTGAGGAAGATGAGCGGCTCGAGGAACAGGTTCCACGACGACAGGAAGGTGATGATGGCGACCGCCGCGATTGCGGGCCGTGACATCGGCAAGGCGATGCGCCACCAGACGCCGAACCGCGACAGGCCATCCATTTTGCCCGCATCCTCGAGCTCCTTGGGCAAGGCGAGGAAATATTGCCGCATCAGGAAGGTGGCCATCACGCCCTGCGGACCGAAGACCGGCAGCAGGATCAGCGGCCAGTGGGTATCGACCAATCCCATAGAGCGGATGAGGAAGAAGTTCGGGATGATGGTCACCTCTTCCGGCACCATCAGCGCCGAGATCAGGAACAGCATCAAAAGGCCCGCGCCGGCAAAGCGCATCCGCGCCAGCGCATACCCTGCGAGCGACGAGATGATCAGCGTCAATACCGTGACCAGAATGGCGATGTAGAGCGAGTTGAAATATTGCCGTGCGAAAGGCTGGTAAGTGAACACTTCGATGAAGTTCTGCCACCGCCAAACGCGCGGGATCAGCGTCGGCGCGCCAAAGATTTCGGTCGTGCTCTTGAAGCCGGCCGAGACCATCCAGACGAATGGAAACATGAACGGAATGGCCACGATCAGAAGCGCGATTGTCCAGCAGGTGCGGTAGAGAATCCTTATCTGGCGCTGGGTCATTCCGCCCCCTTTCGCCGCAGCATCACCTGGACAATGGTCAGCATCATCACGATGACGAACATGATCATCGCCAGCGCCGAGGCGTAGCCGATGTTGAAGAACTTGAAACCCTGCTGGTAGATGTAGAAGGCGAGCACGAGAGTGCCGTTTTCAGGGCCGCCGCCGGTCATCTGGTAGATGTGGTCGAACACCTTGAACGAACCGATGGTGGTGATGACCATGATGATCAGCGTGGTCGGAGCCAGAAGCGGCCAGATGATCATGCGGAAGATCTGCCAGCGTGAAGCGCCTTCGAGCCGTGCCGCGGCCTCGTAATCGCGTGGTATCGCTTGCAAAGCTGCGATGTAGAGGATCATGTTCAGCCCAACCATCTTGATGACGCGGGTGACAATCACGGCGGCCATGGCCCAGTTCGGTTCGCGCAGCCAGTTGGGTCCGCTGATGCCGACGATGGCAAGCATCTGGTTAATGAAGCCGCCCTCGCCCTGCAGCAGGAATTTCCAGACGATGGCCCAGGCGATTGCCGAAGTGACGACGGGGGCGAAGAACACCGTGCGGAAGAAAACTACACCGAAGAAAGGGCGCGACAGCGCAAGCGCAAGTGTCAGCGCGAGCGCCATGTTCAGCGGCACGAGGCCGAGGGCAAAAATCACCGAATTGCGGACCACATGCCAGAAATCCGGATTTTCCAGCAGTGCATTTTTGAAGTTTGCCAATCCTACGAATGCCGCCTGCTGTGTCAGCAAGTTCCATTCGGTCATGGAGAAATAGACGACTGCGCACAGAGGGCCGAGGAAGAAGATGAGAAAGCCGATGGCGGACGGGCTGACGAACAGCCATGCCTCCATCATTTCCCTCGCCTTCAGGGTCAGCCACGGCGCGGTTTTTTCGCGCGCCGTGTTGGTGTGTCGAACAGCGTCGGTCATCGTTTGCCGGACTTAAAGCTGGGGCTGGATTGCTGCGCAGATACCGTTGATCGCGGCATCGACATCGGCATCGGCCTTCCACAGCGCATCGACGCGTGGCGCCATGGCGGCAAGGATCTGCGGCGCTTTCTCATGGGCCGGATGAACACGCCCGTTGGCGATGGCATCTGCGACGCCCTTCATCATCTCGGCTGGGACTAGCTTGTTGCCGTTGATGAAGGCATCGCTGTCGAGAACGCTTTTGCGGGCTGGCGGGAAGAACTGCGCCATGGTGGCGACATTGTCCTTGCTGGTCATATGCGCGATGAACTCGGCGGCGATTTCCTTGTTCTTTCCCGCATCGAAGACGACGAGCCCGGCTTGGCCGATCACAGGCGCCTCGCCGCCGGGGCCGGTCGGGAGCGGTGCGATACCCCATTTGAAGCCGGCTTCCGCCATTTTCGAAGCACGCGAAATCTGGTTCACCGTCATGGCCGAATTGCCCGAGAAGTAGTCTCCCTGCTCGCCGGGCGGCACGATCGACTTGTCCTTGAACACCATGTCGTGGAGTTGCTTGATCGCTTTGACGGCTTCCGGCTTGTCGAAGCCGCATTCCCCGTTCGACCAGATGTCGCCGCCGTAGGCTCTGATCGGTGGCAACAAGGCATGCGTCATGCGCGAGGCGTAGCCTTCGCCATCCTTGAACTCGAAGCCCCACTTGCCGGGATTGGCTTCTGCGAGTTTCTTGGAGACCTCCTGGAACTTGTCCATGGTCCATTCACCCTTGGCGGCCAGTGCCAGAGGGTCTTCCAGACCAGCCTTATCGAACATCTCCTTGTTGTAGTAGATCATGAACGGCGAGGTAGAAAATGGCACCCCATAGACCGTCTCGCCTTTCTGCCAAAGCGCCATGGCCGGCTGTGAGAAATCGGCAAAATCATAACCTTCGGTGGCTTTCAACGTTGGCCCAATATCCATCAGCAACCCCGCATTCTCGAACGCCGGCGCTGCGTCCTCCATCATCCAGGCGAGATCGGGCGCGTTGCCGCCGGCGACCTGGAAGGTCAGCTTCTGGGTGTAATCGTTCACCGGCACGGTCTCGAACTTGACGGTCACGTCCGGATGCTTGGTCTTGAAACTGTCGGCGATGCCGTTCAGCATCTTCAGATGCGCTTCGCTGCCTGTCCAGACGGTCATGCGAAGCTCCTGGCTCAGCGCCTGCGAAGACAGTGCGCACAATGCCAGTGCGGATATTGCAATACCTGCTAATACGGCCTTCATGGTTTCCTCCCTTTTTGGTCGCCGGGCTTTGAGCCCGTCGCATTCAATGCAAAAGCCACTCCTGTCCGTGCGGCAGTGGCGACCGCCTATCCGGCTTCTCCCGGCAAAGCGCCGGGCGCATCGCCAATCGACCAACCTCCGTCGACCGGAATATTTGCGCCTGTGATGTAACTGGCGGCATCGCTGCACAGGAATACGAAGGCTCCCACCAGATCGTCCGGCTGCCCCTGTCTTCCGACCGGAATTTTCGCGGCTACGGCGCGGCGGAACGCCGGATCCTTATAGCGCTCGGCCGTTGCCTCGGTTTCGATAGCGCCCGGCGAAACGACATTCAGCGTGACGCCACTGCGCCCCACGTCCCTTGCTATTGCACGCATCGCCGTCCTTTGCGCCGCCTTCAGTGAAGCATAGACTACAGTCTCGGCGCGCGGCCGCGTTGCCATGATGCTGCCGGTGGCGACGACGCGGCCCCAGCCGCGCTCGGCCATGGGCGGCACTAGTTTGCGAACCAGCGTCAGCAGCGATGTAAAATTCGCAGCGACATGGGCTTCGATATGGGTCGGGTCGGCATTCTCCCATGCCAAGCGGCGCTCGATGCCGGCATTGACGATGAGGATGTCCACCGGCCCGTGATGCGACAGCACGTCCTCGGCAAACGCGGTCGCCGCATCCGTGTTCGTGAAATCCGCCTCCAGAACCGGCGTTCCGGAGCCAATGTGCCGCGCCGTCTCAGCCGCGCCCTTCGCGTCGCCGAAATGATGCAGCGCGACCGATGCACCCTGTTCGGCCAGACCTATTGCTACGGCCCGGCCGATGCCGGAGCTTGCGCCGGTCACCAGAGCGCGCCTGCCCTCCAGGGAAAAGCGCCGTGGCGTCATGCTTCCCCACCCACGAGTTTGTCGGCCACTTCGAGTGAGGCGATATCGGCGGCATCGAAATGGGCTCTGATCCGATCTTCGGCAAGGTCGGTGTCGCCTGCCACGATCGCATCGTAGATCGACCGGTGCCGTTCGATGGTCGCACGCCAGTCTGTGTCAGTCCGGTTGGCGCGGCGTGAAAACAGTTCGGAAACCTCACGCTGCACAGAGCGCATGCCTTCCATCTGCACGCGGATCATCGCATTGCCGGTGGCCATGGCCAGCCCGAGGTGGAACAGGATGTCGGCTTCCGTAAAACCGGAGGGGTCGCGCAGGGAAGTATGCATGTCATCGAGCCCCTGCTTCATGGCTTTTAGACCTTCGGGGGCACGACGTTCCGCCGCCAACCTAGCGATGCCCGCTTCGATCACCCGGCGCATTTCATTCGCTTCCTGCAGGCGCTTCAGGCTCGACCGGACAGCGTAGCCATAGATACGCTCCATCGGCTCGCCGCTAAGTGCCTTGGCGCGGGCGACCTTGCCCTGCTGGGTGAAGATCAGGCCGGCGGCGGTAAGCTGGCGCAAGGCCTCGCGAGCGATGGGTTTGGACACGCCGAACTCTCGTGCGATCTCGCCTTCGGGCGGGAGAGGTTCGCCGGGAGAGATCCGCCCATCGAAAAGAGCTGCCGCTATCGCGTCGGAAACGCCATCGGCAAGCCGCGATGGGCTAGCCAATTTCGCGTCGAAAACAGATTTCATAGGGGCTTTTTGGATCATTCCCATCCTCGCTGCTACTCACGCTAGCACAGCACTTTCCAACATAGCAACTAAGTTTGTCAGTTGCCAAGAAGATTGTTGCTCGCTAGAACTGCTGTGTCTATCGACGGCAAAAGGGAGGAACCTTCAAGCCAATGGATGCTGCGACCCCTCAAGTCTCCAATACAATTCGCATCGTCGATGTCATTGCCCATCCCCTGAGCCAGACCCTGCCAAAGCCCACGGTCACGTCGTGGGGCGTCTACAGCCAGGTGTCGATCGTGCTGGTCGAAATCCGGACGGATGCGGGCATCGTGGGCGTCGGCGAAACGCTCGCGCGGTTCTCGCCGAAGGCCTATGTCGAGTTGATCGAGACATCGCTGAAGCCGAGACTGGTCGACCAGGACGCGCGTAACATCGGCGCGCTGTGGCAGTCGATGCGGCGCGCGCTGTCCGGCCGCGCCGGTGGCATGCTGTTCGAGGCGATTGCCGGCGTCGACATCGCGTTGTGGGACATTCTCGGCAAGGCCGCCGGCCAGCCCATCGCCAAGCTCTTGGGGGGCTTGGGCCGCGACAGGATCGACGTCTACGCCGCAGCGGTGAACTGGGTCGACGACGCTGAGGCGGACCGCGAGCTCGAACGCTACGTCGGCGAGGGATTTCCACGCATCAAGGTCAAGATGTCCAACCCGGTCAGGGAAGCCTGCCGCCGGATCGAGAGGCTGCGCAAGCGCGCCGGCAACAACGTTGACCTTTGTGTCGATGCAAACTGGGCCTATACGCTGGACGAAGCCGTCGAAGTCGGCCACGCCCTTTCGGCAAACGGCTATTTCTGGTTCGAGGAACCTTTGCCACCTGAAAACGAACAGGGATATGAGGAGCTTCGCAAGCGGTGTGACGTTCCGCTCGCCGCCGGCGAAAGCAATTTCACCGCTGACCAAGCCCAGCGTCTGGTAGCAAACAGAACGCTGTCGATCCTGCAGCCGGATGTCGCCCGCGCAGGCGGCATATCGGAAACGCGGCGGATGGCCGACTATGCCGGCGTCCATGGCGTCTCCTATGCGCCGCATATCGGCATGTCCGGCATCGTCTGCGAAACCGCGAGCGTCCATCTGGCCGCCGCCCTTCCGAATTTCCGGGTCATGGAATGCGAGTGCGACATGAGCCCCTTCAAATGCGATCTGGCCGATCTGGCGCCCGGCTGCATCCGCCAAAAGAACGGCACGCTGGATGTACCGACCGGACCGGGTCTGGGCATAGAAATCGACTGGGACGCCGTGCGGCGGCTCCGCACACAGTGAGGTCAGACATTCCCATGACGACATCGACAGCCCTTTCGGCAGCCGAGATGAGCGAGGCCATGCGCCTTGCTCTGCTGCGCGCCGACCCCGCCCTCAGCCGTTTCGACCCGCTGCCGCGTATTGTGTCGTTCGACGATTTCTCGCGAGGTCATTGCGGCTGGTCGCAACTCGTCGGCAACTACGAGGACGACCTCGACACCATGCTGCCCGGTTATGCGCAGCATTCCAGCGCCATGCTCTCGACGCTGGGGCATTGGGACGCCGGCTCGCATGGCGGCCTGGATTCGTCCTATGCACTGAAGATCGCCACCCGAGCCAAGCCCGGCGCGCAAAACGTCGCGATCAAGCGCCATACTTTCCGCAAGCGCGGGCCGATCCGCTTCGAACTGTTCTTCACCTTCAAGCCGGAAGCGAGCGAGTTGAAGCTTTCGGAGACCGATGTGCGCTCCATAGGCTTCCTGTTCGACCTACAGGGCGGCGACCACGATGGAGACACCGAGCGCGTCATGCCGCATCTCAGGTTTCTCAATGCGCTGGACGGAAAACATCTGCAGAAATGGCAGTATAAGCGCGAAACGACGCATTTCACGCCCATCGGCAGTGAAGACAAGACGCTCAGCCATTATCATCTCGCGCCAAAAGGCTGGCTCGACCTGCCGGACGGGGGGCAGCGGCTTTGCTACAACGAGATCCCGACCAAGGTGAACTGGAGCTATCTGCGTTTCGACTTTGACCTCGAAACTATGACAGCGCTAGGCCTCCAGTGCAACGACCGCAGCTTCGACGTGTCGGGCTTCGAGTCCATCCGCATTCCGGCGATGAAGAATCTCTGGTGCATGCTGAATTTCTGCCTATTTGCCGAGACGGATGTGGCCAAACGGGCCTTCCTCTATGTCGACTCCATTTGCATTTCGGGGGACTTTTGATGCTTCCCGAAAACATCACCGCCATCGTAGCGCGAAATGAACGTTGGAGCGGCGAGGCCGCAACCGAACCGTATGAAGCCGGATGGGCGCGTGAGGCCGTCTTCTTCGTCCGCGCTCTCAAGCAACCTTTAGGACGGGCACCGACCGCCTGGGTCGAAATCTCTCCCGATGGCATGCGCTGGGTGCGGGAGGGAACCGAGTTAGCTATGCCTGCCGAGAAAGACGGGATCTCGGTCGCGCGACTTTCGCAATTTGGCAACTGGCTGCGTGTGGCCACGCGCTTCGATGAAGGGGCCGAATGCACCGTGCTGGTGACGTTGCATCTGAAGGCCTGAGCACTGCTTCAACCCTCGGGGTTGGAGATGGGGCAAGGCCGGCCAATCGTGAACCGACCTCGCCCGAGCGTCGTAAAACTACCGGAACATCGAGCCGCCATCCGTGTCGAGTGCTGCGCCATAAACGAAGCTGGCAGCATCGGAACAGAGGAAAAGGATGGAGGCGGCCATGTCGTCCGGCCTGCCCATGCGGCGCATTGGCAGGTTGGCGGCGATGCGGTCCTTCAGTTCCTGCTCGATATGCGAATGCATCGGCGAGTCGGTGGGGCCGGGATTGAGCGCGTTGATCCGGACCTTTCTCCCAGCCAGTTCGCGCGCCACCGACTTTACGATCGACAGCGTGCCGGCCTTAGATGCCGCATAGGCGGTGTCGGCGATCAGCCCGCCGCCGCCATGTACGCCTGCATCCGATGCCACGCAGACGATGTTTCCGCCGGAGGAATTTTCGATCATGCGCTTGGCAGCGCCCTGAACGGTAAAGAAGGTGCCCAACAAGTTGACGCCATGGACGCGCTGCCAGTGCGCCCAATCCTGCTCGAAAATGCGCTTGGCCGTGATGATGGCAGCGCATGTCACGAGATTGTCGAGTTGGGCAAGATTGGCATCACAATAGTCGAACATCGAGTCGATGCTCTCCGGATCGCTGACGTCGACAGTAACCGTATGGATTTTCACGCCGCCATTGCGCAATTCCGCGCTGTATCGATCCAATCCAGCTTCGTCACGGTCGGCCATGACGACCTCGGCACCCTTGGAAGCGAAAGCCCTCGCGGTTTCCAGACCCATGCCGCTGGCGGCACCGGTGATCAGAACCGTACGATGGGCAAAGCAGTCATCGGCAAAGGTCGCGTAAGTGTTGGTCATGGGAATCTCCAGCAGAATAGCGTGTGAACGGACGGTGGCTTGCAATCTAGCAGTCCATACGCGACGTTGCGAGAACCTAGTTTCTAAGTTTGATAGTTGTAAAGTAGAATTAATGTGCAGACGGCTCCAGCGGCGGGATGACGATACGGTTCGGGCTGAGCTACGAACGCTGAAGGGAACTAACCCCACATCATTTTCTGGTCGATCTCGAGATACGGGCAGGACGGGCCGCTGCGGCTCGCCCCGGGCCACGACATCAATTATCTGGACACGGCGGGAGCACTCCAGCTTTCGGCAAAGCGGGCGAAAGCCCGATCGGTCCCGGCCTTTTCATCGTCGACGTCGGCGATGGTCGCTGATGGCCCCCACAGGCATTCTGGCAGCCTCCACGTTCGCTCTGTTGCGGGCGAAGGCCGGTGGATATCTCGATGACCACGGCGCGATGGCATGGCTGGCACTGCATGGAGCCGACCATCTGTTTGGCGGCATCGAGCCCCGTGGCGGCGAGCGTCCTTATATCGGGCAAGCCCCTTGCCGGAAGGCGACGCGGCCGAGCGCCAACGCGCTGCGCTGAGCGACATTTTTCCTGTGCCAGACGCGGGAAGGGCGACAGCCGGTACGGCGGCAGACATTCCTTTGGCAGCAGTCAACGGCATGGCCGAGGCTTTTGTGAAGACGTTCAAGAACGATTATGTCTCCGTCCCTGCCCGATGCGCAGACCGTCGTCGACCAACTGCCGATCTGGTTCAGCACTACAACAGCCTTCACCCGCACGAGGCGTTGGGATATCTTTCCCCGCGAATTCATAAACCGCCAAACAGAACCTGATCATGCCCGGTTTTTAGGGGCGACTACACACTGAGACTTCAGTCTGCTCAACCCGTATGACGAAGTAGTGCCCCGCGAACCTTATCGATATCGATGTACCAACTCCTCTTGTCGCGATCCGAAAAATTGTCGGTCTTGGTTCCGAATGCCACGTCGCAGGTCCCCTTTGTGACCCTTGAAATGAGAAGATCATCTTTGGCATAAAAGTTGGCTGGAGCGATAATCAGCTTTTTCCCGCCTCTCTTTTGAAATGCTCCCAGATACATCTGACTACCGACGGGACCGGCCAGGTGAGTGGAAGTCGCGGCCATTTCGATCTGTTCCTCAACGGTCAAAGTTTCCGGCGCGACGACCTCATAGCCGAACTCGGAAAAACAGGCTGCAACCTGCTCCTCGTTTAAAAGTGGCCGCTCGCTGATATTCTGTCGTGTTAGATACACCCTTCGTGTTGGCTCACGCGAGGATACACTGTCGGATATGGCAGCCCACGTCTTTCCCTGGAGACGGCTGATCCATCTATGCGATCTTATGCTCGGCGTCGGCACATACAGGCGCTCAACTCTTACGCCTGTCGCAGGCACATGGACGACTTGCTCCAGATCGATGCCCGCGTGTTGCAAGAACACCTTATGATAGTCTCGCAGTGCCGGCTCGAAAACGAGATATTTCATTTCATCACGAAATGCGTTGGAAATATGCAATGGCCATACACGGCTCAAACCCTCCAGAAGCGAGTGGCCGAAATGGGGCTGTAGACTGCCCAACAGCAGGTATTTTCCATCCAAAACGTCGTAACTCGGGCTCTGCAAGAGCCGCCACTGGTCCTCATCAACCTTCTTCAAAAGATTATTTGGTATCAGCCCCTCGCCATTCCAAACGCCAAATGTGGACTCCAGTAGGTTTCCATCTCTGGTTAGAAACAGCTGACCGGATTCGTGATAGTTTGGATATGTTCGACTGATCAGCCCTCCAAAACATACTGCTTGATGAAGGCAGGATATTTCGATGTTCGCCTCCCATTTGGGAGTGATCCAACGAGACGGTATCCAGTTGGAGACCGACACGCCATTTGCCAGCGTGTTCGTTTCAAGGTCGGCGATATTCGCCGCACTGCCGCGAATGTGATCGGTCACGGAAACGTCCGACTGATCAATAATTCGATCGACGAGCAAGGAACAATCTGTGGTTGACGACAGGAGATCGTCGACCGTTCCAACCGGCGGCAAAGATATCACCCTGCCAAGAGTGCCCGCGCGTATCGAACCGTCATCCCTTTGATGCCGCGATAGCATGACCTGCGGAGTAGTGCCGTGAAAGAACAAGCGAAAACTCGGATGATCCCTGCACGAGTAACCATCGTCGAGAAGGGACTGCGTTTGAATTCCAGATTTTCTTAAAGCGTAATTGACACTCAGCTGATCCCGCTTGCTTTTCTTTTGAATTTCGTCCCACCAAAGATCTGCAAACGCGACTGCATGCGAATCCCTTGCGTTGAAAATCATGAAGTTCGTCTCGATCAGGCGGTCATCTTCCAGATTGATAACGTTGCGATATGTCCCAACCTGTGCTTGGACCACGTCTTGATCGTCGAGTTTGCGAGCAATTATTTCCTTTGCCTCATCTAAATATGATGATCGAATTGGGTGGTAAATAACGCCTACTGCAGCGTCGGATTTTTCCATCATCGATATAAAATTATTCACCGACCCTCGAATTTGAACATTTGAATCCACCCATATCAAGAAGTCGTACCCTTTGAGAAGATGCAGTAAATTTGTCTTTATGTACCGAGCCACGCGTCGTGGATCGTCATTCGAATAATCCACCGTCCTGATCTCAAAGACGTCGTATCCATCGATACGGGAGTCCGAAAAACAGAAATAATCGACGTCGTTGTCGATATGCTCCGGCAATTGGAGCACATCGTAGTCGCCGATTATGGCGGTGGCGACCGCTATGCGAGCTTGCCGACCGGTTTGTTTTCGGGCGTCGATATAAGATTGGACATCGGCAGACCGGTCAGGTCTTTCAGTAAAAGTCCGCTCACGCGAGTAAAAATTGACGAGATTATACGCCACGTCGGTGTATCGGGCTTCCGATTTGTAACCAAGCTTCAACGGCAAAAGCCCAAAAAGCCGCTCTACCGCATGCGCGGTGGTGCCATCGATCTGGCCGCTTTCCACATCGAAATCTTCAAGAGACAGGGCGCCCATCAAAAGCGGCTTAAGGGCTGCGGTTCGGGCCCAGAAAAACGATCCCGCAGGATAATTCGGACAGTCGACAGGTGCACTGCCGAGCCGCATTTTTTCAAGAATGCTGGCGACTTTACCGTAATTCCGCCCCCAACTCGGCTGCAACCGAAGCGTAGGATAATATGGTGGGAAGATTGCTCCCATTTTCTCGTCCTCGTAAAACGAGTTGAGCATTTGGCTTACGGTATCGCGATTGCCGCAGACGCAGTGAAGGAGATAGCGCCGCCAACCCACATGTGCCGGATTGTGCAGCGTTCGTTTTGAATGGATATGCAGGACCAGATCGAACTCGGCGATTTCCTTACCGAACTCGACCAGAAAGGGTGCGATATCTCGTCCCCGATTGGGTGTTTCTCGGATGATGATGGTCCGGACATGCGGCAGGTCGTTTCGCAGACGATTTCGAATGTCTTCGGTTTCAAATTGATCGACAGTCAAAGACACGAAGAGGGTAAAATCGACCGGAATATTCGCCAGGCTGCTGCACATTTCTTCGAGATATTCTTCGTAGAAAACATGCATATGCACGGCTACGGACATATCAAATCCGTCCTGTATGGAGGTCGCCTCGTCAAAGTGAATTACATTTTCTGTCGAAGCGCCGTATTCAATATGCCCAAAGCGCCGATATTCGCTTATAATACTTCTTCCTTTCCGGGATGGAAAGTATCCGAGTGCGCTTCCAACATTGCAGTAATGAATGAGCGGGGAACCGCTATAATTCTCCGAAGAAAGATATTTTTCCCAGTACCAAGCCGCGTCGAAGTCCTTTGCCATTTCAGACATGCCGTTCGATGGCCGGCCTTCCTTAAAGCCATATGCTAGATAATGCGCGTATGGATCTTTTTTGGCCCTTGCAACATCTTGGTTACGCTTGAGATACCAGCCTGGATCAAAAGCGACCTTGTTGCGCTTTATGAAATCCAGCAATGGCAAGGCGTGTCTGGCACCTGTCGGATTTGCCATTTCTTCCGGCAGGAATGCATTGCTCGGTCTGCGGCCCAGAAACGCGCCGATATAAAGATAGTGGTCGAGTGGATCGAGGGTCGTAGCTTTTACATCAGGATATCTTTCTGAGTACCATTTGCTGTCGAATAGACCGGACTCAAAAATGCACCTTTTCACGTCGTCCACTCTAAAATGCCTCGTCTTCCAAACGTTCGATGCCGACAGAACAGTCACCATTGCTCACAATCTGCCCTCATCTTATGTCTCCGAATTCCGGAAGTCTAACGCAGCACACCCAATTTGGTGGAATTCTGCCGGGTTTTATGGATCATTTCGAAGTGCTTGGCTTTCACCACGGCGGAGGGATTTTTCATCGCCAGCGACAGCCGCATTATGCGATCGGGACATCTGCGGGGTGGATATCGAAATGAAACGTTTGCTATGGAGATTCGCATCATCCTCCGCGGTGGCATCGTCAGCTGTCCTATCAAGCTAAGGGATCGACCATGAGTCCCACATCGGTTCTTCGACAGGCTGCCTCGACCTCAGCGAAGGGTGGCTCCGGCCTGTGAAAGCGCTGGGAATTTCCAAGCGGCTTGAACGGCCCGGGGCTGCGCGGACAGCTCAGCGCTGCCTGCGCGTCATAGAGGCCGCGCTCGGCGCAGTTGTCGCCACGATCCTTGCCGTCCTGTTGGCCGTGGTGTTGTCGACCGTGTTTTTGCGCTACGCCTTCAATACGGGGGTTCTCGGCTCCGAAGACCTCGGCATATGGCTTCATGTCGCGCTCATCGCCTTCGGCACGCCCTTGGCCCTAAACAGCGCCCTCGCGATGCGGCTCGACGTGTTCGCCAAGCGCCTTCCGGCGAAGGGACAGACCGCGGCGGCCATCGCAGCCGACGTCTTCACGGTGCTCACGGGCCTCATCTTCAGCTTCGGAGGGGCGGAAATTATGAGCATGCTCGGTGGCATTTCACCTACGCTTGGCGTGCCCGAGTGGATCCGCTTCGGTTTTCTCGGCATCGGCGGCGCGCTGATCCTGCTCGTGCTGGTGTTGCAACGCCTTTCCGAGGGAAGAGGCTTGTCGGTGCTGGCGTCGGTCATAGCCGGCGTCCTCTTCTATCTTGCCGCGACCCGGGTCTCGCTTATCGTCGCCCTTTCGCCAAGCCTGATGCTGGGGCTGATCGCGGCTTTTGGCCTGTTGGTCGCGGCCCCCTTGCCGCACGCCTTCCTGGCGGCGGCCTATCTCGCCATCGCGTTCGGCAGCACATTGCCGGAGCCGACCATTGTTTCCTCCACCGTCACGGGCATGTCGAAATTCCTCTTGCTCGCCATTCCCTTCTTCCTGCTGACCGGCGGGCTTCTCACGGCATCGGGCGTCGCCAAACAGCTCGTCCGCTTCGCTTCATCGGTGGTAGGGCACCGCCGCGCGGGCTTGGCTCAAACCACGCTGTTGACCAGCGTGCTGTTCTCCGGGGCTTCGGGATCCTCCGTTGCCAATGCCGCCTTCGGGGCATCCACCTTCCAGCCCGAACTGGTCAAGCGCGGCTATCCGCCCGCACAGGCGGGCGCGATCATCGCCGCCACCTCGGTCCTCGACAATGTCATTCCCCCGTCGGTCGCGTTCCTGATCCTCGCTGCCGCCACCAATCTTTCCGTCGGTTCACTGCTGGTCGGCGGGTTCTTCGCCGGCGGGGTCATGGCTGTCTGCCTCGCTGTCGCCATTCACCTCACGGTGCGCGAACAGATGCCGCAGCCGCGCGTGGATAATCGAGAACGTCGACAATCTGCCATTGCAGCGGTTCCCGCCTTCGGACTTGGCGTTATCGTCGTTGTAGGCATCCGAATGGGCATCGTCACCACCACCGAAGCGGCCGCCCTTGCCGCATTGTACACGCTCATTTTAGGTCTTGGCGCCCGGCTGCGATTCGGCACCTTGTTTGCGGCATTCCGCCAGGCTGCAACCGAAGCATCTGCAATCGGCCTCTTGATCGGCACGGCAGGCCCTTTCGCCTTTCTTCTCGCCGTCGACGATATATCGGGCCTGATGTCCAACCTCACCACCATTCTCGGCGGCAGCGCGCTGGCCGTTCTTCTGTTATCGAACGTCATCCTGCTTGTGGTCGGGCTGGTGCTCGACATCGGCGCCGCGATTCTGTTGTTCGGCCCCATCCTCTTGCCGTCGGCCGTGGCAGCCGGAATCGACCCAATCCACTTCGGTGTAATCGTCGTGGTCAACCTGATGATCCACGGTTTGACGCCGCCGCTCGGCATGCTGATCTTTGTGGTCAGCGGCGTGACGCGGGTGCCACCTACGGCACTGTTCCGCGCGGTGCTCCCCTATCTCGCCGCGCTTCTGATCTCGCTTGCGATCATTTGCGCCTGGTCGCTCATCGTCTAAGGACAAGAAACCATGACCCTTCTGCATCGCCGTGCCTTCCTCAAAAACGCGACCGCTGTCGGCGCAGGTGCGCTGTTCGCGCCCGCCATCGTCGGACACGCCCGCGCGCAGACGACACTGACCATTGCGTCGCTGTTCGGCGACGATAAGCCGGAGACCAAAATCTGGCTGAAGATACGCGATCTGGTCGAGGCAAAGCTGCCCGGCCAGTTCCATTTCAACATCGTCAAGAATGGCGCGCTCGGCGGCGAAAAGGAGGTTGCGGAAGGCGTCCGCCTTGGGTCGATCCAGGCCAGCCTGTCCACCGTGTCGGCGCTGTCCGGTTGGGTGCCGGAGTTGCAGATCCTCGATCTGCCGTTCCTGTTCCGCGGTGGCGAGCATGTGAGGAAGACGGTGCAGGGCGACACGGGCCAAGAGCTCAAGGAAAGACTGCTCGCGCAAAACTTCGTCGCGGCCGATTTCATCAATTATGGTGCGCGCCATCTCCTGGCCAAGGAAGCAGTAACGCGGCCGGAGCAGCTCGAGGGCAAACGCATCCGCGTCATCCAAAGCCCACTGCACACCAAGCTGTGGAGTTCGTTCGGGATGACGCCGATCGGCATTCCGATCACCGAGACCTATAATGCGCTTGCGACCGGCGTGGCTGACTCCATGGATCTGACCAAGTCGGCCTATGCTGGCTTCAAACTCTACGAGGTCGTCCCTTATCTCACCGAAACCGGGCACATCTGGGCTTCAGGCGTGGTCTATTTCTCCGCCAGTTTCTGGAACGGCCTGCCTGACGAGCAGAAGGCTGTCTTCCAGGAGGCTGCGAGGGAGGGTTCTGCGCATTTTAACCAGCTCATCATCGACGACGAGACCATCTCTATGAAAACAGCGGTCGAGCATGGCGGACATATCGTTGAGCCGGAAGACCGCGCGGCATGGGAGAAAGGCGCGTACGGCGTTTGGGATGACTTTGCCGAGATCGTCGGCGGAATGGACAAGATTGAGGCAATCCAGCAGGTAACGTAAAAGCTGCGAAACCGCCCAGAGTTCGCGTTTTTCGGCGGATACAGGGCTCGGTCATTCCATCGCCTTGCCCAGAGTATCGGCGACATAGGCGCCGCGTTCGCCCATAGGCAGCGGCGCACCGGTGGTGGAGTCGATGCGGGTCTGATGTTCCAGTTCGGCGTTGATCTGCGCACCCATGATCACGATGATGACCGACATCCACATCCAGACCATCAGGCCGATCAACGTTCCAAGCGTGCCATAAGTCAGACTGTAGTTGGAAAAATTGGTGATGTAATAGGAAAAGCCGAGCGAGGCGAGCAACCACATCGACGTCGCGAACAATGCGCCCCAGGTGAGCCAGCGCAGCTTTGCATATTCGCGGCTAGGCCCATACCGGTACAGAACCGCCATGGCGAAGCTCACCACGATTATGATCAGCGGCCAGCGCAGAATGGAAATGACTATTTCAGTGAAGCGGTCGAGATAGATGTACTGCAGCATCGCCGGCAGCACACCGAGCGCGAACACCACCAATGCGACCAGAAACAAGGCGCAAAGGGTGAAGGCCATGACCATGGCCGTACGCTGGAAGAAGCCTCGCGTTTCCTTTTCGCCATAGGCGACGTTCATGGCTTCGAAGAGAGCAGCCAGACCGTTATGGGCGCTCCACAACGCAATTGCCAAGCCGCCGAAAAAGCCGATGCTCAAAGAGGATGTCCGCTGATTGACCAAAGCAGTCAGCTGATTGGCAAGCAGGTCGATACCGCCAGGCGGAAAAAGGTCCGAGAGAAGGTTGAGCTGCCGGCCAATCGCTATCGGATCGGAGATGAAACCATAGAGCGAAACCAGGGCGGCCAAAGCCGGGAAAATGGCCAGCAGCAGATAATAGGTCACACCTGCGGCAATCAACGACACGTTGTCGAAGAACAGCTTCTGCAGCACGCGCCAGCCGACGTCAAACCAGCCCAGCGCCGGGATTTCGGAAGGAGTTGATGCCTCCCGACCGCGATGCTTTTCGTCCTTCGTCATATCGTCCCATATGCCGTGTTGCCCTGGTCGGTGAACACCCGAGCATAGCTGCGGGTTCCGGCCTTCTCGCATTTGCGAGATAAACACCATGCAAAGCCTGCCGCAAGGAAAGAACGCCAAGGCGGAGTGTCGAAGGACTATTGAGGGCTGCGGCCTTCATTTGCCTAACCGCTCGACTTGTCAGCGAGGCAAGCATAGGAAATATCCCTATGCGCCGCATGACCGCGCGTTGCTGCTTTGAGTTAGAGTAGAACCGTGAGAATCAACCAGATCACCAATTGGGCCTATGGAGTTACCGTCATCCTGACGGTGCTGTCTGGCACAGCCTTCATCCTGTCGTCGCGCAGCGCCACACAGGAACGCGAGGCGGTGCAACAGCACCTTACGCTCGACGCTCTGGCGGAGGATGTGGCGCTCGGTACCGAACTCCGCAGCGACGAAGCCCGGCTTTACGTCATGCGCGGCGATGAGAGGCATCTTGCGGGCTTCTATCTCAAGGAAGAGGCCGAGCATCAGCGAGACGCGGCGATCAAGAGCGTCCAGCAATATGGCGTGACGCCGCCAGAGCAAGCACTACTTCAACAAGTGGAGCGAAAGGCACAAGAACTCGACCAAATCGAATTGGCCGCCATCGAGGCGTATCGCATCGGCAATCAACAGCGCGCGCAGCAGATGCTCTTCAACGACGAGCATGTTCGTCTGCAGACCGAACTTCTGGAAAGCGTCGGCCAGTTCCGGAAGATGACGGCGCAGCGCACGGATGCGGCGCTCAATGCGGCGCGGGAGCGGAGCGATTGGCTTGGCTTTGCTGCGCGTATCATGCTGACGATGACGGCTGCTGTTTTCATCGGGGTCCTCTACTTCGTGCTCAAGCGGCGCGTTTCGGTGCCTTTGACCCGCATGACCGGCATCGTCACGCGTCTCGCTAAGCAGGACTATGCGGTCGAAGTTCCGCTTGATATGCGCCGCGACGAAATCGGCGAAATGAACGACGCTATCCACATCTTCCGTGAGAACGGTTTGGAGCGGGCCCGGCTCGACGCCGAGCGCAGGCAGGACCAAGCGACCAAGGATCTGATCCTGCAGATGATGCACCGTCTGCAGGCCTGCCAGGTGCAGGCGGAATTGGCCGAGATAGTGGCGCGCTTTGCGCCGCAGATTTTCCCGAGTCTAGCGGGCCAGCTGTTCATGCTGAATGAAAGCCGAACACAGCTGTCACAGGTCGGAAGCTGGCTCGATCCGCGGAATTCAACACCCTCATTCGCTCTGGGCGCCTGCTGGGGCCTGCGCCGCGGACATCCTCATGTCAGCAATCGCGGCGAGAGCGACATCACCTGCCAGCATCTCGAAGAGAACGCGCTGTCCGGATTGTGCGTGCCGTTGATCGCTCTGGGCGACACCATCGGGCTTCTCTATTTCGAGGAACGGTCGGGCGAGCCGTTCGACGTCGAGACCTCGCGTCTTTATCTGGAGCTGATCGCGGAAAATGTCGGACTGGCGGCGGCCAATCTGCAACTGCGTGAAAAGCTCACCAATATGGCAATCCGCGATGCGTTGACCGGGCTTTTGAACCGGCGCTCCCTCGATGAGACGCTGAACCGCTATATCCGCGAACAAGGCCAGCATCCGCTCATCTGCCTGATGATCGACATCGACCATTTCAAACGCTTCAACGACGTGCACGGTCACGACGCCGGCGATGCCGTCATGCAATACGTCGCTCAGATACTTGTCGACACCGTCAAGGATGCCGGCAGCATCTACCGTTTCGGCGGCGAAGAATTCACAGTTCTGATGCCGGATATCGATCATGCCGCCGGGTTCAAAATCGCGGAGAAGCTGCGCACCGCCATCGGCACCACGCCGTTTTCCCATCGCGGCCGCGTGCTTGGTCATGTTTCGGTATCCGTTGGCATCGCCTCCTCGCCCATGGGAGGGTCAGTTGCCACCCTTATGACGCGCGCGGACGCTGCCCTGCTCGAAGCCAAGAGTGCGGGTCGCAACGTGACGATATCGTCGGACCAGCCCAAGCTGGTGGCGAAACAAGGCTGATCGTCGGCGATCAGCCTTGTTCATCAAGCGACCTTGATGATCAGCTTGCCGAAATTCCGGCCTTCCAGCAGCCCCTTGAACGCCTCCGGCGCATTGCGCAGACCATCCACAATGTCCTCCCGGTAACGCACGCGGTCCGATGCGATCCATTCCGACATGTCCGTGTAGAACTGGCGGCGCTGGTCCATGAACTCGCGCTGGATAAACCCGCGGATCGACAGGCTGCGCGTCAGCACTGTGCGCATCAGGGCGGGAAGCCGGTCGGCTTCCTTGGCGTCCGGCGTGTTGTACTGCGCAATCAGCCCGCAGACCGGAACACGCGCGAATTCGTTGAGCTGCGGCATTACCGCATCCCAGACGTGACCGCCGACATTCTCGAAATAGACGTCGATGCCGTCCGGGCAGGCCGCAGCGAGTTGTTCGGCGAAATCAGGCGCTTTGTGGTCGACCACGGCATCTAAGCCCAGTTCATCGCGTACGAAAGCGCATTTCTCCCGACCGCCGGCAATGCCCACGGCGCGTGCGCCTTTGATGCGCGCAATCTGGCCCACAGCCGACCCGACCGCACCCGATGCAGCCGCCACCGCGACCGTCTCGCCGGGCTTGGGTCGGCCAATGGTCAGCAAGCCGGAATAAGCGGTGAAGCCGGGCATGCCCATGATGCCCAGCGCTGTCGTGACGGGAGCGGCTGCCGGGTCGAGCTTGCGCAGTCCGTTCGCATCCGCCACAGCAAAGCTCTGCCAACCGGAATGCGACAGCACGATGTCGCCGGGCTTGAATGCGTCGCTGCGCGACTCCAGAACCTCGGCAACCGTGCCGCCTTCCATGACCTCGCCAAGCTCGACCGGCTTCGAATAGGATTTCGCATCGCTCATCCGACCGCGCATGTAGGGATCGAGCGAAAGATAGAGGACCTTCAACAGCACCTGCCCCTCGCCCGGCTCTGGCAGTTGCGCTTCCTCGATACGGAAATGCTCCGCTGTCGGCGCGCCTTGGGGTCTTTTGGCCAGCAGAACCCTGAGATTTCTGGTGTCGCTCATATCGTGCATCTCCTTGTCCGTTTCACGAAAGGAGCCGCATCCCTTCACTATAGAAACCGCGGCTCGTCCCTCCGAACTGAACATAGCGACTGCGCCGGGCTCTTCACACCATTTGAAAAATGCTTCAGCACTTTCACAAGAGTGCAAGTCGAGTGTGTCCTTGCCAAGCGTCAAAACAAGGTGATCGGGTAACGCGGTTGCCATCTTCGCTTGCCTCTTTGGCATAGCCAGCGCTATACCGTTCGAAACTGGCGCTTGCGTCAGCGTCCGGTGACGCGGGAGGGCCGCCGGGTCATGATACGATACCTTTCGATCCCTCCAATGTGCCCAGGCGCCTTGCCGCGGATGGAATGGTTTTCGAAGGACCATCCATGCGCCTGCGATCACCCTGCCCAAACTTTAGCTCAGCGACGATTTGCCTGCACTCGCGCGTGTGGCCAAGGCATATGCAT
Organism: Tianweitania sp. UT-5YL-CI-8; assembly: GCF_030010215.1. Lineage (GTDB taxonomy): Bacteria > Pseudomonadota > Alphaproteobacteria > Rhizobiales > Rhizobiaceae > Oryzicola. Next base: position 138,382 of record NZ_JASCRR010000002.1, read on the forward strand.
GGTGCTCTGAAACAAGAATGAGACCATCGGACAGCCAATCAATTCAATAACACTATCTGGAAACATCCATGGAACATCGTACAAACGGCATCTCGCGACTGGCCAGACTATGGCTCATCGTCCTCGGCGTTGTCATCGCGCTTGCCGGACTGTTTTTCGTCGTCGGCGGCGCTATGCTGGTGTCGCTTGGTGGCAGTCTTTACTTTCTTATCGCCGGCGTCGTGCTGGTTATATCAGGCACGATGATCGCCATGCACAAGCCGGTTGGCGCCGTCCTATTCGGACTGGTGTTCCTGGCAACCGCCATCTGGGCGATGTGGGAAGCCGGCCTCGATTTCTGGCCGTTGATCTCACGTCTCCTGGCGATGTCGGTCGGCCTTGTGGTCGTCGCCCTGTCCTATCCGCTGCTGCGCCGCGCCGCAGGCCAGACCCGACTCCGCGCAGCCTCCTTCGGCACTGCAGCGGTGGTCGCTGTCTGCGCGGCAGCTGCCTTTGCAGCGATGTTCGTGCCGCACCCGACCGTCAGGTCAAACGGCACAGGCCCGGCGCTCACTGCGGTAACGCCGGAAACCGAGCAGAAGAACTGGGAGCATTACGGCAATACGGCCGGCGGCAGCCGTTTCGTCGCCCTGGACGAAATCACCCCCGACAACGTCAAGGACCTGGAGGTCGCCTGGACCTACCGCACCGGCGACACCCCGATCAGCCCTGGCGCCAACGGTGCCGAGGACCAGCAGACCCCGCTGCAGGTCGGCGACACGGTGTTCCTGTGCACCCCGCACAACAACGTCATCGCGCTCGACGCCGATACCGGCGCCGAGAAATGGAAGGCCGAAATCAACGCCAAGTCGTCGGTCTGGATGCGCTGCCGCGGCCTCGCCTATTTCGATGCCACAGCGCCGCTCCAGCAACCTTCAGCGCCCGGCTCGACCCCGGTGACGCCGGTTACGGTCGCTTCGGGTGCCGCCTGTGAACGCCGCATCCTGATGAACACCATCGAAGCCGAACTCATCGCGCTCGATGCCGACACCGGCGCGTTCTGCACCGACTTCGGCACCAATGGCCGCGTCGACCTCAAGATCGGCCTGGGCGACGCGCCCGATCCGAGCTACGTTCTGACATCGGCCCCGACGCTTGCCGGCACCACCGTTGTCGTCGGCGGGCGCATCGCCGACAATGTCTCAGCCGACATGCCCGGCGGCGTCATGCGCGGCTTCGACGTCGTCACCGGCGCGCTGCGCTGGGCGTTCGACCCCGGCAATCCCGACATCACACTGTTGCCCGCTCCAGGCCAGACCTATACGCGCTCCACCCCCAATGTCTGGGCCTCGATGTCCTACGATCCTGCACTGAACACTGTGTTCATGCCCGTGGGCAGCCCTTCGGTCGATCTCTATGGCGCGACCCGCACGCCGCTCGATCACAAATACGGCGCATCGATGCTGGCGCTGGATGCTACCACGGGCCGCGAGAAATGGGTCTACCAGACCGTCCACAACGATCTGTGGGATTTCGACGTGCCGATGCAGCCCTCCTTCATCGACTTCCCCAAGGCGGATGGCTCGACTGTGCCCGCGCTCGTCTTCGGTACCAAAGCCGGCCAAATCTATGTGCTCGACCGCGCCACCGGCCAGCCACTGACGAAGGTCGATGAAGTACCGGTCAAGCCAGGCAACATCCCGAACGAACCTTATGCGCCGACGCAGCCGCTGTCCGTCGGCATGCCGCAGATCGGCACAGGGCCCCTTGCCGAAGCCGACATGTGGGGCGCAACACCGTTCGACCAGCTCCTGTGCCGCATATCGTTCAAATCGATGCGCTATGAAGGCCTCTACACCGCGCCCGGCACCGACGTCTCCCTTGCCTTCCCCGGCTCGCTGGGCGGCATGAATTGGGGCGGCATCTCTATCGACCCCAACAGCGGCTACATCTTCATCAATGACATGCGCGTTGGCCTCTGGGTGCAGATGATCGAGGCCGCGCCCTCCAACCAGACCAACAGCGGCGGTGAAAGCACCAACACCGGCATGGGCGTCGTGCCCATGAGAGGCACGCCCTACGCCGTCAACAAGAACCGCTTCCTGTCGCCGCTCGGCATCCCCTGCCAGGAGCCTCCTTACGGGACCATGACGGCGGTCGACATGAAGACCCAGCAGATCGCCTGGCAGGTGCCAGTCGGCACCGTGCAGGATACCGGCCCGCTCGGCATCAAGATGCATCTGCCGGTGCCGATCGGCATGCCGACGCTGGGCGGCACGTTGGCAACACAGGGCGGCCTGCTCTTCATCGCCGGCACACAGGACTATTATCTCCGCGCCCTCTCGACGGCGACGGGCGAGGAAGTGTGGAAGGCCCGCCTGCCTGTCGGCAGCCAGGGCGGACCGATGAGCTACAAGTCGCCCAAAACAGGCAAGCAGTACATCGTCATCTCCGCCGGCGGTGCGCGCCAGTCGCCCGACCGGGGCGACTACGTCATCGCCTACGCTCTGCCGGATTGAAGCCGGAGCAAGCATTGAAAAAGGCGCCTCGCGGCGCCTTTTTTGTGTGTTGAGGAAAAGAGGCCTCTGCAGTCAGGCGCGTTCGAGCGCGATTGCAATGCCCTGGCCGACACCGATGCACATGGTGGCAAGTGCGAGTTTTGCGCCGCGCTCCTTCAGTTCCAGCGCGGCCGTGCCGGCAATGCGGGCGCCAGACATGCCAAGTGGATGGCCAAGCGCGATAGCGCCGCCGTTCGGATTCACATGCTCAGCATCCTCGGCGATGCCAAGTTCGCGGAGCACCGCAATGCCTTGGGAGGCAAAGGCTTCGTTGAGCTCTATGACATCGAACTGCTGCGGCGTGATGCCGAGACGGACGCACAGCTTCTTGGTGGCCGGCGCGGGGCCGATGCCCATGATACGCGGTGCGACACCCGCCGCCGCACCACCGATGATGCGGGCAATGGGCGTCAGGCCGTATCTCTTGACCGCCGCTTCCGACGCCACGATCAGGGCCGCCGCGCCGTCATTGACGCCTGAAGCGTTGCCGGCCGTCACCGTGCCACCTTCCTTCTTGAACGGCGTCGGCAGCTTGGCCAGCGTCTCGACCGTGGTGCCGGCGCGCGGATGCTCGTCCTTGGCAACGACGGTCGCGTCGCCCTTGCGCTGCGGGATCGTCACCGGCACGATCTCCTTCGCCAACCGCCCATTCTGTTGCGCGGCGACCGCCTTGTCCTGGCTGCGCACGGCGAAAGCGTCCTGGTCGGCGCGGCTGACCTTGAAATCCTCAGCCACGTTCTCGCCGGTCTCGGGCATGGAATCCACGCCATACTGCTTCTTCATCAGCGGATTGACGAAGCGCCAGCCGATGGTGGTGTCATAGATCTCAGCGTTGCGCGAAAACGCCGTCTCGGCTTTCGGCATGACGAAGGGCGCGCGGCTCATCGACTCCACGCCGCCCGCGATCATCAGCTCTGCCTCGCCCGACTTGACCGCACGCGCGGCGATGATCAGCGCATCCATGCCCGAGCCGCAAAGCCGGTTGACGGTGCTGCCGGAAACCTCCTTGGGCATGCCGGCCAGAAGCAGCGACATGCGCGCGACGTTGCGGTTGTCCTCGCCGGCCTGGTTGGCGCAGCCGAAGACCACGTCATCCACCGCGGCCCAGTCGACCGAAGCGTTGCGCTCCATCAGCGCCTTGAGCGGTACGGCGCCGAGATCGTCTGCCCGAACCGAGGACAACGAGCCGCCGAAGCGGCCGATGGGTGTGCGGATATAGTCGCAGATATAGGCTTCAGTCACGTCAAACCTCCGGTACGATAAGGTCGGCCACGGTGGCGCCGACGACGAGTTCGGCTCCCGTCACAGCCTGCAATTCCTCGACGCTCATGCCCGGCAACTTCTCGCGCAGGACAAAGCGACGGTCCACGATGTCTATGACGGCAAGACTGGTGTAGACGGTCGTCACACAGCCGACGCCCGTCAGAGGAAGGCTGCATGCCTTGACCAGCTTGGGCTCGCCCTTCTTGGTGACGTGGTCGGTGATGACAGCGACGCGCTTGGCGCCATGCACGAGGTCCATTGCGCCGCCCACCGCCGGGACCGAACCCGGTCCGGTGCTCCAATTGGCGAGATCGCCGGTCTCGGCAACCTCATATGCGCCGAGAATGGCAACGTCCAGATGCCCGCCGCGCACCATTGCGAAGCTGTCGGCATGGTGGAAGAACGCCGCGCCGGGATTGAGCGTCACCGCCTTCTTGCCGGCGTTGATCAGGTCCCAGTCCTCCTCGCCGGCGGGCGGGGCCTCGCCAAAATCGAGAATGCCGTTTTCGGTGTGGTAGATCACCTCGCGACCATCCGGCTTGAACTTGGCCACCATTTCGGGAAAGCCGATGCCGAGATTGACATAGGCGCCATCGGGAATGTCCTGCGCGGCGCGCCAGGCGATCTGTGCGTTGGTCAGCTTGGCGATCATCACTTTGTTTCCTCGCGCAACAAAGCCTCTTCCTGCTTCGGATCTGACACTTCGACGATCCGGTCGACGAAGATGCCCGGCGTTATGACGTGTTCGGGATCGATGCCGCCCGGCTGGACGATCCGCCGCACCTGCACGATGGTCGTCCTGGCAGCGGTTGCCATCAGCGGTGAGAAGTTCCGCGCTGCCTTGTGGTAGGTCAGGTTGCCCTTGCTGTCGGCGAGCTCGGCCTTGATCAGCGCGACATCGGCCTTGAGCCACCGCTCCAGAACGTAATGCCGGCCGTCGAATTCCGCGACGGGCTTGCCCTCGGCAACTTGTGTGCCGTAGCTGGTGGGTGTGTAGAAGGCCGGAATGCCTGCGCCGCCTGCGCGAATGCGCTCGGCAAGCGTTCCCTGCGGCACCAGTTCCAGTTCGATCTCGCCAGCCAGATATTTCTCGGTGAATGCCTTGGGGTCGGACGAACGCGGGAACGAACACACCATCTTCGCGACCATTCCGGCATAAATCAACGCCGCAATGCCGACCGCGCCGTTGCCGGCATTGTTGTTGACCACCGTCAGCGAACCCGGCGATCCCGTCGCCTTATAGCGGTCGATCAAGGCGTGGATGAGTTCGATCGGCGCACCGGCACCGCCGAAGCCGCCGATCATCACCACCATCCCGTCCTGAATGCCGGCAACGGCATCTTCGACGCTTGGACTGATCTTGTTCATCATCGCTCCCAAGTCTAAAAGTTCGAGTTGCGAACATTTGTTTTATATGCGATATTTATTCTCGAAAATGTTGCGCTGTGTCAAGGGCGATGTAGTCTGCTCGCGCCGAACAAAGGATTTGGCATGAATACCGAAACCGAAGACGACCGCTACACGGTGGGGTCCCTGCAGCGCGGTCTTGGCGTAATGGAAATCCTCGCCGCCCATCCCTCGGGCCTGACGCTGACTGAAACCGCAGAGAAAGCAGGTCTAACGCGCGCCGGCGCGCGGCGCTTTTTGCTAACCCTCGTCGCGTCGGGCTATGCGGCCCAGAAAGGCCGGCAGTTCAGCCTGTCGCCGCGCCTGCTTTCGGTGGCACGCACATGGCTGCAGGGTGCCTCGCTATGGTCCTATGCCGACCCGTTCCTGCGCGATGTCGCCATGCGGTTTCGCGAATCCTGTTCGGCAGCGGTGCTGTCGGGTGAGGACATCGTCTATGTCGCGCGCATTCCCGGCCGACACATCCTGAGCGTCGCGCTCAATGTCGGCACTCGGCTGCCTGCCTGGTGTACGTCGCTGGGCCGGGTGTTGTTGTCCGACCTGCCCCCACCCGAACTGCGCGGCTTCATCGCTTCAGTTCATCTCGAAGCGAAAACCGAAAAGACGATCGTCGACCCGGCGAAACTGGAAACAGAGATCGCCCGCGTTGCGCAATCCGGCTTCTCCATCATCGACGAGGAGTTGGAAATCGGCCTGCGCTCCATCGCGGTGCCAATCCGCGACGGCACCCGACGCATCGTCGCGGCGATCAACGTCTCGACGCAATCCTCCCGCTTCACCCCGCAGGAAATGGAGGACCAAATCCTGCCGGTACTGTCGGAGGCGGCGCGGTCGATCGAGGATTTCTTCGTCGTGCAGTAGCTTACGTAAGTTCGCCGCGCCCCATCCGCCGCGCAATCATCCGCTCCAACGCAGACAAAAGGTCGTAGATCAGCACGGCTAGCACCGCGACCACCAGCCCGCCCTGGACGACAAAGGCGAGGTTGTTGGAGTTCAGCCCAGCGATGATGACCTCGCCCAGCGTCTTAGCCGCCACCGTCGAGCCAATCGTCGCCGTAGCGAGGCCGATGGTCACAGAAAGCCTTATGCCGGCAAGGATGACGGGCGCTGCCAACGGCAGTTCGACTTTGCGCAGGCGCTGGAAATTGGTCATGCCCATGCCGCGCGATGCTTCGACCACCGGCTTCGGCAAGGTGGTGAGGCCGATCAGCGCATTCTCGAAGATCGGCAGCAGGCCATAGAGAAACAGCGCGATCAGCGTCGGCTTGGCGCCGAAACCCACCGCCGGAACTGCCAGCGCAAGCACTGCGACCGGCGGGAAGGTCTGGCCGATATTGACCAGACTGCGAGACAGCGGCAGGAACTCCGCGCCGCTTGGCCTGGTGACGAGAATGGCCAATCCCACCGCGACGATCATCGCCGCCACCGTCGCGACAAAGACGATCTGCAGATGCAACAGCGTCAGCGTCAGCAGGTCGCCCTGGTTGTAGATCGCCGGCGCTCCGTCATTGGCAAACAGCGCAAAGAACGGTTCGAACCAATAAGGCTGCACCAGGAATGAGACGAGAAGCGCGAAGGCGATAGCGCGGATGATGGTTCCGGCTTTCATGCAGCCGGTCTCGCCGCCAGGCGCAACAGCGACTGCATGGTGATGCGGCCGAGCCGTGCGCCGTTAACACTCTCGACCGGCAGCGCAGACCGCCCAGACCACATCAGTTCGGCCAGCGCGTCGCGCTGCGTTTTGTCTGCCGAAATCGCCGGTCCATCGGCGTCTCCCGGTTCCACCGCGTCACCAGCCTTGCCAAGGGACAGCAGCCGGAACGGCCGTTCGCCCGAGTCGACCAGGGTTTCGACGAACGCATCGGCAGGACGCGCCAGCATTTCGGTCGGCGTTGCATATTGCACCAGCTTGCCCTGATCCATGACGGCGATGCGGTCGCCAAGCAGGATCGCTTCCTCCATGTCATGCGTCACCAGGATGATGGTGGTGCCGAAGCGCTTCTGGATGGCGAGCAGATCCTCCTGCGCCTTGGCCCGGATCACCGGATCGAGCGCACCGAAGGGCTCGTCCATCAAGAGCACATTGGGCTCGGCAGCAAGAGCGCGTGCTACGCCGACGCGCTGCTGCTGCCCGCCCGACAGTTCGTGCGGATAGCGCTGGCCAAACAAGTCCGGATCGAGCTGGAACAGATCGAGCAGTTCGGCGACCCTTGCAGCGATGCGCGGCTCGTCCCATTCCAACAGTTTCGGCACCACGGCGATGTTCTGCGCCACCGTCCAATGCGGAAACAGGCCATGCCCCTGGATGACGTAGCCTATGCTGCGACGCAGTTCGAAGGGCGGCATCTCGCGATTGTCGCGGCCATCGATCCGTATTGCGCCGGAGGTGGGCTCGACCAGCCGGTTGATCATGCGCAGCAGTGTGGTCTTGCCGGAACCCGAGGTGCCGACGATGACGGTGATGGTGCGCGGCTCGACGACGAAGGACACGGCGTCGACGACTGTGTTTTCGCCATAGCTCTTGGTGATGGAATCGATCTCGATCATCGGCCTCTCCGCTCCGTCATTTCGATAATGGCGTCGAGCACGACAGCGGCGGCAAACGCCATCGCGACCGTCGGTAAGGCGCCCAGCAGCACCAGATCCATGGCGGTCTGGCCGATGCCCTGGAATACGAAGACGCCGAGCCCGCCGCCGCCGATCAGCGCGGCGATAGTCGCCATGCCGATATTCTGCACCAGCACGATGCGGATGCCGGTGAGGATCACGGGAAAGGCGAGCGGAAACTCGACCTTGGCAAGCCGCTGCCCGTCCGTCATGCCCATGCCACGCGCGGCGTCGTTGGCCTGCCGCGGCACACCGGCGAGCCCAACCACCGTGTTGGCAACCACCGGCAGCAGCGAATAGAGAAACAACGCCACGAAAGCGGGTGCTGCACCGATGCCGCGAATGCCGATTGCCGAAGCACCCGGCACGTTGGCCGCTATCCAGGCCAACGGCGCGATGAGAATGCCGAACAGCGCGATGGAGGGAACCGTCTGGATGATGTTGAGCACATTCAGCACCGGCGCCCTTATCCGCGCTATGCGGTGCGCGGCAATTCCGAGCGGCAGGCCGACCACGACGGCGGCGGCAAGCGAGCCGAAGGCAAGCAGCAGATGCCGTATCAGCTCGGTGCTGAAGGTCTCCGCGCGGCTGGAATATTCCTTCATGATCGACAGCGTATCCCACTGGCCGGATACCAGCAGCAACCCGATAGCCAGCGTTGTCAGCCCCAGCATACCGATACGCGCCACCGGGCCGAGTTTCAGCCGGGCCATCGCATCGGTCGTCAGAAGCGCAAAGGCAAACAGCAACAGCCAGAAGCCGTAGGCAGGTGAAACACGCGCATAGGTGTTGCCGTCAGGCGTAAGGTGGCCGCCTGCCACGCCGATCAGAATGGCAAGAACGGCGAGCGCGACGAGGCCTGCTAGAAATCGAAGCGCTGTCGGGGTCCGCGGGATCGCTATGATCGTGGCGGTGAGAATAGCGGCAAGCAGCAGCGCCGCAGCCCAAACCGGCAAGGATGCCACCACGCCCATCGCCTCGCCTGCGACGATGCGGTTGGCGCGCATGGTGGCGAAGGGAGCGAGCAGCAACCCCCAGCCCGTCAGAACGGCGATGACGACGCCCAGCTTGTCGAGCTGAACAGGCCAGGAAAGCCGCCTTTGGGATGCACCGTCCGCGACAGTATCGGCCATCACGGGCGCCCCGTCATCCCCGCGCTATTTCAGGAAACCGCTCGACTTCAGAAAGTCCTCGGCAACCGCCTTGGCCGGCTCGCCGCCGACCTGCACACGGCCATTCAGGTCCTGCAGGGTCACGAGGTCGAGTTTTTCGAAAACCGGCTTGAGCAACTCGGCGATATTCGGATGCTCCTTCAACACCGTCTCGCGGATGATCGGCACGGGCTGATAGACCGGCTGCACGCCTTTGTCGTCCTCAAGCACCACGAGGCCGGACGGCGCAATGCCGCCATCGGTGCCGTAGACCATTGCCGCGTTCGCGTCGTTGGTCTGGTTGGCAGCCGCCGCGATGGTCGCCGCCGTGTCGCCGCCCGATAGCGTGATCAGCTGGTCCGGCTTTAGCGTGAAGCCATAGGTAGTCTGGAATGCCGGCAACGCCGCATCGGAATTGACGAACTCCGACGAGGCGGCCAGGACTACATCGCCGCCGCCGGCGACGTATTTACCGAAATCGGTCAGCGTCACAAGCTTGTTGGGCTCGGCGACATCCTTGCGCAGCGCGATCGCCCAGGTGTTGTTGGCGGGCGAGGGCGTCAGCCAAACGATCTTGTTGGCATCGTAGTCCAGCTTCTTGGCTTCCTCGTAGCCCTTCGCCGCATCCTTCCACAAAGTGTCGTCCGCCTTTTCAAAGAAGAAAGCCGCGTTGCCGGTATATTCGGGATAGATGTCGATCTCACCGGCAACGATTGCGCGACGCACGACGGGCGTGGCACCAAGCTGGATGCGGTCGGTGGCGGGGATATCGGCGGCGTTCAGCACCGCTAGAATAATATTGCCGAGCACACCGCCCTCTGTGTCGATCTTCGACGACACTACGACCTGCGCGTTGGCGAAGCCGGCGGAAACGAAAAACGCCGCTATGGCGGCGAGCATCATAAGCTTGTTCTTCATAGCATCCTGCCCCAAAGAGGAATTGGCCAAGTCAAATGATCATAATTCAGTTGCAAGGTAGGGCATTCCAAGAGTTCGGCAACTGTCCAAATGACGGAGTATGTCCCTCCTGACAGAACGGCGTCAGGATCACGACGATTTCAATCGACAAGCACGCCGTCAAGCACTCGCATCCAGTTGCCGAAGCAGAGTTTTTCCAGCGCTCCGTCGTCATAGCCCGCATCGCGAAGTGCGCAAACCAGCTTAGGCAGCCCAGCCGCATCGCCGATCTCCCGCGGAATCAGCGCGCCGTCGAAATCCGATCCCAGCGCGACGCAGTCGATGCCGACCTTTTCGACGAGGTAATTGACGTGGCGAACAACATCGGACATTGGCGTGTTCGAATTGTTCTGGCCATCGGCGCGCAGCATGCTGGTGGCAAAGTTGACGCCGACGAGGCCGGAGGTGTGGCGGATAGCCTCAAGCTGCCTATCGGTCAGATTGCGCGCCACCGGTGTCAGCGCATGAGCGTTGGAATGGCTGGCCACAAGCGGCCTGCTGCTCGTCTTGGCCACATCCCAGAAACCTTTCTCAGTGATATGAGCGAGATCGACGAGGATGCCGAGTTCGTCGCAACGCCTGATCAGATCGAAACCCGCCGATGTCAGGCCTTCGCCGGTGTCGGGCGACATCGGAAAGGCGAAGGGCACGCCGTGGGCAAACACATTGTCGCGGCTCCAAACCGGTCCGAGCGAGCGCAAGCCCTGCTCGTAAAAGCCGTCAAGTTCTTCGAGCCCTGTGCTGATGCCTTCGCAGCCCTCGATATGCACGATAGCGGCGAACAGCCCCTGCTCTGCCGCTGCCCTGATATCGCCGGTCGAGCGGCAGATGATCCATACGCCGGCCTCGTCCAGATCGCGGGCGATGTCGAACATTTCCTGCGTCGCGGCCAGGGCCTGCCCATGTTCCAGCGGTTCGGCCTTTGGCGTGTTGTAGTGACCGTTGGCATCTGAAACCGGTCGGCCAAGGCGCGGGGATGGCACGTAGATCGCGCAGATGCCGCCGACCAGCCCGCCCGCCTTGGCGCGCACGGCATCGATATGGCCCGTACGGCCGTTGCCGGCAAAGTCTTCGACGGGCGAGCCGCCCTGGCTTTTGTTCAGCCACATGCGGCACAGAACGTCATTGTGGCCGTCGAAAACGCGTTGGGTCATGCCGGTCGAATCTCGCTTTCCTGTCGGTGACATCAGGTGCCAGCCGACACCAGGCAGGTCAACCATGGCAAAATGCGGGTGCCGTCCCTATTTCGGCGCCATGCGGATCGCTCCGTCCAGCCGGATCGTCTCGCCGTTCAGCATCTCGTTGGAAATGATGTGCAACGCCAGGCTGGCATATTCGGTGGCGCGGCCCAGGCGCGGCGGAAACGGCACCATCTGGCCCAGGCTCTGCTGGGCGGCTTCGGGCAAGCCCTTGAGCATCGGCGTCTCGAAGATGCCCGGCGCAATAGTGCAGACGCGGATGCCGAACTGCGCCAGTTCGCGGGCAGCGGGCAAAGTGAGGCCCATGACGCCTGCCTTGGACGCGCCATAAGCGGTCTGGCCGATCTGGCCCTCATAGGCTGCAACCGAAGCGGTGTTCACGACGACGCCACGCTCGCCGCTCTCGAACGGCTCGAGCTTGGAGGCCGCATCGGCAAACAGGCGCAGCAGGTTGAACGTGCCGATCAGGTTGATCTCGATGGCGCGGCGGAAATCGTCGAGCGGCATGACGCCTGATTTGCCGAGCATTTTCTGCGCCGGCGCGACACCCGCGCAATTGATCAGGATGCGGGCCGCGCCCAGTTCGGCATTGGCCTTGGCCACGGCTGCCTCGGCACTTTCAGCGTTGGACACGTTGCAAGCTACGCCGATGCCGCCGATCTCTGCAGCGATACGCGCCGCCCCCTCTTCGTTGTAGTCGAGAATGGCGACCTTGGCGCCGCCCGCGGCAAGCGCACGCGCCGTCGCTTCACCCAGACCCGAAGCCCCGCCTGTGACCAGCGCCACCTGTCCGTCAATCCGCATTCCGAATTCTCCACTTTGCATGGCGGGCGATGCGCTCGCCGCTGTGGCGAGTTATCGACGGAAGACGGCAAGTGACGCAACAGAAATCATCTGACGCGCTCGGTGGCGCATTTCTCTCATCAATCGGCATTTGCCGACTGGTCAACTGCCACGCCCACCTGTCATCTGACGCACGGGTTTGGCTCTATAGCCGCCGAATTCGACGTTCCACGTTTTTGACCCCAAAACTGGGCCGCCGTCTCTGCCGAGGCTGCGGCCATTTCTTTGCCCCGCTTGTCAGGCGCCGACCAGCCCGTGCAGCGCTTTGTTGAAGGGCCGTCCCGCAAACAGCGTCCGCATGGCCAGGTCGGTATCGAGCCCAAGGCTTTCGGCCGCCACCGTCGCGATCAGCGCATCGAGATCGAGGGTGGGAGCAAGATCGCGTCCTTCATAAAGCGACCCCTGCGCCAGACCCGGCCAGTCCGCCAGAATACGTCCACCCTTTACCGCACCGCCCAGCACCATGGCCGAAGACGCCGTGCCGTGGTCGGTGCCGCCGGTGCCGTTGATGGCGGCGGTACGGCCAAATTCGGTGGCGACGAGCACGGTGGTCTTGGCCCAGGCATCGCCGAGATTGTCGCACAGCGATGCGATCAACGTGTCCAGCGCCTTGAGTTGGTTGGCCAGTCGGAACGCCTGGCCGCTATGGGTATCCCAGCCGCTCGTCTCGATCATGGCGATACGCGGACCCTCGTCCTTGGCCAGGAACCCGGCCGCCGTCTTGCCGATGCTTGCTGGGTCCTGGCGCGCCTGCGCATCGTCGGCCAGCCCCCGCGCCTCCATCGCAGCACTCCACAGCGGGTGCAGTTGTGGATCGGCCTCGTAGAGCGCCCCCACCCGCATCAGCAGATCGTCGGGCGCCGGCGGCAATGCAGAAGGCGCATAGGAGGTGACGTCGGCCTTGCCGCGCAGCGCCAGCGGCACGGTGGGTGCGAAGGCTATCGCCTCGTCATGGCTTCGCGGCATCAGCGAAACCAGGCGGTTCAGCCAGCCGTCCTTGATCTGATACGGGCTGGAGCCGCCGGTTTCGAGCACGTTCTGGCCATCGAAATGCGAGCGGTCTCGATAGGGAGAAGCCACCGCCTGCACGAATAGCGCCTGCCCTTTCCCGTAGAGCTTGCCGAGTTCGGTGAGCGAGGAGTGCAGCGCGAAGGTGCCGTCGAGCTTGAGCGCATTGGCGGGATCGATGGCGAAGTCACGGCGCAGTGCGGCGTAGCCGGGATCGGCATAGGGCACTACCGTGTCGAGACCGTCGGCTGCACCGCGCTGGATGATGAAGACGAAACGGCGGTCGGTCTCGACATTGGCGAAGACGAGACGCGGCGCAATCAGCATGGTGCCGCAACCGGCAGCGGCGATGCGGAGAAACTGGCGGCGGTGGATCATCGGATCACCTTCTCTGAAAATCTGGAGAAACTAAAAGCAGGGCGAGCGCGGTCGGGCCGGATTCCGCCCGCCCGATTTCACGTCGGGTGAGATCGCTGAGCGTACCTCGCAGAAGTTCGGGCGCTAGCTGACGCGCGTCGAGCTCCACCGGCGCTTTGCCGACGATCCGCTGTGCCGCCTCGACGCGGCGCACCAGCGCGTCGGGTGCTGCCCAGCTTGCAGCGGCATCGTCATAGCCGGCGGGCGAGCCGGGTCGCCAGACGGGCTGGCCCAGCTGGTTGAGCAGCGGGGCTACCGGCATATCGGGCCGTTCAAAGCCGAGCGCGCGCAACGATGAGATCGTCCAGTCCCACGGCGTCTTGAACTTGACTGCCCGCGGCTCCCAAGCGTCCGGCATCGCAACCAAGGCGGCATAGACCGCCTTAAGATCGCCGCCCGACGCTGTGTAGGCCGACGCAAGCGTCTGGACCGTCGAGTCCGACGGCTCATCGGCGATGAAATGACGCGCCAGCTTGGTAGCGATGTGGGTTGCCGTCGCATCGTGGGTGGCGAGATCGTGCAAAACAGCGCCCGCCTGTTCTTCACCGGTATCCGCATAGGTCTTGCCAAGGATGTCGCGCGGCCCCGGCTCGTGCCGGCGCGGACGGTAGGCGAAGGCGCCGGGCTGTTCTCCGTTCGGGCCGGCGCCCAGCCCTTGCACGTTCCAGCCGGTCAGCGCCAGCGCGAACTGGGTGACGTCGGCTTGCGTATAGCCTGTGCGGACGCCCAGCGTGTGCAACTCCATGATTTCCCGGGCGAGGTTCTCGTTGATGCCGGGATTATGCCTGTTGCGTCGCTCGCCGTTCTGCGCCATCGGGCTGTTGGGACCGACAGAGCGTATCTGGTCGAGGAAAAGCTGCATGGCGGGGTGGCGCACCACCGCGAGCAGCATGTCCTCGAAATTGCCGAGCACATGCGGACGGATCGCCTCGCGCTCGAAGGCGCCTGCCAGCACCGCCACCGGCAATTTATCGGCGGAAACGGCGAAATGGTTCGACCAGAAATGCACCAGCCGCTCGACGAAAGGCGTGCCGGTAGCGAGCGCCGAACGGGCACGCATCTGCACTTCATCGCGATACAAAGCCTGGCCGTTCTGGCGCAATTCCTTGCGTGCGGCCATCTTCGCAACTGCATCGCCGCCGCGGACCGCCATGCGGCCCTCGCTGAACCTGTGCGCGATCTCAGCCCCCGGCAGAGCCCGTTCGAAAGCCGGAGGAGTCGGCTCATAGCGCTCGAACTGATCGATAAGCCACCGTTTGGCATCGGTGGGAATGGAGTCGCCGGGCCTTGCCCCAAGGCCGAAACGGTTCATTGCCACGGCCAGGCGTTCAGCTTGGGAAGCTGCTGTTGTCATCGCTGGTCATCCCTGTTCATGATTGTTGAACGCGAGACGCCCTGTGATCCGTCGCGCGGCGGGCTAATTTTCCTGAGCGGAGGACCGCCGCAGCATGGCGGTGCGGCTTTCGAGCCCATCCACGAAGGCCTGCCGTTCTGTTGGCGTCAGTGTCGCCGCGAAATCGACGATTGCCGTTTCCAGGCGCTGACGCAGTGCCGTGTCCGCTTTGCGAATGCCGGCGAGCGCCGTGTCGATCGCGCCGCGATCCAGGCTTTCCGCCCGCATCAGCCCGTTGAGGTCCTGCCTGCCGACGCGTCCCGCCTGGACATCATGCACTGAATCGCGCCGCGCCTGCATGAGCGACTGCCGGAATGCCTTACGTTGCTCGTCCGACAATCCGTCGGCGGCAAAGCGGATCGCCCGCTGCCCGGTGAATTCAGGCCCCCGCGTCGAAAAGATATAGGTCCCGCCAGCAAGGCCACCGATAAGGAACAGGTTCAACGCCAGAGAGGCTGCCAACAGCACAGTGCGCGTTCGGGGGGTCATTGAATATCTCCTTCGTCGGCGGCAAGGGTGAAGGCCGTTACGGCATAGGCGCCATCATCGGCATCGTAGGGAGAATGAGTGACGACAAACCCTGCCAGCACCATTCCGGCAGCCGCTCCCGCAACGCCGATGCCGGCCAAGCCCAGGCCACGCCATAGAAGCCCGCCCAGACCGACCGCCGCGCGGCGCGGCGCCGAAGCGATGATGCGCTCTCGCAAGGCGGCCGACGGCGGCAAAACCGTTGATCGATCCAGCAGTCGGTCGAGATCGGCGGCAGTTGCAAGTGCTGCATGCGCTTCTTCCGGATGGGCTTCGATGAAGCTTTCGGCCGCTGCGCGTTCGGCCTCCGGCCAGCGCCTGAGGTCGCTTCCGTAGCTGTCCGTCAAATCCTGAAAACGTTGGCTGTGCATGGTTCGTGTCCGTCAGTCGGCTTGCGATTTCATGAAGGCGCGAAGGTTGCGGCGCGCTCGCGACAGAAGGCTTTCGAGCGCTTCGACGCTGATGTCCATGACGGCTGCTGCTTCGACATTCGAAAGGTCCTGGTAATATTGCAGGACGATGGCCTCGCGCTGCCGTTCGGGCAAAGACGCCAGCGCCGCGTCGATGCCGCGTTGTTCTTCCGCGTCGCGGAGGCCGCTGTCGGGCGCAGGCCCGGTGTCGGCGGTCTCCCGCACTTCGGCCACCGGTTGCTCGCGACGGCGGCGAAGCCGGTCGTAACAGAGGTTGAGCACCACCCGGTGCAGCCAGGTATCGAAGCGCGCATCGGTCTTTTTCCATTTCGACGCCTGCCGCCAGACGCGCAGAAACGCGTCCTGCGCTACATCTTCGGCCTCGGCGCGGTCGCCGAGCAGGCGCGACGCCAACCCCACGATGCGGGGCAGTTTGCGCGCGACCATGCCGCGGGCAGCGCGAGCATCATTCTCCGCGATCCGCGCCAGCAAATCCTCGTCGCTGTCCCTGCCGTCCGGAGACTGATGCAACCTGTTGTCCTGACCCTGCTTTACCGTTCAACGCGCCTTAATCGAATATCCGTCGCGCCACCTTCACAATTCGCAGGCATCGTCGTGAAACATAAGCACGGTAAGGAACGAAGATAGGCTGCCTGCGTTCATTGAGCAGCACAAAGGGAGGATGCAATGCTCGACAGGCTTCGTGAATATCAAGGGGCAGATCAGGTCGAGCTTTTCGCCGATCTCGATGCTTCCAAGTCACCGAGCGCGAAGCGCTTCATCGAAGTTATGGCCTCCAAAGCCTTCGACGTGCTGAGACTGGCACGCAAGCCCGAGCAGACAACGGCCTAAGCCAGCCTTGGGGGCTGGCACGCTGAAGGCTGGCAGCCGCCGCTCCAAAAAAAATTCGCTCGTATCCTTGGCCAAGTCGTTCTAGGGGTCCATGCTCACAAGCAGGGCATGGCGCCCGCTTTTCAGGCACTTGGCGACACCCTATGAAACCGGCATCCTTTTTGTCGCAGCGTGGCGAAAACGCCATAATATTGGGCGTTTGCCTGATGCTGTTCGGCAACTTCATGTTCGCGCTCAACGATGCAATGGGGAAGTGGCTCGTCGCAAGCTTTTCCGTAGGACAGGTGCTGCTGATCCGCTCGTTCGGGGCTTTCCTCATCCTTGGCCCGATGGTGCTAAAGGAAGGCCACCGAAACCTCCTGTCCATCGACCGTCCACGGCTGCAGTTTTTGCGCGTCATGCTGGCAACGGCGGATACCGGTTTCTTTTATGCTGCCGTTATCTACCTTCCGCTTGCCGATGTGATGACATTCTACATGGCCGGGCCGATCTATCTCGCGGCCATGGCGCATTTCTTCCTCGATGAAAAGGCGGGCTGGCGGCGCTGGGTAGCGATTCTCGCAGGCTTCTGCGGGGTGATCGTCGCGCTGCGCCCCTCCACCGCTTCCTTGTCGCTGGAAAGCCTCTTCGCATTGATCGGCAGTACGTCTTTCGCCATGTCGATGCTGCTGAACCGGGTCTTGCGCGGCACCAGCGACAGCGTCCTCGTCACCTGGCAGACGGTCGGCGCCCTCATCGCTGGCGCGATCCTCTGCCTTACCAGTTGGAACCCACCGGGCCTGTTCGATATCGGCGCCATGATGCTGCTCGGCATCGTGTCCTGCGCCGCCCATCTGATGATCACCCGTGCGCTCAAGCTTGCACCGGCATCCACTCTGGCGCCACTGCAATATACATTGCTGTTATGGGCGGTGATCTTCGGCGCGATGTTTTTCGGTGACCTGCCGGATATGCAAATCCTCGTCGGATCGGCGATCATCGTTCTGTCGGGGCTGTTCATCTTCCACCGGCAGAAAATCGTCACCAACCGCGTGCCAAAGGAAAACGTGCCGATCAACATGCCCTGACCCTGGCGCACGCCGGCAGAAGGCCCTTGCATTACGCCGCCTTATCTAGCGCACGGCGGGACTCGACGAGATCGTCGACGAACTTCTTGTATTCCGCCTCCTTGGCGTCCGCATCGGGCAAGCGCAGCAGATAGGACGGATGCACGGTGATCAGCACCGGTGGGCCGCCCTGCCCAGTCTCGAGCAGGCGGCCACGGTTCGCGCCGATAGCCATCGCCTTGCCGAACAGCGACTGCGCCGCCGTTGCGCCCAGCGCCACGATCAGATCGGGCCGCACCACCTCGATCTCGCGTTCGAGCCAAGGCCGGCAAGCGCGGATTTCCGGCATGGCAGGCTTCTGATGGATGCGCTTCTTGCCACGCGGAATGAATTTGAAATGCTTGACCGCGTTGGTGACATAGGCGCGCTTGCGTTCAATGCCCGCATCCTCCAGCGCACGGTCGAACATCCGCCCCGCCGGCCCGACGAAGGGACGGCCCTCCAGATCCTCAGTGTCGCCGGGCTGTTCGCCAACGAACATGATCGACGCCTTCGACCGGCCCTCGCCGAAGACGGTCTGCGTCGCCGGCGCCCATAGCGGACAGGCGCGGCAGTGCGAAGCTTCCTCGCGCAAGGCCTCGATGGTGCCGCCTTCCGGCGTGGCGGCGGGCTTCGGCGCGCTCAGCTTCTGGGGGCGTTCGTTGGCGTCTTTGGGTCCGGTGGCGACCATGATGTCGGTCCTGCGTTGTGCATCCTCGATGAGAGACCGAATGAGCGTGGCCTCTGGAAGGTTCCGCCAATATTTCACCGGCATCTCCGAACGCATCATATCCACCTTCAACCGGGCCGGATTGAAGATGCTGGCGTAATAATCCCGCCACAGATCCTCCAGCGCATCGACGGCAGGCGCCTCGGTTCGCGATGCGCCGGGCGAGAAGGCCAGCTCTTCGCCATCCCAATGCGCGCTCATGCTCGGCGTCAGGATCGACCAGTTCATCGTCGTGAAGCGACGCTTGAAGAAGGGCGCGTTGGCCGCGACGATGTGATGCTCGGGCTCGAACCAGGCGACATACCACTCGCGGTCATCGATGGCGGTCTTTCGGAACCGGACGAAGGCGCGCATCTTGTGGATATCGCGGCGGATCGATTTCGCCATGGCTTCCAACCGCACCACATCGGGATCGACCGACACGGTCAGCAGCCGCGGTTCCGCCCTCAGCCGCCACAGCATGGCATAGAGCCATGAGAAGCGCTGTGGATCGTTGTGCAGCACGACCTGCTTGGCCAGATCGACAAAACCGCGCGGCACCGATACGGGCTCGCCGGCATCCTTCGGCGCGTCGTCCTGCGGCATTGCTTGCGAAAACAGGTCGCCCGCGTCCTCGCCAACTGTCCAGACGACATCGGAGGGTGGGATGCCCTGTGTCAGAAGACGGCGCGCGGCATCGCGCCAGCCCTCGAAATCGGTCTCATCGGCAAGCCGAATGCACCGCATCGTCACAGCAGCGACAGTTGCCTGGGCTGGGGCACGAGCCGCGCCTTGAGATCGGCCCGGTCGATCAACCGATGCGGCGTGTGGTCCGGGAAGATTAGAAACGGCAGAACCTTCGCCACCGGCACGCGCAGCCGCGGAATGTCATCGAGGCGAATCGCCCGCACCCGCCGAGCCGCCAGGATGCGGTCGACGGCTGTCTTGCCGAGGCCCGGCACCCGCAGAAGCTGGCTGCGGCTAGCCTTGTTGACATCGACCGGAAAACGATCGCGATTGCGCAGTGCCCAGGCGAGCTTCGGGTCCATGTCGAGCGACAGATGGCCAGTGTCCTGCGCGACGATCTCGCCGGCGTCGAAGCCATAAAAGCGCATCAGCCAGTCCGCCTGGTACAGCCGGTGCTCACGAAGCAAAGGCGGCGCTTGCGGCGGCAGGATGCGGCTTGCGTCCGGTATAGGGCTGAAGGCGGAGTAATAGACCCGTTTGAGCCGGTAGGAGCTGTAGAGATTGGCGCTGGTGGCAAGGATGACGCGGTCGTCTTCGGCGTCGGCGCCGACGATCATCTGCGTGCTCTGGCCGGCCGGCGCAAAACGCGGTGCGCGCTTGTCGTCCTGCGCTTCATCGATCCGGTAGCGCATCCGGCCCATAGAGCGACGAATGGCGCGCACGTCTTTTTCCGGCGCAAGCGTCTTCAGGCTGGTTTCCGACGGAAGCTCGATGTTGATCGACAACCGGTCGGCATATTTGCCGGCCTCGGCCATCAGCTCGTCGCTGGCGTCGGGAATGGTCTTGAGATGGATATAGCCCCTGAAATCGTGGGTCTGGCGCAATTCGCGCGCCACCCGAACCACCTGCTCCATCGTGTAGTCGGGCGATCTGATGATACCTGACGACAGAAACAGCCCCTCGATGTAGTTGCGGCGATAGAAGTCGAGCGTCACTGACACCACTTCCTCGACCGTGAACCGGGCTCGCGGCACGTTGGACGATGCGCGATTGACGCAATAGAGGCAGTCGAAGGCGCAGGCGTTGGTCAGCAGGATTTTCAGCAGCGAAATGCAGCGCCCGTCCGGAGCATAGGAATGGCAGATCGCGCCCTCGGTCGAACCGATGCCCTTGCCGCCAAGCGAGTTGCGCTTGACCGTACCGCTGGAGGCGCAGGACGCGTCATATTTGGCGGCGTCAGCGAGAATTTGCAGTTTTTTCGAGATGTCCATCCAACATACTTGTTCACTATTTGTTCCAAAACAAGCCGATGACGAGAATTAACCCTGCGGCATCGTGCCACCATAGGCAGCTTAGTTGCCGGTTACGGCGACCAGCCACTTCAAGGTCATACGCTCGTCATCGTCTAGGCCGGGGGCGACGATGCGGACGCTGCTCGAGGCATGGATTTGCTCCTGCAGCGTGTTGTCGAGCCAGCTTTCGAAAACCTTGGGATGGATGTAGCAGCTTCGGCACACTGCCCTGGTGTTGCCGAGAAGGGATGCGACCTTGTCGATCTCGGCGTTCAGCACACGTTTCGCAGCGGTCTTGGTTTCCGGCAGTTCGGTGCGACGCAAGCCGTCCAGCGCATAGACCGTGCCGCCCCAGGTGCGGAAGTGCTTCGACGTGAACGCCGCACCCGTCGCCTCGCGGACATAGGCGTTGACGTCCTGCGATGTGACCGGACGGCGTACGCCCTCGTCATCGACATATTGGAAAAGCTGTTGTCCCGGCAGTTCCTGAACCGAGCGGATGATGCGCGCAATGCGCCGGTCGGCAATGCCGACATTCCACTGCTTGCCGGATTTTCCAGTGAAGATGAACTTGATGCTGTTGCCCTCCGCCTTGACGTGCCGGTTGCGCAGCGTCGTCAGGCCGAAGCTCTTATTGTCGCGGGCATAGGCGCTGTTACCGATCCGGATGAGCATGTTGTCGAGCAGCCAGACGACGGTAGCGGTCACCGTATCGCGGCCGAGGCCGCGCTTGCGCATATCCGCTTCGACCCGTTCCCGCAGCGGGCTCAAGGTGCGGGCGAAATCGACGAGGCTAGAGAATTTCGTCTCGCCGCGACACGCGGTCCACATCGAGTGGTAGCGATATTGCTTGCGGCCGCGTTCGTCCCGTCCGGTGGCCTGGATGTGGCCTTTCTCATCCGCGCAGATCCAGACATCTGTCCAGGCCGGCGGAATGACGAGCGCGCGGATGCGCGCCATGTCCTTTTCCGGCACTGCCTTCTTGCCCGGTGCCTCGTATCGGAACCCGCGTCCCGACCGCAGACGGCGAATGCCGGGTTCCGTGTCGGTGGAGTGGTTGAGATCGCCGACCGCGCAGGCATCGGGCAGAATTTCCTGGAATTTTTTGGGAGGGGATTTGGCGACTCTATCCAGCACGACCGCGTTCCTGATGTGTCAAGCGCAGAACTGTTTCGAACGATTACAGTTCCATGGAACCGCAGGCGACCTTCGGCGTTGAGCGGCGGTGTCCGCCGACGCAAGCCGACACAACAAGCAGATTTAAAAGGTTGGAATATGGACCATCGCGACAGACTTATCCTTGCGCTTTCTGCACTTGTGCGCGCCGAACGCGAAGCGCGGCTCGCCCTTGAGGCGGCTATCTCCAGCGGCGAATTGTCTGCTGAGACGGCAAAGGCCCTGGACAATCCGGAGATCGTCGTCACCCAGGACGAGATGATCATGGCAGAGGAATTCGTGCGTCCCTATGCGCCGAGCAGCCGCCTGGGAATTTCCTGATGGCCTCACGCCCGGCCTGGAAAGGCTACCTCAAGCTCTCGCTGGTGACCTGCGCGGTCGAACTGTCGAACGCCACCACCGGCAGCGAAAAGGTGTCTTTCCGGATCATCAACCGGGCGACCGGCAATACTGTCAAACGCCGATATGTCGATGGAATCACGGGAAAACCCGTGGCCGAAAAAGACGAAGTGAAGGGCTACGAGACCGGCAAGGACGAATTCCTGCTGATCGAGGAAGACGAGATCGACGCGGTGCAGATCGAATCCTCGCACACGCTGAGCCTCGACAGTTTCGTTGAACGCTCGGAGATCGATCCGATCTATCTCGACACCCCCTATTATCTCGCCCCCGCCGATAAGGTTTCGGAGGAAGCCTTTGCGGTCATCCGTGAGGCGCTGGCGCAGAAGAAGATGGCCGGGCTTGCGCGGATCGTGCTGTTCCGCCGCGAACGGCCTGTCATCATCGAACCTTTCGACAAGGGCATGCTGCTGACGACGCTTCGCTATGGCAGCACGGTGCGCCAGGCCGATGACGTGATGGACGATGTCGCCCAAGCCAATGTCGACAAGGAGATGCTCGATCTCGGCACCAAACTGATCGACAAGCGCAAGGGCAAGTTCGACCCCAAGACGTTCGAAGACCCCTATGAACAGGCGTTGCTCGACCTGATCAAATCCAAGAAAGCCGGCCGCAAACCACCTGTCGTCAAGGCCGCGTCGAAACCATCCAATGTCGTCAACCTGTTCGATGCGCTGAAAAAGAGCCTGGCCGAAGACAAGCCGGAGCCGGACGAAAAACCGGAACCGAAGAAGAGTCCGGCCAAGAAGCCGGCATCGAAATCTCCTTCCAAGCGCAAATCCGCATAGGGGTTATCATGGCGACGCTCGACACCTACCGGGCCAAGCGCGATTTCAAGAAGACCTCCGAGCCGTCGGGTGCCAAGGCCTCAAGCACGCGCAAGACCGGTTCGGAAGCCGGCATCTTCGTCATCCACAAGCACGATGCCACCCGGCTGCATTACGATCTGCGGCTCGAACATGACGGCGTGCTGTGGAGTTGGGCGGTGACCCGCGGCCCCAGCCTTGACCCCTCGGAAAAGCGGCTCGCCGTCCATGTCGAGGATCACCCGCTCGACTATGCCGGCTTCGAAGGCACCATTCCCGGAGGCGAGTATGGCGCCGGCGCGGTCATCGTCTGGGACGAAGGAACCTGGGTACCGGAGATCGAACCGGCGAAAGGCATGGCGAAGGGACATCTGCAGTTCGAATTAAAGGGCAGCAAGCTCAATGGTGCGTGGCATTTAGTGCGGCTCAAGCCGCGCCCCGGAGAAAAGCGCGACAACTGGCTGTTGATCAAATCCGACGATGCTTTTGCCCGGCCGGGCGAGGATATTCTGGAGGAGGCGCCCGCCTCGGTGCAATCAGGCCGCACCATCGCCGAGGTTGCCGAGGGCAAGCCCGCCAAAGCGATCAAGGCCAAACCTGCGAAAGCCAAATCAGCGAAGGCGAAGAAGCAGCCGGCCAAACCGGCGAAAGACGCGGGTTTGCCAGACTTTATCGAGCCGGCACTGGCGACATTGCAGAAAACGCCGCCGACAGGCGGCGAGTGGCTGCACGAAGTCAAGTTCGACGGCTATCGCCTGCAGGCGCATATCGAAGGCGGCAACGTACGTCTGCTGACCCGGAAGGGTCTCGACTGGACGGAAAAGTTCGGCCGGACCATCGCCAAGGCGATTGCCGGGCTCGACTGCGACAACGCCATTCTCGATGGCGAGTTGGTGGCGCTCGACGACAATGGCACCGCTTCCTTTGCACGACTGCAGACGGCGTTGTCGGACGGCAAGACCGATGAGCTTGTCTTCTACGTCTTCGACCTGCTGCATCTCGACGGCGAGCCGCTGCTCGACGAGCCTCTGGTCGAGCGCAAGGAGCGGCTGCGCGAATTGCTGAGCGACATCGAACCCAACAAATCGCCGCTGCGCTACAGCGAACATTTCCATGAATCCGGCAAGACGATGCTGGTTCATGCCTGCCGCATGGGGCTGGAAGGCGTCATTTCCAAGCGCGCTGATGCACCCTATCGGAGCGGACGCGGGCTGGACTGGATCAAGTCGAAATGCACGCTACGGCAGGAGTTCGTTCTTGCCGGATACCTGCCGTCGGAAAAGACCGGGCGAGGCCTTCGCTCGCTGGCGGTGGCGTTTCGCGAAAAGGGCAAGCTGCATTATGCCGGCCGGGTCGGCACGGGTTTCAGCGCCCAGGTCGCCGACGACCTTAAGAAACGGCTCGACGCCCTGAAGGCGAAATCCTCGCCCTTCGACGAGAAGGTGCCGGACGACCGGCGCATGGTCTGGGTCAAGCCCGAGCTCGTTGCCGAGATCGAGTTCCGCAGTTGGACTTCCGATCACATCGTGCGCCAGGCGTCATTCCAGGGATTGCGCGAGGACAAGCCCGCCGAAGAGGTCGTCGAGGAAAAGCCGGCACCCGCCGATGCGACAAAGCCGAAAGCTGCGGCACAGAAAACCTCTGCCAAATCTGCCCCCGCTGCCAAAGTGTCCACCAGTATTGCGCTGTCCAATCCGCAAAAACTGCTGTGGCCGGAAGCAAAGAAGTCTAAGAGCGACCTGCTCGATCACTACGCCCAGGTCTGGCCACGCATGGAGGCCTATGTCGTCAACCGCCCTCTCGCCCTGGTGCGCGCGCCCGACGGCATCGGCAAGCAACAGTTCTTCCAGAAACATGCCTCGCGCGGCATGGACGACGCCATCTGCCGCATGAAAGATCCCAAAGACGGCGAGGAACTGCTTTATATCGACAGTTTCGACGGTCTCGCAGCCCTTGTCCAGCTTGGCGTAGTCGAGGTGCATATCTGGGGCTCGGCCATTGATGCCATTGAAACGCCCGACCAGATCATTTTCGACATCGATCCCGACGAAGGCCTGAACAACAAGCATGTCATCGACGCCGCCATCGATATCCAGCGGCGGCTAGACGAGCTTGCCCTGCCCTCGTTTCTCAAGACCTCTGGCGGCAAGGGCTATCACGTCGTCGTCCCGCTGAAACCAAAGGCCGATTGGGTGGCGGTCAAAACCTTCGCGCATGATTTCGCCCATGCGATGGAACAGGCCGAGCCCGACCTTTACACCGCGACCCTATCGAAGAAATCTCGAAAGGGCCGCATCTTCATCGATTACCTGCGCAACGGGCGCGGCTCGACAACGGTATGCGCCTACTCATCGCGCGCCAAGCCGGTTGCATCGGTGTCGGTGCCGATTGCCTGGCCGAAGATAAAGACTTTTGAACCGGCCGCCTTCACAATGCGCGGCGAGCTTCTATCCAAGGCCCTTTCCAGCCGGGACCCTTGGAAGGACTATGAGGCCAGCCGAAAGCTTTTGCGGACATAGCTCAACCGCGATGCAAGGCTGTCGAGCGGCTAGGAAACGGTAGCTTGGTCGTTGATGGCAGCCAGCACACTGCGGACGTCCAGGGTGCTGAAAGGCTTTTCGAGGATATGTGGCCTATGGATCACCGGAAATTCCTCAAGTTCGGCCTTGGCGCCGACGAGATCGCCGGTGACTAGAACGAAGCGCTTGGCGATGTCCGGGCGCTTCTCCGCCAGTTCGCGGAAAATGGCGATGCCGCTCACGCCGGGCATGCGCAGGTCGGAGAACACGATGTCCGGATTATAGCGGCCGATCGTTTCCCCCACCGAACTCCAGCTTTGCACGATCCGCGATTTCAGCCCCATCAGTTCGACGATATCGGCCAAGGATGCCGCGACGTCAGGTTCATCGTCGATGATCAGGGCATGTCGCAAAGTGTTGGGGCGATGCTTGGCCTTGGCGCCGAGCTTACCCGGCAAGGACAATGCCGGCATCTCGACGACGAAACGAATGCCGTTCGGCTCGACCGGCGTGAAGGAGATCCGGCCCTGGTGGCGGTCGACAATCGACTTTGAAATCGACAGGCCGATGCCGGTGCCGACGCCGACAGGCTTGGTGGTGAAGTAGGATTCGAAGATGCGGTGGCGGATGTCTTCGGGAATGCCCGGGCCGTTGTCTTCGACCGAAAACCCCGGCATGCCCTCGGCGTTGCGGAATGTCCTCACCGTGATGCGGCGGTCTCCTGGGCGATTGACCAGCGCATGCTGGCTGTTGATCAGGAAATTGGCCGCCACCTGAACCATATGGTCGGCATCCGCCATGACCGTCAGCTCATCGTCGGCAAAATCGGTGTCGACGGTGATGCCACTGGTCCGGGCGCCATAGGCGGTGACTTCCAATGCCGCGCGCACGACATGGCTGAGATCGGTTTCGGTCTGCGCGCTGGGATGAAGCCGCACCATGCCGAGGAAGCTCTTGACGATGCGCCCGCAGCGCTCGGCTGCCGCGCGCACCTTTTCCGCGCGAACCTTCGTCGGCTGGTCGGACGCGAATTCATGCAGCAGGGTTGACTGCGCCACAACGACGGCGAGCGGATTGTTGAGTTCGTGCGAGACACCGGCTAGCAGCGACCCCATCGCCGCCATCTTCTCGTTCTGGTGGAGCTTCTCGCGCTGGCGGTTGATCTCCTCCTCCGCACGATGTTTTTCCCGCAGGTCGCGCATCGAACCGAAGAACAGGCGGCGGTCGCCGATGCGGATTTCCGTCGCAGTCAACTCGATGGGAAGTATCTGGCCTTCCTTGTTCTGCGTCAGGGTCTCCATGCGGTGGCCGATCATCGGCGCGCCGCGGCCCTTCATATAGTCCGCGCCGGTGGCATAGCCTTTCCGGTAGAATTGCGGCACCACTGTATGCAGCAAATCCTTGCCCAGGATTTCGCTCCTGTCGAAGCCGAACATCCGTTCGGCAGCCGGATTGAATTCGATGATGCTGCCGGATTCGTCGATGGCGATGATAGCGTCCAGCGACATCTGGATCATCGTCGACCGGATCGTCTCGCTGATATGTTCATCCGACAGGGAATGCTCGATGGCATCGCCCAGCGACGAGGCGATGATCTCGAGCGCCGCCTTTTCCTCGTCGGTCCAGACGCGTTCCTGGACGCAGTCGTTGACGGCCAGCGTGCCCCATAAATAGCCATGCGCGAAAATCGAAACAGAGAGGAAGGACTTGATCTTCTGCTTTTCGAAATCGCGCCTGAGAAAACCCTCGAGGTTCCTTGTGTGGCCCTCGAAGATCTTGCCTTGCGACATCTCCGCCGCCAATTGTTCCAGAAGCGCGTCGGAATGAACGATGGTCTGGTTGATGGTCGTCGGCTGGGTGACCTTGCCCTCCATCTCGGGCGCCAGCCACAGCGACTCGATGGATTGCACGAAGCCTTGGTTGGCCACCTCGTGCTGGCAGAAAACGATGGCGCGGTGAACGGCGAAGCCGTCTCCGAGGATCGCCAGGATGGAGCCGAGATCCCGCTGCCAGTCCTGAACGTTGCGCAACCGTCGCACGGCCTCGGCCGCCGTAACACATGGCTTTATCCGGCGTCGTTCATTTGAAAAGACAGGCGCGGTCGCAGCTTCCATATCAATGGCCTAGGGTGAGGACGGAGAAAAAATATAGCCTTCTCCCCGTACGGTCCTCAGGAACCTAGGGCTCGCCGGGTCATTTTCGATCTTTTTTCGCAACCGCATGATGCGGATATCTATGGCCCGCGACGATTCAGTTTCCTCGACCAGCCCGATGGCCTCGGCAATGTTGGCCCGACTCAGCAACCGGTTGGGACGCAGCAGGAACACTTCGAGCACATCGAATTCGCTCTTGGCCAGGTCGAGCACCGCACCGTCGCCTCCGGTGACCAGGCGTCCTTCCAGGTCGGCGGTGTAGGGCCCGAACGGAATGATCCGGCGCGGCGCATCCGGCTCGCGCTTCAGCGGCGCCTCATCGGTAATGGGGACGCGGCGCAACAC
Source organism: Tianweitania sp. UT-5YL-CI-8 (assembly GCF_030010215.1). Taxonomy (GTDB): domain Bacteria; phylum Pseudomonadota; class Alphaproteobacteria; order Rhizobiales; family Rhizobiaceae; genus Oryzicola. The sequence continues at coordinate 166,125 of NZ_JASCRR010000002.1, forward strand.
GCTGCGCACGCGGGCGAGCAATTCGCGCAGCTCATAGGGCTTGACCATATAGTCGTCGGCGCCGAGCTCAAGTCCGACGATACGATCCAGCGCCGTGCCGGATGCGGTTGCATAGATAATACCGATCGGCATCTTGGAGCGCAGCCAGCGGCCCAGCGCCAGACCGTCCTCGCCGGGCATGGCAATATCGAGAATCGCAAGGTGGAAGGAATGCTGCTCGACCAGCAAACGCATGGCCTTTGCATCCTCGGCCTGGAACACGTCATAGCCGTTGGCCTCGAGATATTCGGCCACCGCATCCCTGAGGTCAGGCTCGTCCTCGACGATTGCTATTCTTGCCCGCATTGCCCTGCGATCTCCGCTATCGGCGGAAAGTAGATTTGGTGTAAACATCGTGTCCAGCACTCTTAGCATTCATTCAGTTACGGACCATAAAATGCGCGCCAGACCCCTCATCGCGCTCGTGAGCATCGCAGATGCCATCGCCGATGACCTTGCCAATCATCTCGAACGACGCGGCTACGACGTACGCTTTGCCGCTGCGGCGTGGGAAGCGGAAGGGCTGTTGGCGGCGCGCGGCCTTGATGTCGCTGTGCTGGGCGACGGCACCCCGGCGGCGGCGGCGCGCGACCTGCTGCGCCGTTTCGGCGGAGAGGGTGGCCCGGCCTTCATCCTGATCAGCGCTCCCGGCGATCTGCTGGACAAGGTCCTGGCATTGGAATTGGGTGCCGCCGATGTCGTGGAAAGCCCGCTCGTGGTGCGGGAGCTTGCCGCGCGCATCGGCGGTCTTCTGTCGCGCCGGGGCCGCGGCACGACGGAACTGCTGGTTCTTGAAACGGCGACGGTCGATCTCCGCTCCGCTCTCGTCATGCACAGCAAGGGCGACGAAGACGTCCTCTCCCCCGGCCAGATCGCCTTGCTGCGCCTGTTCATCGCCCATCCGCGCAAGGTGCTGACGCGCGACGACATCATTGCCGCGGCGCCCGCGGAAAGCGCGGATGCCTTCGACCGCTCCATCGATTCGCGGATCGTGCGGTTGCGGCGCAAGCTCAACACCGACAGTATCACCACAATTCGCGGCTCCGGCTATCGCTTCGATCCACCCATGCAGATGCACGCCAAGGCAGTCGGTGCGGACGGAATTTCCGACGCGCAGGACTGACAGGCTGCCTGCCATCAGGATTGGCCCGAGACGACGGCGCTGACGGTGGTGTAGGCGCTGCGCGCCATGGTGACCGAATCGCTGCGCACGACGACCGAAGCCAGGGCCGCAAGGCACAGCAGCACCTGAGCGTAGAGAAGCGTCGACAGCACCGACGCAGCGAATTTCGTTTTCATGACACTTCCCTGCCACGCGCCCTCAGACGCAATTACCCCAATCTGCTTGTCGGCGCGCCCGTGAAAGCAATGCAAATCGCATCCTTTCGTCTTGCTCGCCGCAGCGTATAAGCCCCTTCTCAACCCTGCCTGTTTCCGGAAGATGCCGCCTGTTACAATCTCCAACGCCGCTTTGTTGCAGCATCGTTGCGCGCCGACGGATTAGAGAAGGCGCGCCATGCACTCCGATGAACGCTCGGCTATGAAAACATTTCGAAACACAACTGATGCCGATACGAAATTTTTACGAAACATAAACGCTGGATATCTCCCTCCACAAACCCACCGGGTTGGAGAGAGATCATGCACAGCGCACTTTACAGGCACTTCATTCATCTGGCGGCGATCACGCTGGCCGTGGCGACCGCTCTTGCCGGCGTCGGCATGACCTCGGCCCGCGCCAGCAGCCAGATCGTGGCGCAGATCTCCATTTCACAGCAGACCATGGACGTTCTCGTCGACGGTCGTCCAACCTTCCGCTGGAAAGTGTCCACCGCCGGCAAGGGCTATGTCACCCCGACCGGATCGTTCAAGCCGACGCGCATGCATAAGATGTGGCACTCACGGAAATACGACAATGCGCCAATGCCGCACTCCGTCTTCTTCCATGGCGGCTACGCCGTTCATGCCACCGATCACGTCCGCCGGCTCGGCACGCCGGCATCGCATGGCTGCATCCGCCTTGCGCCGAACAACGCGTCGGACTTCTACACGCTGGTCGAAGCCTTCGGCCGGACCAACACTCAGATCGTCATCGTAAAGTAGTTCTTGGGTCCTCCTCCGCCTGCTTGACCCAGGTCAAGAAACCCGCCACCCCGCTATGCGACACTGCATGCGGTCAGGCGTGGCATTTTGACCAAGTGCCCGCAATGGACGCAAAGCCCGTCCGACATTATGATCCGGCGCGAAAAGCAGGACGACGAGATGAACTATCAGCGGTTTTTCGAACAAGCGATCGACCAGCTCCACGCCGAGCGGCGCTATCGTGTGTTCGCCGATCTTGAGCGGATCGTCGGCTCCTTTCCGCGCGCGATCTGGCGCTCCAACGGGCGCGCAAAGGAAATCACCGTCTGGTGCTCGAACGACTATCTCGGCATGGGCCAGCATCCCGACGTTATCGGCGCCATGCAGCAGGCGGCCGGAAACATGGGATCGGGCGCCGGCGGCACGCGCAACATCTCCGGCAACAACCATCCGCTGGTCGAGTTGGAGCAAGAACTGGCCGATCTGCACGGCAAGGAATCCGCCCTCGTCTTCACCTCCGGATTCGTTTCCAACGAGGCCGCGATTTCCACCATCGCGCGGCTGCTGCCCAACTGTCTCGTGCTGTCAGACGAGTTGAACCACGCCTCGATGATCGAGGGCGTGCGCCGCTCCGGTGCTGAAAAGAAGATTTTCCGCCACAACGACGTGGCCCATCTCGAAAGCCTGCTGCAGCAGGCCGGACGCGAGCGCGCCAAGCTGGTCGTGTTCGAATCCGTCTATTCGATGGATGGCGACATCGCGCCCATCGCCGCGATTGCCGACCTCGCCAGGAAATACAACGCCATGACCTATATCGACGAGGTCCATGCGGTAGGCATGTATGGCCAGCGCGGCGGCGGCATCACCGAGCGCGAAGGCCTTGCCGACCGCATCGACATCATCGAAGGCACGCTCGCCAAAGCCTTCGGCACGCTGGGCGGCTATATCAGCGGCCCTTCCGCCGTCATCGATGCCGTCCGCTCCTATGCGCCCGGCTTCATCTTCACCACCGCGCTGCCACCGTCGATTGCGGCCGCCGCGACCGCGTCGATCCGCCATCTCAAGGCCTCGCAGAGCGAGCGCGACGCGCAGCAGCGTCAGGCCGCCCATACCAAGGCGGTGCTCGCGGCAGCGGGCCTGCCGGTTATGCCGTCGGAAACCCATATCGTGCCGATCCTGGTCGGCGACCCCGAGCTCTGCAAGATGGCCAGCGACCGCCTTTTGGGCGTCCACGGGATCTACATCCAGCCGATCAACTACCCAACCGTGCCGCGCGGCACCGAACGGCTGCGCGTGACGCCGACGCCGTTCCACTCCGACGCGCTGATCAATGAACTGCAGGATGCGCTGGTCGAAACCTGGGACGCGCTGGGCATTCCCTACGCGACCGCCGGCAGCCCCGCAGTTGCACAGTCCGACCGCATCGTGCCGCTTCTGGTGCCGCAGTCCGGCGGCTAAACTCGCCGGTTCGCCGGGACCGCCTCGGACAACACCAACTCAAACCATTTCCACGCCGAGGATCACAACGTCTTCGGCGTTTTCGTCAATTCCTGCCGATCCAGTTGGCGATCCTGTGCGCCGCCTCTTCGACCTGGTCGGTGCGGCGATGGAAGCAGAGACGTAGATAGTGTTCGCCGCCCGGACCGAAGGCCGTGCCCGGTGCCAGGCCGACATTGGCGTGGTCGATGAGGTCGAAGGCCGCCTGGCGCGAATCCGCCATGCCGTCGATGGAAAAGAACAGATAGAACGCACCCGTCGGTACGCTGAACCGTACCCGCCCCGTAGCGCCGAGAATATCGCAGAGGCGGTCACGGGTTTTCTCCGCGCTGGCGACCTGCTCCGCCATAAATGCGTCGCCCTCGTCCAGCGCCGTCACGGCGCCGCGCTGCAGGAACTGCGCCACGCCTGAACTCGAATATTGGATCAGGTTGCGGAATGTCTGCGCCAGCGACGGATGCGCTTTCAGCCAACCGATGCGCCAGCCGGTCATCGCCCAGTTCTTGGAGAAGGTGTTGACGAACAGGATGCGGTCTTCGGCATCCATAAAATCCATGAAGGATGCCGCCCGGCCGCCGCCGAAATGGAACAGCGCATAAATCTCGTCGGCGATAATCCACAGCCCGTGCCTGCGCGCCAGATCGAGGATCGCGCGCAGCGTCTCGATATCCGCCGTCCAGCCGGTGGGGTTGGAGGGCGAGTTGACGAAGATCGCTCTGGTGCGCGGCGTGATCGCCGCTTCCATCTTGGCGAGGTCGAAGGTCCAGCCCGCCTCACCCTCTTCGAGCAACACGGCGACCGGCCGCGCGCCGGTGATGGACACCGCAGCAGGGAAGTTCGGCCAAGCCGGCGAGAGATAGACAACCTCGTCGCCCGCGCCGGCGACGGCCTGCAGCGACAGGGTGATCGCCTGCATACCGCCGATGGTGACGAAGAACGAGTCTGGCGAAAATTCTACGCCGAAATGCCGGGCATGATAGCGTGCCAGCGCCTCGCGCAGCGCCGGAATGCCGGCCGATGCTGTGTAGAAGGTTTCACCGGCCTCCATCGCGCCTACTGCCGACGAGGTGATAAAAGGCGGCGTCTGCAGATGACTTTCCCCGGTCCACAGCGGAATGATGCCGGGACGACCCGAGCCATAGGCTGACACCGCCTGAATGCCGCTGGCGGGCGAAAGCTTGGCTTCGGCGCGAAGGGAATCGAAAAGGGTCATGCTGGCTCCTGCGGCTTGTGCCGGGTTTAACCCGCATCGCGCCGACAAAAAATCCCCGGCGGTCAAACCAGCCGGGGATTTCTAGGGTCAGGATCTATTAAGATGATCGAAATGGCGCCTGAAACGGCAAAGAGATGCCAGGAGAAGCGAGAAGGTCGATGTTTTTCCATCGAACGAACGGTTCGACGCCGCAGGTCGAAGCCGTTTCGGCGTCCGGAGGATGTGGCCCATTTGACCAGCAACTGCGTCGCGAAGGCTCGAAAATGGTCAACATTTCCTTCGCCTTCGCTCATGCATTTTTCGCTTGCGAAAAAATGCGGAAAAGAAGGCTCGCGCAGGCGCTTGACGAAAAAGTCTGCAACTTTTTCGGCGCATGCGAGGGTATCCGGCCAAATGGCCTCACACCATTTCGACCATATTATTAGGTCCTGACCCTAAATGCCAGGACGGCAAGCCTAATCAAACCGGCTTGCGGGCCAGCAGGTCGCGGATTTCAGTGAGAAGCTGGACATCTTCAGGCGGCGGCGCTGCAGCGACCTCTGGCTTCTGCCGTTCAAGCTTCTTGCGCAGCGTGTTGACCGCCTTGACGATCATAAACACGATCCAGGCGAGGATCAGGAAATTGATGAGCTGGGTCAGGAAAGAGCCATAGGCGAACACCGCGCCTTGCTTCTTGGCTTCTTCCAGGCTGACCGCCGTCACGTTGGACGCAAGCGGCAGGAAGTAGTTGGAGAAGTCGAAGCCGCCGATGGCGCCGAAGATCGGCATGATCAGGTCGTTGACCACCGAATTGACGATTCCGGTAAAGGCGGCGCCGATGATGATACCGACCGCGAGGTCGATCACATTGCCTCGGGCGATGAATTCCTGGAATTCCTTGAACATCTCACTCTCCTATGCCTGCTTGGCGACTTCCATGGCGCCATATCCCCGTCATTACCATAACAAAATATGCCGAGTGCAAAACCTCTAAAACGCGGCGTTGCCAGCCGGTCGCCGCAATGGACTTAGCCGCCAAGCTATGGCTTCTGTTATAGGGCCGGAACGGCGGTCGTACAGGGAGGTTTTTCGCAACGTGCAGGGCTGGGTGGTCGTCATCATCGCCGTCGCCTATGTGACGCTGCTGTTCGTCATCGCCAGCGCCGGCGACAAGCAGGCGGCACGGCGCGACAAGTCGCAGCCTCGTCCGTTCATCTACGCGCTCAGCCTGGCGATCTACTGCACCTCGTGGACGTTTTTCGGCTCGGTGGGGCTGGCCTCGGAAAAAGGGCTCGAATTCCTCGCCATCTATATCGGCCCGCTCCTGGTCTTCATCTTCGGCTTTCCGCTCCTCAGCCGCATCGTGCGCCTCGCCAAAGCCGAGAAGATCACTTCCATCGCCGACTTTCTCGGCGCCCGTTATGGCAAGAGCTTTGCCGTCGCCTCCACCGCCACGCTGATCGCCACGGTCGGCGCGGTGCCCTACATCGCGCTCCAGCTAAAGGCGATATCGGGCTCGGTCAGCCTGATGGTCGAACACTACAGCGGCTCGCCGCCCTCCTTCGACCCGTTCGTCAGCGATATCTCGCTGGTCGTGGCGATGCTTCTGGCGCTGTTTGCCGTGCTGTTCGGCACCCGCCATGCCGACGCCACCGAGCATCAGGACGGGCTGGTTCTGGCAGTCGCCATCGAATCCATCGTCAAGCTGGTCGCCTTCCTCGCCGTCGGGCTGATGGTCACCTTCATGCTGTTTGACGGTCCCGGCGACATGATCCGCCAGCTTGCCTCCAACCCCGAGGTCGAGCGCGCGATGGGCCACAGCACCTCGCTCGGAACATGGCTCGTCAGCACCATCATCAGCGGTTTTGCCATTCTCATGCTGCCGCGCCAGTTCTACGTCACCATCGTCGAAAACCGCAGCGAGAGCGAGTTGCGGACCGCGACCTGGGTGTTTCCCGCCTACCTCATCGCCATCAATCTGTTCGTGCTGCCCATCGCCTTCGCCGGCCTCAGCGCCGTCGGATCAGCCACATCGAGCGACCTCTACGTGCTGTCCTTGCCGCTGCTGGAGGGCGAAGATCTGCTTGCCATGGCAGCCTTCATCGGCGGTCTTTCCGCCGCTACCGCCATGGTCATCGTTGCCAGCGTCGCGCTGTCGATCATGATCTCCAACGACCTCATCATCCCGCTCTTCGTGCGGCGGCTGCACAAGAGCAAACCCCAGGAAAACGAGGATTGGTCGGCGCTGATCCTCAACATCCGCCGCTTCTCGATCTTCATCCTGTTGTTCGTCGCTTTCCTCTATTACCGCGAGAGCACCAACAACGCCCGCCTGGCCTCGATCGGGCTGATGTCGTTCGCGGCTATCGCCCAGTTCGCGCCGGCCTTCATCGGCGGGCTGATCTGGCGCGGCGCCAATGCCAGGGGTGCCGCGCTCGGCATGGCCGCCGGCATCGCCGTCTGGGCCTACACGCTGCTTTTGCCATCGTTGGCGGCACCCGATGCCGCGATCGTCACCGATGGGCTGTTCGGCTGGAACGCCTTGCGGCCGCAGTCGCTGTTCGGCACGGTGGCCGAACCGCTCAACCACGGCGTCCTCTGGAGCCTGTCGATCAACCTCCTGTTCTTCGTCTTCGGCTCCTTGTCGCGTGCATCGGTACCGCTGGAACGCATCCAGGCCTCGATTTTCGTGCCTCGCGATGCCGGCCCGATGCCCAGCATTCGCCGCTTTCGCACTGCCATCACCGTCAACGATCTCAAGGACACGATTGCGCGTTATCTCGGCGTCGAGCGCACAGAACGCTCCTTTCTCACCTTCCAGGCCGCCAATGGCGTCATGCTCAACGGGAACGAACAGGCCGGCATGGATGTCATCCGCTTCTCCGAACAGCTGCTCGCCAGCGCGGTCGGCTCGTCCTCGGCGCGGCTCATCTTGTCGCTGCTGTTCAAGCGCAACGACAGCGCCTCGCGCGACACCTTCCGGCTGCTCGACGACGCCACCGAGGCGCTGCAGCACAACCGCGACCTGCTGCAGATCGCACTCGACCAGATGCACCAGGGCATCACCGTGTTCGACCAGGATTTCCGCCTGACCTGCTGGAACCGCCAATACCGGACTTTGTTCGACCTGCCCGACGAGATGGGACAGGTCGGCGTCTCGCTCGACCGCATCCTCGCCTATCTCAGCGAACGCGACGAAATCCCCGAGGCCGCGCGGCTGTCGATCATTGACCGGCTGACGCGGTTTGCCAAACCCTGGCAGATGGAGCTCAAATCCAGCGGCCGCATCATCGAATTCAGCTCGAACCCGATGCCCGATGGCGGCATCGTCGCCACCTACACCGACGTGTCATCGCGCGTCCAGGCCGACCTCGCGCTCAAGCGGGCCAACGAGTCGCTGGAGCAGCGGGTCATGACCCGCACCGAGGAACTGACCCGCGTCAATCAGGAACTCGCCCAGGCGCAGATGCTTGCGGAGGAAGCCAATCTCGGCAAGACGCGCTTCCTCGCCGCCGTCGGCCACGACATCCTGCAGCCGCTCAACGCCGCGCGGCTCTACTGCTCGGCGCTCATCGAAAAGACCCGCAAGGGCCCGGTGAGCGCCGCCGCGCAAAACATCGAATCCTCGCTGGAGTCGGTCGAGACAATCCTCGGCGCGGTGCTCGACATTTCGCGGCTCGACACGGGTGCGATGAAGCCGGTCGAAACCGTCTTCCGGCTCGACGGGCTGCTCCGCCAGATAGCCACCGACTTCAAGCCGCTGGCTGCCGAAAAGAAGCTGGACCTGATTATCGTCGCCTCGACGCTGGCGGTCGAAACCGACCGCAACCTGCTGCGGCGCCTGATCCAGAACCTCGTCTCCAATGCGGTGAAATACACCCGCCACGGCCGCATCCTGATCGGCGTCCGGCGCCGGGGCGACTTGGCTGAAATCCAGGTCATCGACACCGGCATCGGCATTTCGGCGGAAAAATTGCCCACCGTGTTCGGCGAATTCACCCGGCTCGACGAAGGCAAGCGCGAGGCGCAGGGTCTGGGGCTCGGCCTGTCCATCGTCGACCGCATCGCGCGGGTTCTGAAACTGGAAATCCGCATCGATTCCGAAACTGGCGGCGGCACGCGGTTTTCCATCCTGATGCCGGTCAGCAAGCACGAGCCGGCCATCCTCGCCGAGCCCCGGTCGCGCTCGATCGGCGGCACCGCGCTCAACGGCATGTCGGTTTTGTGCATCGACAACGACCCGCGCATCCTCGAAGGCATGCGCGAACTGCTCGAAGGCTGGGGCTGCTCGGTCTCGACCTTCCCGGATTCGGAAACGTCGGAGGAGTGGCTGGCTGAGGCCGCCGCCCCCGACCTGATCCTCGCCGATTATCACCTCGACACCGAGACCGGGTTAGAGGCCATCGACCGGCTTCGCCGCGCCTGCGGCCTCGCCGTGCCTGCCATGCTGATCACGGCCGACCGGTCGAGCGAAATGCGCATGGCGGCCGGCGAGCTCGACGTCACGGTGCTCAACAAACCGCTGAAACCGGCCATGCTGCGCACCACCATGACCCGCCTGCGCCAGATGGCTGCCGCGGCGGCGGAATAGGTCACAACAGCAGAAAACGACCCCCACCCTGTCCCTCCCCACAAGGGGATAGAACGCCCTCATCGCAGTTTACAGCTCATTCAACGCCTTAAGGCTATACAGGCGCAAACTGGGTCCACCTCCTCCTTGTGGGGAGGGGTTAGGGGTGGGGCTATCTGGAATGAACCTCTACGCCGCAGAAAGCGCGTCGCCGCCGATCTTGCCAAGCAGGATCACCGCCTGGGTGCGGCTGTCGACACCGAGCTTCTGCAGCACTGCGGAGACATGCGCCTTGATGGTGGCTTCCGAGACATTCAGCTCATAGGCGATCTGCTTGTTGAGCAAACCTTCCGCCAGCATGCCCAGAACCCGCGTCTGCTGCGGCGTCAGCGATTGCAGGCGCTTGATGAGAGACGAAATTTCCGCATCCTGCTCGACGCCGAGATCGATGTCCGCAGGTGCCGCGACACCGCCCGCCAGCACCGTGTCGATGGCGCTGCGGATATCGTCCATGCTCGCGGATTTGGAGATGAAGCCGGATGCGCCGAGTTCCAAAGCGCGGCGGATGGTTTCGGCATCGTCATAGGCCGACACGATCACCACCGGCACGGTCGGATGGATGCCGCGCAGCGAAATCAGGCCGGACAAGCCGCTCGCTCCCGGCATGGACAGATCGAGCAACACCAGATCGAGGTCTTCATTTCCGGCAACGGCTGCCTTCGCGCTCTCGAAATCCCCGGCTTCGATGATGCTGCCAACATCGGCGAGCCCAGCTATCGCCTGCTTCAGCGCGCCGCGAAAGAGCGGGTGATCGTCCGCTATGACGAACTTCTGGCCTGACGGCACACAACCCTCCCCCGTCCCAGTGTTTCTTGTTGATTTGGGATCATCGACGGGATTATCGCTGCTATGGTCCTGATATCAAGCAACAAATACCCAAACGCGGCATTCTGGCCCTATTTGGCACCGCAAGCCGCTCATGTCCTGTTCGGAACAGGTGCCGGCGCGGATGGTTTGTCGGCCTCCTGCTCCTTGACGATGCCCATGAAGCTGCGGAAGAACCGCTCCATATAGCCCATCGTCTTTTCGAATTCCTCGTCGCTGGGAAGCTTGGATTCCAGGCGCGCCGACAGGGAATTCTCCAGCTTGATGACACGATCATGCAAAGCCGAGACATCGCCGCGCAGCCGGTCGACTTCATCCTGCATGGCGGTGCGTTCGTCGGCCGCCACCCGGCAGACGAGTTGCGCCGACTTTTCCTCGCAGATCGACATTTCGCCGGTGCGGGTATCCATGCGGACATAGCCGTTTTCGGTCTTTTCCAGCTGATAGCGCTGTTCCTGCGCTCCGGCCGTATTGGCCGTCAGGATGGCGATGATGGGTGCGGCGCAAACCGCCATTCCGGAACGGGTGATCTTCATGGCTGCGATCTCCTTTGGCGTGACGGCAATTATGGCCCGTCATTCAGCCCAAATTAGGGACGGAACACTTTTCCGCCATGCCGTTTCCGACTATAGCGCGCTGATGACAAACACCATCTACAAGATTTGTCCGCAGGCGATGTGGCGCAAGGCCGAACAGGACGGCGTCTTTCCAGGCGCGCCAGTCGATATCGCCGATGGTTTCATTCATTTCTCCACGGCCGAGCAGGTGCGGGAGACGGCCGCCAAACATTTCAAGGGCCAGCAAGACCTCGTGCTTGTCGCCTTTGACGATGCTAGCCTCGGCGATGCCCTGCGCTATGAGGTGTCGCGCGGCGGCGCGCTGTTTCCGCATCTCTATGCACCGCTCAACCCCACCCTCGCGCTTTGGGTGCGCCCCCTGCCTCTGAACGACGATGGCGGCCACGCCTTCCCCGATTTGGAACCGCAATGACCCTGCTCGACAGCCTTGGCCGCCGCATGCTCTTTGCGTTCGATCCGGAGACTGCGCACGGCCTGTCAATCGCAGCGCTGAAAAGCGGTCTTCCGGTTGGGTGCGCGCCTCGACCCGACCCGCGTCTTGCGGTGACGGTCGCGGGCATCGCCTTTCCCAATCCACTCGGCATGGCGGCCGGCTACGACAAGAACGCCGAGGTGCCCGATGCGCTGCTGGGGCTCGGCTTCGGCTTTGCCGAGGTCGGCACCGTCACGCCGCTCGCCCAGTCAGGCAATCCGCGCCCGCGCATGTTCCGGCTGACTGAGGACAACGCCGTCATCAACCGGCTGGGCTTCAACAATGAGGGCCACGATGCCTGCGAACGACGGCTGCAGGCCCGGAGAGGCAAGCCGGGCATCGTCGGCGTCAACATCGGCGCGAACAAGGACAGTGACGATCGCACCGGCGACTACGTGCTTGGTGTCCGCCGCTTCGCGCGCCATGCCTCCTACCTGACGGTCAACATCTCGTCGCCCAACACGCCGGGCCTGCGCAATCTTCAGGCGCGCGAAAGCCTGGCGGAACTGCTGTCGCGGGTTGTCGCAGCGCGTACTGAGACCGGCGTCACCACGCCGATTTTCCTCAAGATCGCGCCCGATTTGCACGAGGCGGAGCTCGAAGGTATCGCCGCCGAAGTCACCGAAAAAGGCATCGAAGGCGTCATCGTCTCCAACACCACCATCACCCGCCCCCGGCTTGCCAGCCGCCATGCCACCGAGACCGGCGGCCTTTCCGGCAAGCCGCTGTTCGAGCGCTCGACGGCAGTCCTGGCACGGATGCGCAAGCTGCTCGGCAAGGACTGCGCGATCATCGGCGTCGGCGGCGTGGACTCAGCCAAAACCGCGCTCGAAAAGATCCGCGCCGGCGCCGACCTCGTGCAGCTTTATTCCTGCATGGTGTTCGAAGGCCCCAGCCTGCCGGGCCGTATCCTGCGCGGCCTGCCGAAGCTGCTCGACCGCGAAGGCGTGTCCTCGATTTCCGAACTGCGCGACGTCAGCCTCGATCGATGGGCTGCGAAGCCACTTTGACGCTGACCGCTATTTGCGCAGGCTGAGCAGCCGCAAGATGATGAAGGCCGGAATGACGACCGCCGCGCCCAAAAGGAAATAGCCGAGGAAGCGGTCGACGGCACGGAAGCCCATGTTCCAGATGTCGAGGAAGAAGTCGCGTATGCCGTAGATCACGTCATAGGGCGACCAGCCGAAGGCATTCATCACGATGCCCACCAGAAAGCTGATGACGATCAGCTTGATCAGCACCCGCAGGGGGCTGTCGCCAAGAAAGCGCGTCATTCCGGACAAGCTCGTACTCCTGCAAATCGCTTCTGCCTTCGAAATACGCGGTCGACCGTCCGGCTTCAAGTCCGCACCTGTCACGCGTTTCCCGATTGCGAGCCGCACGGCGCAATGCTAACGAAAGCGTCGCGCGGGTATGATGTAATGGTAGCCTGTCAGCTTCCCAAGCTGAACGCGCGGGTTCGATTCCCGCTACCCGCTCCACTTTACCCCACAAGGCTTTGCCGCTTATCGCAAGCTGGCCGAACAGCTGCAGTTTTGCACCTGGTTTTACAGGTTCGGGATTGTTGGCGCCCAGAGCTTGAAGGCCAAGCTCATGCTCCATCTGTCTGCTTGCGAAAGCACCACCACCGCCCCAAACTTCCCGCAAAGAAATCCTCTGAACTTCCGTGCCAATCGATAAAATAAAGCGCGGCCTTGTCAAATGGCGGGGAATGCACTAAATAGATATTCATCGGTCTTGTTAAAAGAACATTGTTTTTGCGCTGAAAAGCGCGCCGCGATCTTCATTCCCAACATCGATAGCCACGTTGTTTGACACTCGGTCAAACTGCGATTTTCTATTCCGATTGAAAGGAATTATTATGACCACAGGCACAGTGAAGTTTTTTAACTCGACCAAGGGTTTCGGTTTTATCCAGCCTGACGACGGCGGCACGGACGTTTTCGTTCATGTTTCGGCTGTCGAGCGGTCCGGAATGCGCAGCCTCGTAGAAGGCCAGAAGGTTTCCTTCGAAGCCGTTCGCGACAACCGCAATGGCAAGCTCGCAGCTGAAAACCTGCAGGCTGCCTAACGCATTTGCTTCTGGTCTTTGACCACGGATGTACTGGCACTGACCATCGAGGCAAGCAGGAGAAGGTCGGGAAATCCCGGCCTTTTTCATTTTTCGCGCATGCCGCCATGGGGCGGCTGCGACAACCACATGCGGTGAAACGGAGTTGAACATGAGCAATTCTGGCGTTGCGCTATTCCAGCCCAAGCTTTCGCGAAATGAAAGCAAGGCGGACCTGACCACGCGGGTGGCGCGGGAAATTATCGACACCGAGGCGGCGAAACGGGAAGCCAAGACGGAAAAGCTGCGGCTTGCCCGTATGCTGGCCGCCCCCGAAGTCGAGGATGTGAAGCCCAAGACGAAGGCCAAGGTGGCTGCCAAGCCCAAGAAGGCTGCGAAGAAATAGTCTCGGGCTGTCAATCACCACAAGAATGAGGATCAAAGTTGCGAATACTCGTACGCGATAACAACATCGATCAGGCTCTTCGGGTGCTCAAGAAGCGGCTCCAGCGCGAAGGCGTCTTCAAGGAAATGAAGGCCCGCCGCGCTTATGAAAAGCCCTCCGAAAAGCGGGTGCGCGAAAAGGCAGAAGCCGTTCGCCGGCACAGGAAAGCCACCCGCAAACTGGCTCAGCGCGAAGGACTGCTTCCCGCGGCGCGCCGGAAATTGCCGGTGACGCCGCGTCCCGGCCAGGCTTCGGAATAGTCTCCACAGGCGGCAGGCTGCATATGCGGCCTTGCCCCGCCTTGGTGTATCCGGACCGCCTGCCGCCAGAACCCTGGCCGCACCGGTCTCATCCCATCCGAAAATGCTTCGACAGCTTCAGGCCCTGGGCCTGGTAGTTCGAATTGAGGTCGGCGCCGTATAGCGCATTGGGCCGCGCCAGCATGTGCTCATAGACCAGCCGGCCGACGATCTGCCCATGTTCGAGGATGAACGGCACCTCGTGGCTGCGCACTTCCAGCACCGCCCTGCTGCCGGTGCCGCCGGCGCCGGAATTGCCGAAGCCCGGATCGAAGAACCCCGCATAATGCACGCGGAATTCGCCCACCAGCGGATCGAACGGAGTCATCTCGGCCGCGTAAAGCGGCGGCACATGCACCGCTTCGCGCGAGACGAGGATGTAGAACTCGTCGGGATCGAGCACCAGTTCGCCCGAGCCGTGATCGTAGATCGGCTCCCAGAAATCGACCACATTCTGCGCCGCACGCTTGTCGACATCGACAAGCCCGGTGTGGTGCTTGCCACGATAGCCGACGATGCTGCCGGGCTTGCCCGCCAGATCGATCGACAGCGCGATGCCGCCGCCCGAAATATTCGGCGGCTCGGTCGCCACAAGGCGCTCCGTCGCATGCAGCGCGCTGAGTTCCGCTTCGCCCAGAAGCGCATTGCCTTTGCGGAACCGGATCTGCGACAGGCGCGAACCGGTGCGTGCGACGATGGGAAACGTGCGCGGGCTGACTTCGAGATAGAGCGGTCCCGTATAGCCTGCCGGGATCTTGTCGAACTCCTGGCCATGATCGGTCATCACGCGGGTGAAGATGTCGAGTCGTCCCGTCGAGCTCTTCGGGTTGGCGGAGGCGGAGATGTCATGCGGCAGCGCCAGGCGCTCGAGCAGCGGCACGATGTAGACGCAGCCGGTTTCCAGCACCGCCCCTTGCGACAGGTCGATCTCATGCAGTTTCAGCCGCTCGAGCTTTTCCGACACCAGATGGTTCGGCCCTGGCAGGAAGCTGGCGCGCGTGCGATAGGCGATGGCGCCGAGCCTGAGGTCGAGGCTGGCCGGCTGGATCTGGTCGGCATCCAGCGGACGCGGCGCAGCCAGCGCTCCGGCATCGAACAGTTCAGCGATGTCCCGATCGGGAAGGATACCCGTTTGCCGCAAGGCTTCGCTCCGCGTAAGGCCCAAGGTCCAATCCCAGACGTTTAAAGGACGGCGCGATTGACGCAAGGCGGCGGCGGCGCTAAAGGAAAGGTTATCCCGTGGTGATTTGGCCGGTCGGCTTGCAGCCACGTTAAACAAGTCGCTAAAGGACCGTTGGCAGGGAAGCTGTTTTCGGACCGGTTGCGACTTTCGCGGCCGGTTTTTTGTTGTCTGGATCGAGAGCTGTCATGACCACCGAAAAGAAGCGCAACTGGAAGCCGCAGACCACGCTCGTGCATGGCGGCACGCTGCGGTCGCAATTCGGCGAGACCTCCGAGGCGATCTACCTCACCCAGGGCTATGTCTATGACAGCTCCGAAGCTGCCGAAGCCCGCTTCAAGGGCGAGGAGCCCGGCTTCATCTATTCGCGCTACGCCAACCCAACGGTCGACATGTTCGAGCGTCGCATGTGCCAGTTGGAAGGCGCGGAAGACGCCCGCGCCACCGCCTCCGGAATGGCTGCGGTCACGGCGGCCGTCCTGTGCGGGCTGAAGGCCGGCGACCACATCGTCGCCGCGCGTGCGCTGTTCGGCTCCTGCCGCTGGGTGGTGGAAACGCTGGCGCCGAAATACGGCATCGAATGCAGCATCGTCGACGGCAGCGTCATCGACAACTGGCAGGCAGCCGTAAAGCCCAACACCAGGCTGTTCTTCCTGGAAAGCCCGACCAATCCGACGCTCGAAGTGGTCGATATCGCAGCGGTGGCCGAGATCGCCACATCCATCGGCGCGCGGCTGGTGGTCGACAATGTGTTTGCCACGCCGCTGTTCCAGAAGCCGCTCGAACTCGGGGCGCATGTCGTGGTCTATTCCGCCACCAAGCATATCGACGGCCAGGGCCGCTGCCTGGGCGGCGTCATCCTGTCGGACAAGAAGTGGATTGACGAGAACCTGCACGATTATTTCCGTCACACCGGTCCGAGCCTGTCGCCGTTCAACGCCTGGGCGCTTCTGAAGGGCCTTGAGACGCTGCCGCTGCGCGTGCGCCAGCAGACGGAAAGTGCGGCACGCATCGCCGACTTCCTGGCCGATCATTCGGCTATTGCCCGCGTCATCTACCCCGGTCGCGCCGACCATCCGCAGGCCGACATCGTCAAGAAGCAGATGAGCGGCGGCTCGACGCTGATCTGCCTCGACCTGAAGGGCGACAAGCCCGCAGCCTTCGCACTGCAGAACGCGCTCGACATCATCAAGATTTCCAACAATCTCGGCGACGCCAAGAGCCTGATCACGCATCCGGCGACGACCACGCACAAGAACCTGACCGACGAAGCCCGCGCCGAACTCGGCATGGGCGGCGGCACGCTGCGCCTGTCGGTCGGTCTCGAAGACGTCGACGACCTGCTCAACGACCTCGACGAAGCGCTGAAGGCGGTTGGCTGATCGACGGCCCTTCCAGCTTGGGACCTGATCGCCTGTCGAAGGTGGCAGGTCATTTTCGGCAGGGATACCATCCGACGGCGGCGCCTCTGTCGAGACATCACATAACGGCGGGCACGCAGGAGACGGATTGCATATTCTGCATCGTGTTGCCATTGTGGTCGCGGTTGTGGGGAAGCCTGAATGTCGACTAGGCTTGGTCTGAAGTATAAAGGTCTTGTGCCTGGCGCGAACTGCGCCTGTCACAGCCCGGCGGCGTTGCAGCTTTTCGCGCGCGTCGAAGCGGGCCTTTCCAGGCGTTCCGTGCTGAAAGGCATTGCCGCGAGCCTTACCCTTCCGGCCGTTAGCAGTACGGCCTTCGCTCAAACGCCCGCAAGACCGATCCTGCTGACGAATGCGAAGATATTCGACGGCATCGGTGGCAAGCTCATCGAAGGCCGGAACGTGCTCGTCGAGGGCCGCCGCATCAAGGCGCTGATCGGCTCGGCGGAGCTTGTTACCGACGCCGAGACCATCGATTGCGCCGGACGGACGCTGATGCCCGGCATGATCGACGCACATTGGCATTCGATCCTGGCCGGAATATCGCAGGCGACTGCCATGACCGCGGATGTTCCCTACGTCCACCTGCTCGCGGCGCAGGAGGCCGAGCGTACTGTGTTACGAGGGTTCACCACTGTCCGGGACGTCGGTGGCCCATCCTTCGCCCTGAAGCGCGTAATCGACGAGAACCGCATAGCCGGCCCCAGGATTTATCCGTCCGGCGCGATGATCTCGCAGACCTCTGGGCATGGCGATTTTCGCTGGCGCTCGGAACTGCCGCGTACGCCGCAGAGCAACCTCAGCGCTGCGGAACTGTCGGGAGTGGCAGCGATCGCCGACGGCGAAGCCGAGGTGCTGCGCCGGGTGCGCGAGCAACTGATGCTAGGCGCCAGCCAGATCAAGATCATGGGCGGCGGCGGCGTCGCTTCTCTCTACGATCCAATCGATGCGATCCAGTATTCCGAGGTCGAGATGCGCGCGGCGGTCGGCGCAGCGGCCGACTGGGGCACCTATGTCTGCGTGCACACCTACACGTCCGCCGGAATCAGACGCGCCTTGGACAGCGGCGTCCAGTCCATCGAACACGGCCAGCTTGCCGATGAAGATGCCGTGAAGCGCATCGCCGATGCCGGCGCTTGGTGGAGCATCCAGCCCTTTCTCGCGGACGAGGACGCCAACGTCTACGCATCAGCCGAGCAGCGACAGTATCAGGAGCAAATTGCGCAAGGTACTGTCAGGGCGATCGAACTCGGGCACAAATACAACGTCAAGATGGCGTTGGGCACGGACATCCTGTTCAACCCACAGGGAACAACGAGCCAAGGCAGGCAACTCGTCAAGTTTGCAAGGTGGTACGACAATGTCGACGTGCTGCGCCTGCTCACCAGCGGCAACGCCGATCTTCTGGGCCTGTCAGGCGCGAGAAATCCCTATCCCGGCAAGCTTGGGCGGATCGAAGTCGACGCCTATGCCGACCTCATCGCGGTGGCCGGCAATCCGCTGGAGGACATCTCGCTGATTGCCGACCCGGACAAGACATTCAGACTCGTTATGAAGGACGGGCGCATTTACAAGAACACCCTTGCCGGCTGAGGAGACTCTACCTTGAACAGACCCATCATCGCCCTGCTCCTCGGCCTTGCCGCCGCGCCATGCGCCCATGCGGCGAACACAGTGGCGCCCGCCACCACCCCCCCCGCCGCCACTGCCCCGAACGAGCCGCTGTGGACTGTGCAGATCACCCCATACATGTGGGCCGCCGGCCTGAAAGGCGACATCTCCCCCTTCCGCCGCGCTCCGACAATCGGTATCGAGAAATCGTTCTCCGACGTCATCAATGACCTCAACTTCGGCGGTTTCGTCAATGTCTGGGCACGGTACGACCACTTCGTCTTTTCCGGCGACATCATGTATGTCGACACCACCGACACTCACGCCTTTGGACCACTGCCGGCTTTGCCGCTAGTCCCGCTAGGCACCCTCGTCAATGGTAGTGTCGACACCAAACAATTCACCGCCACCTTGCAGGGCGGCTATCGCGTCCTAGACGCGCCTGATTTCACGCTCGACGCGCTTGCTGGCGTGCGCTTCTGGCACGTATCCAACGACGTGACTGTCAGTGCGTTGGGCCGATCGCTTACTTATGGCGAGAGCTTCGGTTGGGCTGATCCGGTGGTCGGCGCGCGCGCTTTCTTACGTCTTACGAAAAAGTTCTCGCTGCAGGGCCAGACCGATGTCGGCGGGTTCGGCGCAGGTTCCGACCTAACGTGGTCGGTGCTGGCGACCGCCAACTATGTCGTCAACGACAACATATCGCTTTCTGCCGGCTACAAAGTGCTGGACGTAGACTATTCCCATGAGGGGCATGTTTACGACGTGCGCCTGAACGGACCCGTGATTGGCGCGACATGGCGATTCTGAACGCATCGGCCGAGAAGTGAACTCCCACCCGAGGCGTTTCGATAGGTGACAGTTCTGCAAGCCCTGGGGCACCAATGGACCCCCGCGCGATGCAGACGGAACGTTTCAGGCGCGCCATTCTTGCATCAGATCACCAGGAAATCCCGGTAGCCCCGCGTCTCCAGATTGCGGGCACGCGCAAGGGTTTCGGAGCAAGGACGCGACGAACAGGTCTCCGATCTGCTGGCGACAGTCGAGGCTTTGCGGCGCGCTCCCTGCGCGAAAGCCCATCGCAGACGCTATGGGTGAAAAGCAATGGCGTGCACCACCGGATAAAGGTGGAAAGCGTTGCCTACATTCAGGCTGAACGCGACTATGTCCGGCTCCACGTCGCCGGACAGTCTCACCTCATATCCAGAAGCATATCGGCGATGGAAAGCAGCCTCGCGCCGCTCGGGTTTCTGCGCATCCACAGGAGCACGCTGGTGTGTCGAGATGCGGTGATCCGGATGGAGCAAGGGCGCCACGGTGCCCTTGTGCTGCGGTTGCGCGATGGCACGGAACTGCGTGTTGGGCGGAGCTATGCAGCAAATCTGCGCTCCGCCCTCATACCGTCATGAAGCGAAGTCCTCGAAGGCGCGGGACTGTCTCAGATCACCAGGAAATCCCGGTAGGTCAGCGGCTCCAGATTGGCGATGGTGGCGAACTGAACCGCCTCGTAATCCGTACCCGTACCGTCCTGATCGAAGAACAGTGCGCCGGTCGTCGAGTCATAGAGGATACGGTCCGTCTCGTCGGCCGGGCCTGTCGCGATATCCTTGAACTGGTCCGGCAGCAGGAGGCCTTCGGTCAGCCCGACAAAGATGGCATTGTCGATGCGGATGCTGTCCCTTGGCGCATAAAAGTCGGTGATGACGTCGATATTGTCGATGCCAAGGGCGGTGGTGAAGACAAACCTGTCCGCGCCTCCTCCTCCGGTCAGCGTGTCGTTGCCTTCCAAACCGTTGAGAATATTGGTGCCACCGCTGTTTCCTGTGATGCTGTTGGCAAAGCCGTTGCCCGTGCCGTTGATGGAAGATGAGCCAAGCAGTGCCAGGTCCTCGACCTCCAGCCCGACAAGGGAGAAGCTGATGGTGCTGTTGACCGTGTCATGTCCTTCATCGGCCAGTTCGGCGACGACATCGCCGACGTTGTCGACGAAGTAGCTGTCGTCGCCCGCACCGCCGGTCATCAGATCAGCGCCCCTCATGCCGTTGATGACGTTGCTGCCGGCATTGCCCAGGATCGTGTTTGCCAGCTTGTTGCCGGTGGCATTGATGTCGTCGGAACCCGTTAGCGTCAGGTTCTCGACATACTGCGCCTTCAGCGTATAGCTTACCGATGTGAAAACCTTGTCCGTGCCGCCGCCATCGCGCTCGACGGCGAGATCGCCGAGGTCGTCAACGTAGAAGGTGTCGTTGCCTTTGCCGCCGTTCATCAGGTCGGCACCTGCTCCGCCATCGATGATGTCGTTACCATACCAGGCGTCGATCCAATCATCGCCGGCAAAGCCATAGAGCTTGTCGCTGAAATAGGAGCCGGCGATCTCATCCTCGCCCGAAAACAAGATTTGCAGCCGCTCGAGTGTGCTGGACGTTTCGAATTCCTCGACAGTAATATAAGTATCATAGAGATACCAGACAACTAACGGCGCCGGCAACGAGCTCACGACATATTTCTGGTAAGTAAAGCCGTCCAGGTAGCCGCTCGAACTTACATAGTTTCCGAATTCATCCCATTCGACTTCGACCAGCCCGGTTGCCATATACTCAGTGGCCACGCCACTGGACTCGGAATAATAGTTCAGCTCCTGAACTTCGGTCTCTGGATAGTAACAGCCGCACTCCAGCGCCTGCCCGACTGAAGCTAAAAACTTCAGCTTCGTCATATCGATCGCGTAAGCCGAACCGAAAATTGCCATGTCGTCCCCCCAAGAATCAACGATTCAAACCCGCGAAT
Organism: Tianweitania sp. UT-5YL-CI-8; assembly: GCF_030010215.1. GTDB lineage: Bacteria > Pseudomonadota > Alphaproteobacteria > Rhizobiales > Rhizobiaceae > Oryzicola. Next base: position 187,233 of record NZ_JASCRR010000002.1, read on the forward strand.
ACATTACACGCCGCGAGACCGCAGGTAATGGGGATTAATCGATAAGAAAAAAGCCGGTGCGAATACTTCACGTGTGGAGGCGTGTGATCTCGCGTCGCCCCCGCATGGCCAAAACCAGTCTCAGGCGCGCGAAACGCCTTCGTTGAGTTCCGAAGCCTCTGCCCGGATCGTCATCGAATTGCCGCGCCAGTCGATCGCTCCCTTGAGCCAGCCGCGCAGCCAGACCGCCGGCATCATCGCATCGCGCACCATCATGGCCGGCAAGGACAGCGGCGAGACACGCCAGCCCTTGCTGACGGCCAGGGCCAGTTCGGGAAGATAGACCGCTGCCATCACCGCTAGCGCGACAGGGACCAGGGCCACATCCGCCAGGGCCGCCGCCGCCAGCGCCAGCAGCATGGGCGGCACGATACCCAAAAGGATTTCCGGCGTGAAGAACAGCGGGAAGGTGACGCGCCGCAGCCGCGCCCAGCGACTCTGCCGCGACCAGAGCTCCTGCAGCGTGCGATGGCCGAGCGGCTGTTCGAAGGGCGACGACACGAGATGCACCTTAAGCCCCAGGCCGTTGACCAGCTTGGTGGCGGCGGCGTCCTCGGCGATCTCGGCGGCCAGGGCCTGAAGACCGCCATGGGCATCCAGCATCGGCTTGTGCCACAGCATGCTCTTGCCCTGGGCGAAGCCGAGCCCGACGGACTCGCCGGCATATTGCCAGCGCGCCTGCTGTGAATTGAGGAACACGCACTCCACTTCGGCCCAGAAACCATCCGGACGCGAGCCGAGCGGGGTGGAACACACCAGTCCGCTGTCTGAACGCCACCCTGCCATGAGATGCTGGATGTAGTCGACCGGCATCAGCACGTTGGAATCCGCAAGCACGACCCAGTCGTGCCGCGCCGCGTTCCAGCCCTTCATGCAGTTGTTCAATTTTGGATTGGCGCTGATGCGGTCGTCGCCGACGAGAATTCTCATCTCTCTCGATGGATATCGTTCTGCCGCCCGGCGGATTTCGTCGACGACCGGATCATCCCCATGCGCAACGCAGAAGATCAGCTCATAGACAGGCCAGTCCAGCCGAAAAGTGCAATCCAGCGTCTCGGCGGTGAAATTCTCGATGCCGCGCGCAGGGATGACGATCGACACGGGCGGCTTCGCAATGGACTTCGGCGCGGGCGTTCCCTTCGGGGACATCCGTTGCCATGCGAGACAAATACTGACGGCATTGACGAAAACGAGGGCAAACGCGGCAATCGCAAGAACGAATTCCATGAGACGCGACCACTCCGATGCGGCACGATGACAGGCTGCCGGGAATCGGCGCCGCCAAGCAAGGTGTGCGGAACACAACATCGTCACATGTCAGGCCGATGACAAGACCGGTCTCCAAGTCTAACACAAGGCCTCGAGGACGAGGTCAAGCTTACCGACGCTTGGTTTCGGCCGCACGTTTCCGACGATGCCTGAACCCTATCAAAGCACTGTTACGATGTCAAGAATAAATTCCTAAACCAGTCGCTTTAGGTCCTATTACAGGAACATGGCTATGTACAGCGCCATTACCCGCGAGATCCTCGTCCAGGTCGAGCCCTTTTTCCTGGCTGAACAATCGGAGCCGCAGGACAACCGCTTCGTCTGGGCCTATCGCGTCACGATCGAAAACCGCTCCGATGCGTCCGTGCGGCTTCTGTCGCGCTATTGGCACATCACCGACGCCACGGGCCGGATCGAAGAGGTGAGCGGCCCCGGCGTGGTCGGCGAACAGCCCGAGCTTGAGCCCGGCGACAGCTATCAGTACACATCGGGCTGCCCGCTGCCGACGCCATCCGGCATCATGGTCGGGCGCTATACGATGCGGCGCGAAGACGGCGCGCTGTTCGACGTGGAGATACCGGCCTTCTCGCTCGATCTGCCGGGCGTCAGGCAGGTCCTTAACTAATCCTGTAACTCTGCGTTTCAGGACACACGTTTGTCTGCTAGGAGCGTTTCAAGGCACTTGGGCTTGGGGCAATCCGATGACTTCGCAACCGTCACTTCGTTCGCTGCAATGCGGGCGCGGCCTGGCCGCAATGGCCGTCGTGGCGTTCCATCTGTCGCTGCTGCTCGCCGATCCGCGCTATCTCGGCCAGCCGGTTCTGCTCGACTTCACCCGGCGCGGCAATCTCGGCGTCGATTTCTTCTTCGTGCTGTCAGGCTTCATCATCCTGTTCGCGCATGGCCGCGACATCGGCCAGCCCGAACGTCTGCGCGGCTATCTTCTCAAGCGCTTCACCCGGCTTTACCCCGCCTACTGGCTGTATACCGCGATTTTCTGTTCGCTGGTCGCCGTGGGCGTCGGCAGTGCATCGACCCTGCCCGCCTCGCTGACCGACTGGATTTCCACTGTTTTTCTGCTGCGCATCGACAATTTCGAGTTGCCCATCGTGCCGGCCTGGACCCTGATCCACGAGGTCGCCTTCTACCTCGTCTTCAGCCTGCTCATCGTCAACCGCAAGCTCGGCATCGCTGCCATCGCCTTGTGGATGCTGCCGCTGCTGTTCCTCTTCGAGCATCGCGAGGAAGGCGCCCGTTCCGCGCTGACGACCTATTTCTCGCCGCTCAATCTCAATTTCCTGATCGGCATGGGCGCCTGTCTGCTCTATCGCAGGCTCGGCCTGTCGCCGGCCAAGGGCGTTTTCGCCGGCGGGCTCGCGGCGTTCGCCGCCACCTACGCGGTCGAGGCCAACGGGCTGAGCTACGACATCACGCAAATCCTCTACGCGCTGTCCTTCGGCGCCATCATCGCAGGGGCTGCGGCATGGGAGCGCGAGCGCCGGCAGCCCGTTTCCTTCGGCCCGCTGCAACTGATCGGCGACGCCTCCTACAGCATCTATCTCACCCATCTTGCCTTCCTTGGGCTGTTCTCCAAGATCATGATGAAGCTGCAGGGCTTTGTCGGTCTCGGCCCCCATGTCTTCTACGCAATCGTCTTCTGCCTCACCGTCGCGGCAGGCTGCTTCCTGTATGTCTTCGTCGAAAAGCCGCTGCTCAACATTTGCCGCCGGCTGCTGGAAGTCGGCCGTCGGCAACCGGCAGGCGCTGCAGCGTAAACAAATAAAAAGGGCGAGACCAAAGTCTCGCCCTTCCCGATTGGGTTTTACAGATACTGCCTATTGGCCGAATTCCGCCGGGTCGAATTCGTAGGATTTCGAGCAGAATTCGCAGTTCACGCGGATCGTGCCGTCTTCCACGCTGTCGGTGATCTCCTCGGCGGTGAAGCCTTGGAGGATGCCCTTGATCTTGTCGCGCGAACACGAGCACTCGTCGGCCACCCGAACGCCCTCGAACACCCGCACGCCCTGCTCGTGGAACAGGCGGTAGAGCAGCCTTTCGGCGCCCACCGTCGGATCGATCAGTTCGGTCGGCTCGATCGTTCCCGTCAGCGCCACGAGTTCCTGCCACGCGTCGTCCTCGGGCACGCCGTCCGGGTCGCGCTCATCGCCATCGCCGCCATGCAGGTCCGGCACGCGCATGCGCTCAGGTGCTTCCGGCAGGAACTGCGCCAGGATCCCGCCCGCGCGCCAATGTTCGCGGCTGCCGCCTTCCCCCGGAAGGACGAGCTTGGCCACCGACAGCTTGACGTCGGTCGGGATCTGCTCCGACTGACGGAAATAGGTCAGCGCGGCCTCTTCCAGCGAGGTGCCTTCGAGTTGCACGATGCCCTGATAGCGCTGCATGTGCTGGCCCTGGTCGATGGTCAGAGCCAGAACACCGTCGCCGAGCAGGTCTTTCGGCTCGGCCTTGCCGGTCTCCACCGCCTGCTGCAGACGCTCCGCATCGAACCGCGCATAGGCGCGCAGCGAATGCGGCGTGGTGAAGTCGGCGACCAGCATGTCCACCGGCCCGTCGGTGCGGGTCTGCAGAATGAACTTGCCTTCGAACTTCAGCGACGTGCCAAGCAGGACCGTGACCACACAGGCCTCCGCCAGGAGCCGTGCGACCGGCTCGGGATAGTCATGGCGCTCCAGGATGTCGTCGAGCAGCGGGCCGAGCTGGACGATGCGGCCGCGAACATCCAGTCCTTCCACGGAAAAGGGAACGACATGGTCGTCGCCGGCAAAATCGAACTCGCCGAGTTGAGGATAACGATCGGTCACTTCAACGGATTCCAACATGACATATCTCCGGCGTGCGGCACTGCCGCCCTCCGGGTAGCATGCTTCCAGACGCCCTGTTTTGGGGTGATGGTGCCCAGATAGGTATGCGCCGGCCGCAGATCAAGAACCGCTCCTACGCGCCCAGGCACCAGGCCAGCACCGCCTTCTGGGCGTGCAGCCGGTTTTCCGCTTCGTCGAACACCACCGAGTTCGGCCCGTCCATCACCTCGTCTGTCACTTCCTCGCCGCGATGCGCCGGCAGGCAGTGCATGAACAGCGCATCTGGCTTGGCGTGGCTCATCAGCTCGGCGTTGACCTGATAGGGCAGGAACACGTTGTGCCCGCGCGCCCGATGCTCCTGGCCCATTGAAACCCAGGTATCGGTGACGATGCAGTCCGCACCGCTGACAGCTTCCTCGGCCGAGCGGGTCAGGCTGACAGTCCCGCCATTGGCCTTGGCCCAGTCGAGATATGTCTGCGTCGGCTCGCTGCCCTCGGGCACGGCGATGTTCAGCTTGAAGTCGAACCGGGCGGACGCCTCCAGAAGCGAATGCAGCACATTGTTTCCGTCGCCGGTCCAGGCGAAGGTCTTGCCCTTCACCGGGCCGCGATGTTCCTCGAAGGTCATCAGGTCCGCCATGATCTGGCAGGGATGGGTGTCGTCGGTCAGCCCGTTGATCACCGGCACGGTGGCGTTTTCGGTTAGCTCCACCAGCCGGTCATGGGTGGTGGTGCGGATCATGATGGCGTCGACATAGCGCGACAAAACCTTCGCGGTGTCGGCGATGGTCTCGCTGCGGCCAAGCTGCATTTCGGTGCCGGTCAGCATGATGGTCTCGCCGCCGAGCTGGCGCATGCCGACGTCGAACGAAACGCGGGTACGGGTCGACGGCTTGTCGAAGATCATCGCCAGAACCTTGCCGTCCAGCGGCCGGGATCGCTCGCCGGCCTTCAGACGCTCCTTGCGTGTGGAAGCGTCGTCCAGCATCTCGCGAAGCACGCTTCCAGAAAGGGCCGAAAGGTCGGTGAAGTGGCGAATTCCGCTGCTCATCAAATCTCCTCGTGCATGTCTCCCGAAAGTGGGTACCGGTTTCAGGATAAAGACATGCATAAAAACAAAAAGCTAAAGCGTGTTAAGCGAAGCTGAAAGATCGCGACGCGCTTCAGCCGGCGTCGGCGGCCATTTCGGAAAGGTTTTTCGCGCCCGCGCGAATGCGGTCGAGTGCTTCCCGGATGTCCTCGTCGGTCGCCGTCAGCGGCGGCAAAAGGCGAATGACGTTGTCGCCGGCAGGCACGGCTAGGAATTTGCGGTCGCGCAGCGCGGCGTTGACGCGGATGTTCGGCATGGTGCATTTCAGGCCAATCATGAAGCCGGTGCCGCGAATGCCTTCGATGACGTCGGGATATTCGTCGGCGATGGCGGCCAGCCCCTGCTTCATCAGCAGCGCCTTGCGGTTGACCTCGTCGAGGAACCCGTCTTCCAGCACCACGTCGAGCACGGCGTTGCCGACCGCCATGGCAAGCGGGTTGCCGCCGAAGGTGGTTCCGTGCACGCCCGGCGTCATGCCGCTCGCAGCCTCGGCGGTGGCCAGGCAGGCGCCCATCGGGAACCCGCCGCCAATGCCCTTGGCAATCGCCATGATATCGGGTTCGACGCCGGTCCACTCATAAGCGAACAGCTTGCCGGTCCGGCCGATGCCGCACTGGACCTCGTCGAAGATCAGCAGAATGCCGTGCTTGTCGCAGAGCTGGCGGATGCGCTTGAGCGAGGCGGTCGGGAAGGGACGGATGCCGCCCTCGCCCTGCACCGGTTCCAGCAAGATCGCCGCCGTCTCGTCCGAGATCAGCTTTTCGGCGGCATCGACGTCGTCGAAGGCGACCTGATCGAAACCCTCGACCTTCGGGCCGAAGCCTTCGAGGTATTTCTGCTGGCCGCCGGCGGCGATGGTCGCCAAAGTGCGGCCGTGGAAAGCGCCTTCGAAGGTGATGATGCGGAACCGCTCGGGATGGCCCTTCACATAATGATAGCGCCGCGCCGTCTTGATCGCCGCTTCCAGCGCCTCAGCGCCCGAATTGGTGAAGAACACCTTGTCGGCAAAGGTGTTCTCGGCGAGGCGCTCGCCCAGCCGGCTCTGGCCGGGGATCTCATAGAGATTGGAGACGTGCCACAGCTTGGCTGCCTGCTCGGTGAGCGCGGCAACCAGGTGCGGATGGCCGTGGCCAAGCGAATTGACGGCGATGCCACCGGCGAAGTCGAGATATCGCTCGCCATTCTCCGCGATCAACCAGCTTCCCTCGCCTCTTTCGAAAGCAAGGGGAGCGCGCGCGAAGGTTTCGTACAGCGCCGATCCGCTCATTTTTGCCGCTCCAGGGCCGGAAAAATCAAAAGGCCGCCATTCGGCGACCTTGGCGCTATATTGTTTTTTTCGCCTTGGAAGTCAACGAAAACGTCGCCTGGGCCATGAACTGCCGGACAGGTTGCGCCAAGCGCCGGATCGACAGGCAAGTTGGGGAAAACCGAAAAAAGCGATTCGTGTTGCAGCCGGGACTCTTGTCACGGAGTCCACGTATAGCTAATTGTGGTTTCGAAATAACTAGATTTCGTGCGGCGAACATAATCACCCAAATACATGTGGTGCCCAACCGGCTTGCGCCGGGCGTATGGGGATTCGCGAGTCTGCACTTCGATCGGGAGAACGATCTCATGAACTGGACTGACGAGCGGGTCGAGCTTCTTAAAAAACTTTGGGCCGAGGGACTGAGCGCAAGCCAGATCGCTGCCCAGCTGGGTGGCGTCAGCCGCAACGCCGTGATCGGCAAGGTTCACCGCCTGAAGCTGTCGGGCCGCGGCCGCACCACGGCCACGCCGGCACGGCCGAAAAAGCCCGTGACAACGCCCACCGCCGCAGCGCCCAAGCCGATCAACAGCAGGCCCGCGCCCGCGCCGCGTCCGGTTGCCGCGACCTTGGGCGCCACCGCGCTGCAGGTTCAGTTCGATGCCGAACCCGTCCGGCCCGCGTCGCGCGCCACCCAGGATGTCGTGGTGCCGATTTCGCGCCGCCTGCAGCTGGTTCAGCTCAGCGAGCGCACCTGCAAATGGCCCAATGGCGATCCGCTGTCGGAAGACTTCAACTTCTGCGGCAATGAATGCGCCGATACCGGCCCCTACTGCCGCTATCACGCCCGCCTCGCCTTCCAGCCGGCATCGGAACGCCGCCGGGTTCGCTGAGGCTCAGCTTCGACCTGAATATCCCCAAAGGTGGCGCTCGCGCCGCCTTTTTTATGACCTCGATCGAAGCGATGAAGGCCCGCGGCTCCAAGAAGGCTGATGCGGGTAAGCAGCGGCGCCCTCCCTTCTCCCCTTGCGGGAGAAGGTGTCGCCCTTGAGCGAACGACGTGAGCGAAAGATAAGGCGACGGATGAGGGGTTCTGGACGGAATGCCACGCCTCATGTCTTCCAACACCCCTCATCCGACCTCCCCTTCGACAAGCTCAGGGTCGGCCACCTTCTCCCGCAAGTGGAGAAGGAAGGAAACTTGTCAAATCTGATTCAGCGTCACGCGGTGGCTCTTGTCTTCCTTGGGGCGTTCGGGCGGCATCTGGTCGCCCGTGACCATGTAATAGATGGTCTCGGCGATGTTGGTGGCGTGGTCGCCGATACGCTCGATGTTCTTGGCGCAGAACAGGAGATGGGTGCAGGGCGTGATGTTGCGCGGGTCTTCCATCATGTAGGTCAGAAGTTCGCGGAACAGCGACGTGTACATGGCGTCGATCTCTTCGTCGCGGTCGCGGACGAAGCCGATGCGTTCGACCGAGCGCGAGGCAAAGACATCGAGAACTTCCTTAAGCTGGGCGAGCGCCAGTTCGGCCAAGGCTTCAAGCCCCCGGAACAGGCTTGCCGGCTGGCGTCCTTCCGCCACCGCATTGACCCGCTTGGCCAGGTTCTTGCCGAGATCGCCGACACGCTCCAGATCGGCCGTAATGCGGATCGAACCGATGATCTCGCGCAGGTCTCGCGCCATGGGCTGGCGCCGGGCGATGATGGAAATGGCCTTGTCGTCGATCTCGCGCTGCGCCTCGTCCAGCAGCAGGTCGTCGCGGATGACCTTCTGCGCCAGGACGGGATCGCCATTGACGAGCGCTGCCACAGCCTGTTCGACCAGGCGCTCGGCCTGTCCTCCCATCGCCGCCAGTCGCCGCGACAGGAATTGCAGTTCCTCCTCGAATGCACTGACGATATGGCCTGATGGCATGGGCAGTTCGCCTCCCGGAATCGACGGTTTGAACTTCGTTTCCACGACCTCGGATGTGCTGAAGAATCGTCTCCACAAACTCTTTGACTACGCTAAGCGCATGACAGAAAAAAGAAATGCCGAAGTTTGTCTCAGGCTACGGGCAGATGCACGGCAAAGCTCGACCCTTTGCCGACTTCAGAGCGGATCGACAGCCGCCCGCCATGGCGGGTGAGGATGTGCTTGACGATCGAAAGCCCCAGCCCGGTGCCCTTCTGGGTGCGGCTGGTTTCGACATCGACGCGGTAGAAGCGTTCGGTGATGCGAGGAATGTGCTCCTCGGGTATGCCCGGCCCGAAATCGCGGATCGTGGCCACCACCTCATCGACACCGCCGGAAATGGCTTTCTCCAACTGCACAACGACACGACCACCGGAGCGGCCGTATTTGCAGGCATTTTCGAGCAGATTCTGCAAAACTTGGAACAGTTCGTCCCTGTCGCCCGCGACGAGAAAGCTCCCCTCCCCAAACTCTCGATCCAGCGCCATGCCGGTGTCGGCCATCAACGGCGCCAGCGACGAGATCACCGCCTCGAGCGTTTCCTTCACATCGACGGTCTGTCCGGGCCGGAGATAGGGCTTCATCTCCAGCCGCGAAAGGGACAGAAGATCGTCGATGAGCCGCGACATGCGGCCAGTCTGCTCCTGCATGATGCCGAGGAAATTGGCCTGCGCCTTGGGATCGTTCCGGGCCGGCCCCAGGATTGTCTCGATGAAGCCGGAGATTGACGCCAGCGGCGTGCGCAGCTCATGGCTGGCATTGGCGATGAAGTCGGCGCGCATGCGGTCGATGCGGCGCGCTTCGCTCTGGTCGCGGAACACCAGAACATAGAGGCCGGTGTCATGGCCTACCGGGGAGGCCGTGACGCGATAGCTGCGCTCGACCGGCAGGCGTTCGAAATAATCGACGGAGAGGATGGTGCCATCGCCGGCCAACGCGCCTTCGATGACGGACTGCATTTCCGGCGCGCGAAACCGAAGCGGCAGCGAAAGGCCTGCGCGCATACCGTCGAATGCCCGGCGCGCCGCGTCGTTGGCATGCACCACGGCGCCGGACGCGTCGAAGACGACGAGCGGCTCGGCAACGGCTGCGGCGAGATGAACGGCCGAAAGCGGCCCGAGCGGGTTGGCTTCCGGAACCGCCCGGACGACCTGCACAGCCGTTTCTGCCTTCCGGCCGGGCGTCATGGCGGCCACTGCCAGCACGGCCAGGCAGGCAAGGGCCGCGGCATAGGCGGGCACCTGACCGGTGACCGAAACAGCGAGGATTGCCACGCAGGATACTCCTGCCAGCCAGCCGTTCTGGCGCAAGCGGCCCAAAGCCCCTGCCGACAGGGTATCGTGCTGCCGCTCGTCCCCTTCGCTCATCGGCGAAACCGTCCTATCTCTTTGTTTCGGCCGCGATTCCGCTCGCCTATAAAATGATCTAGAGCCTTTCATGGTGAGTTGGAAACAGTTCTGTTTCCCGATGGCAAGGCAATCCGGCAGGAGAGACGCGCAGGTCGATGGGGTTCCATCGTCCAAGCGGCTCGACGTACCGGGTGTCCGCCAGCGGGAAACCTTTTAGGCCGGGCAGAACGGTTCCAACTCATCATGAAAGGCTCTAGCATGCGCCATAAACCATGAAAGGTGTCATCGTGACGAAAAACGCCAAGGAAAATAAGGAACTCGCAAAGATCGGCCCGGTGAAACTGAAAATCGGCGGCATCAAGCGCACGCTGGATATCACCGATCCGAAGCTGCCCGACTGGGTGGAGGACAATAAGCTGAGTTCCGGCGGCTATCCCTACGCGGACAAACTGCCTGGCAAGGAGTACGACCAGCTGCTCGAGGAATTGCAGGTCGAGCTGGTCAAGCTGCAGTTCTGGCTGCAATCGACCGGCAAGCGCGTGCTGGTGCTGTTCGAAGGCCGCGATGCCGCCGGCAAAGGCGGCACGATCGAGGTGCTGCGCGAGTATATGAATCCCCGCAATGCACGCAACGTGGCGCTGACCAAGCCGACCGAGACAGAGCACGGCCAGTGGTACTACCAGCGCTACATCGCCCATTTCCCAACTGCCGGCGAGTTCGTCACCTTCGACCGGTCCTGGTACAACCGTGCCGGTGTGGAGCCGGTGATGGGCTTTTGCACGCCCGAACAGCATGAGCAGTTCCTGCGCGAGACACCGCATTTCGAGCAGATGCTGGTCAATGACGGGATCAGCTTCTTCAAATTCTGGCTCGATGTCGGCCAGGAAATGCAGCTCAAGCGTTTTCACGACCGGGTCCACAGCCCGCTGACGAACTGGAAATTCTCGCCGATGGACCTGGCCGGCATCGCCAAATGGGACGAGTACACGAAAATGCGAGACCTGATGGTCGAACGCACCCACAGCGCAGCCGCGCCCTGGACCATCGTTCGCGCCAACGACAAGCGGCGCGCGAGACTGGAAGTGATGCGGCATATCCTTCTCGCGCTGGACTATGCCGGCAAGGACAAGAAGGACATCGGCGAGCCCGACCTCAACATTATCGGCCAGGGACCGGAGTTTCTGCAACGCATAGCGGGCTAGGTCAGGACCTATTTTCCAACCAGCACATGGGGAGTCTTCTCCCAATGATGCGGGCGGAAGAAGAGTTGCCAGATGGCCCGGATCGCTGCACGCCAGAGCATGAACCAATAGACCGGCGTATAGACGACGATGCGCCAGAAACCTTTTCTTTCGCGCGGCCGCAGCGTGCTCCATCCCAGCAACAGGAACGACATGTAGCCGCCGAGTACACTGACGATATCAAAAAGCAGCAGGATTGGCCTCCCCGGCCCAGCCTCAACGCCCAGCGCCATCTGTATAACGCCATAGAAGACGTTAGCCACCAGAACGGGGTGGGCAAGCGCAGACACCACCATGCCCGCCAGGAGCAGTTGCGCCGCGCAGAACGAGGCAGGTCCCAGTTCACGGTAAAGCTGGACCGGATGCCGCATGTGCACCAGCCAGCTCTGGCACCAGCCTTTCAGCCAGCGTGACCGCTGCGGCAGCCAGACCTTGAACCGCGTCGGGGCGAGTTCCAGGGTGGGTTTTGTGATCGTTGCCGTGCGATAACCGCAGCGTGCCAGCCGGATACCGAGATCGGCATCTTCGGTGACATTATACGGATCCCAGCCGCCGACCTCCTCCAGAACCTCCCGCCGGAAGTGGTTCGAGGTGCCGCCCAAGGGCAAGATGAGCCTGTTTTGCGCAAGCCATGGCAGCAATCCGCGGAAAAGCGCCGCATATTCAAAGCCGAACATGGCGGCCACCATGCCCGCCGACCCTTTGTTGGAAATCTCCAGTGGTGCCTGCACGCAGGCAAGCCGGCCATCGGCATCGTCCTTGAACGCCTGCCATGCCTCGATCAGTTGGCAGGGATGCGGATGGTCCTCAGCGTCGTAGAGGACGACATAATCACCCCGTGCCAACGGCAAAGCATAAGACAAGGCTTTGGGCTTGGTGCGGGGCAGCGATGGCGGTACGGCCACGACCTCGAAATGCGGCGGCAGATCCAGCGCGCGAGCGGCGGCGATGGTCTCCAGATCATCGGCTTCGCAGACCAGTTTGATGTCGAGCTTGCTGCGTGGCCATTTGAGACGATCCAACGCGGCGACCAGTTCCGAGATCATATGAGCCTCGCGATAGACGGCCACAAGCACCGAATAGGCTGGCAGTTGTGCCCTGTCGATCGGGCGCAGCCTCTTGCGCACCGGCGGTTGAGCATGGCGGATCGCACCGACGCGCAACGCAATACAGCCGAGGAAGAAGACGAGCGTTATCACATGCAGGACGTGAAAGCCGATGGTCGGCTGCAGGAACAGCGCTATAGGCGCCAACGGGATGAACAAGCCCACTGCGAGCCCCTGCCAGCCATACAAGACGAAGCGGGCCGAGGACGCTGGGAACCGGTCGAACAGACCTTTGGTCGCGTGGCGGTCCAGATCAGCCTGCAGCCAGGCCGACACCGCCTGCCGGATAGCGGACGGCGTGGAAATGCGCATCCGCGCGCGCAGATTGGGAGCGAGGTGGAATTGTCGGCGCAATTCAAGCATGCCTTGGCGATCCGGAGCGACGACCGTGACCACATCCTGTGCGGCGTCATGACAGCGGACGATCAGTTTCTTATCGGCGGCGCGCAGCAGCGGCGTGTCGATGGAAAAACGGTCGACCAGACATTCCGCTTCGATGGCGGGAAGGAAGGCAGTCCCGAGTTCCGCGGCAATTGCCTGATAGAAGTCCGCCTCCGCAACGATGCCGGAGGCGATCAGTTTTCTCTCGAAGGATACGCCGGCAAAACGGGCCTTCGAGGCGATCCGCCAGATTTGCTCGGCTGAAAGACCGAGCCGGTCCAGCACGGGTTGCCAATCACGGCTTTCCGGCACCAGCCTGAAGACTTTCTCCTGGGCGGCGCGCGCCTTGCGGGCAAGATCGAGTTGTTTCATCGCCGCCATACGCGGCAAAATGTTTTGCTTCAGAAAATCGGCGTGACGAATTTCCACGGCGCATGCCCCCATACGCGCATCTCGAAAAGCTATATTGGTGAGACTTCCGAATGTTGCTCAACATCCATCAGCGCCCCGTATTCGCGGATGGATGTTTGCCTTTACGGCTGCGTCATTGAACAATAGCGTTTTCAACAAATCAATATATATTTTTAACGACTTGTCTTTGCGCAGTGGCAGCGTGATTGTTACGTCGAAAGTATTAGCCAAACGATCCATGACGACGGCGACCACCTATCAAAACCTCGCCACATTGAACGTTTCTGTGTGACTGCGCTTATCGGGCCTTGAACCACAGGTTGCTCTCTGGATTGGGCGCTTCACCAATTCCCAATCATTGAAATCTACACAAAGCAGACCATGACGAATTCGACACATTCTTCTCCTCGATACGGTCCAAGCGTGTGGCTCGTCCGAGCCCGCAGGGCGGTCGGCGTCGGGCTCGCCGTGGCTCTTTTCGCCTCGGTGACGCCGGTGCAAGCGCAGGAGCCGTACATTCCGAACTTTTGGGATATGAAGGAGCAACTGCCGAAGCCCAATGTGTCGGCACTGCCGCGGCTGCGCTTCCTGACGACGACCGACTTTCCACCGTTCAACTTCATCGACGGCAATGGCCGCTTGTCGGGATTCCATGTCGATCTGGCGCGCGCCATCTGCCGTGAACTCCAGATCGAACCCAAATGTCAGATCCAGGCGCTGCCATGGAACGAGCTGGAAGGCGCAATGCGCGGGGGTGACGGAGAGGCCTTGCTGGCGGGTCTTCCGGCAACTGCGGATTCCCGAAAGCTTTACGCGTTCTCCCGGCCCTATCTGCGCTTTCCAGCGCGTTTCATCGTGCGCAGGCTGTCTGACCTGAAGCAACTGGACGCGGAAGCTATTGCGGGCAAGCGCGTAGGTGTCCTGGCCGGGTCGGCGCACGAGCAATTGCTGCGCGATTATTTCCCCGATGCGCAGCCGGTGACATTCACCCGCCAGGACTGGCTCTATCGCGACCTCAAGGACTCCAAGATCGATGCTGCCTTTGGCGACGGCATGCGGATGGGTTTCTGGCTGTCGGGCAGCGATGCCGCAGGCTGCTGCCGTTTCGCCGGCGGTCCTTACATGGCGCCCGACTATCTCGGCGACGGCCTATCCGTGGCCGTGAAGGCGGATACGCCAGAACTGGCCGCCGCCTTGGACTACGCCCTGCGCGAAATCACTGCCAAGGGTACTTTTGCCGAGCTCTACCTGCGGTATTTCCCGGTCAGCTTCTTCTGATCCAACGCTCAGGTCAGCATGCGGTGGCGCGCCTTGGTGGCGCGCTCGATGGCTGCGACCGTAAGTTCGTCCACCTCGAGATGCTGGCGCAGCAACTGCAGGATGCGCACCTCCTCCATCCGCATTTCGAGATCGACGGAGGCGACTTCGAACGCCGCGGCATAAGCGGTGTCGTGAAGATGGGTTGGAATGGCTTTCGCCGTCAGGGCGAGCACTCCCTGCACTCCAGCGTCCTCGTGCAGCAGTTCTTGGCAGTCCCTGGCAACGTCGATCAGCTTGTGCTCGTCGAAATCGACGAAGATCGGCCAGGTGTGGATGACATCGCCGATACGGGAGAGTTCGATGTCGGTCATGTCCCTGTCGGAAGCCGAGGTCATCACCATGAGGTAGACTATGGCTTCGTGGGTTGAGAGTTGCGGCATCGAGGTCTCCGGTTGCTGAAATCGTCCGGTATCTAAGAACGCCGAGGTCACAGCACAATGAAAGCACCCGAAATCGTTGACGTCACGGGTTCGCGGGCATAGAGCAGGCGGTCGTTTTTTGACGGCGGCACTTCAAAATCACAAAAGGCGTTCGACATGACGAGATCAAACACGATCGATCTCAACCCCGAAATTCTTGCAGCGGCAGCCGAGAGCAAGGCATGGCCGTTCGAAGAGGCCCGCAAGATCGTCGAGCGTTACAAGGACAAACCGTTTCCCGAGACGGTGCTGTTCGAAACCGGCTACGGCCCATCCGGCCTGCCGCATATCGGCACCTTCGGCGAGGTGGCCCGCACCACCATGGTGCGTCACGCCTTCCGCCTGATCACGCAGGACAAGGTCAAGACCAAGCTTCTCTGCTTTTCCGACGACATGGACGGGATGCGCAAGATCCCCGACAATGTGCCGGACCGCGCAGCGCTGGAGCCGTATATGCACATGCCGCTTTCGGCCGTGCCGAACCCGTTCGGCGGCGACTACAAGAGCTTTGCCGACCACAACAACGCGATGCTGTGCCGTTTCCTCGATACATTCGGCTTCGATTACGAATTCGCCAGCGCCACCGATTATTACAGGTCTGGCCGATTTGACGCGATGCTGCTGCGCGCGGCCGAATGCTACGACAAGATCATGGCGGTGATGCTGCCGACGCTGGGCGAGGAGCGGCAGGCGACCTACAGCCCGTTCCTGCCGATTTCGCCGACCAGCGGACGCGTGCTCTACGTGCCGATGAAGCATGTCGACGCGAAGGCCGGCACGATCACCTTCGACGACGAGAACGGTGTCGAGACCACGCTGCCGGTCACCGGCGGCAAGGTCAAGCTGCAGTGGAAGCCCGATTTCGGCATGCGCTGGGCGGCCCTTAACGTCGATTTCGAGATGTTCGGCAAGGACCACCAGACCAATGCCGTGGTCTATGACAAGATCTGCAATATTTTAGGCGGACGCGCGCCCGAGCATTTCGTCTACGAGCTGTTCCTCGACGAAAACGGCCAGAAGATTTCGAAATCAAAGGGCAACGGCCTGACCATCGACGAATGGCTGACCTACGCGCCGACCGAGAGCCTGGGCCTCTACATGTACCAGCGGCCCCGGCAGGCCAAGAAGCTCTATTTCGACGTCATCCCGAAGGCGGTGGACGAATATTACAGCTTCCTCGCCGCCTACCCGAAGCAGGACTGGAAGAACCGCCTTGGCAACCCCGTCTGGCACATGCATGACGGCAACCCGCCGGCCATCGAACTGCCGGTGACCTTCGCCCTGCTGCTCAACCTCGTCAGCGCATCGAACGCCCAGAATAAGGACGTTCTGTGGGGATTCATTTCACGCCATGCGCAGGGTGTGACGCCGCAGACGCATCCGGAGCTCGATCGTCTGGCGGATTACGCGATCCGCTACTTCGACGATTTTGTGAAGCCGACCAAGGTGTACCGACCCGCCGACGACGTGGAGCAGGACGCGCTGCAGAAGCTGGCCGATGCGCTGGGCGCGCTGCCCGCTGACGCGGACAGCGAGGCGATCCAAAACGCGTCGCTTAATGTGGCGCGCGAGATCGAGCGCTATCAGGACCATGCCAAGAAGAGCCCAGAGGGCGGTCCTGGCGTTTCCGGCGCGTTTTTCCAGATGATCTATCAGGTACTGATCGGCCAGGAGCGCGGCCCGCGCTTCGGTTCCTTCGCCGCGCTCTATGGCGTGGCGGAAACCCGCGCGCTCATTCAGAAGGCTCTGGCGGGTCAACTGGCTGCGTGAACGAAACATCCGGCGGAGGCGGCGGCAGATCAGCCGTTTCCGGCGGCCGGCCGAAGATGCCCTTGCCGGCCCTTCGGGCCTTGTCTTCCGCCTCGGCATAGGGTCCGCCGGCTTCGGCCGTGGCCCAGCCATTGTCCACCAGCCAGCGGGCGATGTCCTGCTTGCCCAGCCGGCAACCAGCTTCGACTGCGCCCGGCATGGCCTCTTGTGGGATATCGCAGACAACCGCGCGGCCACGTAGGAAAGAGCGAAAGGCAGTGCGCGCATTGACGCCGCACGGCCATTCCTTGCCGTCCGAATTGCATCTGTAGGCCGCATCCACGCTGCTGACACCGGCGAGCGACACGGTGTAGCCCATAGCCTCGATCACACCGGCGGCGGGCGCGACGGGGCGAAACAGGGTGGCGCCATCCCAATCCTTCGGCCGCTTGGGTTTCGGCGGCAGGGCAAGCGATAATTCGCTGAGCGGAGCACGCGGCGCTTCGCGCTGAAGCGTATCGGCCTCGGCCATCGGCGACACGACCCCATCCGGATCGGCGGTGCGGTCGGCCTCGGGTTGGGGCAAGGCTGCGGAACTCTTCGACGGTGGGGACCGATCTTCCGGCTGAGCCGATGCGGCGGGCAGCTCGGGCTGTACAGCAACCCGCTGGCCGGCCGCGAGAACGAGCACGGCCCCGCCGCAGAGAACGGCAAGCGACAAAGCTGCGTGCGCCGGCCGCATTCGCCTTACTGGCTCGCCCAGACGATGCGGGCGATCCATTCCATCCGCGTGATCGGGATATGCCGGTCGGGATGCTCGGGATTGAGCGAAACGAGGTCGACCCCGGCAGCGTTCTGCCGCTCCAGCACCTTGGCCATGACCTCGCCGTCCAGCGTCTTGACGACGACGCGATCTCCTTTGCGGATCGGCGCCGCAGGTTCCACCACCAGCACGTCGCCATTGCGGTAGAGCGGCAGCATGGAATCGCCCTGGACCTGGAGAGCGTAGGAGTTTTCCGTCGCCTGTCCTGGCAGCTCGATCAGGTCCCAACCCTGGCCGACCGGAAACCCGGCATCGTCGAAGAAACCGCCTGCGCCCGCCTGCGCGAAACCCAGCAATGGCACGCCCGAGGTCTGCCGAGCAGACGATACACCGACCGAGAGGGCCGCCGTCCGGCCCTCGACGAAGCCGATGAACTCGTCCAGCGAGGAGTTAGTCGCGTCGATGATCTTGGCGAGCGATTCCGTGGACGGCCAGCGCGGGCGACCGTCCACGGACAGCCGCTTGGATTTGTTGAAAGCGGTCGAATCAAGCCCCGCCTTCTTGGCGAGGCCGGAGGGAGAAAGCGAATAGCGTTCGGCCAGCGTATCGATCGCAGCCCAGACGCGTTCATGGGAGAGCATCGTTCCACTCCCTTCCATCAACAGGAAAAAATACCTTTTTGTTGTATCGGCCGATTTACGATTTGTCTACCATGCTGGAGCGCAAAGTCGCCTATTCGGCACCAAGTTGCCGGTCGATATCTCTTGCCGAATGCAAGATGCGAACGATCTGCAATTGTTCGTCCGCGATCCGGTAAAAAATCACGTAGGGCGAGACGGTCCATTTTCTTAGACCCCGGCGCTTTGGCGACGTGACGGTCGCGCCAACATACGGCCGCTCTGTCAGCATCATCGCAGCTTTTTCAAAACGCAGGATCATGCGCTGGGCTGCGACCGGACTTTCCACAGAGATAAAGTCGTCGATTTCGGCTAGGTCACGTTCCGCCAGCGGTGCGAAAATCAGCCTATAGGCCATGTTTGGCCTTTAGAGAGGCGAAGACGGATTTTCCATCACGCATCTGCCCGGCATCCAGTTCCGCCAATCCGGCGTCGAGATCGTCTCGAAGCGCAAGATAATTATGGATGTAATGAAGCAGTTGGTCGCCAAGTTGCTCGCGCAGTTCGTCCGGCAGCTGCTCGGCTTCCTTGAGTGCTCGCTCCAGCTTGGTCATCGCCGATCCTCTTGTGCAAGCAAGATAGCCCTCAAAACGTCGCAGTAAAAGAGGAACGTTCTCAGCCGTCCTTCGCCACCGCCCTCAGGCGCTTGTGCGAGGCAGTGAAGATTTCCTCCTCCTCGCTGTAGCGGCGCGGGGCAACCGGGTTCATGCCGAGAGCCGCGAACAGATCGTCAATCGCCACGAAACGGCGGTTGGCGCGATCATAGACGCCGGCGCTGGTCATGATGACGGCGGCCGTCTCGCCGCTGTCGAGCACGAAGCGGTGCTTGCCGATGATCTCTGTGCCGTCCCAGGTCTCGATTGAGGAGAAGACGTCGAAATGCCGCCACAGCCGGATCTCGCGCACGAACACAGTCTGAAGTCCGCCCAGCATCGGCGCCCAGCGCTTCTCCCGCGCCACCTTGATGAGGCCCGACCGCAGGAAGATGTCGATGCGGCCGAGATCGGCCAGCATCATGTAGCGCGCATTGTTGAGATGCATGTTGGTGTCGATGTCGGTCGGCAGGCAGCGAAACGACAGCCTGCTTTCATCGCCGAGCGCATAGGGGCCGCGACGGGACGCCGTCGCGGCCATGCGGGCCATTCTCGCCCAGACATACATGCTGCCGTCCTTACGCCGCCTTCTTGGCGTCGCCCTTCGCATAGGGATCGAAGCGCTGGTAGAAGGTTTCGCCCGTCTCGGCCATGTCGAGCAGAAGCTTCGGCGCCTTGAACTCGACGCCGTATTTCTTCTGCAGATGCTTGGCGATCTTTGCGAATTTCTTGGCGCCGATGCCGTCGATATAGGACAAGGCGCCGCCCGTGTAAGGGGCGAAGCCGAAGGCCAGGATCGAGCCGACATCCGCCTCGCGCGGATCGGTGACGATGCCCTCTTCCATCACGCGCACCGCTTCAAGAGCGATCACCGCCAGCAGCCGCTGCTTGATCTCTTCCACATCGACCGTGTCGGGGTCGCGCTGCGGATAGAGTTCCTTGAGGCCCGGCCAGAGCTTCTTCTTCGCCGGCTTGGCCGGGTAGTCGTAAAAGCCCTTGCCGTTCTTGCGGCCAAAGCGGCCATGGGTGTCGACCAGGGTGTTGATCAACTCCATCTGCTTGGGATCGACGGCCTTGTCGCCGAGATCGCGGATGGTCTGCTTCATGATCTTCTGGGCAAGGTCGACCGCGGTCTCGTCGGTCAAAGCCAACGGGCCGACCGGCATGCCGGCCATTTTCGCCGCGTTCTCGATCATTGCCGCCGGGATGCCTTCGATCAGCATCTTGTAGGCTTCCGACATGTAGCGCAGCACGCAGCGGTTGACATAGAAGCCGCGGGTGTCATTGACCACTATCGGCGTCTTCTTGATGGCGCGGACGTAGTCGATGGCAACCGCCAGCGCTTTTTCGCCCGTCTTCTTGCCAAGAATGATCTCGACCAGCATCATCTTGTCGACGGGCGAGAAGAAATGGATGCCGATGAAGTTCTTCGGGCGCTTGGAGTTTTGCGCCAGCGACGAGATCGGGATGGTCGAGGTGTTGGAGGCAAAGATCGCGGCGGGCTTGATCACGGCTTCCGATTTCTCGGTCGCGCCCTTCTTGACCTCGGAATCCTCGAAGACCGCCTCAATGACGAGGTCGCAGTCCTTGAGGTCGGCATAGTCGGCGGTCGGCGTGATCAGCGACAGGAGCTTGTCCTTGTCCTCGGCCTTGGCGCGGCCCTTCTTGATCTGGTCGGAGATCAGCTTGTCCGAATGATCCCTGCCCTTGTTGGCGGCTTCCATGTCTCGATCGAGCAACACGACCGGAATGCCCGCCTTGGCCGTGACATAGGCAATGCCCGCGCCCATGAAGCCGGCGCCCAGAACGCCAATCTTCTTGAACTGGGTTTCCGCCATGCCTTCGGGGCGGCGTGCGCCCTTGTTGAGTTCCTGCAGCGACACGAAGAGCGAGCGGATCATCGCCGCCGCCTCGCGTGTCTGCATGACCTCGGTGAAATAGCGCTGCTCGATGCGCAGGCCGGTTTCGAACGGAACCAGAAGGCCTTCGTAAGCGCATTTCAGGATAGCCGTGGCTGCTGGATAATTGCCGAAGGTCTCGCGGCGCAGGATAGCCACCGCAGGCGGCCAGAGATTGGCGCCGGCAGCGGAATAGACCGGGCCGCCGGGCAGCTTGAAGCCTTTTTCGTCCCAAGGCTGGACGCCCTTCAGACCGCCGTTGATCATCGCCTTGGCCTTGTCGATGAGGTCGCCGGGTTCGGCAATCTCGTGGATCAGCCCCATGCTCTTGGCCTTTTGCGGCGTCAGCGTCTGGCCGGACGTCAGCATCTGCAGAGCGGACTGAGGATCGGTCAGGCGCGGCACACGCTGGGTGCCGCCGGCGCCGGGGAAGATGCCGACCTTAACTTCCGGAAGCGCCATCTTGACCTTGTCGGAGTTCGCCGCGACACGGCCGTGGCAGGCCAGCGACAGCTCGAACGCGCCGCCCATGCAGGTGCCGTTGATCGCTGAAACCCAAGGCTTGCCGCTGGTTTCCAGCTTGCGCCACAGCCAGCTCATGCGGCCGGCATTGTCGAACAGAAGCTTGGCCGCGCCCTCTGGGTCTTTTTTCTTTTCCTTGGCGTAGAGGGTCAGCATCTTCTGCAGCATGGTCAGGTCCGCGCCGCCGGAGAAGGTCTCCTTGCCGGAGGTGAACACAGCACCCTTGATCGCACCGTCGCCGGCGACCCGATCGATGATGGTGTCGAGCTCGTTCATCACCTCCTCGGTGAAGACATTCATGGAACGGTCGGGCATGTCCCAGGTGACGAGCGCAATGCCGTCCGCGTCGATGTCGACTGTGAAGTTTTTGTAGTCAGCCATTGGAGAGTTCCTCCTTGAAACGGTTGCGGCGGGGCCGCGGTTTCCCTCCCCCTCGAGGGAAGGGTGGCGAGCGAAGCGAGACGGGTGGGGCTACCCAATGCCGCGCTCGGCCTCATTTTATCCGTCGAGCGTGGCCTCAACGACCCCACCCGGTCCGCTGCGCGGACCACCCTCCCCTCAAGGGGGAGGAACCCCCGCTAAACCCTCTCGATGATCGTCGCGGTGCCCATGCCGGCGCCGATGCAGAGCGTCACCAGCGCGGTGTTCAGGTCGCGGCGCTCGAGTTCGTCCAGAACCGTTCCCAGGATCATCGCGCCGGTAGCGCCGAGCGGGTGGCCCATGGCGATGGCGCCGCCATTGACGTTGATCTGGTCATGCGGAATGTCGAACGCCTGCATGTAGCGCAGCACCACCGAGGCAAACGCCTCGTTGAGCTCGAACAGGTCGATATCGGAGATTTTCATCTTCGCACGCTTGAGCAGCTTTTCCGTCACGTCGACCGGTCCTGTCAGCATCATCACCGGATCGGAGCCGATATTGGCGAAGGTGCGGATGCGCGCGCGCGGCTTGATGCCGAGCGTTTTCCCCGCCTTCTTCGAACCCAGCAGAACAGCAGCAGCACCGTCTACGATACCCGACGAGTTGCCGGCATGGTGGACGTGGTTGATCTCCTCCAGTTCCGGGTAGCGCTGGATGGCGACCGCGTCGAAGCCGCCCATCTCGCCGGGAATGGTGAAGGAGGGCTGCAACTGGCCAAGCGACTGCATGTCGGTCGTGGGCCGCATGTGCTCGTCACGATCCAGGATCGTCAGGCCGTTCTGGTCCTTGATCGGGATCACGGAGTTCTTGAAGTAGCCCTTGTCCCAGGCATGTGCCGCGCGCTTCTGGCTTTCGACGGCATAGGCGTCGACATCGTCGCGCGAGAAGCCGTAGCGGGTGGCGATGACATCGGCCGACACGCCCTGCGGCATGAACCAGCCGGGGATCGACACGGACGGGTCCATGTACCAGGCGCCGCCCGACATGCCCATGCCGACGCGCGACATGCTTTCGACGCCGCCGGCGATGACGATTTCATCGGCGCCCTGTACGATCTTGGACGCGCCGAGATTTACCGCATCGAGGCCCGAGGCGCAGAAGCGCGAAATCTGCATGCCCGGCGCCTTGGTGTCGTAACCGGCCTCGAAGGCAGCCGAACGCGGGATCACCGAGCCGGCTTCGCCGACCGGATCGACGCAGCCGAAAATGATGTCGTCGACAATGGAAGTGTCGAGACCGTTGCGGTCGCGCATGGCTTCCAGCGTCTTGGCGGCGAGCCGCACGGCCGGCACTTCGTGCAGCGAGCCGTCTTTCTTGCCGCGTCCGCGCGGGGTGCGCACCGCGTCGTAGATATAAGCGTCAGCCATGGCGGCATTACCTCCTGAAAGCTTTATTGTGGTTCGACGACCACTTCGGTCTTCACCGAATTGGCGATGAAGCAGGCATCGTGGGCCTGCTCGTGAAGCTGCGCGAGCTTGGACCGGTCGCCATCGCAGTCGACAACGGGTCGTAAGGTCACGCGGGTGATGGCTGTTTTGCCCTCGGCGTTCTTTGCCATGATGCCCTCGGCCGTGTCGCGATAGGACAGGATCTCCACGCCAGCGCGGCGGGCAAGATCGAGAAACCAGAGCATGTGGCAAGACGACAGCGAGGCCACGAACATCTCTTCAGGATCGACCGCCGCATCCGAGGAAAAGGGCAGGGGGACAACCGAAGGCGATGCGGATGCTATCAGCGTGGTGCCGCCGTCGAAAGCGATTTCATGCACACGCGTGTAGCGGCCGAGGGTGAAATGATCGCCCTCATCCGGCTTCCAGCTGACTTCCGCCGTATAGACCGACATGCTGCCTTACAAGCTCCTGGCGATGAGCAGTTTCATGATCTCGTTGGTGCCGCCATAGATGCGCTGGACGCGGGCGTCGCGGAACATCCGGGCGATAGGGTATTCGTTCATATAGCCATAGCCGCCAAACAGCTGCAGGCACTGGTCGACCACCTTGCCCTGCAAATCGCTGAGCCAGTATTTGGCCATTGACGCCGTCGCCGGATCGAGACCGCCGGCGAGGTGACGGGCAACGCAATCGTTGTAGAAGACGCGGCCGATGGTGACCTCGGTCTTGAGTTCGGCGAGCTTGAACTGGGTGTTCTGGAAGTCGATCACCGCCTTGCCGAAAGCCTTGCGCTCCTTGACATAGTCGATGGTCAGCGCCAGCGCGCGCTCGCACATGGCAACTGATGTGGTGCCGATCTGCAGGCGTTCCTGCGGCAACTGCTGCATCAGTTGGACGAAGCCCTCGCCCTCGACCGTGCCGAGCAGGTTTGAGGTCGGCACGCGCACGTCGTTGAAGAAGAGTTCGGAGGTGTCGTTGGACTTCAGGCCGATCTTGTCGAGATTGCGGCCGCGTTCGAAGCCTTCGAGTTGGTCTGTCTCGATGACGATCAGCGACGTACCCTTGGCGCCTTTCGCCGGATCCGTCTTTGTCACCAGCACGATGAGGTCCGCGAGTTGGCCATTGGTGATGAAGGTTTTCGAGCCGTTGATGCGGTACTGGTTGCCGTCCTTCTCCGCCCGCGTCTTGACGCCCTGGAGATCGGAGCCGGCACCCGGCTCGGTCATGGCAATGGCGCCGATCAGTTCGCCGGACGCCATCCTGGGCAGCCACTTCTGCTTCTGCTCCTCGGAGCCGTAATGCAGGATGTAGGGCGCGACGATGGAGTTGTGCAAGGCGATGCCGAAGCCGTCGACGCCGACATGGCTGACAGCCTCGATAATCGCGCTCTCATGCGCGTAGGTGCCGCCCGACCCGCCATACTCCTCGGGTATGGAGCCACAGAGCAGGCCCGCGGAACCGGCCTTTTTCCAGCTTTCGCGGTCAAAGATTTCCTTCTTCTCGAATTCTTCGTAGCGCGGCTCGATTTCATCGCTGAGGAAACGATAGGCCATGTCGTAAAGCATGCCGACTTCGTCATCGACCCAGGCTGGCTTGGGCAGGCCAAGAATGTCGGCAGGAGCAGTCGTCACGTCATTTCCTCCACTGCATGATTGTTTTTCAGCCTTTATAGGTGGGCTGCGACCGGCAGGTCCACCTAAAAGGCCTCCGCCGGCAACGACATCATGGTTGTGGAACCGCTGGAAATGCGGGCCAGATGCGCCGATGTCTCGGGCATGACGCGCTCCATGAAGAAGCGCGCTGTCACCAGTTTGCCTTCATGGAAGTCGGACATTCCCTCGGCCAGTTTCTCCTGCGCCACCTTGGCCATGCGGCCCCACATATAGCCGAAGGCGACGAGACCGAAGAGGTGCATGTAGTCGGTCGATGCCGCGCCTGCATTGTCGGGGTTGGACATGCCGTTCTGCACCAACCATAGGGTGGCGTTCTGCAGGTCGTTCAGCCCCTTCTTCAGTTGCTTGGTATAGGGCGCCATCGCCTCATCGGCGCGGTTGGCCTCGCAGAACTCGCCGACCTCCTTGAAAAAGGCCTGCACCGCGCGGCCGCCATGCATGCCGAGCTTGCGGCCGACCAGATCGAGCGCCTGAACGCCGTTGGCGCCCTCATAGATCATGGCGATGCGGGCATCGCGCACGAACTGGCTCATGCCGTATTCTTCGATATAGCCGTGGCCGCCAAACACCTGCTGCGCCATCACGGCATGGTCGAACCCCTTGTCGGTGAGCACGCCCTTGAGCACCGGGGTCATCAGGCCGACATTGTCGTCCGCTGCCTGGCGTTCCTTCTCGTCTTCCGAGCGGTGCGCGATATCTGCCTGCAGCGCCGTCCACAGGATCAGCGCGCGACCGGCCTCGGTGATCGACCGGATGGTCAACAGCACACGGCGTATATCGGGGTGGACGATGATCGGATCGGCCTTCTTGTCCGGCGCCTTGGTGCCCGTAAGCGAACGGCCCTGAATTCGGTCCTTGGCGTAGGATGCGGCGTTCTGGTAGGCGATTTCGGCAACCGAAAGCCCCTGCAGCGCAACGCCCAGCCGCGCCTCGTTCATCATGGTGAACATGGCCCTCAGGCCGCCATTCTCGGGGCCGAGCAGATGGCCCGTGGCCTCGTCATAGTTCATGACGCAGGTCGCGTTGCCGTGAATGCCCATTTTCTCTTCGAGCGAACCGCAGGAGACGCCGTTGCGCTCGCTTGGCTTGCCTTCGGCATCGAGTTTGAGCTTGGGCACGATGAACAACGAGATGCCCTTCACGCCTTCCGGCGCGCCCTCGATGCGGGCCAGCACGAGGTGGACGATGTTCTCCGCCATGTCATGCTCGCCAGCCGAAATGAAAATCTTCTGGCCGGAAATCTTGTAAGACCCGTCGCCGTTCGGAACAGCCTTGGTGCGCAGCAGACCAAGATCGGTGCCGGCATGCGGTTCGGTCAGGTTCATGGTTCCGGTCCAGGTGCCGTCCACCATCCTGGGCAGCCATTTCGCCTTCTGCTCCTCGGTGCCATGCACCAGAAGGGCGGCGATGGCGCCCTGGGTCAGGCCAGGATACATCATCAGCGCCATATTGGCCGAAGACATATATTCGCCGACCGCGACGTGAACGCTGTAGGGGAGCCCCTGCCCGCCAAACTCCTCCGGAACCGCAAGGCCCATCCAGCCGCCTTCGCGATACTGGTGAAAGGCCTCTTTGAACCCCTTCGGCGTCGTCACCGAGCCGTCGGCGGCGCGCTTGCAGCCCTCAAGGTCGCCAACCCGGTTGAGCGGATGCATCACATTCTCGGAAAGCTTGGCGCCTTCCTCGAGGATCGCTTCCAGCACATCCCCGCCAGCATCGGCAAAACCCGGCAGATTGGCGTAACGGCCATAGCCCAGCACGTCGTTGAGAACGAACAGCGTATCCTGAACGGGCGCCTTGAAGATGGGCATGGTGTCCTCCGGGTATTTTTTGCCTGCGCGCCAACGGTCGATGTGATCAGCCGTCCGGTTCTGATCTCTTAAAAATATTGACGTTTGCGTAAACGTCAATACGCCAGAGCGTCATTTTTGCTGTAGAAGGCGTTCTCGCCCGAGACACTGCATCCAGATATTGCACACTCATGGTATGGCATTGGGACGACCGCGCCCGTCTCGGCCGATGTGCTCGACAGTCAGGATACGATGAACAAGCCGATCCTTTATGGCAGCGACTATAGCGTCTATGTCCGCTCCGCATGCCTTGTGCTGATGGAGAAAGAGATCGAATACGAGTTGGTGCCGGTCGACATATTTGCGAAAGATCAGCTACCGAGACACTATCTCGACCTCCATCCCTTCGGCCGCATACCCGCCTTCGACCATGCAGGCTTCCGACTGTACGAGACAGGAGCTATTACGCGGTACATCGACGAAGCATTCCCTGCCAATCCGCTACAGCCGCCGACCGCGCAAGAGCGCGCCCGCGTCAATCAGATCATAAGCATCGCAGACAGCTATATTTATCCGCATCTCGTTTGGGGGTTCTACGTCGAGCAGATTTCCAAGCCGCGAGAGTGCACGGCCACGGACGAAGGAAAAATGGCAGCGGCGCGGATCGCCGCACCGGTCTGCCTGAAGGCTCTTTCTGATCTGATGAATGGCAGGCCATGGCTGGGCGGAACCAGTCTGACGCTGGCCGACCTCCATGTCGCACCGATGATCGACTACTTCCTCATGTCGGACGAAGCACGCCAGCTGTTTGAAACCTTCCCCGACCTTGCATCGTGGTGGTCGCGCATGAGCCAACGCGCCAGCATGAAAATGACGAAGCCCTCCGGTTAGGAGGGTCTCATCAAGTTCGGAAAGCTGCGCTCAGTTCGCGGCGGCGGATTGCGGCGCGCGTTCGGCGAGCATCCGGCGCACGGAGGCTGCGGCGCCGGTGAGGTCGGCAATCGCGTCATCCAGAAGCGCGCGCTGCTTGCTAAGACGGACAAGCTGCTTTTCGGATTTCTCCAGCGCCATGCGCAGCTGCTTCACATTCGTCCCCGCCGGATCGTACAGATCGATCATCTGCTTCACCTCGCGCAGCGAGAACCCGACCTTGCGGCCGAGCAGGATCAGCTTGAGGCGGACCTGGTCGCGACGCGTATAAAGACGCGTGCTGCCCTCGCGGCGCGGATTCAACAGGCCCTTGTCTTCGTAGAAGCGCAATGCGCGCAAGGTGACACCGAAATTCCGGGCCATTTCGCCGATCCGCATGAAGTCTTCGACAGGCAATTCGCGGCCATGGGCCGCTGTCTCTGCGACAATCATCTGTTGGGTCATCATCTACTTTCCCCGGCTCGCGCGTCAGGACTTGGGACTGCGCCACACGGCAGCGTCGGGGCTACGCTGTCGTCGATTGGTTTCACATGTCAGAACAAAAAGAGACTATCTTACGTTTACGTAAGGATATAGTCGCCTTTCGTTTCTGGTTCAAGATGCTTTCTGATGCGGTCGAATAGCGCATGCATGCGACAGATACTATTCTAAATGCGACCCAAGCCCTTCAAAAAGCGCCTAAAGTGCCCTTGTCCCAACACTGAGCGTATGTGAGGTCGGACAAACGCGGCCGGTTCAAACGATCTTGAAGATCGCCGAAAAGCCGGAGATGTCGAACACTTCGCGCACATTGGCGTGGAGATTCGACAACAACAGTTCACGTCCCGAGGCTTTCGTCGTTTTGGCGGTAACGATCAGCGCGCGTAGGCCTGAACTCGCGACATAGTGCACCCCTGACATATCGACC
Organism: Tianweitania sp. UT-5YL-CI-8; assembly: GCF_030010215.1. Classification (GTDB taxonomy): domain Bacteria; phylum Pseudomonadota; class Alphaproteobacteria; order Rhizobiales; family Rhizobiaceae; genus Oryzicola. Next base: position 215,195 of record NZ_JASCRR010000002.1, read on the forward strand.
ACGATATCCGAAGCAGCCTTGCCGATCAGATCGAGCATGAAATCCTCGAAGATTTTGGCGCTGGCCACATCCAACCGACCGTCGAGATGAACCACGGTGCGGTCGGCGACCTGCCGCGAAGTGATGTCCATTATCCCGCCTCTTGTCCATCCAAGCCGCGCAGATCGGCGCTCCGGCTCACCAGCTCCGCAACAGGAAAACCGATCACGATCTTATCAGCTTCGACCGCGAACTTCCCGCCGATCTGTTCCATGGCGCGCTCATAAAGCCTCGCGCGGATAAGGGGAAACCCCCTTCCAGCGCCGTCAGCCGCGATATCCAGGGTCATCCTGCCGCCCTGCTCCGCCATATCGATGGTGATGGCCTTCGAGGCGCTTCTGGATGCCAGCGTCTCCAGCGTCGAGAGAAGAATGTTCTGGAACCGCGCACTGTCGGTCACCACCTCGCCGGCGAAAGGCGCGTCCGTTTGGCCCCCAATAAACTCGATTGCGCAGCCGCGCAGAAGCGATCCGGACGACAGGTTGATCACCAGAAGACGGCGGAACTCGTCCGCGTCGTCGCTGGCGGCAAGAAAATCCTCGGCACTGACCGGCAGCGACTGCTCGCGACGAACGATATCGCTGACAAGCTGAAACAGGGCGACGCGCTCCATATTGGCCTGGAAGGTCAGGCCGCGGATAGTCTGCAGGAAGGCATCGATCAGATGTTCAGCGCGGGAGGCGAGCGAATGCATGCTGCTCTCGGTGTCAGTCAGCACGCGGCGCAGGCGACCCATCGTGCCGGCCGCCTTCATGGCCACCGAAAGCTCAGGCTGCCCGCCTTGTTCGAAGGAGCGGCAGAACTGGCGAAACTCTGCAATCTGGGTCTCGACATCGTCGACATCCAAGAGCTTCGCCAGGCGCTCGGCTTCCTGCTGTTCCTCGAGATTTTCAAGATGAAGGGCAACGAGCATCAGGCGTGCGCCGATCAGCGTGAATATCCGCTCGATCTCCTGCAGCAGTTCGACCGCGAACTGCCGGAGCAGCGTGATTCGATCCTCATCCATCTCGGCGATGCCGTTCAGCGTCGACAACTGCTTTTCCGTTGCGGCCAGCGCGCTCAGCGCCGCGATGCCGGTCAAGGCATTGCCATGTCCGAGCCAGCAGGTGGCGATGTCGTGGCGTTCGATGAGATGCCGGATCAGCCTGATGGAATAATGCAAGCCGTCGCCGCTCCAGCCCGACAGACCGGCGAGACCTGGACTGGCGCCGAAGGTCACGTCGCCGATGATAAGGTGCCGGCCGATCCGGAATGTACAACTGCAGGTCGAATGGCCGGGCGTTGCATAGATCTCCATCTCGTGCCCGTCATGCAGCGGAAACAACTCGACCTGCACCGGCACCCCGTCCGGCCCATCGCGCCATTCGCGCCGCAGGCCAGGCGCTGGCTCGGCATCGAACAGGAGGGCATCGACCGTCAACTCCGGCAGCACGACGTCGCGATAGAGAATTGCAAGCGTGTGGTGACGGTCCTTTTCCCGAAGCGCCAAAGCGCCGGCGGCGTGGAGGATGGTGGTTGGACGCTCGTTTCCCGTGACCAGCCGCTCCACGGCGCCGAAATGGTCGAAATGCGCGTGCGTCAGGAACAATGTCGTCCGGCGCGGAGCCTGCGCCAGCACATCGGCGATTTCAGCGTTCAGCGTATCCACCTGTGCAGCACTCGCACCGGGATCGAAGACAAGGAGCTGGGTGGTCGTCCGCAGAAGATAGGCATTCGAGTTGGTGATCGAAGGCTTGTTGATGACAGCGAAGATATCTGCCCCGTCCACGCCGTCGACCGGCAGCCATTCCGCCATGAAGTCCCGCCCTGTGTCTCGTGCCGTCGCGCGGCTTGCGGGGAACCTAGCGATTGAGGCCACCGCGTCAATGTGTATCCCAGCTGCCGCTGCGGAACGTCCCGAGTCGAAGCCGATCCGCATGACTTTCTTAATAATGATTAACCCCTTGTTTACCACGTTGGGCGAAAGGTGGGTTCGTCGGCATATCGTGGTCATCAGGTAGTGATTTGTTCACGGTTTCAAGCGGCGGGCGCGAGCCCCGGAAACTCCGATTTCCACCAGGGTCATTCGCTTGACCGCCGCCGCCCAGACAAAAGTGGAAGACGTCCGGCCACGGGCCGGTCAATCTGGGAGACGGGCGTTCGATGGACAACAAGCAATCCTATCTCGATTCCGTGAATGCCGGCCGCCCGCGCCGGGCCTATGCCTCGGCGGAGCAGCTCGACCGCTTGCTCGGAGCGTCCGGAAAAGACCAGGCCGGAGAGGCCCAAACCCCTGCCGATTCCTACCAGATCATCGCGCGTGAGATCGAACGGCTTCGCGGCCAGGAGGCCGGCCTGGTCTCCATCGGCAAGATTGCGGGCGAATTGTCGGGCATGCGCGAAGAACTCAACACCCAGGTGCGCGCCGACCTCAGCCGCGAATTCGAGCAGCTGCGCGAAGACATTGAGACGCGCTATGTGGTGAACGACCACGGCAAGGACGCGCATGAACTCGCCACCGAGTTCGAACGGTTGTCCGCTTCGATCCGGACGCTCGCCGACAAGAGCGACGACCGCCACATCAACCTGCTCCGGCTGGAGCTGGAGCAGGTGCGCTCGATGCTGGAAGGCGTCGCCCGCGAGGAGAGCGTTAAGGCCCTGGACAAGCGGGTCGATCGGTTCGCCGAGACGGGTTTGGCTACCGCTTCCGGAGAGCCCGCGAGCATCACCAACCTTGTCGGCAAGCTTGAGCATATCCACGCCGCCGTCGGCGACCTGCCGCGTTCCGCCGCGCTGCAGTCTGTCGAGGAAAAGGTGAAGACGCTGGCAACCGCGCTGGACGGCTTCGTGCGCCAACAGGGCGCCCAGAACGAAGACACGCGCCAGCTCATCGCCGAACGGCTCGATGAGATTTCCCGTGCCATCGCAGCGTCGTCAGCCACCGGCAAGCCTGGGATCAACGCCGACGCGATGCCGCGGCTGGAGACGCACATCCTGGCACTTGCCGCGCAGATCGAGGAGATGATCAGAACCAACGGGGATACCGGCCTGGGCGAGCGGCTGGAAGCGCTTTCGGTGCGCGTGGACGATCTATCCACGCGCACCGAGCTGCCGGGAGAGGCTTTCGAAAAGCTCGGCCGGCAGATCGCCAGGGTTGCCGAGCGCGTCGATACGCTTCCCGATGCGGATCGGATGGAGGAGCGTCTGGCCGATATCGCCAAACGGCTGGACAAGTCCTCGGCTGATATGGTCGATCTCGACGCCGACCTGATCCGCAGCCTGGAAGTGCAGGTCGCGGAACTCAACCAGCACCTGCTCAACCCAGGCGCCATGCTGCCTGATATGGGCGACATCCGTCCGCGTCTCGAGGAGGTGGAGAAATCCGTTGCAACACAGCATCAGGCGGTTCTGGAGGCGGCCCGCCATGCAGCGGAACATGCTGTCGCCTCGCAGAGCGACGCGGTGGCCGCGGCCGGGCTTGCCGACGATCTCAAGGCGCTTGAAGCGCTGACCCGCCGCTCCGAAGAGCGCAGCATCCGCACCTTCGAGGCTATCCAGCAGACGTTGATGAAGATCGCCGAAAGGCTTGGCGCACTCGACGATACCGCTGCGAGCGGGATCGAACTGGGTGTCGCCGTCACGCCCAAGCTGTCGGTGGACCAAGCGCCTTCGATGGATATCGGCACCGTGCCGGAGCTGCTCGTCGCGAGCGCCGCGTCTCACGAAGCACCCGAGGTGGACGTCGCAGGCCCAGAACCCGAAGCCGTCAAATCGACCAAAAGGTCGATTCTGGGCGGCTTCACGCGCGCCTTCAAGGGGAAGACCAAAGCCGAGCCGGTCGCTATAGCCGCGGAAGAAGTCGCGGCGTCCATCCAAGAACCGGCAGTGGACGTGCCGGACCAGGCATTGTCGCCGGACGAGCCGCTCGATCCCAAGCTTGCGAATATGCCGATGGAGCCCGGTTCGGGCGCGCCGGACCTGAATGCTATACTCAAGCGCATGCGCGACGAGCGCGAAAAGCTGTCCGCGCCTGAAGAGGCCGAAACCGCGCGTGCCGATATCATCGCCGCCGCGCGCCGCGCCGCACAGGTTGCCGCGACCGAAGCCGCCGCACTCGACGGCAGTTCGGAGAGCAAAGCGCCGATCAAGGCGTTCGGCGATCTGGTCAAGACACGCCGCAAGCCGATCCTGATGGCAACGAGCGCCATCATTCTGGCGCTGGCAGCGCTCCAGATCGGCCTGTCTGTGAAGAAGGATGCTCTGACCACGGCCGATGTGGCCGCGCCTGCCGCCGTGGAGCAAATGCAGCAAACCGTTGCTCATGAGCCCAGGCCGGCAGAGGTCGCCGCACCCGCAGCCGGGCAACCGGTCGAGGCAATCGACCAGCCACGGCACGACGAAGCCCAGAGCGAAAAGGCTGAGCGGGCTCAGCCCCAGGCGGCCGTCCCAGCCGCTGTTGAACCGGAGCTGAAGCCCGAAACGCCGGCATTGGCAGCGGCACCCGAAAAGCCCGTGGCCGCACCCGTGGAAGCAACGCCTGCCATGCCGCCAGTGCAAACATCTCCCGACGTCACCGGCTCCATTCCGGCAGATCTGGACAGCCGGTTCGGCGAGCTGCCCTCGGCGGCTATCAAGCCGCAGCCCGTCGGTGCGCCCGCGCTGCAGGAAGCCGCGCAAAAGGACGATCCCAAGGCGCTGTTCGAAGTGGGCGCCCTTTATGCCGAAGGGCGCGGCGTCAAGCAGGATTTGAAGGCCGCCGCCTCCTTCTACGAGCAGGCCGCCAATCTCGGTCTCGCACCGGCGCAATACCGCATCGGCAACATGTTCGAGAAGGGCAACGGCGTCGACCGCGATCTGGCCAAGGCAAAGACCTGGTACCAGCTTGCCGCCGCGCAAGGCAACGCAAGCGCCATGCACAACCTGGCCGTGCTCTTTGCCATGGGCGCGGATGGAACGCCCGACAACGACTCCGCCGGGCGCTGGTTTCAGGCCGCTGCGGAACTCGGCGTCAAGGACAGCCAGTTCAATCTCGGCATCCTGACCGCCAAGGGCGTCGGCATGCCGCGCAATCTCGAAGAATCCTACAAATGGTTCGCGCTGGTGGCGCTTGAAGGCGATCAGGATGCGGCGGCCAAACGCGACGAGGTGGCGAAGTCGCTGACGCCCGAGCAGTTGGAACGCGCCAAGGCCACCACGGCGCTCTGGAAGCCGCGCCTGCTCGATCCCACGGCCAATGTGGTCGACGTACCGGTCACCTGGCAGGACAAGGCTCCGGCAGCATCGACCGATATGACCAAGGCGGTCGAGACCATCCAGGCTTTGCTCAACCAGCGCGGCTACGATGCGGGCAAGCCGGACGGCCGGATGGGCGAGAAGACGCGCACCGCGATCAGGGCATTCCAGAAGGACAACGCCTTGTCCACCACCGGAACGGTCGACGAACCTCTGGTCGAGGCGCTCCTCGCGCGGAATTGAATCCGACACCGTTAACCGGTTGAGATTGTTTTCGGCCTACGATACGGCGAAGTCGGACTTCGCCGTATTCTGGTCTTAACTGACGATTAGGCGACGGTGTCCTTGTTTGACGCTCAGCGCAGTCAGTGAGATCGGGCCGTAAGGTGGGAATTTATCTTCCGATCGCAGAAATGTCGGTCAACGTGTTCGTGCTTCTGGCGATGGGCGCGGCGGTCGGTTTTTTGTCCGGCATGTTCGGCGTCGGCGGCGGCTTCCTGATCACCCCGCTGCTCATTTTCTACAACATCCCGCCCGCAATCGCGGTTGCCACCGGCGCCAACCAGGTCATCGCCTCGTCTTTTTCCGGCGCTTTGGCGCATCTCAAGCGAAAGACCATCGACTTCAAGCTCGGCTCGGTGCTGCTTGTCGGCGGTATCGTCGGGTCGACCGCGGGCGCCGTCGTCTTTGCGCTGTTGCGGCGCGTCGGCCAGCTCGACCTGTTCATTTCGCTGCTCTATGTCGGCCTGCTCGGCGCGGTGGGAGGACTGATGCTGGTCGAAAGCGTCAATGCGATCCGCGCGTCGCGTTCGACCGCCGCACCCACGCTCAAGAAATCCGGCCAGCACAACTGGATCCACAGGCTGCCGTTCAAGATGCGGTTCCGTGCCTCCAAGCTCTTCGTCAGCGTCATTCCGGTGCTGGGCATCGGCGCCGGCATCGGCTTCCTCTCCGCCATCATGGGCGTCGGCGGCGGCTTCATCATGATTCCGGCGCTGATCTATCTCTTGAAAGTGCCGACGAATGTCGTGGTCGGCACGTCGCTGTTCCAGATCATCGTGGTTTCGGCCTACACCACCATGATCCATGCGACGACCAACCAGACAGTCGACATCTTCCTCGCCCTGGTCCTGATGGTCGGCGGCGTCGCCGGCGCACAATATGGCGCCAAGGCGGGCCAGAAGCTGCGTGGCGAACAGTTGCGGGCGCTGCTGGCGCTGCTGGTCCTCGCGGTGGCGCTGCGGCTGGGCTTCGACCTGTTCGTTCGGCCGAACAGCCTCTACTCGCTCACCAGCCTGGGCGGGCTGATGTGATGCGGGCAGCCGTCCTCATGCTCGCGGCGCTGCTTTGCACGACCGCCGCTGTCGCGCAGGACGCGCCGCCGCCGCAGCCCGTGCCGGGCGCCGAGGACGACAGGCAGCGCGCTCAGCAGATCCAGGAAGGCATCCAGATCGGCTTGTCGATGGACCGCATCTCCATCACGGCGGATTTTTCCGGCGCCCAGCTCACCATCTTCGGAGCCTTGGAAAACCCCGACTCGCTTCTGAGCCGGCAAGGCCGCTACGATGTCGTCGTGGTGCTGGAGGGCCCGACACGGCCCGTGGTGGTGCGCCGCAAGAGCCGTGTGCTTGGCATGTGGATCAACACCGAATCCGAGACCTTCCTCAACGTGCCGATGTCCTACTCCATCGCCAGCACGCGCGCCTTCCAGGACGTCACCGATCCCGGCAGCTACCGGCGCCTCTCGCTGGGCGCCGACAACATCCATCTGCAGCCCGCCGATGTGGACGACAATCCGGTGACGATCGAAGAGTTCACCGCCGCCCTGCGCGACCGGAAGAAGGCAGGCGGACTGTTCACCGACAATATCGGCGGCGTGCATTTTCTGTCGCAGAACCTGTTTCGCGCAACCCTAAGCCTCGCCCCTTCCGTGCCGGTCGGCACACATAAGGCACGCGCCTTCCTGTTCCGCCAGGGCGTCTTCATCAAGGAAGCCTCGACCCAGCTCGTCATCGTCAAGTCTGGCTTCGAGCAGGCGGTCTTCCGCTTCGCCAACAATCACAGCTTCGCCTATGGCGTCTTCGCCATCGGCCTCGCCATGCTGACCGGTTGGCTTGGGCGGATCGTCTTCAGACGGGATTGACCGGCTAAGCCCGCAGCAGCGAACCCGCGATCGGATAGACGCGGGCCTGGCCCAGCATATAGGCCATCAGCGCTTCGCGCCGGAACAGGCCGGCATAGGCCTTATCGAGGACGTTGAGCGAGCCTGTGAAAGCGCCGAAGGCCGGCATGATCAGCCGCTGGCCGTCGCTGGCAAAACAGCGGCGGCGCACCGAGCGCCCGCGCTGGACGATGCGGGCACACGGATGCAGGTGGCCGGCGATCTCGCCTTCACCGCCCTTGCGGGTCGGCTCGTGGCGGAAGACGAGGTTTGCGACGGCAATCTCGCGAACCGTCTCGCCTGGAAGATCGGCGGGTGCTTCGGGGTCGTGGTTGCCCGCAACCCAATACCAGTCGCGGCCGGCCATCATGGTTTCGAGCCCGGCCCGGAAAATCTCGTGCAGGCGCGCCGCCCCCTGCCCGTCGTGAAAACTGTCGCCCAGGCTGACGACGATGCGAGGGCGGTAGTCGGCGATGACCGCCTCCAGCCGTTGCAGCGTCACCGCCGTGTCGTAGGGCGGCAGCAGCGCACCGCGCCGGGCAAGGGAAGAGCCCTTTTCCAGATGCAGGTCGGACACGACGAGCAGGCCGAGATCTGGAAAATAGAGCGCACCGCGCAGATCGCAGACGGCGCGCTGCCCGGCCACGACAATGGCGTCGGCCTGGCTTGACCCTGCTGACATTTCGCGCGTTGCGACGTTCATTCCGGCCCCATCGCCTCTTCGATCAGATCAGCCGCTTCGGACAGCAGCGCGTCGTTTGCCTCGCCATTGACCGACTCGCGGCCGATTTCCATCATCACCGGCACGGCCAGGGGCGAGATGTGTTCGAGCGCCTTATGCATGATTCGACCGCGAATGCGCGAGAGCATCTCGGCCAGTCTCCTGACATCGAGCAGGCCCGAGGCGGCATCCGCCCGCGTCGCCCGTAGCAGGATGTGGTCGGGCTCATGGCTGCGGAGTACGTCGTAAATGAGGTCGGCGGAGACCGTCACCTGGCGGCCGCTTTTCTCCTGGCCGGGATAGCGCTTTTCGATCAGCCCGGAGATAACCGCGCAGTTGCGGAAGGTGCGCTTGAGCAGCCAGCTGTCGTTGAGCCAGGCTTCGAGATCGTCGCCCAGCATATCTTCGTCGAACAGGTCGTCGAGCGAAGGCTTCTTCGCCTTGAACATCGCGCCCATGTCGCCCAGCGACCAGATGGCGAGCGAATAGTCGGTCGCCACGAAGCCGAGCGGACGGGCGCCTGCCCGCTCCAGCCGGCGTGTCAGCAGCATGCCGAGCGTCTGATGCGCCAGCCGCCCCTCGAACGGATAGGCCACCATGTAGAAGCGGCTGCCGCGCGGAAAGGTCTCGACCAGAAGCTGGTCTCTGGGCGGCAGCACGGACTTCTCCTGCTGGATGCGCAGCCAGTCCGACACCTGGTCGGGCAGCGAGGACCAGCGCGACGGATCGGCGAGCATGCCGCGCACCTGTTCGGCGAGATAGGTCGACAGCGGGAACTTGCCCCCCGCATAGGAGGGTACCAGAACGTTGCTGCTGTTGCCGTTGGAGACATAGCATTCGTTCTCGCGAATGCCTTCGAAGCGCAGCACCTTGCCGGCGAAGATGAACATGTCGCCCTGGGTAAGCGTTTCGACAAAATGCTCCTCGATCTTGCCGAGAGGCGCGCCGCCGCGCATCGCGCCGCCCTTGGCGCGGGTGTAGCGCACGTTCAGCGCCGGCGCTTCGACGATGGTGCCGACATTGAGACGGTATTGCTGGGCGACGCGCGGATGGGTGACGCGCCACTTGCCCTCCTTGGTCAGCTTGATGCGGGCATAGCGCTCATAGGTGCGCAGCGCGTAGCCGCCGGTGGCGACGAAGGCTATGACCCGGTCGAAGCTGTCGCGGTCGAGCGCGGCATAGGGCGCGGCCGAGCGGATTTCATCGTACAGTTCGTCAGCATCGAAAGGCGCGCCGCAGGCACAGCCCAGAACATGCTGGGCGAGCACGTCGAGCGCGCCTTCGATAAGAGGCGGCGTATCCTGGGCGCCGACATAATTGGCCTCCAGCGCTGCCCGGCACTCCAGCACTTCGAACCGGTTGGCCGGCACGAGAATGGCGCGGCTGGGCTCGTCCATGCGGTGATTGGCGCGGCCGATGCGCTGCGCAAGCCGGCTTGCGCCCTTGGGCGCGCCGACATGGACGACGAGATCGACATCGCCCCAGTCGATGCCGAGATCGAGCGTCGAGGTGGCGACCACGGCGCGCAAGACATTGTCCGCCATGGCCTTCTCGACCCGTCGACGCTGGCCGACGTCGAGCGACCCGTGGTGCAGCGCTATCGGCAGCGTGTCCTCGTTGATCCGCCACAGCTCCTGGAACAGCAGCTCCGCCTGGCTGCGGGTGTTGACGAACAGCAGCGTTGTCTTGTGCTTCTTGATAGCCTCGTAGACGTCCCCGATGGCATAGCGTGCCGAATGCCCGGCCCAGGGCACCCTTTCCTCGCTGTCCAGAATGGTGATGTCGGGCTTCGCACCGCCCTCGACCGTGATCAGCTCGGACATTTCTCCGGTTGGATTCTGCGACACCAGCCATCGCCGGAGTTCATCGGGCTGGGCGACGGTGGCCGACAGGCCGATCGATTGCAGGTCAGGCACATAGTGGCGCAGCCGGGCCAGCCCGAGCGACAGGAGGTGCCCGCGCTTGGAGGTGACCAGCGAGTGCAGCTCGTCCAGGACGACATAGCGCAGATCCTCGAAGAACCGCCTGGCGTCCGACGAGGCGATCAGCAGCGCCAGTTGTTCGGGCGTCGTCAGCAGGATATCGGGCGGCACCAGCTTCTGGCGCTGCCGCTTATGGGTCGGCGTATCGCCGGTGCGCGTCTCGATGCTGATCGGCAGGCCCATATCTTCCACCGGACGGCCGAGATTGCGCTCGATATCGACCGCAAGCGCCTTGAGCGGCGAAATGTAGAGCGTGTGAATGCCGCGATGCGCCTCGCCCGGCCTGCGTTTGGGACGTGTCGCGAGGTCGGCCAGGCTGGGGAGAAACCCCGCGAGGGTCTTGCCGGCGCCTGTCGGCGCAATGAGCAGGACCGACTTGCCCGCCTGAGCCCGGCTCAAAAGCTCCAGCTGATGCGCGCGCGGCGCCCAGCCGCGTTCGGCGAACCATTTGACGAACGGTTCGGGCAAAACAGCGGACGCGCCTTCGGGCGGGGGTGGGCTTTGACGGGTCAAGCCATTAGAACTAAAGCAGAACACCGGCTTCGCCAAGCGGGAAAAACGTCGCGACCGAACGCCACGTGTTTTCTGCAAAGCAAAATTTAACCATATTTGGCCATCCTTTCTCAATCAGTCGCTCGAGATGGGGACAATCCAGAAATCACGCGAATACGGTCGATCACTGAATTTGGACCGCTGCGGGATGACCGGCTTGCTACGTGTGTGATGAGTACAATGGTTCGTTCACAGTCTTTTGGGCGCCTGTTCCGCCCCTTGCTCATCACCGTCTTCGGCACGGCTTTTGCCGGCATGGCGGCCTGGTCGATGGCAGGTATGGTCGCGACAAACAGTTCAGCCGCCTTCGGGTCCAGCCAGTTCTTGCCCGAGCCGAACCTGTATCCGGCAAAGATCGCGCAGATCAGGCCGACCGGAACCCGTGCCACTGCGGGCAAGGCGGAACGGCTGCCGGCTCCGGTCGCAAAACCCGTCCTGGCCGCACGAACTGAACCTCTTTCGCAAAAATCCGACCGCCATATTCCGTTGAAGACGGCCAGTGCCGTCGGCGTTACGCGTTTCGACACCCTGGCAAAGCAGGCGGGGCTTACGCCGCAGAAACTTGCAGGCCTGTTCGCACGGTCGGATTCGGCAAAGCCGCAAAACCTAGCCGCGGCCGCTGTCGTGCCCATCCCGAACCGCTTCGCAGGCCAGCCCGTGGCCCCAGCCGAACAGGCGCCCACCGTCCTGGCCTATGCGTCTGCCACCCCGGGGGGACCCGCCGGTGCCGCCTTGTCCACCTTGCTGGCGCCGTCGGAAGACGATCTCGCCGCATCGCAGGAACCCGATATCGGCCTGGATGAAAGCAGCGCGTCGCTTCCGGTCTATGAAGACACTCCACCGGCAGGTCCCCTGCCCGTGCTTCGCCCGCGCGCCGAGCCAGCAAATCCGGCTGCCGCACCGCAGGCGGAAACCCCTGAGGTCCGCCAGGCTGAAAAGCCAGAGCAGCCGAAGCCTGTCGAGCGCCAGCCGGTGAAGCCCAAAGTGCTGACCTATGCCAAGCCGAGCGATCCGACGGAGAAGAAGGCCGGCGGCGGGTTCGGGCGCGCGCTGCAGAATCTGTTCGGCGGCGGAGCCCGCGCCGGCAACGGCGTGGCCGTCTACGATATCAGCGCGGCGAAGGTCTACATGCCTGATGGCAGCGTGCTCGAGGCCCATTCGGGCATCGGCAATATGGCCGACAACCCGAAATATGCCCATGTGAAGATGAACGGTCCGACACCGCCGCACACCTATAATCTCAGGATGCGGGAGAGCCGCTTCCACGGCGTCGAGGCAATCCGCATGCTGCCCGTCGACGGCAGGAACAAGTTCGGCCGCGACGGCTTCCTGACCCACAGCTATCTGCTGCGCGGCGGACGCGCGGAATCGCACGGCTGCGTCGCGTTCAAGGACTACAAGCGCTTCCTCACCGCCTTCAAGCAGGGCAAGGTCAAGCAGATCATCGTCGTGCCGAGCGGCGGGCGGGAAAGCTTCCGCGTCGCATCGAACGGTTGAGCCGACAACAGCGCAGGGCATGGCGATGAGCGACGCTACCGATCTCGAAAGCCGCGTCGTCGACCTCGAACGCATGGTCACTGAGCTCCGGCAAACCGTTTCCCGGCTCGAAGCCAAGCTCGGGAGTGCGGAGCCGGACGCAAAACCGTCACTGCGCTCGCGCGGCATGCTCGGCAGCCCGCAGACGACGAAACGGACTTAGCCGGGGAGCTACTCTTCCAGCCCTAGATGACACTTCATGCTTTCGAGAAGCTCGGCGGATAGATTTTCATCATCCACCGCGCGTGCGAGCATCAAAGCGCCCGTCATCGCCGAAAAAGCGGCAAGCGCCTTTTGCCGCCGTTCAGCCTCATCCTTTGCCACGATCGTTTGTGCCAGCACGTCGACAAGAGCTTTCACGCCGTCCGTGTAAATCTTGCGCACTGGGCCGGTCTGCCGCGCCGCATCGCAGCCAAGCGCAGCGGCCGGGCATCCCTTGGCAGGTGCGGTGCGATGCTCTTGCGCAAGATAAGGGCGAACGACCGCTTCAAAGGATGCGTTTGGAGCGCGCTCCGCCCGTCGACCCCATCGCTCGACAGCTTTGTCGAAAGCATCGGCCATGGCCTCGGCGGCTAGTTGATCTTTGGAGGCAAACTGACGGTAAAAGCCGCCGTGAGTCATCCCGGCGCTTTTCATCAGGTCGGCCACGCCGATGCCGTCAAAGCCTTTTTCGCGAAACAGCGCGGAGGCGACTTCAACCACCCGCTCGCGGTTCGTGGCGGCCTGCTTGTTCGATACTCTCATTGCGGCTCTCCATCATACGCTTGACAACTTATATGATGTTCGTCATCTATTAGCAACGATTACGATCATCATATAAAAATAGAGAGCCCAGCATGCTTTCCAACCGTCTCGCTGCGGCCCTCGCAGCACGCAACATCCATTATGGTTGGGTCGTCGCTACCGTCACTTTTCTGACCATGCTGGTCACCGCCGGCGCGGTCGGTTCGCCGGGTGTGATGATCGTTCCGCTGCAAAAGGAGTTCGGCTGGTCGACAGAACAGATCTCGACCGCCTTGGCGATACGGTTGGTCCTGTTCGGGCTGATGGGCCCTTTTGCCGCCGCCTTCATGAACCGCTTTGGCCTACGCCCCGTCACCTTCGCGGCTCTGACGCTAATCCTGACCGGCATGGGTTTGTCCTTGGCGATGACGGAGCTCTGGCAACTCGTTTTGCTCTGGGGCGTGGTGGTCGGCATCGGCACCGGATTGACGGCGATGGTGCTGGGCGCCACGGTTGCGACGCGGTGGTTCACAAAGCGACGCGGGCTCGTCGTCGGCCTGTTGACTGCCAGCACGGCAACTGGGCAACTTGTCTTCCTGCCGCTTCTGGCAAATCTCACAGCTAATTTCGGCTGGCGGACAGCCCTGGGAACTGTGCTTTCGGTTACGGTCGCAGTGCTGGTACTCGTGCTTCTCCTGATGCTGGACCGGCCTGCCGATCTGGGGCTGGCGCCCTATGGTGATGAGCGCGGCATCCAACCAAGGCCGCCGACGCAAAGCTTCAAGGCGATGCTTGCCTCGCCCTTCGTCGCGCTTCGCGATGCCGCCCGGAGCCGGACCTTCTGGGTGCTGTTCGGTACCTTCTTCATCTGCGGTGCGAGCACCAATGGGCTCATTCAAACGCACTTCATTGCGCTGTGCGGCGATTACGGGATTGCAGCGGTCACCGCCGCCGGCGTGCTCGCCATTATCGGCCTCTTTGATTTCGCCGGCACGGTCGGGTCGGGATGGTTGTCCGACCGGTTCGATAATCGCTGGCTATTGTTCTGGTATTATGGGCTACGGGGGTTGTCGCTGGCCATCCTGCCGTTCACGGATTTCGGTTTTTATGGATTGGGCCTGTTCGCCGTTTTCTATGGTCTCGATTGGGTCGCGACCGTACCGCCCACGGTCAAGCTGACCGCCGCGCGCTTTGGAGCTGAGCGCGCCAATCTGGTCTTCGGCTGGGTGTTCGCCGGCCACCAACTCGGCGCCGCTTCTGCCGCATATGGCGCGGGCTTCACGCGGACGGAGTATTCGACTTACCTGCCGGCATTCTTCGTCGCCGGAGCTTTATGTCTCATCGCCGCAGGCCTCGTTCTGACCCTCGACCGCCGAACCGAAGGCGCAAGCGGAACGCCGGCGCTTGCGGCAAGAGGCGCTTAGTCGAAGCTATCGCTTTTCCGCCACGACGATCAGCCCGGTGACCGGCTCGCCGCGATCCTGGCGGATCGTCGCCTCGGTGAACGACCGCAGCGAAAAGCCGTTTTCCGATAGCAGCCGATGGATATAGGCCGGGCCATGCGCATAGCGGCGCGAGAGTTGCAGCGCGTAGTCGCCCTCGACAGCCAGTTTCTCGACCGAAAAGGCGAACAGACCGGCCGGCGCAACGCTCTCGGCAATCACGGCAACGATCCTGTCGAGCGCGCCGAGATACATGAACACATCCGCAGCGGTTATCAGATCGGCCTTTTCCCCAGGCGCTTCTAAGGTCTGCAGATCGGCCTTTTCCAGCCTGTCATAGACGTTTTTTTCGCACGCCTTGCGCAGCATCTCGGCCGAGATGTCGTAGCCATCCAGCCGATCCACGACAGGCCGCAGCCGCTCGCCCATCAGACCCGTTCCGCAGCCAAGATCGACGGCATGCGCGAAACGCCTCTGGTCGGCGGCGCGAATAGCATCGAACAAGAGTTCCGGCACGCGGTAGTCCAGCGTTTCGACCAAAGCGTGGTCGAATTTTCCCGCATATTGGTCAAACAAGGTCTCGACGAAGGCGCTGGGCGGCGCTTCAGGGCCGGGAGTTGCCCCAGCCAGCGCCAGCTTGAGCGCAGCACCCGCATGGTCCGCCGGATCGAGCCTTTGCGCCATGCGCCAAGCTTCCGTCGCTTGCTTAAGCGCGCCGGCGGCTTCCTGGAATTCGCCGAGCCGGAACCAGCCCATCGCCCAGTCGGGCGCGATTTCCAGCGCCCCAAGCATCAGTTCGGCGGCAGCCGCATGATCTTCGGATGCAAACAGCATTTCGGCATAGTCCGCGCGCCGGTCGGCAAGCAGGTCACCGGACGATGTCTCAAACGGTTTGCCTGCCATGGGGCGCTCGCGGTGCGAAGGAAGATGGCGGGCTATAGGCGGAGTCAGGAGTGCAGCGCAAGGCATCTTCCCCAAGCCGCGCAGAAACCTATCTAGAGGATCATGCGCGCCCGCGACCTGCTTCATCCCCGCCCCGAAGGCCTCTATTGCCCGCCCGGCGATTTCTACATCGATCCGGTGCGGCCCGTCGGGCGCGCTTTGATCACCCATGGCCATTCCGACCATGCCCGCTCAGGGCATGCCCATGTGCTGGCTACGCGACAGACCCTCGATATCATGGCGCTGCGTTATGGCGAGGATTTCGCTGGTACGACGCAGACGGCCGTGATCGGCGAAATCATCGACATCGGCGGTGTGAAGGTCAGCTTCCACCCGGCGGGCCATGTGCTGGGTTCGGCACAGATCGCCGTCGAGCATGGCGGCGTGCGCATCGTCGCCTCTGGCGACTACAAGCGCCGGGCCGATCCCACCTGCGCCGCGTTTGAGACCATACGATGCGACGTCTTCATCACCGAAGCCACCTTCGGCCTGCCGGTGTTCCGGCATCCCGATGCGGGCCACGAGGTCGAGAAACTGATGAAGTCAGCCCAGCAGTTTCCCGAGCGCGCGCATCTCGTCGGCGCTTATGCGCTGGGCAAGGCGCAGCGGGTGATGCGGCTTCTGCGCGACAATGGCTATGACCGGCCGATCTATATCCACGGCGCGCTGGTCAAGCTCAGCGACTACTACCAGAACCAGGGTATCGCGCTGGGCGAGCTTCTGCCCGCTACCGTCGACCGCAGCGGCAAGGAGAACTTCGCCGGGGCCATCGTCGTCGGCCCGCCATCCGCCTTCGCCGACCGCTGGGCGCGGCGCTTTCCCGACCCGGTCTCGGCCTTCGCCTCGGGCTGGATGCGCATCCGCCAGCGCGCCAAGCAGCGCGGCGTGGAGCTGCCGCTGATCATTTCCGACCATTCCGACTGGGACGAGTTGACCGAGACCATCACCGAGACCGGGGCGTCGGAGGTCTGGGTCACGCATGGCCGCGAGGAAGCGCTGGTGCGTTGGTGCGAGTTGCAAGGCATCGCCGCGCGGCCGCTGCATCTCGTCGGCTATGAGGATGAGGGGGATTGATTATGCTTTTGATCGACAATACCACCCGCTGGCCATCATGAACCGCTTCGCCGAACTCCTCGACCGGCTGGTGCTGACGCCGTCGCGCAACGGCAAGCTGAAGCTGATGGTCGATTATTTCCGCGCCGTGGAAGACCCCGACCGCGGCCTGGCGCTCGCCGTCATCACGGGCGACCTGAACATCGCAGCCGTCAAGCCCGCCATGCTGCGGCAGCTGGTCTCGGAACGCATGGACACGGTGCTGTTCGGCTATTCCTACGACTATGTCGGCGACCTCGCGGAAACCGTCTCGCTAGTCTGGCCCGATGCACCCGAACGCAGGCCGAACCGGCCGCCGACGCTCGCCGATGTCGTCAGCCTGTTGCAGTCCGCCAGTCGCTCGGACGGGCCGAAAGTGCTTGCCGGGCTGCTCGATTCCGCCGGCATCGAGGCGCGCTATGCGATCATCAAGCTGGTCACCGGCGGCCTGCGCATCGGCGTGTCGGCGCGCCTGGCCAAGCAGGCGCTGGCCGACTTCGGAACGGTCGACGTCGCCGAGATCGAAGAGCTGTGGCACGGCCTGGCGCCACCCTATCCGGAGCTGTTCGCCTGGCTGGAAGGCTCGGCGCCCAAGCCGGAAAAGGCCGCCAAAGCGTTGTTCCGCCCGGTCATGCTGTCCACCCCCGTGGGCGACACCAATCTCGACAAGCTCGACCCCGCCGACTATGCGGCCGAATGGAAATGGGACGGCATCCGCGTACAGGCAACCTGCGAGGCCGGCATCAAGCGGCTTTATTCGCGCACCGGCGACGATGTCTCAGGCGCTTTCCCCGATCTGGTGGACGCGATGGATTTCGAGGCGTCGATCGACGGCGAGCTTCTGGTCGGCGACCCGCGCGAGGCCACCGGCACGTTTTCCGACCTGCAGCAGCGCCTCAACCGCAAGACGGTCTCGGCCAAAATGCAGGCAAAATACCCTGCCTTCATCCGCTGCTACGACCTGCTGCAACTTGGCGACGAGGATCTGCGCGCCCTGCCCTTTGCCGAACGCCGGCAGAAGCTGGAGGCCTTCGTCGCCACGCTCGATCCGTCGCGCTTCGACCTGTCGCCGCTGGTGCGCTTCACCGGCTGGGACGAACTCGAAGCGCTGCGCAAGGAACCTCCGCATCCCATCATCGAGGGTGTTATGCTGAAACGGCTGGATTCGCCCTATCTCGCCGGGCGTCCGAAGGGGCCGTGGTTCAAGTGGAAGCGCGATCCGCACACGGTCGATGCGGTTCTGATGTACGCCCAGCGCGGGCATGGCAAGCGCTCGAGCTTCTATTCCGACTACACCTTCGGCGTCTGGATCGGCGTGGAGGGCGCGGAAGAACTGGTGCCGGTGGGCAAGGCCTATTTCGGCTTTACCGACGAAGAACTGCGCCAGATCGACAAATATGTCCGCGACAATACGATCGAACGCTTCGGCCCTGTGCGGTCGGTGCGCGCCGACCGCACGACCGGGCTGGTGCTGGAAATTGCCTTTGAAGGCTTGGCCCGCTCGACGCGGCACAAATCAGGCGTTGCAATGCGGTTTCCGCGTATCTCACGCCTGCGCTGGGACAAGCCGTCTGTGGAAGCCGACCGGATCGAGACGCTGGAAGCGATGCTGGATTGAGATGCGGTACAAAGGCCGCAAGCGGTTCAGGCCGACCTAGACCTTACTCCGAGACCGAGACCCTGATCTCGTAGATGTCCACCGCCCGGCCCTGACGCTCGAAATCGGAGTTGATGGCGATGGTGCCGCCTGCGCCCGGGCTTTCGTTGGGCATATCCACTTCGAACAGATATTCGTTGCGCTCGTAATTGACCTCGTAGCGCTTGCGGCCGCAGTCGCCCAATTCGCCGAAATTGCAGTCGATCGAGATCTGCGTCTCGCCGCCGCCTTCCGCGCGGGCGATGATATCGAACAGCGCCGTCTTGCCGGCGATCTGCTCAAGAACGCCCTGGCCGATGTCGAAGATAATGGCGGAGCCCGATGCGCCGGAGCTGATGCGCATATAGGTGCCGCTTTCGTCCTGCATGGCCTCGGCCGTGGTCTGCGACGGCGCCGTCACGGTGGTCGGGTCGCTCGGCGTGAAGACGGTGATCCAGTTGCGGTTGGCGACCTCGCCGGCCGAGAGCGGCGGTGGCGGCGTATTGCCCGCCTCGGGATCGTAGTCTTCCGCTTCGGTGTTGGGCTGGGTGCGGACGGCCGTGTCGCGCTCGGCGGCGGTCAGGAACAGGCCGGTGTTGTAGGCCCACAGGCCGGCCATGACGACGATAGCCAGCACGGTGACCGCTATGAACGCCCAGATGAAGGGGCGCCTGCGGCGGCGCGGCTTGCCGCGATAATCAGGTTCGGCCGCAAGGCCGGGTGCCGCGGCTTCAAGAGCCGGCCCTTCCGGCATGATGTCGGGCACGGCGGGCAGCACGCGGGCATGAGACTCCTCGTCATGCTCGAAGGACGGCTCCGCCCGTCCGCCGCGCTGCTCCACCCGCGGCGATGCGACTTCCGGAGTCGGCTTGGGCAGGTGTTCGGCCTCGATCTCGGCGATCTTGGTCTGCAGCGCCTTGCGCCGCTTGATGGCGGTTTCGACGGTCAGGTCCGGATTGGCCTTGAGGGAGCGGTCGAGGGCCGCGAAAACCGACCGGTAAACCTTCTCGCGAAAGGCCGGATCCTTTGCGTCGCCCTTCTCGAGCGCATTCCGGATCGCTTTTTCGATCGGGTCCAATCGTTGTCCTCACAGCCGCCAGTCCAGCCGAATCGTTATCCGTACAGCGACCATCAATCAACGCCGCACCAGCGATATGCTCGCGTTTTTGTTTGCCTTTTTTCTCCTGAGCAACATATCAGCCACGTCCACCCGACCAAGCGTTGCCCAATGGCTTTCACGCTGTTAAGAAATCTGACGTTTACGCAAACGTAATAGGATCGGGAGGAACTCGACTTGGCGCTGCCTGACATTCTCAAGACAAACCTCCGCCTGCCGGTCGTGGCCTCGCCGCTGTTCATCATTTCGCATCCGCCCCTGGTTCTGGCGCAATGCAAGGCCGGCGTCGTCGGCTCGTTTCCCGCGCTCAACGCGCGGCCCGAGGCGCAGCTCGACGAATGGCTGGCCGAGGTGACCGAGACCCTGGCGGCGCATGACGCATCCAGCCCCGCCCGCCGCGCCGCTCCCTTTGCCGTCAACCAGATCGTCCACAAATCCAACACCCGCCTCGAACACGATCTCGGGCTGTGCGTGAAATACAAGGTGCCGATCGTGATCTCCTCGCTCGGCGCGGTCGAGGAGGTCAACCAAGCCGTCCATTCCTATGGCGGCATCGTGCTGCATGACATCATCCACGACCGGCATGCCCGCAAGGCTATCGACAAGGGTGCGGACGGGCTGATCGCGGTGGCAACCGGAGCTGGCGGCCACGCCGGCACTTTGTCGCCCTTCGCACTGGTCCAGGAAATCCGGAAATGGTTCGACGGGCCGCTTCTGCTGTCCGGCGCCATTGCCAATGGCGGCGCGGTTCTGGCAGCCCAGGCCATGGGGGCCGATCTCGCTTATATCGGCTCACCCTTCATCGCCACAGAGGAAGCCCGCGCGTCGGATGCCTACAAGCAGATGATCGTGGAGTCCAAGGCCGCCGACATTGTCTATTCCAATCTGTTCACCGGCATCCACGGCAATTACCTCAAGGGTTCGATCCGCAATTCCGGCATGGACCCCGAGCACCTGCCGGAAGCCGATCCCAGCAAGATGAATTTCCACGACGACGGCGCCAAGGTCTGGAAGGACATCTGGGGCAGCGGCCAAGGCATCGGCGCGGTCGACAAGGTCGTTCAAGTGACTGAACTGGTCGACAGGCTCGACCGCGAGTATCACGCCGCCCGCGCACGCCTCACGCTGTAGAGCAAATCAGGAACGCCAAGGATGACGTCAGGAAGGACAAGGTGGGCCGGCCCACTCTTACCGCTTGCCATCTTCTTACCGCTTGCCATCGCAGCTTCGAGGCCCTGAGGCGACCGACTGTCAAAACAGCCGCGTTCTGCCGATAATGGCGGCTTGAAATCGCGACGCAATGCGGTTATCTAGCCGCACATCGCTCGCGCCGCGAGGTGCGAAGCGCGGAAGCCGCTTTAGCTCAGTCGGTAGAGCACATCATTCGTAATGATGGGGTCAGGTGTTCGAGTCACCTAAGCGGCACCAAATCTTTCAAATCCTCACAACTTGATCGCTGATGCGCTTGTCCAACATGGATTGTCGCCATTCTGTCCGAACTCTTTGCAGAAGCCGCGCCAAGCAACTCACCAAGAACGTCAGCGCCGTTACGCGATGTGATGGAAACCGTCACAGCTTTGGCCGTTTTGCCTCCGACGAGAAAAGTCAAAGGAGCAACATTCTCATGACAGTCAAGCTTTTCTGGACCGCTTACAGCGCCCTTGTTCTTTCCATGGCAGCGCTTTCGAGCATGTACGCTATCGGCTATTTCTGAGCGTCAGCTATTGCTCGGCATCTCTTTCCTCTCATAGAAGCGACTTGGCATAGACCTGGATGCACCGGCTTAAGATCGCGGAACTCTACGTCTGGCGCTTGAATGTGGTGTAGCGGTTCTCGTATGGCCGCGTCACGATGCGAGGCCGGAGGCAGGAACTTCCTGCCCCTCTGTTCATTTCCCTTCGTCAACCCGGAGACAGAACATGGCAGGGGCACCACGCGCAGCTTGGAAGGGCTTTCTCAAGGTCGGATCGGTCAATTGCGCGGTCAAGCTGATCGGCGCCACGAGCGACGCGGAGAAGATTCATTTCCGCATCTTGAACCGCAAAACCAAGCAGCCCGTGCGCAGCGCCTATATTGACGAGGGCACGCAAGACATCGTCGAAACCGAAGATCAGGTGAAAGGCTATGAGCTTAGCAAGGACAAATTCCTGCTGCTCGAGCCCGACGAGATCAAGGCGCTGAAGCCGACTTCGGAGCACACGCTGGACATCGACGCATTTGTGCCCGCGGAAGACATCGACCAGCGTTTTCTCGACAAACCCTATTATCTGGTGCCGGCGGACAAGGTGGCGGCGGAGAGCTTCGCCTTGTTGCGCGAGGCGATGAGCACACGAAACGTCGCCGCGCGGTCCTGCATCGTGCTGTACCAGCGCGGACGGGAGGTGGTCATCCAGCCGCATGGCGACGGCATGCTGATGACGACGCTGCGGCCCTATAACGAAATGCTGACCGAAAAATCCGCTTTCGAAGGACTTAAGGCGACCAAACCGGATGCTGAGATGGTCGAATTCGCCTCTCTGCTGATCGACAAAAAGAAGGGGAAATTCGACCCCTCCGCCTTCGAGGACACTTATGAGAATGCGCTGATTTCGATGATCCGTGCAAAGCAGCAGGGCAAATCAGCGCCCAAATCAGCGCCTGCGCCCAAGGAAAACGTCATCAACCTCGCCGAAATTCTCAGAAAAAGCCTCAAGCAGGAAGGTATCGCCTCTGCAAAGAAGCAGGCGACCAAGAAGAAGCAGAGCAAAGCCGCCTAAATCAAATGCACGATATGGCAGTCGTTCTCATAGTCGTCCGCCGAAGCTTGCTGGGCCGAGAAGCTGTACAACGCAATCATCGGCGCTGCCAACGATTTTCTCAATGCGCCTAATCACTCACACTCTACTCGTTGGTTCCAACCGCAAAAACCCGGCTTGAAGCCGGGTTTTTGCGGAGATTAGCGGATGCTCACCAAGTCTGGCTACCATACCAGGTGTCGACATCCTTGCTGACGTCATCCTTGGCCTTGCCATAGCGCTCCTGAATCTTGCCTTCGAGCTGATCGCGCTTGCCGTCGATCACATCAAGGTCGTCATCGGTGAGCTTGCCCCACTGTTCCTTCACCTTACCCTTGACCTGCTTCCAGTTTCCTTCAACACGGTTCCAGTCCATGGTCTTCTCCTTGGGTTGCAGTTGCATAAACAACGTCCCAAGCGAGATCCGGTTGCTCGACAAGTGCCATTTTCGTGTGCGGTCTTGTCGCTCACTCGGTGCGGCGCTAGATCACTCGCACCGACATAAGGTTGTGACTTCATGAAAAAAATTGCCGTTTTGACCCTGGCGCTGGCGATCACCGCTTGCGCCAGCCAGGAGATGCGGATCAAGTCGGCGGAGTATGGCGGCAACCCAGTCAATTTGACGACGCGCTACGGCGATTTCAGCGTTTATGAACATCCCAGCCGCAAGCGCCTGGCCGTCAGCGCAACGCTGGCGGACACGCTGAAGCAGGGCGCGGTGCGCGGATTAACCTTCGGCGCCGTCAGCGTGCAGCCGTCGGAAGGCGCCTACCAGGAGGCCGCCGAAGCTTATATCGCCCAAACGCGGCGCCTGCGATCATGCCGTGTCCGTAACGGCTATCTGCTGCAAGCACCTGTCTATGAGTTCGTCCTGTCCTGCTGACGGACGCTGTCAGGCCTGTTTGACCAGCCGCAGCAGAACCAGCAGGATTACCGCGCCGATCGTCGAGTTGACGATCGCGGTGAAAATGCCGCTACCAACGGCGATGCCGAGTTGCGGAAACAGCCAGCCGGCGATGAACGCGCCGATGATGCCCACGACGATGTTGCCGAGAATGCCGAAGCCACCGCCACGGACAAGCAGCCCGGCCAGCCAGCCGGCAACCGCGCCGACGATCAAAAAGACGAGAAGGCTTTCTATTCCCACGATAATTCTCCTGTGAACGACATGCAAAACCATGCGCGCGGCCGATCTGCTGCAATCGTCCGCGCGTCGGCGTTTATCTTACCGATGCAGTGTTACCGGAACGCGAAGTCCGGCACATCCGCCTCAGGCCGTGGCGGTCGTCTGGTCTTCGACCGTCGCGCCCGGTGCGTTCTTCTGGATGGAGGCTATCGCATTGAGCGCTGAGGCTTTTGCCGCGTAGCCTTCGGAACTGAACATAAGTTCGCCGTTGGAGGCGCGGAAGCGAAAGCGAAAATCGCCCGACTTGCCTTTGTAGACCTCGAATTTATACATGAAATCATCCCTCCATCCGACGAGACCGACTCGCCTGCACCCGCAAGGTTGCCATGAATGGATTTTCGCGTCCATCATGCGGCATGGCGGTCGGCGGGTGGAGCCGATATGGCAGCCGCTGTCCGCTTCTATCCGCATAGGTAAAACGGCACGATCCGTCACGTCATTCCCTGGTCTGCTTGGTCTCGCCGCCCAACAGCCGCGGTGCCGCCGACACCAGCGCCTTGGCCGTCGCGGATGTCGGCGCGCCGATGATCTGCGCAGGCTCGCCTTGCTCCACGATCCGCCCCGCATCCATCACAGCTACGCGGTCGGCCACCGCCCGCACCACACCTAAGTCGTGGGTGATGAACAGATAGGCCAGGCCGTCCTCGTCCTGCAGCGCCTTGAGAAGCCTCAGGACACCGGCGCGCACCGAAACGTCGAGCGCCGACACCGCCTCGTCCAGAACGATAAGCCGGGGTTTGGTGGCGATTGCGCGCGCAATCGCCACGCGCTGCCGCTGGCCGCCTGAGATTTCATGCACATGCCGGGTGGCGAGATCGGGCGAAAGGCCGACGCGTTCGAGCAGGCCCGCAATCGCAGCCGGCCGCTCGGCGCGCGGCACAAGGCCATGGATGCGCAGCGGATCGTTTATCAGCCGCGCCACCGTGGCGCGCGGGTTGAAGGCAGCGAGCGGATCCTGAAACACCATCTGCAGCCGCGCCCGCATGGACCGCAGGGCTGCGCCGCTCAAGGCCAAAAGGTCCTGGCCCTCGAAGCGGATTGCGCCCGCATCGGGTTCGACCAGCCGCAGGATGCAGCGCGCAACCGTCGACTTGCCGCTGCCGGAGGGGCCGACGAGAGCAAGCGTTTCGCCCGGCGCGATGGCGAAATCCACGCCGTCCAGCGCGGCAAAAGCCTTGCCGCCACGCGAGAAGCGCTTCGTCAAGCCCGAAACCGAAAGCAAGTCAGCACTCATGCGTCGATCTCAAGATGGGCGTCGATCTCAAGATGGGGGTCGATCCCGAGATGAGCATCGAGCAGCAGCCGGGTGTAGGAATCGGTGGGGTTGGAGACGATCTGGCGCGCCGGCCCGATCTCCACCAGCCGCCCATGCCGGAAGACAGCGATACGGTCGGCGATCTGCGAGGCGAGCGCAATGTCGTGGCTTATGAACAGCAACGACATGCCTTCTTCCGTCACCAACCGGCCGATCAGCGCCATGATCTCGGCCTGTACGATGGTGTCGAGCGCGCTCGTCGCCTCGTCTGCGATCAACAGCCTGGGCTTGCCGACTATGGCGGCGGCAATGGCGACACGCTGTTTCTGGCCGCCCGACAGTTGATGCGGAAAGGCTTGCGCCGCAAGCTTGGGCTCCGGCAGGCGCACCCTGTCGAGAAGCTGGATTGCAAGCGCCTGCGCTGCCCGCCAGCCAACGCCGAGATTGGCGCGGGCGACTTCGGCTATCTGGTCGCCGACCCGCATCACCGGATCGAGGCTGGCGGACGGATCCTGGAAGACGAAGCCGATGTCGCGGCCGTTTTCAGCTTTTCGCCCCAGGCCGGGCCATTCGACGGCGCCCTGCACCAGCGCGTTGCCGGGAAGCAGGTTGGCTATCGCCAGCGCCAGCGTGCTCTTGCCCGAACCGCTCTCTCCGATGATCGCCAAGCGTTCGCCGGGCGCGATATCGAGATCGATGCTATCGAGCGCAGCGAGCGAGGCTTTGCTGCCAGGATAGCGCACCGACAGGCCGCGCAGCGACAGAAGCGGGCTCATGCGTTTCCCCGCTTGACGGCGCTGGCCTCGACCGCGCCTTCGCCGAGAAGGTAGACGCCAAGCACCGTCAGCACCAGCGCGATGCCGGGCACGATGGACAGGAAGGGCGCGGAGCGCAACACTGCCCTGCCCTCGGCGATCATGCCGCCCCAGGTGACGCGGTTGGGGTCGCCCAATCCCAGAAACGACAGCGCCGCTTCCGTCAGCACGGCGGCTGCCACGATGACCGACGACAGAGCCAGAACCGGCGGCAAAGCGTTGGGCAGCACTTCGCGAAACGCGATTTCGGCGGGGTGCATGCCGATGACGCGCGCGCCGGCGACATAATCGCGCTCACGGATCGACAAGACTTCGGCGCGCGTGATGCGCGCCGGCTGCGTCCAGGCGCCAAGTGCAATGGCGACAACCACCACTCCGAGCGACGGGCCGGCGACGCTGACGAATGCCAAGGCCAGGAGAAAGCCGGGCACGGTCTGGAAGGCGTCGGTGATGCGCATCAGCACTTCGTCGACCCAGCCGCCGGCGAAACCGGCAATCGTGCCGACCAGAACGCCGACGATGATGGAGGTGGCTGCGGCAGCAAGTCCTACGGCAAGCGAGGTGCGGGCGCCGTGAAACAGGCCCGACAGCACGTCGCGGCCGAGGCGATCGGTGCCCAGCGGCAACGTCCAATCCTGGAACGGCGGCAGCATGGCCGGGCCGACAATCGCAAGAGGATCGCGGGGGAACAGCCAGGGGGCTGCCAGCGCCATGGCCACCAGAAGCGCAAGAATGATCGTGCCGGCCACGGCTTCCGGCGACCGCAGGAAAAGTCGGCTCATGCCTGCGCCTCGCCGGCGCCGACGCGCGGATCGAGCGCGGCATAGGCGATATCGACCAGCAGATTGACGGCGATGACCAGCACCGCACTCACCAGGATGATGCCGATCAACAGAGGGGTGTCGCGCGCGCCGACGGCTTCCTGCGCCAGGCGGCCGAGGCCGGGAATGGCGAACAGGCTTTCGATGACGACACTGCCGCCCAGCATCCCCGCCGATTGCAGCCCGAGCATGGTGACCAGCGGCAGGAGCGCGTTGCGCGCGACATGGCGCAGCACGATGCGGCGGCGGCTGAGCCCCCTGGCACGTCCTGCCAGAACGAAGTCCATGCGCCAGACTTCGGCCATACCGGCGCGCATCATGCGCAGATAAAGCGCGAGATAGAGGAAGCCGAGGCTCGCCACCGGCAGCACCAGATGACGCGCTATGTCGAGGGCGCGGCCGAAGCCGGACTTGCCCGAGGCGATGGTTTCCATGCCGCTCAGCGGCAGCCAGCGCAGTTGCACGGTGAAGATCACCACCAATACGAGGCCTAGCCAGAAACCCGGAACGGCATAGAGCGCCAGCGAGCCAATGGACAGGAACCGGTCGCGGAAACTACCGGGACGGGAGCCGGCAACAATCCCGAGCGCCGAGCCCAGCGCGAAGGATAGCGCCGTCGCAGCGCCCATCAGCAGCAGCGTGTTGGGCAGGCGTTCGAGCACTACATCCAGAACCGGCCGCGAAAACGCAACGGACTGGCCGAGATCGAGATGCAGCAGCGACCAGAGATAGGCGGTCAGCCGGGCAAAGGGTGTGCCGTCCAGGCCCCATGCCTCGCGCAGCGCAGCGATCATACCGGCATCGCCGCCGAACGAAACGGCATAGGCGTCAACCGCGTCGCCCGGCGCTGCTTCCAGCAGCAGGAACGAGCCGACGACGACGATCAACAGCACCGGAACGGCGCCGAGCAGCCGGCGGCGGATGAGGCGCAGGGCGCGGTTCATGCTGAAGGCCTTGGGTCGAAACGAGCGGCCGCGTTCCTCCGCGCCCCCCTCTGTCCTGCCGGACATCTCCCCCGCAAGGGGGGAGATTGCTCAGCTCGACCGCCGCTCTCAAGATTTACAACATGTCTGTTTGGCGAAGCCCCACATGATGGCCAATCTCCCCCCTTGCGGGGGAGATGTCCGGCAGGGCAGAGGGGGGCAACATCGAGCAAAGTCATTTCAAGCACATCTCAGGCCGAAAACGTCGACCCGATCATGTCACTTTTCAACCCAGGTGTCCGCCCAGTTCGACACCGCCCAGCGCGGATTGTTGGAGACGTTCTTGACCGTGTCGCGCGCCACCGTGATGAAGCCCCAGTCGGCGACATTGATCAGCGGCAGATCTTCCGCCACCTTCTGCTGGAATTCGTAATAAAGCTTGGTGCGCGCCTCAGCGTCCAGTGTCTCGGCGGCTTTGGCGATCAGCGCATCGATGTCCGCATTCTTGTAGCCGCCCTGGTTGGAGAAGGGCACGCCGTCCGGCGCACCGCTCTGCACCAGGATCGTGGTTGAGATCGCCGGGTCGCCGCGGAACACCGGCGGTGCCACCGCCAGATCGAAGGCGTGGTCGGTGTAGACAGCCTTCTGGTGCGCGGCGGAATCGTTGTTGACGAGTTCCGCTGTGATGCCGACCTCGGCCAGGGCCTGGCGCAGGTAGGCGCCGAACTGCTTGGTCTCGTTGAAATAGGGCGCGGGCAAGAGCTTAAGGGCGAAGCGGTTGCCGTCGGCACCCTTGGGATATCCCGCTTCGTCCAGCAGCGCATTCGCCTTGGCGACGTCGAAGGCGTAGCCGGGAACGTCGGCGGTGTAGAACTGCTTGTCGTTCTTCGGCACCGGTCCGGTGGCGGTTTCGGCATGGCCGAGGAAGATCGTCTTGACCACGAACTCCTTGTCGATGGCATGCGCGATGGCCTGGCGCACCTTGAGATCGGCCAGCTCCTTGCGGCGATGGTTGATCTCGACGATGAGCTGATAGGTCAGCGCCTCATAGCCCTTGGTAACGACCTCTATGCCCGGCACCTTGGAGATACGGTCGAGATCGGCAAGCGGCACCGCCGAGAAGGCCGCCAGATCGACCTCTTCCGCTTCCAGCGCACCGGCGGCAGCCGCACGGTCGGGCAAAACGCGATAGATGATCTCGTCCAGCAGCGGCTGGTTCTCTCCCCAATAGGCTTCGTTGCGGGCAAGACGATAATACTCGCCCGCCTTGTGCTCGGCAAAGGTAAACGGCCCGGTGCCGACCGGTGCGTTGTTGGCCGGGTTCGCAGCAATGTCGCTGCCGTCATAGACATGCTTGGGCAACACGGCGGTAAGCGCGGGCAGCGCATTCTTGATCAGCTGGAACGGCGTCGGCTTGGCGAAGCGGAACACGGCGGTGTGTTCGTCCGGCGTTTCGACCGCTTCGAGATCCTTGAAGACGACGCGGCCGAGATTCTGCAGCGGTTTCCACACCTGGAGCGCGGAAAAGGCAACATCCGCTGAAGTGAACGGCTTGCCGTCATGCCACGTCACGCCCTCGCGCAGCTTGAAGGTCACGCTCTTGCCGTCTTCAGAGCCTTCCCAACTGGTGGCCAGACGCGGCGACAGCCCATCCTCGCCTTCGAAGGATGCTTCCGCCAGCGGCTCGACGACCTTCGACGAGACGAAGAAGACGCCGTTGGAGGCAACAATGGCCGGATTGAGATTGCGCGGCTCGGAATCGGCGGCCACGACCAGCCGCCCTCCCTTTTTCGGCTCTTGCGCGAAGACAAAGGACGGCATCGCCGTCGATGCCAACAGCATGGCCGCGCCCGCCAGAACACCCCGTCGCGAAATCCTGAAATCCGACATATCGACCTCCTTGGTCACCACTGCCCCGGCCGCATGCCGGCCCGCCTCAGAAAGCGCAGTATCGGAGCGACTGGCAGGTTTGAACAGGGAGGAAATTCGTACAAACGCGCCTGGCTCAAAAAAATTTTCCCACACATCAAGCCATTCAGTGAGAAGACTTGCACGAAACGGCTATGCGACAATCGTCAACCGGCTGAACGGCCTTGAAAACCTCGCCGCTCTAGCCGGTCGCGCACCTTACGCCGCGGCCTTCTTGGCAGCGATGCGGGCGCGGATGCTGTCGACGTCCGCACGCGGCGTCGCTGCAAACAGAGTTTTTGTATAGTCGTGCTGCGGATTAGAGAAAACCGCCTCGCGGCTGCCATATTCCACCGCTTCGCCATAATACATCACCATCACCTCGTCGGCGATGTAGCGCACCACCGACAAGTCGTGGCTGATGAAGATGTAGGTCAGGTCGAACTCGTCCTGCAGGTCGGCGAGAAGGTTGAGAACCTGTGCCTGCACCGAAAGATCGAGCGCCGAGACCGGCTCGTCCAGCACCAGAAGGCTGGGGTTCAGCATCAGCGCGCGGGCAATGGCGATGCGCTGGCGCTGGCCGCCGGAAAACATATGCGGATAGCGGTTGAAGTGCTCGGGGCCGAGGCCGACCTTCTTCAGCATCGCCATGGCGCGGTCGTTGCGCTCGGAGGCCGGCATGTCGGTGTTGATCTTCAGCGGTTCGCCCAGAACGTCGCCGATCTTCTGACGCGGATTGAGCGAGCCGTAGGGGTTTTGGAAGATGATCTGGACTTTGCGCCGCATCTCGGACGTCAGCGGAGCCTTGGCGATGTCGACCTTCTTCCCTTCTATGAGCAGGTCGCCGGACGTCGCGGGATCGATCAAGGTGATGATGCGCGCGAGCGTGGACTTGCCGCAGCCGCTTTCGCCGACGATGGCGAGCGTCTTGCCCTTCTCGACCGAGAAGCTGACACCCTTGACCGCATGCACGGTCCGCGCCTTTTTCAGCAGGCCGCCGGGCACGTGATAGTCGCGAACGATGTTCTTGCCTTCGACGATGACGCTCATGCGGCTGCTCCGGGCGCGGGGTCGAAGATCAGGTCGGAAACGGTCGGCAGGCGGTCGCCGGTGGCGTTGTCGGGAAGGGCCGCCAGAAGTGCGCGGGTGTAATTGCTTTTGGGCGATTCAAACAGCGAGAGCACGTCGGCCTCCTCCATCTTGCGGCCCTTGTACTGCACCACGACGCGGTCGGCGGTTTCGGCCACCACGCCCATATTGTGCGTGATCATGATCAGCCCCATGCCGTTTTCGGCCTGCAGTCGCATCAGAAGATCGAGAATCTGCTTCTGGATGGTGACGTCCAGCGCGGTCGTCGGCTCGTCGGCGATGAGAAGCTTGGGATTGCAGGCAATCGCCATGGCGATCATGACGCGCTGGCATTGGCCGCCCGACATCTGGTGCGGGAAGGAGTTCAGTCGCTGCGCCGGATCGGGGATGCCGACCAGCTCGAACAGTTCGATGGCGCGGGCGCGGCGCTGCTTGCCGTTCATGCCCATGTGGAAGCGCAACACCTCCTCGATCTGGAAGCCTGCGGTGAAGCACGGGTTGAGGCTCGCCATCGGCTCCTGGAAGATCATGGCGATATCCTTGCCGATGATCTTGCGCCGCGCCGAGATGTCGAGCGTCATCAGGTCGATGCCGTCGAAGCTCATCGTGTCGGCGGTGACGGTGGCGGTATCGGGCAGGAGCCCCATCACAGCCAGCATGGAGACGGACTTGCCGGAGCCGGATTCACCGACGATGGCAAGCACTTCGCCTTTCTCGACCGAGATGTCGATGCCCTGCACGGCCTTGAACGGTCCGGTGCTGGTCTCGAAGCTGACGGCAAGATTGCGGATTTCCAAAAGGGGCATGGTCAGTTCCATTGGATTTCTGGCCCGAAAGCCATTATATTCACATCAGAGGATATCATCATGTCAGAAAACACCACTCGTCCTTTACCTCCCGTCAAGCCAATCAGCGGCCAGACCGGAACTCGCCCGAATTACTGACGGCGTTGGCGCCCAATGCCGTCTCGGCGTCGATTGCAAAATCACGCCAGGTTTTCCACATCGCGACATAGTCTTCGTACATGGCCATTTGCCGGTCGCGATCAAGCGCCTTGAACGAGGCATCTCTCATATCCTCGACCAGGCTTTCAACAGCCTGTCTCTGCCGCACATACAGCACCACCGGATCGATGACCTCTTCCGGCAGGATGTGAATCTCCCGCGCCACCGCTTCGAATACGACATGCTTCGGGAGACGTGGGACGGTTACCGAATATGATGCGTCGGTGGCGCCGAACCACTTCGGCAGCGAAATCATCGATCGCCTGGTGGCGCAGATTGCGCAATTCACTTCGAATCTCAGCCCGCAACGCTATCTGGAAATCCCGGATTTTCTCTGCTCGGCGCAGGCCGTCTGCCCTGCGCTGCTGCCGGAAATTCAGCTGGACGACGATCAGGCTGACCAGCCCGGATATAAAAGCTGCGACGATCGCCGGGCCGACCCAGGCCTCCATTCGGCTCAGCTCCTCTTCAGCTTGGGATCGAGAGCATCGCGCAGGCCGTCGCCGACCAGATTGATGGCGAGCACCGTGATCAGAATTGCCAGACCCGGGAACGTCACCACCCACCAGGCGCGCAGAATGAATTCGCGCGCTTCGGCAAGCATGGTGCCCCATTCCGGCGTCGGCGGCTGCGCGCCCATACCGAGGAAGCCTAGTGCCGCCGCGTCCAGAATGGCGTTGGAGAAGGACAAGGTCGCCTGTACGATCAAAGGTGCGGTGCAGTTGGGCAGGATGGTGCGGAACATCAGCCGGAAGTGGCCGGCGCCGGCCACCTTGGCTGCCACGACATAGTCGCGCGATTTCTCCGCCATCACCGCGCCACGCGTCAGGCGGACGAAATGCGGCTGCAGCACAAGCGCGATGGCAATCATCGCGTTCATCAGGCCCGGCCCGAGCACCGCGACCAGAACCAGCGCCAAGAGCAGCGACGGAAAGGCGAGGATGATGTCCATCACCCGCATGATCACGGTGTCGACCCAGCCGCGGAAATAGCCTGCGATGAGGCCGATGACGATGCCGCCAACCAGCGCCACCGTGGTCACCACGAGGCCGATGAAGAGCGAATAGCGCGCGCCGTAGATCAGGCGCGAGAGCATGTCGCGGCCGAGCTGGTCGGTGCCCAGCAGGAAGGAGAGCCGGCCGCCTTCCGCCCAGAACGGCGGCACCAGCACAGCGTCGCGAAACTGCTCGTTGGGCTGGTGCGGCGCGATGACCGGCGCCAGAAGCGCTATGACGACGAGCAGCAGGAAAACCCAGAACCCCATCACGGCGCCGCGGTTTTCGGAGAAATAATACCAGAACTCCGAAAGCTGTTCCTTGCGGCTGACGCCCTTGAGGGGGGTGATCGGTTCGGCAGAGAGATGTGTCATGATGCGCTCCTCAATGCCTGATACGCGGGTTGATGAGGCCGTAGAGCAGATCGACCACCAGGTTCACCACCATGATGATGGCCGCGATCAGGAGCAGGCCGCCCTGGATCACCGGGTAATCGCGTCGCGAGACGGAATCGACCATCCATTTGCCGATGCCGGGCCATGAGAAGATCGTCTCGGTCAGGATGGCGCCTGCCAGCATCACGCCGACCTGCAGGCCGATGGTGGTGATGACCGGGATCATGGCGTTGCGCAGCGCATGGATGCCGACGACGCGGAAGGTCGACAACCCCTTGGCGCGCGCGGTGCGGACATAATCCTCGCCGAGCACTTCCAGCATCGCCGAGCGGGTCTGGCGCGCGATGACAGCAAGCGGAATGGTGCCGAGCACGATGGTCGGCAGGATGAGATGGCTGATTGCCGATTTGAACGCGCCTTCCTGGCCGGAAATCAACGAGTCGATCAGCATGAAGCCTGTGACGCTCGGGAAGAAATACATCAGCGAGATGCGGCCTGACACGGGCGTCCATTGCAGCATGCCAGAGAACAGGATGATGAGCAGCAGACCCCACCAGAAGATCGGCATGGAATAGCCGACGAGCGCGGTTCCCATCAGCGTCTGGTCGACATAGGAGCCGCGCTTGACGGCTGCAAAGATGCCAGCGGGGATGCCGAGCACGATAGCGAAGATGATGGCGCAGACCGACAGTTCCAGCGTCGCCGGGAACAAGTCGAGGAACTGCCGCAGAACGGGTTCCTTGGTGACGACCGAGCGGCCGAAATCGCCTGTCATCACGCCCCAGAGATAGTCGAGATACTGGATGACGATAGGCCGGTCCATGCCGAGATCGTGCATGATCTGCGCATGGCGCTCGGGCGACATGACGCGTTCGCCGGACAACAAGGCAACCGGATCGCCGGGCAGCAGGCGAATGAAGGAAAAGGCGATGATCGACACCCCGATGAAGGTCGGGATCAAAACGGCGAGACGCCGCAGCAGAAATCGGAACATATCAGACTTTCACAACCGTCCGAGGAACCCTGCAGGCCAAGGAGTGTATCGCATTCGCAGCGCTGCGGTAAGGCGGGCAGAACAGCGTCGCTTCAAGCGTGGCCGGAAACAGCTTCATGCAGATGGCAACAAGGGGCGCTTGCCTGACAAGCGCCCCTCACGTCTCTGCCGCCGAGCGGTTTACTCGACGATGTCAACACCGTCGAAGGCGAAGTCGCCGAGCGGGCTCTGGACGAAGCCTTCGACACCCTTGCGCATCGGAACGACCGACAGCGAGTGGTCGATGGTGGCCCAGGGCGCTTCGCGCTTGAACACGACCTGCGCCTCTTCATAGAGCTTGGTGCGTTCGGCCACGTCAGTGGTTTCCTTGGCCTTCATGACGAGGGTATTGAACTCCTCGTTGCACCACTGCGCGCGGTTGTTGCCGCCGACCGCTTCGCAACCGAGCAGGGTGTGGAGGAAGTTGTCGGGATCGCCATTGTCGCCGGTCCAGCCGAGGATGACGGCGCCGTCACGATCCTTGGCCTTAGAACGGTCGAGATATTCGGCCCATTCGTAAGACACGATCTCGACGGTGACGCCAATCTTGGCGAAGTCGGACTGCATGATCTCGGCGGCACGACGTGCATTGAGCATATAGGGGCGCGACACCGGCATCGCCCAGACCTTCATCGACAGGTCCTTCACGCCGGCTTCTTCGAGAAGCTTCTTGGCTTCGTCGAGGTTGTAGGCGTCGTCCTCGACCTTATCGTT
This sequence comes from Tianweitania sp. UT-5YL-CI-8, assembly GCF_030010215.1. Lineage (GTDB taxonomy): Bacteria > Pseudomonadota > Alphaproteobacteria > Rhizobiales > Rhizobiaceae > Oryzicola. Next base: position 249,261 of record NZ_JASCRR010000002.1, read on the forward strand.
ATACGACCACATGGTCGGCGGGATCGGGTTCTTGGCCGGCGTGGCCGCGCCCTGGAACACCGCGTCGACGATGGCTTCCTTGTTGATGGCTTGGTTGAGCGCCTTGCGCACCTTCACGTTGTCGAACGGAGCCTGGGTGGTGTTGTAGGCGAGATAGGCGACGTTCAGGCCTTCCTGCTCTTCAACCTTGAGGTTCGGATCGGCCTTCATGGCCTCGACGTCCGCCGAGTTCGGGAAAGGCATCAGGTGGCATTCGCCGGCCTTGAGCTTCTGGTAGCGAACCGAAGCGTCAGGCGTGATGGCGAAGACGAGGTCGTCGATCTTCTGCTTGCCGCCCCAGTAATCCGGGTTGGCCTTATAGCGGATCACCGCATCCTGCTGATAGCCGACGAAGGTGAAGGGGCCGGTGCCGAGCGGCTGCTGGTTGAGCTTTTCCTTGGTGCCGGCTGCGTCGAGCTTGTCGGCATACTCCTTGGACATGATCGATGCGAAAGGCATTGCCAAATTGGCCAGGAAGGGCGCCTCGGTCTTCTTGAGCACGATCTTGACGGTCATGTCGTCGACCTTTTCGATCGACTGGATGAGTTCCGGCATGCCCATGCCGGCGAAGTATTCCCAGCTCGTGCCGGGAACGTACTGGTGCCAGGGATTGTCTGTCTTAAGCTGGCGTTCGAGCGAGAAGATCACGTCGTCGGCATTCAGCTCGCGCGTCGGCGTGAAGTATTCGGTGGTCTGGAACTTGACGCCGGGGCGCAGCTTGAAGGTGTATTCGAGGCCGTTGTCTGAGATGGTCCAGCTTTCGGCGAGGCCGGCTTCGGCTTCGGTCGTGCCGGGCTTGAACTCGAGTAGACGGTTGTAGACGGTGTGGGCGGCGGCATCGAAGGTGGTGCCGGCGGTGTACATGCCAGGATCAAAACCTTCCGGCGATCCTTCGGAGCAGTAGACGAAAGTCTTGGCGTTGGCCACGCCACCGAGAACTGTTGCGGCCATCAATGCTGCCGCAAAAGCCAATGTTTTTCTCATCGGAAACTCCCTGTAAATTTCTGAACCCACCCCCCGGCAGGCTCGAGGAACGCGCATATAAGCATCGTTTCCTGTGCTTTGGAACTCCCCAACTCCCTAACCTATGGGAAGGAGATTTCTTTACTCGCTTTCGCTCACTCCTAAGCGCGTTTTTTCCTTTCACAGCCTGCGACGACGATGAAGACGCTGCGGCCGGAGCTTTCGGCGCGCGGGATTCTTTGTTTGAGGAAATCCACAATACTTTAGTCGGATGCCGCTTCACCTCCCCGTTAAACCGACCGCTTCCGCTGCGTCAGGGTTGATGCCGCTCCTGTCAGGCAATACAACTCTTCATAAGCTGCCACCGCCGCGCAGAAGCGACGCGGCAGCTAAAGAGAGACTGGGACGCAAAGCACGTCCCCGTTATGAATAAAGGGAGGCGTGATTGGCAAAGGCACCGGCAAAGTCTGGAGAGACATCGGAGACGCGCAAGGTCGGCGACGACGAGGTGAAGACAGCGAAGCCGAAAAAGACAGTCCCGGCCGCCAAGTCGAAGCCGTCTGCAGCCAGGACGGTCGCAAAACCATCCGCTGCAGACAAAACGGCCGAAAAGCGCACGTCGAAGCCCGCAAGGGCCAAGCCCGCAGGGGCATCATCTGCGAAAACCCCTGTGGAGAAAGCCGAAGTTGCCGGCAAGCCTGAAGCGGCGCCCACGATAACCCCGACTGTTACGGTCCCAAAAGCCCCGGTAAAGGCGGTTCGGAAGACCTCCGTCAAAACATCGCCTGAGCTCAAGAAAACCGGCAAGACCCCGGCGAAACCGGCAAAGGCGGTGAAAACAGCCGCTCCCGACACCAACGCCGAACCGGCAGCCGATTTGGCCATGGCTTCCGCCGAAAGCGCGGCCGAACCCAAAGCAAAGAGCAAGCCGGTGAAACCTCAGGACAAGATCTGGCTGAACAGCTACCCCGCCAACATGGCGGCGGAGATCGGCCCGCTGCGCCAGCAGTCGATCGGCGATTTGCTGGTCGCGGCCTGCAAGCGCTACGCCGGGCGGCCGGCTTTCAGTTCGATGGGCAAGACCATCAGCTTCGGGGAAGTCGAGCGCATCTCGTTTTCGGTCGGCGCGTGGCTGCAGTCCAAGGGGCTCGCCAAGGGTGCGCGCGTCGCGATCATGATGCCCAACATCCTGCAATACCCTGTCATCATGATGGCGGTGCTGCGTGCCGGCTATACCGTCGTCAACGTCAATCCGCTCTACACGCAGCGCGAGTTGCAGCATCAGCTTGCGGATTCAGGGGCGGAGGCGATCTTCATCCTCGAAAACTTCGCCACCACCCTGCAGGGCGTCATCGACAAGACCAAGGTCAAGCATGTCGTCGTGGCAACCATGGGCGACATGCTCGGGCTGAAGGGCATGGTGGTCAATCTGGTGGTGCGACGCGTCAAGAAGATGGTGCCGAAATGGTCGCTGCCGTCGCATGTGAAGTTCAACGACGTGCTCAAGGCCGGCGGCGCGATGACGCTGAAACCCGTCGAGGTCCTAGCCGGCGACGTCGCCTTCCTGCAATATACCGGCGGCACCACCGGTATCTCCAAGGGCGCGGTGCTGACGCACAGCAACGTGCTTTCCAATGTCGAGCAGCTGGCGCTGTGGATTGAGGATGCCTACACGGTCAGGCCGAAACCGGCACATCTGACCTTCATCTGCGCTCTGCCGCTCTATCACATCTTCGCGCTGACGGTGAACGCGCTGATGGGTATGCAGCAGGGCGCGCTCAACGTGCTGATCGCCAATCCGCGCGACATTCCGGGTTTCGTCAAGGAGTTGAAAAAGCACAGCTTCCACATCTTCCCCGGCCTCAACACGCTGTTCAATGCGCTGCTCAACAACAACGACTTCCGCAAGCTCGACTTCAAGCCGCTGCTGCTCAGCCTGGGCGGCGGCATGGCGGTCCAGAAGGGCGTGGCCGAGCGCTGGAAGGAACTGACTGGCAGCAACATCACCGAGGGCTACGGTCTATCGGAAACCTCGCCTGTGGCCACCGCCAACAAGTGCAGCGCGACGAGCTTCAGCGGCACGATCGGCCTGCCGGTCCCCTCGACCGAAATCGCCATCCGCGACGATGAAGGCAACGATTTGCCGATCGGCGAAGTCGGCGAAATCTGCATTCGCGGGCCGCAGGTCATGGCCGGCTACTGGAACCGCGATGACGAAACCGCCAAGGTGATGACCAAGGACGGCTTCTTCAAATCCGGCGACATGGGCTTCATGGACGAGAAGGGCTATACCAAGATCGTCGACCGGAAGAAGGACATGATCCTGGTCTCGGGCTTCAACGTCTATCCCAACGAGTTGGAAGAAGTGGTTGCCCAGCATCCGGGCGTGCTCGAAGTGGCGGCGGTCGGCGTGCCGGACGAGCATTCCGGCGAGGTGCCCAAATTGTTCATCGTGCGCAAAGACCAGAACCTGACCAGCGAAGACCTGATGGTTTACTGCAAGGCGAACCTGACGGGCTACAAACGGCCGCGATACATCGAGTTCCGCAACGAGTTGCCGAAAACCAATGTCGGCAAGATCCTGCGGCGCGAATTGCGGGACAAATAGCCGGGGCAAACCGAGCGCTTTCGTCAGCGAGGGTGCGAGGCTGGTCTCACTTTGCGCCGTTGAAACGTCGTGCCGCAGCAATGATCCGGGAGCTTCTATGGTCGACCTATCGGAACAGGAAATTGAAGGCGTAAGGGCGCTGCTGAGCGCCAAGGAGCGGCCGGCGACGCTTGAGGCGCGCCGCGCGCGGCTCGACGATGTCGCCTCCGTCGACGGTGTTGCGCCCGACATCGAGTTCATTCCGGCAGAGGTCGCAGGCTGCCCGGCGGAATGGTCGCTGGCGCCGGGCAGCGATGCCACGAAGGTCCTGCTTTATTTTCACGGCGGCGGATACAGCTCGGGTTCGATCCGCAGCCATCGCGGAATGGTCAGCGAAACCGGCCGCGCCGCCGGGATACGGACGTTGGCTCTGGCCTATCGCCTAGCTCCGGAAAATCCGTTTCCCGCGGCATTGGACGACGCCTATGCCGCGTTCTCGTTTCTGCTAGACCAGGGAATTCCCGCCAACCGCATCGCGATCGGCGGAGACAGCGCCGGCGGCGGGCTTTCGCTCGCCTTGATGATACGCCTTCGCGATGCCGGAATGCCCCTGCCCGCCTGCGCCTGGCTGGTATCGCCCTGGGTGGATCTGGAGATGACGGGCGCGAGCATCGAAACGAAGGCTACGGTCGATCCGCTGATCAGCCGGGTTTATCTCGAAGGCCTCGCCGCCAATTATCTCGCCGGCAAGAGCGCACTCGATCCGCTGGTTTCGCCGCTGCATGCCGATCTGGCCGGCCTGCCGTCCGTGCTTGTCCAGGTAGGCACGGCGGAGACGCTTCTCGACGACGCCGTGCGCATCGTTGAAAGATTTGGGTCAGCCGATGTAAGAGCAACGCTGGAGACATGGCCACATATGATCCATGCCTGGCCCTTGTGGTCCAAACGGCTGACCTCCGGACGCCAGGCGATAGACTCCGCCGGAACGTTCATAGCGGGGCATCTGGCGCTGTGAGCCCACCTCGGCCCTAAACGTCTGTCGATCAGGCACGGCCGGTGAGGTAGCCCGGCAGATCGGCGATGGAGTTGAGGACCACGTCGGCGATCGGCTCCAGCGTCTCGCGCGTCCCCGTGCCGCTCAGCACACCGACGGCAAGTCCTGCGCCCCCGGCGCGGGCCATGACCAGATCGTGCCTGTTGTCGCCGACGACAGCGAGTTCAGAAGCCTTGAGCCCCGTCAGGTCCAAAAACGCGGTGATGGTGTCGGGCGCGGGCTTGGGATTGGCCACCGCGTCGTAGCCATAGGCGGCATCGAACATCTGCGCGATGCCGAGTGCTGCCAGCGTCTTCTCGGCGCCGCTGGTGGAATCGTTGGTGCAGACGCCGAGCCGCAGGCCGGAGCGATGCAGCGTCGAGATCGTCTCGATGCAGCCCGGCAGCGCAACGGCCTGTAAGGCCCCCTGCTCCGCCGTGACACGGTCGAAATGTCTGACATGGCCGAGGCGGTCCGCATCGTCGGCATCCGGGTACCAGAGCTCGACGATGTCGGCATTGGTGCCGGCGGCAAACACCGAGTCGGCCACGAAGCCCTTGCTCGCATAATCGTAGCCGGCTGCCTGCATCAGCTCGTCCGCGCGAACACGGTCGCCGTCGGCTGCTTCCATGGCCATATGGTCGCCTATGGCGAACCATGTCGCCTCGAAGTCGACCAGCGTCCCGTCCTTGTCGAACAGGATCCCTTTTATATCAGCCAAATTCCTACTCCTCGCCGCGCAGACGATGGATATGCGCCACCAGCCCGGCGGTGGACGCGTCGCGCGAGGCGGCATCCTCCTTGCCTTCTACGACAGGAAGAAGACCGGTCGCGAGTTCCTTGCCCAGTTCGACGCCCCATTGGTCGAAGGAATTGACGCCGTAAAGAACGCCTTCGACGAAGACGCGATGCTCGTAAAGCGCGATCAGCCGGCCAAGCGTGTAGGGGTCGAGCGTGCGGTACAGGATCGTCACCGACGGACGGTTGCCGGAGAAGACGCGGTGCGGTGCGATCTTGTCGACCTCCGCTTCCGCCATGCCCTTGGTCAGCATCTGGCGGCGCGCTTCCTCCAGCGTGCGGCCCTTCATCAACGCCTCGGACTGCGCCAGCACATTGGCGAGCAGCAGGTCGTGCTGGTGACCGAGAGAAGATTCATGACCCTGCGCGGCTGCCAGGAATTCGACGGGAATGATGTCGGTGCCCTGGTGCAAAAGCTGGAAGAAGGCGTGCTGCCCGTTGGTGCCGGGTTCGCCCCAGACCAGCGGGCCGGTCGGCGTCGGTGCCGGCAGGCCTTCTATGGTCACACTCTTGCCGTTGGATTCCATGTCGAGCTGCTGCAGATAGGCCGGCAGGCGCGACAGGCGCTGGTCATAGGGGATGACGGCGCGCGCCGGATAGGCGCAGACGACGCGGTGCCAGTAGCCGACGAGCCCCATGATGACCGGCAGATTCTTGAGCAGCGGTGCCGAGACGAAATGGCTGTCCATGTCATGCGCGCCAGCGAGGAAATCGCGGAAATTACGCGGTCCGATGGCCAGCATGATCGGCAGGCCGATGGCCGACCAGAGCGAATACCGGCCTCCGACCCAGTCCCAGAAGCCGAAGACGCGATCGGCTGCGATGCCGAACTTGGCGACCTTGTCGAGCGCGGTGGAGACGGCGGCGAAATGCTTGTCGACTGCCTCTTCTCCCATGCCGTCGACGATCCAGCGGCGCGCCGTTTCGGCGTTGGTGATGGTCTCGACGGTTGTGAAAGTCTTGGACGCGACGATGACCAGCGTGGTCTCCGGATCGAGCCCTTCGAGCGTGTCGTGAATATGGGCGCCATCGATGTTGGAGACGAAATGCGCGCGCGGGCCGTCATGATAGGGCGCAAGCGACAGCGTCGCCATCACCGGGCCGAGATCGGACCCGCCAATGCCGATATTGACGACATCGGTGATGCGCTTGCCGGTCGCGCCCTTGGTTTCGCCAGAGCGGATGCCGTCGGCAAAGGCTTCCATGGCGTCGAGAACGGCGCGCACCTCGGGAATGACGTCCTGGCCGTCGAGCACGACCTCACCCGACAGATTGCGCAGCGCGGTGTGCAGCACGGCGCGGTCTTCGGTGAAATTGATCCGCTTGCCCGACATCATCGCTTCGCGGCGACCTTCCAGGTCGGCGGCCTGGGCCAGACCTTCCAGCAAAGCCATCGCCTTCGCATCGACCGCGCATTTGGACCAGTCGATCAAAAGGTCCCCATCGCGCACCGAGAAGGTTTCGAACCGCGCGGGGTCGGCGGCAAAGGCCGCGCGCATGTCCTGCGGGACATTCTTCAGGTGTTCGCGTAGGGCCGAAAGCGCGGCGGGGAAAGTCTGTTCAACCACTGTGGTGCTCTCCGTGTGAAGTCCCGAGACTTCTATCAGAACAAAACGACGATGGAGAGACAGATTTCGCAGCCAGCTGATCTCGGCACGATGGATCACTGGCACAAATGAATAGGATCAGAAAAATTGATTGGCGCAATCGCTTGTGCCACGGCTACCTTCAAATGGTCCAGCACGACAGAAAAAGCTGGCCACACGAGGAAACGTCCGATGACCCAGCGCAATGACACGGCAATCTGGTCAGGCCTGTTCCGCATCTCCGCGGAGTCCGGCCAAACCCTGCAGGCGCAGATCCGGCAGGCCATTGTGGCGGCGATTCTGGACCGTCAGATCGCCGCTTCCATGCCGCTGCCATCCTGCCGGATTCTGGCTGAGAAACTCGGCGTGGCGCGCGGCACCGTGGTGCTCGCCTTCCAGCAACTGGTCGACCAGGGCTTTCTCGTCGCGCGCGAGCGGCGCGGCCATTTCGTCAATCCGGACGTGCTGGCGACACCGTCCCGCCCGAACCAGAAGTCGCCGGAACAGACCACCGAAATCGACTGGAAGGCGCGGCGGCAGATCACCGCGACCGAGCTGCAGCCCCCGGCCAAGCACCAGAACTGGATCAAGTCGTCCTACCCCTTCGTCTACGGCCAGTTCGACCCGGCTTTGTTCCCGACGGCGGAATGGCGCGAATGCAACCGCATGGCGCTGGCGGTTCTGGAAATCCGCAATTGGGCGGCCGACATGGTCGACCGCGACGACCCATTATTGATCGAGCAGATTCAGGCGCGGCTTCTGCCCCGGCGCGGCATCTTCGCCAATCCCGACGAGATCATCGTCACGCTCGGCGCGCAGAACGCGCTCTACATGCTCGCGACCCTTCTGATGGCCAAGGGCTCGAAGGTGGCGATGGAAGATCCCGGCTATCCCGATGCGCGCAGCATCTTCACGCTCGCGGGTGCCGATATCGAGCCTGTGCCGGTGGACCAATCCGGCATCGTCACCTCGGCAATCCCATCCGATGCCGGCTTCGTCTTCGTCACGCCGAGCCACCATTGCCCAACCATGGTGCCGCTGAGCGAGCAGCGCCGGCACGATCTTCTGGCGCGGGCGAGCCAGAATGACCAGATCGTCATCGAGGACGGCTATGACAGCCAGCTCATCGACGAAGCGCCGCAGCAGGCGCTGAAGAGCATCGACCGTGCAGGCCGTGTCGTCTATGTCGGCTCGATGTCCAAGACGCTCGCACCGGGCCTTCGGCTCGGCTACATCGTCGCCTCCGCCGACCTGATCGCCGAGCTGCGCGCGCTGAGGCGCTTCATGCTGCGGCATCCGCCGGCCAACAACCAGCGCGCCGTCGCCCTGTTTTTGTCGCTCGGCCACCACGAGGCGCTGGTGCGCCGGCTTTCGACCGCCTTCGAAGAGCGGCGCAAGCGGCTGGTGCATGCCATCTCGAACTTCCTGCCCGACTGGCGCTCGACCGATTCGGCCGGCGGCACATCGCTGTGGCTGGAAGGTCCGCGCGGCACCGATGCGCGGATTCTGGCTCAGGCAGCTGCCACGCGCAGCGTGCTGATCGAGCCCGGCGACCGCTTCTTCCACCGCGAAGACAGCTCGTCCCGCTATCTGCGGCTGGGATTCTCCTCCATCGCGCTCCAGCATATCGAGCCTGGCATCCGCGAACTTGCCACCGCTGCGGGCCGACGCCCGGCGGCGGCATAACGCATTGGCCCAGAGATTTGGACCAAGCATGGGGACCGGCTGGTGTATGGAGACATGCCGGGCCGGCGTCATAGTTGCCCTCATGTGACGCCTCGGCCTCACGCCGTCCCCTTCTCGCATGGAGTTCCGCATGTCTTCGCCCCAGGACAAGCCGGACAAAACGCAGCCGATGCGTCCTCGGCGCGGCCAATTGACCGTTCTGTCACCAAGCGACGTCGAGCTTATCAACGATGCTGCGCTACATCTCCTGGAACAAGTAGGCTTTTCCGACGTCACGCCCAGCGGCGCCGAGGCAATGACCAGAGCCGGAGCCATCGTCGGCGCCGACGGGCGCATCCGTTTCCCGCGCCGGATGGTCCTGGCCAGTATCGACAAGGCGGCACGCGGCTTCACACTTTTCGGTCAAGATTCCAGTCACGATCTGCCGCTCGGTACATCGCGCGTGCATTATGGCACGGCGGGCGCGGCGGTGCAGTTCGTCGAGGCCGAGACCGGCTTGTATCGCGAAGCGCGGCTTCAGGACCTATACGACGCGGCGCGCCTTGCCGAGAGCCTGGCGCATATTCATTTTTTCCAGCGGCCGATGGTGGCGCGCGACATCGCCGATCCCCTGGCGATGGACATCAACACCCTTTATGCCTGCCTCAGCGGCACGACCAAGCATGTCGGCACCAGCTTCGCCGTGCGCGAGCACGTCGCGCCTGCGCTCGACCTGATGCATATGGTGGCCGGCGGCGAAGCGAAATTCCGCGCCCGCCCTTTCGTGTCGAACTCCAACGCCTTCGTCATCTCGCCGATGCAGTTCGCGGAACAGGCCTGCGGCGTGCTGGAAGCATGCGTCGCCGGCGGACTGCCGATCCTGCTTCTGGCCACCGGTCAGCAAGGATCGACCGCGCCGCAAAGCCTGGCGGGCGCGGTTGCGCAGACGGTGGCCGAGGTGCTTGCCGGGCTGGTCTATGTCAACGCGCTGAAGCCAGGGCATCCAGCGATTTTCGGTGCGTGGCCCTTCGCGTCCGACCCACTCAGCGGAAAGATGGCCAGCGGTTCGGCCGAACAGGCGCTGCTGACCGCAGCCTGCGCTGAGATGGCAGGGTTCTACGACCTGCCCTGCGGTTCGGGCGCTGGGATGACCGAGGCAAGACTGCCCGATATCCAGTCCGGCTACGAGAAGGGCATGACGGAGGTCATGGCCGGGTTTGCCGGGCTCGATCTGGTCTATGAGGCAGCTGGCATGCATGCGTCTCTGAACGGGTTCTGCCACGAGAGCCTGATCCTCGATGACGACCTGATCGGCCAGTGCCTGCGCTGCCTCGAAGGCATCGAGGTCACCGGAGAGACGCTGGCGCTCGGCGAGATCGCCGCTGTCTGCGTCGACGGACCGCGCCATTATCTTGCCTCGGACGTTGCGGCACGGGACCAGCGCCATCGCCCCGTCCTGGCCGACCGGTCCGGCTTCCAGCAGCGGCAAACTTTCGATCAGCCCTCGATCGTGGCGCGCGCTGCGGTGGAGAAAAACCGGATTCTGAAGGCGTTCTTTCCAAAGCACATCACCAAAACAACGGACGACCGGATACGCTCGCGTTTCGGCGACCTGATCCAACTGCCACGCGCTGCAATGGGCCTTTAAGCAGTGCACGACAGGGGTGACCATGCGTCAGACATGCATGCCGAACATGGCTCTTGCACCGTTTTAACAATTGTCCTCAGCCGAATGGAGGGTTAAGGCGCCGGGAAACTTTATTACGAAAATAGCCGCTTGAAAGTCATACAATGTCCACGCAGCCCGTTTCCACGCAGCCTTTGAACTCGAAGGGCCGCGTCCTTTTCGCCAGCCTCATCGGCACGACGATCGAATTCTTCGATTTCTATATCTACGCCACCGCCGCCGTAATCGTGTTCCCGCATTTGTTCTTCCCGGCGAGCGACGACACTTCTGCGATGCTGCAATCGCTCGCCACTTTCGCTATCGCCTTTTTCGCGCGTCCCATCGGCGCTGCTATCTTCGGCCATTATGGCGACCGCATCGGCCGCAAGGCGACACTCGTCGCCGCCTTGATGACCATGGGTCTGTCCACCGTGCTCATCGGCCTGCTGCCGACCTACGAGTCCGTCGGCGTTCTGGCGCCGCTGCTCCTGGCTTTGTGCCGGCTCGGCCAGGGTCTCGGCCTCGGCGGCGAATGGGGCGGTGCTGTTTTGCTCGCTACCGAAAACGCACCGCGCGGCAAGACCGCCTGGTACGGCATGTTCCCGCAGCTCGGCGCGCCGATCGGCTTCATTTGCGCGACCGGCAGCTTCCTGCTGCTCAGCGATTTCCTGACCGACGAGCAGTTCTTTGCCTTCGGCTGGCGCATTCCTTTCATCGCCAGTGCATTACTGGTCTTCGTCGGGCTCTATGTGCGCCTCAAGATTTCGGAAACGCCCGCTTTCCAGAAGACGCTCGACAAGCAGGAGCGCGTTCGCGTGCCGCTGGTCTCGATCCTGACCGAACACAAGGCGGCGCTGCTGCTCGGCACCATCTGCGGCCTGGCCACCTTCGTGCTGTTCTATCTGATGACGGTGTTCTCGCTAAGCTGGGGCACGACGGCGCTTGGCTATACGCGCGGCGAATTCCTGCCCGTCCAGCTCGCCGGCGTCGTCTTCTTCGGCCTCACCATCCCGCTCTCGGCTCTCATGTCGGACCGCTACAGCGCGCGCAAAGTCCTGTTGTGGACGAGCGTTGTCATCGCAGCCTTCGGCTTCCTGTTCCTGCCGATGTTCGGCTCGGGCAATCTGTGGGTCATCGCGCTGTTTCTGGTCATCGGCTTCGGCCTGATGGGGCTGACCTATGGCCCGCTCGGCACCGCTCTCGCCGAACTGTTCCCGACCGAGGTGCGCTATACCGGCGCGTCGATGACGTTCAATCTGGCGGGCATCGTCGGAGCCTCGCTCGCGCCCTACATCGCGACCTGGCTCGCCACCAACCACGGCCTCTCATGGGTCGGCTACTACCTGACCATTGCCGGCATCCTGACGGCAATCTCCTTTGCCGCGGCCGGTTTCCTCTCGCATCACCGCATCGACATTTCGCGGCACGCTGCGGGAAAATAGCCCGAGCTAAGGCTCCATCTTGGACCAAAGCCCCACCGCGCCCGGCGCGGTGGGGCTTTTCATTTCGCGACAGACCTGATCTTCATGGGCATCCGCCGGACCTGCAGCGCTGCATGCTCGCCATGGCCGTCATAAGCTGGTATCGGCACAACGCGTCAAAAGAGTCTGGAGCGAATGCATGAACGAACCGTCGGTGAGGCCAGGTTTCCGAATGGAAACCGCGCTGATCTTGGCGACGGTCGTCCTGTTCACCCTGGCGCTGACGGTGCATGCGGATGTCTCGCGCATCAATCTCGATCGCCATGGCGACATGGTCGAGAATTACGCCTGGGGCACGTTGTGGCAGTGGGGCTACTACAAGCATCCGCCCTTCTTCGGATGGATGACGGCGGCGTGGTTCTCGGTCTTCCCACGCATCGAGACCAATTATTTCTTCTTTTCGGCGCTGAATTCAGCCCTTGCCCTGCTTGCGGTCTGGCGTATCGCGGCACGCTACGGCGATGCCCGGCTGCAACTGCTTGCGGTTTATTGCGCCGCCGTGGTGCCGCCCATCGCTTTCCTTGCCATCAAGTACAACGCCAATTCTGCGATGACGCCGGTCTGGGCCTGGCTGTTCGTATTCTACCTGCGCGGGCTGGAGCGCGGCAAACTCCTGGACGCCGCCATTCTTGGCATCCTCGCGAGCGTCGCCATGCTGACCAAATACCATTCCGGGGTGCTTCTGGCCGTCCTTTTCGCCCATGGCCTGTTCGACAAGAAGGCGCGGCCGCTGCTTTTGTCGCTGTTCGGAGCCGTGACGCTCGCAACCTTCCTGGCGCTGATGGTCCCGCATGTGCTGTGGCTGTTCCGGAACGAATTCCGCCCGTTCGTCTATGCCGCCAGCCAGGGCGACGGGCTGTGGTTCGACGTGTTCTACAGCGCAGTCAAATTCGTCTTCGCAATACCGCTCTATGCCCTGCCGGCGCTGCTTCTGGCGCTGTTCATGCACGACAAAACAGACATTTCCGTACCGGCTTACAGGCATGGCATCCGGTCCCTCACCGAGACCGTGCAAGGCCGCGCGCTGCTGGTCATGTGTGTCGGGCCGACCGTTCTGACCGTCATCCTGGGCATCGCCGCCGGGGCTGAAATCAGCGCGGGATGGTCGATCCCCTTCTACACGCCGTTTTCGGTGCTGATCGCCTATCTGGTGCCCGCCGCCCTGCGGCAAACGAACATGAAGCGCGCAACTACAGCGGTCATGATCTATTTCGCTGCGATGATCGGCTCGGCGCCCATCATCAAGTATTTCGAACGCGGCAACACCGTTTCCAATCTGTCGGTGCCCATCGCCAATGTCGCCAAGGCCGTGGACGGCATCTGGTCGCGCCAGGGCAGCGGACAGCCCGGCTTCTACATTGCCGGGGAAATCTTCCTGGCTAACGGCATCTCGTTCTACTCGAAATACGACCCGTTCATCATTGAAGGCAATTCGCTGGCGTTTTCACGCGATTACGTGAACCGGCGGCTTCTCGCCCGAACCGGGGCCATGGCCATCTGCCTGTCCAGCGACGGTGAATGCGTCGCGGCGGTAGGCAAGATCATGCCGAAATCAGCATTCCGCCAGCCCCTGATCGTTCTGGGGCTGGATGGAAAGACGAAATGGCGTTTTACCGTCTGGATCCTGCCGCCGCGCCACTGACCGCACCAATTCGAGGCGGCTACTCCGCTGCCTCGAGCCGTCCTTCGATGCGGCGGCTCTGGCTAGCCTGCTCTTCGTAGTCTTCCTGCCATTGCGACGGGCCGTTGGACGGGCTGACCTGCACCGCCGTCACTTTGTATTCGGGGCAGTTCGTCGCCCAGTCCGAATAGTCGGTGGTGATCACATTGGCCTGCGTGTCGGGGTGGTGGAATGTGGTGTAGACGACACCCGCCGCGACACGTTCCGTCACCAGCGCACGCAGCGCGGTCTCCCCCGCACGGCTCTGCAGCTTGATCCAATCGCCGTCGCGAATGCCGCGCTGTTCGGCGTCGTGCGGGTGGATTTCCAGCCGGTCCTCAGCATGCCAAAGAACGTTGGCCGTACGGCGGGTCTGCGCGCCGACATTGTACTGGCTCAGGATGCGGCCCGTGGTCAAAAGCAGCGGGAAGCGCGGCCCGGTCTTCTCGTCGGTCGCGACATATTCGGTGCGGATGAACTTGCCCCGGCCACGCACGAAGCCGCCGACATGCATGATCGGCGTGCCGTCCGGCGCCTGCTCGTTGCAGGGCCACTGCACCGAGCCTTTCTGCTCCAGCAACGCATAGGAGACGTTGGCGAAGCTCGGCGTCGTCTTGGCGACCTCGTCCATGATCTCGGAAGGATGGGCATAATTCCAATCCAGCCCCATGGCCTGGGCGAGCAGTTGGGTGACCTCCCAATCGGCATAGCCGTTCTTCGGCGCCATGACCTTCCGCACGCGGTTGATGCGGCGCTCGGCATTGGTGAAGGTGCCGTCCTTCTCCAGGAAGGTCGAGCCGGGCAAAAAGACATGCGCGTAATTGGCCGTTTCGTTGAGGAACAGGTCGTGGACGACGACGCATTCCATCGCCGCAAGACCGGCCGCGACATGCTTGGTGTCGGGATCGGACTGCAGGATGTCCTCGCCCTGGATATAGATGCCGCGGAACGTGCCTTCGACGGCGGCGTCCAGCATGTTGGGAATGCGCAGACCCGGCTCGGTGTCGAGCTTGACGTTCCACAGCGCCTCGTAGATGTCGCGCACCGCATCGCCCGTGACGTGGCGGTAGCCCGGCAATTCATGCGGGAACGAACCCATGTCGCAGGAGCCCTGGACGTTGTTCTGGCCGCGCAGCGGGTTCACGCCGACGCCGCGCCGGCCGATATTGCCGGTGGCCATGGCAAGGTTGGCAATGGCCATGACGGTGGTCGAACCCTGGCTGTGTTCGGTGACGCCCAGCCCGTAATAAATCGCGCCGTTGCCGCCTCGGGCATAGAGTCTTGCCGCCCCCCGGATCTTTTCTGCGGGAACGCCGCAGAGTTTCTCGATCTCTTCCGGCGAATTTCGGGGCTCGGCCACGAAAGCCGCCCAATCCTCGAATTCCGACCAATCGCAGCGCTCGCGGATGAATTTTTCGTCGAACAGGCCTTCGGTGACGATGACATGGGCGAGTGCGGTGACGACGGCGACATTGGTGCCCGGCTTCAGCGGCAGGTGGAAATCGGCCCTGGCATGGACGGAGTTGACCGTCTCCGTTTCGCGCGGGTCGAGCACGATCAGCTTGGCACCCTGGCGGATGCGTTTCTTCATGCGCGATGCAAAGACCGGGTGGCCGGCGGAAGGGTTGGCGCCGATGACCATGATGACATCGGCTTCTTCGACCGAATCGAAATCCTGCGTCCCGGCCGATGTGCCGTAGGTCTGGCCGAGGCCGTAGCCGGTCGGCGAATGGCAGACGCGGGCGCAGGTGTCGACATTGTTGTTGCGGAAACCCTGCCGGATCAGCTTCTGGACGAGATAGGTCTCCTCATTGGTACAGCGCGACGAGGTGATGCCGCCAATGGCGTTCTTGCCATACTGATACTGGATGCGGCGGAACTCGGAGGCGATATGCGAAAAAGCCTCGTCCCAGGAAACCTCGCGCCAAGGGTCGGTAACCTTCTCGCGCACCATGGGATTGAGGATGCGGTCCTTGTGCGTGGCATAGCCATAGGCGAAACGACCCTTTACGCAGCTATGGCCGCGATTGGCCTTGCCGTCCTTCCACGGCACCATGCGCACCAGTTCGTCGCCGCGCATTTCAGCCTTGAACGAGCAGCCGACGCCGCAATAGGCGCAGGTGGTGACCACCGAATGCTCGGGCTGGCCGATCGCAATGACGCTTTTTTCGGTCAGGGTCGCGGTCGGGCATGCCTGCACGCAGGCGCCGCAGGACACGCATTCCGACTCCATGAAGGGTTGGTGCATACCGGGCGAGACGCGGCTGCCGAACCCCCTGCCCTCAATGGTCAGCGCGAATGTGCCCTGCACTTCCTCGCAGGCGCGCACACAGCGCGAGCAGACGATGCATTTCGACGGATCGTAGGTGAAATAAGGGTTGCTCTCGTCCTTCGGCATCCAGCGGAAGTTTTCGGCTCCGTCGGCCTTGGCGCGAACGTGGTTCTCGCCCTCATAACCGTAACGCACGTCGCGCAGGCCCACCGCGCCCGCCATGTCCTGCAATTCGCAGTCGCCATTGGCCGCGCAGGTCAGGCAGTCCAGCGGATGGTCCGAGATGTAAAGTTCCATCACGCCGCGGCGGATATCCTTGAGCCGGCTGGTCTGCGTCTTGACCACCATGCCCGGCATGACCGGCGTGGTGCAGGACGACGGCGTGCCGTTGCGGCCTTCGATCTCGACAAGGCACAGGCGACAGGAGCCGAAAGCATCGACCATGTCTGTGGCACACAACTTCGGAATGGCGATGCCGGCCTCCATCGAAGCCCGCATGATCGAGGTGCCTTCTGCCACCGTGACCTCGAAGCCGTCGACGGTCAGCGTGACCTGCTTTTCGGATTTCGAAGCGGGTGTGCCGTAGTCGATTTCGTGAATCAGACCCATGGGAGGGCTCCTAGAAGGGCGCGGTCGGTCGAAACGGCAACATTGTAGTTCGCACAATTTTGTGCGAAATTACGTTTGTCCGGTTCCGGGAGGCAGGATGAAGCGGGAGCAATTTCTTCGTGAACTTCGCAAGCTTGCCAAAGATCGCGACAAGGACATTGAGATTTTCAACGACCGCGGGAAAGGCTCCCACTACCGCGTAAAGCTTGATGGCAGGATGAGTACGGTCAAATCCGGAGAATTGTCTCCCGCCTATTTGAGGCTGGTCAAAAAGCAGCTCGGGCTTGAGTAGATCAGCAGGTTTAGAAGCAAGGAGAAAAGACCCATGCTTTATGCGTTTCATGCAACGATCGAAGACGATCCCGATGGTGGTTTTCTTGTCACCTTCGCCGATGTCCCGGAAGCGATAACGGCCGGGGATACTCGGGACGAAGCACTCGAAAATGCTCGCGAGGCTCTCAGTCTTGCCCTTCGCGGAATCGCCCAGGATGGGAGAGATCTGCCGGAACCGCGCGCCGGCAAGGGCATTCCTATCGCGGTCGAGCCTGACGTTGCCGCCAAGCTTGCCCTGATCGAAGCTTTCCGACATGCCGGAATTGCGAAACACGACCTTGCGCGCCGACTTGGTAAAAGCGAGAATGAGGCTCGCCGACTTCTTGATCCTGATCACAACTCTAAGATTGGGCCGTTGCAAGAAGCGTTGCGCGCATTGGGTCGCGAGATCGTCATCACGGTTCAGGACGCGGCGTAAGCGCAGCTTGAGAGTTTTTTTGAGTATCTTCATCACTCCGCCGCCTCCTGCATCGGGCGCGGGGCGAAATCCTCGCGGAAATGCGTCAGCGCACTCATCACCGGATAGGGCGTGAAACCGCCCAACGCGCACAGCGAGCCGAATTTCATCGTGTTGCAGAGGTCGGTGACCAAGGCGATCTGTTTGTCCGGCTCGATGCCCGCCGCCAGTTTGTCGAGCGTTTCGACACCGCGTGTGGAGCCGATGCGGCAGGGTGTACACTTGCCGCAGCTCTCGATGGCGCAGAACTCCATCGCAAACCGCGCCTGCTTGAGCATGTCAGCGCTGTCGTCGAACACCGTGATCCCGGCATGGCCGATCAGGCCATCCTTTCCGGCGAACGCTTCGTAGTCGAAGGGCGTGTCGAACAGTTCGCGCGGGAAATAAGCGCCAAGAGGTCCGCCCACCTGCACGGCCTTGACCGGCCGGCCCGTGGCCGTGCCGCCGCCTATATCGTCCACCAGTTCACCCAGCGTCATACCGAAGGCCGCCTCGAACAGGCCGCCATGCTTCACATTGCCGGCAATCTGGATCGGAATGGTGCCGCGCGAGCGACCCATGCCGAAATCCTTGTAGTGTTCCGCCCCTCTGTCGAGGATGACCGGCACGGAGGCGAGGCTGATCACGTTGTTGATGACAGTGGGCTTGCCGAACAGGCCCTGGATTGCCGGCAAAGGCGGCTTGGCGCGGACAACGCCCCGCTTGCCTTCAAGACTGTTGAGCAGCGAGGTTTCCTCGCCGCAGACATAAGCGCCCGCGCCGGAGCGGATCTCGATGTCGAAGGCATTGGGAGAACCCAGCACGGTCGTGCCCAGAATGCCGGCGTTGCGTGCAATGTCGACAGCGGCCGTCATCACCGCAATGGCATGCGGATATTCCGAGCGGATATAGACGAAGCCCTTGGTCGCGCCAGTGGCCAGGCCGGCAATCGTCATGCCCTCGACCAGAACGAAAGGGTCGCCCTCCATAATCATGCGATCGGCGAAAGTTGCGCTGTCGCCCTCGTCGGCATTGCAGACGATGTATTTGCGGTCGGCTGCCGTATCCAGCACGGTTTTCCATTTGATGCCGGTAGGGAAGCCTGCCCCGCCACGCCCGCGCAGACCGGATTCGGTCACCGTCCGAACCACATCGGCAGGCGTCATGCCCACGGCCTTGCGCAGGCCTGCGAGGCCGCCATGCGACTGATAGTCGTTGAGCGAGAGCGGCGCGACAATGCCGCAACGCGCAAAGGTCAACCGCGTCTGGCGCTTGAGGAACGGAATGTCCTCAGGATTGCCGAGCGAGAGCGGGTGCGAGCCGCCGGAAACGAGCCCGGCATCGAACAGCGCCGCGACGTCGCTCGCCTTCACGGGACCGTAGGCGACGCGGCCAGTCTCGGTCTCGACCTCGACCATGGGTTCGAGCCAGTAGAGACCGCGCGAGCCGTTGCGGACGATCCTGGCATCCAGCCCTCGATTCTGGATTTCACCAGCAACCGCTCGGGCCACCTTTTCCGCGCCGAGCGCCAGCGCACCGGAATCGCCGGGAATGTAGATGGTGACGGTCATAGCCGCACCGCCGCCGATATCTCTTCGAGTGCCTCGTCATTGAGCCGGCCGATCGGTTCGCCGTCGAGCATCGCCGCCGGTGCGCAGGCGCACAAGCCCAGGCAATAAACCGGTTCGAGCGTCACCGCACCGTCGCGCGTCGTCTCGTGAAACCCAATGCCGAGAAGCTGCTTGATCTTTGCGGCGACATGGTCGCTGCCCATCGATTGGCAGGCTTCGGCCTGGCAGATTTTTAGCACATGTCGGCCGGCCGGATGGCTGCGGTAGTCGTGATAGAAGGTCACGACGCCATGGACTTCGGCGTTGGAGAGGTTCAGCGCCTCGGCGATGACCGGCAGGGTTTCAGACGGAACGTAGCCAAATTCATGCTGAATGCTATGCAGGATGGGCAGCAAAGGCCCTTCCAACTCCATGAGATCGTGGACGATCACCGTCGCACGTTCCGCGACGTCGGTACCTGCGTGCTGCATGCTGCAGCGCCCTCCCTAAAGACTTGCCTAAAACAAGAGCAAAAGAAGGCACCTTTATCAATGCAGCAGAATCGTCGGTCGATAGAGAAAACCTATCGAAAACCATTCAAAGCGTCCGCCAGGGCCTTGGCCTCGTGCAGCAGCGCCGAGACCAAGGGCGTATGCGGCTCGCGGTGGGCTGCGACCAGCCCGACCGTGTGAT
The DNA here is from genome assembly GCF_030010215.1 of Tianweitania sp. UT-5YL-CI-8. Lineage (GTDB taxonomy): Bacteria > Pseudomonadota > Alphaproteobacteria > Rhizobiales > Rhizobiaceae > Oryzicola. Next base: position 268,632 of record NZ_JASCRR010000002.1, read on the forward strand.
GAGCATCGGGCTCCACGATAGGGATCGAGCGGATCGGCTCGGCGAAGCCGAAGGTTTCGGCCAGATTGAGCGGCATGATCGACGACCATTTGCCGGTGCGGATATGCGAGAACAGCACGATCATCGAGTTGGACTCCAGCGTTGGATGCGCCTCGACCCCAGCCTCCTGCAGATGATGGTTGATGATGCGACGGTTCTGCATATCCGAGGTCAGCAGGCATAGCGGCAAGGCGGCGACCTCCTTCCACGTCACCGTTTCGCGTTCGGAATAGGTGTTTCCCGCCGCCGTGATCAACTGATAGCGCTCTGAATAAAGCGGTATGGCGGCCACCCTGCCGAGCGGCTCGTTTTCGAGATAGGTGATGCCGACGTCGATCTCGAAATTCTCCAGCAGCGTCAGAACCTCGATGGAGGTGCGCGACAGGATCGAGAAGGTGACGTTGGGGTGCTTTTCGCGAAACGGCGTGGTCAGCCGCGGGGTCATGGCCAGCGCGGTGGGAATGGCGGCAATCCGCACATGGCCGGCAAGACCGTGGCGCGCAGCGCGCATTTCCTCGCGCATGGTGCGGCTGTCGCCGACGATGCGGCGCGCCCATTCGAGCACCCGGCTGCCCTCGGGCGTCAGGCCCTGGAAACGCGAGCCGCGCTGCACCAGCATGACGCCCAGTTGGTCTTCCAGTTGCTTGATGCCGGCCGACAGCGTCGGCTGGGTGACGCCGCATTCCTCGGCCGCCCTGCCGAAATGCCGCTCCCGGGCCAGCGCGATGAAAAATTCGAGCTTGTCGATCATGCCGCAGTCAGCACATGTGCGTTGTTCGCGCCTGGAGTTGGCGTAAAACCAGACGAATCGTCACGGCTTGACCGACGTCATCGGCATGTCTGGATATTGCTGGACGATATCCTGAACCGACTCGGAAAAATCGTCGAATTCCTGAATCTGCCTGACCTCGACTATTTCGTTGTCGCCACCGGGACAGCGCTTGGCCCACTCGATGGCCTCGTCGCGCGATTTGACATTGATAATCCAATAGCCGCCCAGTACCTCGTTCACTCCGGCGAAGGGACCATTTTCCACCGTTGGCTTGCCACCCTTGAACGAAACCCTGGCGCCGGTCGACGGCGGATGCAGGCCGTCAAGTGCCAGAAGAATGCCCGCTTTCTGCAGGTCGTCATTGTATTTCATCATGTTTTCGACCAAAGCCGGGTCGAGATCGATGCCGGGAGGGGCCGACTCATACCCCTTCGGAATCATCAGCAGCATGAAACGCATGATCTTTTCCTCCTCGTTCAAGGCGGTGCGGAGGTCTCTAAACCATCGGTCTGTCCGCATTTGCCCGCGCCTGGAATACGCAGCATGCGGGACTTTCGACCACGACTCAACCATCTTCGGCTAATGCCGCCTGCTAAGCCGCAGGCTAAAATGGTATGACGGCTTGGTGTTCGGCCGCTTCTGCAGTATCTGCTAACCGGAATTCGCACGCGGCAGGTCAATCATGAACGTCACCAAGGAAACGGTTCTCGAACGTCTGAAGACCGTCAACGGCCCGGACTTCACCGGCGACATCGTCAGCCTGGGCCTGGTCTCCGACATCTTCATCGCCGACAACAAGGTGTTCTTTTCGATCACCGTACCCGCCGCGCGCGCCAACGACATGGAGCCGCTGAGGCTTGCTGCCGAGCGCGTGGTCAAGTCCATTCCCGGTGTCGCAGGCGCCATGGTGGCACTGACGGCCGAAAAGAAGGGCGGCGGCATGGAAAACGCCCCGCCCCCTGCCCCGCGACCGGCCGCACCGCAGCGGCCCGCTCAGCCGCCGCGTCAGGCACCGCAGGCCCCGGCTTCCGAACAGCGCGGCAAGCGCGGCGTCCCCGGCATCCAGACCATCATCGCGGTGGCTTCCGGCAAGGGCGGTGTCGGCAAGTCGACCACGGCGATCAACCTGGCGCTCGGTCTGGCAGCGAACGGGTTGAAGGTCGGCGTACTGGACGCAGACATCTACGGCCCGTCCATGCCCAAGCTGCTCAACCTGCATGGAAGGCCCGAGACCATCGACGGCAAGATACTCAAGCCTATGGAGAAATTCGGCCTGAAAGTGATGTCGATCGGTTTCCTTGTCGATGAGGAAACACCGATGATCTGGCGCGGACCGATGGTGATGTCCGCGCTCACCCAGATGCTGCGCGAGGTCGAATGGGGCGCGCTCGACGTTCTTGTCGTCGACATGCCGCCCGGCACCGGCGATGCGCAATTGACTATGGCGCAGCAGGTGCCGCTGGCCGGCGCGGTGATCGTCTCCACCCCGCAGGATCTGGCGCTGATCGACGCCCGCAAAGGGCTCAACATGTTCAAGAAGGTCGACGTACCGCTGCTCGGTATCGTCGAGAATATGAGCTACTTCATCGCGCCCGACACCGGCAAGCGCTACGATATCTTCGGCCATGGCGGGGCGCGCCGGGAGGCAGAGCGGCTTGGCGTCACCTTCCTTGGCGAAGTGCCACTGGAGATGCAGATTCGCGAAACCTCCGATTCAGGCGAGCCGGTGGTGGTGTCGAGCCCGGATGGACCCCAGGCGAAAATCTACCGCGACATCGCCACCAAGGTCTGGGAGCGTGTGACGGCGGAGAAAACCACTTCCGACGCCGCAGCCCCGACAATCATCTTCGAATAGAGGCGGCTGGTTCTCCTCCCAGCCCTCACGCGCTTACGCGAATCCGGTCCATCTGGAAGTCGGCTTCGTCGTCGTCGGCTGGCGAAGGGGAAGGGCGTCCAAGGAAGTACCCCTGCGCCATATGGCAATCCTCCAGCCGGAGGAATTCGAGTTCCTCCTGGGTTTCCACTCCCTCGGCCAGCACCGGACAGCCAAGGCCCCGGCCCAGCCCCACAACGGCGCGGACGATTGCAGCGGCTTGCTCGTTCGTATCCACCGAACGAATGAAAGAACGGTCGATCTTGATCTTGTCGAAGGGAAAAGCACGGAGGTTGGCAAGCGAGGAATAGCCGGTGCCGAAATCGTCCATTGTAACCTTCACGCCAAGCGACTTGAGGCGACGGAGCGAGACGAGCGCTCGGTTGAGGTCCTTGATAAGAGCGGTCTCCGTTATTTCGATCTCAAGTCGGTGGGCCTGCAGCCCGCTTGCCAAGAGGATCGATTGCACCAGCAACGGGAAAGCCTCGCCATGCAGTTGCACGGGCGACACATTCACCGCAATTGTCATGTCGCTTTGCCATGTGGCCGCCTCGAAACATGCCGTGCGCATGACCCATTCGCCGATCTGGATGATGGCACCGCTTTCCTCGGCAATGGGTATGAAATAGCTGGGGTCGATTTCGCCGCGCTGCGGATGATACCATCGAACAAGGGCTTCGTAGCCGATCGTCTCCCGCGAATCGATGCGCTTCTGCGGCTGATAGACCACACCCATTTCGCCACGATCGATCGCATTGCGCAGGCCGTATTCGATCAACCGGCGTTCCCGCTCCTGCACGCCCATTGCCGCTTCGAAAAAGCGATGCATGTTCCGCCCCTCAGCCTTGGCCCTGTAGAGCGCAGTATCTGCATGCGAAATCAAGGCCTCCAAGTTCGATGCGTCAGAAGGATAGACCGCGATGCCGATACTGGTCGATACAATGCCTTCGCCATGAGTGCCTTCATTGGCATTGCGGATCGCGGCGAGGATGTCATCGGCCACGCGTCCGGCATGGGTAGGGTTGCGCAATCCAGGCAAGATCACAGCGAACTCATCGCCTCCCAGACGTGCCAACATCTGGCCTTCACGCAACACCGCCGTCACCGCCTGGGCCACACGCTGCAGCAGCGCATCGCCAGCGGAATGGCCGAAGATGTCGTTGACTTCCTTGAACCGATCGAGATCGAGGCACAACAGGGCCAAATACCTGCCGTCCGGGGGGGTCATAGCGCCGATCTCGGCGCCCAGCTTGTTGGAGAAGCTGCGGCGGTTCGGCAGCCCGGTCAACGGGTCGTGGTTGGCGAGGCGCATGATGTCCGCCTGCGCCCTCTTGCGCTCGCGTATATCGCGCACCGCGACGACGGTATGCGGCTTGTCGCAGTAGTCGATCGTGCGCGCGATGAGTTCGACAGAGGCGACGCTGCCGTCATGCGCCAGCAATTGCGATTCATGCACGCCCGTCATCGGGGCCGCAGGAGGTCCCAAGCTCTCGGAAAAAAATTCCCTCATTGGCCGCCCGACGATTTTATCGCGTTGCAAGCCTGCCAGACTGCAGAAACTATCGTTGGCACTGACGATGGTCTGTCCGTCACAGACGAGGATTCCCTCGACCGCGGCATTGGCGAGCGCATGCATGCGCATCGTCTCCAATTCAAGCTGCTGTTCGCGCAGATCGAGCCACAGAGCAGCACCCGCGATGATAAGCACCCCGAGACTGACAAGCGCCACGCCAATGGCCAACAATGTCGAGTTTATCGCTGAAACCGGAATGGGGGCGCTGGCATCCATCACGACAGTGACTGCCGCCATGCCAGTGAAATGCAGGCTGCAGATCGCAAGCGTCAGAAGCATGCCGGCAAACAGGGTGTTGCGACGGGCCTTCCCGCGCAAAGCGACATAAAGGGACAGAGCCCCGAGCACAACACTGCCAACCAGCGACGCAGCCACGTAAAGCTGATGCCATTCGAGATGGCCCTCGACCTTGTAGGCGGCCATGCCAGTGTAATGCATAGCTGCAATACCGGTGCCAATGATCGCACCTCCGGCAAGATAAGCGTAGCTGTCGGTCCGGCTGACCGCCAACCCCATGCCGGCACCCGTCAGGCCGATTGCCAGAAGGAGGGATAAAACCGTCAGGCCGACCGAATAGGCCACCGTGATCTCCGGTGAGAAGGCGAGCATCGCGATGAAGTGCGTGGCCCAGATGCCGAATCCGATCGACGCCGCCGACACCGCCAACCATTGCAGCCGTGCAGCACCTGACGATTTCCGGACATGGTTGAGGAGGCTTATGGCGGCGAAAGAGGCGAGCGTGCAGACCACCACAGCCAACAAGACCAATCTCAGATCGTGATCGTAGACAATGCAGTTGTAGATGGTCAGCATAAGCGATCAACTCGGTTGCAGAGGTACCGGTCACAAAACAATGGGTAGGCTACCATCTCAGCAACTGGATAAGCACCCTGTGGCGAAAAGTTTTCGCCGAGTTCTCCACTTGTGCCACGGTCTCGAACACCATGTACAATGAAAGGTTCCACCGTGAGACATACAGGCATGTATTTTGTATCTTTGTCTATGTTGGTGCTCGTCTCCTTCCTGACGGGTTGCACGGCCATGAACGCGCGACAGCGCGAGGCCGATGAGGACAAGTGCCGTTCCTACGGTTTCACCCAACGCAACGATGCTTTCGCCGAATGCCTGCAGCGTATCGAACTCGACCGGCGGGCAGAGCGGCGCGCCGATATGCGCGTCGATCCGTTCTGGGACCGCCCGATGGTGGTTTATCGGCCTGTCGTGGTCGCCCCGCGCCCGCCGAGACCACGCTAGTCCAGCTTCACGCCGCGTCGGCCGCAGGGCGGTGGATGCCGGGAGCGGCGGCCATGACCAGTTCATCCAGATCGCTGCCGCCGGCGTCGATGAACTCGAACAATTGCCGGCGCATGCGCGGCTCCCAGAACTTGTTGATGTGGTCGGCGACACCCGCGATGCCTTCCTCGCGGGGCTTGGAATGAAAGAAGATGGCGATCTGGTTGGCCATGCGTGTGATCTTGCTATGCGACATGCTGTGAGGCTCCCGGAGTGATGCGTGTCGGATGGGTGAAGATGTCGAAATCGTCGCCGCGCACGAGCGCAACCAGGGTCATGCCCGCGTCTTCGGCGGTGCGAATGGCGAGCGCGGTGGGCGCGGACACCGCGATGATGACGGATACGCCGAGGGCGGCTGTTTTCTGCACCATCTCGACCGACACACGGCTGGTGACCGCCACGGCGCCCGATGCTCCGTCTATGCCGGCGACAGCCAATGCACCGGCGAGCTTATCGAGTGCGTTGTGACGCCCGACATCCTCGCGCGCCATGACGATGCCTTGCCTCGGCAGATAAAAGCCGGCCGCGTGGACGGCACCGGTCTCGGCATGCAGCGGCTGCTTTTTCGACAGCTGCAGGATGGATTGAACGATGTCGGCAGCGCTCAACGTGAGCCCGCAACTTGCCACCGACAGCACTGCGCGCATCGCCTCCTCGATGGACTCGATGCCGCAGAGGCCGCAGCCGACCGGCCCCGCCAGCCTTCGGCGACGCGCCTGGAAGCGCGTATTCGCCTTGTCCTTGAGACGTATCTGGATATCGATCCCCGCGCCATGATCCTCGACCTCGATATGGTCGATTTCTGCAGGCGTCGCGATAATGCCTTCCGTCAATGAAAAACCGAGCGCGAAATCCGTGAAATCGGCAGGGCTCGCCATCATCACGGCATGGGTCGTGCCGGCATAGGAAAGCGCGATGGGCGTCTCTTCCGGCACCATCCGGGCCGACGCGCTTGTCCCATCGGCGCGACGGGCAATGCGCGTGATCGGGCTGATGACAGGGCGGGTCACGTCAAACACGATTCCATATCGTCACGGCACATCCTCCCGAGAGGCCCTCCTGACCACGATCGCAAGACGACGACGAGCATACCGCCGGAACGCGGTTTTGTCGAAAGCATGTGCCTGCGGCGCTTCGCCAGGTCAGTGGTTATCGCGTGGCACACCCTTCGTCTGGGCAATCCGCTGATAGTTGACCGCCGGCCGCAGCACCATGCCCTGCGCCAGTTGGTCGACCATACCGCGCTGGATTTCCTGCCACGGCGTCTGGTGCGCCGGATAATGATAGCCCCCATCCTGCTGCAGCGCCTCGCGCCGACGCGCGATTTCTGCGTCGTCGATGAGCATGTCGGCTGTGCCCTTGTTGAGGTCGATCCGAACACGGTCGCCCGATTTCAAGATCGCAAGCCCACCGCCCACGGCAGCCTCAGGCGAAGCGTTGAGGATCGAGGGGGTTCCCGACGTGCCCGACTGCCTTCCGTCACCGATGCAGGGCAGCGAATGGATGCCCTTCTTGATGAGATAGGCCGGCGGCTGCATGTTCACCACCTCCGCACCGCCCGGATAGCCGACGGGACCTGCGCCACGCATGAACAGCAGGGTGTTCTCGTCGATGTTTTCGGCGGGATCGTCGATCCGGGCGTGATAGTCCTCCGGCCCGTCGAACACCTTGGCAACACCTTCGAACGCATCGGGATCGTCTGGATTGGACAGGTAACGGTCGCGGAACTCCTTGGAGATGACGCTGGTCTTCATGATGGCGCTGTCGAACAGATTGCCCTTCAAATTGATGAAGCCGGCATGCTCCTTGAGCGGCGCGGAGACAGGCCAGATCACCGCCTCGTTCAGGTTTTCGACGCCAGCGCAGTTGTCACCGATGCTCTTGCCGTTGGCGGTGACCGCGCCGGGATGCGGCAGCATGCCCGCCTTGATCAGTTCGGCGACCACGGCGGGGACGCCGCCGGCATGGTGATAATCCTCGCCGAGATACTCTCCCGCCGGCTGCAAATTGACGATCAGCGGCACATGGTGGCCAAGCCGTTGCCAGTCGTCATTGTCGAGCGGCACGCCGAGATGGCGGGCGATGGCGTTGAGATGGATCGGCGCGTTGGTCGAGCCGCCGATGGCCGAGTTGACGACGATGGCATTCTCGAAAGCTTCGCGCGTCATGATGTCGGACGGCTTGAGGTCGTCATAGACCATCTCGACGATGCGCTTGCCGGTCTCGTAGGAAATCTGGCCGCGCTCGCGGTAGGGCGCGGGGATGGCGGCAGACCCTGGCAGTTGCATGCCAAGCGCCTCGGCCAGGCTGTTCATGGTGGTGGCCGTGCCCATCGTGTTGCAATAACCCACCGAAGGCGCCGACGACGCCACGATGTTCATGAACTCGTCATAGTCGATCTCGCCGGAAGAGAGCCTCTGGCGGGATTCCCACACGATGGTGCCCGAACCGGTGCGCTTGCCCTTGTGCCAGCCATTGAGCATCGGCCCCACAGACAGGGCGATGGCCGGAATGTTGACGGTGGCCGCCGCCATCAGCAGGGCCGGCGTCGTCTTGTCGCAGCCGATGGTGAGCACGACGCCGTCGAGCGGATAGCCGTAGAGCACCTCGACCAGGCTGAGATAGGCCAGGTTGCGGTCGAGCGAGGCGGTCGGACGCTTGCCGGTTTCCTGGATGGGGTGGCAGGGAAACTCGAAAGGAATGCCGCCAGCCGCCACGATGCCCTCGCGCACCCGCTTGGCGAGATCAAGATGATGCCGGTTGCACGGCGACAGGTCCGAGCCTGTCTGCGCTATGCCGATCAAGGGTTTGCCGGATTGGAGTTCTTCGCGGGTCAGGCCAAAATTCAGATAACGCTCGAGATAGAGCGCCGTCATGCCCGGATTGTCGGGGTTGTCGAACCATTCCTGCGAACGGAATTTTTTTGTCGTCGTTGCGCCGGCCATGGCAGCCTCCCGGATTTCTCACGCATGGTTATGACAACGGCATTCGGCCCGCAAGATGTCGAAAGCCTATCCTGTACTTTGGTGCCGTAGACAGTAACAATAGCGTGGAGTAGCCCATGGGGGCCGATTCTTGGGAGGACCGTCATGGCACTTGTGATCGAAGGCGAAGAGCGCATCGAAGCGCCGATCGACGCCGTCTGGAAGGCATTGAACAACCCCGAAGTGCTCAAGGAATGCCTTCCCGGCTGCGAGAGCCTTGAGATGAAATCGGACACCGAGATGGCGGCCACCATCGTGCTGAAGATCGGGCCGATCAAAGCCACCTTCCTGGGTGAAGTCACACTGACCAACCTCAACCCGCCCCACTCCTACACCATTCAGGGCGAGGGCAAGGGCGGCATAGCGGGCTTTGCCAAGGGCGGCGCCGACGTTGCGCTGACCGAGGACGGCCCGAACGCCACGGTGCTGAAATACGAAGCCAAGGCCGATGTCGGCGGCAAGATCGCGCAGCTCGGCAGCCGGCTGATCACATCGACCTCGAAGAAACTGGCGGGTCAGTTCTTTTCGAACTTCAACCAGAAAGTCAGCGCGGGCTGAACGGTCCGGGCATTAAGCGCCGCTGTGATGCCGACGGTTGACGCCAGCGGGGCGGCCGGGGATCGACAGCGCGGTGTCTCGCTTTTCGCGGCGGGCAACCACCTTGCCCTTGGCGATGACGCAGAGCCGTTCGGCGCGCAGCCGCACGGCCTCGATGGGATTGCCCGCATCGAGCACGACCAGCGAGGCATCCTTGCCGACGGCGAGGCCGTAGTTTTCAAGGCCCATGATCGCGGCATTCACATTCGTCACCATGTCGAAGCAGCGTCGCATGTCGTCCGGGCTCGACATCTGCGCGACATGCAGCCCCATGAAGGCAACGTCGAGCATGTCGGCGGTGCCAAGCGAATACCAGGGGTCGAGCACGCAATCCTGACCCCAGCCGACGCGGATGCCGTGTTTCAGCATTTCCGGCACGCGCGTCAAGCCGCGACGCTTGGGATAGCTGTCGTGCCGGCCCTGCAGCATGATGTTGATCAGCGGATTCGGGATGATCGACACATCGGCCTCTGCAATCAGCGGCAACAGCTTGGACACATAATAATTGTCCATCGAGTGCATCGACGTGCAGTGCGAGCCCGCCGCCCTGCCCTGCAGGCCAAGGCGCTGCGTTTCATAGGCGAGTTGTTCGATATAACGGGAATGCGGGTCGTCGCTCTCGTCGCAATGCAGGTCGACCATCAGCCCGCGCTCGGCCGCGATTTCGCAGAGGTCTGTGACCGAGCGCGTTCCATCGGCCATGGTGCGCTCGAAATGCGGGATGCCGCCGACCACGTCGACGCCCATGTCGAGCGCGCGGATGGTGTTTTGGCGCGCGGTCGGGTCGCGGTAGAGCCCGTCCTGCGGGAAGGCGACAAGCTGCAGGTCAATGTAAGAGGAGACCTCTTTCTTCACCTCCAGCAGGGCTTCCACCGCCAGCAGCCGGTCGTCGCAGGTATCGACATGGGTGCGGATGGCGAGCAGCCCCATCGACACAGCCCAATCGCAATAGTCGAGCGCGCGGCTCTTTACCGCCTCATGCGTCAGAAGCGGCTTGAGCTCGCCCCACAGCGCGATACCTTCCAGAAGCAGGCCCGATGTGTTGATGCGCGGAATGCCATAGCTGAGCGTGGCATCCATATGGAAATGCGGATCGACAAAGGGCGCGGACACAAGGTCGCCGGAGGCATCTATGGTCTCGCCCGCCTCGCCCATGATCGACGGCTCGATCGCCGTGATCTTGCCGCCCGCAATGCCGATATCGGCGACGCGTCCATCCGGCAGCGTGCCGCCCTTGACCAGGATATCGAAGCTCATCGTTCACCTTTCTGGTAAGGCACCATCAGCGCCTTTGGATAAGAAGCGCGGCGCGCCACGAGGATCAGCGCCAGGATCGACAGCGCATAGGGCATCATCAGGAACAGCTGATAGGGCACGATGCCGCCTGAAAGCTGTTGCAGGCGGATCTGATAGGCGTCGAAGGCGGCAAACAGGATAGCTCCCAGAAGCGCCTTGCCGGGCCGCCACGAGCCGAACACGACGAGCGCGATGCAGATCCAGCCGCGCCCGTTGATCATCTCGAAAAAAAACGAGTTGAAGGCCGACATGGTGAGGAAGGCGCCGCCGACAGCCATGAGCGCGCTGCCGACCATGACGGCACCGATGCGGATGGCGTTGACGCTGATGCCCTGCGCCTCCACCGCCGACGGGTTTTCGCCGGCGGCGCGGACAGCCAAACCCAGCGGCGTGCGGTAGAGCACCCAGACTACCAGCGCCACGGTGACGAAGGCCAAGTAGGTCAGCGGCGTCTGGTTGAAAACCGCCTCGCCGAGAAAGGGAATGCTCGACAGGCCGGGAATGGCGAAGGGCTGGAACGGCTCGATCTTGGGCGGAGACGTGACCTGCGGCAGCGCAAGGCGGTAAGTGAAGTAGGTCAGGCTCGTAGCAAACAGCGTGATGCCGATGCCCACCACGTGCTGCGACAGGCCGAGCGGCACGGTCAGCGTGGCGTGCAGCAGGCCGAACATCGCGCCTGCGAGGGCAGCAACCGCAACGCCGGTCCACAAATCGCCGCCGGAATAGACGGTGAACCAGCCGGCGAAGGCACCGACGGTCATGATGCCTTCGATGCCGAGATTGAGCACGCCCGCACGCTCGCAGATCAGCTCGCCCATGGTGGCGAAGATCAGCGGCGACGCGATGCGGATGGCGGCGACCCAGAAACTGGCGGTGAAGAGGATGTCGAGCGCTTCCACGGCTTACCCTCCCCCTTGAGGGGAGGGTCGCGGAACAATCGGCGCGCCCTGCGCGCGATTGAGACGCGGGGTGGGGTTGCCGATGAAGTGCTCGATCCTGAGACAACCCCACCCCGTCTCACGAACTTCACTGCGTTCCGTTCTTTCGACGACCCTCACCTCAAGGGGGAGGGTGAAACCGGCGCATGTCATCATCACCTCCACCTCACCCTGAAGCGCGCCAGCAGGATCGCCACGACCATGGACAGCAGAGCCGTCGCGACCATGACATCGGCGATGTAGCTCGGCACGCCGGCGCTGCGGCTCATTGCGTCCGCGCCGACAAAAATACCGGCGACGAAAATCGCCGAGACCACGACGCCGAGCGGATTGAGCATGGCGAGCATCGCCACCACGATGCCGGAATAGCCATAGCCCGGCGACAGATCGAGCGTCAGGTTGCCCTTCAGGCCCGAAACCTCGGAAAACCCCGCCAGAGCCGCAAGCCCGCCCGACAGCAGAGCTGTCTTCATCAGCACGCGATTGACCGGGATGCCGACAAAGCGCGCGCCTTCGGCATTATTTCCGGCGGCGCGCATTTCGTAGCCAAGCGTGGTTTTCTTCATGATGATCCAGACGATGACCGCTGAAACCAGCGCCAGCACGAAGCCGTAATGCAGCCGCCGTCCGGTGATGATGCGCGGCAGCCGCGCCTCGGCGATCAGCTTCTGCGATTGCGGCCAGCCAAGGCCCATCGGGTCCTTCAACACGCCCTCGAGCAGCATGGAGACGAACAAAAGCACGATGAAGTTGAGCAGAAGCGTCGTCACCACCTCGTCGACGCCGAAGCGCGTCTTGAGCAGCGCGGGCCCGAGCAGAAGCAAAGCGCCGGCCGTCATCGCGGCAACGATGATCAGCGGGATCAGGATGAACGACGGCAAGGGCAATGCGCCTGTACCCAGAACCACGGTGACGACAGCACCGATATAAAGCTGGGCTTCCGCGCCGATGTTCCACAGCTTGGCGCGGAAGGCGACCGCCACCGCGAGGCCGGTGAAGATCAGCGGTGTAGCGCGCGTCAGCGTCTCGAACAGGGCGAATTGCGAGCCGGCGGCACCCTTTGCGACCAGGAAGAACACCGAGAATGGCGACGCGCCGGCAAGCAGCACCAGCAGACTGGCGAAGACCAGCGTGAAGACGATGGCGCCGACCGGGTAGAGCAACGTGATGCCCAGCGAGGGGGTAGGTTTCGGTTCAAGCCGCATGGGATTGTTCCGAAAATTGGTGGAAAGATTGCGGGACAGCGCCAGAGAGCGCTTTTCCGTTCAAACCTGCCATCCTCACGCCGCCCTACCAATGAAGTGCGTTTCGACATCTGCCTTTTCGGCGTGGTTCTTGTGACCGAAGATGTTGGAAGGCAGGGGACCGGGTATGGCTATCATGCTAGCCGCCCTTGATGGCTCGGGAGGCAGAACCGCCCGGTCCCCACACCTGACCCGACCGCTGATTAGGCTCTGCGATTGATCGCTGTGTAGGGCGAGGACGGCGTGGGAAGGTTGCCGCTCAAAGGAGGACACATCAGGGAGGAAAGCATGCACCTTTACGTTGGCATCGACGCCGCCAAGGACATTCATTGGGCCTGCGCTATCAACTCGCACGCAAAGGCTGTCTTCAGCCATGCCGTCAGGAACGACCCGGAAGCGATAGAGACGCTGATCGGAGAGTTGACCACGCTGGAAGCCGAAAGCATCACAGTCGCGCTCGACCTGCTGGGTGGCTGCGCCACGCTGCTTTGTGCGATGCTGGCCGAAGCGGGCTTCCGCATTGTTCACACGCCCGGCCTTGCGGTCAACCGAGCTCGGCAAGGAACACGTGGCGGCGAGAACAAGTCTGATCCGCGTGACGCTGCGACTATTGCCGATCTGGCGCGAACACGCATGGATCTGCGGCCGGTGGAGGCCGAAACCGAGATCAACGTCGACATCCGTCTGCTCGTCGGCCGACGCAGCGAGGTCGTCGTCGATCAGACCAGACGCCTCTCGCGTCTGCGCGACCTCACTTCCTCGCTCTTTCCGGCGCTGGAGCGGCGCATCGATGTAAAGACCAAGGCCGGACTTGTCTTCCTGAGCCTGTTCGCCGCACCGCACGAGCTGCGCAACGCCAAGCCGGGCCATGTCGTCCGCAAACTGACCAAGGTCTATCCGCGCATGCGCGGGGCAGACGCCCTGGCCGAAGAAGCCATCGCGCTGGCGAAGGCCCAGACTGTCGATGTGCCCGGCGCACAAACAAGAGCTAGGCTGGTCAAGGAACTCGCCGTCGAGGCTCTGGCCGCCCGTGCGCAGCGCGACCGCATTGATGCCGATCTCGAGCCTCTCCTCGATCGCCATCCTGATGCGGCCCTCATCCGAAGCCTGCCAGGGATGGGGGCCGTGCTCACGGCAGACTTCATCGCATGCGTCAGCTCGGCCACCCGCTTCCGATCTGCCGATGCACTCGCAGCCGCAGCCGGGCTCACTCCCGTCCTGCGCCAGTCCGGAAAATCCAGAACCGTCCGACGATCCTCTGGCGGCGACAAAACCCTCAAGCGCGTTTTCTTCCAGTCCGCCTTCAACGCCCTCGCGGACCCGGAAAGCCGGGCCTTCTATGACCGAAAGAGAGCCGAGGGAAAACGCCACAATCAAGCCGTCATCGCCCTCGCACGGCGGCGTGTAAACGTCGTCTGGGCCATCCTGCAAACAAGGACGCCATTCAGCCCAAACTTCAAAAATGCAGCTTGACGAAACCATTAGGCTGCCTCCCCATGCCCGGCCATCAGTTCGCCGAGTTCGCGGATCGACCGCTCACCGCGCCTGGACGGTGCTGACACCTGCCCTTTCGAGATGACGACGATGCTGTCGGACAAGGCCAGTATCTCCTCCAGATCTTCCGAAATCAGCAGAATCGCGGCACCGCGCTCGCGCGCTTCGAGAAGCCTGGCATGAACATAGGCGACCGCGCCGACATCGAGCCCACGCGTCGGCTGGCTGGCAAGGATCACCACCGGATTGGGGTCGAGCGCCCGGCCCAAAACCAGCTTTTGCATGTTGCCGCCTGACAGCAGCCGGATGCGCGCTTCGGGCGACGGGCATTTGACGTCGTAGTCCCTGATGATCTGTTCGGCGAAGCCGCGCGCCGCCTTCCAATCGATGAAGCCATAGCGGCTGAAACGCGGGGTGTCGTAACTCTCGGCGATGACGTTTTCGGTGATGCTCATGTCACCGATCGTGCCCACAGCGTGGCGGTCTTCCGGCACACGCGCGATGCCCTTGCCCAAGGCTGCCTTAGGCGACCAGTCTGCTATCGTCGAGCCGTCGACGGCAACGGTGCCGGCTGTGGGCCTCTCGGTCCCCGACAGAAGGGCGGCAAGTGCCGCCTGACCGTTGCCCGACACTCCGGCCAGCCCGGTTATCTCGCCGCCGCGCAATGTCAGCGACACCGCATCGAGCCCCGCGCCGTTGACGCGGCGGGTCGAAACACGGTCCAGCACCAGCAAGGGTTCTCCGCTGCGCACTGGCGACACATCAGCCGCTTTGACCTCCTGCCCCACCATCAGGGCGGCGAGTTCCTTGCGGTCGGTGTCGGCGGTCAGGCGTTCGCCAACCAGTTTTCCGCCGCGCAGCACCAGGACGCGGTCGCTGGCGGCCATCACCTCATGCAGCTTGTGCGAGATGAAGATGATCGACAGACCCTTGGCGACGAGAAGTTTCAGGGTCTTGAACAAAGCGTCTGTTTCGCCCGGTGTCAGCACCGCCGTCGGCTCGTCGAGGATGAGAATGCGCGCCTCGCGATACAGCGCCTTGAGGATTTCGACGCGCTGCCGCTCGCCGACCGACAGGCTGGCCACGGCAGCACCCGGATCGACCGTCAGCCCGAAGTCACGCGACAATGCAACGATGCGCTCGCGCGCGCCTTTGCGGCTCAGCGTCGGGCGCGACAGCGGCTCGGTGCCCAAGGTGATATTTTCCTGCACCGTCATCTGATCGGCCAGGGTGAAATGCTGGTGCACCATGCCGATGCCGGCTTTCAATGCGGCGCGCGGATCGCCATGCGGCAGCACCTTGCCAAACGCCTCCACCGTGCCCGCGTCGGGAAAATAGTGCCCGAACAGGATGTTCATCAGCGTTGTCTTGCCCGCCCCGTTCTCGCCCAAAAGCGCGATGACCTCGCCGCGCTTGAGCTCGAACGAAATGGAATCGTTGGCCACCAAAGGCCCGAACCGCTTGGTGATGTTGGAGAGACGCAGGACGGTCATATAGGGGACCTTCCCTTCTCCCCTTGTGGGAGAAGGTGTCGCCGAAGGCGACGGATGAGGGGTGTTGCACGGAGTGAGAGGCTGGCGTGTCTTCCAACACCCCTCATCCGTCTCGGCCTTGGCCGATCCACCTTCTCCCACAAGGGGAGAAGGCAGGCGCTGCGCTGTGGTCAGCTCGACTTCGGCTCGCCGTCGTTGATCTCGACGGTGAACGAGCCGTCCTTGATGGCTTTTTCCTTCTCCGCCACCATGGCCTTGACCTCGGCGGGCGCCTTGTCCTCGAACGTGCCGAGCGGCGCGAGCGAGCAGCCACCCTCCTTCATGAAAGAATAGACGCCGTAGTCGGCGGCCTTGAAGGTGCCGGCCTTGACCTCGGCGATCGCCTTGTCCAGCGTCGGCTCGAAATGCCACAGCGCGGAGGCCACGACGGTCTCGGGATAGTCGGCCTGGGTGTCGATGACGTTGCCGATGGCCAGCACGCCTTTTTCCTTGGCGGCATCCGAGACGCCGAAACGCTCGGCATAGAGCAGATCAGCGCCGCCATCGATCTGGGCGAAGGCAGTTTCCTTGGCCTTGGGCGGGTCGAACCACGAGCCGATGAAGGCGACCTGGAATTTTGCGTCGGGCGCGGTTTCCTTGACGCCGGCCATGAAGGCGTTCATCAGCCGGTTCACCTCGGGGATGGGATAACCGCCCACCATGCCGATGGTTTTCGACCTGGACATGGAACCGGCAACGATGCCGGACAAATAGGACGCATCCTGGATGTAGTTGTCGAAAACCGAGAAGTTGGGCACAACGTCGTCGGGCTTGAAGCTCGAACCCATCAGGAAGGCGACGTCCGGATAGTCGGCGGCAACGGTTCGGGCGGCATCCTCGACGCCGAAGACCTCGCCCAGGATCAGCTTGTTGCCGGCCTCGGCATATTCGCGCATGACGCGCTCATAGTCGCTGTTGGAGGTGTTTTCCGAATAGACATAGTCGATGTCGCCGCGTTCCTTGGCAGCCATGGCGGCCTTGTGGATGCGGCTGACCCATTGCTGTTCGACCGGCACGGTGTAGACGGCGGCGACCTTGATTGGATCGGCGGCAAACAGGCGGGTCGGCATGCCGGCCGCGGACAAAGCGGCGGAAGCGCCCGCGGCTTTCAAGAGCGTGCGGCGCGACAGGCCGGAAAGGAATGGAGTGCTAGACATTTGAACCACCTCTGGCTGTTGTTTTTGGACGAAGATCACCCGTCATTTTTATCTTTTGGTCAAAGCTATGCGAAATGTTTTCGCGCAGCAATCGATCTTGAGACGCAATTTCATCGCGTCCCAAAACAAACTCTTTCTCTGAAAACCGTAAGGCCGATCAGTCGAGCCGAGGACGCTCGAAATCGCCGGTCGCGGGGTTCATGGCCCACAATTCGCCGGTGCTGATGTCGAACCAGGCGCCATACAGGTTGAGCCGGCCCTTCTTCTCTAGGATGTCGACGCACGGAAAGGTACGCAGATTGGCCAGCGAGAAGCGGATCGAGATGCGTTCCAGCGCGGTCTGGCGTTCGCCCGCCGTCATCATCGTGTTGCCGGAAACGGCTTCGGCCGCAGGCCCGAGCAGGCTCATCCACTTGCCGATGAAATCGCCTGGCGACAGCGGTTCATGGGTGGGTCCGAGCACGGATTTGATGCCGCCGCAGCGGCCGTGGCCCATGACGACGATGTTCTTCACCTTCAGCCCCTGCACGGCAAATTCGAGAGCCGACGAGGTGGCGTGATACTCGCCGTCCGGCGCATAGGGCGGAACCAGGTTGGCGACGTTGCGGACCACGAACAACTCGCCCGGACCGGCGTCGAAAATGGTTTCGGGCGCCGACCGCGAATCGCAGCAAGCGATCATCAGCGTTTCCGGTGTCTGTCCTTCATCGGCCAGCGTACGGTAGCGGCTGGTTTCGGAAGCATAGCGGCCGGCCATGAAGTTCCGGTAGCCGTTCAGAAGTTTCTCTGGAAGATGAACCATTCAGGCTCCCTTATCTTTGACCGGGCCGGGGACGAGCCGCGCACTTAGCCTGCGCCCAGGGCCGCAAGCCCGGATTAGGCGCCCATGCTATTGCGCGGAATATCCGCCGTCGACAAGATGATAACTGCCGGTGATGAAGGATGCGCGGTCGGAAAGCAGGAAACAGGCGAGCGCGGCCACTTCCTCGGCGCGCCCCAGCCGGCCGATGGGATGAAGCGACGACAGATGCTCCATCGTCTCGGGATCGGATTTCCGCGTCAGCAGCGGGGTTTCGATGAAACCAGGCCCGACCGCGTTTATGCGGACGCCTTGCGATGCGTATTCGAGCGCGCTCGACTTGGTCATGCCCACTAAAGCATGCTTGGTGGTGACATAGGCAGGCGCATTCGCAAAGCCGTTGCTGCCGAGGATGGAGGACATGTTGACGATGCTGCCGCCCCCCGCCTCGATGATCGCCGGTATCTGGTATTTTAGCCCGTAAAACACCGAGTTCAGGTTGGTGTCGATGACGCGCTGCCATTCCTTGACCGTGTAGTCGGTGGTCGGCTTGTTCGGACCGCTGATGCCCGCATTGTTCACCGCGCAATTGAGCGCACCATAGGCTTCGACCGTGAACGTCACGGCAGCATGGACTTCGGAGGGATGCGTCACATCGACCTTGAACGCTTTGGCCTCCCCACCGGCGTCGTGAATTTTCTTGACGATACGCTGTGCGCCGCGGCTGTCGTGGTCTGCCACGACGACAAAGGCGCCCTCCTCCGCAAGCTGAAGAGCGATTGCCGCGCCGATACCGGAAGCCGATCCCGTCACGAGAACAGACTTGCCTTCGAACTCCCGCGCCATCGAACGTCTCTCCTTACTCAACGCCACCGCAGCGCTCCGCGTCAATTCCGGGCACTACGAGCTTGCGCCCCACTTCAAGACCTTCGAGGGTCGCAGCCCGCCGAGGTTTGCCCCGCATAGCGTCTCAAAAGCCAGATTATCCCGTATGCGAAAGCGCCCTTCTCCCGCAAGGCGGCGATAGCATGAAGGTTGTCCCCAATCGTTGAAACGAGACATCGCCCCGTAGTCCCAAACTTTTCCCTTACATTTAAGCTGGGGTCGAGCATTGGATAGTCGAAACCTCGCAGAAAGCGAGGTTTCCAACAAGTAAGCAAAGCGAAAGCTCCGCAGTGCCGAAGCAGATGAGAGCAAATCACCGTCCGGCCTGCGATTTCGGGGCCCCCATCGGCTCCTCTGCTCCAATCATCGCCGCCCGCAACCGGGCGGTCACCCCGGCCAGGCGCTGCGGATAATCGGGCATGAACGTCCAATACCGGGTGCCTTCAGGCGCTTCACCGCCTTCCAGCCCGCGCGCATCCGGCGCGAGGTGAAACAGCATGGTCATCAGCACATCGCTGCTCACCCATGGATCGTCGTACCAGAAGGTGTGCGATGTCCTCGACAGATCCGGCATGTTCTCCGGGCGCACCCGCAGAACCTCGAGCCCATAGGCGCGCGAACCTTGCAGCAGCCACTCGGTGGCTTCCGGGCTGAGTTCGGCCAGATCGGGCCGCCCGGCGCGCGAGGCGCGGTTGACGAACTGGGACAGGCGCAGCGCGCTGTCGTTGAGGTTGACGGCCACCGTCGTGCGGTCCGCCTGTCCGGCATAGTCGCGCATGTCGTCGACGAACTGGCGGAAATCGGCATCCGGGGCGGCGTGGTAGATTTCGCCCAGGCGGGGATCCTGTGTACCTGGCTGGGCAGCATCGCGCCCCAGCATCGCCAGCGCATCGCTGCCCACCGTGGCGCCCGCGCTATAAGTGAAGACATTGACGTTTCGCGCCTTTGTATTGGCCGCCAGAAGTTCGATCAGATCCTTGAGATGGGGGGCCGCGCCGAACGCGGTGAGCATGTCGCGGGAATAGCGCAGGAAATTCTCCGCCGTAGGCCATACGAACAGCACCACGACCGAATCCCGGCCGGTGAAATGGCGGAGTTGCGCAGCCTGGCCGGCGGCGCGTTCCACCGTCGTGTTGGCGCCGTGGACATAGACGATGACATCCTTGTCGCGGCTTTTTTCCAGTACCGCATCGATTTCCGCGAACCAGCCGACCGCCTCCAGCGACAGCGGCTCTCCCTTCTCCAAAGTTGCCTGCTCGTTCATCGACCGAAGATGCAGATACGGCCTGTCGTCGCGTTCCGCCCGCGTCGACCACTCATAGATCCTGTCCCAGGTCGTCGCCTCGTCGCCGATCCGGATGGTGGAAATCCCCACATGCATGTCGCGCCCCGGCACAACGGCATAGAGCCGGTTGTCCTGCGGCCCGACCGGAAGTCGGTTCGTCGCATAGAACAGTTCGATGCTGGGATCGTTGGAGACCTCCGGCTTGGCGGAGAAGATGTTGTTGTTGCCATCGAGAAAAACGGCGGGCGTCGGCATCAATCGCATGGGAGGCCGGTACAGCGACAGCGCCACGACACCGGCTGCGAGCAACAGGCCAAACATGATGAAGTAACGAAGCTTCAAGACTCGCCCTCGCGCCGCCCGTTCGGCATTGCCCTGTGTGCCCTGATCTAGAGCGAGCACCGCGGGGCCTTGTCAACGTGAAACCAGCGGTTCGCCCGTGGCGACGAACTCATTTCAGAAAGAAGACGGGATATTCGGCGCTGCAGAACGAAAAAGCCCGCCGCGGGAGGAGGTGCGGCGGGCTTAATTCGAAATACGCCGCGGGAGGAGGTGCAGCGCATTCTAGCGTCGGCGCGTCTGGGAGGAGGTAGACTGCCGACACGCAATATCTACGAAACACCCGATTTTGCTGCAACGCACAATTTTGCATGGAAGCTATGCAGCGAAAGGGTATCGGACTGCTGAGGATAGAAAAAGGCTCAGGTGCAGCGGCGGTTTCGCGCCGCGGTCAACGCCGTCTGGGACGCCTGAAGGCTTTCGATCTGCACCGTTCGACGCTCCACGATCGCGTTCACCGCCCTGTCGGCTCCGGGCACCCAAGAGGGGATGTTGCGATTCCGGATATTGCCGCGCCTGATGGCGGCCGAGCTGATCTGGGCTGCCGTGCTGCCGATTTCGGCATCGAGCTGGGTACAGGTCATAGCTTCAATCGCTGCCACGTCGATGGCGGCGACCCTGGGCGAGGCGCAGCCACTAACACAGGCCAGGACGAGGAAAAGGGCGGCAACTGACGGGATGTTCATCGCGCCAACCTAGCAAGAGGTTTTCTCATTGCAAGCCGACACCGATCAGAGATCACCGCGACACAACAGAATCGCGATGTGGATGAAGCGCAGGCAGATTGGCGGGCCGCGCCGGCGAAGAGGAACAGCGCCTGTCTCTGCCATCCTCATGGCCGCCTTCTCACAAAGCGCTGTTCGAGCACCTCCTTGCCCCACTGGCTGCCGAGACGTTCCTCGGCCAGCATGAAACCGTGCTCGCCATAAAGATGCCGTGCCGCATGAAGGCCCGCGAAAGTCCACAAATGCGTCTCGGCGAAACCCTGCCGGTCCGAGAAGTCGAGCGCTGTCTTGAGCAAGCGTCGCCCCAGTCCCGTGCCCCGCATCTCGTCGTCAACGATGAACCAGCGCAGATGCGAGATGCCCGGCTCCAGATCCTCGCCGTCGATGGCGATCGAGCCGACGATCCGCCCTTGCATAAGCGCAGCCCAGATTTCGTTTGACGGCCTATCGAGATGGTCGCAGAAGGTCGCGAGACCGCCGGCAACGACGCTCTCGAAACGCTGGCCGAATCTCGCTTCACGCGCATAGTAAAGCGTGTGCATCTCGGTAACGCGGGCGACCAGCCCAGGCCGGTAGCCGGAAAAAATTTCTGCCTGCCGAGCGGCGCCGGAAGCGCCCGGCTTCGCTGCGAGCGCATCGGCATAGAGACGCAGGCCATTGAGCACGGTCCGGCGGTGTTGAGGAGAAAGATGGTCCAGCGCCCCTGCGACCTGGGCGCGCGCAAAAGCATGGATGGCAGAAACGCGCGTTTGGCCCGCCGTGCTCAGGCAGAGCTTCTTGGTGCGGGCGTCCGCCTCGTCCGGCGCCTCCAACACATCGCCGGAGACGATAAGTTTACGCAACATCCGGCTGACGGTCGATTTTTCAAGGCGAAGCAGCCTGCCGAGATCGCGTGCCGCGAGAGAGCCGCCGGCATCGATTTCGATTAGGGCATGGACGGCGGACGGCGGCAGGTCGGTGCCGGCAAACGCGCCGCCCATGAAACCGAGCTCGCGGACGAGTTGCCGAGAAGCGGCGCGGATAGGATCGATAGTGGACAGTGGGAGCGACATCCAGACAACCAAAATAGTTGTGCAATACAACCATCGTGATCCAGACTGCACCCGCAGTCAAGCCCTCGGCCTGCACCCTAGTGCGAAGGACCGCAACAACCTCCAAAGAGGTCTTACCAGCCGGATATCGTGCCGCAGCGTAAATTGGGAAATCTGGCGGACAGGGCGGGATTCGAACCCGCGGTACGCTCTCACGCACACACACTTTCCAGGCGTGCGCCTTAAACCACTCGGCCACCTGTCCGCATGCGGCCGCAAGCGCGGAGGCTGCGGACGCGGGGCTGATCTAGTCGATCCTGCCGCTCTTGCCAAGCCGTGCGCGGCCGAATTCTTTGCAAGTTTTCAGCCCGCGCCGGCTCAACAACTGCAAAGGCATACGCTGATTGACTTCGCGGCACCTTCTTTCTATAAGCCCGCACACGCTCGGGCCCGCGACCCGGCGCGATTTTTATCGTGCCAAGCGCAGCCCGGCATAGCTCCTGTTACAGCGTGACAGAATTAAGAAGGGCCGCACCCCGCGGTATTAAAAGAAATGAAGCGTACCTACCAACCGTCCAAACTCGTCCGCAAGCGTCGGCACGGCTTCCGCGCGCGCATGGCCACCAAGGGCGGCCGCACTGTCGTTGCAGCCCGCCGCAACCGTGGCCGCAAGCGTCTGTCGGCATAACCGAAAGACGAGACGTTGCCCGCAAGCTGCAAGCCCCGGGGCGCTGCGCCCCAACGGCTTCTCAAGCGTGCCGATTTCCTGGCCGTCCGCCGCGGTGAAAAGCGGCGCGGGCGGCTGTTTCTCATGGAAGTCCTTGACCGCGGCGATGACAATGCGCCGCGCGTCGGTTTCACCGTCACCAAGAAAGTCGGCAATTCGGTCGTCCGCAACCGCGTCCGCCGCAGGTTGCGCGAGGCGGTCCGCACACATGCCGCAGGTGACATGGCCAGCGGCCACGACTATGTCATCGTCGGCCGCGAAGATGTCCTCACAGCCCGGTTCGAGCAATTGACGGCCGAGTTGTCCAGACGTCTACGCGGAACACGCTGAGGCCGCGCCAGAGCCGCGCTGTCCAGCGACAATTGGGTTTACTCGGGCGTGGTCCAGCCAGGGCGGGGCCACCGAGCAAGGGTTTTCGATGGAAAACAATCGTAACTTCTTCATCACGATCGCACTGTCGGTGCTGATCCTCGCCCTGTGGCAGTTTTTCTACATGGGTCCGCGCATGGAAGCGCAGCGCGAGGCAGCGCGCATCGAAGCCGAGCGCTCGCAGGCCCAGGACAGCGCAGCCGCTACGCCGGGAGGCAACGTGCCTCTTCCGGCAGGCACGGTTGCGCCGCAGACCGGCGTTCCCGGCGTGCCGGGCTCCGACGGCGTGGCCGCCGCCACCCGCGACCAGGCTTTGGCCGCATCCGGCCGCGTCAAGCTCGAGACGCCCAGCCTGTTCGGTTCGATCAACCTGACCGGCGCCCGCATCGACGACATCAGCCTCAAGCAGTACCGGCTGACCGTCGAGCCGAATTCGCCGAACATCCAGCTTCTCAACCCTTCCGCGCTGCCCGCCGGCTTCTACACCGAGATCGGTTATGTGAAGACCGACAACAGCGGCGACGTGCCCGGTCCCGAGACGGTCTGGCAGGTTCAGGGCACCCCCACCCTCACCCCCTCGACCCCGCTGACGCTGAGCTACACCAACAACACCGGCCTGACCTTCACCCGCACCATCGCGGTGGACGACAACTACATGTTCACCGTCACCGACACGGTCGCCAACTCCGGCACCGCGCCGATTTCGCTGTTGAACTACGGTCGCGTCACACGCTTCGACAAGCCGCAGCATGCGGCTGCCTATGTGCTGCACGAGGGCCTGATCGGCGTTACCGGCACCGAGGGCCTGCAGGAAATCGGCTACGGCAAGATCGAGGACGAGAAGCAGATCACACCCGGCAAGTCGGAAGACGGTTGGTTGGGTATCACCGACAAATATTGGGCGGCGACCCTCGTCCCCCCGACCGGCCAGCCGTTCCAGCCGCGCTTCGCCTTCTTCGGCGAAGGCCGCAGCCACTACCAGTCCGACTATCTGACCGATCCGATCACGGTCGCACCGGGACAGTCGACCGAAGTAAAGGCGCTGGTCTTTGCCGGCGCCAAGGAAGTCGCCAAGATCAACACCTATGAGACCGAGCGCGACATCCGCCAGTTCAACCTGCTGATCGACTGGGGCTGGTTCTACTTCATCACCAAGCCGATGTTCTGGCTGATCGACAGCCTCTACAAGATGCTGGGCAATTTCGGCCTGGCCATCCTGGCCACCACCGTCGTCGTCAAGGCCGTCTTCTTCCCGCTCGCCAACAAGTCCTACAAGTCGATGGCGAAGATGAAGGTCGTGCAGCCAAAAATGCTGGAAATCCGCGAAAAATACGCGGACGACAAGATGAAGCAGCAACAGGCGATGATGGAGTTGTACAAGACCGAGAAGATCAATCCGGTGGCGGGCTGCTGGCCCGTGCTGATCCAGATCCCGGTGTTCTTCGCGCTCTACAAGGTGCTCTACATCACCATCGAAATGCGCCATGCGCCGTTCTTCGGCTGGATCCAGGATCTGGCGGCGCCGGACCCGACCTCGATCTTCAACCTGTTCGGCCTGTTGCCGTTCGATCCGGGCGCCGTCCCTATGTTCGGCCATTTCCTGATGCTGGGCGTGTGGCCGATCGTCATGGGCATCACGATGTTCTTGCAGATGCGCATGAACCCGACCCCGCCCGATCCGACGCAGGCGATGATCTTCACCTGGATGCCAGTGATCTTCACCTTCATGCTGGCATCCTTCCCGGCAGGCCTGGTGATCTACTGGGCATGGAACAACACGCTGTCGGTTATCCAGCAGGGCGTGATCATGAAGCGCCAGGGCGCCAAGATCGAGCTCTGGGACAATCTGATGGGGCTGTTCAAGAAAAAGCCCAAACCGGCGGAATAGATATCCGAATACGACGAGAAGCCCCGGCATGTCCGGGGTTTTTCGTATTCAGGTAGCAGGTTGCGCGCTAGCCTTCAGCACTCTCGACATGGCTATTCCTCATGCTGATTGCCCACCTCTCCGACCCGCACATCATGCCGCGCGGCGAACTCTATCAGGGGCTCGTCGATTCGAACGCCATGTTCATAGAAGCTGTCACCCAGCTTCGCCGGCTGACGCCGAAACCCGACATCGTGATCCTGACGGGCGATCTGGTCGAAAACGGCAGTCCGGACGAGTATGCCCATGCGCGGGAATTGCTTGTGGAGATCGATCAGCCGCTGCTGGTCATTCCCGGCAACCATGACGAGCGCGAGGCCTTCAGGTCCGCCTTCTCCGGCCATCCCCTGATGCCGCAGAGCGGCCCCTTGCATTTCACCGCCGATACGCTCGGGCCGGTGCGCATCGTCGGCCTCGACATCACCGTGCCAGACGACCATCACGGCGATTTCGACACGGCGGCCGGCGACTGGCTGGAAGCCGCCCTGTCGGCCGAGCCTGACCGACCCACCATCGTGATGATGCACCAGCCGCCGTTCCTGAGCGGTATCCGCTATATCGACGAGTATAACTGCCGAAACGGCGCGCGGCTGGCCGCCATCATCGCCCGTTATCCGGCCGTGGAGCGGGTGCTGACGGGGCATGTCCACCGCTTCATGCAGTTGCGCTTCGCGGGCACGCTGCTGTGCACAGCGCCCAGCACGACCACTGCGATTGCGCTCAGGCTGTCGCCCGATGCGGAACCCGCCTCCTATGTCGAGCCGCCGGCGCTTTTGCTGCATCACTGGAAACCCGACACCGGCCTGATCACCCACCACGTGCCGATCGGAACCTTTCGCGGGCCGCTGCCCTTTTTCTGAAGCGAGGCGCGAGGTGGACGCCCGCCGGCTCAGAGGCTATAAGGCCGCAACCGCAAGGAGACCCGTTTCGACATCATCCAGTAGGAAGACCCGCTCCGGCCCTCGCCTGCAAACGCCGCGGGTCGTCTCAAGCCGTCCTCCTCCCTGCCGATAGATCATCAACGGACCTGCCATGAACGGACCCAATCCCGACATCAAACACCCGCTCCCGCTGCACAAGCGCGTCGGCTTTCTCAGGCCACTGGTCGATGCCGAGAATATCGAAATCGGCGACTTCACCTATTATGACGATCCGGAAGGTCCCGATCTCTTCCAGCAGAAATGCGTGCTGCATCACTACCCCTTCATCGGCGACAAGCTGATCATCGGAAAGTTCTGCGCCATCGCCGAGGGCACCCGCTTCATCATGAACGGCGCCAACCACGCCATGTCCGGCTTCTCGACCTACCCTTTCAACATCTTCGGCCATGGCTGGGAAAAAGGGTTCGACGTTTCCATCTGGGAGAAAGAGAACCGTGGCGACACCGTCGTGGGCAACGATGTGTGGATCGGCATGGAGGCGGTGATCCTGCCGGGGACAAAGATCGGCGACGGCGCCATCATCGCCGCCAAATCCGTTGTCAGCCGCGACGTCGAACCCTACACAGTGGTTGGCGGCAATCCGGCAACGCAGATCAAGAAGCGGTTCGACGATGCCACCATAGGCCGGCTTCTCGCCATCGGCTGGTGGAACTGGCCCATCGACAAGATTACCCGCAACCTCGACGCCATTCGTGGCGCCGACATCGAAGCACTGGAGCAGGCGGCTTGAGCGAACAGATTTTCACCGCCGACGAGATCGTCACCGGCATCTTCACGCGCCCTTGGGTGTTCATCCGCGGCGTGCCGGCGATGAAGTTCCTGCCGCCCGAGGGACCGCCGGAAATCGCCTTCGCAGGCCGATCCAATGTCGGCAAGTCGTCGCTGATCAATGCGCTGGTGGGCCAGAACGGGCTCGCCCGCACCTCCAACACGCCGGGCCGCACGCAGGAGCTCAACTATTTCGTGCCCGACGGCTATTCCGGCCTAGAAGGCGACATGCCGCCCATGGCTCTTGTCGACATGCCCGGTTATGGCTACGCCAAGGCGCCCAAGGACCAGGTCGATCTCTGGACCAAGCTGGTCTTCGACTATCTCAAGGGCCGGGTGACGCTGAAGCGCGTCTATCTTCTGATCGATGCCCGGCATGGCATCAAGAAGAACGACGAGGAGGTGATGGCCCTGCTCGACAAGGCTGCTGTCTCCTACCAGATCGTACTGACCAAGACGGACAAGATCAAAGCGGCCGGCGTGCCGACGCTTATCGAAGACACCCTTGCGAAGACCAAACGCCGTCCCGCGGCCTTCCCAGTCGTGTTGGCGACATCGTCGGAGAAAAACGAAGGCCTGGACGAACTGCGCGCCGCCATGGTGCTGGCAGTCAACGGCGGCTGAATATTTCAACGAAAAAGCCCCGCGCCGAGTTTTCGGCGTGGGGCAAATCGCTATGGGCGGCCCTGGATGGGCTGCGTCACAGCGGGCTGTGGCCTGAGACGGCTCACATCTTGGGAAGCAGAACCTTGTCGACGACGTGGATGACGCCGTTGGACTGAACCACATCGGCGACGGTGACATTGGCCACGGTGCCGTTCTCGTCGGTCACGGTGATCTTGCCCATGTCGTCCTTGAAGGTCAGTTCACAGCCGCCGACGGTCTTGGCCTTGTGCATGCCGCCCTCGTCCTTGACCATCTTGGAAACGTTCGTCGACAGAGCCTTCGCGGCGACAACATGGCAGGTCAAGATTTTGGCGAGCTGAGCCTTGTTTTCAGGCTTGAGAAGCGTGTCGACAGTGCCTGCCGGCAGGGCGGCAAAGGCTTCATTGGTGGGTGCGAAAACCGTGAACGGACCCTTCCCCTGCAGCGTTTCGACCAGTCCGGCTGCCTTGACGGCGGCGACCAGCGTGGTGTGGTCCTTGGAGTTCATCGCGTTTTCGACGATGTTCTTGTCTTCGAACATGGCGGCGCCGCCGACCTTGGGGTTTTCGGCATAAGCGATGCCTGCAAGGCTGGAGAATGCGAGAGCGCCGGCGAGAAGAACAGTTTTCATCTTGGTCATTTTTCGTGTTTCCCTGGTTGTTCTACCTCCCGATGAGGTGATGGAAGTCACGACAATGAAAATCTTTAAGTTTCACGCAGTCTAAAATTTTTCCACGACCAGATCGACTTTATGAAAGAAGGAGACCAGCAGCGCCGATCTCCTTTTTTCTAGAACATGATTATCAGTATCCTGTTTTATACCCAGGACCGTCTTTCAGATTTGCCGTAAATCGCCGGAGGCAACCACCGGCCCGGTCGGGTCTCCCGTCGGCGAACCACCCGGAGGCTCCAGCGTAATGGCAAGAACCGCGCCGCCTGCCAGCTTGGCGAGTGTCGGCTGGTCGAGCGTCATATGCGCGGTGCTGCCGACCGGAATGACACCCATCGAGACCGGAGCCTTGTTCGGCTCGATCATCCAGAGTTCGAAGTCGCGGTTGGCCTCGCGCTCGCCCGAGACATGCGACAGGCCGAGTTCGGCCTTCTGGGCGTCGAACATGGCGAGGTACTGGACGTCGGTTCCAGGTGCTGCGAGCGAGGCGACCATCCTGACCGGCGGCGTCTGCGAGCGGTTTTCGAGCACGTACGGGACGGCCAGAGCCAGCGCAAAGCCGAGCACGGCCATGCCTGCGAGACCGCGCCACAGCACCAGGCTGGACCAGAAGCCGGCACGCCGCTTGCGGTCGTTCCGGCTCAGGCGGCGGTCGATCGCCTGCTTGACGGCGAAGGGCGCCTCAATCTCCGGATAGCCGGCGGCGAGCGGCGCGAGCCTGACCTCCCAGACATCGACGAGACGCGCGAAATCCGGTTCGGTGTCGACGCGCCGTGCCGCCTGCTGCCGTTCATCCAGCGGCTGGACGCCGAGCACGTATTCGGCGGCGGCCATATCGTCGCCTCCGGGTACTGCTCTGTCTTCTTCCGCGGACGTCATCTTTCCAGGCACTCTCTCAGTTTGATCAGGCTGCGGCGCAGCCAGGTTCTCATCGTGTTCAGCGGAACGCCATGGCGTTCCGCAAGCTCCGCATAGCTCTCACCCTTTAGATAGGCACCGCGAACGGCGGCCGCACGGTCTTCTTCAAGCTCGTCCAGGCAGCGATAGACGCGGTCGCCCTCGCCTGCCGAAACCGCCTGCTGCTCCGGTCCGGGCGTCGGATCTGCCACATCCAGCGCGGTATCGATGTCCACGGTCGGTTTGCGACGAGCACGAATGCGATCGATCGCATGATTGCGCGCCACGGCCACCAGCCATGAAATCGGACTGAGATCGGAAATCGCGAAACGGTCGGCCTTCGTCCAGATCTTGACGAAGACTTCCTGGAGCGCTTCTTCCGCCTCCGCCCTGTCGTTCAAGACACGCAGACAGACGCCAAAGAGTTTCGCATTCGTCGCTCGGTACAGTTGATCGAACGCGGAGCGGTCCTTCAACGAGGTCCGCACGATCAGCTTTGTGATGTCCTGGGGCGTCATTGGGGACAAACTAGGCCGTCGCGCCGGTTTTGCAACGGCTCATCTCGCTTCTTCACACCCCTGTCACCGGCAAGCCTCATGGTCCGGAACCATTTGATCCCCGCAGGTTTTCCGGTTAAGACGCCGCGTCCTCGATGTTATGGGAATGATGCCAATGACGACGGATGTCGCCGCCACCGCAGAAATGCAAGCCGCCCTGCTCTCCGCCGCCCTGCCCTATATGCAGCGCTACGAGAACAAGACGGTCGTGGTGAAGTATGGCGGCCACGCCATGGGCGACATCGCGCTGGGCCGCGCCTTCGCCCGCGACATCGCGCTTCTCAAACAGTCCGGCGTCAACCCCATCGTCGTCCATGGCGGCGGCCCGCAGATCGGCGCCATGCTCAACCGCATGGGCATCGAATCCAAGTTCGAAGGCGGCCTGCGCGTCACCGACCAGAAGACGGTCGAGATCGTCGAGATGGTCCTTGCCGGCTCGATCAACAAGGAAATCGTCGCCCTCATCAATGCCGAGGGCGAATGGGCCATCGGCCTGTGCGGCAAGGACGGCAACATGGTTTTCGCCGAAAAGGCCAAGAAGACCATGATCGACCCGGACTCGAACATCGAGCGCGTGATCGACCTCGGCTTCGTCGGGGAGCCGGTGGAAGTAGACCGCACGCTGCTCGACCTGCTCGCCCGTTCCGAGATGATCCCGGTGCTCGCGCCCGTGGCGCCGGGCCGCGACGGCCATACCTACAATATCAATGCCGACACCTTCGCGGGCGCCATCGCAGGCGCGGTGAAGGCCTCGCGCCTGCTGTTCCTCACCGACGTGCCCGGCGTGCTGGACAAGGACAAGAAGCTCATCGACGAGCTTTCGGTGTCGGAAGCCAAGGCGCTGATCAAGGACGGCACGATTTCCGGCGGCATGATCCCCAAGGTCGAGACCTGCATTGAGGCGATCGAGCGCGGCGTCGAAGGGGTCGTCATCCTCAATGGCAAGACGGCTCATGCGGTTCTGCTCGAACTGTTCACCGAGCATGGCGCCGGCACGCTGATCGTGCCGTGAAATGGTTAGGCCAACACACGTCACATTTGCGTCAGACAGCTTTTCGGTTGAGCTGTCCGATGGGCGTGTGCTGAGCGTGCCGCTGGCTTGGTTTCCACGACTTCTTCATGCCACTGCTGAGCAGCGCGAAAAACTCACGCTGAGCACCCGCGGTCTGCATTGGGAGGACCTCGACGAGGACATTTCGGTCGAGGGGCTTCTGGCAGGTCGCGGCGACGCCACAAGGCTGAAATCAAGCGCAGCCTAACGCCACATCAGCAGCAGCAAAATCCCGCTGACGATCAGCACGCAGCCTGCCGCCTCCATCCTGGTGATGCGTTCGCGGAAGAAAAAGATCGACACGGCGAAGGTGAAGACCAGTTCGATCTGGCCGAGTGCGCGCACATAGGCCACCTGCTGCAGCGCCATGGCGGTGAACCAGCAGGCCGAGCCGACGACGCCGGCAAGCCCGACCATCGCCGAAGACCGCCAGGCTTTCGCGACGCGGCCGAATTCGCCGAGGTCGGTCGCAGCCATCCAGACGATCATGATGACAGTCTGGAAGGTGGTCACCACGGCGAGCGTCACCGCCGCCTGCATGATCGGGTCAGGCCCGTCGAGCGACAGGGCCGCGGAGCGATAGGCGACCGCCGATATGCCGAACAGCGCGCCCGATGCGATGCCGGTCAGGGCCGTCCGTCCGAACAAAGCGGCAAACAGGTTGCGCCACGACAAGGGGATGCGGGCCACCGAGATCATCATCACGCCGACCACGCCGACGAAAATCGCCATGACCGCGCCTGCCGTGATGCGCTCTCCCAGCAGCACGAAGCCGAAGATCGCCGCCTGCACCGGCTCGGTTTTGGAATAGGCGGTGCCAACCGCGAAATTGCGCAGCGAGAACATGTGAACCAGAAGGATTGTCGCCATGATCTGGGCGATGCCACCCACCGCGGCCCAGAAGGCGAAGGTCAGCGACAGGGGAGGAAACGGGCGATCCGTCAGGACATGCAGGAGCCCGACATAGGCGATGGCGACCGGGAAGCCGAAACCGAAACGCACGAAGCTCGCACCGGTCGTGCCCAGCGCGCCCTGCAGATGCTTCTGCAGCGCCGAACGCAGGTTCTGGCAGAACGCAGCGGCGATGGTGATAGGGATCCACAGTTCCATGGGCAGGCGCTTTCAGGCGGGAAGTCAGCCCGCGCTATAGTCCCGCCTTGCCGGCCACGCAATCGCCGTCCGTAGGGTCAGGCCGCGACGGCAATCTGATTGGCCATGGCGACGCGGTTGCGCCCGCTGTTCTTGGCCTCGTAAAGCGCCTGGTCGGCTTGCCGCATGACGTCCGAAACCGCGGCGTCGGCGCCGCAGACGGCGCCGCCGATCGAAACGGTCAGCGTTAGAACCTTCTCGTCATCGGGTTTGAAACGAATCCGTTCGACTTCCATGCGAATGCGCTCGGCCACCTGTGCCGCTTCTTCCGCCGACGCCCCGGCCAGCAGCACGCCGAACTCCTCGCCGCCGATGCGCCCGAGAAGGTCGCCGCCGCGCACGCCGCGTTTGATCGCGTCCGAAACCAGCCGCAGCGCCGTATCCCCGGTCAGATGACCATAGGTGTCGTTGATGCGCTTGAAATGATCCGCGTCCACGATCAGCAAGACGCCACGATCCGTCTTGCGGCGCGAATCGTCGAGCATGGCGAAAAACGTCT
Source organism: Tianweitania sp. UT-5YL-CI-8 (assembly GCF_030010215.1). Taxonomy (GTDB): domain Bacteria; phylum Pseudomonadota; class Alphaproteobacteria; order Rhizobiales; family Rhizobiaceae; genus Oryzicola. Next base: position 300,688 of record NZ_JASCRR010000002.1, read on the forward strand.
CACGGTTGAGCATGCCGGTCATCTCGTCGCGCCGGGCCTTTTCGGCCAGGCGCCTGTGTGCGGCGGCAAGCTGAGCGTGGGCGCGGGCAAGCTCGCGATGCGCGGCCTTGAGCCGCGCGCTCTGCCAGAAGGTGAAGGCGCTGGCCGGCCAGGCAATGAGAAGCGGGCAGACGATGCACATCAGCCAGGCATTGCCGTCGACCACCCCGCCAAGCGCCGGCACGATGGTGACGGCCAACAGCAGGGAGACCAGCACGGAAAGCACGGCGACCGCGCTCGCCTTCAACAGTATTGTTGCCATGCCACGCCTCCGGATAGATCAGCCGAATGATCTATCCCTGATCGGTTAAAATTAGCCTTTTCAAAAGATTTTGGCCCCCGCGCCTTGAAATAATCCGCAAAAGCTCGTCCATCTTTCGGGCAAGATTACCCCGAAACGTCAGTAAAGCCATCCATGACCGATTTGCCCGATGCCAGCCGCTTCAGCCATGTGACGGACTGGGTGTTCGACCTCGACAACACGCTCTATCCCCATCACACCAACCTATTTTCGCAGATCGACGTCAAGATGACGGCCTATGTCTCGGAACTGCTCAGCGTTCCGCGCGAGGAAGCGCGCGCCCTGCAGAAGGAACTCTATCTCGAATATGGCACGACGCTGAAGGGATTGATGGAGCGGCACGCCATCGATTCCGACGATTTTCTCGAAAAAGTCCATGACATCGATTATTCGTGGCTGGTGCCTGACCCGGTTCTGGGCGCGGCCATCCGGCAGCTTCCCGGCCGCAAGTTCATCTTCACCAATGGCGATCGCGGCCATGCCGAACGCACCGCGCGCCAGCTCGGCATACTCGACCATTTCGACGATATCTTCGATATCGTGGCGGCAGGCCTGACGCCCAAACCCGCGCGGGAAACCTATGACAAATTCGCCGAGTTGCACAAAATCGCCGGCCCGAATGCTGCCATGTTCGAGGATCTGGCGCGCAATCTCGCGGCGCCCAAAGCGCTTGGCATGACCACCGTGTTGATCGTGCCGCGCAATTTCGAGCCGACTTTCGCCGAAATCTGGGAGCGCGACGCCGACCGTTCGGACGATGTCGATTTCGTCACCGACAATCTGCCCGAGTTCCTCAACAGCCTGGTAGACGCCTTCAACGCCTGAACGCCGTCATAACAGAACTACTTGCCGCGTTTCTCCAAAGCCCGATCGACGGCCTTGTGAAGCTCATCGCGGCGCTCGTCAGGCCCATGATCGGAACGCACATGCGGGGCGCCGTTTTCGGTCAGCGTCTCATCGAGCCGTTTTTCCAGCCGCTCGACACGCTCTTCCAAAGCACGCTGCTTTTCGTCCTTGCCTTCGGGAACCGGGCCGGGATGAAGAGGTCCCGGTGCTTTCGTGGTGCGGGTCACGGCCTGTCTCCCTGGTCGCCTCGGACAAAAGAGAACGCGCGGTGCGGTGCGACGTTCCGCTCACTCGTCAGACTGGTTTCGCCACGATGATTCGACGGCTCAGGCGTCGCCGAGACTGTCTTCGACAATGGACTTGACGCCCAGCGTGTCCTCGCCCCGGCTGAAGGCGATGGAGAGCCTAAAGCTCTGCGCCATGCGCAAAGCGCGCCCCATGAACAGCCTGCGCACCTCCGGCGGGCAGGTCTCGCGCAGCGTGGCGCGGAACAGTTCGAGCCAGCGCCGGAAATGCTTTTCCTCCAGGCCGGGCAACCTCAGATGCGGCGGCAGCGGGCGACCTTCATAGCGGCCGCTGCGCAGCAGGCTCGACGACCAGAAATCGCACATCTTGGCGAGATGCACCGGCCATGCTTCCGGCTTGATCGCGCCGCCGAAGACAGGCCCCAGTAACGGGTCGGCCTGGATCGCATCATAGAAGCGATGCACCACCTGGTGAATCATCGCCTCGTCAAGCGCGGGTGGAAGCGTGCCGCCATCCACCACTATCGTCGTCCTGTCGTCCATCGTTCCTGTCGTATCCGTTTACGCCCAACATAGGCGATCTGACCCGCTTCGTCGTCGCGGTCTTTGACTTCGCTCAAAGCGAATAGAAGCGCCGGATGATCTCCCAGGCCTCTTCGGCGGTGTCGACATAGTCGATGATGTCCTGATCGCCAGGCGTGATCGTGCCCTGCTCGGCGAGGAAATCGAGATCCATGGCGCGCTCCCAGAACGATTTGCCGAACAGGATCACCGGCACGCGTTCCATGCGGCCGGTCTGGATCAGTGTCAGCGTTTCGAAAAACTCGTCCAAAGTTCCAAAACCGCCGGGAAACACCGCCACGGCCTTGGCGCGCATGACGAAATGCATCTTACGGATGGCGAAATAATGGAAGTTGAAGCACAGCTCCGGCGTCACATAAGGGTTCGGCGCCTGTTCATGCGGCAGCACGATGTTGAGCCCGATGGACGGCGCGCCGACGTCCTCCGCGCCACGGTTGCCCGCCTCCATCACGCCCGGCCCGCCGCCGGTGACAACGACATATTCGCTGTAGTTGGACGCAGACGAGTGTTCGGAACAGATGCGTGCGAATTTCCGCGCCTCGTCGTAATATTTGCTGTTGGCGATGAGGTTCTTGCGCTGCGTCTCGTTCTTGGCCGCCCAGGCCTCCCCGCCCGGCTCCGGCAGGCGCGCCCCGCCGAACAGCACCACCGTCGAGCGTATCCCCTGCTCGGTCAGGATCAGGTCCGGCTTCATCAGTTCAAGCTGCAGACGTACCGGCCGCAATTCGCGGCGGGTCAGGAAATCCGCATCGTCCCAGGCCAGGCGATAGCTCGGCGCCCGCGTCTGTGGCGTATCCGGCCCGCTCTTGACGCGCTCCAGATCCTCATCGGCGTGAGAGAGCGGCGTCCAGCCTGATTTTTCCATTGGGGTCATTCAAACAAACTTCCAGTTTTCTCAATTGCGTCCGGCGATGCGGGGTCATGCGATTGACCCCCGCACCACACTGACATACGGTCCGCGCGATTTTAAGACCAGCCTATCGGCGTTAACCTTAACACCTCGTAACGGAGTGTCCTCCCATGTCGAAGCCCGATCTCGCCAGCCTCGAAAAGATTGTCGAGAAGGCTTTCGACGAGCGCGACGGTGTTTCGACCTCGACGCGCGGCGAAGTGCGCGAGGCGGTGGAAACGTCTCTCGACCTGCTCGACCGCGGCACGGCCCGCGTCGCCGAGCGTGGCGAAGACGGCACCTGGACAGTCAACCAATGGCTCAAGAAGGCCGTGCTCCTATCCTTCAGGCTCAACGCCATGGAAATCGTCAAGGGCGGCCCCGGCGAATCGTCCTGGTGGGACAAGGTGCCGTCCAAGTTCGAAGGCTGGGGCGGCATGGACTTCGAACGCGCCGGCTTCCGTGCGGTGCCGAACTGCGTGGTCCGGCGCTCCGCCTATATCGCGCCCGGCGTCGTGCTGATGCCTTCCTTCGTCAATCTCGGCGCCTATGTCGATACCGGCACCATGGTCGACGCCTGGGCGACGGTCGGCTCCTGCGCCCAGATCGGTAAGAACGTGCATCTGTCGGGCGGCGTCGGCATTGGCGGCGTGCTCGAGCCGATGCAGGCCGGCCCCACCATCATCGAGGACAATTGCTTCATCGGCGCGCGCTCGGAAGTGGTCGAAGGCTGCATCGTGCGCGAAGGCGCCGTCCTCGGCATGGGCGTTTACATCGGCAAGTCGACCAAGATCGTCGACCGCGCCACCGGCGAGATCTTCTTTGGCGAGGTGCCGCCCTATTCGGTCGTGGTGGCCGGCACCATGCCCGGAAAGAACGTTCCGGGGGAGAACTGGGGCCCTAGCCTTTATTGTGCCGTGATCGTCAAGCGCGTCGACGAGAAGACCCGGTCCAAGACCTCGATCAACGAATTGCTGAGAGACTGATCTTTAACCGGATTGGTCGCAACCTCTGCCTGCGTGCCGTGGAGCACGTCTGGTAGAGGAAGGGTGGGACATGGACTGGAAATATCTTCTGACGAGCTATCAGGGCCGCATCAATCGGGCCAAGTTCTGGGCGGGCGTGGGGCTGCTTGTCGCCGCCGGCATCGTCGTCAACATTCTGGACGCAGCGCTCGGGCTGCATATCGGCGAGTATCCATTCGGAATCCTCGCCATCATCGCGACGCCGTTCTATATCTACCTTGCGCTCGCCGTCTATACGAAACGCTGGCATGACCGGGACAAGTCAGGCTGGTGGTCGTTGATCGGCCTGGTCCCTGTTATCGGCGGCGTCTGGCTGATCGTTGAACTCGGCATCCTCGAAGGAACGCGAGGAGCAAATCGCTTCGGACCGGATCCTCTTGCCTGATTCATCGCTTTTTTTCTGGTTGTTCTTTGGCACATCCGGGCGTCTGGGCCGGGGCGTTTTCGCTCTCGCCTGCGCGTTGTCGTATCTGGCGCGGTTCTTCGCCGTCTACCAGGTGGTCCGTTACTCGACCGAGACGGAGCCGAGCACCGGCTGGACGACCGTATTGCTGATCACCCTGCTCGTCTCGCTCTGGGCGAACGTCGCGCTGTCGATCAAGCGGCTGCACGATCTCGGGCTTCCCGGTCTGTGGGCCATTCCGACCGTCGTTTTCGATATTCTCGCAATCATCGTGCTGGCCTTGCTGCCGGGCAATCCCGGCCCCAACCGCTATGGCGAACGCACCAACCAACCACGCTGAGCGAGCGGGGCTTTTCATGCGACGAAAGAGCAGTCTGTTCAGAGGCCGCTGACCCGGTGACAGCGGCATGTCTTTGGACTATCGCTACCGGATGACCTTGCCAACCAACCCCGCCGAGAACCTCGCCGCGCTCATCCGCTGCGCTTCCGTCACCCCGGAAGAAGGCGGCGCGCTGACCGCGCTGGAAGCGATGATCCGGCCCTTGGGCTTCGCCGTCGACCGACCGGTGTTTTCCGACGACGGCACGCCCGACATCGAGAATCTGTATGCCCGCCGCTCGGGCAACGGACCGCATCTGATGTTCGCAGGCCATACCGACGTGGTGCCGGTGGGCGACGAGACCGCCTGGACGCATCCGCCCTTCTCCGCCGACATCGCCAATGGCGAGATGTATGGGCGCGGCGCCGTCGACATGAAGGGCGGCATCGCCTGCTTCGTCGCCGCCGTCGCCCGGCACATCGAAAAGACCGGCGGACTGAAGGGCTCCGTTTCGCTGCTGATCACCGGTGACGAGGAAGGCCCCGCCATCAACGGCACCATCAAGCTGCTCCAATGGGCAGCCGGGCGCGGCGAAAGCTGGGACGCGGCACTGGTGGGCGAGCCGACCAATCCCGACGCTGTGGGCGACATGATCAAGATCGGCCGTCGCGGCTCTATCTCCGGCGTCGTCACCGTCCAAGGACGGCAGGGACACGCGGCCTATCCGCACTTAGCCGACAATCCCGTGCGCGGCATGATGAGCCTGTTGGACGCGCTGCTCTATCCGGTCTTCGACGAGGGCACCAAGAATTTCCAGGCGACCAATCTGGAAATCACCTCGGTGGATGTCGGCAATCCGGCGACCAATGTCATCCCGGCCAAGGCGACCGCCGCCTTCAACATCCGCTTCAACGATACATGGACCGCTGAAACAATGCAGCAGGAAGTTCACAACCGGCTGGATGCCGCCGCCAAACGCGGAAAATACCGGCCGGGCCGGAAGGAGCCTGTCGAGTTCGAACTGGTCTGGCGCGACCGCCCGAGCCATGTCTTCCTGACCCGCGACGACAAGCTCGTCGGAGCGCTGTCCGCCTCCATCGGCAGCGTGACCGGCCGCCAGCCGACGTTGTCGACCTCGGGCGGGACTTCCGATGCGCGCTTCATCAAGGACTATTGCCCGGTGGTCGAGTTCGGTCTCGTCGGCAAGACCATGCATATGGTGGACGAGCGCGTCGCGCTGTCGGATCTCGAGACGCTGACGGCGATCTATCAGAAATTCCTGGAAGACTGGTTCGGCTGAACGGCGCATGATTTCGGGCAACGACATCCAGAGAAATCTCCACGGCGCTTGGAGGCTGATGCTCGGCAAGCGCGACGGTTTGCGTGCCTTCGACCTGAGCGCCGACGGCTTCTGGGATTCGTTCTTCGCGATCGTGCTGGCGCTGCCGGCGATGATCGTCAGCTGGATCGGCGTGACCAGCGACGTCATGCTGGGACCAGTGGAGATGAGCGGCTTCGGGCTGCTGCTTCGGCTGGCAGTCGTCGACCTGTCGGCCTGGGTGCTGCCGCTCGTGGTGCTGATCGCGGTCGCGCCGAAACTCGGCCTCGGCAATCGCGTGGTGCCCTATGTCATCGCCACCAATTGGGGTTCCGTCATCCTGTCATGGATGATGATGCCGGCGTCCCTGGTGCGATTGCTGCTGCCGGATGCGACCGATCTCGCGACACTCCTGTCCTTCCTGCTCTTCCTGCTCGCCATGGCGCTGAACTGGCGGCTGACCAACCATTCCATCGGCAAGGGGCCGGCGGTCGCCACCGCCGTGTTTGTCGGCATGTTCGCCCTGTCGCTGATGATGCTGTTTTCGCTTCAGTCGCTGCTGGGCATCTCGGCCCCCGCCGCATAATCCACGCCGGTCAGGAACAACCCGTCGGGCGGCGCCACCTGGCCGCAAGCCGCACGGTCGCGTGCATCCAGCGCTTTGCGCATGTCAGCCGGCGCCCAACCGCCCTCGCCGACCCGCTTGAGGCTGCCGACCATCGACCGCACCTGATTGTGCAGGAAAGACCGCGCCGAAGACCGGATTTCGATGATGTCGCCGCTGCGGCTCACGTCCAGCCGCTCGAGCGTGCGGATCGGGCTGTTCGCCTGGCACTGGGTCGAGCGGAAGGTGGTGAAGTCATGCCTGCCAAGGATGAGTTGGGCGGCCGCCTGCATGGCATCGGTGTCGAGCCGCTTGGGCACCCACCAGATCTTTCCTTTTTCCAGCGCCGCCGGCGCCCGGCGGTTGAGAATGCGATAAAGATAGTGCCGGCCGGTGGCCGAAAACCGGGCGTCGAAACCGTCGCCTACGCGACGCGCGGCGACAATGGATACTGTCTCGCCAGCCATTTGCAGATGGGCGTTGATAGCATCCCGCACCTTATCGTCCGTCCACGCGCGGCTGAGATCGGCATGCGCGACCTGGCCGGTGGCATGCACGCCGGCATCGGTGCGGCCTGCACCGCGCAGCGAAATCGCATCGCCGCTGAACTTGAAGATCGCCTGCTCTATCGCTGCCTGGATCGAATGGTTGTCGGCCTGCCGCTGCCAGCCGGCATAGCCACAGCCGTCATATTCGATATCGAGACGAAAACGCGGCATCAGCCAAGCTCCGCAAACGCCGCCGCATAGATCAGCTGGCCCGCCGTCGGCGCTGTGGATCCCCAGGCCAGAGCCTGCAGCGCCTCGCCCTGATAGTCGCTGTCGAAACCGGCGGCGCGTTCGTGGCTGTAGCCGAAGCGGCCGTAATAGGCGGGATCTCCGAGCACCACCGACAGCGTTTCTCCGGCCAGCCGCAAAAGGCGGTGCCCGTCCTCGATCAGGGCGCCGCCCACACCCTGGCATTGGTGATCGGGATCGACGGCCAGCGGCGCAAGCGCCACAGCGGAGGTGCCGCGATTTTTTGTCTCCACGAGAAGCCTGGAGAAGAGGATGTGGCCGACGATCCCACTGCCTTTGACGGCCACGAGTTCAAGCACCTCGTCCCCATTGCCGACTATGCGCTCGACCAGATCCGCCTCGTCGTTTCTGCCAAAGGCGCGGATCTCGACCGCACGGATCGCCTGCCGGTCAACCTCCGTTGCTTCGCGAATGAGCAGGCCGTTCATAGCAATCTGTCTCCGGCCGTCAGCTTGGCACCGCGCAGGAACTCGCTTGCCGGCACGGCCTTGCCGCCGGCCCGCTGCACCTCGACCAGCCGCAAGGCACCCTCGCCGCAGGCGACCGTCAGCGCATCGTCCAGCAGAGTGCCGGCTTGCCCCCCGCCTTCCGCCAGCGTCGACCGCAGCAGCTTCAGCCGTTCAGGCTTGCCGCCGGCGTCGAACTCGCACCAGGCGCCGGGAAAGGGCGACAGGCCCCGGATGGTGTTGTGCACGTCGCCGGCAGGCCGGGTCCAGTCGATGCGGCTTTCCGCCTTGTCGATCTTCCTGGCGTAGAGCACGCCGTCTTCGGATTGCGGCCTCAGCGGCAGGTCGCCGCGTTCCAGCCTTGCGAGTGCGTCGACCATAAGCGCAGCACCGACAGGCATCAGCCGGTCATGCAGTTCGGCGGCGGTCATGTCGGGGCCGATCTCGACCGTGCGCGTCAGCGCGACCGGACCGGTATCGAGCCCGACATCCATCTTCATCACCATCATGCCCGTCTCGGCGTCTCCGGCCATGATGGCGCGCTGGATGGGGGCCGCACCACGCCAGCGCGGCAACAGCGACGCATGGCCGTTGTAGCAACCCAGCCTGGTGCCTTCGAGGATGGCCCTGGGCAGCAAAAGCCCATAGGCGACCACGACAGCGACATCCGCATCAAGCGCGCGAAACGCCGCCTGTTCGCCCTCGCCCTTGAGCGACAGCGGCGAGCGGACCTGCAAACCAAGATGCTCCGCCTCGCGCTGGACCGGCGATGGCGTCAGTTCCAGCCCGCGCCGCCCGGCGGCGCGCGGCGGCTGGGTGTAGACCGCCACGACCTCATGACCCGCGTCGACAATGGCGCGCAGCGTCGCCACGGAGAAATCCGGCGTTCCCATGAAGATGACGCGCAGGGGCATGGTCTTTGGTATCCGTTATCGCCGGCCGCGATGCCGGGCTCAGAGATGCGCTTCAAACGGGTTTACGAGCTTCAGGTCAAGCCCGTCGAAGTCGCGGAGGTTGCGCGTGGCCAATACGGCCCCATGCGCGATGCAGATCGCCGCGATCATGGCGTCGATCAAAGCCATAGGCCGTCCGAACCGTTCGCGTTGGGCGACGATATCGCCGAAATGCTTCGCAGCCAGAAAATCGAATACAAGGATTCGGTCGGCATAGGCTGCGGCGACACGTTCGAAGCTCTTCGCATAGCGCGCACTCCCGTCTCTCAAAAAGACTCGCCGCGCACCGGCCCACATTTCGGCCATTCCTGGCGCGGTCAAAAAAAGCGAAGTTTTGGCTTGAGCGTTCAACCATGCGAGCACTGTGGCATTCGGCGATGGCTTGGTCGGCTCCGAAATGATGTTGGTGTCGAGGACGATCATTCGAACTCGGGCACTGGACGGCCAATGTCGTTCCGGCGCATTGCCTCAAGTTCCTTTTGAAAAGCCTCCGCTTCGTCATCGTTCACGAAAACGCCGGCAAAAATGGCTCTCAATTGGTCGCCGGCCGGCAGCCTGTCACTGTCCTCGGCGGCCTTGCCGGCAGCCGCTACGCCGGTGCGAAGCGCTTCTCGCGCCGCCTCGGACAAGGATTGGCCCTTGCGACGCGCCAAGGCCGCGATATCGGCCCGCAAGGCCTCGGGAATGTTTCTGATCAGCAGGTCGCCCATATCAGCCTCCACCGGTTGATATCAATGATATCAAATCGCGCACCCCCCGGCAAATATCCAGAAACGATCAGCCGACCACTCGGCCCGACGGCTTGTCGCGCGCCAGTTTCTTGAATTTGCGCAGGACGATGTCGCGCTTGAGCCGGGAGATGTGGTCGATGAACAAGACGCCGTCGAGATGGTCGATCTCGTGCTGCAGGCAGGTCGCCATCAACCCTTCCGCATTGATCTCCTGCGGCTTGCCGTCGCGGTCGAGATAGGTGACGCGGACTGAGGCCGGACGCTCGACCTCGGCATAATAATCCGGGATCGACAGACACCCTTCCTCATAAACCGAACGCTCCTCAGTGCTCTGCACGATCTCGGGATTGATGAAAACCTGCGGCTCCGGCGTCTCGCCTTCCTTGGCAAGGTCGATCACCAGCATGCGGATCGGCTCGCCCACCTGGATCGCCGCGAGCCCGATGCCCGGCGCATCGTACATCGTCTCCAGCATATCGCTGGCAAATGTGCGCACGCGCTCGTCGACGCGCTCAACGGGCTTGGAAACCTGGCGCAGCAAAGGGTCGGGCAGGATGATGAGAGGCTTGATCGTCATGGGCTTCACCTAATTCGTCACCGTTTGATCGTCAACCGTCGACGCATGCTAATGTTCGTGGTTTGTTCTTGATTTCCAGCCTGAATTTGTTATACTGAGGCGATGGAATCACCGCTTCTTACCCAACCACTTCTTCGACTTGGCAGTTCGACGGTCACCGTGGCACAGGGTGTGACTGTCGGCGTCGCTGCCGTGTTGCTCATCCTGCTGATGCTGGGCCTCGCACTGTGGCGGTCCGGACGCGCGCGGGCGAAGGCGGCTTTCGAGGCGGGGGAGCGGGCGCGCGAAGCCGAGATGCGCATGGTCGGCATCCTCCGCTCGCAGGCCGAGATGCAGGGGCGGCTCGGTTCCATGGCCGAGATTTTCGGCGCACGCCAGGCCGAACTCACCCAGTCGCTCAGCCAACGTCTCGACGCCATGACCGGCCGGCTCGGCCAGACCATGGCGGAGCAGACCAAATCCACCCATGAAAATCTCGCCAGGCTGCAGGAACGGCTTGCGGTCATCGACACCGCCCAGAGCAACATCCAGTCGCTGGCCGGCCAGGTCGTGCAGTTGCAGGCGATTTTGTCCAACAAGCAGACGCGCGGCGCATTCGGCCAGTCGCGCATGGAGGCGATCGTCGCCGACGGCCTGCCGCAGGGCGCCTACGAATTCCAGGCGACGCTGTCGAACGGCACCCGGCCCGATTGCCTCGTGCGCATGCCCAACGACACGCCGTCGCTGGTCATCGATGCCAAGTTCCCGCTGGAAGCCTGGAATGCGATCCGCGCAGCTGAAGGCCCCGATGCGCAGAAGGCGGCCGCCCAGGCCTTCCGGCGGGATGTCGAGGTTCACATTCGGGACATCGCCGACAAGTATTTGCTGAGCGGCGAGACGCAGGATACCGCCTTCATGTTCGTGCCGTCAGAATCCGTCTTTGCCGAGATGCACGAGAACTTCGAGACGCTGATCCAGCGTGCGCACCGGTTGCGCATCGTCATCGTCTCGCCCTCGCTTCTGATGCTGTCCATCCAGGTCATCCAGTCGATCCTGAAGGATTCCCGCATGCGCGAGCAGGCGCATCTCATCCAGGGCGAGGTCATCCGGCTGATGGAGGACGTCTCGCGGCTGGACGACCGCGTGCGCAAGCTGCAGGTGCATTTCGGCCATGCCGCGCGCGATATCGACGAGATCCTCGTCTCCTCCGGCAAGGTGACCAAGCGCGGCCATAAGATCGAGGCGCTGGAATTCGGCGGCAACGACCCCGACAGACCGTCCGCAAGCCCGACAGACGTGAGCACCCGGCCAGTGGAGTCGCGCGCAGGGCAACTCAAGTTGCGTGTGGTCGAGGAAGAATAAAGCGGCTTGGCGTCGGTCGCATGGCGGACGGCTTGGGCAGCCAATATTGATCCCCGCTCCTACCCGGCCTATATTTGCGCTGCAAGGACGACCTTGCCTTCGAAAGACTCACGGCAGGACGGCCCGCCATCTCATGGAGGGCATGACATGTCCTGGATTTTTCTGGTTTTCGCAGGTCTCTTTGAAATCGGCTGGGCCGTCGGGCTCAAATACACCGACGGCTTTTCGCGGCCGATGCCGACCGTTCTTACCGTCGGCAGCATGATCGTAAGCCTTGGCCTTCTCGGCATGGCTTTGCGCGATCTTCCCGTCGGAACCGCCTATGCGATCTGGACCGGCATCGGCACGGTCGGCACCGCGGTTCTCGGCATGTGGCTGTTCGGTGAGCCGGCAACCGCAATGCGGCTGGCCTGCATCGGCCTGATCGTGTCCGGCATCGTCGGGCTCAAACTCGTCGCCTGATCCAAAGCCGAGACAGCACAAAGCATGCGGAAACCCCTCGGTCTCCGCATGCCCGATCTCGTCGGCCTTGCGTTATTAACGCCGCGCTATCAAGGCCGCGGGGGAGGCGGCATGCGGCCGTTGCGCTGCTTGCGGGCAGCATAACGGGCATCGCGCTTTGCCTTGCGCTCGGCGTCCTCGGCAAGCTCCTTGGCAAGACGCTCGGCTTCCTCAGCCTCGCGGATTTTCGCCTCGGCGCGCGCCTGCTCTTCTGCCAATGCACGTTCGGCGGCTTCGCGCGCTTCACGCTCGGCACGTTCGGCGGCCTCAAGAGCCTGCTTCTCGCGCTTCAGCTGTTCTTTCTCGCGGTTGCGCAGTTCGCGCGCCTCGAGAATAGCCTTACGCTCAGCCTGACGAGCCAGCACCGCCGGGTCGTCTTCCGCCGGGCGGGACTTGAACTTTTCGAGAAGTGCCTGTTTTGCAGTTTGGGCGGCGGTGCGCCGGTCGAGAAAGTCTTTTTCCCTAAATATAGCCAATTTCCAGTCCCTGAAAGTCATCTCGCGCAGTGTCCAGATCCACCGGTGTCGGTATTGGATAAGGAGCGCTCTTTTATCGATCCAGGTCATAATCGTGAGCAACGGTGTTGGACCGTCGCAGAAATTGTCCTGGCGAGGCTTACATACGCGGGAAACGGCAGAGTTCAAGCACCAAATCCGCATTGCTCTTATGAAATTGCAAAATGTTGCCGTTGGGGAACTGTCAAATCGGACAAGGACTGTTCAACGGATCGCCACTGGCGTGGGGCGCTATCCTTCATTACCTGTCCGAAAACAACGACAGGGACATTCTACGATGGAACTCGGCCTCTACACATTCGGCGATGTCGGCACCAGCGCTGCCAACGGCACGATCGGGTGGCACGAACGCCTGCGCAACCTCATTGAGGAGATCGAATTGGCCGACCAGGTCGGGCTCGACGTCTTCGGCCTGGGGGAGCATCACCGCCCGGATTACGCCGTGTCCGCGCCCGCCGTGGTTCTTGCGGCAGCTGCCGCTCGCACCAAGACCATCAGGCTCACCAGCGCCGTCACGGTGCTGTCCTCGGACGATCCGGTTCGCGTCTTCCAGCAATTCGCGACGCTCGACCAATTGTCCGGCGGGCGTGCCGAACTGATGGCCGGGCGCGGCTCTTTTATCGAGTCCTTCCCGCTGTTCGGCTACAATCTGGAAGACTATGACGACCTCTTCACGGAAAAGCTCGATCTTCTGCTGGCGCTCCGCGACAGCGAGAAGGTGACGTGGCAGGGCCAGCATCGCGCCTCGATCAACGGTCTCGGCGTCTATCCCCGTCCGTATCAGAACAAGCTGCCGATCTGGATCGCGGTGGGCGGCACGCCGAATTCAGTCGCCCGCGCCGGTGCCTTCGGCCTGCCTCTGGCGCTTGCCATCATCGGCGGCGAGCCCGCTCGTTTCGCGCCGCTGTTCGAACTTTATCGCGAGGCCGCGCGCCGCGCCGGCCACGATCCGGCACAGCTTGCGACGAGCATCAACGTCCATGGCTTCGTCGGCGAAACCACCCAGCAAGCGGCCGACGATTTCTACCTGCCGCAGGCGGAAGTGATGAACCGCATCGGTCGCGAACGCGGCTGGGGGCCGACGAACCGCGCTCACTACGATGCCTCCCGCAGCCCGCGCGGTGCGCTGTTCGTGGGCGACCCGGAAACCGTGGCCGAGAAGATCGTCGCGCAGCACAAGCTGTTCAAGAATGACCGGTTCCTGCTGCAGATGGCCATTGGTATCCTGCCGCATGAGAAAATGATGCAGGCGATCGAGCTTTACGGCACCAAGGTTGCCCCACTGGTTCGCAAAGAACTGGGAGTCGGACTTAAGTCCGAAACCGAGGCCGCTACGGCCAAGTAGAATGCAATAGTCCCGTCGCTGTGTAAGGCGCCGATGTTCAAATATCGGCACCTTTTCCACTAGAACTATCCTCCTTTTATCCAATTATATTTGCCGTCACTTCGCCATCTCAAGCCATGTGAGAGAGGAACTTTTTGCCGGCTTTGCCGTTCTCAGCGGAAGCCTTACCGTGCCTTATGCGGTGGTGATATTCCTGAGATTGAGGACGATCATGAAACCCGAGACGGCATCCACGGGCAGCGTACAGCCGGTGGCGCTCTTTGCCGATCTTCGGCAGATCCGTACCCTTTTGACCGGCCTGTTTATCCTCGGTACCGTCTACGCGCTCTATTTCAGCCGCGACTTCATCCTGCCGGTCATCTTGGCTTTTCTGCTCGCGCTGATGCTGACGCCGATCGTTCGGTTTCTCCGGAGGCGCGGCATTCCCGAGCCTCTTTCCGCCACCTTGCTGGTGTTGATCTCGGTGACGCTCATTTTCGGCGCCGGCTATTTTCTCAGCGGACCGGTGATCGATCTCGCCAACAACGCGTCTTCTATAGGCTACCGCCTGACCGAACGTCTCGCCGAGCTGAGACATCCTTTCGACCGGCTGATGCAGATTTCCGCCGAGGTCCAGCGTGCCACCGAATCGACGCAGGAGCCGGGCGTACAACGCGTCGTCATGGCCCAGCCCGGCATTCTGTCCCAAGCGGCGAGCAACGTTCTTTCGGCCGGCACGACAGCCGCGATCACCTTCGTCCTGTCCCTTTTTCTCATGGCGTCCGGTTCGATGTTCTACGAGAAGATCGTTCAATCCTTCGCCCGCATGAGCGAAAAGAAACGCGCGCTGCGCATCGTCTATGACGTCGAACGCGAAATCTCTCACTATCTGCTCACCGTAGCCCTCATCAATGGCGGGCTCGGCCTTGCCATCGGGCTCGGCCTGTGGGCGATAGGCATGCCTAACCCCGCCGTATGGGGCGTGGCGGCGGCGCTCCTCAACTTCCTGCCCTATATCGGCGCTGCGCTGACCATCATCCTGGTAGCGATCATATCGCTCATCACCTTCCCGAGTATCGCCTTTGCCATGATAGCGCCCGCCTATGTGCTGACCTGCAACATCATCGAGGGTCAGTTTGTGACGCCCGTGGTCGTCGGGCGACGCCTGGAGATCAACGCCGTATCGATCTTCATCGCCGTTGCCTTCTGGTCGTGGCTGTGGGGCATCATCGGCGCGCTGATCGCCGTTCCGCTGCTGGTCGTCATCAAGGTGTTCTGCGATCATTTCGACAGCCTGCGCCACATCGGCAACTTCCTTGCCGCGCAGCAAAGCCATGACAGCGAAGAAGCGGCGGAAGAGGCTAAATAGAGAATCCCTCGGAGCCTTTGTATCTCGTCGCGACATGCCTATATGGACAGGGTACCCTGCCCTGTCCGGAGCTGACCCATGGCCGAATTATCCGTTCTCGACTTGTCTCCCGTCCCGGAAGGCAGCGACGTTTCCCAGTCGCTAGCCAATTCGCTGGATCTCGCGCGCCATGCCGAAAGCCTGGGCTACAAGCGCTACTGGCTCGCCGAGCACCACAACATGCCCGGCATCGCGAGCGCTGCCACATCGGTCGTCATCGCCCATGTCGCAGGTGGCACCAAGACGATCCGCGTCGGCGCCGGCGGCATCATGCTGCCCAACCACGCTCCGATCATGATCGCCGAACAGTTCGGCACGCTTGCTGCCCTCCATCCCGGTCGCATTGATCTCGGCCTTGGCCGTGCGCCCGGCACCGACATGATGACCGCCCGCGCCTTGCGGCGGAACATGGATGCCGGCGTCGACAGCTTCCCCAACGATGTCGTCGAACTGATGCGCTATTTCGAGCCGGCGGAACCCAACCAGAAGCTGCGCGCGGTGCCCGGCGAAGGCCAGGACGTCGAGATGTGGGTGCTCGGCTCCAGCCTTTACGGAGCGCAACTCGCGGCAATCCTGGGGCTGCCCTATGCGTTTGCGTCGCATTTCGCACCGGCCGAACTTGACCAGGCCCTGGAAATCTACCGCTCGCGCTTCCAGCCATCGGACAGGCTGGCCAAGCCCTATGTCATGGCGGGCGTCGGCGTCTATGCAGCAGACACGGATGCCGAGGGCAAGCTGCTGTTCAGTTCGATGCAGCAGGCTTTCGTTAATCTTCGCCTCGGCCAGCCCGGCAAATTGCGTCCCCCGGTGGAGAACTACGAGCGCGACCTCGATCCGTCCGCCCGCGCCATGCTGTCGCAAACGCTGTCGTGCTCCTACGCCGGCTCGCCTTCGACGGTGCGCGCGGGCCTCGAAGCCTTCATCGCGCGCACCGGCGCCGACGAATTGATGGTCACCTCGCAGATATTCGACCATGCCGCGCGCAAGCGCTCTTATGAGATCGTTTCCGAGATTCACGAACAACTCGCCCAGGCGGCCTGACAGCCGATAGGTCACCAGCGCCCACGGGCTATTTCGTCGCGTCGACGATGCCTTTGTCGGGGAAGCAGGTCGGCGCCTGGCCCTTGCTGTGTTGCCAGTTTCCGATCGAGCGGCGGGTCTTGAAGCCTGGCAACCCGTCGGCGCCGCCGACATCGTAGCCCGCCTTTTCAAGCCCGCGCTGCATCGCGGCTATATCCGAGCGGTAGAGCCCGCCGACCTGGCCCCATTGGCCGGAAAACCGATGGTCGCCAGCTGAAATCCGATCCGCGCCATGGCCGATAAACAGCGCGTAGAGATCGCTCTCATTGTATTTCTTCAGCACGTAGAAATTCTGCGTGACGATGAAAGCCGGCCCCTTGCGCCCGGCCGGCATCAGCAGGAAACCCTCGGCACCAAGCTCGTTGCTGGGGAACGGGCGTCCGCCGACCCGCTTGACGCCGAGCGACGCCCAATCCGAAATGCGCTTGCCCTGGTCGGGACCTTCCAACGCGCAGGACAGGCTTGCGGGAACGGCGACCTCGAAGCCCCAATCACGGCCCTTGGCCCAGCCGTAATGCACCAGATAATTGGCAATGGAAGCGAGGCTGTCGGGCACCGAATTCCAGATATCGGGCTTGCCGTCGCCGTCGAACGCCACCGCATGATCGAGGAACGATGTCGGCAGGAATTGCGGCTGGCCCAACGCGCCGGCCCATGACGATTTCATCTTCTCGCGGCGCGCCAATCCCTTTTGCACGATCTGCAGGGCGGCAAGCACCTCCTTGCGGAACATGTCCTTGCGGGTGGCTAAAAATGCCTTGGTGCCGAGCACCTCGAAAGCATCATAGGGCATTTTCGCCGCGCCGAAGCCGGATTCGCGACCCCATATGGCCAGCACGACCGGACCGGGCACGCCGTATTTGCGCTCGATGGCCGTCAGCGTGGCAGCATGGGTTTTCGCCCGGCTGCGCCCGCCGGCGGCGACGGCGCCGATGGTCTTTTCGGCGAAATAATTGCCCGGAGAGCCAAATTCCGCCTGATGCTGGACCTTGGGCGTGTCGGGTTTTTGGCCCGGCAGAACCAGATCCGGCAGTTTGAGGTTGGGCTTGATGCCTGAAAACGCACTGTCGAAGGTTACGCGGGACACGCCTTGCTTCTGCGCATCGGGCCACAGGTCATTGTTGAGCCAGGCGCGGAACTGCTCGTCGATGGGGGCTGCGCGGGTGGGGGCGGCGTTCGCAAGGCTCAAAACAAGGGCGAAGATAAAAAAAGCTACCGAAAGCCAGCCAGATGCTTTTACAGCACCCCCCTCTGTCCTGCCGGACATCTCCCCCTCAAGGGGGGAGATTGAATGTCCTCCAAGATTTCGCCAACTGTTGACGTTGAAGAACTGGCGCCGAAAGCGAAACTGCTGATCTCCCCCCTTGAGGGGGAGATGTCCGGCAGGACAGAGGGGGGTGAGAACCGAAGGCATCTGAATTTTGGTCATGCAGGCCTTTCTTCAGAAAGATTGCGTCAAAAAACCGTCCGCGATTTCAGCGCCGCAGCCAGCGTTCCATCATCGAGATAGTCGAGTTCGCCGCCAACCGGCACGCCATGAGCAAGACGCGTGACCTTGATGTCAAAGCCGGAAAGCTGGTCGGTCAAATAGTGCGCGGTGGTCTGGCCCTCGACCGTGGCGTTGACGGCCAGGATGATCTCCCTGACACCGCCTTCGGCCACGCGCGTCACCAATTGCTTGATGTTGAGCTGGTCGGGGCCGATGCCGTCGAGCGGCGACAGCGTGCCGCCGAGCACATGAAATTTCGCGTTCATCGCGGTCGCGCGCTCCAGCGCCCACAGGTCGGAGACATCCTCGACGACGATGATGGTGCCGGAATCTCGGCGGGCATCGGTGCAGATCATGCAGGGATCGGCGGTGTCGACATTGCCGCAGGTCGAGCAAACCCGAACCTTGTCGACGGCCTCGCCCATGGCGGCGGCAAGCGGCGCCAGAAGCTGCTCCTTCTTCTTGATCAGGTGCAGCGCAGCGCGTCGGGCCGAGCGCGGCCCTAGGCCCGGCACCTTGGACAGCAGTTGGATCAGGCGTTCTATTTCCGGGCCGGCGATTCGTTTCGACATGGGAGGGGTATAAAACGAGCGGCGAAGCGTGAGTAGGAAATTATGAAGGCGCCGCTATTGGGCGCCTTCGTTCTCACGTCACATCGCTGTTTCCGGGACCCTTACTGGATCACCGGGCGGTCCTGGTCGAGGATCAGCGCGCCAATCTGATCGGCCTGGCTTGCCGTGGGCTGGAACGACATCGCGCTTTCCAGCGCTGCCTCGGCGGGTATGGCAGCAACGTCCGTCGCTCCATTCTCGATCGGGGCCGGAGCCGGGACGATAGCCGCGACCGAAGCGACTTCCGCGACGCCCGGCAGCGTCTTGGGCTGTTCCGCCACAGCCATCATGGTTTCGGCGGCTTCAGGCGCTGCAGGCTGGGCCTTGCGGCGGCTACGCTTCTCATAGAACGCATTCCCACCGGCAACGGTGGTGTAATGCATATTCTTGTAGGGGAATTTCAGCCCCGCGGTGTGGAAGAACATGACGTTCTCCGGAACCTTCGGATGACGTTCGCCCTTGAGCACCGCTTCCGCGGCGGCCGTAACGTCCGGCAGGGCCTTGGAATCCATTGGCCGCGTCATCACGCCGGGGGCAAACTGGTTCTTCTGGCCCACGACATCGCAAACCGTTTCGCCATGCTCGCCGGATTTGAGCCGGTTCATCACGACCGAACCGACGGCGACCAGACCGTCGCGGCTGGACCGGTTGGACTCGAAGAACATCGCCCTTGCGAGGCATCCCTTGTCCTGGGCCGTGTAGCCATAGGACCGGACCGAACTGGTGGTCACGCCATCCGTCAATTTGCTGGTGCTGTTGCAACCGGACATGACGACAGGCGATGCAATGATGCCGATCACAATCGGCATCTTCCATCTCTTGGCTTTCAAAAGAGCCCCTCTCCAAAAACCCGCCACATCCCCAAGTGCTTTGCAGCATCGGATATTTTCAGGCGAAAAAATGGCGAATGTTGCCACAAAGCATCATCCGCACGTTGGAGGGTCACACAGCTTGGTTAACAAATGCCCTAAATTGCAGGAAGGCGACGCCGTGGCGTTAACCGCCTCCCGGCGAATAACCCTTAAACAACAAAAGCTTAGAAAAGTCCACGCAGTCCAGAGATATCTGGGACTGCGCTTTCAAGGCGTAGACGAACCGTTAACCATAAATTCAACACGTTTTCGCCACGCGCTGAAACAGACCGTTACAGCCAGCTAACGGCCGGTCATAAACCGCACCGCCAACAACGGACCGCGACTAAAACGGCAGCTTCATCCCAGGAGGAATCGGCAGGCCCGCTGTCAGCGCCTTGGTCTTTTCCTGCATCTGCGCCTCGACCTTGGCCTTGGCGTCGTTGTGTGCGGCGACGATAAGGTCTTCGAGGATCTCGACCTCGTCGGCTTTCAGCAACGACGGATCGATCTTGAGCGCCTTGAGATCGGACTTACCAGACAGCGTCACAGACACGAGACCGCCGCCGGACTGTCCGGTCGCCTCCATCTGCGCCACCTCGTCCTGCATGGCCTGCAATTTTGCCTGCATTTCCTTTGCCTTGCCCATAAGGCCCAGAAGATCTTTCATGATCGGCTCCTGTCGTCGATTTCAGTTGTCGTCGTCTTCGTCGCTACCCGGATCGATGCCAGGATCGACGGGAAGTGCGGCATCCTCGAGATCGGCCTCGGGCGCATCCGGAATGCGCACGTCGATGATCTTCGACCCCGGAAATTTCGCCAGCACGGCGGCCACCGTGGGATCGGAGCGCGCATCCATGAACGCGGTCTCGCGCTTGGTCGCTTCCATCTCCGACAGCGTCGGTCCGCCCTCCTCGCGCGACAGCGACACCATCCAGTGCCGGCCGGTCCAGGACTTGAGCCGCGCGGTCATGTCGTTGAGCAAGGTACGGGGCGCTTCATCGGTCAGGCTGACCTCGACCTTGCCCGGCTCGAATTTCACCGGACGAACGCAGCGCTTGATCAGCACCTTGAACGCCATGTCGCGGTTGGTCTCGGCCAGCGCCGCCAGTTCGGCCAGCGACCGCACAGGCACCTCGGGTTCCGGCTCGACCACCGGCGCGGGCGCGATGGCAGGCGTCTCGGCGGGAGCCGTGGTTTCGACAAGCCGCATGGCGGTGCCCGCGCCGCCCGAAGGCCCCATCCGCGTCTGCGATACCGATGCGGAAACCGGCGCTGCAGGCGCCGAAATCGACGCTGCATTGCCACGCACGACGGGAGCGGACGTGCCGGTCGGGGCATCGCCCAGCGCCTTCAGCGCCTCGTCCAGCGTCGGTAGGTTAGCCGCGTGCGCCAGCCTGATCAGCACCATCTCGGCAGCGGATACGGGCCGGTTGGAGGACTGCACCTCCGGAATGCCCTTGAGCAGCATCTGCCAGGCCCGCGACAGCACCCTGACGGATAGCGTCTCGGCAAATTGCAGGCCGCGCTTGCGCTCTTCCACCGATAGCGACGCATCGTCCGCCGCCGTCGGCACGAAACGCAGGCGTGTGACGAGGTGGTTGAACTCGGCGAGGTCGGTCAGCACGGCGGCCGGATCGGCGCCGGTGTCATATTGGGCGCGGAATTCGTTGAGCGCCGCAGCGACATCGCCCTTCATGATATGCTCGAACAGATCGACCACGCGGGCGCGGTCGGCCAGGCCGAGCATGGCGCGGACCGCTTCCGCGGTTACGGCGCCGCCGCCATGGGCAATCGCCTGGTCGAGGATGGACAGCGAATCGCGCACCGAGCCCTCGGCGGCGCGCGCCACCATGGCCAGCGCCTCGTCCTCGACGGAAATGCCTTCCTGCTCCGAAATGCCCGCCAGATGGGCAACCAGCGCGCCGGCATCGACCCGGCGCAGGTCGAAACGCTGGCAGCGCGACAGGACGGTGATCGGCACCTTGCGGATTTCGGTGGTGGCGAAGATGAATTTCACATGCGGGGGCGGCTCCTCCAGCGTCTTCAGCAGGCCGTTGAATGCCTGCGTCGACAGCATGTGAACCTCGTCGATGATGTAGACCTTGTAGCGCGCGGAGACCGGCGCGTAGCGCACCCGGTCGATGATGTCGCGGATGTCGTCGATGCCGGTATGGGAGGCCGCGTCCATCTCGATGACATCGACATGGCGGCCTTCCATGATCGCCTTGCAATGCTCGCCGGGAATGGCGAGGTCGACGGAGGGGCGGTCGATCTCGGCTGTCTTGTAGTTGAGCGCGCGCGCCAGGATGCGGGCGGTGGTCGTCTTGCCGACCCCGCGAACGCCGGTCAGCATCCAAGCCTGGGCGATGCGTCCGGACGAAAAGGCATTGGTGAGGGTGCGGACCATCGGCTCCTGGCCGATGAGGGCCGAGAAATCGGCCGGACGATATTTCCGTGCCAGGACGCGATAGGCGCCGCCTTGTATATCGGTCTGTCCGCTTTCGCTCATTCGTCGTTCCGCTCCGGCGTCATCCCGTTGGGCCATTCGGCCCGCTCGACCGGCCTCGTTCGGGCCGATTCCGCAAAACAAGTTTCGCCCGCGCCGCAATGCGTCGTCAACGTCGCGAAGAGGGGCAGAAGGCGGGAGGCTGGAACAATGACCCGTTCCGGGCTCGTTAGGGCTGCTTCCTTCCGGACCTGACCCGGTTGGCGAGTGGATCGTCCACCACCAACCTCCCAACGTCCATATCGGCAATTCGAAACCGAAATGCAAGGCCCGTCCGAAAGTGCGGCGATTGGGCCGTCATCCGCAAGGAAATGCTTGCAGCCGCCCGACCGCCGCTCTAGCCTCGGGAAAAACGAGGAAAATGCCATGATCGAGGCTCTGAAGCCGGGTTTTACACTCGACGCACGCCTGGACGCGGATACCGAGCAGTTGATGTGGCTCGGGCTGTGCGAGTTGCGGATCATGAACGATCGCCGCTGGCCATGGCTCGTGATGGTGCCGCAACGCACCGGCATCGAGGAACTCCACGACCTGACGCCGCTCGACCAAGCGATGCTGACCTTCGAAACCAACATGGTCGCCTCGGCGTTGAAGCGGGTAACCGGCTGCACCAAGATTAACAGCGGCGCACTGGGCAATATCGTGCGCCAGTTGCATGTTCACATCATCGCGCGTAACGAGGGCGATCCCGCATGGCCCGGTCCCGTCTGGGGACATGGGCTCCGCGAGCCCTATACGCGGGAAGAAATCCACGGCTTCACCGCCAAGATCAAGGCAGCGCTTTAGCCCCTATGCCATTCAAGCTTTTTGACGCTCCCGAACGCGAGCCAAGCCAGTTCGTCGCCTTCGCCGGCAACTTGATCGACCGGCAGTCCGAAAAACGCAGCGACACGTCAACACAGTCGGCCCTCGACGATCCATCTGTGCGACTCCTGGCGCTCGGCGGCGGACGGCTGCATCTGCGCTTTCAGGGGGCCACCGCGAACGCTCATTTCCGCACTGGCGACATCGCCGCGCTGCAGCCGGATTTTGCCGAAGCCGTGCTTCTGGGCATGACGCCCGAGGGGCCGGTCGTAGCTGTGCCCTGCTCCGCCCCGCCCGACACGCTGCCGGACGAGATCAAGGCGGTTGACTACCGCTCCGTCTACATGCAGGGCCTTCTGCCGGGCGCCGATCTGGCAGCCATGGCGCAGGCGGCGGCGCTGTTGGCATGGCACGCCACGCACCGCTTCTGCGGCCGCTGCGGCAAGCCGACCGAAAACCGCGCGGGCGGCTATAAACGCATCTGCACGGGGTGCGGCACTGAGCATTTCCCGCGCACCGATCCCGTCGCCATCATGCTGACGATCCACGGCGACCGCTGCCTCATGGGCCGCGGCCGGCACTTTGCGCCGGGCATGTATTCGGCGCTGGCCGGCTTCATCGAGCCCGGCGAAACCATCGAGGAAGCCGTACGGCGCGAGACCTTCGAGGAAGCCGGCATCAGGCTTGGCCGCGTCGTCTATCACGCCAGTCAGCCCTGGCCGTTCCCCTATACGCTGATGATCGGCTGTTACGGCGAGGCGCTGGACGAAACGATCCGCACCGACCTGGAAGAGCTGGAAGACTGCCGCTGGTTCGAGCGCAGCGACGTTCTCCAGATGCTTGCCGGTACCCATCCCGAGGGGCTTCGCACCCCGCCGCCCGCCGCAATCGCCCATCACCTGATCAAGGCATGGGCTGAAGGCGATTAATCCGCCGCGTTCCATTCCTCGCGGGTTCCGCTGGCCGGATAGACGCCGAGAATGCGCACTTCCTTGGAGAAAAAGCGCAGCTCTTCCAGCGCACGCGCCACATGGGCGTCGTCGGGATGGCCTTCGATATCGGCATAGAACTGCGTGGCGGTGAAGGCGCCGAGTTGGTAGCTTTCCAGCTTGGTCATGTTGACGCCGTTGGTGGCGAAGCCGCCCATCGCCTTGTAGAGCGCGGCCGGCACGTTGCGGACGCGGAAAACGAAGGTGGTCATCATCTTCACCTCCGGATCGTCGCGCTCGGCCCATTGCTTGCGCTTGGTGAGCACGACGAAGCGGGTGATGTTGTTTTCAGTATCCTCGACATTCTGTTCAAGGATATCGAGGCCGTAGAGGCTCGCGGCCAGTTGCGGCGCAAGCGCTGCCATCGAGCGGTCCTTGACCTCGGCGACAAGCTTCGCGGCGCCCGCCGTATCGCCGGCGACGACAGCCTTCCAGCCGTTCTTGCGGATATATTTGCGCGTCTGGCCGAGCGCATGGATGTGGCTGTGGATCGACTTGATCTCGGAGCGCTGGACGCCGGGCAGCACCATCAGCTGGAAATGGATCGGCAGGAAATACTCGCCGACGATGTGCAGCTTGGATTCCGGCAGAAGATGATGGATGTCGGCGACACGCCCGGCAATTGTATTCTCGATCGGGATCATCGCCAGATCCGCCTTGCCGCTCTCCACCGCGTTGAACGCATCCTCGAAGGTCGGGCACGGCAGCGGCTCCATAGTCGGAAACACGTTGCGGCACGCCGTGTCGGAGTTCGCGCCAGGTTCGCCCTGGAAGGAGATGCGGTTGGTCTTGTCTGGCATGGTCTTAGTCCTGGGAAAGAATGTCGCGGGCGCGCTCGAGGTCTTCGGGCGTGTCCACGCCAAGCGGCACGGAATGAACGATTTCGGCATCGATGCGCATGCCTGCTTCCAGCGCGCGCAACTGTTCCAGCCGTTCGCGGGTTTCGAGCGGCGACGGCTTGAGGCCGACGAAGCGTTCCAGCGCCGCGCGGCGATAGGCATAGAGGCCGATGTGGTGGTAAAGCGGGCCGTCGCCCCAAGGCGCCGTCGCGCGGGTGAAATAAAGCGCGCGCAATCGGCTTTCCGACAGCGGGGAGCCGACGATTTTGACGACGTTGGGGTTGGCGCGTTCCTCGTCGCGGACGATCTCGACGCCGAGCGTGGCGATATCCACCGAGGCATCGTCGAACGGACGCAGAGCGGCGCGGATCAGTTCCGGATCGATGGTGGGCAGGTCGCCCTGCACATTGATGACCGTTTCCACCGAACCGGCGGGGTCCAGGCTTTGCAAGGCTTCGAAGATGCGGTCGGAGCCGGACTGGTGATCGGCCCTGGTCATCACGGCCTCATAGCCATGGGCGCGCACGGCGTCCGCCACCTCGGCGGTGTCGGTGGCGACGGCGACCCGGCCAAGCCCGCTCCGGGCGGAACGCTCGGCGACATGGACGATCATCGGCTTGCCGGCGATGTCGGCAAGCGGCTTGCCCGGCAGGCGCGTGGAAGCCATGCGGGCGGGGATGAGGATCAGGATGGACATGGCGGCTGGACGGCTGTTCCGAAGCTTGGGTAAAGTGGCAAAAGGTCTCACTGGAAGCGCCCTTATATGTGTTGCAACGTCAGAGCAAAAGACCTAGTTTCCGCGCGATTTGGACCGGTCCGCCGGCCGAAAATTCTTTACCGACGGTCGGAAGCCAGCGCTGGAGGGTGCGGCAATCCGAAAAAGGGAGCCTGGGGCGAATGGACTCTTTCGAACTGAACAAGCTGATCGGCGGGCTCCTGGGGACGGTCTTCATCGTCTTCTCGATCTCGTTGGTGGGCGATGCGATTTTTGCTTCGCCGGCGCCCGAAAAGCCGGGCTTCACCATCGAGGCCGCCGAAGAGGCGCCTGCGGGTGGCGGAGAGGCAGCCCCCGCCGAGGAGCCGATCGCCGTTCTCCTGGCCAGTGCCGACGCCGATGCGGGCGCTGCCGTGTTCAAGAAGTGCACCGCCTGCCATTCCGGCGAAAAGGGCGGCCCCAACAAGGTCGGTCCTGACCTGTGGGATATCGTCAACCGTCCGATCGCTTCGCATGAGGGCTTCGCCTATTCCAACGCGATGAAGGAATTCTCGCAGGGCGGTTCGGTGAAGTGGGACTACGATCATCTCAGCCACTTCCTCGCTTCGCCCAAGGGCTATGTGAAGGGCACCGCGATGGGCTTTGCCGGGGTCAAGAAGCCGGATGAGCGCGCCAACCTGATCGCCTATCTGCGCACGCTGTCCGACAATCCGGCTCCGTTGCCGGAAGCGGGTGCCGCGCCCGCGCCTGCAAACACATCGGCTCCCGAGAGCGGCTCGGCGCCTGTCGCGCCCGGCGACGCGCCCGCACAACCGGCAGCGCCGGCTCCCGAGACCCCAACGACGCCAAATCAGCCTGCGCCCGCGCAGTAACCTGACCAAATTGTAATTTTCAGACCTTGAAAAAGCCGGGTTCAACCCGGCTTTTTCATTTTCTGCATTCTGGTTTGTAACAATCGCGCGAGACCCGGTTTTCATGCACGGCGAATGGTCTAGAGTGCTGCGAATGCTGCTTGAGAGGAAGAGAATGACGCTACGCCGGATGACGAGATTTGCCCCCGCCGCCATCGCCGCCGTGTTTTTCATCAGTCCCATCGTCGCCCATGCCCAGGATGAATGGCACACGTCCTCGTCGCTGATGGGCGAGTCCAAATACGGCCAGGACTTCAAGCACTACGACTACGTCAACCCGGACGCGCCGAAGGGCGGCACGCTGAACAGCGTCGTGCAAGGCACCTTCGACAGCTTCAACCCGTATATCGTGCGCGGCACGCCGGGCGCGGGCTTCGCTCCGTTCGGCGGAGGACTGATCTACGATACGCTGATGGAGCAGTCGGTCGACGAGCCGAGCGTCAGCCACCCGCTGATTGCCGAGGCGTTCAAATATC
Organism: Tianweitania sp. UT-5YL-CI-8; assembly: GCF_030010215.1. Classification (GTDB taxonomy): domain Bacteria; phylum Pseudomonadota; class Alphaproteobacteria; order Rhizobiales; family Rhizobiaceae; genus Oryzicola. Next base: position 327,126 of record NZ_JASCRR010000002.1, read on the forward strand.
CGGACGACTATTCGTCGGCCACCTACCGGCTGAACCCCGCCGCCAAATGGCATGACGGCCAGCCGGTAACCACCGACGACGTCATCTGGTCGTTCCAGGTGCTAAAGGCGAATAGCCCATACTATAGCCGCTACTACGAAAACGTGACCGAGGCGGTCGCGGTCGGCGACAACCAGGTCGAGTTCCGTTTCGACCAGAAGGGCAATCGCGAACTGCCCAAAATCCTTGGTGATCTTGTCGTCCTGCCCAAGCACTGGTGGGAAGGCACCGATGCCAAGGGCAAGAAGCGCGACGTCACCCAGCCAACGCTTGAGCCGCCGCTCGGCTCGGGTCCTTACAAGATCGCAAGTTTCCGGCCCGGCCAGGAAATAGTCTGGGAGCGCGTCAAGGATTATTGGGGACAGAAGGTGCCGGTGAAGGTCGGCCGCGAGAACTTCGACAAGCGCCGCTACACCTACATCCTAGATTCCAACGCTGCCTTCCAGGCCTTCACCAAGGGGGGGCTGGAAGACATCGAAGTCGAGATGAGCGCGCGCGACTGGATGACCAAATACAAATTCCCGGCGCTCGATGCCGGCGACGTCATCAAGAAGGAGTTCAAGGCGACAGCCTCGGCCAATTTCCAGGGCTTCGTTTTGAACACGCGCCGCCCGCTGTTTGCGGACCGGAACGTCCGAAAGGCGCTGACACTGGCCTACGACTTTGAGACGTTAAACCGCACCATGTCGTTCGGTCTCAACAAGCGGGTGAACAGCTATTTCGTCGGCGGCGATCTCGCTTCGCGCGGACTGCCGGAAGGCAAGGAACTGGAAATTCTCAGCCAGTATAAGGACCAGCTTCCGCCGGAGGTCTTCACTGAACCGTTCACGCTGCCGGTCTATGCCGAGCCCAAGGATGAGCGCGCCAATCTGCAGGCCGCTGTCAAGGCGTTCGGGGACGCAGGCTGGCACATCAAGAACGGCCGGATGACCAACGACAAGACCGGGCAAGCATTCGAGTATGAAATACTGTCGGCCAACGAGGCATCGGAAGCCACGATCAACTATTACATCAGCTCGCTGCGCAAGATCGGCGTCACCGCGCGATTGAGGCTGGTCGATCCGACGCAGTATCTCAATCGGATCAACAATTTCGATTTCGACTCCATCATCATGCCGCTGTCGCAGTCGGACTCGCCGGGCAACGAGCAGCGTGACTACTGGTCTTCCAAGACCGCCGACGTGCCAGGCTCGCGCAACTATTCCGGCATTAAAAACCCTGTGATCGACGCCTTGGTCGACCGCGTCATCTTCGCCACCGACCGCGAGGATCTCGTTGCCGCCACCCGCGCGCTCGACAGGGCTTTGCTGTGGAATTACTACGTCGTTCCGCAGTTCACCCGCGACACGCAGTGGCTGGCCGTGTGGAACAAGTTCGGCATTCCGGACAAGCAGCCAAGCTATGTGGGCGCCGACATCGAGTCCTGGTGGATCGACGTCGAGAAGGAAAAAGTGCTGGCGTCGAAATACAGGAGCCAGAATTGACCATGCGGCTGCCGCGGCGACAGTTTCTGGCGCTCGCGGCCTCCGCGATTGCCGCACCGGCGATCCCGGCCTTTGCCGAAAGCCCAACGAAGACGAAGCTGCACGGACTGTCGGCGTTCGGCGATCTGAAATACCCCGCCGACTTCTCGCATTTCGACTATGCGAGCCCGGAAGCGCCCAAGGGTGGGCGCTTCGTGTTCTCGGTGCCGTATTGGTATTTCAACCAGAGCCCGCTGACCTTCAACACGCTCAACACCTTCGTGGCGCGCGGCGATGCGCCGCCGCGCATGGAGATGTGCTACGATTCCTTGATGACCCGCGCCCTTGACGAGCCGGACGCGGTCTACGGGCTCCTGGCGGAAAGCGTTGTTATCAGTGAGGACCGCAACAGCTTCGAATTTACACTGCGCCCCGAAGCCCGCTTCCACGACGGCACGCCGCTGACCGCCGAGGACGCGGCGTTCTCCTTCACCATTTTCAAGGAGAAGGGCCACCCCAGCCTGGCGCTGCCGCTGTTGCGGCTCGAAAAAGCCGAGGCGCTTAATCCGCGCACCCTGCGCCTGACCTTCGACGGCAAGCAGTCGGCGCGCACCGTTCTCGATGCAGTGACCTTCCCGCTGGTCTCCAAGGCCTTTTTCGACGCCACGCCCTTCGACGGCGCCAGCATGAAGCCCGTGCTTGGATCGGGCCCCTATAAGGTCGGTCGCGTGCAGCCGGGCCAATCGATCGACTATGAGCGCGTAACAGATTATTGGGCCGCCGATCTTCCGGTAAACCGGGGCACCAATCACTTCGACACGATCCGCATCGAATTCTACCAGGATCGCCAGGCAGCCTTCGAGGCCTTCAAGAAAGGCGATATCCTGCAAAGGCAGGAATTCACATCCCGGCTGTGGGCGACCGGCTATGATTTTCCCGCACTCAACGAGGGCAAGGTTATCCGCCGCGACTTCGACGGCGAGAAGCGGCCTTCCATGCAGGCCTGCGCCCTCAACCAGCGGCGCGAGCGCTTCAGGGATCGCCGGGTGCGCGAAGCGATCGCGATCTGCTTCGATTTCGAATGGACCAAGCGCAACCTGTTCTACGATTCCTACGAACGCTCGCAGTCCAGTTTCGAAAAGTCCGACTATCGCGCCGATGGTCCGCCCTCGCCGGCCGAGTTGGAATTGCTCGAACCGTTTCGCGGACAGTTGCCCGACACGGCCTTTGGCGAAGCCGTGATCCAGCCGGTCTCGGATGGCAGCGGTCGAGACCGCAAGCTTCTCGGCGCCGCCTCCAAGCTGCTTGCCGACGCCGGATGGAAACGCGACGGGTCGTTCGTGCGCAACGCGGCGGGACAACCGCTGACACTGGAACTGCTGGTCGACGACGAAGGGTTTGTCCGCATCTTTTCGCCATGGGTCGGCAATATGCGCGCCATCGGCATCGACGCATCGGTGCGGCTGGTCGATTCCACGCAATACAATGCCCGCCAGAACAGTTTCGACTTCGACCTGATTTCCATGGCGTTGTCCTTTTCGGCAAGCCCGACGCGGGACGAGTTGGACGGCATCTTCCATTCGCGTTCCGCTGGACTGGAAGGGTCGCGCAATTTCCCAGGCACCGCCGATCCCGCTATCGACGCCCTCGTCGATGCCGTTGGGCGCGCGCAGGACAGGGAAACGCTGACGATTGCCATGCGCGCGCTCGATCGGGCCTTGCGCGCCCGGCTCGACTGGATTCCAAATTGGTTTTCGGCGAATCACCGTGTTGCCTATTGGGACATGTTCGGCTTCAAGGAGCCGAAGCCCGACTTCGGCTTTCCCGTCGAGGCGCTCTGGTGGTTCGACAAGGATAAGGCGGCGGCGATTGGCAAGGCTTGAAAACGAGATGATGCGTTCCCTCCTTCGGACCGGGGGGCTCTGAGCCTTGGGCGCCTATATCCTTCGCCGATTGCTTTTGATGATCCCGACGCTGTTCGGCATCATGGCGATCTCGTTCGTGGTGATACAATTCGCGCCGGGCGGTCCCGTCGAGCGTGTTCTCGCGCAACTGTCAGGTCAGGGCGGCGACGCAGGCGACCGGCTTTCCGGCGGCGGCAGCCCGGACGCAGGCGTCACCGCCAATCCGGGAGGCGGTGCCGGGGCGGAGACATCCTCGCGCTATCGCGGCGCGCAGGGCCTCGACCCGGAATTCATCAAGCGGCTGGAGGTTCAGTTCGGCTTCGACAAGCCGCCGCTGGAGCGTTTCCTGAAGATGCTGTGGGACTATGCGCGCTTCGATTTCGGCCAAAGCTATTTCCGCGACATCTCCGTGCTCGACCTGATCATCGAGAAAATGCCGGTCTCGGTGTCGCTCGGTCTCTGGATCACGCTGATTTCCTATGCGATTTCCATCCCCCTCGGCATCCGCAAGGCGGTCAAGGACGGCTCGGCGTTCGACGTCTGGACCAGCGGCGTCGTCATCGTCGGATACGCCATTCCGGGCTTCCTGTTCGCAATCCTCTTGATGGTGCTGTTTGCCGGCGGCTCGTTCTTCGACTGGTTCCCGCTGCGCGGCCTCACCTCCGAAAATTGGGAACAACTATCCTGGCCGGCCCGCATCCTTGACTATTTCTGGCACCTGACCCTGCCGCTGACGGCGATGGTGCTGTCGGCCTTCGCCACCACGACGCTTCTGACCAAGAACTCCTTCCTCGATGAAATCCGCAAGCAATATGTCGTCACCGCCCGCGCCAAAGGTCTTTCCGAGCGGCGGGTGCTCTACGGCCATGTCTTCCGCAACGCCATGCTGATCATCATCGCGGGCTTTCCCGGCGCCTTCATCTCAGCCTTCTTCACCGGTTCGCTGCTGATCGAGAACATCTTCTCGCTCGACGGGCTGGGCCTGCTCGGCTTCCGCTCAGTGCTTGACCGCGACTATCCGGTGGTGTTCGCCAACCTCTACATCATGTCGCTCATCGGCCTGTTCATCGGCCTCGTCTCCGACCTGACCTACACCAAGATCGATCCCCGCATCGACTTCGACCGGAGGGATGTCTGATGTCGGCGGTGGATGTCGCTCCTGAGGCGGTGAAACGGCCCTGGCTGTCGCCGCTCAACATACGGCGCTGGCAGAGCTTCAAGGCCAACCGGCGCGGCTACTGGTCGCTGTGGATTTTCCTGTTTCTCTTCGTTTTGACGCTGTTTTCCGAGTTCGTCGCCAACGACCGGCCGGTCCTGGTTTCCTATAAAGGGGAAATCCTGTTTCCGGTTCTCGTGGATTATCCGGAGGAGAAATTCGGCGGCTTCTACGCCGTGACCGACTATCGCGATCCTATCATTCAGGACGAGATCGAATCGAATGGCTGGATGCTGTGGCCCTTGGTGCGCTACTCCTACCGCACGGTGAACACCGCGATCCCGGAGGCCGCGCCTGCGAAACCGTCCTGGATGTACGACAAGCAGACGCGCTGCCAACGCCTGCCGCAGGGTGTCGACGATCCCAACTGCGTCATCGGCAACTGGAACTGGCTCGGCACCGATGACCAGGCGCGCGACGTGCTGGCGCGCGTGCTCTACGGTTTCCGCATCTCCGTGCTGTTCGGCCTGACGCTGACCATCGGTTCGGCTTTGGTCGGTATCTCGGCCGGCGCAGTGCAAGGTTATTTCGGCGGCTGGGTCGACCTGCTGTTCCAGCGTTTCATCGAAATCTGGTCCGCCATTCCGGTGCTCTATCTGCTGCTCATCGTGGCCGCTATCCTGCCGCCGGGCTTCTTTATCCTGCTCGGACTGATGCTTCTTTTCTCGTGGGTGGCCTTTGTCGGCGTGGTGCGCGCCGAGTTCCTGCGCGCCCGCAACTTCGAATATGTCAACGCCGCCCGCGCGCTCGGCGTGCCGAACAGAACCATCATGTACCGCCACATGCTGCCCAATGCGATGGTCGCGACGTTGACCTTCCTGCCCTTCATCCTGAACAGTTCGATCACCACGCTGACATCGCTCGACTTCCTTGGTTTCGGCCTGCCGCCCGGCTCGGCTTCACTCGGCGAACTGCTCAAGCAGGGTCAGCGCAACCTCAACGCGCCATGGCTCGGCCTGTCCGGCTTCGTGGTCATCTCGATCATGCTGTCGCTGCTGATCTTCGTCGGCGAAGCCACCCGCGATGCCTTCGACCCGCGGAAGACGTTCAAATGACCGGGGCCGCATGGTATAATCCTGGCAATCTTCTACCCTGGAGGTTGTCATGGGCATGAACATCAAGAGCGAAAAAGCGCAGCGCCTTGCCAAGCAGCTCGCCGCCGAGACCGGCCTGAGCATGACGGCGGCCATCGAACAGGCGCTGGAAGCCGAGATTCAGCGTCTGCACAGCCAGCGCGATGTGGCGGAGCGGAAACGTAAGCTGCGGGAACTTCTGGACTCCATTCCCCCGCCCCCGCCCGGCGTGACGAGTGACCATTCGGACCTCTACAACGAATGGGGATTGCCGAAATGATTGTGGATGCATCGGCAATCCTGGCCATATTGCTGAAGGAACCCGAGGAAAAACGGTTTGCGGACGTCCTTTCGGAGTTTCCCGAGAAGGTGGCGCTGTCGCCGGTAAACTATCTGGAAGTTGCCATTCGCGTGGATCGCGGGGATATGCCCGAGGCTTCCGAGCGTCTCGATGCAATCCTATCCAACATGAATGTCGCCGTGGTCGATGTCACACCCGAGCAGACGCGACTTGCGCGGGAGGCCTATCAGGCCTTCGGCAAGGGCAATCACAAAGCCAAGCTCAATCTCGGCGACTGTTTCGCCTATGCGCTGTCCAAGGCGCGCCGCCAGCCCCTGCTGTTCAAGGGCGACGATTTCCGCATGACCGATATCGAGGCCGCCCTTTGACCTCTCCTTTGCTTTCCGTTCGCGAGCTGTCGGTGGCTTTTGCTCAGGGCGGCAAGGTCTCGACCGCCGTCGACCGCATCTCCTTCGACATCGGTGAGGGCGAAACCGTGGCCCTTGTCGGCGAATCTGGCTCCGGCAAGTCGGTCTCGGCCTTGTCGGTCCTGAAGCTCCTGCCCTATCCGGCGGCCAGCCATCCCAGCGGGCAAATTCTGTTTCGCGGCACCGACCTGTTGTCGGCTGACGAAAAGACCTTGCGTGCCGTGCGCGGCAACAAGGTCACCATGATCTTCCAGGAGCCGATGACCTCGCTCAATCCGCTGCATACCATCGAGCAGCAGATCGTCGAGGTGTTGCGGCTGCATCAGGGCATGGGCGACAAACAGGCCAAGGCGCGCACGCTGGAACTGCTCAAGGAAGTCGGCATCCGCGACCCCGAAAAGCGCCTCGACGCCTTCCCACACCAGCTTTCGGGCGGGCAGCGGCAGCGCGTCATGATCGCCATGGCGCTGGCCAACGAGCCGGCGCTGTTGATCGCCGACGAGCCAACGACCGCGCTCGACGTGACGGTGCAGGCACAGATTCTCGAACTGCTTGCCAATCTCAAGGCGAAGAAGGGCATGTCGATGCTCTTCATCACCCATGACCTCGGCATCGTGCGCAAGATCGCCGACCGCGTCTGCGTGATGACCAAGGGCAAGATCGTCGAGACCGGACCGACGAAGGAAATCTTTGCCAATCCGCAGCACGAATACACCCGCCATTTGTTGGCAGCCGAGCCCAAGGGCAAGCCGCCGGCCAGCGACACCTCCGCCAAGCCTGTGATGGAAGGCAAGGACGTCAAGGTCTGGTTCCCGATCCGGCAGGGGTTCCTGCGCCGCACGGTCGATCATGTGAAGGCCGTCGACGGCATCGACGTCATTGTCCGCGCCGGCCAGACGCTCGGCGTCGTCGGCGAATCCGGCTCCGGCAAGACGACGCTGGGGCTCGCTCTGTCGCGCATGATCTCGTCCAAGGGGCGCATCAGCTTCGAGGGCCGCGACATCAATGCGCTGACCTTCAACGAGATGCGGCCGCTGCGCAGCGAGTTGCAGATCGTCTTCCAGGATCCGTTTGGGTCGCTTAGTCCGCGCATGTCGGTGTCGGAGATCATCGAGGAAGGGCTGAAAATCCACGAGCCGCAGTTGAAGGCTGCCGCGCGCGACGCGCATGTCATCGATGTGCTGCGCGAAGTCGGCCTCGACCCCGCGACCCGCTTCCGCTACCCACACGAATTTTCCGGTGGCCAGCGCCAGCGCATCGCCATTGCGCGGGCAATGGTGCTCAAACCGCGCTTCGTCATGCTGGACGAGCCGACCTCGGCGCTTGATATGAGCGTGCAGGCGCAGGTGGTCGACCTTTTGCGCAACCTGCAGGCCAAGCACGATCTCGCCTATCTCTTCATCAGCCACGACCTGAAGGTGGTGCGCGCGCTCGCCAATGAGGTGATCGTGATGCGCAACGGGCAGGTGGTGGAAGCCGGCCCCTCCGAGCAGATATTCCAGGCGCCGCAGACCGACTACACCAAGGCGCTGATTTCGGCGGCGTTCAAGATCGAAGCGGCGCCCACGGGTGTCGTCAGCGAGTAGATAAAAGCAGGCATAAAATGAAAAAAGGGCGGATTCTTCTCTCGGTGACCGGCTTCAACCCGCAGCGGTGGTACGAGTTGCTTTCAGCGGAACGGGACGTGGTGCTGGAGCCGAACGGCCCAGCCGATCCTGAGATCACATACGCGGTGGTCTGGAAGCAGAAGCCGGGCATCCTGGCGCAACTGCCCAATCTGCGCGCGATCTTTTCCATCGGCGCCGGCGTCGACCATATCTTCAACGACACGAGGCTGCCCGACGCTCCCATCGTGCGCGTGGTCGCCGACAATCTGAGCCGGCATATGGTGGAATATGTCGTCTGGCGGGTAATGGACCATCACCGGCAAGGGATGCTCTATCGTTCGCAGCAGGCAAAGAAGATCTGGCGCGAACCGCCTCAGCGGACTGCGCAGGATATCTCCGTAGGCATCATGGGCCTTGGAAGCCTGGGCCTCGCTGCTGCGAACGCTCTGAAGACGCTCGGTTTTCAAACCAATGGCTGGAGCCGTACCGAGAAACAGGTCGACGGCATCACCACATTCCATGGCGACTCCGGGTTGATCCCCTTCCTCAACGCAACCGATATTCTGGTGGTCCTGCTGCCGCTGACACCGGCGACGAAAGGGATCATCAATTACGGACTGCTGAAGCACCTGCGGCGCCGCAACGGGCTGGGCGGGGCGGTGCTGATCAATGCCGGGCGCGGGCGGCTGCAGAAGGATGACGACATCCTGCGCGCGCTGGAGGATGGTACGTTGAAGGAAGCCAGCCTCGACGTCTTCGAGGTCGAGCCGCTACCCAAGACGAGCGGGCTGTGGAACAATCCCAAGGTCTTCGTGACGCCGCACGCGGCGGCGACTTCAGACCCAGCTCATCTGGTCGGACCCATGCTCAGGCAGATGGACGCTTTCGAGCGCGGAGAGCCGCTGGAGAATGTGGTCGATCGCGACGCAGGATATTGATCCTCGCGCTGCTGTCAAACGCGTCAGGGACGGCGGAAGCCTGTCGGCGCACCATAGAGATAACCAATCCGCTCGATAGCGGCGCGCAGCCCCTCGCGCGCGACGCTCATCGTGTGGCCGTTGGCGTGGATCATGGATTCGGCGTCCGTCATAACAGCCACATGCCCCTTCCAGAACACGAGGTCGCCACGCTGAAGGCCTGAATAATCCTTCCCCGGCTGCAGCGGCGTTCCCAGACCGGCCGCCTGCATGTCGGAATCGCGCAGCGCCGATTTGCCCGCCATGCGCATCGACAGTTGCACCAGCCCCGAACAATCGATGCCGAAGCCGCTCGTGCCGCCCCAAAGATAGGGCGTTTCGACCAGCCGCTCGGCGACAGAGACATAATCCGCAGCATGCTCGCCGATGGGCGACAGATGCGCCGCCACCAATGTCTTTCCGCTGGAGAGATGGGCATATTCGGTGCCGCGTATGGTGCTGCGGTCGACCACCGTGACGCGCGAGCCCATCGAGACGACCCCGCCACGCGGCAGTTTCAGGTCCGGTCCCGGGTAGAGAAAAGTGCGCGGCGCGACCACGACATGGGTGGTCTCGGCATCGTTGGCAGCGAGCGCTGCGAGTTGCACGTAGCCGACATAGCCGTCGACTTGGCTCTGCACCCACGCAAAGCCCTGCCCTTCCTCGAAAACCAGCACGTCCTCGCCGAGAAGGAACTGCGTGTTGACGCCTGCATCGACGCGCGGCGCGGCAAGCACGTCGACGATCGACGCACCGATGCGCGCGGAACGCCCTTCCACGAACCGTTCCGCCTGCACCTTACCCTCCAGCCGGATGTCGGCCAGATCGCGGCGAAAGGCATTAAGGCGAGTATCGTGGATGGTCAAAGCGGCAACTCCAGTGCTTTTGCGATGATAACATCGCCGATCCGCTCGACATAGAGCGCACCTTCGACGGTGCGGCGGATGATGACGTTACGCCGGTCGAACTCGTCACGGTGGCGCGAAACCAGCTTCAGTTCGCCCATCGTGTCGAGGGCGCGGGTGATCACCGGCTTGGTGACGCCGAGATGGGCGGCAAGCCCGCGCACCGTGTGCGGCGGCGGATCGAGATAGATGGTCAGCAGGATGGCAGTCTGGCGCAAGGTCAGGTCGGGCGCGTCGTCGCGCACCTCGGAAAGGGTGAACTGCTGCCATAGCCGCAAGGCCTGGCTCGGGCGCAACACGATGGGCATTGCACGACGGTATCAGCTATTCGTTTCGGATGCGTTTCGATCCTACTTCCCGAAACGCGCCGAAATGACCTTTTCCAGCGCGCGGATCGCCTGTGCCTCGCCGCCGGCAGGGCTGTACGGACGGTCCGCCGGATTCCAGCCGAAAATGTCGAAATGCGCCCAGGACCGCGCGTTTTCGACGAAACGCTTGAGGAACAGGGCGGCGGTGATCGAACCGGCGAAGCCGTCGGTGGTGACGTTGTTCATATCCGCGATCTTCGACGACAGTTTTGCGTCATAAGGCATCCACAACGGCATGCGCCATAGCGGGTCCTCCACAGCCAGCGATGCCGATGCGAGTTCGGACGCGAGCGCATCGTCGTCAGTATAGAAAGGCGGCAGGTCAGGCCCGAGCGCCACGCGCGCCGCACCCGTCAGCGTCGCCAGGTCGATCAGCAGATCGGGCGCCTCCTCGTCGGCCAGGGCCAGCGCATCGGCAAGAATCAGCCGGCCTTCGGCATCGGTGTTGCCGATCTCGACCGTGAAGCCCTTGCGGCTGGTGAGCACATCGCCGGGGCGAAAGGCGTTGCCGGCAATCGCGTTCTCGACCACCGGAATCAGCACACGCAGTCTGACGTCGAGTTTCGCAGCCATGATCATGGAGGCGAGGCCCAAGACGTTGGCAGCCCCGCCCATGTCCTTCTTCATCAGGAGCATGCCCGACGCCGGTTTGATGTCGAGGCCGCCAGTGTCAAAACACACGCCCTTGCCAACCAGCGTGACTTTCGGAGCCGTCTCGCTGCCCCATGTCATATCGAGAAGCCGGGGCGCGTCGACCGAAGCGCGGCCGACAGCATGGATCATAGGAAAATTCGCGGCAAGAAGATCGTCGCCTTGGGTGACATCCATGCGCGCGCCATGCGCCTCCGCGACATCCCGTGCGGCTTTCTCCAGCGCGTCAGCCCCCATGTCGTTGGTCGGCGTGTTGATGAGGTCGCGCGCCAGCAGGCTGCCTGCGGCCAGCGCCTTGACGCGCTCCGCATCAACGCCTTCCGGCAGCGCGAAACGGAGCGCTCTGCCGCCCTTTTTGCCATAGCGGGTGAAGACATAGCCGCCAAGCAGAAGCGCCAGCGACGAGAGTTCGGGATCGGCCGGCGAGGTCGCAAAATACCAGTCGCCCTCCGGCAAGGCCTTCGCCAAGGCGCCGACAGCCATGGCGCTGCCCGTCTCCGCCCCAAGGCCGAACAGAGCACCACCCACGCCACCGACGGCGGAGGGGAGAACAAGAACCTTGCCCGCTTCGCCATGGAAGCCATTGGCCTTGGCCCAGTTCTCGACCGCAACGCCGAGCTTTGCTTGGGCCAACCCGTCCTTGGCAATGAGATGGACCGGCAAGGCGCCTTGTGGCTTATAATACAGTAACTCGACGGGCATTTCATATCCTTTTGGGGAACTGTCTCGATGACCGGTGAGTGATACGTCACGGACCGCGCGGCGCAATGATTTTGTTACATACTGGTGCGATTTATGCCCTGCGCACCTATGCAGCGTTGCTTGGGTTGATTTTTTTGTTGACGGGGGTTTATGTGCGACGCACCATCGCTTTGCGGCGTTGCACAATAATCTCACGAGGCGGCTATGAAGACATTTTTCGTTAGTTACAGGCTGGACTTCGACAAGCATTTTCTTGAGCGACTGCAATCGATCCGATATCAACTCTCCGAGATCGGCGAAGCGTGGGTGGAGGTTCCTCAGTTTGCTGTCATTCGGTGCGACGATGAATCCAACACCGAGACGATAGAGTGGGCCTTTTATCGCGGCGGTTTCGACAAAAGCCGCGATTCCATGACCATTTTCGAAGCTCAGCCGACCCGTGCCGTAAGCATTGGCGACCAGCCCGACTACAGGATGCCTTCTCTCGCATTCCAGGCTTGATCCTCGCCCACCCCATTCTGGCCCGATTGTCGTCGATGCTGGATTGGTACTTGGCGTGCTCAGGCGGGCTAAGACGTGGAGAAGACGATTGCGATTTTGGCTCTTACTTATAACTCTGCTGTTTGCTGGCTCCTTTGCGAACGCCCAAGCGCCAGACCTCACCAATCGGGAATTGGAAGATAGGCTAGACCAGGCACGGCTGCGGCTTGTCGAGTTGCAGGACAGGCGTCAGGAACTGCTTGGCCCGTGGCGCGAGGCAAATGCTCTTTTGGAAGAAGCCAGGCTTGCAAAGGATACGGCGCGTGCAGCGGGACTGCAGAAAAAAGTTTCCGCTTTGAAGCCCACTTATATTGAAAACCGTGACGCCTATTTTGCGACGGTGGAAGAAGTCGAAAAACTCAAGGCAGAGCGACAACGCCGCGGTCTATAAGCGGTGGCAGTCATCCTCCGCCGGTCGACCGAGAAGCGCTACGCCGCGTTGCAGCATAAAGAGCTGCGCTCAAGTGTCCGTCCATAGCACCGGCATCGCTTGCGCGCTACCCGATCCGCGCCGGAGCGATTGCCAAGTTCGAAGCGCGCGCCTATCTCTGACGCAAGATCGGCAGGAGCTTCATGGCGCGGGCATTTCTCTTTGTTCTCGATTCCTTAGGCATTGGCGGCGCGCCCGATGCGGAGAGGTTCGGAGACGTTGGCGCGGACACGCTCGGCCATATTGCACGCGCCTGCGCCGAAGGACGCGCGAACAAGCCCGGCCTGCGCAGCGGCCCTCTGCGGCTGCCCGTCATGGGCTCTCTGGGCCTTGGCGAAGCGGCCTATCTCGCTTCCGGAGACCGCCCCGACATCGGCGCGGCCGCCCTTGCGCCATCCTCGTTCCATGGCGCCGCCCGGGAAATCTCCAGCGGCAAGGACACGCCTTCCGGCCATTGGGAAATCGCCGGCCTGCCGGTGCGTTTCGACTGGGGCTACTTTCCCGAGACGGTGCCGACCTTTCCGCCGGACCTCACCGACGCGATCGTCCGCGAGGCGGGGCTGCCGGGAATCCTGGGCAATTGCCACGCCTCGGGCACCGACATCATCGAACGCCATGGCGAAGAGCACATCCGGACGGGAAAGCCGATCTGCTACACATCGGCCGACTCGGTGTTCCAGATCGCCGCGCATGAAACGCATTTCGGGCTGGAGAAACTTTACGATCTTTGCGCAACAGTCAGGCGGCTGGTCGACCCGCTCAACATCGGCCGCGTCATCGCCCGGCCGTTCACCGGCGACGACGCGGCGCATTTCGAGCGCACCGGCAACCGCCGCGACTATGCCGTTCCCCCTCCGGAACCCACGCTTCTCGACCGTCTGGTCGAACGCGGAAGTACAGTGCTCGGCATCGGCAAGATCGGCGACATCTTCGCCCATCGCGGCATCTCCCGCCTGCGCAAGGCGCCCGACAATATGGCGATGTTCGACCAGGCGCTGGCGGCGATGGACGAGGCGGCGGATGGCGACTTCGTCTTCGCGAACTTCGTCGATTTCGACATGCTCTACGGCCATAGGCGCGACGTCGCGGGCTATGCAGCGGCGCTCGAAGCTTTCGACCGGCGTCTGCCGGAAGCGCTGTCCAAGCTGCGCGACGGCGACCTGCTGATCCTGACCGCCGACCATGGCTGCGATCCGACCTGGCCCGGCACCGACCACACGCGCGAGCAGGTGCCTGTCATCGGCCTGCTGCCGGGCCATGCCGGCGGATCGATCGGCCTGCGCGGCACCTTCGCCGATATCGGCGAAACGGTGGCGGAGCACCTCGACCTCTCGCACGGTCCTCACGGCTCCTCGTTCCACAAGGCGATCGCAGCCGATGCCTGAGCTTCCCGAGGTCGAAACCGTCCGGCGCGGGCTGCAACCGGTGCTCGAAGGCGCAAGGATACGCGCCGTTGAGATGCGCCGACCCAATCTGCGCTTTCCGTTCCCGCCTGGTTTCGTCGAACGGCTGGTCGGCAAGACCATCGTTTCCGTCAGTCGACGCGCCAAATATCTCGTGATGCATGTAGAAGACGGGCCGATCCTGATCTGTCATCTCGGCATGTCCGGCTCCTTCCGCATCGAGGCCGATGGCGATGCGAACATACCCGGTGTCTTCGTCCACGAGCGCTCCAAGGCGCTGCTTCACGACCATGTCGTGTTCGACCTCGAGACCAAGGGCGGCGGCCCTGCCCGCGTCGTCTTCAACGACCCCAGGCGTTTCGGATTCATGCTGTTTGCCGAGCAGGATGGCGGCGTCCACCCCATGCTGACGGGCCTTGGCGTCGAGCCGACAGGCAACGTGCTCGATGGTCCGATGCTGTCCAGCCTGCTCGAAGGCAAGAAGACGCCGCTCAAGTCAGCACTTCTCGACCAGCGGCTGATCGCGGGGCTCGGCAACATCTATGTGTCCGAAGCGCTGTGGCGGGCCGGACTGTCGCCGAAGCGTCTTGCCGGCACGCTCGGCGGCCGCGGCAAACTCGCCCGGGACCGCAGCGCGCTGCTTGCCCAATCCATTCGCGAGGTGATCGCGGATGCGATTGCCGCCGGCGGCTCCTCCTTGCGCGATTATGTGCAGACGGACGGCTCGCTGGGCTATTTTCAACACTCCTTCTCGGTCTATGGACGTGAGGGAGAACCGTGCCGGAAACCCGGCTGCACCGGACATGTCGAGCGCATCGTCCAGAGTGGCCGGTCCACTTTCTTCTGCAGCCGGTGCCAGCACTGAATCACAGGGAGACGACGAAGACATGGCTTACGAGACGATACTGGTGGAGACGCGCGGCAAGGTCGGGCTCATCACGCTGAACAGGCCCAAGGCGCTCAACGCGCTGAACTCGCAAGTGCTGGCCGACCTGATGGCCGCCGTCGAGGGCTTCGAGAAGGACGGCACTATCGGCGCCATCGTCCTGACGGGGTCGGAAAAGGCCTTCGCCGCAGGCGCCGACATCAAGGAAATGCAGTCGCAGTCCTATGTCGACATGTATCTCGGCGATTTCTTCAGCGGTTGGGAAGCCTTCACCCGTACCCGCAAGCCGATCATCGCCGCGGTTGCCGGCTATGCTCTGGGCGGCGGCTGCGAGTTGGCGATGATGTGCGATTTCATCATCGCGGCCGACACCGCGAAATTCGGACAGCCCGAAATCACGCTCGGCGTCATGCCCGGCATGGGCGGATCGCAGCGGCTCACCCGCTTCGTCGGCAAGTCCAAGGCGATGGACATGTGCCTCACCGGCCGCATGATGGATGCAGCCGAGGCCGAACGCGCCGGCCTGGTGTCGCGGGTGGTTCCCGCCGGCGAGGTGGTTGAGGAGGCCCTGAAGGCCGCGACCAAGATTGCCAGCTTCTCGCTGCCGTCCGTCATCATGAACAAGGAGGCGGTCAACCGCTCTTATGAAACGACCCTCGCCGAGGGCCTCCGTTTCGAGCGGCGGCTGTTTCATTCCATGTTCGCGCTTGAGGATCAGAAGGAAGGCATGACGGCCTTCGTCGAGAAACGTACAGCCAACTTCCAGAACCGCTAGGGCCGCAAAGCTGGCCAGATCCATTCGGATTCACGTTGACGCGGCGAAAAAGCTGAACTATAAGCCGCGCAACTGAGGTGGCCGTTTGGCCGCCCGAGATTTTTTTGCGCCTTACACGGCGTCAACCCAGATTAGAGAGGCACCATGGCCAATACCTCTTCGGCCAAGAAGGCAACGCGGAAAATCGCTCGCCGCACGGCTTTAAACAAGAACCGTCGTTCGCGGGTCCGCACCTTCATCCGCAAAGTCGAGGAAGCTTTGGCCTCCGGCGACAAGACCGCAGCGCAGGAAGCCTTCGTTGCAGCACAGCCGGAACTGATGCGCGCCGCCACCAAGGGCGTGATGCACAAGAACACCGCGTCCCGCAAGGTTTCGCGTCTCGCCCAGCGCCTGAAGGCCCTGTCGGCAGCTTAATTTCAAGTCCTGAACTATCCAAAAGCCCGGCGCTTTGGCGCCGGGCTTTTCTTTTGCCGAGCAAAGGCATGAAATTTGTCCTCACGTGGCAGCTTTGGCGCACGGGAGATGCCTTTGTTGGTTTGCCGGCGTCCCGCCCGCCCGCCAGCGGAAATTCTTCAATAGAAACACTCTTCGAAATTCCTAAGATCCCGAATTGTCTTTTTTAAACAGGGTGTTGCAGACCTTTATCCACAGCTTATTCACTCTGCGCGACACCCTTCGGGGACAAGTCTCTGTCAAGCAATTTTTTTAGAAAAATTATCGGGGCGACGTGAATTTTCACCATTCGTCAAAACGGTTTGAATCACAAAGGCTTTGCTGCTTTCGGAGCGACGAATCTCATTTTGGGGCAGCGCAATTCCTTAAAAATCCGTTAGCCCCGGTCTTGCTCTGTCCACAACGTTTTTCGTACAGTCAAAACATCGAAGGGACGGGCTCCGAGCTCACTACCAAACCTGAAAATTTGCAGTTTTCCGAACGTGGCGCAATGCCGCGAACGGGTAAGGTTTGGCCTTCTGCGTAGACGTGTGAGTGGGGTACTTACGACAATTAGAGCATGCGGCGCGCCAGCGCATAACGCTGGCAGAGAAGGTTTTGTTTGTCTTTTTGCGTCAAACGGACGGACCTCGTTCGCTGCGCAAGGCAGGCGATAGGAACAAACGGTTGCCGCCGCCTCAAGCGGCATCCGAACCATAAATAACCTCGGCGGGCGCAAGCGGCGCACCTGCACGATGGACATGAAAGTACAGGGATAGGGATTTTGGCGAAAATGCAGAGCAGTGTGGAACGGCAGACGGTTTCCAGCTTTCATATCGGCGAAAGCCCCGCTATCGAGGGCGAGATGAAAGCCGCAAGCGGTGCTGAACAGAATTTCGAGAGGGTGAAGGCACAGCTCAAGGCGCGGTTAGGAAGCGAAGTCTATTCAAGCTGGTTCGGCCGCATGAAGGTCGCGGAAGCCTCCAAGGACCTCGTGCGCCTGTCAGTTCCGACGGCCTTTCTGAAATCGTGGATCAACAGCCACTATGTCGACCTGATCGCCGAACTCTGGCGCCAGGAAGAACCCGGCCTGCTGAAGCTGGAAGTGATCGTCCGCACCGCGGCCCGTGCGGCCCGCATCGAGCCCGAAGCGCCGCCCGCCCGCAAGATGCCGCATCAGGCCCAGACCGCGCTGTCCTCGGGCATGGTATCGCCGACCAAGATGGAACGCCCGCTGTCGGCGCGTCCCATTCCGGCCGAGACCGAGTTCAAGCAGAGCGTTCTCGGCTCGCCGCTCGACCCGCGCTATACATTCCAGTCCTTCGTCGAGGGTCCGGCCAATCGCGTGGCACTCGCCGCTGCCAAGGCGGTGTCGGAATCCACCTCGCGGTTCAACCCGCTGTTCCTGCATGCATCGGTCGGCCTCGGCAAAACGCACCTGCTTCAGGCGCTTGCGGCGGAATCGCTGCGCCAGAACCCGAAGTCGCGCGTCGTCTATCTGACGGCGGAATATTTCATGTGGCGCTTCGCCACCGCGATCCGCGACAACAACGCGCTGACGCTGAAGGAACAGTTGCGCGACATCGACCTCTTGATCATCGACGACATGCAGTTCCTGCAGGGCAAGTCGATCCAGCACGAGTTCTGTCATCTCATCAACATGCTGCTCGACAGCGCCAAGCAGGTCGTCGTGGCCGCCGACCGTCCGCCGTCGGAACTGGAATCGCTGGAGCCCCGTGTCCGTTCGCGCCTTAATGGCGGGGTGGCGCTGGAGATCATGGCGCCTGACTTCGCCATGCGACTCGGCATGCTGCAAATGCGCATGGCGCAGGCCAAGGCCGAAGACCAGAGCCTCAACATGGACGAGGAAATCCTCTCCCATATCGCCCGCACTGTCACTGGCAGCGGCCGCGAACTGGAAGGCGCTTTCAACCAGCTTCTCTTCCGCCAGTCCTTCGAGCCGAACCTGACGATCGACCGGGTCGAGGAAATCCTCGGTCATATCTATCGCTCCGGCGAGCCCAAGCGCGTCCGCATCGAGGACATCCAGCGCATCGTAGCAAGACACTACAACGTGTCGAAGACGGAGCTTCTGTCCAACCGCCGCACCCGCACGATCGTCAAGCCGCGCCAGGTCGCCATGTACCTGTCCAAGGTGATGACGCCGCGCTCCTTGCCGGAGATCGGACGCCGCTTCGGCGGTCGCGACCACACCACGGTTCTGCACGCGGTTCGCAAGATCGAGGATCTTTCCGGCGCCGACAATACGCTGGCGCAGGAACTGGAGTTGCTCAGAAGGCTGATCACCGATCAGGCTTGAGCAGCCCTCCAAGGTTATCCCCAGAATGGTCGTCCGGAGACGCATAAGCGTGTGCGAAGGCTTGCGTTTCCGGCTCTTTTCCTGTCAGACTTGCCGCCCATTCTGAACGTGCCCACGGCGCTTTGAGGGCTCGCCCGCAGAGCCCGCGACTTCATGAAAAGCGAGTTTGTTGCATCATGCGTGTTGTTCTTGAACGCTCTAACCTTCTCAAGTCGCTGAACCATGTTCATCGCGTGGTTGAGCGGCGCAACACGATTCCGATCCTGTCAAACGTGCTGATGAAGGCAGACGGCAACAGCCTCGCGCTGAAGGCCACCGACCTCGATCTGGAGATCACCGAAGCCACGCCGGCCCAGGTCGACCAGGCTGGTGCGACCACGGTTCCCGCCCATCTGCTTTACGACATCGTCCGCAAGCTGCCCGACGGTGCCGAGGTGATGCTGAAGACAGATGACGACGGCAACGCCATGTCGGTGGTGTCGGGGCGGTCGAGCTTCCGCCTGCAGTGCCTGCCGCAATCCGACTTTCCCGAGCTGTCGGCCGGCAGTTTCTCGCACAAGTTCACGCTTGAAGCGGCCAAGCTCAAAATGCTGATCGACAAGACGCAGTTTGCGATCTCGACCGAGGAAACGCGCTACTATCTCAACGGCATTTTCCTGCACACCTTCGAAAGCGAAGGCAATTTGAAGCTGCGTTCCGTGGCCACCGACGGTCACCGCCTGGCGCGCGCCGAGTTCGAGGCGCCCTCGGGTGCGGAAGGCATGCCGGGCATCATCATTCCGCGCAAGACCGTCAGCGAAGTGCAGAAGCTGGTCGACGATCCGGAACTCGCAGTCACCACCGAACTGTCCGACACCAAGATCCGCTTCACCATCGGCTCCATCGTGCTGACCTCCAAGCTGATCGACGGCACCTTCCCCGACTATCAGCGCGTCATCCCGACCGGGAACGACAAGCAGCTTATCATCGACCGGCAGAGCTTTGCGTCCGCCGTCGACCGCGTCTCGACCATTTCGTCGGAGCGCGGCCGCGCGGTCAAGCTGTCGATTGCCGACGGCCAGGTGACGCTCGCCGTCAACAATCCCGATTCCGGCAGCGCGACCGAAGAACTGGCGGCGGACTACGCATCCGACCCCATCGAGATTGGCTTCAACGCCAAATATTTGCTCGATGTCGCGGCCCAGTTGTCGGGCGGCGAGGCCCGCTTCATGCTCGCCGATGCCGGTTCGCCGACGCTCATCCAGGACACATCGGACGATCACACGCTCTACGTGCTGATGCCGATGCGCGTCTAGCGTCACTTCAGACGTGCCGGGACAGTTGCCCGAGCCGACTAAAGCGCTCCCGTCCAATTTCATCAGCCGGCTGACGCTGACCGATTTCCGCAACTATGCTGATATCGCGGTCGGCTTCCGGCCCGGCGCTGTCGTCTTCACAGGCGAAAACGGCGCGGGCAAGACCAATTTGCTCGAAGCCATCTCCTTCCTCACGCCCGGACGCGGCCTGCGCCGCGCGCCCTACCCCGACGTCGCGCGCGAAGGCGGACGCGGCGGGTTCGCGGTCCACGCAACCGTCGAAGGGCCGGACGGCGATGCCGAGATCGGCACCGGCACGCTGTTCGACGGCGCGGGCGAAGGCGGCCGCCGCGTCCGAATCAACGGCACCACAGTGCGCTCGGCCGAGGAGATGCTCGACTGGCTGCGCGTGGTGTGGCTGACACCGTCGATGGATGCGCTGTTCACAGGACCCGCGGCCGACCGCCGCCGCTTTCTCGACCGGCTGGTGCTGACTATTGATCCCGCCCACGGCCAGCGCGCGCTGGACTATGAAAAAGCCATGCGCGGCCGCAACCGGCTCTTGGCCGAAGACCGGCGCGACCGCGTCTGGTTCGAGGCAATCGAAACGCAAATGGCCGAGACAGGCGTGGCGATTGCGGCTGCGCGCGCCGAGATGACCCGGCTTCTGACCGCGATGATCGGCAAGCTGCCCGAAACTGGGCCTTTCCCGCAGGCCGATCTGGCCCTGTCAGGCACGATTGAGGAGAATATCGGCGCGCAGGCCGCCGTCGACATGGAAGAACGATACCGTCACATGCTGGCCGAAGGCCGCGAGCGAGACCGCGCGGCCGGCCGTACGCTGGAAGGCCCGCATCGCTCAGACCTGATCGTCCGGCACCGGCCCAAGGCGATGCCGGCCGAACTCTGCTCCACCGGCGAGCAAAAGGCACTTCTGGTCGGCATCATCGTCTCGCACGCCCGGCTGACCGGCGAGATGGCGGGTTCGGCCCCTATTCTCCTGCTCGATGAAATCGCCGCGCATCTCGATGCGGGCCGGCGCGCGGCGCTGTTTTCGATCCTGGAAGAGCTGAACTGCCAGGCCTTCATGACCGGAACAGAGCCCGAGCTGTTTTCCAGCCTCAAGGGCAAGGCGCAGTTCATCACCGTTGACCATGGCAGCGTTGGCCCTACCGAAAGCGCCTGACAAGCCGAATGCGGCGCGATATCGTCGCGCCATGAGCAAGCATCCCGCACTCTCCGACGAGGAACTGACGCGTTATGCGCGCCATATCGTGCTGCCGGAAATCGGCGGTCCGGGGCAGCAGAAGTTGAAGCGTGCGCGGGTTCTGGTGATCGGCGCGGGCGGGCTCGGCGCGCCGGTTCTGGAATATCTGGCGGCTGCCGGCGTCGGAACGCTGGGCATCGTCGACGACGACACTGTGTCGCTGTCCAATCTGCAGCGGCAGGTGATCCACGACACCCAGGCCGTTGGGCGCTCCAAGGGCGAAAGCGCACGCGATGCCATCGCCCGCATCAACCCGCATGTCGCGGTCGAACTGCACGAGTTGCGGCTTGACGAGCACAACGCGCGGGAACTGATCTCCGGCTACGACCTCGTCATCGACGGCTCCGACAATTTCGACACCCGCTACGCCGTCGCCGATGCCTCCGAAGCCGAGAACAGACCCCTCGTACACGCCGCAGTAGGGCGTTTCGACGGGTCGATTACCGTTTTGATACCCTTCAAAACCAACGATCAGGGGGTCCAAAACCCCGGTTATCGCGACCTTTTTCCCGAGCCGCCACCGCCCGGACTGGTGCCCTCCTGCGCCGAAGCAGGCGTTATCGGCGCTCTGACCGGCGTTGTCGGTACGTTACAGGCGATGGAAGCGATCAAGCTGATCACCGGCATCGGCGAGCCGCTTGTCGGCCGGCTTCTGCTCTATGACGCGCTCGGCGCGCGGTTCGACATCATTCGCTATAAGCGATCCACGTCCGATGACTAGTAACGTCATCATCCAAGCCCTGCCCGCGGATTTCGACCGTTGGGAGGCGCTTTTGGCGCTGATCCGGCGTTCTTTCGCTTATATGGACGGTGTCATCGACCCGCCCTCTTCCGCGCATCGCCTGACGCCCGAAACCCTGCGGGACAAGGCTCAAGCAGAGACCTGCCTCTTAGCACTTGCCGGCGGCCGGCTTGTCGGCTGCGTCTTCGTCGCCAGACGGCAGGACGCTGTCTATGTCGGCAAGCTCGCTGTGGACGAAAGCGCGCGCGGTCTGGGCATCGGACGCCTTTTGATGGAGGCGCCGAACGGCTCGCGCTGGACTTTGGCACCCCGGTCTTGGAGCTCGAGACCCGCATCGAGCTCACCAAAAACCACGCCACGTTCGAGCGGCTGGGCTTTGCGGAGTTCAAGCGCACCGCGCATCCCGGCTATGACCGGATCACGTCGATCACCTACCGGAAACAGCTTTTCGGGAATTCGTAAGCGAACACTTACATCAATTCCGGAGGGGCAGAACCCGGTCCGGCGGGCGGTGGCCATCGACATGCGCGCGGATGTTGATGATGACCTTCTCGCCCATGTCGATGCGGCTTTCAATGGTGGCCGAGCCCATATGCGGCATCAGCACCACCTTACCCTTATGCGCCAGCTTGAGCAACTTCGGGCTCACCGCCGGCTCCTGCTCGAACACGTCGAGCCCGGCACCGGCGAGCTTGCCGTCCTGCAGCAGCTTGACCAGCGCATCCTCGTCGATAACGTCGCCGCGCGAGGTGTTGACCAGATAGGCCGAGGGCTGCATCAGCGCCAGACGCCGCGCCGAGAGCAGATGGAAGGTCGCCGGCGTGGAAGGACAGTTGACCGAGATGATATCCATGCGGGCGAGCATCTGATCAAGGCTTTCCCAATAGGTCGCTTCCAGCTCGTCTTCCACCGCTGGCAGCACGCGGTTGCGGTTGTGGTAATGGATCGACAGACCGAAGGCTTTTGCGCGGCGCGCGACCGCCGTGCCGATGCGGCCCATGCCGACGATGCCGAGACGCTTGCCCCAGATCCGGCGGCCCAGCATCCAGGTCGGCGACCAGCCGCCCCATTTGCCGTCGCCCAAAAGCACGTTGGCGCCTTCCGTCAGGCGGCGCGGCACCGAGATGATCAGGCCCATGGTCATGTCGGCGGTGTCTTCGGTCAGCACATTAGGCGTGTTGGTCACGGTGATGCCGCGCCGGCTGGCGGCGGCGACGTCGATTTTGTCGACGCCATTGCCGAAATTGGCGATCAGCTTCAGCCGCTCTCCGGCCTGGGCGATCAGCGCCTCGTCAATCGTGTCGGTGACGGCGGGGACCAGCACGTCGGCCTCCTTGACGGCGGCGACCAGCTCCGGCTGCGTCATCGGGCGGTCTTCGACATTGAGCCTGGCGTCGAACAGTTCGCGCATGCGGGTCTCGACCGGATCCGGAAGCTTGCGCGTTATGATGACGAGAGGCTTCTTCTTGCCGGCCATTGTTTCCTCACCCAGCTTCCTGTTGAGACCTCTTTAACCAAGATCGGCGAAACTGGAAATCCATCTGGAGCGGGATACTGTGTATCAAGCGCCGTTCCGGAAGACAAAGAAAAAGGGGCGCCTGTGGCTCGCGGGCGCAACGCTCAGCAGAGGTACGACAGTGTCTGGTTTCGTGTCGCTTCGTCTGGCAATTGGCGCCGTGCTGATGAGTGCGGCCGTGCTGTTTCCGCAATCGACCACGTTCACGATTGCCGCCGCCGCCCAAGGCGCGGTGACGCTCGGGCCGAGCGGGCTGCCGTTGCCGCGCTTCGTCAGCCTCAAATCCGGCCGAGTCAATTCGCGGATCGGACCCGGTCTCGGCTATTCGGTGGACTGGATGTACATGAAATCCGGCCTGCCAATGGAGATCATCCAGGAATACGACAATTGGCGCCGGGTGCGCGATGCCGACGGCTCTGAGGGCTGGATCAATCAGTCGCTGCTGTCGGGCAAGCGCACCGCCATCGTCGCACCCTGGCAGCGCGGCAAGGAGACGCAGGTCAACCTTCTGGCCTCCGGCGATAAGGATGCACGGGTCATCGCCATGGTCGAACCCGGTGCGATCGGCACGATCCGCGTCTGCAACGGCCAATGGTGCGAAATGACCTTTGACGGACGCAACCGCGGCTGGATCAGCCAGTCGCTGGTCTGGGGCGCCTATCCCGGCGAGACCATCGAGGATTGAGGGATGGCGGCGGTTTGCCTTCTCCCCTTGCGGGGTGAAGGAAGAGATGCGGCGCTGACCGTACGTATCAACTGCAGCGCTTGGGGCGGAGGCGGATGACCACGTCAACATTGGCGATCTCCATGCCTTCGGGAGGCTCGGGGAGATTGACGACGCTGACCGGGCCCGATTCGATATCGAAAATGCGGTTTTCGCCTTCGATGTAGAAATGGTGGTGGTCGGAGGTGTTGGTATCGAAATAAGTTTTTGCGCCTTCGACCGCCAGAATTCGCAGAAGGCCGACTTCGGTGAACTGGTGCAGCGCGTTGTAGACAGTTGCCAGCGACACCGGAACGCCGGCAACCAAGGCTTCCTCGTGCAGTTCCTCGGCCGAAAAATGCCGGTCGCCCTTGGCGAACAGCAGTTCCGCCAGCGCAATGCGCTGCCGCGTCGGCCTCAGGCCGGCATCGCGCACACGGGTTTCGACAGACGTTTTTTCCACTCGAAAGCTCAACGGCGCCCCAATCGACAGCTCGAAAGTTTCAGCGGCATACCGGCAATGCCGACAAAACCAACCGATTCCTCCATTTTCATATATTCTGTCCCACAGGCTCGATCAATAGCGCGCATTGACCCAGGAAAGCCGGCAGGCTAAGCGCAGACGGCAGTTCAGGTCTGGCAGGGCTTGTGCTAGAAGAAATCAGCAGCGCGGTGGGACCAACCGCCGCAGCCGAAACGGGGAAGACGTTATATGGTGGAGCAGAAATCCAGCTACGACTACGAAGAGTTGCTGGCCTGTGCACGCGGTGAATTGTTCGGAGCGGGCAATGCCCAACTCCCTTATCCGCCCATGCTGATGTTCAACCGCATCACCGAACTCAGCGAAACCGGCGGCGAATTCGGCAAGGGCTTCATTCGTGCCGAACTCGATATCCACCGCGACCTCTGGTTCTTCCCCTGCCATTTCATCCGCGATCCAGTGATGCCGGGCTGTCTCGGGCTCGACGCTCTGTGGCAACTGACGGGGTTCTATCTCGGCTGGCTGGGCGAACCTGGCAAGGGCCGCGCGCTGTCGACCGGCGAAGTCAAGTTCACCGGCATGGTGACCCCAGCCAACAAAAAAGTGGAATACGGCGTCGACTTCAAGCGCGTCATGCGCGGCCGTCTCGTGCTGGGCATCGGCGACGGCTGGCTAAAAGCCGATGGCGAAACCATATACAAGGCGACCGACCTGCGCGTCGGGCTGTTCAAGGAAGCTCAGGCGGCCTAGCCGCCGGGCGATTTCTGAAAGGAAAGCGAATGAGACGGGTCGTCGTAACTGGCCTTGGCATCGTATCGTCCATCGGCAACAACGCCGAAGCAGTGCAAGCCTCCCTGCGCGACGCAAAGTCCGGGATCAGCTTTTCGGACTCCTTCGCCGAGCACGGGTTCAAGTGCCAGGTGTGGGGTGCGCCAAATCTCGACACCGCCGAACTGGTCGACCGCCGCGCCGCGCGCTTCCTGTCGCAGGGCGGCATGTGGAACCATGTCGCCATGAAGCAGGCCATTGCCGACAGCGGCCTGGAAGAAAGCGACATATCGGGCAACGAACGCACCGGCATCATCATGGGCTCTGGCGGCCCTTCCACCCGCACCATCGTGGAAGCCGCGGAAACCACGCTGAAAAACACCAGCCCCAAGCGCATCGGACCGTTCGCGGTGCCGAAGGCGATGTCTTCGACGGCGTCCGCCACGCTGGCGACCTGGTTCAAGATTCACGGCGTCAACTACTCGATCTCGTCGGCCTGCTCGACATCGGCGCACTGCATCGGCAATGCGGCGGAGATGATCCAATGGGGCAAGCAGGACGTCATGTTCGCCGGCGGCCACGAAGACCTCGACTGGACGATGTCGAACCTGTTCGACGCGATGGGTGCGATGTCCTCCAAATACAACGACCGGGCCGCCGTGGCGTCCCGCGCCTATGACGTCAACCGCGACGGCTTCGTCATCGCCGGCGGCGCGGGCGTGCTGGTGCTCGAAGAGATGGAACACGCCAAGGCGCGCGGCGCCAAGATCTATGCCGAACTGGTGGGCTATGGCGCGACCTCCGACGGCTACGACATGGTCGCGCCCTCGGGCGAAGGCGCCATACGCTGCATGAAGCAGGCCATGGCCACCGTGAAGGGCGATGTCGACTACATCAACACCCACGGTACCTCGACGCCTGTCGGCGACAGCAAGGAAATGGGCGCCATTCGCGAGACCTTCGGCGCCAGGATTCCGAACATCACCTCGACCAAGTCGCTGACCGGCCACTCGCTGGGAGCCGCTGGCGTACAGGAAGCGATCTACTCGATCCTGCAGATGCAGGGCGGCTTCATCGGCGAAAGCGCTCATATCGAAGAGCTCGACCCCGAATTCGACGGCATGCCGATCGTGCGCGAGCGCATCGACAACGCCAAGATCGATACCGTGCTGTCCAACTCCTTCGGCTTCGGCGGCACCAACGCGACGCTGGTCTTCCAGCGTCTGTCATAACGAGGACATCCACCATGACCGGACTGATGCAGGGCAAGCGCGGCCTGATCATGGGCGTTGCCAACGACCATTCGATAGCATGGGGCATCGCGCAGAAACTGGCCGAACAAGGCGCCGAACTCGCCTTCTCCTATCAGGGCGACGCGTTCGGACGCCGGGTGAAGCCGCTGGCCGAAAAGGTCGGCGCATCGCTTCTCGTGCCCTGCGACGTCGAAGACAGCGCGTCGGTGGCCTCGACCTTCGAAAGGCTGGGCGAAGAATGGGGCGGGATCGATTTCGTCGTCCACGCCATCGGCTTCTCCGACAAGAACGAGTTGAAGGGGCTGTACGCCGACACCACCAAGGACAACTTCATCCGCACCATGGTGATCTCCTGCTACTCCTTCACGGAGATCGCGCGGCACGCCGCAAAACTCATGAATGACGGCGGCTCACTGCTGACCTTGACCTATGCCGGTTCGGTCAGCGTGATGCCGAACTACAACGTGATGGGCGTTGCCAAAGCGGGGCTTGAGGCGAGCGTGCGTTACCTCGCCAATGATTTCGGCCCGCGCGGCATCCGCGTCAACGCCATTTCGGCAGGCCCGGTGCGGACTTTGGCCGGCGCCGGCATCGCGGACGCGCGCTACATGTTCTCCTACCAGCAGCGCAATTCGCCGCTGCGCCGCACCGTCACGCTTGGCGAAGTCGGCGGCTCAGCACTGTACCTGTTGTCCGACCTGTCATCGGGCGTCACCGGCGAAATTCACTATGTCGACTCAGGCTACAACATCGTTTCAATGCCGACGCTGGAAGAACTGAAGAAGACCGACAAGGAATAAGGACAGGGCCGGCGCAAGCCGGCTTTTTGCGGGCGGCTTATCGCTTCGCGGCGTATATCCTGAAGGCGCTGTCCGAGCCGATCTCGGTGGCTGACGAGAACGATGCTTCCAGCACCGGCACATAGGGCAGTTGCCGGTTGGCGACCATCAGGAGGCGGCCGCCGGGCTTAAGCGCCGCCGATGCCGCCTTGATCATACCCTGGCCGATGGCCGGATCTGCGGCTGCACCGCCCTGGTGATAGGGCGGGTTCATGACGATGAGATCGTACTGCCGGGCGACTGGCTCTTTCAGCAAGTCCTGCCAGTAGAAACGCGGCTCGATGCCGTCAACGGTCACGTTGCGGCGCGCAGCCTCAAGCGCTGGGAAGTCGGCCTCGTAAAGGTCGAGCTTGGTGAGCCCTTTGGCCCGCGTGGCGATCTCGGCGGCGAGATAGCCCCAGCCGGCGCAAAAATCGGCTGCGGCACCCTTAATCTCGAGCGGCAGATGCCGGGCCAACAGGCGCGATCCCTGATCGACCCGATCATGCGAAAACATGCCGGGCGCGGTGTGGAAACGGCCATCGATCAAAGTTTCGGGGTTTTCCGAGCGCAGCGTTTGCGCAGCCGCCTCTGCTTCGGGTGTGCGGCGGAACCAGAAGACGATACCGTGATGCTTGGGCAGAGCCTCGTCGAGAATGAGCAGCTTGCCCATGCGCTTGCGCAGGCTCGCAATGCCGTCCTCCTTGCCGCCGGCAACAATGATAAGGCCGCCAGGCAGCGTACGCTCGATGGCCTCGGCGATGTCGAGTTCGTTGCGGCCACGGTGGCGACCGATGAGGATCAGGGACAGGTCGTAGCCGTCGCCCTCGGGCAGCGGCACGACGGTGCGGCGAGCCATCTCCAGCGCTTGTACCTCGGGCCGGAAGCCCTGCACCAGCGTCAGCGCAGCCTCGAAGCCCTCGGGCAGGCGGAAACCGGCCTCAGCGTTGAGGAAGAGAGCGCGGGCGTCCTTCGCCGGCGCATCCAGAGCGCCGGATTCAAAGGGATGGAACAGCGTTTTGAGTGTATCGCGGGGCATAGGTTTTCCATGAGCATAGCTAACGGCCTGCCACAAACCTTCCTTCTCCCCTTGCGGGAGAAGGTGGCCGAGCCAAGCGAAGCATTGGCGAGGTCGGATGAGGGGTGATGGACGAAGCGCGACCGCCACGCGATCCCGTCATCTTAAGTCATCAGCCACTCATTCCTTGCAACACTCCTCATCCGTCGCCTTATTCGGTCTTGCTGCGCAAGCCCGAGGGCGACACCTTCTCCCGCATGGGGAGAAGCAAGAGGCGTCGCGTAAAAGAAAACGGGCGCAGCCACGCCGCGCCCGTTTTCAATCAATCTTACATATGGCTCAGGCAGCCGACTCTTCATCGTCGGACTTCTTGTCGCGAGCGATTTCCTTGCCGGTTTCCTGGTCGACGACCTTCATCGACAGGCGGACCTTGCCGCGCTCGTCGAAGCCCATCAGCTTGACCCAGACCTTCTGGCCTTCCTTGACCACGTCGGACGTCTTGGCGACGCGCTCATTGGCGAGCTGGGAGATGTGGACCAAGCCGTCGCGCGGGCCGAAGAAGTTGACGAAGGCGCCGAAGTCGGCTGTTTTGACGACCGTGCCTTCGTAGATTTCGCCCACTTCCGGCTCGGCAACGATGGTGTGGATCCACTTCTTGGCCGCCTCGATCTCCTTGGCGTTCGACGAAGCGATCTTGATCGTGCCGTCGTCCTCGATGTTGATCTTGGCACCGGTCTTTTCCACGATCTCGCGGATGACCTTGCCGCCGGAGCCGATGACGTCACGGATCTTGTCGGTCGGGATCTGCATGACCTCGATGCGCGGCGCGAACTCGCCCAGTTCCGAACGGCCTTCGGTGATGGCATTGGCCATCTCGTTCAGGATGTGCAGACGTCCGTCCTTGGCCTGGCCGAGCGCGACCTTCATGATCTCTTCGGTGATCCCGTCGATCTTGATGTCCATCTGAAGGGCGGTTATGCCGCCTTCGGTGCCGGCCACCTTGAAGTCCATGTCGCCAAGGTGATCCTCATCCCCCAGGATGTCGGAGAGCACTGCGAAGCGCTCGCCTTCCTTGATCAGGCCCATGGCGATGCCGGCGACAGGCCGCTGCAGCGGAACGCCCGCATCCATCAGAGCCAGCGAGGTGCCGCAAACGGTCGCCATCGAGGACGAGCCGTTGGACTCGGTAATCTCGGAGACGACGCGCAGCGTGTAGGGGAACTGCTCGGCGGCGGGCAGCATCGGGCGAATGGCGCGCCATGCCAGCTTGCCGTGGCCGATTTCGCGACGGCCGGGCGAACCCATGCGGCCGGTTTCACCGACCGAGTAGGGAGGGAAGTTGTAATGGAGAAGGAACTTCTCCTTGTACATGCCGGTCAGCGAATCGACATACTGCTCGTCCTCGCCGGTGCCCAGAGTGGCGACGACGATCGCCTGGGTCTCGCCCCGGGTGAACAAGGCCGAACCGTGGGTGCGCGGCAGAAGGCCGACTTCCGAGACGATCTTGCGGACCGTCGAGAGATCGCGGCCGTCAATGCGGCTGCCGGTGTCGAGGATGTTCCAGCGCACGATCTTGGCCTGGAGTTCCTTGAAAACGGTGTTGACCTGCTCGCTGGTGTAAAGCGGGGTCTCGTCGCCCTTCGGCGAGAAGGTTTCCTTGACCTTCGCCTTGATCGCGTCGACGGCCGCATAGCGCTTCTGCTTGTCGACATTCTTATAGGCGTCGCGCAGGTCGTTCTCGACCAATTTCAGCATATCCGCTTCGAGTACGTCGTAGGACGGGGCTGTGAAGTCGCGCGGGTCTTTCGCAGCAACTTCGGCGAGCTTGATGATAGCGTCGATCACCGGCTGGAAGCCTTTGTGGCCGAACATCACGGCGCCGAGCATGATGTCTTCCGAAAGCTCCTTGGCCTCCGACTCGACCATCAGGACGGCGTCGCCCGTACCGGCGACGACGAGGTCGAGCTTGGATTCCTGCATTTCGTCGATATGCGGGTTGAGCACATATTCGCCGTTGATGTAGCCGACGCGCGCGCCGCCGACCGGACCCATGAAAGGCACGCCCGAAAGGGTCAGGGCAGCCGAGGTGGCGACGATGGACAGGATGTCCGGATCGTTTTCGAGATCATGCTGGACGACGGTGATAACGACCTGGGTGTCGTTCTTGTAGCCGGCAGCGAAGAGCGGACGGATGGGGCGGTCGATGAGACGGGAAACCAGCGTTTCCTTTTCGCTCGGACGGCCTTCGCGCTTGAAATAGCCACCGGGGATTTTGCCGGCTGCGTAGGTCTTTTCCTGGTAGTTCACGGTCAGTGGAAAGAAATCGAAGCCGGGCTTGGGTTCCTTGGCCGAAACGACCGTCGCCAAAACGACGGTTTCGCCATAGGTCGCCAACACAGCGCCGTCGGCCTGACGGGCGATCTTGCCGGTTTCGAGAATGAGGGGGCGGCCGGCCCACTCGATTTCCACTTTGTGGTGATTGAACATGTCTTGTCCTTCATATGCGGAAAGGCGCGCCGACCGTTCGGCGCGAAAACCTTCCCTTGCTTCCGTTCGGACCAGCCACGGGCAAGACAGCGGGAGACTTGTACCCTTCGCGCCCAGCGCGGCAAGTCTCCGGCAATCCTGCCCCATGACCGTCCATGGGTCGCTCCGCGCCCTATTCCGGCGTCGCGAGCACTGGCCGCTTTCGCGGCTTTTCTTACTGCATGCCGTTGTCCCAAAACCGGTGTCCACTTTTGGGCGGCATGATCTTCTTACGCATGCCGTCATCCCAAAACCGGCACCCACTTTTGGGCGGCACGCTGGATGCGAAACCGGCGGGCCTTCACGAGGAAAGCCCGCCGGCCGTTTTCTTAGCGGCGCAGACCGAGCTTCTCGATCAGCGTCGTGTAGCGCGAGTTGTCCTTGCGCTTCAGATAGTCGAGCAGGCTACGGCGCTGCGAAACGAGCGCGAGAAGACCACGGCGGGAATGGTTATCCTTCTTGTGGTCCTTGAAGTGCTCGGTGAGGTTCTTGATGCGCTCCGACAGGATCGCGACCTGGACTTCCGGTGAACCGGTATCGCCCTTGACGGTTGCGAATTCGGTCATCAGTTCCGACTTGCGTTCGGCAGTAATCGACATCGGAGTTTTCCTTTCGATTTGAGGAAATGGGACGCCCACAGCCGGGATGTCGTCCAGCAGAGGCCACGGAACTTGGCGCATTGCGCCGAAGTTGTCGGGCATATAGGCGAAATCGGAGGGAAAAGCCAGTCCCTTCACAAACGCAGCGATTTTGCCAGCCTTACAGCCATTTCTTCCAGCGGAAGTAAGCCACCAGCGACAGGGCGACGAAGGCCATGAAGCCCAATGCGCTGGGGTAGCCGAAATAGGCCTTCAGTTCCGGCATGTTCCAGGGCGAAGTATCGGGATCGAAATTCATGCCCCAGATGCCGGCCAGGAAGGTCAGTGGGATGAAGATTGCAGAGACGATGGTCAGCACATTGATGACCTCGTTGATGCGCGCCTGCGACAGCGACAGATGCATTTCGATCAGTCCGATCGCCATTTCACGCAGGGATTCCACGGATTCATTCAGCCGCAAGATATGGTCGAGCGTGTCGTTGAGATAGATCTTGGTCTCCGGCGCGATACAGACGGCATCGGAGCGGATTAGGGCGGAAATCGCGTCGCGCAACGGCCCCAAGGCGCGCTTCAACTGGCTGACATTGCGGCGAAGCTCGTGCAGGCGCCGGACATGCTGCTGCTCGGGCGCCTTGAGCATCTCTTCCTCGATACCGTCGATAGCGTCCCACATCAGGTCGACGGGCTGGAAATAGCTGTCAACCACAGCATCGATCAGCGCATAGGCGAGATAATCAGCATTCTTGGTGCGCAGGCGCGATTGGGCCACTTCGATGCGGCGACGGACCGGCTCGAACGGATCGCCCTCGCGTTCCTGGAAGGTGACGACGAAATCCTCACCGAAAAAGAAGGCGATCTGCTCGTAGCGGCTGGTGGCTATATCGTCCATCATGCTGAGCACGACGAAGACATGGTCTTCGAAGAACTCGGCCTTGGGCCGTTGGCCGGTGTTGACGACATCTTCCAGCGCCAGCGGATGCAGGTTGAAAATCCGGCCGATATCCTCGATCAGTTCGATGTTCGCGAGGCCGACGCAGTCGAGCCAAGTGATCGGCCAATCGTCGGAGGCACGCGCAAGCTCGCCGGTACTGGCGTCGTCGACGACCTCGAAGGTTTCCGGCGAAATCAGCGTCAGGTTGAGTTCGGAGCGCCGTGCATTGGGATCGGCGATCAGCGTTCCCGGTGCCGCACCGACGGCTACACGCCTGCGCTTGCGCGCGGCGCGCTTGGTGGTGTCCTGAACAACTGCCATGCGATGCAACCCGGAATGCTCGGCGATGCCGGCACATTAGCGCAGAGTTTGCCGGGGATGCGAGCGGCATTTGCGACCGTTCAGCCCTCTGTGCGGATCACCACGCAATGGCCCGTGAACGCCAGATCAAAGGCTGGCCGCTCGGAGGGAATAGGGGTGGTGCGCCCTTCGGGGCTCGCCCGTCAACGATGCGTCATTGCCTTCAGCGTCGTGCGGGCTCGCACCTCAGGATGAGGAGCGTGGGTGCCAAGAGCGCTTATGCTGGAGATGCCTTATCCTTGAAATCCGAGATGCCGTTGTCTCTGAAACAAACTGCCACTGCCGAAGATTCAACAGACCCGAGGCTTCAATGAACGGCCTTGCTCCAACGGTCCTCATCCTGAGGTGCGAGCCCGCACGGCGTTGCAAAGAGCAGATAATCCTTCGAGGGCGAGCCTCGAAGGACGCACCCACAATCACCCAGCAAACACCCGTTTGGGCTTGAACATGCCCTGCTCGATGGCGCCGATGGCGACGAGGCGACCGCGGGCGGTGACGCAGGCTTCATCGGCCTCGACGGGAGCGTCGCGACCCCGGACGATGACCGGATTGCCGAGCCTGATCTTGCTGGCGGTGTCATCGCTGACGGCGACCTGCGGCAGGCATTCAAGCGCTGCCGACGTGTCGACCAGATAGGCGTCGATGGCGGTGAAATCGATCGGTCCCTCGCCCGGCTCGCCGCGCGCGGCTTCCAGTTCCGCCACGGTCACGAAGTCGTCCGCCGTGAACGGATCAACCGCGCTGCGGCGAAGCATCGAGATGTAGCCGTAGCAACCGAGGTCGCGACCCATGTCGCGGGCCAGGGAGCGCACATAGGTGCCCTTGCCGCATTCGATTTCGAAGGTGGTGCTGTCGGCGGCCAGTTCGACGATGTCGAAACGGGCGATCTCGACCTCGCGGGCGGGAATATCGACCGTTTCACCCTCGCGCGCCAGATCGTAGGCGCGTTCGCCGGCTATCTTGATGGCGGAGAACTGCGGCGGCGTCTGCATGATGACGCCGGTGTAGTTCGGCATCACGGCGCGGATTTCATCCTCCGACGGACGCTTCTCGGAGGTCTTGGTGACCGGTCCCTCGAGGTCGTCGGTGGTGCGTTCCTCGCCCCAGGCAACAGTGAAGCGATAGATTTTCGCACCGTCCTGCACATAGGGAACGGTCTTGGTGGCGTCGCCCAACGCTATCGGCAACATGCCGGACGCAAGCGGGTCGAGTGTGCCTGCGTGGCCAGCCTTTTCAGCCTGAAACAGCCACTTGACCTTGGAAACGGCTTCGGTCGAGCCCATGCCGACGGGCTTGTCGAGCACCAGCCAGCCCGAGATCGGGCGGCCCTTCTTCTTGCGCGGACGGGACATCAATCGTTTTCCTTGTCACCATCAAGATCGCGGGCCACTTCGGGCGACCGCAAGAGATCGTTGATCTTGGCGAAGTTGTCGTAGCTGGTATCGAGCTTGAAGCGGAATTCCGGCATGTATTTCATCTGGCGCAGTGCATGGGACACGCGGCCACGAATGAATTTGGCATGCTTGTTCAGTGCGTCGATGACGGCATCGGTCTCCTTGGCGCCAAGCGGCGACACGAAGGCGGTCGCGACCTTCAGATCCGGCGACATGCGCACCTCGGAAATGGAAATCACCGCCATTTCCAAAACCGGGTCGAGCAGTTCGCCGCGCTGGAGCATTTCCGACAGAGAATGGCGCACCTGTTCGCCGACGCGAAGCTGGCGTTGCGTTGAGCCTTGTGAACTTGGCTTGGCCATGACTGTCCTGTCCTTGATTCAAAGTACCATGTTTGCCGCCAACGGGCGAATACGGCTACGGTTGCGCCGCATCGCTCGCTTCGTCTACCGCGGCAGCGAAGGCCTTCATGTCGTTCTCATCCTCGAAAGCCGAGAGAGGAACGATGACCGGCTCCATGCCGACCCGGATGAAAACCCGCTCGCCAAAGACGAGCACCTGCGCGATGGTCTCCATCGCGATATTCCGATGCCGCCCATCCGCTATTTGCGACAGATGATCGCCCCATTCCTCCAAAACCACCTCGCCTTGCGGTACGGCATGTTTGGAAGCCCTGCGACGCGGCACCCAGTTGGTGAAGGCAACTGCCGCGGCCCCTGCGATCATAAGGATCACAGCGGCCGAAGCATACCATGCACCTGTCGAGATGGTGTCCGGCAGCAGCCCGATCATGATGCCGCCGCAGCCGACGATGACCATGAGCGCCAGCTTCATCTTGCCGCTCAATTCCCGGGGCAGCATTTCGTAAGCGAGGAAATCCGCACGCGTCAGCCTGAAGCTCAGCGTGCGGATCGGTTTGTGGGGCTCGTCCACCATGCGGGATGGAAGGAGGCGCCGAAGCGCCGCCTTACAGGCGTCTCGTCACCATCTCTACGCGGAAGCATTCGATGATGTCACCGACATGCATGTCCTCGTAGTTCTGGAAGGCCATGCCGCACTCCTGGCCGACCGGCACTTCGGGAACTTCGTCCTTGAAGCGCTTGAGGGTCTTGAGCGTGCCTTCGTGGATGACCACGTTGTCGCGGATGAGGCGGACGCCCGCTCCGCGCTCGACCTTGCCTTCGGTGATGCGGCAACCCGCGACCTTGCCGACCTTGGTGATGTCGAACACTTCGAGGATTTCGGCATTGCCGATGAAGGTTTCGCGGCGTTCCGGCGAAAGCAGACCCGACATCGCATCCTTCACGTCATCCACGAGAGCGTAAATGATGTTGTAGTAGCGGATTTCGATGCCTGCCTGTTCAGCGGCCTGACGCGCCTGCACATTGGCACGCACGTTGAAGCCGATGATCACGGCGCCCGACGTTTCGGCGAGCGACACGTCGCTCTCGGTGATGCCGCCGGCACCGGCATGAACGATGCGCGCGCGCACTTCGTCGGTGCCGAGATTGTCGAGGGCAGCCACGATGGCTTCGACCGAACCCTGCACGTCGCCCTTGATGAGTAGCGTGAACTCCTTCAGGCCGGACGTCTGCAGCTTCGACATCATCTGCTCGAGCGAACCGCGCTGGCCGACATGACGTGCGGCAGCCTTGTCGCGCGACAAACGCTGGCGATATTCGGTGATCTCGCGAGCACGGGCCTCGTCATTGACCACGGCAAACTTGTCGCCAGCCTGCGGCGTACCCTGGATGCCCAAGATTTCCACTGGCGTGGACGGCAGCGCCTCGGACAGATGCTTGCCGAGATCGTCGACCAGGGCGCGAACGCGGCCCCACTCGTTGCCGGCGACGAGAATGTCGCCGGGCAGCAGCGTGCCGGTCTGCACCAGGACGGTGGCAACCGGGCCACGACCCTTGTCGAGCTTGGCCTCGATGACAACACCCTCGGCGGTACGCTCCGGATTTGCCTTGAGGTCGAGCACTTCGGCCTGCAGCAGGATGGCTTCGAGCAGTTTGTCGAGGCCCTGGCCCGTCTTGGCCGAGACTTCGACGTCGAGCACTTCACCGCCCATCGACTCCACGAAGACTTCGTGGCGCAGAAGTTCGGTGCGCACCTTGTTGGCGTCGGCCTCGTGCTTGTCGATCTTGTTGATGGCCACGATGATCGGCACGCCGGCAGCCTTGGCATGGCTGATCGATTCGATCGTCTGCGGCATCACGCTGTCGTCGGCGGCAACCACAAGGATGGCGATGTCGGTGGCCTGCGCACCGCGCGCACGCATCGCCGTGAAGGCGGCGTGGCCGGGTGTGTCGATGAAGGTGATCTTCTGACCGTTCTTCTCGACCTGATAGGCGCCGATATGCTGGGTGATGCCACCGGCCTCCCCTGACACGACATTGGCGTTGCGGATGGCGTCGAGCAGCGAGGTCTTGCCATGGTCGACGTGGCCCATGATGGTGACCACCGGCGGCCGGGACTCCATGTCCTCGGGACGGTCGGCGATGTCGAACAAGCCTTCCTCGATGTCGGACTCGGCAACGCGGCGGACCGTGTGGCCGAATTCGGAAGCCACCAGCTCGGCGGTGTCGGCATCAAGCACGTCGCCGGGCTTCATGATCTGACCCTGCTTCATGAAGTATTTGACCACGTCGACGGCGCGCTCGGACATACGCTGCGCCAACTCCTGGATGGAGATGGTCTCAGGCAGGATGACCTCGCGCATCACCTTCTCGCGCGGCTCGTTGTGCATCGCGCGCTTGAATTTCTCCTGGCGGCGACGCATGGCCGACAGCGAGCGGGCGCGTTCAGCACCGTCGTCGGACAGCGCAGTGTTGAGCGTCAGCTTGCCGCGACGGCGGTCTTCCTCGCCCTTGGCCTTGGCCGGACGGGCCGGCACCTCAGGTGCCGCGACACGGCGGACCGGGGTTGCAGCCGGAGCGACACGGCCACCCTTGGGGCGCGGCTTGGCCTCTTCCTCTTCCTGTTCCATCGCACGGTTGATCGGAGCGGGTGCTGCTGCCGTGGGCGCACGGCGGCGTGCATCTTCCTCGGCGCGGCGACGCGAGTCGGCCTCGGCCTGGATGCGGGCTTCCTCCTCGGCCTGGCGGCGCGCGGATTCTTCGCGTTCGAGCCTGCGGCGCTCGTCTTCCTCGGCGCGGCGCTTGGCGTCGACAATGGCGCGCTGACGCTCTTCGGCGTCGCGTGCCTGCGATCCTTCCAACGCACGGCGGCGCGCTTCCATCTCGCTCTTCGACAGCTCGTTCAGCACCATGCCCGAACGCTCGTTCTGCGGCGCGGGGCGCGGTGCCTCACGCACCACCGGTGCGGGGCGAACCTGCTGGACCGGCGGCTTGGGCGCGAAGACGGGCTGCGGCGCAGGCGCCTCAGGCTTGTTGTCACCGGGCATGCTGAACTTGCGCTTCTTCGTCTCGACGACGACCGCCTTGGTGCGGCCGTGCGAGAAGTTCTGGCGCACTGTTCCCTGCTCGATTCCGGGACGCTTCAACGTCAAGGTCTTCTTCTGACCGCCGTCCGACGTCTTGTCATCACCCGATTTGGTATCGCTCATTCCATATCCTCTGCGGCTTCGTCATCTTCGGCAACTGCCGCAATCATCGCCAGATCATCCGGGGATCCGCCCCGATATCGGTCAAGCGCAACCATGCGCTTCACAACCGCCTTGCCCGCATCGCCCGCGAGACCGGCTGCATGTATCACATTTGTACCCCCTAATGCCAAACCCAATTCGGCTTCCGAAAAAAGTTTGTAAAAAGGGATGGCGGGGCCGCCCGCGTAAACGGTAGCCCGCCTGGCCTGGGTAATCTTGCGCACCCCGTCGTCGGAGGCCTCATGCGCATGCAGCACGAACAGGGCTTTGCCTGACCGCACCGCACCATCTACTTTTGCCGCGCCCATTGCAACCATGCCTGCCTTTCGGGCAAGGCCGAGATTGCCGAGAGCAGCTCTCACCAACAGCTGATCTACCAGAGCGCCAAGGTCGTCGGGCACGACGACCTTGCGTTTGAAGGCACGCGCAAAGGCGCCCTTGGCAGCCGCCTTGTCGACATGAATACGGTCGGCGGTGACCCAACACCCCCGACCGGGAAGATTCCGCTTCAAATCTGGAACGACGGCCGAATCCGGACCGACGACGAAACGGATAAGATTATCCGCGTCGCCGTTCTGGCGCGTGACGATGCAGGTGCGATCGTTCATCTCGTCCAAGGGTTGCTCCAGAGGTGGTCACCTTACGCTTCCGACGCTTCGACAGCGTCGGCATCGTCAACTTCATCTTCCGTGGCGAGATCGTCTTCCGTGATCCAGCCTGCCTTCAACCGCGAGGCCATAACCATCTGTTCGGCATCGGCGCGGGAAACGCCGAAATCGTTCAGCACACCCGGGAAGAACTTGGTCTCGCCGTCCTTGCGTTCTTTCCAGCCGACGAGGTCGTCGACGGCATATCCGGCAAAGTCCTCGACCGTCTTCACGCCGTCATTGCCCAGCGCCACCAGCATCGCGGTGGTGATGCCCGGCACGTCGCGCAACTCGTCCGCTACGCCAAGGCCGCGACGCTTCTCGTCGTGCTCGGCCTCGATCTTGTCGAGATATTCGCGCGCACGGGCCTGAATCTCGCCGGCGGTATCTTCGTCGAAGCCGTCGATGGAGGCGATATCGCCGGAATCGACATAGGCGACTTCCTCGACCGAAGTGAAGCCTTCCGAGGCCAGCACCTGGCCGACCATCTCGTCGACATCCAGCGCTTCCATGAACAGCGTCGAACGCTCGACAAACTCCTTCTGACGGCGCTCGGATTCTTCCTGCTCGGTCAGAATGTCGATGTCCCAGCCCGTCAGCTGCGAAGCGAGACGCACGTTCTGTCCGCGACGGCCAATGGCAAGAGATAGTTGGTCATCGGGAACGACAACTTCAATACGCTCGGCATCCTCGTCGAGCACCACCTTGGCGACTTCCGCCGGCTGCAGCGCATTGACGATGAAAGACGCGGCCGAAGGCGACCAAGGAATAATGTCGATCTTTTCGCCCTGCAACTCGCCGACGACGGCCTGGACGCGCGAGCCGCGCATACCGACGCAGGCGCCGACCGGATCGATGGAGCTGTCGCGCGAGGTGACGGCGATCTTGGCGCGCGAACCCGGATCACGGGCAACCGACTTAATCTCGATAATGCCGTCGTAGATCTCCGGCACTTCCATGGTGAACAGCTTGGCCATGAACTGCGGATGAGTGCGCGACATGAAAATCTGCGGACCGCGCTGCTCGCGGCGCACGTCGTAGACATAGGCGCGAACGCGGTCACCATATTTGTAATTCTCGCGGGGGATCAGCTCATCGCGGCGGATGATCGCCTCGCCGCGGCCGA
This sequence comes from Tianweitania sp. UT-5YL-CI-8, assembly GCF_030010215.1. Lineage (GTDB taxonomy): Bacteria > Pseudomonadota > Alphaproteobacteria > Rhizobiales > Rhizobiaceae > Oryzicola. The sequence goes on from NZ_JASCRR010000002.1 coordinate 366,558, forward strand.
GATCGACGATGACATTGCCATATTCGACGCGCTTGACCGTACCGTTGACGATCTCGCCGATACGGTCCTTGTATTCGTCGAACTGACGGTCGCGTTCTGCTTCGCGAACCTTCTGGACGATGACCTGCTTGGCTGACTGTGCGGCGATACGGCCAAAATCCATCGGCGGCAGTTGCTCGGCGATGAAGTCGCCAAGCTGCGCATCGGGGTTACGCTCGCGCGCCGTCGAAAGCGCGATCTGCGTTGCATAGTCCTCGACCTTCTCGACGACTTCCATCAGCCGCTGCAGCTTCATCTCGCCTGTGGTGGCATTGATGTCGGCGCGAATGTTGGTCTCCTGGCCATAGCGCGAACGCGCAGCCTTCTGGATCGCATCCGCCATGGCGGCGATGACGATCTGCTTGTCGATCGACTTCTCGCGGGCAACCGCGTCAGCGATCTGGAGAAGTTCGAGCCTGTTGGCGCTTACAACCATTTTCGTCTCCCAGAATGGGTTCGCCGGATTGCCGGCTCCCGTTCAGTCACACTTCCGTTTCAGTTTCGTCTTGTTCGACGTCTTCTTCGCCCCGGCGCCGCTTGGCTTCCTTGCGCGCCTGGTTGTCCTTGCTCAACGCGTCTCGGATCAGGTCGTCGGTCAGGATCAGATGCGCTTCGGCCACAGCCTCGAAAGGAATGCGAACCGTCGGCTCATCGCCGTAGGAAGCCTGATCGCGCTGGATCAGAACGCCATTGTCGTCGGCTTCGGCAATCTTGCCGCGGAACCGCTTGCGTTCCGCCACCATTACCGACGTCTCCATCTTGACGAGGTGCCCGACCCATTTCGCAAAGTCGGACTTGCGGACCAGCGGACGATCGATGCCCGGCGACGACACCTCCAAATGATATGCCTTCTCGACGGGATCATCCACATCGAGCGCCGGCGAAATCGTGCGGCTGACTTCTTCGCAATCCTCGACGGTCATGCTGCCGTCTTCGCGTTCGGCCATGATCTGCAATGTCAGGCCGTTCTGGGCGAACAGGCGGACCCGCACCAGCCGGTACTCCGTCGCCTTCAGAACCGGCATCACGATCGAAGCAATACGCGCGTCGATACCACTCTCGCGAATGATGCGGTCGTCGCCCGTCGTTTCAATCTCCGGTTCAGTCATGAGGTCTCCCTGCGCGGAGCCGGTAACAAAAAAGAGCGGGACCGGGTGGACCCACTCTTCGTCATACCGACCAAGAATTTGAGCTGCATATAACCGAAGTGCGGTCCGGGTTCAAGTCCCGTCAGGCTTTGCCAAGAGAAGCGCCGTGCGCTGACTGCATGGCAACCATGCAAGCCTGTCTCTGGTAGCAATCGTATGAACCACCTACCTATGGTGCATCGCACAAGAAATCTTTTGCGACGCACGCAAGGAAGAAAGATATGAGCACCCTCAAGCCGTTCAACCGCATTGGCAACTTCTTCAGCACGATCGGCAGCGCCGTCGCAGCCGCGAATGCCGTGGAACGCGGACTGATCCCGGAAGCCCGCCACCTGCGCAAGCTCGGCATCGATCCGCGCCACTTCAAAGACATCGCGCGCTTCTGATGGAAACCAGGCCCCCGGCGCCGTTTCGGCTGCCGATTGCGGAATGAAAAAGGGCGCCCGCTTGGGACGCCCTTTTATTTTGTCTTCTTTGTCATCAGTCTTCGTCGGTGCCGAACTGCGCGAGGAGCTTGCCCTTGCCCCGCGCCCGCAGGTAGAGCGGCACCAGCACGGCGAGAGCCGCCAATATCCACAGAACGATCGCGATCCATGACCTAAATAGCGCCGAGGGATCGCCCTGGCTGATCTGCAAAGCCTGGCGCAGGCTCTTTTCGGCCATCGGTCCGAGAATGAGACCGACGACAACCGGCGCGATGGGGTAGCCGAAACGGCGCAGCCCATAGCCGAGAATACCGAACAGCGTCAGAAGCAGCAGGCCGAAGGACACCGGGATCGGGCCAAGGAAGAAGGTCGATCCATCGGCGCCGATGGTGCCGAGCGTGGCGAAGACCAGAATGCCGGCATAGAGCCAGTGGCGCGGGATCGACAGCAGCTTCACCCACAGGCCGATCAGCGGCAGGTTTAGAACCAGCAGCATGAAGTTGGCGACCAGAAGGCTGGCGATGAGCCCCCAGACGAGAGGCGCGTTGGTAGCAAACAGTAATGGCCCGGGCTGCAGGCCGAACTGCTGGAAACCGGCCAGCATGATGGCGGCCGTCGCCGTAGTCGGCAGGCCAAGCGTCAGCAACGGCACCAGAGTGCCGGCAGCCGAAGCATTGTTGGCCGCTTCCGGACCGGCCACGCCTTCGATGGCGCCATGGCCGAATTCCTCGGGATGCTTGGAGAAATTCTTTTCCGTCGAATAGGACAGGAAGCTCGACACGTCCGCGCCGCCCGCCGGCATCGCCCCGATGGGGAAGCCGATGGCCGTGCCGCGCAGCCATGGCATCCAGGACCGCTTCCAGTCCTCCTTCGTCATCCAGACCGAACCCTTGACAGATTCGACCTTGTCGTCCTGCGCCAGCTTGGACGATACCACGGCCAGGGTCTCGCCGATGGCAAACAGCGCCACCGCCAGTGTCGTCACCGAAATGCCATCGAACAAATTGGGCATGCCGAAGGTCAGGCGCGCCTGTCCGGTGAGCTGGTCGATGCCGATCAGGCCGAGCCCGAGGCCGATCAGCAGGGAGGTGATACCGCGCAATGTGGAGTCGCCGAAGGCGGCGGACACCGTCATGAAGGCGAGCAGCATCAGCGCGAAATATTCTGACGGGCCGAAGGACAGCGCGAACTTCACGACCGTGGGCGCGATGAACGCAAGCCCCAGCGTAGCAAGCAGGCCGGCCACGAAGGAGCCGATAGCGGCGGTGGCGAGCGCCGGCCCGCCCCTGCCCTTGCGGGCCATCTTGTTGCCTTCCAGCGCGGTGACGATGGAAGCGCTTTCGCCCGGGGTGTTGAGCAGGATCGAGGTAGTGGAGCCGCCATACATGCCGCCATAATAGATGCCGGCAAACATGATGAGCGAGCCGGCCGGGTCGAGCTTGTAGGTGACGGGCAGCAGCAATGCGACGGTCAGCGCGGGGCCGATGCCGGGCAACACGCCAACGGCCGTGCCCAGGGTGACGCCGATCAGCGCGTACAGAAGATTATAGGGGTCCATCGCGGTGATGAGACCCTGGCCCAGCAGGCTGAACGTATCCATGATGCAGTGCCCCGGTTAGAACAGACGCTCGAGCGGTCCGGCAGGCAAAGTCAGCTGCAGACCCTTGGCGAACATCACCCAGACGAGAAAGGCGAAGACGATGCCGATCGGCACGGTCATCCACAGGGGACCCTTGCCGAAGCCCTTGGCGGTCGCGGCGAAGAGCAGGCCGGTGGCAATCGAAAAGCCGACGGTCTTCATGCTCAGCATCTGCGCGGCGAGACCGCCGAGCACCCACAGCATGGGGGGAATGTTCTGCGCCTCGCGCGCAGGGAAATTGCCTCGCCAGGCTTCGATGGCGGTGCACAGCGACAGCAGCAACATCCCGCCTGCTATGACATAGGGAAACGTCTTTGGCCCAACGGGCGAATAGCCGGCAACACCGCCAGCCTGCGACGTGCTCCAGGCGATCATGATCGCGACCACCGCGAGCGCCGCGGCAATGGCAAGCGCCGCCCTGTCCGGGCGGCGCTGCAGGTGTGGCGAGTTGCCGTCACTCATTTTACAAGACCGATCTCTTTGAGAATGGTCGATGTCGACTCGGTGTCCTTCTTCAGCTGCGCGGCGAAATCGTCACCGGCCAGATAGGTGTCGGCCCAGCCCTTGTCGGCCAGGGTCTTCTGCCATGCGGCTGATTTCGCCATCTTGTCGACATCGGCGAGGATGGTCTTCTTCTGCTCGTCGGTGATGCCGGGAGCGGCAGCGACCATGCGCCAGTTCTGGATCGAAACGTCGACGCCGGCTTCCTTGAAGGTCGGCGCATCGATGCCCTTGATGCGCTCGTCGGCGGAGATGCCGATGATGCGCAGCGTGCCGGCCTGGATCTGCGAGGCGAACTCGCTGTAGCCCGAAATGCCGACCGTGACCTGGTTGCCTAGGATGGCTGCGAGCGCTTCGCCGCCGCCCGAGAAGGCGATGTAGTTGACCTTGGTCGGGTCGACGCCAGCCGCCTTGGCGATCAGGCCCGCGGTGATGTGGTCGGTGCCGCCGGCGGAGCCGCCGCCCCAGGACACGGAGCCGGGATCGGCCTTAAGCTTGGCGACGAGGCCGGCCATGTCCTTGATGTCGGACGCGGCGGGCACGACGATGGCTTCATATTCGCCGGTGAGGCGGGCAATCGGCGTGACCTGGTCGAGCGTGACCGGAGAATTGTTGGTCAGGATTGCGCCGACCATGACATAGCCGCCGACGATGAGCTGCGAGGGATCGCCGCTCGCCTGGTTGACGAACTGAGCGAGACCGATGGTGCCGCCCGCGCCCGGAACGTTCTGGACCTGGACGCTGCTGGAAATACTCTCGTCCTGAAGAGCGCTCTGCATGGACCGCGCGGTCTGGTCCCAGCCGCCGCCCGGAGCGGCGGGTGCCATGATCTTGTAGTCTGCGGCGGTCGCCGGAAAGGCAAACACCCCGGCGATGATTGATGCCAAAATAAACTGCTTCACTGTATTTCCTCCTGATACCCGCGACGCGGGAATGATCGACGCCTGACATACTCTACGCCGAGAAACCCGCATTCTGGCCGGCCTGGCTTAACGCGAAAGAGATCTGCCAGCAGTCGGGTTTTAAGCCTTGCCCTGTGTCAGCGCGACGCGGGGTGCGGCTCATGCGGTTGTGCGGCGGGTTTCTCCCGGTTCTCAGGCTCGCCTCCCAGCGGGCCGGAATGATGTCTTACAGAAGCAACCTGACACCAGACTGACGCGCAATGCAAGTTGCCTGTTGGCGTGTCAGTGATCCTTGGACGCCTGGTTCCGCCGCTGTATTACACGGCCCTGCAAATCAAAACCACATTCGCTGCCGGGCGAGCCTCGAAGGGCGCACCCCAAAAAGTTACAATCTGATAAACGTCAGGTAAGCAGGACGGCGCTGTTCACGGATCGCCTTGGCCTCATAGCGCGTGCCGGGCCATGCCTCGTAGGGCGTGTGCCAGTCCGCCGCCGTCTCCGCCTGCCACTCAAAGGCGGGATGGCTGCGGCAATGCTGCAGCGTCCAGTTGACATAGGTATCGATGTCCGACGCGAAGCGGAACTTTGCGCCGCGCTTCAGCACTCGGGCGAAGCGGTCGAGATTGACGAGGCTGACGAAGCGACGCTTCCAATGCTTCTTCTTCGGCCACGGGTCGGGGTACAGAAGGTCTATGCCGTCGAGGCAATCCCGCGGCAGCCAGTCGAGCAGTTGCGTCGCATCCTCGTCATAGAGGCGGAGATTGGGCAAAGGCGTCTCGCCCAGCGCGACCGTCATCTTGGCCATCGAGTTGACGAAGGGCTCGACGCCGATGAAGCCTATCCCCGCATGCCTTGCCGCCTCATGGCGGAGATGCTCGCCGCCACCGAAGCCGATTTCCAAACGCACAGCCGAAACCGGAACGGCGAAGAGATCCATCAGGTTCGCGGGTGCGGGCTGCTTGATATCTATGCCATAGCGCTTGAGCCCCTCATCCAGCGCACTTGCCTGGAGGGGCCTCATCGTCTTGCCGCGGCGTCGGCCGAAAAAAGCTTCGGTCGACCGGCTGCGCCGCGGCGTATCCTCGGGATCGGTGGCGTTCAATTCAGGCAGCGACCGCTTCCTTGAGCGCCTTCACCAGATCGGTCTTCTCCCAGGAGAACGACCCGTCGCGGCCCGGCTTGCGGCCAAAATGGCCGTAGGACGAGGTGCGCGCATAGATCGGCTTGTTGAGGTCGAGATGCCGGCGGATGCCGCTCGGCGACAGGTCCATGACCTTGCGCAAAGCCTCTTCCACCACGGCCTCGTCGACCGTGCCGGTTCCGTGCAGGTCGACATAGACCGACAAAGGCTGGGCCACGCCGATGGCGTAGGAGAGCTGGATGGTGCAGCGGTCGGCAAGCTTGGCCGCGACCACGTTCTTGGCCAGATAGCGCGCCGCATAGGCAGCCGAGCGATCGACCTTCGTCGTGTCCTTACCGGAAAACGCGCCGCCGCCATGCGGGGCCGCGCCGCCATAGGTGTCGACGATGATCTTGCGCCCGGTCAGGCCGGCATCGCCATCGGGACCGCCGATGACGAACTTGCCCGTCGGGTTGATGTACCAGTTGCAGTCGTCGGCGATCTTGAGGTCACCCAGCGCTTCGCGGATGTAGGGCTCTACGACCTGGCGAACCTTGTTGGAATCCCAGCTTTCGTCGAGATGCTGGGTGGACAGCACGATCTGCATGGCCTCGGCGGCCTTGCCGTCGACATACTTCACAGTGACCTGGCTCTTGGCGTCGGGGCCGAGCTTGCCGGCGTCGCCGGTGCCTTTGTGGCGGGCAGCAGCGAGCAATTCGAGGATCTTGTGGCTGTAATAGATCGGCGCCGGCATGAGATCGGGCGTCTCGCGGCAGGCATAGCCGAACATGATGCCCTGGTCGCCTGCACCTTCCTCGCCCTGGCGGTCGGCGGCGTTGTCGACACCCTGGCCGATGTCGGGCGACTGGCCGTGCAGCAGCACGTCGATCCGGGCGGTCTTCCAATGGAAGCCGGACTGCTCGTAGCCGATGGCGCGGATAGCCTTGCGCGCCGCCGACTTGAACTTGGCGGGGTTGATCAGCGGATGGCCAGCGGCATCGGTCAGGATGGTGCCGTCCTTACCCTTTTTCAGCAGCGTGTCGGGCACGCGAACCTCGCCGGCGATGATGACGCGGTTGGTGGTGGCCAGCGCCTCGCAGGCAACGCGAACCTTCCAAGGGTCCATGCCCGTCTTTTTCGCTTCGCGATAAACCAGATCGACGATTTCGTCCGAAATGCGGTCGCACACCTTGTCGGGGTGACCTTCCGAGACGGATTCCGAAGTGAAGAGATAGTTCTGCCGCGACACGGGATGTCCCCTCTTGAAACGTGACCGGCAGTCTGCCGACCTTGCGGCACACCTGTTAGCGAAGGCTGCCGGAACTCGTCAAGCAGCCTTTGCCCTCAGGTGCCCCGCGTGACGGTAGCTCATGCCTCAAATGGGCTGAAAACGCGCTATTCCGGTGCCTCATCGGCCAAGGCTTTGGCAAGTTCGATCAGTTTTCGCCTGACTTTTGGATTGGAAATCTTGACGAAGGCGCGGTTGAGCTGGACGCCTTCGGCGCTCGAGAGAAAATCGACGACGTAGCTGGTGGACGATTCCTCGGAAAACCCTTTCGGCGCCTCGCCGTCGGCGCTGGGGGCGTCCTCGAAGAAGAAGGCGACGGGTACGCTTAGAATCTCGGAAATCGCCTGGAGCCGGCTCGCGCCGACCCTGTTGGTACCTTTTTCGTATTTCTGAATCTGCTGGAAGGTAATTCCCAGACTTTCGCCAAGCTTTTCCTGGCTCATCCCGATCATGTTGCGGCGAAGCCTAATCCTGCTCCCGACATGGATGTCTGTCGGATTGGGTTTTTTCTTGTTTTCTTTATCCACTGCCTTGTCCTTGCCGTTCACCGGCTTCTGTTTTTTGCATCGGTCCCGCTTAGCAACGCCCCAATGCGCTAATTCGGACCTCGGAAGATGGCGGAATATGAGTTTCTAAAATGGCTTGTGTCAATTGACACGACCCCCTGCGCTAGCACGCATTCCAATCGCAATTACGGCAAAAGCCAGAATTATCAGAACAGCGTTAATATGCGAACTGAGGCCGAATGTCCTATGCGATGCAGGCGCCGTGACAGGCACTGCGACATCCACTGTTCCCAGCACATTCAGCGCCAGCGCATCAATGATACGGCCCTTCGCGTCGATGACGCCCGAAATGCCCTTATTGGCCGACCGGAGAACCGGCAGACCGGTTTCCACGGCACGAATCTGGGCTTGGCGGAAATGCTGATACGGGCCTGGCGTATCGCCGAACCAGGCGTCGTTGGTGACGTTGACGATGAGATTGCTGTTGCGTGCGCCGGCATCCACCAGTTCGGGAAAAATGATCTCGTAGCAAATAAATTGAGCAGCGGTGACGCCATCCTTGACCGCGAGCGCGTGGCGACTGTCGCCGGCACTGAACGTCATCGGACCGGCGACGAGTTGATTGAGGCCGATGCGGCTCATCCAATCGGCAAAGGGTATGTATTCGCCGAACGGCACCAGATGCACCTTGTCGACCGCATCGACGATCTCGCCGCGATCGTTGATGGCGACGACGGAGTTGTAGTAAAGCCCCTCCTGCGTGGCCGAGCCGCCCTGCATGCGCACGGCACCCGCATATAGAAGCTGCCCGTCCTGCAAGGCGTCGCCAAGCGCGGACAGCGCATCCGGCCTGTCGGAGAACAGGAACGGCACCGATGTTTCCGGCCAGACGATCAGGTCCGGCCTCGCGGCACCGTCGACAGCGGCGGCGGTCGTCGCCTTGAGCAGTCCGGCAAAGATTTCATCGCGCACCGAACCATCCCACTTCACCGACAGATCGATATTAGGCTGGACGATGCGGACCTGAACCGTGGACGTCGCCTCGGGCTCAGGCGCATTGATGCGCCAGATGCCGTAACCGACATGGGCCGCGACCAGGACAAGCGCCGCCGCCAGCCCGATATTCCGATGGCGCTTGGAGCTCAGCAGCGCCGGCATGGCGAAGACGAACACGGCCAAAGCCGACATGCCGAACACCCCAGTCAGCACCACGCTTTGCATCAGAAGTGGGAAGGGCATGGCCGCAAGGCCAATAGGATTCCAGGGGAAGCCTGTAAACAGGAAGCCGCGCAGCCATTCGGTCAGCCCGAAGGCGAAGGCGAGCGCCGCGATACGGCCCAAGCCGCTGCTCCACAGCAAACGCGCGAGGACGGCGGCGAAGGCATAGAAGAAAGAGAGGATGAGCGGAATGCCGACGACGGCGAAGGGCAGCGCCCAGGCGAAGCTGTCCGCCTCGACCAAAACCGCGCCGCCGATCCACCACAGGCCGACGAGAAAATAGCCGAAGCCAAACCACCAGCCGACAGTGAAGGCCGGCTTCAACCGGCGGAAGACACCGGCGCCGACATCGGCCGTTGCGCCGTCGAGCAGCCAGACCAGGACCGGAAAGGCCAGGAAGCCGGCGGCGAAGAGATCGTAGGGCGCCTGGGTCAGTACAGCGACTGCGCCTGCCAGAAACGCCACGAGCGCCCTGCGCCATCCCGAAAGCGAAACGACCCGCCCGGCAAGATGCTCCATCCGTTTCCCCTTGCGCCGAGAATCAGGCGTTCCTGCTTTTAGCAGGCGTCGGCAGAGGCTCCAAACCGGCCTTCGGCGTAACTGACGGCACAAAACTGTGGTTCTTGGCGATGCGACGCGGTAAGCGGTGGTTAGCCGGCCCGTCACCGGTTAGGGTGGCGCAAACAATCCAATTCAGGAGCAGACCCATGAAGGGCGTAACCGTCGTCGACCATCCGCTTGTCCAGCACAAACTGACCATCATGCGGGACAAGGAGACGTCGACAGCCGGCTTCCGCCGCCTGCTGCGCGAAATCTCGCTGCTGCTGGGATATGAGGTGACGCGCGATCTCGACCTGACGACACGCAGCATCGAAACACCGATCGAGACGATGGAAGCGCCGACGCTTGAGGGCAAGAAACTGGTGTTCGCCTCGGTGCTGCGCGCCGGCAACGGCCTGCTCGAAGGCCTCCTCGACCTCGTGCCGGCGGCGCGCGTCGCCCATATCGGGCTTTATCGCGACCACGACACGCTGGAAGCCATCGAATATTTCTTCAAGGCGCCAAGCGACCTGGGCGACCGTCTCGTCATCGTCGTCGACCCAATGCTGGCGACCGCGAATTCAGCCATCGCGGCAATCGACAAACTAAAGTCGCGCGGTGCGACCAACATCCGTTTCCTGTGCCTGCTGGCCTCGCCGGAGGGCATCGAACGCTTCACCACCTCGCATCCCGACGTGCCGGTGTTCACCGCCTCCATCGACCGTCAGCTCAACGAGAAGGGCTATATCGTGCCGGGTCTCGGCGATGCCGGCGACCGCATGTACGGAACGAAATGAGCGGACCCGCGAGAGGGTTTATTCCCCCTCACCCGTCCTCCGCTTCGCTCGGCCACCCTCTCCCGCCGGGGAGAGGAGAGCGGTCAACGCCGCGCCCTTCCCTTCTCCCCAGCGGGGAGAAGGTGGCCCAAAGGGCCGGATGAGGGGGCATGGAATCCGTATGAGATTGCTCCCACCTGCGTGAGCCAATCACGACTAGCCGGCAATCCTGCGCAGCACCGGGCCTTTGACGGTGGGGCGGCTGTCGCCGAGGATGTAGGCTTGGCCCACCATGGCGACGGCAGCATCGGCCTTCGCCTCGTTGCGCGCTTCGACCATCGCGAGTGGATCGCCACGCCGCACCGAGGTGCCGATCGGAACCAGCTGGGTGATGCCGACGGCATGGTCGACGCCGTGGTCGTGATGGACGCGCCCACCGCCAAGCGCGACAACGGCGATGCCGATCTGGCGCGTGTCGATTCCAGTGACAAAGCCGCTTTCCTGCGCCAGGACGGGCTTTTCGACTTCCGCCCGCACCAGATAACGATGCGGATGGTCGAGAAAATCGCCGGGGCCGCCGAGCAGCGCCACCATCCGCCCGAAACGTTCGGCGGCGGCTCCGCTTTCGAGCGCCTGACGCGCCATGCCGAGCGCCTCGCGCTGGGCGTTGGCGAGACCGGCCGATTGCAGCATCTCGGCGGCGAGCGCGAGCGTGACTTCCAAAAGCCGCGCATCGCGCCTGCGACCGGTCAGAAAATCCACCGCGTTGAGCACCTCCACCGCATTGCCTGCGGCCGACGCTAACGGCTGGTGCATGTCGGTGATGAGGGCGGTTGTGGCGAGGCCCGCGCCGTTGGCGACCTCGACGAGGCTAGAGGCGAGGGCAGCGGCATCGCGCGATTTGGCCATGAAAGCGCCGTTGCCGAGCTTGACGTCGAGCACCAGCGAACCAAGGCCGGCGGCAAGCTTTTTCGACAGGATCGAAGCGGTGATGAGCGGCACGGACTCCACCGTGGCGGTGACGTCGCGGATACCGTAGAAGCGCCGGTCGGCGGGCGCCAGATCGGCGGTCTGGCCGATGATGGCGCAGCCCGTCTCCGTCACCGTCCTGCGGAACAATGCGGTGTCGGGCTGGCTGACATAGCCGGGTATGGAATCCATCTTGTCGAGCGTGCCGCCGGTGTGGCCGAGCCCCCTGCCCGAGATCATCGGCACATAGGCGCCGCAGGCCGCCACGATGGGTGCGAGCATGAGCGAGACATTGTCGCCGACGCCGCCAGTGGAGTGCTTGTCGGTGACCGGTCCAGGCAGGTCCGACCAGTCCAGGCGCTGGCCTGAGTCGCGCATAGCAAGCGTGAGCGCCACCGCCTCGTCGCGGCTCATGCCGTTGAAGAAGGTCGCCATGGCAAAGGCCGCCACCTGCGCGTCGGACACGGTGCCCGAAGCAATGCCCTCCACAAAATCACCGATATCGACGGCGGCGAGCCTACGGCCGTCGCGCTTGGCCCTGATCAGTTCCTGCGGCAGCATGGCTCCTCCGCTCACACAGAAGGATAGGGCTTCAGGTGGGGGTGCTGCGTCATTTCAGGATATCGCCGCGGAAGCCAAGCGGCAGGATGTCGCCCATCGTCAGCGTCTCGACCACGCCGGTCTCGTCGCAGAGATGCAGCCGGGTGTCGGCTGTGGTGAATTCCGCCAGCCGCTGGCGGCAACCGCCGCACGGTGTGATGCGCGCCATGCGAGAGGCCACCACGGCGACATCTGTAATCTTGCCACCGCCCCCCATGATGTAGTGACCGATCGCGGTGGTTTCGGCGCACCAGCCTTCGGGATAGGACGCATTCTCGATATTGGCGCCGGTGTAGACCGTGCCGTCCGCGGTGCGGATCGCAGCCCCCACCGGAAACTTCGAATAGGGCACATAGGCCTTGTCCATCGCCTTCCAAGCTGCGTCGAACAGGTCATGCGACATGGTTCAGCGCTCCTTCACATAAGGCACGCCGCCGGCGCGCGGCGGAATTGCCTTGCCGATGAAGCCCGCCAATAGGATGACGGTGAGGATGTAGGGCAGCGCCTGCATGAGTTGCACCGGCACGCGTCCGATGACCGGCAGCGGCGTGCCTTGCAGGCGGATCGCCATGGCATCGAGGAAGCCGAACAGCAGGCAGGCGAACATGGCCGGCACCGGCTTCCATTTGGCGAAGATCAGCGCCGCCAGCGCAATATAGCCGCGCCCCGCCGTCATGTCCTTGACGAAGCCGGCATTCTGGGCAAGCGCCATGTAGGAGCCGGCCACGCCGGTGAGAATGCCGGTACAGATGACGGCGCGGTAGCGCAGCCAGGCTACCGAAATACCGGCCGTGTCGACCGCCGCCGGGTTTTCGCCGACAGCGCGCAGCCGGAGCCCGAAGCGTGTACGGAACAATACCCACCAGGTAAAGGGGACTGCCAGAAACGCCAGATAGACCAGCAGCGAATGCCCCGATAGCAAGCCGGAATAGATTTCGCCCAAAATGGGCACATCGCGCACCGCATCCGCGCCGGGCAGGACGATGGCGTTGAAACGCGCGTCCGACGGCAGCGACGGTGTCCGCCCGCCCTGGTTGAACCAGGCCTGGCCGAGGATGATGGTGGAGCCCGCCGCGATGAAGTTGATGGCGACGCCCGAGACGATCTGGTTGCCGCGATGGGTGATGGAGGCAAAACCATGCACCAGCGCCAGAAACACCGAGACCAGTATGGCGACCAGCAGGCCGATCCAGGCAGAGCCGAAGACGGAAGCAGCGGCAGCTCCGGCAAAAGCGCCGGCCAGCATCTTGCCTTCCAGGCCGATGTCGAAAATGCCGGCGCGCTCGGAATAAAGCCCTGCCAGGCAGGCGAACAGCAGCGGCACCGACAGACGGACGGTCGAGTTCAGGACATTGACGACGACATCGAGGAAATCCATGTCAGACGCCCTCCCCTTTCGCAGCGACGACCCCGACAGATTTCGGACTGAAGCTCGCAAACACCGCCTGCACGGCCGGGCGGAACATATGTTCGAGCGCGCCGGCAAACAGGATCACGAGGCCCTGGATGATGACGATCATGTCGCGCGAGATGGAGGGCATTTCAAAGGAGAGTTCAGCGCCGCCCTGATAGAGCATGCCGAACAGGATCGCGGCGGGCACGATGCCGGCGGGATGCGATCGCCCCATCAGCGCCACGGCGATGCCGACGAAGCCGGCGCCCGCGACAAAGTCCAGCGGTACGTTGTGCTGGTCACCCATGATCGGGTTCATCGCCATCATCCCCGCCAGCGCGCCCGAGATCAGCATGGTGACGATGATGACGCGGGTTTCGGAAATGCCGGCATAGCGTGCCGCCTTTGGACTGAAGCCCATGGTGCGGATTTCATAGCCGAGCTTGGTGCGCCAGATCAGCACCCAAACGAGAAAGGCCATCAGCAAAGCGAGGAGGAAGGAGATGTTGAGCGGGACCGACGGGCGAACCTTCATGCCGATATAGTCGAACAGGAAGCCCAGCCGGGGCAGTTGCGCGCCGTCCAGGAACTGCCGCGTCTGCGGTGCCATGGAGCCCATCGGCTTCAACACGTCGACCAGCATGTAGACCATCAGGCTGGAGGCGATGAAGTTGAACATGATGGTCGTGATGACGATGTGCGAGCCGCGCTTGGCCTGCAGATAGGCCGGGATGAGTGCCCACAAAGCGCCGAACACGGCCGAACAGAGGATGGCCAGCAGAAAGATGAGATACCACGGCAGGAAGCCGTCGAAGGGCAGACAGGCCAGTGCGACGCCTAAGCCGGCGAAATAGGCTTGGCCCTCACCGCCGATGTTGAACAGCCCGCCATGGAACGCGACCGCCACGGCAAGCCCTGTGAAAATGAAGCTGGTCGCATAAAACAGCGTATAGGCGATGCCGGGGCCGCTGCCGAAGGCGCCGTCGACCAGGATGACGGCGGCGCGAAACGGGTTTTCGCCGACCAGAAGCACGACGAGGCCGGCCACCGCGAAGGCAACCAGAAGGTTGATCAGCGGAATCAGGCCGTAATCGGCCCAGCGCGGCAGTTTTGCGTAGGGCGTGCTCATGGCAAAGTCTCGATCACGGTTCTGGCGTCGGAGATGCGCGCATACTCCTTGTCGAGTATGGCAAGCGTCAGCGCGTGGACATCTTCGGCCGGCCAATGCCGCCCGCGATGGTCAATGCGGTCGATGCTGGCGACCGCATCCTCCGGAACAATCACATGAAAGCCGAGGTTTCCGGCCATGCGGACCGTCGCTTCGACCGAGTTCTCCAGAAGAACGCCGGTCACCACCAGTTCGCTGACCTGCAATTCGTCGAGCACATCGGTGAGATCGGTTCCAATGAACGCGCTGTTGGTGCGCTTGTCGACCACCGGCTCGCCGGGCTGGGGCGCCACTTCCGCCTTGAAGTCGTTGCCGCGCGTTCCCGGGCGGTAGGGCGACGTCGCATCGGTGGAATCGTGCCGGATATGGATGACCGGAAGACGTCGCGCGCGCCAGGCGTCCAAGAGGTCAACGATCCGCCGTTCCATGTCGGGCTGGCCGCGCCGGCCCCATTTGGGGTCGTCTATGGCATTCTGCACATCGATCACGAGAAGGGCCGGCGTTCTCATTCCGCGGCCTCCTGCTGTTCGACGCCGGCCATCAGCAGGCCCAGTTCGCCTTCGGTGGCGTCCGGTCCGCGCTCGCCGACGACGCGGCCGGCGAACATCACCAGGATGCGGTCGGACAGCGAGCGGATTTCATCGAGCTCGACCGACACCACCAGCACCGCCTTGCCCTGGTCGCGCATGTCGATCAGGCGGCGGTGGATGAACTCGATGGCGCCGACATCAACGCCGCGCGTCGGCTGGCCGACGATCAGCACCCCGGGGTCGCGCTCGATCTCGCGGGCCAGCACGATCTTCTGCTGGTTGCCGCCGGAGAAATTCGCGGTCTTGAGTCGGCAATCCGAAGGCCGGATATCGTACTTTTCGATCTTTTCACGGGCATCGCGGCGGATCGCCTCGATGTTGAGGAAAGGGCCGTTCAGGTATTGCGGCTTGTCGTGATAGCCGAGGATGGAATTCTCGTTCTCCTCGAAGGCGAGCACGAGGCCGACATGGTGCCGGTCTTCCGGAACATGGGCGAGGCCACGGTCGCGCAACTCGCCGGGATCGGCGGCGCCGGTCAGGTCGATGGGCTTGCCGTCGAGCGTCACGGTTCCCGACACGGCCTTGCGGACGCCGGATATCGCCTCGAGCAGCTCCGACTGGCCGTTGCCGGCAACGCCCGCAATGCCGACGATCTCGCCTGCGCGGATGTCGAAGGATACGTCCTCGACCATGGTAACGCCGCGCGAATCCTTGACCGTCAGGTTGCGGACCGAAAGCTTGACAGCGCCGATGGCCGGCTCGCCCTTTTCCACGCGCAGCAGCACGCGGCGGCCAACCATCAGTTCGGCAAGCTCTTCGACCGTCGTTTTGGCGGTTTCCCGCGTTGCGACCATCGTGCCCTGCCGCATGACGGAAACATTGTCGGTGATGGCCATGATCTCGCGCAGCTTGTGCGTGATCAGGACGATGGTCTTGCCCTGCTCCTTGAGCTGTTTGAGGATGCGGAACAGATGGTCCGCCTCAGGCGGGGTCAAGACGCCGGTCGGCTCGTCGAGAATGAGGATTTCAGCGCCGCGATACAGCGCCTTGAGGATTTCGACGCGCTGCTGCAGCCCGACAGGCAGTTCCTCGATCACCGCATCGGGCTCGACGAACAGGCTGTATTCCTGCTCCAGACGCTTGAGCTCGGCGCGTGCCTTGGAAATGGAGGAGTTAAGCAGCGCATTGCTTTCCGCGCCCAGGATGACGTTTTCCAACACGGTGAAGTTGTCGACCAGCATGAAATGCTGGTGAACCATGCCGATGCCATTAGCGATGGCGTCATTGGGGGAGCGGATCACCGTCGGCTTGCCGTTGACGCGAATCTCGCCCTGGTCTGCCTGATAGAAGCCGTAGAGGATGGACATCAGCGTCGACTTGCCGGCGCCGTTTTCGCCGATGATGCCGTGTATGGTGCCCTTTTGGACTTCGAGATTGATGTCGCGGTTGGCGCGCACAGCGCCAAAACTCTTGCTGATGCCGACCAGTTCGATTGCGGCTTCCGCCATGCGCCATTCCACCTCTTGGCTGCGTCTTGTTTTTACCGGCTTGTGAAAGAGCTAGCATGCCCTTAGCACACTGCCAATCGCAAGCGCGGCTGCCCCACCGTCATCCAGTCGCCGCACTACCGCCCGCCGAAAGGACGCCTATGACCAGCGACACCGACAGGTTCACCACGCTCGAGATCAGGGCGGCCGAGCACGAAAAGACGATCGAGGAGCTCTCCGACGAGATCGCCCGGCAGTGGACCGTCATCGAGCGTATGCAGAAGAAGCTCGACGCGCTGACGGAGCGCTTTCTTGCGGTCGAGGAGCAAGCCGCGCCGGACGTGCCGATCACCAAGCCGCCGCACTGGTAGGAGGACGCAAAGCCGCCTTCCTATCTTGGCTCCTTCACGCAAAGGAAAGCGCCTCTGCTTTTCTCAGCCCCGACAGACCGAGCAGTGGCTCGGCCTTTCTTCGTCATTCTATGGCAAGCGAGGCGAAGCCGAGCGCGACCATAGAATCCATGCCGTTACAGTTATGACCGCCTTATAGGTCCAGGAGGAACGCAACCATTTCTGTGCCGCTGCTGGTCCTTGACGTCACGGAATGGATTCCCGGGTTTCCGCCTTCGCTGCGCTCGGCTTCACCAGGGAATGACGAAACCGCATAGGCCTGCGGTTTCGCATCGTTTCCTATCCAATCAATAGGGGCACTTGTCGTCCGACATGTAGTCGTGGACGGTGACCGTGCCGGCGATGATGTCGGCCTTGGCCTTTTCCACAGCGGTCTTCATCGCGTCGGTGATCAGCGCCTTGTTGTTGTCATCGACGGCATAGTCAACGCCGCCTTCCTTGAGGCCGAGATTCTGGATGCCGCCTTCGAACTTGCCGTTCTTGGCGTCCATGAAGGCGTCATAGACCGCGCTGTCGACGCGCTTGACCATCGAGGTCAGAACCTTGCCGGGATGCAGGCCGTTCTGGTTGGAATCGACGCCGATGCCGAACTTGCCGGCGTCCGCCGCAGCCTGCAGCACGCCGACGCCGGTGCCGCCGGCAGCCGCGTAGATGACATCCGCGCCCTGGTCCATCTGGGTCTTGGCGATTTCGCCGCCCTTGGTCGGATCGTTCCAGGCAGCCGGGGTGTCGCCGGTCATGTTCTCGATCACATCAGTGGCTCCGGCGGCCTTGGCGCCGCCCACATAACCGCAGCCGAAGCGGCGGATCAGCGGGATGTCCATGCCACCGATGAAGCCGACCTTCTTGGAAGCGGACGCCTGCGCGGCGAGCACGCCGACGAGATAAGACCCTTCCTGCTCCTTGAACACGACCGAACGGACGTTCGGCTTTTCGACGACCATGTCGATGATTTCGAACTTCAGGTCGGGATAGTCGGTGGCGACCTTGTCCAGCGATTCCGCCCAGGAGAAGCCGGCCATGACGATCGGGTTGCGCCCATCCTCGGCAAAGCGGCGGAGCGCCTGCTCGCGCTGCGAGGCGTTGGACACCTCGAACTCGACATACTCGATGCCGGTCTCGGTCTTGAACTTCTCGGCGCCGTTATAGGCGGCCTCGTTGAACGATTTGTCGAACTTGCCGCCCAGATCGTACAGCAGCGCCGGCTGCACTTCCTGCGAAAGAGCTGGAGCGCACATCGCGGTGGCGGCCAGCAGGCCAAGAATGATTTTTTTCATATGATCCACACCCTGTAGGTTGTCTTTCCTTGCGCCCAGAAGCGCATGGCAGGAACTTGCGTCCCGCTCATGAGCCAATCTTGCATGGCCCAAAACAAAATTCACGCGGAATCTTGTCCTGTTGGTAAACATTGAAAACCGCAAAAGCCTTGCAAAGCCGAGGGTTTCGGATGCCTGGAGGTGACGTTGCGTCAGGAAAACGCCGATCAGCTTTCGGTGACGAAACCGATGCGCCGACGCTGCCTGTTGTAGCCGACGGCATAAAACAGGAAGGCGAGCGCCAGAAAAACGACGAAGCCCGGCAGGGCCAGCACCCACAGTGCTACGGGATCCCACAGCATGTCAGGCGCCTTATCGCGAATGAAAGCGCCTGTCGCGGCAAAGGAGCCCGGCGCGACCGCTTCCCAGCTCGAAGCAAGCGGCGTGAAGACCAGCCGGGAGCTTGCCACGCTGCGCGTGGCGTCGAGCACGGCCATGATGGTCGCCACCGACAGAGCGGTGGTTGCGAGAAGACGAAACAGGAAACGCAGCATCGGCCTCTTCCGGTTGATCCGCGCACAGGAATAGTTCGCAAGCGCGCCAAGCGCAATCCACATGGGTGTGGCCGGCGCCAAAGACACCTTGATCGAAAGTTCTCCGCGAGAACGCCACAATTGCCTGCAATCGCGCAATAAAGCGTTGGCGCGTGGGATTCGGCATCCTATTTCACGCGGGTGACGCCGCGTGAACCGCTCGCATCAAACGACCGTATACTCTTGGCGACACGCTCCAGACTGATAGAAAGTCGGCATGACGAACGAGGTTTCCTCAGACAGCACTTCACCTGTCGACCGGCCCATCCCGCTGGGGCGCGGCCTGTCGGCCAAGGTGCTGCTTCTGACCATCGTCTTCGTTCTGCTGGCCGAAATCGTCATCTTCGTCCCCGCCATTTCGACCTTCCGGGTACGCTGGCTCGACGAGCGGCTGTCGACCGCGGCGAGCGTCGCGCTGGTGTTGATCCAGGGCGATCCCGCCAGCCTGTCGCGGGATGCTCAGAACGAAGTGCTGAAGTCGATCAGCGCCAAGGCCATCGCGGTGCGCGACGGCGGCGTGTCGCGGCTACTGGTGGCGACTGAGATGCCGCCGCAGGTCGACCAGCACATCGATCTCGACGACACGCCCATTCTCGGCTCGGCCACCGACGCTCTCTACACGCTCGTCTTCGGCGGCAAGGATATGCTGCGCATCTACGGCCATGTCGGCGACAGCGACAAAGAGTTCGAGCTGGTCTTTCCAGACTACCAACTGCGCAAGGCGATGCTGGGCTATTCCGCCGTTATCGCCCTGGTGGCGCTCCTGATCTCACTGGTGACGGCCGCCCTTGTCTATTTCGCCATCGACCGGATCATGATCCGGCCGATCCGCTCGATGACCCGCTCAATGCTTGCCTTCTCGCGCACGCCCGACGATCCCTCCGCCATCATCGACCATGACGGGCGCGCCGACGAAATCGGCGTAGCGGAGCGCGAATTGTCTTCGATGCAGGTCAACCTGCAGCGCATGCTGGGCGAGCAGAAACACCTCGCCGATCTCGGCCTCGCCGTGTCGAAGATCAATCACGACATGCGCAACATTCTCGCTTCCGCTCAGTTGATGTCGGACCGTCTGCTGCAGGTAAAGGATCCGTCCGTCCAGGCCTTCGCGCCGAAGCTCTTACGCACCCTGGACCGCGCCGTGTCCTATTCCGAAAACGTTCTGGCCTATGGCCGCGCCCAGGAGCTTCCCCCCGCCCGCCGCAAGCTCAGGCTGCGGCAACTGGTTGACGAAGTGCATGGCCTGCTCGGCCCGGAGCCTTCCACGGGGGTCGAATTCATCAATGCGGTGGACACGACCTTCGAGATCGACGCCGACCCGGACCAGCTGTTCCGCGTCCTGACCAATCTCAGCCGCAACGCCATCCAGGCGATGGCTGGGGAAGCCGAAGTCGCGGTCGTCAAGCGGCTGACCATCTCGTGCGAGCGGCATGGCAGCGTCAGCCGCATCCTGATTACCGATACCGGCCCCGGCCTGCCCCAGAAGGCGCGCGAAAATCTGTTCGCCGCCTTCCGCGGCTCGGCCCGCAGCGGCGGCACGGGCTTGGGCCTCGCCATCGCCCACGAACTGGTCCGCGCGCATGGCGGCGCGCTGGAGCTTGTGGAAAGCATCGGCGGCCGTACCGTCTTTTCCCTCACCATCCCCGACCAGCCGGTCCGGCTGGAGCGCACGCGCGGCGTCAAGCGCCCGGCGTGAGAACGGTGGGAAGCCCTCACAACGCCTTCTCGCCTACTTGGCGATCGTGATGAAAAGTTTGCCGGAGCATCTTGCTTTTCGCGGAATCAGTCTTTAGGAAGCAGCCATCGCGGTTGGCCGACAGGCTGGCTGCGGCAGGCGGGGTTTTCCCATGCCTCATGCGCACCCGTAGCTCAGCTGGATAGAGCACCAGACTACGAATCTGGGGGTCGGGCGTTCGAATCGCTCCGGGTGCGCCATTTACTTCAATGACTTGGCTATCATTTGACCTCCTCCCATGTTGCGTCATGTTGCAACTGAGAATCCTTGGTTTTCAGGCGTTTTCACTGGTGTGCGGCCAGTCGACGCGACATGGACGCGACATGGAAAGTGTGGCGCGGCGAAGCGTTTGGCGAAAAACGGCAACAGCTTTGGCACCCAAATCTGAGATTCGTTAGACGTTGAAGGCTTCGCTGCTACGCGGAAAGATCACCTGTTCAGCCTTGCTGAACATGGGGTAGTAGCCATTTTAGCCCAATGATCAGCTTCTCGTATTTAATTTCATAGAGCAGCTCAACCTTCTCGGGTGACAAACTGCCTGAATCGAAATTGAGCCGTTCCAATCGCTCAATCAAAGTTCGGATAGAGCCTTCTTGTTCCACAAGCACCGCTTCACTGGAGACGAACCCCTTAATTTCGTCCTCTCGACTGTGCCAAGATCTCGCCAAGCCTATTATTGATTGTTCAGGGTCCATCGTCTTTCCCGAGGGAAGGACGAACGAGGAAACTGGACGCCCGTCTGCCATCCTGATTTCGATGTAAATTCTGCCAACATGCCTGAGCCAATGAAAGAGCGTTTGAACGCGAGCATCAAATGTTCTGTCGTTCGTCTGCACTCTCAGCAGATCGGTCTGAAAACCTATGGCTTCGGCTTGTCGGCGAGCTTCTTCGGCCTGTTGTTTCAGCACATTCCTCTGTTCGATGAACTCTGAGCGGTTGAGTTTTAACTCCTGGCGTTGTGAGCTGAGCTCTAGGCTCTGCAGGAACACAGCTCCTGCCAGCCACAAAAAAGCGACCGGCGCGAAGACCCCTGCGAGAAAGTCACCTAGCTCATTCAGCGATAGGCAGGAGACTTCGACCAAGGCGGTGCATATCGGCGCGAACTTCCACAACGACGTAAAATAGACGCAGGTGAGAACGACCAAGCCGCCTAATGCCCAAAGTGTCGATTTCGCCATTCCCAGCCCCCCACATCTCACCCCAATTAAACGCATCACCGGTGCGAGGAAAGAAGGGCTCTCCGAATTTGTGATTCTGGTTGCCCTCAAAGCCCTTGATTGCCCTTGGCAACCTACCGCCGATGCGGCTGGCTCATCCCAAATTCTGCCGCGATCCAAGGGAGGAAGCTGCCGTGGCCGATGGTCTCCTTGACCTGGTCGGCAATGAAGACCTCACCAGCAGCAACACGATCGGCGATGATGGCTTTGACATCGGGTTCGGCGGTAGCCGTCTCATGAAGGGCTCTATCGGAGAGTTTCCCCAATTGGGGAAACATTTCAGATCGATACCTTTGAAAGCTCGATGGCGGGCAGTCATGTTTGCAAAATCTGCAAACAATTCTCCGTCGGCAAGCTGACGTTGACACCGCGGACTTTACTGCGACACTCGGCAATCCATGCGACATGGAGGGGATAGCATTGTCGTCATTTGATGAATTTGAGGAAGAACTCAGTCGCTCACTCAGCGCCTATTGCGTGTGCGCTACCAAGATTTTGCCAGGACTGCCAAACGATGGCTTCAAGGGTTGGATGTGGCCCCGGAGCCCACACGGTCGCGGATTCAGTGGCTTCGATCGCTGATGCCTATCGACAAGGTCCTATCCGAGGTGTTGGTAGAAAGTGACGGTCCGGACGGCTCCGCTGGGCTCGAGTGGCCGGAAGATCTTGAAACGCAACTCGGCGCTCAGCTCAATCTGCTGGCATATTTTGCGGATGGACACGAAGACGCCGCCCAATTTGCCTATCACCATTTTTACGCGGGTGATCCCAACATCAACAACAATCTTCACAGTATGACTGATCATCTTTTCGAACCGATGGTCGAAGATTTGTTACGATACCTAAGGCGCAATCAGGATCAGCCGATCTCAACCGAGCAAGCGACCGCGCCGGCGGCGGACCGCATAGTGTCGGTCGATCATAATTCCCAAGGGTACGAAGCGACCAGAGACGCGCTCTCTGCTCTTGAGGGAAAGCTCGAGGGTTGGAACGAACTCAACGTTGATGACCGCAAGCGTATGCAAGCTGAGATCGGCGCTGCTCGTAAACTCCTGGATGCAACGAAAGTCAGATTAGAAGCACTTGCGACCCTTCTGGTAAAAACGCTCAAGTGGCTAACTGTTCAGTTCTCCGAAACTGCAGTGGGTATAGCAGCAGGCTGGACAATTGCGAAAATCGTAGAGCTCATTCCGGATCTTCATCAGTACTTTTGAAAGTACACGCTGCCCATGAACTACGACGAAGGCCCCTTCCCGCGGCGGATGAAGCTCACGATCTTCGGCACGGCCGTTGTGACGTCGGCGGTGCTCGGAGCGCTGTGGTGGGCTGGGGTGATCGGATGACGTCCACAGCGCCCGCGCCAGTGGCACCCGCCCAAAAAAGCGTCGTAGGCGCCATGGCCACCCGGGCTGACTGTCGCGTTGTTGACCGCTTTTTTCGTGCTGCTTTTCAGTCTCGCCACCAGCATAAACCGCGAAGTCGACCTCTGCTTTGATGATTCTTCGGGATACTACATCTGGGATGATGTCGTCCGCGAACGGGAATGCCATCAGGAGGGCTGGACACGAGAGCCGGCCGGGGGATATCCGCAACCACCTCGCGCGCGGTAGTGACGCTCGTATTGCCGTCGGCAGGCGTATCAAAGGACACCAGCATGACCATCAAACTTGCGATCACCGCAAACCAAGTCGCCGCGATCTGCATTGGGGCGAAGAAGGCGGGCTATGCGCCAGTCATCCAGGTAGGGGATGTGTTCGTCCGCCTCATCCCAGAGCACGAGGCGATCCAAGCCATCGCGCCTCAGAAAAAGTCAACAGAACGGGATCGCGGTACAGGCTACTTCTGAAGGCTACGGCGCACCGCTGCCGGGAGCATCATCGCTGTAGGTCAAGCGCTCAAGCGTCAGAAAGAACGCCTCCCGCATGGCATGTTTTTGCCGTGGATCGCGGTAGAGTTTGAGATGAGTGAGCGTTCTGCGCAAAGCATGATGAATGTAGCCGAAAGGTTCTCCGACAAATCCGCAAGCCTTGCGGGTTTGGGGAAAGAGGCTCTTTACGCTCTCGCCGCTCCTTCCACCCCTCCCGAAGTCCGAGACCATGTCGAGGCACTTCTCGTTGATGGCCAGAGCACGAAAACACGGCAGCGCTGCAACACTTTTGGAGTGCCGCGAATCATGATCTTATTCACCTGGGGGCAGGCGCGGAGGGGGAGATATGACGGCAGAAATCGCCATTCTTAACAAGACGGCAGTCGCATTAGCAGCAGACAGCAAGGTCACTCTTTCTCGGGGGGGCATGCAGAAGACCTACGACACAGTCGACAAACTATTCTCTCTATCCAAAACAGAACCGGTCGGGGCTATGATTTATGGAAACGCCGAGTTCATCGGCTTCCCATGGGAGACTGTGATAAAGGAGTATCGCCGAAAGAGAGCAGGCCAGACTTTCGATACTGTGTTCGACTGGGCGGACGACTTAAAAAGCTTCCTGCTCGCGGTGTTTCCGTTTTCTGATGAGGATGAGGATCGAGTTGCGATTTCCATCGCCCAATCGTGGATACAGGAGACAATGCAGCAGGTTATGCCTGGCTCGCGAGGGCCGGATGATTTTCGGCTAGCTCTTATAGAGGCCGCCGAGATTGAGATCGAGGAGCTGGAAGCGGCGGACGACTTCCTAACCCAAGCTGAATGGACCAATTTGAAGGGCCGGATAAAGAAAAGGCTCCAATCCCTCAGTTCCTCCGGGTTTTTTGCTCAGTTCCCAGATTGTCATGCCCCACTCCTCAAGATAGCCGAACTGGGCATTCGGAAGGCTGTTGCGTCTCCGGCGACATCAGGACTTGTTGTTGCAGGGTTTGGAGAATGCGAACTTTTGCCCTCACTTATATCATTTGATGTCGACGGAATTTTGACCGGGCGACTTAAGGCGCTTCCTACACAGCGAATTGACACCACCAGAAAATCGACTGGCGTCATACTTCCTTTCGCTCAGACAGATATGGTCTACCGGTTTATGCAGGGCATCGACCCCGACTATGCCGTGTTGATCCATGAAGGGATCGGAGACTTACTGCTCGAAAATGCGTTAGACACAGCGCGTGCCTTGGGGCATAGCGATGAGGAGATCGAGAAGCTGATGCCAGCTCTGACAACAGCCACCCAAGCGTCTGTTCGAGCTTTCTGGGATGAGAACGAAAAGTTGAGGTCGGAACGATTTGCGTCCCCAATTATTGAAATGGCGATGAGCCTTCCAAAGGATGAATTGGCGAATCTGGCGGAATCTCTTGTTAGTCTAACTTCGCTTCAGCGCCGAGTTTCACGCGAGATCGAGACTGTTGGGGGAGCAATTGATGTAGCCGTTATATCAAAAGGAGACGGTTTCGTTTGGATCAAGCGGAAGCACTATTTCAATCCTGATCGAAATCTTCGATTTGTAAATGCATACTTTTCGGAACTTGGGCGGGTGACGAATGGAGGGAAACACAGTGGCGACAATGCTACAGCGTAAAGAGGCTATTACTGGACGACGTGATCGGTCCACTTCCAGCGTTTCGCTGGTTGAGCAGAAGCGATTGCTCGATAATGCGACTAAGAAGACGGTTGGTGCCGCATCTAGCGCTTTCAGGAAAGTACTAGATTCCGAGCTGAAAAAGTTGAAGCAGCAGTGAGAACCGCGTTTGTTTAGCTCTGTTGGCCCTTCTACAAGAGGAAGCCACAGCTAGCGATTGAGGCGACGCGTTACTTCAGGAAGTGTCCAGAGGCCTGGGCACTTTCAGACGCACCTTGCGTTCATCCCCGTAGTGCGCAATTCTAGATTGGGCTTGGGGGGAATTTCATGAAAACGTATCTTGCGATGCTGGCCGCTGCGCTGGCCCTTAACGCATGTGCCAAACGGCCGGATGCAATCGTGCCGGTAGACATTCCGATGGCTGCTTATGGCAATCTGGACTGCGCCGGCCTTGCTCAGGAACTGATAAAAGAGCGCAACGCGCTCACCAGCCTTTCCAAACAACAGCACGAAGCTGCCACAGGCGATGCAGTCGGTGTGTTTTTGGTCGGCGTGCCGATGTCCAGCACGCTCGGCGGCGACAAAGAAGGCCAGGTCGCCGTATCAAAGGGCAAGGTCAACGCGATGGAATCGAGCATCAAGGCGAAGGGCTGCAAATAAATCCCTGATGCGAAAACTAGGTTTGGATCATGGCTGAGAGCAATAAAGTCGCACCGAGCCGAAAAGCACTCGAACAGGCTCTCTTACTTGCGGAAGAAATTCTTAGAAATATAGAACTATCTGAACAGTCCCTTGCAGTGTGCTGCCTGAAGGCCTCTCGTCTAGCCCGATTGCTCAATGACCAAGACCATCAACTCGCTTTCGAATATGAGGCGTCTGGCTATCCAAAGACCGCGAAAGGGATTGCTCCCGATGTTTGGCGGATAGCTGAACTGGCGGGGCGCGTACATTCCCACAAAGAGAAAAATGGCACCACGGAAGACACTGTAGAGAAGGCGACGACCATTGCCATAGAAGTCCTCGAAGAAAGGATCTCTACGACGAAAGTGGCGCTTAGCGCAGCGCGTGATCCGAACCTCTCAGTTTCGTCGGCAAATCCTAATCAGTGGGTCGGTAGTCCAACAGGAAATACTTTGGAGCGCGCAAGGCTACTTCAAAATCTCACGACCGATGTGTCTGAGCTTGCAAGCCGTCGTGGTTTTCTTCACCGTTACGTTTCTAGACGTCACGACGAGTTACGCTTTTCAGGCATCGCCGAAGATATCTTTTCCAGAATACGCATTACTGTTGATGAACGAATAGGAATTGCAGTCCCGAAAGCCGTGCAAAAAATAACTGCGGTGTACGAAAACCTTCAATCTGACAATCCAGAGGACTGGGCCAATGCGGTGCACAGCTGCAGACGAATTCTTCAGGATTTGGCAGATGTACTGTTTCCCTCGCGTGCAGACGCTGTAAAGATTATCAACGGGGCAGAAAAGCAGATAAGGCTCGGCCCGGATGCGTACATAAATCGCCTTATAGCATATATTGAAGAACATTCCGCTTCATCGCGCTACGAGGCAATAGTTGGTTCTAGCCTTCGTTTTATCGGTGATCGATTAGACGCCACCTTCTCCGCTGCTCAAAAAGGCAGCCATGCTGAAATCTCTTCTCGAGAGGAGGCAGATCGATATGTTGTCTACACGTATATGCTCGTGGCGGATATTCTATCACTAGCCGATAGCTGAGCTGTTAGCACTCGGCAAATGGACAACCACTCTGTAAGTTCCGACGCCGGGC
Organism: Tianweitania sp. UT-5YL-CI-8; assembly: GCF_030010215.1. GTDB lineage: Bacteria > Pseudomonadota > Alphaproteobacteria > Rhizobiales > Rhizobiaceae > Oryzicola. The sequence continues at coordinate 393,306 of NZ_JASCRR010000002.1, forward strand.
GGCGGAGCGGGCGCGCAGTGCTGCCTCGAGGCCGGGCGGATACGACGGATATGGATCATGGGCGAACCGCCCTGCATATTCGTCTGGCCGAGTCGCTGTGCGCGGCCACTACCGTCAAGGTCGATGAGTGCGCCCGCATACAAGACGCCGGTGAGACCCGAGGAGTTATAATGCCCGATCCCGCCTACGAAGCGAAATACGGCCGTGGCCCGCATGTGTCCGTCGACGCCTTCGTAAGATGGCGCGGACAAGTGCTGCTGATCCGTCGGCAGGATGGCACTTGGGCACTGCCGGGCGGCTTCGTTGATCCCGGAGAACAGCTCCTCGAGGCTGCCATGCGCGAGCTTTCGGAAGAAACAACTATCAATCTGGCGCCGGCCGATCTGCGAGCGGCGTACCGTGGGCCGGCAGTGGTGTTTTCAGATCCAGAGCGAGATCCCCGCAGCCACATCATCACCCATGTGCATCGGTTTGAACTGCCGGCCGGGATCGATGTGGTCATAAGCGCGGCGGATGATGCCAAGGAGGTAGCATGGTCCAGCGATTTCGAGGGGCTGGCCCTCTACGCCGATCACCGCCAAATCATCGTGGAGATGGCCTCCAGGGCGTCGGCGGCTTCATGAAAATCGTCTCCATAGGCCTGGGGGCCTTCATCCTTTCATGCCTGGCCACGGCCACCCCAGCCCTTGCCGATCGCGTCCAGTTCCCGATCTGCGGTAACGGCAAGCGCATCACCTGCGTTGTCGATGGTGACACGATCTGGCTACGAGGCACCAAGATCCGGCTGGAGGGCATCGACACCCCCGAGATCGGCGGCGCCAGGTGTGAGGACGAGCTCGCGCGTGGCGTCCGCGCGCAAAGACGGCTGCAAGCTTTGCTCAATGCCGGCGACTTCGTTCTGATCCGTGCCGGCAACCGCGACCGGGACCGCTACGGCCGCAAGCTGCGCACGATGAGGATCAGGGGCGCCGACGTCGCCGAGACGCTGATCAGCGAAGGGCTGGCGAAGCGCTGGACAGGCACAAAAGCGGTGTGGTGCCCTAGAAACAGTACAGATTGAATAGTTGGGGGATTAAGATGGCTGCAAACCCGCGGGTACAAGGACTATGGCTTCTGTTAGCGGGCGTTGGCATCGGCGGAATTCTCGGATCTGGGCTCAGCAAGCGTTGGGGGACAGACATCGCTGAATTGTTCAGCTCTCCCAATTTTGCAACCCTTCTAGCGGGTGTCTTGGGTGCCGTAATCGGTGGTCTGATCTCGTATTTCATCGCAAATCAAACGGCGTCCGCGACCGAGCAACGGGAAAAGACTGCCGCACTTATTGCGGAGCGTGCCAGTGCTTTCAGCTGCATGGTGACGACGATGCAACTGGCCAACGGCCTCTTCACCTTGAACGGCTATTTGCAAGAAGCTGCGACACCGCCGGAAGGAAATCAGCCATGGCAGATGCTTCAGGCGACGGCTGGAACCACGGCACAGGCTGCTGCATTCAAGCCCAGCGATTTTTCTCCTTTCATCAATGCAGGGCGCGCAGATATCGTGCATCGCGCGCTATTGCTGGCTGAACGCTACCATTCTCTCGAAGCTGGGTTACGTAGCTACTCAGAACGGCGGATCGAACTTGAAGAATTCCTTTTGCCCCTAAGCACCTTCTCCGAAGGAGCAATGACGAGCGCTATTCCCGAAGCACTTCTTTCGACAGCAAGCTACAGAATGACCGGACTCAATCAGCTTATTACCAGTATGGCAGGTTATTGTAGCCGTGATCTTCACGACGCTAAGGAGATCTTACAAGCGATGAACGATGCCTTCACATCGTACTTCGGGGAACATGCGAACTTCAGATTGAACGTCGAGCCTACCTAGACTTTCAATCGTCCCGCCAGATGAATTTCCGCACCATCTTTATCTCGACTAGGCGACGGAACTTCATCTTCACCCGGTCGCCCGGTGGCGGCAGGTCGAACTTGACCGTCATGTAATCCTTGCGGCCGCATTGCGTGCAGCGCATGTGCCGCTCGACATCGAAGATTGAGACGTCCCCCAGCATCTTCAACAGATCGCCTGCCAGGTAGTTTCTGCGCAGATTGCAGAGCCCGCAACTGATGTGCGCCACCTGCCCGATCTCATCCGCTTTGGAGAGCATCTGGACGGGATAGCGACGATATGGGTATTGCTCCGGCATGAGAACGGAATAAGAACAAACGTCTTGCGGAGTCAATCTGGCGGGTGCATGATTAGGGCATGACAAGACCAGCTTTGCACAGCCACCGTGCCCCTTCGGCAGCGGCCGACAACCTATTGCCGGAAGAGCGCCTGGATGCCGCGATTGTGGCTTCCAGAGGCGATCTATGGGCCGCCGCAATGGTATTGGCGATTGAGCTGGACGAGACCAAAACGGAACTGTTGATGACGCGAGCCGCCGTCTCGCACGGCTTCTCCCGTGGCTGGCATCACAGGAGGCAAGGATGAAACTTCTGCTTGATGTGAAAGGCGCGACAGAGGAACAGCTTGCGGCCGGCATGGCGTCGGCCGTTGAAGTTTTCAAAGCTGCGGACATGCACCCGCTCACGGCAGCCGAAGGCTTCTTCGCGCTCGAGGCGTGGGATGATGAGAGCTTTACCGAAGAAGGTGCTTACGCGCTCAGCGACGAGGATTCCGCCGCCGCCGACGTCTGGCTTGCCGCCACCAAGGCCGCACTACTCGCCTGTTCGGTCGATGGCACGGAGCCGGAGGGGACGCTGGAACTGCTGCTACCCGAAGACGACGAGCCCGATCTATGAGCGACGAACCCAACGCCCTCCCCCACTCGACGCCGGCCGGCTTGTATGAGCACTATTGCGAGCACGACGGCTGCGCAAAGTGGGGCAGCTTCGGTTTTGCCCGCGCCAAAGAGGCGCCGCACTGGTTCTGTTTTGAGCACCGCGACGAGGGCGAGCCGTTCCGAACGTGAAGGGAAAGACTGGTGTGTAATCTCTACAACGTCACGACCACCCAAGAAGCCATCCGGCAGCTGTCGAAGACGTTCCGCGACATCGCCGGCAACATCCAGCCTTCACTCGATCTCTACCCCGACCAGATGGGACCGATCGTCCGCAACGCGCCGGATGGCGTCCGCGAACTCGCCCGCGTCCGCTGGGGGCTGCCCAGCTCCAGCCAGGCTCTGTTCGAGGCAACGAAGAAGCGCGCCGACAAGCTGCGGGCCAAGGGCCGTGACGTGGACGATGCCGCGTTTCAGGAGTTGCTCAGGATGGAGCCGGACGGCGGTACGACCAACGTCCGCAACACCGCCTCCCGCCATTGGTCGCGCTGGCTTGGCGTTGAAAATCGATGTGTCGTGCCGCTCACCAGTTTCGCCGAGCCCAATCCCGGCGCCAAGATCGAGGGCGGCCGGACGCCGAACGCCTGGTTTGCTCTTGATGAGGGTCGACCGCTGATGTTCTTCGCTGGCCTCTGGGTGCCTTCCTGGACCAGTGTCCGCAAGGTGAAGGAAGGACCGACCACCAACGATCTCTATGCCTTCCTGACGACCGAACCCAACAACGTTGTCGGGCCGATCCATCCCAAGGCCATGCCTGTCATTCTGCGTACCGCTGAGGAGGTCGACGCCTGGCTTACGCTGCCATGGCCAGAAGTGAGGGCTATGCAACGTCCCCTGCCCGATGACGTTCTTGTTGTAGTCGACGCTCCGGAAAAGAAGGATGAGCCGTTATCGCTCTTTAGATAGCGCACCGCGCGATGGGACGCCGATCATCGGTCGCAATCTCGATCGCGCCGAAGCTTTGGTCCGCTGGCGCATCTACCCGGATCTCGAACGCGGAGAATCACCTTATTGGGCGCTCTTCTCCTCCGATGAGGCGTTCAACCCGATCGAGTGGCGGCCTTCCGATCTGACGACCGACGAAATCATGAAAAGGTATGGATAGCCATGGCCGAAACCGCCTCACCGAAACTGCCGAAGCTGATCGTGGTGCAAGCCTTTGATCGCGACGATGATGGTACGCTATTCAGCGCCTTCGGGCCAGATCAGCAGCAATCCGAGGACCGCGCCATACGTACGGCCAGGGCGCTTGCAACCAAGCATGTCGGCGCCATCGCCTGGTGCCGAGAGGCCAATCCGGCGATTGGCGAATATGGCGAGCCGACGGTGCTCTTTCAGGCTGGCGACATTCCCGATATGGAATAACGAGGCTGCCGGACATCGGCGGAGGACTGCACCAAAGTACGGTTTATACTGATGGAATTGTTCTCATCGGCGATAGTGGCGACATTCTTGCTGTCTCCCTTCATTACGGTGTGCGCGTGGGCCTTCGAAAGGAAGCGTCAGTATGGTTCATCGCTAGTCGTGTTCGCAATCATCCTCTTATTGACCACCTGTTTCCATCAGCTCGTTCGTGCGCCATCTGATCCTCCGTTCTGGACCATTTGGGTTATCATGCCGATTTATTTCCTGGTGGCCTGCCTGTTGTTTGGTGTCACAGGCAAGAAAGATGAACGTCGCAGGCCTAGGGATGACACAGAATGAGCCCGGAACGGGAAGCCGCCACAGCCTTCACGAGGGCTGCAGCGTCCCTATCGAGGATCGACGCCGGCGCCATCCTTCGGCTGCTTCAGCCCTAGCGACGTGGTGAAGCCTGATTTCTTGTCCACGGCATGATCAACGGTGTCGATCTGGTAGGAGCCGTCTACGCCTGGCTTGAAGCCCGCGAGGACACAGACGGCCTCCGGCTCCGCCCTGGCATCGCCGATGATGGTCACGGAACCACCACCCTTCTGCCGGTCCGATTCCTTGCCATGGGCCTCACCCTTCTTCTTGGCTTCTGCCTCATTGGCGACGGTGATCAGTTGCCGGAGCTTGGTATCGACGTCGGTGATGCCGGTGTCGACCTCGACCTCGACACGCTCACCCTTGGCGCGGTCGAAGTAGGACAGCGCCACCTTGCTGTATTTCGGACGGCTGACGATCGGCGAGATCTCGGCGTCGATGAGGTTTTCACCGAACGCGGCGCGAATTGGCGTCAACGGCCGGCCGGACGCCGCTATACCCTCGTTGCGGGGTGACAGAAAAGCGCGACCACCGATGATCTTGAGCGTGCCGCCCACCTCGCGTGCAATGCGCTGCCCCCAGGACACGAAACTCTCGTTCTGCATCAGCCAGTAGTCGCGGTGGACGTCCGCAAGCGATCCCAAAACCTGCACGTCCAGCCCAGCCCTGGCACCCCATGCCTTCGCGACGTCGCCAAGCCTGGCATTGTCCATGTGACGAAGCGTCGGCTCCTTCACCTTGCTGCCCTGGTCAATGGAACTCGCTGACACCTTGATTTCGCGACCGGCGCCCTTGCTCAGGCTGCAGGAGACATCCGCGACAAATCCCTCGAACGCCCACTGGCCATTGAGTGTGACCTGCATGGTGGCGCGCTCCCGAGGCAGGAATACCACGCCATCGGCATCGGCCAGGACGATATCGCAAGTATCCGACGCCTGCCCAGCCGATCTCTGGATGCCCAGCGACTTCATGATTGGGCTGAAACGGGAGGTCACATCCTGGCCGGCCACCACCACGGTATAGTTTCCGGCGATGAAGAAGCTCATGGCACCACTCCGAAATCGGCGTGGCTGCGGCGGAGTTGGGCGTCCAGATTACTGGAGACAGCGCTACCCTCGACACCGATCTGCCGGAAGCCGCTGATGACGCGCCCAATCAGCGCTTCAAGCGCCAGCAGTGCAGACATATCAACCGTCGGAGCCGCATTAAAGGACAGCGCCGATTTGGCCTCGTCCCCGGCCTTCTGGCTGTCCTTAACGACGCCATCAAGATATTCGTTGAGGCTGTTTTCACGGGCGATTTCGCCGCTATCGCGCCGGCCGCGATGCAACGGCCCGCTTTGTGGCCGATCATAACCTTTCACCGCAGCCCATTCATCGAGCCACCGGTCCTGATCGGCCTGAGAGAATTTCCGATCCTTTGGCGTATCGCCGGACAGCAGCAGGAGCGAGGCGAGCCAACTGAACGCACCTAGCAGGGCGCCGCCGCCCTTGCCTTTGCCTCCCCCGGCCGTGCCATCGGGAAGAGCCGCGCCGCCACCCTGGGCCACTGCTGCGGCCTGTAGCGCGGCCGCCGCGATGTTCAGGTTCGTGCCCGCTGTGATCAGACCCCACACCGCCGAAGCGACCTTGAACCCGCCCCACGCAGCAACGCCAGCAGTTGCGATGCCGACACCACCCAAGACAGCCGGATCGCCGGCCCGCACCGCCTCTGAGAACGCCCGGATGGTATCGGCGAAGGTGTTGAGCGCCGGGACGATCACCGGTAGCACCGTTTCGCCCGCGGCGTTGGACAGATCCTCAAGGCTGGACTTCATGTCGCGCCAGGCCGCGAACGGATCCCGGCCGCGCGCATTCTCCGCATCCTCCATGCCGCCGGCGCGCTGATAGTTCTCGATGTTCTTGTCGATCTGATCCTGAGCTGCAATCCAACCGGTGATCAGTGCTGCTGCCTTGCTGTTGGACATCAGCTTTTTGACGGCCTCGGCTGTGGCGGCCGGGCTCTCGGTGTCGACGCCGTTTTTCTGCAGCAGCGGCTTTAGAACATCGATGGTCCATTTGTATGGGTTCGAGGCGAACAGATCCCGCTCGACAAGGCTGTTGTTGCCATCACGAAGCCCTGCGGCCTGCTGGCGTTTGACATACTGGCCCTGCGACCCGCCAGAGCTGGGGGTGACGAAGTTCTGATAGGCGCCGGACAACGCATCACCCAAAGGACCGAAGCCGGTGTCCTGCCCGGCCGCCGGCAGCACCGTGGACAGGAACTCATCGCTGAGAGCGTATTTGGACACCTTGGCCCGCTTGGCGAAGTCCAGGATCTCCGCGATATCGATGTCACGGCCTTCGACCTGCTTCGCCTTCACCCAGCCCTCAAGGATGGCCCCAATGCTCGGGATGCCACCCTCACCGCCCTCGTTGACGTTGAGGTTATCCATGGCCTTGAGGAAGCTGGTGAGGTTCTGCCCGGCATACTCCTCACCCGAGCTGACGAAATCGGCGACAAAGCTCTTTACCAGCTCCTCGAGCACCTGTTTTGCGAGATCCGTCTTGCCGCCAAACAGCGCATATGCGGTCTTGCCGAGCTCAAGGATGTCGTTTTTCGAGATGACGCCATACTTCCCGGCAAGGCGGGCGGATTCGTCGTCCAGGGTTTTGGTATCGGCTTTGTTGATGCCGGCCATCTCATAGCGATATTTGGTCCGCTGCCCTTCCGACGCCGCCTTCAACGCTGCACGGCCGGCCATGCCGACGCCATAGGTGATGGAGAAGGCACCGCCGGCGACAAGGCCGGCACGTCCGAGCCGCTTCATGACTCCAAGCGTCCGGTTCAGCTCATCGTTGGCATTTTTCGCCTCCAACTTCACCGCAGCGAAGTGGCCGATGGTTGACGTCCGCCATGCCGAGATCTCGGATTTCTGTAGCGCCTTGGTCAGCCCGCGCGCGCTCATGTCCTTTTCGAGGCTGGTCCATGATCTGCGAACCGCTTCGATTTCCTTGGCGCCCAATCCGAGCTTGTCGATCTGGCGCTGGAAGTTCTGCCCCCATTTGGAATCGGCAAGCCGCTTCGCTGCCTTCTCGATTGCCGAGATCGATCCTTCGACCTTCGAGGCGTTTTCCAGGCCCATGGCCTGAACGATGAGCTGCAGCCTGCCGACAAGAGTCTTTGCCATCGGGGAGGTTCCTATTTGAGCCGAATGCCAGCGATGCGGGCGGAGAACTCGGCTTTGTCACGCTCCATCCGGACGGCGTCCTGATAAAAGCCAATGATTTCAATCCAGTCCATCGCCAGCGTCTCCGGTATGGGTGTGTTGAAGGTGTGGGCTACGAGCCCGACATAGCCTCGCCACCGACCAGGGAGCGCGCGGCCGCCTGCCTCAAGCGGCGGGGCAAAAAAGGGAGCGATGCCTCGTCCAGGGAAAGACGGTCGTCATCGTCCATGGCGTCGTAAACTTCCATGGGCAGATCGAACATCGGCGGCACCGGGCTTTCATCGCGGCCGATGGCTTCCATGTAGTCTTGAACCTCCTTGCCGGAGACGCGGCGGACACGGACCTCGCTGATGATCTGGCCATCGAACTCCAGCGGATATTCCAGCGGGATCATCTTCTCGCGCGGGAGATCGCTGACGATCCGAGCAATGGGCTTGGCAGTCTCTTCGGTCACGGGCTCACCTCTGTGCGTAAATTCATGTTCATCGGATATCGATGTGCGCAAATTCTACAACGAAGCGGCGGGCGAAGAAACAACTATGTGGACGGCAGCAAGTATTCCGCAGAACTCGCAAAGGCGGGCAGTAGCGAGGCTAGACGTGGGAGGACGGTGGCGGGATGCAGAACCTGCTACGTTTGTTTTCTGAATAAAATGGCGCCAAAACGTTGGATTTATGAAGTTGTAAACCAGGATTAACGCCGGAAAAATTCTGGCATTCCTGATGGTTTTCTGCTCCAAGGCTCCAACGTCTCTTGGCCAAATTCGAAATTCCTACGGCACCGGCAGTCAGTATGTCAGCACCCCATTGTCTTCGGATCATAAATGCAAATCGAACCTCAGGTGGCTCGGCATTTGTGATCAAACGTGGTGGTAGCCTCTGGTTGATGACGGCTGCTCATGTGCCTACGGGGCGCCCAAGTTTCCAAGACTTTTCCACCTGGCCCACAGAAGTGACGGTGTGCACACCAACAGGAGAATTTCAGGTCCAGATAATCAATGCTGGCACCCCCCTGTTCCAGATTTATCAAAGTCCAGAATCAGGTGAGATGAGTGACGCAATTGCCTTACCTATAGCTCACAATTTTGGCGCGAAAGTTTATGAATTAAGTCCAAATGCATGTGCTTCGGTTAGAATAGGGGATCGATTGTCGATGCGTGGATTTCCTAGCCGCTCTTATCCCACCCGTTGGCCTCCGACTAACTCTGCACTCAAGGTGTATAAGATTGAGCAACGTGCCCTATTTGTCTCCAGTGAAATCGTGACGGGAAATTCGGGCGGCCCACTGTTTGATCGGCATCGCAATCTTGTTGGTATGGCGATCGGATCTACCGCTGGAAGAGGCGTGATCGTTCGCAATAAACATCTGGAAGATTTGTTCGCGTAGTGTTTTTTGGACCTGAAATGGTTTGGGTTGGCTAGACGATCGCCACCAGCACCGACACCGCGCCCCAGGTGATGACGGACCAGAAGGCAATTCCCATCAGCCGCCGCATGACGCCCGGTCCCCGTTCCGCCCCGATATCGATGATGGGGACATGCTTCAGGTACAGCCCTGGCTCATAGGGCAGCGGCTCGAACTCGGGGCCGGGATCGATACCGCGTTCGGACAGCATCCGACGGTTGAACGCATAGGCCGCTTTCGGATCATCGCCGGCCGGATACTTCCGGGCCATGGCGCCAGCATCGATTTGCACCCGGCGCTCCAGTTCACTCACTGGGCCGATCTGCCCCTGTGGTGGGATCACGCGGACCTTTTGCACCTCGCTCGGGATGTTGTCTTCGGCGATGACGGAAACAAGCGCTTCACCGGTGGCGAGAACGGGTAGAGCCTCACGGGTGTTGAAGCCCTTGCGGGGGCGGATCGTATCGGCGGCGGCGCGGATCTTGCGCAGCGATTCCGCGGTATGGGCTCGCATGGCATGCAGGATGCGCGTTCCCAATTGCTCGAGCACCGTAGCCGGCACATCGGTCGGGCTCTGGGTGACGAAAAAGACGCCAACCCCCTTGGACCTGACCAAACGGACCAGACGCTCGATCTGCTGGATCAAGGGCTTCGGCGCATCGTTGAATAGCAGATGGGCCTCATCGAAGAAGAACACCAGCTTCGGTTTGGCGAGATCCCCGGCTTCCGGTAGCCGGCGGAACAGCTCAGTCAGGAGCCAGAGCAGAAATGTCGCATAAAGCTTTGGCGCCTCCATGAGCCTGTCAGCATGGAGAAGACTGATCACCCCGCGCCCATCCGGCCCGACCTTCATGAGATCCGAGATATCGAAGGGCGGCTCCCCGAAGAGGCGATCTCCACCTTGCGCCTCGAGCGCCAAGAGATTGCGCTGGATTGCCGAGATCGAGGAAGCGGTAACATTGCCATATTGCCGGCAGACCTCCTCGCGTTCCTCCAGCATGTCGTTCAGCGACCATCTCAGATCATCAAGGGTAAGCATATAGCTGCGCTCATCCTCGGACTTGCGGAAACAGATTTCCATCGCGCCCTCCTGCGTCGGATTAAGCCCGAGCATCCTGGACAACAACACGGCGCCCATGGCCTGGACAGAGGTCCGGATCGGCACCCCGTGGGCCCCAAAGATATCCCAGAACGCGACAGGGAAGCCCTTGGGCTCGAACCTGCGGCCGAGTTCGCCCATCCGTGCCGCAACCGGCCCACGGGCTTCCCCTGGCACCGCTACACCGGACAGATCGCCTTTGATGTCGGCGGCGAAGACGGGCACGCCGGCGGCGCTGAGCTGTTCGATGATCGCCTGCATCGTGGTTGTTTTGCCCGAACCCGTCACGCCGGTAATTGCGCCATGTCGATTGACCAGACGAAGAGGCAAGGAGACGGCGTCGCCGGACGCGGTAACACCGATATGGATTGAAGACATAGCGCGTCCTCTCCCGCCGAAAGGGCGTGACTGATGGTGGAGCAATGGCATCTGGTAAGGGTGGCCCGACCATGTCCCCACATGGGGTGTCGACACGAATAATGTGCCTGAAAAGCACAACAAAATCAATCGGAATTTGCCAGAAAGCGCAGTTAAAACAGAGGCTTGGTGCATGGTCTGGGTGCCTGGACTGGCCTCCCATCCGGTGTCTGTCCATGGCATATGATCGGATAGCATCGAAGCGAGGACGGTGCGGCGTCTGCCTGTATGGCCCACGACCCCGAGGAGCTCGCCTGCCCCGTACTGCCCCTGCCCGCATGTCCGCGCGCAATCACATAGGCCATGGCCCACGCCCGCCACATACAAGGGCCGCTAGCTGGTGCTAGCTCCCGCTGCTGCTGTGCTCTGTTCCAAGCTTGTATAAGCTGCTGTGCCTCGCCTGTGGCCGGCTGCCAGGGTGATAAAAGTGATCAAGGGACCGTATAAGAGCCCCTGCCGGCCGCGAGGCGCAGCATCCCGCATATTCGCCCACCTTATCGTTTCCAAGGGGGGTTCATCCCCTGATCGGCGCAACCCCTTGCCCTGGCTGGTGACGCTTGCCCGAAAGCGCACGTTTGGCTACCTCTGATCATCACAAATGGAGCCGGATTTGACCTCAGAGACCGTGATAGCCTCCCACCCCGTTGCCTGGCTCCGACCGCTGCCCGCAGACTACCGGACACCGCTGTGGCGCTGGATCCTGCTCCCGGCCTCCGCCCTGCTGCTGAAGCGAAACGGAGGCGTCTGGCTGAACGGCGAATTAAGGCTGATGGTAGACCACCTGCTCTATGTCGAATCCAAGCTCATAAAATCGCCGAAGAGCCCGCCTGCGACCTGGCGCATCGAATTGGACGAGATCGCCGATATCACCCTGAAAAAGGGCATGGCCTCGGAAACTCTCGAGATCGAGGTTTTTGGCAAGTCGGTGAAGCTCATGACCGTGCGTTCGGAGGGGTTCGTGGAACAGATCCGCGCCGCACTCCCGAATGCCGGATCATAGGCACCGATCAAAAAGCTAACCCACTGAAAACGCTACGGCTTTCCATTCTCTTTGCACGGCGCCAAGGCACACCGATCAAGCATCAGCGTCGAGCTCGGTACGCTATTTTCTGCACATCAGGCGTCGTCGATGGTGTATAATCGCACAACGATTTGCGACGTTTGCTATGTTGAGAAAGGCACGGAAATGAGAGCTTTAGAAACCGCCATATCGGCACCTTGGGCTATGCTGCCCGAAGCAGTTGAGCAGGTTCTTGAGATTGCGGCGCGGGAGAACTCGACCACACCGGAAGCGCTCGAGGCGTACCGCGCGCGTGAGCTGAAAAGGTCGGAGCGCGCCGGCGTTCGCGATGGCGTAGCAATCCTTTATGCCCATGGTCCGATGTTCAAAGGCGCCAACCTGATGACGGAGATATCTGGAGCGACGTCATACGACCGCCTCCGGCGCGACCTGCAAACGGCCCTTGATGATGACAGCGTTGGCGCTGTGTTGCTGTCAGTGGACAGCCCCGGCGGCGAGGCGCACGGCTGCGATGAGCTGGCGGCCGCCATTTATGCTTCCCGCGGCAAGAAGCCGATCCATGCGCATGTCTCGGGCCACGGGTGCAGCGGTGCCTATTGGCTCGCCAGCGCCGCGGAGAAGATCACTGTAAGCGATCTCGCCACCATAGGTTCGATCGGCGTCGTGCTCGGTATTACCGAACGCAAGAAATCCGACGAGGCGCGCGGCATCACGCATACTGAGTTCGTGTCGTCGCAGTCGCCGGGGAAGCGGCCGAAGATGGAAACCGACGAGGGCCGTGCCCAGATCCAGAAGTATGTGGACGACATGGCCCATGTGTTTGTGTCGGCGGTAGCCAAGTACCGGGGCGTTTCAGTCGATAAAGTGCTGAAGGATTTCGCCCAAGGTGGTGTCGAGATCGGTGAGAACGCTCGCCGCGCCGGCATGGTCGACGCCGTTGGGCAGTTCGAGGACGTGCTCCAGTCCCTGGCGTCGCGCACCAGGCGCAGTTCCGGCACTCCGAAGCCTTCATCGTCGGCAGGGCTACCGTTGAGCCACCGCGCACTCGTTGAACTGGATCCGGCTATTGCAGAGGTGACAGCCCCTGCCCCCGCGCCACTCGCGCCGGCGGCGACTACGTCTGCTATTGAAGAATTCCGCGCCCGTGTCGCCGGCTATGCCGAGATAGATGGCCAGGAACACGCGCCAGAGCTCTACGCGGCGCTGCGCGACTATACAACGGTGAGCGCGGAGCGGGCCGCATCGATCTTGGCCGCGGCTCGCAAGGACTTCGGCACAATCAGTGTCAGCGCTGAAGATGCTTACGCCATCAAATGCATGAAAGCCGGAGCCCTCGGCACTGAAAACTGGACGATCGGCGTTGATGGAAAATTGAATAGTCCTCTCAATCCAGATTTCTTTCCCTGAGCATCTGGGGCGGGTTTTGCTCCCGCCCCCGATTGTCCAGGATCACGCTGCCGATTGCTGTTCGATTGGCGGCGCGCCGGCCGGGAGGGGAAGCTCTCCAGCAACGATCGCCGCAGCACGGGCGCGAAGGCGTTCCGATATTAAAACGCTGGCCGGCTTTTCGACCGCCGGCGGCGTCAGGCCGTCGAACCTCATCGAAGGCACCGGGGCGGTGATCGCATCCATCCGCCTCAAGGTGACCGAGCTGTCATATTGACCCCGGTCGAAAACCTCCGGAACGCCGCGGAAGAGTAGTTCGGCGATCACGGCTCCAACCAGGTCCGCACCCGCGAAGTGATCATGCGCGCGTCGGTCATGTTCTTCCGGAAAAGACCATGGCCGTGCCTGAACGAGGTCGGGATAGTCGTCCAGGACGCGGAGGACCGAGCCGGCGGCGGAGGTCAGTGCGGATGCTGCCTTGCGCATGTCGTTTTCGAGGGTATCGACCCGCTTCGCAGCCTCGTTGAGTTCCATCGCAGCCGCTTCGCGCGCTTGCCGCTCGCGAGCCACGACGAGTGCCGCCTGCAGTTCAGTGATATGGGTGCGGTACTCTTCGATTTCTTCGCCGGTCGATTTGGCATCGAGCTCGGCAATTGTGATGGCATGCCGGATCTCGCCGGGAACCTCGGTACCAGGGTTTTCAGAGATGAAATCGCGCCGTTTCTCGCGCGCTTTCGTCAGAAGGTCATCAACGATCTGCCTCCGGCGCTGAAGAGTGTCGAGCCCGGATTCGAACTTTCCGAGCTGGTCGGCGATCTGTTGCTCGGTTGAGCGTTTGAATGGATTTTTCATGGTGTGCATTTTCCGTTTGGGTGGAGGCGCCGACCTAAGCCGGCGCCTTGGTTGATCAGGCTACACCCACGTTGCGCATGGTTTTTCCCCATCCATGGGGGTCCGGCTTGGAGTGTCCGCCGTCGCCGACTGCCTTGTTCGCTTGGGCAACGTGCTTGCCCCACGAAGCTACCGATTCCTGCGAAGTCGGCTTGGTCTCGGTCGATTCGGCGTATCCGAGCCCCAAAGCTCCCGCGCGCGGTGCGCCGAAGTCCTTCCTCAAGCGGTCGACCTCCGCAGTATGCGCCAGCGCAGCGGCATCACGGTCGCGCATGGCGGCGCCGAGAAGCGATACCGCCACCTCGGCCGACATGTCTGAGCCGGTTGCCAGCGCATTAGCGAGGGTCGGAAGAGCCTTCGCGTGCTCATGGCCGAGGATCGCGCTGATCCTGGCGCGTTCCAGTTCAATTTCGTGCGACATAGTCAAGACTTTCTGCCTCAAGGCATTGGTTTTTAAGCACAAATGACGTATAGTCACCTGGCTCGCGGACATGTTCCGAAGCGCATTTCTCCCAAAGCAATCTCGATCTGACGCCGCTCCTTGCACGGGCGGCGTCGGTGTTTTTGCGCGCGGTCATGATGCCAACCAGCCCCGCAATTTCTCGCGGTTCTTAAAGGCGACTTCCGCCTTGTCCGCGGTGATGCCAAAGCGGATCGCGACCTCATCCGCTGACACCGGCTCATCAATGAGCGCCATAAAAATCTGGGCCATGTTTGCCCGATGAGGGTCGAGCTCGGACATCGTGAAGGCCATGATCCCTCTCGGTAGGCCACCGCCGGCGTCGGCAATCGCGGCGTGGTCGAGCGCGATCTCGAAGGCATCCACAGCAGCCCGGCAGATCTCCGCCGGTGACAGGTTCGGGTCGAAAAACTGAAACCGTCCAACCGCGCGCGCCGCGCTGTGATCGGTTGTCAGCAGCCGATACTCCAGGATCCTGCCGACCAGCTCGTTATGCTCCCGCGCTGACGTCATGGTTGGAAATCCTCGAGCCACCGGTCAGTGGATCTGATGAGCTCGTAGGACGCCGCGAAGGCCGGCGGCATTGCACGGTGGACATTGTCGCAGCCGCTTTTCATTGCCTCGGTAAAGGGGCGCTGGATGAACGGGCTCCCCTTGGTCTTCGGATCGACTTCCCAGCGCGCCGACCACGCGATCGCGAGCAGCCTTTGGGCCTCCTCTTCAAGCTTCCTCGTGTAAAGGACCACTCGCGCCCGATGGGCTTCGAGCTCTTGGTCGAGCGCCGCCTTAGCCGCTGATTTCTCGGCATGATAGTATTCGATGCGGTCCTTAAGCGCTGCGAGCTTCGCCGGTGCCTCAGCCAGGTCGCGACCAAAGGATGCAAGGCGGCTGCGGAGTGGTTCTGTAGCCGCCTCGTCGGCCTCCTCTGCCTCAAGTTTTGCCAAGCTCTTTTTGGTGGATTCGACAACGCCGCGGAGTTCTCGAATTGGAAGGGTGTTGACCTCTGCATGGCAGCTGCGGTGGATCTCTTCCAGCGCCTTCCGTGCCGTGTTGATGGCGGGCGATGGCTTCTGGAAAAGGATCGCGAACAACTGATCGTGGATGTCCGTCGCATACGACCGCGGCGCGTCGATCCGGCTGAGATGGGCATGCTTGACCATTACGAAGCCCTCGCAAGTTTCAGCTGCGCCGCGCGGATTGCCGCAATGGCCTGAGCCGTATCCAGCCCAAAGGTCAGCCGCAGATGAGGCATTAATGGGTGAGGCCGGTCCCGCAGTGGGGTGCTGGCAAGCCAGTCGGCGGCCACGGTGATGGGGTCGGTGGTCATGCTACTGCCCTCCTATTGAAATTCGATTGCAGGCGCCTGACGCAGGCAGCTATCTTCGCCTCTAAGGGGGATGGCTGATGAGCTTTTGGGTCGTCATTGCACTGTTGGCCGTTGTGGCTTTCTTTGCTTTCCGGCTGGGCATACGTCGGGAGCGCGCGAGGCAAAGTGAGCTCGATCTCGAGTTCTCTATCGAATCCTCTGTTGAAGAAGGGGGGGTGGATCGCCCCGACAATCCAAAATACAACACCTGGGAAGAGGCGATGAACCGTAGCGTCACCGACGACCTGCGGTTTCTGATCGAGTACAGCGATGCGGCTGGTGTCGTCACCGAACGCGAAATCAATCCGACAATGATCAAACTGACTGCTCATCGGCCAGAGGTGAAGATCGTCGCTTACTGCCACCTTCGCGGAGAGGAACGAGAGTTTCGCAGTGAGCGCATTCTCTTTGCAAAAAATCTGAAAACCGGGAGGCAGATCACCGACCTTGGCCAGTATCTTCGCGGCAAATACTGACAGATGCGGGGCTTCGCCCCTGCACCCCAGAAGGGACCAAGTCCCTTCACCCCAGCCGCCCGCTGCGCGGCCGGCGTACCTGCGGTCTTGAATGGCTGCGATCATCGCGAAACCCTCTCAGGCTGGGAAGAGAAGACTTCGCGACGAACAGCGACCGCGTAAGCTTTCAAATCCTCAGTCAATTCGACTCGAGAAAGGCCGGCGTTTTTCAGTTCCGTCGAAAGGCATTTGATGTGCTTGGCCCAATAGCGCTTTCCGGCATCATAGGATCGGCTGCGAAGTTCATGAGCGACGGAGCGCACCAGCGCCGCGCGACGAGCGGTCGGGAAGTGGAAGAGCACGACTGCCGGCTTCGGCTCCTTCATTGCGAAAAGATCAAGCTGCATCGGCGCTGCCCTCTCTTATGGTTTCAATGGTGATGGGACCACTGGTGTCCAGATCGCCTGGACCACTGGTGTCCAGATCGACCGCCTCTCCATCTGGACCACTGGTGTCCAGATCGACCCCCCCGTCGGGAAGGCGCAGCCCGTCCGGTAAACTGGAGGGGATGGCTGGAAAAATGCTCCTCGTTCGGACGATTTGGGTGCCTTCGCGCCTCCAACCCATTTCCATGATGAAGACGCCGATCGAGACATAGTCGCCGACTTCGCGGCTGATCGTCTTCTCCGAACAGAAGCCAGCCCTAGCCGCCAAATCGGCGTTGCTGCAGGTAATGACGCCTTTCTGCCAGTTGATGACCTTTTTCGCGACCGCCATCATCCGAAAGGTCCGGCGCTCCCGTTGAACGATCTGCATGGCAACGTCATGCCAAGTGTCGAAAAGGTCGAAACGCTCCTTCGCCGATGGTGGCCACCGGAGGCGGAACGCTTTGACCAGTTCGAATTTGCGCCGCTCCTGCGTCTGCCAGTCGAATGGGTTCGGCTCATCACCAGGCGCGAACACCGCTTCGGGCGTTGCCGTGGGGTTCTTTCGTTTCGCGAGGGTCACGCGGCACCCCCATCGGTTTCAAGTTTCCGCACCAACAGGTGAGGATGCGCAATCAGGTACAGCGCGAACGTGTCTCCCTTTGACGCTTTGATCTTCGCCGCTTTCTCGAGCGTCGTATCGGCGGGTAGGCCATGAAAAAGGGCCGAACATCGCGCGTTGAGGCCTACCTCCATCGCCGAGACCGCCGCCTGCTCGACTACGGTCTCGTGTATCCGCCGTTCGACGTCGACAAAGGCGGCGTGTATTTGATCCGCCTCGATCAATGGGAAGCGGCCGGCTATCGCCTCAACGATAAGAGAACCAGCATCATGATCCGATACGCCCTCCCGCGCAGCCGACCGCATGCGAGGCATGAACTCCAGCGTGAAATTCACAATCGCGTTGTGACGCTGTGCAGGCGTAATGTCGTTCGATTCCATCACGCCGGAACTCCCTTCCGCATCCTACGCACGGTCTCGAGCGGACAGTTATCGTCGCCCAGAAGGCCCATGGCGACGTGCGTTTTCCCGTCCGTTGCCGGCGCGACGTAGGCACACCAGGTGCCGTCATCGACCTCCGCCAAGGCGCTGGAGAGCTGCCGTGCCAGGTCGTGAACGGTTGCCCATGTTGTGACCGTTGCGCACGGGGCGGCGGTGGTGTTAGTGTCGGTGACGTTCATGATCTTTTCCTTCTGAGGGGACGAGGTTGAGAACCGTGGCTCGGCAAGCGTTGGCGCGCTTCCGGGCCTTTTTGTTTGGGTGGCGTAGGTCAAGCCGCATCCTCCAAGAAGAAGGCAACGAGCTTCCGCCGGCTGGCGACGTAGCGCTCGCCGACCTGCTTCACCATCGGCAGGTGGCCGCTTTGAATCATGTGATAAGTTTGCTGATACGTCCGACCGATCAGCTTGCCGATGGCCTCAACACCCCAGATCAAATCGAGGGAATCTAACTTCGCATCCATTTCGTTCATCGCCTCCGCGCTTAGTGACTCACTATCATTTAACCATAGTGAGATACTATGGTTGCGGTCAAGTGCCTTTATAGTTATTCACTATCGCGAGTGTGTGAGGTACCAAATGGCGCGCGGCGATTTCCCAAGTTCCAAACAAGATCAGTTTGTCCTGAGGTTCCCGGATGGCCTGAGGGATCGCATTAAAGCCTCAGCCGAGAAGCATGGGCGGTCGATGAATGCAGAGATCATTCTCGTTCTCGAAAAAGAGTTTCCCGAGCCATGGCCGTTAAATTCGCGTGTTCAGCACCTGGTTGATCTGTTGACAGCGATTCGGAAGGTGCGGGGCTACGATCAAGCAATTGATGTGCTCACAGCCGAACTTCTGGAAACAGTAGAAGGGATTGCTTCAGGTAGGGTGCCTGATGTTGACGAGCAAACAAAGCTTAAGGTGCGCGAGAGCCTAGACAACTGGCTTCAAGCCCGAGCCGAAGAGGAAGATGACAGATTGCAGTGGCGGCCGTCTGAGGACGAGACACAGCCATGAGCATCCGCAAACGCACGTGGACCACGCCCAAAGGCGTCGAAAAAACCGCTTGGGTGGTCGACTACGTTGACCAGGCGGGAAAGCGGCGGCTGAAGACCTTCCCGAAAAAGAAGGATGCCGACGCGTTTTCAGCATCCGCCAAGGTCGAGATCCGCCAGGGCGTCCACGTCGCCGATAGCGCGAGCGCAACCATTGAGACCGCCGGCAGCCTGTGGCTGGCAAGCTGCAAGTCGGCCGGGCTGGAGCGCGCGACCGTGGAAGACTACGAACGCCATGTCCGCTTGCACATCAACCCGCTAATCGGCGCCGTGAAGCTGTCGGCGCTCAACATCGCCAAGGTGAGGTCTTTCGAGGATGACCTTCGGGAGCAAGGCCGCTCACCGGCCATGGTGAAAAAGGTGCTGGTGAGCCTAAGCACCCTCGTCGCCGACGCCCAAGAGCGCGGCCTGGTCGCGCGCAACGTGGTCAGAGACATGAAGAGCCGCCGCGGCAAGGCAGATACGCAGCAGGAGAAGCGCCAGAAAGGACGTCTGAAGATCGGGGTGGATATTCCGACGAGAGAGGACGTGAAGGCCCTCCTTGGGGCGCTGGAGGGGCGCTGGCGTCCTTTGATCCTCACAGCCACGTTCTGCGGTCTACGGGCCTCCGAGCTGCGCGGACTGCGCTGGCAGGACGTCGACTTCACCAAAGGACAGATCCGCGTCCATCAGCGCGCCGACAGGTTCAACGACATCGGTAAGCCGAAGTCCGTTTCCGGTGAACGTACGGTTCCGGCGCTGCCGATGGTGATTAACGCTTTGAAGGAATGGAAGCTGGCCTGTCCGAAGCGTGACACCGGCAAGCACGATGTCGACGGGAACCCGATCACCGTGCTTGACCTCGTATTCCCCAACGGATCGGGCAAGGTGGAACAGTTGAACAACATCCTGCGGCGCGGGCTCCACCCCGCCTGGGTTGCCGCCGGCGTGGCGGTGGACACCGGTGAAGTCGATGAGAACGGGAAGCCAATCCTGGCCCCAAAATACACCGGCATGCATGCGTTGAGGCACTTCTTCGCCTCGTGGTGCATCAACCGGAAGGAGGACGGCGGCCTCGGTTTGCCGCCGAAGATGGTTCAAGAACGGATGGGACATTCAACGATCGCGCTCACCATGGACCGCTATTCGCACCTGTTTCCGAAGGACGATGACGCCGACGAATTGGCAGCTGCAGAGAAGGCCTTTATGGCGTGAGTGCAACATGAACGCGACATGTATGACGGGAAACCTTGCGTTATAAGGCTTCGGTCCAGACTACGAATCTGGGGGTCGGGCGTTCGAATCGCTCCGGGTGCGCCATTTATTTCAATGACTTAGCTGCCCGCAGACTAAAGTCATAAATTAGTCTGCTGAAATCATATTCAGAGGTTGCAACATCCCACAGCTTCCTGGATGTGGGCGGCTTCCATGGCGCTTATGGTTGCGTTGGATTGGCCCGGTCGGCCCCACTGCTGTCGGCGGTAGTCGCCGTGGCCCTGCCCCTCGCGTTGATCCGAGCCCATCAAGACGACATAGAAGGGCACGCGCGGGGGATGCGCGGGCAATATTCGGTGGACTTGTCATCGCCTGCCTCTTCACGCTGTTGCCTAGCCGGATCATGCATCAGGTGCTGTTCGGAGCGTAGCGGCTCCCCCGCATTTGGTAGCTGGACAAACATTCTTTGCCAGATCCACTCCGATCAACGGTTCCTTCATCCGCTGTCCTCTCTGTTCTGTGGCCTGCACCACATCGCTGTTAGGGGAGGGCGGCAAGACTCCATCTGCCAACCGACATGATGAATGCCTATGGATTGTCGGTGGTCAGCCCTTCCTCGACCTCACGAACGCTGGTTCAGGCAGGCACCCAGATCCCGGCGAGAACGTCAGAGGCCGGCTGTCGTTCAGCGCGGACGACGCTTTACGTCCGGCCACCCTGGGACTTGGCGCAAGGTTCGGTTCGGCAAAACTGGTGATCGACACGACAAATCGGTTGTCGACACCAAGCCATCGCGAACAATGCGGGGACGAGGTGTTGCGGACATTAGTCGCGCCGCTGTCCGGCTCCTCTTCAGCCGATATTGGAAACGTTGCATCGTCGATAGCACAGCCAGCCCTTGGCCCAAAGCGTGCCCAACGGCTTGACATCGCTCAATTCAACCGTAGGATATTTGATATGGATAGCAAGTATTCTAATAGAATACCACCTGATGAAGCGCCTGGGGGCGTTAGACCGCTGTCGACAGCATTGAAAACGCTGGATGTTCTCGAAATTCTCGCGCAGTTTCCGCAGCAGGCGCGGCTGTCGGAAATCGCCGACAAGCTGGGCGTCTCGCGCCCTACCGCCTTCCAACGCCTACTCACGCTGGTGAGAGCCGGCTGGATCGAGCAGATGGAGGATTCAAGCTACCGTCTATCTCTGAAGCTCGTCGGCATGGCTGGCGCCGCGCTCGAACAGGCACATCTTGGCCAACGGACGCTGGTGGCATTGCGTGAACTGGCGACCGCCGCGCGCGAGACCGCGTCGCTCGCGGTCCTCCAGGAAGGCCAGCCCTACATCGTCCAACGCGCCGAGGCCGATGGCATGCTGCGCGTCGCACAGCCGATCGGCACCTCGTTCCTGCTACACGACTCGGCGTCGGGCCGCATTCTCTACGCCTATGCGGACGATGCGCAGCGGGAATCCATCCGCAGGCTGGTCAACGAAGTCCCGGATGAGCATACCTGCCAGAAGGTTCTTTCGCTTGGCTACGCGATGTCGCGGGAAGGCCAGGACATCCGCGCCATTGCCGCGCCGATCTTCGACCATCGCGGTCTCTGCATCAGCGCGCTGTCGCTGGTTGGGCCAACGATGCGCTTTGACGAACACCGACTGAAGCTGCCGCTGATCGATAGCGCCATTCAGATGACTACACAGCTCCACGGCCGCATGCCCGCCTCCTATCCGCACCGGTCTGGCAGCCAAAGCCCCGCCCCATGAAGCCCCATGCCGATGATGTCCCTATGAACGCAATCATTGATCACAAGTTGGATGAGACCGGCGCCTACCGGCCACGCAGCCTGATGCGCGACCCGATGATACTGATGCAGCCGGAGCGGCTGGCGGCGATGCAGCCGACCCGCGTCAGCGCCAGCCGGGCGTTGGTCGCCCGCGCGGCCAAGCAGCGTTGGACGATCAGGAAGAAGATATTCGAGGCTGACGAACAGGGCGCCGGCCGCATGGTTTACCGGATCGATGCCGACGGCTACATCCTATCCTTTGTTGCGCATTCCTTCGTGCCGGAGTCGAAAGGCCGCACCGGCCGCATCATCGGCACCGCATGGGACATGATGGGCTCGCTAATCGAAGGCGACGTCAATGAGCGCGACATCGAGCTGATCGCGCAGGAGATGCCGCTGCTCTATCATGGCCGCGCCGCGCCGCGGACGCTGATCTGGTGCCGCAGCAACCGCTCGGGCCGGGTCTTCGACGATACGATCGCCGCGCTGGCGCAAGGCCGGCAGCCGGACATGGGCTCGCTGGCCAAAGCCAACTACATCATGCGCAACACCGGGCTCGACGGCAATGGCACGTTCGGCACACGCAGCTTCCTCGCGCTGGAGGACAACCATCCGCTGCGCACCTCACTCTCGGCGCAGATGCTTACCGCCTACCTGATGCGCGTCTTCGCGCTTGACCTCGCCAACCATCTCGCATTCAAGCGCGGCGGCTCCCGCGCCGTGGAACTCGATGAGCGCATCGCGCGCTATCTGGGGGTCGGCAATGGCTCGGCGCTCGGGCTAATGTACTACGTCAACAACCACCCCCGCCTGATCGACCGCTGGATTCGTGGCCAAGAAGAAGCTTTGGCACATGCAAAGCTGAGCCATCTTACCCAGGGCGATGGCAAGCTCGACCTCGTGCTCGAACTGCTGGACAGGGCAATCACCTACCGCCATCAGGACCAAAACCACTATGAGGTCTTCACGCCGAGCACGACGATCGCGAGTGATCTGCGGGGCATCCGCAAGGAGTTCGCCGAGCTGCGGGGGCGTCTCTATGCCGGCGCGCTCGGTCCTCTGCCCCTGGTCCACTTCGCCGAAGGGCTCGAAGGGCGCTACTGCGCCGACGCGATCGAAACGTTCAACTCGGCTCTGATAGAGCTGGTTCCAGAACTTGCCGATGCCATCGCCGCAAATTTCGTGGTCGACGAGGAACTGGTCGGACGGCCGGAGATGAGCGTCGCACGGCTGCGCGAGATCGTCCGCGCCGACTACGGCTGGGTTTTCAGGCTCGATCTCGAATCGGAGAAGTCGCAACGCTACGTCTGGTACAAGTCCGCCAATGCCGAGGAACCGCGTCGCGGTGCCCGCTCCGAGGTACCGGAAGACGCTTATAACCTCGCCTTCGACCTGCCGCGCCTCGTGGTGCATCTGGAGAAAGAACTCAACGGCGTCGATCCGAAATCCAGCATTGCACGCTTCCTGGTCACCCGGCCAGAGCTGCGCCGCATCGTCACTCGCGTCCAGGCGCTTCAGGGCCTGCCCTATCACTCGCCGCATGCCGACATCATGCACGAGGATTTCGTTCCGGCGCACATTACGCGCCTGCTCAACGGTCCCATACACGGCCTCGACCGCACCGAGGACGCGATGGCCCGCGTGCTGCGCGGCGTGCTGATGCATGGCGCGCCGCTTGCATATGAACTCGCAGACGGCTCGGCGCAATCCCACTGGTTCCATCCCGCGGTGCCCACCCTATGAACACCCAAATCTCGACCGACGATTTCATCGATCCGCTGGCGACCAGCCTGCGCGAGAACCGCCTTGTCATGGAGCGGCTGGTGCAGTGGAAGGGCGTCACGCCCGGCCTGATCTTCTCCGTCATGGATTGCGCGGTCTTCGCGCTGGCGTTGGATCTCATCAGCCACACCGATATCGAGATGCACCTCGATCAGCTTGCAGCTCCGTCATGCAAAGTGTCGGTGTCCGACACGGAGGAGAGGATTGTCGTCGATGCCGGCGGCCGTCATGCCTGGCTGATTGCCGAATCCGCGCTCGACCTTGCCATCGCCGCATACCGCGTCGGGGGACCGGAGGTGATTGTGACCAACATTGCCGAATCCGATCAGCTCGGTGTTGTCGCGGCCATCGCCGAAAAGCACCATCTGAGCGCCGTGGTCGAACAAGACGTGGACGGGTGGCGCATCGTCGTCTCGCACGAGAATGCAGGTCACCAGAGCGCGCTGGACCTCATCAGGCGCAAGGGCATCGAGGCCTCCCACAAGCGCTGGTTCGAGCTTCTCGCACTCTCGTCCAACGCGCTCGCCACCGACACGCTGGTATCTCGCACCCATACCGGTTCGTTCATCATCAATCCCGACGGCAGCGTCATCGGCCGGCGCGAACACGAGTTCGCCTATGACGACGACATCTCGATGCTGACCGCCGAAAAGCTGGAATTTCGCCGATGAAGATGGGCAACAAGGTCATGCTGGTCGATGCGCTGCAATGCGGCAGCTACGGCCGCGAAGTGTTCCAAAAACTCCAGGCAGGCGGCTTTGGTTGCGTCACGCCGACACTGGAATTCTGGGGCGGTGCAATCGACGGACTCGACGCAATTGGCAACTGGCTGGATCTCGCCCGCGAGAATTCCGACCTGATGAGCATTGCCTACACGACCGACGACATCCGGAGGTCGGCATCCGAAGGCAAGACGGCGTTCCTGCTCGGGTTCCAGAATTCCGGTCATTTCGAAGGCCGGATTCGATATGTCGAGCTGTTCGCAAAACTTGGCGTCCGCGTGACGCAGCTCACCTACAACATCCAAAACGACATTGGCAGCTCCTGCTATGAGCCGGTCGATACCGGCTTGTCGCGCTTCGGCAAGGAAGTCGTGCAGGAAATGAATCGCTGGGGCATACTGATCGACTGCTCGCATGTCGGCGAGCGCACGACGCTCGACGCTATCGAGACCTCTGCCAAGCCGATCGCTATCACCCATGCCAACGCCGCATCGCTGATGCCGCATCTGCGCAACAAGACGGACGAGGTGCTGAAGGCGCTGGCAGCGAGAGGCGGCGTGGTCGGTTGCGCAACCTATCGCAACATCACGCCCGACTATGCCTGCGCCACCGTAGACGGCTTTGCCGAGATGATCGCCCGCACGGTCGACATCGTCGGCATCGATCATGTCGGACTCGGCACCGATGCCAGCCACCATGTCGGCCAGAAGGAGCTCGACTGGATGCGCTACGGTCGCTGGACCCGCTCACCGCAGTTCGGCGCCGGCTCCGCGACGAATGCCGGTCCCTCCGCCAAGCCCGAATGGCTGCCGGACGTCTTCCACCTCGCCGACGTGCCGGATGCGCTCGCCCGGCTTGGCTTCGCCGAGGCCGAAGTCGCGAAGCTGACCAGTGAGAACTGGCTTCGTGTATTTGCCGCGAACTTCGGATGAGCCGGATTCGCCAATCGATAAAAAGGGGAAGTGCAATGGTACGAAACACGATCGACCGCCGGACTCTGCTGATAACAGGCAGTGCAGTGCTCGCCTCCGGACTGACCATGCCTTGGGTTAAGCGCGCCTATGCCAACGAGAAGGTGCTTTACGTCAACACCTGGGGCGGTTCCTGGGAGACGGCGGCGCGCAGAAACCTGTTCGACCCATTCACCGCGGAGACAGGCATCGAAATCCGCACCGTGTCCCCGGTCTCCTTCGCCAAGCTGGCCGCCCAGGTCCGCACCGGCACCTATGAGTTCGACGTTACAACGCTCGGTGTCGTCGAGCTCGGCCGTGCCAATAACGCCGACCTCGTCGCCAAGTCCGACGGCAATGTGACGGAAGCCGACCTGTTCCCGGGCGCGCTGGTCTCCAACGGTGTCGCGTCTCACTCTTTCGGCAATGCCATGGTCTACCGCAGCGATGCCTACCCGAATGGCGGCCCGAAGAACTGGAAGGAATTCTGGGACGCCGACGCGTTCCCTGGCGAGCGTTCGCTCCAGCGCTACGCCGGCCGCGTGCTCGGCATGGCACTCATGGCCGACGGCGTCGATCCCAAGGATCTTTTCCCCTACGATATCGACCGGGCATTTGCCTCGCTCGACAAGATCAAGGACCGAGTCAGCGTCTGGTGGACGCAGGGACCGCAGGCGACGCAGATTATTCGCGACAATCAGGTGCCGGCGATCGGCATGTGGCCGGCTTATGCCCAGACCGCCATCAATGACGGCGCTCCGGTGGTGATCGAGTGGAACCAGGCACTGGTCGATACCGCCTACTGGGTCGTGGCCAAGGACACGCCGCGCGCCGAGGCGGGCTGGCAGTTCATTAAGTTCGCCGTCCAAGCCGAACGGGTCGCCCGCTTCGCCTTCGAAAGCGGCACCGGCCCGACTAACCCCAAGGGCTTCGACTTCCTGACGGCAGAGGAGGCAAAGCTTGCCGTCACCTCGCCGGCCTACAAAGACAAGGTCGTCTTCTTCGATGTCGCTAAGATCACGCCGCAGATCGACGATATCCAAAAGCGTTTCGACGAATGGATCGGCCAGTAAGCCCATGACCCAGCTGGCCGTCGATCATGCCGTTGCCGGGTTCCAGCCTGCGGGCTGGGGCGCGGCGCTGTTCCGGCGGCCAGCGCTCCTCTACTTGCCGGCCCTGCTGTTCCTCGGCGCATTTTTCCTCATCCCGCTCGGGCTCATCGCCTGGATGAGTTTCACCGAGCCGACGGCCGGCCTTGGCAATTACCTAGCCTTCTTCGAGTCCGGGCGTTCGCTACGCATCTTGCTGAACACCGTGCTCACGGCCGCCATCGTGACCGTCTGCGCCCTGGCGCTTGCCTATCCCGTCGCCTATGTCGCTGCGACGAAGCCCGGCACCTATGCCAACATTCTGCTGCTGGTCGTGGCACTCAGCTTCTGGACCAATTTCCTCGTCCGTACCTATGCCTGGATGGTGATTTTCTCGAATGGCGGGCCGGCGCATTCGCTGCTCGCGTTCCTCGGCTGGAGTCCGCCACCGCGGCTGCTCTACACCAGCTTCGCGTCGACCCTCGCCATGGTGCAGATGCTGGCGCCGCTGATGGTGTTCATGCTCTACGCCGTGATGCGGCGTATCGATCAAGCGCTGCTGCGCGCCGCCGGCAGCCTGGGCGCCACTCCGGCGCGCGCTTTCGTTACCGTCTTCCTGCCGCTGTCGACGCCGGGCGTCATCAATGGCGTGACCCTGGTCTTCATTACCTGTATGGGCTTCTACGTCACACCGATCCTGATTGGCTCGCCGCGCGACATGATGATCTCCGGCCTGATTGCCGAGCAGCTTGAGCAACTGGTGGATTTCGGCGGCGCGTCGGCCTCCTCGGTGATCCTGCTCGTGTTCACGCTCGCGCTTTTCTCGATCTACTCGAGCATTTTCGACATCGAAAAAATCTGGACCCGCTGACGATGCCGGCTCGAATCCTCGCCTTCATCACCGCGAACTTCCTGTTCTGGCCAACGCTCATCGTTGTGCCGATGTCGTTCAGCTCGGCTGCCTCGCTGCAGTTTCCGCCGCCGGGTTACTGGCTGGGTTACTATCAGGCCTTCTTTACCAGCCCGAACTGGACCGGGCCGCTATTCAACAGCTTGACCATCGCGTTGATGACGACCGTGATGACGTTGATCCTGGCGACGCCCGCCGCTTTCGCGCTGGTCAGGCTCAGCTTCTTCGGCAAGCGCGCGTTCCGCCTGCTGACGCTTATGCCGCTTCTGGTGCCGCACATCGTTCTGGCGCTCGCCTACTACATTTATTTCGGCGAGATAGGCCTGCTGCAGACGCGGCTTGCCGTCTCTCTGGCGCATGTCTGCCTGACGATCCCGATCGCTGTGCTAATCCTGACCGCAGCCCTGCAGAGCTTCGACACCAACCTGGAACGGGCGGCTGCGTCGCTGGGCGCCAATCCGCTCGCCAGCTTCCGCACAGTGACGCTGCCGGTGATGATGCCGGCCTTCCTGGTCGCCGCCTTCTTCACCTTCATCAACTCGTTCGACGAGTCGGTTATCGGCCTGTTCATCTCCGGCCGCGACGCGGCAACCCTGCCGCGCCAGATGTTCAACAGTTTCTCGATGGACGCCGACCCGGTGATCGCCGCAGCCTCGTCGATCCTGTTCGGCGCTGTGCTGGCCTGCGTCGGCGCGGTCGCCGCGGCGCGGCTCGTCAAATCGCGCTTCGGCGCCTCAAGGAGCCCGGTATGAATGGACCTTATCTTGAGCTCGCCGGAGCCAGCAAAAGCTATGACGGCGGGGCGACGCAGGCGATGGACATCCCGTCTCTAACCATCGCAAAAGGCGAGTTCGTCTCGCTACTCGGGCCGTCGGGCTCCGGCAAGACGACGACGCTGATGGCAATCGCCGGCTTTCTGAAGATCGACAAGGGCAAGATCCTGCTGAACGGCCGCTCTCTGGAAACAGTTCCACCGCACAAGCGCAACATCGGCGTCGTCTTTCAGAATTACGCGCTGTTCCCGCACCTGACGGTCGAGGAGAATGTCTTCTATCCGCTTCGCATGCGCGGCGAGACGAGGTCAGCGGCCCAATCGAAGATCGATCGTGCCTTGGATATGGTCGGACTGTCCGGAGCGGCCGGCCGCCATCCGCGCCAGCTTTCCGGCGGCCAGCAGCAGCGCGTCGCGCTTGCACGTACGCTCGTTTTCAATCCCGACCTGATCCTGCTCGACGAGCCGCTGGGTGCGCTCGACAAGAACCTGCGCGAGCATATGCAGGTGGAACTGCGGAAGATCCATCGCGATCTCGGCGTGACCATGATCTACGTCACCCACGACCAGACCGAAGCGATGACGATGTCCGATCGCATAGCGGTTTTCACCAACGGCCGTATCGACCAGATCGGCACGCCGGACCAGATCTATCATCGGCCGGCGACCCGCTTTGTGGCGTCGTTCGTCGGCGACAGCAACATTCTGTCCGGCACCGCAATCGGCGAGGACCGGCTCGAGGTGGATGGCCTTGGACAAATGCCGCTCACCAACCCTTCACTGACCGGCGGCCAGACCTTTGACGTCCTCATCCGGCCAGAGATCATCAAGCTGCGGCCGGCAGGTCAGGGTACGACAGGCCACGACGCGGTGATCGAGGATTCGATCAACTACGGCGAAAGTCATCTCGTCCTCCTGCGGGTCGGCGACCGCTCCTTGCGCGCCCGTATGCTCAGCACCGACATGAAGCACCTGAGGCCCGGGGATAAATGCCGTGCCGAATGGGACCCCGCTTACGTCCACCTCATCGGCTGACGCCCAACGCAATTTTGGGAGAACCGGACTTCACTATGAGCGACATCCAGAAGATCAATCCAAGTGAACGATCAAGCCCGATCGTCATATACAACCGCATGGTCTTCCTCGCTGGCCAGGTCGGCGCTCCGGGCCAGTCGGTCACGAAGCAGACGGAGACGATACTCGGCAAGATTGACGCCCTTCTGGCTCAGGCAGGGACCGATAAATCGCGCATCCTGCAGGCGACCATCTGGCTGGCCGACATCTCGACTTTCGAGGAGATGAACGCTGTCTGGAACAAGTGGGTCGTCCCCGGCAAGCCGCCCGCGCGCGCCACCGGTGAGGTAAAACTCGCCGGGCCGGAGTATCTTGTCGAGATCATCGTGACGGCCGCTGTCATGGAACCGTCCGAAAGCTGACGCCTTATCAACCTCGGCCACTCCGTGAGCAGCAACCGCCAGTCGACTCTAGCCGCTTCCGGTGCGGCTGCCTCCGGCCGCACCGAGCTCATCCAGCAGAGCCTTGGCGCTCTCCGGGTCCGATTCCTGCTTTGTGTTGATCGAATAAGTTAGGCCTGCCGGGAAGTGTCCCGTCGAATGCGTAGCAAGGGAGCCATCACGCCGTCGACGATCTCGTAGCGGTCCGTACCCCAACGTAGCCACATCAGCTCGACATTACGCGCTGCCTCACGCTCCAGCTTCCGGCTCGAGCTCAACTGATGCAGATATCCATACACGTAGAGCTTGAGCACCGTGCCTGGGGCGTAACCGGGTCTGCCGGTCGATGCCGGCACGCGGACAAAGCCGAGTTCCATCGGCCACAACGGGCCTATCGCAGAAACCCTTTCCCAAAAGGCACGCCGCAGAAGTCTGGTAATGTTCAGTCAAAGAATATCCCAGCTTTACGGGGCGTAGCGCTGGCATCGATTTGATAACATAGCTATCCGAAGAGAAGCGGTTCAGCACCGACGAGAGGGCTGCGGAAATTAAGAGCTCCTGCTATGTGCGGGACTCAAAATTCGCGGGAAATCTCGCGCAAAAAATCAACCAGCGCGCGTACCTTGGCAGGCGTACGACGGGCTGCGGGCAGGACAATCGAAATGGGCTCGGCTTCGCTTTCGAAGCTCTCCAGAATCGGAATCAGGCGACCACTCGCAATGTCGTTCTTGAAAAGCCACCAAGTGGCCTGGGCGATGCCAACTCCAGCAATGGCGGCCTCTCGAATGGCATCACCACTGTCAGTGGTCAGACTGCCCGAGACGCGAACGGTTTCGCTGGTGTCACGCGTGCTGCCGAACGGCCACATCGGGCCAAACCCACCCACTATGCAATTGTGTCGCAAAAGGTCGACTGGCAGTTGAGGCACGCCCGCTTTTTCAAGATATTGCGGCGAGGCGACAGTCTTTTGTGGTCCGCGGATCAAGAGACGATTGACCAGCCTGCTATCTGCAAGACGTCCCGAATGCACCGTCAGATCGTAGCCGCCCTCGATCGGGTTAGTCGTCTGGCCCTTGAGGTGCAACTCCAGCTTGACCAAGGGATATTGAGTAAAAAAACGTTCGAGCGCCGGTACAACAGTCATGCGCCCGAAAGAGGGCGGCAGACAGATGCGAACCGTTCCGGCCGGCGCGAGATTTGAATCCCGCAGATGTGCCTCCGCGTCCATGAGATCGAGCAGGATCTGCGTGCATCGCTCAAGATAGGCCGCGCCAAATTCGGTCAAATGCACGGCACGCGTCGAGCGATGGAACAATTGCACGCCAAGGCTCTCTTCAAGCCGCGTGACACTCTTGGTCACCGATGAGGTAGTTACGCCGATGGACTTTGCGGCAGCCGTGAAGCCGCTGAGCTCGGCCACCGTCTTAAAGGCCAGCATGTCCTGAAACTTCGTCATCAACGCCCTGTTGTCCTGTGTTTGCGACGCAAGCACCCGTCAAGCCAACACTCCCTCGAAAATTCGATAGCTGAATACGCATTCTGCTCAAATTTTCACCACTAGCTCCTTTCGCTCCCAAAATAGCCAGCCGAGAAAATCAGTATTTCCAGCAAAGCATATTATCAAGCGGCCGGGTTCACCCTCTCATGGTGTCCGCAGCAATTGTGCACTTCAAAGGGAACGCCGCGCAACCATGGCCACGTCTTGGATCATAGATGCCATGTGCCTGAGCCATGACGGTGGCAGCTATAGCTGCGCCCGGCGGAGCATCGAAATTGTGGGCGGACGCATCGTCGCTTTGCATGAAATGCCACCACGCACCGAACCCGGCGATAGCATCATTCCGGGCAACGGCTTGCTGGCCATACCTGGCCTCGTCAACGCCCACACCCATTCGCCGGACAACCTGCTGCGTGGAACCGCCCCGCACCTGCCGCTCGAATTGTGGTCGTTGCATTCCGCCGCGGGACGCGAGGGCCGTACGCCGCGCGAATGCTATATCTCGGCTGCACTGGGCGGAATCGAAATGCTCCGTACCGGCACAACGGCATTGCTCGATCACGTCCGTATTTCCCCGGACCTAGACGGGCTCTGCCTTGATGCGGTCGCACAAGCCTATCGAGACCTTGGCTTGCGTGCAGTGATCGCACCCATCGTTGCCGATCGGCCAGTGGCACAGACCCTGCCACTGGATACCGCCGATCTGCGCGATCTCGATCTTTCCGCCTACGGAATGCGGTCGCAATTGCCGGCGCGCGAGCAAATCGAAATTGCAGAAGCGTTTGTCGAGCGCTGGCACGGTTACCAGGGTCGCATCCAGGCAGCAATCGGGCCCTCTGCTCCCCAGCGGTGCAGTGACGATTTGCTCATGCGCGCCGGGGAACTGGCAGATCGGAAAGGGATCATCCTTCATCTGCATGCGCTGGAAACCCGGGCACAGCAGGCAATGGGCCAGCATCTCTATGGCAAGGGTACGCTGGCTCATCTGGATGAACTTGGTCTACTTGGACCAGGAACGAACTTGGCGCATGCCATCTGGATCGAGATTGACGATCTTGAGCGCATCGCACGCACCAACACGGCGATCGTCCACAACCCGGTTTCTAACGCCCGGCTGGGCAGCGGCTTCTGCCCCCTATCGGACTACCTCGAACGTGGCATTCGCGTCGGCCTGGGTACTGACAGCGCCTGCTGCAACGACAGCAATAATCTGTTCGAGACCGCCAAATGGGCCGGCCTGCTGCACAATCTGGTGCAGCCGCACGCCCGGTGGGTTGGTGCCGAAACCGCATTGCGACTGGCCACCCAGGGCAGTGCCGACGCGATCGGACTGGGTCCCGATGTTGGCGATCTGGCGGTCGGACAGGTCGCTGACATCACCCTGTTGCGGCTTGGCACTCCCGCTTTTACCCCGCTCAACAATATCGTCCGCCAGTTGGTTTTGTCGGAAAACGGCTCGTCGGTCGCCCATATCATGGTGGCGGGAGAAATCGTGCTGCGCGACGGCGTGTGCACCAAGGTTGACGAAAAGGCGATCTGGCAGGAGGCGCGCGACATCGCAACGCGGCATCTAGATGACGGTAATGTCTATGCCGATGCTGCCAAGCTGTCTGGCCCAATCGAAGCCATGTATGCCCGTCTCGGGCGCGGTCGGAGCGCCACGCAATGAGCCCGCCCTGGACCCGCCAACCGGTACGCATCTTTCAGCACCTGCTGCGTGAAAGCGATGCGATCGGTCTCGATCCGGCACAGTTGGTTGCCGAGGCGGCCGCGATGGGGGCAGATACCTACCTCTGCATGGGTGGCGGCTTCTCAGCCTGGTACCCAACAGAAATCGCGGCGCAGCCGATCAATCCCGATTTGAATGTCGATCTGGTCGGTGACGTGATCGTGGCGGCGCAGAAAAGCTCGATGCGCGTTATCGTGCGCATGGACATCAGCAAAGGTCGTGCGGGCACCCAGGCGTCCCATCCCGATTGGTTCGTGCGCAACGCCGATGGCAGTCACGCCACGGTATGGGACATGCCGCAAATTTGCCCGACGGGGCCTTTCTGGCAGGTCACCAATTTCGCGATTTTAGACGAATTGCTTTCCCGCTATGTAATCGACGGCTTCTTTTACAACTACTTCTATATTCCCCGCTGCTACTGCCCCCGCTGCC
Organism: Tianweitania sp. UT-5YL-CI-8; assembly: GCF_030010215.1. Classification (GTDB taxonomy): domain Bacteria; phylum Pseudomonadota; class Alphaproteobacteria; order Rhizobiales; family Rhizobiaceae; genus Oryzicola. The sequence goes on from NZ_JASCRR010000002.1 coordinate 426,391, forward strand.
AGCAACAGGTGATGGATGCAACGGGCCTGCCGGTCCCAGCGCCGTCAGAGCGTTCCCCGTCCTACGAGCGCTGGCGGCAATCGAGCCTGGCACATTACACGGCCCGTATGCGGGACTTCATCCGCGCCAGACGGCGCGACGCCGTTCTCGTGCCGTATCACCATGTCCGCGCTGGTTGGGACCTGGCTGCTATGGCGGACGCCTCGGACCTGATCGGGGCGCAGGCCTCCAATCCCATCGTGCCTAACCCCATCGATCCCCAGCCGATGTGGAACCATTGGGCCGCCGAAGAGGCGCTGGTGGGACGCGCGGTAAAGCCCGACGCAGCACCTTTCCTGATCCAGAGTACCTCCGGTTTTTTCGCCAGTCGTCAGACCGCGCTCCCGATGGGACGACTGCTGCATAACCTGGCGTTGACGGCAGCCCATGGTGCCGGTACCGCCCCTGCAATCAATGGCTTGCTGAATCAGGACGACCCCCGGGCCATCGCGCCGCTGCGGCACTTCACACAATACCTCACCCACAACGCCGAATGGTATCGGGGCCTCACCTCGATGGCAAAACTTGCCATTGTCCGGTCCGAGGCCAGTGTGCAATGGGGCGTCGATGCCGGTAAACTGAGAGGGCGCGTTGGTCCGAGCGGGCATATTGATGAATTCCGTGGGCTGTTCGAAATCAGTTCAGCCCTGCGTCACCCGATCGATGTCGTTGTCGCGGGAGATTTGGCACATGCGGGTCTAAAAAATTATGCTGCAATCCTTTGTCCTGCTGTGTCGTGCCTCTCAGACGCCGATGCGGCGGCCCTCAACGACTATGTTGCCAATGGCGGCACCCTGCTCGCGACAGGCGATTTTGCCGCTGCCACCGAGGTCGGCCAGCTACGCGCCACGCCGGGCAGCGCCGCCGTGCCTGCTTTACCTTCCCCGCGGCAGTCGATCTCGGGCGCCTATTTCGCATTGCGGGCTGACCATCTGCGCAATGCCTTGGATGGCATTCCCCATATCGGCGCCGATGGCGATTTTTGCCCGCCGGCATCGCTCGATGCCGATTGGGACATTGGGCTGGCTCTGATCGGTCCCTTCGCCAATAATGCCCCCGAATTTACCGTGGTTGAGGGCCCCGGTACGGCTCCGGCCATGCTCAGCCGCCAACATGGTACAGGCACGGCAATCTGGCTGCCGTGGTTTCTCGGCAGCCTCTATCATAGATATGCAATTGCCGATTGTGCTGCCCTGCTCGGCGCCATCTTGGCGCGGCCGCTCGGGCCATCCCCTATTATTACAACCGCATCAACTGCGGTGGACTTTACTCTTTATGGACACCCTGCCGGTGCTGTCGTCCACGCCATCAATGGCGCGACAGCACAGAACAAACCCTTGATCGAGTGCACCCCACTGGCCGGCTTTGCGGTGGAGGTTGCCTTACCCGCCAAACGTGCGGTTCTGCTCAACACCGGCGAAGATCTGCCGATGACGCACCATAACGGGCCCGTGCGCTTTACCGTGCCCCGGCTCGAGAATTTTGCCGCCATCGCCCTGCTCTATGATGGAGCAAGGTGATGGGGCCAAGGAGAAGGGCACCGGGTCAACCGGTCGCACGAGGAAATGTCTGCACTGCCAACCAGGGAATTGGCACCAAGCCATCCCCGACTGCAACACAGGTGATCATATGAAACGACTGCTGCATGCCCCATTGCTGGGTATAATGCTGAGCACGACGGCACTGTTCGCCCTGCTCAATCCAACATTCGCGCAGGACAACGGCACGATCACGGTGGCCCAGCCAACCGATGCGCTGACGATGGATCCGGCCAAGCATTCAGCCTTTCCAACAGCAAACATCATGTTCCAGCTCTATGACGCGATGGTGACGATGGACGGAGAGGGCGTGTTCGTCCCCGCGCTGGCAACTGAATGGAGCAATCCCGATCCGTTGACCTGGCGCTTCAAGTTGCGCGAAGGCGTCAAGTTCCACAATGGCGAAGATTTCAACGCGGAGGCCGTCAAATTCACTTTCGACCGAGCGCTCGACCCAGAATTCAAGGCGCCCTATTTTTCGCGTATCGCCGCGATCAAGTCGGTCGAGATCGTTGACAACTATACCGTCGACATCAAGACCGCGAAGCCATTTCCAACAATGCTGTTCTCGCTTTACGAGGCATCGTTCGCAGCTATGATCGTGCCGCCAAAATATACCGCTGAAAGCCCCGACGCCCTTGCTTCAGCGCCAGTTGGTACCGGCCCTTATACATTCGTTAGATGGCTGAAGGACGACCGCGTGGTGCTGAAGGCGAATCCCGACTATTGGGGCGGTGCGCCAGCGGTCGAGAACGTAGTGTTCCGTCCCATCAAGGAAGTGCGCACGCGCATTGCTGAACTGACGAGCGATGGCGTAGACATTGCAGCCGACATCCCACCAGAAGACGTGCCATCCTTGGAATCCGGCGAAACAAAAATCGCCACCATAGCCAGTGATTTCATCTATTTTTATGCCTTCGACACCCTCAAGGAATCTCCGCTTCAGAACAAGTTGGTGCGCCAGGCAATCAATTATGCGGTCGATGTCGATGCGATCCAACAAGCCTTACTCGGGGGGCTTGGCACCCGGGTCGCGCTGACCCTGCCCACCAATGCCTTCGGCTATGACAAAGCCTGGCAGCCCTATCCTTACGACCCCGAAAAAGCCAAGTCTTTGCTGGCAGAAGCTGGCTATCCTGATGGATTCACTATCGCTCTGACTGCCCGCCAGGGACGCTATATGAAGGACCGAGAGATCATGGATGCCACGATCGGCTTTCTTGCGGAAGTTGGCATCACCGTAGAGCCCAATTTCCTCGAACCCGGCGTCTGGGCAACCGTTTCGGAAGCCAAAGGGCGTGAAGGTATCATCTTCCCGGGCTGGAGCGGACGCGATCCGGATCTGGTCTGGTACCCCATACTCTATAGCGGGCAATATCAGAGCTACTACGCCAATCCCGCTCTCGACACCCTTCTCGACGCTGGCCGAGCAACGCTGGACCCCGCCGAGCGCGCATCGATCTATGAAAAGGCTGCTGCCATTCTCAAGGACGAGGCACCTCACCTTCCCTTGCTGACGCCGCCGCTGATCTATGGGCTTGATGCCGATCTCAAATGGCAGCCGCGCACCGATTCCATCATCGACCTGCGCAAAGCCCGCTTCGAATAAACCAGAACCGGTCGGAGCCCATCCATGCTTGGCTATGTCGCTTCACGTCTGCTCTACGCGCTCGCCGTTGTCTTCGGCGTGTCCGTGGCCGTCTTCTTTCTGATCAGGATCGGCGGCGATCCCTCGGCGTTATTTCTCCCGCCCGAGGCCTCGCTGGAGCAAATCGCGGAGTTTCGCCATTCTATGGGCTTCGACCGGCCGGTCATCGTGCAGTATTTCGAGTTCCTGGTTCGTGCCGTTCAGGGCGATTTCGGGCAGTCGCTGCGCTATCAACAGCCGGCGATGCAGTTGGTTCTGGAGCGCATGCCCGCAACGCTGCAACTCAGTGGCACAGCGCTGTTGCTTTCCCTCCTCATCGCTGTGCCGCTCGCGATCACCGCCGCCACCCGTCGCGGCACCATCATTGATCGCACCGGCCTGGTCGTCTCGCTGATCGGCCAGAGCTTTCCCACCTTTTGGCTCGCCATCATGCTGATCCTGATCTTTTCGGAAAAGCTGCATTGGCTCCCTCCATCCGGCCGCAATGGGTGGCAAACCCTGGTCATGCCCTCGATCGCGCTGGCCGCCTATTCCACCGCCATCATCACCCGTCTGTTGCGTTCGTCGATGATCGAGGTGCTGCAATCGGACTATGTGCGCACAGCGCGCGGCAAGGGTCTCGCCGAGGGCAAGATCGTCTTCCAGCATGCTCTGCGCAACGCTGCGATCCCCACGCTCACCGTCATCGGTCTGCAGGTGGGTGCCCTGCTGGGAGGAGCCGTCATAACCGAGGAGATTTTTGCCTATCCCGGCATAGGCCGCCTCGCGATACAGGCCATTGCCAACCGCGATTTCACAGTGATCCAAGCCTTTGTGCTGCTGATGGCAGTGCTGATTGTAGGCATCAATCTGGCGGTCGACCTCTGCTACGGCCTGCTCGACCCACGCCTGAGGAAAAGCTGAACCATGCTCGTGTTCTGGAAGCGCTTTTCGCGCAGCAAACTGGCCATGTCCGGTCTCGCCATCGTGCTGGCCGTCATCGTGGCAGCGCTGGTCGGGCGCTTCGTAGTGCCCTACGATCCCTCCGCACAAAACATCATGAAGCGCCTGCAGCCACCTCTGGCCCTAGGCAAGAACGGCATCCACTGGCTGGGCACCGAGGCCCTGGGGCGCGACATCTTCAGCCGCCTCGTGGTAGGCGCGCAGGTCTCGCTGCTGGTTGGTGTGTGCTCGGTGTTCGTGTCCTCCCTCGTTGGCATCACCCTGGGAATCGTCGCAGGCTATGAGGACCGTTATCTGGGCAAGGTACTGATGGGCATTACCGACGTGCAACTCGCCATACCTTTCCTGGTGCTGGCACTGGCCGTCGTGGCCGTACTGGGGCCTAGCCTTTTGAACCTCATCTTGGTGCTAGGACTGACCAACTGGGTGCAATATGCACGTGTGGTGCGCGCTGAAGTCCTGGTCCTGCGCGACCGCGAATATGTGCAGGCGGCAAAGGCCCTGGGGGCGACCACGCCCCGCATCTTGGTGAAGCACCTGCTGCCCAATGTCATGAGCTCGGTAATCGTGATCTCCAGCTTGCTCGTGGCCAAGATGATCCTGTTTGAATCTTCGTTGAGCTTTCTAGGCTTGGGTGTGCCGCCATCGACCCCCACCTGGGGCGCCATGATTGCGGAGGGTCGCAACTACATCGCCAATGCATGGTGGGTTGCCGCCCTGCCCGGCATGGCCATTTTCTTGACCGTGGTCGGAATCAACCTGGTGGGAGACCGTTTGCGCGACATGCTCGATCCGCGGCTCAAGCAACTGGAGAACTGAGATGGCCATCGCTTTTGCAATGGATGGCGAACGTGTGATGCAGCCATCCCGCACGCTCGCAGTGGCTCGCCAGGTCGATGTATTGGTGGTGGGCGGCGGCACCGCGGGCTGTACTGCCGCTGTCTCGGCAGGACGAAATGGTGCCAAGGTTATGCTGGTAGAACGCTACGGCTTTCTGGGGGGCACCGCAACCGCCGCCATGGTCGGCGTGTTTTGTGGTGTCTACACCTGCGGCCCCGATGCAACGCATCAGCTTCTGGTCGGCGGGCTACCCTATGAGGTTATGCAGCGCCTCAAAGCCGTCGGCGGCGGCATGAAATATCGCCACCGTTTCCAGATAGACCACGAGGTCTTCAAGCTCGTCCTCGACTGCATGGTGGACGAAGCCGGGGTTGAATTGCTGTTTCATGCAACGGTGGTCGAAACACTGATCGCCGATGGCGCCGTCAGAGGCGTCGTGGTCGAGCACAAAGGTGGCCGTGAGGTCATCCTTGCGCAGCGGATCGTGGACGCCTCGGGTGACGGAGATGTCGCGGCACTGGCCGGAGCGCCATTTGAGATGGGCGACGAACAAGGGCGCCTTCAGGCCCCCACCATGGTGTTCTACATGGGCGGCGTGAACATCGAACGCGCCATGGCCTTCCCCGAAAAAGATATCCGTTCGCTTCTCGTCGCCGTCAAACAGAGCGGGGAATTCGATTTCCCCCGCATCAGCGGTTCGTTCTCGCCTGCCCCCCAACCCGGCAAGGTGCACGTCAACATGAGCCGGGTGGCTGGTGTCGATGGCGTTGATCCCTGGAGCCTTACGGCAGGCACGCTTGAAGGGCGCCGGCAGGTCGAGAGCTTCGCCAAATTCCTCGTCAAATACATCCCCGGTTTTGAGACCGCGATCATCGACGCCATCGCACCCCAGCTTGGCGTGCGCGAAACGCGGCGTGTGATCGGGGAGCATGTATTGACCCGGCAGAACGTCCTGGGCGCGGAAAAAACCACCAGCGCCATCTGCCGCAGCTCATGGCCGATAGAGGATCACAGCCAAGGCGAAACGACCATCCGCCTGCACCTACCGGGCGACGACTATTATCACGTACCCTACGGCTCGCTTGTTCCGCTCGAAATCGACAACCTGGTCCTTGCCGGGCGCTGCGTTTCGGCGACCCATGATGGACAAGCCTCGGTGCGGGTCATGGGACCGGGGATGGCCATGGGAGAGGCCGCGGGCCTTGCCGCCGCGATAAGCCTTAGAGCCTCAACCACGCCCCGCCGGCTCGATGTTGGCGCACTGCAGGCGGGCCTGCGCCAACAGGGAGCCTTGATCTGATGAACCATCCAGCACCGCCCATCCTCGAGGTTCGTAATCTCAAGACTTATTTCTCCAGCGAACGCGGCGACATTCGCTCAGTCGACGATATCTCGTTTTCGGTCGTCAAGGGGGAAACGCTTGGCATCGTGGGAGAATCGGGGTCTGGCAAGAGCGTCACCTCGCTGTCGATCATGCGGCTGATCGCGGCGCCACCCGGCCGCTATGCCGGCGGGCAGATCCTTTTCGAAAACCGGGACATTCTCCAGCTTAGCAAGGCCGAAATGCGCGCTCTGCGCGGCAACCGGATATCGATGATCTACCAGGAGCCGATGACCTCGCTCAATCCGGTGTTCACGGTCGGCGAGCAGATCGCCGAAACCATCGCGCTGCACCAAAATCTTTCCCGCAAGTCTGCCTTCTCCAAGGCGATCGACATGCTGCGGCTGGTCAATATTCCAGAGCCCGAACGCCGGGCGACCGAGTATCCTCACCAATTGTCAGGCGGAATGCGCCAGCGTGTCATGATCGCCATGGCGCTTTCCTGCAATCCACGCCTGCTGATTGCCGATGAGCCGACAACGGCGCTCGACGTGACCATTCAGGCACAGATCCTCGACCTGCTGCGTCGGCTTCGGCGTGATCTGGGCATGTCGATCGTGCTCATCACCCATGATCTGGGCGTTGTCGCCGAAATGTGCGACCGGGTCGCGGTCATGTACGCGGGCAAGATCGTCGAGGTGGCCGATGTCACGGCGCTGTTCGACAATCCGCTTCATCCTTATACCGAAGGCCTTTTGGCCTCGATCCCGCGTCTGGATGAAGACGTCGACGAGCTTTACGCGATCGAAGGCAGCGTTCCCAACCCCATCGATCGTCCGCCCGGCTGCGCATTTGCGGGGCGCTGCCCCTATGTGTTCGAGCTTTGCCGAACAGAAGAGCCGCCGCTGGTAGAGGTGAGGCCGGGGCGTCAGGCCGCGTGCTTTCTTGCCCCAGAACGCTTGCGCGAGGCGGTCGCAGCATGAGCACACCCATTCTTGAAGTCCGCAATCTCGTCAAGCACTACAAGGTCAAGAAGACCAGCATGTTCGACCGTAGAAACGCGCGTGTCCATGCGGTCGATGGTGTGTCGCTCAAGATCGAGTCTGGCCATACCATGGGGCTGGTCGGGGAGTCCGGTTGCGGCAAGTCAACGCTGGGCAAGGTCATTCTGAGGCTGGAAGATGCCACGGCTGGCGAAGTGCTCTACAACGGTGAGAACTTCCTCACCAGTTCTGGACAGCGCCTGCGCGACCTGCGCAAGGACCTGCAAATCATCTTTCAGGATCCATACGCCTCACTCAATCCGCGGATGACCGTCCAGCAGATTCTCGAAGAACCCTTCGAGATCCATCATTCCTTGAGTGGCAGCAAGCGGGCCGCCCGCGTGCGCGAGCTGCTTGATCAGGTCGGACTGCCCTCTTCGCATGCCAATCGCTATCCGCACGAGTTTTCCGGTGGCCAGCGCCAGCGCATCGGTATCGCCCGCGCAATCGCGCTCAATCCCAAATTGATCGTCTGCGACGAGCCGGTTTCAGCGCTCGACGTCTCGATCCAGTCGCAGGTGTTGAACCTGCTCAAGCGCCTGCAGCGGGAGATGGGGCTGTCCTATCTGTTTATTGCGCACGGGCTGGCGGCAGTGAAACACATCTCCGACGATGTCGGTGTCATGTACCTGGGAAAGCTGGTGGAATCCGCGCCAAAAGCGCGCCTTTTCTCGGCGCCTGCGCATCCCTATACGCAGGCATTGATATCTGCCATTCCGGTGCCGGATCCACGCATCAAACAGCAGCGCATCGTTTTGCAGGGCGATGTACCTTCACCCATTCGGCCTCCATCCGGTTGCCGTTTCCATACGCGTTGCTCGCGTGCGACCGACGTCGGGGCGGCCTGCCGGACAATCGAGCCAAAAACTGTTCAGATCGCGCCAGGCCACAACGTCGCGTGCCATCTCTATAATGGTGCTGACGGCGATGTATGAGGTCCTGATCCAAGGTTTTCCGGGCAAGCCCCGGCGCGGCTTTCTCGGCTGGAGCACGACCGTTCTGCTGCACACCGCCGCAGGGCCAGTCCTTTTCGATACCGGCGCAAGTGGCGATCGACCCGGTCTGCTCTGTGCTTTGCAGATGCGCGGCATCGCACCTACCGATGTCGGCACCATCGTGCTTAGCCATCTGCACTTCGACCATATCGCCAATATCGAGTGCTTTCCCAACGCTGAATTGGTGCTGCACCAGACAGAGCTCAGTTATTACTACGACCACAAGGCTCTCGACATGGCGCTGCCTGTCTTCCAGATCGAGGGCATGCTGGCGCGCTGCAAGCTGCAGCTGATCCATGGGGAGCTCGAACTCTTCCCCGGTGTACAATTGCTGCACACACCTGGTCATACCGACGGCCATATCGCGCTGGCCCTGCAGCGCGATGGGAACACCCACGTTCTGGCGCAGGACGCGGTCAAGCATCGTGTCGATGCACGAACGGGCCTGGCCTCGGGCGCACATGACAGCGTAGCGGCAGCCACGAGCATTGCCCGGATCATGGCCATGGCCGACATCATCGTGCCTGGTCACGACATTTCGTTGCAGATCAACGGCGTCAGCGTTACCCCAGCCGGACCGCTGCAGACTCAAATCGCCTCAACCATCGATGATGCTGTTTTTCCGCTGGGGTTTTCATGAGCACGCTGCTGACCAATCTGTTCCTGTGCGACGGCACGCCGGACGGGTTCATGCCCGATGCCGCACTCCTCATCGATGGCGAAACCATCGTCTGGACCGGTATGGCGCAGCAGGCACCGGCGGCCGCGGCCGTTCGCGACCTCGCGGGTCAAATTGTCATTCCCGGGCTCATCAACACCCATGCTCATGGCGGCATGAGCATACAACGTGGCTGTTGCGACGATGGCGATCTGTTTGAATGGGCGCAGACCATCGCGCCCTATACGTCAGTACTCTCGCTGGAAGACAACCGCTTTGGCTGCGAGCTGGCGGTAATGGAAATGGTGCGCAACGGCATCACCACCGCCTGCGATTGCACGCGGTTCGGAGCCGGCATATTCTCAGACGTGGCCAGCGCCATCGGTATGCGTTCGCTCAGCGGCGCGCTGGCCAACTCCCCGGAATATCGCAAAGCTGGACGTCCCAACTGGCCGCTTGCGCGGGAAGAGACCGAGGCGGCCATGGCACGCCATGCTGGCAATGGCTTGGTGCGGCATTTTCTGGGCGCACACTCGCCCTATAGCTGCACAGCAGAACTGCTCGTCGAGGTCAAACGGGCTGCCGACAAATTGGGCGTGCCCTTCGTTATCCACTTGGCGGAAAACGCCAAGGAGACAGAGATCGTTCACGCGCGCCATGGCACGACGCCGATGCGCTGGCTGCACGACCTGGGTGTGCTCGACGAGCGCTCCATCCTGGCGCACTGCATCTGGCTCGATGCCGAGGAGATAGCGCTCCTCGCCAAGACCGGCGCAGGCATTGCCCACAATCCCGTCTCCAACGCCAAGCTCGCCAGCGGCATTGCTCCAATCCCCGCCATGCGCCGGGCCGGCATCAAGGTCGGCCTTGGGACCGACAGCACGGTCAGCAACAACAGCCTCGACATCTTCCAGGAGATGAAAGCTTCGGTATTGCTGCAACGTGCAGCGAGCCTTGATGCCCACATCATCGACGCGGCCGATGCCTTCGCCATGGCAACCCGGGAAGGTGCCAGGGTGCTCGGCTGGCACGACGCCATCGGCACGCTGGTACCGGGCAAACAAGCCGATCTGGTCGTACTCGATCTAGACCACCCGCTCGGCAACACCGCGCAGCGCGTGCTCTCAGACCTTGTCTACAGGGCAGGCCCTCAGCACGTGCGCGAAGTGATGGTCGCGGGCAGCACCATCTATGCGGACGGCCACTTCAGCAACATCGATGCCACCGCAACCGTTGCGCATATCAAGCAACACTATGCACACACTCCCTCAACTTAGGATTCCGACAATGACCGATGCCCCGATTGGCCTGATTTCCAGCGCCGCTTCCGAGACACTGTTGCAAGACCGGCGCACCGAAATGGTCATGACCCCATTCGGTGAGGCCCCGGTCCTACTCGGGACCATTGCCGGGCGCGCAGCGGCGGTGGTCCTGCGCTATAGCGCCAACCTGACGGTGCCCAGCCACAAAATCAACTATCGCGCCAATATCTGGGCGCTGCGCGAACTGGGCGTTGAATCCATTATCTCGCAAAATGCTATAGGTTCGGTGAATCCGGCCATACGGCCCGGCGATATCGTGATTTCCGACGATTTCCTTGATCGGACGAAGAATCGGGCGCAGTCCCTGTTCGACGATTGCGACTGTTGGGTTCGCGTCGACTTCACCGATCCATTCTGCCCGCGTCTGCGCACCAACCTAATCACCTCCGCCACCAAGTTTTCCAACCGCGTTATCGAACGCGGCGTATTCGTCTGTGCCGAAGGTCCTCGCTTCGAGACTCCAGCGGAAATCCGCAGCTTCCAGCGTGATGGCGGCGATATCGTCGGCACGCCATTGGTGCCCGAAGTGGTGTTTGCTCGCGAGGCGGAGATGTGTTTCGCCTCGATCGCTCCCGTCATCAATTTTGGCGCAGGCATGGCTCCGGCGGTCGTCCATTTCGGCCCTGGCAGCATGAACGACGGATATTATCGCGAGGGCCTGCACGATCTGATCGAAAAGACCCTGATCGACGCTATCGGCACGATCTCTCGCGAGCGCACCTGCAATTGCGGCAATGCCTTGGTTGGCGGGTTTCACGGTGCGCCACCAGCCTGGCTGAAATCCAAGAACGTAATGAACGCGGCCGCACCGGCTGACATTTTCGCTACGATCAAATAGCTGCGTCCAGCGTAGCGGGCTCCAACCAATAGGTTGCCTTGATCTAGACGGTCCCGAACCATGATCCGTATCACAATTTGAGACGAGAGGTGGTTCCTGCGTCGAAGATAGTTGGAGGCATTGTCATAGCGCTATATGGCTTTTTGATCATACAGTACCACCAGCCGACATTTCGCGACTGCAAATTCGGAGATTGGTGCAGGTCGTTGTCATATCGCAGGCAATGAATGGCATAACGCTGGGCCAGCCCTACTGTGTTCGATCAACCTGCGAAATGGCCACTGGCTCTCCCTGGTACATGGAAAGTCGCGTGGGTCAGGCGGCGCGGCGACATCCAGGAGTTCGCGGGCGAGCGCGAGGCTGGCCAGCGTGGTTCCCGAAGTCCATCTTGGCAACGTCTCCAGGAGTTCGCGGGCGAGCGCGAGGCTGGCCTTGCGGGCGGAGCCTGCCAGCAGGCCGTAGTGCCGGATGCGGTGGAACCCGCGTGGCAGGACATGGATCAGGAAGCGGTGGATGAACTCGTCGACAGCGAGCGTCATCACCTGCTGGCGGTCGGCACCGTCGCGGTGATAATCCTTGTAGCGGAAGGTGACCCCGGTCTCGTCGAAGGTCATCAGGCGACCGTTCGAGATTGCGACCCGGTGGGTGTAGCGCGACAGGTAGGCGAGCACCGCCTCCGGTCCGGCGAACGGCGCCTTCGCGTATACCACCCATCGCTTCCCGCGAACGGGAGCAAGGTGGCGCAGGAAGGTTCGGCGGTCGGCCAGGTGTGCCATGGTCCCGAAGAAGCCGAGCCGCCCGGCGTCGTGGAGTGCGACCAGCCGCGCGAGGAAGAGTCTTCGGAACAGCTTGCCGAGCACGCGCACCGGAAGCAGGAAGGCCGGCCGCGACGAGATCCAGCGGCTTCTGTCCGGCGCGATGCCGCCGCCCGGCACGATCATGTGCACATGTGGATGGTGGGTCATCGCCGATCCCCAGCTGTGGAGCACGGCGGTGATGCCGATGCGTGCGCCGAGATGCTTCGGATCGGCGGCAATCATCAGCATCGTCTCTGACGCCGCCTTGAACAGCAGGTCGTAGACCAGCGCCTTGTTCTGGAACGCGATATCGGCGATCTCGGCCGGCAGCGTGAACACGACGTGGAAGTAGCCGACCGGCAGCAGGTCGGCCTCGCGCGCGGCAAGCCACGTCCGCGCCGCCGCGCCCTGGCACTTCGGGCAGTGCCGGTTGCGGCAGGAGTTGTAGGCGATGCGCCACTCGCCGCAGTCCTTGCAGGCTTCGACGTGACCGCCGAGCGCCGCGGTGCGGCAGTTCTCGATCGCCGACATGACCTTGATCTGGGCGAGGCTCAGGTGCCCTGCATGAGCGGCCCTGTAGGCAGGACCTGCTGCGCGGAAGATGTCGGCGACCTCGATCGAGGCGCGCACGGCTCCCGGACCAGCCTGCGCGCCAGATCCGGGCGGTCGAGTGTGTGGATGAAGAGGAAGCGCAGCGCCGACACGATGCTGTTCATCGTCGGTACCGGAACGCCGTCCTCCTGCTGCTCGATTTGGAACCGGCGCAGATCGTCGGCGGTCGCCGCGTCAGGTGAACGCCCGAGAAATGCCGCCAGACGTCCGATGTCGCGGAGATAGTTGCGCTGCGTCTCGCGGGAGAAACGCCGCAGGTTCATGTCGTCGATCAGCCGCTGACGCAGCGGGCTGACGGGTGCGTCGAGATCAGGGAAAGTCATGGTCAGGCTCCTTGGTGAAGAAGCCCGCCATGCTCTGCCGCTACCGCGCGAGGCTCAATGGAAGCCCGACCTCCGGCCTGTGCCCTCTATCTCAACCCCAGGCGCCCTCCCGCGCGAGCGGGTTCGTTCAATCGGCCCCATTTCAGACCTTCAAGCGTTACGCGCTTACTGAGAAGCGCCGTCCCCCATCGAGCAATGGGCGGATCTGACAGACCCTCGGATGGGAGGACATTCAAAGGAGGACTATAGAGTAGACATAGTTCTCATCTTCACCCGGCGCGGCGCGCCATTCATTTCATGAAATCAGCATTGATATGCCCTTTGTTAAGGCAGTTGCCTTTTCGCCCCTCGCCAATCTCCCTGGGCATGCAACACCGCCGGCCCGATGAGATCGACAGCAAGGTGACCTGCTAGCCCAGCAGCCGTTCGAAGAGCAGTTTCAGCGCACCATCGCCATCGACTTCCATCGCTACCGAAATGGCGCCGCCCGCAGCGTCGATGTCGAGCGAACCGGCATAGCCTGTAATCGTCCGATCGACCGAGATCTTGAGCCGCTCACAGGTAAACAGCGCGGCGTCGAGCGCTAAAAGCATCACGCAGGGATCATGCAGCGGGCGACTTTCGCCGCCGCCAGTGCTCTGGAAATAGGCGTCGATCAGTTCGCCCGAAATCTTGGCAGCCGCAACGTCGCTGTCCCTCAGGTCGGCTGCCTGGGCATGCGTGGCGCGGACCTTGCGGGTGACGTCGAGCGGGATCAGCGTGACATCGAGGCCGGAACGGAACACGACGTCAGCGGCTTCGGGGTCGGCCGCGATGTTGAACTCGGCGCGAGGACCGACATTGCCCGGCTCGTGGATCGCGCCGCCCATGGCGATGACGCGACCCAGGCGTTCGGCGGAAGCGGGATGCTCCTGCACCAGCCGCGCGACATTGGTTAGCGGGCCGAGCGCCAGGATATCGACGCTGCCGACGTCTGCGGCATCGAGCGTCCTTGCCAGCCAGGCTATGGCATCGTCTCCGGCAGGCGCTGCGAGCGGTTCGGGAAATGCCACGCCGCCGAGGCCGTCATTGCCGTGAACATAGGATGCATTCCGGCCCGGACGCGACAAGGGCACGGCGGCGCCCGCTCTCACAGGCACATCGCGGCGATCTTGCAGCGCCAGGATGCGGCCGGCATTACGGGTGGTGGTCTGTATGCCGATATTGCCGGCCACCGTGGTGATGCCGAGAATGTCGAACTCGGCCGATTTCAGCGCCAGAAGGATCGCCACCGCGTCGTCGATGCCGGGATCGGTGTCGATGACGATCTTGCGGGCTTCGGTAGACTGCATAGGCGGCGCCTTTCGGTGCTGACGGATTATGGGCCGCATCCCATTTCTCAGAAACCCGAGCCTGCGAAGAATGCGCTTTTCAAGGCAGCAGTCGCTCTCCCCTGTCAGGGGAGAGCGTAGTTTGCGAAGCAAAGCGGTGATGAGATAGTGGCGCCTCACCGAAGCCCTGATCAGAACCTATGAATGCGCAGTCCCAAGACCTTTTCCGAAATGATCACCACCGTCAGCGTCAGCACGATCGACACCGTCGAGACGGCTGCGGCTTCGGGCGTGAAGTTGGTGCGGAGGTAGTCGAACAGTTGGATCGGCAGGGTGGAAGTGCCGACGCCCTTCAGCATGAAGGAGATGGTGAAGATGTCGAAGGAGATGATGAAGGCGAACAGGCAGCCGCCGATGACGCCCGATTTGATCATCGGCAGCATGATGCGGCGGAACCGCACCAGCTTCGGCGCACCCAGGCTGCGCGCGGCCATGTCCCAGGACGGGTCGAAGCTTTCCAGCGAGGCCGACACGTTGATGAAGACGAACGGCAGCGTGATCAGCACGTGGCCGATGATCATGCCGACCATGTTCTGCGTGCCAATGCCGATGGCATAGACGAAGAACAGGAGCGAGATCGCCGTGAGTACCTCCGGCAACAGCAGGGGCGCGAGCATGGCGATGCGCACCACGTCCTTGCTGCGGCGCGCATGCAAGACATGGAACAGTGCCGCCATGGTGCCGATGACGCCCGAGATGATCATGGTCACGAAGGCCACCCACAAAGAGGTGCGGATCGCCCGCATGAACACCTCGTTGTTGAAGAAGGTGATATACCAGCGGAACGACAGGCCCTGCGGTGGGAAGGTGAGGAAGGCGCCGGCATTGAAGGAGGCACCCACCACGACCAGGATGGGCGCGAGCAGGAAGGCATAGATGAGAAGGCAGTAGCCGGTGAGGAACGGTCTCGACATGTCAGGCCACCTTCCATTTCATGCGGGTCATGCGGCCGAAAATGACCACGATGACCGCCCCGGTCACCGACAGCATCAGCGCAAGCGCCGAGCCAAACGGCCACTGGAAGGTATCGATCAGCGCATCGACCACCGTCACCGCCATGGTCTTGACCTTCAATCCGCCGATCAGCGAGGGCGTGACATAGGCGCTGAGCGACAGCACGAAGACCAGGATGCAGCCGGCCTGGATGCCCGGCATGGACAGTGGCAGGACGATGCGGCGGAAGGCTGTGGTGCGCGACGCGCCGAGCGAGCGGGCAGCGGCTTCGAGCGATGGGTCGATGCCCTGGATGCCGTTCATGATCGGCAGGATCATGAACGGAAGGAAGACGTGCACCAGCGCGATGATGATGCCAAGCGCATTGTACATCAGCGGCAGCGGCGAATCGATCAGGCCCATATTGGTCAGCGTGCGGTTGATGAGGCCGTTATTGCCGAGAAGGATTGTCCAGCCATAGCTGCGGATGACGATGCCGACCAGAAGCGGCGACAGCACGAGGCCATAGGCCAGGCCGCGAAACCGCATGTTCGGCCGGGTCAGTTGCCAGGCGACGGGGAAGCCGATCACCAGGCAGATCGCGGTGGTCAGGAAGCCGATCCACAGCGTGTTGACGACCTGCCAGATATAGAAACTGTCGGCGAAAAAGCGGGCATAATTGACGAGGGTGAAACCCTCGCCATACGGCGTGCCCTGCCCGGGAACGCGGAAGCTCATGACGCCGATATTGAGATAGGGCAGCACCAGAAAAACGGCCAGCAGAAGTCCTGCCGGCGCTATCAGCAGATAGGGGCCGATGCCCTTGGTCTTGCCTGGGCTCATTTTGACACCCCGACCAGCCAGAAGCGCTCCGCCGGCGCGTGCAGGGCGACGCGGTCGCCCTCCGCGAAGCGGTTGACCGGAAAGGTTTGCGCATGCAGTTCGTCGCCATTGTCGAGCTTCAAGCGGTAGTCCATCAGCGCGCCGGAATAATAGCTTGCCAGAACGGTTGCCGCAGGCTGGCCTTCGGTGGCCTTGGACAGTTCGATGGCCTCGGGGCGCAGCGCAAGCGAAACCATGTTGCCCGGCTTGACCGAAATCTTGGTCGGCAGGGTGAAATCTCCGAGCGGCGAGGTAACCGTCGCGGTACCCTCGCCGACAGACTCGACCTTGGCCTGGACCAGGTTCACCTGGCCGACGAATTCAGCGACCTCATGGTTTTCGGGGCGCTCATAGATGTCGGTGGGGGAGCCGATCTGGGCGATGCGGCCGCCGAACATGACGACGACACGGTCCGACATCGTCATCGCCTCGGCCTGGTCGTGCGTGACATAGACCGTGGTGATGCCGACGCGGCGCTGCAGGTCGCGGATGAAGACGCGCATTTCCTCGCGCAGCTTGGCGTCGAGATTGGCGAGCGGCTCGTCGAGCAGCAGGATCTTCGGCTCGATGACAAGAGCCCGGCCAAGGGCGACGCGCTGCTGCTGCCCGCCCGAAAGCTGGCGCGGATAGCGTGCCTCGTAACCCTTGAGCTGGACCATATCCAGCACCTTGGCGATGCGCTCGCGCATCTGCGGCTTCGGCACCTTGCGCATCTCAAGCCCGAAGGCGAGATTCTGCTCGACGGTCATGTGCGGAAACAGCGCATAATTCTGGAACACCATGCCGATGTCGCGCTTTTCGGCGGGGGTGTTGACCACATCCTGGCCGTCGAAGCGGATCGCACCTTCGGTGACGTCCTCGAAGCCGGCGATCATCTTCAACGTGGTGGTCTTGCCGCACCCCGAAGGCCCGAGCAGCGAGATGAACTCGCCTTCGGCGATCTTCATAGAGATGGCATTCACGGCGCGCGCGTTGCCATAGCTCTTGGTCAGCTTTTCGATGCTAACCTCGGTCATATATCTAATCCCTTGCTGGCGCAAAATGCAAAGCCGCGCGCATACTCCCCGTATGAGCGCGGCTGAGCTGTGCTTGCTACTTGATGGTCTTCGCCCAGGTCTCGGCGAACGCGGCCTGGTTCTGGTTCATGAAGTCCCAGTCCCAGCTCAGGATCTTGTCCATTTCCGCGCCGGAGATCGGCACGTCGGCCTTGAGATCGTCGGGCACCACGACCTTGGAATTGGTCGGGGAGATGAAGAACTCCTTCATCAGCAGCGCCTGTGTCTCCGGCGCAAGCAGGAAGTTCGCGTATTCGTAGGCGAGTTCCTTTTCCGGCGCGTTGGCCAGGATGTTGATCGTCTGGTCGAACATCAGCAGGCCTTCTTCCGGCACGATCACGTCGATCGGCAGGCCCTGCTTGCGCAGGCGGGCGACTTCGCCGAAGTCGAACGGTGCGATGACGAATTCGCCCGAGGCGATGCCGGTGGACAGGTTGAAATCGGCCTGGATGACCGAGCCCAGCTCGCCGAGCGCCTTGAAGCCGGCTTCGGTGTCATACATGTCCTTGCCGAAGATCTTGGAGAACAGCATCAGCTGCATCTTGCCGGCGCTGTTGGAGAAGCTGTAGAGGCCGATCTTGCCCTTGAACTCAGGGTTGGTCCAGAGGTCCTTCCAAGCCTTGGGCGGGGTCTTCACCAGATCGGTGCGGTAGGCAAGCCCGATCGGCGAGACCATGGCGATGGCGCCCCAGCCGTCGGTCTTCTTGGCCAGCGGATAAAGATCGTTGTAGTTCGGCACCTTGCTCAGGTCGAGCTTCTCGAAGAAGCCTTCCTTGCGCAGGCTCGACGCGAAGACTTCGTTGGTCATCACGACCGAATAAGGCGGGTTGGCAACGCCGGCGGCGCGCATATTGGCACCCCAGACGCGGCCGTTGCCGACGTCGAGCGTGACATTGGCGCCGCTGGCCTTGGTGAATTCCGGCGCCAGCGTGTTGCGCCAGAACTGCTCCCAAACACCGCCCAGCGTCGGCACGATCAAGGTCTTGCTCTGTGCAAGAGCTGCTGGAATCCCGAACATCGTGCCTGCGGAAAGTGCCGCCATGCCGGCGAGTGCCTGTCTTCTGGTCAAATTCATCGTAAAGTTCCCCTTTCTGACATCCAATCTGCGTCCGTTCGGTCTCTGGCCGAACGGCCCTGGTGATTTCTTGCGGAGGACGGCGGTTCCCGTCTCTGTCCTTCCCTATCCAACCGCGGCCCTCGAAAGGACCATGGTCGCTCAGGCCTCAGCTATTTGCTGAAGGCCTGCTTGGTCTTGAGCGCAATATACTCGCCATAGGTGATGGGCTCGTATTTCGCAGGCGTGCCTTCGGCGCAGAACGGCTCGAGGCACGTGATGACGGTGTCCTTGCTCGGATTGAGGAAGAACGGGATCGACTGGCGGCGCGAGCTGCCCTTCTTGTCGCTGGGCGGATTGGCGACACGGTGCGGCGTCGACACCCATTCGTCGTTGGTCCAGCGCATGAAGGCATCGCCGATGTTGACGACATAGGCGCCGTCGATCGAAGGCGCGTCAAGCCACTGGCCGTCGCGGGTCTGCACCTGCAGGCCGCCCGACGAGGCTTCCGAACGCAGGATGGTCATGAAGCCGTAATCGGTGTGGACACCGGCGCGCAACTGTCCCGGCAGCGGGTCTTCGTCCTGCTCGGGGTAGTTGATGACGCGCAGTGCCGACATGTGGCCATCGAAGGACGCCTCGAAATAATCCTGGTCGAGCCCGATGGCCTTGCAGAAGACGCGGCGCAGATGCTGGGCCAGCGTCTCCATTTCGACGAAATAGTCGCGGAACGCCTGCTCGATGCCTTCCGGCTGGTCCGGCCAGCTGTCGCCTGGCAGGCGGACACCGAAATTCAGGCTTTCCTTGTAGTCGCCGGGGGTCTTGATTCCCAGCGTCGCACTCAGCGCCTCGTCAGCGATGGGCGAGAAGGCCACGCCGCCGATGACATCGGTACCACGCCCCTGTTGCGTCTTCCAATCCTGCGGCAGGTCGAAGAAGGCACGCGCCAGATTGTAGAGGCGCATGGTCTTTTCCGGCGACACGCCATGACCGGTGACGAGGAAGAAGCCGGTATCGCGGCAGGCGGTCTCGATGGCCGAGACGACCGCGGCGGCACCCGCCTCATTGCGGATGAACGGGCCGACATCGATGACCGGGATGGTCGGCACTGACGTTTCGGGCGGGGTGGCTGAACTGTTCTGCATTGTCACAACACCTTCTCGTGTAAGGAGATTTGAGGAGAAAGCCGTGAGCGAAAGCGTGCGAATGCTGCCGGAAAATCCGGCTTTTCAGGCAGTTGGAGCTTCCCAATACGCATGCACACGCCTTGTCTTTTACGCACCTGCTGCTGCAGGCCGGTAGCATCGTAAAAGAGCACGCTATCTGCATAAACTGTTGTTGACAAGCACATCTGTTGTTGAACATATCAAAAAATACACGAGCCGAATTTCAGCAGAGTGACGGGCCATGGACGATCTGGGTACGCAGGAACAGGCGGTCCTCGAAATTATTGCCGACAACCCATTTGCCGGTCAGCAGGAAGTCGCCGACATGCTAGGGCTGGCGCGCTCCACGGTCGCCGCCCATATCGTGAGCCTGACCAAGAAGGGCTATATCCTCGGCCGGGGCTATGTCCTGCCGACTGCCAAGCGCATCGTCTGCATCGGCGGTGCCGTGCTCGACCGCAAATATCACGCACGCAAGGAATTCATCTTCGAAACCTCGAACCCGGTCGACGGCTACCGCAGCTTCGGCGGCGTGGCGCGTAATGTGGCGGAGAATCTCGCCCGGCTCGGCGTGGCGACAACTTTCGCCTCCGTCGTTGGCGACGACGAGACCGGCCGCGCGCTGGTGCGCCATCTGCGCGACCTCGGCATCGAAGTCAGCCAGGTTCTGATCACCTCCGAACGGCCCACCGCCGAGTATGCCGCGATCCTGGGGCCCGACAACAATCTGGTGCTCGGCATCGCCGATATGGACATTTTCGACCAGTTCGGGCCGACCCATATCGACCGTATCTGGCCGCATCTGGCCGCCGCCTCCTGGGTGTTCGCGGACTGCAACCTGCCCGCCGCGACGCTGGCGGCGCTCGTGTCCAAAAAGCAGGGCAGCCGCTTCAAGCTCGCCATCGACACTGTCTCTTCGCCCAAGGCTATGCGCCTGCCGCAAGATCTTTCCGGTGTCGACCTGCTCTTCCTCAACAATGACGAGGCCAACACCATTCTCGGCCGCACCGATCCGGCGGATTATTTCCGCCCCAAGGAAGCGGCGATGCGGCTGCGGGCGCGCGGCGCCAGCGAGGTCGTCGTTACCATGGGCGCGCTCGGCATTTCCGTCGCCACCGAAAAGGGCGTGACGCAGGTCACCTCGGTACCGGCGCGGCCCGTCGACGTGACCGGCGCGGGCGATGCGATGATTGCCGGCACGCTCTACCGGATACTTGCCGGAGAAGACACCATCACCGCCGCAAGGACGGGCGCGCTGGCCGCCACGCTGGCCACCGAAAGCGATTCGAGCGTCCACCCGGACCTCTCCGCCCGCTTCCTTGCATCCAACATGCACCGCATTCCCGCCTGACAGGAAAGGCCTGACCTCCATGGCTCCCATCACCATCCGTTACGGCCGCGAAGTGGCCGCCGCCCGCGCCGCCTCCGGCCCCATCGTGGCGCTCGAATCGACCATCATCACTCATGGCATGCCCTACCCCGCCAATCTCGAAACCGCCCGCGCGGTCGAACAGGTGGTGCGCGACAATGGGGCTACGCCGGCGACCATCGCCGTCATCAAGGGCGAGATCTTGGTCGGCCTCGACGACGAGCAGCTCGAAGCGCTGGCCCAATCCAAGCATGTCGTGAAGGCATCCGGCCGCGACCTAGCAGCCGTCATGGTGCGCAAGGGCGACGGCGGCACCACCGTGTCGGCCACCATGCGCATCGCAGCGCTTGCCGGCATCGACATCTTTGCCACCGGCGGCGTCGGCGGCGTGCATCGCGGCGCCGAGCAGACCTTCGACATCTCCGCCGACCTGACCGAACTCGGTCAGACCGAGACGACCGTCGTCTGTGCCGGCGTCAAGTCGATCCTCGATATCCCCAAGACGCTGGAATATGTCGAGACCCAGCGCGTGCCGGTCATTGCCTATGGCAGCGACGATTTCCCCGCCTTCTACACCCGCTCCAGCGGGCTGAAGGCCGACCACAGGCTCGACACGCCGGAAGAGATCGCGGAAGCGATGATCCTCCATGCCCAGCTCGGTTCGGGCACCGGCATCCTCATCGCCAACCCTATCCCCGAAGCCGACGCGCTCGACACCGCCTTCATCGACAAGACCATTGCGGAAGCTGTGGCCGAAGCCGAGAAGAAGGGCGTGGCCCGCAAGGAGGTCACACCCTTTCTTTTGCAGCGCATCAACGAGCTTTCCGAAGGCAAGAGCCTGAAGGCCAACATCGCGCTGGTGAAGAACAACGCGGCCCTCGCCGCCAAGATGGCCGTCGCGCACAGCGCGCTGAAGAACCAGCAGAAATAATCAAGGGAACAGCGCCGTCTTCGGACGGTGCGACACTGAAAGGAAGACAGGCATGAGCCAGACCGCGTCGTACGAGACGATCCTTTACGCCAAGGACAGCCAGGACAAGTTCGCGACGATCACCATCAACCGTCCCGACAAGCTGAACGCGATGAACAAGACGACGATCCGCGAGATCGACGCCGCCGTCGCGGCCGCCGTCGCCGATCCCGATGTCAACGCGCTGGTCATCACCGGCGCCGGCCGCGCCTTTTCCTCGGGCTACGACCTGCAGGGCGGCGATTTCGACGTCGACATCGACTTCTGGCGCGAAGACATGAGCGAGAACGCCGAAGCGCTGCTCAACATCTGGAAAGCGCCGATCCCGGTGATCGCCTCGATCAACGGCTATGCGCTCGCTGGCGCACTCGAACTGATGATGTGCTGCGACCTCGCCATCTCCGCCGACAACGCCAAGTTCGGCGAGCCGGAAGTGCGTCACAATTCCGGTCCGCCCGCGCTGATGATGCCCTGGCTGCTGGCCACCCGCGACGTGCGCTGGCTGATGTACACCGGCGACTTGGTCGATGCCGAGGAAGCGCTGCGCATGCACCTGATCAACAAGATCGTGCCGGCGGCCGAACTCAAGGACGCAACTGACAAGCTTGCCCGCAAGCTGGCGCGCATGCCGGTTCCGGCGCTCAAATACACCAAGGCCTCGATCAACAACCAGCAGGTCGTCGCCGGTCTCCTGCCCTCGTTCCAGTACAATATCGAGGCGATTGCCGCGCTGCACGTCACCAAGCAGGGCCGCGAATGGATGGCCAACCTCGCCAAGATGGGTCTGAAGGAATATCTCGATTTCCGCGATTCGCCCTTCAAGGGCCTGGATATCTGAGCTTTCCGGCCACAGCGTATTAAGCGCTGTGCGGCGATAGAATGCCCCCTCATCCGGCCCTCCGGGCCGCTACCCGGGGTCGAGCCGCTCGTCTCGACCCGTCCTTCGGACCCCCGCTGGGGAGAAGAGACTGGCGCGACGTCGAACGCTCTCCTCTCCCCGCCGGAGAGGGTGGCCGAGCGAAGCGGAGGCCGGGTGAAGGGGAGAAGTCCTTAGGAAGAGGCAACTTCATGACCTCCGGCACGTCCCCCTCCGCGATGCGGGCTCTGATGGCCCCGCGCTCCATAGCCATTGTCGGCGCGACGGAAAGGCCGGACGCCTCGTCGAGCTTCGTCATGCGCAATCTTATGACGCATGGCTTCGACGGCAGAATCCTGCCGGTCAATCCAAGGGGTGGCAGCGTGTTCGGCTATGCCGCAGCCACATCGCTATCCGATCTCGCCGAACCCGCCGATGTTGCCGTCATCGGCATCTCTGCCGAGCGTGTGCTGCCGGCGCTTGAAGAAGCCGCTCGCAACGGCATCAAGGCAGCCGTCATTCTGGCCTCCGGTTTTGCAGAACTGGACGATGCCGGCCGCCGCCGCCAGGACGAACTGGTCGATCTCGCGCGCAAGAACGGCATGGCGATCTGCGGCCCGAACTGTCTCGGCCTGTTCAACCTCAACAGCGGTGCGGCACTCTATTCCTCGCGCCTGTCGACAGGCATGCTCAAGGGTGGGCTGGCGCTGGTCTCGCATTCGGGTGCGACCGCCATTGCGCTCGGCAACACCGGGCGGATCGGCATCAGCCACATCGTCTCTTCCGGCAATAGTGCTGCGACCGACATTCCGGACTATCTCCATTATCTCGCCACCGACGATGCGACCAAAGTCATCGGCGTCGTGCTTGAGGCAATCCGCGACCCGCAAGCCTTTGCGCGCGCCATGCAGACGGTTCACGCAGCGGGCAAGCCGGTGATTGTGCTGCGCGCTGGCCGCTCCGAAAGCGGCGCCCGCGCTACTGCGGCGCATACCGGATCGCTTGCCGGCGCTGGCGAAGCCTACACCTCCTTCTTCCGGCGCAACGGCGTCATCGAAGCCGGCGACATGGACGAGTTTATCGAGGCCGCCGCCCTGTGCATCGGTACGCGCCGCTCGCAACGCGGCAAGGGAATAGCCGTTTTGGGCGTGTCCGGCGGCGGGGTCGCCCATGTGTCCGACATTGCCGAAGAGACCGGGATCTCCCTGCCGCGCTTCCACTGCGGCACGGTCGCAGCGCTGAGGACGCTGCTGCCGCCTTTCGCCACGCCGCAGAACCCTCTCGACACGACAGGCGTCGTTTTTGCCGATGCCGCGATCTACGGCCAGGTGCTCGACGTCATCGCGGCCGATCCCGGGATCGGGTTGATCGTCGCCGCACAGGACGCACCCGCCGGCCTGGATCAGGACGGCGCCGCCGAATATCTGGGTATCGCAGGCGCGGCGGCAGACTTCGCCAAACAGTCCGAAACGCCTGTTGTGTTCATGAGCAACCTGTCGTCGGGCCACCATCCGGCGGTGAAGGCGGCTGCAGCCCAAGGTGTTACCGTGATGAACGGCACACGCGCCACGCTGCGCGCCATCAAGGCGGTGATGGACATGGAAGTCGCCTCCCTGGGTGAAGGCAAGCCCTTGGCAGAACCCGATCCAACATGGCTGCAGCGCATCGGTAGCGGCGACCCGCTGACGGAACGCGAGGCCAAGGCATTCCTGGCCGCGAACGGATTGCCGACCACGAAAGAATATCTGGTGACATCAGCCGACGAGGCTGCGGCGGCGGCTGGGAAAACCGGCTTCCCGGTGGTGCTGAAGATCGAATCGCCCGACATCGCCCACAAGACGGAAGCCGGCGGCGTGCGCTTGGGCGTCGCGTCTGGGGCGGAAGCGCGCGAGGCGTTCGAAACGATCATCGCCAATGCCCGCGCCTATGCCCCCAAGGCCGATCTGCGCGGCGTGGTGGTGCAGGAAATGGTGACGGGTGGGGTCGAAGCGCTGGTCGGGCTCGTCCGGCACGAGCCGTTCGGCCTTGGCCTCGTCGTCGGCGTCGGCGGCGTGCTGGTCGAATTGATCAAGGACGCGGCCTTCGAACTCCTGCCTATCGACAAGCCGCTGGCGCTCGACATGATCGGTCGCACCAAGCTGGCGCAGCTTCTGGCCGGCTATCGCGGCGCACCGGCAGCGGACACGGACGCACTGGCCGACCTCATGGTCGCCCTGTCGGATGCAGCGCTGCGCTATGACGATGCGCTGGAGGCGATCGACCTGAACCCGGTCGCGGTGCTGCCGAAAGGCAGGGGTGTCCGGCTGCTCGACGCGCTGGTGATCGGAAAGAAGCCGGACTGAGCCATGCAAAAAGCCCGCCGCCGTTTCCGGTAGCGGGCTTTTGTCAGGTCCCTAAAAGGACCAATGGCAGAGGCTTAGCGGGTGAAAACCACGTCAACCTTGTCGCCATTGCCGTTGAAATCCACCGAAGCATGCGAACCGGCCTGGAGGTTTGCCGGAATAGCAACGTCAAGTGGAATGCTCACGCTCTCGCCGCTTTCAAATGTAATAACGCGGGTTTCCGGGTTGTAATACTCGACAGTACCACTAACCGGAACGGCTGCAAATGCCGAACCACCGAGAAGAGCCAGAGCAGCAGCGGAAATAAGAATCTTTTTCATAGCAATCACCTTTGTAGTCTTAAAATTTCCGGACATCAAACTTTTCGTCTGTCCGATGAATGATACATAGGCGCCTATGAAACTCTTTTAAAGGCCTCCGCCATACGATTTTCGTGCCCACTGTTCACGAAATCGCGATTGGCTTGTTGATGGCTCCCGCTCGATTGGGAATGCCGCTGCTGCTTAGCGGCTCCAGCTTCCCAGGCCGTTGGCGTCGTAGAAATCGATGGTGAAGCCGCTCACCTTCTCGCCGCTGGCGGCAAACGTCACCGACGCCCGCGAGCCCTTCGGTGCATTTTCACCGGTGGGCTCAATGGCGAAGGTATCGCCGTCCCACGACGAAAGCTTGAATTGCTGAGCGCGCGGACCCAGCGTCATCACCAGCCCGTCAGGGCCTTTCGCGATCTCGGCCGCGCCGAAATAGCTGTTGTCGTAGCGACCGGCATAGCTATCGAGCGGCCGTTCCGCTGCCGGATTTGCCGGCCGCTCCATCTTGGCCAGATCGCCCTCCGGGTCGAGCATATGCGCCATGACGCCGTGGTAGGCTCCGTACCAGTCGCGCGTCGCCACGCCAAACTGAACGATATCCATGAACTCGACCGCGATGCCCTCGGCGACGCCGATCGGGCTGCCATTGGTCAGCACCACGATGCCGACCTTGGCAGCCGGATTGACGTTGATCGTCGTGCCAGCTCCCAGTGCAAACGCGCCGGAATGGTTGACGTTGACATGCCCGCCCGCCGTGACCCCGACATTGAAGCCATATCCGTAGAAGCCGGTCCGCGCGTCGAACGCATGGGCGGGGCTGCTGACGGCCTGCGGGCTCATGACCGGCAGCAGCACGTCCTCGGAAATCAACTGCCCGCCATTATGGGAGCCGCCCGCCAGAAGAAGCTTCAGCCATTCCGCCAGGTCGACAACATTGGAGGACACGCCGCCGGCCGGAGCCTGCGCGTCGGGTTCGCGCTGGTAGAGCGGCTGGAACTTGCCGTCCTGCAAGGCATGGAGCACGGCGCGGTTCTTGCGCGCCATGTAATCCTTGTAGCGTGAACTGGTCGAGGCCATGCCAAGCGGCTGATACAGCGCTTCCTCGGCCAGCGCCTCCCACGGCTTGCCGGAAGCGGCGGCGATGGCCTCGCCGGCGATGGTCGTGCCAAAATTCGCGTAGTGGTAGGAGGCGCGGAACGGATCGAGCGGCACCTGCGACAGCTTCGCGATGATCTCGTTACGGCTGAAACCGAGGTCTTCAAGGTCGTCGCCGGCAGCAGGCGGCAGGCCGGTATGATGCGCGAAGAAATCGCCGATCGTGGCATGCGAGCCGACATAGGGATCGCTGAGCTTGAAGTCGGGCAGGTACTTCACCACCGGATCGGTCCATGCCGCCTTGCCCTTGGTGATCTCGATGGCGGCGATGGTGGCCGAAATCGGCTTGGACACGGAGGCGATCTGGAACACTGTTTCCGGCGTGATCGGATCGGGCTTGCCGATCTCGCGCAGGCCATAGCCTTGCGAGAAGACGGTCTTGCCGTCATGCACCACCGCTACAGCGACGCCCGGCACGCCGCTGCGCTCGATGATTTTCGCCACCAAGTCAGGCAGCGCTTCCACCGCCTTCTGCACGCCGTTTTCGGCAAGCGTCATGGCATCCTGGCTGGGCGCCGCACCCAGCGTGATCGGCATCTCCTGGGCAACAGCCCCGGGAGGGGCGAGCGCTATCAGCATGACGGTGGAAAGCAGAACGTTGATGGTCGACAAGCGCATTGGGACTCCTCCGGAAACAGCCGCCTGACAGACGAGGCTCTGGTATCTTCCGAAGACCGAGACGCCGCCCATATTCATATCAATATGAGGCTGGATTCGATCAGAGTTCAAACGATTTCGACAGCAGGCTGCCCCTCCCCGTAAACGGGGCGAGACGGGCCGTCATGAATGTCCAGCGACTGTTGGACGTTGTAATGGTCGAAGGGCTGGTGCTATCGACCTTCTCCCCGTTCACGGGGAGAAGGTCCCGGCAAGGGGATGAGGGGCAGCGAAACGCCCACCCTCTCAAGTCCTACTTCGAAATGTCGATCACCACACGGCCGCGAATCTGGCCAGCGAGAATGTCGTTGGCCAGTTTGGGCAGGTCGGACATCCCGGCCACGGTCGTCATCGCTTCGAGGTTCTTCCTGTCGAGATGCTCGGCCAGCGTCTTCCAGGCAGCTTCGCGCTTGGCGCGCGGCGCCATCACCGAATCCACGCCCAACAGCGCCACCGACCGCAGGATATGCGGCAGCACGGTGCCGGGCAGATCGGCGCCGCCGGCGAGGCCGCAGGCCGCCACCGCACCGCCATAGACGGTTTGCGACAGCACATTGGCCAGGGTTGTCGAGCCGACTGAATCCACCGCCCCGGCCCAGCGCTCCTTCTGCAGTGGTCCGCCCTTCTCGCTCAGCGTGGCGCGATCGATGAAGCTGCTCGCGCCTAGACCGCCGAGATACTCATGCGTCTCGGGACGGCCGGTCGATGCGGTGACGGTGTAGCCTTTGGTCGACAGCAGGCTGATTGCGGTCGACCCGACGCCGCCGGCAGCACCCGTGACCAGCACTTCCTTGCCGCCGGGCTGGATGGCGCCCCAGGCTTCGAGTGCATTGACGCAAAGGGCAGCGGTATAGCCCGCCGTGCCGATCGCCATGGCATCCTGGAAGCTGAAGGCGTCCGGCAAGCGGATCAGCCATTCCGGCTTGACGCGCTGGAAGCGGGAATAGCCGCCCCATTCGGTCTCCGACAGGCCCCAGCCGTTGAGCACGACCTTGTCGCCGGCCTTCCATTCGTCCGAACGCGACTCGACCACGGTGCCGGCGATGTCGATGCCGGCCACCATCGGCAGGCGGCGGGCGATGCGGCCCTTGCCGGAGACGGCAAGGCCATCCTTGTAGTTCAGTGTCGAGAAGGCGACCTCGACCAGAACGTCGTGGTCGGGCAGTTCGGCAACCGTCAGGTCGCGGAATTCGGCCTTGGGCTTGCCTTCGTTGTCGACGATCATCAGGGCGCGGAAAGTCTCACTCATGGTTTTCTCCCGTTCTTCACTTAAATCTGGTCTTCGATTGGTTGGCTTGGTTCAGAGCGGGCCGGCGGCTTCGGCATCCTGCGCGCGCCGCTCCAGCGCAAGCATGAAGGTGTCGCGCATGCCCAGAATATGCTCGCGCAGAAGGCCGCCGGCAGTCTCGACATCATGCGCCTTGATGGCATCGAGGATGCGCCGGTGCCACTCCGAGGCCTCCCGGCGCTCGCGATAACGGTAGGTGACCATGTTGGTGATCGGAATGAAGGCTTCGATGACGGTGTACATCATCAGCTTCAGCGGGCCGTTGCCGGCGGCATCGACCAGGGCACGGTGGAACCGCACGTCCGAGGCACAGAACTCCTCGTCCGTCATCTCCTCGCGCAGTTGAAACTCGACCTCAGTTTCCATCGCCGCGATATCGGCGTCGGTGCGGTTGGCGGCGGCAAGCCGCGCGCAGATGCATTCTGTTTCCATGCGGGCGGTGACGATCTCGTCGATGTCGAAGGCGCCGATGCCCACCAGCAGCGTTGCCGCGCCGGTGATCGCCTTGGACAGACCCTCGGGGTCGGGCCGGGTGACGAAATTGCCTCCGGTCGGGCCGCGCCGCGAGCGGATCAGGTTCTGCGCGGCAAGCCGCTTGAGCGCCTCGCGCACGGTGGGACGGGAAATGCCGAAACGGCGGGCGAGTTCTTCCTCATTGGGAAGCCGTTCGTCGACCTTGAGACGGCCATCGAGAATAGCGGCGCGGATGTTGTCCGCCACCTGCTTGGCCAAGCCGGTGCGCACCACCTCGTCGTAGTTCAGGCTCATGCAAACCCCTCTCCGATATCAATCCGTTGTAGCCGAGAAATCCTCGTTTTCAAATTGAAATATAGGTTTGACAAATATAAAATTGGGCTTAGCCTTAAATCTTTCCGCCTGGGAATGCACACCATGCCGACCGCAGCAGCCACCAACGATAACGCCACGGCCATCTCCGCTGCCCTCCCCCAGGGTCTCCTAAAGGCTCTTGCGGCAGCGCTGCCTGCGGAGGCCGTCCTGACCGGCGATTCTGTCGATGCGCGCTACAGCGAGGCCCAGGGCGACAAGAAGGGCATTCAACCGCTTCTGGTCCTGCGGCCCAAAACCACGGCCGAGGTGTCCACCGCCCTTTCCATCTGCAACGCGCATGGCCAGCGTCTCGTCACGCAGGGCGGACGCACCGGCCTCTCCAGCAGCGCGCGAGTCTGCGAAGGGGAAGCGGTGCTGTCTCTCGAACGCATGACGGCGCTCGATCCCGTCGACAGCGATGCCGGAACGATCATCGTCGATGCCGGCGTGGCACTGCAGACGCTGCAGGAAGCGGCCGATGCGGCGGGCTTGATGTTCGGCGTCGATATCGGCGCGCGCGGCTCGGCCACGGTGGGCGGCAACGTCGCCACCAATGCCGGCGGCATTCGCGTTCTGCGCTACGGCATGTATCGCGCCCAGATTCTCGGGCTCGAGGCCGTGCTGGCAGACGGCACGGTGCTGAGTTCGCTCAAGGGGCTTGCCAAGGACAATTCCGGCTACGACCTCAACCAGCTTTTCATCGGCAGCGAGGGCACCCTTGGCGTGGTCACCCGCGCCTGTCTCAAGCTTCACCCGAAGCCGCTTTACGAAAGCAATGCCTTCTGCGCCCTGCCCTCGGTAGAGGCGGCGATCACGCTTCTGTCGCGCTTGCGCTCGGCGATGGGGCCGATGCTGTCCGCCTTCGAGATCATCTTTCCCGCCGTCTATGAAAGCGCGCTGCGTTTCTCCGGCAAGCAGCGCCCCGTCCAGGCCACCGGCGACGTCTATGTGCTCGCCGAAATCCAGGGCACCAAGGCCGAGGTCGACAATGAACGCTTCGCCGAGGCGCTGATCCAGGCCTGCGAGGACGAGATCGTCAGCGACGTGACCGTATCGCAGTCGCCGCGCGAATTCCGCGCCATCTGGGAACTGCGCGAGGCCTGCAGTCACTATATCTCAAGCTGCAGCAACATGGTCGGCTGCGACATCAGCGTGGCGCTGCGCGAAATGCCGGGCTTCCTGTCCTCCGCCGACATCGCCGTGCGCACCGCCGACGAAAACGCCTCCTTCAATGTCTTCGGCCATCTCGGCGACGGCAATCTGCATTACATCGTCGGCACCGAAAAGCCGGACGCCGTGACCGACGCCATCCTGTCCTGCGTTCAGGCCGCCAATGGCAGCATCTCGGCCGAGCACGGCATTGGCCTCGACAAGAAGCAATGGCTGCATCTGTGCCGCAGCGATGCCGAAATCGCCGCCATGCGCCGGCTCAAGGCAGCTTTCGACCCTAATGGAATCCTGAATACCGGCCGTATTTTCGACATGCCGGCCCAGCAGCCGCCAGAGAAGGACGCTCAAGCATGAGTGCTGCACCCGCCTCCACCGCCGCTCAGCTCTTCGAGATGACCGACCTAGACGACCGCTACACGCTGCCCAAGGGCCGCATCCTCGTCTCCGGCACCCAGGCGCTGATCCGCCTGCCAATGATGATGCGCGAGCGCGATCTGGCGCAGGGGTTGAACACCGCCGGCTATGTGTCGGGCTATCGCGGCTCGCCGCTTGCCTCCTTCGACCGCGAGATGGGCAAGGCCGGCAAATATCTGAAGGAACACCACATCGTCTTCCGGCCTGGCCTTAACGAAGACATGGCGGCAACCGCTGTGTGGGGCACCCAGCAGACCGGTATGTTCCCCGGCTCACGCTATGACGGCGTGTTTTCCATGTGGTACGGCAAGGGTCCGGGCGTCGACCGCACCATGGACGTCATCCGCCACGCCAACGCGGTCGGCACCGACAAGCATGGCGGCGTGCTGCTCTTGGTCGGCGACGACCACGGTGCGGTCTCCTCCACCCTGCCCCACCAGAGCGAGCACAATCTGATTTCTGCTATGGTGCCGATGCTGTCGCCGGCGGGCGTCGGCGAATATATCGACTATGGAGTGCTCGGTTGGGAAATGAGCCGCTATTCCGGCGCCTGGATCGGCTTCAAGTGCCAGACCGAAACCGTCGAGTGCTCGGCCACCGTCGATCTCGACCCCGAGCGGCTCCAGATCGTCAAGCCGGACCTGATCCTGCCTGGCGACGGCCTGTCGCTGCGCTGGCCCGACGGTCCGCACGCCATGGAACTGCGGCTCGAACACAAGATGCAGGCGGTGCATGCCTTTGCCCTGGCCAACGGCATTGACCGCGCCGTGTGGCGCAACGGCAAGCCGCGCATCGGCATCGTTTCGACCGGCAAATCCTGGCTCGACCTGCTCGCAGCGCTCGATGCGCTCGGCATCGACGAGGCGCGCGCCCGCGAACTCGGCATCGCGCTCTACAAGATCGGCCTGGCCTGGCCTATCGAACCGACCGGACTGGTCGACTTCGCCCGCGACCTCGAACAGGTGCTGGTTGTCGAGGAAAAGCGCCCGATCCTGGAAGACCAGATCAAGTCGCTGCTGTTCAACCTGCCGGATGGGCGCCGCCCGCGCATCGTCGGCAAGCAGGATGAGACCGGTGCGCCGCTTTTGCCCAGCCACGGCGAGATCGACAGCGTGGCGGTTGCCCGCGCCATCGTTTCGCGGCTCGGCGGCGACGACGACGCTGTAAGAAGCCGTGCAGCGCGCATCGAGGAGATCGTTGCCGCTACGCCCAGCGAGGCCACGGCGCTCAAGCGCGACGCCTATTTCTGCTCGGGCTGTCCGCATTCCGTCTCCACCCGCGTCCCGGACGGCAGCCGCGCCACCACCGGCATCGGCTGCCACATGATGGTCATCGGCCTGCCGGAGCGCAACACATCGACCTTTACCCAGATGGGTGGTGAGGGCGGCGCCTGGATCGGCCTGTCGCACTTCACCGACGAGAAGCACATCTTCGTCAATATGGGCGACGGCACCTACTTCCATTCCGGCATGCTCGCCATCCGCGCGGCCATCGCCGGCCGCGTCAACGCCACCTACAAGATACTCTACAACGACGCGGTCGCCATGACCGGCGGCCAGCGCCATGACGGCGACAACACCGTTCCCTCCATTGTCGACCAGGTTCTGGCCGAGGGTGCCAAGCGCGTGGTGGTGGTGTCGGAAAAGCCCGAGGTCTGGCAGGGCGTCTTGCCGCGCACGGTCAGCATCCACCACCGCGACGAACTCGACGCCGTGCAGCGCGAGTTGCGCGAGATCGAGGGCGTCACGGTTCTCGTCTACGACCAGGTCTGCGCCGCCGAAAAGCGCCGCCGCCGCAAGCGCGGCGCGCTCGCCCAGTCCGAAAAGCGCGCCTTCATCAACGAACTGGTCTGCGAAGGCTGCGGCGACTGTTCGGCGGTTTCCAACTGCATTTCGGTCGAGCCGGTGGAAACCGAGTTCGGCCGCAAGCGCCGCATCAACCAGTCGAGCTGCAACACCGACCTGTCCTGCATCAAGGGGTTCTGCCCCAGCTTCGTCACCATCGAAGGCGGCAAGCTGCGCAAGGCCAAGGGCCAGGCCGCCGCGATCAAGCCCGGCGACCTGCCGATGCCGCATCTTCAGCCCATCGACGGCGCCTTCAACATGCTGCTTGCCGGCATCGGCGGCACTGGCGTCATCACCGTCAGCGCCGTGCTGTCCATGGCAGCCCATCTCGAAGGCCTGTCGATCCTGACGCTCGACCAGACCGGCCTTGCCCAGAAGAATGGCGCGGTGGTTTCGCATGTGCGCATCGCGCCCAAGCCCGAAATGCTCAACGCCGCGCGCATCGGCGCTGGAGAAGCCGACCTCGTGCTCGGCTTCGACGTCGTGGTCTCCGCCTCGCCCAAGTCGCTGGCGACCTTCGGCAAGGGCCGCACCCGCGCCGTGCTGGACGACCATTTCGCGCCCACCGCCTCCTTCGTGCAGAACACGGCCATCGACTTCCGCCAGGAAGCCACGCTGCTGTCGCTGAAGAAGGCCGCAGGCGAGGACGCCGTGCAAATGATCTCGGCCTCGAAACTCGGCACCGCTCTGATGGGCGACGCCATTGCCGCCAACATGTTCCTGCTCGGCTACGCCTGGCAGCGCGGCCTGGTGCCGATCAGCTTCGACGCCATCGACCGGGCGCTCGAACTCAACGGCACCGGCCTTGCCATGAACCGCGCAGCCTTTGCCTGGGGCCGCCGCGCAGCCGTCGACCTGGAAGGCGTCATCGCGGCTGCCGGCCTCGGCAAGCCTGCAGAACCCAAGGCGGAAACGCTGGAGGAAATCATCGACCGTCGCTCGGCGTTCCTGACCGACTATCAGGACGCCAAATATGCCGCGCGCTACCGCGATTTGGTGGAGACAGCGCGCAAGGCGGAAGCCCCGCTCGGCTCGACGGATTTCGCCATGGCGGTGGCCCGCAACGCCTTCAAGCTGATGGCCTACAAGGACGAGTACGAGGTTGCGCGGCTGCACCGCGACACCTCCTTCCAGAGGAAGCTCGCCGAGCAGTTCGAGGGCGACTTCAAGATCAAGCACCATCTTGCGCCGCCGATGATTTCGAAGATCGATCCCCGTACCGGGCACCCCGGCAAAATAGCTTTCGGGGGGTGGATAAGGCCTGTTTTCGGCGTTTTGGCAGGTGCCAAATTCCTCCGCGGCACCCCCTTGGACCCCTTCGGACGTACCGAAGAACGGCGCATGGAGCGGCAGTTGATCACCGACTATTTCGCGCTGATCCCGCAGCTGTCGGCATCGATCTCGGTCGGCAATCACAAGCTTTCGGTTGAAATCGCCGGTCTGCCGTCCGAGATCCGTGGCTTTGGCCATGTAAAAGCGGCAGCGTTCGAACGCTTCAAGCGCCGCCGCGAACAGCTTCTGGTAAAGCTGGACCGGCCCGCCGACAAGCTCGAACACGCCGCCTGAAACCGTATCGCAGGAACCGCACATGCCCCGCAAGATCATCATCGACACCGATCCCGGCCAGGACGACGCGCTCGCCATTCTTTTGGCGCTGGCTAGCCCTGAACTGGACGTGCTCGGCATCGTCGCGGTCGCGGGCAACATTCCGCTGGAGCTGACGCACACCAACATCCGCAAGGTCTGCGAGGTGGCGAGCCGGCCCGACGTCAAGGTCTACGCCGGATCGGTGCGGCCGATGGTGCGGCAGTTGGTGACCGCCGAGCATGTCCATGGCGAGACCGGGCTGGACGGCTACGACCTGCCGGCACCGACCATGGAGCTGCAGGCACAGGGCGGCGTCGAGTTCATCATCGAGACGCTGATGCGGGAAGAGCCCGGCACGGTGACGCTGTGCCCGCTCGGGCCGCTGACCAATATCGGCATGGCGCTGGTACGCGAACCGAAGATCGCCTCCCGCATCAAGGAAATCGTGCTGATGGGCGGCGGCTATTTCGAAGGCGGCAACATCACGCCTTCGGCAGAATTCAACATCTATGTCGACCCGCATGCGGCCGAGATCGTCTTCGGCTCGGGCGTTCCGATCGTAATGATGCCGCTCGACGTCACCCACAAGGTGCTGACGACCGAAAAACGGGTCGCAGCGATGCGCGGCATCGGCACCCGGGTCGGCGAAGTGGCGGCAGCCTGGCTGGAATTCTTCGAGCGCTTCGACGAAGAAAAATACGGCACCGACGGCGGCCCGCTTCACGATCCAAACGTCATTGCCTATCTGATCAAGCCGGAGCTCTATTCCGGCCGCCACTGCAATGTCGAGATCGAAACCTCGTCGCCGCTGACCATCGGCGAGACCGTGGTCGACTGGTGGGGCGTCACAGACCGCAAGAAGAACGCGTTGTTCATCAGGGATGTCGACGCCGACGGCTTCTTCAGCCTTCTGACCGAGCGCCTCGCCACGCTCCCGGCATAGAATGGTTAGCGGCTCAACAGCCGTGCGATGGCGGCCAAAAGCGTCTCGCCGTCATAAGGCTTGCGCACGATCGGCACTGCGGAAAACTCCGCAGGGATGACCGATCCGTCGCCGTAGCCGGTGGCAAACAGGAACGGGATGCCGCGCCGCGTCAAATCCTGCGCCACCGGGATCGATGTGCCCTGGCCGAGATTGAAATCGAGCACGGCGACATGCGGCTTGAACGAGCGCAGCCTGGTCAGCGCCTCCTGCGACGAACTGGTGACGGTGACGTCGTTGACGCCCTTTTCCTCGAGCATGGCTTCGACATCCATGGCGATCAGCATCTGGTCCTCGACCAGAAGCACCGCCATATCGGAAGGCAGCGCCGACAGGCCGGTCTCGGCCGCCGGAGAAAGCTGCTGCGCCTGGGAGACCGCCGTTGCCAGCGAGATATGACGTGCGGGCAAGCGGAAGTGAGCCTTGATGCCGCCGGGCGCATAGTCGACCGAGCTCTCACCGCCCAGATCGTAGGGAATGCTGCGGTCGATGAGTGCCGTCCCGAACCCTTCGCGCTCAGGCACCGTGACGGCCGGACCGCCGCTCTCCACCCAGCTCAACTCGCAGTCGCCCAGGCTCGTCAGCGTCCACGACACGACAAGCTTTCCGCCCGACCGAGACAAGGCGCCATATTTGGCGGCGTTCGTCGCCATTTCATGCAGGATCAGCGCCATGACCGAGAAAGCCCGTCCGTCGAGCCAGACCGTCGGACCCACCAAGACAATTTCGGAAGACGGACCGCGATAGGGCGACAGTTCGGCATTGATGAGATCGGCTAGAAGCCCCCCGCCATCGCCGCGCACAATCTGGTCATGGGCGAAGGATAGCGCCTGAATGCGCCCCTTGAGCGAATGCACATAGTCCTTGAGGCTGCGGCCTTCCTGTATGGGGTGGCCGACAAGCGACTTGATGATGGCCAGGATGTTCTTGACCCGGTGGTTCAGCTCGGCATTCAGCATGCGCTGGCGCACATCCGATTTGCTGCGCTCCTCGGCCATCAGTTCGTTATGGCGCAGCACGACCTCGACGGTTGCCGCACGCGCGGCTTCGGCAATTTCCCGGTCGGCTTCCGTCCAGGGCTGTGCCTGCATACTGACGGTTTCCTTCCAGATCGCGAAACTCTTGCGCGGCGTCAGCCGGTCGCCCAGCGGACCTGTGCCATAGGATTTATCCGGATTGCCCGCCCAGTTCAGCGTCTGAACCATCTCACGGCGGAAGAAGAAGAGATAATCGTTGGGGATCTGCGACAGGGGTATGGCCAGCACACCTGCCGTCAGTTCATGATAGTCCTGTGCGGCGGGCAGCTTCTGCGACAGCGCATGCGTCGCCCAAATCCTGCCTTCCGAGACAGCGCCGACCAGACGCGCCAATTCGGGAATGGCATCCGCAGGTGCCGTGATCCCCTGGGCACTCCAGGCGGCGTTCATCCAAAGGCCGACGCCGTCGCACGGCATGAGCCGCATGAAATCGCCGAGATTCTCGCGAAGAAGTTCATCGACATCGGTGTGATGCGAGGCAAGCCGCAGGAAATTGTCGAGCGCCTTGCGCGCGTCGGACGCCATGCCGAGCGTGCGTTTCTGCTTGAGCGTGTGAAGATGCAAGGAGAAAAACTCGCCGAACATCTCGGCAGCCACCCGCTCCGCCATCGGCAACACACGCGGTGCGTAATGATGGCATGCGATCAGCCCCCACAGCCTGCCTTCGACAATGATCGAAATCGACATGGACGCCGCCACGCCCATATTGCGCAGATATTCGCAATGGATCGGCGAAACACTGCGCAGATGGGCGAAGGACAGATCCAGCGCCTCGCCGGAGGCGTCGAGCACCGGGACGATGGGAATGCGCGCCGCATCCGCGTCGGAGATGATGCGGATCGTGTTGCGCATGTAGAGCGCGCGCGCCTGCTGCGGGATGTCGCTTGCGGGAAAATACTGGCCCAGAAAGCTCTCAAGATCGGCGCGCTTGACCTCGCTGACGACCTTGCCCGAACCGTCCTGCTCGAAGCGATAGATCATCACGCGGTCATAGCCGAGCATGGCGCGCACGAGCCTAGCACTTTGGCTCAGCAACCGGTCGACGCTGTCGATGTTGCTGATACGGCCGATCAGTTCGCGGGTCAGGCGTAACGCGCGGCCGGGCTTCTGCGCCAGCTCGAACTCGATGATGACGGTGGATTTGAAGCGATGGACGGCGATGTCGAAGCGCTTGCCGGACGACAAGGGAACGTCGAACAGCAAGGCCGGGCGCGACGCATCGCTGAAACTCGACAGGCCGTTGCGCAGGGAGTGAGCGGCCTCGCTGCCTAAAATATCCTGCAGAACAGTGCCGTTGACGACGCCTCCCAAACCCAACATTTCCGGTGCATTGGCTGAGTGGCGCAACACCGTGACGGCATTGACGTCGCACACCAGCATGCAGCCATGCGGCTGGATGCTGCCGGGAATGTGGATCGGTTCCCGATCGCAATTGGTAAGGTTGACGGGTTCGGACATGAAGCTCTGGAGTCTACACCAATTGGGGCGGGATTGCAGAATATGCCATGCGGCCTGCCTGCGCCGCAGTAAAAATAAATGGCTTCATTTGCCGCTACCGCCTGTCGTCACTCATCGCTTCTTAGCCTTCAGGCACAAAACCGCGCAAGTACGGAGATGTAGAGGGCATAAGGCCGAAGTCAACGGGGATCAGCGTGCATCACTTTCGCTTATTCCGGCGCGACGCCTATCGGCGACGACCAGGCCACCAGTTGCGCTGCGACTTCGACCATCTCGTTGAGTGCCGGGGCACGTGTCGCGTTGCGGATATCGACGTCGCCATCGGCCGAAAACAGCCAGTCGAAATCGAAGCGATCCGGTTTGGCGGGGTCGAAGTCGCGGCACGGCAGCATCGAAACGTCAGCCCACAGCTCGCTGAGCGCCGGTGTCGCTGTTGCCTCGAGCATTTCCAGGTAGAACCCCTCGATTCCTGTTTCTTTGTCGACGCCATCCAGGATCGGTCCTTTGATCACAGCTGAGACTTGGCCGTCCCAATGCCTTGGGCGCCAAAAGAGCCTGAGTTCATCGCCTTGTCGATGCGCGAACAGGTCGAGGGCAAATATGGCGGCGTCTTTGAAAGGCGCATCGATCACCACTTTGTGAGGTTCGGACCCAAGAAGGGCCACAAGGCGAAGCTTGACGCCGCCGCCCCCGTTCGCATCAGCCCTCTTGCGCACGAAGCGGATGTGGAAACGGAACCCTGCCGATTTTTGGGCGCCAAGTGCTACGAGGTCGACATAGAGCCTGCGATAAGGCGCCGGAATGGTGGGCGGGCCGTAGGCCAAAGGCCGCGCGGGCACCTGGATTTCGGCGAGGCGGGCGCCCGTGACGGGTTGCAGGCGCGTATCTGCATCGACATCGGCCAGGTCTTCGGACGTCAGCAGCCAGGCGTCGCGGTAGATGTCGAAACTGCGCCCCTGCCCCTTGGATGTGGAAGTGAGGATAGCCACCGGATAGCGGTGCAGGCTGCGGGGCTGGTCATGCAGTTCCATATCGGGTGCGATCCACAGCTTTGCGCCGTCGCGGCCGTTCCGGAAGAAGCTGTACGGTTTGTTCGCTCCATTCCTGCGCAACACCAATTGGCCCGGCCGCAGCGTGAACAGCCCGTCCGGAGCGGTTTTTGCATAAGCCCTGATCCTATCACCCTCGCGCGCCGTGCGCGCCCAGCGTATCGACGTTGGCAGGCTTGATTTGAACGGCCGCACGATCTCGGCATCTTTGAAGATCAGATGCTTGGCGGCTTTGCCGCCGTCGTCTTTCGGGAGATTCCAGCGAATTCCGGCAAGCAGCTTCGGTTGCGTGGAAATGCCGGCCAAGATCCTGCCGTCGGCAGACTCACCATGGTTTTCGACTGCCAGCACCGAAAGCAACGCCTGGCCCTCGCCCAACGGTGTGTGGGCAAGCACGAGCCGCTCGACACGCACCGTGTCAGCCTTGCAAAGTTCGAGATTCCCTTGCGGCGCTTTGTCGTCGAGATAGCGGCTGTCGATCGTAACCGTCCACTCCGCAGCCGAAAGGCTGACCGTGGCTATCTCCGCTGCTGACGTGTCTAGGCCCAGAGCGCCGCCTGCCGCAAATTCCGCCCACCAGCCCTGCGATGCATCGATCGGCCCGTCTGAAGGTTCGGGCTGGAACACCCAGGCGGGATCGAGATAGCGCTGCAGGCTGATGCCGAGAAAGGTTTCCTCGCCCAATTCTTCATCCTGCAAAAGGCTTTCCGCCGTCAACAGATACTGGCAGTTCGACCAGGCGGGCGCAGATACACTGGGCTGGTCGAAGGTCAGCCCGACAGGGCCTTCGACACCAAAGGTCGCGCCCCGCGCCGAACCGGGGCGGAGCGTCATGCGCGGGTCCTTGCCCGCCTGCCGGCCAATGTCGTGGGGTGCCGCGATCTCCTGTGCCACGCCGGCCTGGATCAGCGTTTGCAGCTGCTCGATCCGGTAAGCCAAATCGACACCGACGCCCGCCGCGATGCGCCCGGCCAAGCCGCCAATGGCGAAGGGACGCTCCTCGATGAGGCAGGCCAGCGGCGGCGCCTTGTGGTCGTCGCCATCTGTTTCGGGCCGCGCCGAAATAGGCATGATGGCACGCACCGGTGGACGCGTGAGGTGACCTTGCAGCGGTTCGGCGAGAACCGCGACCCGCCGGCTCCACGCCGCAAACGGTTTGCTCTCTTCAGCGGAGAGCTCAAGCTTGCCCAGCGACCAGTCCTCCAGCCGCTGGACACCCTTTTTCATCGCGCCGCGATAGCGCGACAGGAACACCAGCCTGTGCCGCCAATATGTGGCAGCAGCTTCGCACATGATTTGCTGCAGCATGCTGCGCGCACCCAAAGGCTGAAGCCGCACGACCGACAGCTCATGATCGGCACTGTCGCGCCCGAAGAACGCCTCGGCTTCGAACTGCGCAAGCGACACGCCTTTTTTATCCGCCACGCCCCCGCCCACGGGCAGAGGGATCACCGGTGAAACAGCGTCCTGCGGGAAGTCGATCGGAGACAGCCAGTTGTAGATCGGCCGTCCCGAAAAACGCCAACGCTGCGAGTGCAGTTCGACCGAACCGACATGCTTCCAGCGCCGCAGCCGGCGTTGACCTTCCATGC
Organism: Tianweitania sp. UT-5YL-CI-8; assembly: GCF_030010215.1. Lineage (GTDB taxonomy): Bacteria > Pseudomonadota > Alphaproteobacteria > Rhizobiales > Rhizobiaceae > Oryzicola. The sequence goes on from NZ_JASCRR010000002.1 coordinate 466,673, forward strand.
CGCCCGCATCCAGCTCACGCTGTGGGTCGGCCAAGACCTGATAGGAGCGTGCCGAACCGGACGGCTGCGCAACGACGTACTTTTTTGCGATTTCTGAAAAGTCGTCGACCGCTTGCCGCTCGGCCGGACTCACCTCCAGATAGGTCTGCCGGTTGGCGGTCTTCTTGATGGAGGGCAGTCCATTGCTCATCGTCTCGATCAAAAGGCTGGCTCCCTCGAAGGCAAGCAAAGCCTCGGTCGAGAGCGCATGAGCGGTCACATGGCCGACGGCGTATTGCCGAAGGCGCGGATCGAAAGCGCCTCCGGATTGAAAATGCGCGGCAGGCACCAAAGGCTTTATGGAAAGCTGAGCCGTCACGCCGGCAGGAACGGTGATGGAGCCGGCGTCTTTCCCGACGATCTTCAGAACCTCGCCTTCGCAGCCGACGCTGATCGGCCTGCGCAGCGCCCCGTCGAGCGTTGTGAGAAAAGCCAGATAATCGGCGAGCTTCCAGGCGTCGATATCCGCTGCGGTCTCGTGCGGCTTTGCGTTTGCCATCGTATCGGCAAGCGGTCTGTGCGCAACGACCTCTCGTACGGGCTTCAGGGCGACATCCGCCAGCCGGTCCGACGGTGCCAGTTCCACCAGATAGGCCTCGACCGAAAGGTCCGGCAGTTTCTCGATCAGATCGGCGATGCGCGGGTCGAGCGCGCGCAGTACATAGGCATGCAGCAGGATGCTGCGGAAGCGTTGGCGCTGTTTGGGATCGGCAATGTGGCGCGCAAGCAGGCCATCATTGTTGATCCAGTGTTCGAAATCCATGAAGGCGACGCGCGGCAGATCGATTTCCAGCGCGGCCGGCTTCTTGAAATCGACCGTCCAGATATCGCTGCCGTCGCCGAGCAACAGCAGCGGCGGGGCTTTTTGCACACCGCGCAAAGGCCGCGACGACGATGGCTCGACCTGAGCCAAGCTGATCCCCACAAGATCGGCACCGGAAGCGGACCTCAGATACAACCGCAGCCAGAACGCCGTATCGGGATCGACCTGCACATCGATGACGCTGGGCTCAGGGACGATAGCCTGATCTTTCGTCGTTACACGAATGGTCTTGTCCTGCCGTTGTCCCGGCCGGATGTCGACACCGGCCCCGCCGCTCGGCGCTTTGTCGGGAAGCTCCGAGGTCGGATCGGTCATGACAATGACCGAGACGGAAACATCCGCCCCCCAGGCTTCCATCTCCTTCAGTTGGAGTGTGAGAGAGGTCTTGGGCGGAAGTTCGAGGCTCCCGCTGCCATCGCTGTTGCGCAGGAGATCGATGACGCCGAATCCGTCGGCATAGGCCACCGCCGCCACTCGCGGATAATCTTCAGTCAGCGGCGAAACATCGGGATATTTCCGACCGACGCGGAGATCGCTGCTGGCCGAGCTGAGCCCCAGCGCACCGATAGCGGTGCGGCGCAGATAAGCGGTTTCGTAAAGGCATGTCTCAGGCGGAGCGAAGCCGTCCAAATCCAACCTGGGAAGCCACGGCTTCTGCGTGCCCTGCAGACTGCGCGGCAGGCTGCCCGCCTTGGTCACGACATAGGAGGCGATCCGATAGGTTTTGCCATAGGCCAAGGCCGGCGGCTTGGTCGAGGCCTCGGCATTGTCCAAGACATCCATGACGTCGTAGAGCGGCGCGATGTTGACGGCGCCGTCGCTGTCCAATGTCGGATTGTGGACCCCAGAAAATGCCGGACTGGCGAGCGGGAAGCCGCGATAGTCGATGAAAAGCTCGCGCCGCCCGTCCGTCACCACAGGCACATAGGGGCATATGGCGTCGTCAGCGAATTTCACATTGCCGTCCGCCGTTGCCAGCGCACCGAGGCTGGCATGCGTCCAACGCCCGTCGCGAGCCACCAGCACGCCGATGCCGTTAAAGCGGCTGTTGAAGGTGTCCAGCTCGCCTTCGTCGATGTCTGTGGCGATGCGGATCGGCAGAGGGAGCGGCTTTTGGTCGGGTATGAACCGTTTTTTGCCGCCCGTTGCGCTGAAGGCCGTAGGATCATCGACATCGGCGAACAGTTCGCCGATGAAAGCCTTCCAGCCACGAGTGACACTTTGCTGGAGAAGAGCGAGCGCTTCGGCGGAAGCGCCCTGACCGGGTTTAGTCAGAATGGCCAGCGCACCGCCAAAGATGCTGATTGCCGGCGCGGCCTCCAGCGCGGCGCGGCTCGACAGAAAATTGTCGGCTTCGAGTGCTGACTTGAGCGCACCCAAGCGGGGTGTGGAGATGCCTGCCAGCACTTTGGCAAGCCCCGACGCCCAGACCTGTCCGATGCTGCGGCGGATGGCTTCAGCACCGTTGTAATCGCCCAGCAGCATGGTTTCGAAGGCTGCGAAAGCCTTGCCGGCGAGCCCGGCGACTGCGGCAAGTGCCGCCGGCCGGTCCGGAATTTTCGGCATGCCATCGACCAGTCTGGCAGCGAAGGAAGCGGCGTCATCGCCGGTCACTATCGAGTTCAGAAGCCGAAGCACGGCGGCTTCCGCGCCGGCTTCGCTTTCGAGCGACAGCATCAGCTCCCGCAGGCGCCGCTGGATGTCGGTGTGGCCTGAACCATCCTGTTGGTGGGCTGCGAGCCTCAGCGGATCGTCGCTCTTGAGGCCCAGCACATCCAGGGCGAGCGCAATGACATCGTCGGCAGCGGCCCCCTGGACCAGCGGATGGGCAAGAAGGACCGATTTGAGCGCCTTGACGATCTCGGTGTTTTTCAGAAGGCTGAGCGCGGCTTGGATGTCGGCGTCTCCACCCGTCAGCCCGGCATAGCGCGCGACCTCTGCCCGAAAACAGCTGACATAGCCGGAGAGCAGTTGCCCCTCGGTATGTTCGGGATAGCCCGGCATGGTCAGCGCGATCAGGATCGGGTCGAGTGCCGTGACCACGGCAAGCCGCACGGCCCAACCCTTTGAGACGCCATCGGCATGATCGATCAGCCAGGGCATGAGCCAGCTTTGCGCCGGCGACGCCTGTTCGAACAGCGTCAGCACCCGGTTGATGTCGGCTGCTTCCGGATCGGCATGGAGAAAGCCGCTGACCTCAGTCAGACCGCCGGGATCGTCTGGCTTGCTCAGCGCACGCGTCCGCAGCAGGTGCGCCGGAGCGCCGCCGGTAGCGGGGGTAAGTTCGATTTCGAAGCCGGGGTCGGGATTGGCTGGGTCGGCCGGAACGGCAATGTTGAGTTCGTCCGGCGGGTCGCCTGCCCACGGAACCAGAAACAGTTCGCCGAAGGGCACGCCTCCTGTCTCGATATGGACAATGGCCGTCAGCCCGAAAGCATGCGGCACGGGCGCTTCCCATCCGGCGGTGGACAGCAGCAGATGCGACGCCGTCACACCGCTTTCCTTCTCTAGCTCGACAGTCGTTTCCTCCGACGCGGTCGTGCCTGGCGAGGCATAGGGCCGCCCGCTTTTGGCCAGCCAATCGGCGAGATGCCGGACATCGGTTGATGTGCCGGGTCTCACCGTTGCGGACACCGGGCCAACCAGCACCGCCGTCGACGTGCCGGCAGGATCGGAATAGCGGTATACATGAAATTCCAGCGTTGCCAGGCCGGCGAGAAACGCCGCGAAGGCAGCTTTCGCCTCGGCTTCCGCCAATTCCGCCTCGAAGCCGAGATGCACGGCAAATGTCGCCTGAGGCTCGTGAAAGGTGGGCGGTTCGGCTTCGACGGTCAGCAGAATGCGGGTGCAATCGGGCATGTCAGCTCCTCGCCTTCTGAAGCCGTCCGGCTTTTTCCTGCAATGCCTGGCGCTGCTTGTCGGGCTCCACGGTCGTCTCGGATGACTGGACCGTCGTCGCCTTGCCATCGCGCAGCTTGTAGGTGACGGTCGTGCGGTAGCTCAGCTTAAAGAAGCGCGATATCCGCAGCGATACCGACAATGTGCCAACCCCATCGACCTGTCCGCTGGATCGGTAGGACAGGCGCAGCATCAGGCCGAGATAGACCGTTGCGATGCCGAAGATGCGGACATTGCCGGCGATGACCAGAAGCAATGCGACCGACAATCCGCTCTCGCCGCCGCTATCATGGCGGTAGGATATCGCGATCGACAGCGTGATGAAGACCGAGCCATGCACGGGTCCAAAGGAGAAGCCGAGCGCCGCCGAACCGCCGGCTGCCGCTTCCACCGCCACCGTCAAACTCTTGGTGGCTGGCCGATATTCCACGTCCGCCTGCAGATAGCCCGTTCCGCCGATGATGAAGATCGAGATCAGGAACGGCTTTTCCGGCCCTGACAGGTTGAAACGGTTGGCGATGACGAAGTCTGGATAAGCCCGCAGCATGAACCTGTTTGCCAGATCGATGCCCGAGACACCGCTCGTGCCGTACATCAAGCCAAGGTCCGGCATCAGCAACTCATGCTCGACGCCGACGGGTATTCCGTCTTCCTTGATCATGCGGAGGCCGCCGAGTTCGTCGGGAAACAGCCCGCCTAAGGCGTCCTGAACCAGTTTGAAAACCTGGTTGAGTTCGAGATTGGCAGGGTCGAAATCGAAGAACGACCCCAGCTTGCCGTCATAGCCGATGGTGGCATGCCGCATGGCCACGACCAGTTGGCCGGAGATGACGGTTTCGATGTCGGTGATGATGCTGGACGCAGTGGTCTCGCGGATTTCCTCGCTGTCTTTCGACGCTTCCAGCCTGATCGAGCCGACAAAGCGCGATTTCAAAAAGCCCAGAGCAAAGCCCGCGACGGAAAACAGCTCCATGCGATGCTCGACGCGGCTGTCGACGTCGATCCGGACCCAGACAATGCCAGCTTTTTCATCGATGTCGTGGCTGATCTTGATTCCCGCCGCCAGAGCGGCCGTTGCCTTGGAGCCCTTGAACAGGTCGCCGAGGTTCAACCCGGCAAAATTTGGGAAGAGCCGCGAAAGGTCGAATCCCTCCAGCTCCTTCAAATCCGGCCTAAAACTGTCTCCAAGCCCATCGAACGGGAAATTCAGCCCCATCGCCTTCAAGGCGTCGCCCAGCCGGGCAAACAAAACATTTGCCCTTGTGGTGGCGATGACGTCCTCGATCTCACTGAAGCTGCAACGGATGCGGTCGATATTGGCTTGCAGAAGCGCTATTTCGGGGGCCGATGTCGCCGCCGAATAGAGCTTCAAAAGGCTTCGAGGGATTGCGCCGGCGTCGCCGCGCCCGATATTGGCTGCCGCCTCGAGCACGCGATTGCCGTAGGCTTTTGCGTTTTCGGCGGCTGCGCTAACCGAGTTGACCACCGCGCGCACTTCACCTTCGAGATCGCTTGCGGCTTTGCGGAAGGCCTCGATGTTCTGCTTCAGCGTATCCGCATCGGTCAGAAATTTGTCCAGCTGAGCGCGGTATCTTTCGAATTGCTCCCGATACCGCTCGCTCAGCTGTTTCAGCGGGTCGGCAAAGCCCTCTGCCATGTCGCCGAGCGTGCTTGTGATCGATACGCAGGTCTTTTGGATTTCGTCTTCGATGTCGTCCATCGCGGAATCCAGACGGTCGAGAAACCCGCCGCTGTCGACCAGTGCGTTGACGGCGATATCGAGAGCGCCGTTCAACAGCGACCTGATCTCTCCTAGCGCTGTCTGCGCCGCTGTTTCACCCAGCGCGATTTTAGCCAGCAGCGGACCGAGAATGCCGTCGTCGATGCGGGCAAGTCCCGTGTCGATCGCCGGCGCAAGAGCCTTTTGCTCGATGTGTCCGAGCAGGCCTTCGCTGTCCAGTCTCCGCTGCAGCCCGCTCATGCGGGCGGTGAGATCGGCAAAGTGTTCGTCCAGCAGACCGGCTAGGTCCTGGGCAAGGCCAGCTGCTGCGTGCAAATTCGCTTCGACCTGCTTCCGTGCTGACGTCAGCAGCTTACCGACAAAGTCATCGAAACGCTCGGCGGGTTCCCATACCCAGTCAGCGAGGTGCTGAACCTGCTGCTCGAGGGCATCGGCGCCCGCATCCAATTCCGCTCTGATGCTGAACAGGACATCGGCGCCGAATGCGCTTGCGGCATCTCTCAGTGTCTGAAGTGCTGCCTTCTGCTCGAGCGACGCGTCCTTCAAAGCTTTTTCCAGCAAGGCGGCTTCGTGGTTGAGGTTTTCGAAAGACGACACGCCCAATGTCTCGAAAACACCGACTGCTCCCGTCGCCTGAATGGATATGTCCTTCAGCTTTACAAGCGCGTTTTCCGCTTTCTCAATCTCACTCGAATAGCGCCCACCCCGGTCCTTCTTGCGGGCCGTTTCAAGCACCCCTGCGATGGTATCGAGCCCACCGCCCGAACCGTCAATTTTGGCAAGCGCTGACCGAATGTGGGCCGCGAGCAGAACGGTGGCGCAACGGCCATCGGCCGCTATCGATGAAAAGACGAAACGCGCTGCCGCCGCATCGGACAAAGCGCGCGCGGCGAGCGAGCCGATCTGGTGGCTGACCTTGCCGAGTTCTCCTGAGAAGCGCAGCCGCGCCTCCTCGATGGCCGCATCAACCTGCCCCCGGATACCAGCAATCTCGCCGCCCAACTGCCGTTCGAACGCCTGCAGCCGGTGGTGCGACCATGGCTTGCCGTCCGAATAGCTCTTGGCCATGGCGTCTAGCCGTGCCAGCATCCGGCGCAACGTCTCCTGCATATCCGCCTGAACGTCGCTGATGATACCGCGCACCTTCTCGGTGTCGGTTGAAACGTCGCCGATCAGCGTCGTGGCTTCGCCCAAAGCGGGACGAATATGGTCGACCGCTTTTTTCAACACCCAAGTTCTTACGGAGCGTTTGAAGGCTTCTGTCGAACCGAATTCTGTCGGCTGGCCGGGAACTGGGATCAATCGCCAGCCTTCGATCTCTTGCCGCATTCCCGTCTGAGCGCTGCGCACCGCTTCGCCCAGCAGCAATCGCTTGCGCCGCAGACCGGCGATGGCTTCTTCGGCGAACCGCTCGCAGCCCTTCTCGCCGGTTTTCGCCACGTCGAGGACGCTCTGCAGTTCCAGCGTGCTTTGCCACTTGTCACCCGCATTGGTGATCGCAGCGGCATGAGTTGCGAAAGGTGAAGCCGAACCGAACAACTCCTGAAAACGAAGATCCAGGTCTTTCAGCATGTCTTTGACAGGAGCGACATCGACGACACGCCCTTCGGCCACATCCTCGGCAAGGCCTGTCATTGCCTGATGAAGCCGGGCAAGTTCCGCTGCGGGATGGCCGGGCGCAGGCCTCGTGCCGGCCGCCCACACCGGCGTGTCGCCGACGACACCTTTGAGTTGATCGAGCTCTTTGCCGCCTGCCACAAACGACACCACCGCCCTCTGATCCGCATGGTCTGAATGGTCTGCATCCAGCTTCGGCGATGACGGCATGCGCATGAAGGTCACGCTTTCCAACCCCGCATAAAGCGGTTTTTGGCCGCGCGTTGCGTTGAGTTGGGTCTTGAAGCCACCGGGCGCAAGGCGCCAGGTGAAGCGGCGGTACGCCGGAAGCATGCGGGGCGCAGACGGTTTCTTGCCGCTTTCCGGCGCCGGGCCGGAATCGAGCATAGCAGCCATTTTACCGGCATCGAGCGCGTCGGCAAAGTCGATGCCGATGCGTGACGGCCACTGATCGGTATCGGGATTGCGGCTGGCGACATCGGCAAAGAAGCAGAGATTGTCAGGATCCAGGCACTCCTGGCTCACCAGCGGGCGGTCTTCGGCGCCTTCGCCCACCGTGACGAAGTCGACGTCCGGCCGGAGATAGACCTGGGGCTTGAGACGCGCAGCGCCCCGGTTCCACAGCGGAATCTTGAAGCCGACCCCGTCGATCTCGCTGCTCCAGGCGCTGTCGACGGGAATGACGGTGGAGTTGAACCGCACGGAGTCGAGAAACCCGGATATGCGGGCGGTGGCGACCTCGCGGTCGGGATAGGCCCGCGCCGGCTCCAGAAGCTCGACGAACTCGCTGACCTTTCGCAGCACCGTGCGACGGCTGCGCCAATCGTCGTTCAATTCAGGCGCGAATTGCGCGGAGGGCGTGGTGGTGCGCTCATAGACGACGACATGTTTAGCGCGATGCCAGAAGGCGCCGATGCGGCCGAGGATTTCGACCCGCTGACGCTCTACGAAGCCGTCGCGGACGACGGCCGCTATGGCCAGAATGCCGCCGAGGAAGAAAGCCTTGAACTCGCCCGAGCCGCCGGTTGGCGCCAGCACAGGATGATCCAGAACGCCGCCCAGCGAGGCAGGGTCCTTGAGCAACTCCTCAAGCACGGTCCAGGATTCAAGCGGCCACAGTGCGCCGCCGGCAAGCCCTTGTTCATGCAGTCGCAGGCCTTGTCCATCTGGGCCGAAGACCTGCGGCGGCGGATAATCGCTTGGGGCGGCAGGTCCGGTCACCTGTGTCGGGCGACGCACAAGCGGCGACCGATGCAGGGCGGAACGACGCAGCGCGAAATCGACGCCCGCCTCGAACCGAGCCGGCTTGAAAGGCCTGGTGCTTTCCGGATCGGCAGTCCAAAACTCCAGCCGTTCATGCCGGCTTTTCATGGACGGCCTCACCGCCCGCCAGCGCTGCTGAAGTGCCGGGTGGTCGCCGGCCGCGACGGTCTCGGCAGGCAGGATTCCGGTCAACGCCTCGACTTCGGCTATCCGCGCCTGGCGCGCGGCGCCCGTCTCGCGGCGTATGTCGACACCGACGGAAAGCCCGTAGAGAAATTCAGCGCGAAACCCTTCGACGGCCGCCCCTAGCCCGAAATCGCCGCGCTGGCGAAAAATGTCGTGGGCGCCCCACTCGGGCAGGTAATAGCCGCGGTCGAGATCGGAAGGCTTGATCCACAATTCAGCCGAAGGAGACAGCCGATACTCGACCAGATGCGTCCTGAGCGGCAGGGTTTGCGCGTCTGCCTCGCTTTCCGGATATGGCCGGAACCGGCCGGTCGCGCTTTTTGCCAGATCGTTGATTTCAAGCCGCCCCGGCTTGTCCGACGTTTCGCCGATTGCCTGCGCTGGAAAGACGAAATGGTAATGCGGCTTGTCCTGTTTGAACTGCCAGACCCGCTCGTCGCTGTCGAAGGTCGCCACCTCAGCGCTTTCGGCATCGCCCATCGCGCTCAGCGGTTTTCGCGTGAAGCGAAACAGGCCGAATGGCTGGTCAGACAGCACGGTGTAGGTTTCGTCCGGCGCCTTTTCAGACGACCGTTCGATAAGCGTTGAGGTCAAATGGCGATCGTCTTCGCCGGTCGCGCTCTCGGTGACGACCAGCACGAATTGCGACGGCGCCTTGCTGGCCGCAGCGCCTTCGGGCGACTTTTCCTTGACGTCGCGCACCAGCAGAGGCGTGGATTTGCGGTCGCGCGCGCCCCATGGCCGATCGACCGCGACAGGCGTGACATCGTCGATGTTGAACCGAAGCGTGAGCCTGAAGCCGAGCGGAAACGTCGTGCTGGTCTTGCCTTCCCGAGCGCGGAGGAGCGGCCGACGCGACAGGATAGTAAGTCGGCCATCCCCGCCATCATCCAGCAACGCGCCGGAAGCCGAAAACTCCAGAGCGCCCAGCCTGCCCTGCAGACTGCGATGATGGGTGTGCTGATCCGCTGGGTCGTCGGGGTGCGGTTGGCTCTCCAACGCAGCGGAATTGCGGATGGCAAAGGCGGCGAACTGGCCAGCCTCGACTGCGCCCGAAAAAGGATGCAACGTGATGTGACGGTGCTTGGTCGGGCCGGTCGGGGCCGTGTCGAAACCGGGAAACCAGCTGCGAAGCTCGATCAGATGCTTCTCGGGCTCCGCTTTCGCGGGCGTCATGTCATCAGGTGCCGCGAGCGATAGATTGACGGCTGCTGGACCAGGCTTGTCGCGCTCCGCCGTCCATTCCAGGCCTTCGGCACCGATCGTGGCCGATATCGGCTCGACGGTCAGCGCGAACACGACATCGATCCGCTCGACTGTCGTCGTCCATTGCGGCAAGAACGATTGCGGCTGCCCCGCTGCGACATCGAGCAGGGCCGCTTGCGTATCCGCCATGGCGCGCGTCACGGCGCCAAGCGCTCCATTGCGGAAGACGGGAAGGTCCATACCCGCTGGGTCAGTCGCGGCGTTCAGGTCGATAGATTGTTCCCAAAACAACCGGGTCTGGACGCTGCAGACGAGATCGGGCGCGGCATTAGTTTTCTGCCATGCCGCAAGCGCTGTGTCGGGTATGGTCCAGCGCACGGCGATATCGGCCTTGATGGTTTTGGCATCGAGGTCGAGCCACCCGCCCAACTGTTCTTTGAAACGCAAGCGGAAACGGTTCTCACTCAGCTTCTCGTCTGGCTTTTTCAGGGTGGCAGCGTCTACTTTCTTTGAGACGATGGCAACGTCGCCACCTGCTGCCGTTGTCTTCGCGGCATCGAACGTCAGACGGTAGATGAAGCCATAGGTTCTGGCTTTCTGATCCGGTGGCAAAAACCGGATCGACAGAACGTCTTCGGGAGCCGTTTTCTCGTGGGGATTGGGTCCGGAAACGCTTGCTGTTTCAATCGCGTCCTTCCCGCGCAGCGACACGACATCGAAGCCAAGCCGCTGCAGCAGGTCCAGCGCCTCAAACTTGGTGCCGGTTGGCCAGAAATCCGAAGACTGCCATTTTGCAGTTTCTTTCGGCCTTGAAAGATTGAGGAATTTCTTTTCGTCTTCAGGAGACAGGCCTATCCCGAACCGGCCGAGATGCCGGTCGTCCAGATCGCAGAGACCAAGAATGTTCCTCGTCCTGCCCTCTCCCTCTCCCCAGGCACCGGCAACGTAGTTGCCGAAATTGACGATGGCTTTCCGCGGTTTTGGCGTTGAAGTGTAGACCGTGGAAAACGGCATGAGACGCGGATTGGTGTATTCCTTGCTCGTCGTCTGGCGAACAGGCATGGGCAGCGCCAGATTGAGCCGGAAACTGTCGTTGTTCGGTTGCCCAATCACCAACCCCGACCAATGCGGGTAGGTCTTCGAGCCTTTTGTGTTGACGAAATGACGAACCAGCGGCCATCGGGACAGAGGCGCGGCTTGGTTATCCTTGCCATCATCCGGACCGGGAGCCGTGTCGAACTGGTCGATCAGGAAAGCGCCGCTGAAATGTAGCTTTTCCCCCACATCGGCACCGGAGGCGGGCTTCGATATCCAGAGCGCTGCGGTTGCGGCCGGCGCATCCGCGGACCCGAAGGTCTGGTCGATGCTGAAGGTCTTCTCGAAGACATTCGACGCTTCGGCCGGCAATTCCAGCTCGGTCGGTTCGAAGCTGTAACCGTCCGCCTCCGTCCAACGCAAAAGCGCGCGCCAGCCGTCTTCATCCGTGCCGGAAAACCAGATTTCCACCACACCCGCGACCTTCGGGGCATCTTTGTCATCTGCTGGCTTGCTGGGTGGCCAGCGAAAATCGCCGAACAGTCGGAACACGCGGATCGTCGGCATTCCGATTTCCCCACAGCACTGCCGCTGCGCGTAAAGCGCTTGGCCGGTCAAATTGTCAGATATGCAACCTTCGGATTAAATAATGACCGATCTCTATAAAAATACAAGCAAAGATTGTATTTAACTCGTGCTGGGCGAAAGCGGATCACCACCAGAGCATAAGGAATGTCTTATCTGCCCGAAAACGCCGACGGCCGCCTCTCGGCGGCCGTCGTTACAAATGCAATGCGCCAGGTCTAAGCAGAGCGGCGCTCTGCTTGCCGATGCGGCAGCTTCCAGTTCGGCCGCGGGAAATGGCAGGTGTAGCCATTGGGGTAGCGCAGCAGATAGTCCTGATGCTCGGGCTCGGCCTGCCAGAAATCGCCCACCGGCTCGACCTCCGTCACCACCTTGCCCGGCCAGATGCCGGAGGCGTCGACATCGGCAATGGTCTCTTCCGCCACGCGCTTCTGCTCGTCGCTGGTATAGTAGATGGCCGAGCGGTAGCTGAGCCCGACGTCGTTGCCCTGACGGTTGCGTGTCGACGGATCGTGGATCTGGAAAAAGAACTCCAGAATGTCGCGATAGCTGATCCGGGCGGGATCGAACAGGATCTCGATGGCCTCGGCATGGGTGCCATGGTTGCGATAGGTGGCGTTCGGCACATCGCCGCCGCTATAGCCCACCCTGGTCGAAACAACGCCGGGAAGCCGGCGGACCAAATCCTGCATGCCCCAGAAGCATCCGCCGGCCAGGACTGCGCGTTCTGTCGTCGTCATCTGCGTGCTCCTTTGTTGTGATGGGACCAATATAGGATGCCGGCGACGTAATTTCATCTGTTGGCGGCACGTGAATTTCACGTGCCGCCAACAATCGCCAAGCCCAGGCGGCCGCTACGATCAGACCGCCACCGTGCCGCTATCCTCACCATCCCAATAGCTGATTTTCGTGGCATGAACCTTGATAAGGGCAATTCCCGGCGTATCGATGCCCTCGGGGAACCAGACTTCCAGGTCCTTCACCCAATGCTCTTCGAACTGGGCCTTGTCGCGGATCAGATCAGCGTCGCCTTCGATGGCGATGAAAATTCCGGGAGCTCCGAGCAGGCTCTTCGACCCGCTGAAGGTCAAAGAGACACTGTCGTCGCTCTCGATTTCCCTGACCTTCTTGGTGTCGTCATAGGTGAAGAACCAAGTGTCGCCGTCATACTCCACATCGCCATTGTTGCTCATCGGGCGGCTTGCAATTTCTCCGCCCGACGCCTTGGTCGACAGCATGCAGAAATCGATACTGCTCATCTTCTTTGAAAGGTCGCTCAAGGTCATCGATGTCATGTTGTTCTCGCCGGTTGCCGTTGAAATCCTGCCGCTGGCTTGCAGTTCAAATGGAGATTTGATGCAGCAGCAGCGTCGTGGATCAGTAAGCGGCAACAGCGAGACTTGTTCCTGCCTCGGCGACAAAACCTTCGAAGCCCCCGCACCGGCAAACCCGGCGCGGTTCAGCGCATAGGGTGATGGCACCCCCGAAGTCATGTGCAACGACCGATGGAGATGAGAGGCCCCAGTACTCCACCATTTAAGCGAAAACCTCGCCTTGCACATCGAGCGAAGTCCGAAAGTTTACGCTCTTTTCGGATTCTCCATAACCTGGCATGTCATACCAATGCACCCGATGTGTTCGGGCCAGCGTAGGGATAACGCGGTGCCGTGCAGAATTATCACTTGTTCAATCTTCGCCATTGGAGGTCACTCAGCACATATCGATCCATCAGCGGCGCGAATCACAATCCACATGCCTTGTGAATTCCCATAGACTTAGGCGGACCATCATCCTCTAAAGCGCCATTGGCGGATTGAGGCGCGCAAAGCCTTCTTGCCTTCGATAAGGGAAATGAGGATACGGCGCCGTAACGACGCTTGCCTCATCGAGCTTTGCCACTTGCTCTGATGTCAAGCTCCAGCCGACTGCCCCGAGGTTCTGGCGAAGTTGTTCCTCTTTGCGAGCACCGATGATGACCGAGGAAACGGTCGGGCGTTGCAGCAGCCAGTTGAGCGCGATCTGGGGAACCGTCTTGCCGGTTTCCTCTGCTACAGCGTTGAGCGCATCGACCACGCGATAGAGATGCTCGTCGTCCACTGGGGGGCCGAAGCTCGCGGTTTCGTGGAGGCGGCTACCTTCGGGCAGCGGCGTGCCACGACGGATTTTCCCGGTCAGCCGGCCCCATCCAAGCGGACTCCAGACCAGAGCCCCAAGGCCCTGATCTGCACCCAGCGGCATCAAATCCCATTCATAGTCGCGCCCGACCAGCGAGTAATAGACCTGATTGGCGACGTAGCGCGGCCAGCCGTAGCGGTCGGCGACCGCCAGCGATTTCATGATCTGCCAGCCGGAGAAGTTGGAGACGCCGACATAGCGGACCTTGCCGGCGCGAACGAGCGTATCGAGCGTCGAAAGCACTTCCTCGACCGGGGTGCCAGCATCGAAGGCGTGAAGTTGCAGCAGGTCGATATAATCGGTCTGGAGGCGGCGCAGCGCATCCTCGACGGCCCGTATCAACCGGAAGCGCGAGGAACCCGCGTCGTTCGGCCCGTCGCCCATGGGCAGGCTGGTCTTAGTCGAGATCAGCACCGTGTCGCGCCGGCCCTTGATGGCCTCGCCAAGCACCTCCTCGGAAGCACCATCGGAATAAACATCAGCCGTGTCGAACAGGTTGACGCCGGCCTCCAGGCATATGTCCACGAGGCGGCGGGCTTCTGTTGCGTCCGAAGTGCCCCAGTTGCTGAAGAGAGGGCCAGAGCCGCCGAAGGTGCCTGCGCCGAAGCTGAGGACCGGAACCTTGAGGCCGGAGCGGCCGAGAAAGCGATACTCCATGATACGTTCCTTTCGATTGTTCGAGGATGGTCAGCGACCGAGCAACGCATCCAGGTCGATGGCTCCCGCCATTGCCTGATTGCCTTCGTCGCCGGGGTGAAGGTGGTCGCCGGAATCGAATGCCGGGCGGAGGCGCGCAGGGTACGCCGGATCGCGGAGCACCGCGTCGAAATCCACGACGGCATCGAAAGCGCCGCTCTCCCTGATCCAGCGATTGATCTCGTGGCGCAGCGCGTCCTTGTCGGGATTGTAGTAGTTGCCCAACGGAGTTCCGCTGAGAGCCCCTTCAAACGGCGGTAGAGTCGCCCCGATGATCCGAACATTGTTCGCATGGGCCAGCGCGATAAGTTGCTGATAGCCCGCAATCATCTCGTCGGCGGTCGGACGCTTCTGCTGAGGGGCGAAATCAGTGCCGGGCCAAGAAATGTCGTTGATGCCGACAAGGACGACCAGCGCCTTCACATTCGGCTGAGAGAAAACATCCCGGTCCAGACGCGCCGCTGCGTTCACGCCCATCTTGTCTTGCAGTAGGCGGCCGCCAGAGATTCCTCCGTTGAGCACCGCAATATGATGCGGTGCGAGCCGCGCGGCGAGGAAATCCGGCCAGCGGGTATCGGCATCGACCGTCGCTCCGTTTCCATCGCTGATGGAATCTCCGATGACGACAACCGCGCCCTCGTTCGGTGTCTCGACCACCACGTCGCTTAGAAAAATACGGGCATCCGTGGTGCCGGTTGCAGGAAGATCGCTGGCGCGGGTAAAATCGCCCTCGCCGAACCATGCCGTCTGGCGACCATCCCAATGGAAGGTCGTCAGCGGCGTTTCGTCTGGCAGGTAAATCGAGACGGCGAGCCGAGCCAGCACATCGACGGTCAGTTCCACAGGATCACTGATGGCCGGAGCGCCGGGCGGAACGACAATGCCGTCCTTGCCGCCAAAGGTGATCCTGCGGATCGTGTCCGGTTCGACCCTCCCGCCTTGGCCGGCGAGTCCCACGCTCGCGCCGCCGATCCGCAACGGGAGTTCGCCATAGGCGTTGGAGAAGACAAGGCGCACACGCGAGCCGCCGAGGCTGATCCGCACAACCTGCCGGATGGTCTGATGCTGAACGAATGCGGGAATTTTGGTCGGAAAGGCAAAGTCCGCCCCCCAGACCGGTTGCGGACTCGCCATCCATGAGCCGACCCATCTTCCCTCATCGGCCAGCGCTGGCGACTGCCCAAGGAGGACAGATGCGAGGGCGATTCCACCAGCAAGGATTTGGCAACGGATCGTTCTTCCACGAGGTTGACGGCTGACAGTCACCGTTCGGGTTTCAATCGGCATTGTTGTTTGATCCTATGGGTTTATGGGTGAAATCCGATTGCGCGGAACGCCTTTCAGCCGTTACGGCGAAGGCGGCAACCGCAATGGCAGCAGTCGGGAAAAGCGCGGCAACGAATGGCACGAAGGCGAGGCCGGGCCCTTGGTCGATGACCATCCCGCCTGCCCATGCGCCAATGGCGTTGCCGAGATTGAAGGCGCCGATGTTGAAGCTCGATGCGAGGCTCTGGCCCGCGCCTTCCGCTTTCGAGAGCACCCACATCTGCAAAGGCGCAACGGTGGCGAAGCCCGCCGCACCGAGCAGACCGGCGAAGATCACGGCTGCGATCTGATTGTTGAAGGCGAAAGTCATTAGGCCGAGAACAAGCGCGAGAATCGCCAGCGTGCCGAAGATGGCGCGGATGAGGTTGTGGTCGGCAAACCTACCCCCCAACAGGTTGCCAGCAACCAGCCCGCCGCCGAATACCAACAAGACCGGCGAGACGGCGCTGTCGGCAAAGCCGCTGATCTGCGTGAGCAGCGGCGCGATATAGGTGAAGACGGCAAAGACGCCAGCATAGCCCAGCACGGTCGTCAAAAGACCGAGGAGGACCGGACGGCGGGCGATGGCGCGCAGATCGCTTCGCCAGTCGGAAGCTTCCGGCTGCGCCCTATCCTTCGGAACCAGCGCGGCGAGGACGATCAGGGCGACGATGCCGACAAGGGTGACGGCCCAGAAGGTTGAGCGCCAACCATAGTGCTGGCCGAGCCAGGTGCCGAAGGGCACGCCAAGCACGGTTGCGACGGTCAAGCCGGTGAACATGACGGCGATGGCGGAGGCGCGCTTTTCTTCGGGCACGAGTCCTGTCGCCACCACCGCCCCGACGCCGAAGAAGGTGCCATGGGTGAGCGCGGTCAACATCCGCGCCGCCATCAGCCAGCCATAGCTCGGCGCCAGCGCGCAAGCCGCATTGCCAATGACGAAGATGACCATCAGACCGACCAGCGCACGCTTGCGCGGCCAGTGGGCGGTGAGTGCGGTGAGGACGGGTGCGCCGACAGTAACGCCTAGCGCATAGCCGGAAATCAACAATCCAGCGGCGGTGATGGTGACATCAAGTTCGCGGCTGACCTCCAGCAGGAGGCCCATGATGACAAATTCGGTGACGCCGATGCCGAAGGCTCCGGCCGTCAGGGCGTAGAGCGCCAGAGGCATGATGCAGTCCCGATCTTCTTTCGCAGCAATTTCCTAAAATATAGACCTCCGACTCTTGATGAGATAGAACGCTGAAAAGCATATCACTTGTGAGGTGAAGTCATCATGGCACGACTTGAGGTCAACCGATCGGGGGAAATGGAAGTATTCGTCCGCGTGGTGGAACTCGGCGGCTTCTCGCCTGCCGCGCGCGTTTCGCGCATGACGCCTTCGGCGGTCAGCAAGCTCATCGCGCGGCTGGAAGCCAGGCTCGGTGCGCGGCTAGTCAATCGATCTACACGAGCCTTTCAGCTCACACCGGAAGGTTGCGCGTTTTACGAGAGAGCGACGTGCATTCTGGCGGACATCGAGGACGCTGAACGTGGTGCCGGTGCGGGGGAACAACCGGTCGGTCGTATTCGTCTCAATACCAGTGCCTCTTATGCGACCCATATTCTCGCACCGATTCTTTTCGAGTTTCTGGACCGCTATCCCGGCGTTACACTCGATCTCGTTCAGACCGATATGGTCGTGGACCTGCTCACAGAGCGGACAGATGTGGCGGTGCGCGCAGGGCCTTTGAGGAGTTCCACCCTCGTTGCGCGCAAGCTGGGTGAAACCGCCATGATAATCGCCGGAACACCTGCTTATCTGGCCCGCTTCGGCGAACCTAAAACGATTGAGGACCTCGAACGCCACAACCGCCTGGGCTTCGGATATGTTCGCACCGTCGACGGTTGGCCCCTTCAGAAGGATGGCGACACCATCGTTGTCCCTACGGCTGGTCGGGTGCAAGCCAGCGACGGCGAGGCTTTGCGACGCCTCGCTCTCGGGGGCAGCGGGCTAGCACGCCTCGCAGCCTTCACGGTTCGGGACGACATCGCCGCTGGCCGCCTCATCCCTGTGCTGGAGGATCTGAACCCCGGCGATCTGGAAGTCTTCCATGCTATCCATATCGGTCAGGGCGGCCCCTTGCCTTCCCGAGTTCGGGCGCTACTCGACTTCCTCGCTGAGCGGGGCAAGGTTTCATGGTTCTAATCCCCTTTGCTTGCCGATCTGCCACGACACCGATCCGCCCTGCATGATGCCTGCGACGTCGCGCCCCAACTGACGGTCGATGACCGGCCGCCGCGGGGCAAGGGTGAACGGACGGCGCTATCGGTTGGTCACCTCAGCAGGTCGCCGGCCGGATGCGTCTGGAAAGGCATCCGATCTCTGTCAGTCATGAAACGATCTACAAGTACGCATACTGGGCTGACGGTCATGCCATCAAGCTTTGGCGTCACTTGCCGGAGCATCGGGCTCGACGGCGACCATGCAAGACGCAAGTATGGCCAAAGGTTTAGCCCGGAACTGAACATTCTGCGTCGGCCGGATATCGCTGCCGACCGGAAGCAATTCGGGCATTGGGAATGCGATTTGATCCATTTTCGCAAGAAGTTCGGCAAGGCCAATGTGACGTCGCTCGTGGAGCGAGCCAGCCGCTTTGCGATCTTCCTGCGCAACAATGATCGACAGTTCCGGCCGGTTATGAACGGTCTTGTACAAGTGCTACAGTCGCTGCCACACCTTGCTCGCCGCTCTATCACTTCGACCGCGGCACAGAGTTCACCGACTGGCCGTATCTCCAAGCCAGCATCGGCACCCAAACCTGGTTCTGCGACCCACAGTCGCCATGGCAGAAAGGTACGGTCGAGAACACCAACAGGCGAGCGCGCAAATGGCTATCGAGAGAAGTCGATCCCCTGTCCGTGACCGACGCCGACCTGATCGAAGTCTGCAACAAGCTCAATGAGACACCGCGACAACGCCTGGGCTACCGAACACCGGCAAGTCTTTCGCAAGAAACTGCTCGCACAGATGAGGCATGCCGGTTAGCCTCCCCTGCCCGCAAGTCACGCTTCAGAATGAACTCACACTCAAGCGTTCATGGATGACCAGAAGCGTATCCTGATCTTCTCCGACGCAGGCGGCACCGGTCGCAGCTACCACGCCGACCTGTCGACGCGGAACCAGCGCCTGCGCGTCCACTATCTGCCGGAGCCGGGGCGGAAGGCCGACGCCGCCATTCAGGGCCTGGGCCGCACCAACCGGACCAACGTCGGTTGCTGGCCCCCTAACAGATGAAATTCTGATATAGCTATCACGCAGATCTGGTGAGTATTGCAACCTGACACGTATTTCGACCATTCGCGTGATATTTACTATTTTTTTCCCGGCTTGATTCACTATCCCATTTTAAACGCAGATTGGGGTGAACACTAATGGAAACTGTTCGGGCAACGTTGGAACACACGCCTTGGTGGGTGTTTGTGATCCTTGTTTACATCGTGATAATTGGTATCAAAACGCTGAGAACGCGTGTCGTGGCGTTTTATCAACTGGCTATTGCGCCCACTATTTTCGCGGTCTGGGGCATCTACACCTTATTCCGCTATTTCGGATTTGAGCCGCTGTGGATGGTCATATTTGCAGTTGCGGTCTTGGCGGGTTTTGCCGTGGGATGGTTCATTTCACGCACCGGCGAACTCCGGCCGGTCGGGACTGGCCAGGTTGAAATATCGGGAAACCCCATCACGCTGATCGTGGTTCTGACGCTCTTCGTGTTGAAGTACGCGCTCGGCTATTGGATTGCTACCGTGCCTGGGGCCAACCAGACATTCGAGTTTTTGCTGATCGATGCTGGCGTGACCGGTGTTGCCATTGGCATTTTCATAGGTCGCTTTGCCGGCCTTTATCAGCGCTATAAGCTTGCCTCGCCGATGCCAGGCTCACGTTAATCTGCGCCCGACCGGCAAAGCTGGGCTTAACCAGCGCGTCGAGGCCCGATTTTCGGGCCTCGACCAAGGCCTTATTGGGGTGCGTTCGTCTGGGCCATCGCGATGGCCTGCTCGATGAGCGGATGAAAGTCGCCGCGTGACACCAGATGGGCCGCGACGAAATGATCCTCGCAACCCTCAACCGGGACGAGAGTGGCGTTGGCGAACTGGCGCAGACGCACGGCGTTGGCACGATCTTTTGCATTTTCCGCGCCGTATATGTGCAAGATGCGCAGGTCCGCGTTCCTGCTGAGCAGATTCAGCAGATCGCTCGTTGTTTCCGGCAAAATGCGAGAGAGATAGTATTGGGTGAACCGTTTAGCCTGGTCGCCCTGTACCGCCAGGCTGGTTGGACCAGCAAGCGAAACCGCCAATCGCGCGCATGCCAACGCGCCGTAGCGCATTGCCGACCAGCCTCCAAGCGACCCCCCAAACGTGACCATCGGCATGGGGCCGAGACGCGCGCACAAAGCCGTCAGCGCGGATATGGTGGAATCCTCGTCAGGTCCGAGACTTGGTACCCCGGCCGTGAAGGCGCTCCACCGGTTGTCCCGCAGATAGACGACGTTGATGGGATGCTCCTGCAGCAGCACGTCGAGATGGGTCAAGGGAATGCTGCCGAGACCGCCATGTAGCCCGGCCATAACGACGAAGGTCGCCTTGGCTGAAGGTGTCTCGACCACCCGTACCTCTTTCGCGGAGTCGTTTGAGAATCGTGCCCGTGCGTCCCATTCGTCTGCCGGCATCGCGTCCAGCACACTCAGCAGGCGCTCAGCCTCGAAACCCACCAGCGGATCGTCGCGAAGGTTACGTAACGTTGCCCGCGCGCGCGGCGTATCGTTTCGGCGCAGGCAAGCCAATGCGAACTGATAGTGCCATCGCCCGTCCACCGAGTTGGCGCGGCTGAAGTGGGCGAGGTGATCGAACAGGCTCTGGTCTTCGGCTTCGGGAATGACCGCCCGATTGTAGCGTTGGACGATCGTAGCATCGGTGGGCCATTGCACGATGGCCTGCCGCATCGTCTCCATAACGTCGTCTTGATTGCCGCAGATCGAAGCCACGATGTTGGCGCGGCGAACAAGATCCTTGCGGTCGGGATTCGCCGCGAGCTGATGCTTGACCAGCGCAAGAGAACCCTTGGCATCGCCACCGAGGATCAGCATATTGACCTGCATCGACTCGGCTTCGGGCGGCAAGGAGCCATACTCCAGCGCTTTCTCCAGGTACCTGGCGGCTTCGACATGTTGTCTCTGCCGCGTCACCAGGCTGGCGAGCTTGACCAGGACGAAGCGGTCGTCCGGCTTGTCCTGCAAGAGCCCTTGGAGAAACGGCTTAAGGTCGTCTGGATCTTTCCATTCACGCACGATGGTCGCGAGGGCACCGCGCCGGGTCGATTCCGGAAGGGAGGAATGCCATATCTGCTCACGGAACAGCAGCCCCGCGCCTTGGATATCCCTGTCGGACAACCGAAAGCGGAAAGCACGCAGGGCAAACCAGGAATCATCGGGAAACTGTTTCCGCGCCAGTTCGAGGACGGAACGTGCCAACTCCCGCTCTCCGCGCTTGTCGTGGAAATCGTGCTTCAGCGCATAAAGCCGTCGCACTTCAGGGGCCGCGCTCAGCGCACTTTCGAGGGCACGGCCGAATATGTCGTCCCATTCCGTCGCATTAAGCAACGCCTTGATGCGCAAAGCATTCGCTGCTCTCGGAAGCAACGCAACCACCTCGGCCTGCTCCAGCCATCGAAGAGCCTGCGCATGATCCTGGCGCTCCACCGCGAAAGCGGCAAGATAGATCAGAATTTCGGCGCTGCCGGGTTCCGCCTTCAGCAGTCGAAGAAGCGTCCGTTCTGAAAATTCGTCATCGACAGAAGATGACAGCAATTCGTCCAGGCATCGCCGGCGTGTCTTGGCGTCGGTAAGAGATGTCCACAACGTATCGCAGAGGAGGTCAGCGGCCGCCTCAAGATCGTCATCCTCGACGGCGACGCGGAATGCTACAAGGCCAATGTCTGGGCTGTCGGGGAATTGGTCCAACGATGCTTTCAATTCCGCGCGTAAGGATTCTCGCTCGGCCGAAGTTTCAAGAGCCCGCAGCCTCTCGATACGTTCCTGGAGGCCGGCAGACTCATAGTTTGGAGCGTGGTTTGTCTTCGCGCTCATGTCCAATCTCCTTCGGAGAAGCTTTGTCGCGACGCCGGGTTCACAAACGCTTGCGCGGCACGATCGGATGCCGGCTCGTCGTGCGACACATCATCCACCGCGCGTCAGCCCAGTTAAATTGACTTGCGCGACATCAAAGAGCCTTTCCGACGACGATCGCGAAGCATCGTCGCGCCGAAAATCCGCTTGGGGTCCTCGTCGAATATCGCGATGAGGCGCTTGTTCTTGATCCTTCGGAGAGGCTCTTCGACAATGACATGATAGTTCGGCGCACGGCCGAACCAAGTCGTCAGCTTTTCCATATCCACGGGATCGTGAAGGTGGCCCTGGGTCTTGCCATCGGGCCATTTATAGGGAACCGAAACGATCACGGTCCGCGCCAACTCGGTCAGCCGGCGTGCGAAACGGCCGGCTTCCGGCACATGCTCCAGAACCTGCAGGCAGGTGCACAGGTCAAAGCCATCCGGAACTTTGTCGTACAGTATGTTTGCATTCAACGCCTGGACAGTCGGAGACGAATAGGGCTTGTCGATGTCGATCGACAAGCGCCGCTCAATCCAGGGAAACCACTCTAGATAGGGGCACCCGCCTGTTCCAACGTCAACGATCGACCGCGCATCCGTGCCGACCGTCCTGACGATGTAGTCGACAGCTTGATAGTAGAGGAGATCGAACCGGTCATCCCAGTACTCTACCCAATTGTCCTGTTCGACTTCCGGCGGATGCTCCATCCTGAGCCTCAGTACGATAGATTCGGGTTCAGCGGGCTGGCACCGGGCGGGGGCGTTGGCAGTCCGGTCTTTTGAACAAACACCTGCCCTTGCTGCCACATCATCTTGTATTCTCCCTCATGAATTTTCAGGAAAATGTCGATGCCATCGTGCGGGCGCTCCGCAGCCGGCCGATCGAGGCCCCAATCGTAATCGTCCCAGATCAGAATGCCGCGCCTTTTCAACAAGGGCCATGACAGCAGCGACAGCGCGAGTACGTGGTCGCGATGCTTGCCTGCATCAAGATAGATGAGGTCGAACTTGGCGCCGTCCTGCACCAGCGCATCGATATGCGAAATCGCGCTGCCCTTGAGCTTTGTCAGGCGCGAGCCGAACGGGGCTACGTTTGCATCGAAACGCGCTTCCAACACCCCCTTGAAAAAGTCGATGCATGTGACCTGGGCCAGCGGCAGGTAGTTAAGCAGGAAGACGGCGCTGCGACCTTCAAACGACCCGACTTCGAGCACGTCGACGGGTTTTTCACGAAGCGACTGGAGGAAGCGATGCCAGCGAGGCACCTTTTTCGACATCCAGTCCGTGGTGAATTCCTTGTCGCGGAACCATACCTCGACCTCGGCCATCAAGGCGTCGATTGCAGCCTTTTTCTTCAGCTGAGCTTCTGTCTGCTCCAACTCGGTCATCGAATTCTCCATTATAATCCACCTGCTATCCCGTTTGAGGTGCGGGTTCAGCTGACCGCGCGTAAGCGACCCATGTCTTTCGCCCTTCCTGCCGGTTCGAGGTCTGCGACCCTTTCCGGCACGATACCCGCAGGCGCCGGGAAGGATCGGATGTGATGCGGAAACGGAACATAGAAGTCAGCGGTCCCGCCTCCCTTTGACGCCGTGCGGCGCTGCCACTCTATCCACGATTCCCAATAGGCAACGCGAAGTGCGGAATAGCGGTACTCGTCGAAAGCGGTGGCTCCCGATCTGGTCAGAGACGCAGAATGGTGCAAGCCGATCGCCAGCGGCTTGGCGATGATCTGCACGCTGACAGACCCGAAGCAGCGACGAATCCGCCCGGCCAATTCCGTGTCCGCGCCGACACGCACGGAATCGAAATATCCAATCCGCTCGATGACCGACTTGTGAAAGAAGGCCGACCCGGGGTTGTCGTGCAGATAGCCGCCGCCCTGCCGCGGTATCGCGATGCCGCGCGTGTCCATTCGGTACCAGCGCGAGGTGGTACACAACACATGCGGCGCCTCTTTCATGTAACGGTGATGAATGGCGAGGCGCTCGGGATGCATCCAGTCGTCGGAATCATGGAAGGTGAAGTAGTCGGATTCGAACCGTTCGAGCGCCATGTTCTTTGCGCAGTAAGTGCCCACATTGAACGGTGTCTGGAGGATTTCGATCCGGCTATCCTGTGTCTGCAGGTGCCGAAGCAGAGCCATAGTGTCGTCCGTACTGCAATCGTCGACGATGATCAGCCGGAGATTCCTGTAGCTCTGCGCCAGGACCGATCGCACGGCTCGTTTGACGGTATGTTCGGCATTATACGTCGTCATAACGACGCTGATCAGGTCGTCTTGCGTTTGCACCGGCTCCGGCAAATTCGCAGATACCTCCAGGCGATGGAAGACGTCTTCGGCCGGATCGCGGAAGATATGAAATTCAGGCTCGGCCAGTTCCATCTCGGCGAACAGCCGGCGGACGCTGGCACTCCAGTTCCGCAGATCTCCGCGCGCGAGATGGATATTGCCGAGCGTCAACCAGAGTTCTCGCCCACGTTCGCCACGGAGCTTGAGTTCGCGCAGCGCGCGAACCCATGCCTCATCGACGCGGCCACGCGCGAGCAGATCTTCGAGGATCACCACCAACATGGCAGTAGAGAGTTTCTGATTAAGGGCGTCGGCAATCTGCAAATTCGTCAGCCGTGACGCTGAACCGACGTCAACGGCAAGGATCGCGAGTTGGAAATAGCATTCCCAATCGAGAGGATCGGCAAGCAGCATGTCCCGCAGGATCTGCTCCGCCTCCCGCGGCCGCCCGCTTCTCACACAGGCCCGAACGAAGCTTAGGCGCATCTTGCGCCGGACGGCGGGAGGCATTGCTTGGAAATGAATATTGTCGCCTGTCGTCTCAAGCAGGCCCTGATAGGCACTTTCGACGGCATTTATATCGAGCAGTGCCCTCGCCCCATAAAGGGCAAAGGCATGCCGTGCGGGTTCCGAGAGGTGAGGCCCGCCCATGCCGTCGCCCAGCATCCACAACAGTTCGACTTTGCCGCGCTCATGAAGCCACTCAGCAATCAGCGGCGAGATACTTCCCTCCGGATCGGCAAGCTCAATCACCTCTGGCGGGCGCAGATTTGTGGGCAGGCAAGTCAGATCGAGATAGGCTACGATATCCCCTCCCGAAACGACATGCGCTGCGATTGGGGCCTGCGCGTCCGAAATAGCCGGCGACAACCGACTGAATCTACCGAAGTTGAGTGGGAAATTGACCTCTTCATCCGCTCCATCCGTGGCCGGCGAGAGCCACAATGCCGCTTCGTCGGTTCGCGTCCAGCCTTCTACAACGCCGCCGACCCAGGCGGTGAATGTTGCCTGCCGGGTTTCCAGCGACTGCACGCGTATGCCGAAATGCTCGAGATCGAACTTCGCTTCCGCAGCGGAGCAATGAATGGCAATGACCAGCCTTCCCGCTTCCTGCATCTCCTCGCTTGTCAGCTGTAATGCCCAGCTTCTCCGGGTATCTCCCGGCGCGAAGCGAACCCGGTCTTCTATCTTGCGATGGAACAGAAACGCACCATTCTCGTCCTGACGGAGTATGGCGATCCAATCGCACAGGACAGGCCCACCCGACGGCACGAGAGACAGCACAAGTTCGCAGGCGAGCGTGTAATTCCAGCCGGACAATCGCCCCAGCGAGGAGATATCGAGATAGAGCCGCACATAGCTCGCCAGTCCCCGCCATTGCAACGAACAGCCTTGGGATGAAGCAGCGCCCGGAGCCACGCGGATCGCCGAAAGGTCCTTCGAACTCTTCGCGACGACCTTCAACGAGGTGGATAGCATCAGCGATCCGCTATCCTGCACTTCACCGATCTCAGCATTGGAAACGTCGTCGGGCGGGTACGCAACACGGAACGATTGAGAAGAAAAGTTCATTACCAAGTCTCTATTTTACGCTACCTGGACGCGTGAGATGATGAATAGAATTTATCAGAAATTCTCATTCCCGTATGGACATTGGCAAATCCAAATTCATATTCTCTCAGGTGGATATTAGCTGTCAGCCGTGGGGGGCCCTAAGCTTTCGCATCTGCATACCTTACCGAAACAGATGAGCCCGACAAGTCGTGCGCCGAATTATCCCGCACGGTATTTTCAAGTGCGGACCGTTGTAGAATCAAAGCAGTGGCGTTTACAATGGGCGTATCGGATGAGGAGAAGGTTTCGCGATAAGGGGCTTTCCTCGCTGGGAGACGATGCGCTGGTCATGCATTTAAATGAACACGAATGGGAAAACGAGCTGAGCTGCCAAATTCCGGCGGCTGAGCCAACAGGCGCGATTTACACTTCCCGCACATGACGCATTCATCAGCTTTCCGCGTTGCGATTGCCGGAGTTTTCGATATCGCCAATTACGGCGATCAGCTGTTTCCGCTTATCGCAGCCCATCGCCTCAAGAACTACGGCGCAGAGGTTGTGGCCGTATCCCCTGTCGCCCAACACACCCTTCGTTCGGATGCCCTGCAACCGCGCGATCTGACCTGGCTTACGAGCACTGACGAAGCCATCGACGCCGTTCTTATCGGCGGGGGAAATATCCTTTACAATCTGAGGGTCGACTACACCGCGATCTGGCAGCTCGACCAAAGCAAGTTCGGACGCGGCCAACATACCGGGCTCTGGCTCGGCGCCTCGATCGCGGCATCGCTGCGCGACATACCCTTCGGCTTCAACGCGCCAGGCGTTCCTTACCCGTTTTCAGGCCCGGTGGCGCGAGACGTGTTGAAACCGGCCCTGGAAGCCGCCGACATCGTGGCTGTGCGCGACGAGGCGAGCGCGCGGATCGTTCGCGCGACGCATGCCGATGTAGCGGTTATCCCCGATACCGCAATCGACATCTCCTCGATGTGGCCGCGCCAAAGCCTCAGCAAGGTTTTGGGCGCCGTCCAAGCAAGGCTCGGCCTGGACGGCAAGCCTTTTGCCGCCATTCACCTGCGCGCCAACCCCGGAGACGACACTCATATCGATGAGGTGGCGCGTCACCTCGATGCCTTCTGCACCGAACAACAACTCCAGGCCGTATTGGTCGCCATCGGTGACGACATGGGCGATAGTTTGACCGCGCGATCCCTGCAGGCAGCCATGACGACCCCGGCATTTGTGTTGGACGGATCGAGTACACTCCGCGAAGTAGCAGCCGTCATCGCCAATGCGCAGGTTTTCGTGGGCGGTTCGCTGCACGGCTATATCACCGCCGCCGCCTATGGCGTTCCGGCCGTTATTGTTACAGCGCATCCCCAAAACAAGTTCAGCGGCTTCCTCAAATGGATGGAACGACCGCAGGATTTTGCGGGAACCTGGCAGCAGGCCTGTCAGAACGTCACCGAGCATCTTCGAGCCGCACGCAGGCCAGAGGTGCCCGCGCGAGTTCGCGCCGTCCTCGACAGACACTGGGATGCAGTTGCCGAGATGATCCAAAATCCCGATCGCCGAAGGAAAGAACGGGCAGCTTTTCTGCGCACGATGATGGGCCGAGCAAGCAGCCGCCAGGGCATGGGGTGGCTTCTGTCGCCATCTGCCCCGGCTGCGAAATCCGCAGGTGCGACATGACCTTCACGACCATTGTCGATGTCATCCACGGCCGCGCATCGCGTCAACCCGAAGCCCCCGCCGTACTTTTTCTGGAGCGCGGCGAACGGCCCGGCGACTCGGACACCTATGCGTCGCTCGACCTGGCCGCCCGCATCGTTGCAGCCAAGCTGATCGACATGGGATTGCGCGGCAAGGCTGTGCTGCTTGCATGCGACACCGGCCTGCCCTTCGTTCATGCCTTCCTCGGCTGCCTTTACGCAGGAGTTTTTCCGGTCCCAGTGCCCGCGGTCGTACGCCGTGAACGGGGCGAACGTCTGCGCCTGGTCGCGCGCAATGCCCAACCTGCCGCCATCATCGTAGAGCGCCGGACACTCGCTGTTGCGGAGGAAGTGAACCATCTTCCACTGTTTATGGTCGACGGCGAACTGACAGCGTCACCACCTCTGGATCGACCGATAGCGATAGCGGCGGACGACATTGCCTTCATCCAATACACATCGGGCTCGACCATGGAGCCCAAGGGCATTGTCATCACCCACGGCAACATCATGGCCAACCAGGAGATGATCCGCCAGGCGTTCCGCCATGACGCGTCGACGGTCGTCATGAGTTGGCTGCCACTCCACCATGACATGGGTCTGATTGGGTCACTGCTTCAACCGCTTTATATAGGCGGGCGTTGCATCCTTGCCTCTCCCCTCGCCTTCCTCCAGCGTCCTGTCCGCTGGCTTCGCGCCATCTCCGAATATCGGGCAACGACAAGCGGAGCGCCGAATTTCGCTTATGAGCTTTGCGCGCGGCAAATCACCGCTCAGAACAGCGAAGGCCTGGACCTGTCTTCCTGGACCCTCGCCTTCTGTGGTTCAGAACCCGTGCGCCCCAGTTCGATGCAGCGCTTTGCTGCGCGTTTCGCCGACGCCGGCTTCAGCGCATCGGCCCTCTATCCGTGTTACGGCATGGCGGAAGCCACATTGTTCATCACCGGGGGCACCGCCGGGCAAGGCGCCCGCAGCCGCAGCTTTCCCAGGCAGCGCTTTGCCGATGTTTCCGCCGACGCGACGGATATGCAGGCCATCAGCAATTGCGGAAAGCCGGTAGCGCCCGCCAAAATTGCTCTCGTCGCGACCGACAGCCAGCAGGTCGTTCCGGAAAACACCGTGGCGGAAATCTGCGTAGCTGGCCCTCATGTCAGTCCAGGTCTATGGGCCCCGGAGTTGGCCGACGGAATTCGACCATACACCGATCGGATGCTGACGATCGACGGCGTGCCTCATATACGATCAGGAGATGCCGGCATCATAGTCGACGGCGACCTCCATGTCGTCGGCCGGTTGAAAGACATGGTGATCGTGCGCGGCGCAAACGTTCACGCGGAGGATATCGAACAGACATTGCTTGAGCAGCCCGAGGCCGCGGAGATCGAGGCTGCAGCCGCCATCGCGGTAGAGCGCGACTCATCGGAACTGCTCGTCCTGTTGTGCGAGCTCTCTCCAAGAGCGCCGCGGAACGGACTCCCTTTGTCAGTCGCTGAAACCCTTTCGAGGCGAGTGGCCGAGGCTCACGGGCTGATGCCGGCCGAAATCGTCCTGCTTTCGCCGCGCAGCATTCCGCGCACCACCAGCGGCAAGATCCAGCGCGGGCAGGCTCGCGCGGCTTGGCTGGATGGACGCCTCAATCTGTCGAGTTGGGTGACCTCGTGAGCGATTTGTTCCCGTTTACGCAGGATGCCAAGGCGGAACCTCCGATCTGGCGCGAAGGCGAGAAGCTTTGGATGCTGACGCGCTACGCCGACGTTCAGACCCTTCTGCGCGCTGCGGACGCTGAGGTCATCGAGTTCCAGGCACACATCCAGACCATAGCGGTAAAAGCCGGCCGCAATTACGATTGTCTCGTCGGCCTGTTGTCCGCCATCCTGTTTTTCCGCAATCCGCCTTGGCAAAAGCAGGCGCGGGCGTCACTGCGTCGCGGGCTGGCTGCCATCGGATCGCGGATGTCGGATGCCGAGATAGAACCGATCATCGACACGGCCGTCGCATCCGTTGCCGGCACAGCGTTTACCGACGCTGTTCCAACTCTGGCAAATCGGATTCCCATTCTGGTGATGGCTCACCTCTTCGGTTTGTCGGAGGCAACGGTTGAAACGTTGAACCGGCAAGGCAAGGGTGTGGTGAACGCCTGGAAAAGGGCAATGCCCCTGCGCGTCTATTCCGCTCTGGAAGATCAGGCAGCCGAAATCGACCAGGCGCTGAGGTTCGAGATACATCGCGCCCGCCAGGACGGTGGTCCTCTGTCTGCATTCTTGGATGAGATGCACGGCTATGACGATCGCGAGATCGTCGGCTTGACATTCGGCCTTATCATGGCTGGGATCGAGACGACCTCCGGCCTGTTGTCGAGCGTTCTCTACGTCATGGCCGCCGAACCGCAGCATGTCACTGCGATGCGCAACGGCGAGCTTACCGAGCGCGGCTTCGTAGACGAGGTGCTGCGCATGGCGCCACCGCTGCGCCGGCCTTCCGCGCGGCGTCTGGCTGAAGACCAGCAGTTCGGCGATGTCACTCTTCCAGCAGGCAGCTTCGTAAGCGTCGACATCATGTCTGCGCAACGCGACCCTGCGCTGTTCGAGAATCCGCATGGTTTCGATCCCAGCCGCAGCAGTACCTCCCTGCTCGCATTCGGCAACGGCATTCATGCCTGCCTTGGCGTCCACCTCGCCTCGCTGGAGGGACGCCTTCTGCTTCGTGCCGCCCTCAACTTTGAGCTTGGCCTTCCCAATGCCGATGGCGTTGACTGGGATCCTGATCCCACCTTCTGCCGTCTGCGACGTCTCGATCTGCAGCTCAACCCCATCCAACATAGGCTCCCATCCTGATGCTAAATGACCAGCCGCCTAGCCGTTCCGTCTTTCAGGAATGGATCGTCAACTACATCGCCTCGGTGATCGATCTCGAACCCGAGGCCATCGCACTCGATCGCACCTTTCACGATATCGGCATGGATTCCGCCGAGGTGGTCATCATGACCGGCGTGCTGGAAGAGGAATTCGCTATCGAGGTGCGGGCCGAACTGCCGTTCGAACATCCCACCATAGCGAGTTTTCTCGACGCGCTTGCCGAGAAGAAGCTGATCAGCTGATGAGCGGTCGGCCCGCCCCTTCCATCAGTCTCGTCATCGCCGCCTATCAAATGGCGCGCGAACTGCCGCGCACGCTGCGTTCGCTTCTGCCGTTCTATCAACGTGACGCACCCGATCTGCCTTGGGAAATCATAGTCGTCGACAACGGGTCGCCGGTGCCGCTCGAACTGGAGCCGTGGGACGAACAGTCAGCAGAGCTTAGACTGGTGCGCTTGGAGGGTGACGAGCACGGCTCCGTTGCGCCGGCCCTCAATCACGGGCTTGGACTGGCGCGCGGGGATCTGGTTGGGATATGGATAGACGGCGCCCGCATGGCGTCGCCCGGGCTGCTTGGCGCGTGTTTTCGTGCCGCCGCGCTGCATCCGAGGGCAGTGATCGCTACCCGTAATTTCCATATCGGCCCCGCGCTCCAGCATAGCGAGAGCATGGCTAACTATGACCAGAAGGCCGAGGATTCACTACTTGCCTCCATCGGCTGGCCCGAGGGTGCGGAGCGACTTGCCGAAATCTCGACGCCGGAACAGGTCGACCCGACCGGCCTGCTGCTTGAGACCAACGCGCTGTTCATGAAACGCACGCTCTGGAACGAACTCGGCGGCTTCGACACGCGCTTTCGCGGACCCGGCGGCGGCGCTACCAATGTCGATATGTTCCTGCGGGCCTGCGCTGCTCCGGACACACAGCTCATCCGTATTCTCGGCGAAGGCACATTCCATCAGTTTCACGGCGGGGTGACGACTGGCGCCGGCCAGCTCGGAGCTGCCCATCTGCTGAAGATGGGCAGCAAACAATATATGCGTCTGCGCGGTCGTCCCCTGCGCGCTGTGCGCGAGATAGGCTGGCTCTATGACTCGCGTGCCGGGCTTGTCGAACCGCAGGCTCTTGACTGGAGGCCTCATGGCTGAGCAGCCCGACATCGGCATCGTCGTCGTCAGCTACAACATGGCGCGGGAACTGCCGCGCACAATGCAGTCACTGTCGCCCGACTATCAAAAAAACTGTCCGCCGGGACGTTGCGAAGTGATCGTCGTCGACAATGGTTCGGCCGAGCCGCCCGATGCGGAACGCTTTGCCTCGCTTGGCATGAATGTCACCGTGCATCGCCAGGAGAATCCCGGACCCTCGCCTGCCGCCGCCGTCAATATGGGCCTGTCCCTGACGCGCGCGCCGCTCGTCGGTGTGTGGATCGACGGCGCGCGACTGGCATCGCCGGGTCTCATCGATGCCTGTACCCGCGCGGCACGGCTTCACCCCAAACCGGTGATTGCAACGGTCAATTTCCATCTGGGTCCATCGGAACAGTATCTCAGCATGCAATCGGGCTACGACCGCCAAGAAGAGGATAGGCTTCTCGCCAGCATCGACTGGCCCCGGGGCGCCGACCGGCTGGGTGAAATTTCGACGCAAGTCTGGCACGGCGGGAAAGATGGGCCGATGCTGGAGAGCAATGCGCTTTTCCTGACACGCGCGCATTGGGACGAACTCGGCGGTTACGACGAAAGGTTCGTGGGGCCAGGCGGCGGGGCGGTGAATATCGACACCTTCACGCGGGCTTGCGAATCCCCAGGCGCACAGCTGATCGTTGTGGGCAACGAGGGCACCTATCATCAGTTTCACGGCGGCACGATCAGCAACGCACCCGGTCATGCCATGGAAGCCACCAAGCGACTGGCGGCCGAGTATTACCGCCTTCGCCGCAAGCCGCTGCGGCCGGTAAAGGCACCCCGCTGGTTTTTCGATCCAGTCTCCGGTGCCGTGGATAGGAAATTATAGAGAATGACGATGACTTATCCGACAGAGCCTGCGGTAGAACTGCTGCCTGTGCCTTTTCCCGACGTCGCTCCGGACCCCGCACAGCCCTTCCCCGTGCTGGAGCATCTCTCGCTGCGCCTGAAGACTTATCGCCACCTGCTCGCGACCCAACTTGCCGGGCCGGCGGGCCGGCGACTTTTGGATCTGGGGTCCGGGCCGGGCCACTTCGCCCGCATCGCAGCCAGGCAAGGTTTCTCCGTAACCGCCGTCGATGCCCGCGAGCCGTGGACACTAACCGGACAAGCTTCACAGGTGCCATCGCGTGACTACGCGTTCGTGCGGCAGGACTTGCGCGACTTCGACCGTATCGACGATTTCGATGTCGTAGCCCTGATCGGCGTGCTCTACCATTTGACGCTGGACGATCAACTGGCCGTTCTGGCGCGATGTGCCGGCAAGACCGTCATCATCGACACTGAACTGTTCGACGAAGCCGCTCTCCCACTCGATCGGCGGCATCGGTTCACACGACGCGTCACTCCGCAAGGATATTCAGGGGCTGACTGCATCGAGCGCGACGCGGTGTATTCGTCGCATCTCAACCCGACCAGTTTCTGGTTCGAGGAAGCCAGCCTGACGCGTTGTTTGGCAGACCTCGGCTACATGAGCATCAAAATTGCAGAGCCGGCTTACCGGTCCGCATTCGGCCCGCGCCGTTGGTATCTGCTTCATGCTTAGCCGCCGGAGCGTATTTCTTACGGGCACTTTCGATGTAGCCAACTATGGCGATCTCCTCTTCCCCTTGGTCGCAGCTGAACGCTTGTCCGCGCACGATATAGAGGTTGTCCCTGTCTCGCCC
Organism: Tianweitania sp. UT-5YL-CI-8; assembly: GCF_030010215.1. GTDB lineage: Bacteria > Pseudomonadota > Alphaproteobacteria > Rhizobiales > Rhizobiaceae > Oryzicola. The sequence continues at coordinate 499,666 of NZ_JASCRR010000002.1, forward strand.
ACTGAAATGCGGCCCGCCTACGCAGATGCCATAGCGCCGATCTCTGCCGATCGAATGGTACATGACCAGTCGTTACAACCAAGCGGCATCCTGGTTGGAGGCGGCTACATCCTGATGACGCAATCCGCCGGCGCTATGCCTGCCTATGACGCAGCGGGCGTCGCCGGGGCGGCCTATCCTTCGCTGTGGATCGGGGCCACGCTCGCGGCCGCCATTCGAGACGTCCCCCTCGCCTGGAACGCGCCGGGAGCGCCCTTTCCTTTCCCCTCGCAACGGCGTGAGGAGGTGATCCTGCCGGCGCTGCGGGCCGCCGATTATCTGAGCGTGCGCGATGCGCAGAGCGCCAAACTGTTTGGCCCTCACGAGTTGGACCTGTCGATCGTTCCGGATACGGTGCTCGACCTTCCGCGCGTTTGGCCACGCCCCGGGCTTTTGGATTTGCATCGCGCGCGGCTTGCAGAACGTGGCCTGCCGGCAGAGGCCCGGACCCTAGCCGTCCATGTGAGAGCGCGCGCCATGGGCGATCCCGCAGAGCTCGCAACGCTGATCGATACCTTTGCCGAACAGCACGGTCTGTTTCCGTTGCTACTCGTCTTGGGACGCGACCTCGGCGACGACCGCGTTGCCCGCAGAGTTTCCTCTGAAATGAAGAGCGCCCACGGCGTCGTCGACAACGCGAACAGCCTGCGCGAACTGGCCGCGACTATTGCAGGATCGTCGGTCTATGTCGGCGGATCGTTCCACGGCTATGTAACCGCCGCAGCCTATGGCACCCCGTCCGTCATGGTTGCCATCCCTTCCCATGGCAAGTTCACCGGGTTGCTCGACCAATTGGACCGGCCAAAGGATTGTGCCCGCGACTGGAGCGCGGCCTTCGCACGAGCGCATGAACATCTCGCCGGCCCCGCCGCTGATCGGCTTCCAGCATCAGTGTCCAAGGCGCTGGACTTCCACTGGGAACAGATCGTCGAAGCACTACGCTATCCGGAACGGGGACGCGCACGACGAATGGCATTCCTCCGAAACTATCTCCGGCTTGGCGCCGAGCGCTTCGGCTCCGAATGGCTTGTATCACCGCATCTCGCCGGCATGCGTCCAGACAAGCCGATCTCAAATGACATCCAGAAGTGACCGCATGACACCAAGCATCAGGAATCCGAAATTCGAAAAATGGTCCAACGTCTCAACTTATGAAAACAACGCAAGTTTTTGTGAAGACTGGTCCATCGAGTTTGCGGGAAACGCTTTTCAACTTCAGCCTCTGAATGAGGGAGACATCCGCAGCGGGGTAAACCTTCGGATAGACGACAGCACGACATGGGTGCGTCTATGGCAGCGGTTGGATCTGGGTAGCGCGGATTTTACCCACGACACACAACTGATGCTGACAATTCCAGCGAGCGCGGGCCATCAAATGCCCGGCATGCTCAAATGGATTGCCTTGTTGACGACGGACCCGAATGGAAAGCGCGTCTTTTATCGGAAACTGCTGGAGAACCCAGCCCAGTTGCTGCCTGGGGGGTCCATGGTGTTGGATTTTTCGCTGGAGGGCATTGAAAAAGACCAGGAACTCCTGCTGTCGCTGCATTTTGGCGGAGGACCAGGTAGATTTTCGCTGCAGTCGACTACCACCATAACTCGGTCGACTCCGGCCCCGGCACCAGCCAACGCCAAACTGGCAGATCCGGCGGAAACGAAGCTAAAGGTCTGCATCGTCTCGTCGGACTTGGACGATGTCACCGCCCGCCGCGCCTTTTCTCTCGCCGAGATGGCTGCAAGAAAGCATGAGGTCGAGATGGTCGGTCCGTCGTTCAACGACGAGAGCGCTAGATCTCCACTCGACAGCACAACACACCGGACTCGTAGCTTTACCGCGACGGGGATGTCTTCCTTTCTGGAAGGTGCCATCGAAATGGCTCGCAACACCAAATGCGATGTCGTTCATGTGGTAAAGCCACGCCTGCCAAGCCTTTTGCTCGGCCACCTCATCCGGCTGCAGAACAATTGTCCGATGGTGGTCGATATGGATGGCCGGGAACTGGCTTCCGTGGAACCGCGCGAGCCTGCGGATTTCGACGAGGTTCTGGAGTCGGCGAAAAACGACCCCGCTACCTTTGACTCACCGCAAGACGAATCTTGGACCCGTTTTGCAGAAACCCTGCTGCCGGAAGCGGACCTTACGACAGTGACCAACGTCGCCCTTCAACGACGTTTCGGCGGCCTTCTGGTCCGTCCTGCATGCGACGAAGCCGTTTACAACCCGGACCGCTACGATCGGGACCGGGTCAGAGACGAATTTGGCTACGGTCCTTCGGATCGCGTAATCCTGTTGCCGGACACGCCGCATCGGACCGAAGATATTATCGAGGTTGCCGAAGCTTTGAACCGAGTTGGCGACCCGCATCTCGTGCTTTGCCTCATCGGCGGCATCCCCGACACGACGCCGGCGGAGCGATTGCAACCGCTGCGCTTGGCCCGTGTCGACTTTCATCCGGCCCAGCCCAAGCGTCGGTTGCCCGAACTTGTCAACCTCGCCGACGCCGTCGTGATCTTGCACCGTGCGGATGACCCTGTTGTGGATTTTCGACTGCCCGCTGGGCTCGCAGAGGCTCTTGCGCTGGGCGTTCCGGTTGTGGCGAGAACGAGGGCGTCCCTCAAGGATATCGCGTTATCGGGCGTTTACACCCCGGTCTTCAACGAGATTTCTCTCGATCTCGAATTGCGGGCGCTGGCCTATTCGCAGACAAAGCGCGGCGGCTCGGAGGCCGCGCGCGACTATTTCCTCTCCGAGATGAGCTACAGCGTGAACGCGGCTCGCCTCGAGACGGCGTATGATACAGCCTTGAAGAGACCGCGGCGTGCCACGCCCTTGCTTGACAAGACCCTTGACCTTTTGGCCGAGACGTTCGGGCAAAATGTTGAGACCCCTTTGCGGCGCCCGCTTCTGCGCCGCGAGGATGCCCCACGCGACCTCGTGTTCCTGTGGAAGCAAAACGATTCCGATCTCTACGGGCGGCGTTCCGACATGTTGGCAAACCAGTTGCTGCGGTCGGGCAAGGTCCGGCGTGTCATCCATCTGGATGCGCCGATCAGCCTGGATGAGTTGAACGGACTGGCGGAAGCATCCTATGGGCAACTGGCCCACCAGGGAAAAGGCATTTATTCGAACACGGTGCGGCGCATCCTGCATCAAGCCGATACGTCCGACTTCATCCGGCGAACTTTCCTCCATCGTGGAAACACGTCCGACGCACGCGCCTTCGGGCATGACCTCCCGCCGATGGAGGCCTATTCCGATTTCATCCGCCAACTGATGAAGGATGAGAATATCCAGCCGAATGCGCTCTTGTGGATATCGCCGATAGTTCCGGATTATGGCACCGTTCTGGAGATTGTTAAGCCGCGCCTGGTTGTCGCTGACCTTATCGATGACCAGCGTCTTTTCCCTGGATCAAGCAAAAGATACCGCGAGCAGGCAGCGAAAGGTTACGAGGCGATTCTACGCGATGCGGATGTAGTGTTTACGAATTGCGAGCCGCTGAAGACCGCATTCAACAGCTTTCGTCCCGATATACATGTCGTTCCGAATGGCTGCGACATCCTCCTGCGGGATATTATTCCCGACACGCATGTGGCACGGCTACCGCGCCCGATAATCGGCTATGTCGGCAATCTGCGCGATCGCATCAATCTTCCTTTGCTGGAACGCATCGCCAAGACATATCCGGATGGGTCGATCGTCCTGGTAGGATCTGCGCATGGACGCCCCGAGGTGAACGATCTGGCCGCACGCAATCCCAACATAAAGCTGCTGGGCGTAAAGCCGTACGAACAAGCTGTGAGCATCATCAAAGCGTTCGATGTCGCCATTATGCCTCACCTCAGAAACGAACAGACGGATCACATGAATCCGCTTAAACTTTATGTCTATTTTGCCGCGGGGGCTCCGATTGTTACGTCGGAGGTCGCGAATATCAACGACCTCGCTTCTCATATCCAGATTGCTCGCGACGACGATGATTTTCTCGCAAATCTCGCCTCCGTGCTGCGAGGGAAAACGTCAGGTCCTGAAGAGAGCTCCCGGCAAGATATCATCGAGAACCTCTCCTGGGCACGGCGTGTCGATGCGATCTGGAGGGTCCTGGCGCGTCCGCGCGGATAGGATGGCAGCCTACAAGTTGCTGATCATCGATGAGCTGGGCCTCGCCGCCCTCCAAGACCGGCGCGGAATTGCTGTTTGAGCTGATCTCGCAACGCTACGAGCGAGGCGCCACCTTGATCACGTGGCCCGTGTAAGTCGTGATCCCATGGTATCTCGGTGGCATTTTCCTCGAAAAAGCAAAACGGCCACCCAAAGGTGGCCGTTTTAAGTGCTTGTTTCCCCGAAGGAAACTGGAGCGGGTGAGGCGATTCGAACGCCCGACCCCAACCTTGGCAAGGTTGTGCTCTACCCCTGAGCTACACCCGCTCATGCAGCTGTTCGCCGCAAGCCGGTGCTATATGGCCGAAGCGCCGGGCGAATGCAACAGGGAAATTTGGGCAATTTCGACATCCCCGGCATTTTGTTTGCCGCGAACCCGAAACATCGCAAAGGCCCGAGCTTTCGGACTTGTAACCCCGCGAAAATTCGCTGAAAAAGCCCGGCATGCGCAGTGCTGCGGGATGCAGCACGGCTGGAATGGGCAGCGCTGGCCGCTGCGAGCAGGGAGACGGAAAGACGATGCCGAAGTCACCGGAAGAGCTTTTCGCCTATCTCGACAGCCTCGATATCTCCGTCCGCACCATCACGCACCCGCCGCTGTTTACCGTCGCCGATTCCCAGAACCTGCGCGAAGACCTCGATGGCGGACACACCAAAAACCTGTTCCTCAAGGACAAGAAGGACAAGTTCTTCCTTCTCACCGTCGAGCAGAACGCCGTCGTCGACCTCAAGCAGATCCATCATGTGATCGGCGCGTCCAGCCGCGTCTCCTTCGGCAGTCCCGAAGCGCTGATGGAACTGCTCGGCGTCATTCCCGGCTCGGTCACCGCCTTCGGCGTCATCAACGATACGGATGGCCGGGTGAAGATCATCCTCGACGCCGCGCTGATGGAGCATGACGTCATCAACGCCCACCCGCTGACCAACGAAGCCACCACCGCCATTGCGCGCGACGACCTGATCAGATTTATCGAGGCAACCGGACATGAGCCTGTTATCTTGAAAGTATCGGGCTGATCGCCACATGGAAGCCTGAAACGGCGAGACCTTCAAGGTCGCGCCAGAGGAACCCCGACGGAAAGCATGACGATGAACAACGAGAACAACCCGTTCGGCGGCTTCGGCGGCCAGTATGCCACCAGCGTGCAGTATGGCGACGCCGGCGCGGAGCGACCGGCGGCGGCCCTGCAGCTCGACACCGCCCCGCCCGCCGATGTCATCAAGGACACCACCACCCAGGCCTTCGCCGTCGACGTCATCCAGGAATCGCGCAAGCAGCCGGTCTTGGTGGATTTCTGGGCGCCCTGGTGCGGACCTTGCAAGCAGCTGACGCCGATCATCGAAAAGGCGGTGCGCGCCAAGGGCGGGCGGGTCAAGCTCGTCAAGATGAACATCGACGATCACCCCGCCATTGCCGGCCAGCTCGGCATCCAGTCGATTCCCGCCGTCATCGCCTTCAAGAACGGGCAGCCGGTCGACGGCTTCATGGGCGCGCAGTCCGAAAGCCAGGTCAACGCCTTTCTCGACAAGGTGGCGGGCAAGGGCGGCGGCGCGCAGCCGCAGATCGACGAGGCCCTCGCAGCGGCCGCGGAAGCACGTGCTGCGGGCGACCTGCAGACTGCGGCCGACATCTACCAGGCGATCATCGAGCAATTGCCCGAGACCGTCGCAGCCATTGCGGCTTTCGCCGATCTGCTCACCGATGCCGGCGACCTCGAGGCTGCGAAGGAGGTTCTCGCCACAGCGCCCGAAGCTGCTGCGAAAGATGCCGCGCTGAACGCCGTTCGCACCAAGATCGCGCTGGCGGAAGAAGCCTCCGCCCTCGGTGACGGCGCCGAGTTCGAGCGCCGGCTCGCGGAAGACCCCACCGATCATCAGGCCCGCTTCGATCTCGCCATGATCCAGAATGCGGCCGGCAAGCGCGACGACGCGGCCAACAGCCTGCTCGCCATCGTCAAGGCCGACCGGACCTGGAACGAGGACGGCGCCAGGGCGCAGCTCCTGAAATTCTTCGAGGCATGGGGCGCGATGGACCCCGCGACGCTGGCCGCGCGGCGGAAGCTGTCGTCGCTGCTGTTTTCCTAAGCCGGCAGATATAGTCCGGCGCGGGTCTTGAGTCTGGGCGTTTTCGCCCCAGATGATGTCGCAACGGCGAAGGACCCGGAACATCATGCAGGCAGGCAATGCGCATTACAGGACGGCCAAGGATTTGCCGGGGGCTATTCCAGTGTTTCCGCTGGCCGCGGTCCTGTTGCTGCCGGGCGGGCGCCTGCCGCTCAACATCTTCGAACCGCGCTACCTGCAGATGATCGACGAGGCGATGTCGGGCAAGCGGCTGATCGGCATGATACAGCCCGCGCTCGACGGAAGCCGCCGCGAGGACGGCGAACCGGAACTGTGCGCCGTCGGCTGCATCGGCCGGATCACCTCGCTTTCGGAAACCGGCGACGGCCGCTATCTGCTATCGCTGCAGGGCGTGTGCCGCTTCCGGCTTGCCGAGGAACTGGACGTCAAGACGCCGTATCGGCAGTGCAGGATCACCCCTTTCATCGGCGACCTGACAGAAGATGCGGCTGCCGACGACATCAACCGCGCAGCCCTCTTGAAGGCATTCCGCTCTTATCTCCAGGCCAACGATCTGGAGGTCGACTGGGAAAGCGTCAGCCGCGCCGACAACGCCATGCTGGTCAATGCCTTGTCGATGATGGCGCCTTATGGCGCAGCCGAGAAACAGGCCCTGCTGGAAGCCCCCGATCTCCAGACCCGCGCCGACACGCTGATCGCCATCACAGAGATGAGCGTCGCGCGTGACGGCGACGGCAACAGTTCACGGATGAACTAACGCCATGCGCCGGGACAAGTCAGCCGTAACGGTCGATCCAAAACTCTTGGAACTGCTGGTCTGCCCGCTGACCAAGGGGGCGTTGCGCTGGGATGCGGCGAACAACGAGCTGATCTCGCGCCTCGCGCGGCTTGCCTATCCCGTACGCGACGGCATTCCCGTCATGCTGCCCTCGGAAGCGCGTGAACTGTCCGACGACGAACTGGCGAAGCCGACAAATTAAGCCGGCTTACGACCTTACAGCGACGAGACCAGGTGCCCGCCATCGACAGCCAGCGATGCGCCGGTGATATAGGCGCCCGCCTGCGAGGCCAGCAGCAGCATCGCGCCGTCGAGATCCTCGATCTTGCCCAGCCGGCGCTGTGGAATACGCTTGATCATCGCCTCTCCGGGCGGCGTGACGAAGAAATCGCGGTTGATATCGGTTTCGATATAGCCAGGACAGAGCGCGTTGACGCGGATGCCGTGGCGCGCCCATTCGAGCGCCAGTTCCTTGGTGAGATGGATGAGCCCGGCCTTGGAAGCGGCATAAGGCGCCAGTTCGCTCGCCACCCGCAGGCCGACGATGGAGGCGACATTGACAATGGCGCCGCCCTGCCCTGCCGCCTTCAGCGCCCGCGCCGCGCCTTGCGCCACCAGGAAGGCGCCCTTCAAATTGACATCGACCACCTGATCCCAGTCCGCTTCCGTAAGATCGAGCGCGCGACCGGTTCCGCTGATGCCGGCGTTGTTGACGACGATATCGAACGGCGCGGAAAGCGCGCCGAACAAGGCAGCGACCGAGTCGGCGCTTGCGACATCGAGCGATGCGGCTTCCGCTTGCCCGCCGGCACTGCGGATTTCGGCGCAGCTCTGCTCAAGCGCGTCGAGACGGCGTGCCGCCAAAGTGACCGAAGCTCCATAGCCGGCAAAGAGACGGGCGAAATGCTTGCCGAAGCCGCTCGAGGCTCCCGTCACGAGAACGCGTTTTCCCTTCAGGTCGTCGAACATTTCTTCTCCTCGTGCTGTTTTCAATGCGCCGAAGCAATCGTCGCCAAGACGTCCCTGAGCCCTTCGTTCAGCGGTTTAGGCCGGCGGCTGACACGGTCGACATAGACATGGACGAAGAAACCCTCCGCCGCCGCCGTCTCCTCGTCATTGCGGAACAGGCCGATTTCATAGCGGACGGAGGAAGAGCCGAGCCTTGCCACCCGGATGCCGGCATGCACCACATCCGGAAAGGCGATTTCAGCGAAGTAGCGGCAGCCGGTCTCCACGACCAACCCGACCTGGTCGCCGGCGTGGAAGTCGAGCACGCCCTGCTCGACCAGCCAGCCGTTCACGGCGGTGTCAAACAGCGAGTAGTGAACGACATTGTTCATGTGGCCGTAGACGTCGTTGTCCATCCAGCGCGTGGTGATGGTGCGAAACGTCTTGTAGCCGCCGCGGGGGGAAAGGGCAGATCGTTCGCTCATGTTTTCACCAGGCCGCCTTGTAGATCGCCAGCGCATCGGCTTCCGAAACGTCGCGCGGATTGTTGACCAGCAGACGCTGCTGCTTCATCGCGTCGGAGGCCATCTTGGCCAGATGCTCCTCGCCGATGCCGACCTCGCGCAGCCTGGTTTGCATGCCGAGCTTTTTGGACAAAGCCGCCAGCGACTCGATGAACCCAGCGCAGCGGCCCTGGCTGCCCTGCTCGCGAGCGAGCTCCGGAAACGCATCGGCGGCGATTTCAGCATAAAGCTGCGCCGCGTCGGGAGCGTTGAAGCGCAGCACATGCGGCAGCACCAGCGCGTTGGACAGGCCGTGCGGCACATGGAAAGTACCGCCGATCGGGTAAGCGAGCGCATGCACCGCCGCCACCGGCGAGTTGGCGAAGGCCTGGCCGGCAAGCATGGAGCCGAGCAGCATCGCGCCGCGCGCGTCGACATCCCCGCCGTCGAACACGGCTTTTTCGATGTTGGCGCCAAGCAGCTGCAGCGCCTGCCGGGCCAGCATCTTGGACAGCGGATTGTTGTTGGCGTTCTTCGACGCATAGGCCTCGATGGCATGCACCATGGCATCGACGCCGGTCGCAGCCGTGATTGCCGGCGGCAGTCCCAGCGTCAGCGACGCGTCGAGTATCGCAATGTCAGGCAGGATGATCGGAGAGGAGACGCCGCGCTTTTCTTCTTCGCCGACGGTGATGATCGAGACCGGCGTCACCTCCGAACCCGTGCCTGCTGTGGTCGGCACCAGCACCAGCGGCAAACGCGGGCCCTTGGCATTGCCGACACCCCAGGCGCCGTCGATCTCTTCGCCGGACCCGAGCAGGAGTGCTGCCACCTTCGCCACATCGAGCGAGGAGCCGCCCCCGAAGCCAACCACACCCGTCGCTGCCGTCGAGCGCCCCGCCTCGACCGCCTTCATGACGGTGTCCAGCGAGGGATCGGCTTCGACCGCGTCGAACACGCCGACCGAATGTCCCGCCTGCGTCAGCGACACCAGAGCCGCGTCGCACAGGCCAAGCCGGCGCAGGCCGGGATCGGTGACGAACAGCACGGACGCACCGAGTTTCTTGCCGGCGATGGCCGCGAGCCGCGCCGTGCTGCCCGGTTCGAAAACCAGATGGGGCGTGGTGTGGAAAGCGAATGACTGCAAACTGTGATCCTCCTCGAACGCGCTCATAAAGCTTGGCGTGCAGGCATAACAGGTGATGCCGGAAATGTCCGCGACAGACGGCTTCACAGGGATGAAACTGGCCGTCGGGCACCGCTCGCCCAAGCTTGGCCTCGCTGGACGCGTTTTACCCGGTGTGCTAGCCGGTACAAGGGCAAAATGGCGGCGTGCCGCCAGCGGGCGGGGGTTCCTGTGGCATCGAACAAGATGACGACCACCATGATCTGCCTCATCGGGCTGGTCGTGCTCGCGTCGGCAGCCTATGTCGCAGGAAGCGTCATCGCGCCGGCGGCCCTTTCGCTGTTTATGATCGCAATTATCTGGCCGTTGCAGAAGACGCTGCAGCGCTTCATGCCTCGTCTCCTCGCCCTGCCGCTGACCATGATCGTGACCATCGCCGTCTGCGGCACGTTCGGCTGGCTGGTGTTCTGGGCGTTCGGCCGGGTCGGCCGCTGGGTGATCAGCGATGCCGCGCAGCTCCAGGCGCTTTACGACCGCATCTTGCTCTGGCTCGAAGGCCACGGCGTTTCCCTGTCGGGACTGTGGGAACAGCATTTCAACACCGCGTGGATCGTCAGAGCCGTGCAGCAGATCACCGGCAGGCTCAACACGACGCTGAGTTTCTGGCTGGTGGTGTTCATCTACATCATTCTCGGCCTGCTCGAAGTCGCAGACATGCGACGCAAGGTGCTCGCGCTGGAAAACAGGGCGTCCGGCGCCCGCCTCCTGGCAGCCTGCGAGAAGACGGCTGCAAAATTCCGCCGCTACATGCTGGTGCGTACGCAGATGAGCATCGTCACCGGCGTGCTGGTCTGGCTGCTCGCAGTGGCTGCCGGCCTGCCGTTTGCCGCCGAATGGGGCGTCATCGCCTTCGTGCTCAACTACATTCCCGTCATCGGCCCGTTCATCGCGACCATGTTCCCGACAATCTTCGCCATGATCCAGTTCGAGACCTGGCAGTCCGTGATCCTGCTGTTCGTCTTCCTGAATTTGATCCAGTTCGTCGTCGGCAGCTATATCGAACCGCGCATCTCGGGCGCGGCGCTGTCGATCTCGCCGACGCTGGTGCTGTTTTCGGTATTCTTCTGGGCCTATGTCTGGGGCATGTTCGGCGCCTTCATCGGCGTGCCAATCACCATCGCGGCGCTGACCTTCTGCGAACACTACCCTTCCAGCCGATGGCTCGCCGACCTTCTGGGCGGCGTAGATCGGCTGGAGCAGAAACGAAGCCTCTAAGCGGCTTCGATCTCGGCCTGAAGGGCTGCGATATGCTGCTCAGTGGCCGAAGTCGCAGCACGCTCTATGGCGCGAAAACGGCTGACCACGGCAAGCCCGACCGGCGTCAGCTGCGCGCCTCCGCCCTTGCGCCCACCGCTCTGGGTCGACACCACCGGCTTGCCAAACAGCCGGTTCATCTCCTCGACCAGATCCCAGGCGCGTTTGTAGGACATGTTCATGCCGCGCGCCGCAGCCGAGATCGAGCCGAACGCGGCGATCTGCTCCAGAAGCTCGATCTTGCCGGGGCCGACGCGGCCGTCCGGATCGAGATTGATGCGCAGGCTCAGCGATGGCATGTTTTTTCCCTACCCCTAAATTTGCGTCGGTTCCTGATGGAGCATTGCGCCTCCAGCGCGGTCACCAATCTCAGCCGGAATGTTCGCCCTTGAGCCCCGCCGCCACCGTGCCTGGCTCGAAACTCACCGTCTTGATGACCGCATAGACCGGCTGCCCGACGCGCAGCCCCAGAGTCCGCAGCGACAGCCCGGTGATACGGGCCAGGACCGTCTGTCCGCCGCAGTCGATGCCGATATCGGCATGTGCGCCCTCGCCCTCCCTGACGCTGGCGACCGTCCCTGCGACGATGTTGAGCGCACTCAGGCCCTCCGGCTTCTTTGTCGCGACGATCACGTCGCGGGCGCGGATGCGGATACGGACCCGCTGCCCCACCGCGCCGCCAAACACCGGCACGCGGATGTCTCCGGCAGCCGAGCGCAGCACGGTGATGGCGTGCCCGGCATCCTGTTCGGCCACCGTCATCTCCAGAAGCGCGCCGCCTTCGCCGCGCTCGCCGGCCGGCAGCAGATCGAGCTTCTGCAGCACCTCCGAGGCCGGCCCCGCCGCAACCACCTTGCCGTCCGACAGGATCACGACATCGGTCGCCAGCCGCGCCACTTCGGCAATGGAATGGCTGACATAGACGATGGGCACCTTGGCCTCGTCGCGCAGCCTTTCGATATAGGGCAGGATTTCGGCCTTGCGGGCATCGTCCAGCGCTGCCAGCGGCTCGTCCATCAGGATCAGGCGTGGGCTCGCCAGCAGCGCCCGTCCGATCGCCACGCGCTGTTTTTCGCCGCCCGACAAAAGGTTCGGCCGGCGCTCCATGAGATGGCCGATGCCGAGCAGACCGACCACGGCATCGATGTCGGCGTAGCGCTCGGACGGCGGCGTGAACCAGCGCCCGTAGCGCAGGTTCTGGCTCACCGTCAGATGCGGAAACAGCCGCGCATCCTGGAAGACATAGCCGATGCGGCGCTTGTGCCGGGGCAGGAAGATGCCTGCCTTGCGGTCGACCAGCACGCGGCCGTCGACCGCGATGCGCCCAGACTCCGGCTTGATCAGCCCGCCGATAATGTTGACCAGCGAGGTCTTGCCCGAGCCCGACGGTCCGAACAACGCCGTCAGCCGGCCCGGACTTTCGAACGCCGCTTCAAGCCGGAAGGCGCCCTGGCTGTGGCTGATATCGACCGACAGGCTCATTCGATGTCCATCCGCCGGCCCAACCGCCGCGCCAGCACCTCGGACGCGACGAGGGCCGCCATGGCTATCGCAATCGACACCAGCGTCAGCCGCAGCGCACCCGTGTCGCCGCCGGGCACCTGGGTGAAGGTATAGATCGCCGAGGGCAGTGTCTGGGTCTCGCCGGGGATGTTGGAAACGAAGGTGATGGTGGCGCCAAACTCGCCCATCGCCTTGGCAAAACACAGGATCATGCCGGCGAGAATGCCGGGCAGGATCAGCGGCAGAGTGATGGTGGCGAAGGTCCAGAGCGGACTGGCCCCCAGCGTGCCCGCCGCAGCTTCCAGCCGGCGGTCGACCGATTCGATCGACAGCCGGATCGCCCGGACCAGCAGCGGAAAACCCATCACCGCGCAGGCAAGGGCGGCGCCGGTCCAGCGGAACGAGAAGACGATGCCGAAATGCGTGTCGAGAAACGCGCCGATGGGGCCGCGCCGGCCGAAGCTCAGAAGAAGGAGATAGCCCGTCACCACCGGCGGCAGGATGAGCGACATATGCACGAGACCGTTCAGCACCGACTTGCCCCAGAAATTGCCGCGCGCGAGAAGCAACGCCACGACGATGCCGAGCGGCAGGCTGCCGATCATCGCCCACAGCGCCACTTTGATGGACAGCCGGACCGCGGTCCATTCCTCCGGGCTGAGGGCCAGCCATTCCATGCGTCAGGTCAAACCTTCTAATTCGAAACGGTCGGCGCCAGCACGGTGAACCCTTGCGCCTCGAAAAGGCCCTTGGCCTTCCGGCCCTGAAGATACTTCACATAGGCTGAGGCCGCATCGGCATTCCTGGTTTCGGCGAGGATGCCGATGGGATAGATGATGGCGGGGTGGCTGTTTTCAGGGAAGGTGCCGACCACCTTCACGCCCGGCTCGGCCACGGCGTCGGTGGCGTAGACGATGCCCAGCGGCGCCTCGCCGGTGGCGACGAGCTTGAGGGCGGCGCGCACGTTCTCCGCCTGTGCGACCTTGCCCTCGACGGACGCCCAGACCCCGAGCGCTTCCAGCGCCGCCTTGCCGTATCTGCCCGCCGGCACCGCCTTCACGTCGCCCATGGCGAGCCGTCCGTCGCCGAGCGCGCCGGCAAGATCGAAATTCGGCGCGATGGTCAGATCCTTCGCCGCATCGGCGGGCGCGACCAGCACGATGCGATTGCCCAAAAGATTGATTTCGCTGTCCGCCTTGGTCAGCTTCTTTTCGGAAAGATAGTTCATCCAGTCGAGATCGGCGGAGATGAAGATATCGGCCGGCGCGCCTTGCTCGATCTGCTTGGCCAAGGCCGAGCTTGCCGCATAGGACGCTGTCGCCCGGTTGCCGGCATCCGCCTTCCAGGCGGCGTTGACGGCATCGAGCGCGTTCTTCAGGCTGGCTGCCGCGAAGACGGTGACGTGCTCTTCGGCATGCAGCGGCGCGGCGGCCGTCATGGCCAGGACGACAAGCCCCGCTAGGGCGCCCGTTATACGGACAAGGAAATTCCTGCGTCTCAACATGATCGTATCCCCCCAGCCGATTCCGCCTGACAACATTCAGCACAGGCTTCTCGCTATATACAACCGAATATAACACTGTTGGCAAGGAGGTTTGCCACACGCGCGGGGCACGCCCTTCAATCATCGCCGCTGTGAAAATAAGTGTCGATGTCGCGATGGCCTTCAAGGACGTTCAGCACCTCGAACAGGTCGTCGCGATAGCGGAAAAAGATCACATAGCCCTCATGCGCAAAACTGCGCATATCCTTGCGCAGTTCGGGGCGCGGCCGTCCCATCGTCGCCGGCAATCGCGACAAGTCTTCAAATCGGCCGAGCAGCTCATCGGCAAAGCGCAGACCAACGCTCGAATTGGCTGCTGCCATGGCGACATAGGCGCAATGGTTGCAATATCCTCCAGCGCACTGTCCGTGAACAGGAGGCGAGGCATCAGCTATCCGTTGACGGCAGGGACAGCGCGGCAAGACGCGCTTGCACAGCAGCCTTCACATCGTCCTTCGAATTGTCGCCGCCGCGCGCAATCGAGGTTTCAAGCGTTTCGCGCAGTGCTTTCAGCTTGGCCTCGCGCTCTTCCACTAGGCGCAAACCTTCGCGCACGACTTCGCTGGCCGAGCCATATCGGCCATCCCTCACGATCTCGCCGACAAAGTCTTCCCAACGCTTCCCGATGGAAACATTCATCGCATACACTCCTCATCCGAATTTCCTTATAACAGAAAATAAGCAATTTATGGCATCAATTTGGGAATTGGGGTTGCAACGAGTCTCCCGGCCTTGACGGGTCCAAAAATTCCCACTAAGGAACGCCAACTTTTCCAATGGGCCGTCGGAATAGATTGTGCGCCAGCCGAGTTTCGTTGCGCCGGTGTCCTTTGGTCCGACAGAAGAAATTAAAGGTAGACACATCATGTCCCGCGCCTGCGAACTCACCGGCAAAGCCGTCCTGACCGGCAACAATGTGAGCCACGCCAACAACAAGACCCGGCGTCGCTTTCTGCCGAACCTCGTCAACGTCACCTTGATGTCCGAGGCTCTCAACCAGAACGTCCGTCTCCGCATCTCCGCCAACGCGCTGCGTTCGGTCGAGCATCGCGGCGGCCTCGACGCCTTCCTCGTGAAGGCCGATATCAGCGAACTTTCCCAGCGTGCGCGCCTGCTCAAGAAGCAGATCGCCAAGAAGCTGACCGAAGAAGTCGCTGCCTAAGCAGTTTTAAGGCGGGGGACAACCGCCTTCTGAGCCTCGACTGCCTGAACGGCTTTCGAGGCTCTTTCCATTCCGGCTATTGCCCGGCCCGGTCCACTGGTTCCATTACCCAGGATAAAAAAATGCAGCGTATCTCCGCCTACATCCCCTTTGTCGCCGCCATGGCTCTCGTCGTGGTCGCGTCCAATATTCTCGTGCAATTCCCGGTTCAGGGCCAGATCGGCGCGCTGTCGCTGGCTGATCTGCTGACCTGGGGCGCGTTCACCTATCCCTTCGCCTTCCTCGTCACCGACCTCGCCAACCGGCGCTACGGCCCTATCGTGGCGCGGCGCATCGTCTTGGTCGGCTTCATGGCCGCCGTCATCTGCTCGATCGTGGTGCCGCCTCTGCTCTACAGCCATGGCTATATCGAATACGAGACCGCTGCCGGCCGGCTGGTGCGCATTGCGATTGCATCCGGTGCAGCCTTCCTCACCGCCCAGCTGCTCGACATCACCATCTTCAACAAGTTCAGGGCGCAAAGCTGGTGGCGCGCCCCGATCTTCGGCACGCTTGCCGGCTCGGTTGTCGACACCATTTTGTTCTTTGCCGTCAGCTTCTCGGCAGCCTTCGCCTTCGTCGGCCCGGAAGACGGCTTCGCGCTCGAAGCAGCACCGTTGATGGGCCTTTTCGCAACAGAGGCGCCGCGCTGGCTGTCCTGGGCGCTCGGCGACCTTTCGGTCAAGCTGCTCATCGCCGCCGTGGCGCTGATCCCCTACCGCCTCATCGCCGCCCGCTGGAGCCTGCAGCCCAAACCCTTGGCCTGAGCAGTTTTGGCGAAAGCGTTCGTCCTGTGCCTCCCCTGCGTGGGGGGCCATGTCAATTGCCCAACGCTGGCGTTTGGCGCAGACGCCCCCACCTTCGTCATTCGGGTGAAGCCGAGCGCAGCGAAGGCGGAAACCCGGGAATCCATTCCGTGACCTATGAGATACACCTGCGAAAGCAGAAAGGATCGCCCCCTTCTCCCCCTGCGGGAGAAGGTGTCGCCCTTGAGCGAACGCAGAGAGCGAAAGACAGGCGACGGATGAGGGGTGTTGGAAGAAACGAGACGATGGGAGGAAGGGGAAGTTTGGTGCATTAATGCGCGCAGTTTCCAGCCTCCCGCTCCGTCCAACACCCCTCATCCGTCGCCTGATCTCGTCCTTGCTGCGCAAGTCCGAGGGCGACACCTTCTCCCGCAGGGGGAGAAGGCCTGGCGCTCAATCGCAAAAGTTTATCCACACTCTCCGCACCCGCCTTACACTCCCACAGCCTTGAAACGACGAAAGGAGGCGGCGATGGATTGGGCAGGGGCGATCGACAAGCATCAGGCAGCACTGAAGCGCCTGCTCGCCATGCTCGTCGCCATGGCCGGCATGACGGTCGCGGCTGGCGGAAGCCAAGGTGCCACCGGCACAGATGTTGGCCAAAAGACCCTGCCGCGTCATCTGCACCGCGCCATTCTCAGCCTGCTGCGTCCCGCCGAGGCCGCGGCGCGGCGGCTGATCATCCTGGCCGCGCGCGGCATGATCGTGCCGCCGCCGCGTCTCCGTGTCGGCAAACCGCAGCAAAAATCCGCATTCCTCCGCGCACCCGGCGGCACCGGCATCCTTTTGCCAAAGTCGGCCATGCCGCCGCGCCCCGCGCCTCAATCCATGGCGCTGCCGCTGCTCGACCCCTTGCGCCTGCCCCGGCGCAAGCCGTCGCGGCCGACCGTCGTGCCGCGCATCCGTAACTTCGGGTTCGGTTCTAGTTTCGGGGCGCCCTCGCCTATCCCGACCCGCCCAACGCCGGAGCCCGACGATCCGCTCAATGCCAATCGCCTGCGGCTCAGGCTCGCAGCCCTCGGCCGCGCGCTGGACGACCTTCCCCGCCAGGCCCGGCGCTTCGTGCGCTGGCGGCAGCGGCGGAGGCGCGGCGCGTTCCATCGCCTGTCGCCGCTGCGTGGCGGGCCGCCGCCCGGGCTTCGGGCACCGGGCTCACGCCATGCCCGAGAGGTCGACCGCACCCTGGACGATCTGCACGGGCTGGCGCTGTGGATTTTGGAGCACCCCGACAGCTCATGACCTGCAAGCGTTGCGACAGAACAGCTTTGTCCGCTGCCCCGGCACCGGGCGCAGCCACGCTGGCGCGCGCCAAAACTGTTGGCCGATTTTGCGCATGCGGATCATTTTGTCAGCAAAGTTTCCGCCGCGATGGACAGCGCCGGCCGGTGGGGAGCAAGAGGATCAGCGGCTCACAACTTGGCTCCCCTGACCACGCCGACCGCCCTCATCCTGAGGTGCGAGCCCGCGAAACGCAGAAAACCAAAGCCAAATCCTCAAAGGGCGAGCCTCGAAGGGCGCACGCCGCGTCAACAGTCGACAGCTGTCAACTCGGCATCGCGAGCGTCGTCTCCGCCAGTTTCACCCAATAGCTGATGCCATGCGGGATCGCCTCGTCGTTAAAATCATATTCGGCATGATGCAGGTTGGCAGACTTGCCGTTGCCAATGAAGATGAAGGCGCCGGGGCGCGCCTCGAGCATGTAGGAAAAATCCTCGCCGCCCATCAGCGGGGCAATGTCGCGATGCACCTGCGGGTCGCCGGCCACCGATGCCGCGACATTCCCGGCGACGACCGTTTCGGCGGCATGGTTGAAGGTGACGGGGTAGTTGGAACGGTAGTCGACGACGATCTCCGTGCCGCTGGCCAGCGCGATGCCGGCGCAGATCGTCTTCATGCGTTCCTCAGCCTTTTTGGCGACGTCGGTGCGCAGCGACCGCACGGTGCCGGCAATATGCGCATGCTCGGGAATGATGTTGTGGGCGGTGCCGGAATGGAATTTGGTCACCGAGACCACGACCGAATCGATGGGATCGGTGGTGCGCGAGGCAATCGTCTGCAGTGCCGCCACAACCTGCGCACCGGCCAGGATCGGATCGATGCCGAGATGCGGCATGGCCGCATGTCCGCCCTTGCCCTTGACGTCGATGCTGAACTCGGCGGTCGCGGCCATGATCGGACCGGGCCGGGTCGCGAACTCGCCCACCGGCAGGCTTGGCATGTTGTGCATGCCGAAAACCTTCTGGATGCCGAAGCGCTCCATCATGCCGTCGCGCACCATTTCGCCGCCGCCGCCGCCGCCTTCTTCGGCTGGCTGGAAGATGACGGCGACATTGCCGTCGAAATTGCGCGTCTCGGCCAGATATTTCGCAGCCCCCAGAAGCATCGCGGTATGGCCGTCATGGCCGCAGGCATGCATCTTGCCGGCCGTTTTCGAGGCATAAGGCTTGCCTGTCAGTTCCTCGATGGGCAGCGCATCCATGTCGGCACGCAAGCCGACCGTGCCGCCGGGACCTCTGCCCTTGATGAGCCCGACCACGCCGGTGCGTCCAAGCCCGGTGACGATCTCGTCGCAGCCGAATTCCTCGAGCTTCTGTTTCACGAAAGCCGCGGTTTCGAACACGTCGTATCCCAGCTCGGGATTCTGATGCAGGTGACGGCGCCAGGCGGCAACTTCATCCTGCAGTTCGGCGGCTCTGTTGAGGATCGGCATCGTGTCTCGCATTCTCCGGTCTTTGCCATCTTGACGTCACATGAGCTAGATAGCACCCTGCGGTGCGTCGGACTATCCGTGTCCCGACTGCCTTTGTTCCCATGCCACTGGCTCGGGGAATCTTATTGACCGTCGCATGGAGGCGGCAAGGGGATATTTCGGATTAGATGATGCGACATTGGCTCTCTTCATTCGCTCTGGTCGGCGCGCTCGCCGCTCCTTTCGCCTTTGCCTCGGGCGCCCAGGCGAACCCGTCGTTGGTTTTCGAGCTGCGCAGCGGCCGGATCATCGAACACAAGGATGCGTTCCAGCGCTGGTATCCGGCCTCGCTGACCAAGCTGATGACGGCCTATGTCACCTTCCGCGCCGTCCAGGCGGGCGAGTTGCAGCTGGATTCGCCGATCCGGGTGTCGAAACACGCGGCCGGCGAACAGCCCAGCAAGATGGGCTACGCGGCGGGCTCGGTGATCCGGCTCGACAATGCGCTGAAGATGATGCTGATCAAGTCGGCCAACGACATCGCCATGGCGATCGGCGAAAATGTCGGCGGCTCGGAAAAGGCTTTCGTCACGCGGATGAATGCCGAGGCGCAACGGCTCGGCATGACCGGCACGCATTTCGCCAACCCCAACGGCCTGCATTCGCTCGATCAGTACACGACCGCGCGCGACCTGGCGCTGCTGGTCATGGCGATCCGCAACGAGTTTCCGCAATATGAGCCCTATTTCGCGATAGAAGGCCTGCAGGCTGGCAAGGCGACCATCATGAACTACAACCTGCTGGTCGGCCGTCTGCCCGGTGCCGACGGCATGAAGACGGGCTTCGTCTGCGCCTCGGGATTCAACATGATCGGCTCGGCGACCCGCGACGGCCGTACGCTTGTAGCGGTTGTGCTGGGCGAGCAATCTGCGGTCGAACGCGCCGAGACGGCGGGCAATCTTTTGAATGCGGGTTTCGCCAACTCCAACGCCTCAAGCCAGACCGTCAGCGCCCTGCCCTTTTATGGCCAGAACGCCGCCGTCGCGACAGATATGCGCCAGGAGATCTGCGAGAAGAAGCCCGCGGCCGAATTGTCGGAAGCCGGAGCCGATTCCGAAAAAGGCCCCAAGTCGGTCTATCAAGAGACGCTGACGCATGTCCCGACACTCGTGGCCGTTGGGCCTGGCAATGCGACCGGCCCGACGCCAAAGGCACGGCTCAGCCTGGACGGTCTCGAATTCGCCGATGTGCCGCTGCCGAGCTGGCGGCCCGACCTGCCGCCGCCGGCAGGCGCCGAGCCGCTCGCCCAAGGCGACCGCGTGCTCAAATCCTCTCTCTGAAAGCAGTTTTCATGGCAGCGCAGTTTCCGATACCCGTTTCGGTCATCACCGGCTTTCTCGGCGCCGGAAAGACCACGCTGCTCAACCGGCTGCTGAAGGATCCGGCTCTCGTCGACACCGCCGTCATCATCAATGAGTTCGGCGATGTCGGCATCGACCATCTTTTGGTCGAACAGGCCACCGACGGAGTGATCGAACTGTCCGACGGCTGCCTGTGCTGCACCGTACGCGGCGAACTGGTCGACACGCTGGCCGATCTGGTCGACCGGGTGCAGAACGGCCGTATCGAACGACTCGCCCGCGTGGTGATCGAGACCACCGGCCTGGCCGATCCCGCGCCGGTGCTGCAATCGATCATGGGGCACCCGGTGCTGCTGCAGGCGTTCCGGCTCGACGGCGTCATCACGCTGGTCGACGCAGTCAACGGGCCGGATACACTCGACGCTCATATCGAAGCCGTCAAACAGGTCGCCGTTGCCGACCGGATCGTGATCACTAAGGCAGATCTCGTGGAAGACAAGGCCGACTTGGCAGCCCTTGCGGAACGGCTGAAGGCGATCAATCCCGGGGCACGCCAGTTCGCCGTCGACGCTGTCGACAGCGCCTCACTGCTTGCCTGCGGCCTTTATGACCCGACCACCAAGACCGCCGACGTGCAGCGCTGGCTGGGCGAGGAGGCCGATCATGCGCATCACCGCCATGACGGGCATCATCACCACGATCATGATCATGGGCATGACGAGCACCGGCACGATGCGCGTGTACGTTCGTTTTCGCTGACGCATGCTGCCCCTGTGCCGTTCTCGACCATCAGCATGTTTCTCGACCTGCTCCTGTCCACGCATGGCGACAAGGTGCTGCGGCTCAAAGGGATCGTGGAGATCGCCGAGGATCCGGCGCGGCCCTTGGTCGTGCATGGCGTCCAGAAAATCCTGCATCCGCCGGCGCGGCTGCCCAAATGGCCCGACGATGTGCGCGGCATGCGGCTTGTCATCATCGCCGTCGATCTGCCGGAGGATTATGTCAGGCGGACATTCGCGGCCTTCGTGAACCAGCCGTCCATCGACACGCCGGATCGGGCGGCACTTGAAAACAATCCGCTGGCCATTGCTGGCCGCTGAGCCTTGCCGGAGCACGTCGTCTTGCAATGACGTAAGCGAGACCGAAATCTGCATCGCACCCGGAACGGCAGCTCAAGCAATTTTTATGAAGCATGGAATTCGAAACGAAAAAAGCCCGCCGCTTTTCAGCGACAGGCTTTTTTCGATGTTTGGACAATGTGAGAACTCATACCCTTAGCAGACCTGGCAGCGACTTACTCTCCCGCGTCTTGAGACGAAGTACCATCAGCGCTGGAGCGTTTCACGGCCGAGTTCGGAATGGGATCGGGTGCAGCCGCTCCGCCATAACCACCAGGTCGGCAAAGGGTATGTTTTGAGAAGCTGGGAGCGAGTTGGGAGTAAGGAACAGCGAACAGGGGTTGCCTGCTGCTATGTCTGCTCTTGTTTCGCTGGTTTTCTTTCCGTGCTTTTGTGACGCGCCATTAGCCTAACGAAGCGAAGCTTCGCAAGGCCGACTGGCCGTCGGCGCTTTTGCGCCGCGCCCGCGCAGCGCCGCCCGAAGGGCGGAACAAGCGTGAGCGAGATCAACGCGTTAGCGATGAACATAAGTAATGAGAACGATCAAGCCTATCGAACTATTAGTACCGGTAAGCTTCACAGGTTACCCTGCTTCCACACCCGGCCTATCAACGTGGTCGTCTTCCACGGTTCTCAGGGAATACTCGTTTTAAGGTGGGTTTCCCGCTTAGATGCCTTCAGCGGTTATCCCGTCCGGATATAGCTACCCTGCTATGCGGCTGGCGCCACAACAGGTCCACCAGAGATCCGTCCATCCCGGTCCTCTCGTACTAGGGACAGATCCTTTCAATATTCCTACACCCACGGCAGATAGGGACCGAACTGTCTCACGACGTTCTGAACCCAACTCACGTACCGCTTTAAATGGCGAACAGCCATACCCTTGGGACCTGCTCCAGCCCCAGGATGCGATGAGTCGACATCGAGGTGCCAAACAACCCCGTCGATATGGACTCTTGGGGGTCATCAGCCTGTTATCCCCGGCGTACCTTTTATCCGTTGAGCGATGGCCCTTCCACGCGGGACCACCGGATCACTATGACCGACTTTCGTCTCTGCTCGACTTGTCAGTCTCGCAGTCAGGCGGGCTTATGCCATTGCACTCGACGACCGATTTCCGACCGGTCTGAGCCCACCATCGCGCGCCTCCGTTACTCTTTAGGAGGCGACCGCCCCAGTCAAACTACCCACCATACATTGTCCCGGACCCGGATAACGGGCCGCGGTTAGACATCCATGACGATAAGGGTGGTATTTCAAGGATGGCTCCACAGAGACTGGCGTCCCTGCTTCAAAGCCTACCACCTATCCTACACATGCCGACACGAATGCCAATGTAAAGCTATAGTAAAGGTGCACGGGGTCTTTCCGTCTAACCGCAGGAACCCCGCATCTTCACGGGGAATTCAATTTCACTGAGTCTATGCTGGAGACAGCGGGGAAGTCGTTACGCCATTCGTGCAGGTCGGAACTTACCCGACAAGGAATTTCGCTACCTTAGGACCGTTATAGTTACGGCCGCCGTTTACTGGGGCTTCGATTCAAAGCTTGCACCTCTCCTCTTAACCTTCCAGCACCGGGCAGGCGTCAGACCCTATACGTCGTCTTGCGACTTCGCAGAGCCCTGTGTTTTTGATAAACAGTCGCTACCCCCTGGTC
>NZ_JASCRR010000002.1:527500-530000 GCF_030010215.1 Tianweitania sp. UT-5YL-CI-8
CGTGGTCGTCTTCCACGGTTCTCAGGGAATACTCGTTTTAAGGTGGGTTTCCCGCTTAGATGCCTTCAGCGGTTATCCCGTCCGGATATAGCTACCCTGCTATGCGGCTGGCGCCACAACAGGTCCACCAGAGATCCGTCCATCCCGGTCCTCTCGTACTAGGGACAGATCCTTTCAATATTCCTACACCCACGGCAGATAGGGACCGAACTGTCTCACGACGTTCTGAACCCAACTCACGTACCGCTTTAAATGGCGAACAGCCATACCCTTGGGACCTGCTCCAGCCCCAGGATGCGATGAGTCGACATCGAGGTGCCAAACAACCCCGTCGATATGGACTCTTGGGGGTCATCAGCCTGTTATCCCCGGCGTACCTTTTATCCGTTGAGCGATGGCCCTTCCACGCGGGACCACCGGATCACTATGACCGACTTTCGTCTCTGCTCGACTTGTCAGTCTCGCAGTCAGGCGGGCTTATGCCATTGCACTCGACGACCGATTTCCGACCGGTCTGAGCCCACCATCGCGCGCCTCCGTTACTCTTTAGGAGGCGACCGCCCCAGTCAAACTACCCACCATACATTGTCCCGGACCCGGATAACGGGCCGCGGTTAGACATCCATGACGATAAGGGTGGTATTTCAAGGATGGCTCCACAGAGACTGGCGTCCCTGCTTCAAAGCCTACCACCTATCCTACACATGCCGACACGAATGCCAATGTAAAGCTATAGTAAAGGTGCACGGGGTCTTTCCGTCTAACCGCAGGAACCCCGCATCTTCACGGGGAATTCAATTTCACTGAGTCTATGCTGGAGACAGCGGGGAAGTCGTTACGCCATTCGTGCAGGTCGGAACTTACCCGACAAGGAATTTCGCTACCTTAGGACCGTTATAGTTACGGCCGCCGTTTACTGGGGCTTCGATTCAAAGCTTGCACCTCTCCTCTTAACCTTCCAGCACCGGGCAGGCGTCAGACCCTATACGTCGTCTTGCGACTTCGCAGAGCCCTGTGTTTTTGATAAACAGTCGCTACCCCCTGGTCTGTGCCACCCCCTTACACTTGCGTGCAAAAGGGTCACGCTTCTTCCGAAGTTACGCGTGCAATTTGCCGAGTTCCTTCAGCATAGTTCTCTCAAGCGCCTTGGTATACTCTACCAGTCCACCAGTGTCGGTTTCGGGTACGGTCTATAAGGAGGAGCTATTTCCTGGAACCACGCAGCTGCCCGCTCAATCCGATAAGATTGGACAACCTCAATGATCCGTCACTACCTCCAGGCTCACGATTATTAACGTGATTCCCATCGTCTACGCATTTCTGCCTCGACTTAGGGGCCGGCTAACCCTGCTCAGATTAGCTTTAAGCAGGAACCCTTGGACTTTCGGCGGGGGTGTCTCTCACACCCCTTACGTTACTCATGTCAGCATTCGCACTTCTGATACCTCCACAGCCCCTCGCAGGTGCTGCTTCGTCAGCTTACAGAACGCTCCGCTACCGCTGCACAATTCCGAAGAATTGTCGCAACCCGAAGCTTCGGTGCATGGCTTTAGCCCCGTTACATTTTCGGCGCAAAGACCCTTATTTAGACCAGTGAGCTGTTACGCTTTCTTTAAATGATGGCTGCTTCTAAGCCAACATCCTGGTTGTTTTGGGATCCTCACATCCTTTCCCACTTAGCCATGACTTGGGGACCTTAGCTGTCGGTCAGGGTTGTTTCCCTTTCCACGACGGACGTTAGCACCCGCCGTGTGTCTGCCGACTAGTACTCCCGGGTATTCGGAGTTTGGTTAGGTTTGGTAATTCGGTAAGAACCCCTAGCCCATCCAGTGCTCTACCCCCCGGGGTATTCGGTCGACGCTCTACCTAAATAGATTTCGCGGAGAACCAGCTATTTCCGAGTTTGATTGGCCTTTCACCCCTAGCCACAAGTCATCCCGAACTATTGCAACAGTTATGGGTTCGGACCTCCAGTAAGTGTTACCTTACCTTCATCCTGCTCATGGCTAGATCACTCGGTTTCGGGTCTAATGCGACGAACTGAACGCCCTGTTCAGACTCGCTTTCGCTGCGCCTACACCTACCGGCTTAAGCTCGCTCGTCACACTAAGTCGCTGACCCATTATACAAAAGGTACGATGTCACCATTTCAGGCTCCATCTGTTTGTAGGCAACCGGTTTCAGGTACTCTTTCACTCCCCTCGTCGGGGTGCTTTTCACCTTTCCCTCACGGTACTAGTTCGCTATCGGTCATGCACGAGTACTTAGGCTTGGATAGTGGTCTACCCATGTTCAGACAGGATTTCACGTGTCCCGCCTTACTCAAGGACGATTGATCGCATTACGCATACGGGGCTGTCACCCACTATGGCCCTACTTTCCAGAAGGTTCTGCTTGTCTCTCAATCGCCACTGGCCTGGTCCGCGTTCGCTCGCCACTACTTGCGGAGTCTCGGTTGATGTCCTTTCCTACGGGTACTTAGATGTTTCAGTTCCCCGCG
>NZ_JASCRR010000002.1:535000-642296 GCF_030010215.1 Tianweitania sp. UT-5YL-CI-8
CGCTCGACTATTTCGACGAAGAAGGCCGCAGTTCGCGCCAGTTCCTGCTGCGCAATCCGCTGCCGAACGGCAAGTTCCGTTCCGGCTTCGGCGGCCGCAAGCATCCCATCCTGGGCTATGTGCGCATGCACACCGGCGTCGACTGGTCAGCGCCGACCGGAACGCCGATCATCGCCTCGGGCAATGGCACGGTGGAAAAGGCCGGATGGGCCAGCGGCTATGGCAAGCAGACGATTCTGCGGCATGCCAATGGATACGAGACCTCGTATAATCACCAGAGCCGCATCGCCAATGGCGTGGTGCCCGGCGCCAAGGTGCGGCAGGGCCAGGTGATCGGCTATGTCGGCACCACCGGCCTGTCGACCGGAGCGCATCTGCATTACGAGCTGATCGTCAACGGAACGAAAGTCGACCCGATGCGCGTCCGCCTGCCCGGCGGCCGGACGTTGAAGGGCGAAGAGTTGGAAGCCTTCAGCAAGGAACGCGAACGCATCGACGAATTGCTGAAGGACGAGGACCTGAACTCGTTGAAAGTTGCCAGCACAGCTAAGTTGAACGGTTAAAGTCCCTCGTCGGATGCCGCTGCCGCTTTCGATAGCGATTCGGATTTTGCCGGCCAGGACGGCTGCGTGGTCCAAGCCAACAGCGCCGCGATCAACGCCATGAACGCAGCCGCACCCGCGACAGCCTGAAAGGCGTTGTTCGTGGCATCAATCCGCAGCGTTTCCGCTGCGGGATCGAGCGGCTCTACAAGCAGCCCGCCGAATTCCACGCCCGGCACCTGCATCCCCGCCATGGCGCCGAAGACAATGCCCGCTATCGCTCCCAACCCGGCTACGGCCAAAAGACCCGCTGCGCGCGCGACGGCATTGTTGATGCCCGATGCGAGCCCAGTATCCTCATCGGGCGTCGCCATCATGACGGCGGTCGACAAAGGCGATACGAGACATGCCATGCCGATGCCGCTCAGCACCAGGAATGGAAAGGTGACAGTCCAAAGCTGCATGGCGTCGAAGCTGAGCGTTAGTCCTGTATAGGCGACGCAGACGATCGCAGCGCCGAGCGTCAGGGGCAGGCGCGGACCGATTCTATCGGCAAGACGGCCCGCCGCGCTGGAAAATAAGGCAATCGAAGCCGATAGCGGCAGGAAGACAAGGCTAACCTGCCATTCCGGCACGCCCCATCCGGACACGACGGTCATCGGCAGGAAGAACAGGACGGCGGTGAAGCCGAAATAAAGCACCAGCGTGTAGAGATTGGCGCCGGAAAACGCGCGAGAGGCAAACAGTTCGAGCTTGACCATCGGCTCGGCAGCCCGTCTCTCCCAGGCGATGAAGACGGCGAACAGCGCGACGCCGATGCAAACCCATAGCCAGGGAGAGGCAAGCTGGCTTTCCGGCGCTACGCCAAAATCGGTCAAACCCCAGGCGATGAAGCCGAGGCCCCCGGTCGCCAGTGCCGCGCCGGGCCAGTCCAGACGCCGATGTTCGGCAGGCCGGTCGTCCGGCACCTTGGCAAGCAGCATCCACAAAGCCACCGCGCCGATCGGCAAATTGATCGCGAAAACCAGACGCCAAACCCAATCCGCGCCAATGGACAAGACCATGCCGCCGACAAACGGCCCCAGTGCGGTGGTCAGAGAGGAGAATGCCGCCCATTGTCCGATAGCTTTGCCGCGGATGTCCGGCGGATAGGATTTTGCGATGATGGCAAGGCTGCTCGGCACCATGAAGGCCGCGCCGATACCTTGCGCAGCACGCATGCCGATCAGCATCTCCGCACTGGTGGCAAATGTACAACCGATTGAGGTGGCGACGAAAAAAGCGATGCCGGCGACAAATATCCTTCGGATGCCGAAGACATCGCCCGCCGCGCCGCCGAGCAGAACCAGCGCCGCCAGGAACAGCATGTAGGCGTTGCTGATCCACTGCGCGTCGATCAGCGAGGCATCGAGATCGCGCCGGATCACGGGCATCGCCAGGGAGACGACGGACCCGTCGATAAATCCCATGCTTGAGGCAAGAATAGCCGAAACCAGAACGTAAGGTCGCGAAGAAGCCGGACAGTATGCCGGCCCGGAAGCCGTGGAATCGCTCATGGACGAGTTTCCGATTGCCGCCGGGACAGGCTGGCATGGAAAGGTTTCGGACCGCAACAGCTTTGCGCTGCAGCGCCGGATGGTTCAGCTTTTCGGATCTTAACGAAAACGGCGGCAATGTCGCCATTGCCGCCGCGTGAATCCATACAAACCTAACGCTATTCGATGAAGTCGACCGTGACGCCCGGCTTGACCAGTTTCGCCAATTCGAAAGCATCGAAGTTCGTCAACCGAACACAGCCATGGCTTTCGGTCTTGCCGATCTTGGACGGCTCAGGCGTGCCATGAATGCCGTAGGTCGGCTTGTCCAGTGCAATCCAAATCGAACCGACAGGACCGTTGGGGCCTGGCGGAATGGTCAGAACCTTATCGTTTTCGCCCTGCTTGAAGTTGATCTTGGGATTGTAGGTGTAGTTCGGATTGAAGGCGATGCGGCTGACAGCATGGGTGCCTGTCGGCGAAGGTGTGTCGGATGAACCGATCGTGGCGGGATAAGCAGCCACCAGCTTGCCATCAGCACCATAGGCGCGGACCTGCTTCAGCCCCTTGTCGGCGATGATATGGGTCACCGGCGTGCTCGCAAGCCTGCCGAAATTGGCGACCCTGATCAATGTTCCGGGCCGGTTGAAATTGGCCTCCGGGTTGAGCGCCTTGAGATAGGCCTCGTCCATATGGAACCGCTCGGCCAGCGCCTCGGTCACCGAGGTGAAGCTCATCGCGGGAAGCTGCGCTTTCTGGCTGTAGTCGTCCGGAACGGACGCGACATAAGGACCAGCGACATCCTCGGGGGAAATTTCATAGGTCGCAAAGGCGTCGCCACCGGTGGCGGCAAGCGCCATTTCGATTTCCTTGGTGTCGGTCGACTGAAGATTGGTGCCGGTCAATTCACGGTAGGCGACAAGTGCCTTATCGACATTGCTGCCGAAGCGGCCGTCGATGACACCGGGCGAAGCGCCGACGCGGTCGAGCAGAATCTGCAGAGCTGCGACATCCTCTCTGCCGCCAAGCCTTGGCTCGCCGACAATCGCGCCTTGCGCGGGGGGCGGAGGCGGTGTCTCGGTCAAGCCCCCATCGTTGCCGACTGACGACTCGATGGTTCCAACCGTGGAATTGTCCAGCGGTTCGCGACGCACCATACGCTCTTCGGGCAGAGGCTGTGGCTCGGAGCCATAGGTCGGCGGCGCTTCGGGATAGGCTCCGCGCGCATAGGTATCGTCGCCACCGAGGGGAACGCCGTTGTTCAACTCATCGAGAGTACGCCGGCGGAATTCGCCATTGTCGGGATAGCCGCCGCGCAGATAGGAATCGTCAGGCAGTCCCTGGTCGCGCGCCGCACGCTGGTCATAGCGGCCATCGTCCGGCGCTTCGACGCCGATGACCCGTCCCGTCGCGGCATCGACGATGACACGGTTGCCGTTACGGTCATAGAAAATGTCGACATCGCCATTCTGTGCGAGCTGAATCCCTTGCGAACGGCTCTCGCGCGCTGCCGGATCGGAATCCGAAATTGCTGCGAACGCCGCGAAGGGAGAAAGACTGGCTCCAAGGACCGATGTGACAATCATTTTTCGCAACATGGTTGCCAACGCTCTCCATTCTCTTCCGTTCCGCGCCGTCACGCGGATGCGGCCCAAACCACCGCTGCTTTTCAGCCTATTGGATTCATTATGAACAGGGCATGAAAATGGCCGCATCGCTGCGGCCATTTTTTAATCGAGGAAGATCGCTCAGGCCGCGGCTTCCGTCTCAGCGACAAGACTGGGCTTCGAGCGGAAATTCAACCTGTCCGATCCGGCAGTGATTTTCACCGTCGAACCGTCGCGGATATCGCCCAGAAGAATACGCTCGGCGAGCGGATCCTGCAGTTCCTTCTGCATGACCCGCTTGAGCGGGCGGGCGCCATAGGCCGGGTCGTATCCCTTGCGGGCCAGCCATTCGATGGCGTCTTCATCCAGTTCGAGCACGATCTTGCGATCCACCAGCAGCGATTCGAGCCGCTTGAGCTGGATTTGAACGATCTGCCCCATATCCTGCTCGCGCAGGCGGTGGAACAGGATGATCTCATCCACGCGGTTGAGGAATTCCGGCCGGAACGCGGCACGCACCATGCCCATCACGTCGTCGCGGGCGACATCGACATCCTGATCTTCTCCCAAGGCTACGAGATGTTCCGCGCCCAGATTGGAGGTCATGATGATCATCGTGTTGCGGAAATCGACCGTACGCCCCTGACCGTCGGTCAAGCGCCCATCGTCGAGAACCTGCAAAAGCACGTTGAAGACATCGGGATGCGCCTTCTCGATCTCGTCGAACAGGATGACCTGATAAGGCCGCCTGCGCACCGACTCGGTCAGAACACCGCCCTCCTCATAGCCGACATAGCCGGGAGGCGCGCCGATCAGCCGGGCCACGGAGTGCTTCTCCATGAATTCCGACATGTCGATGCGCACCAGAGCGTGCTCGTCGTCGAACAAGTAAGAAGCCAGCGCCTTTGTCAGCTCGGTCTTTCCAACGCCGGTCGGTCCGAGGAACATGAACGAGCCGATCGGCCGGTTCGGATCCTGAAGACCCGCACGAGAGCGGCGGACAGCCTTCGAGACGGCCTGGACCGCCTCGCCCTGACCGATGACGCGTACGCCGATCTCGTCTTCCATGCGAAGAAGCTTCTCGCGCTCGCCTTCCAGCATCTTGTCGACGGGGATACCGGTCCAGCGCGAGACGACGTATGCGACGTGATCGGGCGTGACGGTCTCCTCGACCATCGAACCCCGCGTCTCCACAGCTTCCGCTTCCCTCAACTGCCGCTCGAGTTCGGGAATCCGGCCATAAGCCAGTTCGCCTGCCTTCTGGAACTCGCCCTTGCGCTGGGCAATCGCCAGTTCGTTGCGGGTTTCGTCCAGTTGGCCCTTGAGTTCGGCGGCACGCCCGAGCTTTTCCTTTTCCGCCATCCAGCGGCTGGTCAGCTTGTCGGATTCCTCTTCGAAGCCGGCCAGATCCTTCTCGAGCCGGACAAGCCGGTCCTTGGACGCTTCGTCCTTTTCCAGCTTCAAGGCCTCACGCTCGATCTTGAGCTGCATGATGCGGCGGTCGATCTCATCCAGGGCTTCGGGCTTGGAGTCGATCTGCATCCGCAGTCGCGATGCCGCCTCATCGACCAGATCGATGGCTTTATCGGGCAGAAAACGGTCGGTGATGTAGCGGTTCGACAGAGCGGCAGCCGACACCAAAGCCGAATCGGAGATGCGGACCTTGTGATGCTGCTCGTACTTCTCCTTCAAACCGCGCAGAATCGAGATCGTGTCCTCGACCGACGGCTCGTCGACAAAGACGGGCTGGAAACGGCGGGCAAGGGCAGCGTCTTTCTCGACATGCTTGCGGTATTCATCGAGCGTCGTGGCGCCTACGCAATGCAGTTCGCCCCGTGCAAGTGCTGGCTTCAGCAGGTTGGACGCGTCCATCGCACCATCCGCCTTGCCGGCACCGACCAGTGTGTGCATTTCGTCGATAAACAGGATGACACCGCCGGCAGCGGAGGTGACTTCCGAAAGCACGGCCTTCAGACGCTCTTCAAATTCGCCGCGATATTTGGCCCCAGCAATCAGAGCGCCCATGTCGAGGGCCATCAACTGCTTGTCCTTCAACGATTCGGGCACGTCGCCATTGACGATGCGCAGAGCAAGGCCCTCCGCAATCGCCGTCTTGCCGACGCCGGGTTCGCCGATCAGAACCGGATTGTTTTTGGTGCGGCGCGAGAGAACCTGGATCGTTCGGCGAATTTCGTCGTCGCGACCGATCACCGGATCGAGCTTGCCGGCGCGCGCATCGGCCGTGAGGTCGCGCGCATATTTCTTCAACGCGTCGTAACCCTGCTCGGCGCTCGCCGAATCGGCGGTGCGGCCTTTGCGGATTTCGTTGATGGCGGCGTTCAACGCCTGCGCCGTCACGCCGGCCTTGGCTAGAATGTCGGATGTCTTTGCCGATTTCTCCACGGCAAGCGCCGTCAGAAGCCGCTCCACGGTGACGAAGCTGTCGCCGGCCTTCTTGGCGATGTCTTCAGCGGTGGCGAAAACCTTAGCCAAGGGTTGGGCGAGATAGAGCTGCCCATTGCCGCCCTCGACGCGGGGCATCGCTTCGAGCGCAGTTGCGACGCCAAGCTGGACATCCTTCGAGCGGCCGCCGGCGCGTTCGATCAACGAAGCGGCTAGGCCTTCCTCGTCGTCGACCAGGACTTTGAGGATATGTTCGGGGGTAAACTGCTGGTGGTTGCGCGACAGCGCCATCGTCTGTGCCGACTGGATGAAACCGCGCACGCGTTCTGAATATTTCTCAAGGTTCATGTCTGTCTCCAATCCGTCCCCGGCCCGCTTTGCGGCACCGGATTCGCTTGAGGTGACGGGCCTGCTCACAAGAGCCAGACCCCGTTGCGCCTGATATGGGGATGCGCTTTGTTTTGCTCAAGAGACCGGCAAGAGCTGAAACGAAAAACGGCCGGGCGCGTGGCCCGTCCGTCTAAATTCACGTTGTTCATACGCTTGTCGCGGATATCAGTCGTCAACCACCGCCAGGTCAGGAGCCACGGCTGCGGCTTCCGCCGGCTCGGCACTTTCTTCGCGCGGTTTGCGCGGCTTGCGTCCACGGCGCGGCTTTTCCGGTTGGGCCGGGGCTTCCGCGTCGACGGCGGCGACCGGCTCTGCAACCGATGCGGCTGCCGGCGCGGCAGCGACCGGTTCGACGGCTGGTGCAACCACGGGTGCCGCGGCCACCGGCATAGCGGGCGCGCTTGCCTGCTGCGGTGCATCCTCGGCCTTGGGCTCTCCACTGACTTCGTTTGAAGCTTCCGCATTGGCTTCGCGGCGATCGCCATAGCGACCGCGACGGCCACGCTGTGCCCGCTCGCGCGGTGCCGGAGCGGCATCAACCGGTGTTTCGGCGCTGTAGGCGATTTCCGCCGGAGTGCCTTCGATCACCGGCTGCGGGCCGGAGCCGTCGGCCACGGGCGCTGCTTGTGGCGCGGGCGGAGCGGAATGTTGCGGCCGCTGCTGCTGCCTTGGCTGGGCGTAGTCCGAACCGTTATTCGAGTTCTGCCCGTCGTCGCGATCGTCGTCCATATCCTGGTCGAAATCATCGCGATTGTTGGCGTCGTCACGGTTTTGCGGGGCTTGCTGCACCGGCATCTGAGCCATGGCGGCGGCGATGATGCGGTTGTAATGTTCGGCGTGCTGAAGATAGTTCTCCGCCACCACACGATCGCCGGAGCTTTGAGCATCCCGTGCGAGGGTCGTGTACTTCTCAGCGATCTGCTGAGCTGAACCGCGAATCTTCACATCCGGTCCATTACTCTCGTAATTACGCGTAAGCGGGTTTGGCCCCTTGCGATTGTTATTATTATTATTGTTGTTGTTATTACTGTTATTGTTATTGTTGTTACGACCGCGCATGCGCCTGTTCTGCTGTTGTGGCCTCATCCGATTCTCTTCGCTTTGAAAAAGGTTGCGAGCGGCGCTTCTCCAGCTGCCTGCCGTCTCGTAGTCTTTTCGCTGGTGCACACTCGCGGCAAATGAGTGGAGCCACGTGCGATCCCGCTTAGGTCTCTTGTATCTTTCCGGACGAGCCCCGCACGAAGCAAAGCGTCGTCTACGCAAGAAGGCAGCTTTTTATCCCTGGAAACCGAATCGATAAGAGCACTGCCTGCTTCGTCTCATCCGGTAATCTGGACCCTAGCCGCATTCGATTTTGTTGCCAAGAGGTTTTTTACGACATTCCAATGCGTCAAGGCCTTGCGAACAAAAGAACCCGGTCATTTCCGCCGAGGTCGGCCAGCGCCTCGACAAGGTTCCAGCCATGCGAAACGAAAATTACCGTTACATCGGCCTTCTGGTCATGTCCGATCTCCAGAGCGATCAGACCGCCCTGCGCCAGATGCGCCGGAGACCGCTCTGCGATGATCCTGTAGTGATCAAGCCCGTCCGCACCGCCATCAAGCGCACGAACAGGGTCGAAGTACCGAACCTCCTGCTGCAAACCCTCAATCTGCTGCGACGATACATAAGGCGGGTTGGAGACAATTACATCGTATAAGTTCGAAATTTTCTCGAACCAGTTCGATTGAATCACACTGAAGCGGTTGGAAAGTCCAAGCTGGTCTGCGTTGCGCGTGGCTGTGGCGACGGCATCCGCAGAGATGTCGACACCCCAGCCGGACGCTTTTGGACAGACCGATAAGACCGCAAGCAGGATAGCGCCGGTGCCGGTTCCAAGGTCGAGGACGCGGCAACCGCCTCTCCTTTCGGAAACCTCACGCACGAAGGGAAGAACGGCATCGACCAGCGTTTCGGTATCCGGTCGTGGCTCCAGCGTCTCGCGGGACAGCTCAAGTTTCAGCCCATAGAATTCGCGAAAACCCAATATGCGATGCAGCGGTTCGCCTGCTATGCGGCGCTCGACCGCTCCGAATAGCGGCTCGACTCCATGAACGGGCAAGGTAGGGTCGGTGATCGCCTGGCTGCGCGTCGTGCCGGTAAAGTGCTCTACCAGAAGCCTGGCATCGAGAGCCGCACCGGCCACTCCAGCCTCGCTCAGCCGCCGGCGCGCCTCGCGCAGAACGACACCGAGCGGATGCGGGGCATCAGGCATTGTTGCCCATATCGGCGAGAAGTGCGGACTGATGATCTGAAATCAGCGCCCCCACCACCTCTTCGAGTTCGCCCATCATCACCCGGTCAAGCTTGTAAAGCGTCAGGTTGATGCGATGATCGGTCAGCCGGCCTTGCGGAAAATTATAGGTGCGAATGCGTTCGGAACGGTCGCCCGAGCCGACCTGCAGCTTGCGCGCCTCCGACCGTTCGCTCGCGGCGCGGTTGCGCTCCATGTCGTAGAGCCGGGCGCGCAGGATCTGCATGGCGCGCGCTCGGTTCTGGTGCTGCGATTTTTCCGCCGAGACCACCATGATGCCAGTCGGCAGATGGGTGATGCGCACGGCCGAGTCGGTGGTGTTGACGTGCTGCCCACCCGCGCCCGATGCGCGCATGGTGTCGATGCGGATGTCGTCGGGCTTGATGTCTATATCGACGTCCTCGGCCTCGGGCAGCACCGCTACGGTGGCAGCGGATGTGTGAATGCGGCCGCTGGTCTCGGTTTCGGGTACGCGCTGGACGCGATGCACGCCGGATTCGAACTTCAGATGCGCGAACACGCCCTTTCCGGACACAGAGGCGACCACTTCCTTGAAGCCGCCGACCTCGCCTTCGCTGGCCGAGATCAACTCAAAGCGCCAGCCCATCGACGCGGCATAGCGCTCATACATGCGGTAGAGGTCGCCGGCGAAAAGCGCTGCTTCGTCTCCGCCGGTGCCGGCGCGGATTTCCAGGATGGCGTTGCGATCGTCGGCGGCATCCTTGGGCAGCAAAAGTATCTGGATCGCCTGCCGCAGTTCTTCGATGCTGTCTTCGACGCCGGGTATATCGGCCTCGGCAAGCTCGCGCATCTCGGCATCGCTGCTCTTGTCTGCGACCATCGCCTTGAGATCGGACAATTCCGTCTCGGCCGACCGCAGTTGCCGGATGCGGCCCACCAAGTCCTGGATGTCGGAATATTCGGATGCCAGCCGGACATAGACGTCGGGCTCCGGCCCCGCCGCCATCTGCACTTCGAGCATCTCGAAGCGCTTTACCACTTGGTCCATACGGTCGCGGGGAAGTTCAATCATGCTCATCAAACTGGAATGTCGCGGTCGTCGGCAAAGGCCTGCAGAAGCGCTCGCATCGGCACCTTTGTCGAAGTGCCGGAAAGATTATCGTCGAGAAGAGCTTTCAACTCGCCCAGCGGAAGCTCCGTCAGCATCGCCTTGACCGGGCCGATGGAGGCGGGAGACATCGAGATGGAACGATAGCCGAGCCCCAGCAGCGCCATGGCGGAAATCGGCCTGCCGGCCAGTTCGCCGCACAGCGTGACAGTGGTGTTGTTACGGACGCCGGCGTCGGCGATCTGCTTGAGAACGCGCATGAACGGCACCGAGAGCGGGTCGAAACGGTCGGCGAGCAGCGTGTTGCCGCGATCCACCGCCATGACGAACTGAAACAGATCGTTGGAGCCGACGGAGACGAAATCCACCGCCTTCATCAACTCGTCGAGCTGCCACAAGAGCGACGGCACCTCGACCATGGCGCCGAGCTTGAGGCTGGTCGGCAGATGGTGGGCGAAACGCGAGAGATGCCTCACTTCCCTGTCGATGATCTCGCGCGCCTGGGCGATTTCGCCGAGTTCGGTCACCATCGGCAGCATGAGTTTGAGCTCGCGACCGCCGGCTGCCTTGAGCAGCGCGCGGATTTGGGTGCGCAGCAGGCCGGGCCGGTCCAGCGTGAGCCGGATGGCGCGCCAGCCCAGCGCGGGGTTTTCTTCCTGTCCGGCACCTTTGAAGTAGGGCAGAACCTTGTCGCCGCCGATATCTATGGTGCGGAATGTCACCGCCTTGCCGCGCGCCGCATCCAGCACGTCGCGATAGAGCTTTTCCTGGGCTTCGGCACGCGGGAAGGTCGCGGCGACCATGAATTGCAGTTCGGTCCGGAACAGGCCGATGCCTGCCGCGCCCGATTCGTTGAGCTGCGGAAGATCGACCGCCAGTCCAGCGTTCATCAGAAGTTCGATGCCGACCCCATCCTTGGTGACCGACGGCTGCGCGCGCAATTCGCGATAGAGTTCCTGGCGACGGGCGCGGAAGCGCACCTTCTCGGTGTAAGCCGCCTCGAGCCCTGGTTGCGGACGCAGATGGACTATGCCTTCCTCGCCATCGACGATAATCGCATCGCCGTTTTCCGACATCGACACCGCACCCTTGACCTGCCCGGCGACGGGAATGCCCATGGCGCGTCCGACGA
Source organism: Tianweitania sp. UT-5YL-CI-8 (assembly GCF_030010215.1). Taxonomy (GTDB): domain Bacteria; phylum Pseudomonadota; class Alphaproteobacteria; order Rhizobiales; family Rhizobiaceae; genus Oryzicola. The sequence continues at coordinate 545,972 of NZ_JASCRR010000002.1, forward strand.
TGACGACGTGACTGGTCGCAGCGCCCTCTTCAAGCACCAGGCCGCGCAGCTTGTCGCGGGGGTAGTCAAGCAGTTCGGCCGCCCCCATGGAACGCGCCACGATGATGGCGTCCTTCGGCAGCGACGATGCGACATCTTCCGCCCCGCGCCCCATCAGTTGGCGCAACAAGCGGTTGGCGAGATCGTCGAAGTCGCTCATCCGCTCGCGCAGATAGGGGTCGGTCATGTGGATCATGCGCGCGCGCATGTCGCTCTGAACCTTCTCGACCGCGGCTTCCGCCGTCAAACCATTGCGCACCGCCTCTTCCAGCCGACGCACCCAGCCCCGGTCGTTGGCAAACATCCGGTAGGCTTCGAGCACCTCGCGATGCTCGCCTTCGAAGGCGACGTCGCGGCGCGACAGCATGTCGTCGATGGATAGGCGCAGCGAACCGATCGCGCTTTCCAGCCGCCTGGTTTCCTCGTCACTGTCCTCGTTGAACAGGTTGGTGACGACGATGCGCGGCTCGTGCAGCACGACATGACCGAGGCCGATACCGTCATTGAACGACACGCCGGTGAAACTCGCCGGGCGGCGCAGATCCAGTTCCAGCCCGGGCCGGCTGAGGCGCGCGAGGTCGCCGGTGGCGATCATCTCGGCGATAACCATCGCCGTGGTCTCCATCGCCTCGATCTCGTCCTCGCGATACACCCGCATCGTCTTGTTCTGGACGACCAGAACGCCGAGCGTGCGGCCGGCGCGCAGCACAGGTACGCCGAGGAAGGAGTGATAGATCTCTTCGCCCGTCTCCGGCAGGTAGGCGAAGGCTGGATGTTCCTGGGCGTTGGAGAGATTGAGGGCCCTTGCGCCTGCGGCGATTGTGCCGACGAGGCCCTGCCCGAGCCGCAATTGCGCCAGGTGGACGGAGCCGGGATTGAGACCTTCGGTGGCGTAGAGCTCCAGCACGGAATCGGCACGGAGCACGTAGAGCGAGCAGACCTCGGCGACCATGTTGGCGGCGATATCGCGCACGATCTGATCGAGCCGCGCCTGCGGATCGAGCGGCTGCTGCATGAGCTCACGCAGCCGTTTCAACAGAACGCGCGGGCCGCCGCCCGGATCACGCATCAAGATCCCATCTCCCCATAAAGCCCGAGACCGGCGACATCATCGCCACCGGCAAAAGATAATGCAATCCAGCGACTCGGCCAGATGCCTGTCGTTACTGCTTATCGAGCCCGTAGACCGAATGCAAAGTGCGAACGGCAAGTTCGGTGTAAGGACCATCGATCAGGATCGAAATCTTGATCTCCGAGGTCGTGATGGCTCGAATGTTGATCGATTTATCGGCAAGCGCCTTGAAGGCGGTCGCCGCGACGCCGGCATGGCTGCGCATGCCGATACCGATCACCGAAACCTTGGACATGCCGGGTTCGGACTGGACTGCGTCGAAACCGATGGTCTCCTTGACCTTGCCCAGAACGAATAGCGCCTTGTCGAGGTCGCCGGACGGCACCGTGAAGGTGATGTCGGTGAACTTGCCATCCTCGGAAATGTTCTGGACGATCATGTCGACATTGATGTTGGCTTCGGCCAGCGGGCCGAAGATGCCGGCTGAAACGCCTGGACGGTCCGCCACCCGCCGCAGCGATATCTGGGCTTCGTCCTTGGCGTAGGCTATTCCAGTGACGACCTGCTGTTCCACGATTTCTTCCTCGTCGCAAATGAGCGTTCCGGGCGGATTGAGAAGATCGCCCATGCCGGGCGCATCCGGGTCCTCGAAGGAGGACCGCACGAAGGTGCGCACCCGATGCACCATCGCCAGTTCGACCGACCGCACCTGCAGCACCTTGGCGCCGAGCGAGGCCATTTCCAGCATCTCTTCGAAAGAGATCTTCGACAGCCGGCGCGCCTTGGGCTCAATGCGCGGGTCGGTGGTGTAGACGCCATCGACATCGGTGTAGATGTCGCAGCGATCTGCCTTGACGGCCGCGGCAATTGCCACAGCCGATGTGTCGGAGCCGCCGCGTCCGAGCGTCGAGAGCCTGTTGTCGGGCGCAATGCCCTGGAAGCCGGCGACAACGGCGACCTGGCCCTCGCCGAAACGCTTGATCAGGAATGAGCCGTCGATGTCGGCGATGCGGGCCGCGCCATGGGCGCCATCTGTCTTGATCGGAATCTGCCAGCCCTGCCAGGACCGTGCGTTGACGCCCATCGCCTGAAGCGTCAGCGCCAAAAGGCCGGAAGTTACCTGCTCACCGGAGGCCACCACGGCATCGTATTCGCGGGCATCGTAGATATGGAGATTGGAGCCTTCGGCTTTGGACGCGTCTTGCACCCAGGCGATCAGTTCGTTGGTCTTGCCCGACATGGCCGAAACAACGACGGCGACCTCGTGGCCCGCATCGACCTCGCGTTTGACATGCCGCGCCACATTGCGGATGCGGGCGATGTCGGCGACCGATGTCCCGCCGAACTTCATCACGATGCGCGCCATGAAAACGGTATGCCCTTACGTAAAATTTCGGCCGGGGAGGCCGGAAAACTGAAACGAGACGTCTGTGCCAGGCAGAGACCTCAGTGCGCGGCCTCCATAGCCAAAAGCAGCCGCTTTCGCAAGCGATGCGGCATGAAGGTTGAGAGGTACGGCTTTGGGGACGCTCCACGAGCCGAAAGCTGGGGCAAAACACATCTTGACTTTGACGGCTTCGGAGCCGACTTCCTTGCTTCGAAGGAGACCGCGCATGTCCGACGCCATTCGTTCGACCATCGATAAGGATGAAGTGGACCGCTTCTCGGCCATGGCTGCCGAATGGTGGAGCCCGACCGGCAAATTCCGCCCTCTGCACAAGTTCAACCCGGTTCGGCTTGCCTATATCCGCGACCAGGTGGCGACGCGGTTCGGTCGGGATGTGCACGCTGCCAGGCCCTTCGAAGGCCTGCGTTTTCTCGATATCGGCTGCGGCGGCGGCTTGCTGTGCGAACCCATGGCACGGCTCGGCGCCGAGGTGGTGGGTGCGGATGCGTCGGCCACCAACATCGAAGTCGCCAAGTTGCATGCGGCTGAAAGCGGCGTGACGATCGATTACCGCGCCACCACCGCCGAGGCTCTTGCCGACGCGGGCGAAAAATTCGACGTCGTGCTCAACATGGAAGTGGTCGAGCATGTCGCCGACATCGACTTATTCATTGGCAAGACCAGCGACATGGTGAAACCGGGTGGGCTGATGATCGTGGCGACGATCAACCGGACGCTGAAGGCGCTTGGGCTTGCCATTATCGGTGCCGAATACGTTCTCCGCTGGCTGCCGCGCGGCACCCACCAGTATGAAAAGCTGGTCAGACCGGAAGAGCTGGAAAAAGCATTGTCGAAGGCCGGAATGAGCGTCATCGACCGCACCGGCGTGGTCTACAGCCCGCTCTCCGACCGCTGGCAGCATTCGAAGGACATGGACGTCAATTATATGCTTTTGGCGGAACGCAACGCCAACAGCTAAGCGGGTCTGCGCTGCGCCTTGGTGGTCATGGTCACGCCGATGACGATGATGACGGCTCCGGCCCAGGTCAGAATGCTGTAGTGCTCATCAAGGAAAAGCAGGCCCGAGATCAGGCCAACGGCCGCGGCGACATAGCCGATCTGGCTGAGATAGACCGGCCCGCCGACAGACTGCAGCCGGAAGAACAGCGCGAACATGACGGCCGACGAAGCCACCTGAATGACCGTAAGCAGCGGCACGGCGCTCAGAGCCGCAAAGGCCGCACTCCCATCCGTGGCAAGCAAGCCGATCAGCAGAATTCCCGCCGCAGCGAGGTGACTGCCGATGGCGAGTTCGACCGGGCCTGCATCCGGTGGCCAGTCGATAGTGCGATAGATGTTGCCGATGGCCAGGCTGCACGGCATCAGCAATCCGATCATCACCCAGAACAGGTCGGCTGGTGCGCCGGCTTCGCCGCGCGTAGCGGCCACCATCAATGCACCGGCGGCGCCAACGAGGATGCCGGCAATGCCCAGCGCATTGGGCTTGCGCACGCCGAGCAGCAGCGACAGCATCAGCGTGACGATGGGCGAGAGCGTGTACATGATGCCGGTGAAGCCGGCGCCCAGATGCGGAATGGCCGAAAACAGCAGCATGTTCGGAACGGCATAGGACACCGTCGCGGTGATGAGGAAATAGCGCAGCTTGCGTGGCGTAACCTTGAATCGCCCACCCTGCGCGAATGTTACAGCCAGAAGCACCAGTCCCGCGCCAAAGGAAATGACGAAGGCCCAGAGCGCGGGCACCACGCCGGCTTCCCGCGCCAGCTTGCCAAGCGGAAGCGTCAAGCCCAGCAGTGCCCCGTTGATGAGCAAGAGGCCGATCGGCGAGTTCAGGAAGGCCGTCATGATGTCTCCGCTTTGATCGGCGGGACCTGATCAAAAAACGCTTTTAGGGGAATGCGCCACAGGCCGGAAAAGGCCGGGTCAGTTCTGGTCGTCTGGCAAGCTGGGCAGCGGCATGAACTCCACGCCATCCTCGGCCAGGCTGACGACTTCTTCGTGCGTCGCCTCGCCATAAATGCCGCGCGCATCGGTCTCGCCGAAATGGATCTTTCGGGCTTCTTCGGCAAATTTGTCCCCGACATAATCGGCGTTCTGCCGCACTTTCTCCGACAGTTCCTTCAGCGCCGCCATCATCTTGCGCTGCTCCTCGCCGACGGCGAGCGCGATCTTGTCCTTCTTGCGCCCCGTCGACACGGCAGGCGCCATGAGTGCCTTGCCGATTGTCTTGGAAGCGCAATGCGGACACTCCACCAGGCCGCGCTTTAGCTGAGTGTCGAAATCGTCATTGCTGCGGAACCAGCCCTCGAAGGTGTGGTCCTTGTCGCAGTGAAGCGAAAAACGGATCAAGACGCGGCACCCCGGAACGTCTCGGCATTGCCCGGCAGTGCGAAATCGCGCGCATTGCGCAGGTTGGGAATCTTGGCCCTGGCGGCTGCCACCTGCGCGGTATCGATCTCTGCCAAGACGACGCCGGGCTCGTCGTGATCCGCTTCAGCCAGGATGCGGCCCCACGGGTCGACGATCATCGAATGGCCGTAGGTCTCGCGTCCATCTTCATGCTTGCCGCCCTGGGCAGCGGCCACCACGAAGGCGCCGTTCTCGATGGCGCGAGCGCGGATCAGGACATGCCAATGCGCTTCGCCGGTCTGGCGCGTGAAGGCGGCAGGCACCGTGAGCACTTCGGCGCCGGCCATTGCCTCGCTGCGGAACAGCTGGGGAAAGCGCAGATCGTAGCAGACGGCAAAACCGAGCCTGCCGATCGGCAGATCGGCGACCACCGCTTCCTTGCCGGGCTCATAGGCCGAGGATTCGCGCCAGCTCTCGCCATTGTCGAGATCGACGTCGAACATGTGGATCTTGTCGTAAGTAGCAAGTTTGCGCCCGTCAGGCCCGAACAGGAAGGCGCGGTTGGCAAGCTTGCCGTCCTCCCGCCGAATCGCCGTCGACCCAACATGCAGGTGGATGCCCAACTCCGCCGCAAGCTTTTTCGCCGTGGTCACGACGATGTCCTTGTCGGCAGACGTGAAGAGCGCTGCGCGGGCGTCCTTGTCGCGGATCAGCCCACCTGTCATCTCCGGCGATTGAACGAATATCGCGCCCTGCCCCGCGGCCTGCCGAACCAGCGCCTCGAAATCGGCCGCATTGCGCTCGGGATTCGTGCCCGACCGCATCTGGATTGCCGCTGCCCTAAAAATCGTCATGCCCGAACCTTCAGCCGATTTTGCCGGTCGCCAGCAGGTCATCCAGCCTGCCATCCGCTTCGAGCGCATGCAGGTCGTCGGAACCGCCGACATGCACATCGCCGATGAATATCTGCGGAAAGGTCATGCGGCCATTGGAGCGGCTGATCATTTCCTGCTTCAACTCCGGCGAGAAACTGGCATCGTGTTCGGTAAAGGCCACGCCCTTCTTTTCGAGCAGGCGTTTTGCGGCGGCGCAATAGCCGCACATCATGCGTGTGTAGATCGTTACATCGACCATAGAGAAAACCTCAGCTTCAGCCGGCTATATAGTGTCAGTTTCGTCGGCCCGGAAGTCCCCGGGCAACACCCGTGCAAAGGTCAGCACATCGACGGCCGATGCGCCACCCTTTTTCAAGGCCCGCGTCACCGCCGACACGGTGGCTCCCGTCGTGTAGACGTCGTCCACCAAAAGGATGCGCTTGCCCGTAACCTCGATCTCGCTTGCATCCGAAACACGAAAAGCCGCGCGAACATTGCCCTCGCGCTCCCGGGCGACAAGACCGACCTGCTGGCGCGTGTTCTTCACCCGCTTCACCGCTGTCGGCGAGAACGGCTTGCCGGAAAGCTGCGCCAAGGCGCGCGCCAGATCTGCGGACTGGTTGAAGCGGCGGCTGAAAAAACGCCGCCAGTGCAACGGCACCGGCACGATGAGGTCGGCATCGTCCACGAGCTCTGCGCCAGCGCGCAGCATCCACTGCGCCATCGGCCGGGCCAGATCGGTTCGGTCATGAAACTTCAGGCCCTGAACGATCTGGCGCGCGACGCCCATATAGGCGACGGCGGCGCGGGCACGCTCGAAGGGCGGCGGGTTGGCAATCGCTTCGGCGGAAAGAAACCCCTGCCCCATATCGTGGCTGAAGGGCGTGCCCATGACCTCGCACCACGGTTTTTCGAGAAATCGCAGGCTGCGCCAACAAGCGCCGCATAAGGCACCCGGCTGAGATACATGACGCCGGCAGCCGGCGCAGACCGGCGGGAACAGGATGTCGGCCGACCAGCCCGCAACCGTCCGCACCGCCGCCGATATCTGCGTCACACGTTCCGTCATGGGTTGCGTCCCAACGCCCGATATTGCACAGCTTTGATCACCTCACCGCCTCATCATCCGGCAAACAGGCGGCGTCGGCAAGGACGTAGCATCAGTGCAGACCATCATCGACACCGACCTCCTGCTTCGGCAAAAAAAGCGCGCTTTGGCCCGGCTTGAACCCGGCAGCGACTTCCTGATGCAACGCGCTGTCGACGATCTGGGTGACAGGCTGGGCGCGGTGGGTCGCCATTTCACGGATGCCGTCGCGCTGTTCTGCCTGACACCCGATGCGGCGCGCACGATTGCCGGCAGCGGCAAGGCCGATGTGGTTACCCGCGTGGAACAGGACGGCGCGTTTCTCGGTCCCGGCGACGGCAATATCTCGGACACAAACCATCTCGATCTCGAACCGGAAAGTGCCGATCTCATCGTCTCCCTGCTGACCTTGCACGAGGCCAACGACATTCCCGGGCAGTTGATCCAGATTCGCCGTGCGCTTCGGCCCGACGGCCTGTTTCTCGGCGTCATGGCCGGCGCCGGCACGCTTGCTGAGCTGCGCGAAAGCCTGCTTGCGGCGGAAACGGAACTGACAGGCGGAGCAAGCCCGCGCGTCCTGCCGTTCACCGATGTGCGCGATGCCGGTGCGCTGTTGCAGCGCGCGGGCTTTGCCCTGCCCGTCGCCGACCTCGAAACCGTGACCGTGCGCTACGGCAACATGTTTTCGCTGATGCGTGACCTGCGCGCAATGGGCGCTGCCAACGCGCTGGTCGACCGCTCGCGCAAGCCGGCGACGCGTGCTTTGTTCATGCGGGCAGCCGAAATCTATGCCGAGCGGTTTTCCGATCCCGACGGGCGGATTCGCGCGACGTTTTCATTCGTATGGTTTTCAGGATGGGCGCCGCATGCTTCGCAGCAGAAGCCGCTCAAGCCGGGCTCGGCAACGGTCTCGTTAAAACAGGCGCTGGAAGACCCAGACGCGTCCTGAACCTCAACGCTGGGGCGGACCTTGATAATCGCGATTGACCGATCCGGTCGTGGTGAAATCGAGGCCGTTACGTGCCATCTGCGAACGAGCGCGGCTGTCGACAAAGGCCGAGGCGAACAACACGAAAGCCACCACACCGATCCCAAACAGCAAAGTGAGCCTCAGGAGACTGGTGCCCAGAGCGCGGGAGCGCGAATATGGTTCGGGATGGATGAGTTCCCATTCCCTGTCCATCTCGTATCGAGTGCTCTGCTTTTTGCCATTTGCCACAGGCAGATGTCTCCAGGTGGTCCACACTCATATCAGCGCGAAGGCGCCATCACCTGTCTGGTTTGTCACGAATGGATAAAGGGATGTTTAACGGTTGCGTTAACCGTAAGCTCTGCTTCGGCTGGCATTCCCACAAGCGTCGGCCGGTCAGAGCAGATCGATCAGGAACGGTATCAGCGGCTCATCGGCGGGCGGCATCGGATAGTCGCGCATCTGTTTCGGACGCACCCATTTCAGGGCCTGTCCCTCGCGCGACTGCGGCACGCCCTCGTAGCGGCGGCAGACATAGAGCGGCATCAAAAGATGGAAGGTGTCGTAGGTGTGGCTGGCGAATGTCAGCGGCGCCAAGCAGGGAATCTTGGTCTCGATGCCGATCTCCTCGCGAAGTTCGCGCACCAGGCACTCCTCCGGCGTCTCGCCCGGCTCGACCTTGCCGCCGGGAAACTCCCACAGGCCGGCAAGTTGCTTGCCTTCAGGGCGCTGTGCAAGCAGGACGCGGCCATCGGCATCGACCAGCGCGCAGGCCGCGACCAGCAGAATGGGCCGGCCCGCCGGCACAGATGGTGAGATCATACCGTCATGGCTCCCGCCGGACGACGGTAGTGGTAGCGGTAGACCTCCTCGAAGCCGAGCGTCTTATACAGCCGCACCGCGCCTTCGTTCTCTTCCTCGACCTGCAGCCAGGCGAGCTTGGCACCGCGCAGCCGTGCCCATTTCAGCGCCGACAGGATGATGCGTCGGCCATAGCCCTGGCCACGCGAGGCTCCGTCGGTGGCAATCTCGAACAGCCCGGCCACGTCGCCTTCATGCACGCAGATGGCAGTGGCGAGCGCCTGGCCGCGTTCTTCCAGCGCGAAAAGGCCCGCCTCTGGCTGGATCGCGCCGATGATCTCCGACAGGCCCGGGCGCAGCGTCTGGTCCATGCCATGGACTTTCAGCGAAGCGCCGACGAAGCGGCTAATGTCCTTGAGTGGGATCTGGTCAAGTGCTTCGTCGACGGGAGCGTTTTCCAGCGGAAGCTGCATCACCAGCGATTCCGAAAAGACGCTCCAGCCTTCGGAATCGAGATGCTTTGCGATCTTCGGCCCGGCCAACGGCGAGACGCGAAAAGTCAGCGGACGTCCGTAGGCGTCGAAACGGCGCGCCGCACGGCCAATCCGGTCGGCGATGTTGGCCGTGTCGCCGGGATCGAGCGGATTGACGGAGTTCAGCCGTTTCGCCGGATGACCCGCCGTCAGCCTGACCAGCCAGGTGCCGTCGTAATGCACCGCTGCGGCAGGCCAGGCCCGGAAACCGGCAGCCTCGAAACGCCGCACGATGGCGAGTTCTGGGGTCGCGTGGCCATAGGGCAAAATCGCGTTAACTCCTGTAGTCGCCATTGATGGCAACATATTCCTTAGTCAGGTCGCAGGTCCAGACCGTTGCCTTGCCACGACCGATGCCAAGATCGGCGCGGATGCTGATCTCGTCCTGCCTCATATAGGCCGACGTCTTCTCTTCCGAATAGCCTGGATCGCGCTCGCCATTATAGGCAAGACGATTGTCGCCAAACCAGATCGACAGCAAATCGCGGTCCGCCGGCTCCCCGGCCTTGCCAACGGCCATGACGACGCGGCCCCAATTGGCGTCCTCACCGGCAACAGCCGTCTTGACCAGCGGCGAATTGGCGATGGAAAGCGCCACGCGCTTGGCCGAACGGGCCGACTTCGCACCGGTGACGGTGATCTCGATCTGCTTGCGCGCGCCCTCGCCGTCGCGAACCACCTGAAGCGCCAACACTTTCAGGATTTTATTCAGCGCGCGGCGGAACTGAGCCAGGCGCGGATCCCCGGGATCGGTGATTTTCGGTGCGCCCCCGGCCTTGCCGGTGGCAAACAAAAGAAGCGTGTCGCTGGTCGAGGTGTCGCTGTCGACAGTCACCGCGTTGAAGGTTTTCGCCGTTCCGCGCGACAGCATGTCCTGCAAGACAGGCGCTGCAATCGGGGCATCGGTTGCGACGAAGGACAGCATGGTCGCCATGTCGGGCGCGATCATGCCGGCACCCTTGGCGATGCCGTTGATGGTGACATCCGCGTCGCCCAGCTTGACGGTCTGGGTCGCAATCTTCGGAAACGTGTCGGTGGTCATGATCGCCTTGGCAGCATCCGTCCAAGACGCGGGCTCGGCCTGCTCGACCATGTCCTTGAGCAGATGGCTGAATCGGCCCGCGTCGAGCGGCTCGCCGATCACGCCTGTGGATGCCAGAAACACTTCGCTGTCGCGGGCGCCGGCGGCTTCGGCTGCCGCCTTGCCGGTCATGGCCGTTGTCTCCCGGCCCTTCTTGCCGGTGAAGGCGTTGGCATTGCCGGAATTGACCACCAGCACGCGTGCCTTGCCGCCCGACAGGTTCTGCCGGCAGAAATCGACCGGCGCCGAAGGGCACTTGGACCGGGTGAACACGCCGGCGACCTCGGTGCCTTCGTCGAACACCATGACCAGAAGATCGGTACGGTTCTTGTATTTGATTCCCGCCTCGGCGGTGGCGATGCGGACGCCCTCGATCGCGGGCATCTTGGGGTATTTCTTCGGCGCGAGGGGAGAGATAGCGGCGGACATGGGACCTCTAACGGCGCATGGCTACGATTGGAAGCACGGTTTGCCCCATAGCAACCCTCGGCGCAAGGCGTTTTCGCCAAGGCCCGCGCCGTAGCCGCGTCACCGGCACCTGGATAGCGCACCAAAAAAAAGCCGCCCGCTGGTGCGGACGGCATTGTAGATAGACTTCGGCTGGAGGTGCCTACTTTGCGGCTTCGATGGCGTCCAACGCCTTCTTCAGCTCTTCGTCCTGCACTTCGACCTTGGCGGCCTCGCGGATCGCCTTGACCTGCTCGAAATAGGTATCGCGGATTAACAGCGAGCGTATCTGGTCCTTGACGGTATCGAAGGCCGGCGGCTGCTGGGTGCGCTTGTCCTCGACCTTGATGATGTGCCAGCCGAACTGGCTCTGCACCGGCTCCTTGGTGTAGGCGCCGACATCGAGCGCGAAAGCCGCAGTCTCGAACTCGGGCACCATCTGGCCCTGGCCGAAATAGCCGAGATCGCCGCCCGAGGTCTTGCCGCTCGGATCGGTGGTGTTCTCGTTGGCGAGCTTCTGGAAGTCTTCGCCGGCATCGAGCTTCTTGACGATCGCGTCGGCTTCTTCCTTGGTCTTCACCAGAATGTGACGGGCATGCACTTCGTTGGCGGGCGGGGTGTCGGCCATTTCCTTGTCGTAGCGGGCACGGATCTGCTCGTCAGTGATCTTGCCGGCAACGTCCTTTTCGACGAACTCGCCATGCAGGGCGCGCTCGTTGAGGAAGGCCATGCGGCGCTGGAAGTCCTCATCCTTGTCGAGGCCTTCCGACTTCGCCTTGGCCGCCATCAGCTTGATTTCGATCAGCGAAGACAAAGCTGCGGCCCGGCGCTGTTCGGGCGCAAGCCGCGCAAACTGCTGGCTCAAGTCGCTTTCTGCCATGGAAAGATCGGCTTCCGTGATGTTCTGACCGTCAACGACGGCGATGACTTTCGCCGGGTCGGCGGCAACAGCCGGAGCGGCCGCTGCCGCCGGAGGCGGTGTCGCGGTATCCTGCGCGGCAAGCGGGCCGGCGGTCAGGGCTAGGAGGCTGCCGGCCATTGCCAATGCGGCAAAGGACGCGCTGCGAAAGAAAACGGACATCCATACTCTCCGTGTGGGAAACTCGTTGTGCCTTCCAGATCAGCCCCAATGTGGCGGAATTAGGCGCGATAGGCTGCAAATCTGCGGCGTTGACATCAAAGGTGCCCCCTCTTATCTGTCCTTCGTCGTTGCGTCCAGAACCCTTTCCGGGCGCGCTTCGTGCTGGGCACGCCAATCCCCCACGGCAGGCCGGCACGGCTGCCAACAGGCGTCATTCGAATTGAAAGGACCATTTGATGGTCAGCTTCGGCGGTCTTGCCCGCAAAATCTTCGGCTCCTCAAACGACCGGCGCGTCAAGTCGACGCGGCCGCGTGTCGAAGCCATCAACGCCATGGAAAACGAGCTGAAGGCTCTTTCCGATGAACAACTCCAGGCCCGGACCGCGAAATTCCGCGAGGATATCGCCAATGGCGCTTCGCTCGACGACCTTCTGGTCCCGGCTTTCGCCACCGTCCGCGAAGCCTCGCGCCGCGTGCTCGGCATGCGACCGTTCGACGTTCAGCTCGTCGGTGGCATGGTCCTGCATGGGCGCGGCATCGCCGAGATGCGCACCGGCGAGGGCAAGACCCTGGTGGCGACCTTGCCGGTCTATCTCAACGCGCTTGAGGGTAAGGGCGTCCACGCCGTCACGGTCAACGACTACCTGGCCAAACGCGACTCCGAGTGGATGGGCCGCGTCTACAAATTCCTCGGCCTCACGGTCGGCGTCATCGTCCATGGCATGAGCGACGACGAACGCCGCGCCGCCTATGCCTGCGACATCACCTACGCCACCAACAACGAGCTCGGCTTCGACTATCTCCGCGACAACATGAAGTATGAGCGCGGCCAGATGGTGCAGCGCGGGCACAACTTCGCCATCGTTGACGAAGTCGATTCCATTCTGATCGACGAAGCGCGCACGCCGCTGATCATTTCCGGTCCGCTCGAAGACCGTTCGGAAATGTACAACACCGTCGACGCCTTCATCCTCCAGCTCGAGCCGAGCGACTACGAGGTCGATGAGAAGCAGCGCACCGCCATCTTCACAGAGGAAGGCACGGAGAAGCTCGAGGGCTTGCTGAGCGCGGCTGGCCTGTTCAAGGGCGAATCGCTCTATGACGTCGAGAACGTCGCCATGGTGCATCACGTCAACAACGCACTGAAAGCGCATCGCCTGTTTCAGAAGGACAAGGACTACATCGTCCGCAACAATGAGATCGTCATCATCGACGAGTTCACCGGCCGCATGATGCCCGGGCGCCGCTTCTCCGAAGGTCTGCACCAGGCTCTCGAAGCCAAGGAGCACGTCCAGATCCAGCCCGAGAACCAGACGCTGGCCTCGGTGACGTTCCAAAACTATTTCCGCATGTACACCAAGCTGTCCGGCATGACCGGCACGGCGCTTACCGAAGCCGAAGAGTTCGGCAACATCTATGGCCTGGAAGTCACGGAAATTCCGACGAACCTGCCCGTCAGCCGCATCGACGAGGACGACGAGGTCTACCGAACGGTCGAGGAGAAATACAAGGCCATCGTCCGCGACATCCGTGAAGCCTATGCCAAGGGTCAGCCCACGCTTGTCGGCACCACCTCGATCGAGAAGTCCGAGCTGCTTGCCGCGCGCCTGCGGCAGGAGGGCTTCACCGACTTCGAAGTTCTGAACGCCCGCCACCACGAGCGCGAGGCGCAGATCGTCGCCCAGGCGGGCCGCCCCGGCGCCATCACCATCGCCACCAACATGGCCGGACGCGGCACCGACATCCAGCTCGGCGGCAACTTCGAAATGCGCGTCTCCGAGGAACTGGGCGAGGTGCCGGAAGGCCCCGAGCGCGAAGCCCGCGAGCAGCAGATCCGCGACGAAATCAAGCGCGACAAGGAACGCGCGCTGGCAGCCGGCGGCCTTTATGTCATCGCTACCGAGCGCCATGAAAGCCGTCGCATCGACAACCAGTTGCGCGGCCGTTCCGGCCGTCAGGGCGACCCCGGCCGTTCGAAATTCTTCCTGTCGCTGCAGGACGATCTGATGCGCATCTTCGGCTCCGAGCGCATGGACGGCATGCTGCAGAAGCTCGGCCTCAAGGAAGACGAAGCTATCATCCATCCCTGGATCAACAAGGCTTTGGAGAAGGCGCAGAAAAAGGTCGAGGCGCGCAACTTCGACATCCGCAAGAACCTGATCAAGTATGACGACGTGCAGAATGACCAGCGCAAGGTGGTGTTCGAGCAGCGCATCGAACTGATGGACGCCGTCAGCCTCACCGAGACGGTCACGGAAATGCGCCAGGACGTGGTCGAGGAACTTGTCGCCAAGCATATCCCCGAGACCGCCTATGCGGAACAATGGAATGTCGCAGGCCTCAAGCAGGACGTGCTCCAGTATCTCAACCTCGACCTGCCGGTCGAGGAGTGGGCTGCCGAGGAAGGCATCGCCGAGGAAGACATTCGCGAACGCATCATGCAGGCAGCGGACGCCGCGGCGGCCGATCGTGCCGAACGCTTCGGTCCAGAAGTCATGGCCTATGTCGAGCGCTCCGTGGTGCTGCAGACGCTGGACATGCTATGGCGCGAGCATCTGGTCAATCTCGACCATCTGCGCTCCGTCGTCGGCTTCCGCGGCTACGCCCAGCGCGATCCGCTGAACGAGTACAAGAGCGAAGCCTTCGAGCTGTTCCAGTCGATGCTGGGCAATCTGCGCCAGGCGGTAACCTCGCAACTGATGCGGGTCGAACTGGTGCGTCAGGCCGCCGAGGCACCCCCGCCCGAGGCTCCGGAGACCTTCGGCCATCACATCGATGAAACCACCGGCGAAGACGAATTCGGCGAAAGCGGCAATATAGATATCCAGCAGGATGCGCGCGTCGTCGCCCCGGAAGACCGCGACCCCAACGATCCCTCGACCTGGGGCAAGGTCGGCCGCAACGAGACATGCCCCTGCGGTTCCGGCAAGAAGTTCAAGCACTGCCACGGCGCCTTCGTCTGATCGTCGTGGACCATTACCTCGAACGGCGCGTCCCAGACGCGCCGTTTTCGTTTGTGAGGCGATTGGAAGCCGGGGCGAAACGCACTATCTTCCTGTGATGAAGCTGACTTCAAAACGCGTACCCCGATATTGGCTCGTCGCCGGCGCGCTGGTTGCGTATATGGGCGCGCTGTCGGGCCCGGCATCAGCTCTCACATTCGATCCTATTCAGGGCGTCGACCTTAACCGTCCCCGGACCAACAACACCGTTCAGGAACTGGAACAGTTGCGCAACCGGCAGGACCGGCAACGTTTCCAGGACACCCAGCGGCTTTATCGCGAGCAGGACCGGCAGCAGGCAGCACCGCCGCTGGTGCACCAGCGCCCCGATGTCCCGTCGCTTCAGCCGCGCTGCAGCGAAAGCGTGTTCGGCAGCACATTCCTGAAACGCTGCCGATAGAATCTTGGAATAGCGGCCGTTTGAAATAAGCGGGATTTGAGGCTTATAACAGCCCCGCCTGTTCTGCCTCACGACGCAAATTCTGGCGCGGACGCGGGCCGACCTGCTGGATCACCAGCCCGGCTGCAAGCGAGCCGAGATCGCCGCAGCGCTTGAGGTCCAACCCTTGTGTGTATCCGAAGAGGAAACCGGACGCATAGAGGTCGCCGGCGCCCGTGGTGTCGACCAGTTCGCGGATCGAAGTCGCCTCGATAACGACGGTTTCGTCGCCGCGCACGATCACCGAGCCCTTTTCCGAGCGGGTCACGGCGGCGATCTTGCAATCCTTCCGGATCAGCGAAAGAGCCTCATCGAAGGACGCGGTCTGGTAGAGCGACTTGATCTCATGGCTGTTGGCGAAGACGATGTCGACGGTGCCCGAGCGCATCAGGTCGAGGAACTCCTCGCGATAGCGGTCGACGCAGAAGCTGTCGGAAAGCGTCATCGAAACTTCACGGCCGGCCTCGTGCGCAATCTTGGCGGTCAAGCGGATCGCTTCCTTCGCCATGGGCGGATCCCACAGATAACCTTCGAAATACGTCACCTTGGCGCCCCGCGCCTTGTCGGCCTCGACATCGTCCGGCCCAAGCTCGACGCAGGCGCCGAGATAGGTGTTCATCGACCGCTCGCCATCCGGCGTGACGAAGATCATCGAGCGTGCCGTCGGCGGCTGGCTTTCGAGCGGCCGCGTGTCGAAGGATACGCCCTGGGCGCGGATGTCATGGGTATAGATCTCGCCGAGATGGTCCTGAGCAACCTTGCCGAAATAAGCCGCCCGGCCGCCGAAGCTGGCTACGCCTGCAGCCGTGTTGCCCGCACTGCCGCCCGACGCCTCGATGGCCGGGCCCATGCTGGCATAGAGCAGTTCCGCCCGGTCGGTATCGATCAGGTTCATGGCGCCCTTGATGATGCCGTTGTCGGTCAAAAATGTCTCATCGCATTGCGCGATGATGTCGACGATCGCATTGCCGATGCAAAGCACGTCATACTGGCTCATGAAGGTCTCCGGGCAGACGGGACAAGAGGGCGGGCCGCGTGCCCGCTTTTCCGTCCCGCTCTATCCGCTTGAAAGGCTTTTGCAAACCCGTCAATTTACACGGCAATGCTTCTTGAGCGGGACAGCACCAAGCCCTATCTGTCAGCGGCCCGGAGACCGACCATCATGATCCTCGAAGCCGCCCGCCTCGCAGCCTCGCAACTGTTCAGCCCCGGCTTCCGGGCCGTGTTCCTGAAATCCATCGGCTTGACGCTGCTTGTGCTGGTGGCGTTGTGGTTCGCATTGCGCCAACTCTTTCTGGCGCTCGCTCTGCCCTGGATCGACGCGCTGATGCCCGGCGTTCCGGAATGGGCGGGCTGGTTGACGTTGCTTGCCGCTGTCGTGACCGGCATCGGCCTCGCACTAGCGCTCGCGCTGCTGATCGCGCCGGCCACTGCCATCGTCGCGGGACTGTTTCTCGACGACATCGCCGAAGAGGTGGAGCGCTCGTCCTATCCGCGCGAGCCTGTCGGCCATGCCATGCCCGCCATGCGGTCGTTGATCCTGTCGCTCAAATTCTTCGGCATCGTCATCTTGGGCAACATGCTGGCGCTGCTGCTGCTCTTGGTGCCGGGCGTCAACCTGATCGCCTTCTTCGTCGTCAACGGCTATCTGCTTGGCCGCGAGTTCTTCGAATTCGCCGCCATGCGCTTCCGGCCGGAGGACGAGGCCAAGGCGTTCCGGCAAAAGCACGCGGTGACCGTGTTCTTCGCAGGGCTGGTCATCGCCTGCTTTTTGGCGGTGCCGCTGCTCAACCTTCTCACCCCGCTCTTCGCGGCCGCCATGATGGTGCATTTGCACAAGCTGCTGAGTGCCGCGACACCGGCGCAGACACCGGCCGTCTGATTATTTGTCCAGCCGTCCGGATGCCGCTGGCGTATAGAGCGTCTGCAGCCGATCAAAGGGCATGACATCGGCCATGAAGCCGAAAGTGCCCTTGTCGAGGATTTCGCGGGCGGCGCGCTCGACCGCGCCGAACGCCGCCTGCGTCAAACGTGGTCCCAGCGATATCCGCCTGATGCCGATTGCCGAAAGCTGGTCGACGGAGACGTCCCTGGGCGCGATGACGCTGACCGGCTTGTCAACGGCAGCACACAGCGTCGTCAGCATCGCCGGATCGGAAATGCCCGGCGCAAACAACACATCCGCACCGGCTGCGGAAAACGCCTGAAGCCGGCGGATCGTGTCGTCGAAATCGCTGATGCCATGCAGGAAATTCTCGGCGCGTGCCGTGAAGACAAAACCGCCATCCACCGCGCGCGCTGCCTCGGCGGCCGCCGCGACGCGTTCCACGGCATGCGAAAACTCATAGATCGGCTTGCTGGGGTCGCCGGAATAATCCTCGATCGAGCATCCCGCCAGGCCGGCAGCTTCGCCAGCAAAGATCGTTTCGGCGGCACTTTCGGCGCTGTCGCCCTTGCCCCGCTCGAGATCGGCGGAGACCGGCACATCGACGGCAGCAGCCATCTCCTTGCAGTGCCGGATCATCTCTTCGAAGGTGACGCCGCCATCGGGCAGAGCGCGCGAGAAGGCGTAGCCGGCGCTGCTGGTGGCGAGCGCCGTGAAGCCCATCGACTCCAGGAGCCTGGCCATGCCGATATCGGACGGGTTGGGCATGACGAAAGCCCCCGGCCCGTTGTGCAGATTGCGGAAATCCTCACTTTTGCGCATAAATCCTCCCGACACCGCCAGACCGTGCCATCGGGCACGATCCTATCCACGGACGCGACAGCGGGCAAAAGGTTCCCGTTGGACCAGCGTCGGAAGAAGGCGCAGGACCAATCCTTGCCCGTCAGGCCGTGCCGGTGGAGCCGAAACCGCCAGCGCCACGCACGGTTTCACCGGCCTGGTTGCGCGGCTGCACCTGCATCTGCTCGACGCGGGCGAACACCATCTGCGCGATGCGCATGCCGCGCGTGACGACGAAATCCTCACCGCCGAGATTGACCAGCAGCACCTTCACCTCGCCGCGATAATCGCTGTCAATGGTGCCAGGCGTATTGAGGCAGGTAATGCCGTTCTTAAAGGCGAGACCGGAACGCGGCCGGACCTGGCCTTCATAACCCTGCGGGATTTCCATGATCAGGCCGGTCGGCACCAAAGCCCTTTTGCCCGGAAGCAACAACAGCGGCCGATCCTCGGCCACGGCGGCGCGAAGGTCCATTCCAGCCGAGCCCGCGGTCTCATAGGACGGCAGCGCAAGGCCATCGGCATGCGGAAGGGTAACGATACCGAGTTCTGCTGTCCCGGGTTCTGCGGTCATGGCGATGTCCTTTGCTGTTACGGCTCAATCGCTGCTCGCAGGCGCGATGGCAAGAAAAAGCTTGGTCCATCCCCAATTGGGAGGTCGCTTTCGACGCAGTCGGGTCCCGGCCTATTCACTCTCGCCTTCAAGTGCGGGCACCGAGACGCCTGCCAGTTCGGCTGCCAGCAGGCGGGCCGCTCCCGCACGCGCGATGCGCATCATCAACGCTTTTCGCGTAGCCGCCGCGATGCGGTGCTCGGGCGCATCGCGCATGATCTCGGCGCCATAGCCGTCGGAGAGGATGAAACCGCATTCCTGGGGGAAGATTTCAGCCGGAACGCCGGGATGGGTGGCAAAGAAGAAGCGGTCGGAATGCAGCCGGTATTCCGGCCATTTGCGGTCGACGCGAAAGTCCTCCACCGACGACTTGATCTCGATGATCCAGATATCGCCCTGCCGGGTGAGCGCGACAAGATCGGCGCGGCGGCCGGTGGCGAGCGACAGTTCGGGCAGCATATGCGCGCCCATCTGCATCAACAGGCGCTGCACGCCCCTGCGCACCAGCATGGCGCGTTCGGACTGGCGCCCGTCGATGAGCGGATTGAGGGGAATCGGCGAGATGATCGGCATCCCAGCACTATGGCATTAGATGTTCACGGTTTGAACCCACCTTCTCGACAGAAGTAACATGTTCCTGACAGGTGGCATTTAAGCCTCCACGGCAGGCTTGTCATGGCAATCGCCTACGCCCGCCATTTCCTCCAGAATCGGGCAATCCGGGCGGTCGTCGCCATGACAGGCCTTGACCAGCCGGTTGAGCGTCGCCTTCATCTGTTGCAACTCGCGTACCTTTTCCTCGATCGCCGCGACATGGGCGAGCGCGATTTCCCGCACGTCGTGGCTGGCGCGCTCGCGGTCCTGGTAGAGCGCCATCAGCTGGCGGCATTCGTCGATGGAAAAGCCCAGGCCGCGTGCGCGGCGCAGGAAGGCTAAACGGTGGATGTCGCCGCCGGTGTAGGCGCGGTAGCCATTGCCGGCGCGCTGAGGCGCGATCAGGCCAATCTCCTCATAGTAGCGGATGGTCTTGGCCGGGAGGCCGGAGCGGCGCGCGGCATCGGATACGTTCATGACGACACTCCCAAGTGCGGCAGAACGAGCTGGATCATAGCTCCACCCTGCGTTGAAGCCGGTGGTTACGTTCGCGCTGTTGCCGAAATGCAATAGAGGCACCCACACCGGTATTGTCGCCATCGGATATGGTGTTGCGGCGCTTGGCAAGCAAATGGAATCGCTTATGAATGTGGGCGAAATTGCGGCTCGGACCGGGCCGCTTCGAACAGCCGAGGGCATATGCACCTGAAATCCACCGTCATCGCAGCCGTGCTCGCCCTCTCATCCGCTCTTGCCGGTTGCAGTATCACCGGCGGACCGATGCAGATGTTCACCAACGATTACGGTGCGCGCGTCGATGCAGGCTACCAGCTTCCTGCGATCCCGATCTACAAGGTCGACCGAAAATATCAGCGGCAGGTCGTGCGCTACGACACCACAGAAGCGCCTGGCACCATCATCGTCGATCCGCAGCAGAAGTTCCTCTATTTCGTTATGCCGGAAGGCAAGGCAATGCGCTACGGCATCGGCGTCGGACGCGAGGGCTTCGAGTGGAAGGGCGATGCCCGGATTGCGCTCAAGCGCGAATGGCCGCGCTGGACGCCGCCGCGTGAAATGATCCAGCGCCAGCCGGAGCTGACCAAATACGCCAACGGCATGGATCCCGGCCTGAGCAATCCGCTCGGCGCCCGTGCGCTCTACCTGTTCAACAAGGGCGGCGACACCGGCTATCGCCTGCACGGCACGCCGGAATGGAACTCCATCGGCAAGGCCATGTCGTCGGGCTGCATCCGCCTGATGAACCAGGACATCATCGACCTCTACAACCGCGCCGAAGTGGGCGCAAAGGTCATCGTGCTTTAAATCTGCGAGCCGTCTCGGCAACACATAGACGTCGCAACAAAAACCGGGCCGCAAGGTCCGGTTTTTCGTTTCCGGCGGGACCGTAGTGCCCTAAAACGAAAAAGGCCGGATGCGAACACCCGGCCTTTCCAGATTGAGGTTTGCAGAACGCTCAGGAAACCTGTTCGACCTGCTGCACTTCCGGCACGAAATGGCGAAGCAGGTTCTGGATGCCGTGCTTCAGCGTTGCGGTGGAGGACGGGCAGCCGGCGCAGGCGCCCTTCATGTGCAGGAACACCGTGCCGTTCTCATAGCCTCGGAAGGTGATGTCGCCGCCGTCCTGGGCCACGGCCGGGCGCACCCGGGTATCGAGCAGTTCCTTGATGGTGACGACGATTTCCTCGTCGGCATCGTCGTAGAATTCGGCGTCTTCCTCGCGATCGTCGGCTGCGGTGCGCGCCTCCTGGCCCATCACAGGCGTGCCCGACATGAAATGTTCCATGATGGTGCCGAGAATGGCCGGCTTCAGGTGCTGCCAGTCCGGGCCGTCCTTGGTGACGGTGATGAAATCATAGCCGAAGAACACGCCGGTCACGCCGGGCACGTCGAACAGGCGACCTGCCAGAGGCGACGCCACGCGCGCGGACTCCGCGTCGCGGAAATCAGCGGTGCCGCTGGCCAGCACTTCCTTGCCAGGAAGGAACTTGAGCGTTGCGGGGTTCGGGGTCGCTTCGGTCTGGATGAACATTGAGGTCTCCACGCCCGCCTGCGCGAGCCTT
Source organism: Tianweitania sp. UT-5YL-CI-8 (assembly GCF_030010215.1). Lineage (GTDB taxonomy): Bacteria > Pseudomonadota > Alphaproteobacteria > Rhizobiales > Rhizobiaceae > Oryzicola. The sequence continues at coordinate 567,169 of NZ_JASCRR010000002.1, forward strand.
CTTGGAATAGTTCTAAACTAGATAGTCCTTAACGGCGGTCGGCACAAGCAAAACCGTCCTACAGGGACATGCCTGCGCAGGTATGGCTATCAGGCGAGGCTTTCAATGTCCTCGTCGGAAAGATTCTGCGGCACCACCGTCACCGGGATCGGGAAGGCTGCGCCCTTGCCGGCGATTGAGGCGACCAGCGGGCCGGGGCCTTCCTTGGCGGCGCCAGCTGCGAGCACCAGAATGGCAATGTCCTGGTCTTCCTCGATGATCTTGTGGATCTCGTCGGCCGGCTTGCCCTCGCGAACGACCAATTCAGGCTCGATGCCCGCCTTCTCGCGCACCTTCGCCGCATAGGAGGCAAGGGCCGCCTGTGCGCTGGCGGTGGCCTCCTCGCGCATGATCTTTTCCACGCCCAGCCAGTGCTGGAAATCGTCCGGCACGATGACATAGAGCATCACCACCACACCGCCAGTGTTTTGAGCGCGGCGGGATGCATAGGCGATGGCACGCTCGCATTCAGGCGTGTCGTCGATCACGACCAGGAATTTGCGGCGGTGTCCCGCCTCCCGGATCAGTCGTTTGGATACCATGGACCGTCCTGCTGCTGCCTCGATGAGTCGCCGGCAATCTGCCACCGCGGCAGGCGCGGGGCAAGTCGCCGGCGAATGCTGCCGTCAATCGCCCAACAGACCGATGATCTCCCGCACCGACTTCATCGTACCCTCGGCAAGCGCACCGGCGCGTTGTCCGCCATCGCGCAGCACACTGTCGATATAGGCGGGATCGGCCATCAGGCGGCGCATCTCGCCGGCAATCGGCGCCAGCTTGTCGACCGCCAGATCGGCCAGCGCCGGCTTGAACACCGAGAACTGCTGGCCTGCGAATTGCTGCAGTACCTCTTCCTTGGTGATGTCGGCGAGCCCGGCATAGATACCCACCAGGTTCTCCGCCTCCGGCCGTCCGGCAAGGCCGTCCAGTTCGCTCGGCAAACCGGCCGGATCGGTCTTTGCCTTCCTGATCTTCTTGGAGATGGTGTCGGCATCGTCCGTCAGGTTGATGCGGGACAGGTCCGATGGGTCGGATTTCGACATCTTCTTGGAGCCGTCTCGCAGGCTCATGATGCGCGCCGCAGGCCCGCCGATCAGCGGTTCGGTGAGTGGGAAGAAGCCGTTGACGGTTTCCTCGCCGACCTGCATCTCGACGCCGACGCCGAGATCGGCGATGCGGCTGGAGAAGTCGTTGTTGAACTTCTGGGCGATGTCGCGGGTCAGTTCGAGATGCTGCTTCTGGTCCTCGCCCACCGGCACGTGAGTTGCGCGATAGAGCAGGATGTCGGCCGCCATCAGGCTAGGATAGGCGAGCAGGCCCAGCGAGGCGTTCTCGCGGTCCTTGCCGGCCTTGTCCTTGAACTGGGTCATCCGGTTCATCCAGCCGATGCGCGCCACGCAGTTGAAGATCCAGGCAAGCTCGGCGTGCTGCAGCACACGGGCCTGGTTGAAGACGATATGCTTCTTGGGGTCGATGCCGGCTGCCAAGAAGGCCGCGGTAATCGAACGGGTCTGGTCGGCAAGGTCGGGATGGACCAGCGTCGCCGTCAGCGAATGCAGGTCGACGACGCAATAGATGCAGTCGTTGCTCTCCTGCAGGGCGACGAATTTGCGGATCGCCCCGAGATAATTCCCGAGATGCAGATTGCCCGTGGGCTGGACGCCCGAGAAGACGAGGGGCTTGAAGCTGGACATGATGTTCCTCTTGGCTTGTGGAGGGCCGTTTGAGCATGGTGCCGAAAGGTGCTGCCCCATCGGAATGCCATGCGCCCGGAATGCCGGCGCGGCGCGCTTATGAACGAGGCGGGCCCGGCAATCAAGGGGCGTCCGCCGGCGAGCGGCTATTCCGGATCGATGCGGACGGCCGGCTTGGCACCGCCACGCCTGACATTGCGCTTGAGCATGGCGACATCGGCGCCGTCAATGGCAAAGACGGTGCCGAAATAGACGATGCCGCCGCCAGCAACCAGAAGCCCGAGGGCTGCGAGCTGGATGTGCAGCGGCGTCGACGGCGCCAGCCATGGTTCGAGCCAGAGCCCGCCGGCCCAAAGTGCGGCCGCCATCAGCACGGACGCCAGGATCAGGCGCGGCGCGCGCCGCATCAGTCCGGCATCGCGGCTCCAGTGACCGCGCTTGATCAAGAAGCCGAGCAGCAGCGCGACATTGATCCAGCCCGCGATAACGGAGGCCGTTGCAATGCCCGGCGCGCCCATGGACGGAAACAGGATCAGCGCCGTGGTGACATTGATCGCCACCGAGATCGCCGCGAAATACATCGGCGTGCGGGTGTCCTCGCGGGCGAAATAGCCCGGCGTGAACGCCTTGATCAGCACGAAGGCCGGCAGGCCGAGGCCGAAGATCGCCAGCACCGACGACACCACCGCCGTACTGTCGGCGGTGAACGCGCCGCGTTCATAGAGCACGCGGATGATCGGCTCGGAAATCACCAGCAAGGCAGCCGCCGACGGCAGGGTGAAGAACAGCGAGAACTCCACCGAGCGGTTCTGCAGGTTGGCGGCCTCGATGTCGTTGCCGCTCTTCAGCGCGCGCGCCAGCTCCGGCAACAGCACGATTGCCACCGCGATGCCGATCACCCCCAGCGGCAGTTGATAGAAGCGGTCCGCCAGGTTGAGCGAGGAGACCGCGCCGTCGCGGCCCGAGGCGATTGCCGTGCCGATGAGCTGATTGATCTGGGTGATGCCGCCCGTCACCGCCGCGGGCAGCGCCAGCACCAGAAGCCGCTTCACATTCGGCGTCAGCTTGGGCAGCCTGAAGCCGATAGACATGCCGGCATGGCGCACCGCGCCCCAGACGATGGCAAGCTGGATCACACCGGCGACCATGACGCCCCAGGCAAGCCCATAGCCGACCTGCCGGCCGTCATGGCCGTTGCGCCAGGCATAGACCAGAACCGAGATCAAAACGACGTTGAGGAAAACTGGCGCTATGGCGGCGGCGAAATAGCGCCGCAGCGAGTTCAGCATGCCGCTCATCATCGCCGTCAGCGACATACACATCAGATAGGGGAACATGATGATGGCGAGCGATACGGTCAGGTCGAACTTTTCCGCGTCGTCGCTGAAGCCCGGCGCGATGATGGTGGAGACCAGGAACGGCATCGCCAGTTCCATCAGGATCGTCAGCGCCAACAGAACCGTGAACAGGACGCCGAACACTTCCTCGGAAAAGCGCTTGGCGCCGTCTGTGCCGTTGGCCTCGATCTCCTTGGAGAACAGCGGCACGAAGGCTGCGTTGAATGCGCCCTCGCCGAACAGACGGCGGAAGGTGTTGGGAAACTGGAAGGCGGCATAGAACGCGTCGGCGATGGGACCGGTGCCCAGCGCCGCAGCCATCAGCATTTCGCGGGTGAAGCCGAGCACCCGGCTCGCCAGCGTGCCTGACGCCACGGTCGCGAATTTCTTAAGCAGGCTCATTGGGAGCTCGCGTGCCGGAGGAGTGCCAAGCGGATGAACACCCTGCTCCCACCCGCTACGATCTTCGCCATTCTATGGCAAACGAGGCGCAGCCGAGCGCGACCATAGAAGCCATTCCGTGACGGCAAGGACAAACACGGCTGGGCTGAACAAGAAAGGAAACGGGCATTCGCACCTGAAACGCCGCATCCGGCCTCTACGTCACGGAATGGATTCCCGGGTTTCCGCCTGGCTGCGCTTGGCTCCACCCGAGAATGGCAGAAAGTAGAGGGGCCGCCCTGGCGAAAATTATTCATTCCGCAGCAGCCTTTTCAGCCGCGACCGCGCCGTCCAGTTTGGCCACCAGCCGTGCCTTGATGTTTTCCATGCGCGTCGGATTGTCGATCTTCTGGCCGGTAAGGTCGGTGACGTAGAAGGTGTCGATGACCTTCTCGCCGAAAGTGGTGATGTGGGCCGAGGCGATGTCGAGCGACAGGTCCGACAGCGCGCCGGTGATCTCGGACAGGAAGCCGGGCCGGTCAAGCCCTTCCACCTCGACCACGGAGAACCGGTTGGACAGCGAGTTGCGCACCTCGGCGCGCGACTGGATGCGGAATATCTTCTGGCCGCGCTTGGGCTTGGAGCGTTTGGCGATGATCTCGGGCAGCCAGCTCTTGCCCGACAGCACGTCTTCGATCAGCTTGCCGACGCGTTCGGCGCGGCGGCGCTCGTCTTCGTCGCGGTCGAATTCGCGGCTGATCAGGATGGTGTCGAGCGCACGCCCGTCAGCCGTGGTGAAAATCTGCGCGTCGACGATGTTGGCTCCCGACGCCGCACACGCCCCCGCGATCACCGACAGCAGGCGGGGATGGTCCTGCGCCAGCACGGTGATTTCCGTCACCGCCTCGAACTCATGCGTCCGCACCATGGTAGAGAGCCGCTTGCCGGTCTCGTCGACGTGGCGGATGAAGTCGGCATGCCGCACCTGGTCGGCCAAATCGACGGTCAGCAGATAATTGTCATAGTGCAGCTTGACATAATTCGCACGCGCCTTTTCCGCCCAGGCAGCAAGCGACTCCGACAGGCGCGCGCGGGCCGCCATGGCGCGCTCGGCACGGGTCATGTCGGAGAAGCCACCGGTCAGAAGCAATTCGGTCTCGTAATAGAGCGTGCGCAGCAGCTGGCCCTTCCAGCCGTTCCAGACGCCGGGGCCGACACCCCTGATGTCGCACACCGTCAGGATCAGCAGCAACTTCAGCCGCTCCACCGACTGCACGATATCCGCAAAGTCGCCGATGGTCTTGCGGTCGTTCAGATCGCGCGTCTGCGCCGTCATCGACATGACGAGATGGTTCTCGATCAGCCAGGCCACCGTCTCCGTATCCGCCGGCGAAAGGCCCATATGCGGACAGATGCGCCGGGCGATCTTGGCGCCGGCTTCGGAATGGTCCTCGGGTCGCCCTTTGGCGATATCATGCAGCAGCACGGAGACATAGAGCACCTCGCGCTGTTTCTTCAGCCCCGGCATCAGCGAATGCGACAGCGGATGGATCTTTTCGCCGTCGCCATGCTCGATCTCCGACAGCACCTTGATGCATTGCAGCAGGTGCTCGTCCACCGTGTAGTGGTGGTACATCGAAAATTGCATCATCGCGACGATCTTGCCGAAATCGGGGATCAGCCGGCCCAGCATGCCGGCCTCGTTCATCCGGCGCAGGTTGAGCTCGGGGTCGCGATCTGACGTCAGCACATCCATGAACAGCCTGTTGGCCTCCGGGTCGCGGCGCAGAGTGCGGTCGACCAAGCTCAGCGAGCGGGTCAGAAGCTTCAACGCATCGGGGTGGTATTCCAGCCCGTGCTTGTCGGCGAACCAGAACAGCCGGATCATGTTGACCGGATCGCGCTCGAACACCTGGTCGTTGGCGATGTTGATGCGATGGTTATCGACGATGAAATCGCTGGTTCCGGCAAGCTTGCGGCGGCGGCGCGAGAAGCCGGCGATCAGCCGGTTGAAGCCCGGAACATGCTTGGCCTGCTCCTCCTCGAGTGCCGCGCAGAAAATGCGCGTGAGGTCGCCGACATCCTTTGCCACCAGGAAGTAGTGCTTCATGAAGCGTTCGACGCCCGACAGGCCGGGCTGGCTGGTATAGCCCAGACGCTCGGCGATATCGCGCTGAATGTCGAAATGCAGCCGTTCCTCGGCCTTGCCGGTTAGGAAATGCATGTGGCAGCGCACCGCCCAGAGGAAATCGTCGGCTTTGAGAAACTGGTTGTATTCGGTCTGGGTGAAGACGCCTTTTTCGATCAGCTCCCGCCCTGTCCGGACGCGGTAGAAATATTTGGCGATCCAGAACAAAGTCTGTAGGTCGCGCAAGCCACCCTTGCCGTCCTTGACGTTGGGCTCGACCAGATAGCGCGTTTCGCCCGCCTTGGTGTGGCGCACGTCGCGTTCTGCAAGCTTGGCCTGGACGAATTCCGAGCCGGTATCCTTCACCACTTCGCGGTCGAAACGTAGGATCAGCTCATCGTAGAGACGCTGCTCGCCCCACAGATAGCGCGCTTCCAAAACAGCCGTGCGGATGGTGATGTCCTCGCGCGACAGCCGCAGGCATTCCTCGATGTTCCGGGTGGCGTGGCCAACCTTCAGCCCCATGTCCCACAGCATGTAGAGCATATATTCGACGATCTGTTCGCCCCATGGCGTCTGCTTGTAGGGAAGCAGGAACAACAGGTCGATGTCGGAGCCGGGCGCCAACGTGCCCCGGCCATAGCCGCCGACGGCGACGATGGCCATGCGCTCGGCGGTGGAGGGGTTCTTCGCCCGATAGACATGGGTGACGGCGAAATCGTACAGGCAGCGGATAACCTCGTCCATGACGTGGGACAGGCGTTCGGCGCAGACGATGCCGCCGCCATCGTCCATCAGCATCGTTTCCGCCACCTTGCGGCCGCTGGCAATGCGTTCCTTCAGAAGCTGCAGCGCCTTGCTCCGCACATCGACGCTCGATCCGTCGCCATTGGCGCCGGTCAGCGCCGACAGTTCCGCGCGCAGAGCTGCGGAGTCGATCAGTTCGTCCAGCTTCAGGGGAATCTTGCTCATAGGCGGATCGGGTTCTCGGCTTTCGGCGGCGTCTATAGCGCGAATTTGGGGGCATGGGTATGGCATTGCCATCGGCGAGCCGGACACTGTACGCGAAAGTGCAACTTTCGGTAAAATTGCCTGTTGACCTTCCAGTTGCTGGAACCTCTACAACAGCAGCGAACTGGAAATTCGAGTATCGACATGACCCCTTCGCACGATCACCACGACCACGCCCATAGCGCCTGCTGTTCGGGCCACGGCAAAGCCGCGACACCGGACGCCGAGGCGGTAGCGCGCGATCCCGTCTGCGGCATGCTTGTCGATCCAACAGCCGGGAAGCCGAGTGTCGAACACGACGGTCATGTCTATCATTTTTGCTGCGCCGGCTGCCGCGACAAGTTTGTAAAGGAGCCGGACAGCTACATTTCCGCCATCGATCCGGTCTGCGGCATGACGGTGGCGCGGGCGAGCGCAAAGCATTTCCTCCGCCACGAAGGCGAAAAGTTCTATTTCTGCTCGGCTGGATGCAAGGACAAGTTCGAGGCAGAGCCGGCACGCTATCTCGGCGGCCGCCCCGCTCCGGAGCCGATGCCAAAGGGCACGCAATACACCTGCCCGATGCATCCGGAGGTGGTGCGCGACAAGCCGGGCTCCTGCCCGCTCTGCGGCATGGCGCTGGAGCCGATGGGCATACCCACCGGCGATGAGGGACCCAATCCCGAACTGGTCGACTTCACCCGCCGCTTCTGGGTCAGCGCTCTGCTGTCCATCCCGCTGCTTGTCATCACCATGGGGCCGATGCTTGGCCTGCCCTTCCGCGGCTGGATGGGCGAGCGCGCAGCGGTTTGGATCGAGTTCGCGCTGGCCACGCCGGTGGTGCTCTGGGCCGCTTTGCCGTTCTTCCATCGCGGCTGGGAGTCGATCGTCAATCGCAGCCCCAACATGTTCACGCTGATCGCCATCGGCGTTGGCGCCGCCTATCTCTATAGCGTCGTCGCTACCTTGTTCCCAGACATCTTCCCGCACGAATTCCGCGGCCATGGCGACGCCGTGCCGGTCTATTTCGAGGCGGCGGCCGTCATCGTCGCGCTCGTCTTCCTCGGCCAGGTGCTGGAGCTGAAGGCGCGCGAGCGCACTGGCCACGCCATCCGCGCCCTGCTCGACCTCGCGCCCAAGACAGCGCGCCGCATCGGCACTGATGGCTCGGACAGCGAGGTTCCACTGGACGAGGTGAAGGTCGGCGACCGCCTGCGCATTCGCCCTGGCGACAGCATACCGGTCGACGGCTCCGTGCTCGAAGGTCGCTCCGCCATCGACGAATCGATGATCACCGGCGAACCGCTGCCGGTCGAAAAAACCGCGGGCGATGCCGTCACCGGCGGCACGCTCAACCGCAACGGCACGCTGGTCATCCAGGCCGAGAAGGTCGGCGCCGACACGGTGCTGTCGCAGATCGTCGAGATGGTCGCCAAGGCCCAGCGCAGCCGCGCGCCGATCCAGGGATTGGCCGACCGGGTGTCGTTCTATTTCGTGCCGACAGTGGTTCTGGTCGCCGTCCTGGCGTTCGCTGCCTGGGCCATGCTCGGCCCACAGCCCAGCATGGTGTTTGCCATTGTCTCGGCGGTGTCGGTGCTGATCATCGCCTGCCCCTGCGCGCTTGGCCTCGCCACGCCGATGTCGATCATGACCGCAACCGGGCGCGGCGCGCAGGCCGGAGTCCTGATCAAGGATGCCGAGGCGCTGGAGCGGTTTTCGGGCGTCGACACCCTGATCGTCGACAAAACAGGCACGCTGACCGAAGGCAACCCGAAGCTCACAGACATCATCGCGCTTGACGGCTTTGCCGAAGACGAACTTCTGGCGCTCGCCGCGGGCTTGGAGAAGGGTTCCGAACACCCTCTCGCCGAAGCCATCGTCGAGGGCGCGACTTTGCGGAGCATAGCCGTCCCCCCCGCCACCGAGTTCGAAGCGATCACCGGCAAGGGCGCCGTGGCCATGGTTTCCGGTCGCCAAGTCGCCATCGGCAATTCTGCCCTGCTGCGCGACCTCGGCGTCGACCTCTCAGCCTTCGGCGACAAGGCGAACGCTCTGCGCGTGGACGGCAAGACGGCGATGTTCGCAGCCGTGGACGGCAAGCCAGCAGGTATCGTCGGCGTCGCCGACCCCATCAAGGCAACAACAGCCGAGGCCATTGAGGCGCTGCACCGGTCCGGCCTGCGCATCATCATGGCGACCGGCGACAATGCCGGTACGGCCAAGGCCGTTGCCAAGCGGCTCGGTATCGACGAGGTGCGCGCCGACATGCTGCCCGAGCACAAGAAGGCGCTGATCGACGAATTGCATGCGAAGGGCGCAAAGGTCGCCATGGCTGGCGACGGCGTCAACGATGCGCCTGCGCTTGCCGCGGCCGATGTCGGCATCGCCATGGGCACCGGCGCTGATGTCGCGGTGGAGAGCGCCGGCATCACGCTGGTCAAGGGCGACCTCAACGGCATCGTGCGCGCACGAATGCTGGCGCAGGCCACGATCCGCAACATTCGGCAGAACCTGTTCTTCGCCTTCGCCTATAATGCGCTGGGCGTGCCGGTGGCAGCCGGCGTGCTGTATCCGGTGTTCGGCATCGTGCTGTCGCCGATGCTGGCAGCCGCCGCTATGAGCCTTTCGTCGGTGTCGGTCATTTCCAACGCGTTGCGCCTGCGCTCGCTCAAGCTCTAATTTTCAACCTCAAAGGAGACCATCATGACCTTTCGCAAACCGCTGATCGCCCTTGCCGCCGCTGCCCTTCTCGGCACCGGCTTCGCCCAGGCGCAGCAGGATCACAGTGGCCACTCAATGGGTTCGGAAGCATCCGCCAGCGCCTCGACGGAAGCCTACAAGGCGGCGGCCGAGACTATGCACAAGGACATGGCTATAGACTATTCCGGCGATGCGGATGTCGACTTCGTGCGCGGTATGATCCCGCATCATCAAGCCGCCATCGATATGGCCGAGGTGGTCTTGCAATACGGCAAGGACCCCGAAATCCGCAAGCTGGCGGAGGCGATAATCTCAGCCCAGCAGGCCGAGATCAAGCAGATGCAGGACTGGCTTGCTACCCATCCCGCCAAGTAGAGGCTAAGCCTCGCTCTTGCTGCGCCAGAGGAACAGCACGAAAGCAGCGCAGCCGGCGGCGGCGAAAATCGCCAGGCCATGCGGGATCGACTGCATGGCGAGACCGCCCAGCGGCGGCCCAACCAACGCGCCAAGCCCCCAGGCGACCGACATGATCGCATAGAGCGCAACGAGATCGCCACCCTTGAAGCGGCTGCCGACGATGGTGATCATCAGCGTGTAGATGCCGACGAAGACGCCGCCCCACAAAAACAGCAGCACATAAGCGAGCCAGCCATGGCTCAGCATCGCCGGCCACAGAGCGGCGCCTATGGTCGACAAGACAGCCAGCACCATGACGAATTTGCGCCTGTCGACGCGGTCGGCGAGCCAGCCGATGGGCAGTTGCAGCACGATGGCGCCGGCCAGTAGCGTGGTGATCAGAAGCGTGGCGGGCTTTTCCTCCCAACCCAGCTCCATGGCATAGATGGCGAGCAGGCTGAGGCCCGCCGTTTCCATAGCCGAATTGAGCGCGGTGGCGACGATGGCGATGGGCGCGAGTTGCCAGGCGCGGGCCAGCGTCATCTTGGTGTGGTGCTCGACGACCTGCGCCTTGGGCTTGCCCCAGATCAGCACGGCGGCGGCTGCCAGCGCGAAGGCCGCGCCGATCAGGAAAGGCAGAGCGCCCTGGCTGCCCGCCACCACCAGGATGAGCGGTCCTAATGCGAAGCCCGCCGAGAGGCACGCACTGTACATCGCCATGGTCTGGGCGCGGGTCTTTTCCTCCGTGACCTGGTTGAGCCAGGTTTCGGACACAACGAACAGGCTTTCCGACACCACGCCGAGCGCCAGGCGCAGCGGAAACCACAGCCAGATCAGCGGAACGGCTGGAAACAGCACCAGCAGCACGCCACCGGCAATCAGCGCCACGAGTGCTGTGCCCGCCGTGCCGAAGCGGGCGACGATCTGCGGCAGGAAGGGCGCTATCGCCAGGACACCCAGCGCATGCATGGCGGCGTTGAAGCCGATGATGGTCTCGCTGTAGCCGTCCTCGGTGAGCTGCAGTGCTATCAGCGGCGCGCTCAGGCCGTAGGTCAGGCCGAAAATCGTCGCCGTCAAGATGATGGCCGTCTTGTCGCGCCACACGCTCGGGCGGCCCGCTGTCGTATCCTGCTGCGCCACGGTCTTGCCCCTTTTTCCCAGCCACGATACCAACAGGCGTCCGCCTCTTCCGGCGGCCCCTGGACCTTTGCTAAAGCAGGATGGTAAATTTTCCACCAGCCCTTTGCATAGCCCTTTCGCACATCGTGCTCAACGGAGCCGCCATGACCGATACTGTCCTCGACCGCTTCCTGCGCTACGTCGTCATCGACACCCAATCGGACCCGGCATCGAAGACCCAGCCCACAACCGAAAAGCAGAAGGTGCTTGGCCGTCTGCTGGTGGAGGAACTGCTGGCGATGGGCATCGCCGACGCGCATCTTGACGTGCATGGCTATGTCTATGCCACCATCCCGGCCAACACCGACAAGTCCGTGCCGACCATCTGCTTCTGCTCGCATATGGACACCGCGCCAGACTTTTCCGGCACGGGCGTCAAGCCGCAGATCGTCAGGGATTACCAGGGCGGAGACATCGCCTTGCCGGGCGACGCCAGCCGCGTCATCCGCGCCGCCGAGCACCCCGCACTCGCCGACCAGATCGGCAACGACATCGTCACCACCGATGGCACCACGCTTCTGGGCGCGGACGACAAGGCTGGACTGGCCGAGATCATGACAGCCGCTGATATCCTGATGTCGAATAAGACCATCCGTCACGGCACGGTCAAAATCCTGTTTACGCCCGACGAAGAGGTCGGTCGCGGCGTCGACAAGGTCGACCTGAATAAGCTGGACGCCGCGTTCGCCTATACGATGGACGGCGAGACCGCCGGCCATATCGAGGACGAGAGCTTTTCGGCCGATGGGGTGGAGATCTCCATCACCGGCGTGGCAATCCATCCCGGTTTTGCCAAGGACCGCATGGAAAACGCGATCAAGATCGCAGCCGCCATTCTCGATCGGCTGCCGAAAGACATCGCGCCGGAGACGACCTCCGGCAAGCAGGGCTTCATCCATCCCGTCTCAGTCACCGGCTCGATGGAGAAGGCGCGGATCGACCTGATCGTGCGCGATTTCGACGAGGAAGGGCTCGTCGCAAAGGAAGCGATGCTTCGCCAAATCGTTTCCGAGGTCATGACCGGCTTTCCGGGATCGACGGCGGGCTTCGAGGTCAAACATCAGTATCGCAACATGAAGGTGGTGCTCGACCGGCACCCCGAGATCATGGACAACGCGCTGGAAGCGGTGCGCCGCGCCGGGATGGAGCCGGTTCGCGGTTCGATCCGAGGCGGCACCGACGGTTCGCGCCTCTCCTTCATGGGGCTGCCCTGCCCCAACATCTTCGCCGGCGGCCACGCCTTCCACTCGCCGCTGGAATGGGTCTCCCGCCAGGACATGGAAAAGGCCGTTGCGACCATCGTGGAATTGGCCAAGGTGTGGGAAGAGCGGGCTTAGGGGTGTATCCGCTCCTATGGACAGCTTGGCAAAAGCGACGCCATCGACGCCGCTGCGATGGCCGCCTATGGCTGCGAGAGCTGGAAAAGGCTGGCGCTCTGGCAGGCGCCGGTCGAAGACGATGAGCACTTACAGGCGCTTGTCCTGAAGCGACGCTGCATCCAACTCACCCGCATCGTTCCGCCGGCTTGACGAATACGCCGAGCAAAAGTGGTGGGATATTGTTCTTCCAAAACGCCTCCCATCGCGACGATGCGGGGCCGTCCCGCGTTATCGACAGGGCCTTTCCCACTGCTCCCGACGCTATCTCCAGGCAAACCGTGTCGACCTCTATGTCAGGCCCGAGCGACAGTTTAGCGGAAGCTAGAGGCAGATTTTCTGAATCGGTAAGTTCAAGCTTGAAATCCGTCTCCCGGCTTCCTCTTTTTGTCCAAACGGCAATTTCAACGGCCGTCAGACCTGACGGTTTGAGAGATGGAAGTGGGCCTCGCATCGATGCGCCATCCGGTTCAACGGTGAAGACATTGGTATGTCGGGTACGATTGAGCGCCTCGCGAAAACCCGAGGCAACAAAGCTTTTCGGTTTGACCGCAGAAAGATCGACACGCTGGAAGCCTTCGGACAAAAGCTTTGCTTGGATCACCTCAGGCATTTTTGCCGCGAAAAAAAGATGTTCGTTTTGCCGCGCGTAAAAAAGAGGCCTCGCCAAAACAGGCGAAAGAGCTGCTATCGTGCCGATAAGACCAATGTATCCAAACACACGCCATAAACGTCTGCGGTCCAAAGCATAAGCCGACCACACAAGGAAGACAGCGATCACGCCGATCTCCAACGCGCCGATTGAATAGCGGCCCTGTGTTCCGAGATGGCGATTTATCGCCCAGTTGTCGACGTTCCATTGAATCCAGATCGACCAAAACACGATAGGCACAGACAGAAACACAGCTGATACTAGTGCTGCCTGGAAGCTGGTACGCCGGTGAATGAAAAACAGCACCACCAACGCCAACAATGCTGCCCCGTAGGCGATTTGAACCAGAAAAAGCTCGGTTGAGGTATTGGCCGTTACATAGAGGTGACTGTGACCGAATATGCCTGTGGTCGTTCTCCATGAACTTCGGATGACATCGTTGGCAATCGATTGCCAGCCTCTCTCGGCAGGCCCATCGAAGTGGAATATGTTATCCGTGGCCGGCAATTCATAGATCTGCGTGTAGCTGGGGTTCACCGAGCCATATTGAATGATCAGGTTCGCGTAATATGCCGTGGTTAATCCAACAGTAATGATGAAAACAGCGAGAAGAGGAACATGGCGCGGCCAAATGAGCCGTACCTCGCGTAACCAAAACGAAAGGCGAGGACGCGCACCTGTCGCGAAAAATCGTACAGTTTCGGCAACAAGTGCCCCCGCAACAAAGGGGATTGCGACGATCAGCAGGGTGATTTTCGTCATGGCCGCGAGTGAGGCTGTCAGCACCAACATCAACATGGCCGGAAGTGACGGCTGAACCATTGATCGCAGGCCATATAGCGCCAGGAACGGCCAGACGGCAGCCACGAGCGCGTCATTATTTACGGTGCCGAGAATATACAATCTCGACGGAATAAAGAGGATCAATGCGGCCGAACCGAGCACCGCGAGGTTTGTCAGCAGTCGCCTTTCCACCAGGAAGGAAAGCAGCATGTAAAGGCCCAACAGGTGGACAGCGTAAAGACCCATCGATATGGCGCGGAGCGGGGGAATGGCAGACGACCGCAAGACTGCGCGATAGTCATCCACATTCAAATGGACGGCCGTAAAATCCTTGTCGAGATGAAGTATATCCATCACCGAAGCCAGAAGAAAATGATAGGCTGGTGGATGTCGTAGGTGGTTATATTCGCCCTGGTCGGTCCTGATAGCCGAGCGGTCGAAAAACGGGGTCAAGCCTTGCTGATAAATTCCATAAGCATAAGAAAAATGATGCGGTTCGTCCGGAGCCAGCGATGACGGTGTCATCGCACTGTAGATCGCGGTCAAGAGCCAGGATGTCGTCAGCAGGAACAGCAAAAGTCGGCGCGTTGTCTCGTTCATGCTGGTCAATGTGAAGTTCTCTGGGCGCAAGTTTCAGATCCAACTTCTGGCCGAAAGGTGATGGAACCGCAAGTCTGTGTCAGGGACACAATCCTCATGCCAGGTATCCGCGCCTGTCTTTTTGGCGAATTGAGCGGAGTCATATAGTAATGACTGCAATACGGTTTGCCCGAGCCAGCAGCAGGTCCGGCTTAGATTTAGCGATGTCCAAGCGAGCGCACGTGGACAATGAACCAAAATCACAGAAAGCCGTGATGGAGAGAACATAAGAATCTTAGGCGAACAAGGTGTCTGTCATGGTATTGGGATACTTGCCCAGGGAGTGCTTCTTTCTGGACGACAGATAGGAAAACCATCGCTGCAGTAGGTCCTGTCCCTGCTGCAGGAACTACTGATGGCAGAAGTGGTGCATGCAGAGAATCAAAAACCATAGTCCTGATCCAGTTTCAGGCGAGCAAAATACATCGTTTGACAGCTTGATGCCCCTTGGGTCTCTGGCTTTCATGCGGCCTTCATATCTCGCCAAGTCGGCGTGGATTGAACATATACCCTTCGCGTTCTGGCTCATTCAGGCGCTTCGGCCGAATGTTTTCGTCGAGTTGGGCAGCCACAGGGGTGTTTCATACTTTGCTCACTGCCAGGCGATCGAGAGACTGGGCTTGGATTGTAGGGCTTTTGCTGTCGATACTTGGGAAGGCGATGAGCATGCCGGGACATACGGAGAAGACGTTCTTAAGGCGTTCGGTAATTACAATCGGGACAATTATGAAAATATTTCAATATTGATGCGGTCGCATTTCGATGAAGCCGTCAAATTTTTTAGAAAAGACAGTATAGATCTACTTCATATAGATGGCTTTCACACTTATGATGCCGTCAAGCAAGTTTTTGATTGTTGGAAGGAAAACCTTTCAAGTCGTTCCGTAGTTTTGTTTCATGATACGAATGTGCGAGAACGAGATTTTGGCGTCTACAGGCTCTTCGATGAGCTGGCGACGACATATCCCACCTTCGAATTCTCGCATGGTCATGGGCTTGGAGTGGTCGGAATCGGCGTGGATCAGGACCCACAATTGAAAACCCTCTTTGAGGCTGGAAAGAACGATAATGCCAGGCGGGATCTCAATATTCAGTTCTCTACATTAGGCAACGCTTGCCTGAATGCTTACAAAAATGAAAGTCTTAGCACGCGTTTGAAGCTCTTTTCAGCGATGGAGAATGAGGTCGTCAACCTCAGGCAAGAGGTGATAAGTGCCGGACTGGAAAAAGAGCGGCTCTCGGAAGAACTGCGGTTAAATGCGGCTTTGATCGCAACACACCGCAGAGAGAGTGACAACACTAGGTCGCTCGTGTCCAAAATCTCTGAAAGGAATAGGGCTCTTCAAACCGAGTTGTCTAAGGTCGCCGCAGAGCGCCAAGTTTTACTGGATAAACAGAGGCAATTGGCTTCGGAGCTTCTCACAAAGTCGGCCGCTCTTAAGCGGAATGACGATGAGCGGACATCGTTGCGGCTTCGAGTTACCGAACTCGTCAAGCAACAAGCGAATTTTCAGATCGAGCGAGACCAACTCCTTGCAAGTGTTGCCAGTTACGAAGCGCTCGCTGGACGCTATCAGGTCGATGCTGAAAACTACGCTTTGGAGAGCGGCCGGGCTAAAAGACTGCAGTTGGAACTGGAAGCGGCCATATCTGAGAGAGACGATGAGAAAGGTCTTCGTGCCCTTCTTCAGCATGAAAAGAATGAGACGGAGCTTCGTCTCCAAGCACGTTTTACTGAGCTTGCAGCCCTCACCACTCTGCTGAAGGAAAAGGATGCTGAAGTGTTGGCAGCGCGCCAGGTTATTCAAGACCTGAAAGACAAATGGCAAAAAGAGGTGGAAAAACTTTAAAAGATTTTTGAACAAAGCGAGATTTAATACCATTGCCGTCTACCGCGGCGCGGCAGAAAGTAAGCTTTGGGTCCGCCCAGAACCCTGTTGAAACTTGCGAAAGGGGTTAGGGCGTCCACACATGACCATGCCGCACGCCGGCCTGGCAGCGCTCGCCGCACGGCGCTCGCCTCCGCAGGCGGGCCATCTTGGTCGACAAGCCGGCCTCATCGATGAAGACCAGCTTCGCCGGATCGAGATCGAGCTGGGCATAAGGGGGAGATTGCGCGCACACCACATCATCCCGCCATGAATATCCGCCTCGTCACGCCCCTGCCGTATAGGCCGCGATTGCCGCCATGTTGACGATGTCGGAATCCTTGGCGTTGAGCGGGACGATCTGAACCGGCTTGTTGAGCCCGACCAAGAGCGGGCCGATGACGGTGGAGCCGCCGAGTTCCTGCAGCATCTTGGTCGAGATCGAGGCCGAGTGGAATGCCGGCATGACCAGCACATTGGCAGGCCCCGACAGGCGGCAGAACGGATATTGCTGCATCACCTTGGGATTCAGCGCCACGTCGGCGGCCATTTCGCCATCGTATTCGAAATCGACGCGGCGCTTGTCGAGCAGGCGCACGGCCTCCTGCACGCGCTCGGAGCGTTCGCCCTGCGGATGGCCGAAGGTCGAGTAGGCGAGCATGGCGACGCGCGGTTCGTAGCCCATGCGGCGGGCGAAGCCGGCGGCTTCCTCGGCGATGTCGGCGATCTGCTCGGCATTCGGCATGTCGTGCACGGCAGTATCGGCGACGATGACGGTGCGGCCGCGTGCAAGCACGATGGAAGCGCCGATGACGCGGTGGCCGGGTTTTGCGTCGATGACGCGGCGCACATCGTCCAGCGCTGTGGAATAGTTGCGGGTGACGCCGGTAACCATGGCGTCGGCATCGCCCAGCGCCACCATGCAGGCGGCGAAGTGGTTGCGGTCGTTGTTGATCAGACGCTGGGCATCGCGGAACAGGTAGCCCTTGCGCTGCAGCCGTTCGTAAAGATAGTCGGCATAGATCGCGTTCTTGCGCGACAGGCGCGCATTGATGATCTCGATGCCGGGCTTGTCGAGATCGACACCCGCATTGCGCGCGTTTTCCTTGATGACCTCGTCGCGGCCCACCAGAATGGCAGTGCCGAGCTTCTGGTTGACGTAGGAGACGGCCGCCCGCATCACCTGCTCTTCCTCGCCCTCGGTGAAGACGACGCGCTTGGGCTGACGGCGCACCCGGTCGTAGATGCGCTGCAAGGTGGATGCGATCGGGTCGCGGCGCGCCGACAGTTCCTGGGCGTATTTGTCAAGGTCGAGGATCGGCCGGCCGGCAACGCCCGATTCCATCGCCGCGCGCGCCACCGCGACCGGAATGGCCGAAATCAGGCGCGGGTCGAACGGAACGGGAATGATGTATTGCGGGCCGAATTTGGGCCGGTTGCCCTGGTAGGCGGCGGCAACGTCGTCCGGCACGTCCTGGCGGGCGAGATCGGCCAGCGCCTGGGCGGCGGCGACCTTCATGGCGTCGTTGATGGTGGTCGCCCGCACATCGAGCGCGCCGCGGAAGATGTAGGGAAAGCCGAGCACATTGTTGACCTGGTTCGGATAGTCCGAACGGCCGGTGGCCATGATGGCGTCGGTGCGGATTTCGGCGACCTCCTCGGGGGTGATCTCCGGATCGGGATTGGCCATGGCGAAGATGATCGGATTTTTCGCCATGGACTGGATCATGGCGTTGGTGAACGCTCCGCGCGCCGAAAGGCCGAACACCACGTCGGCGCCGTCCATGGCATCCGCCAGCGTGCGCTTGTCGGTTTTGGCCGCATGCGCCGACTTCCACTGGTTCATGCCTTCGGTACGGCCCTGATAGACCACGCCCTTGGTGTCGCAGAGGATGACGTTTTCGGGCGAAAAACCCATCGATTTGATCAGTTCGATACAGGCGATCCCGGCTGAGCCCGCGCCGTTGCAGACCAGCTTTGTGGACTTCATGTCGCGGCCGGTGATGTGCAGCGCGTTGAGCAGCCCGGCTGCGGCGATGATGGCGGTGCCGTGCTGGTCGTCATGGAAGACGGGGATGTCCATCAGCTCGCGCAGGCGCTGCTCGATGATGAAGCATTCCGGAGCCTTGATGTCTTCGAGGTTGATGCCGCCGAAGGAGGGCCCGAGAAAACGCACGCAGTTGATGAATTCTTCGGCGTCCTGGGTGTCGACTTCCAGATCGATGGAATCGACATCGGCGAAGCGCTTGAACAGCACTGCCTTGCCCTCCATGACCGGCTTGGAGGCCAGGGCGCCGAGATTGCCAAGGCCGAGAATGGCGGTGCCGTTGGAAATGACCGCGACCATGTTGCCGCGCGTGGTGTAGTCGAAGGCGCGCGAAGGGTCCTCTGCAATCGCCAGCACCGGCACGGCGACACCAGGCGAATAGGCGAGCGACAGGTCGCGCTGCGTCGCCATCGGTTTGGTGGGGTTGATCTCGAGCTTGCCGGGCCGCCCCATCGAGTGGAACTCGAGCGCCTCCTGCGCGCTGACGGACGGGCTGCCGGAGGTCGGAGTCTTGCTGCTTGCGGCCATGGTGACGAGCGTTCCTTACCCTAATAGACTTCTTTTTGTGGAGCGTTCCGGATTAAGGCTACACATCGCCGCTGTAAACCGCCAAGCAAGGGCGGACATCTCTTTTTGCGGACAAGCTCTTGGACGATACCAACCAATCCGCCATGGCGGCGCTGGAAGCGGCGAAAGCCGGCGCCACGCCGATGATGGAACAGTATATCGAGATCAAGGCGGCGAATCCGGATTCGCTGCTGTTCTATCGCATGGGCGATTTCTACGAGCTGTTCTTCGACGATGCGGAGAAGGCGAGCCGGGCGCTCGGCATCGTGCTGACCAAGCGCGGCAAGCACCAGGGCGACGACATCCCGATGTGCGGCGTACCGGTGCATGCCGCCGACGACTATCTGCAGAAGCTGATCGGGCTCGGCTTCCGCGTCGCGGTGTGCGAGCAGGTCGAAGACCCCGCCGAGGCCCGCAAGCGCGGCGGCAAGTCGGTGGTCAAGCGCGACGTGGTGCGGCTGGTCACACCCGGCACGATCACCGAGGACAAGCTTCTAGCGCCTTCGGAATCGAGCTTTCTCATGGCGCTGGGCCGGGTCAAGGGCAGTGCCGACCAGGCGCTCGCCATGGCCTGGATCGAGATATCGACCGGCGTCTTCCGTGTCGCGGAAACCACCGCCGACCGGCTGGCGGCCGACATCTTCCGCATCGACCCGCGCGAGGTCGTGCTGCCCGACACGATGTTTTATGACGATGAGTTGAAGCCGGCCTTCGACCTGATCGGGCGCATCGCCAATCCGCAGCCGGCTGCTCTGTTCGATTCGGCTTCCGCACCCGGCCGAATCGCGCGTTTCTACGGCGTGGCGACACCAGACAGCTTCGGCGCGTTTTCCCGCGCCGAGCTTGCAGCGATTTCGGGCGCCATTGCCTATGTCGAGAAGACGCAGAAGGCGGAGCGGCCGCCGCTGGCCCATCCCGAGCGCGAGCAGAGCGGCTCGACGCTGTTCATCGATCCGGCGACGCGCACCAATCTCGAACTCCTGCGCACTTTATCCGGCAGTCGCGAGGGCTCGTTGTTCAGGGCGGTCGACCGCACGGTGACGGGTGGCGGCGCGCGGCTTCTGGCCGATCGGATGATGTCGCCGTTGACCGATCCCGAGGCCATTGCGCGCCGGCTGGATTCGGTGTCGTGGTTCCAGCGCGAAACGCGGACGGCGGACGCGCTGCGGCAGTGCCTCAAGGGCGTTGCCGACATGCCGCGCGCCCTTTCGCGGCTGGCGCTCAATCGCGGCGGTCCGCGCGACCTCGGCGCGTTGCGCGCCGGCTTCGATGCCGCCCGCGCGGTAGCCGAGTTGTTCGAGGCAGCCGAACTACCCAAGGAACTGGGCGCCGCCCTTGCCGCCATCAAGGCGCTGCCGGCAGTCTTCGCCGATCATTTGTACAATGCCCTGGCCGACGAACTGCCGCTGCTCAAGCGCGACGGCGGCTTTCTGCGCGAAGGCTATGATGCTGAGCTCGACGAAATGCGGGCGCTGCGCGACCAGTCGCGGCGGGTCATCGCGGCGATGGAGCGCGATCTGATCGAGGAGACGGGCATCCGCTCGCTGAAGATCCGGCACAACAACGTGCTGGGCTACTACATCGAGGTGACCGCCAATCATCAGACAATCATGAACAGCAGCGATGAGGCGAAGTCGCGCTTCATCCACCGCCAGACCATGGCGAGCGCAATGCGTTTCACCACCACCGAGCTTGCCGGGATCGAGACCAAGATCGCCAATGCCGCCGACCGGGCGCTGGCCATCGAGCTGAAAGCCTTCGAGGCACTGACTTTGGAAGCGGTCGAGCATGTCGAGACCATCCGCGCCGGCGCAGACGCGCTGGCCGTGCTCGACGTGTCGTCCGCACTCGCGGTGCTCGCGATCAACGAGGCGTGGAGCAGGCCGCAGGTGGATGCCGGGCTCGCCTTCGAGATCGAAGGCGGTCGGCATCCGGTGGTCGAGCAGGCGCTGCGGCGCGAGGCCGGCGCGCCCTTCGTCGCCAACGATTGCGACCTGTCGCCCGGCGAGGGCTCCAAGACCGGTGCGATCTGGCTGCTGACCGGCCCCAACATGGGCGGCAAGTCGACCTTCCTGCGCCAGAACGCGCTGATTGCCATCCTGGCGCAGATGGGCTCCTTCGTGCCGGCAAAACGCGCCCGTATCGGCGTCGTCGACCGGCTGTTCTCCCGCGTCGGCGCCTCGGACGACTTGGCGCGCGGGCGCTCGACCTTCATGGTCGAGATGGTCGAGACGGCGGCGATCCTCAACCAGGCGACCGAGCGCTCGCTGGTCATCCTCGACGAGATCGGGCGCGGCACCGCGACCTTCGACGGCCTGTCCATCGCCTGGGCGGCGGTCGAATATCTGCACGAGAAGAACCGCTGCCGCGCCGTCTTCGCCACGCATTTCCACGAGCTCACTGCATTGGCCGGCAAGCTCGAGCGGCTGCACAACGTCACGATGCGGGTGAAGGAATGGGAGGGCGACGTGGTCTTCCTGCACGAAGTGGGCAAGGGTGCCGCCGACCGGTCCTATGGCGTGCAGGTGGCGCGCCTGGCCGGCCTGCCGGACGCGGTGGTGCAGCGCGCTAAGGCCGTTTTGCACCAGCTCGAAGAGGGCGAAACCTCCGGTAAGGCCAACCGCCTGGTCGACGACCTGCCGCTGTTTTCCGCAGCGGTCAGGCGCGAGGAACCCAAGCCTGCGGCCAACGACGCTTTGGCAAAATCGCTGTCGGCTCTTGTCCCCGACGAGATGACGCCGCGCGAAGCGCTGGAGGCACTGTATCGGCTGAAGGAACTGGCGGCAAAACGTTAATAGCTTAATTGCCTAAGCCGCGAGGATGGATTGAGGGGCAGTTCGAAAAGCGCCGGGCCGGCGATGATTCTGATCTGCCTTTCGAGGATCGGAACCCAAAACAGGAGCCGCGCCGTTTGAGCCATTGGATCGAGTTGTGCCAAAGCCGGTTTCATAAAAAAGCCGACAAGGTCAGTCTGCCGTCAGGCAGCGATCTCCGCTTTGTTTCGCGTGATAGCCAAGTCCGCTGAGATCACGCACCATCCGCGCTCGGCACCAAGCTTGTAAATCCATTCAGTATCCGGCGTGGATGCGGGAAATTTGTCCCTAAGGGCCACGCAAAAATCCCCATGCGGGCCTTTGCCCAGTTCATTGATCGCTCTGGCAACTTTCGGAGAAATGTTGTTGTCGATCAGGATCTTCACGCGGCGAGGCTGTCCTCAAATCTCAACGCCGCCTTGAAGGCTCTGCTGTCGATCTCAAAGTCATCCGTGATCTGCTGGAGTGTCCGGCCAGAACGATGCGCGCGCTCTATCGCGGCGGTCGGAACCCCGTAGCGATCAAGTATCGGCTGGCCGAACGAGCGCAGCGGATCGATGACGACCTCTCGGTTTCCCTCGCTCGGACGCCAGAGCGACGCTACGTCTGCCTCGAACTCAATGTCCTGCAATCCGCTCGACACGATCGAATGAAAAGTGTGCTGACCACTCAGAATCTCAATCAACTGAGGTTCTTCGGTGGATGCCACAATTTCCAGGAAGAGCTTTCGACCGTCGGTCTTAAACTTCGTCGTAGAGAAAGGATGCGTATCCTTTACCAAGCGCCTCGCAGCCTCGACGACCTTTCGGATATACGGCAAGGATATGCTCTGACGGCGAAACCCGTCTATCATGCGCAACTCGATCAGGTCTCTGAAACCTAGGAATAAAGAACCATCGATTTCGGGGACTTCGGAGTGCCACAACGGGGGGTCGAAAACCTGCTGGCCCTGATAGCTGCGACTATACCCCTGCATCCATCGCCTTATGCGGTTGGTGGGAACTTTTGTCAGACGCGCAGCTTCCGCCGGAGAATAGAGGCCGGTCCCGATCAGCGAGCGATTGGCGTCGATGAAATTCATATCCTTAGAATAGATTGTCTATCGTCTTTTGGGAATCCACCAGCAATGCGTCGTTATAGAAATATCCGCCCAACCGTTTCTTAAGGCGAGGCCTGTAGTTTGGCGGAGGCTGCGGATAGGCGCGGCGGTTCGAAACAGAGGTAGAGCTTCATGGCGGCCATTCCGCTGATGGAGGAGATGAGAGGCGGGCCGGCCGGCACATTGATTGCCGGCATGGCCGGTATTGCCGAAAGCCCCGTCGACCCCAGCCATGTCGAGTTGATCGAAACCAGCCGCCAGGCGCGCAGGCTGTCGATCTACCCCGCTTCCGCCGGCTTCGACCTGGTCGAGGAACTGGACTTCCTCAGCGCCCGCACCATCGAGCCGAATGTCTTCTTCAATCCGCGCTTTCTCGCGCCTGCCATGCCCAGGCTTGAGGATCGAGAGGTCCGGCTGGCCGTCATCCGAGACGGCGACGAATATAGCGGACGCTTGCGGCTACTCCTGCCTTTTTCGGTCGAAAAACCGCCGATCCCGCTCGGCGTCACCGTCATGCGAACCTGGTCGAGCCCGTTCGGGCCGCTCGGCATGCCGCTGATCGACCGCGACGATCCGGAAGGCGTGGTCGAGGACTTCATCTCCATCATGTCGCGGCCGCATCTCAAGCTGCCCAGCGTCTTCGTGCTGCCCGACATACGCCTCGACGGGCCGGTGGCCCGCATGCTGCGCTCGGTTGCGGAAACCGGCGGCCTGCCCTTGGTGATAACGTCGAAGGTGGAACGGCCTTTTCTGCAAAGCGATCTAGACGGCGATGCTTATCTGCGGCGCGCGATCAGCCCGCATCATTTCCGCAATCTGGCGCGCCTGAAGCGGCGTCTGTCGGAAAAGGGCGTGGTCGAACATGTCATGGCGCGCAGCCCCAACGATATCCGCCCCGCGGTCGAGACCTTCCTGACGCTGGAAGCCTCGGGATGGAAGGGGCGCGCGCGTTCCGCCATGGTCAACGACCGGCTTCGCGCTGCCTTCGCGCGCGAGGCGATCCACGGACTCGCGGAACGGGACAAATGCCGTATCCATCAGCTGACGCTGGACGGACGCGTCATCGCCAGCCTCGTCGTTTTCGTCGAGGCGGGCGTCGCCTATAGCTGGAAGACCGCCTATGACGAGAGCCTTTCGGCCTATTCGCCAGGCGTGCTGCTGGTAGCTGAAGTCACCCGGCAGCATCTGGACGACCCCAATATCGACCTGACCGATTCCTGCACGGTACCAGATCATCCGGTGATGAGCCGGCTATGGACCGAACGGCGGCCGATCGGCACCATGGTCATCGGCATGCGGCCCAACACCGACCGCATCACGCGCCAGGCGGCTTCGCAGCTGCATCTCTATCGCGAGACGCGCAACATGAT
The DNA here is from genome assembly GCF_030010215.1 of Tianweitania sp. UT-5YL-CI-8. Lineage (GTDB taxonomy): Bacteria > Pseudomonadota > Alphaproteobacteria > Rhizobiales > Rhizobiaceae > Oryzicola. The sequence continues at coordinate 591,227 of NZ_JASCRR010000002.1, forward strand.
GCGGCTGTTCAGAAACCGTGTGAAAGCCGTGTTCAAGAGGAAATAAGCGACCTTTCCCGCCACCTGCATAACGGGGAAGGTTGCTTCAATTCGGCCCGCTCAGCCCAGCTTGCCGAGATCGCGCACGGCGCCACGGTCGGCCGAGGTGGCGAAAGCCGCATAGGCCTTGAGCGCGGTGGTCACGTTGCGCTTGCGCGGATGCTCCGGCTTCCAGCCAAAGGCGTCCTGCGCGGCGCGGCGCTCGGCCAGGGTCGTTTCATCCACCGCAAGGTTGATGGTGCGGTTGGGAATGTCGATCTCGATGGTGTCGCCGTCCTGCACCAGGCCGATGATGCCGCCATTGGCAGCTTCCGGCGAAGCGTGGCCGATCGACAGCCCCGACGTGCCGCCGGAGAACCGTCCGTCGGTGATCAGTGCGCAGGCCTTGCCCAGGCCTTTCGACTTCAAATAGCTCGTCGGATAGAGCATTTCCTGCATGCCCGGTCCGCCCTTGGGGCCTTCGTAGCGGATAACGACGACGTCGCCGGCCACGACCTCGTTGCCCAGGATGCCCTTCACCGCGGCGTCCTGGCTTTCGAACACCTTGGCCGGACCGGTGAATTTCAGAATCGATTCGTCGACGCCCGCCGTCTTCACGATGCAGCCGTCGAGCGCCAGATTGCCCTTGAGCACGGCCAGGCCGCCATCCTTGGAGAAAGGGTGCTGTGCGTCGCGGATGACGCCGTTCTCGCGGTCGGTGTCGAGTTCGTCCCAGCGCGATGACTGGCTGAAGGCCGTCTGTGTCGGGATGCCGCCAGGTGCGGCGGAAAACAGCTTGAGCGCGGCCGGATTGTCTGTCACCGCGATGTCCCAGGTCGCCAACGCCTCGGCCATAGTCCTAGCATGGACGGTGGGAAGGTCGGTGTTGAGCAGGCCGGCGCGGTCCAGTTCGCCCAGGATCGCCATGATGCCGCCGGCGCGGTGCACGTCTTCCATATGGACGTCCGCTTTGGCGGGCGCGACCTTGGACAGGCACGGCACGCGGCGCGATAGCGCGTCGATGTCTGCGAGGTCGAAGTCGATCTCGCCTTCATGCGCCGCCGCCAGAATATGCAGGACGGTGTTGGTCGAGCCGCCCATGGCGATGTCGAGCGCCATGGCGTTTTCGAAAGCCTTCTTGCTGGCGATGACACGCGGCAACGCGGTTTCGTCGTCCTGCTCGTAGTAGCGGCGGGCAAGGCCGACGATGCGACGGCCGGCTTCCAGGAACAGTTCCTTGCGGTCGGCATGGGTGGCCAGCGTCGAGCCGTTGCCGGGCAGCGACAGGCCGAGCGCCTCGGTCAGGCAGTTCATCGAATTGGCGGTGAACATGCCCGAGCAGGAGCCGCAGGTCGGGCAGGCCGAGCGCTCGATGACCTTGACGTCCTCGTCGGAAATCGAATCGTCGGCCGCGGCCACCATGGCGTCGACCAGATCGAGCGACACGGTCTTGCCGTGCATCACGACCTTGCCGGCCTCCATCGGCCCGCCGGACACGAAGATGCTCGGGATGTTGAGGCGCAGCGAGGCCATCAGCATGCCGGGCGTGATCTTGTCGCAGTTGGAGATACAGACCATGGCGTCGGCGCAGTGCGCGTTGACCATGTATTCGACCGAGTCGGCAATGAGCTCGCGCGACGGCAGCGAATAGAGCATGCCGTCATGGCCCATGGCGATGCCGTCATCGACGGCGATGGTGTTGAATTCCTTGGCGACACCGCCGGCGGCCTCTATTTCGCGCGCGACCAGTTGGCCGAGGTCCTTCAAATGCACATGGCCGGGCACGAATTGGGTGAAGGAGTTCACCACCGCGATAATCGGCTTGCCGAAGTCGGAATCCTTCATGCCGGTGGCGCGCCATAGGCCCCGCGCGCCCGCCATATTGCGGCCGTGAGTGGTGGTGCGCGAACGATATGCAGGCATGGCGGTTCTCGATCTTCTTGCGAGTTGGCTACAAATTTGCCGTTTCAAGCTCGGAGAGCTGCCGAAACCAGCGGCTATAACGATCCTGAAGGAGGCGTACCCGTCAGTACACCACTATCGAAAGCGCATAAAGCCGAAATTTTCAGCATGCATGTCCGACCCAAAACGGCTCCGAACCGCGAGTATACGAGCGAAATATCCCATGATTGAGGCAGAGTTGCTTATGGTAAGCTCTGCCGCTCACGCCTTCATCAGCCACTCATGTTCGGGCGCGTTGTGGAATTTCCACGTCCGCTTCGGCCCTGCCATGACGTTGAGATAGTAAAGATCGTAGCCGTGGCAGGTGGCGCAGGGGTGATAGCCCTTCGGCACCAGCACCACGTCACCATCCTCGATCGCCATCGCCTCGTCTAGTTCGCGCACCCCCTCTGCATCAGCATCGGTGTAGACACGCTGAAAACCAAAACCCTGCGGCGGGTTGAGGCGGTGGTAATAGGTTTCCTCGAGGTAGGATTCTGCGGGCAGATTGTCTTGGTCGTGCTTATGCGGCGGATAGCTCGATGTGTTGCCGGCAGGCGTGATCACCTCGACCACCAGAAGCGAATCGGCGGGGTCGCCCTCGGACAAGATGTTGGTGACGTGGCGCGTGTTGGACCCCTTGCCGCGCACCTCCTGCTTGACGTCATCGGGGCCGATGACGCGGGCGGGCAGACCGCCGCCGAGGCCGGGAGCCGCGCAAACCGCGAGTTCCAGATCGGTCTCGGCCGTCACGGACCAGCCCTCGCCCTGCGGCACATAGAGCGACCATGGCTTGCCCTGAAACACGCTCATCCGCTCGCCAAGCGTGCCAAAATCCTGACCGGCGGCTGTTGCCGTGCCTTTGCCGGTGACGAAGACCAGGCAAAGCTCCTTGTCGCCCGCCGAAGCAGAAGCCGTCTCGCCCGCTTTCAACCGATAAAGCTCGAAGCCGACATAACGCCAGCCCGCACTTTCCGGCGTGACATGGGTAACGCGGCCGGTGCCCTTACCGCTCTTGATCAGAAGTCGTGACATCGTCGGTTACCTCCTTGGCCGCTTCCGGTTCCGGCGCGGGCTTGTAGTTGATCAGGAACTGCCACGCACCCAGCACGGCCATGCCGCCGACCAGAGTCGCCCAGAAGGAAGAGCCCATATAGAGCTCGAAACCGGCCCATGCCACGCAGAAGGCGACAAGGAGAATGCGGCGCCACAGCGGACGAAAGAAGGGGTGGCTGGTGTCTCCCACGGGCGGTCTCCTGTGTTGATCAACAGTCCCTTCCGGTCATCCCCCGGCCCGCTTGTCAAGTGCGCGGCCGGCATTGTCATGCTTTCAAGCGTCGGGAAAAGCCTGCGTCTCGAGCGTATAGCCGGCAGCGTGCATCACACGGGTCAGTTCAGCATGGCCGACCTCAGCCATTCTGAGCGGCGGGTTTTTCTTGGGATCCTGTTCGGCCTCGACGACGAACCAGCCTTCATAGCCATGGTCGGCAAGCCGTTGGACGATGGCGCCGAAATCCAACGATCCGTCGCCCGGCACGGTGAACGCGCCCAGCGCCACGGCATCGAGGAAAGATTGCTCGGTCCAGTCCAGCCCGTCGATCACGGTCTGGCGGATATCCTTCACATGAACGTGGTTGATGCGTTTGTGGTGGTTGTCGATGGCGCGCAGCACGTCGCCGCGGGCGAAGGCCAGGTGGCCGGCATCGAGCAGCAGCGGAATGCCCTCGCCCGACTGCTTCATGAAGGCGTCGATCTCATGCTCGAACTGCACCACCGCCGCCATGTGGTGGTGATAGGAGAGCGGCATGCCCTGCTCGGCGCACCATTCACCAAACTCCGTCAGCTTGCGTGCATAGGCCTTCATCTCGTCGTCCGACAGCACGGGCTTGGTGGCGAGCGGCTTTGTGCGGTCGCCCTGGATCGAGCGGCCGACCTCGCCATAGACGATGCAGGGCGCGCCGACCGCCTTGAACAGATCGATCATCGGCTGGATGCGATCCTTGTTCGCCGACAGTTCCTCATTGACCAGCGTGCCGGAAAACCAGCCGCCGCACAGCGTCACGTCAGCCTGTCTCAGGATTGGCAACATGGCGTCGGGCGTGCTCGGAAAGCGGCGACCTTGCTCCATGCCGATGAAACCGGCGGACCGCGACTGGCGCAGGCACTCCTCCAGCGAGACGTCGTCGCTGAGTTCGACGAGATCGTCGTTCCACCATGCGATAGGCGACATGCCCAGTTTGGCTTTCACGTCATCAACTCCGGTTTCTCGCTCGTATCGTCTGCGCTCAATCGCCTACACGCTGCCGTTTCACAGCCTGTTCATAACCCTTGCGGGCATCGTTCACTTCCACCCGCTCGCTCACCTCAGGCACCGCCACGTCCCACCAGGTGCCGCCGGCCTCCGTGGAGATAAGCGGATCGGTGTCGATGACGATGACCGTGGTGCGATCGTTGCTCTTTGCCCGGCTCAATGCGGCTTCGAGATCGGCGATGGACAACGCCTTTTCCGTCACCGCGCCCATGCTCGCGGCGTGGGCAACGAAATCGACTTCGGGCAGCACTTCGTGGCGCGCATCCTTCAACAGATTGTTGAAGTTGGCGCCGCCGGTGGCCATCTGCAGCCGGTTGATGCAGCCATAGCCCCGGTTGTCGAGCAGAACGACGGTCAGCTTCAGCCCGAGCATGATCGAGGTTGCGATTTCCGAATTCAGCATCAGATAGGAGCCGTCACCGACCATGACGACGACCTCCTTGTCGGGCCGCGCCATCTTGACGCCCAACCCGCCGGCAATCTCGTAGCCCATGCAGGAGAAGCCATACTCGGCGTGGTAGGAGCCCGGCGAACCGGCCTGCCACAGCTTGTGCAACTCGCCCGGCAACCCACCCGCAGCATGCAAAAGGATGACCTCGCTGCCAAGCGCACGCTGGACAGCGCCGATCACCTGCGCATCGGACGGCAGGGCGGCATTGGTCGCAGCCGTCACCCTGGCGGCATCGCCCTGCCATGCCAATTTGCCGGCCTTGGCGTTTTCGGTCCAGGCTCCCGGCGCCTTGTAGCCGCCAATGGCAGTGCCGAGTTCGGCAAGCCCTTCGCGCGCATCGGCGACCAGCGGCAGGGCGCGGTGTTTGCCGGCGTCGAAGGCCTGCACATTGAGCCCGATAATGGTCTTGCCCTCGGCCTTGAACAGCGACCAGGAGCCGGTGGTGAAGTCCTGCAGTCGCGTGCCGACCGCGAGCAAGACATCGGCCTCCTCGGCCAGCCGATTGGCGGCGGAGGTGCCGGTCACGCCGACAGCCGCCATGTTGAGAGCATCGTTGTCGGGAAGTGAGGATTTGCCGCCCTGCGTCTCGGAGACTGGAATACCGGTCGCGGCGGAGAACTTTGCGAGTTCCTCCGAGGCGCGGCTGTAGAGCACGCCGCCACCGGCGACGATCAGCGGCTTTTTGGCTGCTTTCAGGGCCACGACTGCGGCCGCCAGCTCGTCGCGGTCGGGCCGTGGACGACGCGGCGTCCAGATGCGTTCGTCGAAGAAGCTTTCGGGATAGTCGTAAGCCTCAGCCTGCACGTCCTGGCACAGCGCCAGAGTCACCGGTCCGCATTCGGCGGGGTCGGTGAGAACCTGCATGGCGCGGGAAAGCGCGGGGATGATCTGTTCGGGCCGGGTGATGCGGTCGAAATAGCGCGATACCGGGCGGAAGCAGTCATTCACCGTGACCGTGCCATCGCCGAAATCCTCGGCCTGCTGCAATACAGGATCGGGAATGCGGTTGGCGAAGACGTCGCCGGGCAGGAACAGCACCGGCAGCCGGTTGACATGGGCGAGTGCTGCCGCTGTCACCATGTTGAGCGCGCCGGGGCCGATGGAGGTGGTCGCCGCCATCATGCGGCTGCGGAAATGCGCCTTGGCATAGGCAATGGCCGAATGCGCCATCGCCTGCTCGTTATGCGCGCGAAAGGTCGGCAGCGTGTCGCGGACCTGATACAGCGCCTCGCCGATACCTGCGACATTGCCATGGCCGAAAATCGCCCAGACGCCGCCGAACAACGGCAGTTTCTCGCCGTCGATCACGGTCATCTGTTTGGTCAGGAAACGTGTCAGGGCCTGCGCCATCGTCAGGCGGATGGTGGGTGCCATGATCATGCTCCTTGGCGAAATGCGTAATGAATTCCAAGAAGGCAGCGTTCCGTCGCACGCCCCTCTGCCCTGCCGGGCATCTTCCCCGCATGGGGGGAGATTGAGCCTACATCAAGGCCTTCGCAAACCGTCAACGCAGCAAGAGATACCGGGCGCGCGCAACTGCTGATCTCCCCCCATGCGGCGGAGATATCCGGCAGGACAGAGGGGGGCAACGTAGAGCAATGCGAAGCGCAATTCATCCCTTCGCCCCCCTCACCCGCAACCACGCCTCGGTCAGCTTTTCGAAGCGTTCCGCCATATCCGCGATCGCTTCGTCATCGTTCATCCGCCCGCCCAGCCATTGTTCTGCGGCCTCGGCGAAGATGGTGCGCCCCACCGCAAAGCCCTTGACGATCCCGGCGTCCGCAGTTGCCGCGAACGCAGCTTCCAACTCTTCCTGCGGCGCTTCAAGCCCAAGCAGCACCACGCCGCGGCACCACGGGTCATTGCGTGTGATCGTATCTTCGATCTTGCCCCATGCGGTCGGCGATGCCTGCGGCTCCAGTTTCCACCAGTCCGGCTTGATGCCGAGCGCGTAAAGCTCTTCCAGCGCGCGGGGAATGGTCATGTCGTCGATCGTGCCGTGCTTTCCGGCGATGATCTCGACCAGAAGTTCGCGGCCGACCTTGCGCGCCGCCTCATAGAGCGCGACGAGCTTTTCCTGCTGTTCGGCCTTCAGTTCCTGCGGGTCGTCGGGGTGGTAGAAGCACAGGCACTTGATGCAATGCGTCACCGGCCATTCGACCAGTTGCGAGCCGATATCCTGCGAAAATTCGAAGCGCAGCGGCCGCGAACCCGGAAGTTCGACCGGTCGACCGACCCAAGCGAAGGGATGCCGGGCAAATTCGAACAGCGCGTCACGGCCGTGTTTTTCGTCGAGCAGCATGCCATAGCCGGGGCGCCCGTCGGCGACCTTGGCCGCGGCCTTGACCGCCAGAACCTTGAAATCGCCGATGCGCTTTTCGTCGGCGCCCAGCCTGCGGGCGACGTCTTCCAGCTGGCTGCGGTGGTCGCAGGCCAAGGCCATCAAAGAGGGGATTTCGGTCCGCCGCGTCGTCGCCCAATGGATATGGTTGAGGTTTGCATCCTTGCGCAGCGCGTGCTGCGTGCTGCCGTTCTTCAGGAACGTCTCAAGTTCGGTGAAGGTCGGATATTCCGGAGAGCACAGAAGCCGGGAGACGGCGAAGGCGCCGCAGGCATTGGCCCAGGTCGCCGATGTCGCCAGGTTTTCGCCGCCCAGCCAACCGCGCAGCAGTCCCGACATGAAGGCATCGCCGGCGCCCAGCACATTGTAGACTTCGATGGGGAAACCGTCCCCGACGATGCCGGCCTCGAGATCGTCGCTGATCGGACCGTCATAGACGATGCAGCCCATCGCGCCGCGCTTCAGCACGATGGTCGCCTCGGTCAGCGCGCGGATGGCCTTCAGCGCGCCGAGCACATCGTCGGCACCGGAGGCGATCATAATCTCTTCTTCGGTGCCGACCACCAGATCGCAATCGGCCAGCACGGTGCGCAACTGCGACGACACCCGCTCGGATTTGACATAGCGCCCAAAGCCCTCGGCATGGCCGCCGAGGCCCCAGAGATTGGGCCGGTAGTCGATGTCGAACACCACCTTGCGGCCATTGGCCTTGGCGATGCGGATCGCCTTCCGCTGTGCCGCGTCGCTGTTGGGCCGGGAGAAATGCGTGCCGGTCACTACGATAGCGCGGGCGGAAGCGATGAAGCTTTCATCGATGTCCTCTTCCGCCAGCGCCATATCGGCGCAATCGCTGCGGTAGAAGATCATCGGGGAAACGCCTTCCTCCTCCACCGACAGAAGCACCAGCGCGGTCAGCCGCTCCGGGTCGGTCTTGACGCCGTCAACGACGACGCCTTCGCGCAGCAATTGCTCGCGGATGAAACGGCCCATCTGTTCGGCGCCGACACGCGTCAGCAACGCCGAGCGCAGGCCGAGCCGCGCGGTGCCGATGGAGATGTTGGCGGGGCAGCCGCCAACCGACTTGGCGAAGGACGCAATGTCCTCGAGCCGCGAGCCGGTCTGCTGGCCGTAGAGATCGACGGATGCGCGGCCGATGGCAATGACGTCGAGCGACGGTGCCGTCGCGCCCTGGCTGGTGTTCACGCAATCCTCCGGAATGAGCCGGTGTTACGCTCCCGACTCTTGCCCCACATGAAATGATAATTCCAATCGCTAGTCAATATGGAATGTATGTTCCTTTTTAAGTGCAAGCGGCATGAATGGTCCATAGCCATGCCCGCATCGTTGCGCGACCCGTCGTGACACTGGTATGGCGGCAGCGATGACCATCGACCGAAAGCCGCCAAGCCTGGCCGACCTGCCGCCCCTGCCCGTCACGGCGGTGCTGCCGCAGCTTATCGGCGCGCTGGATGCCGGAAACGCCGCCGTCCTCGTCGCCCCGCCAGGTGCGGGCAAGACGACGCTGGTACCGCTCGCGCTGCTTTCGCAGTCCTGGCTCGGCGCGGGCAAGATTGTTCTTCTCGAACCGCGCCGGCTCGCCGCTCGCGCCGCAGCCCGCCGCATGGCGTCCCTGCTCGGCGAGGAGCCGGGCCAAACGGTCGGCTATGCCATGCGCATGGAGAACCGCACCTCGGCCGCCACCCGCATTCTCGTCGTCACCGAAGGCGTGTTGGCGCGCATGGTGCTCGACGATCCCGAACTGACCGGGGTGTCAGCTGTGCTGTTCGACGAGTTCCACGAACGTTCGCTCGACGGCGACTTCGGCCTCGCGCTCGCCCTCGATGTGCAGGGCGCGCTGCGGCCCGATCTTCGGCTCGTCGTTATGTCGGCAACGCTCGACGGTGCGCGTGTCTCGCGGCTGCTTTCGGATGCGCCGGTTATCGAAAGCGAAGGCCGCAGCTATCCCGTCGAAATCCGTTACCAGGAGCGCAGGGCGGGCGTCGCTATCGAGGACGCCATGGCGGATGCTATCCGCGCCACCCTTACAGAGGAGGCCGGCAGCATCCTCGCCTTCCTGCCCGGCCAGCGCGAGATCGAGCGCACCGCCGAGCGGCTGGTGGGACGGATCGCAGCCGATGTCGATGTCGTGTCGCTGTTCGGCATGATGGACGGGAAGGCGCAGGATGCCGCCATTCGCCCGCCTCCCGCCGGCCGCCGCAAGGTCGTGCTCGCCACGTCCATCGCCGAGACCTCGATCACCATAGACGGCGTGCGCGTGGTCATCGATTCCGGCCTGTCGCGACAGCCGCGCTACGAGCCGGCCTCCGGCCTGACCCGGCTGGAAACCGTGCGCACCTCGCGCGCCGCCGCCGACCAGCGCGCCGGCCGTGCGGGGCGTACGGCACCGGGCATTGCCATCCGCTTGTGGCGCGCCGAGCAGACGGCGGCCCTTCCCGCTTTTTCGCCGCCCGAAATCCTGGAAGCCGACCTGTCGGGCTTCCTGCTCGATTGCGCCGCCTTTGGCGTGTCGGATCCCGCGACATTGTCCTTCCTCGACCCGCCGCCCGCGCCCGCATTGGCCGAGGCGCGCGCCTTGCTGATGCGGCTCGACGCCATCGACGGCGACGGTCGCCTTACCGAAACCGGACAGGCGATGCGCAAGCTGGCGCTGCCGGTGCGGCTCGCCCACATGGTCGCCGAGGCCGCCCGGGAAGGCCACGCGCTTGAGGCCGCGCGTCTCGCGGTGCTTCTGACGGAACGCGGCCTTGGCGGCGACGCAGCCGACCTCGAACGCCGTTTGCAGCGCTTTTCCACCGATCGGTCGCCGCGCGCCAATGCGGCGCGCCAACTTGCTGAGCGTTTGGCTCGCGCCGCCTTACCCTCCCCCTTGTGGGGAGGGTCGATCCGCGGAGCGGAGCGGGGTGGGGGTCCCGGCGCGCTGCTGCTGCATGCCTGGCCGGATCGTGTCGCCAAAGCGCGCGGCGAGCGCGGGCGCTTCGTTCTGGCAAACGGCAGCGGCGCTGCGGTGGACGCCGCCGATCCGCTCGCCGCCGAGACCTGGCTGGTCGTCGCCGACTTGCAGGGCAAGGCGCAGAGCGCGCGCATCACCGCTGCTGCGCCCGTTTCCGAAGAGGATATCCGTGCCATTCTGGGCAGCCGCGTCGAAACCCGGTCGGAGGCGAGCTTCGACGTCGAAAAGCGCTCGGTCCGCGTCCGCGAGACCGCCCGGCTGGGCGCGATCACGCTGTCGGAACGCCAGCTTGCCGCCCCCAAGGGAGCGGATGCCGACCGCGCGGTCATCGACGCGCTGCGCCGACACGGGCTCGATCTCATCGACTGGGGCAAGGACGCAGCCACCCTGCGCCAGCGTCTGTCCTGGCTGCATCGCGGCCTCGGCGCGCCATGGCCTGATATGTCCGACGAAAGCCTCGTCGAACGGCTCGACGACTGGCTGTTGCCCTTCCTGTCGGGCGAGGCCTCGCTGGCCCGCATCGGGGGCGATGCCCTGCGTCAGGGTCTGCTGTCGCTGGTTCCGCACGATCTGCAGCGCCGCATCGACCAGCTTGCGCCGACCCATTTCAACGCGCCTTCCGGCAGCCATGTGCCGATCCGCTATGAGGGCGAGTGGCCGGTGCTGGCGATCCGTGTGCAGGAGCTGTTCGGGCTCGACACGCACCCTGCCATCGCCAATGGCAGCGTCGGGCTGACGCTGGAGCTTCTGTCGCCGGCGCATCGTCCGATCCAGACCACTCGCGACCTGCCCGGCTTCTGGCGCGGCTCCTGGGCCGATGTCCGCTCCGACATGCGCGGGCGCTACCCCCGCCACGTCTGGCCCGAAGACCCGCGCGTGGCCCAGGCAACGGCGCGAGCCAAGCCGCGCGGGACGTGAGGATATCGGCCCAAAACCCTTCCCTCGTTGCCCCATCCGTCGCATAAAGCGGCCATGATCAAGGTCACCCATACTCCCGATCTGCAACTCTCCACCAGGCTTAGGCTCAACACGCTGATCCGGCTGCGCTGGCTCGCAGTGTTCGGCCAAAGTGCCGCCGTTCTCGTCGTGGCCTACGGGCTGGAATTTCCGCTGCAGGTCAGCATGTGTTTCGCGCTGATCGCCTGTTCGGCATGGCTCAATCTCTATCTGACGTTCCGCTTTCCAGCGACGCACCGGCTCGACCCCTACGCGGCACTGTCCATTCTCAGCTTCGACAGTCTGCAACTGTCCGGCCTGCTGTTCATGACCGGCGGGCTGACCAATCCGTTTGCCCTGTTGCTCACCGTGCCGGTGGTTATATCGGCGACCTCGTTGCCGCTCAGGCTGACGGCGGTGCTCGGCGCCCTGGTCATGACGGCGGCGACGCTGCTCACCTTTTACCACCTGCCTTTGCCCTGGTATCCCGGCGTGACGCTGATCATGCCCTACATCTATGTCGGCGGCGTCTGGGTGGCGGTGTTTTCCTCCATCGCCTTCACAGCGCTCTACGCCTTCCGTGTCGCCGACGAGGCCCGCCTGCTCGCCAATGCGCTGGCGGCTACCGAGCTGGTGCTGCAGCGCGAGCAGCATCTGTCGGCACTGGACGGGCTGGCCGCGGCCGCGGCCCACGAACTCGGCACCCCCTTGGCCACCATCACGCTGGTGTCCAAAGAGATGGAGCGCGCGCTGGGCAACGATCCCCGTTATGGCGAGGACGTGAAGCTGTTGCGCTCGCAGAGCGAGCGCTGCCGCGAAATCCTCAAGCGGCTGACCAGCCTGTCGTCGGAAGGCGAAGCGCATCTCGCGCGCATGCCGCTGACGTCGCTGATCGAGGAAGTCACCGCACCGCACCGCGACTTCGGCGTATCGATCAAGATGGAGCCCGGCGAGCGCATCGGCACAGAGCCGGTTTCACGGCGCAATCCGGGCGTGATCTACGGCTTGGGCAATCTGGTGGAAAACGCCGTCGATTTCGCCCGCTCGAAAGTGCGCGTCGGCTGGAGCTGGAACAACGAGACCGTTTCCTTCCGCTTGGCAGACGACGGCCCTGGCTTTCCGCACGAGATCATAGACCGCATCGGAGAACCCTATATGTCGACGCGCCAGGGCGGAGAGTCCGGTGGCGGGCTCGGGCTCGGGCTGTTCATCGCCAAGACGCTGCTCGAACGCTCCGGCGCGGAGATCACTTTTTCCAATTCGGCTGACCCTGGCGAGGGCGCTATCATCGAAGTGACCTGGCCGCGTGCGCAGTTCCAGGCCACGGCACCGGCCGATTCCTTCCTCGGTGCCGCCTGACCTGGGGTTGGACATTGGCGTCAAGCGGCTATATCTGCATAGAAACACAAGAAAAGTTTCAGGCGGATAGGGATGAAGCAGGGATGACCATACAGGACCAGGCCAACGGCGAGATTCCGGGCGACGACCATTCGTTGCTCATAGTCGACGACGACAAGCCGTTCCTGACTCGTCTGGCGCGCGCCATGGAAAGCCGTGGTTTTCAGGTCGAGACCGCCGAAAGCGTCGAGGAAGCGGTAGCCAAGGCCAAGGCCAATCCGCCCGCCTATGCGGTGGTCGACATGCGGCTGGGCGATGGCAACGGCCTCGATGTGGTCGCCGCGATCCGCGACAAGCGCGAGGATGCGCGCACCGTGATCCTGACCGGCTATGGCAACATCGCCACCGCCGTGACCGCCGTGAAGCTCGGCGCAGTCGATTATCTGTCCAAGCCGGCCGATGCAGACGATGTCTTCGCCGCGCTGACCAGCCGGTCCAGCGAACGCGCCGCTCCGCCGGAAAATCCGATGTCGGCCGACCGGGTGCGCTGGGAACACATCCAGCGCGTCTATGAAATGTGCGACCGCAACGTGTCGGAAACCGCGCGCAGGCTCAATATGCACCGGCGCACCCTGCAGCGGATCTTGGCCAAGCGCGCGCCGCGCTGAGCCGGAAAAATCTGGAAAAGACCATGGGACTTTCGATTTCCGTAGGCGTCGTCGCCGATCTGCGCCACCACGACCAGGATGTGGTCGACGGCATTCTCGCGCAGTTCGACGCGGTCAATTCGGCGTTGGTCTCCAAGGGCCTTCCCCAGCACGACGATCCGCTCGATTGCGAGGTCTGGTCGGTCGAAGGCAATGGCTATTCCGGGCTGCATGCGGTCCGCGAAATCGCCGGCCTGATCTGGAAAGGCCTGCCCATTCCGCGCGACGTGGTGCTGACCGGCAGCGATACGCCGAATGCCGACGATCTGTTCGCCGCGCTGATGCCGTTTGTGACTGGGCTCGAGGTCGGCTCGATGCCGCCCTTCGCCCATCTCATCGCCCATTCCGACGCCGAAGGGCTCTATGTGCCGGTCGATTTTCCCGTGCCGATCATCCCGGATTTCCTCGACGAACGCACAAACCACCTTTGGCCGCTCGGCTCGGTGCAACGTCTTCATGCCGAACTCCAACAGATCGCGACAGCGCTCGAAATCCCCGACTATCTCGACGTGAACTCCGATCTGGTTTTTGACCGGTTTGACGAAGGCATCGAAAACACCGAAGGCGCCTTGTGGGAGGCGCAGCCGATCGCCACCTATTCGCTGTTGCTGCTGCGCGAAGCCTGCCAGCGGTCGCTCGCCACAGGCGCCGCCATCTATTTTCACTAAAGCTGCCGCCTGCCATTACCATTCGACAGCCGCAAAAAGCGCTGCTAGAAGCCCCGCTGTCACAAGGATCATCTCGCAATGGCTGAGCCTATCCAGCAGGAGGTCGCGCGCCGCCGCACCTTCGCCATCATCGCCCACCCCGACGCCGGCAAGACAACGCTGACCGAAAAGCTGCTTTTGTTCGGCGGTGCGATCCAGCTCGCCGGCGAGGTCAAGGCCAAGAAGGACAAGATCCAGACCCGCTCGGACTGGATGAAGATCGAGCGCGAGCGCGGCATTTCTGTCGTCACCTCGGTGATGACCTTCGAATATGGCGACAACGTCTTCAACCTGCTCGACACGCCCGGCCACGAGGATTTCGCCGACGACACCTACCGCACGCTGTCAGCCGTCGACAGCGCGGTCATGGTCATCGACGCCGCCAAAGGCATCGAGCCGCGGACGCTGAAGCTGTTCGAAGTCTGCCGCCTGCGCGACATCCCGATCATCACCTTCGTCAACAAGATGGACCGCGAAGCGCGCAACCCCTTCGACATCCTCGACGAGATCGAGCAGAAGCTGGCGCTCGACACAGCACCCGTTACCTGGCCCATCGGCCAGGGCAAGAGCTTCTCCGGCACCTACCACCTCTCCCAGAACGCGGTGCGCCGGGGCGACGCCGAACAGGAACGCACGCCGGTCAACGGCCCGGATTCCAACCGCGTCGCCGGCCTGCTGCCCGAGAACGAGCGCGACACCTTCATCGAAGAGCTTGAGCTTGCCCGTGAGGCCTGCCGCCCCTTCGACCTGGAAGCCTTCCGAGAAGGCCATCTGACGCCGGTCTATTTCGGCTCGGCTTTGCGCAATTACGGTGTGCGCGACCTGATCGAGGCGCTTGGCGCCTATGGTCCGCCGCCGCGTGCACAGGAAGCCGACACCCGCAAGGTCGAGGCGACGGAGGACAAGATGACCTCCTTCGTGTTCAAGATCCAGGCCAATATGGACCCCAACCACCGCGACCGCATCGCCTTCGTCCGCGTCTGCTCGGGCACGCTGCAGCGCGGCATGAAGGCCAAGCTGGTGCGCACCGGAAAGCCGATGAGCCTTTCGGCGCCGCAATTCTTCTTCGCCCGCTCGCGCATCACCGCCGACGAGGCCTTTGCCGGCGACGTGGTCGGCATCCCCAACCACGGCACGCTTCGCATCGGCGACACGCTGACCGAGGGCGAGGATATCCTGTTCCGCGGCGTGCCCAACTTCGCGCCCGAAATCCTGCGCCGCGTGCGCCTGGGCGACGCGATGAAGGCCAAGAAGCTCAAGGAAGCTCTGCAGCAGATGGCCGAAGAGGGCGTGGTCCAGCTCTTCCAGCCGGAGGACGGTTCGCCAGCCATCGTCGGCGTCGTCGGCGCGCTGCAGATCGACGTGCTCAAGGAGCGGCTGAACGTCGAGTACTCGCTGCCGGTGGATTTCGAAATTTCGCGCTTTTCGATTTGCCGCTGGATCGATGCCGACGACAAGGCCGACCTTCACCGTTTCGTGGAGAGCCATCGCGGCGACATCGCCCGCGATCTCGACGACGATCCGGTGTTTCTCGCCCAGCACGCCTTCTCGCTCAACTACGAGGCCGAGCGCTGGAAGATGATCCGCTTCGCCGACATCAAGGACTACCAGATCCGCGACAAGGCGGCCTGATCGGCGCAAGCCCTCCCAATGTCCGAAGTGACTTCGCCCGCTGTCGGTGTTATCACGCCGCCCGGCTGGGCTTCGTCAATCCGTCACGGGAATCGGATATGTGCGGCCCATCCGGGGAGAGACGCCATGCGTTATGCGATCTACTACACGCCTGCAGCAGATGAGCCGCTTGCGCGCGCCGCTGTCGCCTGGCTCGGTCGCGATGCGTTTGGCGGCCCGACCGCACCGGCACAGCCTGTGGCCTCGCTGAGTGCTGCGGAGGTGGCTTTCCACACCGCCTCGGCCCGCCGCTATGGGTTTCATGCCACGCTGAAGGCACCGTTCCGCCTATCGTCCGGCGAAAGCGAGGTCTCGCTGCGCCATGCCGTCGATCTGTTCGCTGCCTCCACCGCCCCGGTGGTGATCCCGCGCCTGAAAATTGCCCAGCTCGACGGCTTCCTGGCGCTGGTCCCCGACGGCAACCTGCCCGAGCTTTATCAATTCGCCGGCGAAGTCGTTTCGACCTTCGACCGCTTCCGCGCGCCGCTGACCGAAAAAGACATCGAGCGCCGCAATCCCGACCTGCTGACGCCGATGCAGTTCCGCTATCTTCATCGTTGGGGCTACCCCTATGTCTTCGATGCCTTCCGCTTCCACATGACGCTGTCGGGCCGCGTCGGCGACGACGATGCTCATCGCATCGAGACGGCAATCGGCGCGCTCTTCGGCGAGGCCCTCTCGCGCCCGATCGTGATCGACGCACTGACGGTTTTCGTCGAGCCGGAACCCGGTGCGCCATTCGTCGTTCTCTCCCGTCATCCGCTCGGTGCGGAGGCGATCAGGAAATTTGCATGACGCATGAAACGGTTCTCGCCAATGCACGCGTCGTGCTGGCCGATGAGGTGATCGAAGGCAGCGTCGTCATGCGCGACGGGTTGATCGCCGACATCGACGCCGGTCCGAGCCGACTGGGCGAGGATATGGAAGGCGACTTCCTCATTCCCGGCCTCGTGGAACTGCATACAGACCATCTCGAAGGCCATTTCGCCCCCCGTCCCAGCGTTCGCTGGAACCCCATCGCGGCCGTGCTGGCGCATGATGCGCAGCTGGCGACGGCGGGTGTTACAACCGTGTTCGACACGCTGCGCGCCGGTCTCGACGACGATGCGCCCATCGGCCTGCCCGACATGCTGCGGCTCGGCGAAGCTATCGAGGACAGCGTACGCCACGACCGGCTGCGCGCCGAGCATTTCATCCATCTGCGCTGCGAGGTCTCAGCGCCAAGCTGCCTTGCCGATTTCGCCGCCTTCGAGGTGCTGGAGCGCGTTCGCATGGCCTCGCTGATGGACCATGCGCCCGGCCAGCGCCAGTTCACCCGGCTCGAAACCTACGCGCTGTACTACAAGGAAAAGACCAAGCTCGACGATGTCGAGTTCCTCGCTTATTGCGAGCGCCGCATCGCCCAATCCACGCTGAATTCGCCAAGCAACCGCGCAGCTATCGCGTCCGCCTGCCAGGAGCGCGGCATCGTGCTTGCCAGCCATGACGACGCCACGCTCGCGCATGTCGAGGAGGCTCTGGCACAAGGCATCCGCGTCGCGGAATTTCCAACCACGCTGGAAGCCGCCCGCGCCTCGCACGAGTCCGGGCTTGGCGTGCTGATGGGCGCGCCGAACGTCATGCGTGGCGGCTCGCATGCCGGCAATGTATCGGCTCGCGACCTCGCCGAGCACGGCCTGCTCGACATCCTGTCGTCCGACTACATCCCCTTCAGCCTGATCCAATCCGCCTTCTTCCTGGGGGGCGTGGTCGACGCCGTCACACTTCCCGATGCGATCCGCATGGTGACCGCCACGCCGGCGCGCGCCGCGGGTCTCGACGACCGAGGCTCCATAGCGCCCGGCCTGCGCGCCGATCTCGTCCGCGTCCGGCTCGACGAGCATGTGCCCGTCGTCCGCTCCGTCTGGCGGCAGGGAAAGCGCGTCGCATGAACAAGACCGCTGCAACCGATCCGTCGCCGAGCCGGGTGAGCCAGCCCATCGGCAATGGTGTGTTCGTCGCCGTCGTCGGACCGAGCGGCGCGGGGAAGGACACCGTGATCGAACACGCGCGCAGCCATCTTGCCGACAGTTCCATCATCGAATTCGCCCGACGCGTCATCACCAGGCCATGCGACGGCCAGAGCGAGCAGCACGATTCGATGACGGACGACGAGTTCGAGACAGCGGAAAAGCAAGGCGCTTTCGCGCTGGCCTGGAAGGCGCATGGGCTGCGTTACGGCATTCCAGCATCGGCCGATGCGGCGATCCGCGACGGACGCGTGGTCATCGCCAACGCTTCGCGCAACGAGATTGCCCGCATGCGCCGCCGCTACGCCATGCTGATCGTGGCCGAAATCACCGCCGAGCCGGAAGTGCTGGCGGAACGCCTTGCAGCGCGCGGACGCGAATCCCGTGCGGAGGTTCTGGCGCGTCTGGCGCGCAGCAAGCCGGGCGACCTTGGACCGTCCGTGTTCCGCATCGACAATTCCGGCACGCCCGACGCCGCCGGCGACGCCTTCCTGCGGCTCGTGCTGCAAGCGGCCGAACATGCCAGCCGGCCTACGGTTCGAAAGAAAGGTAAGTAGCTACTTACTTACCTATTCGCAGCATGTGGTTGTCCCAGACATAGTCCGGGTCTTTGGTTTCTTGGCCAGTCGGCGCAATGATTTCGCCGGTTCCGGCGGTGGCAAGAAATCCTTCGCCATCGGGCGCCAACCCGCACACTTCAACCAGCGAGCGGTTGGCGACGATGCGACCGCTGGCAGCGTCGATCGTCACCATGGCATTGCCTTGCGGCGACGAGACCGCGACCAGTCCGGACTTGGGGTTGGCTGCGACCGAGCCGATATAGTTGCGAAATCCGCCCAGAACGTCCTCGGGCATGTCGAGCATGGCCAGGTCCTTGCCGCGTGCAGCACGGCCGACCAGCAACGGACGCTCTGTCGCAGGCCCCTCATGCTGACAGCCGAACCAGATCGTGTCGGAGGCATCCACCGCCATATGCCGGATCGAAAGCTGGTGCAGCGTCGCGGGCAGTTCATGCTTCTCGAGCAGGTCGCCCGTCATCCGGTCGAGCAGAACGAAGGACGGCTTCATCGTTGGGATGTTGAGCTTCGCCCGCCCGAAATCGGGATGTGTCTCGATGCCGCCATTGCACACTGCGAGCGTGCGGCCGTCTTCCAGCAGGATCAGTTCGTGCGGCCCGACGCCGTGGGTCGGAAACTCGCCAATGCGGGCAAAACGGTCTCTGGTATCGTAGACGCCGACCATGCCGGCGGCGTTGTCGAAGTCGTTCTCGGTCACATACAACAACGCGCCGTCCTGCGAGAACGCGCCGTGACCATAATAGTGGCGGCCGGCGATGCTGTTGATCGTCAGTGGAGGCTGGTCGCCGCTATGGTCGAAGATAACCATGAAGGTGCCGGGCTGGCGCGCGAACACCACCGAACGCCGTGTGACCGGATCGAAGGTGATGTCGTGACCGCGGTCGGGCAAAGCGACGCTGTGCAGAACTTTGCCCGCCTCCGTCAGCATGGCGACGCCATAAGACCCATCTCGCATCTGGTACGCGGTCGCGAAAAGGGCGTCAGCCTCCAGAGTCGCCGCCCGCGCCGACGGCGCCATGGCGAGCACGAAGGCAGAGCCGGCCGCCTTGATGAAGTCGCGCCGGTCAAACAGCGGGGTGCGCATCGTCAATCTCCGTCGAGCGAGGAGAAACCTGCCGTCAACCCCAACGCGCCGGACAGACGCGTGCCAAACAGTTCGCTGAGGCTCGATGTGACGACCTTGAAATAAGCGAGCTTACCGCGCTCCTGCTCATTGGCCAGCACATCCGTGAGCGGGCCTTGCGCGCCATCGGCGGCGCGCACCGCATTGCCGAACTCAAAACCGATGGAACCGTCGATCCACGACATATCGGCAGGCAGCGCCTCGCCGAAATGCGACGCCTGATAGATGGCGCGCATACCTTCGATATTGGATTTCAGCGCCGGCACCGTCTGTCCGGATCGCCAGAACAGCGCCTGTCGCGGCTTGTCGTCTTTCGGTTCCTCGCCGAGAAAACCGCCGACGCGAACATCCCGCACCAGTTCGGTGCCATTGACGAAGATTTCGAGCAGCGTGGTGACCGCCTCGGTCGAATTGCGATAGAGCGGGTTGTCCGCACCGGGCTGGCTCCATGTCGCGGCAAACCCCTCAGGCTTGCCCCATGCATCGCTGATCTCACCCGCGATGGACCTCATATTGCCGGCAATCGCCGCGCCATAGCTGCAGCGATAAGGGTCGGACGGCGTGGACAGCGTCTCATAGCCGGTGCCGTAGAGCACGAATTCCAGAGCGCCCAACCCTTGCATCGCCACGCTTTTTTGCGCCAGGGTTTCTGCTTTGGTGGCAGTCCTATCCTTGTCGGCGAGGGCTGCCTGCACCTGCCGCAAACCGGTTCCTTTTCGGTCCGGCCAGAACAGCATGCGTTCCAGTCTATTGTGTTCGGTCACCGGCCCGAAACGGATGGTTTCGACCTCCGACCAGGCTTCCACAATGTCGACAAAGCTTTTGTGCGCCGCATCCAACGCTTCTTGAGAAGGCGCTGCGCACAATGTCTGCATCGTCGATTCCATTGCAGAGCCGCGTTCAGCAAGCCTTGCATAGGCAGGCCGGACAAACCCATCAATGGCATTGGTCACGATCTGCTTACCTGTGATCGCGAAGGCCGGGAGCGGAAGCAGAAGCGTAAAAAGCGGAACCACGGCAAGCAGGCTTTTTCGCATCACAACGACTCCAGGAATTTGATCAACGCTTCGCGGTCTTGAGCAGCCATTTCGGCAAATCTGTCGCGCGCGGCCTGCGCCTCGCCGCCGTGCCACAGAATGGCTTCGGCCAGATTGCGCGCGCGCCCATCATGCAGGAAAAAGGTGTGGCCGTTGACGCGCTGGGTCAGGCCAATGCCCCACAGCGGTGCCGTGCGCCATTCGCTGCCGCTGGCGACACCCACCGGCTGGCCATCGGCCAACCCCTCGCCCATGTCGTGCAGCAAAAAGTCCGAATAGGGCCAGATTAGTTGGAAGGCCTGCGCCTTGTTGGGCGCGTCTCGGCGCGTGACGAATTTCGGCATATGGCAGGACGCGCAGCCGGCTTCGTAGAACATCTGCTTGCCGCGCAGAACGGTTGTCTTGCCGATATCGCGGCGGGCTGGAACGGCCAGGTTGCGGGAATAGAAGGAAACCAGTTCCATGATCGGATCAGGCGCTTCCACCGGCCCCAGCCGCTCCTGCACACCGATGGGCATGGCCTTACAGGCGGTCTCGCGGTCGGTGCAATCGCCCCAATGATTGGGCACTTCGGGCGTGGAGATGCCGATGTCGCCGGCGAAAGCGTCAGCGGTCTGCTGCCGGATCGAAGGCGTCTGCGCTTTCCAGCCGAAGCGGCCAAGCGCAAGATCCCCTGTGGGGACGTCGCGAACGATCGATGGCTTTCCGGAGATGCCGTCGCCATTCGCGTCGTTTGGATCGGCGTTGGCAAGGATATCGGCGGGATGGATCTGTTCGACCAGACCCAGGCCGATCATCTGCGGGGTGACGCGCGGCGACAGGGTGGTACGCGGATCGAGCGGCCCATAGCCCAGATCGGTGACGGAATAGCTCGGCTTGCGGAGCGACACGGAAGTCCCGTCGCCCAGCGTCACAGGGATTTCCTCATAGGCGATTTTCATCCGGCCCTCGCCGGCCAGTCCGGGCACAGCCAGATCCTGCAATTGGTTGCCATAGACGGGATCGGGGAAATTCAGCGCCTTGTGCTCGGCAACAAGCCGCTTTTCCTCTTCGGTCTCGGCCGCGCGGGCGAGCCGTAGAAACATCGAAGTCGCGTCAGCGGTGTCTTCCGGCGGATGGCCGCGTCCATCCTTGAGGTGGCAGCTCTGGCAGGCGCGGGCGTTGAACAGCGGTCCGAGCCCATCGGAAGCCTGCGTCGAGGAAGGCGATGAAACCCACAACTTACGGAACAGGCCGTTGCCGAGCTTGAAAGTGCCTTCTTCCTCAAAGGTGAGATTGGACGAAAACTGCGAGAACGCGTCCTGGTTGACGCGTTTCTTGGACGTTCCGGCGCCGCCCTGCATCAGCTCGAATTGTTCGGGAGCGGAAAAGTCTGTTGCCGGCTTGGTGATCGCTTCGACTCGCACTCTGTCTTCCGGCGTGAGGTCGGTCCGCTGGGTCGGAAGATTGGGAGATGCCTCGTCAGCCCAAGCCAAAGGCATTCCCGTAAGGGCGACGGCGATACCGGCGGCAAGCAGCGGTGCGCGGGTGCCGGGAAGGAAGCCAAGCCTTATGCGGCGCATTCGTGAAATTATGCGCCGCATTCCGGCATGTCCTATTCGGCCTCGTTGGCCGAGTCGGCGTTGAGCTGACCGTATTTGGCCTCACCGATGCTTTCGAGAAGTTGCAGCTGGGTCTCGAGGAAGTCGATGTGACCTTCCTCGTCAATCAGCAGTGCCTCGAACAGCTTCATGGTGACGTAGTCGCCTTTCTCGGCGCAGATCTCACGCGATTTCTTGTAAGAGGTACGGGCGTCGTACTCACCAGCGAGATCGGACTCCAGCACTTCCTTGACGTTCTGCCCGATCCGCAACGGCGAAACGGACTGCAGGTTCGGATGGCCGTCCAGAAAGATGATGCGGGCTACCAGCTTGTCGGCATGCTGCATTTCTTCGATGGACTCTGCACGCTCCTTCTTGGCGAGCTTGGTGAAACCCCAATCCTCGAGCAGACGGTAATGCAGCCAGTATTGGTTGACAGCTCCGAGCTCGAGAAAGAGGGCTTCGTTAAGCCGCTCGATGATCTCTTTGTCGCCTTTCATGCGTCCTGCTCCCGAATTGGATGCGCAATTCTCTGACGCGATCCAGATGTGAAACGATGGCCATTTCGTCCGCCTCCGAACGAGAATGGTAGTTTTCGGTAACCCGAATGATCGTTTCCACCACATTTGGGAAGCAGCCGCAACAGCGACCGCGTTTGTGCATGGCATGGTAGACCTTTGCCGGGACAATGAGCTGCCACGGGTCGCTGTCGAGCAGGTCTATGATCGTCTGTTCGATTTCCTTTTCGGTAATCAGATTACAGTGGCAAATCAGCATGTTGAACTCTGCGATGGCTGTGGCGCGGGCTCCCCGCGCCATTGGCTTTGCGGTTTCAGCGCGTGGCGAAAAGCCTCACTGGAAAACCTTGTCCGGCGCGTCGAGGCTGTCCGATCCCTCGAAGGCGATGGCGTCGATCTTCAGCGTGGCAACGGCACGCTCGATAGACTTGGTCTGGTCGACCAAAGCGTCGATCGCGGCCTGCACGGTAGCGTTGCCTTCGGTGTTGCCTTCGCCGATCTGCTGGTCATAGGCTTCGCCGGCCTTGGCGCGGGCTTCGATCGCTTCCATCTTTGCAATCGTCGCATCCAGCTTGCCCGACAGTTCGGCATCGACGGCCGGGGCGGCTGCCTTCACCAGATCGGACACCGAAGGGCCTTTCACGACAGAACCGTCGACACGCTTGTAGCTGCCGCGATAGACGTTGCGGATGCCGACGGTGTCGTAGAGATGCGAGATGTAGGTGTTGTCGGAGAAGCAGTCATGCTCCTCTTCCGGGTCGTGCAACAGCAGGCCGAGCTTCATGCGCTCGCCAGCCAGTTCGCCATAAGACAGCGAGCCCATGCCGGTGAGGATGACGGAAACGCCCTCGGTCGGATCGGCGTCGACCAGCGTCTTGCGGGCTTCGCCATCGGCCTTCCAGTTGCCGACCATCTCTTCGAGATCGGTGACCAGCAGTTGCGAGGCGGAAGCGAGATATTCGCCGCGACGGTCGCAATTGCCGCCGGTGCAGTTTGCCGTGTCATAGTCGGTATAAGGCCGGCTGCCGGCGCCGGGACCGGTGCCGTTCAGGTCCTGGCCCCAGAGCAGGAATTCGATGGCGTGATAGCCGGTGGCCACATTGGCCTCGATGTCGCCGGCTTCCTGCAGCGTCGACGCCAGGAACTCAGGCGTCAGCTTGGCGGCATCGACCGTCTCGCCATTGATCTCGATGCTTTTGTTGGCGATGACATTGGCCGTATAGAGCGTGTTCTCGTCGGACTCGGTGCCATAGCCGCCGTCGACATAGTCGATCAGGCCCTCGTCGAGCGGCCACGCGTTCACCCGGCCCTCCCAGTCGTCGACGATGGGGTTGCCGAAGCGGAACGCCTCCGTCTGCTGATAAGGGATGCGCGACGCCTTCCAGGCGGTCCGTGCGGCGTCCAGCGTCTCCTGCGAGGGCTTGGCCACCAGCGCATCGACAGCCGTCTTCAGCGCCTGCGCCGTGGTCAGCGAGTCCTCGTAGCCGGCAAGCGCGATATCGGCATAATTCGCCACCACCGCTTTTGGGTCGACCTCGGCTGCCTTGGCCGGCAGGACGAAAATCGCCGCCGTCAGTGTTGCCGTTGCGGCAATTGTGGCAATCCTGCCGTGGCGCCGTGTCAAAGCCATGCTCGTGAGCATCGTCGTCTCCCTCAGTGAACTGTCTTGCGCGACGACCGGTCCAGTATGTCGTCGATCGCGAATTTCGGTATGGGCAAAAGATAGTGATGCAGGGCGCTCAGCGTTTCTGCGAAACAGCCGGCGGCCTCCTTGGCCTCCTGGCGCATCAGGCCGCAGGTCATCGCGTCGAGGCAGGTCGCGGCTGTAACCTCGTCATGATGCTGCAGGCCGGCGACAAGGCCGAGCGCCAGGCATTCATCGCGGCAGATATGATGCGCGCCGAACGGAAAGCTGATCAGCGGGCAGGCCGCGCAGCGGCGCAGCGTGCGCACGAAATGCGACAATTCGCCCAATGCGCGACGGCCGTCCGCATCGCCCAGAAGGCCGGCATAGAGCGTGTGGGCGCGTTCCCACGGCGTCACCGAACCGGTGTCGTATCCGGCCAGCCAGTGGCGATAGCCTTCGAGCACCAGCTTTTCCGGAGCCCGCTCGAAATAGCCGCCGCGGCCATGCGCGATGTCAGCCGTCAGGCTCATGCGCGGCCCTTGTTCGGCAAGTGAAAACAAGAAGATATGACGGAAACGGTTAGGTCGGCCGATGGGCTGCCGCACAGATGCGCGGGTGTCGCGTCCACGCGCGGCGGGGTCGTCGAAATCATTCCGGTCGCTCCAATCGAAAGGGTTCAAGGCCCAGACATCAAAGGCATGCATCTCACAATGCTGGCCCATAAAAGCCGACAGCCTGGAAAAGTCAACGCCCCCTTTGGAAAAAGCGTAAAGACTTCAAGTGTTTAGAACTATTCTAAACTACGACTGTCCAGTTTGTTTCGACACGGAACGCCGGTCGGCTCCGACAGGGCCGCGGCTTGACAGCCGTCTATATCAGGTGCCACGCAAGCCTATGGTCGCCCGGCCCTTGTGGCGGCCGGGGTGGCGTCACCATCTGCGGCGGGTACGTGAGGAGAGGCAATTCCATGAACAACGGCGTCGTCATCGTTGGCACCGGCCATGCCGGCGTACAGGCCGCCGCCAGCCTGCGGGAAGAAGGCTTCGACGGACCGGTGATCCTCGTCGGCGACGAGACGGATCTGCCCTATCACAAGCCGCCTCTCTCCAAGACGTTCATCAAGGACGCGGCCGCCAGGCCGCAGCCGTTGCGCGGCGACGCCTTCTACGAAACCAACCGCATCGACCTCAGGCTCGGCCACCGGGCAGAGCGCATCGACCTCTCAACACGCCGCCTGGTGCTCGCGGAAGGGGCGGCACTTCCGTTCGACAGGCTGATCCTGGCCACGGGATCGCGCCCCCGCGCCTTGCGCCTTGAAGGCAGCGACCTCGACGGCGTGCTGTCGCTGCGCTCGATTGCCGATGCGCGGCGCATCCGCGAGGCCAGCGGACAGGTCGAGGAGGTCGTGGTTCTGGGCGGCGGCTTCATCGGGCTGGAGATCGCCGCCACGCTGTCGCTCAGCGGCCGCAAGGTCGCCGTCATCGAAGCACAGGACCGGCTGATCGGCCGCGCGGTGGCGCCGGTCATATCCGAACATGTCCGGCTGCGGCTCGGCGGCTTGGGCGTGCGCATCCTGCTCAACACCACGCTCGACAGGCTTGACGGCGACAATGGCGCGGTCTCGGCAGCAGTTACCTCGACCGGCGAACGCCTGCCGGCCCAGATGGTCATTGTCGGCATCGGCGTGGTGCCCAATGTCGAGCTGGCCGAGGCCGCCGGACTGTCTATAGCCAACGGCATCCGGGTCGATCCCCACATGCGCAGCTCGGTGCCTGAAATACTCGCCATCGGCGACAATGCCAGCTACCGCCATTGGTTCAGCGCAGCCGATGTGCGGCTGGAATCGGTGCAGAACGCCACCGATCAGGCAAGGCTGGCCGCGCGCACCATCCTGGGTCACGAAAGCGCCTATGAGGCGGTGCCGTGGTTCTGGTCCGACATTGGCGACATGAAATTGCAGATGGTCGGCCTGACCGGCGGCAGCAGCCGGCAGGTCGTCTCTGGGGATCCGGCGGAGAATAAATTCGCCGTGCATCACTATCTCGGCGACCGGCTGATCGGTGTCGAAACCGTCAACCGCCCCGCCGACCACATGCTCGGCCGCAAGTTGATCGGCTTGGGCTTTTCTCTCCCGCCCGACATTGCCGCTAGCGGCACGGAGGCGGTGAAGGTCGCCCTCGCTGAATGGCAGCAGGCTCAAGCAGGGTAGTTTACGGACTATCGCGTAGAGACTTCCTACGATTACCCCAACCCTTCATCTTCCTTGTGGGGAGGGATGGAGGGTTGGGGTAAGGAACGTGGTTCAGGCGCCGACCTTGATGATCGCCTTGATCAGGCCTGACTTTTCATGCGCCCAGCGCGGCAGGTCCTGAACCGCGCCTTCCAGCGTCGTACGATGCGTGACCAGCCGGTCGAGCGGCACCAGCCCGGCCGCGATGGATGCGGTGACATGCACAAAATCCACGCGTGTGGCGTTGCGGCTGCCGACCAGCGTCATCTCGCGCTTGTGGAATTCCGGGTCGGAGAAGGTGATGTCTTCGCGCACCACGCTGACCAGCACCAGCACGCCGCCATGCGCGACATGGGCAAAGGCGGCCTGCATGGATTTGGCGTTGCCGGTGGCATCGAACACCGCGTCGAAACCTTCGCCATCGGTGGCGGCGCTGATACGGTCAGCCAAGTCCGGTCCGAGCACCAGCCCAGCGGCGAAGCCGAGTTCGGTGTCGGCAAAGTCGAGCCGTTCCGCGCTGGCGTCGAGCAGGGTGACGTCGAGCCCGGCAATGCGGGCGAAGATCGCGGTGCCCAGCCCAATGGGACCGGCGCCGATCACCAGCGCGCGGCCTTGGCTTGCACCGCCGCGGCGCACGGCATGAGCGCCGATGGCGAGGAATTCGACGGTTGCCGCGGCCTCCAGCGACAGGCCTTCGGCTGGGTAGAGGTTCTGCGCGGGCACGAGGATTTCCGCGCACATCGCCCCGTCGCGATGCACGCCCAGCACTTCGATTGCCATGCAGCAATTGGGCTTGCCATTGCGGCAGGCGATACAGCGGCCGCAGGCGAGATAAGGATTGACGATAACCGCCTGCCCGACCGCCAGGTCGACGCCCGCGCCGGCCTCGGCCACCGTTCCCGACACTTCATGGCCCATGATGCGCGGGTAGTTCAGGAACGGGTGCTTGCCTTCATAGATGTGATAGTCGGTGCCGCAGATGCCGACATGGCTGACCGAGACGCGCGCCCAGCCTTCCGGGGGAGAGCCGGGCGCCGGGCGGTCCTCGAGCGAGAGTTGGCCCGGAGCGGTGCAAACAAGAGCTTTCATGTCGGCCTACTTGCCCCGCCTGCGCAGCCCGTCGAAGAACACGATGACGATGATCAGCACGCCGGTGATGATGCGCTGCCAGAAGGAATTGACGTTCAACAGGTTGGCGCCGTTGTTGATGGTGGCCAGGATGAAAGCGCCGAGCAGCGGCCCGTGCACCGACCCCACAGCACCGAACAGCGAGGTGCCGCCGATAACGGACGATGCGATGGCCTGCAGTTCCCAGCCCTCAGCCTGGGTCGGATTTCCGATGCCGATGCGCGAAGCCAGAAGCACGCCGACAAAGGCCGCGCACAGGCCCGACAGCATATAGGCCATGTAGATGGTGCGCTGAACGTTGACCCCGGACAGACGCGCGGCTTCCGCATTGGAGCCGACGGAGAACAGATAGCGGCCCCAGCGGCTGTGATGCAGAAAGACATAGGCTGGAATGCCGACCAGGATGACCATCCAGAAGAGGTTCGGAACCCCGAGGAAGGAGTTGCGCGAAAAGGCCTGGAAGGCATCGTTGTTGATCGAGATCGAGTTGCCGTTGGTGATCAGAAGGCCGATGCCGCGCAGCGATGTCAGCGTGGCGAGCGTGATGATGAAGGGCGGCAGGCCCATCTTGACGATGCCGAAACCGTGGAAGGTGCCGATTGCGACACCCACCAGCAGTGTCGCCAGGATGGCGATCCACACCGGGAAGCCGGCGTTGATCATCATCGCCGTCACAACCGTGGAGAAGCCGACCACCGCGCCGACCGACAGGTCGATGCCGCCGGTGATGATGACGAAGGTCTGCCCGACCGCGAGAATGGCGATCATCGAGCCCTGCCGGAGCAGATTGGCGATGTTGTTGGGGGAGGCGAAGCTCGTCGTCGCCAGAGACAGCGCCACCCACAGAAGCACGAGCAGCGCCAGCAGCGTCAGGCCGAACAGCACGTTGTAATTTCGCTTGGTTTTCACTGGGACCGGGGCGTCGATGCTCATGGAGTGACCTCTCAGCAATAATTCTCGTCAGACGCCGATCGCTTGCGTCAGCACATCTTCATGGCTTGCGGTGTGGAACCCGTGGGTCGCCACCAGCCTGCCGCGCCGGAACACATGCAGCGTGTCGGCCAGTTCGTAGACTTCGGGCAGGTAGGAGGAGATCAGGATGATGCCCGCGCCTTGTGCCAGCAGCGCGCCGAACAGCCGGTAGATTTCGGCCTTGGTGCCGACATCGACACCGACTGTCGGCTCGTCGAAGATGAACAGCCGCGCCCCGTGGTTCAGCCATTTGCCAATCACGATCTTCTGCTGGTTGCCGCCCGAAAGGCTGGAAGCCAGCGCGTGGCGGGTCGGCGTCTTGATGCGCAGGTCGGATATCTGCTGGTCGGCGTGTTTCTTTTCCTGGCTGCCCGAGATCAGCATGTTGGAACTGATTCGCTTGTAGATCGGCAGGTTGAGGTTTGTGCCCACGGAGAGATTGAGGCAAAGGCCCTGGTCGCGCCGGCTTTCGGGCGCCAGCGCCATGCCGAGCCGCATGGCGTCGCGCTCGGATTTGATCTCGACGTCCTTGCCGTCCCACAGGATGGAGCCGGCGGATTTCGCATGGCGGCCGTAGAGCGTGGTGACGAATTCGCTGCGGCCCGCGCCGATCAGACCGTAGAGGCCGACGATCTCGCCGGACCGCACCGACATCGACACGTCCTCGAAGCCCTTGCCGGAGAGGTTACGCGCCTGGACGATGACCGGGCCGAACTCGTATTTTTCCTTGTGATAGACCTGTTCGATGGAGCGGTTGATCATCATGCGGATCAGTTCGGCATCGTCGGTCTCGCCGATGTTGCGGGTTCCGACATAGGTGCCATCGCGCAGCACCGACACGCGGTCGGCCAGCTCGAACACCTCTTCCATGCGGTGACTGATGTAGACGATGGTGACCCCTTGCGCCTTCAGGCGCCGGATCAGGGTGAAAAGCTGATCGGCCTCGCGCCGGGTCAGATAGGCGGTGGGCTCGTCGAAGATCAGGAACTTGGTGCCGCGCACGGTGGCGCGGGCGGCGGCGACGAGTTGCTGCTGGCCGATGGTCAGGTCGCCGAGCAGGACATGGGCGGGAAGTTCGAAGCCGAGATCGTCAAGAATCTTCTGCGCTTCGCGCACCATGGCGCGCTGCTGCAGAATGCCGAACCGCACGGTCTCCTCGCCGAGGAAGATGTTGGCGGCGACCGTCAGGTGCCGGCACAGAACGACTTCCTGGTGCACGGCGTTGATGCCGAGCGCCATGGCCTCATGCGGCGTGGACAGCCCGGTCGGCTTGCCTTCCCATATGACGTCGCCCGAGGTGCGCGGCATCACCCCGGTCAAAAGCTTGATGAGGGTGGACTTGCCTGCGCCGTTTTCGCCGACGATGGCGTGAATCTCGCCGGCCTTGAAATCGAGGTTGATCGGCTTGAGCGCGTGGGTGCCGGGATATTTCTTTTCCAGCCCGCGCAGTTCGAGGATGGTTGCGCCCGGCGCGAGATCGGGTTCGGGATGCAGGTCGGACGATGCTGTGTTCATGACAATCCTCCCGGAACATATCGATGAGGTGTAAGCCTCCTCATCCGGCCTGCGAGCCAGTTTCTCCACTCCGGAGAGAGCCGGCACACCGCGCCCCATCGCAGGCGGGCGAAAACAGGGCGAGTGGGTGAGGAGCAAGCTCCTCACCCGAACCCAGACTAGTTAAGCTTGGGGTTGAGCAGCGCGTCGATCTTCGGCTCTTTCATGTTGGCCTTGGTGACGAGGTTTGCGCCGGTGTCGACATTGGCCTCGACCTTTTCGCCCTTGGAGGCGGCGAGCGCGGTCTTGATGCCGTCATAGCCCATCCGATAAGGGTCCTGCACGACGAGAGCAGAGATGACGCCGTCGTTGAGGAACTTGATCAGCTTCTCGTCGCTGTCGAAACCGACCAGCGCGACCTTGCCGCCAAGGTTGTTCTCGGCCACAGCCTGGCCGACGCCCTGCGCCATGATCAGGTTGGAGGCGAAGATGCCCTTGAGGTTGGGGTTGGCGGTGATCAGGTCGGTCGCGATGTTCAGGCCGGTCGTGGCCTGTCCGTCGGCATATTTGTCGGCGACGAGCTTGAGGCCGGGATACTTCGCAGCCAGTTGCTCAGTGAAGCCCTGCTTGCGCTGTTCCAGCGAACCAGCGCCGGGAGCATTTGTGATCAGGGCGACATCGCCTTCGATCTTGCCGCCATTGGCAGCGCCGATCGCCGCCGCAAGGCCGTCGGCTGCGACGCGTCCGCCCTCGACGTTGTCGGTTGTCAGGAACGAGGTGAACGCCTTCGAGTCGGCGCCGGAGTCGATGCCGATGACCTTCACCTTGGCTGCCGCTTCGTCGATCGGCTTGCCGAGCGCCTTGAATTCGGTCGGCGAGATCACGATGGCAGCCGGATTGCCGGCGACGGCGTTTTCGAGGATCGAGATCTGGCCGTTGACGTCGGTTTCAGCCTGGGCGCCAAGCTCGGGTACCTTGACGCCGAGATCCTTGCCGGCCTGGCGGGCGCCGGCCATGACGATCTGCCAGTAGAAGGACGTGGTGTCCTTGACGATGATCGGAATGGTGACTTCCTGAGAAAATGCCGGGGCTGCCGGAGCGGCCATTGCAAGCATCGACGCCGCGGCAAGCGCGGTAAAGGCACGACGGGTGATTGTGGTGACGGATTTCATAGGCTTCCTCCCTAAGTCGCCTGGTGAAGGTGAGTTTATCCGGCTCTGGTTAGGCGTTGCCCAAAGCGGACTTTATCGATAAAAAACAAATGCTGAGAAGAGGTAGCGGATTTGCCGTTTTCTGGCAAGCGGGCCGTACCGCTGTTTTCGTGAGCCTCCCTGCTCCCAAAGCCTGCCGATCCAAGGATCGTCGGCGCTCCTCCCGACTGCTTCTTAGGGATGAAATATTAATTCCATCGTTCTGTCAACTTGGAATGTACGTTCCCTTTTAGGTCGCACATTCCAAAGCACAGAACCTCAAACGTCTTGGACGACGCCTTTCTTGAGGATGATATTGGCATAGATCGCCCGTTCGCCGGTCGCGACGATATAGGCAGCCCCTCTCGACCGTTCGTAGAAGGCGAAGCGTTCCAGAGGCTCGACTGCGAAGTCGCCGGCGAGCCTGCTCACGATGGCCTGGAAGGACTGGCAGATCGGCGGAACGATGTCGGGTGTATCCACCATCGCCATGCGAAAGGCCGATGCATCGGCGAAGGTGTCGAGCGGAAAATGCGTCAGGATCGCTTCCAGCAGCGCTTCCGTGCCCAATCCGTCGGCCCGCACGACCTTCGGGCCTAATGTGCTGGCGGGGAAATTGGCATCGGCCAGGACGATTTCGTCGCCATGGCCCATGGTCTGCAACGCGTGCAGCAGGTCTGGACCCAGCAAGGGATGAATTCCGCGCAGCATCAGCACATATCCTCGGTAACGGGTTTCGACGGCATCATTCGCGCACCGCGCCCTTCAACGGCGGCTGAACGGTGGTATAGGGCTGGTATTTGTCGAATTCCGCCGCCGGCACCGTATCCTCAAGCAGATCAAGATTGCGCTTGAGACTTGAGGTCTTTGCCGTGCCGATCAACACGGTGGCGACGGCAGGCTCGTGCAGCGGAAACTGCATCGCTGCCGCGGCCAGCGGATAGCCGCTCGCCGCGGCGATATCTTCCATTGCAGAAACCTTGGACAGGATCTCCGGCGAGGCCGGCCCATAATCGAAATTCGCGCCAGGCTTGGCGCCGGTGGCCATGATGCCGGAGTTGAACACGCCGCCGATGACCAGCGAGGTCTTGCGTTCGCGGCACAGCGGCAGAAGTTCCGCCTCGGCCGAACGGTCGAGCAGCGAGTAGCGGCCGGCCAGCAGGATGCAGTCCAGCGGCGCGCGGCGCATCACGTTCA
Source organism: Tianweitania sp. UT-5YL-CI-8 (assembly GCF_030010215.1). Classification (GTDB taxonomy): domain Bacteria; phylum Pseudomonadota; class Alphaproteobacteria; order Rhizobiales; family Rhizobiaceae; genus Oryzicola. The sequence continues at coordinate 623,302 of NZ_JASCRR010000002.1, forward strand.
GGCAGACCTCGACCTCGTTGACGCCCAGCCCGTAGGCCGAGATCACGCCGCCCGACTTCAGCTCTTCCAGCGCCTTCAGCCCGCCGTCGAGCAATTGGCCGAGATGCAGCTTGGTCAGCTCAACGCCGTGGGTGTAGACGCCGATATCGTGGACATAGAGGATGTCGATACGGTTCAGCCCCAACCGGGCGTAGCTGAACTCGACCGAGCGCATGATGCCGTCATAGCTGTAGTCGTATTCGAGCTTGAAGGGCAGAGGATCGACGAAGCCCACCTTCGGCACCTGGTCTTCCGGCACTGGCCTGAGCAGGCGGCCGACCTTGGTGGACAGGGCGTAGCTGTCGCGCGGCTTGGAACGCAGATAGTCGCCGAAGCGCCGTTCGGAGAGGCCGAAGCCGTAATGCGGCGCGGTGTCGAAATAGCGGATGCCTGCCTCCCATGCGGCATCGAGCACGGCTTCCGCGTCGGGATTGGATACCGCCTGGTAGAGATTGCCCAGCGAGGCGCCCCCAAAGCCGATCTCGGTGATCTCGAGGCCGGTTGTGCCGATCCGGCGCTTTTTCATCGTTTTTCCTTCGCCATGTGTCTATCGCCCCTCTAGCGATGCCCGTCATCCCGCTCTTGGCGCCCTTTTGAGGGGGTCCAAACGCCGGTTTCGACCCCTCCATCGCGATCCTCGGACCCCTCCATCCGGGCATAGAGAGGGGTCGCCAAGCACTGCGAAACCAGGTGCGGGGGCAAGGATTTCCTCTTTAAAGCGTCGCCCCGAGATGCCACGGCACGAACTCGTTGTCGCCATAGCCGAACTCTTCGCTCTTGGTCTTGCGGCCCGAAGCGGTGTCGATGATCAGCTCGAACATTTCGCGGCCCATCTGCTCGATGGTCTTTTCGCCCGAGGCGATGTCGCCGCAATTCACGTCCATGTCTTCTTCCATGGCGTTGTAGAGCGTCGAATTGGTCGCCACCTTGATCGACGGCGTCGGCCGGCAGCCAAAGCACGAACCGCGGCCCGTGGTGAAGACGATGACATTGGCGCCGCCAGCCACCTGCCCGGTCGCCGATACGGGATCGTAGCCGGGCGTATCCATGAACACCAGCCCATGGCCGGTGACCTTCTCGCCATAGCCGAACACCCCGGTCAGCGGGGTCTGGCCGCCCTTGGCGACGGCGCCCAGCGACTTTTCCAGGATGGTCGTCAAGCCGCCGCGCTTGTTGCCGGGCGAAGGATTGTTGTCGATCGACGCGCCATGCAGGGCGGTATGGTCTTCCCACCACTTGATATAGCCGTCGAGCTTTTTGGCGACCTCCGGGGTGGTGGCACGATAGGCAAGCAGATGCTCCGCGCCGTAAATTTCCGTCGTTTCCGACAGGATGCCGATGCCGCCGACGCCGGCGAGCAGATCGACCGCCGCGCCGAGCGCGGGATTGGCTGTGATGCCCGACATGCCGTCGGACCCGCCGCATTGCAGGCCGACGACGATCTCGCTCAGCGGAATTGGCTCGCGCTGGAGCTGTCCGACCTCTTCGGCGATCTCGGCCAGGATTTCCATCGCCTTTTCGACCGCTTTGCGCGAACCGCCGGCATCCTGGATGTTGAAGTGGCGCTTGGACGAAACAACGCCGCGCTGTCCGTAGAGCGTCAGCTGGTTGACCTCGCAGCCCAGCCCGATCATCAGCGCACCGCCGAAATTCGGATGCCGGGCATAGCCTGCCAGCGTCCGGTGCAATACGGCCATGCCGTCGCCGGTGCCGCTCATGCCGCAGCCCTGGCCATGCACAATCGGCACGAAACCATCGATACCGGGATAAAGCGGCAGCAGCCTGCGGTTCGCCTCGTCGGAAATGGCCTTGCAGACGGTGGTCGAACAGTTCACCGAAGCGATGATGCCGATGAAATTGCGCGTGCCGGCGCGCCCGTCGGCGCGGCGATAGCCCATGAAGGTACGCGCCTTGTCAGCCTCGGTGGGCTCGAGCGCGGTGCCGGGCGGGACCACCGGCATGCGGCCGGCCTCGAACACCAGGTTCTGCGAATGCACATGCTCGCCCGCGGCGATGTCCTGCGTCGCCCGCCCGATCGCCTGTGCGTATTTGATCACCGCTTCACCCGCCGCGATCGGCCTGGTCGCCACCTTGTGGCCGGGGTCGATGACCGTCAGCGTCGGAACGCCGTTCGGCAGAGCTTCGCCGGCCTCTAGCTTGCCATTGGCGACTGCGACATTATCGGAAGGGGAAAGAATGATGGCTTTGGCCAAACTCACTGCCGTTGCTCTCATGGTAAGGCCGGCGCAGCCTATGCAGCGCCGGGGAAAGATTTCAGGCCGTCGGCCCAGCTTGGATTTTGTCTTTTATCGTGAAAAAACATTTTGCCGTCAATCGGATTTTTGCTACCCACGCATTGTCTCGCTCCGACTTCCGGGCGAAAGGGCAGCGCCATGGCAAAACAGAAAAATGTCTATAAGGACGCCTATAACCGCTGTCTGGAAATGATCTCGGCCAGCGACGCGCTGCCGTCCGAACCCGAGCTCGGCGCCGCCTTGGGGGTCAGCCGCACCACCGTGCGCACCATTCTCGCGAAGATGGAGGAAAGCGGGCTGATCGCCTGGAACAAGCGCAGCAAGCTCGTGCTGCGCGACCCCACGGAAGACGATTATTTTCCCGAGGAAGAAACCGATGCGCTGTCGCTCATCATCGAGCGCAAGTTCATGGAGCGGCTGTTGGCCGGTGGCTCGCAGGCAGGCATGCAGGTCAACGAACTCGAGCTTGCGCGCGAGATCGGCGTCGGCACCACCAGCGTTCGGGAGTTCCTGATCCGCTTCAGCCGATTCGGCCTGATCGAAAAGCGCAGAAACAGCCATTGGGTGCTGAAGGGCTTCACCAAAGCCTTCGCGCTCGAACTCACCGAAATCCGCGAGATGTTCGAACTGCGCTCTGCCCATGCTTTCGCGGCGCTAGGCAAGAACAATCCGATCTGGTCTACCCTCGACGTGATGGAAGACGAGCACCGCGCGCTTCTGGCATCGGTGTCCGACCGTTATCTCGAATTTTCAACGCTGGACGAACGGTTCCACCGCCTGGTGCACAGCGCCTCGCACAACCGTTTCATCGTCGACTTCTACGACGTCATCGCCATGATCTTTCACTACCACTATCAATGGAACAAAACCGGCGAGCGCGAGCGCAACGAGGTCGCCCTGCAGGAGCACCTGCGTTATATCTCGGCGCTTCGTTCGGGCGATATCGCCAAGGTCGAGGAGGCCTGCCGCAGGCATCTGCGCTCGGCGCGCGAGACGCTGCTGAAATCCATTCCCGAAACCTGGCAGTGATTTCACCCTTCTGAACAGATGCTGCGCTGCAGCACGATATCTTGACGCAGTGCGAAAGCAGGCTTAGCCCTTGCTGCGACCTTCTTTTCGCGCGAGACAACCATGCTCGAACGCCGAACCAGCTACGAAGCGCTCTGCCGGGATTTCGCCTGGAAGATACCTCCGCGATTCAACATCGGCACCGCCGTCTCCGACCACTGGGCAAGCCGCGAGCCCGACCGGGTCGCGCTGATCGATTACCGCTCCGACGGAGAGGCAGCACGCCTCAGCTTCGGCGAGTTGGCGAGGCAGTCAAACGCACTGGCCGACAGCCTGCGCAAAGCAGGGATACGGCGCGGCGACCGGGTCGCGCTGCTCTTGCCGCAATCCTTCGAGACGGCGATTGCGCATGTCGCGATTTACAAGCTGGGCTGTATTGCCGTGCCGCTGGCGCTGCTGTTCGGCGTCGAGGCGCTCGAATACCGGCTGCAGACGGCGGGCTGCGCTGCTATTATCACCAACGATGCCGGGTTCGCCAAGGTCTCGGCGATTGCCGCCCGGCTCATCGACCTCAAGCTGATCGTCTCCCCCGAGGGCAGCAAGGGGGCGCTGGATTTCCGCCGCCTGGTGGCACAGGGCTCATCCGTCCTTGAGGTCGAGGACACCACGCCCGACGATCCGGCGATGATGATCTTCACCTCCGGAACGACCGGCCCGCCCAAGGGCGCGCTGCATGGCCACAGGGTGCTGCTCGGTCACCTGCCGGGCATCCAGATGGCGCAGGAATTCCTGCCGCAGCCCGGCGACATCGCCTGGACGCCCGCTGACTGGGCCTGGGCCGGCGGCTTGCTCAATCTCCTGCTGCCCAGCCTCTATTTCGGCCTGCCTGTCGTGGTCGGCCGCTTCGACAAATTCGATCCCGAGGCAGCTCTGCTGCTGATGGAAAAAAGCGGGGTGCGCAACGCCTTCATCCCGCCCACTGCGCTGCGCATGCTCAAGGCCGTCCCCGACATCGGCAAGCGCTTCCGGCTCAACCTGCGCAGCGTAGGTTCCGCCGGCGAGTCGCTCGGCCGCGAGACCTATGATTGGGCGAAGGCCGAACTCGGCCTCACCGTCAATGAGTTCTACGGCCAGACCGAATGCAATGCCGTCCTGGCGTCCTGCGCGGCCCTTGGCGTCAGCCGCGGCGGCGCTATCGGCAAGGCCGTGCCCGGCCACAGCGTGGCGATCATCGACGAACGCGGCCGTCCGCTGCCGATTGGCGAGGCGGGCCAGATTGCGGTTGCCCGCCCCGACCCGGTGATGTTCCTGGGCTATTGGGACAATCCGGAGGCGACCGAGAAGAAGTTCATCGGCGACTGGATGACCACCGGCGACCAGGGCGTGCAGGATGCCGACGGTTACGTGTCCTTCTTCGGCCGCGACGACGACGTCATCACTTCAGCCGGTTTCCGCATCGGCCCTGGCGAGATCGAGGATTGCCTGACCGGCCACCCCGCAGTGGCCCTGGCTGCCGCCGTTGGCAAGCCCGACGCGCTGCGCACCGAAATCGTCAAGGCCTATGTCGTGCTGAAGGACGGTTTTGCCGGCTCAACCGTCCTGGCCGGCGACATATCGCAATGGGTTCGCGAACGGCTGTCGGCGCATGAATATCCGCGCGAGGTCGAATTCGTCGATTCCATGCCGCTGACCACCAGCGGCAAAGTCATTCGCCGCATCTTCCGCGACAGAGCAAAGCGCGAGCTTGAGGCGTAGAGAACGCTTCCGCGCCCGTTGACCGTGTCAACTCAAGGTCCGGCGCACGGCATCGCGCCAGCCGGCAAGTTTGCGCTTGCGGGTGGCCTCGTCCATTTTCGGCTCAAAACGCCGGTCGAGCGCCCATGACTTCGTGAACTTCTTTGCGTCCGGCCAAACGCCGGCCTTCGATCCGGCAAGCCATGCAGCGCCCAGAGCGGTGGTTTCCAGAATGGTCGGCCGGTCAACGGGCGCGTCGAGGATGTCGGCAAGGCGCTGCATGGTCCAGTCCGAGGCGACCATGCCGCCATCAACGCGCAGCACCGTCTTGCCGCCGCCTTTCCAGTCCTTCTTCGTCGCATCCAAGAGGTCGCGGGTCTGATACGCTACCGATTCAAGGGCGGCGCGGGCGAATTCGGCTGGTCCGGAATTTCGGGTAAGTCCATAGATTGCGCCGCGCGCATGCGCGTCCCAATGCGGCGCACCGAGGCCGACGAAAGCCGGCACGAGGTAGACATCCTGCTCGGGATCGGCTTTTTCAGCCAGGCCGCCGCTGTCGGACGCCTTGCCGATGACCTTAATGCCGTCGCGCAGCCATTGCACCGCCGCACCCGCGACGAAGATCGAGCCTTCCAGCGCGTAAGTCGTCTTGCCGTCGAGCCGGTAGGCGATGGTGGTCAGCAGCCGGTTTTTCGAGCGGACGATATCGCTGCCCGTGTTGAGAACGGCGAAGCAGCCGGTGCCGTAGGTCGACTTCATCATGCCCGGCTCGAAACAGGACTGGCCGATGGTCGCGGCGTGCTGGTCGCCGGCGACGCCCAGGATCGGCACGGACGCGCCGAGGACGGATTTCTCCGTCACGCCGAAGTCGTCGGCGCAGTCCTTGACCTCGGGCAGCATGGCGCGGGGAATGCCAAGTATCCCGAGCAGCTCGTCGTCCCAGGCGTTCTTTTCGATGTCGAACAGCAGCGTGCGCGAGGCGTTTGTGGCATCGGTGGCGTGGACCGCGCCGCCGGTGAGCCGCCAGATCAGAAAGCTGTCGATGGTGCCGGCCAGGAGCTCGCCCTTCTCGGCGCGGTGTCGGGCGCCTTTGACGTGATCCATCAGCCAGCGCAGCTTGGTGCCGGAAAAATACGGATCGAGCAGCAGGCCGGTCTTGCGGGTGAAGATCGTCTCCAGCCCGTCCTTCTTAAGGCGCGCGCAGAAAGCTGCCGTGCGGCGGTCCTGCCAGACAATGGCGTTGTGGATCGGCTCGCCCGTCGCCTTGTCCCAGACGACGACGGTTTCGCGCTGGTTGGTGATGCCGATGGCGGCCACGTCCCCGGCCTTGACGCCGCCCTTGCGCAGCGCCTGCCTGCAGGTGGCGACGACGCTTTTCCAGATGTCTTCCGGGTCGTGCTCGACCCAGCCGGAAGCCGGGTAATGCTGAGTGAATTCCTTCTGGCCGATGCCGGCAATCTTCATGTCCCCATCGAACAGGATCGCCCTTGTTGAGGTCGTGCCCTGGTCGATTGCCAAAACATAGCCTGGCATCGTTCCTCCCCGATTTCAGTCTTACTCCGCCGCGGCGGGTTGCCTCCGGACATCGTCCATGAAGTCCTGCAGGGCCGCAACCTCCTCAGCGATAAATTTCAAGCCGCGCTTGGTGCGGCGCCACAGCACGTCCTCGGCCGTCTGCGCCCATTCGTGCTGCATCAGGTAACGCACCTCGGCTTCGTAGAGTTCGTCACCGAACATGCGGCCGAGATCGTCCAGCGTTTTCGCATTGCCCAGCAGCACCTTGGCGCGGGTTCCATAGAGACGGATCAACCGGAACGCTTCACGGTCGCGCAGGAACGGATAGGCGGTGCGAAGACGCTCGACCTCCAGTTCAAACCCGTCTGGCGGGAAATCGCCGCCCGGCAATGTCGTACCGGCAGTCCAGGCCGGGCCCTTCTTGCCGATGAGGTCCTCGATCTTCTCCAGCATGGATTCGGCAAGCCGGCGATGGGTGGTGATCTTGCCGCCGAAGACATTGACGATCGGTGCTGAGCCGGACGGTGCGTCCGCCTTCAGCACATAGTCGCGCGTCGCTTCCTGGGCCTTGCTTGCCCCATCGTCGAACAGCGGTCGAACGCCTGAATAGGTCCAGACGACATCGGCTCTGGTCACCGGCTCGCGGAAATATTCGCTGGCGGCATTGCAGAGATAGTCGATTTCGCCGTCGCTGATGACGACGTTGTGGGGGTCGCCGTTATAGTCGAGATCGGTGGTGCCGATCAGCGTGAAATCCTGCTCGTAGGGAATGGCGAAGATGATGCGGCCATCCTTGTTCTGGAAGAAATAGGCGCGCGGATCGTTGAACTTCTTCGGTACGACGATGTGGCTGCCCTGCACGAGGCGGACATTATGCACATCGTTCTGTGCGACGATGCCGCCGATGACATGGTCGATCCAGGGACCGGAGGCGTTGACCAGAAGCCGGGCGCGGACCTGTTCGGCATGCCCGGTCGAAACGTCCTGCAGGGTGACGTTCCAGAGCTTGTCCTCGCGCCGCGCGCTGACGACCTTGGTGCGGGTGCGTACGACGGCGCCCCTGTCGGCGGCATCGCGGGCGTTGAGCACGACGAGCCGGGCATCGTTGACCCAGCCGTCGGAATATTCGAACGCCTTGGTGAACAGCGGCTTCAACGGTGCGCCGGCCGGATCGGTGCGCATATTCAGCGTGCGCGTTGCCGGCAACAGCTTGCGGCCGCCGAGATGGTCGTAGAGGAACAGGCCAAGCCGGAGCAGCCATGCAGGCCGCAGCCCTTTGGCATAGGGCAGGACGAAGCGCATCGGCCAGATGATGTGTGGCGCCATCTTCCACAAAACCTCGCGCTCCATCAGCGCTTCGCGCACCAGCCGGAACTCGTAATGTTCGAGATAGCGCAATCCGCCATGGATCAGCTTGGTGGAGGCCGAGGACGTGCCGCTGGCGAGGTCGCTCATCTCGGCAAGCATCACCGAATAGCCGCGCCCGACAGCATCGCGGGCAATGCCGCAGCCATTGATCCCGCCGCCAATCACCAGCACGTCATAGATCTGCGCCATGGTCAGGCAGTCTCCACGCTTTCAGTTTGTGGCACTATCGTTCTTCCGAAAGCATTTTTTATTTGTTCGAAAACAATTCGAATGTCAAACGAAATGGACGAGCCGACAAGGCGAGTCCGGCCTGAAGCGCTGCCCTGAGAAAGCCAAGATCACGATCGCCGCGGTCTCTCTGGCTTCCGCAAGGGTAGGGTGATAGGCTACCTGCGGGCATCGTTCAAAAATCTTTCGTTTTCGTTTCGTTTATGTAACAATAGTTGCGTATAGCGACTAACTACGGAAACAAACGAACGATATCTCCGGCTCAGCGGATTATTCGAGGCGCGAAACCTTCGAATATTCCGCACGGGTTCGCCCAGCGCCTAGATGCGTGTCACTCAATCCAAAGAGGGACGTGCCATGGGTGCGCGTAAGGTGAGCTTTCATCGGGGTAGAAGGGGTATGGGGCATTGGGCTGGGACAGAGTTGCAGCGCGCATCGTGGTCGTCGATGACGAAGACGGTCTCCGCGACATGGTGACGGAGTATCTGAACGGCCAGGGTTATGCCGTGCGCGCAGCCGACGGCGGGCGGGAGCTCGACACGCTTCTGGCCGAAGAACCCGCCGATCTACTGGTTGTCGACGTCAACATGCCCGGCGAGGATGGTTTTTCGCTGGCGCGCCGGATTCGCGCATCCAATACCGTGCCGATCATCATGTTGACAGCGGCCGACGACGTCATCGACCGGATCGTCGGGCTCGAACTGGGCGCCGACGACTATGTGACCAAGCCGTTCGACCTGCGCGAGCTCAAGGCGCGCATCGGTGCCGTTCTGCGGCGCCGCGAGACCCAGCACGCCCAAGCAGTGGAAGCGCTTCCCACGCACGATCCGGCGCCGGCGCCGAAGTCGGACCGGGACACTCTGGTGCCCTTCGGCAAGATGCTGCTCGATCTGGAGGCCCATTGCCTGGTTGCGCAGGATGGTGCGCATGAAGGGCTGACCGCCATGGAATTCAAGCTGCTGCATGCCTTCGCCAACAACCCGAACCGCGTGATGACGCGCGAAAGACTGCTCGACCTCGCGCAGAATCGCGATGCCGATCCATTTGATCGCAGCATCGACGTCCGCATCACCCGCTTGCGCAAGAAGATCGAGAACGACCCGGCCAAACCGCAGACGATCCGGACCATGCGCGGCGTCGGCTATCTTTTCAGTCCGGCACAATGACACCGGAAGCCATTGATAGAACGCCTCGGCCGGCCAAGGCTGGGACCGGCGACGCTCATGCAATCGCATCGGTCGGCTTCGACATGCTGCAAGCGCTGATCGACGCCGTACCCGCGCGCGTGGTGTTTATCGACAACGAGCATCGCTATCGCTATGTGAACCGGCTGTTCCTCGATTTCCTCGGCCTTCCCGAAAGCGAGGTGCTCGGCCGTACCCCTGGTGAGGTGCTCGGCGAGGAGATATCGGCCGGCTATCATGACCTTCTGCCGCGCATCCATGCCGGGGAAACCTTCCGCTGGACCGGATGGGCGGATTATCACCGCTTCGGCAAGCGCTATGTCGAAGAGACCGTGCTGCGCTATGCCCCGGCGGGCGAGGTGCTCGGCATCATCTCCATCGGCCTCGACCTGACCGAACTGCGACAGCGCGAGCAGGAACTGGCCGCGAGCGCCAAGGCCCAGGCAGAGAGCACCCGTTTCCATGCCGCCGTGGTGGCGACCGCCATCGACTGCATCATCGTGGTCGACGACGCCGGCTATATCATCGAGTTCAATCCGGCGGCGGAGCAGACATTCGGCTTCAAGCGGGCCGACGTTCTGGGCCTCGCGGTTGCCGATGTCATCATCCCGCCCGAGCTTCGCGGGTTGCATGTGAAAGGTATGCTCGAACATGCGCTGGGCGGCGGCGGCAACCTTTTGGGACGGCGTGTCGAACAGGTCGGGCTCAAGGCGGACGGCACCCGCTTCCCGGTCGAACTTGCCTTGTCGGAAGTCAACATAGACGGCCGGCGGCTTTACACCGCCCATATCCGCGACCTGACCGGCTCACGCCAGGCGCAGGCCGAGATCGAGCGTCAGCGCGACACGCTCTACCAGAAGGAAAAGCTGGCGGCGCTGGGCTCCATGCTGTCGGGCGTGGCGCATGAACTCAACAATCCGCTGTCGATCGTCGTCGGACAATCGATGATGCTGCGCGAACAGCTCGAGGGCCAAAATTCGGCGACACCTTCAAGCCTGCGCGAGCGGGGGATGAAAATCTCGCAAGCCGCGGAACGCTGCGCGCGGATCGTCAAGAGCTTCCTGGCGATGGCGCGGCAGCGCAAGGCAGAACCGCGCGCGGTGACGGTGGAGACCTTGGTGCAGGACGTGCTGAGCCTGCTCGCTTATGGGCTCAGAAGTTCGGGTATCCAGGTGAGCACCGACATTCCAGCCGACCTGCCGTCGATCTGGGTGGATGGCGACCAGATCCACCAGATTCTGGTGAACCTCGTCATCAACGCACAACAGGCGATGGATATGGTGCCGTCGAGCGCGCGACGCATTTTTCTCACCGCGCGGAAAACCGGCGCGAACCGCATGGAGTTGTCAGTCCAGGACAGCGGACAGGGTGTGCCGGCCGACATACGCACCCGCATATTCGATCCGTTCTTCACCACCAAGCCGCAGGAAATCGGAACGGGCATCGGCCTCGCCGTCTCCCGGGGACTGGCCGAATCCAACGGAGGCACGCTCGAACTCGCGAAGCAGGAGGCCGGTCACGGGGCGCGCTTCGTGCTGTCTCTGCCGACCAGCGAAAAGATCGACGCGAAGAAGGAGGTTTCCGCCGAAACGGAACAGGCATCCAGCCGACGCCGGCCTTTGGCGCTGGTGGTAGAGGATGAATCCGAACTGGCGGAACTGCTGGCTGAACTCTTGTCCTGCCTGCATGTTGACGCCGTGACGGCGGAGGGAGGGGAGGAAGCGCGAGCAATGGTCACGCAATCGGTGCAGCCTTTCGACATTGTGCTGTGCGACATGCGCATGCCGGGAGGGGACGGGCCGACCTTCTATGCCTGGCTGCAACAAGACTATCCGCATATCGCCGACCGCGTCGCCTTCGTGACCGGCGACACGCTCGGTCCGTCGGCGGTGCATTTTCTCGAAAACTGCGGACGGCCGCTTTTGGAAAAGCCTTTCACCTTGCCGGACCTTCAGGCGCTGGTGGCTGACTTGCTGGAGATGAAGAGCAGATAGCTTCCGAGTTAGTCGCCGATCGCCACCGTGTCGGTGATCTCGAAGCGTTCGGAGACGCCGATGCGGATCATGTTGAGCGCGCCTTCCCGCGTGAAGCGGAATTCAGCACGTGTGTTGGCGCCGGACGGATTGCCATCGCGGAAATGAATGATGCGGGTGCCGCCGTCGGGCCAGGTGACGGTCACCTCTGCCTGTCCTTCCGCCGGGCGCACCACGCTTGCCGCGCATGTGGTCATGGGCTGGCCGGTATAGCGCGCGCAAGGCACCGACTGGGTCAAGGCCATGGGTTCCTGAGCTTTGGGCTGCAGCGATGCAACCTCTGGCTCTGCAGGCATTGCCGCAGGCTCCTGCGGAGTTTCGACGACGGGCGTCTCCGGTACCGCGGCGGGAGCCGCCGAGGCCTCGGTTGCCAACGCCAACGCATAGCTGGTCCCGGCATCGAGACCAGGCTGTGCTTCTTCTACGGTAGGCGAGAGCGCAAGATCCGGCGCGCCGCCGAAACGCGCTTCGATACCCGAAGGGAGCGCGATGGGGGCGTCAGGCGCGGCTTCGACCGGAGCCGGCCTGTCCAGCTTTTCCGTGGTGTCGGGAGAAGGTCCCGCCAGCACTTCGGAAGGAGCCGGCACCGGCGCCAGGGCTACTTGCTGCTCCTGCGCGGGCGGTTCGGAACCTTCGGACGCACCCTCGCCCACAGGCACGGGCAGCTCGGGCGTTTCGGCCGTCTCCGTGCTGAGCGCATCCTGCTGCTCGCCGGCGGACGCCGTTGAGATAAGATCGTCGGGCAGTTCCAGCGGACGCAGATAACGCGCAGGCGCCCAGCCGCTCAAGCCTTCAAGCTCGATGGCCTCGACCTTGCACCACTCATAGCCGTTGACCGCCTTGCAGTCGTATTTCCGCACCACCGCGCCATTCGGCAGCCGACCGATCACCTTCTGCATCGGCGACGCTTCGACGCGAACATTCAGCAGATCGCCGGCGGCAACGCCCTCGACCATGGCTGTCGCGGAAGGCCCTCCCTCTGCCGGCGACACGGCGGCGGCAGCCGGTTCCTGTTGTGCGGCTGCAGGCCCGGCGAAGAGCGCAAGACAGGCGATGAACGCGGCAAGGGACAGGCGAGGCATGGCAAATTCCGCTGATACGCGTCCGGCACTGATACCCGAATGGCAAGTTGGGCGCATTTGGCCACGGGCACCGGCTATCCGCAACCCTCTCGCCTATCTTTCAACGGGGGTGTTGCGTCTTGACGACATCAGGCGCGCGAGCCCGTATCGGCGTGCCGCTCAACCGAGAGCGATACGCTACAAATCGAGCCAAACATATCCGTTAAGTGCTTGATCCCGTTGGTAGTCGGGATGGGAATGGTGCCCAGAAGAGGACTCGAACCTCCACGCCTTGCGGCACACGGACCTGAACCGTGCGCGTCTACCAATTCCGCCATCTGGGCTGGTGCGGGCTCATGTAAGCGGGCAAACGATGCCTGTCAACGCGCTTTTTGAAATCCCCCGCCGATTGCCGAACATTCGGTGTCCGGCAGCCGGCAAAGCGCGGAAACAGGCGGCGCAAGCCGCCCATTCCCCCAAAAACGGCTCAGCCGAGCACGTCCTTCGACGCCACGGTCGAATCGGCGTTGAGCTTGTAGACGACCGGGATGCCGGTGCCGAGTTCCAGCTTGAGGATTTCCTCGCTGGTCAAACCGTCGAGCGCCATGATCAAGGCGCGCAGCGAATTGCCATGCGCGGCCACCAGCACCGTCTTGCCGGCCAGCACATGTTTCTGAATGTCGTGGATGTAATAGGGCCAGACGCGCGCGCCGGTGTCCTTCAGGCTCTCGCCTCCGGGAGGCGGCACGTCATAGGAACGGCGCCAGACATGCACCTGCTCCTCGCCCCATTTGGCGCGGGCATCATCCTTGTTGAGACCCGACAGGTCGCCATAGTCGCGTTCGTTGAGCGCCTGATCGCGGATGGTTTCGAGGTCGCCTTGGCCGAGACCGTCGAGAATGTGCTGGCAGGTTTTCTGCGCGCGGGTCAGGACCGAGGTGAAGGCGATATCGAATTTCAGCCCCCTGGCCTTGAGTTTTTCGCCGGCTTCCTTGGCTTCGGCATGGCCCTGCTCGGTCAGATCGGGGTCGCGCCAGCCCGTGAAAAGGTTCTTCAGATTCCATTCGCTCTGGCCATGACGGACGAGCACGAGAGTTCCCGACATTGTCTTCCTTCCCTTCAACGATCAAACTGACGACGCGGCGCCCTCAGAGCCCGAGGACGTCGCGCATGGAATAGAGGCCTGGCTTGCGGCCATGCGCCCAGAGCGCCGCCTTGACCGCGCCGCGGGCGAAGATGGAACGGTCTTCGGCGACATGGGACAGGGTGATGCGCTCGCCGCTGCCGGCCAGGATGACCGAATGGTCGCCGACGACCGAACCGCCGCGCAGCGTGGCAAAGCCGATGGTGCCGGCCGCGCGTGCGCCGGTGTGGCCGTCACGCACCCGAACGCTGTGATCCGCGAGAGCGACCTCGCGCCCGTGGGCCGCAGCCTGCCCGAGAAGCAGGGCCGTGCCCGATGGCGCATCGACCTTGTGGCGATGGTGCATTTCGAGCACCTCGATATCGAAATCGTCCGGTCCGAGTGCCTTGGCGGCCTGCTCGACCAGCACAGCCAGCAGGTTTACGCCCAGGCTCATATTGCCCGACTTGACGATGGGCGCGTGGCGGGCGGCGGCGGCGATCCGTTCATCGTCGTCTGCGCCGCAGCCGGTGGTGCCGATGACATGGGCGATGCGCGCCTGTGCAGCATAGCCTGCGAATTCGACGGTCGACGCGGGGCTGGTGAAGTCGAGCACGCCGTCGGCCTTGGCAAAGGCCGGCAGCGGATCGTCGGCGATGACGATGCCGTTCTTGCCGATGCCGGCCAGTTCGCCTGAATCCTGCCCGATGCGCGGCGAGTCCGGCCGCTCGACCGCGGCCACGAGCGTGGCACCGTCAATCGCTGAGATGGCGCGGATCAGCGCCTGCCCCATGCGTCCGGCCGCACCCACCACGACCAGTCCCATCTCGCTCATGCCGGTCTCCCTTCGATTGCGCGCTCGACAGCTTCGTCCCTGTCTTGGGGCGCATCGGCAACGTCGTCAACCAATCCGATATCCTGGTCTTCCTGCAGCTGATAGAAACGCGCATACAGACTGTTCGGATCGGCCAGAAGCTCGGCATGCGTGCCTTGCTCCATCAGCCGGCCCTGCTCCAGCACGACGATGCGGTCGGCGCCGATGACGGTCGACAGGCGATGCGCGATCACCACCGTGGTGCGGCCCTGCATGGCGGCGGCCAGGGCTTGCTGCACCTTGGCCTCGGATTCATTGTCGAGTGCCGAGGTGGCTTCATCGAGCAGCAGGATCGGCGCGTTGCGCACCATGGCGCGCGCGATGGACAGGCGCTGGCGCTGGCCGCCCGACAGGGTCGCGCCGTTCTCGCCCAGGGGCGTGTCGTAGCCTTGTGGCAACAGCCGGATGAACCCGTCGGCTTCGGCCAGCTTGGCAGCCTGCTCGATCTCGGCGTCGGTCGCTTCCTCGCGGCCATAGCGGATGTTGTCGCGCACCGTGCCTTCGAACAGATAGGGATGTTGCGAGACATAGGCGATGGAGCGGCGCAGCGACTGCTTGGTGACGCCGGCGATGTCCTGCCCGTCGATTTCGATTTGGCCGCCGGAGACGTCGTAAAACCGCTGCAGCAGCGCCACAATGGTCGACTTGCCGGCCCCCGAAGCGCCGACGATGGCCGTGGTCCTGCCGCCCTGGGCGGTGAAGCTTAAATCGCGCAGCACCGGCAGATCGGGCGCATAGGCGAAATTGACCCGGTCGAAGCGGATTTCCCCCGCGGTCACCGTCAGAAGCTTCGCGCCCGGCGCATCGCCCTGGCGCGGCTCGAGGTCGAGAATCTCGTAGATCATGCGGGCATTGACCAGCGAGCGCTCGAGATTGACCTGGGTTCGGGCCAGACGTCGCGCCGGGTCGTAGGCCAGAAGCAGTGCGGTCACGAACGCAAAGATGGTGCCGGGCGGCTGTCCGCCGGCGGTGGCGCGATAACCGGCATAGGCAATCACGATGGCGATGACGATGCCGGCCAGTATGTCCGAGATCGGCGACAGGCGTTCGGAGACCCGCGCGATCTTGTTGGAACGCTGCTCGACATCTTCGGCAAGCACCGCCATGCGGCGCGACAGCTGGTCTTCCATGGTGAAGGCCTTGACGATGGCGATGCCTTGCACAGCCTCCTGCATGGCGCCGCCGAGTTGCGAACCGACCACGATCGCATCGCGGTTGAGCTTACGCAGCCGCCGCATCAGATAGTTCACCGAAAGGATCAGCGGCGGTCCGATCAGGAAGGCGATGAGAGACAGGACGGGGTCCTGGATGACCATCACCGCGACAAGGGCCACCAGCGAGATCGCGTCGCGCGCGACCGAGGTGACCAGCATATTGAGCAGATCGCGCACGCCGCCGACATTCTGATTGACCTGTGCGGCCAATGTGCCCGACCGGTTCTCGGCAAAGAAATCCATGCCGAGTTTCATCAGATGGTCGAAAATGCGCTTCTGGTAACGCGCAACGAGATTGTTGCCGACCCGCGCCAGGATGACGGACTGCCCATAGGTGGCGATGCCGCGAACCATGAAGGCGGCCATGATCGACAGGCTGATGACGGCGATGAGATCGGCGCGCTGTCGGTAGAAAATCTCGTCGATGACGTCGCGCATGATCCAGGCGGTAAAAGCCGTGGATGCCGCGATCGCGATCAGGAAGACAGCGGCAATGCCATACTGCCACGCATAGTCGCGGCCGTTTTCGGCGGCGATGCGCTTGAGGATGGAGACGACCTCGCCACCCTTGGATGACGTGTCCTGGCTTTTGCTCGAACTCAACCCGGCTTCCCGTGAACGCTGCGCCAGTGCCCGCTCCGGGCGGCGCTTCGCGCCCCTCCTACATGAAGTCGGCGCTGGACGAAACCGGCTTTATCAGCGCCAGCGGCGGCCATGGGTCTGGACGCCGAACTGGAACGGGGTCCTGGCGTAGGCGGCAAGCCCGGCAAGCGCGCCGAGCGGATGGGTGATGACATAGACCGGCAGGGTGCGCATCAGGGCGCTGTGCGGCGCCTTGTCCTCGAACGCCGCCCGGAACGCGCCGGTCTTCAGCGCCGGGACGATCTTCTGCGCGATGCCGCCGGTGAGATAGACCCCGCCGCGGCTCTTGAACACCAGAGCGACATCGCCGGCCGTGCGGCCGAGGCAGGTGACGAAAATCGACAGCGCCTCCTCCGCCACCCGATCGCGCCGCTCAAGCGCCGCCGCGGTCACTTCCGCCGGCGTCGTCAGCGTGGCCGGCTTGCCATCGGTTTCGGCCACGGCCCGATAGACATTGACCAGGCCGCGGCCGCACAGGATCTGCTCGCCCGACAGCCTGCCGTCGATATGCTCGATGCGTGGAAACACGTCGAAATCGCGCGGCGTGCGTGGGCCGATATCCATGTGCCCGCCTTCGCCCGGCACGGGAATCCAGCGGCCAAGGGCGAAGACGAGACCCGCGACGCCCAGGCCGGTTCCGGGACCGAGAACGACCTTGCCGGCCTCTTCCTGCGGCTCGCCGCCGCCGATCTTTTCCATGTGCTCGTCGCCCAGGGCAACGACGGCTAGAGCCTGCGCCTCGAAATCGTTGAGCACGACGATGTCGGCGAGGCCAAGTCCACGCAGTTGCTTCGGCCGCACGACCCAGGGGCAATTGGTCAGCGGAATCTCGTCGCCATTGACCGGTCCGGCCACCGCCAGGATGGCCGAGCGCGGTGCCGCGCCGTCGCGGCGTTCGACGATGGTCTTGATCGCGTCGTCGATAGTCGAAAAATCCGCCGTACGAACCACGACCGGCGCGCCATCGGGCGCATCCGGCCCGTCGACCACGGCAAAGCGCGCATTGGTGCCGCCGATGTCGCCGATCAGAATGGGAAAGGCGAACGCCGTCTCATGATCGGCCTGTCTTGACATCAGCGGACATTTCCCTGTTCGCGGGCCATCCGCGATTTCTGAACTGCTAAGCTCATTGCGACAATCGCCGAAATGCGTCAAGCGCCGCCGTCCTTTGGGATGTCCGATGCGTCTGGTCGCAGTCGGCCCGCGATCTCCAAACTGCTAGGCCTGGTTGCGAACAAGGCTCCACACGCACAACCCGCCGACGATATAGGCGACAAGTCCATAGGCCGCCGGCGCTATCGCCATTTCCGGGTTGTTCAGCATATGCTCGCTCATCGCCAACGCGATGACCAGCGCAGCGTTTCGCAAACTGATCGACATCGACAAGGCGACCGACTGACGCCGCTCGATACCGAGCATTCGAGGGACCCAATAGCCGACCGCCAAGGTCATCACGTTGAAGGCAAGCGCCATCGCGCCGACCGTAGGTCCCCACGTAACCAGCAGACGCCACTGCCCGACCAACGCGACCATGACGACAGTTGCGAGAAAGACAGTGGCTAGAAGTCTTACCGGCTTGTCGAGTTTTCCCGCGAGAACTGGATGCCGTCTGTGAATGTAGGCGCCGATCAGCGCGGGCACGATGGCGATAGCGAAAATCTGCAAGACCTGATGAAGCTGAAGCCTGACAGCGCCGTCTTCACCGTAGAAGGCAAGCAGGGACAGGTTTGCGATGATCGGCAAGCTCACAATCGCGAGCAGTGAGGAAAGGGCGGTGAGCGCAATACAGAGCGCAACGTCGCCCCGCGCCAAATGTGTGTAGAGCGCAGCGGACGTCCCTCCTGGACTCGCAGCCAGCAGCATCATGCCAACGCAGATGGCTGGCGGAAGCGCAGACACGGAGACGAGGACGAAGCACAGAGCCGGCAGAATTATGATTTGGCAGAAGAGGCCGACCATCACTGGCCACGGACGCGCAAGGACACGACCGAAATCTTCAAGCTTAAGCGAAAGCCCCAGCCCGAGCATGATGATGCAAAGCACCGCCGGCAGGCCAACACTCAACGCCAAACTTGATTGCACCGCCGCCTCCTCAGCTGAAGTAGGCTCTAACCGGAAAGTCCTTATAAGACCATGAACCTTATTCATCGGTGGCATCGGAGAGGCAGAGCAATCGTCTCGCCGAGAGGGATGATGCAAGAAACGTGGCTTACGTCCTGACCGCGCAAGCGTTGCAGTTGGCCCGCGATTTCTGAACTGCTAAGCTACAAGCGTTTCGAATACTGGCTTGTGCAGAAGTTGCAGTTGGCCCGCGATTTCTGAACTGCTAAGCTCAAATCGTCGAGCATTCTCATCATCGAACCGTTGCAGTTGGCCCGCGATTTCTGAACTGCTAAGCTCCGCAGGGAGCGTCGATCCCGAACCGGTTGGTTGCAGTTGGCCCGCGATTTCTGAACTGCTAAGCTAGTCAGGTGAATCTAAAGTTCGCTGCATAAGCTACGGTCCACGGTTTGGCAGAAGCGCTTTACGGAGGCGAGTATTTCGTCGGCGGACTTGGTCCATCGATATGGCTTGGGGTTCTCGTTGTGCTGCTCGATGAAGGATCGGATGTCTTTTTCGAGCTGGTTTGTTGAAGTGTGGACGCCGCGGCGCAGTTGTTTGCGGGTGAGTTCGGCAAACCAACGCTCGATCTGGTTGATCCACGATGCCGAGGTAGG
>NZ_JASCRR010000020.1 GCF_030010215.1 Tianweitania sp. UT-5YL-CI-8
CCGCGCCCGCAGGCCCCTGCGCTAAATGGAGAGCTCCGGGCCTACGCGCGCTGACCCTATGCAACCAGAGGCAGGGGTCCCTTTTGGGGGCCGATAAGGGGTCCCGTTACGATGCCGATTGACACTTCAGGCCATTGCAGCACCTTTTCCGCAAAGCGGTCGAGATGGTCTTCGTTCTGTTTTTCGAGCTTTATCGACGCAAAAGCGCTGACGGGTAGCCCCACCTTGGCCTGGTCGATTACCGCGCTGTAACCCTTGATGACGCCTTCATCCTCCAGGATGCGAACACGGCGCGCGCAGGGCGAGGGGGATAGGCCGACCTGGTCGCCGAGTGCCTGAACGCTGAGGCGCCCGTCGTTTTGGAGCGCGGCAATGATTTTGCGATCCAGTGGGTCCAGTTTCTTCATTGGCACGAATCCGGATAAAATGAAGATAGAGTTGGCGGAAACCGCTAAAAACAGGCAGTTCCTATGGGTTAGTTTGGTTACATTCTCAAATCGTGTGCGGGTAGTCTACCTCAAAAGGGAGGACCATCGTGCACGAAGAAACTGACATACTTGCCGATCTCGAACGGAAAGTTCTCTGGCTTTCGAGTTGGATGATCCACAATGCCAATCATGTCAGGCCCAACGATGATGGGTTGAAAGTTGGCGGGCATCAGGCCTCGTCCGCCTCGCTGTCGACTATCATGACCGCGCTCTATTTTTCCATTCTGCGGCCCGAGGATCGGGTCGCGGTGAAGCCTCACGCCAGCCCCGTGTTTCACGCCATTCAGTATCTGTTCGGAAAGCAGACACTGGAAAAGCTCCAGAACTTCCGAGGGTACAGGGGCGCGCAGTCCTATCCTTCCCGGACGAAGGATTCTGACGACGTCGATTTCTCGACGGGCTCGGTCGGCCTTGGAGTGGCACAGACGCTCTTTGCATCGCTGGTGCAGGATTACATCACCGCCAAGGACTGGTCAGGCATCGAGCAGCAGGGCCGCATGGTGGCGTTGCTCGGTGACGCCGAGATGGACGAAGGAAACATCTTCGAGGCCTTGCTCGAAGGGTGGAAACATGGCCTGCGCAACACCTGGTGGGTTGTCGACTATAATCGCCAGAGTTTGGATGCGGTCGTGCGGGAAGGCCTGTGGGAACGCTTCGAGGCCATTTTCCGCAACTTCGGATGGGACGTTGTCATCCTCAAATATGGCTCCCTGCAGCAGGCAGCCTTTGCCGAACCCGGTGGCGAAGCCCTGAAGCGCTGGATCGACCAATGTCCGAACCAGATCTATTCCGCGCTTACCTACCAGGGCGCTCCCGCATGGCGAAAGCGGCTGCTCGATGACCTGGGCGATCAAGGGGCCGTTACGCGTCTGATCGAGAGCCGCAGCGATGGGCAACTCGAAGCGTTGATGACGAATTTGGGTGGACATGATCTGCCCGCTCTGTTGGAGGCATTCAATGTCGCGGCCACGCATGACCGTCCGGTGTGCTTCATCGCCTACACCGTGAAAGGCTATGGCCTTCCTCTCGCCGGGCACAAGGACAACCATGCGGGGCTGATGACCCCCACGCAGATAGGCACTCTGCGCGACAGGATGGGAATCCGCGAAGGCCATGAATGGGAACCGTTCGAAGGAATGACCTCCGACCACGTCTCGGTGCGGAAGTTCCTCGCAAACGTCCCGTTTCAGAAGGGCGGTCAGCGTCGCCATGTGGTACCGGCCATAGCCGTACCAGACAAATTCGACATCCAGCGGTCGGCAGCGATGTCGACGCAGCAAGGCTTCGGCCTGCTGATGCATGAGATTGCCAAGCAGGACACACCTTTCGCGCAACGTGTCGTGACCACGTCGCCCGATGTGACCGTCTCGACCAATCTCGGAGCGTGGGTCAACCGGCGCGGCCTGTTTGCTCGGGAGAACATGGTCGATCTCTTCCGCAAGGAGCGCATCCCGTCGACCTTCAACTGGGACTTTTCGCCAAACGGGCAACATCTCGAACTCGGCATCGCGGAGATGAACCTGTTTCTCATGCTCTCCGCTTTGGGCCTGTCGCACTCGATCTTCGAAGAGCGTTTGCTGCCCGTCGGGACGCTTTACGATCCCTTCATAAAACGCGGCCTCGATGCGCTGAACTATGCCTGTTACCAGGATGCGCGATTCATCATCGCCGCCACTCCATCGGGTGTTACTTTGGCGCCAGAGGGCGGCGCTCATCAATCGATCGCCACGCCGTTGATCGGCATGGCGCAGGACGGGCTTGCATCGTTCGAGCCGGCGTTCGTTGATGAGCTTTCTGTCATCCTCCGTTTCGCCTTCGACTATATCCAACGAAACGGCGAGGCCGAGCCCACTCAAACCAATTGGCTGCGTGACGCCACGGGAGGGGCGGTCTATCTCCGCCTCTCGACACGTGCGCTTGAGCAACCGAACCGGGATCTAACCGACGAAAAGTCCGAAGACATCATCAATGGCGGTT
Source organism: Tianweitania sp. UT-5YL-CI-8 (assembly GCF_030010215.1). Taxonomy (GTDB): domain Bacteria; phylum Pseudomonadota; class Alphaproteobacteria; order Rhizobiales; family Rhizobiaceae; genus Oryzicola. The sequence goes on from NZ_JASCRR010000020.1 coordinate 2,466, forward strand.
ACTGGTTGCGCCACCCAGGCCCGAACGCGGAACTGATCATTGCCTATACCGGCGTCGTAGCGCCCGAAGCGATCGAGGCCGCAGGGCTGATCGCCGAGGACAGACGCGACGTTGGTATCCTGGCAGTCACATCGGCGGATCGATTGAATGCTGGCTGGACTGCGGCACAACGAGCGCGCGAAAGCGGCGTGATCACCGCTAGGAGCCACATCGAGCGGTTGTTCGACGACGTTCCGACCAACTGCGCTATCGTGACCGTCATTGACGGTCACCCTGCAACGCTGGCTTGGCTGGGTTCCGTCAGAGGGCACCGAACGCGATCGCTCGGCGTCGAGCATTTTGGACAGACCGGAACCATTGCGGATCTCTATCGACATTATGGGATCGACGCCCAAGGAATTCTGCGAGCGGCACAGTTCTTGGTACCCGGCAAGCCGCTCCGGTATATCGCACCTCGGTGATGAGGCGACAGGACCAGACTTTCCGAATTGCTTCCGGCGACATCGGGGCGTTGAAGCTGGGATCATCTGGCTTCTGGCCCCGGCAGGACGTGTAGTCGCACGGCTAATCCCTGTTGGTTCGAGCGGCTACGCAATGTTAGCTTGATCTTCGCAAGACTGCGCTCATGCAAGAGAACCTATTTAGGCACTTGACGACTGGCCTGGCGCATAGCGACCGACTGGAATCGATCTGGCCAACAAAAAGTCGCGACCATCCTGATCGAATGCAGGTCGATGCTGAGCAGACCTATGCCATCTACTGCATGACTACCACAAGGAACGGCTTCAGCCACCGCAACGCTCTTCGATTGAACCCTGTCGTCACCAGGGTAAGCACGGCATCAACGATGCGGTTGTTCTGACGGATTCCGACATTTGTCATCACTTTCAAGATCGGAATTACCGCGCTCGTCAGGACGAAGCCGCTGTCCAACGTTTAGACCAAATGCCTGAAAATAGTGCATATTCTTCGTTTTTCTATTATAAAAATATCAATTGACATATCACGTAAGATGTCCAATTTTCTTGCGGACTGCACTAGTAGGCTTCCCATGAAAATTCTTGTTCTCAATCCGAACAGTTCGGCTAAGGTGACCGCGGCAATCGCGGCGAGCATCGCACCGTTGCAGGCGGTCACGGCTCACACAATCGTTTGCGACCGTCTTCCCGATGCGCCGATCGGTATCGAGACCGATGCGGATGTCGCCCTTGTCACGCCGATGGTCGTAGAGAAGATTGGTTCCAGCGACGCGGATGCCTTTGTCATCGCTTGTTTTTCGGATCCCGGAGTTGAAGCGTCGCGTGCGGCGACAAGCCGGCCAGTGGTCGGTATCGCCGAAGCTGCCTATTATGCTGCACTGCAGCTCGCGCAGCGCTTCGGCGTTGTCTCTCTCGGTGCATCTTCAGTCGCACGCCATGCGGCCCATATCGAACGGCTTGGGTTGACCGGGCGTCTCGCAGCCGACCGGCCGGTCAACATGTCGGTGGCGGAAGCAAACGATCTCAGCCTTGCCGGCGCATCCGTTGCGCGCATCGCCAAAGTCATGTCGGAAAGCGACGGTGCCGGTGTCGTGATCCTAGGCTGTGCCGGCATGGGTGGTCATCGGCCGGTCCTGCAGCAGGAACTCGGTGTGCCGGTCGTTGATCCCGTGCAGGCGGCAGTCGCGGCCGCGATCAATGCGCTCGACCTTCAATATTTCGCGAAGATGTGATCCTATGGAGCTTGTCGTTAAAGGTCGCGTTGTGGTGCCGGATGGCATCCTCGAAAATGGCTGGGTCGCAATCTCCAACGGTCGCATAGCAGCTGTCGGAACCGGCAATGCGCCTGCTGCTGGTCGGCTCGACGACCGTGGCAATGCGCTGATCCTGCCAGGTGCGGTCGACGGGCAGACCCATGCGACGAGCTACAAGGGCCTTCCTGGCATCGCCGACACCACGCGGTCGGCAATCGCAGGCGGCGTCACCACACTGGTCGACATGCCTTATGATAACCCCGAGCCGCTCGACCGGCCGGAGCGTCTGGATGCCAAGATTGCCGCGATCGCCGCGCATTCGCACGCCGACATGGCGCTGTACGGGACGGCGACGCGCGAAACGGGCACGGCCAATCTGGCTGCGCTGATTGAGGGAGGAGTCGTCGCCTTCAAAATTTCATCGTTCGAGAGCAATCCAGTGCGATTTCCTCGGATCGGGGAGGACCTCGTACTCGACTTGATGGAGGCCCTTGCTTCGACGCGCATTCCGCTCGGGTTGCACAACGAGGACCAGGAGATTGTCGTGGCCCGTGTCGCGCGAGCGAAGGCGGCGGGCCGGAACGGGATTGTGGCGCATGCAGAAGCGCGGCCGGAAGCAGCTGAACTGGCGGCGACCGGTCAGTTCCTTGCCCTCGGCCTTGCAAGCGGCGCACAAGTCCATCCCGTCCACCTAACGACGGAAGCGGGTTTCCGATTAACCAACGCCGTCGCGGGACTTGGTGCTGCGGCAACCGGAGAACTCTGCGTCCACTATCTCTGGCTGGATGCCGCACGTGATGGTGACCGGCTGGGTGCGCGGATGAAGGTGAACCCGCCGATCCGCACGGCTGCGATCGATGGCCTCTGGCGGTCGATTTCCGACGGCCTTGTCGCGTTCGTTTCCTCCGACCATTCCAGTTGGCCGATCAACAACAAGCTGACGGACTCGATCTTCGATGCCGGCGCCGGCGTTCCGGGCCTCGAGACATTGGTTCCCGCTTTCTTTACGGCTGCCGAGGCGCGCGGCCTCGACGCAGCGCGTCTGAGCGCAGAGTACCTGGCCGAGCGACCGGCGCGCTTCTTCGGCATCGACGACCGCAAGGGCGCGATCGCCGTGGGCCGTGATGCTGACCTGGTTGCGCTCGAACCGGGTTCCTTCGTCTGGGATGAGGCTACCTCTCATGACGGCCTGAACTGGAGCCCATTTCACGGCGAAAGGTTTTCGGTCCGCGTCGCCGCGAGCTGGTTACGCGGACAGCTCGCATGGGATGGAAAAGACATTCTCAACAGGCCGGGAGACGGTCGTTTCGTTTCGCGCTCCACAGCTGGCTGGTTGGGGCTGGAAAGGACTGACAATGGCACTTCTCACAGATAAGGCGCGTGGCGTCTTCGTAATCTCGGTCACGCCGTTCAAGGATGATGAATCCCTTGATCTCGACAGCCTTGACAGGGTTACAGATTTCTACCTCTCCGCTGGTGCCGATGGCCTGACCGTTCTGGGTATGATGGGCGAGGCGCCCAAGCTGACGGGTGGCGAGTCCCGTCAAGTTATCCAGCGCGTGATTGCGCGGGCGCGGGGCAAGCCCGTCGTGGTCGGAGTCTCGTCATCGGGCCTTGCGGCGCTCACGGAAGTCAGCCACGAAGCCATGGCACAGGGTGCCGCCGGCGTGATGATCGCGCCGCCAATGAACCTGCGCACAGATGCCCAGATCCTGACCTACTATCGCCAGGCCTGCGGCTTCCTAGGCAAGGACGTGCCTGTGGTGTTGCAGGATTTTCCGCTCGCGACCACGGTGCAGATCAGCGACGAACTCTTGGGGCGCCTAATCGACGAGCTTCCGCAGATCGTCATGCTCAAGCATGAGGACTGGCCTGGCCTATCGAAAATCTCGAAGCTTCGCGACGCGGAGAAGAAGGGGCGTCGTCGCATCTCGGTCCTTTGCGGCAATGGCGGCGTTTTTCTGCCGGAAGAGGTTGCCCGTGGGGCCGATGGGGCCATGACCGGATTCGGGTTCCCGGAAATGCTGGTGCAGGTTACCGATCTCGCGAGCCGGGGCGACATTGAACGCGCTCAGGACATCTTCGATGCCTATCTGCCGCTCGTCCGCTACGAACAGCAGCCGGGCGTCGGGCTTGCTGTTCGCAAATATGTGCTCGCCAAACGCGGCGCTATTGCGGCGGCTGCACAACGGCAGCCCGGTGTGCAACTGGATGCGCTGGCGCAGGCAGAAGTAGAGCGATTGCTTCGCCGCCAGGACAAACGCCTTAAGGAGTTGGGCTGATGGATTTTGGTTTCACCGGGCGAAAGGCGCTGGTCCTGGGCGCAAGCCGCGGCCTTGGGGCTGCCTGCGCAAGGCTTCTGGCTGAGGAAGGCGCTGATGTATTCGGCGCAGCACGCAACACAGCCTCGGTCGCGGATTGGGCGAGGGGTCTTGCAGTAACGCCGGTCGCACTGGACCTCTCCGATCCCATCTCCGTTTCGGATGTCGCAGCCCGAATGGCCGAAGAGGGTATCGATATTCTGGTCAACAATAGCGGTGGTCCTGCCGCCGGCCCCGCCCGTGGACAAAGTGTTGCGGCCTGGCAGGCGGCGTTCTCGGTCATGGCTACCTCGCTGTTCACGCTGACCGATGCAGTCCTTCCCGGAATGATCGACCGCGGTTTCGGCCGCGTCATCACGGTCGGTTCATCGGGTGTAGAGGCGCCTATCCCGGGCCTTGCCTTGTCGAATGGCGTGCGCGGGGCAATCGCCGGCTGGTCCAAGACGCTGGCCGCCGAAGTCGCACCCAGCGGCGTTACCGTCAACATGGTTCTGCCAGGAAGGATCGCTACCGACCGTGTACGCGAACTGGACGAGGGCAAGGCCAAGCGCAGCGGCGCGTCGCTCGATGCCGTCCAAAGCGAAAGCCGTGGCACCATTCCGGTCGGCCGTTACGGGAAGCCCGAGGAGTTTGCAGCCGTGGTGGCGTTCCTGGCAAGCACCCAGGCGAGCTTTGTCACGGGTTCGATGATCCGCGTGGACGGAGGGATGCTGCGAAACTTTTAGGACGTCCGACTTTCTGAGCCGGACGTGGGAATAAATAGCAAGTCCAGACCAACCAAAAAAGGGGAATGACACAATGAAGAAAACACTGAGCCTCGCTTTCCTTGCCATGATGGCCACCTCCGCGCTGGCGGAGCCGACCATCACCAAGGGCAAGATTTCCTTCGCGGCCGACTTTGCCGCAGCGCCGAATCAGTTCATCCGCACCGATGGCCAGAATGACGGCCTCAACGTTGATATGTGCGGTGAGATCGGCAAGCGCCTCGGCCAAGAAGTCGAGTGGACGAATCTCGCATTCCCCGGCCTTGTTCCGGGCCTGCAAGCCAAGCGGTTCGACAGCCTCTGCACAGCGATCTTCATCAATCCGGATCGCTTGAAGATCATGAACATGATCGCCTACGTCCAATGGGGCGAGGGCCTCATGGTGCCGAAGGGGAACCCCGGCGGAATATCGTGCGAGGGTAAGATAGGTGCGCCTGAGAGCTACAATGCATGTTTCGACGGACTGGCCGGCAAGGCCGTTTCAGTTGCCGCCGGTGGGACGACAAACAAGAATCTGCAGGCGCAAAGCGACCGAATAGTCGCCGCTGGAAAGAAAGCGATCGACATTCGCGCCTTCGATTCCAATTCGGAGGCCATCCAGGCTGCCGTGACCCAGCAGGTCGACGCGGCTTATCTGAACGATCCTCAAGCGGCTTATTACATCTCAACCAGCAAGGCGCCCTTTGAAATGGCTTTTGCCGGCAACGCAGCAAATCGCCTCGCGATCACCACTCTGAAAGACAATACCGAGCTGGCGAATATGATCGTCAAAGCGCTGGAAGAGATGCGTGCGGACGGCACCTACAACAAGATCGTTCAAAAATGGGGCGTCGCTCCAGTCGATGCCTTCGTCCTCAACCCGCAATGATATGACATAGGTTGACGGTGCAGTTCTCGGTCGAGACATTCCTGCATTATCTGGCCCAGCCACGGTTTGCCGCCGTGGCGGGCGTCACCCTGCTGGTCGCGATAGCGGCGCAGGCGATTGGGACCGTGATCGGCCTGATCCTTGCGCTGTGTGCCTTGTCGCGGTTCAGGGCCTTCCGGATATTTTCCGGGACTTGGGTATGGCTGTGGCGCGGCACGCCGCCGCTCGTGCAGCTTTTCCTCCTGTACTTCGGTTTGCCCCAGCTTGGCATCCGTCTTGGAGTGCTGGAGGCGGGTCTGATCGGTCTGGGCTGTTACTCGGGCGCCTATATGTCCGAGATCATTCGCGGCGCCGTGCAGAGCGTGCCAACCGATCAAATGCAGGCGGCGCGAGCCATGGGCATGAGTTGGCTAGGCGCCATGCTGCACGTAATCCTGCCGCAATCGGTCCGGCTGATCCTGCCGCCATTTGGCAATGAGTTTTCTTCCATGATGCGCACCACCTCGCTCCTTTCGGTGATTTCCTTCAGCGAGCTTCTGCGCGTCACGCGAACCGCGATCAACGAGACCTACGCTGTCATCGAACTCTATGCCGTCGCTGCCTGCTGGTACCTCCTGATGTATTCCGTTTGGATCATCGTGCAGCGCCAACTCGAGCGCTACGCCGCCACCGGCAGCGTCAAACGAAACATGACCAACGTCACCACTCAGGTCGCGGAAGGTTGAGGCACTCGTATTCCGGAGAAACTGAAATGACGACCGCTGTTCTGTTCGGTGTCGGCGCCATGGGCGGACGACTGTTGCGTGTACTCGAAGCCGACTATCCGTCCATAGAAATTGTCGCGGCCATCGATACCGATGTTGCCAAGGCCGGCCGCACGTTGGCTGACGTTACGGGATACCAGCGTTTCGGCGGCGTTAAGATCGTCGGCGATCTGGCGACGGCGCTTGCCGACCTTCCGAAAAGGCCGGACGTGCTTGTGCACATGACGGAATCCAAGCCACACCTCATCAAGGAGCAACTGCTCGCCGCACTGAATGCCGGCCTCAATGTGGTATCGGCTGCCGAATCCATGTTCTATCCAGGCCTTCGCTACGGCGAATTCGCGGAGTCGCTTGACAGCACGGCACGTGCCAACGGCGTGTCCATTACCGGCACCGGCATCAATCCCGGCTTTTCCTACGACGTGCTTCCGCTTGTGCTGGCGCGTGGCACCAGCGCCGTGACGCGCCTGACCATACGTCGCTGCATCGACGTCACTGGTACGGGGCCGGGAGATATCGAGCACGTGGGCTACGGCCTGGCGCCTGAGGAATTCAACCGCCGCATCGCCGATGGCTGCGTCGAGGGACATATGGGCGCGCCGGAATCTCTGACCCGGATCGCGGACGCCCTCAATCTCGAGATCGACGAAATCACCGAGGCATGGGATCTGGAAACGGCCGATTTTGAGGTCGACAGTGGGGACCCGACGTTGGGCGTCTTGCCGCCCGGCCGTGTCATCGGAATCACTCAGCGGGCCCGTGCGCTGCATCAGGGCAGCGAAGTGATCAGCACTTCGCTTGCGATGTACTATCAGCCGGAAAAGTTCAACCTCGTCGAGGAGGACCGGATCGAAATCGACGGAGCCATGCCCGTCACGATGTCGATCAAGCCTGCCATGCAATCCTTGTTCGGCGCGGCCAACATTATGGCAAACACGATCGTGCCGCTGGCCGCTGCCGAGCCCGGTCTCGTGTCTCCGCTGGATCTCCCGACGGGCGGCACCGTGCGCGGTGCTGCGCGCTACGAGGTCGATCCTTCGCGCAAGGCCAAGCCCGGTTATCTGCCGGTCTTGAGAAGGGTCTGATCTGTGGGCTTCGACGCCGGCATATTCCTGGAGATCCTTCAGTCACCTCTGCTGCTGAAGGCAGCCTGGGTGACCATCTGGGTTGCCGTCGTCGCCCAGACGATCGGGACGATCCTGGGATTTGTTCTGGCGGGTATGCTGGCGGCACCCAAAGTGATGCGCTGGCCGGCGCTCGGCTTCATCTGGCTGTTCAAGGGCACGCCCCTGTTGGCGCAGATCCTGTTCTTCTATTCTGCGTTGCCACAGATGGGCGTTCCGCTCGGCTTGATCGCGACCGGACTGCTGTCGCTTGGTCTCAACGAGGGTGCCCGCATGGCAGATATCGTGCGCGGCGGCTTGATGTCCGTCTCGCGCGACCAGCGCGAGGCTGGACTGGCACTGGGACTTCATCCTTGGCAGATATTCCTCAAGGTGGTGTTCCCGCAGGCGATCCGGACGATCGTGCCTCCGCTCGGCAACAATTTCAGTTATATGATCAAGGCAACGTCGCTGCTTGCGGCCATTTCCTTCGCCGAGCTTCTGCGCGTTTCCCAACAGCTCGCCCAATCGACGACCCGCTCGCTGGAAGTCTATCTGGCCGTGGCACTCTGGTATCTTGCGATCCTGACGATCTGGACGCTGATACAGCATCGGATAGAAAAAGCGGTAGCGCTCAAGTCCTCCAGTCATGTGACTACGCTGCCGCCGATCCTCGAGCGGGAAATTGTGCGGGCAGAGCCGGGACCGGATGCTGCTTCCCGCCTCCACCCGGTGCTTGAGGCCCGCAATCTCACCCGCAGCTTCGGGCAGGTCAAAGGACTTGACGATGTTTCGCTGTCCGTTGGCAAGGGTGAGGTTGTCGTGATCCTCGGACCGTCCGGGTCGGGCAAGAGCACGCTGTTGCGAGCGCTGAATTGGATCGAGCCGGCGGACAGCGGCGATGTGCGGCTGAACGGCGAAAGCCTGCCATGGGCCGACGCAACGCGACGCATCCCGCGCCCGGAACGATTGCTTAATAAGCGCCGCCGTCGCCTCGGCATGGTGTTCCAGAGCTTCGCACTGTTTCCGACGATGACGGCTCGGCAGAACGTTGCGCTTGGCCCGCGCAGGCTGCTCGGCATTGCGAAAGCGGAAGCGTTGAGGGCCGCTGATGTACTGCTCGACAAGGTCGGTTTGGGTGACAAGGTGCAATCCTATCCGGTGGAACTGTCCGGCGGCCAGCGCCAGCGCGTTGCTATTGCCCGCGCATTGTCCATGAAGCCGGATGCCCTCCTCTTCGACGAACCCACATCGGCGCTGGACCCGGAATCGATCGGGGGCGTACTCGGCGTGATGGCTGATCTGACCGGACAAGGTTTGACAATGGTGATCGTCACCCACGAAATCGGCTTTGCCCGACGAATCGCCGATCGGATAATCTATATGGAGCGCGGGCGTCTTCTGATGGATCTGCCGCGTGACGTGGCATTTACCAACGCGGCGCCGGATTATTTCCGCGCTTTTCTGTCTCGCGAAGGATAGTCAGGAACAAGCCACGTGGAATTGCTTGGCGACTGAAACGCCGTGTACCGGCTACGTCTTGGACGTGCATATCCAGGCGCAGTCGCCGGATTGCGGGCCGGAAAGGCGAGTTGCAGATAGGAGAACGCATGGGTGAGGTAACCGCAATCAGGAAGCGGCAGCGTGTGATGCAGCCGGTGAAGCAGGTGTCGTTGACCGAGCAGGTTTACGAGGCGCTGCGAACCCAGATTCTGACATGCGTCATCCGTCCTGGTCAGGAATTGAACGAGGCCGAAGTCGCCGAACGCTTTGACATTTCCAAAACACCGGCGCGCGAAGCCTTGGCTGCCTTGCGGCAGGAAGGGCTCGTCAGGTCTTTCCCGCGTCGTGGTTATCAGGTTACGCCGATCACCTTTGCAGACATGGACGAACTGTTCGACGTGCGAACCATCCTGGAAGCGGGAGCGGCCGAACTCGCCTGCATGAAGCTGACGGCGGAGCAAATCGATCATCTGAATTCACTTGCCGATGCGACCTATAACCAAGGCGAGCAGCTCAGCCTCGCGACGTTCATCAGGTCCAACCGGGAATTCCATCTGGCCATCGCGAAGGCGACCGGCAACGGCCGGCTGGTACAACTCCTGACCCACCAGATCGATGCGTTGGAACGCTTCTTCTATCTCGGCGCTCAACTGCGGGATGTGAACAACGAGACGACCGTGTCCCACCACCAGATCGTAGAGACCCTCGCCAGTCGTGACCCGACGGCGGCGCGGGAAATCATGATCCGCCACAACGAGCAGACCCGCCAAGGCCTGTTCCAAGCGCTCGCGACTGGGCGGGGATATGATCTGATCAATCTCTAGCACCGGAGAGCCGGTGCTGAACTCGAAAAAAACTGCGGGCGCCAAGTTCCCGTGTGAACAGGAATGATGATGGAAGTCGGGTCCTTATGGGAGGCGATAACGCCATCCGTGCCCAGATTCGCGAAACTGACAGACGCCGTTACTGCTGATGTCGTCGTCGTAGGGGCAGGATATCTTGGCCTTTCCTCCGCCCTGCATGCCGCCGAGGCGGGGCTCGACGTTGTTCTCCTCGAAAGTCATCAGCCTGGCTTTGGCGCTTCCGGCCGCAATACCGGCTTCGTGGTTCCCAGCCTAAAAACATCGCTGGGGCCTGCCGAGGTCGTGGGGGCGCTTGGCGCCGATCATGCGGGGCGCCTGCTGAAACTGGTGGCCGATTCCGGCAAGGCTGTGTTTGACCTGATCGGGCGCCACAAGATCGACTGCGACGCCGTCCAGAACGGCTGGTTGCAGCCCGCACATTCGCGCAGGGCGGAGGAGGCGCTTCACAGCCGTATGCCGCGACTGCTCTTGGCGGGCGTGGATGCTGAATGGCTCGATCGCAATGCCATGCTCAAGCGCACGGGACTTCCCTCGATGCATGGTGGAATACGGGTGGCGTCAGGTGGGCAGATTACGCCGTTGGCGTATGCGCATGGGCTTGCTCGTGCCGCCATATCGGCAGGCGTGCGGTTGTTCGGCGACAGTCCGGTGAAGGGCATCGAACCCGATGGGCAGGGCTGGCGCATTCGGACTGCGGACGGTGAGGTCCGCGCCCGTCGCGTGCTCATGACCACCAATGCACTCATCGGCAACCTGCTCCCGGAACTGCGCGCGTCGATAATCCCGGCCCGTGTTTTCCAGATCGCCACTCAGCCGCTGCCACCGGCACTTCGCGCGACCTTATTGCCAGACATGGCGCCGGTAGCGGATACGCGCCGTCATACCTTCGCATTGCGCTGGTCGTCGGACGGACGGCTGGTGACCGGCGGAATGGTGCCGCCGCTGCCCGGACGCATGGCACTGGCCCGCAAGCTGTTTGCCAGCCGCCTGCGACGCGTCGTCCCTGGCCTGCCGGAGATAAGGGTGGACTATTCGTGGACGGGCGTCATCGCCGGCACACTTGATTTCCTGCCACGAATGATGCGCATCAAGCCCGGTATCGACGCGGTGATCGGCTGCAACGGTCGCGGCGTCGCCCTGACGACCGCTCTGGGCCGCGAGATCGGCCCTTGGCTTGCCGGCAGTTTAACAGATGCGGACCTTACCCTGCCGCTGACAGCGCCGCGCCCTATCCCTTTCAGCCGGATCTCCGGGCTAGGTCCGCATCTTATCCTGCCGATCTGGGAAGCGCGGGACGCTTTCGAAGCGCGGTTCCGCTAGGTAAGCCCGAATTCGTAAACCCAATTTCTGCAAATCAAGGAGCTATGGCATGAGCGAAGCAACGGCAGGCGGTAAGATCAAGTGGTCTCGCCAGGAAGAGGTCGCGCTGACTTGGGTGCATCCTGGCCAGGAATTCAGCCATCGGCTTGTCACGAAAAAGCTTCACGGCTCGTCGATTTCGTTCCATATCACCACCTACATGCCGCACTTCGACACAATAGTCGAAGGCGACGGCGTGCATGAAGTTATACTCTACTGCCTGCACGGCTGGTCGAAGCAGATCGTCGAAGAGACCGGCGAGGAGCACATCTTCAAGCCAGGCGATGCGATGTATCTGCCGGTGAATTACCGCTACCGGCATATCATCGGTGAGGCCGGCCTCGTGATTGCTGTCTGCGCCAATCCTTCAAAGGAGGCGGGCGACATGTAATTTAATGCGGTTGGTTTAACAGCCGCCACTCATTGCTCCACCTATGAGGTACCGGACATGACAGGCATCGCACCCCGGCATTTTGCGCCGTCTTCACTTATCTGGGCCGAATTGACGCGTTCGGAACTGAAAGCCAAGCGCAATGCCGGCGCCTTGGTCGTGGTGCCGACTGGCGCTATCGAGCAGCACGGCGATTTTCTTCCTGTGGAGACCGACACGTTCTTGGTGTCCGCTGTCGCTGAAATTGCGGCCAGTCGCGTAGCGGGGGTGGAGATTGTCGTAGCGCCTGCGGTGTCCGTCGGCTTCTCGCCGCATCATCTCAGCCATGCCGGCACGATCAGCCTGCGGCTGGAAACCTATCTCGCTGTTCTTGCCGATACAGCGCGCTCAATCCTTGACAGCGGATTTCCGCGCGTCGTCTTCGTGAACGGGCATGGAGGAAACTCGGCGCCGCTGCGCTCGCTCTGCGCCCAGATGGTGACGGACGGATATGCGGTCGGCATGGTCGACTATTTCGCACCGGGGGAAAAGGAATGGCTGCCCCTCCTAAAGGGAGGCCTGTCACGAACCGGCCATGCCTGCGAGCAGGAAGTGGCGCTGACACTGGCGCTGACCTCGTTGGAGGCGCGGGAGCGGGTTGAGGGTGCGGTCAAGCATCTTCCGGCCCGATTGATTCAACCATGGATCACGCCGGGTCATCAGGACGATCCTGTTACTGCCTATGGAGGCGCTTGGCCCCCGATCTTTCAGGCGGATGATTGCGGATACTTCGGAGACCCGGCAAGCGCAACTGCAGAAAATGGCGCCTCGATACTTGATGCCACAGTCGCCGCTCTCGCGGCCTATCTGGAGGCATTTGCGCGGACACCGTTGCGTCTCGGCATCGCCCGCGATCCCAGCCAGCCAAGCATATCTCCGCCGCTGTCGCGCAAGCGTCTCGGAGAGTGAAGACCCTATCATATTTTCCAGAGCATCATTCGCCTCCGGCACTACCCGTGTCCGGACATGTTTTTAAAATTGGATTAGGTTGTTGTCGATTTAGTCAGCAGGACACGGCCTAACGGCCCTTGGCGTGGGGGTTCCGGCTTTGCGTCATGCTCGAGGTTTTCAAAGCTGATCGATTTTGCGGAAACATGGGGCCATACGATCCGCGCTTTCTCTTGGCTGCTCGCCCAACCGATTGTGTCCAGCGTGATTGCGGGCGCAACCAAGCCGCACCAGGCCGAAGCCAACGCAAAGGCGGCCAGTTGGAGTCTGTCGAAGGCGGAGATCGACGCGATCCTGGCCTAGCCGGGACCGGCCGCGGATGTGAGGGGCGGATCGTCTTCGGGGCCTAAGTCGCGTAAAGTAGGGGGAGGCTGGCTCGGGGTGCCGTACCGGTTCTCAGTCGCAGCGAAGCAGGGAGCAGCCATGATCCTCCGCAATCTGTCACGTATCGATCTTAATCTGCTGCATATTTTCGCGGCCATCTATCAGGAGTCGAGCATCACGCGCGCAGCCGAGGCACTCAACCTCAGTCAGCCAGCTGTCAGCAACAGCCTCGCAAAATTGCGCGACATCTTCGGCGATCCCCTTTTCGTGCGTACAGCCAACGGCGTCGCGCCGACGCCGTTGGCCCATCGTCTCGCGGGACCGGTGCGTGAAGCCTTGTCCGCGCTGCAGCTCGCATTCGGCACGCACGAGGCCTTCGACCCTGAAGTGTCACGCCGGATCATGTGCTTCAGCATGAGCGATTTCGCCGAAGCGGTCCTGTTGTCGCCGCTGATCGGCGAAATCAGCCGGCTCGGTTCGCGCATCGAGGTCCAGAACCACTTCGTCTCGGAGCGTGAGATCAATACACGCCTGGCGTCCGGGGAACTCGATTTCGCTGTCGAATCCCATCCGCTCGAAGAGCCAGGCCTGAACCGCGCGCTGCTGATCGAGGATGCTTTTGTTTGCGTGGTGCGGCGCGATCACCCTGTGTTGTCCGGCCCCTGGTCGCTTGAGCGCTATCTGGCGCTGGATCATCTCCATATTTCCAACCGGCCCCGCCATTCGAATATGGTGGATGGCGCCCTGGCGAAGGAGAAGTTACGCCGAAAGGTGACGGTCCATATCGAACACTGTCTCGCCGTCGGCGCCATTCTGGCCTCGAGTGATCTCTGCGTCACCATCCCGCGCGTGTTCATCGACCGCCATCTTTCCGAAAGCGGATTCTCGACGCTTCCATGCCCCTTTGCCATGACGGCGCTTCAGACCTGGCTTTACTGGCATCCCGCGACCGTGAACAGCGCAGCTCACGGCTGGGTTCGCGACACGATGTTGCGGCTTGCGGGGGCAGTGCCATCACCACGGTCGATGAGTCTCATTCGCAAAGGGAATTTGGCGAGCTAGTCGCAGAGGACGATAGTTGTCCAACAATCCACGGGGGAGGCTGTGGGGGAGGCGATGGCTCAGGCAAGCACGATCGACGAGGTGGTCACCAACGGCCTCTGCTCCGGCTGCGGGGCATGCGAGAGTATTGCCGGCCGAGATAAGCTTCGCATGGGCCTGTCGCCGGAGGGTTTCATGCGGCCCAGGCTCGCGGGCCATCTCGACCGGGAGACAGAGGCACGAGCGTTGGCAGCCTGCACGGGGCGGGGGCTTCCGCCTCCGGTCTTTGGACCGGGGCCGGTGCAGCGCATGTTCGGCCGTATCCCGCGCATAACGCGTGGCCATGCGCGCGATCCGGACACGCGCTTCCGCGCGGCAACAGGCGGCGTGTTGACGGCACTGGCAACCTTTCTCGTCGAGAGCGGGCGCGTCGAGGGCGTGCTGCAAATCGGCGTTTCGCCGAAGGATCCTTTCCGCAACGAGCCGCGCCTCAATCGCACGCGGTCGGACATCCTCGCCTCCGCAGCCTCCCGCTATGGACCGGCGGCACCGTTGAAGGCCATCGGCGCTCTTCTTGACGAAGCCCTGCGCTTCGCGGTCGTCGGAAAGCCCTGCGACATCGCCGCCCTGCGCAAGATGGCCGCGACCGATCCGCGGATTGACCGACAGGTGCCCTATATGCTCGCGATGTTCTGTGGCGGCTGCCCGAACATCGATTCGACCCACCGTATTGTCCGCAGCCTTGGAGAGGAGCCGGAGGATGTGGCCGAGTTCCGCTATCGCGGCCATGGATGGCCGGGGCCGACTTATGTGCGCACGCACAAGGGGGGCGAGCACCGACAGAGCTACGACCAGACGTGGTTCTCGGGGATGCACTACGAACTGATGTTCCGCTGCAAGATCTGTGTCGACGGGCTCGGCGAGCATGCGGACGTGGTCGCAGGCGACTGCTGGGTGATGGAGGACGGCAAACCCAGCCATCGGGAGGCCGGAGACGGCTGGAACATCAATCTCGGCCGCACTCTGCGTGGCTCGAAGCTTTTGGAAGACGCCAGCGCTGCCGGCTACCTTCACGAAGAGCCGTTTTCGGTCGCGGAGCTTGTGGCGATGCATCAGGATCACGCACTGAAGAAGCGCTCCGTCTTCTGGCGGCTCGTCGGACTTGCGCTCACGGGCCGGCCGCGCCCGGGCTATCCGGGCCATCGCGTCGTGCGGGCAGGCCTCTTGGAGGCCAGTCCACGCGAAGCCTGGGCAGCCTTTTCCGGCGTACTCGTTCGCCTGTTCGGCCGTCGGAACCGCGAAAGCGCTATTTCGGCGCCTTCGGATTACGACACCATCACTGCGAATGACCCAGACAAGATCACAGAGGAGGACATAACATGCCCGTAGACCATCTTCGCGCCCAAGCCGCCCATTCCGGCCCGCCGCTCTTTTTCCCCGACCCCGAAATTCCCGCGATCTACAATTTCGACCAAGGGCTTGCCGCGCCGGAGACCTATCCCGTCGCCGACCTGGCAAGGCTTGCGCGGAAGGTTCTGGACGAGGGCGGGCCGGAAGTCCTCGATTACTTCGATCCGAAAGTCGGCTATGAAGAACTGATCTTCGGCTATCGCGGCCTGCGCGGGCGGATCGCCGATCGCGTCGGCGCGAAGCAAGGCAAGGACTTCGGCGCCGATGGCGTCATCCTGACATCCGGCTCGGTCCAGGGCTTGGCGCTCGCCATGGCCGGTTATATCGATGCAGGCGATGTTGTGGTCGCCGAGGCCTCGTCCTTCCCCTATGCCCTTCGCTACGCCACCATGCAGGGGGGAGAAATCCGCACGCTGGCGATCGACGACAACGGCATGGTGGTCGAAGATCTCGATGCGCTGATTGTCGCCGTCCGGTCCGAGGGAAAAAGGGTCAAGATGGTCTACACCATCCCGACCTTCCAGACGCCAACGGGCACGGAAATGTCGGTGCCCCGCCGCAAGATGCTGATCGAGGCGGCGCGCAGACACGATTTCATCATAGTCGAGGATGCCGTCTATTCGGATCTTCGCTTCTCGGGCGAGCCGCTTCCTTCGCTGCTCAGTCTCGACGACGACGGCCGCGTCATTCAATGCGGCTCATTTTCGAAGATGGTGGCGCCGGCACTGCGCATGGGCTGGCTGGTCGGCGCTCCCAAGGCCATCGAGCCGCTGGCGATCATGCGCCAGGATCTCGGTGTCGCGCAATGGATCGCCAGGCTCATGGCGGCCTTCATGGACGAGGGGCTGCTGGAGCCGCACCTGGAGCGCGCCTGCGACCTCTATGGCCGCAAAGCCGCGCTGGCGGCGCAGACGCTCAAGGATCATTGCGGGGATTTCGTCAAATTCCGCATGCCCCAGGGATCCTTCTATATCTGGGTCGAGATCGACGACCGCGTCGATTGGGACGCCGCCTCGGCGCGGGCCGCGCGGGAAGGAATCTTCTTTCGCCCCGGAGAACGCTTCACCGGGGTCCCAGACAACCGAAAGTTTCTGCGCCTTTCCTACGGTCACGTCAAAGAGGAGGTCATCGCCGACGGGATCAAGAGGCTCGGTTCCATTCTTCGCGACTGCGTGCGGAGGGCTGCATGATCGCGAGCCGCACGATCGCCTCCGGATTCGCCTATCCGGAAGGCCCCCGTTGGCACGAGGGCAAACTGTGGTTCGCCGACCAGCACGATGAGACGGTCCACATTCTCTCGCCCGATGGCGGTCGGGTTGGTGCATTTCATGTCGAGGGCGGTCCCTCCGGCCTTGGTTGGCTTGCCGGCGGCGACCTCTTGGTCGTCTGTATGGAAGGCCGGAAGGTCTTGCGTCGAGATGCTGAGGGCGTGCTCTCGGTGCATGCCCACCTCAAGCGGTTCCACCGCTATCTGACGAACGAAATGGTGGTGGACCGCCAGGGCCGTGCCTATGTGGGCAATATTGGGTTCGATTTCGAAGCGGGCGAACAGGTCAAGCCGACCGTGCTGGTGATGGTCGAGGCGGACGGCGCCGCGCGGGTCGTGGCGGACGATCTCCTTTGCCCGAACGGCACGGTGATTACGCCGGACGGCCGCACCCTGATCATTGCGGAATCGCTCGCAAACCGGCTGACCGCCTTCACGGTCGCAGAAGATGGGAGCCTGTCGGATCGCCGGGTCTTCGCGGATATTCCCGGCCATGTCCCGGACGGCATCTGCCTCGATGCCGAGAGCTGCGTATGGGCGGCGTCGCCCTTCACCAATTCCTGCATTCGCGTAGGTGAGGGCGGTCGGATCATCGAGACAGTCACGGTCGACGGCGCGGGGGCCTTCGCCTGCATGCTCGGCGGGGAAGACGGCCGCACTCTCTATATTTGCGCCGCCGCGCCCAGCATGAGGCCGGACACGGTGAAAGAGCGGGGCGGACGGATCGACGTTGCGCGCGTTGCGGTTCCTGCAGCCGCGATGGCCCGCCCGTGAGTACCGGCGTGAAGCGGGATGATCGGCAATGCCTCGATCCGCCTGGCATGCGTTTTGCCGGCATGAGCCAAGGCCTTGCCTGCGGCGACCTGATTCACGTCTCGGGTCAGGTCGCGCTTAAGAATGGCCGGATAACCGGCATCGGCGACCCGGAAGTGCAGGCGCGGCAGTGCTTCGCCAATATCGCGGCGGTGCTGGCGCTGGCGGATGCCTCAGTGGACGATGTGGTGGCGCTGCGATGCTATCTCGTCCACCGGGATCACTATCCTGCCTATGCGGCCGTGAAGAACGAGATTTTCACCACGTACCCGCCCTGCGGCACAGCCGTGATCGTCCAGGGCCTGCTGCTGCCCGATCTGCTTCTGGAGGTCGAGGCCGTGGCGCAGCGTCGGCAAACAGCCTAGGCTTTCGCGCTATCGCTCGACGAATGCCTTTTCGACGACAAACTGCCCTGCCTCGCTCTGGCTGCCTTCTTCCATGCCGATGATTTCGAGAAAGGCACGAAGGCTCGCCAGGAAGGCAGGGCTTCCGCACAGCATGACGCGGTCACGCCGTGGATCGATCTGGGGAATGCCGATATCTGCGGCAAGCTTGCCGGATTCCAGGAGCTCAGGAATGCGCCCCCTGTTACGGAACGGCTCACGTGTCACCGTCGGATAGTAGAGCAGTTGCCGCGAGATGTGCTCGCCGAAGAACTCGTCCTGGGGAAATTCCGTCAGGATGCGGTCGGCATAAGCCAACTCCCCCGCCTTTCGACAGCCGTGAACGAGGATCACCTTCTCGAACTTCTCGTAGCTCTCATGGTCGCGGACAATGCTCATGAAAGGTGCAAGGCCGGTTCCGGTACCCAGAAGGTAGAGGTTGCGTCCCGGTGTCAGATTGTCGAGCAGGAGTGTCCCGGTCGCCTTCCGCCCGACGATGATATTATCGCCAACCGCCAGATGTTGCAGGCGGGAGGTGAGGGGACCGTCCTTCACCTTGATCGATAGAAATTCGAGCTTGTCCTCAAAATTCGGGCTGACAAGGCTATAGGCACGCAGGAGAGGCCGGCCTTCCACTTCGAGCCCTATCATCGCGAACTGACCGTTCTGGAAGCGGAAGCCGGGATCGCGCGTGGTGGTGAAGCTGAACAGCGTGTCCGTCCAATGGTGAACCGAGAGCACGGTTTCGCGATTAAGATTGCTCATTGATCACTATCCTGGGAGATAAGAGAGGCGGTTTCCCCGCCTAGACGGCGAGATGCCGCTGCTTGATTTCAGGCTGCGCGTCGAATTCGGCCCAACTGCCCGAAAAGGCGATGCGGCCGGCATCCATCACATAGACCCTGTCCGTCGTCTTCTTGGCGAACCAGATGTTTTGTTCGCAAAGAAGAAGCGCCATATCCTCCCGCTCGGCGACTGCACGAACATCGTCGGCCAATTTCTCGACGATCGCCGGCGCCAGTCCTTCGGTTGGCTCGTCGAGGAGAAGCGCGCGCGGCCGGCAGGCAATGGCCCTAGCGATCGCCACCATCTGCTGCTGCCCGCCGCTGATCTGGCCTCCGCGACGCTCCAGAATGGGTCCGATCATCGGAAATCGCGCGACCATTTCGGAAATATCGAGCGGGGTGCGGCCCGTGACGGTGGCCGAGGACGACATGAGGATGTTTTCGACCACCGTCAGGTGTTGGTAGATCCGCCGGTCTTCTGGCACGAGCTGTATGCCGAGCCTTGCGCGCTTGTAGGCCGGCAGCCTGGAGATCGAGGCGCCTTCCCAGCGGATGTCGCCCTCGGTTCGGGGTCCGGCATTCATGATCGACTTCAGCAGCGTCGACTTTCCGGCGCCGTTTCGGCCGATGACGGCCACCCGGGCACGGGTCGGTATGTTGATGTCGATATCGTGGAGGACATGGCTGCCTCCATAGAAGGCGTTGATATTCCGCACGTCAATCATGCTGCGACTCCTTGCCGAGATAGACGTCGCGCACCACCTGGCTCGACCGGATCTCATCAATGCTCCCGATGGCCAGCCGCGCCCCCTGGTTCATGACCATGATGCGGTCCGCGAGGCCGAAGATTACGCTCATGTCGTGTTCGGTCATGACGATGGTCAACCGGCTCTCGTCACGAAGGCGGCGAATGAGATCTACGACGCCGATCCGGTCACTGGGCGACATCCCGGCGGTCGGCTCGTCCAGCATGAGGATGCGGGGCCGGCCTGCGAGCGTTATGGCCAGTTCGAGACGCTTCTTGTCCCCATGGGACAAGATCGAGGCTTCCGTATTGCGCTTGAGCTCGAGGTCGAGATTGGCGAGCAGTTGGCGGGCTTCATCCACCACGCTGCGCGACGAGACCACGGCATACCAGGCATCGTCGCTGTCGCCCGTATTCTTGCGGCGCGCCTCGATGGCGATGATGACGTTTTCGATCACCGTCAGCTCCAGGAAGACGCGCGCCACCTGGAATGTCCGGCCCATGCCGGCCCTGGCGCGGCGATAGGCGGGATCATGGGTTACGTCCTTGCCGTCGAATTCGACGCGGCCGCCATTGCTGGGCACCTCGCCTGTCATGACCTTGAAAAGGGTGGTCTTGCCGGCGCCGTTCGGCCCGATGATGGCGAAGGTTTCGCCTTCGCCGATTTCAGCGTCGATGCCGCGCAGCACCTTCAGCGCGCCATAGCTTTTCTCAAGGTTGGTGAGCTTTATGATCGACATGGCGTCAGACCCGCTGCGTAAGGGGTTTGCCGAGGCGACCGGCATCGCTGACCTCCACTTTGCGGGCTGGCGCCGGTTCGCCCTGTTCAAGCGAAGCAAAGAGCTTGCGGAAGGCGCCGGAAATCCCGGTGGGGAAAATGAGGACGACCGCGAGCAGGATGACGCCGGTGATGATCTCCTGAAGGCCGACCAGCGTGCGCGTGCCGTATTCGATGGCCGAGAACAAGAAGCCGCCAATCAACGGCCCCCAGAAAGAGGACGCGCCGCCGAGCAGGGTGAAGAGGATCGGCTGGGTGGACCGGAGCATGTTGCCGAGGTCGGGCGTCACGATCTGGGCAAGGGGCGCGTAGAGGGCGCCGGCGCCGGCTACGAACACCCCGGAGAGGGTGAAGGCGGCCAGTTTGTAGCCGTAGGTATTCACACCCATGAAGGCGGCGCGCTCGGGATCGAGCCGGATGGCGCGCAGCGTCCTCCCGAAGCGCCCGTGGGCGATCCACCAGATCGCAGCGATGAGGAGGCCGCAGGCGAGGCAGAGGAAGACGTGGTAGCGGGCGCCGCTGGACAGGTCGATCAATCCGAGGCCGTAGGAGAAATGCGGTCGGACGATGTTGGGAAGCCCGTCCTCCGCGCCGATCCAGTGCCAGCGCATCAGGATCTGGCGCAGCACTTCGGCCATGGCGAGGGTTAGGATAGCAAGATAGATGCCGCTGGAGCGACGTAGCGCCACCGCTCCCACGAGAAAAGCGACGATCCCGCCCGTCACCATGGCGAGGACGATTAGAAGCAGGAAGCTCTGCTCGTAGCCGGCCCTCAGGCTGATCGCCATCACATAGGCGCCTAGCGAAAAGAGCCCGCCACTGCCGAAGCTCGCTAGTCCCGCATAGCCGAACAGCAGGTTCCACGCGACCGCGAAGACGCCCATCACCAGGGTGACGCCTGCCAGATGCACCAGCCCGGGATTGACCAGGAGGGGTAGCAAAAGAAGCAACACGCCCGAAAGTGCGACCAGGCAATAGGTGATGTAACGGCTCATAGACGTCCCTCCCCGAGAAAACCGTTAGGATTGAGCAGCAGGAAGGCGATCATGCCGACATAGATAGCGACGCCCGGGAATTGCGGCATCACGATCATGTTGAGGCCATCGATCAGCCCGAGGACCAGAGCTGCGATGAAGGCACCCCTGACGCTGCCGAGACCGCCCATGACGATGGTCACGAAGGCGAGCAGCAGGAAGCTGTCGCCCAGCACCGGCGTCAGCGTCTGGTTCGGCAGCAAAAGGCCACCGGCAAGGCCAGCAAGGGCGAAACTGCCGCCGATGGCGAGCATGATCCAGGCGGATGTGTTCAATCCCATCAGCTCGGCCATCCAGCCGTCGCGGGCGACGGCGGTCAGCATCTTGCCGGACCATGACCGTTGCAGGAGAAGATCGAGAAGGATGAACACCAGGACGCCGGAGGCGATCACGAACAGCGAGAATGAGGGGACGAAAACCGTACCCAGCAGCACGCCGCCGCTGAGGGCGGGTGGAGGATCGACCGAGAAGAAGTCGAGCCCCCAGATGAGCTTGACGCTGCCGACGCAGATCAGCATCACCGCGAAGGTGGCGATCAGCATGTAGTGCTCGTCTGCGTTCATGACGCGCCGGAGAACAAGCCGCTGGACCGCAAGGCCGAGAATCCCGACGAGGACGGCGGCCGCCAGGGCGGCGGCAACGAGCATCAGCACCGATCCGGCCGCCTGGCCGACCATGGTGCTGGTGAGATAGGCGCCGATCATGAAGAAGGCCCCGTGCGCGAAATTTAGGATCCGCATGATCCCGTAGATCAGCGTCAGGCCTGCGGCGACAAGAAATACCGCCATAGCCATGGTCAGACTATTGATCAGGATGAACAGCATTTCAGTCTCCGTTTGGAGGGGCGCCGGCACGGCGTTTCAGCGCCCGGTGGACGCCTCCCGCCGGGTCGATCGATTTTCTGCCGGGCAATGCCGTCAGTTCAGCTTGCGGCCCGGCGTCGCTTCCTCGAGGAAGTCCGCCCCTTCCAGCTGAGCGACTTCGATGACGCTCCAGCCTTTCGGGTTCTTTTCGTCCCTGCCGAAATTGATGTAGCTGAGCTTGCCCGCGAAGGTATGGTCCTCCTTGCGGTAGATCAGCTTGCCGAGGCATCCTTCCGGCGCGTTGGCCTCGATGGCGGGAACCAGCGCGGCCGTCTCCTCGCTGCCGGCCTTCTCCATGCCGGAAATCAGCGTGACGATGGCGTCATGGCCAAAGCCGAAGAAGGCCGACGGGGCGTCGTTACCGCTCGACTCCTTGAAGAGCGCCACGGCATCCTGGCTGATCGTGCTGTCTTTCGTACCGTAGTACCAGCCGGTCCAGCTCCACAGCGATGCCGGCGTATTGGCGCCCATCGCCTTGGCGATCTCGAGCTCGTTGCCGGAATCGCAGAGCGGCTTGAAGCTTCCCTCGACGTTGAAACCGCGCGCCTGCTTGAAAAAGCTGATCGCGTCGGCACCCTGGAAGCAGTTGAACAGCGCACCGGCGCCAGATCCCATGATCTGCGAGATCTGAGCGCGGAAGTCCGACGCGTTGAGCATGGCCTTGACCGGATCGAGCACTTCGACGGTCCGACCGGCCTTGGCCGCCTCTTCCTTGAGGTTCTTGGCGAAGGAGCGGGTAATGTCGTTCAGGGCCGTGACATCGGATTGCGTCATGGCCCACTTCTGGACGTCGGGAAAGCGCTTCGCCATCAGGGTGCCGTAGCCGCCGAAGGCCATAGGCGAGGTGTAGCCGATGCGGAATGCCTGCGGATTGAAGGCTTCGTGCGTCAGCGCAAGCGACGACGGGCCTACCATCATCATGGTCGCCCCAGTTTCCTTCAGAAGCGGCAGCGTGCCCAGAAGGTTGGCGGTGAAATTGCCTTGGGCGAAGAGCTTGACGCCGCTGCCCGCAATCTCGCGGAACGCCGTGACCGCGCCGTCCGGCGTATTCCGGTCATCGCGAACGACGAGTTCGATCTTCGCGCCACCAAGCGCTCCGTCGCGCATCAGGCGCTTTGCGGCGATTTCGGCGCCGGCCTTGATATAGTTGCCGTAGATCTGCCCGCCGCCGCTGAGGGTGGTGATGACGCCGATGTGCACGGTGTCGCCTGGTGCGGCGCGTAGAATGGCGGGCATCGCAAAGGTGCCCGCTCCGGCCAGTGTCGTTCCCAGAAATGCGCGTCTGCTGATGATCATAAACCCCTCCCAGAGTATGGCCGCTGCTCATTCGCAGGTTCGGCCGATAAATCGATCACGATAAGCTCAGTACGGTATCCTTCACGCGGGCACGCATGATCTGCCCCGTTGCCGGCGTGCGCGGCAGCATGTCGACCTGCACGATTTTTCGCGGGTGCTTGAATGGCGCGAGGCTGTTTCCGACGTGGCCGCGCAAGATCTCAATCGACGGAAGAGCGTGACCGTCCTCGACGACGAATGCGGCGCAGACGACTTCGCCCCACACCGGATCCGGCAGTCCGACCACCGCCACCTCCCGCACGCCCGGCAGACCGAAAAGCGCAAGCTCGACCTCCGCGGGCGCGATCGTCTCGCCGCCGGAGCGGATGACCTCGCGACGGCGGCCGGTCACGTAGAAGAAGCCATCCGCGTCCCGCTCGACCAGATCGCCCGTCATATACCAGCCATCCTGGTCGAACACGGCTGAAGTTTGCTCCGGAAGTTCGAAATAACCGTCCATCATGCTGAGCGAGCGAAGGCGCAACTCACCATCGACTATGCGGGCCTCGCAGCCGGCATAGGGAAGCCCGACCGCGCCCGGACGCTTCTCGATCTCGTTGTCATGAAGCGTTATGGCCCCGCCGAATTCGGTCGATCCGTAGTAGACCGTTCTTGCTGCCTGCGGAAACCGTGCCTTGATGCGGTCGAGCAGCACCGGGTCGAATCGCGAAGTCCCGGAGCCAACGAAGCGGACACTGGAGGCATCGAATCGCATCGCAGGGTCCAGCAGCCGTTCCCACACGGCTGGAATACAATAGACATAGGCAGGCCGCCAGCGCTCGATCGCTTGGCCCATAGACGGACCGTCCAGACGCGGCACGAAATGCGCGGCGCGCCGGTGCGCCCAATTCTCCATCACATAGTTCCAGCCTGCCCAGTGATAGAGCGGAAAGGTCATCAACTCGCCTCCGCCGCCGCATGCGACGGCCCTCGATCCGCCGTTCATCGAGCGCTGCCAACTGGCCTTGTGGGACAACATGACGCCCTTCGGCTGACCGGTGCTGCCGCTAGTGAGGAAAATGGCGTGGACGTCGTCCTCGCCGACCCCTGTCTGCGGCAAGGGTGCATCGCTTGCGTCCGCCGCAAGGCGATCGAGATCGACATAGGGCGTCGGCGCCCCGTCCGAACCGGTGGTCGCCACCGGAACTCCCGAACTGGCAAGCGCTTCCGCTACGGTATGGCGCGCCGGATCGACGGCCACCAGCGACGGTCGAATATACGCGGCGATCCGTGCCGTCTCCTCCACGGAAAGCGTCGGCACGAGCGGCACGAAGGCCGCGCCGAGGCGTTGTGTCGCAAAGAACAAGGCGAGGTGATCGAGCGTCGTCTCGGCCTGCAGCATCACGCGCTGGCCTCTGCCGATACCGATGGACTGGAGCGTATGCGCCATCGCACTGGTGGCATGGTCCACCTCGCGGAAAGTCAGAGCCCGCATGCCGAGCGTGGCCGCGATAGCGTCCGGGGTGGTGGACGTCGCTATGTCGAGAATTCGGTGCGTCAGTCGGGACATTCTGAACCCTCAGGCCGCAGCCGCAACATCCTTGATTTCGCCCAGCGGATAGGTCTTGCCGAGCGATTCCATCATGTAATCGGCGCCACCGGCGGCCGGCACGAACCAGCCTGTCGGGCACATGGTCAGGATTTCGACCAAGCTCAGCCCCTTCTTTTCCAGCTGACGCTGGAATCCCTTGCGGATGAGCCGCTTGGTCTGCGCGATGGCGGCTGCATTGTGCACCGAACCGCGTGCGACATAGGCTGACCCCTGCATGGACGCGACCATGTCGCAGATCACGATCGGATAACCGTGATAGGCGGCATCCCGGCCTTCCAGCGTGTTCTTGGTCCGCTGGCCGATGACGGAGGAGGCTGTCATCTGTCCTCCGGTATCGCCGAAGACGCCGTTGTTCAGCATGATGCAGGTGATGTTCTCGCCGCGCGCCGTGGCGTGCAGGATTTCGGCAAGCCCCTCGCTGGTCATGTCGCCGTCGCCCTGGAGCGTCCAGACGGCGACGTCGGGCCGCATGCGCTTGACACCGGTAGAGACCGCCGGTGCCCTGCCGTGAAGGCAAAGGGTGCAATCGACGTCGAGCGTCATCACGAAGCTGCCGTAGCAGCCATGGCCGATGACGCAGACATTGTTCTGCGCCAAACCGAGTTCGAGGATCACTTCCAGCACGAGCCGTATGGCGACCGGCTCGCCGCAGCCGGGACAGAGGTGATGTTCCTCCGTCTGCAGCAGGGTTGGCTTGAAATTGGCCACTTTCGTGCTTGGAACGGCTGGCGGGCGCGTGGTCTGGACGATGCTCATTTCACTTCTCCCTCCAGGGCCGAAAGAATCCGCTGCCGGATGACACGGGCGTCCATCAGCGGCCCTATATTCAAACCGGATTCATCGAAGCTGACACCTCCGATCGGACGAACCTTTCGCCGGTGGCCGACATTCAGCCGCACGTCGTCGATCATCTGCCCGGCGTTGAGTTCGAAGACCAGCACCCTGCTGCAGGCGTCCGTTGCCCGTTCGAGCGCCTCTCCCGGGAAGGGCCAGAGCGTCACCGGCCGGAAGAAGCCGATTTTTCTTCCCTCGGCGCGCAACTGATTGACGACGAACTCGACGAATTTACCGCCGCTGCCGAACGCGACTACGACCGTCTCGGCATCATCCACGAAGCCCTGCTCATGCCTGGCCTCCCTTGTGGCGATCATGTCGAACTTTGCCGCGATCTGTTCCCAATGCCTGCTCGGCCCTGGCCCTGGCGTGTTCGTCTTCCCGCCACCGAAGGTCCAGATCTGCCGGGATGCACCGGTGCCGCCGCTCGTGCCGTCGAGTTGCCAGTCTTTGGGAGGAAGCGGCCCGAAATCGAACTTGCGGATGTCCACAGCCATCTGCGTTCGGGCAAGCAAATTGTCGCCCATGAAGATCACCGGCACACGGTAAAGATCGGCGAGATGGAAGGCGAGTTGCACATGCTCGACCGCCTCGTAGAGATCCTTGGGCGCCAGCGTGATGGTCCGGTAATCGCCCCAGCCCCCGCCGCGCGTGGCCTGGAAATAATCCTGCTGGTTGCGCGCCATATTGAAGATGACCAGCGGAGTTTCGTTGAGGGCCGCCTCCGCGATGGCCTCCTGCATCAGGGAGAGGCCCTGTCCGCAGGAGCCGCTCGCCGCACGGAACCCGGCCGCCGCCGCTCCCATCGCCATGTTCACGCCTTCGATCTCGGTCGCCGCATTGATGCAGACGCCACCGCTCGCAGGCAATTTCGCCGCCATGTATTCGACAAGTTCGGTAGCCGGCGACATCGGGTAACCGGCGTAAAACCGAGCTCCCGCCAGGATCGCCGCTTCGACGATGGCTTCGCTTCCATCCAGCAGGCGCAAAACCATTACGCGGCCTCCGTGTCGACGACCGCCATGACGGGCGTTTGGTAGCGATAGACTTCGAAGACGTAGTCCGGACAGACCTGCTGGCAGGCCGTGCAGCCTGTACAGCCCGGCGAAAGCTCGGGATAGAGATAGCCGTGATGATTGCTGATTGTTGACATCGACAGAACCTTCGGCGGACAGGCCGGGATGCAGAGTTCGCAGCCTTTGCAGCGCTCCACGTCGATGACCAGCGTTCCTCGGCTTTCCCGTCTCATGCCACCATCCCCGTTTCCAAGGCGCCCAGCGTTCGGGCGAAGGCGACCGGGTGGGCGAGTGGCGACACGGCCCCCGCACCGGCCCAGATGGCCTTTTCGTTGGTTTCGAGATGCTGCCTCCGGTAGGCCGGTACCTGTTCCTTCATGGCCGCGACCAGACTTTCCGTGGACACGATGCCAGTCAAAGCCCCGTAGGCGCCGACGATCACCATGCCGGCGGCCATGCGGCTTCCGAGACCCGTGGCGATCGCGGTGGCCGGCACGGTCACCAGGCGCGGCTCCTGCATCGCCGGAAGGTCCTTGACGATCGCCTCCTCGGCGAGCACGAGCGCGCCGCGCCGCAGCCGAGGACCGACATTTTCCCAGAAGAGCGGGGTCAACGCGATCAGCGCGCCGGCATCGGGAAGAATAGGAAGCGAACGGACCGGGATAGGGCTGATGACGACAGTGCCGACGGAACTGCCTCCGCGCATGTGGCCGCCATATTCACCGGACAGAAGGACGTGCCGTCCCTCGATGATCGCGGCAAGGGCCAGCGTCTTGGCAATGAGCTGTACGCCCTGGCCGCCGATGCCGGAAATGAAAAGATCGGATTCCAAAACCTCACTCCCTGTCTTGGTAGGCAAACACTAGGCCTATCCAGCGATAGATCGCAAGCATTTTTCTTGCCAGACATGAAATTTCTGTTTGAGCTATAAAAAACTCGATTATATGGGTTGTGTTTCCAGTTCTTAGAAGGAGCCCTGCCGTGACCTATGTCGTGACGGACGCCTGCATCCGCTGCAAATATACCGATTGTGTCTCCGTGTGCCCGGTAGACTGCTTTCATGAGGGCGAGACCATGCTGGTGATTGATCCGGAGGTATGCATCGATTGCGGTGTCTGCGAACCGGAATGTCCGGCAGATGCGATTGTTGCGGACACGGATCCGCGCGCCGCGGCATGGCTAAACCTGAACCGCGACCTGTCGGCCCGATGGCCGGTGATCGCCGAGATGAAGCCGGCCCCGGATGATGCCAACAGCTTCAAGGGTGTGGCGGGAAAGTACGAACGCTACTTTCTGCCGCAGGCCGCCGCCCGTTGATCGGGCGGCGCAAGGCCGTCAAAGAGAATGGCGAGGATTTGTTCGGCGATGGTCTCCGGCGTGCTCATTCCGGGCTTGTACCACTCGCGGGTCCAGATCAAGGTGCCCATCAAAATCTGCGTCGCCAGCGATAGGTTAAGATCTGAGCGCAGATCGCCGGCGGTCGCCGCCTCCTCTACGAGCGCGCGCCAGAAAGCATTGCTCTTCCTCAGGTGAACCAAGTGCCGCTCGCGCATATCGGCGGGCACCTGGTTGAAGACATTGGCGTGGGCGGACATGTATTCCGGCTTGCCAAGTGTACTTCTCGTAAAGGCGCGCGCGGCCGCCTCGATCTTCGCCCTAGGGGACGCGTCATGGGGAAGCTGGGCGACAGCTTCGCGCAATTGCGCGCTGACATACAGAACGAGACTATTCATCATTTCCTCGACAAGCACGTCCTTCGTCGCAAAATGATATCTCAGCGCGGTGACATGGACATCGATGGTGGCCGCGATGTCGCTAAGCTTCGTCAACTGATAGCCTTTGACGGAAAAGACCTTGGCGGCGGCGTCCAGGATCCGGGCCTGGACCATTTCGGTCTTTCTGCTCGGCTTTCTCCCGGAGGCGTTCGGCGCGTTTCGGCTGAGCTCCCGTCCACCGTAGTGGTCATCCATGATCAGGCGGCCTGTTCTCGTCTTGCACAGCGCGGTCCGCAAAGAGCTTGCCCGGATTGAGAATGTTCAGGGGGTCGAACCCCTTCTTCACGATCCGCATCGCCTCGATGGCTTCCCCATGCTCGGCAGCCATGAACTTTGCCTTTCCATAGCCTACTCCATGCTCGCCGGTACACGTTCCGTCAAGCGAGAGTGCCGCGTCCACAACCTTGTCGTTCAGCCGCGCCGCTGCGCTCATCTCGGCGAGGTTGGAGGTGTCGAGAAGAAAGCCGAGATGAAAATTTCCGTCGCCGACATGGCCAAGCAGCGAAACGGGAAAAGGCGCGGCGGCAATGTCGTCCGCCACGGCCGCAATGCATTCCGCGAGCCGCGAGATCGGCACGCAGACGTCGGTTCCCCAGGCGCGCGCGCCGGGCCGCTGGGCCAGAAGCGCAAAGTGCATCTGGTGCCTGGCCCGCCAAAGTCGATTTCGCTCATCCGCAGAGGTGGCGAAGGCGATGTCGTGGCCGCCATGGTCGGAGAAGGTGGCGGAGAGCCAGTTCGCCTGGTCGGCAACTCCGGCCTGCGTCCCGTGCAGTTCGACGAAAAGAGTTGGCGCGACCGTCAGCGACAGTCCGCTATGGGCATTGAAGGCGCGAATCGAGAAAGGATCGAGGAGTTCGATCCGTGCGACCGCGATGCCGGCCTGAACCGTCGCGATAACGGCCTCGACCGCTTCCTGCAGGCTCTGAAAGCTGCAGACGCCCGCCGAAATCACCTCTGGCACGCCATAGAGCCGCACCGTCACATCGGTGAAGACCGCCAGCGTCCCCTCCGATCCGACCAGCAATCGTGTCAGATCATAGCCGGCGGCGGATTTGCGGGCGCGCCGCGCCGTGCGAATAAGGCGTCCGTCGGCCATGACGGCCGTCACCGACAGAACATTCTCGCGCATGGTGCCATACCGCACGGCATTGGTGCCGGAGGCCCGTGTCGCGGCCATGCCACCGATTGTGGCGTTGGCCCCCGGGTCGACGGGAAAGAAAAGGCCGGTATCGCGCAGATACGTGTTGAGCGTCTCGCGCGTCACACCAGCTTCCACCGTTGCGTCCAGATCCTGCTCGTTCACGGCCAAGATCCTGTCAAGGCGCGAAAGATCGAGACTGAGCCCGCCGCGAAGCGCCGCAAGATGACCCTCCAGCGAGGAGCCGGCGCCGTGGGGGATCACAGGCATTCGGAAATCCGAGGCCACTCGAAGCGCCGTCTGCACATCGGCGACGCTTTCGGCAAACAGGACGGCGTCCGGCGGATGGGCGGCATGGTAGGTTTCAGTCCCGCAATGCTGGTCGCGAAGCGCTGCGGATGTGGATAGCCGGTCGCCAAATGCACCGCGAAGGACGTCGATGGCCTCCCCGTAGGGCGATACTGCTGCCTCGATCAATCTGAACGCCCTCCGCCAACCCCGGAATGGGGACATTGGAGCTTACGGGTCCGGCAAGCAACAAAAATTTCTGGTCGGGCATGAAATTTTCTGCTTTCTTGCGTGTGGGGAGCGCCTGGGGCCCGTCCCGGCGACGATTGTCGAATCAGGGGAGAGGCACCACGTGAACATCTATCTGAAGGGCCGCCGTGCGGTGGTTGCAGGGGCAAGCCGCGGCCTGGGTTTCGCAACGGCCATGGCCTTTGCAAAAGCCGGAGCGGCGGTCTCGATCTGCGCACGCGACGAGGCGAACCTGAATGCGGCGCATGAGGCGCTGGCCGCGGTCGGCGGCCATGTGCATTCCGCGCGTTGCGACCTCGGCGAGGCCGCGTCGATCGACGGATATATTGCGGCAGCGGCTGAGGATCTGGGCGGCATCGACGTTCTCGTCAACAATGCGACCGGCCAGGCGAGTGGAAATACGGATCAGGACTGGTCCAAGTGTTTCGCCATCGACCTGATGGGTACGGTGCGCGCGACGCGAACCGCCAAACCATTTCTTGTGGCAAGCGGTCAGGGCAGGGTGATCAATGTTTCCTCGCGCACGTCCTTCGCGCCGTCGCCGCAGACCCAGCCCTATGGCGCGGCAAAGGCTGCCCTGATCCAACTGACGACATCGCAGGCGGCCGAAATGGCGCGGCATGGCGTGCGCGTGAACTGCATCGCCCCCGGCTCCAGCGAGTTTCCCGGCGGCTGGTGGGAGAAATGCAGGACCCGCAAGCCGGCGCTGTATGAAAGCACGCTTGCAAGCTTCCCCTTTGGCCGGTTTGGCAATCAAGAAGACATTGCCGGCGTAATGCTGTTCCTCGCCTCCGATCTCGGCACCTGGGTTACCGGCCAGACGATCCTGGTCGATGGCGGGCAGACGCTCGGCGTCTGATTCCGATATTGTGGCGGCTCGAATGGTGACACAGACATTCGTTTGTCTGAAAGGCCGGTGAGCGGCCGGTAGCGTCTCCAATAACGATCGTCCGAAACCAGGATGCGACAATGCCTGATGACATGAAGACAAGGTGGTCAGCTGGGAAGAACCGACCGAGGCCGGTCGCGACATGGCAAAGCGGATGGCGGAATATCCGCGTCTTGGGCTCTGGCTGACCAAGCAGGCGGTCAACCACGTCGAGGATCTGCGCGGCAAGCGGGCTGCAATGGACGCTACCACATGCATCACTTCGCCCACGCGCAAAACGACCTGCCGACTAGCAATACCCTCGGCGACTAGAACGCCGAGTACATGGCAGAGGCCAATAACGAGCAGGCCGGCGAGGCCTGATCGCCGCCAGCGCATCACCCAGTTCATGATAGCATGACGTGGACCTCGATTATACGGAAGAGCAGCGGCGCTTCAGATAGGACGTCCGCGACTACTTTAAGAGCCATGTTCGGATGGACCGCTGCCTTCCTTCGATTCTTCCCGCGAGGGCTTCGAGCCGCACAGGGTTTGGGGAAAAATCTTGAGCGAAGGCCACTGGGGCATGGTGACTGGCCCGAAAGCTATAGCGGCCGGGCGTCGATCTTCTGCAGTGGCCGATTCCTCGCGCTCGGTCTTCGCCGACTGGGCCATCGGGCTCTTCCGCATCGATCCCGCGTCGCAGCGCCACAAGGGGTTGTCGCTGATCTTCTTCAAGCTCGATCAACCCGGCGTACGCGTGCAGCCGATCCCGCAGATCGACGGCGAGACTGGCCTTGCCGAACTGCTCCTCAAGCACCTCCGCCTTCCGGCGTTCCATTGGTTATTCGGCTAGCTTCTGGCCGGGTGTCGGCGGCGGCGCGACCTCCGCATTGTCTTCGGCCACGAACTCGGCCACTTTCCAGCCTCGTGGCTCCTCAGGTGCTGCCTCGAAACGATAGATGTTCGAGTCGCCGGTTGCCTGATGATCGGGACGGAACGAGCGCCTGCCGCCGACCGTATCGAAACTGCCCGTTTCCAGCGCCTTGACAATCGCCTTCGTGTCCTTATCGCTTCCGGCGGCTGTGATCGCCTGCGCGAAAACGGAAATGGCGGCATGGGCGATCCCGACATAGCCGCTCGGGCGGTCGTCATTGGTTTGGGCCTTGTAGGCTTCCAGCAATCCCGCCGCACCTTTTACCTTGCCGACGTAAGCGCCGTGATACCAGTCAGAACAGGTCCAGAAGTTGGGTGGCGTACGCTTGGCAAGGGCGTTGGCCAAAACGACATCGTTGCCCATATCCATGAAGACCTTGATCTTGCTTTCCCACCCGAAGGGCCTAGCCTGCTGAACGAGCGTTGCGGGATCGGGGAAGGATAGCATCAGCGCTTCAACAGGCCCAGCCATGATCTGCGCGATCTCGTTCTTGAAGTCGTTCGCGCCAACCTTGACACGGATCGGCTCGGTGATGCTGACATCCTTCTTGGCGATCTCACGATAATATTTTTTCACTCCCGCTTCGAAGGCGCGCCACTGGGAGGCGCCAGCCTCGTTGTCCGTGGTGATGCCACTCCAGTTGAGTATCTCCGGATAGCGCTGCGCTGCCAGCCGCCCGGCGGCCCGGCCGCGAATGGCCGCACTCTCATTCAGGCGGAAGCCGAACGGAGAGAATTTCTCCTGGGTCAGCAGGTCGCCGTTGGCGTGGACCGTCATGAACACCGCGTCGATCGACGGCAGAATGCCGAAGGCGGCAAGCGCGGTCGCGGTGAAAACGCCGCCGGCAAAGACCTTGACGCCCATGCCGGAAAGCTCGCGGATCGCGGCCACGGTCTCGTTCGGATTGATCTTGTCGTCGCGAACGATGAGCTCGACCGGTCGGCCCATGATGCCGCCAGCCTGATTCAACTGCGTCGCGGCGATTTCAGCGCCGATCCTGACGTCGCGTCCGAGATCGGGCGCGAAGCCTGTCAACGGTGCGAGAAGGCCGATCTTGATCGACTCCTTCGATTGCCCGAAGGCTGTCGTGGAGAGCGCGACGCCGCCCAGCGCGGCAGTTCCTACAAGAAGTGTTCTCCGGCTTAAGTTATGCGGCATATGTTCCTCCCAGAATTGGCCGTTAAGCGAGCGAAGGGCAGGCTGCCTTTGCTATTTCTTTCGAAGGTCGAGCAGGCGCCGGACCTTGTCCTTGCCGAGCCGTGTGAACTCCGCCAGCGTGCCCGGGTCGACGATTTCGACATCAACCTTGACGCCGAGATCTTTGAACAGGTCGCGACGCATATCCGCTTCCAGCGCCACCGGATCGACATCGGCCGACTTGCGCTCAATGCGGACGGTCATTTCCTCGCGGCGGCCAAGGCCTTCGCCCGTGAAATAAGCCACGCAGATGTAGTCGCCCGTCGTGCGGTCGTCCTTGGTCACGGCATTCTGGCAGGCAAGCGGATAGACGTTGTTGCCGCGCAGCTTGACCATCTCGTCGGCTCGGCCGAGGAACGTCGACAGCTTGCGCGTGATCAGGCCGGACTCCGACTCTTCGCGGTCCGTCATGATCATCAGGTCGCGCAGATCGTAGCGGATGATCGGCGGCGTCGAGCGGTGCAGGCTGGTCGCCACGACATTACCGCGCTGGCCGTATGGCAGCGGAGCACCCGTGTCGGTGTCGACGATTTGGACATAGACCGTGTCTTCGCTGATGTGCTTGCCCTTGCGTTCGCGCCCTTCGAAGGCAATGAGGCCGATCTCGTGCGTGCCGTAATTGTCGTAGACCGGGCAGCCCCAGGCGTCTTCGAGTTTCTTGCGGAAATGCCCCTCGATATCCGGGCCGAGATAGGAATGGAGGAAGCGGGTGTTCAGCTGATGGAGATCGAAGCCGATCTCCTGGGCGACCTGAGCCAGGCGACCGAGATATTCACCCCGGGCGAACCACCAGTTGACACCCCATTCCTTTGCATATTCGAGCTTGCGCTCGCTGGGGGTCACAATTCCCGTGCCCGTTGTGACCGGCACGCAACCGAGCCAGTGGAAGAGGCCGGCAAAGGCGTTCCAGGCCGAGTTCGCGAGCGAGTTCGTATAGGTGATCTGGACGATGTCGCCGGGCCGCGCGCCCTGCTCGTAAAAGGCGCGGGCGGCCTGCACCGCCTGCACTTCCCAGGCGATAGGATCGAACAAGGTGGGGCGCGGCATGCCCGTGGTGCCGCCGCTGGTTTGAATCTTGAGCGGAGTCTTGCCGAAATCCGCGCGGGTGAATGTGTAATGGTCTCCAAACGGCGGCGCCGAGGCAAGTGCGCCCTTCAGGTCGTCGCTGTTGAAAGTGGGGATGCGCTCCAGATGCTCGAGGCGTGTTACATCGCCCCGTTCGAGGCCAGAATTCCTCCAATGACGCTGGTAGAAGGGCGTCTTCCAGGCATCTTCCATCCGGTCGAGGAAGCGCTTTTCCTGCAAGGCATGCATCGCATCGGCCGAAAGCCGGCCTGTGGTCTGGTGGAAATGCGGCGGCGGCGGATAATCGGCGATAAACTGATCCCAGTCGACGGATTTGCAATAGTAGGGAATGGAGAGGGTCATTGCTTCGCTTCTGCTTTGCTCAAATCTTGTGTGTAGGTCCAGGGCATGCCGTCGACGAGGATCGCCTTTCCGACGGAGGAAGAGAATCGGGCTCTTACGGTTTCCTGATATTCGTCGGAGAAGTAAAAGGCGCGTGCCTGGTCCCATGTCGGAAATTCGACGATAAAGAAGCGTTCCGGCGTCCAGTCGCCCTCCAGGGTCTCCATCCGCCCTTCTTCGCCGGGAACGCTGCGGACGAGAAACCGCCCGGCGTGCCTGTCCAGCATCGGCCGCGCGGTAGACCGATAGCTTTCGTACGTCTCCCGGTCGTCAATCGATATTTCGAAAACAAGGAATGCCGTCACTTCGGTGCCTCCCGGCTGCGACACGGTCCCCCCAGACCATCATCGTTTATGGACTGCACATTTTCTTGTCCGGGTTCACCAGGAACCGTCCAAACGGACTAAATCTTCGGTCAGTCCGAACGGACTATGACGCTTCGAGACCCTTGTGCAGAATTGAATGTGGCGAAACGGACGCGGCCGCGAGGCTTGGGAGCGCGCCCGAGAGGAGCGCCGCACAATGCAGATAGGCTTTGCGATTTTCAACGGCCTGACTGTGGGGATGTCCATATTCCTGGTCG
The DNA here is from genome assembly GCF_030010215.1 of Tianweitania sp. UT-5YL-CI-8. Taxonomy (GTDB): domain Bacteria; phylum Pseudomonadota; class Alphaproteobacteria; order Rhizobiales; family Rhizobiaceae; genus Oryzicola. The sequence goes on from NZ_JASCRR010000020.1 coordinate 37,803, forward strand.
CATCCGGCATCACGCTGATTTTCGGCATGTTGCGTATCCTCAACATTTCCCATGGAAGCTTCTTCATGATCGGGGCGTATCTCGCCTACACGATCGTCGGAACGGAGCCTGACAGCGTGATCGGACTTGCTGGCGGCGCACTTGCCGCTGCTCTAGCCATGGCGGTGCTCGGCCTCGTCATCAACGTTGCCGTCTTCCGGCGGCTGCGAGACGTCGGCGAGGCCTACTCGTTGATTGCGACCTTTGCCCTGCTGATGGTCTGCAACGGTCTGGTCAAGGCCGTGTGGGGGGTTAACTATCATTCGGTGAGCGCCCCTGAGGCGCTTGCCGGCGCAATCTCCTATGGCGGCTTCTTCGCACCGATCTATTCGATCGCCATTATCGGTCTCGGTGTCCTGGTCTTTCTGGTCCTCGAAATCGTCATCCACCGCTCGCCGGTCGGAAAAATCGTGCGCGCCATCGCCCATGACCCGTGGATGTCTAACCTCGTCGGGATCAACACGCCGCTCGTCTACGCGCTCGTGGTCATGGCGGCTTTTTTCTTGGCAGGGCTGGCAGGCGGGCTGCTGCTGCCGAACCAGAGCGTCACCCCGCAGCTGTTCGAAAGCTACCTTCTGCAATCCTTTATGGTGGTGATTATCGGCGGCCTCGGCAATATCCGAGGCGCCTTCCTCGGAGCGATCATGCTCGGCATGATCGAGGGCCTCAATTTCCTGTTCCTGCCCAGACTCCCGGGCATTCTTATTTACGTGGTGCTGATCGGCTTCCTTCTCTGGCGGCCCCAGGGCCTCTTCTGGCAGCCGGGCGCCCAAACCTCCGACCAGCACGAGGTCATGACCGGCGGCGTTCCATCTAGCTTCCCGCCCCGCGCCACAAAGACGCGTATCGCCATCGGCGTCGTGCTCGCCGCGGTGGTCCTCAGCCTGCCCGAATGGGCAAACCAGGGCCTATTGTTCATCGTCGGCTTCGCGCTCGCCGAGGCGGTGCTAGCGCTTTCGTGGAATCTTCTGTTCGGCTACGCCGGCCTCGCCACCTTTGGCCATGCCGCCTTCTTCGCGCTCGGCGCCTATCTTGTCGGCTTCATGCTGCGCGACGGAGGCGGTGTTCCTTTCCTTGTCCTCTTGGCTGCGTCGGCGCTAGTCGGCGCTGCGTCCGCGCTTATCGTCGGCTTCGTGGCGCTACGGCGGACAAGCGGCATCGCGCTTGGCATCCTGACCTTATCGCTCGGCGAAATCCTGCGGCGCGTCATCAACTATACGCCGGAGCTCGGCAGTGACGACGGCCTGTCAGGCATCCCCCGACCGGTCGTCGAACTCGGCCTCTTCTCGGTCGATCTGACCTCTGAGCGGGCCTATTTCTGGTTTCTCGCCGCAAGTTGCGGCCTGATCGCGCTGGCCCTTTGGGCCTATACCCTCAGCCGCAATGGCCGCATCCTCGTGACCATGCGACAGGATCCTACCCGCGCGGAATTCCTCGGCATAGACGTGCGGCGCCATCGGCTTTACGCCTTCGTGCTGTCGGGTGCCATCGCCTCGCTAACCGGTGGGCTTTATGCGCCCTGGGCGCAGATCGTCACGCCGGATGCGGCGAGCTACCTGCATTCGACGCAGCCGATGCTGAACACGCTCCTCGGTGGTTCAGGCTTCTTCTGGGGTCCCGTGGTCGGTTCAGCCATCTTTTCGGCGCTTGGCTACGCCACGCGAACATTCGCCGGCCTGTCCGAACTGATCAGCGGAGCGGTGCTCATCCTGGTGGTGCTGGCGGCGCCGGGCGGCATTCTCGGGCTCGGGGCCAAGTTCGGCCGGCTGCGACGACGCCGCGCGCCAACGGCGCCTGATGTCCCTGCCATGCAACGATCCGCGCCATGATCGAGTGTCGAAACATTCACAAGAGCTACGGCGCCATCGCGGTCCTGAAAGGCATTTCGATCAGCGTCGCCCAAGGCGAAACCTTTGCGCTGATTGGTCCCAACGGGGCCGGCAAGACAACCTTCTTCAAGGTGCTGACGGGCGAAACGCCCGCCAATTCCGGCTCCATCCTGTTCAAGGGCGAGGAGATCAGTCGGCTGAATGCCAGCGCGCGGGTACACCGCGGCTTCGGCCGCACCTTTCAGGTGGCCCGCATCCTGCCGGGCAACACCGTTCTCGAAAATCTCGTCATCGCTGTCGAGGCGCGGCTCCGCAATCAGGGTCATCGCTCGGGTTTTGGCTTGGCGCCTGGCCGCGAGATCGTTGAGGAGGCCGCGTCCATGGCACGCCGAACCGACCTCGACGACAAACTCCACCAGCTCGCCTCCTTTCTGTCGCACGGCGACCGCAAGCGGCTGGAGCTCGGCATCACGTTGTCCTTGCGACCGAGCGTGCTGATGATGGACGAGCCGACCGCCGGCATGTCACCCAGCGACCGGCGGCAGACCATCGACATCATCCTCAAGCTGCGGGCCGAGGAGAAGCTGACCATTCTCCTGACTGAACACGACATGGACGTGGTCTTCGGGCTTTCGGACCGGATCATGGTGATGAACCAGGGCGAGCCCGTCGCCGTCGGCACGATCGGCGAGATCCGCACCAACGCCGCGGTGCGCGAGATCTATCTGGGACAGGATGATCACGATGCTTGAAATCCAGGGTCTCGACGCTTTCTACGGCGCCAGCCATGTCCTGCAGAACCTGAGCTTCACCGTCCCAGCCGCCGGAAGGGTTTCGGTTCTCGGGCGAAATGGGGCGGGCAAATCGACGCTCATGAAAAGCATCATGAATGCCGGACCTCGCGTGCGCGGCCGACTGGCGCTCGATGGCCGCGACCTTGCCCGGATCCCTTCCTTCCGGCGAGCGAGGCTCGGGCTCTCGCTGGTGCCGGAGGATCGGCGCATCTTTCCCCATATCACCGTTGTCGACAACATGACGATCTCCGCTGCGGCGGCCGGGGAGCGGGTGGCCCTTCAGCCCGAACGGCTCCTGTCCATGTTTCCGATGCTGCAGCCTTTGAGGGCGCGCTACGGAAGCCAGCTAAGCGGAGGGCAGCAGCAGATGCTGGCGGTGGCGCGGGGCATTGCGCCCAACCCGAAATTCCTGCTGCTCGACGAGCCAACGGAAGGCCTTGCGCCCGTCATCGTCGATCAACTTGCGACTGCCATCGTCCAACTTTGCGACATGCTGGGGACAGGGCTGCTTCTCAGCGAACAGAACATCTGGTTTGCACGCCGCTGCACCTCCCGCGTCCACATCCTGGAAAGCGGCCGTCTTGTTTTCGAGGGGTCTTGGCCAGAGTTCGACTCCGACCCCGATATTAAGCAACGCTATCTCTCGGTGTAGATGATGCCAGATCAAGCGGATAGGACAGAGATCGCCTTCATCGGAGTGGGTAGCATCGGCGCTCCGATGGCGCATCGGTTGCTCGACCAGGGGCGCCGGCTTCTGATTTGCGACCCTCTTGCTAAGGCGCGTGCCCCATTCGCGGCGCTGGGGGTTGAGGTCGCCGAGGACCCGGCCGCCTGCAGCACCCAAGCGCTGGTCCTCTTCATGGTCGCTGACGACGCGCAGTTACGCATGGCCGCCGAAGCCTATGCCGGCGGACTTGCCGCCGGTCCTCGGATCGAGCGTCACGCGGCGATCATGAGCACAGTCCTGCCGGAAACGGTGGTAGAAGTCGGCCAATTGCTCGGCAGGGCAGGGATCCGCATCGTCGATGCGCCGGTCAGCGGTGGCTCCGTCAAGGCGCGCGACGGCACCCTGTCGATCATGACGGGCGGCGAGCGCTGTGATCTCGATCGCTTCAAGTCAGTCTTCGCCGATCTCGCCAGCGTCGTGTTCCACTGCGGTCCACTGGGAAGCGGTCTTACGGTAAAGATCCTGAACAACCTCGTGGGCGTTACAAACCTTTTCCTCTTTTCCGAGACTATGGCGGTTGCAAAACGGCTGGGGCTTGATCCGGCACGGCTGGCACAGATCATGGAGGTCAGCTCGGGTCGAAATGTTGGTACCTTGGTACCAGGGACTGGGCGGCGCGCCAGGCCCTGTTTGCCTGGAACAGCGCCTCGCCGGAGGTCGCCCGTTCGTTAGTCAGGGTTACGCGCAAGGATCTTCGCTTGGCCCTTACGCTTGCCCGCCAGGCGGGTCTCGACACACCGATCGCCGATGCCGTCTCCCAGGCCCATGACATGACGTCTCCGGACGATATCTTCAAGCGCTGGCGAGCGCTTGCCGTTCAATCTGACGAGGAGGCGGAGACATGACGGATTATCCCATGACATACAGGGAGGTGGCGACGGGGCTTCGGTTTCCCGAAGGTCCGGTCGCGCTGCCGGACGGGACCTGCCTCGTGGTCGAGATGGAGCGGCAAGCCCTGACGCGCGTGGGTGCGGATGGAACGGTGACGCAGATCGCGCATCTGCCGGGGGGGCCGAATGGCGCAGCCCTCGGCCCCGACATGCACTGCTATGTCTGCAACAACGGTGGCGTCAGCTTCCAGACCGACAGTTTCGGCTTGCGGCCTGCAGGCCAGGCGCCAAATTACCGGACCGGTAGCATCGACCGCGTTGATCTTCGAACAGGCGCGGTCGAAACGCTCTACGAGCGGTCAGCCGACGGGCCGCTGCGCAGCCCGAACGACATCGTCTTCGACCGGTACGGCGGCTTCTGGTTCACCGATTCCGGCAAGACGCGGCAACGCGATTCCGATCGCGGCTCCGTTTATTACGCGAAGAACGACGGTTCGGAATGCCGGGAGGTCATTTTCCCAATGCTGGTGCCGAACGGTATCGCGCTCTCGCCCGATCAATCGCGGCTGATCGTGGCCGAAACCCACACGGCGCGGCTTTGGTCGTTCAATATCACGGGGCCAGGCACCGTCGACCGGAAGAGCTGGCCGTCGCCGCACGGGGGCACGCTGGTGGCTGGGATGCCGGGCTATCAGTGGTTCGATTCGCTGGCGATCGACAGCGCTGGCAATACCTGCGTTGCAACCCTCATCAAAGGCGGGATAACCGTAATCTCGCCGGATGGCAGCCGGATCGATTACATTTCGCTGCCGGACCTCTACACAACGAATATATGCTTCGGCGGACCGGACCTGAAGACAGCCTATGTGACGCTCGCTAATAGCGGCCGTCTCGTGGCGCTTGATTGGCCGGTCGCCGGATTGGCCCTGAATTACTAGCATACGGAGCGCGCCGTTTGCGGCGGATTGTGCGCGTTCGCCGATCGGACGGACATGATACCTCATTTTTCCCATCTGCTGTCGCCCGGGCACATCGGTACGCTCGAAATCCGCAATCGCATCGCCATGCCTGCCATGGGCACAGATCTCTCCGGCGAGCGCGGCGTGGCGGGCGAGCGCATCCGCGCCTACTACGAGGCGCGTGCCCGCGGCGGTGTCGGCCTCATCACCACGGAGGCGGTTCCCATCGCCTTTCCGTCTGGGTTCAGTCGGCCTCACGCCATGGCGCTGCAAAATGACGAACAGCGTGCAGCGATGCGCCTCTTAACGGAGGCGGTGCATCGCCACGGGGCGAAACTCGCCCTGCAGCTCAATCATCATGGGCCGATGGCGAAGCGCGATCTTCTGGCCGGGCGGCCACTTCTGGTGCCGTCCGAGCCAATCCCGCGAAAGGGCGACGCAGGCGCTCATTTTATCCCCTCGGAGGAGGAGCAGTTGCAGCCCCAGCGCGCGGCAACCCCGCCCGCCTCCTATCGCGTCCTGACAATAGGCGATATTGCCGAACTCACCGCGCTGTACGGGCAGGCGGCGCGTGCGGCGCGCGAGGCTGGAGCCGATGCGATCGAGTTGCATGCGGCCCACGGCTTTCTCTTGTCGTCCTTTCTGTCGCCGCGAACCAATCGCCGGGAGGACCCCTATGGGGGCAGCACCGAAGGCCGCGCCCGCTTTCTAATCGAGGTGCTGACCGAAGTTCGCCGCGCTGTTGGCGCGGACTTCCCGGTTTGGTGCAAGATTGACAGCGAGGAGTATCTAGTGGCCGGCGGCATCACGCTCGCGGACGCCAAAGTCATTGCCCGCCTGGCGGAAGCGGCGGGGGCGGCCGCGATTGTGGCAAGCACCACCGCGGATCCGGCAAATGCGCTGGCGCTAACCGAAAGCAATATCCCAGACCAGCCGCAACGCATGTTTCCGAATGCCGCAGCGATCCGCAGCGGACTCCAGATTCCGGTCATTGCCTCCGGCCGGATCGAACCGGATGAAGCGGACCGGGCTATTGCCCGCGGCGAGGTCGATTTCGTCGGTTTCGGCCGCAAACTCCTGGCCGACGCGGAACTGGCGGCGAAGCTGGCGGCCGGCCGCGCTTCGGACGTGCGTCCATGCGTCTACTGTTACGCGTGCATCAGCCAGCTGACATTCGACGAACCCGTCAAATGCGCCGTCAACGCCGATACTGGCCATGAACTTACCCGCGCGGTGCAGCCAACGTCGAAAAAGCTACGCGTCGCGGTCGTGGGTGGCGGCCCGGCCGGCATGGAGGCCGCCCGGCGCCTTTGTCTTGCCGGTCACACGGTGACACTATTCGAAGCCGGCGACTGTCTCGGCGGGACGCTGCGCTTTGCTGCACTGGCCTACGTGCCGAATGCCCGGCTCTTGCAATGGCTTCGCCGACAAGTCGCCGGCCTGCCCGTGGACGTGCGGCTCGGCACGCGGCCGACGCCCGACGACCTGCGGGTCATCGGCGCAGAACTAATCGTCGTTGCGACAGGCGCAATCCGTCCGCCGCTGCCAATTCCCGGGGCGGAGCGCCCTCACGTACTCAGCGGCGACGACCTGAGGTCGATGCTGACCGATGGCGGTGGCGGTAAAGCCCGAGCGCTACCTCTTGCGGCTCGTCTAGCGATAGCTGCTGGCCGGCGTTTCGGTCTGATGCGCTCGTCTGCTACAATAGCGGCCGCGTCCCGGGTCTGGATGCCGCTCGCTCGAAACATCGTCATCATCGGCTCGGAATTGGTGGGTCTGGAACTGGCGGAATTTCTCGCGCTTCGTGGGCGCACGGTGACGGTGCTCGACGATCAGCCGAAGCCTGGCGGCGGCCTGTATGTCGTGCGCCGGCCTCGCGTTCTGCATGAACTGGCGGACCTGGGCGTCACGTTGATCAACAATGCCAGAGAGATTGCCATCGGCGTCGCCGACGTGTCATTTTACGATGCCCGGCAGATGCACCGTATCCCCGCCGGCACGGTGATCGTCGCCAAGGGCGCGCGCGGCGATGCCACCGCCGCCGATCTCTATCGGCGGGCAGGGTTCCCGGTTCGCCAGATCGGCGATGGAACGGGTGTCGGCTATATCGAAGGCGCAATGGCGGACGCTGCCGAACTCGCGGCGGGCCTTTAACCCTAACGACCGGCTCGTTTTGCGCGACGCTCCATCAGTGCTGCGAATTCGCCGATCAGGCCCTTTCGGAAGGCGAGAACGCAGATGATGAAGATCGCGCCCTGGACCGCTTTGACCCAGGTGCCAAATTCGGCCAAGTAGGTCTGCATGGCGATGAGTATCCCGGCGCCCACAATCGGGCCGATGATCGTGCCAACACCGCCGATCAGCGTCATCAGCACCACTTCCCCCGACATGAAGAATTCCACGTCGGTCAGCGTCGCCAACTGAAAGGCGATCGCTTTCAGGGCGCCCGCCAGGCCTGAAAGCGTCGCTGAAAGCACGAAGGCGAGGAATTTGAAGCGATCGACGTCGTAGCCGAGCGAGGCGGCGCGGGGCTCGTTTTCACGAATAGCCTTCAGGAGATGGCCGAACGGCGAATTTACCGTGCGTAAGATGGCGACAAAACCAAGCAGGAAGACGACAAGCACGAAGAAATACATCGTGCGGTCGTTTTCCAGATTGATGAAGGGCAGCATCGACCTGCGCGGGACGCCCTGAATGCCGTCTTCGCCGCCGGTAAACTGAGCCTGTAGGGCGATGAAATAGACGATCTGGGCAAGGCCCATCGTGATCATGCCGAAATAAATGCCCTGCCGGCGGATGGCCACCCAGCCGAAGACGGCACCGAGGATCGCGCCCGAGGCCATGCCGGCGACCAGGGAAAGCTCGGCCGGTAAACCCAGTTCCTTGGCGCAATGGGCCGAGACATAGGCCGCACCGCCGAAAAAGGCGGCGTGACCGAAACTCAGGATCCCCGCGAAGCCCATGAGCAGATTGAAGGCGCAGGCGAAGAGCGCGAAGCATAGGACGTTCATCAAAAAGATCGGATAGACGACGAAGGGCGCGACAAGGGCCGCGGCCAGCGCCATTCCGGCGAGCAGCGGCACCTGGTAATCGGTAACCGTGGCCGCCGGGACGATCGTCAGATTGTTCGAAACCATTATCGTGCCTTTCCGAAGAGACCGGCTGGGCGGAGCGTCAAGATGAGGATCATGGCGACGAAAACGACCAAATTGGAGCCGGGTGGATAGAAGACCTTGGTAAGCCCTTCCAGGATTCCGAGCCCGAAGCCTGCTACGATCGAGCCGCCGATCGAGCCCATGCCGCCGATGACCACAACGGCGAACACCACCACCATCAGGTTCGACCCCATGATGGAACTGACCTGGTAGAGCGGAGCCGCCAAGACACCCGCAAAGGCGGCAAGCGCCACGCCGAAGCCGTATGTGATCATGATCATGCGCGGGACATTGACGCCAAAGGCGCGAACCAGGACCGGTCTTTCCGTAGCGGCGCGCAGATAGGAGCCGAGACGCGTCTTCTCGATAATGAGCCAGGTGCCAGCGCAAACCGCGATCGAGGCGGCGACAACCCAGAGCCGATAGATCGGCAGGACCATGAAATCGAGATCGATTACGCCGGAGAGCAACGCGGGCGCGCGATACGGCTGCCCGGATACTCCATACTGGCCGCGGAAGATGCTTTCAATCACAAGGGCCACGCCATATGTCAGCAGGAACCCGTAGATATGGTCGATGTCGTAGATGCGCCGCAGTATGAAGCGTTCCAGAATCACCCCGGTGATCCCGACGACGACCGGGCTGATTAGCAGCGCCGGCCAATAGCCGATGCCGAAGTAGGTAAGCAGCATCCATGACACGAAGGCGCCCATCATGTACTGGGCGCCATGGGTGAAATTGATGATGTTCAGAAGCCCGAAGATCACGGACAGGCCAAGGCTCAGGATGGCATAGAAAGAGCCGTTGATCAGGCCGAGGAGAAGCTGGCCCAGAAGCACGTCCGTCGGAATGTTCAGGATCGGGATCATGGTTAAGTTCCTCCGTGTGGCTCAGAGTCTCGGAGCGGTCAGACGCCGAGATAGGATTTCAGTCGCTCGGTCTGGTTCGGGAGGTCGTCATTGGCAATCTCGTCCACGATCTTGCCCTCCTCAACCACGTAGTGCCGGTCGGCCACGGTGGAGGCGAAATGGAAGTTCTGCTCAACGAGAAGAATAGTGAAGCCCCGCTGCTTCAGAAGCCGCACCGCGACCCCGATCTGCTGGACAATAACGGGCGCCAGGCCCTCGGTAGGCTCGTCGAGCAGAAGCAGGCTGGCACCAGTACGCAGGATGCGTCCGATAGCGAGCATCTGTTGTTCCCCGCCTGAAAGCTTCGTGCCGAAACTCGTGCGTCGTTCGACCAGGTTGGGAAAAAGCGTGTGGATCTCCGCCACGCTCATGCCACCCTTGCCTACCACCGGCGGGAGCAGAAGATTTTCATCGACCGTCAGGCCCGAAAAGATACCGCGGTCCTCCGGGCAGTAGCCGATGCCCTTGCGGGCAATCTTGTCCGGGGAAAGGCCGACGAGTTCCGCGCCGTTGAAGCGGATCGAGCCGGCGGTGCGGCCGAGGATGCCCATGATGGCGCGCAGGCTCGTGGTCTTGCCGGCTCCGTTGCGACCCAGCAGCGTGATGACCTCGCCGCGTGCGACCTTGAGGCTGATGCCGTGGAGCACGTGGGATTCGTCGTACCAGCCCTGCAGATCGTGGATGTCGAGCATGGCGGCGGGTTGGTCAGACATGCCCGTTCCCCATATAGGCTTCGATGACGGCCGGATTGGCCGAAACCTCGCGATAGGTTCCTTCAGTCAAGATCTGACCGCGCTGAAGCACGGTGATCCGGTCGCAGAGATCTGCCACGACGCGCAGATTGTGCTCGACCATCAACACGGTGCGGCCCACGGCGGCCGAGCGGATAAGGGCCGTGATGCGCTCGATGTCTTCCACGCCGAGGCCGGCCATGGGTTCGTCGAGCAGGAGGACAGAGGGATCGAGCGCCAGCGTCGTGGCGAGTTCCAGCGCACGCTTGCGGCCATAGGCAAGGTCGGCAGCGGCATGTCCGGCATAGGCGGTCAGCCCGACATCGGCGAGGAGTTCCATCGCGCGCTCGTCCAGTACGCGCAGCGTTTTATTCGAGCGCCAGAATTCGTAACCGGTGCCAAGCTTCCGCTGTAAGGCGACGCGGACATTCTCGTGGACGCTCAGATGCGGAAAGACGGACGATATCTGGAAAGAGCGCGCCACGCCCCGCCGGCTGATGGCGGAAGGCTTGAGCGCGGTCACGTCGCGGCCATCGATGAGAATGCGGCCGGCGCTCGGCAGATGGAATTTGGTCAGCAGGTTGAAGACCGTGGTCTTGCCGGCGCCGTTCGGGCCGATTAGCGCATGCAGTGCACCGCTCCTCACCTTGAGCGCAACGTTTTTGACGGCCGCAAAGCCGACGAAGGTCTTTGTCAGACCCTCCGTCTCTATAGCATAATGTTCCAAGGCGTCTGTCGCTCCCCACGGCAACGCTCACGGCGCGGGCCTGTGTCGAACCGCGCCTCCAGGGCCTGCACGGGCACCTGCTCACGCCGCATTCCTCGCGTGGGGCCAGCCGCTTCACTACGTCCAAACGGACGATGAGCGCTCTTGCGTAGCTGCTTAACAATCCCGGGCACCGCGGAGGGAGGGAGCCTGGCCAACGGCCCGACCATTCGTTCCGCCGCCCGCAGGACAGACCAATGATCGAAAAGATTTCTATAGACGGTTTCATCGACATCCACATCCACACGGCGCCGGCACCGTTCAACCGCATCGGCGACACTGCCGACATCGCGCGCTGGTGCGCCGAGGCGGGCATGGGCGGGGCAGTGATCAAGAGCCATTTCGAAAGCACGGTCTCCAAGGTCCATCACGGTGCGCTGAATGTTGCCGACTATCCGAATTTTAAGCTGGTGGCAGGCGTTGCCCTGAACCGCGGCGTCGGCGGCATCAATCCGGGCGCGGTGGAAATCGCCCTGCATCAGGGCGCGAAGATGGTCTGGCTGCCGACCTTCGATTCCTGCGCGCACATCAATTTCTATGGCGGCGCCGGCAAATACGGCAGCTTCAAGAGCATGTCGCTGGGCTTTCGCGGCGGCTCGTCGCCACGCGGAAACTACGTGGTCGTCGAGAACGGCATGATCACGGCGGAAGCCAAGGAAGTTATCGACATCATCATCGCCTACGACGCGGTTCTCTCCACCGCCCATGTCTCGAAGGAGGAGATTTACGCCGTCGTGGATTACGGTCTCTCCAAGGGTCTGAAGCGCATGTGCGTCACCCACCCGGAGGCGCCGGTTCCCAATATCGGCATCGATAGCATGGTGGAGCTTTCCAAGCAGGGCGTCTTCATGGAGTTCTGCGCGGTGAATTGCTTTCCGATGACCCCGACCTACGGGCTCGATCAGATGAAAGAAGCGATGGACGCCGTTGGCCCCGACTATGCGATTATTTCCAGCGACGCCGGCCAGCCCTGGATGCCGAAGCCGCCGGAGGCGATCCGAACCTTCGCGCAGGGTCTGCACGAAAAGGGCATTCCGTCCGATGTGATCCGCCGTATGGGCAAAGACAATCCGGAACGGCTGCTTGGCTTTGCCTGACGCCCGTTCGCCCTCACCATAGTTCGCGTTTCGAGGAGTATCTCCAATGACAGAACAAACGTCCGGGCTCCTGATGGAACGCCGTCGGGTCCTTCAGATCGCAGCCTCCCTGGCCGTTGCCGGCCTGACCTTCAACAAGGCATCCGCCCAATCCCCGCAGCCTTTCAAGATCGGCGTGCTTTCCGACATGTCGGGACCTTTCTCGGACCTGACCGGAAAGGGATCGGTGACGGCGGCCAAGCTCGCCGTGGAAGATTTCGGATCGACCGTTCTCGGGCGACCCATCGAGATCGTCGCCGGCGATCATCAGAACAAGGCCGATATCGGTGTCGGCATCGCCCGGGAATGGTTCGGCCCTGGCAAGGTGAGCATGATCACAGATTTTGCCAATTCCTCGGTGGCTCTCGGCGTTCTCGCCGTGTTGCCGGCAGCCCAGCGGCTGGCGATCTATACATCCGTTTCGAGTTCCGGCCTGACCGGAAAGGATTGCAACAAGTACGGCATCCACTGGGCGCATGACGTCTATTCGATGAGCGTCGCGCTGATGAAGGCCATGCTCGCCGACGGCGTGAAGTCGTTCTACTTTATCACCGCTGACTACACCTTCGGCACCGACATGGAGGCGACCTGCACCGCCGCAATCGAAAAGGCTGGCGGCAAGGTTCTGGGCTCATCGCGCCATCCGATCAACAATGCGGACTTTTCCTCTCTGCTGCTCTCCGCACGCAGTTCCGGCGCGGAAGCGATCGTGTTCGCGACCGGCGGCAACGACGTCCGCAACGCGTTGAAACAGGCTGCCGAATTCGGCATGCAGAAGCGCCAAAGGTTGGTGACGCCGCTCTTCATGCTGCTCGATGTGCATAGCCTCGGCCTCGAGGCGACGCAGGGCCTGACCTTCATTCAGTCATGGTACTGGGACGAGAACGACGAGACGCGGGCCCTTGCGAAGCGCTATTTCGACGTCATGGGCAGCATGCCGAGCGATCCGCATGTCGCCACCTATTCTGGCGTCCTCGAATATCTGCGCGCCGTCGACAAGGCCGGCACGGACGAGGCGGACAAGGTCTTAGCCGTGCTCCACGACGCCGAGTTCAACGACGGTTTCGTGCATGGCGGCCGCCTGCGCTCCGACAACAAGATGGTCTACGAGCGGCTGCTGGTAAACGTGAAGTCGCCAGCGGAATCGACTAAGGACTGGGATTACTACACGATCGTCCGGCGCATTCCGGCCGACGAGGCCTTCCGGCCCATCGCCGAAAGTGCTTGCCCGCTTGCAAAAGCATGAGTCAGGCATTGCCGCGCGTTGCGATCGTGACGGGCGGCAGCCGGGGCATCGGGCGCGCCATCATCGACCGCCTGCTGTCTGCCGGCCACAGCGTCGTCAATCTCGATCGCGTCGCCGGGGAAACCGGGAACGGAGCCGAGGAGCGCCTGACGTTCAGGGCCGTCGATCTTTCGCAGCCGGAAGAGGTCGCAGCAGCGGCCTTGGCCGTGCTGGCGGATTTTGGGCCGATCACCGTTCTCGTCAATAATGCCGGCATTTCGCCAGTAAGTGAAGGCCGCGGACTGCCGGTCGAGTCCTTGCCGCTCGCCGAATGGCGTAATGTTTTTGCCGTCAATCTCGACGCCGCCTTCCTGCTGTCGCAGGCCCTGATCCCGTCCATGCGGCAGGCGAGTTGGGGTCGGATCGTCAACATGTCGTCGCAAAGCGCCCGGACGGTCTCGTCGGTCACCGGCGCGCATTACGGCGCCTCGAAGATGGGAATGATCTCGTTGACGCGAAGCCTCGCGGCCGAGCTCGGGCCATATGGCATAACGTCGAACTGCATCGCGCCCGGCTGGACCGACACGTCTCTCGGGACCAGCTTCACCGGCATCGAACCTTATCTGGCGCGCACGCCGCTGCGCCGGCTCGGGCGGCCGGAGGATATCGCCGCCGCAGTCGCCTTTCTGGTTTCCGACGAGGCCGCTTACATCACGGGCGCTACCCTCGACGTGAATGGTGGGAGCTTCATGGGCTGATGCCGCACGGCTGAGCCCGCATTTGCTAAAGGGGAGGAATGGCATGACCAAAGTGATCGACTACAGGCCGGGACGTCGCGATGTTCTCAAGATGGCAGGCGCGCTGGCGGTAGCAGGCGCGGCAATGAACAAGGGTTGGGCACAGGGGGATCCGATCAAGATCGGCGTTCTCAACGACCAGAACGGTCCCTATTCGGATCAGGCGGGTCCCGGCTCGGTCGTCGCCGTCAAGATGGCGGTTGAGGATTGCGGCGGCTCGGTGCTCGGCCGACAGGTGGAGGTCGTTGTCGGCGATCACCAGAACAAGGCCGATATCGGCGTTGGCATTGCGCGCGAATGGTTCGGACCCGGCAATGTCAGCATGATCACCGACTTCGCCAATTCCTCCATCGCGCTCGGCGTTCGCGAGCTTCTGGAACCAAACAAGAAGATCGGCCTCTTCACCGGGGTTTCCACGACGCAGTTGATCGGCAAGGCCTGCTCGCCCTATGGCGTGCTCTGGGCGCACGATACCTGGGCCATCTCGGCCGGCCTAGTCCGCGCCGCGATGAAGCAGGGGGCCAAGAAGTTTTATTTCATCACTGCCGACTATGCTTTCGGCCAATCGCTTCAGGCTGATGCCACCGGTGCCATTGAAGAGGGCGGCGGCGAGGTGCTCGGCACGTCGCTCCATCCGGTCAATACGAATGATTTCAGCTCGTTTCTGCTGGCGGCGCGTGCGTCGGGCGCGGACGCCGTGATCCTCGCCAATGCCGGTGCCGACCTCACCAACTGTCTGAAGCAGGCGGCCGAGTTCGGCGTCACCAAGAAGCAGACGGTGCTGACGCCGCTGATGTTCATCGTCGATGTACACAGCCTCGGCCTGGAAGTCGCCCAGGGGCTGACATTCACGCAGTCCTTCTACTGGGACTTGAACGAGGAGACACGCGCCTGGTCGAAGCGATTCTTCGCCCACCGCAAGAAGATGGCCAGCGATTCGCAGGTCGCCTGTTATTCGGCCACTTACCAGTATCTGAAGGCCATCGAACGGGCGAAGAGCATCGAAGCGGATGCGGTAATGAAGGAGCTTCGCGCCGTCACGATTTCCGACGTGTTCACCAAGAGCGGCCGGATCCGCGAAGACGGTAAGATGGTTTTCGACCGCTACCTCGTTCGGGTCAAGACGCCGGAGGAATCAAAGTACGACTGGGATTATCTCCAGATCATCGACAAGATCCCCGCGGAGCAGGCCTTCCGTCCGCTTGCGCTAAGCAAAGAATGTTCGATGGACAAGATCTGACCCATCCATCCCGTGCGAGGGCGTACGGCAGGGCGCCTTCGCATGCGCCTTGTCCGTACGGACTAAGTGTACCCTTGTGGCTCATGTTATCGTAGCGCGACGGAGGCCTTCGGACCTCCTGAACGGGAGGACGACATGAAAGCATTTCTGGCTTCGGCCGCCATCGTGGCAGCGACTTTATTTTCCGCCAGCCAGTCGGCAGGCGCCGATGATTTCCCCACGATCCTACAAAAGGCCAAAGAAGAAGGCAGCGTCATCGTGCGGATTGCCAGCCCCGCGCTGCCGCAGACCCATGCCGCCCTTCAGGATGCCTTTAACAAACGTTTCGGCCTCGACGTTCGGGTGGAATGGACCCCCGCGGGCGCACCGCAGACCAATTCGCGCGTGATTGCCGAAGCAGGGGGCGGTCAGGGGTCGGTCGATCTCATCGGGCTCGGAAGCGCCGAGGACGTCGAAACCATGCGAAGCCGGGGTCTGGTCAAGAACTATCCCTGGGTCGAGGTTTTCGGAAAAGAACTTCCGGGTCTTGAAAAAGTCGTCAATGACGTCATCCCCGACCTGCGCGGATCGTCGTTCAATCTCCTGGATGCCGTCTACGGCATTGGTTGGAATACAAATATGATCCAGGAAAGCGAGCTTCCTGTATCGACGACCGACCTCCTCGATCCGAAGTGGCAGGGCAAGCTCAGCCTCAACGCCTTTTTTCTCAATCCCCTGCCGACGATCGCCTATGTGATCGGCCAGGAACAGATGTTCGAGTACGCGAAGAAGCTGATCGAGAACAAGCCGATCCTTCAGCGCGGCAGCCCCGTCGTCATGCAGGCGCTCAGCGTCGGGCAGGCACCGCTCGGCATCATCACCTACCATGGCGCGATGTCGGCCAAGAAGCAGGGGC
The DNA here is from genome assembly GCF_030010215.1 of Tianweitania sp. UT-5YL-CI-8. Taxonomy (GTDB): domain Bacteria; phylum Pseudomonadota; class Alphaproteobacteria; order Rhizobiales; family Rhizobiaceae; genus Oryzicola. The sequence continues at coordinate 53,834 of NZ_JASCRR010000020.1, forward strand.
AGCCGATCGGCTTCCGTCTGTTCTCGGACTATATCATGGTCTATCAGGGCCTAATCTACGTGCCGGAGAACGCACCTCATCCGAACGCCGCCCGTCTCTTCATGGCCTGGCTTGCCACGGACGGCGTCAAGGTCGCGGCGGAGCATGAGCCGATGCCCCGCATCAGCGACGAGGGGTCGGAAGTCGGCGCCTTCATCAAGGCGGCGCAGGACAAGTCCGGCGCCAAGATCGCAGCACCTCCGTCCCTAAAGGAAATCGCCGCCCAGGATGCACTTCGCGACCGGCTCGCCAAGCTCCTGACCGCCTCCAGCAAATAGGGAATGGCCCTTCGCCACGGCGAAGAACCAGCCCGTGAAACCGGAGACGCTGCAAGGCATGCTCGCTGTTGAACATCTGCAGAAGACCTTTCCCGCGCCGGGAGGCACCCAGACAGTGCAGGCCTTAAAGGACGTGTCCTGCCGGATCGAGAAAGGCGATTTCTTCGCCCTTCTCGGCCCGAGCGGCTGCGGCAAGACCACCTTGCTGCAATCCATCGCCGGCCTGGAGACGCCCGACGGCGGTGTGATCCGCATTGACGATGCTATTGTGTTCGACGGGGACCGGCGCGTGGTGGTTCCAGCGAACCGGCGCAGACTCGGCATGGTCTTCCAGAGCTACGCGATCTGGCCCCACATGACCGTCTACGACAATGTCGCCTTCCCGCTGGTCTATGGACGCACGAAAACCCCTGCCGGTCAGGTTTCTCCCATGGTCATGCAGGCGCTGGAGCGCGTGCGCCTGGCGGACTATGCTGACCGACTGACGCCGCATCTGAGCGGTGGCCAGCAACAGCGCGTCGCTCTTGCAAGGGCAATCGTCCATGAGCCGAGACTGCTTCTCCTCGACGAGCCGCTCAGCAATCTCGACGCACGACTGCGGGACGCGATGCGGGTGGAACTACGCCAGCTCGTCAAGTCGCTCGGCATCACCACGGTCTTCGTGACGCATGACCAAGTGGAGGCGATGAGCATGGCGGACAAGGTGGCCGTGATGCGAAGCGGTTCAATCGTCCAGCAGGGACCGCCGACCGAGGTCTATTTCCGGCCGGAAAGCGCGTTTGTCGCCAATTTTGTAGGTCACAGCAACACGATCCCCGGTCGCGTGACCGCGGTCGAGACGGCCGGCGATCTGACGATCCGGCGCTTCGAAAGTCCGCTGGGGGAAATCCTCAGTTCCATGCCATCTGCTGTCGGTGCGGGTGAGGCGGGTCTCTGCATCATCCGACCGCAGGCCGCTTCAATCGCTCCCGGCGACCAGGCGGCTGACGGGAGCAACAGCTTTGCCGGCATCATGACGGCGCGGCATTTTCTCGGGGATACGGTGGACGGCGTCTTCCGCATTGGCGATACCGAGTTCAGACTGTCGCTCGGCCCTTTTGACACCACCGCCGAAGGCGCTGCGGTCGATCTCGTGGTTCCGCGCGATCGCTGCATCATCGTGCCGGCAGGGAGCTGATCCGATGGCGCTCGATTCTCCCGCACCGGCTCGCCGGCAGGGTGACGGCCAGCGATCCATCGGTCAGTATCTGGTGCTGGCCATCGTCGCGGCTATCGTCATCGGCCCTTTGCTGATGCTCGTTCGCACGAGCCTCCTGCCCGAGGGACGGCTGCCGCTCGAAACGCTGGAGATCAGCTTCGAGAATTTTCGGGCGGTGCTCACCGATCCAGATCTGCCTGTACTACTGGCCAATACCGCCTTCTACGCGCTCGGCAGCGTTGCGATCGGCACCGTCATCGCGACGGCCCTAGCCTGGCTCGCCGAGCGCACCGACATGCCCGGACGCTTCGGGATCAGGCTGTTGATGTTCACCTGGATGGCGGTGCCGCCGGTGATCCTCGGTTTCGGGTGGATACTCCTGATCAATCCAGGCAGCGGCATTCTCAACGTCTTCTGGCGGGCGCTGACGGGCGGCGACGGGCCCTTCACCATCTATTCCATCTGGGCGATGATCTTCATCACCTCGTTCAGCGTCATCCCCACGGCCTTTGTGATGATCGGCGGCCTCTTTCGAAACATGGATCCGCAGCTGGAGAATTCCGGCTATGTCCATGGCGGCAGCGCCGGGGTCGTCGCCCGCCGGATCACTCTTCCGCTGCTGACGCCAGGTCTTCTGTCGGTCGGCATTTATGTCTTCATCGCCGTGGTGCAGGCGTTCGAACTGCCGCTGATCGTGGGGCTGACGGCCCGCATTCCCGTGCTCAGCACACGCATCTATCTCCTGTCCTCGCCGGATGTCGGGGTTCCCAACTACGGCTTGTCGGCGGCTTTCGGCATCTTCCTGCTTGTCCTCGCAACGCTCTTCATGGGGCTTTATTTCAGGGTCGTCGGCGCCGGCGAGCGCTATAGGATCGTCAGCGGCAAGGGATTTAGGCCGCGTCAGACGAAGCTGAAGAGATGGACGTTTCCGGCGATGCTCGTCTCCGGGCTCTTCTGCCTCCTCATGCTTTTGCCGATCATCGTGCTGCTCTGGACGAGCTTCCTGCGGTTCTACGAGCTGCCCAGCCTCGCGGCGCTGGAGCGCGTATCCTTCGCGACCTATCGGGAGGTGCTCGGGCGAAGCGCCGTTCAGGGCGCTATCGGCAACACGGTACTCTTGGTGCTCGGCGCCAGTACGATTACCATGGTGCTGGCCTCGCTCACCGCCTGGTATTCGCTGCGGGGCAGCGGCTGGGTGGCGCGGGCCATCGACGTCCTGTCCTTCTCGCCGCTGGCCATTCCGCCGATCGTCATGGCCATGGCAATCCTGCTCCTCTATCTGCGCACACCGCTTTACGGCTCCGTTTTGATCCTCATCATCGGGCATGTGACGATCTATATCGCCTTTGCCACACGAACGATCGCCAGCGCGCTGATCCAGTTGAACAAGGAACTGGCCGATGCAGCCACCATCAGCGGTGCGGGCTTCTTCACCGTGCTCACGCGCATCGTCATCCCCCTGATCTGGCCGCAGGCGCTGAACGGCTGGCTCTGGGTGCTGGCCCACAGCGCCCGCGACCTGACGATACCGCTCCTGCTGATGACCAACGCCAATGCGGTGATGTCGACCGTCATGTGGACGCTCTGGGATGTGCCGAACCTACCGGGCGCAGCCGCCCTGTCCGTGCTGCTCGTGCTGTCGCTTCTCCTCGTCATCGTTCCAGCGCAAATCTTCATCGCCCGAGCGTCCGCCAAGTCCCAGTAACCCTGAACCTCGAGTTTGCCGTGACCGATCCCTTCATCATCGCCGATCGTCCGCCGGAACACCCCGGCGTCCTGGCGATCCGCTTCAATGTGCGTGATGTGCCGACTGCCCTTGATCTCATCGGCGACATCGGCAATGCGGGACTTGTTCTGGATGTCTGGCATTTCACCCGAGCCGGGGTGCCGTTCTCGCAGATGGACGCGACTGCCCCAGACCGGATTCTCGACATCCAGCTGAACGACGGCGACAGTACGTCTACCCTGCCGCCGGCCACCGATACATGGCCCGCAAGCTTTGCGGCGAAGGCGATTTCGACATCGCGGTCTTCGTGCGGGCGATTGCCGCGCGGGGTTACCAGGGCTCTTGTCGGTCGAGGTTATTTCTCGCGAAGTCGCCGCTCTCGATCTTCAGGAAGCCGCCACGCGAACCTTTCGACCGACGCGCAATGCTATTGGCGTTGAGTAAAGGGCGGCGTGATGAACGACGGCGTGTGTGATTTCGATGTGATCGTGCTCGGTGGCGGCGCAGCAGGCCTCTGTGCGGCGATCAGTGCCCGGCAAGCGGGAGCGCGGGTGCTGATTGCGGAAGCGGCTCCGCGGCTTGGCGGATCGACGGCGCTATCTGGCGGCAATATCCTTGCCGGCGGCACGCATATCCAGGAAAAGGCAGGGATCGTCGATACCGCCCAGGCACTTTTCGATTATCTGACCGCCATCAACCAGAACATGCCGCGCCCGGGCGTTGTCCGGCGCTATTGTTTCGAGGCGCCCGATACCCTGGCGTGGCTCGAGACGCTGGGTGTGAACTTCCCCGCAGAGGAGCTTCGCCGAATCGGGGCCTCAGGTCCGCCGCGAGCCCACCGCGCAGAGGGGCACGGGGCAGGGCTGGTCTCGGTGCTCGAAAGGGAGGTGTTTGCGCGTGGCGTCGAGGTTGCAACCAACACTCGCGTCGATGGCCTGCTGTTGGATGCCGATGAAAAGCGCATCCGGGGGATCCGAGCGGCCGGCTGCGATGTCACGGCCCCCGCCGTTGTGATCGCCATGGGCGGTTTTGGCGCGTCCAACGATCGCCTTGACGCCTATTACGCAGCTGCGCGGCGCCATCCCGATTGCGCCTGGTATATTGGCGTTGCCACGGCCCAGGGCGACGGGCTGGATATGGTGGCGGAGGTTGGGGCAGATAACTGGGGGCATGACGAGGGTCTCCTCCTTCTGACATCGGGCTTTAGCCGCGACATCGAGCTCTATCCACCCGGCTGGCTCGTTTTAGTCAACGAGAAAGGCGCCCGCTTCGTTGACGAAACTGCGGATTATGCAATCCAGTCCTTTGCGGTGCAGCGGCAACCGGGCGGCGCGTGCCACGCAATTTTCGATCAGGCATCGCTCGAGCTGACGGCGAAACCCGTGCAGGACTTCAGAACCTCCTACGCCTCACCCAATTGGCATAAGGACCGCTTGCAGCAGTTGCTGGCCGATGGGCGCATTCTTCGCGCCGAGACGCTGGTCGAACTGGCGACCCAGCTGGGGACCGACGCTTCCCGCCTCGCAGCCACCGTCGATCGCTACAATCGGCTGTGTGAACGGGGGATCGACACGGATTTCGGAAAGGACGCCGCGTGGATGCGCGCCTTGAGCCAGCCGCCGTTCTATGCCGTCAAGCTCATGCCGGCGGTCATTTCAATGACAGGAATGGGGCCAGTGATCGACGACGAGGCGGCGGTGCTTTCCGAAGGGCTGCCGGTGCCTGGACTGTTTGCGGCGGGAGAAGTTACCGGGGGCCTCGGCGGCTTCGTCTATGCCGGCAGCGGCGCCTCCGTCGGAAACGGCGTGGTGTTCGGCCGGATCGCCGGCGCCAGCGCCGCTCGCCACGCGCTCACCATGTCCGACGGCAAGCCCAAACCCGTCTTGAACCGCGGTCATGGCCGCTCCGGGTGAGCCGCTGGCACATGTTCGCGATCTGTGGGGCGTTTAGTCACAACGTTACATAAAACGGCCGCTCTAAGTTCCATAATATATATTACGCGCGTCGATGATATTGCCGCAAAATAGAAATGTGTTGGTTTCCACGCAGAACTGAGCCGGTTAGGCACATAATTTCCATTGAGAATTGAGCCATGTGAACCTTCCCCCAACGCGGTGAGCGACGGGGGCAACGGAGTGATCCACATGGGACTTTTAAA
>NZ_JASCRR010000021.1 GCF_030010215.1 Tianweitania sp. UT-5YL-CI-8
TTAAAAGTCCCATGTGGATCACTCCGTTGCCCCCGTCGCTCACCGCGTTGGGGGAAGGTTCACATGGCTCAATTCTCAATGGAAATTATGTGCCTAACCGGCTCAGTTCTGCGTGGAAACCAACACTCGTCCATTAATCCTGCCCAAACCGGCAATCCCCGCACAACGCGCTGCCGGTTCAGCACCGCTTCGTTTCCAGCCATCTCCTCGCCCGAGGGGGTGGCTTTCGTCGTGATGGCTCTCCAGCATGAGAACCCTCCCGCCTCATGAATCATGCCAGCGCGCTTGAGACCCTGCGCAAAGCTGCACAGTCGATGTCGCCGAACCGCATTGAGGCCGCCGGCCTGCGCGGGCGCGGGGGCCGCGAGAGGCAGAGGGCGGTGGGGAGGGTTCATGACGGGTTTGGAGGTTCGGGGAGAGACCCTGGGCCGCCCGTCATGGAGACCCTGACCATGGCAAAAAGCGCCATTCAGAAGATCGCAATGAACGCTGCCGAGAACATCGCCTACGACAAGCTTGTCCTGTCGCAGGAGAATGTCCGCCGGGTAAAGGACGGCGTCACCATCGAGCAGCTCGCCGCCGACATCGGCCGGCGCAAGCTCTTGCAGAGCCTGAACGTCCGTCCCGTCCTCGACTGCGACGGCGAGGAAACCGGCACCTTCGAAGTGCCCGCCGGCGGCCGCCGCTATCTCGCGCTCGGCATTCTCGTCAAGCAGAAGCGTCTGGCGAAGAACGAGCCGATCCCCTGCATTGTCAACCGCAGCGGAACCACGTCGGCGCAAGAGGACTCGCTTGCCGAGAACGTGCATCGCGAGAACCTGCATCCGCTCGATCAGTTTCGCGCGTTCAAGGTGCTGAGAGAGCAGGGCTTTGACGTCGAGGAGATCGCCGCCCGTTTCTTCGTGTCGGCCGCGACCGTCAAGCAGCGCCTGAGGCTCGCCTCGGTCTCGCCAAAACTGCTCGAGCTTTACGAGAAGGATGAAATCCGCCTCGAGCAGATCATGGCGTTCTCGATCTCCGGCGATCATGCCCGTCAGGAGCAGGTCTGGGAGCGGATTTCCGGCAACCCGCACATGCAGGAGCCTTACTACATCCGGCGCCTGCTGACGGAAACGACTGTCCGCGCCGACGATCGCCGTGCAGTCTATGTCGGTGCCGAGGCCTATGAAGCCGCAGGGGGCGTGATCCTGCGCGACCTGTTCGAGCAGGATTCCGGCGGCTGGTTCCAGGATGCGGCGCTTCTCGAGCAACTGGTCTTCGAAAAGCTGAAGATCGATGCCGAGGCCGTTCGCGCCGACGGTTGGAAGTGGATCGAGGCGGCGATCAGCTTCCCGTATGGTCACACCTCCGGCATGCGGCGTGTCTATGCCGAGCCCGCGGAGATGAGCGCCGAGGAGATCGCTCGCTACGACGCCGCGAAAGCTGAGTATGACGCGCTCGATGCGAAGTATGCGGAGATGGAGGAGGCCGACCAGGAGATCGAGGACAAGCTCGATCAACTCGGCGCCGAACTCGACGCGTTCAGCGATCGTCCCCAGGTCTACGATCCGGCGCAGAAGGCCATCGCCGGCGCGTTCCTGACCCTCGGCGCCAACGGCCAGCTCCAGGTCGAAGCCGGCTTCGTCCGTCCCGAGGATGAGCCGCGGGCCGAAGTCGACGACGAAGAGGAGGCTGACAGCGAGGATCGCGACCCATCGCAGTCCGACGACGACGGCGCCAATGGCGTCGTCGTCAACGGCCGGTCCACGAACGCCGGGTCCGACACGGCCGAAGAGCCCGAGGATGATGGCATCAAGCCGCTGCCCGAACGGCTCGTCTTCGATCTCACCGCGCAGAAGACGCTCGCACTGCGCAACGCGCTCGCAAGTGATGTCGACATCGCCTTCGTCACGGTCCTCCATGCGCTGGTGCTGCAGGTGTTCTATCGGTTCGCCAAGGACAGCTGCCTCGAGATCACCATGACCAGCAACAGTTTTGGTCAGGTTCAGGGTCTCGCCGAGACACCTTGGGCGAAGGAGATCGCCGAGCGGCACGAGGCCTGGGACAGGGATATGCCAGACAGCGACAGACTGTGGGAGTTCCTGCTCGGCCTGGATGAGGCAAGCCGGAAGGTACTGCTCGCGCACTGTGTCTCCCTCTCGCTCAACGCCGTGGTCGAGCCCTGGAACCAGCGGCCGGGTGCGCTTGCCCATGCCGATGCGCTCGCATTCACGCTTGGCTCCGACATGGTCGAGGCCGGCTGGGAACCGACCGTCGACAATTATCTCGGCCGCGTCACCAAGGCCCGGATCGTTCAGGCAGTCCGCGAAGCACGTGGCGAGGACTCTGCGCAACTGATCGACCATATGAAGAAGGACTTGATGGCACGTGAGGCCGCTCGTCTTCTCGAAGGGTCGAACTGGCTGCCGGAGCCGCTGCGCCTCGATGGCGGGGAGGCAATTGGTGAAGGCGCCGAAGCGGTCGCCCACGACGAGACGGCGCTCGACGGCGAGACCGCCGAGTTGCCCGCCTACCTCGCCGACGATACCGGCACGTCCTCCGATGAACCGGTGACCGACGCCGGCGAGGAAGCCGACCAGCTCCAGGCCGCCGAGTAATCGGCCTCCCGCTCCGCACCGGGCCCGGCATCTCCGCCGGGCCCTTTTTCGTTTTCCGACATGGAGACATACGCATGTTCGCACATATCGTCTACGATTCCGCCCCGTTGGGGAGCATCATCCGCTACTTCGACGGCGCCCCGAAACCGCCAGCCCGGTTCACGAGGAAGGTCGCCGACTGGGAAAAACGCAACGGCACCGGCCGACTGGTCAAGAAGGAGCCGCCGCGGTCGCAGGCGACCTACAGCTCTCCAGCCTGTTTCACCTTGCATGAAGGTGATTTGGGCCAAGGCGGCATCATCGTCGTCTCGGTCCGGCGCACCTGGTCCGTCGAAAGTGATCTGCGTTTCGAGATCGTCGAGCGTCTCAAAATCGGCATGGTCCGCGTTCTGCAGGATCTCGGCGACAGCCCCGAACTCCTGCATCTCGCCAGGGATCGAGACGCCGCCGAACGCTGGCTCGCCAGCAATCAGTACAGCCGGGCCTATCTCGAGGAGGTCTCGGCCGATGAGGTCGGCGCTGATGTCATCGAGGGCCGCACGGCCGCCTGACCGTTTCACCGCATAGAACCAACCCACGTCAGGCCCGGCGCCGCGAAAGCGATCGCCGGGCCTGTTCCGTTTCATGGAGATTGACATGTTCGACTGGAACAGAAGCTGCTCATACGACGAGCAGCAGAAAAGACGTTTTCACATCACAGCCCGTTCGCGGCTGAAAAAACTTGCCGCCGAATTGGCGCTGCCGCCCGGCAGCTTCGAAATCCGCTCGAACAGGGCGGGCATAGCCGTATCCGGTGAAGTGACCTTGCATCACACCGCGGCCTACATCCAGGTTGGACAGTTTGGACTGTCGTCGGGACACGGCATCCTGATCCGGACCTGCAAGGGCCGCCAGGACTCTACCGGCGGGCCCAACCACTTGGTTGCGCTGACCATGCTCGACGACATTCCGGCGCTCGCAGCGGCTGTCCGCGCCATCACCGCCATCGGACGCGATGCCGAACGCCGGGCTGCGTGAATCCGGTCCACCGATCCCGTCACCGCCGACAGTCACCCGCTGCAGCGCTGCTGTGGCGGGCGACTGGCCATTTCCGGAGAGCAGCCATGTCAACTCATCCCCCATTCCGAAAGGTGTTCGACGGTGTCGCAACGCGCGAGCAAATGTTCCAGCTCTTCAACCTGCACAAAGACACCCCGGGTATAGATCCAATTTCCGGCACGCCCTACGCCGGCGAGTATTTCGAGATTGCCGCCGAACAGTACCACTTCATGCTCGCGCTCCTGCCGCCGCTGTTCCAGCGAACCGGCATGTTCGGCATGTCCGAATTCAAGGCCGGCAACGTCACCAGCGTGTTTTTCGCGATCAGGATCCGCGGTCGCGAACGGTGGTTTCACGGCTTTTGCGACCTATCCGACAAACGCAGTCCGGACGCCATGCGCGCGGCGATCATCGCCCACGAGACGGGCGCCGTCGACAGCATGACCCGCGATGAAAAGCTCGAGGCGATCTGGTCCGCCACCCCTGCCGACTTCAAGGGCATCGCCGGCGAGGCAAACCCGGACGCCTGGCCCGTCGAACATCACGGCAAGCGGACCATCCTTGTTTACGCCGCCGGGCAGGGCACCGCCCTGAAGCTGCTGGAGGACCTGTCCGACGAAGAAATCGACAGCCGCATGCCGGACGTCCGCGCACGGTCGAGAAGCGGAGGGGCGAGCGATGCGGAGGCATCATAAGCAGTCCGCGACGGCCAGACCCGTCTGGGAGGCGCACTCGACCTATACGGCCGACCTCGGTGTGCCCGATCGCCGCCGATACCGGCGCACGCCACCGGGTTCCCCGACCGTCATCGATCTGGTCAGACCTGGCGACACGGTCTCGACCTCCTACAGCACCGGCGGCGTCGTGATCGCGGTAAAGGAATACTTTTATGCCGCGCCGACGGGCGAGACGATGTCGCATTTCACCATCGTCTATGTCCCGCCCGATCGCGCTGCGAAATACCACGATTGCGATCATCACTGGATCAACGAGTGCGTCGCCGTCGGCGACCGTATCCTGATGCTGTTCGAGGCCAATTCGGACGAAGTCTTCGTCGTCTACCGAATGCGACCGGCCGACAGCCAACCGTCCAGAACCATACTGATCAAATAGGCATCTCGACGCCGAAGAGTTCGGCGACCGCGGGCGTGTGCTCCATCCGTTCTTCGAAAGGAACTCACCATGGCCAGAAAAGCCTTCTTCGCCGCCTTCGTCATTGGCGAAGAGGCATACACGCCCGAACCCGGTCCGGTGGATTGCCACTTTGTTGTGGCCGATCTCGCACAATCGAGTTTTGGTGAGCAGCCCGGCGTGTCGAACTTCGTCGTCTGGGAATCCGTCGAGCATATGATTGCCGATCATCGACAGCATGGTCCGCTCACGGTCGATTTTCTGTTCGGCGATGACCAACGCCTCTGCGGCGCCTGCGGGACCGATCTCAAGGTTTCGAAGGCGGCGGTACCACCTTCCACAACCGGCCCATCATTCCGCGACCACCCTTCGCCCACGATGCGTGAGACGCTGGCCTTCGAGTATTTCGAGGTGAGGCCCTGCATCGAAGTCGATCGCCAGGTGAGGTCCTACCGCGATGAGGATGAGTTTATCGACGATCTTGCCGCGGCGCAGAAATCCGGGAGGGAGTTTCGGGCCTTCTGGTCCCTCTACGGCGTCGACAGAGGCGCCACCATGGCGATCGGCGATTTTGTCTCCAAAGATGCCGCGCACGAGGTGATGAACGCGATCTTGGCCATTCCCGCTGCGGTGTGCAACGCGATCAAGACGAAGAATCTCACCCAAGCCCAGAATAATACCGATGTCGACATGACGGCACGGTCCGTGGCCGACTGGCTCGACGACATGATCAATCAGTCCTCGAACAATCAGCGGATCTGACCGCCGTCAGTCCCCTTCTCCGCCATGCCTCTCAACGCCCGGCCTCGCCGGGCTTTTTGCATTTTTGGGGCTCGTACCCCGGCCCCTGACAGGGAGAACCCACATGTCACGCCTGAATGATCCGGAAAACTTTCGGGGCCGCGTCAACTATGCGGCAAAGACTATCGCCTACGGACGACGCCCGACCCGCGCCTTCGACAATTGCTTCGAAAACTATGATGGCGACGAGGTGGCGACGGTGATCCTGCGACGTTCCCGCAAGAATGCCCGCCTCGCTGCCAATCTGCAGCGTTATCTCAGTCTCTCCTCCATCGAAGCCGCCGCCGATCGGCTCGCCGAGGTTCCCACGCGCAAGCTACCGGAAGTTGCCCGGCAAACGCGCGCGCGCCGCCGGGCCGAGTTCGACGCCTTGTTCGAACAGCACAAGACAGACGCCGGCACCGCTCCAGACACGACCGCCGCTGATGAGGGGAGCGCGCCGTAATCCGCGATGCTGCCGAGACTTCCATCCGATGCTCGTAAGCGTCGACCGCTAGTCTAGCAACGAGGTCCTCTATGTCGCTCACCCACCGACAACGCCATCTGCTGCCGGCCGCACTTGGGGACCGTCTCATGGCCGTCTGCTACGGTGCCGGCGTTGATTCCACCGCGATGCTGGTCGCCCGGAAACAGGCCGGCTTGCGCCCCGACATCATCACCTTCGCGGACCTGTCTGCCGAGAAGCCGCCAACGCTTCGGGGCGAAGACAATGCGCTCGACATTCGCGTCGTCGCCTGACTGGCGACGCTGAGGCAAAGCCAGGTTGTCCAGGCGATCGAGTGCCCTCAACACAACTCACCCACGTCCGGCGCTCTCGCGCGGATGTCGCACGTGCATGCCAGGAGGAATTGCAATGCCCAAATTCACTGTCGAAAGCACCTGCCATCTGCCCGTATATCGGCACCGCACCTACGATGCCGCGACGCCTGCCGACGCCTGTCGCAAGGCCATCGGGGATGACGACTGGTCCGCCGAGAAATGCGACTACGAAACGGCTGGTGAGACATACATCACCGGCATCTGGTCCGGGACGGATACCGCTTACAGCGTCGAGTCAACAACCGTGCCATCGCAGTTTCATGAGACGATCCAGCGTAAGGCCGAACACTTCCAGGAGCTGTTCGATCAGCTGGTCTGTGTCGCCCGACCAGCAGGTCTATCCAGGGCGGATTTCGATCGTTGGCTGCCAAAAGCGATTGCAACGGTCGAGAAGGCAAGGGCGATCAGCGACTAACGCCGCGATCCCGATGTGCAGACAGAGCCGCCAGGGTCATGATCAGCACCAACGCAGTACCAGAATCCTTGCGGAGCAAACCGTTCGTCAGTTCAGCGACGAAGCGCTTTTGGCAGTCGACGTTTCCAACGCTGCCCACGTGGCAAAATGGGTTCGTCGCGACGTCGTCTGACACGTTTTCGAGGCAACCGCATAGGCTGCTCCACAGCGCCTTCCGTCTCGACCTCAGCGCGTTGCGCTTCTGCATGGTTTGCGTCGGCAATGGCATACGCATCACGGTCTTCCGATGGTGACTCGATGGCGGAGCCGGCATTGCGCGCGCGATCAACCTTGACAGTCGGATCGGGATCGTTCCCGACCGGCTCGGAGGTCAACGCGGTAGCGGCCAAAGGTTCGGCCGCCAAAGCCGAAAGGTCCAGATCGCCCCAGATCGACCGCGGTTTTGCAAGACTGCCGCGCTTCTTCTTCACTTCCACGACGAAAGGTCGCGTGGACCGCTTCATATTCATGTTCCTCGATAAGTATCGATCCGCTTGCGGGGATCCAGAGGTCGTTTACTTCGGTCCCGCGCAACCGTCCACCTCGCGATCAGCTTCAGGTCAAACGGTGTTCGAGGTGAGCATGGTTCATGCCCTCACCTCGATGGTTTCTTAGTTGAGGCGCGAGATATCAACCGCGATGTCCTACTGACACGCTAGCCTGACCGAGCCCATGTAACAGATCCCTCAATAGATTCCTTTGGTTCCTTTTCGTCCACGTCGCCGGAGGGAGAGCGGGGCCGGGAGGAGTGCGGCCTTGCCGGGGCGCAGAGAGCGCGCCGGCTGGGCGCACACTCTCGCTCGAAGGACATCTCCATGAACATTGTCACGACCAATTCGACCGTCGCCCGGACAGTCGCTCCCCTTACCGCGCCGGCATCCCACGCCATCGACACCGCCCGGGCGATCCACCAGGCGGCAGCGTCGCTCTTGCACTTTCTCGAACACGGCAAGCCCATCACCACCGCAGCACTGCGCACGGCGATGACCGACAGCCTCGGCGGCACCGACGCACAAGGCTTTTGGGTCTGGAAGGACGCCTATGAGGCGCTCGAAGCTGTCCAGGTCCTGTTTCTGCGCCGCTTCGGGCGGGCGATCCTGTCACGGTCGGCCTCGCCCCCGGCGACAGTGGCGATGATGAAACGCATCGCCGAGCTTGTTCCCACCCACACACGCCGTTCCGACGAGAGCCAGGCCATGCAGCAACTGTCTACGCCGCTGCCACTCGCCTTCGTCAGCGCGCACGCAGCCGGGATTTCCTCTTCGGACCTCGTCCTCGAGCCCTCGGCCGGCACCGGTCTTCTCTCAGTCCATGCTGAGATCGCCCGCGCCTCGCTCGTGCTCAACGAGCTCGCCGCCACGCGGGCCGATCTGCTCGGCAGGCTGTTTCCGAGCGTTCCCGTCTCCCGGCACGACGCAGCCCATATCGACGATCATCTCGATGCGGCGGTCCAGCCCTCCGTCGTGCTGATGAATCCACCCTTCACCGTCGGCGCCTATGTCGACGGCCATGTCGCCGATGCGGCATGGCGGCACGTGTCTTCGGCCTTTGCCCGTCTGCGTCCCGGCGGGCGACTTGTCGCCATCACCGGCACCGGTCTTTCTCCCGAAAATCCCAAGTGGCGGCCCGCCTTCGAGCGGCTTCAGCAGCAGGGCAGGGTCGTCTTCACCGCGGCGATCGACGGCCGTGTCTATGCTCGCCATGGCACCACCGCCGAAACCCGCCTGACGATCATCGACAAGATCCCAGCGCCTGACCCGTCCGGGTTCGTCGCCTCCCCAGGCAAGGCTTTGGACGTCGAGACGCTGCTTGCCTGGATCTCCGATCTGCCGCCCCGCACGCCGGGCGGCTTTCCGGACTCGATCGGCGCCCTGTCGAGGGGCGTCCTGCGCAACACCGCCATGCATATGGCCGCGCGATCCTCGAAAGCCGCGCCCTTTGCAACTGCGGCGTCTGCATCGAAGACCATCCGGCCGGCCCGCCCGGTTGCCCGCGCGAAGCCCGTCCGACCGGCCGCACCCAGCGCCACGCCTGCCGTTCCGCTTGCCTATGAGTTGCGCGACTGGATGCCGGAGGAGGGCGGCCGGCTCACCGAGACGATCTACGAGCCTTATGCGCTCCAGTCGATCCACATTCCCCGCGCCAAACCGCACCCGACACCGCTGGTACAGTCCGCGGCGATGGCCGCGGTTGCGCCGCCGAAGCCGTCCTATCGGCCCCTGCTGCCGGATGAGATCATCGACGAAGGACTGCTGTCCGACGCCCAGATCGAAAGTGTGATCTATGCCGGGGAGGCGCATTCCGGCCATCTCGCCGGAGCCTGGGCGGTCGACGAGACCTGCGATGTCGTGTCGGCCGCCCCCGAAGGCGCCGAGAACGCGGTTCGTTTCCGCCGTGGGTGGTTCCTCGGCGACGGAACCGGCTGCGGCAAGGGAAGACAGGTTGCCGGCATCATTCTGGACAACTGGCTGCAGGGCCGATGCCGAGCGATCTGGATATCGAAATCGGACAAGCTGCTCGAAGATGCCCAGCGCGACTGGGCAGCACTCGGCCAGGAGCGTCTTCTCGTCCAGCCGCTCTCGCGCTATCGGCAGGGCACGCCGATCCGCCTTGCCGAAGGCATCCTGTTCACCACCTATGCCACCCTGCGCTCGCAGGAGCGCGAGGGCAAGAAGTCCCGGATCGCCCAGATCATCGACTGGGTGGGAAAAGACTTTGATGGCGTCGTCGTCTTCGACGAGGCGCACGCCATGGCCAATGCGGCAGGCGGGAAAGGCGAGCGCGGCGATGTCGCGCCGTCACAGCAGGGCAAGGCCGGGCTGCGCTTGCAGCACGTGCTCCCTGACGCCCGCGTCGTCTACGTGTCGGCGACCGGCGCGACCGCCGTCGAGAACTTGGCGTATGCCCAGCGCCTCGGCATCTGGGGCAGTGAGGATTTCCCGTTCGCCAATCGCGCCGAGTTCGTCGCGGCGATCGAGGATGGTGGCGTGGCAGCAATGGAAGTGCTCGCCCGCGACCTCAAATCACTCGGGCTCTACACGTCGCGCTCGCTCTCCTATGACGGCGTCGAATACGACCTCCTCGAACACAAACTGACCGACGAGCAGATCCGAATCTACAATGCCTATGCGGACGCGTTCCAGGTCATTCACAACAACCTGACGGCCGCGCTCGAAGCGGCCAACATCACCAGCGAGACTGGCGCGCTGAACCGTAACGCCAAGTCGGCGGCAACGTCGGCCTTCGAGAGCACCAAGCAGCGGTTCTTCAATCATCTCATCATCTCGATGATGACACCGACATTGATCGGCGCGATCGAGCAGGACCGGGCCGACGGTCATTCGGCAGTGGTGCAGATCGTCTCGACCGGCGAGGCGCTGATGGAACGGCGGCTGGCGGAAATTCCGACCGAGGAGTGGTCGGACCTCCATGTTGATGTGACTCCACGGGAGTATGTCGGCGGGTATCTGATGCATTCCTTCCCGACCCAGCTGTTCGAAGAGTATTCCGATGCCGAGGGCAACGTCACTTCGCGGCCCGTGCACGACGCCGATGGCAATCCGGTCCAATGCCGGGAGGCGGTGCGTCGGCGCGACGAGATGATCGAGAGGCTCGCCTCCCTGCCGCCGGTCGGCAGCGCGCTCGACCAGATCCTCCATCATTTCGGGACGGATGTCGTCGCCGAGGTGACCGGTCGCTCGCGGCGCATCGTAAGGAAGACCGGCCGCGACGGCATCGACCGCCTCACCGTCGAGAACCGGCCAGGCTCGGCCAATCTCGCCGAGACCCAGAGTTTTATGGACGACGACAAGAGCGTGCTGATCTTCTCGGATGCCGGCGGAACAGGCCGCTCCTACCATGCCGATCTCGGGGCCAGGAACCAGAGGCTGCGCAAGCACTATCTGCTCGAAGCCGGCTGGCGCGCCGACAATGCTATCCAGGGTCTCGGCCGAACGCATCGCACAAATCAGGCGCAGCCACCGCTATTTCGGCCGATGGCCGCCAATGTAAAAGCAGGCAAGCGCTTCCTGTCGACCATCGCACGACGGCTCGACACGCTGGGCGCGATCACGCGCGGTCAACGCCAGACCGGCGGTGCAGGGCTGTTCCGGTCCGAGGACAATCTGGAAAGCCCCTATGCCCGCGCAGCACTTCGACAGTTCTACTGGCTGCTGCATCAGGGCAAGATCGAGGGATGCTCGCTGACGACGTTCGGGGCCGTCACCGGCCTGTCGCTGACGACAGACGAGGGCGGTTTGCGCGACGAGCTGCCGCCGATCACGACATGGCTCAATCGGCTGCTGGCGCTGCGCATCGAAACCCAGAATCTGTTGTTCGAGGTGTTCGAGCAGCTGATGACGGCGAAGGTCGAGGGCGCCATTGCCGCCGGCAGCTACGACAAGGGGTTGGAGACGATCACGGCGGAGAGCATCGTCGTCACCGATCGCCGGACCGTCTACACCCACCCGGTCTCGGGCGCGCAGTCGCATGTACTAACCGTGGCGCGCAAGGATCGCATTCGTCCTCTTGGTCTGGCCGACGCGCTGGCCATCGCACGCGCGGAGCCGCAATCGATCCTGCTGGTCAACACACGGTCGAGTCGCTCCGCAATCCGATTGCCGACGGCGAGCCTGATGCTCGACGACGGCACGGTCGAACACCGGGTGCGCCTGCTTCGGCCGACCGACGAGTTGCGCTTCGGTCTCGACGCCCTTGCGGAAACCCACTGGCAGCCAGCCGACCGAAAACTGTTCTGCGGACTCTGGCAGGCGGAGGTCGCCGCCGTCCCGGAGTTCACCACCAGCACCTTCCACATCGTCACTGGACTCCTGCTGCCGATCTGGCGGCGTCTGCCCGACCATGATTGCCAAGTCTACCGCATCCAGACCGATACCGGCGAACGCATCATCGGCCGCCACATCGCGCCGACGCTGGTCGCGACCATGTTGCGCAATCTCGGGGTCGACAATGTGCCGACCCTCACGCCGGACGAGGCTTGGACCGGCCTGGTCGAGGGGCGGATCGGGTTGCAGCTGGCCGGAGGCCTGGTCCTGCGCCGCAGTCGCGTCATGAACGACTACCGCGTCGAGCTGGTCGGCTTCACCGACGCGATGGTGCCGCGCCTGAAGGCGCTGGGCCTGATCTCGGAAATCATCTCCTGGAAATTGAGGCTGTTCATCCCGACCGGCGGACAAGGCTGCGCCATCCTTGCCTCGCTTCTCGATCGCCACACGCTGGTCGGGGTTACTGACCGCACGGCAGCAGCGTGAACGGAGGCGACCATGACTGGCTCGGCCTCCGAGCTGGCGCGCCGCCTTGGCGATCAAGCCGAAGCGGTGTGCCGCGAATATCTCTCCAACGGTCGTCGCTCCGGCAACCACTGGATCGTCGGCGATGTGAGAAACACGCGCGGTCGCTCCATGCATGTGCGCCTCAAAGGTAATGCCAAGGGCCCAGCTGGCAAGTGGGTCGATGAGCAAAGCGGGGAACATGGCGATCTGCTCGATGTCATCCGCGAAAGCTGCGGTCTCGTCGAGTTCCGCGATGTCGTCGACGAGGCACGGCGCTTCCTCGCCATGCCGCGACCGCAGGCCCAAGACGCGGGCGCGCAGCGCCAGCCTGCCGCGGCACGCGGCTCCCCCGATGCGGCGCGAAGGCTGTTCGCGATGTCGCAGCCGGTCGTCGGCACGCTGGCCGAACGCTATCTGGCCGGTCGCGGCATTCTCTTGACCGCGCATGAGCGCGCCCTGCGCTTCCACCCCGGCTGCTATTACCGCGATCTCGTGACCGGCGAGATGCAGACCCTGCCCGCATTGATCGCCGCCGTCACCAGTCTGGACGGACGCATCACCGGCTTGCAGCGCACCTGGCTCGCTCCGGACGGCGACGGCAAGGCGCAGATTGCCGACCCCCGCCGCTCGCTCGGTCATCTCCTGGGCAACGGCATCTGGCTCGGCCTCGATCCCGGCACGCCCGTTCCGGTCATGGCCGTCGGCGAGGGTTTTGAGACGATGGCGTCGCTCCGCACGGTGATGCCGGCGCTGCCGGTGGCCGCCGCCACCTCTGCCAATCACCTCGCCGGCCTCACCTTCCCGCCTGGCTGCCGTCGCCTCTACATCGCGGCCGATGCCGACGCCGCCGGCCGGCACGGCATCGAGCGTCTCAGCCAGCGCGCAGGTGAGGCCGGGATCCTCGCTCTGGCGCTGCGGCCGCAGCTCGGCGACTTTAACGACGATCTGCGCCATCTCGGCCCGACCCATCTCGCCGCGTGGCTCAGCGATCAGCTCGTCCCGGAGGATGCCCGTCTCTTGCCTCCGTCCGGATGAATGGCGCTCGCGACAAGCGGGCAGAGCCGGCGTCACCGGAAGCTTCACGGCCATGGCGGCAGTCTGCCGGAGAGGCCGCGCCCGCGGCCTGCCTGAGAGGCGATCCCTGCCACCCACCGGCGCGGCCGCAACGGCTGCGCCGTCCTCCGCTTCGCTTCGGCCTTCGGTGCGGCCGCGCCCGGGGCGCGGCCGGGATGCGCTGTCAGGCCGCGACAGGCGCGGCCACAACCGACGGAGACACGCCATGACCTACGAGCTTCCCTTCGACGACGCCAACGAGCCCTACCACGCCTCTTCGCCGACCGACCGCGTCATCCTCGAGCTGCAGATGTACGGCCACCGACCGCATCAGGACGAGCCGGACCCCCGGCCGCTGCCCGACGATGAGGTGATCCGGGCCGGACTTGCCGGGATCATCGAGACCTTCGCCGGCATGCTCGGCGACACTAGGCTCGAACCCGATCTCGACGACCTGCTCTGGTCCTTCGTGAACGTCTTCCACCGCGCAGCCGAGCGTGTCGCCCGCAACCTCGACCGCAACGAGGAGGCGCAGCGTTCAAGCCAGAGCGAGCAGGACGGCTCGGAGGTGAAGTCCGTCGAGCTAGAACGGCTTACGGCCGAGGGCATCACCTATATCGAGCGCCGCAACGTGCTGGAAATCATGCGCGACGAGGCAGCCGACCTCTACGAGGCGCAGACCGGATCGGCATGGCGGCCGCGTACCGGCTCCAAGGTCAACCACCAGGCGATGACGTCGGCGGTGATCGACTCGCGCGACTTCCTCGCCGCCCGCCGCCACGCCGAGACCGAAGTGCTGGTACCCGCCGGCACCAAGATCGCCTTCGCCGGCGGTCTCGACTGCAACGATCACGACCGGATCTGGGAGACGCTCGACAAGGCTCGTGAGAAGCATTCTGACATGGTTCTGCTGCACGGCGGCAGCCCGCGCGGCGCCGAGCGCATCGCCGCCTGTTGGGCCGAAAACCGCAAGGTCACGCAGATCGCCTTTAAGCCGGACTGGAACCGGCATGCCAAGGCCGCCCCGTTCCGGCGCAACGACCAGTTGCTGTCGGTCATGCCCTACGGACTGATCGTCTTCCCCGGCTCCGGCATCACCGAGAACCTGGCCGACAAGGCCCGCCGCCTCGGCATCCCGGTCTGGCGCTTCACGGAGGCCGGCGCGTGAGCGCCGGTTTCCTTGGCGGCGCGCCGACCACGGCGTGTCGCTCCTCGACAGCCGGTGCAGCGCACCATGTCGCCCGCGCGCCAGAGGGAGCGGCGGGAGGCAGAGGGGTGGGGGCCTTTGCAGGAAAAAGGAGAGTCACCATGGCGATGATATTCATAGGCGGATCACGCGACATATTCGAATTGCCGGAACCCGCAGTTGCGCGCATCGGCACGATCGTGGCGGCCGAGCACGGTGTGCTGATCGGCGATGCGCCCGGGGCCGACGCCGAGGCCCAAAGCCTGCTCGCCGGTTACGGCTACGAACATGTCGGCGTCTTCCATGCAGGCAAGGAACCCCGCAACAATCTCGGCGATTGGGCGGCCTATCGCATCCCGCCGCCCGACGGCGCTCAGGGATTTGCTGTCCATGCCGCAAAGGATCGCGAGATGGCCCGACGCGCCGACTTCGGCCTGATGATCTGGGACGGCGCATCGCCAGGAGCGTGTCTCAACGTCCTGCGCCTTGCCGTGATCGGATCTCCATGCGTCGTCTACGATATGCTGCGTGGCACGGTGGCGACCATCCACAATACGGCGGACTGGAGCGCCATGCTGCACAATGCCGGCCCGGAAGTCCTCAATGCGGTCGAGGCGCGCATGACGCCGGAGGAGCGGCTGGCGCTGCCTGCCTGAACGCGCAATCCCCGACGAGACCAGCGGCGCAAGCCGCACGCCCTGATCCGGCCGAAGGCGGACCCTGCGCCCCTGTCGTCTGAGGCCCATCGGGAACCGGCCCTTCGCGGGTCCAGCCCGTTGCGGCATCTTCCGTATGTTCCTGAGAGACGTCCTTGCCATCGTTGCGCCGACGGCAGGGCGTTTGCGAACCTGCAACGCGCGTACGGGCGCTTCACCTGAACGATGGCCGCCTGCCGGTACCGGGTTTGAAGGGTCCTGCCCGATGCGACCGCGAGACCAGTCCGCCTGACGGAGGAGTTGGGCGGGCAGGGGGTCAGATCGGGATGGTCGGGGTCGGGCAGGGTGTTGGAAGGCGCGACGCAGCAGGACAACCCTCCTCCTTGGAACGCAGCGCCTGGCGGTAGGGAATGCGATAGCGGCCGAGGGTGCATCGCCTTCGCTCACATCCGGACCATTCCCTTTTCATGTCGCCTTTGTAGAGGACCGCCTGCCTTATGCGGTCAACCCCCGTTGGGGGTACGCCCGACAAAAATTCAGCAAAATTCGATTTCGGACTTTTTGTGTGCGGGCCAGGCACTTTCCTTCCCGCAAGCGGGGCCCTTTGAAAGTGCGGCCCGCTGTCTTCGGCAAATAGAATTTTCCGGAATTTGTGCCGAGTGACCGCAGCAGGACGGCCCTCTCCTTCGACGACATCGGGAATGGTCCCGATGCAACCGAAGGAGAAGTACCATGGCCACCACGATCGCAAACCTCACCGCCAAGGCCGACGGCTCGATGGAAGGCGTGTTCGCCACGCTGCGGGTCAACGCCCCGATCACCCTGATCCCGAACACCAACAAGTCCCGCGAGGACGCCCCGGACTACCGCATCGTCAACAAGCGCACGGGCTTCGAGATCGGAGCCGGCTGGCACCGCATCTCCCAGCGCTCGGGCGAGGAATACCTCTCGGTCAAGCTGGAAGCCCCCGAGATCGGCGTGATCTTCGGCAACCTCGCTCCCGCCCCCGGCGGCGAGGAAAACAAGAAGGTGATCCTCTGGAACAACCCGCAGTGAACCGTAGCGAGCCGGCCCCACGAGGGGCCGGCTCTCTTTCCGTTCCACACGATCAGGAGGCTTCCATGAGCCGCTACACCATCACCGTCACCAGCAACGGCCGCTCCGATCCCGAGGGCGCGATCGGCTACGATCCGCCGCTCCAAACGTTCTTCGTGCAGGCCTTCCCCCATGAAGTGACCGACGACCCTGCGCTCTGGCTCGGCACTTACGATCACGAGTTCAAGGCGCTCGGCGACCTCCATCGCGCCGCGCTCGCTGAAGGCTACGACTTCATGTCGCTGCCCGACGACGTCGCGTTGCTGCTCGTTGCTGACCGCGCAGAGGATGCCGATCGCCCTCCGCATGACGGTCCGCTGGCCGTGTTGCCGCAGCATCTGCAGTCGAAGTAGCAGCGACAAAAAAGCCCGCGCCGGAGGATCCGGCGCGGGCTTTTTTTGTGCCCAGTCCACCATCACCCTCATCCCATTACGGACGCGTCTCGATAGCTACGTTGCAGCTTCACGCGCGACAGGGTTTCGCGCGCTGCCATGGCTTCCTCTCCGGTTTGATAAAGGTCGATGCGGATGCGGCCGGGCCTACCGATCCGTCCCCATTCGCGCACGAGGCAGATGTCGCCGAACAGGCTCGGCGTCGACGACATGCGATAGAACCGCGCCATGTTGCGTGCGGGGTCAATCCGATGAAGATGGATCACGTCTTCTGTCTGCATGACGTAATCGTTGCGTCCGAGATCGACGCCGTCCAACGAGTTCTATGAATCGGTCTGTCTCCATCGATTCAGGATGCTGATGCATTGTCGGAGGCGCGATGTTTGGGCGAGCCGGCCTGCGGCCGACCGGGCTCTACTCGCGTCGCTTCCGCGCCGCTCACGGAGCCCGCTCATTGGTGCACCTTCGGGCTCATTGGTGCACCTTCGGGCTGACGGGTGCGGAGCCGCGGATCGGCGTAGTATCTGTCAGCCCGAGCATCTGTCGCGACGGCCAGTGTCGCTCGCCTGTTGAAGGCCCGCGTGAGACCCGCCGCGCGACAGGTGCCGGGAGGACCGGACGGACCACAGGGTGTCGCGCCAGAGCCTGCCAGCCAGAGCGCCTGTCAATGAGCGATCCGCACGACCTCCCGGCTCGGGTCAGTCTAAACCCAACACGGAGCTGACCACCATGCCTCTCCACGCCGGCCTCGACTGGGGCGCTACAAGCCACGCCGTCTGCGTCGTCGACGATCGCGGCGCGATCCTCGCCCGCATTGAATGCTCCCACACCACGGCGGGCCTCGCCGATCTCCTGGCACGCCTGAAGCGGCTCGCCCCTTCGTCCGATCTGCCCGTCGCCATCGAGCGCCCCTCCGGCCTTCTCGTAGAGACGCTCGCGGCCGCCGGTCATCCCGTCGTGCCGATCCACCCCAACGTCGTCAAAGCCTGCCGGCCTCGATACCGCGCCGCCGGGGGCAAGAGCGATCCTGGCGATGCCTACATGCTCGCCGATATCCTGCGCACCGACGGACACCGCTTCGCCCGGCTGCGGCCCGCATCCGACGAGATCCGAGCGTTGCGGGCCATGGTCCGCGGCCGCGACGATCTCGTCGCCACCCGGGTCAGTCTCGCCAACCAATTGCGAGCCCTCCTGGATGACTTCTGGCCCGGCGCCGCCGCGATCTTCGCCGCCATCGACAGCCCGATCGCGCTCGCCTTCCTGGCCCGCTATCCAACGCCCGACAGCGCCGGCCGGCTCGGCGAAAAGCGCTTGGCCAGCTTCATGGCCCAGCACGCCTATTGCGGGCGACGCTCGCCCGCCGAACTCCTTGCCCGCTTGCGCCAAGCCCCGGCAGGCCTCGCCGCAGACGCCGAAGCCGACGCCAAGGGCGAGATCGTCCGTGCCCTCACGGCCGTCCTCGGCCCTCTCGTCGCCGAGATCGCCAGGCTCTCCTCCCGCATCGAGCACGCCGTCGCCGACCTGCCCGACGGGCAGATCATCATGTCCTTCCCGCGCGCCGGACGCATCAACGCCGCCCAGATACTGGCCGAACTCGGTGACGTCCGCGCCCGCTTCCAGACCGAAAGCCAGCTCGCCGCAGAGGCCGGCGTCTGTCCCGTCACACACGCCTCCGGCAAAAGCCGCGGCGTTGTCTTCCGCTTTGCCTGCAATCACCGCCTCAGAGCCGCCGTAACCTGCTGGGCCGACAACTCCCGCCACGCTTCCGCGTGGGCAGCGAGCCTCTATGCTCAGGCACGACAGCGCGGATGCGACCATCCGCACGCCGTCCGAATCCTCGCCAGAGCATGGCTGCGAGTACTCTGGAAAGCTTGGTCCGAGCGCATCCCATACGACCCAGCACGCCATGCCAGCGCCGCAAAACTCGCTGCCTGAAAACATAAAGCTGGACACAGGGTGTCTCACGCGGTCTCCGCCTTCGGTAACGATCCCCTCTCGCAGGGCATCAGAGACCGGATCGACCGGCCCCGGATGCCACGAGGGGCGACCCCGCGCACCCCACCGGCCGGTCGCCGGATATGGGCGCATCCCCTGTCGGGGATGCGGGTCTATCTCTCTGACGTCCCAGTCTACTGGCCGCTCCCATCGCCTCAAGGACTGCGCGGCCCCTCCAATTTTCAGCCGTCGCCCTGAAGAAGGGCGCCGTCAGAAAATCGGTTCCTCCGCTTGCCGCCTCCGGCGGTCGCTGTGCGATCCTTGACCCGCTGCTCGACTTGCCCGTCGCCGGGCCTCCGTCATCAAGATGAAGGAGACCACGACATGGCACACAACACTCTCATGCTTGTCGCGCAGCTTTCGGGCTTCCGCATCCTCGTTCTCGCCAATCGCCTCGGCTGCGATACCGAGCCGGCACGCAGCGTGCACGACACTCTCGCAGCGAAGCTTGCGAAAATGATCGACGCCCAGCGCAAGATCCTCTCCGCCGAGCGGGCGCGCGTCGCAGCGCGCGGAACGGAGGACGAAGAGGACGCCTTCTATGACCTGCACCACTACCAGACGGCGTACTACGCAACCTGGTTGGTCGAACCGATCGCGCTTCTCGACGAGTATCTGGTCGACGATCTCAGTCGTGAATATTTCGATTTCCACACCGGTTGCTGGCATCATCGCGATGGCGAGATCCCGATCGCGGTGCCGGTGCCGGCCGACAAGCTCTGCGGTCTCGCAGCTATCATTGCCGAGATTGAAGACATCACCGGAGCGCGATTCAGCGTCGACAATGTCTATTACAGTGAGGCCGAAGCCGAGGCGGCGTGGTGGGAAAGCACCGGAGCCAATCCAGACGAGGTTTTCAGACTACCCGAAACCAGCGGCTCATGAGGCCAACGATCGAGGCGGTGCAAGCCGCTTCGATCTTGCATTTCTCCAACACGGGAGGCCGACGTTTTGCGTAGCCGCTCGCCGTCCGGTCGAGATCGTCAGTTCCGCCTCCCATGTCCGGTCAGCCCCGACGTTTCGTTTCCGGCTGGCTCGCCGCGTTCTGCGCCCCGCTGTCCGGCGAGAGTTCCTCGACTAGCCTGAGGAGATTCTGTGCCGTAGCCGCCGGCAGGTCCAGCATGCGCATCACAAGCTTGAATCTGGTCTCCGCCTCCTGCTCAGTCTCGCCGAAGAACTGCGGAGCCGCAGCGTAGATCGCTTCGACTGGTGAGAAATCGAGCAGTTCGGCGAGATGCAGCAGCCGGGTTACCCTGAGCTTCGCTCCGGCGCGCTCGTGGCGTGCATAGATCTCATGATGCAGGCCGACCATCATGCCGACCTGCTCGCGGTTCAGGTTCTGCGCATCACGCCGCTCTCGCAGAAAGCGGCTCAACTCCTCCTCGATCTCGAGAAGACCGCGAATGCCGCCAAATCCCGGCTTGCGCCAGATCGGTTTTCCAGCCTCAGAATCGTCCGTTTCGACAAGGCCATGCCTGTCGATGTAAGTCTGTACGTCCTTGATGGCCATTGTCTGGCTCGCTCGAACCCGCTCGTTGCCCCAACCCGCCAAAAGAGACGGGAAAATCCCCAATTTGGCTCCAAACCCCAAAAATCAGAGCCAAAACGATGGTGTTCCTAGCAGGGATTCGGACACAATATCAACTCGATTCTTGGCGTAGCCCTCTCTAGACCATACGTCGTCAGAATCCGTTCGCGTCCAGATAGTGTCGAATGGCCTTCTCCATGAGGGCCTGCATGGACGTGTCCTGGTTGAAGGACGCCAGCTTCAGCCGCCGCTTCATGTCGCGATCCAGATGGACGTTCACGAAGTGGCTTACCCCCTTCATGCGCACCCGTTTCATCTGGCGCAACGCCTTGCTCGCCTCGCTGGACGTCTCCCCCTTTTTCGGCTCTGCTCCTGCCTCGGGTTCCACGGCCTCCATGTCGGCTTGATGCTCGATCTCCGCGCGTGCGGGATTCACAGCAGCCGCCGGACGCTGCCGGCGCGGTGCGGTCGCGAATTCATCGAGGGTCAGCGTCTCTTTTGCACTCATGCCGCACGCCCCGCAGCCACCTCAGTCGTGAGCATTTCGTCGACCTCGCCGACCAGCGCCTGCGTTTCCCGCCGCGCCTTGGCGATCGCCTCCGTCACCTCCTGCATCTGGAGCGTTCCAATCCCGTTGTGGATGTCCTTATAGATATTGCGCTCGAACACCTCAGTGCGAAACAGGTAGGTCCCGACCTTGTCCTCGATGATCGGCCTGATCTTCCGATAAAGTTCCGCGTGTCGGACGGTCACTGTGATCCGGGTCCGCAGCACGCCGTGCCTGCAATTTCGGCCGAGCACGTCGTTGACGCGAAGCACATTTTCAAAGCTGTCGATGGCCCCGAGCACCTCACGTTTTGATGGCTGGATCGGCGAGATCACAAGATTGGCCGAGGCGATTACCGGATCAACGATCGACGTGTCCTCGCCCGGTGTGTCGATCAGCACGTAATCGAACGCTCGGCCGTGTTCGTCCATCCAGCGCTCGATCCCTTTTGCCGTCTTGTGGCTGTAGACCTCGATCCCCTCAGGCTGTGCATCCTTCTCCTGACAGTCCGTCCACCACTTCATCAGATTGTTGCGGGCGTCCATGTCGATCATGGCGACGCTCCCGCCACGCAGGGCATATTCGCCGGCGATGTTCATCAGAGCGGTGGTCTTGCCCGCGCCACCCTTGCCGTTGATGGCGGCGATCACGACGGTCATCGGCTCATCTCCACAATAATGTGTTTCTACTGACACATGAATCCATTTCCGTGTGGTCGTGGATTCACATCGATATAGAAACACACGAACATGGAAAAACACAATGCTATTGATATTGAAAAATAGGATCAATGCGGGCATGAGGTGCTAAACAACCATATTTTTGGTTGGCAGGATACGGAAAAATGTGATACATTTTTCCTGACGATCGAGGGACAAGCCCTCGATCGGCGGCCTGCGGCCGCAACCACTATGATCAGAGGTGCGGCTGGCGATGGTTCGCAGCATTTCCAAACCGTCGAAACGGAAGGACAGAGTGGCGCATATCCGCTTCTCGCCGGCCGAACTCGAGGCGCTGGAGGCGGCCGCGCGCGCGGCCGGGATGACCGTTTCCGCGTTTGTCAGATCGCTCTCGATGGAGGGCGCCGGCGTGCGGCCGTTTCTCGGGGAGGAGGATCGCGCTGTGCTCGACCTTCTCGCCAACGGGATGCGTGCGATCGGTGGCAATCTCAATCAGATTGCGCGTGCCGTTAACACCGGCAGAGTGCCGACCGAAGGCGACGTCGCAGGCAGCATCAGGGATGCGCACAGCGTTGCGACCGCGCTCGCGGCCGAACTCGCCGAGATGACACGGCGGTCAGCTGCAGCCCGACGCGGGGAGGGTGCCTGATGGAGTTCTTTCCGGGCGCCTTCGAAAGGGAATGGGAGCGCCGGCGCGTGATGCTGAGGCATGAACTGGAGCTCGCCAAGATCGAAAAGAGCGACTGGGATGAACCGCGAAGGGGAGGGGTGGCGCGGATCGGCGATGAGACGCTTGGCGGCTTCGGCCGAGCGCGGCGGCGAGAGGGCGGAAGCGGTGGACGGTGGTCGGGTGGTGGCGCGGCGACTGGCCGCTCGATGCGGACGCGCTTTGGTGCGCTGGCGCACGGCAGTCAGCCTGCCGTGGTCAAGTTGGCTTCCTATGGCGGGGGCGGGCGCGCCGGGGCGATGATGAGCTACACGTCGCGGAGCGGGGAACTGGCGGTCGAGAATGAGCGCGGCGAGCGTGTGCTCGGCAAGGACGCACTCGCCGAACAACGGGCGGAATGGGAGCATCTATTCGACAATCGCACCGCCAGCCGCGATCTCGGCGTCTTCCATGTCTCGATCGATACGGCATCACTGCGGGATGATTTCGACCAGGATGACCAGCTGCGCGAAATCCTGCGCGGGGGATTTGGCGATCGCCGGTTCGCTTACACCGCGCGGGAGCGATCTCCGGACGAGCTCGATGTCTCCGGAATCGTCGTACTGCGCGACGGCAGTGGCGAGCGACTGACCGGCGACCGCAAGGCCGCCGAGATCGTGCAGCAACGATTTGACGATTCCGATGGTGGCCGGGACATCAAGGCCAGGTTTAAATTCCATGGGTACGGCAATGGCGTGGAATGGGGCACGGCCCGCGTGCGCGAACTGGTTGCCGGAACCGAAGGAGAAGTTCGCGACGAGACGGGCCGACTGATCAGTGACGCCGCACAGGCAGGCGATCTCGTTCAGAAGGAATGGCGCCGGGAATTACACAGCCGCAACGGCAGGGACGTCATGCACCTGATCGTCTCGGCGCGGGCCGGCACGGATGGACCGGCCTTCGAAGCTGCCGTGCGCGAGTTCCTCGGAGACCAGTTCGCCGGGCATCGCTACGTCTTTGCCGTTCACGATCCGGCGCTCGATCCAAAGGAAGCGGTCGAGGGCGGCAAGCGGCCACACATTCATGCCCATGCGATCGTCACGATGCGCTCGGAGACCGGCGAGAGGATCGTCACCAGCCCGCAGATGTTCCGGGACTGGCGTTCCGTGATGGCCGAAAAGGCGCGAGAGCAGGGCATCGACATGGAGCTGACCGACCGTCGTGAGTTTGCCAGCGCACCGGCGTACACGCGCAACCAGGTGCGGCCTGTCAGCTATCGCGGCCGCACCGAGCATGAAGGCACGAGTGCCGCAGCGCATACCCGCTATCAGGCCAAGCGGTCGAACGAGGTGAACCTCGCAGCGACCGATCGCAGCCGGCAGTATGCGGCGACAGCGGCCGAGGTGTGGAGTGAACTCGCCAATGAGGCAGGCGACGCGCGCGAGGGCGCCTTTGCGATGCGTCAGCGCGGCCGATTCGAAGAATTGACAGACAACACTCAAAATGAGGGTCTTTTCGTAGATGGCGCAAACAAATCTGTCCAAAACATAACCAATATGATAGAGTTGACCGAGTTCGTGAACGGTGAGGATGGAAAGATGCGAGAGATGACGCGTCCGGACTTCGAGGCATACGAGACACGTGTGGAAGCTGTTCTTTCGTCTGTAGAGAAGACGCTCGACGATATGGATCGTCCCGACTTCGACGAGATCGCCGCGGCCGCCCGCGAAGTGGTCGACATTCGCCGGGAATACCTTGAGCTCACCGAACGCCAGTTCGACCGCGATGGCGGGCAGGAACCGCGGGGCTCGCGCGACGAGCGATCTGAAGATCCCGATGCACAATGGGATGCAGCCGTGGCGCGGTTTGGGCTGGAGGCGGTCGAAGCCGCGAACGAGGCTCTCGTTAAGGTCAGTCATTATCGCGAGGGGCTCGAGCGGATCGAAGCGGGCGAGCTGCCGCAGTCCTTCCTGGCGAGCTATCGGGCAGGGCTAGACCGGGAAATCTACCGGGCCGCCGAAATGGCGGTCGATGGCGACAACCAATATATGCGCGAAGCCGCCAAATCTGATCAGGATCTGCAGCGTGTGATCCATCAGATCGAGCTCTCACGCGTCGAGCAAACGCAAAGCGAGAGGGGCCAAAACAGCGATCAGGAAGCTGCTTCAATCGACGCCGGCGCAAACCGCCGGACCGATGGGGCACCCGGTGGTTTCCACGGTGCTTCCGAGGCCGAGCAGCATCGCGATCCGGTTCGGGAAGATCGTTCGACGCTCGAGCACGATGACCAGATCGTCGAACAGCCGACGACTATGCCGTCCGAGCAACGGACAAGGCATCCAGATGACCGATCGGCTGACAGGAAGCCGCCCGTCGACGCGGAACTTGCCAGATCCGATCCGCCGCAACAGCAGGTGCCGCGACTTCGTCAGATCGAGCTGGAACTCGAGGAGCGACAGGACCGCGATCGCGACGATCGCGAGAGATAGGAGTTGATCATGAAGAATGACAACTGGCCATATAGATACGGCCCGCCTCCAGATGAGTTGCCAGAAAATGACCACGGTTGGCCGGGTTCTTGGCTCTTGCTCGGCTTTCTGTTGATCGCTCCGCTTATTTACTTCGGACCCCAGTTCGCTAGCGTCGAAACGTGGATTGTCGATCTCTACCATGCGGCGGATCGCTGGATGGCACCCATCAGGGAGCTTGTGTGGGGCTAGAAGCGCCACGACAGTCAATAAAAATGACCCGCGGCGTTCCCCAGCGTTTCCTCCTGAGCGTCAGCTCTGACCCAAGGCTCGAATAACAGTTCGAACTGCGGCGCGGACCTTGCGATCCTCGATCTTTGCCAACGCCTGCGCAACCACGTTGTCGCGTCCATGAAGCATTGGTTGCTCGGGCTCGGCGATCTGAGGACCGACGCCCTCAAAGAAGAACGACATCGGTGCGTCCAGTGCGGCGGCAGCACGCACCAACATGGTCACGGCGATCCGGTTAGTCCCACGCTCATATTTCTGGATCTGCTGAAAACTGACGCCGACGATTTCGCCCAGCTTCCGCTGGCTCAGGCCGAGCAGCTGGCGTCGGGCACGCAGACGACGCCCGATGATAACGTCCACCTGGTCACGACCGCTTTCGTTTTCGCGCCGGCCGGTCTGGGATCGGCGGTGGCGGATCGATGAAGAAGTCGGTCGGGGCAACGTCGAGGATCTCAGCCAACTTTTCCAGCATGTCCACGGTGGGAGAATGAACTTCACGCTCCAGGTGGCCGACATAGGTTCGATACAGGCCGGCTTGGGCGGCCAACTCCTCCTGTGACATGCCTTTGCCGTAGCGCATCCGTCGCAGATTTTGCGCCACCACCGTCCTCAGCTTCATAGCCAAGACGGAACAGAGAGCGCAGTAGACAGAGACGCAGTATAATGAGTGTTTGCGAAAATCCACCGCGTCGGTCCCGTGTCGCCTCGACACCTTCGATACGAACTGGTCGATATGTCACTTTAAATTGGACGGGAGATACGTTAAAGATGGACGCATGGTTGACTCGACATCGCCGCGCAAAATCATCGATCGGAAGATCCGCCCGCTTGTCGAAGCGGCGCTGGAAGACACCCGCGCCGTCCTGATAATCGGGCCGCGTCAAGCCGGAAAATCAACCTTGGCCAGGCAGTTCTCCGGAACAGCGCGACCGTATATCACTCTGGATGATGCCGGCGCCTTGAGCGCTGCACGTGCCGATCCCGTGGGCTTCGTTAGAGGCATCGACCGCGCGGTCATTGACGAGGTCCAGCGCGCGCCAGAACTCATGTTGGCGATCAAGGAGAGCGTCGACCGAGACGATGCTCCAGGTCGGTTTCTTCTGACCGGATCGGCCAATCTCGCCACGGTGCCGGCGATTGCCGATTCCCTCGCCGGCAGGATGGCCACGATCTCGCTCTTACCGTTTGCCCAATCGGAGGTCCGCTCAACGCCAGGACGTTTATTGGACCGACTATACGCAGGTGAAGACCTGATAGTCGCGGGCGATGTGGTGCTCGGGGATGAACTGATCGCGCTCGTCCTTGGCGGCGGATATCCGGAGGCCTTGCGGCGGCCGAGCCAGGCGCGTCGCACCGCTTGGCTCGAAGACTATGTGACCCAAATCCTCGATCGGGACGTCCGGGATATCGCCAATATTGATCAGCTCGATCGTTTGCCACGACTTCTCGCGGTCCTGGCGGAGCACGCAGGTCAGCTCGTCAACCATTCCAGTTTCGGCGCCGCTCTCGGTTTATCGAGCGTAACGGCACAGAAGTATGTGGCTATCCTCGAGCGCCTTTTCCTGGTCCGGACCCTGGTGCCGTGGTCGAGCAACCGGCTGAGCCGCCTCATCAAGACGCCGAAATTGCATTTTCTCGACAGCGGACTACTTGCGACATTGCGCGAGGATGAGGACGGAACGCTGCAGCAGGATCGGTCGCGCTTCGGGGCCTTGCTCGAAACCTTCGTCGTATCGGAGCTCCTCAAGCTCGCATCGTGGTCGGAGCGACGCGTATCCTTCTCGCACTACCGGACCAAGGACCAGGACGAGGTCGATGTCGTCATCGAAGATCGTCGCGGGAGGATCATTGGGATCGAGGTAAAGGCCAGCGCAACGGTGCGGGCGCAGGATTTCCGCGGACTGCGCCAGCTGCAGGAAGCGGTAGGCGACCGCTTCGTGCGTGGACTCGTACTCCACGACCATGATCGGGTGACGCCGTTTGGTGAAAAGCTGCAGGCCGCACCGTTGTCACTTCTCTGGTCAATGTGAAGTCGCATAACTTGGTTTATGGAACTAACTTATTGATTCTAAATACTAATCTGAATTTGCTGTTGGTGAATAGCGGAGATCGGCACGCCGAATGAGTTCGTGGCGATCCGCAACACTAAACTCCAATGAGTTCCCCAGTTTGATGGACACAATCCGAACAGTGAGTGGAGAGTGTGCCGAGAACGAGGAACCCTTAGGGCCAGATGTCGCCGACCGGATCGACGACGGCGGCCGATGCCTTGCCTCCGCAACCAAAGAGGTAAGAGGCGGCGACGGGATCGGAATGCAGGAACTGGCGCAGGATCATCGAAGCACTCCCGTTCTGGAGAGGTGGTCAGCGTGAAGGACTGGCGGAGCTGGCGACCGATGACCGCTTTCGGCTGGCTCCCAGCCAAAGGAGGGCTCCGGCTGCGAGCGCCAGCCAGGGAAGCAGCAGGACGTTGAGAAGCTGCCAGCCGAACGCCTGGAGCAGCGCCGCGGCGCCGAACGAGCAGGCGAGGCCGACCGCGAAGATGGTCATGTCGTTGGTTGCCTGGGCGCGGCCCCGCTCGGCGGGCGCGTAGGTGGTGGTCAGCAGCGTCGTGCCGCCGATGTAGAGGAAGTTCCAGCCGACGCCGAGCAGGATGAGTGCGCCCGCGAAGGAGCCGAATTCGGTCCCCGTCAGTGTCATGACGACATGGCCCATGAGGATCAGCACGCCCGACAGCATGATCCGCAGCACGCCGAAACGCGCGATCAGCAATCCCGTGAAGAAGGACGGCAGGAACATGCCGAGGACATGGAGCTGGATCACTGTCGCCGCCGACGAAAGGTCGTGATGATGATGGACCATGGCAAGCGGCGTAGCCGTCATTGCGAGGATCATCACCCCGTAGCCGGTGGCCGCCCCGAAGAGCGCGACGAGGTAGGCGGGCTGGGACACGATCCGCGACAGCGGGCGGGCTGCTGCCGTAGCCTCGGTCAGCGCTGTGGCCGGCGGGATACGAAGCGCGAGAAGGATTCCCGCGGCGGCGACTGAAACGAGCGCGAGAAGGACGAAGGATCCCGCGTATGCCGGACCGACAAAGTCGGCGCCGAGGCGACCCATCATCGGGCCTGCGAAGGCGGCAACGATACCGCCCGCGAGCACGAGGGAAATGGCGCGGGGGCGGAACGTGTCGTCGGCGACCTCTCCGGCGGCAAAGCGGTAGAACTGCGCGAACGCCTGGTAGGCGCCCACAAGGAAGGTGCCGAGCGATAGCAGAAGGAGCGACCCCGCCCATATGCCCGCAGCTGCCGCCAGTCCGCCGCAAGCACCGAGCAACGCTCCTCCGACAAACCCCGCGCGTCGGCCGACCCGCGTCATCCACATCGAAGCGGGAAACGTTGCCACGGCCGTGCCGAGGAACATGGCAGCGATGGGCATGGTCGCCAGTTCGGGTCGCGAGGCGATCGCCCCTCCGGCGAGCCCGCCGACCGTCATGACCATGACCGAGGCCGTCTGGAACAGCGCCTGGGCGCTCGCCAGCACCAGCACCTGAGCGTGCATCCGCGACGCCATCAGAACACCAGCACCTTGTCAGCGGCGAGCGTCGCGGCGGCGAGTTCGTCCATGGTGCTTCGGCGGGCACCTTCGACCACTTCCTTGTCTGTCATTCCGCGGGCGTCCATGCAGGTGCCGCACAGCAGCACCTCGCCCCTGGCCGCCAACAGCCGCTTCAGCATCCGTTCAAGATTGTAGTGGGCCTCAGGCGTCTTCTGCCCGGCCTTGGCCGCGAGAACAGCGTCGGCCATCAGGAAGACGCTCAGTCCGGCATCGGGATCGGCCTTCGCGAGACGGAGCCCGTTGTAGCAGCGCTCGGTGCCGTATGGCGGGTCGTTCAGAATCAGCAGCGTCCTGGCTGGCATGGCCTTGCTCCTTCGACGGACGGCCTGGTAGGCTACATTCAATAATTATGTTGAATGACGTAGCGAGGCTTCCTTTCCATGTCAATCTCGAATCCGAAGCAGGCGCTCTACGAGCAGTTCGCGCAGGTCGCGAAGGCGTTCGGCAACCCGCAACGGCTCGAACTGGTGGAGCACCTTGCCCAGGGTGCGCGCAGCGTCGAGGCACTGGCGGCGAAGCTCGCAACCCCCGTGGCCAACGTCTCGCAGCACCTTCAGGTGATGCGCCGCGCCGGCCTTGTCACCTCTGAGCGGGACGGGAAGTTCGTGAACTACCGTCTGGCCGACGACGGTGTGCTCGATGCCTTCGCCGCCATCCGGTCCGTGGCCGAAAAGCATTCGGCAGAGGTGGAACGGGTCGTGCGCGGGTGGTTCGACCGCCGGGACGACATGGAGCCTATCTCGCGGGAGGAACTGGCGGCCCGGATGAGCGACGGCGCCGTCACCGTCATCGATGTCCGGCCGCCGGACGAATATGCGCTCGGCCATCTTCCGGGGGCCATCAACGTGCCGCTTGCGGAGCTTTCAGTCCGGTCGGCAGGACTTGAACCAAGCCGGGAAGTGGTTGCTTACTGCCGGGGACCGTGGTGCGTGATGTCCTTCGAGGCCGTCGCCGAACTTCGGCAAAAGGGCCTGCGCGCCCGACGCCTACAGGACGGACTGCCGGAATGGAAGGCATCGGGCCGTATTGTCGACGTGGAAGGATAATGTGGGTTGACGCACTTAAGGCGGTACGACAGCCAGTGCCATAATCGTCTTGTTCGGCGCTCCTGGTGCCTATGCAGCTTCCCGGACATGAACCTCGACATGCAGGCCGACCGCGACCAGCATATTGACGAGGGTGTCGAGGGCGAACAGGTTGATCTTGCCGCGCAGAAGATCGGACACGCGCGGCTGCGTCACGCCGAGTTGGAGCGCGGTTTCGGCCTGGGTCCAGCCCTTTACCCGGATGTGCTGCTCCAGCGCCATCATCAGCGTGGAGCGGAGCTTCATGTTCTCCGCTTCGGCCGGCGTGTCTTCGATCGCGTCCCAAACGCTTGCAAAAGTTTCGTCGCTCATTGGCCTAGTTCCTTCACCAAATCGCTGTACCGCTTCGCGGCAAGGTCCAAGTCCGATCTGCTGGTCTTCTGCGACTTCTTCTGGAAGCAGTGTAGCACGAAGACAGCCTCGGCGAATTTGGCGATGTAGATGATCCGGAATGCACCGGCTTCGTCCCGAATCCTGATTTCCTGGACGCCCTTTCCGACAGTGCCCATTGGCTTCCAGTCGGCTGGGGCCTGCTCGTTCTGCACCTTGTCGAGTTGATAGCCCGCTTCACGCCGCGCCGGCTCGGGGAAGGCGCGCAAATCATTGAGGGCGCTGCCCCGAAACCTGAGCACTTTCATCGGCGGAGTATACAAACTTTTGTATGATTGGCAAGGAGGCCGCAACGCGATCGCACGTATTCATCAAGAACGGCATGTTCGCGCTCTCGAAACAGAACACGATGGAAGCGGAGCGAGTCAGCTCGCCTCGGCGTCGGCGATCTCCAGTTCGTCTGGAATGGTCTCGTCGAACACGCGAGCCCAAGTGCCTTGCTTTACACGCTGGTTTCCGGACCTGGCCGGAGCCTTGGTAAGAGCCTTCAGTTTCCGGGCGGCTTTTGCGAAACGAGCATCGAGTGGACCAGGCGTTGCTTTCGCTGCGGCCCCTGTTCGCAACTGTGCCTTGGCCGGCGCGACCGCTCTTGTTTGGCGCCTGTCGCCAACATCAGCGGGTTCGGCCCAAGCGGAAAGTTCTCGACCGGCACGCTTTGCCTTGTCCGGTGCCTGGGCACCCTGGACTTCAGTTTTCGAGATATTCGTGCCCTCGCCAGCATAGGCAGGAATTGTTGCCGGTACGGGCCGCTGCGGTAGGAACTCGGTTGCCGGCACGTCCGGCACATGTGTCTGTGAGAAGCTCTCCATTTCGCGGAACGGTGATGTCCGGAAAAACCGAAGCTTATCAGCAAAGACCGGCCCCTGACCTTCGGCCAGAATGACCATCTTGTCTCCCGGCATCTGCCGCACCTCCTGCGGCATCATCAGGTCGCGCTCCCTCAACTGCTCGACCTTTGTACGGCGATGCAGGCCCATCAGCTCGATCGTGCGGGACTCGGTCTTATATCGGATGGTGCGCTTGCCCAGGGCTTTCGACACGGCTTCGGCTGTTGCCTGGTCATTGGCGCCGAAGACCAGCTGGTAGCCACAATTGCCCATCAATGAGTGGCGGGACGTCTCGCCATAGGTCTCGTCCAGGTTTTTCAGGTCCTGGATGACGAAGGCCATCTTGACGTTGTAGCCAGCCACGTAGGGCAGCTTGGTCGTGATCTCGCTCATCTTCTTCAACTGACGGAACTCGTCGAGCAGGAAGTAGACCGGCACCGAACGTTCCGCGTGCTCGATCATCAGCGTGTCGAGAGTCTGCTGCACAAACAGTGCGAGCAACGGCCGCAGCAGTGTGATGTCGGTGACCTTGGGGGCGAGGTAGATCGAGATCGGACGCCGCTTCAGCGCGCGTAGGTCCATGTCGGTCGCTGATGTCGCTGCCACGACGCGCTCGTTGCGGAACGGCCGCAAAGCCTTCTGGATGTCAAGCAGCGCCGATGCCGCCGCGCGCTCGGACAGGGCGATGTAGGCGTTGAAGCTCTCCATCGTGAAGCGAGACAGGTAGGGTTCGCGTTCCTTGATGACGCTCATCTGTGCCTGAAGGTTTGCGCCGCTGTTGAAGAAGGACGTGACCTCGCCGAGCGTCCGGTGACCCTTGTAGTAGATGCTTTCGTTGATGTAGCTGATAGCGCCCGCGATGAGCTGCTGGGCGGTGGCCTGCCAGATCGAATTCTCGGATTCGGTGACTTCCGGAACCAGAATCGCAGCCATGTTCTGGATGTCGGTGGTGCGGTCGCCGCGCTCCGACCGAATGAAGTCGAGTGGATTGTAACGGTGCGTCCGTTCCGATCCAGGCGCGAACAGGAAGACCTGACTACCCTTCAATTTGCGATAGCCGGCGGTGCTGCGAAAAATCTCGCCCTTCAAGTCAGTCACGATCATCGAGCCTACATGCGACAACGCATTAGGCACGACGTAGCAAGCGCCCTTCCCAGAACGTGTCGGCCCGATGATCAGGTGGTGCCGATCATCGTCGACTCGAAGGATCTGGCGCCCGAAACGGCCGAGGATTTTGCCCCTCCGCCTGAACCATCCATCGCGTCGGAGTGTCGTGGCGGTCTGAAATCGGGCATCCCCGAGGGGGTTCGAATTCGGTCGAAGGCCGACATAGGCGACGGTCCCCGCGACAAGAGCCGCAGGCACCAGAGCACCCATCGCCACAACGCGCAGGACGCTGCTGTCGCCATAGGTGATCAGCTGCTGGAACGGTGCAAACGGGTTCGTCGTGATGGTCGCCTGCAGGATCCTCCCGTCCCCATAGAGCAACTGCAAGCCGAGGCCATAAGCCAACAGCCAGATGGCAAACGCGACGGTCAGGCAAAAGGCGAAAAAGAAGACGCGGAGCGACCCGGTCATGACGCGTCCGTCCGTCCGCGCGCGAAGAAAATTTCGGAGACGCCGCGGCGGCCCCCTTCCCTGCGCAGTTGGATCACAATCGGGATGACACTCTGGATATAGGAAATCAGGTCCGCCTTTGGGTAAGCGGCTGACAATCCAGACTGCATGACCATCATCGCGAGTTGCTCGTAGGCGCCCAGCGGCGTGTCGGCATGGACCGTCGACATGGAACCCGGGTGGCCCGTATTGATCGCGCGCAGGAAAGCGAAGGCCTCCGATCCCCTGACCTCCCCTACGAAGAGCCGATCCGGCCGCATGCGTAGCGAGGCTTCGAGCAGGGACTGGATCGTCACGCTGGCCGTTCCCTGATCGCCACGGGATGCGAGAAGGTGCACGGCATTCTTCTGAGGTGGGAACAGTTCTCGGGTGTCCTCCAATGTGATGATACGCTCATGCGAATCGACGGACTTGAGGCAGGCGTTCAGAAACGTCGTCTTGCCGCTCGAGGTGCCGCCGCTGATGAGGATGGACACCCGATTGACGATGGCCGTTCGAATGAAACCGTAGATGTCCTTGGCTGACAGCTGGTCGATCAAGGCTTGGTCGGTCTCGCTGAGACCGCCAACGGCGACCGTCACCTGATCAAGCGATCCCTGATCGCGATAGTCGTCGAGCGTGAAGTTGCTGGTGACCTGCTTGCGGATCGATAGCGTGCCACCATCGGGTGCCGCAGGTGGCAAGACGACCTGAATGCGCTCGCCGGTGGGCAGTGCGGCGCTGAGGATCGGATTTGCCGGGCTGACGAATTGGTTGGTGCTCGCCGCGACACGTTCACCGATATTGATGATCTCGGCGGTGGTGAGCACCGGGATCTCGTGGCGTTCCATGTCGGCGGCGCCGAGACGCTCGACATAGACCTGCCCCGGTCGGTTGACCGAGATCTCAACGACGTCCCGATCGTTGAGAAACGCCTTCAGCGGAGCGAGCGCCCGATAGAGAAAGTAGTGCCGATTGTCGGAGGCAAGCTCAGCGGAGACCGCGTTCACGACGGATCTCCTTTAAGGCCTCGGTGACGGGATCCTCGTACATGGCGGAAAAATCGAGGTCCTGACGAACAAAGACGAAGATGCGCTCGCCCTGGCTGACGCTGATCGTCGGTGGAATTCGCAAGGAATCTCCCAATGCCTGGTTGGCCATGTCGGAGAAGGTCTTCGCGAGGGTCTCGCGGGCTAGTTCCTCGGCGTTCTGCGCATCGTCGCTGTCACCTGCCGCGGCCTCGCTCCCATAACCGGTCACGTAGCTCGCGCCGGCGCCGACGATCGATAGAAGAATGGCCGCCCCAAATCGCTCCCGGAACTTCTTGTCGACGCGGCCAGTCAGACCGGCACGGCCCAGACTGTCGGCGCCGATCGAGTTCAACCGGACCGACACGCCGTCATCGCGCAGCATACGGGTCCAGACCACGAAAATTCTCGTCTGCCCGCGCGTGATCTCGGACTGGTACTCGCCGATGAGCCGCGTGCCTGTTGGGATCAGAATGCGCCGGCCGTCGAAGGAGTAGACGTCCTGCGAAACGATCGCCCCCACCTGACCCGGCAGATCGCTGACGATGGCCGTTTCCAAAATTCCAGGAATCAACGTTCCTTCGGGAACCAGTGCATCGATACGCTCGATCTTTCTCGCCTTGGCGCCGCGGTCGCCAATGCTGGATGCCGCGGCCAGAAATTTGCTGCTGCGATCTTCGCCGGCGACGGTAAGCCCCTCCCCTTCGTTTCCGGTCAGGCTGCCCTGTCCGTCGGCGCTCGCATTGTCGACCACGACCAATTTCGAGCGGAAACGCTCGGGAAATTCGTCAGCCGGGGCTTCGACGGCGTCCGGCGGTGGGGGTGCACCAGGAACAGGCGGCGGTGGGACCTCGAACTGGGTCGTATCGACTTCTTCGGTCGGGGGAGACGGAGGAGGTGGTGGCGGAATCTTGACAATCTCCGGCGCCGGAGGGTCCGGCTCCGGCTCGCCCTCGCGTACATAGGACGGCGGACGAAACGTGGTGGTGGTGAACTCCTCGTCCCCGTCGAGCATGTCGCGGACGGGTGGCTGCCTTCCCGCGAGAACCATATAGCCGGCGACAAGGCCCAATAGGACAAGAACAGCGCCACCGACGAGTTGCTTGCGGCGAACGGTATTGTCGGCGACGACGGGTTCGTCATTGTCGGCAAGCGCTTCGAGTTCGGGAGAGCGCTTCATCGGTTTCCGCTCCGACGCCGGCGTTTTGCCTTGTCATCTTCGACTGGCCCGAGGATTGCCGGATCGGGCGCCGCGAAATCCGGCTTTCTGAGATTGAAGATGCAGATCCACTTGTCGCCATCCCGCAGCGTGAACTGGGTCGCGGTCCCATCGACGACGATGTACTCCCCTTCCCTGCGGAAGTTCCGCAGGGTTTCGGAGAAATCCGAGTTGACGGCGAAAATCGCCGGCACTCGGTCGTCGAATTTGAAGAAGGTCTTGCTGCCGTCATCGAACACCATGAGCGGCTTCAGGCGGGCATCACCGGAGAACGAATAGTCGATGTTGACGTTCGCCTTGTCGATGCCGGAGATGTTCGGCCAGGCGGCGCGCTGCTCGGCTTCCTGCCGCAAGACGGCATTGAGGTTTTTCTCCGGATAGTGGAAGCGGATTCCAAAGACCTTGCGGCCGGCCTCGGGCGCGTAATCGTGCAGTTCGAGATAGTAAATGCGCTTGGTAGTCACGACGTTCATGTTCGTCACGACGTCCTTGGCGATCGGCTTCACGAACAGGATGTTGCCCTTCTCGGCCGGGACGACCTGCCAGCTTTCGGTGTCGCCGAGCGAGATCGTCTCGAACCTCTCGTCCTCGTCAAAGATGATCATGGTGGAGATGCCGTAGGTCGCGAAGACCTGAACGACGTTGTTCTCCTGATAGGTCACGCTGGTCACGCGCGCATCGAGGGAACCGCCCTTCGGGGTCTGCGCGGCAAAAGCCGGCCACAGCGAGCCGCACAGCATGAGCATCACAGCCCAGGAGCAGCCCTTCATTGCGCATCTCCGGGCGTGACCGTTTCCTGGTCCCGGCGGTAGGAATAGACCTGGAAACCGAGAGGGTTTTCGAAGCGCCACTCGTTGCGGGTCGGCGTGTCGGTGTAGCGGAAGCGCACAACCGAGATCCAATGACGGACGATCGACTCCGCGTCGCTGCGTTCGTTGGTGGAAAAGCGGACGATCGCCGTGCTGGTGTTCGGGAACGTCACGGACTTGATCTCGACCAGGACCCGCTTGAGCCGCCCATAGACCTTCGTGGGGTTCTGCGCATTGGCCGCGCTGTAGAGGGTCTGCAGTTCGCGCGCCGCCTCGTCCGCGGAAAGAAGCGCCGCAATGCCAAAATTCTCGGTGATGGCGTAGGGATCGTAGCCTTCGCGGGCACGGATGTAGCGCACGACATTGGCCTGCGTGATCGCTTGTTGCTCGGTGAGATTGGCCGGGCGCGTCAGGCCGGACTTCACCTCGATGTAGCCCGTGGTCTGGTCGACGGTGACGACATAGGGCTCGAAGGACTTCAGCGGCAGCATCAGCACCACTGCGAGTAGGCTGAGCAAGGCGATCCCGGCAAAGACGATCGAGAAGAACCAGGCGACGCGCGCCGAACGCTTCGCTCGCTTGATGATCTCCTGCTCCCAGATATCGCCTTGCTGGAAATAGGACCGAAGCGCGGTTTCGGATTTTTCGGCCATCCCTGCTCATTTCCTGCGTTCTCGATCGCCCATCGCCATGCCGATCAGGGTTGTCTCGGGGCTCCGTTGGATGCGATCGCGCGCTGCATGGAGGCGCCCGCACCATCCTGCCTTGGTGAGCGAAGTCGAGCCTGGACGCGATGAACCGCCGCCTGTGTCTGGCGCGCAGACTGGCCGATCGCTTCGCGCCCGAGATAGACGCCGCGATAAGCATGCCGGCGCGACTCGTGACCGATGGCGGTTGCGAACGCTCCAACGATGCCTTGCGCCAAGGACTGCACTTGGAAAAGCACGAACGCGCCGGCAATGCACAGCATGATAAAGGCAGCGAAGTCGCTGAGCTTCAGTTCGCGATTGCCGGAGATGCTGTCGATCGTCGTCAGTTCCGGTTCCATCGCAGCGATCAGGAAGGCGGCGATCACGTAAACGAACAAGGGAATCATCGCATAGAGTAGCGACTGATTGAGCCAGCCGACGGCATAGTTGCGAGTCGAGTCAAAGAAGAAGCACGAGATGAAAATTGGTGCTGTGCCGAGGAGAACCCAGAGGATCACCTTCGCAAGAACCAGAATCCCGAGGGCGATCGCGACGAAGATGCCGGCGAACAGCATGATGACGATGCCTATCAGAGCGGGCAGGACTGACAGGTAGCCCGCCTGTTCAGAGAAAGCCGCAGCGGCAGTGTTCGCCGTCTTCCAGATTTGCGATAGTCCATTGGTGGGCTCGGTCACGCCCGTGCCGGATGCCGCCAGGATGGCGCGGCCGGCTGCCTCCGGCACCGTGGTCAGCCAGTCATAGACAAGATCGTTGAAGTTGGACCATGTGCCGACCAGGATCAGAATGACGAAGATGCGCACTAGGCGGCCGATGATCTCCGCGACGCTCAGCCGCGACGTCCCTAGGAATAGCTGCACGCCATAGAACAGGACGACAAGGACGAAGAGCAGGCGAAGCAGCGGCTCGAGATCCTGGCTCAGCGCCTCGTAGGCGCTTTGCGAGAAATTCTGTCCCGACGCATCGATCCGATCCAACAGTTCGCCAATGAAGTCGTCCACCGCCCTGCCCTATTCTTCTTCCGCGGAGGCCAGATCCTGGATCGCCGCCAGTGCATCGGCCCTGTCTGCATTGACGGAGATCATCGGCCCGCATTCGTCGCCCGTGCTGGCATAGCTCGACTGATTGGCCGGCCGCTTGCACGGCGCGGTCTTTTCGCGCGGTGTGCCACATCCGCTGGCGAGTACAGCCAGGACAAATAGAAGAGCGGTCGCGCTGCATCGAAGCTCTCTCATTCGTACTGCAATGCTTTTTTGGTGTTCGACATGTCGGTCAGCTTGCGCTGGTTTTCGGCGTGCAACGACTGCACACCGGCATTCAGCACGCCGATCATCTCGTTGATCGTCAGACCCGTCTGGACCTGCAGCTGCGTGTTCTGGTCGATCGACCCCTTGATATCCTCCGCCTTGCCGATGTCGCCGCCGGCGGTTTCAAGAGCGGAGC
Organism: Tianweitania sp. UT-5YL-CI-8; assembly: GCF_030010215.1. GTDB lineage: Bacteria > Pseudomonadota > Alphaproteobacteria > Rhizobiales > Rhizobiaceae > Oryzicola. The sequence goes on from NZ_JASCRR010000021.1 coordinate 37,388, forward strand.
GGCGCGCTTCGACGGCAGCTTGAGAACCGGTGATCAGAGCCGAGACGCCCATCACCGTCTTCATGAGCTCCTCATAGGACTTGTCGCTGGCCAGCGAGCTGTTGTCTTTGCCGGACAGCGAACGCACCAGTTGCAGGCCGTTGATGAAGAGTGTGGCGGCCTGGACGACCTTGGGGTCGAGAGACCCGAAATCGGCAATCCCACTCTTCAGGATGCTGTCGAAGGACGGCATGGAGGAGACGCTAAAACCGTTGCCGATCGCGATATCCTTCAGGGGACCAGCGTCGCCGCCGCGGTCACCCGTGACGGCCTTCAGGGTGTCCTCGACCGTCGTGAGGATCTCCTTGTTGGTATCGAGGATCTTGCCGGTCTTTTCGGCGGTGTCGCGCGCGACCGCGTAGTTCGTCTTGTCGATGACCGGGATATCGGCTGCGGCCGGCGCGATGCCTCCGCCGACGAATGCCAACAATGCCAATGAGCGTTTCATATCGATCTCCATCACTGAGTCTCGAGAAGCAGGTCCGCTTGGCGGTCGATGCGCTGGACACAAGCCTTCGCGTCGGCATCCCAGACGAAGCCTTCGCGGTCGTCGCAGAAGCCTGCCACCGACCGATCGTCGTCATCGTTGCCCGTCTCGTATCGGGTCGATCGGTTCGTGCCGGACAGGTCGCCAAGCGTCATGGCGTTGCTGGAGTTCGTGAGATCGGCGAACGCCGTCCCGAGCAGGATCAGCCGATTGATGAGCTCGATGTTGGCGTTGCGTGCACCCGAATTGTGGTCCCAGCTGTCCTGGATCGTGCCGGAACCCATGTTGCCGAGTTGCGTCAGCCACGATGAGACATCCCCGGAGCCGTCGCCGATCGCCGTCGTCAGGCCCATGGCGTTCATGGTGCTGGTCCGGGCGCCCGCATAGGCGCCGCCGCCGCCATAGTTGAGCGGAATGCCAGACTTGTCCGAGCCGCCGAAGGCCGGCAGCCATTTTTGGGTTATGTTGGCGACATAGCCCTGGGTTTCCTTGAATGGAGGGATGCCGCCATATTTGTTCACGTTGCCCGCGCCAGCATTGTAGGCCGCAAGCGCCAGCGAGACGTTGCCGTTGTACTTTCGAAGCTGCTGCTTGTAGTAGCGCGCGCCGCCGCGCAGGTTCTGCTCGATATTGTAGGGATCGACCCCAAGATCGCCTGCGGTGCCCGGCATAAGCTGCGCAAGGCCAATCGCGCCCGCCGGAGATTTGGCACATGGGTTGAAGCGGCTCTCCTGGTAGACCAGCGCCAGAAACTGGTTCTCATCGACGCCTTCCTCACGCGCGATCCGACGAACCAATCCGGCGATCGCCGGATTGGCATTCGCCGCCGCGACCGGATCATCCTTCCTGCCCGGCCGGTACATCGAGCAGGTCACGCTTTCGTTGTTAACGTAGCGCTCCTCGTCGACCTTCTCGATCTCGCCGGTCTTCTCGTCGCGATCCTGGCGTTCGTCGAGCACCGTACTGTCAACGGTCGGGATGTCGGCAAAAGCAGGCGATGCTGCAAAGACCAGAAGGAGGGAGAGACGCCGGATCATGCTGGAACCTCCCAACCGCAGAACACAGGCAACCACTTCGCCGGATCGTCGCCGAGCTGCGCGCGAAGTGCTGCGCAGTGCTCGATCGTCTCCTTGCGGCCGGACATCACGCGGACGAGATCCGGCATGGAGGTAAGGTCGAGCCTGGCGATGACGGAGTCGTTGCCGTGCTTGATCAGGAACGTGCGTCGCTCGGGCGGGGTATTGCGAATAAAGGCGAATTCCTTGGCGGTCAGGCCGAAGCGCCGGATGTAGCTCTCCTCGTCTGCGCGCGGATTGGGGAAGTGCAGATTGGTTGCCGACTGCTCGATCAGCGTGTGCGATTGTGGCGAACGCGCAATATCGGCCGCCGACTGGGTACCAAACCCGACGATCCCGTTGAGCTTTCGGATCGTCTTCATCTTGTCGACGATATAGTTGGAGAAGATGGCGTCCTGCAGCAGCTTCCAACCCTCGTCCATGAAGATCAGGACCGGTTCGCCGGTGAGAAGCTCGTCCAACCGATGGTAGAGATACATCAGCGCCGGGGTGCGCACGTCCTGATTGTCGAGGATGTGCGTCATATCGAAGCCGAAGATCCGACGGCCGGAAAAGGACAGTACATCTTGCGGCGCGTTGAAGAGCCAAGCCTTCTCGCCCTCGAACCACGGTCGCAGACGTGACTGCAAATCGTTAGCGTCGGAGCGCGCGCGACCCATTAGCAGGCCGGACAGGTTGGCGAACGTCCGCTGTTCGACCGGCTCCTGGCAGATGCGCCCGATCGCCCGCTCCAGCGTGTCCTCTTCTTCCTGGCTGAACCGGTGGCCGTCGGCCGGGTCGAGCATGGCCTTGAGGAGACGATGCAGGAACTCGCGATTTGCGGGCGTGTTCTCAAGCTGCAGCGGATTGAAGCCAGTCGCGACGCCTGGCTGGAGCACCTCATAATCGCCGTCGACGGCTCGGATGAAAATCTCGGCGCCTCGGTCCTTGTCGAAGAAGACGGCGCGGGGCTCTGGCGAGATCCGGAAGGCCTGCGCAAGCAGGAAGGTCAGCGCAACGGTCTTGCCCGACCCGGTCGGACCGGTCACCAGAAAATGGCCAATGTCGCGCTGATGGAAGTTGAACCAGTACGGCGTCTGGGATGTCGTTTCGAGGATCGAAATTGGCAGACCCCAATGGTTGCCACGAACCGACCCGGTCGCGAAATTGTGCAGCGAGGAGAAACCCGAAAAATTCGCGCTCGACAGCATGCAGGAGCGCGCGATGTAGGCGTGATTGCCCGGCAGCTGCGCCCAGAACGAGGCCTCCATGTTGAGGTCCTCGCGCAGCCAGTTGATGTTCATGTCGGTGAGACAGGAGCCGAGTTCGGCGACGGCCTTGTCGAGCCCAGCGAGGTCGCGCGACAGGCACAACAGGCTAAAATGGTGGTAGCCGAAGACTGCTTCTTGATTGAGCAGGCTGTTCAGCGCGAAATCGATATCCGTCTCGACGGCGCTGCCCGATTCATCCGACGCCCGGATCTGGCGCTGCAGCCGGGAAATGCGCTCCTGCGCGATCGGCTTGTCGGCCAGCGTGAACGACTGCGTGCAGATGAACTCGTGGTTCATCTGCAGGAGCCCATCGAGCATCCCGGGCCCGGAGAAGGGAGGATATTCCTTGATGGACAGCATGGCGCCAAAGCGGTTCTCCGCTTCGGTCGGCCCCTGCGCCTGCAAGGTCCGCTTCGAAAAATGCAGGCGCGACGTCCCGACATAGCTGCGGATGCCCATGCGGGGCAGGCGCATCTCGCGCGCGACGCCGCAGGTGAGCAGGGTGTTGATAAAGGCGCTGGGTTCCGAGTACGGCTCGCCATCGCGGTAGACGACCCCAAGCTGACGGGCGCCGTACTTTTGGAGCTCCCGCGAGACGTTGCCGATGATCTCTTCGAGTTCGTTGATACGTTCGTGCAGCCGCTGCTCAACGATCTCCTTGCCGGAGGAGCGATCGAGCAGCCGCGAAAAGCCTTCGGCGGCGCCGAGCGCGCCACGCATCCCGGAACGGACGATCGTGAGGTAGAGCTCGTTTGTGAACATGCGCTTGTCGCGCAGCGATGCCATATAGCGCGTGTTCAGAAGTTCGCAGAACGGGTCCGAGAAGGCTCCGCCGATCGAGGGTTTGACCTCCTTGCGGATCACCGTCGACCAGAGTGAATAGCGGCTCGAGCCGAGCGCTCGGATCAGCGTGTTCTGGACGGTCGCGCGCATATTGAGTTCGGCCTGGTCCTCGGTCTGGAAGAACAAGCCGTCCAGTTTGATCACCGACAGGATCGCCCCGCTTTCGAGCCCGATCACGGTATCGGCGACATGGCGCAGATACGGAATGTGGGTCGACATCAGCCGTTCGCGCCGGCGCTCACGTCCAAATCCAAGCTCTTCGGCGACAACATTCAACATGGTCACGGCCCGTAGGAGTTCGTGCGCCAGAACAGCCGGTTCGGCGTCCGCGGCGTGCGGCGGCTGACCACCTGAGCGAGATCGAGGATCCGGATGTCGCGGCTGCAAAGCGCGAAGAGGGCGAGATAGATCAGCGGTGCCATCAGCGCCGACCAAAAGCTCGTGCTCACCAGGAAGGCGATCAGTGTGAAGCCGACGATGATGTAGAAAGCATTGAGCGGGATGCCCCACATCATGGGCGGCCGTGTGAGGCCGATCACGAGCGGCGTCAAATGGGGCCTTTCGTCGGTGACCTCGACCATGGTTCAGTTCCCCACGGCCGCGATCATCTCGTCGACAATCGCCGGCGCGCCGAAGACGAGGCCGATGCCAAGGACGACCGCGCCGGCGGTGAACCAGGAGAGGCGTCCAGCGAAAGCAAGGAAGCCGAGCGCAATCACCGCGATGATCGCGAGGAGCCTTCCGAACGGCCCGGTGATGAAATCCACGATCATCTGGACCGCGGTCTCCAGTGGCGCAAAGGCGCCGGAGGATTGCGCCAACGCCGGCTCTGCGAACACCAGACAGATGGTGAGCATCGTGGCGAAAGCTAGCGGAGTTGGCATTGGCCGAACAGCGGGCGAATAGGAAACGTCGTTCATGGGCAACCTCCGGCTAAAAATGCATGACACCGCCGACCCATTGGCGGCGTTCGCGCGTCGTGATTACTCCGCGGGCGGGGCTTGATCGCTCCCCATCGGCAACGTCACCCTTTTTGCTCGCAGCCGCACCGCTACCCACAAGGCCAATCTGGATGTTGACGACTTCGGCGACGTATCCGATCGTTTCCTTGAAGGGCGGTATGCCGCCATGCTCGCGCACACGTCCCTCGCCAGCGTTGTAAGCGGCAGCGACCAGAAGCGGATTGTGGAATTCGTCGGTGAGTTCGCGGAGGTAGCGTATCCCGCCGTCGATGTTTTCTTCCGGATCGCAGATATCGGTCACACCAAACCGGTCCGCCGTCGCTGGCATAAGCTGCATGGGTCCGCGCGCGCCTTTGGGCGAATTGCGCAGTCGATCGAGCCGGCTTTCGGCGGTCACGACCGCGACGGCGAATTCCGCGTCGACATCGTGCCGTTGCGAAGCCTCGACGACGAGGCGGGTGATCTCGGCAGGCGTTGCCGGCGACGGCCCGCACTCGGGTGTGTCGGGCTGAACGCTACTATCAAAATGATTGTTGTCCAGTTCAAGCCCGACGGCCTCGGATTCTGGCACGCCGATTGGCTCGGACACCTGGTGCCGGGGAACGATCTGACCACCCTCCCCCAGCACATAGTCGTCCGGCAACCGCGCCCAACGCGCTTCGGCCACCGTGTCGGCCGAGGACGGGACGTCATCCCGTTGCCGAATTTCTCTTGCCTCTTGGCGCTGGAGACGTGTGGCCGCAGACAGTTCGGACGCCAATACCCCCTCGGTCTGGCTGACGCATATGCTCGTGAGGATTGTCACGGCCAGGATCGGCGCGATCGATGGTGATTTTGCTTGTGTCGCCATGGGTCCGTATCCAAAGCCTTGTGACAGCAGATGTGGGAATGGTTAGGCGACAGAAAAAAGAATGTCAATTTGATTGTGATTTTTCTTGCAAAGAATGAAAAGACGGGTCAATGTCGAGCGCAAAGACAACCTGGAGGCGACTTAGGATGAGGCGAGCGGCCGGGTACCTGGCGGCGATCAGCGCGTGCCTGCCCGCCTATGCGGCCGGACTGGTCGACGAGGCCTATGTCCGTTCGCTCGCCGCGCCCGGAAAGACGGTGCTGGTCATGGAATATTACGACGGCCAGGGCAAAGTGGCGGACCGCAAAGGCTATGCGTCAGCCTCAGGGTTCAAAGCGGTCTCGGCGACAGACTTCCGGGTCGACGCCGATCTGACGGTTCATCTTTACGGGATCGAGCCGTGCAAGGGTGACATGGTTAATCGCAAGGAAGGTTTTGCTGGATCCTGTGACGATTACGCTCGCCAGGGTCTCGCAACGCTGCTCCAGTCTCCCCGTGTGATCTACTGCCGTGCCTTTGTCAGCGAGACTGGCGCTCGGACGCAGGACGCAACGTGCTACGGCTACTACAACTACCCAGGCAGCCTCGACTCGATTGACATGTTCGAGGAGCAGCTGGTTTCGCTCGGCACTCACCGCATCGAAAAAGGGGCGGACGGGATACCCACAAGAGCCGATCTAAAAGAGGCCGAGGATATCGGTCGCCGCGGCTACGGTATGTGGGCTGATCCAAGGGTTGCGGGCGAATGAAGTCCCCTGCCCTCTTCCTGTCGCTGACCGCCGGCTTGACACCGGCAACGGCCGCACCGCCGGAGGGCTACTTCGAACTGAAGCCAGGCGTGACGCTCGAAAGCGGAGACAGCTGGCACGACAGCGGCCGACACTTCCGTCTCTTCGGCGTGCAGGCCTGTCTGCGCGGAACGGCCTATACCGATAAATCGGGCGCTCGTCGCGACTGCGGGGAAGCGTCCATGGCGGTTTTTGCCGCCTACATCGCGGATACCCATCCTGTCTGCGCGCAGGTCGCGCAATCGGGCGGAACGGTCTTCGTGTCCTGCTACGCCACGATCGGCTCCGACCGGCTGGACCTCGCCAATCTGATGATCTCCTCCGGCTTTGCCTTCGCCTCCCTCGACGGACGCAGCCTGCCCCACCACACGCCCTACGCTGTGGTGGAGCAGGCCGCGCGGGAAAAGAAGATCGGTCTCTGGCAATTCGACGATGTCCAGCATCCGGCGATCCTGCTCGGACAACGCGCGGCCTCTGAAGGGACATCGCCATGACGTCGGCTGCCGTCAGGTCGAGCGTCGTGACGCTGCTGCTAACCGCCCTGCCCTATCCGGTCCAGTCGGCGGACATCTTGCGTGATCAAGGACGATCGTCCGTCGAAGCAAGCGAGGTTCCCGAGCTGAGCGCGGCAACAAAAATCTCCGGCCAGGCCTCGGTCATCGATGGGCGAACGCTTTGGTTCCCAATGGGCCGGCACAAGGTTCGGCTGGCCTCGATCGACACCTGTGAACTGCCGCAATGGACTTACGACCCACGCCAGCATACGGAAAGCAGTATCCCTAAGCCGGTCCCCTGTGGCCCGCTGGCGAAGGCATGGCTGAAGCGGACGATTGGCAATGCGCCGGTGAATTGCCTGGTGCAGGCGTACGACGTCGATGGCGGACTCCTCGGACGTTGCACGGTGCGCGGTCGCGATCTTGCGCTGGAGATGGTGCGTGTCGGCTGGGCCCGGGTGAACTCTCCGGCGCCGGCTGATTATCTGACCTGGCAGAACTACGCCATGTCGGCCCGACACGGCATGTGGTCCACCTATGTGCTCGATATGCCGGAGTGGCGTCGCAAGGCGGTGGACCGGACACTCGCAAGGCGACCGATCGCGGATTTCAACCTGCTTGCCGAACGCGAAAGCGAGATTTCTCCACCGTTCGAAGATGCGCACAGGCGCCCGAAGCGCACAGATCGATAGGCTGATCGAGGAGACGTCCCTATGTACGGAGCCAGGCTGACCGCAACAGCGACAATCCTCGCCGCGGCGACGTGGATGTCGTTCCCGGACCGTGTTGAGGCGAGTGAGTGGGGATGCGAGGTGCTCTTGTGTGCGTCATCCTCGAACCCGGCCTGGCGAGGCGTACCGGCTTGTCACCCACCGATGAACCGCCTGATTTCGGCCATGCAAGGCTGGGGGTTTTCCTGGCCGACCTGCCCCGAGGCCGGAACCGGCAAACCCGGTTATGAGGCCTACGACGAGTGTCCTGCAGGTTGGAGCGTTGGATCCAGCAATCAGGATCATGGCGGTGGTCAGGGTGACCTCTGCGTGCAGGTTCGCAACAGCTGTCCGTCAGGCTTTGGCGGTCGCGATGGTTGCGAACAGACCGCAACGATGCCTCGCCCGATGCGAGAGGATCCATATTATTTCGATATCAGGGCCGACGACGGCAACGTGAATCGGCACTGGTTCAACCTGCGCCGGTAGCCATAGAGGCACCAGAAATCCCCGTCCGGTCACCTCTGCGGCTGTTCCGTTCGACGCGCAACCTCGGGCAGCGGACGCGAACCCCCCTCCATTTCATTACCGCCGCCGGGAGCCCTGCGGCCGAGAGCTTTTGCCAGGTCAGGTCTGAACGGATGCAGGGTGTGGATTGCGCGTTCTACCTCGCTCACCGGCAGGACCGTGGCGTTGGAGGTCATGAGCGCCATCAGATAAAGGAGCTTGTCCCGCGCTTCCCCGGAGTTCGCGGGCTTCAGAGCGACCAACGCCTCCAGCGCCCTAATCTCACGCATTCCGTAAAATCGGACGACAGGATGGAGAAGAAGAGACCAAGGTTGACGAGAGTATCTGCGCAGGCTGGCTGCTGTCAACCGCGTTCTGTAGTGCAGCGATACTGCCTGTCGAATCGTACCAGTTCGACTGGTTGGCGTGAGACCCATCCGATTTTCTCCAGAACTGCCTTCCCCGCATGCGGAGAGCTGACGATCGCTCCAGACGTTCCGAATCTTACTCTCAGCAATCAAGTTTGATTGAAAGGGGGTATCTGCCTCCCCTTTTTCGCAATGGGGATGGCATCATCCCCTTTTGTGCAGTGCGAATATGCGATCATATGCATCACCCTGGGCGGCGCGGGTGACTCGATTTATCGGGAGACCGACTCGTGCACAGAGCCCTCGTCGTCGAAGACCAGAACCTGATGCGCCTGGCCCTCATGGCCGAACTGCGCGCGGGCCTGCGAGACTGCTATGTCGCCGGCGCCCAAACCCTTCCAATGGCAAAGCAGCTTCTCGAGCAAGATCAGTTCGATCTTGTGATCACTGATCCTGGCCTGCCAGGCTTCGACCCAACTTCTCGTCATGATCGACTTCACGTTGTAGAGACGATCATCGAGGCCGCGCCCGGTGCCGTACATATCGTCGTCACCGGTTCGGATGACGAGGAAGAGGCTTCGGCTTGCCGATTGCTCGGCGCGAGAGCCTATGTCTGCAAGACGGGATTGTCGCAAGGCGAGCTGCCCCTCGTGCTCGAACAGATCGACCGGGGCGAATTCTCCATCCAGTTGTCCGATCTGGACACTGCGCAACTGGATTTGCGCTTCCCTACCCTTACGCCCCGCGAGGACGAGATCCTCGCCATGATGATGCATCGCAATACCGGTACGAAGCGTCGCGCGGTATTTCAGGAGCTGGCGACCAAGGCTGGAATCAATGCCGCTAGCGCCGAAAGATACTACAAGCAGGCGCGCGCCAAGCTGTTGAAGTTGGGTCGCCTCCCCGAGGGGCTCTGACGGATGAGCGAACTCAACATCCACGGCGTGCTCGTGCCGATCGCACCGAACGAAGTCTCGCCGGAAGTCTGGAATGCTCTGGAAACCGGCGCCTATGAGGCGAACGAAGCACGGCGAGTTGCTCGTGCCATACGTCCAGGAGATCGCGTTCTGGAGCTTGGCGCCGGCCTGGGCGTCATCACATCGATCATCGCCTCGGTTGAGGACGTTCGTGTCTGGAGTTTCGAGGCCGATCCGCAGACCACCCGGCTTGCCAAACGTGTCATCGACGTGAACTGCGACGGCAATGTCGTGCTCTCAAACGGCATCCTGGCGGCGGGCCCTTCCAAGACGGTGCCCTTCTACCGTCGGGCGGACTTCTGGATGTCGTCGGGATTTGCGGAGCAAGGCCCCTATGAAGAGGTCATCGAGATCGCATCAGGCGACATCGACGCCTTCATCGAGCAGCATAGCATCAACGCCGTGGTCATGGATGTCGAGGGAGCAGAGCTTGACCTGCTGCAGGACGCAAAGTTGCCGGGGGTAGAGCGCGTCTTCCTGGAACTGCACGACCACCTTTATGGCCTGTCGGGAGTTCAGGCGATCACCGCGGCCATGGCGAAGAAGGAACTGATCTACGATCCGCGGGGATCGAGTGGCCCCTGTGTTCTTTACTCGGTAGACGACGGCGAAAGAGAATTCGATGCGGAGGTGGCCTATGCGATTTGATACATTCCTCGGCGCCCTCTCGGGGCTATTGGCCTTCGCTTCGATGGCCGCCGCCTCCACCGATCCGAGCGTCCTCACCATCGAAGGTGATCAGCGAACCGTTTCCGACCGATATCCCGTCGAGCGGTTGCGCTCGGGCTTCGAGAACGTCGAAATCGAAACGCGAACGCCGTGGACCAAGGAAGGCGAAACCATCAAGTTCCGGGGTCCGAGGATCGCCGACGTTCTGCGGAGGCATGGGCTGCAGGGGGACAAGTCAGTGCAGTTCATCGCGTACGACAATTTCACCTCGGAGATCCTGCTGGAAGAAATCCAGAACTACCAGCCGATTTTTGCGATCGACCGCGCGTGCGTCAGCGCGGACGTACGGTCCGGCAGATGCAAGACAGATCAGGAATTCACGCCGCTATCTCCCGAGGAACAGGGGCCGATCTTTCTGGTATGGCCCTATGATCAGCTCCCTGCGGAATATGTACCCGCCCGCAATTCAATCTGGGTCTGGTTTGTCGTGGCCGTCAGGCCGGTGGAATGAGGAGGTATGCGCCAAGGCTCAAAGCCGCCCTGCCCTTTACAAGCCTGGGTATCGCGCTGCTTCTCTGCGGCGGGGCTTTCGTCCGATCCGAACAGTATCGTGCCGAATCGGACCTGAACTACAGTCAGACGTACGAAGTTCAGTGGCGGACGACGCAAATCCGTGAGCATCTTGCTCGGATCCATGGCGAGCTGCGCCTGGCGGCGGCGACCGGTCGGATGGAAGCTGATCTCAAACGCCAGGTCTTTTTGCTCAATACGAATGTCGACCAGCTGCTGAAGCTCGAGTATGCGCCAAAATTCTTGGGCGACCGCGATGTCGAGCTACTGCGCGGCTTGCAGGCCATAGCGAGCGACCATCTTGATCCCATACTCGAAGGCAGCACGGCCTTCAAAGGCGCGCTTCAGGTCGTGCCTGATTTGGAACAGCGGATGTTCGAGGTTTCCGGCACCGCGGTTGCGCATGCCGAGACCTTGAACACGACAACGCACATTGAAGAAGCGGCGTCGCGAAACAGGTTCTTGTTTGCGGTTGCGTTGGTACTCGCCGCTGTCGGCTATACGATCATCCATCTGCGAAATGCCCTGACCAAAAGGCAGGAGCAGCACCTGCGTTCGTTCTCTGCGCTCTACGCGCACATGACGCGGTCGCGTGTCACCGCCTTGAAGCTGTTTCTGGTCTATCAGGACGAAGAGTACGTAAAGCACCCCGAAATGCTAGTGCCGGCAAGAGAAGCGATCCAGCAGCTGGAAGCCATCACGAACGGCCTCGGCGCAATAGCGTATGCGAATACGGACTCGCGTCGGGAAAGTCTGGCAACCGTTCTCGATCAGCTAGGCACGATGAGCCCCTGCAAGCTTCATATGCACATAAGCCCGAACGCTGCCCAAGCGCTCGTGCCGGCTGCGCCGATGCGCCTGATCCTCGATGAACTCGTCCAGAATGCCGAAGCTGCGCTAGGAAACCAACCGAAAGGCCAGATCACGGTCGCCGCAAAAGTCAACGATCGCCGTTTCTCCAAGCGACGCGACCTGATGGTCGAAGTTCTCGATGACGGCCCGGGCATGTCAGCCGATGTGTTGGCGAGGGCGAAAACGCCATTCTTCTCTACGCGTGCGGGCTCACACACCGGGCTGGGATTGACGGGTTGCGCGCAGATGGCGGCCGCTTTCGAGGGCGAGATTACGGTCGCATCGAAATTGGGAAGTGGGACTTCGGTACAGGTGCGAATACCTGTAGGTCGGAACGCCGGCGCGAGCAATTGATACTCTTAGCTGTGCGATGCCACAGCCATGGCAACGAGAACGGACGCAACCGTCTCCGTCATCGTTGTGGGAACTCATAAGGGGGCCGGCGACCGCACCGGCAGAACCGATGATAATAGCGCATTTACCGCGGTAAATCCCGCGATCCTTTAATCAAATCAAACAGGTGGTGGTTGCCGTCGAAGCGCGTCCTTGTGAGCAAATCTGGAAATGGGCGATTTGAGGGTTTCGTCGACGATGCGCGTCACCTACAGCCGCTAGAGACGGCCGGATGTCTGCCATTAACCTTCTGTTAACGCAAAAGTTCTTGCTGCGATTTCCGAATCGGGGCTTAATGGCGCTTATTCGATTGTTTGCAGTCAAAAAGCGCCAATTCAGGTTTCGCCAAAATGAATGCTATGCCTAGGCTGCCGAGTTTCGAGTTCGATGACACGATCCTCGAGCAGGGCGCGGAGATCTCGCGCAGGCTCGATCAGCTGCGGCTCGAGAAATTTCCGCCCAACGCGAAGAAGAACCTGCGGTCCTTCACGATGGCCGAGGTCGCCCACTATCTTGGTGTATCTCAGAATAATCTCAAGCGGCTTCATCTTGAAGGCAAAGGACCCATACCGGAGCAAGCGGCCTCCGGTCGCCGCACTTACACTGCCGAACAAATGCTGGAGTTGCGACATTTCCTGGATCGCCACGGTAGGACCGAGGTCAAGAAATACGTTCCACACCGGAAGCCGGGCGATAAGCTACAGGTTATCGCAGTCGTGAACTTCAAAGGCGGCAGCGGGAAGACCACCACGGCGGCGCATCTCGCTCAGCATCTTGCCCTAACAGGTCACCGGGTCCTCGCGATCGATCTAGACCCCCAAGCCTCCCTATCAGCACTGCATGGTTTTCAGCCTGAGTTGGACCGCAATCTTTCCTTGTACGACGCCATCCGATACGACGCCGAACGCAAACCTATTTCCGATGTTATTCTGCCGACGAATTTTCCGGGACTGGATATAGTCCCAGCCAATCTCGAACTCCAGGAATACGAATACGACACTCCACTGGCGCTTCAGGATAAGTCGTCGAATGCAGGCAAGCAGTTTTTCACGCGGTTAGCGAAGGCCCTAGCCGACGTTGATGAACGATATGATGTGGTGGTGATCGATTGCCCTCCACAGCTAGGTTACCTAACCCTGACGGCATTGTCCGCGGCGACTTCCGTGTTGATCACGGTTCATCCCCAAATGCTCGATCTCATGTCCATGAGTCAGTTTTTGCTGATGCTCGGCGGGATCCTAAAAACCATAAAGGGGGCAGGAGCCGAGATCACGTTGGACTGGTTCCGATACCTGATCACTCGGTACGAACCGACAGATATCCCACAAGCCCAGATGGTTGGGTTCATGCAGTCAATGCTGGCCGGCCAGATACTGGAAAGTCCAATGCTGAAGTCCACTGCAGTTTCCGACGCATCACTTACGAAGCAAACACTCTATGAGGTGGAAAGGTCGGCATTCACTCGATCGACGTACGATCGCGCCATAGAGGCGCTGTACGCGGTGAACTCCGAAATAACCAGCCTCATTCACCGGGCTTGGGGCAGGGCATGACGGCGAAATTTACTGCGGTAAACACCGCGGATTTTTCCGGCCTGCCCGAACCGATGTCGATATTGCGGAGCGGTTGATTATGGCGAGAAAGGACGTTTTTGGCAGCGTTCTGGCGACTGCGGCGCCAAGGTCCGACGCGCGCGACGTTACGGGCTATGCCGTTCGAGGCGCCTCGCGTTCGATCATGCAGTCGTTCGAGGAGCTTTCCAAAGGCTCGATCGTCGACCTCGATCCCAGATTGGTCGACGGATCGTTCGTAGCGGACCGACTAGATGCTTCAGATCAGGAATATCAGGAACTGCTCGCCGCTGTCCGTGACCATGGGCAAGATACGCCGATCCTGGTTCGACCGCACCCGACCAACGCAGGTCGCTACCAGACCGTGTTTGGCCATCGGCGTGTAAAGGTCGCACAACAACTTGGACGACCAGTGCGGGCCGTCATTAAAGAACTGGGTGATCGTGATCATATCATCGCTCAGGGGCAGGAGAACACAGCTCGGGCCAATCTCTCGTTTATTGAGAAGACCCTTTTCGCGGCGCGTATCCTGGCACAAGGGCACGACGCCGACACCGTCAAGGCGGCCTTGGCGACTGACGACACGACGCTGTCAAAAATGCGATCGGTTTCGGCGAATGTTCCGGACGCGGTAATTCATGCCATCGGGCCTGCCAAAGGCACCGGCCGAGATCGATGGTGGCAGCTTTCCAAGCTCCTTGAGATGCCGGCTGATCGGGAGAAGGCCACTGAATTCGTCGAAACAGCCGGGTTCGCTGCTGTGGATAGCGATGCCCGTTTCGATCTGTTGTTTGGGCATTTGAACCTACCGACCAATTCTGCGAAGGGAAAGAGCAGCGTTAAAACAAAAACTTGGTCGCCTCGCGACAGGACCGTAACGGCTAAGATTACAGACACTGGAAGGGCTTTCACCTTGGTCCTGAAATCTAAGGAAGCCTCCCGGTTCGGCACATTCATTTCCGAGAACCTTGAACAGCTTTTCCGGGCTTTCAAGGATCAGGAAACTCGAAGCGAAACAGGAGACTGAAACCGCAAAAGAAAAAGGCCCCCGAACGTCACCGCGCGGAAGCCCTTCTCATTAGGTCTAGCAGCCAGAGAATCGCAAATCCGCGAATCACTGTCAAGAGTCTCGGCGCTGTTTCGGCGAGCAGGTTTCTTTTGCCTAGCAATAGGTGAAGAAAGATGCAGACGCATATCACAACGACGCCCTTTGGGCGGCGGCCGATGACGCTTGCCATGATGGCCAGCCAGGTCGCAGCGAACGCCATGCCGGAAGGCGCCAGCGTTCAGAAATGGCATGTCTTCAAATCCATACGCGAAGCCAAGGATCTCATCGGCGCCACGGATCGCTCACTGGCGATCCTCAACGCGTTGCTGTCCTTCCATCGGGATATGGAGCTTTCGGCCGATGGCGAACTCGTCGTCTGGCCGTCGAACGAGCAGCTCATGGCCCGTGCGAACGGCATGCCGGCGACAACATTGCGGCGTCATCTGGCCGTCCTGGTCGATTGCGGACTGATCATCCGACGGGACAGCCCGAACGGCAAACGCTTCGCGCGCAAGGGCAGGGGCGGGCAGATCGAACAGGCCTATGGCTTCGATCTGTCGCCGATCGTGGCGCGGGCCGGGGAGTTCGCCGAATTGGCCGAGACGGTTCAGGTCGAGAAACGCGCCTGCAAGGCTGCGAGAGAGCGCCTGACCTTGTTGCGCCGGGACATCGTGAAGATGATCGACGCCGGCATAGAGGAGGGGGTTCCAGGCAATTGGGGCAAGATGACTCGGACCTATCAAGGGATTATCGGCCGGCTCCCTCGAACCGCCCCCCGGCAACTCATCGAGGATATCTGCGAGGACCTGGACCTGCTCTGGATCGAAATTCGTGACGTGTTGGAATCTTTCACGAAAACACAGAATCCGGACGCCAATGAGTCCCATTCCGGTCGCCACATACAGAATTCAAATCCAGACTCCATATCTGAATCTGAAAGCGGCTTAGGAAACCAAGAAGAAGCAGGTGGCAGCGCCGCGCAAAACGACAACCTGCACAGCTTGCCCATGCGGGAGTTGCCATTGGGGATCGTGCTGGACGCCTGTGGAAACTGGCGCGAGCTGGCCAAGGACGGGGAAATCCGCAACTGGCGCGACTTTCTTGCGGCGGCGGAGGTCGCCCGGCCGATGCTGGGGGTCAGCCCCAGCGCCTGGCGAGAGGCCTGCGATGCGCTCGGCGAGCGCCAGGCGGCAATCACGCTGGCCGCGATCTATCAGCGCGCCGACCAGATCAACAGCGCCGGCGGCTATTTGCGTAGCCTAACGGATCGGGCCCGCGACGGGAAATTCTCGGCCTGGCCGATGGTGATGGCTCTGTTGCGCGCCAAACTCGATGCCGAAAAGGCGGCCGCCCAGACCCGTGGCGCACCGCCGGACGATGGCGACAAGAGGGAAGGACGGCTCGAGGTGTCGGAGGCGCTTCTCAGAAGTCTGCGCAGGCCGAAATCGTGATGGCGGATGGATCGGTGCGTCCAAAGACGGCTGATCGGTGGTACGGCCGCGCGCGTGGGTCGAGCCAGGGGCTCATTCTTCGCATACGAGACCGTCGAACGCCTCAAGCAGCGCATCCACGATCGCTTGACCCAGCGCCTGAGCCGTCTCGCCGATCTGGGTTTCGTCTCCGCGGCGGGAAGCGGTGGCCAGAGTCGAACCCTGATCTGTCAGGATCGCATTGGCCCGATCGATCGCCCATTGTGCGAAATCGTCTCGGCTGTCGACGATCCTGGGTTCCATGATAGCGCGCTCCGGCGTTTACCTTTCCTTCGGCCGATCCGGCTAAAGTCAGGGCGCGCGATAGGTGTTGCGTTCGCGCATATTCAATCATGGCGTCTCAGGCCCTGCTGGACAAGGCGTTCCGCTTTGCCCGGTCGAAGAAGTCACTTGACGCCTGAGGGAGCCGCGTAAACGGTCACGCAGACCTCCCAGATGGCCGGAGATTCGAGCGGGATTCAGGCAGTCCAAGGATCGAATAGCTCGAAGGCAAACCCCTCGAAATCCTTCGTGTTGCGGGTCGCCAAGGTGAGATTGTGCGCTAACGATGTGGCGGCGATCAAGCCATCCATGGATGACAGACCGCGACGCTTCGCCATGGCCATCAGATCGCCCCAGGCCAGAGCGATCGTCTCGTCAACATGGAGAACCCTTTGCTCGAAACGCTGCGGTAGATCCTGCGCCAGCCATTCGGCCAGAGTCTCGCGTTTCCGGCCCTCGTCCATGAGGGCGACGCCGCGCCGGATCTCGGCGATCGACACCACGCTGATGAACAAGCGATCCTCATCCAGTCTGTCCAGCCATTCCAGAACCCTTGGATCGGGGGCCGGCTTCGTAACCTCAGACAGGACATTCGTATCGAGCAACAGCCTCACAGCCGCAGATCACGCGGTTCGTCGCGCTGACGCTCGAGGTCGAGATCGGCGCCACGCAGCGGTGAGTCCATCAAAAACTCCGCAAGCGTGCCCCTGCGCACCGTCTTGCGCTGCCATTCCTCGGCCGAGACGACAACGACACTTGGCTTGCCGTTCCGGGTGATCGTTTGAGGTGCAGACTGTGCGCGCTCGATCACCTCCGACAGCCGGGCTTTGGCTCCGGCGACGGTCCAGTTGGTATCTTCTTTGGGTGCGGACAGCATTGCTGGTCTCCGTGACCACTTTGACTATCCTGACTATATGGGAATGCCTATACGGCCGCAACAGGGGAGGGGAGGGGGCTTTTCAGAGCCCTGATGCCTTGGTGAGATTGACACGGAAACGATCGCGCCTGCGCTGATATTTGCGCGTCATCTCGGCCGAGGCGTGGCCAAGCTGTTTTTGCACATAGCGTTCATCGACCTCGGCCGAGGAGGCGAGGCCCGCGCGCAATGAATGGCCGGCAAAGAGTTTTGCGCGTTCACCTTCCGACAGATCGCCGCGCACGCCGGCGGCCAGCGCGGCGCGTTTGACGAGGCGGGCAACCTCCTGGTCGTTGAGCCGCCCGGCGCCGACCGCTTTGCCCTGACCGGTGACGCGCCGAAACAGGGGCCCGTGCGCGATGCGCCCGAGCTTTAGCCAGGTCTGCAGCGCCACGACAGGGCAGGTCGCGTCCGATGAGCCGCGCCCGATCTCGACCTCGCGCCAGCCGGTCTTGCCGCGCAACGTCACCAGCATGCCTTCGTCCAGGATTTCGACCCAGCCGCGGCAGTCATCGGTCTGGTCGCGGCCGGCATCGAGCCCGACGATTTCGGAGCGGCGCAGGCCGCCGGCAAACCCCAGAAGCAACATGGCGCGGTCCCGCAGACCGCGCAGGGTGCCGCGATCGAGTGTCTCCAGCATGGCGATCAAATCCACGGGCAAGACCGCTTCCTTCTGCCGAGGCGGTGCGGCGTGCTTGTTGCGGATGCCGGCCATGACGGTGGCGATGTGGCGATCCTTGCGGTCGAGCAGCGGGCCTCGCTGGGAATAGTTCCAAGTGAGGGAAGAAAGCCGGCGTTCGATCGTCGACACGGTTTTTTTCTCTCCTGCGGCCGTGCCGGAGGCAAGCGCCGTAATGTACAGTCCCACCGTTTGTGGATCGGGCGGCATGAGCGAAAAACCCTGGCGCCGGCACCAGCTCGCAAAATGCTTCCAGTCCGAAGCGTAGGCGCGGCGCGTATTGGCCGAGCTCGCGGCCTCGACATAATCGCGGGCGCGATCGGCCAACTCGTCGAGATGCGCTGGCAGGCGCGGGTTCGAGACGACCGGAAGGGGAGGGGAGGGCGCCTGGGCTTCCGCCGGGGGTTCTTTCGAGGCCCGACCCATCTCCATGACGACGTCAATGATATCGGCCAGGTCGTCGGCTTCGTGTGCGGCAGGCCCGGTCGACACCCGCGCGGCGGAAACACCACTCTCCGGCCCCGTGCTGTGGGACGGCGCGGAGGTTCGCTCGACGTGATTTTGGGGCTTCTGCTCCATG
Source organism: Tianweitania sp. UT-5YL-CI-8 (assembly GCF_030010215.1). GTDB lineage: Bacteria > Pseudomonadota > Alphaproteobacteria > Rhizobiales > Rhizobiaceae > Oryzicola. The sequence goes on from NZ_JASCRR010000021.1 coordinate 55,768, forward strand.
TTTTGGGCCATTTGACATATAGAGAGCAAAACGATTGATAATGCAACATTATCGGGCGTTTTGATTTACCGACAGGCTGTGCGGTTTGATTGGAAAAGTGTGGCACTAACCGCTCGCATGGTTATACTGCGTTGCATGGATAACATCACCTCCGTCACGGAACGCGCCTTGCTATGGTCGCCCCGACTGCCGGGCTGGGCGCTTGCACGCGGCAGCGACCTCACCGAAGCTGCCGCTGCGTTCGCTGCCGGCATCGCCCTGAAATCCTTGGACGATCTCGTTCGCGCCGCCCCGCCTTGGATCGGCTGCTGGCGCTCCCGCCAGGCCCTGAAATCGGCGGCGGTGGCGGTGCGGCTGAGCGGACGCAAGGAGGACGAACACGCGTTGCGTGACGCGGCTTTGCTCACCGACGCTGGAGATGATCGGGGACCTGCCGGCAATACCTTCCTGGCGATCGAGAGGCTGGCGGCAAAAAAGGAACCACTCACTCCAGCTTTTTTGGCCGAGCTGGCCCAACTGCTAGCACTGCGATGGGATGAACCTTTCGCGGCCACCGTCATCGACCGGACCAACGAAGCGCTGCGGTCCGGTCGCGCCGTGCCGTTTGCCGCGGCCGATCTGGTTGCCGCGATCTGTTCCGAGCGCGGGGATGTCGAGGCGCTGGCCTGGGGCCTGGCCGACTGGCTGATTGCGACAAGGCTGAAGTGGCAAAAATCCGTGCCGTTGCTGCTGGCAGAGCGCTACGGTCCGGCCTTCAAGTCGAATGGGGGTAGGGGACGTATTCTGCCCGGCGAGCCAGCCTTCCCACGCGCCGTCTGCCTGGCACTGGTCGACAGCGCCGACGCCGCATTGCGCTCCGCAGCAGAAATCCAACGGCGAGCTGAACGGCTTCTGGAGGTAGCGCCAAAGCTGCGCAGCAGAGGAGCCGACGCCGTCATACGCAAGTTGCTGGACGAAGACGCTGTTGCAGCCTCCGCGCCTGGCGCCAACCTCTCGCGCTGGGCCAGCACGCGGCTGTTCGAACGGCTGGAAAGTTTTGGCGCAGTACGCGAGCTGTCGGGCCGGTCCTCCTTCCGGATATTTGGATTGTGACAATGACGGCGCTTACGGTGTGATCAGGCATGGAATAAGGGTCTGGCCACAATCTCGATGACATCAAGCCGCTCCGCCGATGCTTGCTTCGAGTAAATCGAATTTCCCACGTCCACACATTTGCCGCTTGATGAGTTTGAGCTTGGTGATCTACTCTCCGTCTGGCCGTTGGAGTATTGCAACAAACGCAGGCTTCATTCCGCGCTCGGTTATCTGAGCCCGCAGCAATTCGAGGATCATCTCATCCGGCAGACTGGCAAAACAGCAGCCTGATTAGTGTCCACCCTCAGGGGCGCACTCCAGATTAGGGGCGAATTTGGACGTGATTGATAGTCGTCTGCTTGACGAGGCGCGACATGCTTGTCGGAGAACTGCGGTCCATTTGCCGAACACGTCCGGCAGGTCACGCCAGCGCGCCGCATTGCCGGCCATCCAAAGAATCGCATCCACGCAAAGCCGGTTGTCGACCCGGCTCAGCCCCGCCGTACCGCACGGCCCGAAAATGACCTTCGAGGCGGCTCCATTGCTCGTCTGCAAGGCTCATCTAGTCCGAAACCCTTGAATTCAGAATTTCAAACCAAACGGAATCCGTGAATGCAGACAGCGCCTAGGATGGGGACCTATACATTGGGCTGATTTTATTTGATTATTTGCTTCCGATTTGAGGATTGGAGGCAGAGCATGGCAAAACGTTCGCTTTTCTGGCTATCGGACGATGCATGGGCGGCACTTGAA
>NZ_JASCRR010000022.1 GCF_030010215.1 Tianweitania sp. UT-5YL-CI-8
TCTCAGCAGAAGGTTTCGTCGCTTCCGTTTTCTGTTTCATCGTCGTTCCTTTGAAAGATAACGATGAACCAGAAATCCTCCACTCTCAATTAGCCCAATTCTGTCTCATTGGTGCTGATGCCGGACAAGCGGTCTTCCAGTCCCAGGCGCCGCTCGCATCCGACGCTCCAAACGCGGATTCCATTGCTGCGCGCAGTGCCGGCGCATCGATGCGTTAGCCGCGTTCGAGAACGGTTAAGAGGTAAGCATCCGGCGTGGGCCGCGGCGGACCTATTCTGCCGAGCTGCGGTGGATTTCAATGAGATTGCGGAGGCTTTCGATTCCAAGCTCGGTGAAGGCCATGGTTCCGTCCGGGTGTTGCGGATCGTAGACCCAGATCAGCCCGTCTTCTGGCTCCATGTCGATGGCGATGTCGGCCAGCCAATCCGCATCTTCGCCGAGGTCCTTTGCGACGAGCGCCAAGGTCCGGACGGAGTGGACCTTATTGATTTGCACGCGTCAGGCCGCGATTGCGGTGGTCGATTGCGCGCGCCAGTTCCACGGCAGTAGTTCGTCGAGCCGATGGACGGGATGCCCGGCCACGCGGGCCAGCACGTCGGCAAGCCATGCCTGTGGATCGACATCATTCATTTTTGCCGTCTGGATCAGCGTCGCCATGGCTGCGGCACGCTCGGCGCCGCGGCTGGAGCCCGCAAACAGCCAGGCTTTGCGACCGAGGGCAAAACCTCTGAGCGCCCGCTCGGCGGCATTGTTCGACAGGCAGGCCCGCCCGTCGTCGAGGAACGAGGCAAAGCTGTCCCAGCGCCTGAGCATGTAGTCGATCGGCTTGGCGACGGTCGCCGAGCGCGAGAGTTTGACGCGTTGCTCGCCGAGCCATGCGCGCAAATCGGCGGCGAGCGGGCGGCTGCGCTCCTGCCGGATATGGCGGCGTTCGTCGGCGCTCAGACCGTTGATCTCACGCTCGATGGCAAAGAGCGCGTCAATGCGCTGCACCGCCTCCATGGCAATCGGCGACACTGGCGCGGCGCCGGGCCCACGCCGTGCGCTCGTGGCAATGTCGGCGAGTTCGAAGAAGCCGCGACGGGCATGGGACCAGCAGAGCGCCAACATGACCGGACCACCCGGACGCGCGGGATCATAAAGCCCGTTGTATCCGCCATAGGCGTCGCCCTGCAGGATACCGCGCCAAGCCGCGAGATGCGCGTCAGGATGCTCTTGCCGCCGGTCGCGCGAAGCGAAGTAGAGCGCCGCCGGCGGATCGGTGCCTCCGAAGGGCCTGTCGTCGCGCACATAGGTCCAGATGCGTCCGGTATCGGTCTTGCCCTTGGCCAGGATCGGTACCGTCGTGTCGTCGGCGTGCAGCCTTCACTCCCTGCCCCGTCACGGCGCATGGCCTCGATCGTAAGTGAACTGTAGATTTAAATTTCCTATGAGCCCTCTTGACCGCGCGATTGATCCAAACGAAGATATATCAAATATCACAGTGTCTAAGCGTTTCAAAATGTTAACGCCGCTTTAGCTGGCTTATGAGGGGACGAAATGAACTCAAATCAGTTCAAATCAGCAATCCTGGACCCTTCTCCCCACCGCCGCGACGTCCTGCGCCTCGGCCTTGCAGCTTCTGTTGTGGCTGCCCTCGGACCCCGCGCCGCCTTCGCCGCCGACAAGAAGGTAATCGGCTTCGGCCAACCCGACCGGACGGCCAACTATTACAAGGGCCTCCTGCGAGGCGTCGATGGCCGCGCCACGGAGTATGGCTATGAGGTCCGCCAGATTTTCTCAGGCCTCAACGCGCAAAAGCAACTTTCCGAGCTCAACGCTTGGCTTGCGTCGGGCGTCGACGCGATGATCGTCCTTGCCCTGGACGCCAACGCCATGGGTCCCGTCGTCAAAAAATGCAAAGAACAGGGTGTCCTGTTCATATCCTATGCCGTGGTCGTGGAAGGATCGGACGGATATCTGGCCTTCGACGACAAGGATGCCGGAACGGTGCTCGGCAAGCACCTCGTCGAGTTCATCAAAAAGAACCATGGCGGCAAGGCCGAGGTCGGCTTCATGACGTTCCCGACCGCGCAGGTGACGATCGATCGCATCCAGTCGGTCCAGGCGGTGCTGAAGAAGGAACTGCCGGACACGCCGATGTACGAGGCCGAAGGCCCGAATGCGGCGGATGGCCTGAAGTCCACGCAATCCATGCTCCAGGCGCACCCGGATCTGAGAATCATCATCGGCTGCTCGGATGACGGGTGCCTCGGTGCGCGGTCCGCCTTCATCAACAATGGCATATCCGACGAGAAGGTCTTCATCGCAGGGTTTGACGGCGCGCCGCAGGTGCTTGAGCTGCTCAAGCAGAAAGATGCCTACATCAAGGCCTCGATGGGTCTGGATATCGAGCGTCTGGGTCAGCGCAGCATCGAAATCCCGCATGCCATCTGGGCGAATCCCAACGTCGCCAAATCGGAAATCGAGATCAAGGAGCCCTACCTGCTGCTTACCTCGGACACCGATGTCGCGACAATCGACCGCCTGCTCTCCGCCTACCGCTGAGACAAGCGCGTTTCCTGAAATTCCGAAGGTTTTGTTTGATGGCGGTAAGCGGGAATTTCCTGAAAGCTGACTCAGTCTTCGTGACCTGGGCTCAGCGCAACGGCATGTTTTTCGCCCTGGTCGGCCTGATCCTGTTCTTCTCGTTCAGTGCCGACCACTTTGCCACGGCATCGAACCTGCGCGTGATTCTCATGCAGGTTTCGATGGTGGGCATCATAGCGGTGCCTGGGGCAATGCTCGTCCTTTGCAACAATGTCGACCTTTCCGTGGGCGGCATCGTCGTTCTGACTGCGGTGGTTTTCGGCATCTGCATGGAGAACAAGACTGGCCTGCCGGTGGCGGTAGCGCTGGGCCTCATTGCGGGTACGCTATGGGGCTTTTTGAATGCCATACTGATCGCCGGCCTCGGCTTCTCCCCCATCATCGTGACACTGGGCGGGTTGGTCGGCGCCCGCGGCCTGGCGGAGTTCCTTTCGCACGGCATGACGACCTTCGGTTTCGGACCGACTTTCGCCTTTCTCGGCAACGGCACCTTGCTATCCGTCCCCGTTCCCGTCTGGATCTTCGCGCTTGTGTTCCTGATAGGGCTGTACCTGTGGTACCTGACCCCGCTTGGGCGGCATATGTTTGCGATCGGCGGCGCACCTGAAGCGGCGCGCTCCCTGGGCATCAAGTCGAATGCGATTCCGTTCTGGCTCTACGTTGCATCGGGCGCCGTGTCGGCGGTCTGCGGCTTGATAGCGGCCTCGCAACTCGACGCGTCTTCCATATCGATCGGGCTTGGCCTCGAACTCGAGGTGCTCACGGGCATCCTGCTCGGCGGCGTGGCTTTTGCGGGAGGACGCGGATCGCTCGTCGGCGTACTGTTCGGCGTCCTGTTTATCGGCGCGTTGAACAACGGCCTCGTGCAGATCAACATCAGCCCCTACATCCAGCAGCTTGCCGTTGGAGCCGCGCTGATCCTGGCCGCAGCCCTGGACATCTTGTACCAGCGCCTCGACCGGCTGAAAGTGGCGGAGGTCGCCGCTGCCAGCGACCTTGAGAAACAGGTTCCAGCAGGGGAATCCGCATGACCGCCGGTTCCTCCATCGAGCCCGTCTTCGAGCTTCGCGACATCACCAAGACGTATGGTGCGGTGCGCGCCTTACGGTCGGTCAGCCTCAAACTCCTTCCCGGCGAGGTGGTCGGCCTCGTAGGCGATAACGGCGCCGGAAAAAGCACGCTTTCCAAGGTCATCTCGGGAACAATAAAGCCCGACGCCGGAGAAATCCGCGTCGACGGCCGGGCCACGGTCTTCGAGACGGCGGTCGACGCGCGCATGGCGGGCATCGAGACGGTGTTCCAGACCCTGGCGGTGGTGCCGACCCTGGACATCCCCGCCAACATGTATCTCGGCCGCGAAGAGATCCGCAAAGGCTTCCTGGGGAAGCTGTTCAGGCTGATGGACCGCGGCAAGATGCAGCGCGACGCCGAAGAGGGTTTTCGCAAGCTCGGCCTGAAGCTTCCGGATCTTCGCACCAAGGTCGGCGCCTTGTCCGGCGGCCAGCGCCAGGCGGTGGCCATCGCCCGGGCGGTCCTTTGGGGCAGCAAGATCGTCGTCCTCGACGAGCCGACGGCGGCGCTTGGGGTGCATCAGACTGAAATGGTGCTGTCCTTCATCGAGCGGCTTCGCGAGCATGGGGTCACCGTCGTCTTCATCAGCCACAACATGCAGAACGTGTTGCGGGTGGCGGACCGGGTCGTCGTCATGCGGCTGGGACAGAAGGTGTTCGAAGGAGAAGGCGCCTCTCTGGACGGGGCGCGGCTGGTCAGTCTCATCACCGGCGCAAGCGAGGTCCAGGCCGCGCCCTGATCAATCCCCTGCCTGCCAGGATCGAGGAGTTTTCATGACAACCGACAATGTCGCAGCCCTTCAGAAGCTGATCAGCGCGATGCGCGCCGTCGATCTCGCGCCCAAGCTTGAGCGCGGGATCCCCGTCTTCCCCACGCATCCCCACATGACCATCAATCCCAGCATCACGCATGAGCGCGACGGCTATTATTGCCAGTCGCTCGCGATGGCCGAACATACAGGCTGCCATTGCGACGCGCCCGCCCATGTCATCGCCGACATGATGTCGAGCACCATCGAAACGGTCGATGCCGCCCGGCTGATCACGACCGCGCGCGTCTACGACTTCTCGGATCGCGAATGGCAGCCAGGCGAGACCCTCGGACGCAAGGACGTGGAGGACTACGAGGCGAAGCATGGCGCGCCCGTCGGCCCGGGCGAGATCGCGCTGGTCAATTTCGGATGGATGAAGAAACACTGGCAGACGGACGCCCGGGCGCATTACTATGCGCGCAACCAGCCGGGGATGGACGAGGACGTGGCGATCCTGTTCCGCGACCGGCAGGTCCGGGCGGTCGGCGCCGATACGATCGCGTGCGAGATCCCGCTGATCGATGCCGTGCTTGGCGACGCGCCCGGCCACCATCGCCACTGGCTGCCCAACAACATCCTGATCCTCGAATGCGTGGCCCGGCTGGAGCTTCTGCCGCGGAGCTGCTTCCTCTTTGCAGCGCCTCTGCCGATCGAGAATGGCTCGGGTTCGCCGCTTCGGCCGATCGCGTTCTTCTAGCCAGGCCGGAAAAACTCGGCGATGGTCGCTTCGCTCGGGCGTCCCGCCGGTAACGGCAGCAAAGGGCAGGAGTGGACATCGTGACCGACGCCGTCACAGCAGACCGGATCGACCCGTCTCCGGCCGGGAAGGGCAGCATCACCGGAACGTTTGACGCTGTGGTGGTCGGGGCAGGTTTCGCCGGAATGTACATGCTCTACCGGCTGCGCGCGCTGGGCTTGTCGGTACGGGTCTTCGAAGCCGGGGCGGGTGTCGGCGGAACATGGTTCTGGAACCGGTACCCTGGCGCGCGGTGCGACGTTGAAAGCATGCAATATTCCTATTCCTTCTCCCGGGAACTGGAGCAGGAGTGGAACTGGTCGGAGCTCTATGCCGCCCAACCGGAGATTCTGGCCTACGCCAACCACGTCGCAGACCGGTTCGACCTGCGGCGGGACATTCAATTCGAAACGCGGGTCACCGCGGCGCACTACGGCGAGACGGAGCAGGGCTGGATCGTCGGGACCGATCGCGACGACCTCGTCTACGCGCGGTTCTGCATCATGGCATCAGGGCAGCTTTCGTCCCTGCATCCGCCCGAAATTCCCGGCTTCGACCAGTTCCAGGGCGATTGGCACCACACCGGTGCGTGGCCGCATGACCCCGTTGACCTGAAAGGCAGGTCGGTCGGGATCATCGGAACCGGATCGTCGGGAACGCAGGCCGTGCCGGTGGTGGCCAAGGAGGCGGGCCGGCTCTACGTCTTCCAGCGGACGCCCAACTACGTCCTGCCCTCCCCGAACAAGGCCATGACGCCCGAATATGCCGGCGTCTGGAAGGCCCATGCCGATGTCCTGCGCAGGAAAGCGCACGAGACCCGCACCGGGATCCTCTACAACTTCGGCACTAAGTCAGCGCTCGACGTGTCCGACGACGAAAGGACCGCGGAGTTTTCCAACCGCTGGAAAACCGGAAGCTCCATTCTTGCAGCCTACACCGACTTTTTCACCAATATCGATGCCAATGGCAAGGCGGCGGAATTCGTCCGCGACCAGATCAGGACAATCGTCAAGGATCCGGCTACCGCCGCGCGCCTGACCCCGACCGACTACCCGATCGGAGCCAAACGCATCTGCATCGACTCCCACTACTACCAGGCCTTCAACCGGGAGAACGTCGAGTTGGTCGACATCAAGGCCGAGCCCATCGAGCGATTCGATGCGCGTGGCCTGCAAACAACCAGGCGCGCCATCGCATTGGACGTCATCATCCTGGCTACGGGTTTCGACGCGGTCACCGGCGCCCTGGCGCGGATCGATATACGCGGCCGAGAGGGCCAGCCGCTTGCCAGCAAATGGCAGGATGGGCCGACCGCGTTCCTGGGCCTGATGATCAGCGGCTTTCCGAACCTCTTCACCGTCAATGGTCCCGGCAGCCCGGCGGCGCTGTCCAATGTGCTGATGTCGATAGAGCACCATGTCGACTGGATCGCCGGCTGCGTCCAGACCGTGCGGGCCAGGAACTGCAGCACGGTCGAGCCATCGCAGGCCGCGGAATACGATTGGACGAACACAGTCGCAGAGGCCGGAAGAACCAGCCTGTTCCAGAAGGCAGCTTCCTGGTTCAACGGCGCCAATGTGGCGGGAAAGCCCAAGCAGTTTCTTGTCTATGTGGGCGGAATCAAGGCGTATCGCGAAAAATGCAGCGCTGTCGTCGCAAACGGCTATCGGGACTTCATCTTCGAATAGGCTTGCCGGCAAGCACGGCGCGACGGCCGTGGCCGTCGGCCGGCGAGCACCGGCTTAATAGCCGGCAAGCGCCAGCGCATGCAGGCTATCCTCGAACTTTGACCCGATCTCCTCGACCTCCGCTTCGCCGACGATCAGCGGGGGGCAGAAGCCGATCGTGTCGCGCATCGCCCGCACGATCAGTCCGCGTTCCATAGCCAGTGACGCGAGTTGCGCCCCCACCTTGCGTGCGGGAGCAAACGGCAAGCCGGTCGACGGATCGGCAACAAGCTCGACGCCATACATCATGCCGACGCCGCGCAGGTTAGCCGCGATAGGCGATCCCGCGCATGCCGCCGCCAGACGTTCGTGCAGAAGCGCACCGATCCTGCGCACGTAGCCGACGACGTCCATCTCCTCGTAGATCGCGATCGCCTCCAGCGCGACGGCAGCGCCGACAGGATGGCCGCCGTTTGTGAAGCCATGTCCAAGAACCGTGCCTTCGGCATTGGCCTTTTCGATAGCTTCGTAGATTTCCGGACGCATGACGACGGCGGAGAGAGGGAAATAGGAAGAGGTGATCCCCTTGGCCATGGACATCATGTCGGGCTTCATGCCGACCGTCTGAAACCCGAACCAGTTTCCAGTGCGGCCGAAACCGCAGACGATCTCGTCGTCGAGAAGAAGGATGTCGTATTTCGCGAGCACGCTCTGAATGGCCTCGAAATATCCGGCCGGAGGGGGAATGATGCCTCCGCCGGCCATCACCGGCTCGGCAATGAAGGCTGCGATCGTATCGGGCCCCTCCCTGAGAATCTGCCGCTCAAGTTCGAACGCAAGCCGCGCCACGAATGCCGCTTCGGTTTCTCCGGCGAGGCGACCGGTGTAGTTGTCCGGGCAGAGCGTGTGGATGAAGCCCGGCAGGGGCAGCCCAAATTCGCGGTGCATCATCTCCAGACCGCACATGGATGCGGCGACGATTGTCGATCCGTGGAACGCGCGATGCCTCGAAATGACTTTCCGCTTGGTGGGTTTGCCCCGGGCCGCGTGATAAATCCAGGCGAACTTCACCATGGATTCGTTCGCTTCGGATCCCGAGGTGGTAAAGTAGGTCTTGCCGCCGGGAATCTCCGCCAGTTCGACCAGCTTGCGGGCGAGAGCGGCTGTCACCGGGTTCGTGCGACCGTAGAAGCTGTGATAGTAGCCAAGCTGGGCATACTGCTTCGAGGCTGCCGCGGCGAGCCGGGCATTGTCGAAGCCCAGCGAGGTGCACCAGAGGCCGGCCATCGCATCGATGTAGGACTTGCCACTGTCGTCATAGACATGGGCGCCCTTGCCGCGCGTCGCGACAAAGGGTCCGTTCTCGATATGGCCGCGCGGGTTCGTCTGAGAGTGCAGGTGAAACCGCACGTCACTGTCGCTCGTCTGCTCCGCCTGATCCAAGCTCACGTCGAAATCTCCCTTGGCACCGTTCGTATCCCGCAGGTCCGCTCCGAGCCTGCTGTCACCCGTCTCACAGCCGCCGCCGCCCAAGCGCGACTACAGGCCTTCCCGCGCAGGGCTGCCATAGTCGACCGGCGTGCCTAGCCAGCCGGAGGCCTTGCGGTCCCAGAACAATTGCTTCAGCCGTTCCGTGACCGGCCCGGGCAGGCTGTTGCCGACCGGCGCGCCGTCGATTCGTGTCACCGGCATGATGCCGCCGGCATTTAACGTCAGGAAAATCTCGTCGGCCGTTTCGAGGAGTTGCCTCGGAACAAGGGTTTCGGCCATCTGAAGGTTTGTCTCGCGCGCAAGTTCGAGGACCGTGCGGCGGGTCATGCCGTCGAACACACCGTCGCGCGGCATGACGACACGGCCACCCTGGACAACGAAAACATTGAAGCCCGGTCCCTCGGTCAGGTTGCCGTCACGATCGGTCAGCACGACGGTGTCGGCGTCGCAGTCATAGGCGTCGAGCTGCGCCATGGTGAGGTCCAGCCAGTGGAAGTTCTTGGTCAGGGGATTGACCGATGTCGGCGGTATGCGCTCGATCGCCGATATGTGGATGTTCGCGCCCACCTTCTGCTTCTCCATGTCGACGATCCAAGGAAACGGCGTGACATGCGCTTAAAGCCGGTTCGTGGCGGTGCGCGGATCGCGCGAACCCTTCGGCGTCATGCCACGCGTGCACGTCATCTGGACGAACGCCTCGCGCATGCCGGTCAACCGGATGCACTCGAACAGGATTTCCCGCAGTTCGTCGCGCGACACCGGCAATCGAAGCAGCAACGACGCCATGTTCCTTTCGAAGCGGTCGAGCGTGTCCTCCAGTCTGAACACGTAACCGTTCCAGACATTGGTGACGTCATAGGTTGCGTCCGACCTCAGGAAGCCACGGTCGAGAATGGGGATGCGCGCCTCGCCAACCGGGACGTAGCTGCCGTCAATCCATGCGGCGCCGTCCGAATAGTCAAAACCGTGTTCCATCGTAGAGGCCTTACGGATGCGGTTGCGGGTTGGGGAAATGACAGGCGGCAAAGTGACCGCCGCCGAAATCCTTCAGTTGAGGCTCTGTCGTGGCGCAAAGCGCCGCTGCTTTCGGGCAGCGGGTGCGGAACCGGCAGCCGGAGGGCGGATTGAGCGGGCTCGGCACCTCACCGGTGAGCACGATGCGGCGGCGGGCCTTTTCGCGGACCGCGTCCGGGATCGGCACGGCAGAAAGCAGCGCCTCGGTATAGGGATGGAGCGGGGCGTCGAAGAGATTTTGCGCCGGCGCCAGTTCCACGATGCGGCCGAGATACATGACGGCGATGCGATGCGATATGTTCCGGATCACCGCGAGGTCGTGGGCGATGAAGAGATAGGCGACGCCGAGCGTCTCCTGCAATTCCCGCAGCAGGTTGATGACGCCGGCCTGGATCGACACGTCGAGTGCCGAGACCGGCTCGTCCAGCACGATGACGCGGGGATCGACCGCGAGCGCGCGGGCAATTCCTACCCGCTGGCGCTGGCCGCCGGAGAGTTCGTGGGGATAGCGCGCGGCGTGCTCGGGACCCAGCCGGACGAGTTCGAGCATTTGCACCACGCGCTCGTCGGATGACGACGTCGCGAGGCCGAGCATGCGGAGCGGTTCGGCGATGATGTCTGCGATGCGCATGCGCGGATTGAGGGAAGCATACGGATCCTGGAACACGATCTGGAGATCACGGCGAAGGGGGCGGATCTCGGCAAGGCTCGCCTTCGCGATGTCCTGGCCGCGGAACCGGACCGCGCCCGACGTGGGCTCCAGCAGCCGTACGACGCAGCGTCCGAGCGTGGACTTGCCGCATCCGGACTCGCCGACGAGACCGAGCGTTTCCCCGGCGTTCAATGTGAAGGATATGCCGGCGACGGCCTGGACGTGGGCAACGACGCGGTCGAAGACAAGCCCTCCCTTGACCGGATAGTCCTTCACCAGATCGACGACTTCGAGCACGACTTCGGTCATGGGCGGGACGCCTCCGCCGCGCCATAGGGGAAATGGCATGCCACTTGGCTGGAACCTACGGCCTGCAAGGACGGGGTGACGCTCCGGCAGATGTCCTGCGCCACGGAGCAGCGCGGGTGGAACGCACAGCCCTTTGGCCTGTTGGAGAGCGGCGGCGGCGAGCCATTGATGGAGAGAAGGCGGGTGTTGCCACGGTCAATGCGCGGCACTGCGGCGAGCAATCCGACCGTATAGGGATGCGCCGGCGCCGCGAGAACGGTTGTGACGTCACCTTCCTCGACCAGCCGGCCCGAATACATGACCGCGACGCGGTCTGCCGTGCCCGCAACGACGCCAAGGTCATGCGTGATGATCACGAGCGCGAGACCCAGGCGCTCGCGCATCCGCTGGAGCACGTCCAGTATCTGAGCTTGCACTGTCACGTCGAGCGCGGTCGTCGGTTCGTCGGCGATGAGCAAGGCCGGCGAATTGGCCACGGCGATCGCAATCATGGCGCGCTGGCGCATGCCGCCGGAAAATTCGTGCGGATACTGGCCGAGCCGCCGGCGCGGATCTGGGATCGATACGGTTTCGAGGAGCTCGGCCGCGCGATCCATGGCCGCCCTCCGGGACAGCGAACGGTCATGAAGCCGCAGCGACTCGGTGACCTGCACGCCGACCGTCAACACGGGGTTCATGGCGGTCAGCGGATCCTGGAAGATCATGGCCATGGACTTGCCGCGCAATCGTGCCAATTCCGCATTGGGGAGGCCCAGAATTTCGCGGCCTTGCAGCCTTACGGATCCCGTGACCGATGCAGCCCGCGGCAACAACCCCATGACCGAGAGCATGGTGATCGACTTGCCTGAACCGGACTCGCCGACGATGCCCAAGGTCCCGCCGCGACGGACCGAAAAATTGAGGTCCATGATGGCATGAAGCGGGCCAGCGCCGCCCGGGAGGGTGACCGTAAGACTGCTGACTTGCAGAAGCGGTTCACTCATCATGCACGCCTCGGATCAAGCCAGTCACGAACGCCGTCGCCGATGAAGTTGAAGCCTAGGACGATCGTCAAAATGGCAAGCCCGGGACCCATCGCGATCCACCAATTGTAGAAGCGATTGGCACCCTCCGAGATCATCTGGCCCCATTCGGGCGTGGGCGGAGATGCGCCAAGCCCGATGAAGGAAAGTGAAGCCGCCAGCAGCACGACCTGGCCGATGTCCATCGTCGCATTGACGAGAATGGGGCTCCAGGACAGCGGCAATATGTGATGGGTCAGCACCCTGAGCGGCGGGGCGCCGGCCGCTACCGCGGCCTCGACGTGCTCCTTGCCCTTCACCGAAAGCACCTGCGCCCGCATCAGCCGGGCATAGACCGGCCACCAGACCACCACGATCGCGACGGCCGCGTTCTGGAGGCCAGGACCAAGCGACGCCGTCACGGCCATTGCAAGCAGGATCGGCGGAAACGACAGCGTAATGTCGGCCAGGCGCATGACGATGGAGTCGACAATTCCTCCCGCGTAGCCCGCAACCGCACCTAGCGTGCAACCGATGAGAACGGCCGAAACGATGACGATGACGGAAATAGCAAGCGAGAACCGCGAGCCCCAGAGGGTTCGCGTCAACACATCGCGGCCGAGCGCATCCGTGCCAAACCAATGCGCGGCATCTGGCGCCATGAGCCTTCGCCCGACGCTGGCGATCGGATCGTAGGGCGACCACAAGGGGATGGTCAGCGCGATCAGGATCCACGCCACAACGAGAACCATGCCGATGATCACAGGGGTGGCGAGCCAGGCAGGGCGAACGAAACGCTTGCGTACCGTCAGGGGCATCGTCATGACCGCGCCCTCACTGTACCGAAATCCGCGGGTCCGCCACGGCGTAGACGACATCCGTCACGAGATTTGTGAAAAGAAAGGCCAAGCCCCCTACAATCGTGACACCCATGATGGCCGGGTAGTCCAGGTTGCGAGCGGCATCGACGGCGTAGGAGCCGATGCCGGGCCAGGAAAAGATCGTCTCCGTCAGAACCGCCCCGGTAATGAGATAGGCGAAGGAAAAGCCGATGATCGTCAGGGTTGGTATCAAAGCATTCCTGAGAGCGTGGTGGAAGAAGACACGCCCCTCGCGCGCGCCCCGCGCCCGCGCAGCCAGGATGTAATCCTGCGACAGGACGTCGAGCATGCTTGCACGCACGAGGCGGGATATGATGCCGGTCACGGCCCAGCCCAGAACGAAGGCGGGCAACGCCAGATGCTGGAGCGCTTCGCCAAACATCGCCAGATCGCTCCTGAGCAACGAGTCGATGGTCAGGAACCCGGTGATCGACTCCGGGGGAATAGTGCGCGAGTCCAGCCGTCCCGGCCCGTCGATCCAGTTGAGTTTCACAGACAGGACGAACAGCAAGATCAGGCCTGACCAGAACACCGGGACGGAGGAACCCACCAGCGCAAACAGCCGGGAAAAATGGTCGAACGCCCGGTCGCGGAAGCGGGCGGCGAGGACGCCCAGCACAATCCCCATGCCGCTCCCGATGAGCATGGCCGCGCACACCAGTTCGAGCGTGGCAGGAAGCCGCGTGAGTATGTCCTGGGAAACCGGCTGCTTGGTGCGGATGGAGGTTCCCAAGTCGCCGGTCAACAGGTTTCCGACATAGATGAAATATTGTTCGGTCAGGCTACGGTCGAGCCCCCATCTTGCCTTCGCCGCGGCAACGATCTCCGGATTGTCCATCTGCCGATCGCCGAGGATCGAGACTAGGGGATCGCCCTGCGTGGAATGGCTGATCACAAAAGCGGCGGTGACGATGCCCAGAACGAGAAATGGCATAGCCAGCAGTCGTCGAATAATAAATTTGATCATTGTGAATCACGGTCGGGGCCGAAGCCCGTAAATACAGCCAAGGCGACGTGACGCCATACGAACAGGCACGCCGTGCGAGGGGAGCAGATGTCGACCATTTCAAAGTCCTGCGCGACAGGCACCCGGCGGGTGGCAGACGAGAATGGAGGCACCCGAAAGACCCGCAAACCGCCTTGTTGACAAAATCCGTTGGGGCGCGATCACCCCGACTTTCACTGCTCGGCCATGCCTGCCTGGCTGCGGGCTAAGCATTCCGAATGAGGGCCGGCCGGATGTGGCTGCCGGCCGGCATTCGGCTGCACCGCTACTTGCGCGAAATCTCGTCCAAGGGCAGCAGGCAGCAGGCACTGAACCGCACGCCCTCGACGCCCTTGCGATAGGCGAGGATGATGTCCGGGCTAACCAGCGGCAGAATGATCTTGTCGCTGATCATCTCCAGGGCGATGGCGTGGTACAGCTCTTCCTTCTTGTCCTCGGGAGCGGCCAGTACCTGCTTCAGCAGTTGGGTCTCCTTGGGATTGACGACGGAAGGGTCCCTTTCGCCACCGGCGCGCTTCCACCATGGCGAGCCTTCGATCATGCCGAAATACTGCACATACTGCGCAGAGCCGAAATAGTCCGGCGCATAGAAGACGCCGCTCAGCGGGATGCCGTCGGCGCGAATCTGCGTCCGCCACACCGACATCTCGACGGGCTGGATCAGCGCCTTGATACCGACCCGGGCCAGATCCTGCTGCACCTTCTGCATCATCAACGTGAAGTCAACGCCGAAGCTGTTGACATTGGGGAAGGTCGCGTCGATTTCGAAACCGCCGGAGAGCCCGGCCTTCTCGAGAATTGCCTTCGCCTTGTCTAGGTCCTGCTTGGGCATCGGCAGGCCTTCAGTTCCGGGGAACCCGTTGGGGATCGGAGACGCCTGCGGCTTGCCTGCGCCGCCGGTTGTGAAGTCGATGATGCCATCATAGTCGAGCGACAGGGAGATCGCCTCGCGAATCTCCTTGGTCAGGGGAACCTTGTTCCCCTTGGCGCCGGGCGAAAGCGCGACATAGACGAAGTTCGGAGACGGAACCGCCTCGACGACGACCGTGTCGGCGGGCAGCTGCTTGGCCGTATCGGCATCGATCTGCATGGCGATGTCGGCAGCGCCGGATTCCAGCATCTGGGCCTGCGAGACGGAATCCTTCGTGTTCGTGAGGACCGCGTTGGTGATGTTGACCGTCGTCCGCTTGTAGTGCGGGTTCGACCCGAAGCGAAGCTCTTCATCCGGCTTGAAGCCGGCCAGAACATAGGGGCCGGATCCGATGGAGTTCGTCTGGAACCACGCTTCCGCCCCATCGGTCTTGTCGGCATCCGCGGCGGCGGTTGCGCCGTTTGCCAGCGCGACATCCGAATTCTGGACGCCAGCATAGGAGGACGAAAGGATGTTCAGGAACTCCGAATTCGGAGCCTCCGTGGTCACCACCACAGTCTTGGGCTCAGGCGCCTCGATGCTCTTGAGGCCATCCATGAAGAAGGACGGACCGCCTTTGACGTTCTTGAGCCGCTCGAACGAAAATTTCACATCCTTCGACTCAACCGGAGTGCCGTCGGAGAAAAGCGCGTCGGGATCAAGCTTGAACGTGAACTGCGTCTGGTCGGCATTGGCTTCCCAGGAGACGGCGAGTTCGGGCTTGAGGGTCTTGTTGTCCTTGTCGAGCGTCAGCAGTGTCTCATACACATTCGACAGATAGATGACGCACGTGTCGCACCAGGCGCGCGCAGGATCGAGCGAGTTCACGTCGAATGCGCGCGCGACGACAAGCGGCTTGTCATCGGCGATGGCGCGCCCGTCCCCAAGGCCGAACCCGGCCAACACGGCTGCCGCCGCCAGAGCGGATCGCGCCGGCTTCATAACCGAAGAACTAATTTTCATTGGAAGTCTCCCATTGCCTATGGTCCCCTACGGCGCCGACTGTCACTCCCCGCCATGCACGGACACGTGACATCATACGTCTTGTTGTTGGATATATCGTGGATCATATAGCGATTTGCGTCAAGAGAAAGTTGCGGTCCTTATGTCGGCGGCTCGATCGACTTTACTTGGACAGGCAAACCTACTCCGAACAAGTCCGTTGGGCGATAGGCTTGTGCCATAAAGTGCTCAGCGCTCGCGCAAGCCGGCGCCCTTGTGTCCCCGATGGCCGGAACCGACGCCACAACGATAGAGGCGGCAGATCCAATGATCCGACTCAGGTGCGGCGCGCCAAAGAGACCGCATCCACAAGGCTGCCCAGTTGCGTTACCAAGACCTCCGCGCCAGCGCCTGCGGGCTTGTGCGATCGGACAGCATTGCAGTGCGCCTGCCAGCAAAGATATCGCCCGGCGGCTTGCCGGCGATCATGCCGAGCGCTGGCACTTCAGCTGTCGGTTCTGGCCTTATCAAAAGTCTGGGTGATCGATATATTCGGCTTGCAAATTTTGATATATCATGTATCTCGATAGATTAGATGCTGGATGTTGCCGGTTTAGAGCCAATGGATCCGATTGTTGGAATAATAGCGGACGACCTGACCGGGGGGCTCGAAACCGCGGCGATGCTCGTAGCTATGGGCGTCGACTGCAAGTTCGCGACCGACCCAGCCACGGTGCAGGCTCTCGGCAGTGCGCCGGCGATCGTCGTGGCCCAGAAGACCCGCGTGATCCCCGCGGCCGACGCGGTTCGGCGGTCCAAGGCCGCGGCCGAGGCGCTTCTTGCGAGCGGCGCGGGCCGACTTTTCTTCAAATACTGCGCCACGTTCGACTCGACCGACGAAGGCAATATCGGGCCCGTGGCCGACATGCTGCTTGCGCTCACCGCGGCGCCTTTTACGGCTTATTGCCCGGCCGCCCCCATTTCGGCCCGGACTGTCTACAATGGCCACCTGTTCCTCGGCCAGCAGCTCGTCTCCGACTCGCCAAAACGGCTCGACCCTCTTACGCCGATGACCGACCCCAATCTGGTTCGCGTTCTGCAAAGGCAGACGAATGCCCCGGTGGGTCTGCTGCCGCACCGGATCGTCAGCGGCGCCCTGCTCGAAGCGTCCGTTGCGGAGCAGGCCGCGAGCGGCGTGCGCCACTTCATCACGGACACCATCTACGATCAGGACCTCGATGCCGTCGCCGCCCTAACCCTGGACTGGAAGGTCATGACAGGGAACGCGACGATCATGCAGCATTATCCGCCCCTCTGGCGCGCACGCGGGTGGCTCGACGGATCCCGCTCTCCCGAAGGCCTGCCGGCCGTTGGCGGCGGCGGCGCTGTCCTGTCGGGCAGCTGCGCCGACCGCTCGCTGGTCCAGCTGGCGCATTTTGAACGCACGCACCCGGTGCTGCGCATCGATCTCCTGCAGGTCTCGTCGGCTGCCGAGGCGGTGGAGCAGGCCTTGTCCTGGGCCGGTCCCCATCTCGCCCGAGGTCCGGTCGGCATCGCGACCTCAGAGACGCCCGATGCGGTGAGGATGGCGCAGGACCGGTATGGTCGTGACGGCGCGGCAAAGCTGGCGGAAGACATTCTGAGTGGCGTTGCCGCCGGGCTCAGGAACATCGGTGTGCGCCGCATCGTCGTGTCGGGAGGCGAGACCTCCGGCTCGATCGTGGAGAAACTCGGCGTCCGGAGCCTGAAGGTCGGCGCCTATGGCGGCCCCGGCATAGGCCGAGCGGTTACCGAAGAGGCCGATCCCATCGCATTTTGTCTCAAATCGGGAAAACTGGGGCCGGACGACATCTTTCAATCCACCCTCGACTCGATGCTGAAACCGGAACACTTCAATGCAATCAACTGACCCGCGTCAATCAATCCTGTCCATCGTCAAGCGGCTGGAAGACGATGGCTACAACCTCGCCAGCACGGGCAATGTGAGCTGTCGCGACCAGGGCGGGGTCCTGATCACGCCGACGGGCGGCCACAGCGGCAATCTGACGCCCGAACGCATCGTCCGTATCGACGCTGACGGAAAGGTGCAGGGCGAAGGCGCCCCCTCAAGCGAGTGGAGCATGCATACCGCCATCCTGAAGGCGTTTCCCGAGGCTAACGCCGTCATCCACACGCATGCGGACAGTTGCGTCGTGCTCTCCTCCCTTGGGAAGTCGATCCCTGCCTTTCATTACATGCTTGCGGGTTTTGGCGGCAATTCGATCCGCTGCTCAAGATATGCCACGTTCGGTACCGCCGACCTAGGCGATGCGGCGGTCGAGGCGATGCGCGACCGGCGTGCCTGCCTGCTGGCAAATCACGGAATGGTCGTCGCGGGACAGTCGCTGGAAGCGGCGCTGAGCCTCGTGATCAAACTCGAAACCCTGGCTCGCCAATATCTGATGGCCTGCCAGGCGGGTGAGCCGATGATCATTCCGGACGACGAGATGGAGCGCGTCCTCGACCGCTACGGCAAGTACGGCCGGACCTCCCTGCCGCACTGATATTTACAAGGACCTTGACCATGAAGATTACCGGCAAGACCAAGATCATGTTCGCAATGGCGCATCCCGTAGGGAGCGGCCGCGCGAGCGACGTTCTCAACACCTATTTCGCATCCATCGACAAGGATGTCGCTGTCTCGCCTCTCGACGTGCACCCGGACGACCTTGGCACGGTGCTGGCTGCGATCCGGTGCCTTCGCAACGTCGTCGGTTTCGGCGTGACCATGCCGCACAAGATCAACATCGTGCGTCACCTCGACCATTTGACCGAACGCGCCCGTGCCATCGGCGCCGTGAATTTCGTCAGGCGCAACGAAGATGGGACGCTGCTCGGCGACAACATTGACGGTGCAGGCTTCATTGCCGGCATGCTGCGCAACGGTATCGAGGTCAAGGGCAAGCGCGTGCTTCAGTTCGGCGCCGGCGGCGCCGGACGGGCGACGGCCTTCGCGTTGGCCGAGGCCGGCGCGAAAGAGATCTTCATATTCAACCGCGACGTCGCGAAAGCCCGCGCCCTGGCGGCGGAACTGAAAGCGGCCGACGGCTCGGTCATCGGGCGCGCCGGCGAAGAGATCCCAACCGGGTTCGACGTGATCATCAACGCGACCTCGCTCGGCATGAAGCCGGATGACGCCCTTCCCTTCGACGTCGAATTGATCAGACCGGATACCGCGGTCTGCGATATCGTCGTCTCGCCGCCTTTGACCAGCATCGTCGCCGCCGCCAGGGAGCGCGGCGCCAGGGCGATAGGCGGGCAGCCCATGCTCGACGAACAGATGGATCTGGTGCGGCAACTGGTAATGCCATAGCGCCGGCGACGGTCGGTGGCGGCGCTCACGGTCAGCCGCTCACCCTCTGCAGAAAAGACGGCCACCAAGACGAAATGACAACGATAAACCGATATCAGGGAGAATGCCCCGTGTCCGATGCAAGCCAGTCCAATGACGCCCTTTTGAGAGAGCGGGCCGCGAAGGTCGTTCCCGGCGGCATGTGGGGACATCTCAATGCCACCAACCTGCCGAAAGGCTATCCGCAGTTTTTCGCCAAGGGCGAGGGCGCATGGCTCTGGGATGTCAACGGTCGGCGCTACGTCGACTTCATGTGTGCCTGGGGCCCCAACCTGCTCGGCTATCGCCACCCAGAGGTCGACGCAGCAGCCGCTCGTCAGAACGCAAAGGGTGATTGCCTCAACGGACCGGGAGAGGCGATGGTCGAACTTGCTGAGGCCCTCGTCGATACGATCGCAGCGGCCGATTGGACGCAGTTCATGAAGAATGGCACGGATGCGACGACGTCATGCGTGACCTTTGCGCGTGCGGCGACCGGGAAACGCAAGATCCTTGTTGCCCGGGGCGCCTATCATGGCGCCGTGCCGTGGTGCTCGCCATCGCTGGTCGGCGTCACCTCGGAAGACCGCGCGCATATCGTCGTCTACGAATTCAACGACGCCGAAAGCCTAGCCGCGGCCGTAGCCGTAGCCGGCGACGACCTCGCCGCAATTCTGGTTTCAGCTTTCCGGCATGATTTTGGCAAGGACCAGGAACTGCCGAGCCGCGCGTTTGCACAACTGGCGCGCCAGCTCTGCGACGCCAAGGGCGCGGCGCTGATCATCGATGAGGTGCGCACCGGGCTGCGGCTCGATCTGTCCGGCAGTTGGGAGCAGTTCGGCGTACGGCCGGATCTGTCGGCCTGGAGCAAGGCTATCGCCAACGGCTATTCGCTGGCGGCTGTCACCGGAGCGGATTGGCTGCGCGAGGCTGCTTCCAAGGTCTTCGTTACCGGCTCGTTCTGGTTTGGCGCCGTCGCCATGGCGGCCGGGATCGAGACCTTGAAGATCGCGCGCCGCGACGACATCGTCGAGCATATGGATCGTCTTGGCCGGAAGCTGCGCGAGGGCCTGAACGACCGGGCGCTAAAAGCCGGATTGCAGGTGCGTCAGACCGGTCCGGTGCAAATGCCGGTCATGTTGTTCGATGACGATCCTGACTGCAGCAAGGGAAACCTGTTCTGCTCGACCGCCCTTGAAGCAGGGGTCTTCTTCCACCCGAAGCACACGATGTTTCTGTGCGCCGCACACACCGACGCGGACATCGAAGCCGCGCTGCAGGCGGCTGAACGGGGCTTCGCAGCCGTTGCAAACCAGTTTCAGGACGCCTGAGGCTTCGCGTCAGCCGCCACCTATCGCCTTCGCCGGAGCTCTTTCATGGACCATACAAGCGATCCTCAAGCGGTGAGATTCACGTTTGACGCTTCACGCGTCGACCTCGCGCGGGAGTTCCGCGACAAGACCGACGGCCACTATAGCGCGGACCTGCACCGGCTGCTCATGCGCATGCGATGGGGACCGACTGCCGGGCGCTACGTCCTCGTCGTCGAAGAACCGGGACGTCTCTGGAAACTCGGGCAATTGCCGCAGGACAGAGGCCAGAAGGTGCGTGTCTTCGATATCGAGTTCACATCGCTCGCTAACGCCGAGTGGCATGTGTTCAAGCTTCGCTGGCAGGAACTTGCCGGCGCTCCTCTTGTCATGGATTGAGCGATGCAGATCGAGACCAATCGTTTCCTGGGATATCCCGACAGGTTGAGCCTGCCCGCCGGCGAGCGCATATCCTTCCATCTCAGTTCATCCGATGACCAGGCCGCCGTCTCGATTGTGCGCATGCGCTGCGCGGATCCGGATCCGCGCGGACCCGGGCTCCGATACGAGGTGATGAACTCCGCGATCGATGGCATCCAGCCGTGCCGGCATCAGCCGATACGTCCCGGTTCGGCCGTAATCGTGGACGATCGGGGGGCGCTAGCCCCAGGACGGCAGTTTTCGCTCGGGTGTTACATCTGGCCAACGCGCCTGACCCCGGAAAGCCAGACCATCATGTCGCGCTTCTCCGCCAAGGACAACGCCGGCTACGCGCTCGCGGTCAGCCGTGACAAGGGGCTGACATTCACCGCCTGCTCGGCGGCAGGCGCACCCGTGGAATTTTCGCTGGACATCCCGCTTGCGGAACGGAACTGGTATTGGGTCGCAGCATCTTTCGATGAACCGAGTGGGCAGGTCACTTTGGCCCAGGTACGCCTCGCCGACGGCATCATGCCTGAGACGCGCGTCGAACGGCGTTTCGAACAAAAGGGCGCGTGGAGGCTGGACTCCCTTGGCCCGTTCGTCATTGCGGCGCGCGCAACCGGACATGGCGGCGAGATGGCGCACCATTTCGACGGCAAGATCGACTCGCCGCGGGTGGCCGGCCAACTGTTCGATCAGACGGCTCTTCGCGCTGTCGAGCCCGCTCCCCGCACCGGCTCGACAAATGCCGACGTCCTGGCTTTCTGGGATTTTTCCATCGGCATCGACACGCTGGAGGTGACCGACCTCTCGGCAAGCCGACTGAACGGACGGCTTCACCAGTTGCCCCGCCGGGCCGTCACTGGTGTGAACTGGAGCGGCGCCGTGCATGACTGGAGGCTCTCGCCAAAGGAATACGGGGCGATCCACTTCCATACCGACGACTTGTACGATTGCGGCTGGGATCCGGACTTCTCGCTCGACATCCCTGAGGATTGGCGATCGGGTGTCTACGCATTGCGCCTGCGGCGCCCGCAGGAAGCGGGCAGCAGCGGGGCCGAACTGACGGCAGAGAGCTTCGTTCCGTTTTTCGTGACGCCCGCGCCCGGACGCAAGCGCGCCAAGCTAGTGGTCATCGCGTCGACGGCCACGTATCTTGCCTATGCGAATAGCGCGCTCCGGCTCTATCACGTCCACTTCCAGGGCCTGATGGAGCATCTGCTGCAACTGACCTACGACGATATTTATCTCCAGGAGCATCCGGAACTGGGGCAGTCCACCTACGACTCCCATATCGATCAAAGCGGTCGCTGCTATAGTTCCTGGCTGAGGCCGATCCTCAACATCCGTCCCCGGGCAAATCCCTTCAATCTCTGCACAGATACGCATTTTCTCGACTGGCTCGAGGAAAAGGGCATCGAATACGACCTCATCACCGACATCGAGCTCGACCGGGAAGGCGTCCGCTCGGTGTCGCCCTACCGCGTGGTGTGCACGCCCTCGCATCCCGAGTACTATTCGGTTGGCATGATGAACGCGCTCATGGCCTACCAGAACCAGGGCGGCCGGCACCTGTCCCTTGGCGCGAACGGCTTCTACTGGCGGTGCGCATTCCATCCCGCAGCACCTGCTGCGCTGGAAGTCCGGCGTGGCATGGCGGGTACGCGCACGTGGGAATCGCAGCCGGGCGAGGTCCATCTCGCCGGCACCGGCGAGCCTGCCGCGCTGTGGCGGCATAGCGGCTTTGCGCCGCAGAAGCTGGTCGGCGCCGGCTTCTCGGCCATGATCAATGATCGCCCGGGATATTTCATGCGCACGCCCGAAAGCAGCAATCCACGCGTCGGCTTCATCGTCGACGGGATCGAGCAGGGCGAACGCATCGGTGACTTCGGCGTGCGCCTTGGCGGGGCCGTTGGTATCGAAATCGATCGTTTCGATCTCGAACTCGGCAGCCCGCCCCATTCGATCGTCGTAGCAACATCGTACGGGCTTGGCGCCGGCGCGCTTCCGACGCCGGAAGAGTTCCGCACCATGGTGCATGGACTGGACGGCGAACATAACGCGCTCGTGCGCGCCGACATGGTGTTCTTCGAGACCCCGAACGGCGGCGCCGTGTTCACAACGGGTTCGATATCGTACATGCTGTCGCTCAGCGTCGGCGGATATGAAAACAATGTCAGCCATATGACCAAGAATGTCCTGACGCGGTTTCTCTCCGACGAACCCTTCACGATGCCGGATTGATCGCGCATGAACAGCCCTGACATCCTGGCAACGATCGTCTCCGCGCGCGGCCATGGCTTTACCGGACAGGCCATGTCCGCCCCCTTCTACGGCAAGGATATCGCATGAGCATTGAAGTGCGGCGCCTGACGGAGCGCGACGAACTGGCCGGGGCGGTGCGGACATTTCGCACCGCCATGACGGGATTGCCGCCGCTTGGTGCGGTCGACGATGCGATGATTGAGGGTCTTTTCGAGCCCGGCCGCGCTTTTGGCGCCTTCCACGACGGTCAGCTGGTGGGGACGACGAACTCCTACTCGGGCGAGATCAGAGTTCCCGGGAATGCGTGGCTCCCGCATGCCGCGGTCACGCATGTCGGCGTGCTGCCGACGCATGTCCGGCGCGGCGTGGCCAAGACCCTCCTCCACGCGCAACTGCGCGCGGCGCGCGAAAGCGGCGAGCCGCTGGCGACGCTCAGGGCCACTGAGGCCGGCATCTATGGCAATTTCGGATACGCGATAGCCAACCTGTCGGTCGCCTACGAGATCGACCGCGCGCGCGCGCGCCTGCGCCCGGAATTCCGCAAGCCCAGTGAGACCATGTTCGTGGAGCCTGACCAGGCCTGGGCGCTTCAGGCACGGGTCTACGCCAGCCAGCCCGACCCGCGCAGCGGGACAATCTCGCGGCCGCGCTATTGGTGGAGCGCCAACGCGTCGCGCCTGTCGAGAAGCGCCGTCCCTACCTATGTCGTGGCGCATGGGCGCCCCGGCCAGGAAACGGGCTATGTGCGCTATCGTCCGCTCGACACCTCGGCATGGGTGGCGAGCACCAACCGAACGATCGTCGTGGACGACCTGATCGCACATGACGACGAGACGTATGCCGCTCTCATCTCGCATCTCTTGTCGGTGGACATCGCGCACCGGATCCAGCTGCCCGTGTGCCCCGCGGACGACCTCCTGCCATGGCTGTTCACGGACTGGCGATCGGCCAGCGTCACGAACTGCCTGGACGAAACGTGGCTGCGGCTTCTCGACACCCAGAAAGCACTGGCCGGACGCAGCTACGAAGGTCCGGACGCCGTCGTCGTCGAGATCATCGACCCTATCCTGACGGACAATACGGTGCGGCTGCGCATCACGGCGGACGGTGTCGGGCGAACGCACGCCGCCGCCCAGATCGTGACCGACGTCGCGACAGCGTCCACGGTCTATCTGGGTGGAGCGAAGTGGTGGCAGATGCAGCATCTGCGCCGCCTCCAGGTCGCGGACGCGAGTGCAGTGGCGGCCTTGGACCGCCTGTTTTCGGTTCAGCGCCTGCCGTTCTCCGGCACAATGTTCTGAACCGACCGAGCAAATCACACGTCCGAAAAATGCGGTACGGCTTCGGAGAGGCTCATTTCGCATTGCGGGTTGACATCCCCGATATTGAAAATATCATATATTAAATTGCTACTTTGAAGGGAAGCTTTTGCTCAAATTCGCAGTCAGGCGAGTACTTTCGACCATACCAGTCATGGCGCTCGTAGCGTTCCTGGTGTTTAGCCTGCTGTACTTCGCGCCGGGGGATCCGGCTTTGCTGTTTGCCGGAGATTCAGCCACCCCCCAGCAGATCGAAGAGGTCAGGCGAAATCTCGGCCTCGACCAATCTTTCTGGGTCCGTTTCGGCAGTTGGCTATGGGCCGTTCTTCATGGCGAGCTGGGCGTTTCGATGATCAGCAACGTCCCGGTTGCAACGCTCATCCGGCAAAGAATCGAACCGACCCTGTCGCTGATGGCGCTGACACTCGTCTGGGCCGTCACCGCCGCCGTGCCACTCGCGCTGATTTCCGCCTGGAAGCAGGGAACGGCGATCGATCGCGGGATCATGGGCTTTGGCGTTTTCGGATTTTCCGTACCCATATTCGTGCTCGCCTACTGCCTTTCCTACGTATTCGCGGTCGAACTGCGGTGGTTTCCCATCCAGGGCTACGTTCCGATCTCGCGCGGCGTCGGACCCTGGCTGAACAGCCTCGCCCTGCCGGCGTTCGCGCTGGGCACGTCCTACGTAGCGCTGATTTCGCGCATCGGCCGCGCCGCGCTGATCGAAATCCTGCAGCAGGACTATATCCGCACCGCCCGTGCCAAGGGCGCGGCGCCGAAGGAGATCCTCTTCGACCATGCGCTGAAGAACGCCGCGGTCCCGATCGTGACCGTCATCGGCATCGGCGTCGGGCTACTGATCGGCGGCGCGGTCGTCACGGAAAGCGTCTTTGCCCTGCCCGGGATCGGCCGCCTCACCGCCGACGCCATATTGCGGCGTGACTATCCGGTCATCCAGGGCGTCGTGCTGCTGTTCTCCTTCACCTACATGCTGGTCAACCTGGCGGTCGACCTCATCTACCCGCTTTTCGACCCGAGGATCCGCTATTGACCCCGCCCGCGCTCCTGGGACTGGCGGTGGCCGATCCGCTTCCCGATATCATGCAGCATACGCCCCCTCGACGCGGATTGATGGGGCTGGCCCGGCGCAATGTACCTGCCTCCATCGGCGCCGTGCTGCTGATCGTCCTGACCGGCATCGCGCTCTTCGCTCCATGGCTGGGTACGGTCGACCCGCTGGCGATCTCACCGACACTGCGCGCCCGCGTTCCCTCCGCCGAACATTGGTTCGGCACCGACATGCTCGGCCGCGACATCTACTCGCGCGTTCTTTACGGCGCGCGGGTTTCTCTCTTCGTCGGTTTTGCCGTTGCAGTCCTGGCGACCGCGATCGGCGCCGCCATCGGCATGACGGCCGGGTATGTGCGCTGGGCGGACAGCCCCATCATGCGCCTGATGGACGCGATCATGTCGATCCCATCCATCCTGCTGGCGATAGCGCTTGTGGCGTTGACACGCCCTTCGGTTGGAAACGTGATCCTCGCAATCGCCGTCGCGGAGATTCCACGCGTCGCGCGCCTGCTGCGGGGCGTCGTTCTTTCGCTGCGTGAACTGGCCTATGTCGAGGCTGCCGTGTCAACCGGCTCATCGAGCGCCAAGGTGATATGGCGGCACATCGTGCCGAACACGATTGCACCGGTCATCGTGCAGGCCACCTATATCTGCGCATCTGCGATGATCGTCGAGGCCACGCTGTCGTTCATCGGCGCGGGAACGCCGGCTTCCATACCGTCCTGGGGCAACATCATGGCCGATGGACGCGCTCTCTGGCAGGTGAAGCCGCACATCGTCCTGATACCCGCCGTATTCCTTTCCGTCACCGTTCTTGCCGTGAACATGGTCGGCGACGGCCTGCGCGACGCGCTGGATCCTCGAATGGCGAAGACGGTGTAACCATGGCCCTGCTCGAGATCGAAAACCTCCAGACCCATTTCCGCACTTCCGATGGCATCAACCGCGCGGTCGATGGACTTTCCCTGGAGGTCAGGCCCTCCGAGACCCTTGCGATCGTGGGCGAGTCGGGTTGCGGCAAGTCGGTGACGTCGATGTCCATTCTCCGGCTCCTGCCCGAGAACATCACGAAGACGGCCGGCAGCATCAGGTTTCACGGGCGCGACCTCCTGAAGCTAACGGAAAGCGAGATGCGGGGGATTCGCGGCAACGAGATCAGCATGATCTTCCAGGAGCCGATGACGAGCCTGAACCCCGTGCTCACCATCGGCCGCCAGATCCGCGAAACGATCGCGCTCCATCGGACCGTTTCCAGGGCAGAGATGGACGGTCGCGCGAAGGACATGCTCGCATTGGTCGGCATCCCCGACCCAGCGCGGCGCCTGCAGGAATATCCCCACCAGCTCTCCGGCGGCATGCGTCAGCGGGTCATGATCGCCATAGCGCTGGCTTGCGATCCAAAACTGCTGATTGCCGACGAGCCGACAACCGCGCTGGACGTGACGATCCAGGCACAGGTCCTCGAACTGCTCGCGGATATCCAGGCAAAATCCAAAACGTCGATCATCCTGATAACCCATGATCTCGGCGTGGTCGCGGAAATCGCGCACAGGGTGGTTGTCATGTATGCCGGCCGAAAGGTCGAGGAAGCCTCGGTCGAAGACCTGCTGACCCGTCCGCGGCATCCCTACACCGTCGGCCTGCTTGGCGCTGTGCCCAAGATCGGCGTTGGCGGCGACAAGATGCGGCTGGTCGAAATTCCCGGTCTCGTGCCGAACCTGAAGCAACGCATTGCGGGGTGCGTCTTTGCCAATCGCTGCCCCAAGGCAAGGGACCTATGCCTGGAATTTGCGCCGGCGCTCGAGCAGAAGGCCCCAGCACATGTCGTGGCCTGCCACTTCGCGGAGAAGGAGGGCCTGGCAGCATGAGCCCGCTACCGTCACAGCCTCTTCTGTCAGTCAAGAACCTGAAGAAGCACTACGCGACGAAATTTAGCCTTTTCGGACGCGCCACCAGGGTTGTGAAGGCAGTCGATGGCATCTCCTTCGACATCCTGAAGGGCGAGACACTGTCTCTTGTGGGTGAATCCGGCTGCGGAAAATCCACTGTCGGCAAGACCATCATCGGCCTGCTTCAGCCAACTTCGGGAGAAATCGAGCTCGGCGGCGCACGCATCGACAATCTGTCGCCGGACGCCTTCCGCGCCCAGCGCAAACGCATCCAGATCGTCTTCCAGGATCCCTTTTCCAGCCTCGATCCTCGCATGCGGGTCCGGGACATCCTGGCCGAGCCCATTCACAATTTCGGCCTTGCCCGGAATGCCGCCGACCTGAAGTCCCGCGTCGATGACCTGCTTGACGTCGTGAGGCTGCCGAAGGACGCGGCCAGCCGCTTTCCGCACGAGTTCTCCGGCGGCCAGCGCCAGCGGATAGGCATCGCCCGGGCGCTCGCGGCCGAGCCGGATCTGATCGTTTGCGACGAGGCCGTCTCGGCGCTCGACGTTTCGGTCAAGGCGCAGGTGGTAAATCTCCTTCAGGACCTGAAAGACCGGTTCGGACTCGCCCTGCTCTTCATCAGCCATGACCTGGCCATCGTGGACCACATCACCGACCGGGTCGCCGTCATGTACCTCGGAAAGATCGTCGAGGTCGCGCCGCGTGGCCCCCTGTTTGAAAATCCACTCCACCCTTACACCCAGGCGCTGCTGTCGGCGGTGCCCACGCCGACCCCGGGACGGAAAACGAG
The DNA here is from genome assembly GCF_030010215.1 of Tianweitania sp. UT-5YL-CI-8. Taxonomy (GTDB): domain Bacteria; phylum Pseudomonadota; class Alphaproteobacteria; order Rhizobiales; family Rhizobiaceae; genus Oryzicola. Next base: position 27,524 of record NZ_JASCRR010000022.1, read on the forward strand.
CCGGACCGTGCTGCGGGGCGACCTGCCGTCGCCCGCAAACCCTCCCCCCGGTTGCAATTTCCATACGCGCTGTCCGCTCGCCTTCGACCGCTGCAGCCGAGAAACGCCCGTCCTGAGGTCGACAGGTCCCGATCAGATGGCTGCGTGTCATCTGATCGACTAGCACGCTTCCGCCCATCGTATCGAGCTTCAACAAGGAGAATGGACATGATCAGACGCAGACAGTTTCTGGGAGGCGCGGCTGCCCTCGCAGGTGCATCGATGTCATATGGTTTGACGCGACGGGCCTCGGCCCAGGACTCCTCAAAGGTCCTAAAATTCGTGCCGCAGGCGGATCTGGCCGTTGTCGACCCCTTCGGCAGCCCGGCCTATGTGACGCGCAACCATGCCATGATGGTCTACGACACGCTCTATGGCGTGGACAGCAATTTCAAGGCGCAACCCCAGATGGTTGAAGGCCACACGACGGAAAGCGACGACAAGATCTGGAAGATGACGCTCCGTCCCGGACAGAAGTTCCATGACGGGGAACCCGTTCTCGGCAAGGACGTCGCAGCGAGTCTGAAGCGCTGGCTCGGACAGGACAGTTTTTCGCAGGCGCTGGCCCCGTTCGTCGACGAAATTTCCGCGCCGGACGACAAGACGGTGCAGTTCCGCCTCAACAAGCCCTTCCCGATGCTTCCTGACGCGCTTGGAAAAGTGAACCCGCGCAGCACGGGCATAATGCCGGAACGCATCGCAGCTGCGGATCCAACCAAGCCGATAACCGAAATCATCGGCAGCGGCCCCTTCCGCTATGTAGCAGCGGAACGGGTGGCGGGTTCGTTGAACGTCTATGAGAAATTTGCCGACTACATTCCCCGCTCCGAAGCGGCGGACAATCTGGCGGGCGGCAAGGTGGTCCACTTCGACCGCGTCGAATGGCACACCATTCCCGATCCGGCCACGGCGGCGGCAGCGCTCCAGGCGGGGGAAATCGACTGGTGGGAACAGCCCACGCCGGATCTGTTGCAGGCCTTCACCGGAAACAGCGATATCCGGGTGGCGGTTACCGACAAGACGGGCAATCTCGGTATATTGCGGTTCAACTTCCTCCAGAAGCCGTTCGACAATCCGCAGATCCGCAAGATCCTGCTAAACGTAGTCAGGCAGTCGGATTTCCTAATTGCGGCCGTGGGCGAAGATCCCTCGATGTGGCAGGCCCCCGTCGGCATCTTCCATCCCAATGCTGAACTGGCCAGCACCGAAGGTCTCGAGACGTTCACGAAGACACCTGATCTTGAGAAGGCCAAAGCGGATTTGATCGCCGCGGGCTACAAGGGCGAACGCGTCGTCATCATCTCGACCGGCGACTATCCGGTCATCGGCGCATTCAGCGAAGTGGCGGCCGATCTCTTCCGGAAGGTCGGGCTCAACGTCGATCTGCAGGTGCAGGACTGGGCGACCGTTGCCCAGCGCATGAAGAACAAGGGCGACCTCGATTCCGGCGGGTACAGCGTCTATTGCAACTTCATCGCCGGAGCCGCGATCTACAACACCGCCGGCTACTCCTACCTGCGGAGCAACGCAGACAAGGCGTTCGACGGCTGGCCGGACATTCCTGAAATCGAAGTGCTTCGCGCCGAGTGGCTCTCGTCAACGAACGCCGCGGAGCGGCCGGAAATCGGCCGCAAGATCCAGCAGATCGCCCTGGAGAAGGTTCCGTTCGTCCCCCTCGGCCTGTTCTACTACCCGACCGCTTACCGCTCCGATTTGACCGGCATGCTGGATGCCATGCCTCTTTTCTGGAACGTGCGGCGGGCCTAGCCCGCGGCTTGGCGGCCTCGGCGCGGAGGTCGCCAGATCCGGAACCAACGGTTGTAACCCCCCGGCAGGCCCATGCTTCAGACAGACCCGAAGACAGCTCATTTTCCCGTCGATCCGAACCGCCTCGATCTGGTCGAGGAGTTCCGGCGGGCGCCGAAAGGGCCTTACAGTCCGGACCTGCAGAAAATCGTGCATCGCATGCGATGGGGTGGCGAGGGCGGGCGATTTGTCCTGATCCCCGTCGAACCCGGCAAGAAATGGATGCTGGGACTGCTGCCATCGCGGCGCGGCGATGCGGTCAAGACGTTTTCAGACAAGACGTTCACGCGTCTGGCAGATGCGGAGTGGGCGGTTTTCAAAATTCGGTGGGAGGCAATTACCGGCGTCAGGATTGCAGAGGAAACGGACCAAAAGCCATGATCGACACGACCAGCATCCTGGGTTACGCGAAACCATGGAGTGTGGCTCCGGGTGAAACCGTCAGCTTTCATCTCAGCAGCGCGCACCTGCCTTCGGCAAGCCTGAAAGTGGTTCGGGTTAGATGTGCCGACCCAGACCCGAACGGACCAGGTCTCAAACTCCTGCACGCCGCCACGCCCCTCGACGACGGCGACGTTCAGCTGTCCAGTCAGCCGACACATGTCGGATCTTACGCATCCGTTGCCGACGGTCCGATCCTCTCGGGTCTGACTGCGTTCTCGGTGGGGTGCTACATCTACCCGACCATCGTCGGCGGATGCCGCCAGACGATCGTTTCGCGCTGGAATGATCGGCTGGATTCCGGATGGAAACTGGAGCTGGACGACGAGGGCCATCTGTCGATGACGGTGGCCTGCAAGGGAATGACGCGCAGCGCCCGCTCGTCGCGAAGCATCCTGCGGCGCGAATGGATTTTCGTGGCGGGATCTCGGTCGGCCGACGGGACGATTCGTCTTGAGGCGGTGAGCCTTTCGCGGGACGGCGGCCGCGAGCGGGTCTTCTCCGTCGAAGACGAGGGGTTTCCGGCTGTGCAATGGCCGGCCGCGACGCCACTGCTCTTTGCCGCGCAATGGACGGGCGACAGCCGCCCGAACAAGGAAACTTTCAACCACTTCAACGGCAAGATCGACCGTCCGCGCCTTTATGGCGCCGCGCTGACGCGTGCGGACGTGCAACAACTGGTCGAGACGCTTCACCCTGTGCAGACCGATCCGTTGCTGGTTGGGGCTTGGGATTTCAGCCTCGGCATGAACGGAGACGAGATCACCGACCTCTCGGCCAACAATCTCAACGGATCGGTTCATCGTCTGCCGATGCGCGCCGCCACCGGCGCCAACTGGACCGGTCAAATCCACAGCTGGACGGAGGACCCATCGCAGTACGGCGCCATCCACTTTCACGAGGACGATCTCGAGGACGCGGGATGGGCGGCCACGACAACGCTTAGCATTCCGGACGACTGGCAGTCAGGCTTCTACGCGCTCCAGATGACAACGTCGAACGGCTCGGTCCCGGTGGAAAGCTATGCGATCTTTTTCGTTCGTCCGCCGCGCGGACGCCGGACCTCCGATATTGCGGTCATCGCCCCGACGGCCACCTATCTCGCCTACGCCAACAACCATTCTCGGCTCGATCAGACGCATTTCGAGGTCATGGCCGACGGCCTGATGATCATCACGGCCGACGATGTTTATACCAACGAGCACCGCGAGCTCGGCAGTTCCACCTATGACACCCACAGCGACGACAGCGGCGTCTGCTACTCGACGGGCGCGCGGCCGATCCTGAATGCGCGTCCGCGCTCCAACACCTTCAACTATGTCAACGACACCCATCTCCTCGACTGGCTCGAGGAGATGGGCCATGGTTACGACGTGGTCACCGACGAAGACATGCATCGCGAGGGCGCACGCCTGCTGAGCGGATATCGGGTGGTCATAAACATGACCCACCCGGAGTACTACTCAAAGGAAATGCTGGACGCGCTTGAGACTTATCAGAACGGCGGCGGCCGGCACATGTATCTCGGCGGAAACGGTTTCTACTGGCGCGTCGCGTTTCACCCGACCAAGACCGGGATCATCGAACTGCGCCGCGGCCTGACAGGTTTGCGCAGTTGGGAAACGGAGGCCGGAGAAGGCAACCTGTCGTTCACGGGCGAACCCAGCGGCCTTTGGCGCAGCAGCGGCCGCGCTCCGCAACGGCTTTGCGGGGTGGGTTTCAGCGCGCAGGTGTTCGACTTTTCGACCTATTACCGCCGACTGCCGGACAGCTTCGACGACAGGGCTTCTTTCGTCTTCGAAGGCGTCGGCGCCGATGAGCCAATCGGGAATTTCGGCCTGCGACTCGGCGGCGCGGCAGGCCTGGAGATCGACCGGGCCGAGCCCAACCTCGGCTCGGCGCCCAACATCATGATCCTGGCAACGGCCGACAGGACAGGTGCGGGCGGCATACCCGCGCCGGAAGAGCTTCCCGCATTGTACCGGGGCTTTACGGGCGAGGAAAATGCCATGGTTCGCGCCGACATGGTCCTCTATCCAACCTCAAATGGCGGCGCCGTGTTCTCCACCGGGTCGATCGCCTGGTGCTGTTCCCTGTCGCATGCCGGCTACGCAAACAACGTCAGCCAGATCACGGGTAACGTGCTGAACCGTTTCCTTGACGACAGCCCCATTTGAGTTCGAAAAATTGCTGGCGGCAGCAGCATAAAATACGCGACGGCCGCGCCCTGTTTTTGCTATATGATAGATCAAAGTCACCCGAAGCCGGAAGCTATCATGACGAACTTATGGACCAGAACCCCGTCAGCAACGGCGGAGGCCCCGCTGAACGCCCTGGACAAGGGCGTTCCCGGTCATGCGTCGAATGTGCCGCTGGATCAGGTCGCCGCACAGAACTGGAACATATTGCGGGAAGACGTCCCCCTCCCGGCGGCCGTGATCCGGCGCGATGCGCTCCGCCAGAACAGCGACTGGATGCGCCGCTTCCTCAAGGGCAGCGGCGCGGACATCGCACCGCACGGCAAGACGACGATGAGCCCGGCGCTGTTCGATCTTCAGCTTGGCGACGGCGCCTGGGCGATCACCGTCGCGACGCCGCACCAACTGCAGGTCGCGCGCGCTTTCGGGCATAAGCGCATCTTCTATGCCAACCAGCTGATCGGAAGGAGCGCGATCGACTACGTCGTCCGTGAACTCGAAAACGACCCGGGGTTCGAATTCTTCTGCCTGGTCGACGATCGATCCAATGTCGATGCGCTTGTCGCCGCCGCCAGGCGCATCGGGCTCGCCCGTCCCCTCAACGTCCTGGTGGAGGTCGGCTATGCCGGCGGGCGAACCGGCTGCCGGAGCGTCGAAGCAGCCCTCGATCTCGCGCGCGCCGTCCATGCGACCGGCGGTACACTGGCGCTCGCCGGAATCGAAGGGTTCGAAGGCCTGATCCGCGTCGGATCGAATGCGGAGACGCTGGCGCTTGTGGAGCGGCTGCTCGACTCCATGGTGGCGCTTGCCCGGCAATGCGCCTCGGAGGGCCTTTTCGCGGATGGCACGGTGCTTCTTTCCGCCGGCGGCTCATCCTATTTCGATGTCGTCGCCAGCAAGCTCGGCAATGCCGACCTCGGCCGTGATACCCGTGTTCTCGTCCGGTCGGGCTGCTACATCACGCATGACTCCGTGCTCTATGTCCGTGCCGTCGAGGCCCTGCGTGAACGCAACCAGGCTCTTGCCGATTCGAATGGCGGCCTTTCCCAGGCCCTGGAAGTTTGGGCTTACGTGCAGTCACGGCCCGAGGCGGAGAAGGCGATCGTCGCGTTCGGCAAGCGCGATGCGTCCTATGACGACCTGCCGCTGGCGCAACGCTGGTACCGCCCGGACGGCAGCATGAACACACCGCAGGCCGTTCCTTCCGGGCACATTGTCACGCGGCTGAACGACCAGCACTGCCATCTGCAGCTCCCGGCGGATTCGCCGCTCCGGGTCGGCGATCTCGTGGCATTCGGGATTTCGCATCCATGCCTGACATTCGACAAATGGCGCGTCATGCACATCGTCGACGAGAGTTACGACATCATCGGCTCCATCCGCACCTACTTCTAACGACATAGCACCAAGCAGTCGAAACCGGCGACAAGCCACATATCAGGGATAGGAACGATGAGCAGGAACAAGTCCAAGGTGATGTTGATCACCGGCGCCGCAAGCGGCATTGGAGCCGCCACGGCGCGACAGGCCACCGAAGCGGGCTACAAGGTGATCATTGCCGATATCAACGAAGCGGGAGCCAACGCCGCTGCCGCGTCGATCGGACCGGCAGGGTCTGCCAAGCGGCTTGATATCTGTTCGCCGGCGAACTGGGAAACGGTCCTCGACGAAATCTTTGCCGAACATGGTCATCTGGACGTGCTCATCAACAATGCGGCGACCGTCCATACCGGTTTTGCCCGCGACGTCCCGATCGCAAAGCATCAGCATACGATGGACACGAACTTCATGGGGGCGGCGACCGGGATGCTGGCTGCCCTCGCCAGGTTCAAGGCTCAGGGGTTCGGCCACATCACGACCATCTGCAGCATGAACGGCTTCATGCCGTTCCCGGGTCTGGCGAGCTACGCCGCAGCCAAGCATGCGCTGCGGGCCTTTCACCATGCCGTGGCAATCGAAGAGCGCAATAGCCCCGTCATCTTCACAATCGTCTATCCCACGGCGACCGAAACGCCGATGCTTGAAAAGGAAGCCGAAGACGACGCCATGGCCCTGGCCTTCGCCGGGAACTCGGTGACCCCCGACCATGTCGCCGCGATCATCCTCAAGGCGATCAAGCGGAAGTCCCTCGAAGCCTACATCCCGGCCGAGCGCGGCAAGTTCGTACGGCGCATCGGCGTCAATCCGCGCGGGCTCAAGGCGCTGTTCGAACGCAACGAGATCATCGGCGCCGAGCGGCTGAAGGCGCGGCGCGCGGCCACGGCTCAAGCCAAGAAATAGCGTCCGGAAATCCGGCTGTCCCGTCCTTGCGACGGGGTGGCCGCAAGACGCGGCCGACATCGGACCGTGTTCACGGGATGCGGATCAGTCCGCCGCCGAATCCTGCAGGGTGAGGGTCTTGCGGCCCCGCCGCTTTTTTTCGCGTCCCTCGCCGAGCTTGAACTGTTCGAGAATCCGGTAGGAGCCGTCGCGTAGATCGCGCACCACCATTTCCCCCGCTTCGGCCGGCGAGCGGCGAGAGAGTGCGTCGATTATCAACAAGTGCGGGTGCACTTCAGATCCTGCCTGGCGGATGCTGGGGTACTGATTGTAGACGAACGGATAGGCCAGCAGCCACAGGTTTTCGATGCAGCGCAGGAGAACCTCGTTTTTCGACGCGCGATAAACGGTGAAGTGGAACTCCTGGTTGGCAACGATCGCCGCGCGCCATTCCTCGGCCGATTCGAGCTGGACCCACTTTTTGTGGAGCTCCCGCAACGTCTGGATCTCTTCGGGCGTGATGTTGACTGCGCTCAGTTCGGCGGCGAGCCGCTCCAGCGGGACCCGCGTCTCCCGGATCTGGATATACTGCGGGATCGAGAGGACCGGGACGCGCGGCTGGTAGCCGAGCCGCAGTTCCAGCGCGCCTTCCCTAACCAACTGCACGATCGCTTCGCGGACGGGCGTCGGCGACGTGTTGTAGCTGGCAGCCAGTTTGCGGATGCTGAGGCGGGCTCCCGGCTCGTACTGGCCGGTCATCAGCGCCGCGCGCAGCCTCGCGTAGATCCGCTCAGCCAGGCTGTCGCGATTGAGTTCGATCGTGTCGTCCGGTTCCAGCGACACGTCCTGTCCATCCGCATTTATGCCGGTCATCATCGCCCTGTCCTTTCCCCGAACAACACCAATTTCGATGCGTGGGGCTGTGATGCGATCCCGCGGGCAGGCCAACGCCCTCCACGCAGTGCGGCATTAAGTCCGCGCGATACGCCCATTGCCGTCCTCCCGTTGGTCATGCGCGTCGGTTTACACGATTGCCCGCCACAGCATAGTCACTACGCACGACGCCAGTCCACTCAATCCCCGACCTCGTCCACCAGAGGATGGTGGCAGGCATAGGAGACATCTCCGTGCCGAACCAGTTGGGGTTCGCTTTTGGCGCAGATCTCCGTTGCCTTCCAGCACCGGGTCCGGAAATAGCATCCGTTGGGCGGATTTGCCGGGCTCGGCGGATCCCCCTGCAGAACGATTCGCTCCCGAGCGCGGTCTCTCTTCGGATCAGGCAGCGGGACCGCCGAGAGAAGGGCGTGGGTGTAGGGATGGCGCGGCCGCGAAAACAGCTCGTCGCGAGGGGCCACTTCGACAATCTTGCCCAGATACATCACCGCCACCCGCTGGCAGACGTGACGGACCGTGGAGAGGTTGTGGGCGACGAAAAGATAGGACAGCTGCAGGGTTTGCTGGAGATCGCCCAGCAGATTCAGCACACCGGCCTGGATGCTGACGTCGAGCGCGGACACGGGCTCGTCGAGAAGGATGACCCGCGGCGAAACGGCCAGCGCGCGGGCGATTCCCACCCGCTGGCGCTGCCCGCCCGACAATTGGTGGGGAAAGCGTTCGAGATGCTCTTGGTTGAGGCGGACAAGCGTTATCAGTTCTCGCGCCCGGGCCATTCTCTGCGCGCCCGACATGCCCAGCAACCTGAGAGGTTCGCTGACGATCTCGGCCACACGCATCCTGGGATGCAGCGAAGCGGACGGGTCCTGGAACACCACCTGCAGCTTCCGGCGTTGCAGGCGCATGTCCTCTTCGGCCAGCCCGACCAGGTTCACGCCGTCAAGCGTGACGTCGCCGCTGGTGACGTCGACCAGCCCGAGGATGCATTTGGCCAGGGTCGACTTTCCGCAGCCGGATTCCCCGACGAGGCCAAGGGTCTCGCCCCTGTGGATGTCGAAACTGACGTCGGCCACCGCCCGGATCGGGTTCTGCCGGCCGGTCCCCCAGAAACCCGAAGCGCCCGGATATTCCTTGACCAGGCGCCGCACCGACAACAACGGCGCGTCAGGCTGCGCATCCGGCGATGGCGGCTGAGTCAGGTCAGTTCCGCTGAGATCGGTCATGCCTGCATCTCCTGTACCGGATAGGCCGGCAGCGTCTCGGCGAAGTGGCATGCCGCGTAAGCGGAACGGACTTGGCGCAGGAGCGGTCGCTCGACGCGGCATCTCGGCTGGACGAACGCGCAGCGGGGGCTGAAGGCGCATCCTTCCGGCAGGGCGAATATGGTCGGCGGGTTGCCGCCGATATCGACAAGCCGTTCGATCCGGCCGGTCAGATGCGGGAGCGCGCCAAGCAGCCCCCGCGTGTAGGGGTGGCTAGGGTTGTAGAAGACCTCCTCGACCGAGCCCCGCTCGACGATCGCGCCCGCATACATGACCGAGATGCTTTGCGCCATACCCGCGACCACGCCGAGGTCGTGGGTGATCAATGCCAGGCCGACGTGATACTCGGCGCACAGGTTCCTCAGGAGCTCGAGTATCTGCGCCTGTACCGTCACGTCGAGCGCGGTCGTCGGTTCGTCTGCGATGATCAGGTCCGGGCGGTTGGCGATGGCCATTGCAATCACGACGCGCTGGCGCATGCCGCCGGAAAACTGATGCGGATACTGGTCGAAGCGCTGTTCCGGAAACGGTATCGCAACGTCGCGAAGCAGCTTCACGGCGCGGTCGCGGACTTCCTGCCTGGAAATGGAGCGATTGTGTATCCGGATCGCTTCGGCCACCTGGGCGCCGATTGCCATCACCGGATTGAGGGCTGTCATCGGATCCTGGAAGATCATGGACATCCGTGCGCCCCGTAAGCCGTGAACGCCGCGCCCGCTCTTCTGGATGAGTTCCTGGCCGAGAAATCGAGCCGAGCCGCTGATCCGGGTCGTTTCGGGCAGAAGCCCCATCAACGCGCGCATGGTTACGCTCTTGCCCGAGCCGGATTCGCCGACCAGGCTCATCACCTCGCCCCGGCGGATCACGAAATCGACGCCGCGCACCGCCTCGACATAGCCTCGGGGCGTCCGGAAGGCGATCGTCAGGTCGCGGACGTCCAGGAGATTTTCGGATGTCATGTAGTTGACCTCGGGTCGAGCACGTCGCGAACGCGGTCGCCAATGAAATTCAACGCCAGCACGACGCTCAATATGGCCAGGCCGGGCGCGGCAGCGATCCACCAGGTGTAGAAATTGACGGCGCCTTCCGAGATCATCTGGCCCCATTCCGGGGTCGGCGGCGCGGCGCCGAGACCGATGAAGCTCAGCGCCGCCGCGAGGAGAACCACCTGGCCGAAATCCATGGTCGCGTTGATCAGGATAGGCGTCCAGGACAAAGGCAGGATATATCGCCACAAGATGCGGAACCGCCGCACGCCCGAGGATACGGCCGCCTCGACATGGTCCATCTGCTTGACGCTGATGACCTGGGACTGCATCAGCCGCGCATAGAGTGGCCACCAGACGATAATCATGGCGACGGCCGCAGTCTTCAGCCCCGGACCGAGCGCAACGGCCACCGCCATGGCGAGCAGCATTGGCGGAAACGACAAGGTGACATCGACGAGCCGCATGACGATGGTGTTCGTCCAGCCGCCGAGGAAACCCGCCGCGGCACCCAGCACTGCGCCGACGGTCGCGCCGACGACAACGACAACGACCGCGATCGGAAGCGACTGCGCCGCGCCGTAAAGTGTGCGGGAGAGGACGTCGCGCCCAAGCCCGTCCGTGCCGAAATAATGGTCGGCGCTCGGCGGCTGCAGCCGCGCGCCAACCATGTCGAGCGGCGAGTAGGGCGCCCATAGCGGCGCAGTCAAGGCTACGACGATCCAGAACAGGACGACCAGCCCGCCGATGTAGGCGGGCAGTGCCGACCAGAAATCCCGACGCAGATGGCTCATCAACGCCTTGGCCCAGTTGTTGTTTTGAGGAGTGCCCATTGCAGTCATGACGCCGATCGCTACTGGAGCTTGATCTTGGGATCGACGATCGCATAGGCGATGTCGGTGACCAGGTTGGTAAGCAGGAACGCGGCGCCACCCAGCATTGTCACGCCCATGATAGCTGGGTAGTCGAGGGCGCGCGCCGATTCGACCGCATAAGACCCGATCCCCGGCCAGGAGAAGATCGTTTCGGTCAGCACCGCCCCTGTCAGGAGATAGGCGAAGGAATAGCCGATGACCGTGATGGCCGGGATCAGCGCATTGGGCAGAGCGTGGCGCAACAGCACGCGCAGGCCGCCTGCTCCCTTGGCCTTCGCCATCGCGATGTAGTCCTGGCTCAGCACATCCAGCATGCTTCCCCGCACCAGCCTGGAAATGATGCCCATCACCGACCAGCCGAGAACGATCGCCGGCAGGATCAGGTGGGACAGCGCCTCGAAGAACATCGGCCAGTTGCCCTGGATCAGCGAATCGATGGTGTGCAGCCCGGTGATCGGCGGGCCGGCCGCAGTTCGGGAGCCGAGTCGCCCCGGGCCGGGAGTCCAGCCAAGCTGCACCGAGAATATCGAAAGAAAGACGAGGCCCGACCAGAAAACCGGTATCGACGAGCCGAACAGGGCGAACAACCGGACCGCATGGTCGAACACGCTGTCGCGGAACCGCGCCGCGACGACGCCGGTGGCAACGCCGAGAACCGAACCGAACAGCAGCGCCGCGACCACCAGTTCTAGCGTCGCCGGCAGGCGCTGCATGAGATCGCGCGCTACCGGCCGCTTGGTGCGGAACGACACGCCGAGATCGCCCGTCGCGACATTTTGGAGGTACACGAAATACTGGGTCAACGGGCTCTTATCTAGGCCCCAGCGCGCCTTGGCGGCAGCCACGGCGGCCGGATTGCTCAGCATCCGTTCGGGCAGGATCGAGTTCAGGGGATCGACCTGCGATACCTGCGACAGCAGGAAGGCGATCGTCAGCACGCCAAGAAGAAGGGGGGGAAGGCCGGCCAGTCGACGAAATATGTAACGATAGATGTTCATCGACTGGGTCCCGCCTTTGGCGTTCCTCTGCGTTCAGTCTACTTTTTGAAGCTCAGTTCCCGAAGCGGCAGGAACTCGTTGATGCTGTAGCGAACGCCTTGCACCGCGCTGCTGAAGACCAGCACATTGTCCGGATTCACCAGCGGAACGATGATGCGGTCGTTGATCATCTCCATGGCGACATCCTTGTACAGGGCGTCGCGGCCCGCTTCCGGCGCGGCAAGCGCCTGGTTAAGCAGTTGCTCCTCCTTGGGGTTCATTTCGCCTTCAACGCGCTCGGCGCCCGAACGCTTTGCCCAGCGCGTGCCGGGGATCATGCCGAACGTCTTCACGAACTGGCCCGATCCATAATAGTCAGGCGCATAGTAGGAGGCGGTCAAGGGCGTACCGTCCCCCTTGACCACGTCCAGCCAGACCTCGAACGTCATCGGCTCAAGCGTGAGGCGAATATTGGCCTTGGCCATGTCCTGCTGGAGCTTCTGCATCAGCATGGACATATCCACGCCGTAATAGTTCTGGTTGGGGAACTTGACCTTGAGGTCGATGCCGTCCTTGAGCCCCGCCTCGGCGAGCAGCGCCTTCGCCTTCTCGAGGTCCTGCGTCGGCTCGGGCAGGCCATCGGCCCCGGGGAAGCCGTTGGGGATCGGCGAAGCCTGCAGGCGGCCGGCTCCGGCCACGGTAAAGTCGATCACGCCCTTGTAGTCGACCGCCAGCGCAATCGCCTGGCGGACAGGCTTGGTGAGCGGCACCGTGTTGCCCTTCGCGCCGGGACTGAGGGCCATGTAGATGTAGTTGTAGGACGGCGCCTTCTCGACGACGATTTCGGGCGTTTCCATGGTCTTGGCGGTATCGGGAGCGATCTGCATCGCTATGTCGGTGTCGCCGTTCTGGATCATCTGCGCCTGGGCGATCGAATCCTTGGTGTTCTTCATCCAGATTTCGTCGACTAGCGCCGGCTCGCCCCAGTACTTCTCGTTGCGCTTGAAGCGGAGCTCGTCATTGGGGCTGTAGGACTGCAGCACAAAGGGACCGCTGCCGGCCGAGTTCTCGAGGAACCAGGGTTCCGCGGTATCGGTGTTGGCGGCGTCCTTGGTCGAGCGCGCGCCGTTTGCCTCGGCGACGTCGCTGTTGATGATGGCTGCGTTCGGACCCATGACCTTGCCGAGGAACTCGGCGTCGGGCTGCGTCAGCTGGATGGACAGCGTGTGGGCATCCGGCGTCTCGACGGTCTTGATGGTGTCCAGAAGCCAGGACATACCGCCCTGGGCATTGGCCAGCCTGTCCCAGGACCATACGACGTCCTTGGCCTCGACTGGGGATCCATCGGCAAACACCGCCTTGGGATTCAGTTTGAAGGTGAACGCCGTGTTGTCGCCGTTGGCCTCCCAGGATTCGGCCAGTCCGGGCAGGACGGAGCGTCCGTCCTCACCAAGACGGACAAGCGTCTCGTAGACGGCGGAGAGATAGATGAGGCAGGTATCGCAGGCCGCCCGCGACGGATCGAGGGAGTTGATGGCGAGGTTTCGCGCAATGACGAGCGGCTTGGACTCTGCCATCGCCTCTCCGGCGGTGATCGAGAACGGCATCGCAAGGCAGGTGGTCAGGAGCGCCAATTTCAAAGCGCCGCCAAGGCGCGGCGGGTTCGGAAATTTCGTCATGGTACATCCCATTTGTCGGTTGCGCGCCTCTCTGTTCTTGTTCCGGGCGGCCAGCGCGTGGAGCCGCCCATGTCTGGCAAGATGGCGTTATCGAATGGCATTTTTGATATTTCAAAATTGCCATTCGATGCCTCCGCGGCTGCCGGCAGGCGAACCGCGACGACAATTTCGATTTCGACCGTGATCCGCTTCGGCAGCGAGCCCGCGCCAATCGCAGACCGCGCATGCGATCCGTGGTCAGGGCCGAACACTTCCACAAGCAGATCCGAACATCCGTTGATAACCTGCGGATGCTCCTCGAAATCCGGATCTCCGTTGACGAATCCGAGGACCTTCACGATCCGGTCCACAGCGTCCAGAGAACCAAGCGTTTCGTGAAGGACGGCAAGCAGATTGATCGTGGTCAGCCTCGCATGGCCGTACGCCTCCGCAACGCTCACGTCCTTGCCGACCTTGCCGACACAGCGCATCCCATCCGAAGACACCGGCCCCTGGCCGGAGACAAACACCAAGTCGCCGATCCGGACCGCCGGAAGGAAATTGGCTACGGGCTTGCGCGCTGCGGGAAGAATGATCCCGAGGGCTTCCAGGCGCTGGCTCGGCGTGGAATCGGGCCGGGGTCCTGCTTGCCGCGGTTCGCTTGTCATGCCGCCCCCGTCAATTGCGGCCGGGCGCGTTCAACGCCGGCAGGTCCAGCATCTTGAGAGCCTCGCGCGCGGCCTTGCCCATCAGCGAAGCGTCGCTGGCAATCGTCACGAACCGGAAGCCAAACGCCACCATCCGCGCAGCGTAGGCGGGATCGATCGTATGCAGACCGGCGATCTGGCCGCGCTTGGCCGTTTCGACAACAATCGTTCGATAGATCTCGACGATCTCGTCCTCGTCCCGATCGAATATCGGGCGCAGCCCATGGGAGAAGCCGAGGTCGCTCGGCCCGACATAGACGCCGCTCACGCCGGGCACGTCCAGTATCTCCTGTAGATTGGCGACGCCCTCGACTGTCTCGATCATGGGCAAAACCAGGACCTCGTCATTGGCGAAGTCCTGGTAGCTTTGGTGGTCGCTGTAGGAAGCCGCCCGGTTGGGGCCGTTGGATCGCCGCCCCGCAGGAGGATAGAGGCAGGCCGCCACCAGTGCGCGGGCCTCCTGCGCCGAGTTGATCATCGGGCAGATGACGCCCCAAGCCCCCGCATCGAGGGCCTTGCCGATAATTCCAGACTCGTTCCAGGGTACGCGGACCAGCGGCGTGACTGGGAATGCGGCCATCGCCTGGAAGCACTGCACCATGCTCAAATAGTCCTGCACGCCGTGCTGAAGGTCGACGGTGATGCTGTCCCACCCGCAACGCGCCATCAATTCCGCTGAGTAGCCGGCAGGTATCGAAAGCCAGCCGTTGGCGCAGGCGTTCCCGGAGGCGAGACCTGCCTTCAAGCTGTTCCTCAACGCGTCCTCCCCCTTGCCTGAATAGCAAGCCACTGCCAATTGCAAATTTGGTGTATCATATTTCATTTCCCATGCAAATTAAAAATGGACTTTTGGCTATTTGATAGATCAAACTCGTACAGATATATGTCTCGCCCCGGCAGGACGCCGGCCTGCGACGCGCGGAAAACGCCTGGCGTACCCGATCATTTAGAGCCAGCGCGTTCGTGGTTGAACCAATACCGCCAAGCTTATTCAGGGGCGGACACGAGCAAGCCATCGTAGCGGCGATCTTCGCGGCAATCGGCCGCCAGCGAAATCGCAACAGCAATATGTCCCCGGGCTTCACCTGCGTGCCTTGTCAGGCCAAACACGCCTCGACCTCATATGCGGTGATGTCATTGGCTTCGCCTTGGCGTATGGGGCGCCCGATCTCATGGCAATAGCTGTCGAGATCAGCGAGGACGAACCGGCCTGCGATCCCGCGCCTCGCCCAATGTTCGATGCCAAGGCGCGCACCCGGCTGACCGGTCAGACGGGTCAGACGGGTCAGACCGGATTTTAAATAACCTTGATAGTAGCCGAGCCGGCGATGGCGTATATGCCCCAGACCGTCCCCACTGCGAAAAACCTTTCTGACCAGCGCGCCGCCGCATCCACAACCTTGTCCGCCGTCAACAGGCCGATGCCGCCAATCTCGTCGTCCCTGCCACAGACCCGCCCACGCGGAGCCCGCCAGCATATTCCCGTCCTTGCCCAAGTCGTCGTAGAAAGACGGACGCACTTCGTCGGATTGCTTCACCCGGGGCATCCCTTTCAGGCCGCAATAGCGCATGGCTGTTACGACCAACCCACCCTGAATCATCTGGGTATAGTGAGGGGGCATCATCAGCAGGTTGACCGCGGTGCGAATGGAACTGAGAAGAAGGACGCTGGCAACGACCCGGACAGCTTGCCTCGCCGCCTTGAGACTGACACCGCCAATAACCACGGCGGCGAAGGCTTCAAACAGCGTCCCGATGCCAGACTGGGCGTGGCGCCAGACGTGCGTCGCCAGCAACCAGCCGGCAAGGAAGCGAGCACGCCAGCGAGTCTGAACACCCAGGCCGAAACGCGATTGACAGAAATGCCGGCCCTGACAGGAATAGTGGCATTAACCGGCTCCCGCGCATTAAAAACGCAATCCCGCTATGAGCGAACGATATATCGTAGACTAAAATTTACAAAGTTATGTAAAGGTGTATGCGCTGACACACGCTCGAGCTCCCTGCGGAAACCTTGTCACGACAAGCGGGAAACGGCCAACGGCCGCATGCTGCACGGATCGCAGGCTGTTCGGAGGAAAAATTTCGATGCATCATTTGTCAGATGTAGAAAATGCTGCTCGACAGATCGATCATCTTTGCTATATCAAATAACTCCGCTTGCGGCGCTGGTTGCGTTGGACAAACTTGGCTTTGCACAGCCGCTCCGCGGCGGACCATGGACATGAGGGGATTTTCTTGCCGGACGTACAGGGGTCATTTTCGAAACACATATCCTTTGAGCTGGTCATCGGTGAAAGTCCCGTCTGGGACGAAGACCGGCAAGCCCTCTGGTTCGTCGATATTCTGGCGCCCGCGATCTATATGCTCGACCCCCAGTCGGGCATGGTAAAGACGCACCCTATGCCCGCTTCCGTTGGAAGTGTCGGCCTCGCCGACAAAGGGCGCCTGATCGTGGCGCTTCGCAGCGGCGTGCACCTATACGACCCCCAGTCCCGGACGCTGCAATTCCTCGTTCATCCCGAGCCTGATGTCACGGTGAACCGCCTCAACGACGGGAAGGTCGGCCCCGATGGGTGCTTCTGGGTCGGGAGCATGCACGACTCGATGCCGCGTGCGCCCACCGGGTCCCTCTACAGGATCACGCCGGATGGCCAGTGCGCGCGGATGCTCGATGGCATCCACGTTTCCAATGGCCTTGCCTGGTCGCCCGATGGCGCGACCATGTACCATGCGGACTCGCGGGGATCGGTCCGCGCCTTTGATTTCGACGCGAGGAGCGGACAGCTTTCCCGGCAGCGCGTGCTGGTCACGCTGAGCGAGCCGCAAGGGCTCGCCGATGGCGCGGCCGTCGATGTGGAAGGCTTCTACTGGAGCGCCGGCGTAACGGCAGGCTGCATCCACCAGATCGCGCCGGACGGCAGCGTCGTGGCCTCGATCGCGGTCCCCTGCCACGCACCGACCATGCCGTGCTTCGGCGGGCGCGATCTCAGGACCCTGTTCGTGACATCGCTGTCGACACGCCGAAGCGGGAAACCAGACCCGGGCACGCTTATCTCGTGCGACATGGACGTCGCCGGCGTGCCGGTCGGAAAATTCGGGTGATGTGCGGCAACGCATCGGCTACACAGCCGGCGCCTATCGTTTACAGCAACAGGGTCTTCCCCTGACAGACTTCCAAAAGGACACCGACGTGACCAGTGCCGCGCCTTCGCCTTCCGCCTCGTATCCCAACGTGCTCCTTCACATCGACGGCAAATGGCGGTCGGCGCTGGACGGGCGCACGTCGCCCGTGGTCAATCCCGCCACCGGGGAGACGCTGGGCGTATTCGCGCACGCAGGGATCGCCGATATGGACGACGCAGTCCGGGCAGCCGCCAAGGGCTTCGAGACCTGGCGCGCGACGTCGCCCTTCGAGCGTTCCAAGCTGATGCGGCGCGCCGCGCAATTGCTGCGCGAGCGCTCCGAGGATGTTGCCCGGCTGCTGACGCTCGAGCAGGGAAAACCGCTGGCCGAGGCGAGGACGGAAACCCTTTCCACCGCCGACATCATCGACTGGTTTGCCGAGGAGGCGCGCCGCACCTATGGGCGGGTCATTCCCGCGCGTGGCCGCGCCGTGCGCCAGCTGGTAGTCAAGGAGCCGGTTGGACCGGTCGCGGCCTTCACGCCATGGAACTTCCCTGTCAGCCAGCTCGGACGGAAATTGGCCGCGGCCATAGCCACGGGCTGTTCGATCGTGATCAAGGCGGCCGAGGAAACACCGGCGGCGCCGGCGGAACTGGTGCGGGCGTTCGTCGACGCGGGGCTTCCCGACGGCGTGGTCGGGCTCCTTTATGGAACTCCGGCCGAAATCTCCCAGCACCTCATTCCCCATCCGGTGATCAAGAAGGTCACCTTCACGGGATCGACCCCTGTGGGCAAGCAGCTGGCGGCGCTGGCCGGCCTGCACATGAAGCGCGTCACCATGGAACTCGGCGGACACGCCCCGGTGATCGTGCTCAAGGACGCCGACCTGTCGCGGGCGGCCAGCACGATGGCCGCCTCGAAGTTCCGCAACGCCGGCCAGGTCTGCGTCGCGCCGACCCGCTTCCTCGTCGAGGCGCCGGTGTATGACGAGTTCGTCTCCAGATTCGCCGACGCCGCCAGCAAAATCCGGGTCGGCGACGGCCTGAATGCAGAGACCGAGATGGGGCCGCTGGTCAATGCAAGACGCGTCGAGGCGATCGAGGGCCTTGTCCAGGACGCCGTGCAACACGGCGCCGAGATCGTGACCGGCGGCGAAAGAATAGGAAACACCGGCTTCTTCTTCCAGCCGACGGTGCTGTCGAACATCACGACCGAAGCGCGTGCCATGAACGAAGAGCCTTTCGGCCCGCTCGCACTGATGATGCCGCTGCGGTCCCTCGACGAGATCATCGTCGAGGCGAACAGGCTGAATTATGGTCTGGCGGCCTACGGCTTCACGCGCTCGGCCGCGAGCGCGGCCAGGATGGGCGACGAGATCGCCTCCGGCATGATGTCGATCAATCACGCCGGGCTGGCGCTTCCCGAAACGCCCTTTGGCGGAATGAACGACTCGGGCTATGGCACCGAAGGCGGCGCCGACGCCCTGGAGAGCTATCTGAACGCGAAGTTCGTGACGCATCTCCAGGCGGACTGATCGCCACCCTCCCAGGACACATGGAACCGGATCTATGAGCACCTATGACGTCGTGATTATCGGGGGCGGAATCGTTGGCGTGGCCACCGCGCTCCGGATTACGGACCGCTACCCTGACTTCTCGGTCGCGATCATCGAGAAGGAGGCCGATCTGGCGCTGCACCAGACCGGGCGGAACAGCGGCGTGATCCATGCCGGCGTGTACTACAAGCCGGGCACGATGAAGGCGCTGTTCTGCCGCGAAGGCGTCGAGGCGACGATCCAGTTCTGCAAGGAGCATTCGATTCCGTTCGATCAGTGCGGCAAGTTGATCGTCGCGACCAAGCCGGACGACCTGCCCCGCATGATCGCGCTGCATGAACGCAGCAAGGAAAACGGGCTTGACGTCGAGCGGCTCGACGCGAAGGAACTCGCGCGCCGCGAGCCGAGGATAACCGGTCTGGGCGCGCTGTTCGTGCCGACGACCGGTATTGTCGACTACAGCGTGGTCGCGCGGACAATGGGGGCGGAGGTCAAGCGCCGGGGCGGCGAAATCCTGACCGGCCACGAGGTCAGGGGGATCCGCGAGGAATCGGACGGCGTCACGATCGAGACCGGACGGGCGACAATCAAGGCCCGTCACCTGATCGTCTGCGGCGGCATCATGGCCGATCGCCTAGCCAAGCTGTCCGGCCTGATGCTCGACTTCCAACTCGTTCCCTTTCGCGGAGAATATTTCCGGCTCGGCTCGGACAAGGACGATATCGTCAAACATCTCATCTATCCCGTGCCGGATCCGGCCCTGCCCTTCCTCGGCGTCCATCTCACGCGCATGATCGGCGGCTATGTCACCGTCGGGCCGAATGCGGTGCTGGCCTTTGCGCGCGAGGGCTACCGGTTCACCGATTTCAGCTTCAAGGATACCGCCGAGGTCCTCGGCTATCGTGGCTTCCGCACCTTGGCCAGGACCCATCTGGCGCTCGGCTTGTCCGAGATGGCCAACTCGCTCAGCAAGCGCCGCTATCTCGCCCTGTGCAGGCAGTACTGCCCTGAGCTGAAGGTGGAGGACCTGCAGCCCTACCGCGCCGGTATCCGCGCCCAGGCCGTGATGGCGGACGGAACCATCGAGCATGACTTCATCATACGATCGACATCGCGCATCGTGCATGTGTGCAACGCGCCGTCGCCGGCCGCGACATCCTCAATGCCGATCGCCCGCGCCGTGGTCGACCGCGCCGCCACGCAATTCGGCTGGTGAGCCGTCAAGACGCTCGCGCGCCGAGGCCGTCCTGCAAATCGCTGATGCCCGGCAATCCGTCTGGCCAGCGCCGATGCGGTTGACGTCGGGTCAGAAACGCAAGGCGCCGAGCATCCTGTCCCGGACCCGGTCAGCCCCCGATCTCCTGCCCCTCCAGCTCGGTGAGATGGCGGACAAAATTGCGCCCGCCTTCAATCAGGTCGCATTCGACCGCCTGGCTGAGGGCCTTTTCGTCGCGGGCTTCGAGCGCTTCAATGATATTGAGGTGCTGGTGGACGCCGTCATAGGTCGGATGGCCGTGCGGGTAGAGCAGCGTCAGCAGCGGCCCGACCTGGATCCACAGCCGCTCCAGTATCTCGATTAGCTGCGGCATGTCCGATTTGCGGTAGACGGCGAAATGGAAGTCGTAATTGTACTGAAGGGCGTTTGAGTAGTCCTTGCTGCGCTCCGCGTCGATGAGCTTGTCATGCGTTTCGGATAGGGATTGCAGAAAAGCGTCGTCGATGTGAGGTATCGCCTTGCGCGCGGCATAAGGCTCCATCAGGAACCGGATATCGCGCAGCTCGATGTACTCCTTGAGATCCAGCCGCCGAACCCGGATGTAGTAGCCTGGCTTCATTTCCAGGGCACCGTCCTTGACAAGCTGGATCAGCGCTTCGCGCACCGGCGTCTCGCTCGTTCCAAGGCTTTGGGCGAGTTCGCGAATCTTCAATCGCTGACCGGGCTGGAAACGGGCCGACATCAACTGTCGGCGCAGATGGAGATAGATCTGCGACGATAGGCTCGTCGTCTGGATATCATGCAAGGTCTTCACTCTCCGCTCAGCCGCAGCGATCGTGGGCGATAATAGCCGCTTTCAACGTTGACATACAACATAACGCGGCCGGATTGCTCGGGAAGGTATGCGCTTGGAAGATCCCGTGGCTGTGGCCCACGGGATCGACTCTGCCTTCAATCCCAGGGGTGTATTGGCCATTTTCTGCCGCATATCGACCTCCGCGCCCCGTTGCTCGGCTCGCCTTTAAACCATCGACATTGCTGATCGATGTGCGGTCGAGGCCTGCTTCAGGAAGCGCGTTTTTTGGCGAGTTCTGCGACACCGTCGAGGTCTGGCGACTGGCCGTAGCGCTTGCGGCGCATCTGCTCGAGGACGCGCTGCATTTCGGGCTCGGGGATGAGGACGGCGTCCTGCACGGTCAGGATCTGGTAGTACAGGCGGGCCAGCGTCTCGACCTCGATGGCGAGCCAGAGGGCGCGCTCCAGGGTCTGTCCGATCGCGATCTGGCCATGATGCGCCAGCAGGCATGCGCGGCGGTCTTCCAGTGCCGCCAGCGCGTTGGTCGACAACTCCTGCGTGCCGTACGTGGCGTAGTCCGCGCAGCGGATGTCCACGCCGCCGGCCACGGCGACCATGTAGTGGAAGCAGGGGATCGGCTTGCTCAGGCAGGCGAGCGTCGTCGCATAGACCGAATGGCAGTGCACGACGGAGTCGACCTCGGGCCGGCTGCGCAGGATGTCGCGGTGGAAGCGCCACTCCGACGAGGGCCTGTGGCGGCCGTCATAGGTGCCGTCGAACTCCAGCTCGATGATATCGGCGGACGTCATCACATCATAGGGAACCGATGTCGGCGTGATCAGGATCCTGTCACCAAAACGGACCGACACGTTGCCGGCTGTTCCCTGGTTGATGCCCGACGCGTTCATCTTCCTGCACGTATCCACGATCCCGTCGCGCAGCTGGGCTTCGTTGGCTTGCGTCATTGTCTCAAGTCTCCATTGTTCGATCTGGTCATGACATGGCGTCGGCGAGCGCAAACCACGCATCGCGGTAATCTGAAAGTCCGGGAACATCGATCACCGGCACCGGTTCGAGGCTGAGCGGCACGGGTGCGGTGCGTGTCTCGTGATCGGCAAGCAGCGCTGCGCCCGACGCGGTGCCGTAACTGTCGAGGTTGAACACGATGTCGTCGCCCGGCCTCAGCGCCGCGACAAGGCCGGTATAGAGACGGTTGTTGACGAAGGGGCCATCCAGGACCACCAGGCCTTCCGAACGCAGCGCCGTAAGGCAGGAATCCGTCAGTAGCGCGATATAGAGCACCGCCAGGCAGTAGGTTTCCTGCGGCGAGAGGGGAAGCGGACCCGTGATGTGGCCGCGGCCGGCGCTGCCTGCAAAGAGGCCGCCGAAGCTCGCGAAGGACGGCACCGCGAAGGTCGCGTCGCGCACCAGGCCGCGCACGATCGCCTCGCCCGCGGCCGCGTCCGGCGCCTCCGCGCCGTGGGTCATCGTCGCGAACTCCCGCCCGCCCATGGCCTGGACGCCGCCCAGCACGCGACCCCCGACATCCGCGTTGAAGGTCATGCCGCGCCGTTCGTCGATATGGTCGGGCGCAATCCGGTCGGTCAGACCGACGATCCAGGTGCCGGTCGAAATCACCGCCATGCCGGACAGTCCGGCAGCCTGGTACCGATAGAAGTTCGCGCTGCTGTCGTGGATGCCGCAAAGCACGCGCGTGTCGGGCGACAGGCCGGTGAACCGGGCGACATCCACTTTGACCCGGCCGACCGTTTGCCAGGCCGGCAGCATGGGAGGCAGAAGCCGTTGCCAATGCTGCTCCGCCACGATGCGCGCCGGGCGGCGGCCAGCGGCATTCCAGAGATGGCTCTGGGCCGCCAGATAGGTCACTTCCGAAGTGGCCGTGCCGGTCAACCACCAAGCCCAGTATTGCGGCAGGCCCAGCAACCACTCCGCGGCCGCCGTCCGCTCGGGCCAGGCGCTCTGCAACCAGAAGAGCTGGCGCGCGATGTGGCCAGCGCCAGTCTTGATGGAGCTGCCCCGCTCCGCATAAGGGTTGGATACCGCCTTGTATGCGCGCGCGATTTCCGACGGCGTTTCCTGTTCGTAGTCGATCATCGGCATCAGCGGGCCGGCGGCGTCGACCAAAAGCGATCCCGATCCATGCGCGCAGGGAACGATCACGTCGATCGCATGGCGCGATGCCATGAGCGCCAGTTCCGCAAGTAACCACCGCCCCACGGCCTGGACATCGTGGTGACGATAGGGCGGTCCGTCGAAGGATTGGTTTTCGCGCGATACCGTCTCGATGATACGACCGTCACGGCTGGCGACGCTCAACTTCAGGTTCGTCTTGCCGATATCAAAAACAGCGACTTTGCTCATGTCCCAGGCGTGCCCCTGAAGTGGCTGGGGATGGACCGGCACAGGTCGGTGCACATGCCGCAATGGCCATCCTCGCAGACGACACCGTCAACCGGCACAATCGAACAAACACTGCCCCCGGATCGATCCACCAGTCCGCATCCCTTGAATTGTCGCCGCATCACTCCGGGGAAGCAAGGCTATTGACCGCCGCCCGTAGCGCTGTATCATATATTAAATATCATACTAGGCTAGAGGCTTTGCGGGTATTTATGGACATCTGTTGGTTTCCACGCGGAACTGAGCCGGTTTTTCCACCGAGAAGTGAGCCACCTCTGAGTATGGTTTTCTGATCAGGACTTGGTCAAGGGGTTGGCTTTTCTCCTTTCTTCTGGGCTGCGGCGGC
>NZ_JASCRR010000023.1 GCF_030010215.1 Tianweitania sp. UT-5YL-CI-8
CGCGGCCGCGGCACAGAAGAGAGGAGAAAAGACCAACCCATTGACCAAAGCCTGATCAGAAAACCATACTCAGAGGTGGCTCACTTCTCGGTGGAAAAACCGGCTCACTTCCGCGTGGAAACCAACACCTCATGGGCTTGGAGGATGGGATGGGCGAGCTTCTTGACAGAGCTTTTCAACTCGAGATCTTGTCGGATCTGCAAAACTTGTATCCTCGGCAGGCGGATCTTGAACGTGCCTATGGAAAACAAACCAACAACAAGTTGCTGGTGAATTTCTCCTACTTGCACGAACACGGCCTGATTGACCTTAAATTCTCACGGTTTCATTCCGGTGAGATCAAGCTCCATCGCGCCACTATCACAGCGAAAGGGCTCGATTTCATCACCGACGATGGCGGGCTGTCTGCCATTCTTGGTGTGGTCACGGTCAAACTGCACGAGCACACAATCCGCGATCTTCTGATTGCCAAAATCACAAGCTCAGACGCTCCTGAAACTGTCAAAAAGAACCTGGTCGAGAAGATCAAAAGCCTTCCTGCCGACCTGTTGGGCGGACTAACTCAGAAGGCGCTCGATGCCGGCTTATCCAGCCTTCCCGACGTTGCTGGCTGGATTGCTGAAGCTCTGAAATCGCCTCCCACATGAGACAGGACGCGACCCGCTACGGCAGTCGCCATTGTTATTTTCTGCACATCAGATGTCTTCGATAGTGTATATTCGCACAACGATTGATGGCGCCTACTGTGGAGAAAGGCAAAGGAAATGAGAGCTTTAGAAACGGCCATATCGGCGCCCTGGGCAATGCTACCCGAGGCGGTCGAGCAGGTTCTTGAGATCGCGGCGCGCGAGAACTCGACTACACCCGAAGCGCTCGAGGCGTATCGGGCGCGTGAGCTGAAAAGGTCGGAGCGCGCCGGCGTCCGCGACGGAGTGGCGATCCTGTACGCCCATGGCCCCATGTTCAAGGGTGCGAACCTGATGACGGAGATCTCTGGGGCGACGTCATACGACCGCCTCCGGCGCGACCTGCAAACTGCCCTTGATGATGATAGCGTTGGCGCTGTGTTGCTGTCCGTGGACAGCCCCGGAGGTGAGGCGCACGGCTGCGATGAGCTGGCGGCCGCCATTTATGCTTCCCGCGGCAAGAAGCCTATCCATGCGCATGTCTCGGGCCACGGGTGCAGCGGTGCCTACTGGCTGGCGAGCGCGGCCGAAAAGATCACTGTCAGCGACCTCGCCACCATAGGTTCGATCGGCGTCGTGCTCGGTATTACCGAACGCAAGAAATCCGACGAGGCGCGCGGCATCACGCATACCGAGTTCGTGTCCAGCCAGTCTCCCGGCAAGCGGCCGAAGATGGAAACCGACGAGGGCCGTGCCCAGATCCAGAAGTATGTGGATGACATGGCCCAGGTTTTTGTGTCGGCCGTCGCGAAGTATCGCGGGGTGTCGGTCGAGAAGGTGCTGAAGGACTTCGCCCAAGGTGGGGTCGAGATCGGTGAGAACGCTCGCAAGGCGGGCATGGTCGACGCCGTTGGGCAGTTCGAGGACGTGCTCCAGTCCCTGGCGTCGCGCACCAGGCGCAGTTCCAGCACCCCGAAGCCTTCGCCGTCGGCGGCGCTACCAACGAGCCACCGCGCGCTTGTTGAAGCGGATCCGGCTATTGCAGAGGTGACAGCCCCTGCTCCCGCGCCACTCGCGCCAGTGGAAACCACCTCGGCAATTGAAGAGTTCCGAGCGCGTGTTGCCGGCTATGCCGAGATCGATGGTCAGGATCACGCGCCAGAGCTGTTCGCCGCGTTGCGCGACTATACAACGGTGAGCGCGGAGCGGGCCGCATCGATCTTGGCCGCGGCTCGCAAGGACTTCGGCACAATCAGTGTCAGCGCTGAAGATGCTTACGCCATCAAATGCATGAAAGCCGGAGCCCTCGGCACTGAAAACTGGACGATCGGCGTTGATGGAAAATTGAATAGTCCTCTCAATCCAGATTTCTTTCCCTGAGCATCTGGGGCGGGTTTTGCTCCCGCCCCCGATTGTCCAGGATCACGCTGCCGATTGCTGTTCGATCGGCGGCGCGCCGGCCGGGAGGGGAAGCTCTCCAGCAACGATCGCCGCAGCACGGGCGCGAAGGCGCTCCGAGATCAGTGCCGACACCGGCCGGTCAACCGCCGGCGGCGTTGGGCCTTCAAATCTCATCGAAGGCACCGGGGCGGTGATCGCATCCATCCGCCTCAAGGTGATCGAGCTGTCATATTGACCCCGGTCGAAAACCTCCGGAACGCCGCGAAAAAGTAGTTCGGCGATTACAGCTCCAACGAGGTCCGCGCCTGCGAAGTGATCTTGCGCGCGTCGGTCATGTTCCTCCGGGAAAGACCATGGCCGCGCCTGAACAAGGTCAGGATAGTCGTCCAGGACGCGGAGGACCGAGCCGGCGGCGGATGTAAGGGCGGATGCTGCTTTGCGCATATCGCCCTCAAGGACATCCACACGCTTGGCAGCTTCGTTCAGTTCAGCAGCGGCAGCTTCACGGGCCTGCCGCTCCCGAGCGACGACAAGCGCCGCCTGAAGTTCCGTGATGTGGGCACGATACTCGTCGATTTCTTCGCCGGTCGATTTCGCGTCAAGTTCGGCGATGGTAATCGCATGCCGAATCTCGCCGGGCACTTCGGTGCCAGGATTCTCGGCGATGAAATCGCGCCGCTTCTCGCGAGCCTTCGTCAAAAGGTCATCAACGATCTGACTGCGCCGCCGGAGGGTTTCGAGACCGGATTCGAACTTGGCAAGCTGGTCGGCGATCTGCAGCTCTGTCGAGCGCTTAAATGGATTTTTCATGATTTCGCTCCTTTGGGAGGGAGGCGCCGGCTACGGCCGGCGCCTTGGTTGATCAGGCTACACCCACGTTGCGCATGGTTTTGCCCCAGCCATGGGGGTCTGGCTTCGAGTATCCGCCGTCGCCGACGGCTTTGTTCGCTTGGGCAACGTGCTTGCCCCACGAAGCTACCGATTCCTGCGAAGTCGGCTTAGTCTCGGTCGATTCGGCGTATCCGAGCCCCAAAGCTCCCGCGCGCGGTGCGCCGAAGTCCTTCCTCAAGCGGTCGACCTCCGCAGTATGCGCCAGCGCAGCGGCATCGCGATCGCGCATGGCCGCACCAAGGAGCGATACCGCCACCTCGGCTGACATATCCGAGCCCGTCGCCAGGGCATTGGCAAGCGTCGGCAACGCCTTTGCATGCTCGTGGTGTAGAATGGCGCTGATCCGCGCCCGTTCCAGTTCGATTTCGTTGGACATAGTCAAGACTTTCTGCCTCAAGGCATTGGTTTCCATAGACAAATGACGTACAGTCACCTGGCTCACGGACCTGTTCCGAGGCGCATTTCTCCCAATGAAAAGTTGACCCGACGCCGCCCCTCGCACGGGCGGCGTCGGTATTTGTGGGCGAGAGGTCATGACAGGGCCTCCCGTAGCGTCTCGCGGCGCTTTACGGCGTCCTCAGCTTGCTCGATTGAGATCCCAAAGCGCATGGCGACCTGATCGGCGGTGACGGGCTCATCAGCAAAGGCGACGAAGATCGCTGCCATGTCTCCGCGATGAGGGTTCAGTTCCGACATGGTGAACACCATGATTCCTCTCGGAAGGCCTCCACCAGCCTCGGCAATGGCAGCATGGTCGAGGGCAATCTCGAAGGCGTCGACCGCTGCTTTGCAAATCTCCGCGGTCGTCATCGTCGGAAAAAAGAAATCAAAAATCCCGGCCGCGCGCGCCGCGCTGTGATCCCGCGTCAGCAGACGATGCTCGAGGATCCTGCCGACCAGCTGGTTATGCGTGCGCGCTAACGTCATGGCTGGAAATCCTCGAGCCACCGGTCAGTGGATATGATGAGCTCGTAGGACGCCGCGAAGGCCGGCGGCATTGCACGGTGGACATTGTCGCAGCCGCTTTTCATCGGCTCGGTAAATGGGCGCTCGATAAATGGGCTTCCTTTGGTCGCCGACTGCACTTCCCACCGCGCTCTCCACGCGATTGCGAGAAGCCGCTGAGCCTCCTCTTCAAGCTTGTTCGTGTAAAGGATCACTCGCGCCCGATGAGCCTCGAGCTCCCGGTCGAGCACCGCCTTGGCCGCTGATTTCTCCGCATGGTAGAATTCGATACGATCCTTGAGCGCCTCCAGCTTCGCCGGCGCTTCCTCCAGGTCGCGGCCGAACGATGCCAGGCGGCTTCGAAGCGGTTCTGTAGCCGCCTCGTCGGCCTCCTCCGCCTCGAGCTTTGCTAGGCTCTTTTCCGTCGACTGGATAACGGACCGGAGTTCCCGGATTGGAAGGCTGTTGACCTCTGCATGGCAAGCGTTGGCGATATCTTCCAAGGCCTTTCTCGCCGCGTTGATGGCGGGCGATGGCTTCTGGAAAAGGATCGCAAAGAGCTGATCGTGGATATCCGTGGCGTAAGACCGCGGCGCGTCAATCCTGCTGAGATGGGGATGCTTGACCATTAGGATGCTCTCGCCAATTTCAGTTGCGCCGCGCGGATCGCCGCGATCGCCTGCCGCGTGTCGAGCCCGAATTCGAGCGTTAGATGAGGCATCAGCGGATGCGGCCGGTCCCGCAGTGGGGTGCTGGCGAGCCAATCGGCTGCCGTGGTGATGGGGTCGGTGGTCATGCCTGGGCTTCCTTCCTGTGCATCTCTCCGAGTTGGTGCTGAACGGCTGTCTGAAAATCCGCGATCTGGCAACGAACCTCCAGCTCGCTAAGCCCAGCACTGCGCATGCGCTTCGACAGTTCCCGGCAGCGCTTCAGATAGTAGCGTTCTGCGTTCTCGCCGTGGACGACGCTAAGAAAGCGCGCCATCCGCTGGACCTCAACAGTTTGAGCGAGAGGGAAGGCGCGAACCTCTGCCTTGAAGAAATCAAGCTGCATCGGTCAGCCTCCCGTCGGCGTCACCGTCACCGCGCGCGGGGTCATTGGTGGGACCTCCCGTCCCACACCCAGGGGGAAAGCCTGTCGGCTTCCCAATGCCTTCTTCGTACTTTGGGTTCTTTCCTGAAAGGTCTGTTCCCTTTTGCTTTGGAAGAGGGCCTGTCGCCCTGGCACTGTCACCCCTCTCTACAGAGAGGGGGTTGGTGACGGTGACGGTGACGTTTTCAGGTTCCTGCGTCACCAAGGGCGTCACCATAGCGTCACCGGTGACGGTGATGGTGACGTTCTCCCCTTCAACTGTGAGGAGACCATCTCCCTGCATCTGGTTCTTCGTCTTGCTGAAGAGCTTGCGTTTCGTCTCTGATTTCTTGTCGGACCAGAGGTCATAGCAGGCAGTCTGCCACGCCTCGACCGACGCGCCGGTGGCGCCACCGACCCGCACCAGCGCCGCAAGCATCTGATCTGCAATCGTCTGCTTACGCCGGTCCCTCGCGTCGGCCGTGCTGTCTGTGTTGTCGGTCAAAGCCCGGAGGTCGCGGATGACCTGGACCGAGATTGGCCCGCCGGCGATTTGGATCTCGTCACCGCCAATCGTGAAGGCAAAGCGGGCACCGTCCGGCCCGTTGCGAAGTTTTTCAACCTGAAGGAATGAGGTTTCGTCTTGGCCCCGCTTCACCTTGACCACGGCGTCAGCTCGGTCGAAAAAGACGCGGCTGCCTCGCATACCAGCATCTTCGTTCTTTCCCGTGTGGTGGACAGACAGCACACAGCAGCCCAAGTCTCGCGCTATCCGGTCGGCGCTGTTCATGTATTCGGAAGCCGCCGACGCGTCGTCCTGCGACTTCTCGCCGAAACACGCGGCAAGGGTGTCGACCACGATCAGCACCACAGGAAGCTTGGACTGCCGCGACAGCTCACGCGCCGCCCCGGTGATCGCATGGCGGGACTCGGTCTTGCCGATGCCTGCCTCGGGAGCCGGCATAACTGCAACGTGCAGAGTGCCGGGCTCTTGTCCCAGGGCGCGCGCGGCGGCAACGAGGCGCTCCTTGGCGCCGTCGATGTCTTCACCACACACATAGAGCACCGCGCCGTGCTCAATCGAGCGATCCGCCCATTGTAGGCCTGCGGAAGCTGCCAGGACGGTTCGGATAGCGATACCGGTCTTTCCGGCACCGCTTGCCCCATACAGCAAGCACGGCCCGGCAGGCAGGACGCCTGGAATGATGAACCGCCGCCGCGGCTTATCATGGAGAAGCGAGCGCTCAATCTCTTCAAGGGTGACATAAGCGATCATGCTGCCCTCCTAAGCACGTTGGACAGGGCGTCCTCCCATGGCAGCGTTGCATCCCGCTGGAACTCCTCTCGAATTTTTGCTTCCAGATCAGCCGGAAGCTCTTCGGCCGCTGCATGACGACGTGCGATGCGCTCCAAGTCGGCAATGTCGCGGTTTATGTGTTCGAGCCCGATGATCTGCCGCGCGCGCTGGTCGAGCAAATCCTTGGCGGGAATGACCTTTTGCACGCCGTGGTCACGCAGCCCGCGCTCGATCCAGGTAACGAACTGATCCGAAGGCATGGCGTTCAACTCGACACGCCGGCCAGAGGCGATGAACGATAGTTCGCCCTCGCTCGCCCCGTAGTCTCTTAGCCCGTCCAAGATACGCGCGTGGTCGCCTTTGATATCCTGCCGTTCGGATTGGAGATCCATGGCCTCTGCATGGTCCAGGGTAAGCCCAAGTCGCCGAATGTCCGGTTGATGCGTAAATGTGTATCGACTGCTATCGCTGCCGAGTGTGCCGAAGATGCGAATGCCGGAAATGTCCAGGTCGTGCGCAACCATGATTTTGATGCCGGATGCCGAGAGGCGATCGACCAGCGCACGGGCGGCGATGACCGACATGCCTTTCGTCGACATAATAGCGACGTCAAATCTCTCCGCGATCTGCGCAGCCCGTAGCAGCGGTTCGAAGCCCTCCTTTTCGATGAAGAGAACTGCGCCATACCGATCGCCAGGACTAGCAGTACGGTGCAGCCCTACGGCCGTAGAGATCAGGGCGCCGTCGTCACCCCGCGCGCGGCGTTGCAGATACGACCGGACCTGCAATGTGCCGAGCGGCAAACTGTGGCCGGTGTGCGGCTCGACCAGATGGCCGCGAGCATCGTAGACGACGTCCCAACTCGCGGTGAGGTCCGCATTCTCGTCCATGAAGACGGGAAGCAAAACCTGGGTGAAATAAGCGTCATTGAGCTTGTTCTGCCCCGTGCACTCCAGGATATGCGACCGGGCGGCATACATAATTTGCCGCGCGTTGGCTGGCAGGGTGCCGCCAGCGCTGGCCCTGAGATAGGCGTCCTCCATGACATCGAACGCGGCGTCCTTAATCGACATGCCGCGAGTCTTGGGCCGGTGCGCCCGTCGGAGCGCGGGACCAATGGCGGCGACGAGGCCATCCCGGAACGGCGACAGATCTGGCGTCTTCCCGTCGCTGATAAGCGCGATCGATGGCGTAGTGATCGCCACCGTGAGGCCGTAGGCGCCTTTCGGAATGGTGCCGATCGAACACCACGGCAAACCACAACCACGTATGAAGGAATCGCCCCCGACATGCAGGGTTAGTTCGGCCACGGCCGGGGTACGATTGACGATCAGGCGGGGAACATCCGAGCCCTTAACGAACTTCGAATCTTCGGTCGCCCACACCTGGACGATCGCGGGAACCGTCGCGCCGGCGACGTAGGCGTCGATCTTCTCAGCCTTATATGATCCGCGAAAGGCACCTTCCGCGATCGGGATCAGCTTCGGAGGTTTCGGCGCCAGCGCCTTCAAGCGATCCAGCGAAAGCCTGTCAGCAGGTCCGTCTGGATCGATGTCACGCTCGCCATCGGTGGATTGACCTTGTTTAACCGAACTGCCAGCAGCGTGACACAGGTCGATATCGAAGAGTCCGGCGAGTTCTTGGGCCGTGCCGCGCGCTGCTTCGACCAGCTCGGCAAAGGCCAGATCGGAATACCAGTCGGGGTGCGTCAACATCGGCTTGGCCGCATCGCCAGCAAGCCGGATAGCAAGGTCGCCCCATAGGGTAGCGAACTTGTCGCGCGGCAGTGCCGGACCAAACTGGATAGTGATGCGAGTGCCAACGATGACCGCGCTGGCCGACCGAGCCGTGACGATTGTGTCGCCGGTCGTCCGGTCGAACGAAAGAGTCTGGCGGGCGCCGCGGCTCTCGACTGTAAGGCCTCCCCCGCTGGCAAAGGCGGCGCCGGCAACGACGCGATTGCCGTTGCCGACCATGCCGCGCGTTGGACGTCGGATCAGCTTCGTCGACATCATGGGCCGTGTGACCGAAAACATCGTCGAGACCTTGGTCGGGTCAATTCCAGGGCCGTCGTCTTCTACAATAAAAGTGTCTTCGTCGATTGCCGTTAAGGTAGCCATCGGCGCGGCGTCGAGCGCGTTATCCACAAGCTCCTTCAGCGCCATTCGCCGAAGGTGATGCCTTGGAGCGCCAGCCTTCTGGCTAAGTCTATCAGGGTGCAAGAACAGGCTGGCGTCGGTCCTGACAAACTCGATCGAGGTAACCTGTTTCTTGCGGGCTCGCTCGCGGCGTTTCCGTTCGCGGGCCAGGTCGCGAGCGGATGTCACGCTGATGTCGGCAGCAGTGACCTTGCTCAATTCGGTATCGGTTGACGTGACATCCATTACGCGGTGCCCCCTTCCACAACCACGATCCGCGACAAGCGGGCCGCCTCCGCAATAAGGGCGAAGTAAACCTTTTCCTCCACAATGGTGACGTCCCTGGCGACCGCCCCACTCTCCAGCAGCGAGTTTCGGAGGGATAGGATATGCTCATCAACAAGAGCCTCCGCTTTCACCTCGGTGAAGTCTTCCATGAACGCTTGGGCGAAGATCGCCTTGCCGAGGCGCTTGCCCAGATCATCACAGATCTTAAAGACTTCGCGTTGTGCTTCAGGGTGGTTCATAGGGTGCGACCCCGATGCATTCGGCGCACGGTCTCGAGCCGACTGCCATCGTCGCCAAGGAGGCCCATGGCGACGTGCGTTTTTCCATCGACGGCAGGCGCGACGTAGGCACACCAGGTGCCGTTATCGACCTCAGCAAGGGCGCTGGACAGTTGCCGTGCCAGGTCGCGCACTGTGGCCCATGTCGCAGGCGTTGCGCACGGGGCGGCGGTGGTGTTAGAGTTTGTGGCGTTCATGATCTTTTCCTTTTGAGGGGACGAGGTTGAGAACCGTGGCTCGGCACTGTTGACGCAGTGGCCGGGCCTTTTCGTTTCAAGGGCGGACGTCATGCTGCTGCCCTGCCGATGTTGGCTCGCAGGCCAAGCTTATCGGCTAAGGCAACCACGGGGACCATGATCCGACCACCGATCTTGATCGTGGGAATGTCACCACTCTTCGCGGCGTCGTAGGCTGCATTACGCCCAATGCCGAAAAACAACGATCCGGCCTCCGGCACGGAGATGGTGGGTTTCGATAGAGCTTCATCAATCGTCATGTCTGATATCCTTTCGTGCCAATTGTGTGCACGAAATGGACTATGACGCGGTATTAAGGGACTTGCAACTCTTTTGTGCGCACGATATGCACATTATCACGGAGTGTGCGTTAATGGCCCGTCCTAAACTCGGCGACAGCGAGACTGAACGACTGCACGTCAAAATCACAGCTGATGAGATTACGGCAATAGATGATTGGCGTTTTGCAAATCGGATACCTTCCAGGTCGGAAGCAGTGCGGCGACTGTGTCAGATCGGGTTGCAAACGGATCAAAGTCTGCAGGCCATTCGGGAGGAAGCTGCTGGTGTTTACGACAAGAGGTTCGCCGAACTGGAACAGCTTTTTAAAGTGGTAAAGGCTGTCAAAACTTCAGAGGATTTGAGCCGCTTAGTTGTCAAGTCCCTTGAAGCAGTAACCACCGGGCTCCGGAACTACGGTGAACTGGAGAGCTCACTTAGGCAGGCCGCAGAAAAAGCGGACACGATGAAGAGCGGCGGCGACGTCGAAAAACTGATCCAGCTTTCGGGCGAAATCACACGCCAACGGGATGCTGCCATCTCAAGGATTCAACAAATGCTGACGCAAGAGCCACACAAATGAAAGGCCATGTCACCGAGCGGAGCCCCGGCAAGTGGGCGATTGTGATCGACATCTACGATGACGCAGGCAAGCGCCGGCGGAAGTGGCATACCTTCCACACGACATCGAAGCGAAAAGCCGAAGAAGAATGCGCAAGGCTGATTTCAGAGTTGCGCGGAGGGATGTATGTCGAACCCAGCAAGGTCACGGTAGCGCAGCACCTCGACCGCTGGCTCGACCACATGAAGTCGCAGATCACACCGCGCACCTATGAGCGTTATTGCGAGATAGCCCGGAAAAACATTGTTCCCCTGATCGGGAGCATCGCTCTGACAAAGCTACGGCCGATTCAGATCTCAGACGCCTACACAAAGGCTCTGGCAACCGGCAAGAGGAAGGGCGGGGGAGGTTTGGCGCCGACAACCGTCGTCTACATGCATCGGCTCATAAAGCACTCCCTGGCCCAAGCAGTGCGGTGGGAAATGCTCAACCGAAACCCCGCCGACGCCGTGAGCCCGCCGAAAGTCGAGCGCAGCACCTTGAACACGTTTGACATGCCGCAAACAGCGGAGTTGATCGAGGGGCTCCGCGGCACTCGCCTGTTCATTCCCGTTCTGCTTGGCGTCCTGTGCGGCCTCCGGCGCGGGGAGATCGTCGCGCTTCGGTGGCGCAATGTCGATCTTGTTGGCGGCGGCATGTCTATCGTTGAGAGCGCCGAACAAACGAACGAAGGCGTGCGCTACAAGCCCCCTAAATCCGGCCGGGGGCGCGCCGTGGCTTTGTCGGCAACGGTTGTGGAAGAGCTACGCCAGCACCGACTGAAGCAGGCAGAAGACCTGTTGCGCCTCGGAATCCGTCAAGACGAAACGACCTTCGTCTATGCCCGGGAAGATGGCCTGCCCATCCAACCCCGCAGCCTGACGCAGGCCTGGATGAAGGCCATTCAGGATAGTAAACTGCCGCGCATCCGCTTTCATGACCTGCGACATGCTCACGCCACCCATCTTCTATCGAGTGGCGTTCATCCAAAAGTCGCCAGCGAACGCCTCGGTCATTCCCGAGTTGGCATCACCCTAGACCTCTACAGCCACGTGCTTCCGGGAATGCAGGAAAATGCTGCATCCCGCGTTGACGACGCCCTGCGTTTAGAGTTAGAGAAGCGCGCGTCCAAGGGCGTTCGGTAGCAAATTGGTAGCAACGAGCAGTTTTGACCACAATCCGCTCGACTGATTTGTGAACGTTTTCAAGGGCTTGGAGAAGTGGCAGAGTGGTCGAATGCACCGCACTCGAAATGCGGCATGGGTGCAAGCTCATCGGGGGTTCGAATCCCTCCTTCTCCGCCAAATTGACCTCATAAGCCCCTCACATCATTGATTTTTAAGGGCAATCGTCTAGATTCTGGTACATTATCAGGTACATTTCTAGTCATGAAGAAGGCTCGAATCGACAATCAGCCGTACAGATATTTGTACGAACGCGATGGACGCTACGTGTTTCGCAGAGTCATACCGCTGGGACTACGGCCTGCGGCGAATGGCAAGACCGAGATCAAGGAAAGCGTGAAGAAGGGAAGCCCGGCTGCTGCCCTAACATTCTATATGAGCGCGCGAAGAAAATCCGACGATTTGCTTAGTCACCTAGCAAAGGGTGGATCGCCGGGTAGCCCGCCTTTGGCTATGTTGCGCGAAACAACTGCTGCTATGGGACTCACATACGCAGACGCGGATGCACTGATTGATTCCGACGACTTGAGCTCGATTGTTAATCGTCTTCGCGTTTGGGATAGAGACGGCAAACCGCGAGGAATGCAAGTTGCTGCGCTGCTAGGCGCTACTCCAGACATTGTTACATTAGAAGATATGCTCGCTTTCTATCTGCGCGATACAGAATTTGATAGGCAAGATAAGAATGCGGCAGAACAGCGTGCATCTCTTCGACCATATAAACGAGCGGTAGAACGAGCCTCCAACTTTTGGGGAAAAGACCGCGACATCTCCCGGTTAAAACGTGCAGATGCGATGGAGTATAGGAGGCATCTGAATGAAAAAATCCGCGATGGAGCTTTCGGACCAAATACAGCCAGCAAAATGATCGGATCAATTCGAAAGTTGATTAATGCCTACAATGATGGACACGGTATTCATTCACCTAACCCACTCGAAAAAATCTCGTTCAAACAACCAAAAAATAAGCGGCCATCGTTCTCTACAGAGTATATCAAGTCTAAGTGGTTACAGGGTGATCCGTTCTGTAAATTAAACTTTGATGCAAGATGCATACTCTTTACAATGTTAGATTCCGGGGCCGGAATCAAAGAGATATGCGGCCTTCTCCCTGATGATATAGTTCTTGATCACGAAATACCACATATTATAATAAGAGATAATGCGCTTCGGAAGGTCAAGACCAATAACCGTAATCGCACTGTACCTCTAATTGGACATGCCCTTTCATCAATGAAAGAATTTCCGAAGGGCTTCCCACGCTATCAAAATGAAATAGGCCATACAACTTTTAGCAACACGACAAACAAATTTCTGAGAGAGAACGACCTCCTACAGACCAGCAAGCACAGCTGCTACTGCTTGCGCCATTCGTTCATTGATAGAATGAGAAGGCATCTGATTCCACTCGATATTCAGAAATCTATCGTTGGTCACGGGGATGGTTTATCGAGCTCTAAATCTAACAAAGATATAACTGAGCATTATGGGGAGGGTTATGACCTCACAACAAAGCTTGGTATGATCTCACCGCTTGCAATGGACTTCAAATAACTGTTGACAAATTCGGTCCGATATTGTAGAGTTACTTAACTGCCGAAGACTTGGTGGGCTGATCGGCCAGTCTATTTTTTAAAAGTGAATAAATATACTCAATGTGAATTTGATTGGTTTAAACGTACTTTAATTGAAGCAGGTGACTTAGCTGTCGAATCCGGCTGGAGTGATATCATTAGACTTGTAAATCATTACCTGGAAAGAATTAGGAATGAACAAGAGCGCTCAAGCCCGAGTTGGCGGAAAAACACATAACAGGCCCAATTTTTGAAGTTCTCCACTGATGCTCCAAGCAATTTTTGGCGGGAGGTCAGTTCTTCAGAATTCCCTGTACTGATCTCGTGGACCTGCTTCTAATTGGGAGCGGGTATGTTTGATATGACTAGAAATTTTCTTTTAAACAAATAGATAAATTTTCAGCATTACTGATTTAAAATTTGGATATATTTTGTATACAACGAACATTGGGTCAGAGTTCCTCATCTGGCAGAGCCAATTGATAAGTAAACACCTGATAGATAGTGGACTTTGTGATCTAGGGTGTGACTCTCCATTTCTGGAGAACGTCTTTACCTTGCTAGTCAAGTTCACTGAGCGAAGCACTAACGTATATCGCCATTCATACATAGAAGACAAATTCTTCAAGCGTTTCGCTTCGTGGTATTTTGCGTTATGTGAACATCTTATTGGACCAAGATTTCGAAAAAAGCAAAATCAGCAGCCAAGAGCTATACTACACCTAGATTTTGAATCGACCCGCAATGGCATGAAATGCACCTCATTCTTGATGCCACATCTGCATGGGACGATGATCATTAAACCGCAATACATGGATAGATTTCATCAAATTGTAGACGGTCAAAAGAACCTTCCCCTGCCGTCTGGGATTAAAGACATTTCGATCAAACCGTTTGAAGATAAGGGCAGCGGACTTCACCGGTGGATCGACTACTCATCCAAGTTTTCACGTAGCGAACTCATGAACAGCAATCTTGCAAAGACATGGGAGCTTTTTCCTAACTTGCCGAGTGCCCACTCAGAAGCCACTCTAACTCGACATTAGATGTGCGTGGAGTTGCGCATGGCCTGCTATGCAACGTTGCAGCGAGCCCACGTAGCTGGAAACCACTAATAGTATTCGGGCTGTCCTCCTGAGTCCCCCGGCTTCCAATGAAACACTATTGTGAATTCTGTTTCATCAAAGGGCTTTCGGGGAGACGGTAAGGCCCCGCAAGGCCTCTAACCGCGCCAAATCTGAAACACTTCTCATATGAAGTGTTTCAGCTACCGTGACCGCTCATTTGGGAACCCGTGGCGTCCTCTGTTTCACCCGAACGTCTACGACAGCTTCACCGTCCGGCACGGGGGCTAGCAGCGCATCAGGCTTGCAACCCAAAGTGTGCGCCAGCAAGTCTAGCATATCCAGAGTGATGTTAGCTTGCCCTCTCTCTATCCGCGAAACATAAACCCGTGCTACGCCCGCTTTCGCCGCAAGGGTCTCTTGCGAAAGGCCGCGCATGCGGCGCTGCTGAATGAGATTGAAAATAATCGTGGCTCTCAGGCTCAAGCGATCCGCTCCCGGTCTTTGAGATTTTTCGGCTTACGTCCTGGCTTTAAGGGAGGCGCTTTCGTTGCACCTTCCACCGGTTCCGCGAGCAGTTCCGTAATGTCGCATTCCAAGGCGTCTGCAAGCTTTTCAACAATCCTTAGGGTAGGGTTTCGCTCCCCCCTCTCTAATCGACCCGCATAGGCTCGTTCCACTTCCGCCTGATAGGCTAGTTCGTCAAGCGAGAGGCCTCTAGCCGTTCGCAATCGCCGAAGATTCCAGGCCAGTTTTGCAAACACATCCATAGCAAGAGCTAAGACGGAGCGCAGCTTATAAATGAACGTCCAATCAGACCCCAAATCGGATGGTCTGCCGCAGCTGTCGAGGAACTGAAGCCATCTTGAAATCTATAAAATAACGTCCTATTGAGCGCATATAGATCGGCGATGTATCGAATCTGCGCTTGGACGGGGGGATGTGATGATAAACGACAGCAACGGAATGAGGCTCTATCTCACAGCTGATGAGCGCAGGGCATTTCTTGCGGCAGCTTCCAAAAAACCCGGTGAGATAAGGTCTTTCTGCGAAACGCTACATTTTACAGGCTGTCGCATCAGCGAGGCGCTTAGCCTTACTGTTGAGAGGATCGACCTCGATAACGAGATGATCGTATTCGAAACGCTAAAGAAGCGCCGGTCGGGCGTCTATCGGGAGGTACCAGTACCGGCTAGCCTCCTGAACACCCTTGAGCTTGTCCATCAAATACGTGCCACTAGGAAGCTCAACACGCCACTTTGGTCTTTTTCGCGCCCTACGGCTTGGCGAATTGTCAAGGCAGTGATGCAGGAAGCTGGAATCCGCTCTGGCCCCCACTCTTCTCCGAAGGGTCTTCGCCATGCATTTGGCGTCAATGCGATCTCGCAAGGAATTCCCTTGAACTTACTGTCACGTTGGATGGGGCACAGCGCTATCGAAGTGACGGCTATTTACGCGAACGCCATCGGAGCCGAGCAAAAGGCAATCGCTTCCAAAATGTGGGAAGGCGCTTAGGTCGGTGATCAACCCCTAGCAAAATACGGAATAAGCATGAGACAGATCAGTTCGATAGCTGCATCTTTGGCGAGCGATGCCATGTCGGGGGTTGGCTTTTCAATGGGCCGGGACGCCTGGCGTTCAACGAAGAAGAACCAAGACACCCTCTACCTGATCGCGATTGCTGGCTTCATAGTAGCAGCTCCATTTTTTGCAGGCAGGAGCCTCACGCGCGGCCATAATCGAGGACTCCCCGGAACAATTCTCAAGACCTGTCTTTGGAACGCATTGGTAATAGTCACAGCGGGTGCGTTGCCGTTCATACTCCCCAATACGTACTACCTAAGCGGGGAAAGAGACGTATTCGTTTCATGGCCTTTGCTAGTCTTCACGTTGGCACCGCTAGCCATCGGTCTTTTTGTTGGACTTATGCAGAGGCCAAAACGTCTCCAGAAGTTCCAGATCGAGAAAAAGAACCAAGAGTTCCTAGCAAAAATCGGCATTCAGGTATCAAGGGCACCGGCATCCACCCACGTTGATCAGAATGGGAACTACCTTGCCTTTCGTGGTGCCGCTGGAGACAAACTGCTTTTCGACGCTGTGGGCGAACGCGGAAGGAAAGCTTTCATCTCTGTAGATGGAAACGGCCTTATGACCTCATACTCCGGATTGGTGTCCGCATCATGAAGCACAAATTCACTTACGCAGAACTGCAACATTGGCAAGGTCCTGGACCAATGAGCGCAAAGCTCAGGTTACAGTATGCAATCGATAACAGGCTCAGACAGTGGATTGGGCCGCTTTATGACGAACCGAGAAGCCCAGACGGCCTGTTGCCGCGATTCAAGCTAAGATATTTGCCTTACAAGCTCGTAAGTAGGGAGATTGCAATTCGCCGCGACAGATATTCATGACCTTCATTCAATTCTGAATAGGTTTGCGACGTTTCCGGGCGTTCTGCACTTCAAGCGCATTATCGCCAGCTTTGAATATCTGCTTCATCAAAGACGAGCTGGTGATCAGAGTGTCTTCGGCCTTCAAAGGAAAAGGTACACCCAACTCCCTTGCAATCGGGATAAATAGCTGTGTGGCAAGGCTTCCCATATTCTCGATCACCCCCATTTCAGGGTCAAATGACCATTCCAAGAACGACTCGATATGTTTCCCGTCGAAAATCAATAATTCGTCACGCAAGATTAAGGGAATTCCATTGTCTCGAAATACCGACATAAAGTGCTCGGAGTCAACAAATGGGATAGTACGCCATACACCAGTTAGCTTCATTTTCAGATATAGGGGAGAATTTAACTCCGCCTTCTTAAGTAAAGCTATAGCCGTGCGAGCGACACCCATCAAAGTATAAAACAAAATATTTAGGTCAAGTATATCACCGTACTCGTATCTCTGATGCTTCAAAATATCAATGAATTCATCAGCCTTATCGTATCCCTTCAACCATTCTATCGCGTCATTAATCTCAGTAAAATGGATTTTCCTTAGCGGTATTATCAACTCGCTGTCAGCATTCCACGATGTTTTCCACGTTAAACCCAGTGATGACGGATCTCCACCATTGATTTGACGAGAGATGACCCCGTTGTTCGTCTCATATATATTATCGAACAGGAGGGAAAACGGTCCCTCTGAATCACGCATCTGTTCCTTGATATATCTCGAATCAAGGAAGACTCCCTCTTCGGCGCTTTTCCAGAAGTCATGTATAAAAAATATCTGAAGATAGGCCGAGCCTTCTTCACCTTTTGATAGTTCAAGTCCCGCATTTACCCATTTATCTATGCTGGTGAGTATTGGATCAGAACGCTTCCATAGTCGATCCAATACAAAGCGATCATTTTCAGACTTGGGCTCTGATCCGTCCCCAACGCGTCTATAAATTACTCCGTCCTTGTGAATATATGGGGCTTCAGGACCCCACGGGATATGGACGACAATTACACACCTACCGGCTGCAAGGCCGATCGGATCACATGGCCCAAACAGCGCCTTCACTTGAAAAAAAGGAGACGGCTGACAATGATTGGCCGCAGCCTGCCGAATTTGCTGGAGGCAAGTATCCGCCTCGTCAGCCGGTATACCTGTGAATGCACCTGCAAACGGTAAGTCTTTTCCTTTCTCATCAACTCCGAAAAACAGCCACCCGCCATATGTATTGGCAAAGGCCGTTAATGACTTTGCTATTTTTGTTGAAGAAGACAGCTCTCGCTTATACTCGACATACCATCCCTCCGAGACTTTAAACAAAATAGATAGATCATAAACAACAATTTCTTCAAAGGGTTTTGAGAACGGATTGTATGACATCACCATCACAAAACTCTATTCGCGAGTAAAGAATATTGCACTATCAATGAACGATACCATAATATTAAAGGTCTAAGACCGGGTTTTTTCCCTCTATATATGCCTTTAGGTAAGAGACAAACTCATTCGAATATCTGCGGTAGCAGCCCTTACCGCCTGCATAGGGAACTGCGTAATGATAGTTGTTATCACTTCCGCAGATATCCATAGCTGTTTCTTCTTTTATTTTTTGAATTAAGGCTCGGGGCCTATGCCAAGTAGGAAATCCGAGTTTCTGCCCGACCTGTGTTAGTGAATATGGGTGACTTAAATTTGGGCTCGTTGAAGTGCCTATCCCCAAGAGATTAGGCAACTTGTCCTCACTATCCGCGATTGCTTGAAGTTGTTCGTAGTTTATGCTGACATCCTTCTTCGGTATGTCAGAACGAATGATCTTGAAAAATCGAGCTTGAAGAGCGCGAAGTATTTTCGGGTTCACCCACTTTAGTGGGCGATCTTCTGATATAGCGGAATAAATCCAGTCGAATTCTTTTGTGACGATACAGCGAACACGATACTGCTTGCTGCCGTACGAGACCACGTATTCATCGCGTAAATCGTTTAGTGACTCTGCATCATCTCGCCACTCTACGTAGAAGATATTTTCGATTAATCCGCTATCATTTCCGATAATTTCACCGATATCAATAAGTATTCCCGAAACATTTGGGTCATTCAGACCGTAACCAAATATGAAAACAGGATGCTCTGCAAAATATGTTAGAAGCTTTGAGGAGATGTATTTCTTCTTCTCCCTGTAATTTTCATAATCGTCTGCATTTATTACGATTGATGAATGCTCTTCCATAGTTCCATGTATTTTGAATACTTCACCGATCAAATTCATGTCTCTCCTAATAACCTTTTCCCCGATTACAGCAGAAAAGTCTGAAAAGACGGACTCCATAAAACAATCGTAGTTCGTGGTTATAATCGCATGTGGATTTGTTTTCTTGAGTATTTCTATCTCATCATGCTTTTCTAATTTTGATATCTCATCGGCAGATGGATTTAGCTCAGATATTCTTTTGCAAACCAGATATTTGAAAAATGCTGACTTATCAGCATCTTTAAATAAGGCGCTCGGGAAAATGTTCGACTTAGTCTCCCAAGCCCACTCAAACGCCATTTCACTCAACGCGGTGCCGATAGCAATCGGATCACTGTTCAGTTTCTGACGAAGATAGGAAAACGAGTCAGATGCCGAGATGTCACTCGCCACCATTTCCAGCAGTTCAAGCCAAGTTGGGGCCCCGAAGTACCGCTTCGAAAGTCCTGTCCCTACGAAAAAAATGGGTTGGCATTCGAGATCGTCGAGCGTGCTTTTAATGACCGAGGTTAGCCTCTGCCTGTAGACTTCAAACGCCGTAGCCATCTCACCCCCCCGTTGACGCCTTATGCTACTAGGCGCTGTAGGCAGGGCACAAGCACTTTGCGCAGCATGTGTCCACGATTTTCAAC
This sequence comes from Tianweitania sp. UT-5YL-CI-8, assembly GCF_030010215.1. Lineage (GTDB taxonomy): Bacteria > Pseudomonadota > Alphaproteobacteria > Rhizobiales > Rhizobiaceae > Oryzicola. The sequence goes on from NZ_JASCRR010000023.1 coordinate 19,193, forward strand.
CGGTTTTTCTGGTACATTTCTTGGTACATTCTGCTGAGTTAGCCTTAAATAATAGTGATGAAAAACAATTACTTATAGATATTTCGCATAATGATGACGCTCTCCTTCTCCGCCATTGGGCTGAAATCGCCTTCTGGGCGAACAATTTGCTGCCGATAACCCGATATTCCCACCGATCCCTTTGTGTTGGCAGCGGTTCTGCTGCCAGCGCAAAATCCGCCGTCCTATTTCGGTAGTGGCCCTAGGATAGAAAGGTTGTGCCGTTCGGCCACCGCCACCAAGAACGCCATATCTGGAGCGGCCGGCGGAGTGTCGCTAGGCACACTCGTCTCGGCGATAAAGTCAGCAAAATCGCTTCCGGTTGTCATCAGCAGGATTCTCGCCGGGCTTTCTCCTTCTATACGAAATCCGTGCGGAATACCGCGCGGACCGAAGGCGAAGTCCCCCGCCTGAAGCAAGGTTCTGCCACCCTCCATGATCACCGACATCTGTCCCTCGATGACGTAGAACGACTCGTCTTCAGAATGATGCATATGCCACGGCGACTCGAAGCCGGCTGGGATGATCTGCTCGATCAGGCTGAATTGACCGTCGGTCAGTTCCCGACCAGCCTTGATCCAAGTCGGCAGGCCGAGAAACCGGCGTTCCTCGACACGCGATATCATGTTCGTGGCAGGGGGTGCGGTCAGGTTCATGGCACGATCCTCGATGGACAATGAGCTCGATATGGGGCAATTTATCGGAATACAAATTCCACGGAATAGTCTTATCGTCAATATGGAAGATCGAATAAACCGCCGCGCCTACCGCATGAAAGAGCGCGCAAAGACCCAGGATGACACCCGCGAGCGCATCGTTGCCGCGACGATGCTGCTGCACGACGAACGGGGCGTCGCCGCAACGTCTTTCGTCGACGTCGCCAAGCGCGCCGGCATCGGTGCGGCGACGGTCTATAGGCATTTTCCCAATTTGGGGTCATTGGTCGCGGCCTGCGGTGCCCATGTCTGGCAGGAGATGGCACCGCCGATACCCGAACGGGCGCCGGTGATATTCGAGGGCCTCGACCGGTTGGAGGACCGCCTGCAGCGCCTTGTCGATGAACTGGACGCGTTTTATCGGCGCGGTGCGCTCCGCCTCAAAAAGGCGTATGCCGATCGGCATCTCATCCCGGAACTGGACCAATTTCTGCGAGCCGTGGAGGCGGGCGTTGAGGCCCTGGTCCGCGAGGCGTTGAAGAACGAGGCCATGTCGGGCACTGCGCTTCAGCTTGTGCTTGCGCTGACGGATTTCCCGGTTTGGGGTTCGATGCAACGAATAGATTGCGATGACTTGGAGCGAAGACTCCTTGTCACGAGGCTCCTCCGATGCGCCATCATCTCGGCGGAATAATCAGCCCATGTCTACGGTTCATGTAGCCGTAGATGCCGCGAGTGAGGGGCTCTTGAAGACGGCAAACCCGATCATGAGCGTCGAACGCCTTATGACGGGGGTCGCGTGGAAATGCGCAGCTTTTTTGTGAACGGCCGATATGACGGCGCAAACCTGCCGCCAAATGCACGATGTCGTCGCCGTTGGATACCCAAACACCGCCGAAAACCACCGATTGCCGCATGGCCTTGAATATCTGCATAATTGTTGGAGGGTTATCATTAACTCATAGTGCTCATCATCATCGGGCGCGGCCCGCCAGTTATCTCTAACCGGCAGCAACCAACCAAGTCCGCCAAAGGCTGCAAATTAGGACGACGGGCTGGATTGATGTGGACGTCTTTTGGGAGGCGTGCCATCTTGCCGAAACCGGTGTTCTTTCCCCTCGCCGTCAATACAAAGCTCTCCCCACAAACCAAGCCATTCGGCTGAGGTAACACAATGACGGAACGCGTCGATGCAGCGCAGGTCGAAGCAACAGCCGTGGGCGCGGCTTACCAGCCGGAACTCAGGCGGACGCTCGGTTCGTTTCAGGTCTTCGCCATCTCCTTCGCCTTCATCTCGGTGGCGGTCGGCATCTTCGGCACCTATGACGCGGTTCTGCAGACCGCGGGTCCTGTCGGGATCTGGCTGTGGATCATCGTGGCGGTTGGTCAGACGCTCGTGGCACTCATCATGGCGCAGTTCGCGGCCCGCATCTCGCTCACCGGGTCTTCTTATCAATGGGCATCGCGGCTGGCCAATCCGAAGGTCGGATGGTGGTTCGGCTGGCTGACCTTCTGCTATCTCGCAATTGCCGTAGTCGCCGTGGACAATGCGCTTGCGAGCCAAGCGTTCATGCCGCTGGTCGGCCTTGAGCCCGACGAGGGCACCGCGCGGCTGATCACCGTGGCATTTCTGTTCATCCAGGCGGTCTTAGCCATCGCCTCGACCCGCATCGTCGCCATGCTGAATGCGACGGCGGTGGGGGTGGAGGTCCTGGTCGTCGTCATCCTCGTGATCGCCCTGCTGATCGCGGTGCCGATCACAGGGCTCGGCTCGGTCAGCAACCTCACCTCGCGCGGCACCGCTCTGGGCGATCCCGACTATCTCGCCGTTGGCGGCGGCATGATGCTGGCGATGATCATGGGTCTCGCCACGCTGGTCGGCTTCGATGCGGCGGCAAACCTCGCCGAAGAGGCCAAGGATCCGTATCGAAGCGTACCCCGCGCCATTGTGGGGTCCGTCGTCGCAGCCAGCGTTTTAGGGATGGTTTTCCTGATCGCGCTGACCATCGCCATTCCCGACATCACCCGCATCACCAACACCGGGTCGCCTGTAGCGGAAATCCTGCGCGACCAGCTCGGCCACGTGGCGGAGATCGTGCTTCTGGTGGCGGTGACCTTCGCCTTCTTCGCCTGCGGAACGGTGGTGATGGTGACCGGCGCCCGGCTCGTCTTCGCCATGGCGCGCGACGGTCGCTTCCCGGCACACCGGCTGATGCGTAGCGTCAATCCGCGTACGCAGACGCCGATAGCGGCAACGGTGCTGATTTTTGTCGGCGGCGTTCTGCTGATGGTCGCCCTGCCGGGCCAGGCTCTGCTGCAGCTCATTACCGCATCCACCATCCTGCCGGTGCTGATCTATGCCGGGACGGTCGGGCTTTACCTCGCGGTACGCCGCCGTCTGGCGCGAAGAGAAAACGCTTTTGATCTCGGTCGCTTCGAACTTCCCGTCGCAGTCGTCGCGTTGGTCTGGCTTGCTCTGGCGCTGTTCGTGCTGGTCACACCCGACGAGGCATGGGTCCCAGTCCTGGTCGTGCTCGGGCTGCTCGTCGTCGGCGCTGTGTTCTTTCTCATTCAGCTGATCTTCGATCCAAAGTCGCTCGATGCCGTGCCGGAAAGCGACGCGGCGCTTGGCTTGGCGCGACTATAACCGCTGTCTCGATCTGTCAGCAGATTTCGCAGGCCACGCTGCGCGGCTAGAGCTGAACTGTTATAAGACAGGCTCACTTCGAGCCCAGCTTTCGCTTGCTGATATCAGCCGGATAGATTGCAATGAACGACACATCCCCACCCGTGAAGCTGAATGCCCCTTTGGATGCCTCGCCAAACGCCATCTCCGCGCGCGGCCTGGTGAAATCCTTCGGCGACGTGCGCGCGGTCGACGGCATCGACCTCGACGTGCCGCGCGGCATCATCTTTGCCGTCTTGGGGCCAAACGGCGCCGGCAAGACCACGCTGATGCGCATGCTGGCAACGCTGACGCGGCCAGACGCCGGCTCGGCCAGCGTGATGGGCCATGATCTCATGACCGCGCCGCATGCGGTGCGCACGGCGATCGCCATGACGGGCCAGTTCGCCTCGCTCGATGAGGATCTGACGGGCCGTGAAAACCTCGTCCTGCTTGCCCGGCTTTGGGGCTTTCGCGGTCGCGCCGCCAAGGCGCGGGCCGACGATCTCCTTACCGCATTCGACCTTTCGCACGCGGCGACGAAACAGGTGAAGGACTATTCCGGCGGCATGCGCCGCAGGCTGGACATCGCAGCCTCGCTTATTGTCACCCCGGGCGTGCTGTTTCTCGACGAGCCCACCACCGGCCTCGATCCCAAGGCGCGAAAGGACGTCTGGGCCATGATCCGCGGTCTGGCCGATTCGGGCGTAACCATCCTGCTCACCACACAATATCTGGAAGAAGCCGACCAACTGGCAGCGCGCATCGCCGTCATCGATCACGGCAAGAAGATCGCCGAAGGCACCAGCCGCGAGTTGAAGGCAGCGACCGGCTCGGGCTTCCTGCATGTCGCAACAGCAGATCCCGCACGTCTCGATGAGGCCGCGGGCATATTGGAACAACGGCTCGGACATAGAGCGAGCCGTAGCACCGAGGGCGCCGAACTCTCCATTCTGGCCGGAACGGCTAAGGACGCCAACGAAGCGCTCGCGGCTCTTGTCGGCCAAGGCATCGAGCTGTCGGACTTCTCCATGGGACAACCCAGCCTGGACGAGGTTTTCTTCGCCCTGACGGGACAGCCGGGAGCAGATGCCGGCCGTAAGGAGGCAACCCTATGAGCGACACCTCGCAGCTACAAAAGCTACCGAAAGTGACCCGGCCCGCGACACCCTCCGCGCTGTCGAACGCACTCGTCTTCGGATGGCGCGCGGTGCTGAAATTCAAGCATGTACCCGAACAGCTCTTCGACCTGGTGATGACGCCAATCATGTTCACGCTGCTGTTCACCTTCGTGTTCGGCGGCGCCTTGGCCGGTTCGCCGAGCGACTATCTGCAGTTTTTCCTCCCCGGTATCCTGGTCCAGACCGTGGTGTTCAACGCGGTCTATTCCGGCATGGGTCTGTCGACCGATTTGGGCAAAGGGTTGTTCGACCGGTTTCGTTCACTGCCGATCTGGCCGCTGGCACCCTTTGCCGGCCTGATGGTGGGCGACATCCTGCGTCATCTGATCGCCGGGACGATCATCCTGACCATCGGCCTGATCTTGGGGTATCGGCCCGAAGCGGGTTTGTTCGGCATCATCGCCGCTTTCGCCATGCTGATCGCCATCGGCTTCGGCATGGGATGGATTTTCATCGTATTGGGATTGCTGATCCGGACGCCGACAACGGTGATGACGCTCGGTTTCACCTTCCTGTTTCCGCTGGTTTTTGCCTCCAACATCATGGTCGACCCTGCCACCATGCCGGACTGGCTGCGCGCCTTTGTCGATGTCAATCCGGTGTCGTTGATGACATCGGCGATACGCGGGCTGATGGGCGGCGGCGTGAACCTCGGCGAAGTCGTGCTGGCGCTGATTGCGCCTGTGGTTCTCACCGCGGTGCTGGCGCCGACGACGCTGTGGCTTTATCTCAGGCGCTGAGGCCAGATAGGCCTTGCCGTCCGGGAGCCAAAGGGCACCTTGACTAAGCTCCGGTCGGAGCGACCTGCCAAAAAAGGACCTGCCATGCCGCAGCCATTCACCCTCGCCGTCTGCGCTGAGATGATCTTTCTGTCGCAGCCGATGCCGGAACGCATTGCCCGTATCACCGAACTCGGCTTTCACTGTGAAATCTGGGACTGGACGCGGCACGACATCGATGCGCTCGCCAGATCCGGCGCGACATTCTCATCGATGACGGGCTATATTTCCGGCTCGCTTGCCGACGACGAAGGTGCGGATGCCTTGCTGCTCACGGCCGAGCAGTCAATTCCGGTGGCCAAGACGCTCAATTGCCCGCGCCTCAACCTGCACGGCACCGGCCTCGACGGCAAGGGATGGCCGGTCAGGCCTGTCGAGGTAGTGACAGGCGCCATGTGGTTGAAAGCACGCGAGACGCTGAACCGCATTGCCGATCTCGGCGAACGCGAGGGCGTGACCTTCGTGCTCGAAAATCTCAACACTGCCACCGACCACCCGGGCACGCCTTTCGCCAGGGCGGAGGATACGCTGGCGCTGGTTGCCGCGGTCGACCGGCCTTCCCTCAAGCTCAATCTCGACCTCTATCATGCGCAGATCGGCGAAGGAAATTTGATCGAACTCTGCCGCCGTGCGTTGCCATTCATCGGCGAAATCCAGGTGGCTGACGTGCCCGGCCGCCGCGAGCCGGGCACGGGCGAGATCAACTATCCCGCCATCGCGCGCGCTTTGGCAGCGATGGACTATGAGGGGACGATCGGGTTGGAGGCCTGGACGTCGGGCGATGACGAGGTTGCGCTGCAGCGGTTCCGCGACGCGTTTACCGTGTGACCGACTGGCAAGCGGGACGTCTGCCTTGCTTTTCGTCATCTTGACGTGACAGATAAGCCAATCTCAACCCGAAGGAGATCGCCATGCGTGTCGACGGTTCCTGCCATTGCGGCGCCCTCACCTTCGCCGCCGAGATCGAGCCGTCGCAGGTCAGCATCTGCCACTGCACCGATTGCCAGACACTGACCGGCACTGCGTTCCGCGTTTCAGTACCGTGCAATGCAGAGGATTTCACCCTGACGAGCGGTCAGCCCTCGGTCTATGTGAAGACGGCCGAAAGTGGCGCGCTGCGGGCGCAAGGCTTCTGCGGGCAATGCGGCGCACCGATCTATTCGACATCGGCCGACCGCGAGCCAGAAGTCTATGCCGTGCGCGTGGGTGCGCTGAAGCAGCGCGAGATTCTGCCCCCGACGCATGAAATCTGGCGCAACTCCGCCCTGCCCTGGGTACCGCAAATGCCGGACATCAAATCCTGGCCCGGCGAGGACGCCTGAACTCTCGGATATCGTCCATGCCAGCGCGTGACATCGCCATCATCGGCGGCGGTCCGGCAGGGCTCGCCGCCGCGGAAGTGCTTTCGGCAGCGGGACACACCGTTACCGTCTTTGAGGCCATGCCGACGCCTGGCAGGAAATTCCTGCTTGCCGGAAAGTCGGGGCTGAATATCACACATTCGGAGGATTTTGCTCTTTTTTCCAGCCGCTTCGGCGATGCCGAGCCCCGCCTGCGCACAGCGCTCAAAACTTTTACGCCAAGCAACGTACGGGAATGGGCCGCAGGCCTGGGCACCGAGACCTTCGTCGGCACGTCCGGCCGCGTCTTTCCGACCGTCATGAAAGCGTCGCCGCTGCTGCGGGCATGGCGGGCAAGGCTCGAGGCGCGAGGCGTCAAGATTTTGACGCGGCATCGCTGGATCGGTTTCGAAGGCGAGGCGCTTGTCTTTCAGACGGTGGAAGGGAGCAAAAGCATCCGCGCCGATGCAGTGCTCCTGGCTCTCGGCGGCGCAAGCTGGCCACGCCTCGGGTCCGACGCCGCCTGGGTGCCTTGGCTGCGTGGCAAAGGTGTGGAGGTCAACGCGTTCGAGCCCGCAAATTGCGGCTTCGACGTTGCCTGGAGCAAGCATTTTGCAACGCGTTTCGCCGGTTTGCCGGTGAAGTCCGTTGTGGCGACGTCATCGGCAGGCAGCGTGCCGGGCGAATTCGTTGTCTCCCGCCACGGCATCGAAGGCAGCCTGATCTATGCCCATGCACAGGCGCTGCGGGAAAGCCTGAAGGCACAAGGACGGGCCGAATTGCGTCTCGACCTCGCCCCGGGTCGGGCGGAAGAAAAATTGGCGCGCGATCTGACCCGCCAGCCCGGCAAAACAAGCTTTTCCAACCGTCTGCGCAAGGCAACGGGGTTGGACGGCGTCAAGGCCGCACTGCTGCGCGAATTACTCGGATCGGAAGCCCTGAACGATCCCGCCCGCCTCGTTGCCTCCATCAAAGCACTGCCTGTCCCGCTTGTGCGCCCACGTCCGATTACTGAGGCGATTTCCTCCGCCGGCGGGCTCCCCTGGCAGGAAGTTGATGAAGGCTACATGCTGAAGAAAATGCCCGGCATTTTCGTCGCCGGCGAGATGCTGGACTGGGAAGCGCCGACGGGCGGCTATCTGCTCACGGCCTGCCTGGCGACCGGTCGCGCTGCTGCGCGCGGCATGCTGGCGTGGCTGGAAAATAACGCGGAACCCTTCTGACCAAAACGCATTGTTGGCCCGAAGGGCCGTGTCAACCGGGCTTGACGGTACAGCGAACAAGGGTAGGATTTTCCCGGTTTCTCCCCTTGGCCAACGAAACGGCAGACGAGCGCTTGTCCTGTCCGGCCCTTCACTTTTATTGATGCCGTGCCCGCACCTCCCCGGTAGGGGGCGCTTTGTCGGATCAGCGATGCCCGAAAATGGCAGAGCCGACGCGGACGCTGGTGGCGCCGAAGCCGACCGCGACGTCGTAGTCGCCAGACATGCCCATCGACAGCTTTCCGACACCGGCCTGCGTCGCAAGCTTTTCCAACAGCGCGAAATGCGGCCCCGGATTCTCGTCCGCAGGCGGAATGCACATCAGCCCCTCGATGGTCAGGCCATGCACGGCGCGGCAGCGCTCGACAAAGGCGACGGCATCCTTGGGCTCGATCCCCGCCTTCTGCGGCTCGGAGCCGGTGTTGACCTGCACGTAAAGCCGCACGGCCCTGCCCTGCCTGGAGATTTCCTTGGAAAGCTCGGCGGCGATCTTCTCCCGGTCGACCGTCTCGATAACGTCGAACAGCGCCACCGCTTCCTTGGCTTTGTTGGATTGCAGAGGTCCGATGAGATGCAGTTCAAGATCGGGATAGTCCTCCTTCAGCGCGGGCCATTTTCCCTGCGCTTCCTGGACGCGGTTTTCACCGAACACCCGCTGACCCGCCTCGATGACAGGCCGGATGTGCTCGGCGTCGAAGGTTTTCGACACCGCAACCAGCACAACGGACCCCTCCGCGCGCTTCGCCTCGCTTTCGGCCTGCGCGATCCTGTTCTTCACCAAGGCAAGCTGTTCGACCGACTTTTCCATGCCAATTGGTCCTGATCCTGCTGCTTTTTCCCCGGTCGGGATCAAGCGGAGTTGACGGGTCCTGGAATCCATGGTGAACACCCGAACCCATGTTTTTGAACGGCCAAGCAGCCGTTCGCGCCTCGTGCATGCTTTTAAGTGAAAAACGTCCCATGGCAACCGAACGATACAATCCCCGCGCGACCGAACCCAAATGGCAGAAGGCCTGGGACGAGGCGAAGCTCTTCGAGACGAAGAACGACGATCCGCGCCCGAAATACTACGTGCTGGAGATGTTCCCCTATCCGTCGGGCCGCATCCATATCGGCCACACCCGCAACTACACGATGGGGGACGTGGTGGCCCGCTACAAACGCGCCAAGGGCTTCAACGTGCTGCATCCGATGGGCTGGGACGCTTTCGGCATGCCGGCCGAGAACGCCGCCATGCAGAACAAGGTCCATCCCAAGGACTGGACCTATGAGAACATCGCCACCATGCGGGCGCAGCTCAAGGTGATGGGCCTGTCCATCGACTGGAGCAGAGAATTCGCCACCTGCGATGTCGACTATTACCACCGCCAGCAGATGCTGTTCCTTGACATGGCCGAGAAGGGCCTGGTCACGCGCAAATCTTCGAAGGTCAACTGGGACCCCGAGGATATGACCGTTCTGGCCAACGAGCAGGTTATCGACGGGCGCGGCTGGCGTTCGGGTGCGCTGGTCGAACAGCGCGAACTGACGCAGTGGTTCTTCAAGATCACAGACTACGCCCAGGACCTGCATGACGCGCTCGACACGCTGGACGAGTGGCCCGAGAAGGTGCGCGTCATGCAGCGCAACTGGATCGGCCGTTCTGAAGGTCTGCTGATCCGCTGGCCGTTGGCGAATGCGCCGGAAGGCATGGGCGAGCTGGAGGTCTACACGACCCGGCCCGACACGATCTTTGGCGCCTCCTTCATGGCTATCGCAGCCGACCATCCGCTGGCGAAGAAGGCCGCCGAGAGCAATCCCGAACTGGCCTCCTTCATGGAGGAGATCCGCCACATGGGCACCTCCGTCGCCACGCTGGAGACGGCGGAGAAAAAGGGCATGGACACCGGCATCCGCGTCGTCCACCCCTTCGACGAGAGCTGGACGCTGCCCGTCTATGTCGCCAACTTCGTGCTGATGGACTATGGCACCGGCGCGATCTTCGGCTGCCCCTCGGGCGACCAACGCGATCTGGACTTCGCCAACAAATATGAACTGCCCGTCGTGCCCGTCGTCATGCCCGAAGGTGCCGAGCCCGCCGATTTCCGCGTCACTACGGAAGCTTTCACCGGCGACGGCGTGATGATCAATTCGCGTTTCCTGGATGGCATGAAGCCGAAGCAGGCCTTCGAAGAGGTTGCCAACCGACTGTCCGACATTTCGATCGGCAACCGCCCGATGGCCGAGCGCAAGGTGAATTTCCGCCTGCGCGACTGGGGCATCTCACGCCAGCGCTACTGGGGTTGCCCGATCCCGATGATCCATTGCGCGGAGTGCGGCGTGGTGCCGGTGCCCAAGGCAGACCTGCCCGTGAAACTGCCGGACGACATCGATTTCGACAAGCCCGGCAATCCGCTCGACCGGCATCCGACATGGCGGCATGTGAAATGCCCCAACTGCGGCGGCGATGCCCGCCGCGAAACCGACACCATGGACACCTTCGTGGATTCGTCCTGGTATTTCGCGCGCTTCACAGCACCTTGGGAGTACGAACCGACCGATCCGAAGGCGGCAAACGAATGGCTGCCGGTCGACCAGTATATCGGCGGCATCGAGCATGCGATTCTGCATCTGCTCTATTCGCGCTTCTTCACCCGCGCCATGCGCGACACCGGCCACGTAGCCTTGGCAGAGCCGTTCAAGGGCTTGTTCACGCAAGGCATGGTCGTACACGAGACCTATCGTCTCGGCAGCGGCCAGAACGGCCGCTGGCTGTCGCCCAACGAGGTTCGGATCGAGGATACCGACGGCAAGCGCGCCGCGATTGCGGTCGACACCGGCGAGCCGGTCGAGATCGGGCCACTCGAAAAGATGTCGAAGTCGAAGAAGAACGTGGTCAGCCCGGAAGAGATTACCGAGGGCTACGGCGCGGACACTGCGCGCTGGTTCATGCTGTCGGATTCGCCGCCCGAGCGCGACGTCGAATGGACCGACGACGGTGCGGCCGGCGCCCACCGCTTCGTCCAGCGCGTCTGGCGCCTGGTCACCACCACGGGCGAAGCACTGGCCGGCATAGCCCCTGCAGCCGCCACCTCAGGCGAGGCGGCTGCCGTCTCCAAGGCTGCGCACAAGGCTCTGAAGGCCGTCAGCGAAGACATCGAGAAGCTGGCCTTCAACCGCGCGATCGCCCGTATCTACGAACTGGTCAACGCCCTCGCCGCGCCCGCCGCCGACATTGCCGATGGCGGGGGCGATGCTGCCCTGAAAGCTGCGATGCGCGAGGCCATCGAGATTCTGACGCATTTGATTGCGCCCTTCATGCCGCATCTGGCTGAGGAATGCTGGACCACGATCGGCGGCAAAGGATTGGTCTCGGAATCGCCATGGCCCGCATTCGATGCGGCACTGGTGGTCGACAACGAGTTCACATATCCCGTGCAAATCAATGGTAAGAAGCGTGGTGATTTGACAATCGCCCGCGACGCAGACCAAGCTACTGTCGAAAAAGCAGCGCTCGCGCTCGAATCGGTGCAGAAAGCACTGGACGGCAAAGCGCCGCGCAAGGTGATCGTGGTGCCTCAGAGGATCGTGAATGTCGTTGCCTAAGCGAATGACCGCCCCCTTCAGCCGCCGTTTCCTTGTCGCGACGGCGCTCGTGGCGGCATCTGCCGCGCTTTCGGCCTGCCAGGTGCGTCCGCTCTATTCGGACAGTCCCGTCACCTCGTCGACGGGCGTGACGACGTCGATGAAGGCGGAGCTAGCCTCCATCGCCGTCAAGCCGTCAGGCAGGAGCGAAGACACCCGCTTCGCACAAGAGGTGCGCACACACCTGATCTATCTGTTCGGCAATGGGCAAGGGCCTACCGCCACGCCGACCTATTCGTTGGAGCTGGACGTCCGTCGGCGCATTGAAAATACAGCGATCGTGCAGATCACAACCGACGACGACGAGCCCAGCGCCGGTACGCTCGTGCTCACGGGCCGCTACCGGTTGACGGAAGCGGCGACCGGCAAGCGTGTAGCCAGCGGTTCGCGCATTTCACAGGCCTCGTTCGACCGTCCCCGCCAGGAATTTGCCGTGCGGCGCGCGACCATCGACGCGGAAAACCGCGCGGCGCGCGAACTGGCCGAATTCCTCCGTCTTTCGGTCGCTCAGGATCTTTTGCGGAAAAACCGCGCGACCCCCGATACGTTCGATCAGGAAGAGATCGATCCAGAACTGGTCATCCAGCCGAAGCCGCAATCCGGCAATCCCAACCTCTTGCCGACGCAATAGAGACAAGACCCCTCAAGCTGGAGCGGATAGCGTATGCCCTATCAGGGCCTGCCGTAGCGCGCCTTCAAATGCGCTGTGAAATACTGGGCGTCTAGCTTTTCGCCGGTCGCCTTTTCCATCAGCTCCGGCGTCGACCAGCGCGATCCCTGCGACCAGATCTGGTCCCGCCGCCACTCGTTCACCGCGTTGAAATCGCCGTTCGCGATCTCCTCGTCGACGGAGCCGTGCACCTTGGTCAGGGCTGCCCATTGCTGGGCAGCCATCATTGCGCCGAGCGTATAGGACGGAAAATAGCCGAACGCGCCGCCCGGCCAGTGCACGTCCTGCATCGGACCGTCGGCCGGATTGTCGATGGTGGACAGGCCGAGATAGGCCTGCATCTTGGCGTCCCAGGCTTCCGGCAGATCGGCCGCTTCGAGCCTGCCCGTGACCAGCTCCTGCTCCAACTCGTAGCGCAGGATGACGTGCAGCGGATAGGTCACTTCGTCGGCGTCGACCCGGATCAGCCCGCGCTGCACATGGTGCACATGCGGCAGGATTTCGTCGATGGTCCAGGCTTCACCGAGATGCTTTTCGACCTCCGGCAACGCCCAGTGCCAGAAGGCCGGATTGCGCCCAAGCTGCTTTTCCACGAACAGGCTTTGGCTTTCATGCACCGACATGCCGCGCGCCTTGCCGGACGGCCAGTGGGACCAGTCCGCCGGAAGGTTCTGCTCATAGAGCGCATGCCCGGTCTCATGCAGCACCCCCATCAGCGCGGACAGGAACTCGTTTTGCTTGTAGCGCGTGGTGATGCGTACGTCGGTCGGCACGCCGCCGCAGAACGGATGATGCGACACCGACAGGCTGCCGCGCGTCAGGTCGAAGCCCACCGCCTGCATCATCGCCAGCCCGAGTTCACGCTGCCGCTCGGTCGGATACACGCCCGACAACGGCTTGAGGGGCGTCTTGGCCAGACGTTCTTTCTGCACAGCCAGCGCCTCGGGCACGAAATCGACCAGGAATGCCTTGAGTTCAGCAAACACCGGCGTGATGTCGGCCACGCGGTTGCCGGGGTCGTATTGCTCCATCAGCGCGTCATAGGGAGCCAGCCCGAGCGCCTCGGCACGCAACTGCGCTTCCTCTCGCACGAGCTGTATGACACCCTCCAGCGCAGGCTCGAAGGACGTCCAGTCGTTCTTGGCGCGCAGGCTGCGCCAAAGCTGTTCGGAACGCATGCGCGCGCTGGTCTGGCGCTCAACGAATTCCGGAGGCAGGCAGGTCATGTTGGTGTGCTGGCGTCGAAACTCGCGCAGGGCGGCCGACTGGTCTTCGTCCAAGGATTCTCCGTCCGCAGCGTCGAGCCAATCCGCAACCTCCGGCGCGGTTGCCTGGCGGTGATACAGCCCTGCGAGGTTGGACATCGCCTCCGCGCGTTTCTCCCCGCCGCCGACGGCCATATGCGTGGCCTCGTCGGCCCCGAGTATGGACATGGCATGTTCCAGCGCCTCCAGGCGGCGGCCGAGTTGGTCAAGCTTTTCGAACGACATTGCGGCTCCTTGCAGTACAATCCGAGAGAATCCACTTGCAGCACCTTGGGATCGACGGTCAATGGTGCTGGCTTAAGGAAGGGCTGTCGCGGATGGTGGAGGAACGATGATCGGGACTGTTCTGGTGGCGCTTGTTGCAGCCATCCATGTCTACATCGTCTATCTCGAGATGGTAGCTTGGGACACGCCGCGCGGCCATAAGGCATTCGGCCTGAAAGCTGAATTTGCGCGCGAGTCCAAAGTGCTCGCCGCCAATCAGGGCCTGTATAACGGCTTTCTCGCAGCAGGACTGATCTGGGGTCTCTATCTCGGCGACGTCGGCTTCCAGATCAAAATCTTCTTCCTGCTATGCGTTGCCATAGCCGGCCTCTATGGCGCAGCGACGGTCGGCAGGAAAATCCTGTTCATCCAAACCGTCCCAGCCGTGGCAGGATTGATTGCGCTCTGGCTGGGATGGTAAAGGCGTAACCTTTCTCCCGAGAGGAGCCATAGCTCCTCCGGCTCAGTTGCTCGCGCGAACGGCCGGCTGCACATTCTGCAGATCCCTCGGCAAGGGCTGGCTCGAACACCGCATGTGCATCTCGCGGCGGAAGAGTTTTCGTTGTTTGGTCTGGTGTTCTTTGCCAGCCGCTGCCATGCCAAGCCCGTACGGGCCAAATAACAAGGCGCCGCCCCAGCTCAGTGTCTGCTTTTCGTTGGCTTCGTAGCTGGAAGCGCGAGCCCGTATTTCCTGGCATTCCGCCGTCGACCATTTCGGGTCCTGGCTGGACAGCGAGGACGCATAGACGGCCGGCGAGGTCGTTGATGCACAACCGGCGAGCGTTGCCCCAAGCAGCAGAGCGGTGACGCTGACCCGGAAAAACGGGCTGCTCTTTTTATCCATCGTGACCATATCCCTTTTGTTCCAGTTTCTGGGATAATGCCGGCGAGTTAAGAAAGTCAAAACCGGCGGTAATCAGCCCGGCGTTGAGTTTCGGGCGGAGATAGCTGTTTCAAAAAGTCAAGTCCCCTCCTATCGCTCCGTCAGCTTCAACTCGATGCGGCGGTTTTTCGAGCGGGCTTCCGGCGTATCGGCGGGGTCGAGCGGCTGGAACTCGCCAAAGCCGGCTGCCACCAGACGGTTGGCCGGAACGCCATTTTCGATGAGATATTTGACCACCGCCGTCGAGCGTGCCGAGGAAAGCTCCCAGTTGTCGCGGTAGCGTCCGGTACCGGACAGCGGAATGTTGTCGGTATGCCCGTCGACGCGCAGCACCCAGTTGATCTCCGGCGGGATTTCCTTCTGGAGCTCTAGGATAGCACCCGCCAGCTTGCGCATCTCGACCTGACCGGCATCGTTGATCTGCTCCGAACCGGTCGGGAACAGCACTTCGGACTGGAAGACGAAACGGTCGCCGACAATCCGGATATTGTCGCGGTCGGACAGGATTTCGCGCAGCCGTCCGAAGAAATCGGAGCGGTAGCGGTTCAACTCCTGTACGCGCTGTGCAAGCGCGACATTCAGGCGTCGTCCGAGATTGGCGATCTTGGTGTTGGATTCGCGGTCGCGCGCTTCAGATGCGCCGAGCGCATCTTCAAGCGCTGCGATCTGCTGGCGCAGAGCCGAAATCTGCTGGTTGAGTAATTCGACCTGCGACAGCGCCCGCTGGCTCATCTGCCGCTCGTTATCGAGTTCGCCGCTGAGGGCGCCGATGCGCGCCTCCGCCTGCTGACCCGCACCCGCGCCTTGCGACAGAAGCTGTTCAAGCCTGCTCTTCTCGGCTTCGGCCGCCGTTAGCGAAGCCTGCAGATTGGCAAGCGAATCCTCCACATCCTGGGTGTTGGAGCGCTCCATGGCCAGAAGCTGGGTAAGTTCGTTGATCTGCGAATTCAACCGCAGCAGCGCCTCGTCCCTGCCGGAGATTTCCCGCGTCAGCAGGAACTGCGCCAGCACGAACACCGAAAGCAGGAACATGATGGCCAGAAGGAGCGTCGACAGCGCGTCGACGAAGCCGGGCCAATAGTCGACACGCCGGTCGGTGCGCCGCCGCGAAAGCGCCATGTCAGCGCTTCCCCTGCTGGTCGTTCAGGGCGTTGGCGATTTTTTCCAGCGTGTTGCGCATCGCCTTCTGTTCTTCGGACTGGGCTTCCACCCAGTCGCGCATGATCTGCTGTTCGCTGCGCATGTTCTTGACGAGGCCGGAAATGCCGTCCGCCAGATTGGCCATGGCCGCAGCCGTGCGGGTGCTGGAACCGCCGCTTTCCTGCATGGAGCGCAGGCGCTCTGAAAGTTCACGCAGTTCTTCAAGCGAATCCGCCCGGCCAGGATCGGCGACAACCACGTCGGACGACAGATCGGTCACCGAGGACAGCCAGTTTTCCAACTCGGTGTAGAAGCGCGTCTGAGCCCGGCCCGCCTGAAGGTCGAGGAAGCCGAGAACAAGCGAGCCGGACAGACCGAACAGCGAGGACGAGAACGCCGTGCCCATGCCCTGCAGCGGCGCGGCCAGACCCTGCTTGAGCGCGTCCAGCACCGCCGTCGCATCGCCCGAACCCGGATCGAGCGACTGAATGGTATCGCCAATGGAGCCGATGGTCTCCAGAAGTCCCCAAAACGTGCCCAGCAAGCCCAGGAAGACCAGGAGGCCGATCAGATAACGCGAGATGTCGCGGCTTTCGTCGAGGCGGTTAGCGATGGAATCCAGCATCGTCCGCGTCGAATTGGTCGAGAACGCCATGGACGATGAGCGGCCGATCATCGCCTTCATCGGCGCGAGCAGCACCGGATCGGTGACATCGGCGCCGGCGCGGAAGGAATTGACCCAACGCACTTCGCGGAACAGCCTGACGACCTGGCCGATTGCCAGGAGGATGCCGATGAGCAAAACGCCGAAGATCAGACCATTAAGCCCAGGATTGGTGGTGAAGGCTGATGCGATCTGGCGATAGAGAATGGCCGCGATAAAGGCCACGATCGCCAGGAAGATGATCATCGAATAGAGAAAGACCTGCGGGCTCGACAGTCGATGCGGGTCGTAATTCAACACGTCCGAACCTGAACGGAACGATTTCAGCAAAGCCATCGGCGCCCCGATTCCTTTTTCCCAACCCAATAGCGGGCGACTCTAAACGGAATTGTGACGAAATTGAAAGACGTTGCGCCCCTTTTGCCACCGCTTATGACATGGGCGGCGGCGTCGGATCACAATCGATTGACCAGCATGCAGTCGATCAACGCCGCGAAGTGCAGACCGGCACCCGTCACGACGAAAAGGTGCCACAGCGCGTTCTGGAAACGCAGTCTTTGCCTGGTGAAAAACACGACGCCCAGCGAGTAGGCGATACCGCCCGCCACCAGCAGGACCAGCGTTGTACCTGGCAGGATATGGATCAAGGGCTGGCCGATGACCACGCCGCTCCAGCCGATGGCGAGATAGAACAATATAGCGAGGCGGTCAAAGCGGCCGGGCAGGAAAAGCTTGATGGCCATGCCGCAGAGCGCTGCAACCCACACCAGGGCGATCGTCGGCATGGCAACGGACCTGTTGTCCAGTTGCGCCAGGAAAGGCGTGTAGGTGGCGGCGATCAGAAGGTAGATGGCAGCATGATCTAACCGCCGCAAGATCCATTTCGCGGGCGAGATCGGCCAAAGATTGTAGACCAGCGAGATCGTCAGCACGGTCAGAAGCGAGACGACGAAAAACGCCGCAGCTACATATTCTCCAGGACCTGCATGCGGAATGGCAAGCGACAGAAGCGTAGCGCCCGCTGCAATGGCAAGCACGATACCGATGGCATGAACGATGCCATCGGCGATCAGCTCGGCGCGCGAATAGGTGAAACGTCCTGCGAAGGGGATGTGGATCTCAGACGCCTCGCGCTGGCTGTCCATCGTAGCTCCTGCAAAACACTCCATATGGCATCTTGCACGAGATTATCCAGAACAAAGCCAGCCGGCGTAAATGCGACGCTTCAGCGCGATGTCAGGGGCGTCTTGAGCGTCTTCAGCATGGCGCGGTGAATGGCTTCGTTGCCGGCCACGATGGAGCCGCTGTCCAGCATGACCTGGCCGCCATCGATGTCGGAGACGAAGCCGCCGGCTTCGCGCACCAGCAGGATACCCGCGGCGATGTCCCAGGCCGACAGCGAATGCTCCCAGAAGGCGTCCATGCGGCCTGCCGCGACATAAGCCAGGTCGAGCGCCGCCGAGCCCAGGCGGCGGACGCCTGCGACCTCGCCCATGACATGGCGCAATTCGATCAGGAAGTTGCCGTGGTGACCGCGTCCAAGATGCGGCACGCCGGTGCCGACGACGCAATCGCTGAGCCGGGCACGGCCCGAAACGCGAAGCCTGCGGTCGTTGAGGAACGCTCCGCCGCCGCGCTCGGCGGTATAGAGCTCGTCCATTGCGGGATTGTAGATGACGCCGGCAACGATCTGCCCCTGGCGCTCCAACGCAATGGAAACCGAGAATATCGGCAGGCCGTGCAGGAAGTTGGTGGTTCCGTCCAGCGGGTCGACGATCCAGCGGTGCTGGTCGTCATCCCCAGCCACCGTGCCACGCTCTTCCATCAGGAAGCTGTAGCCGGGACGGGCGCGGGACAGTTCCGTGAAGATGATTTCCTCTGCCTTGCGATCCGCCTGGCTGACATAGTCGCCGGGGCCTTTCAAGGACACCTGCAGGTTCTGCACTTCGCCGAAATCGCGCGACAGCGAGCGCCCGGCCTTCATTGCGGCCTGCACCATGACGTTGAGGATCGCTGAACGCGCCATTTGAAAGCTTCTTTCTCTGCGGACGGGGCGGTGGAGCGGGAGGACGGAGCCTGCCGTTCCGTGCCGGGCGAAATCAGTCCGCGCGGCGGACGTAGGTGATTTCGTTGGTGTCGACGATGATGCGCTCGCCCGACGAGATAAAGGGCGGCACGAGAACGCGGATGCCGTTTTCCAGCATGGCCGGCTTGTAGGACGATGCGGCGGTCTGACCCTTCACCACCGGATCGGCCTCGGTGATCGTCAGCGTCACCTGGTCTGGCAGCGAAATGCCGATCGGGCGCTCTTCGTAGAGTTCGACCGTGACCATCATGCCATCCTGCAGGAAGGCTGCGCGGTCGCCAACGAACTCCTTCTGCAATTCGAGCTGTTCATAGGATTCGGTATCCATGAACACAAGCGCTTCACCCTGTTCGTAGAGAAAGGAGAAGTCCTTCTGCTCCAGGCGGATCTTCTCGACGGTCTCGGCGGAACGGAACCGCTCGTTGAGCTTGGTGCCGTTGATGAGGTTCTTCAGCTCGACCTGGTTGTAGGCGCCGCCCTTGCCGGGCTTCACGGCATTGGTCCTGACTGCCACCCACAGGCCGCCGTCATGCTCGATGACGTTGCCCGGACGAATTTCGTTGCCGTTGATTTTGGCCATGGTTTTTATCCGGAAGAGAGTTAGCCGCCTGAAAGGCGATTTCGGCGCTTCCAAGACCACAAAACGCCGTGCGAGGCAAGAGAAACCGCCGAAATCGGCAGGGACGAGGCCTCAGCGGATGCGGACCGAGCGTTCCATCGCCTGCTTTATCTCGTCATCCGTCAACCCGACGAGGTGGTCTTCCATCTCGGGATCGATCAGGCCCGCGCGGCGCGCCGCCATATACCAGGACGCGGCCTCGACGGGGTCAGGATCGATGCCGATGCCGCCGACATAATATTTCGCGAGCCTGTTTCGAGCGGCGACATTGCCACGTTCGGCCGCAAGCTTCATCCAGCCGAACGCCGATTTCAGGTCGCGGTCGCCGCCGCGCCCCTCGGCCATCCAAAGCGACAGGTCAAATTGCGCGGTATCGTGGTTCTGCCGGGCGGCAGCCACCATCAGAAGGCGCGCGCGGACATCGTCCTTCTTCTTGCCGCCAATACCGTTGGCGTAATATTGCGCCATCGCATATTGCGCATCGGCCAGACCCGTTCCCGCAGCCCGTTCGAAATAAGGCTCGGCCTGGGCGAGACCTTTTTCACCGGGTTCTCGCTGCAAGATCATCTGAGCAAGATTGAACTGGGCGAGCCGGTTGCCCGACTCAGCCGCCGCCTGCATCAGCGCATAGGCAGCCTTCGCATCATGCTTGGGGCTTTTCGCATCGAGCAAAACCAGCGCTTGCTGGAACTGCGCCTCCGGCACACCTTGTTCGGCCGCAAGCTCATACCATTTGGCAGCACCGTCGCCGTCGCGCTTCACGCCGAGCCCGCGCGACAAAATCTCGGCGACAAGCGTCTGGGCGGATGCATCGCCGGCTTCGGCGCGCGTCAGAGCGAGATTGTAGGCCGTCTTGTAGAGGCCGCGCTGAAAGGCGCCATAGGCCTCGTCCAGCGGCTTTCCCCCGAAACGCTCCTGATCGATCCTGCTGGGCTGAACACGCGGCCCAACCGTGTTGCCGGCCTGCTGCGGCGTGGTCAGGTTGGGCTTCTGCCGCAACTCATCCAGCGTCGGCAGAGGGGTTGTCGGCATCTCGCCGAAGCGTGAGGGGTCAACCACCTGCGTTTCCACGGCGCGCGGCGGCGTGGCGAGCCTCGGCGCCCGATTGGCACCGCTGGCGGAAGCAGGCGCCTGGGACTGGTCGGCCGGCTTTGGAGCTACGGGTTTCTTGGCCGTAGCAGGCTTGGCCGGAGCATCCTGGGCCGGAGCCGTCTGCGGCACAGGCTGTGCCTCTTGCGCGACGGACGCGCTCACGCCTGCCAGCAGCACCGCCAATACGGGGATGAGCCCGCCAGATTTCATGCAGACCCCTCGAGGCTCGGCGCGGCTTCATCGAGCAGTGCATTGGCCTGTGCCACAGCCGCCTGCGAATCGACGCCGTCGGCAAACACAGCCAGGGACAGGGCGACGAACTCGGCGCCGGTCGCGGCAACCGCCTCGACCGAGGCGATGTCCGAGCCACCCATGACGATGCAGGGAATCTCGATCACATCGGCCCACCACGCGCCGAGCGAAAGATTGCGATGATGCGGTTCAGGCTGGGTGTCGTAGCCGAAGCGGCCGAAGAACATGTAATCCGGCCTCTCTTCGCCGAGATCGAGCGCATCGTCGCGCGTCTTGACGCCGCCAGTGCCCACCATCATGCGGCGCTGCAGCCGTTTGATCGTGTCGGCGAGATCGGCCTTGCTGCCTTCGACATGGATGCCGTCAGCCTGAACACGACCGACCACCCGGCTGTCGCCGGAGATGATCACGGCTACACCTTTTTCCTGGGCGAGCGGAACAACCTTTTCGGCGAAATCCTGGAAGGCCTGATCGTCGGCGCCTTCGCCGGTGAGAATCAGCGAGGCCACGTCGCCGCCTTCCAGCGCAGCCTGGACACGCTCCACCCCGACGGTGGGAGGGACGATCAGCACGATGCGGCAACGGTTGAGGGGCGTCTTTTCGGTCATGTCTTTGCTATCCGGTTCCGGCTATGCAGGCCGATCATGTTTGGATTGCGGCATAGAGCAAAGCAACAGCGTTGAACAGCATCACATGCACTCTCGCCAATCCGGGCGGTTGGCGTTATTGCGAACGAAGAGGGCTTTCATGCACGATCTCCTGTCCGATCCCTGGCTTTACGTTTTCGCAATACCCGCCGTCATCCTGGTTGGACTTTCCAAAGGTGGCTTCGGCGGTGCGGCGGGCTTCATCGGCGTGCCGCTGATGGCGCTGGTCATGCCACCGGTCCAGGCGGCCGCGATTCTGTTGCCGATTCTCATTCTGATGGATGTCGTCTCCCTGTGGACGTGGCGCGGTGTCTACGACAAACAGACGCTGGTCGACATGATTCCCGGCTCGATGATCGGCATTGGCATCGGCTGGCTGACGGCAGCGGTCGTCACCGCTGACATGGTGCGGCTGATCGTCGGCGCGTTGGCGATCATCTTTGTCGGGCAATGGGTCTACAAAAGCATTCGGCATCGTGGCCTGCCCGCAGCAGCTCCCCGCAACAGGATCGCAGCGACCATCTGGTCAACCATTTCAGGCTTCACGTCCTTCGTCGCGCATGTCGGCGGCCCGCCCTTCCAGGTTTATGTTCTCCCGCTGGGCTTCGACCCCAAAGTGATGACCGGCACGGCGACGATCTTTTTCGCCATCATCAATGCCGTGAAGCTGATCCCCTATTTCGCACTTGGGCAGTTCGATGCCACCAATCTGCAGATATCGCTGGTGCTGATGCCGATTGCGCCACTTGCCACCTTGGCCGGCGCCTGGTTGGTGCGGCGCATGCGGCCCGAAATCTTCTATCCGTTCACCTACATCACCGTAGCGATCGTTGCGGTGAAGCTCGTCTGGGACAGCGTCGTCAGCGTCCTGTGAGGGTGACCGGAATGGACAGGTTGGCTAAGATTTGAGATAGCCGCCTTGGCTTGAAGCAGGCACGGATTTGAGAGCGAGGGGAAGATATGAGCAACCCGTATGAAACCGGACTGGACCGCAACGCAGCCAACCACCAGCCTCTGACCCCGCTCACCTATCTGGAACGGGCCGCCCGTGCCTTTCCCGAAAAGACGGCGGTGATTCATGGCGACAGCAAGCTGTCCTATGCCGATTTCTGGCAGCGCTCCCGGCAATTGGGTTCGGCGCTGGCACGCGCCGGCATCGGCAAGGGCGACACCGTCACCGTGATGCTGTCCAACACACCGTCGATGCTGGAAGCGCATTTCGGCGTGCCGATGACCAAAGGCGTGCTGCATTCGCTGAACACCCGACTCGATGCGGCGATCATCGCTTTCCAGCTCGACCATGCCGACAGCAAGATCCTGATCGTCGACCGTGAATTCTCCGGCGTCGTCAAAGAGGCGCTGGCGCTCGCCAAAGCGAAGCCTCTGGTCATCGATTATGACGACCCGGAATATCCAGCCGACGCGCCCTACCCAAAAGGCGAGCGCATCGGCAGCCTCGACTATGAGAAATTCCTTAGCGCGGGCGATCCGGATTTCGACTGGTCCATGCCCGACGACGAATGGGATGCGATTGCGCTAAACTATACCTCCGGCACCACCGGAAATCCCAAGGGAGTGGTCTATCATCACCGGGGCGCGGCCCTGATGGCCTATACCAATACCATTCATGCCAGCATGGGAAAGCACCCCGTCTATCTCTGGACGTTGCCGATGTTTCACTGCAACGGCTGGTGCTTCCCCTGGACGCTCGCCGTGCAGGCCGGCGCGCATGTCTGCCTGCGTTGGGTCCGCTCCAAAGCGATGTATGATGCCATTGCCGATCACGGCGTCACCCATCTCTGCGGCGCGCCGATCGTCATGTCGTTGCTTTTAAGCGCCAAGGACGAGGACAAGCGCGAGTTCCCCCAGACGGTAACCTTCAACACCGCTGCCGCCCCACCGCCGGAAGCGGTGCTTTCCGGCATGGCGGATGCCGGCTTCATGGTCACCCACCTCTACGGCCTGACGGAAACCTACGGCCCCGCCGTCGTCAACGAGTGGCATAGCGAGTGGGACGATCTCGACAAGAACGGCCGCGCCACCAAGAAGGCGCGCCAGGGCGTGCGCTATGCAGCCCTCGAGGGCCTGACCGTCATGGACCCCGAGACGATGCAGGAAACGCCAGCGGATGGCGAAACCATAGGCGAGGTCATGTTCCGCGGCAACATCGTCATGAAAGGCTATCTCAAGAACGAAAAGGCCACCGAAGAAGCATTTGCTGGCGGCTGGTTTCATTCGGGCGATCTCGGCGTGATGCATCCCGACGGCTACATCCAGCTCAAGGACCGGTCCAAGGACATCATCATCTCAGGTGGCGAGAACATCTCGTCCATCGAGGTCGAAGATGCCTTGTACAAGCACCCGGCTGTCGCCTCCTGCGGCGTCGTGGCTCGCCCTGACGACAAATGGGGTGAGGTACCGATTGCCTATGTCGAACTCAAGCCCGGTGCATCAGCGACGGAGGCCGAAATCATCGAGCATTGCCGGACGTTACTCGCTCGCTTCAAGGTTCCTAAAGCTGTCATCTTCGAAGAGATCCCCAAGACCTCAACCGGCAAAATCCAGAAATTCCGGCTTCGTGACATGGCGAAAGCGTAAAATCACGTAACAGCGGTGTTTCGAACATCGCGACGAGCGGCAAACGGCTGAAACCGCCTCTATGCCAAATGCGCCCGCAGGGGGCCTTGCCCTCCGGCGGGCGTTTTCATGCGCTCCGGCAACAACCCATCCCTCTGGGACCAGGCACGTCGGGAGTTACGATGACGGGCGTAGCACGCAATTTCTTCACCTTGGCAATTCTCTTCGCCCTCGGCGGCATGGCGCTCGGGCTGCATATGTCGATTTCGCACGACTATCTCCAGCGTCCGGTTCATGCCCATGCCATGGCGGCCGGCTGGCTCATGTCCGCCGTCTTCGCCTTTTTCTATCATCTGGTCCCCAAGGCGGGGACTTCGCGCATGGCGAAGGTGCATTTCTGGATGCATGCGCTGACCGGCATCGGCTTGATGGTGGGCCTGTTCTTCCTGCTCGGCGGCAATGAGGATTTCGAGCCGCTGGTCGCAGTGGCCTCGCTCGGCTTCTACGGCGCGATGGTGCTGTTCGCGTTCATCGCGCTCGGAGCGCTGTATAGGTCGTAACCGTGCCATTTAGGGGCAAGCGGGAAAATATTGGGGCCAGTTAACCCGCCATTAAGCTTTACAGGTGTTTACTAAGGCCATCCAGTTTTCTGGATTCTTACCGAGTGGTTGGAGCCACTTTGTTTGACGCCTCCCTGTTAAACTCCTGAGAGCCGCTTCGTTGCGGCTCTTTTTTTGTCCGGATTCGGCGCACAGGACGCAAAGAAAAGGCCGATGTCGGCTTGCTGTCCAACATCGGCCATTTAGATTTTGGGATCGTCGCACCCGGCCAAGAGAAAGGCCGAGGTTGGTTCGATCCGACGCGGGCTCGTGGGCGGGGGGCTTGGGGTTACGAGCCAGTGCCGGACCGAACCGTCTCAGGCAACACCCGTAAATTCATCGCACAATGGGGCTTCAACACGGATAAAATACGGCAGAAATGTGGCTTGGAATCACCAATTTCAACAGTGTGTGTGCAATCGTGACCGCCATACGAGGGAACTCTTTGACATTTCAAAACCGATGCCAACGGCTTATTTGCCGGCTCTTGCAATGTTCCCAACGAAGGGTTGATTTTCCCTGCCGAACGCGCGACGATTCGATATCGTCTGTTCCGGACAAGGAAGATTGATGGTCGATCGCGCAGAGAGTTCCGAGGATGCCGAAACATCCAATGTCCTCATTCCCCTGAACGAAGTCCGACGGCAACGCCTGCAGATGCCGGTCTCGTTCGACCGCCGCGAACTCGATCAGATTCTCCGACTATACGGGCGCATGGTCGCCGCCAACGAGTGGCGGGACTACGCCATAGACCATACGCCTGATCGCGCCGTCTTCTCGGTCTATCGCCGCGCCAGCGAGCATCCGCTCTATCAGATCGTCAAGGATCCGAAAATGGCCCGCAAGCAAGGCGCCTATGCCATTATGGCGACGGGCGGTGCTATCCTCAAGCGAGGGCATGAACTCGCCCGGGTGCTGTCCCTGTTCGACAAGAAGCTGAAACTCGTCTGACGGAGGGCGATTTGGCTTAAGTCGCTATCGCTTGCGCCATACCGCGTTCGATCAAAAATCGCCGCCCGCCCTCGACCGCATCGCTGGAAATCAGGCGATGCCCGTCTTCTATGCAAAAAGCCGGAATGTCGATGACGGCCAGCGGATCGGTGGTTTCCAGCGAGAGTTGTTCCCCCGGTTGCATAGCCGAAAGACGTTTGCGGGCCTTCAGCACGGGGAGAGGACAGTTCAGCCCTCTCAGATCGTAGATTTCGGTGTCGTCGCCCAAATGGGGCTTAGCCGCCGAACATGCCAAGAAGGCGCTTCTTCACCGCATCCGCGCTCGGTAATCCGAAGCCGCGCGCTTCCTGCACCACTTCCTGCTGGGGCGTCTGGACGATCATAGGCGCGGGCGCAGGGATGGACGCCGTGGTCACCGGCGCCGCCGCAATGGCCTTGGCAGCCTTTGCCTCGGCAACGGCGCGAGCCTTGTCTTCCGCGGCCTTCTTCTTGGCTTCCTCTTTGGCTTCGAGAGCAGCCATACGGCGGCCGGCGGCGGAGTCGATACGGCCCATGCGCTCGGTCACGGTCACGCTGCCATCGCCATTGAGCGACGGCGGATCGAGCGGAACGCGCTCGCCGCGCGCTCGCTTCTTCGTCCAGTCCGAAACCAGTGAGGCTTCCTTGATACCGGCGATGCTGGGCGCGGGTGCGGCGGAACGGCTCCAGACGGCGCTCGCGCTGGTGAACGCCGCGTCATACTTCTTCTGGTAGCTCTGGTAGGCCGTCACCAGCGATGCGGGCTGCGTGCTCGCCGGGCAAGCGCCGGCGGCATCGAATTTCGCGTCGGCCGACGCCTCGCGGTTGAAGACGTAACGCTTCTCGCAGACATCGACCTTCGGCGGCACCTTGGTGATCTCGAAGTGGTCGTAGCCTTCCTTCAGCATCTTCCAGAACGCGTAGTTGGGGTCCTTGCGGTAGCGCGCCATATTGGCGGCCGTCATCCGGAACGGAAACGCCTGTATCTGGAATTCACGCTGCCCGCCTTCAAAGGCGTCGCGGGCGAAGGTATAAATCTGTTCCATCTGGTCGTCGGTCATCGAATAACAGCCCGATGACGAACAGGCGCCATGCACCATCAGGTTCGAGCCGGTCCGGCCGTTCACCTTGTCATAGGCATTGGGGTAGCCGATGTTGAAAGACAGGTGATATTGCGAGTTCGGGTTCATCTGTCCGGGACGGACCGTATAGAACCCCTCTGGTGCCTGCCTGTCGCCCTCGGTGAATTTTGGGCCAAGCTTCCCCGACCATTTGCATATGTCGTAAGCGGCGATCACCGCGTAGCGCCCGTCGGTTTTCTGTTTCCAGATTTCGACCTTGCCCTCTTCCTTGAACACGCGGGCGAGGATGGGCGATGTGCGCGACATCCCCTTAGCTTTCATCTCGGCGGCGAGTTCGGCGGAAAGCGCCTTGTGGGCTTTCGGCGAAAAATCATTCACAGAGGATTCGGAGCATCCGACCAACGCAAGAGCGGTCATCAGCAGTCCGGCACGGGCGATATTTGCAATCATGCGAACAGTTTCGTCTTCGTCTC
Organism: Tianweitania sp. UT-5YL-CI-8; assembly: GCF_030010215.1. Lineage (GTDB taxonomy): Bacteria > Pseudomonadota > Alphaproteobacteria > Rhizobiales > Rhizobiaceae > Oryzicola. The sequence continues at coordinate 46,021 of NZ_JASCRR010000023.1, forward strand.
GATCGCGGCGCGACAACTCGTTGCGAGGCGATGCGGTTTCCACTGCTTCAAATTTAGGCCGTTAACCTTGAAAATTCCTTACTGCATCGCGACTGCAGACAGACGAATCCTCAGATCACGGCAAAGTCATTAGCAGCATTCACAGCGATTTTGCGAGCGGAATCCGCCAAGTCAAGCGCTCGGCCGCAAAACGGCCTAGGTCGTAGTGACGATTTAATATTTGGGGATTCCACTTTGGACGCAAATCAGGTTCAAGGCTGACTTTTGGAGGTCAGCCATGGATTGCGATGCGCTTCGTGACGATCAGTGGGAGCGGATAAGG
>NZ_JASCRR010000024.1 GCF_030010215.1 Tianweitania sp. UT-5YL-CI-8
AGTGGATCAACGAAAACGGATTGCCCATTGAAGGGTTCTATGGCGAAGACGGCCTTCCCTTAATCCGGGCCACCCACTGGCGCCCTCTCCCGTCCCCTCCCGCATCCAAGGGAGGCGAGGAATGATCTCCTTCCGCTGGTGGCTTTTCCACCGTCTCTCCGAACTCGGCTGGTGGATATGTCCTGAGCCGCATAAATCACGACTGCAATCGGTCATGCCTCAGTGGTCGGATATCGCCGAAACCCAAGAACCTCCGGTAAGGGAGGGCAAGGATGACTAAGCCTCTCGATCTCACCCGGCTTCAAATAAAAGCACTTTGCGAAGGCGCCAAAGGCACCGGCTATGCACCTGTGGTTCAGATTGGCAATGCCTTCGTCCGGCTTATCCCCGAAGAACACGCTCTCCCTCCACAGGCAGACAGTCCAGTTGCCAACGGGCGTAAAGGCTACCTTTGATGGTAGACATGCCTCGCCCCAGAAAGCCCTTCATTCAGAAAGAGACAACCAGACATGGAAAGGTGGTCTGGTATTTTCGAAGAGGTAAGGAAGCCCGCATCCGCCTACCGGGCGTTTTCGGATCACCGGAATTCAACGCCGCCTACGAGTTGGCCCTATCAGGGAAAACCGTCGAAAAGCAAACGTCAGCACCTAGGGCGACAATGCGTTGGCTTGCAGACCGCTACTATGAGAGCGGTCGCTACCTCAATCTGAGGCCGAACACGCAACGCAACCAGCGCCTGATGCTGGAGAGTGTGTGCAAGACCGGTGGGGAATTTGCCTTCACCGCGATTGAGGCGCGCGACATACGGGCGGGGATGCTGCGACGAGAGAAGACGCCGCACATGGCCGTGACGTATCTCGGCACGATGCGCACCATTCTGGATTTCGCGGTGGACAGCGGTTGGCTGAAGGTCAACCCGGTTACGGACGACATCAAGCCTCCATCGACCAAGGGGGACGGCTACCACACTTGGACCATCGAAGAGGTCGAGCGGTATCAGGCTCGTCATCCTGTCGGGACACAAGCCCGCCTGGCAATGGACATCCTCCTCTACACCGGGCTCCGCAGGTCGGATGCCATACGGCTGGGGCGCCAGCACCTAAAGAATGGCGTCATAAACATCAAAGCAGGGAAGAACGGGGCAGAAATCACAATCCCCCTGCTGCCCCCACTCGCTAAGTCAATCGAGGCGACAGCGACAGGCGATCTGGTCTACCTAATCAACAGCCGTGGGCAACCGTGGAAGAACATCAGCTTCGGTTATTGGTTCGCGGACCGATGCGACGAGGCAGAGGTTCCAGGGCGCGCGCATGGCCTTCGGAAGGCCGGCGCAACAATCGCGGCGAACAACGGCGCTACACCGTTTGAACTGACCGCAATGTTCGGTTGGTCGTCAGTAAAAATGGCCGAGGTCTATACGAAAAAGACCGATCGGACCCGCCTCGCAGAACGTGCAGCGAACAAGCTATACCCGCACCCAACCAATGGGTGCGGGGACGAGGCACAAAAAACAAAGCAAAAATAAATGCTTGGCTTTTGCCATTTAACTATGATGGATGGTTAATGACGAACATGCTTAATGATTGATTTCATTAAGCCTTTCTTTACCATACGCTGCCTGAGCGCAGTCGTTGACGACCATTGCTGAAAACTATGATTCTTTATGAAAAGGATGGAGGCCCGGGTGGAATTTTACCTGTCGATCTTCATGCCCATGGCAATCTCCATTGCATTGGGATTTGGTGTTCAGCGCGGCTTCCCGTTGTGGCCGACAGTCCTCGCACTCGGGATAACGTTTTCGACCTCCGCCGCTTTCCTGTTGAAGGGAGTCCGACAATCCTGCTCCATCAATGAAAGCGAATGCATAGGAGCCACCGCAGTTGCCTGGCTCGTCGGCGGCTGGTGGCTCTTGGCTCTGATGATCTTCGTTGCGGGTTGCTTAGGCGCGAGAAGGCAGCGAAAGAACGCTCGGCATGGAGTGCAAACCGAAAGTTAGGGTGGTGATTCAATATTGCTGAAGAGGATAGAAACATGCCCCTGAAGTTCGCCCGCCCCATTCATCCAGGTGAATACCTTCGCGAGGAATATCTCGTCCCACTTGAAATGAGCGCCGGTGCACTCGCTAAAAATCTAGGCCTGCCGCGAACTCGTATCGAGCGCATCGTCAAGGAAGAGATAGGTATCACGCCAGACACGGCTTTGCGGCTCGCTAAGTTCTTCCGGACCACTCCGGAATTCTGGATGAATTTCCAGCAGGCGTTTGAACTTGCGACTTTAGGCTCAAAATTGAAGGCGGAGCTTGATCGGATCGAGCCTATCGATATGTCTGACGTGGCTTGATCGGATCGGTCTATTCAACAGTGCATGGCGGCTGTGACGTCAGTTCGATCATTATCTGCGTGCTGGTTTGAAGGTCTGTCCAAGACGAGCGTACTGGGACTACGCTTTAAGCCTCAGCGCTTCTTTTTCGCACGGCCGGCGAATGGATTATCTGAAGTGCGCAGCGCGACGCGGATCGGCACGCCGGGCATGTCGAACGATTCGCGCAGCGAATTCACGAGATAACGCACATAGGATTCCGGCACAGCCTCGGGACGCGAGCAGTTGACAACGAAGCCCGGCGGGCGCGTCTTGGCCTGGGTGACGTATTTGATCTTGAGCCGGCGCCCTGCCACGGCGGGCGGCGGGTGGTGGGCAAGGATGCCTTCCAGCCAGCGGTTGAGCTTGCCTGTGGAGACGCGGCTGTTCCAGACGCGATGGGTCTTGATGATCGCATCCATCAGCTTGTCGAGCCCACGGCCGGTTTCAGCCGAGAGCGGCACCGCCTGGATACCACGCACCTGCGGCAGGAGGCGCTGGGTCTTTTCGCGCAGTTCGGCGAGCGCTTCCTGCGGATTGTCGATCATGTCCCATTTGTTGAAGGCGATGACCGGCGCCCTGCCCTCGCGGATGATGAGATCGGCGATCTGCAGATCCTGCTTTTCGAACGGGATCGTGGCGTCGAGCACGATAACGACGATCTCGGCGAAGCGAATGGCGCGCAGACCGTCGGCGACCGACAGCTTTTCGAGCTTCTCCTGAATGCGGGACTTGCGGCGCATGCCGGCAGTGTCGTGCAGCCGGATCAACCGGCCTTTCCAGTCCCAGTCGACGGAGATGGAATCGCGGGTGATGCCGGCCTCGGGGCCGGTGAGCAGCCGTTCCTCGCCGATCAACGCGTTGATGAGCGTGGACTTGCCGGCATTCGGGCGGCCGACGACGGCAATGCGCAGCGGCTTGGTCTCGTCGTAAGCGGAGACGAGTTCAACGTCGGGGTCTTCGATGTCCTCGCCGATCAGCACATCGCTTTCGGCGATATCGTCGTCCTCTTCCTCATCGGCACCCAAGGTGCGTTCATGGCCGAGCGCCTCGATAACAGCATCGCGCAGGTCGGGCAGGCCTTGGCCGTGCTCGGCCGAGATCGGCACCGGCTCGCCGAGGCCAAGTTCCCAGGCTTCCAGCATGCCGCCCTGCGCGCCGCGCGCTTCCGACTTGTTAGCGACCACGACGACAGGCTTACCGGAACGGCGAACGATCTCGCCGAAGGTCTTGTCGTCGGGCATGATGCCGCTCTTGGCATCGACCACGAAGAAGATCAGGTCGGCCTCTTCGATAGCGATTTCGGTCTGGGCGCGCATGCGGCCCTGCAAGGTGGCGGCAGCCGCATCCTCGAAACCGGCGGTGTCGATGACGTCGAAATAGATGTCGTAGAGCTTGGCGGCATGGACGCGGCGGTCGCGCGTCACGCCCGGCGTGTCGTCGACCAGCGCGAGCTTCTTACCGACGAGCCGGTTGAAGAGCGTCGATTTGCCGACATTGGGGCGGCCGATTATGGCGACTTTGAAGGTCATCTGGCTCAGGACGCCACGCCGGAGCCGCGGATCAGCTCGGCCATCAGCGTTGCCCGCTCGCGCGCCGCGCGCGGGGCAGCATCGTCGGACGATATCTGGTCGAACAGCTTCAGCGCATCCTCGTTCTTGCCATCCTTCCAGGCTGCCAGCCCCAACGCCTCGCGCGCAGAGTGGCGCAGCGGATTGGTGTCGGCGGCAAGCGCCTCGACGCGGCTGGCGACGTCGGCATAGCTGCCGTGATCGACCAGGAGGTAGCCGGCACGTAGCCGCGCCATGTCGCGGATGCTGTCGGGTATGGAGGTGTCGGTGGCGACCGCGTCGAAATCGGCGACAGCGCCGGTAAAGTCACCCTTTTGGACGAGCACGGTGGCGGCGCGAAGGCGGGCGAGCAGCGGATAGGCGCCGTAGCCGTCCTTCTGCAACGCGTCGAAAGCGGCGAGCGCCTCGTCGTTCTTGCCGGAATTGGCGAGCGTCAGCGCCTGGGAGAAATCGTCGCCGGAGGCGTTGGCCCTTGACGTGGTCCAGTATTCCCATGCCACGAAAGCACCGGTCCCGACCACCACAATAACCGCGATGACGATCGCCGCAGGGCCGAAGCGGCTCCACAGCATCTTCGCCCGATCCTGGCGAATCTCGTCATTGACCTCGCGGAAAAAACCTTCGTCCGACATAAAAACCAACCATTGCCGCCCAAACGGGCCTTTCAGTTGCTCGCGTTTTACCGGAAATTCACGGGCATGGAAGGGGGCGGCGGGAAAATCGGACGTTTACGGGAGCAAGCCGATAGTGCCGACTAAGAAGTGACAAACCCAATCCATGCCATATTTGCCGGATAAGGGCGCGGCTCCTTCCGCTTTTCCATACCGCGTAGAGAGTGTTGATGCAGCTTAAATCCCCGTTTGTCCGTCTCGCTGCATTCGCCTCGATATTCGCTTTCGCATTTCCCGCAATCGCTACCCCAGTCGCCGATCCGACCGATGCAAAGCCAAAGCAGGTGGTTCTGATCTCGTTCGACGGCGCACATGATCTGGCGCAATGGCAGCGCAGCAGAGCACTCGCGCTGCGGACAGGCGCCGATTTTACCTATTTCCTGTCCTGCGTTTTCCTGCTCTCGCGCGAAACCAAGGACGCGTACCAGGCTCCCGGCAGAAGCGCGGGGCGATCCAATGTCGGCTTTGCCATGACCCGTCAGGAGGTGGCGGATCGGCTGCAGCAAATCCGCCTTGCCGCGTCGGAGGGCCACGACATCGCCAGCCACGCCTGTGGCCATTTCGATGGTGGAAAATGGACCAAGGCGCAATGGAAGGCCGAGTTCGCCGCCTTTTCGACGATCGTTCGCGATGCCTACACCATCAACGGCATCGCGCCTGAACCTTCGGACTGGAAGGACATCGCGGCACATGCTTCGAAGGGTTTTCGCGTTCCGTACCTCTCCTCCAGCACGGCGCTGGACGAGGCCCTGCGCGAGAACGGCACGGTCTACAACGCCAGCGGCGTATCGCGCGGGCCGGTGAAACCGCATCTTGACAAAGGCCTTTACCAGTTCGCGCTGCCGATGATCCCGGAAGGACCCTCCGAACGGCGCATCATCGCCATGGACTACAATCTCTACGTCCGCCATTCCGGCGGGATGGAGCGGCCGAGCGAGGCCGCTTTGTTTGAAAACCGAACCTATGCGGCGTTCAACCGGGCGTTCAGGGAGCAATATGACGGCGCACGCGTGCCGCTGCAGCTCGGCTTCCACTTCACCCTGATGAACGATGGCGCCTATTGGCGCGCGCTGGAGCGCTTTGCCGAAGAGGTCTGCGTCAAAGCCGATGTCGAATGCATCAGCTATGCCGACTATGTCGCACGGATTGAAGGCGATTAGGCGGTAAACCAATAAGAGATGGTGGCAGGTTATCGGGCTGCAACGAGTCTCAGAATGTCGCTGAATTCCTCATTGAACACGCTGCTCGTCGGTGCTCGTCCTAAGCGAAACAAGAGTTGGGCTGACGTCTCGGCATCAAGCGCTTCGAGAACGAAGCTTCTATCCGACCAAAACGTAATGCGGGCACAGATTTCGGCACTTTCGAAGTCGAGTCTGGCTGCCGGGTTGTCGGTAGGGGCGCCAACTTCAAGCTCTATGCTCATACTCGACGACGAAGCTCCTGCAACAAGCTCCTTTCCCCAAGTAATAAACCTTTCAAGAAGATCGGTGTCGGACATACCTGTCACTCTTAACCCGCCAACAAGCCACGCGCCTATGAGCTCGTCCTAACAAGACAGAGCTCTACTCGCCAATCGCCTGATCGTAGAGCTCAGGCTTGAAGCCGAGGGTCAGTGCGCCGGCACGGTCCAGCACCGGGCGCTTGATCATGGAAGGCTGTTCGAGCATCAGGGCGATGGCTTTCTCTTGGTCAAGAGCGGCCTTTGCATCGTCCGGCAGTTTCTTGAAGGTGGTGCCGGCGCGATTCAGTACCTTCTCCCAGCCGAATTCGGCGCACCACCGCTCCAGCGATGCGCGGTCGATGCCGGATGCCTTATAGTCGTGGAAGGCATAGTCGACGCCATGCGCTTCCAGCCAGCTCCGCGCCTTCTTCATCGTGTCGCAGTTCTTGATGCCATAGATGGTGGTCGTCATGATCGAATCCCGGTGCGTGTCGGGAACCGTCTTGGGCGAGGATTATCGCCGGATCAAGATCAATCGATCCATGCTACCGAAGGATCGACGGTGGCGCAAAAGCCGGCGGCGCTGCGGCGGGCATGTTCAACCACCATCTGGATGAGATGCTGGTGGGTGGTCGACTGGTAGGTCGCGATGATGGGCATGGGCGGAAAGCGCTTCGACACCCTGATCGGATGCAGCAGGCCCATCTTCAGCTCCCGCTGGATGGTGACGGTCGGGATGGCGCCGATGCCGAAACCGGCAATCAGCAGGTTGATGATGGCGAACAGCGAATTGGTGCTGGTGAGTTTTGAAGCCAGCACGCGCTCGTCCTGGAAATAGGGCGCGATCTGCCGGTAAGGCGGCGTGTCTTTCGGAAACGATATGATCGGCATGTTGCCGAGTTCATCCACACTGTACACCCGGTCGGGATTGATGATCTTGGCTGAGCCCGCCCAAGTCATCTGCAGGATGCAGCTGACGAAGCTGCGGAAGCCCTCGCCGACCGCCGGGTCTACGGCGAACATCATGTCCAGCTCGCCCTTGTTCATGCCTTGGGTGAGCAGCTTGGTGCCTTCCACCGTCAGCTCGATCTTCAGATTGGGGACCGTCTGGTGCAGCGTTTCTATGAGATGCGGCATCCAGGTAGAAGCAACGGAATCGATGGCGCCGATGCGCACGAGCTGCGGCGCCGAAGCGTCGGGGCTTTCCAGCACGTCGCGCAGCTTGCCGATGTCGCCCAGGATAGCCTGGAAGGCGTTCAGCGCCTTTTCGCCCTCGGGGGTCAGCTTGAACCCGCGGTCGCCGCGATCGACCAGCCGACAGCCCAGTTCCTGCTCGAGCGCCGTCAGCCGGGTGGATATGGCCGGCTGCGTCGCATTGAGCTCCTGGGCCGTACGGCCGAAATGGCGGTTGCGCGCGAGCACCACAAAGGTTGTCATATCGAGGATACGCATGGCGTATCCATTAGCAATCTTTGGACGATCCCGCCGCATCCAACTGACCTTATCAGCGCGGAATGATGCGGATGCGGGCGGGGTCGATGGACAGCGAAACGGTGTCGCCGGCCGCGAAGGTCTGGTCGTTCCCGGTAAGGATCTGGATGCGTTCGCCGGCCAGATCGAGAATGTAGCGGCATCGCGCGCCGAGGAAGACACGTGTGCGCACTGTGGCCTTGAGACCGTTCGCATCTTCGGCTGCGATAGAAAGATCTTCTTGGCGCAGCACGAGCGAGACTTTGCCAACCGGTAGCTCCCGGCCGACGGCGAGGCTCTGGCCATCGGCTAGAATGGCACTGCCGTCTGAGCCGATCTCGGCCGGGACGAGATTGGCCGAGCCGAGAAAGTTGGATGCAAATTCCGTGGCCGGCTGGGCGTAGATGTCGGCGGGTGTGTCCTGCTGCTCGACCTTGCCGGCGTTGAACAGCACGATGCGGTCGGACAGGCTGAGCGCTTCTTCCTGGTCGTGTGTGACGAAGATGGTCGTCAGCTTCAGCCGCTTGTGGATTTCGATCAGCTCGACCTGCATGTCCTCGCGCAGACGGGCGTCGAGATTGGACAGCGGCTCGTCGAGCAGCAGCACCTGCGGGTCGGAGACGATGGCGCGGGCAAGGGCGACGCGCTGCTGCTGGCCTCCGGAAAGCTGACGCGGCTTGCGGTCCGCGAGATGGCCGAGCTGGACGGTTTCGAGGGCGGCGAGAACCTTTTCGTGCTGCTGTTCGCGGCTGCCGATGCCGCGCATGCGCAAGGGAAAGCGGATATTCTCGGCGACCGACAGATGTGGCAGCAGCGCGTAGGACTGGAACATCATGGAGATGTCGCGCTTTTCGGGCGCAAGCGCCGTGACGTCGCGACCGCCGATCTCGACCTTTCCCGAGGTGACGGCTTCCAGCCCGGCGACGATGCGCAGAAGTGTTGTCTTGCCACAACCCGAGGCCCCGAGAAGACTGACGAACTCACCCGAGGCGATGTCTAGCGAAATGCCGTGCAGCACCTGGACTGGCCCGAAGGCCTTTTTCACATTTTCGAGACGGACATTGGCCATGGATCAGGTACTCGCAAAACGCTGCAGGCCGAGCATGCGGTCGATGACCAGAATCAGCACCACAGTGAGCGCGATCATGATGGTCGACACGGCGGCGACCGAGGGATCGGGGCTGAATTCGAGCTGGCCGTAAATCTGCACGGGCAAGGTGGTTAGGCCGGGCTTGCGCAAAAACAGCGACAGAACCGCCTCGTCGAAGGAAATGTTGAAGGCGAAGAAGGCGCCCGCGCCCAAACCAGGCAAGCCTTGCGGAATGACGACATAGAGCAGGCGCTGGATGCGACCTGCGCCCATGGTGCGCGCGGCTTCCTCGAGAAACGGATCGGATTCCGACAGAACCGCGAGCGTGGTGCGCACGACGTAGGGAATGGCAATGACGGTGTGGCCGATCCAAAGCGTGACGAAGGAAACCGGACCGAAGACCGCGCTCCAGAACATCAACATGCCGATAGCATAGATGATGGTAGGCAGGACCAGCGGCGAGAGGAAGAAAGTGGCCAGGAAGGCCGAGCCCGGCAGCATGCGCCGGTGCAGCGCAATAGCCGCCGCCCCGCCGAGCAAGGTCGCCGAAACCGTCACCAGAAGCGCGATGCGGATGCTGGTCCAGAAAGCCGAAGTGTAGACGGTGTCGGACAGGACAGTCTGGTACCAGCGCAGGCTCAATCCATCCGGCGGGAACGCGATGAACTGGCTTTCGGAGAACGACACGCCGACCACCACGACCAGCGGCGCGAGCAGGAAGATCACCGTCACGACGATGAAGATACGCGCGGCGAGACGCACCCAGGATGGAACGAGGAAGCTAGCCATTGTCGCGTGCCGTCAACCGAACATAGGGAATGAGCACCAGAAGAATGCCGGCGAAAAGGATGACGGCCTGGGCCGCGGCGAACGGCCAGTCGAGCGTCTGCGTCACCGATTTGTAAATCGAGGCCGCGAGCACCTGCAGGCGTGGGCCGCCGAGCAGGTTGGGCGTGACGAAGGAACTGGCCGACAGGGTGAAGACCAGAAGCGAACCGGCGACGACGCCCGGCAGCGACAGGGGCAGGACGATGGTGCGAATGGTCTGCAGGAAGCTGCAGCCCATGGTGCGGCCGGCTTCTTCCAGGCGGGTGTCGATGCGGCTGATGACGCCTAGGATGGACAGCGCCATAAACGGCAACAGCACATGCACCATGCCGATGACGATGGCTGTCTCGGTCTGCATCAGCGCGAAAGTACGGCCGGCGAGACCCATGTCGCGCAGCAGCTCAGGAATCAGGCCGTTGCGGCTGAGCAGCACGACCCAGCCGAAGGTGCGGACGACCACGCTCGTCATCAGCGGCAGGATGACGAGAATGATCAGCCAGAGCCGCGCTCGCGGTCCGACCCGCGCCATGATGTAAGCGAGCGGGAAGCCGATCAAGGCGCAGATGACGGTGATGATCAGCGACAGGCGCACGGTGCGCCAGAGCACGCCGAGATAGAAGCCGTCACCAAGAAATCGAGAAAAATGGGCGAGCGTGGGGCCCTCGGGGCCCTCCACGCTCAGCGCCAGCATCTGGCCTATCGGCAGAAAGAAGGCCAGCGCGAGAAGAAAAAGCCCCGGAGCGGCGAGCAGCAGATTTTCGGTACGATCACTCATCGGTCCGGGACTTTCGGATGTTCTACTTACTGGGCGATGGTCTTGTTCCAGGCTTCCACCCAGGCCTTGCGGTTGGCTTCGATCTTGGCCGGATCGAATCGGATCAGACCTTTCACGCCCTCTTCGCCATAGGCGACGTCGGCGGCGACTTCACCAGACAGTTCGGCCTTTGAGTTGGTCGGCGAATAGCGGAGCGCTTCGGCGAAACATTCCTGGGCGGCCTTGGAAATGCTGATGTCGATGAATTTGAGCGCCAGTTCCTGGTTCGGGCGGTTGGCAACGAGGTTCGAGGTGATGAAGCTCGCCGGCGTGCCTTCGGAGCCCTGTACGAACTTGGCGGTCAGGCCTGCCTTGCGCAGCGTGTAGGCGTAGTCGGAAGCGTAGGGTGCAATCCAGGCGTCGTTCTGGGCGAACTCCTGCTGGATTTCGGGCGAGGTCGATACGACGATAGCACCGGCTTCGAGCAGCTTGGAAACAGCGTCGAGGCCCGGCTGGATGTTGTCGAGCGTGCCGCCTTCGGACTGGTTCAGCATCAGGAAGCCGAGCATGCCATAACCGTTGGAAATGTCGGTCAGCACGAGGTGCTCGCTGAGCGCGGGATCGAGCAGGTCTTTCCAGCCGGTCGGCGCCTTGGGCGATTTCACGCTGTCATAGACCAGGCCGATAGCGGCGATGGAATAGGCCGGACCTTCCCCCTTGGCGAGATTTGCCTTGGCGAAATCATAGAGGTCGCCGGCATTGCTCAGCTTGGACGCGTCGATGGGCGACAGCAGCCCTTCGGCCGCACCGACGATCTCCTGGCCGCCGGAGAAGTTAATGATGTCGAACTGCGGTGCATCTTTCTGCGCACGGAGCTGGGCGAAGGCATCGGCCGAATAGGCGGTGACGATCTGCACCTTGGCGCCGGTCTCCTTTTCGAACGGATCGATGACGCAGGTGCGATGAGCCTGTTCATAGGCGCCGCCGAACGAATTGATGGTGAGCGTCTTGTCCTGGGCGAATGCCGTGCCGGACAAGACAGCGGAAACAGCCACAGCTGCCGAAGCGATGCGATACTTCATATTTGGCTTCCCTTTTCTCTGTGAGATTTATGACCCTTCGGCGCCGCCCGTCCAATCGGAAAGGCAGCGCCGTCATAGCAAATCCGGATGTGGCCGCGGATGTGTCTCCGCAGCTCGTTGTTGCTTAGGCCAGACGGCCGATTTCGACGGTTTTGATGCCCTCGATCCTGATCTTGCGGCACTGCTCGGCCACGGCGTCCAGCCCCTCGGTCATGCGGCCGAAATAGGTGCAGGAGATCCAGCCGGTAGGGCCGAAGGTGCGGCCGCCCTGGCCGTAGAACATGCCGACTTCCCAGAACTCGGTCGGGTCGATCTTGAAGAAGTTCTTGGGCTGGTAGAACCAAAGAAGCTCACCGACTTCCGGCAAGACGGTCTGGTTTTCCGGCGGCAGGCTGAGCGGATCGAAATTGCGGGCTTCCTCGGGCAGACCCATCATGATCTCGGGGCCGGAGAACATGGCATGCGAGGCCGGCACTTGGATCGGCTTCTCGAGAGCGCCCCACAGCGCCTCGCAGGTCTTGGGAGCTGTCTCCCAATAAAGGGTTATAATGCCCCGTACGTCAGCATCGACAAATTTCAGATATAGTTTCTTCTCGGTCATTCCATGCTATGCCCTGTTGGAGTTGCCGCATTCGAAGACAAACGAGCACCCCTGTCCAATTTTGTTTCAGAATTTTATCGATAAAATTTATTTATCGGTGGTCAGCCGCATCGCCAATCGAGTCTTGGCTTTAGTCGAATGCGCACTATTTTATCGCTTTAGGGAGAAAGCATTATGGCCGACGATAAAACTAAGACCAAGGAAGACCGGAAGCTCGTTGCGAGCGGTGAGACCTACGAGGTCGCCGATTTCGCCAAAAAGTACGGAGTGCCGCCAAGCGAGGCGAAAACCATTATCAAACGCTATGGTCCCTCGCGGACAAAGCTCGATACCTATATGCAGGGCCGCAACGCTTAGAGCCTGACGCTCAGCCGGTGAGTGGCCATCGGCCAAGGATGTTGTATCGCCCTTGGCCGAGCATGCTGTGGACCAGCGCAAATTCCTTGGCTATGAACTGCATCGGCTCGATGGGCTGCAGCGGTACCGCAGCCTCGCCATAGGAAAGCGTGAGATGCGGAGTAAATTGCTTTGCTACGCGCATGCCCTTTTCACGCAGCGCTTCCGTCAGGGTACCATGCAGTTTGGGCAGTCCCTCGCCATCGCCCAAAAGCACCAGCGGCCTGCTGGGCGGCTTACCCGCTGCCGGAGGCCTTCCGTCGAAACTCCTGATGGCGTGGAGCCGGACCTCGAAAGCAGAGGCTGAGACCTCGCTCGCGGCTAGGCCCGCCGCATAGATGCGCGAACTCTTAAGCCGGGGATAATCGCCGATATGGCTGAGCGAGAGATGTAGGCGGCTGCGCTCGAGCCGTTTGCTGGTAAGCGCATTTGCCCGAATGAAGCGCGAGCCGAACGCGTGCAGTTCGCTTGCTGCAGCCAGTTCAGGAAAGATACAGAGAAACAATCGCTCGCCACGCTTCCGGCGAGGCGGCTCCGAACCCTTGAAGTCGAATGCGTACTGACCCGACATAACCATGCCTTCTTTCCAAAAGGAGAAGAAGGCATTTTAGAACAAATAAGGAACAAATGGAAGCGCCGTCGCGTATTAGAATGGCAGGTAAGAGCCGATCGTCTGCCCGGCAGCGACCGCGAGCAACGCCAGAACAGCGAAATAAACGAGGGTCAGCACCATCATGACATAGCCGCCGAGCACGAACACGCCATCGCGCTGCGACAGGCCCAGCGTCATGGACAGGATGGCCAGCGCCGGCAAGGTGTTGGAAAACGGTATGAGCCCGAGCGGCAGCATCAGCAGGAGACCGCTGAACACGATGGCCGCACCATTGAGGCGGTTGATGAAAACGCCGTCGACCAGCACGCCAAGGCGGCGGTGGATATAGCGGTCGGCGCGCTGGACGATGCTCAGCCCCTTGCGCAGAACCGGCAGCAGGCGCTCGGTTTCGAGGTTTCTGTCAAGCAGGAAGCGCGGCAGCCATGGCAGGCGGTTCAACGTGATGCCGATGCTGATGAGGATGATGGCGGCACCGAAAACCGTACTCACGCCGGGAATGGACACCGGCAGCAGAAACGGCACCGTCAACAGGGCGCAGAGCACAAGAAGGCCCTGCTCGCCGATGATGAGGAAGAGCCGGCGCAGCGTGACGGTGTCGCCGTCGATGGAGTTGATGGCCTTGAGCAGGGTTTCCGCGAGGCTCTGATTGTTGTCCTGAAACGCGTTCGTTTCGCTTGGCGAAGACATGTCGGGGTTTACCTCGGAGTGCCTGACTGGATTTCCTCGGACGCACTGCCAAACAGCCGTCGCGTGAATCGACCGGAGGCAAACAGCACTTCACCTGCCGGAAGCGTTCGCAGTTGCGAACAGCGGCAACCTACTTTCTCATACGAGTGTTGTGAAGAGGCATGAATGTCACGCGAGGAAGGTTTTTACGCTGCGCCATCCAAGCCATGCCTCAATGGCGGCAGGCTGCTATAGCCCGCGAAGAAGTCTGCGCGGTTTTAGACGTTATGCACCATTTCAGCCTTCGAGCAGCCCGCGTGCGGCGAGATTACGCATCAGGGCCGAGACGCCGAACGTCCATGGTTCTGCCTTGTCGGTCGCCTGCACGCGATTGACCAGTGCGCCCAGCTTCGGCGTGGCGATAGTGACGATGTCGCCCGACTTGTGGGTGAAGCCGCGACCCGCCTCGCCCCTGTCCTTGACCGGCGCGAACATGGTGCCGAGAAACAGGATCAGCCCGTCGGGATAAGGGTGATGGGCGTTGACCGCCTGGGCGGCGAGATCAACCGGATCGCGGCTGATCTGCGTCATCGAGGAATGCCCCTCCAGCGTAAAACCCTCCGGTCCGTCGACGCGCAGCGAAAGCTCCAGCCCACGGATGTCGTCGAGGCCGAAGCCGTCATCGAGCAGGCGGATGAAAGGGCCGATGGCGCAGGCGGCGTTATTGTCCTTGGCTTTGCCGAGCAAAAGGGCCGAGCGCCCCTCGACGTCGCGCAAGTTGACGTCGTTGCCGAGCGTGGCGCCGACGATGCGGCCGGACGACGAGATGACGAGCACGACTTCCGGTTCCGGATTGTTCCAGGTCGATGCCGGGTGAACCCCGATATCGGCCTGCGGCCCGACCGCCGACATGGGCTGACCCTTGGTGAAGATTTCTGCATCGGGTCCGATGCCGACTTCGAGATACTGGCTCCAAGCACCGGCTTCGATCAGGGCTGCCTTGAGTTTCGAAGCCTCGGGCGATCCGGGCTTGAGCTTGCGGATATCGTCGCCCACCGCCTCGACGATACGCTTACGGACACTTTCTGCGGCAGATGCATCGCCGCGAATGCGTTCTTCGATGACGCGTTCGAGCATGGAGACGACGAAGGTGACACCTGCGGCCTTCAACGCATGCAGATCGACAGGCGCAAGAAACCGGGGCTTGTCGGATTCGCGGTGTTGAGGAGCGGCGTTGTCCAGCAGATCGGCCACGGCGCCGATGTCTTCGCCATGCGCTGCGCGCAGCGCTCTGGCCGGATCGTCGGCCTCGCACAGGTCGCACATCGTGGGAAAGGTCGCGGTGATGTCAATGACGCGGCCGTCGGCAATGCGCACGACGGACGGGCCGCCGAATTCCGGCCGCCAGACACGGCCTGCGAGCGAAACAGCGCTGTCGGCCGCAAGAGAAAGGGTTGCCTGATTGACCGTCATCGTTCCTCCCGGCTTACCGCATTGCGCGCCCTGCACTTGCTCAAGGCGCCTCCCGGCGGTTCGTCACGGACGCTACGATGCACATCGTCATCTGCCTGCGCAAGCCACAGGCTCAGATGGATTGAGTGTCAGCCATATCTTTGCAGCGACAGATCGCTGCTGTCGATCTCGGCTTTGCGTCCGCTCACCAGATCGGCGACGATCCGCGCCGAACCGGAACTCATGGTCCAACCGAGGGTGCCATGTCCGGTGTTGAGGAACAGCCCGCCGATCTTGGTGGCGCCGATCACCGGTGTGCCATCGGGCGTCATCGGCCGAAGGCCTGACCAGAAGCTCGCCTGCGCCGGGTCGCCGCCGGGAAACAGATCGGTGACGGAATGCTCGAGCGTGCGGCGGCGCGGAAGCCCGAGATCGTTGGTGTAACCGGAAATCTCCGCCATGCCACCGACACGGATGCGGTCGCCAAGCCGCGTGATGGCAATCTTGTAAGTCTCGTCCATCACGGTGGATTCGGGCGCGCGGGTGGCATCGACGATGGGAATCGTCAGCGAGTAGCCTTTCACCGGATAGACCGGCAGGCTGACGCCGGCCGACTTGAGCAGAAGCGGCGAATAGCTGCCGAGCGCCACGACGACCGCGTCGGATTTCAGCGGACCCTGGTCGGTCAACACCCCCCTCACCGTCCCGGCTTCGATATCGAGCGCCTTGACGGTGCAGCCATAGAGGAACTGGACGCCCAGCTCAGTAGCCTTGGCTGCCAGGGCGTTGGTGAATTTGAAGCAGTCGCCGGTCTCGTCCTTGGGCGTCAGCAGGCCGCCGACGATCTTGTCGCGGACATGGCGAAGCGCGGGTTCGACCCGGATACAGCCATCGCGATCGAGGACCTCGTAGGGGATGCCGTCGGCAGCGAGCGCCTTGACGTCCTTGGCCGAAGCGTCGAGCTGCTGCTGGTTCCGGAAAAGCTGCAGCGTTCCCTGCATGCGCTCGTCATAGGCAATGCCGGTCTCAGCCCTGATCTCGGCAAGCGACGTCCGGCTGTAGTCGGACAAACGCAGCATGCGGCTCTTGTTGATCGCATAGCGTTCCGAGGTGCAGTTCCTCAGCATCCGGATCATCCAGGAAATCATCGCCCAATCGATCTTGGGCCGCAGGATCAGCGGGGCATGCTCCATGAACAGCCACTTGATGGCCTTCTGCGGAATTCCGGGCGCCGCCCATGGCGAGCAATAACCGAACGAGACTTCTCCGGCATTGGCAAAGCTCGTTTCAAGCGCGGGACCGGACTGCCGGTCGACGACCGTGACCTCATGCCCCGACTTGGCAAGCTGGTAGGCGGTAGTGACGCCGATGATCCCGGCGCCGAGAACTGTGACTTTCATGGTGGTCCTCAACGGTAGCGACGGGGTTAGAGATATTGGCGGCGGTAGCGATGACCGAGGCTGGTCAATATCTCATAGGAGATGGTTCCGGCAGCTTCCGCAACGGCTTCCAAAGTCTGATTCGGCCCGATCACCTCAACGAGAGTGCCAAGATGCAGGGTCCCCTCAGGCAGCGCCGTGGCATCGACCGTGATGCTGTCCATCGACACACGTCCGACGATAGGCAAGCGAACGCCCTGGTAGAAGACCGCGCCGCGGTTCGACAGGCTGCGCGGCAAGCCATCGGCATAGCCGGCGGCGATGGTGGCCAGCCGCATCTCGCCAGAGGTGACATGGCTGCCGCCATAGCCGACAAGCGTACCCGCCGGGATCGTACGGGTCTGGATGACCGTCACATCGAGCCGGACCACAGGCTGCATGGGATTGGCCCGGCCCGCCGTGGGTACGCCGCCGTAGAGCGCTATACCGGTGCGAGCGAGATTGCCGTGATAATCGGGACCGAGAAAGACGCCGCCCGAATTCGCAAAGCTGATGCCGAACTGCGGAAACTCGAGTGTAATTTTGCGCATTTCTTGAAGCTGCCTGGCATTCTGCGCACTGTCGACATCGTCCGCCGAGGCCAGATGGCTCATGACAAACAGTATGTCGAGTGCATCGGTAGCGGCCAGGTCCTCGGCAAGCGCCGGCCTGTCCTGCGGCGGGATTCCGAGCCGTGCCATGCCTGTATCGAACTGCAGGATCGCTGGAAGCCGGCATTGGAGCCTGGCGGCAAGGAAAGACCACCGCCTCAGCTGCTCCAGAGAATTGATGACGGGGATGATGCCGCTATCGGCGCAGGCACGTTCGTTGCCGGGCTGCAGCCCATTTAGGACGAATAGGCTAGCATCCGGTGCAAGCTCGGGCCTGAGCGTTTCGGCCTCTTTGAAATGCGCAACGAAGAAATTGCGGCATCCCGACCCGTAGAGAGCTTGTGCTACGCGTTCCGCGCCCAGGCCATAGGCATTCGCCTTCACCACCGCGGCAGCCGGTGTCGATGCCAGAGCAGTGGACAGGATTTCGTAATTCCGGCTGATGGCACCGAGGTCGATGGTCAGATAGCCGGACTCGCCCGCGTTCGCCGCTTCTTCCCCAGTCAGGTTTTCCTGCCGTTCGCACTTCATCAGCAGCCCCTCTTCGCCAACCGGCCGATCATATTGAAACGATCAAAGAATTTCCCGCCGAACTTCGTTCGATCATTTCATTGATGCGCATTTTCTCGTACATTTGACGAACAAACGAAAGATCATGCACATGGACGCCATAGACCGCAAACTCATCCAGTTGCTTCGGCTCAATGCGCGGATGAGCAACGCCAAGCTCGCCGCTGAAGTCGGGCTATCCGCCTCCGCCTGCCTGCGGCGGATCAACATTCTGGAAAGCAGTGGGATTATTCGCGGGTATACCGCGCTGGTCGACAATACCCTCGGCGAGAATGCCATAGCCGTGATCATCAACATCACGCTGGAACGGCAGACCGAGGACTATCTGAACAGATTCGAAGCCGCGGCGCGAAAGCATCCGGATATTCAGGAGTGTTTTCTGATGACCGGCGGCGCCGACTACCTGTTGAAAGTGGAAGTCGCAAGCCCCGGCGAGTTCGAGCGTATCCATAAGGAAATCCTCTCGACCCTGCCGGGCGTGCTGAGAATCCATTCGAGCTTTTCCATCCGCAATGTGCTCGCCACCCGCGCGAAGGGCCGCCACTAAGCCATAGCGCGGCCGCCAACTTCAGTGCGTTGTATGTCGGGATTTCACCGCAATTGGATCATGTGCCGCAGAACGTTCGCGCCACACGCTCTTCCGGTTCCGGCGGCATCACATAATCGGCGAACTCCGGCACCTCCTCGAACGGCCGCTGCACCGCCTCGAGCAATCGTTCGAAGACGTTGAAATCCCCAGAGCGCGCTGATGCAATCGCCTGTTCGATGCGGTGGTTGCGGGGGATAATCGCCGGATTCGTGCGGCGCAGTGCGGCTCCCAGTTCGTTTTCCCCCAGCGTTTTGCTCCCCAGACGACTGCGCCACATACCGAGCCATTCCGCCGCTTTGGCCTGGTCGCTAAAGCAGCGCAAGAATGCCTCGTCGTCCCCGTCCGCCGCATCTGCCAGGCGCCGAAAAGCCAGGCTGAAATCGGCCCGGCCCTCGTGCATCGCGGCCAGCAACGCTTGGATCAATTCGCCATCGCCCTCCGATGCGGACTCCAACCCAATTTTGTTGCGGAAAACAGTCAGCCAGGAACTCTGGAACCGCGCATTGAATTTCGCCAAGACGCCATTGGCGGCTTCAACCGCTGTCGCCTCGTCTCGGTGCAGCAACGGAATAAGACATTCCGCCAGCCGCGCTATGTTCCACTGACCGATTCCCGGCTGATTGCGATAGGCGTAGCGACCGGCTCGATCGATAGACGAGAAGACTTTCAGCGGATCGAATTCGTCAAGAAAAGCGCAAGGGCCGAAGTCGATCGTTTCACCAGAGATCGACATGTTGTCGGTATTCATCACACCATGGATGAAGCCGATCCCAAGCCAGCGGGCGATGAGGTCCGCCTGCCGCATCGCCACCGCCTCCAGTAAACCCATGTAAGGATTTTCGCCGGCCGACAGTTCAGGATAGTGACGTTCAATCACGTAATCGGCAAGGCGCCGCACACCATCATCATCGCTGCGCGCTGCAAAAAACTGAAACGTCCCGATTCGCACGTGACTTGCCGCCACGCGCACCAAAATCGCTCCCTGCTCCACCTCTTCGCGGTAGACTTCGTCGCCGGTCGCGACCGCTGCCAATGCCCGGGTTGCCGGCACACCAAGGACATGCATGGCTTCGCTGACAATATATTCGCGCAACACAGGTCCTAAGGCTGCGCGCCCATCGCCGCCGCGGGAAAATGGCGTGGGGCCAGCACCCTTCAGCTGGATGTCGCGCCTTGCACCCATGGCATCGATGACCTCGCCAAGCAGGATTGCCCGCCCATCGCCAAGCTGGGGTACGAAGTTTCCGAACTGGTGGCCGGCATAGGCCATGGAAATCGGCTCCGCTCCCAAGGGCACGATGTTTCCAGACAAGAGGCCAGCCAGCCGAACAGGGTCTGATGTCACAGCGAGACCCAGGTCGGCGGCAAGCTCGTCGTTAAACTTAAGGATCTTTGGATTATTTACCGGAGGAGGGTAAATGGGAGCGAAGAACCGCTCCGGCAGACGCGCATAGGAATTATCGAAATCGAACATAACAGTCTCCGGACCCCGGCCACGTTCCTGATAGCCTTCTCTACCTTGATGCAGGAGACGAACGATAGCCACGCGCATTTGTTGCGTTCAAGATCACAAGCAGGAGGGAAATAGCGCAGACGTCGCGGGTAGGCTTAAGGAATTGACCAGGCTTCTCAGTTTTCGAAAAGGGAACCCTGGCAAATCGCTCACGAATAACTGTCGGGCGAGACGCTTCACGGTTGGCGAAACGGCACGATGTCACCCGCAAGCCCGATCTGCGTCTGAGTGCCGAAATACGAGGGAGCGCTTTCGGCGGCTGATGGCGCTCCGCCCATGCGCTCATGTCTACCTCAGTCACCTGGGCAGGACGTGGGCCGCCAGCATTATTGAGCAGCACCTCGCCGTTAATCTTTAGCGCGGTTGCGGACATGCCTTCCTGCCCTTGATCAGTCCGTCGCGGGCGATGGCATGGCTGCCAATTCCGCCGCCATCGCTTCCAAAGGCTCAATGCAACGGCCACAACAATCACGGTCGCACCGGCATCCGCAAAACCCTGGCAGTGGCTTCCAGCTATCTGCCGTTCAGCGCGTCAGGAGGGCCTGCTCTTCATCTGTTAAGCAAGCTCTACGAACGCACTGGCAAGATCCCGACGCCGGCTGCCCAGTGGGGTCTCCGGCGGACGGGGCCACTGGTAGCATGGTGGAAAGCCTCTGGGTCTCCCGCCAGATCAACAGGCCGGTTATCAAGGCCTTCAACAACATCCTCGCCTATTCGCTGGCGCAGCTGGGCAGACCAGAGGGAGCAAGCGATCGCCTCGCCGTCGCCGGAGACGACCCGCGGGCGAAATCCCTGGTCTGCGGCCTCGTCAACGAGGTTTGCCTTGATCCTGTCGATGCCGGGAAGCTGGCGGAGTCGTGGCGATTCCAGCCGTCTACGCCGGCCTATTGCTGCGACTTCGACGCTGAGGAGACCCGACGGGCCCTGGCCGCCGCGATACCGGGAGAAGCGCCCGCAAAGCGGGATCGCAAACGATAGCTTCGTGGATCCACTCCTGGCATGCGCCAGGCACCGGGCTGCGAACCGTAGCCGTTCCCCAGATGCATGCCGATGAACATCCGCCGTTCGCTCATTATCCCCCAGGAGGCGCTGTCGCCTCTTACAAGTCTGCTGTAAGGGAGTTATTTGAGGAGCAAGTTGCTACATTGCAAACGGCAGGTTTAAGCGCCGCAGCCTTCTGAATGACCGCTTTCCTGCCCGGCCGCCGAGAAGCGGTCAGGCAGGTATCCACCCCAATCAGCCGTTCGAGAGGCGAGCGGATTTTTCCGACGGCGGCCGGAACGGACGGTCGGCTTTCGACCCCGACACTATTGTCGAAGTCATGCTCAGTTCCGTTCTGCTTGCATTTCCTTGACGGCGATGTCGCCATCGAGAACCATTGGCTCGTCGTCGAGGAAGAGCGAGCAATTGCGCATCGGAATATCGAGATGGCAGGCGGTGTCGTTCGGGCCGCCAAGCTCGTTGTTCGGGCCGGTTGAGAACATCACGTTGCCGTAGAACGAGCGAGCCTCCATGCCCATGCCGCCCGGGAATTCTCCCGGCACCATGCGATGCCATTTTGCGTTCTGATTAAGGCCCCAGCCGACATGGCTCATGCCCATGCCGCGCGGATCGTTGAAGCCGGCCATGTAAGACTTCACCAGCTCGGCATCTAGACCGCCACGTATGTCGGTGATCCAGCCATTCTCGATCGTATAGATGATGGGGTCACGCACATAAATGTTCTGCGGCAGCAGGATATCGCCGGGAGCAACGACGATCGTCCCGTCGACGCCATCGTCGTCACCACCGGTGAACACGAAGCCCGACGGCCAATGGTCCCAGCGGCCCGGCTCGTCCGTGCACGCATACTCCGTAATGGCGGGATAGGTGTTGAGCTTGTAAGTGACATCCGTGCCGTGTTGCGAGGTGATCCGCATCATCTTCGCCTTGGACAAGAGTTCGCCGGCAAATTCGACGCGCTCGCGCAGTTCCTTCGTCGGCAACATGCGGGCGAGAAGTTCCGGCGGTTCCACGGCGGTCAGAATACGCGTTCCAGACGCCTGGATCGCCATCTGTTCCGGGCTGAAGAGCAGGAATATGCAGTCGATGAGCATATCAGCGGCCTTCAGGGCTTCGACCGCTTCCGGCATGGCCGCGAGGCCTGTCTGGCCGACCGCCCATGCGCCGGCCGGCGGCACCGGCGGCAAACGCATGTGATACATCCTGGCGCCAAGACGCATGCCCGCCGCCATGAAGGCGTCGGCGTAGTCGAGGCGCTCGTTGCCCTGCGTCAGGACGATGAGTTTTTCGCCCTCGTGGACGCCCGACATCTTCAACTGATGCAAACATATTTCCGTGAAGCTGAACTGATCCATACCGGTTCTCCTACAGTGTCAGTGTTGGCGTCGTGTCGAGTGCCTAGCCGCTTGGCTTCAGTTCCCGTTTTTCAGGTATGAAACCGCCTCGTCGAGCGAGACGACGTCGCCATATTTGGAATCGATGTCGAAGAGATTTGCCTCATGCGGCCCCTCATGCCGATCGCCCACGCAGTCGCGCACGACGATGGTGCGGAAGCCGTGCTGGACGGCGTCCACAGCACTGGCGCGGATGCAGCCAGAGGTCGAGCAGCCGGCGAGGATCACCGTGTCGAAGCCCTGCGCATGCAGCATCGGGGCGAGCGAGGTGCCGAAGAAGGCGCTGGCATATTGCTTGGTGAAGACCGGCTCCTGGGCCAGAGGCTCAACGCTTTCGCAGAATTCGGCAAGCGGATTGCCGGCCACCATGGCGGTCATGACCGGGCTCTTCTTTACCCAGATACCGCCATCAGCGCAGTCGGCAGCGCGGTAGAGGATGTTGGTGTGGATGACCGGAACGGCATTGCCGCGCGCTGCCTCGAGCAAGACAGGCGTTTTCTCCACGGCCGCAACGACGCCGGGTGCATAAAGCGGCGCGCCTTCAGTCGTGTATGCCTTCATGAAGTCGATGACCAGCACAGCTGCCTTTGTGCCGAAACCGATCCGGTTGCCCCAAACGCCCTTGTAGTTGTCGCTCGCCGACTGCGTCATTGCTTCCAGCCTCAATACGCGCCGGACAGCAAGGCGCCGGCACCCGGAACAACCGGTGCAAGGTCGAGCGCCTTGAGCATCTGGTAGGTGGTGGCAATGGCCGCCGTCACGACGGGCTTGCCTGTGATCGCCTCGACACGCGCGACGCTTGCCAGCGACGGCATCTGCACGCAGGCCGACAGCACGATGGCGTCGACGCCGGATACTTCCATCTCTTGCACGATGCCTGGCAGGTTCGCGGCATCATGGGCCGCAACCTTGAGGTTGTCGGAGATTTCCAGCGCGGTGTGGACCACCACCTCGACGCCTTCGGCCTCAATATAGTCGATCACCATCTTGGTAAGCGGCTTCATATATGGCGCGACCAACGCGATGCGCTTGGCGCCTATGATCGCCAGCGCTTCAACCAGAGCGCCGGCACTGGTGACCACGGGTGCGGGTGCGTTGTTTTCAGCTGTCACAGCCTGCAATCGCTGCTGGCTTTCGCGATGATAGCCATGGCCCATCGACATGATCGCAACCAGGCATGCATAGCCCAGCACGTCGACGCGGGCATCTGATAGTTCCAGCGCGCAACGGTCAGACTGCGCGTCCATGGCAGCGAGCTCGTCCTTCGTAACGTGCTTCATCCGCATGCGGGCGGAATGAAAGGTGAAGCGCTCCGGCATGATCAGCTGGCGCGCGGCCAGCATCGCCGGGATCTCAGTTTCCATTGTGATGTTGGAGCTCGGCACGATCTGGCCGATGCGGTAAAGGGTCAAGGTCATGGAGGTCACGTCCGAATGGTGATGCTGGAGCCCAGAAGCTTGTTGACGGCGGCAAGGAAGCCTTCGAGGTCATCCCAAGGAATCATGTGGCCGGCATTCTCGACCGTTGCCGTGCGGACTGCCGGGTTGAGGGTCGCGATCTCCTCCAGGTCGACTTTTTCGATCACCCCGCCACGGCCGGCGATCATCAGCGAGGCTGGCATGACCAGGCCAGGCAGATCCTTGTGGAAATCGTCATTGTGAAAGTCGTTGAAGGCTTTCACAATTGCGGGCTCGAAGCAGGTGTGCAGCCATTCTGCGCGCAGTGCCCGCTGTTCTTCCGTCCAGGAGGGGCAAAAGGCCCGCATGCCTTCCGCGTCAATGCCCTTGGTCGCCAGCCGGATGGAGTCCACATACCAGGGTAGCTTGGAGGGATAGGCGCGGCGGCCGGGGCCGGAGACGGGCGGGTCAACCATGAGGAGGTGCTTCACGCCGGCTGCATGCATGTTCATGGCGCGAGCACAAATGCGCGCGCCCATCGAATGGCCAAGTAGCGTTAGATCCTTCAGGCTGAGTGCCGCGACAAAAGCAACCGCGTCCGCTGCCATTGCATTGAGGCCATAGTCGAGATCCGGCCCGCTCGATGACAGGCCCCGTCCGCGCACATCCAGCACGTAAACATCAAAGACTTCAGCCAGCCGCTCGGCGACGAAGCCCCAGGTGATTGCCGGGCTTGTGATGCCAGGCACGATGACCAACGGTCCCCCGGCTCCAGCATAGCGGAGATAATGCTGGCGGATGCCATTCACGCAGACGTTATGCCCGGTGGGCGTGAGTGTCATGACCTGCTTCCTTTCCGCGTTCTGCTCGGCGTCATTCCGGACCGATCTCGCCTGCGACCTTGAAAGCCGGCCTTCACGAGGTTCCGCTTGGATGAAGCAGCTCTTGTCATAGCGGCATTAAGAAGACATCCGCCTTGTCCGCTTGGCTTTCCCTATATTAATTAAATGATCAATTAATATAGGTCAACGACAAAGATTTGGCTCGTTCCTGCAATCTGTCCCAAAGGCATGATATGGCCGCACGCAGACTGGAACGCCGCCGGGTTGGCGGACCGAACAACAGGAACGGGTTTTATGGGGCGGATAAAGCGACAGGGTGCGGGTCGGCCCGGAGGCTCCACACAGAACCGCGACGAGATTCTCGATGCGGCAGAACGCCTTTTTGCCGATGCCGGCTACGCGGCAACCAGCCTGAAGGACATCACGGCGGCGGCTGGCGTAACCCAAGCGATGGTTAATTATTATTTCGGGTCGAAGATCAAACTTTTCCAGCAGGTCTATCTGCGCAAAGGAGAAGCGCTGCAACAGGCGCGTCTGGCCTTGCTTGACGAACTGAAAGAGCGCGGCGGATTTGACGTGAGCGATGTGATCCGCGCTTACCTCGTGCCGGCCTTCCAGTTGCAAACGACGGTGGCTGGACGGCACTACCTGCGCATCCAGGCGCGCATGCATACCGAGCCGGACGCCCTGGCCTACAAGCTTCGCCAAGAAGTCTATGATGTTCCAGTTCGCACCTATATCGCGGCGCTGGCGGCACTGCTTCCTGATCTGGAGGAGCGGGTGATCTTCATCCGTTTCACAGAAGTGATCGGAATCTATCTCTACATCCTGTCGGGAGCGCATCGCATCGAGCAGATCAGCGAAGCCCGCTACATGCTTCCGGTAAACGAAGATATGATTGAGGAGATCGTGGCCTTCGCAACGGCCGGCCTGAAGCGCTGAGTCATAGGCGCTCCGCTCTTTCCGAGGCGATGCGTCCGTGGGGCGTCAGCCAAGCCAAAAGCGCCGCGCAGAACGCAAAGCCTGCCGCCAGCAAGAACATCGATGAAAAGCCGATTTCCCTCGTGGCTCCGGACATCACGACCAGCCCGCTGAGAGCCGCCCCAAGGGATGCGCCGAGCGAGCGTGTCAGAAGCACGCTTGCCGAGGCAATGCCCAGCATGCGATCGCCTGCCCCGATCTGAACCACCAGTTGAACAACGCCCATAACCGTACCCAGCATGAGGGCGACGACGCTGAAGAGACACGCCAGCGCCACCATGGGCAAGTGCGGCGTGTAAAGACCGATGCCAACTAGCAGAACCGCCGCTACTGCAAGCCCGACGGCCGGAAAGACCGTCAGGTAGCCCGTGCGGCTGACGAGGGATCCGGTCAACAAGGATCCGATACCCACTCCGATCGTGACCGGCAAAAGAAGGAGGCCCGCCTGTCCTGAGGAGAACCCTCGCATGGCGCTGAAATAAACCGGCACGAAGGTGAAGAGCGAGACATAAAGCGCGCCATGGAACAACGCGAGCGCGCAAGCCATGCGGATCGACGCATCGCGAAGGAAGATGGCTGGAAACAAAGGGCAGTGGGTGCGGCTTTCGTGCCGGAAAAACAGGAAGGCGAGGACAGCCGCGCTCGTCAAAAGCGCCGCAGCCAGGATGGGGCATTGAAGCGTGCCAAGCCCGGGCACCGTCAATCCGATCAGTAGAAGCAGAGTACTGGCCAGCAAGGCCACGCTGAAACTGTTGATCTGCACATCGTCGATAGGCCTTCTCCGCGGCGGAAGACGCATAATCAGAAACAGGCCAACACAGCCGAGCGGGAGGTTCAAGGCAAAGATCGCACGCCAGCCAAACGCTTCCGTGAGGAAGCCGCCCAGCACCGGCCCCATAGTGCTTGCTGTCATGGCCACGGTTGCGAGGTAACCCTGGTAACGGGCACGTTTTCGCGGCTCGAAGGACTGGCCGACCAGAGCTTGCGCCAAGGCAATCAGCCCCCCGCCGCCAAGCCCTTGGACAGCGCGCGCAATCACCAGCCACAGGAAGCTCGGGGCGAGCATGCAGCCGGCACTGCCCAGCATCGAGACCGCCAAGGATACGACCATCATGCGGCGCCGGCCGATCGCATCGCCCAGCCGGCCATACAACGGCGCCGAGATCGCATTCGCCGCCAGATACGCGACAACCACCCAGCTGACCTGGTCGAACGATCCAAAGGATTCCGAAATGTCGAACAACGCCGTGGACACAATCGTCTGGTCCATCATGCCGAGAAACAAGGGCATCGCGACGCCCATGAAAAGGACGGCAACCGGCGGCTGCCCTCCGGTCTGCTGCGCGCCATCGCCGTTCAAGGTCGTGCCCAGGCGCTGTGCATGACTTACGCAGGCTGTGGCACGGCGTGTGTCTGCAACTGCTTCTGGGCGTCGTATTCATAGACCCAGTTTGCGCCCAGGCCGCTCGCTTGCGGGTTGACGAGGTTGCGCCAGCGATAGCCGAGATCCCGCTTGATGCGCGCAAAGGGCGACGACAGGTGGTAGGTACGCCCCCGTTCACGCGACTCCAGCTGTACTCGGGTCGTGCGCGGCCGCCGCAGGCTTTCATAACGCCGAAGCGCTTCCACTGGCGATGATGCTTCCGCCAGAGAGCCCGCGAGCACGAAACTGTCCTCGATCGCCATGGCCGCGCCCTGCGACAGAAACGGCAGCATCGGGTGCGCCGCATCGCCAAGGAGCGTCACACGGCCGACGGTCCAGGATGGCATCGGATCGCGGTCAAAGAGCCCCCACTTGTAAACGTCGCTGGCACGTGAAAAGAGCTTCTGCAGGTTCTCGTGCCACCCACTGAAACCAGCCAGCAACTCATCGCGGCTTGACGCTACGTTCCAGGACTCAGCTACCCAGTCCTTGGACTCAAGAACAGCGACGATATTCACGGCCTTGCCGGCCGACACGTAATAGGTGACCACGTGGCCCTTGGGACCAAGCCAGAAGGAACTGTCCGGGCTGACGAAGTCGTAGGGCGGCGCGTCGAACGGAACAACCGCGCGCCAGCACATGTTGCCTGTAAACCGCGGCGGCTCCTCGCCGAAGAGGGCATTCCGCACCGTGGAATGAATGCCATCCGCTCCGACGATGACGTCGGCCTCGAACTCCATGCCGTTGCTGAAGGTGGCGATCGCAGTCGCGCCGTCCTGCCGGACGCCAGTGCATTGCACGCCAAGTTGGGTCCGCGAAAGATCTACCTGCTCCAGCAGGATGCGGTGCAAATCGGCGCGGTGGACGTGAAAGAAAGGTGCGCCATACAAGCGTGGACAATCCTGCGCGAGCGGCGTACGCCACATCACGCGCGCCGTTTTCCAATCGCGGCCGATGATGTTCTGAGGCAGGAAGCTGACCTTTTGCAGCGCGTCGAAAGTTCCGAGCGCCGTCAGGATCTTCACGGCGTTAGGCGTCATCTGGATACCGGCGCCGACCTCGCCGAACGCCGGCGCACGCTCGAAGATATGCGCCTCGATATCTTGCGCACCAAGTGAAGCGGACAAGGCTACGCCGCCGATTCCGCCCCCGATGATCCCAACTTTTAGTTTCCGCATACTTCCCATCCCAAACCTGTGCTCGTCCGTGCGCAATACCGCGGTATAATGCACTCATTATAATGTATGCCTAATGCGCCTGCAGAACTGTCTGCTCGGGTCGGCGGGGGACTAGCGGCCCCTTCCCCTCAAGCGCGGATTAAGAACATCCGTCAGATGATCGCCGAACACGTTCAGGGCGGCCACCGTGATCAGGATGCCGATGCCCGGGAATACGGCCATCCACCACGCGCGCGTCAAGAACTGCTGCGCCTCGTTGAGCATAAGCCCCCAACTCGGATTGGATGCGTCTCCCAATCCAAGGAAGCTCAAGCCGGCCTCCAGCAAGATGGCCGACGAGACCTGCATCGTCATGGCGACGATCAACGGAGGCATGGCATTTGGCAGTATCTCAGAAAAGATGATCGCACGCGTCGATTGTCCGCCGGAGCGCGCTGCCTGGACATATTCGCGTTCACGAAGCGTCAGAAATTCGCCGCGCGTGATACGCGCTACTTCCGGCCATCCGAGAAGGCCAATGGTGAGGATGATGAAGGCAACATTGCTGCCGAACAGCGAGATCATGAGCAGCGCAAGGAAAAAGCGCGGGATCACCTGGAACAACTCGGCAACGCGCATCAAGATAATGTCGACGGCACCCTGCAGGTAGCCGGCGATGGCCCCCAGCGTGACGCCGATGATGCAGGATGTGAGGGCCGCCAAAACGCCAACGAGCAGAGACATGCGCGCGCCATGGGCGAAACGGCTGAATACGTCGCGTCCCAGATCGTCCGTGCCCATGAAATGGGTGAGGCTCGGCGACGCAAAGGAGACGCTGCCCATCGCATTGACGTCGCCCAGAAAGGGTGGAACGGCTAAGGCAAAGAGGCTGACGGCGATTAAGGCAATCAGGGCCGTCAGCGACGGGCCGTCGAAGCGCAGGAAGGTAAAGCTCGCGGAGAGGGTCTGTAGCGGGCTTCCGCGACGAGCAACGCCGTTGTCTGTGTTTCCGATGCTCATCTTACTTAAGCCTCACGCGCGGATCGAAGATGCTGTAGACGATGTCGATAATGAGGTTCGTGATGATGATGCCGATCGAAACGAACACGAACATGCCCATCAGCAGCGGATAATCCCGCGAATACATCGCGTCATACATGAGACGCCCAAGCCCGGGCCAACCAAAGACGATCTCAGTGAGGACGGTGCCGGCCAGGATATCGGTGAAGTTGAGGCCGAAGACGGTGATGATAGGCAAGATGCCGTTCCGGAAGGCATGCAGCAAGACGCGCCCTTCGCTCAAACCCTTTGCGCGGGCTGTTGTGATGTAGTCCTGCGAGAGGGCATCGCGCATGGACGCACGCGCATAGCGGAAGTTGATCGCGAGATAACGCAGGCCAAGCACGCTTGCCGGCAATATCAGATGCAGCAGCACGTCGCCAACATAAGCCCATCCCTCATAGGCATGCCGGCTGCTGGTCATGCCGCTTGTAGGAAACCAGCGCAGGTTCAACGCAAACACCACGAGGGCGATCTGCGCCAGCCAGAAGGCAGGCACCGAATAGCCGACCACCGCGACGAATGAGCCCACGCGGTCAAACATAGAACGCGGTTTGCGCGCCACCAGGATAGCCAGTCCCACACCCAACACGGTGAAGATCAGCAGGGATGTCAGCATCAGCACCAGGGTGGATGGGACCCGGGCAAGGATCAGGTCAGACACGTTTGCCTGCATGACGTAGGAATAACCGAGATCCCCCTGCAGAACCGAAGTTAGATATTCCCAGTACTGGACGTAAAGCGGTTGATCGAGACCGAGCTTGGCCGCCAGCTCCGCCATCTGCTCTTGCGTCGGCGCCGTTTCACCCACCAGGACGCTGATCGGATCGCCTGGAGCCAAGTGCACCAAGATGAAGTTCACGGTAATGACGCCGATCAGCATTGGTATTGCGCTGAGTATCTTGAGGCCAATGAAGCGCAACGTGGCGAGCGCGCTCATCAATCCTGCTTTTTCTTTGGCTGGTGCAGCCGAGTTGACGGTATCTGCCAACGGGGTCTTCCTTTTTTGATTCCGGTGCTCTAGGCGCACCTTCAGGCAGCACGCTCGCGATCGCTTAGATCGTATAATGTATTCTACATCAACCCATTCTTCGTGATTGTACAAGCCCTTTTCTGGTGAACTCCTAATCGTTTTTTTGGTAACAACTTGAAATATAACGATTTTATTTTTTCAACTAGCACATCAGAATTTTCCGCATTGTAGGACCTTGACACTGATAAGGGTTTCGAAGTTAGATTGTTTAGCGAACAATATACATTATGCGTAAAATTAGCAGGCACGATGCGCTGGCCAAGAAGACGCCTTACCCCTTCGCAGGCCGGGCACAGACAATCCAACGGAGGGCTTACGTAGATGAGTGATCGGCAACTGAAGATCGGGCTCAGCCTCGTCTCAAACGGAACGCATCCGGCGGGCTGGAGACTGCCCGAAGCGCGCGCCGACGCCGCGCTGGATTTCGCCCTATGGAAGGAAATGGCGCAAGCGGCCGAAGCAGCGAAGATCCATTTTATTTTCCTGGCAGACGGTATCGCCGTGCGAACGGCCGCCAGCGACAACGATGCGCTGAGCTATAGCGGTCGCATCGACCAGTTCGAGCCCCTCACTTTGATCGCCGGCCTTTCGGCCGTAACAGATCGCATCGGGTATATCGCCACTGCATCGACCACCTATAACGAGCCCTACCATATCGCCCGGAAGTTTGCTTCGCTCGATCATATCAGCGGCGGTCGCGTCGGCTGGAACGTGGTGACTTCCTGGAGCGAGGCCGAGGCCAAGAATTTCAGCCGCGACAAGCACTTAGAACATTCCATCCGCTACGGTCGCGCTGAGGAATTCGTTGATGTCGTGCGTGGTCTGTGGGACAGCTGGGAAGACGATGCCTTCTGCCGCGACAAGGACGGAGGACGCTACTTCCATCCTGCAAAGATGCATGTGCTCAACCACGTGGGAGAAGATTTCTCCGTTCGCGGCCCGCTCAACATCGCCCGCCCCATCCAGGGTTACCCGGTTATCGCGCAGGCCGGTTCGTCAGAGCCTGGTCAGGAACTGGCTGCACGAACAGCCGACCTGATCTATACGGCCAAGCAACGACGTGATGACGCCGCCGGCTTCTATGAAAGCGTAAAGGGTCGCTTCTCAAAATATGGGCGCTCACGCGGTTCTGCGCTGGTGATGCCAGGCATCATGCCGCTGATCGGGAAGACGATGGAGGAGGCGCGTGCCAAATACGACCGCATCCAGCACCTGATCCATCCGAAGGTCGGCCTTGCGATGCTTGCCCGCACATTCGGCGATCTGTCGGGCTATCCTCTCGATGGGCCCTTACCCGACAATTTGCCCATGATGGACGGTGTGAAAAGCCATCGCGATCCGCTGTTGCGTATGGCGCGAGATGAAAATCTCTCCATTCGCCAGCTTTACATGCGGGTCACTGGCGCAGCCGGTCATCTACAGCTTTGCGGCACACCCGACAGCATCGCCGACACGATGGAAGAATGGTTCAACGCCGGCGCTTGCGACGGGTTCAACATCATGGCGCCGTACTTCCCGGACGGGCTTTACGAGTTTCTCAACGAGGTCGTCCCGGTTCTGCAGCGTCGCGGCCTGTTCCGCTCGGATTACCAGGGCAAGACTTTGCGGGAGAATCTGGGTCTCGTTCGGCCCGAGCACCCGGCCACGCAATTGAAGAATTCTGCCTGATCGTACGACAAGACTGCTTTCGGTGGGCCAATCAGCAGGCCAGGAGCGCGGCTTTGACGCCAAACAATGAAAAACGGGGAACCAAGAGGAACTGTATGATGCGAAACGACGACAACAGCGACGTCTCTAGGGCGGGCATATCCCGCCGCACCATTCTGCAGGGCCTCGCGGCCCTGACTGCCACGCCTTTTCTGAACATCCCTGGGCTGGTCTATGCTTCGGAAGGGCCTCGATATGGCGGCTCCTTTATCGTCGGCTCAGGCAGTGAGCCCCGCCACCTCAACCAGAACATCACGACCGATTCCAGCACCAAGCTCGTGTCGAACCCAATGTTTAGCAAGCTTGTCGGCTTAAACACCGACTTCACCCCCACTGCGGACCTGGCGAAGTCTTGGACGGTTTCCGAGGACGGTCTGCTTTATACCTTCACGCTTGAACAGGACGTGAAGTGGCATGATGGCAAGCCCTTCAGCGCCGAAGACGTGAAGTTCACCTTCGAGAAGGTGCTGTTCGAGTACCACAATATCGGCAAGGCAATGAGCCAATATGTCGAGACAATCACCGCGTCGGATCCGGCCACAGTCGTCTTCAAGCTGAAAGCGCCGAATGATGTCTTCCTGACCTTCGTCGCAAGCCAAAGCTATATCCAACCTAAACATATCTACGACGGCACCGACATCATGACCAATCCCGCCAATACGGCGCCAATCGGAACAGGGCCTTTCAAGTTTTCCGAATGGTCGCGCGGGCGCGAACTGGTGTTGACGCGCAACGAAGATTACTTCCGAAAAGACCGGCCCTACGTCGACCGCATCGTATCTCGCTTCATTCCCGAAGCGTCGTCGCGCGTTCGGGCGCTTGAAGCTGGCGAGATTGATTATGTCGCGTATTTCGACTTGCCGCCTTCAATGGTCGAGACGCTGCGCGGCAATTCAGATGTCACCGTAGTCAGCGAAGGCCATAATGCTTGGGGCTCCATCGTCGAACTGATGATGAACCACGACAAGGCTCCCTATAACAACAAGCTCGTGCGTCAAGCAATCACGCACGCGATCAATCGGCAATTCGTTGTCGACAAGGCAAACTTCGGCCTGAGCAAGGTCGCTACCGGACCGATATCCAGCCAGATCGCTTGGGCCTACAATCCTGATACACGCCAGTATCCGTATGATCCGGATACAGCGAACAAGCTTTTGGATGAAGCCGGCGTCGCAAAAGACGGCAATGGCATCCGGTTCCAGGCAGGCATCGTCGTCACGCGCACCATTGAGGCCAACCTGAAAGCCGCACAGGTCATTGCCGAGCAGCTTAAGCAGGTCGGCATCGATGCGCGGGTTCTCGCCATGGACGACGCATCAAGCAGCGAAACCGTTTACATCAAGCGTGAGTTCGACATGTTCGTGCAGAGCCTCACCACCGGCCCCGACCCGGCGATGGGCATGCAGCGCCAATATATCTCGAGCAATATCCGACCCATCCCCTTCACCAACGGCATCGGCTATCGCAATCCCGAGGTTGACGACCTTCTGAACAAGGCAGCGTCAAATCCGAACCGGGCCCAGAGAGCGGAGTTCTACAGGAAGGTTTCTTCGGTTCTGTGCGAGGACGCCGCCCTGGTCTGGCTGTACGAAAACGCAGCCTTTTCCGCCTACACCTCCACCTTTGGCAATCTCCACAGCTGGGCTGCCGAGTCCAACTATAACTATGGGGATGTTTATTGGGCGGAAGGAGAAGAGCGCCGCGACTAAGGTTGTCTTCCATCCTCCCGCACCATCTCGGCTGCGGGAGGTGCATCCGCGCTGAGTAGCCGCTCTGATTGACCAAATTCGCCATACATTATACGAAATTTATCCCGGCCGGCATTCCGAGCGACCGAGACAATACAAAAACTAGGAGAGCGAAATGGCGGGCAAGGAAAGACAGACAAAAATGCCGATGGCACCACGTCGGAAGGTGGAGGGTGGTCGCACCCGCATCGTCTCCAAAGAGCCTATCCACGAACAAATCCTACCGCATATTCGGCGCGACATCGTTCTCAACCGCTGGGCTCCCGATGAGCGTCTGCCTGAGATGGAATTGTGCGAGGAGTTCGGTGTTTCGCGCACACCCCTGCGAGACGCATTGAAGATTCTCGAAGTGGAGGGTCTTGTCACGCTTGTCCCGCATATCGGCGCTGTCGTTACAACGCTCAATTCGCCCGACCTGGCCGAGAAGCTTGAGGTCATGAGTGGGCTGGAACAGCTAGCCGCCATGAAGGTGGCCGAGATGCAGCCTCCGGTGGCGCTGCGCGAGATCAAGCGCTTGCATAAAGCAATGGAAGAAGCTGCCACGAAGAGCCAGACTAGCAAGTATTATGCGCTTAACGATGAATTCCACCGCGCCCTGGTTCTTGGCAGCAACAATGTGACCTTGGCTAAGATCCATGAAACTGTGATGTGGCATGTCAGCCGCGCCCGCAATTATGCGAATGAACGCGAGCCGCTGAACAGGGGTGCCGCCGAGCATCACGATGCTATAGTGAACGCTCTGGTGAAAGGCGATCCCGAACAGGCTGGACGCGCGATCCGCGAACATCTCGCGGAGGTCATCTCTATTGTACTCAAGCGAGCAACGGTTGCTTCATCGCGTCCGCAGGCCCACGAAATCGAAGACACAGCGGCCTGAGAGCTGTCGAACCGGTAGCAGGACGCCAGTGCAGCATCGAAATTGAATACAATATACGGTAAGTTTTCGCGTCCGGTGACGTCAAGAGGAAACCACAATGAGCGATCAAGACCATCCTGCCCTGGTGGAACAAGGTGATCCCGCAGAGGATCCCAAGTCGTTCCGCAGAACGCTCGGCCAGTTTGCAACGGGCGTCACGGCGGTCACGACGACCACCTCCGCTGGACCCATAGGTGTGACGGCCAACTCGTTTTCCTCGCTCTCGCTCGATCCGCCCTTGGTGCTCTGGTCGATTGCCCGCACGTCACGCAGCTTCGAGGCCTTCCGCCAGTCCAGCCATTTCGCTGTGAGCATCCTCGCGGAAGATCAAATGGCGGTTTCGCAGACCTTGTCGAGTTCCAGCGAGGACAAGTTCGGCAGCCTTGGCTGGAGCAAAGGCGTCGACGGCGTTCCAATTATCACTGGGGCACTGGCAACCGTGGAATGCGCGACGGAAACGCTGCATGACGGCGGCGATCACATCATCCTCGTTGGGCGAGTGCTTCGACACCGGCGCTTTACTGGCAAGCCTCTGCTTTACGCGCAGGGCCAGTATGGCGTAGTTGACGAGCATCCGGCATTTCGGGCCGCTTCGGCTCTTTCAGCACCCGCAGAGCATGCATCGTCCCTGTCCGAACAGCCCTTGACGACCCTGCTTTACCTCGCTCATCATTACTCCTCGGCCGCCTTCGACCGTCACCGGCGTGAGGAAAATATCTCGCTCGCCCAGAGCCGGATCCTGTCCCAGTTAAAGCGGCAGCCGCGGCTTTCCAGCCGCTCGCTGAGCAACCAAATTTATCTGACCCAGGAGAAGGTGGACGAGGCTCTCGACCGTCTGACACAGCATGGCGAGGTCACCAGCGATGCCGAGGGCCTATTTTCGCTCACCGAATCCGGATCAGCGCTTGCTCAAGCGATCCGCCGCCGTGTCGCGGCCTATGAAGCAGAGCAATTCGCGGGCGTGCCGCAAGAAAAGCTGGCGGTGACGCGCGACGTCCTGATCCGCTTCATCAATGGTCTGACTGTTCCGCACCAGGCGGATAACGCGGCGTAAAAAACAACAGCCAAGGTGAACGCTATCGTGACACTGCCTACCAACGCTACAGGATCACACACCCTTCTTTCCGTCCGCGACCTGACGATCAATCTCCCTTCGGGAATGGAACGGTCTTATGCCGTGAAGGATGTCTCCTTTGACCTTCATGCCGGAGAAATACTGTGCATCATCGGTGAATCCGGCTCCGGAAAATCCATCACCGCCAATGCTGTTATGGGCATCTTGTCGCCGGCGATCTCGATTGCCGGCGGCTCCATCCACTTCAAGGACTTGGACCTACTGAAAGCGGATCGGCCGACCTTGCGCAATGTGCGCGGTCGGGCAATCTCGATGATCTTCCAGGATCCGCTTTCCTCCCTCAATCCTGTGATGACCATCGGCGACCAGATCATGGAAGTGATGGCGGCCCACAAGGTGGGGACACCCGCGACCCGCAAGCAAAAGACGCTTGCTCTTTTACAGGAAGTGGGGCTGCCGGACCCGCACATCATCATCCATCAATACCCTTTTAGGCTCTCCGGTGGCCAGCGTCAGCGCGTCATGATCGCCATGGCCTTGGCGCTCGACCCCGACATCCTGATCGCCGACGAACCGACAACCGCACTGGACGTCACCACCCAGGCCCAGATTCTGGAGCTTATCCGTACCATCCAGCGCCGCAAAAACACCGGCGTCATGTTCATCACCCATGATTTCGGCGTCGTGGCAGAGATTGCTGATCGGGTAATCGTCATGGAGAAGGGTCTTCTGGTTGAGCATGGACCGGCCAAGAAAGTCCTCAACACGCCGGAACACCCTTATACGCGCCGCCTGATCTCGGCGGTGCCCAAAATGGCGCGACAGGATCGGCCCCAGGAACAGGAGTCGCCAGTGGTTCTGGAAACGCGCAACCTGTGCAAAGTCTATCACACGGGCAGTTTCCTCAGCCCCGGACGCACCGTGCGCGCGGTGAACCAGGTCAGCCTCACCGTCCGCAAGGGACAAACAGTCGGCATTGTCGGCGAAAGCGGTTCCGGCAAGTCCTCGCTGGGTCGTTTGCTGGTGAAGCTGATGGACAGCGACAGCGGAGAGATCCTCTTCAACGGCAAGGATATCGCGCGCTTGACGGAAGTCCAGTTCCGTCCGATGCGCCCGTCGATCCAGATGATCTTCCAGGATCCATTTGCGTCCCTCAACCCGCGCCATATGATCGGCAAGATACTCACTGTCGGCCCCATGGCGCATGGCGTCAGTGCGGCAGACTGCAAGGCAAAAGCGTTGAGTCTTCTGGAACTGGTTGGCCTCGATGCCGGAACCTACAACCGTTATCCTCACGAGTTCTCGGGTGGTCAGCGCCAACGCATCGGCATTGCTCGCGCACTGATGTTCGATCCCCTCCTGCTAGTGGCCGACGAGGCGGTTTCCGCACTCGACGTGTCGATTCAAGCGCAAATCGTGGAACTTCTCGCCACCATTCAGGGGAGGATGAAGATCGCCATGATCTTCATCACCCACGATCTGCGGATCGCCAGCCAGATCTGCGACGAAGTCGCCGTGATGTACAAGGGCGACGTGGTTGAGCAGGGTCCGCCGTCGCAGATCTTCAACGCGCCGCAGAACAGCTACACGCGGCGGCTAATGGCCTCAGTGCCGGGCAAGGAATGGAAGCCCGCGGCCTGAACGATGCGTTGAACAACGCTGCTTTCCGGAGGATCACGGTGATGGAACTCGACCGCGGGCCAAAGATCGGCATCGGTATTTTTTGGAAGGCGCTGGAGGCGCGGGCCGTCGGCGCGGCAGTCGTGGCGGCACGCGACGATGCTGGTCCTGCCGGCCTGCTTGCGCTGTCGGCGACGCATCTCTGCGCGTCGCCACCGATCCTCATGGTTTCGATCAGCCGAAAAACCAGCGCCCTGGCCACCATCCTGAACAGCGGGCATTTCTCCATCAACTATCTCGCCGCCGATCACACCAACCTCGCTGATATTTTTGGTGGCAAGGAGTCTGCCAAGGGCGCCGATCGCTTCGACCCTGACGATTGGACGACGCTCACGACCGGCGCTCCGATCCTGCGCAATGCGGTAGGTGCGCTGGATTGCCTGCTCGAAGACACCATCGAGCGCCACGACACCCTCATCGCATTTGGCCGGATGGTCGATTTCACCGGCGCAACCGGAGATCGACAGCCGCTGATCAGCTTTGCTGGCCGCATGGGCGTGTAGCGATCATCGTCCCCCCGGTCAAACACGCGATCGATCGGATAGGAAGCACCTGGACTTCCCGTTCGAAAGTGGAGGGCTTCTGTTAGAAATGACTGACAGGAGATTTAGAATTGAAGCAGCGAGAGTTTACAGAAGATTTCAAACGGGAAGCGGTTCGCATTCTGACGACGAGTGGTCGAGGCATATCGTCTGTTGCGTCGGATCTAGGGATCGGGAAATCGACACTGGGTCGTTGGCGGCAGATTTTCGAGGAGCAGGATCTTCTTGCCGGTCCGCACGAGGACGTGAACAAGGAGCTTGCCCGCCTGCGCAAGGAGAATGAACTTCTCCGGCAGGAGCGAGATCTGTTAAAAAAAGCGACGGCCTTCTTCGCTCGGGAGACAAGTCGATGAGGTTCGCCTTCATCGATACGGAGAAGGCCTATATGTCTCTGTCGCGCCTGTGCGCCTTCGCGGGCGTCAGCATCAGCGGCTACCATGCCTGGAAGCGGCGCAGCCCCAGCCGTCGCCAGTTCGATGACATGATCGTCCTGGCGCACATCCGCAACCAGTTCTACCTGTCGCGTCAGACCTATGGCAGCCCCCGCATGCATGCGGAACTATGCGAGGACGGCATCCAGGTCGGCCGGCACAGAGTAGCACGGCTGATGCGGTCTAACGGGCTGAAGACGCGCCAGAGGACAAGGTTCGAGCGAACCACCGACAGCAATCATGGCGAGCCAGTTGCCCCCAACCTGCTTGATCAGGACTTCGCCTGCGACGGACCGGATCAGAAGTGGGGAGCCGACATCAGCTATATCTGGACAGCAGAGTCAGTTGAGAGAAAGACGTGGCTTAAATGCCAGCCGCATCGCCAAAATCAGTAAGAGCAACACCTCACCGCGAGTTCTGGTTATAGGAGACAGCCATTCCTACGATGTAGTTTCCGCCCTTTTCGAAAACGGTGTTCGCGACTTCTCCCGTTTTCAAATCTCAGCGGTTTGCCAACCGGCTGTCGGGCCTCGCCCAAAAAGCGCGGGAGAACGCGGCGATGCCTCCTGCCAGCAACAGTTCTCAAAGATTCTCAACTCCACGAAACTTAAGCAAGCTAAGGTCGTCATTCTTGCCGCGCGTTGGCGAGGCTGGGCGGCTCGCCGATTGCCCAAGGCGGTAGAGGCTATACGCAAAAACACCAACGCTCAGATTATCGTCTTCGATCCAACCATTGAGTTCAGCCCGATCTTGCCCACCATCGCGGAAGCCTATGGATCAACCGAGGGATTGAACGAACATGCATCTAAGCTTCTGAAAGCCCGACCGATCGAGGTCAACACGACCCTTCGCAAAGCTGCTGCTGCTAAGGTCATGTATGTCGACAAAATCACGCTGCTCTGTGGTAAAGACAGGGTTTGCCCTGCCCTAATCCCCGGATCAACTGTGCTTCTTACCTTTGATTATGGTCATTGGACCCTAGTCATCTGGAACTGAAGTTCGCTACATTGTAAGCTGTTCTTGTTCAATGGAGAGCTTAGCGATGGCGAACGCGAGAGGTCGACCGACAGCGGCCCTGGTTCTGGGCAAGCAAGAGCGTGACTAT
>NZ_JASCRR010000025.1 GCF_030010215.1 Tianweitania sp. UT-5YL-CI-8
GCGGCCGCGGCACAGAAGAGAGGAGAAAAGACCAACCCATTGACCAAAGCCTGATCAGAAAACCATACTCAGAGGTGGCTCACTTCTCGGTGGAAAAACCGGCTCACTTCCGCGTGGAAACCAACAGTGGCATGTAATATTCTCTACACTCGGCGAATGACGGCTGTCAGGAAGGCGCTCAACGCTTTGGGAAGGGCAATGATGGGGGTTCGATAGCGGTCACTTCGAAGCCCGATCTGAACTCCACGTGCGCCCGGTCGAATACTCTCTCCCGTGAGGTTCCGTAGAAAACGCATTCCCACCGTTTCCCTGTATTTGTACGCCACAGTACGACGACCACATTTCGGTTGTTGTCATGCGCTGAATTCTGCCTCTTCTACTTATCCCCGATCCAGGGCCGCACTTTGCAGGCCCGCACGAGAACGGGGACGACGTGGCGGCCACTCACCAGAAATCAGAGGCGATCCTTCGAGGCGCACGTATGCTGCGAACGGCCCTCGGGCCGGCGATCGCCCAGTTTCTGGAGGATCCCGCGATCGTCGAGGTGATACTCAACCCCGACGGGCGGCTCTGGATCGACCGCCTCTCCGAGGGACTCTCCGACACGGGTGAACGGCTGTCGCCGGCCGATGGCCAGCGCATCATTCGCCTCGTCGCGCACCATGTCGGCGCCGAAGTCCATCCAGGCAGTCCGCGCGTCTCGGCCGAGTTGCCGGAAACAGGGGAGCGGTTCGAGGAGCTGCTTCCGCCGGTCGTTGCCGCTCCGGCCTTCGCCTTCCGCAAACCCGCCGTCGCCGTATTCAGGCTGATCTTTCCGAACGGACGGTCGATCATTCTCGAGCGCCAGCCAGGCGCCGACGCCGAAGGTTATCGCCGAAGTTCCCCACGAGGCGCATGTATATGAAGCATGCCGACCGAAACTGACCGGCTGAACCGTTCAACAGCCTAGCGCGCTCGGTACGCATCACGCCAGCCCGGCGATCAAAGGAACGGCCGCCGCCGCCATCAAAAGCGCTGTGAACCCCTGGATCGACAGCGCCGCTCGCGTCGAGCCCTTCGCGCCGAGGATCAGCAACATATCTCCCAAGGGAATCAGCGCGTCGACCAGCAAGGTGACACCGACGATCTGCAGATCCCCTCGCATCATCAATGCCAGGACAAGCAGGCCGGTCGCGACATCGCGGACGCCTTTCAGGCGAAGCCACCACATGGTGCTTTCGCCTTCTGCGGGGAGCGGCAAACCGAAGCTGCGCATGGCGGTCGCGGGACGGGCGAGATACATCGCTCCGATTGCGATGATGCCGATCGAAACCAGCAGCGCCACGCCCATTGAAAACCAGTACAGATCGACCTCCTAGCACCGCGTGGGGCTCCGCGGCGCGAGCCGTCCGCGTATTCGATGTCGCCCGACCTCAAGCCGGACGGAATGGACGAAGGAGCCGGATCCCGGCCTCGATCGACCCCTCCATGAGTTCGAGAAGCTGCGGTACCAATTCCTGCATCCTCGGCGCGTGGAGATGTGCGTCGAGCGCTTCCCGGCTGACCCAGCGCTCATAGATGACGAAGGTGCCGGGCTGACCTTCCATCTCGTGCGGCTCGTAGTCGATGCAGCCTGCATCGTGCCTCGATGGCGTCACCGCTTTGGCCAGGAAGTCTTTCATCTCGGCCTCGCGGCCCGGCTTTGCCTTGGCTTCCCACAACACGACGGTGAGGGTGTTGTTGATGTTGGACATCTTGTCCTCCTTTTCAAATAGCTGTTGTGAATAGGATGGTACGGCCGGCGCTGCCGCTCGGGATCGTTTGACCCGATGCGACAGGCGCGCGGCCGGCGGCAGGTGCTCACCCCATGAATCGTTCGAACCAGTCGAGCATCGGCTTGGGATTGGCGGGCAGGTAGTTGTAGCCGTCAAAGCGCCGGTTCGTGCCTTCGATCCAGATGAGGTCCTTCTGGTCGGTCGGCATGGCGTCGAACATCGCCTGCACGTCGGCGGGCGTGGTCAGAGTGTCGTCGCGGACCTGCAGGAGCAGCGTGGGGACGTCGACCGCGGCGGCATATTGCGGCATGTCCATGTCCTTCAGCTCCATGCTGGTCACGCGGCGCAGCGCGTCGGCAACCTCGGGCAGGGCGTCCGGCATGCCCATGTGCTCCAGGATCGTGCGGTAGAAGGAACTGAGCGAAATCGGCTGTGGCGCGACGATCGCCTGGACGTCGTCGAACTCCGCGCGGTGCTTAGACATGGCGACCATGGTCGCGTTCATGCCGCAGCAGCGGCTGAGCAGGCCCAGCTTCAGATTCTTGAGATCCGACCGCGAGCGGACATAGCGCAGCGAGCCGATCACGTCGCGATATTCGCGGATGCCGTTGCCGATCACGCCCCCGCTGCCGGCCGCGCTCTGGCCGAAGTTGCGCAGGTCGTAGGCCAGGATGTTGTAGCCGGCTTCGTGCAGGTGCTTGTAGTCCGGCATGAAGTTAACTTCGATGTTGTTGCCGCTCGCCTCCCAGGCGTCGCTATAGGGTTTCAGATGGCCGGGGAAGCCATAGCGGTTGGCCCAGATCGGGTGATTGGCGATGATGAGGCGATCGCTGTCGCCCGGGATGAACCAGCCCTCGATCGTCACGCCGTCCATCGCGGGGAAAAAGATGTCCTCGAAGGCGATGCCGTCATCTGCCGGCGAACGCAGGATCGGCGAACGCGCTGGGTTCTGCATGGCGGAGACCAAGCCAGCGACGAGCTCGGCGCGGGTCGGTTGGGCTGCTGCAGCTTCCGTTACCTGGGTCATGTCTTTGTCCTTTCAGAGTTCAGCCCGGTTAAAGGGCGGTTGATGACAATCATGTACCTCTTGCCGATCATGATGATAATCCGGCATAGTCCGCACAGGCTGTACGGATAACTGGACATTGGCTGCAAACATCGACGATCTGACCGCTTTCGTAGCCGTCGCGAAAGCTCGGGGCTTTCGAGAGGCATCGCGCGCGCTGGGCGTCAGCCCAACGACCCTCAGCGAGACAGTGCGCCGCCTGGAGGACCGGTTAGGCGTGCGCCTACTTCACCGCACGACCCGCAGCGTCTCCCCGACGGAAGCCGGTGAGCGTCTTGTTGAGCGCCTCGGGCCACTTCTGATCGAAATGGACGCGGCACTTGGCAGCCTCAATGACTTGCGCGACACGCCAGCGGGCACGCTTCGCCTCAACGTGCCCGTGGGTGTTGCGCGCTTGGTGCTACCGTCGATCCTACCGGCATTTCTGGCACTCTACCCCGATATCCAGGTCGAGGTGGTGGCAGAGGACACCATCGTTGACGTGCTGGCTGCAGGTGCAGACGCAGGCATCCGTTATGGCGAGAAGCTGGAGCAAGACATGATCGCCGTGCCGATCGGACCCCGGATGCAGAGGTTTGCGATGGCGGCCGCGCCCTCCTATCTCGCGACGGCGGCCAATCTCGAGCACCCAAGGGACCTGCTGCAGCACAGGTGTCTGCGCGGACGGTTCGGCAATGGTGCGCTCTTCAGTCCGTGGGAACTGGAACGCGGCGACGAGACGGTCCGGATCGAGCCGAAGGGGCCGCTCACCGTCAGCATCAGCGGCGCGATGGATCTGGCCGTGGACATGGCGGTCTCGGGCACCGGTATTATCGGCTTGTTCGAGGAATGGCTGCAGCCGCATATCGAGGCTGGACGCCTCGTCGCCGTTCTCCCCGAATGGTGGACTCCTTTTCCAGGGCCGTTCCTCTATTACTCTGGACGTCGCTTAGTGCCGCCGCCGCTGCGCGCCTTCCTCGACTTCATCAGGTCGGCGAAGTCTTAGAGAGCGTTCATGCCACAAGCCTTGCCGCCCAACATCGCGGGCAGCGCCAGCAGAACCGTCGCGATGACTGTCCTCGCCGCGCATCGCGCCGCAGGCCACCGCCACCAGACTGCGTAAGCGAACTTCCTGAGGCTGTAACCAAAGCGATGAAGAAAATGAGAAAGTAAGCCGGGCAGATTTTCATCGTCTCGCTGCCTTTCTGGCATTGCCGCTCATTCTTCCTGCCGTGCTCCCGCCGGTGCTAAGGCTGCCCATCCCATCGACCGGAGAAGCTCCGGGGAATCGTGCAGCCGGGTTGCAGGCCCGAGAAGAGGGCTTTGGCGGCTTGATAAAGTCCGGGTCAACGATCTCGGCTCCGACTGTTGAGTTTTTCGACCGCGCTCCCAATGCACGTCTGCAAGGCCTTCCTCTTCCCATAGCTGGCGGGCGCGCTTCCTGACCTGATCGTCGCGGGCTGTCTTTTGTTCGTCTTCGTTCACGTGCTCTTTCGCGAAGACTTGAGATGGATTGGGCGAGCGTCGCAGGCTGCGTTATACTCAGCACGCCAGCCCCGCGCCACCGCGAAGAGCGCTGGCCGAAACCGCACTCCACTCCCCGCCTCAGCCCATTTTCGGCAGCAATTCAAGTATCCTTATATGTTCCTTGATCTGCCCCCGTGCCAGCTTGGTCACGGACAGGTGCTCGCGATTCTGACCGACCTTGAGATACTCCTCCTGAATTTGAAGCAGCTTCTTGTGGCCATCCATCTGAGAGGCCAGGTACGCCTTGTCGAAGTCGGCTCCGGTCATCCCCTTGAGGTCATTCAATTTCGTCTTGCCGTCTTGGTCGAGAGACGCTTCGGTCTCGGCTTCTGTAGGGGGATGCAGAGCACCTTCGGCTTTTCCGCCTTCAGCTTCCATGCTCTTCAAGACATCAGCGATTGTCTCCTGCTCTGCCACTTCCCACTGAGCAAACTGCTTTACCTTGGGGTCGGCAGCCGCAGTCAAAGCGACGCGGCTGGTAGCGAGCAATAAGGCGCCGACCTTTTTGGTTTCCTGGGCGTGCGTGATCTCGGCCTCGCCCATGGTCGCGGCGGCGATTTGAGCCATAGAAGTGT
Source organism: Tianweitania sp. UT-5YL-CI-8 (assembly GCF_030010215.1). GTDB lineage: Bacteria > Pseudomonadota > Alphaproteobacteria > Rhizobiales > Rhizobiaceae > Oryzicola. The sequence goes on from NZ_JASCRR010000025.1 coordinate 4,902, forward strand.
TCGTGGCTAGGACCGTGATACCGCTCACGGCGCCGAGGAGTGTGTAGACTGCGTTTCGACGATTCATCGGAAATCCTTTCGTGCGAGAATTGCCGCCCGAACCTGCAGGTGAACGTATTGTTCCTCTTGTCAAAGCGAGTTGCTGTTGCGCCGAACCGCAGCTTACCCGCTGGTTCTCGGGCTTCATTTCGGAACAGCTTGGTTGCTCGTTTGTTGGATCGAAAAATAGGCCGTTTCGATGATCAGGAACCAATCAAGCAACGAACACCGGGGCAACAATGCTGTTGACGCATTGCGCGCTAATACCGATGCGGCGCACGCGGCGGCGGGCGGCTCGGGCGAAAATGTCTGCAGGCTGTGAGCCAACATATGCGAAGTGGCCGGCGAAGAGTGCCCCTAATGCGAGGGAACAGGCAAGATCGGCGCCGCCGTCGGCGGAACCTGAACATCGGGAATTGCCATGGAAATACCTGAAAACAGAATCTTGGTGCTCTCTGGCGGCAATGCACTTGGTGCTTATCACGCCGGTGCATTTGAGGCTTTAGCGAGCCGCGGGCTGCAGCCGAGCCGTATCGTTGGAACGTCGATCGGCGCGATCACCGGCGCCATTATTGCCGGGAATGCGCCGGAGAAACGCGTAGCTCAGTTGCGCGAATTCTGGCGGCGCGCCGAACAACCTGGCTTTCCCCGGCCTTCAAACTTTCTCTGGCCTGGGCCACGGTGGGAGAAATGGCTTACGGGTTTACAAACGCTGCTCGCCGGCCGGCCGGCGCTGTTTCTTCCGGAGGTCTCCGGCTTATGGCTGACAGCCTTTGGGGGTAACAACTCGAGTCTCCTCGATAGCTCTCCGACAGGAGATACTCTTCGGGACTTAATCGACTTCGACCGCTTGAACGCCGGAGAAATCAGGCTGGTAATTTTGGCCGTGGATGCCGAATCGGGGGAAGATGTGGTTTTCGACACCTCGCAGCAGTCGATTACAGCGGAGCACCTTCGTGCCAGCACGTCGCTGCCGGTCCTTTTTAGTCCAGTCGAGATTGAAGGCCGCTGGCTCCTCGATGGTGGCCTGTCCGCCAATTTGCCCATCGGTCTAGCCTTGCAACACCCACCATCCGTGGAGACTCTGTGCATTGCAATAGATTTGCTCCCCGGCAAGGGAATGCGTCCCGATTCGCTTGGCCAAGCCGCTTTAAGAGCCCAGGACCTGATCTTCTCTTGTCAGTCACGTCACGCAATACAGGCGCTTAAGGCATCCTGGCTCGGTGCGCCAAGGCAAGAGAACACGTTCAAAGCGGCGACGACGCTTCTGCATATGATCTACGGCACTGAAGCGCAGGAAACCGCCCTTAAGTCGCTCGACTTCGGCGGAGAAGCAATCTCTCGCCGGTGGGCGGCCGGTAAGGCCGACACGATTGCTTCTTTGGCGCAACTCGCCGGCGCACGAAGCCCCTCCACAAAATGGCTTTCGACAATTGAATCGCAAAACGGAGTGCTGAGACGTGTTAACTGAGGCGTACTGGACGGCGAGGAGAATTGGCCCGGGTAGCGACCGCGGCGGTGAGGCCGGAGGTAAGCCCGGCCTCACGGTTGATACCTAAAGCGCCAGTACATCCGTGGTCGCAACATCGGCATCAACTATCATTTACCTAACCGTGCTTTCGCGCAGATGTTCCCCGATTGTTTACAGGAAGCTCCACCGCTGGTATCCAGCGGGAGTTGAAGCGACCCGCTGTCGTAAGCCCCGTCATTGTCACAATCCAAATATCCTGAAGGAGGATCGGCCGGAAAGCTCGCGCGCAGCGCCAAAATCTTTCAGCCGCTCGAACAGCCGCGTGCTGGCCCAGCGCGACAGATCGGTCCCAGGCGCGGAGGCCGCAACAGCGTCTTCGTTCAGCAACTTGCGGATGACGGCGTCGGCTCCTTTGCTGCGCAGCTTTGGCACTACCTCCAGAAGCCGTTCGGCCCGCCGTTGGATCTCTGCTGCGGAGCGCGATGCGGCGTCGGCGCTGTCGACCAGTGCCAGGCAGACGGCGCGTGGGAAGGCTGGCTCGCCGGGCAGAATACGTCCCCTACCCCCCATTCGACTTGAAGGCCGGACCGTAGCGCTCTGCCAGCAGCAACGGCACGGATCTTTGCCACTTCAGCCTTGTCGCAATCAGCCAGTCGGCCAGGCCCCAGGCCAGCGCCTCGACATCCCCGCGCTCGGAACAGATCGCGGCAACCAGATCGGCCGCGGCAAACGGCACGGCGCGACCGGACTGCAGCGCTTCGTTGGTCCGGTCGATGACGGTGGCCGCGAAAGGTTCATCCCATCGCAGTGCTAGCAGTTGGGCCAGCTCGGCCAAAAAAGCTGGAGTGAGTGGTTCCTTTTTTGCCGCCAGCCTCTCGATCGCCAGGAAGGTATTGCCGGCAGGTCCCCGATCATCTCCAGCGTCGGTGAGCAAAGCCGCGTCACACGCGTGTTCGTCCTCCTTACGACCGCTCAGCCGCACCGCCACCGCCGCCGATTTCAGGGCCTGGCGGGAGCGCCAGCAGCCGATCCAAGGCGGGGCGGCGCGAACGAGATCGTCCATCGTTGGCCTGGATTGTGGCCGCGACCAGACCGAGGATGCATCGGGCTGGATCGAGTTTTACATGGACAAGGGTGTGTTGGTGACGCTGCGCGGCAAGACCGGTTGGCGCGAGATCGAGATTGGCCGCGGCTCGGCCGATCTGTCCTGCCGGTCGTTGCCTTGAAAGACTGGCTCACCCTCGCCCGCGTGGCACACGGACCCTTGTTCCGTCGCGTTACCGGCAAGGGCAAGGTGATTGGCACGACACGACTGAACGACAAGCAGGTGGCGCGGCTGGTCAAGCGTACGGCGATCGCCGGGGGCGTTCGTGTCGACTTTTCCGAGGAAGACCGGGAGTGGAAGTTTTCGGGGCACTCTCTGCGTGCCGGGCTCGCATCCTTGGCCGAGGTTGACGAGCGGTATGTACGAAAGCAGCTTGGCCATACCACTGCTGAAATGACGCGAAAATACCAACGCCGGCGCGACCGGTTTCGCGTCAATCCAAGGCGAGCGGGCTTTAGGGAGAAACCCCTCCCCTGCTCCTGCGAATGGCTCAACTGTTCGGTGTGATCAGTTTCAATGATGGAAAATAGGTGCGGTAGCGGCCGACATCGCGGGTGAGCAACGGCAGCCCATTCACGGCGGCATGGGCGCCGATGAAGAAGTCGGGTAACACGCCGGTGCGCGATCCCCCCGACTTGCGGTACTGCGTAAAGACTTTCCCTGCGAGAAACAGAGTCGCCCGGGGCATCGGAGCCATTTCGAAACCGGCTTCGGCAAGAAACGCGTCGAGGTCCTCGATACGTTTATATCGAACCGAAAGCTCGGCATAGATCGCGTCGTTGATCGACAACGCCCCGCTGAGGCTTGCTGCCTCAAGCTGAGCGATCGACCACTCCGCCCACTTCGGATCATCAGTGACAAGGTCGAGCAGAACGTTGGTGTCGACGAGCGTCACGCTTCGCCACGTGTCAGGGCCATGATCGCGTTAGTGCCGAGCCCCTCACCGGCATGGCCGCGCAATTTTGCGAAGCGACTCGCGGGCTGCTTCTTGTCCATGCGGGCAAGCACCACACTGCCATCAGCGGCGCGGCGGAAATCAACCTGACTGCCCGGAACAATCCCGAGAAGATCGCGCACCGGCTTTGGGATGGTCACCTGTCCTTTGGCTGTGACTGTCGTGGTCATGTTCACACCTCGGTAATACCAACGTTACAGAAAGTATTACCCACCGAAGCAAATTTCAATCCCGTGCACGGTCGAATTCACCAAGACACGCCCGAGACGCCAACAGCCGATCGTTTATCCGTATTCTAAAAGCGTGTCGCGTTTGACGTGATTCGGGATTCCCATTTAGGTTGGGGATGGTTGATTGTGGTTCGAAGGAGGATCGCGATGGGCAAGCCGCTACCGATGGCGTTGCGTGAACGTGTTGCTGCGTTTGTCGATGAAGGTCACGGGCACAGGGAGGCGGCGCGTCGTTTTCGTGTGTCTCCGCGTTTCGTGAACGAACTGATGAAGCTTCGTCGCGAGACTGGTTCTCTGGCGCCGCGCCGTCAGGGCCATGCGCCGGGCTGGGCAAGCTTGCACCGCATGCCTTCTTTGTGCGCGAGCGGATGGCGACGTCGGGAGAACCGACACTGGACGAACTGTGTGTCGAGCTTGAGGGGCGCGGGGGTGGTGGTTCACCGCTCCAGCGTCGGCCGCCTGCTGCATCGCCTCAGGCTCAGCCACAAAAAAAACGCTGCAGGCCAGCGAGCAGGAGCGTCCCGACATCCGTGAGGCGCACGAGATGTGGATCAGGCGGCGAAGGCGCTTCTTCGCCAAAGCCTTGCCTCGCCTGGTCTTCATCGATGAGACGTCGACCAACACCAAGCTGACCAAGCGCTCCGGCTGGTCGCCGAAAGGAGAGCGATACAGGACGCATGCTCCGTTCGGCAAATGGCACACGCAGACCTTCATCGCCGGCCTGCGCTGTCACGACATGGTCGCGCCATGGATCGTCGATGCGCCGATGAATGCCCGACGTTTCGAGACCTGGATCGAAACGCAGCTGGCTCCAGAGCTGCAGCCCGGCGATGTCGTCATCCTCGACAATGTCGGCTTCCACAAGAGCGAGCGTGCCGCCTAACTGGTGCGCGAGCGCGGTGCCTGGTTGCTATTCCTACCGCCATACTCGCCCGACCTGAACCCGATCGAGATGGCGTTCTCCAAGCTCAAGGCGTTGCTGCGCAAAAGGGCCGGCGAACCTTCAACGCCCTATGCCATGCAATCGGCGATATCTGTGACCTCTTCGACCCAACACAATGCCGAAACTTCTTCAACGCTGCCGGATATGAGGCCCATTAAGTGCGACACGCTTTAAGAACGACGAGGCCCAAAGCAACGGAAGGGCCGAAATCCAGCCAGACGGAACACTCAGCGGCGAAATCCGCTTCCACAACGGCGATGAAGCCGCATTCCACGCTCAACGGGACACTTCTTCAACAGCATGCTGGATTTCTGTCCGACAAACTGTGAATATGGGTCTGTGAATTGGGAGATAGGTATGGACACGTTTCTGATTGAGACAGCGTGGCTTGACGACAATCGACACGATCCGAAGGTCCGGGTGATCGATTGCTCGTGGTATATTCCGGAAGCAGGCAAGAGCGCACTCACCGAGTTCAGGGACGCGCATATTCCCGGAGCCGGCTTCTTCGATCTCGACGCCGCCTCCGATAGCGGTTCACCTTATGTGAACATGCTGCCTTCCGGGGAGCAGTTCGAAATCGTCGCCCGCACGCTTGGCATCGATCATGACACGCTCGTGGTGGTCTACGATTCCAGCTACGTCTCCGCCCGCGTGTGGTGGATGTTCAGACTGTTCGGCCACGACAATGTGCGTATCCTGAACGGTGGCTGGAAGCGCTGGAAGCAGGAAGGTCGCGCGACCGAAAGCGGCGACGCGAAGGTTCGCGAAACAGGTGATTTTTCGGCACGCCGGCCGCAGGCCGGGGTCGCGACTTGGCAGGATGTGCTGTCGGCCACGCAAGGCGATTCGATCGCAGTCGTCGACGCGCGAACCAAAGAGCGCTTCACCGGAGAGATGCCGTCCGGCTATCCCGGCGTTGCAGGCGGCCATATGCCCGGAGCGGCCAATCTCTCCTGGGGCAAGATGATCCCGCAAAGCGGCGACTTTACATTCGTCGCGCCCGAAAAGGCGGCCGAACTGTTCGTCGAAGCCGGTGTAGACCTCACGAAACCGATTATCACCACCTGCGGATCCGGCGTAACCGCTGCAATTCTGGCATTCCAGCTTGCTCGGCTCGGCAAATCCGATGTGACCCTGTACGACGGCTCCTGGCATGAATGGGGCCAGCGCCAAGACCTTCCCAAGGAGTCAGTATGACGACCGATAATTCCGCCGGAACCGGCACTCTGCTCGTGTCGGCCGGCCGTGTGCATGGCGTCAACGGCGCTTCCGTCAACCCGCCGGTTCACCGCGCCTCCACCTTCGTGTTCGATACGCTCGACGCCTTCGAGACGGCCAGCAACATGCCGTTCGACGGTCCTTTTTATGGCCGTGTCGGGACACCTACGACCTTCGCATTCGAGCTGGCGTTTGCTGCTCTCGAAGGCGGTCACCGATCGATCGCAACTTCGTCGGGTGTGGCCGCGATCTCCGCCGTGATGCTGGCGTTTCTGGACAAGGGCGATCATGTGCTCGTGGTCGATACGGTGTACGATCCGGTCCGCCGCTTCTGCAACCGCATGCTGACGCGTCTCGGTATCGAGACGACATTCTACCATCCCGATATGGGCGCCGATATCGAGACGCTGATCCGCCCGGAGACGAAGCTGATCTATATGGAATCGCCGGGTTCAGGCACGTTTGACGTTCAGGACGTGAAAGCCATCATAGCTGTCGCGAAGGCGCGGGGCATCCGAACAGCGATCGATGCGACCTGGGCGACGCCGCTGCTGATGAAGCCGCTCGAGCTTGGAATAGATGTCTCGATCCATGCCGCCACCAAATATATTGTCGGACATTCTGATGCCATGTTGGGCGTTGTGACAACAAATGCTGAGACGTACGATGCGGTTCGACGGTCGACGCAGGACCTTGGTGCGTGTGCAGGTTCCGAGGAGTGCAATCTCGGCCTGCGCGGGCTTCGGACTCTGGAAGTCCGCCTGCGCCATCACGAGGCCTCGGCGCTGAAACTGGCGTTGTGGCTGGAAGACCAGCCACAAGTCGCGCGTGTGCTCCACCCCGGATTGGAAAGTTTTCCAAACCACGCCCTCTGGAAGCGTGACTTTACGGGGTCATGTGGGCTGTTTTCGGTGGAACTCGTCGAAAGCGATCCGGCGTCGGTTCGCGGTCTGGTCGACGGTCTGCACCACTTCAAGATCGGCTTCAGCTGGGGTGGATATGAAAGCCTGATCCTGCCGATGCATCCCGAGAAATCACGGCAGGTCGCGAAATGGACCGGCAAGGGCGCGCTGCTGCGCCTGCATGTCGGGCTGGAAACGCTCTCCGACCTTCAAGCGGATCTGGCTGAAGGGCTGGATCGGCTTCGCCCGCTCTGAGCGATCCATAAGAAAACCCCCGGTCGATCAGGCTGTGTGAAAACTGGGCAAATCAGATATGATGGCCGGATCGGCAACGGTGGCCAATTTCATGGGATACATTGCTGGCGAGGATCGGGGTCAGTCGGCACTGCTGCCGGCTTTGATTGAGGATATGTGGCAGCGGATGCTCCGGTCGAGTGATCGACGCCTTCGTCAACGGGCTGGACATCGTCGGGCTCGGCTTTGGTTGGGCGGTGCCGGCGAGCACAGGAAGACCCGCCTATGATCCGCGTGATCTGCTCAGACTCTATATCTACAGCTATTTCAACGAGGTTCGTTCATCGTGCCGTCTTGAGCGGGAATGCCGTCGCATGTCGAGGCGATGTGGCTGTTGCGGCGACTTGCCCCCGGACTTCAAGACGATCGCCGACTTCCGCCGTGACAAATGGCGAAGCGATTGTCGGTGCCTGCCGCGCCTTTGTCACGCCGGGCCGGGATGAAGGGCTTTTCCAGGCCAGTTGATGGCACTGGACGGCGCGAAGTTCCGGGCAGTGGCCAGCAACAAGACGATCATGGGAGCAGAGAGATCGCCGAAGAGGCTGCCCGCCTCGAACGGAAGATCGCCGACTATCTCGCCGGGCTCGATGAAGCCGGACAATGCGGAGCCTGACGATGCGCCGGGTGCTGTGCCTGCAGCGATAACGGCGCTTCATGCCCGGCGCGCCGAACTCGTTCGGCTTGCCGCGAAGCTGAGGAAGAAGGCTGCGCGAAAGCCGCGGCGGCCTGAAACCCAAAGAGGCTCCGGCCAAACCGAAGCCTCCAATCGTTTCCACGCAGCCTGCGATGCCGGGGCTTTTCAGTTAGATATCAGAAGCCGATCGGCCAGTGAACGATCTTCGAGCCGTCGATGAAGCGGCTGTGACGGAACGGTGTCGGATCGACATGCGGTGTATCGCCTGTGATCAGTTCAGCCATCAACTGGCCGGCAGCCGGCGCTATGCCAAACCCATGGCCCGAATAACCGGTCGAGATGTAAAAGCCCGGAATGGCGTCGACCTGAGAGATGGTCGGAATTGCATCCGGCGTGACGTCGATCCACGCGCTCATGCGCTCGTTGACGACCATGTCCTTGAACTGCGGAAACAGCTTCTTGATGTTGATCGTCGCCTGATCGAGGATCTTGTGCCCCGGAACGGGGCGCATGATGCGATAGGTCTCGAATGGCGTACGCTGGTCCAGCTTCCAGCCGCCTAGCATCATGGTTTCCTGCCATGTGCGCTGGCCGACGCGGAATTTCATTGCTTTGATCTCGTTCTTCATGGCCGGAAGGTAGTCCTTGAAGAAGCGGAAGCTGTCCGGGACGATGTCGACCGCATGCGCCGAGCGCATGCCGACATTGTAGCCGCCGTCGTTGCGTTTGCGGTAACCGAAGCCCTTGCCCGAACCGCAGCCGAGCGGGCCGTTTTCGATAGGGCGGGTGCGCATCGTCTGCGACAGCATCTTGAGCTGCGGGACCTTCACGTTCTGGTTCCGGGCAAACAGGCTCGACCAAATACCGCCTGCCAGCACCACAGTTCTGCATTTGATCCGGCCCTTCTCGGTGACGACTTCGGTCACACGTCCGCTCTCGGTCTCGAACCCGCGCACAGCACAACCTTCTACGATCCGGGCACCAAGACGGCGGGCGCCTTCCGCGATTGCGCGGGCGGCAAGGTGAGGCTCGGCGTAGCCGTCGGACGGGGTATGCAGGCCGCCAGCAAAGTTACGGGTGTTCCCGGGCGCCAACTCGTTGACACGCTGGCGTTGCACGAAATGGGTATCGAGACCGAAAGGCTCCATCGCCTTCATCCAAGCCTCGTATTTGCCCATGTCTTTTTCTTCGTCACAGAAATAGGTGATGCCCTGACGGCGGAAGCCGACATCCGCCCCGATGATGCCGGGCAGTTCGTCCCACAGTTTCATCGCGTGGATCATGAGCGGCATCTCGCGGATGTCACGACCCATCTTGCGGACCCAGCCCCAGTTCCGGCTCGACTGCTCTTCGCCGATGCTGCCCTTCTCGAACAGTGTGACGGGAATGCCGCGCTGCGCCAATTGCAAAGCCGTGCAGGCGCCGATGATGCCGCCGCCGACAATGACGACCTCCGTCTCGGTCGGAACGACGTTGAAATCCTGCGGGATGGGAGTGTGAGCGGTCATGAGGCGTTCCGTTGGAGTTGTCAGGTTGCGGTTCAGGCGGGTTCTCGAGCCGACTTCGCGGCGATCGCCGCTTCGTCGGCAGCAATTCGGCGTTCCTTGACCTGCTCGATGTAGTCGAGGACGAAATCGTAGAAGCAGCGAGCCGCAACCGAGAGGCGTTCTTCGTCGCCGATCATGCCGAGCGAGATCGGGATGGCCGGAAGGAAAGGCCGGAACGCCAACTGGCTGTTGCGGCGCAGATGCGGCGAATAGGGGCTGACGATCGAAATGCCGGTGCCGGTCGCGACGAGGTTGCAGACCGCCTCATGCGTGCTCGCCTCGAGCATCATCACGCGGTCGATATTCTCCCGATCGAACAGCGTGTCGACCTCAAAGCGAAACGGCGTTCCGCGCGGAAAACTGACAAATGGCTGGTCGGCCAAATCTCTCGCGTGGATCTCTTCCCTGTCCGCGAATTCGTGACAGGCCGCGAATACGCATAGGGCCGGCCGCTTGAGCAACTCGATCGCCGGAATCGACGCGTTGCTGATCGGCAGCGTGGCAATGCCGATATCGGCACGGCCGGACGATACCCACTCCACAATGCGGTCCTGAGGCTGGCTATCCAGCTTTATCGCGATGTCCGGATATGTGAGCCGGAACTTTGCGATGATCTCCGGGAGCAAGCCGTTGGCATAAAGGCCCATCGCGGCGATAGAGATCGAGCCGCTGGTCAGATTCTTGATCGCATGGACATGATGGTTCAGCTCTTCCAATCCGACGAAGAGCTTTTCCACCTGCTCGAAAAGCCTGCGCGCGTCCTCGGTGGGCTCCGCTCCGCCGCGCTGGCGATTGAAAAGCTTGAAGCCGACAGCGGTCTGGAAATCCAGCATCAAGCGGCTCACAGCAGGCTGTGAAATGCCCAGGAGTTCTGCCGCCTTCGTCATGCTTCCGAGCGTAATGACAGCCCTGAACGCCTCAACCTGCCTGATATTGAAGTGAGCCATCTCAGCCCTTTGCTCGCCACGGGCGCTCATGGGGAACCATTTTCTCAACTGCTTCGCCAATAAGACATAACATTTCAGATAGCTTTATGCAACTTGACATGACAAATGTTATGTCATAATCTGCTTGAAAGCTAGGCAGGACATGCAATTGCCTCACGAATGCGCACATATTTCCGATGCGAGGAGCCGGTGATGACCACAAGGCGATCCGCAGCGCATTGGGGCGCATTCACCGCTCACGAGCGTGATGGCAAGCTCGTTGCGGTGACGCCGTTCGAGCATGATCCTCATCCTACCCCGCTGAATTCAGTCTGGCCGGAGATGCTGACGTCGCCGATGCGCGTTGCGCGTCCGGTCGCCCGCAAGGGCTGGCTTGCCAAGGACGGCGGCGCCGCGCGCGGCGATGACGAATACGTCTCGCTTCCATGGGACGAAGCCCTGGACATGGCGGCCGGCGAGATCAGCCGCGTCCGCGGGCAGCATGGCAATTCGGCGCTGTTCGCAGGTTCGTACGGCTGGTCGAGCGCCGGGCGCGTGCATCACGCTAGAACGCTGATCCGTCGCTTCTACAATTCCATTGGCGGCTTCACGGATCAGGTTACCAACTACAGCTATGGCGCGGCCATGGCGTTCATGCCCCGCGTCGTCGGGGTCCACAACGCAGTCGGCTCCTCCCTCACCTCCTTCACGACGATCCGCGATCATTGTGACGTCATGCTTGCCATGGGCGGCATTCCGGCCAAGAACTGGGAGGTCAATTCCGGCGGCTTCGGCCAGCATCGCTACGAGCCTTTCCTAGACGGGATCACCAACTCCACGCGCGTCATCAATGTCAGCCCGTATCGAGGCGACATAGAAAACCGTTTCCCGTCCGAATGGCTGCCGATCCGGCCGAACACAGATACTGCGCTGTTGCTAGCGATCATGCAGGTGCTCATCGCCGACGGCACGCATGACGAAGCGTTCCTCGCCCGCTACTGTGTAGGCGCCGACAGGCTCGTCGCCTACCTCACCGGCGCGAGCGACGGCGAGGTGAAGTCGCCTGACTGGGCGAGTCCCATCACCGGCATTCCCGCGGATGAGATCGCAGCGCTCGCGCGCAGCCTCGTCGGCAAACGCGTGCTGGTCACGGCGAACTGGAGTTTGCAGCGCGCGCGGCATGGCGAACAGCCCTACTGGGCGATCATTGCGCTGGCCTCCATGCTCGGCCAGGTCGGCCTGCCCGGCGGCGGCTTTGCCTTTGGCTACGGATCGTCGAACGGCATGGGCAATCCGCGTTACGACACGCCGCTCTACGGGCTTCCGGCAGGCAAGAACGCCACCGGCTTCGCCATCCCCTGCGCGCGCGTTACAGACCTCCTGCTGAATCCAGGGCAATCTTTCCGTTTCGACGGCAAGACATACACCTACCCGGAGATCAAGCTGATCCATTGGGCGGGCGGCAACCCGTTCCACCACCACCAGGATCTGAACCGGCTGCGCGACGGATTCCGCAAGCCTGAGACAGTGATCGTCAACGAATGCTACTGGACGGCGACCGCACGTCATGCTGACATCGTGTTTCCAGCGACCACGGCGCTCGAACGCAACGATATCGGCGGCGCATCGCGCGACCCCTACATCCTCGCCATGCAGCAGGTCCTGCCACCGGTCGGCGAGGCGCGCAACGACTACGATATCTTTGCCGCCCTTGCCGAACGTCTTGGCGGCGCGGAGGCCTTTACCGAAGGCCGCACCACTGATGACTGGGTGCGTTTCGCCTGGGACCAGATCAGCGCGAGACTGACACGCAATGGTCTGGAGCCGCCAGATTTCGAGGCATTCTGGGAGAAGGGCTATTTCGAGATGCCTGATCCCAAAGACAACTATGTGATGTTTGCGGCGTTCCGGGACGACCCCGAGGCCCATCGCCTGCCCACGCCGTCGGGTCGGGTCGAGCTATACAGCGCAGATGTCGAAGCGATGACGGGCCCGGGCGTGCCCGGGCATCCGGCGTGGCTTGACCCGGAGGAGTGGCTCGGCGCGCCACGCGCCGCTATCTACCCGATCCATCTGCTGACGCCGCAGCCCGCTCGTCGTCTTCACGGACAGATGGACTGGAGCGCCCATAGCCGCGAGGGCAAGGTGCGCGGCCGCGAGCTTCTAAAGATAAATCCCGCCGATGCAGCCATGCGCGGAATCGAAGACGGCGACAATGTCAGGCTTTTCAACGACCGTGGCGCCTGCTTTGCCGTCGCGAAGATCGATGATGGCCTGGTGCGCGGCTGCGCCCTACTGCCCACCGGCGCGACCTACGATCCTGATGGGACGACCGATCGCAACAGCAATCCGAACGTATTGACGCGCGATATCGGCACGTCGGAGCTCGGCCAGGGATCCTCGGCGCAGTCCTGCCTCGTCGAGGTTGAGAAATTCACCGGCGAACTGCCTGAGCTAAGGGTCAACCGGCCCCCGGTTCAGCACGAAACGGCAACTTGAGAAAAGCATACAGGAAGGAATAAGGCGTGGGTCTGGTATTCGATCATGTGGTCTTGCTGGTGCGGGATCTGGAGAAGGCGGCAGCGGATTTCGCGGCACTCGGCTTTACCATCCTCGAGCGCGCCGATCTCAATGCCAGCCATGGCTCGACGATCTTCCGGTTCGCCTCGCTGAAAGACGGATCGTACATTCTGCTCACCGCATTCACCAGCGACGAAGCGCAGTCTAAGCATCGGCTGGGCCCGGTTCTGGAAGCCGGCGAAGGTCACGCCGACTGGTCGTTCACCGTGCCGAGTTCCGCCGAGATGAGCGAGGAGCTCAAGCGTGCCGGCTTCCCTGTCAAAGGCCCCGTCGTCGTGTCGAACATGGTCGAAGGCGGCCACAAATGGGGTCTCGACCTGCTGATGCTCGGACGCGGCGCCGGCGGCGATGTCGCCCTGCCCTTCGTCGTCTCGGACAACGAAGGTCGCAAGCATCGCATTCCCGGCCCGTCAGACCATGCGAATGGCGCGACCGCCATGGTTGGCATCCGACTCTCGAGCATCGATGTCGAAGCCGTCGTCAAGACGCTGGTCGCACTCGGCGGCAAGGACATCGGGGCGTCCCCGGTCAACGCTGGCGATCGCCGTGTCGATTTCGGCCAGACCTGGATCGATGTCGCCGTGGATGGCGTCCCGAGTGGCCGTGCCGGCGGCGGGATCGTCGAAGTGGTCCTCGTCTCGTCGGACGCGAGACTGCCAGCCGCGGGTACTGTTCTTGATCTCGGCCTCGCCCATGGCGCGCCGATCCGTTTGGTCAAAGGTTAAGGTGTCGACGATGCTCACATCGACAAAGACAATGAGAGAGATCTTCAAGGACTATCAAAGCGCCCCGAAGCTGCCGAACTTTGGGATCGGCAAGCGGGTCGCCCTGTTGAATGTCGATCTGCAGCGCCGCTATACCGACACGGCTACGTTCACATCTGCTTATGAAGCCGATCCGGAACAGCTTTCGCTGGTGAACGAACTGTCGACGGCTGTCCGGGCGCTTGGCATGCCTGTGGTCTGGACCTATGTCGCTTATCTGCCGGGCGGCGTCGACTGCGGCTTGTGGGGCGTACGCAGCAAATCGCCGATGGCGTTGCAGAATGTCGGCCACGACTCGCCCCAAGCCGAGATCGATGCGCGACTCGATGTCGACAAGAAGCGCGATCTCATGCTCCACAAGCGCATGGGTTCGGCCTTTTTCGAGACCCACCTTCCCTCCTACCTGACCTTCAACCGCGTCGACACGGTGATCGTGACCGGCGGTGCGACGTCAGGCTGTGTACGAGCGACGGCGGTCGATGCGATGTCGCACGGCTATCGCGTCATTGTGCCGGAAGAGTGTGTCGCGGACCGCGAGGATTGGGCACACTACGCGTCTCTTTACGATATCGCGATGAAATACGGTGACGTCGTCCCGTCCCGCAAACTTATTGAAGACTTGGACGTCCTTGCACAGGTGGAGGCCTCCAATGCTGCCTGAACCATTAAACTACGACTACGCACCATACCTCAACCGCCCGAAGATCGTCTGGCCGGAAGGCAAGCGGCTGGCATTCTGGGTTGCGCCTAATATCGAGTTCTACGAGTACGCGCCGCCGAAAAGCGCGGCCCGCGGGGTCTGGTATCGGCCCGAGCCGGACATCCTGAACTACTCGATGCGCGACTACGGCAACCGCGTGGGCTTCGACCGCATGGCAGACGTCATGGCCAATTACGGCGTGCGCGGGTCGGTGTCGCTGAACGTGTCAATTTGCGATCACATGCCCGAGATAATCGAGCGGTGCTGCGAGCTCGACTGGGAACTCTTCAGCCACGGCGTCTACAATACCCGCTACCTCTACGGCATGACCGAGGACCAGCAACGCGAGATCATCCGCGACAGCCGCGACACGATCAAGCGCGCCTCGGGCCAAAGCCTTGACGGCTGGTTGTCTCCTGCGATTTCGAATGAGGAGACGACACAGGATATTCTCGCTGAGGAAGGCCTGCTCTACACGCTCGATCTCTTCCACGACGACCAGCCGATGCCCGTGAAAACGCGTTCGGGCAAGAAGTTCGCAAGCCTGCCCTACATGATGGACGTCAACGACGTGCCGGTGCTGAACTTCCGCAACATCTCGCCGCAAGACTACCTGCAGCTGATCAAGGATCATTTCGATCAGTTGTACGAGGAAGGTGCCGAAAGCGGCACCGTCATGTGCCTGCCGCTGCATCCGTATCTGATCGGCCAGCCGCATCGGTTATGGCTGCTCGACGAGGCGCTGAAATATGTCACGTCGCACAGTGGCGTGTGGTGCGCGACCGGGCGCGAGATCGCCAAGTGCTACCTGGACAACAATTATGACGACGCGCAGGCGTTCATCGCCGGCGTGAAGGGGAATGCGGCATGACCATCGAGCCGAGCTACTTCGATTATCCGCATCGTGGCCCGGGCATGGACCATAGCCGCTACCCGTTCCGTCGCCTCGCCAAGCAAGCTCCGGTGGCGTGGCCGGGAGGCGCGAAACTGCTGCTCTGGGTAACGCTGCATCTCGAGCATTTCCCCATGAACATGGGCAGCAAGCCGTTCACTCCACCCGGCGGCATGAGCCGCCCGGGGGTCAGCGTCTGGGACTACACGCAGCGAGACTATGGCAATCGGGTCGGTTTTTACCGGCTGATGAAACTGTTCGACAAACACGGCATCAAGCCGACCATCGCGATGAACTCGGAAGTCGCCGTGCGCTACCCGTACCTGCTCGACCGCATTCTGGAGCGTGGTTGGGAGATCGCCGCGAGCGGCACCGACATGGGCCACCTCCACCATGGCGGACTGGTGGAGGAAGCCGAGCGTGAGCAGGTGCAGAAATCTTTCGGTGATCTGCGCCGCCTGTCCGGACAAGCTGTGACCGGCTGGCATTCGCCGGCACATTCACAGTCGCCGAACACGCCGGACCTCGTTGCCGAAGCCGGCGGCCTCTATCTCGCCGACTGGATCAACGACGACATGCCGTACGCTTTCGCCACGCGGGCCGGCGAACTGACGCAGATGCCGTTGTCCTACGATCTCTCCGATCGCAAGATCCTCTACCAGCAGTCTTTGCCGGCGGCTGTCTACGCGCATCAGATCGACATGGCCTGCAAGTGTCTGCGTGCCGAAGCGGAAACGCGGGGCGGCCGCATCTTATCTCTGTCGCTGAGCCCTTGGGTTGCGGGCCTGCCGGCGCAGATCCGGACGCTTGACGGCGTACTCGGACGCATCATAGCGACCGGCGAGACCGTTTCCGTCTGTGGCGAAGATATCCGCAGCTTCTGGACGGCTGCGAAAAGCAGCTAGCCCGCATTGTTACGCAGAGCGGGTGCAAACCCGCCCCACGCAAACGAGTAGGTGAATGAGCGAAGTGGTGAACATCGGGAGAAAACATAGATGCTGACGCGCATCGATCGCCTCCATTGCCTCGATGGTACCGATGCTGCGGCCGGAGTTGCATCCGGCGCGTTTACGTCGAGCCAACTCGCCGAGGCGTGTATCGAGCGCACGCTCGTCCGCGACGATGACATCCACGCCTGGACGACGTTCGATCCAGAAATGGTTCGCCGGCAGGCCGCAGCCCGCGACGCGGAGAAGCCACGCGGGGCGTTGCATGGCGTTCCAGTCGGGATCAAGGATATCTTGTCTACCGAGGACCTGCCGACCAGCTACAACTCAGAACACTTCCAGGCGCATCATCCGAACATCGATGCGGCGGTGGTCTCGCTGCTGCGCGGCGCTGGCGCAATCATTTTCGGAAAGAACGACACGGTCGAATTCGCGGTCAACGGCCGGCGCGCAAAGACGCGCAACCCGCATGATCTCAACCGGACGCCGGGAGGCTCCTCAAGCGGCTCGGCAGCGGCTGTCGCGGACTATCAGGTTCCGCTGGCGATAGGCACGCAGACTGGCGGATCGGTCATCCGCCCGGCTTCCTATTGCGGCGTCTGGGGTATGAAGCCCACCTGGAACGCTGTTTCCGCCGAAGGTATGAAGAGTTGTGCGCCGAGCATCGACACGCTCGGCTGGTATGGTCGTTCGGCAAGAGACATCGAACTGCTATGCGAGGTACTGGGCATCGCCGCATATGAGCCCGGAACGCCGACCTCGCTCAGCGGGGCGCGCGTTGCGTTTTGCCGCTCGCCGGTCTGGGACAAGGCTGGGCAGGCAAGCCGAGACGCGCTCGCTCTCTGCGTCGACACACTGCGTGCCTGCGGCGCGGAGGTCGTCTTTCTCGAGCTTCCGGAACGTTTCGTCGGACTCACCGCCGCACATAAGGTGATCATGCAGAGCGAGATGCAGAGCACCTTCCTTCCCGAATATCGAGCCCTCGGCGAGGCGCTCTACCCCGAGCTGGTAGCGACCATTCGCAACGACGCAGGCTTCAGCCGAGCCGATCTTCGCGCAGCTTATGACCTCGCCGGCGAATGCCGCGCCCGTTTCGATGAGTTGGCACTCCCGTACGATGCGGTTTTGACACCAAGTGCGCCGGAAGAAGCTCCGTTCGGACTCGAGAATACCGGCTCCGCGACGTTCAACCGGATCTGGACGTTGCTGCACACTCCCTGCATCAACATACCCGCAGCGACGGCACCCACCGGGATGCCAGTTGGTATGACCATGACTGGCGCCCGCTTCACCGATCGTCGGACACTTGCGACGGCATCATTGCTCGATAGCGCGCTTCCTGGCAAGAACGGCTTTCCGAGATGAAACACGTGAGATCCACTCATAATTGTCAGACCGTTTTACGAGTTGGTTTTTTGTACAGCCGGTGACACAGCAAAAATCGAGAAATTCTTGCAGTTTTGGCCCCATAGTCTAAAAATTGCCTTGACATTGTCTGGCCAAGCTGGAAAAATTGTCAGACAAAAATGCGGTCCAAAAGGACCCTTCGGGAACACTCAAAGGAGCCCGCGGCGCCGGCTCGGAAGCAGCCTTGATGCTGCACGGTAGCGACAGGCCCATCTCTCGACACGTGAATTCACACATACCAAACGCGCAGCATTTCTCCGTCTAAACGTCAATCAGCGTCTTCTCACCAGGAGCCACAGCCGTGAAGAACACCAAGCATTTCCTACATCGACGCACTTTCCTTGCTGGTCTGGCCGCCGGCGTGGCGCTGCCGTCCGTGCTCGGTATTTCCGGGGGCAAGGCCTTCGCCCAGGCCGCCACGCCGGTTGCCGGCGGAACGGTCACGACGGTTGGCTGGCCTGGCCCAACCTATCTCAACGCTGCTATCACGACGGCTGGACCCGAATCCTTCCTGTCGCCAAAATTCTTCGATGGGTTGTGCGGCTACGATTTCGGCATGATCCCCAAGCCGGCGCTTGCCGTGAGCTGGGAAACTTCCGAGGACGGCCTGAAGACGACCTTCAAGCTGCGCGATGGCGTCAAGTGGCACGACGGCCAGCCTTTCACCGCCAAGGACGTGGCCTTCACCTTCATGCAGGTGATCAAGGTGCATCATGGCCGCGGCCGCTCGCTGTTCGCCGATCTGCAGACGGTCGAGACGCCGGACGACTTGACGGCGGTGTTCGTGTTCGGCCGCCCTGCCCCGGCGATGATGAAGGCACTCGACGGCCGCGAGTCGCCGATTCTGCCTGCCCACATTTATGAGGGTACGAACATCCTCGAGAACCCGGCCAACACCAAGCCGATCGGTACCGGCGCGTACAAGCTGACCAGCTATGAGCGCGGCGCCAACGTCGTGATGGAAAAGAATCCGGAATACTGGGATACCGGCAAGCCATATCTCGACCAGCTCATCATCCAGTACGTGCAAGATCCGGCGACACGTTCCGCGATGTTCGAGTCCGGACAGTGCGACATCGTCTACCTTAACTTCCTACCGCCGCTTGACATCCTACGTCTGGCGAAGGAGCCGGGCTTTGAGATGGACCAGCGTGGCTACGAGACCTCTGCCTCGTCGCAGCAGATGGACTTCAACCTCGAGCGCGAACACTTCAAGGACAAGCGCGTCCGCCAAGCCATCGCGCACGCGCTCGACCTCAACTGGATCAACGAGAACATCTGGCACGGTTTTGGCAAGCCGGGCGCGAGCCCGCTGCACCATGAGCAGAAGGAGTTCTACACGACCGAGGGCGTGCCAAGCTATCCGTTCGACTTCAAAAAGGCCGAGGCACTTCTCGACGAGGCTGGCTATCCGCGCGGTGCCAACGGCGTCCGCTTCGAGATGATGATCGATCCGACACCTTATGGCGACGAGTCGCTGACGGTCGGCGAGTATATGCGTGAACAGTTGCGTCAGATCGGCATCACCGCGAAGCTTCGCTCCGAGGACTATGCGGTGTTCATCAAGCGTTGCTGGACCGAGCGTGACTTCGACGTCTGCATCTACACAGCCGCGATGGGTGCCGATCCGACGATCGGCGTGCAGCGCTTCTACTGGTCGAAGAACATCAAGAAGGGTGTCGCCTTCTCCAACGGCTCGACCTACTCCAATCCGGAAGTCGATGCGCTGCTTGAAGCCAGCCAGGTCGAACTCGACCCGGTCAAGCGGAAGGAGCAGTTCGTCAAGTTCCAGCAGTTGGTGATGGCGGACCTTCCGACCCTGCCTATCTGCGAAACGACCCGTGCGACGATTGCGCACAAGAAGGTCAAGGACTACACGGTCGACGCCCTTGGCGGCGCGCTTGGCAACATGGCCAACTGCTGGGTCGAGGCATAAGTGAGCACGCTGGATCCAGTCGCTGGGGTTACGGCGCAGAAGCGTGGGAGGTTGACTCGCTTCGTCACCGGCCCGCTTCCACGCTATGTGCTGCGGCGCCTAAGCCAGGCAATTCTGGTGATGCTGCTGGTTGTCATCGGCAGCTTCATCCTCGTGAAATCCGCTCCCGGCGACCTCGTCGACGTCATCGGGGGCAACTCGGACATGACTGCCGAGACCATGGAACTGCTGCGGCAGCAATATGGTCTCGACCAGCCCAGCTACATCCAGCTCTTTCATTACATGATCAAGCTGGCGACGTTCGATCTGGGCTATTCGCCGCTGAATGCCGCCCCTGTTCTGGACGTCATCCTCGGCCGTCTGCCCGTGACCGCGATCCTGGTCGTCGTCTCCGTGACGATCTCCATGTCGATCGGAACCGTTCTCGGCGTCATTTCCGCTCGCAATGTCGGCAAACCGGTCGATCTCGGCCTGTCGATACTGATGCTGATGTTTTACGCGACTCCATCGTTCGTCATCGCCATCGCGTTCATCCTTTTCTTCTCGGTATTCTGGAACCTGCTACCGATTGCGGGCTTCGCTACAGTCGGCACCCGAGCCACGGGCCTCATGTATGCATGGGACGTCGCCAAGCATCTTGTGATGCCGGTCGGAGCACTCTGCACCTTCTACATCGCGATCTACGGACGCATTGGCCGTGCTGCGATGCTGGAAGTTCTTAAGCTCGATTATGTCAGGACGGCCCGCGCCAAGGGCATATCCGAACGCCGCGTCATTTATGTTCATGCGCTGCGCAACGCCATGCTGCCGCTTGTCACCATGGCAGGCCTTCAGGTCAGTTCACTGGTCGGCGGCGCGGTTCTGATCGAAACGATCTTCGGCCTGCCCGGCATGGGGCGAACCGCATTCGACGCGGTCTCCGAACGTGACGCCAACCTTCTCCTCGGCGTTCTGTTCATCTCTTCGCTCAGCGTCGTCGTGGTGAATTTTATCATCGACATGATCTACATGGTTCTCGATCCGAGGGTGGAACTGGCATGACCTTCGATCGCAAATCATTTCTCTACCGATTCTTACGACATCCGAGCGGCCTGGTCGGAATTATCATCATCCTGACCACCATAGCGATGGCCGTGCTCGCCGGCTGGGTTTACCCGGATGGCCCGTGGACGATCGCAGGGACGCCGCGCCAGTGGCCAGGCGTCAACCAGGCCTATCCGCTTGGCACGGACTCGCTTGGACGCGATCTTGCCGCGGGTGTGCTGCACGGCGCGCGTGTTTCGCTGGCGGTCGGCGGTGCTGCAGCCTTGTTCTCGATCATCATCGGCACGTTGTTCGGCGGCGTAAGCGGCTACTATGGCGGCTGGGTCGACGACGTTCTCATGCGCATCACGGATGCGATGCAGACCATCCCGTCCTTTCTGTCCGCCATTGCCATCGTGGGCATTGTCGGCGCGTCCCTGCCAACCATCGTGCTGGCCATCGCCATCGTCTCGTGGCCGATGATCGCGAGGCTGGTGCGTGCCGAATTCCTGCGTCTGAGGACCTATGATTTCGTCCAATCCTGCCGCATCATCGGCATGTCGGACTTCCGCATCATCTTCGGGCAGATTCTGCCAAACTGTCTCGCGCCGATCATCGTGGCGTCGTCTGTGCTGGTTGCGACAGCGATCATCGTCGAGGCGAGCCTGTCCTTCCTCGGATTGGGCGATCCAAACCAGATGAGTTGGGGCACGATTTTGGGCAATGGCCGCTCCGCCTTGCGCAGTGCTTGGTACATTACCGCCGTTCCTGCCTCGGCACTCGTGTTGACCGTCCTTGCGCTGAACCTGATTGGCGATGCCCTGAACGATGTTCTCAACCCGCGGCTGAAGGAACGCTGATGACCACTCCTCCGCGTACCGAGCCCTTGCTTGCGGTCAACGAACTGTCGATCAGTTACGGCGCCGGCATACCTCTCGTCCAGGAATTGAACTTCACCGTGCGGCGAGGGGAAACGGTCGGCCTCGTCGGCGAGTCGGGTTGCGGTAAGTCGTTGACGGCGCTTGCCGTGATGGGGCTCCTGCCGCCGAACCTGAAGACTGCTGGCGGCATTGATCTCGGCGGATCGGATATCACCAAGCTTGACGCCCGGAGCCTGCGCAAGATGCGCGGAAGCCAAATGGCGATGATCTTTCAGGAGCCGCTGACGGCGCTCAATCCTGTCATGACGATCGGCTCCCAGGTCGTCGAAGTCTTGCTTGCGCACAACAAGATCACCAAGGCAGAGGCAGCGAAGCGTACCCTGGAACTCTTCGAGCTGGTTCGCATCCCCGATGCTGCGGCCCGCTTCAACGACTATCCGCACCGTTTGTCGGGCGGCATGCGCCAGCGTGTCGTGATCGCCATAGCCATCGCCTGCAATCCATCCCTGTTGATCGCCGATGAGCCGACGACAGCGCTCGATGTCACCGTTCAGGCGCAGATCCTGCGCTTGCTCAAGCGCCTGCAGCGCGACGCCGATCTCGGTCTGCTGCTGATCACCCACGACCTCGGTGTCGTACGGCAGGTCGCCGACCGCATCGTCGTGATGTATGCTGGCTGCGTCGTGGAGGAGGGTCCGGTGGATGAAGTCCTCGACAATCCGCGTCACCCCTACACCGCAGGCCTGCTGGCTGCACGCCCGCATGGCAGCAGGACGGCAGGCGCCGAACGTCTCGCCGATATCCGCGGCACCGTTCCCGCGCCGCATGCGCGCCCCGGCGGATGCCTTTTCGAGCCGCGCTGCCCAAACGCCCAGGCGGACTGCCGCGCGGTCCGTCCTCCCTTGTCGCCTCTGTCTGCCGATCGGGCATTGCGTTGTTATCATCCGGTCGGAGGTGCAAACTGATGACCCTTGTCCTCGAAACCAATGACCTGACCGTTCACCACAAGACACCGCGTGGCCCGCTGCGCGCCGTCGATGGCATTTCCATTCAGGTCGAAGCCGGTGAAACGCTTGGCCTCGTCGGTGAATCCGGATGCGGCAAATCCACTCTCGCGCGCTGCGTCGTCGGGATTTCGAAACCCACGTCCGGTACAATCATGCTCGGCGACCTTGAGATAAAGGACGGAAGCCGGCACCGCTTCCAGCGGGCACGCTCGGTCCAGATGGTCTTTCAGGACCCGAGTGGCGCGCTCAATCCGCGCCTCACCGTCGAGCGGCTGATCGAGGAACCGCTGAAGGTCCATGGGCTCGGCAAAAAGGCCGAGCGCAAGGCGCGTGTCGCCGAGCTCGCAGCGCAGGTTGGCCTCTCCGACTATCACCTCGCACGTCACCCCCATGAACTCTCTGGTGGTCAACGCCAGCGCGTGTCGATTGCCCGTGCACTAGCTCTGGAACCGGGCCTGCTGGTTTGCGACGAGGCGGTCTCGGCGCTCGATGTGTCCGTTCAGGCGCAAGTACTGAACCTGTTCGTGGACCTGCAGAAGCGGCTGAACGTCGCGTATCTCTTCATCTCTCACGACCTTTCGGTCGTACGTTACATTTCGCATCGAATCGCTGTCATGTATCTCGGCCGCATCGTTGAGGTCGGCCCGGCCGAAGAGGTCTGGAATCGCCGCAACCATCCCTATACGCGCGCGCTCATCGACGCGATTCCGGACGAAGCCGTGCGCCGAGACGACATCGCCCTTCTGGACGGAGATGTGCCAAGTCCGGTCAATCCGCCGTCCGGCTGCACGTTCCGCACTCGGTGTCCTTATGCCCGCGAACGTTGCGCCGCAGAGGTCCCGGTTCTGCGGGACCGGGGCAATCGCCTGCAGGTGGCGTGTCACTTCGCCGATGAGATCGAAGCCGCGAACACCGTGGTCGAGACCGTGCGTTCGGGACAGGCGCGGTCGGATGTCCCAGCGCACCTGCGCGCCGCCGCTCATTGAGATGGCAGGCGCGGCGCTGACATCCGAGGACGTCGTCCGCGCCATCGATGCCTGGCACGGTATTACCCCTCCCAATCAGGTCGCTTTGGAGTTTGCGCGCGACCTGGCCCGCGTGATTGCGGCGTTCGAGGCCCTCGCGCCTGTAGAATTCGCTGCCGAGCCCTCGGATTTCGCGCGCGCGCTCGCAGAATTCAGCGACACGCCGAAGTGAGCGCGCCGGCCGAACTGGTAGAGCTGTCGCTCACGGAAGCGTCCGGCTTGCTGACCTCCAGAGTTGTCTCAGCGAAAGACCTCACCGAAAGCGCCTTGGAGCGGATCGAAAAGCTCCAGGCCCCGCTCAACGCCTTCATCTGGATCGACGCCGAAGGCGCACGTCGCAAGGCTGATGAAATCGACCTCGCCCGGGCGCGTAACACAGAACTCCCGGTGCTCGCCGGAATCCCCATGGCGCACAAGGATATGTTCGATCTGGGTGGTCGGCTTGCCACCTGCGGCTCGAACATCCGTGCGGATCACGCTCCGCGCGGCATGGCCACGGCGATCGCGCGCCTTGAAGACCAAGGTTCGATCACGCTCGGCGGCCTGAACATGGCCGAGTTCGCGCAAGGGCCGACCGGGCACAACGCGCATTTTGGCGACTGCCGCAATCCCTGGAGCCTGCCATACATCAGTGGCGGGTCGTCGTCCGGCTCCGGCGCCGCTGTTGCCGCGCGGCTGGTCTTTGCCTCGATCGGCTCGGACACCGGAGGATCGATCCGCATCCCCTCTTCCTGCTGCGGGGTGACCGGTCTGAAGCCGACCTATGGCCGCGTCAGCAGACACGGCGCCATGCCGCTGTCGTTCTCTATGGACTGCATCGGCCCGCTGGCCCGTACCGCCGCAGATTGTGCGCTCATGATGGAAGCAATTGCCGGTCCGGACGCACAAGACCCGACAAGCGCTGGCACCCCGGTGCCAGCCTATTCCCGAAATCTGACCGGCGATCTCAGTGACTGCCGCATCGGTGTGCCGTCCAACTGGGGCACGCTCGATCTCGATCCGGAGGTCGAGGCAGCCTTCGCCGCGGCACTCGAAGTATTGGTGTCGCGCGGCGCAACGCTCTCGAGGATCGATATACCGGTTATGCCCGATATATCTGCCTGTTCGGCGGTCGTCAGCCGCGTGGAGCTTGGCGCGGTGCACGCGGACTGGATGCGCAGACGCCCTCAGGACTACGCCGCCAATGTCAGCGGGCGGATGTACCCGGCCTATGCGATACCCGGAACCTACTATGTTGAAGCGCTTCGCCGACGCGGCTCGATCCTGGCAACATTCTGCCAAGAGGTGTTCGGCAAGGTCGACCTGATCGCGGTGCCGACGATCCCGAAGCGGATTCCAACGCGGGCCGAGACCGATATCGAAAGCGGTGCGGAGGGAGTTTTGGAGCGCTTCCTGTCGCCATCGGCCAACACGCGGCTGCTTTCCTATCTTGGATTGCCGGCGATCAGCGTGCCGATGAGTTTCGATTCGAGAGGACTGCCCATGGGGTTGCAGATCGCCGCCCGACCTTTCGGGGAGGGCCGCCTTCTGCGTGCAGGGGAAGCCTATCAACGCGATACGGCATGGCACAACGCGTCGCCGCTACCGAAGCTCGAGGAAGGGATAAGATGACGAGCGAGCAAGAGTTCATCGCAGGCTTCGCGCGTGCAGGTCTGGCGTTACCGGCAGAGCGGCTCGATCTCATGGTCAAGGCGATGGAGGGCTATCGCACGCTTGCGACACTGCTTCACCAGCCACTGGATCACGCCGTCGAGCCCGCAGGGCTCTATCGGCCGGAACCGTCTGCATCGGACGACGGATAGAGCCAGCCTGTTCCGACGATGGCCGAGCAGGCCGCGTTGCTGAGACGTGGAGAGGCAACGTCTGTCAACTGACCGAACTCGCCTTGCGGCGCGTGGACGCCGCCGACGGGAAGGTGAACGCCTTCGTCACCGTCCTGCCGGAACACGCGCTGGACGCAGCGAAACGCGCGGACGAGGCTTTTGCGCGCGGCGAACGCGTGGGACTGCTCCAGGGCATCCCTTACGCGCTGAAGGACATCATCGACGTTGCGGCTTGAGGACCACCGCGCATTCGAAACTGCTGATGGACAATGTTGCCGGCCGCGATGCGGCCGTAACCGAGCGCCTTGAACAAGCCGGGATGATCTTCCTCGGCAAGCTCTCGCTGCATGAACTCGCGCGGCGCGCCGACGGACGAACTGCTCTGGCCGAATGCGAAGAACCCGTGGAACCTTGACTACGCCTGCGGGGCGGCTCGTCGGGCTCCGGCGTCGCTGTCGCGTCAGGGATGATCGCGCTCACAATGGGTACCGACACAGGCGGCTCGGTGCGCTATCCAGCGGCCTGCACTGGCAAGGTCGGATCAGCCGGCGCGGGATACTGCCGCTCTCATTCAGCCTGGATCGCGCCGGCCCGGTGACGCGCACTGTTGAGGACAGCGCAATCGCCCTGCAGGTACCGGCGGGCTACGACCCGGCAGATCCGGGCTCGGCCAAGGTGGCTGTCGGCGATTATCTTACTGGATTGTCAAAGCCGATCGCCGGCCTTCGGATCGGCGTAGCGCATGCGTAACAGGAAGAATCCGGCGTCTCGGATGGACTGAGAGCCGCAATCGGGACCGCCGCCGCCACGTTGCGCGCACTCGGTGCCAAGGTCGATCCGATCGTATTGCCGCCACGCGCGCTCTTCGACGCTGCGAGTTGGACGATCATTCTCGCGGAAGGCTTCGCTATCCATCAGAACGATCTGCAAACGCGACCGCAGGAGTACGGCCGCACCGTGCGCGAGCGTGTATCGATCGGAGCCTTCGTCACCGGCGGCGACTATGTTCAGGCGCAACGCATTCGTGGCCGTTTGATTGCTGCACTCAATGATTCCATGGCGGGCTACGACGCGACGCTCTGTGCGACGTCCGCTGTCGCGCCACCGTCTCTCGCCAGCGTCGATGACGGTCCATGGCGCAAATCGCATCCGATTACCGCGCCGTTCAACATGACCGGGCATCCGGCGCTCGCCATCCCTTGCGGCTTCTCGGCCGGTGGCTTGCCTCTGTCGCTCCACTTGTCGGTGGCGCATTCGACGAAGCAATATTGCTGCGGATAGGATAAGACATGCGTACGAGCAAGCATGCGACTGGATCACGCACAGGCCGCACGGCATTTAGCCAATGTGCCCAATCTTCCAAATATGTCGGACACTAATGGGCGTCATTACTTTAATAATTAAAATTTGACATCCATTTCGCTTTGGATGATAATTTTTGTCAGACAAAATGGAGGATATGTTGGGAGGCAGTCTGGAAAAACCCGTCGGCGGCGACGACCGTTTTGCGCTGGACGTTACGTCTGTTGCACGGCACCTAGTTGCTCACGGGAAGCGCCTGGATCTGCAGTTCGGCGCGGAGCATCTCTCCGGCGGTCTTTCCAACCTCAACTACCTCGTGAGCGTTGACGGCGAGCGTATGGTGCTACGCCGCCCGCCCGCCGGCCCATTGGCGCTCGGGGCGCATGACATGGTCCGTGAGCATCGCATTCTGTCACGACTCTCCACCGCGTTTTCGGCTGCGCCGGACAGCATCCTGCTCTGCCAGGATCTATCGGTAATCGGCGTACCGTTTCAGTTGATCGAGTATCGCGAAGGCCTGGTGCTCACCGGCGATCGGTTGCCGCCCGAATTAGACAGTCCGGCAAAGGCGAATACCCTCTCCCATGAGCTGATTTCAACATTGGCAGCCTTGCACGACGTTGATGCTGCCTCGATCGGCCTCGGCGATTTCGGTCGCCCCGAAGGCTTCTTCGAACGGAACGTGGCTGGTTGGGTCAAACGCGCGGCCGCGCTCGAACTGGATGGCGATCCGGGACGGTTTGTCGATTTTCTTGGCACCTGGTTAAGGGAGAGAATTCCCACGCCGCTGGCGCCTGCCCTGCTTCACTCGGATTTCAAGCTCGATAATTGCATGCTCGGCGAGGATTTCCGTATCCACACCGTTCTCGATTGGGACATGGGTACCCGTGGCGACCCTCTGATGGATCTGGCGACACTGACAAGTTACTGGGTTGAGGCGACGGATCCCGAATGCATGCATCGACTGGCCCAAATGCCCACGACGCATCCTGGCTTCTTCTCTCGCGCCGAAGCGGTTCAGGCCTATGCCGAAAAATCCGGCCGTGAGGTTTCGCAATTCCAGCCGTGGCGGATCCTCGCGCTGTTGAAACTCGGAGTGGTCTTTTTCCAGCTTCATCGGAACTGGCTGAACGGCAACGCAGGCGACGACCGCTATTCCGGATTCGCCCAACTTGGCGCCGACATTCTCGACTTTGCCGCGGCATCGACCGCGCAGCCTACCTAGGAAACGTGCAGATGGATTTTTCGATACCAGCCGATTTGCAGGACCTGTCAAGCCGCATAGGCGAGTTCGTCCGGCAAGAGATCGTCCCGCTCGAGAGCGATCCTCGCTGGGGCAGCCACGGCCCAAGCGAGGAATTCCGGCTTGAACTCGTCGGCCTTGCCCGCGCGCGCGGGCTCCTGTCGCCGCATGTGCGACGGGAGTTCGGTGGTCTTGGCCTCGGCCACTTCGGGCGCGCCATCGCGTTCGAAGCGGCCGGCTATTCCATGCTCGGGCCAATCGCGCTGAACTGCGCCGCGCCTGATGAAGGCAATATGCATCTGATGGCGGAGGTCGCAGATGCCCGTCAGCAGGATCGCTGGCTACGCCCGTTGGCGAATGGTTCGTGTCGCTCCTGCTTCGCGATGACCGAACCGATGGGTGCGGGTTCCGACCCCGGCCTGTTGGAAACCACCGCCGAGCAGGTGCCCGGAGGCTTCCGCATTTCCGGCCGCAAATGGCTAATCACGGGCGCCGAAGATGCAGGCTTCATTATCGTCATGGCCAAGCAGGCCGGCGGCGAGAAAGATGGCGCAGCGACCATGTTCCTCGCCGATATGGACCAGCCGGAAATCATCCTGGAGCGCCAGCTTGACACAATGGACTCGTCTTTCACCGGCGGACACTGGGTCATGCGCTTCGACAATCTGTTCGTGCCGGACCAGGACGTGCTCGGCGCAGTCGGAGAAGGGTTTCGCTACGCACAGGTGCGGCTGGCACCGGCGCGTCTGACGCACTGCATGCGCTGGCTGGGCTCAGCGGTGCGTGCGCAGGACATCGCGCGTGACTACGCGACACGCCGTACTGCCTTCGGCAAGCCACTCGTCGAGCACGAGGGGATCGGCTTCATGCTGGCCGACAACGACATGGACATCTACAGCGCGCGGCTGGCGATCTGGCACACGGCCTGGGTGCTCGATCAGGGTGGTAGGGGCAATATGGAAAGCTCGCGCGCCAAGGTCATCTGCTCCGAGGCGGTCTGGCGCGTTGCGGATCGCTGCGTGCAGATACTAGGCGGTCTCGGGCTGACGCGCGACACAGTCGTTGAGCGCATCTTCCGCGATATTCGGGCGTTCCGTATCTATGACGGTCCGTCCGAAGTCCATCGCTGGTCAATGGCGCGGCGCATCGCCGGCGGGAAGCACTGAGATGGTGGAAAGCATGTTCGATCTGGCTGGCCGCGTCTGCGTCGTCACCGGCGGCGGGCGGGGCATCGGCAAGGCGATTGCAACCGCGCTCAGCCTGCACGGCGGCAAGGTCGTCATCACCGGCCGCAGCGAGGACACGCTTAGGCAGGCCGCCGGCGATATCCGCGCGAAGGGCGGCACGGCCGACTACATCGTGGCCGACATGCAGTCCGAGGATGCGGTCATTCGCCTCGCTGCCGATGTTTCGGAACGCTTCGGCCCGGCCCATGTGCTCGTCAACAATGCCGGCGTGAACGCCATCTACAAGGGTGCCGAAAAGACCACGCTCGACGAGTGGAACACGATAATCAATACCAACCTGACCGGCGTGTTCCTTGCCTGTCGCGAGATAGGCCGGCAGATGCTGGAAGCCGGACGCGGCTCGATCATCAACATAAGCTCCATTGGTGGGCGCACCGGCCTCGGCAAGACGGCGGCCTATTGTGCATCAAAGGGCGGCGTCGAGCTGTTGTCGAAGTCCATGGCGATCGACTGGGCGCAGAACGGTGTACGCGTCAATTGCGTGGCGCCTGCCTATGTCCAGACCGATTTGACGTCCGGTCTTGCAGAACATCCAGTGCTCGGGCCGAAGATCACGGGGCGAACGCCGATGGGACGCCTCGCAAACACGAATGAAGTGCCCGGCGCGGTCGTCTTCCTCGCGTCGGACGCATCCTCCTACGTCACCGGTGAATCGATCGCCGTCGATGGCGGATGGACAGGCGCATGAACGCACAACAGAAGCGTGGCGCGCTTGATGGCGTGACCGTCCTCGATCTGACGCGTCTGCTGCCAGGCGCATTTGCCTCCCAGATGCTGGCGGACATGGGCGCCGAGGTTATCAAGATCGAGGATCCCCGCGGCGGCGACTACAATCGCAGCTGGGAGCCCAAGGCAAAGACGGAGTCCGGATCGTTCCTGCTGCTCAACCGCAACAAGAAGAGCGTGACGCTCAATCTCAAAACGCCGGAAGGGCACGCCGCGTTCGTCAAGCTGGCAAAGTCCGCGGATATTTTGATCGAAGGGTTCCGTCCGGGCGTCGTGGCGCGGCTCGGCCTCGACTACAAGACGCTAAAGGCGCTGAACCCAGGCCTGATCTACTGCTCGCTTTCCGGCTATGGCCAGGACGGCCCACTGCGCCTCGCGCCGGGGCACGATATTAACTATCTCGGCACTGCCGGCGCGCTGCAACTGTTCGGAAAGGCCGGCGAAGGCCCCATCGTACCTGGCCTTTCCATCGCAGATGTCGGCGGAGGTTCGCTGATGGCGTCGACCGGCATCCTCGCCGCGCTCTACTCTCGAACAGTCACCGGCGAGGGCCAGTATATCGACATCTCGATGACCGACGGATCGGTGGCGTGGCTGGCACTCCACGGCGCGGACCAGCTCTTCGGCGGCATCGAACCGCGCGGCGGCGAGCGGCCGTGGATCGGCCAGGCGCCATGCTACAACATCTACGAATGTGGCGACGGCCGGCATGTCGCGCTCGGTGCGCTGGAACTCCATTTCTGGGAGCGCTTCTGCGATCTTGCGGAATTGCCTGGCGATCTGCGCACGCACTATCCCGAAGGCGACGAGGCGGCGCGCCAGCGTGCGGCAGTGGCGGCGATCTTCCTCACCAGAACCCGCGACGAGTGGGCCGCAGCGGGCGAAGCCACAGATATACCGCTAACAGCCGTCAATGATATGGGCGAGGCGTTCGAGCATCCGCAACTGGTTCATCGAGAGATGCTGCTGCATGTCGATCATCCCGTGGAGGGCCGGATCCCGCAGCTGGGTTTCCCGATCAAGCTGCGAGGCACGCCGTGCGAGATAAGGATGCCCCCGCCCCAGCTTGGCGAGCACAATGAGGAAGTACTCGGCCGCAACGGCTACAGCGGGGCGGAAATATCCGCGATGAAGGCGGCCGGCGTGATCTAGCGCAGCGTCTTGGGAGGAGAGAGCAACATGGACCGCGCTTACGAGCCATACGAGAAATTTTACGGCGACTTCCAATGGGAGATCCCGTCTGCATTCAATTTCGGCGTCGATGTCGTCGATCGCATCGCGCGAGAGAATGACGGGCCGGCCCTCATCGCGATGGACGCGAATGGCCGTGAACGGCGCTACACCTATTCCGACATCGCGCGGCTGACGGACGGCCTCGCCTCGGCGTTGCGGATACGCGGCCTTGGCAAGGGCGACTTCGTCCTCGTCATGTTGCCGCGAATTCCCGAATGGCAGATATCCGTGGTAGCGGTGCTGAAACTTGGCGCCATTCCGATACCCTGCATAGAGATGCTGACTTCCCAAGATGTGGATTACCGGGTCCGCAATTCCGGCGCGCGCGCCACAATTTGCCGCGATGAACATGTAGGCAAATTCGCCGGCGTGGCCGATGTTCTCGATGTGAAGATCTGCGTCGGGAACATGGAAGGCTGGGACGGGTTCGACGCGGCGATCGCATCGGCGCCGAAAGGTTTCGAGGCAGCCACGGTCGCCGCCGAAGACCCCGCGATAATGTACTATACTTCGGGCTCCACCGGCAACCCGAAGGGTGTGCTTCACGCCTCGCGCGGCCTACACTCATGGTGGGTGTCTGCCGCTTACTGGCTCGATCTGACGCCGGGCGACGTCATCTGGTGTACTGCCGATACTGGCTGGAGCAAGGCCGGCACGAGCATCCTGTTCGGGCCATGGGCGCGTGGAGCGTGTTCATTTTTCTACGACGGTCCGTTTGATCCGGCAGAGCGCTTGCGACTGATCGAAAAGTACAAGGTCAACGTTTATTGCGCCCCAGCGACGGAATTGGCGCGTGTTGCCGAGCTGGACCTGTCGAGCGTGAACCTTTCCGCCCTGCGCCAGACCGTGTCGGCCGGCGAAGCGGTCAGTCCGGTCATAGCGGAGCGCTGGAGGGCCGCGACCGGCCTGCCGATCTCGGAGGCCTATGGCCAGACCGAAAGCTTGATGCTCGTTCTGAACTATCCGGGAGAGCCTGTGAGGCTCGGCTCCATGGGCCGGCCGTCGCCTGGGAGCCGCATCGAGATCATTGATCCCGCCGGCAACGTGCTGCCTGTCGGAGAACAGGGCGACATCGCACTTCTGACCCCGCATCCGCAGTTGATGCTTGGGTATTGGCAAGAACCGGAACGCACGCATCAATCCTTCATCGAGGGCACCGAAGGCCTCTGGTATTTGACCGGCGATCGTGGCGAAAAAGATGTCGATGGCTACTTCTGGTATCGCGGAAGGCTCGATGACATCATCAGTTCGGCCGGCTACCGCATCGGCCCGTCGGAGGTCGAAAACGTGCTGCTCGACCATCCCGCCGTTGCAGAATGTGCAGTGATCGGGAAGCCGGATCCCGCACGCGGTGAGATTGTCAAGGCGTTCATCGTGTTACGGGATCAACACGATGGCACCGACGATCTCACGGAAGCTCTCAAAGAGCATTGCAAGCGGCTTACGGCACCTTACAAGTATCCGCGTGAAATAGCTTTCGTGGATTCGCTTCCGAAAACATTGACCGGCAAGATACGGCGCAGCGAACTTCGCGAGCGGGAACGCAGCGGCTGACAGGAAACAATATGGACCAACTCAGCACACCGACGAGAGACCGGAGTTCCTCGGCTTTTCGGCTAATCGCGCAGGAACTGGAGCAACAGGTGCTGTCCGGCGACCTGCCGGTGGGCAGCATCCTGCCGGGTGAGCTTTCGCTCGCCAGCCGCTTCAACGTCAGCCGCTCGACCGTACGTGAGGCGATCCGCCTGCTTGAACAACTCGGCCTAATCCGTCGCGAGGAAGGCCGCAACAAGCTGACGGTGACGGCGCCCGGCCACAAGGAAATCGGCGAGCGCATGCGCACCGCCTTTATCCTGCGGGACACAACGTTTGAGCAACTCTGGGAAGTGATGACTGCCATCGAGCCGATGTGCGCCATGGTCGCCGCCCACAAGGCGAGCGCGCACGATCTTGATCTTATCGCCGACAACCTCGCGCGCACAGAGGCAGCCGTCAAATCGCCTGCAAAGATTGTGGAACTGGACATTGAGTTTCACAACCTCGTCGCGGCTGCAACCGGTAACAGCGCCTTGAGTCTCAGCCGTGATACGGTTGGCGAACTCTTCTACCCGGCCTTCAATCTCGTCATGACGCGGTTGAACGCAGGGTCGCGCCTCCTCCTGGCTCACCGAAAGATTTTTGAGGCATTGCAGGCGCGCAATGCAGCGGATGCCCGCTCCTGGATGGAGAGGCACATCGGCGACTTCCAACGCGGCTGCGATCTTGCCAATCTCGATTTCCGGGCGCCGATCAGCGGTCCGATCATGGAGCTTGAATAGGCCGGAAGAATCTGGCGACGTCTACCGAACAGCGGCAGAAGTCTTTCGCAAGAAACTGCTCGCACACATGAGGCATGCCGGTTAGCTGTCGATTTACGTTTGAAACGTTTCTTCCTCAATCTATGCGGTTAATGGACCCTTAGAGCCTGTCCGAGAATGGGGTTGAGTGATTGGGCCGATGATGATTCCAAGAAGGTGTCTGAAGCCTGAATGGAAGCGCCATGTGGAACCCGACAACCGGGCGGCAGTATAGTCGCAATCACTCACGATACGAAACCGATCTGACGGATGTGGAATGGGCGGTTATCGCACCTCTTCTTCCACAACCTGCGTAAAGAGGGCGTAAGCCAGTCTGGCCGCTGTGGGAGATCATCAACGGCATCTTCTATGTTCTGCGAGGCGGAATACCCTGGCGTCTGATCCCGAAGGACCTGCCTCCCAAGAGCACGGTGTTCGGCTATTTCTGCCGCTGGCGCGACACCGGTGTTTTCACGAGGATCAATCACCGCCTAGTCATCATGGATCGCGAGCGGACCGGCCGCCAAGCCTCCCCAAGCGCCGCTGTGCTGGATAGCCAGAGCGTCAAAACCACCGAGAGCGGCGGTCCGCGCGGCTACGACGCCGGCAAAAAAATCAAACGACGTAAGCGACAAGCGATGGTCGATATGGACGGACGCGCTCTCGATGTGATTAGGCATGGAATAAGGACCCCGCATTTGGGGTGATCGGCGTCCAAACGGGACCCCCATCTGCGATGGGGTTACAACAGCCTCCGGTTTCATCGGGGGCTTTTTATTTGGATGCTTGTTG
>NZ_JASCRR010000026.1 GCF_030010215.1 Tianweitania sp. UT-5YL-CI-8
GGTGCGGCTGCAAACCGAACGCGCTCCAAATGCGGCGGATGGTAGTGTGAGAAAAACCCGTGGCGCCCGCCATCGAACGGATCGACCAATGTGTCGCGTCGCCGGGCACGGAACGCAGCGTCCGCTCGATCACAGCAGCCACCTGATCGTCGTCGATCGTCCGGGGCCTGCCCGGTCGGGCTTCGTCCAGCAGGCCCTCGATGCGATCCTTGAGGAAGCGACGACGCCACTTGCCGACCGTATGCTCATGCACTCCCAGTTCAGCCGCGACGACCTTGCTGGGAAGGCCGTCGGCGCAACGAAGAATGATCCGGCAACGCTCCGACATCGAGCGCGCCACACGCTGCCGACGCACCTGTCGTTCAAGATAGTCACGCTCTTGCTTGCCCAAAACCAGGGCCGCTGTCCGTCGACCTCTCGCGTTCGCCATCGCTAAGCTCTCCATTGAACAAGCACAGCTTACAATGTAGCGAACTTCAGTTCCAGATGACTAGGAGAAAAGCCCACATATCAGTAGCTGACGGGAGGAGCCTGATGCTTACTACCAAACTTTTGTCGTCCAAGGATTTTTTGCTCGGCGCATTCTACATCGCCGTGGGGGCGATCTACGGAGGCTATACGCTGGAAGACCTGCCGATAGGATCGGCACTCAATATGGGACCTGGCTACTTTCCGCTGGTGCTCTCCGCGCTACTCATCATCATTGGCGTCATAGTCGCTCTGCGCACCACGGTCATGCTAAGCGACGAGGCTGCGTTTTCCAATTTCCCTTGGCGCGGCTTTATCATGATTTCTCTTGCTTCGATTGCCTTCGCATTGCTTGCGCGGGGCGCCGGCATCATCCTCGCCTCCATCGTTACCGTCATGATAGCCAGTTGGGCAAGCCGCGAGGCGACTTGGAAGTCGTCCATGGTGACATCAATCATTCTCGCGGCCTTTTGCGCCGCTGTCTTTGTCTATGGCATGGGTCTGCCGCTCGGCATGCTCGGAACCTGGTTCGGCTGAGGAAAAATTAATGGAACTCTTCAGCCACCTTGCGCTGGGCTTCAGCGTCGTACTGACAGCTCAGAATCTTTTCTTTTGCTTCCTCGGCTGCTTCATCGGTACGGCCATCGGCGTGCTGCCGGGCGTCGGTCCGCTGGCCACCATCGCCATGCTCTTGCCTCTCACCTACACGATGGGCCCGGAGACCGCCCTGATCATGTTGGCAGGCATCTACTACGGCGCACTCTATGGCGGCTCGACCACCGCGATCCTGATCAATTTGCCGGGCGAATCCGCCTCGGCGGTAACCACGCTCGACGGCTACCAGATGGCTCGCCAGGGTCGTGCGGGTCCGGCCCTTGCAGTCGCGGCGCTCGGCTCTTTCTTTGCGGGAACGGTGGTTACCGTTTTGATTGCCATAGTGGCTGGCCCAATGACCAAGATTGCGCTCAGTTTCGGCAGTCACGAATACTTCGCATTGATGGTGCTTGGGCTTATTTCTTCAGTAGCACTTGCCTCAGGCTCGCTCCTCAAAGCGCTCGGCATGATCATCCTAGGGCTTCTATTTGGCATGACGGGCACCGATATCTATACCGGACAGGCACGCTTTACCTGGGGTATGATCGAACTCTCAGATGGACTTGATCTCGTCGCCATCTCGGTAGGCTTGTTCGGCATTGCCGAAATCCTACGCAATATGCAGCATCAGGGGGACAATACCCGCACTGGTATTCAGAAGGTCGGCAGTTTGATGCCGTCGCGCGAAGACTTTCGCCGGTCCGTTGGTCCGGTTCTGCGCGGCACAGCGCTCGGCTCCGTTCTTGGCGTTCTTCCCGGCGGCGGTGCGCTGCTTTCCTCCTTTGCTTCCTATACGATGGAGAAGAAACTCTCGAAACATCCCGAACAGTTCGGCCACGGTGCGATTGAAGGCGTTGCTGGTCCCGAAAGCGCCAACAATGCTGGCGCCCAGTCGGCCTTTATCCCGATGCTCTCGCTCGGTATTCCGGGCAACGCGGTCACCGCGCTGATGCTCGGCGCCATGATCCTGCAAGGCATCGCTCCCGGCCCGAACGTGCTCAACCAGCAGCCCGAACTCTTCTGGGGGCTCATTGTCTCCATGTGGATCGGCAATTTGATGCTAGTCGTACTCAACCTGCCGTTGATTGGCATCTGGGTTTCGATGCTGAAGGTGCCTTACACATCGCTATTTCCAGCGATCGTCATCTTCTGCTGCATCGGCGTTTTCTCTGTCCATAACTCATCGTTCGCTGTATACCAGATCACGATATTCGGCGCCTTGGGCTATATGCTTTACAGACTTGAGGCCGAGCCCGCGCCTTTCATTCTCGGCTTTATCCTCGGTCCGCTGCTCGAAGAGCATCTACGCCGCGCGATGATCATTTCGCGGGGCGATGCGCTGAGCTTTCTCGAACGTCCGATTAGCGCCACGCTGCTCGTCTGCGCAGCGCTGGCACTGGCGGCGGTGAGCCTGCCATACTTCTCGAAGAAGCGCGAACAGATCTTCGTCGAGGAAGATTAAACATGAATGCTATATCGCAGCGCAACGCCAAGCCCGGAACCGTCAACGCGCAAAGCCCCGAGGTCGGCCGCGGGGACAAACTCGCGGCCTATGTGGCTGCCGCTAGCAGCCGCGCCTATCCAGAAGAGATCGTCGCTGCGGCACGCGTTGCGCTGGTCGATTACATGGGCGTAGCGGTCGGCGCGGTGAATGAACCCGGGGCCATTGCAACTCGAAAGGTGGCACAAGTTTGGGCCGCGCCGGGCAACGCCCGCATTTTCGGCGCTGGCACCACCAACCCGGCACTGGCCGCGCTCGTCAATGGCACGATGGCGCATTGCATGGACTATGACGATACCCATCTTTGGGGCGGCGGTCACATCTCGACACCGTGTTGGTCCGCAGCCCTTGCTGTTGGATCGCATCGGGGCTTAGATGAAAAGTCCGTTATAGGTGGATTCATTACCGGCTACGAGATCATGGCTCGCCTCGGCGGCGGCGGCATTCGCGGCGTTGGCCGCTCGATGCAGCAACGCGGCCTTCATCCTACCGGCATCAATGGCGTGGTCGCCGCTGCTGGCGTGGCGGCGGCGTTGATGGGGTTTGACCAAGACAGGTCGCATAATGCCCTGTCGATTGGCGCTACCAGCGCCAGTGGGCTGGTCGCATCCTTCGGTAGCGATTCCAAGCCTTACCACGGCGGTAAGGCAGCGATGGATGGTATTCTCGCCGCCGATCTGGCCAACGCCGGATTCCGTGCCGCGCGCACCGTATTCGAACGAAGAAAGGGAATGCTGGATGCCTTTATCCAGGACTTAAGCGCCGAAGTTCCCGACATCGAGTTTGAAGATTGGGAACTGCTGAACAACGGCTACAAGCCCTTCGCCTGCTGCCGAGCCACACACGCCTCGATCCAGGCAGCGCATACCCTCACCGAGGCTGTCAAGGGCCGCAAGATCAAGCGCGTGCGCGCCAAGACCCACGCTAACGCACCGTTTACAGCTGGCAAGACCGATCCGCAGACGCCGCTTGACTGCAAGTTCAGCGTGCCGTTTACCATCGCAATGGCGCTGCGCGGCTACCGCGCCACCGAGGCCGATTTTTCGATGCAGACCCTGCTCGATCCCGAGGTGCGCGCGATCTATCCGCATGTCAAGCTTCTTCCGCAGGCAAACCAGCCTCAGTTCGAAGCCTATCTCGAAGTTGACATGGAGGATGGCGAGACGCTCTATTCCGAGACGCGACTGTTCCTCGGTCATCCCGATAATCCTATGACCGCCGACGATCGGAAGGCGAAGTTCCTGTCGCTGACCGAGCCTGTGCTCGGCGACGCCAGGGCCGTGAAGCTGCTGGGTATTCTCGAAACCTTTGAACGTCCCGGCTCCCTCTCCGAGGCCATGCGTCTCGTTGATGGGGCCAATCTCGTCGTAAAGGTAAAGGGGTAACGGCCACTGGCCGGCGCATGAACGCAGAACCATCTAACGATTTGGACCGACAAAGCCGGCGCCGTTTCGGCTACCGAGAATCCTCCATCCGACCTGGCCTTCTTTTCCCACTAATCGTTGCCTCCGCGCTTTTCATGGAGCACGTCGACACTTCCGCTCTTGCGGTCGCTCTGCCGACGATTGCCGAGCATTTCAACCGCTCCCCCATCGACATGCGCGTCATCCTCACCGCTTATCTGCTAGCGCTGGCTGTCACCTTGCCGATTTCGGGCTGGATGGCCGATCGCTTCGGCGCCCGCACCATTTTTCGCCTTGCGGTGGTCCTATTCATTGCCGGATCGATCTTCTGCGGCTTTGCCACCAGCGTCACGGCTATCGTTATTGGCCGGATCGTGGAGGGCATCGGCGGAGCGATGATGGTCCCGGTAGGACGCCTGATCATCTTGCGCGCCTTGCCTAAGTCCGAACTGGTCAACGCGTTCGCCTGGGTCACCATCCCTGGGCTATTGGGTCCTATCATCGGCCCGATCCTTGGGGGCTTCATTACCACCTATTTCGATTGGCACTGGGTATTCTGGATCAACGTTCCCTTCGCGGTTTTCTCCTTTATCCTAGTGACGCTGTACATTCCGGACAGTCGTCCAGCCGAACGTCGCGGTTTCGATTTTCTGGGTTTTGTCACGATCGGACTGGGTCTTGCCTTGATTGTTGCTTCCTCCACGGCGCTTGGTTCTAGCGCCCTGCACGAGACGATCATTCTGGCAATGTTCTTCAGCGGTGCGGCGCTGCTCGCTCTCTATGCCATCACCAGCCGCAACCGCGCCAATGCCGTGATCGACCTGAAGCTCTTCCGCATCCGGTCCTTTTCCTGCGCGGCGATCGGTGGCACGTTGTTTCGCATGGGAAATGGCGCCGTGCCGTTTCTGCTGCCGACGTTGCTGCAACTCGGGCTTGGCATGTCGGCCTTCAAGGCCGGCTCGATCAGCTTTTCTGCCGCAGCAGGCGCCCTCGCCATGAAATTTGTAGCACCCTGGCTGCTGCGCAAGCTCGGCTACAGGACCGTGTTGATCTGCAATTCGGTGATTTCGGCGGGCCTGATTGCCTCGCCAGCTATCTTCCGTGATTGGACGCCTGTCTGGTTCATGGTCGGTTGCCTGCTGATGAGTGGCTTTTTCCGGTCAGTCAACTTCACCGCCTCGAACACTTTATCTTACGCTGACGTCGACACAGCGCGCATGAGCCGCGCCACTTCTGTTGTCGCCGTCATTCAACAACTGGCTGCGGGTTTTGGCATCACCGTGGGCGCGCTCGCACTCCACTATACGGTCGGCGACACCTCCAACCTTTCCAACCCGGTATCCTTCGCGCCGGCCTTTCTGCTGATCGGCTGCATCGCAGCGCTCGCATTTATTCCGTACCTGTTCCTGGAACGGGACGCCGGTCACGAATTGTCAGGTCACAACTCCAGAAAGTGACAGATTACCAATGACCGAGCCATTGGCGTTCAGAAAAAAACGGTATACTACAGAGTTCTATAATTGGCGCTGCCTGGGATCGCTGGCAGCGCGCGGGCAGAGGGAAGGACGGTAATATGGACAGACGACAATTCCTTCGACTCAGCATGGCCTCCGGCCTTGCCGCGGGCGGCCTCGGCATCCCTGCCGCGCACGCCCTGGAAGGATATCCTTCAGGCAACCTGACGATGATAGTTCCCTATCCACCCGGCGGTATCGCTGATTCCCGTGGCCGCCTGATGGCCGACTGGTTGGCAAAGGCCTACGGGAAATCCTGCCTGGTCGAGAACGTGCCTGGCGCTGCGGGCGTCGTTGGCGCCAACCGAGTCAAGGATTCGCCGAACGATGGCCGCACGCTGATCTCAACGACGTCGGGGGCTATGGTCGTCGTTCCCCAGCTTTCCAAGCTCGACTACCCCCCGCTCGACGTGTTGGCGCCTGTGTCAAATTGCTTCATAAACCCGGTGGCCGTGATCGTCGCCAAGAATGGCCCATACAAGACCATCCAGGATATCATTGACCACGCCAAGAAACGCCCCGGTGAATTGACCTTCGGTTCTCCTGGCGCCAATTCACTTTACCATCTGACCGGCGAAGCCATCAACGTGCTGGCCGGCGTCAAGATGATCCATGTGCCATACAAAAGTGCCGGACAGTACACAATTGACATGATCTCCGGGCGCATCTCGTTTGCCATTGGCACTCTCGGCACGGTGATGGGCGCCAAGGAAGAGGTTAGGGGCGTCATGCTTGGCTCGGCCAAGCGGTCCTCGCTTGCGCCCGGCATCCCCTCGGCTCCGGAAGTCGGTTTGCCTGATCTCATCATGCCTGACGGAGCTGGACTGTTGATGCACATCAATACGCCGAAGGAGATCGTTGACGAAGTCTCGTCACAGATGGGCACAATGGCATCTGATCCGGAGACCTTGAAAACCGCTGAGAAGCTGGGCGTCGAGATCGACTATGCGCCCGCTGACGAATACCGCGAAAGGCTGAAGACGCAGCATGCCCTTGTCGCGAAGCTAATCGCCGATGCGGGTCTCAAACCCGATCAATGAGATGAAAGTAGACGGGCAAGGCAATCTTGCCCCTTTGAACTGCACCAGAATTGGATTGTGAATGTCGACCGACTGGTTGGATGGCCGGGCCAACGCTAAGAATGCGGCCGGGCGGCTTAAGGGAATGTTGGGTGAGAAGCGTGCGGTCGCCACGCCGGGCGCCTATGACGGCATGACGGCCCTGCTGGCTGCACAGGCGGGGTTCGAAGCGCTTTATCTCTCTGGTGCGGCATTGTCTGCCTCAATGGCCATGCCCGACCTCGGCATGCTAACCTTGGAAGACGTGGCGCGTCGTGCGCGTGAAATCGTGCGCGCCTCGCAGCTGCCTTTGATCGTCGATGGCGATACCGGTTTTGGCGAGGCGCTGAACGTCATGCGCTCGGTCCGCGAGCTGGAGGAAGCCGGTGCAGCCTGCATCCAGATCGAGGACCAACAGTTCCCGAAGAAATGCGGTCATCTGAACGATAAGGCGCTGGTTCCTGTCGATGACATGTGCCGCAAGGTCGCCGCCGCCAAGAGGGCTGCTAGCACACTGTTGATCTGTGCGCGAACCGATGCCGCCGCTACCTC
Organism: Tianweitania sp. UT-5YL-CI-8; assembly: GCF_030010215.1. Classification (GTDB taxonomy): domain Bacteria; phylum Pseudomonadota; class Alphaproteobacteria; order Rhizobiales; family Rhizobiaceae; genus Oryzicola. The sequence goes on from NZ_JASCRR010000026.1 coordinate 7,091, forward strand.
GCTGGATGATGCGATCGATCGCGCCAACCGCTATGTGGAGGCAGGCGCCGATCTGATTTTCGTCGAGGCTCTCCATTCGAAGGAGCAGATGCAAACCGTGCGTCGCAAGGTGAAAGCCCCGCTGCTCGCCAACATGACCGAGTTCGGCAAAACGCCTCATACTACGGTGGCTGAGTGGGAAGAGCTTGGGTACGAGGTCGTGATTTTCCCCGTCTCGGTTTTCCGCGTGGCCTCAAAAGCCACCGCAGGCTTCTACGCCGACCTTAAGGTCAGAGGCGGAGCCGAGAGACTCGTCGACCGAATGATGACGCGCGCCGAGCTCTATCAGGCCATCGGCTACTATGACTACGAAGACCTCGACGCCAAAATCGTGCGTACGGTTCTGGACTAACGATACAGAGGGATGATGATGGTTCATCAAAGTTCAGGAAATGAGTATACGCGCGCCGTTGCCGAGTTCGTCTCGGGCTTGCGTTATGAAACGATTCCCGCCGAAGTCCGCACACGGCTGAAATTGCTGATATTGGATTCGCTGGGCTGCGGCATTTTCGGTGCCGACCTGCAATGGTCACGCATCCTGCAAGAAACGCTCGGCGTGATGGACCACAGCGATGCAGCTGCCATCTGGGGTACCACCCAGCGCATTTCCTCGCCGCACGCTGCCCTTATCAACGGCACGCAGGTTCAGGGCTTCGAGCTCGACGACGTGCACCGCCAAGGTGTGCTGCATGTCGGCGCGGTGACGCTGCCGGCGTTGATTGCCATCGCCGATGCCCACAACGACATGAATGGTGGTGACTTCCTTGCGTCTGCGCTGGCGGGTTATGAGGTCGGCCCGCGCGTCGGCATGTGCATGGGCCAGGAACACATCGCGCAAGGCTGGCACTCTGGGGCCACCGTCGGCGTATTTGCCGGCGCTGCGGGCGCAGCACGTGGCTTGGCGCTTGACGCCGACAAAACGGTTCATGCGCTCGGTATCGCCGGCACGCAATCGGCGGGCCTGATGGCCGCCCAGTTCGGCGCCATGGTCAAGCGCATGCATGCCGGTCGCTCGTCGCAGTCTGGGTTGTACGGCGCGCTGTTGGCAAACCGCGGCTTCACCGGCATCATCGACGTTTTCGAGGCGCCCTATGGCGGGTTCGCCTCGACCTTCTCGCGCTCACAAGATCGATTCAATCTTGAAGAATTGCGCTCCGGTCTCGGCGAGAATTTCGAGACGATGCGCATTTCTCTGAAGTTCTACTCCTGCGTAGGCTCGAACCACACAACGCTGGATTCGATCCGCGCCATCCAGGATCGTCGCCCGTTCAGTAAGGACGACATCGAAGAGATTATCGTCATGGGTTCACAAGTTACTGTAGACCACGTCGGCTGGGAATATCGTCCGGAGGGCATCACATCCGCACAGCTGAACCTGCCTTACTGCGTGGCGACCTGGTTGATCGAAGGCGATGTCTTTGTCGAGCAGTTCACCGAAAAGGCATTGAATGACCCGGAACGCCTGCGCGTACTTAAGAAGGTCAAGGTAGCCCACGATCCAGAGATCACTGCACTCGGATCGAAGTTTCGCCATAAGGTCAAAGTGGAGATCCGCTTCAAGGACGGCACCTCAGAGCGTGAGGAGCGTGAGGCGCCACGCGGCAGCGAGAAGTCTTTCGCCAGCGAGTCGGACATCGTGGAGAAGTTTCACAAACTGACCGCCAAAATCATGGATAAGCGCCAGCGCGACCGCCTGGTCGAGGCCGTGCTCAACATCGACAAATTGTCCAGCATTCGCGAGTTCACCCGGCTGCTTGCCGCCGAACCTGCTAAGGAGAGGAGTTTCCATGTCGCTAGCTAACGAGATGTCCTATGAGCGCGAACATGCAGTCGATGCCGACCTCCTGCGGTTGCTGCGCGATGCAGCGGCAGGATTTTCCCGCCCTGACGGCATCAAGCGTGCCCGGGCTTTGCGTTTCGAAAAACCTGGCATCGACCGTAAGGCTTGGGAGTCGATGGCGAATGATGGCTGGCTCGGCATTCTTGTTGCGCAAGCAGACGGGGGCCAGTCTCTCGGCTTTTCGGCAATACGCGTGCTGGCAGAAGAACTCCAGCGCAGCGTCAATCCCGAGCCGCTGACAGCTGTTGCAGTTCTCACTGCATTGACCGTCGCCGGCTGCCCGGCATCGCCGCTGCGCTCGAAGCTGCTTGAGGGCATTGTCTCCGGCAAGCTGATTGTCGCCACCGCCTACCAAGACGCGGAAGGTTCGCTCAACGTAGAAACTCCTGGTGTCACGCTGTCCGACAGAGGTTCGCTGTCGGGTGAGGCGCGGCACGTATTCCCCGCTCTGGGCGCGGATGGTTTCGTTGTCGCCGCCAGGCAGAGCGCCGGCATCGTGCTGGTCTATGTCGAGGCCGACGCAAAAGGGCTCAGCATCGCCGCGGAGTTACGCGCCGACGGAAGTTATTCCGGGCGAGTTACCTTCAAGGATGTTGTCGCTGGAAAAGACGCGATCCTCGCTTCCGGCAAGCAGGCTATAGAGACGTTAAGCAACGCGATTTCAGCGGCGACGCTGGTCACCGCGGCAGAACTCTTTGGCTTGATGGAGCGCGCGCTCGAAATCACGATCGAATATCTTAAGACCCGCGTGCAGTTCGGCAAGCCAATCGGCTCTTTCCAGGCGCTCCAGCACCGCACGGTCGACCTGTGGATCCAGAAGGAGCTTTCGCGCGGTGCGCTAAACGACGCTATCAGCATATTTGATGGAGACGGCGATTCACACGCAAAGCGCTTCGCGGCAAGCCGTGCGAAGTCGCGCTGCGGCGACGCCGCACTGCTGATCGGCCGTGAATCGATCAAGCTGCACGGCGCCATTGGCTACACTGATGAATATGATGTCGGTCTCTATCTGCGCCGCGCGATGACTCTGGCGCCATGGCTTGGAAATCCATCAGAACAGCGCCGCGCGTTGTCCAAGATGTTGGTTGTCGATGACGAGGTCGCCCCCACCGACCAGGTGGAGGACGGCGGGGAAGGTGGCTTCGACCCTGTTTTCCTGAGTGCAGACCGCGCAGATGTCGACTGGAATTCCTTCTCGGACGCAGAGTTCCGCAAGGGCGTGCGAGCCTTTTTTGGTCTGCGCTACCCTCAGGAATTCCGTGCGCTCCAGGCGCTCGATGCCGATCAGACACGGCATTGGACCAAAATCGTCGCGAAAAAGGGCTGGCTTGCGCCCGCTTGGCCGCGCGAGCATGGCGGCATGGACCTGTCGCCCGCCAAGCAGGTCATTTTTATGGAAGAGCGCGAGGCCTCAGGCGTGTTGCGGCCCGCAGAGATGGGCATGTATATGCTCGGCCCTGTCCTGATGCGTTACGGCACGGATGAACAGAAGGCCAAATACCTGCCGCCAATCGTCAATGGCGACTGGTGGTGGTGCCAGGGTTATTCTGAGCCCAATTCCGGTTCGGACCTTGCGTCGCTGCAGACGGAGGCGGTGCTCGATGGCGATGAATATGTTATCAACGGCTCGAAGATCTGGACCTCCGGCGGCCACCATGCCGATCACATGTTCATGCTGGTGCGTACGGACAAGACTGTTAAGAAGCAGGAGGGCATCTCCTTCATTCTCGTCGATCTGGCGAGCCCCGGTGTCACCCGCAGGCCGATTCGCAACCTTGCGGGCAAGGAAGAGTTTGCGCAGGAATTCTTCGACAATGTCCGCGTTCCGAAAGAGAATCTTCTTGGCGGTTTGAACAAGGGTTGGACAGTCGCCAAGGCTTTGCTGGGTTTTGAGCGTCTTGGCGTCGGTAGCCCGCGCCGCGTCCAAAAGCCTTTGCGCAACGTCCGAAATATTGCACGCGCCAATGGTATCTTCGACGCGCCGGAGTTCCGCATGCGCTACACGCAACTGCATCTCGATGTGCTCGACCTTGGCTCGATCTACAACCATTTCGCGGCCATCGTGCAGGGCGGCGGCAGCCCGGGGCCCGAAATTTCTATGATGAAAATCTGGGCCGGCGAGACCACCCAGCGCATCACCGAATTCGCCATTGAGTTGTCCGGCAGCGCCGGTAACATCCGCTCGCCGCAGGCCTTTGGTGACGTCGAGATCGACCTTCTCGGGCCCTATTATACGTTGTTCTCATCGACCATAGCCGGTGGCAGCAACGACATCCAGCGTAACATTCTGTCGGCGCGGGTCCTGGAATTGCCGAAAGGTTGAATCGATATTGCCGCTCTCGCATTGAATGGTATGCGACAGTATTCTACAATTTAGAGTTACGCTGCGAACTGCAACGCTTGGGGGGATCATGGCCACAGCGGCTTCGACGACGCGCAAAGCAACACCTAGTCTCGATCTTAGTCCGGTGGAAAAGGTAAGGGCGCTGCTGACGCCTAAGAACATCGCCATTATCGGCGCATCCGAGCGGCCGCACAATTGGGCGATGCGCACCCACCGCAACCTCCTTCGTTACGGTTTCAAGGGTGCATTGTACCCTATCAATCCGAAACGTGAGGAGATTTGGGGCGTCACCTGCTACCACACGCTTGAAGACCTTCCTGAGGCACCCGACCATCTGCTGGTGATTTCGCCGGCGGCATCGATCCCGCAGACGCTGCTCGATGCGGCAGCACTTGGCGCCCGTAGCGCGACGATCATCTCCGCCGGTTTTGCTGAACTGTCCGACCCTGCCTCGCAGGCTCTAACGAAACGTCTCGTCGAGGTCATCAAGGAGACGGGCCTCGCCGTCTCCGGTCCGAATTGCGTCGGCAACATCAATGGCGCACATCCTCTGATGACCAATTTCGAGGACCGCGAAGCGCGCATTACACCAGGTCCAGTTGCGCTGATTTCGCAATCCGGCGGCGTCGGTATGCTGATCAAACGCTTGCTCGAGGAGCGCAGCGTGGATTGCGGCATGATGGTTACTTCGGGCAGCGAACTCGGCCTGACCATCGGCGACTACATCGAATATGCAGCGCAGGACGAAGCTACTAAGGTCATTATCTGCTACCTTGAAGGGCTCCGCGACCCCAGCCGTTTCCTCGATGGCTGTCGCGCGGCTTCCCGCGCCGACAAGCCGGTGGTTGTAGTCAAAACCGGTGTCAGCGAGGCCGGTCGAGAGGCATCCGTCGCGCATACGGGCTCCCTGGCGGGCTCGATAATGGCGTTCGATTCCGTCGCGGCTAAAAATGGCGTCATTCGTGTCGCGACGCTGGATGAATTGGTCGAAATGACGGAATATTTTGCGCATGCCAAGCCGGTGCGCGGCTCGCGTATTGGCGCCATGTCAACGTCAGGCGGCAAGCGCGGCATCATGATCGATGCCGGGGACGCGGCAGGACTGTTCTTCCCCAAGCTGGCGCAATCCACGATCGATCGTCTTGGAACCGTGCTTGGCGTTGGAAGCGATATCAACAACCCGCTGGATGCGGGCTTCGCCGCCAATGTCAGCCAGGAAGCCTATATGACCAGCGTCACGTCGCTGATCGAGGACCCCAACGTCGATATGCTGCTGCTCGAAGGCGAGTTGCCACGCACGGTCGGCTCAGCGCGCCGCGAGGGATATCTTCACGCCGTGAATGAATTGGCGGGCAAGTCTGACAAGCCGATCGTCTATATCAGCGTCGCAAGCTACGGATTCACCGACTACACCCGCGACCTGCGCGCCCAACTGCCGAATGTCGCCTACTTGCAGGGCTCCGACCGCACCTGCGCCGCGCTGGCGGCGGCGATCAAATACGCGGCGCGAAAGATGCCGACGGACACGCCGACGCGTGCGCGCCCTGCTGGGCGCCGTGAAAAGCTGCACGCGCTGCTCGATGCCGCGCTAAGCAATGTCCTCGACGAGGTTTCCGCCAAAGCGGTGCTCGACCTCTATGGTGTGCCGCTGCCAAAGGAAGCTATCGCACGGTCGGCGGGCGAAGCCCGCACCTTTGCTAGCCAGATCGGCTTTCCAGTGGTGCTGAAGGTCGTCAGCCCCGATCTGCCGCACAAATCCGATGTCGGTGGCGTCATTCTGAACGTTGGCTCGGCCGATGCCGCCGAACAAGCCTACAACGACATCATGGCCAGGGTCATGGCACTTCCCGGCAAGCCGGTCGTCGAAGGCATCCTCGTTGCCGAGCAAGTCTTGGGTGGCGTGGAGGTTGTACTTGGCACGCTCGTCGACCCAGAACTGGGGCCGATGATCCTGTTTGGCTCTGGCGGTGTCGCTATCGAGCTTTTTAAGGATTTCGGGCTTGCCGCATGTCCGGTCGCCGAGGACGACGCCGAGGAACTCATCGACCGCACCAAGGCGGGAACGCTGATCGGCACTTTCCGAGGCCGCCCGGCGATGGATCGCAAAGCGATTACCAGCACGATGATGGCGCTGTCTGATCTGATGCTCGATGCCGGCGACCGGATCGTGTCGATCGAGATCAACCCCTTCTCGGTTCGCGGGACGGGCGGTGCATGCCTCGATGCGCTCATTGTCAAGAACGTCGACCAAAAGGAATGACGATGGCTGCTGCCCAGGAAATTTTTCAAGAAACCGAGATGGATGATAACGACATCCTGCGCCTGCTGCGCGATGCGGCGGAAGGCTTTTCGCGGGCCGATGGAATCAAGCGTGCGCGCGAACTGCGCTTCCAGAAGCCCGGCATTGACCGCAAGGCGTGGTCGTCTATGGCCGCCAATGGCTGGCTGGGATTGCTGCTGACGGAGGAAGATGGCGGCCAAGGTCTCGGCTTTGCCGAGATGTGCGTTCTGGCCGAGGAATTGGCCCGGGCCGTCAATCCTGAGCCTCTCACCTCGATTGCGGTACTGACCGCGCTTGCTGTCGCAGGCTCGCCCCCGTCGCCTTTGCGCACGATGCTCCTCGACGGCATCATCTCCGGCCGGTCGATTGTCGCGACGGCTTTCCAGAACGCCAAGGGCTCGCTCGACATCGAAGCGACCGGCTTGGTGCTTTCCGAAAAGGGCACGCTGGCGGGCGAATTGCGGCATGTCTTCCCGGCTCTTGGCGCCGACGGATTCGTCGTTGCCGCCAAAGCCGAGGATGACATCGCGCTCGTCTACCTGCCCGCGGATACGGTGGGCATGTCGATAGCCGAGGAACTGCGCGCCGACGGCAGCCATTCGGGCCGAGTCACCTGCAGGGATGTCTCTGTGAAGGACGACGCAATCCTTGCCACGGGTAAGCAGGCTCTCGCAGCCCTCGGTTCGGCCATCGACGCAGCAACGCTCGTCACGTCGGCAGAACTGTTCGGCCTGATGCAAAGGGCTCTCGAGATCACCCTAGACTACATGAAGACGCGTGTTCAGTTCGGCAAACCGATCGGGTCGTTCCAAGCGTTGCAGCACCGCGCGGTCGACCTCTACATGCAGCAAGAGCTGTCGAGAGGCGCGCTTGCCGAAGCGGTCAAAGTATTCGACGGCGGAGGCGATGCGGAAGCTCGCCGCTTTTCCGCCGGTCGCGTCAAGTCGCGCTGCGGTGACGCGGCGCTGCTGATCGGCCGTGAATCGATCAAGCTGCATGGCGCGATCGGCTATACCGATGAATATGATGTCGGCCTATATCTGCGCCGCGCAATGACACTGGCGCCATGGCTCGGAAATCCGGCAGAGCGGCGCCGATCACTCGCCGCACATATAGAAGCGGAAGCAGAGCTCAATGCCGCCGACGTCGAGGCAGATGACGGCGAGTACGGCGTCGATCCGGTTTTCACCCAGCCGGACAGTGCGGACATCGATTGGAACGATTTCTCGGACGCCGATTTTCGCAAGGGTGTTCGCGCCTATCTGGAGAAGAACTATCCGCAGCGCCTACGCCATCTTGGCCGTCGCACCAACCCCGCGGAAATGAAGGACTGGCTGGACACGATCTGCCGAAAGGGTTGGGTCGCGCCCGCCTGGCCCCGCACCCATGGCGGCATGGGATTGTCGGCGGCAAAACAGCTGATATTCATCGAGGAGCGCGAGCGCATCGGCATAGCGCGCACCGCCGAGCAAGGTGTGAACATGCTTGGACCGATGCTGATGCACTACGGTTCCAAGGCACAGCAGGATTTCTACTTGCCGAAAATCATCAGCGGCGAGCACTACTGGTGCCAAGGTTATTCAGAGCCCAATGCCGGATCCGATCTTGCATCGCTGCGCACCGAAGCCGTTCCGGATGGCGACGACTACGTCATCAACGGCTCCAAGATATGGACCTCGGGCGGTCATCACGCCGACCACATGTTCTTGCTCGCCCGCACCGACAAGACGGTGAAGAAGCAGGCCGGCATCTCTTTTTTCCTGCTGAAGCTGGACACGCCGGGCGTCTCGATCCGGCCAATCCGCAACCTCGCAGGCCATGAGGAATTCGCGCAGGTCTTTTTCGACAATGTCCGCGTCCCAAAAGACAATCTCGTCGGAGAGCTGAACAAGGGCTGGACGGTCGCCAAGACCTTGCTCGGCTTCGAGCGCCTCGGTACGGGCTCGCCGCGCCGGGTCCAGGTGCCGTTGCGCCAGCTCGCCGTCGTCGCCAAGGCGACGGGGGCGTGGGGCGCCCCGGAGTTCCGCGCGAAATACGTGCCGCTTTATCTCGATGTGCTCGACCTCGGCGCCTCCCACGGCCGCTTCTCGCAAATCGTCTCGACCGGCGACCAGCCAGGTCCGGAAATATCGATGCTGAAGATTTGGGCCGGCGAAACCACCCAGCGCTTGTCGGAACTGCTGATCGAGACGGCCGGAAGCGCCGGTGCGATCCGCCAGACGCAGGATTTCGACGGCACTGGCGTCAATCTGCTGACGCCCTATTACACCGTGTTCGGTGCGACAATCGCGTCAGGCTCGAACGACATCCAGCGCAACATCATCGCCATCAACGTGTTGGGACTACCTCGGTAGTCACGGCCGCCTGTAATGGACGATCCCGCTGGCGTCCTCATAGGATGTCACGCGGCCCTGCTTCTGCAGATAATGCAGATGCGCCAGCGTCTCGGCGAGCGCCTGGCGCGCCGCCGTCGTTGCCATCGCCCGCTCGAATGTCTTCAGCGCGATCTCGTAGGAGGTCGGGTCGCCCTCGACAAATCCAAGGATCTTGTCCAATCGCTGGTCGTGGTGGTCGCTGATCTGGTCGATACGCGCCTGAAGCCCGTAGAACGGCATCCCGTGCGAAGGCAGCACCAGCGTCTCGGCGGGCAGCGCTTTCAGTGGCGCGAAGGATTCATAGAAGATCGACAACGGGTCACCCGAAGGCTCCGTTGGCGAGACATTGATCGACGGCGTTATCTGAGTGAGCACCTGATCGCCAGCGATAAGAATCTGGTCGACCGGATCAAACAGCGTCAACATCTCCGGCGAATGACCGCCGAAGGTCGCGACCTGCCAGAGCCGTCCGCCCGCGACGATGGGATGGCCTGCTATCGCCCGTGTATAGTGCGGAGGAATGCCGGAATAGGTGCCTCGCACATCCCGTCGCCGGGCAATCATGCTTTCGGTCTCCTCGGGCGGCGTCCCGCAACGTGAAATGGTCAGCAGCGATTGCTCCGCCATACGCTCCGGCGTCTCGAACATCCTCAGCGCCACGGTCAGATATTCCGTGATGGTCATGATGAGCGGCGCGTCGGTACGTTCGATCAGCCCCCCGAGATAGCCGACATGATCGACATGCGCGTGCGTAACGATAATCGACTTTACAGGTCTGCCGGAAAGCATCCCGTCGAACAGCGCAGCCCAGACGGAAGCTGTCGTTTGGTTGTTCAGCCCGCAGTCGACCAGCGTCCAGCCATCGGCTTCTTCGAGTATCCACAGATTGACGTGATCGAGTCGCCCGGGCAGCGGCATGCGCAGCCAGTGTATGCCCGGCGCTATTTGCAATGTTCCGCCTTGATGAGGCGGCGCCGGGTACGGAAAGGATAGCGCGCTAGGTGTTGCGATGTTCTCTACGGACATGATTCAGCCTTTGCAGCTCGGGACACAACTTGCACGACATAGCCACGCGCCTGTCAGAACACAATAGTATACTACATCAGAGCCGCATTGCTTTCGATAAGTGTCGTCGTGCTGTTTCTAACAAAGTCCACTCAATGCCGATTTGGTCTTGCCGAAACTCCCATCATTTCACTCGGCTGCGGTCGCGGTCGAGTGCATGCTTTAGCGGCTGGCTTAGGTGTCTCACATATAAATGCAGTTGCGCGGCCAACACAAACCCAGTATGAATTCCATGGTATACCAATATTGAGCAGGATAGCAAAGCGACATGACTCTAGTGCATCAGACGCTCCGCGAAGCAGACGTCATCGTGGTTGGCGCCGGCAATGCCGCTCTGTGCGCGGCCATTTCCGCGCATGAAAACGGGGCCACAGTGCTGATGTTGGAAGCTGCGCCCTTCGAAGAGCGCGGCGGAAATTCGCGCTTCACCGGCGGCGCTTTCCGCTTTGCCTATAACGGCTTTGGCGATCTGTGCGATGTGAACCCGGCGCTGCGCGAGGAAAACTACGACAACGTCGATTTTGGGACCTATACGACTGACCAATTTTTCGACGATATGTACGAGCTTACGGAGTACAGGACAGACCCGGAGCTCTGCGAATTGCTGATCACACGCAGTCTGGAGACGGCGAAATGGGTGGCGCGCCAAGGCGTCGAGTTGAAGCCCGGGCTTGGCCGCCAGGCTTTCGAGGTCAACGGACGTTTCAAGTTCTGGGGTGGCCTGGCGCTGCACATCTGGGGCGGCGGCGAAGCGCTGCTTGATGCGCTCTACAAGAATGCCGAGAAGCGTGGCGTCGAGATTCTATACGAGACGCCCGCCCACGAACTGATCGAGGAGGAGGGACATATCGTTGGTGTTCGTGCCCGACGCAACGGCAATCTGGTCGAATTCCGCGCCGGTGCTATCATCCTCGCCTGCGGCGGTTTCGAATCGAACCCGGAAATGCGCGCCAACTATCTTGGCAAAGGCTGGGACATGGCCAAGGTCCGAGGCACCCGCTTCAACATGGGCTGGGGCCTGCGCATGGCGCTGGCCGCGGGCGCGATGCCACATGGGAACTGGTCCGGCTGCCACTCGGTCGCCTGGGATGTCAACGCTCCGCCGACTGGCGATCTTTCCATTGGCGATCAGTTCCAGAAACACAACTATCCCTTCGGGATCATGGTCAACGCCCACGGCAAGCGCTACGTCGACGAAGGCGCCAACTTCCACAGCCATACCTATGCGAAATATGGCGGCGAAATCATGCGTCAGCCTGGCATGAAAGTCTGGCAGGTATTCGATGCCAAGGCGTCTCCCCTCCTGCGTTCGGAATACCGCATCCGCCGTGTCACCAAAGTGGAGGCCGACACTCTGGAGGATCTGGCCGAAAAGCTGGAGGACGTCGATGCCGACGCCTTCCTGAAGACCGTCTACGAATACAATGCGGCTTGCTCGAGCGATGTCGCTTTCGATCCCAACATTCTCGATGGCAAGAGCACGGTGGGACTTGAAATCAACAAGACGAACTGGGCAAACCCGATCGACGTTGCGCCCTTCCACGCCTACCACGTCACCACGGGCGTCACCTTCACCTTTGGCGGCGTCAAGGTCACACTCAACGGCGAGGTCGAGCATAGCTTCGGCGGGGTCATACCTGGCCTCTATGCCGCAGGCGAGATGGTCGGCGGTCTGTTTTTCCAGAACTACGGCAGCGGTACCGGTCTGATGTCCGGCGCCACCTTTGGGCGTTTGGCGGGCGCGCATGCGGCCGGTTTTGCCGTCGCACTCCAGTCCGACAAGCAGCGCAGCAAGGTCAGGCCCAGTGCCGGCTGAAGGCAAAGTCGATTCCGCCACGTCCCTGGCGCGCTTCGCCACTCGGCTTGTCGGCGCCGACGTGCCCCCCTCGGCTCGTTCGATCGCCCGAACTTGCCTCACCGACGCCATTGCCTGCGCCATCTTCGGGAGCCGGTTTCCCTGGTCTCGGGCGGTCGTCGCTGCGAGCAGCCTGCCGCCCGGAGGAGCTTTCGTTCCGGGCACCGATATCAGTACGACGCCTGAAAAGGCCGCACTTCTGTCCGGCGTCTTTGCCCACGCCTTCGAGCTCGATTCCCTGCGCAAGCCCGGTGCCGGCGTGCATCCCGGCGCCACCGTCGCGCTGCCGGCGCTGGCAGTCGCGCAGGCGCGCGGTGCAAGCGGACGCGACATGATCACCGCGATTGTCGCGGGCTGCGAGGTCATGTTCCGTGTCGGAGCCGCGACGCTCCACACCGCCGAAAAGCGTGGTTTCCACGCGCCAGGCATAACCGGCGTCTTCGGTTCGGCGGTTGCCGCCGGCAAGCTCATGAAGTTATCGGAAACGGAGATGGCGCATGCGCTCGGTCTTGCCGGCTCCATGGGCGGCGGTATTCTTGCTTTCGCCGGCAGTGGCGGTGGCGGCATGGTCAAGCGTCTGCATCTCGGCCGTGCTGCCGAAAGTGGCATCATCGCAGCTAGTCTCGCGGCCGCCGGATACGAGGCGCCGGCAGACATTTTCGAAACGCATTTCGGCTTGCTCGAAACCTTCTGTCTGGAGACAGACGCTTCCTTGCTCGTCAAAGGCCTCGGGACCCAATGGGAGATCGAGACGTGCTGTTTTAAGCACTATCCCTGTCACGTCACCGCGCAGGCGCCGATCGAGCTTCTGGCCGGTTGGCGTTGCAAGCACGATATCCTGGCAGAATCGATCGATCGAATTGAACTCGCCGTTCCACCGAAGATCGCGAGTCATCATGCGGGCAAACATCCTACCGACATGGCGCTGGCCCAATACAGCGTGCCCTTCATGTTGGCGTTCTCGCTGTTCAATGACCTCGATGATCCCTTCGTGCTGACGGACGAGGCGATTGCCGACGGCAGAGTGCACGCCATGGCCGAGCGTATCGAGTTGAGCACAGACTCGTCCCTCAAGGGCTGGGCTGTCCAAATGCGCGTTCATCTCACTGGCGGCGAGATTCTGGAAGGCGAAGCCTCCACTTTCGCCGGCACACCGGAACGGCCGTTGACAGCGGACGCGCTGAAAGCGCGTTTTGCAGCGCTCACAACTGCCGAACAGCATGGCGACATGGTCGCACTCTACGATGCTCTGGAAACCATTGATGTCGAAGCTCCCATCGCGCTTGGCGGTCACGCCCCGCGCCGAAAGCGCGCTTGAAAGGACCGCTCAGCGGTCGCACTGTATGAAGGCCTTGCCATGAACATAATTGCCAACAGCGCCATTGCCACCGAGACCGATGACAGCGAGCATACCGAGCTCTTGCGCCTTCTGAAGGAGAGCGTCGAAGCCTATGCGCAGCGCACCGGTATCAAGCCGGCACGTGATCTGCGTGGCCGGACACCGGGCATCGACCCCGCGGCCTGGAAGCTTTTTGCCGAGCAGGGCTGGACCGGCAGCCTCATCTCCGAAGCGCATGGGGGGCAGGGGCTGCCCTACGAGGCCGCGACGGTCGTCGCGCGCGAACTTGCCCGCATCCTTCGGCCCGAACCGTTTGTCACGTCCACCGTTTTCGCCGCTACGATCCTTTCCAAGCTTGATGGCACGTCCGCGGATCTCCTAACCGGGATTGCCTCGGGCACGAGAGTCGTCGGCGTAGCTTGGCAAAGTCGCTTTGGTGGACTCGATCCTCGGCAGACGCCTGTCAAATTTGGCGGGTCGAACATGTTGTCGGGCGACATCCATCATGTGGCGTCGGGCATGGAAGCCGATGCGTTCATCGTGGCCGCTTTGGATGGTGATGAGCTTCTGTTGGCGCTTGTCGACGCAGCCGGCATCTCCCGCGAAAGCGAGCCGCGCCCGGACGGTACGTTTTCGGCCACTCTCAGTCTGTCCAACGCCGAGGGAAAGATCCTCGCGCGCGGCGCGGCCGCTGAAACCGCCCTTCGTCATGGCATAGCCGCGGCTGCTATCGTGACCGCCGCCGAACTTGTCGGCTGCATGGAACAGGCGCTTGAGATCACCATTGGCTACCTCAAGACGCGGGTGCAGTTTGACCGCCCTATCGGCTCTTTCCAGGCGCTGCAGCATCGCACCGTCGACCTCTATATCCAAAAGGAACTTTCCGTTTCCGTCCTGGCCGAAGCGGTGCGCGCTCTGGACACGGAGGTCGAACTACCGCGCCTGGAAATGGAGGCGGCGCGCGCCAAAGCGCGCTGCACTCACGCCGCGTTGATGATCGGCCGCGAGTCGATCAAGCTGCACGGCGCCATCGCCTACACCGACGAATATGATGTCGGCCTCTATCTGCGCCGCATCCTCTCCCTTGCTGCGTTTTATGGCAACGCTTCCGAGAACCGCTCCAGCTATTCGGCGCTGCTGTTGGAGCATGGCGGCGCTCTGGATGAAACCGACAGCACCACCGCAAGGGTCGATCCGGCTTTCATGTCCGACAGCCATGTCGACGTCGACTGGAACAAATTCTCCGACAGCGATTTCCGCAGCGGTGTCCGTGCCTATTTTGAGGCGCATTATCCCGTGGAACTGCGCCACATGGGGCGCCGCGGTTCGAGCGAAGAAATGGCTCCGTGGCTCTCCCTGATGGCGGCGAAGCGCTGGATCGCGCCCGCCTGGCCGAAGGAGCATGGCGGCATGGGGCTCGATCCCTACAAACAGGTCATCTTCATCGAGGAACGTGAGCGGGTTGGCATTGCGCGCAACCCCGACCAAGGGGTGGTCATGTTCGGCCCGATGTTGATGCGCTACGGAACCGATGCCCAAAAGGCGAAATACCTGCCACGCATTCTCAGTGCGGAAGACGCCTGGTGCCAGGGTTATTCGGAGCCGAACGCCGGCTCCGACCTTGCCTCGCTGCGCACCGAGGCAGTACTGGATGGCGAGGAGTACATCATCAACGGATCGAAGATATGGACATCCTCCGGCCACCACGCCACGCATATGTTCTTACTAGCGCGAACCGACAAGACGGCGAAGAAGCAAGAGGGCATCTCTTTTTTCATTCTCGACTTGAAGACCGCGGGAGTCACGATCCGGCCTATCACCAATATCGCAGGTCACGATGAGTTCTGCGAAGTCTTCTTCGATAACGTCCGGGTGCCCAGGGACAATCTCGTCGGCCAGATTAACAAGGGCTGGACGGTGGCGAAATCGCTGCTCGGCTTCGAACGCCTGAACAATGGCAGCCCCCGCCGGGTCTCGGGTCCACTGAAGGCGATGGAGGCGGTGGGCAAGGCGCGCGGCGTCTGGACTGATGCATCGTTCCGCGAGAAATATGTCGGCGTCTATCTCGATATTGCCGACCTGAAGTCGAACTATTCGCGCTTCGCCGATATCGTCCGCTCCGGCCGGATGCCCGGTCCTGAAATCTCCCAGTTGAAAATTTGGGCCGGTGAATGCGCCCAGCGCCTGTCTGAAATGCTGATCGACGTTTCCGGCTCTGCCGGCGGTGTCGCTGTCAAGCAGAGTTTCAGCGATGAGCGCTTCAATGTCGTCGCGCCATTTTACGCAATGTTCCCATCGCAGATTGCGTCGGGTTCGAACGACATCCAGCGCAACATCCTATCGAAGCGGGTATTGGGACTGCCGAACTCCTGAGGCGTAAGTTCGCTTCCTGTGAGCACCGCGGGAAGCGCTGAACCTATCCGCCAACCTTCCCGGCCATGTCGGAGTTTTAGAGGGGATAGGGCGCAAGCGCATGACAATCGGCAGAAAGCGGATCACTTTCGACGTAGCACTGGTCGTCGAGGATCATCGTCGCACGCCGTCCGGTCTAGAATGCGGGCCAGTCGGGCAATCCGCCATGTCCCGGCAAGCCTGATCGCGCAAAGGCGAACCATGCGTCCATCACACGATGTGACAGGGCAAATGCCTCTTTCCGCCGGCCAAGCATCGGCAGTGCGGCGTCGATCGTGCCAAAGATGAAGAGGATGCACATCGTGTGTGGGCTGCCGAGACCCGGCAGTGATTTACACGATAGGGGCATCTTGCCGATGAGCGCTCATCGATCCTCCATGAAAACTCACCAGCAATATTTCTTCCTATCCGCTTTGCCATGTCGCCATTTTTATGGAATGCTATAGTATTCCAGAAGCACGAAGGGGACGTTGATCTTTAGGAGGGGTGGAGCTCGATGCCAACCATCTATCGCGCGTTGGCCGAAGACTTCGTCGCTGAAGGCGTCGACACGCACTTCGCGCTGATGGGCGATGGCAATATGCACTGGGCGACCACAATGATGGGCATGCCGGCTATGCGAACCTTCCACGCGCGCCATGAGCACTGCGCGGTCGCCATGGCGATGGGCTACCACAGCGCCACCGGAAAAGTGGGGGTTGCCTCTGTGACTTGCGGGCCGGGCTTCACCCAAATCATGACTGCGCTCACCCAAGCGGCCCGCTCGCGCATCCCACTGGTTGTCTTTGCCGGCGAGGTGCCGATGCACGCCAAATGGTACAGCCAGACCATTGATCAGGCGGCACTCACCTATCCGACCGGCGCACATTACATCGCCGCCCATAGTCCGCGCCGCATGCACCAGTATGTCCGCGATGCCTTCTTCATCGCGCATGAGCGCCGTCCGGTGGTGCTCGGCGTTCCTTATGATCTGCAGAAGGCCGAATTGCCGGAGCAGGGTGCCTATCAGTCATCCTCGGCGGTTTTGCCCAAGGCAACGCCGATATGGCCCGATCCCGCCGAGATCGACTGCCTCGCTGAGAAACTCGCCGCCGCCCGCTTTCCCATCCTTGTCGCCGGTCGTGGCGCGATCTGGTCCGGCGCCGACAAGTCTATCGAGATGCTGGCCGATGCGTCCGGCGCGTTGCTGGCCACGACCCTGCCTGCGCGCGGCCTCTATGACCATCATCCGTTTTCGATAGGTATTGCCGGCGGCTATGCCCGCGAATTTGCACGCGAACTTTCCGTTCAAGCAGATCTGGTTATCGCCTTTGGTGCAAGTCTTGCCTCCCACACGGTCGACGGGGGCGGATTCTTTGGCAATGCGGAAGTGGTGCAGGTCGATCCAAAACCGCTTGGCATGAATGAAGGCGTGCATGCCGCAGACTCCTACATTACCGCTGACGCGAGACTGACCGCCGAAGCGCTGGCGTCGCGCCTCAAGGGCGACGTCACCGGCTGCAACGGCCTGCGTTCACCTGAACTCGCGCGCCGACTGGCGATAGATGTGGGCGACTCCAGCGAACAGGTCGTCGCAGCGGGCACTGTCGACCCACGCAACGCGATCTCTGCCCTGGACGATGTGCTGCCAAAGGATTTCGACATAGTCGGTGGGTCGGGCCACCAATCCTACTTCCACTCCGTCATGCGCGGTCGCCGTCCGGAAGCCTATCATGTCCATAAGGCGTTCGGCGCCATCGGCAGCGGGCTAGCCTGGACGATTGGCGTCGCTGCAGCCCGCCACAATGGCCGGGTGGTGCTGTTTGAGGGCGACGGCAGCCTCATCATGCACATCCAGGAGTTCGAGATGATCAAGCGTCACCGGCTGAAGCTTTTGATCTGCATCTTGAATGACGGGGCCTACGGCTCCGAAATACACAAATTGCGCGAGGATGGCCTGGACGACAGCGGGGCGATTTTTGGCCGCACCGATTTCGCGTCTATCGCTCGTGGTTTTGGACTGCGCGGTGAAAATGTCACCGATGTCGCGCAGTTCGACGGTCTCTACCGGGAATTCGAGGCCGGCGACACGGCTATGATCTGGAACATCCACATTTCGGACCAGGTTGTGAACCCGCGAATGCGTAAGATGGTCAAGGCGTCCAAAGTCCATTGAGCCTCTTGCTAGGACAGTTAGCGACTAACGACGACTTCGGGGAAGGCGCGCCTGCAGTCCGTTCATAAGCGCCATGGGAGAGAGATATGCCTATGCTTTTGAGGTTACGCCGCATCGGCCTTGCTGCCGCAGCGCTTACGTTGACGTGGCTTCCGCATGCCTCTGCGGCCGAAGTGGACTTCACCGGCAAGCGCATCGAGATGATCGTTCCGTCCTCCGCCGGTGGCAGCGGGGATGTTCTCGCCCGCTTCGTCGCCGCTCATCTGCAAAAGGAATTGCCCGGGAAACCGACGATCCTCGTCAAAAACATCACCGGCGGAGGCGTCATCAACGGGGCCAACTATTTCCAGAAGGAGGCAAAGCCCGACGGCTTGATGATCATCTCATCGACAGGAGCGTCCATCCTGACCCCGTTCTTCCGCAAGGACGAGGATCAGGTGCGCTTCGACCCGTCGACCTGGATGCAGTTTTTCGCGGGACCGAGCGGCTACGTCATGACCGGCTCCAAGGTTGGAGGCATCACCAGCCTCAAGGATCTCAAGATGGCGATCGACGCAAAGACGCCGCTGACGCATGGTACATCGAGCGTCGCGGGCATAGCGCTGCTGTATGTGCTGGCGCTCGAGGCGACCGGCGCCAATTACATTCCGGCGTTCAACGTCCCCGGCTCGGACTCGACCACCGGTTTCCAGCGCGGCGAATACAAGATCAATGGCGAGTCCATTGCCTCCTACATCCAGATCACCGAACCGTTGGTCGAAAAGGGTGAGGTCTTCCCACTGTTTACCGTCGGGGGCGTCGATGAAAACGGCAATATCACACGCGACCCCGCCCTGCCTGACGTGCCGTCCTTCCCGGAGGCCTACGAGATCATGTTCGGCAAAGCACCCGAAGGCCCCACTTTCGAAACGTTCAAGACGATGGTGACGGCGATGGTGCCGAACGCGCGCGGCATTGCGCTTCCGCCCGGAACACCTCCGGAGATATTCGCGGCATACAGCGAAGCGACCAAACGCGCCTTCACAACGCCGGAAGCCAAAGAGGCTGTCGACAAGGCGCTCGGACCATTCCCGATCTTCTATGGCGAGCAGGCAAAGAGCCGGCTTGCGGCGACGATGCAGAAGCTTACCCCGGAAACGCGTGATTACATCCGCAAGCTCCTGCTCGAGCGTTTCAACGTTCCAATCTGAATCTGCGTGTCACGAAAAAGGTGACCATTGGTCGGAGCGGAACGAGAACCGGAACGTCAACCCATGCACTTCGATGCGACGGCTGCAATGGCACAGCGCAGGCCGTTACCTGTCGATATGGCTGACGGAATAAGGCGCGAAGCTTGCTTCGCGCCTTATTCAGCCAGAGACATGATTGTTGAATTAGGCTGGTTTGAAGCAAGGCACTGGCGGGCCATCCTCGGTGGTTGGCACCCACACGAGCTCCACCTGCTGGCCGATCTCGACAGAGTCGACATCGCATTCGACGATATTGGTCAGCATCTTCGGACCTTCGTCGAGTTCGACGTAAGCGACGACGTAAGGCTCCTTGGCGCGACGCATCACCGTGTAGGTATAGATCGTACCGGTACCCTTGCCGTCGACCCACTCGGTTTCATCGCTGGCGCAGAACGGGCAGATCGTGCGCGGGTACCAATGCACCTTGCCGCAGCCATTGCATTTGCGCACCAGGAACTTGCCTTGTGTCGCCGCATCCCAGAAGGGTTGTGATTCCGGATCGGGGGTAGGCGCCGCCATTTTGCGATAATTTGCCATCCCGCTTATTCCCTTTCCATGATGATGGTGCCGCTGCCATGACGAACGCCGAGCTGGCCGCCGGTGCCGTGGGCGAGCGCCAGATCGCAGTTTTTGACCTGCACTTTGGGGTGAGCTTCGCCGCGAAGCTGACGCACCGCCTCGATGATCTTGGTGATGCCACCGCGATTGGTCGGGTGGTTATTGCACAATCCGCCGCCATCGGTATTGAACGGCAGTTTGCCGACGCCCGAAATGAGATTGCCGTCGGAAACAAAAGCTCCGCCCTTGCCTTTCTCACAGAAGCCGAGATCCTCCAGTTGCATCAGCACGGTGATGGTGAAGCTGTCGTAGATCGACACATATTTGATATCGCCTTGCGTCACCCTGGCTTCGGCGAACGCCGTCGGACCTGAGCGAACGGCGCCCGAATAGGTGATGTCGAACATGCCGCCTTCCTGGTGCTTTGTCGTCTCTCCAGCACCCAGCAGCTTCACTTTCGGTCGCTTCAGCGATTTGGCGATCTCCGGCCGCGCCACGATGATCGCGCCGCCACCGTCCGAAATAACACAGCAGTCAAGGCGGTGCAGCGGGTCGGACACCATTGGTGAATTGACGACGTCTTCTACCGTGACGACATCTTTCAGCATTGCGTTCGGATTGTGCTGCGCGTGGTGCGAAGCCGCTACCTTGATCCAGGCAAGTTGCTCGCTGGTGGTGCCATATTCATACATATGACGTTTGGCGGCAATCGCGTAGGCAACCGCCGTTGGCACCGAATAGGGGAACTCCCATTGAACGTCGGGCGCCGAGGCATGGCGTACGCGCGGGGTTGTGCCGGTTTTAATCTCTTCGGCGCGCGGACGCCCTGCCAAGGTGATTAAAGCCACGTTGCATTTGCCGAGCTTGATGGCCTCCGCCGCATGTGCAACCTGGACGATCGGCGATACGCCACCAATATCGACATTATCAACATGTCTCAGCTTGAGGTTGAGATAGTTGCCCATCGACTGCAAGCCGCCCGGCGCGTCACCGGAAACGAACAGCCCGTCAATGTCGTCTTTAGACAAGCCTGCGTCCCTGATGGCTCCGACGGCAACTTCGCCATGCAGTTGTGCGGTTGACTTGTCAGGCGCAAAGCGCGTTGGATGCTCGAAAGCGCCCACGATATAAGCTGCTCCGTTGATGCTCATTTGATCTTTTCCATCGTCTGTTTCCTCCTGACGCTTCGTCTCAAATAGGTTCTATATGGAGTGGAATACTATGGTGTACTTCTCATAGATAGTCCGATGCGTCAACGGACACTCCGGCCACAATTGCTCGACCTTATGCTAGCGTAGCGATGCGTCAATGGCGATGCGCGAGTCGCTCTTGCTCGGTTCCAGCTTTGGCAAAAATGGCTGCATCGGCGATTGCCGGCTCTAATGAAAACAGTATACTATTGCGCACTGCTTAGTGGAGGAAGGGTTAATGCATCTCAATGGAAGAGTGGCCATCGTAACCGGCGCAGGTCGGGGTATTGGCCGTGAAGTTGCACTTTTGCTAGCGCGGCAAGGTGCCACCGTGGTTGTCAACGATCCTGGTGTAGGCCGTGGCGGTGAGACCACGGAAGAGCGACCGGCCGACGAGCTCGTCAACGAAATCCTCAAGGCCGGAGGTAGGGCCAAGGCGAATTACGACAGCGTCGCCGACTACCAGAAAACCGGAGTGTTGGTACAGAACACGGTCGACGAGTTTGGCAAGCTGGACATTCTTGTCAACGTCGCCGGCGTACTCCGTGAGCGGATGATCTGGAACATGACAGAGGAGGATTTTGACCTCGTCATCGCGGTTCATCTGAAAGGCCACTGGAACATGTGCCATCACGCCATCAAACATATGCGCAAGGAAAATTATGGGCGCATCGTCAATTTTGCGTCTGATGCCTTTAAGGGCTCGGTTGGCCAGTGCAACTATTCTGCCGCCAAGGGCGGCATCGTCTCGCTGACCCGCGCCATCGCCCGCGAGACGTCGCGCTACGATATCACCTCCAACGCGCTCTGCCCCTCGGCCGATACGCGCATGACCGTCAACGAGGCGGTCAAGGCCAATCGTAGGCGCAAGCTCGAGGCTGGTCTGATGACGCAGGCCCACTATGACCGGACCACGCGCGACCGGGGTCCGGAATACATAGCGCCGATCGTCGGCTTCCTCTGCACGGACGAAGCGCGCGATGTGACTGGCCAGAACTTCCACGTCGAGCGGGGCATGCTGCACACCTACTACTATGGGGAAGAGCAGCGTGCTTTGCACAAGGCCAGCGACGACGGTATGTTCACGGTCGATGAGCTGATGGAATTGATCCCGAATTCGCTGCTGGCGGGTCTGCCGGCAATCGCACCGAAGCAAATGCAGCAGGCCGAGGCCGCGCAATAGTTTGCGCCTCCCAAGCGCGGCGGGTGGCCGGCTCCGGCCGCCCGCTATGGGAGTTCGGCCCGGCAATCTCGACGGAGGAACGACGATGAGAATTTTCACAAGGGTAGGAACTGCTATTGCCGCAGCGGCTCTCGCGCTGTTCTGGCTCGCAGCGGTGGCAAGCGCGGCTGAGGATCAGGCCAGTTGGCCATCCAGGCCGATCACCATATACGTGCCCTATACGCCGGGGGGCATTGCCTCCAACTTCGTCCGCTTGCAGGCCGATCTGCTTGAGCCGATCCTTGGTCAGCCGGTGCTGATCGAGAACCTGCCCGGCGGCGGCGGCCTGATCGCGGCGGAAAAAGTCGCTCGCGCGGACCCGGACGGCTATACCTGGATGTCGATGCAGTCGGGCCTGGTCACTATCACGCCTTTTGTCAACAAAGGCTTCAACCCGGCCGAGGAGCTCAAGCTGGTCGCCACCAGTCGCACACAGCCGATGCTGATCGTGGTTCGCCAAGACTCCCCCTACAAGTCGATTGCCGACATCGTTGCGGACGCTAAGGCGCGCCCCGGCGAGGTGTCCTTCGGCTCTCTCGGGCTTTATTCGCTGCATCACATCATCGGCGAATCGCTCGGCGACGCGGCCGGCGTGAAGCTTCTTCATGTGCCTTACACCGGCTCTGCGCAGTATATGGTCGACCTTTTGGCCGGCCGTGTCGACTTCGTCATCTCGACCGCCGCCTCGATGGCCGGCTATGCCGGCCAGTTGCGCGCGCTCGGTAGCGCCCAGAACGCCAAGTCGACGCTCGCAGCCGACATCCCCACCTCGGTCGACTATGATATGCCGCAGATCGACTATCCTTCATGGGTTGGCGTATCGGCCCCCAAGAACACGCCGCAGGCAATAACCGACAAGATGGACGCCGCTCTGGCCAAGGTCGACGCCGATCCAAAATTCCGCGAACAGATGGTGAAATTCGAGAGCGAACCGTTCTACCACTCGGCCAAGGAATTCGAGCCTCAACTGAAGGAACACGCCAGGAAGGTAGGAGCGCTTCTGTCGAAGTTGAATCTCGGCTTGAATTGAGGGTCTGCACCAGGAAAGAGGCTTTTTAGCCTCTCTCCATTGTCCGGGCGACCAGCGCCCTGCGCATCCATATGAGAGGGGATGCCAACGCGCAAAGCCTCTCTCTCGAAGCCTGGCAGAAGTGAGAGGTTCTTGGTCAGGACCGCTTCATGCCCGTCTCGGAAATCAACTGGGAGATCATCGCGTGTTCCCTCTCGAGGGCCTCGGCGAACTGCTTGTGATCGAGGAAGTTGAATTCAAGTTTCAGATCGGCAAGCGCGGCCTTCGCGTTCTCGTCTGACATCATCTTGCCTACGGCGTCGGACAACAATTGCACGGACTCGTCCGGCGTATCGACATGGGTGAAGACACCAGACTCGGACGGCAGAACAAGCTCGGGGAAGCCGGCCTCTACTGCTGTCTGAACGTCGGGATTGACCGTCGAACGTTTTGGGGTGCCAACCAATAATGGCCGCACTTCACTGTTGGTCATCGCCGTCGCCAGTGTCCCGATCGCGAGTTCTATCCGGCCGGCGATAAGGTCGACGGTGTATTGCGCGGCGCCTTTGTAGGGCACATGCAGCAGCTGGATATCGGCCTTCTTGTTCAGAATCTCGCCGGCCATGTGATACATCGAATTGACGCCCGGAGAGGCGAACTTGATCTCTCCCGGCCGCTTCTTTGCGTCGTCGATGACATCCTGGATCGTTTTGTAGGGTGAGTTCTTGCCCGTGATGATTGCTATCGGGTGGTTGTAGACGTTCGCCACTGGCCGCAGCAACTCGCGTGGCTCGTAAGCCTCGCCGGAAAGCTGCGGCACCACAATCATTGCCGAGGACGTCTGAAGGATCAGCGTCTGCCCATCCGGCGGCAGGGCGTGTACGCGTCGGTTGGCGACGATGCCCGAGGCTCCCTCGACATTTTCAACGATCGTCGGATGGCTGAATTGCGTCGTCAGGAAATCGGCGATTGCGCGCGCTTGTGCATCCGCAGTGCCGCCCGGCGGATAAGGCACGATGAGAGCGATACTTCCCGAGGGAAAACTCGACTGCGCGAACGCTTTGACGGCATAGGCGCCCGGTAGGGTGGCGAGTGCTGAAAGCGCCCCCGCTTGTCTCAACAGGTCACGACGTTTCATTTTTTCTCCTCCCCAGCTTGTCAAAACATTTCAGGCGACCATCGCCCCATCCACCACGAGCACAGCGCCCGACACATAGGACGCTTCGTCCGAAAGCAGGAACAGGGCCGCGTTGGCGATTTCTTCCGGCTGGCAAGTTCGGCCCATCGGCGAACGCCGGGCGCGATCTTCCAAAAGATCGTTCATCGGCACAGCAGACTTTTTCTTGTCGTCCGGCCGCGCCAGGAAGGTACGCAGCATCGGCGTATCGACGCCGCCCGGGCAGATCACGTTGGAGCGGATATTTTCATGCGCAACGCGCTTGGCGAGGGAACGAGCAAAGCCGATGACACCGAATTTCATCGCCGAATAGATCGGGCTGTGCGGCGAGCCGCGCACACCGCTGGTCGACGACGTGTAGAGGATGCTGCCTTTGCCGCGTTTGCGCATTTCGGGAAGCGCGGCGCCCGTGGTCAATGTCATGGATCGCAGGTTGAGGTCGACTGCCAGATCGAAGAGCGCCATGTCCATGCCTTCCAGCGCAGACGGTCCGGGGTGACCGGCATGTGCCCAGACGAAGTCGAGACCGCCGAAAGTCCTGACGGTTTCGGCGACGATTTCCTTCGAGAACCTGTCGTCGGTCAGGTCGCCGGTAATTCCAATTGCCTTGCCACCGGCAGCTTTGATCGCCTCGACGGCATCTTCGACGCCCTTCGCGTCGATATCGACGATGGCTACCGCCGCGCCTTCCTTGGCAAAACGCACAGCGCCAGCGCGCCCCATGCCTGAGGCTGCGGCCGTTACCAGCCCGATCGAATTCTGCATACGCATCTGGTCTGTCCTCATGCGATCATGGCGCCGTCAACGGTCAGGGCCGCGCCTGACACATACGAGGCTTCGTCCGACAGCAGGAACAGGGCTGCACTGGCGATTTCCTCCGGTTCCGCCGGACGGCCCATCGGGTATTCGTTGCGCCGGCTTTTCACCAGCGCCTCGATATCCTTGCCCTTCGTGCTGTCCTGGTCGGGACGCGCGATGAACTGGCGCAGCATCGGCGTGTCGACGCCGCCGGGACAGATGACATTGGCTCGGATGTTCTCGTGTGCGACCCGCTTGGCGAGCGAACGGGCAAAGCCGACGACGCCGAACTTCATCGCCGAATAGATCGGGCTGCGGGGCGACCCGCGCAGCCCGCCGGTCGAGGCAGTGTAGAGCATCGCTCCGCCACCGCGCTTGCGCATCTCGGGCAGTGCCGCGCCCGTCGTCAGCGTCATCGAGCGGATGTTCAGATTGACCGCCAGGTCGAACACGTCGAGATCCATGTCTTCCAGCCTGGAAGGGCCGGGGTGTCCGGCATGCGCCCAGACAAAATCGAGGCCGCCAAACGCCCTTGCCGTCTCCGCCACGATGCCCCTGGAAAAGGCGTCGTCGGTCAGGTCGCCAGGTAGGCCGATCGCCTTGCCGCCGGCCTTCTCGATCTCCGCGACGACCGCATGGACGCCATCGGCGTCGATGTCGACGACGGCGACCGACGCACCTTCGCTGGCGAACCGCACGGCTCCGGCCCTTCCCATTCCCGAAGCCGCGGCTGTGACGATGCCAATCTTGTCTTTCATGCGCATGTGGATATTCCTCCTGGAGCGCCGACGTTACTTCGCGGCTGCCGCCGGGTACTTCTTCAGAAGATCGCCCATCGACTTGATCAGTGCGTCCCACTGCGGTTTGAACTCGGCCGCCGAGTGATAAAAGGGTTCGTGGCCGGTCTCGATCATCTTGCCGGTGTATTCGGTGTTCTTGTCCATTTCCGCAAAGGCGGCGTCGAGCTTGGCGACGATCTCCGGCGGCGTGTTGTTGGCGACCATCATGCCGGCCCAGGACGAGATCACCCAATCTGGCAGATCGACCTCTGTCGCCGACGGAATGTCCCTGGCGACCGGGGAGCGCTCAGCCGACGCCTGCGCCAATGCCCGCAACTGACCTGGGAACTGCGCCAGCGTCGCTGGTGTCGACATGGCGACATCGACGCGGCCCTCGATCAGGTCCACGGAATATTGCGCCGATCCGGAATAGGGCACAGGGTTCAGGTCGATGCCGGCAGTCTCTTCGAGCAGTTTGCCGGTCATGTCGGTCATCGACGAGACGCCGACCGATGCGTAGCTGATCTCGCCCGGCCGCTTCTTCGCGTCGTCGATCAGGTCCTGCAGTGTCTTGTAAGGCGAATCCTGGCGGGTGATCACGATGATTGGCTGGGTGCGAACGGTCGAGACCAGCGTCAGTTTTTTCAGGGGGTTAAATTCGCCGGGCTTCAACGTGTTCGGCGAGACGGCCAGATAGCCCGACTGTCCCGCATAGAGCGTGTAGCCATCTGGCTGCGAGCGAGCCACCTGCTGGGCGCCGATCTGACCACCCGCGCCGGCGATCGGTTCAACCGTCACCGACACTCCGAGAAGTTTCTCGAGATAGCTGGCCTGCAGCCGGGCATAGGCATCGGATGACCCGCCGGCAGTGTAGGGGTTGACGATGGTTATCGGCTTCGACGGCCATTTGTCCTGTGCATGGACGCAGGTCGCCGCGGTCAGCCCGCCGATAAATAAAAGACTCCGCGCGAACATGTTTAGCATTTCAGTTTCCTCCATGGCGAACGGCAGTTGGGTGTTTGAAGACCCTGCAACGGTGGGTGATACGAAGTTTGTGGGGAACGCTCTTCGTCCTTGCCGATCATTTAAAAAAATGGAATACCATGGAACTCTACAGTGGACAATAACGATTCATGTCTCCTGGATAAGCCCGTCTTATTATGCGGAAAAGGTCGGGACGCCGCTGCAGCAGAACTGACTGGGCCGATCGAATTATGACCACACCAGAGCAAATCAGCCCCGCCAAGCTGTCCGAACCGCTCGATTGGCGAATGCTGGTTCCGTTGCTGGCTGTGGTGCTGGCGTTTCAGGGCACGGTACCGCTAGGCCGCGTCGGCACCACCTACCTGGCTCTGGATGCCGGGTTGTCGGTCGGTCTGATCAGCGTGATTTCTGCCGGCTACGCGTTACTCCCGGTATTCTTTGCGGTGACGATCGGTAAGATCAATGACCGCGGCAACTATGGCTCGATGACGATGGTCGGGGCGGTGATACTCGTCGTCTCCGTCGCTGGCCTGATCCTTTTGCCGCCAAGCCTAGCGCTGCTTTTTCTTTTAAATTCCGGCCTCGGTATCGCACAGACGATACTGCTCAATTCGTCGCAGATGTTCGTTGCGCGCTACACCACTGCGCTCGCCCGCGACACTGTGCTCGGCTACTATATGATCGCGACCTCGTTCGGGCAGATTCTCGGGCCGTTGGCCATCAGCCTGACAGTTGATCCCACTGTCACGATGCCCGGCCATGAGATCGTATTGCTCTGCATGGTGGGCTCCGTTTTTCTCACCATTGCGGCCCTAGTGCTGCGTCCTTTCGCGGCCGTTACCAGAAGACACGATGACGCCTCTCCGGTGACAATTGCATCGATCTTGAAGACGCCCAGTCTGCGCTGGGTAATCCTCTCGTCCAGCCTGTGTCTCACCGCCAGCGATCTGCTTCTGGTGTTCCTGCCGATCTTTGCCGTCGAGCTTGGTATACCAGCGACAGCGCTCGGCTATATTCTCGCCCTTCGCGCCGCGGTGACACTCGCCTCACGCTTCGTCTTCGTACGACTAATTGAATTGCTCGGCCGCACCAGGCTAATGGTGATCGCCATGCTCACCTCCGCTGGAGGCTTCGCATTGCTGGCCTGTCCTATGCCGACATGGGGCATGACGGGAGCGGTCGCGATGTGCGGTTTAGGACTGGGCTTGGCACTGCCCACGGCGCTGTCGCTGACATTCAGCATCTCGCCACCGCATGCCGTTGGCACTGTGACGTCGGTGCGCATGACGGCGAGCCGCATTGCGCAGTTTGTGATTCCGCTGCCGGCGGGCATGGTTGCAACCGCAGCCGGCACGTGGCTTGTCTTTGCCGCGATAAGCGCCGTGCTGTGCGCCACCGCGCTCATATCACACCGACGCATAAAGGCCTGATGCGGTCAGTACTTCATCTTTGCCTCGTTCAGTGCTTCCCACACACGGAACGGGGTCGCCGGCATGTCGAGATGGCGTACGCCGGCCTGCGCAAGCGCATTGCAGATTGCGTTCATTGTCGCCGCCAGCCCGCCGACAGTGCCGGCCTCCCCGACACCCTTGACGCCAAGCGGGTTGAGCTCGGTCGGCGTCTCCAGATTCTCGCTTGTGATGTTGCAGAGATCGCTGGCGCGGGGCATCGCATAGTCCATGAACGAACCGGTCAACATCTGCCCATCATCACCGAATCGGATCTCTTCGAGTAATGCCTGACCAATGCCTTGGGCCACACCGCCATGGATTTGACCTTCGACCAGCATCGGGTTCAATACCTTGCCGACGTCTTCGACACTGACATAGTTGACCATTTCGACAAGTCCCGTCTCAGGGTCGACTTCGACCTCGCAGATGTGACAGCCATTCGGGAAAGTCGGATGTGACAGCGCGAACTGGCCGGAGCCGGCGAGGCCGGCGCTGTCCTGATCTGGAATGGCCTCGGCGATGCGGGCTATTTCCCCGAGGCTGATGACGTGGTCCGAGCCGACGACGCGGAATTCGCCACTGCCAAACTCAAGATCGAGCGGCGAGACTTCCAACTCGTCCGCGGCAATCTTTAGTGCATTTTTCAGCAGCTGGTCGACGCCAATCTGGATTGCCGTGCCGCATAAAGTCAGCGCCGCGGAACCACCATTGCCCTTGCCGTTGGCCAATTGATCGGTGTCGCCCATCACAAAATTAATCCGCTCGAGCGGCAGCCCGAGGCGTTGCGACACAAGCGTTGATAATGCCGTATCGAGTCCCTGCCCAACGGACATCGCACCGGAAAACAATGTCACCGTGCCGTCGGGGTGGGCCTTGATCGTCGCGTAGTCGGTGCCTGGTCTGGCGTAGGGCCCTGCCGCGACCTCAATTGGATTGGCAATACCGATGCCGCGCAGCTTCCCGATGGCCTTTGACCTTTCGCGCCGCTGGTCAAACGTAGAATAATCGACCAGCTGCAGTGCCCGGTCCATGTTGCGTTCGAACTCGCCACAATCATATTTGAAGACGAAGGGCGTCTGGTAAGGCATCGCCTCAGGGGGGATGAGGTTTCTGCGGCGCAGCTCGGCAGCATCAATTCCCATTTCTTCCGCCGCAACGTCGATAATGCGCTCGATCACGAATGTCGCATCCGGGCGACCGGCGCCGCGATAAGGCGAGGTCGGCTGGGTGTTGGTGAAGCGTCCGACGGCTTCGCCGACAATCAGTGGCGTTGTATATACACCAGCGATGCCGCCGAAGTTGCCGATTGGCGCGCCTGAGCGCCCCGACATGTAGGCGCCGACATTGACATCGTAACGCACACGCAGAGCCGTGAATTTCCCATCCTTATCCAGCCCGAGTTCGCTGGTCACATGCACGTCGCGCGCTTGTTCGTCCGAGAGAAACGCTTCGCTTCGTCCAGCTGCCCAGCGAACTGGGCGGTTCAGGTGCATTGCAGCCCAGAACACCAGGGTCTCCTCACGCAGGAGGCCGGACTTCATACCGAACGAGCCACCGACATCCCCGGCGATCACACGTAAGGCGCCGCGTTCCAACCCGAATTGGGCGCACAGCATGTTGCGTAAATTATGCGGGCTCTGATGCGCGACGCGCAAGACGGGTCTGCCGTCTTCACCAGGATAGGCGAGAGCGGCGCGCGGCTCCATCGGCATCGCCGACACGCGGCTCACGCTCGACTTTAGCCTGGTCACGTGATGCGCGTTTTTTAACGCCGTTTCGACGCCGCCCAAGTCACCCCGCCGCCAATGAAAGGCAAGGTTGCCTGGCCGGTCGTCCCACAGCTGTGGCGCATCTTCGTTCGCCGCGGTGAAAGGATCGATTATCGCCTCGGTCTGCTGGTATTCGATCTGTACCGATTCGGCTGCGTCCGCCGCCATAGCTTCGCTTTCGGCGATTACCATCGCCACAGGCTCGGCCAGGAAGCGAACACGGTTGCGAACCAGAAGAGTGCGCGGCGTCTCGACGGAAAAGCTGCCGTCGATGTGGGCGAGTTTGGCAGGTACGGAATAGTCTTTGACACCTGCGGCCCTAAGGTCATCAGCGGTCAAAACAGCCACGACGCCCGGCATCTTCAACGCTTCGCTGGTGTTGATCGACAATATGTTCGCCGCCGCATGTGGTGAGCGCACGAAAAAGGCTCGCAAAGCATATTTGTGTACGACATCGTCCGCAAATTGACCGCGGCCGGCGATCAAGCGGTCGTCCTCACGCCGCTTGATCGATTGTCCATAGACAATTTTGTTCACGCTATCACGGACTCCTGCACCTAATTTTAAATATAGAATACCATTTTATAGATAAGAAAAATACCAGCAATTCTAGACAATTCAATCCATTTTTGACGGTGTTGAGGCGTATAAAAATTTGACCTGAATGCTATGGTGTGCTGTAAGCAGCTTAGTTTGCTGCAACTGCGCTGTGGAGATTTATTCCATGAAAATCTTGGTCCCGGTTAAGCGGGTTGTCGACTACAACGTGAAGATCCGGGTGAAGTCGGACGGTTCGGGCGTCGAGCTTGCGAATGTGAAGATGTCGATGAACCCGTTCGATGAGATCG
>NZ_JASCRR010000027.1 GCF_030010215.1 Tianweitania sp. UT-5YL-CI-8
GTTCCGTGACGGAGGTGATGTTATCCATGCAACGCAGTATAACCATGCGAGCGGTTAGTGCCACACTTTTCCAATCAAACCGCACAGCCTGTCGGTAAATCAAAACGCCCGATAATGTTGCATTATCGGACATCCTTGGCAGCATTATACAATTTGCCCTTTGCAGTGGGGGACATCAGATTGTCGTCATGGGTCTGGCGAGTGCGTTGATGACGGCTCGACGGATAGCAGGTAACGTGGGATCAGGTGGCCCCTTGCGTACTTGTCGTTTGTTTTTCCCGCTTTGCAGTCTGCAAACTCTGGTGCTGGAGGAAAGCATAGGCGATCATCGCCATCGGAGCGTGCCGATGTAGCCCTTTCCATGATCGGCCTTCGAAGTAGTCGAGGCCGAGTTCCTTTCATCTGCTGATGCGCTTGCTCGCAAGACGCAAGCCAACTGGTACAGGAATCTCGTCTCGGGCAAGCGTCACCAAACCAGCGTCTGGCAATTTGTCCTCTTGCCCAGCATCGAAGTGTATTGCGGCGCGACCCCTACTGAGTGTTCGCTTTTTTTGGAAGGCGGTATCGTCCATCACCAGAAACGCATCTAACGCGCCAACGATCCTGTCCGCCTGTCGCGCAAGCTCGGTCTCGAGAGCAACAGTATCCCAAAGGCCGTCGGAAATGAAATGGTGCAGGAGGCGTACTGGCCCGGAGCAAACCGCTCCGCCATCGGCTCAATATTGATTAGATCCAGAAGATGATGGCGGCTGCGATGCATATGGCGGAGAAGAATGTGTGGGGGCGTCGGTGGTAGCGCGTTGCGGCGCGCCGCCAATCCTTAAGCTTGGCAAACAGATTTTCGACCTTGTGGCGCTTGTGATAGAGGGCTTGTCGTAGTCGAAGGGCGACTTGCTGCTTCGGCTCGACGGTATGCAGGGCTCGTTTCCTCTGGCTTCCAGTACCTCGCGGGACCAGGCGCTGTCATACGCCCCGATTGGCGATCAGGTGTGAAGCGGGCGGCAAGGCGACGAGCACGAGACGAGCACCCTTGTAGTCACTCATCGGGCCTTCCGAGAGAAGCAGGATGATCGGTCGACCTTGGCCGTCGCAAACCGTGTGGAGCTTGGCGTTCAGTCCGCGCTTGGTTCGCCCAACACGACGGGGAACATCCCCTTTTTAAGCAGGCTCGCCGCGGTGCGGTGTGCTTTCAGATACGTCGCGTCGATCATGATGCGATCGGGTATTGGTTCTTCTCCAGCGAGTCCGGCGAGGATGCGGTCAACACCCCCATCAGGCTCCAACGGATGGGCGGCTGTAGAGTATCTTATGCGGGCCATAGCCGGACGGCGCGGTTCCGCTGCAGCCCGCTGCGGATCACGTAGATGATGCCCTCACAGCCGCCAGTCATCGACCCGGCGAACTCCGTGCGACATCGGAAAGAACGGCGATGTCCGCGCCATCTGAAGCTCGCTCAGCAGAAACAAATCAGCGATAAGGGCTGCCAATTGGAGATTTCATGACGGTGCCTGTATTGTCTTCTTCTGACAGCTTTGACATTGGTGTTGGTGCATGCTTCACGGTTAGGGTGCGGACAGCATCGAGCCGGGGCCGGATGGCCAAGATTGAGAACCGACCGGACCGATGAGGAATGGTCGGTGATGAAGGGGTCCTTCCGCTGCCGAGCGGGACAGGAAGCCGGCGGCAGATCGACTTGCGAGAGGTTTTGAACGGGATCCTCTGTATGGTGCGTTCAGGCTGCAAATGCAGCCGATCCATTTCTGCCCTGACAGACAGTCTACGGGTGGTCCGTCTGTTTGTCCGGCAGCTTCTGGACAAAGGAGCCTTCCTCGACTTTGCGGTTGAGATCGCCCGCCCGATCGAGCCGGGCTTTAGGATTCTGCCCGGGCGCTGGGTCGATGAGCGACCCTAGGGTTGGCTCACTGACAAAGGCTTGTACGCGATTACGAAACCCGTATCGACATCTCCCAAGCCATCGTAATGTCTGGTTTGTTCATCAGACGAATAGTCCACTAACACTTGTCAAACCGCTTTTAGATAGACTTGCCGTAGCCATTCTGCCGGGGGCCATTGTTAGCTGTTCCCGATCAAATTGCGTTTCTTTCGCAAAGCTTTTATGCATAGGTTGCTGGAGCATATATCTGTATGATTGCGGGAGTTCCAAATAACAGCTGTTACACTGTGAGGTTCGTCCGCTCGTGATCGAGTGGATATCTCAGCTCATAGATTGGCATAACAGCTGTTATGCCAATCTACCAAAATTACTACAACGAAAGCGTAGCGACCCCATCGTCGAAACGAATGCCATCACCTAAGGAGAAAACCTTGCATCGTTCAACAAAGGAACGCGCGACCGAAGCCTTACTCCTGTTAAGCTAGCTTTGTCTCGCTTCGAGATAAGTTGCCGCTGGTCTCTTTAAAACATGTGCTTTGATGAGAGCGTGGAGGCTCCGATTGAGTTGTAACTCCCCTTCCCGGGCCCTTTCGACCATTGCCCTAAAATATCCCTCTGGTTTAGAAATCTGCTCGGGATCGCGCAATGTTTTCTCTAGCACTACAGCAAGAATCGCTGCGCTGGTGTAATGACCAAGTGTAGCGATAGCCTTGTCCCATGCAGCATCTGACAAAGCTATCATTCGGCGCATTGTCTGGGTAGCGCGCGAAATATCGGTGCAGTTTTCAAAATCCACAGCGATAAATTGCTGGGTCTCGACGCAAGCTAACCGTATAAGCGAGGATGTGACGCCATTGAGTGGCTTAGTCGCCGGCCTTGGTTGTTCGGATTGAGTAGAACCAACCGAAAATTTCGCTTCAAGACTGGCATTCGCCGCAGCTTCTGTTGCTGAAGTGCCTTCTGTGACTAAGTTGCTACAGATTTCCTTATTGATTTCTTGGGTTGTAGTTATATTAGGCTTGCCATGGATGTCACCCTCGGACGACAAACGATGAGGCTCACCAGCCTCCGGCAATTCAATAGCGCGTTCATAGATGGCGGTTAGTAGCTTGGCTCTATGCGTAGGGTCCGTTGGAGCGGCCATTGCGTCGTTAAGTTCTATACGCCATTCTGCGGCCTCATCGCCGAGGCTCTCACAGATGTCCAAGATCGCTCTACTGAGCCGTGAGACATCCCGGTTTGCTGCCAGGTCGGCATTGACCCTTATCCTATACCTCTCAACAGCGACCTTCAACTCTTCAAGTCGAGCACGCGCAGGTGTAAAATCCAGGCCATAGCCTTTATCAATCGCACCATCATCTGACCGATAGACAAAACGACGGCCGGTAGGACTGTCACGATAAGCGAGGACCCCTGCTTCAACAAGTCGCTTGATGCAACGTGTCACCGTCCTTTCCGAACGCATGGTATATTCCGCTAGCTTGGCATTTGAGATCGCGACGATCGGGCGCCTGGTGCCTTTCCAGTCGTCAGCTTGCGAGAGGCCGAGCAGGATATCCATGACGTGGTAGGTGGTGCCGTCAATGCCGAGAACTGGCGCGGCCTTTTTTAAAAGTACAGCAACTTCTGCTTTCGACGTATCCGGGAGGTTCCTTGCCATCGCCAGCCGCGCACTGGCTAGAATTCCAGGTGTCACACGGCGGAATGACGCAATGGTCATTTTTTGGGCCATAGATAACCGCTCTACGATCTGGGATCGCAGCTCCATCTTCTCGATTGGATGAAAGCCATCAAAATGGCGCAACAAATCCTGTCCTGCCCAAAGGCGGGACTTGATTGTACGAGCGGTCCATCATAGAATCAGTTTGTTAGAGCTGATGTTGACGGGACCACGACATTCCGTTGGCTATGATTAAAGGGCCTGTCGACTGCAATCGGCGGGCCCTTACCTGTTCAGAATTCAGCTCATGCTGTCCTTCTCCTCTATCGTCATATCGCGAAATTCCTGGACGAGCTCCGGCAGCTTTCGAAGCAGCCAGGTGGCAAGGCCGGGTTCCCTGAACTCGGGAATAGAAACTTGTGTTGTGCGTTCGGTGCGTTTGACTGAAACCGAAAGGCCATTGCCAAGTTCGATTTCTTCCGTACTCGTTCCGGCCGATTTGCGGGTCAAAGCATTGAAGAGCAGCGCAAACCTCGCATCGCTCGTGGCTGCCTGCCATTCGCCGGTTGAGGTCAGTTTTTCGAGGTTGATGCCGGACTCGGAAATCAGCTTCCGATCATGGAAATGACGGCCCAGTTTCTCCCATTTCGGCCTTCCAACCGATGGCGCCGGCCCGATCTTCCGTACTAGATCATGGGGAAGGGCGGACGCCACCGATGTCAGCATAGAGATGTAAACGAGATTTTGTCCCACAGCACGACCCAGCGCTGTGGCGATGGTCTCCCGATCAAAACCCTTTTCTCGCAAGGTAAGTGCGAAGAAGGCCTGTTCTATGAAGGAGAGATTGGCGCGCTCGGTATTTTCCACGCCCTGCGCGATGATCAGCTCCTTGTCCGATAAGTCGCGCACGATGGCTTTCACTGGACGCCCAAGGATCTGACACGCCCTTAGCCGGCGATGTCCATACGCAACCTGATAGAAACCAAGTTTGTTTGCCAATGGCCGGACGAGGATGGGCAACTTTTGGCCCGCCTCTCGCAATGCTTCGACGAACACGGCAAATTGAGGATCACCTTCCAGATCGAGCCGATCCTTTACAAAAGATGGGATGACATGCGTTGCGTCAAGCTCGACGACCGCCTCTGCGTTGACCAGTTGCTCGCGCAGCCGTTCATTGTCCTCCTCGATCGACACGAATGCGCGATCCATCGACCTGACCGCGCCCGACGATACCTTTCTTTCCTGTACAGCAGGGGAGGGGAGGTGCTTTGCCAATTCTGAGGCATCGACATTGCCGAAAAGATGCCGCATCCGGTCGTTGCGTTGCTTTGGGCTGTTCATGTGCGCCCCCAAACCGATTTGATATGATTGAAGATTTCCGCGTTGACAGCGTCAACCGATTCAAGCGCCCTGTTGAGGGTGTCGCGGCCCACGCTGCCCTTGGCCATCTCGTACAAGCTCTTCTTTTCCAGGCCGGCATTTGCAATCGCGGTGGTGTCGACGACGACAGGCGCGAGAACATCTTCCCCAAAAAGTGACCGGAGTAATGCCACCACATTGACTTGCGGCACGTCGTTCGGGTTGTGCCGGGTGAGTACATAGCGGATAAAATCGTGTTCGAGCACGCCGCCACGCTCCTCGATGACATGCATGATATCGCTCATCATGGCCAGGAACTGGTTCATGCTGGCTACATCGATCATCGCTGGGTGGATAGTGATCAGCAGGGATGTCGCGGCATAAAGCGCGCCAAGGGTAAGGTATCCCAATTGCGGGGGAGCGTCGACAAGCACCACGTCATAGTCATCGGCGACATCCGATATAACCGCGCCTAGCCTTCGGAAAAAGATCGCATCTCCACGGCCCACCCCATCGGCGATAGCCTGGGGCGTCTCGTGCTCGTACTCCATAAGCTCGAGATTTCCCGGGACTACATCGATCCCAGGGAAATAGCTCTTTCGGATCACGTCGCGAAGAGGGCGGCGCTCGCCCTCATCGTAGCGGATAGATGCGTAGATTGTCTGGTTTTCCTCGACGTCGAACTCAGGCTGGTAACCAAACATCGCCGACAAGGAAGCTTGGGGGTCCAGATCGATCGCAAGTACGCGCAGCCCCTGGATTGCAAGATAATGCGCAAGATGGACCGTCGTCGTGGTCTTTGCCGACCCTCCTTTGAAATTCGCGATCGTGAGCACTTGAAGCTTATCGCCCCTCTGACGCTGGGGATGAAAGAACCTAGCCTCCGCCGGCCGCTTTTGTGCAAGATGTCTGCGAATCTCATTGATCTGAACGAGAGTATAGATGCGCCGGCCGTTTTCTTGGCGCTCTGGAATGGCGCTTTCGCCATCGAGGGACATCTGTCGCAGTGTCGACTCGGCTATGCCAAGCAACGACGATACCTCTCGAGAAGTGAAGGTTTTGAGGGATTTCATTGCTTCAGGAGGGTACATACGCGTACGGATCGACTGCAACTGTGCAGAAAGCATCTGGGCCTGCCGCGTAATCTTGTCAGCAGACGATTCCATCGACCTTTTCTTTGCAATCGAACTCATTTCTACCCCGCGACGGACATTTGCCGATCATCATGCAATTTCCGTCGCATGACGGTTACGCGATTCTGAAATTTGGTCAAATGCTCTTTGGTTAACGAGGTACTAATAAAAAAACGTGTGAAATGAGCTAGGATACAATTTTTTCAATATATTCAGCTACTTAAATGAATTTTCTTGGCGCTTGGCTGCCTCTGAGCTATGTCTCCGAAATCCTAGCTTCTATCAAAGCCTCTATATTTCCAGGCTCGATTGCTGGTTTCGGAGCCGACTCAGTGCGGATGGCATCACAACAATCCTAAAACTGTCGATATTTTGTGACCTGGATGGCAGCTGCTGAACAGTTGACTTTTTCATTGTAAAGCTGCCCTTGCTTGTAAGCCTGAAAGTGCTTTTAGGAGTGCTGTAACGACGAGCAGCTAAGCAATTCGCTCCGTGAATACCATGCTCTGGTCCATGCGGGTGACATCATCGAGACAATAGCTTGGACATTATCTTTTCTGATTGCACCGTCCGTTTTGGTGCGCGTACTGCGTTGCATCCGCTGTCGCTGCGGATCGAGGGACGACGTGTCGGCGTTATTGGCCTCAACGGATCGGGCAAGACCACCGTCGCGCGATTGATTAACGGGCTTACTCTTCCAAGTGGGGGGCGTGTAACGGTCAATGGGATAGACATCGCCACCGAACCGGAGAGGGCAAGATTGGAGGCGGGGTTCGTTTTTCAAAACCCTCAGAACCAGCTGATCATGCCTATCGTATCGGAAGACATCATATTCGGGCTGAAAGCACGTGGAACGAAGAACGCGGAGGCGGAAGCACGCATGGCAGCAACGCTACGGCGCTTCGGCATCGAGAATCTTGAAAAACGCCGCGTATACGAACTCTCCGGTGGAGAGATGCAATTGGCGGCGATGGCAAGCGTAAGCGCGCTGAGCCCGCGCATTCTTATCCTTGATGAGCCGACTAACCAACTAGATATCAAAAACCGCCGGCTGGTTCTCAATGCGATCGACAAGATGGATGAGGATGCCGTCGTTATAACCCACGACTTGGATTTTGCTTTGCGATTGCCAAGACTTTTACTCTTTCACGAAGGTCGGCTCGTAGCCGATGGCGCGCCCGAGGAAACAATCGCACACTACCGAAAGGTCGCCGGATGCTGAGCAGCCTTTACGTCGTAGGGCAGGGGCCGCTGCACAGGCTGAGCGCCGGTAGCAAGCTTGCGGTCCTGGCCATAGTTGGCGTGGGTCTGTTTTTCATCCAATCGCCTTGGATTCTTGCGTTTGCCTTTGCCTTGGCTGTCATCGTTTATCTCACTGTTGGGCTTTCGCTGCGCGAGGCGCTGAAACGCATCCGCCTGACACTGTATTCGCTGCTGTTTCTGATGGTGCTTAATCTCTTCTTTCTGCCCATTGCAGAGGTGCAGGTTCTCGCATTGAGATTTCTGGCCCTTGTTTTTGCCGCTGCAGCGGTCACTGCCACCACGACGCTCGACGCCATGATGGATGTCGTGAACCGGCTTATGCGTCCACTCGGAAGGTTGGGGTTAATACGCCAGGGGGACGCCGGCCTGACGGTTGGACTTTGCCTGCGTTTCGTTCCTGAGATATTGGCTCGGTATCACGCGCTCGTCGAAGCGCACAAGGCACGGGGTCTAAAAGTTCGCCCATTGACGCTGCTCGGTCCGTTGGTCATCCTCACTTTGAAGCAGGCTGACGACGTGGCCGCAGCCATAGACGCGCGTGGTTTGCGCGCTGCTCGAACAACTCCGCGTTCGTCACAATCCAATGAAAGGCAGATTCGTTCATGACCACCCGCGATTTGGCGCTTTCGGCATTGTTTGCCGCCATCATAATCGTTCTCGGGCTGGTGCCCCCCATCCCGCTGGGCTTCATCCCTGTGCCGATCACGCTGCAATCGATGGGTGTAATGCTGGCCGGTTGTATCATCGGGGCCAAACGCGGCGCGCTCGCTTACGCCATTTTCGTACTGCTGGTCGCAGCCGGTCTGCCGGTTCTATCGGGTGGACGTGGTGGGCTTGCAATCCTCATGGGGCCGACCGGCGGCTATATTCTCGGCTGGATCGTCGCCGCTTTCGTCACCGGCTTTATCGCCGAGCGACTGGTGCGCGAAGGCCAGAACGAATGGCGTCAACTGGGGGGATTTTTTGCCGCTTCGGTCATCGGTGGCATCGTTGTCCTCTATGCCATCGGCATGCCTTGGGTGACGGCGTCGGCTGGAACGCCCTTCTATGCCGTCGCATCCGGTTCGCTGGTGTTTGTTCCGGGCGACCTGCTCAAGGCAGCGATAACCGCTCTGGCGGCGCGTGCGGTGCTTGCAGGCTATCCGCTTCTGCATCGCGCCTGAGGCGTTTCTGATGATGGGTGGCGGTCATCCGCCGCCGCCCATTGTCACCGACATGAACGCCCTGAATGCGGCGGCTGCCGGATCGATGGGCCTGTTGCGAGACCAGGCGAGCCCGACATCCATGCTGGGGATTGGCTCGACGACGCCCCGGACTTCGATGCGTTGGCCCTCGAGCGACCAGGGCCGATACACCATGTCCGACAGAATGGTTACCCCCATGCCAGAGGCGACCAGCGACCGTACGGCTTCCACCGAGCTTGTTGTCAGAACAGACTTCGGCTCGAGCCCAACAGCGTCCCAATAGCGAGCGGCCGTCGTTCGGGCCTCGTCCACCGTCAGCATGACGTAATCTTCCGCGGCGACATCCGCGAGGCTGATTTCCTGGCGCCCGAGCAGGTGATGATCGGCCGAGAGCCACAGCCGCCGGTTCGACCGCATCAGCACTTCCTGTGCAAGTTCATCGGTGTGTTCGAGATTTGACACCAGCATCACCGCCATGTCGATATCGCCGTCCATCAGTCCGGTTTCGAGGGCATCGCGCGGCAGTTCGAGGACTTCGACGTCGATCTGCGGATAGGTTTTGCGAAACCGCGCATAATGGCGCGACATGTAGTAGCCTACGACCGTGTAGGTCATCCCAAGCCGAAACTTGCCCTCAAGTCCCGCGCGTTCACGTAAGGGGCTTCGTAGGGCTGCCGCCACCGCGCCGGTTATGACGCGCGCATGCTCCAAGAACCGCGAACCCTCCATTGTCAGCCTTACGCCTGCGTGGGTACGCTCGAAAAGCCGCACGCCGAGGTCCGCCTCGAGTGTCTTGATCGCGGCCGTCACCGCCGATTGGGATATGTTGAGCTCCACCGCAGCATGGCTGACTTGCCCGCTTTCCGCAGTGGCAATGAAATAATCAAGTTGTTTCAAGGTGATGGTCATCGTTACGCCCTGATCTGTCCGGGTATCTGTTTTTTTGATATCTTAATCAATAAACTACTATTTCCCATATGCCTAAAGCTCGGGCAAATATGTTGCAACGCCGCAAAAGACGGCAATTGCAGGGGAATACGATAATGACCGTCACACTGAACTGTGACATGGGCGAGAGCTTTGGCCTTTATAAGGTTGGCGACGACGTCGGCATGATGCCGATCATCGACGTCGCGAATGTCGCCTGTGGTTTTCACGCATCCGATCCCGATCACATGTATGCCGCCGTTCGCAGCGCTAAGGCGAACGGTGTCAAGGTCGGCGCCCATCCGGGCCTCCCCGATCTCCAGGGCTTCGGACGGCGCGAAATGCGCATGACCCGCGACGAAGTCAGGAACACCATTCTTTACCAGGTAGGCGCGCTGTCCGCCTTCCTGAAAGCGGAAGGCGTGGAACTCCATCACATCAAGCCGCACGGCAGCCTGTACTTCATGGCCATGCAGCAGGAAGCTGTCGCTCATGGCGTCTGCGATGCGGCGGAAATATATGGCGTGCCGCTCTTCGGCATGACTGGTACGTTGCATGAGAAGATTTACCAGGAGCGGGGCATTCCGTTTGTCGCCGAGTTCTATGCCGATCTCGACTATGACAGCTCGGGCAAGCTGATCCTAACGCGTGTGCATGATGCCAAGGACCCTGCGGAAATGGCGGAACGTTGCGTCCGCGCCATTGCAAAGGGCGAAGGCACAGCCGAGGATGGCAGTTTCTTCCCTGTCCGCTGCGAAACCATTTGCGTACATTCCGACACGCCGAACGCTATCGAAATCGCCAGGGCCGTGCGAACGTCCATCGCGCCCTGGCACTGAAGCCGACAGAACTTTCGCCTCAAGTTTTTAGTCCGTCCACAGTCTTCCGGAGCTCGTCATGGCCCAGATCCTTTCGCCTCTTCCCGGTACCTTCTATCGGAGCGCTTCGCCCGACCAGCCGCCGTACAAGGCTGACGGCGACGCCGTGTCGGCAGGAGATGTCATCGGTCTCATCGAAGTCATGAAGTCGTTTCACGAGGTGAAGGCCGAGGCGGCCGGCACCAACATCCGCTTTCTCGCCGACAATGAGGACCCCGTCATGGCCGGCGCACCTCTGGCGGATCTCGACTGATGCTGAAGAAACTTCTGGTCGCCAATCGGGGAGAGATAGCGGTCAGGATCATCCGGGCTGCGCAGGATCTCGGCATCGCCACCGTGGCGGTGTTTTCCACAGCAGATGCGGAGTCGCTGCATGTGCAGCTCGCCGACGAAGCTGTGAACATTGGTCCACCCGCAGCCAAGAAATCCTATCTCAGCGTCGAGGCGATCCTGAAGGCGGCTCAGCAGACGGGCTGCGACAGCGTTCACCCCGGTTACGGTTTTCTGGCGGAAAATGCGGGGTTTTCCGATGCCGTCACCGCTGCCGGTCTGGTCTTTGTCGGACCGTCCGGCGATGCCATCCGGCTCATGGGCGACAAGGTGTCGGCGCGCACGGCCGCAGCTTCTGCGGGCGTTCCGGTGGTGCCTGGCTCGGCCGGAAGGGTCGAGGGTATCGAGGCTGGACGTGATGTGCTGACCGAGACCGGTTTCCCGGTGATGATCAAGGCCGCGGCAGGCGGCGGCGGGCGCGGCATCCGCATCGCGAACACGCTCGCCGAATTCGAGCTAGCTTTTCCACAAGCCCAGGCAGAGGCGCTCGCTGCCTTTGGTGATGGCGGGCTCTACATGGAAAAGGTGATCGGCAAGGCCCGCCACATTGAGGTACAGGTCTTGGCGGATGGCAGCGATGCCATCCATTGTTACGAACGCGAGTGCTCCTTGCAGCGGCGTCGCCAGAAAGTGTGGGAAGAAGCGCCGTCGCGCGCGCTGTCCCATGCGCTGCGCGAAGAGCTATGCGCGTCGGCGGTGGCCTTGGCCAAAGCGGTCAACTATTCCGGTGCAGGCACAGTGGAATATCTCTACGACGACGAGGCCGACCGCTTCTATTTCATCGAGATGAACACCCGTATTCAAGTCGAGCATCCCGTCACCGAGGCGATCACCGGCGTCGATCTGGTCGCTGAAATGCTGCGCATCGCAGGCGGTGAGCCGCTACGGCCTCGGCAAAGCGATATCTCTGTCAAGGGGCATGCGATCGAGGTGCGCCTCAACGCCGAGGATCCCGCGAAGGATTTCGCACCGTTCCCCGGACAGGTCGCCGATCTTCGTATCCCCGGTGGTCCCGGCGTACGCTTCGATTCCATGCTCTATCCTGGCTATCAGGTGCCGCCATTCTACGATTCGCTGCTGGCCAAGCTGATCGTTCATGCAGAGACGCGGGAGGCTGCGATCCTGCGACTTACCCGCGCTCTCAACGAGTTGACGATCGGCGGGCTCAAGACCACAAAGCCGCTCTTTCTCGCGCTTGCCGCCGATGCGTCGGTGCAGGCCGGGGACGTGCACACACGCTGGCTGGAAGGCTGGCTTACCGAAAACGCTGCTGCGCTGGCAGACTGAAAGGAGACCGATGTCGATCCGTTTCAACTTCGGCGGTGACGAACATATCTTCGGCGAAGTGTCCGAGGACATGTCGCTCGCCTCCTTTTTCACCGGTCTTTCCATGACCAACGCGGTTCGAGCCGCCGGGATCAAGGGCGTTACGGAAATCTGCCCCGCGAATGCCAGTTTTCAAATCCGCTTCAACCCGGACCTGATCAAGCCGCAGGATTTGCTCGCCGAACTCAAGACGATGGAGGAGGCGGCGTCCAAATCCGACTTCAGCTTAAAGACGCGGATCATCGAACTCCCGGTTTATTTCCAGGATCCTTGGACGAACGAAACCTGCCTGCGATTCCGTGAGCGCCATCAGGATCCATCGTCGACCGATCTCGAATATTCCGCCCGTATCAACGGATACGCCACAGTAGAGGACTTCATCGCCGCCTATTCCGGCCAGCCCTGGTTCGTTTCCATGGTCGGCTTCGTCGCGGGACTACCGTTCCTCTACCAGATGGTGGAGCGGAAAAAGCAGATCCAGGCGCCGAAATATCTGCGTCCGCGCACCGATACGCCAAAGCTGACGATCGGCCATGGCGGATGCTTTGCCGCGATCTATTCCGTGCGCGGAGCCGGTGGCTACCAGATGTACGGCGTCACTCCGGCGCCGATCTACGATCCTGCCATGAAAGTTCGCTATCTCTCCGACGACATGTGCCTGTTCAAACCCGGCGACATCGTCAAGTTCAAGGCCATCGGCCGCGACGACTACGACGCGACGCTGGAAGAGATCGAAGCCAACCGGTGGCAACCAACGGTTCGCGACTGCAATTTCAGCCTGACCGACTTCAACCGCGACATTTACGGCACCAATGCAAAGCTGATGGAGCTTATCAATGGCCGTTAAGGTAATCTCTCCCGGCCTTTCGACGTCTGTGCAGGATCTCGGCCGTCCGGGTCACTACCATGTTGGCATCCCAGAAGGCGGAGGCATGGACCGCTTTGCCACGCGCATTGCCAACCTGCTCGTCGGCAACCAGCCCGGCGCGGCCCTGCTCGAGGCCACCTTCATGGGGCCGGAGCTCGAATTCACACAGGATGCGACCGTCGCCATCACCGGCGGCGAGCTGCCGCCAAAACTCAACGGCGAGGAGCGCCCGACCTGGGAGAGCTTTCCGGTCAAGGCCGGCGACCGTCTTTCCTTTGGCTTTCTCAAGGGCGGTGCGCGCGCCTATATCGCCATCTCCGGCGGCGTCGACGTGCCGGTCGTGCTCGGCTCGCGGTCGACCTATATTCTCGGTGCGCTGGGTGGCTATCAGGGCCGCACATTGAAAGCAGGCGACGAGCTTCCAACCGGCCAGGCGTCGGGGAAATCCGGCCTCTCGCTGCCTCTGAACCTGCGCCGCGCCCAAGCCATTCCGTCGGAACTCAGGATGCTGCCTGGCATCTACTGGCACCGGATCACGGAAGCCGCAGGCAAGCGGTTTTTCGAGGAAACCTGGAAAGTCGCGCCCGAAGCCGACCGCATCGGCTACCGGTTCAAGGGCGGCACCCCGCTGGAATTCGTCGAGCGCGAACAGCCCTTCGGCGCGGGCTCCGATCCCTCGAACATCGTTGATGCCTGCTATCCTTATGGCTCCGTACAGGTGCCCAGCGGCACCGAGCCCATTGTTCTGCATCGCGATGCGGTTTCAGGGGGCGGTTATATGATGGTGGGTGTGGTAATATCGGCCGACATGG
The DNA here is from genome assembly GCF_030010215.1 of Tianweitania sp. UT-5YL-CI-8. Classification (GTDB taxonomy): domain Bacteria; phylum Pseudomonadota; class Alphaproteobacteria; order Rhizobiales; family Rhizobiaceae; genus Oryzicola. The sequence continues at coordinate 13,635 of NZ_JASCRR010000027.1, forward strand.
ACCTGATAGCCCAGCTCCAGCCGCATACGCTGGCCCGCTTCGTTCCCGTCACGCTGGAGGAGGCGCTGACTGCTAGAGCGGACGGCAATGCCGCGCTGGCGCGAGCGGAGGAATATCTGGCGGGTTGATCGAAGCCAGGAGTACTGCCGGCTGAGGCGCCGGAAGGGGAGGGGATCGGTCGGCCAAAACCGACCCTCCGCGCGCTGGAAGACAAAATCCAGCGCGCGAAACGACAAGACTGAAGCCGGTAAACGGCGTGAATTTGGCCAACCGAGCGATCCGTTAGAGACCGCCGGAACCGATGGGGAATACTCGCAACATGCCAGGCCGCAAGGCCTGATGCTGCGCGCCTTGCCCTCGGCAACAAGAAGGAATGGCGCATGAGTCATCTGAGCGCGGAGAACGTCTCGGTGGCGTTTGCAGGGCTGAAGGCCCTGTCGGCTGTCGACCTGCAGATCACCCCAGGTCGTATCAGCGGTCTCATCGGCCCGAACGGCGCTGGCAAAACCACGCTCGTCAACGTGCTGACGGGCTTCCAGACGCCTTCCGAAGGTGCCGTCAAGCTGGACGGTGAAGCGCTGATCGGCCTCAAGCCGCATCAGGTCCGGCGGCGTGGCATTGCTCGCACCTTTCAGGGAGGGCGGCTGTTCCGCGACCTGCCCGTGGTGGACAACCTTGAGGTGACGGGCGTCGGGCTGGGCATGAGCCGGCGCGCGGCCATCGCCGAAGCGGAAGCCATGCTCGACTGGATCGGCATCGCCTCGCTCAGCTCGCGTATCGCCGGCACGTTGCCCTATACCGACGAGCGGCGGGTGGCCATCGGCCGTGCCCTGATGGGCAGGCCCGCCTACATCTTGCTCGACGAACCGGCTGCCGGCATGAGCGGGCCGGAATCGAAGGAACTGTCGGCACTCATCCGCCGCATCGCCAATGACCTGGGCTGCGGCGTTCTGCTCATCGAGCACAATGTCGGGCTCGTTCTGGGCCTTTGCGAGCACATCGTCGTGCTCGACTCGGGAGCCATCATCGAGGAAGGCCCCCCAGCCTCGATCCGCGACAGTGAAAAGGTGCGCCACGCCTATATGGGCACGGCCGCCAATACCGATCTGCCGGTACTGGAGGTGATGGAATGAGCCTGCTCGCCCTGTCCGACATCACCATCCGCTACAGTAGACTCACGGCCGTTCGCGAGGTGTCTTTCTCCATGACCGAGGGAGAAATCCTTTTCATCACTGGGCCCAATGGGGCTGGGAAATCGTCGCTTCTGCGCGCCATTGCCGGGGTTACGCCGGTAGCCGCCGGGAAGATCCAGCTGGCCGGCCAGGACATCACTGGCCAGGCACCCGAGAACATCGCCCGGCTTGGCCTCTCCATGGTGCCGGAAGGGCGCGAGGTCTTTGGCTCGCTGACGATCGAGGAAAATCTCCTGGTCGGCACCGGCATGCAAGCCCGCGACCGCACTTCGCGCGCCCGGACGGCAAGCGATCTGGAAGCCGTCTATATGACCTTCCCGATCCTGAAAGACCGACGCAATGGGCAGGCGGGCCTGCTTTCGGGCGGTCAGCAGCAGATGCTGGTCATCGGACGCGCGCTGATGACCAATCCAAGGCTCATCGCCATCGACGAACCCTCGCTCGGCCTCGCGCCCAACATCACCGACCAGGTCTACGAGCGGCTGATCGCCTTGCAGGCGCAGCGCCAGCTCACGCTGCTCATCGTTGAGCAGAGCTCGGCCCGGGCCATGATGGTCGGAGGACGGATGATTCTGATGCGCGGCGGACAGATCGTCCTCGACGGCGACGCGAGAACGCTGGGCAGCGGCGAGGCCATCCAGGCCGCCTATTTCGGCTACGAGGACCACTGAGATGCTCCAGACCCTGTTCGACGCACTCTCGCTCGGTTCGCTCTACGCACTCGGCGCCTTGGGCATCGCGCTGATCTTCGGCGTCATGCGGCTTGTCAATTTCGCCCATGGCGACGTCATCGCCTTCTGCGTCTTCGCTCTTCTGTGGCCGTCCACCGATGCCATGGCCATCGTCTTTGCCGGACAACTGCCCTGGTATTTGCTGGTGCCGTTCGTGCTGTTGTGCGGGGCGGGGCTGTCCGTGCTGTGCGAGATCGTGGTTTTCCGCCGGTTCCGAAACGCAAATCCGGCAACCATGATGATTGCCTCCTTCGCTTTGGGCTTCGTCATCCGTTATTTCCTGCTGATGCTGTACAGCAGCCGGCCGAAATCCATCTCGCTGTTGCCCGCACTGTCGCAACCCATCGAGATTTTCGGCGCACGGCTGCCGCTGCTCCAGCTCATCACCATCGTTGCCACCATGGCAATCCTGATCGGCCTGACGCTATTCCTGCGCCAGACCCGCTTCGGCCTGGAAATGCGGGCGGCGGCGGAAAACTTCTCGATGGCCCGCATGCTCGGCGTCCGCGCCAACCGCGTCATCATGGGCGCCTTTGCCCTGTCGGGTGCGCTGGCCGGAGCCATTGCGCTCATCTTCGGCAGCCAGACCGGCACGGTCGACATCCAGATGGGCGCATCGATCATGCTGATGGCCTTTATTGCTACCGTCATTGGCGGCCTCGGCAGCCTTGGAGGTGCGGTTCTCGCCGGCTTCCTTTTGGGCGCGGCGTCGGTGGTCATGCAGGTCGCACTTCCGGTCGACGCCCGACCGTTCCGCGATGCGTTCGTTTATGGAGCCGTCATCCTCGTGCTCCTGTTCCGTCCCCAGGGACTCATTGCCGCGCGCGGCACCAAGGAAAGGGTCTGACCCATGTCCGCAGTCTCTTCCGCCACCGAAACTTCACTGACCGGCGAGGTCATCGCTGCAAAGAAGCAGGCGCGATTCGCGCTGGCCCGCAAGACCATCGTCACGCCGATCCTGCTCTCCCTGCTGCTGATCGCCATCACTCTGATCACCGTCATGACCGGCTCAAGGCCCTTCAACCAGACAGTGATCGACGTTCTCGTCCGGGTCATCTTCGTCGTCGGCCTCTACATCTTCATCGGCAATTCGGGCGTACTCAGCTTTGGGCATATCGGCTTCACTTGTCTCGGCGCCTACGCCGCCGCCTGGCTGACGATCAACCCGATCATGAAAAGCAGCGCTCTGCCCGGGCTGCCTGACTGGCTTTTGCAGACCCGGCTCATCTATTGGCAGGCGGCGATATTGGCAGCGCTTTTCGCTGGGGTAGCGGCACTCATTTTTGGCAAGGTTCTTATGCGGCTTTCGGGCATTGCCGCCTCCATCGCCACCTTCGCTGTGCTTGCGATGATCAATACGATCTATTCCAACTGGGACAGCGTCACTGGCGGGACCTCCTCGGTCGTCGGCATTCCGATCATACGCACCATCTGGCCGTATTTGATCGGCGCCGTCGCAGCCATCTTCATCGCCTGGGCGCATGCGATTTCGCGGTCCGGTCTCGCATTGCGCGCCGCCCGCGACGAGCCCACCGCCGCCGCCGCTTCCGGCGTCGATATACCCAAGGAACGCCTCGTTGCCTTCGTCGTCTCCGGGGCCGTTATGGGGCTCGGCGGTGCGCTGATGGCGCATTCCATCGGCGTGGTCACACCCGACACCTTCTATCTCAGCCTCACCTTCATCACCCTGTCCATGCTCGTCGTCGGCGGCATGGGAAGCCTTTCCGGTGGCGTCATCGGGGTCGTCCTACTATCCGCCCTCATCCAAGCCCTGCGCTGGATGGAAGGGGGCGTATCGCTCGGTGATGCCACATTCGCCCTTCCCAAAGGGATTCAGGAAATAGCACTCGGCGTAATCATGATCGTGATCCTCGCGCTTCGTCCATCCGGCCTCATGGGCAACCGCGAGATCACCTTAACTCGTAGCAACCGCAACACGTGACCGGCGGCATAAGCCGACCGGAAGCAAAAAGGAGATGTGCATGGCATACAAAATGAGAATTGTCGCGACAGCGCTGGCCTCGGTTTCCTTGGCATTCCCGGCCTTGGCTGATGACGAGAAGATCGTCGTGGGTTTCGCCACCGCGGAATCCGGATTCATGGAGGCCTATGACAAGCCCGCGCAGGAAGCGGCCATGATCCGCATCGAGGAAATCAATGCGGCGGGCGGTCTGCTCGGCAAGAAGATCGAGGTGGTCAAGGCCGATACCAAATCCGATCGTGCTGAAGGCGCCAAAGCAGGCCTTTCGGTGCTGGATGAAGGCGCGGATCTGGTGGTCGTCTCCTGCGACTACGATTTCGGTTCCCCGGCCGCACTGGCGGCCGAGGATGCAGGCCAGGTGTCGTTCTTCCTCTGTGCGGAGTCGGTCAAGGCCGGCATCCAAGGCGTCGGCCCCCACAGCTTCTCAGCTTCCGTTCTGGCCCCTGTTCAGGGCGCGACCATGGCGGAATGGGCCTTCAAGGAAAAAGGCGCGAAGGATTTCTACCGTCTGCTCGACACCTGGACAGTCTACAACAAGGGCATCTGCGACGGCTTCGACTGGATGATGCCGAAGCTCGAGGCCCAAGGTGCGAAGCTGGTTGGCGAAGACACCTTCAAGAATGAAGATGCCTCCATCGCAGCCCAAATCACCCGCATCAAGACCCTGCCGAAGGAGCCTGATGCGATCATGCTCTGCACCATGATGCCGGGCGCCGTTTCGGCGATCAAACAGCTGCGCGCTGCCGGCATCAACTCGATGATCCTGAACGGTTCGGGCGTTGATGGCAGCTACTGGCTCTCGGCGGTGCCGGATTTGTCGAACTTCTACGTCCCGGTTCAAGGTTCGATCTATGGCGACGACCCCAGCGCCGACGTCAACAAGTTCAACACCGTGTACAAGGAAAAGACCGGCGCCGAGCCGTCAAGCCAGTATGTCTATCCCGGCTATGTCATGATTGACGTATGGGCGAAAGCCGTTGAACGCGCTGGCACGACCGAGGCCGATGCCGTGGTCGCAGAGCTGGAAAAAATGAAGGACGAGCCGACGCTCTTCGGTACCCGTACCTTTACACCTGAACTGCATCACCAGAACAAGGCCCGCTACCTGATTGTGGAAACCAAGGCCGGGAAGCCGGGCGTCGTCGGCGAATGGACGATTTCCGAGCCTGTTCCGATGGAAGCGATCCTGAAATAGCAAAAACGGCCGGAGGAAACCGGCCTTGCATAGAAAGAAAGGCCGGCTTTTGCCGGCCTTTCGGTTTTTACCTTAGCGCCTGTAGCGCGCGCGTTCTGCTTCGATTTCGCTGGGACCATACGGATCCAGCGTATCGTCGAAACGAGTCCAGCCTTCCTCGGCATAAGCCGCGCGACGTTCGGTCGGATCGACCCAATTGGAGTCGCGAAGAATAGCCTCCGCTGCCGGATAGACACTGTCATCGACCTTGGCCGTAACCAGCGTGCCGCCACGGCGGACGCCTTCAGCGTAGACATGCGCATGCTCTTCGGGAACGCCCGACTCCGTCATCGCGCCGATGAGGCCGCCGGCTGCGCCGCCCGCAAGAGCACCTGCGGCAGCACCCGCAGCAGTTGCGACAAGCCAACCAGCCGCGACGACAGGCCCTACTCCAGGGATGGCCATAACGCCCAGTCCGGTCAGAAGACCGCCGACACCGCCGACGGCAGCGCCGATACCGGCACCGGCGCCAGCGCCTTCTGCCGCGTTGGAATCGTCACCGTGATGTTCATCGGCATTGTTGGAAACGATGCTGATGTCGCCGGACGGTACACCTTGTGCTTCAAGCGCGCTGACGGCCGCGCTCGCATCGGAATAGTCGTCGAAAAGACCTGTTACAGTTCTCATGAAATTCTCCTGAATCTGAAACTAGTTGGCGGTGATATTGCCCTGGTAGTCGAGCGCCACATTCACGGACTTACCGTCCTTCATAGCCGTACCGCGCCAAACGCCCTTGTCGTCAAGGGTAAGGGCGGTGACGTCGGCATATCCGCCTTCGACTAAGCGTTCTTTTGCCTGCTCTTCAGTGAAACTGTTGGCGCCTTCGACAGGCGCGGTAGGGTTGGTCGTCTCGGGTGTCGTCACAGCGGGCGTGTTGCCATCGGTGGCGGGGGGCGTGGTCTGCGCATAAGCGCCAAATGTCGACGCGCCGACAAAAGCGGCGGCGATCAGTAGGTTTTTCATTGTAATATCCTCGTTTCAGCCCGTTGAGAGGCTCATAGGAAACCCGAGCAGCGATGTTTGGTTCCTCGCATGAGATGCGAAAGGATATCATTGGAAGATGAAGTTCCGGTTCGCTTAGCCGGATAAAGGCCTGTCGGATGCCCTGGAAGCTCAAAATTGTTGCGTGCTGGCTGCGAGCATCCAGATGATGGTCAGTTTGTCCACCTAAGCGACGATGACGCAAGGGCTGACCGCTTCGATCTTAGCGAGAGCCTGCGATTGCCGAGACTTCGGGTCGACGATGATGATATCCGGTTCCGTCGATGCGCAAAACGAAACGCGGCTCGCGACACCGAGCTTGGAATGGTCTGCCAAGATTATGCGCTGCCTTGCGTTCGCGAACATGGCGCGGGCGATTTCCGCCTCATCCGGATTGTAGCTTGTGGCGCCGGACGAGACATCCAGGCCGAACGGTGAAACTATGGCGAAGTCCGCGCGATAGCGAGCAATCTCATTGATTGTAATTGCGCCATATGTTGCGGATGGGTTGTCCGCGAACTCGCCTCCGAGAAAGACGACCCGGTTCTTCCGCTGCGCCATGTCCTTGCTCGAGGTCATGCACTTAGCGACATCGAACGAGTTGGTGACAACCGTCAGGCCGTTTAGCTGCGCCAGTCGCTCGGCGAGGATTGTGGTCGTGCTCCCCGCGTCGAGGAAGATTGTCTGCCCCGCTTCGACCAGTGCTGCCGCCGCCTTGGCGATGATCAATTTCTCCCGACGCCGCACGGCGGCACGTTCGAGATAAGGAGCCTCGGCGTCATCAGCGGCGGGTACCACCCCGCCGCGCACGCGGCGAAGTTCGCCGGCTTCTTCCATATCCATGAAGTCACGGCGAATGGTCTCGCGGGAAACTCCGAAATCCTCTGTCACCTGATCGATGCTCAGTCGACCGAATGTCGCGAGCATCGACCGGATTCGACGCTGCCGCTCCTCATGCCACATGTCGATCTCCTAACGAGACAGCAAACGCAACACTTCCTCGTGCAGCGCGGCGTTGCCGGCAGCGATCACCCGCTTACCGGATGCCAGAGTGAGCCTCTTCCCCTCCCAGTCGGTGATAACCCCTCCGGCCTCTTCGATGACGGGCACCAGCGCCATGAAATCATAGGGCTCCAGCTTGGATTCGATCACGAGATCGACATGGCCTGAGGCTAGCAGCCCATAATTGTAGCAATCGCCTCCAAACCGGCACATTGCGGTGGTCTGAGCGATTTCAAGAATGGGTTCGCGCTCATCATCCGAAAAATAAAACGGGGATGTCGTGTAGAAAATCGCTTCTGAAAGCTTGCCGCGATCGCTGGTCTCGCATCGTGTCCGAATACCGTCGGACGCATTGAACCAGCTGCCGCCGTCCGACGCTGCTGTCCAGCTCTCTTTCAGAGCCGGCATTTCGATCACGCCCAGCTGAGAGCGCTGGTTATCGCTCAGGGCGATCAGTGTGCCCCAGAGCGGGGAGCCTGATATAAAGCTACGGGTTCCGTCAATCGGATCGATCACCCAAGTCGGCGCATCGAAACTGCCTTTGATGCCGTATTCCTCGCCGAAGATGGAATGCTCAGGAAAGCGCGCCGCTATGCGCGCCCTTATCGCTTCTTCGACTTGCCTGTCTGCTTCCGTGACAGGGCTCTCATCGGCCTTGATCCCGACGTCGATCGGCCGGCGGAACCATTGAAGAGCTTGGCTCCCTGCATCCCGCGCGACCTCGCCAGCGAACGCGGCGATCGCCGAAAAAGGGTCTGTGTTGCCGTCCATAATCTGCCTCCCCAAAGCATCGGCATTTTTGACAACTTAAAACACAAAAACACATATTGCCATATGGCTTCTCTCGCGATAGCGTTCAGGAAAATGGCAGCCCGCAAGTGTGTGGCCGCCCAAAAATAAGAAATTTGTCGGTCCAGACGTCATCAAAGGGGAACAAGATGAGCATGAATAGGCGTGACTTTCTTAGTCGAACCGCTGCCTTGGGTGTGGGTGCAGGCTTGCTGCAGCTTAACCCGAGCGCCATCGTATCGCCGGCTTTCGCACAGTCGAAGCCGCTGGTTTTCCTGTCGGCGGAAAACATAACGGGTAACTGGGACCCTACGGCCCACACAACGCTTTCGCAGAAGAATGTCGAAGGCTTCGTTATGGGCTTCTTGGTTCGCAACCCAATGACCGTCGAAAATCCGGATGAGGTCGTCTACGAGCTTGCCGAGAGCTTGAAGCTGATCGATGCCGACACCATCGAAATCAAGCTGCGCCAGGGCGTCAAATTCCACGATGGCAAGGACTTCAAGGCAGAGGACGTCAAGGCGACGTTCGAATACGGATCGCAGCCGGATCGTCCCGCCCAGTGGTATCCAGGACCGACCGAAACGCTCACCATCACCACGCCGGACGACTACACGGTGGTCGTCGATACCTCCAAGGGCGGCTATCCCGCCCATTTGTTCATGTTCCTGGCCGGCTTTCTGCCGATCATGTCGTCCGCCGACATTGCCCAGGGGCCCAAAGGTCCGATCTCGCAGCGCCTCAACGGCACGGGTCCGTTCAAGTTTGTCGAGCAACGCGGCAACGACACCGTACTCGAGGCGTATGAGGGCTATTTCAAAGGCAAGCCCGTCATTCCGGGCATCAACTTCAGCTTCGTAGGCGACTCCACGACCAGAATGCTGTCGCTCATGAACGGACAGGCATCCATCGTCGAGCGCCTGGAGCCGGAACAGGTCGGCACGCTCGAGGGTAACGACAAGGTCGCCATCAGTCGCGTGACGTCGGTGGAGAACAAATATCTCTGGTTCCGCTGCTCGAAGGCGCCTTTCGACAATCCGCTGGTCAGGCGCGCTGCATGCCATGCCATCGACCGCAGCGTTCTGCTCGAAGTTCTGGGCGACGCCGGCGCCGCGTCGGCGAATTTCGTTTCGCCAGTCAAGTTCGGCTATATCGACCTGCCCAACTATCCTGAATTCGATGCCGAAAAGTGCCAGGCTCTGCTGGCAGAAGCAGGATTTCCCAAAGGCGAGGGGCTTCCACCGCTGGAGTACATCACATCGGTCGGGTTCTATCCCAAGACCAAGGAATATGGCGAAGTCATCACCGCCATGCTTCAGGAGCAGGGCTTCCAGGTCGAGTTGTCGGTCCTTGAAATTGCTGCCTGGAACGAGCGCCTGTACGACCGTCCCGGCGGCGGCCCCGGCCATATGATCGACTGCGGCTGGTCGACCGGTTCGCCCGAACCTGACCTTATCCTGCGTACCCATTTCCACTCTTCCTCGAAGAGAATTACGGGTATCGAGGACAAGGAACTCGACGCATCGCTCGACAAGGAGAGGAGCGCCGCGACGCTGGAGGAGCGCAAGACGATCCTGCAGACCGAGACGATGCCGATGATCGCCGACAAGGTGCCCGCTCTGTCGCTGTTTACCTCGGTTATGATCCACGCTCACGACAAGTCGCTGACGGGACTGTTCATCTATCCGGACGGCTCGATGGACGCGTCGAAGGCAACCCTGGGCTGATCCCAAAAGCCCTTCGCCATCGCGTGGCGAAGGGCTTTTGGTTTGGCCGGACTGCACCTTAAAGGCGGTCGGAAGGATTGGGGCATGGCACTGCTTAGCTTCCTTGCGCGGCGTATCTCGCAAGGCGTCGTGATCATATTTCTCGTCACGCTTCTGATATTCACATTGCTGCGTGTGGTTCCCGGCGACCCTGTCCGCCTGATGGCCGGAGGCATGGCTCCGGAAGCGCTCATCGAAGAGATCGCCAAGGAAATGGGACTGCGCGATCCCATTCTGGTCCAGTTCGGTCGGTACATGACCGGCGTTGTGCAAGGCGATTTCGGCCAGTCCTTCACGCGACCGGCCAGCGGCGCCTCAACGGGCGGAACAGGCTTTGGCGATAGTTCGCGAGGAGATCGGGCGGATGTGCTGACGCTGATCGGCGACACTTTGCCGATGACGCTGCAGCTTGCGGCCCTTGCCGTCATCTTCGCTCTGATCATCACCTTCCTGATCGGGACGCCTGCCGGTCTCGCGCCGAACCGATGGCCGGACCGATTGGCGTTTTATGTGTCGTCGATCTTCGTTTCTCTTCCAAATTTCTGGCTCGGGATCGTGCTTGCGCTCCTGTTCTCCGTCAAACTCGGCTGGTTGCCTGCGATCGGCTACAAGGGTTTCGCCTACACCATTCTGCCGGCAATCGTCCTGGCCATAGAACTCTCCCCGGTCCTGATAAGAAACCTGTCAGGCTCGCTGTCCGCGGTCATGCAGAGCCCGTTTATCTCATTCGGCAGGGTGCGCGGCCTTGGGCGACGCCGTATTGTCTATGGTCATGCGCTTCGAAACGCGTCCGTCCCGCTGCTCAACCTGCTTGGCATCCAGATCAGCGGGCTGCTTGGCGGGGTTCTCGTGGTGGAGTTCATCTTCGATTATCCGGGACTGGGGCTGCTGACGATCAATGCCGTCCTCCAGCGCGACTTTCCGCTGATCCAGGGCATCGCTATCATCACCAGCGCGATCTTCGTCCTGATCAACATCGTGGTCGATCTCATCGCGTCCACGATCGACCCAAGGCTTGAGTATTGAGATGGCTGCAGTAGACCTCAACGAGATCACGGTCGCACAGCCGCTCGCAGCGGAGCGCAGAGGCGTTTCGATTACGCGGCGAATTTGGCGTGCTGCATTCGCTTCCTACGAATTCCGCATCGGCCTGGCAATTTTCGTTATTCTGGTCGCCGCGGCTCTCTTCTACCCTTGGCTGAGCGGCATCAATCCGACAAAGCTGAACGTATCGGCAAAGCTTAATGCTCCCTGGTTCATTGGCGACAAGTGGATGTGGTCTGCGCCTCTGGGCACCGACCAGCTCGGCCGCGACATGCTCGTGCGCAGTCTCGTGGGATTGCGGTATTCGTTACTCATAGGCTTCTCGACCGTCGCGTTGATGCTGGTTGTGGGCTGCACGATCGGAATGCTCTCAGGATATTACGGCGGAAAAGTAGATCTCATCCTGATGCGCATTACGGATGCGCAACTGTCCATTCCGATGATCATTCTGGCGATTACGGTGCTCGGTGTGTCCCGCCCGACCATCCCCGCGATCATCCTTGTGCTGGGATTATCCAGCTGGCCGGTCTACGCGCGCGTGACCCGCAGCGTTGTCATGACCGAGCGCAAGCAGGAATATGTGCGTGCAGCGCAGGTGAGCGGCGCATCCAACCTCTGGATCATGCTTTTCCTCTTGGCGCCGCTGATCATGCCCCCCGTCATTTTCATTTCGGTGCTCGACGTAGCCCGAATGATGATTTTCGAATCCATCCTCGGCTTCATCGGCTTGGGCGTTCAGCCGCCGACGCCCACCTTCGGAAACATCATCGCCGACGGCCGCAAATATCTGCTGAATGCGTGGTGGATCGCCACTATGCCAGGCATTTTCCTTTGCTTCACCTTGACCAGCGTCAATCTGATGGGCGCGACGCTCGAGCGGGCTCGCAACCGCATCTACGGAGGCGCCCTGTGATAAGCGTACCCATTCTCTCCGTGCGCGATTTGACCGTTAGCCTCAGGTCCGAGGAAGGCGGCCGAAACATCGTATCGGACGTCAGTTTGGATCTCGCCCCAAGAGAAATCGTGGGTATTATTGGCGCGAGCGGCTCCGGCAAGTCGGTCCTGTCTCGCGCACTGGTCAACTGGATCGACCCGCCGCTTGAGATCGCGTCCGGCTCCGTGACCTATAAGAACGAGAATATTTTCACACTTCCGCCGCGCCGGATGCGCGCGCTGCGCAAAGAGATCGCCTATGTCGGCGCGAACCCGCAGGGCGCGCTGGACCCGACGCTGCCGGTGGGACGCCAGATCGTCGAAAAGATCCAGGCTTTGGTGCCCGAACTCAGTCGTGCGGATGCCGAACGCCGTGTGATCGAGTTGCTAGCCGCGGTCCGTATTCCGTCCCCCGCCTCGCGCTTTCATGAATACCCGTCGCAGTTCAGCGGCGGGATGATGCAGCGCGCGCTGATCGTCGATGCGTTGGCAACAAACCCCGCGTTTCTGGTGGCGGACAATGTCACGCAACCGCTTGATGTGACGATTGCCGCTCAGGTCATGCGTCTGATGCGCGAACTCACCGAGCGTTTCGATACGGCCGTCGTGTTCGTGTCTTCGTCGCTGCCGATCCTGAACGATTCCGCAGACCAGATCTTGGTTCTCGCAGAGGGTCGGATCGTGGAACGGCAAGTGCCCGAGCGCTTGGTGCATTCACCCCAGCATCCCTACACCACACAGCTCATTTCCGAGATTCCGCAGATTTGGACCGACACGGCGCCCGTCGTGCCGAAGATACCGCGGCAAGGTACGCCGCTGATCAGCATCAAGAATGCTTTCCGAACTTACCACGTCCGCAAGCGCGGAACATTCGCAAGCTACAGCGAGGTGCGCGCAGTCAGGGACGTCAGCTTCGATGTCTTCCCTGGGGAGAACTTCGGCATCGTTGGCGAGTCCGGTTGCGGAAAGTCGACGCTGATGCGGCTCCTCAGCCGGCTGGAGATGCCCGACAGCGGCTCTGTCATTTGCGGCGGCCAGAACATCTCGCGTCTGTGGCGGGCCGATCTCCTGAAATTCCGCAAGGATTTCCAACTCGTTCTGCAGGATCCATTCAACTCCTTGCCGCCACGGACCCCCATAGGGGAAATCATCGGTGGCCCGCTCAGGGTTCATGGCGTCCGGAGCGCAGACCAGCGCCGCAAACAAGTGCTTGCCGTGATGGAGGAGGTGGGCCTTGCTTCGTCGCTGTTCGACGAGTTGCCGCTCGGCCTGAGCGCGGGGCAACGGCAACGGGTCAATGTCGCGCGGGCGCTGGTGCTGGACCCAAAAGTCTTGATCATGGACGAGACGCTCTCCGCGCTCGATCAGACCGAACAGTTCAAGCTGCTCAAGCTTTTCTCGGATCTGCAGACGAAGCACGGTCTAACCTACATTTTCATTTCCCACGACATGGCCATGGTCCGGCGTGTCTGCAACCGTATCGCCGTGATGTATCTCGGCGAGGTCGTTGAGATAGCCGACAACACAAAGCTCTTCTTCGACCCGGGACACCCCTACACGAAGGCGTTGCTGAGCGCGATTCCGACGCTGGAGACGCGGCGCTACGATCCCGAGGAATGCCTGTTGGACGGCGAACCTCCAAGCCCCATCGACCTGCCGCCGGGATGTGGCTTCGCCAGCCGCTGTCCAAAGGCGTTCGGCAGGTGCCGCGTCGAAACGCCTTTGCTCATGCCGGACGGGCCCGATGGCGAAGCGGCCTGCTTCCTGGTTCCATCCTATCCGCCGCAGCCGGTTACGGCCGCCGCAGCCTGACCCCATTTCAAGCGGAATGTCATGATGCCCAACTCGACTGCAGACCTGAACGCACCTCCTCGTGTCGATATCGACGCGCATCACCGCCTGATGGAAGAGGTTTCCGCATTCGGTGGCAGCGCCGGCGGCGCGCTGACCCGTCTCACCTTATCGGAAGAGGACCGCCAGGCACGCGACTGGCTTGCCACCTGGATGAAGAACGCAGGTTTGCGTGTCGAGATCGATGCCATTGGCAACATGTTCGGCTTTCTGGAGTGGGCAGGACCCGATGCGCCCAGGATCATGACCGGCTCGCACATCGACAGTCAGCCGAATGGTGGACGATTCGACGGCAGCTACGGCGTTGTCGCGGCCTGCAGTGCGATCGAAGCCATCCAGCGCAAGGTCGCTGAGACCGGCATCACACCAAAATCAAACTTCATTCTCGTCAACTGGACGAATGAGGAAGGCGCGCGGTTCCAGCCCAGCTTGCTTGGCAGCGGGGTCAATTCCGGAGAACATACGCTAGAATTCGCCCTAGGCCGCAAGGACGGCAAAGGCATCAGCGTGCGGGAAGCGCTGACATCCATCGGTTATGCGGGAACAGCGGAGCGCGTCATTCCCGATGCGCTCATCGAATTGCATATCGAAGGCGGCCCTTTCCTTGAGAAAGCGGGGAAACGCTTTGCGGCAGTCGACCGCTTCTGGGGGGCGACCAAGTACCGGGTAGCGTTCATCGGGCGACAGGCGCATACCGGCCCTACACCGATGGCAGAAAGGCGGGATGCTTTGTTGGCCGCGGCTTATCTGATTGCGGATATCCGCGTGATCGCGGACGAAGGCGGGCTCGACCTTCACACCTCCGTCGGGCGCCTTGAGGTGTCTCCAAACTCACCGAATGTCGTGCCGGGCGAGGCAGTTCTTTTCATCGAGCTCCGCTCGCCCGATCCCGATCTGCTCGCTTCCGCCGAAGAAAAGATGAAGGCAGCTATGCAGAAAGCCGCCGAGCGCGCGATGGCGGAGTTTGAAGTCCGAAGCATAGATCGGCGCAAAGCGGGCCGGCTCGATGCCGATCTCTACAAGCTCGCAGAGGCAACCGCCGCTGCGCTGGGTGAGGAAACCATGCGCCTGGATTCCATCGCCGGCCATGATTCGATTGCGATGGCACCCGTAACCAAAGCTCTGGTCATCAACGTCCCAAGCGTGGGTGGCGTCATTCACCATCCAACCGAATTCACGACGCTGGAAGACCGCGCCTTCGGCGTGCAGGTCTTGACCGGAATGCTGTGGCGCTTCTGCGTCGATGGCGATGTTTTGGCCTGACCCCATGGCTGAAACCGGAATGACGGACATCTGGCAGATGAGTGCGATGGGCCTCCTGGATGGGTTTGCGGATGGATCGCTCTCGCCAGTCGACGCGATGAAAGCCGTGCTCGACCGTGTGGATGCCGTCAATCCGATAGTGAACGCCATTTTTGAGCTTCGTGCCGAAGAGGCAATGGCTGCGGCGCGAGCATCCGAAGTCCGATGGCTCGCGAAAGCGCCTTCAGGAGCACTCGATGGGCTGCCTGTCACGGTCAAGGACAGCATCGCGCTGGCCGGCTGGCCTTACTGGCGCGGCACCCGCGGTCGGATCGGCACAACCTCAAAAGACGACGCCCCGCCCGCTGCAAGGCTGAAAGAAGCCGGCGCAATTATATTCGGCAAGACGACGATGCCGGACTACGGTCTGCTGCCTTCCGGTCTCAGCTCCGCGCATGGGACAACCAGAAACCCCTGGAATTTTTCGATGAACACGGGCGGCTCTTCCAGTGGGGCAGCCGCCGCTGTGGCTTCCGGAATGGGACCCGCGTCGATCGGATCGGATCTGGCCGGCTCCGTGCGACTGCCGGCAGCGCATTGCGGCATCTTCGGCATGAAACCGTCCGGCGGGGTGGTGCCACACAGTCCTCCAAGTTCGACGCGGGTCGCAGGCCCTCTCACCCGGACAGTTGCCGACGCGGTTCTGATGCTTTCGGTGCTCAGCAAGCCGGACAAGGAGACAGGTGCCTCGGGCGGCTCGCTGCCCGGCGTTATCCCTGCCGCCGATGTTCAAGGCATGCGGATCGGGCTGTTGATAGGCAAAGGATTCGGCGATGAGGTGGAAGCCGGCGTTGCCAATCCCATTCTCCGCGCCGCCGATCTCCTAAGGGATGCCGGCGCCGTTGTGATCGAGGCATCCGATCCGGTCAAAACTGACCTTCGTGGGCATTTGGAGACAGTGTTCGCTGTGAAGGCAGCGATGGAACGTGACGAGCTACCCCGGTCGGCTCGCTCAGAGACGTTGGAATATATTTCCAGCGTCTGCGACGCAGGCGATGCCGTCTCAGCGAAGCGTTATGTCGAGGCGATGGAAGGCATAGAGCGCGCGAAGGCCGTATACCGAGATAGTTTGTCGGGCTTCGATCTGGTCATATCGCCGGTGATGCCGGTTACCGGCTTCCCGGCAGAGGCGCTGGGAGCAAGACAGGATTCGCCACTGCATCATCTCTCCTACACTGCGCTTACCAATCAACTCGGCTGGCCGGCGGCTTCGATCTTTTGCGGATTTGCACCGGACGGTCTTCCGGTCGGCCTGCAGATTACAGGAAAGAACGGAAAGGATGTCGACGTTCTAGCGCTTGCTGCCTGGTACGAACGCGCGCGGGGCTTCGAGGCGGGTTTCCCTTATCCCATGAACGATCTTGGCGACAAACTGAACGTTAAACTCATCTCCAACAGCTGACATGTAGTAAGACGAAGCAAAGAGGGATCGACGGATGGACGACGGCATTGTGGATGAAATCGGAGCTGCGCGCACCCCGCAGGAGCTTATCGTCCATGCGCTGGCCGCCATGCCGGAATTCCGCGGCGTTCAGGCGTCAATGGGAGCCGCGGTGCCGTCGATCGCAATGCCGATGCATCTCAGCCTGGATTCGGTCTCAGCGCCTATCTCTTTTTCTGACGATAGGCCTGACGTTTTCGGCAAGGCGTTTCGGGCTGGCGCACTTGCACCATACAACGTCTTGGACGCGGCGGCTGCCGCAAAAGCAGCGGGTGAAGCACAGATCGCACCAAGGTTGATCGCAGCCGACGCCAGCAAAAATGTGCTGGTTTTCGAACTACTGGGATCGGAGTGGCGCATGGCTCTGGCGAGCGATATGCGAAAGCCGGATGTCAAATCCGCTGTCCTTTCGGCAAAAAAAGCATGGCACCAGCAGGCAAAGCTTTCGAAAACGGTTTCGCCGTTCGGGGTTCTGCGAGACTATGCGGGTCGGCTGGAGCCTCATCTGGATCCCAAAGGCCGCCGCCCGATCCCCTTCAAGGGCGCCATTCCATTCAATTCGGCTATGCAGTGGATTTCGCGCATCGAGGATGCGCTCTCGGCTTCCGGAACTGACTTGGGCCCGATCCATGGCGAGAATGCCGTCTCCAACATCATGATCGGCCCGGGAGGCCTTATCCGCCTTGTCGATTTCGACCGGGCCGTGAATGCCGATCCTATCTTCGATCTCGGCTCGTTGTGCCTCGAGTTCTGCCGCACCGACAAGGAGCGAATGGAAGCTGTCGAGATTTACGCGGGTCGACCCAATCAAGCCATGCTCGCCAGGGTGAAGCTCTACGGTATTGTGGACGATTTCCTGTGGGCGTGCTGGGCGCTGCTGGCTGAAACCGGCGATGACATGGTCGGCCCGGAGTGGCTCAAATATGCCAGCAACAGGTTGATCCGGATGAACTACCATCTTCAGACATTCGACATGCGCCACCTTCTGGCGACCGCATAACCCACCATAGCTGCCAAGTCATGTCGATCACGGGGCGCAAGCGATGATCACCATAGAACAAGCCATCGAAAAGACGGGGATGTGGACCGGCCGCCCAGCGCGTCCCGAACGCATCGCTTCCGGCATCACCAATGTGAACTGGCGGATATGTCTGGACGACACCCATGAGACCTTCTTCCTGAAAGTTCATGGGCCCGGCACGGAAAACCTGATCGATCGTGAACTGGCCCACGAGGCCACGATCAAGGCGGCAGAGACGGGCTACGCGCCGCAATTGCTGTTTTACGATGAGGCGGATGGCATCGAGGTCTACGAATTCCTGCATGGTTTCAGAAGCTGCAACGTCATCGACCTGCAGCATCCGACGATCCGCGCAAACATTTTGAAGGCTTACAAGGCGATCCACAGTAGCCAATCCATGTCGAGAACCAAGACCGGCTTCGACCAGTTGAACGACCACCTTGCCCGGCTGAAGGCAATCGATGCCGAACTGCCGGAGGACATGGACCACATCCTCTGGCAGGTATCGCGTGCCCGCGATGCCATCTTCGCGGCCGGTATGGAGACATGCGCGTGCTTCAACGACGCCTATGTCTATAACTACATGGTCAACGACGCGCTGGACGTTAAGATCATCGATTGGGAATATGCATCGGGCAACGATCCCTATTGGGACATTGCCATGTTCTCGTTCGAGTCCGTCTTTATCGGCAAAAGCGAGATCGAGCAGACGCTTATGCTCTACAATGGTGCCTCTGATGCCGCAACGACCGCGCGCGTATACCTCTATATCGGTGTAGCCTGTATCGTCTGGGGGTGCTGGGCTACCTATCAGAGCCGGACGTCGAGCATTCCGTTCGATTTCGGCAAATATGCCGATATTCTCTTTCTGCGAGGCCGCGCTTTGATGACCGTGCCGGAATGGGATAGAGCGTTGGCAGCGGTCTGACGGCGCCTTGGGAGGCGTCAGACCGCTGCCAGGCTTTGTGACGCAGCCCCGATTGAAGCGGTCGTGTTTGTGTGGTTCCATGATCTGGCGGTAGAACAGACCGAAGCAGCGTATCGCCATAGGCTCCGCAATGTGCGGCATGCTCAATTGAGCGAGGATCGAGATGGCTGAAGTTCTAGAACCACCGGCAACGACGGGTAATTCCCACCCCGAAGAAATGAAGGCCGTTTACGACCTGCGCATCGGGAAGCATGTCACTTTGCAAGGCAGTGCGAGAATAACCCCCGCCGGCGTCATCTGCGCGGGATAGCGGTAAGCGCCATGGTCCTGGCGTTCGGCTTCCTTGCTTCCGCCGTCAGCAGCCGGGCTTATTTCGAGGATTGACGCCCGTGCGTAGGCGCAGATTGGTATCGCTGCGATAGCTAAGGGCGCAGCGCCTTGAGGTCGGATTTCATTGACACGCCCTGGGCGGTTGCCCAAGCTGCGTCCAGATTCAAGGGAGCAAACCGATGATCCGTCTGTTTTTAACGATTGTGCTTGGGGTCGTGGCACTCGCCGCCCCGATGACGGCGATGGCCGAACAGAAATCGGCGACAGCCGACCTCACGATCAAAAATGACCTCAACTACCTGCTCTATACGCCGGATGACTATGCAAATTCGGACAAGACCTTTCCGCTAGTGGTCTGGCTCCACGGCGGCGACCAGGGCGGCAGCGATATTGAGAAGGTCAAAAGCAGCGGGCTGCCGAAGCTCATCGAAGACGATAAAGAGTTTCCATTTCTTGTCCTTTCGCCGCAAAATCCCAGCGAAGAACTGCTTTATCCGATCGAGAAGGTGGAAAGCCTTGTGAAGGAGGTCGTAGCAAAATATCGGGTCGATCCAAGCCGCATCTCTATTGTCGGTTATAGCCGCGGCGGCTTTGGCGCTTGGGCGATGGCCGAACAATTCCCGGAGACCTTCGCGGCGGTGGTGCCGATCGCCGGTGGCGGGAATCGCCACTATCTAAACAGAACCAACGAAAAAGCAGCATTCTGGGTGTTTCATGGCACCAATGACGACGTCATTCCGCTATCCGACTCCATTGTGCTTTATGAGCGTCTGAAGACTCTTAAGCGCAATGCCAGGCTGAGTGTGCTGGAGGAGGTAGATCACTCCGGTATTGAAGCAGCTGCGCTGAACGATCAGGCGATGTGGGCCTGGCTGCTCGAACAGCGGCTCCCTGCCGAGGCGAAGTAAAGCTGGCGTAAAAGCAGGCGGTTGATGGAAATCCTGCATGGTCTGGGAACTGAATTGCACCTTCACGACTTTTGCCAGTCCATGAAGGAGGCAATACAATGGACCACAGCAAACACCCGCGGCTCCTGTCCGACGAACTGACGCCATCGATTTTAGAGGGTGCCACAATTTATGGTGCAGACGACCATAAGGTTGGCACCGTGTCGCACATGCATGGCATCGGACCGTCCAGCCAGGTCATCATCGACGTCGGCGGCTTCCTCGGTATTGGCGCCAAACCAGTCACGGTTCCGATGAGCCAGCTCGAATTCATGCGTGACGAGAGCGGCGACGTTCATGCCGTTACCACATGGACAAAAGATCAGTTGAAAGAGATGCCGGAGCATACGGATTGATTTCTCGACGGCGGCGCGGGATGGATTGATACTCTAGCGTATTTGCGACAGGGAGCTCCGTTCTGGAAAGCTGATTGTCCCTTGCGCGGTGTTTTTCGTGCTCACAGGATGCCAATCTGTGACGTCAAATTCTGGCGGACGTCCGATAGACGAGGCGCCGACTCGCCTTGTTTGGCAAACGGCGACAGGCAATACAGTCTTCAAAATGGATGCGTATCGTTCTGGAACTGCGCAGAGCGGTGAAATCTGAGAGCGAAGGTTGCGCTTTGCACCAACGCGACATTGCTCTGCTCTATGCATCCGCGGATTGAGTACAAAGCCGGGACGACCTGTATTGTAGCACATAGTTATCGAATTGGACATCTTATGAAGCAAAGTTCTCGCTGGCCCCGGCAGCTCTGGATCGTCCGTCACGGTGAAAGCGCCGGTAACGTCGCACGCGACATGGCGCATTCCGCCGGGCTAAGCCGCATCGACATAAGTGAACGGGATGTCGATGTACCACTCAGCAGTCGAGGCGAAGAACAGTCCTTAGCACTGGCTTGCTGGTTTTCCGACATGCCCGCCAAACAGCGCCCCGAGGTTCTCCTGACCTCTCCCTATCGGCGAGCGGTGCAAACTGGGGATTTCATCGCGCGCAATGGCGGGCTGAAAGAAAATGCCGTCAAACCGATCCTGGACGAGCGCCTCCGGGAAAAAGAATTTGGTATTCTGGATCGTCTTACCACGGCGGGAATTCGCGAAATCCATCCTGAGCAGGCAGAGTTCAGGCGCATTCTCGGAAAATTCTATCATAGGCCGCCTGCTGGTGAGAGTTGGTGCGACGTGATCCTTCGTCTACGCAGTGCCTTGGACACGATCAGCCTGCATCACAGTGGAAAACGCGTGCTGATCGTTGCACACCAAGTGGTCGTTTTGTGCATGCGCTACCTGATCGAAAATCTGACTGAAGAAGAAATCCTGGCGATTGACCGCGAAAGCGAAGTCGCCAACTGTGCCGTAACGGAATATCTATTCGACGAGGCCATCGCTCCCGATGGTGGGATGGTTCTGAAGCGTTATAATTTCGTCGCCCCACTTCGACAGGTCGGGGCGCCAGTGACCGCTGAACCCGATGCCAATGTGGCCGCTCGATGAGCCTGGGGATAGTCATTGACGCGTCCCTTCTGAAGCGAAACCCGCTTCCTTGGCCGGAGGGCGGAAGCAAGGAAAATCGAGGTCGTGTCGCCATCATCGGGGGAAGTCGCGATCTTTCCGGCGCAGTATTTCTGGCCGGCGTGGCCGCCCTGCGTGCCGGTGCAGGAAAATTGCAGATAGCAACAGCTGAAAGCCGGGCCGGACATTTTGCGACGGCTTTACCTGAAGCTCTCGTTACAGGCCTGCGCGAGACTGAAACGGGAGCTTTGTGCCAGAGCAATGGTGCGATGCTGGCGTCAAGACTTCAGGGTTCCGACGCGATTCTGGTCGGGCCGGGGATGTTGGAGACCGAGGATACTCGAACTTTGGTCAAGCAACTTGCGACAAACCTCGCAAACACCCCTTTTGTGTTTGACGCCGGTGCACTTGATGGAATTACGGCAGGCAGCTTGTTTGCCGGGCGAACACTGCCGGTGCTCACGCCCCACGCGGGCGAGATGGCAAATCTTCTGGGGATTGATCGGGAAACGATCGAGAGCAGACCGGCTGAGATCGCAGTAACGGTAGCCCGCGACTTAAACGCCGTGGTGGTTCTGAAGGGAGCGGAGACCTATATTGCGGACCCGGTTGGCACTGTTTGGTTCTACAAGGGCGGTGGCGTCGGGCTTGGCACATCTGGGTCGGGCGATGTTCTGGCCGGCATTGTGGCCGGTCTTCTGGCGCGCGGAGCAACGCCGGTAGAAGCGAGCTTCTGGGCGGTCTATCTGCACGGAGAGGCTGGTGCCGAGCTTGCAAAAACCATAGGCCCGCTTGGGTTTCTGGCTCGCGAGATCGCGGACGGAATACCAAGGTTGATGGGACAATTCCCTCGCTCGTAAAGCCTGCGCGGAGCCTTGGAACTTATTCCGGGCCAAGACGGTTTCTGCTTCAGAAGATCAGTATCCAAACATTCCGCCTGAGGAACTGTAACGGCGATTGATCAGAGTGTGAGCCGCCTATAAAGTCAAAAAGGTATCTACGAATGAAAGCTTTGTGCTGGCACGGAAAGGGAGATATCCGCTGCGACACCGTTGATGATCCTACGATCGAAGACGATAGGGACATTATCATCAAGGTTACATCCTGCGCGATTTGCGGATCGGACCTCCATCTGATGAACGGCTATATGCCGACAATGGAATCTGGAGATGTTCTCGGCCATGAAAGCATGGGCGAGGTCGTCGAAGTCGGAAAAGGACATTCGAAATTCAAGGTTGGCGACCGGGTTGTCGTTCCCTTTAATCTCGCCTGCGGGGAATGTTACTTCTGTCGGAAAAAGCTGTTTTCGCTTTGCGACCGGTCAAATCGCAACGCTAAGAAAGCCATTGAAGTGATGGGGCATTCCCCATCCGGTTTGCTTGGCTATTCTCACATGCTCGGCGGCTATGCCGGCGGCCAAGCGGAATTCCTGCGTGTGCCTTATGCCGATTTTGGACCGATCAAGGTGCCGGATGGCATGGACGACGATCAGGTGCTGTTTCTCTCCGACATCTTCCCGACGGGCTGGATGGCGGCAGAGAACGCCGAGATCGAAGATGGCGATACGGTTGCGATCTGGGGCTGCGGCCCCGTCGGCCAGTTTGCGATTCAGAGCGCCTGGATGATGGGTGCGGGCCGTGTGATCGCAATTGACAAGGTGCCGGAGCGACTGGAGATGGCACGGACGCATGGTCGGGCTGAAACGCTGGATTTCAGTGACGTTAAAATCTACGACGCGCTGATGGAGATGACTGGCGGGCGTGGTCCTGACCGCTGCATCGACTGTGTAGGCACGGAATCGGACGCCGGGGCCAGCGCGGATGCCATGCTCGATAAAGCCAAGGCGGCACTGCATATTGGCACAGATCGCCCTCATGTGTTGAGAGAGGCAATCTTTTCCTGCCGAAAGGGCGGAACGATCTCTGTTCCCGGCGTCTATATCGGCATGCTGGACCATATTCCATTCGGCGCGGCAATGAACAAGGGCCTGACCTTGAAAATGGGTCAGACCCACACCCATCGTTATCTTGAGCCGCTTCTCCAGAAAGTCGTCGATGGAGACATCGACCCATCCTTTGTCATAACGCATCGCGCTTCACTTGAGGACGGACCAGATCTCTATAAGTCGTTCCGAGACAAGGAAGACGGGTGCATAAAGGTAGTGATGAAGCCATGAAATCGAAATCGGATGCCGATAAGATCCACGACGATGCCAAAGCGCAATATGTCAAAAGCCGCGAAGGCGCTGATAACAGCGGTGTATCCAGCGCGGAGCCACGGGTGATCACCGGTGACGAGGACGCAACTTTCGACACGCGTCCCGAGAAGAAGCCTCGGGACGAGAAAAGCAAGTAGGCTTGGCGAGGGGCAGCTGACGCAGCTTAGCGCAGCAGCCCCTCGTCGTTAAACGTGTACCAGCCATCCAATTCTTGTCGCTGGGGTGGTTTCCCTTTGCTTTGAGCCTTCGCCGCTCGGGTTCTCGCGGCCTTCCCCGCCGCACGTCGCCTGTTTTCAGCAGCTTCCAGAGCGTCCTGTTCCCTCCAGACGGCGGGGAGATCGCCGTCCAGAAGTTCCTCTATATGCCGTGGGTCGAAGACATGGAAGGTTACGGCCTTGGACCGCCCGCGCAACTTTACGGTGCGGGTTCCAATGCTTCGCAGGCGACCGTCTTTGATCCATTTATGCCGTTCACGAGAAGAAATGGCCAGGATGTCTTCTGCCTCGCGTGGAATGACAGGCAGTGCATCGATGTTGTCCAGCGACTTGGAAATTGTCATCGAAGCAGCGTCGAATACATCGACGTCGCTTTCGGGTATCTGCAATATGAGGCTTCCCGCCTCGACGGTGGCGCACTTCCTTGCCGCCAAAGGCAGCTTGAAGCGGATTTCGCGTTGGATGCCTTTGGCACGCACCGCGGAGCCGAGCGTCGCAGACGGGCTAAGCCGCCAAATTGCCCTCAAGGGTCCCGAGTGTTGGTTTCCACGCGGAAGTGAGCCGGTTTTTCCACCGAGAAGTGAGCCACCTCTGAGTATGGTTTTCTGATCAGGCTTTGGTCAATGGGTTGGTCTTTTCTCCTCTCTTCTGTGCCGCGGCCGC
>NZ_JASCRR010000028.1 GCF_030010215.1 Tianweitania sp. UT-5YL-CI-8
CAACAAGCTCAAGCAGTTTCGCCGTGTCGCAACACGATACGACAAACTGCTGGCCAACTTCATGGGCTTTGTCAAACTCGCAGCCATCGCAATATGGCTTAGATAGTTAAATCGTCACTACGGCCTAGGTCCAATTCCCGCGGATGATCTGTTCCGGGCACGGCCCATCGGCCGAGCCTCTTCAATGAATGGCACGCTCCGTCGTCAGCATGGCGTTCATGACTTCACGCAGGCTGATGGTGCCGATGGGAAGATTTGCGTCATCGACTACAGTCAGCTTGTCGACGTCATTTTGCCTGAAGACGTAGGCGGCGGCCTCGAGGGTCGCTTCACCCAAAATGGAAACGGTCGAGCCGACATCGCCATCTCTCAGCGGCGCCATCGCCGACGCGACGCGAACGACGCGCCCACGGTTCACCTCCTTCACGAAGGAAGCGATGTACTCGTCGGCAGGCCTTAAGACGATATCTTGGCTGTTTCCCTGCTGAACGATCTCGCCGTCCCTCAAGATAGCAATTCCGTCGCCTAGCCGAAGGGCTTCATCCAGGTCATGCGTGATGAAAACGATGGTTTTTCGGATTTCCTTCTGAAGGTCGAGCAAGACAGATTGCATGTCGGCTCTGATCAACGGGTCGAGCGCGGAGAAGGCCTCGTCCATCAGCAGGATTGGGGCATCGTTGGCCAACGCTCGCGCCAACCCGACCCGTTGTTGCATGCCGCCCGACAACTGGTTGGGATAGCGGTTCTCAAAACCTGTCAATCCGACGCGGTCGAGCCATTTCATGGCGGCATCTACCTGCTTTGCACGCGGCAGGCCCTGAACTTCAAGCCCATATACGGTGTTTTCCAGAACCGTTCGATGCGGCAGCAGCCCAAATTTCTGGAAAACCATTGCCGTCTTGTGACGCCGAAATTCACGCAGATCGAGTGGATTGAACTTGACCACATCAGTTCCCTCCACCAGGACCTGACCGGAGGTGGGATCGATAAGGCGATTTATATGCCGGATCAAAGTGGATTTGCCCGAGCCCGACAATCCCATGATTACCTGTATCGAGCCGGCGGGCATGTCGATATTGATGTCTTTGAGACCGAGCACATGTCCATGCTTTTCGAGCAGCTCGGTCTTGGACATCCCGTGTTGGACCTTGTCGACGTAATCAAGCCCCGATCGTCCGAAGATTTTGAAAAGGTTGCGTATTTGAATGCCGGTGCTGTTCCCGCTGGAGTTAACCATGGGCCACCTCCATGTGCCTCTGCAGCCTGCGGCCGTAGGCCTGGCTGACGCGATCGAAGATGATGGCGATGCCGACGATGGCGAGGCCGTTGAACATGCCGAGCGTGAAGTATTGGTTCGAAATGGCTTTCAAAACCGGCTGCCCAAGCCCTTGTACACCGATCATCGCAGCGATCACCACCATGGCGAGCGCCATCATGATGGTCTGGTTGATGCCTGCCATGATAGTCGGCAGCGCCAGTGGCAGCTGAACCTTGAACAAACGTTGCCACCCCGATGAACCATAGGCATCGGCGGCTTCGAGCACATCCTTGTCGACAAGGCGGATACCCAGATTGGTCAACCTGATCATGGGTGGAACCGCGTAGATGACGACGGCAATAAGCCCAGGGACGCGCCCGATGCCGAGCAGCATGACGACGGGAATCAGGTAGACGAAACTGGGCATCGTCTGCATCACATCCAACACTGGATTGACCGTGTTCTGCAGCCTGTCGGAGCGCGACATAGCAATGCCGAGGGGAAGGCCGATGGCAATGGCAATCACCGTGCACACGAAGATCATCGAAATGGTCTTCATCGTGTCGTCCCACATGTCGAAGAAACCAATCAAGAGGAGCATCACGACACAGCCGAGCGCCAGTTTGATACTGCGGCTGGCGAGCCATGCCAGGCCTGCGATGACGAGGATGACGATTGGCCAGGGAGTGCGCGTCATGATGCGCTCGCACTGGATGAGGAAGAACTGAAGCGGCTGGAAGAAGGCTTCGATCCCACCGCCGTAAGCGCGGGTGAAAGAGCGAAAGCCTTCGTCGATGGATTTCTTCAGCGCGGTCAGTGACGCATCGTCGAGATGCGGGAATGTGCTCAGCCATTCCATTGCTAACACCCCTCTTTTATGATTTTGGCTTCGGACTTGATTGGTCCGTCACAGCATTGGGACGGGCGGCACCACGTGCCACCCGTCCGGGTTGTCAGAGGCTGGCCTTGATCTTTTCAGCAGCTTCGGGAGATACCCACTTGGTCCACAGATCCTGGTTTTCCTCCAGGAAATGCTTGGCGGCTGCCTCGCCGGTCGCTTGGTTGTCGGTCATCCAAGCCATCAGCTTGTTGACGGTATCGTTGCTCCATGAGCGCTTGTTCAGGTAATCCATGACCTCCGGGCCGGCGCGGTCGGCGAAGGATTTTGCGACCAGGGTGAAGACCGGATCTTTGGCCCACGCGTTTTTCTTGGGATCGGGGCAATCGGCTACAGTATTGCAACGCTTCCACTCGGCGGCATCGACGGGAACGCCGGGATCGAGCTGCACCATTTCATATTTGCCGAGCATCGCCGTCGGTGCCCAGTAGTAGCCGAGCCAGCCCTCTTTTCGTTCATAGGCCTTGGCCATAGAGCCATCGAGACCTGCGGCGGACCCCGTATCTACCAGTGTGAAGTTCGCTTTTTCAGCGTCGAAGGCCTTGTAAAGCTGAGCGGTTACGACGGTTCCGCCCCAACCCTGCGGACCGTTGTAGATAGCGCCTTTGCTGGGATCTTCTGGGTCCGGAAAGAGTTCGGGATGCTTCAATGCATCTTCGATGGTCTTGATGTCAGGGTTTGCATCGGCGAGGTATTTGGGAATCCACCATCCCTGTACGCCTCCATCGGGGAGTGCCTGGGCGGCCTTGACGATGGTGCCTTCCTTCAGGCCGCGCTCGACGACCTCAGGCTGCAGGTCGATCCATGCTTCCGGCGCAATGTCGGGCTGACCCTTCTCCGACATCGACGTCAGGGTCGGAACCGTATCGCCGACTGTGATCTCGGCGCTGCAGCCGTACCCTTCGTTGAGGATGTACTTGTCCAGGCTGGATAACACTTCTGCGCTTTGCCAGTTCATGCTGGCGATGGACACTTCGCCGCAATCGGCGGCGGAGGCGACGGATGCGAGACCGAAGCTTGCGAAGGCCAGGCAGGATGCGAGTAAGATGCGTTTCATTCCGTATGCTCCCATTTTTCGCGTCAGTCATTTTGAAAAGCCGGCGGCGACGCTTCCGCAGCTTTTGTTCCCACGTGACTATCCGCAGGCTTGTCCGCCGAGGCTGTCATATCTGCGACGGATGATGCCGCAGCTCGCAGTCCCGCGTGGACTGCCTCGGAAAATCCCCCTTTGATCACGCAGCGCGGCCGCCGTGGTTCCTCGATAGTTCAGAAAACTTTCCACCAGCGCCGCCGACAATGCCCACAACGGCCGAACTGTCCATCAAACGAACTCCTCGGCACTTTGTCTGGCGTCGAGCGTGAAGTTGTGACGCGATGCAAATCTCTCCATTTCGCGCCGCTGCGGAGTGTGACCGGTATAGATTTCCACGTAGGACGGTATGCGCCTCATCCGCAGCGCAATATGTTCCTTCGTGTTCATGGAAATATAGCCGATCTGCACAAGATAGATCGTCCGGGCACGTACCTCGGCCGCCAATTGCGGAAAGCCGAACCGCACGAACATCGCCGTCAGCGCTGATATCCTTGCTTCGTCGGCTCCCACCACCTCCGCGGAAACCTCAGGCGACTGGAGCGCCCAACTCCGCACTGCGAACTCGAATTGAGAGTCGAATAGCGATTGATCGAGCCAACAGTCGAAAACGTTCAGCATGGCTTCGGCTATCGTTTCGGCATAGGCGTCGCAGCGTTGCTGAATGCTCGCGGTATTCCGCGCCTTCCAACTCTGCAGCAAAGCGTCCAGAAGTGCTTCGCGGTCCGCGAAAAACCAATAGAAACTCGTTCTCGACAGATTAAGCTTCTTGGCGAGGGGAAGGATTCGTACGGCGTCGACACCGGCATCGATAAAGGCGTCATAAGCGCATTTCAGCCAGACTTCCTTTGATCCGCGCCACACTGTCTCGTTCAAATCTGCCTCCAGGCAATTCCACGTCGACAGCCCGAGGATGCCTCCTTGGGACACATGTGTCAACCGACTAGACGCTGGTATACGTTATCTTGACAGCGCTGTACATTTCAGGATTTGATCTCATGGATTCCTTGTCAAGGCAGGTAACGATGTCCGGCGATCCACTGCTCCAGCCCTACCAGCTCAAGCATCTCACCCTGAAAAACAGGATAATCGTGACGTCGCACGAGCCGGCCTACCCCGAGGACGGTATGCCGAAGGAGCAATACCGCGCCTATCATGTCGAACGCGCTAGAGGGGGAGTTGCTCTGACGATGACAGCGGGGTCTGCCGCTGTGTCGCGCGACAGTCCGCCAGTGTTCAACAACGTTCTTGCCTACAAGGACGAGGTGGTTCCGTGGCTTAAAGACCTTGTGGACGCCTGCCATGAACATGGCACGGCGGTGATGATCCAGCTGACCCATCTCGGTCGCCGTACGCGCTGGGACAAGGGAGACTGGCTGCCTGTTGTCGCGCCATCGCATGAAAGGGAGGCCGCGCACCGCGCCTTTCCGAAGAAGATGGAAGATTGGGACATTGCGCGTGTCATCAAGGACTTCGCCGATGCCGCCGAACGCATGAAAGCTGCTGGCATGGACGGCATCGAGCTCGAGGCCTACGGCCACCTCATCGACCAGTTCAATTCACCACTGACGAACACGATGGATGGGCGGTATGGAGGCGCGCTGGATAACCGCTTGCGGTTCATGTTCGAGGTCCTGCAAGCGATCCGCGATAGGGTTGGGCAGGAATTCATCGTCGGCATCCGCTACACGGCCGATGAGAAACTGGTCGGAGGAAACGCCAAGGACGAAGGCTTCGAAATATCCAAACGGCTCAAAGACAGCGGATTGATCGATTTTCTGAACGTGATCCGCGGGCACATCGATACGGATGCCGGCCTTACGGATGTGATCCCCATCCAAGGCATGGCCAATTCCCCACATCTCGATTTTGCCGGCGAAATTCGGGCAGCTACCCGATTCCCGACATTCCACGCGGCAAAGATCCCGGACGTCGCCACCGCCCGCCATGCGATCGCAACCGGCAAGGTGGATATGGTCGGCATGACCCGCGCGCATATGACCGATCCGCACATCGTTCGGAAAATCATGGAAAAGCGCGAGGACGAGATACGCCCCTGCGTCGGCGCGAACTATTGTCTGGACCGGATTTACCAGGGTGGCGCGGCCTACTGCATCCACAACGCGGCCACCGGCCGGGAACTGACGATGCCGCACACCATTCCGAAGGCTTCGAACAACCGGAAGGTCGTGATCGTCGGTGCTGGACCGGCCGGTCTTGAGGCCGCGCGTGTCGCAGGGGAGCGTGGCCATGAAGTCGTCTTACTGGAAGCAGCCGGAAAGGCTGGCGGCCAAATCCGGTTGACGGCGCAGAGCCCCAGGCGCCACGAGATGATCAGCATCATCGACTGGCGGGTGGCCCAATGCGACAGGCTTGGCGTCAATATCCGCTACAATGTGTGGGCGGATGCCGACACGATCCGCGCCGAACAGCCGGATGTGGTGATCGTTGCGACCGGTGGGTTGCCTCACACGGATGTGTTGAGGAGCGGAAACGACCTTCTCGTGTCGTCGTGGGATATCATCGCCGGCGATGCGAAGCCGGGAACGAACGTTTTGGTCTATGACGATGCCGGCGACCATGCCGGGCTTCAAGCGGCGGAGGTCATCGCCGCCTCTGGAGCCAAAGTCGAGATCATGACACCCGACCGGGCGTTTGCGCCTGAGGTGATGGCGATGAACCTGGTGCCTTACATGCGATCGTTGCAAAAGCTCGACACCATTTTCACGGTGACGTTCAGACTGGAAGAGGTTCGCAGGCAAGGCAATCAGCTGCTGGCCGTTATCGGCAGCGATTATGGCGGAGTTCGCAAGGAACGGACATTCGACCAGATCGTCGTCAACCACGGCACGATTCCGCTCGACGAGCTTTACTTCGAACTCAAGCCGATGTCGCGAAATCTAGGCGCCGTCTCCCATGCAGATCTCGTCGCAGGCAAGCCTCAATCGTGCGTCGACAATCCCGACGGGGCTTTTCAGCTCTTTCGCATCGGCGATGCGGTTGCGGCACGCAACACGCATGCCGCCATCTATGATGGTTTGCGGATTGCGAAAGACATCTGACGATCGGATTGGCCGAATTCAGGATCGGGAGGGAGTAAGGTGGCAGCGCGCAGTGAGGATTTGCAGTCGTTTCTGGACGCGGCATCGGCCGCCTTCCGGCACTTCGCGACTTGCCAGCATTGTCGGACCCGGCGCATCTCCCAAGGGTTTACGACACAGCTACGCCGTCCGCAATCTTGGCAAAGGCACACCGATCAACCGTGTACAGGAATGGCTTGGCCATGCCAGCCTGCTCAGCACGCTGGTTTATACGAAAGTTGGCGGGGGCGGAGGATCGGGCATTTGCCCGGAAAGCATGGATTTACGGCGCGTAGAGAGATTTTGTGAAAGATTAACTTTACTCAACATCTCACAACACTGAAAGCAACAACTATGATATCGCACGTTCGATAGATGACGTAAAAGGCGGACGGGCATGCAATATATACTGCGGAACACGTGGATGCAGGCCGTGGGCCTCGGTGTCCTTACGCTGGTATGGGCAAAACATAGAGTGCAAGGCTATACCAAGCCAAATACTGTCGCCGATGAAAATCTGGAAGGTCGCCATGCCTATGTGCAGGACGTGGTGGAGTCGTGGCTTCGCTTCATGCCGCAGGGCGTCGACATCCGCGATCGCGCGGTGTTGGAATTGGGGCCAGGTTCCTCGCTCGGAACCGGAGCGCTTTGCTGGCGCATGGCGCGAAATCCTATCTGGCAGTCGACGCATTTCGTTTGACGGGCAGCGAACCTGCCAGTTTTTTTGCTGAGACGATCGACAGATTTCCCCATCCTTTGCAGGCGGCGGACATCGCCAGAGCTAAAACCCTGACAGCCAACCCCTCCGACGCTTTCGACTATCAGGTCGCCGAGCATTTCGATGTCCCCGCGCTTGCAGGCGACAGGGAGTTCGACCTGATCGTGAGTTGTGCAGCATTCGAACATTTCGACGATATCGATCGCACGATCGCCGATATCAGCAAGGTGGCGCGTTCTGGCTGCGTCAGTCTTCACATCGTCGATTTCCAGACGCATTCGCGTTGGGTTCGCGATCGCGATCCCAACAACATCTACCGCTTTCCCAAGTGGCTCTATCGAATGCTGTCGTTTCCAGGGCAACCGAACCGCAAGCGGCCTGCTGACTACAAGCGGGCCTTTAAGGCGAACGGCTGGACGAAGGTAGAGGTGGTGCCCGCGGTTTCGATAAAGCCGGATCTGTTGCCTGCGTCATTGAGCGGTCTGGCTTCGCCTTTCAATGGCGGCGACATGGACATGTCCATGCTGAACGGAGTCGTCATCGCGTTTCGTCCATAGCCATCCCTGACTTTCAATCGGAATGGGCAAGACGTCGTTTCATCAAAGCTCCTAAAGGACATCCCGTGTCGCGGCAGAACTATCTCTTCACTTCGGAATCCGTCTCGGAAGGTCACCCGGACAAGGTATGCGACCGCATTTCGGACGAAATCGTCGATCTGGTTTATCGCGAAGCGAAAAAGACGGGCATGGACCCTTGGAAGGTTCGCGTTGCCTGCGAGGCGCTGGCCACCACCAACCGCGTCGTCATCGCCGGCGAGGTTCGCGTGCCCGACACGCTGCTGAAAAAGGGTAAGGACGGCACCATCCTGACCGATGCCGCGGGCCATCCGCTGATCAACCCCGCCAAGTTCAAGTCGGCGGCGCGCAAGGCTATCCGCGCCATCGGCTACGAGCAGTCCGGCTTCCATTGGAAGACCGCCCGGATCGACGTGCTGCTGCACGGCCAGTCGCCCGACATCGGCCAGGGTGTCGACAACGCCGCCGACCGCCAGGGCGAGGAAGGTGCGGGCGACCAGGGCATCATGTTCGGCTATGCCTGCCGCGAGACGCCCGATCTCATGCCGGCGCCGATCTATTACAGCCACAAGATCCTCGAATTGCTCGCTGCTGCCCGCCACAAAGGCACCGGAGACGCCGGCAAGCTCGGCCCCGACGCCAAGAGCCAGGTCACTGTGAAGTATGTCGACGGCAAGGCCGCCGAGGCCATGCAGATCGTGCTGTCCACCCAGCATCTCGACGAAAGCTGGGATTCCAACAAGGTTCGCCAAGTCGTAGAGCCCTACATCCGCGAAGCGCTGGGTGACCTCAAGATCGCCGACGACTGCAACTGGTACATCAACCCGACGGGCAAGTTCGTCATCGGCGGTCCCGATGGCGATGCCGGCCTGACCGGGCGCAAGATCATCGTCGACACCTATGGCGGCGCGGCCCCGCACGGCGGCGGCGCGTTTTCCGGTAAGGACACGACGAAGGTCGATCGTTCGGCTGCCTATGCGGCGCGCTATCTGGCCAAGAACGTGGTCGCGGCCAAGCTCGCCGACCGCTGCACCATCCAGCTCTCCTACGCCATCGGCGTGGCCCAGCCTTTGTCGGTCTATGTCGACCTGCACGGAACCGGCACGGTCGACGAGGCCGTGGTGGAAGAGGCTTTGCGCAAGGTCATGGACCTGTCGCCGAGCGGCATTCGCCGGCATCTCGACCTCAACAAGCCGATCTATGCGCGCACCTCGTCCTACGGCCATTTTGGCCGAAAGCCGGGCCGCGACGGGTCGTTCTCCTGGGAGAAGACCGATCTGGTGAAGGCGCTCAAGGAAGCGGTCGCTGCCTGAATTGAACGCCAGTATCTGATCCGCGATGGAAACATCGCCAGCCCAGCCTTTTGCCATCTAAATTTTTTAGTATGAGCGGAGTCAATAACTGGAAGACGTTTGTTTGCGCTTGATGTTGCCAAATTCTCATTTGGCTGACAATGATGTCGTCACTTGTAGAAAATTCTTCGGAGGCAAGAATGCTTACTCGGCTGCCACCCTTATTTGTTTTCACAAAATTAAAATTGGTAATCGTGTCGTTTGTCGTTCTCATAGCGCCTAACGCCGATGCGGCGGTAACTGTGACTCCTGCGCCGGATTGCAAATTTCTGGAAGCTAATGGAGGACTTACAGTTCACGCGACGGTCACCGGTACCAGCGACCAGAGCGTCGTTTGGATGGTGGATGGCGTTCCTGGAGGCGCACCAGCTATTGGAACGATCACATCAGGAGGCGCCTACCGAGCACCAGCCAATATGGAATCGCCGGTATTTGCCACGATCACCGCAGCGTCAGTAGCGGATGGCACCCAGGTTGCCAATCTGAGGGTTTGCGTGAACATGTACAGCAAGCCCGGTGACACGTATTTCGTGTCTACCACGGGTTCGAACTCGAACGCGGGAACCTACAGGCGCCTTGGCGTACCATTCAGTACGCGGTCAACAACTATGTTGGCCCGGGGGATACAATCGTCCTGCGTGGCGGTGTTTACAACGAAGCTGTCGTTGTCACCAATACGGGGAGTACCGGTAATGGCTACATCACCCTCACGGAGGCTCCCGGGGAAGATGCGATCATAGATGGCACCGGACTGAGCGGAAGTGGAAATAAGGGGCTGATAACCCTCGATGACGTCGATTACTGGCGCATAAAAGGGTTGGAACTTCGTAATTACAGATCCACTGACATAGAATTTCTCCCGATTGGCATTCTCGTTCAAGGCGCTGGCAATCGCATCGAAATTCGAAACAATATCATCCACAACATCGAGGCGAACTTCGCGCCAGTGGGAACCAAGCGTCCAGGAGCACTGGGCATGGCGCTAAACGGTACAAGCAGTACTTTACTTCGCAACCTTGTTGTCGATGGGAACGAACTTTACGATCTACAAACTGGAAACGGCGAAGCACTTACGGTCACGCAAAACGCTCAATATTTTCAGATCACGAAGAACATAGTTAGAGACAGTAACTTCATCGGAATAGACGCCCAAGGTTATTTCCCTGATAACATCAAATACCGCTCCAGAAATGGATGGATCGCTAGCAATACCGTTTATAATCTTTCTACCGCCGGGAATTTGGCTAGTCCGCCTGATGCAGCTGCGATCGGAATATATGTGGACGGCGGCAGCGACATCACAGTCGAGCGGAGCAATGTCTATAATACAGAAGGTGGTATTTTTCTGCTCAGTGAATGGCCAGGCCGATATGCCAATAAGAACGCTCAGCATTCGCCATCCACCTCCACCGCCTGCAGGCCATGGCGGAATGGAAAGCCGTGACCCGAACGCTGATCTGAAATCGAGCCCGCAGCTATCAGCGCGGTCAGTTGCCAACAACGTGACATCGCCGGCACATAAGCTGAAGCGAGCCCTTTTCTTCCACGAGCGCGGCGAAATCCGCGACCGATCGTTCGAAAGCCAGGCTTTCCGCGCATCCGGCCTCAACCTCGTCGTCAGTGCGATCGTACACTGGAACACAGTCCATCTCGAACGGGCCGTCACCCACTTACGCAACGTGCGTCGCGAGATTCCCAATAATCTGCTTAAGCACATCTCGCCGCTGAGCTGGGAGCACATCGATCTGACTGGCATCTACACCTAGGATGCAGAACATCAGATGTCTGAAGGCTTCCGGTCGCTTCGCCTTCCAACTGGGTTGCGGCGGGGCTGCTTAGAGTTCCTGCTTCGTTCGCCTTAACGTACGATTTTCGCACCGCTCTTGTTCCGACCCCGCTTGGCCTTCTTCCCGGGAAGCCTGCTTTATGCCCTCCGTCATTTCAGCGATAACTATTTCGACGGCATGACCTTCGGCGCTATTCAAACCCCATAGCGGCGATACCCCATCGCACCGTTAACAAAATCACTTCACCATAAATTGCGCCCCCCGAAATCGCTCATAGAAAATCATCTCGCTCGCCGTCCTCGGAGCTCTTCTGGCATCGACGGATTTTTGCAATACAGCCGTCTACTTCACGCCGCTCGACAAAAATGCCTGCAGTTCGGCTGTCTTTGGATATTCAAAAAGCTCCTTCGACGGCCCCGCCTCCCATATTTTGCCCTGATGCATGAAGACGGTCAGGTCAGCGACGCTGCGGGCGAAGCTCATCTCGTGCGTGACCAGCAGCATCGTCATGCCTTCTTTTGCAAGCTGCTCCATGACGAGAAGCACCTCGCCGGTCAGCTCCGGGTCGAGCGCGGAGGTCACCTCGTCAAACAGCATCACTTTCGGCCGCATGGCAAGCGACCTTGCGATGGCCACTCGCTGTTGCTGGCCGCCGGACAGCATGTCAGGATAAGCGTCGAATTTTTCCAGCAACCCAACCTGCGAGAGGACTCGACGAGCAATAACCTCCGCATCTGCCGCTTTCACACCCTGGGTGATCCTGGGGGACAAGGTGATGTTCTGGCTGACGGTCAGATGCGGGAAAAGGTTGTAGCTCTGGAAGACGATGCCGACATCCTTGCGCAGTTCGCGAAGCTTGGTCGGTTCTTGTTGCACGTCGTGGCCCGCAACCGTGATGCTTCCGGACTGAAACGCTTCAAGCCCGTTTATGCAACGAAGCATGGTGCTCTTGCCGGAACCACTCCGACCGATGATGGCGACCACCTGGCCTGTTTCGACGCTCAGCGAAACCCCCTTCAGAACCTCCAGGGCGCCGTACCGCTTGTGGACTTGATCAATGGCTACGACCGACATGGAGCACCCTTTCGAGATAGCGGCTTAAACGCGACAGTGGAAAGCAGATGGCGAAATAGATGGCCGCGACGACCATGAAGACCTCGAACGGTCTGAACGTCGCGTTGTTGACCAGTTGCCCGGCACGCGACAGTTCGACAAAACCGACCACGGAAACGATGGACGTGTTCTTGACGAGTTGAACCAGGAAGCCGACCGTCGGCGGCAGGGATATCCGCAGCGCCTGAGGCAGGATGATGTAACGATATTGCTGCGGTCGGGTCAGTGCAAGCGACGCGGAAGCCTCCCACTGTTGAGGAGGCACCGCTTGGATCGAACCCCGCCAGATTTCAGCGAGATAGGCCGACACGTAAATCGACAGCGACACCGACGCTGCAAGCAGCGGCGGGATTTCCACCCCTGCGATCGACAGCCCGTAATAGGCCATGAACAGGATCATCAGGACCGGAATGGACTGAATAACCAGGATGTAGATGGCGGCGATCGTGCGCAGCACGGCGTTGTTGGCAAGCCGCATAATGGCGAACGCCCCGCCGCCGACCGCGCCAAAGGCAAGCGCGATAACGGTCAACACGATCGACCACCCCGCCGAGCGCAACAGAAAAAGAAACTCGGGCCAACCGAAAGTCGACATCAGGCGATCCCTTCCTTGCTGGCGGTACTCAGGATGGAAACCACCTTCCTGTGAAACAGGCGATGGCCGAGCCAGATCAGGATAAGCTTGAGGACGAGCGCGAGAGCGAGATAGCTCAGCGTAACGACGATATAGGTCTCGAAGCTTCTGAACGTCCGTTGTTCGACTATCGCGGCGGCGCCTGAAAGTTCGGGCACCGAAATGAAGGAGCAAATGCTGGATGCAAGCAGCATCAGGACGAACTGGCTCGAGAGCGAAGGCCACACTTTCGCGATGGCGGGCTTCAGAACAACATAACGGAAGACCTGCGTACGGCTGAGCGCCAAGGACAGGCCGGCCTCAATCTGGGACTTGTGGATCGAATCGACGCCTGCGCGAATGATTTCGGTGGCGTAGGCCGAGAGGTTCAGCGTCATCGCCAGAAGTGCCGCCTGGGTGCCAGACATGCGAACTCCTAGCAGCGGCAATCCAAAGAAGATCATGAAGAGCTGTATGAGGAAGGGCGTGTTGCGTAGAAGCTCGACATAGGCATCGACGCAAACGCGAACAAACGTATTCCCGAGGTTGCGTGATGCAACCAGTAGAATTGCCAAGCCGCTGCCAAGCAAAATGGCGCTGAATGACAAGCCGATCGTCAAAAGGATGCCACGTATGATCAGGTCGGACTCTGCGAATACCGACGCGAAATGAAGTGAGAATTCCATGGCTCAACTCCTCCCAGGATTGCTATCCGCGACCGAACCAAGCCGCCGGTCGCGGACAGTCACAGGTGCGACTAGAATGTGGGGAGTGTCGGCAAAGGCGTTCCCACCCATTTACGGGCAATGGCGTCGAGCTCGCCGTTTTGCTTCATCATGTAGATGGCGTTGTTCAGCCATTGATGCAGTTCGAACGCGTTCTTGCGAACTGTCATCGAATTCGGCTGCATCGAGAAGAAGAACTTCATTTCGGTTGACGTATCACCGCGCGAGCGAATAGCCGCGTTCGACTGCGCGTCAGGGCCTGCTATTGCCTGGACTTGGCCGGAGAACAGAGCCTGCATCGTAGTCGCATCGTCCTCGAACCTCAAAATTGTCAGACCCAATTCCGTCTCGCGATTGACGAATTCTTTCTCGACGCTCGATCCGCGGTTGACGCCGACCGTCATCCCTTTCAAGTCCTCCCAGGATTTGATCTCGGTCGTCTTGGGAGCGTAGATACCGACCTGGAAAGCGCTGTAGGGAATGGTGAACATGACCGCCTTGGCGCGTTCCGGAGTTGGAGCCAGCGTGGCCACCAAGAAATCGACCTTGCCGGATTCCAGTGCGGGAATACGAGAGGGCGGCGTAAGCTGAACCATGGTGACTGGCACACCGAGATATTTCCCGACCAGTTCTGCGACATCGGCGTCGTAGCCGATGGCAATGCCCTGTGCATCAACCGAGCCGAACGGCGGAGCGCCGACCAGCACCCCGATCTTAACGGAACCACGGCTGACGATCTCATCGACGCTCTGCGCGCTCGCAGAACCTGCCGCTAAAATGCCCACTGATACCGCCAGTATGGCAACCACTGATTTTACGGAATGTAAGAAGCTCATCACTCTCTCCCTTGTTTTGCTGAGCTGGTGGTCGGAACCCTTTTAAGCCGACCGAAATTCGTCCCTTAACCCTGCCGGATTTCTTCTCTGACTACGTTCATGCAAGGGCTGCCCTCCAGCCGCCGGCTTACATTTTCTGCGATGGTCTTCTGACGACGGCGAATGGTACCGCTGGTCCAGCCGGACATGTGCGGTGTCATGACAATGTTATCGAGTTGATGAAACGGCTGCGACGAAGGGTGTTTGGGGGAGGCATCCGCGCTCGGATAGGCATACCAGGTGTCTATGACAGCGCCGCCTATCCGCTTTTCCGTGAGCGCGTCGAAAAGCGCCTGCTCGTCGATGGTTGGACCGCGGCCGACATTAAACACAATGGCGTCGGCCTTCATGGCGGAGAACGCCGCTGCGTCGACAATGCTGCGCGTGGATGGCGTTAACGGCACCGAAACGACGATGAAATCCGCCGTTGGCCAGAACTGCGCAAGATTGTCCAACGTGAACGACTGATCGACCAGATCGGACGTGTCGACGCGGCTGCGGTTGGCAACGGTCACGCGCATGTCGAAGGCCTTAGCGCGCCGTGCGATAGCCTTGCCGATATGACCGAATCCGACCAGTCCGACTGTTTTGCCCGACATCTCGCCATGCACACGGTCGAGTGCGCCGGACCAATAGGCCCATTCGCCGTTCCGAAGCTTGCGGTCGGCCGCTTCGAGCGGGACGTGCCGGCTCAGCATGGCTGCAAAGACATATTCAGCGATCGCCGGATCGTGGCCAAAGCAATTGCAGACGACCGCGCTATCTGGAAGCAGAGACAGATCGATCGCATCGTAACCCGCGCCGGGCACATGAAACAGCGACAGGTTCTTTGGCATCGGCAGCGATGCATCGAATTTGACGCCAACGATGAACTCGGCCTCCGCGTAAATCCTGCGTTCAGCCTCAGTGCCTAGGACATCGGGAAGAATGGCAACGTCGCCGATTCCAGCGACATGACTGGCGAAATCCTGGCTGAAACAGGCGGCGTTTTCACCATGGAAAACAATCCTCGGCGACATACGATGTCCTCCCTAGAAACTTAAAGCTTGAAAATCGGCTCGATGCTGCAGTCGAGCAGGCGCGGATCAATGCCTGCCTCCATCTCGTCAAACATCGATTCAACGAATCCCATCAAAGCATCGGTTGCCGCCAAAGCCGTATCGAGATGTCTGTTCGCAACAGCGTTCAGCACCGACAGATGACAATCCACCGTCCGGGTCAGATCGGACGTTCCAAGCGTGTGCGTGTGATGAATGAAGCCTATGCGCCGGTAGATGGTGTGCAATGGACGCAATGTGTGGACGAGGAACGGCTCTCCGGCTGCTGAGAGAAGTATCTCGTCGATACGACGGTCTAGCACATTGAACTCGGCCAAGGTGATTGCGCTGCGCCGCTCCTTCAGGGCCCGCTCGATATGCAGCATCTGGTTGCGGTGCGAGAGGCTGGCCCGCTCGATAGCGAGCTTGACGACGAAACGCTCCACATCGCGCCGCAACTGCAACAGCATACGTTCTCTGGACAGGTCGATGGGCGCAACCTTGAGGCCGTGGCGCGGCACAATGACGAGCAACGTATCGGCAGCCAGCCGGCTGACGGCATTGTGCACAGGCGTGCGGCCAAGGCCGGTCATGTCCTGCAATTCCTGGAGTGTCAGCTGCCGACCAGGCTTCAGCTCGCAATTGACGAGCAGGTCCTCGATCCGCTGGTAAGCGAGCTCAAGAAAGTTTACTCGATTTGCCCTTGCCGGCTGCCCACCATCGACGACCAACTGCGGCTTATTTTTCGTCTTGGCCATGAACGGTCTCCTCCCCTCACGACTGCAAACAACGGTCTGCCTTCGAAAACTTTTTAAAACATGTTGTGAAATTTTACAAGCGATATTATCGTAACGCTTGGGTGGAGCGAGGTGTATTGTTCAACTGGCCTTCATGGCTCAGGTGTCGCCCCGGCAGCAGGAGGAGGAGGAACGGATGAAGATAGTTTCGCTTGAAACGTTGCGGACCGATGAGTTCGCCAATGTCTTATGGGTGCGTGTGCACACAGATGGCGGAGTGATCGGCCTCGGCGAGACGTTTTATGGTGCGGGCGCCGTTGAGGCTCATATTCATGACACCCTGGCAATGCGCCTTTTGGGCAAGAACCCACTGAACATAGAGGCTCTCCACAGGGAGATGACCAACCTGCCGATGGCACAGGCATCCACCGGCGTGGAATCGCGGGCCACATCCGCCATCGACATTGCTTTGTGGGATCTTTTCGGCAAGGCGTGCTCGCAGCCAGTGCACCAGATGCTGGGGGGCCTTTGCCGCGACAAACAGCGGGTATATAACACCTGCGCGGGCTACAAATATGTGCGCTCGCAAAATATCAAGCCGGTATCCACCTGGAACCTGGGCGGTGTCAGCGGGCCTTATGAAGATCTGGACGGCTTCATGAACCGCGCCGACGCTGTCGCGGAAAGCCTGCTGGAAAGCGGAATTACCGCCATGAAGATATGGCCGTTCGACCCGGCGGCCATCGAAAACCACGGCTTGCATATCACGCCGGCGCAGATGAAAAAGGCGATCGAGCCGTTCGAAAAAATCCGCAAGGCTGTCGGCGACAAGATCGAGATCATGGTCGAGTTCCATTCGCTCTGGAACCTTCCGACCGCCATCAAGATCGCAAGGGCACTCGAGCCGTATAATCCGACTTGGTACGAAGACCCGATCCGCATGAACTCTTCACAGGCACTGGCGGAGTTTGCGCGCTCGACGACCGTTTCGGTCTGTGCGAGCGAGACGCTCGGGTCCCGCTTCCCTTACAAGGACATGCTCGACCGGGATGCCATGCACATCGTCATGGCGGACTTGTGCTGGACTGGTGGGCTGACCGAAGGGCGAAAGATTGCCGCGATGGCCGACACTTATCATCGGCCGTTCGCTCCTCATGACTGTATCGGTCCGGTCGGCTTCATCGCAGCGATCCATGCCTCGTTCAGTCAGCCGAATACGCTGATCCAGGAATCGGTACGGGCTTTCTATACCGGCTGGTACAAGGAACTCGTCGACACGATTCCAGTAATTGAGGACGGTTATGTCCTGCCGATGGAAGGTCCCGGTCTCGGCGTCGATCTTTTGCCCCAGGTCTTCGAGCGGCAGGATTTGCACGTTCGTTGCAGCTCGCTTTAAAGGAGGCAGACATGACCAGCGTTCCACTTTTTAACCTCCAAGGACGCACAGCTCTCGTCACCGGCTCCTCCCGCGGCCTGGGGCTGGCCATGGCCGAGGGTCTGGCCGTCGCCGGCGCTCGCGTCATCATCAACGGAACGAATTCCGACCGTGTTGCCGAGGCGGTCTCGGCGCTTCAGGATGCTGGCCACGCAGCCGTTGGCGCCACCTTCGACGTTAATTCCGAGACGGAAATCGTCGCCACGTTTCAACGGTTCGACACAGAAGGGATTGCGATCGACATTCTTGTCAATAATGCCGGCATTCAGTTTCGCAAGCCCATGGTCGATCTTGCGACCGCCGACTGGCAGCGTGTGATCGACACCAACCTGACCAGCGCCTTTGTGATAGGTCGGGAAGCAGCGACGCGCATGATCTCCCGCGGTCGCGGCAAGATCATCAATATCGGGTCCCTGACGAGCGAACTCGCGCGCGCGACGGTCGCGCCTTATACCGTAGCCAAGGGCGGCATCAAAATGCTGACGCGGGCAATGGCGGCGGAATGGGCACAGCACGGTATCCAGGCAAATGCCATCGGTCCTGGCTACATGCTGACCGACATGAACCAGGCGCTGGTCAACACCCCTGAATTCGATGCGTGGGTGAAGGGGCGTACTCCTGCGAAGCGCTGGGGCCGCCCGGAGGAACTGGTGGGAACAGCGGTCTTCCTGGCATCAAGCGCCTCCGACTATGTCAATGGTCAGATTATCTACGTCGATGGCGGTATGTCGGTCGTACTCTGAAGCGAACGCAGAAGAGAAAAGCGGGAGGAAGCCATGCGAGGAATTGTCATACACGCGCCGAAAGACCTGCGGGTCGAGGAAATCCCACCGTCCGCCTTGGCGCCAGACCAAGTGAGGGTAAAGGTCGCAGCAGGGGGAATCTGCGGATCGGACCTCCATTATTACCATCATGGCGGGTTTGGTACCGTCCGTCTTCTCGAGCCGATGGCGCTCGGCCATGAATTTGCAGGTGTGGTGAGCGAGATCGGCAGTGCCGTTTCACATCTAGTGCCGGGGATGCGTGTTTCGGTCAATCCGGGCCTGCCCTGCGGCATCTGTCGCTATTGCGTCGAAGGCCGCCAGAACCAGTGCGTCGACATGCGCTTCATGGGAAGCGCCATGCGATCGCCACATGTGCAAGGCGGTTTCCGGGAAGTCGTTACCGTCCACCATTCTCAGCCGGTTCCCATTGCCGATACGCTGTCGATGGGCGAAGCGGCGATGGCCGAACCATTGGCGGTGTGCCTCCATGCGGCGCGTCAAGCCGGTCCACTGCTGGGCAAGAACGTGTTGATCACCGGTGCCGGACCCATCGGCGCCCTGAGCGTCCTTGTGGCCCGATTTGCCGGTGCGGCACGCATCGTGGTGACCGACGTGGCGGATGCGCCGCTCGCGATTGCCCGTCAAGCTGGCGCGAGCCAGTCGATCAACGTCGCAAGAGACGCTGGTGTGCTCGATCCCTATCGAGCCGACAAGGGATTCTTTGATGTTCTGTTCGAGGCATCGGGCAATCAGGCCGCACTTGCCGACGCTCTGAACCTGCTACGGCCGGGCGGCATCATCGTCCAGCTCGGCCTCGGCGGGGAGATGACGCTCCCCATAAACACCATTGTCGCCAAGGAACTGCAGCTTCGAGGGACCTTCCGTTTTCACAGCGAGTTCGCTCAGGCGGTGGATCTTATGGGACAAGGTCTCATCGACGTGAAGCCGTTGATCACCGCGACATTGCCGTTCACGGCAGCAGAAGAGGCATTCGAGCTTGCCAGCGACCGCACGAAAAGCATGAAGGTCCAGCTGGATTTCGGCGGAGGCCTGTCATGAAAAGCCAGCTCGCAGCTCCGCTGACCGAAGAGGCTTTTCTACCCTTCGGCACGGTTTCCGAAATGTCCGACCTGTCGGGGTTGCTGTCGATCCAATCAGCGTATGAGGCGAGCGGCGCAGCGACTGAACCTGTCCTCCAGCTCGTCAAGATCGAGAGCATCCCCCAGCCGCTGACGATTTCCCGCCTCGAAATCCATCCCCATTCGGCGCAGACGTTCCTGGCGCTCGGCATGGCGCCATCGCTCGTCGTGGTTTGCAAACCTGACGCTGAGGGAGAGCCGGATCTGGCGACCGTAAGAGCTTTTGTCGCTCGCCCGACACAGGTCGTCACCTATAATCGCGGCGTCCTGCACCATCGTCTGACGCCACTGAAGACACCCGCTGTTTTTGCGATGACAATGATGCATTCATCAGACGGAGACACAGTCGTTTATGATCTGCATGAGCCTATCACCGTGTCTTGGCAGGATTAAAAGGTGCCTTCCAGGCGATTAGAAATGGTCGGCAGCTGGAAGGTTCACTACCTAAAAGCTCCAACATGACACGGGTGCGACGGACAATGCCTGGGTAACCGCTGACGTGCCCCACTAAATGAGCCACTCGGATCTGGAATGTCAATCGGCGTCGTAGCGGGGGTCTGACTAAGATTTTCTGATATTTCGCGGAACGTTCGGCTGATTCCTTGGAGGGGATTAGCACGTGTGCCAGAGATTTCAGCGAGTAAGCCTTGCGCCGGGGATGCGATCCAAACTGATGATGAGCGTATTCAGATTCAGACCTGACGTAAGCGTCCCGTCAGGCCGCATGGTTTGACCAGTTCCACGGCAGGAGATCATCGACGCGGGTCATCTTATAGTCGGAGATTCGCGCGGGTATCGGCGAGCCATCCCTGCGGGTCCACACCATTCAGCTTGGCGGTCTCGATCAGGGTGAATGCGACGGCGGCGGCGCGGCCGCCGGTCTGTGAGCCTACGAACAGGTAGTTCTTCCGCCCTACCGCCACGGATCGCATGGCGCGCTCGGCCGTGTTGTTGTCGAGTTCGAGGAAGCCGTGGTCGAGATAGCGCCGAAGC
This sequence comes from Tianweitania sp. UT-5YL-CI-8, assembly GCF_030010215.1. GTDB lineage: Bacteria > Pseudomonadota > Alphaproteobacteria > Rhizobiales > Rhizobiaceae > Oryzicola. The sequence goes on from NZ_JASCRR010000028.1 coordinate 20,190, forward strand.
CGCTTCATGCGCGTCAGGCCATATCGGATCGCCATGGCCAGCGGCGACTTGCAACCGCCTCAAAACTCTGAAGCGAGCAATGTATGGCAGGGCCGGACAAGAACTGATGAGAGCCAGAATGTTGCCGCTGAACCACACAGATTGAGGAAGGACCGGCGATGTTACTTTAACTGTTGTCCGGATGTGCCAAGGGAATTCGGCTCTCGGATCGGTTCAGGCCATGGCTCCGGCCACAGCTTTCCACTCCGCGATCGCTTGAAGGCGATGAAGGCGGTTTTGGGGTGCGGAACGGTGCGAACGGGATGGTACGAAGAAGTTGCGCAAAGTCGTGAAGATCGAGACGAAGCGTTGCAGACTTCCCGGTGATCGAAAGCCTTGCATCGATCGCTCCCGTTTTCGCAGCGGCCCGTGAGAATTCTCTGCTCGATTGTTCAATCTCTTATGCGAGCGATGTTCAATGTTCGGCATCACCTGACGGCGCGCCGCACCATAGGAGCGCAACTTGTCAGTGATCATCCGCTTCGGCGCGATGCTCTGCTTCTTCGGAAGTCGGGTCAGCAATCGTCTGGCAGCCTTGGTGTTGCGGCGCTCCTGAACGACTTCATCGAGGACGTATCCGTCCTGATCGACAGCGCGCCAAAGCCAGTATTTCCTGCCGGCTATGGTGATGCGCACCTCATCGAGGTGCCAGACATCATGAGGACATGGCTGCTTGGGGCGCAAGCGCCGCGCATAGTCGAGCCCGAACTTCTTGCCCCACCGCCGGATCGTCTCGTACGAGATGGCAATGCCACGCTCCAACAGCATTTCTTCGACAAGACGCAGGCTCAGCGGACCGATAGTACAGCCACACAGCATGAGCGATGATCTGAGGCGGGAACCGATGGCGCTTGTAGCTGACAGGTGGTGGGTTCATGCGCGTCCGTCTATCGCAGCAGTTCCTCACAAGTCGTTACCGTGACATCGCCGAAGGACTTCTTCGTACAAATATGAAATCAGTACCAGCGCCCTCGCGGGCATAGGCGATTGCTACCGCCCGGCTTAATGCCGGAGTCCGCTCCGGTAATGACGGCGACCCTGCCCTGAAGTTTCCCGCTGCCCTTGTAGCTCGTCTCGCCATGATCGGGCACCGGTCTCATCAGTTTGGTCAAGCCGGATGGGCTCTGTTCCTGCTCTGGCTGGGGCGGTGTGGGGGTGATTTGCTTCCGACATAAAGGTCTGCTGGATTATGAATGTATGCAGGAGGAACGAGCCGGATTTTGCTTGGTTCCGTTTGCGACGGACGAAGTAGCGTCACTCGCAGCAGGCCGATTTACCCGACCAATTCCGAAAAAACTAAAAAGTATGTCCGTTAAACCGCCTCATGGAGAAAAGATTTCCTTGGGAAAAGAAACCACTTGCGCGAAGTCCGCTTTCTTGCATTCATATCTTGCATACAAGATTGAGTGAATGGGAACCGTGTGGCCGTTGCATCCAGCATAAGCACCCGCATCATCAACGCGGTACTCAGTCAAAAGCTGAAACCCGGCGCGCGTCTGGGCGAGCAGGAACTGGCAACACTCTTCCAATGCAGCCGAACCATCGTACGCGAAGCCATGGTCGATCTCGCGGCCAGGGGCATCGTGATCGTCAGCCCGAGGCGTGGGTGGTATCTGCCCGAAGTAAACGTAGAGATGGCGCGCGAACTTTACGACGCGCGTGAGATTATCGAGACGGGACTGTTGCGGGCTTTTGCCCGTCGCAAGGAAACGCTCGATGCAGCGACCCTGGCTCGGCTGCGGCTTCATCTGGCAGAACAGAAGTCGGCGCTTGAGAGCGAGGATGTCGAGCGCCGCAGCTATCTCCTCGGCGATTTTCACGTCTGCCTTGCGCAATGCCTGGGCAACCAGGTGCTCGCGAGCAAATTGCGCGATCTGACGGTGCTGACGACATTGTTCACAATGCGCCATCAGACACCGAGCGATGCGCGTCTCTCTTATGAGGAGCATGCGGCCGTTGTGGATGCGCTCGCCTCGGGCAACGCTTCCGAAGCCGAGCATTGCATGTGTCAGCATCTGGGAACCTGGGAAGCGAAGGTTCACCTCGTCCGCGAACACGATCCGTTGGAAAAGCTGCGCCAGGCGCTGACCTCGCCAAAGGATTTGCCCCCACAGGTCTCTCGCACGGCGGGCGTAGCCAAGGCCGACGAGGGAGACATCTGATGGAAAGCCAGAGGATGTCAGGTCGTGTCGCCCGTCCTAGGCTTAATCCCCCGCATCTTGAGTCGGGCTTCGACATCCGCTGCGACGCCGGCCAGACCACGGCAGATGCGTTGGCGGCGCCTCCGCAGGGGAGGTCTCAGCCATGTTGACCTTCGCGCTGCGGCGCGCTGTCTTAGGCATTCTCGTCCTGATCACCGTCTCTGTGCTGGTGTTCGTGTCGTTTCGCTTCGTGCCCGGCGATATCGTCAACCAGCAGCTTTCCGAGGCGGGCGCAGTGACGCCTGAACTGCTTGCACAAAAGCGTGCACAACTCGGTCTGGATAAGCCGCTGCTGGTGCAGTTCACCGAATGGGCTTCCGGTGTCGTGACCGGCGATTTCGGCAAGTCGCTGTGGACGGGAAGGCCGGTCGCCAACCAGATCGTCACGGCACTGGTGCCGACGATGCAGCTTTCGATCGTCGCCATCATCCTCGGCGCCGTGCTTGGCATTGGAGCCGGGGTGGCGGCGGCGCTTTGGCGCGGAACACCCGGCGACATGATCCTGCGCATCGTCTCGACGGTATTCCTGGCCATTCCACAACTTTGGCTAGGCCTGCTGACGCTGACCGGACTGGCCATGATTGGCTATTACATCCCGCTGCCCTATCGCAGTTTTTCGGTTAATCCGGCGATCAATTTCCAACAGGTCATTTTCCCGGCCGTTGCCTTGTCGCTGGGCGTAGCCGCTGCGCTGTCGCGCCTGACCCGGTCGGCGATGCTCGAAGTGACGGGCGCTGATTTCATCCGTGCCGCACGAGCGAGAGGCGTTCCCTCCTCGCGCCTTTATATCGGCCATGGGCTCAAAAACGCACTGATCCCGGTGATCACTTTGCTCGGCACGCAGTTCGGCAATCTCCTGTCGGGAACGGTCATCATCGAGCAGATATTCAACATTCCCGGCCTCGGCAACATGCTGTTCGAGGCGGTGGCGAACCGCGACTACCCGGTCGTGCAGGCAGCGGTGCTCACCTATGGCGTCATCACGATCGTCGTGAACCTTCTTGTCGATCTCTCCTACGGTATCGTCGATCCCCGCATCCGGGAGGCACGCTCATGAGCCTGGCACTAACGACACCGGACGCAACACATGAAGCGCAACCGCCGCGCCGCGGCAGCCGGATCATAGCGATCATGCGCGGTCTCTTGCGCGACGAGGTCGGCTGCATTGCTCTAGTAATCCTTACGATCGTGCTGGTCATGGCACTGTTCTCCCCGCTGATCACGCAATACGATCCGCTGTTTCAGGACCGCCGCGCTGTACTCAAAGCGCCGTCGCTGGCGCATTGGTTCGGCACGGACGATATCGGCCGCGACGTGTTTTCCCGCGTGCTTTACGGCACCCGCATCTCCCTGTTCGTGGGTCTGACGGTGGTCGTGATCACCATGGTCGTCGGGGGCATGATCGGCATGATCTCGGGCTATTTCGGCGGACTCGTCGATATGGTTATCCAGCGCATCGTGGAGGCGCTGGATACGCTGCCGTCTTTGGTGCTGTCGCTGTTCATTGCCGCGATGCTCGGGCCGTCGGTGCGGAACGTCATCATCGCCGTGTCGCTCGCCCAGATCCCGCGCTTCGTCCGCATCGTCCGCTCGGAGATGATGAAGATACGCGGTCAGGACTTCATCCTGGCGTCGAAGGTGATCGGATCTTCGCCGCTGCGCATCATGCTGACCCACGGCCTGCCCAACCTGATGCCGACGATGCTGGTGATCGGATCCCTCGCATTCGGCATCGCCATCATGACGGAAGCCGCGCTCAGCTTCCTCGGGGTCGGTACCCCGCCGCCAAATCCGTCCTTGGGCACAATGCTCTCGCACGGCACTCGCTTTATCGGCGTGGCGCCGTGGCTGATCATCTTTCCTGGCCTGATGCTGACCATCAGTGTCTTGGCCCTCAACCTGATCGGCGACGCGCTGCGCGACGTGCTCGATCCACGACAACGCTGATGTCTAGATTTTCGATACGCATGAAGACCACCGCAACAAAATCCACGAAGGACTGAAACATGTTTGAAGGATTATCGACATACGGCCGCGCATTGGCTGTTCTTGCCGCCAGCGCCTTGCTGACCTCGGCAGCGCATGCGCAGGATGTGCCAAAATACGGCGGCAAGGTCACGATCAACGTTCACGCCGATGCGCCGAACTTCGATCCGCTGGCAAGCACGGAATATGCCGTCCACTCGCGGCTAGGTCTGGCGATGAACCGGCTGGTGGATTGGGCGACCGGCCCGGATATCGACTATGGCGAGTTCGTGCCGAAGCCGGCGCTTGCCGAGAGCTGGGACATTTCGGCAGACGGCCTGACCTACACATTCAAGCTTCGCAAGGGTGTTGTCTGGCAGGACGTGGCTCCCGTCTCCGGCCGCGCTTTCACCTCGGCGGATGTGCTGGCCACCTACGCGGCAATTCGCGAAAGCGGCGTGCAAAAGGGCCTGCTGGCGACGGTCGACACCATCACCGCGCCCGACGATCATACGGTAGTGATCAAGCTGAAGCGTCCCAACGTGGTTCTCCTCCAGAACCTTGCGCACCAGAATATGTGGATCCTGCCCAAGGAGGCATTCGACGGCGGCTATGATCGCAACAGCGTCGTCATCGGTACCGGTCCATGGCTCCTGACCGACAATCAGGCGGGCGTCGCGACACACTACAAGAAAAATCCCACCTATTTCGGCAAGAACGCCGACGGCAAGCAATTGCCCTATCTCGACGAAGTCGAAATCCTGCCGCTCAAGGATCTGAATGCCCGCATCATGGCGTTCCGCTCCGGTCAGATCGACATCTGGTTCGGGCCGCTCAATCTGACGCAGATGGCTGCGATCAAGCAGCAGGTTCCCGATCTCCAGGAAATCAAGACCATCGCGAACACGCAGACGGAACTCTACCTGAACCCGTCCTTCAAGCCGTTTTCCGATCTGCGCGTGCGCCAGGCGCTGAATTTGGCGATAGACAGGTTGGCGCTGGGCGACGTGGTTCGCGGCGGCGGCGCCATCGGCGGCGTGGTCGGCCCGGCCCTGTCGAAGCAAACCTTGCCGGAAGACGAGCGCATTGCGCTCTATGGCACGCCCGACCATGAGAAGGCCAAGGCCTTGCTGGCCGAAGCCGGCTTCCCCGACGGGTTCTCCTTCGAACTGACGGTTCTAAACTACGGCGAAGAGTTCGTCCGCGAGGCCGAATGGATCCAGCAGGATTTAGCCGAAATCGGCGTCAAGGCAGAGCTCAAGATGGTCGACCTGGCTGCCGGCCAGGCTCTTGCCAAGGAAGGCACCTACCAAGGCTTGTTCCTCGTCATGAGCCCGTTTTCGGAAGCCGACGAATACTTCACCACCCACTTCCTCAAGGGTGGAAACCGCAACTATATGGGCGTGGACGATGCTGAGTTGACGGCAATGATCCAGGAACAGCAGGGCATTGCCGATCCTGAAGCCCGGCGACAGAAGATCTGGGAAATTCAGCGCTATATCGCCAAGAACGTGCAAAATCCGCTGCCGATCTGGTCGTCGCTGCTTCTCCATCCCGCGCATGCGCGGGTTCACGGCTGGCGTCCGATGTTGCCACAAGGCTTCCCGAGCCTGCCAGAGGTGTGGGTCAGCGAATGACACCTGGCTCTGCCACGCCAATGACTCCGATGTCCGCTCCGTCTTACGGTCAAGGCTCTGCCGAGCCAACGGTGCTTGCCGTCGAAGCGCTGGCCGTGCGGTACGGGGATATGGAGGTCTGCTCGGACGTCTCCTTGTCGGTGCGGCGCGGCGAAGCGCTGGCGCTGATCGGGGAATCGGGCTCGGGCAAGTCGGTGACGGTTCTTGCCGTCACGGGTTTGCTGGGCCGTGGCGGGGCAATTTCCCGCGGCAGCGTCGTTCTGGACGGCGAGGAAATCACCCGCCTCTCCGAGAAGGAACGCCGTCGCCGCGGGCTTTTCGGCCGGCGCATTGGGGTGATCTTCCAAAACCCGTCGCGAGCGCTCGATCCGGTGTTCACCGTCGGGCAACAGCTCAACGAAGCGCTGTCGCTCACAGGCCTCAACGGCCGCGAAGCATTGCGGTCCAAGGCAGCGGAGTGGCTGCGCCATGTCGGCCTGCCTGATCCCGAGGAAGCGCTTGATCGCTATCCCCACCAACTGTCCGGCGGGCAGAGGCAGCGCGCCATGATTGCCATTGCGCTTGCTTCCGAGCCGGAACTGCTGATTGCCGACGAGCCGACGACCGCGTTGGACGTCACGATCCAGGCGCAGGTGCTGAATCTGATCCGCCGGCTGCAGCGCGAGCTCAATCTGGCGCTGATCATCGTCACCCACGATTTCGGCGTGGTGGCCGCCATGGCAGACCGTGTCTCGGTGATGTATGCGGGCGAAGTGGTCGAGACCGGCAGCGTCACAGAGATCATCCGAGACCCACGCCATCCCTATACGCGGGCGCTGCTGGGAAGTTTGCCGACCGGCCAACCCGGCGCCCGCATCGAGGCCTTGCCAGGATCGGTGCCTTCGGCGGGGACGATGCCCACGGGGTGCCGCTTCCATCCGCGCTGTCCCGCTGCCGTGGCCGAATGCGCCGGTGAGGAACCGCGTCTCGAACCTGCATCCTACGGCCGTGTTCTGCGCTGCCTGAGAGCCGAGGAGCTTGCGGCCTATGACGCCTGAGAGCGCTCTGCCCGATGGCGCCTTGTTCTCACTGCGCGACGTGTCGGTGCGCTATCCTATCCGCCGTGGCTTCTTCCAGCGCGTCGTCGGCCATGTCGGGGCGGTGGAACAGGTCAGTTTCGACCTGATGCGCGGCGAAACGCTGGCTCTGGTCGGCGAATCCGGCTGTGGAAAATCTACCTTGGGGCGTGCCATGCTGCGCCTTGAAGATGTGTCCGAAGGCACCATCACCGCAAACGGCGGCATGTCCCGGCGCGAAATCGCGCGACGCGTGCAGGTGGTGTTTCAGGATCCGCTCGGTTCGCTCGACCCTCGCTGGCGGATTGGAGACCTGATCGGCGAGGGGCTCGACGTTCATGGCATCGTGCGTGGAGCCGCGCGTAACGACCGAGTGCGCGAATTGTTGTCCCAGGTCGAACTGCCCGCGAGCGCGTTCTACAAATTCCCGCATCAGCTATCCGGCGGGCAGCAACAGCGCGTGGCGATTGCACGGGCACTTGCCATGCGGCCGGAACTGATCGTGCTGGACGAGGCGACTTCGGCCCTTGACGTGTCGGTCCAGGCGCAGATACTCAACCTGCTCAAGGATTTACAGGCCGAATACAATCTGACCTACCTGTTCATCTCGCACGACCTCACAGTGGTCGGCCAGTTCGCCGACCGTGTCGCGGTCATGTATCTCGGTCGCATCATGGAAACGGGCAGCACCACCGAAGTGCTTGCTTCACCCCGGCATCCCTACACGCGCGCGCTGTTGGCGTCGTCGTTGAAGGTCGATCCCGACGCCCGCATCGAGACCATTCCACTGCTAACCGGCGACGTGCCGAGCCCGAGAAATCCACCTTCCGGCTGCCGCTTCCGCACGCGGTGCCCCCTCGCGCAGCCCGACTGCGCCAGTCTCGATCACCGGATGGTCATGGCAGGTAGCCGCCAAACGGCAGCTTGCCGCGCCAACAACGAACACTGACCCATTTACGCAGAGAGTGCCATGACTGTTACTACCATTGACCCGAACTGGACCTCGCATATCGTCGATCTCGACGGCGTGAAAATTCGCTACCTCGACAATGGCGGCAGCGGTCCGGTGGTTATCTGCCTACATGGCACGTCGATGACTGCGCATGCCTGGGGTCATCTCGCCGCCAGCCTCAAGGACGACGCCCGTGTCATCGCCGTCGACATGCGCGGTCACGGCGCGTCCGACCGTCCCAACACCACCTATACGATCGCTGAATTGGCGGGAGACGTCGCTAGGCTGGCTGATATGCTGGACCTGACCGCTATAACGCTCATCGGCAGTTCGGTCGGCAATCAGGTCGCTGTGTCTTTCGCAGCCGCCAATCCCGAGCGGGTCGCCGGCTTGATGCTCTCCGATCCCAGCTTTTTCGTCTCCGATACCGAGATCGTCAAATATCTGCGCTCCCACCATACCCGGAAGCGTAGCTATCCGGTCCGCGCAGAGGCGGAAGCCTATGCGAAGGCACTGCCGCAGCGATCCGGCCTTAGCCCGGAATTGCACCGGCTCGCCATGCAGGGCGACTTCCGCGAAGAGGCCGATGGCAGTTGGAGCTGGGCCTACGACCTCGGCGCGATCACCAAGGTGTTTCTCAATCTCTCGACTGACCAGTCCGCCGATATCAAGGCGATCACGGCACCGGTGTTCATTCTCAATGCCGACCGGTCCAACGTGCTCTCCGGCAATCAGGCGCAGGATTTGGTGAACGCCTTCCCCAATGCCCGGCTGGAGGTGATGCAGAACAGCAATCACACCATCTGGGGCGATCAGCCCGATCTTCTGGCTGAGAAGACCCGCGCATTCCTGAACGCGCTGCCACGGGCGTGATGCATCCCGCTTTGGACACGACCATGGACAGATATCAGAGCCTGCGGGACAGCTATCGGCAGAACCTGCCGGAAACCTTCAATTTTGGCACCGACGTCGTCGATGCCTGGGCTGCGGATGCCATTCGCAACGCTGCCGCTCCCGCGCTCATCTGGTGCAATGCCGCCGGGCTGGAGCGCAGCTATAGCTTTGCCGAAATCGCCGGCCTAACCGACCGGCTGGCTGCCGCATTGTCCCGGCGTGGCGTCGGGAGAGGCGACAGGGTGCTGATCATGCTGCCGCGCATTCCAGCCTGGCAACTGGCCATGGTCGCGGTGCTGAAGCTTGGCGCGATCGCAATACCCTCCGTCACCATGCTGACCGCCAAGGATATCGACTACCGGCTGAGCAACTCCGGCGCGCGCGCGGTCATCACTACCACGCCGGAAATTGCCAAGTTCGCCTCGGCTCGCCCCGATATTTTGCGGATATCGGTCGATCCCTTGTCGCTCCCCGGCGATAGCAGCGAAGACACATTAGCACCGGAAGGCTGGCGGCCGCTGGGTGCGTTGCTTGCCGAAGATGCCACCGGTTTCGAGCCTGCCATTGTGAAGGCGGAAGACCCTGCTCTCATTTTCTATACCTCCGGCTCGACCGGCCTGCCCAAGGGAGTCACCCATGCCGCGCGCGCGCTTTTTGCTTGGCGGGGCTCGGCCGAGCACTGGCTCGATCTTGGCCCCGACGACGTGATGTTTTGTACCGCCGATACCGGCTGGTCGAAGGCCGGAACGTCGATCTTGTTCGGACCGTGGAGCCGGGGTTCCACTGTGCTGTTCTATGACGGCCCCTTCCATGCTGAATACCGGCTCGAACTGATCGCGCGTTATGGTGTGACGGTCTATTGCGCGGCAGCGACCGAGCTTCGCCGGCTTGTAGCCCTCGATCTCGGCGCAAATCCTGTGCCGTCGTTGCGGCTGACGGTCTCGGCGGGGGAAAGCCTGAACCCTCCGGTTCTGGAAAGCTGGAAGGCCATGACCGGCCGTCCGGTTCTCGAGGCTTACGGGCTCACCGAGACACTGATGCTGGTCGCGAATTATCGAGAAACAGAGGTTCGCCCGGGAGCGATGGGACGCCCTTTGCCGGGTGTGACATTGGACCTGATCACGACCAAAGGTGTTCTTGCCGCGCCCGGCGAGACGGGGCAGATCGCCTTGCGCCTGCCGAGCCCGCATCTGATGCTGGGCTATTGGCAGGATCCGGAGCGCACTGCATCGACGATGACGAGCGTGAGCGGGCAGGCTTATTTCCTGACCGGCGACAATGCGCGGTCCGATGAAGACGGCTATCTCTATTACGAGGGCAGGGCCGACGACGTCATCAATTCGGCGGGCTACCGCATCGGGCCGCAGGAAGTCGAGAACGCGCTGGTGGAGCATCCGCTGGTTCGCGAGGCGGCGGCGGTGCCCACCCCGGATAGCGAGCGCGGCGAGGTTGTGAAGGCGTTCGTCGTTCTCCATGACGGCCACCAGGGCACGGACGGTCTGGCAAAGGAGTTGCAGGATTTCGTCAAGCGCCTGACGGCACCTTACAAATACCCCCGCCGCGTCGAATTCGTGACGGAACTGCCCAAGAACCCGGTTGGCAAGATCCAGCGCCGTCTTCTGCGCCAGCAGGAGTTCGACGCCTTTCAGGCCCTGACCCAAACCAAAGCATGAAGGACATTGCCATGGCCGAGCAAAAGGACGAACAGTTCCATGACGTGGTGATATCGCGCTCCGTAAAGGTGGTGGCGCGTGACGGGGTGAAGCTGTCGGTGGACATCTACCGGCCGGCACAGGACGGCGAGCCGCTGCCCGGTCCGTTCCCGGCCGTGATGACGCGTTCGCCCTATGATACGCGCTCGGGCAAGGGGCCTTCCGGGCAGGCCGGCAATGGCGAGTATTTCGCCAAGCGCGGCTATCTCTATGCGGTGCAGGATTCGCGCGGTCGGTATGAATCGGAGGGTGAGTTCGTGCTGCTCGATCAGGATGGCGAAGACGGCTACGACGTCATCGAATGGCTGGCCGCAAGGCCATATTGCAACGGCATGATCGGCACGCAAGGTTCATCGCTGCGCGCCTGGAACCAGAATGCCACGGCCCTGCATCGCCCGCCGCATCTGAAGGCGATGTGGATCAATCAGGGCGGCTCGAACGGTCTTAAGACGGCGTTGCGGCATCACGGCGCGCTGGAACTGCGCTGGCTCGCCTGGGCGGTCACCAACGGCATTCACGCCCAGGAAGCTCACGCCGATCCCGCGATCCAGACCGCCATGGTGCGCAATGCGGAACAGATGTACGACTGGTTCCGCCGCCTGCCATGGAGCGAAGGCAACAGCCCGCTTTCGCCATTGCCGAAGTGGGAGAAATGGGCGCTCGACCTCTACCGCAATGCCGATGACGGTCCGTTTTGGCAGAACCCGAGCCGCAATTTCGAGCCGTATCGCCACCAGTCGGCGGATGTCCCGACGGTCTATGCCGGGGCATGGTACGACAGCTATGCGCGATCCTCGATCGAGAATTATCTGGCGATGGAGCCCCGCGCATCCCACCAGTATCTGCTGATGGGCGGCGGCGTGCACGGCGGACCGAACTTCGACAACCGCATGATCGGCCAGGTCGACCTCGGCGAGGGAGCTCCGATCAAGGGCAATCTGTCGAAAGACCGCAAATATATGATGCTGCGCTTTTTCGACCGCTTCTTAAAGGGCGACGACACCGCCTGGGTTGACCAGCCGAAAATCCGCTATTTCCGCATGGGCGGCGATGGCAGCCGCAACGCGGCGGGACAGTTGGTCCATGGCGGGCACTGGACGGTCGACACGCAATGGCCCCCGTCCGGCGTCGAGGAGCAGGACTGGTTCCTGCATGGAGATCTGACCCTCTCGCCAGCCGTACCGGCTCAGGCTGCGCCAAGCCGCTTCGCCTACGACCCCGAGCATCCCATGCCGACCGTTGCCGGCAACGTCTCGTCGATGACGCAGAACCTGCCACCGTTCCCGCGCATGATGCGCACCGGCGATCCGATCAGTCTGCGCCAGAGCATCGTGCTGCAGGGGGCTGCCGATCAGGTGACCCATGCCGGCATGTTTGCCGAGCCGCCCTATGGCGACCTCGCCGAACGCGATGACGTGCTGGTGTTCACCACAGCGCCGTTCGAGACGGAAACGGAGGTGACGGGCAGCCCCGAAGTCGAAATCTTCCTGTCTTCGGATGCACCCGATACCGACATCTACTGCATGCTGCAGGACGTTTATCCGGTGTCGGAGACATGGCCGGAAGGCTATCGCATGAACCTGTGCGACAGCCTGTTTCGTGTGCGTTACCGTGAGAGCTACGCCGCGCCCGTGATGATGCAGGAGGGTGAAGTGGTGCGCATCCGCTTCCCTCTTTATCCGACCTCGAATGCCTTCCAGCCGGGGCATCGGCTGCGGCTTCTGGTTTCGTCCTCGTCCTTTCCCCGGTTCGATCCAAACCCGAACACGGGCGAGCCGATTGGCCGCCACACCCACACGCGCAAGGCTGTGAACCTGATCCACCACGACCCGGAGCACCGTTCGCGCCTGATCCTTCCGATCAAGCGAGGGGGCTGAGCCGTGGCCGACGCAGCCAGTCTGCTTGCCACCGAGTTGGAGCGGCTTACACCGGACTTCATCCATCTTGCCGATGCGATCTGGGAAACGCCGGAACTCTGCTTCGAGGAACATCGCTCCGTGGCGGCGCAAATCGCGGTTATGGAGGCGCGGGGTTTCCGCATAAGCCGTGGGCTGGGCGGGCTGGAAACCGCCTTCTCGGCCGATACCGGCAAGGAGGGACCGATTATCGCCTTTCTCGGCGAGTTCGATGCCCTGCCGGGTTTGAGCCAGGAGGCCGGTCTTGCTCAGCCTCGCGCCTTGGAGCCGGGCGGCAATGGGCATGGCTGTGGGCATAATCTGCTGGGTGCGGCCTCGATGCTGGCAGCGACCGCATTGGCCATTGTGCTAGAAAAGGGGGGCCTCAAGGCTCGGGTGCGATATTATGGCTGCCCAGCGGAAGAAGGCGGCTGGGGCAAGGGCTATATGGTCCGGGACGGAGCGTTCGACGATGCCGCCGTGGCCATCGGCTGGCATCCCGGCGCTTTCAATGGAATACGCGCGCGCTCGACGCTCGCCGTCTCCAACCGCGCCTATCGGTTCAAAGGCCGGGCCGCTCATGCGGCCATGGCGCCGCATCTGGGGCGCAGTGCGCTGGATGCGCTCGAACTGATGAACATCGGCACCAACTTCCTGCGCGAACACATGCCTTCCGACGCGCGCATTCACTATGCGATAACCGATGCGGGTGGGTCGGCACCCGCCGTCGTGCAGGCCCAGGCGGAAGCGCTCTACATGATCCGCGCACCGGAACTGGACGAGATGCACGATCTGGTCGCACGCGTCGACGATGTCGCCAGGGGTGCGGCCCTCATGACTGGCACCGAGGTCGACATCCTGCCTAAAGGCGGCGCGTCCAATATTCTGCCCAACGCCGTGCTGTGCGAGGTGATGCACCGCGTAATGCTGGGGCTCGGGCCATTGGACATCAGCGATGAGGAGCGCAGTTTCGCCGAAGCTATCCGGGTCACGCTGCATCAGCCTCAAGCGTCCGATCGCAAGGCATTGCTCGAAGCCGACGCGCTGCTGCCTGTCGGGCAAGGCAAGCTTCCTGTACATTTGGGCCTGCGTCCCTATGACTGGCGGATGGCGCAAGGCACCGGTTCAACCGATGTCGGCGATGTCAGTTGGATCGTGCCGACGGTGGAATGCGGGACGGCGACATGGGCTGCCGGCACGCCCAGCCACAGCTGGCAGGCGGTTGCGCAAGGCAAATCGCAGCTTGCGCATCGTTCAATGGCACGAGCCGCCGCCACGATGGCCGGGACGGCACTGGAACTGATAAGCGAGCCGAGCCTGCTGGACGAGGCGCGTCGTGATCACGCATTACGGCGGGGCGGGCGGGACTATCGTTCTCCGCTGGTTTAGAGCCGATCTCGCTGGGCTTTATTCCAGCCTGCGCAATGGCAATCTCCATAACTCTGCGCGCGCGACGATTCCCGCCTTCAGACCCGGATATTATGTGATGGGCGTCAGCGGTCGTGCCGTATCCGTCGAGTTCGGTAAGCGCGTGGTGCCGCGCACAAGGCTTAAGGGTTCGATGACCAGCATGCCGGCTCCCTCGCCCATGACGAAGCCATCACGGTTCATGTCACAAGGGCGCGATGCCCGGGCCGTTGTTCGTTGAAGCCAGTCGATAGCGATCGGGCGGCGGCGAAACCGCGCCCTCCGTCGAGGCGATGAAGAACGGCGCTTGAACACATTGCGATGCCGTAGGGAGGGGCACATGTTTGACGCGGGAAGCGCGATCAGATCATCACATCATTGCAGAACTTATCCGCAGACGAGTACCCACAGTGAAACGCGGGGTTGGCGCACCTAGCGACAGTAGGGTTCTCTCGAGACGTGCAAGTGAAGGGATTCGGGGTGGAAGTCGGGTCGATCGTCGTTGCCTGAATGCGAAATCGAGGAGCCATTGATTGTCGATCTCCAGAGCTTCGCCGGGAACTTGAAAACAGCCTGAAGAATGGCGAGACACGGTCAACGCATCGGCAGCCATATCGCCGGACTGTCAATCGGCATCGTAACGGGACCCCTTATCGGCCCCCAAAAGGGACCCCTGCCTCTGGTTGCATAGGGTCAGCGCGCGTAGGCCCGGAGCTCTCCATTTAGCGCAGGGGCCTGCGGGCGCGGGT
>NZ_JASCRR010000029.1 GCF_030010215.1 Tianweitania sp. UT-5YL-CI-8
CTGGAGCACAGCGGCCACGGACCGCACGCTCTCGCCGGCCAAAACACGCGACACGGCGCGCTCACGAAGATCGAAGGAAAGTGGCTTTGGCATCAGACGCGGGCCTCCATCCCAGCCAGCATCTTGATCTGGAGGGTTCTGTGAGGTCCGGGCACAGGCGGGCGTGCGGGCTCGAAGCCGGACCTCATTGCAAGCCGGATTGAACGAAGCCGCGGGCTGGTCTGGCGCTATGGGGATCCTATAGGGGCGGTTAGGGATGGTCTTCGCGGGTTGGATGAAGGGCAACCGCGATGCGTCCGAGCGGATGATGGCACGATAGCAGGCGGAATTTTGATGGCGATCACCGCGGATTGGACCGGGACGCCTTCTGTTGGGCCACGAGTGCTCGCGGTCTTGTGCGGAAAGTCAAAGGTCGGCATGCCGGCGGCGCTGATGGCGACGCAAACCAAAGCTGGTGATGTGGACCTGCCGCGAAGGATCATGAGGTGTCGTCCCACAAGGGCCCTGGCGGCGCTTGTCCGCAGTGCCAGATGGCCAGCGTGATCATCGATCCTCCACAGCATGGGCAGCGATGCGCTGATGCGAGGGGCGCGGGCGCGGCGGTGCTTTCGACGTGCGGTTCGATGTTGTCCTGCCGCGGGTTGGCCAGCAGCCTGCGAGACAGGTCGAGCTTGGCGGCGCGATGGCCGTTGGCAAGGAATCCATAATGGCGGATGCGGGGGAAGCCGTCTGGCAGGGTGTGCAGCAGGAAGCGCCTGATGAACTCGTGCACATCCAGCGTCATGAGCTTTGCCTTGCCGCCATGCCGATAATCTCTCCAGCGGAACGCGATCTTGCCGTCGGCCATGCTGACGAGCCGGGAGTTTGCGATGGCGACGCGGTGGGTATAGCGACCGAGGTAGGCCAACACCTGCTCCGGCCCGCCGAAGGGCGGCTTGGCGTAGACGACCCACTCGAGGCGGCGGACTTCGCCAACCCGGCGTTTGAATGCTGGGGGCCCGCCAAGTCGATGAGATCGCCGAAGAAGCTCAGCTTGCCCGCCCCGAAAGCCGTCCGCAATTCTTGCAGAAAGAGCCGGCGAAACAAGCGCGACAGGACGCGCACCGGTAGGAAGAAGCCGGGCCTGCAGGAGATCCAGCGCGTTCCATCGGGTGACAGCCCACCACCCGGCACGATGCAATGGATGTGGGGATGATAATGCAGGTTCTGACCCCAGCTATGCAGGACCGCGATCAGGCCGATCTCGGCGCCGAGATGTTTGGGATCGGCGGCGATGGTGCGCAGCATCTCGGCGACCGTCTTGAACAGGATCGTGTAGACCGCCGCCTTGTTCTGGAAGGCGATCGCCGCGATTTGAGCCGGCAGCGTGAAGACGACGTGGAAGTAGGGAACCGGCAGGAGCTCGGCCTCACGTGCGGCGAGCCAGTCGCGGCAGGCCTGTCCCTGGCATTTTGGGCAATGCCGGTTGCGGCAGGAATTGTAGGCGATGCGGATCGCCCCGCAGGACCGGCAGCCCTCGACATGGCCGCCCAGTTCGGCGGTCCGGCATAGCTCGATCGCGCTCATCACGCGGCGCTCAACGCGCCCGAGATGGCCCTCATGGGCCTGCCGATATGCCTCGCCGTGACGGCGGAAGATGTCCGCCACCTCCAGTCTCGCCGACATGGGCGGAACCGGTCAGCCAGGCGGCACGACCTCAATGGTCAGCCGATCAAGCGTGCTTTCCGTCCGCCGGATGAGACTGTTCGAGACCTTCGTGTAACGCGCCGTGCTCGACAGGTTGTTGTGGCCGAGCAGCACCTGGATGATGCGGATGTCCGTACCGTTCTCCAGCAGATGCGTGGCGAAGCTGTGCCTGAGCGTATGCACCGTCACGCGCTTGTCGATGCCGGCAGCCGCGCGCGCCGAGCGACAGGCCGAATACAGCACCTGCACATCGATGGGGCGATCGATATCGCGCCAGGGAAACAGCCAGCCTTGCGGCTTCGCCAGACGCCAGTAGACCCTCAGGATACGGAAGAAGCTGGGCCGACAGCATCACGGTACGGTCCTTACCGCCCTTGCCGTGATGGACGAGGATCACGCCGCGTTCGCTGTCGATGTCCCCGACCTTCAGTCCGACGGTCTCCGAGGCGCGAAGTCCCGCAGCATAGGCCGTGGTCAATGCCGATCGGGTCTTCAGGCTTGGCACCGCCTCAAGGAACCGGACGACCTCGTTGGCACTCAGCACTACTGGCAGCGTTCGCGGCGAGCGGGCGTAAACGATCCGCTCCGGGGTCTCGGTATGGCCCAGCGTCACGCCGTAGAAGAACCGCAGCGCGCACACCGTCTGGTTCAGCGCCGGCCATGAATCCCCGCTGAAACCAGATGAACCTGGAAGGCGCGGACATCCTCCAGGCCGAGCCGGTCTGGTGATCGGCCGAAATAGCGGGAAAACTTGGCCACCGCGTGCACGTAGGATCGCTGGGTGGCCGGCGACAGATTGCGGATCGTCATGTCCTCGATCATGCGTCGGCGAAGTGGGCTCAACTCGGCCATCTCAAACTCCTGTTCTCAAGATTGCGCTTCAACAGCCGCAATCCTTCAAAACAAGAGCGTCATCCGCAAACCCACGCACCAAATGCCGCGTCAGCGGCTTCGTTCAATCCCTTTTCGATTCAACGCAAACTCATCTCGCTCTAGTCTCGGCGGCGAGCAGCCAGCTGTCGCTTGAGAAGCTTTTGAGTGTGGCGATCCCCCGCTGATACGCGCAAGCGCTGACCTCTCGCGTATCCTGGGTGCCAGCAATGCGCTGATCCAATCACACTCGGTAGCGGATTTTTCTTCACTTGATCTACCGCCCCTCACATCCTCGTTGCGAGGATGGGCCCTTTGGGTCTTCCGCCTTAATTAGAAGCTCGTGTTGAGGAGTGAGGGCCGCCTGCGTGCGTACCCTGTGCTTGCTATGGACGAGACCTTTTCCCTTGCCGGTGAAAGCCGCTTGGTTCGATGACCTGCCCAACGTCACGCAGCAAGAGCATGCTGTCGAACAGAGAGACTTTGACTGCAGGCTCCATCCCTTCCGCTCTTAGGACATCGTCAGAGCGGATATGCGCCAGCGGACCATGCCGGATAAACAGATCGGCCAGCACCGCCAGAACATCGTCGCTTTTGATCTGGCGTTGAACATGGATCGCCAGGCACTGACGGCTGAACTCATTGATCGCCGTCAGCATGCGGAAGGCCTTGCCGTGGAAGGACCGCCCGGTCATGCGGGGCGAGACATGCGTCGGTTATGTGACGTCGTCCGCGCTCCTGGAGGGCGCGGGCCGCCGGTTCGCGTAGGTCAATCGCGACGTCGATCCGTCGTCCGGCGGCTTTTCCGTCGAATTGCTGGGCGAACGCCTGGCGGCCACCCTGACAAGCGGTTGGCGTCCGGTTTCTGGGCATTCCAGCCGCCGAAGGGTTTCTTCCAATGTGCTGCACCGCCGCCGCCGGCCGTGCAGCATGGCTGGCGTTATGACCCCGCAACCATTGCAGGGCGCTGGGAATCGGCCTTCGCCAGAACCTTCTCGATCGCGGCGAGCGACTGGGGTTCGGTGAGCAGGGGCGGATGGCCCCGCCCGGCAACGACCGTCAAAAAGGCATTGGGATTGGCGGCGGCCATCCGCTCGCCGAGGTCCTGGGACAGAAAGTCGGATAGCTCCCCCCGCAGCATCGCCACCGGCACGGTCAGCCCGGCGAACTCGTTCCAGAGCGACGGCTTGTCGGCGCGGAAGCGCTTCGTTTCCTCACCTGTCAGCGGGTCGAAGTCGCGCACGAACCTGCCGCTGGCGGTTTCGCGGTGAGACAGGCGGATGAACGATTTCCAGTCATCTTCGCCGAACTCGGGAAAATACTTCTGGTTCGTCGCCTTGGCCTTTTCGGCGACGACCTCGAGCGGCCACTCCTCGTGGTCGACGGTTCCGCTGAGCCGCTTGCTGCCCGGAGGCGTCGTTTCCGTACCCACGTCGTTCAGTACGATGCCCGCCACTCGTTCAGGGAGATCGTGCGCCATCTGGATCGACATGAAGGCGCCAAGCGTGGTTCCGATCAGGACCATCCGCTCGACTCCCAGATGGTCAGCGAGCTTCCACACGTCGTCGATGAGAGTTTCGAACCTGTACTCCGAAAAGTCGGATGCGCGCGTCGAGTTGCCCCGGCCTCTCATATCGGGCGTGATCACGCGCCGTGCCGGCGACAGATGCCGGGCGAGCTGCTCGAAATCGCGCGCGTTACGCCAGAACCCAGGGAGGCAGAGCACGGGCGTGCCGGTGGTGGCGCCCGTATAGTCACGGTAGTAGAGCCGGTGGCCCTGCCCAACTTCCAGCATGCCTGCCTTGTAGCCGGTGGTTTCGCTTGCAGTGTTCATCATGATTCCTGAGATTGAAGGTCGATTTGGCCAGTGGACGGATCGTATGAGATGCTTCGCGAGAACAGGTCGGACGCTTCTCGCAGTTTGGGCACGAACTCGCATACGAAGAGCGTTGCGGGTCGTGACAGCTTACGTTTATTGCTGGCCTGCCTTCCGGGCCGAAAGAAACATTGGTCCGCCCCTGATGCGCGGAAAGCCGTAGCCGTGCACCTCGACGAGGTCGATGGCCTCGGAGCTATCGGCGATGCCTTCTTCCAGGATCTTGCGGCCTTCGTCCGCCATGGCATTGAGCAGGCGGGCGATGATCTCCTCGGGCTCAGCGGTTTTCGGCGCCGCGCGCATCGGCGAGAGCAGGCGGGCGACCTCGGCCGAGGGCTGCGCCGTGCGCCCGCCCGGCATGTAATCGTACCAGCCGCCGTCCGTTTTTTGCCCCTTGCGGCCCGCGCGCACCAGGATGTCGCCCATCGTCTCGGGCACATGCTCGCCGCGGGCGCGCGCCGCCTCGCGGTTCAAAAAGGAGATGTCGAGACCGGCCAGATCCTGCATCTCGAAGGGTCCCATCGCGTAGCCGAAATAGCGCAGTGCGGCATCGATAGCGGCGAAATCGACGCCCTCAAGGACCATCTTTTCCGCCTCCGTCCGGTAGCGCTTGAGGATGCGGTTGCCGATGAAGCCTTCGCAGATGCCGGAACGGACTGGCACCTTGGCGAGGCGCTTGGCAAGCTCGAACCCGGTCGCCACGACGTCGGCCGCGGTTTGCGGCAGCGGAATGATCTCAAGCAGCTTCATCACCTGGGCCGGGCTGAAGAAATGCAAGCCAATGAAGCGCGTGGGGCCGGGAAGCTCCTCGGCGATATTTTTGGGATCGATATAGGATGTGTTCGTGGCGAGGATGGCATCGGCTCGGCAGACCTTTGCCAGCGTGGCGAACACGTCGCGTTTCAGCGCCAAATCCTCGAAGACGGCCTCGATCACCAGGTCGCAGCCGGCAAGGCCATCGAGACCGACGATCCCGTTCATGCGTGCCATACGGGCCCGGCCTTCCTCTTCGGAATGCATCTTGCGTTTGGCCTGGTTGGCGAAGACGGCCTCCAGCGCCTTGAGCCCGCGTTCCAGGCTCGGCCCGTCGCGCTCGGACAGAACCACCTCCAGTCCGGCATTGAGGAGGGTGGCGGCGATGCCGACTCCCATCGTACCCCCGCCGACGACGCCGGCCTTGGCTACGCGGCGCGGCTCGATGCCGCGAACGGCCGGCGGCCGCGATGCGGAACGCTCGGCGAAGAAGAGGTAGCGCAGAGCGGCCGCTTCCTCGGAGGCGCGAAGCTGCAGAAAGGTCTGGCGCTCCAGTGCGAATCCTTCGCGCGCGCCCCTTTCGACGCCGGTTCGCACCGCCTCGAGAGCGGCGAGCGGAGCCTTGGCGCCTTTCGCCGCCTTGCCGATCCGCGCAGCGGCCTCTGTCCAGAACGCCTCACCAGGATCCGAGACCGGCAACGCGCCCGTGGGAGTGGGCAAAGGCTGGTCGGCCACCGAGGCAGCGAACGCGACGGCGCCGGCGAGGAAGTCGCCCTCGACCACCCTTGCGATAAGGCCAAGCTCCACAGCCCTCCGGGCCTCGATCTGCGCGTTTTCCGCGATCACAGGCAGTGCCGCCGCAAGTCCTATCAGCCGGGGAAGGCGCTGTGTTGCGCCTGAGCCGGGAATGATGCCGATGTTGATTTCCGGCAGTCCGAACCGAGCCTTCGGCGATGCGACGCGATAGTGGCAAGCCAGCGGCAACTCGGTGCCGCCGCCCAGACTCAGGCCGTTGACGGCGGCGATCCAGGGCTTGCGCGAGGCTTCGATTCTCGCCAGCACATCCGGCAGGTGCGGCTCTTCTGGCGGGCGGTCGAATTCCGTTATATCGGCTCCACCCACGAAAATGGTTCCGGCTCCGGTCAGCACCACTGCTGTCACCGAACCATCCGCCTCGAGTTCCTCGGCGAGTTCCATCAGCCGTCGCCGCACCGCAAGGCCGAGCGCGTTGACGGGGGGGTTGTCGATCGTGACGATAGCGACTGCGCCGCGGCGTTCGACCTCCACTGGTTTGTTGGGCATACTGGCTCCGTGCAGCGGGTACGTTGATGTGGTTTGGGGCGGCCGATGCAGCCGGGATACGGTAGGCGACAGTTCAGCGGCCCTGCCATATGGCTGCGGCCTTCGCGGCCATCATCATGATGACCACATTGGGGTTGCCACCGATCAGATGCGGCATCGCAGAGGCATCAACGACGTTGATGCCGTCCAGACCCTTGATGCTCAGATCTGCATCGAGGACCGCGCGGGCATCGTCGCCCATGCGGCAGGTGCAGGCGGGATGATATTGCTGGAACGAATTCGCCCGGATGAACGCATCAATCTCGTTGTCGGAGTTGAGCGGGCGCGCAGGCACCGCCGTTTCCGCCCGCATCGGCAGCATCGCCGCGGTTTCGCCAAGCGCGACGGCCATGTGGTAGGCGCGACGCATGGACGCGAGGTCCTCCGGCGATCCGAGGGACCTGTAGACGATGCGGGGACGCTCCATTGGGTCGCCCGAGCGCAACAGGACCTCGCCCCTGCTTTGCTGGCTGAGCAGGTTCACCTTGAGGCCGAAGGTTCCCGTGGGCGGCCGGTTGATGAACGGGTACCAGAGGTTGGCTTCCGGCGAGATCAGCGAGATCACCAGCTGGATGTCGGGCTGCGGTAGTTGCTCCTGCGTCTTGACGAAGGCCATGACCGCGCCCGGCAGGTGCGCTGCCGGGCCGGTTCCGAAGAACTGCGCCCGCAGCATGTTCAGGGCGATGCGGTCGAAGCGGAGCGTCTCGTGGAAGGGATCGGGCTTCTGGCGCCGCCACAGCATCTGAAAGGCGAGATGATCCTCCAGCGACTGCCCGACCGGTAGGTCGGCGACCGTTGGGATGTTCATGGACTCCAGATGGTCGGCCGGTCCGACGCCGGACAAGAGCAGCAGATGCGGCGTGTTGATGGCGCCGAGTGACAGGACGGTACGTTCCGTGGCGCGGGCGACGTGGCGCTTGCTACCCTTCACATACTCGACGCCGACCGCGCGCTTTCCTTCGAAGAGGATTTTCGTCACGTAGGCGCCGGTTCGCAGCGTCAGATTGCTGCGGCCCAGCGCTGGACGCAGAAAGGCGGTCGCGGCGCATGATCGACGGCCGTTCCTGATCGAATACTGGATCAGGCCGAAACCTTCGTTCTGCGCGCCGTTGTAGTCCTCGGTGAGGGGGTAGCCCAGTTCCTTGCCTGCCCCGAACCAGGCGGCGGCCAGCGGATCGATGATTTGGGGCGTGGTCGCCCCGACCGGCCCGGACCCACCGCGCCAGCGGTTCTCGCCGCCCTCCCAGGTTTCGCACTCCTTGAAGAAGGGCAGCACCTCATCATAGCCCCAGCCCTTGGCGCCCTGCTCGACCCAGCGCGCATAGTCGTGCGGATGGCCGCGAACATGGGCCATGAAGTTCAGCGACGACGTGCCGCCAATGACTTTGCCGTGGGCGATGTTCATTCGCTGGTTGTCGAGGGTGGGATCGGGGTCCGCGAAGTCGCCCCACTGATACATGCCGTGCTCGAACATCTTGCGGGCGCCATAGGGTATCTGGATCAGCGGATTCCAATCGCGCTTGCCGGCCTCCAGCAGCAGCACCTTGCGCCCGGGGTCGCGCGAAAGGCGGTTGGCGAGAACGCAGCCTGCGGACCCCGCACCAACGATGATCGCGTCGAACGTCTCGGACATGGATACTCACTCCTTTTGCGGCTTTGGTACGTGCCTGGCCGCTTATGCGCCTCGTAGCGCCCGGGCAGCCGCCCGCTGCCCGCTGCGCACGCCGCTTTCCATGTGGATGCTGTCGTAATCAGTTCCGGCAAAGGAAAGGCCGCGGAAGCCTTCCGCCTTCTTCTTGAAATCGAGCACCTTGCGGTACATTCCCGGCTCGTACCGCGCTACGGCGCGATGGTGGTGAATGACGCGAGCCTCCTCGATCCAGGGTGAGAAGCCTGGAAAGAAGTCTTCCAAGTCAGTGCGCGCCTGCTCGATGATCTCGGCATCCGTTTTCTTGATCAAGTCGACGGATCTGGGGAACGCAGGCCAGGCCGAGATGATGGCCTTGCCTGACGGTGCTAAGAAAGGTGTTTTCTTGGAATGGTCGAGAGCCATGTTGAACATGGCGTTGCGGAACGGGTGGCCCATGAACGCATAGGATTCGCGATCCACAGGCCGGTCCAGAAAGAAGAAAACAAGGGACAGCGGCGTGTGCGTGTAATCCGTAAGAAAGCGCTTGATCGGGCCGAATTCCTCGGTCAGCAGCTGACCGGCTATCGCTGCCGTGCAGGACAGGATGACGTGGCTCGCCTTGATGGAGGTGCCGTCCTCAAGCTCGATGCCGTCGACCACGCCCTTGGTGGTCACTACAGACTTGACGCGAGCGCCATATCGCACCGGCACGGTGTTGGCGAGCTTCTGCGTCAGGGATTCGTTACCGTTGGCAAGGCCCATGATCTTCGTCGTCATGCGCAGACGCAGGCCGTTGACAATGTAGTACATGCCGATTTTGTCGGGCGTCGAATTGGCCATCGCCCACGACATTGGCCGCAGGACGAAGTCGGTGAAATCTCGCCCGGCCCAGCTCAGCTCCTGCGCCGCGCTCACATTGTCGTACTCTGGAATATCGCGGACGGCTTCGAACTGGGGAAACTTCTTGGCGAAGGTGAAATATTTCATCCAAAAATAGCCGAGGTCGAGCTTGCCCTGTGCGCCGACGATCCTGGCGAGGTCCGAACTGCCGCCGGAGATGCGTGGCGCCCCCGAGTGGTCCAGATACTGGACCTTACCGAAGGACGGCCTCAACTGGTCCTTCATGCCGAAGCGGTCGAGCATCGCCAGCAGTTCTGTGTAGTTGGAATGGATGCCCTGCGCCCCCGCTTCGGCGGAATCGCCGTTCTTGCGGGTGATCTTCACCATGCGTCCGCCGGGCCGGTCGGTGGCCTCCAGCACAAGGACTTTCTGGCCGCAGCGTTTCAAGGATTCCGCGGCGGTCAGGCCGCCGATCCCGGCTCCGACGACGATGGTATCGATGTCCGACATGCCCTCATCTTCCTCTCGCCTGTGGGTCTTGCAAAAAAGGAACTTAATTTCGGTCATTCCTTATTTCCGCAAAACTTGCAACCCAAATTCTTGTCGGCCAACCGCCGACACGAATTTCAACGGGCGAAAACCCCTGCAGGGTATCGGCCGTGTGGGCATGGTGCCGCGGCTGGACGCGGCGCCAGTACGTCAGGTGGAGGCGAACGCCGCCCCGCTCGGATCCTCGAGCCTTTCACGCAATTGCCGCGCTGTGGCTACAAGTTCATCGCCCACGGTGGAAAGGCAGGCGTCGCGAGATAGAATATCGGAAATGCCGCCACACGTTAATGCTACAAGCGACGATCCGTCCGTGGGACGAAAGGGTATGCCCACGGCATTGATGTAGCTGTACCAGGTACCGAAAGAGCAAACATAGCCGCGTGCCTGATAGCTCTCCAAGGCTTCCCCAAGTGCTTCATTTATGGCGCGACGGCTCTTGGGTTCCTGTGCAATTAGCTGCCCAACGAGATCGTCGCGCCGTTCCTGGATCATTCCGACAAGGTATGCGAGCCCCATTGCGGTGCGCCACATTGGCAGCTGTGACCCCACGTTCAATTGTAATGTAACAGGTCCAAAAGCCCGGCAGTTTGCCAGATATATCATCTCCAGTCCGCTTCGCGTGCCGAGCGCAGCGGCCACGCCGGTCTTGTCGGCCAGACGGCGCAGCAAAGGCTGAACGCAGTGCACCACAGGTGTTGAGCTCAACGCAGAATATCCTAGCGAAACGGTCGATGGACCGATTCTGTAGCGCCCCGTCGCGTCATCATAGGTTAAATAGCCGAGGCTCACCAAAGCATAAGTCAAGCGTGAGATGGTCGCTTTTGGAAGACCGACGCGCTCAATCAATTCCTGGTTGCCAAGCGATGAGTCGGTAGCCGTGAAAGCACGAAGGATTTCGAGTCCTCGGGTCAACGAGCTCGCTCCCAGGCTCTCGTCGCTCGCAACGTCCTGGATCGGCTTAGATCGTTTCCTCATGTCCAAACTCCTAATTGGCACTCTAACCCAATCACGCCCGTAGAAGAAAATGAAATGAAAATCCACAGGTACAGCCGCAGTTAGAGCGCCCGGAAGAATCCTGGATGCGCGGAACTCGTCACTTTGGGTCTCGATCGTCCTGGCCGACATTAGGATGTTTATCGAATTGACCTACGCCTACGCATCAGCGACGGGCGATAAACCATCGCACGCCTCAAGCCGCCGGAAATTCGAATCGACGGAATTATGTTTCGATTTCTGTTGATGTATCCGCTCTTATGTGCCAGATCGACATCGAATTGTGAGCGCATGATCGAATGGTGAGGACTTTAGCGGCTCGATGATCAGAGACGAACAAATTATCGAGGATCTAGTACGGACTGTTCGACGGTTCGTCCGTGAGCGACTCGTGCCTGCCGAAGCCGAGGTCGAGGCCTCGAACGCGGTCCCGCCGGCGATCATCCAGGAAATGCGCGAACTCGGCCTGTTCGGCCTGTCGATCCCCGAGGAATATGGCGGTTTGGGCCTGACCATGGAGGAAGAGGTCGCGCTTGCCTTTGAACTCGGCTATACGTCCGCCGCTTTCCGGTCGGTGATCGGCACCAACAACGGCATCGGCTCCCAAGGCATCATCGTCGACGGCACCGAGGCACAGAAAGAGTACTGGCTGCCGCGGTTGGCCTCGGGAGAGGCAATCGGCTCCTTCGCTCTGACCGAACCGGACGCCGGCTCCGATGCCGGTGCGCTCAAGACGACCGCTGTGCGCGATGGTGATCGCTATGTGCTGAACGGCACCAAGCGCTACATCACCAATGCGCCGCTGGCCGACGTCTTCACGCTGATGGCGAGGACCGGCGGGCCCGGGCCGGGCGGCATCACCGCGTTTCTGGTCCCCAGCGACTCGCCGGGCCTGTCGCTTGGCGCCGTCGACGGCAAGATGGGCCAGCGCGGTACGCGCACCTGCGACGTCATTCTCGATGATTGCAGGGTTCCGGCCGATGCCATCATCGGCGGCGTCGAGGGCCGTGGCTTCAAGACGGCAATGAAGGTGCTCAACCGCGGGCGGCTTAACATTTCGGGTGTGTGCGTGGGCGCCGCGGAGCGCCTCTGCGACGAGGCTGTCGGGTTCGCCAAGACGCGCATCCAGTTCGGCAAGCCCATTGCAGAACATCAACTAGTGCAAGCGATGCTTGCCGACAGCTTCACTGAGGCTTTTGCAGGCCGCTGCATGGTCGTCGAGACGGCCAAGCGCTACGACTGCGGCGAGCGGATCATCAAGGAGGCGGCCGCCTCCAAGCTGTACTGCTCGGAAATGGTCGGCCGCGTCGCCGATCGCGCGGTGCAGGTCCATGGGGGCGCCGGCTACATGCAGGCGTCGCCGGTCGAGCACTTCTACAGGGATGTAAGGCTGTTCCGCCTTTACGAGGGAACCTCTCAGATCCAGCAGATCATCATTGGCCGCGAGATGACCGCCGGCTAAGACCGCACCTGCCCGCCACAGGAGGGCATGCTCCGCTCTGTCACTCAATCGTGGCAGGGCGCGGCGGCAGGGACAAGCAAGGAGAGAAGCGAATGGCAGCAGCGGCACAGGTTAACATGAACGGCGCGCAAAGTCTGGTTCATACGCTGATCGATTGCGGGGTCGACACCTGTTTTGCCAATCCTGGCACCAGCGAAATGCACTTCGTCGCGGCGCTCGATCGTATCCCCGGCATCCATTGCGTCCTCGGCCTTCAGGAAAACGTGGTCACCGGAATGGCCGATGGCTATTACCGGGTGACGCAACGCCCCGCCGCGACCCTGCTGCACTGCGGACCCGGCCTGGCGAACGGTTTCTCCAACATCCACAACGCGCGCCGCGGGCGCAGCGGCATGGTCAATGTGGTCGGCGATCAGGCGACCTGGCACCGTCCGTTCGACGCGCCTCTGACCAGCGATACCGAGTCCATCGCTCGCGCCTGCTCGGACTGGGTTTTCACCTCCACCGGGGCAGGCGATGTCGGGCGTGATGGCGCCCGCGCCGTGCAGGCGGCCCGCCGACATGGTGGCGGCGTGGCGACCCTGATCCTCCCCTCAGACGCATCCTGGAACGAGGGCGGAGCGGCCGCCAAACCGCTTCCGGACCCTGTTCCAGCCGAGGTAGACCCGCACGCGCTGGAAACGGCCGCGCGCATCCTGCGCGACCATGGCAAGGACACCCTGATCCTGCTCGGCGGGACCGCTACCCATGCGGACACGCAGGAAGCGGCTTTCCGTGTCGCCAGCGCCACAGGCGCATCGCTGCTGGCCGAGTATGTCTGCGCGCGCATCTCGCGCGGCCAGGGCCGCCTCCAACTTGATCGTGTGCCCTACACGGGCGATGCTGCAAAACGGGTCCTATGGCGCTACAGCCACATTATCCTTGTAGGCGCAAAGCCTCCAGTCGGATTTTTCGGTTACCCCGGCCAGCCGTCCATCCATCACAATCCGGAAACCGTCTTCCATCAACTGTCGCGTTACGACCAAAATGCGGAGCAGGCGCTGTCCCATCTTGCATGCATCCTCAATGCCCCGAAAGTCGCCATACCCAATGCGGGTCCGCGGCCTGACGTGGCGACAGGCGCCGTAACGCCGGAGGGCCTGGCCCGCACGCTTGCAGCGCTGATGCCAGACGATTCGATCGTCTCTGACGAAAGCATCAGCTTCGGCCGTGGCTTCTACAAGGAAACCTTCGCCGCTCCGGCGCATGAATGGCTGCATCTAACGGGCGGAGCCATCGGAGACGGCCTGCCGGTCGGGACGGGCGCGGCGGTCGCCGGGGGAGGTAGGCGGGTGATCGGACTGCAGGCTGACGGCTCTGCGATGTATTCGCTGCAATCGCTGTGGACGCAGGCTCGCGAGCGTTTGCCTGTGACAACCATCATCTTGTCCAACCGCAAGTACAAGATCCTGATCAACGAGTATCAAGGGGTCGGGGCGACGCCTGGGCCGACAGCGATGAGCATGCTCGACCTTTCGGACCCAAATATCGATTGGGTCAAGATTGCCAACAGCATGGGCGTAGAGGCGGCAAGGGCCAACACGCTGGACCGTTGCGGAGATCTGATGAAACAGAGTTTCGGACGCGACACTCCGTTCGTGATCGAACTGGCGATCAACTGATCTTTTTCAGTTCCTCTGCTTGGAGGCTGACAATGTCCGAACGCGATCCCAGCAAGCTGCGCAGCATGGCGGAGTTGGAAATCTATTGAGCGCCCGTCCGGCGCACGCTTTTAAGGAGATTCCTTTTGTCAAACTTTGGCATGAGCACTGCTGCGGTCGGAGCGGTCGGGTTTCTCCCGCCGATCACGCAGATCGCCTATGTGGTGGTTGACCTCGATGCGGCGGTTACATTCTGGGCGCGCCATATGCGGGTGGGGCCGTTCCGTATCCTGCCGCACATCCAATACG
The DNA here is from genome assembly GCF_030010215.1 of Tianweitania sp. UT-5YL-CI-8. Classification (GTDB taxonomy): domain Bacteria; phylum Pseudomonadota; class Alphaproteobacteria; order Rhizobiales; family Rhizobiaceae; genus Oryzicola. Next base: position 13,950 of record NZ_JASCRR010000029.1, read on the forward strand.
TCGAGAGCGAATATCGGGGTGCTTTCGCCGAGTTCGACCTCAGCCTCGCGCTTGCTTGGCGCGACGGCGTCGAGATCGAGCTAATGCAACTGCACTCAAAGGGACCGTGTATCATCGACCACGCGCCGGCCTGCGGCGGCGTGCACCATGTCGGGATTCGCACCGCCAACATCGCCGAGGACGAGCGCCGGCTGGTCGCCGCCGGCATGCGCCGCCTGCAACGGAACGTATCCGCCACCGGCACAGAAACCATGTTTTTCGAAGGGCCTCTCGGGCTCATTGAACTGATCGGCGTACCGGGAGGCAGTCCGTTGGCCGAAAAGCTGCGCCAGGCCGCCTTGGTATGGGACGGTGTCGATCCTATCCTGCCGTGAAATATCGCGGGGGAGGTCGGTTTGGACTTGCCATCATCGGGCTCGGGGGATAATTGGAACTTAAGTTCGCTCTCGCCTCGTCGTCCGATGGTCAGGGCTTCGGCAAGGCTTCAATGGCAGGCTGTGGCAGTGCTTAGTTAAACCATTAACAAGAGCGGCAGGTTCCCGTGACTGTAACGATCGAGAAGCATTTTTTCGAGGGGAATGGACGCATCCCCAATTCCCGTCTTCCTCTGTTGATCTACCGGAACGTGATCCGCTGGGATGTTTCGACCATGGAAGCCATCATGCGGCAGAACAAGTGGATACCCTCTTGGCACGCCCATGACGGAATGTGGCCCCGGCACCATTTCCATTCCGAAGCGCATGAGTTTATCTGCGTGACCCGCGGCGTCCATACCGGCAATTTTGGAGGCCACAACGGCATCTACTCGCAGCTGAACGCGGGCGACGTGGTGGTCATCCCCGCGGGCGTCGGGCACCGTGGTCTTCAGGTTAGCGACGACCTTGACCTCACGGGCGGCTTCCACGAGGGCTTCGGCGTCGTCGATTTCCGCATGGGTTTTCCGGAGGAGTATTACGAACTAACCATCCGGGCGCGCGAGATTCCGCTGATCGATTACGACCCCTTCTTCGGGGTTGCCGGTCCGCTGGCCAAAATCTGGAAAGATGCCGATTCCGGCGTCCGCCGCCTGGAGCCCGAGCTGTACGCGGCAGAATCGCTGTCCAAACTTTGCTGATATCAAGATCGGAATCCGACAATGGCTATGAGAACGGTCAATCCCGAGGAACTCGACATCCTCGCCCATGCGGCCGAATACGCAAAGGCGAGCGGCGCCGGAGAAAACCCTGATCACGTGGCAAATCTGCGCGATCTGCACGGGAAGCTCCTGCAAAAGCGGCGCAACCTGGCGCAGGATGCGCTCCACTACCCTATCGCCTATCTTGGGCGTGGACTCGACATCGGCAAGCTGCAGCCTGTGATCGAGGCCGTCGAAAGGGCCTTGGCCGACGAAGAGCGCCGCGCCGCGAATTGAGCGCAGGCGCGAACCAGCCCGACGCGCTTGGCGCACGCATTCGGCGAGACGCCGAAACGTTCTGGATTGCGGGATTGTCTAGCTGCGGCGCGAAAGCTGCGGCCATGTAGAAGTAAAGGTATCGAACAGTCATTCATGGTCACGGAAAGCGGTTTCGACGGCAGCGGCGGAATGAGCGTGTCTACAAGGACTACGCGTCTTGCAAAGCGTACAATGCCGCTCCCCTCGTTTACTTTCCCGGACTAGTGCGGACCGCCCGATTTCGACCGTGCAGCGCGGCTGGCGTGCGATCGGAACGCGTCCGCGGCCAGGGCGGGCGCAGGGGACACCATTGCCTAACGCTTTGACAGCCTCATAGACGACGTCTGGAAGCTGGCCGACGCGCTCGGGATACCAGGCATGGTGCTCGCCGGCCTGGCGATCGGCGGGTTCATGTCCTGGCGCATGGCGGCAAGCTGACCGGGATGCATTGCCGGGACACTTAATCTCAATTATCGAGAGATGCATTGCGACTGTTCTCGATGGGTGTCGGCTCATGCCCGCCTTGCCACCGCGACCAAAAGCGCTCCGGTTGCGATCGTCGCCGACCCGACCTCAGTCTATGACATCGGCCTGGACAACTGCACGGCGCTGGACCGGCTACGGTGGGGTAGGCGTCCATGCTGGTTGCGCCGCTGATGCGTTCGCGCCTGAGCGGCATCTTCACCGTTCTGACGTTGAGGCGTTCCGGCGGCTCGGACACGCCCACGACCTGCTCGGCCTCGATATCGAACCGCCGGCCGCGCCGGCATTTTCGGGTCCAACATGGGTGACGGAAACGCGCGCGACGCGCGTCTATCTGTCCCGGCACGGCATCGATGGCAAGCTCGCCTGGGCGACACATGGGATCTGGACCACCGGCGGCTCGCTGGTTCCCGAGCACGAGCGCGAACGCTTTCTCGCCCGCATCGCCGCCTTGCAGTCAAGCGGCGCATGAGCCTGCCGCGCCAAGGTTTGCGTCGGTCCGCAAGCTAACGATTTCTGGAGAGTCTCTACGCGCTGACGCGTTCGGCCGGCATGCCCTCGAATGACGACACTGTGCCAGCCCTTTCCAGAGAGGCGATCTGCTCGTTGGAATAGCCCAATACCTCAGAAAGGACCTGCCGCGTGTCCTGGCCCAGCATGGGCGGCGCCGTGTAGTGGGCGTCCTTCTGCGCAGCCAGCCCCTGCGCGGGACGAACGAGCCTGACCGGCCCGAGATATGGGCTGTGGATGGTCTGGACGAGACTCCTCTGCTTGACTATCTCGGAGGTCAACGCTTCCCCGACCGACTTGACGATGCCGGCCGGCACCTCTGCCGCGGTGAAGCTGTCCATCCAGCGGTCGCGCTTGTCCGACAGGAAGATATTCTCCAGGATAGGGATGAGATCCCTGCGATTCTTCGCCCTACCGTTTGCGGTGCGGAACCGCGCATCCTCGAAAAGGTCTGGTCGTCCGATGACTTGTTGGCACAGCGCTTTGAACTGCCGGTCATTGCCGATGGCCAGCGCAAACGAACCGTCCGAGCACGCGAAGATCTGGTAGGGGACGACAGTCGGGTGGGCGTTGCCGTAACGCTTGATCTCCGACTGGCTGTTCAGGTAGCCGCTGCCGACATTGATGAGCAGGTTCAGCGCGCAATCGATGAGCGTCACATCGATGTGCTGCCCTTCGCCGGTTCGTTCCTTGTGGAACAACGCGGCGAGGATCGACTGGGTGGCGATCATGCCGCAGGTGATGTCTACGATGGCGACGCCGAAGCGCAGGGGCTGGCCGTCAGCTTCGCCGGTGATGGCCATCAATCCGCTTTCGGCCTGAGCGATGAAATCGTAGCCTGGCCGCCGCACTTCAGACGTATCGCGGCCATATCCGGAGATCGAGCAATAAACTACCCCGGGATTGATCTTGCTGATCTGCTCGTAGCCGATCTGCAGGCGCTCAGCTGTGCCGACGCGGAAATTCTCCACCACCACGTCGCACTGCGCCGCCAGTCGCCGCACGATCTCCAGCCCCTCCGGCGATTTGAGGTCGAGCGCCAGAGACCGCTTGCCGCGATTCGCGCACATATAATAGGTGCTGACGCCCTTGTAGCTCGGCACGGACCAGGCGCGGGTGTCGTCGCCGCCGTCGACGTTCTCGATCTTCCAGACCTCGGCGCCAAGGTCGGCGAGGCTCATGGTCGCCCAAGGGCCTGCCAGGACGCGCGACAGGTCGAGAACCTTGATGCCCTCCAGCGGAAGCCTCTTCTTAGTCACGTTTTTCTCGGTCAATGTCCTGATCTCCCTGTCCTTCGATTTGAGCATCGAAGTGTCTTTGAAACTTAATTCCGTTCTGTAGGGATACAGTCGATGGCGTGGCTGTTCAATAGGGAAGGCGCACGCAAAGTTTAAGACCGCTACGATCACGCCGGACTATATGCTCTATGTCGGCCAGGCGAGCGACCCCGCGGACCCTATACGCCTGCGGCTGCGGGGCAGTGGATTGCCGACCGGCACGCAGCACGGCAGGACGCTTGCCGAGTTCGCTCTTGACCTGCGGATGCGCATCAGCAGCACGCTGACGCCCAAGATCACCTTCGAGTAGTTTCAGCCGTCCGGCGTATTGAAGAGGCGCCGCACATTATAGTGAGGGCGGAGGCTGCGGTCTCAGGGCCCTGTCCGTTTGCGGCCGCCGCCGCGGCGGCAAGCCCCCATTACCTTGTGCGGAACATAATTCCGAAACTAATTGCGGCATTGCCGGTCGAGATGTAATGTAGCTCGCGGTCGGTAGGCCGGGGACGACCTGCTAGAACCCGGTTTGTGTGTAAGGGAGGACGTGTCGATCTTGGTCGGCGAACTCCGTTTTGAGCTGCCGGACCAAGAGAAGCGATCTCGAACAGTGGGGAAATAACAATGATGAATTTGCGAATGGATCGGCGCGGCCTGTTGAAAGCGGGCTTGTCAACAACTGCGATTCTCGCCGCGCCGGCGATTATCTCCTCGAAAGCGCTGGCTTCGTCCGGTGAACTGCGTCTGCTTTCGTTTGCCGGGATGAACACGGGTCCGGTCCTCGATCAGTTCACCAAGGACACCGGCATCAAGGCCACCTTGGTTGCCATCAGCGAGAACGACGACATGTTTGCGCAGGCCAAGCTGATGCGCGGCACGCCGGAGGAATGCGACCTCGCCGAGCCGGCCAGCACCACGCTGCCTCTCTGGTACGACAACGAACTCCTGAAGCCGATGGATCCGACCAAACTGTCGATCGGCAATGTCACGCCAGGCATGCCTGGCACCAAGGAGGGGGATAGCGGTTATATTGACGGTAACTTGCTCTATGCTTCTGTCCTCTGGGGCGGTGAAGGCATGGGTTATGCCAAGGATGTCAAGGGGCATGGCTATGGCGAGGCAAGCCTGGCCGACGCCTTCAACCCTGAATTCGTTGGCCAGGTGACGGTTCGCGGCCACTCGGCCCTGGCCGCGCTCGGCCGCGTTCTGGACGGGCAGGGCAAGCTGCCGCACCCCTTCATCGAGTCCTATAAGGACGAGACGAAAATGCGCGCCAACTTTGACATCATCCTGGCCGAGGCGATCAAGGCTAAGCCGAATATCGCCCAGTTCTGGACCAACGACAACGACGGCACTGCGGCGTTCACCGCCAATGGTGCCCGTGTCGGCATCATCTGGGAATCGATCGGTCGCCGGCTGGCCTCCGAAGGAGTGCGCTATGTGGCGCCCAAGGAAGGCACGTTCGGCTGGAACCAGGGCTTCGTGATGCTGAAAGGTGGCAAGAACACCGAGCAAGCTTACGAGTTCATCAAATACATGTCGACGCCGCAGCATTCGATGAAGTGGGCCGTCGCCAATGTCGGGCTGCCAAGCGCCGTCGGCGCGATGGAACTTCTCGACGAGGAGAGCAAGAAGTTCACCGCCGCCGCCTATCCGGGCGACGCCGTGGCCAACATATGGTGGTGGCCGCCGCAGGATCCCTGGTTCATTAAGCTGCGCAGCGAATACGCCGACAAGTGGAGGTCGGCCTGACGGCAGGCGTTTTGACCTTAAAAGCAGGCTGCTTCAAGGAGAGCAGCCTGCCGGTCCCCGCGCAAACGAGCGCAAGGGGCTGAACGACAGAAAACAAGCAACAAAACAACCAATGAGGCGCATGAGATGGGTGAAGGCGTTGACCTTTCATCGGTCAGCATCGACTTCGGCAATTTCCGCGCTGTCGATAATGTTTCCGTTGAGATCAAGCCCGGGGAGTTCTTCTCCTTCCTGGGGCCGTCTGGCTGTGGAAAGACCACCATTCTGCGGATGGTTTCCGGGTTTCTCGATCCGACAGCCGGCCAGATTTCCATCGGCGGCCGCCCGATGAACGGCATCGGGCCGAACAAGCGCCCGACCTCGCTCATTTTCCAAAATTTGGCGCTGTTCCCGCTGATGCCTGTCTGGGAGAATATCGCCTTCGGTCTGCGCGTGCGCGGCATTGGTAAGGCGGAGCGTCGCAAGAAAGCTGAAGAACTGCTTCGCATTGTCGATCTGCCGGATGCGGGCGACAAGATGGTGGGTCAGCTTTCCGGAGGACAGAAGCAGCGTATCGCCATCGCCCGCGCGCTCGCCGTCGAGCCCAAGGTGATGCTGCTCGACGAACCGCTATCGGCGCTCGACCTGAAGCTGCGGCAGCACATGCGGGCCGAACTGCGCGCCATCCAGGAGCGAACCAGCGTCACCTTCATCTACATTACCCACGACCAGGGCGAGGCGCTCGCCATGTCCGATCGCGTCGGCGTGATGTCGCGGGGCCGGCTGCGGCAGGTCGACACGCCCGAGATGATCTACAATGCGCCGGCGGACAGTTTCGTGGCGTCCTTTGTCGGCGAAAACGCGGTCATGGACGGCGCCGTAGAAGGCTACCAGGGCGAATTCGTGCGCTTCAAGACGGTTGACGGCGTGTTCCTCGGGCGGCCAGGTCCCGGCGTGATGCCAGCGGCCAAGAGCCGCCTGTTCATCCGCCCCGAAAGCATTCGCATCGGTGGGCAGCCCGGCGCCAACGCGGTTTCGACAACCATCACCAGCGTCGTGTTCGAGGGCAACGTGATCAGCATTGTTGGCCACACGGCCGGCGGTTCTCACATCACGACGCAGTCGACCAACACCTTCGGGTCGGCGCGCCCGCAGGTGGGCGATCAGGCGACCTTCTCTTTCGATCCTTCGGAAGCGAGAGTCCTGATCTCCGAGGATGCCGCCAAGGTCCCGGCGGGGGGGCACTGATCGTGCGAGGCCTCGTTCGACGCTACGGACTTGCCCTCACGGCGATCTTCATCGGCATTTCGGCGTTCTGGATGCTGGCGCTGGTCTGGCTGCCCTACTCCATCATGGTCGAGCAGTCGTTCCGCCACTACCTTCCGTTCAGCCAGATTGGCGGGCCGACCGACGTTTACACGATGGCCAACTACCTCTCCCTTTTCGAAACCTCCGCCATGAAGGACCTCCTGGGGTTCACTATCCCCATTACAGTCTACATCTTCCTGACGACCATTTTTTACAGCATCGTCGTTACCGCCCTGTGTGCCGCGCTCGCCTACCCGCTTGCCTGGTACTTGGCGAAGCGGGCTCCTGTGCAGACGGTGCCAATGCTCATCATGCTCCTGATCATACCGATGTTCGTCAGCGAACTGCTGCGAACCTATGCGTGGTTCATCCTCCTCGCCTTTTCCGGGCCGCTGAATGTGCTGATGGAACTCGTCGGCTTGCAGAAGGTCCGTTGGATCGCCGGTTACAACGGCGTCCTCGTCGGAATGGTCTACACCTACCTGCTCTTCATGTTCTTCCCGATCTACAACAGCCTGACCTCGCTGGACAACAACCAGGTGGAGGCGGCTCAAGATCTCGGTGCCAAATGGTGGACGGTGCATCGGCTCGTTGCCATTCCTCATGCCAAGGCAGGCATCAGTTCCGGCTGCACTATGGTGTTCATGTTCGCGGTTGGATCGATCCTCGTGCCGCAGCTCCTGGGATCGCCCTCGTCGCGGTGGTTCACTGAAGTGATTATACGCACCATGTTCGAGAGCCAGGACTGGAACGCGGCGGCGGCTTATTCCTTCCTGCTGCTGCTGGTTTGCATCGTCTTCGTCTCACTTATGATGCGGGTCTTCCGCGTCCATCTCTCGGATATAGCGAAGTAGGGGCACGCGGATCATGGCTGGAACACCGAGCCGCATCGTCTTGCAGGTCTTTTTTGCGATTATGCTGGCATTTCTGCTATTGCCTCTTGTGGTGACGGCAGGCGCGGCGCTGAACGATTCGATCTTCCCCTCCGTATGGCCTTGGCGTGGTTTCACCACGCGCTGGTTCATCGACCTCGCAAACAACGATCGGTTCTTGGTCGCCGTCCGCAACACCGTCGTCATCGCCCTGGGCGTCGTGGCCATGGCGGTGCCGATCGGCGCAGCCGCCGCCATCATCCTCAACAATGCCGGTGGCAAGAGTCGCGGGTTCCTTTATGGCATCATGACGGCGCCGATCCTGACGCCAGGCGCCGTGGTCGGCATCTCTACGCTTCTGTTCTGGCGCGGCGCGGACGTGCCGCCCGGCCTCCTGGTCACCACCTTCGGGCAGGTGTCGATAATCGCCGCCTATGTCATGCTCTTGGTCTATGCCCGCCTGCAGAGTTTCGACCGCGCGCAGGAAGAGGCGGCGCTCGACCTCGGCGCCAACCACGGCCAGGTCCTGTGGATGATCCTGTTCCCGCACTTGCGGCCGGCGCTGTTCATGGGCGCGGTGATCTCGTTCCTGCAATCCACCGAGAGCTTCAACGTGCCGCTGTTCACTCGCGGGGGGCAGGAAACGGTGATGATCTATGTTGCTTCGCAGGTGCGCACGCTGTTGACGCCGATGGTCAATGCCCTGGCCCTCCTGATCCTGGTGGTCACCTTGGTCTGCGCCGTGCTTTACGAGATTTTCCGCAGGCGTGAACTGCGGATTCGGATGCAGCAGGAAATCGCCGCCCGGGAGGCGGAAGCCCGGGAGAATGCCGCCATCGCGGTATGACGTGTCGCGGGCATCGAGCCGGCTGCAGCATGCCGATCTCCGATCCGGCCGGCGGCCCCGCCAGACGGCTGCAACCAGCCCTACCCATGTTCCGCCGGCCTAGCCGCGAGCTCCAGCGTTGCCGCGGCGTGGCCTCTCGCGTGGCGGTGCAAGGGGGACGCCAGCCACCCCCCCCCCGCCGAAGCTCGAGCCCACCCTCGGCAGAATCGTCGATGTAAGCGTCGGCGCATTTGAAAAACAAAGCGATACCGGAATTAAGTTTTAGTTCTGTGTTGCCAGACAAGCCTCTTCTTTGTAAGATCGGGAAAGAAATGGAGCTTGCGATGTCACGAGAGATGCACCTTGTCGGCTATTGTTGTGTCACCCCGACATGGCACCACAACGGCGCATGGCGGCATTTCGAGAGCGACGGCATAGATGCGCTCGATCCCGCTCGGTATGAGACCATCGCCCGCATCCTTGAGCGCGGCAAATTCGACGGCATGTTCATCGTCGACACGCTGATGGTGAACGACCAGCACGGCAAATCGTTCGCGCCGAACCTGCGGGAGCCCGGGCAGACCTGGCTGCTGGAGCCGATGCAGTTGCTGTCGGCGATCGCCCGGGTGACGACGCATCTCGGCCTTTCCGCCACGATGTCTACGTCCTTCTACCACCCCTACCACATCGCCCGCGCTTTCGCGACGCTGGACCATATCAGCGGCGGCCGTGCGGCCTGGAATGTCGTCACCTCCACTAACGACAACGAGGCGAAGAATTTCGGCCAGGATGCACTGCTCGACAAGTCCATCCGTTACGACGTCGCCGACGAAGTCGTCGAGGCATGCCAGGCCCTGTGGAGAAGCTGGGAAGACGGTGCGCTGATCCACGATCGAGAAAACGGCATCTACGCCGATCCTTCCAAGGTCCACTACGTCCACTACGAGGGAAAGTACGTAAAGACCCGCGGCCCGTTGACGACGCCGCACTCGCCCCAGACTTCGCCGGTCATCATGCAGGCCGGCTCGTCCGACCGCGGCCGGCAGTTCGGCGCGCGCTGGGCCGAGGTGGTCTTCACCCTTCACGCCGACAAGAAACGCATGCAGGCGTTCTACGGCGACATGAAATCGCGCATCGTCAACGCCGGCCGGGATCCCGGGCATTGCGCCATTCTTCCCGGCATCGACATCGTGATCGGCGAGACCGAGTCGATCGCCCGGGAAAAGGCGGACTATCTGAATTCGCTGGTCAGCGCCGAACTCGGCGTGGCCGAGATTTCCAATGCCATCGGCGTCGACCTGTCCCAGTACCCGTTGGACAAGCCGCTGCACGACATGGAGATCACCCAGGGCGCGCGCGGCATGCTCGATGTCATCTTGCAGGGCGCATCAGACAAGTCGCTGCGGGATGCCGGCTATCTATGGGGCGTCAGCCAGATGTCGCCGCAGGTCATCGGCACGCCGACGATGATTGCCGACTTCCTGCAGGAGCATTTCGAAGCGGAAGCCTGCGACGGCTTCATCATCTGTCCGTCGCTTAGCCCGACCTCCTATGCCCAGTTCGTTTCGGGCGTTGTGCCGGAGTTGCAACGGCGCGGCATCTACCGCAAGGACTATACTGGCCGCACCTTCCGCGAGAACCTGCGCGACCATGGAGCAGGCTGATGCGTACGGCGGGAAGGGCATGCGAGCGCCGAACCGCGAGACCGTCATTGGACAAGCCATGTTGAACAACAGGAGTTTCTTGCCCGACGAAGCGCTCGATAAGTTGTTCCGTTCGGCCCGGACGCCCAATGGGTGGCTAAACGAGGCGATCCCGGATACCACTCTGCACGCGCTTTACGACCTAGTGAAGATGGGCCCGACATCGGCCAACTGCTCGCCTGCCCGTTTCGTGTTCGTGCGCACGGCCGAGGCCAAGGAAAAGCTGAAGCCGGCGCTATCGTCAGGCAATCTGGCGAAGACCATGAGCGCGCCGGTGACGGTGATCGTCGCCTATGACGCCAAGTTCCACTACAAGCTTCCGGTGCTGTTTCCCCATTCCGACGCCAAGTCCTGGTTCACCTCCTCGCCGGAATTGGCGGAAGAGACGGCGTTCCGAAACGGCACCTTGCAGGGCGCCTATCTGATCGTGGCGGCACGTGCGCTCGGGCTGGACGCCGGGCCGATGTCCGGCTTCAAGCGGAACGTGGTCGACGATATGTTCTTCGCAGGCACCGACTGGCGCTCGAACTTCCTGGTGAACCTCGGACGCAGCGATCCGTCAACGCTGTTCGGCCGTCTGCCGCGCCTGCCGTTCGAGGAAGCGTGCAAAATAGTGTGAGTTCGCCGGAATTTAATTCCGTCGTCGACAGTTTTGTCAGCCTTGCTAGCTTGATGAGAACATCAAGTCTACCTAGTGCGCAAAGCTTAACAACAAAAAGGAAAATGGGGATATTCACATGACAAAGATCGGATCATCGAATTATTTGTCGCGTCGTCAACTGCTGCAGGCGGGCGCGGGCGCGGCAGCGCTTGGCATAATGGCGAAGGGATCTGCCTTCGCGCAGTCGCCGGCGACGGAACTACTGGTCACCGGTGGCGGCGGCGATTTCGGTACCTACCTGCAGAAGGCCTATTATGACGGCTTCGAGGCTGCGTCGGGCATCAAGGTTAGCCCGCAGCCCTACAAGGGCCTGGCCGAACTGAAGGCCATGGTCGAGGCCAAGGCCTGGGGCCAGGCGGACGTTCTCCTGTGCTCGGCCGGCGACGCAGCAATCGCCGAAAAGCTCGGCCTGTCGGAGCCGCTTGACTTTTCGGCAATCAAGACGGACGACTTCCTGAAGGGCGCTGTCGGCAAGAACTACTTCCTGACTAACGTCGCCTCGAGCGTGCTGGCGTGGAACACCGACGCGATCAAGGCCGGGTCCGAGCCGAAGACCTGGGTCGATTTCTTCAATCCTGCCAACAGCGCGCCGCGCGGCCTGTTCAAGAACTGGAACCAGACCTTCGAGATCGCGCTGCTCGGCGCGGGCGTGCCTATGGACAAGCTGTATCCGCTGGATGCGGAGCTTGCGCTGAAAACCCTCTCGGACATCCGCGATACCATCCGGTGGTACGAAGGCGGCGCCCAGTCGCAGCAGATGTTGGGCGGCGGCGAAGTCGACATGGCGATGCTGTGGGTCAACCGCGCCGACGGTCTAGTCACCGACGGCAAGCCGGTCAAGTACCTGAACACAAACACGGTTCTCGACGGCGACGCCATCGTCATCCCGGCCGGCCATCCGAACAAGGACAAGGCGATGAAGTTCGCCGTGTACATGGCCACGCCGGAGCCGCAGGCGCGGCTGACCGCCTTCACGCCGCTCGGACCGTCGAACACCAAGGCGGCTCCGCTGATCGATCCGGCCAAGCTGGCGGCGACGGCCACTGCGCCCGAATTCGCGGCCACTAACCGGTTCCAGGACTTCGCCTGGCTGGCGGAAAACGGCGACAAGCTAACCGAGATGTTCAACAAGTGGCTGTTGGGCTGATCAAGCCAACGGCCGCTGACTGCGACTGGAAACGCCGCGCTCCACCCGATGGAGTCTGGCGTTTCCGCTGCTGCGTTTGATCTACGGAGAAGGCAATGGGTGGCAAGGCCTGGACCCCTGAATATTCGCTGAAATTCCTGATCCTGCTGCCGCTTCTGTTCCTTGTGCCGACCTTCTTGTTGCCGCTCGGGATCGTTGTATACAGAAGCGTCGGCGGATCGGCCCTCGACACGCGATACTTCGCTGAAATCTTCTCGAATTCGATTTATCTCTACGTCCTGCTGCAGACGTTCAAAACGGCTGGTTTGAGCACCATGCTGGCACTGCTCATCGGCTTCCCCATCGCCCATGTCATCACCCGGGCACGTGGTTTCTGGGGCGCCATCGCCTTCGCCTGCGTTATGGTTCCGCTGTGGACCAGCGTGGTGACACGCACCTATGCGTGGATCGCGCTCCTGGGCCGTCGCGGCCTTGTGAACCAGACGCTGATCGACACCGGCCTGTTCGATCAGCCCTTGTCGCTGATTTACAACCCGCTCGCCGTCCAAGTTGGCATGGTGCAGGTGCTGCTGCCTATGATGATCCTGCCCATTTTGAGTTCGATGCGCCAGATGGATCAGACCAAGCTGATGGCCTCCGCAATTCTGGGGGCCAACCCCCTGCGCACCTTTATCCATATCTACGTGCCGATGTGCCTGTCGGGCGTCATGGCGGGGTCGGTGCTGGTATTCATCACTGCGCTCGGATTCTACGTCACGCCGGCGCTGCTGGGCGGCGACACCAACATGATGATGGCCGTGCTGATCGAGCAGCAGGTGACGAAGACGCTAAATTGGCCCCTGGCCTCCGCCTTGGCGACGGTGCTGCTGCTGATGGTTCTCCTCAGCCTGCTGTTCGTCTGGCAGATAGCCCGGTTGCGCAATGTGAAGCTGGGGGTCGCATGAACTGGACGCTGTTCGACCGCATCGCGAAACTAGTGACGATCGGCTTCTCCGTCTTCGGGCTGGTCTACCTGCTCACGCCCATCCTCGTTATCGTGCCGATCTCCTTCAGCGCTGACCGCTTCTTCAGTCTCCCCATGCACGACATATCCTTCCAGTGGTATGACCGCCTCTGGAACAGTACGGGCTACCTGCTGGCCTTTACCAACACTGTGATCGTCGGCGTCGTCACGGCGCTGATTGCCGTGGTGCTAGGCACTCTGGCGGCGCTTGCCGTGGTGCGCGGCAACGTCGTCTTCGGCCGCGTGATCTCCGGCCTCGTCATGGCGCCGCTCGTCATGCCGCAGATCATCCTGGCGATCGGTGTCTTCCCGGTGGTGGCGAGCCTCGGCATGCTGGGGTCCAAGCTCGCGGTAGCGGCTGTGCACGCCGCCGTTGCCACCTCCCTGGTCTTCACGACGGTGTCGTCAGCGTTGCGCGGATACAGCCCCAACATGGAACTCAGCGCGATGACGCTAGGGGCGGGCCACATTCACACCTTCTGGCATGTCACCTTCCCAATGATCCGCCTGGGCATGATGGTCGGAGCGATCTTCGCCTTCGCCTTCTCCTTCGATGAGATCATCATCGCGCTTTTTCTAACCGACGCTTCTTCCGTCACGCTTCCGGTCTATATGTGGAACGAGATACGCTTCCAGATGGATCCCACGATCGCCGCCGCTTCGGCTGTCGCGATCGTCTTTTCGCTCAGTCTCCTGAGCGCCGTGGCGCTGCTGCAGCGAGCCGGCCGAAACCAGAAATCCAGCACAGAGACGAAACTATGAACGCGGCTGTCAGCGAAAAATCCCGGATCGTCTCCAGGCCGGTTGGCCGGGTGGAGGGGCAGTCGAACGGTCAGCCCATCGACTATATCGGCATCTGCAAGCGCTACGGAACGGCCTTGGCGCTTAAGCCGACCGACCTGCGCATTGAGGCCGGCGAATTCTTTTCCATCATCGGTCCGAGCGGCTCGGGCAAGACAACGCTACTCGGGCTGACGGCCGGCTTCATTGCCGCGAGCGAAGGCCACATCAAGATCGGCGGCGTTAATATCGAAGGCGTTCCGCCCTTCAAGCGCAACATCGGCATGGTGTTCCAGAACTATTCGCTTTTCCCCCACAAGACCGTCGGCCAGAACATCGCGTTTCCACTGCAGATGCGGGGCGTGCCGAAGCGCGAGATCGCGTCCCGCGTGGAAAGCGCGCTGCGTCTGGTGCGTTTGGAAAATGTCACCGATCGCCACCCCAACGCGCTTTCCGGTGGACAGCAGCAGCGGGTCGCGCTCGCCCGAGCATCCGTCTACAATCCCTCGCTAATGGTCATGGATGAACCGCTGAGCGCCCTCGACAAGAATCTGCGCGAAGAAATGCAGTATGAGATCAAGCAGCTTCACGCGAAGCTGGGTTGCACGGTGCTCTACGTCACGCACGACCAGGGCGAGGCTGCCTCGATGGCAAGACGCATCGCCATCATGAACGCCGGTGAAATCGTACAGATCGGCTCCGCCAGAGAGCTTTACCGCAACCCGCAGAACCGATTTGTCGCCGCGTTCCTGGGCCAGGCCAACCTGTTGCCGGTGGCGGGGCTGGAGCCCTTGGGGAGCGGCGCTGTCGCGACCACCCAGTTCGGCGACCGGCTGGTATCGACGAAGGGCTACGAAGGCAAGGGTGCCAGCTGGCTCTGTGTCCGCCCGGAAGCGATGCGGATCACGGCGGCGAAACCCGATACGGATAACGTCGTCAAGGGCGTAGTTGTGGATTCGACCTTCATGAACGGCGTCCAGCGCCACCGCGTCAACATTCACGATCGGCTGGTGGTCGAACAGTTCGAGCAGATACTGAGCGCCTCGTATACGCCGGAAATCGGCACCGAGGTCTATCTTGGTTGGCGGGCGGAGGACACGCTGGTGATCGGTGACAGCTAGAACCTTCTGATTCAGCGGCTCGGCTTGGAGGCCGCCCGCTATACGGCGAAACAAAAAGGGCCGAACCGGTTTTCCGGTTCGACGCTTTTGCGGAGAAACAGTTGGAAACTGGTTCAGATAGCGGACACTGAATGAAATGACCGCTTGAAGTAGACAAGTGGCTCGCCGCCGGCATGCTCCATGTCGAGCACGTCGCCGATGATGATCTCATGGTCGCCGCCCGGCAGGATCGAATGAACGTCGCAGGTGATGCTCGCGAGGGCACCGTCTATGATGGGCAAGCCCCACTGGGAAATCCTGTGCCTGACCGAGTTGAGTTTGTCGCCGGACTTGCTGGCCAACTGCATGGCGATGCCTTCTTGTGAACTCGTGAGGAAGTTGATGCAGAACCGGCCGAGGTCCTTGATGACGGGCAAGGTCACCGATCGTCTATCGACCGAGATGAGGAATTGCATCGGAACAAGCGAAAGCGTGATCACGGCACTCATGGTGAGGCCGTGCAGCTTGCCATCGCAGCCGACCGCTGTGATCACGGCAACCCCGGAAGGCCAATGGCTAGCGATGTCTTTGTAGAGCGCCAAGTCGGTTGTGGCGCTTGGTCGGGTACCCACGGACAAAGCCGTATTTGCATACATGTCAGGTTCCTTATCTCGTTGTTGCCTGATCTAGCGGTATTCAAGAACCTTGGTAAACTTGCATAAAAATCGGGTCGCCATTAGTTTTGGTTATGCCAAGCTTCCGCAGGACAATACCGCCGCTAGCATCTCTCGTCGCCTTTGATGCGTCCGCACGCCTGCTCAGCTTCACGCGCGCTGCGTATGAGTTGGGCGTCACGCAGGCTGCCATAAGCCGTCAGATCCGGGAGCTCGAGGAATTCCTAGGAACCCCCCTTTTCAAGAGGGGTTATCGCTCCCTCGAATTGACTGAAGCGGGCCTGATTTTGAATTCGGGGCTGTCCATGCAACTGGGAGCTATCGCTACGCTTTGCGAGCGTGTCCGCGCCACGCAGGACCCGGAAGCCATTGTGGTCGGTATGACCAGCGCTTTCGGGACGAACTGGCTCACGCCAAGGCTGCCAGAGTTCCGCCAGTTGTATCCGGACATTGAGCTGCGCCTCGCCGTGGCCGATGAAATCGTCGATCTGGCACGGCAGCGCATCGATATCAGCATACGCTATGGCGGTGGCCGCTGGCCCGGCCTCCGGTCCGAGTTCCTGATCCATGCCTATGATATGCCCGTCTGCAGCCCTTCTTACTGGCGCGGACGCGAGCGGCCAACCAAGCCGGAAGCGCTGCTGGGCGAGGTGCTGATCTGGCTGGAAGGGCCGCCGGTCTTCATGGGCAGCCAGTGGGTGGATTGGTTTGCCGCACACGGCGTCAATGATCGCACCGCCAAGCGCGGATTCACGGTCAACAACTTCACCATGCAGATCCAGGCTGCGCTGAGCGGGCAGGGTATCGCACTGGCGGGCTTCCCCCTGATCGATGACCTGCTGGAGAATGGTTTGCTGGTTTCTGCGATTGACCTAGAGCCAGTGAAGGTTCCCGGCGGGTATTTCGTCGTCGAGCCGGAAGACAGTACATCGTCGCAAAATTGCCAGCGCTTCAGAAAGTGGCTGTTTGACCGGGCCGAACGCGACGCCCTGGTAAGGAGAAGTCGCGACTCGGCTCAATGAAGGGTGTCGAGATGATCCGCCACCCGCAGAGCGTTCGCGGCGATGGTCAGCGAAGGGTTCGTGCCCGAACTGGTAGGCAGGAACGAGCCGTCGACCACATAGAGATTGTCCAACTCGTGCGCACGGTTGTAGCGGTCCAGCACGCTGGTGCTCGGGTCGTCACCAAAGCGGCATGTGCCGCAGACATGCCCCAGCGTGGCGTTGAGCCCGGCCCGGAAAATCGATTTGTAGCGATGACCGCGCAGAATATCGGTGAGTTGGCCGCGGAACTCGCGCAGGCGCTGCTGATCGTAGGGCTTTATCTCGTAAAACAGTTCGATGCTGTTGCCGCTTCTGGAGAGCGTCACCCGGTTTGACTGGAACGGCAGATCTTCCAGAAAGGCCGCGAAGACATAGGTGCCGGACAGCATCGTTCGGATTCTGAATTCGACCGCCGGTCGGATCAGCGGGAACAGGTGGGCCAGCGGCGGCCACAGGGTTCGGAGCTCTTCCCGGAAGAACTTGGCGATGGTGCTCGCTGGCGGCAGCCTGCCGTTGGACTGGACCGTGCCCATCTTCCTTCCGTTGGTGAGATAGAGATCGTTGAAGGCAATCTGCTTGAGAAAGCCATCGGCTGGCGACGCCTTGGGATAGACGAGATAGTAGTCAAGCAGATGCCGCATGACGTTGCGGCCGACCTGATCGGAGCCGTTGGCGAGGCCGCCTTTGGCCTTTTCGCCGGAGTTGAGGAGCAAAGCCGCCGAACGGATCGCCCCAGCTGCAAGCACGACTGTCCGGGCCGACAGCCTGATGCGCTTGCCCCGCCAAACCGCGTTGACGCCACTGACCCTGCCGCCCTCCGTTTCCAGGGAGACGACCTCGCATTCTGAAAGCATCTCGGCGCCCTCGTCGCGCAGGGCCGGTTCGAGACAGGCGGTGACGCTGTCGCGCTTGCATCGCTTTTCGCAGATGAAACCGATGCATTCGTGGCAGCCTTCGACATAGTCGCAGGCCATCGGCAACTGGTAGGGGTGAAGTCCCTGCTTCTCGAAGCGATTCACCAGCTCGCTGCTGGCGGGCGCCAGCGGCGGCGGCGCAATGATGCCGCCCGGACTCTGGTCAGGGTGCAGGGGGTCCTTTGTCGCCCGCACGCGGTAGATTTCCTCGACCTGCGTGTAGTAGGGGGCCAGATCCTCGTAGCCGATCGGCCATGTCTCCGGAATGTTGGCCTCGGGGCAGTCGCGATAATACCGCTTGGGCGCGAAATCCGACGGAAAGAATCGCTCCAGAACCATGCCGTAAAGCGCGCTGCTGCCGCCGGTGCCGATGCCCAGCACGGGACGTATCTGTTGCGGCTGGCCGGACGTCACGTCGAAGATGTCCGTGCCCCAGCGCCCCGCCCTCTTCAACTGATCGGGCGTGCCCTGCTTGCCGTCGGTGAGCACGTCCAGCCAGTCGCCCTCCAGAACGTCCGGCGCGGTAAGGTAGGAGCGCCCCGCCTCGCAGAACAGCACCGAATGGCCCATTTTGGCCAGACGATGGCCGATGGTCGCGCCGCCCATCCCTGTTCCGACGACGATAAAGTCCCAAAGCCGGGCAGCAGGATCATTCGCAACAGATGACATCGGAGATTCCCAAAAGGCAGTGGTGAAGTTGGCTTAAGTCAGTTCTTGGCCGAGTTCAACGACGATCTCCTGTCCAGGACTACGGTTGGAATCCTGCGGCGACACCGGCTGTCGAATAGCAGTCTGAGCTGACTGACGGCCGAAAAGTGTGATTAGGCATGGAATAAGGACCCCGCATTTGGGGTGATCGGCGTCCAAACGGGACCCCCATCTGCGATGGGGTTACAACAGCCTCCGGTTTCATCGGGGGCTTTTTATTTGGATGCTTGTTGTG
>NZ_JASCRR010000003.1 GCF_030010215.1 Tianweitania sp. UT-5YL-CI-8
TTGGCGAGCAGCATTCCATCGAGCTGATCGCGCCAGGGGCCGAGCTTCGGCTGAGGTTGACGGGTCCGCTCATATTTGAACTCCGTCTCATCGCTGCGCAGAACCTTCCGCACCACTTTCCGCGATATGCCAAGCTCCCGGCAGATCGCCTTGATCGACTTGCCCTGCACACGGGAAAGTCGACGTATCTTTAGAATTGTCTCCACAACAAGCATCCAAATAAAAAGCCCCCGATGAAACCGGAGGCTGTTGTAACCCCATCGCAGATGGGGGTCCCGTTTGGACGCCGATCACCCCAAATGCGGGGTCCTTATTCCATGCCTAATCACAGGACGAGTTATCTGATCCAGAGGACGATGCTGCGATGGTGTTGACTGCGCGGTAATTTTCGGCGTTTTTTTCGAAGCGTGTCGCAACTCGTCTGAACTGCTTGAGTTCGAGAAGCAGCATTCGATCAGGTGGCGCTGGGCATAGAGGTTGCTTGTCCAGCGGGTATTTTTACGCATGGGAAGGATTGTTGGGGATCACCGCCACCGTGCCTTTGTCGGCGATGGCAGTGCGAAGACGATCACCGTCATAGGCGGTATGGGCCATGACCATATCGGCGGGCGGGCCCTCTATCAAAGCACGGCTTGCGGCGCATCGCCCTTCTGGCCAGCGGTGAGCGCGAAGCGAAACAGGCACCGAGCCCACGCACGGCCTTGTGGATATTGATGCACAGGCCGCCGCGGGAGCGGCCAAGGGCCTGATCTTCAGCCTTTTTTGCACCAACGGCGTGCTAGTGGGCTCGGATGAGGAATCGACGATCAGCTACTCAAAGTCCGGATCGTCCGACATCGCGGAGAACATGCGCCACCAAATGCCCTTCTTGCTCCAGCGGCTGAACGGCGGAAGACGCTGTTCCACTCGCCCAACACGTCTGGCAGGTCACGCCAGGGCGAGCCGGTCCGCACAATCCAAAGCACCGCCTCCACAAACATGCGGTTATTTGCCCACCCTTGGGGATGCCAAGAGTCCACACGGCCTAGTGCCCGCGCAAGGCGAAGAAGGTCCGCATGACGATCTTCATATCGAGCCAAAGCGACCAGTTGTCTATATACCACCGGTCATGCTCGACACGCCGCGCCATCAGTTCGATGCCGGGTGTTTCGCCTCTGTGGCCGTGCACCTGCGCCCAGCCTGTTACGCCGGGCTTGACGTGTCGCCGCGAGGCATATTCGGCGATCAGTGAATCAAAGAGGTTGTCATGGGCAACCGCATGAGGACGCGGGCCGACGACGGACATGTCACCGCGCAGGACGTTCCAGAACTGCGGCAGTTCGTCGATGCTGTAGGCGCGGATAAAGCCTCCAATCCGCGTTATGCGCGCATCCCCGACCGTTGCCTGACGGACCGTGTCGCCATCCTCGAGCACACGCATGCTGCGGAACTTGACGATGCGGAATGGCTGGTTGCCGTGACCGAGCCTGCGTTGCAGGAAGAGTGCCGGCCCCGGGCTGTCGAGCTTGATGGCGATAGCCACCAGAAGAAGCATCGGCGACAGAAGCAGCAGCGCCGTTGCGGCGAAAGCGATGTCGAAGCCGCGCTTCACAAGTCGCTCGAGCGGCCCCAACGGTGAACTCTGTACCTGAAAGGCGGTCAGGTCCCCGAATTGTGCGCGGGGGCATGACGTCACAGAGCCGACCAGACTGTCGAACACGATCTTTACAGGCAACGGTGCCTGACGCAGCCTGAGAAGCAGGTTTTCCAGCAATTGCGGATTTCCATCGCGCCAGATGACGACGATTTCGTCAATACCCGAGCGCGCTCCGATTCCCGCCAGCCGTTCGCGCAGCAATTCGTCAAATGACGTATCCTCGGAGAGCTTGGTGACGGCCGCAATCTTTGCGGAGCTAAGCTCGGACAGGTACTGGAGCCGCTCCTGTGGCATATCCTCAGGGCAGATGATGAATGCCCTGTGGGGCAGTAACAAGGTTCGCGCTCGCGCCGAGCCGAGCCAGCGATAGAGAGCGAGGCGAATGCCAATAAGCGCGACCATCGACGTGATGGCGAGATACAGGATGGCCCCGCGCGAGAAGGTCTCGCCCATCTTCAGGAAGAAGACGATCGCCAGAACAAATGCCAGCACGGTCGGGAACAGAAAGAAGATCAGGAAGAGCTGCCGACCGATGGATGACAGGGAATCGTAGCTGTAGGCCTGTATGGATGACATCGCGAGAACGAAGATTACCGCGGTCAGAAGTCCCGCGCCGACATTCATTGACGGGTCATCCATGAACCCGAATCTCAACTGATGGTAGAAGAGAACGGCTACGAAAGACGCTGCTACAACAGCGAGGATGTCGGCCACCGCTGCGATATGGGCCACGAGGTCGAAGCTGATCCGTCGCCGTCGGCGAGCGACAGCCGGAAGCCGGTGGACGTTTTCTGAGGAAGCTGTCAGCGACATGCGAGCCGGCTCAATCAAGTCGTTTCAAGGGTAAGGCGATGGCATCAGCGGTGCGGCTAGTGCGTATCCATGCATGCTCCGACCGGCCAAACAGTATTTCCGCGTAGATGATCGACTTGCCCAGCGCGTAGCGCGGCGCATGTAGCAGCGCATGAAGCGGAATGATCGTTCTGCCGTGGGTCGACCATGCCAGAATGATCGCGCCGGAAAGCAAGGTACCGAGGATGATCGATATGACGAAGGGTAGCACTCCGGCACCCATGAGGGCGGCCACAGCAGCGAAGAGCGTGAGCGCCGCGATGAGAAGGACGAGGAGGGCGAGGGGTGGAACCATGACGTCGAGGACCATGACCGCATAGGGAAGGGACCACGTATGCCTGTTGGCCAGCCGCCGAAGGCCCGAGACAAGGATGCCGAGATGCCCGCTTTCCCAGCGGCGGCGCTGGGAGACCGCACCATCGGCGGTGTCTGGAAAGAAACTGCGAACTCCGGCGGTCTCGCAATAGATCGGAAAATGCCCGCCTGCGCCGAGGTCCAGACCAAGCTTCATATCCTCGACGACTTCGGCGTCGGCAAGCTGGGCATTGGATGCAAGTTGCCATGGCAAGGCCATGCCGGTTCCGGTGAGCTGGCAGGGTAGGCCGAGACGGGCCAGCCCCCGCGACCGGACATGGTTTTTCACAAGGAACGCGAATTCGGCGATGCCGAACGCCTTCTTCTGGTCCTCGCGGGTAATCATTAGATTGGATGCCTGGACGGGTTGACCGGTGCTCCAGACCGTCCCGGCTAAAGTGTCGAGTGTGCCTGGGAGCAGAGTGCAGTCGGCGTCAACGAAAACGACGACGGCGGGTGGATCGACCCGCAGATGCGCCAGTCCAAAGTCAAGGGCGAACCCCTTGCCCCGACGCGCTGGATCGGTGCGCTCGATGACCTCGGCCCGCGCCTCTCGCGCGGCCGCAGCTGTACCGTCCGTGCAATTGTCCGCGACGACAAGGACGCGATCTCCAGGACGTATCTGGGTCATGATGCTCTTGACCGTGCCGACAATGCCGGTTTCCTCGTTATGCGCTGGCACAAGAACAGCCACGGCGGGACGAATGTCCGGCTCCTGCGAGTGATCAGGTGCGCGGGACAAGGCTCCGGCGATGCATTCCACGACGAATGTCATCACGGGAAACGTGAGCAGGCCCACCGCTGCCAGGACCAGTAGCCAGATCGTCAATGTCATAGATTCCATTCCCATTCTGTCGGGCATTTCGACAGGAAGCCAAATAATAGGGAATGTGAGAATTCGGCTTCTTCCATCGGAAATGGGGCCGAGGCGGCGACCTAATATTGCGCCATTGGTGGGGAGGTCCGCCAGCCTGATACGCCTTTTTGATGCCGGTGGCCGGATTGGAGACCGCTGCCCCTGATGGCTAGCCTGCTGGCCAGATTGCTATCGCAACGACGTGGATATGCACACGGGGAACGATTTTATGGCAAATGTTGAGATATTCGACACCAGACTGGCCGCCCAGTCGAAGGTGCAGCGCAGGCACTTCCTGCACGTTCCCTTCGACCAGCTGGACAAGGTGGTCGTGGCCGAGCTCGTCGGCGCGTCAGACCCCAGCGTGGGGTTTCGGTATATTGTGACGCCGAACGCCGATCATGTCGTTCGGCTGAATCGCCAGCCGGACCTGAGGCCCTTCTACGACAATGCGTGGATGACGCTTTGCGACAGCAAGCCAATCCATATGTTCGCCAAGGCGCGCGCGCAGAACATCACCCATGTCACGGGCTCCGACCTGACGGTCAGGCTGTTTGAATCCGTGATCCGCAAGGGCGACCGGATCGTCATCGTGGTCGGGACGCAGAAGGTGGCCGATGACATGCGGGCGGCCTATCCCGACCTCGACATAAGGGCGCATGTGCCGCCGATGGGGCTGTGGAAGAATCCCGAGGCGATGCAGGAATGCGTGGAATTCATCGAGCGCGAGAGCGGACGCTTCACCTTTATCGCGGTGGGCTCGCCGCAGTCGGAAAAGATCGCCTATATGCTGGCGCGGCGCGGCCTGGCCGTCGGCGTCGGCTTCTGTGTCGGCGCGGCGCTGGAATTCCTCGTCGGCGCGAAGAAGCGCGCGCCGCTCTGGATGCAGCGGCTCAGCCTGGAATGGCTCTACCGCATGGCGGCTGACCCGAAGCGCCTGTGGCGGCGCTATGTCTATGGCGCCATACCGCTGCTCAGCCTGTTCGCGCGGGAGATGCTGCGCCGGCCGGCTATGCGTTCAGCGTAACGAGCGAGACGATGTGTTCGCCGGAAAACCAGATATGACCGGCGAACAGGGCGCCGCGATCAAACTCACCCACCCTGTCGGTGAGCCGCGCTGAAAAGCGCTCACAATCCATCCTTAGGTCGATTTCCAAACGCTCGAATCCGAACATCTCATGTGTCAGCGGATACTGGCACTTGTAGGCAGCTTCCTTGGCGCTGAAGATCGCCTTGGAGAGCAGGCCACGTTGGGCGGCGCTTTGTGACGCCAGCCAGCCCTGTTCGCGCGGCGTGCAGACTTCCTCGATCAGCGCATCGTCGAGCGGCTCTGCTTCCTCGATGTCGAGGCCGATGGCGCGTAAGCCGTTCGAGCGCGGGGCAAGCGCTGCACCGGCGAGATTCCGGCTATGGCTGATTGACCCGACGATACAAGCAGGCCAGACGGGTGAGCGATCCGCCGCCATGGGCACGGGAGCGGCAGGCAGTCCGAGGTCACGCATCGCCATCGCCGCGCAGGCGCGGCCGGCGGCAAACTCGCGCCGGCGCAAGGCGACGGCTTCGCAGGAAAGGGAAGCCAGCTCCGCCGGGTGAAGCAGTTCGGGATTGCCCATGTCTATCGGCGCAAAGCGCATCGTGACCGCCGGGTCACGATGCAGGGTCTTTGCGATCTGCGCGGCATGGCGCAGCTCAATTGACATTGGGGCCGCGCGCGAGCGCCGGCCGGCGCGCTTCCATCGCGGCCCGCCGCATTGATGCACGTTCTAGAACCTTATCCAGCTTGGTTTCCGAGTTCGTGCTGCCCGATATATGCGCCGCAAGTCCGGCGACCGTCGGGAAGCGGAAGATGTCGGTGATCGTCAGCTTCGGCGCGATGTCGGCCTTCAACTGCCGGTGCATCTGCACTGCGAGCAGAGAGTGGCCGCCGAGGGCGAAGAAGTTGTCATGCAGCCCGACGCAGCCAATGTTGAGGATGCGCTTGAAGGCATCCGTGATCTGGCGCTGGACATGGTCGGTCGGTGCGGCTTCCTCGACCGCCACAGTCACCGGGGCGGCGACTACCGGCTTCGGCAGCTTCGAGCGATCCACCTTGGCATTGGGCGTCAGCGGGAAGGTTGCCAGCGTCACGACATGCGCCGGTATCATGTATTCCGGCAGGTCAGCCGCCAGATGCTCGCGCACAGCCTCGATGGAATAGGGCCTTGTGCCGCGCAGATAGGCGACGACCCGCATGTCACCCGGGCGATCCTCACGCACCGTGACCACGACCTCGCGCACATCCGGCAAATCCGACAGTTTGGCCTCGATCTCCCCAAGCTCGATGCGGTTGCCACGTATCTTGACCTGATTGTCGACGCGCCCGGCAAATTCGAGGCAGCCATCGGCGCGATAGCGCGCCAGATCACCGGTCCGGTAGATGCGCCCCGCCGCAAAGGGGTTAGGCAGGAAGCGCTCGGCGGTCAGCTCCTCGCGGTTGAGATAGCCGCGCGCCACACCTTCGCCCCCGATATAAAGCTCGCCGGTTTCACCGGCTGGCACAGGCTGCCGCCAGGCATCGAGCACATAGAGCCCGGTATTGGCGATGGGCGTGCCGAGCGGCACAACTTCCTCGCCTGCCGTCGCTTCGGTGGTGGAGGACCAGATGGTCGTTTCGGTCGGTCCATACATGTTCTCGATCGTCGCCGCCGTGGCCCGGCGCAGTTCCTCAAGCAGGTGGCGCTTCAATGGCTCGCCGCCGATGAAAAGGTGCTTCAGGTTCGCCATTGCTGCGCGATCAACCGGATCGCTCAGGAACATGCTCGCCATGGACGGCGTGCATTGCAGATGTGTCACGCCTTCGCGGCGGATGTCGGCAGCCAGACCGGCATTGTTGCCCGCCGAGGCTTCGATGCCGCGCACCTGCTTGACCACGGAAGCCAGCGGAACCAGCGCGTCTAGAACGGAGCTGGATGCAAGGCCGAAATCGATCAGGCAGGCGATCTCGTCGACGCCGATGCGACGCAACTGCTCGGCGCGCGCGGTGGCGTCATCCACCGTGCCGAACAGTCCGCTATCCTCGAAATAGCGTGTGAATGCGAATTCGAGGATAGCGTCCATTTCGTCGGCCGCCAGCGACTGGAGGTCTACATCCATTGGCTTGGTGATGCCGGCCGGCTTCTTGAACGCCGGAAATGCCCAGGCATATTGCTTGATCAGCGCGGCCGCGCTGCGCAAATAGTCCTTCATCGGCCCGCGCGCTTGATCGCGCACCACCTCGCGGTCATGACCGATCAGCGTGTGGAGCATGAGCGTGACCTTGAAGTCGACCGGGCTACGGCCCGTCTCGACCAGCGTCTTGCGATATATGGCGATCTTGTCGGCCAGTTCGTCGATGGATTGACCAAGCAAGTGCGTCAGCACATGAGCACCGGCGCGCGCGGCGTCGCGATAGGTTTCCGCATTGCCGGCCGTAGTGACCCAGACAGGCAGGTCCTTGCTCATCGGGCGCGGCTGGGTGACGATAGCCGCCTTTCCCGACCCGAAGTCGAATTCCAAGCTCTCGCCGCGCCACAGCTTGCGGACGGTGTCTATGTCGCGCAGCATCGCCGCTTTGTTGTGCGGCGGCGCGTTTTCAGGCCGCAGGACGAAGTCCTCCGGCATCCAGCCCGACGCAAAGGCGAGGCCGACACGACCGCCGCACAGATTGTCGACGACCGCCCATTCCTCCGCGACACGCGCGGGGTGATGGAGCGGTAGCACGCAACTGCCGGCGCGGATGTCGAGATTGCGCGTCACGGCGGCAACAGCCGCGCCAGTCACCGATGGATTCGGATAGGGCCCGCCGAAGGCGTGGAAATGCCGTTCGGGCGTCCAGATCGCCTGGAAACCGTGCTGATCGGCAAAGCGCGCGCCTTCCAGCAGCGTCCGATATTTCTCTGGCCCGACGCCATCGTCATTGCCCCAGTAGAAGAGCGAGAAGTCCATCGCCCTGCCATTGGCGGGTAGAACGTCCTGACCCGACTTGACCTGATCGAGTTCGCTCGAATGTACCACGACCTTGAAGCCCCGGCTGAGCGTCCAGAAAATCTCCAGAACGGAAATGTCGAAGGACAGGCTGGTGACGGCGAGCCAGACATCCTGCCGACCTTCCATGCGGGGAATGCGCTCATCCATTCCGGCAAAGAAGTTGAGCACGTTCCGATGCTCGATCATCACGCCCTTTGGGCGGCCGGTCGAGCCAGACGTGTAAATGACATAGGCAAGATCCTGCGACGACGCCTGATGCAGCGTGTGGACCGGCGCGGGCTCGGCGAGTAGGTCTTCGATCGCTAACGTCGTTGCCGCGCCGTCGGCCAGTTTCCGCGACGCGTCACGGCTCGCAAGGACGATCCGCGCGGCGCTGTCCTCGACCATCTGGTCGAGCCGGTTGGCGGGAAAGGCGGGGTCAAGCGGCAGATAGGCCGCGCCCGCCTTCAGGATTGCATAGGCGCCGACCACCATGTCTATGCCGCGCGGCAGGTGCAGGCCGATAATCGTGTCCGGCCCATGGATGTGGGCCGCCAGATGGCCCGCGACGCGGGAGGCGCGCTCCTCCAATTCGCCATAAGTGATGGAACTGCCGCGGAATGCCACGGCGGCAGCGTCCGGTTCGCTGGCCGCCTGACGCGCGATAAGCCCGTGAATGCAGGTCGCCCGGTCGAACGCCCTGTCCGTCTGGTTCAGGTCATAAAGCAAGTGCTGCCGCTCGACATCGCTGATCAGCGGGATTTCGGAGAACGAAGCCTGCCCGTCGAAGCCTTCCATGCAGATGGCGAGGCGCGCGACCAGCGTGGCGACGGTCTCGCAGGCAAGGCGGCTTTCATCATGGATCAGGCGGTTTCCATCGTCCGCAACGATGAATGTCATCGCGCAGCCTTCAATAGGCTTGCCGGCCTGCGCGGATGCGCAGCGGACCAGCCCGATGGACAGCGCCGGACGGGCGAGGCCCGGTGTCCGCTCGATCAGGTCCAGCGGATAGGAGAGACGGCTTTCAGCCTTTGTGATAGCTTGCTGTGCAGTCTCCAGGAAATCGTCGGCCTTCTGTTCGGGAGAAACTTCGACATGCAGCGGATAGGCACTGGCGAAATAGCCCGGATGCGCCGCGCTGAAGCTGGCAATCGCATCGGAACTATAGGCGACATCGAAGGACAGCTTGCCGAAATGGCGGGAAAGGAAAGCGAGAATGCGCCCGGCGCGCATATCCGGCGCGCCATCGCCGAACAGATCGAGCGTGACGCCGCGGTAAGCCGGCTCTGAAGCGCCGTCGGAAAGGATGGGCGCAAGATTGAGATTCTCCAGCCGTGCGAGGTGGCGCGCGGTCGCCTCCTCATGGCGGACAACGCGCCCAAGAGCCTCATCGAGGCTCCTCATGGCATCGTCTCCGGGAACAGGCAACAGATCGCCTTGCTTTACCACCGTCGCAAGCTGCACGGAGAAGGAACACGCCGCTTCAACAGCCACCGGATGGTCAAAGGTGGCAATGACGACGCTGTTTCCCTCGACGGATATGACCGTGCCCGGCTTTCCGCCCGGCTGGTCCAGCACTCTCAACGAGTAGACCCGAAACACGCCTTGCGGCGTCGCGATTTTCGGCAGCGTCAGCGGGTTGCGGTAGCCGGTGCCGAAGCTGAGGCCCCGGAACAGGCGCGAAAGCTCCTGCGCCGGCCTGTCGAAGCGCAGTGTGCCGGCCGCCGCCGGCCGGCGGTCGCGCGCAAAGTAGCTGCGTCGCGACAGATCCTGCCTGTGGTTCTGCAGCGTCCCTGCGGTGAGGTCGCGCACCAGCCTCGCGAAGCTCGCTATGCCGGCCTCGTAGCAGCGAGTGTTCAGGGTCAGCGCGCTGTCTTCCGGGCCGATCTCGAAACTCTCCGTGGCGTGAACGTCGCCTTCGTCGATCCCGGACGTCAGCGCGTGCCATGTCACGCCATGTGTGCCGCGACCCTCGATCAGGCTCCAACTCGGCGTGTTCAGGCCGGCGACATCCGGCAGCGGGCCGTCATGGAAGTTGATGCCGCCGCAGCGCGCTCGCTTCCAGGCCGCATCGGGGATGATGCGGAGATTGGCGATGCTCATCAGCCAGTCATAGTCGAAGGGGACGAGCCGCGCGGCGATGTCGCCGCTGGAACCGATCAGCGGTATGCGCCGCTCGACCGCCCAGTCCCGGATGGCGGGGGTCTCGGTGGCGATGAGGGCGATGGTGCAACCGTTCTCGATGAGAAGGTCGGCACATTGGATGAGGAGGGAATTTTCCCCCACAAGCAAGCAACTGAAACTGGCCATGGAACCCTGCGCTGGTATCTTTGTCTTTGCCGCATTGATGCCGCCGCCCCTCACGCGGTCAACCGCGCGGGTTTCGTCCTATCGAGGGATGCCTGGCGGCAGGGTTCGACCGCCCGCCTGCTCTCTAATCAATTCGGCGGCCAACTAATCCCAGTTTTTACCCCAAAGGAGTAGCGGCGGTCGGAAGGCCAGACAGAGCAAAGCGTGCAAGATGGCGCTCTCGACTTTCGCCCCTGTGGCGGCGCGGCCGGGAAAATAAGCTTATCCGATCCAACGAAGGGTTCCCGGCGACCAGATGCTGAACAGTTCAGACGGACATAGTCCAAACGATATCGCCATCGTGGGCATGGCCCTGCGTGTTCCTGGCGCAAGGAATGTCGACGAGTTCTGGAACAACCTGCGCAGCGGCACCGAATCCGTCCGCCGGCTGGAGGTCGAGGAACTTCTTGAGGCCGGCGCGTCGCCGGAGGCGATCCACAGTCCGAATTTCGTCCCCTGCACCGCCGACCTTCCGGACATGGAAATGTTCGACGCCGAGTTCTTCGGCCTGAGCCCACGGGAAGCCGCGGTGATGGACCCGCAACACCGTCACTTCCTCGAATGCGCCTGGGAGGCGCTGGAGGATTCAGGGCACATGCCGGATGCCAGCTCCGGTCCGGTCGGCGTCTTCGCCGGCTGCGGCATGGGCAGCTATTTCTATTTCAACGTGTGCAGCAACAAGGCGCTGGTCGACAATGTCGGCATGTTCCTGCTGCGCCATACCGGCAACGACAAGGACTTCCTGTCCACTCGCGCTTCCTTCACCTTCGACCTGCGCGGCCCGAGCGTGAACGTGCAGACCGCCTGCTCCACCTCGCTGGTGGCGATTCACTATGCCTGCCAGAGCCTGCTGAGCGGCGAATGCGACGCGGCTCTGGCCGGCGGCGTGACCATCGAACTGCCGGCGCGGCGCGGCTACCATTTCCAGGAAGGCGAGATTCTGTCTCCTGACGGCCATTGCCGCCCCTTCGACCACAAGGCGGCAGGAACGGTCTTTGGCAGCGGTGTTGGTGTGGTCGTGCTGCGGCGGCTGTCGGATGCCATCGCCGACGGCGACACGATCCATGGCGTCATCAAGGCGACAGCGATCAACAATGACGGTGGCGCAAAGGCCGGTTACCTCGCGCCCAGCGTGGAAGGTCAGGCCTCGGCTGTCGTCGAGGCGATGGCCATTGCCGGCGTCGACCCCGAAACGATCCAGTATGTCGAGTGCCACGGAACCGGAACGGCGCTCGGTGACCCCATCGAGATCGAGGCGCTGACGCAGGCCTACAGGCGCTCGTCGGACCGCAGCGGCTATTGCCGCGTCGGCTCGGTGAAGTCGAATATCGGGCATCTGGACACAGCGGCGGGCGTCGTCGGCGTCATCAAGACCGTGCTGGCGCTCAAGCATGGCGAGATTCCCGCTACGCTCGGCTTCGAGCGCGCCAACCCGGCGATCGACTTCGCGGCGAGTCCGTTCGTGGTCAACGCCGCCCTGACGCCGTGGCCGCAGACGACAGGCCGCCGGCGCGCGGCCGTCAATTCGCTGGGCGTCGGCGGCACCAATGCCCATGCGATCCTCGAGCAGGCGCCGCTGGTCGCGCCGCGTGACAAGGGCCGGCAGACTGTGGCCGCGCTGGTGCTTTCTGCGCGCAGCCCCGCCGCCCTCGACGATGCGGCGCGGCGGCTTTCCCAGTGGCTTGCGGGCAATCCCGACAGCCGGCTTGGCGATGTTTCCCATACGCTCCTTACCGGGCGCAAACGGTTCGAGCACAACCGCATCGTCGCGGTGCGCGATCGTCAGGACGCCATCGCGGCACTTGCCGAACCGGCGCGCGCGCAGGCGCAGCACAGGCTGGATGCCGCGTCGGGAGCCGTGTTTATGTTCGCGGGCGGCGGCGCGCAGTATCGCGGCATGGCGGCCAACCTCTACCGGACCCGCGACGATTTCCGCTTCATCGTGGACAAGGGCCTTTCGGTCCTGCCCGCCAGCGCTGCCCAGGAAATCAGGACGGCATGGTTCGAGGCAGCGCCGGATGGACCGGATCCGCTTCTGCGGCCATCCGTGCAGTTGCCAACCATCTTGATCGTTGAGGTCGCCATCGCACGCATGTGGATGGCGGCAGGCGTCAAGCCGGCGGCGCTGATCGGCCACTCGATGGGCGAGAGCGCGGCGGCCTGCATAGCCGGCGTCATCGATTTCGCCGACGCGGTGCGGCTCGTGCGGCTGCGCGGCGAGCTATTCGACACGATTGAGCCGGGTGGCATGCTAAGCGTGCCCATGCCCGAGGACGAGTTGAAGGTGATCCTGCCTGAAGCGCTTGACCTTGCCTCCGTCAATGCGCCGGGCCTGGCCGTCGTGTCGGGCGGCAATGCCGATCTCGCCGCCTTTGCCGCTACGCTCGCGGCGCGTGAGGTCACTGCTGCGCGCATTCCCATAGACATTGCGGCCCATTCGCGGATGCTCGATACGATCCTGCCGCGCTGGGAAGCATTCCTGCGCACACTTGTCCTGCGCGCGCCGGATATCCCCATCATCTCCAACGCCACCGGGGAGCGGTTGACGGCGGAGCAGGCGACCGATCCCAGGTACTGGGTCGGCCATCTGCGCTCGACGGTCCGCTTCGCGGACGGTATGCGCAGGCTATCGCAGGACCCGCATCTCATTTACATCGAAGTCGGACCCGGCAAGACGCTGTCGACGCTGGCAAAGGCGCAAGGGTCCATCAAGGCGGACCAGATCATCAACAGCCTTCCTCATCCGGAGGAGATCTGCGACGACGCGCTGCATCTTCTTGCCGCAATGGGCCGGGCGCGGGTAGCTGGCCTGCCGGTCGAACTGGCAACGCTCTATGGCGGCCCCGGCAGGCGGATCAACCTGCCGACTTATCCGTTCCAGCATCGCCGCTTCTTCATCGAGGCGGATCGGACGCGGCAACCGGTTTCGTCGGAACAGCCTCTGGCGAAGGAACCGGACCTGAGCCGCTGGGGCTGGCGTCCGGTCTGGAAGCGCTCCGTGCCGGACTACGAGGCAGGCGCTGAGGCTGAAGCCGGGACATGGCTCTTCTTTACCGACGGGGGCACGATCTGCGACGCAATGGTGCGGCAGTTGCGCGGCCACGGCCATCGCGTTGCGACGGTGATGGTCGGTGATGCCTTCGTCCGCAGGTCCGAGACCGACTATGTCCTTTGCCCGGAACTCGGTCCTGCCGGCTATGCCTCGCTGTTAAAGGCTCTGGCGCAGGACGCGATGCTACCCAAGCGCATCGTGCATGGCTGGCTGCTGGGCGCAGGCGCCGGCGCGCGAGCGGGATCGAACGCTTTCCACCGCATTCAGGAGACGGGCTTCTACAGCCTGCTCAACATGGCGAAGGCGCTGGGCGAGGGTGACCTGCCGGCGAGCCTGCATGTGCTGGTGCTGACAAGTTCCTTGCAGCGCGTAGCCGACGAGCCGGTACAGCATCCGGAAAAAGCGACCGTGCTAGGGCCGGGCCTTGTCATCCCGCGCGAATTGCCGGGCACGACCGTGCGGCTCGTCGATATAGAGATGCAGGTTGCGCCCCGCCGCAGCTTCCTGCGCCGAGCCACCGCGTCGGACTGGAACGGATCGGAAGCCGCCCGGCTTCTTTGGGAGGAACTGCTCGCCGCGCCAAGCTCGGAAGTCGTCGCGCATCGCGCGGGTCGGCGCTGGACCCGGTCCTATTCCCGCTTTTCGCTCGATGAGCAGCTCGGAACCGAGGCCCCGCTCAAGAAGGGCGGCGTCTACCTGTTTACCGGCGGTCTTGGCGATCTAGCCACTTCGCTGTCCGCTGGCCTCGCGGAGCAATATCAGGCCCGCATCGTACTGGTCGGACGCACCGAGCTTCCGCCGCGCGACAGGTGGATTTCGTATCGCAGGCAGCATCGCTTCGATGCGGTCGCCCGAGGCATTGATGCTATCCTTTCGGTCGAGGCAAAGGGCGGCGAGGTTCTCTATTGCTGCACCGACGTGACCGAGGCGGGTTCCTTCAAGGAAGCCCTTAATCTCGCAATCGGCCGTTTCGGCCGCATCGACGGCGTCTTCCATGCCGCGGGCGTGGTGGATGACGGGTTGATGCAGGAAAAGACGGTTGAGGGCGTCGAGAACGTTCTTGCGCCGAAGCTTCTTGGAACCAGCGTACTCGACCAGCTTCTGCGCGGCGTCGACATCGACTTCCTCGTGCTGTTCTCTTCTACGAGCACAGTCACCGCGCCGGCAGGGCAGGCCGACTATGTGGCCGCGAACGCCTATCTCGATGCCTATGCCGACAGCGCTGCGACCATTGCCGGTCGCCGCACAATCGCGCTCCATTGGGGTATCTGGAATGAGGTCGGGCTTGCCGCCCGCGCCACGGGCATGGCGGCAGAGCGTGCAACCACCGTTTCGGAGCCCGCCAACGGTCCGTTCTATCGGCGCTGGGAGGCGGATGACAACGGGCTTATCTGCCTTGCCACGGAGATCGGCCCCGATAGTCATTGGGTGCTGGATGAACACCGGCTGCTGACCGGCGAGGCAGTGCTGCCGGGAACGGCCTATTTCGACATGATCCTGCAGGCGGCCCGCGAACATGGCTTGCCGGACCAGCTTGAACTGAAGGATCTCGTGCTGCTGCGTCCGCTTCTGATCCCGGATGGCGAAAGTCGGACGGTCAGGACATCGCTGGAGGCTTCGGGCGGCGGCTGGCGTGTGGCCATATGGGCCGGGCAGGCGCCGGGCAGATTCGTAAAACATGCGGAGGCCATTCTGCGCATTGGTGCGACAAGCGCGCCGGGCCAGATGGACCTTGCAGCGCTGACCGCGCGCCTGCCCGATCTGCGCCGCGCGCCGGAGGGTTCCGCACTGCCGACCGCGCAGGACAGCCATATCCGTTTCGGGCCGCGCTGGAAGGTGCTGAAATCCGAACGCCTCGGCAAGGCTGAAGCGCTGGGCGAACTGGAACTGCGGTCCGAGCATCGCGCCGACCTCGTTGCAGGCGTCCTGATACATCCCGCGCTGCTCGACATTGCGACGGGCTTTGGCATGACGCTGGTCGACGGCTTCCGCGATTCCGACGTTCTGTGGGCTCCGGCCTCCTATGGCAGAGTGAGCCTGCGCGGACCTTTGCCGGAACGTATCGTCAGCCATGTCGTCCATGCGCCTTCCAGCGGATTCGGGCCGGGCTATGCCGTGTTCGACATCACCATTGCAGATGAGGCTGGCGCGGTCGTGTTCGAGGCGGAACGCTTCGTTATGAAGCGTCTGGCCTCCGACAGCCATTTCGCCCAGTCGGAAGCTGGCATATCGCGGGAACGGTCGCCGCAGCCGCAGGCCGCATCTCCAAAGCTTGCCGCGCAGGTTCGGCAGGGCATCTTGCCGGCCGAAGGCTTTGAGGCTTTGGTGCGGGCGCTGGGCTCTGGCCAAAGCCAACCCATCGTCAGCTCCATGGACCTTTCGGCACTGCGCGCACGCGCCGAGGCGACCGCCGAGAATCTGCCAGACCTGCTACAACAGCGGCCGGACACGGGCTCTGAAGTCGTGGCGGCCCGCAATCCGCTGGAGGCGAGCCTGTGTGGATATTGGCGCGACCTGCTGGGCGTCGCGGAGATCGGCATACACGACAGTTTCTTCGACCTGGGTGGCCATTCCCTAATCGCGGTGCGGCTCTTCCGGACGATCAAAAAGGAGCACGGCGTGGACCTGCCGATCTCGGCGCTCTTCTCGGCTCCGACGATTGCCCAATGCGCCGAACTGATCGCCGCGCAGATCACGGTTCCCGATGCCTCGGTCGAGGACAAGCCGGCGGCGCAAAGCACCGGCCATGTTCATCTCACGCTCATGCATCCGGGCGCGGTTGCCGATGCAACCCCGATCTTCATCTGCGCCGGCATGTTCGGAAACCTTCTGAACCTGCGCCATCTCGCGCTCCATCTTGGCGCGGACCGTCCGGTCTACGGCCTTCAGGCAAAGGGCCTGTTCGGGGACATGGCTCCGCATGAGCGTTTCGACGAAATGGCGCGGGACTACCTTGCTGAAATGCGCTCGGTGCAGCCTTCGGGGCCTTATCTGCTCGCAGGCTATTCCGGCGGCGGCATCACCGCCTTCGAGATCGCGCGACAGTTGCGCGCGGTAGGCGAGGTCGTCTCGCATATCGTCATGCTCGACACGCCGCAGCCTTGCCAGGCCCCACTCAGCCTTGTCGACAAACTGTCAATGAAGACGCAGGATCTTCGTCGTCACAGGCTGGGCTATCTCCGGCAGTGGGTCGATGCACGGACTAGGTGGCGCGAGGAAACGGCTCGCAAGGACCGGGCGCTGGCGGAGGGCGGGGACGCTCCAGCGGAGGCGTTCAACAATGAGCGGATCGAACTTGCCTTCCGCCGTGCGCTAACCCTGTATGAGATCGCTCCCTATGACGGCCAGGTGACACTGTTCCGGCCTAAGCCGAGCGTTCATTACAGGCTGCCCGATGGTCGCCTGCTGATGGAGAACCGGAACATCGTGCAGCACGACAATGGCTGGAGCCAGAGCGTTGCTATGCTCGATGTCGTGCAGGTGCCGGGCGACCATGACAGCATGGTGCTGGAGCCGCAGGTACGCGTGCTTGCCACGCGGATGCGCAGGCTGCTTGCCCGCACACCTTCCATCGCAGATTCTTTCGAGCAACCCGGCGCAGGCGAGTGTGCGAAACAAGGCGAGATGGCGTCGGCTTGATTGCCCCTCTCGCAATGCCCCGCCGGGCCATCCAGTCCGGCAGGCGAGCGATGTCCGCCGCAAGCCGGACGCTACCCCGGCATGCCGGGAGAACCAGACGTACCGATGTCAGTGACCGCAGAGCTTTCAATACCGCCGTTAAAGAACGGTAATCCCCCCTCCGGGGGAACGGAGACTTTCGACCTGAGCTTCCGCGACCGCATCCTCAAGGCGGTTGGCTGGTCGATGGCCGCCTATGTCTCCGGCTATGTGCTGCGTCTCGTCGCCAGCCTCGCCATGACACGGCTTCTGGTGCCCGAGATGTTCGGCATCATGGCGGTGGCTACCATCGTGCAGGTGGTCACTTCGATGCTGTGCGATGTCGGCCTGCGGCAGGCCATCATCCAGAGTGAGCGGGGCGACCAGCAGGCGTTTCTCGATACGGCCTGGACGATGCAGATCATTCGCGGCGGCATTATATGGGTGGTCTGCTGCCTCTGCGCGCTCGGCATCGCACGCTGTGCCGGTGAGGGGTTCTTCCTGCCCGGCTCCGTCTATGCCGATCAGGTCCTGCCCTGGATCATCGTCACCATGTCGTTCTCGGCGGTCATACTCGGCTTCCAGTCGACGAAAGCGATGACTAGCGACCGGCACCTCAACCAGCGCCAGCTTGCGACGATCGAACTCGTGTCGCAGGCCGCCGGCCTGATCGTGGCCTTCGGCATCGGCTATCTCACACGCTCGATCTGGTCCTTCGTCGTTTCGGCGCTGGCGGCGGCGATCATCAATGTCGCGATGACCCATCTCTATCTGACTGGCACCCGCAACCGGCTGCGGATGGATCGGGCCTGCTTCAACGAACTCATGGGCTTCGGCCGCTGGATGTTCATATCGTCACTGTTCACCGTGCTTGCCGCGAATGGCGACCGCATCATGCTGGCCGGCTGGACCGACCCCGCCGTCCTCGGCCTCTATGTTCTCGCCTTCAATCTCGTCGCGATGATCGATGGGGCAGGAGGGCGTCTTTTCTGGTCCGTCGCCACCGCCGCCTTCAGCAAGATCGCCAATGAACGGCCAGAAACGATCCGATCATCCTACTATCGCAGCCGACTGCCTTTCGATCTGATCTATGTCGGAAGCGCCGGCCTGTTCTATAGTGGCGGCGAAGCCGTCGTTCAGATCCTGTACGACGCGCGCTACGCGCAGGCGGGCTATATTCTCCAGATTCTCTCCTTCGGCCTGCTGCTGTCGCGTTTCGGACTGACCAGTGCGCTGTTCCTGGCTATCGGCCGGCCCCAATATCTCGGACTGATCAGCGGCATCAGGACGCTTTCGCTTTTTGTCGCGGTACCCGTTGGTCACTACCTCGCCGGCTTCGAAGGCGCGCTCTGGGCCATCGCCCTGCACGGCATCGCCACCGTTCCCGTCATCGTCGCCCTCAAGTGGCGGGAGGGCCTGAACAGGTTCGGTTTCGAAATCGCCGTTCTCCTGTTCTGGCCGGTCGGCTATGTTGTGGGCCGCCTCGCGTCGCATGCACTGTCATGGCTGCCGAGCGTTTTCTGAAGCGCCATGGCGACTACGCCGAAGGGACTAGCTCACACGGCTAGGCGGCTGTTGAACGTCAACGCCGCGAGCCGATAGAAAACCATGTCCAGGATCGGGGCGATGATGTCTTATAGGCCGCAACAGGCTGTCGGAGCGGGCAATGGCTGAACACCATCGGGCATTCCTCTATGTCCTGTTGCTCGGCCTGCCGGCCCTCTACGTTGCGGCTCGCGCGCTGTCTTCACTGGTAGACGAGCAGGAACTGAAACTGTGGTGCGGTGCGTGGATCATATCCACCGCGGCGCTGTTCCTGACCGGAAGCATTCTCCTCTACACCGCCGCCATCTGCGTGTTGTCCGTCTACGTCCATCGCGTGTCCAAGGCACCTTTCCTTTTCTATCTCATTCTGCTGCTGACCGCTCCGGCAGTTGGTGTGAATCTCGGCATTCCCGGCCTCATTGGTTCAATCATCGAACTGACCCCTGGCCGGCTCTTTTCGCTCGCCTTTCTTCTGCCGTCAGCAATAGCGCTGCGACGGGGGAACAATGCGACCGCGCTCTCAGGCGCAGACAAGGCGTTCGCCTTGTTTGTCATCATCGTCGCAGTCCTCTCGCTGCGACACGGCAGCCCTACACATATGCTACGGGCCTGCGCTGTCCTGTTGCTCGACATCATGTTGCCCTACTACGTTTTCAGCCGCGCACCGCGAACCCCCGAGATCATTCGCTGGGCGCTGGCCGCCATCGTCTTCGCCAGTTTGCCTTTCGCGATGGCAGGGATGTTCGAACTGCTGCGAGGCTGGCGGCTCTATGACAGCGCGATTCTGCAATGGGGCGTGGTTTTGATCCAGTCCTATCTGTTCCGGGATGGGATGCTGCGCGCCGCCGCATCGTCAGTCGAACCAATCTCCTTCGGCTTTGCATGCGTCGTGGCTTTGGGTTGCCTGCTCGCGATCCGTGACCGGATCAAGAATGTCTATCTCCAGATGGCCTGTTTCGCGGTTCTGTGCGGAGGTTTGGTTGCCTCGCTCTCGCGTGGGCCATGGCTGGGTGCGGCGGTCCTGCTGTTCGTTTTCGTTGCAGCGAGACCGAAGGCCGTGCTCACCGTGGCTAAGGCGGTTACGGCGGCATCCGTAGTGACGGTTCCCGTCCTGCTCTCCCCATATGGCGAACGCATCGTCAGGTTCCTGCCTTTTGTCGGCAGTGTCGATACATCGAACGAGGATTACCGCGCACGTTTGATCGACGCCACTTTTGCGATCGTCGGACGCAACCCACTCTTTGGCTCAACTCAGTACCGGTTCGAACCGGAGATGCTGGCCATGATCCAGGGGCAGGGCATTATCGACGTCGTCAACACCTATGCGGCGATCGCTCTGGAATACGGGCTTGCCGGTCTGATCGCCTTCTCCTTGACCATGGCTCTGGCGGCAGCGGGCTTGGCGCGGCTTTCGTTTCGATCTCAGAGCGGTTCTTCAACAATGGTGCGCGCAATGCTTGCCACGCTTGCCGCCATCCTGCTCATAATCGGTACGGTCAGCAGCGTCTCGGTCGTACCCTACATCTACTGGGCATTCGCTGGGGTATCCATGGCCGCAGCCAGGATCAAGCTTGATGCCGGGGAGGCGACGGCAAGGCCGCCGGTCTCGCCGCCTCTAACGGTGATCGGCAGCCTTCCGATATCTCCGTTCCGGCGATGATCAGCCGGTTGCCGTCTGGGCCACAGCAACCGTGCTTTTGCGCGGCGACCGCCGACGATGGCGGAAGTAACCGTCGACAAATCGATCGACCAGCATGGCAAACAAGACCGACAAAGCGAGGCTGGCCAGCGCCAGAACAACCGGCCGGCCCCCCAGCGCCGGCACATTATCGATGAGCGCGACGATGATTACGCGGTGGATGAGGTATATCGAGTAGGAATATACCCCGAGGCGGGCCAGAAGCCGGTTGCTGAGCAGTCGGAAAGGCCAACTGTCGGGTCGCCCTACCGCGAGATAGAAAAGCGGGATGAATGCGATGCCCTGCAGCGAATAGCGCAACGTTTCACGGAACTGAAAATCGCGGACTATAAAGGTAATGGCAAGAATCCCGAGACCTAGGGCGAGCAGGGCATAGTCTTCGGTTGAGAGCTTCTTGCGCGTTATGCCGTCCAGTCCGCGCATGGCGCAGATGAAAGCCAGCATGCAGCCGTAGATGATCGAATCTATGCGTGTATCCGATGAGTAATAGATCCGCGGTTCAGAAACATGCAGCGCGTAGACGAGATAGGTACGCCAAAGCAGGATCGCGAGGCTAAGGCCGGCCGCGGTGATCAGCATTGATCGATTTGACAGGCGCAAGGCGAAAGCGCCGGCCATAAGTATCGGGAAAACAATATAGAAATGCTCCTCGACGGCCAACGACCATAAAACGCCTGTGCCAGTGGGAATCCGGTTCGATCCGTCGAAAAAGATCTCAAAGTAGTTGGCGAAGTAGAAGAACTGGGCGGCGATTCCTTCGGCTGTGATATTACCCGGCAGCAGATTTGCGAGGGTTAATCCATAGGCGAGGGCCAGCATGACCAGTAGAGGAGGTACGAGCCGGTAGAAACGCCGGATGTAGAACGCCCCGATATTGATCGCTCCATCCCGCCTCTGCTCGCGCAGCATGAGCGTGGTGATCAGGAAGCCGGAGAGGAAGAAGAAGATCGTCACGCCGAATCCGCCCGGCACGATCTGCTCGAGGCCGGCATGGGACAAGAGTACTATAATGACGGAAATGGCGCGAATGCCATTCAGGGATGGAATCTCGCCCGGCGCTGAGCCGTGTAAGTCCTTCATCGCGATACCCTCTCAATTCTGCATATTTTTCCGCGCGAACCTCCGGCGCGGCAACTGGCCCGAACGGCCGGACCGAAGGACTTTCGTCGGATCGGTGCGGCGTCGACAAGCTGCACGATTTGTCCGGTCTTACCCAATAAGGATTAGACGGGTGAATGTGTGTCGCCGTGCCAGCCGTCTCAGTGACACGGATTAGGGGCGGTTGCGCCGGTGGAGGAAGGTCGCCGCCACGCTTCGTCCAAAGGTACTAGCGATTGCGATCTTTTCCTGACTGGCTTGAAGCGAGGGGATTCTCCTAGTCTCAACCAGCCGAGCAGCCTGTGATGCGATCAGGCAGTGCAATGGTCTGAGGGATTTGTGATGAAGATAGTTCCGCTAGGTCGACTGGACGAAGCCGCCGGCGCTCTATGACGATGCCGTCTGTGACAGCATGGACGGGGAGCCGGTCGACCGGCCATAGCCGGGTGGCTGCGAATGTCGCGCAGATCGACGGTCTTCGCGGCATCGCTGTGGCTGCGGTCGTACTCTATCATTTCACGCAGTCACTTGCTCCGGGTGGCTTCGTCGGCGTCGATATATTCTTCGTCCTCTCCGGCTTCCTGATCGGCGGCATATTGTGGCGCGAACTGTCGGCGCACGGCTCCATCAATGTCGGCAACTTCCTCGTGCGTCGTCTAAAGCGGCTGGCGCCGGCCTATTTCGCGATGGCTCTGGCAACGACCATCGTGGCCTATCTCATCCTGCTGCCCTTCGAGTTCCGCGAGTATTCCAAGTCGCTGATCGCCTCGGTGGTCTATCTCTCCAATGTGCAGTTCTTCCGCGAGGCGGGCTATTTCGACATTGCCTCGGAAAACAAGATTCTTCTGCACACATGGTCGCTGGCGGTGGAGGAGCAGTTCTATCTTTTCCTGCCGCTCGTGCTGCTGATCCTGCGCCGCCGCCGGCTGGTGCTGGCCGGTGTGCTCGCGACGATCTGCGCGACATCGCTGCTGGCTTGCATCATTTTCACGCCGATATCGCCAACGGCCACCTTCTTCCTGTTTCCCTTCCGCGCCTGGGAACTTTTGCTCGGCGTCGTCCTGGCTATCGCCTGGACCGAATGGCGGTTGAATGGCTCCTATGGCCAATGGTTATCATGGCTCGGTCTGGGACTGGTGGCCGCAGCGATTGGCTTCACGCGTCCCGAGTATAATTTCCCAGGCGCATGGGCGCTGCTTCCCACGGTGGGTACGGCGATGCTGCTGCTCAACATCAACGACAGGAACCCGGTCAATGCGATCCTTGGATGGCAGCCGCTGGTTCACCTCGGCCTGATCTCCTATTCCCTATATCTCTGGCACTGGCCGGTGCTGACCCTGTCGACCTACTATCAGGGCGGGCAGAGTGGCGGCACTGTCGGCCTTTGGCTCGCCATCGCGTTGGTGCTGGCCATATTGTCCTGGCGCTTCGTGGAGCGGCCTGTCCGTGAAGCTCAGTCCCTGCCATCGTTCGCGCTGGTTTCAGGGGTAGGTCTCGGCTCTGCCACGCTTCTGCTTGTGGGAGCCTTCATCTTCCGCGGCGATGGCCTGCCGGAACGCTTCGGTCCGGCGGCGCGGATGCATATTCAGGCGTCGGCCGATTTCATTCAAGACTGGAGCCGCTGCACGACACCGGACAGCGGGTCTTTTGCCGGCGTGGAAATCTGCAAGATCGGTGTCGAGGGTGAGCCGTCATTCATCGTCTGGGGCGATTCCCACGGGCGAGCCATGAAGGAAGGTATCGAACTTGCGGCGACCGAGGCGAAGAGTGCGGGGTTACTGATCTGGCGGGCAGGCTGCCCGCCTCTGTTTGACATCGACAAGCAGGAGAATGCGGCGACACCGGCGCAAAACGCGTCCTGCGCTTTATCGAATGCGTCCATCCGAAAGACGCTTCCGCAACTGCGCGGCATCGAGAGGATTCTGCTCGTCGGTCGCTGGTCCTATTATGCCGATGGCAGGGGGAGCGGCGTGGATGCCCGCAATGAGATCGTGTTGAAACCACAGTCCGGTCAGGGCCACGAAGCGCAGGCGGCGCTGTTCTTCGACGCGGCTGTCGCTTCAGCCAAGGAGATTGGCCATGCAATCCCGAAAGTTTTCGTCCTCCAGCAGCCGCCAGAAATTTCCGGCTACGATTCCAGGGAGGCCTCGCGTCTTCTCGCCCTTGGCGGCAATCTCGATCCCCTGTCGCTTATCGAGCCTGTATCTGAAGTAGAGGCGCGCGCGGCGCGCGGCGAAGCTCCGTTTCTGAAGCTCGCCCGCGACGGTCGGATCACCTATCTCAAGCTGCGCGACCGGTTCTGCGAAGGACAGGTCTGCTCGGCGGTCCATAACGGACTGTCCTACTATTTCGACAATAACCACATCACCAATTCGGCCTCCAAAGCGATCCGGAGCGTGTTCACGCGGGTCGTCGCACCCCATGTGGGGGAGGTCGTCGTCATGCATGAAGCGCCATGAAATCAGACCCTTCCACAAAGATCTGGGATGTGATCGTCGTCGGTACGGGGATCGGCGGCGGCACAATCGGGCGTCGGCTCGCGGAGCGCGGGCTTTCGGTCCTCATGGTTGAGAAAGGGCCTTATGGCCTGCCGAGCGAGCAGCATTATCTCGACACGGAGATGCAGAACCCTGCTGCACGGCTGCTGCGCGGCTTCTGGCCGAAGCCGGTCACGTCTACGATCGATGGCCGCAGCGCCACATACTACGGGCCGATCGGCGCAGGGGTTGGCGGCACGTCAGCCTTCTATGCCGCTACGCTTGAGCGGCCCGAACCGCATGATCTGGATGACAGTTCGAACAGACCTCACCCGACAGGCGGCTGGCCGGTCAGCTACAAATCTCTGACGCCCTATTTCGACGAGGCAGAGCGGATGTTCAATGTCTGCGGCGATGCAGACCCGCTGTCGGAAGAACCTGCGCCGGCGCTTCGCCGCCCGCCTTCATTGACGCCGGACGATCAGGAAATGATGGCGAGCTTCCAGCGCAGCGGTCTCAATCCCTATCACGTACATATGGGTATCCGCGCGGTGCCGGGTTGCCTCAATTGCTTCGGCCACAAATGCCCGAAGCA
The DNA here is from genome assembly GCF_030010215.1 of Tianweitania sp. UT-5YL-CI-8. Classification (GTDB taxonomy): domain Bacteria; phylum Pseudomonadota; class Alphaproteobacteria; order Rhizobiales; family Rhizobiaceae; genus Oryzicola. The sequence continues at coordinate 24,155 of NZ_JASCRR010000003.1, forward strand.
ATGCAAGATGGACGGGAAGACGGCAGGGGTTGACCCTGCTCTGGCAACCGGCAACGCCGAACTGCTTACCGACTGCGCGGTCGTTGCGGTACATGGCAACGACAGGGAAGTGTCTTACCTCGAAGCGGACATTGGCGGCAGGCAGGTCAAGCTCCGGGCGTCGAACTACGTGCTTGCGGCGGGCGGGATCGGCTCGCCGCGTCTGCTGCTTTCTTCCAGAAGCAGCATCTGGCCGAATGGTTTCGCTAACCGAAAAGATCTGATCGGACGGAACCTGATGTTTCATCTGACCGAGATGGTCGCCGTCTGGCCCGCAAGGGGATCGAGGTCCATTGGACCGACCAAGGCAATCGCGTTGCGCGACTTCTACTATGTCGACAAGGCGCGCTTCGGCGCGCTGCAGGCCATGGGCGTCGAAGCTTCCTACGGGATGATTGTCCACCATCTCAACGGCGTGTTCGACCGTTCCGTTCTGCGCCGCTTCCGCGCTCTTCGGGAGATGACGCGCGTTGTTGGATATGTGGCCTCGCGCATCTTCGGTAAAGCCAAGATTTTTGCCGGCATCATCGAGGATCTTCCCTATGCTGAGAACCGCGTCACGGTCGATCCCGACGACCCGGAACAGCTGTCTTTTGAATATAGCGTGGCGCCGGAATTGAACCGGCGTAGGCAACAGTTTCGGCGGATCCTTCGCCGCAGGCTGAAAGGGCACAGAATGGCTTTCCTCTCGCTCGAGCCGTCGCTGAACATTGCCCATTGTTGCGGCACGATGCGTTTCGGCAACGACCCCGAAACAAGTGTGCTGGACCGCGACTGCCGGGTGCATGGAATCCGCAATCTCTATGTGACGGATTCATCCTTCATGCCGACCTCGCTTGGCATCAATCCCAGCCTGACGATTGCCGCTAATGCACTCCGTGTGGGCGACCTGCTCGCGGACATGAGCGTCAGAACGCGAGTCAAAGAAGCCAGTTGCGGGCAATGTGCGTGATGAATGGAAATTTCCCGAAAGTAGCTGTCGTAACGGGCGCTGGCGCCGGCCTTGGCCGGGCGCTGACGATCGAATTCGCGCGCCACGGATTGTCCGTCGCCGCGATTGGCAGGAAGGCCGCAGATCTGCGCCAGACAGTGCAACTGGCGGCGGGAGGCATTGTCGTTCCCTTCTGCGTCGATGTGAGCGAGGCCGGTCCGGTTGCCGAGGCCTTCGCAGAAATCCGGCAGCGGCTCGGTGCGCCTGCCATTCTGGTGAACAATGCGGCCATTCATCCGCATCGCGATTTCCTGCAGTGCGGCCCCTCGGAGTTCATGGATTGCATCGCGATCAACCTTGGGGGCGCGGTCAATTGTGCCCACGCGGCTCTCTTATCCATGAGCCGCAAAGGGGAAGGACGGATCGTCAATGTCGGTAGCTTCGCCGATCTTGCGCCGCAGCCGATGGCCAGCGCCTATAGCGTGTCGAAGGGCGCGTTGCGCGTTTTCTCGCGTGCGCTTGTGGCCGATCTCGGTGATCGCTTCCCCGGTATCGTGGTTTCAACCTGGATGCCGGGAATCCTCGCGACGCGCATGGGGCGGTCGTCCGGTCTCGACCCGGTGGTTGCGGCGAGATGGGGTGTCGAACTGGCGCTGTCAAACGATGCGGAACTCAACGGCGCAATCTTCGAACAGAACATGCAGATAGCGGAGCCCCGCTCGCTCAAGCGTCGGATCGCCGACAAGGTCTTGCGCCGGCAGCCCGCCCTGCGGCGGCTTGGTCTGGAGGCGTGATGGTCAGAGTCGCGCTACCCGTCAGGTAGGCATTGCTGTGCTTCCCGGTCTCTACAGCCGCCAAAGGGGGTAAGCCGGGGAGGCAATTCAGCCCAACGAGCGGTTCTGCGGATGGCGGCTAGTCCGAACTAGTGACTGGAAATGCGAACTGGGGCGTGGAAATGCGAACTGGGGCGCCCGAGGGTTGGGTCGGGAATACCTGCCCGTGAGTGGGAAGAAGGCAGCAGGCGGAATTGGCTAACGTTGACGCACAGTTTCGCACCGGCATGACCGGCAGAACCCTGCTTCTGCTCGGTCCAGACAATTTCATTCCGGACTGCAATCTCATCGCGCTGCACTATCAGTTCCCGGATATCGTGGTTCAGCGCGTCGCCGCCATTTCTGGCTTGCGATCAGTGCCCTCGGTTGCCGTCGTGCTGATCGACGAAACCTATCTCGCCAACCTGTCGCCCAGCGAGGAAACACTCATCCGGCAGATGCGGGATCGTATCGTCGCGGTTGTCGATGAGGCTGCGCCGCATTTCTCTGCGGCCACCTATCATCACGTCTCAAGCAATCTGGTTCGCGGTGTCCTGTCGATGAATCTGCGGTTGGAAATCTGGCTGCCGACAGTGGAACTGTTCCTGCGTGGGGCAGAGTTCGTGCCTTCGTCACTCATCAGGGCGCATCGCGGCGCATCGAAAACAGTGGAGTCCACGGAAACATCCGCCGCCAATATCGGCGCGCTGACCGAGCGGGAATGGCAGGTGCTTCAGATGATATCAGCGGGCTGGTCGAACCGCGTGATCGCGTTGCGGTGCCAGCTGTCGGAAAACACGATCAAGGTTCATGTCCACAACATCATCAAGAAGCTGAACACGTCCAATCGAACCGCTGCTGCTGCGATTTTCTTCGCGGTCAAGAAGGCTGGCGGGCTCGATCATCTGACGCCCGTGTCGCAAGAGGGTGTATAACGTGATGCTGGCGAAGGATAACCAACATTCCCGCTGGCGGCGGGATGCCGGTAGCAATCTTCTTATCTACGCACCGGTCCCCGTTTTCCGCGAGGGCGGCAAGCTTTTCGTGGAGGCACAGGCGGCAAACGGGTTGCAACTTTGGGCGGATCATTTCGACCGCGTCGTCGCCATGATGCCCGAAGCGCCATCGAGACCCAGGGGCTCGTGGGTGCCAGCTGAACAGGCTCTGCCCCCTTCGGGGCGGATCGTCATCGAGCCTTTGCCCTATGCCTATCGGCCTGACATCTTCCTCCGCGAACTCGCGCCGACAGCGCGCAGGATCAGCCAGCTTATCGAAGAGGCCGACTATCTTTCGTTTGCCATTGGCGGTCTTTTCGGCGACTGGGGCGCGATCTCGGCGCTCACGGCCCGGCGCATGAAGCGGCGCTTCGCCGTCTGGACCGACCGGGTCGAGTCCGAGGTTGTCCGGCGCTCGGCGGGAGAGGGGCCGTTGCGTTCGCGGCTACGGGCGCGGCTCACGCATCGGCCTATGGCCTGGCTAGAGCGCCATGTCATAAGGCGGGCGGCGCTCGGCCTCTTCCACGGCCGCGAGACCTATGAGGCCTATTCCAGCTTTTGTTCTAACCCCCAGATCGTACACGACATACATTTGAAGAAGTCGGACCATATCGGTTCGAGCGATCTTAGGCACAAACTCGATCATTGCCACGAAGATCCGCTGCGCATTGTCTATGCGGGCAGGGCGGATGCAATGAAGGCGCCGATGGATTGGATCGAGACGCTTGAGCGGCTGGCGGAGCGGGGTGTGGCTTTCAAAGCCGTGTGGCTTGGCAACGGCGACCTTTATGACCGGCTCGTCAGCCGGATCGAGCTTTCGGGACTGGGCGACCGTGTCTCTGCGCCCGGCTTCGTGTCTGATCGGAGAGCGGTTTTGCGGGCGCTGCGCGAAGCGCATGTCTTCCTGTTCTGCCATCGTACGCCGGAATCCCCTCGCTGCCTGATCGAGGCATTGTCCTCGGCATGCCCGATAGTCGGCTACGAATCTCCTTATGCGGCGGATCTTATTTCAACGGCCGGCGGCGGAGTGCTCGTGCCAATCGGTGGGACGGGCAGGCTGGCGGATTGCCTCGCATCGCTGGCGACGGATCGCGACAGGCTTCGGCAACTGATCCTGCATGCCAGTCAGGACGGAGAACCCTTCGACGAGGTCTCGGTCTTCCGTCACCGCAGCGAGTTGATCAAGGATCATCTTGCGCCAGGAGCTCTCGCTCAAGCCGGCTGAGCCCTCCAGCTTGCGCCATAAGTCCGAACCTTTATCGGGTCAGGAACTGCCGCCCTGCGTGAAATGCAGAGCGAATGGGGATATCGACCAATTCGTGCTGACGCGCGCCGTCGCACATTCTGGTTCCTCAGAGAGCCAGTCCAAACCAAATCCTGCGGGTTTTGAAAGTTAGCTGATGGCGCTAGCGGCTTGATCTTGGCAAGGATCGCATAAATGGCATGCGGAGTGTCCTGTAGGTCACATCATGCTGCATGGACATGGCGTCTGTCTCCGCTGATCTGACCGTCTTCAACAAAAGGTTGTATGGGCCCTGATGTACCAAAACGGAACGACTTAGACCGCCACAACGTCGCCGCCTGAGCATAGGCGGCGACGCTCACTCGAAAAAAGCCGCAACGCACAAGCGCTATCAATCTGTTGCGGTTCACCCAAAAGACGTACGTTCCAGCCGTAAAGTTTCCACACCGGCAACCAGTAAAGATCCTGAACGCCGCCGAACCGCTCAATACTTTCCTTCGGGCAGAACTCCATGATCGTGGCGCAGACCTGTCCCTTGATGGGGCCGCCCGGGCATCACGTAGGAGTTCGCGGCACATGAATGGAAATAGGTCCGCGAGAAGATATGACGATCCATCGGGATGAGCCGGCTGTCGGTCATCACCTCGCCATCGCGAATGCCGATCAGATTGGTTGCGTCTGGAGTTCGAACTGGTCGATTTTGAGACCGCTCCCGTCATCGTCGCGCCAGACTTACTTCGACGTAAATCTGATGGCGCGCCCGGGAATAGTCGGAGAGCGCTTCGGCGTATGTGCCGGTTTCCGAAATTGATGACATGTATCGGCATTTACATCAGCCCACGCCTTCTTAGGGCTGTAGTTGATTATTTCTTCAAGCAGCGACGACAGCTTGCTTGGTCGTGCGGACATCCATTTTTCAATGGATCGAATTAACGTGATTGCGCACGGTCTTCTCAGCAATGCTCAATATGCAGGATATTCCCTAGGCAGTCTTTCCAGCCGTGGACCGGTGCAGGATATCGAGCTCGCGCTCGCTCAGCGACGAAACTTTCTGTTTCGGAGCTGTCGTGCCCACAGCCGACATCTGGAAATAGATCGAGGCCATGTAGAGCGCGCACTCGTCCTTTTTTTGAAAGATCCAGCTGGTTTTCGGTCGCCAGCAAAATAACGGTTCGCCAGCCTTGGCTCGTCTGCATCGGGAAAGCAATTCCATCGCGCAGGCCGAGCTCGGCGGCCTCGTTTTCTATGCGGGCTGCCCATTCCATATGCGCCGAGCGCTGCTGCGCCTCACGCCAGCAGAAAAGTACGGTTTTCTGCATCGACCATTTGCTGACAGCGTCGTCGGCAAAAATAGCCGTGATCCCGGTACTTGCCGGTCCATTCGCCGGGCCGTTGATAGCAGATCACGAGCGGCTCGACATGATGGCCGGCGACGGGAAGCCCCGTCAGGATAAGTGTTTACGTCATAGGACTGAACGAGGTTGGTATAGTCCTCAATGAGCGGTGTCAGGCTAGCATATTGCTGGCTGCGCTCGACAAACTCGAGCGCCTCTGTCTGAGCATTCAACATGGCCGTCCTCAGACTTGGCGGGGGGAGGGCCCGTCGATAGACGACGAGTCCCTCCTACGCTCTGTGCTGGTCTCCTGACCTCAGGACAGGCTCAGCTGATCACCAGATCCTACTGGTTGCTCTGCCGGGTATAATGCATTGATCTTGTAGACGACTTCGGTGCGGTTGGTCGCCTTAAGCTTCTTCATGATGTTGCGGATGTGCACTTTGACCGTGCTCTGCCGCAGATCGAGATCAAAGGCTATGATCTTATTGGCTTTTCCCTTGCGGAGAGCCTTCACGACCTCGGCTTGGCGCGGTGTGAACATGTCGGTCAGTTCCCTGGCTCCGCATGTTCCGGTTTCGATCAGGTGCTTTACCGCCAGCATACAGCTTGCAGGCACGAATATGCCGCCGGCAACTGCAAGCTCGATCGCTTCGGCACAGACGCCGATATGCACCGAGGCCGGGATATATCCCTTGACGCCCAGTTCCAGCGCCTTGAGCACCTGCGTGAATTCGTCCGTGTCAGCCAGAATGACGACAGGTATGTTTCCAAGCTCGACTGTCAGCTTGTGAATCCTGTTCGTGCATTCGAGATCGGTGACTTTTCCCGCACCGAGATTGTAGAGGACTGCCCCCAATGGAGGGCATTGATCCTTGATCATACGCCACATTTCGACGGAGGGGACGTCTATCACCTCAAGCCTGATCTGATGGCTTTGGAGCGCCTGAGAGAGGCACTCCCTTTCCAAAGACCGACTGTTAACGATCAGCAGGCCTTTGCGGGCCTTATTGCCAACCTCGGTTGGTACTTCGGAATTTAGTCGCGGCGGTTTCACAGCTCCATTAGTAGAGGAATCCTGAATGTACATATAACTCACCCTTTGCCCAAAGCATGACTACGTTTATTGATTTTCAAATAGTTTTCATAGTAGGCCAAAACGTCATATTTTTCAATATGATGATAGAAAACTCTGTTTCGAGGCTGAAGCGATTAGTTGCTTCCAGCTGATCTAGAAATTTCTACGCCGTTTTTCGACCTTGTAGCTCGCAGGGATTACGTATGGAGCTATTTTAGCTAATCAGAAGTAATTTGCAATAAGGAGGCAATGTTTTAGTTAGATGTACCGCCAAAAGAGGTAGAATAGACGGTTCTTCGCGGCCTGCTAAGCTGATATTTGCAGCGCTACACTAAGAAGTGACAGTGACCATAAATGGGACATCAAAAGTTATATTGACCAGAAATGGGACACCGACAAATTGTGACGCTGCTACGCCCAATGACGATGACGCCTATCCGCGTTTTTTCGGATTAGATACCTGGGCCGCATGCCAGACTATCTGGCGTTGGCATTTCGCATCGGGGCAGATTATGAGCGGCCGCTACACATTTATCGACGGCTTGCGCGGGGCGGCTGCGGCTGCGGTCGTGCTGTTCCACGCCCTGCGCGGAAACCATGTCGACTTCATGCCGACCGAAGTCGCCTCCATCGCGGTCCTGGGCGAAGGCGGTGTGGCGATCTTCTTCGTCATCAGCGGCTTCGTCATCATGCATTCGATGTTCAGGGCGAAGGTCGATCCCGCCTATGTCGGCGGCTTCATTCTGCGCCGGTCGATCCGCCTTGAGCCGCCTTACTGGGTCGCCATTGCCCTTACGATTGGGCTGTCATACCTTGCAAGCGCATTTGTTCCGGGACGTCCGGCACCTGAATATTCCATAGGTCAGTTGATCGCGCATCTGTATTACGGTCAGGAACTGCTGGGATACATGCACATCAATCCGGTATTCTGGACGCTTTGCTATGAAGTGCAGTTCTATCTCGTGCTGGCTCTTGTGCTTATGACCCGTTCGACTGCTCTTCTGATCCTGGTATTTGGCGTCAGCCTGCTTTGGCCCACGGGACTGTTGCCGGAGGTTCGAGGCCTTTTCGTGAACCTCTTCTATTCTTTCCTGCTGGGTGTCGGCGCTTATTTCGCCTGGGTCAGGCCGGGCGTGCGTCCGTGGTTTCTCGCATATATCGGTATCGTGCTGATCGCATCGTTGGTTGACAACGATCTGTTCGCTCTGATTGCCAGCGCGTCGGCCCTGCTGTTGGTATCGACCGCGATCAAGGGAAGATTGCACGACACGCTGAACTGGCGGTGGCTGCAATTCCTTGGCGCGATTTCATACTCGCTCTATCTCACGCACAATCCCATCACCGGCGCGACGTTCCGCGTCTGGTACATGATCGCCGGCCATTCCGTCGCCGCGCAGGCGGCCGGGCTGGTCCTGTCGGCGGTGGCCTGTGTCGTCTTCGCATGGATCATGTATCTGCTCGTGGAACGGCCATGCATTGCCTTCGCACGCTCCATCACGCGCGCCAGATTGAGGGCGCCGCCAAGGCCTATCACCTCGGTCTAGAGGGGGATTCCCCGCAGGCTGCAAATCAGATTCAAGATGCTGGCTGGGATAAGGAGGCCGGCATGGATGGGCAAGCCATACTCAAACGATCTTCGGACCGGGTTGTCGCTTCGGTGAACAGGAGGGGCTTTCGCGCCGGCAAGCAGCGGCGCGTTATGATGTCGGCATCAGTTCGGTGATCAGGTGGGTTGGGCGCTTTCGAGAAACAGGCAGCGTCAGCCCCGGCCAGATCGGTGACCACAAGCCCATGAAGATCCGTGGTGCCCATAGCGACTGGTTATTGAGCCCTGCCGCAATGACGCCTTCACCTTGAGTGGGCTGGTCGCGGAACTGGTCGAGCGCGGTCTGAAGATGGACTATCGCTCGGTTTGGGCGTTCGTTCACGAGGAGAGGCTCGGTTATAAAAAAAGACGCTCGTCGCGGCCGAACAAAGGCGTCCCGACATCGCGCGCCGGCGTCAGCAATGGTTGAAGTATCGCGCCGGGATCGACCCTTCCCGCCTGGTGTTCATCGACGAGACCTGGACCAAGGCCGACATGGTGCCGGTGCGTGGCTGGGCGCCGGTTGGTGAGCGGCTCCATGCCGATGTCCGGCACGGCCACTGGCAGACCTTGGCGGCGCTGCGCCATGATCGTCTGGACGCGCCATGGCTGATCGACGGACCGATCATGGCGAGCGGTTCCGGCTCTGTGTCGAGCAGGTTCTGGTTCCGACCCTCAAACCCGGTGACATCGTGATCATGGATAATCTCGGCTCGCACAAGGGCAGTGCGACACGCCATTCGCGGCGGCGGCGCCAGGCTCCTGTTATTGCCGAAATATTCGCCCGATCTGAACCCGATTGAGCAAGTCTTTGCCAAGCTCGAGCACTGGCTCAGAAGGCGGCGCGGCGAGCCGTCGATACCGTCTGCAGCGCGATCGGCGAAATCCTCGACAGACTCACCGCAAGCGAATGCCACAACTACTTCGAAACGCTGGATACTGCTCAACCTGAAATCATCCGACTCTAGAGGTTGCCTCCCGCAGCTGGGACGAAGAAAGGCCGGAAACACGTGCGTGCTTCGGGCCTTGTTCCTTCATGGACTTCTGAGATCAGTTTTTGAAGCTGTGGCGGATGAAGTCAGCCAGCAGGTAGGGCGGCGATCCGCTTGGGCGCCGCCGCAGCAAATGCTTGGCCTTGTAGGCTACGTGGCCGAGCACCCACGCCATATCCGCGGCGCTAATGTAGAGCGCGCCGTGATGCGTTTTGAAGTAGCGGTTCCGAGACTCGAACCAATAGACCGGTCGGCGCGGTAAAGGCACATCGCGACGTGTGACGCCGGTGGCCTGTCCGACCAGATGGACGACCCTGCTTGCCGGGACGTGGAAGCAACTCCAGCCGGCCGCGGCGGCGCGGCGGCACAAATCCACCTCCTCATAGTAGAGAAAGTAGCCTTCATCGAAGGAGCCGACCTGGCGTAGTACCTCGGATCGCACGATCATGCTCGCGCCCGATACCCAGTCGACCTGCACCGGCCTGTCGCCGACATCGGGCACGATGCGCCACCGGTGCAGCAGCCGGGAGACGATACCCATCCGGGCCTCGCTCTCCAGTTCTGCGGCGGGGGATGGAAAGCGGAACGCGCAGGCCTGCCGCGTCTCATCCATGTCCTCCAGCCGGCTGCCGGCTATGCCGACTTTGGGGCTGCTTTCCATGAAAGCCAGAAGCTCCGGCAACGCCGATTTCCGCGGGACCGTGTCGGGGTTGAGGAACAGGATATATTCGGGTTCGCCGCGAAGCTCGCGCAGGCGTTCCAGCCCTCGATTGTTCCCATAGGCAAAGCCGCCATTGCGTTGCAGCGGCAGCAATGCGGCCCATTCCGACCAGCCATTCTCCTTGATCGCCGCGTCAATCCGCACAGCGGAATCGTCGCCGGACCCGCCCTCGACGACCATGACGTGCGTCCCTGAAGGCAGCGCGCCGGGCACGCTTAGGGAAGTCAGGCAGTCGATCAGGATGTCGGTCGTGCGATAATTCACGATGATGACGCCAAGGCGGCACGGAACGGTCACAGGCGGGCTCCATAGGCCGGTTCAGCGCGTGCGAGCTGCGGATCGAACCGGAAGACGCCGTGGCGCTGCCGATCGCCGATCACATCGCAGACCAACCGGCGGCTGACGGATGCGAGACCGCGCCCATAGGCATAGGCCAGGCAGCGCTCGGCCAGGATGTTGATCTGGCGCGGGATGCCATTCGTTTCCTCGGCGATCAGCCAGCGTGCGCCACGCTTGATGATGCCCGCATGGCCGCCGACGCATTCGAGGCGATGGCAGATATACTGGTTCACCTCGGCGGGCTGCAGCGGCGGGAGATGGAAGTCGGAGGAAATGCGCAAGGCGAACTGCCGCAGCGCAGGCGCGCTCAGCGTATAGCTCAGCTCAGGCTGGCCGACGAGGATGAGCTGCAGCATCATGACGGCGTCGTTCATATTGGACAGCATTCGCAGTTCCTCGAGCGTCGAAGGCATCAGGTTCTGCGCCTCGTCGATGATGAGCATGGCGCGGCCGCCATTCGCCGCTACGTCGCGGACGAAATCGCAGAAACGCCTGCGGAGCACGGCGTGGGATTCGCCGGGAGGAGCCGGCTGGTCGAAAGCGAGCAGAAGCCACTCCAGCAGGTTGTCGTCTTCACGCGGTGTGTGGTTGATCAGCGCGATGTTCAAGTTGTCGCCGACATTGCGCAGCAGATGCCTGATGAGCGTCGTCTTGCCTGACCCGATCTCGCCCGTCACCACGGTAAAGCCGGCCTGGTTCAGCACGCCATATTCGAGCATCGACAGCGCCATGCCGTGCGCCTTGCTGAGATAGAGAAAGCGAGGATCCGGCAGGATCGAGAACGGCATCTCGCGGAATCCAAAATGGTCTGCATACATTCCGCGGTCTCCGGTGCGGCGGGTGGCTGGCTCTTCGGACAATGCCGTCAGAGTCCATGCCTCCCGGATTTGTTGAGGACGTAATGGACGCCATTGCGCTGGCCGAGAACGCTCTTGCAGGACTGCACTTCCGCCGGCGTGGTTTCCCCGGCCGCAAGCACCACGACGACATCGGTCGACCGGGCTATGTACGACGTCGCGATGTCCGAGGTGGGTAGCGCCGGCAGGTCGATGAAGACGACATTTGCCTGCCTGTTCTGCGTGGCGCCCGCGTGGCCAATAAGCGCTTCTGAACTGTCGCGGTCCGGCCCGAGCGGCGCGAGGCGCAACTGCACATTGGCGACCCTGACGATCGCGCCACCCTCCTTGCCAGCGTCTGTGCGCCAGTTCTGCTGCGTCAAGCCGAAATAGCTACGAAGCGACTGGTGATGTTCCTCATCCCTTGCAATGAGTGCGACGCGATATGCCGGATTGCGCGCGAAGGTGAAGGCAAGGTTTGCCGCGGTCACGGTAGCGCCACAACCGCTGGAGGCGGCGGTGACGGCAATGACCATTGGACCTGGCGATTGATGCCCATGGACGATCTGATCGCGGAGCAGGTCGTAATGTCGGCTCGGCGCGGCATTTGCGTCGAAAGCGACGATTAGTCCGGCGCGTAGGGCCGCTTCGCTCAACAGTATGGTCGGCTCGGCGGACGTCTGTTCGTGCGCGCCGCGGATGTCGTCAGGATCCAGCCTGCGAACCGCCGGCGCGGCGCGATTGCCGCTTGTCCACAGTCCGGGCGATGGCGGAATGAGTTGTGCCATTCCCCTTGCTTTCTGCACGGCCTTTGCGATGCTGTCCATGTGATCTCCTGACTGAGCCATTCCGATCAAGCCTTGGCGGGCGAACCGTGGCTGGTCCCCGCAATGCGATCGAGGACCGCATCGGCAAAAAACTTGCGTTCGCTTTCCGGTCTGAAATGCGGGATCATCACCAGCGTGGAGCCCGCCAGAACATCGCGCAGGTCGAAGCTGCCTCGAATGCTCCGCTGCATCGCGTCGCCGATATAAATGCCGGCAAAGCCGAAGCCCATCGCCGCCGCCAGTGACATCAGCATCAGGCGCTTGCGGTTCGGCGACACGGGATCGCGCGGCGTTTCCGGCTGCTCGATGATCTGGACATGCGAAATGGAGCCGCTGCGCTCCAGCCGCTCGCCGGAACGCGCGGCGGAAAGCCGGCTGTTAATGTCGTCGGCGGCCCGCTGCATACTGTCGCGATCTCGCTCGAAAGCCTCGACCTGCGCCTGCACGGCGGGTGCCCGGGCGATGATGGCGCGCAGTTCCGCAATGCGCTTCTGGATTTCCGACTGCGCGCTCAGAAGGTCTTCGTGCCGGGTCTTGCCGATGGTGATCCTATCGGCCACAAGAGCCAGCTCTGGCGACAGTTCCCGCTCGCCATTCGTGCCCGACGCGGCTTGTGCGATGCGCCGCTTCAGACTCTCGATCCGCTGGTTCAGTGATCGGATGTCTGGATGTTCCGCGGAATAGGTGACCGATCGGGCGGTAAGCTCGGCTTCCAGTTCCGCCAACTGGCGGGCAGCCAGAGCCGAGCCCTCGGAACGCTGTACGCCCAGCCGCGACTCTGCCTCCGATAGACGTATATCCTGTATGAGGGTGGAAATGGCCTGGGCGGTCGTTGCCGCCTCGCGGTCCTTCTCCTGCAATTCGCTGTCGAGGCTCTGGACGCGACTGGGCATGGCGTCGGAATTCGCCGCCAGATAGGCGTTCCATTCACGGTCGCGTTTCGCGGTGCGTTCCGTGAGGTCGATTGCCTCGCGCTCCAGAAAGGCAGTCATCTCGGATGCGCGAACGATGCGTAGCCGGCGGTTCTCGTCGATGATCATCTCGACCAGACGGGCGGCGACGGCCGAGGCCTGTTCCGGCGCGTCGGAGCTGAAGCCAATGCGCATTGCGCTGGTGCCCGAATAGCGCTCGGAGGATTCTGTCGCGACCGTTGTAATGTTGACCTGACGCCGCACCAGTTCAGCCAGCATCGTATCCGACATTGTCTGGCGTACGCCGGGGAAGAGATCGAACTCGTTGGCAAGCGCCAGCAGCTTTTCGCGGGCGAGGACGCGCTGTTCGACGAATTGTAATTGCTCGCTGGTCACGGTGGCGGGCAGCAACGTCGATTGCGACTGCGGAGTGTCGATCATCAGCAGGGCGTCGGCCTGGTAGATCCGCGGCATGGTGAACAGCGCCACCATTGCAATGGCGAGGGTCACGACGGCCGGAATGATAGCGTAGAGCGGACGTTTCCGCAGCGCCTCGCAATAGTAGATCGCGTTACGAAGGAGATCGTTGTTCATTGACTGGCCTCTCGGCTGATGCCGGCGTTGTTGCTGCGGCGTCGTCTGACCGGATGACGCGCACCAGATCGCCCGGCTGCAATTCGGACATTTCGGACGCGTCGATCTCCACCGGGCTCCCGTTGACTGACCGGACGATGCGGAACGTCGTCTGCACGGTTTTTTCTTCGGCATCCGACTGCGGCGCCATATCGAGCAGGCGCAACACGCGCTCGCTGTCCTTGAGGCTGGATTGCGCGGCATCTTGGTTGCCCTGCGTGTCGCGCAGTTCCAGCATCAACTGTGTCGTCCGCTCGGCCTGCGCCTGCCGGAACTCCTCGATCTCGGCCGACATTTCCAGGCGGGCGGTGGTTATCTGCCCTTCCAGTTCGTGCCGCCGCGCCTGCAGGTCGGCGATGTCGCTTTTCAACTCGATCTGCTGAACCTCGTTGGCGAAGCCCTTGGCGACCAGCTTGGAGATACCCTCAAGCCTTTTGCCCGAAAGCTCGACCTGCAGGTCGATGGCCTTGACCTGCTCGGTCAGTGCATTTGCGAAATCACTGCGCAGTGCCAGCCTTTGCGTATGGACTTTGGCCTTGTCGGCCTTGTCGGCAAGCCGGATATCGAGGATCGCCTGTTCGCGCTCGATGTCGGTTGTCATGGCGGCAGGGGCCTCGATGGCGGGGGTGTCGCTTTTCTCGGCTTCGATGCGCGCAGCCTGTGCGATCAGCGCGGAAATGCGCGCTTTCATCCGGCCGATATCGCCGCGGATTGTTATGCTCCTTTCCTCGTCGGAGGCCTCGGCTGCGGCGCGTCTCGCACCGCCGGCCATGCTCAAGCCGTGGGCGACCAGCAGGCCGGGGCGAAAGGGATAGGCGCCGGGTGTCGCGACGTCGCCGCTGACATAGATGGACTGGACGCGCTCCGTACCTGGCACCAGCATGAGCGTCAGGTCAGGCTCTTCGTTGAAGAATCGCCGAAGTCGCCCTTTTATCTCGGTTTCAAGCTCGGGCAGAGTCAGGCCAGCGCCTTCGAGATGTCCGGCAAGGGGAAGGGAAAGCCAGCCGTCCGGTCCGATCGTCAGGGTACGCCGCATGCTCGCATCGACCGAGTTCCAGAGTTCGACCTGGTCTCCCTGCTCGAGGCGATAGAGGTCCCGCGCCTGCGCGCCGGCGCAAATCGCCATCGTGCAAAACCCGGCTATCACTATCCTCGTATGCATCGCGCATTCCTCCGGATCGCAACCGAACTGATCCTGGCAAGAACAATAGTTCGTCCGATGTAGGCGAGGAACAACGCCCAATGGCGGAGGCGTTACTACCGGAGGAGTGTGCAATGGGCGCCGGGAACGCCGGGCCAACGACCCCATTTGACGTGATTCTCGGTTCCAGTGCCGGTACATCCGACGCATCGGACGGTCCAGATGCTGGGAGGCTACGCCTTTCGGATGTCTGCCTTACGAGACTCACTAAGGACGCGTCGATAAATTTCTGGATCAATAAATCTCGTTTTGGGGGATTCCGAAATTCTGCGTTGCTTCGTAGACATGGGCGGTGATCGATGTTGCTTCAATCAAGCTCCGCTATGATGCGTTGAGCCCGGTGCTGGACGAGCGTGGCCGTCGCCGCTTTGCGGCGGCGGAAAACGCTCACCGCGGGCTAGGGTGGGATCGCGGCGGTGTCCGAGGCGACGGGGATCGCGCGTAGCACCATCGGCTATGGATTGCGGAAACTGCGCGGCGCGGCTTCGGATTCGGCTTTTGGCGGCATCCGGCGCAAGGGTGCCGGAGGCAAACCTTTGACGCAGACGGATCCGACGCTTCTCGGCTACGTGGAAAGGCTCGTCGACCTCGCCACGCGCGGCGATCCGATGTCGCCGTTGAAGTGGACATCGAAAAGCTTGCGGAACTTGGCGTCCGCGCTTTGCGCTTTGCGCCATGGACCATTGCGTCGGTCATGACGTCGCCAGGGCGAGCGCAAGTCGGAGAACGAGATCGTCGATGTCGAGGTCGATCCGATCATCGATCCCGACGAATTTGCCGAAGTTCAGGAAATCATGCGGTCACGCAGTCCCCAATTGAAGGCGCCGCGATTCGTTGCGGCCGGCACCCTTCTGGGCGGCGTTTGCTATTGCGCCGACTGCGGCGGGTCGATGACCCTACGAACGTCCGGCAAGGGTAGCCAGTACCGCTACTACACCTGCTGCACGACTGCCCGGCAGGGGAAGACCGCCTGCAAAGGCCGAACGATCCCGATGGACGTGCTGAATGAGAAGGTGGTCGGGTGCCTGGAGGGGCTGCTTCTCGAAAAGGGGCACTTGGAGAAGCTTCTCGCCGGCGTGCTGGAGCGCCGGGAAGCGCATGCCGACAAATATAAGGATCGAATCGTAGCCCTGCGGAAGCAGGCTGCGGACGCTGAGGCGAAGCTGACTCGCCTCTACGCGGCTATCGAGAGTGGTCTCGCGGAACTCGACGATTCCAACCTGAAGGGACGAATCGCAGAGTTGAAGCGAATACGGGACTCAGCGCGCGACGATGCCGATCGGGCCGAGGATCGCGGCGAAGGGAACGCGAACCAGATCACGCCCGAGCTTCTAGAGGCATTCGCGTGCGAGGCTCGACGACAGATCCGGGCGAAAGACGGAGCTTTCCGCCGGCATCACATCCAAACGCTGGTCCAGCGGGTCGATGTAGGAGTTGATGAAATCAGGATCAAAGGCTCGAAGCCAACGCTCCTCCAGACGCTCATCGTATCTGGAGGAAATCGTGGAGTGGAAACGGCGACGCACGGCGTTCGCAGCTTCAATCCGAAATGGCTCCCCGGGCCGGATTCGAACCGGCGACCTGTCGATTAACAGTCGAATGCTCTACCGCTGAGCTACCAGGGAACATCTGCGCCGCAGAAGTGAGGCTGCCTATAGCAAACAGTTTTCCGCTTTGCAAAGAACCATTCTGCTTTTTTTCAGGGAAATTTTGAAAGCGATGCTGGCAGACCCCAAATATCGCACTCCTATCGACTTTTCGCCACAAGCGGATGTCAACGGTCGCCGGTATCTACGGCATGGAATGGTGAAATGGACGACAGACGAGAGACCGGCGAGCCTCTTCAGGAACCGCTACCGCGCCGCATCAGTGTTTTCGGACGTCAGATAACCATGCCGCAGTCTCGTGGCCTGCGGATCGCAATCGGTGTGCTGCTGACTTTATTCGGGTTCCTCGGCTTCCTGCCAATTCTCGGCTTCTGGATGATTCCGCTTGGATTGCTGGTTTTATCCTACGAGTTTGCAATGGTCCGGCGCTATCGCCGCCGCACCGCCGTCTGGTGGGAGAGGCGCAAACGGCCTTCGGAGTAAGTTAAGCGTCGCTCATCTGAGCGTTCGAATAAGCCAGAGGATTGTTTTCGGAATGGGCAATCCCATCTTGACCGCCCATCGGGCCTAACATATTGAAGCGCCTGTAGAACGCCCGAGCGGCGAGGCCTCATGGCGGAGTGGTTACGCAGAGGACTGCAAATCCTTGCACCCCGGTTCGATTCCGGGTGAGGCCTCCAACTCCGGGAACTGATATGTTCGGTGAGCTTGGTTCTAGGACGAACCATCAGTGCGCTGGTGGCGCGAAAGAAGGTCGGGTTCTCAAATGGACATAGATTTCTCCGCACTGCGCGTGAAGATGGTCGATGGTCAGGTCCGTACGACCGATGTCACCAATCTGAAGCTTCTCGACGCCTTGCTGACGGTGCCGCGCGAGGAATTTGTCGAGCCGGCTCAACGCCAGCTCGCCTATATCGATGAGGACTTGCGTTATATGGCAGCCGGTGGCGAGCAGCCGCGCTACCTGATGGAGGCTTCGCCCTTCGCCAAGCTGGTTCAACTCGCAGAGATCGGCCCGAGCGACTTCATTCTCGATATCGGTTGCGGCACCGGCTACTCGTCGGCTGTATTTTCGCGCATTGCGAGTTCCGTCGTCGCGCTGGAAAGCGATCCTGTCCTTGCCGACAAGGCTGCGGCCAAACTCGCCGCCCTTGGCTATGACAATGTCGCAGTCGTCCAAGGCCAACTGAATGCCGGCTACGCCAAGCAAGGTCCTTACGACGTCATTTTCCTGGAAGGCAGCGTGGGTCAAGTACCTGCCGCATTGCTCGGCCAATTGCGCGAGGGTGGCCGTCTCGTTGCGGTGGAAGGGCAAGGCAACGCTGGCGTCGCCAGGCTTTATGTCAAGTCGGGTGACGTCGTTACCGCAAGACGCGGCTTCAATGCGGCAATTAAGCCACTCCCGGGTTTCGAACGCATGCCGGAGTTTCACTTCTAAGAGTATTTTTCTTGCGGCACTTCAGGTGGCGTGATGAATTGTTAATGCTTTGGTATTTCCGATTCTCTGTACGCTTCTCCCAGGCGGACATCGAACGGCAATGCGAATGGTCGGTCGCATTTCATGGCCGTCAGCATTAACCGAGGGTGATTTTCGTGTCCGTTGTTCGAAAAGCAATTTTTGCTGCCATTTTTCTGTCTTCAGTCGCCGCCGCTCCTCTTTCCGCCAATGCCGAAACCATTTCGGGAGCGTTGGCAAAAGCATATCAAAACAACTCGCAGCTGAATTCGGCGCGTGCCGGCGTTCGCGTCACCGATGAAAGCGTGGCCATAGCCAAGTCCGGCTGGCGTCCGACCATCGCGGGTTCGGCCAGCGTCGATTATACCGACACCTCAAGCACCAATGCGAGCACGCAGCTCACGACCGGCGCGTTCGGCGTTCAGATACAGCAATCCTTGTTCGACGGTTTCCAGACCAAGAACAACGTCGCTGCGGCGGAGTCGCGCGTGCGCGCTTCCAATCAGAGCCTGCGCAACACCGAGCAGAACATTCTGTTCAACGCAGCCTCGGCTTATATGGATGTCATTCGCGACCGCCAAATCGCGACGCTGACGGAGCAGAACCTGCAGTTTCTGACCGAGCAGGTGAGGGCGGCGCGTTCGCGTTTCGAGGTCGGCGAAGGCACGCGCACAGACGTTGCCCAGGCCGATGCGAGCCGCTCGGCAGCCGTGGCAAATGTTGCCGCCGCGCGTGCGCAGGCGCTGACCAGTGCTGCAACCTACCGGCAGATCGTCGGCGAAGACCCAGGCAAGCTGAACGGTGCCGCGCCATTGGCAAAACTGCTTCCCCGCAGTCTCGACGGCGCAATCGCCATGGCGGCGCAACAACATCCGGCTATCCTTGCCACCCAGGATCTGGTGGATGCGGCTTCTTTCGTCGTGAAGTCGTCGGAAGGTGCCTTGCTCCCCCAACTTTCGGCGTCCGCAGGCGTCAGCCGCAACTACCGCAACACCCAGGGTTCCGGCAGCGGGGCAAATGACGGCTATGCAACCTCCGCCACCATCGGAGCTACGTTGTCGATCCCGATCTACTCGGGAGGGCGCACCTCCGCCACCATCCGCCAGAACAAGGAATCGCTGGGTCAGGCACGCATCGAAGTCGATGTCAGCCGCGATTCGGTGCGCCAGGCGATCTCGTCTGCCTGGACGCAGTACAGCGCAGCGCAGGAGACGGTCGTTGCGAACCGCGAACTGGTAGGCGCCGCACGGCTCGCGCTGAATGGCGTCATCGAAGAGCGCAATGTCGGTCAGCGCACCACGCTGGACGTGCTCAACGCACAGGCTGATGTCATCAGCGCCCAGATCGATCTTGCGGATGCGGAACGCACGGTGGTCGTTGCGAGCTACGCGATCCTTTCGGCCATCGGTGAACTCAGCGTTGAGCGTCTCGGCCTCCAGGTCGCCAAATACGAGCCGAAAGAACATTATAACGCGGTCAAGGACAAGTGGATCGGTTTGCGCACGCCTGACGGTCGCTAAGATTTACAGCTGTCACATCAAAGCCGCGCGTCCTTTCCATGGGCGCGCGGCTTTTGATTCCGTCAGCGTATATCCTGTTGAAACACCATGGCTTCTAGAATGGGGGATTCTCTCAAACCTTCCGGTGGGTTACGCTTGAGCGTGTGATTCGTACCCAAACCCGGCCCAGTTCGCCGGATTGGACCCGCAAAGGCGTTGATGGTAACCATGGCCCAAGCAAGCATTGTCCAGCGTGAACCCTCGATGGAAGAGATTCTCGCGTCGATCCGCAGAATCATTGAGGACAATGACAGCGGACGGAAGCCGGGCGCTGACGAGCCGGCCGTCATCCCCCCTCCGGCGAACCAAGACCGCGAGGAGCCGGCTTTCCGGGCGGAGCTGCGCGGCGGCTTTAACGCCGGGTTGCCGCAGACCATCTCTCTGGAGAACTCGAACGAGATTAAGGCTGTTGATGCCTCGTCCTATGAGGCGGGCAGATTTGAAACCAGGGTGCACGAGGTCGTCGCGCCCGAGATAGCTGGTGAAGCCGTCGTCGAAGCTCATAGCAAGCAGTTCGAAGCTGCCAATCCGGTTGCAGGTTTTGCAACGGCCCCCGCAGAAGTCGCGACTTCATTCGTGTCGCATGAGGCCGATGTTGGAACGGAAACTCCCGAAGCGGTGGACTTCCAAATTGCCGAGCAAAGCGTCACCGCATCCATAAAAGAGGAGGCCGCCGAGATTAACGAGACCAACGCAACGACAGGCACCGCACCGGATGCCGAATCCGTCGCCAGCCAAGGCATTCGGCCCGCGATATTGTCCGATTTTGCTGGCCATCAGGTCGCCGCGGCGTTCGGAGAGCTGTCAGAAATGGTAGCTGCCCGCCCGCGTCGCAGTGTCGATGATATCGCGCAGGAGATGCTGCGGCCCATGCTTCAGGAATGGCTCGACAACAAACTGCCGCCGCTTGTCGAAAAGCTTGTCCGCGAAGAGATCGAGCGCGTGGTGCGCGGCGGCTGAGTCCGCCCATAGCCTTGCCTTCGAAACGCCGCCTTCGGGCGGCTTTTTCGTTTCCGGGACATGGGCGTGCCGCTGTTGACTTGGCTTGGCCCTTCCGATTTACACCAGACGATATTTTTCCGGACATGGCGGACCCAATCCGATGCTCGACAAGACTTATGACTCCTCAACCATCGAACCCAGGATCGCCAAGACGTGGGAGGAGGCGAACGCGTTTCGTGCAGGCGCAGGTTCCGAGCCAGGCGCTGAAACCTTTACCATCGTCATTCCGCCGCCGAACGTAACGGGCTCGCTGCATATGGGCCACGCGCTCAATAACACGCTTCAGGACATCATGGTCCGCTTCGAGCGCATGCGCGGTAAGGATGTTCTGTGGCAGCCCGGCATGGACCATGCCGGCATCGCGACCCAGATGGTCGTCGAGCGCCAGCTTGCGGCCGAACAGCGGCCCGGACGTCGCGAGATGGGTCGAGACGCCTTCATCGAGAAGGTCTGGGATTGGAAGGCGGAATCGGGCGGCGTTATCTTCAATCAGTTAAAACGCCTCGGCGCTTCCTGCGATTGGTCGCGCGAACGCTTCACTATGGACGAAGGTCTTTCCGAAGCCGTGCTCGAAGTCTTCGTCTCGCTCTACAAGGAAGGCCTGATCTATCGCGGCAAGCGGCTCGTCAACTGGGATCCGAAATTCGAAACCGCGATTTCGGATATGGAGGTCGAGAACCACGAAGTCGACGGCCACATGTGGCATTTCAAGTACCCGCTCGCCGGCGGGGAGACCTATACCTATGTCGAGAAGGACGCTGACGGCAACGTCGTCTTCCAGGAAGAGCGCAACTACATCTCGATTGCCACCACGCGCCCAGAAACGATGCTGGGCGATGGTGCCGTTGCCGTTCATCCTTTGGACGAGCGCTATGCGCCGATCGTCGGAAAGCTCTGCGAGATACCGGTCGGCCCCAAGGAGCATCGCCGTCTTATTCCAATCATCACGGACGAGTATCCGGAACGGGATTTCGGTTCCGGCGCGGTCAAGATCACCGGTGCGCACGACTTCAACGACTACCAGGTCGCCCGTCGCAACAACATTCCCCTCTACCGGCTGATGGACACGCAGGCCGCCATGCGCGCGGATGGCGAACCCTATGCCATCTACGCGGCGCAGGCCCTGAAAATTGCCAAGTCCGGCAATGTGCCGAACGAGGCGGAGGTCGACGACATCAACCTCGTTCCCGATGAATATCGCGGCCTTGATCGCTACGAGGCCCGCAAGCGCATCATCGACGCGATCGATGCCGAGGGACTCGCGGTCACCGTCAAGGACGGCGAGGGCAACGAGATTCCCTATGTCGAGAAGAAGAAGGTCATGCAGCCTTTCGGCGACCGCTCCGGCGTCGTTATTGAACCGATGCTGACCGATCAGTGGTTCGTTGACAATAAGGCGCTGGCAGGTCCCGCGTTGGAGTCCGTTCGCGAAGGCCGCACAAACTTCGTTCCGAAGAACTGGGAAAAGACCTATTTCAACTGGCTTGAGAATATCGAACCTTGGTGCATCTCCCGCCAGCTCTGGTGGGGACACCAGATTCCGGCCTGGTATGGCCCGGACGGCCATGTCTTTGTCGAGAAGACCGAAGAGGAGGCGCTGCACGCCGCCATCCAGCACTACATCGCGCATGAAGGACCTTGGAAGGCGTGGGTCGAGGAGAAGCTTGAGAACTTCCAGCCGGGTGAGATTTTGACGCGCGACGAGGATGTGCTCGACACCTGGTTCTCCTCTGCATTGTGGCCCTTCTCGACGCTCGGCTGGCCGGAAAAGACGCCGGCGCTTGCACGTTACTATCCGACGAGTGTTCTGGTTACAGGCTTCGATATCATCCCGTTCTGGGTCGTGCGCATGATGCAGATGGGTCTGCATTTCATGAAGGATGAACTGGGCAACCCCATCGAACCTTTCCACACGATCTATATTCACGCCCTCGTTCGCGACAAGAACGGGCAGAAGATGTCGAAGTCAAAAGGCAACGTCATCGATCCGCTCGATCTGATCGACGAGTATGGAGCGGACGCGCTCCGCTTCACGCTGGCGATCATGGCCGCGCAGGGCCGTGACGTGAAGCTCGATCCGGCCCGAATCGCCGGATATCGCAATTTCGGCACCAAGCTGTGGAACGCTACACGCTTCGCCGAGATGAACGGCGTTGCGCGTGACGACAGTTTCTGGCTCAACGATGCCAAGCTGCCGGTCAACCGTTGGATTCTGACCGAACTGACGCTTGCGGCGCGAGAGATCACTACCTCGATCGAGACTTACCGGTTCAACGAGGCCGCTGGGTCGGCTTATCGTTTTGTTTGGAACCTGTTCTGCGACTGGTATCTGGAGCTTCTTAAGCCCGTTTTCATGGGCGAGGATGAGGACGCAAAGGCGGAAAGCCGTGCCGTCGCAGCCTTTGTCTTGGACGAAATCTACAAGCTGCTCCATCCGATGATGCCGTTCATGACCGAGGAGTTATGGGCGCAAAAGGCGGGTGAGGGTAAGGCGCGGGAATCGCTGCTGTGTCACGCCGCATGGCCTGCGCCCGTCTTCGAGGATGCTGAGGCAGCTGCCGACGTCAACTGGCTAGTCGACCTGGTGACGGGCATCCGCTCCGTGCGCTCGGAGATGAATGTTCCGGTGGCTGCAATCGCCCCGCTGGTTTTCGTCGGTGCAAACGATCTGACCCGGCAGCGACTTGCCCGCCACGAAACGGCGATCAAGCGGTTGGCACGCGTCGGCGAGATCAGCCACGCGCCGCTGGCGCCGAACGCTGCTGCTCAGATTGTTGCCGGTGAGGCCGTGGCCTGCTTGCCGCTGGGCGACGTCATCGACCTGAAAGCGGAAGCCGCGCGCCTGCAGCGCGAACTTGCCAAAACAACCGAGGAGATCGCGCGGCTTCACAAGAAGCTTTCCAACGAGAAGTTCGTTGCAAACGCGCCGGATGACGTGGTGGCAGCGGAGCGTGAGAAATTCGAAGAGTATCGCGCTGCGCAGGAAAAGCTGTCGGTGGCGCTCGACCGCGTCCGCGAGACGAATTGAAAATCGACGATTCGGGCTGCAACAGCGGCCCGAATCCCTTGTCTTGCCGGGGCGGCAGGCATGATCTAGGCGTCTTTCTGCCCATTTGTTGCCGTAATGTTACAATGAACAACGGCAGTCCCGGAAATCGGCCGTTTTCGCCGCAATCGTGTTCAAATCCGCTTCGAAACCAGCTTCGTTTGGTTCGAATCTGGCTCATTTCCACCTTTCACAACCGATCGCTAGGTGGTTCTGATGCTGAGTTGAATTGAATGTTCCATTCAGCTTGCAAATGTCGGTTGCGCGTTTTGCAAAAAATCGCACAACATCCTCCTCAGTACTCCGGGGAGAGGAATCTATGAAGACTTCACGTATGTTCGTGCTGTTGGGGGCAACGGCGATCACTTTATCCATGGCTGCGGCAGCAGGCGCGGGTGGATTTAGCCGAGGTACGGCCGATACCGATATCCTGTTCGAGGACGGCAATTTCAACATCAGGACGAGCATGACTTACGTCAGCCCGACCCGGAAATATTCGGTCAACAGGTTTAACCCGGAGCTAGTTGGTGTGGACTATGCTGACAGCTATGTCGTTCCGTCGGCTGCGGTGAAGTTCAATATTCTTGAGGACCTGAGATGCGCAGGTACTTACACGCAATCGTTTGGCGGCGCCGCAACTTGGCCGACACCGAGCGGCCTCGTGGGAAAGCTGGATGAGGATTTTCACGTCAATGAGTTCGGCGCGACCTGCGGATATAAATTCGACGTCGGCAAGGGACGCCTGTGGGTTCTGGGCGGTGCGTTTGTAGAAAAGGTGGACTACCAACTCATAGCTCAGCCGGTTCGGCTTGGCGGGACGTTGCTCGACGGTACGCTCACCGACACGAATGTCGGTTGGCGCGCTGGCCTAGCCTATGAGATTCCCGATATAGCGCTGCGGGCGCAGATTATGTACCGGTCGGGCTTCGACGTCGAGGCGACCGGTTCCGCATATGTTCAAGCGTTTGGCACAACGCTTGCGGCGGAGGGAACTGCGAACCTTCCGCAAAGCGTTGAGATGAAATTCCAGACCGGTGTTGCTCCCGGTTGGCTCGCCTACGGCAGCGTAAAGTGGATGGACTGGTCGGTGACTCAGGAGCTTATCCTAGATGTTCCGGGCACCCCGATCCAGAGCAAGAATGAATATTTCTGGCGCGACGGCTGGACCGTGACCGGCGGCATCGGACATGCCTTCACCGACAAGATTTCCGGTACCGCCTTCGTGTCGTGGGATCGCGGTGTCGGCACCGGCTGGGATTTGACGGCTGAGACTTACACCGTCGGGGTGGGCGCATCATTGAAAGACAAGTTTGGTGAGTTGCGCGTCGGCGCAGCTGCTATTTATCAGGGTGATGTGTCCGAGACGCAGTATACGGAGCTTTTCAACCGCAGTGTCGATGCTGACTGGGGCTACGCTCTCACCGCCGGCTACGCCATTAAGTGGTAACAAACCACCTCCCATGTTGACCTCAAAGCCGGGCTCTGCCCGGCTTTTTTTATGTGTGGCTTAGGGCGCTGTTTGCGTTCGTAAAGTTTTCCTCAAATTGCTGCGAAGGATTTGTGTTGAATCCGCAACAGTTTCTGAACATGCGCTGGGCTACAGTCCCAGGCATGGAAATTGCCTATTTCCCGCCATAAACCGGTCGCACCTAAGTGATCTATTATGAAGGTCCCGAAAGGGGCAGGGCAGTCCGCGATAGTGCGGCAGGATAAGATGAACGTGATGTGGCAGCAGGATCGGAACGAGGCGGAACAGGGGGCAGACAACGCCTTCGCGTTGCGTTCGGATCGTGTCTCCGGGTGGGTCGGAAGAAACACACTGCTATGCGCATAAGTGAGTTTGTAAGGATATCGGCGCTCGCTACGATCTGCCTCGGTTCGGTGGCAGGCGGTACTGTTGGAGCGTTCGCCTTCGACGAAAAGGTATTCGACGACAAGACGGGCAATGTGAAGCCGCAGTCCAGCCCATGGGCTGTGTTTCAGTTCGGCTTCTCCGCCTACAAGAACGGTCACAAGGATCAGGCTGTCGAAGCCTATAAATATGCCGCCGAAAATGGCCAGATCGGCGCCACCTGGAAGCTCGCCCGCATGTATGCGGAAGGCGATGGCGTCACTCGGGACGATTACGAAGCCTACAAATTCTTCAGCGAGATCGCCAATCAGGATGTCGAGGTCGGCTCGCCCGAGGAAAGCTATATTTCGGATGCGCTGATGGCGCTGGGCGACTATTCCCGCAAGGGAATTGCCGGAACCACAGTGAAGCCCAATCCTGGGCTCGCTCAGGAATATTATATGCGGGCGGCTGCGAACTATCGCAATCCCAATGCCCAGTTCGAGATGGGTAAGATTTTCCTCAACGGCGAGGGTGTGAAGGCAAGCGCAAAGCAGGCCGCGCGTTGGCTGCAGCTTGCTGCTGAAAAAGGTCATGCCGGCGCGCAAGCGACGCTTGGCAATCTTCTGTTCCAGAGTGGAAAAGTCGTTCGCGGTCTTGCGATGATGACCGCCGCACTCGACCGGGCAGCCCCGGGCGACCAGCCTTGGATCCGTAACATGCAGGAAGAGGCTTTCGCGCTTGCCGGCGAGGACGACCGCCGCACTGCGATATCCCTCGCAGGCGATCTGCTGACGCGCGGTTCGGCGGACTAAATCCGATCCAGTTTACCGATGTAGGAAAATCAAATTGTTGCGGGAGTTTCTTCGCGCCGTTTCTAACGTCTGCGTTGTCGACCGTTGCTTTGCCGTAGATTGCCGCTTCAGGCTGGCGAAAAAGCAAGTTCCACCACGACTGGCACGTGGTCCGAAGGCTTTTCCCAGGCACGGACGTGCTTTTCGACCGCTATGGATGAAAAACGATCGGCAGCCTCCGGAGACAGCATCATATGGTCGATACGGATTCCGTTGTTCTTCTGCCAAGCGCCGGCCTGATAATCCCAGAATGTGTAGATTTCCGGCGAATCACTTGCCATGCGAAGGGCTTCGGTGAACCCGAGATATTCCAGTCGGCGGAATGCCTTGCGCGTTTCCGGTTGGAAGAGGGCGTCGTTGACCCACTGTTGTGGAAAGCGAGCATCCGCGGCTTCTGGAAGGACATTGTAGTCGCCGGCAAGCACCAATGGCTCTTCGAGCGCCAGCCGCTGCTTGGCCCAGGCTTCCAGTCGAGCCATCCATGACAGCTTATAGGAAAATTTTTCGGTGCCGAGCGGGTTACCGTTCGGCAGATAGAGCGAGACGACCCGCAAAACGCCTTTGTCGGTAGAGAATACGCCTTCGATGAAACGGGCCTGTTCGTCGGCGTCATTGCCGGGAAGGCCGCGATCGACCTCATCGAACGGAAGTTTTGACAGAATCGCAACGCCGTTGAAGCCCTTCTGCCCGTGCGTCTCGACATTGTAGCCGAGTGCTTCGATCTCAAGCCTTGGAAACTGCTCGTCCACGCTCTTGATTTCCTGCAGACAGACGATGTCCGGATCGCTTTCCTTCAGCCATATCAAAAGGTTCTCAATGCGCGCCTTGATGCCATTGATGTTCCAGGTGACGATCTTCATCCCTGCGACTCAGATTGAGAAGCTTGTGCCGCAGCCACAGGAGGCTACGGCGTTCGGATTCTTGATCTGGAACGATTGGCCCATCAGGTCATCGACGAAATCGATCACCGAACCGCCCATATAAACCACCGACAAATCGTCGATAAGCACGGTGGCGCCGTCCTTCTCGATGACGATGTCGTCGTCGTTGCTGCCGGAGACCAGATCGAACTTGTAGGAAAAACCGGAACAGCCGCCGCCCTCTACGGACACGCGCAAGGCCGATTTGCCGGGTTCGCCGGCGACGATCTTGGCGATGCGGCGCGCCGCAGCGTCGGTCACATCCACCTTCATGCTCGTCTTTACGTCCGCGCCCATGGCAGTCACCTTGCTTTTGGATTCCGATCATAGGTATGAACGACGGATAGGCAAGTCAACCGGCAGGGAAATGGACCAGCGGCGCAAACTCGGCGATATCGGCTTCGGCTATCGACCGCGGGCGGCCTATGCTTGCGATCCGGCCGTCACTCGAGGACGCTTCGTCGACGAGGACGAAAGCCCAACCCGCACGCCGTTCCAGCGCGATCGTGATCGCATCATCCACTCCACTGCCTTTCGCAGGCTCAAACACAAGACCCAGGTTTTCGTGGCGCATGAGGGCGACCATTATCGCACACGTTTGACCCACACGATCGAAGTTGCGCAGATTGCCCGCGCCCTGGCGAGGGCGCTTCGGCTGGATGAGGATCTGGCCGAGGCAATAGCCCTGGTTCACGATTTCGGCCACACCGCGTTCGGTCATACTGGAGAAGACGCGCTGAACGACAAGATGGCGGCCTGGGGAGGTTTCGACCACAATGCGCAGTCGCTGCGCGTGGTGACCAAGCTGGAGAGTCGCTACGCCGATTTCGACGGCCTCAACTTGACTTGGGAGACGCTGGAGGGCCTGGTCAAGCACAATGGCCCGCTGACCGACAAAAGCGGCAAGGGGCTGCGCGGCCCGGTGCCGCAGGCGATCCGCGACTTTTCAGCACTTTTCGATCTTGAGCTCGACCGCTACGCCAGCCTTGAGGCGCAGTGCGCGGCCATTGCCGACGATATCGCCTACAATACCCATGACATCGATGACGGGCTGCGCTCGGGCCTGTTGACCCTCGACATGATCGGGGAGGTGGCCTTGCCGGCTTCGATCCTGGCAAAGGTGCGTGAAAAACACCCGTCGCTCGATCCCATGCGCACCGGACACGAGTTGATGCGCCGCCAGATCACTGTCATGGTCGAGGACGTCATCACGATGGCCACCGCCAATTTGGATCGCATCAAGCCCCAGAGCGCGGATGAGGCCCGGAATGCAGGTCAGATGATCGTCGGTTTTTCACCGCGCATGCGCGAGGCGGAGAAGGAACTGAAGGTTTTCCTCTACCGCAGCCTCTACCGCCATTCTCAGGTGATGCGTGTCCGCCAAAGCGCGGACAGCATCGTCCGCGAGTTGTTCGAAGCTTATATGGCTGACCCGCGTGAGATGCCGGAAGGCTGGCGCGAAGGACTTGATCGCGCCGAGGACAAGGTCAAAGCGCGGCACGTTGCCGACTTTCTGGCTGGGATGACCGACACTTATGCCGTCAAGGAACACCGACGTTTGTTTGACCGGACGCCGGATTTGAGTTAGGCGCAGCCCAAGAATTTAGCTAGTTAGCTATAGCTAACTGGCTAAAAGCAACCTTGCACTCGATAATCGAAAGCCTGCCATGAACATCTTCGCCGATTTCAGCGCGCGGATCAGAAATGCCGTCCAGTCGCTTGGGCTGACATCGAAAGACGGTGCCGCGCTCGACCTATCCCGCATCACGGTCGAACCGCCGCGCGATGCGTCTCATGGCGACCTGGCGACCAACGCCGCCATGGTGCTCGCCAAGCCGACCGGACAGAATCCGCGTGTTCTGGCCGAACGCCTTGCTGCGGCGTTGCAGGACGACGCCGATGTCGCAGGCGTCGAGATCGCAGGACCGGGCTTTGTCAATCTGCGACTGAAGGATGCATTCTGGCGCAAGCAACTTGTCGGCATGCTCGATCAGGCAGCCGATTTCGGTCGCTCCAAAGTCGGCGGCGGCAAAAAGGTCAATGTCGAATATGTCTCGGCAAACCCGACCGGACCGATGCATGTCGGGCATTGCCGGGGGGCCGTGGTGGGAGATGCGCTCGCAAACCTGCTGGGCTTTGCCGGCTATGAGGTGACTAAGGAATATTACATCAACGACGCCGGCGCGCAGATCGACGTGCTCGGCCGTTCGGCATTTTTGCGCTACCGTGAAGCGCTCGGCGACGACATCGGCGAAATCCCGGCCGGCCTTTATCCGGGCGACTATCTCGTTCCCGTCGGGCAGGCGCTTGCCGAGGAATTCGGTCGCGACCTGTTGCAGAAGCCGGAAGAGGAGGCGCTGGCGCTGGTCAAGGACCGCACCGTCGCCGCTATGATGGTCATCATCCGCGAGGATTTGGCGCTGCTCAACGTGCGGCATGAGGTGTTTTTCTCCGAACGCAGTCTGCATGCCGATAACGCCAAGGCGATCCGCTCGGCAATCACCGACCTGACGCTGAAGGGGCACATCTACAAAGGCAAGCTGCCGCCGCCGAAGGGTGAGAAGCCGGACGACTGGGAGGACCGCGAGCAGACATTATTCCGCTCGACCGAAGTCGGCGACGACGCCGACCGGCCTCTGATCAAGTCGGACGGGTCGTTCACCTATTTCGCTGCTGATGTGGCTTATCTGAAGGACAAGGTCGCACGCGGCTTCGAACAACTCATCTTCATCCTTGGCGCCGACCATGGCGGCTACGTCAAGCGCATGGAAGCGCTCAACAAGGCCATCACAAACGGCGATGTAGAACTGACGGTGCTGCTCTGCCAACTCGTCAGGCTGTTCCGCAAAGGCGAACCGGTAAAGATGTCGAAGCGCTCCGGCGACTTCGTCACCTTGCGCGAAGCGGTGGAGGAGGTGGGTCGGGATCCGATCCGCTTTATGATGCTCTACCGTAAGAACAGCGAGCCACTGGATTTCGACTTTGCCAAGGTGACCGAGCAGTCGAAGGAAAACCCGGTCTTCTACGTGCAATACGCTTCGGCGCGTTGCCACTCCATTTTCCGTATGGCGGGCGAACAACTCGGACGCGACATGACTGATCGCGGCGAAATGAAATCGGCGGGTGAGCGGTTGGTCGATGAAGGCGAGATAGGGCTGATCAAGAAACTGTCCGAGTATCCGCGTCTCATCGAGGCAGCGGCGCAGTTTCGCGAGCCGCATCGGCTTGCCTTCTACCTCTATGATTTGGCCAGCAGCTTCCATGGACAATATAATCGTGGCAATGATGATCCGGACTTACGGTTTGTTAAGGTTAACGATCCAATATTGACGCATGCCAGACTCGGGCTGGTGCAGGCTGTTTCGGATGTTCTCACATCCGGCCTGGCGTTGATCGGAGCGGATGCGCCGACCGAAATGCGCTGAGCCATCAGAGACGCCCTGTCACCTTTTGCCCACATTGCGCTGGTATCGGCCAACCTTGCGCGGCGCCATGGCGTCCCCCAAAAAAGTGCGAGTTCGGGAGAAAATGGCAAATAGAACCGAGTTTAAGATCGCCGATCGCAACAACCATGTCGCAGACGACGATCCGTTCGCCGAACTGACCCGCATCATGGGCTTCGACCCTCGCGAGCCGGTTTCCCGGTCCTCCAGTGCTGAAGCAACGCATCGCGAGCCTTCTTTCGAGGACGACTATAATGTCGATCTCGAAAAAGAGTTGCTTGGCGATTTCGGACAGCAGGACGATGTTACTGCGCCGCCTGCGGTCTATCACCGCGAGCCGGAGCCGCGGATGGTCGAGCCACAGCAGGCTGCGGCGCCCGAGGATGATTTTGCGGATTTCGAATTCGCTACACTCGACGAGGCGCTTGAACCTGAACTGCGTCAGTTCAGCGAGCCGTTCGTGAATCTGCCGCGGCAGGCTACGAACGTCGTGGCCGAGCAGACTTACGCTGTCGAGCCGGTGGCGGCATTCGACGACGCTTTCGATGCGGCGCTCGCCGAAGATGCTCTCGATTCCGACGACTTCGAGCCGGTCGAAGAGGAGCGCTACGCCTCGGTTTCGGAAGAGCGTTACGAGGCTGTTGCCGAGCAGCGTTATGAGCCGGAATTCAGCATTTCTTCGGAGCCTGAACCTGAATATGTCGACGAACCGCCTGCGGTTGTTCCGCAGCCCGAGCTGCCGCTCCGCGAGGTCGCTTTCTCCCAAGACGACCACGATTTTGACTTTGCCGTCGAGCCCTCCTTCGAAGACGAGCTAAACGTTACCGCATCGACCGAATCGGCACGGTCAGTCGACGTGGAGCCGCAAGCCTATGCCGCGCCGAGCGTTTCCGCTCCGGTCGCTGCGCCCGCTGCCCAGTCGCAGAGCCTTGAAGACGAACTGAATGCGCTGTTGGGCAACATGACCTCGCCGGTGTCGGCTCCCCAGGCTGTTCAGCCTGTCGTCGAAACCCAGCCTGCGATGCAACCTGAGCCGGAACTGAGCGACCTCGATTGGGATCTCGATGTTGATGCCCAAGATGATTTGGCGCCCGTCACCGCCGCCTATGAGCCGTCTGTTTCGATGGAAGCACCTGTAGCCGCAGACGAGCCGGAATGGGATTTGACCGCTCTCGAGGCTGACGTCGCACCCTATGTCGGGGCATCGACGCAGGGACTAATCGACGAAGATCACGAATTCGACTTGTCTTTCGATAACGACGCCATCCAGCCTCAGCCGGAAGCAGTTGCTCCAGTACCGGTCGCACCCGTGGTTGCCGCAGCGCCTATCCCCGCTGTCCGCGCCGGCGGCATCCTCAGTTCCATGCGTTCGGGTGCGGCACGCGCCTGGGGCCTGAGCACTCCGGTTGCCCCGCGCAGTGCAGCTGCCTCGGAAAAGCAGTCTTTTGAGCCTGCCTTCGCTCCTGCCGCTGCAGCGGTGGCGGCACCTGTGGCTCCCGCTTACACGCAGCCTCAGGAGCCTGAATTCGAGGTCGAGGCCTTTCATGCGGAAGGGCCGGCCGCTTACGAGGCGCCGGAAATCGAGCCGGTGGCCGAACAGCCTCTCGATCTCGATCTGGACCTGGATTTCGGTGCAGAAGTCCAAGAAGACCTCGAGGCGGAACTTCTCGCTGCGGTGTCGACCTTCGAGGAAGCGCCGGAAATCGAGACTTTGGACGTGCCCGAGCAGGCCATCGCCCTTGCCGACGATCTCGACATTCCGGAGCTCGACTTCAAAGACGAGACCCAGCCCGCGGCTCCCTATGACGATTTCGACAATGAATTCGCCGATCTGATCGGAGAGATGACTGCGCCGGAAACGCCGGCTGCCCCGCTGCGGCAGGTCTATGCCGCGGCAGCGGGCGCGGCTGCAGGTTATGCCGCAAGCTACGACCGTCACCCGGCGGCCCCTGCAGGCAATGCTGCTCCGTCGGCCTATGCACAGCCGTCGGCAGACGCTTCGGCAACGAACGGACAGCAGGCCTCCTACGACTTTGACGATCTGTTCACCACGCCGCCAGCCACCGATAGCCTGCCTAATGACGATCTCGACTACGATCCTGATTTCGACGAATCGATGTCGAACGCCGAATATGGCGAGAAGGAGCCGCGGTCGCGTCGCGGCATGATGCTCGCGGCAGCCGTTGCAGTTGTCGCCATCATCGGTGGCGTCGGCGCATTCGCCTTCTCTTTCGGTGGCGGGTCCGATGGCGGCGAACCGTCACTCGTCAGAGCAGACACCACACCGATCAAGGTTCGGCCAGAAAATCCCGGCGGCACGGTGATCCCGAACCAGGACAACAAGGTCTATGATCGCGTTGCCGGTGCTTCCGGCGGTGCCGCGGGCCAACAGACGCTAGTCAACGAAGCGGAGGAACCCGTGGACATCACCCCGCCAGCCGCAGAGCCGGAAGAGGCAGAGGATGTCGCGAGCACGACGCTGAAAGGTGAGGATCGCATCGAACAGGTGATCCAGGACGAGGAAGACACGCAGAGCAGCGAAACCGCAGCCGTTGCGCCTCGTAAGGTGCGCACCATGGTGGTGCGTTCCGATGGTTCGCTCGCACCGCGTGAGGAGCCTGAACCTGTCAACGTCGCCGCTGCCGAGCCTGCTGACCCGGAGCCGCAACGTGTTGGCACACCGTCCAATGAGTCCACCGGCGCCGTGGCCCCGTTGGCTCCGGCCTCCGCGTTGCCGGCTGCCAATGCTCCTGCCGCTTCGACGTCCACCAGTGCTCCGGCCGCTCCTCAGCGTCCTGCTCCCCAGCCTGCCGCTGCTGCCCCGGCCCAGGCGGAGCAGGTCGCAGCCGCAGCACCTGCCGCAGCGGCAGCTGCCGGCGCCTGGTCGATGCAGATTGCCTCGCAACCTTCGGAAGCCGCGGCGCAGTCGACTTATCAGGACCTGTCCCGCCGATACGCTAGCGTGCTCGGCGGCAAGCAGGCCAGCATCGTTAAGGCCGAGATTGCGGGCAAGGGCACATTCTGGCGCGTGCGGGTTCCCGCCGGCAGCCGCAACGAAGCCATCAGCCTTTGCGAAAGCTACAAATCAGCAGGCGGCAACTGCTTCGTCTCCCGCTGATCTCAGCGAACCCTTCAAAAAGCCGGTGCCTTCGGGCGCCGGCTTTTTTCGTGTCCGCCGCGACCTTTCCGGGCCTGCATCCAGAGATTCCCTTCCTTTGTTCCTGCCTCTAAGATGATGGTCATGACCGAATCAAAATCGATGATCCTTGGATGTTCCGGCCTGGTGCTGACGCCGGAAGAGATTGCGTTTTACCAGGCCGAGCGGCCGTGGGGCTTCATCCT
The DNA here is from genome assembly GCF_030010215.1 of Tianweitania sp. UT-5YL-CI-8. Taxonomy (GTDB): domain Bacteria; phylum Pseudomonadota; class Alphaproteobacteria; order Rhizobiales; family Rhizobiaceae; genus Oryzicola. The sequence continues at coordinate 57,692 of NZ_JASCRR010000003.1, forward strand.
GTTTGCCCGCAATATCGCTGAACCCAATCAGATCCGCGACCTCGTCGCTTCAATGCGCGACGCGGTCGGGCGACCGGAGGCGCCGGTGTTCATCGATCAGGAAGGCGGTCGTGTGCAGCGGCTGCGCCCGCCGCTGGCGCCGAACTATCCGCCTGCAGCAACGATCGGCGCGCTCTACACCCGCGATCCGCAAGCAGGCGAGCGGGCCGCCTGGCTGCTTGGACGGTTGCATGCCTTCGACCTTCGCCGCTTTGGGGTCACGGCGGATTGCCTGCCGGTGCTGGACGTTCCGGTGGAGGGCGCCAGCGACGTGATCGGCGCACGCGCCTACGGAAAGAGCCCGGACTTGGTTGCCCCGCTCGGCAAAGCCTCCGCCGATGGGCTCATGGCCGGTGGCGTGCTGCCGGTTATGAAGCATATTCCCGGTCATGGCCGTGCGGTCGCGGATACGCATTTCGAGCTTCCCACCGTTTACACCCCCTTAGAGGAGCTTCGCCGGCATGATTTCGCACCCTTCAAGGCCTTGAACCATCTTCCCGCCGCCATGACTGCTCATGTCATTTTCGCAGCGATAGACCCAAATGCGCCGGCGACGACCTCGGCAAAGGTGGTCAGCGAGGTCATTCGCGGTGAGATGGGTTTCGACGGCCTGCTGATCAGCGACGATACGTCGATGAAGGCGCTTTCTGGGGATTTCGCATCCAAGGCAGAAGCGATCCTTGCAGCAGGGTGCGATATCGTACTTCACTGCAACGGCGTCATGGACGAAATGCAAGGCATCGCCTCTCGCTCCATCCCACTTGCGGGCGCTGCGCTCGACAGATCCGAACGTGCGCTCGCGGTGATCGGCAAAGATAATGACGCCGACGAATCCGCATTGCGCGGCGAGTTTGAGGCATATTTTGAGGCGGTTGCCTGACCGCCCATGAAAGGCAGGCAGTTGGCAGGACCGGCGGAGAGCAGGCCGACCAGACCCACACCGTTTGAGCGGCTGTGGTCGGATCAGGACGACTCCCGCCTGACCGGCGATCCGTCGCTGGTGGTCGATGTCGCCGGCTTCGAAGGCCCGCTCGATCTTCTGCTTCATCTTGCGCGCGGCCAGAAGGTCGATCTCTCGCGCATCTCGATCCTGGCGCTTGCCGAGCAGTATCTCGCCTTTGTCGACAAGGCGAGGGCGCTAAGGCTTGAGCTTGCCGCCGACTATCTCGTCATGGCCGCGTGGCTGGCCTTCCTCAAATCCAAGCTGTTGATTCCCAAGCAGCCCGGCGATGACGGTGAAACCGGCGAGGAACTTGCCGCGGTGCTTCAGTTCAGGCTGAAGCGCCTGGAGGCCATGCGTGAGGCAGCTTCCAGGTTGGTCAACCGCAATAGGCTGGGCCGTGAAGTGTTCTCACGCGGCATGCCGGAACTGGTCGTCGTCGACCGTCGCAACACCTATACAGCCTCGCTCTATGACCTGTTGAACGCCTATGCTACCCAGCGGCAGCGGCAGGCAGCCTCCAATGTCCAGATCGCACAGCGCAGCGTCTGGTCGCTCAAGGAGGCCCGCGATATCCTGACGCGCATGGTCGGCGAAATGAAGGACTGGACCGCGCTGGATCATTTCCTGCTGCGTTATCTGGTCAGTCGGAAAGAGCGTGTCAGCGCGATTGCCAGCGCTTTTGCCGCGAGCCTCGAACTGGTGCGCGAGGGGCAGATCGAGATTCGCCAGGATAAGCCCTTTGCCCCGATCTACATGCGTGGTGGACATCGCACCAATCGCGAAGAGGGTAGCGCATGAAAAACGGACCAAAATCCGTTGTCGTGCCGTTTCCGAAGGATGACGACGGGCAGGGTCGGTCCGATCCGATCGACCGGATGCAGGTGATGGAAACGGTGCGCATGGTGGAGGCGATCATATTTGCCAGCGCCGAGCCTGTCAGCGAGCGGCAGTTGAATGAACGCCTGCCTTCGGGTGCGGACTTACGGACGGCTCTCGCCGAGTTGCAGGCCATATATGCCCGGCGGGGCGTCAATCTTGTCCGTATCGCTGATTCGTGGGCCTTTCGCACGGCTGGCGACCTTACCTATGTGATGAACCGCGATGCCGTGCAGCAGAAGAAGCTGTCGCGCGCAGCACTCGAAGTGCTTGCCATCATCGCCTACCATCAGCCGGTCACCCGTGCCGAGATCGAGGATATAAGGGGCGTGGAGACCTCGAAGGGAACGCTGGACACGCTGCTGGAAACGGAATGGGTGCGCATGCGGGGGCGCCGCAAGACACCGGGCCGGCCCATCACCTACGGCACGACGGAAAAATTCCTCGATCATTTCGGGTTGGAGGAAGTTCGAGATTTGCCCGGCGTCGAAGAGCTCAAGGGAGCCGGATTGCTGTCGACGCGCATGCCGAGCAATTTTTCCATACCCCTGCCGCCATCCGACCCTTACGAACTGACGGAGGACGAAGATCCGTTCAGTGATATCGACCTCGAAGAGCTTGGGCTGTTGACGCCTCGCGTCACAGAGGACTGATATGCCCAACGCTTTTCCAGGAAGGGGGCGAAAGTCTCGCCTATGAGTTCCATGACTGTCCCATCGCGCGCCACCTCCGGCGTCACTTTCGCAGCGCGTCTGTCTTTTGAGAATATCTGTCACACCTTCGACGGTCGTAAGCAGACACTGCGCGATGTCAGCCTTGTTGCCGAGCCCGGTGAGGTTCTGTGCCTTCTCGGCCCGTCCGGGTCGGGTAAGACGACCTTGCTGCGCATCGCGGCGGGGATCGAGCCGCAAACCACCGGACGGCTTTTGCTGAACAGTGAAGAGATTGCCGGGCCGAACGTCTTCATGCCGCCGGAACGCCGCTCCATCGGGCTGGTGTTCCAGGATTTCGCGCTGTTTCCGCATCTGACCATTCTGGAGAATGTCCGCTTCGGATTGACTGCGCTGTCTCGCGACGATGGCCGAAAGGCTGCAAGCATAGCCTTGGAGCGCGTTGGGCTGGAAAGCTATGCCGAGAAATATCCGCATGCAATGTCGGGCGGACAGCAGCAGCGCGTGGCGTTAGCGCGGGCTTTAGCGCCACGGCCGGCGGTCCTGCTCATGGATGAGCCCTTCTCGGGACTTGATTCGCGGTTGAAGGATTCGGTGCGGGCAGAGACCCTGGCGATCCTGCGCGAAAGCCGAGCCACGGCTATCGTGGTCACCCACGACGCGGAGGAGGCGATGCGAATGGGCGACCGCATCGCTTTGTTGAAAAATGGAGCATTGGTACAGGCGGGAACTGCGGAGGAACTTTATCTTCGGCCCGCAAGTCTTTTCGCTGCCGGCTTCTTTTCTGAAATCAATGTCTTCGAGGGGCCGGTTCTGAACGGGCGTGTCGAAACTCCGGCAGGACATGTCGCAACGGCTCTTCCAGACGGCATTGCGGCCACCGTGGCGATCCGGCTCAACGGTTTTGATCTTGAGGAAGGTGAGGAAGGCGTGCCAGGCAGAATCGTTTCTCGCCGCTATCTTGGGGCGGTCGAATTGCTGGAGGTTGCGGTGTCAGGTACTGAGAATCTGGTCCGCATGCGGGTCCGCAGCGGCACTTTGTCTTCAAAAGGCCGCGATATAAGGCTGTCTCTCAGACCTGATGATGTACTAGTATTTGAATCCGGAAGCGAAAACGCCTAGATCAGGCGTCAGGAAACAGTCGAGAGAGAGTTGAAATGGGTTCCTTTTCCATCTGGCACTGGCTGATCGTGCTGGTCGTCGTGCTGCTGCTGTTTGGTCGCGGCAAGATTCCGGAACTGATGGGCGATATGGCCAAGGGCATCAAGAGCTTCAAGAAGGGCATGTCCGACGAGGACGAAGTTGCTTCTTCGAAGACAGTCGAGCATCGCCCCGACGAGACGATCGATCCGACGAAGGAAAAAGTCAGCAAGAGCTGAGTTGAAAGCCTGCTGATCGGCGGATTGGATTGTTATGTTTGAAGTCGGTTGGAGCGAGATGCTGGTGATCGCGGTCGTGATGATCGTGATCGTTGGCCCGAAGGATTTGCCTAAAATGCTACGGACAATCGGCCGCATGACCTCGAAGATGAGGTCGATGGCGGGCGATTTCCAGCGGCAGTTTAACGACGCCCTGAAGGAGGCCGAGCTTGACGACGTAAAGAAGTCGGTCGACGCCCTCAAGGACTTGAACCCGGCAAGCCAAATCCGCAAGCATATCAATCCCTTCGAGAATGCGGCGAACGAGCTCCGCTCGGGACTCGATAGCCTGAAGACGAAGCCGCCTGCACAGGTAGCATCTCCCGTGACGCACGCAGCCGAGCCGTTGAAGAATGGCGCGACGGGTTCGCTCGATGCAGCAGTTCCTGTTCCTGACAGTGCGGCGGGTGCTCCCGCAGCTACGCCGGTTGCGTCGGAGGCGGCTTCACCTGCCGCCCATGTCGCCCAACCGTTGAAGGCCGGGGCGGTTGCGCTGCCGGATGGGAACGCGCCAAAGGCCAAGTCAGCCAAGGCACTCAAGACTGCAAAGGTGGCTGCAAAGCCCGCAGCGCCCAAGAAGGTGCTAGCTGCGACTCAAGCCCCTGTGCGGGTGAAAAAAGAAGCGTCGCCAAAGCCCGCCAAAATCGTCGAGAAACCGGTTGGTGAAGCCTCCGCCGCCGAGACTAAAGCAGGGAAAGCATCGTGAGTGTCGACGACGACGAGATCGAGAAGTCTTCCGCGCCGCTCATGGAGCATCTGATCGAGCTGCGCACCCGGCTGATGTGGTCGATCGGGGGGTTCTTCGTTGCGTTCTTGGTCTGCTTCTTCTTCGCCAAACAACTGTTCAACCTGCTGGTCATCCCATTCAAATGGGCGACCGCCTGGGCGGGACTCGATACCACGCATGTCGAACTGATTTACACCGCGCCGCAGGAATTCTTCTTCACCCAGATCAAGCTCGCCATGTTCGGCGGCATGGTTGTCGCGTTCCCGGTGATCGCCACGCAAATCTACAAGTTCATCGCCCCCGGTCTCTACAAGAACGAGCGCTCGGCCTTCCTGCCGTTTCTGATCGCGTCGCCGATCCTGTTCCTGCTCGGCGCGTCGCTGGTTTATTTCTTCTTCACTCCGATGGTGATGTGGTTCTTCCTCGCCATGCAGCAGACTGGCCCCGAGGCCGATGTGCAGATTTCATTGCTGCCGAAAGTTTCGGAATATCTCAGCCTGATCATGACGCTGATTTTTTCCTTCGGCCTGGTGTTCCAGTTGCCGGTCGTGACCACGCTTCTGGCGCGCGTCGGCATCGTGTCGGCGCAGCAACTGGCGGACAAGCGCAAATGGGCTATCGTCATTGCCTTCGTGGCGGCGGCGGTGCTGACGCCGCCCGATCCGATCAGCCAGATCGGCCTTGCCCTTCCCACGATCCTTCTTTACGAGATTTCCATCTGGACCGCCCGGATGATCGAAAAGAAGCGGGATGAGGAACGTCTGGCCAAAGAGGCCGCCCAAACCTCCCAAACGGCAGAAGCCAGTGAAACCTCCGGTACCGCCGAAGGCGCTGACACCAAGACTGCCGGCTGATTTTCAGCTCCTCCATCGCGGTCCGTAACACCCAACCGCGACCGGAACTCGACAATGCTGGACATAAAATGGATTCGTGAGAACCCGCAGGCGCTTATCGATGCGCTCAACAAGCGCGGACATTCGGCCGAATCCGCGCAGTCCACAGTCGAAGACGTCATTGCCCGCGATGAAGCGCGTCGGGAGCATGTTTCCAGGCTCCAGGAGGCGCAGGAGCGCCGCAACGCCGCCTCCAAGGAGATCGGCAAGGCGCTCGGCGCCAAGGATTCCGCACTCGCCGAAAAGCTGAAGGCTGAGATCGGCGAGATCAAGGGCTTCATCCAGAACGGCGAGGCGCAGGAACGGACGCTGGACAAGGCGCTCCTCGATGCGCTTGCGGTTCTGCCGAACGTGCCGTTTGACGATGTGCCGGTTGGGGCCGACGAAAAAGATAACGTCGAGATTCGCAAGGTCGGCAAGGTCAAGCCGGGCCCCAACTGGGTCAAGGAGCATTATGAGATCGGCGAAGCGCTCGGCCTGATCGATTTCGAGCGTGCTGCGAAGCTGTCCGGCTCGCGCTTTACGGTTTTGAAGGGCCAGATAGCCCGGCTGGAACGCGCCATCGGCCAGTTCATGCTTGACCTGCACACGACCGAACATGGCTACACCGAAGTTCAGCCGCCGCTTCTGGTGCGGGATGAGGTACTGTTCGGCACAAACCAGTTACCCAAGTTCGAGGAAGACCTGTTCTTCGTGCCACATGGCGAAGCCAGGCTGGGTCTCATTCCCACTGCCGAGGTGCCATTGACCAATCTTGTGCGCGAGGAAATCCTTGCCGCTGACCAATTGCCTATCCGCTACACCGCGCTGACGCCCTGCTTTCGTTCGGAGGCGGGTTCGGCGGGCCGCGACACGCGCGGCATGCTGCGCCAGCATCAGTTTTACAAGGTCGAACTGGTCTCCATCACCGACCAGGAAAGCTCTGTCGCCGAGCACGAGCGGATGACGCAATGCGCGGAAGAGGTGCTCAAGCGACTCGAACTGCCGTTCCGCACGGTCGTGCTTTGCACCGGCGACATGGGCTTCGGCGCGCGCAAGACCTATGACATCGAGGTCTGGCTACCCGGACAGAACGCCTATCGCGAAATCTCGTCCTGCTCGGTTTGTGGTGACTTCCAGGCGCGCCGCATGGATGCCCGCTACCGCAAGGCGGACGAGAAAGGTACCCACTTCGTGCATACCCTCAATGGGTCCGGCACGGCTGTCGGCCGCGCTCTCATCGCCGTGCTTGAGAACTACCAGAACGAGGACGGCAGCGTAACCATTCCTGAAGCCTTGCGTCCTTACATGGGCGGAATGGCAAAGATCGAGCGGGCCTGAAGTCATGCGCATTCTACTGACGAACGACGACGGCATTCACGCTGAAGGCCTGGCCTGCCTTGAGAAAATCGCGCGGCAATTGTCCGACGACGTCTGGGTGGTTGCGCCCGAGACCGACCAGTCGGGCTTCGCGCATTCGCTGTCGATCTCCCAGCCCCTGCGCATCCGCAAGATCGGCGACCAGCGTTTCGCCGTCAACGGCACGCCGACCGACTGCGTGATCATGGGCGTGCGGAAAATCCTGCCAGGCGCGCCAGACCTTATCTTGTCGGGCGTCAATTCCGGGTTGAACGTCGCTGACGACGTGACCTATTCCGGAACCGTGGCGGGCGCCATGGAAGGCACGCTGCTGGGCATAAAGTCGGTGGCGCTTAGCCAAGCTTACACCTTCGAGGAAGAAGAGCGCCATGTGCCCTATGGCACAGCGGAGGCGCTTGCGCCCGATATCCTGAAAAAGATCGTCGCCATGGCGCTGCCGGCCGGTGTGCTGATCAACCTCAACTTTCCGAGTTGTGCGCCAGAAGAGGCGCTCGGTGCCAAGGTCACGGTGCAGGGCAAGGTATCCTACCGCATTTCCGTCGACGAACGCCGCGACGGGCGGCATCTGCCTTACTACTGGCTGCGCTTCGGCCGGGACGAGTTGGGCCTTGTCGATGGCTCCGACGTGCATGCGGTGCGCGGCAATTATGTTTCGGTGACGCCGCTCAAGCTCGACTATACGGCTCATGAGTTGCGCGACCAGATTGCAAAGGCCATTGCATGATCGATCAGCCGGAGGACCGGGAAGGCTTTGCGGCCTTCTTGTTGCGCTTGCGGGGCAGGGGGATCGTTCCAAAGAACCTGATTGCCGCCTTTGAGGCGACACCGCGTCGCAACTTCATTCCCGGCCATCTTCATTCGCTCGCCTGGAGCGACCGGATGCTTCCGATCGAATGCGGCGAGGCCATGGAAGGCGCGGACCTTCAGGCGGCCGTCATCGCGGCGCTGAATCTTGAGCAAGGCAACCGCGTGCTCGAGATCGGCACCGGGTCTGGCTACACTGCGGCCGTCATGGCCCGTCTCGCCGGCCGAGTCTTTACCATCGATCGTTTCAAGACCTTGGTGGAGAACGCGCGGCAGCGGATCGAATCGATTGGCATCAACAACGTCATCGTCAGGCAGTTCGACGGCGCCGAAGGCATGCAGAGCGAAGGGCCCTTCGACCGTATCGTCATCTGGTCGGCGTTCAAGGAACTGCCCCGAGGCTTCGTCGACCAGTTGTCGATGAACGGCATCATGATCGCGCCGATCGGACCGGACGAGGGCGAACAGACGCTTGCCAAGCTGACCAAGATCGGCAGCCGCTTCGAACGAGAAGACATCGGCGTGGTTCGTTTTCAGCCAGTCGCGCGGCATCTGGCCGCGATCATCTGATCCTTCTTTTCAGTGTTCGTCTCGGCGGTCTGCGCCAGGGCGCGGGAGGATGGCTATTTTAAGAAAAGTTTCGACGCATCTTAACGGTTTAACGGCCCGGTAAGATTAACGCGCTTTAATCATGCGTATCTGGAGTGGGTATGCGAGTGACAGCGATGCGATTCGAAATTCTGAATTCTGACAGACGCAAGCTGGTGAATGGCGGAGCGATGCTTTTGCTCGCGAGCCTGGCGGCCGGTTGCAGCAACCAGGTGTCCCGCTTCAACGGCGTCGACGATGTCTTCACGGCATCGACGTCGAATCAGCAGCAGGTCATCAACGGACAGAACTCCCAAGCCTTTCCGGGTGACCAGACCATGGCCGCGGCACCGGTTGCTCCTGCAAGTTCCGGATCCGTCAGTCGAGGCGCACTTTCGCCGGTGGCAGGCCAGCCACAGCCGGTGATGGCTCAGGCCGCTCCCACTCAACCTTCCGCAGTCCAATTGCCGCCGCCGGCCGCGCCTGCGCCTCGTTCAGCGCCTGTTGTCGCCGCAGCGCAGCCTTCGCCGATGCCCGCTCCACAGCAGGCTGCCAAGCCCGTTCAGGCGGCTCCCGCAAATAACACTCCGTTCCTGGCGGCTGACAAGAGCGCGCCGGTTCCTTCGACAAAAGCGCCCGCGCCTCAGCAGGTCGCAACCGCGCCTGCACCGGCTCCGCTTGCTGCTCCCAAGCCAGCAACGGCTTCGACCGGTGGTAGCTATACCATCGCGCAGGGCGATACCCTGTCGCGCATTTCGGCGAAGACGGGCGTCAGCGTCGCAGCGCTCAAGCAGGCCAACAACCTTCAGGATGCGCCGCTCAAGATCGGACAGACGCTGACGGTCCCCGCCGCGGGTGCTGCTCCTACGGTTGCCGCAGCACCGAAGGTCGACAAAATGCAGACCGCCGCGACCGTGCCGGCAAAGCCAGATGCGGCAGCACCTGCAACCGTTGCGGCCTACACACCGCCGAAGAAGGGCGAAAAGCTGGTCGAGCAGGCCTCGCTCGAGCCCGCCGATGCGCCGAATGCAACTGGCATCGGCAAGATGCGCTGGCCGGTACGCGGTCGTGTGATCTCGAACTATGGCAAGGGCGGCGGCGCTGCCAGCGACGGCATCGACATCGCCGTGCCGGAAGGTACGCCGATCAAGGCCGCCGAAAACGGCGTTGTCATCTATGCCGGCAATGGCCTGAAAGAATTCGGCAACACCGTCCTCGTTCGCCACGAAGACGGCCTCGTGACCGTCTACGGCCACACCAGCGAGATCAAGGTCCAGCGCGGCCAGAAGGTGAAACGCGGCGACGACATCGCGCTGTCCGGCATGAGCGGCACAACCGATGCGCCGAAACTGCACTTCGAAGTGCGCAAGAATTCCGCGCCGGTCGATCCCTCGACCTTCCTGGAATAGGAATACAGCCCAAAACTAAAAAAGGCCGGCGGATCATCGACGGCCTTTTTTGTTTGGGCAGGAATTTGCTTTTAGTCCCGCAGCGGCTGTCCCAGGCGTCCGGCCAGATCCTGCGTGAACTGCCATGCGACACGGCCGGAGCGACTGCCGCGTGTGGTCGCCCACTCCAGCGCATCGGCACGAAGAACCTCGGGCTCGACAGTGAATCCCTGATAGTCGGCATAGCCCTGGACCATCGCCAGGTAATCGTCCTGCGAGCATTTGTGGAAACCCAGCCACAGGCCGAATCGGTCCGACAGCGAAACCTTCTCTTCCACGGCTTCGGAGGGATTGATGGCGGTGGAGCGTTCGTTGTCGATCATGTCGCGCGGCAGAAGGTGACGTCGATTGGACGTGGCATAGAAAATCACGTTGGCCGGACGTCCCTCGACGCCTCCCTCAAGCGCTGCCTTGAGCGATTTGTAGGACGTATCGTCATGGTCGAAGGACAGATCGTCGCAGAACAGAACGAAACGATAGGCCGAACTCTTCAGGATAGCCATCAGTTTGGGGAGCGTATCGATGTCTTCGCGGTGGATTTCGATCAGCTTCAACGGCGAATCGGGGCGCTGGGCGTTCACGCTCGCATGAGCGGCCTTGACCAGCGAAGATTTGCCCATGCCGCGCGCGCCCCAGAGCAACACATTGTTGGCTGGAAGCCCTGCGGCGAAGCGCTCCGTATTCTCGACCAGAATGTCGCGAACCCGGTCCACACCCTTGATTAGGCCGATCTCGACGCGGTTGACGCGGTGAACGGGCTCGAGCACGCCGCCATCTGCGTTCCAAACGAAGCAGTCGGCCGCGGTCAGGTCCGCCGGCTCTGGTTGAGGCGGGGCCAAACGACCCACGGCCTCAATCAGCCGCTCCAGTTTCGCATTCAGCGCTTCGATCGTTGCATCACTCATAGGGCTGTCCAAAGTCCATCATTGCTATGGGCGGGGGTGTACCACGCGGTACGGTTGCCGAAAAGCGTTGTCTTGCCGCGCTTGCGCAGTTGCATTGGCGGTGCCAGCGACTATATTCCGCCGAAATTTCAGGCTCCGTGCGGAGCGCGTTTTTCTCGGGAGATTTATATGTTCGTGACGCCAGCATACGCGCAGGCAGCAACTGGCGGCGGAGCAGACATGCTCGTCAGCATTCTGCCCTTCATCCTGATCTTCGTGATCATGTACTTCCTGATCATCCGGCCTCAGCGTACGGCGTTGAAAAAACGACAGCAGATGCTACTCGCGGTTCGTCGTGGCGACACCGTCGTTACCGGTGGCGGTTTGATCGCCAAGGTTACCAAGGTGACCGACGACGAGCTTGAACTCGACCTCGGCGCCGGCGTGAAAGTGACGGCCCTGCGTTCGACGCTCGCCGATGTCCGCGTCAAGGGCGAGCCCGTCGCCAATCAGAACGCCAAGAAATAACCGCATTCCGGGCCGAACGCACCTCAAAGGCCTGAACGGAAGAGCCAGATGCTATATTTTTCCCGCTGGAAGACCATATTGATTTGGGCTGTGGTTGCGCTGGGCGTGATCCTGTCGCTGCCCAACATTCTGCCCCAGTCCACGCTCGACAGTCTTCCAAGCTGGGCGCCCAAGCGGACGATGACGCTCGGTCTCGACCTGCAGGGCGGCTCGCATATCCTTCTGGCGGTTGACCGCCAGGACCTCGTCAATGAGCGGCTCAATGCCACGCGTGACGATATCCGGACGTTGTTGCGCGATGCACGCATCGGCTACACCGGCCTGACCGGAACCGGCCGAAGCGTTCAGGTGCGTGTGCGCGATGCGGCGGACGCGGAAAAGGCCAAAACGGCGCTCGCCTCTCTGACCCAGCCCGTGTCATCCGGCGTGCTCGGCAACGCCATCACGGAACTTAGCTTAGAGGAGCCGGAGCCTGGCCTGCTGCGCTTCACGCTGACCGACGAAGGCGTCAACTACCGCGTCAACAGCGCGGTTTCGCAGTCGATCGAGGTGATCGGGCGTCGCGTCAACGAACTCGGTACCACCGAACCGATTATCCAGCGTTCAGGCGCCGACCGTATCCTTGTTCAAGTGCCTGGCCTCGAAGATCCACAGCGCTTGAAGGAAATTCTCGGACAGACCGCCAAGCTGACCTTCCAGATGGTCGATCAATCCGTGCCGGTACAGGAGGCGGTCAACGGCCGTCCGCCGGCTGGCTCGACGGTGATGTATTCGACCGACGATCCCCCCGTGCCTTACCTGATCGAGAACCGCATCATCGTTTCCGGCGAAAACCTCGTCGATGCGCAGGCGACGTTCAATCAGCAGACCAGTGAACCTGTGGTGTCGTTCCGTTTCGACGCCCGCGGTGCGGGCCGCTTCGGCCAGGCAACGCAGCAGAATGTCGGCCGTCTCTTTGCGATCGTTCTCGACAATCAAGTCATATCGGCACCGCGTATCAATGAGCCGATCATTGGCGGCAGCGGACAGATTTCCGGCAACTTCACCACCCAGAGCGCCAATGATCTGGCTGTTCTATTGCGCGCCGGCGCGTTGCCGGCCGACCTGACTATCGTCGAAGAGCGGACAGTCGGCCCGAGCCTCGGCGCCGATTCCATTGCTGCCGGCAAGCTCGCGTCGCTGGTCGGCGCAGCCCTGGTCATCGGCTGCATGCTACTCGTTTACGGCAAGCTTGGGCTCATCGCCAATCTGGCTCTCGCAGCCAACGTTGCGTTGATCATAGCCGTCCTGACAATGCTTGGGGCGACCCTGACGCTGCCGGGCATTGCCGGTATCGTGCTGACAATGGGTATGGCGGTGGATTCCAACGTCATCATTTTCGAGCGCGTCCGTGAGGAAAGAAACCAGGGCCGCTCGATGGTGCAGTCCTTCGATGGTGGTTTCCAGCGAGCGCTTGCAACGGTTGTCGACGCGAACTTCACCACTCTGATCATTGCCGTGATCCTCTTCTATATGGGAACAGGACCAGTCCGGGGCTTCGCCGTTACGCTCGGCATCGGTATCGTCACCACGGTCTTCACCGCGTTCACGCTGACCCGGTGGCTCGTGGCTGTATGGTTTCGCAAATGGCGTCCGCTCGAGTTTCCGAAGGGGCTCGTTCAGTATTTGCCCCTCAACCCCAGAATCCCCTTCATGCGTTACCGAAACTATGGTTTCGCACTATCGGGATTGGCTTCGATCCTTGTTGTCGGGCTGCTGTTTGTTTCGGATTTCAACTACGGCATCGACTTCAAGGGCGGCTCACTGATCGAGATGCAGTCCAAGGATAAAGAGTCGAAGCCCGGAGAGGTGCGCGACCGGCTTGGCGAACTCAATCTGGGCGAGGTGCAGGTCCAGGCATTCGGCGACCAAGGCGAATTGATGGTTCGCGTTCCGACGCAGGAGGGCGGCGACAACGCCGAGCAGACTGTCGTCGACAAGGTGCGAATGGAACTGTCGGATGATTTCGACTTCCGCCGAATTGAGGTTGTAGGCCCCACGGTTTCAGGCGAACTGGCTTGGACCGGCACCATCGGCATTACGTTGTCGATGCTGGCGCTGCTGGTTTATATCTGGTTCCGTTTTGAATGGCAGTTCGGCCTTGGCGCCGTCATCTCCACCATTCACGACGTCATCATCATCGTCGGCGTCTATGTCGTCCTTGGTCTGGAATTCAACCTGTCGAGTATTGCCGCGATCCTGACCGTCATAGGCTATTCGATCAATGACACCGTGGTCATCTACGACCGAATACGCGAAACGTTGCGGAAATATAAGAAAATGCCGATCGATGAGGTGATCAACATCTCGTTGAACCAGACTTTGTCGCGGACAATTTTGACCGGCCTTACCGTGCTTCTGGCGTTGATAGCGCTCTATTTCTTCGGCGGTGAAGTCATCTCGTCCTTCGTCTTCGCGATCATCGTCGGCGTTTTCGTCGGCACCTACTCTTCGCTGTTCATCGCCGGCCCGCTTTTGATCCTCTTCAAGCTGCGGCCCGACATGTTCGAAAAGGAGAGCGAGAAGGGCACCGCGGTTGTTGCGACCGCGCAGCCTTCCGGCACGTAGGCGGAGATGGCATCGGGGCTCGTCATACGCGAGGCGCATTTTCCGGGGCGGGCGCCGATCGAGGCTTATGGCAATGGGGGCTTCCGCTTTGCCGATATGTCGCATCGCGGGTCGATCCTGTGTCTGCCGTCCGGCATCTATGGCTGGCAGCCTGATTCGGCCGCCAGCCTGACGGTCGCCGATTTCGAGCGGCTGCTGCCGGAAGCCGACGCCGTGCAGATCCTGCTGGTCGGCATGGGGCCTAGTCTCCAGCCGCTGCCGGCAGAACTGCGGGCCGCTCTTCGCGCTGCCGGAATCGCAGCCGATCCGATGTCCACGGGTGCGGCTGTGAGAACCTACAATGTTCTGCTCGCCGAAGATCGCTCGGTCGCAGCCGCGCTGATTGCCGTCGACTGACGTGGACGAGACCGTCGATCCCCTGCAGAAAGCCGTCCGCGAGGCGGATCGCGACCGCTATATCTCGGTGCTCTATGCGCCGGAGGAGAAGCGGCGCGCGCTTCTGTCCCTCTATGCCTTTAACGCCGAGATAGCCTCCGTCCGCGAGCGGGTGCGCGAGCCGCTGCCAGGCGAGATCCGGCTGCAATGGTGGCGCGACCTGATTGCGGCTGACAATCTGGAAGGCGCCGGCGGCAGCCCTTTGGCTGTCTCGTTGATTGAAACTATCCGTGTCCACCATCTCCCGCGCGAGGCCTTCGACAATTATCTCGAGGCACGGCTGTTCGATCTCTACGACGATCCCATGCCGAGCCGCACCGACCTCGAAGGCTATTGCGGGGAAACCGCGTCGGTTATGATCCAGCTTGCCGCGATGGTGCTGGAACCCGCGGCGGCCAGAACCGTGGCAGAACTGGCGGGCCATGCCGGTTGCGCACAAGCGATTATCGGCCTGCTGCGGTTACAGCCGATCCATCAGCGACGCGGGCAATGTTATGTGCCCACCGACATCCTTGCCGCTGCCGGAACGTCCGTCGACCAATTTCTGGAGGATGCGGCTTCACCGTCCTCACGCATGGCGCTAGCCGCGATGCGTGCGCTGGCGCGGGAGCATCTGGCCGCCTTCGAAAGCGGTGCAAAAGACTTGCCTCAAGTACTGCGGCCGGCATTTTTGCCGCTGGCGCTAACGCGCGCCTATCTCGACCGGTTGGAGAAAGCCGGGCCATCTTCGGCACCGGCTGCGACGGACATCTCGATGCTCCGCCGCCATGCGTTGATGTTTCGCCGCGCGTGGCGTGGCTGGTAGGCTGCTACTCCGCCGCTGCCTGTTGCTGCGCCGGTAGGCCGAGCCATGTCCGGCAATCGGCAAGCGCACGCGACGTCATCGCCTTCTTCTTGGCAATTGTCTTTTCCTTGCCGCGCAGGCGTTTGCCTTCGGATTTCGGCGTTTCGACAGGCGGAAACAGGCCGAAATTGATGTTCATCGGCTGAAACGAGCGCTTGCCCGGTTCCTCATCCGAGGTGATGTGACCGCCTGTGATATGGTTGAGCAAGGCTCCGAAGGCCGTGGTCAGTGGTGGTGGCGCAACCGTCTCGCCAAGCCGCGCTGCGGCGGCAAATCGGCCCGCAAGCAGCCCAATGGAAGCGCTCTCGACATAGCCCTCGCAGCCCGTGATCTGGCCCGCAAAACGGAGCCCGTCGCGGCCTTTGAGCTGCAGGGTCGGATCGAGCAGTACAGGCGAATTGATGTAGGTGTTGCGGTGCAGGCCGCCCAGCCGGGCAAACTCCGCATTCTGCAGGCCCGGGATCATGCGCAGGATGTGCGTCTGTTCGCCATGGCGTAGCTTGGTCTGGAAACCGACCATGTTGTAAAGCGTACCCAGCGCGTTGTCCTGGCGCAGCTGCACCACCGCATAGGCCTTCACCGTGGGATTGTGCGCGTTGGTCAATCCCATCGGCTTCATCGGCCCGTGGCGCAAGGTCTCAGGTCCGCGCTCGGCCATGATCTCGATCGGCAGGCAGCCGTCGAAATAGGGTGTGCCTTCCCAGTCCTTGAACTCGGTCTTCTGACCATCGAGCAGCGCCTGGATGAACGCGTCGTACTGCTCCTTGTCCATCGGGCAGTTGATGTAGTCCTTGCCGGTGCCGCCGGGACCGACCTTGTCGTAGCGCGACTGGAACCAGCAGATATCCATGTCGATGCTGTCGAAATGCACGATGGGAGCTATGGCGTCGAAGAAAGCCAGCGCGTCCTTTCCGGTGGCTTCGCCGATGGCTGCCGCGAGCGACGGCGCAGTCAGTGGGCCGGTGGCGATGATCGTCTGATCCCATTCCTCGGGCGGAAGGCCGGTGACTTCTTCGCGCGCCAGCGTGATCAGCGGGTGCGATTCGATCTTACGGGTCACTGCGTCGGAAAATCCGTCGCGGTCGACCGCCAGCGCGCCGCCGGCCGGAACCTGGTTGGCATCCCCGCAGGCCATGATCAGCGAGCCTGCGAGACGCATTTCGGCGTGCAGCAGGCCGACCGCATTGCTCTCGGCATCGTCGGAGCGGAAGGAGTTCGAGCAGACGAGTTCGGCGAGTCCGGCCGTCTTGTGCGCATCGGTGCCGCGCAGGGGCCGCATTTCGTGCAGCACGACGGGCACGCCGGCTTGTGCGATTTGCCAGGCGGCTTCCGATCCGGCCAGGCCGCCGCCGATGATGTGGATTGGCTTGTGTGTCATGCGCGCCGAAATAATGCTTTGCGGCAGCGAAAGCAATCGCGGCAGGCGTTTACCACGTTTCGACACGCCAGTTGTGAACGACGCAGCGCTTATTCATAAAGCGGGGATGATCTCGCGCACACGCTCAATCTCGGTCATCCTGGTCTCCGTGCTTCTTTCGGGAGTGGCACAAAGCGCCCACGCGCAGGCAGTCTCAGTAAGGGTGCTGGAGGTTTGCCATGGTTATGGCTGCGCCTTCCGCTCCAAGCTTAGCCCGACGTCCGCGAATACCGCTAGCTTCGTCACGATCATGGCGAAGGGCAGGGCCTCGCCGGCTGCCGAACGCGCCGCGGTCGCCAAGGCGGTTCAACATTACGAGACCCTTGCACTCAAGGTGACGGGAGTCCGAGACGATGCGAAGTCGAAATTCGCCGCTTCGAGAATCCACGGGCAGATGGATTGCATCGACGAATCGGGCAACACGCGCGGCCTGCTGCTTTATTTGCAGGCACGCGGGTTGCTCAGGCACCACAGCGTGGCCGCAAACACGTCGAGAGGCTTTCTTCTCGACGGACGGTATCCACACTGGACGGCGGTGCTTCGGGAACGATCAGGCGCGAACTGGTCGGTGGATTCCTGGGTCGAGCCGATGGGCGGGCGGCCAGAAATTGTTCCTTTGCAAGATTGGAAGAGCAAGCGTCTATCCAACGGCTGAGAGGGTCACGCGCCCAAGGAAATATATGCCCAAAACAGCGACACCCGCCGGGGGAGGAACCGGCGGGTGTCGCAAAAAGGGTCGGCTTTCGGGGGGAGGAGGGCCGACCGGCCGACTGGACCTTTAGGAGGAGGCAGATCCAGCCGGAATTCCTCGTATTCTTAGAGTCCGCGGCGGGCTAGCGACGGAATTTCATCGCGCCGGACGCCTACGTCAGCAAGCTGGCGATTGGACAGGCGACCCAGCTCATCGACCGTCTGGCGATAGGAGCGCCAATTACGGATGGTGCGGATCAGGTTCATTTTCGTTCTCTTTTCGGTTTATACAGTAGCCGCTAATTAAGCGGTCTTGCGGGCGACGTAAGGAATTTCAGCGCGGTTGATGCCGAGATCGGTGAGTTCGCGGTTCGACAGACGGCTCAGTTCGTTGATGGTCTGACGGTAGCTGCGCCAATTGCGGTAATTGCGGATCAGGTTCATGATATTGCTCGTTTCGTCTTTGTTTCGATTTTCATTCGTTCTTTGTACGTGGCTTAAATATGAGCATTGGGTCCAAATTTAAAGCAACAATGCGGTATGGCAGCCCTGCGTTTTGTGCAATGCACCATTAAGGCTTGTTTTAGGGGTACGGCGGAGTTGCGGCTGTGCCCAATGACAAGGCATGTAAAGGAAAAATTCAGCATGGAACGAGGGACGGAACGGACATGACCAGCTACGCGTCGCGCGTAAAGAAAGACATCATGCGCTGGGTCGAAGACGGGCTCATCACATCTGTTGTGGCGGAGCAACTTGCCCTCGACGTCGAAAGCCGCGACCGCAAGGCGCTCAACTTCGGCTCGATCCTGGCGGTTCTGGCAGCATTGCTGTTCGGGGCGGCAATTCTCATTTTCGTGGCCGCCAATTGGGAAGGCATCCCGCGTCTGGCCAGGGTGACGATGCTGTTCGCGTTGATCCTCGCCGCCTATATGAGCGGCGCTTGGTTCAAACTGCGCGACCATGCGGCGATTGGCGAAGCCTGCTGGATCGTCGGTGCTGCGGCGTTCGGCGGCACCATCGCTTTGATAGGCCAGATGTACCACATGTCAGGCGATGAGGCGTCCGCCTTGATCGTCTGGATGGCCGCCACCGGACTTGCGGCGGCAGCCCTTCGTTCGAGCATGCTCACCGTGTTCGGCGTCGGAATCGCGATCGCCTGGCTTTTTGTGGGCGACTTCGATCCGTTTGGCACCCATAGCCTGCCGCACATCTTCCTGCTGTTTCTCGCGGCTTTCTGGATGTTGTCTTATTGGACCCGAAGCCAACCGGCCCGGCATGTGATCCTGCTGACGTTGCTTTCTTATGCCGTCGTCTGGGCGTTGGACGGAGACGTGTTCGAAACGGCCATGGTGGTCGCCGTTGTGTCCGTTGTACTTCTCGCTCTGTCGCTTCTGCTGCCGGAGCAGACGGACCGCTTTGTTCAGCTTGGCGGTTATCTGCCTCTGCATGGGCTGATCGGGTTTATGACAGGCATCTTCGTGATTCAAATGTACCGCTTTGAAGATGGCGGGTTCGTCCTGGCGGCCATTGCAGCGCTCACTGTCATCGCTGCGACACTGGTGCTCGGCGGTCGGGAGAGTAAGGCACTGCGCTGGCTCGCCTATCTCGGATTCGCCATCGAATTGGCCATCGTCTACCTCGTCATGGTCGGCTCTATGGCCGGCACGGCCGGCTTTTTTCTCGTCGCGGCACTGATCCTGGCTCTGCTGGCGTTCGTCATCATCCGGATCGAGAAACGTATGAAGCCTTCCGTGCAAGGAGCCGTATGATGCCGAAAAAGACAATACTTCTGTCCGCCCTGGTGGTCGCGCTGGCCCAGATCGGTTTCCTCGGCTGGATGATCATGGCGCGCGCCGCCGTGCTCCGCGATGGTCGTGAGGTGCTTCTGAAGGTGGAGCCGGTCGATCCGCGCGATCTCTTGCGTGGCGACTATGTGCGGCTCGGCTATGAGATATCGTCCATCCCAGCCCATCTGTTTCGCAATGTCGACGAAGCCGGGATCGGGCCTGATGTGGATGTCACTGTCCGGCTTTCACGTCAGAGCGACGGATTTTGGCACGCAACGGATGCCTGGATCGGGCAATCCGTCGCCGGCGCAGCCACCGAGGCCGTCGACATCTCCGGCAAAACAACCAGCGGGTTTTTCGGCAGCGAAGACAATCAGGTCGTGTCGATAGACTATGGGCTTGAGCGGTTCTATCTGCCGGAAGGCGAGGGGCTGGCTATCGAGCGTGACATGCGCACCCGCAATTTCGGCATCAAGGCTGCCGTCGCCGGCGATGGGACGTCGCAGATCAAGGCTTTGATGGACGGCGACACCCTGCTCTTCGAAGAACCATTTTATTGACGAGCGGACGCTGGTTCTACAAGTCACTGTCTAAAGATGTATAGCAAGCCAGTGAAGTGGTGCGGATGATAGGAATCGAACCTACACGCCTTTCGGCACTGGAACCTAAATCCAGGGCGTCTACCAGTTCCGCCACATCCGCATCGTGACGCCCAATCTCATGCCGCCATCATTCTGTCAATGTAGGGGTGGAAATCTGCCGGAAACCGGCCGAAAAGTCGAAGATGGTTGAAAATTTGCAACGCCTATGACAAAAGGCCAGTCGAAGGTGGAGGATTGTAACTGCCTGCAAAACGAAGACTGCGATAAAAACAAGCTATAACAAGCCCTTATCGGAGATCTCGTTGCGGTTGGATACCGGTGAGCCTAATGGCGAATCCGGATTTCTGGTTACGAATTCGAAGCCACCCCGGCAAAGGAATTCCGGCAGGCTGAACGGCAGGAGCCGATTCGCCGCGCCAGTTGACGATAACAAAGGTTTTATGATGCAGGTCACCGAAACGCTCAATTCCGGCCTCAAGCGCGAGATCAAGGTCACCGTGCCTGCTGGCGATATGGAAGCCCGTCTTGCCAAGCGGCTTACCGACGCCAAGGACAAGGTGAAGATCAACGGCTTCCGTCCTGGCAAAGTGCCGCTGCAGCATATCCGTAAGATGTACGGCAAGTCCTTCATGGCTGAGGTCGTCAACGAGATCCTGAGCGACTCGACCCGCAACATCATCGCCGAGCGCGGCGAGAAGGCCGCCATGCAGCCCGAGGTCAAGATGACCGAGGACGAGAAGGAAGCCGAGAAGATTTTGGCCGGCGGCGCGGATTTCGAGTTCGAGCTGTCCTACGAAGTCATCCCCGCGATTGAAATTCAGGACGCCTCGACGATCACTGTTACCCGCCAAGTCTACGACGTTCCGGAGAGCGAAGTCGACGAACAGGTCAAGCGCGTTGCCGAATCGTCGCGCTCGTTCGAGCCCAAGGATGGCGAGGCTGAAGAAGGTGACCGAGTCACCATCGACTATCTCGGCAAGATCGACGGCGTGGCCTTCGACGGCGGCGCAGGGTCCGACCAACCGCTCGTGCTGGGGTCCAAGGAATTCATCCCCGGTTTCGAAGAGCAACTCATCGGTGCCAAGGCCGGCGACGAGAAGACCGTCACCGTGACCTTCCCTGAGAACTACCAGGCCACGCATTTGTCGGGCAAGGAAGCCACCTTCGAAGTCACCGTCAAGGAAGTCTCCAAGCCGGGTGAATTGGAAATCAACGACGAGACTGCCAAGACCCTCGGCCTCGAATCGCTTGAGAAGCTGCGCGAGATCGTGCGCGGCCAGATCGAGAACCAGTTCGGCGCCATGACCCGCCAGAAGGTGAAGCGTCAGCTGCTCGACCAGCTCGATGAGGCCTACAAGTTCGAAGCGCCTTCCAAGCTGATCGAAGCCGAATTCAACAACATCTGGTCGCAGGTTTCGCGCGATCTCGATGCCGCCGGCCGCACTTTCGAAGACGAAGAGACGACTGAGGAAGAAGCCCGCGCCGAATACCAGCGCCTGGCAGAGCGTCGCGTCCGTCTCGGCCTCGTACTTGCCGAGATCGGCGAGAAGGCTGGCGTCACCGTGTCCGACGAGGAGATGCAGCGCGGCCTGTTCGAGACGATCCGCCGCTATCCGGCGAGCCAGCAGCAGGAAGTGTTCGAGTTCTACCGCAATAATCCGTCTGCCATGGTCAACCTGCGCGCGCCGTTGTTCGAGGAAAAGGTCGTCGATCACCTGCTGTCGCAGATCGCTATCACCGACGAGAAAGTCAGCAAGGAACAGTTGATGGCCGAGGACGACGAGTCGGCCGAGTCCGAGGACGGCAAGCCGGCCAAAAAGGCCAGCAAGAAGGCGGCTGCTGAAAAGACTGAAGCCGCCGATGGCGAGGAGCCCAAGAAGAAGGCCGCTTCCAAGAAGAAGTCTGCCAAGGACGCCGACACCGAATAAGAGTCATTTGATCCAATGAAAAAGCCCGTTGGTGAAAACCGACGGGCTTTTTTTGTAAGTGTTAACTTACGGATTGCTTGGGCGTTAGATGAGCTGCATACCTTTCATGCTGGCCACACCATGACGGCCTATAATGATGTGGTCATGAATGGAGATGCCGAGAGGCTTGGCGATATCGATGATGGTTTTTGTCATGTCGATATCGGCACGAGACGGCGTCGGGTCTCCCGATGGGTGATTGTGCAACAAAATCAGAGCTGTCGCAGATAACTCTAAAGCTCTTTTGATGACCTCGCGCGGATACACCGGCGTATGGTCCACCGTCCCGGTCTGCTGCACCTCGTCGGCGATCAGCGTGTTCTTCTTGTCGAGGAAGAGAATGCGGAATTGTTCTCGCTGTTCGAACGCCATAGCGGCACGGCAGTATTCCAGGACCTGCGTCCATGAGGACAGGATTTCGCGTTTCGCGATCTCGCCCCGCGCCATCTTGCGCGCTGTGGCTGCGATTATCTTGAGGTCCAGCGCGACTGCTGGACCGATGCCCTTCACCTCTTGCAGCAACGTCACAGGCGCGCCTAGCACCTCCGAAATCGATCCGAAGCGGGTGAGCAAGGCCTTGGCAACCGGTTTGGTATCGGCGCGAGGGATCAACCGGAACAACAAAAGCTCCAGCAGTTCATAATCGGCCATGGCATCTGCGCCGGCAGCGGCGAAGCGTTCCCGCAGCCGGTCGCGGTGTCCGAGATAATGCGGCTTTGGTGCATCGGGCGGCTGGGACGTCGGGAGTGGCGTTGGCGCGGCAAAGCGTTCGCCAAAGAAACCGCGCTCGTCCTCTTCGCCTTCGCTCATGCGCCTAGCCCCTCGCGCGAGCGCCGAGATGCTCGACGCCGGGCGATCTTAAGAGGGCAGGCCCGGCCGGTCGAGCCCATTTCGCGACAGCGTGAAAATCTCGCAGCCGTCCTTGGTCACACCGATCGTGTGTTCGTATTGCGCCGACAGCGAGCGGTCACGCGTCACGGCGGTCCATCCATCCGACAGCACCTTCACATGCGGCCGGCCGAGATTGATCATCGGCTCGACGGTGAAGATCATGCCCTCGCGCATCTCGACACCTTCATTCGGTGTACCGTAGTGCAGGATGTTGGGCGCATCGTGAAACAGAAGTCCGACGCCATGGCCGCAAAAGTCGCGAACGACCGAACAGCGCTCTGCTTCGGCATAAGTCTGGATCGCTGCGCCGATGGCGCCTGTGCGAACGCCCGGCTTGATTGCGGCGATGCCGCGCATAAGGCATTCGTGGGTCACTTCCATCAGGCGCTCGGCCGCGCGCTTGACTGTACCGACCGGATACATGCGGCTTGAGTCGCCATGCCAGCCGTCGAGGATATAGGTGACATCGATATTGACGATGTCTCCGTCGCGCAGCGGCTTGTCGTCGGGAATGCCATGGCAGACGACATGGTTGATTGAGGTGCAGGTCGACTTGGTATAGCCGCGGTAATTCAACGTGGCAGGCAGCGCGCCATTGTCCATGCCGAACTCGAAGACAAAGCGGTCGATCGTGTTCGTCGTTACGCCCGGCGCGACGATTGCGGCAAGCTGATCCAGGCATTGCGAGGTAAGAGCGCACGCCTTGCGCATGCCTTCGAAGGCATCGGCGCCATAAAGCCGGATCTGGCCGGTGTTGCGAAGCGGAGCCGTGTCGGCGTCGAGATAGGTGACCATGGATACAATGCCGGGATGAGAATGGGATCGCGCGGAAAATCCGCCAGCTGTTGCTAGAGATTTGGCATTGTCGGTGGCGGGTTTCAACCCACAAGAGCTTGAAGTGGCCACTTTCAGCGGTTCCACGCGTCAAACAGCGCAGTTCTAACCCGCAGGAGTTGACCTTGTGGCGAAAGACAGTGCTTTCTTGGGCCTCGGCGCGTTGGGGTCGGGTGCGAGCAGATGGTCAGAATGGACCCAGCCGCGGCCGTCCCGGGTCGATACCAGAAGCCACTTGCCGTCCCGCGCATAGACGGTTGCCGCTGCACCCTGTTGCAAGCGCGCGAGAACGGCGGACGACGTGTTGGCGCGCTGCCTCAGATTGACGGTCGTCCGGGCGTAGACAATCTCGGCAGTCGAGGCCGGTTTCGTAGAAGGCTTTGGCACAGGTTCTGACGGAGCAATCGACGCCGTGGTCTGTGGTCGTGGCGTAGGCACAGTCTGCAATGGCTTGGCCTTAACCGAAACCGCCTCCTGCGGTCGCCGCTCGGCGACCAGGGGCTTTCGCGGTGCGGTCTGCGGCACAGGTTTCGCGGGGCGGGCCTCAATGCTTGTTTTGTGTGGTGTCGCGACAGCCGTAGGTTTCGCGACCGAGGCCGGCGGCGTCGGCATGCGTTGTACCGGGGCCATTGGCGTTGGCGCAGGGCGAGACGAGGCTTCCACGGCTGCTTTTCGGTTGGCGGGTGTAGGCTTCGGCTGAAAGCTCGAAGGAGGGTCCTGTGTCATGGCCCAGCCTCCGGCGGCCAGCGCCCCCAGCAGCAACCATCTTAATCTTGGCAATCCGAGTCCGATCATGATGGGCAGTGTGCACCTGATCGCTTAAGGCTCGGTTGATATGGAGACCGCAAATGGCTTTGTCGACATCACTGCTGAAATAGTCGAAGGCGTGGAGCCTTTTGCGCCCGTGGCGCTTTTACAGTCGGGTCAACCACGACCCCTTTGAAATTTTGAGGAGACATCATGTCCGTTACCCTGACCGACCACGAAGCCGTCAGAACCTGGGCCGCAGCGCGTATGGGATCTCCCGCGATCGTCGACATTTCGCCTGAAAGCGGCACGCAATCGATGATCAGGATCGTCTTCGACCAAGCAGCGTACCAAGACCAAGATCGGCCTGAACGGCCCCAGAACGCCGGCGGATACGATTTGGTCGAGTGGGACGACTGGTTCGAAATCTTCGACCGCGAGCAACTGGCTCTCGTTGTTTCCGACGAGGTTCCAGGCGGGCTCGACAGTTCCTACGAGATGGTCAAACGCGACGATTGACCCGGGAGTGCCGCGCGAACCCGCGCGGCACTCCCTTCTCAGGATTTGCGTACGGAGGCGTAAGCAACCACCATCAGTGCGCCGATCACCGTGATGTGCTCCATGACGACATAGAACTCTACGGTCTTCATCGGCTCTTCCATCGCCCAGAAATTATGGGCGATGGGAATGGTCAGCGCCGTGAATACCGCGAGCGCTCCGGCTCCAAGCCACGTCCACTTGTTCAGGATGATGAGGGTCGAGCCGACAAGCTGTACGACCAACGTTGCAACATTGAAAAACACAGCTGGCTCGAGGCCAAAATGCGCCATCTCCGCAACGCCGGCGTCGAAGCCGATCAGCTTCGCAAGGCCGCTAGCCCAGAACATATAGGTAAGAACGATTCGCGCGAGATAGCCGAACCACGTTGCGCGCAACAACGAGTCGATTAATGCGGGCATGGACACCTCCGTCCGGTAGAGAGTTCATTCTAAGCTGTGCGCTTGTCCGCGCCGCCTATGGAGGACGTGCTTATATCTGTCGATGTAACGGCAGAATGCTGGGCAAAGCTTGAAACAGTATCGAACGTAACCGATGCCACTGACAAGGTCTGCTGGGCCCGAAACGGCTTCAGCAGCGAAGAGAGCTATCGGCGAAATAGACAGCCGCAGCGCAGCGTCCGCTTCGAAAGCATGAAATATAAATGGAGAAAAAACCTGGTACGCCCAAGGGGAATCGAACCCCTGTTACCGCCGTGAAAGGGCGGTGTCCTAACCGCTAGACGATGGGCGCGCTCAGGTGAGGCGGGTTATAGTAAGCTTCTTTGACTCGGGCAACCCGTCTTTTGCCGCCTGTGGAAACTTTTTTCTCTTATCTTTTGCGACGGCAACGCCAGTTCCAGTCGCGCTCCGGCCCAACGTCGATATGAACCGAATTCGTGTGGCAGTAGGTGCCCACGCCGCCGCGTCCAGGCATGGCACGGAAAT
Organism: Tianweitania sp. UT-5YL-CI-8; assembly: GCF_030010215.1. Taxonomy (GTDB): domain Bacteria; phylum Pseudomonadota; class Alphaproteobacteria; order Rhizobiales; family Rhizobiaceae; genus Oryzicola. The sequence continues at coordinate 83,175 of NZ_JASCRR010000003.1, forward strand.
AATTCGCCAGTTCCAGCTTGCTCACGCCAGGGATCTGGACGTCAGCGGCAGCGCAATACATATGAAGCGAATTCTTCGCGCCGCGCGCACGGCGATTGCGGTCGGGATTGCGATAGCCAGAGGTGACCACGGCTTTCTTGCCGTAGCGTTGCTCTGCGGCCTTCAGAACCCTGACAAGCGACGGCTTGAGGCAGGCGACGTCGACGCTTTCGGTCTGCTTGATGAGCCCATTGGGTGCCAGCCGGGCAAATCCGGCGGCGGACGCGACCTGGAAAGAGCCGTCATCTTCGTCTTCATGCAAATCGACATCGCTGTCGTCATCGAGGCCGGAACGGCGCTTGATTTCGAATAAGGCCGATTGCCGTACACCGGGCAGCGTATCCATTGCGCCTGAACCGGGCGAGGACAGCGAAGCCATGGCAAGCGTCTTGCCTTTGTCGGTCCTCGTCGAGGCGAGCGTCACGACTGGCTTAGTCTCCTCAGCCTCCGCGATCACCGGCTTCGGCGTGTTCTCCAGGATCTGCTCAGGTTTTGCCACGGCTTCAGCCACGACAGGCTTCGGCTTTTCCGGTGTTTTCGCCGCCGCAGGCGTCGAGCGGAAGAGGGAGGCAAAGAAGCCTTTTTTCTTCGGCGGCTCCTGCAAGGTGCCGTTGGTCAGAATCTGACCTGAGCCTTGCTGTTGCGGCGCGGGCTCCGCGGCGGCTGTCGCCGTCTGTGTCTCAGGCTTTGCTTCCGCCGTGGTTTCGGCAGTTTGCGTTGGCGTCGTGCTTTGCGTTTCGGCCTGTTGAACCGGTGCCGGCTCTTTAGGCTTCTGTTCTTCCACGGCCGCGGCTTCCGCAGCCTTTTCGCCGGGCTGCTCCGTGGGATTGGACGCCGGCACATAAGCCATCTGGTCGGGCAGGGCGGTGTCGCCTTCCTTGCTCATGGCCAGTTGATAGCCCTTGGCCGGAACAGAACTGCCTGCGAGCGTGGTGGAATTGGGAGCGCCGGCTTCCACGGTCGGTGCAACTGCGGCATTGAACCCTGGCATGCCAGCCTGAAGATCGGGATCGGTGGTGGACGTACAGGATGCCAGGAGCACACTCATGAGAGCCGCAGCTACCGCGCGTCGCTCTCCCTTGCCGAGTAGCAATTCGTGTGCCCTCAAAACCATCCCCTTCTCGGCGTCCCAGCCGGTACGTATCCGGCTCTCCCTTGCGGCGTCGAGACCACCGCTGAATCACGCTCTCTCCGGAGCTCAATTCCGATCCAGTAAGCAAAACCCTTCGTGAACAAGGGAACTATGAACAAGAGTGCTTACGATCGAGGCACTCATTTCGCCTGCTTTCTAGGCGTCGTCAACTCACCGCACATTACAGAACGTTACACACGAACTCTGACGTAGGTGCCCGGCGCGTCGCCGAGTGGTGCCTCTTTCGAGCCGGGGCTGCGCGCGTCGACGCGTCTGTCATCCTTGGCCTCGATCCAGCTTTGCCAATGCGGCCACCACGAACCTAGGGTTTCCTCGGCCTTTGCGACCCACTGCTCGAAATCTCCGACAGGTTTGCCGTCGGTCCAGAACTGATACTTCTTGGAGGCCGGCGGGTTTACCACGCCTGCTATGTGACCCGACCCAGACATCACGAACTCAACGTCGCCGCCAAAATACTGGCAGCCGTAAAAGACCGATTTTGCCGGTGCGATGTGATCTTCACGCGCCGACAGATTGTAGACCGGAATCGTCACATCCGACAGGGACACGGTTTTCCCGGCCAGTTCCATCCGTCCCGCGGACAGGTTGTTCTCAAGATAGCAATTGCGCAGATAGAAGGAGTGGTTCGCGGCTGCCATGCGCGTGGAATCGGCATTCCAGTAGAGCAGGTCGAATGGCAGCGGGTCCTTGCCGCGCATGTAGTTGTTAACGACATAAGGCCAGATCAGATCGCCGGAGCGCAGCATGTTGAAGGCGGTCGCCATCTTGGTGCCGTCGAGATAGCCCTTTTGCTTCATTGCCGCTTCGAGCGCGCTGACCTGATCGGCATCGACGAAGATCTTAAGATCGCCCGCATAGGAGAAATCGACCTGTGTGGTGAAGAAGGTTGCCGAGCGGATACGGTTGTCGCCCTCCTGGGCCATCAGGGCCAGAGCCGCGGCAAGCAGCGTGCCGCCGACACAATAGCCGATCGCATTGACCTCGTTCTCGCCCGTCGTTCTCTCGATAGTGTCGAGGCCGTACTGCAATCCTTCGCGTATATACGCTTCCCAGTCCTTGCCGCCATGGCGGCTGTCCGGATTGACCCATGAGATGACGAAGACGGTATGGCCCTGTTCGACGGCCCAGCGGATGAAGGATTTCTGAGGGTTGAGATCGAGAATGTAGAATTTGTTGATCCATGGCGGGCAGATCAGCAAAGGCCGCTTCAGGACCGTCTCGGTCGCGGGATCGTACTGGATGATTTCGGCGACATCGCTGCGGCCGACCACCTTGCCCGGCGACAGCGCGATGTTCCGGCCGATCTCGAAGGGCGAGTAGTCGGCCTGCCGAAGCTTGAGGTCGCCCTTGCCGGCGACAATGTCCTCGGCCAGCATTTTCATGCCGCGCACCAGGTTCTCACCGTTCGACGACACGGTTTCGCGAAACAACTCGGGATTGGTCAAAAGGAAATTCGAAGGCGAGATCGCATTGGAAAGCTGTTTCATATAGAAACCCGCCTTGTGCTTTGTGCTTTCGTCGAGATCGGCGTGCTCGACGAGATCGTTCGCCCAGCGGCTGGTGACCAGATAGGCCTGCTTGACGAAGTCGAAGAACGCGTTGCGGCCCCATTCCGGGTCCTGAAACCGCTTGTCGCCCTTTTCCGGCTTGGCGACGTCTTCGACCGGTTCTCCCGAGTTCACGCGCTGGATCGCATTGCTCCAGACATCCATGTAACCGGAAAACAGCCGGGTCTGGGCCTCCAGGGCGCGTGATGGCTCGGAAAGCCAATATTCGGTGAGCTTGGAAAACGTCCGGACCATGTCGGTCACCGGTTCGGAAACGCTGTCGCGCACCTCGCCTTTTTCCCGCGGCTCGGCCCATGCGGCAGCGGCCTTGCCAGCCTGCTCCATCATGCGGGCCATGTTCAGCGCAAAGCGCTCGGGATCCTTGACGAGATATTGCTCGATCGGAGAGGCGGAATCGTCGGACGGTTTGCTCGAATCAGAATTCTTAGACATGTTTCGCGCAGAGCCTCCCAGGCGGCCTTTTCTTGACATATTATCGTGGGACGTCCTACCGGTCCAATGCGGCCTAAAGTGACCGTCGAGGAATTATTATGACATACCGAACCGCTTTGCCCGTACTTTCTGCATTTCACGTCACCTCGAGTGCATTATTGCTCGTTGCGACCTTGGCGCTTACGGGATGCGGGTCCACGCAGATGCAGGATGGCGTTACCGCGCAGAACGCCTTGGACGGCCCGGTCGATACCGGCACCTATCCGAATATGAATATTCCGCCGCGTTCCGCCGCAGCACCCTTCACCGAAGCGGAAAAGACGGCCAAGTTCGCCGAACTGAAGTCGCGTCAGCAATCGCAGGCTTCGCAGCAGGTCAAGCCGGAAGCGAGCGAGGCGCAACTGAAGGCCTTGGCCAAGAACCACGCGAAGAACACGCTGAACGTCATCGAGGGCCGGTGCAAGGCTATCGACCCGGCATGTGAATAAGTATATATCGCGCCAGCAAAGTGCTGCCCATTCCAATGCCTTTCGACCGCGTGGAACCGACAATGGAAGAATTTCATAAAGTCCGCCGTCTTCCGCCCTACGTCTTCGAGCAGGTGAACCGGCTCAAGGCCTCGGCGCGGTCGCGGGGCGCCGATATCATCGATCTCGGCATGGGCAACCCGGATCTGCCGACGCCCAAGGCCATTGTCGACAAGCTGTGCGAAGTGGTTCGTGATCCGCGCACGCATCGTTATTCGTCGTCGCGGGGCATTCCAGGCTTGCGCCGCGCCCAGGCCAACTATTATGCGCGCCGCTTCGGTGTGAAGCTCAATCCCGACACCCAGGTCGTGGCGACACTCGGCTCCAAGGAAGGCTTCGCCAACATGGCGCAGGCGATCACGGCGCCCGGCGACGTGATTCTGTGCCCGAACCCGACCTATCCAATCCATGCTTTCGGCTTCATCATGTCGGGAGGCGTCATCCGCTCCCTGCAGGTCGAGCCGAACGATCAGTTCATTCCCGCGCTTGAGCGCGGCTTTCGCCACTCGATTCCCAAGCCGCTGGCGCTGATCCTGAACTATCCATCGAACCCGACCGCTCTGGTCGCATCGCTCGACTTCTATAAGGATGTGGTTGCCTTCGCGAAGAAGAACGACCTCATCATCCTGTCGGATCTGGCCTATTCGGAGATTTATTTCGACGGCAATCCGCCGCCTTCCGTCCTGCAAGTGCCTGGCGCTATCGACGTCACCGTTGAGTTCACCTCGATGTCCAAGACCTTCTCCATGCCCGGTTGGCGCATGGGCTTTGCAGTCGGCAACGAGAGGCTGATTTCGGCGCTGACACGCGTCAAATCCTATCTCGACTACGGAGCATTCACCCCCATCCAGGTCGCTGCGACTGCGGCGCTCAATGGTGATGGCTCCGACATTGCTGAGGTTCGCGAAATCTATCACAAGCGCCGCGACATCATGGTGGACTCCTTCGGTCGCGCTGGATGGGATATCCCGCCGCCGGCCGCCTCGATGTTTGCCTGGGCACCGATCCCCGAGGCGTTCCGCCACCTCGGTTCGCTGGAATTCTCGAAATTGCTGATCGAGCATGCTGATGTCGCCGTAGCACCCGGCATTGGCTTCGGCGAGCATGGCGACGATTTCATACGACTCGCTTTCGTCGAGAACGAACACCGCATCCGTCAGGCTGCGCGCAACATCAAGCGCTTCCTGCAGACGGCATCGGTGCAGCCCAACAACGTCGTGCCGCTGAAGGTTACCCGCTAGGCAGCGCCGCGGCACGATTTCCGAATATTGAAAAGCAGAGGGGACGGCACCCATATGGCCGAAGCATTGCGTGTTGGAATCGCCGGTCTCGGCACTGTGGGCGCATCCGTTGCGCGCGTTCTCAGGAGCAAGGCCGAAGAACTCACCCGCCAATGCGGCCGCGAGATCGTCATCACGGCTGTCTCCGCCCGCGATCGCAGCCGTGACCGTGGCGTGGATATGTCGGGTGTCGAGTGGTTCGACGATCCGGTGAAGCTTGCCCAAAAAGCCGATATCGACATTTTCGTCGAACTGATCGGCGGGGACGAGGGCCCGGCGCGGGAGTGCGTGCGCGCTGCGTTGGAAGCCGGACGCCATGTCGTCACCGCCAACAAGGCGCTGCTTGCCAAGCACGGCGTCGCACTGGCCGAAATCGCCGAGAAGAAGGGCGCGCTGCTGAACTATGAAGCGGCCGTCGCCGGTGGCATTCCCGTCATCAAGACGCTGCGCGAATCGCTTGCCGGCAACACTGTCACGCGCGTCTTCGGCATCCTCAACGGCACCTGCAATTACATCCTGACCCGCATGGAAGCCGAGGGCATTTCCTTCGACGAATGCCTCAAGGATGCGCAGCGGCTTGGCTATGCCGAAGCCGACCCGACCTTCGACATCGAGGGCCACGACACCGCTCACAAGCTCGCCATCCTCACCAGCCTGGCCTTCGGCACAAAAATCTCTGCCGGCGACATCTATATGGAAGGCATCAGCAATATCTCGCAGGCCGATATCCGGGCTGCCGAGGAATTGGGCTACCGCATCAAGCTGCTCGGTGTTGCCCAACGCACCGACAGCGGCATCGAACAGCGCGTTCACCCAACCATGGTGCCGACGGCTTCCGTCATCGCGCAGGTCCACGGCGTGACCAACGCGGTCGCCATCGAGACCGACATTCTCGGTGAGTTGCTGCTGTCGGGTCCCGGTGCAGGCGGCAACGCCACGGCATCCGCCGTCGTCGGTGACATTGCTGACATCGCCAAGAGCCGGCCTGGCTTCCAGCATGGCCCGGTCTTCGGGCGTCCGGCCAAGGAATTGCGTCCTTACAAGAAGGCGCAGATACGGTCTCACGCCGGCGGATATTTCATCCGCCTGACCGTCCACGACCGCATCGGCGCTTTCGCAGCCATCGCGCGGCGTATGGCGGATAACGATATCTCGCTGGAATCCATCGTCCAACGGGCCGATGATTCCAACGATGCCAGCCAGAAGACCGTCATCCTCGTGACGCATGAGACGACGGAGTCGGCTGTGCGGAAAGCTGTCGACGGCGTGACCAAGGATGGACACTTGGTCGATAAGCCCCAAGTGATCCGGATCGAGCGGGCGGAATAGAACCGCACTTCGGCTGTGCCTTTAATCGGTTGGATTTGCTTCGTTTTCGATAAACCGGGCAACGGCACTTGCCGTTGTCATTCGGGTTTGACAAAAGGAAGCTAACCCGTTCGGGTGGAGCGCAATCCCTTCTTTCAGGATCAACAAACATGCCGAAAAGCGTACTTGCCGGTCTCGACCGGATACTCACCATGGAGTTGGCCCGCGTAACCGAACGCGCCGCTGTTGCTGCTGCGCGTCTGCGTGGGCGCGGCGATGAAAAGGCGGCTGACCAAGTTGCGGTCGATGCCATGCGGCAGGAACTAAACCGTCTGGCCATTCGCGGCACCGTGGTGATCGGCGAGGGCGAACGCGACGAAGCGCCGATGCTCTATATCGGTGAGAAGGTCGGTACCGGTGAAGGTCCCGCGGTCGATATCGCGCTCGACCCGCTCGAAGGCACCACAATCTGCGCCAAGAACCTGCCGAACTCGCTTGCCGTGATAGCGATCGCCGAAAAAGGCAGCCTTCTTTATGCGCCGGACGTCTACATGGACAAGATTGCCGTCGGTCCTGGCTATCCGGAAGGCATCATCAATCTGGACCTTTCGCCGGCCGAGAACATCGCTGCCGTGGCCAAGGCCAAGGGTGTTCCGGTCAACGAAATCACCGCCTGCATTCTCGATCGTCCGCGCCACGAAGCCCTGATCGATGCCGTCCGTGAGACGGGTGCTGCCATTCGCCTGATCGGCGACGGCGACGTAGCCGGCGTCATCCATACCACCGATCCCGACGAGACAGGCATCGATATCTACCTCGGCACCGGCGGTGCGCCCGAAGGCGTCTTGGCGGCGGCGGCATTGCGCTGCACCGGTGGCCAGATGCAGGGCCGTCTGCTGCTTGATTCGCAGGAAAAGATCGACCGTGCGGCGACCATGGGCATCTCCGATCCCAATAAGATTTACACCGTCAACGAGATGGCCAAGGGTGACGTGCTGTTTGCGGCGACTGGCGTCACCGACGGCAACATGCTTGCCGGCGTGAAATTCTCCAAGGATTCGATCCGCACCCACACGCTGGTATTGCGCTCCTATTCGCGCACCGTTCGCGAAATCATCGCCCGCCACCAGGACCTCGACAAATTCTGAGAGTCCCACATCCCTGCGCCGCTTGCCTGACCGGGGCGGTTGGCGCAGGAGTTTGCCGATGACATCCGAACGCCGAATATTTTTGGGAGTCCGGCGTTCGGCCACTGGCCTGACGTGGGAGCACCGGCTGACCGAGCGCGACGACCGCGTTGCGCTCGCCATGGCCCAAGGTCATGGCGTTCCGGAGGTCGTGGCTCGCGTACTAGCCGGGCGTGGGGTGACGGCCGAAGAGACCGAGCGTTTTCTCGATCCCACCATACGCGATTTATTGCCGAATCCGTCCAGCCTGACGGACATGGATAAGGCGGCGAAACGCCTTGCAGTAGCCATCCAGCGGCGCGAGCGCGTCGCCATCTTTGGCGACTACGATGTCGATGGCGCTGCCTCGTCGGCGTTGATGACGCTATTTCTTGAGCATTTCGGCGTCCGCAGCGAAATCTACATCCCCGACCGTATCTTCGAGGGCTACGGGCCGAACCCGGAGGCCATGCGCGAACTGGTTGCGCGCGGCGCCTCGCTGATCGTCACTGTCGATTGCGGCACCAACAGCGCGCCGTCCATCACCGCTGCGCGCCAGGCCGGCGCGGATGTCGTGGTTCTCGATCACCATCAGGTCGGTGGTGCGCTCCCTGAGGATGCTGTTGCCGTCGTCAATCCGAACCGCGAGGACGATCTTTCGGGGCAGGGGCATCTTTGTGCTGCGGGCGTGGTGTTCCTGACGCTGGTGCGTACGGCCAGCATTCTGCGTCAGTTGATGCCCGATGCGCCGCGCCCCGATCTGCTGCGCTATCTCGATCTGGTCGCGCTCGCCACCGTCTGCGATGTCGTGAAGCTAACAGCCGTCAACCGCGCCTTCGTCGTCAAGGGTCTGCAGGTTGTGAGACAGCAGGCCAACCCAGGCATTGCGGCACTTGCCCGGGTGTCGCGCATTGGCGAACCGATCAACACCTTCCATCTCGGCTTCCTGATCGGGCCGCGCATCAATGCCGGCGGGCGCATCGGCGACGCAGCACTCGGCAGCCGGCTGCTTGCTACCGACGATCCGGTCGAAGCGGGAAAGATCGCAGAGACGCTCGACCTTCTCAATCAGGAACGCCAGGCGATGGAGCATGCCATGCTGGCACAGGCGCGAGCCGAAGCCGATGTCGAACTTGCTGGCGGGAAGGGTCCTGCGGTCATCGTTACCGCGAGCCAGGATTGGCACCCCGGCATTGTCGGTCTCATCGCCTCGCGGCTCAAGGACCACGCGCGCCGCCCGGCCTTCGCCATTTCCTTCAACACCAGTGGGGTGGGCTCGGGTTCCGGTCGCTCCATCCCCGGCTTCGATCTCGGCAGGCTGGTTCGAGAAGCCGTCGGCAGGGGCTTGCTCGTCAAAGGCGGAGGCCACGCAATGGCGGCCGGCATCACCGTCGAGCGGCATAAACTCGGCGAATTCCGCGCTTTCCTTGAAGACCGCGCATCGGCCGATGTGTTCAAGCTACGCGAGGAAGAAGTGCTGAAAATCGACGGCGCGCTAACGGCCGAAGGCGCGACATTGGCGTTGGTCGACTCGCTTGAAAAGGCCGGGCCATTCGGTTCGGGACATCCGTCCCCGGTGTTCGTGCTGCCGCGTCACCGCATCCTCGCTGCGCAGCCGGTGGGGACGGGACATCTCCGTGTCGACCTGCGCTCGGAACTCGGTGGCCGTATGCAGGCAATGGCATTCCGTGTCGGGGATACCCCGCTCGGCGATTTTCTGTCACGAAGTTCTGGAAGGCTAGTGCATGCCGCCGGCTCGTTGTCGGCCAACCACTGGAACGGCAATCGCAGCACCCAATTCCGGATTTCGGACGCTGCTCCCGTCGAGCTATGATGTAACGGTCCATTTGGGCCGAAACTTTGCCAAACGCGCCGATAACGCCTCTATTTGATCAGGGGCTCAAGTGATCCACGTCCGCCAACCATCATAGGCATCGCCATTTCACGGTTCAAGACCCCGGAAATTCTGGCAAAGCTGACAAACCCTTTTCGGGCTGCCTCGACGTCGATGCTCCCGTCCATCGCACCTTGGCAACAGTTCACGGCGCAGCGATAGACGGGTCCTCGACGGCCCTGTGGCCACCGCCGCAAAAATTCAATGGCCTGTGTCACCGAGGTGATTTCCTCGGCCTCATGATCAATCGTTACAAAAACCGGCGACGCGAAGTCAAAACGTTCCATGCTGCTTCCTCCCGTAAGGTAGGGGCTGCTCATCTCCCAGGCGGTTCGTCTGAAGTACGAGCCTGCTTTCTATGAAGGGAAGCCGTACCAAAAACATTTCGGCATGATGGCATCGCCTATCAACGCATCGATCAAAGGTTGGTTCCACGCAAAGGAATAATGTTGTGCGTTCAACCTCAGTCTGATGGCATGATTGCAAAGAGCGCTTCGAACTCTCTTTCACGTTCCCCGTTTACGGCGAATTGCCGAAATATTTCTGCTTGATGATGGCCAGCGTCCCATCCTCCTGCATCTCTAGAACCTGCAGCGTCACTGGCGTGGTCAGGTCGCTGTCATAGGGGAAAGCGAAGCCGTATTTGTCGGGGTGGAAGATGCTGCCGACAACCGCCATCTTCTGCTCGGGATTGGTGTGGTCGTAATGCTCTAGGATCGGCGCGTCGGCGACAATGGCATCGATATGGCCTGCTTTGAGAGCGGGTACCGCGTCCGTCAGGTCGTCATAAGAAATCGAACTGATGCCGAGGTCGCCGATGAAACGTTCGGCGACACTGCCTGTGAACACTCCGACAGACTTGCCGGGCAGATCGGCCAGCGAATTGATGTTTTGGGTCAGCGACATGGCGGTCATAACGCTGGTGACGGATGAGGTAACGTAGGCTAGAGTGGCGACGCCGCAGATCATCCAGAACGCGGCCAAGAACCGCCCGTGCCAGCCGAACAGGTTCTTCCGCGTCGTTTTGCCGGACGTGACCAGCGAGACGACGTGGAAGAAGCTTTCCGCGATGCCCTCGCGCCATCTCTGTGGAAATTCACTGTCAAATCGCCTGTCAAAAAGCGTCATGGCCAGCGTGGCGAGAAGCACCAACACCAGGAGAGACGCGTAGGCCCGCAAATGCCCGGCATCACGCAGTCCGTTGAGCAGGTCGGAAAACCCGTTGCCACTAGTATTCACGACCATGATGCGCAGCCCGGCATCGTACCAGGGCTGCGTGTAGGAAATGGTCTCGGCCCGCTCGCGCGTTATGGTCAGATTGGTCACGGCGACATCGATCTGGGAACTGCGCGTGGCATCTAAAAGGCCGCTGATTGTGGGGTAGGGAATATAGCGATAGGCGAGCCCGCTTTGGGCCGCGACGCTTTCCCACAGATCGATCGCCATGCCGGAGAATGTGCGATCCTTGCCGGCCATGACAAAAGGTGGGCTGACATAGACACCGACATTGACGACGCGACCGGTCTGTTGCGTTGGTGTCTGTTGCGCCGGCGATTGCTGAGCGAAAACGCCCATCCCGCCAAAACACCAGATCGCAAGCGCCCAGACCAGCACGGTCCAGCAACGATCTGTTCCTGCGGATTTCAGGCGGAGGCAAGAACTCGTCAAGCGCATGAGGGCGGGCAAACTGGTGGTCTCCGTCGACGATCGGTGTCAAATAGTGGCATAATCAGCATAACAAGTGTAAAGGGACCCCTTCACTTGCTGCCCCAACTTTCGACGGATCTCAGTAAACCTTTGTATTCGAAGCAGAAAATCTTCGCCGTGGCACCCATGATCGATTGGACGAACTGAAGCAAAAATTGTTAATAGAAACAATTTGGTAGCCGGTATCTATATGTGACAAGTGCCAAAATGGCAGCCGGCGGGTTTGTTCGTCTCCTTTCCCCAGCTTTGGATAGCAGGGATCTCGGAATAGCATTGTTGCTGCGCAGCAAATATTGACCTGACATCGAATATGCAGCTATCCGACTAGCCTTCAGTGTTCGTGGCTCCCCGGCCCCTTTTTGCCTTCGAACCGCGAGCACGCCCTTCATGATGGCGCTCCCCTCCGCCTGTCCAACGCGAGCGGCCTGGCGCGAGAAGCCATCCTCGGCCGCGCCGACCGAACCACTCATCCGGTTCTCCGCTATTTCAGAGGTGCGGGGTCCAGTGCGGCAACATAGTCCTTCACCGATCCGCGGAGAACATGGTCGGCCATTGCGAGGAAGATCTTGAGGCGCTGTCCGTATCGAGCATCGGGGTGGCGATTGCCTCCGGCCACGATCGTTCGGATCAAAAGAGCTCGCATGCGTCCCTCAAGCCCCTCATGGGAGAGGGCCGCAACGTCATGGAGGATGCAGTCGTGGAGATAGCTTGCGAAGGTGTCGCCGATCCGGTCGGAAAGGGCCACCGTGACCATCGCGTTGCCGAGGGCGACGGCCGCATCCGCCGGGATGGCGCCTGACGAAAACTCCTGCCTGTCCGAAATCGCGGCATGTGGCGATGAGGGCGCGAGATGCCTTATGTTGCGTATCCAATTGCCCATGACGTCGAATGCTTCGTACAGCAGGCGGGCATTGCGGGTGGGAAATTCCGCCATCGCGTCGATGTTTTGACCGGACGTATCGTAGATTTTTTCCAGCTCGGTAACGAAGAGGGGCAGGTAGAACAGCCACATATGATAAGGGACACCCTGACGCATGGCCTCATTGACCATGATGTCGAAGTACCGAATGCCTACAAAAGAGATGTCGCGCCATTTTTCATCGTCGAAATCATCGGCGCGGTCGTTGAGCTGGGCGGCATAGCCGCTGTTTGTCCCTCCGCGGATCGTATTGATGACGGCGTCGCCTATGGGCTTCCAGGCGCTCAGCTTATGGGCCGTCTCGGCATCGCCGAAGAGAAATTGCAGCAAGACATTCTCCTCGGGAATTGCATATCCGCCTTTGTCCGCGAGGTTCTGGTTCTGCTCGATTTCCTGATAGAGCCTGCTGCCGCTGTCGGCGACCATGTCACGCAGGGCCTTGTCCGAGAAGTCGAAACGCGGTTGCAGTTTGATCGCCATGAGGTCCGGCAATGCATCCGGCCGCATCGTGACGAGGAACTTTCTGAACTCCTCCGAACGCAACAGCATGCGTACGATTGTCTCGGCGTCGGCTTGGGCCTTACGGCCGGCCGGGACAAAGTGCTTCGTCCGTCGCATTCGCCGCCGGAACCACTCATAGATCCGCGTGCTAGGGGCGACCCCCGACTGCTTCGGCTCGTCCTCTTCTGGCCCGACCGGTTTGAGGGTTCGGATTTTCTGGCGTTGAAGCCAGTTCGTATCGGCCAACCAATCGTGCGCTTTCTGCCGTAGTAGCCGCCGCTCGGCCACGGCCTCTATCAAACCGAGATGCGGCCGTATGAAATCCAGTAATTCCGCAAAGCGACGATCATAAAGCAGGGTCTGCACGATCTTGCCAACGGCCACCAGCGAGCGCGGCCCCGGCTTCAGCAGAACGTTGAGGCCCCATGCAAGAATTATCCAGACGAATACGACCAGGAAGGCAGCCTGGGGCGGTGTGAAGCTGCCGTCTTTGGGGAAAGTCAGCCAGGCGCAGGCTTCAGCGCTTGGCAATCGGCACGGCTGGCTCATCAAGGAGAAGAATTCGAAGTAGAGAACAAGCGTGACTGCGATAAGCGCCAACGGAATTTGCACAGCCAGATGCAACTGCGCGCGTAGGCGCGTCACCGGCGATACGATTGCGTAGAATGCGATGAAAAGTGCGAGAAAACTCAGGAAACCGTCCAGCGTCACCGAGCTTCTCCTGTGTAATTCGGATGCAAGTCCAAGCCCGGGAAACCTTGGGAAACATCACTGTCGAACTCGATGTAGTCTTTAAAGATCGGGATCAGGGCATCGGCCTCAACCGGGGTGTACCCAGGAGATTGGCAGAGGATCACATAATCGAACGGTTCGGCGGCCCGATAAGCTTCAACCGGAATCTTGTGAAACGGGATGGGCGGCTCAAGGCTGTGCGGCAGGGCACGGAGCTCTTCCCTGGAATGGACGTCGCGGACACGCGGTACATATCGCAATTCCATCACGCCACATGCCGCATCGAAGTCCCGGAAAAAGAAGGGCATCAGGTCGTCACCGCTCCGCGTATGATGAACATAAGTCAGCGCTCGGAGCCACCGGCACGCCAGGGCATATGAGAGATAATTTGCTGGCGAAATTCTCTCCATGCCAGTCTGCGGGATTGCTGTGGCCCGCTCTTTTGGGAGCAGGCCAAGCAGCCTCCCGCCAATGTCTTGCCACGAAAGGTCCCCGAACCCGGTTCCCAGGTCGGAATGAGCATCGATGTGGGTAAGGGTTAGTGGTACAGCGCCGTTTTCAGAGAGCGCGTTTAGGATGGGAAATGCTTCGTCATGATGGACGACAAACCGCCCCTTGGGCCGGCGAGATGATGGAGCGCGTTTCAGGCCGCACTGGTCTTCGAGGAAGCGCCGGAGTTGCACTTCATGCCAGGGGCGCGTCGTCGAAGGTGCCCGAGGCCGCCGGTCGATTGAACAGACTTCGTCGAGAAATATGTCGAGGTCGATATCGGCAATGTTCAAGAGTTGCTTCTGCCTGTCGCTGGTGTCGAGAAATACTGTTGTCTAACGACATATTTCTCAAGTGCGCGTTGATCTCGAACCGTGGCGATGAAATGTTGCCAACAGAATTCCGTCGATAAAGACTGCGGGGGACGATGAACAACAACCAGTTGCGCCGGCCTTCGACGGCATCCATCGAGCTCCTTGGCTATGACGGCGGTCACCCTGGAGCCCAAGCTCCGTTTGGCGCTGACTCCGCCGGGAGGAGGCTGATGGATGGATAAGGCGGCGAAAACCGGGAAGGTGAGGGGAGCCGACATCGGCCTGCATCAGGCCAAACGTCTGTGCCAGCTTTCGGAGAAAGAGCGGCTGATCTTTATCGCGGAAGGCCTTCCTATCATTCTCGACAGCGCGCAAGGCTTTTGGAAGGCGTCGCAGCAATTGGGCGAGCATCCGCGCGAGGCAAAGGTGCTGAAAGGATTCGCGGAGGAGGAAGCCGCGAAGATTTTGATCCTCGTGGATGCTGTGCGCTGTCCGCCGAAACTCATATCGTCAAAGCTCAACCGGATCGTCGGTTGGTTCTACGACCACCTCGCGCGGCTCATCTATGCCGAAGCGGTCACCTGGAAGCCGATGCATCTCGCGCAGCTTCGAGAGTATGTCGATAGACAGCGGCGTGGCCATTATATCGAAGGATATGCCGGCGAGTATATCATGCCGAACTGGGCGGTATACGAGCGCGAGAGCAGTCTCTATGCCGATGTGGAGGCATACCAGGATGGCACACTCTGCTGGAGCGCTCCACGCCGTCCCGATGCCGGCATCAGCTCGTTTGGATCGTTTTCGCCACCGGCACTGCGGGTTGCGGAAGCCATGGGACGGATTGGTTTATTCAACCCCAAAGCACTGAAAGCCACTTCCGATGTCTGGGGCAGCCTGGAATATCGTGACAGGGAAGATCACCACGACGGCGAGCGGCTCACCGAGCAATTGCTGACGCAGTTGCATAAGGAGGGCCTCATCCCCGACACGGCCGATGAGGAGCATGTAGGCGTGCTGTATCGGGATTGGCAGATCCCGATGTACAATCTCGATTTTTCTCTCATTCCCGTGACGCTTGATGTTCTTCAGGCCGAACAGGAGGCCGAATACTGGTCCATGTTCGGTGATCCGAGGTAATCCGGCATGGATCGGCTCACTCTCAATTATGTCTGGAAGCAAAAGCAGATTCCCGTCGTGCTGCGTCGGACCGGCGGTGGGGAGAAGCTTCGAGCGCGGTTGCCTTTCGCTGAGGACAACCGGGAATGGCTTCAGAACGGGCGACGAACGGCGCCGGAATGGATCGGGGGGACCGAAGCCTATTGGGAGCTGCCCAAATCCTGGTTCAACGACTTCGTCAATCGGGCACTGCTGCGCTACAGTAAGGTCTATATCATTCAGCCCTACCGTGAGCAGGAGATTTGCGCGCGGGCGTGTCAGGAAGCGCTCGGCCACGAATGCCAATGCTCGTGCATGGGCGCCAACCATGGCGCCGGCAATGACGGAAGCTGGTTTGAGGTCTCGGACACCTTCTCCATGCGCTGGGGCGAGCGCGAGCTCGCCTGTCGTCTGATGACGGCACGGTAGGGTCTGGCATGGATATCGACGTCAACCAGATGCGCGACCATGACATCAGGCTTCATGGCCTCAACCGCGCGGACAGAACATACACACTCTATTATGACGAGACGAACAACCATCGCCTCGTGCGCATCGCCGAGGACGGGCTCAACGTTCCCGCAGCGAAGTGTTTTGTGCTTGGCGGAATTGCGCAGATCGGACCGCCGCGCGAACTTGGATTTCCGGCGTTGCGAGAGTCGCTGCGGCTTCAACCCAGCGTCCGGGAACTCAAGCTCGTGCATCTGGGTAAAGGAGACATCCTGCGATTGCTCGACAGCACGAAGGTCGCGATATTCCTGCAATGGCTCGAGCAAGAAGGCCTCTTCCTGCACTTTCAAGCTCTCGATCCGGTCTATTGGTCGATCGTCGATATCGTGGACTCCATCGTCGTCGAAGCAAGGCAGCCGCAACTCATCACGATGGTCTGGGAGCTGAAGGACGCTCTGAACACGCTGATACGAGCGGATCTCGCTTCGGTCATCGTCCTGTTCCGGCGCTTTGACTATCCGAATGTCGGTGCGGCGAATCGGGCTCACTTTCTCGAGGCCCTCATCGAACTCCTTGAGCCCCGTCATGCGCTGCTACCGGATTTTCACTTTCGGATGCTGATCGGCGTGCTGCAGATGGGCAAGAAGTTCGATGCCCTGCCGTTCCTGGAAGGGGAGGAGCCGAGGTTGCTGATCGCGCACTACAGGGATTTCTACGCGGCAAGGCTGTGCATTCTGAAGAACGCCTTCCATATCCTTGATGCCGAGGACGTCGTAAGCCGGGAATTGGCGACGTGGCGTTTCATGGATGGGACGACGCAACTTCGGCATTTCCGTTTCGCCGCATCGCATGACGAAATCGGCATCCAGATCTCCGATCCGATCGTGGGGTTGCTGGGCAAGCTATGCTCGTTCGCGATCGAGGAGGATGAGAGGACTCTGGACGAAGCCCGGGAAGGGCTCAATCAGCGGCAGCGAAACAACCTGGCGACGCTTGCTCGGCTGATCGATCGCTCCATCGATGAGAACAGGGTTTTCGCAAATTACGTGATGGCATTGTCGGATCGGCGTAAATTATCGGCGTTCTTGGGGGAGGAATAACGCAGAGCTTGAGGCGCGCCGCAGACATCGCGCGCCAGCGTCACGATGCCGACGGGTACCTAACTTGCTTGCGTGTTCACTGCCGTCCCTTGCCCTGGAGTTGCTGGCACTCTTTGATTGCGGCCGCGCGGCGTTCGTCGAGATAGAGAGCAAGATCGTTGAGGTGGACGCCCTTCGCGCATTTCTGTGAAGCTTCCATGCGGACAAGGGGAAGGGCGATATCGCCGGCCGATACCTTACGGATGAACTTGTCGGTCGTTAGCCCGAAAAAGTCCTTGGCCACATCGTCAGCCGGGATGATCGGGCGCCCCGCGTACATAGCCATCAGCAGGAAGGCTGTATTCACGATTTGACTGCCCTCCGTGTCGATAGGCGTGGGGAGAGGACTGTGAGGAAGCGAGCCCCAAGCCCCGCCGAGTGGCGACAATCGCCGTGCCGGTCGTCGGACTAACGGCACGTCGCTTATGCAAGATTCAGCCGGAAACGAGATGATGTGAACGCGAAATCGCAGGTAGAACTGCGGCCTGCGGGTTAGCGTGTCGCGCCCGTTCGAAGTGCGGCGAAGGCATGCGCAGACCACGCGGCAGGAAAACAGCGCTCCGTCGTAAAAATACTTGCGCTCTGCGGCTGTATCGCAGCCGCAGGCGCCGGATTCAGGGCAGGCGAAGCCGGTCGTGGCTTCAGGCGGCGATGGCGCGATCGTCCTCGAAGGTGAATGCGCGTGGTGTCGCGACCGCTTCGCCATCGAAGTTGCGTGTGATCTCGACCGCGATCAGGCTATCGCCCGGAAAGGCGGGGCTGAGCTCGAGGGTCAGATAGTCGAATAGCGCGCGTTCGTGCACGGCGATCACCACCTGGCGATCCATGCCCTTGGAAAGCGAGCGGAGCAACGCGGCGAACTGCGCGATGTGAACATCGTCCATCGACTGGACGGGGTCGTCGAGTATCAGCCAAGGCATGCGAACCGGAACGGACAGATGAAGCGCGAGGAAAAGGGTAAGCGCAGCGGTGTTGAGATTGCCCTGACTGAGCATCGCTCCGGGCGAGCCGGACGCCTTGCCGGAGCGATGCAGCGTTTCAAGCACAGCCTCGACCTTGCCGCCGCTGCCGACGGGAAGCCGAAACGCGGGTACGAATTGCTCCGATGGGGCCAGCCTTACGAACAGATCGCGCCAAACCTTGTTGAGTGATGTGTTGAACACCTTCTTGACGATGTCGGAGCGCACTTTGTCGGCGGCTTCGGAAACCTTCTTCGCGTGCCCGCGCGTAACCTCGATTTCCTTGAATGCCGTATCGAGGGTCTGGAGGCGCGCGAGGGTCTCATCGCGTTCCGATCGCAGGATGGCGATCTGGGCGAGGTCGTGGATACGCAGGTCGAGCTCCGAGCCGGCCCTGATCCTGACGGCGGCAACGCGCTCGGCCTCTGTGACGCGCTGCTCCACGGTCCGAAGGGCCTCGGCGAGCGCGAGATCGATGCTCTCGAAGCTGCTGGCCGACTTTTGCAGAACGGCCTGCGCCATAGTCTCGATTTCGGGGAGCAGTGAGACCGACTGTTCGTCTCGCCGGCGGGCTGTCATCACCGCCTGCCGGGCGGCGGCCGCGTCGGCAATCAACCTGGTTCCTTCTGCAGCAGTTTCCTGAAGGTCGGACAGGCGTTGCACCAGATCCGTCATCTGGGCCTGACGCACGGTGAGCTCGGCGAGGTCGTCGGCAGAAAGCTGTCCGTTGGCGGCGCTGAGCAGGTCGCGCTGGGCGGCGGCCAGACGCGAACTCTCTTCGGCCCGCGCTGTCGCCAGCGACTGGATACGCCCGGCTTCGCTGGTCAGCGATGCGATCTTAGCGGCGACATGGGCCGACAGCGACCCGGCGTCCATCTCGGCGTAGTTGCGGCTGCAGACCGGACATATCTCGCCGTCGATGTGGGGAACGATGCCGGCGAGCGCGTTCGCGAGCGTCTTTGCATCTTCAGCCGCGCCGGAGAGGTCCCGGTTGAGCTCGTCGATTCGTGTGGAAGCACGTTGCACAGTGGCATTCAAGGTCGCGACCCGTGCGCTCGCCGTGGCGTGAGTCGCCAGCAGTCTTTCGCAACGCTCGGCTTCTGCCCGCGCGCGACGCTGCGCCTCCGATCTGCCTTGCTCGGGGCCGTTCTCCAATGAGGGCACGTCGGAGAAATGGGCGCGGACCGCATTGATCGCGGTCTCGAGGGTATCGCCGCCAGCCGACCGCCATGTGGCGAGCAGCTCGCCCGCCGCCCGATCAGCCCTTTCCCTTCCGGCCTGGTCGAGGCTTAGTTCTTGCGACGGCAGCGATCGCCATCGTTCGTGCAGCCCGCGCAATTCCGAGCGCGTGCGAGTGAGGTCCGTGAGTTGACGATCTCCGTCTCGGGCGGCCTCCAGCCTGTCCTTGAGCTGGCTGAGGTCGGTGGTCTCCGTGACCACCAGAACCGCACCGTCGACGACGATTGAGGAGAGGGTTTCATTGAGGCGGGTGAGCCGTTCGCCAGCGGCCTTCGCCGCTTCATCGATAGCCTGGTCCTGGCGGCGGTGCTCGTCGTCGAGCGAGGATTTAAGTGCCTCAAGGCGACGAAAGTCCGGTACAAGTTTGCGTACGCGCGTGACGTTGAAAGCGTGATCGAGGCCGTCGACCAACGCATCGAGCGGATCGAGGCCGAGCAGTTCCTTGACGAACAAGGTCAGCGGCGAGGTCGTTCCTGTTTTCTGATCGTCATAGATTTCGAGCAGGCGCCCGAGAGTGGCCTGTGGCAGATAGCATCGCTCCGCGAAGAAGCGGGCGTTGTCGGCGTCGAGCAGGGGATTGGGAAGAAAGGTGTCGTCGGAAAAGGCGAGGGCGCCGGCGATGGCCGCTCCCTCGACGAGAGGGGTTGTAGTGGTCAGCGAGATCGAGCCGCCGCCAGTGTCGAGCGTGGTGAGATATGACTGGTATCTCGGACCCTCAGCCGCGAGATGCGCGATCTTGCCAGTGAGCCCCAGTTCGAGCGCGGAAAGCACGCTCGTCTTGCCCATGCCGTTGGTGCCGTGGATCAGCACCACCTGGGCATCGAGTGGCACGACCACCTTGCCGCGAAGGCTGCGAAAGTTCTCGACGACGAGATTCTTCAGCCGAACGCCAGTCATTCCTCGTCCCCTTCATCGCCGATGGCGGCACCGACGGGGCCGGCGATCGCGTCGGCAAGCACTGTTTCGACGGCCTCCTTGCCGCGCGGCGCCGCGCCGATAACGGCGTCCATGAGTTCGCCCTTAGCAGACGCCGCCGTGGCAGCGCGCAGGTCGGCTTCCCAATCGAGCAGCGTGTCGACGGCAGGCGGCTGGGTCAGCGGCAACAGGACGGCAAGCCAGTCGCGCACCACGCTGATCGCGTCAGGTCCAGTCGGCGCGCCGACCGGCAGGACACGGCACACCTTGCTGATCGATTGGAGGGTTTCGGCGCGCGGTTGCCCGGAGGTGAGAACCGCGGTCACGGGCCGTTTCGACCGCATCACGTCGAGAGCGCGGGTAAGCGCCATGACCTTCCGCGTCACCCCGTCATCGACGGTATCGCCCTTGAGCTCGATGACAATGACGAGGTCATTGGCTCGTTCGCCGGCGACGAGCGCATGCGTGAAGTCGAAGGAGATCGAGCCGATCTTGAAGGGCTTGGGAAGCTGGCGATAGCCACCTTCCTGAACGAGAATATCGAGGACGCGGTCGGTCGTGCTCATAGTCCCACCTCGCCGCGAAACCGGTCGCGCAGTTCGTCGAGGTCGGCAGCGCCGCCGAGCATCGGACCGAATGCGACATAGCGCGGCCCGAGGGCGCCGCTGCGCATGGCACCACTCGGACTACGCTGCTGTCGCTCGGAGACCCGCCCGGAGCAGATTACCACGGCGTCGTCATCGGTCTCGTTGAAGGCGCCCGCGTCGAGCAGGCTGGTGACGGTGTCGTCATTGGCGGCGAAAAAGATGCGCGTGCTGGCGTTCGGCGAGGTGAGCCGAAGGGCGCCGGTTCGCGGATCGGCAGGATCGTCGATCGAACTAACCCAGTTCGCCGCCTGTTCCTCCAATCCGATCAGGCCCAAGGCCACGGCGGCTTCTCTCTGGCCCGAACTTTTCAGGGCCAGCTTGTTCTTCATGCGGTGCACCGGTTCGCCGTCGAGGGGGAAATAGGTCTGCACACCTGCGGCGCTGACTCCGTTCTGCAATTGGTGGCGCGCGCGGGCGAGCCCCGCCGCTATGGCGCGGGCAAGTGCAGGCCGGTCGGCATCGCCGGTATCGGCCACGCGGTCGCGGAGAGCCCTTATCCCCTCGGCGATCGCGGTCCGCGCCGGTTGATCGAGATTGGCTGCCTGCGCATCGCTGGCCAGGACCTCGAGCTTGGCAGCGAGAACATGGAGAAGCAGCCCCAGCAGCAACGGCTTGGCGTAGGCCTGGAGCCGCGCCGCTTTGCAGATCTCGTCGCGGTGCGCCTCGTAGTCGGCTTCACCATAGGCTCCGATCAGAACGTTCTTCTGATCGTCGCCGAGTTCCTGCGCGGAAAACACGATCGGGGTCGGCTGGTCGGTCCATTTCCAGCCTTTCTGGGCGTTCATCGAGGCGAAGAGATGCTTGATGTTTTCATCCTGCGCCGACATGCCGATCATCAGCGTTCGGCTGCGCTGAACGAGGGCGCCAAGCTGATCGCGCACGATCTTGAAGGTCTCGTTGCTCTTCCAGCCGGTGATCTGGGCGGTACGCGCGACGAGCAGCGGGCGATAGCCGGGCTCGTCGGCGATCGCGCGTAGGGCGCAGCCGTGAAACTTGTAGAGAATGGCTGCCGCGGCCGGATTGCGGAGGTCCTCGCCGGTCACGGTGATCCGATAAAAGGTCTCGTCATAGCCGAGCTCCTGCATCGCCGCTTCGAGCAAGCCGTCCCAATTGGCGGTGGCGAGTTCGGTCACGACCCCTTCGAGGGCGAGCATGCCGATGGCCAGATGCTCTGCGTCGGCGGACTGTGCGCCGAAAGTGTGGGGAAAGTCGAGGCCGACCCATAGCAAGTAATCGAGTTTCTCGCCCGGTATCTCCACCGACAGCACGGCCGAATACTGATTCCAAAGGCGCTTGAGGATATTCTTCAGGCTTGGCCAGGTCGATGCCGGCTGGGCGAGGTCGATGCCCGCGCGTTCGTCTTCCGAGGGAGCGGCCATCCCGATGATCTTCTCGAGCGCCAAGCGGTATCCGCACGCTGCCGCCGCGGTGGAACGGGCACGCAGGAATTCGAGGAGCTTTGCCAGGACGCCGTCGAGCCCGACGACACGATCGCGCGATATGCCTGACCCGAGCCAGAACGCATATTGCCCGTGCGCGGCGCCGTTGCTCAGCCCTGCGAATTCGCCGTCGAACAGCGCAAGCGTTTCCTTGACTGAAATAGAAGCGGCGTCCGGCAAATAGAATCTCCCCCCCATTACCTATTCGCAACGTTATGCGTGTACTGGTTATTTGGCCACGTCTTCTTGCAGAAGAGCGGACTGCTGCGACGCGGCACGCATGCAGGGGCCGCCCGACCTGGTTTAAATCACACGTGTATAGGTCTCTCCGTCGATCACCCGCTGTACCTGTTCTCGATTCCGCGCGCCGATGCGCTCGGCGATCATCTCCGCCGGGTGGCTCCTCGCAAGCTCTCGAATAGCCCGAACCTGCTCGACGGAGAGGCGGTCGTCGCGACCACAGATCTGGGCGACGGCCCAGGCGTCGTCCTTCCATTTTTCTGAGACCCAGGGGGCGGGAAGGCCCTTGCGTGGATGCTCGCGTAACCAGGTTTCAAGAAGTCGGTCGCGTTCGTCTGGCTCCGGCACAATCCGTTCGGCCAACATGCCATTCTCGCGAAGATATCGCAGTCCCGATTTGCCTCCCGGGATCATGTTGAGTCGTCGCTCGTCGTGCCAATGCCCCTCGACCAGCCATTCCTCCGTCGCATAGAGCCGCTCGATATCATCGGTAATTGCCATGACCTTATGGTGGATGTAGGTCACACGGCCAGCGTCCATCTCTTCGCGCAGCTTTCGGTGAAACAGCAGGGGGCTTCCGGTCTCCATCGCCCGTCGGTGTTCTGCCCATCGCTTCTGCCAGCTACGGGTCGTGACGCCGACATAGAAGAACCCATCGTCGGGATATGACGATCCCGCACCGAAAATATGCTGATAGAGAACGAAGCTCTTTCTCGGAAATGAGTCTGGAGCCAGGAGAAGAGGCGCTGGCGCCGAAAATACTTGGCTTGGAGTCTTCACGCCAGCGATGTGGGTGGAAATGTCTCCGCGCGCTGCGGCGGCCAGCAGTGCGTGATCCTCAACAACATCAAGGCGTATTACAGGTCCAAGCGCGAGTTCGCCTTCTTCAAGTGTGTGGCCCGATCGAAACTGATCGGAGCCCACCATACGGTGGCCCGGCCTGACTTTGAGCTGGGGCGCGATGAATACCGGCCTATCGCCGAGCGCGATGAAGTGGACGACCGGGATGAACTGGCCCGGTTTCACACGGATCACCCCGTGCTTCTGCCTTGCGATCCTAAGCCAGTGTGCGCCGTACTCGGACCGACACCATTGGCGCAGCAATGTCTCGACCTCCCGAAACCGGCGATGCATCGGCTTCGGAGCGAGATGCTCCCACCAGGCGCGATTGATCGAGACCAAGCAACCTCCAGAATTCTACCGGCGGTGGGTCTTGCCGGATCGCCGCCTCAATACAAGCCTCGCCGCTCACCGGTTCCCTGCGAACCGGCGAAGGACGTCACGATGGATCCTTCGCCAAGGGCGATCGGAGGCGGATCGTTCTCTATGATTACGAACTGGGCCTGATCTTTCTGCTCCACCAGGAACCGATAGAAGTGCTCCTTGAGCCCGCTATCCTTCACCTGCTTTTCGTCAGCATCCAACTCGCCATGCCTGGAGGTGAGGGGATCGCGGTAGCTCAGCAGAGGACTGTCGAGAACCACGATTCCTGGATGGGGAAGCTCCTTCTGCCGGCAGTACAGCAGGACGCCGATCTTGAACGCGGCGTTCATCAACGCGCGAACGCCCTTGCCGTTCGCGCGACGGCTTTTTCCGTCAATGAGAATATCGTGCGTCTTATCGTCGAAGGAGACGGTCGGCAGCCCCGGAAACTGCCAAGCATGAAGCACCGTCTGCACGGTGGTCGCAAATTCGTGCCCGGTCACACCATCTATGCCGGATGTCACGCTGCCGCGGGGTAGGGACTTCGGTTTGAACGCCTCAAGCTGCGCCTTTCGGCGATGAAGCTCGTCAATGCGCTGTCGCAGGGCAAGGCCCTGCCTGGTCACGAAGCGGGCCGTGTCCAGCTCCTCGTAGGTGCGGCGCGTGGCGACTTCCAGCGGCTTCACCTCATCGAGCTGTCGGTCGATGTCTTCGATCTCGCCTGACAGCCGCTCGGCGCGTTTCAGCAATCCTTCTTGCTCGGCCTCCAGAGAACGTGTTGCCTTCGCAAGGTCGGCCCGCTCCGAAGCGATCTTAGCCATCTCGGCCCGAACCGCCCTCTGGGTTATCTCAACCTCGTCGATGCCATGCGCGTGAAGCTGATGCGATGGATCCGCGCCGCAGAGCGGGCAGGGTCTGCGTGCACCCGCCAGCAGCGCCGCGCCCCCTTCCTCGAGCGATGCCAGTCGCTGCAGGTCGCTTTCATAAACGCTCTTGAGCAAAGCAAACCGCTGCAGCGAGAGCGATATCTCGGTCCGGCGCTCCTGGGCGTCTCTGAGAGATTCCATTTTCGACCGGCGATCCAAGCGAAGCTCGTCCAAGAGCGATTGGCGATCCGACATCGTCTGCTGGAGGTCGCGGATCGCTGCGGTTTGCTTTTCGGCCTGATCGCTCAGGTCCGGGTCACCGGGATAATCCCGCTCCCATTCCAGTTGCGCGGCCGCAATCATTTCGTCGATGATCTCGACCTTGCCCAAATTCGCGGTTCGCTGGGAATCGGGGTTCTGCGTGGTGACGATCGCGGAATCGTCGACGCCGGTCAGGATGAATTTCAGAACGTTCTTGTCGAATGTCTCGCCGCTGCGGTCTGAAATTCGGATGGGGCTCCATTCCCCCATCATGTTCGTTTCTTCGGTGTAAACGTAGGCAGCATAGTGCCGGAACGTGAAAGCGTTCTTGTCGCCCGTCAGCGTTCGAGCAATCTCCTTCGTGCCGACCCCGAGTTCACCGAGCAGGAAACCCGACAGGCTCTCGCCCTTGCCGCGGTGATCCCAGGATAGTGTCCGATCGGGCCGACCAACTGACTCCGAATCCACCGAACCGATGTGGAGACCGAAATCTCCGCCTTTCATCGCCCGCTCCAGCGTCACAGTACCGGTTACAGGAAGTTCGATCTCGAGCCAACATTTGTCGTAGCCCTGGGCCTCGGTGATCGGCGGCAGGGGCGTCTTGGCGCCAGACATGAAGTCGAGCGCCTTGACGATATAGGATTTGCCGCTGTTCGAGGCGCCCCAAACGACGTTGATGCGCTCTCCAAACATGAGGGTGACGAGCTTTTTTCCAGGCCCCCTAATCGCAAGACGGCGAAGGAGGAAGCGCGCTGGATTGGAAGTGCTCATGTCGGGCCTGTCTGGAACGCTTCGGTCCAATCGCCGATCCGCTCCCGTACCAGCCGCTTAAACTGTACCTTGCTGTGGGTCTTCACCTGCTCGGCGAGCCAACGAGCACAAGCCTTCATCTGCACGGAGTAGTCCGTTTCGAGCAGCTCGACATAGGCCGCGGCCTCTTCGGAGGCGCGATAAACGATGCCTTCCTCGGCGCTCTCCTGGTCGACGAGATGGCATCGCTGCATGAGCTGCAAGCTCGCCTCGATCAATCTCCGACGAACCAGAAGCTCACCTTTCCGGCCGGGGACCTCGGGATGCAGGCTAGGGGGACCGCCCAGATCAGCGGTGTGCACGACGACATGGTCGAACAGGACCATCTCGGCGAGGTCCAGCGTTTCCGGCCGCAAATGCTCCAGCACCACGACGGCCCTGATGCCCGCCTCGAGAGGAGAGTTGAACAATCCTCCGAAATCGCTCCCGCTCACGGCGCCCATTTCAGCCGCCCGTCATTCGCGAGGTGATGGCAAATCCCTTGCTTCACCGGGATGCGTACCGTGCGACCGATCAAACTCGCCGGCAGGATCGATGCGTGTTTCATGACCGCGTCGACGCGTTGGAGAAGCGTCTCGTGTCGATCGCGGTGCACCTCGATGACGCCGTGATAGACGTCCTCCTCAAACGTCCCGATTGCGCCTGGAGCCGTATTGTCCCGGTGAAACCGCTTGAACGAGGCGGCTTCGAAAAAGCGAGTGCGCTGATCGCGGAAATGGTCGCCGTGATCCGCATGCGCCAAGACATCGTCGGCCGATATGAAGGTGCCGCCGCTGGCTTCTCCATAGACGTGCCGGAGCTGGTCGACATAATGCGCCTCCTCCGGCTGAATGGCCGGCGGCGCGTCGCCAACGGGCGCTTCGTCCGGAACCAGACCAAGCACCTTGGACAAGGCTGGTCCCGCGGCATGGTCCTTTACTAGCATCGGGGCGGTCAGGTGCTCGACGCGCGAAAAATCGAAGCCCTCGATCGCTGCTCTGATTTCAGGGGATAGCGCCACCGTTTCGCGCCGGGTTATGCTCTTGGAGCAGTGCTCGTCCCAGCCGTTGATCAACGCGGTTCCTAGGGTCGATGGGTTGTTGATCAGATCCATCAACGAGCCGACGATGCCGCGTGGCGCGACGAACACATATTTTTCGGGCAGGGTTCTGTATGCCCCCTGACAATGATGGAAAAACACCTTGCCGAGTTCGGCGAGCCCCTCGGACTTTCCAAGTTTGCCGCCTCGCGTCTTGCGTTTGCACTGAAAGAGATGCCAAGGCCCTTCGTGCCGAGCGCGGGTCAGGAAGCCGATCACGTCGCGGCCTTTGTCGTTTGCCGCGCCGATTCGCTCGACGCGATCGTATTGCTGGGTACGACGCTCCACCCACAGCTCGATGAATTCTTCGAGCTGCGTGTCATCGATCTCCATTAGCCGAACAGCAAGGCTAGTCACGACGGTTCAGTAACTCAAATAAAACAGACTACCGCCGTGCGAACTGCAAAGGTTAATTCCGCAACCGATCAACGTTGCTACCCTGCAAATCCCGTCACCGACATTTATTATCGTCACGAATCCTACTCCCCCGACCACGACCGATTCTACCTTAAGAATCTGGCTTTGCCCATTGCCCCTCCGGGCTCGACCGCATCACAGCCAGTTTGCTTAGGCCTGCGCGATCCACCGCTTCCGGACCGGGGGCTTTAAGTTAGCGGGTGCAAAACAGTGTAATCGGCCGTGAATGCAGGATGATGCACTATAGTTTCAATACTCCATTCGCGGATCCAACGTAAGCGTACAGAATACGATAATCTCAGATCGGATTTTGCTGTTTCGCTCCATGCGTCGCATCTGACCTTTTCGCTTTTCGGAATCCTTTGTCGGTCGCCATGAATCGCTGCACCATCGGCGCAACCAACTTGGCGGGCTCGGGCGCAGGCTGGGTGCTCCCGCGCGCGATCGCCTCGGCATAAGCGACAAGATCGCGATGGACGGCGGCCGGCAGCTCGACGGTGAGCTTGACCGGCTTGTCGTCCGGGATGGCGGAGAGCTTGAGCTTGGTCATGACCGCTCCTTGGCGGCCCCGTAGGGCTGCATGACGAGGTCGCGATTGACGATGACCCGGACGGGGAAGCCCGGCCGGATGGTGAGCGTCGGCTGGATATTGAGCTGGCGGCGCACGATCTGCCGGTCGACGTCGGAGGCGGTGTCCTGGGCGCTCTCGCGAATCGCCTTAGCGATTTCGTTCTCGTTGTCGCCCGAGCCGATCTCGGTGCCTACGCCGAGCAGCGTCGAGAGCAATGTCGCCTTGAACAGTTGACCCCAATGATAGTCGACCTCGTCCTCGAGGCCGGAATAGCCTTGGGTGTCGGCGCCCTGGAGTCGTTCCAGCACGATCGAGGTGCCGTCGGGCATGATGATGCGGTTCCAGACCAGCAGTACGCGGGATTGGCCGAAGGCGACCTGGCTGTCGTATTGACCGATCAGACGTGCGCCTTGCGGGATCAGCAGATGCGCTCCGGTCGGACTGTCGTAGACATGCTCGGTGACCTGGGCGGTGATCTGGCCGGGCAGATCGGACTTGATGCCGGTGATGAGCGCGGCGGCGATGACGGTGCCGGCCTGCACGACATAGGGCGAAACCTTTTCCTGCACGCGATCGGAGCTGATCGTGCGACGGTCGGCGGCGGCATTGACGAAGGCGAGCTTGCGATCCTGCATGTTCTGGGCGGAACCGGGATCGAGCGGCGGCGGCTCGGCCGGGAGTGTCAGGCCGGTCGCCGGATCGATCGTGCCGAGCCTCGCGGGCTGCGCATCGGCCGCCCGCTCGCCGCGACTGCTGGTGAATAACGCCGCAACGCGGGCCGCCTCGATCTCGGCGAGCCGGCGCTGTTCTTCGGGATCGGCGCGGGGCGTCTGGATGTTCGGGGCGACGACGGGCTTGCCTTCCTCCTGCGCGCGCAGGATCGGTCCGCCGAGATCCCCCGGCAGCGCGGGGCCGAGTTTTGGGATGCCGGTATAGTCCTTCGGCAGGCGGGCCAACCCATCGGCCGGGGTGCGGTTGTCGGTGCTGTAGAGCTCGGTTGAGGACTGGTTGCCGCGGCGATTGGAATCGAGCGCCCAGACGAGCGCGCCGAGGATGGCGACGGCGCTGACACCGCTTAAGGCCATCAGCACCTTACGCGACAGCCGCGTGCCCTTCGGCGGTTCGGGCCGCAGGCGCAGCTCGGCTTTGATGTCGGGACCCCCTGTCATCGGAACAGCCCCGCGCTGCGCGCCGGCCGACCGTCGGTCCGGACGATGCGGACCCGCTTGGCGGAGTTTTTGTCGCCGAGGCGCAGCTCGGCGGCGGCGAAGAGGCGATCGACGACATAGTAGTTCTGCCGAGCACGGTAATTGACCAGTTCGGAATCGCCGGCGGAGCCGATGACGAAGAGCGGCGGCATCTCGCCCTGGCCGATGCCGGACGGGAACTCGATATAGACTTTGGAGCCGTCGTCGAAGGCGCGCAGCGGCCGCCACGGCGCGCTGTCGCCCTCGATCCGATAGCGGAAGTTGAGCTTCGAGATGTCGACGCCAGCGGCGACCGGCTGGATCTCGGCGGCGCGCGCGTTCTGGCGACGCAGCGCGATCAACTGATCGTGCGGATACTGCCAGGAGACCGAGGCCATGTAGGTCTTCTCGGTCGATCGCAGCTCCATGTGATAGGTGCGCAGGTTGGTGTTGATGACGAGGTTGGTCTGTAGGTCGGGGCGCGTCGGCTTGACCAGGATATGAACCTGCTTGCGGTCGCCAGCGCCGCTCTCGGTGTCGCCGACGATCCAGCGCACGGTGTCGCCGGCGGCGACCGGGCCGGAGCCGACGAGTTGCTCGCCGGGCTGGAGCGCAATGTCGGTAACCTGGCCGGGCGCGGCATAGACCTGATAGAGCGCGCCGGCCGAGAACGGATAAACCTGAACGGCGTTGATGAAGCCGTTGCGGACGGGCTGCATGCGGGCAGCCTCATTGGCCTGAGCGATGCGGGTCTTCGGGTCTGTGGGTTCGGGGTTTGCCTTGCCGCCATCGACCGGCTTCAACTGGCCGGGCAGCGGCAGCGGCTTCGGAAGCTCGACCACCTTGACCGGGCCGATCGGATCGGCGGTCAGGGCTGCGGGAGCGGCATCGTCATAGTCGATCTCGGGTGGTGTGTATTTGCTGGCGCAGCCCGCGAGTGCCGTCGCCGACATCAGTACGGCGGCCAGCGCCAGCGAATGGCGTGCCCCTCTCTTGTTCATTGCCCCCTTCATCATCCCATCTCCTTCGACCAGTTGATTGCGTTGACGTAGACGCCGAGCGGGTTGGCCCTCAGCTTCTCGGGCGTGCGCGGCGGCTGGACGACTACGGTCAGGATCGCGGTCCAGCGCTCCGTGCCGGCGATCTGTCCGTTCTCGTAGCGGCGCTCGCTCCAGGCGATGCGGAACGAGTCCGGCGAAGCGCGGATCACGCTGGAGATCTCGACAGTGACCTGCTGCTTGCCGACCTTCGTGAACGGGTCGTTCGACCGCGCGTAATCATTGAGAGCGATAGCGCCGCGATCGGTGGTGTATTCATAGGCGCGCAGCCAGTTCTGCCGCACGATGACCGGATCGGCGGGGATGGCGCGAACCTGTTCGATGAAGCGGGCGAGATGCCAGGCGATCTGCGGATCGGTGGGCCGATAGTCGGCGACGGCAGAGGCCACAGCCTGCGCCTCGCCGAAACGGTCGATCTGGACCACCCAGGGCACGACGGTGCCTTGCGTCGATTGCCAGATGAGCGCGGTGGCGAAGCCGCCGGCGAGCGCCAGCGACCCGAAGGCCATCAGGCGCCAGTTCTTCGCCTGCACGCGGGCCGAGCCGATGCGCTCGTCCCAGGTCTGCGCGGCCTTCTGATAGGGCGTTTCCGGTTCGGGCGTGCGCGCATAGCGCACGGAGGGACGTTTGAAGAAGTTCATCAACGATCATCCTGATTGAGAGAGACGGACATGGAGCCGCCGCCGTGATCGCCGGAGCGGATGGCGTGGGCGGCCGCCGTCACGCCATGGCTTGCGGCCTGGCCACGCTTCATGCGGTTGGCCCAGGCCGGCGGCGTCGAGGGCGTGGAAGCGCCAGCGGACGCAGAAGCGGCATCGTTGGCCGCCTCCGGCATGCCGGCGACGGGAGACTGGCCGCCGGTCGCCGTCCATGCGGCGGCACGGCCGGATGTGCGGCTGGAGCGAAGGGACTCGGCTGCACGCGACATTGCGTTCCTGACGGGCTGGGCAGCCGCGCCCGCACTGGCCTTGGCGACACCACCAAGCCCTGCCGCTACCGCTCCCATTCCGGTCTGCCCGGAGGTCGATGCCGCAAGACCGTAGGCTGTGGAGGCACTGCCAGCGAGATGAGCACCACCGCGGGCGGCTGCGGCGCTCATGCGCCCGCCGGCTCCGATCGCGCCGGCCGCGCCACTGAGGCCAGCCTTCGCGCCCATGAAGCCGGCTGCTCCCATTCCGGCGACGGCAAGGCCGGTGCCGACGGCAGCGCCAGCACCAAGCTGCGGTGCGCCGGAGACGAGGCCGGTCGCGATGCCGGGACCGAAGATCGACAGGCCCATCAGGGATAGCGCACCGAGAACGAGGGCGAGCGCGTCGGTTATGGTCGGCGTCCCGGAGAAGCTGGTCTTGAACTCATCGAACAGGCCGGAGCCGATGCCGACGATGACGGCGAGCACCAGGATCTTGATGCCGGAGGCGACGATATTGCCGAGCACTTTTTCGGCGAGGAAGGCCGTCTTGTTGAAGAGCGCGAAGGGAATGAGGATGAAGCCGGCGAGCGTCGTCAGCTTGAACTCGATGAGCGTGACGAAGATCTGCACGGCCAAAATGAAAAAGGCGACGAGAACGATCAGCCAGGCGATCATCAGCACCATGATCTGCACGAAGTTCTCGAAGAAGGCGATGTAGCCCATCAGCTCGCCGGCAGCCTTGAGGATGGGGTCGCCGGCATCGATGCCGACCTGGGCGACGCGGCCAGGCTGGAGCAGTTCGTCGGCGGAAAGCGACGATCCGCCCGCCTTCAGGCCGAGGCCGGAGAAGCTTTTGAAGACGATGCCGGCGAGATTATTGAAGTTGCCGATGATGAAGGCGAAGAAGCCGATATAGAGGGTTTTCTTCACGAGCCGCTGGAGCACGTCCTCGTCGGCGCCCCAGGCCCAGAACAGGCCGGCCAGCGTGATGTCGATGACGATCAGGGTCGAGGTGAGGAAGGCGACCTCGCCGCCGAGCAGGCCGAAGCCGGAATCGATGTAGGAGGTGAAGGTCGCGAGGAAGCGATCGATGACGCCGGTGTTCATGGTGCTGGCGCCTCTTCGGCGTCCGCGCCGGCCTCATCCGTCGCAGCAAACGGCAGGCGATCTTTGGCTTTGGAGGAGGGAGCCTCATCCGCCACGTCGCCTGCTGGCGGCGGAACTGAGCCAAAGCGTTCCGGCCTCGGCGGGGTTGGCCGATCGGGCATGCCGGCGCTGAAGAAGCGGCGGCGGTTTTCAGCCCATGCCCTGCGGCAGGCTGCAGCGTCGGCGGCCGCCATGCCGAGATCGCGGCAGCGGGCAAGTTCGCCGCGACCAAGTGGGGAATGGGCAGGCTCGCCGCCCGGATGATGGAGGCTTTGGGCGGGGGCATCCTCCGCACCGTTCCCTGGGCCATCTCCGCGCAGCGCCATGACGGCGGCAGTCATGGCAGCGCCGAGGGCGAGAACGGCACACATCCGGGCGGCGATCTTCAAATCCATGATCAGCCGCCTCAGTCGTTGAACATCTTGACGGTGGATGGGCTGTAGCCAGTGCCCTTCATGAAGCGGCTGAACTGCTCGCGGGCCTGCTCCTGCGCGGCGGCACGGCGCGACTGCTCCAGTGCTTCGGCGCGGCCCTGCGCGGCCAGCATGGCGGTGAGATCGGCCATCTGGCTCGCCTGTACGGCGAGCAATTCGTTGCCAGCCTGGGTCGCCTGCAGCACGCCGACCGCCGACTTCGAGGCACCGACCAGCGAGCTGGTCTGCGAGCGCGTGCCTTCGATGTTGGTGACGGCCGTGGCCCCGGCCTTCAGCGAATGCTCATAGGCCGAAAGCGATTGCTGCCAGCGCTGGCGGGCTCCCTCGACGAGTTGTGCGCCGGTCTTGTCGCCGGAAAAGTCCTTGAAGGTCGAGGAGAACTGCTGCTCGATGTTCTGGACGCTGTAGGCGAGCTTCTGGGCCTCGCCCATCAGCTTCTTCATCTCGGAGAAGTTGCCCTCGATCTGCGAGAGCATCGAGGTCGGCAGGCTGGCGAGCTGCTTCGCCTGGTTGATCAGCATCTGCGCCTGATTGGCGAGCGAGGTGATCTGGTTGTTGATCTGCTCGAGCGTGCGCGCCGCGGTCAGGACGTTCTGCGCGTAGTTCGACGGGTCGAACACGATCAGCGCCGACGCGGGAGCGGACGAGAGCGCGATGCCGATGGCCACGGTGCTGGCGACGAGCATGCGGCGGAGACGGGTGTGCGGACTGTTCTGGCTCATGACGAAACCTCCTCTTCGGGTGACGGGTCGGTGATGCCGGGGACCTCCGCGGCTGCGGGCGCGGACAGGTCGATGACATTGGTGAGGTCGGGAATGAGATCGGCGGCCCAGGCGAGGTCGTTGGCGTGCAGCCAGGCCTCGAGGAAATAGGGTCGCGCGCCGTCGCGGATGAGTTCGTCGATCAGGGCGTGGGCGGCCTTGTCGGAGGCCGCGCAGAGCGCCAGCGCGACATGGCCGAGGCCGAGCTCGAACAGGCGATTGCCGCGCCGGGACTGGCAGTAATAGTCGCGCTTCGGCGTCGCCCGCGCGACGATCTCGATCTGCCGGTCGTTGAGGCCGAACTGGCGATAGACCGAGGCGATCTGCGGCTCGATGGCCCGCTCATTGGCGAGGAAGATGCGGGTCGGGCAGCTCTCGACCAGGACAGGCGCGATCGGCGAGGCCTCGATGTCGGCGAGCGACTGCGAGGAGAAGACGACCGAAACGTTCTTCTTGCGCAGCGTCTTCAGCCATTCCTTGATCTTGCCGGCGAAGTCGCCGTCATCGAGCGCGCGCCAGCCCTCGTCGATGATGAGCAGCGTGGGACGGCCGTCGAAGCGGGCTTCGATGCGGTGGAAGAGATAGGCGAGCACGGCGGGGGCCGCGCCCGTGCCGACCAGCCCCTCGGTCTCGAAGGCCTGCACGGACGCCTCGCCGAGCCGTTCGGTCTCGGCGTCGAGCAGCCGGCCATGCGCGCCGCCGACGCAGTAAGGGCGGAGCGCCTGCTTGAGGGCCGAGGATTGCAGCAGCACCGTGAGCCCAGTGATGGTACGCTCCTCGACGGGCGCGGAGGCGAGCGAGGTTAGCGCCGACCAGATGTGTTCCTTCACTTCCGGCGTGATGGTCACGCCTTCGCGGGTCAGGATGTCGACCAACCAATCGGCGGCCCAGGCACGTTCCGGCGTATGGTGGATGCCGGCGAGCGGCTGCAGCGAGACGGAAGCATCATCGGAGAGCGCGCCGCCGAGATCCTGCCAGTCGCCACCCATAGCCAGAGTGGAGGCGCGGATCGAACCGCCGAAGTCGAAGACGAAGACCTGGGACCTGAGATAACGCCGAAACTGCAGCGCCATCAGTGCCAGCAGGACGCTCTTGCCGGCGCCCGTCGGGCCGACCAGCATGAGATGGCCGACATCGCCGACATGCAGCGCGAAGCGGAACGGTGTCGATCCTTCGGTCTTGGAGTAGAAGAGCGGCGGCGCATCGAAATGCTCGTCCTTCGCCGGCCCGGCCCAGACGGCCGAGAGCGGGATCATATGCGCAAGGTTCAGCGTGCTGATGGGAGGCTGGCGAACATTGGCGTAGACTTGGCCGGGAATGCTGCCAAGCCAGGCTTCGATCGCATTGACGCCCTCGACGATCGCGGTGAAGTCGCGTGACTGGATAACCTTCTCGACCAGCCGCAGCTTCTCGTCGGCGATGCCCGGATCGGCATCCCAGACGGTGACGGTCGCGGTGACATAGGCTTCGCTGACCTGATCGGAGCCGAGATCCTGCAAGGCTGCATCCGCATCGGCCGCCTTGTTGGCGGCGTCTGAATCCACGAGCACGGATTGCTCGTTGGTGAGGACCTCCTTCAGGATCGCGGCGATCGACTTGCGCTTGGCGAACCATTGCCGCCTGATCTTGGTGACCAGCCGCGTGGCGTCGGTCTTGTCGAGCATGATCGCCCGCGTCGACCAGCGATACAAAAACGCCAGGCGGTTGAGATCGTCGAGGATTCCCGGAAACGTCGTGGTCGGGAAGCCGATGACGGTCAGCGTGCGCAGATGGAAGTCGCCAAGGCGCGGTTCGAGACCGCCAGCCAAAGGCTGGTCGGCGAGCAGCGCATCGAGATGCATCGGTGTTTCCGGCACGCGCACCCGATGGCGCGACACCGAAATCGTTGAAT
Organism: Tianweitania sp. UT-5YL-CI-8; assembly: GCF_030010215.1. Classification (GTDB taxonomy): domain Bacteria; phylum Pseudomonadota; class Alphaproteobacteria; order Rhizobiales; family Rhizobiaceae; genus Oryzicola. Next base: position 117,980 of record NZ_JASCRR010000003.1, read on the forward strand.
GCAGGTAGGTCAGCGTTTCGGCATCGTCGAGCCAGTCGGCTTCGGGCACGAAGCCTTCAACCAGGTTGAGCACACGGTCGGTGCGATCGACGAAACCCTTCAGCAGCTCCCAGGCATCGACGCCGGAGCGCTCGCGGCCTTCGTAGAGCCAGCTCTCCATGCGCGAGGCTTCCTCGGCCGGCGGTAGCCAGACGAAGGTGAGGAAGTAGCTCGACTCGAAGAGCACGCCGCTGTCCTCGAACTGCTCGCGGCGCTCGATGTCGAGCAGCGCGGAGGCGGAATCCGGAAAGCGGCTTTCGGGATAGTCTGTGGCGGGATTGCGCTGCGCCTCGACGAAGATCGCCCAGCCGGAGCCGAGGCGGCGCAGCGCATTGTTGAGACGGCCGGTCGTGCCGACCAGCTCGGCCGGCGTCGCGCTGTCGAGATCGGGACCGCGGAAGCGCGCGGTGCGCTGGAACGATCCGTCCTTGTTCAAGACGACGCCCGGAGCAACGAGTGCTGCCCAGGGCAGGAAGTCGGCGAGGCCGGAAGAGCGCTTGCGATATTCGGAGAGGTTCAGCATAGCGACCTCACACGCCCATATAAGCGGGGTAGCGCAGGTGCCGGCGCACCACGTCGACGAACTGCGCATCGCGCTTCGCGGCCCAGACGGCAGCGAAGTGCCCGATCGCCCAGATCGCCATGCCGACGAGCCAGAGGCGCAGGCCGAGGCCGACGGCTCCGGCCAATGTGCCGTTGAGGATGGCGACCGAGCGCGGTGCGCCGCCGAGCAGGATCGGCTCGGTCAGCGCGCGATGCACCGGCGCGAAGAAGCCGCGGACGTCGTCCTCCATCAGACGAGCGCTCCGCCGCCGAAGGAGAAGAACGACAGGAAGAAGGAGCTGGCCGCAAACGCGATCGACAGGCCGAACACGATCTGGATCAGCTTGCGGAAACCGCCACTCGTATCGCCGAAGGCGAGCGCCAGGCCGGTGGCGATGATGATGATCACCGCCACGATCTTGGCGACCGGCCCCTCGATGGATTCGAGGATTTTCTGCAGCGGCTCTTCCCAGGGCATGGACGAGCCCGAGGCATGGGCGGGTGCGGCGACGAGCATGGCGACTGATGCGAACGCGGTCGCGTGCGCAAAACCATCGCGGGCGCGACGGACGACGGACAGAACAGACGGCTTCATTCCTGATCTCCTTTCGAGAGAGGCTGCGGTTGGGACGGGAGAGATGCGTTGAGGGTGCGGTAGTCGCCGGTGCCGGGATCGAGCCCCTCGACCAAGGCAATCTCAGTGAGACGGCGCGCGGAGCCGCGGCCGGAGAGCACGGCGATGAGATCGATGGTTTCGGCGATGAGCGCGCGCGGGACCGTGACCACGGCCTCCTGCACGAGTTGCTCCAGCCGGCGCAGCGCACCGATCGCGGTGTTGGCGTGAATGGTGCCGATGCCGCCGGGATGGCCGGTGCCCCAGGCTTTGAGGAGGTCGAGGGCTTCCGCGCCGCGCACCTCGCCGACCGGGATGCGGTCAGGCCGCAGGCGCAAAGACGACTTCACCAGGTCGGAGAGCGAGGCGACGCCATCCTTGGTGCGCAGCGCGACCAGATTGGGCGCGGCGCATTGCAGCTCGCGCGTATCCTCGATCAGCACCACGCGATCCGAGGTCTTCGCCACCTCAGCCAGCAGCGCGTTGGTGAGCGTGGTCTTGCCGGTCGAGGTACCGCCGGCGACCAGGATGTTCTTCCGCTTCTCGACCGCGAGGCGCAATACATCGGCTTGGGCTTCCGTCATGATGCCGGCGGCGACGTATTCGGCGAGCGTGAACACGGCGACGGCCGGCTTGCGGATGGCGAAGGTGGCGGCCATGACGACGGGCGGCAGCAGGCCCTCGAAGCGTTCACCCGTTTCCGGGAGTTCGGCCGAGACGCGGGGGCTGCCGGGATGGACCTCGGCGCCGACATGATGGGCCACAAGGCGCACGATGCGTTCGCCATCGGCCGGGATCAGCACGTCGTCGGTGGCGACGAGACCTTCGCTCAGACGGTCGACCCAGAGCCGTCCGTCCGGGTTCAGCATCACCTCGACGATCGAAGGGTCTTCGAGGTAAGCCGCGATCGCAGGGCCAAGCGCCGTGCGCAACATCTTCGCGCCACGCGATACCGCTTCCCTGTCACGATATTGAGCTGCCACGAAGACCCCCCGTTCTGCCACCGCCAGGACGGGCGGATGGCGACGGGGACAATCAAGAAAGGCACGAATTACGTTGCCGCAACACTATTCTTGGCGGTTTCGTAGTTGCTCGTAGGTGAGCGAAAAAATACTTGCTGCTCTCGGCGCGGCAAACCCGCTCATGCCTATGAAGATCGCTACCGAGAACCGAATCAACTTCGCGGCTTCAAGGCCTCGACGAAGGACTTGCGGGCAGGATTGGCGTTGTCCGGTTTCCAGCAGGCGATATAGCCGAGCCGCGTCGCACCGTGGCCGTTGTGGACCGGTCGAAAGACGACGCCGAGGCTCGTGAGGCCGACCGCGGACTCACATTGCAGTGCGACGCCCTGGCCCGCGGCCACTTCACTCAGGATGCTTTCGCGGCTGAGACGTCGGGAGATGATTTCCGGATGATCCGAAGGCGCTGCCAGGTTGCGGAGCAGGATGTTGCGGATGTCCGGGCCGGGATCATGATGACTGATCAGGAAGCGCTCGCCTTTCAGTTCCGGCCAGTAGATGACAGACTGGCTAGCGAGACGATGGCTTTCGGGCAGCGCAACGACAAGATGTTCGGACCAGAGCGCGATCGAATCCAGCACCTCGCATTTGCCGGCATCGCCGAGAATGATGGCGATGTCGACCGCACCGGACAGCACAGCGGCAGTGAGCTCGATAAACGGCGTCTCGATCAGTTCCACCTCGATTTCGGGATAGCGCTCGCGGAAATCGCTGAGGGCGACACGAAAGCCCCCGGCGGAAAGCGACTTGTAGAAGCCGACCACGACCTGGCCGAGCTTGCCGGCGCCACGAGCCTTCGCTCGTTCCATCAGACGATCGACATCATCAACGATGCGCCGCGCTCCGACGACGAATTCCTCGCCGGCTGGCGTCAGCCGCGCGCCGGCGGTCGTACGGTCGAACAATTGAACCTTGAGCTCTTCCTCAACCTGTTTGATGCGCTTGCTGACGATCGGCTGACGGACGTTGAATTCATGCGCAGCCGCGCTAAAGCTACCGTTGCGTGCACTCGCCACAATGTAGCGAAGGTGACGTAACTCCAATCGTGCTGGTCCTTTCCTCATCATGCTGTCTGTCGAGCTATCCGATTGAGCGACACCTCCGATGACGGCACCGAAGTCGATCGTAAATGGATGTCCGTCTCGGACGAAGCAGCTATATCCGTGTCTGTTTCGCCTTTGTCGAAGTCGCTCGCCTGACGCGGCCAACTAAAGATTCGACCAGTACGTACAGAGCTGGGATCAGCAGCAGGCCTATGATTGTTCCTAGAATCAGACCTCCAAACACGGTGAAGCCAATTGCTCGACGGCTTCCTGACCCTGCTCCCGTCGCGATAATGAGCGGAATAACCCCGAGGATCGAAGAGGCGGCCGTCATTAGAACCGGCCTGAAGCGCTCCGCTGTCGCAGCTTGCGCAGCATCCATGATGCCCATGCCTTGCTCTCGTCGCTCCTTTGCGAACTCGACGATGAGGATCGCGTTCTTTGCTGCAAGGCCAAGAAGTAGTAGAAGCCCGATCTGGGCATAGATGTTGAGGTCGATCCTGACAATCAACAACGCTCCGAGCGCGCCGACGGCGGCCACCGAGACTGACAGCATGACAGACACCGGAATGGACCAGCTTTCGTATTGGCCGACGAGGAACAGATATGAGAAGAGCAGACCCATTGCCAAAAGCACGGCTGTCTGGTTGCCAGCCTGAATCTCCTGCAGAGCGAGCCCGGTCCATTCGAAACCGAAGCCCGAGGGAAGAAGTTCGCTGGCAATGGCCTCCATATTCTCAAGCGCTTGGCCTGTGCTTGTGCCGACCGCCGCCTGACCGTTGATGGCTGCGGACGGGAACAGGTTGTAGCGGTTGATCGCGCTCGAACCCTGGATTGTCGATACGGAGAGCAGGCCCTGAAGAGGGATCATAGCCCCGTTCTGGTTCCGGACATGCAGCCTCTGGATATCCTCAATGCGACTGCGGAAACGCGGCTCGTCCTGAAGCCTGACTTGATAGATTCGCGAGAAGATATTGAAGTCATCGACATAGGCGGAGCCCAGATGCGCCTGGAGCGTTCTGAAGATCGTCGCGGAGGAAACCCCCAGCAGTTCTGCACGATTGCGATCGATGCTGAGAAAGAGACGTGGGACATCTGCCGAGAAGGTGCTGAACACCCCGGCCAGACCGGGCATCTGGTTGGCCTTCGCTACCAGTGCGCGCGTCACTTCGGCCAAATCCTCCTGACTCTGCCCGTCTCGTGCCTGAAGGCGGAAATCGAAGCCGCCCGTGGTGCCGAGCCCTGGAATCGCGGGCGGATTGAAAACCACTATTGACGCTGTCGAAAGCTTTGCAAAAGTACCGTGCAAGCGCGCCATGATGGCGTCCACTCCTTCGTCAGGACCTCGCTCGTCCCAAGGCTTCAGCGCGACGATCACCATTCCCGTATTGGAGCCACTGCCGCCCACGAGGCTACTGCCGCCGATGCCGATCGCGTTTGCCACTCCGGGCGTCCGCCCCAGCACTGAAGCAACTTCCGTGAGGGTTTGGTTCGTCCTTTCGAGTGAGGCAGCGTTCGGCAGTTGCACGTTCACGAACACAAAGCCCTGGTCTTCCGGAGGCACGAAACCCGTGGGTAGTACGCGGTAAAGTCCATAGAGACCGACGAAGAGGATGGCCACAACGCCTGCAACGACTGCGAGTTTGCGGGCAACTCTCGACAGCATGTCGAGGTAGAGACCACGTGTACGCGCCAGGCCGGTGTTGAAACGACCCAGGATCCCGGACGTTTTCGGCGGTTTCGGAGCTCCGAGCAAAGCGACGCACAACGCCGGGCTGAGCGTCAAGGCATTGATCGTAGAAAACGCTATGGTGACCAGTATGGTGGTCGCGAACTGCTGGTAGAGACGCCCGGTGATACCGGGGAGGAAGATAACGGGAACGAACAACGCACCCAAAACAAGCGTCGTGGCGATGATTGGGCTGGTGACTTGACTCATGGTGCGCACGGTCGCCTCACGCACCATGAGCCCTTCCTCCCGCATCAGGCGCTGGACGTTCTCAAGCACGATGATGGCATCGTCGACGACAAGGCTGATCGCCAGCACCATGGCAAAGAGCGTGATGGTGTTCGCTGAGTAACCTAGCAGATAGAGAACAGCGAAGCCGCCGACGAGTGAAACCGGGATTGTCAGCGTTGGAATGAGCGTAGCTCGCCAGTCCTGCAAGAACAGATAGGTAACCGCAACGACGAGCAGGAAGGTGATTCCCAGCGTGACGATGATCTCCCTGATCGTCTCGGTGAGAAACGTCGTCGTGTCGAATACGAGCGTATAGGCAACGTCGTCGGGAAATCGCTCTGAAAGCCTCTGCAACTCGGAACGCACCGCATTCGCTACGGCCAGCGCATTGGCGTCTGGTGATTGGTAGATCATCACGGTGGCGCTAGGCCTGCCATTTAGGGTCGATGTCGTGTCATAAGACTGGGCGCCGAGTTCGACACGCGCGACGTCGCGCAGGCGCACGATCGCTCCATTGCTGTTTGTGCGGATAACGATGTTGCCAAAATCGGCTGCGGTGGCGAGTCGCCCTTGCGCCGTGACCGTGTATTGCATCTGCTGGCCGTTGACCGAGGGCGACGAGCCAATCAGGCCAGCGGCGGCCTGCGCATTCTGGGATTGGATAGCCGAAGTGAGGTCCGTTGCAGTGACGCCGAGGGCCTGCATGCGGTCCGGGTCCATCCAGATACGCATACTGTAGAGCGGTCCGAATACGCTGGCCTCGCCCACCCCAACAATGCGGGCAAGCGCGTCGCGGACGTTGATCGTGGCATAGTTGCTGAGAAACAGACTGTCTCTAGTTCCCTTCGGGGAATAGAGAGAGATTCCCATCAGCATGCTGGAGGAACGGCTGCGCACTGATACGCCGGTTTGGGTAACGGCGGCCGGCAGGCGTGGGGTCGCCATGGCCACCCGGTTCTGAACATTCACCTGCGCAATGGCTGGATCCGTCCCCACGGCGAAGGTCACAGTCAGCGAATAGGTGCCGTTGTCGCTACTCGAAGAGGACATATAGAGCATGTCATCGACGCCATTCACCTGGTCTTCTATCGGCGCCCCGACGCTATCTGTCATGACGCTGGCACTGGCACCGGGGTAGCTTGCTGTGACCTGAATCTCGGGGGGCGTTATCTGCGGAAACTGCGCGACGGGAATGCGGGAGAGAGCCAGTACGCCGGCAATCGTCATGACAAGTGCGATGACGATGGACAGACGCGGACGATCTATGAAGGTCGTGGAGATGTTCATGGTGCCGTTCCGGACAGGACCGGATGAGCCGCATCGTCCGATTGCGTCCGTGGGTCGATTGCTGTGACGTTGACGACCATGCCAGGCGCAGCGTTTTGCAATCCTTCGAGGATAACCCTTTCGCCTTCCTGCAACCCGTCTTCGACGATCCAGTTCCCGTCGCGCTGCTCGGAAACACTGATGCGCCGAACCGCCACGTGGTCGCTGCCGTCGACGATGAAAACGAACTTGCCTTCGCGATCCTGCTGGACAGCGCCGAGGGGCACAATGGGACGTGGCTTCGGTTCAGCCTCCCTCACAACCACCGTTACGAACTGGCCGGGTACGAGGATGGAACGCGGGTTGACGAACTGAGCACGAATGGCCAGCGTGCCAGTCTGGAGATCGATCTCGTTGTCAAAAAAATCGATTGCGCCCGGGTGGTCATAGGGTTGGCCGTTGGACAGCCGTAGCTCGGTCGTGAAACGCTTTGCCAATTGCTCCTTGCCGAGACCACCCGCCATTTGCCGCAGATCGAGGATCGTCCGGTCGCTCACGGAAAAGACGACACGGATCGGATCGGTTTGCACCACACGTGCGAGAGCGCCTGACGACGAGTTGACAAGGCCACCCTCCGAAACGCCGCTCCTCCCGATCCTGCCGTCAAATGGCGACTTGATCGTCGTGTAGCTGAGGTTCAACTGAGCCTGCCGGACACGCGCTTCGGCTGAAATGGTCGTCGCTCGCGCGCTATCGAGGGCTGTTTCGCTTTGCTCGAGCGCCGTTTGCGCCACCGCCTGCCGCCCTATCAGCGTCCGGTTGCGCTGCATCTGTCGCTCGGCGTCCGTCTCCGCAGCCCGCGCGCTGGCGAGCGTAGACTCGGCCTCCGTCAAAGCAATTTCATAGGCATCGCTTTCAATGACGAAGAGATCCTGCCCTTTTCGGACAGTATCGCCCTCGTTAAAAAGGCGGCTTTGCAGAAATCCACTGACGCGTGAAAGGATATCGACTGATTTGATTGCCTCAACACGCCCAACGAACTCGGTCGCCGGGGCCACGTCCCTAACTTGCACGGATACGACACCTACCAACGGCGCATCCTTAGATCCGGTGGCGTCCGCAGAGGCTACGGCTATGAAGGCGCTGGAGGCCGCCATCATGATGATCGTGCAGAAAATGAAACGCTTCATGGCAACTCCCCGCGCACCGCACGACTGGCGCGCAAGAACTCATAGTCCGGCGCGGTCGCTCCTCTTCAAATGCCGCCCCGCACATGACGACGAATCACTCGTCGTTCCCAGGCACTTCCAGCGCCACCCGCATTCACTCGGACGATCACCAAGCTATGCCTGGCGACATCAGTCGCGCGAAAGCATAGTGTGGGTAGCGGTGACGGGGGATATGCAATAAATCCGAAGACTGTGCCCTACGTTCATTTTTCATATCTGCAGCCGCGCTTACTCAGGCACAGTGTGGACTTAATTCCCGAAATTCATCATCGAGCCGCTTCCACAATCCGTGAAGGCGAACGGCCGACACCTATCTGGCAAAGGTCGGGAGTCTTCCAACCTCACTATCGCAGACAGCATCTGCGCAGACTTTTTAAGCATCAAGAGTGTCGACATGAACGGAACCACCACCACCTCTGCTGACCGCATTCCAAGCCATGTTTACGGAACGGCGGATGTGGAGCCGCGTCATCAGTTCGATGCTTGGCTCTCGATCATGCGACCGCTTGTCTCCATGGACCCGCGCAGCCCGATCGAAAATGGCTTTCTGGCCCAGGCGATCGCTTGGGACCTAGGACCTTTTGCCCTCACGCGTGTGGCCATGCCGGCCATCGATTTCCGGCGGGATACCGCCCGGTTGAAGGCAGATTCGGTCGATCATTGGACCCTAGGCGCCCCAAGAAGCGGCACCCTTGCATCTGAGAGTGGCGATATTACCGCCGCGGGCCTCTGCCATGTCCGTTCACTCCACCGTATGAGCGTGGGGTGGAATACCAAGCTCGATATCGTTACCCTTGTCCTCCCACGGGATTTTTGCCTCTCCCAGGCTGCGGGCCTCGATCTCCTCCATGACCGGCATATCCGTTCCGGATTAGGTGGATTGCTGGCGGATTATCTGCATTCCCTCGAGCGTCAATTGCCCACATTGAGTCCCGGGCATTTGCCATCCGTGGTGGAAGCAACGCGAGCCATGGTCATAGCCTGCACTGCGCCCGGCCGAGATACACTGGCAGAGGCCATGTCGGCCATCCAGGCCACGCAGATGGAGCGCGCCAAGCAATTTATCCGACAGAATCTTCTCTCACCCCGCCTCGGCGTCGAGGAACTCTGCCGCCAACTGGGCATGTCAAGAACGTCGCTCTACCGCCTCTTCGAGCCGCTGGGTGGCGTCGTCCAATATATTCGTTCGGCGCGGCTACTGGATGCCCACAGAATCCTGTCTAACAGCACCGACACGCGGCCCATCTACGAAGTCGGCGCCGAGCGCGGCTTCGTGGGTCCTTCCGAATTCAGCAGGGCCTTCAAACGACATTTCGGCTACAGCCCCAGCGAGGCGCGCCATGAAGCGCGCCTGCCGCCGATGCAAAAGAACAACCACAAAGAAATGTCCACGGCCAGTTTAGGTGAACTCGTGGCTCTATTTGGTGGTCGTGGAAGATATAGTTTAATTTAGAATATTCGGAATGTTTTCTTCAATTATTCGAAAATTCGAAAGTAATATACGTCTATGAACCGACCGCGAACATCCGACCGAACCATGCCTCTTATGTTGAGAATGTTTTGATACGTAACCTTGCGGCCACGCCAAAACTCTTGCTCGATCCGGACCCGGATTTCGCCAGTTTCATCTCTGAATAGATACTGCGCTCTTCGAATTTCACTCTTCAAAGATCCGGTCAAAGATACCCTGTCGCCGTAGCGCGCACTACGCGTCCCTTCCACGGTAGCAACCGCTTCAGAGCGGATAGAATCTGAAAACTGTGCCCATGCCGGACCATGTAGGACGGCATTCATACAGGCAGCAATCAAGAAAATCCTGCCAATCGACATCATCTTCATCAACGCCTCATCTAAGCTCAACATGTTTCTCCGACTGCATGGTGGCCGCAATCAACATCGTCCGCACAGCAGTTTCCCGGAGCGATCTACCAATCGAAACCCACTCTTGCGGAGTACGTTGACTGCATCCCGACAATCGCGGGCGGCGGCTTCGGTTCACGCTGAAATAGGGGCTCGCTTGAAGCCCAACCCATATGTGACGTAGGATAGTCCCTGCAGCATGAGATCGACGGCCAGGAAGAGGCCAAGCACCCAGAGGCTGTTAATCGGCCAGCGCAGCATGATGGCCATGCCGACCGCAAGCGTCACCGCGCCGCCCGCAACGATCCAACCCCAGCCGCTCGAACCGCGTTGCGTGAAGCCAGCCCAGATACGAACCGCGCCTGCGGCAATGAGACTTGCCGCTATCATCAGCGTGATGAGAGCCGTCGCAAGTAGCGGATTGTAGAAGGTGAGCACGCCTGCGACGGTATAGAGGATACCGGTCAACAGCCACAGGGCGAAGCCGCCCCAAGTTCTGACACCGAAGGCATGCACGATTTCGACGATGCCGCCTAAGATCATCATTGCCCCGACCATCAGCACGCTGACGAAAGTTGCAGTCAACAGATTCGCCGACGCAAAGAGGCCTGCGCCGAGCACGACCACGCCGAGTACGACGAACCACAGGGACCTTTTTCCGTCCTGTCCAGCACTCGCCGGAGCTTCCAATACCTGTGCCATCATATCACCGCCGTTCGATCCATTCTGGTTACTGGTCATTTTCATTCTGCCTGGACAGCGGCCGCCCTCGCTTCGACGCCGCTAAAGCTCGAAGTCCCGACGCGTCGCGCCGTCCCTGGCATTTTACACGGCTCCCGGCTGCATCGCCAAGACGTTGCCTTCGTTGTCGATGATGCAAGTCCTCGTCGAACCGGCAACGTTAAGGTCTACCTGGTAGGTCGTCGCGTCGATTCTCCGGGAGGTTACGGGCAGCACGTTACCGCCACCGGCGCCGGCGGCAGCATTGGCGCAGAGCAACTGGAGGTCAGCAGGGGCGGTATCCGCCGCGGTTCGCGCCATCTGGTCCGGAGCCGGGGAACTGGCACTGCACGCGCCCAGCATCGCGGCGAGGGATAGCACGCCGGCAGCAAGGGCCGATCTCCCGATGCGGCAACGACGATCGTTTCGCGTGTTCATCTGTTGCCTCTTCTTTGTTGCCGCTACACGCCTCTGTAGAGCGCTGCGCCCTGCATCAGGACGATGACCTTTGCGCCGATCTTGACGCGGGAGTGCAGGTCGATGACGTCATCGTTGACCATGCGGATGCAGCCGGACGAGACGCTCAGGCCCATCGTCCATGGCTCCGGCGTTCCGTGAATACGGTAGATCGTGTCCTGATCTCCTTCGTAAAGGTAGAGGGCTCGCGCGCCGAGCGGATTGTCCGGCCCGCCCGGCTGGCCCCCGGCCCACTTTCTGGCATTGGGATCACGGGCCACCATCTCTGCCGGCGGTGTCCATCGCGGCCATTCGGCGGTGCGGCCGACACGGACGATCCCGGCCCAGCCAAACCCCTCCCTGCCGACACCGATGCCGTATCGTATGGCCTGGTGGCCCGGCTGGACGAGGTAGAGGAAATGCTGGTTCCCGTCTATGATGATCGTGCCCGGCTCCTCCGCCGTCCTGAACGTCACGACCTGCCGCCGGAAAGGCTCGGGAACCTGCTGGTGTTGACGATAGTACTGGTATGCCTTGGTGCGATCGTAGTCGACCCAGCTGCGTGTTTTAGGGTCGTAGACCTGCGTCTGTGCAGCCGCCTGTCCAGCCAGCAGGGAGAATCCCAAGGCTAGCATGACGGCCAGCGCGCCGCAGATGGTCCAGTGACGCCGCTCCTCGGAAAACGCAGGCCGGCCCTCACTCATGGTCTTGCCCATGCTTCCACCCGCTCCGCATTCTGCGCCACCCATTCTTCAGCAAATTCCTGTGGGTCCCGCCTCTCCACCTGAAGGGCGTAGCTCATCGCGATCGCTTCATCCGGTTCGAAGGCGACCCGTTCCAGAAATGCGGCTATCTCGGGATGTCTCGTGCGCAGCGATGCGGCATAGGCGATATGGTAGCGGGCTGCATCCCATCCCACCGGCGCGCTCGACTTCGACAGCCACGCGGGATCGTCGGACGACAGCACAATGTTCCATTTGGCGGGATCGTATGGCGGCTCCGTCAGCCTGACGATGTCATGCAGCTCGAACACGGCGTGCGGCGCGTAGCATGCGAAAACCAGCGGCTGGTCCGTTGCCTGCGCGGCATCCACCGCCGCCATGCCCACGTCTTCGGGCATTTCAAGCAGCGTCATTTCCTTTGCATATCCGTAGCTGTTGGCGCGAACCCGTTCGATACCTGTCGACGACCATGTCTGCGCGCCAATCCACATCTCGCCGCGGCCGTCACCGTCCGTGTCCAGAGCGGCGGTCTTCTGCGGATCGTTGAGGTCCGATATGTCCTTGATGCCATATGTGTCGGCAGCAATGCGGGTCGCACAGATGCCCTGCCATGCCGGGACGCCGACCGGGCTGACCACGACCGTTCCGGCATCCGTCACGTAACGCTTCACGAGATTGTCGAGGTTCGGCAGCCAAACCTCGGGATGTATGTCGACCTTGCCGGAATCCAGCCCCGCGAACGCGATCAGGGTGCCCATCTCAATTGCATCGGCCGCGACCCCGAATTCCTTGTCGATAGCCACCTTCAGGATATGCGCAGTTGCCTGCCCCGACGACCAGTTGGGCATGGCGATGACAACATCATCAGCTCGCGCGCCGGTGCCGGTGAACGGAGACAGGGACACAGCCAATGCCACCGGACAAAGCAGCCGCAAGATATGTCCCATCGGCAAGCTCCCCACGCCACCCGCACTCATTTGAATCAGGAAGTTATTTTCCCGCCGTGAGTTTAGTTGTGTGGGAAGCAAAGTCATTGGCTTACAGTCCCGAGTATGGGCGGTACGTCCGAAACTCCCGAGCGTGGACCTCTCCGCAGCATCGTCAGTCCGCCGCTTCATTGAGCCCCTTCCTCCACAATGGCAACAGAACGCGGGCGGGGTAGTCTGGTGCAAAGGTACCGGGGAAGGTCGACGTCCCGACAATGACAGCGATCCGCTCGCCCGAAGGCATAATCCCCGGCGATGAGCACATAGCTGCTGACCCACGGAATGCCATAGCAGAAGGCGAGCTATTGCACCGGATAGAATCAGGGAAACGTACTTCGCGGCTTTGCGAAGAGCCCGCAACACCTCAAAACGACAGAAGGCAAGCGCTCACGCTCAACCGCCGGTGCATGCGGTCGGTACGGCTCGGCCAACACCCCACGATAGTCGCCCCTGTACGATGGTCAGCGTCAGCTGGCCGTTTGAATAGGTCGTTCCATCTGGCCCCATGGAGGGGAGATCAACTGCGGTCGCGTCGTTGACAGATACCGACGCGCGATCGCCGAGGAGTCGCACTGCCAGATGCGTGCCGTCCTGGCACATGTAGTTGCTGACGGGATAGGGGTTGCCCGCGCCGATCGACGCGCCAGAGGCGGAACCCTCGAAGCTTGTAAGCATCAGGGCGCTGATTGCCGCGATCGATAGCTTTCTCGACATGACGGTCCTCCAAACTGGCGCATCAGCGTAGATGAAACGGAGAACTATGTCTTCTCCGTAGCGTTCTGATATTTCGACCTTGAGCCCACCTCGATAGATTCTGTTGCAACGCTTTGATTATACCAACGAGCATTGATGCCGACTCGTTATGGGATTCCCAAATCGGCTGATTTCTGACTCATTGCGCCAAGCGGAGTTTTGGCATGACGAGAGCGATATCGTTACGTGGAGACTTTGACGGGCCTGCGCTCAGAAGGCTGGCGGATAAGGCAAAGGATGCCGCCCAGGTTCGTCGGCTTTGTCGCCGGCTTCGATTTATGACGGCGGGTCGCGGCATTATGCATCCGAGATCGGCGGACGCTGGAAATTCGCCGGTCCTGTTTTCAAGCAGAGAGGATTGAACTGCTCGGCAAGGGATGGTGTTGGATTATGGGCATACCGCGCCTGGCGGTGGCCGCGGCTAAACCTAGTGTAGGATTGCATATCCGCCGTCCTCAGCGCCTTCGAGTCTGGGCCGAGATCGTCTCGATCGTCCCGATGAGCAACATTACTGCTGACCCACGGATTGCCGCATAAGAAGGCGTACTATTGCACCGGGCAGAATCAGGGAAACGTATTTCGCGGCTGTGCGAGCGGCATCGTATCTAAGCCGGGCTCCTCAATGTGCCGCATGTCCCGAAATATGGCCACAGGTGTATTTTTGCTCGATCAACCCGTGGTTCATCGAACCTGATGTAGACTATCGGCCGAATATCCAGCCCTATGCTTTATCCCGACGGTGTCGGGTCAAAATCCGATAGCAATCACTGGAGACGGACCGCAATGGTGAATTTTGCAGGCCAATTCGCTTGTCAGGTCAACTTCCATCGGGCGACCGGAGTTGCTGTTTTTCTTTCGCTTGCAGGGCTGGTGACCCTCGACAGGGTCGAGGCGGCAACCTTGACTGCTCGCGGCAACGAGCCGGGCTGGCACATCGAGATCTCTGAGACAGCGATCTCGTTTCGTGAGTTGAACGGCGAGAACTTTAAAATCGAGCCGGTGCCACAGGCCGCAACGCCGTCGAACGGCATTACCACCTATTCGGCGACGGTCGATGGGCAACCTTTCTCGCTGACGATAGAGGACAGGATATGCGCGGATACCATGACCGGGATGCCCCACCCGAAGGCCGCCGCGGTGGTTCTCGGCGCTCGGTCGCTGTCGGGCTGTGCCGGCGAGCCGGCGTCCCTCCTTCATGGCGACTGGCGTATCGAGGAGATCGGCGGATCGGCGGTCGTCACGGAATCCGAGCCGTCGCTGTTCTTCGATCCGGACGGAAACATTAACGGCAACGCATCCTGCAACAGGTTCCTCGGACAGTTCACCCTCACCGGCGAAGGACTGACGATCTCGGAAACAGGTGCCTCCATGATGATGTGCGATCAACCGTTGATGGAGCAGGAACGCAGCTTGCTGGCCGCGTTGCAGGCGGTTCGTCGCTTCGAGGTCGTTTCCGCGGAGCGTGTCCGGCTGCTTGGCGACGACAACCGGACACTTGTGAGCATCCGCCGATTAGCAGCCCAGCCTTGACCGCCAAGCTGCGGTCCCGCTCGTCAACGCAGCATCGCCGCCAAGGTCTTGCCTGCCGACAGCACCGTCAGCCGGTGGTCGAATGCCCCCGTTTCGAGGAAGTTGAGCGTTTCCACGATCGCAACCGGGTTGTTCATGATGAATGTATGGGTCGCATGCAGCACGATATGATCGTCCGCGCCCTTCAGTCTGGTCGATTGCACTGTGACCTTTCCGTCGTTGGGACCGTCCAAGATCGAGTTGAATACCGGGTTGACGGAGATGTCGCCGGCGATGATCCCGACCGGATAGTCAGGCCCTGGCAGCGTTTTCGGTGTCGCGTCCGCTTCGGTGCCGAGTTCCAGTCCGGCCGGTCCGTTGATCCATCTGAAGGGTGGCAGATCGCCGAACACATCGACGATCTCGGAGCCGCCATTGGGTGGAGCGAGCATCACGACCCTGCCCATCTGCCCAGGTCTGTCGCGAGCTAGCCAGTACCGCAACAGAATTCCACCCATCGAGTGCGTCACAAAATGCACCCTGCGCGGCCCGCAGTCCGAGACCGCGCGGTCCACATAGTCGGCGAGATTCGCGATACTGGCCGTTGTCGAAGGATATGCGACGTTGACGACCTCGAAGCCTCGCCTCGTCAACGTCTTCTCCATGAGCCAGAACGAGCCGCTGCCACGAGCCAGGCCGTGCAGGAGCACAACACATTGGCCACTCTCCTGCCGACCGTCCTCTGCCCGGACCGGTGGCGCAGGGAACAGAGACAGGTGTGCGACAGCAGCGATGCCGAAAATTGCTGAGCGGAGCTTACGGGACACCACACCAACGGAACCGGCTTGTCGTGCTGAAATCGATGGCGAGCCGCATCTCGCAGAATACGGCCGCCCAAGGAAAGGGTTTTGCATTGGCGATTGCGGGCGTTTCGACCTTCCTAATGTGCAACAGCCTTAGCACACAGCCTTGATGGCGTTCGCCAAGGCTGGCAGCAGACCTGCCATCATTGCGACGGCAGCCGGAGTTGTCGCCACCAGAGCAGCATTGACGAACTTCCTCGTCCGGTCCCCTGGAACGTCGCTCGCGCAAATGACCTACTCGGGATAGATTTCAACGCCGTCCGGTGTCGGCTTGTTGAAAAGGACCAATACCAAAGGGTTGCCGGGCTCGGACATTGCATCACAGCGCTGCCCCATCACCTCTCCGGCTACGGCGCTTGTATACTCCGCGACCACTTCGCCGAAGCTGTTGCGTTGAATGGCCACCTTCTGTCCGGGTTCAACCTTGTCGTTGAGTTTGACCAAATGCTCGACGAGCCCACCCGCAGTGGCCAGGACTGGGAAACCGCTGTTGCCGACAAAGACAGCTATGTCCTTGCCGGTACGGCCCATCGATCCGGCAAGGATGCCGTGATGCCTGAGAACGTTCATCGTGCCTTCCACGAACAGCCCGATCATCTCGTAGTTCAGAACACGCGCAGCGCCAATCTCCGGCGCAAAGGCCGGGATTCCCGCGTCGATGAACGCGTTATGTAAGACGGTGGGATAGGCAGCTTTCGGCATATTGAGGATCTGGCCGACGGGATAGAGATCCAGCATCGCCTTGACCTCAGGCCTTTCAGTCTCGCCGATATTGAAAGCGCTCACTTCGAATCCGGTTGTGCCGGTGTGGAAATCGATCGCGGCATCGGCGTTCGGCCGCAGCAGCCGGTTGAACAGCAGCCCGGCATGGCGACTCGGCGCGGTCAGGCCGTTCTCGTTCCCGGGCCATTCCCGATTCATATCGATCAGATCGATACCCCTGCCTTGGTTCGGCCACCGGCGCTGCATGCTTTCCAGGGCAGGGCGAGACACGTCAGTCACCGCCATTACTGTGCCCGACATCTGCGCGGGATCGAGTTGGTTCATCACAGTCTGGACCGTATGTATGGAACTCATCTCGTCGCCATGCACACCGCTTGTCAAAACGATGCGCTTGCCCGGCTTCGCCCCCTTGGCGACCGTCACGGATACATACCAGTGCTGCCCGGTGGGTGCCTCCACACCTTGAAAATACAAAAGGTGCTTCTGCCCGGCCTCCAGATCGTTCACGTCGAGCGCGCTGACGACCTTTTTCCCCCGGATCATGTCGCCGGTATAGACGGTCCCCGCTCCCGGATTGGCTGAGACCGCTGCCGCCTCCTGCGCATCGGCGGTGCCTGCGCCGGCAACAAGAGCAGCCGATGCGCCTACCGTTGCAATGGATGCGATCATAAAGTCGCGACGATCAAGACGTTCCATAGGTTTTTCAGACATGATGGGTCCTCTGTCATTGTTAAACGCTGCGTCGTACACTGGTGGTCCCGTCGACTCCGGTGATCGCTGAGGCTCCAACGTCAATGAAGAAACCGCGCCTCGGGGTTTCGAGCCAGCGCGCCGCTTTTAGGAGCTTGAAGCAAGCCTAGACCGTGACAAGGGTAACTGCCCAGGCCGGCTGCTCCGATCGCCGCAACAAGGATGCCGATCGCTCACTCAACTAGAACATCCCCACCGACCGCATCTGCGCTGTCGAAGAGGATGAATACGATCGGTGTTCCCGGTTCCGCTGTAGCGTCAGTTCGCCTGGCGCCGACTTCTCCGTCCACGGGCGCGGTATATTCGGCGACGACTTCCCCGAACGTGTTCGTCTGGATGGCAACCTTCTGGCCCGCCGCGACCCTCTCGTTTAGTTCGACCAGAAGTTCGACAAAACCGCCCTGGGTGGCGATGATTGGAAGCAAGCCGTCGGCGACGAAGACGTCCGTATCCTTCCCGGTCCGGCCTATCGGGCCTGGAATGATGCCGTGGTGCTTGAGGACATTCATTGTGCCCTCAACGAACTGGGCGATCATCTCATGGTCGAAGATGCGGGGATTGCCGATCTCGGGCGTTAAGGCGGGAATGCCGGCATCGATGAGCGCGTTGGCGAGGAGGCCAGGATAGGCCGGATTGTCGAAAATCTGGTCGATCGGAAAGAGTTCCGCCATCGCACGCACTTCGGGCAAATCCATCCGCGCCAGATGGAAGGCTGTCGCGTCCATGCCGGTGGCAGCGGTATGGAAATCCAGCCCATAGTCGAGATTCGAACGCAGGAGCCTGTTGAAGACGAGGCCGGCATGCCGCGTCGGTGCGTCTGGAGCGTTCTCGTTACCGGGAAAGGCCCGATTGATGTCGATCAAATCGATGCCTCTGCCCGAATTGGGCCACCTGCGGCCCATATTCTCTATTGCCGGGCGGGACAGGTCGAACACCGCGACGACCGTCCCCGACATGGAAGCCGGATCGAGCGCCTTCATAACCATTTGCAGCGTGCGAATGGGGTTCATCTCGTCGCCGTGCACCCCGCTGATCAGCCCCAGCCTCTTGCCGGGGGCAGCTCCCTTGGCGACCATTACCGAGACATACCAGTGCTGCCCGCCGGGCATCTGCACGCCACGGAAATAGAAACTATGCTTCTTGCCCGGCTCCAGATCCGAAACGTCCAGTGCGCTGATGACCTGCTTGCCGCCAACTACGTCGCCTGTATAGACCGTCCCGCTCCCGCCGGCGGTCGACGAACCTGTCGATGTTGTTTGTGCGTTGGCTGATCCGGCCAGGAGCGCGACTGCGGCGCCCGCGGTTGATGCGGATGCGATCATGAAGCTCCGACGATCAAGCCCCGTCTCATTTATTTCCGTCATCATCCGGCTCCATCGTTAGCTAATTCTGCCACCACGTCAGAGAGCCAAAAAGCAGCAAATCTTCTCAGCGGCAACATAGAAGCCATGGCGCTCCTGAAAATAGGACACAACGCATAGCAATGGGATGCGTGGCCGATCACAAAGGTGCGGAGCTCCAGATAGACAGAAGAGTATTCGAGTCACCGATCTTTGATGAGACCATTTGATGAAACCTGCCGTTCAGGGAAGTTTTTCGGTCTGGACCTGCTCTGGGCTATTGGTCCGCGGTCTTGTTGGGAAACGTTTCGCAGGCGGCGGAGACGCCGACCCGCGGCGAAGGATGAAATAGTCCCACTACAGGCTGTTCACACGTCTCACGCCGACTTCACCAGACCTGCGAATCCGGCAATCGCCAATAGATTCAATGCCCAACCGGCTATCGATTGGAAGTAGAAGTCGTTGATTGCCAGCCCCGGGCTTTGAAGGATCGGGCCGCCGAAAGCCTTCTGACCTATCTCGATTACAGGCAGGAGAGCGTCCAGAGAATGTATCCAGACACTAAACTCCGGGTTGCTGGCAACTTCCCATTGTTCTCGAAAGCGCGGCAATTGCGTCCGACCCGCTTCGCCTCTGCCGTTTACAAGCTGTTGGGTCACGGACAAGAACCGTTGCTCCGAAAAGTCAACGCCGCAAAGCGCCATTCCGGAGAACGAAGAACCACTGCACTGTTGGGTTTGAGGGCGCCGAGCCTTTCAGCATCGGAATAGACCGCAACGCCCACTCCTCGTAAGGTCTACATCTATCTTCACCGCCAAGCATAAGGAAGCGCAAGAACGCTGCCCGGACCACCCGGCCTGGATCGGGCGCGGTCGGGGCGTGAGCCGTCGCCGAGCCCGTCGACGGCTCCGCTCAGAAGGTGGGCAACGACGTCGTCTTCCGCCGTCAAAGGGGCTGGATATCAGCTAGGCGCATTTTTTGCCGCCAGTATATCCTGGAGCCGACCCGGGTGCTGTCGGGTTGTGTCATGCGGGCCACTTTTGATTTTCGACGCATTGGGACACGGGTGCAGATCACCATGTCGAAACGACGCTACGATCGCGGCCCGGAGGAATCTCGAAGTGTCGGACCGCTCGTGGCTCTTCGAGGACCAGCGATCCTAACAACGGCTGCGTCACCGACTATCGGCTTAAAGTCCGAAGTCTGCGCGGATCGTCCCAATCTTCGAATTTCATTCCAGCAGGGCATCCGCAGGAGGGATTGCCGCCAATTTCGGGACAGACGACCAAGATTTTGGATTCTGCACTCATGACACCGGGCGGCAGAGAACTAAGCTGAAAGCTGCCGGGATTGCCCTGAGCGACTCCGCGCTGCGGCGGATCCAACCAAGAGGACTGCCGAGATGTCCACCACGAATGCGGCTTCGAAAACCGCGATGCAGAGATTTCTCGACGGTGTCGAGAAAGTCGGGAACATGGTTCCCCATCCGGTTGTCATCTTCCTGATCCTGATTGCCATCGTCATCGTCATGTCGGCGGTACTCAGCATGTTCGGTGCGTCGGTCAGCTTCGAGCGCATCAATCCGGACACGCACGCAATCGAGACTGCGAGTACGGAAATACGCAGTCTTCTCAATGCGGACGGCATTCGCTTCATGTACGAATCGCTGGTTCCCAACTTCATGGCCTTTACCGCGGTGGGTCTGATGATCGCCGCCATGATCGGCGCCGGCGTCGCCGAGGAGTCGGGTCTTGTCACCGCGCTGATCCACAAGCTCGTCATTGTGTCGCCGCACTGGGCGCTCACCTACATCCTGGCCTTTGTCGGCATACTGGCCAGCATTGCCGCCGATGCGGGCTACCTTGTCCTGATCCCTCTCGCTGGCATCGCTTACCTTGCTGTCGGGCGGCACCCGTTGGCTGGCCTGGCGCTGGGTTTTGCCGCGGTGGCCGGCGCCTTCACGGTCAACATGCTGATCAAGCCGCTCGACACCGTACTCGTCGAATTCACCAACGATGCGGCCCACCTCGTCGATCCTAACACGTCGATAGGCCTAGCGTCGAATATCTGGTTCTCGATCGCGTCGGTCGTGTTTCTGACCGTCATCATCGCCTTCATCTCGGATCGCATGATCGAACCGCGGCTGGGAGCCTACAGACCCGAAGATGCAGCTGAGGGCACCACGACCGACCAGAACTCGATGCTGGGCGAGCAGGAGACGCGAGGGTTGCGCTTCGCGGGCGTAGGGCTGCTTGGGCTGATCGCGGTCTTCTGCCTTCTGACGATTCCAGAGTGGGGGCCGCTGCGGAATCCCGAGACCGGCGAGCTGATAGGCGACTCGCCGTTCATGCATGGCCTCATTGCCGCAATCGTGCTCATGTTCCTGGTCGCCGGCTGGGCGTACGGCATCGGCGCCGGCACGCTGCGGACCCTGACGGAGGTGATCGGGGCGATCGAGAAGTCGATCAAGAGCATGGGCGGTACCATCTTCCTGTTCTTCGTGCTGAGCCAGTTCGTTGCCTACTTCACCTACACCAATATCGGCACCGTCATGGCGCTCAGCCTGTCAGGCGTCCTGCAAGCGGCCAATATTGGCGCGCTACCGCTGCTGCTTGGGTTCATCATCGTGGTGGCGATCATCGACCTGCTGCTGACCGGGGCAATCGCCAAATGGGCAATCTTTGCGCCGGTCTTCGTGCCGCTTTTGATGCAACTCGGCGTCGAGCCGGAAGCGGTTCTGGCGGCCTACCGCGTAGGCGATTCCCCGATGAATGCGATCACCCCGCTCAACGCCTATTTTGCGCTCGTTGTCGGGTTCGCCGCGAAATACGACAAATCGGCAGGCGTCGGCACGATCGTGTCGCTGATGCTCCCCTATGTCGTGTGGATATTCGTGCTGTGGACGGCTCTGTTCGCGGTCTGGAAAATGCTCGGCCTGCCTTGGGGATTGTGACGGGCGGCGCGCCGCATGAAAGCCCAGACCAAACTCAAAACTTTCGGATGGATATTATGAGCACTGCGATTCCTCTCGACGTTCCGGCAGCCATCGACCACTTGATGAATTTCCTCTCAGTCGAGGGCGTGACCGGGCACGAGGCCGATATCGCGGCCGCCGTCAGTAGCGCCCTGAAGAAGGTCGGCGTGCCCGAGTCTGCGATCCGTTTCGATGACGCCAACAAGCGCATCCCGTTGCCGACCGAGACAGGCAATCTGATAGTCGACCTGCCCGGCACGCGGCCAGGCCCGCGCCTGCTGTTTTCCACCCATCTCGACACTGTGCCGCTGTGTGCCGGCGCCAAGCCAAAGCGGGAAGGCGACCGCATCGTATCGGAGGGCAAGACGGCCCTTGGCGGTGACGCCCGTACCGGCGTTGCACTGCTTGTCGTCGTCGCAGAGACGCTGATCAAGCACAAACTGCCGCATCCGCCGATCACGCTGCTCTTCACCGTTCGCGAGGAAAGTGGCCTGCATGGCGCGCGAGAACTCGACCCGAAGGAACTCAACGGTCCGGTCATGTGTATCAATGTCGATGGCCAAAACGCTGCCGAACTCATCATCGGCGCGGTCGGCCAGGAGAACTGGGAAGTCGAGATCACGGGCCGCGCATCCCACGCAGGCGTGGCGCCCGAGAAGGGTATATCGGCGACGCTGGTTGGGGCTATCGCCCTGGCGGAGGCGCAGCAAGCGGGCTGGTTCGGCAAGGTCGTCAAGCCTGAAGGCCGGGGCACCAGCAACGTCGGCATTTTCGGTGGAAAGGATGGAAAGCCTGCAGGCGATGCAACCAATGTCGTCACCGACTACGCCTTCATCAAGGGAGAGGCACGTAGCCCTGAAGCATCGTTCGCTAAGGCAATTGCCAAGGGATATGAAGAGGCATTCGCGAAGGCAAAGGTTGCGGTCACCGACCATGAAGGTGACACGGCTGATGTCAAATACAACCACGTCACGTCCTATCCGCCGTTCAAGCTTGAGGAAAACAGCCCAGTGGTGAAGCGCGCGATCAAGGCGCTGGGCATTCTCGGTATCGAGCCGAAGATCTTGTTCTCAAATGGCGGCCTCGACGCCAACTGGCTCGACAAGCATGGTATCCCCACCATTACCATCGGTGCCGGCCAGGCCGAGATCCATACAATCAAGGAATATGTGAACCTTGTCGAATACGAGAAGGGCTGCCGTCTAGGCATACTTATGGCTACGATGGATGTGTAACGATCATGCGCAGTTCAGCCGCGGTGAGGAACTGAGCGATTGAGCCCCATAGCATACACCGCCATTATCATCGCGGCCGTTGTCGTCCTGTTCGTCTGGAACAGGCTGCCCGTCGTTGTCGTCGCGATGGCGACCGCGACGGCGTTGTGGGCAACCGGCGTCCTGACGATCGACCAGGCGCTTGGGGGCTTCGGCGATCCCGCGGTGATCTTCATAGCCTCTCTCTTTATTGTCAGCGCCGGGCTCGACATATCAGGCGTGACCGCCTGGGCCGGGCAGCTTCTGATCCGTGGCGCGGGCGAAGAAAGCCGCACCCGTCTGCTGATGTTGACGATGGGCATGGTCGCGTTCCTGACGGCGCTGATCAGCGTCAATGGCGCCGTTGCCGCTCTCCTGCCGGTGGTGGTCGTCATCGCCGTCCGCCTGAAGCGAAATTCGGCACAGTTGCTCCTGCCGCTCGTTTTTTCTGCGCATGCCGGTTCGAAGCTGGCATTGACCGGGTCGCCGGTGAATGTCCTCGCTTCGGACGCAGCAAGCGACGCTGGCGTGGGTGCCTTCGGCTTCTTCGAATTCGCGCTTGTCGGCTTGCCGCTGCTGGCGGGCACGATGGCGATCATCATATTGTTCGGAAAGCAGCTCCTGCCTGAACGCAATGGCGCGACCATGCCTGCCGACTTCAGCCGGCATGCAACGACGCTTGTCGAGCAGTATGGGCTTGCAAGCGGCATCTACCAGATGCGGGTGCGCGCAAGCTCGTCCTTTATCGGCATGCCCGCCTCCGCGATCGAACTGGGAACGTATCCCGGACTGCAACTCGTCGCCGTGCAGGAGGGTGAAACGGCCAGTCCGCTGCGCAGACCCGCCATTGCCGAAGGCGATCACCTGCTGCTGCGGGGCGACGCAGACGCGGCTGCCGCGTTCGCTGCTGACAAACACCTCGCATTCAGCGAGGGTGCCGCCCCGGGGCAGGGGCAGGAGACGTTGTTCAATCGCAGCTCGGGCCTTGCCGAAGTTGTGATCCCGCCGCGCTCCGGCCTTGTCGGGCAGAACGTTTTCCCCGGCATGGTCACCGAGAGCGGCGACCTGATCATCCTAGCGGTGCAGCGCGCCGGTGAGGAGATTGCCGCCACCAACGCAGCACAAGACGCGGGAGGTATCGTCTTGCAAGCAGGCGACACGATGCTCTTGCAGGGAACATGGAAGGCTCTCGACCACCGCCTCACGGATCCAGATGTCCTGGTCGTGAATTCGCCCGAGCTGGTGCGTCGCCAGGCGGTGCCGATGGGGCCGGGCGCATGGCAGGCCGTTGCCATTCTGGTCGCGATGGTCGTGCTCCTCGCCACAGGTGTCGTTCCGCCCGCGGTGGCCGGCCTGCTCGCGGCCGGAGCGATCGTCCTGTCGGGTATCATGAGCGTCGAACAGTCCTACAGGGCCATCGATTGGACAACGGTGATCCTGGTAGGCGCGATGATGCCGCTCTCCACCGCCATGGTCCAGACGGGCGCCGCCAAACTGATGGCCGAGCAACTGGTGGCCCTCGCCGGGGACGCAGGCCCCATTGCCCTGCTCGCAGGCCTGTTCGTGCTGACTGCCATAATGGGGCAGCTCATCAGCAATACCGCGACTGCTCTTATCGTCATCCCCATTGGCGTGGCTGCCGCCACTGCCATGGGGATTTCGCCCCGTCCGGTGCTCATGAGCACCGCCGTAGCGGCCGCCGCCGCATTCCTGACACCGATTGCCACGCCAACGAACCTGATGGTGATGGGTCCTGGCGGGTACGCTTTCGGCGACTACTGGAAGCTCGGCCTACCCTTGCTGCTCTGGTTCTTCGTCGTGGCTGTGTTCATAGTACCCATGATCTGGAGATTCTAATTTGCCATGAATGCCCCCTGGGTTCCGGCGCTGCAGGGCATTTTTGGTGCAATTCTCCTCTCGCTGCGTTCTATTTTGCGCATGTTGTTTTTGCGCTCGTTGCCTGCGCGAGTCCGGTCACTCCAGAAACGGTTTCAGGCATGCTTGTCAGCTTCGGGCGCTCGCCGTTGTTGTAACGCTGGTAGTCCTGGTCTTCTTCGTGTTCGCGTCCGTCGTGGCCTGGAGCTTCAGTCGGATCGGCCAGACCCTCATCGTAGAAGCGCCGAGGCTTCAGGGGCTCTACGAAAAGCTCACTGCTTGGCTGGATATGCATGGGATCGCCGTAGCAGGCCTGTGGGCCAAGCATTTCAACGTGCGCTGGGTTGCGGGAACGATGCAGGGCCTGTCGGTCCGGCTGGGCACCTATTCCCTGAATAGAACAGCTGAATGCGGCAACGTCCTATGTCGGCTTGTCTTTATTTCGGGCGGCTATCTTAGCGATGAGCAGAACAATGCCGAAAACAACGAGCACACCGCCTCCGATTGCGGTGCCGAAATATCCATAGCGATAACCCGAGGCCAAGAGGAGGAATCCCACAACGATCAGAACCAAGGCGGCCAATTTGATCGCGCCACGCGGTAGCCCGCTGTTTGTAGCCATTCTCAATCTCTCTCTTTAGGACTTGTGCTGCCGCGTAACCTGAGTTCGGTTCACTATGCCGGGAGGTGCCAATGCTCACAAGGGCAATACTGCGCAGATCGGGTTGTATTCGGGGTATCGGTCCATCGAAGATGAACGAAGCTTGGCTCGACACGAACGGCTTCTCCACCGATATCCTCTAGGAGAGGCGATAGGACGGCGATGCGGACCTCCGGCATATTTTTTGGACGCTCTGCCAATTGATAAACCTCTCCAAATCGTAAAAAACTCTCCAAGAATACAATGCCTTGTGCGTGTAAAATTTGGAGAGAACAAGATGCGTAAATTTGCCCTTGCTGCTGCCGCGTGTACCTTACTTGTTGCCGGATGCACTTCAACCGAACAGCGCGTTGCGGGCACTGCTGCGGTTGGAGCAGGCACAGGTGCAGTCATCGGTGGTCTCGCAGGCGGTAGCCGTGGTGCGCTTATCGGGACGGCAATCGGAGGAGGGACCGGCGCCGTTGTCGGCGCTGCGACTGCGCAGCGTGAATGTGCGGCCCGCGACCGCTGGGGCAATCCGATTCGTGACAGCAGAGGGCGGCCGGTCATGGTTCGCTGCTGATAAACAAGCTGAAAGTGCCGGCGAGAGCAGATGTCTCGACCCGGCGCTTCGGCATTGCAGAAGAGATCGTCAGATATCCGTCCGGCAATCATAACCTGTGCAATCAATCATGGCTGCATATCTTCAGGTGTTGCGGTTGTCGAATGTGCTTTCGGTTCTGAAAGATTGTAGATGGCGGAGCCAAAGATTCTCGTACCTCTCTGGATCCTGGCGTTCGTCGCCCTTCTGTGGGTGCTTCAATCCGCGGCGACGGTAATCGCGCCCGTCGCCAGCGCCTTTTTCATCATAGCGATTGCCTGGCCGCTGCAATGTGGCCTTCAACGGTTTCTCCCAAAACTGGCCGCGTTGGCGATTATGGTTTGTATCATAGCCTTCGCTTTCCTGGCATTCGCGTCGATTACGAGTTGGGGCTTCGGCCGCGTCATTCGTTCGACGGTCGCGGACATCGGTCGCTTTCAGCTGCTTTACAGTGAGGTTGCCGCTTGGCTGGAAGGTCATGGCATCGAAATCGCGGGGCTGTGGGCCGAGCATTTCAACGCGAGTTCGATCCTGCGGATGCTCCAGAGCATCACCCAGCGTCTGAACACCATGTTTTCGTTCTGGATCGTGGTGATTGTCTACGTATTGTTGGGTCTTCTGGATACGGAAACTGTCGGTAGAAACGCCCGTAAGGCGCTGAGCCCCGAGGCCGCCGCCGTATTGATCGACGGGAGTGCGCTTACGGCCTCCAAATTGCGCCATTACATGCTGGTGAGGACACTGATGAGCTTGGCGACAGGCCTGATGGTATGGGCGCTGGCAACCGCATTCGGTCTGAGATTCGCAGCCGAATGGGGCGCCATCGCGTTCGCGCTCAACTACATACCTTTCATCGGTCCGTTCGTTGCGACGCTCCTGCCCACCGTATATGCCCTTGCGCAATTCGGATCGCCGCAATCAGCCCTGCTGATTTTCGCCGGCCTCAATGTCATTCAGTTCATCATCGGCAGCTATATAGAGCCGCGCGTCGCCGGCTATGCGCTGGCGATCACCCCGTTCATCGTGTTGTTCTCGGTATTCTTCTGGGCGTTCATATGGGGTGTTTTCGGCGCCTTCATAGGCGTTCCGATCACCATCGCGATCCTGACCTACTGCGCGCAAGCGCCGTCGACCCGATGGATCGCCACGTTGCTGGGTTCGCCAGATCCATCTTCTGAAGGGCAGCAAAGCTAACGATCGGCAATGGTCACTAGGAGCGCATCACCCGATATGCAAAGCTGACCAAGCCGATCGAAGCAGCGCCTCCGATCAAGCCTGCCACCCCGGCGCCAAACAGGATTTCGAACGTAAGGCCGCTCGTGGCATACGATGCCGCATCGAGGACGCTTCCCACATAGCCGACAAAGTGGCCAAGCCCCGGAATCTGCGCAGCCGTCAGCGCCAGGGCCATGCCACCGGCAGCGCCGATCATGGCGATCGTTGTTCGCCGCAGATCAGTTGCTTGACACAGCCCGCCGGCCGCCAAGGCGCTTGCCGCGCCTACGACAGCTTCTATCACAAGCACCAGAGCGATCTCGAGGCCGTTCATCTGCGGTTAGCCTTGCCCGGTGAGAGGCGACGTTTTTCGGCCGCCCTTCGCCCGAAGGCTTCGGCAACGAAGTGGCATCCATCGTGCCGCCGCGAAATGGAGCTCGCTATTCAGCAGGCGCTGCATCCGGTTCCGAAACAGCAGAAGCACGCTGAAGTGCGTCCCGCAGCACTTGCTCCTTTGTTTCGTCAAGCGACGTCCTGAGTACATGACCGCCGAAGCCCTGGATTTCCTTCAGCACCTTGTCGGCGGTCATGTTCTGTATGAGCACGAACAGCGCCGCGTTGCCGGGCTGGAGGCTGTTCGACAGATCCCGCATGAACTGGTCGTTGACGCCGACATCGGTCAAAGCGCCGCCGAGCGCCCCGGATGCGGCGCCTACGGCCATTCCGATCAGAGGGTTCAGGAACAGGACTCCGACCAGCAAACCCCAGAAGCTGCCCGATACCGCGCCGGACGCTGTCGTGTTCATAAGCTGATTGAGCTTGACCTTTCCGGCTTCGGTCTTCGTGGCAATCACCGCATCGCCGATCGTGATCAGGTATTCCTTCTGCAACTCCAGAAGCCGCTGACGGACCTCCTCGGCTTTCTGTTCATCTGGATAAACGATGGCGATCAAGTCGGACATGTACACTCCTTAACTTAAGCCCTGGGGCCTTTTCAACGACCCGAATTTACACGGTGATACGCATAAAAAAATGAGACCAGAGTCCTGAGGCTGTGCGCTGGATGTCAATTTTCTGACGGGGGCTCCGCCCTTATCGACCGCTGCGATGAATGAGGTGTTCCTTGAGGCTTGCAACACGATCGGCGACCCAGCCTTCCGGAGCAGTGACGGAGAGCCATGCGTCGACATAGTGCTCTGGCGCAAATACGTGGCCGTATCCCATCGGGGCGGAATTTGCGACAGCCATGTCGAACGCCAGTTGGAGCATTGTCACTACCGGAAACCATCGCAGTTGAGGTGAGACATCCGGCCCGCGCGGCGCATCCATCCAGCCGGGGCGCCGATAGGCGTCCCGGTAGTCGAAGAAGGTGATGGCGTCGCTTGCATATTGCAGGTAGACGATGCGAACCGGTCCCCATGGCGCATCCGCAGGGACCGTCGAGCCGTCCTGGTTCATGAACCGGAACATCGATCCGTCGCCGAACCCTGGGAGCCACGCCGGCGTCCCCGAATTTCTCGCAGCAGTCACCTGCCGCCAGATGCTGCTTTCGAAGGGAGGTCCGCTCCAAACCGCACCTTGAATCGGATCGCCGATGATTTCGAAGAGGTTTGCCGAGCGCTCCGAATTCATCGCGCCAAGGCTGAGCCCATGAAGGTAGAACTTGGGACGATGGTTCTTCGGAAGGGTCGTCCAGTAAGCGTATACGGCGGAAAAGAGCGCTCGTGCCGCTTCCGCTCCATAATCCGGCTCGATGATCAAGGAGAGCGGGCTGGAAAGATAGGAATACTGCATGGCGACGCTAGCGACATCGCCGTTGTGAAGATATTCGAGCGAGTCAATCGCGGATGGGTCCACCCAACCAGTTCCTGTCGGCGTGATCACGACCAGCATTGAACGATCGAAGCCGCCGACCCTTTTCAGTTCCTCGAGCGCCAGTTTGGCCCGCTGCTCGGCAGTCTCGCCGGCAGGAAGCCCGGCGTAGACCCGGATTGGAGAAAGTGCCGGCTTTTGGGTCAAAGCCGTGATCTCGGCTACCGTCGGTCCGCTCGCTATAAACCGACGGCCTGTGCGACCGAGTTCATTCCATGCCAGCAGCGAAGCAGAACTGCCCGTTACAAACGGCTCTGTCGGGCGCTCCTGGTCCGGTTCGAAAAGCGCATCGATCTCGGCATAGGAAGAATCGATCGCGTGCAACGCGGATCGCAAGAGGAGGCCGTTCGCCACCGCCCAGAACAGCACGATACCGACGGAAACCCCGATCACTCGCGCAACGCGTGGCGGCATGAAGCTGTCCGCAAACCGCGACAAGCGACGGACCACCGTCGTGAAGAGGCGGGCGAAGAGTACGAGCACGAGAAACGTAACGATGGCAATCAGACATATCTCGATCGAATGCGCACTCGTAACGGGCTCCAGCTCCATTATTTTTCGGATCGAGTTTTGCCATGCATTCGACTGCCATAGAAATCCGATGGCAACAGCAGCGCAAATCAATGCGGCCGATATCTTGATTACTCTGAGATATCGATCGCGCGGCTCCGGCAACCCCATATATCGCCATAGCCAGCGCCATACGATACCGATTCCATAACCAGCGGCAAAGCATGCTCCAGAGAGCGCACCTTGCATCAGGTATGTTCGAGGAATGAGACTGGGCGTGAGCGAGGCCGCAAAAAACACCGTGCCCAACACGAGGCCGCCGGCAGAAAGAGACCTCAAGAACCGTTGCGGCATGTTAGTTGGACGCATGCTATGGCGCGAACTCCCTAGTGTGTACTTTGCGCAGCAGTCGTCAATTGACGACTGGCAGCAATCCAACCCAAGCCGTGAAGAATGAGATCAATACCGAGAAAGGCACCTATCGCCCACAGTCCGGTTGACGGCCACCCGATCAATATCATGACGCCCGCCAAGAGGCCGAACAATCCAGACACCAATATCAGCCACCGGCCACTACGCGCATTCCGTAACCCGGTGAACACTCTTGCCAGGCCTGAAACGATCAAAACGACACCAAGAACCGCGGTCAGAACCTTGAGCCCGAGGATGGGCATGCTAACGAGCGCGCAGCCAACGACGATGTACAGAATACCCAGCGTCGTTTGCCACAGAAATCCACGCCATCCTCCTGCCCAGACAGCGAAACAGATTTCAACAAATCCTACGCATATGATCGCAATTCCCAACACCAGTGCGCTGACAACTGCAGCGAGCACGACATCGCCCAAAACGACAATGCCGGCGAGGATCAGCGCGATGCCAATCGCAGTGTTAGCCCAAGCAAAACGCCTAGGGCTCAAGGCAGCGGACACATATGTCATGATGAAGACCGAAACCTCTCGAGTTCATGCGATCAACGGATGCGGCGGAAATCAACAACCCTGCCAGTTCTTGCACTGAGGGCTACCTCGAAACGGCTGCCGCCTCGACGTACGTGATAGATGAAGAAGCGGCCGCGGCAATCGATACGCCGAACGTCGCGCAAGCCACGATTTTGAAGCAGTCTCTGGCCCTGGACACATGTTATCGCCCTGCCTCGATTGAGGCTGGAGCCAACCATTATGTCGACGGTGACGGCGTGAGCCGGCGCTGGGATCACCGCCGGCATGGCCAGAGTGATCGCGAGGCCAAAGACCAGTGTGTGTAGTTTACGCATATGTTTCCTCTACCTAGCTCTACCGGGACCGACTTTCGTCTAGGCATCAGCCTCCCGGCGAATGTCGTGTCAAGAAGCCATGCCGGGGTGCTGTTTGATTTGGGACGCTTAGCTTAGTCGTTGGATGCAGGGCCTATCATGGAGGGCACAGAGTGCGCCCAACCGTTGTTAATGAACGAACTCCCAACGCTCATACAGCGCTGATATTTTCTGGATATGTCACCGCCTATCTTGCTGTATATTGGGCTCGAACCATGGATGAAGGGCCCAGTGGGGCAAAAGGTGATCGTGTCCGGGATCTCCCAGGTAGGACGACACTATGTGGGGGTGACGGATGCTGGAGGCGCCGAACTGGTACGCGCGTAAATACAACTCCCTCGTGGCCCGCACCCGAGAGTCGGACCCCGATGCAGAATTTCATATCCAGCAGATCGGTGCGCAGCGCCATACATCGCGCTTGGCGACCGTTGACTATGGCAACGCGTTCGTCCTCGACTTGCGGGATAAAGGCGGCATTGCGATGTCGGGAGCGATCGATGACAACGCGTTGACGGCGGTTTTCCTTTGGGGCGAAGGTACCACCTTTAATGGGGAACGGAGTGAAATTCCAAGGTTGCGGGTCCTGGGTCCGGGAACAGAATTCAACCTGGAGATGCCCGGTAGCTATCGCCTCATGCGGATCAGTTTGCGCGACTCCGCACTTGATTCTTTGCGTTCGACATCAGCCTCGCACCTAGATTGGCCAAACTGGCTGACCCCCGGGATGCACGAGCAGCGTCTCGACCCGAGAACGGAACTGGAGCTTCAACAGAAGCTGCTGCGGACCGTAGCGTTCGCGGGAGTCGCCGCGGGGCGCGGATACGACCTTCGGGCCGGCTTGGCTGTTGCGGCGAGCGAGGCAGGCGCTGCGCTCGCACGAGCGCTCACTGGTACCGCAGGGCCGCCCGCCCGCAGCCTCGGTTCTGTCGATCGACGCAATATCGTTGATGCCACTCTCGCCATTCTCGATGCTAAGCCGCACAATCCGGTTTCGATCAGTGCCCTCTGCGGGGTAATGAATATCGGCGAGCGAACGTTGGAGCGAGCCTTTCAGGAACAACTGGGAGTGACGCCTCGTGCCTATGAGCGGGAGCGGCGTCTCCGGGCGGCACACGGCCTCATCCTGATGGAGGGCGATCGGCTCTCGATTACCGATATCGCGATGAGCCTCGGCTTCTGGCACCTCGGCCGCTTCGCAGGAGCCTATGCGGCGCTTTTCGGATGCTCGCCTAGCGAAACACGGCGACGTTTCTGGCGCGCGCCGCAGGAAGAAGAACATCTCCGCTTGATCACTCCCACGGACGGCCACGTCATGCCTGTTCTCCAGCAGACCGGCGCCAGTGGTGGACTCTCCGGCAGCCAATCTATGGTGTCGGAAAGTGGATAGCAATTGGCTGGGCTTCAGGAGACTCTGACCGAAGGACACGCGGAATGTTGCGGCAGGTGATCACCAACACGCAAAGCGGGTGTCAGAGTCCGCCCGGGCATGCAGGAGAGCAGAATGGTGTTCGATCAACATTTAGACGCAGCCGCCATGCCAGTCTGCCTACGCACCTGGAGCGGGGGCCGTGCCTTCATCCTGACTATACGAAGCTCGAATCGTAGGGCTGAAAGTCGGTTGGGGCCAGAAGGAAGCTTCCGACTGATGGCTGGAAACGCAAGATGCCGTGATCGCTCGAGATTGGCCTCCCCGACACCGGCGAGATAGGAATCGGCATGGACGCGCGGATACGTTCAGCCGGCATTCCCTACGATCCATTCGCCGATCAACCTCTCCGTTGTACCGTCGACATGAGCACTTCGTCGGTGCGGGCCAGAGAACAATTCGAGCTTTTCCAAAGCTGGAACGACGGGGTCTTCGACGTCCAGCTTCTAAAGGCCGCCGACGCTTCATTTCAGGTCCGTCAGCGGATATGGCAACTGGGCGATCTGGCGCTAATCGCTGTCGAATATCCCGGTTTCGGCTACAATATTCAATGGGAGCATCGAAAACGACCGTTGCTGGATCATTTGATGCTTTATGTGCCGGCTACACGATCCCCTGATGGCGTAAAGCGCGCGGGAAAGCCCGCGTTGAGATGTCTGGCGCTACCGGACATTGGGTCGGGCCACAATGACCTGCTCGTCGCGCTTTTTCTACCAAGCACGTTGCCGGCAACCAATCCGTCAAGGATCGAAGTCAGCGACGCTAAATTGAACTTCCTCGCGGACTACCTGCTTTTGCTGTATCGCTCCCTTCCCGATCTTAGAGAAGGGGATATGCCGCACATCGTCACGGCGACGAGAAATCTTTTCGCGGCGGCCCTTACGCCATCCAACGACCACCTCCAGGCGGCGCAGGGGCCGATAGCCACCGTTGCCGCCGCGCGTATTGCCCAGTTCCTCATGGAAAGGCTTCCCGATCCCGATTTAACGCCGGACAAGCTCTGCCGCGCGGTAGGCGTCTCTCGGTCTCGTCTCTATCGAATATTCGAGCCAGCCGGAGGAGTCTCCAACTACATCCGTCGCAAGCGGCTGCTCAAGTCGCGCGATGCACTGGCCGACAGTTCGGACAGACGAACGATCTCGAGAATAGCCGAGGAATGTGGATTTACCGACGCGTCCACCTACAGCCGGATGTTCAAATTGGAGTTCGGCATATCTCCCAAGGAGGCCCGCGAACTCGGTTGGCAAGGGGTCAGGCACGCCGCCTGGCTGAGTACAGATCAGCCGGTGGAAGATGTCTGCAGCCTGAGCAATCTTCTGATCAACAATTCCCTGGGGCTGTCACTGTCTTCCAAGCGATGAGTCGTCTCATGCAGGACAAGGCACGAACCGAAGAAGAAGCCAACGGGACCGGGCCCGCCGGGCCGCTGCGTTGTACCATCGATATCGATACGTCGTCGGCGCCTCCCGCCGAACAGTTCGACCTTTTCCGGAGTTGGCATTCAAACCTTGCCGACGTCGAGCTGCTTCGCGACGCGTTCGAGTCGTTCCCGGCGCGGGAGCGCGTATGGCAACTGGGCAGCCTTGCGCTCGCTTTCATCGAATATCCCGGAACCGGCTATCGCCGCCGCTGGAGTAGCAAGAAGAATCCGGTGCTGGATCACTGGCTACTCTCCATACCGCGCACAATTCCGCCGGAAGGCGGGCAGGCTCAAATAGGACAATTGCGCTGGCACTGCCTGGCGGCAGCGCATGAGGGCGAAGCCGAGGATGACGGTGTTCTTTGCCTTTTCCTTCCACGGGATTTCGCGTTTTCGCAGCCCTTCACGCTCGACATCCGTCCTGAGATGGCGGCATTCCTCACAGACTACGTGCTGCTGTTACACGGCTCCTTCCCCAACCGCTCCGAGAACGATGTGCCTTACATAGCAGCCGCAACAACCAACCTGCTCGCCGCATGCATCGAGCCGTCCCGGGATTACTTCTTCGAGGCGCAAGGGCCGATCGACGCGGTCATCATGGCCCGCGCCAAGAAACTCATCGGAGCAAGGCTTGCCGACCGGGACTTGACGCCCGACAACATCTGTCAGGAACTCGGCATTTCACGCTCCCGCCTCTATCGGATCTTCGAGCCGGTCGGAGGCGTATCGGACTATATCAGGCGCCAGCGGCTGCTAAAGACAAGGGATGCCTTGGGTGACAGCACGGACGGAAGCCCGATCTCCAGTATCGCTGAGAGATGGGGTTTCATGGACCCTTCAACCTACAGCCGCACGTTCAAAAAGGAATTCGGCATCTCGCCCAAAGACGCCCGTGCAGCCGGTTGGCCTGGTATCAATAATACATCCTCGGCGGGGCGACCGCACGATAATGCAGTTTCGCTAAGCAGCATTCTGATGAACAGCTACCTGGTCAATCGCCAAGGCTAACCGCGATTCCGGCGAGCCGCGGCGTCGCTACGATTCGAGGACCTGAGCGCAATAATTGTCAAAGGCCGTTTCTATGCCTTTCGCGTAAACCCTATATCGTCGCTGATCACCGTGGTCGGCCCAATGGGCAGCACTTCAGGGTTTGGGATATCGAGCTTTACAAATTCGATCCTGTTCTTCCAAACCGCGCGGAGGAAATCCTCAAAAACATTGATGGTCAATTGCTCGCCGGGGCAACGACGATAGCCAAACCCAAAGGGCGCAAAGCCGGCATAGTCGCAAACCGGCAGCGGCTTTCCATCAGCTACGCCGAAAACTGTACCGAAGGCACTATTCTGGACGGAAACCTTTCTTCCGTCCTTGACGTCGAAACTCTTGTGCTCGAACGGGCAGCGAGCCAATCCGACGCGTTCGATCCATTCCTGATTCACCTGGGCACTTGTCGGAACGTTCTCATAGCGGGAAGGATCGAACTCTACCGGATTCTTCCAGTGGACGGGATCCTGGCTCGTCGAAGTATGTGGGCTGATAATGTAGCCGGACCGGTCAAATGCCGGTGGCGAGGTTTCCTGAAGCGACGAGATGCTGCCGTCATTGGGGGAGATCGTCCGGAAAAGCTCCATAACGAAGCGCTCCAACGGCGTGTAGGATGCTCCGCTGGCGCTGTCGTAACCGCTCTCCATTGTCGCCTTGAACCACTCCCGCGTCTGCGAGTCGCCGGTCGTCGCGCCCAATTTCAGCATGATGTTGTAGATCGAGTTGCCCCATTGGCTGAAGGCGACGAAGTTGTGGAAACACTCGAACACCACGTCCTTGTGGGCGAAATTATCGTCCCCCTTACCGTTCTCGAGCCAATACCAGGCGAACGTCTTTTTCGGGTCGGGAATCTTGCCTGATTCGATATCGGCGAGCCGGTCGTCGATCCAGGATTTCAGAAAATCGAGATGCTCCCGAACCTGCATATAGTGCTCGTAGACAATCTTCTGGGTTGGATCGAGATATGCCAGGACGGTATTGAAGCTCATGCCGACGGCGCGCACCTGCGCCGGGATTGCGTCGCCTTTCACCCCAAGGTGCAGATCCCAATACATGTCCCAGAATGTATCGAGATAGGACCGCATCAGGGGCTTTCCAATATTGGCGTCGCCGAGCAATCTGTCGAAGAACACCACAACCTTGGCGCTATACATTTCCTGATAGAGGTCTGGCGTCAGGGCGGTCATATAGATCCGCTTGCGTCGATTATCCGGTCCGCGTTTTTCCAGTCCCTGAAGGAAGACGGTCACGCCCTCTTCGGGAGCAGGCTTCCAGGTTTTGCTGATCAGTCCCCAGAGATAGGCAGGCAGGGCGTTCTCTTTGGTGAGGCTGACGTCGATCATAGGTAGCATGGATCGTTCTCCCCGGTAGACGCTTGCCAGGAAGAAGGGAAGGATGGCGTTTTCCACATAGGCGGGATCGAAATTCCCTGCGAAACGAGAACGGAGTTGCGTAGCGGCCGCCTCCAATTCTGTGTCAGACAAAGGCTCGCCATTGGCCGACGCCCCCTGTGAAAAAGCGGGATATATTGAAAGTCCCGCAGCGGTCGTCGCGCCACCGGTCAGGAAAGTACGTCTTTTCAAGTGCCGATCTCCTGAGAGGGCTATTGAGAAGCTTATGATTCAGGAGGTATTGGAAAGCAAAAACAGACGATGTTCTAACGAAATCAAATATCAGCAATGAAATAAGTATGCACTCCACATGTTTGAGACGTAATGCACATCGCATCGTTCGACCTTGTCCTGTGTAGCAAGGCTGGTTTGACGGTTTATCGACGGACCCCAGCGAACGATTCTTGGTTACATTGAGCGTCTGTCACCTTTGGGTTCCGCCGCGAACGCCTCTTTTCCCCTTGTCGATCCAGAGCGCTCGCACCTGTTCGCCGTCCTCGCCCTGAAGCTTGTTGGCCATCCAGATGAGCGCGCCGAGGATGATGGCGCGATCATCGTCGGTTAGGATCACAATACCCGCCCTGACGACGAGACCGCCGAGTTCGATCAGATGCCGCGTGCGCTTGCGGCGCTCGACCTGCCATGTCCTCATGTCATGCCGCGCCCGTGCCGCCTGATGCAGGTTGCGTGCCGCCCGGTTGCGTCAGAGTACTGCCAACGTCGTGGTCAGATGCCGGACCAGATCGCCGTGGCCGCCCCCCGGAAAAACGTGGCACCGCGTTTCGCCCACGCCTCCCGTTTCGTGGCGTCACGCGTCTCGGCCAGCACGATCAGCGCGCCCGCCAACTCCTCGGCGCTAAGTGCGTCCGCTCCGGTCACCAGTTCGCCGAGTTGCTGCACTTTGCGGTTTTTCGATGCGATCATGGTGAATGATGGCGAAACCGCCCGCCGAGGAGCTTTTCGTCTCGCAACGCAAATTGATGGATTCGACGGGTAGATGTCAGCACGCTGCCGAATCGTCACTTCCAGTCCCCTTTGTGCCCTCCAAGCGGGCGGTGCTTTCTCAAGAATGACCAGAGCTTGCCGACGAAGAGATAGAGGAGTTGATGTCTAAAGAGCTAGGCTCGATATCCTCCGGTATTTCTTGTTTAAGCCTCGGCCCCTTGGCGAGGCGCTTGCCCAGCACTTCGAGGAAGCGATCGTACCGCTCGCCGCCCTTGGCGCGGGCTGAAGCCTGGGCCGCTTCTGGAAGAGATGCCGTCGAGGTGAGCCAGGAACGCATGAAGATGGCGAAGGCTTCGTTGGCGATTCCGATGTCGCGTTCGAGCCGCTGCATGTTGCGGTCGATCCGGTCGAGGCGCTTGGCGACGGCGGCCTCCTGCCGCTCGTCGGCATCGGGCGACAGGAAGGAAGCGATGGCGGCCTCAGCGACGACGGATCGGGATTGTTCGCGCCGATCGGCGAAGTCAGCGAGCAGCCGCATCAATTCCGGATCAAGATAGACGGAGAGCCGTTTCTTTTTGTCGGGACGGTCCTGACTATCGCGTGCTCGAGGCATGGGTCAGAGCTCCATGCCGTCGCCGGGGTCCATGGAGATCCGGCGCGCCACCTGCCGCATGCCACGCACCAAGGCGCGGTTGGTCGCGGATTCGCGTTCAGGCTCGTCGCCATCGGGATCGAACTCATTGATTGGCAGCGGTTCCTTCTCCGGCGCAATGTCCTTGTGGGGTTCGAGGCCGGGCTCACGGCGCAGGCCGGCATTGGCGGGATCGTCGTCCTGCTTGGCGGCGGTGTTGTTCGGTTGCGCCGTCGCAGCCTGCGCGGACGCGGCGGCAGATGGACCGTTCTTGGTGGCCGCAACAGGCGACGTGAGGGGCTTCAGGGCCGACCAGTCGTCTGGTTTCGGGGGGAAGCCCGCATTCGGGTTCTCCGGCACGGGCAGCAAGCGTTCCCTGAACCGCGCATCCTCGAAATAGCGCGCCTTCCTGGCCCTGATCGGCGGGATGCCGGCGACCATGACGATCTCGTCGTCGGGCGGAAGCTGCATGATCTCGCCGGGAGTGAGCAGCGGTCGTGCCGTCTCGGAGCGCGAAACCATGAGATGCGACAGCCATGGGGCAAGCCTATGGCCCGCATAGTTCTGCATGGCGCGCATTTCGGTGGCGGTGCCGAGTGAGTCCGATACGCGCTTGGCCGTCCGCTCGTCATTGGTTGCGAAGCTGACGCGGACATGGCAGTTGTCGAGAACGGAATTGTTGGCGCCGTAAGCCTTCTCGATCTGGTTGAGCGACTGTGCGATCAGGAAGGCCTTGATGCCGTAGCCGGCCATGAAGGCCAACGCACTCTCAAAAAAGTCAAGCCTGCCGAGCGCCGGGAACTCGTCGAGCATCATCAGGACGCGATGGCGGCGGTCCTTCGCATGCAGGTCCTCCGTCAGCCGACGGCCGATCTGGTTGAGCACAAGCCGGACCAGCGGCTTGGTGCGGGAGATGTCGGATGGCGGCACGACTAGATAGAGCGTGGTGGTTTTTTCCTCCGCCACGATGTCGGCGATGCGCCAGTCGCAGCGGCTGGTGACCGCCGCAACGACCGGATCGCGATAGAGGCCGAGGAAGCTCATCGCCGTGGAGAGCACGCCGGATCGTTCGTTGTCGGATTTGTTGAGCAACTCGCGGGCGGCGCTGGCGATGACGGGATGTGGGCCTTTCTCGCCGAGATGCGGCGTGGTCATCATGGCGGACAGTGTCGACTCGATCGGCCGGCACGGATCGGAGAGGAAGGCGGCGACGCCGGCGAGCGTCTTGTCCTTCTCCGCATAAAGGACGTGCAGGATCGCGCCGACCAGGAGCGAATGGGATGTCTTCTCCCAATGGTTCCGCTTCTCCAGCGAGCCTTCGGGATCAACCAGCACGTCGGCGACGTTCTGAACGTCGCGCACTTCCCATTCGCCGCGCCGGACTTCGAGCAGCGGATTGTAGGCGGCCGAGTTGACGTTGGTCGGGTCGAACAGCAGCACGCGGCCGAAGCTGGAACGCAGGCCGGCGGTCAGCTCCCAGTTCTCACCCTTGATGTCGTGGACGATGGCCGAGCCCGGCCAGGTGAGCAGCGTCGGCACGACAAGGCCGACGCCCTTGCCGGAGCGTGTCGGCGCGAAGCAGAGCACATGCTCGGCGCCGTCATGGCGGAGATAGTCGTCCTCATAGCGGCCGAGCACCACACCGTCGTCAAGGAGCAGGCTCGCTGTCTCGATCTCATTGCGCTCGGCCCAGCGGGCGGAGCCGAAGGTGCGCACGTCCTTGGCCTCGCGCGCCCGGTAGATCGACATCATGATGGCGACGGCGACGGCGATCAGGCCGCCGGAGGCCGCGATCACGCCGCCCTCCATGAAGACATGCGGTGCATAGGCGTCGAAGAAGTACCACCACCAGAAGAAGGCCGGCGGCGGATAGAGAGGCAGCCCGG
Source organism: Tianweitania sp. UT-5YL-CI-8 (assembly GCF_030010215.1). GTDB lineage: Bacteria > Pseudomonadota > Alphaproteobacteria > Rhizobiales > Rhizobiaceae > Oryzicola. The sequence goes on from NZ_JASCRR010000003.1 coordinate 157,372, forward strand.
CGACCTCGAACCAGGGCGAGCCGAGCTGCGCCTGGAAGCCGAGCCGCCACGCCGTCCATTGCGTCGCGGCCCAGACCGTGACGAGGACGATCGTGAACACGACTATGATCTGGCCCCAGAGGACGCGGTTGGCGGACACGGCTGCGCTGACCTCGCTGCAACGACTGAAAAAAGGAAGGGCAAGGAAAGCGCGGTGTTCAACCGGATTTGGCCGGCCGGTCGTAGCGCAGCGAAGGCGCCGCGGAAAATACTTGCCCGTCGCGACGGCTCGTCCCGTCAGGTGGCAGCCGAAGGCAACTGCTTCAGCGGATTGGCGAGCGGTACGCCGAGCGGTGTGAAGTGACGCTCGTTGGCCGTGAGCACCGTGAGCCCACGTGCAGCGGCGGTGGCGGCAATGGCGATGTCCTCGAAACCGGGATCATGCGCTCGCGCCCTGTCGAGGATGGCGCCGGCGTGGCGGGCGGCCTCGACATCGAATGGCAGGATGCGCCCGGCGTAGAAATGCTCGACCGCGGCGAGCCAGCGGCGCAGGCGCTCGGCCTTGGTGGTGGCGCCGATCCGATCGGCGCGGGCAATGCCGGCCTCGATCTCGGCGATGGTCACGGTCGAGATATAGAGCCGGTCGCCATGTTCGCGCACCCATGCCGCAAAAGCCTCGGGGCTGACCTGGCGCTCGGCCGGGGCATCGGCCGAGACGATGTTGGTGTCGAGCAGATACAAGGTCACAGACCCGTATCACGCAGCGCGCGCGCGGGCTTGCGCGGCCGCTCCGGGATGTCGCCGGGCTCGCCAGGGAAGGCAAGCAGCAGATCGGCGAAGCTCGGCACCTTCGACACCCGTTCCCACTCCTCGAATGAGACAAGAACGGCTTCCTTACGGCCATGACGGGTGATGACGGTCGGTTCCCCGGCCACGGCCTGATCAACCACGGCGGAAAGCGTCGCCTTGGCGTCCTTGAGCTGGAGTTCCTTCATTGTGCTATTCCCAATATGACTACCTGTGGTCATATGCTGCCTCCATTGAGAAATTGCAAGTGCCAGATAGGCGGTTCGCACTGGAAGTGCTGACGGGATTTCAAACCCACCCTCAAAGCCCCAATCCGCGCTTACGGCCGAAGGACCAGTCGACGCCGCCATCGCCGCGGGCCACGCCGGAGATGTGCTGGCCAATGTGCTTCTCGATCGAAGGCGTCCAGGGCACGAGCTTGAATCCCAATCCGTCGTCGACCATGGCATAGCGGCCGGAAGAGAGCGTGAAGCGCTGACGGTAGGTGCCGGCGACATATTCGCCGTCGGCGGATTGCTGGAACGGCTTATTCATCTCGCCGGCGAGCCTCTCACCGAGCGTATCCAGTTCGCGCTGCCTGAGCGTGCCGAGCAGGTTGCGGGCGAAGATGATGCGCTGCCCCTCGCGCCGCGCCAACCCTTCCTCGATCAGATGCTCGATGCGGGCTTCCATCGCCTGCTTCACTTCCAGGCCGAAGCCGGTGCCGGTATCGACCGGATCTCGGGCGATGAGCTGGCGGTCGAGCCAGGTGGCGCCATCGGCCGTGGCCTGCGCCTCGATCGCAAGGTCGGAGCGGATCGCCAGCGCGACGCGGCGCTCACCGCGCGAGTCCTCGAAGGAGCGCAGCTCGACGATGGAGCCGGGCGCACTGTCACCGGCCGCCTCGATGTTGGGCAGATGAATGTGGTGCGTGCGCCCGTCGATACCGTCCACCACTGCGTAAGCTGTGCCGCGCAGCTCGTCGTCGAGGCCGCGCTCCACCAGCCGGCCGATAATCGGCCCGTCATGGGCTTCGCCGGAAAGCACATAGTCGGCGCCGCCGCGATCGATGCCCTGTTCCGAGAGGGCCCGGTGCATGCGCTTGATGATGTCGTTGCGTGTCCCGAGCTCGCGCAGCGTTGCCTCGGCCTCCTTCGCCACGATCCATTGGCCCGGGCCGATGGCCTCCGTGAGGCCGAGCCGTTCGAGATGACGCAGCCGGCGGACCTTCTGCGTCAGGTATTCGTCAGGTTGGTGGTCGGGTGACGGTGCGACATCGATGACGCCGTGCTCATTGGCGTCGCGCACAAGCTGGCGGTCGAGCTGCGTCCAGCGTTCGGCCTCGATCTGCCGTTCCAGCGAGCGGCTGATGTCGAGATCTGTGCGCTGCCCCAATTCCTGGGTAACGAGGTCCTGCGCACGGTCGCGCATCCCGCTCTTGATGTAGTCGCGGTCAATAACGAGGTCCTGGCCGTCGTCCGTGCGGCCACGCAAGATGACATGGACATGCGGGTTGTCGGTGTTCCAGTGATCGACGGCGACCCAGTCGAGTTTCGTGCCGAGATCCTTCTCGGCCTGCGCCATCAGCTCGCGGGTCAAGCGCTTCAGGTCCTCTAGGTCGGTGGCGTCTTCGGGCGAGACGATGAAACGGAAATGGTGCCGGTCGTCCTTGCAGCGCTCGGTAAAATCCTTCGCGTCGGCATCATCGGTTTCCGGCCCAAACATTTTTGCCCGCTCGCCGTCTCGGGTGACGCCATCACGGCGCAGATAATTGAGATGCCGGGCGAGCGGGCCGCGTTGCCCCCTGTTGCGCATGACGAGCGCCTTGACGGTGCAAAGGCGCGTGCGGCTGGTGATGAGACGATTGGCGCGGATGCTCGCCATACGGCCGCGCGCGAAACTCGGCCCCCGACCACGGCCGGAGGTGATCTTGCCGGAGCGCGAGACGCGGCCGCCGGCTTTTTCGGCGGCGGCGAGTGCCTGGGCGACGAAAGGCTTTGCCCGCTGTGCCTTCGATGAGCGGATGCGGCCTGGCCGGACGCGGAATTCGTCGTCGCGGCTCATGGCTTAGCCCGCGAAGTCCGATCTGCACTGAAATCGCTCGATAAATCGAGCAAGCGCACATCACGCTCATGATGCGCGATGTGCGGGAAATTCCAAAAAGCGCAAGCAAACCAACCGACCGACCGAGCCGCGATGTCCGGCTTTTTATCTTGCCCTCCTAAACGGTCGTTTCCCGCTGCCCCGCAGCGTCCCGCAACGCTTGCGATTGCGCACTCTGCAACGCGAGAAACCACGATGATCATCGCGTTTCTCCTTCCGTTTCCGGCCTGCGCACGAAGAGATCGTTGGAGGATGGCACCAGGGCTGAGAGATCGACGATCGGTTGACCGTTTGAAGGGCGACCGGAAGGAAGATCGGCGACCGCCGGATCGTCGTCGGGGCGGACAGTCGAGCGCGCAACGAAGAGCGGCGCGCGGGACCATGCCGGTCGCGATGCGCTGCCGACAGAACGTGCGATCGAGATGGTGCCGTCGATCATCGGCGTGATCTTCACGACGTAATCGATCGTCTCGGCCGGCAGTGCGCGGCCGGTCGCAAGATGCGCATCGTAGCGCGCCGGGCCTGCATTGTAGGCGGCGAGCATCGCGGCGACCGAGCCATAGCGGTCGTGCATCTCGCGCAGATAGGCCGTGCCCGCGAGGATGTTGTCGCGCGGCTGCCAAGGATCGCTACCGAGATTGTGCTTCGCGCGCAGTTCGGCCCATGTCGCGGGCATCACCTGCATCAGGCCGATCGCGCCCTTGGGGGAGAGCGCGCCGGGATCTCCGACGCTTTCGATGCTCATCACCGCGCGTATCCATCGCTCGGGAATGTCGAAGCGCTTAGCGGCTTCCGCGATATGCGCAGTCCATGGATCGGGCGACGGTGCTGCGGCGGGCGCGCGATCAGGCGTGCCGCCTCGTGCTGTCCCGACGGTCGCCGCAGGCTCGCCGGGAGATTGTTCGGCCGACGCGGGAGCCGCCATCGCGACGATCACCGTGCATGCGATCAGTATCGCGATGATGGACGGGACGGCAGCGCATGCACCGCCGTCCCGATACGCCATCAGCCTGCCATCGTGCTCGCTGCGGCCAAGGGCAAGGCTTTGCCGGCGGCCGACATTTTCCGGACGGGCATCGTCGTAAGACGTGTTCGCGTTCCGGAAAACAGGCCGCCGCCCTTGACCTCCGCTGCGCGCGACGGCCGCCAGATGGGCGATCGGGTCGAGGGGATTGACCGGCGCTCGATCGATCAAGGGGATTGAGCCTGGAGAGTGACGAGAACGGTGGCAGCGCATGACCTGTCATGCCTCGCCGTCGTTCTTCTTCTTGCGCGTCCAGTGCAGGTTCCATGTGTCCTTCTTCGCATCGGACTCGAACAGCCGGCAGCGGATCGGCTCGACGAAGGATGGATCGTCAATGGACAGCGACAGGTAGCTGCCGGCCTTGTCGCCGGTGCGATCCCATGCAGCGCCGACTTCGAGACCGTCGCAGAAGACACGATGGTTCGGCGTGTTTTCGGCGTCCGAACCCTCTGTGGGAAGGATGGTCACCTCGACATCGAGGGTGAGCGTATGGACGCGGCCGAAGAAGCCGTCGTCGTTGCGGGTGAAGGTTCCAATCTGCGCCATTCCATCTGTCCTTTCGTGGCTGGAGACACGAGCCGTCACGGCTCGTCGGAGACCGGCGCACGGAAGCTCTCTGCGGCCGGATCGGGATCGTCGGTCGTCCAGACAGGGATCGCCCGGCCGACGACTGTTGAGAGGGGAAGCGGCCCGAAATAGCGGCTGTCGAAGCTGTCGGGGCTGTCCCAGTTCATGAAGAAAGCTTCGCCGGTCCCCAGCGTCCGGCAGCCCTGCCAGGCGGGCAGCGGGCGGCCACGCGTGTCACGATCACGGGCCTCGCCATACGTCGTGCCGTAGGCGAGGATCTGCGTGCCTGATCGGCAGACGGTGGTGCCGGAAAGTGCCAGCACGCGCTTGATGAGTGGGAGACCGCGCGGCAGGTAGCCGCGCTCGTCCAGGAAGGCCGCGAGGTCGCCGGGCGGCATGACGACGGCAAGATCGGTGACCTCGATCCGCTTTGCCGAGACGATGCGGTAGAGGCCGACCGGCACGCTGGCGGACGCATTCCAGATGAAGCGGATGTCGGGTCGGCTCCAAACGGGCGCGGCAATCAGCGCCGTGCCGGCGAGCATCGCGAGAAGGGTCACGCGACGCGCTCTCATGACAGCACCTCGCGGCGGCGCAACCAGGCACGGTGTTGTATGAGCGTGTAGACACGGAACGGCTCATGGACGGCGATGCGATTGGCGATGTGCCGCCAATGGTCCGGTGCGACATCGATCGGATCTATGCCGAGCGCTTCGATCGCATCGATCGCCTGCAGGACGATCTCGACGTGTCGCCAGCCGACCAGACGCAACAGGATGTCGCCGCCGGGGCGAACGAAGGGCAGCGTCTGGAAAGGCTCGCCGGCCGCCACGGCGCGCACGATGTCGATGCGCGAGATGACCGTGCCGTATTCGTTTCCCGCCCATCGCATGAAGGCGAAGACGCTGCGCGGTGCGAAGGCAACGATGCGGCGATGGCGGTCGAGGCGATGCTCTTCAGCGATCCGGCCGAAGCGTATCCGGTGCTCGATCTTCTTCTCGCGCCAGGTCAGCTCGACCCGTGTGAGGTCGGACGCGATGGAGTCGTGGAGGCCCGCCTTCATCGCGTCACTCCCTGTCCAGGAGTGAAGCCAATGATGGAAACGACTGCCGAGCGGGACCGCGCCAGGCTTCCACAAATTCGCGATCTGGGGGATCGCGTTAGCAAGAATCCGAAGGATTCAGTTAGGGAAGTTAGAGGGGCCGGAATCCGCCTGTCGATTCCGAAGGTTACGAGGCGTTTGCGTTCCCGATGGTACGGGATTCGTGTTCCCGGAAAGTCGGGAGCCGGCGTTCCCGATAGTTCGGGTCCGTCCACATGCCATCCACAATGGCGGAGGCACACCGTTAGCAAGCGGGCGTTCACCGTCCACCTCCCGCCCGTTTCCGGGACACGATGATCAGATCCTTCTCCGTGGGACGGAAGGTCAGACGCTGGCGGCCGTCCGGATCGTCGACCAGCTCCAGGCTATAGCCGGGCAGCGGTTGGCGCTTGACGATGGCGCGCAGCTCGAAGCGGAAGCGCCGGAGCGGCGACAGGCTGCCGGACTTCAGATGGAGATGCGGAACGTCGAAGCTCCAGCCCCAGGTCTGGCGGCCGCCATGCTTGCGCACGAGCCGGTAGAGCCAGCGCTCGAGACCGCCTTTCAAGTCGAAATACTCACGATCGATGGTGAGGATCAGCGCGTCATCGAGGACGCCGGCGTAGAACCAGTCGGGCAGGATCAGCTCGATGCCGAGCGACCGGCCTTGGGTGTCGAGCCGCTCCTTCCATTCGGCGATCCAGGAGAAGCGGTGCCGCCGCCGTTCGGACGGCTGGCGGATCGACGTGACGATCGTGGTCGATTGCAGGCGGTCGAGCGCGGCTTTCAGCCGGTCGTAGTTGAGGCCTGTGTCCGAGCGTCCGATGAAGGCGAGGATTTCGTAAGGCGTGGCGGCCATGAAGCGCGAGGTGCGCAGGCCGCGATCGCGCGCATCGACGATCTGCGAGGCGGCCCAGATCAGCACGTCGGCATCCCAAATCGTCGCCATGCCGTGCTCGGCGGTCGCCTCGACGCGGATCGACACATCGCCCAAGCGGAAGTCGATCGGCGTCACCCGGCGGGATTTGGCGAGGGAGAAGAATGGCCAGGACATCAGGTCCTGCGCGTCGCGGGCGGCGATCTCGCCGGAGCGTGCCCGGAACAGCTCGAGCTGTTGGCCCTGATATGTGCGGCGCGCGGACACGGAGACGGACACCGCGACGCTCAGCGCGTGCCGGCGGCGACGCGGCCAGCCGGCGGGGTGTCGGAGCTACAGTTGTTCGGAGCGGCCTCAGAGGTGGACTGGCGGGCGCTGGCCGCGACCCAGGCATGCAGGTCGGAGACGGCGTAGACGACGCGGCCGCCGAGCTTGTGAAAGATCGGCCCGGTGCCGTCGCAGCGATGTTTTTCCAGCGTGCGGGGCGAAAGGTCGAGGAGGCGCGCGGCCTCGGGCGTGCGTACGAAACGTGGCCAGTTGTTGTCGGTTTTGTTGTCCATGGTCGGGCTCCGTCGCGTGAGCCGGCAAAGCGGCGTTTCGGTTGCGACGATGGCGGAAAATCCGCGGCCCGGCGGAGTGACAAAAATCGAGCCCTCTAAGGAAAGTGTCCCCCCTGGCAACACCGGGCGGTTCCTGTATCGGGCAGGTCATGGAGTTGGCCGCGGATGCGCTCGCGACGACACTTGCAAGGGCCGTGCAGAGGAAGATACCGGCTATCGACTACGGTTCATGATCTCATGACCGTGGACTAAGCCAATGCAGGTAGCCGCCCTCAATGGTCACGCGGGCCGCACTCAGGATTCGGGCAAGGCGACGGCGCTCCGGCGCGTTCTTCCAATCGAGCGCGCGCATGGCCCCGGTATCCGGATTGAGCAGAATGCTCGCGACGTGGCGCCGGGACGCTCCCGACTCCACGCCATCCCAGGCGCGTAGCATGAGGGCCGCACGGTGAAGCTGGAATTGGGAGAGACGCTGATCGCGGGGCCACCGGCCGGACGGTTTGCCATCGAGGTGGCGGTGGAGACGCAGCACATTGCGGATGCGCCAGAAGAAATATCTATCGCGCGGGATGAGGAATGCCTCATTCACAGGCCGGTCTCCGTCCGGAAACCAGATGCGATGATCGCCGTCTTCATCCGTGGCGACAACGTGCAGCCCGGCCTCGGTCAGCTCTTCGATGGAGGGGCGTGCGAGCGGGTCAGAAGGCGAGGAGGCAGCAAAGCCGACCGGAGCTTCCGTGACAATCACAGTGGCAGGGAAGAGCTGCGGACGCCACAAGGGCGCGATTGTGAGGGCGGAGGCAGTGGGATCGGCAGGGAAACTCCAACCCCCAGCGGCGGGACAGACGGGCGATCGCCTCGTCCTTCGTCGCCTTGCCGGAAACGATCTCTTCCAGAGCCGTTTTGTACTCCGCACGGTATTCGCGATTACGGCGCAGGAACTCGAAGGACACGCCGCCGCGATCGAGCTGGCTCAACTGTTGTTCGAAGTGCGGCGACTGCCAATCCTGCAAGGGCTCCATCTCGAAATCCTCCCCAACCCCGGTTCTTGCCTTCGGGATGATTCGAGTATTGGCGGAGCTGGAATACTGCCAAGACAGATAATCGGAATGCGGCGAAGCCGGCAAAAGAACAACCGCAAACTGTGGCGACCTACTGCATCCGCGTCTCGAGCAGATGGCGATAGCCAGTCTCGGTCATCCAGCGTGCGCGAGCGAGATGAGTGTCGTGGATGCGCTGGGCGCGATCCGGATCGACGGCGGGATCGAGGCCGAAGACGATGCGCACCACCTCGCGCCAGTCGGCGCCTTCCTCGGCCGCGTCGAGTAGCCTCAGATATGTCGCGAAATGGGCTTCATCGTAGGCATTGACCCTGTCGGTCAGTGGCGGGCTGTCCTCGAATGCGGCCTCGGTCATCGGCGGGTCCTCGAAGTCTTCGCCTTCGCAGTGCAACAACACCGGACACGGCCGAGATGCACCACTTTGGTCGCATGTGGCATCCGACATTCGAGGAATGTCATCATGCCCGAATGATCGCGACTAATTCCATGTTCGCAGGTTTTTATGTCGATCATGCGTTGATACGGTCGTCGTGGAGGTCGAGGTCTTGTGAATAGTCGAGGCGGTACGCTTTTGAAGCGTCGGTTCGTGGGTTGAGAGGCATTCCCAAAATTGCCGGGAACCGACATTCAATTTGTCCTGCTCAAGGGCTGCTCCCTCCCGCTGGAGTTGCTGGGCCATCGTGTCGACCGCACCGTTCAGTTCACGAAATCCGGACCCAGTTTGCGAAACCTGGAGCACCGCACCAACACAACAATCCACGCACTTGTGGGCGACTATAACGAATCGGAACGATCGTTCCTAGAACGATAATTCCGGTTCTGATTGCCATGCGTCATGGACCTGAAAGAGGTCATGGCGATCAACATGCGTCGGCTGCGCCATGACAAGGAATTGACGCAGGAACAAGTGGCCGAGCGCGCCGGGCTGAGCGCCCGCTATGTCGGCTCGATCGAGCGTGGCAAAGTATCGGCGAGTGTCAGCATTCTCGGAAAGCTGGCGGAGGCCTTTGGGGTCGATCCCTGCGAGTTGATCCGAGTGTCGAAGCGTTGACGTTCGCCCTCACGGGGCGAACGGGTCTATCTCGGTAACGATCTCGTCGTCGTCGCCATCGAATTCTGGGGCAGGCACCACCGAGAGTGAGCCATCACCGGCGCGGAAGATGACGATCGAGACCATCAGAGTGGCGGCGAGGCTGAGGGCGAAGGCCTGCGCATCTGGGAAGGACATTGTTCCGACTCCTGTTTTGAGGCGGGAGGACTTCCCGCTCGACAGGCGCCGACGTGTTCGGGCACGGCCGCGGTCACCGCTGAGGCTCGTCCTCAGCGGCGGCATGCTCTGCATAGTCCGACCCTTCAGGGTTGACCGTGGAAGGTCGTGATTGAAACCAAGGTCAGCCTCAAAGAGCGGGTGTGCTGTCCGCTGGACGGGTGCTGGTCATGCTTAGTAAGTGCGTTGCCGGAAGGCTCGAACCGCAATTGCAAAGGTCGGGAATCGGCCGTCTCGGCGCCAACAGGATGTGGTGTCAGGGCGTGCGCGGCGGTCGCGACGGGCGCCCCCATCGAGAGCACATCGCCTCATGAGAGCAGGAAAATCGGAGATGTGCGGTTCCGGCGCGCGCAAACAGGGCCTTCGTGACGCCGTGTTTCTTCGCCATGAGGTAAGGACGATACTGGCGAGGCTTGTATGCGCATGCGTTGTTCCATTACTGACCTGTCCGCATGCATTGCGGTTACGCTGGCGTTGATTGGCTGCACGTCGGCACAGGATGTCTCGATGGCGGCGCCGGAGTTAGCCGAGCCGAAAGTGGTGATGGAAGCCGACCCAGCGCCGCCTTACACCTATTGGGCGCCGGAGGGCTCCACGATCCGCAATCATCCCCGCGATCCCATGACCTGGATCGCTGAGAGCGCGGACGGGTCGCGCAAGTTCTATTTCGGTGACCAGTGCCAAGCGTCGCAGTTTCAGCGTTTTGTCGGACAGCCGCTCGATGCGCTTCCCGAGAAGTCGACGGGGGCGATCTGGCGGATGGCGTGCTCGACCTGCGCCGTGACGTCGGATCTCGGTCGCGATCGGATGAACGTGTTCTACGACGACAACTCGCGAACGATCACTAGCATCTCTTGCGGTTAAGCCAGACCGAGCCGCCGCGAACATGAAAGAGCCCGGCGGCTTACGCCGCCGGGCCTTTGATCCGAACAACTCAGAACGGTATCTGGTCGTCGTATTCGCGCTGGTTGGCGCCCTGGCTGTCGGCCTCCTTCGCCTTGCTGAGGAAGTCCACCGTTTCGGCGATGATCTCCGTGCTGTAGCGCTCGACGCCGTCCCTGTCGGTCCACTTCGTGTAATGGATGCGGCCGCGGACCAGCACCTTCATTCCCTTCTCGCAATACTGCTGGACCGTCTTGCCGAGGCCGTTGAAGCAGGTGATGCGGTGCCATTCGGTGTCCTGCACCCGGTAGCCGTCCTTGTCCCGTAGAACCTTGCCGTCCGCGTAGCGAGGGCGCGAGGTGGCCAGCGTGAAGCGCGTGATGCAGGTCTCGTTGACGGTGGTGACGGTTTCGGGGTCCTGGCCGATGTTGCCGGCGAGAATGACGATGTTCTGCATGGTAGGTCTCCGTTGCTTCTGTCCGAGGGACCATCCCTCCGACGAGACCCGGCCAAGCCCGCCGGAGGCCGGTTGCAATCGAAGGCTCGCCGCCAAGTTCCGGTGTGGGGCGGGCAGTCGCGCTTGTGCGACAACACGGCCGGAAGCTTGGTGGTTGCTGCCGGCAGCCGCTCGGGCTTAGGGGATCAGTCAGTCGGAGGGCTTGTCCTGCGACAAGGCTCTTCGGAGGCGACAGCAGCTCGATCGTCCCTGCTGGCCAGACATCGGACATGGTCTAAGGCCCCACCATTCGACGCGACCGGATCGCTGACGCGACAGGCCATTCCCGCTCCTGCAAACGCCATGGTGAGGAGATGATGAGGGCCGCCGAGAAATGGACGCTCAGGGCCGCCTCGGCTCAAAGGCTCCGTGCCGGTCTTGCATGCAGAAAAGAATGAAGGGATGGGTAGCGCAACCGCACCCACGATTGCGAAGCAACCCCGAAGGCTGAGGCGCTACTTGACGAAGCTCGACGACCGCGGACGCCTGCTGGCGCAGGTCAGGTTAGGAACAAGGAGGGCAAACGACTTTACGAAAGTGCACGTCGATCCCGCATGAGCGAGGCGGACGGTCCGGCGTGAATGCGGCGGGCAATTCAGGCAACCGGCCGGATTTGCGGTGACGGATTGAATTCGCTGTTAGTCGCCAATCTTGGCGCGAAACGCTATTTACGGCGTTGCAATATCAGACGCAAAAGTCTCATTTTCATCGGGATTTTCGCGACGGAAGCATACAAGACAGGTTCATGCGTCTATTCATAATCAGCATTGCGACTCTCACCATTTTCCTTTTTGCAGCAGGGGCGAACGCCCAATCATTTCGACGGCAATTCACCGTGCCGACGACGAATGGCGGGATTCTGGTCGAGGGTTTCGGGAACTGCGCGACCGCAACGTGCCCGGCTGTTGTGATCTTGAGTGGGAGCAAGGGCTTCGCAGCGCCTGTTTATGACGAGATCGGCCAGAAGCTCCGGGCAGCGGGTCTGAATGCCTATCTCGTTCATGTCCTGTCGGCGGCCGACCTCGACGCTATCGCCACGGCGAGCAGCGCGCGGGCGCGGATAGCCTATTATGCGCGGCGGCTGCCAAACTGGACTTCCGCCGTTCAAGACGTGGCCGCCTATCTTGCGGGTCAACCGCGCCACGGCGGCAAGGTCGGTGCTCTCGGAATCTCCCTTGGCGCGCAAATCGCTTCGGCGGCCTCGGTTGGACAAGCGAATATTGACGCGCTGGTGCTGGTCGATGGTGGCTTCCCGAACGGCTATTCTCAGCCTGTCCGTTCATTGCCGCCCCTGCATTTGATCTGGGGCAGCGCCGACCGGACGTTCCCCTTGTCGATGGGCCGGGAGCTGCAACGAACGGCACAGCGGCGTGGAGGGCCTGTCACCCTCGACGTTTACGAGGGCGCGCACGACTTTTTCTTGAGATCGGGAACCCGGAGCGCCGGCGCAGCGCACCAGAGCGCGGCTGAGTTTCTGGCAAAGCAACTATCGCGTTAGGTGTTGCAGGTTTTGGGATTAATGCGACAAGCGTCTATGTTTTGTTAGTTCTGAAGTGGGTTCCATTGATGACACCTGACGAATTGAAGATCGTGCGGCGAGCTTATGCGAAGCAGATCACGGCGGCTGTTAGAATTGTCGATGAGCGTGTTGAAAAGGCCTTTGCCGAGGTTCCGAGGGAGGATTTTCTTGGACCAGGGCCCTGGCCGATCTTCCGAATGCGAAAAGCCTATGTTCCGACGCCGACTGCCGATCCAGTCTATGTCTACACCGACGACATCATTGGTATCGTACCCGAGCGCCACATCAATAATGGCCAGCCCTCTCTTCATGCCTTCCTGCTATCGCGGGCCGCACCGCAAGCGGGCGAACATATCGTGCATGTCGGTGCCGGCAGCGGCTACTATTCCGCGATCATGGCGCGGCTCGTTGAGCCTGCCGGCAAGGTGACGGCGGTCGAGTTCGAGCCGGAGCTTGCCGAACGGGCAAAGGCAAATTGTGCCCCATATCCAAATGTCTCCGTGATCGAGGGCGACGGCAGCGCCGTCCCGTTCGATCCGGCGGATGTGATCTATGTGAACGCCGGCGCAACCCGGCCTGCGAATATCTGGCTGGACCGGCTCACGGATGGTGGCAGGCTGATCCTCCCGCTCACGACCGACATGGGGTTCATCAGCAGCAATTGGAGCAACATGCACCTTCGCGGGGCGGTGTTTCTGGTGACACGCGTGGCTGATGAATTTCATGCACAATGGATATCACCTGTGGCGATCTTCCCTTGTGAGGGGATGCGCGATGAGAAATCGGAAAAGGCGCTCGCGACAGCATTCGAGAACGGTGATTGCAAGCGGGTGACACGCCTCTATCGCACCGATGATGTGCCACCCGAGCGGTGTTGGCTTCAGGCTCCCGGCTGGTGCCTTGCTTATGACTAGCCGTGCATCCTGAATGCGGCCGCCTTGTCGTGAAAATCCTGACTCGTGGACGGCGCGCGCAGCGGCCGGGGAACCCCTGCCGCGACATGTCGCAAAAGTCTGTCGCGCAAATTCGACTATTGCACCTGACTTTTACGACGAAATTTCCTTTAAGAAATCAGTATCGGCTCGGCCTGTCGCGAACTTAGGCCTTGTTTACCGCGACAGCACGCCGGCGCTGAATCCGCTGATGTTGAGCATCGAGGCGATGCCGACGAACAGCCCGCCAGCGCCGCAGAGGAACCGAAGCGCGATGATGGAGTCGAAGGCGCTGTGCGCCACTCCATGCAGCAGCGCATAGCCTGCGATCGCCGCGGGCGTGGCGAAGATCACGAGAAGGACGATCCTCAGGATCGAATTCCCGACGGCGCGAGCAGGCGACGATCAGGGTGACGGACAGAAACGCCGCGCCGAGCGCGGCAAGGCCGGACATCAGGAAACCGGCATCCGTCGCATGGACATACCTGAAGGCGGCGAGCCCGACCATGAACGGGAGGGCATAGATCGAGAAGTGCCAGGCAATCACGGTGAGCGCGATCGCGAACGAGATGGCGAGCAGGATGAGCGTCATGGAGGCCTCCAGATGATCGGTTCGGGGATCACGACAGGCTGCCTGAGGATACGCTCCGTCTGCGACTGGGCTTCGATACCGGTTCTACGAGGATGTATGGATGTGATCCTTTATGCTGGCTGTCGTCAAGCAAAGCCGGTGAAGAGCAGCGCTCATGCGCTGCCCTCGACCTTCATGACCGGGATGCCGAGCTTCCTGGCCTTGTCGGCGAGGTTTTCCTGGATGCCGGTTCCGGGGAAGACGAGGACGCCGACCGGCAGGGTGTCCAGCATGGCGTCGTTGCGCTTGAAGGGCGCGGCGCGGCCGTGCTTGTCCCAGTCGGGCTTGAAGGCGATGTGCGGCACCTTGCGGCTGTCGGCCCACTTCGCGGCGATCAGCTCGGCGCCCTTGGGCGAACCTCCATGCAGTAGCACCATGTCGGCGTGCTTGGCTCGGACCTGATCGAGTCTCGCCCAGATCAGGCGGTGGTCGTCGAAGTCGAGGCCGCCGGTGAAGGCGACCTTGGGACCGGCGGGCAGCATCACCTCGGCCTCGGATCGGCGCTTCGCGGCGAGGAAGTCTCGGGAGTCGATCATCGCCGAGGTCAGGTTGCGATGGTTGACCATCGAGCCGGAGCGTGGCCGCCAGGGCGTTCCGGTGTGGTGTTCAAAGTGCTCGGCCGCCTGGTCGCGCATCAGCTCGAAGGCGTCGCGCCGCTCGATCAGTGTCTGGCCTTCCGCCGTGAGGCGCTCCAGTTCGACGCTTTTGACCTCGGTGCCGTCCTGTTCGCGCTGGAGGCGACGCTGCGCCTGCTCGTTGTCGTCGAGCTCGCGATCGATCCGGCCGGTGGCGCGATGGAAGACGTTGACGGTTCCCCAGAGCAGTTCGTCGAGGTCGGGTTCGAGCCGGGTGTCACTGAGAGTGGCGATGAGGGCATCGAAGATGTCGGCGATGGCTCCTGCGATCTCGCCGCCCTCGGGCAGTGGTCTCGGATCGGGTTCGTCCTGGAAGGGACGCCAGCCATAGAGCTGGAGTTCGGTGATGAGGTGATCGGTCGGGGATGAAGCGTGGTCAGGCTCGAAGCCGTCCTCGTGTTCGTTTCTCATCAGCGTGGCTCCTTCGTCGTCTGACCGCGACCGTCGCGGCCTTCATGGCGCCGACAGCCCACGGGCGGGCCGGACAGGCAGCCCTCGCTCGCGGGGGCCTTGATGGCCGGGCACGGCTATTTTGCTTCGCGCTGCAAAGGCGGCTGATCCGGGGTCCCCACGCGACCTGTCGCGTGGGGTGGTCGGGCGCCGGCGGAAAATAGCAAGGGCGCGGCCATTGCCTTTCCGGGCCGTTTGTGGGCTCGATGCGCTGAAGAAGAAGGCCGGGTCGTGGTCTCTGCGACATTCGCGGGCCACGTGGAAACGAACCTGGCGGACGGCGGCTCTGCCACTCGCTCGATTCCCCGATTCCACCTATGCCGCCAGCACCATGAAACGGCTGGCATCCTCACGGACGAGCTGGCGCCGCATCAATGTCGTGAGGGCGTCGGGGCCGTAGCGCCGCAGATCCTCATTGAAGTCCTCGAGCCGCGGCGTCAGCACCACCGTCTCGATCCCGACGCCTGCCGCCCGCTCCAGGAGCCTCTCACGCGCGTGATCGCCTGCCGGATCACGGTCGCACAGGACGTAGAGCCTTCGCAGTGTCGCAGGGAACAGGATGGCGGCGAGGTGGGCGGCGGACGTCGCCGCCAGCATCGGCATGCGGCCAATGCCCAAGCGGGCGGACAGCACGGTCTCGATGCCTTCGCCGGCCGCCAGAACGTCGGATGCCGCACCGAAGCGGATGCCATGTCCGAGCAGGTCGCCCATCGCACGCCTCGGCGTCTCGATCGGCGCCTTGCCGAGACGCGCTTCGGAAAAGCCGGACGGGTCGAGCCAGGTGCGATGGGCGCCAGTGATATGACCGTCGAGGTCAGTCACGGCGGCGATCATTGCCGGCCAGATCTCGGTCGGGGAATGCTCGTTCGGCCGATGATAGCAGCGCGGATGGAAACGCAGGCTCGCCGTGCCGGAGAGGTTCGTGATGCCGCGACCGCGCAGATAGGAGGCGACCAACGTGCCGTGGATCGACTGCGACATGGCCAGCAGCCGCCGTGTCGCTTCGGGCGAGCCGGGAGGTGCTGGCGAACTTTGAGGGTTCGCGGGCTTCGGTTTCGGAAGCCTGAGAAAGGCGCGGGCTTCCTCGGCCACGTCCTTGAAGTCGACGAGGCCGAGCGTTTCGCGGATGACGTCGAGCAGGTCGCCATGCTCGCCCGTTGCGGCATCGGTGAATTTACCGGCGGCTCCCTTGCCGGATTCCGGGCCGACGAGACGCACGAACATCGAGCGCCCCTTCGTGTTGCGAACATCGCCGACCAGCCAGTAACGACCTTGGCGGCGGCCGTTGGAGAGATAGTGGCGGCACGCCGCCTCGGCCTGCCGGCCGAGACGGATCGCCAGTTCGGAGGCGTCGTGGCGAGCCATCACGCCGCCTCGCGCTCGCCGATGCGCTGGACCGGCCAGCGTTCGAGCACCTTCGTGAGAACCTCCGGCCCGTTCGCGTCCGCAGGCACGAACATGCGGAGCTTCCACGAGATGATCTCATGGAAGACACCATAGGCGGTGAGCCGCTCGCGCATCGTGTCGGTGAAGCCTGACAGCTCGATGCGGTTTGCGCCCATGACGCGGCTGCGCCGAAGCTGGAGGCCCTCGGTGAGGTCGAGGATGGTCCGGCCGTCCATCAGCGCGGTGAAAGCAGCGTCAGGCGACAGCGAGGACGAGCCGGTCGCGGTCGCGTTGGCGGCCCATGCCGGCGAGACCTTGCGGCCGATGATCCGCTCGCCGCGATCAGTCTGGAGCCGATAAACGCGGGTGGATTCATGCGGCAGCCGCTTCCAGATCGGCAGGAGCAGGCCGCTCACGACATGGATGCTGCTGTCGACGAACTCCGGAACCTCCGAGAGCTCGATGTTCCATGCCTCGGAGAACAGCACACGGTCGGCTTCGACCCAGTGACTCTCCTCCATTATCTTCACCGGAATATTGTGCGCCTCCATCGGCCGGATCAGCCGGACGCGGCGTTCGATCTCGCCATCGTCGAGCATGACGCTGGAGGCCGGGAGTTGTACGGCGGCGCGGCCCGATCGCTCATTGACCAGCAGCCGGGCACGACGGTCCCGGACATGATCGAGCGCTTCAGCCAGCGTGACCGGATGATTGCGCTGGCGCCGCGTGATGGTGAGCAACTGGGTCGCCGCACCCGTGCGCGGATGGGTGTAGATCGTCTGCTGGTCGGTGACGACGAAACTCTCCGCGCGCAGCGTCTCCAATCCGGCATCATAGGCGCCGCTGGCAATCGCTCCCTCGATCCGCGCGCTGAGCAACTGCTCGAAAGCGGTGAAGAGGATGCCCTGAAGTTCGATCGTGAGCGCGAGCAGCCGGTTGAGGAAGGTGGTGATCGGCGGCAGCTCGTCCTTGATGCCGGTAGAATCCATCAGCTTGAGGCCGGTGGCGGCTTCGAAAAGGTCGAGCGAGCAGCCTTCGACCTTGCCGCGCACGATCAGCATGTAGAGCTGGCGCAGCGCGTCGCGGGCGTAGTGGGACTCCAGATTATCCTCGGGGCGGAACAGGCCCTGGCCGCCGGTCTGGCGCTGGCCGCGCGTGATCGCGCCTAGCGTGTCGAGGCGGCGGGCAATGGTCGAGAGGAACCGCTTCTCGGCCTTCACATTGGTCGCGATCGGCCGGAACAGCGGGGGCTGCGCCTGGTTGGTGCGGTGGGTGCGGCCGAGCCCCTGAATGGCGGCGTCGGCTTTCCAGCCGGGCTCGAGGAGATAGTGGACGCGCAGCCGCGTGTTCCGCGCTGAGAGTTCGGCATGGTAACTGCGGCCGGTGCCGCCGGCGTCGGAGAAAACCAGAATACGCTTCTGGTCGTCCATGAAAGCGGCGGTTTCGGCGAGATTGGCCGAGCCGGCTCGGTTCTCGACAACAAGGCGGTCGATGCTGCCCGAGCCGGTCTTACGTACGATCCTGCGCGAACGGCCGGTGACTTCCGCCACCACCTCCGTCCCGAAATGCTGAACGATCTGGTCGAGCGCGCCGGGAACAGGGGGAAGGCTCCCCAGCTTCTCGATCAGCGCGTCCCGCCGGGCGACCGCCTCGCGGCTCTCGACCGGCTGGCCGTAGCGCGTGACCGGCCGCGACGACAGATTACCTTCCGAGTCGGTGAACGGCTCGTAGAGCTGGACCGGGAAGGAGTTCTGCAAATACGAGCCGACATATTCGCGTGGCGTGATGTCGATCCGGAGATCATTCCATTCCTCAGTCGGCACCTCGGCAAGGCGACGCTCGGTGAGCGCTTCGCCAGTGGAGACAATCTGCACGACGGCGGCATGCCCTTCCTCCAGATCGCGCGTGATGGAGCGCAACAAGGTCGGCGTCTTCATCGAGGTGAGCAGATGGCCGAAGAAGCGCTGCTTGGTGCTCTCGAACGCCGATCGAGCGGCAGACTTCGCCTGCCGGTTCAACGTGCCGGACGAGCCGGTGATGTTGGCCGCCTCCATCGCCGCATCGAGATTGTTATGGATGATGCCGAAGGCGCTGGCATAGGCGTCATAGATGCGGGTCTGCTCGGGCGTCAGATTGTGCTCGACCAACTCGTATTCGACGCCGTCGAAAGAGAGTGACCGAGCCGTGTAGAGACCGAGCGCGCGCAGGTCGCGGGCCAGCACCTCCATCGCCGCGACGCCGCCGGCCTCGATCGCCTCGACGAACTCGGCCCTCGTCGAGAACGGAAAATCCTCGCCGCCCCAGAGGCCGAGCCGCTGGGCATAGGCGAGATTGTGGACGGTCGTGGCGCCGGTTGCGGAGACATAGACGATGCGGGCGTTCGGCAGCGCGTGTTGAAGGCGAAGCCCGGCGCGGCCCTGCTGCGAGGGGGCAGTGTCGCCGCGCTCACCCTTGCTGCCGACGGCGTTTTGCAAAGCATGGCATTCGTCGAGGATGATGACGCCATCGAAGCCAGCGCCGAGCCAATCGACGATTTGCTTGACGCGAGAGACCTTGTCGCCGCGCTCGTCGGTTCTGAGCGTGGCGTAGGTCGAGAACAGGATGCCCTCGGGCAGCGTGATCGGCTTGCCCTGCGCAAAACGCGACTGCGGTGTGATCAGCAGGCGCTCCATGCCGAGCGCAGACCAGTCGCGCTGTGCGTCTTCGAGCAAGGTTTCTGATCGACTGAGCCACACCGCCTTGCGGCGTCCCTGCATCCCGTTGTCGAGGACGATGCAGGCGGCCTGGCGGCCCTTGCCGACGCCGGTGCCGTCGCCGATCATGAAGCCGCGCCGGAAGCGCACGGCGGACTTCGCATCGTTGCGCGCGGCAGTGACGACATCGAACGTCTCATCGACCGTCCACGATCCCGGCAGATATTCGGAATGCGCCTCGCCGGCATAGATGACGGTTTCGAGCTGGACATCCGACAGGAGGTCGAAGGCATTGGCCGGAAGCCGTGGCCGATAGCTCGGCTTCGGCGGAGCGACCGACGCCATGGCCGCCGACTGCACCAGCTTGGTCGGATGGGGCTGTGCATTGGGGATACGGATCGCCTGGAGCGCGTACTCCTCATAGATGGCGTCGCTGATGTGGGCGGTTTCGGCCTCGTGGCGCTCGACGGTCTCGTAGGCGAGATCGACGCCTTCGGGTTCGGCCAGTGTCTTCGCGGGGACCGCTTTGGCGGCGCGGGCGATATAGCCGCGCAAGGTGCGCGGTGCCGGCGTCGCCTCGACCGGGACCGAAACAGCAGCATCGACGGGCTGCCGGGCAGGAACATGCTCAGCCACCCAGGCCATCAGCGTCGCCGCGTCGGGCGCAACGCCGGGCGTGGCCGGAAACACGGTCGGATCGTCGGCCAGCAACTTGTCGATGACGGTCAGCCGTGTCGGGAAGCTGGTACCGTGCTTGGCGTAGACCGAGCCGTCTATGGCAGCGGAAAACACGACTCGGCCGCGCTCCTGCAGCCGGACATAAGCGGACGCCCAGGCCGGGGCATCGGGCCCGAAATTCGCGCCGGTGATGGTGACGAGACGGCCGCCCGGAGCAAGGCGCGTCAGCGCCGAGGCGACATGGCGGAACGCCGCGTCGGCCATTCGGGTTTCGACATTCGCCATGGCCGAGAATGGCGGGTTCATGAGCACGACGCTCGGCGTGACGGCCGGATCGAGATGATCATCGATCTGGGCGGCGTCGAAGCGCGTGACAGGGAGAGCCGGGAAAAGCGAGGCAAGAAGATTGGCGCGCGTCTCGGCCAGCTCGTTGAGGACGAGCGTGCCGCCGGCGATCTCGGCAAGGATGCCGAGAAGGCCGGTGCCGGCCGAGGGCTCCAGCACGCGGTCGGCCGGGGTGATCCCCGCGGCGGTCGCGGCGACGAGGCCGAGTGGGATCGGTGTCGAGAACTGCTGGAAGGCTTCGCTCTCAGCCGAGCGGCGCGTGTGGGTCGGCATGAGCCCGGCGATCTTCGTCAGCAACGGCAGGCTCGCAGCCGGGGAGCCGGCCTTGCGCAGCAGCGCCTTGCCGAACTTGCGCAGGAACAGCACCGTCGCCGCCTCGCAGGCCTCATAGGCGGTCTTCCAGGTCCAGGCGCCCGACGCATCAGAGGCCCCGAAGGCGGTTTCCATCGCGTGGCGCAGCGCCGGAGCGTCGATGCGCTGGCCGCGTTCGAGGTGGGGGAGAAGGATCTGCGCGGCCGCAAGGATGGCGGCGGCGATATCGGCTTCGGAGCCGTGCGGGATCGTCGCGGCCGCGTCAGCGGCCACGGGTGCGGACATCATGTTCATGCGAGGAACCTCGGGAGAGCGGGGAACGGGATGAGCCGCGCAGCGCTCTCTCTCGACCGCACCGGCTCGAACCCGTCCCGGCCTTCCTCTGTCTCTCAGGCCGCAGACTTCATTCCACGCCACCAGGCGATGCGCTGGTTGCGGCTGACATTGGCCAGACGGCGAAGAAGGTCGCCGTGGCATGCGAGCGGTGCGCAGAAGCAGACGAGATCGCGGCCGCGCAACTCGTCAAGCGAACGCAGAAGACCATGCTGGTCTGCGAGCCAGCGCTCGTGCTTGGCGATGACGGCGGCTCGGTTGCCGTCCGGTCCGACCCGGAACGGATTGCCCCACTTCGATCCACGGCCGATGTAAACCGCGCCGGCAGGAACGCCGGCGACGCGCTTGTTCAGAACCTTGCACATTCCACTTCCTCCTGATCCGTTGCGTTGGACCAGCGAGGGATGCGGTCAGGCGGTGTCGGTCACGCCGCGGGCGGGAACGGCTTGCCGTTGATCGGCGCCGCGCCGCGTCCATGCAGGGGAACGCAATGGAGCGGGAGGCAGGAGCGGCAAGGGAATGGTGGTGCGGTTCGCCAGGGATACGCCGGCATAGCAGCGCGGTTAGGTCTAAGCGTTGGCGTGGGGGCCTAGACCGATGGCGTCAACAATTTCAGGGAATGGCCAAGCGCTCGAATAGGCGCTTCGCTGGATGAAAACGCTGCGCGCGTTAGCGACCGCGAGGTGACTCAGGCGGCTGAATTGTCGGCGCCGGGCAGAACGAGCCTGGCTCGGGCGTCCTTGATGGCCTTCATGACGCGGGAGGATACGCCCGGCTGTCGCAGCATTTCCGCATCACTCATCCCGTCGAAATCGGTCAGCCGGGTGAAACATGCCGCGCGCAAGCGTGAGATGAAGAGTTTCGACATACCGCTGTTCTCCAGACGGTCGGGATGATCTTCCGTCAGGAATTCAAATTCTACGTGCGGGATTTCCATGTATTCTTCCACGGTGGCGTTACCCGACGTGGTAACAACAGCCACCGGAGGGAGGCTACTAACGAATTTATTAGTGCGCCGATGTGGCGCCATCGCAGGCTTTCTTCTGGGAGGCGATTGCACGTCGTGAGGTCTTTGCCGTTCGCCGGAGAAGATGTCGTCCACCGCGATCATGCTTGGCCTCCGTCATCGCCCTTCGGCACGAAGCCGTCCGGGCTGTCGGGATCTGGCGGAAGATAAGCGTCATAGGGGTTGCCGTCGGCGAGATGGCGGAAGGGCGTAAAGATATAGTCGCCATCGTCACGGCTGCCGGCAGCGATGACATAGCGTTTCTCGCCCGTCAGTGCGTCGGCGCATTCCATCAGCGCGAGATTGCCGTCGACGGCGGCGCGCAGCAGCGTGTTGAAGTTGGTGCGGGCGTAGTCGGGGATAGCCATAATTCTCTCTCCTGACACGAAATAGCCCGGCGCTCCTGTCGGAGGCCGGGCCGGATTGCGAATAGGGCCGTGGTACTGGGCGTCACGCCGCGGCGCGGCCCTCGACGATATCCGGGCCGACCTCGTCGGCGGTCACTTCTTCCAGCCTGGCGGAGCTGTATCCCGCCTTCGCCAGCCAGAGCTCGGCTGCGTCACGATCCTGCGCGAGATGCAGCAGCTCGCTGTTGTCGCCGAGCTGCTGGAGGACGCGGACATTCCGATGGTGGGGCGCTCGACGATCTCGAAGGAGAGATCGCTATCGATGGAATGCGTGCGCATGACGGTGATGAGGATCACCGCGCCCGATGCGAAGTTGCCCTCGTGCAAGGTGAAGCATGGCGGACTCGTGTAGGTCGGGCGCTCGCGTGCGGGTTCCTTGCGCACGAGCCGGCCGACGCCGTTGCGCCGCTCCCAGGCCGCGAGCTTCTTGGTGAAGCGGGCGGGCGGTTTCGGGGCGCCGTCAAAATATCTGACCAGGCTGCCGAGTGGCGCATCGAAGACGTTGTAGGCAGGCATTGTTCTGTCTCCTGAAACGAAAACGGCCCGGCGGTGTGCCGGGCCTTGAGGTGGAAGGGTGGGAATGATCGGGGCGACCGAAGTCGCCCCGCCTGGGTTATTCGGCGGCGATCATGTGGACCGGCTCGCCGATCCCGTCGGCATCCGCCGATACCTCGTCGTCATCCGTGAGGAAGGCCGGCAGCGCTTCGCCACCCGTGTCGCCGTCCATATCGGTGGCATGTTCCGGCTCGGCATCGAGCAGGCGCAGCGGCTCGGGCAGCCAGCCCGTGTCCGCCAAGAGACGCTCGGCCTCCTTGGCCATGTCACCCTTCTTCAGATGGTCGATGAGCTGGGCGGCGCGTTCGCCCGCACCCTCGCGCACGGCTTGGAGGATACGGGGCTTGGTGACACGGCCGAGATAGTTTTCGACCGTTGGCCGGAAGCCGGCTTCGACCATGTCGAGGCCGGTGACGCGTGCCAGTCGGTCGGCTTCAGCCATGCGCCGGTCGAGGGCCGACTGCGAGATGCCCGTCACGCTCAACGGGTTCGGACGCTCATAGAGGGCGTTGACCCCGTAGCTGACGCAATGGGCGAGCAGCGCGAGGCGGCTGGCGTCGTCGAGCGCGTCGACCCAGTCCCACAGCGCATCGTCTTGGGCCGGCAGATCCGCCTTCCAGTCCTCGTGCCGCTGGGCGATGGACTTCGCATAGGGGCTCTCGCCGAGATCCTTGCCCTGTTCGCGGAAGAAGACGTGGTTGACCGAGGCCTGCAGGCTGGCACCGGAGGTGCCGGTCCGCCGGAAGGTGTCGCGCACCAGCCTGTGCAGCAGGGCGGTGAGCGCGACATGCGGATTGCCGCCGACGACATCGCGCAGCGCCAGCGTGCGGTGCGCAGTCAGTTCGATCACGAGCCGCTCCGGAAGCGGCTTGATGACGTCCTCCTCGTCGTCCTCCTGCGGCTCGACCGGCTGGCCGCCGATCGTGATGACCGCACGCTGGATGTGCGGCGTCTCCGGGTCGTCGCCGTTCTGCCGCTCACCGTCAGTCTCGGGCGCATCGCCGTCGACGGTCGCGGACGGCTCGTCCTCGGGCCGGACATAGCCGCGATCGACGATCAGCTCGCCATCGGAATCGACGGAGATGAAGACGCCGGCGATGGCGATCTCGGCCGGATCGTAGACGGCCGGGCGCTTCTCGAAGGCTTCGAGGGCCGCCTCGATCTCTCCGAGACGCTGGTCGATCTCGTCGGGCAACTCGTCGGCGCCGGCATATTCGGCTTGGAGCTGCTCGGACTCCTCACGCAGCGCCTCGCGTGCGGCATGCTCCTCATCGGTGAGGTCGACGAAGCTGCCGGTGAGCGCACGCAGACCATGATCGTGACCATAAGGCAAGTCGATGTCGACCGTCACCCACTTCCAGCCTTCATTGGCGATCTCGTCGGCGACCGCCTTCAGCCTCTCGGACACGAGCCGGTCGAGTAGCGCGGGGTTCTGGAGCCAGCCGCCGCCATCGGCCTCGAACAGGTCGCGAAGCACGATGCCGCCAGCCTGCTCGTAAGCCTCGACACCGACGAACAGCGCCCGCTTGTCGGAGGCCGGAATCGTCGTTTCGGTCAGCAACTGGCGGATATGCCAGGGCTGGCGGTTATAGGAGTGCTGAATCGCCTCCCAGACATGTTCCTGTCGCGCATGGTCGGGATTGACGGTGAAAGCCATCAGCATCTCCAGCGTCATGCCGTCTGCGGCATAGACGTCATGCAGCGCCGGCGAGACGGCGGCAAGGCGCAGGCGCTGCTTCACGACCTGGACGGTGGTGGAGAAGGCGGCCGCGATCTCTTCTTCGGTCATTCCCTTGGTCCGCATCTCGAGGAAGGCACGGAAGGCATCGAGAGGATGGAGTGGCACGCGCTGGGTGTTCTCGGCCAAGCTGTCGTCTTCGGCGAGGATCTTCGTGGAGGGATCGCGCACGATGCAGGGCACGAGGCCGTCCTTGGGGAAGCGCTTCGCCTTCACCAGCCGTTCGAGCGCCCGGTAGCGCCGCCCGCCCGCCGGCACCTCGAACATGCCGGTCTCTTTGCCGTCGGCATCGAGGATGGGACGCACATTGAGGCCCTGCACGAGATCCTCGCGGCGATCGATGTCTCGGGCTAGCTCTTCGATGGCGAGGTTAGACTCGATGCGCCGGACGTTCGCCTCGGACAGCACGAGCTTGTTGAAGGGAATGTCGCGCGAGCGCGAGAGAGTGATCTTCCTGGCAGCCTTGGCCATGTCGGTTTCTCCGCGACGAGCGCCGAGAGCCTCTCTCTCGACCCGAACCCGTCACGAAAATCCCCGCATTCCTCTAACTCTCTTCAGCAGCGCCACTTGGAGCCAATCACATGTGATCAACACCACCGCGGTAATGTGGCGCGAGATAGTGATCACATAAGGAGCAAGCTGAATGGCGCGCGTTTACCGACGTGCCGCGTGAAAGAGCGCGAGCTCTTCACGCAGTGCCCGCGCAACCGAGGGACGTGCCGATATGCGCCCGACATAGGCCGCGACAGCCGGATAAGGACCGAGGTCGATCTGCACGAACTGAGCCCAGTTCAGCACCACGATCAGATAAGCATCGGCCACGCTGAAGTGATCAAGCAGGTACTCGCGGTCGCATAGATGCCGATCCAGAACGGCTAACCGAGATGCAGCGGAGGCCCTAGCAAAGTCGCGTGCGCCATCGCCAGCGGCGTGACTGAGGAGAGGTGTGAAGACCTGCTTATGCAGCTCAGCGCCGACAAAACTCAACCAACGGGCCAGTTCGTAGCGTTGAGTGTCGGGCACTCCTAACCGGGCTTCGGGGAATCTGTCCGCCAAATAGGAAAGAATGGCGGCGTTTTCGATCAGGATACGGCCATCGGCGGTGCGCAAAGCTGGCACCTGACCCAAGGGATTTATCGCCAGATAGTCGCTGTCGTCGGCAATGATGCGCTTTGTGCGGGTATCAACCTGACAAAGTTTGGTTTCGCCTTCAGCACCCGCCTCATAGATGCTGATGCGACTGGCCGTCGAACATGCGAGAGGCGAAAAATAAAGCTCCATGACAAACTCCATAAGTGAGGCTTCACAATTTAATTTCGATTCGGTACAAAAATATCCAGAGCAAGTTATCCGGGTCAAGGATTTTCATGCGAAATGGTACATAAATTATCGTCAGGCCAAGAGGCAGGCGCCAAGCGCAGTCGAGGTCGACCGCGCGGGTTCGATCCAGACGCGATCCTGGAGCGCGCCCGGAATGTCTTCTGGAATACGGGCTACTCCGCCACTTCGCTGGATGAACTTGCGGCGGCCACCGGCCTGAACAGGCCAAGTCTCTACGGGGCCTTCGGTGACAAACAGGCGCTCTACCTGGCCGCGCTCGAAAAATCGCGAGCAGAGTCTGTTCGGGGGCTTATTGCGGCCCTCGCGCCTGAGGAAACACTGCGCGAGAGCCTGGAGCGACTGTTCGCGGCTGCTGCCCAAATTTACTTGCGGGGTGATGCGGGCCAGCGCGGTTGCTTCCTCATTGGAACTGCAGTCACCGAGGCGGTTGCGGACGCCGAGATTCGCCATGTGCTCAGCTTGGCGCTCAATGAGCTCGATACGGCGTTCGAGGAACGCTTGCGGCGTGCGCAGGAGGCTGGCGAACTCGACGCCGATGCCGATATTTCCGCCCTTGCCAAAGTGGCCACAGCGACACTCAACGGCATGGCCATCCGCGCCAGAGCCGGTGCTGACGCGGACGAACTGGCCCAGTTCGGCAGGGGACTTGTGACGTTAATATGTGGAGCCTACTCCAAGTAGCATCGGTGTGGCGGGGCCGCCTAGGCGTCCGCCTACCGTGATCGTATCGCGGCGTAGAGCACGCACTCCGCTGCCCGGATGCCGCCGGCCTGGCGTGCGGCCTCGGCCCAGACCGAGATTGGGAAATCCCCAGAGAAGAGGATGTCGCGCTCGATCCCCACGCCGAATGGCAAGCTAATCGACGACATCTCCCGAAGGGAAAAACTGCCAAGCTCGGGTTCGCCGATGTCGGCGAGGCCGTAGAGCGTATCGCCGTCTGCATCCAGTTCGGTCGCGAGCCAGACGCCTTCGCCGAGCGGATTGAAGAACTTCACCACCGGCACATGGTCGCTATCGCGCTGGCGGCCATTGGCGAGAAGTTGCTCGCGCAACTCGTCGGTCAGGAGGATCATGCTGCCCTCCTGTCGATGATGGCTTCGTCCTCGGTCGCCGGCTGCTCGTCCTCCGGCAGGAAGGAGAGAATCCAATCGGCCGCCTTGCTGGCTTGGGAGGCGGCGCGGAAGATGACGCGGTTATCCTCGCGCATCGTGTCGATCCACGCGCCGATGTAATCGCTGTGCCGCACCGTAGGCGTGATCCCGAGCGTCGCGCAGCAGAAGGCGCTCGAAAGCTCCGCGACAACCTCCTCGACAAAATAGCGCTTCGAGCCGAAGGAGCCGCCCAGGTCTCGGCCGAGACGCGAGTCATGGCCGCTGGCGTGACTGACCTCGTGGAGTGCCGTGCGGTGCCAATTAATCGGCTCGAAGTAGGCTTGGGGCGGAGGTACGACCACGTAGTCCTGGGACGGGACATAGACGGCCCGATCGCCGCCGATACGGAAGTCGATGCCGGTCGCCCTGATGAGCGCCTCGACTTTCGGCTCGATCAGGCCGGGCGGAGGCGGTGGCACGACGGTCTCAATCTCCTCGGGGAGATTTTCGCATTGCGCCGTGTTGAACACGGTGAAGCGCTTGAGGAACGGGATCGCTTGGGCTTCCTCGCCGGTCTCGCGAGCACGCTTCCTCTCGTCCTCGGGCGTGAAGCGGTCGGCATAGAACACGGTGGTTCCGTGCTCGCCCTTGCGAACATTGCCTCCAAGCGACAAGGCCTGGCGAAAGGTGAGCCAGGCCTGGCCGGGGAAGCCGTGCTGAACGACGGCTCCCCAGAGAATCAGAATGTTGATGCCGCTGTAGCTGCGGCCAGTGCTGGCGTTCTTCGGCAGGCCGAGTGGCGCCTTGGCCGCGCTAGTGCCCCACGGCTGGACCCAGGGCACGCGGCCTTCCTCCAGTTCGGCGATGATCTTGTTGGTGATGTCGTCGTAAAGGCTCGTGCGGTCCGAGCCGGCGCGAGCGCTGCGGTCATGTCTGGCCATCGGGGATTGTCTCCGCGACGGGCGCCGGAAGCCTTCCTCCGGCCCTCAACCCGTCACGGGAAACCCGGCCGACCTCTCACTCTAAAGGGGGCGTTGCGGGGCGCTCCCCG
The DNA here is from genome assembly GCF_030010215.1 of Tianweitania sp. UT-5YL-CI-8. Taxonomy (GTDB): domain Bacteria; phylum Pseudomonadota; class Alphaproteobacteria; order Rhizobiales; family Rhizobiaceae; genus Oryzicola. The sequence continues at coordinate 185,158 of NZ_JASCRR010000003.1, forward strand.
CAGAAGGGGTGTGCTGGCGACCGCGGCGCCGGCCAGGGGGAAGGCATTCCCCCCGCGCGATCTACGCTGGCTTTCGCGCGCGCCGCGCAACTCTCTCGCAATGCTTGGTTCCGCCTCTATGAGGCTATGGCAACCCGAGTGATGGTACGGTTTCCCTTATTTAACGCTGGTAACCAATTGAAGACCTGCCCAGCCGGCATATTTGTCGCCGGTTTCGCGGATATGAGTATACCGCTTGAGGCTAACCCATGATCGATGGCCGCTGACGGCTGCGACGTGAGGGATATTCAGGCCCATCTCGAAAAGCCGTGAAACGCCTTCGTGGCGAAGATCGTGAAAATGCAGGTCCTTGATGTCCAGCAGCTTGCAGGCTCGTGTGAAATTGGCAGTGATGGCATCGGTAGAGTAGGGGAAGATTTCCGGCTTGTTCTTGGGCATGCTTTCGATGACCTGAATGGCTTCGTCCGGTAGATCCACCCAGGTGTGGTTGCCGTTCTTCTCGCCCGGATGCTTCATGTCGCGCACCAGGACGCGCTTGTGTTCCTTCTGAAAGTCGTTCCAGGCAATGCGCGTGATCTCTTCCTGACGGCGCGTCGAGAAGAGAGCGAAGACGATGATCTTGTGCATGGGCATGGCCTGAGGGGCACGCTGGCGGCGCTCGATGAAATGAGCCAGCAGCTTATTCAGCTCTTCGAGCGTCGGTCGTCGATCACGCTGAACGGAGCGCGAGGTAATGCCCATGCGGCGCGCCACAGTGATGGCATCCTTCATCTCCTGCTCGTCGAGCCGATAGTCCCACATGGGGCGCGCGATAGCGAAGATCGCGGCGAGGTGGCTGGCATAGTTGCCGACGGTCTGCGGTTTGGCGGTGAGCGATTGCAGGAACTCGATGATGTCCTTGGACTTGATCTGGGAGCAGGGCATTTCGGCGATGGGGTAGTTTTTGATCGCTCGTAGTACCTGGGCCTTAGTGCGGCCGATCTCCTTGATGGATTCCTCCGTGTAGCGGTCAATTGCTTTCGCCAATGTGTGATCATCGGCTTTTGCGCGGTCGATGCCGCCAGGTTTTGCGAGCTCGGCCTCGCGCCTTTTCATCCAGGCCGCCGCGGCTGGACGCCTGTCAAAAGTCTCCGTCTCGTGATATGTCGCGCCTTCTCGCATGACGCGCAGTCGCACCATGTAGCCGACGCTGCCATCCTTGCGTTTGCGTGCGACGATCGTGCCCATGTCCGCTTCCTCATTTGTCACATGGGAATCATACCTGGCACATTGTGACAAATCCAGCGCCGAAATCGGCGGATTTGGCACAAAACGAGCGTAAACGAGACGGAGAATTTAGGAGAATATCGCGGTGGAAAGCCCTGATAACAAACAAAAACCTAGATATTTCAAGGCTCCCATTTTTGCCATTGCGCCGATGATCGACTGGACCGATCGGCATTGTCGGTTTTTTCACCGGCAGTTGACGACGCGCGCGTTGCTTTACACCGAAATGGTGGTCGCCGACGCGATCCTGCATGGGCCGCGCGACCGGTTGCTTGGCTTTGACGCCTGCGAGCATCCCGTGGCACTCCAGCTTGGCGGTTCCGATCCGGAAAAACTCGCTAAGGCCGCCCGCATCGGCGCGGAATACGGTTACGATGAGATCAATCTCAACGTCGGATGCCCATCCGACCGCGTGCAGTCCGGTACGTTCGGCGCTTGCCTGATGCGCACGCCCGACGTGGTTGGCGCTTGCGTCGCTGCAATGAAGGCTTCCGTCACAATCCCGGTCACGGTGAAATGCCGCATCGGCGTCGACGATCAGGACCCTGAAACGGCGCTCGATACCGTTGCGGAAACCGTGTTCGCGGCGGGCGCAGATGCCTTGTGGGTGCATGCGCGAAAAGCCTGGCTGCAGGGTCTGAGCCCGAAGGAAAACCGCGAAATTCCACCGCTGGATTATCATCGGGTGCATAGGCTGAAAATGGCGTATCCCAACAAATTCATTGGCATAAACGGTGGATTTCACACGCTTGATGAGGTGAAGTCACAGCTCTTGGTAATGGATGGGGTTATGATGGGCCGCACCGCATACCAGACCCCGGCGATACTCTCTGGCGTAGATGCTATGCTTGCCGGTCGAACGCCAGAGGACATAAATTTGCCGGCACTGATCGACAGCATGGCAGCCTATGCCGATCGTCATGTCGCATCGGGCGGACGCCTTGGGCATGTGACGCGACACATGGTCGGCCTGTTTCAGGGACGCCCCGGTGCGCGCCGCTACCGCCAGATCCTGTCGATGGAGGCGAACCGCCCTGACGCTGGCTCGGATGTCCTGCGCGAGGCTTTTGCCGCAATCGACCTCAGCGTTGCGGAAGAGGCTGCCTGAGCGCCCGGTCGGCGGATGCGGGCCGCGCATCAATCCCGCAGGATCATTCGGTCGCCGCGCACGTCGAAGCCGGACAGGCTGCCGATGAAGTTCATGCCGAGCAGGCTCTGGCCCAGCATGCCGGCCTCTGCCACCAGCAACGGCAGCCGCTCACGCTCGATCTCACCGACCGCTACTTTGTCGGCGGTGATCCGTGCTGCCTGAGCGCGGCCGTTGGCGGTGTAGATCGGCACGTTGTAGTTCAAGGTCTTGGGATCGTAGCCCGCCGCGGCAGCATCTGCCGCCGTCAGGACCGTTGTGGTTGCACCGGTGTCGACCATGGCGCGGATCGTCGTGTCGTTGATCAGTATGCGCGCCTCGAAATGGCCATTTGGAGCTTTTTCGAGCGTTACGGAAATCCGGCCGTCGCTGTCGGTGACGGAAAGCGGGCTGCCGGGCACGAAGCCGGCGGTGAGACGGCTTGCGACGTCCTGCAACTCGTAGCGATATTGATAGCCTGCCACCAAAACCAGAATCACGAGTAGCCACAAGGCCGCCTGGCGAAGCGTATCGCTCAGGCGCACGCGCCTTGTGAGCATGCCGGCGCCGATGACCACCACCAGCGCGCCGAGATAGACAAAGCGTCCGAAATCGTCATTGGCAATTCCGAAGACTTCGCCCGAACTGTCGTTCACCAGGAGCAGGACCAAGCCTATTCCGAGAATGGCGATAGCGATCCAGAACAGACGATTCATGCAAGGGTTCCGATGGTCAAAGGCTGTTGTCCCGCGCCATGCGTGCACGCCGTGTTTCGCGCCGGGGTTTGCGTACGATGCCTGAAAGCCGAGCAGGCAAAGCGTCCATGACCGTGCGTCGCATGTCTGGTGTCATCGAGGTCCACGCGCCGATTTCATCGCGCGTGCGACCGCACCCGAAGCAATAGCCGGTGGCGTCGTCAATGGCGCAAACCAGGATGCAGGGTGATTCGATGCTCATATCCGTTTCGGTGAAGGTTGTTTGGGCACTGCGAGCGGCCCCTACCAGATGGGACAGCAGCGACGAGGATGCAAGCCCGTTTATACCGGGGCGATTGTCATCCCGCCCTCCGCCCTTTATGGCCTGTGCAGCAGAATACGAGGCCAATCCGACATGACCAGCGCGCTTCCTTTCGACGATTTCCGCCAGCTCATCGGTAATCTGCCGCATGGCGACCGGGCCAAGGGCGAGGCCGTGCGCGACGTGTTCGCCCGGTCGGAAAAGCCTTCGGGTTCGCTGGGACGGGTCGAGGACATCGCTGCCTGGCTGGCCGAGTGGAGCGGCAAGGCGCCACCAAGCGTTCTGCGCCCGCAGGTGGCTGTTTTCGCGGGCAACCATGGTGTGGCACTCGCCAGGAGCATTTCGCCACGCTCCGTCGATGCGACGGCGCGTGAGGTCGAGCTGTGCGCGGCGGGCGGTGCGGCGATCAACCAGATCTGCATCGCCAATGACATCGGCCTGAAGGTCTTCGATCTGGCGCTGCATCTGCCTACGGCCGACTTCACCGTCGAGGCAGCGTTGGACGAGCGCGGCTGTGCCGCCACCATGGCCTTCGGCATGGAGGCGATTGCCGGCGGCACAGATCTTATGTGCATAGGGGATATGGGAGTGGGCAACAGCACCGTTGCCGCGGCTCTGTCGGCGGCCGTATGCGGCGGCAAGGGCAAGGATTGGGTCGGCGCGGGGTCAGGAGCAGACGGCGCCATGCAGACGCGCAAAGCCGAAGCCGTCGATGCCGCGCTGAAGCTCCACGCAGCCCACCTCTCCGATCCGCTTGAGGTGCTTCGCCGCCTGGGCGGACGGGAATTCGCAGCCATTGCGGGGGCGATTCTGGCTGCTCGCATGGAGCGCATTCCCGTAATCCTAGACGGATATGCCACCACCGCCGCTGCCGCTATCCTGCACACCGCAAATCCGACCGCATTGGATCATTGTCTTCTCGCTCAGATCACGACCGAACCCGGTCATGCCCGCTTGGTGGATGAGTTGGGGCTCGAGCCCTTGTTCGATTTCAACATGGCCCATGGCGAAGCGGCAGGTGCCGCCCTTGCCGCCGGAGTGGTCAAGGCTTCCGCAATGGTCAGCTCTGGACTGGCGGCGGCCCTACGTCGTTAGAAGCGCCTGCCGGAGACCGTTGCCGCCGTAGGGTAATCCGAAATGTCTTCCATGACGCGCGAAGCGGGAAAGATGGCGATGGCTTCGGTGCCCTCGCGCAGCTTCGACTTCAGTTCGAACTCGCCGCCATGAAGCGCCAGTAGCCCTTGTGTGATCGGCAGGCCCAGCCCGGTGCCTTGCTCCGCGCTCTTGATGGCGATGCTGCCTTGGCCAAAGGCTGCGAGCACGACCGGAAGCTCTTCCGGGGGAATGCCGGGGCCGTTGTCCTTGATGGAAACATACTGGCCGCCGCCGACGGTCCAGCCCACCCGTACCAGGACGTCCGTGCCGGACGGCGAGAATTTTATCGCGTTGGACAGAAGATTTAGCGTGATCTGCCGGATGGCGCGCTCGTCGGCAAAGAGGTTCGGCAGGAAATGCTCGAAATTCTGCTCAATGCGGATATCCTTGTTCCGTGCCCGCAGCTCCATCATGTGGCAGCAATCTTCCACCACGGTCAGCAGCGCCACGGGCGCCTCATTGAGCTGGTAACGCCCTGCTTCGATGCGCGACAGGTCTAGAATCTCGTTGATGAGCTCCAGGAGATGCTGGCCGGACTCATGGATATCCTGTGAATACTCGCGATAGGACTTGTTGCCCATCTTGCCGAGAACCTCATTGGCCATCACTTCGGAGAAGCCGAGAATGGCATTGAGCGGCGTGCGCAGCTCGTGGCTCATGGTGGCGAGAAAACGCGATTTCGCCAGATTGGCGTCCTCGGCGCGGCGACGGGCCTCGTCTGAGGAGGCTTTCGCGGTCTCAAGCTCGGCCACCAGCGAGTCCATTTCCGAACGTAGCGCCAAGGTCATCAGAGTCGAGCGGTTCATAGTTCCGACAACATAGGTGAAAAAGGGCAGCGCCATGATCAGAAGAAGCGCCATTGCGGTCTCGATGGACACGCTGCTCGCGGTGCTCGTGACGGTGAAGACTGCGATGGGAATAAGGAAGGTCGCAAACAGCGCGCCGCGATACGAAGAACTGAGCATCGCGGTAGCCGCCATCGCCATAAGCAACACCACGGCCTTGATCACGGCGAGATCATCGACCGCACAGCTTGCGCAGCCGAGAGAAGCATAAAAAGACCACGCCAGTCCGGTCATCAGATGACCCAGGAAGAACTCCATACGCACGCCCACCGGCTTTATCTCTGCCGCGGGTAGCGCAGACACCCGCCTGGCGATCACAGCGAGAAAACCATAGGCGATAATTGAGAGGGCTGCCCAAAGCAGGGTTGCCTGTCCCATCCCAAGCAGATAGCTGACAACCGCGACGGCAGTCACCAAAAAGGGAATGGACAGAAAACCGCCGACGACAGTGCGGGCATGCTGTTTCAGCAGCTCACGCTCGAAAGCCGAGTTTTCCGGCTGTTGGAGCAGACGGTCCCGCGTCTTGCGGACGACGCGCGCGACATCACTGTTGCGAGGGCGTCTGCTCCGATCCACAATGAACTTGTCGGCCGTGTTGGCGCTCAACGGCATGGGGCTTGCGAGACTCTGACTTAGGACACAAGCCGTCACGCTAAGGTGCAATCATTAATACACTGTTTGCCACATGAGCAGATTTCGCTTTACCTCGGCAAAGCCCACGAAACGGCGGAGATTTCTTGATTGTGCGCTTGCCGCAGCGGTGCTTTTCATGGTGGGGGTAGTGGTTTTGCGCCTGGACGAGGTGGCAAAACAGACGCTTGCCGGCGTGGTCGATGTCAACGACGGCGACAGCCTCACGGTGGAGGGCGCACGCATCCGGCTGTGGGGCATCGACGCGCCGGAATTGAACCAGATTTGCGCTAGGGACGGACGCGACTACGCCTGCGGGCGCACGGCACGCGAGATGCTCCAAGGCATGATCGGTAAGGCCTCTATTCGCTGCGAAGGATGGGAATATGACCGCTACGGACGCCTGCTGGCGGAGTGCTGGAACGGGCAGGCCCACCTCAACCGCGATCTGGTGCGAAAGGGGTGGGCCGTCTCTTATGGCGGATACGAGGTGGAAGAGGCGGCCGCGCAGCGAGAGTTGGCCGGCCTCTGGGCAGGCGATTTTGATCGGCCCCGCGACTGGCGAAGCCATCATGGCGGGATGACCGAGGGGTATCACGGCCTCTATGAGCGCATTGCCAACTGGTTGCGCGGAATTTTCAGGCTTTCCAACATGCAAGGAGGAACCACATGAAGCTGTTCGACGGAGGCAGGGCGCCCAATCCGCGCAGGGTGCGCGTGTTTCTCGCGGAAAAAGGCATCGATGTGCCGCTCGTGCCCGTCGACATGGCCGCTATGGAGCATAAGAGCAACAGCGTATCGTCGCGCAATCCACTTCAGCGGCTTCCCGTGCTCGAACTCGACGATGGCACGATTCTCAGCGAATCGGTCGCGATATGCCGGTATTTCGAGGAGCTTCATCCCGAGCCCGCTTTGTTCGGCACAGATGCTGTGGGCAAGGCGCAGGTTGAAATGTGGCAACGGCGTATGGAACTCAGCTTTATGTTCAGCGTCGCCGCCGCCTTCCGCCATGTTCACCCCGCCATGAAGGAATGGGAAGTGCCGCAAATCCCGGAATGGGGCGAAGCCAACAAGCCCAAGGCGCTCGAATTCCTGCATTTCCTGGATGGAGAGCTTGCCGGGCGTGAGTTCGTTGCAGGTGACGGTTACACGATTGCCGACATTACCGGCATGATCGCAGTCGATTTCATGAAGCCGGCGCGCATCGTCCTTCCTGAGCACCTGACCCATGTCTGGCGCTGGTACAAAGCCGTATCGGCACGTCCCAGCGCGAAAGCGTGACCACGAGGCCCGCACTCGACCGGCTCGCCGCGGATATCTGCGCATGCCGGATTTGCATTGAGACGCCTCTGGGCAAGCCGTTGCCGCATCAGCCGCGCCCTGTTGTGGTGCCTTCGGCGACGGCGCGCGTTCTGATCGCGGGGCAGGCGCCGGGGACCAAGGTTCACGCCACAGGCCTGCCGTTCAACGATGCGTCCGGCGACCGTTTGCGCGATTGGCTGGGCGTCGATCGCAAGACTTTCTACGACCCCAGGCACTTTGCCATAGTGCCGATGGGTTTCTGCTTTCCTGGCCAGGATGCTAAGGGCGGCGACCTACCACCCCGACGGGAATGTGCGCCGGCTTGGCGCAGGAAACTGGTCGACCTGATGCCGCAGGTCGACCTCGTGCTTGCCATCGGCCTTTATGCCCAGCTGTGGCACCTCGGCTCGATGCGCCGCGCATCGCTGACCGACACCGTGGCCGACTGGCGCGCCATATGGAACGAGACATCAGCACCGCACGTGCTTGCCTTGCCGCACCCGTCCTGGCGCAACACGGGCTGGCTTAAAAAGAATCCATGGTTTGAAACGGATTTGCTGCCATTTCTGAAACTGGAAATCCACCGTCGTCTTGATGACTGAGGGGAGAACTGAAAATTATGAAATGATGCGATTGGAAGAATTTTTTTCTTGTTGCGGGGATGAATTCACCGGATTATCGCGAAGATTTTTTACTGGAGCCTTTTCATGGATCGCCTTGACCGCAAAATCCTTCGCCTCCTGCAGGAGGATTCGACGCTGGCTGTGGCCGATGTCGCCAAGAAGGTCGGACTTTCCACAACGCCGTGCTGGCGCCGCATCCAGAAGCTCGAAGAGGAAGGCGTCATCAAGCGCCGCGTCGCCGTGCTCGATCCCGAGAAGATCAATGCGCGGGTGACGGTCTTCGTGTCGATCCGCACCAATTCGCATAGCCACGAATGGCTGCGCCGCTTTTCGGAGGTAGTCCAGGAGTTCCAGGAGGTGGTCGAGTTCTACCGCATGAGCGGTGACGTAGACTACCTGCTGCGTGTCGTGGTGCCCGACATTGCGGCGTACGATGCCTTCTACAAAAGGCTCATCGCCAAGATCGAAATCCGCGACGTCTCGTCTTCGTTTGCCATGGAGCAGATCAAGTATACGACCGAGATGCCGCTGGACTACATGATCCTGGACAAGGAATCGGGGTCGAACGCGGCCTGATCAGGCCTTTTTCGAGATCCGCTCCAATATCTTTGCCGATGTCAATTCGCGGACCGCGTCGCTGCCGATCCAGCGCTCGGCTTTACCGGACGAGGCGGCAAGCTTGCGGGCCATTGCGAGAGCTTCCGCATGGCAGGCACCGTTGCGTTTGCCGATATTGCGCAGCGCCCAGTTGACCGCCTTACGCACGAAATTCCGCTCGTCGCTCGAATGTCGCTCGATGAGTGGGAGCCATCCGATAAAGGTTGCGTCGGGTTCCTGTTTCAGGTGAACCGCGGCACCCGCTATCATGGCAAAGGCGGTACGGCGGACGAATTCCCGCTCATCCGCCGCGAACTCCTCTATCAGCGACCGGTGCAACTGTGCTTCGACAAAGAGGTCAGCGGCCGTGTCGACGATTTCCCATGAGTTGAACGCGTAGGCCCATCGCCGCGCCAGTGCTTCGTCGGTTTGTTCGGGGTCGGCGGTATAAAGACCCACCAGGCGCGCCTCGCGAATGTCGCTGTCCCACAACTGCAGCGCGCGAACGTGGTTGCGCTTTACTGCTCGGGCGATCCCCCGCAGGTCGGGGTTGGAAATGCCCAGCGCCGTCTCCGTACGGATGCCGAAACGCGCCATGCCGGCAATGTTTTCTTCCGACCGCAACGTCTGAAGATGCGCCACGATGTCAGCTGCGGTGGAGGAGGGGCCGATCATTCCCTTTCGAGGCGGGCGAGCAGGGAGGACGTATCCCAGCGCTTGCCGCCCATCGTCTGCACATCCTTGTAGAACTGGTCGACCAGGGCGGTCACCGGTAGGCTGGCGCCATTGCTGTCAGCTTCCTCCAGGCAGATCGCCAGATCCTTGCGCATCCAGTCGACCGCGAAGCCGAAGTCGTATTTGCCTTGGTTCATTGTCTTGTGGCGGTTTTCCATCTGCCAAGATCCGGCTGCGCCCTTGGACAGAACGTCCATCACCTTCTCGATGTCCAGCCCGGCCTTTTTGCCGAAATGGATGGATTCGGCGAGGCCCTGGACCATTCCGGCGATGCAGATCTGGTTCATCATCTTGGTCAACTGGCCCGCACCCGAGGGACCCATCAACCCAACCATTCGGGCGAAGGAATCGATCACAGGCTTGGCGGTGTCGAACACGGCCTGTTCGCCGCCGACCATGACGGTTAGCACGCCGTTTTCCGCACCGGCCTGGCCGCCTGACACCGGTGCGTCGAGGAAGTCGAAGCCCGCTGCCTTCGCGGCGGTGGACAACTCACGCGCGACCGCGGCCGAGGCTGTCGTGTTGTCGATGAAGACAGCGCCCTTCTTCATCGCGGAAAAAGCGCCGTCCACGCCAATCGTGACGGAGCGAAGATCGTGGTCATTGCCGACGCAGGAGAAAACGAAGTCGTTGCCTGCGGCTGCCTCTGCCGGAGTCGACGCCATCGCGCCGCCGTGCTGGGATACCCATTTCTCGGCTTTTGCGGCGGTGCGGTTGTAGACCGTGACGTCATGGCCGCCCTTGTGCTTGAGATGCGCGGCCATGGGATAGCCCATCACGCCAAGTCCGAGGAAAGCAACCGAAGCCATGACCAAATCCTTCCATTTTCAGGTAGGCTCTTGATAATCGATACGGGCGAAAAGGAAAGCGTCAGCGGCGAACCAGGTGCCTGGTGAGGCGGCCTTCGATCCGCTCCGTGACAAATCTCAAGACCTCGACGATCAGAAGATAGATGATCGCTGCCCAGATGTAGGTCTGGAAGTCAAACGTACGTGAGAACGCCCGCCGTGTTTCGCCCATAAGGTCGTAGACCGTGATGATGGAGACGATGGCGGAGCCCTTGATCATCAGGATGATCTCGTTGCCATAAGGACGCAAGGCGACCAGCATGGCCTGCGGCATCACGATGAGCCGTAAGGTCTTCAACCGGTCGAGGCCGAGCGCCTTCGACGCCTCCCATTGGCCCTTGCTGACACTCTGGATGGCGCCGCGCAGGATCTCGGCCTGATAGGCCGCGGTGTTGAGAGAGAACGCGAAGATCGCGCAATACCAGGCGTCTCGAAAGAAGCTCCAGAGCCCCACTGCCTCCAATTGCGGCCGGAACGAGCCGAGACCGTAATAGATCAGGAAGGTCTGTGCCAGTAGCGGCGTGCCACGGAAGAAATAGACATAGCCATAGGCGAAGCCCCCGAGCCAGCGGTTGCTCGACATCCGTCCATAGGCGATGGGAACCGAAAGGACCGCGCCGATCACGATGGAGATGAGGACGAGTTGAAGCGTCACCCAGAGGCCGGACATATAGGCGGGCAGGTATCGGTCGAAGAGCGCGGGATTCCAAACTCCGAACAGGTAGACGACGATGCCCAAAGCGACCGCGCCCCAGAAAATCATGAGGCTCCAGCCGAGAATGCGCGACGCCGGCCAGCCGCGCCGTGCCTCCGGCGGCTTTTCCACGGCGGCAGTGTCCATCGCGATCACGCTCATTTCGGTGCTCCGCGCTGGGCGACGCTGCGTTCGATGGCGCTGATGCCGAAGGATGAGATGATTGCCAGCACCAGATAGACCAGGCAGGCGATGCCGAAGAAGAGGAATTGTTGATTCGTCACGCGTGCGGCGATGCCGGTCTGGCGCAGGATGTCGGACAGTCCGATTACCGAAACAAGCGCTGTGTCCTTCAAAAGGTTCAGCCAGAGATTCGATAGGCCGGGCAGGGCGATGCGGATGATCTGCGGCAAGACCACCAGCCGCATCGTCTGGAAGCCGGTGAGGCCGACGGCGTAGCCGCCCTCATACTGGCCGCGCGGTATCGCACGGAACGCCGACAGAAACACTTCGCTGGCGTAGGCCGAGAACATGACGCCTAGCGCGATCATGCCCGCCAGGAAGGCGTTGATCTCGATCGTGGTTTCCTGCCCGAGCGAGCGCATTAGCGCCTGCAGTGCAATCTGCCCGCCATAATAGACCAGGAACAGGGTGAGAAGTTCGGGCAGTCCGCGGAATATGGTGGTGTAGATGTTGCCGGCGAGCCGCAGGGAAGGTTCGCCCGACTGCTTGGCCAGTGCGACGAAGAAGCCGGCGACCAACCCGAACGGCAGTGTCGCCAATGCCAAGCTTACGGTGATCAGGGCCCCGAGGGCAATGTTGTCGCCCCATCCGTCGGGGCCGAAACTCAGGAGCGTCAGGGCGCTGTCCATGAAGTGCCAGGATCCTTCGACCGGCTTGGAGGGTGCTCAGGTGGATGCCACCGTTGCAGGATCGGGTGAAGCTAAAACGAATGGCGGAAATGTAAATATCCGCCATTCATTTCCGTTATCACGGTTTAGCGCCGAACACGTCAAACGAGAAGTATTTGTCGTTGACTTCCTTGTATTTTCCGTTGGCGCGGATGGCTTCCAGCGCCGCGTTCAGCTTCTCGACCAACGCGGTATCATCTTTTCGAACGGCAATACCGATCTTGTCGTCGGATGCGACAGGTCCGCCCTTGATGTCGCAGCATGCGCCGTCGGCACCCTTGAGCCAGCCATATTGTGGGCCGAAATCGGCGAGAACGGCATCGAGACGACCGTTGGAGAGGTCGGTATAGGCCTCGACCTGCGTCGGGTAGGCTTTCACATCGGCGCCGGGATAGGTTTTTTCAGCGAAGTCGGCAGCAATCGTGCCTTGCTGGACGCCGATGGTGGTGCCGTCAGTCGTCTCGGCGGAGAATTTGGACTCCTTCGGCGCGACGAAGACCAGCGAGTTGGTATAATAGGGATTGCTGAAAGCGACCTGCTCCTGGCGCTCGGGCGTGATCGACATGGAAGCGATGACCGCGTCGAACTTCTTCGCCTGCAGGGCCGGAATGATGCCATCCCAATCCTGAGTGACGAACTCGCATTTCACCTTCATCTCGTCGCAAAGGGCCTTGGCGATATCGATGTCGAAGCCTTCGAGCTGGCCGCTGGAGGTCAGGTTGTTCATGGGAGGATAGGCACCCTCGGTGCCAATTCTCAGAACTGTCTCCTGCGCCTGTGCCGAAGCGGCGGCAAGGGCGAGAACAGCGGTGGCTGCGAGCGCGATACGCGTGAAAGTCCGCATTTTAGTCCTCTCATTTGATGGCGTTGGCATAAGTTGCTCTGTCCGCCGGACGGCAGTGCTGCCGTTTCATGAACTGGATACTCCCACTGTTTCCGCTCAAAAATCAATCACAAAAGAGAATGCCGAAATTGCGCGCACAGCGGAAAATTTGCCTTGCAAACCGATGCTTGCAGGGAGATTTGCAAAAAGGGGATCATCGGTAAGGAGGTTACGCAGCGTTAGCCCGACTTTAGTCCCGTGATGCTTTCAACAAAATTCGCAAGCGCGGCGATGTCGTTCAGATCGAACACCGGGACCGCTTCGCCCAAGACCGCATGATCGGCGGCGACAGCGACAATACCAGCGTCCTGGCTGGTCAAGGGCATGCGGTCTTTCGCATCGAGCCGGCGTGTTTCGATCTTGGCATGCGCCTCGCGCTTATAGCCTTCGACAAGCACGAGGTCGCAGGGTGCCAACCGGGCCAGAATATCCTCCATGGCGGGTTCATCCTCCTGCCGCAACTCGTGCATCAGCGCCCATCGCCGGCCGGAGACGATGGCGACTTCTCCCGCGCCCGCCGCCCGGTGGCGGAAGCTGTCGGTGCCTTCCTTATCGATATCGAACTCGTGATGCGCATGCTTGATGGTGGAAATTGTCCAGCCGCGCCGCGTCAGCTCGGTGACCAGCCGCTCGGTGAGTGTCGTCTTGCCGGAGTTTTTCCAGCCGGTAATGCCGAGAACGCGCTGTGTCATGCCATGTCGATGTATCTTGCCGCCTCGGTCATGTCCCGAGGTGTGTTGATGTTGAAGAACGGATCGACAGATTGGTCGCCGCAGCGGATGAAATCAAATGAAACAGAGACATATCCGCAGTTCCTTATGAAGGCCATGACACTGCGGTCGGATTGCGCCTTAAGGAAATGCGCCAGTTTTTCCTCCAGACCGAGCGACCAGAGGCCGAAGACGGGATGATCGCGTCCGTTCGAAGCGGCGATAACGACGTCGCTGTCGCGCCGTCGCGCCGCAAGAAGGCGTGCCGTCAGGTCGGCCGGAAAAAACGGCGTGTCGCAGGTGACTGTCACCAGATCCGAAAAACGGTTCTGGCTGCGCGCCCAGATCATGCCGGTAAGGACCCCCGCCAGTGGACCTTGCCGGTCAGAAAGCGTATCGGCAACGACGGGAACACCGAGCGACACGAAGAACTCGGGCTCGCCATTCGAGTTCAGCGCAACGGTGTCGACCTGTGGCGCAAGCCTGTCGGCCACATGCTGCAAAAGAGTCCTGCCGCCCAGATCGAGCAGGCCCTTTTCGCCGCCGCCCATGCGGCTGGAGCGGCCGCCCGCGAGAATGACCCCGGCGATACGCTTTCCCCCAGCCTCGGATGGATTCTGTTGAGGGCCGGACGTTACCACGTTCACACTCCGTCAGGCGCCATGGAGGGGTAGGTGCTTTTTGCAGCCGGAAACTGGCTGTCCACGGCGCGCTCACGGTAGAGCATGTAAATCCCCGAAGCGATGATGACGACGGAGCCTATCAGCGTGAACATGTCGGGAATCTCGCTGAACACGGCGAAGCCTAGCGCGATGGCCCATATCAGCGACGTATAGCGGAACGGCGCAACGAAGGAGATGTCTCCGCTGCGCATGGCGGCGATGACGCACTGGTAGCCGATGATGAGCATCCCGGCGCAAAGCAGCAGCAAAAACACAGTCGATGGCTCCATCGGCCTCCATCCACCCATGGGCTCGATCATAATGGCGCCCAGCAGGCACACGGAGGCGGACGATACCGACGATATAAGCAAGGTTGGAACGGAAGCGGGGACCTTTCGGGTCACCAGATCCCTGACGGCGCAGAAAAACACCGACAGCAGCGTCAGTACGGAAAAGCTGTTGAAGCCTTCTAGGCCGGGACGAACGACAATCAACACCCCGATGAATCCGACTGTGATTGCCGTCCATCGCCGCCAGCCTACTCTGTCGCCGAGAAACAAGGCCGCTCCCATGGTCACGGCGAGCGGCAAAGCCTGGAGCACCGCCGACATGTTGGCGAGCGGAAGATGGGCGATTGCAATCAGAAACGTCCCTGTGGCGCACATTTCCGCCAATGCGCGGACGAAGACCAGTTTGCTCGTTGCCCTCAACGAGACGTTGAACGCTCCCGCCTTCCAGGCCAGCAGGACGATGAAGATCGTGGCGAACAGTCCGCGCACGAACATGATCTGACCAACGTTGAGCTCGGAGGCGGTGAATTTGGTGATGGTATCGTTCACGACGAAACCGGCCATCGCCAGTGTCATATAGATCGCGGCGCGTGCATTTTCACTCTGTGCCAAGGACTTTTTCCATGTCGCGCTGCTCCTCCCGCATGTCCGCTACCCCCGTCATGAACCTTTGACACCTTGGGTCAATGGTCCAAAGCTTGGGTCGTATAGGGCTTGATATGGAAGGACGTCGAGAAACGACAACGGCAGGCGAAGGGAGAAGCTGACAGGATTTCTTGGCGTCAGCCGCCGGTCACGCTCATGTGCCGGGATACGGAAGGTCGGTTGGTGCGCCGGTCGATGACGAAATCATGGCCTTTCGGCTTGCGGCCGATGGCTTGGTCGATTGCCCGGGAGAGTAGCTCATTGCCCTCGGAGGCACGGAGTGGGCTGCGCAGATCGGCCGCGTCGTCCTGACCCAGGCACATATAAAGCGTTCCGGTGCAGGTGATGCGGACGCGGTTGCAGCTTTCGCAGAAATTATGCGTCATCGGCGTGATGAAGCCAAGCCGACCGCCGGTCTCCGCAACCTCAACATAGCGCGCCGGCCCCCCGGTTTTGTAGGGAATGTCGGTTAGCGTGAAATTCTGTTCGAGCTTGCCGCGCAACAGCGACAAAGGCAGATACTGGTCTGTACGGTCGCCCTCGATATCGCCCATGGGCATCGTCTCGATGACGGTCATATCCATGTCGCGACCATGCGCCCAGCGCATGATCTCGGGGATTTCAGCATCGTTGAAACCCTTCAACGCCACCGCATTGATCTTGACCTTGATGCCGGCCGCCTGGGCTGCATCAATGCCGGCAATCACCTTGCCGAGATCGCCCCAGCGCGTGATGGCGCGGAATTTGTCGTGATCGAGCGTGTCGAGCGAGACATTGATGCGCTTGACGCCGCAATCGGCGAGTTCGCTGGCGAAGCGCGCGAGCTGCGAGCCGTTGGTGGTGAAGGTCAGCTCCTCCAATGCACCGGTCTCGAGATGTCGCGACAACTGGCGCACGAGGTGCATGACATTCTTGCGCACCAGCGGTTCTCCACCGGTCAGTCGAAGCTTTTTCACGCCTTTTTCGATGAAGACGGTGCAGAGCCGCTCGAGTTCTTCGAGCGAAAGCAAATCCTTCTTGGGCAGAAACACCATGTCTTCCGCCATGCAATAGGTACAGCGGAAATCACATCGGTCCGTCACCGACACCCGGAGGTAGTCGATCGAGCGGCCGAATGGGTCGATCATGGTCATGATCAGCGGTTCCGTTCCCTTTTGCGATCCTTCGCGCGGCAAGACCGTCCTTGTACCTTATTTTGTATCTCATGCGCCTGCAAGCAAGCTGAATCCGTCAGGTGGATGCAGAACTTTGGCACAGGACACGGTTACGGACCTTGAAAGCCTTCTGCGCGCAACGGCTTGCGGCTACAGTCGCGGTCTCTGGAATCGGAAGGCACACATGATCCCTCCCAAGGAATTACGGGTCTCGAAGGACCGCCGCATGCTGACGGTAACTTTTCCCGACCATGCGCCGGTCGAACTTCCGGCGGAATTTTTGCGCGTCCTGTCACCCTCCGCCGAGGTGCAAGGCCATTCTCCCGAGCAGCGTGTGACCGTGCCCGGCAAACGCATGGTCTCGATCTTCAAGATCGAACCAGTCGGCAACTACGCCGTCCGCATCACATTCGACGACGGCCACGCTACCGGTATTTTCACCTGGAGCTATCTTCATACGCTCTCCCACGAAAAGCAGGAACGCTGGACGACCTATCTCGATGAACTCAAGGAGAAGGGATTGTCACGTGACTGAGCAGCACGGCACCGCCTGCAGTTTGCACAGCACGGAAATCCCTCAACGGGTTCAAAATTATGTGATGCATTCTCTGCGCAACAAACCGGGCCCGGCTGCCGTATAAGCCTCATAGGCCGTAGTATTGGCCTCTCTGCTGGAGACGTGCCTGTATGAAGCCCTGGACCGACCGCGCCGGAAAGTTTTCGCCGCTGAAAGCAGTGGTGTTTTTTGGCACGCTGGTGCCGATAGCACTGCTGGCCGTTCGTGCCGCCACCGGCGGTTTCCAGGGCGCGCCGGGGCTGGCCGCGCTTGGGCCGCGCCCGCTGACCGAAGCGATCCACCAGACCGGCGATTGGGCTATCCGTTTCCTGATGCTGTCGCTGGCGGTCACGCCGCTGCGGCGCATCCTGCAGTTCCCAAAACTGATTAACGTCAGGCGCATGCTGGGCCTGGCGGCGTTGTTCTATGCGCTCGGCCATTTCGCGCTCTACATCACCGACATGAAATTCGACCTTCTGCGGGTGGGCAGCGAAATCCTGCTTCGAATCTATCTCACCATAGGCTTCGTCGCTCTGCTCGGTCTTGTCGTTTTGGGCATGACGTCTACGGATGCCGCCGTCCGCCGACTCGGCGGGAGCTGGAACCGCCTGCATAAGATCGTCTATCCCATCGGTATTCTTGCGGCGCTGCATTATTTCATGCAGTCCAAGGCGGATGTTTATCAGGCAACCCTGATCGCCGGTTTCTTCGTCTTGTTGATGACCTACCGCATTGCCCATGGGCGCGGCTTCAATCTGCAGTCGCCGATCACGCTCGCAATCATCGCCGTTCTCGCCGGACTGCTTACCGCTGCGGTGGAGTTTGCCTGGTATGCCATTGCCACCGGAGTGCCGCCGCAGCGTGTCCTGGCCGCCAATCTGCAGTTTGCCTTTGCCATCCGCCCGTCATGGTGGGTTTTGGCGACCGGGCTGGCGGTTGCCTTAACCTGCGCGGTGAGGGCGCTCATTCCTGCGGGGCAGGGGCGCGGGCGCAAGCCCAAGCCGGCGCGTGGCGTTGCCTGATTGGCACAGCGCTTAAGTTTCGATCTCGCAAAGATGTGAAATCATTTCGAAACGGTTCTGCGAGAATTTATACAAACTTTAACGATGAAGGTATGAATCGATGGCGTGATGCCATGCGTCCGCATCGCGTGCGGACAGGACGCCGTCGACAGGATGATGCCTGGCTGGCGACGGTTGAGGGGATAAGAATGAACGTTTTCCGCAAGACCTCCGCAGCCCTGCCGCTTGCAGCCCTTATGGCAAGCCTGACCATGACCACGGCGCCCGTTCAGGCACAGGGGCTGTTCGACAAGCTGTTCGGTGGGGGCTTGCGGCGTTCCGAACGCACTGAATTCCCGCCTCCGCCTCCTGCGGCTCAACCGCGTCAGGCTGCACCCAAGAAGGCGGCTGCTGCCAAGCCGGTAAAGATTTCGGCGCCGTCCTATTATACCTACAAGGCCGAGGCGCTGGCCAAGGTGGATTTCTCGCCGCTGGCCGCGAAATCGCAGTCGGCATCGCTGGAGCCAGTGGTGAGCAGCGCGTTCCGCGAAGCTCTTTCCGGGCTTGAGGGATTCGACCTGCTGGCGGAGCCGGATATCGGCAAGGCCGTCATCGCCTATTACTCGGATCATCCGGAGTTCGTTTGGGTCACCGACGGTGCGCTCAATGCGAAGGCTGCGCAGGCTGCTCGGCTCCTGGGCGATGCGGGCAGCTACGGCTTGGATGCCGCCGACTACAAAGTGCAGATGCCCGATGCCGGGCTGACCGTCGAGCCTCACAAGCTCAAGAGCCTGATCCGCTATGAGATGGAACTGTCGGCGAGGGTGCTGCGCTATGCGCGTGACGCACATGCCGGCGTGATCAATCCCAACAAGCTGTCGGGCTATCACGATTTTCCCGCAAAACCTCTCGATCTGGCAGGTGTTTTGGCAGCACTCGCATCGGGGGAGGACACGGTGGCCTTGCTTGAGGCCCAGCATCCGCAAAACCCCGAATACAAAGCGCTCCGCACCGAACTGGCGGCGCTGCATGCCAGCGAAGAGAACGAGATCGTCGTCGATGCCAAGCTGCTTCTGAAGCCTGGCGAGACGAACGCCGAACTGCCCAAGCTGCTGCAACTGATCGACCGCGATCTCGATGACCAGATGCGCGGCGAGTTCGGCGAACTGCTCTCCCGGCTGTCGAACACCGAAACCTACACGGACGAGCTCATTCCGCTGATGAAGGCGGTCCAGAAGCGCGAGGGGCTTAAGCAGGACGGCGTGATCGGGCCGCGCACCGTCGCCATGCTGGCGGGTACGTCCAAGGCCGACCGCGTCGGCAAGGTCGTCGTGGCGCTGGAACAGTTGCGCTGGCATCCCTCCGATCTGGGCGACACCCGCGTTTTCATCAACCAGCCGGCCTTCACAGCGGCCTATATCGAAGGTGGCCAGGAGAAATTGAAGACCCGCACGGTGATTGGCGCCAAGGGCACTCAGACCACTTTCTTCTTCGATAAAATCAAGCAGGTCGACTACAATCCCTATTGGGGGGTTCCGCAGTCAATCATCGTCAACGAGATGCTGCCGCGCCTGCGCAACGACCCCGGCTATCTGGATCGTGCCGGCTATGAGGTATTCGATGCGAAGGGCAAGCGCGTTCCGTCTTCGGCGATCAACTGGAGTCAGTATGGCGGGAAGGTCCCGTTCGGCGTCCGGCAGGCGCCAAGCGAAGCAAACGCGTTGGGCGAGCTGAAAATCCTGTTCCCCAACAAGCACGCCATCTACATGCACGACACGCCTCAGAAGGCGCTGTTTGATCGCGATATGCGCGCCTTCAGCCATGGTTGCGTGCGCCTTGCCGATCCGCGCGGCATGGCAGCGGCCGTGCTCGGTACGTCGCTCGATTATGTCGCGGAGAAACTGAAGAAGGGGCACTCGACCGAGAAGGTCAATCGCGACATCCCGGTCTATGTCGCATACTTCACCGCATGGCCGCTGGCCGACGGCAAGATGGAGTATTTCACCGACGTCTATGATCGCGACAGCCGTGTCCTCGAAGCGATGAAACGCACCGAGGAGGTGAGGGCGCCCAGCAGCTGATTTTGCTGGTTGGGCCGCCCTTGACTTACTGCACTGCTCTATCTTATATCGCGGCGCGTTCAGCCGATGAGGCTGCGACGGGCGATTAGCTCAGCGGGAGAGCACACCCTTCACACGGGTGGGGTCATAGGTTCAATCCCTATATCGCCCACCATTCTCCTATAGCTTAAGTCGGATGACCGTCAGCGATTTGCTGCAGCGATCAATCTTTCTGCCAAGTCGACGGTCAGTTCGTCGAAGTGGGAGATAATTGCAGAGGGCTCGAACTCACGCACATGCCGGTCGGTATAGCCGAAATCGACGGCCACGACCGGAATGCCGGCAGCCTTCGCCGTGTCGATGTCGGTTTGCGAATCGCCGATCATCACCGCGTGTGACGGGTCGCCGCCGGCCAGCGCGATGGTCTCGGTCAGGTGGCGCGGGTCGGGCTTGCGGAAGCCGAACGTGTCCGGTCCGGTAATCGCCGCGAAACGCGGTCCCAGGCCAAGCGCCGCTATCAGGCTGATGGCGAGTTTTTCGTATTTGTTGGTGCAGACCGCGAGCAGATAACCTGCCTCGGTGAAGCGATCCATGGCAGCGATAACACCGGGATAGGGCTGCGACTTTCCTGGAATGTTCGCCGAATAATGGTCGAGGAACACCGAGAGCAGCCGGTCGTGCTCGATGGCGTCGAGAATGCGCTTCTGGGCATTGTAGGCGCGTTCGATCATCACCTTGCCGCCATGGCCGACGAACCGCCGGAAGGCTGCATCGTCGACGCGGGACAATCCACCCGCCACCAGGCTTTCGTTGAGGCTCTCCAGAAGGTCGGGAGCGGTGTCGACGAGCGTGCCGTCGAGATCGAAGACGATGATGGGTTTTTTCATGAAAAGCATGCCCGTTGTTGAGGTGACGTTGCGATAACCCGTGCAGGCAGACGAGGCAAGGCGACGGGCCATGGCCTGGGATAAAGCCTTTGACCCAACCGGCAAAAATGCTAGGACCAATCGACATTCAGGGATCGGGCCGCGGTATGAGGCGAAATCGTTCAGTTCCAGGAGCGGAGCCGAAGGCGGGGTTGACCTCCGTCGAGGCTTCGCGACGCCGAGATGGGCGATTTCGGCCATATCCCTTCGGGACGCGGCGGATTTATGCCCCGAGTTCGTTGAAAAGCCCTTGTGGTGGTCGACACCACGGCGGTCTTTTCGCCTGCTCGGGACAGAAATCCGACACGCGCCGCGACCGATCTATGATTGTCGATTGGTCCTAAGCCAGCCAGTTTCCGGTTCTCAGGCGATTTTCTTCATGGATGCAAGAGCTCTCAAGATAGAGGCGGCGCGAGCCGCGCTCGACCATGTCGAAGACGGCATGCGGCTCGGCATCGGCACAGGTTCCACGGCGGAAGAATTCGTCCGCCTGCTCGCGGAAAAAGTCGCGGCAGGCATGCAGATAGTCGGCGTACCGACCTCTGAGCGCACGGCTTCGCTGTGCCGCGAGCTTTCGGTGCCGTTGTCGACGCTGGAAGAAACTCCCGAACTCGACCTGACCATAGACGGCGCCGACGAGATCGATTCCGCGCTGTCGCTGATCAAGGGCGGCGGTGGCGCATTGCTGCGCGAAAAGATCGTCGCTGCCGCGTCTGCCACGATGATCGTGATCGCCGACGCCACTAAGCTCGTAGATACGCTCGGCCGGTTTCCTTTGCCCATCGAGGTCAATCCGTTCGGCCTCGCGGCCACGCGCATCGCCGTCGGCGCCGCGGCCAAAAAGCTTGGTCTTTCTGGCGCCATCGTGCTGCGTGAGCGAGAAGGGAAAACCTTCGTCACCGATGGCGGCCATTTCATCCTGGATGCATCTTTTGGCCGCATTCCCGATCCAAGAGCGCTGTCAGATGCGCTGCATGCCATTCCAGGCGTTGTCGAGCACGGGCTTTTTCTCGGTCTCGCATCGCTTGCAGTCATTGCCGGTTCCGATGGTATAAGAACCGTCCTTCCGGCCCGCTAAATAGGGGAGACCTTCCACAATGATCCTGACCACCAGGCTGCGCCGCTTTTCAACCATGGCGACAGCATCCGCCTTCCTCGCCATCGCATCCGTCGCCCAGGCGCAGGAAGTGTCGGAGTCCCACCTGAAGGCGGCGCAGGCCGCCATATCAGCGATCCATGCGACCGATTCTTTCGACATGATCCTGCCGCAAGCAGCGGGCGCTCTTAAGGAGCAACTCATTCAGCAGAGTCCGGACCTCGACGCTCTCATCACCAAGACGGTCGACGAAAAGACGCTGGCTCTGGCCTCGCGCCGCGCCGATCTCGAAAAGGAATCGGCGCTGGTCTATGCGCGTTCCTTCACCGAGCCGCAGCTCAAGGCAATTGCCGCCTTCTACAATTCCGAAGCAGGCAAGAAGCTGCTTTCAGATGGTCCGATCGTCTCACGTGAGATCGTAAAGGCCGCCGACATCTGGCAGAACGGCATTGCTCGGGATCTGGCCGAGCAGGTCGGCGAAACGCTTCGGGCGCAGGCACCGAATTCTCCGGCAGCGAACGCTGCCAGCGGCGCAACGCCGGCTGCTCCTGTAACGCCGAACTGAGCGGACTCGACTGGCCACTGGATAAAAGATCAGCCCGGCACAGCCGGGCTTTTCTTTGTCTGTCCGAGCGCATAACTGAATCCATAAGTTTTCAGGAGCATTCCGCATGACCCAATACGACTATGACCTCTTCGTCATTGGCGGCGGCTCCGGCGGCGTCCGGGCATCGCGGGTCGCGGCTGCTTTGGGAAAGCGTGTCGCGGTTGCCGAAGAGTACCGCTTCGGGGGCACCTGCGTCATCAGGGGCTGCGTGCCCAAGAAGCTCTATGTCTACGCTTCCCAATTCCCCGAACAGTTCAGGGACGCAGCAGGCTATGGCTGGTCGGTTCCCGAGACGTCGTTTGACTGGAAAAAGCTGGTCGAGGCCAAGGAACGCGAAATCACCCGCCTGGAAGGCATCTACAAACGCAATGTTGAAGCTTCCAGTGCGATCGCGCTCGACACCAGAGCCACGCTCGTCGATGCGCACACGATCCGTCTGGAATCCGATGGCAGGTTGGTCACCGCCGACCAGATTTTGATTGCCACCGGCGGCAGGCCAAGCGACCGGCCTGCACTTCCGGGCTACGAACACTGCATCACTTCGAACGAAGCCTTCGATCTGCCTGAACTGCCCAAGGCCATCGTCATCGAGGGCGGCGGCTACATCGCCGTCGAGTTCGCCAACATCTTCCATGGTCTCGGCGTAGCCGCCACGCTGGTCTATCGCGGACAGGAAATCCTCAATCGTTTCGACATGGACCTTCGCAAGGCTCTGCACGAGGAGATGGAGAAGAAAGGCATCCGCATTGTCTGCCATGCGATCACCAAGCAGGTGGTCAAGCGCGAGGATGGAAGCCTGGAGGTTCATCTCAACACTGATGAGATCCTTATCGCCGACCAGGTCATGCAGGCTGTCGGCCGCCGACCCAACACCGACGGCCTTGGCCTTGAAGCCGCCGGCGTAAAGCTCGACGAGGCGACCGGTGCAATCGTTGTGGACGATTACTCCCACACCAATGTCGAGAACATCTGGGCCATCGGCGACGTCACCAACCGCGTCCAGCTGACGCCGGTGGCGATCCACGAGGCGATGTGCCTGATCGAGACCGTCTTCAAGAACAACCCGACCAAGCCGGACTACGATTCCATTCCGACGGCCGTATTCTCCCAGCCCGAGATCGGCACCGTCGGCTTGTCGGAGGACGATGCGGGGCGGAAATATTCCAATCTCGAAATCTACCGCACCAGCTTCCGGCCGATGCGCAATATCCTCGCCGGACGGGATGAGCGTATGCTGATGAAGCTGGTCGTCGACGCCGACACCCGCAAGGTCGTCGGTGCGCATGTCCTGGGGCCCGACGCGGGCGAGATGGCGCAACTTCTCGGCATTTCGGTCAAGGCCGGGCTGACGAAGGACGATTTCGACGCCACCATGGCGGTGCACCCTAGCGCCGCGGAAGAATTGGTAACGCTCTACAAGCCCACCTATCTGGTCAAAAACGGAAACCGCATCGGCTGAAGCGCCGGCGTCTCAGGCTGTCGGACGCGTTCCGGGGTAGTATAGATCCGCTGCTTCGTGTATGGGAGCCGCGTTCCCCGCACGATTGCGGGCAATCAGTTGCGGACAAAAGGATCCGTACTTTCAAGTTAGGTTACGAACATGACGAAATGGTCACCGAATTCCTGGAGAGGCATGCCCATCCAGCAGGTGCCGGCCTTTCCGGACGCGGCAGCGCTTGCCGAAACCGAAGCTCGTCTCGCGACCTTTCCGCCGCTTGTTTTTGCAGGTGAGGCGCGCAAGCTGAAGAAACAGCTTGCTGCCGTGGCCAATGGCGAAGCCTTCCTGCTCCAGGGCGGGGATTGCGCGGAGAGCTTTGCGGAACATGGCGCGGACAACATCCGCGACTTCTTCCGCGTGTTCCTGCAGATGTCCGTCGTGCTCACCTTTGCCGGTTCGCAGCCTGTGGTGAAGGTCGGCCGCATCGCCGGCCAGTTCGCCAAGCCGCGTTCGTCCGACAATGAGACCAAGGGCGACGTGACGCTGCCGTCTTATCGCGGCGACATCATCAATGGCATCGACTTTGACGAGAAGTCGCGTGTGCCTGATCCCGCGCGTCAGGAAATGGCCTACCGTCAGTCGGCAGCCACGCTCAACCTTTTGCGCGCTTTCGCCCAGGGCGGCTACGCCAGCCTGGAGAACGTGCACAAGTGGATGCTCGGCTTCGTCTCGAACAGCCCGCAGGGCGAACGCTACGAGGCTCTGGCCAACCGCATCACCGAAACCATGGACTTCATGAGGGCCGTCGGCATCACCTCGGAGCACAATTACGCGCTGCGCGAGACGGATTTCTACACCAGCCATGAGGCGCTGCTGCTCGGCTACGAAGAGGCGCTGACCCGCGTCGATTCGACCTCCGGCGACTGGTACGCGACCTCGGGCCACATGATCTGGATCGGCGACCGTACACGCCAGCCCGACCATGCGCATATCGAATACTGCCGCGGCATCAAAAACCCGCTCGGCCTGAAATGCGGCCCGTCGCTGTCGCCCGATGGTCTGTTGCAACTCATCGACCTGCTCAACCCTGAGAACGAGCCGGGCCGCCTGACGCTGATCGCCCGCTTCGGTTCCGATAAGGTCGCCGACCATCTGCCCAAGCTGATCCGCGCGGTGCAGAAGGAAGGCCGCAAGGTGGTCTGGTCCTGCGATCCGATGCACGGCAACACCATCACGGCTGCCGGCTACAAGACACGTCCGTTCGACCGGATCATGAGCGAAGTGAAGAGCTTCTTCGAAATCCACCGCGCGGAAGGGTCTCACCCCGGCGGCGTCCATGTCGAGATGACCGGCAAGAACGTCACCGAATGCACCGGCGGCGCTCGCGCCATCCGCGACGATGAACTGCAGGACCGCTATCACACCCATTGCGACCCCCGTCTCAATGCGGATCAGGCGATCGATCTGGCTTTCCTGGTGTCTGACTTGCTCAAGAAGAGCCTGCCGGCTCAGGACAAGAAGACCGCCGACGCAGCTTGAAGCTGTCCAAATTGGTAAGGAACAAGGCGTCGGAGCGATCCGGCGCCTTTTTCTTTCACGCTGCGGCGCGCGCTTCGACGCGGCGCGTGACGTAGAGCAGCACACCCGATACCAGAACGCAGTAGAGGCCCATGGCGATAATCTGCGCCGGGTATGGCACTCCGGCATCGATCAGGACGCCAGTCAGGCCAGGGCCTGCCGCCGAGGCGAAAACCGTTGCTGAGACGATCAGCGCACGGATCGAGCCGAGATGCTTTAGGCCGTAGATCTCCGGCCAGACCGCACCGAACAGCGTCGTCGTGAGGCCGTTGGAGATGCCGAGGAAGATCATGAAGGCGGCGACCGCCCATTGCGCCTCGACCAGTCCGAGGACGAAACAGGCCGCTCCCAAAGGCAACAGCACATAGGGGAACAACGCGACGCCCGAAAACCGATCGATCAACTGGCCCGAAACAAGCGTGAAGCCAGAATTCACCAGGGCTGTCAGCGCGAAGGACGCGGCAAACAGTTCCAGCGACCAGCCGCGCAACTCGACCAGATAGACCTGATGGAAGAACACGGTCGTCACGATAAAGCCGGGTGCCATCACGCCCATCATGGCGAGGTAGAAAACCGGGTCGCGCACCACCTCCGTGCGCGTCCAGTCGCGTGCATCGACTATGCGGCGCGGCGGTTCGGATGCGCTGGGGTGGCGGTCGATCCGCACCAGCATGGCGATGACGGGCAGGGCCGCGAACATCAAAATGCCGGCGGCAAGCAGCCAGCCGTTCCGCCAGCCGATCGCGGCTGCGATGGAGACGAAGCAGAAGGGCAAAACGGCATCGCCCGCATTGTGGCCGAGGATGATGAAGGACAGCGCGCGCCCGCGCTGGGCCGAAAACCAGCGGGCGGCAGCTGTGTAGGCGACATGCACCATCATGCCCTGGCCGAACAGGCGCAGCAGGTAGATGGCGATGAGCAGCGTCACGAGATGCTGCGACAGCGCCATGGCCAAAGCCGCCACGCCCAGCATCGGCACCACCAGCAGCACGACATTGCGTACAGTCCTGCGGTCGACGATCTGGCCGAAGGTGGGAAGCGTGAAGGCGCTCGCCAGCGTGGCCAGCATGTAGACGGTGCCGAAGCCGCCATGGCTCAGGCCGTATTCCGCGCGAATATGGCCGGCGGAGAGCGAAATGAAGGATGTTTGGCCGAAGGTCGAGCCGAGCGTCAGCAGAAATCCGCCCGCGATCCATCGACCGTTGTCGCGGACGAAGCCGAGCATCGTCTATCCTTGGCCCGGCGTGCTGGGCAGCGGCCTTATGCGTTTCATGTGCATGCCATCGGCCACGCGGTTGAAGCCGAATTTCTCGTACAAACCGTGCGCATCGGCGGTGTTGAGGCTAATCGCGGGGATGTTCGCGATTGTCGGATGATCCAACAGAGCCTCCACCAATGCCACGCCGAACCCACGCCCGCGATGTTCCGGCCAGACCAGAATGTCGGAGATATGAGCAAACAGCGCGCAATCTGTGATCGCCCTGCCGAAAGCCACCTGCTTGCCGTCGAGATAACCCGCGACGCACAGTGAGTTCTCGAACGCCACGCGGTCCAGTTCCAGCGTTCGGCCTGCTCCCCAGTAAGTCTCGCGCATCAGCCGGCTGGTTTCAACGACGTCGATACGCGCGGAATCGAAGCTGATTTCCAGTTGCTCTTTCTTTAGAGACAAGGTCTTATCCCCTGTCCCTGAACCGGTTTGTGATCGGATAGCGGCGGTCGCGGCCGAAATTCTTGCGCGTGATCTTTACCCCTGGCGCCGCCTGGCGGCGCTTGTATTCGGCGATGTACAACAAATGTTCGATGCGATGCACCGTCGCCTCGTCATGGCCACGTGCCACGATCTCTTCAGTTCCCATCTCGCCTTCCACCAGACATTCGAGGATATCGTCCAGTACCGGATAGGGCGGCAGAGAATCCTGGTCGGTCTGGTTCTCGCGCAGTTCGGCGGAAGGCGCTTTGTCGATGATGTTGGTGGGGATGACGATGCCCGACGGGCCGAGCGCGCCAGCAGGCACGTTGGCGTTGCGCCAGCGCGACAGCGCGTAGACCTGCATCTTGTAGAGGTCCTTGATCGGGTTGAAGCCGCCATTCATGTCGCCATACAGCGTGGCGTAGCCCACTGACATCTCCGACTTGTTGCCGGTGGTCACGACCATCGAGCCGAACTTGTTGGAGATCGCCATCAGGATGGTGCCGCGCGCGCGGCTCTGCAGGTTTTCCTCGGTAATGCCCTGCTCGGTGCCTTCGAACAGCGGCTCCAGCGCCTTCATGAAGCCGTCCACCGGTTCGAAGATCGGCACGATGTCGTAGCGGCAGCCCAGCGCCTTGGCGCAGTCCTCGGCGTCCTTGAACGAATCCTTGGAGGTATAGCGGTAGGGCATCATCACTGCCCGCAGCCTCTCTTCGCCAAGCGCATCGACGGCGAGTGCCGCGCAGATCGCCGAATCGATGCCGCCGGAAAGACCCAGCACAACGTTCTTGAAGCCGTTCTTGTTGACGTAGTCCCGCAGGCCGAGAAGACAGGCGCGATAGTCGGCCTCTTCCTTCTCGGGAATGCGCGACATAGGCCCGTCCGTGCAGTCCCACCCATCAAGTTCGTCTATTTGCGCGCCTTCGGCGGCGCGGCGACGCTTCCAAG
The DNA here is from genome assembly GCF_030010215.1 of Tianweitania sp. UT-5YL-CI-8. Taxonomy (GTDB): domain Bacteria; phylum Pseudomonadota; class Alphaproteobacteria; order Rhizobiales; family Rhizobiaceae; genus Oryzicola. The sequence goes on from NZ_JASCRR010000003.1 coordinate 213,151, forward strand.
TGGTCAGCGCGACTGTTTCCTCGAACTGGCTCATCTGGAAAGCCAGCGTCTTGTTGGCGGAAATCGCAAATGAGGCGCCGTCGAAGACCAGTTCGTCCTGCCCGCCCAGCATGTTTGCGTAAAGCATCGGCAGGCCGGTTTCGATCACCTGCCTGATTGCGACCTGATGCCGGATGTCGACCTTGCCGCGATAGTAGGGCGAGCCGTTGGGCACCAAAAGGATCTCCGCGCCACTCTCGCTTAATGTCTCGCAGACGCCGAGCTCGCCCCAGATGTCCTCGCAGATTGGGATGCCCAGCCGCACGCCGCGATAGTTGACCGGTCCCGGCATGTCCGGGCCGGGCTGGAACACGCGCTTCTCGTCGAACTCGCCATAATTGGGCAGGTCGATCTTGTAGCGTTCGGCGATGATCTTGCCGCCATCGGCCACGATGACAGCATTGTGGATGCCGCTCTTGCGCTTGAGCGGCACGCCGATGATGACACCGGGGCCGCCGTCCGCCGTATCAGCGGCGATGCTGTCGGCGGCATCCTCGCAGGCTTTCAGGAAGGCCGGCTTGAGCACGAGGTCTTCCGGCGGATAGCCCGCCAGGAACAGTTCGGTGAACAAGATCAGATCCGCGCCCTGGCGCGCGGCATCCGTGCGCGCATCCCGTGCTTTGGCCAAATTGCCGGCAATGTCGCCCACTGTCGGGTTGAGCTGGGCGACCGCGATGCGGAGGATCTCAGGATCGGATTTTTTCATCATTTCTGCGGTTTAGCGCGAGGCCGGCGATGGAGCAACACGGTTCGTTTGTGCCACTGAGTGATCAGGCTTTAGAAGTGTGATCGGCTTAACCACGCAGCGGTTTCGGTGGCCGTATTGCGGGCGCCCCCGTATAAGGTAGCATCGCTGCGGGAGGAGATGAGATTATGGCCAAGACGGTGGAGGATCTCGCGGAACGCTGGTTGACCCGGCGCCCGGATAGTCTCAGCGAACTGGAACAGAAGGTGCTGCAGAGCGCCATCGATCGGCATGCGGTCACGCAGAACGTCAACGACCATCTCGATAAATCCGAGAGCACCGGTCAGAAGCTTGCCGATGGCATCGCGCGCGTCGGCGGCTCGTGGAGCTTCATCATCACGTTTCTGGTCTTCCTGCTGATCTGGACAGTCGGCAACGTCTACCTCCTGGCGGGCGATGCCTTCGATCCCTATCCGTTCATTTTCCTGAACCTGATCCTCTCCATGCTTGCCGCGCTCCAGGCGCCGGTTATCATGATGTCGCAGAACCGCCAGGCGGCGCGGGATCGCGTCGATGCTTCGCACGACTATGCGGTCAACCTGAAATCCGAGATTGAAATCATGGCCTTGCACGAAAAATTTGATGAGTTGCGGCGCCAGGAAATCCTTGCCATGCGAGAAGAATTCGCCAGGATTGCCGCGCAACTCGACCGCATTGAAAAGCAGGGTAGGAAGATCGGCGCATGACTGACACGCTGCATTTCCTCATCGAGCGCTACGGCCTGATCGTCGTCTTCATCGGCTGCATCGCCGAAGGCGAAAGCGTCGCCATCATCGGAGGCTTTTTCGGGCACCAGCATGTACTGCAGACGGTTGCGGTCTATATCGCCGCCTTCATGGGTGCCTTTATCGGCGATACCGGATTCTTCGTCCTTGGCCGTCGCTTTTCCAATCACCCGCGCGTGCTTGCGATGCGCGACCGTCCCGGCTTCAGCCATGCTTACGAGATGGTCAGGAAGCATCCCGACATGTTCGTGCTGTCGAACCGTTTCATCTACGGGATGAGGTTGGTGGGCGGCGTCGCCGCCGGGCTCTCCGGAATCGCTGTCTGGCGTTTTCTGGTGTTCAACGCGCTGTCTTCGGCCGCATGGGCGGCGCTGTTCGTGACGCTCGGCTATTTCTTCGGCCTCGGTGCGGAACAGATACTCGGCAAGGCGCTGCTGCGGCATGAAAAGCTGTTCATCGGCCTCGGCATCGGGATTGTCGTCGCTGTTATCGCCGCCATCGCAGCGCACAGGCTGGCGAAGCGCCAGAAGCGCGCTTAAGCTGATGTGAGGGCTTCGTCGCCGCGATCGAGCATCAGCGGGATGATCAGGTCTTCCTCGTCAGCGAGATGCCGCGTCAGCATCGCCACCAGCCGCTCGTTCTCCAAGGCATAGGCATCGGCGGCAAAGCGCTGCCGGTCGTCGCTTTCCTGCAGCGCGCGGATGAAGCCATTGGCCGTCTCGGCGTTGCGTTCGAGCGCCTCGTGAATGCTGTGGTGGTCGGCATCCAGAATGTCGAACCCGCGCTTCAGCCTGCTTTCGGCTCGGGCGAAGGCCGGGAAATAATGATGGTCCTCGACATTGTGGTGCCCGTCCAAATCTCCCAGAAAGCGGTTGAGACGCGGCGCGAACCAGAGGGCGAAATCCGGAGCGCTCAGCCGCCCTTCGCGATAGTCGGCTATGCCGCCGGTCAGCAGCGTGCCGAACTCGCGGAACATGTCGTGCCGCTGCAGCCAGAACGAAGCCATGCCGCCGATATTGTCGTGCTGCACCCACTCGCTGCGCGGATAGCGCGCCAAGAGCCACTTCAGATCGTCCGGAAGCCCAAGACGCCGCTCCAGCTTGGTTTCAACAGGGACCATGTTTTTCCGTTCAGATTGGGCCGCCGACGATACGCTCGATGACGGCGATAGCCCAGACCGCGCCGGCAATGAGGATCGTGATCAGCACGGCCAGAGAACCGCAGTCCTTGGACAATTGGATTTCCGGACGAAACTCGCTCGACACCGCATCGCAGGCCGCTTCAATAGCGGTGTTGAGCACTTCGACCAGCATCAGAAGCAGGATCGCGCCGATCAGCAGGGCATAGCCGCGCCAGGACGTTGCGACGAACCAGCCAATCGGAATCGCCGCCAGCAGGAGCACCGCTTCCTGCTGGAACGCCGCCTCGCTGCCCAGCAACCTGTGGAGCGCACGCGCCGAGTTCCTGAACGCACCGATAAGCCTTAGCATTCGCAATCCTCTTTTTCCGGGTGGCGAGCTTTAGCGCAAGATCGGCCTATAGGAACAGACAGGATCGCCTTTATTCATCCTGGGCAAAGCCCAAATGAACTTCATGCCGGCACAGGCTTGTTCAATATCTAGTCGGCGGGGTTGGCTTCGGCCGTCCTATACGCTATAGCGATTTCCATCGTGTCTCCAGAAAGGGAGGTTTGCATGCCAGTGACCGCATCGTCTCCCATGGTTCAAACCGCGAAGTTTTACCGCGCCCTTTGAACCCCGCGCCTGACCTTCAGGCGTTTTGAACCGCGACACGATTTTTTCAAACTTTGTCGCTTTCCCGATCCTTTTCCAGGGATGACGCTGTTTTCGGCGTCTTTGTTCGCTATGTCACGTTTTCGCTTTGCCTTGCGCGGTGGCGCATTCCGTTCCGTGCTCGGCTTCACCATGCAGCATTGGCAGTTGCAGCCGCTGCGCCTCGCCTTCATCGTCGTCCTTGTTTTGGTGTCCACGCTGGCCGATGTCCTCACGCCGCTCTATTCCGGCCGCCTGGTGGACGCCGTCGCCTCGGGGTCGGCAAGCGATCCGGCCAACTGGAACCGCGCGCTCGCGGCGTTCGTGACGATGCTGCTTCTGTCGCTTTCGGCCGTCGTAGTGCGTCATCTGGCGTTCCAGGCCATTGTCGTGCTGACGCTTAGGATGATGAAGGACATCGGCGCCGATGCCTTCCACCGCATCCAGCGCTTTTCAACCGACTGGCATGCCAACAGCTTCGCCGGCTCGACCGTTCGCAAGGTGACGCGCGGCATGTGGGCGCTCGACCTGCTCAACGACACGATCCTGATCGCGCTGCTTCCGTCCTTCGTCATGCTGATTGGTTCGACACTGCTGTTGGGTTGGCACTGGCCGATGATGGGGTTGATCGTGGCCGTTGGCTCGCTCGCCTATGTCGCACTGACCGTGACGTTGTCTTTGGGCTATGTCGCGCCGGCGGCAAGCCTCGCCAACGCCTGGGACACGAAGCTTGGCGGCGCCATGGCCGATGCGGTCAGCTGCAATGCGGTGGTCAAGGGCTTCGGCGCCGAGCACCGCGAGGATGCGCGGCTGGGCAAGGTGATGGATAAATGGAGCAACCGGACGCGCCGCACATGGACGCGCGGCACCATAAACGGCACGGTGCAGGGCGTAACGCTGCTTGTCCTGCGCATGGCGGTGATCGGCTTCGCGCTGTTCCTGTGGTCGTCCGGCCAGGCGAGCGCAGGCGACATCACCTTCGTGCTGACATCGCTGTTCGTTCTGCAGGGCTATCTGCGCGATGTCGGCATGCACATCCGCAACCTCCAGCGCTCGGTCAACGACATGGAGGAACTGGTGGGCCTGCATGCGCAGCATCTCGGCGTGGCAGACAAGCCTGATGCTGCGGAGATCGATATTCGCGACGGTGCGATAGAGTTCCAGAACGTGACGTTCCGTTACGGGAATCACCTTCAGCCGCTCTATCGCGACTTCTCGGTGTCGATCCCGGCGGGCCAGCGCGTCGGTCTCGTCGGCCATTCCGGATCGGGCAAGACGACCTTCGTCAAGCTCATCCAGAGGCTCTACGATGTCAGCGGTGGCCGGATCACCATAGACGGCCAGAACATCGCCGATGCCACGCAGTCCTCGCTGCGCTCGCAGGTGGCCATCGTGCAGCAGGAGCCCATCCTGTTCCACAGGTCTTTGGCGGAGAACATCGCCTATGGCCGGCCGGATGCGACGATGGCTGAGATCGAGCATGCCGCCAAGCTTGCCAGCGCGCATGACTTCATCATGCGGCTGCCTAAGGGCTACGCCACGCTGGTCGGTGAGCGCGGGGTGAAACTGTCGGGTGGCGAACGGCAACGCGTCGCCATCGCGCGGGCGTTTCTGGCGGATGCGCCGATCCTGATCCTGGACGAGGCGACATCGAGCCTCGATTCGGAATCGGAGGTGCTGATCCAGCAGGCGATGGAGCGGCTGATGGTCGGCCGCACCACGCTGGTCATCGCCCACCGCCTGTCGACGGTGCGGTCGCTGGACCGGCTTCTGGTCTTCGACCGGGGCCGCATCGTGGAGGAAGGCACCCACGCCGAACTGGTGCGGCGCAATGGCGGCATATACCGGCGCCTGTTCGAACGGCAGGCGCTGGAATTGACCCAGGGCCTGGCCTGAATGCCGGTCTGAGAAGGCGGCGGCGCGTCCGCCGCCTTTTTTTCGCTGCTTCCCGACTCTATAGCCGGCCGGACTCTTGGGTCCACCTTGTCAACTGAGAAAGCATCCGCTACGGCCCGACCATGACAGTAACCGTTCGTTTCGCCCCGTCGCCCACCGGCCGCATCCATATCGGCAATGCCCGCACCGCTCTGTTCAACTGGCTGTTTGCGCTCAAAAACAAGGGCCGCTTCATCCAGCGTTTCGACGACACCGACGTCGAACGCTCGAAGCAGGAATATGCCGACGGCATCCTCTACGACATCCACTGGCTGGGCATCTTCCCCGATGCCACCGAATACCAATCCAGGCGCTTCGACATTTATGCCGACGCGACGGAACGGCTGAAGACGGCCGGCGTGCTCTATCCCTGCTATGAGACACCTGAGGAACTCGACCTGCGCCGCAAGGTGCGGCGGACACGCGGGCTTCCCCCGGTCTACGGCCGCGAAGCGCTCAAACTCACCGCCGACGAGCGCGCGGAACTCGAAGGCGAGGGCCGTAAGCCGCATTGGCGCTTCCTGCTGCCCAATTTCACTGCCGACCCGTTCGAGACCGAACGCACCGAGGTCACCTGGAACGACCTCATTCGCGGCGAAGAGACTGTCGATCTCGCCTCGCTGTCGGATCCGGTTCTGGTTCGTGCCGACGGCACCTATCTCTACACGCTGCCTTCGGTGGTCGATGATATCGATATGGGCATCACCCACATTATCCGGGGTGACGACCACGTTACCAATACCGGCGTGCAGATTGCGCTGTTCAAGGCGCTGGGCGCCGAACCGCCGATCTTCGGCCATCACAATCTTCTGACCACGACATCGGGCGAGGGGCTGTCCAAGCGCACCGGCGCGCTCTCCATTGAAAGCCTGCGCAGCGACGGCATTGAGCCGATGGCGGTCGCCTCGCTCGCGGTTCTGGTCGGCACCTCCGAGAACGTCTCCGCCGTCGCATCGATGGGCGAGCTTGCTGAAAAGTTCGAGCCGGCTTCGACGTCGAAATCCGCCTCGAAATTCGACCCCGACGAACTGGTCGTGCTCAACAAGTCGCTGTTGCACGCGATGCCATTCGAGGCGGTGCGCGACCGGCTTGCCGCCCTCGGCATCTCGGACGAACGGGCGGAAGCCTTCTGGCTGGCCGTGCGCGGCAATCTCGAGAAAGTCTCGGATGCCGCCATCTGGTGGCGCATCCTGCGCGACGGACCCGATGAACTACCGGCCTTGCCGATCGACGACCGCATTTTCCTGCGCGACGCCTTCGACCTGCTGCCGGAAGAGCCTTGGAACGGCTCGGTATGGCGGGATTGGACCGGCAAGGTCAAGGAAGCCACCGGCCGCAAGGGCAAAGCGCTGTTCATGCCGCTCAGGCTTGCGTTGACGGGCCGCGAGCAGGGGCCGGAACTCGCCGATCTCCTGCCGCTTCTCGGACGGGAAGGCACCTTGGCCCGCCGCCCCTGATAGCGCACTAAACTCCCGAGACGATATTTCCGCCTGACCCTACCCTGTCAGGCGGTTTCCATGAGCGTCGCCTGAGCCTTGTGAGCGGCTTCCGCCACCGCGAGCGCGGTCATATTGACCACGCCACGCGAGGTGACCGACGGGGTCAGGATGTGGGCGGGCTTGTCGGTGCCGAGCAGGATCGGTCCGACATGCAGCGCATCCAGCATCGTCCGCAGCGCCGTCAGCGTGATGTTGGCTGCGTCAAGGCTCGGGAAGACCAACAGATTGGCCTCGCCCGTCAGCCGCGAATGCGGATAGACCCGCTGGCGGAGCGCTTCCGACAATGCGGAATCGGCATGCATTTCGCCGTCGCATTCCAGGTCGGGCACGCGGCTGGCGAGTATCTGGGCGGCCTTGCGCATCTTCTGCGCGCTTTCGGCATCGCGCGATCCGAAGTCTGAATAGGACAGAAGCGCTGCCTTGGGCTCGATGCCGAAGCGGCGGATTTCCTCGGCCGCGAGGATCGTCATCTCCGCGATCTCCTCGGCACTCGGATCGATCGTCACATAGGTGTCGGTCAGAAACAGCACGCCGCGCTGCGAGATCAGCATCGACAGGGTGGAGAGGTCTCGGTCGGTAATATGCGGACGCGGGCCGATGATCAGGTTCACCTGCCGCAGGTGACGGGCGAAGCGGCCTTCGAGGCCGCAGATCATGGCCTCCGCCTCGCCGCGCTTGACGGCGAGTGCAGCGATCACAGTGTTGTCGGTGCGCACCATGGTGCGGGCGGCTTCGGGCGTGACGCCGCGCCGTCCGCCGAGTTCGATCAGCAGGTCGACATAGGTGCGATAGCGCGGATCGTCCTCGGGGTTGATGAAGTCGAAATCGGTGCCGCGCCGGATGCGCAGGCCGTAGCGCTCGAGACGCGCATCGATCACCTGCGGACGCCCGATCAGGATCGGCTGGGCGATGCCTTCTTCCAGCACCACCTGGGCGGCGCGCAGCACGCGCTCATCCTCGCCGTCGGCGTAGACGACGCGTTTCGCCGATGCCGCCTTAGCCGTCGAGAAGATCGGCTTCATGATCAGGCCGGAGCGGAAGACGAATCGCGTCAGCTTTTCGACATAGGCCGCCATATCGGCGATCGGTCGGCTGGCGACGCCCGTCTCGCAGGCCGCTTTGGCGACGGCCGGCGCAATGCGCAGGATGAGCCGGGGGTCGAAGGGCGAGGGGATCAGGAAGTCCGGCCCGAAGATCGGCGTTTCGCCGGAATAGGCTCGCGCGGCGACATCCGACGGTTCCTCGCGTGCAAGGGCTGCGATTGCCCGCACCGCCGCCATCTTCATGTCTTCATTGATGGCGCGCGCGCCGCAGTCGAGCGCGCCCCGGAAAATATAAGGAAAGCAGAGGACGTTGTTGACCTGGTTGGGGAAATCCGAGCGTCCGGTGCAGATCATCGCGTCGGGCCGTGCGGCGCGCGCCGCCTCCGGCATGATCTCGGGATTGGGGTTGGCGAGCGCCAGGATCAGCGGCTTCTCGGCCATGAGATGCAGCAACTCGGGCTTCAACACGCCAGCCGCCGACAGGCCGAGGAACACATCGGCACCGCCGATCACATCTGCCAGCGTACGCGCCTCGGTATCCTTGACATACGGGTCCTTCCAGCGGTCCATCTCGTCGACGCGTCCCTTATAGGCGACGCCAAAACGGTCGGTCACCCAGATGTTGCCGATCTCGGCGCCGAGCGAGACGAGCAGGTTGAGGCAGGCGAGAGCGGCCGCACCGGCGCCGGAAGTCACGATCTTGACCTTGCTTATATCCTTGCCGGCCAGTTCCAGCGCGTTGAGAACGGCCGCCGCGACAATGATTGCTGTGCCGTGCTGGTCGTCGTGAAACACCGGAATGCCCATCCGCGCCTTGAGCTGTTCCTCGACCTCGAAGCATTCTGGCGCCTTGATGTCTTCGAGATTGATGCCGCCGAAAGTCGGCTCCAGTGCTGCCACCGTTTCGACCATGCGGTCGATTTCGGGAGCGTCGATCTCGATGTCGAAGACGTCGATGCCAGCGAATTTCTTGAACAGGACAGCCTTGCCTTCCATCACCGGTTTGGAAGCGAGCGGTCCGATATTGCCGAGACCCAGCACGGCTGATCCGTTGGAGACGACACCGACGAGATTGGCGCGGGCCGTATAATCGGCGGCCGTGTCCGGATTGTCGCGGATAGCAAGGCATGGCGCGGCGACGCCGGGCGAGTAGGCAAGGGCAAGGTCGCGCTGGTTGCCGAGTGGCTTCGTCGCCTGAATCTCCAGCTTTCCCGGGGTCGGGTATTTGTGGAAGAACAGAGCCGCCTCGTCGAAATCGGCTTTCTTGTCTGTCTCGGGTGTGTTCATCGCGCGTATTCCTTGTCCTGCCGGACCGGTCGGCAGTGGCCGACTTTTGTCCCAGAGCGCCTGAACTATCAAGCGTCTGGCGAGAGTTTGCGAAGCGTCGAGAGATGCGGCCTCAGAATGCGCTCACATAGTGTCCGCCGTCGATGGGGATGTTCTGGCCGGTGAGGTAGCCGGCATGAACCGAGCAGAAGAAAGCGCAGATCTGGCCGAATTCTTCGGGCGTGCCGAGCCTGCCGGCGGGCACGCTGGCGCTGATCCGCTTCTTGCGCGCTTCGGCTTCTTCCGGCGTCTCGACGCTTCCCGGCTTGTGCGGTCCGCGCAAGCGGTCGGTGTCGATCTTTCCCGGCAGCAGCTGGTTGATGGTCACGTTCTTGTCGGCGACGGTTCGGGCAACGCCGGCGAGGAAGGCGGTCAGGCCCGCGCGTGCGCCAGACGAGAGGTCGAGGCCTGGGATCGGCTGATAGACCGAGAGCGAGGTGATGTTGACGATCCTGCCGAAACGCCGCTCCGCCATGCCGTCGATGACGGCTTTGATCAGTTCGATCGGCGTCACCATGTTCTGGGTCACGCCCTGCAGGATTGCCGCGCGGTCGAGTTCGCGGAAATCGCGAAAGGGCGGGCCACCATTGTTGTTGACGAGTATGTCGGGCTGCGGACAAGCAGCAAGCAATGCCTCCTGGATCTCCGGCCGCGAGACGTCGCCCGCTACCTCGTTCACGGCAACGCCGTAGGTCTTGCGCAGCTCTTCCGCGGTTACCGCCAGCACGTCGGCGCTGCGCGCGTTCAGCGTCAGGTCGCAGCCGGCTTCCGCCAGTGCCGCGGCACATCCCTTGCCGATGCCTTTGCTCGATGCGCAGACGATCGCTTTCTTGCCGCGAATACCCAGGTCCATGGTCACACTCCCTTGTTCCTGCCGACCCTAACGAACCGGGATGCGGACTGGCAACCTCGCACCGCCGAAGTCGCTGGAAATTATCCGTTGGACCAACGGCTTATCAGCCAAACTCATGCGTGATACAGCATCTTGAGGCGCAGGAATCGCGCCGTGAATCCAGGTCATGTCGCTTCCGCCGCTCACAGCCGAACAGATGGTCAAGCCGCGCGCATTCGAGCTGCGGATGTCCTTCATCTATGCCGCCGGATTTCTCTCTGGCGGCATCCATCTGCCCTATCTTCCGCTGTGGCTCGAAGCCAACGGGCTCGGACCCGAGCAGATCGCCGTGATCCTGGGTGCCCCGATCTTCCTGCGCGGGTTCACGACATCGCTGATCACGGCCTTCGCCGATCGGGCAAAGGATCGCGCCAATGTCATGGTCGTTATGGCCGGCGGCTCGCTTATCGTGTCGCTGGGCTATTTTCTCGATCATTCCTATCTGACGGTGCTGATCGTCTCGCTGCTGCTGGCAATCTTCATGACGCCGCATGCCACCGTCACCGATTCTCTGGCACTGTCGGGCGTTCGGCGTTTCCGCTCAAATTACACCAGCATGCGGATTTGGGGCTCTATCGCCTACTTCTGCGCCAATTTCGTCGGCGGGCTCGTCCTTGCCGCTGCCGGGGTCGGTTCTGTGCCGATCATGATTTCGCTGACATTTGTCGCATGGCTCGCTGCGACTTTGTTCGCACCGCGGCTCGGACCACCGCGAAAAGCCATGCCGATGCCCGATGTCTCTTTGCGGAAAACTGACGACGCACTGTTCGAACCGCGCTTGCTGCTGCTGGTCATCGCTGCCGGACTGATCGTCGGCAGCCACGGCTTTCTCTATGCCTTCAGCTCGATTTACTGGAAGTCGATAGGTCTGAGTTCTCCGATGATCGGCGCGCTATGGACATCGGCGGTGGTCGCGGAAGTGGGTATGTTTCTCGTCTTCAACCGCGTCTTCGGGCGGCGCAGCGTCGGGATGATGCTTGCCGTCTCGGCGGCAACGTCGATTGTGCGCTGGTGTCTTTATCCGCTCGTCCTTCCGCTCGGCTTGGGCACAATCGGCTTTTTCCTCGCCCAGTCGCTGCATGCCTTTACCGTCGGTCTGATGCTCATCAGTTTGCAGAAACTCATTGCCGAAAGCATTGCCGAAGAGAAGACGGGCCGGGCGCAAGCCGTCGCCTATTTCGCCAACGGCATGGCAATGGCTGCAGTTACCCTCATCTCCGGCCCGCTCTACCAGCGCTTCGAGCAGAACGGCTTCTATGCCATGGCGGGTGTGTCGGCTATCGCGCTGGGAATGGTTCTCTACAGCAGACGCTATCCCCACAGTGCCGGCAAGGGCGGATAGACCAGGGACCCTTCGTAGCGAAGTCCGGGCTCCCGATCCCGCGCCAGAAGCAGCGGCCCGTCGAGATCGACGAACTCGGCATCCTGCGCAAGAAGCACAGCCGGCGCCATGGCGAGCGAAGTGCCGACCATGCAGCCGACCATGATCCGAAAGCCGAGTTCGCGCGCCCTTTTATGCAGGACAAGCGCTTCGGTCAGCCCGCCTGTCTTGTCCAGCTTGATGTTCACCGCATCGTAGCGGCCGACCAACGCCTCCAGCGTCGCGCTGTCATGAACGCTCTCGTCGGCGCAGATCGGCACCGGATGCGGGATTTGGCTCAGCATTGCATCGGCGCCAGCGGGCAGCGGTTGTTCGATCAGCGCGACGCCGAGTTCGGCCGCGGCCCACATGTTGTCCACCAGCGTCTCAGCCGTCCAGCCCTCGTTCGCGTCCAGGATGATTCGGGCATTGGGCGCCGCTTGGGAAACCGCGCGGATGCGCTCGATGTCGTCCGCGCCACCTCCGATCTTGACCTTCAGAAGCGGACGGGATGCGTTTTCGCGAGCCTGCGCTGCCATCGACTCCGGCGTGCCCAGCGACAGCGTATAGGCTGTGGTCAGCGCCTTTGGTGCACTCAGGCCAGAAAGTTCGTGAACGCTTTTGCCCGTAAGCTTGGCTTCGAGGTCCCAAAGGGCGCAGTCGACGGCGTTGCGCGCCGCACCAGCCGGCATCAGCCTCAGCAACTCCTGCCTCGTCGCGCCCTGACGGATGCTTTCGCCGGCAGCGTCCAAGTTCTGCCGAACGCTGTCCAAGGTCTCGCCATAGCGACGATAGGGGACGCATTCGCCTCGACCCGAAAAGCCATCCTGCGTGATGGTGCAGGTCAGGACCTCGGCTTCGGTCTTGGAACCACGCGAGATCGTAAACGTTCCTGCGATTGGAAAGCGCTCCGCCTCGACCGAAATGCAACGCAGCATAATTATTCGCTCCTTTGACCCGGCTGGGTTGCGAGCTAAATCGACACCTCGCACCGGGCAGTTTAAGAGTGAATCATGTTGACCATCGGTAAGCGTGACGCAAGCGGCGCGGGCGCGTCTGAAAACAATCATCGTCCCGCCGTCACGGCGGAAGAGCGCGATGGTGTGCTCGAATGCGCATTTACCGGAATTTGGACGACACGCACCGTCTCGCTGGTGGATGCCGATATGCGCGGCATCGAGGCTGGTAATACCGGCAATCGTGTCAATCTCGACCTTGCCGGTATCGAGAAGATGGATACGGCCGGCGCCTGGCTGATCGACCGCATGGCCCAGTCGATGGAAGCCAAGGGTGCTGAGATTACCATTTCCGGCAAGAGCGAAGTCGCGGGGATCCTGCTGGCCGCCATTGCCGAGGCGACGCGCGGCGACGAAAAGAAGATCGAGCAAGTCCAGCCGAACCTGATCATTCGTTTCTTCGAGGCCATCGGCCGCGGCGTCTATGAGATGCGCGACGACTTTCTCGCTGCCATGAATATTCTGGGCTCGACCATCAGCGGCGCGCAGATGAAGCTCGGTCGCGGCTATTCCATCAATCCCGCCGCGATCTTCAACCAGATCGACCGCATGGGTGTTGGCGCTATTCCCGTGGTCACGCTGATGTCGGCCATCGTCGGCGCGATTGTGGCGCAGCAGGGCGCTTTCCAGCTGTCTTATTTCGGCGCCGACATCTTCGTCGTCGATCTCGTCGGCGTGCTCGTCCTGCGCGAAATGGGCGTGCTGCTCACCGCGATCATGATCGCCGGCCGCTCCGGCAGCGCCATCACCGCCGAGATCGGCTCGATGAAGATGCGCGAGGAGATCGACGCGTTGAAGGTGATCGGCCTCAACCCGATCGGCGTGCTGGTCTTTCCGCGTCTCGTGGCGCTGATGGTGGCGCTGCCGTGCCTCACCATCCTTGCCAATTTCGCAGCCCTTGGCGGCGGCATGGTCACCACCTGGGCTTATTCCGACATTCCGCCCGCGGCGTTCCTCGACCGGCTGCAAACCGCCATCGACTTCAGCACGCTCGCCGCAGGCCTTATCAAGGCACCGTTCATGGCTCTCATCATCGGCACCATCGCCTCGGTGGAGGGCATGAAGGTCGGCGGCAGCGCGGAATCGCTGGGCAAGCAGGTCACCAGTTCGGTGGTCAAATCCATCTTCGTCGTCATCGTTCTCGACGGCTTGTTCGCCATGTTCTACGCCGCTATCGACTTCTGACATGACGAAAACCCTCGAAGCCATCAGAGAACTGGACGCAACCGACGCCGAGAGCGATGAGATCGTGCTGTCGGCCCGTGACGTCACCGTCGCGTTCGGCGACAAGGTCATCCTCGACAAGCTGTCGCTCGACATCACGCGCGGCGAGATCCTCGGCTTCGTAGGCGCGTCGGGCGCCGGCAAGTCGGTTCTCCTGCGCACGGTGCTCGGCCTGAACAAGAAGCAGTCGGGGACGATCAAGCTGTTCGGCATCGACACCGACAAGGCGAGCGATACCGACCGCCTCAAGATCGACATGCGGTTGGGCGTTCTGTTCCAGCACGGCGCGCTGTTTTCCGCGCTGAGCGTGCTCGAAAACGTCCAGGTGCCGATGCGTGAATATCTCGACATGCCGAAGCAGCTGATGGACGAGCTGGCGCTGCTCAAGATCGAGCTGGTCGGCCTTCCTGCCGATGCGGCGCAGAAATTTCCCTCCGAACTGTCGGGCGGCATGATCAAGCGCGCGGCCCTTGCCCGGGCGCTGGCGCTCGACCCCGACATCGTCTTTCTCGACGAGCCGACCTCCGGCCTCGACCCCATCGGTGCGGCGGACTTCGATGAACTGGTCGCCAAACTCCGCGATACGATGGGGTTGACGGTGTATATGGTGACCCACGACCTCGATAGCCTGTTCTCCGTCTGCGACCGTGTCGCGGTGCTGGGAAAGAAAAAGGTGCTGGTGGAGGGGACGATCGAAGACATGCTCAAGAGCGAAGAACCTTGGGTGAAATCCTATTTTCGCGGAAAACGCGCGCGCCAGCTCGATCTTTCTGGACGCGAGAAGGCCTGATTGAACGATGGAAACACGCGCCAACTACGTCATCGTCGGTATCTTCACGCTGGTCGCCGTGCTCGCCGCCTTCGGCTTCGTGTATTGGAGCGCGGCGATCGGCGACCGCGGCGAGATCACGCAATTGCGGATCAGGATTCCGGGTTCGGCCTCGGGTCTCGGCCGAGGCAGCTTCGTGATGTTCAACGGTGTGAAAGTCGGCGACGTGCGCCGTGTGTATATCGACGTCAACAACCCCGCCGTGGCCATTGCCGACACCGAGGTCGACGCCTCGACGCCGATCACCAGGTCGACCCAGGCCGATATCGGCCTCGCCGGCCTCACCGGCCAGGCGAATATCGAGATGAAGGGCGCCAGCACCAACGAGCCCAACCTGCTCGCCGAAGCCGAGGCCAACGGCACCATCGCCGAGATCACCGCCAATCCCTCGGCAGTCACCAACCTGTTGCAGATGGCGCAGAACATCTTCACCCGCGCCGACAATGTCGTTTCGCAGCTGGAGAGCTTCACCACCGACGTGCGCGGACCGCTGACCGAAACGGCCAAGAACGCCCAGACATTCACCGATGCGCTGGCGCGAAATGCCGACGGCATCGACAAGTTCCTCGCCAGCGTCAGCGCGCTGTCGGAGGAACTGGCCGGCGTCTCGGGCAAGCTGGACGGCACGCTCAGCGCGGCCGAGGACATCCTGAACGCCGTTGACAAGGACAAGATCGCGTCCATCGTCACCAATGTCGACGCCTTCACGCAGGAGCTGAGCCAGTCGAGCCAGCAGCTGCAGGACATCATGACCGGCGTCAACCGGACGGTGGCGACGGTCAACCAGTTCGCGCAGCAGTCGCAGCAGACGCTCGCCAAGGTCGACGGCATTCTCGACGGCGTGGACGCGAACACGGTGCGCGATTCTCTCAACAGCATTCGCGAGGCCAGCGAGGGCGCCAACAAGGCGGTGGCCGATGTCAGCAAGGTGACCGAAAAGATCGGCGACCGCGCCGACGATGTCGACCAGATCATCTCCGACGCGCAACAATTGGCCGGCCGGCTCAACCAGGCCTCGACGCGGGTCGACGGCATCCTGGTCAAGGTCGACAATCTGCTCGGCTCGGGCCAGGCGGACGGGCTGATGGCCGATGCGCGCTCGACCTTGCTCGCATACAAGCAGGTCGCCGACACGCTGAATTCGCGCATGGCGACGATCACCGATGGGCTGGCGCGTTTCTCCGGACAGGGGCTGCGCGACGTCGAGGCGCTGGTGCAGGATAGTCGCCGTTCGATCACACGCATCGAAAACGCGATTTCGGACCTGGAACGCAATCCGCAGCGGATCATTACCGGCGGTGACGGCGCGGTTCGCGAATATGACGGGCGGGCACGCCGTTGAGTGAGGGGACAGCGTTGAGTATGACACATGACGAGCATGCCGCCACTGCGCGGCGGCTGATGCGCGGGGGATATCAGGTGAAGCGTTTTGCCGTTCTTGCCTTGCTGGCAATGGGATTGTCGGGCTGCGCGCTGCTGCCCGGCGGCGGGCCTGCGCCGCTCGACACCTACGAACTGACGGCGCCGCGCCTCGACGCAACCAGCCAGCGCAGCCGCCGGCAGATCCTGATTGCCGAACCCTCCGCGCTCAAGGCGCTCGACGGCGAGCGGATCGTCATCCGCTCCGCGCCGGGCTCGATCGAATATCTCTCCGGCGCCCAATGGGCCGACAGGCTGCCGCGCATCGTCCAGGCCCGGCTTGCCGAGACCTTCCAGCGCTCCGGCCGATTCTCCGGCGTCGGGCTTCCGGGCGACGGGCTGGCGATCGACTATCAGGTCATCACCGAACTGCGCACCTTCGGCGTCGATGTCCGGGGCGGCACGCATGCCCAGGTCGAGCTGTTTGTGCGCATCCTTGACGACCGCAACGGTACGGTTCGCGCCTCCCGCCTGTTCACCGCCAGAGCGCCGGTCAGCGGCACCTCGAACAACGCCTATGTCGCGGCCATCGACGCGGCGTTCGGCACCGCATCCGCCGAGATCGTCGCCTGGACCGATGGGCTGATCTGAGGGCCGGCATAGGGTGACCCCGGTTGAAGTTTGACGCGGCGTGCGTCCTTCGAGGCTCGCCCTTTGAGGATTTGGCTTTAGTTTTCTGCGTTTTGCGGGCTCGCACTTCAGGATGAGGTGGCTCGGTACGGTTCGGGAGCCAGAGCGCTCGTATGTCGGGATGACGACGCCCTGTGTGCTTCGCTGAGCCAAAACCGAACCGCTGAACCTCCCGCTCCGCACCGGCCGGCTTTCTCCATCGCCGCTGAAACGCTGCTGACAAAAACGTCGGATTGCGAAAAATCGGCCAACAGTTTTGGCGCGCGCGAGCGTGGCTGCGCCGGGTGTCGGAGCAGCGGACAAAGCTGTTCTGTCGCAAGGCCGGTCATGAACTGTCGGGGTGCTCCAAAGTCCAGAGCGCCAGGCCGTGCACATCGTCCAATGTGCGGTCGACCTCGCGGGCATGGCGCGAGCCGGGTTGCCGCAGGCCGGGCGGCGGCCCGCCGCGCAGCAGCGACAGGCGATGGAACGCGCCGCGCCGCCGCCGCTGCCGCCAGCGCACGAAGCGCCTGGCCTGGCGCGGCAGGTCGTCGAGCGCGCGGCCGAGCGCTGCGAGCCTGAGCCGCAGGCGATTGGCATTGAGAGGATCGTCGGGCTGCGGGGCCGGGCGGGCCGGGATAAGCGAGGGGGCGTCGAAACTAGAACCGAAGCCGAAGCTGCGGATGCGCGGCACGACGGTCGGCCGCGTCGGTTTGCGCCGGGGCAGGCGCAAGGGGTCGAGCAGCGGCAGCGCCATGGACTGAGGCGCGGGGCGCGGCGGCATGGCCGACTTTGGCAAAAGGATGCCGGTGCCGCCGGGTGTACGCAGGAATGCGGATTTTGAGTGTGATGTGCGAACAGTCGAGTGCTGCTGCGGCACCATCATGCCGCGCGCGGCGAGGATGATCAGCCGTCTTGCGGCCGCTTCGGCTGGACGCAGCAGGCTGAGAATGGCGCGATGCAGATGACGCGGCAGGGTCTTTGGGCCAACATCTGTGCCGGTGGAACCCAGGCTTTCGCCGGCCGCGACCGCCATGCCGGCCATGGCGACGAGCATGGCGAGCAGGCGCTTCAGTGCCGCCTGATGCTTGTCGATCGCGCCCGCCCAATCCATCGCCGCCTCCTTTCGTCGTTTCAAGGCTGTGGGAGTGTAAGGCGAGGACGGAGAGTGTGGATAAATCACGTGCGATTTAAGCGCCCGGCCTTCTCCCCTTGCGGGAGAAGGTGTCGCCCTCGGACTTGCGCAGCAAGGACGAGATCAGGCGACGGATGAGGGGTGATGGACGGAGCGGGAGGCACGCGACTACGCGCGCGATGCATCTTCCCCTCGTTCATCGCCTCGTTTCTTCCAACACCCCTCATCCGCCCCTTCGGGGCACCTTCTCCCGCAAGGGGAGAAGGGGGAGTCGGCGATGGCGTTCTAAGTTGGCGCAATTTTAAGGTAGGGATCGCGCGATGCGGTCTGCAATGTTCGCGCCCTTGCCTTCTCCCCTTGCGGGAGAAGGTGTCGCCCTCGGACTTGCGCAGCAAGGACGAGATCAGGCGACGGATGAGGGGTGCTGGAAGGCATGAGGCGGCGAAGGGAAGATCATGAAATCAGAGGGTAGCGCGCAATACGCAGCCTCTCACTCCGTCCAACACCCCTCATCCGACCTCGCTGTCGCTGCGCTCGGCTCGGCCACCTTCTCCCGCAGGGGGGAGAAGGGATGGCGTTACATGCTGGCCACTGGAATTCAAAGTCTTGGCGATAGCGCGCCGCCAGCGCCGCCGCCCCCTTCTCCCCTTGCGGGAGAAGGTGCCCCGAAGGGGCGGATGAGGGGTGCTGGAAGAAACGAGGCGGCGAAGGAAGATCATGAAATCAAAGGGTAGCGCGCAATACGCAGCCTCTCACTCCGTCCAACACCCCTCATCCGACCTCGCTGTCGCTGCGCTCGGCTCGGCCACCTTCTCCCGCAAGGGGAGAAGGAACGCGCTCTTTCGACCTTCGCCCCCGCATGATGCGGGTTGCGCTCCGGCTGAGCCACTCCGGCCCCTCGCTTAGGCTCCGGACGTTCATCGCTTCAATCGACAAATCGTTGTCGATTGATCGGCTTCGCCGACCGCTCTTCACCCCCCCCCACCAAGGGGCGCCGGCATCTACGTTGCCGCTTATTTCTGCCGGCGATAACTAAGCCTCGACATACTCCGCCAGGCTGACACCGGCAGGAACCGGAAGCCCATCCTCGCGCAGGCCGTCAATATGGAAGCGAATGGCGTCGCGGATTTCAGCCTCGGTCTCGGAGACTGTCGCACCTGTGGCCACGCAGCCCGGAAGATCAGGCACATAGGCTGAATAGTTTTCGCCGGCCTTTTCGATGACCACAGCATAACGCATGTCAATGCTCCTTGAGGCCGGATTGCTTGAGGATGCTGTTCAGCGTTCCCGGTGCAACCTCCTCGGAAAGCTTGCCGGCCACGGTGACGCGGCCGGCTTTTTCTCATGCTTATATTGGCGATGGCTGCCTCGTGTTGCAACCAGATACCAGCCATCGGCTTCGATCAAGCGCAGCACGTCGCGGACCGTAAGCCGAGGCGGCATCTTTTATCAGCTGCACCCTGACGTCGAACCGCAGGTGTCGCACTTCTCGCAGGTGCCGTTCCGCACCATGGTGAAGTTGTGGCATTCCGAGCATTCGTTGCCGGTGTAGCCCTGCATCAGCGACTGCTGGCGGCGGGAGGCCGAGAGTTTCTTGGCATCCGCCGCGTCCTTGGCGGCAGCGTCGGTGAACAGGGCCGCGGCAGGCGTCGCCTCCTCGACCGCCGGAGCGGCCTCGGCTTCGCGGGCGGCTTCCTCATAGTCGCGCTTGAAGGCGGTGGCGCCGTCGGAGACTTCCGAGACAACCGGCTTCAGGGCTGCCGACGAGATCGGCCGGACATTGCCCGAGAACGCGGTCGGCGCGCTGCGGGCAGGGGTCGCGGAGCCGCCGGCAAAGCCCTTGGGATCCGAGCCCGAGACGACCTTGAGCGGGGAGGCGCCGCGCGTCAGGCCCTTGGAGAAGGGCGACGCGTTGCCTTCGGTGATGCCCTTGCCCAGCGAGGTGTTGGAGAAGTCGGATGTGTCGACATGGGCGAGGTCGTTGCGGCCGAGATAGGAGACCGCCAGTTCGCGGAACACATAGTCGAGGATCGAGGTGGCGTTCTTGATGGCATCGTTGCCGATGACCATGCCGGCCGGCTCGAACTTGGTGAAGGTGAAGGCCTCGACATATTCGTCCAGCGGCACGCCATATTGCAGGCCGAGCGAGATCGAGATGGCGAAATTGTTCATCATCGCGCGGAAGGCGGCACCTTCCTTGTGCATGTCGATGAAGATCTCGCCGATGCGGCCGTCATCGAACTCGCCGGTCCGCAGATAGACCTTATGGCCGCCGACGACCGCCTTCTGGGTGTAGCCCTTGCGGCGGTTCGGCAGCTTTTCACGCTCGCGGTAGAGACGTTCCACCACGCGCTCGACGATCTTTTCGGTGATCTGCACGGCCTTCTGGGCGGCGGGGGCGGCGATCAGGGCCTCGACGGCCTCGTCTTCATCCTCCGAATCGTCGGCCAGAAGCGAGGCGTTGAGCGGCTGCGACAGCTTGGAGCCGTCGCGGTAGAGCGCGTTGGCCTTCAGCGCCAGCTTCCACGAGAGCATATAGGCCGACTTGCAGTCCTCGACGGTCGCCTCGTTGGGCATGTTGATGGTCTTGGAAATAGCGCCCGAAATGAAGGGCTGGGCAGCGGCCATCATCTGGATGTGGCTGTCGACCGAGAGATAGCGCTTGCCGATCTTGCCGCAGGGGTTGGCGCAGTCGAACACCGGCAGGTGCTCGGGCTTCAGGAAGGGCGCGCCTTCCAGCGTCATCGCACCGCAGACATGGATGTTGGCGGCTTCGATGTCCTTTTTGGAGAAGCCCAGGGCGGGCAGCATCTCGAAGGAGAAATCGTCGAGCTGCGCATCGGTGAGGCCGAGCGCCTGCTTGCAGAACTCCTCGCCCAGCGTCCACTTGTTGAAGACGAACTTGATGTCGAAGGCGGATTTGAGCGCGGCGTTGACGGCGGCGATCTTCTCGTCGGTGAAGCCCTTGGCATTCAGCGTCGAGGGGTTGATGCCGGGCGCCTGGTTGAGATTGCCGTGGCCGACCGCATAGGCGTCGATCTCGGCGATCTGGCTTTCCGTGTAGCCCAGCGTGCGCAGGGCTTCCGGCACGGCTGCGTTGATGATCTTGAAATAGCCGCCGCCGGCGAGCTTCTTGAACTTCACCATGGCGAAATCGGGCTCGATGCCGGTGGTATCGCAATCCATGACCAGGCCGATCGTGCCGGTGGGCGCGATGACGGTGGCCTGGGCGTTGCGGTAGCCGTGTTCCTCGCCGAGTTCGATGGCGCGGTCCCAGGCGGCCTTTGCGTGGTCGGCGAGAGCGGGCTGCTTGAGGTCGGAGGCAACCAGCGGAACCGGGTTGACCGCCAGCTTCTCGTAGCCGTCCTTGTCGCCATAGGCGGCGCGGCGATGGTTGCGCATGACGCGCAGCATGTTGGACGCGTTGCGGTCATAGTCGGGGAAGGCGCCGAGTTCGCCGGCCATTTCGGCCGAGGTGGCGTAGGCTGTGCCGGTCATGATCGCGGTCAGCGCAGCGCAGATGGCGCGGCCCTCGGCGGAGTCGTAGGGAATTCCGCTCGTCATCAGCAGGCCGCCGATATTGGCGTAGCCGAGGCCCAGCGTGCGGTATTCGTAGGACAGTCTGGCGATTTCCTTGGACGGGAACTGCGCCATCATCACCGAGATTTCCAGCACCATGGTCCACAGGCGGACGGTGTGCTCATAGGCGGCGATATCGATGTCGCCGGCCTTCTGGCCTGGCGCTGCGTCAAGCTCCTTGCCGGTCTGGCGATAGGGCAGCAGGTTGATCGACGCGAGATTGCAGGCCGTGTCGTCGAGGAACATATATTCCGAGCACGGGTTGGACGCGCGGATCGCGCCCGCCGAGGCGCAGGTGTGCCAGTCGTTCATGGTGGTGTTGAAGTGCAGGCCCGGATCGGCCGACGCCCAGGCGGCGTAGCCGATCTTCTCCCACAGGTCGCGGGCCTTGAGCGTCTTCATGACCTTGCCGTCCTTGCGGGCGGTGAGTTGCCAGTCGGCATCCTGCTCGACGGCGCGCAGGAAGTCGTCCTTGAGCGAGACGGAGTTGTTGGAGTTCTGGCCCGACACGGTGAGATAGGCTTCCGAATCCCAGTCGGTGTCGTAGGTCTTGAAGTCGAGCGCGGTGTAGCCCTGGCGGGCGAACTGGATGACGCGCTGGATGTAGTTCTCGGGCACCGAGTTCTTCTTGGCGGCCTTGATCTCGCGCTTCAGAGCGGAGTTCAGCGCCGGGTCGAAGCGGTCGTCATCCTCGCCTTCGGAGTTGACGCAGGCCTTCATGATGGCAGTCATGTGCTGCTTTACGATCTTGGAGCCGGTGACCAGCGAGGCGACCTTCTGCTCCTCCTTCACCTTCCAGTCGATATATTGCTCGATATCGGGATGGTCGATGTCGACAACGACCATCTTGGCGGCGCGGCGGGTGGTGCCGCCCGACTTGATCGCGCCGGCGGCGCGGTCGCCGATCTTGAGGAACGACATCAGGCCGGACGAACGCCCGCCGCCAGACAGCTTTTCGCCTTCGCCGCGCAGATAAGAGAAGTTCGAGCCGGTGCCCGAGCCGTATTTGAACAGGCGCGCCTCACGCACCCAGAGGTCCATGATGCCGCCTTCGTTGACGAGGTCGTCGGCGACGCCCTGGATGAAGCAGGCATGCGGCTGCGGATGTTCGTAGGACGACTTCGACTTGGTCAGCTTGCCGGTGAAGGGGTCGACATAGAAATGGCCCTGGCCGGGACCGTCGATGCCATAGGCCCAGTGCAGGCCGGTGTTGAACCATTGCGGCGAGTTCGGCGCGACGCGCTGGGTGGCGAGCATATAGGCAAGCTCGTCGCGGAAGGTGAGCGCGTCTTCCTCGGAATCGAAATATTTGCCCTTCCAGCCCCAATAGGTCCAGGTGCCGGCCAGACGATCGAAAACCTGGCGGGCATCACGCTCCGAACCGTAGCGCTCGGCCTCGGGCAGCTTGGCAAGCTCGGCCTCGTCGGCGACGGAGCGCCACAGGAAGGAGGGGACATCGTTTTCCTCGACCTTCTTCAGGCGCGCGGGAACGCCGGCCTTGCGGAAATATTTCTGGGCGAGGATGTCGGCTGCGACCTGAGAGAACTGCACCGGCACGTCGATGTCGTCGAGCCGGAAGACGATGGAGCCGTCGGGATTCTTGATTTCGCTGAGTGTCTTGCGAAACTCGATCTCCGCATAACGCGACTGACCCGCCTTGGTGAAACGCCGTTCGATCCGCATCGTCTCGTCCTCTTCCTTGATCTATATATAGCGTCTCGCAGCGGGACTTATCCCATTCGTGTGCGCGACGCCGTTCCGCATTTCCTGGCCATCGCAAAGACGGCCGAGCCTCATTCCGCGAACCCTTTTCCGGATTGCCGCACGCCATGAAAGGCGCAGCAGCGGGCCGAAACGAGCCCTCGCTGGGTACATGGTCCAACACTTGATTGGTGAGTCATTGCCCGTAAGCCAACTCACATTATCTAGCGCAGACCCTAGCTGTAAACACTAAATATAGTGTTACCCGGAAAACTTTCCACCGACGCGTATCGACTCTGCTGTCAGCGCCCGACATGCGAAAACGGCGCTGCCCACCGCTCGGGTGAGCGGGTGCAATGCGACGGGAACGCGCGTAATCGGGGAGACAACAACGGTTCGGGCCAAGCCTGAACACATGCTTCACAAGCATGCCGAACCATAAAAGGCGCAGAGCCGGTGAGTCGTCAAGAGTTCGTTCGTGAGGTTTTTATGAACCCCAACATCTTGTGTGCGGGAGGTGTGGATAACGGGGAGAAGCAGAATCGCTGTGGACAGTGGCGGATAAGACGCAGCCGGCTAATAGCGTTTTCGCGGGCCACTCAAAGCACTGCGCTGATCGCCCAGAACACCAGTGCCGAGAACAGTGCCGCGGCCGGCACCGTGGCAAACCACGCGGCGACGATGGTACGCACATGGGCGCGGCGGACGAGCCTGCGGCGGATCACCTCCTGCTGCGAATTGGCCTTGCCGGCCTTCTGCTTGCGCGGCTTGGGCGCCTCGTCGTCGTCGCCGTCATCCGCGTTCTCGCGTAGCCGCTTGCGCTCTATGTAGTCGCGACGCTGCTGCGAATTGGCGGTGTACCATTCGCGGAAGAAGCCGACGCCGAACACGCCGCCGACTGCAATGTGGGTGGTGCTGACGGGCAGGCCGAGCCAGGACGCCACAAGCACGGTGACCGCGGTGGCCAGCGCCACGCTGAAGGCGCGCATCGGGTTGAGCCGCGTGATCTGCTCGCCGACCATGCGGATCAGGCGCGGTCCGTACAGCAGCAAACCGACGGAAATGCCGAGCGCGCCGATCACCATCACCCAGACCGGGACATTGAGCGCTCCGGTTTGGATGTCGCTGTCGACCAACGCATGCACGATCGCTGCCAGCGGGCCGACGGCGTTGGACACGTCGTTGGCGCCATGCGCGAAGGAGAGCAGGGCGGCGGCAGCGACCAGCGGAATGCGGAACAGCACCTTGAGCGACTGGTTGCGGTTTTCCAGACCGGTCGACTGCATCTTCACGAGGCGATGCGCGACGATCCAGGCAAGCACAAAGGTGGCGGCGCCCACGGCAATCGAGGCGAGCGATGCTTCGTCGCCGGCGAAGTTCATGCCGAGCAATGTGAGATAAGCGGCAAAGCTGCCGGCCATGACGCCGATAAGCAGCGGCACGTTGCGGCGGGCGGCTGCGATCTTGTCGTCCTGATAGACGATGGACGATTCAATGAAGGCCAGGAAAAGTGCTGCCATGGCGCCGCCGACCAGAGGCGAGGCGGCCCAGCCGAAGGCGATGGTGCCGATTGTCACCCAATCGACCGCACTGACGCCGGCCGCAGCCAGTCCCGCGCCCAGCACGGCGCCGACGAGGGAATGGGTGGTGGAAACCGGCGCGCCGATCCATGTGGAGAAATGCACCCATAACGAGGCGGAGATGAGCGCCGCCATCATCAACTGGATGAGTAGGGCGGGTTCCTCGATCAAGGCCGGCGGAACGATGCCGGTCGAAATCGTCGCGACCACATTCCAGCCGGCGATCAAAGCTCCCGCACTTTCGAAGACGGCGGCCATGATCAGCGCGCTGCCCATGGTGATTGCCTTGGCGCCGACGGCGGGTCCGACATTGTTGGTGACGTCGTTGGCGCCGATGTTCAACGCCATGTAGCCGCCAATGGCGGCGGCCGCGACGATGACGACCGCGCCGGGCGCTCCCGAGACGGTCAGCGCGGCATAGACCGCTGCCGACGCCAAAAAGAGCAAAGCCAGTCCCGGTGCCACCAGCGAGCGTGCCACGAAGATCGAGGCTTCCTCGACGTCGGAAAACTTTTCGAGGTCCTTATCGAGCGTGGTTTTACGGGAAGAGCGATCGGCCATGGCGTCGTCAGTCGCCGACTGAGGCGGTGAGCGGCGTGAGAGATCGGCGGCGTCCACCGGTTCTTCGGGTTGACACAACAATGGAGTGGCCGGGTCGCCTGTTCGCTAAGCTACGGATACCGGCGTCTCTCTTCTCTATCGCGGCAGGGTAAACGCAAACATAGTTTTCCCACTCACCCCGCCTCCGCTTCGCTCGGCGACCCTCTCCCCGCTGGGGAGAGGAGAGCGGTCGGCGTAGCGCCAGTCTCTTCTCCCCAGCGGGGAGAAGGTGGCCCGAAGGGCCGGATGAGGGGGCCTGAAATCCAGGTTCGATTGCCCTGCGGTTCACGGGGAGAGCGCATACGGCAAATGGTGAGTTACAAGATGTCCGGCAGGACAGTGAGGGGCGGCTTAGATGCACACAAAATGCCAGACGGCCCATAGTCCAAAACTCCAAGGTGAGCGCTACGCCACCAACAGCGGAGCTTAGCCGCCTTTCATGACATGCGTTCGGCGCTCAGGCGGGGACGTGATTTGTAGCGGGAGCCTGGAAGCTGCGAATCAGCGCGCCGAGATCGGGTTCGGCGACGAGCCCCCCAGCCACCTGGGGAGAAAACCAGCGCCGCTTGCGGCTTTTCTCTTCCGGCCATTTGTCGGCGACATCGGTGACCTGCATCGGAAAGACGCGGACCTCGCACAGCCATTGCTCGCCCGAATTGCGGGCCTTGCGGTAGTAGAAGCTGCCGGCCTCGCTGGACAGGATCTTGCCCGACAGCCCGGCCTCCTCGGCGGCTTCGCGCCTTGCGGCTTCGCAGAGCGGTTCACTGCCTTCCGGCCAGCCCTTGGGCAACACCCAGCGGCCGGTGCCGCGGCTGGTGATAAGCATCACCTCGATGCCGTCTTCGCCGGCACGCCACGGAAGGGCGGCCACCTGCACGCGGCAAGGCTTTCCGCCGAAAAGGCGGCGGATCCGATCTTGGATACGCTTGCGTGCGGGAAGGGCGAGCATCGGTGACGTGGTCCTTTCGAATTCGTTTGCCGTCTCACTTTTATCACGGTTAATCGTCCGTAATAAAAGTAAAAGTTTCATAAAAGCCCGCTTGGCATAACAAAATTAAACGCAAAGATGCGCGACAGCCAATCAGCGGGTGAAAATCATCCGAAAGCAGCAGGAAGCTAATCCGAAAATGCCTTCGGCACCCCGATATAGGCACTTTCTCCGGAAGTGAAAGGGTTGATTCGGGATGGGGTTCCTGCACCCGCCGATACGCTGCCTGCTCAAAAAATATGGACTGCTCAGCCCGGCACGATCTATCAGACAGCACGGTCCCGCACGCAGTACGGAGATGCGGGGGGTCGCCAGGACGGCGGGAGGGGCTAGCACTCATGGTGCGCGAACAGATCGAACGGCTTTTGCCGAGGGCAGGCCTTGTCAGCGCCCAGGAGCGGGTTCGTTCGGCAACCGGGGCGTTGCTCGGCCTTCTGGCCACGGGACTGCTCGCCATGCTCGTCGCCGACGAGATGTCATGGCCGCTTGCGCTGATCGCGCCGATGGGCGCATCCGCCGTGCTGCTATTTGCCGTGCCCTCCAGTCCGCTCGCCCAACCCTGGTCGATCCTGGGCGGGAACACGGTCGCAGCGCTTGTCGGCGTCAGCCTGTCAAAGCTGGTGGACGATCCTTATATCGCCTCGGCGCTTGCCGCCGGCATCGCCATTGCACTGATGATGAGCCTGCGCTGCCTGCATCCGCCGAGCGGCGCCATCGCCCTGACGGCGGTGCTGGGCGGGCAACCCGTCCACGACCTCGGCTATGGCTTCGTGCTGTGGCCGGTGCTCGGCAATTCCGTGATTCTGCTCTTGGCCGCGCTGGTCTTCAACAATTTGACCGGACGGCGCTATCCGCATGCGGCCAAGCCTGCTCTGTCCTCCCACGGCACAGCCGATCCGCCGCCTGCAGCTCGGGTTGGCTTCAATCGCGCCGATCTCGACGCGGTGCTGGACGAATACGACCAAGTGCTGGACATCGACCGCGACGATCTCGAAGCGATTCTGAAGCGCACCGAACTGCGCTCTTTTCGCCGACGTTCCGGCCAGACCGATTGCGGGCAGGTCATGTCGCGCGATGTGATCGGCGTGGCGCCGGACGACTCACTCGCGCACGCGCACCATCTGCTGCGGACCCATCACATCAAAGCCCTGCCGGTGACCGACGACAATGCGCGGGTTATCGGCATCGTCACGCAGACCGACATTCTGAGCCGCGCCGACTGGCTGCGGGGGCGGCCGGTGATCGGCTTCCGGCGGCGGCTGGAGCGGGCGTTTTCAGGCGCCAGCGCGCCGAACGGCACGGTCAAGGACATCATGACCAGCCCGGTAAAAACCGTGCGGCCGCAAGACTGGATCTCGGAAGCGATCGTGCTGTTTGCCGAGGAGGGGCTTCACCACCTGCCGGTGACGAACGAGGACGGACGGCTGGTTGGGATTTTGTCGCAGTCCGACGTGCTGGTGGCCATGCTGGCGGAGGGGTGAGGCTGGAGTATCAGCCGCCCTGGTGGTCGGAAATCGGCTTCTGGTAGGTGAACCCCATGTCCCAGGGGAAATAGATCCAGGTGTCCTGCGACACCTCGGTGACATAGGTATCGACCAGCGGCCGGCCCTTGGGCTTGGCGTAGACGGTGGCGAAATGGGCCTTGGGCATCATGGCGCGGACAATGGCAGCCGTCTTGCCGGTGTCGGTGAGGTCGTCGACGATCAAAATGCCCTCACCGTCGTTTTCCAGCATCGACGGCGTGACGTCCTTCAGGACCTCGAGTTGCCCCTGCGCCTGGTAATCGTGATAGGAGGCGACGCAGACCGTTTCGATCATGCGAATGCCGAGTTCGCGGCAGATGATGGCGGCAGGCACCAGCCCGCCGCGCGTGATGCAGACGATGCCGCGCCATTCGATGCCGAGGCCCGCCAGCCGCCAGGCAAGCGCACGCGCGTCGCGGTGGAACTGATCCCAGGAGACGGGAAAGGCTTTTTCGGGCAGGGACAATTGGGCGCACTCCGATGCAGGCGCGGCTTTCCGGTTAAACTCCGGCGCGCGGTTGCGAATGCAGCCGGAATTAGCCGGAAAGGCCAGGGCTTGGCAAGCGGGCGGCTTGACGTGACGTGGAATACGCCGCCGCAGGTCCTTTCCATCGCGGCCGATCCCGGTCTAACATCTGATTCTGGCGTGGCCCACGCCTCCTCCCTCCAGCGGGAAAGCATTCTTCATGCCGGGCTGAACATCATCACACCGACCGTTCGGGCACCACGCATGAGGAGGGACTGCGGCAAGCGCTCGCAATGGAAGGATTTACGATGAGATTGTCGCAACCGATCTACCGGCTGAAGCGCAAGGCGAAGCTTCTGGGCCGGGACGAAAACATCCCGTTGCATGCCGCCCTCGATCGCGTCGCGGCGGCTGAAGGCTTCAAGAGCTGGAGCCTGCTTGCCGCCAGGGCGCCGTCGCCGGCGGAGCATCTTTACGCGAGCCTGCGCCCTGGCGATGTCGTCCTGCTTGGCGCGCGGCCGGGGCAGGGCAAGACGCTGATGGGGCTGCAACTTGCGCTGGAGGCGACGCACCAGGGCAAACGCAGCGCCTTCTTCACGCTCGAATATACCGAGCGCGATACGCTCGACCGGCTTCGCAGGCTCGGGGTGCAATGGATGCGCTTTCCCGAACTGTTTTCGTTCGATTCCTCGGAAAACATCAGCGCGGATCATATCGTCGCGTCACTGGCCACGCAGGAGCCTGGCACCTTGGCGGTGATCGATTATCTGCAACTGCTCGACCAGAAACGCAACAATCCGGCTTTGGCGACGCAGGTCGAGACGCTGGCGGATTTTGCGCGGGAGCGAGGGCACATCCTGGTTTTCCTGTCCCAGATCGACCGCGCCTACGATCCGTCGAAAAAGCCATGTCCCGATCTGGACGATGTGCGCCTGCCCAATCCGCTCGATCTATCGTTGTTCAGCGGAGCGTGTTTTCTGAACGATGGCGAGATGCGGTTTCGTAGGCTGAGTTGAGGGCGTTAGGTGCTGTGCTGTCGTGCGCCTGTGCACCCTACACTACCGTGGAGGCCGCGCCAAAGCTCAGCGCGACAGAAACACCGCAGTTTCGCCGGATTGCAGCACGTTGCGCGTGACGCCGCCAAACAGAAGCTCCCGCAGCCAGGAATGGCTGTAGGCGCCCATCACCAGCAGGTCGGTGCCGCTTTCGGCGATGTGGTGGCGGATGGCCTCGTCGACATGGCGGCCACCGGAGGTGCGCGTCGCGATGGTGACGGTCGCGCCATGGCGTTCGAGCGCCGCCGCCAACTGGCTGGCCGAGAGCGTGCTGCTCTCTTCGACCGGATCGACAACGAGGATGCGCGTTTCGCGCGCCTCGCGGATGAAGGGCAAAGCATCGAAGGCGGCACGTGCGGCTTCCTTGCTGTTGTTCCAGGCGATCAGCACGCGCGCATAAGACGCCAGCAGCGGTCCCGAATGCGGCACCACCAGGACCGGGCGACCGGCCTCGTAGATCAGGCTGTCGACATCGGCCTGAAAACCGTCTTCGTCCGGGCCATTGCGGGCAGCGATGACGAGATCGGCGCAGCGTGCGCTGTCGACGCCCGACAGGGTGCTTTCGCCGGCAAAACTTTCGAAACTGCGAAACTCATGAGCGATGCCGGTGCCCTCAAGCCGCGCGAGAAACGCAGCCTTGATGTGGGCGGCGCGCTCGGCAGCGATCCTGACATTGACCTCGATCATTTCGGTGTCGGGAAATCCGCCGGCCGAGGCATAGGGCACCGGCAGCGCTTCGGCATGGACGCCGATGAGATGGGCCTCGTGATCTTCCGCCAGCGGCAGGGCGACGTCGAGAACGCGCTGAATATCCTTGTCGGTCTGGACGACGGCAACGATGGTCTTGAACATGGCAAGCCTCCGAACTGTCAGCCTCTAACAACACGCGAACCTTGCCCCGGTTTCGCCATTCGGCGAGCGCGGGCGCACGGGTGCGCGGTCCGGCATTTTACGCCGCTTTGGCGAGTTCCGCCACCATGGTCTCGACCGCGATGCGCGCGGGTTCCAGCGCCTCTTGCGAGCGGGCGCGAACCACCAACTCGGTCCAGTAGGTGCCGTCGGCATATTTCGGATAGGAGCCGATCACCGTATCGGGATGCTCCTTCTGGATCGCGGCGAGCGGGCCGCCGATGGTGCCTTCGCCAAACGGGCAATGCACGGTGGCCGACAGCATCTTCGTGCCGGTGCGCAAGGTCGGCACGACATTGTCGAGCATGGCCTGGAAGATCGAAGGCACGCCGGCCATGACATGGACGTTCTCGACGCGGAAGCCGGGCGCCGTGGAGATCGGGTTGTCGATATGGTCCGCGCCGCGCGGCATGCGCGCCATGCGCTTGCGGGCGTCGCTGAACTCCATGCCGCGCGCGGCGTAGGTCGCCTCGAGCATGGCGTAGGCGCCGTCATCATAGTCGCAGGGCAGGCCGAACGCCTTCGCCACCGCATCGGCGGTGATGTCGTCATGCGTCGGGCCGATGCCGCCGGTGGTGAAGAGATAATCGTAGCGGACACGCAGCGCGTTGATGGCGGCGACGATCTCGTCCTCCTCGTCGGGAACGATGCGGACCTCCTTGAGGTCGACGCCGATCATGGTCATGACATCGGCGAGGTGGCCGATGTTCTTGTCCTTGGTGCGGCCGGAAAGAATCTCGTCGCCGATGATCAACATCGCGGCGGTGACGATTTGTGCCATGGCAGTGCTCCGGAACGGGGGAGGTTGGAATAGCGCGCGGCGCGGGCGGCGGCAACAGTCATCGGATTGTGAACGATGTGTAGCGCATTGGAGCGCTTCCATTGAACGACGAGAAGATTACATTGACCAGCGATGCGCCGAGACCGGCAGCAAACGAATTCGAATGGAGACACATCGATGACCAAGATTCTCGTGCTTTATTATTCCAGCTGGGGCCACATGGAACAGATGGCCAAGGCGGCTGCCGAAGGCGCCCGCGAAGCCGGCGCCGATGTGACCATCAAGCGCGTGCCGGAACTGGTTCCCGAATCCGTCGCCAAGGCGGCCTACTACAAGCTCGACCAGGACGCCGAGGTCATCACCGACCCGAACGAATTGGCCGACTATGACGGCATCATCATCGGCACCGCCACCCGCTACGGCACGATGGCATCGCAGATGAAGAATTTCCTCGACCAGACCGGCGGCCTGTGGGCTAAGGGCGCTCTGCTCGACAAGGTCGGCTCGGTGATGGTGTCGACCGCGACCCAGCACGGCGGCGCGGAACTCGCGCTGATCAACGCGCAGGTCTTCCTGCAGCACCAGGGCATGATCGTCGTGCCGCTGTCCTATGCCTATCAGGGTCAGATGGGCAACGACGTCGTCCGCGGCGGCGCGCCTTACGGCATGACGACAACTTCGGACGGCGACGGCTCGCGCCAGCCTTCGGCTCAGGAACTGGAAGGCGCCAAGTTCCAGGGCAAGCGGACGGCCGAAATCGCCAAGCGCCTGCACGGCTGATCATTCCGACTGGATCCAAAACAAAACGGGCGGCCTCGCATCCGCCCGTTTTACGTTGGTCTAAAAGGCTGAAAATCAGTCTTTGTCGGAGACTTCGGTCTGTGGGCGATCGTCGCCGCTGGCGACCTCGCCATGCCACTTGCCGGCGGAATCTTCATATTCGATGCCACGCGCGACATCCGGGACCTGCTGCTCACCGGCCGCTGTTTCCGCTGCACGACGGGCGTGATCGTGGGATGGGAATGTCTCGGAAAATGTCTCGCCGACCTTATACGCCCAGCCGCCATCGTGCTCGACGATCTCATAAATCACTTTGCTCACAAACTTCTCCTTATGCTCGCGCGGAGCGGGTTTACTTGGGTTGGGGCTGACCGGCCAGCAAATCGGCTTCGCGGGCGGCTTCTATCAGGGCCAGGCGGGCATCCTCGGTGGATCGGTGCCCATCGATGACTTTGAGGCATGTTTCTACAGCATCCCGGTGCCGCGCGCCACGCTGGCTCGGCCAGAGGGAAGTAAGGCTGTCCAAGGCCTGGCGGGCGTCCCGAATATGAACATCAGGCTCGGTTGACTTTATGCGCAGGATAACGGGCTGTGAAAATGACTTGTCTTCGCTCATGGGCGAAGAACGCAACCCCATCTGTTTGGTTGCGTCACCGAAGCGGCGCTTTGACAAGTCCGGATAGAGTCGAATGCCCTAGAACGGCAGTGCCGCGACCAGCAATGAACCCAGTCCGAGCGCGGCGACAACCCCGACACATGCTGTACGATAACGCTCCCAGAAGCGGGGCTCGCGATCCCAATTGTAACGCATGACGCAACTAACCCATAGATTCGACACGGTTTTCTAACAGATGCACATGCCCGTTGGCAATTCATGACCTGTGATGCGGTGCAGCACTGTTTTGCTGCGATGCAAAGGAAAACGCCTACCGGTTGAAACGCGCCCTGAATTAGGGCAAGCCCTCTCCTTATGGCTGTCACGACTTCTCCGCGTCCCCTCGATCATCTCGTCCTGCCCACGGCCACCGTGGCGAGCGCGCGAAACCGGCTCGAACGGCTCGGCTTCACCGTTGCGCCTGACGGCGTTCACCCGTTTGGAACGCAGAATTGCTGCGTCTATTTCTCCGACGGAACCTTCATGGAGCCGCTTGCCGTGGCTGACCGGGCGCTCGCCGACGCGGCGATATCTTCCGGCAATGTTTTCGTCGGCCGGGACCGAATTTATCGTGCCCGCAACGGCGAGGAGGGGCTGAGTGCGCTGGTCTTCGCCACAGATAACGCCGATGCCGATCACGTCGAATTCGCGGGCGCGGGCATTTCGGCCGGCGACCGGCTCGATTTCTCGCGGCCTTTCACCGATGCCAAGGGCGCGCGCGACACCGCCTCGTTCCGCCTGGCCTTCGCGGCGGAGGCCGGCTCGCCCGACAGCTTCGTATTTTCCTGCGAGCGTGTGAACGCGCCCAATGTCGACCGCGGCGCTCTGCAGGCGCATGCCAATGGGGTGACGCGGATACGAAGGGTGCTGGCAACCGCGCCTGACCCCGAACGCTCCGCCGCCTTCCTGGCGCGGGCAGCGCGCGGCGCGGTCAAGCACGACCATGGCAGGACGACGGTAGAGCTCGCAAATTCCGTTGTAGACGTGTCGTCAACGCAGGACCATGAAGGTCTCCGCTTCGCGGGCATCGTATTCGGCGTCGCCGATCTCGAGGCCACCGCGGAGCGTTTCAGCCGCAATGCCGTCCCATTCCGAACGCAAGACGGGGGCCAAACGCAAGACGGAACCCTGCGAATCGCCGCGGCCGACGGCCAGGGCGTTCCGTTCCATTTCGAGGCAGATCTATGAGCAAGCCGAATCCTACCGTCAGCGTTGGCGCAACGCAGTTCTCCAACACCGCGCCGCTCGCCCTGATCGCCGGTCCATGCCAGTTGGAGACCCGCCAGCATGCCTTCGACATGGCCGGCGCACTGAAGGATATGTGCGGCAAGCTCGGCATCGGGCTGGTCTACAAGTCGAGCTTCGACAAGGCCAACCGCACGTCGCTCTCGGGCAAACGCGGCGCGGGACTGGACGCGGCGCTGCCGATCTTCGCCGACATCCGCAAGGAGTTCGGCCTGCCGGTGCTGACCGACGTGCACACCGAAGAGCAATGCGCCGTGGTGGGCGAGGTGGTGGATGTGCTCCAGATTCCCGCCTTCCTCAGCCGCCAGACCGATCTTCTGATCGCCGCCGCCAACACTGGCAAGGTTGTCAACGTCAAGAAAGGCCAGTTCCTGGCGCCGTGGGACATGAAGAACGTCGTCGCCAAGGTGACGGATTCCGGCAATTCCAACGTGATGGTGACTGAGCGAGGCGCCTCCTTTGGCTACAACACGCTTGTCTCCGACATGCGCGCGCTGCCGATCCTGGCGGAACTCGGCGCGCCGGTGATCTTCGATGCGACCCATTCGGTGCAGCAGCCGGGCGGGCAGGGCGGTTCCACCGGCGGCGAACGCCGCTTCGTCGAAACGCTGGCACGCGCCGCGGTGGCGGTAGGGGTGGCCGGTGTGTTCATCGAGACGCACCAGGATCCCGACAACGCTCCTTCAGACGGCCCCAACATGGTGCCTCTGAAAGACCTGCCGGCATTGCTGGAGAAACTCATGGCTTTCGACCGGATCGCGAAAGGCACCTGATGGGCGTCATCGTCCATTTCAATGGATGGCCGGGCAGCGGCAAGCTGACGATTGCCCGGGAACTCGCCGCGCGGCTCGACGCAAGGGTGATCGACAACCACACCCTGCTCAACCCTTCCGAGGCGCTCTATGAGCGCCACGACCTGGCCTATGGCACGCTGCGCCGCGAAGTCCGCGAACTGGTCTTCAGCCATTTGCGCAGAATGGACCCGCGCGTGCCGCTGATCTTCACCGACGCGCTGTCGGACGACGCCTGGGACACGAAGATGTTCGACGAGTACCGCGCGCTTGCCACCGCGCGCCGGGCGCGGCTTGTGTCGGTGGTGCTGCAATGCTCCGAGGAAGAAAATGAGCGGCGGCTCGTCTCGCAAGGCCGCGCCGCGCAACAGAAGCTGACGCGCATCAGCACGTTGCGGCACCTGCGCGAGAACTACCAGTTGCTGCGTCCGGCTGGCGTGGAGTGCCACGCGCTCGATGTCAGCGTGATGACCGTGGACGACGCGGCCGGCTGGATCGTGTCGAGCGCTGGACTTTCGCCGCCGGAACGGCGTGTGAGCGAAGGGTAGTGACTGCTCACCGCAATGCGGTGTGAATTCATGCCCCCTCACCCAGCCTCCGCTTCGCTCGGCCACCCTCTCCCCGCTGGGGAGAGGAGAGCGGTCGGCGCCGCGCCAGTCCCTTCACCCCAGCGGGGAGAAGGTGGCCCGAAGGGCCGGATGAGGGGGACAATATCACGCTTGATAGACCTGTCATCGCAGGGAGATTTCCGCCCTTTCAAGCGGACAGAGGGGGCAACGTAGGGCGACGCGACGAAGCGCTAAACCATACCGACTACTGCTCCACGCCCTCAGACAAAATAAAATCCGCGACAGCCGGCACCACGTCGGGCGCGAGCGGCAGAGTGGGATCGGCATAGGTTGCGGCATTGGCTGCGGGGTCGTCGGTCGCGACCGTCTTCAGCACGTGGTTGACATCAGGCAGAAGCCGAAGCGCGGCCTGCGCATTGGCTTCCTTCAGCGAGTAGGCGTCTTCGGTGCTGACCTGCAGGTCGCGCTCGCCTTGCACGATCAGCGCCGGACCCCGGTAGTCCGACATCATGCGAGCGGGATCGTGCGCAAACAGATCGATCCAGAAGCGCTGCAACTGCGGCGCGAAGAGTGTGGCGACGGCCGGCGGCAGGTTCGAGACGTCGACGGTTTTGCCAGCATCCAGATCGTCGATGACACCTTCGGCCTGGTCGAGGATCGGGGCATTGGCGGGGTTGTTGCGCAATTGCTCGCGCAGCGCTTCGGCCAATGGCCGGCCCGGCGTGGCGAGCAGGACGACGCCGCAGACGTCGGAAGCATGCCGTGCCGCGGCAAGCGCAATCAGCCCGCCCTCGCTGTGGCCGACGATCCAGACGCAAGCCGCGCCGGTCTCGCGGCGGATTTCGGCAACCCAGTTGAGCGTGTCGCCGGCATAGGCGCGGATGGACACGTCGTTGGGGTCGAGAACGGCATCCTTGCTGCCGCCGAGGCCGCGCTTGTCGGTGCGCACCGTGGCGATGCCTTGCGCCGCAAGTCCTTCCGCCAGCAGCCGGTAGGTGGCGGCTTTGACGCCGAGCGGGTTGTTGCCGTCGCGGTCTGTCGGCCCGGAGCCCGGAACGATCAGCGCTATAGGCGGGCGCTGCGATGTGTCGGGCTTAAGCATTGTCCCTCGAAGCGGCCCGCGCGGCCCCTGGGTTTCGACCTGGGATTCGACAGGGCCAGCGGAGGCGATGAAACTCGCTCCGAGTGTGAGGCCGAGAGCCAGGAGTGGGATGCGCATGCGGTCTATCCAGCTTGGGTTCGCCCTGCCATAGCAACCGGCAGCGCGCGATGCCATGGCAGGAAGCCATGTCTTGTCGTTCCGGGCGACTATTTGCCGTGGCGACATTGCGTTTTTCGCTGCTTTGGCTAAGACGGGCGCGCAATTCCAACCGATCCGCAATCTGCGCCCAGCCTCCGGGGGATGCCTCACATGACAGCAATCATCGATATTATCGGCCGCGAAATTCTCGACAGCCGTGGCAATCCAACCGTCGAGGTGGACGTCGTCCTCGAAGACGGCTCCATGGGCCGTGCAGCGGTTCCCTCCGGCGCCTCCACCGGCGCGCATGAAGCGGTCGAGCTTCGCGACGGCGGCTCGCGCTATCTCGGCAAGGGCGTCGAGCGCGCCGTCGAAGCCGTCAACGGCGAAATTTTTGAAGCCATTGGCGGCATGGAAGCCGAGAACCAGATCCATATCGACCAGACCATGATCGAGTTGGACGGCACGCCCAACAAGAGCCGGCTCGGCGCCAACGCCATACTCGGCGTGTCGCTGGCGGTGGCAAAGGCTGCCGCCGAAGCCTCCGGCCTGCCGCTTTACCGCTATCTCGGCGGCCCGAACGCCCGCGTCCTGCCGGTGCCGATGATGAACATCATCAATGGCGGCATGCATGCCGACAACCCGATCGACTTCCAGGAATTCATGATCATGCCGGTGGGCGCGCCGACGCTGCGCGACGCCGTGCGCTGGGGTTCGGAAATCTTCCACACGCTGAAGAAGGGCCTGAAGGACGCCGGCCACAACACCAATGTGGGCGACGAGGGCGGCTTCGCGCCGAACCTGATGAGCGCGCAGGCAGCGCTCGACTTCGTCATGGCCTCGATCGAAAAGGCCGGCTACAAGCCGGGCGAAGACGTCTATATCGCGCTCGATTGCGCCTCGACCGAGTTCTTCAAGGACGGCAACTACGTCTATGAAGGCGAAAAGCAGACCCGCGACCCGAAGGCGCAGGCCGAATATCTCGCCAAACTGATCGCCGACTACCCCATCATCTCCATCGAAGACGGCATGGCGGAAGACGACTGGGAGGGCTGGAAATACCTCACCGACATCGCCGGCTCGAAATGCCAGCTGGTCGGCGACGATCTGTTCGTCACCAACTCCGCGCGCCTGCGCGACGGCATCAAGATGGGCGTCGCCAACTCGATCCTGGTCAAGGTCAACCAGATCGGCTCGCTGACCGAGACGCTGGACGCGGTCGAAACCGCTCACAAGGCGAGCTACACCGCGGTGATGTCACACCGTTCGGGCGAGACCGAGGATTCCACCATCGCCGACCTGGCGGTCGCCACCAACTGCGGCCAGATCAAGACCGGTTCGCTGGCGCGCTCGGACCGCACCGCCAAGTACAACCAGCTCATCCGCATCGAGGAAGAGCTGGGCAAGCAGGCGCGCTATGCCGGGACGTCGATCCTGAGGGCGTAAGACGCCAAGGCGAGAATGAACGGCAAGGGCGGGGAGCGATCCCCGCCTTTTTTATCACGAGTAGGCAACGCACAGTTGGGTTGACACCAGGAGAACATATCCGTCAATCTGGATATATGGAATCAAATGATGCTATCGCGGCACTGGCCGCTCTTGCGCAGACGACCAGGCTGGAAACGTTCCGGCTTCTGGTGCGGCACGAGCCGGAAGGCATCGCTGCCGGCGAACTGGCTCGGATGCTCGATGTGCCGCAGAACACGATGTCGGCGCATCTCGCGACCCTGGCGCGGGCAGGGCTGGTGAGCCATGAGCGCCAGAGCCGGTCGATCATCTACAGGGCCGATCTCGATGGGTTTCGCGCGCTGACCTTGTTCATGATCAAGGATTGCTGCGATGGGCGTTCGGAACTCTGCGCGCCGCTGGTCGCTGAACTGACGCCGTGCTGCGCGCCAAAGACGGCCTGCTGATGTCCATTTTCGAACGTTATCTCACCGTCTGGGTGATGCTCTGCATCGTCGTCGGCATCGCGCTCGGGCATCTCATGCCCGGTGTTTTCCAGGTCGTCGGCAGTGCCGAAATCGCCGAAGTGAACATCCCGGTCGCGCTGCTGATCTGGCTGATGGTCATTCCGATGCTGCTCAGGATCGATTTCGGCGCGCTGTCGACGGTCGGCCAGTATTGGCGCGGCATCGGTGTGACACTGTTCATCAACTGGGCGGTCAAGCCCTTCTCCATGGCGCTGCTGGCGTGGCTGTTCATCGGCTGGCTGTTCCGCCCGATGTTGCCGGCCGACCAGATCGATTCCTACATCGCCGGCCTGATCATCCTGGCGGCGGCACCCTGCACGGCGATGGTGTTCGTCTGGTCGAACCTTACCAAAGGAGAGCCGCATTTCACGCTCAGCCAGGTCGCGCTCAACGACGCGATCATGATCGTGGCGTTCGCGCCGATCGTCGGTCTGCTGCTGGGGCTCTCGGCTATCACCGTTCCCTGGGACACGCTGATGATCTCCGTGGCGCTCTACATCCTCGTTCCGGTGGCGATTGCCCAACTGCTGCGCCGCGGTTTGATGGCGAATGGGGTTTCGCGTCCGCTGGACAGGCTGATTTCAACCCTCCAGCCGATCTCGCTGGTCGCGCTTTTGGCGACGCTGGTGCTGCTGTTCGGCTTCCAGGGCGACCAGATCATCGCCCAGCCCACGATCATCGCGCTGCTCGCCGTGCCGATCCTGATCCAGGTCTATTTCAACTCGGGTCTCGCCTATCTGCTCAACCGGATGTCGGGCGAGCAGCATTGCGTGGCCGGACCTTCGGCTCTGATCGGAGCGAGCAATTTCTTCGAGCTCGCGGTCGCAGCCGCCATCAGCCTGTTCGGCTTCCAATCGGGCGCCGCCCTTGCAACCGTCGTGGGCGTGCTGATCGAGGTGCCGGTGATGCTGTCTGTCGTCTGGATCGTGAATCGGTCGAAGGGCTGGTACGAGGCTGGCGTTTCCGTTTCCAAAAAACCCGCAGGCGAAAGGGCGTGAGCATGAACGTGACGATTTTTCACAATCCGGATTGCGGCACGTCGCGCAACACCCTGGCGATGATCCGCAACGCCGGCATCGAACCCACTGTGGTCGAATATCTGAAAACGCCGCCGACTCGCGACGATCTTCAGCACATGATCGTGGATGCCGGGTTGAGCGTGCGCGAGGCGATCCGCGAAAAGGGCACGCCTTATGAAGCGCTGGGGCTCGGCGATCCCTCGCTGACGGACGCACAATTGCTCGACGCGATGATGGCGCATCCCATCCTGATCAATCGTCCCTTCGTGGTCACGCCCCTGGGCACGCGGCTGTGCCGCCCGTCCGAAGCGGTGCTCGACATCCTGCCCGATACGCATCGGGGCGCCTTCTTGAAAGAAGACGGCGAACAGGTGCTGGACGAAAAAGGTGCGCGTCTGCGCCGGTAGCGGGTGGAGGCGGAGCACGGCATTCGCCGGTGATCTGTGCATTTGGAATGCATAAGGCGCCGCCTCCGTAACCGTCCATTAAGCACAATTCTGCAACAAAGGCGGGCGAAAGGAATTCGACCGCCATGTGGACACGCCAGCACAAACCGAGAAACACGGGCAAGCTCATCGTACCGGCGCTGTGCGTGGCGTTCCTGTCCTATTTCGGATTCCATGCCTATAATGGCCAGTACGGCATCTATGCGAAATATCGTTATGAGGAGCAGGCGGCGGTTCTGCAGAAGCAACTCGATATGCGGCGCGCCGAGCGAATGGACATCGAACGCCGGGTACGACTGGTGCATGACGGCAGCATGCAGCGCGACATGCTGGACGAGCAGGCGCGGCGTGCGCTGAACGTGTCCAAGCCGGATGAGGTCACGATCATGCGTACGGGACGCACGCCTTATTGATGAAAATGCTGCACGGCACCGCAGAAATGGTGCAAAGCAGCAATTAACTTGAAGTCGGTTAATCGACAATATTTATAACGATTAGAGTGTCTTACCTGCATGTCAGCCATGCGTTTTTTCGCATGGATTAGGTGTCTGCGCCGTGTTAGCGTCAAGGCAACGGTGGGGAGGTTTCATCTCCTCCAGTGTCCGCCAAGAGACGTCAACAGGGAGTGATGCATGGCTACCGCAGCCCGAAAAGCGCCTGCCAAA
The DNA here is from genome assembly GCF_030010215.1 of Tianweitania sp. UT-5YL-CI-8. GTDB lineage: Bacteria > Pseudomonadota > Alphaproteobacteria > Rhizobiales > Rhizobiaceae > Oryzicola. The sequence goes on from NZ_JASCRR010000003.1 coordinate 253,284, forward strand.
TTCAAAGCCAAATCAGATACCAAACTCAGTTCCGCGCTGTCGGCGCCCGCGCCGCTCGATTTCGACAAGAGCCAGGAACTCGACGCCTATCGCGGCATGCTGCTCATCCGCCGCTTCGAGGAAAAGGCCGGCCAGCTCTACGGCATGGGCTTCATCGGCGGCTTCTGCCACCTCTATATCGGCCAGGAGGCGGTCGTTACCGGCCTCGAAATGTCGCTGAAGGAAGGCGATCAGATGATCACCGCCTATCGCGACCATGGCCATATGCTCGCCATGGACATGTCGCCGCGCGGCGTGATGGCCGAGCTGACCGGACGCAGGGGCGGCTATTCCAAGGGGAAGGGCGGCTCCATGCACATGTTCTCCAAGGAAAAGAATTTTTATGGCGGCCACGGCATCGTCGGCGCGCAGGTGTCGCTGGGCACGGGTCTCGCCTTCGCCAACCGCTACCGCGAAAACGACAATGTCTGCCTGACCTATTTCGGCGACGGCGCGGCCAACCAGGGCCAGGTCTATGAGAGCTTCAACATGGCAGCACTCTGGAAGCTGCCGGTGATCTATGTGATCGAGAACAACCGCTACGCCATGGGGACTTCGGTGTCGCGCGCTTCGGCCGAGACCGATTTCTCCCATCGCGGGCTGTCCTTCAAGATCCCCGGCATCCAGGTCGACGGCATGGATGTGCGCGCCGTCAAGGCCGCCGGCGACATGGCGGTGGAATGGTGCCGTTCCGGTCAAGGTCCGATGATCCTTGAAATGCAGACCTATCGCTATCGCGGCCACTCGATGTCCGACCCGGCCAAGTACCGCTCCAAGGACGAAGTGCAGAAGATGCGCTCCGAGCACGACCCAATCGAGCAGGTCAAGGCGCGGCTGATCGAGAAGAACTGGGCGAGCGAAGACGAGCTCAAGGCCATCGACAAGGAAGTGCGCGACGTCGTCGCCGATGCGGCCGATTTCGCGCAGACGGATCCGGAGCCGGATGCATCCGAACTCTGGACAGATATCGTCCACTAAGGGAGGGCCGACCATGCCGATCGAAATTCTCATGCCCGCCCTTTCGCCGACCATGGAGGAGGGCAACCTCTCCAAGTGGCTGAAGAAGGAGGGCGATACCGTCACGTCCGGCGATGTCATCGCTGAAATCGAGACCGACAAGGCGACCATGGAAGTGGAAGCCGTCGATGAAGGCATCATGGGCAAGATCCTGATTGCCGAAGGCACCGAGGGTGTAAAGGTCAATACGGCGATTGCCATTCTGCTGCAGGAAGGCGAAAGCGCCGATGCAGCGGCGCCCAGCGAAAGCAAGCAGGCCGAAGCCCCCAAGGCAGCCGAAGCGCCGGCTTCCGATGCCGCCGGCGGCAAGGCGCGCGAAGCTGCCGAGGAGCCGACCGCCAAGGCCGACAACAAGGTCGCCGCCGCGCCGAAGACCGAAGTGGCCGCCGATCCCGACATTCCGGCCGGCACCGAGATGGTGTCGACCACCGTGCGCGAAGCATTGCGCGACGCCATGGCCGAGGAAATGCGCCGCGACCAGGACGTGTTCGTCATGGGCGAGGAGGTCGCCGAATATCAGGGCGCCTACAAGATCACGCAAGGCCTGCTGCAGGAATTCGGTCCCAAGCGCGTGGTCGACACCCCGATCACCGAACACGGCTTCACCGGCGTCGGCGTCGGTGCCGCCATGGCCGGCCTTAAGCCCATCGTCGAATTCATGACCTTCAACTTCGCCATGCAGGCGATCGACCAGATCATCAATTCTGCGGCCAAGACGCTCTATATGTCGGGTGGCCAGATGGGCGCGCCGATCGTCTTCCGCGGTCCCAATGGCGCGGCAGCGCGTGTCGCTGCCCAGCACAGCCAGGATTATGCGGCCTGGTATAGCCACATCCCGGGCCTCAAGGTCGTCATGCCCTATTCGGCAGCCGATGCGAAGGGCCTGCTCAAGGCTGCGATCCGCGACCCCAACCCGGTCATCTTCCTCGAGAACGAAATCCTCTACGGCCACTCCTTCGACGTGCCGAAGATGGACGATTTCGTACTGCCGATCGGCAAGGCGCGCATTCATAAGACCGGCAAGGATGTCACCATCGTGTCCTTCGGCATCGGCATGACCTATGCGGTCAAGGCGGAAGCCGAGTTGCGCGAGATGGGCATCGACGTCGAGATCATCGACCTGCGCACGATCCGCCCGATGGACCTCGATACGGTCATTGCCTCGGTGAAGAAGACCAACCGCCTCGTAGTGGTGGAAGAAGGCTATCCGCAGAGCTCGGTCGGCGACTTCATCGCCAACCAGGTGTCGCAGCGCGCCTTCGACTTCCTCGATGCACCGGTCATCACCATCGCCGGCAAGGATGTTCCGATGCCCTATGCGGCGAACCTGGAAAAGCTGGCATTGCCGAATGTGGGCGAGGTCGTCGCGGCGGTCAAAGCCGTCACTTATCGCTGACGCGGACGGGAGGATCTCATGCCGATCAACATCACGATGCCGGCCCTCTCTCCGACGATGGAAGAGGGCAATCTCGCCAAGTGGCTGGTCAAGGAAGGCGACAAGGTCGCGCCCGGCGATGTGATCGCCGAGATCGAGACCGACAAGGCGACCATGGAAGTGGAAGCCGTCGATGAGGGCACGGTGGCCAAGCTGGTCGTTCCGGCCGGCACTGAAGGCGTTAAGGTCAACGCCCTGATCGCAATCCTGGCGGGCGAAGGCGAAGACGCCTCCGCTGCCACAAAGGGCGGCGATGCGCCTGCGAAGACTGAAGCGAAGGCGGAAAAGCCAGCACCGGTTACTCCTCCCTCCGATGGGGGAGGTAGCGCCGAAGGCGCGGCTGGGAGAAATGGCGACAAATCGCCCCCCTCTGGCCTGCCGGCCATCTCCCCCTCAAGGGGGGAGATCAGCAGTTCCGAACGCACCTTCGCCTCGCCGCTCGCCCGCCGCATTGCCAAAGACGCCGGCGTCGACCTTTCGGCAGTGACGGGCTCCGGTCCGCATGGCCGCATCGTCAAATCCGACGTCGATGCCGCTGTCTCCGGCGGCGGTGCAAAGCCTGCGCCGGCCGATAAGGCAGCGCCGGCACCCGCCACTGCTCCTGCCGCAGCCCCAGCTTTGGCCAAGGGGGGCTCGGACGAAGCGGTGCTGAAGCTGTTCGAGGAAGGCTCCTACGAGCTCAAGCCGCATGACGGAATGCGGAGGACGATTGCCGCTCGACTCACCGAGTCGCACCAGACGGTTCCGTCCTACTTCGTCTCGATGGATTGCGAGATCGACGCGCTGATGAAGCTGCGCGGCGAAATCAACGCCTCGGCGCCAACGACCAAGACGGACAAGGGCGAGGTTCCCGCCTTCAAGCTTTCGGTCAACGACTTCGTCATCAAGGCGATGGCGTTGGCGCTGCGCGACGTGCCGCTGGCGAATGCCTCGTGGACCTCGACCGCGCGCCTCATCCACAAGCATTCGGATGTCGGCGTGGCCGTAGCCATCCCCGACGGGCTGATCACTCCGATCATCCGCAAGGCCGAGCAGAAGACGCTGTCCGCCATCTCCAACCAGATGAAGGACTTGGCCAAGCGCGCCCGCGACAAGAAGCTGAAGCCCGAGGAGTTCCAGGGCGGCACCACGGCCGTATCCAACCTCGGCATGTTCGGCGTGTCCAACTTCACCTCGATCATCAACCCGCCGCATGCCTCCATCGTGTCGATCGGCGCGGGCATCGAAAAGCCGGTGGTGAAGAAGGGTGAGATCAAGGTCGGCACGGTGATGACGGCGACCTTCGCCTTCGACCACCGCGTCATCGATGGTGCGCTGGGCGCGGAGCTTGCCTCGGCCTTCAAGCGATACATCGAAAGCCCAATGGCGATGCTGGTCTAGTGCCCAAAAGCCCTTCCTCGTGGGAGGGTTTTTTCTCGCGAAAGAGGCATGCCGATGAAAACGGTTCTCTGTTACGGCGACTCGCTGACCTGGGGCTACGATCCGTCCACGGGCGGCGGGCGCCATGCGTTGGAAGACCGCTGGCCGAGCACGCTGCAGAAGGCGTTGGGCGAGGGCGTTCATGTCGTCGCCGAAGGGTTGAACGGTCGCACCACTGCGTTCGACGATCATCTTTCCGGAACCGACCGCAACGGAGCGCGTGTCCTGCCGACGGTTCTGAGCAGCCATGCGCCGGTCGATCTCGTCGTCATCATGCTCGGCACCAACGACATGAAGTCCAACCTTGCGGGCAAGGCGATCTTCGCCCGTAAAGGCATGGAGCGGCTGGTGACCATCATCCGCAACCATGATTATCCCGGCGATGCCAAGACGCCCGACATTTTGCTGGTAGCGCCTCCGGTGCTGAAGCCGACGGGCAATGCGATCTTTGCCGAAACGTTTGCCGGTGGGGCGGAAGCCTCGGTCGAACTCGCGAACCACTATGAGGAACTGGCCGACGAGGTTGGCTGCGGCTTTTTCGACGCGGGTTCAGTGGCCGAAGCCTCTCCGTTCGACGGCGTGCATCTCGATGCCGAAAACACCCGCCGCATCGGCGAAGCGCTGGCTTCGGGCGTACGCGTGATGCTGGAACTGTAATGTCTGATCCGGTGGCAACAGGTCGCCGGTCGGCAAGGGAGACTTGGATGTCGCAAGCAGTGCCGCACCGTGCAAAGATCGGCCTTGCCGCCGGGGCAGCTCTGCTGTTGGCCGGATGCCAGTCTCTGCCGCCTCCCGGCTCGGATTGGCGGGACGATTCGAAACCTTTCGTCACTGTGGAGAAAGTGCCGGGCTCGAAGATCGGCGTCCTGCGCAAGCCATTCCGTATGTCACCGCTCGGCTACACCCCCGACAAGCTTAGCCAGTTCAAGGCCGGGCTTTCCGGCCAGACGATTCACGCGTGGAATGGCGGGCACGGTACGCAGGTCGAATATCTGGCCGCCAACGGCCGCTCGTATCTCTGGTATCCCGGCAATGACAAGGTGGTCGTGGGCAGTTGGAGCGTGCGCAACCGCGACCAGAAGACGATTGGCGGCGGCAGCTACCAGATACCCGAGATCTGCTACACCTATTCCAATGCGACCTACAATCCGGTGACGGGAAAAAGCGGCGGCGAGCTGGAATGCAGCCCGTTGAGCACTTTCTCGATCTACATCAACGAAATGGCCCCTGGCGACCCGTTCCGGCTCGCCTCCGGCTCCGTGCCATTTCCCCTCGACAAGCGCTCGACCACGCTTGACGCTCTTTACGCCAAGAAATCTGGAGGCTGATCCATGGCCAACGCCTACGACGTCATCATCATCGGCTCGGGTCCGGGCGGCTACATCGCCGCCATCCGCGCAGCCCAGCTCGGCCTCAAAACAGCGATCGTGGAGCGCGAGCATCTGGCCGGCATCTGCTCCAACTGGGGCTGTATCCCGACCAAGGCGCTGCTGCGTTCGGCCGAAATCCTGCATTTCGCCGAACACGCCAAGAGTTACGGCCTGACGCTCGAAGGCACGGTGAAGCCGGACCTCAAGGCCGTGGTGGCGCGCTCGCGCGGCATTGCCGAGCGGATGAATGGCGGCGTCGGCTTCCTGATGAAGAAGAACAAGGTCGACGTCATCTGGGGTGAGGCCAAGCTGACCAAGGCCAATGAGATCGTCGTCACCAAGACGACCAAGCCGCCGATGCAGCCGCAGGCGCCTTTGCCCAAGAACGCGTTGGGCGAGGGCACCTACACCGCGAAGCATATCGTCATCGCCACCGGCGCACGGCCGCGCGCGCTGCCCGGCATCGAGCCGGACGGCAAGCTGATCTGGACCTATTTCGAGGCGCTGGTGCCGCAGGAGATGCCGAAGTCGCTTCTGGTCATGGGCTCCGGGGCCATCGGCATAGAATTCGCCTCGTTCTATCGCGCCATGGGCGTCGACGTGACCGTGGTCGAGGTGTTGCCGCAAGTGATGCCCGTGGAAGACGCCGAGATTTCGGCCTTTGCCAAGAAGCAGTTCGACAAGCAAGGCATGAAGATCCTGCTCGAAGCCAAGGTGACCAAGGTCGAGAAGGCAGCCAACTCAATCACCGCCCACGTCCAGACCAAGGATGGCAAGACGCAAACCATCACCGCCGACCGGATGATTTCGGCCGTTGGTGTGCAGGGCAACATCGAAAACATCGGCCTGGAGGCGCTTGGCATCAAGACCGAGCGTGGCTGCATCGTCATCGACGGCTACGGCAAGACCAATGTGCCGGGCGTCTATGCCATCGGCGACGTCGCGGGTCCTCCCATGCTGGCGCACAAGGCCGAGCACGAGGCGGTCATCTGCATCGAGAAGATCGCCGGCCTGCCCAATGTGCATCCGATGGACAAGCTGAAGATTCCCGGCTGCACCTATTGCAACCCGCAGGTGGCATCCGTCGGCCTCACCGAGGCGAAGGCCAAGGACGCCGGCTTCGAGGTGCGCGTCGGCCGCTTCCCGTTCGTGGCCAACGGCAAGGCGATTGCGCTGGGCGAAGACCAGGGCATGGTCAAGACCGTGTTCGACAAGAAGACGGGGCAGTTGCTCGGTGCGCATATGGTGGGCGCTGAGGTGACCGAACTGATCCAGGGCTTTGTCGTCGCCATGAATTTGGAGACGACTGAGGAAGAGCTGATGCACACCATCTTCCCGCATCCGACGCTTTCGGAAATGATGAAGGAAAGCGTGCTCGACGCCTATGGCCGCGCGCTGAACGCATGATAGCCATTCGCCGCGCGGTCTTTTGACGGCGGCGGCGATGCATTATATGCCTTGAAACGAAGGGTCGCCCCGGCGGCCGCAACAGGACACGCTGATGGTCACCGTTCTCGACCTCGTCAACAACAGGCCCAAGGCGCGTCACCCCGAAAAGGCCCACCGGCCCGATCAGGAGGTGCTGCGCAAGCCGGACTGGATCCGCGTCAAGGCGCCGACCTCCAAGGGCTATGCCGAGACGCGCGAGATCGTGAAATCGCACAAGCTGGTGACAGTCTGCGAAGAAGCCGGCTGCCCCAATATCGGCGAGTGCTGGGACAAGAAGCACGCCACCTTCATGATCATGGGCGAGATCTGCACCCGCGCCTGCGCCTTCTGCAACGTCGCCACCGGCATTCCGACCAAGCTCGACGCCAACGAGCCCGACAGCGTGGCCAAGGCGGTCAAGCAGATGGGGCTGCAGCATGTCGTCATCACCTCGGTCGACCGCGACGACCTGAAGGACGGCGGCGCCGAGCATTTCGCTGAGGTCATCCGCGCCATACGCGCCGCCACGCCGCAGACGACGATCGAGATCCTGACGCCCGACTTCCTGCGCAAGGACGGCGCGCTTGAAATCGTCGTTGCCGCCAAGCCCGACGTGTTCAACCACAATCTCGAAACCGTGCCGTCCAACTATCTGACGGTAAGGCCCGGCGCACGTTACTTTCACTCGATCCGGCTTCTGCAGCGGGTCAAGGAACTCGACCCATCCATCTTCACCAAGTCCGGCATCATGGTAGGCCTTGGCGAGGAGCGGCACGAGGTTCTGCAACTGATGGACGACCTGCGCACCGCCAATGTCGACTTCATGACCATCGGCCAGTATCTGCAGCCGACCAAGAAGCACCATCCGGTCAAACGCTTCGTCACACCAGACGAATTCGAATCCTACGCCACGGTCGGCAAAACCAAGGGCTTCCTGCTGGTCGCCTCCAGCCCGCTGACGCGCTCATCGCACCATGCCGGCGACGATTTTGCCAAGCTGCGCGCCGCCCGCGAAGCCAAGCTGGGGCTGGTTGCGGCGGAGTAGGCGCTACTGCTCGGCCCAGTTTTCGACGGTGAGCAAGCCGCTTGGAAGCTGTGCGAAAGCCTTATCCGCGGTGACCAGCGTCGCTTCAAGAGACCGGGCATGCGCGGCGATCATCATGTCGAGCGCTGAGAGCGATACTCCCTTCGATTGGCACGCGGCGCGCAAATCGCCATAGCTGGCGGCAGCTTTTCGGTCCCAGGCCCAGATGGTTACACGCAAGAGAAACTGGTTGACCCGCTCGGCCAGCGCCGATGGGTTGCCGCGCTTTGCGAGGCCATAGAGAAGCTCGCCTTCGGTAACAGTTGAAACCGCCAGTGCATCCATCGGTACTGCGACCAGCCTTTCGAGAATTCGCGGATTGTCACCGCGAATGATGTGGCTGGCGATGTTGGTGTCGATGAGATAGCGGGTCATCCAGAATCCACGAACGGATCGCGGTCTTCATCCAAATCCCTGGCGCGGTCTTCCGAACCCATGAAGTCTGATGGGATGTCGGTGTTCGCGTAAAGAGCAAAAAGTCCGTCCCAACTGTCGGGCCGTTTTGACAGTATGACGTCGCCGCTCTGCGGGTCGCGGCGGATGAACACGTCCTCGCCTTCAAAGCGGAATTCGGCCGGAAGCCGCACAGCTTGGCTGCGGCCGGTCATGAAAATCTTCGCTGTTTTCTGCGCCTTCATGTCGCCCTTTGTGTCGCTCGCTACATGCAGGAACGATAGAACGGATCGTGATAGATATCAAGATACCTATCATAAGGCCGCGACCTGTTGCATTCCGTATGAAACATTGAAACGGCTTTGCGGTATCCCCCACTTGCCCTTCGCGACTTTGGACATTAACTCGATTTCCATGCCGCAGTTCGAAACCCGCCGCCAGGTTCCCCATTCGCCGCAGAAGATGTTCGCCCTGGTGGCGGATGTCGAAAGCTATCCGCAGTTCCTACCGCTGTGCGAAGGGCTTGTGGTGCGTCAGCGCCGCGAGCGCGAGGGCCGCGAGATGCTCGTGGCCGACATGACTGTGGGCTACAAGGCAATCCGCGAGACGTTCAGCACCCAGGTGATGCTCGACCATGCCGAAGAGGCCATCGACGTCAAATATCTCGACGGGCCGTTCCGCTATCTCGACAATCGCTGGCGTTTCGAGCCAGGCCCGGATGGCGGCTGCGCGGTGCATTTCTTCATCGATTACGAGTTCAAGAGCCGCATTCTCGGCGCGCTGATGGGATCGATGTTCGACCGCGCCTTCCGCATGTTCGCGGAGGCCTTCGAAAAGCGCGCCGACCACATCTATGGTCGTCCGCCTGCGGCGTAGGTGTCTTATTCGCCTGGATGCGGGCGATCGTCGTGACGGGTCGGGGGCAGTAGATAAAGTGCGCCAAGCACCATTGCCACGCCGACGAAGGGGACCAAGAGCAGAAGCCAGTTGTAAGCGTTCACCGGTCCATCTCCTTCAGATGCCACCAAGCAGCGTAATGTAAGGCAATGGTGATGCCAAAGCAAACCAGCGACGAGGCGGTGGCGAGAAACGCCTTGTCCCGCGTAATGCCGGTAAAATAGATCGAACTGACCAGTGGTGCCAAAACGCCTGCCGAGAAGAAGATCAGTGCCAGACTATTGATGAAGGCGGCGCGCAGCTTGATCTGCTCTTTTTCGCGTTCGTCATAGCCGCTCCCTTCCATGCGGGGATTGCCCAGCCGCCTCGGCGGCCATCACGTCCGTACGGGGCAGGGTGGCTGGCAGACCATCAGTTTTCCAGCGCTTTCAGCCCCATTTCCAGCGCATGCCGCACCGTCTCGCGGCGTATGAAGTCGCGGCCCTTGTCCTCGAAAATGCGTTTCTCGGCGATTGGTGCCTTGCCTGAAAGTGCAAGGCCGAACCAGACCAGCCCGACCGGCTTTTCCGCCGTTCCGCCGTCGGGTCCGGCAATGCCGGTGACCGCCAGCGCGATGCCGGCACGCGAATGCGCAAGCGCGCCGGCCGCCATTTCCAGCGCCGTCTGTTCTGAGACCGCACCATACGCATCCAGCGTCGTTTTCGAGACCCCGAGCATCTCCTGCTTGGCGTCGTTGGAATAGGTGACGAAGCCGCGATCCACCATGGACGAGGAGCCGGGGATATCGGTCATGGCGGCGATGATCAGACCGCCAGTGCAGCTTTCGGCGGTCGCTGCCAGGATCTTGTGGCGGGAACACGCTTTTAGGAATCGGTCGGCGAGGTCGCCGATCTCGGTTGCTTTGACTTCTCCGACGCCCGGTTCTTTCATTCCAGCAGTTCTCCCGGATAAATGACGCTTGCGGTTGCGATGGCCGCGATGCCCTCGCGCCGCCCGATGAACCCGAGCCTCTCATTGGTCGTCGCCTTCACGGAAACCCGGTCCTGCGTAACGCGCAACATGGCCGCAAGTTTCGCGGCCATCGCGGCGCGATGCGGACCAACGCGCGGTGCCTCGCAGATCAGCGTGATGTCGGCATTGGCGATGCGCCCGCCGCGTTCGCGCACGAGCCTGGCCGCGTGCTCGACGAAGATGTGCGAGGACGCGCCCTTCCATTGCGGGTCGGATGGCGGAAAGTGTGTGCCGATGTCACCGGCGCCGCATGTGGCGAGCAGCGCATCGGTCAGCGCATGAAGTGCTACGTCGGCATCGGAATGGCCGTTGAGCTTCTTGTCGTGCGGGATCGCGACGCCGCACAAGATGACATGGTCGCCGTCCTCGAAGGAATGGACGTCGTAGCCATTGCCGGTGCGCACATCGGGAAAGTAGGGGGCGTTGCCCGAAAGGCGTTCGTCGGCCATGGCGATATCCCTTGCCCAGGTGAGTTTGACGTTGTCGGGTGAACCCAGCACCAGCCGCACCGGGATTTTCGCCCATTCGGCGATGGCCGAATCGTCGGTAAAGTCGCTGCGCCCTGCCTCGAAGGCGCGCTGATGCGCCTCGAAGATCGGCACAAAGGGAAAACCCTGCGGCGTCTGGGCGGAATGCAGCCCCGCGCGCGGCACCGTATGAGCCACCGTCTTGTCGTAGGCTTCCTGCTTGAGCGTATCGGAGACCGGAAGCGAAGGCAGGGAGCCGCAAGTGTCGCCTATGCCGTCGATGGTGCGGTCGATGACCCCGGCGTCGACAAAGGGCCGCACCCCGTCATGGATCAGCACGGCGTGCGGGCGATGCGCATTCAGCGCAAGCAGTGCCAGCCGGGTGGACTCCTGCCGCGTCGCCCCGCCGACGACGGGGATGATCTGGCTGCCGAAATTGGCCGCGGCTTTTTCGTACAGTTCGGTGTCGTCGGGATGAATGGCAATGACGATGCGGCCGACGCGGGGATGTTCGGCAAAGACCTTCAGCGTGTGCCAGATGACCGCCTTGCCGCCGATGCGCCTATATTGCTTGGGGCCTTCGCCCTGACCGGCGCGCTCGCCACGTCCTGCGGCCACGATGACTGCGGCATATTCTCGGGACGCTTTGACGGCCTGTTGAAGCGGTGTATGAGTCATGTCGCCCGTCTACAGCATCGCTTTGCAAAGCGGAATGGAATTTGAGTGGGCGCAAACGCCTATATCTGACGCAATTGCATAGGAAAAACCGGGCGTCGAGGCAAATGCCATGCATTTCACGGTTGCCTAAAATCTGAATGCTGTCTAGAGATTGTGCAAACAGTGGGTTTGCTTCGTTTTTGTGCATGATTGCGATTTCCACCCTTGCGGAACCGCTTATGGTCGGCGGCATACCGATCCGCAACCGAGTTTTCCTCGCTCCGATGTCGGGTATCACCGACGAAGCGATGCGTAAACGCGCCTATCGTCATGGCGCGGGCCTCGTCGTTTCGGAAATGGTCGCGAGCGGCGAGCTTGCCAAGGGCCGCGAGGGCTCGAACCTGCGCATTCGTCATTCGGGTCTTCCCGTTCACATGGTGCAGCTTGCCGGACGCGAGGCAGCGCATATGGCCGAAGGCGCCAGGATCGCGGCAGGAGAGGGCGCCGATATCATCGACATCAACATGGGCTGTCCGGCCAAGAAGGTCACCGGCGGTTATGCCGGATCGGCGCTGATGCTAGATCTCGATCACGCGCTGACGCTGATCGAAGCGGTTGTCGAGGCCGTCGACGTGCCCGTTACGGTCAAGATGCGGCTCGGCTGGGATGAGAGCGCGCTGAACGCGCCAACACTCGCTCGGCGGGCCGAGGAAGCCGGGGTCAAGATGGTGACCGTGCATGGCCGCACGCGCTGCCAGTTCTATCAGGGCAAGGCCGACTGGAAGGCGATTGCCCGGGTCAAGCAGTCCGTTTCGATACCGGTGGTGGCCAATGGCGACATCAATTCCCTGGACGATGCGAAGACGGTGCTGGAGCTTTCAGGCGCAGATGCCGTGATGGTCGGACGGGCGCATTACGGCGCGCCCTGGGCCGCCGGTCAGATTGCGGGACAAGCGATGGGACTTGGCGCCGGCGCGCTGCCGGACACGCCCGAAGCGCTCGCCGACTATGTGGTCGAACACTATGAAGACATGCTGTCGCTCTACGGCATCGAAAGCGGACTGCGCCAGGCACGCAAACACCTGGGCTGGTATCTCGACCGTCATGCCGGTGGCGGCCGTGAGGATCTTCGCAAGACGGTCATGACCGGCAAGACACCTGCCGAGGTGGTCGCGGCCCTGAACATCGCGCTGATGGAAAGCGCTACGACCCACACAGAAAGGCGCGCCGCATGAAACAGCCGTCCGGCAAGCCGATGGATGGATCGGCCGCGGCCGCGCAGATCGTGCTCAACACGATCCGCCGGCCTGTCATCATGATCGATTTCGACGGGTTCATCACCTTCGCCAATGCCGATGCGGAAGACTTCTTCCGCTCCAGTGCGGCCATGTTGTCGCGCAACCAATTGTCGCGTTTCGTGCCGTTCGGCAGCCCGATCCTGGTGTTGATCGAACAGGTTCGCGAGCGCCGTTCGCCGGTCAACGAGTATCGCGTCGATCTGTCGTCGCCCCGGCTCGGCATCGAAAAGGTGGTGGATATCTATGCTGCGCCCGTGACCGAGATGCCTGGTTCGGTGGTGGTGATGTTCCAGGAACGCTCCATGGCGGATAAGATCGATCGCCAGATGACGCATCGGGGCGCTGCGCGCTCCGTCACCGGTCTTGCTGCCATGCTGGCGCATGAGATCAAGAACCCTCTGTCGGGCATTCGCGGCGCCGCCCAGCTTCTCGAGCTCAACGCCTCCGACGAAGACCGCTCGCTCACCCGCCTGATCACCGACGAAACCGACCGCATCGTTTCGCTGGTCGACCGCATGGAAGTGTTTTCCGACGAGCGGCCCATCGACCGCTATCCCGTCAACATTCACATCGTGCTCGACCATGTGAAGGCCATAGCCAAGAACGGCTTTGCCAGCCACATCAAGTTCCTCGAGGAATACGACCCCTCGCTGCCGCCGGTCTACGCCAACCGCGATCAGCTGATCCAGGTCTTCCTCAACCTGGTGAAGAACGCCGCCGAAGCCATCGGCCACGATCCGGCCGGCGAAATCACCTTGTCGACCGCCTTCCGGCCCGGCATCCGCATGTCGGTTCCCGGCGGCCAGGACCGTGTGTCGCTGCCGCTCGAATTCTGCGTCAAGGACAATGGCTCCGGCGTATCCGAAGACCTGCTGCCGATCCTGTTCGATCCCTTTATCACCACCAAGCCCAACGGCTCCGGCCTCGGTCTGGCGCTGGTGGCCAAGATCGTCGGCGAGCATGGCGGCGTCATCGAATGCGATTCCACGCCGCGCGGCACGTCGTTCCGCATCCTCATGCCGGCATGGAAAGAAGTACCCGGATCACATGACGACTTTCATGGAGACTTGAAATGAGCACTCGCGGACACATTCTGGTGGCCGATGACGACGCGGCCATCCGCACGGTGCTCAACCAGGCGCTGTCGCGCGTAGGGCACGAAGTGCGCGTCACCTCCAACGCAGCCACCCTGTGGCGCTGGGTGGCGGCGGGCGAGGGCGATCTCGTCATCACCGACGTTGTGATGCCGGATGAAAACGCCTTCGACATGCTGCCGCGAATCAAGAAGGCGCGGCCCGAACTGCCGGTCATCGTCATGTCGGCGCAGAACACCTTCATGACCGCGATTCGCGCGTCCGAGCACGGCGCCTATGAGTATCTGCCGAAACCCTTCGACCTGACGGAACTGCTCAACATCGTCAATCGCGCTTTGTCCGAACCGCGCCGGCCGAAGATTGAGCAGCGGCCCGAGGACCAGCCCGAATCCATGCCGCTGGTCGGCCGCTCGGCCGCCATGCAGGACATCTACCGCATGCTGGCGCGGATGATGCAGACCGATTTGACGGTGATGATCACCGGCGAGTCCGGCACCGGCAAGGAGCTGGTGGCGCGTGCGCTGCATGAATATGGGCGCCGCCGCAACGGGCCCTTCGTGGCCATCAACATGGCCGCCATTCCGCGCGACCTGATCGAATCGGAGCTGTTCGGGCACGAGAAGGGCGCCTTCACCGGTGCGCAGAACCGCTCCACCGGCCGTTTCGAGCAGGCCGAGGGCGGCACGCTGTTCCTCGACGAGATCGGCGATATGCCGATGGAAGCGCAGACCCGGCTGCTGCGCGTCCTGCAGCAGGGCGAATACACCACGGTTGGCGGTCGTACCCCGATCAAGACCGATGTGCGCATCGTTGCCGCTACCAACAAGGATCTGCGGACGCTGATCAATCAGGGTCTGTTCCGAGAGGATTTGTTTTATCGTATCAACGTGGTACCGTTGCGTCTTCCACCGCTGCGCGAGCGCTCGGAGGATGTACCCGATCTCGTCAGGCACTTTTTCAAGGTTGGCGAAAGCGAAGGCTTGCAGGTCAAGCGCATCTCATCGGGCGGCATCGAACTGATGAAGCGCTATCCCTGGCCGGGCAATGTGCGCGAGTTGGAAAACCTGATCCGAAGGCTTGCCGCGCTTTATCCGCAGGACGAGATTTCGTCGGAAATCATCGAGACCGAACTGAAGACCGGCGAGCAGGTCTCGGTGCCGGGCGGCAATCTCATTCCCGACGACCTGTCGATCGGGCAAGCGGTAGAGCATTTCCTGCAGCGCTATTTCGCGACCTTCGGCGACGACCTGCCGCCGCCGGGGCTTTACCAACGCATCCTCGCCGAGGTCGAATATCCGCTGGTGCTGGCGTCGATGACGGCGACGCGCGGCAACCAGATCAAGGCGGCGGAACTGCTCGGCCTGAACCGCAACACGCTGCGCAAGAAGATCCGCGAGCTCGGCGTCAACGTCTATCGCGGCGCCCGGCAGGGGTAAAATAACGGGAAGTGTCCGGGGCAAAGCCGCAGAAAGTTTTCCACCGCGCCACATTTGTTGCATAATCGCCACAATGCGTTGCATAGCTACAACGCATTCACTGCTGAAAAGGCATTATGGCGATTCCAGCTCTATCTTCTGTCGAGACGCTTTACGCGGCAAACCGGCCACAGGACGGTCGGCGGCTCCTGGCGCTTCCGGGCGTCATAGCCATCGCTCTGGCGCTGGTCTCGGCGGCGGCGTCCTTCGCCATTCTGGTCGGCGCCACGCCGCTTCCGCCTACTGCGACGACGACATGGTCGCTCATCGCCATCAACGCGCTGTTCGTCTTCGTGCTCGTCGCGCTGGTCCTGCGCGAGGTGCATCGCATCGTCATGGCGCGCCGCAAAGGCAAGGCGGCATCGCGGCTGCATGTGCGAATCGTTGCCATGTTCGCGCTGGTGGCAGCCATTCCGGCGCTGCTCATAGCCATCGTCGCGGCGATCACGCTGAATGTCGGCCTCGACCGCTGGTTCGAGATTCGCACCAAGACCATCGTCAACTCGTCGCTGTCGATTGCCGAGGCCTATGTCGCGGAGAATGCGCGCAACCTCCAGGGCACGACCCTGTCCATGGCCAACGACCTCGACAACAACCGCACGCTCTACGGCCTCGACCGAACCGGCTTTCTCGACCTGATGTCACGTCAGGCCCAGTTCAGGGGACTGGCGCATGCGGCTCTGATAAGGCCGGACGGTTCGTTCGTCATGAGCGCGCAGACGGGCGCGGATTTCGCCATGCCCGAGCCGCCGTCCAACGCGGTGGAGACCGCCTCGGATGGCCGGCCGGTGCTGATCGAGCCCAAGACGCGCAACATCGTCGGCGCCATCATCAAGCTTCGCGAACTCGACGATATGTATCTCTACACCATCCGGCTGGTGGACCCTGAAGTGATCCGCGCGCGCCAGATCGTGACGGCCAATACCGATGAATATCGCGGCATGGAGGCGAACCGGCGCACCTCGCAGGTGGCTTTCGCGCTGCCCTATGCGTCGCTGACGCTGATCATCGTGCTTTCGGCGATCTGGACCGGCATCGCGGTGGCCGACCGTCTGGTGCGGCCGATCCGGCAGCTCATCGGTGCCGCCGACGAGGTTTCGACAGGAAATCTCGATGTCTCCGTGCCGGTCAGGCCGTCGGACGGCGATGTCGCCAACCTGGCCGATACCTTTAACAACATGCTGATGCAGCTCAAGTCGCAGCGCAACGAAATCCTGCATTCCAAGGATGTCGCCGACGAGCGCCGGCGGTTCTCCGAGGCGGTTCTGGCGGGTGTCACGGCCGGCGTCATCGGCGTCGATCCGCACGGTTCGATCACCATCGTCAACCCGTCCGCCGAGCACATGCTGGCCATCTCAGGCAAGGACGTGATGGGCGAGAACCTGTCCATCGTGCTGCCGCATGTCGGCCGCGTCTTCGAGATCGGCCGTAAGTCAGGCCGGCCGGTCTATCGCGAGCAGGTCACCTTCTACCGCAGCGGGGCGGAACGAACCTTCAACGTGCAGGTCACCGTCGAGCAGGAAGAGCACCCCGCCGAGGAAACCTCCTATGTCGTGACCGTCGACGACATCACCGACCTCGTACAGGCGCAGCGCTCGTCGGCCTGGGCCGATGTGGCGCGCCGCATCGCGCATGAAATCAAGAACCCGTTGACGCCGATCCAGCTTTCGGCCGAACGCATCCGCCGCCGCTACGGCAAGGTCATCACCGAAGATCGCGAGGTGTTCGACCAATGTACGGAGACCATCATCCGGCAGGTCGGCGACATCGGCCGCATGGTCGACGAATTCTCCGCCTTCGCTCGGATGCCCAAGCCCGAGATGCGCTCCGTCGATCTGCGTGAACCGCTGCGCGAGGCATCGTTCCTGATCGAGGTCAGCCGCTCCGATATCGCTTTCGAGCGCGAGTTTCCCTCGACGCCGCTCAAGGGCACCTATGACAGCCGGCTGTTGGCGCAGGCGTTCGGCAACGTCATCAAGAACGCCGCCGAGGCGATAGACGGGGCGGAACGCGCTGAAGGCGAGACCGGCGTCATCCGCGTTCGCGCCACCCAGCAGGGCGGCATGATCCGCATCGATGTGATGGATAACGGCAAAGGCCTGCCGCGCGAGAATCGCCAACGGCTGCTCGAGCCCTATATGACCACGCGGGAGAAAGGCACGGGTCTCGGCCTCGCCATCGTGAAGAAGATCGTCGAGGACCATGGCGGCAGGCTCGAGCTGCATGACGCGCCAGCCGATTTCCATGACGGCCGTGGCGCCATGGTCAGCGTGATCCTGCCGGCTTCGGAAGACACCACGCTCGCCTCAGTCGGACAGCAAGCGAAAGAGAAAACAACGGAAAAGGTCGCAAATGGCATCTGATATTCTCATCGTCGACGACGAGCAGGACATCCGCGAACTCGTTGCAGGCATTCTCAGCGACGAAGGCCACGAGACCCGCATCGCCCACGACGCCGATTCGGCGCTGGCCTCGATCGCGGACCGGGTGCCCCGGCTGGTGTTCCTCGACATCTGGCTGCAGGGCTCGCGGCTGGACGGTCTGGCGCTGCTCGACCAGATCAAAACCATGCATCCGAGCCTGCCGGTGGTGATGATATCGGGTCACGGAAATGTCGAGACGGCGGTCTCGGCCATTCGCCGCGGCGCCTATGATTTCATCGAAAAGCCGTTCAAGGCCGACCGGCTGATCCTGATTGCCGAGCGAGCGCTGGAAACCTCCAAGCTCAAGCGCGAGGTTTCCGACCTCAAGCTGCGCAGCGGCGAGACCTTCGACCTGATCGGCATGTCGTCGGCGATGACGCAGCTACGCCAGACCATCGACCGTGTCGCGCCGACCAACAGCCGTGTCATGATCATCGGGCCATCCGGCTCGGGCAAGGAACTGGCTGCACGCGCGATCCACGCGCTGTCGGCGCGCAAGACAGGCCCGTTCGTGACGCTGAACGCGGCGACGATCACGCCCGAGCGCATGGAGGTCGAGCTGTTCGGCACCGAATCGAACGGCGGCGAGCGTAAGGTCGGCGCGCTGGAGGAAGCGCATAAGGGTATCCTGTATCTCGACGAAATCGCCGATATGCCGCGTGAGACGCAGAACAAGATCCTGCGCGTGCTGGTCGACCAGCAGTTCGAGCGCGTCGGCGGCACCAAGCGGGTCAAGGTCGATGTGCGCATCATCTCCTCCACCGCGCAGAATCTCGAGGCGATGATTGCCGAAGGACGTTTCCGCGAGGACCTCTACCATCGTCTCGCCGTGGTGCCGGTGATGGTGCCGGGGCTTGCCGAACGCCGCGAGGACATTCCCTATCTCGTCGACAATTTCATGCGCCAGATGGGCAGGCAGGCAGGCATCAAGCCGCGCCGCATCGCCGACGACGCCATGGCGGTGCTGCAGGCGCACAACTGGCCCGGCAATGTTCGGCAGCTTCGCAACAACATCGAACGCCTGATGATCCTGGCGCGCGGCGGCGAGGCTGACCAGCCGATCACCGCCGACCTGCTGCCGTCCGAGATCGGCGACATGATGCCGCGTACGCCCAACCAGTCGGACCAGCACATCATGGCGCTGCCGCTGCGCGAGGCGCGCGAGATGTTCGAGAAGGAATATCTCATCGCCCAGATCAACCGCTTCGGCGGCAACATCTCGAAAACCGCCGAGTTTATTGGTATGGAGCGGTCCGCGCTTCACAGAAAGCTCAAGTCACTCGGCGTATAGCCCCCTCCGCAGGTAAGAAGTCTCAATGCGTGTCATCATCTGCGGGGCCGGACAGGTCGGATACGGCATCGCCGAGCGGCTCGCAGCCGAAAAGAACGACGTGTCGATCATCGACACAGCGCCCGAGCTGATCCACGCCGTGCGCGATTCGCTCGATGTGCGCGGCTTCATCGGCCATGGCGCGCATCCCGACGTGCTGGAGGCCGCGGGCGCCGAAAACGCCGACATGATCATCGCCGTCACCTTGTACGACGAGGTCAACATCGTCGCCTGCGAGGTAGCGCACGCGCTGTTCAACGTCCCAATGAAGATCGCCCGCATCCGCGCGCAATCCTATCTGCGTCCGCATTACCAGGATTTGTTCTCGCGCGACCATCTGCCGATCGATGTGATCATTTCGCCGGAGCTGGAAGTCGGCGATATGGTTTTGCGGCGCATTTCCTTTCCCGGCGCCACCGATGTTGTGCGTTTCGCTGAGGACAAGATCCTCATGGTGGCGATCGAGTGCCGTGAGGAATGCCCGGTCATCAACACCCCGCTGTCGCAGCTGACCGAATTGTTTCCCGATCTTCCGGCAACGGTGGTCGGCGTCAACCGCGCCGGAAAGGTGTTCGTGCCGCATTCGGCCGACCAGCTGGTGGCGGGCGATCTCGCTTATGTCGTCAGTTCCAAGGATCAGGTGCGGCGCACGCTCGGCCTGTTCGGCCATGACGAGCAGGAGGCCAACCGCATCGTCATCGCCGGCGGCGGCAATATCGGCCTGTATGTCGCACGCACGCTGGAGCAGCGGCAGAGCCGCACCACCGTCAAGATGATCGAGGCCAACCGGGAGAGGGCGGTGAAAACCGCCGACGAGTTGCGCAAGACCGTGGTTCTGCATGGCAGCGCGCTCGACCAGCGGCTGTTGTCGGAAGCCCATGCGGAAGATGCCGACCTGATGCTGGCTTTGACCAACAACGACCAGGTCAACATCTTGTCCAGCGTCATGGCCAAGAGCATGGGCTGCAAGTCCAACCTCGCGCTGATCAACAATCCCGCCTATCACGACCTCGGCCGCACGCTGGGCATCGATGCCCAGGTCAATCCGGGACAGGTGACGGTGTCGCGCATCCTGCAGCATGTCCGCCGCGGCCGCATCCGCGCCGTTCATTCGATCCAGAAGGGTGCGGCCGAGATCATCGAGGCCGAGGCGCTTGAGACCTCGCCGCTGGTCGGCACGTCGCTGCGCGACCTCGATTTGCCCGACGGCATGCGTATCGGCGCGATCTACCGCGACGGCGCCGTGATCAAGCCGAACGGCAATGTCCGCATCAAGCCCAAAGACCGGGTGGTGATCTTCGCGCTCAACCGGGCAGTCAAGCAGGTCGAGCAGATGTTCCGTGTCAGCCTGGAGTTTTTCTAGAGCGCCGTGCGTCCGTTCGGACGCACAAAGGACGCTCTAACTTGTTGAAACTACGCATCGTGCTTTCCGAAAATCGATTCCGATTTTCGGGCCGATGCTGTAGGCGAGGGCGAAGATGGGCGCGAAACACGGCGCGCCGGACGATGAGGGAAGAAAAATGCCGCGCATTGCCTATGTGAACGGACGCTATGTCGCCCATGCCGACGCCGCCGTGCATATCGAGGACCGGGGCTACCAACTCGGCGACGGCATCTATGAGGTCTGCGAGATAGCTCACGGCCAGATCGTCGACATGACGCGACATCTCGACCGGCTGGAGCGTTCGCTGCGCGAACTGTCGATGCGCGCGCCCATGTCGCGCAAGGCGCTCCAAGTCGTGCTGCGCGAGGTCATCAACCGCAACCGCGTGCGCGACGGCATGGTCTATCTGCAGGTCACGCGCGGCGTAGCCCCGCGCGATCACGCCTTTCCGTCCGACGCTGTGCAGCCGGCTCTCGTGATCACCGCCAAGCGGATGGACCGCGCGGCCGGAAGCCGCCGCGCCGACACAGGCGTGAAGGTCATCACCGTGCCCGACAATCGCTGGGACCGCGTCGACATCAAGACGACCGGCCTTTTGCCCAATGTCATGGCCAAGCAGAAGGCCAAGGAAGCTGGTGCCTATGAGGCCTGGTTCGTCGACGCGAAAGGCGATGTGACCGAAGGCGCGTCGACCAACGCCTGGATCGTCACCAAGGACGGCGTGCTGGTCACCCGCGCGGCCGAGCATGGCATTCTGCGCGGCGTCACCCGCACCACGGTCCTGGATGTGGCGAAGCAACTCGGCCTTCAGGTCGAGGAGCGCGGCTTCAGCGTCGAGGAGGCCAAGGCAGCGCGCGAAGCCTTTCTGACATCGGCCACCAGCCTGGTCACGCCGATCGTCACCATCGACGGTACGACGGTCGCCAACGGCCATCCCGGCTCGGTGGCACTTTCCTTGCGTGAGGCTTTTTTTGACGTTGCGGAAAAGACTCCGGCCTGATAACCGCTGAAGGGAATAGGCTTAACGAGGGTCTAATTCGACTTGCCGCAAGACGCGTCAAGGGGGTGGTGTGCGTTCTTGACATGTGCCGATTTCTTTGGCGCATTGGGGACACAACTGGTATCGGCGAAAGAAAAACAATGGCGGAACGATCGCAAAATCTTCAGGACCTGTTCCTGAATTCAGTACGCAAGACCAAGAATCCTCTGACGATTTTCCTGATTAACGGCGTGAAATTGACGGGAGTGGTAACGTCCTTCGACAATTTCTGTGTGTTGCTTCGCCGTGACGGACATTCGCAACTTGTCTACAAGCATGCCATCTCCACGATCATGCCGAGCCAACCGGTTCAGATGTTCGATGGCGAGGAAAGCCAGGCCTGATTGACGCGCGAAGATAAGGCGGCGCCCGACAAGGGCGACTCCGGCGGAATAGCAAGCAGCAAGACCGGCGCCACCAAGGCGGTGGTCATCGTGCCCGTGCTGACCCGCTATCAGCAGCGGAAAGAGGACGAGTCGAGCCGGCCGCGCCTGGCGCGGTCGTCCGATGCGCGCCGCGAGGAGGCTTTGGGCCTCGCGCTCGCCATCGATCTCGATCCGGTGCACACAGCTGTCGTGACCATCAACGACCCGCGCCCGTCGACGCTTCTCGGCGCCGGCAAGGTCGAAGAGTTCGCTGGCATCGTCAAGGACATGCATGCCGAGCTGGTGATCGTCGATCACCCGCTGACGCCGGTGCAGCAGCGCAATCTCGAAAAAGAACTCAACGCCAAGGTGCTCGACCGCACCGGGCTGATCCTCGAGATTTTCGGACGGCGCGCCCGCACCAAGGAAGGCACGCTGCAGGTCGACCTGGCACATCTAAACTATCAGAAAGGCCGCCTGGTCCGCAGCTGGACCCACCTGGAACGTCAGCGCGGCGGTGCCGGTTTTCTAGGCGGCCCCGGCGAAACCCAGATCGAGGCCGACCGGCGCATCCTGCAGGACAAGATCGTCAAGCTGAAGCGCGAGCTGGAAACGGTGCGGCGCACGCGCGACCTGCATCGCGCCAAGCGGCGCAAGGTGCCGTTCCCGGTGGTCGCCATCGTCGGCTACACCAATGCCGGGAAGTCGACCCTGTTCAACCGGCTGACCGGTGCCGGTGTGCTGGCCGAAAACATGCTGTTCGCCACGCTCGATCCGACGCTGCGCAGGGTGCGCCTGCCGCATGGCACGCCGATCATCCTGTCCGACACGGTGGGCTTCATCTCCGACCTGCCGACCCATCTGGTCGCGGCGTTCCGCGCCACGCTGGAAGAGGTGGTGGAAGCCGATCTGGTGCTGCACCTGCGCGACATTTCCGATCCCGACACCGCCGCCCAGGCCGAGGATGTCGAACGCATCCTGTCCGACCTCGGCGTCGATGCGACGGATGCCGAGCATGTTATCGAGGTCTGGAACAAGATCGACCTGCTCGACGACGGCAACCGCGAGCGCCTTCTCGACGAGGCCGGCAGCGCGAAACACGCGCCTGTCGCGGTTTCGGCCGTTACGGGCGAGGGACTTCCGGCGCTGACCGCGCTGATCGAACAACGCGTCTCGGGCGAGCTGGAAACGATCGAGCTTTCGCTGTCGCCCGATCAGCTTGGCCAGCTTGACTGGCTCTATCGCAACGGCGAAGTGATCTCGCGCGTCGACAACGAGGACGGCAGCGTCAGCCTGTCGCTCATGGCCACCAAGAGCGCGCGCGAGGAAATCGAAGCAAAGGTCATCGGCAAGCGGTAGTCAGCGGTGCCAGGACTTCGCGATCAGCGCTGCCCCCTCATCTGCCTGCCGGCATCTTCTCCCCGTTGAACGGGGAGAAGTGCGCGCTCATCCACGGCTTCGCCAATCGCATCAGTTGAGAGTAGCGAAGAAATTGCGGCGAGCCTCCTTCGCCCCGTTTACGGGGAGAAGGTCCCGGCAGGGGGATGAGGGGCAGCAGCCTCGCTCCGCACTGGCCGCGGAACTTCAGCGGAGTGAGTTCGCCTATTCCCCCGCCTTGGCCTGCTGCCAGAGCGCTTCCATCTCGTCGAGTGTTGCCGATTCAAGCGTGCCGCCGCTCTCGACAACGGCTTGCTCCACAGCATGAAAACGGCGGCGGAACTTGTCGTTGGTGCCGGTCAGTGCGGCTTCGGAATCGAGCTTGAGGTGGCGCCCGAGATTGACCAGGGCAAACAGCACGTCGCCGAACTCGTCCTTGATTGATGCCGTGTCGCCCTTGGCCATGGCTTCCCGCATCTCGGCGATCTCCTCCTCGATCTTGTCGAGGATGGGAGCCGCTTCGCCCCAGTCGAACCCGACCTTCGCGGCCTTTTCCTGAAGCTTCAGCGCGCGGGTGAGAGCCGGCAGGTTGACCGGCACACTGTCCAAAAAGCCCTTGCCGTGGTCTTCCGGATCGAGCCCACGCGCAAGCCGCGCCGCGCGCTTTTCGGCGCGTTCCTCGGCCTTGATCCTGTCCCACATACCCTTTGCCATACCAGCGCCGCGCGCCGTCTCGTCGCCGAAGACGTGTGGGTGACGGCGGATCATCTTTTTGGTGATCGCTTCCACGACATCGCCGAAGGCGAAGTCGCCGGCCTCTTCAGCCATCTGGGCGTGATAGACGACCTGGAGCAGCAGGTCGCCGAGTTCGTCGCGCAGGTCGTCTTTGTCGCCCCGCGAAATCGCATCGGCCACCTCATAAGCCTCCTCGATCGTGTAGGGCGCGATGCTTTTGAAATCCTGCTCGATATCCCAGGGGCAACCGCTCTGCTTGTCGCGCAGCGCGGCCATGATCTCGATCAGGCGAGAGATGTCTTTGGACGGTTTCATCGACGGACAGTACATCCATCCGGGGGCGGCGTGCCTGCCGGACAGTGGCGTTGTCCACAGGGTTGTTGGCGCGCAAAGCCGTTGACGCGGGCTTATGACGGGGGCAGGAAAAGCCATGCAGAATATTGCTTTCGTCGCAGTCGGCGGCGCCATAGGCGCTACGCTTCGTCATCTGGTCAACGGCTTCGCCCTCAGGCTGCTCGGCCCCGGCTTTCCGTGGGGCACCATGGCGATCAACATTGTCGGCGCTTTCGTCATGGGCGTGTTCATCGAGACGCTGACGCGGCGCTTCGGCGCGTCGAACGAATTGCGGCTGTTGGTGGCCACCGGCATTCTCGGCGGCTTCACCACCTTTTCGGCGTTTTCGCTCGATTTCGCCGTTCTGTGGGAGCGCGGCGCGGCCCTGCCGGCGCTCGGCTATGCGCTGGCGAGCGTGATCGGCTCCATCCTGGCGCTGTTTTTGGGATTGTGGCTCGCAAGAGCGGTCGCATGATGCTATTTGGCCGGTTTGAAAGCGGCGTTCCGGAAACGAGATCGTTTTCGGTAAAACTGCCGCGAGATAAGAATTTTACAGGCAAATACGATGGCAGGCGTCGAACAGATCAAGGTTGAACCCGGCGAATCCGGCATGCGGCTCGACCGCTGGTTCAAGACGCATTTTCCGGGGCTGGGCTTCGGGCATCTGCAGAAGCTGCTGCGCTCCGGCCAGATTCGCGTCGACGGCGGCCGGGTGAAAGCCGACACGCGCGTCGAGCCTGGTCAGCTCGTCCGCATTCCGCCGCTGGAAGTCGACAAGAAGGGCGCCGATCAAATGACCGGCCACAGCATCCGTCACCAGGACGATGCAGACGTGCTGGCCAAGATGCTGATCTACGAAGATCCCAAGGTGTTCGTCTTCAACAAGCCTGCCGGCCTCGCTGTGCAGGGCGGCTCCGGCGTGTCGCGCCATGTCGACGACATGCTCGAAGCCTGGCGCTCCAAGAAGGGCGAGAAGCCGCGCCTGGTGCATCGGCTTGACCGCGATACATCGGGCGTCCTTGTGGTGGCGCGGACGCGTCTGGCGGCGATGAAGCTTGCCGAATCTTTCCGCCACCGCGAGACCAAGAAGACCTATTGGGCGCTGGTCAAGGGCGTACCCCCCAAGCGCGAGGACAAGATTTCCACCTGGCTGATTAAGGAATCGACCATCGACGGCGACCGCATGCGCGTGGCCGACCATGGCGAAAAAGGCTCCGATCACGCCGTCACCTACTACCGCGTCATCGAGCAGGCCGCCCGCACCATGACCTGGCTCGAGATGGAGCCCTATACCGGCCGCACCCACCAGCTGCGCGTCCATGCCGCCCATATCGGCTGCCCGATCATCGGCGACCCGAAATATTTCGAGGCCGACACCAATTGGGACTTCCCCGGCGGTCTCCAGAACCGGCTGCACCTGCATGCACGACGCATCGTCATTCCGCATCCCGACAAGGGCACGATCGACGTCACCGCGCCGATGCCGCCGCATATGCGCCAGAGCTGGAACCTGATCGGCTTCGACGAGGCGAACGCGGAGCCGGAATGAAGCTCGTTCTTTTCGATTGCGACGGCACGCTGGTCGACAGCGCTGGAATCATCCACGACTGCATGGTCTCGACGTTTCGCGAGGCGGGGTTGCGCGAGCCCGAGTTGGCCGAGACCAAGGGCATCATTGGGCTGACTTTGAACCTCGCCATCGCGCGCCTGCTGGACCGTGAGCTCGACGCCGAGATCGAGCAGCTGACGGCGCGCTACAAGCACCATTTCCAGGCGCACCGGCTGTTGCCGGGGTTCCACGAGCCGCTCTATGACGGCATCGCAGCACTGCTCGAAAGCATCGCGCGGCGTGACGACCTCCTGGTCGGCATGGTGACGGGCAAATCGCGCCGCGGTGTGGAGTCCGTCTTCGCCACCCATGGCTTCGGCAACCAGTTCATCGCCGTGCGCACCGCCGACGATTGCCCATCCAAGCCGCATCCTGCGATGGTCCTGGAATGCTGCGCTGAAGCCGGAATCGATCCGGCATCGACAATCGTGGTCGGCGACGCCATCTATGACATGCAAATGGCGCGCAGCGCAGGCGCTAAGGCGCTCGGCGTCGCCTGGGGCTATCACCATGCCGAGGGCCTGACGGCTGCCGGCGCCCACGCCATCCTGCGGACGCCCGCCGATCTTACGGCCCATCTCGGAAAGGAGACCCGATATGCGTGACATTCTCACCGATCTCGACGCCGGCTTCGTGTCCCACCCGGATCCGGTACGCCGCGCGCAGATCCAGATGCGCACGCCGCTGCCCAAGCGCTTCTACAAGGAGGCAGGCGTCGCCGAGACCGAGCACGGCTTTGCCGTCCAGCTCGACGGCCGGCCCGTGCGCACGCCGGGCAGGGCGGTTCTCGCGCTGCCGACCCACGCCGCCGCCACGCTGGTTGCCGAAGAATTCGCCGCGCAGGCCGAGCACATCGATCCGGTATCGATGCCGGTGCTGCGGCTGGTCAACACGGCAATCGACGGCGTCGCCACCGACCCGCAGGCTGTGTTGGAAGATATTCTGCGTTTTGCCTCCACCGACATGCTCTGCTACCGGGCCGACAGCCCCGAACGGCTGGTGCAGCGGCAGAAC
The DNA here is from genome assembly GCF_030010215.1 of Tianweitania sp. UT-5YL-CI-8. Classification (GTDB taxonomy): domain Bacteria; phylum Pseudomonadota; class Alphaproteobacteria; order Rhizobiales; family Rhizobiaceae; genus Oryzicola. The sequence continues at coordinate 279,977 of NZ_JASCRR010000003.1, forward strand.
GACATCTGGGACCCCGTGCTCGACTGGGCGCGTTCAGCGCTCGGCGCGCGTCTGGTTCTGGCCGAAGGCGTCATGCATGTCGAACAGCCCCGCGAATCGATCGCAGCATTCGGCGTGCATCTGTCCCTGCGCCAGGAGCCGCTGCGGCTGGCGGCGCTCCATCTCATGACCAGCCTGACCGGCTCGGCGCTGCTGGCGTTGGCCGTGGATTTCGGCGAGCTGACCGGCGAGGAAGCGTGGCTGGCCGGCCATGTCGACGAAGACTGGCAGATCGAGCAGTGGGGTCACGACGCAGAAGCGGTGGCGCGCCGCGCCGCCCGCAAGCGTGACATGATGGCGGCCGTCGCCCTGCTGGAAGCGCTCAAGGCCTGAGAGCAGAAATCCCGCAATAAAAAACGGCCCTGGGAGGTCTCCCGGGCCGTTCATCTTCCAGCGTGTTTCTCTGTCAGTGGCTGCGGCTTGGGTCGTCCTTGTCGAGCGCTGCCTCGTGATACCATCCGTCGATATCGACGAAGTCAGCTGAGCGGCGGACGAGCAGGTCCGTGACCGGAAGGCACTGGCCTTGGAAACGATCGGCCGTCGAGCGAACCCGCTTTGGGAACGCGAAAATCTTGGCCGACTCTCTCTGAATATTTGCAGTCATGTCGGTTCTCTCGGTTCGGTGACGTCTTGCAGTCGGTGTACCTTGAATCCGATATAGTGCATGCATGTTATTTGTGCAATATGCCTTAAAAATTATCAGTTTGTGCCTATTATTTAGACTCTCGGTTAAGTGCTAAATACGAAGGCAATTCGGGATCAATTTTTGAGCAGAAAGTTTGCACGAGGATCGAGCGCTGCTTAGCCACAAAACGTTCGAGGTCGCCCTAAGTTGCATTTTTTCTTGTATTCTCAGTGGCTTATAAAGTGACGACAGAATCTCGTGGGGCATTTTCTAAAATTGGCACGCTCGTTGCTTACTAAGGGAGGGGTCGGTCCTCTGAGACCGGCATACGCTTCCAGCGTGTCCAATTTCTTTGAACTGGTTTACGAGAGGCCGGCATGACTAAGTACAAACTCGAATATATCTGGCTTGACGGGTACACCCCGGTCCCGAATCTGCGCGGCAAGACGCAGATCAAGGAATTCGATGAGTTCCCGACGCTGGAGCAGCTTCCTCTCTGGGGTTTCGACGGTTCGTCCACGATGCAGGCCGAAGGCCGCAGCTCCGATTGCGTGCTGAAGCCGGTTGCGATCTATCCCGATCCGGCCCGCACAAACGGCGCCCTGGTGATGTGCGAAGTCATGATGCCCGATGGCGTCACGCCGCATGCGTCTAACGCCCGCGCAACCATCCTCGACGATGAGGACGCCTGGTTCGGCTTCGAACAGGAATACTTCTTCTACCAGAACGGCCGTCCGCTCGGCTTCCCCGAGCAGGGCTATCCCGCTCCGCAAGGTCCGTACTACACCGGCGTCGGCTACTCCAATGTGGGTGATGTCGCCCGCGAAATCGTCGAGGAGCATCTCGACCTCTGCCTCGCCGCCGGCATCAACCACGAAGGCATCAATGCCGAGGTGGCCAAGGGCCAGTGGGAATTCCAGATTTTCGGCAAGGGCTCCAAGAAAGCCGCCGACCAGATCTGGATGGCCCGCTACCTGCTGCAGCGCCTGACCGAGAAATACGGCATCGACATCGAGTATCATTGCAAGCCGCTCGGCGACACCGATTGGAACGGTTCGGGCATGCACTGCAACTTCTCGACCAAATATATGCGCGAAGTCGGCGGCAAGGCCTATTTCGAGGCACTGATGGCGCAGTTCGAAAAGAACCTTCACGCCCATATCGACGTCTACGGTCCGGACAACGACAAGCGCCTGACCGGCAAGCATGAGACCGCCCCGTGGAACAAGTTCTCCTACGGCGTTGCCGACCGTGGCGCCTCGATCCGCGTTCCGCACTCCTTCGTGAAGAATGACTACAAGGGCTATCTGGAAGACCGTCGTCCCAACTCGCAGGGCGACCCCTACCAGATCGCTTCGCAGGTCCTGAAGACGATCTCGCAAGTCGCTATCGACGAATCCAAAAAGGCTGCTGCGTAAGCACGCAGCAAGCTGAGATAAAAAGCCCGCCAGGTTTTTTCCTGGCGGGCTTTTCTTTTGTCCGCAAGCACTCAGAAAATGTTTGCCGTCGGCAGCCCGAGCGCGGTGGCTCCGGCATATTCGGACTGCGGGCCGGCCTGCAGCGGATGGTAACGCGCACCCTGAATGTCGCGGAACCGGCGCTCCAGGCACTGATCGCGGTAGAAGCCTGCGCCGCCTGCCACTTCCATCGCCAGTTCGACAGCCTTGATCGCGTTCTCCGCCACCAAATGCCGCCCGATCATCACCTCGTTGACCGTGTCGGCCGACGGTGCGTTGCGCTCGACGGTATCGAGCATCCAGCCATGGGCCAGTTGCGCGGCGCGCAGGGCGGTATCCATTCGCCCGGCAAGGGTTACGGTGTGCTGCGTCTGCCGCTTCTTCCTGGCAAGATCGATGGCGATGTCGCGGGCGCTCTCGGCGACGCCGAGATAGGCGGCGTAGATCAGCGGGAAGGCAACTGTCGCGATGACCTGGAACAACGGATGCCATTCGCCTGCGGTGCGGGTTACGGCTACGCTGGTGTCCGGCACGAACAGGCCTTCGATCAGCACATCGTTCGAGCCGGTGCCGCGCATGCCCAGTGTGTGCCAAGTGTCGAGCACCTTCACCTCCGGCGCTCTCATCGAAACAGGGAAGTGGATGACCTTATCCGGTCCGCCGTCGCCCTTGACCACGGCAGTCGTCATCAGCACGTCGCCGGCTTCGGCGCCTGAGGTGAAAACCTTTCGCGCGGTGATGCTGTAGCCGTTCTCCACCTTTGTCGCCCAGCCGGAGCCGCCGATCCAGTCCGACCCGCCGCTCGACAAGAGGACGATACGGTCGTTGGCGATACGCTTCAGCAATGGTTCGACCGCTGCCACCTTTTGATGCTGCCACCGCCACGCGGGGATCGCCACCTGATGGGTGTGCATGGCAAAGGCCAAAGCGGTGGAACCGCAATGATGGGCGATCTCGCGCAGCATGCCGGCCAGTTGCCGGACATCCGCGCCGCCGCCGCCCAACTCGGCCGGCACGCCGGCTTCGATCAATCCTGCCTTCTTGAGGTCTGCATAATTGTCGGCGACGAAGCGGTCGTCTGCATCATGCGATGCAGCACGCGCCGCAAAGATCGGCCCGAACGTTCGGACGATGGTCATCAGATCGTGGCTCGGCGATTCGATATCGGCTGTCTTGACGGCACTGCTCATGGCTTTGCTCCTACAGCGTGTTGATCGTGAACAGGAGCGTCGCGCAAACCGGCTCGGCTTTCCAGTTCAGGAACTGTACCGGCGGCATACCTTTCGGCGGTGGCATCCGCCAATCGATCCGCTTGGCACGGCAAGCGCATGAGCGTATCCTTGCTCAGCACGATGTCTGAGGAGGGCATGATGGAGGAGCGTGGAGGCTATGGTCAGTTCTGCCCAGTCTCCATGGCGGCGGAGGTTCTCTGTACGCGCTGGACGGCGCTGCTGATCCGCGAGTTGCTGTGCGGCACGACACGCTTCAACGACCTTCGCCGCGGTGTGCCCCGCATGTCGCCGGCACTCCTTTCGAAGCGGCTGAAGGATCTCGAGAAGGCCGGCATCATCGTTGCCGTTCCCCGCAGCGCCGGCGCTGTCGAATACCATCTGTCGCCGGCCGGCGAGGATTTGCGGCCGATCATCATGAGCCTGGGCTTCTGGGGCCAGCGCTGGGTGGAATCCGAGCTATCCTTGAAAAATCTCGATCCGTCCTTGCTGATGTGGGACATGCGTCGCCACCTCAACCCCGAGCCGCTGCCGCCGGGCCGCTGCACGATTCAGTTTCAATACCCGGAATTGCCGGACCCACGACAGAATTGGTGGATGGTCATCGAAGGCGGTGAGGTCGACCTGTGCGGCTTCGATCCCGGCTATGAGATCGACCTCCTCGTCCGCAGTTCGCTGAAGACCATGACGGCGATCTGGATGGGCTTCGTCAAAATCCCGCAGGAGCTTTCGGCCGGGCGGCTGGAACTTGAGGGGATCGGCAGGTGGCTGGCGCCATGCAGAAATGGCTTTCGCTCAGCCCCTTCGCGCCTGAGCCAAGACGCGTGGCTTGAACCGGTAGACGGTTTTTTCAAATCTGGGCAACAACAAAAAACCCGGCGGAGCGATCCGCCGGTTTTTTTCCTCAGTATCGGAACGGTCGATCAGACCGAATAATACATGTCGTATTCGACGGGATGCGGGGTCATTTCGAAGCGCATCACCTCGGCCATCTTCAGCTCGATATAAGCGTCGATCTGGTCGTCGTCGAACACGCCGCCGGCCTTCAGGAAGCCGCGGTCCTTGTCGAGGTTCTGCAAGGCTTCGCGCAACGAACCCGAGACGGTCGGAATCTTCTTGAGCTCCTTCGGCGGCAGGTCGTAGAGATCCTTGTCCATCGGCTGGCCGGGATGGATCTTGTTCTTGATGCCGTCGAGGCCGGCCATCAAAAGTGCTGCGAAAGCGAGATAAGGGTTCGCGCCCGGATCGGGGAAGCGGACCTCGACGCGCTTGGCCTTCGGGTTCGTTCCGAACGGAATGCGGCACGAGGCCGAGCGATTGCGCGCGGAATAGGCGAGCAGGACCGGCGCTTCATAGCCGGGAACCAGACGCTTGTAGGAGTTGGTCAGCGGGTTGGTGAAGGCGTTGACCGCCTTGGCATGCTTGATCACGCCGCCGATGAAGAACAGGCAGCTTTCCGACAGGCCGGCATATTCGTTGCCCGCGAAGGTCGGCTTGCCCTCTTTCCAGATCGACATGTGAACATGCATGCCCGAACCGTTGTCGCCGAAGATCGGCTTCGGCATGAAGGTGGCCGTCTTGCCATAGGCATTGGCGACCTGATGCACGACATATTTGTAGAGCAGCATCTTGTCGGCGTTGCGGGTCAGCGCGTCGAACTTCACGCCGAGCTCGTGCTGGGCGGCTGCCACCTCGTGGTGGTGCTTTTCCACGCGCACGCCCATTTCGGTAAGAACGGTCAGCATTTCAGAACGCATGTCCTGGCAGCTGTCGATCGGCGGAACAGGGAAGTAGCCGCCCTTGACGCGCGGACGGTGACCGAGATTGCCGGTCTCATAGTCGGTGTCGTCGTTGGACGGCAGTTCGGTCGAGTCGAGCTTGAAGCCGGTGTTGTAGGGGTCGGCCTTGTACTTGACGTCGTCGAACACGAAGAACTCGGCTTCCGGGCCGACGAAGATGGTGTCGCCGATGCCTTCCGCCTTCATATAGGCTTCGGCCTTCTTGGCGGTACCGCGCGGGTCCCGGTTGTAGGCTTCGCCGGAGACCGGATCGAGAATGTCGCACAGGATGACCATAGTCGACTGCGCAAAGAACGGGTCCATGTGAACCGTCTCGGGGTCCGGCATCAACACCATGTCGGATTCGTTGATCGCCTTCCAACCGGCAATCGAGGAGCCGTCGAACATGACGCCGTCGGCGAACATATCCTCATCGACCTCGGCGATATCCATCGTCACATGCTGGAGCTTGCCCTTGGGATCGGTGAAGCGCAGGTCAACGAACTTCACGTCGTTGTCCTTGATCTGCTTCAGGATGTCTTTGGCTGTCGTCATGTTTTTTCGTCCCTAGTGTGGTGATGCCGTCAGTCTACCGAATGCAACCGCGCTTAGATAGCGTCGATGCCGGTCTCTCCGGTACGAATGCGCACGACTTCTTCGATATTCGACACAAAAATTTTGCCGTCGCCGATGCGGCCGGTCTGCGCCGCCTTGCGAATCGCATCGATCGCGGCTTCCACGCCTTCGTCGCCCAGCACGACTTCGATCTTCACCTTGGGCAGGAAGTCGACGACATATTCAGCGCCGCGGTACAGTTCGGTATGACCCTTCTGGCGACCGAAACCCTTGGCCTCGGTTACCGTGATACCCTGGAGGCCGGCTTCCTGCAGCGCTTCCTTCACTTCATCGAGCTTGAACGGCTTGATGATCGCTTCTATCTTTTTCATGCGGTTGAATGCCTCCTCGTAGGTTCTGGCGGGTCCGCCGACCCTGCTGACCGAAGTTAAGCAGGAACCGTGCCAGTTGCCCAGCCCTGCAATGGCATGGTCTTAAACTGCCGAATACCGTCGCAGACGGGACGTTTACGGCTGGCACCACCGGGTAATGGCGCGGTTTGATGCAGTTACCTTCGATGCCTATGACTTGATCTGTTTATTTCTTGGGCGATATGCTTAATATATAAGCATATGACGACGACTTGGTGCTCTGGACCTTGCCGCCGCTTCGGATAGTCTTGCGCTGGAACGGCAGGAGAGATGCGTGCGGGAAGTTTTGACACCCACTGAAATGGCAGAGGCCGACCGGCGAACCATCGCCGAGGGCGCCATAAGCGGCATCGAGCTGATGCACTCTGCCGGATCAGCCATCGCAGACGAAATCCTCGCGCGTTATCCGATCTCCGCAACGGTTCATATCCTCTGCGGACCCGGCAACAATGGCGGCGACGGCTATGTCGTCGCGCGGCGGCTGGCCGAGGCCGGCCTGCCGGTGAAAATCTGGGCGAGCGCGCCTCCGCGCGAGGGCACCGACGCCGCGATTGCCGCCAGCGAGGCCAACATGAGCGTCCGCCCGCTTGCCGAACTCAGCGTCGACCCAGGCGCTCTGGCAGTCGATGCGCTGTATGGAGCAGGCCTCTCCAAGCCATTGGGTTCATTGGAGGAAGAGGCGTTCGCCAAGCTGCGCGATGCCGGTGCGATCGTCGTCGCCGTTGACCTTCCGTCGGGTGTGTCCGGCGACAGCGGCGCCGTCCTCGGCGCTCCCCCGACGGCCACCTTGACGGTGACCTTCGCCCGAAAAAAGCCGGGGCATCTGCTGCTGCCCGGCAAACCGCTTTGCGGCGAAGTGGTGGTCGCCGACATCGGCATTCCCGACCAGATCGTCGCGGGACTTAACGTGGCATGCTTCGAAAACGACGTAGGGCTTTGGGCGGCTCGGTTCCCCAAAGTCGCGGTCGATACGCACAAATACCGGCGCGGACATGTCGGCGTCTTTTCCGCCGGCCCGTCGGCTACGGGTGCCGCGCGCCTGTCGGCCATGGCGGCGGCCAGGGCAGGGGCCGGCGCCGTCACGCTTCTGTCGCCGGCGAGTGCCCTTGCCATCAACGCCGCACATCTGACCTCGATCATCCTGCGGCGGTCGGATGGGCTGCCGGAGGCGGTGGAGTTCCTGAAGGCCCGCAAGCCGGACGCCCTTGTCTACGGGCCAGGGCTCGGCCCGCAACCGGAGACGGGACGCTTCGCGGTCGGCCTGCTGAAGGCGGCGCGCGGGCTGGTCGGCCATATTGTGCTGGACGCCGACGGGCTGACGGCCTCCGCACCGTTCGCAGCCGAGCTGTTTGCCGCAGCGCGGGAGGCAGAGGCGCCCGGCCTCGTGCTGACCCCGCATGAAGGCGAGTTCGGCCGCCTCTTTCCTGCCATAGCTGCGGACAACAGTCTGTCCAAACTCGAAAAGGCGCGGAAGGCAGCCTCGGTCGCGCATGCGATCGTCCTCTACAAGGGCGCGGACACCGTGGTGGCAGCGCCGGACGGCAAAGCCTCGATCAGCACCAACGGCACACCCTTGCTGGCGACGGCGGGGTCGGGCGATGTCCTCTCCGGAATTGTCGCAGCCCTTCTGGCGCAGAAGATGCCGCCCTTCGAAGCGGCGAGTGCTGCCGTCTGGCTGCATGCCGAGGCAGCAAGGCGGTTCGGTGCCGGACTGATTGCCGAGGACCTGCCGATGGCGCTGCTGCCGGTGCTGCGCGAATTGGCGGAAGGCTGAACCCGCCGATCCAAGTCTGCGATACAGCGCCGACCGTTTCTTTTGACCCCTATGACGCCTCCACCCGTTTCATGAGCGCCTGGGCGCCGAAGGGCGCGCGCACCTTGCCCTCGGAGATGAAGTAGACGAACACGTCGCGCGGCTGAACCTTCGCTGATGTCTCGGGATCGGCATAGCGCAAATCGTCCGGCGCCTTGCCCGCCGCCCATTGCTCGGCGCGAGCCGCCCATGCGTCCAGACCCTCGTCGGTATAGCAATCCGGATTGTCGTCGCTGCCGGTCTGCAGCCGGGCATAGACGAAATCGCCGGTGACATCGGCGATGCCGGGATAGGTGGCATGGTCCGCATAGACCAGCGTGACCTTGTATTTGCGCAGCAAAGCGGGGAATTCCGGCACGACGAAACTGTCGTTGCGCACCTCCACCGCATGGCGCAGTTTGACCCCGTCCTGCTTTTCCGGCAGCAGCTTCAAAAAGGCCTCGAAATCCTCGGCGTCGAATTTCTTGGTCGGCATGAACTGCCACAGGATCGGGCCGAGCTTGTCGCCGAGTGCCGCCACACCGGACTCGAGAAACCGCGAAATCGACTCGCCGGCCTCGCCGAGCACGCGGCGGTTGGTGATGAAGCGGTTGCCCTTGAGCGAAAAGACGAAGTTTTCCGGCGTCTCGCTCGCCCATTTGACGAAGGTGGGCTCCTTGAAGGAGGAATAATAGGTGCCGTTGACCTCGATGGTCGGCACCTGGCGCGCGGCGAATTCGAGCTGTTTTTTCTTGGCGAGCTTTTCGGGATAGAAGGACGTGTCCCAGGGCTCGAAGGTCCAGCCGCCCATGCCGGCCCGAATGGTGCCGCTTGCGGATTTGCTCATGGTCTTCTCCCGATTTTTTGTCGCGATGCGAAAATGCTCGGAGTGGCTGGGTTTGTCCATCGCCTGCGAAACGCTGCTGACAAAATGATCCGCATGCGCAAAATCGGCCAACAGTTCTGCGCGCGCGAGCGTGGCTGCGCGGCAGCGGACAAAGCTGTTCGGTCGCAACGCCTGTCGGTCATGAGTTGTCGGGATGCTCCAGGGTCCACAGCGCCAGGCCGTGCAGATCGTCGAGGGTCTTGTCGACCTCGCGGGCATGGCGTGAGCCGGGTTGCCGAAGGCCCGGCGGCGGCCCGCCGCGCAACGGCGACAGGCGATGAAACACGCCGCGCCGCCGACGCTGCCGCCAGCGCACGAAGCGCCGGGCCTGGCGCGGCAGGTCGTCGAGCGCGCGGCCGAGGGCTGCCAGCCTGAGCCGCAGGCGATTGGCATTGAGCGGATCGTCGGGCTGCGGGGCCGGGCGGGCCGGGATAGGCGAGGGCGCCCCGAAACTAGAATCGATTCCGAAGCTGCGAATGCGCGGCACGACAGTCGGCCGCGACGGCTTGCGCCGGGCAGGCGCAAGGGGTCGAGCAGCGGCAGCGCCATGGATTGAGGCGCGGGGCGCGGCGGCATGGCCGATTTTGGCAAAAGGATGCCGGTGCCGCCGGGGGTACGCAGGAAGGCGGAATGTTGCTGCGGTTTGCCTGAGGGCGGGCGCTGCTGCTGCGGCACGATCATGCCGCGCGCGGCCAGGATGATCAGCCGCCGCGCCGCAGCCTCGGCGGGACGCAGCAGGCTGAGAATGGCGCGGTGCAGATGGCGCGGCAGTGTCCTTTGGCTGATATCGACGCCGGCGGCGCGCTGGCTTTCGCCGGCCGCGACCGTCATGCCGGCCATGGCGACGAGCATGGCGAGCAGGCGCTTCAGTGCTGCCTGATGCTTGTCGATCGCCCCCGCCCAATCCATCGCCGCCTCCTTTCGTCGTTTCAAGGCTGTGGGAGTGTAAGGCGGGTGCGGAGAGTGTGGATAAACTTTTGCGATTGAGCGCCAGGCCTTCTCCCCTTGCGGGAGAAGGTGTCGCCCTCGGACTTGCGCAGCAAGGACGAGATCAGGCGACGGATGAGGGGTGTTGGACGGAGCGGGAGGCTGACGATTACGCACGTCGATGCACGTTCCCCTTCCTCCCATCGCCTCGTTTCTTCCAACACCCCTCATCCGTCGCCTGTCCTTCGCTCTCTGTGTTCGCTCAAGGGCGACACCTTCTCCCGCAGGGGGAGAAGGGGCGTCGGCGCTCATCCGGACCCTCGGGCCAGCAGCCGGGGCAGAGCCGCTGGTCTCGACCCCGGGTGGCCGACGAAGCGGAGGCCGGGTGAGGGGGAAATGCGTCGGCGGGAATGGGATCCAATGTCGGACGACGTTTCAGCGCAGTCCTGTTTCATGCAGGATGGTTTGGCAGACGCCGTCCAGGTTCTTCAGTACATCGTCGTTCCAGAAACGCAGGATTTTGAAGCCGAGTGCAGCGAAATGCCGGTCTCGCATGAGATCGCTTTCGGATTGCGCATGCTGGCTGCCGTCCACCTCAAGGATCAGGCGTTCTTCGAAGCAGACGAAATCGAGGACATAGCCGTCGAGCGGCACCTGACGTTTGAATTTGAGGCCTTCGAGTTGCTTGTTGCGCAGAGCCTGCCACAGCACGTTTTCGGCTTTCGTTGGATCGGCTCGCATCGAGCGGGCGAAGCCGCGATGTTTTGGCGGAACCACCTGCCGCATGATCATTCTCCTTAAGCGAAGAGTGAAATGCGTTGACCAACATTCGTCAATATGGAGCGAGCCCCGATGCCGGCTTGATCTCCCCCCATGTGGGGGAGAAAGCGATTTCGACATCTTAGGCAAGCCGCAGGCGAAGTCTAAGTGTTAGAAATCGCCAGAGAGGGGATTGTTTGATCGGCATCCGCGACCCCCTCTCTTGGATTTTCTACGACTTAGCCTCGCCGCGGGCTTCGCCCTTGCTCCGCTAAGATCGTGATTGCCCTTCGCTATGGCTCCGGGCGTTCATCGCTTCAATCGACAAATCGTTGTCGATTGATCGGCTTCGCCGACCGCTCTTCACTCTCCACCACCATCTTGCAGAATGGCAAGCTATTGCGACAGTCGCGCGGGCTGGCAAGGTTGGAGCTCCTACGCGGCACTGATTCTAGCTTCGACCGCTTAAGTTCACACCGAAGTATGGGAGAAAGCCTTCCGGCGGATTATGCAGCGGGAGAAACAGCGGCGGGGCATTCGGAACTAGCAGAGAAGTCCGTGAGCAATCAATGGATTTACGCACCCGAGCTCGGCCTGCCTTTCATCAGGTCGAAGGGCATATCGAAACGCGCGAAGACGTCTCTTCCGACTAGATCAGCGACGACCGGTGATAGCGGGTACCTGACAACCAGCTTCGTACTACTTAAACGACAACTGAATTTTCACACCGAACGGGAAGTCCGCGTTTTAATATGGCGACCAGGATGACTGACAGCGATTGACGAAATTGCATCTTTGTCTGATCTTCGCGTTGAGAGGGAACAAATATGGCGACTCAGGCAATCAGTATTGCCCGGCCGAAAAGCCAAACACCGAGAAACGACAACGACCAAAATGTCATTGAGGTACCTCTCAGCAGTGAAGAGCGGCGCACGGACGAACTCGTTATCGCATTGTGTGGTCCGGTCGGTTCGGGCGTAAGCACGACCGCAATTGCAATCGCAGAAATCCTAGAGGGGGAATTTGGCTATTCCGTCGAGACGATAAAAGTTAGCGATATTATTAATGAGAAGGCAGAGCTGGTAGGCCAGCAGTCAGTCACCTCCACGGATGACGAGCGTATTTACAAACTGCAACAGACAGGCAGCGCGTTGCGCGAGAAGTTCGGTGAAGATGTACTCGCAAACTTTTGCGTGCAGCGAATTCATGTAAGCCGTGATGAGGGTGGTGCTGACAAGGTGCGTCGATATTGCACCATAATTGACTCTCTGAAGAACCCCGGTGAGGTTGACCGCCTCCGAGCGGTGTACGGCGATATGTTTTGGCTCCTTGGAATTTTTGCGCCTGAAGACGTACGGATTTCACGGCTCAGAGCCGCCAGCCCGAACAACGCCTATATTCAGCGGATCAGCGACCAAGATTATGACGAAGGAACCGAGCACGGTCAGTCGGTGAAGGACACAATGAGTGTCGCTGACATGTTCATCAGAAACGACGCTCAAAATACAGTGCAATTGAATGTCGTGCTCCAATCATTCCTCGATCGAATTTTCGAGGTCGGTGTCAGTACGCCAAATACCGATGAAACTGCGATGTTCGCCGCGGCCAGCGTGGCAATGCAGTCAGCTTGTCTTTCTCGGCAGGTAGGAGCGGTTATTCAGAACGCCCATGGGGAACTTATTGGCCAAGGTGCGAACGACGTACCAAAGTTTAACGGTGGCCTATATTCGTCAAACCTCCCCGCAGCAGACGATCACCGCTGCTACAACTGGAAAAAAAAGATCTGCCATAACGACGCGGAGAAGGACGCTATTTTCGATCAGATTGCGAAATATGCAAAGGAGAGCTTCAAAGAAAGCTCTCAGAGCGAGGTCGACGACTTCCTGAAGAAAGTTCGAAAATCGCGGGTGAAGGGACTGATCGAATTCTCACGTGCTGTTCACGCAGAAATGGCTGCGATCGTCTCATCAGCCCGCGATGGCCTAGGTCAAGTGCGAGGTGCCACCTTGTTCACTACTACATTCCCTTGTCATAACTGTGCTCGCCACATTGTCGCTGCCGGCATTCTCAAGGTAATCTACATTGAGCCCTATCCAAAAAGCTTGGCTCTAAACCTACACAATGATGCCATATCGACGAGCGAAGGCGATGAAGGCAAGAAGGTTGTGTTCTTGCAATACCAAGGCGCTGCGCCACGTAGCTTCAATAGGATTTTTAAACCGAATCCTATTAGGAAGGCGGCTGGTAGCTTTGTATTGCGCCCGAGAAAAACGGCGATGCCATTTGCAGCCCCTCCAGTGGACTCCCTGGTGACGCGGGAAGAGTTGGAAGTGGTTCGGCTACTGAAGGAGATATCTAATGTCCAAGAGGCCTAGTGGCACGCAGATCGAAATGCTCCTACCAATCTCTGGTAAACGGATTGAATCCACCACTACCTTAAAGAAAACCCGCACTCTTTCGTACGATAAAATTGTCGATTCCCTTCGAAAGAAGGGGCTGACCAAAATTGCAGCAAAGAAATAAAACCGCTTTTCTATAGACCCAGCCTCCGCACTGATAGTGCTGAAGCTGGGTATGGCATTTCCAAGTCAAGCGCCATTCTGACTTTGGCAAATGTCGTTTGCGTTACTCCGCAGCTTCCGCCTCCCGTTTCCCCCTCGGCCTTCTTTCCAGCAGGTCCTTGAGGAACTGCCCGGTATAGCTGCGTTTTTCCCGAACAATGTCTTCCGGGGTGCCGGAGGCGACGAGTTCGCCACCGCCATCGCCGCCTTCGGGGCCGAGGTCGAGCACCCAGTCCGCTGTCTTGATGACCTCGAGATTGTGCTCGATGACGACGACCGTGTTGCCCTGGTCGACCAGTTCGTGGAGGACTTCGAGCAGCTTGGCCACGTCGTGGAAATGCAGGCCGGTGGTCGGCTCGTCGAGGATGTAGAGCGTCTTGCCGGTGGCTTTTCGCGACAGCTCCTTGGCGAGCTTGATGCGCTGCGCCTCGCCGCCCGACAGCGTGTTGGCCTGCTGGCCGATATGGATGTAGCCGAGGCCGACATCCTTCAGCGTCTGCAGCTTGTCGCGCACGCCGGGAACGGCTGAGAAGAAGTCGACGCCTTCCTCCACCGTCATGTCGAGCACATCGGCGATGGACTTGCCCTTGAAGGTGACGTCCAGCGTCTCGCGGTTGTAGCGCTTGCCGTGGCAGACGTCGCAGGTGACATAGACGTCGGGCAAAAAGTGCATCTCGATCTTGATGACGCCGTCGCCCTGGCAGGCCTCGCAGCGGCCGCCCTTGACGTTGAAGGAGAAGCGGCCCGGCTGGTAGCCGCGCGCCTTGGCCTCGGGCAGGTTGGCGAACCAGTCGCGGATCGGCGTGAACGCGCCGGTGTAGGTGGCCGGGTTGGAGCGCGGCGTGCGGCCGATGGGCGACTGGTCGATGTCGATGACCTTGTCGAGGAATTCGAGGCCTTCGATGCGGTCGTGATCGGCGGGGTGCTCGCGGCTGCCCATGATGCGGCGCGAGGCCGCCTTGAACAGGGTCTCGATCAGGAAGGTGGATTTGCCGCCGCCCGATACGCCGGTGACGGCGGTGAACGTGCCGAGCGGGATTTCGCCGGTGACGTTTTTCAAATTGTTGCCGCGCGCTCCGACGATTTTGATGCGGCGGTTCTTCTTGAGCGTGCGCCGCTCGGCGGGAACCGCGACTTCTAGATCGCCGGACAGATAGCGGCCGGTGAGCGAGGCGGGGTTGGCGATGACTTCGCCGGGCGTGCCTTGGGCGATAATGCGGCCGCCATGGATGCCGGCGGCGGGGCCGATGTCGACGACATAATCGGCGGTCAGGATGGCGTCCTCGTCATGCTCGACGACGATGACCGTGTTGCCGAGGTCGCGCAGATGGCGCAGCGTGTCGAGCAGGCGGGCATTGTCGCGCTGGTGCAGGCCGATGGAGGGCTCGTCGAGCACGTAGAGCACGCCGGTCAGGCCGGAGCCGATCTGCGAGGCGAGGCGGATGCGCTGGCTCTCGCCGCCCGACAGCGTGCCGGAATTGCGCGACAAAGCGAGGTAGTCGAGGCCGACATCATTGAGGAAGCGCAGCCGCTCGCGGATCTCCTTGAGGATGCGGAAGGCGATTTCGTTCTGCTTGGCGTTGAGGTCGCCAGGCAGCGTCTCGAACCAGGCGCCGGCGTTGCGGATCGACAGTTCGGTGACCTGGCCGATATGGCGGCCGCCGATCTTGACCGCCAGCGCCTCGGGCTTGAGGCGGTAGCCGTTGCAGGCCGGGCAGGGCGTGGCCGACATGAAGCGCTCGATCTCCTCGCGCATCCAGGCGGATTCGGTCTCCTTCCAGCGCCGCTCGAGATTGGGGATGACGCCTTCGAAGCTCTTGGTCGTCTTGTAGGAGCGCAGGCCGTCATCGTAGTTGAAGGCGACCTCGCGGCTGCCGGTGCCGCGCAGGATGGCGTGTTTGGCGTCGTCGGAGAGGTCCTTGAACTTGTCGCCGAGCTTGAAGCCGTAGACGCGGCCGAGGCCTTCCAGAGTCTGGGAATAATAGGGCGAGGTCGACTTGGCCCAGGGCGCAATGGCGCCGTCGCGCAGCGAGACGGAATCGTCGGGCACGATCATGTTGGGGTCGATGGCGCGCTGGTTGCCGAGGCCGTCGCAGGTCGGGCAGGCGCCGAACGGGTTGTTGAAGGAAAACAGCCGCGGCTCGATCTCGGGGATGGTGAAGCCGGACACCGGGCAGGCGAATTTCTCAGAAAAAAGAATGCGTTCGTGGGTTTCGTTCGCGGATTTGTTGGCCGAGCCGCCTTCGGCGGTCTCGTCGGCGGGCAGCGGCTTGTCGGCGAATTCGGCCACCGCCAGGCCGTCGGCCAGGCGCAGCGCGGTTTCCATCGAATCGGCCAGACGCGTGGCGAGGTCGCCCCGCACGACGATGCGGTCTACCACGACGTCGATGTCGTGCTTGTACTTCTTGTCGAGCGCGGGAACCTCGGCGATTTCGTAGAAGGTGCCATCGACCTTGACGCGCTGGAAGCCCTTCTTCAGCAGCTCGGCAAGCTCCTTGCGGTACTCGCCCTTGCGGCCGCGCACCATGGGCGCGAGGATGAACAGGCGGGTGCCTTCCTCCAGCGCGAGCACGCGGTCGACCATCTGGCTGACCGTCTGGCTCTCGATGGGCAGGCCGGTGGCGGGCGAATAGGGCACGCCGACACGCGCATACAGCAGGCGCATATAATCGTAGATCTCGGTGACGGTGCCGACCGTCGAGCGCGGATTCTTCGACGTGGTCTTCTGCTCGATGGAGATGGCGGGCGACAGACCGTCGATCTGGTCGACATCCGGCTTCTGCATCATTTCCAGGAACTGGCGCGCATAGGCCGAGAGCGACTCGACATAGCGCCGCTGGCCCTCGGCATAGATGGTGTCGAAGGCGAGCGACGACTTGCCGGAGCCCGACAGGCCGGTCATCACGATCAGCTTGTCGCGGGGAAGGTCGAGATCGACGTTCTTGAGGTTGTGCTCACGCGCACCGCGAATGGAAATGTATTTATGGTCGGCCATGGCCGGTCCGCCGCCTTGTCTCACTGGATGAAGGATGTGCCGACTTGGGATCCGGCCACCCGACATGTAGGTAATTTTGCCGCGCCGTCGAGGGAGGCGGTCGGGAAAACGTTAAAGCGCCTTTGCGCCCGCCGGGCAAGCGAAAAAGGAACAAAGGCCGAACGCGCTCCTGACACCACGCTGTCAGGTGAGATGTCAGCGCAGCATCAGCACCTGGCAGGCGCCGCCGACTTCTGCGGCGGGCGCGAAGGGCGGGCGCACGATGGCGCAATTGGCCTGCGACAGGGTGCGCAGCATCGAAGAGTCCTGAAGGTCGAACGGCGTGGCGACGAGGCCGCTTGGCGTCTCCACAGCCCTGGCGCGAACATAGTCCTGGCGCGAATCGTTTTCCTTCATCGCCGCGCCGAGCACGGCCCCGCGCAGCGGCGGCGCATAGGCGCGTCCGCCGAGCTTGGCGAGAAGCGGCTTGATGAACAGCGTTGTGCAAATCAGGCTCGCAACGGGGTTGCCGGGCAGGCCAATGCAGCGGATATCGCCAAGCTTGCCGAACATCAGCGGCTTGCCCGGCCGCATGGCGATCTTCCAGAAAGCGAGGTTCACGCCCATGCCTGTCAGCACGTCGTGGATGAAATCATGGTCGCCGACCGATGCGCCGCCGAGCGTGACGATGACATCGGCGCCGGCGTCGCGCGCGGTGCCGACCAGGGCGGCGATGGCATCCCTGCGGTCGGGCGCGATGCCGAGGTCGAGCACACGCGCGCCGGCCTCGCGGGCGAGCGCTGCGACGCCATAGGCGTTGGAGGAAATAATTTGGTCGGGGCCGAGCACGCTGCCCGGCAGCAGCAACTCGTCGCCTGTGGCGATGATGGCCAAAAGCGGCGCGCGCACCACCTCGACGATGGGATGATTGGCGGACGCGGCGAGCGACAGGGCCGCGGCGTCCAGCAGACGGCCCTTGTCGAGCAGGAGATCGCCGTTCTTGAAGTCGAGGCCGCTGTAGCGGATGTGACGGCCGGCGGCGACGGTTTCGAACACCTCGATTTTTCCGTTGCCGAGATCCCTGACGTTCTCCTGGATGGCGATGGTGTCGGCGCCCGGCGGAACGGGTGCGCCGGTGAAGATGCGCACGGCCTGGCCCGGCCCGACTGAACCGGCGAACTGCCTGCCCGCCGGCGCGACGCCGATCACATCGAGTTGCGCGGGGACATCAGCGACATCGGTTGCCTGGACGGCGTAACCGTCCATCGCCGAGGCATCGAAGGGCGGTTGGGTGCGCAGCGCATGGAGAGGTGCTGAGAGGATGCGTCCGGCCGCATCGTGCAAGGCGACCGTCTCAGAGCCGCGCGGTTCGGCACCGTCGAGCAGATGAGCAAGTGCTGCGTCGACCGGTGTCAAAGCCATGGTGTCCTCACTCCGCGCGAAAATCGCCTGATTTGCCGCCAGTCTTCTCGATCAGCCGAATGCCCGAAATCACCATGGCGCGGTCGACCGCCTTGGCCATGTCGTAGATGGTCAGGCAGGTGACCGAGGCCGCCGTCAGAGCTTCCATCTCGACGCCCGTCCGGCCGGAAACGCGGGCAAGCGCCGTGACACGCAGGCCGGGCAGGCTTTCATCGGCTTCGATATCGACCGAGACCTTGTTGAGCAGCAGAGGGTGGCAGAGCGGGATCAGCTCATGGGTGCGCTTGGCGGCCATGATGCCGGCAATGCGCGCCGTGGCAAGAACATCGCCCTTCTTGGCGTTGCCTGACAGAATCAGCGCCAGCGTCTCTGGCAACATGGTGACGGTGCCTTCGGCAATGGCTGTGCGCACGGTTTCCGCCTTCTCGCCGACATCGACCATATGGGCTTCGCCCCTGGCGTCGAGATGGGTGAGGGCGGGCGGCTTGCTCATCACGCCGCCACGTCAGCCGGGCCGAACAACAGAGCCTGCGTCGCGGCCGTTACGTCGTCCTTGCGCATCAGGCTCTCGCCGACAAGGAACGTGCCGATGCCGCTCTTTTCCAGCCGCAGGCAGTCGTCATGGGTAAAGACACCGCTTTCGCCGACCAGGAGCCGGTCGGCAGGCACCATCCTGGCCAGACGCTCCGAGGTTTCGAGACTGACTTCGAAAGTGCGCAGATTGCGGTTGTTGATGCCGAACAGCTTCGAAGTGAGTTTCAGCGCGCGTTCGGTCTCTTCTTCGTCATGGACTTCGATCAGCACATCCATACCGAGTTCGAAGGCCGTTTCCTCCAGCCGATGCGCGAGATCGTCGTCGACGCTGGCCATGATGATGAGAATGGCATCCGCCCCCCAGGCGCGCGCTTCGTAGACTTGATAGGTGTCGAACAGAAAATCCTTGCGCAGCGCGGGCAGGGTGCAGGCCTTGCGAGCCGCGGTGAGGAATTCCGGCGCGCCCTGGAACGACGGGGCATCGGTCAGCACGGAAAGACAGGCAGCCCCGCCGGCTTCATAGGCCGCCGCCAATGCGGGCGGGTCGAAATCCGGACGGATCAGGCCCTTGGAGGGGCTGGCCTTCTTGATCTCGGCAATCAGGGCGAACTGTCCGGCATCCCGCCTGGCCTGCAAGGCGCGCTGAAAACCGCGAGGCGCGTCCTGGTCGAGCGCCCGCGCCTTGATGTGGGCGAGCGGAATCGCAGCCTTGGCGGCGGCGATTTCTTCGCGCTTGTAGGCTTCGATGCGGCTGAGAATGTCGGCCATGATCCTATCCGTTCGATGCCGCGACGAGCTTGCCCAGCACGGAGAGCGCCTGGCCGCTGTCGATGGATTGTGTTGCGAGCACAATGCCTTCGGGCAAGTCCTTCGCCTTGCCTGCTATGTGGATGCCCGCGCCGGCATTCATCAGCACGGTGTCGCGATAGGCCCCCGGCACACCGGAAAGAACGTCGCGCAACGCCTTGGCGTTAAACGCCGCGTCGCCGCCGCGCAGGTCTTCCTTGGCATGTCGTCCAAGCCCGAAAGCTTCCGGCGTCAGCGTGAAGCTGCGCACCGCGCCATTGGCGATTTCCGCAACGGAGGTTTCGCCCGTCGTGGTGATTTCGTCAAAGCCGTCGCCATGCACGACCCAGGAGTGATCGGCGCCCAATGTCTTGAGAGTTTCAGCGACCGGCAGCACCCATTCCGGCGCAAACACCCCAACCATCTGGCGGGTGACGCCGGCGGGGTTGGAAAGCGGGCCGAGGATGTTGAAGATGGTGCGGGTGCCGAGTTCGACGCGAGTCGGGCCGACATGTTTCATGGCAGGATGATGCGCGGGCGCGAACATGAAGCCGATGCCGGCTTCCTCGATGCAGCGGCCGATCGCTTCGGGTGTCAGGTCGATGTTGATGCCGAGGCTGGTCAGAACATCCGCCGCGCCCGTCTGCGAGGACAGACCGCGATTGCCATGCTTGGCCACGACGACACCGGCACCCGCCGCCACCAGCGCCGATGCGCTGGAAATGTTGACGCTGTGCGAGGTGTCGCCGCCGGTGCCGACGATATCGATGGCGCCCGCCGGAGCCGTGACGCGCAGCATCTTCTCGCGCATGGTGGCGACGGCGCCGGAGATTTCCTCGACGCTTTCGCCCCGAACGCGCAGCGCCATGAGGAAGCCGCCGATCTGGCCGGGGGTGGCATTGCCCGACATGATGATGTCGAACGCCTCGCGCGCCTCTTCGAAGGTGAGGGACGAACCGCCCGCGGCCTTCGCGATATAGGGTTTCAGCGTGCTCATGTCAGAAGGCCAGCGCCTGATCGATAGCGGCCTGATTGGTGCTCACCGAATATTTGCTGCTCAGCTTGGCAATGAGTTGGTCGAGCAAGTCGGACGACATGCCGGACGTGAACGTGTTGCGCTCAGCTTCCGGCAGGGAACTGGCGTCCGCACCGGCCGGCTCGAACACCTCTGTAACCTTGAACAGGATGCGGTTTCCGTCGGTCGGCGCGGCGAAGGTTCCGACGCCGTTCTGCGCGACGTCGAACACGGCTGCGACACCGTCCCGGCCGAAATCGGCATCGTCGGCGCCACGCTTCAGGCCGCGCTTGGTCTGCTTCTCCGTCTTCACCTCAGCGGCGATGTCGTCGAGGCTGGTGCCGCCTTCGACCCGCTTCTGCAGCTCGGTAGCCTTCTCAGTGAGAAGCCGGGTGGTTTCCTGCGCGGTCCAGTCCGCCACAACCTTCTCGCGGACTTCGTCCAGCGTGCGGTCGCGGGCAGGGGTCGTGCCATCGAGTTCGTAGAACACGTAGCCGTTGCTGCCGACATTGATCGCCGGGTTTTCGGTGCCGATTTCGGCATCGAACACGGCCTGGATGAGATCGCGCGAGGACGGCAAGGTGTTGATGACGTTGCCGGCCGCATCGAGCGCATTGCGGTCGATAGCGTCGATCGTGGTGATCTTCAGCTTCAGCTTTTCGGCCGCTTCCTGCATCGACTCGCCACCGGCGCGGGCGTCTTCATAAGAATCATGCACATCGAGCAGGACGCGGTTGGCCTCGGACAGAGCGAGATCGCGACGGATTTCCTCCTTGACCGCGTCGAACGGCTTCACCTGCTCCGGATTGATCGCGGTGACGCGCAGCAGGACCGGGCCGAACACGCCCTGGACGACATCGCTGACCTGGTTGACCTGCAGGCTAAATGCCGTCTCGGCCACGCCCTGATCGGGCACGCTGTCCTTGGTGACGGTGCCGAGCGCGATATCGGCAGGGGTCTTGCCTTGTTCGGCAACGAGCTGGTCGAAGGTTTTTCCACCCGCGAGCGCATCATGCGCTGCTTTGGCGGCATCGGCGTTCGGGAACACCAGCTGCTCGACGGTGCGTGTCTCGGGCGTGGTGAACTGCGCCTTGTTGGCGTCGTAGTCGGCGCGGACTTGATCGTCGGTGACGGCGCTCAGGTCAACGATGTCCTCCGGCTCGAGCTTGATGTAGCGGAACTTGCGGTATTCGGGCGCGGCATAGCGCTGTTTGTTCTGTTCGAACCATGCGGACAGGACTTCGTTCGAGGGTGCGGCCACCGGCTGCACCAGCGTTTCCGGCAGAACCACGAACTCGGCCGTGCGGTCTTCGCCCTGATAGAGAGCGGCGGCGCGCAGGAAGGTGTCCGGCGCGCGGAAGCCGTCGGAAACCGCCTCGACGATCTGCTGGCGCTTGGCATCCTGCGAGCGGGTGCGCAGATAGTCTTCGGAGCGCATGCCGATCTGGCCGAGGATGTAGTCGAAGGCCTGGCGGTTGAACCGTCCATCCTGGCCACGGAAGGTGGGGTCTTCGCTGATGAGGAGGGCGAGACGGTTCTCCGAAAGGCCGAGATTGAGTTCGCGGACCTGTTCGTCGAGCACGGCGCCGCCGATGAGCTGGGCCAGGACCTGCTGGTCGACGCCGAAGCTGCGGGCCTGGTCGCGCGTCAGCTGCTGGCCGAACTGCTGCGAATAGAGATTGACCTGCCGGTTGTAGGCGAGGCGGTAATCCGTTGCCGAAACCTCGGTGCCGCCGACGGTGACGACGTTCTGGTTGCCGAAGCCGCCGAGCATCGATCCGGAGATGCCCCACACGCCGAAGCTCAGCACGAGAAGCAGAAGAAGGATCTTGGCGACCCATGTACCGGCGGCGCGTCTGAGCGATTCGAGCATCGTGTCTTCCTGTTTCGGCGCGGTTTTGCCCGCACTTTTGCATGGTGAAAGCGCAATAGCGTCCTTATCGGCCACTGTCGATTGCTTTGTGGCGCCATTTTGGTAGGGAGAGCCCGTTCGATTGTCACATCAATGGGAAGAGACGCATGACGCCCGGAATTCGCCCGCTTGTCGCTGGAAACTGGAAGATGAACGGCACATCGGCGTCGCTGAATGAATTGCTGGCTATCGGAAACGGTTTCATGGCCGGGCTGGACGCCAAGGCCGACGCGCTGATCTGCGTTCCGGCGACGCTGCTGGCGCGCGCGGCCGACACGCTCGAGGGCACGCCGGTCAGGGCGGGCGGCGAGGACTGCCACGCCAAGGAGAACGGCGCCCATACCGGCGACATCTCGGCTGAGATGCTCAAGGACGCCGGCGCGAGCGCCGTCATCGTCGGCCATTCGGAGCGCCGCACAGACCATGGCGAGACCGATGCCGTCGTTCACGCCAAGACGGAAGCCGCCTGGCGGGCACGGCTGACGGCGGTCGTCTGCATCGGCGAAACCCGCGCCGAACGCGAGAGCGGCGCGACGCTCGACATCTTGTCGCGGCAGATCGAAGGCTCGGTGCCGCAGGCGGCGACGCCCGAAACCACCGTCGTCGCCTATGAGCCGGTGTGGGCTATCGGCACCGGGCTGACGCCGACGGTGGACGACGTGGCCGAGGCGCATGCCCATATCCGCAAGCAGCTGGCTGCGAAGCTGGGCGAAAGCGCTTCCAAGATGCGCATTCTCTACGGCGGCTCGGTGAAGCCTTCCAACGCCAGCGAGCTTTTGTCGATCGCCAATGTCGATGGCGCGCTGGTCGGCGGCGCGAGCCTCAAGGCGGTGGATTTTCTCGGCATCGCCGAGGCCTATCGGTCGATGTGATCGCCCGCCTTCCGGTTGTATTGGTTCGGCCGCTTCCCATATTCGGCGAGCCGAGGCTTGGAAATGCTTCAAAACCATTGTAATGAGCCGCCTTTGAAAGCCGGGCGTCAGCTCGAACCGCCCGCCGCCGCCCGTCAAAGACCCCAGGAAGCGCTATGCAAACAATCCTTATCGTCGTTCACTTGATGATCGTGCTCGCACTCGTGGGCGTGGTGCTCGTGCAGCGGTCCGAAGGCGGCGGTCTGGGAATCGGCGGCGGCTCGGGTTTCATGACGACGCGCGGCGCAGCCAACGCGCTGACGCGGGCGACCGCTATCCTGGCGCTGGCCTTCTTCATCACTTCGCTCGGCCTGTCGCTGATGGCGCGCCACAGCGAGCGTCCGATCGACATTCTCGACCGTATCCCGGCAGGGCAGCAGGGCGGCGGCAGCGGCGTGCTCGACCAGCTCGGCGGCTCCGGCACATCCACGCCGGCAGCGCCCGCGCAGCCGGCTCCGCCTTCGGGCGACGGCGCATCGGTTCCGAGCGCTCCGGCTGCACCTTCGGCGACGCCTGCCGCACCGGCTACTCCCGCACCGGCAACGCCGGCGGCTCCGTCCGACGCGCCCCCGGCTCCCACAGCGCCTGCCGCGCCGCAGGTTCCGAACAACTAATACTGCTGAGGGTTTGCCTGGACTTTCCAGACAAACTCTAACATTCAGACTTTGTTAACTTTCAGTTTGCCGCGTTTCTGTTGTTCTTCGAACACAGACGCGGCAAATTTGTTTTGATCACGAAGAATCGATGGGCTCGGACCGGCGCGGCATCTTGAGCAGCGCCGGGGCAATCGCTTATAGACAATCTCTCGACTGCGCCTGTCCTTGAGGACCTGCGCCATGTCTCAGGCAACTTCGACTTCCGGGATATCGTCACCATGCAGCTTCGCCGCTTCATTCTCATCGGTCTTTGCTCGGTGTTCTGCACCGCAAGCGCTGCCCTTGCCGCAACGCCGGCGGGCGTCGCCGGCACCGCGCCGTCCACGGCTGCGACCAGCCATGTCATCGCCATCGCCGCCAAGAGCGACGCGGCCCAGCTGAAGGCCTTGCTGCGCAAGAAGAGCCCGACCGCCGAGGATCAGAAGCAGATCAAGCAGCTGCAGGCCAAGATCGCCGCCGACCGCGCCGCGTCGCTGGAAAAGCAGCGCCAGGCCAAGCTGGAAACGATGCGCGCAGCCGCCAAGGAGCGGGCGCAACAGGAGCGCGCGACGTTCTTCGCGCGCAAGGCTGCGCCGGCTGAAAAGCCCGCCAAGGTCGTCGTGCAGGCGCCGGTCCGCAAGGTTCCGGTCGCACCGGTCGCCGCTCCCGCGCGAGCGGTTCAGCCGATGCCTGCCCCAATGCCGGCCGACGTTATGGCGTTCGCCTCGCAGGGCAACAATGGCGAGTTGCGCAGCGAGCAGGTGACCGAGGTGGCACCGCAGCGCGTCGGCCTGTTCGGTGGCCTGTTCGGCGCCAGCCAGCCGGTCGTACGCGACGCCATGCTGCCGCAGACCCGCGCTCTGGACGGTGTGCTGGAGCAGCGCGAGGCGCAGCGCGGCAAGTTCAAGGTCAAGTCGGAATTCGAGCCGCAGATCGTCGCCTTCACCGGCTACCGCCCCGGCCAGATCGTCGTCGACACCTCGTCGCGCTTCCTCTACCTCATCGAATCGTCGGGCACCGCGCGCCGCTATGCCATCGCCGTCGGCCGCGAAGGCCTCGAGTTCAAGGGCCGCGCCACGGTCGGCGACAAGCAGGAATGGCCGCGCTGGTTCCCCACCGCCGACATGCAGAAGCGCGAGCCGTCCAAATACGGCCGCTACAAGGAAGGCATGAACGGAGGCCCGGACAATCCGCTCGGCGCGCGTGCGATCTATCTCTACCAGGGCAAGACCGATACCCACATCCGCATCCACGGCACCAACCAGCCGCAGACCATCGGCACCAATTCGTCGAATGGCTGCTTCCGCATGGTCAACGACCATGTGATGGACCTGTACCGCCGCGTGCCCATGGGGGCGGAAGTCATCGTGCTTTAAGAGTTCAAAAAAACAGCTGAAAAGGCCGGCGCTTGCCGGCCTTTTTGTTTGCGCCGACAGACGTACCTATCTAAGCCACGACCAACACAAAAATGCGCCATCTTGGGAAAAAGCCGACGCGGCGGTTTTTTCTCTGGCGGAATCGATTTGGCCGCGATAAGCGATAACTCCCATGGCGCGATATGTATTCATCACCGGCGGCGTGGTTTCTTCTCTTGGAAAAGGCATTGCCGCAGCGGCCCTTGGGGCTCTTCTGCAGGCACGCGGCTATCGCGTGCGCATCCGCAAGCTCGATCCGTATCTGAACGTCGATCCCGGCACGATGTCGCCTTACCAGCATGGTGAGGTGTTCGTGACGGACGATGGAGCGGAAACCGACCTCGACCTCGGACATTACGAACGGTTCACCGGCCGCTCTGCCAACCAGAGCGACAACATCACCACCGGCCGGATCTACAAGAATATCATCGAGCGCGAGCGGCGCGGCGATTATCTCGGCGCGACCGTGCAGGTGATTCCGCACGTCACCGACGAGATCAAGAACTTCGTGCTCGACGGCAATGACGATTTCGATTTCGTGCTGTGCGAGATCGGCGGCACGGTGGGCGACATCGAAGCGATGCCGTTCCTCGAATCGATTCGTCAGATCGGCAACGAACTGCCGCGCGGCCAATGCGTCTACATCCACCTGACGCTGATGCCCTATATCCCGACGGCGGGCGAGTTGAAGACCAAGCCGACGCAGCATTCGGTCAAGGAATTGCGCTCGATCGGCATTGCGCCGGACATCCTTCTGGTCCGCGCCGACCGCGCCATTCCCAAGGAAGAACGCCGCAAGCTGTCGCTGTTCTGCAATGTGCGCGAGTCGGCTGTGATCCAGGCGCTGGACGTCGCCCATATCTACGACGTGCCGATGGCCTATCACAGTGAGGGGCTCGATTCGGAGGTTTTGGCGGCGTTCGGCATCGATCCCGCGCCCAAGCCGCGGATGGAGCGCTGGCAGGAGATTTCCAGCCGCATCCACAATCCGGAAGGCGAGGTCACCATCGCCATCGTCGGCAAATATACCGGCCTCAAGGACGCCTATAAATCGCTGATGGAAGCCCTGTCGCATGGCGGCATGGCCAACAAGGTAAAGGTCAAGCTGGAGTGGATCGAATCGGAGATTTTCGAGAAGGAAGACCCGTCTCCCTATCTCGAAAAGGTTCACGGCATCCTGGTGCCGGGCGGCTTCGGCGAGCGCGGCTCCGAAGGCAAGATCCTGGCGGCGAAATTCGCCCGCGAGCGCAAGGTGCCGTATTTCGGAATCTGCTTCGGCATGCAGATGGCCTGCATCGAGGCGGCGCGCTCGCTTGCCGGCGTGACCGAGGCGTCTTCGACCGAATTTGGCCCCGCCACGGAGCCGGTGGTCGGCCTGATGACCGAATGGCTGAAGGGCAACATGCTGGAGAAGCGCCGCGAGACCGGCGACCTCGGCGGCACGATGCGCCTGGGCGCCTACCAGGCAAGCCTGAAAGCCGGTTCGCGCATCGCAGACATCTATGGCGACACCGACATTTCCGAGCGCCACCGCCACCGCTACGAGGTCAATATCGACTATAAGGAGCGGCTTGAGGGATGCGGGCTGGTGTTTGCCGGCATGTCGCCCGACGGCGTTCTGCCCGAGACGGTCGAATATCCCGACCATCCCTGGTTCATCGGCGTGCAGTATCACCCCGAGCTCAAGAGCCGCCCGTTCGAGCCGCACCCGCTGTTTGCCAGCTTCATCGGCGCTGCGATGGAACAGAGCCGTCTGGTGTGAAGAGACTGGCGTCGCGCCGACCGCTCCCCTCTCCCCATCGGGGAGAGGGTGGCCGAGCGAAGCGGAGGCCGGGTGAGGGGGCATCCCACAGACGATAGACTGGGTGCATCTGGCTCTCCCATGCATCTTTCAAAGGTTGCGGAGGCAGAGCGATCTTTATTGACTTTGGGCGACGACCGATGGGATATGCGGTGCGTCTGAGATGCCGGGGCTTGGCGGAATTGGTAGACGCAAGAGACTTAAAATCTCTCGGGCTTGCCCGTACCGGTTCGATTCCGGTAGCCCCGACCAGCCTTGCAAATCCATTGTCAGGCTGCCGCCAGTTTCGCGCGGCCGTGCGGGGATCGTGACAGCCTTCGCGTGATGACCTTCAGATCGACCGCCTCGGCCACCGTGAGCGCCGATCTCACAGTGTCGGTCAGCGACGAGCAGACGAAATCGGCATTGGTATCTTCGGCTGCAATGATCGGGCTGTCCTGGCCATTGGCCATGGGGATGAAAAGCCCGACGCGCGTTCCCGGCCGGAACCGCTTGACACGCCTGACGATCTGACGCGCCTGGGATTTCGAGTTGCCATTGAGGAAGGCGATGACAATCGTCTCGACCCGATCGGCCGGAAGCGCGGCGGACATCTGGCCTGAAAACACAGTATGTTGAGCCTTCGAAACCTCGGCGCCTTCGACTTCGAGCACCTGCGCGAGCATCAGCGCTGCCGCGTCGTCCATCGTGCCGCGCCCGCCGACGCAGAGCACCGAGCGGCCCTTGCCATCCGGCAGGTCGGTTTTATCCGAGGGGTTGGTCGCATGGTCTTCCTCCTCGCTTTCCTCTTCATCCGCGATGTCGGAGAGATTGTCGACAAGCGTTTCCGCGCTTGACGAAAACAACGTCATCTGCGTTTCGGACATGACGCCGCGCTGCCGGTCCGTCTCACCCAGCAAGAGCGCCGGAATGCCGACTTTCTCATAGTAGTCGACGAGAAATTCCTCTTTCAGGAATTCCTCCGCATTGTCCGTCGCCTCGTCGGGATCACCGGACAAAAGCCTCTGATAGAGCTTTTCCCTGGGCTCCAGCACCGGCTCATTGCCGAACAGCA
This sequence comes from Tianweitania sp. UT-5YL-CI-8, assembly GCF_030010215.1. Taxonomy (GTDB): domain Bacteria; phylum Pseudomonadota; class Alphaproteobacteria; order Rhizobiales; family Rhizobiaceae; genus Oryzicola. The sequence continues at coordinate 307,475 of NZ_JASCRR010000003.1, forward strand.
CATCGAGGAAGCCGAATTGCGGAACGTGTTTGCCGAGCACGACCAGGCAGACCGTCAGCGGCGTCGACAGCATCAGTCCCAGAGGGCCCCACAGCCACGACCAGAAGATCGCCGAGATGATGATCGCCAGCGGCGAAAGGCCGGTATGGGAGCCGTAGAGCCAGGGCTCGACCACATTGTTGCTGACGAGCTCGGTGACGAGGAACAGTGCTGCGACCCAGAAGACAAGGGACCAGCCGGGCGATATGGCCAGAGCGAGGAACAGGGGCAGGATCATGCCGATGACCGGCCCGATATAGGGTACGAAGCGCAGGACGAGGGTCAGCAATCCCCACAGAATCGCATTGGGAATTCCGAGGAACCAGAGCCCGAGCGTAATCGGGAAAGCGTAGAGGCTGTTGACCACCAATTGCATCAGCAGATACTTGCCGACGCGCTTGCCGGCATCCTGCAAGGCAGCGGTGGTGCGGTGAAGGTCGCTCAGGCCGACCAGACGGATGAACCGGTCGCGCAACGCCTCTCGCTCGATCAACATGAAGATGACGAGCACGATCACCAGACCGGCGGTCGCGAACGGTTTGATGAGCGGGAGGATGAGATTGCCGAGCGTTTCGATCGGGTTGGACCGGTCGACGATTTCCACCGGCAGAGGTTGGCGTTCGGCCGGCGCGGGAACCGCTTCCGGCGCAGGCTGCATCTGGCTTTGGACCGCGCGCGTCTCGATTTCCGCCCCGACCCGCTCGACCGCGCTGTTGAGGCGTTTCAGCCATTCGCTGCCGGATCCGGCCTGCGTGAAAGTCTGAACTTTCTGGGTGATGTTGCGCTGGTAGGTCGGGATGTTCTGGGCGAGGTTGGCGACCTGCGTCGCCACGATGACGCTGAACACGGCGATTGCTAAGAACGCCATGGCCACGGTGACGATCACGGCTGCGATTTTCGGCACCGAGCGCCTGCGCAGAAACGAGACGATGGGCGCCATTGCGAAGGTCAGCAGCAGCGCCAGCGCGAGCGGCACGAAGATATCTTCGCCGATGCGCAGGATGGCCACGACGGCGATGATGGTCAGGACGGCGAAGCCCGACAGTTTCGTCCTGGCGACAGCGTCGTTGCGCGAGGTGGTTTTATTCACGGATGTCTTGTCGATGGTGGGAAATTGAGTATCCACGGCCGCGCTCACCCCCAAAATCGAACCAGACGAATGCTGCCGCCAACGCGGCACTGGCCGTCCACCAGAACACAACTGTCATATATTCGTTCCGCTGGGTTCGCTTGGGAAAACAGTTTCCTTCATAATTGGCGGAACGGCTTTGAAATGGCGCGGTCGGCGGTGGCGCGGGCAGGGCGCATCTTTCGTGCGCTGCCTATGGCAATTTGTCTCCCGTCAGGCGCCTTTCTTTTTCGACGGGCCGCACCTATGGTCCGCGCCGGAGGCCTGGCCGTGTCGAAATCCCTCGTGAAATCCCGCATCTGGATCGCGTTCTTCGCGGCCTGCGCGATTCTCGTGCAGGCCATGATCGCGGTGCCGGCAGCGGCGTCGATGGCCGCTTCTCCCACGCTCGACGCATTCGGCAACGCGCTGTGTCTGCCAAGCGGCGCGATGGAAACCGGCAAGCCGTCTGGAGACCATAAGACACTTCCAGACTGCTGCACCTTCGGCTGCATGGCGGCGGCACCTGTCGCGGCACCGCCGGCAGATGGCGGAGCCTGGCTGCAACGCCCGCTGGCCCGCGTCGAAGCGCCAGTGGCGATTTCGACTGCGCCGCTTGTCTCAGCGTCCGAATACGATCCCGGACGGCCGCGCGCGCCGCCTGCGATGGGTTGAAATGTGGCGGCCAAGCCGCTGAAGCTTTCAATCCACGCGCCGCCGAGATCGGCGGGCCTCTATCGCTTACGGAGCATACCATGCTGTCTTCCTTCCTCCGGGCCGCGCGCCCGTCCGCATCCGCCACATTCCTGCATCGCTTCCGGTCCATCGAGGAGCGCATCGGCATCGTCGGTTTCACCCTGATGCTGCTGCTGGCCATGGCCCATCCGCTGTGGGCGCATGAATTCAAGATCGGCTCGCTCGAAATCGACCATCCCTGGTCGCGCGCGACGCCGGCCGGCGCCAAGGTGGCCACCGGCTATCTGGTCATCAAGAACCATGGGACCGAGCCGGACCGTCTCGTCTCCGCGACTGGCGAGATCGCAGGCAAGACCGAACTTCACGAGATGTCAGTCGATGCCAATGGCGTGATGACCATGCGGCCGCTTACGGAGGGGCTGGAGATTCCGGCCGGCGGCCAGGCGGAGCTCAAGCCGGGCTCAGTCCATATGATGTTCATGGACCTGAAGCGTCCAGCCGAGAAAGGCGTGAAGTTCAAAGGCACGCTGACCTTCGAGAAGGCCGGCACCGTCGATGTCGAATTCGCCGTCGACGCCATGGGGGGTGCCGCGGTCGATCATTCCAAACATGGCGGCTGAATAGACAGCTTAAGTTGCTTCCAGCCTCTGGAAAATGCTGGCGGGGCTTGGCACAGTCTTCAAAACAGGAGAAGCCGATGCCCGACCGCAGCAACAGCCCGAAACCCTGGACAGAAATGGCGACGACGCTGGTCGACGTCGCCACCGGCCGCAAACCGGCCGATCTGGTGGTGCGCAACGGCCGCTGGGTGAACGTGCATTCCGGCGAGATCATCGACGGCACCGATCTGGCCGTCATAGGCGGACGCTTCGCCTATTGCGGCCCGGACGCCAGCCACGCCATCGGCGAGGGCACGGAGGTGATCGACGCCGGCGGGCGCTGTCTGGTGCCGGGGCTGTGCGACGGCCACATGCATGTCGAGAGCGGCATGGTCACCGTCACCGAGTTTTCCCGCGCCGTCATTCCGCATGGCACGACCTCGATGTTCATCGACCCGCATGAGATCGCCAATGTGCTCGGCCTGCCGGGCGTGCGGCTGATGCATGACGAGGCGCTCGCCATGCCGATCAACGTGCATGTGCAGATGCCGTCCTGCGTGCCTTCGGCGCCGGGGCTGGAGAATGCGGGCGCCGTGCTGACGGTCGCCGATGTCGCCGAGGCGATGACCTGGCCCAACATCATCGGGCTGGGCGAGGTGATGAATTTTCCCGGCGTCGCCAACAACGATCCGACCATGTCGGGCGAAATCGCGGCAACGGTGAAGGCAGGCAAGACCGTGGGCGGGCATTATGCCTCGCGCGATCTCGGCCTGCCGTTCCACGGCTATGTCGCCGGCGGCCCGGAGGACGACCATGAGGGTACTTGCGTGGAGGACGCCATTGCCCGCGTCCGCCAGGGCATGAAGGCGATGCTCAGGCTCGGCTCGGCCTGGTACGACGTCGCCACCCAGATCAAGGCGGTGACCGAAAGCGGGCTCGATCCGCGCAACTTCATCCTCTGCACCGACGACAGCCATTCCGGCACGCTGGTGCAGGAGGGGCATATGGACCGCGTGGTGCGCCACGCCATCCAGCAAGGGCTGAAGCCTGTGACGGCGATCCAGATGGCGACGATCAACACCGCTCAGCATTTCCGGCTGGAACGCGAGATCGGCTCCATCGCGCCGGGCCGGCGGGCGGACTTCCTGATCGTCTCGGACCTGGCGGGAATGACGGTCGACGAGGTCTATGCGCGTGGGGTGAAGCTGGCGGAGCAGGGCAGGCTGGTGGCCGACATTCCGGCCTATGCCTATCCCGACAGCGCCAAGAACACGGTGAAGCTGGGCAAGCAGTTGTCGGCGGAGGATTTCGATATCGCAGCCCCGCAGGGCAAGAACGAGGTGCGCGTGCGCGTCATCGGCGTCATCGAGAACCAGGCGCCGACGCGTGCGCTGGAAGCCGACCTGCCGGTCGAGGACGGGCTGGTGGCGATGGACCGCAAGGGCGACGTCTGCCAGATCGCACTGGTCGAGCGGCATCGCGGCACCGGCGGCGTCACCAACGCTTTCGTCTCGGGCTTCGGCTATCTCAAGGATTGCGCCATGGCCTCGACCGTTGCGCATGACAGCCACCACATGATCGTGGTCGGCACCAACAAATCAGACATGGCGCTGGCCGCCAACCGGCTGGGCGAGGTGGGCGGCGGCGTGGTGCTGTTTTCGGAAGGCAAGGAACTGGCGCTGGTGGAGATGCCGATCGCGGGGCTGATGTCGGACGAGCGCGCCGAGATCGTCGCCGAGAAAGCGGAAAAGCTGACCAAGGCGATGCGCGACATGGGCTGCTCGCTGAACAACGCCTATATGCAGCACTCGCTGCTGGCGCTGGTGGTGATCCCAGAGCTGCGGATATCCGATGTGGGGCTGGTCGACGTTCGGACGTTTGAGAAGGTCGATCTGTTCGTGTGAGGGGGTGCGTCGCTTCCCTTCTCCCCCTGCGGGAGAAGGGAAAGGCGCAGGCCTAACGACCTACTCCAGCAGCTTGATGCGGTCGGTGATGTCGCGGTCGGTGGCGAAGCCGTCATCCTCGCGCAGCCGCTGGCCGAGCAGGCGGATAAGCGCGGGGTTGTCGGCGAATTTGTTGTGGTTGAACGGATCGTTGCCGGTCTCGGTCGACAGGTCCACCACCTGCACGCCGTAGCGGGCGAGGTCGGCGGCATCGCGATAGCCGCCGAGGCGGGGGCCTGCGCCGGCCAACAGGCCGGAGAGCTTCAAGGCGCGGTCGTCGGCCGACAAGAGTAGCACGAACGGCTTGGTCGGCTTGCCGTAGCGGCGCATCTGGCTCTTGAACACGTCGACATCGATATCGGGCGAGGCCAAAACGACGTCGCCGAGCTTGCCGCCGAGATCGCGGTCGCCGGTGATGGCGAGCTGGCGCAGCGTCTCCATCGTCACCCAGGTTCCCATCGAGTGGGCGATGATGTCGATGCGCCGCGCGCCGGACTGGGCGAGCATGCGCAACGTCACTTCGAGCTGGTCGCGCGCCACGCTGGCGCTTTCGCGGTCATAGACATAGCCGCTGGTGGTGCCGCCCGAAGCCCAGGAAAACAGCACCGGCGTGCCGGTGTAGCCGGAATCGTGCACCACCTGGGTGACACGGTAGACGGCCGAGTCGAAGCCCGTGTTGTAGCCATGCACGAAGACCATGACGCGCTCGCCGCGCGCGGCGATGTCGGCGTTGATCGCCTGCATGAATTTCGGCTGGGTATCATAGGCGGTGACGTTCGTCGCCGTGAAGAACTTGGCTTGGTCGGCCGAGTCGCGCCGGCCGCGCTGCTCGATCTGCCCGCTCTTGTGCACCAGCGGCACGGTCACGTTGGCCATGGCGTAGTTGAGCGTCGCCGAGCGCTCGCCGGCAAACACCTGCTTCTGGTCTTCGGCTGCGCCGCGCGTGGTGGTGATGAAGATGGCGTGGGCGCCTGCGATTTGGGTGACGGGCGCGGAGACGATGGCGCTGGTCAGCAATTCCTGGGCGGGCTGATTGATGCAACCTGCGAGCAGCAAGGACAGAAGGGCAACTGCGTATTTGGGCGATGGCACGGCAAATCTTCCGGTAGGCGATACGGATACACACTGTCGGGACACCCTTCCCCATAGGGTGAAGGTGGCAGAAGTAAGTCTTGCGGACCGTATTTGCTGCGCTGCGGCATCACGCGTCGGTGCGGTGTTGCAGGAATGCAGCGCCTTTTTCTCAGGCTTCGTCCCTGGCTCAGGATAGCCAGTCGCAGCAGAAGGGGTGCCCTACCGAACCCAGAAAGCCGGGGTAAAAATCACCAGAACAGCGAGGATTTCGAGGCGGCCAAGCAGCATGGCGGCTGAACAGATCCACTTCGCGGCATCGGGCAGCGACGAAAAGTTACCGACCGGGCCGATGATCGGACCGAGGCCGGGGCCGACATTGGTGAGCGAGGTCAAAGCGCCGGTGACGGCGGTGATGAAGTCCAACCCTGTCGCGCCGAGCAGCACGGTGATGATTGCCCACAGCACCATAAATGCCGCGATGAACAGGATGACGGCGCGCTGCATGTCGTCGCCGATGGTGCGGTCGCCATAGCGCACCGGCGTGACCGTGTTGGGGTAGATCAACCGGCGCAGACCGTTGGCCAGAAGCTCGAACAGGATGAGGAAGCGATAGGCCTTGATGCCGCCGGTCGTCGACCCAGAGCAGCCGCCCAGAAAGGTCGCGACGAAGAAGCAGACCACGGCGAACGGCCCCCACAGGGTGTAGTCGTCGCTGGCAAAGCCCGCCGTGGTGATGATGGAGATGAGGTTGAAGGCCGAATGCGTCACCGCCTCGAAGAACGGCGTGCCGTTGGCGACGGTGAGGTAGATCGCGACCGCCAGCGAGAAGACGAGGCAATAGCCGCCATAGATCCTGATCTGCGGATCGCGCAGCGCATCGACATGGCCGCGCAGGAAGAACAGGATCATGATCGAGAAGGGCAGGCCGCCGATGAGCATGAAGACGATGCCGGTCCAGAGGACGGCCATGTTGTCGGCATAGCGGATGAAGGAGGTGTCGTGGGTGGAGAAGCCGCCGGTCGCCACCGTCGACATGGCGTGGTTGACGGCGTTGAAGCCGTCCATCCCGGCCATGGCATAGCAAAGCGCGCAGGTGAAAACGAGCGCCGAGTAGATGCCGATCAGGCTGAGCGTAAAGGTCTGGAATCGCTCGAAGGGCCGGTCCTCGATGTCCGAGGACTCGATCTTGAAATAGGACACGCCGCCGATGTTGAGAAACGGCAGCAGGAACAGGCCGAGCGCGATGACGCCCAGCCCACCCATGAAGGACAAGAGCGAGCGCCACATCAGGATGCCGGGCGGGGCCTGGTCGAGCCCGTTGATGACGGTGGAGCCCGTGGTGGTGATGCCCGAGACCGATTCGAAAACAGCATCGGCCAGGCTGAGATCGAGCGACGACAGCATGAAGGGAACCGCACCCGCGATCGCCAAAGTCAGCCACAGCAGGTTGACGAGCAGGAAGCCGAAGCGCGTGCTGACGGGGGGCGGGCGCCCTTGCGTGGCCAGTGCGACGGCCAGCGCGAGCCCCCCCATCAGCACGGCGGAAAAGGCGAAGGCCTGCCAGTCGTCGTTCTCGTAGAACAGATCGACCGCCGCCGGGATGAGCATCGCCACCGACAGGTAGATCGCAAAGATTGCAGCGACATGGATTGCGGCGCGGACGGTCAGCCTGTTCACTGGTACCCCAAGAATTCGCAGCATCCATAGGACGCTCACGGCGTCGCCGACGCGAAGCGCTGTGGCTTCCCGCTGCTTGATATGCAATAGCGCACAGGAGTTCTTTCGCAAACCCCGCGCGACCGTTCACACACGGCGTTTTCGGGTGGTAGCCACAACGGATGCCGAGCGCCTTTTCCGTGTCGGCAACATTTGGAGCGCACCGATGACAGGTTTCACCGACAGGGTTCACGAGGCCACAGAGGCGGTACGCGGCCTGTTTCCGCCCACGCCGCTGCAGCAGAACGATTACCTCTCACGCAAGACCGGCGCGAAAATCCTGCTCAAGCGCGAGGATCTGACGCCGGTGCGGTCTTACAAGATCCGCGGCGCGTTCAACTTCTTCCGCAAGAGCATCGCCGGCGGCGAAAAGGCCGATCTGTTCGTCTGCGCGTCCGCCGGCAACCACGCCCAGGGTTTCGCCTTCGTCTGCCGCACTTTCGGCAAGAAAGGCGTCGTCTTCATGCCGGTGACGACGCCGCAGCAGAAGATCGACAAGACGCGGCTGTTCGGCGGCGAGTTCGTCGAGATCAAGCTGTTCGGCGACTTCTTCGACGAATGCTATCGCGCTTCCATCGAGTTCGCCGAAAGCTCGGGCGGGCACATGGTGCCGCCTTTCGACCACAAGGACATCATCGAGGGGCAGGCGACCGTGGCCGCCGAAATCCTCGAGCAGATGCCGGACGGCAAGACGCCGGACATGGTGATCCTGCCGGTCGGCGGCGGCGGCTTGTCTGCGGGGGTCACGCGCTATTTCGCTGATATGGAGCGGCACTCACGCTTCGTCTTCTGCGAGCCGGTCGGCGGGCCGAGCCTGAAGGAGAGCCTGCTTGCCGGCAGGCGAGTGAAGCTTCCCAAGGTCGACAATTTCGTGGACGGTGCGGCGGTGGCTGAGATCGGCCGCGAGCCGTTCCGGCATCTCAAGGATTTTCCCGCCGATTCGGTGCGGCTGATTCCTGAAAACCGGCTCTGCGCCACCATGATCGAGATGCTCAATGTCGAGGGCGTGGTGCTGGAGCCCGCAGGCGGTCTGGCGATCGATGCGCTCAAGGATTTTCCGCGCAAGGAGATCAAGGGCAAGACGATCGTGCTGGTCGTGTCGGGCGGCAATTTCGATTTCGAGCGCCTGCCGGATGTGAAGGAACGCGCGCTGCGCTTCGAGGGGCTGAAGAAGTACTTCGTCATCCGCCTGCCGCAGCGGCCCGGCGCGCTGCGCGACTTTCTCGAACTGTTCGGACCCGACGACGACATCGCACGCTTTGAATATCTCAAGAAATCGGCGCGCAATTTCGGCTCGGTGCTGATCGGCATCGAAACCAAGGAGCGTCGCAACTTCGACCTGCTGCGGGCCAAGTTCGATGTCGAGGGCGTCCAGTATCAGGATATCACCGACAATGAGACGATCGCCGGGCTAGTGATTTAGAGCCTGTTGGAAACCCGTGAAAGCGGGCTGAAAAAGCCTCTTCGCTTCCAACCCCAAGCTATACCGCGTCCCCATAGAGATCGTAGGCGTCGGCGCGGCCGATCTTGACGGTGACGATGTCGCCGACGCGCAGCGGACGCCGCGACTGGATATGGACGTTGCCGTCGATCTCGGGCGCGTCATATTTGGTGCGACCTTTGGCGGACAGGCCATTCGCCTCGTCGATGATGACGGGCAGGCGCTTGCCGACCTTCTTCTGCAGGATCCCGGCCGAAACTTTCTGCTGACGCTGCATGAAACGATGCCAGCGCGATTCCTTGACCTCCTGCGGCACTTCGGGCAGGCCGAGCGCGTTGGATCGCGCGCCCTTCACCGGCTCGTATTTGAAGCAGCCGGCCCGCTCGATTTTGGCTTCGTCCAGCCAGTCGAGCAGCATCTCGAAGTCCTCGTCGGTCTCGCCGGGGAAGCCGACGATGAAGGTGGAGCGGATGGCGAGGTCGGGGCAGACGGCGCGCCAGGAATGGATGCGCTCCAGCGCCTTTTCGCCATGGGCGGGACGGCGCATATTCCGCAGAACCGCGGGCGAGGCATGCTGGAAGGGGATGTCGAGATAGGGCAGGATCTTGCCGTCGGCCATCAGCGGAATGACATCGGCGACATGCGGGTAGGGGTAGACATAGTGCATGCGCACCCACATGCCCATCTCGCCAAGCTCGCGCGACAGATCGAAGAACTTTGCGCGGACCTCACGGTCCTTCCACAGGCTCGGCTGGTATTTGATGTCGATGCCGTAGGCGCTGGTATCCTGCGAAATGACCAGCAGCTCTTTCACGCCGGCATTGGCGAGCTTTTCGGCCTCGCGCAGCACGTCCGCCGCCGGCCGCGACACCAGGTCGCCGCGCAGATCGGGGATGATGCAGAAGGTGCAGCGGTTGTTGCAACCCTCGGAAATTTTGAGATAGGCGTAGTGACGCGGCGTCAGCTTCACGCCTTGCGGCGGGATCAGGTCGATATAGGGTTCGTGGGCGGCGGGCACCGCCTCATGCACGGCCGCCATGACGCTTTCATAGGCCTGGGGGCCGGTGATGGCGAGCACGTTGGGGTGCTTCTCGCGGATCAGCTCGGGCGTCGCGCCCATGCAGCCGGTGACGATGACCTTGCCGTTTTCCGACATCGCCTGGCCGATGGCATTCAGCGATTCGTCGCGGGCGGAATCGAGGAAACCGCAGGTGTTGACCACGACGAGGTCGGCGCCGTCGTGCTTGCGGGCGATTTCGTAGCCTTCGGCGCGCAGGCGGGTGATGATGCGTTCGGAATCGACGAGTGCCTTGGGGCAGCCAAGGCTAACGAAGCTGACGCGAGGTGCGGCTGAGGACATCGGTTTATCCAATAAGCAAGGGCCGGAAACCTAAGCTGCCGGCCCGAAATTCGCTGTGTCTGAGGTGCGCCTGGGCGCCGAGTTGCGCGGGCTTTAGCACATTTCGGATTTCAGGCAAACATGGGCTGCCCAAAAGAAAGGGGGCGCCGAAGCGCCCCGATCCGAAAGCTCAGTGGGCCGTCCCATGCGCCCCAAAACCCCATTGGGCGAAGACGCCGAACTGATCCGGCCATTGCTGCACGGCACCGTCGAGCATCATCTTGACCGCGACGTAGAGGATGATGAGCAGGCCGATATAGGCGATCCAGCGATATTTGTGCAGCAGGTTGGCGACGAAGGAGGCGGCGAAGCCCATCAGCGCGATCGACAGCGCAAGGCCGATGATCAGGACCGTGGGATGACCTTTCGCAGCACCGGCGACGGCCAGCACGTTGTCGAGCGACATGGAGACGTCGGCGATGACGATCTGCCAGGCGGCCTGGGCGAAGGTCTTGCGCGGTGCCTTGGCAGCGACCCGGCCGTCGGCATCGAGATCGGAATCCGCCAGCGCTTCGGTGCCTTCATGCTCGTCGGCGTGGCTGACGCTCAGCTCGCGCCACATCTTCCAGCAGACCCAGAGCAGAAGCAGACCGCCGGCAACCAACAGCATCGGCCCGAGTTGCAGCAGCCACTGCGTGATCAGCGCGAAGCCGATGCGCAGGACGGTGGCGGCGACGATGCCGATCAGGATGGCTTTCTTGCGCAGATCGGCGGGTAGACCCGCGGCTGCCATGCCGATGACGATGGCGTTGTCGCCGGCGAGCACCAGATCGATGGCCATGACCTGGAGAAGTGCGATGAAACCCGAATAGGTAAAGATTTCCATATCTGCCGTCTTTCCCTGTGCCGGTGCGAAATCAAAGACTTCAGCGGCTAATACCGCATCTTCAGATACGGTCAACCGCTGTTCGGCCGTGATCCGCAAGTTTGGCTGATATAACCGGGGAAGGGGCGGCGCGAGCGAACGATCCGGCGCGGGTTGGAACTGGCGGAAGAGGTGGAACTGGTGAGATCCAAACAAACCAAGTGCTTGGACTGTCAAACCTCCAAAGACCCCCTCGCTGTTTTCCTTCGGCTTTTGTCCAGATTGTCAAACCACTTGCAGGGCCTTGCAAAAGGAACTGCAGATGCAAACGACCTACGAACGGTTTATCCGCTCGACCCTCGAGCCGCCTACACCTGAAAATGAAAACGCCGCTCCGAGGGCAAATCGGAACGGCGTCAAAACAAATCAGGAAAAGTATCCGCAACCAAAATATCAAAGCCAGCCTCGTAAGGCAACAGATTTTGCCGAGGTTCTCGGCCCGTCGATGCTCGATCTTCCGGTGGCGGTCACCCGTTTCCCATCGCAGGCAGCCCAAACAAAAGCCGAACGGCAATTGAGCATGCGCCAGCTTGCCGAAGAGATCGGCCAGGCCACGGCGCAGGACAAGTCTGGATTGCCTTGGTTCAAGCTTGGCTCTTTTGGTGAGCGGCGGACCGAGAAGAACTGTCTTCGGAACAATGAGAACCTGCTTTTCGTGTCGGGGATAGAAGCCGACTACGATGCCGGAACAATGTCGCCGGATGAGGCAGAACGTCGACTCAGCGCGGCCGGCATCGCTGCCATGGTCTACACAACGCCAAGTCATGCGCAGGAAGGGAAGGGCAGCCGATGGCGCGTTCTCGCTCCTTTCGACACGCCTCTATCGCCAGAGAAGCGCGCCCAGCACGTCGCAAGGTTAAATGGAATTCTCGATGGGGCGCTCGACGGAACGTCTTTCGTGCTCTCCCAATCCTATTTCGGCGGGAGTGTTAAAGGGCGACCCCATGTCGACGTTCGTTTGATCGACGGGATGGCAATCAATAGGGCAGGGCACTTGGATGCAGGTGCTGTCGGCAAAAGGACTGCTGCAACTGCCGCGATGCATGACCTGTTCGAGGATATCCTTGGCGGCGCTCCCAAAGCTAAAGAGCAGTTAGGCATCGAAAGGTGTCGCGAGATCCTGGCCGACCTGCCGCCCGAGTGGTGCGAGGATCGGGATTCATGGATTCGCGCAGGCATGGCCCTGCATCATGAGTTCGGCGGGAATTCAGAAGGCTTCGCAGTCTGGGATGCGTGGAGCCGGCATTCTCGGAAATATGATGCTGCCGACATCAAGCGGGACTGGCGCTCGTTCCGCGATAAGGCGCAGATCGTGACTATGGGCACGCTGGTGAAGGCGGGCGAAGCCAATCGTCAAGCGCGGATCGATCGGCAGCTAGATAGCGAATTCGAGAATCTGGGCGAGGACGATCTAGCAAAGCCCGCACCTAAGCCGAAATCCGGTCTCACCTTCCTGTCGCCGTCCGACTGTTCCGCCATGCCTTCACGCGGCTATGTCATCAAGGGTTTCATAGCACCCGGTGACATCGCCTGCATCTTCGGCGAGCCGGGCGCGGGCAAGTCGATGATTGCGCCGTATCTCGGCTATGCCGTTGCGCAGGGTCGGGAAGCCTTCGGCATGCGGACGAAACCCGGCAAGGTCTTCTATCTACCGATGGAAGACGAGACGGGCATGCAGATGCGTGTTCGCGCGCTCCATGAGCAGCACGGCGATGCGGAAAACTTCTTTGTCGTGCGCGGTGCGTCGATCCATGGCGATGAAGGGCTTAAAGAGCTGTTGCTCGAGGTCAAACGACAGCAGCCTGCACTCATTATCATAGACACGCTTGCCGCTTCCTGGCCCGGCCTCGAGGAGAACAGCAGCGAAGCCATGTCGAAGGTTGTAGCCGTCGGCAAGCGCCTGGCGCGGTTCGGCGCTGCTGTCGTTTTTATCCACCATTCGACCAAGGACTCGAACGGCACCCCGCGCGGGCACTCTGTCTTGAATGGCGCGCTGGACGTGAGCATGGAGCTGTTCAAGCCGGATGAAGACGGCATCGCACGCGGTCGCTTGCGCAAGAACCGCAACGGGCCTTGCGAGCTGGACATGGCTCTCCGAATTCAGTCGCATGAGTTCGGCCTCGATGAGGATGGCGACCCGATCACAGCCGGCTATTGCGAGCCATGCCAGCCGGGAAGCGCTCCAAAGGCCGTGCGTCTCACCATTCCCCAACGCGAAGCTCTAACCATCCTGCGCGACATGGCGACAACCGGCGACATGTCGCCGGTTGTAGCCATGGAAGAGTGGCGGCAGGCCTGCAGCCAATCAGCCAAGATCAGCACAAGCGACAACCGCAAGTCAGTCATGACCGCAGTTCGGCGAGCAATAGAGGGCCTATTGCGAGAAGGCTTTGTCGAGAAAGTCGGCGAGACCGTCGTCATTCATGATCCTCACGGCGTAACCGATGACGAAATCGACGACTTGGGAGACGACGATGCGTGATCCCCGAAACGGATTCCTTGCCATATCCGTGCGGCGACAAGTGGCGACAACACGGCGACATGTCGCCACTTGTAGCATCCGCAAATGGCGGGCCGGAAGGCGACAGACAGCGACATGCCCCTTTAGGGGCTGTCGTCTTGTCGCCACCTGCCATGACCCTCGAACTGAAACCTATCGAAGGTCTGCCCGATCTCCGGACTTTGTAGCCTGCCGATCATCTCAGCGTGACAGCTTGCGGTTGAACGCAACACATCACCCTAGCGCGGGTCCTCTGCGGCGGGGGGCCGTTTGCGGGGGCGCCGAACTCTCGAAGTTTTGCTCTTTCCGAAAAATTCAGAATCGAGATTCCCGGCGATGAAAAATCTAAGCGTGACATCCGCAAACGATTTCGATGACATCTTGGGCGGCTCGCCAGCAAGCTTCGAAACAAATCGATCCTTCGAGACTTCGGCATCAGAAAAACCAACCGGAAAACGGCCATGGCTGGCCCGTGAGCCCGATCTTGCTGCGTTCTGGGGAGTGGACGGACGGACGGTGCGTAAACTCGTCAGCGAGGCTGCAATCGAGAAGTTGGAAGATGGCCGTTTCGACGTTTCCGAATGCACCAAGCGCTATTTGAAACGGCTAGTTGTATCGGCCAAGGTTCGAAACTCGAACGATCCGGAATTGCGCGCACAGAAACTGCGCATCGCGCAAGAGCAAGCCGATCAGCTTGAACTCAAAAATCAGGAAAAGCGCGGCGAACTCGTTTCGGCAAAGGACGTCGAATCCGAGTGGGCCGATGTTCTGAGAACAGTCCGCGCGGGTCTTCTGGCCGTGCCGGCTAGAGTCGGCGCGCGCCTGGCCTTGCCGCAAACGCACCTTTCAGAGATCGACATCGAAATTCGCGCCGTGCTGAAGGAGTTGGGCGAATGACTGCCACACTCGAGACTATCCGCCGCAATGCGATGCGTTCGCTCATTCCCCCGCCGCGCTTGCGATTGTCGGATTGGGTCGAACAGCACATGCGACTTCCGGAGACCGTCTCAGCGGCACCCGGTCCGATCCGTCTTTGGCCACCTCAGATCGGCATTGCAGACGCAATCACCGATCCGACGATTGAGCGCATCACGCTGGTGAAGCCGGTCCGCGTCGGATTCTCAACGCTGCTGACGGCCACACTCGCGAGCTTCATCGCAAACGAACCCAGCCCGATCTTGCTTTTGCTTCCCACCGAAGCCGATTGCCGTGACGTCATGGTGTCTGACCTCGAGCCGATCTTCAGCGCAAGTCCGACGTTGCAGGGCCTGCTTTCGAGCGATTCCGATGAGGGCGGGCGCAACACGCTTCTCAGCCGGCGCTTCCCAGGTGGAAGTTTAAAAGTCGTGGCGGCAAAGAGCCCGCGCAACCTGCGTCGGCACAACGTCCGAATCCTGCTCTGCGATGAAGTCGACGGCATGGAGTCCGGCCCGGAAGGCAGCCCGATAGTTCTTGCCGAGAAGCGCACCCTGTCGTTTGCCAACCGCAAAATCATCATCGGGTCGACTCCTGTCTATGAAGCCACCTCGCATGTGCTGAGATCCTACGAAAACAGCGACAAGCGGGTTTTCGAGTGCCCGTGCCCGGAATGCGGGGAATTCAAGGAAATTCTGTGGAATCACATCCAGTGGGATGTCGGGAAGCCTGAAACCGCCGCTTTTTGCTGTCCGCATTGCGGCGCCGTTTCCGAAGAAAGCAAAAAGGCGGGAATGGTCTCTCTCGGCCGCTGGCGCATCACGGCGCCGGAGGTGATCGGGCATGCCGGCTTTCGAATGAACGCGCTTATCTCGCTTTTGCCGAATGCATCGTGGGGCAAGCTCGCGCAAGAATTCCTTGCCGCGAAGAAATATCCCGACCTGCTGCAGGGCTTCGTGAACACGATTCTTGGCCAAGGCTGGAAAGAATCTGCTGAAGAGCTTGACGAAAATGAACTGGCTGCCCGCGCCGAAGATTTCAGCCTGTCCAAGATCCCCGCCGAGGTGATCATCGTCACCGCAGGCGTCGACGTCCAGCGCGACCGGTTGGAAATCCTCTTTTTGGGCCATACGGCAAGCGGCGACGTGCTGGTTTTGGGGCAGAGCGTCATCTGGGGACCGCCCGACGAAGATCATGTTTGGGGCGAACTGGACGATGCGCTTAAAACAGCATGGCCGCATGCGAATGGCGGCACGTTGCGAGTCGATGCGTGCGCGGTTGACTCCGGCGACGGCATGCACTCGGACAAGGTGCTGAATTACTGCCGCTCACGGTTCGCCCGGCGCGTGGTGGCAATCAAGGGTGTGCCAGGCAACCGGCCGCACATACAGGCCTCGCAGACACAAGGCTCGAAGCTGTTCATCGTCGGCGTCGACGGCCTGAAAACGCTGATCACAACAAGGCTTTCCCGTGGTCGATCGATCCGCTTCTCGAACATGCTCGAACCGCGGTTCTTTGAAGAGCTGGCGAGTGAGAGGCTTATCGTCCGCTACGTGCGGGGCGCGCCCGCTCGCCAATGGATGCGCACGCCTGGACGGCGCGCGGAAAGCCTTGATTGTCTAGTTTACGGGCTGGCAGCTCGGAATCTGGTGAACATCGATACTGATCGGCGCACAACTGAATTGGCGACGGCTGCAGCGCCTACGCGGCAATCCCCTGCTGTGGTGCGGTCTAAATGGCTGGCTCGCTAACTGTTGATGAGCCTCTTTGTAATTCGGTGCAATGTGGCAGTTGCTGAAATGAGTTCTTCATAACCTGGCACCTCAAGGCCGTGCACAATTGCGTTTCTCCACTGCAATGCCGTGTGAAGTTCTCTCTCCTCACTGTGGGAGATGAGACTTGCCTCTAGGAGAGTGCTAATCAATGAGCGGGGAGAATTTGCTGCGACCGGACGCTGCAGCGATAACAGTGCGGTTTTCCCCATCTCTTCGAACGTAGCCCACGCCGTAACGAAACGTGACTCCGCTTGCTGCCTCGCAACCTCCATGGCTTCAAGTGACGTTCGCTTTTGCCTCATCCGAAGAATGGCGTAAGACAGGATGGATATCATCACCCCACTTCCGGCAAAGATCAGGCTGATACTCTCCTTTTCACTCAGCTGTACCTCATACAATGAGAAAATTAAGTACATCGACGACGAGAGGAATATGATAATTCCAATCACGACGTAGATCATCAAAAGAGCATCGAAGGACGTTCGCTCGCGAAGGCGCATCAATCTTAAAAATTCTCGCTCCTTCTGACGATTTAAATCCATCTAATCTCTCCACGCCGATGCAATAACCGTAACAACTGTTGTAGCAAATACTATCATAAAAATAGTCATATAAAACGGATCTCTTAATCGCTCGCTGTCATACATCATTCCCGTGACTAACGCTGATAGCGAAGAAGTTATACTGAGAAAAATTCTCATTTTACTTCGTTTTCGTGGTGAAAGAGCAGTATTTCGGCTCGTTATTGTGGCGAGCTCAACCATTGTTTTTGTGATTTCGGGTGTTCCCTTTGCAGCGTTTTGCCCACTTTCAATGCGATTGACTTCGGCTAGGAACTCTATCGAATGCTGCTGTAATGATTTCTGCAGTTGGTCCTTTGCATGGTCAGAGAACCCAAGCAAATCGCCATCATCTATAGTGATTGTAATTGCCATGCCATCTCCGCCCAATATTCTGGCCGTACCAGCATAGTAAAAGCCGGCTTTAAGAAATAGGCTTCAAGGGGTTGCTCCCACAGGAAAATTGACTGCAAGTCTGAGACGAAGCTCATCACCCAAGAATATCACTGAATCCAGTCTGCCGCTCATAGCGTTCAAGGCTGAATTCCTCTTTCGCCCCTAGCTCTTGCAAAGTCATCCGTTCTGAGAACCAGGCGCATGCAAGCCAGTAGGCGCGGTCGCGGGATTCCTTGCCGCCGTTTGCCGACCGAAATCCGCGATAGAGCTCGAGCCAGTCGCGCCGAAGGTCGTCTGTGATGAAGTGGGGAGGGATGAGTTTCTTCACGCAGGTTTCCAAACCCTACGGCGAGTTCACCCGCCGTAGGTCTTAGCGTTGAAAGGAGCCGCCATGGCTAGCGGTCAAGGATGATATTCCTACAAAACTTCTTGCGTGTCAACTCGACTTGAGTTATGAGTCGATTTAGCAAGGAGATGCCGCATGAAGCCCCTTTCCGAAATAGCGAACGTTTTCAGTGACTTGGATATGCTGCCAGAGGAGCGCCGCCGCCATTTCGACAAGGCGTTGCGCAATCTCTCGCAGCGCCACTTTTTCCCACCAGACGCTCAGGAGGGTAAGGCGTTCTTGTACGATCGCGACTCTGTCGCCGTCCTTCGCCTTGTTCAAATCGCAGCAGGCTTTGGTCTTGATCGAGTGATGTTGGACGGCATCAACTTCTGGCTTAGAGCCGCTGGCACGAAGAGGGTGCGAGTCACGGGCGGCTATCAGGGTGTAACCCGCATTCGTGAAATGCTCGAACGCGCCCGCGATGGGGAGGACTTCAATCTCCACATCATCATGGATTCGACAGGTAAGGTTTACCACTCGCTTGATTGGTCGACAGAAGCGACAAGCGAACGCGCGTCCCGAACGTTAGACCTGATTTCCGCTCCAGAGTTGGCACGTGTGACGCTGCCGGCTTCAACTCTGCTTCGCCAGTTGCCGGCGAGCGAGGGCTGAGCAATGCTGGACGGCCTGCGCTCCAAACTCGCACGCATGCTCGCACCGGAATCGGTTCGCCGCTTCGATGGTGCGGCGGGCGGTCGGCGTTTGACGAATGCAGGCACCTTTGGCCGACTAAATGCGGAGATCGGCGCGGCCGGGCAGACGCTTGCCAGCCGAGCGGCCTACCTCGCAACAAACCAGCCCTATATTGCCAATGCCGTCCAGAACTGGACTGGCGCGCTTGTGGGCTCGGGCATCCGCGCAACCTCAAAGCATCCCGACGACGCAATCCGCACACGGCTCGGCCTGCGCTTCGACCGCTTCTGCGAAACTGCCGACATCGAAGGCCGCACGGATTTTCACGGAATGCTAGCCGTTGCCGCGCGTGAGCTTGTGGTGGCCGGCGAAGCGTTCCTGCTGATTGAATGGGATGACGACGGCTTCCAGCTTCGCCACATCCCCGCCGAACAGATCGACCGCAGCATCACTCGCAACATCTCCGAAGGCGCGCAAGACGTCCAAGGCGTGCGTTTTGATGCACGTGGCCGACGTGTTGGCTACTGGATTCAGCCCGTTCGAGAAACTTCGGCCTTCGCGTCCTGGACCGAACCGGTTTTCGTGCCGGCTGAGAGCGTCCTGCACCTTATGAAGCCTATCGGTCCCGGCCAGGTGCGCGGCGTGTCGTGGCTTGCGCCGATCATCCTGCAGGCCGGCGAATTCGACAAGCTCTGCGATGGGCTGCTGATGGGCGTTTCCGTCGGCGCCATGTTTGCCGGCGTGATCACCGATGAGAACGCGATGGGCGGTGATTCCGACCCATTCGACGGCGCAGAACAGCCTTCACTCGAACCGGGAACAATGATCCGGCTTCGTGGCGGTCAAAAAGTGACCTTTGCCAATCCGCAGCAGGCATCCGAGACCACAGGCTTTCTAAAGCAGAACCTGCATGCGCTTGCGGCCGGGCTCGGCCTGCCGACGCATCTTCTCGACAACGATTTGAGCGGCGCCAACTACTCGAGCTTGCGGGCTGGTCTGTTGCCGTTCCGGCAGCGTGTCGAGGCAATACAGTATCAGGTCTTCGTCCCGCAGATCCTGCGGCCAGTCTGGGCGAATTTCGTTCGATCAGAGATCCTTGCCGGCAACCTCGCTGCATCCGAGTTCGATGCAGCGATGGCCGTGGAATTTATCATGCCCAAACCGATGCAGGTCGACCCTGCAAAAGACGTCGCCGCATCGGTGGACATGATCGACGCTGGTCTCATGTCCCGCCGCCAGGCCGTCAATGAACTCGGCTGGTCGGTCGAAGAGCTTGATGCCGAAATCGCGGCGGATCGCAAACGGCAAGCGCTCCTTGGGCTGGATTTCTCGAAAACGAAAACTGTACCGAAGGAGTCCGCCGAATGACTCGCACCCTCAAGCATCCGCGCTTGGCCAAGCCTGCCGTGCAGACCGGCCGGCGCAAGTATGACCGGCTGGTGTCGAGCAATCCAGATGCCATTCGCGAGGGTTTAGCTGAAGACCTGGCGCCGATCTATCGGAAGGCCAGCTTCGGACAGAACAGCTTCGATGAGGCGACCTATACTATAGATGCGATTTTCTCGACGTTCGCACCAGTCCAGCGGCGGGGCTTCATTGAGATGCTTGATCCGGCTGGCCTTGACATGGCTGGCATCGTCGGGGCGCCCGTTCTGGACGGCCACCGCAACAGCAGCGGACGGCATGTCGTCGGCGTCATCACCGATGCCCTCATCGAACACGACCAGCTTGTCGGAACGGTGCGCCTTGTGCAGTCGGACGACGCGAAGCCCATAGTCGACCGCATTCGCGGCGGCTTCCTTCGCGACGTCTCGATTGGCTATCGCGTCCTGCAATGGTCCGACTCAACCAGCCCTGAGACCCGCGAGCGCATCCGCACGGCAGTTCGATGGTCGATCTTTGAGCTTTCTGCCGTGCCGATTGGAGCCGATCCCGGCTCGAAATTTAGGAGCTTCCATATGGACCCCGAACTAGAAAACACCGAACTCGCCATGTCGGAAGCCGCCGAGACGGCTATCCGCAGCATTGGCGAGCTTGCCGATCTCCCGCCTTCGTGGGCTGCTGCCCAGATCGAAGCCGAAGCGACCATTGAAGAGGCACGCACGGCAGCCCGTGGCGAACTCGTCAAACGCTCTGCACCGACTCAGCGCATCCGAGTGCAGGCGCCTTCGCTGGAAGACGGGACCGCTCTTGTTCGCCGTCAGTCCGATGCAATGGCCTTCCGCATGGCAGGCGGCACGCTGCCGGAAGACGCTCGGCCTTTTGTCGGTATGAGCCTTCGCGAGTACGCGGCAGCCAGCCTCGAGCGCGCTGGCATCAATACGCGCGGCATGCCCGTCGACAACATCTTCACCCGCGCCGGGCAGCACACCACCAGCGACTTCCCGCTGTTGGTCTCGAATGCAATGGGCAAGGTGGCACTGGAGTCCTACAAGGCTGCAGAATCGCCTTTGAAGATCCTTGCTCGCCAGCGCACTCTGCCGAACTTCAAAGACTCCGCCGCAATCCGCCTCGGCGAACTCGGCAAGCTGTTGCCTATGACGGAGTCCGGAGAATTCCAGCACACGACTCGGGCTGAGAATGGCGAAATCCTGAAGCTGCAGACCTTCGGCCGGGCAATCAACGTCTCGCGTCAACTGCTGATCGATGACGATCTGGGGATGCTCGGCGATATGACCGCCGCAATGGGCCAAGCTGCTGCGCAGACCGAAGCCGATGAGCTGGTCGAGCTGCTGCTGTCCAACCCGAACCTATCGGACGGCACAGCGGTCTTCCACGCCACGCGGGGCAACATCGGCGCGCCATCGCCAATCACTATCGAGGCTCTTGGCGATGCTCGCCAGGCGATGCGCATGCGCAAAGGCTTGGACGGCAAAACGATCATCTCTGCCGCGCCGAAGTACCTTGTCGTCGGTGCTGATCGGGAAACCGAAGCCGAGAAAGTTTTGGCCTCGATTGCTCCCGCCACAAACGACGATGCCAATCCGTTTGCCGGCAAGCTGACGCTTCTGGTTGAACCGCGGATTACCGATGGCAGCTGGTATCTGTTCGCAGATCCCGCACGGCTTGCATCTCTTGCCTATGCCTACCTGTCAGCCGCGCAGGGCGTGCAGATCCAGCAGTCCGATGCATGGTCGACACTCGGCACTCGCTTCCGGGCATGGCTGGACTTCGGCGCCGGCTGGACCGACTGGCGTGGCGCCCACAAGAACGCGGGCGACTGATCATGGCCGCAAGCCTTGCCCAGCTGATTGCATGGCGTGAAGCGCTTTTTGAATCCCGCATGAGCGGCGTCTTTTCCGTCACCGATCAGAACGGGGAGCGCGTCACCTACAAATCCGATGCCGAGATGGCCCGCGCGCTTGCTGCGGTGGAGTCCATGATCGCGGCAGCGGGAAGAACCAGAACAGGCACCTTCAGGGTGCAAACCTCGAAAGGCTTATGAGATGAAGAACTATGTCCAGAAGGGTGAGAACCTTACCGTCCCTGCACCCGCCAACGTCCTCAGCGGCGCGGGCGTCGTGCTCGGCTCAATCTTCGGCGTTGCAGCCGGGGACGCTACATCGGGCGCGCCCGTCGATCTGGTGACGGAAGGCGTCTTCGAACTGCCGAAGGTCTCAGCTTTGGCCATTGCTATTGGTGATGTCGTCTACTTCGACAACGCTACCAAACTCGTCAGCAAGACTGCCTCGGGCAATATCAAGATTGGATATGCCACGGCGGTCTCTGCGAATCCTTCGGCCATCGCAACAGTGAAGCTAATACCGACGATCTAAAATTGCAGCAGGGTTTCCCCTTCCTTTCCTTGCTGCCGAGCCCGACGCGGAGTTGCTTCCTCTTCGCCGCGTCGGGCTTTCTTTTGTCGGACCAATAAACAGCCAGTTTACTTACTCAGGTTTTTGTTGATTTAGTCGTCATTTTGTTTACAACTATTTGTTTTTGCTTGCACATTTCCGTTTGACCGAATGTTGTAAACAGCATTATGGGTGGGGTTACTAGAGAAATTATATGGATATGTCCCATGGCCCGCCCGCTTGGTTCCTTCAAAGTCACGGATCTAGAACGCGCTATAAAAGGCGCCCGCAACGTTGGCCTTCCGATCCTCAGAACCGAAATCGGAAAAGACGGTCGCATCATCCTGATTCACTCGGAGACGCCGGCGATGCCTGCGGACCAGGAAACGATTGAAATCTAGTCATGCCCGCTGCATCCCCGCAATCTGCTCTGCCATTGCCGTTTCAGCGCATGCTGTCGCGCATTCAGGCGGCGGCATATGTCGGGATCGGCCTCACCAAGTTTGACGAGATGGTGGCAGACGGTCGTATGCCTCTCGCTCGGAAGATCGATACGAGGCGCGTTTGGGACGTTCGACAGCTCGACTTAGCCCTCGACAGGTTGCCGTCTGAAGGTGATGATTCAAGTCCCGAAACAAACGATTGGGACTGATATGAATCTACTTCGAAAACCACCCAAATATTGCCAGGGGTTCGAGGATCGTCACGGCACAATTCGCTGGTACTACCGGCGCAAAGGGTTTCCGCTGTCGCCGCTTCCTGGTTTGCCTTGGACGCCTGAATTCATGGCGGCATACGAGAAGGCCGCAGAAGGCGAGAAGATCGAGATAGGGAAGGCAAAGTCCGCACCCGGCTCGGTGTCGACTCTGATAGCCAGCTTCTACAAAACGTCAGGTTTCGTATCGCTGTCGGACTCTACAAAAACCACCTATCGAGGCATACTGGAACGCTTTCGGGAAGAGCATGGCACGAAGCGGGTATCGCACCTACAAGCCCAGCACGTCCGGAAAATTATAGACGAAAAGACAGCAACCCCGGCTGCTGCAAACAACCTACTTCGAATGATTCATCTCCTATTGGCGCATGCCGTCGATATGGGGTGGCGTCGTGACGATCCCACTCGGGACGTCAAGAAGGTCAAACACAAGACCGCAGGCTTTGCCACATGGGATGAACAGCACATCTCACAGTTCAAGGCCTTCCACGGGCAGGGGACGCGGGCTCACTTGGCCCTCGGACTGTTGCTTTATACCGCTCAGCGCCGAAGCGATGTCGTCCGCATGGGACGGCAGCACGTCCGAGATGAGTGTCTATCTATTGTGCAACAGAAGACAGGCCAGCTTGTCGAGATACCTCTGCATCCCGAGTTTCAGACGCTCTTGGCAGCCCTGCCACTGAAAAACATGACCTTTCTCACAACGGCACAAGGCAAGCCGTTTTCGCCTGCCGGCTTTACGAACTGGTTTCGCGACATGGTGCGAGAATCAGGATTACCGGATAAACTGTCGCCACATGGTCTGCGAAAGGCAGCTTGTCGTAGACTGGCAGAAGCAAAGTGTTCGCCGCACCAGATCATGGCAATCAGTGGGCACAAGTCTCTTGACGAGGTGACCCGATACACGGTGGCCGCAAACCGTCGTGAACTCGCTAAGGAGGCCGCTCCACATCTCTATGGGGTCAAAACAAGAACCTAGAATGTCAAACCTAGGCATATAGTTTGACAATTTGCTCTGCAAGTATTTGATTTAAATGGCTAATTTTAAAGGATGGCGGAAGAGGTGGGATTCGAACCCACGGTACGGTCTCCCGCACGCCGGTTTTCAAGACCGGTTCCTTAAACCACTCGGACACTCTTCCAAGCCTTGGATGTCGTTCGGTTTCGCTGGATTTCAAGCGCCTTAATTCCGACGCTTCGTAGCTCTGCCGCCGAACGGCTTTGACGGTTTTGCCTTACCGCGCTCGCGATAGCCGCGTCAACTCGTCAGCAGCTTGAGCCGTCACTTCTCGCGAAGCAGCAGCCCGCAGGCGACGGCGGTGTCGGTCTCGGTGACGTGGGTATAGCAATAGTCGAGCGTGTCTTTGTCCACCAAGGTGCCGTTGAAGGAGCCGTCCTTGTCGGCGATGACGAAGCGCTTGCCGTCCACCGAGATCGCCCCGATCAATTTCTCCGACACTTTGCCTGAGGACAACTCTCCCCAGAAGGTGCGGCCTTCCTGGCCTTCGAAGCGGAAAGTGAATTTGGTCGTGTGGGTCTGCAGCGTGTCGTCGCCCGGCATGGGTACGGTGCCGCTCTCCGAGTGGTGGCTCTGTCCGCTGACGATATGAGCGCCCTGGGAGGGTGTCCAGGTCCCTTTCAGGTCCGGGATCTCCTGCGCCATGGCAACCTGGCCGCCGGCCAGCAGGATGGCGAGCGCGCCGATCGCACGAAGATGTTTCATTTTGAAGTCCCCCGATTGTGCTGGAACTCTAGCGTGGCGGAAGGCTGCGCTGCAATGGTCGATCTGCTGGGACAAAGGGAAATCGGCCGGATGAGTGGAGCGTCGTCGCGGCCGAGAGCGGCGGCGTCGGCCTCGACCATTGAACTCGGACGTAAAACGCGACATGGTTAGGTCACATTCTTGCCGGTTTCGCGTCATACTCGCTTAATCGCCTGATAAACAATTCCTGTGCACAAAGGGTGTGGGGCCCGTACAGGATGTGTTTCGAAAAGCAGGTTCCGCCTGTGTTTTGCGTAGCGGTTTGTGAATGAAATTGTCTGGGGACGAACGATAATGCAGTCTTCGACGCGGTTGCCGCTCGGCCGAGCGGCCAAGTTCGGTATTCTTGCCATCTGTTCGGCATTGCTCGCGAGCTGTGCTTCGCCGCAGCCCAAGGCCACTGCGAAGAAGCGCTCCAAGGAATATTTCGCCGAATCCATCTATGGCGTGAA
This sequence comes from Tianweitania sp. UT-5YL-CI-8, assembly GCF_030010215.1. Lineage (GTDB taxonomy): Bacteria > Pseudomonadota > Alphaproteobacteria > Rhizobiales > Rhizobiaceae > Oryzicola. The sequence continues at coordinate 332,245 of NZ_JASCRR010000003.1, forward strand.
GGCGAGCCCCCGCGTCGCCTATGGCAAATCCAACCTGCCGCGCGGCGGCGGACGCGACCAGACCGGAAAGCCCTACCAGGTCCGGGGCAAATGGTATTACCCCAAGGAAGACAAGAAATATTCCAAGGTCGGCGGTGCGTCCTGGTATGGCGATGCCTTTCACGGCCGCCTGACGGCGAACGGCGAAATCTACGACATGACGCATCTGACCGCCGCGCATCCGACCATGCCGCTGCCGAGCTATGCTCGGGTGACCAATATGAAGAACGGCGCTTCGGTGATCGTCCGCGTCAACGACCGCGGCCCTTATTCCAACGGACGCATCATCGACCTGTCCCACCGTGCGGCCAATATGCTGGACTACGCTCATCACGGCATCGCCCAGGTCAAGGTCGATTATGTCGGCCGCGCGCCGCTCGAGGGCAGGGACGACCAGTTCCTGATGGCGTCCTATCGTCCCGGCAGCGTTGACGGGCGCAAGCCCGATCCGCTGTCAGATGGTTTGCCGACGGGCGTGATGATCGCGATGAACGGCCCGACGCCGAGCGCGCCGGTGCGTGCGCCCATACCGGCGGCAGCACCGACAATGGTGGCGGCTGCCTCGTTCCCGACCGTGGTGCCCTCGCTGCGGCCGCAGGCTGAGGAACCGGTGCTGCCGGAGGCGGCGCCGGCCGTGGCGATTGCGCCGGCCAACACATTGGACGGCCAGCTTCAGAATTTGCAGGCCGCGCCGAGCGTCGGCTATGGCGATATCACGCTGCCCGACATCGGCCCGATCGTGCCGCAGCGCCCCGACTCCGGCGAGACCGTGCAGATGGCGCTGGCCAAGATGTCTTACGCCGACGAGCGCATCCAGAGCGCGGCCCAGGCCTTCGCAGCGCTCGACGGCAATGCGATGTCACCCGATGACGTGGCGAAATCCTGGAAGCGTCTCAACGGTCAAACCGCTGCCGCCCAGCCTTCGGCAACACAGCCTTATGTGGCGGCTGGAACCTTCTCCGACACGGACGAAGCCGAGCGCGTCGCGCGTGAGCTTTCGGCTTTTGGTAGGATCGTGACCGATAAGACGACGCAAGGCGACACGCAGTGGACGTCCGTCAGCGTCTATCCAGACGGCCGCGAGACCACGGACGGCCTTTTGGAGCGCGCATGGTCGCATGGCGCACCGGACGCCATTGTCGTACGCGATTGAGGGCAGGGCCGGTCTGCCGCCTGGGGAGGCAGTTCATATGATGCTCGGAGCCGACAGGTTGAAACTCTGCGCCCTGGCGCTTGCGTCCCTGGCGATTGCGTTTTCCCTGTCCGTCGGTTCGGCCTCCGCGCAGCTTTTCGAGACCAAGGCCGAGCAGGTCTACATGATCGACGCCGAGACGGGCGCGGTGCTGTTCTCCAAGGATGCCGACAAACCTGTGCCGCCGGCGTCGCTCGCCAAGCTGATGACCATGGAAGTCGTCTTCAACGCCATAAAGGCGGGGCGCTACGGGCTGGACGATACCTTCGTGGTCAGCGAAAACGCCTGGCGAAAGGGCGGGGCGGGTTCGGGCGGTTCGACAATGTTCGCCAAGGTCAAATCCGCGATCAGGCTGGAAGACCTGATGCAGGGCGTGGTCGTGCAATCGGCCAACGATGCCTGCATCACCATCGCCGAAGGCATGGCGGGCTCGGAGGAGAATTTTGCCCTGCAGATGACCGAACGCGCGCGGCAACTGGGCCTGCAGACCTCCGTGTTCAAGAATTCGACCGGCCTGCCCGCCGAAGGTCAGCTGGTGACGATGAAGGAACTGACCCTTTTAGGGCGGCACATCTGGCAGACCTATCCGGAATTCTACAGGATCTATTCGCACCGCGACTTCACCTGGAACAAGATTTTCCAACGCAACCGCAATCCGCTTCTGGCCATGGATATCGGCGCCGACGGGATGAAGACCGGCTTTACCGAGGAATCCGGCTACGCCATCGTCGGCTCCGTCAGCCGCGACGGCCGGCGTATCTTCGCGGCGATGAGCGGCATGAAGACCGACAAGGAACGGGCCGAGGAGGCGCGCAAGCTGCTCGACTGGGGCATGCGCTCGTTCGAAAAGCGCCAGTTGTTCGAAAAGGGCGAGGTCGTCGGCCAGGCCAGCGTCTACGGTGGAGATAAGCCGACTATTAACCTGCGCGCGGATTCGCCTGTCTTCGTGTTCTCACCCATCGTCAACCGCGACCGGATGACGGCGCATGTGATCTATGACGGGCCGCTGAGCGCGCCGATCGAGCAGGGCACGCAGGTAGGGCGGCTGGAAGTGCGGATCGGCGATACGGTGAGCCAGGAGCAGCCGCTGTTCGCAGCGGAAAGCGTCGGTGTCGGCTCGCTGCACAGCCGGGCGCTCGATGCCGTCAAGGAGATCGCCGTCGGCTGGCTGCGCTGAGCGATGTTTGCCAAAGCATCGGCGGTGGACCTTTGCAACGCATCCGCATAAGACGAAACCGACGAACAACGGCAGAGGCTCGGACGGTTGCGGCGCGGCTTTTTCATCACATTCGAGGGCGGAGAGGGGGCGGGCAAGTCCACCCAGATCCAGCGCCTCGCCAAAGCGCTGCAGGACAAGGGACATGACGTCGTCGTGACCCGCGAGCCCGGCGGATCGGCCGGCGCGGAAGCGGTGCGGCATGTCATCCTGTCGGGTGCGGCGGAGCCGTTGGGGCCGGAGATGGAGGCGCTTTTGTTTGCCGCCGCCCGCTCCGACCATGTCGAGCAGCTGATCCGGCCGGCCGTCAAGCGCGACGCCATCGTTTTGTGCGACCGCTTTCTCGATTCATCGCGCGTCTACCAGGGCATCACCGGCAACCTCGATCCGCAGTTCATGGCGGCGGTCGAACGGGTCGCGATCAACGGGATGATGCCGGACCTGACCATCATCCTCGATATCGATCCGGCGGAAGGCCTGCGCCGCGCCGCCGCGCGCCGTGGCGGCGATGTGGCCGACCGATTCGAGAAAGAGACCATCGACATTCACCGCAAACGCCGCGAGGCCTTCCTCGATATCGCCAGCCGCGAAGCAGAACGGTGCGTGGCCATCGACGCCTCGGCGGAGCCGGATGCGGTTGAAGCTGCCATCGCTCATGCGGTATTCGCCGCCATTAATGCGGCGGAAGAAAAGGCGGTTATCTGATGTTCGAACGCATGGCTCCGGAACAGCACGACACGCTGGACGGCGTGCCCGAGCCGTCAGAAAATCCCAGCCTGTACGGACACAGTGCTGCCGCTTCCATGCTGACGGCAGCCTATCGCGCGGGAAAGCTGCCGCATGCCGTGATCCTGGCGGGGCCGCAAGGCATCGGCAAAGCCACATTTGCGTTTCACCTCGCCCAGTATCTGCTTATGCACCCGGATCCGAACAGCGCGCCCGCCACGTTCCCTGAGATCGATCCGAGATCCGCGCTGTTTCGCCAGGTAGCACAAGGCGCACATCCCGCCGTGCTGCATCTGACCCGTCCGGCGAATGAAAAAACCAAGGGGTTCAAGACCGTCCTGACCGTCGACGAAATCCGCAAGGTGTCGCGCTTCCTGTCGATGACCTCGCATGACGGCGGCTACCGCGTCGTTATCGTCGACCCCGCCGACGACATGAACACCAATGCCGCCAATGCCTTGCTGAAGAATCTGGAAGAACCGCCTTCACGAACGCTGTTCATTCTCATCGTCCACGCCCCCGGCAGCCTTCTGCCCACCATCCGCTCGCGTTGCCAGACGATCCGCATGACGCAGCTGGGCGAAGCCGACCTCGTGGCGGCGCTCGACGCGGCCGGACAGCCCGTTCCAGACGATCAGGCAGCGCGTCGGACGCTTCTGAACAAGGCTTCTGGCAGCGCCCGCCACGCAATCCTCCTGACCCAATATGGCGGCATCGAAATCGCCGAGGCCCTGGATGCTCTGGTGTCTGCTCCGACTATGGATGTCGGCGGCGCACATCGCCTGGCCGGCGCGGTCAACGGGCGCGACTCGGCGGTGCAGTTCGAGATCTTCAATCGCCGCGCCCTCGACATTCTTTCCGATGCGGCGGGCGCCGCTGCTTCTGACGGGCAGGGCGCGCGCGCCAGCCGTCTCGCCGAACTGTGGCAGGAAGCGAAGGACCGGACCGCTGAAACCGAAACCTACAACCTCGACAAGAAGCAGCATGTGCTGTCGATGATCGGGCGGCTGCATCAAGCTATGCATGGCTGAACCTGCCCGGTGAGGTAGCAATCGCTGCTGCGATGCGCTATCTGACCGCCATACTTCAGTAAAAGACGGCTCTCATGTCCCGCGAAAAATTCTATATCACGACGCCCATTTTCTATCCGAACGGCAAGCCGCATATCGGCCACGCCTACACGGTGATTGCCACCGACGCGCTTGCGCGCTTCCAGCGGCTCGACGGCAAGGACGTGTTCTTCCTCTCCGGCACGGACGAACACGGGCTGAAGATGCAGCAGACCGCAGAGAAAGAAGGCGTGACGCCGAAGGAACTCGCGGACCGCAATTCGGCGATCTTCCGCTCCATGGTCGAGACCGTCGGCGGTTCGAACGACGACTTTATCCGTACCACCGAGCCGCGCCACTATGAGGCCTGCCAGGCAATCTGGAAGAAGATGGCCGACAATGGCGACATTTATGTCGATCGCTACAGCGGCTGGTATTCGGTTCGGCAGGAAGCCTATTTCGACGAGAGCGAGACGACCGTCGGCGAAGACGGTGTGCGCCGCGAACCGCTTGGCTCGCCAGTCGAGTGGAACGAGGAAGAGAGCTACTTCTTCCGCCTTTCCGCCTACCAGGACAAACTCCTGGCGCTTTACGAGGAGAATCCCGGCTTCGTCGGTCCCTCAGAGCGCCGCAACGAGGTGATGAGCTTCGTGAAGTCCGGCCTGAAGGATTTATCGATTTCGCGCAGCACCTTCGACTGGGGCGTTCCGGTGCCTGGCGACGACAAACATGTGATGTATGTCTGGGTCGATGCGCTGACAAACTACATCACCGGAGCTGGCTATCCCGATGAAAACGCAGAGAAATGGAGCTACTGGCCGGCGACGCACATCATCGGCAAGGATATCGTGCGCTTCCACGCGGTCTACTGGCCGGCCTTCCTGATGTCGGCCGGCATCCCGTTGCCCAAGCGCGTCTATGCTCACGGCTTCCTGTTCAACCGCGGCGAGAAGATGTCGAAGTCGGTCGGCAACGTGGTCGATCCCTTCGCCATGATCGAACATTACGGGCTTGACCAGGTGCGCTATTTCTTCCTGCGCGAAGTACCTTTCGGACAGGACGGCAGCTACAGCCACGAGGCTATCGTCAACCGCACCAATGCCGATCTTGCCAACGATCTCGGCAATCTCGCGCAACGCTCGCTGTCGATGATTGCCAAGAACTGCGGCGGCGTGGTGCCGGCGCGCGGCGCACTGAGCGAAGCCGATACGGCAATCCTGAACCAGGCCGAAGCGGCTTTGGCGACGGCGCGCAAGGCCATGGGCGAACAGGCCTTGCATGTGGCGCTCGCGGCGATTTTTTCCGTGGTGGCCGATGCCAACCGCTATTTCGCGGGTCAGGAACCCTGGGCCCTGAAGAAGACCGATCCGGCGCGCATGGAAACCGTGCTGTGGACCACGGCCGAGGTGATCCGCCGCGTTGCGCTGATGTGCCAGCCTTTCATCCCGGGATCGGCCGCCAAGCTGCTCGACCTATTGTCGGTGGATGCTTCGGATCGCGATTTCGTTGCGGTTTCTGAGGCCAAGGCACTTGTGCCGGGCACGGCGTTGCCGGCGCCGCAAGGCGTGTTTCCGCGCTATGTCGAACAGGTCACCGCGGAAGGCTGACGGGCATGCTTGTCGACAGCCATTGCCACCTCGATTTTCCGGATTTCGAGGCTGAACGAGCCGATGTGATCGCGCGTGCGGTGGCGGCCGGCGTGGGCAGGATGGTCACCATCTCCACCCGCGTCCGCCGCTTCCCCGACATCCTCAAGATCGCGGAAAGCTTCGACGAGGTTTACTGCTCGGTCGGTACGCATCCGCACAACGCGCATGAGGAACTCGATATCACGGTGGACCAGCTTGTCGCCCTTGCCGAGCATCCCAAGGTAGTGGCGATCGGTGAGGCGGGACTGGATTATTTCTACGACCACGCCCCCAGGGAGGCGCAGGCGCAGGGGCTGCGGACCCATATCGAGGCAGCCCGGCGCACCGGCCTGCCGCTTGTCATCCATGCCCGCAACGCCGATGACGATATGGCCGATATTCTCAAGGACGAGACGGGGAAGGGGCCCTTCCCGTTCATCCTGCACTGCTTTTCCTCCGGCGCGGAGCTGGCGCGGCGCGGCGTGGCTTTGGGCGGCTATATCTCGTTTTCCGGCATTCTGACCTTCAAGAACTCGTCCGATCTGCGGGAGATCGCAAGGACCGTGCCGACCGATCGTCTGCTGGTCGAGACGGACGCGCCGTATCTGGCGCCGATGCCGCATCGCGGAAAGCGCAACGAGCCCGCTTTCGTGGCCAATACCGCGCAGGTTCTGGCCGAGACGATCGGCATCAGTGCCGACGAGATCGCCGGGATCACGACGGAGAACGTTTTCCGGCTTTTTTCCAAGATGCCGCGACCGGCGGATATCGGTTAGCCATGACCGATCTGCTGCGCCTCACCATTCTCGGCTGCGGCTCTTCGCCGGGCGTGCCGCGCATCACTGGCGATTGGGGCGCCTGCGACCCCTCCAACCCGAAGAATCGCCGTATGCGGGCTTCGGCGCTTGTCGAGCGGATCAAGCCGTCGGGCGCCACGACGCGCGTGGTCATCGACACCGGACCGGATTTTCGCGAGCAGATGCTGATGGCGCGAGTCCCGCTGCTCGATGCGGTGATCTACACCCATCCGCATGCCGACCACATCCATGGCATCGACGATCTGCGCGGCTACGTGATCGAACAGCGCCGGCTGTTGGACATTTATGCCGATGCCGCCACGCTGGCGCGGCTGCGCGAAGGCTTTGGCTATTGCTTCGAGACGCCCGAAGGCAGCTCCTATCCGCCGATCCTGCGCGCGCATCTGATCGACCATGACAAGCCGGTGGTGATCGAAGGCGAGGGCGGTCCCCTAGCCTTCCAGCCGCTGCCGCAAGTGCATGGCGAGACCCTTTCGCTCGGCTTCCGCATCGGCGACCTCGCCTATTGTTCGGATGTCTCCGACTTTCCCGAGGCAACGGTGGCACGGTTGGCAGGTCTAAAAGTCCTGATCGTCGACGCGCTGCAATACCGCACCCATATCAGCCATTTCTCGCTGGCCGAGGCGCTGGAATGGATCGAGCAGCTGAAGCCGGAACGCGCTGTTCTGACTCATATGCATGTTCCGCTGGACTATGAGACGGTGCGCACCGAGACGCCGGATACTATCGAGCCGGCTTATGACGGCATGGTGCTCGAGATTGCTATCGACTGACTTCTGATATCGACTTCAAGGTTTTGATATAATTATCTGAATCGGACCTCGGGATGGGTCATCCATCCAAGCGACGCTGCGGCCAAGAGGCAGAATAACAGATACCGATCAGCGCTTCATATATGGGCCAGGCCTTTGTCCTTCGAATTCGGGGAGCCTAGTAAACCGCCGAAGGTACATCCAGAGACATAGGCCTTAGTTCCATAATCTATCTTATGCGACTGAAGTATGTAGGCGGGTGGGTTCAAGAATGAAGTGCGAATCAATCCTCGCCTTCTCCATCCCAATACCGGCGTACACCCGCCATGTCGAAAATGTCGCTCTCGCTGCGCAAGGCGCGGACCATGATCTTGTTGGAATCCGGATAGACACAAACGTCGCTCGGATTGTGCTCGCCTATCATCAGATAGCGGCATGGTCCGGAGCCACTGTTGAGAAACGAATGGCCGATTTTCATGCCGGCGGGAAAGCAGACGTAGTCGCCGGGTTTCATGTCGTAGCGTTCGTCGCCGAGCAGTAGTGCGACCTCGCCCTCGAGGATCAGCGCATGCTCTTCCTCGAGCATGTGATAATGCCGTGGCGCAAGCCGCATGCCCGGCGATGGCGACTCGATGAGGATGCCCACGTGGTAGTCCTTGCCGACGGCTGCATATGTCAGATGCCGGGAACGTCCGCCGAATTTTGGACCTTCGCCTTCTATCCGCCACTCGACGGCGTCGCCGGCAATCGGCGGCTTGGGTCGTGCCTGTGGCTCGGGAACATAGCGCTCGGTGTCGGCTGGAACTGCGTCCTCAGCCAAGCCCGTCGCCTCGCCATCCCAATAGCTTCGTGTTGCCGCGAGATCGAACAAGGCGCGCCGTCCGAGCGAACGCACCAGAATCTGGTTGGAATCGGTGTAGACCACGACGTCACGCGGATTGCGCTCGCCGACAATGACGTAGCGGCAAGCAGCCTCGCCCTCGTTGATCAGGCAATGTCCCGCCTTCTGCCCGGCCGGGAAGCAGACGTAACCGCCTGCCTTCAACGGATAGCTCTCGTCGCCGATGCGAACAGTGAGCGCGCCTTCCAGAATGAAAAGGTGCTCTTCCTCGAAGATGTGATAGTGCGCCGGCGAGCTTTGCTTGCCCGGCGGCAGTTCCTCGATGGCCACGCCGACCCGGTAGCTGTCGCCCAGCGCTGCTGCGCTCAAATGTTTGTAGCGCACGCCGAAGCGCGGAATGTCGGACCATTCGGTCCAGGCAATATCCGCTGTTGTGATCGGCTTTTGCTGCCCCGTCATGACGATGAGCTCCGGCTACTCGCGCCTGCAGTGAAGTTTACAATGGCCGCCCGCGCAACCCCCATCCAGCTATACGCCTAGAATGAGACGACCGACCGCGACACGATTGTAAGAGCCGCCTTCACGGAATTTAAACCGGTTGCGGAACACACATGGAACAGATAGTGTTTGTTCTGGTTTTGTTTTTCCGATTCCGATGAGGCTGTTATGCTGACGCGCAAACAACATGAGCTTTTGCTCTTCATCCATGAGCGCATGAAGGAAAGCGGCATCCCGCCCTCGTTCGACGAGATGAAGGAAGCGCTCGATCTGGCTTCCAAATCCGGAATTCACCGCCTGATCACCGCGCTGGAAGAGCGCGGCTTCATCCGCCGGCTTCCGAACCGCGCACGTGCCCTGGAAGTGTTGCGTCTTCCGGATTCGATAGCGACGGGGCTTGGCACACCGAAAAGGTTTTCGCCCAGCGTCATCCAGGGAAGTCTCGGTCGGCCGCCTGTCGAACACAAGCCTGCCCGCAGCTTTGCCGCGCAGAACGACGACGACGCTTCCGCGGCGGTGTCGATCCCTGTCATGGGTCGGATTGCAGCGGGCGTTCCCATCGAGGCTATTCAGCACAAGACCCGCTCGATCTCGGTGCCGCCGGATATGATCACGGGTGGCGAGCACTATGCGCTCGATGTCAAGGGCGACTCAATGATCGAAGCCGGCATCTTCGATGGCGACACGGTCATCATCAGGAGCGCGGATACGTGCAGCCCCGGTGAGATCGTGGTGGCGCTGGTCGACGACGAAGAGGCAACGCTGAAGCGGTTTCGACGCAAGGGCGCGTCCATCGCGCTCGAGGCCGCCAACCCGGCCTATGAAACCCGGATCTTCGGCCCGGACCGCGTCAAGGTCCAGGGCAAGCTCGTCGGGCTCATCCGCCGCTACTGAGTGACAGAGGTGCGGTGCGCGTCGCGGGTACGCACACTTCGGAGACGTTAGTCAGCACCCGCGTTGCGTTCAATGCCTCATTGAGGCGAAACGTCGCCGGAGGCTTTCGAATCTTCGGTCGGCCCTTCCCGCTGCTCCGGCCTGACATAGGGCGGCAAGCCCCTCGCCTCGCGTGAATACAGGCGCTGAGCATGCCAAGAACGATAGGGCTGTTCAATGGCGTGGTCGATGGTGAGCGGGCTGGCGGATGAACTGCTCTGGCCGAACAAGGGCGAATAGATCGCGGCGCTTCCAAGACGAGCGAGATCGCGCTTGGTGACGACCATCGTCTCGCCGCTCGGACAGCCCCTGAAGGTCGCGTCGTCCACGATCAGGATGGCGACCTCACCGCAATAGGCTTTCGCCGCATCGCCAGTCGCGGCATGGATGACTTGCCAAGTGCCGGAGCGTGCGGCGCAGACCTCGCCGGCGCAGGCAAACCCTTCCGGCACATTTTCGTCGAGCGACGCCAGGACATTTCCGTGAAGCGACGCTGTTGCGGAGGTCGGCCGTAAAACGGTGTCGGTGCCAAAAGCATATTTCCAGTTGTCGACCGTAAAGCTGCCGGCGCGCGGCCTGTTGACCGCGATGGCTTCGTTGCCATTCTTGTCTTCGGCGGGGATGGCGACCAGCCGGGCGTCCTCGGAAATCAGGGCGAGCGGCTGCATGGCCAAGGGCATGGCGGCGACGCCGCCGATAGCAAAGGGCAGCGCGAGCACACGCAACCGCGTCGACAGCATAGTCGCGGCGACGAGCGCGACCGTCATCAGCAGGGCCGACCAGACTGGGATGATGCCGACAGCATCGATCGGAGATCGTTCGGAAAACCAGTGCGACATCGCAATCACGGCGGTCAGCGCGTAGCCCATGACCGCTAGAAACGGGCCGTCGAGGCCGAACGGCATGGCAAGGGCAGCGCCCACCGCGAATGGCATGACGATGACCGAGACGATCGGCATAATGGCCAGGTTTGCCAAAAGGCTGAGCGGCGCGACGCGCTGAAAATGCCAGATGCCGTAGACGGCGGTGGCAAGGCCGGCGATCAGCGATGTTGCAGCAAGGGCGCCGAACACAACGAGGCCGCGCCGCCACAACCATCCGGCGACGCCGCTTTGCCGGACTGTTTGGCGCTGCTCGTGCTTTCGGTTGCGCTCGCTCCAGAAGGCATAGGCGCCGACAAGAGCGGCGGTGGCGGCAAAGGACATCTGGAAGCTCGGCCCCATGACCTCGTGCGGCGACAGGACGAGCACCACAATTGCGGAAATGGCGAGATTGCGCATCGTCAGCGCCGCGCGATCGCAAAGGACGGCGATCAGCATCACCGCCAGCATGATGTAACTGCGTTGGGCAGCGACCTCCCCGCCGGAAATGCTTAGATAGGCGGTGGTCGCCAGCAGTGCGACCGCGGCGGCATTTTTCTTGGTGTTGTGCCGCGACGCCCAGGCGGGAAACAACGCAAGGCAGGCGCGCATCAAGCCCATGACGGTGCCTGCGACCAGCGCCATGTGCAGGCCGGAAATCGAGATCACATGATAGATGCCGGTGCGTCGCATGGCTTCGTTGATCTCTTCGGGGATGCCGCCGCGCGTGCCGACCATCAGCGCCGCCGCTACGGCTCCTTCCGGGCCGCCGATGCGGTCATGGATGTGCTTGGCGATGGCTTCGCGGGCACTGCCGAGCCAGAGGCCGATTGCCTCAACTGCGGTCGGCGGCTTGGCCGGTTGCGATGCCGTTCTCTCCACCGCGCCGAGGAAAAAGCCCGACGCGCCGATGCCGTCGAAATAGCTCTGGAACGAAAAGTCGTAGCTGCCCGGACGGACGGGTCCGGATGGCGGCATGAGCCGGGCGATGCCTGAAACCACGTCGCCGGTCTTCAGGGCATCGGGGATTTGGCGCGCCGTCACGCGGACCCGCTCGGGCGCATAGCGCAGTGTCGGCCTGCTGGTGGACAGCACGTCGAGAGTCAGACGAAAGCGGCCCTCGGCGGTCTCTTCCAACGCTGCTACGCGACCTTCGAGAAGGGTGGAGATAGTGCTGCCCAGCATTTTTGTATCGAGCCGCCAGGTTTCCAGTTTGGCCAGGCAGGCGCCGGCGAGCACCAGAAACAGCGACAGAGAGGCGAGGTGAAGGAGCCGATGGTTGCGTGTTGCAAAGACCGCCCCGCAGGCCACAAGCGTAAGCAACAGCATCGGCACGGCGTTCGGCTCGCCCGTCATGCCGAAATAGAAGATCGCCCCGGCAGCCAGATGAACAGGCACGAGCAGGAATCCCAGCCCACGCTCGAATTCCAGTTCCCACAAATCCGCAACGGTTGCCGGTCGGGCCGGCAGCACCTTGCGGAAAAGCCGCTTGACTCGGGGCGGCCTGATCTCGGGAGTTGTTTCTTTTCTCGCGAAGCGTTGAAGGGGTTGAGTGGGCTCGAACTCCATCGCCCGTTCACTCGCCAGCAGAACGGCTTCGTCAGTCGCGGCACTCGTCTCACCGCCGGCCATGTGGCAGCCCCGCCCCTTGCACCCCGAGCCTATCATGCTACATCAGCGCCAACGAAACGTCATGTGCCCGCCCTCCGCCCTTTCCGGCCCGGGCGCCCGACACAGCCTGTCTCTGGAATTTCAATGTCCGACACAATCGTCACCCGTTTTGCCCCCTCGCCTACCGGCTATCTGCACATTGGTGGCGCGCGCACCGCGCTGTTCAACTGGCTGTATGCCCGGCATACCGGCGGCAGCATGTTGCTTCGCATCGAAGACACTGACCGTGAGCGGTCCACCGATGCCGCGACCGCCGCGATCCTCGACGGATTGAGCTGGCTCGGACTGACCAGCGACGGCGAGCCGATCTCGCAGTTCGAGCGTGCGCCGCGCCATCGCGAGGTTGCCGAGGAACTGGTGCGCCTCGGCAAGGCCTATTACTGCTATGCGACGCCGGCTGAGCTGGAGGACATGCGCGCGACGGCACGCGCCGAGGGCCGGCCGCCGCGCTATGACGGCCGTTGGCGCGACCGCGACCCCTCGGAGGCGCCGGCGGGCGCCAAGGGTGCAATCCGCATCAAGGCGCCGACTGAAGGTGAGACCATCGTTCATGACAAAGTGCAGGGAGACGTGCGGTTTCCCAACAAGGATCTGGACGATTTCATCATCCTGCGATCGGACGGCAACCCGACCTATATGCACGCGGTGGTGGTCGACGACCACGACATGGGCGTTACGCACATCATCCGCGGCGACGACCACCTGACCAACGCCGCGCGCCAGACGGTCATCTATCGGGCGATGGGCTGGGACGTGCCCGTGATGGCGCATATCCCGCTGATCCATGGCGCGGACGGCGCAAAGCTCTCCAAGCGCCATGGTGCGCTCGGCGTCGATGCCTATCGCGCCATGGGATATCTGCCCAAGGCGCTGCTCAACTATCTCGCGCGTCTCGGCTGGAGCCATGGCGACGACGAGATCATGAGCATCGAGGACATGATCGCCTGGTTCGAGATCGAGGATGTCAACAAGGGCGCTGCGCGCTTCGATTTCCAGAAACTCGAGGCGCTTAACGGCGTGCATATGCGGGCTATGAGCGATGAGGAACTGGTGGCAGCGCTGATCGACACCCTGCCCTACATCGAAAACGGCCAGGCGCTGCTTGAGAAGATCGACAAGGCCGGCCGTGCGAAGCTTCTGGCGGCGATGGCCGGCCTGAAGGAGCGTGCGAAGACGCTGGTGGAGCTTGCCGACAGTGCTGCCTATCTGTTCGTGATGCGCCCGCTTCCGCTGGACGAGAAGGCCTCCGCGCTGCTGGCGGGGCCTGCAAGGGATGTGCTGAAGGGTGCACATGTGGCGCTGGCTTCTATTTCCGACAGCTGGGATTCGACCTCGACCGAAGCGGCTGTGAAGGCCTATGCCGGAGAACAGAATCTGAAGCTGGGCGCAGTCGCGCAACCCTTGAGAGCGGCTTTGACGGGCCGCAGCACGTCCCCGGGGGTGTTCGACGTGCTGGCCGTCTTGGGACGCGAGGAAAGCCTGGCGCGCATTTCCGATCAAATCGATTAGGTCAGTATCACTTTCCTAAATTCGGATTGAAATGAACGGGGTGCAGTGCAACATTGCGGCGGCATTTCACACGGTCATATATCCCGCGCTGGAGGCACTGTTGCGCATGCCAGTGACGCCTTGTGTAAGAATTTGAAAGTCGGCCGTCGTTCAGATGGCGCAGAAAAACTTAGGGAGTTTGCGATGACGGAATCCAACGCGAAACTGGAATTGAACGGAAAAACGCACGAATTGAAGGTTCGCAGCGGATCTGTCGGCCCGGATGTCATCGACATCGCCTCACTCTACGCGACGACCGGCGCCTTCACCTACGATCCCGGCTTCACTTCCACGGCGAGCTGCGAGTCTGAAATCACCTACATCGATGGTGACGAAGGTGTGCTTCTGCACCGCGGCTACCCGATCGACCAGCTCGCCGAGCACGGCGATTTCCTCGAAGTCTGCTACCTGCTTCTGTATGGCGACTTGCCGACCAAGGCGCAGAAGGAAGACTTCGACTATCGCGTGACCCGCCACACCATGGTGCATGAGCAGATGGCGTGGTTCTTCCGCGGCTTCCGCCGCGACGCTCACCCGATGGCCGTCATGTGCGGCGTGGTCGGCGCGCTGTCGGCCTTCTATCACGATTCGACCGACATCTCCGATCCGCACCAGCGCATGGTCGCCTCGATCCGGCTGATCGCCAAGATGCCGACGATTGCGGCGATGGCCTACAAATACCACATTGGCCAGCCCTTCGTTTATCCGAAGAACGAGCTCGGCTACGCGTCGAACTTCTTGCATATGTGCTTTGCGGTGCCGTGCGAGGAGTACAAGGTCAACCCGGTGCTGGCACGCGCGATGGAACGCATCTTCATCCTGCATGCCGACCACGAGCAGAATGCGTCGACCTCGACGGTGCGGCTTGCCGGCTCCTCGGGCGCCAACCCGTTTGCCTGCATCGCTGCCGGCATTGCCTGCCTGTGGGGGCCTGCTCATGGCGGCGCGAACGAAGCAGCGCTCAACATGCTGGCGGAGATCGGCTCCGTCGACCGCATCCCGGAATACATCGCCAAGGCGAAGGACAAGGACGATCCGTTCCGCTTGATGGGCTTCGGACACCGCGTCTACAAGAACTACGATCCGCGCGCCAAGATCATGCAGAAGACCACGCATGAGGTCCTCGGCGAACTCGGCATCAAGGACGACCCGATGCTCGACGTGGCAATGGAACTCGAAAAGATCGCGCTGACCGACAGCTACTTCATCGAAAAGAAGCTGTATCCGAACATCGACTTCTATTCCGGCATCACCTTGAAGGCGCTGGGCTTCCCCACGACCATGTTCACCGTGCTGTTCGCGCTTGCGCGCACCGTCGGCTGGATCGCGCAATGGAAGGAAATGATCGAGGACCCCCGCCAGAAGATCGGCCGTCCCCGCCAGCTCTACACCGGTGCGACCGAGCGCGACTACATCGCCATCGCCAAGCGCTGAGCGTCTTTACGGAAATCGAAAGCTCCGGAGCCACACGCCCCGGAGCTTTTTTATTGCGCTATGTGCCTGAGAACAACGTCGGCCGCGAGTTCGCCGGACGGTCGGTCTGTCTGCATCCGGCTGCGGATTTCGGCAAAACCCTGCCTTTGCCAGGCCCGCAATTCGGTATCCTGGAACAGCGCTTCCATATGTCGGGCCATGGAGTTGGGCCGGGCATAACGGTCATAGAATTCCGGAACCACCGGTGCGTCGGCAATGAGGTTCGGCAGCGAGGCGCTCCAGATTTTCACCAGCCCCTGCATGATGCGCATCAGCGGGTCGAGCTTGTAGCAGGACATCATCGGCACCCCGGCCAAGGCCAATTCCAGCGAAACCGTGCCGGAGGCGATAAGCGCCGCATCCGCCTCGCCGAACGCCCTGCCCTTATCGGCAAGGTCGGTGGTGATTTCCGGCTTCTGCTCCCAACCGGAGACGGCTTCGGACACCATCTGCTCGACATGCGGAACCGTCGGCAACAGCAGCCGCAGGCGATGCCCGCGCGCCTTGAGCAGGGAAACGGCCTCGCCGAACGGACCGATGAGATGCCGCACCTCGCTGCGCCGAGAGCCGGGCAACAGAAGCAGATTTTTCACGCGGTCCGGCGAAAGATCGCGCGGCACTGACTGCTTCTCCCGGGCCGCCTGGATCGTCGGCTCGGTCGACAGGCGGTGTCCGACAAAGGTTCCCTTCGGGCCGTCCAGCGCTTCGAGCGCTTGCGGTTCGAACGGCAGGATGCAGAGGATTTCATCGACATAGGGCTTCATCGCGGGCGCCCTGCTCTCCCGCCACGCCCACACGCTGGGGCAGACATAATGGACAATGGGAATGGATGGGTCGAGCGCACGAACCTTTTTGGCGACACGCAGGGAAAAATCAGGGCTGTCGATGGTGACCAGGCAGTCGGGGTTCTCTGAAGCGACAAAGCGGGCGGTTTCGCCGATGCGGCGCATGAGCCGGGGCAAATCCCGCACGATCGCGCTCAGCCCCATCAGCGCGATATCGCTGGCGTTGAACAGCGAGCGCAGACCGAGAGCCTGCAGATGCCGCCCGCCGACGCCGACGATCTCGACGTCGCGGCCGGCGATGGCTTTGAGGGACTCGATCAGGTTGGCGCCCAGCAGGTCGCCGGATTCTTCGCCGGCGACAACAGCGATTTTCAGCGGAATGATCATGGCAACTCCTCGCGGCGCAGCCCGAGAACGAACATGCCGTAGCGGTCGGCTTTTTCAATCACCGAAGCGGTGTCGAGCACGATCGACCGATTGGCCTCGACCACAACGCCAGCCAAGCCAGCGGCATGCGCCGACTCGATGGTTTCAGGGCCGATAGTGGGCAGGTCGACGCGCAGTTCCTGCTGCGGCTTGGCGCATTTGACCAGAACGCCGCGTTGACGCCCGGCAAGCCGGCCATGGCCGCGCAGACCCTTCACACGGTCCAGCAGGCCGGCAGTGCCTTCAATGCCTTCCAGCGCGATGACGCGAGAGCCTATTGAGACCGCAGCTTGGCCGATATCGAGCCGGCCGATGGTTTTGGCCGCAGTAAAAGCCACCTCAATGTCCGACCAGTCGCTTTTTCGTGGGATGGCTTTGGTCAGCACCATCTCGCTCGCCAGGATGTCCGGCACGATGTCTTGTGCGCCGACAATGGTGATGCCGCGCGCTTCAAACCCCCTGATGACGATTCGCAACAGCCCGTCGTCGCCCCGCGTCAGCGCTTTCAGGAGTTCGGGAAGGACTTTCAACAGCCCGAGATTGATCTTAATGGCGCTCAGCTTCGGGCGCCGCTTGATTTCGCCTGCCAAGACAAGATGCGTCACGCCATGGCGCTGCAGGACGGTGACGAGATTGCCCAGGCGTTCGAGCGCCAGCGTCTCATGCTCGAACTGCCTGAGTTCGTCGAGATGGACGGTAACTTCACCCTCGACGATCAGGATGAAAGGAGGTTTTCCCTTTGCGCTCAGGCTTTTGGCGACCTCCACCGGCAGCATGCCGCCACCGGCGATGATCCCGACCTTGCCGCCGGCTGGAAGACGTTGGTCTGTCTCAGACGTCGTCTGTGTCGTCATCGACAACAGCTTTGAGCGGCGGCATCGCATAATGCCGCATGCCGCGCGAACTCATGAATTCAATAATCTTCATCGCCGCGGGCGAGTCCGCGAATTCAACCCGAGCCCTGTCGACATTCTCGGCAATGGTGTGCGAGCGGTCGAAAATGAAGCGATAGGCGCGGCGAAGCGTATGGATGTCGGAGCGCTCAAGTCCCGAGCGCTTCAGGCCTATGATGTTGAGGCCTCGCAGGCTGGCGCGGTTGCCCACCGCGATGGCGTAGGGGATGACATCGCCGACCACGGCCGAGCAACCGCCGATGAAAGCGTTATCGCCGATGCGCACGAACTGGTGGACCGCGGTCAATCCGCCGATGTTGACGTTATTGCCGATCTCGACATGACCACCCAGCGTCGCGCCGTTGGCGAATGTGACGTTGCGGCCGACGACGCAATCATGCGCGATATGAGCATAGGCGAGGAAATTGCCATTGGCGCCGACAGCGGTGTGGCCACGGCTCGTATCGGTGCCGGTATGCATCGTCACGCCTTCGCGGATCGTGCAGTTCGCGCCGATCTCAAGCGTCGTCTTGCCACCCTTGTGCTTGCCGTTCTGAGGCGGCGCACCGAGGATAGCCATTGGATAGACCTTGCAGCCTTTGCCGATCGTCGTTCCGCCCATGACCGAGACATGACCGAACAGTTCGACATTGTCTTTGATGCGCACGTCGGGGCCGATGTGACAGAACGGTCCGATACGAACGCCGGTGCCGATTTCCGCACCGGCTTCGACCACCGCCGAAGGATGGATGATTGTTTCGGTATTCATACCCATGTCCATCTCAGTCTTTTGCAGCCATCATGGCAGCGACTTCCGCCTCGGCTACCAACGCACCATCCACACGGGCCTCGCATGCGAATTTCAGCAGATTGCCTCGCCTCTTCATCTTCTTGACGTGGATGCGCATCTGGTCGCCGGGCACAACCGGCTTGCGGAACTTGGCGTTGTCGACCGTCATCAGATAGACGAGCGCAGGGCCGTCGTTGAGCGCCTTGCGGATGCAGATCGCGCCTGCGGTCTGGGCCATCGCCTCGATGATCAAGACACCGGGCATCACCGGCTGGTCGGGGAAATGGCCCTGGAAATGCGGCTCGTTGATGGTGACGTTCTTGATGCCTGTGGCCGAATCGTCGCCGTCGATATCGATGATCCGGTCGACTAGCAGGAAGGGATAACGGTGCGGCAGCAGCTTCATCATCTCCATGATGTCGGCGACGCCAAGCGTCGAATCCGCTATCTGCTCCGTCATTCCTCTGTACCTTTCTTACGCGGTGGCCGGGCCACCAGCCGTCTGATCATAGCCACCTCACGCATCATCGATGACATGGGCTGAGCCGGATATCCCGCCCACACTTCACCAGCCGGGACATCGTTCATGAAGCCGCTGCGGGCTGCGAGCTGCGCACCGGCGCCGATGGTCAGGTGATCCGCCAAGCCGACAGCGCCACCCATCTGGACGTTGTCCCCTACCGTGACCGAGCCGGAAATACCAGTGTGCGCAGCAATAAGGCAGTTTCGGCCGATCTTCACGTTATGCGCGATCTGGACCAGATTGTCGATTTTGGTGTTCTCGCCAATGACCGTATCGCCGAGCGCGCCACGGTCGATCGTGGTGTTGGCGCCGATCTCGACATTGTCCTGGATGACCACGCGGCCGATCTGCGGCATGCGTTCGGGTCCGCGCGCGCCGCCGACGAAGCCGAAGCCGTCCTGGCCGATTCGCGCGCCGGCGTGGACGATGACGTCATTGCCGAGCAGCGCATATTGAACGGTGCTTTGAGGCCCGATGTAGCAATTGCGACCGATCTGCACGGAGCTGCCGATCACCGCATGGGCTGCGACGATGGACCCCTCGCCGACCGCCGCATGTGCGCCGATCACCGCGCCCGGTTCGATCACGGCGCCAGGCTCAATGGATGCGGTCGGGTCGACATGGGCAAAGGAAGAAATACCGGTAGAGTTGGTGAGTGGAACCGGCTTGGCAGCATCGGGAAACAGTATTCGCCCGATCATGGCGAATGCCTGCTGCGGCCGCCGCACAACCAAAGCGGCGGTGTTCGCGGGCACGCGGTCGGCAAGCTCGGCGGAGCATAGAACAGCGGCGGCGGTTACGGTGGAGAGCGGTGCGGCGTTGCGCTTGCCTTCAACGAAAACGAGGGCTTCTGCGCCGCCTTCGGACAAGGATGCGATGGTCGAGATGATCGTGCCGGCGTGAGCATCATTGAGCAGCGACGCACCGGTCAGGCTCGCGACCTCGCCCACCGTCAAGCGGCGGGACGGCACGAAAAATACCGGATCCGTCATAAGAGAAATATATCCAGTTTACGCCTGGCCAAAAAGACTTCCGGGCCGAACCGGTCCGGAAGATGCGATCCGCGTCTTAGAAGCGGGTCGATATGCCGAAGTTGAACTCCTGCGTGTCGTCGCTGTCTTCCTTGGAGACCGGAACAGCGTAGTCGATACGGAGCGGACCGAAAGGCGATGCCCAGAGAAGCCCGACGCCGACCGATGCGCGCCACTTGGAGTCGGTGCCCAACACGCTGTCGCTAGCGTCAACCCTGATTTCACTTCCATACAAGGTCGCGGCATCCGCGAAGACCGCGCCACGAAGACCAAAGCTTTCGGGAACGATCGGAACCGGGAACTGCGCTTCGACCGACGCATTGAAATACGTGGTGCCGCCAAGATGCGTATCGTCGGACGCACCAGGATCGTAAGGACCAAAACCGTTCTGCTTGAAGCCGCGGATCATGCGGCTGTTCGCCTGGAACTGGTCGAATACACGAAGACCGTCGTCGCCAAAGCCTACGACATGACCGGCACCACCGGACACGAGACCGACGACGTCGAGTTCTTCGGACAGCGTCTTATAATAGGTCGCACGCCCGGTGAACTTCGCGAACTTTGCATCGCCGCCAAGGCCTGCAACTTCGACATTGAAGTTGGCATAGATGCCGTCATGCGGGCTCTTCATGTCGTCAATGGTGTTGTACACCAGCGTTCCACTGACGGACGACTTGATCCATGGGCTGATTTTAGCCGCATCGACGATAGCGAACGAAGGGGTGCACTCGGGGTTGCCAATACAATCCTCTGAAATCTCGTACTCTTCGCGCGACAAGTTGTACGCGAGCTGGGTCGAGATGTTTTCGGTGATCGGCAGGCCGAAACGCACGGTACCGCCGGTCACATCGCTGTCGTAGGTATCGTATTCGCGGGTGCGGCGATACACGTCGAAGCCGGCGGCAACGCGGTAGCCGAGGAAATATGGCTCGGTGAAGGAGAAGCCGAAGTCGCGCGAGTTTTCACCGCCGCCTGCGGAAACGCGGATGAACTGGCCGCGGCCGAGGAAGTTGCGCTCGGTGATCGAACCTTCGACAGTCGCACCGGCGTTTTCGCCACCGGTCGAATAACCGGCGCCGATGGAGAACTCACCCGTCGACTTTTCAACGACGTCGACGACCAGCACGACCTGATCGGGCTGCGAACCCGGCGCAGTGGAGACCTGGACGCTCTCGAAGAAGTTCAGGGCTTCCAGACGCTTCTTGGCGCGCTGGATCAGAACCTGGTTGAACGCATCGCCTTCGGCAATGTCGAACTCACGACGGATCACGAAGTCACGCGTACGCTCGTTGCCGCGGATTTCGATGCGCTCGACATAGGCACGCTGGCCCTGGTCGATGGTATAGACAACCGAGATCGTGTGGTTTTCGAAATTGCGGTCGCCACGCGGAGTGACCTGGGCGAATGCATAGCCCATGCCGGCCGCGCGCTCGGTCAGAGCCACGATGCTGTCTTCGACATCCTTGGCGCTATAGACGCTGCCCTTGGTCGTCTCGACCAAAGACTGCAACTTGGTCGGATCCAGCTCTGGGATCGAGCTTTCGACGCTCACATCGCCGAAGGTGTAACGCTGACCTTCATCGATGGTGAAGTTGATGGTGTACTGGTTGGTCGCCGGGTCGAGAACGCCCTCGGCCGAGATCACCTGGAAATCCGCATAGCCGCGGTTGAAATAGAAGCGACGCAGAGCCTCTTCGTCGGCGCGAAGGCGGTCGGCATCATAGATGTCGTCGCGCATCAGGAACGACAGGAAATTCGAGCGCTTGGTGCTGATGACGTCGGACAGGCGACGGTCGCTGTAGGCGCTGTTGCCTTCGAAATTGATCGAAGCGATCTTCGTGCGGTCGCCTTCGGTGATTGTATAGACGACGTTGACGCGGTTTTCGCCGAGATCCATGACTTGAGTTGTCACGGTGACATCGTCACGGCCGACGCGGCTATAGGCGCTCTTGATGGCCTCGATATCGGCATCCATCGCGGCCTGGGAGAAACCGCCACGGGGCTTGAGTTGCACGGCCGCGGCAAGTTGCGCGTCCTTGACCTTCTTGTTGCCCTGGAAAATGACCTGGTTGACGACCTGGTACTCGGAAACCTGAACGACCAGCGAAGAGCCGACCTGGTTGA
Organism: Tianweitania sp. UT-5YL-CI-8; assembly: GCF_030010215.1. Classification (GTDB taxonomy): domain Bacteria; phylum Pseudomonadota; class Alphaproteobacteria; order Rhizobiales; family Rhizobiaceae; genus Oryzicola. Next base: position 354,061 of record NZ_JASCRR010000003.1, read on the forward strand.
CGCGGACATCCGAGAACAGGCCCGTGCCGAAGAGCGCCTTCACGGCATCGTCGATGTCGGTGGCGCTGAACTGGCGGCCTGGCTTGATCGCGATGTAGTTGCGGACGGTTTCAGCATCGACGCGCTGGTTGCCGCGCACCTCGATCCGGCTGACCACGGCTGCTTCTGCAGCCGATACGGCAACAAACTGAAGCATCGCTGAACCTGGAACGATCAGCGCGGCTGACAAAGCTGCCGCAGACACGGCGCTCTTGAATTTAAATGCTGCCTTCATCGGGCTTTATAACCTTTTCTCGAAGTCCCCACGGCGAGAAAACCGGACGTCGCGGTAAATTCCCATTCCGTATTAACCGGATTTTCCCTACACGCAAGACTTCTGGTTAATTTGTATTTACTTAGCTCGCCAGCGTGACATTCGCGTCACGCATATTGCCCGTCATGGTAAACGGGCGGTCAACAGGTGGTGGTGACTGGTAGAAATTCCTTAATGATTTCAGCATCCAAAAAGGTCATTCCAGAACACGAAAGCCATAAAGGCCAACACCGCGACGAAGCCGACACGGTAGACCGCTTCCATGGCGCGTTCCGATACCGGCCTGCCTTTCACCGCTTCGATTGCATAGAAGAGCAGGTGCCCGCCATCAAGCGGGGGAATCGGTAAAAGATTGAGAAATCCAATGCCAACTGACAGCAGGGCAGCCAATTGGATCAGGCTCTCGAACCCGACCTTTGCCGCCTGGCCCGCCATGCCGGCAATCTTCACCGGGCCGCCGAGCTGGCACTTGTCCTCACGACCAAAAGCGAAGCGCTGAAGAAATTGCCCAGTGCGCGCAATGACATAGCCTGTGTCGTTCACAGCCTGAACGAACGCTTCGCCCGGCGAATAGGTGATCAGCCGGGGCTGGCCAACCTCTTCATTGTTGACCACGCCGATGACGGCAACCTTGACGGAGTTGCCGAAACCGTCCTGCTGCTCGGCCAGTTCAGGCGTGGCGGTGAGCGTAACGTTCCGGCCATCGCGTGACATGACGAAAACCAGCGGATCCCCGCCCCTCGCCGAAACGATGCGCTGGACATCGGAGAAGGTTGTGACTGGTCGGCCATCGACGCTGACGAAGCGGTCGCCCGGCTCGATGCCGGCAATTGCGGCAGGACTGTCCGGTCGAACCTCAGCCACGACGGGGTCCATGACGTAGCGGCCATAGACGCCGAAGAAGACGGCAAAGACCGCGATTGTCAGGATGAAATTGAACAGAGGACCAGCGACCACGGTGGCGGCCCGTTTCCAAACCGGCTGGGTGTGGAAGGCGATCTTACGATCCTCGGCCGAAAGCTGGGCTTCGGCGGCGGCGTCCGGCGTGCTCGTCGCGTTCATGTCGCCAACGAATTTGACGTAGCCGCCGAGCGGAATCGCGCTGAGCTTCCACCGCGTACCGTGTCGATCGTTGAAACCGACGATCTCCGGCCCGAAGCCGATCGAGAATGCCTTGACGCCGATGCCGCACCAGCGGCCGACCAGATAGTGGCCCATTTCGTGCACAAAGACGACGATCGTCAGCACGAAAAGGAAGGGTATGATCGTGCCGACCAGGATTCCATCCGTGCTCAGGAAGCTGGGAAGATAGTCAGTCAAATCGTGCCCTCGAACTTCGGCGTCGCCGCCAGCTTCCCTTGAAACCCGGCTAAACCGTGGCGTGCCCGAAAGGGGCCTTTTAGCTCAGACCGGAAACAGCACTTGCGAAGGTGATCCCGCCTCGCCCGCTGCCCAGCCGATCAGGTACAGTGCGAGGGCTGCGACCACAAGCCCGTCGACACGGTCCATCACGCCTCCGTGACCGGGAATCAGCCAGCCCGAATCCTTGGCACCGTGACGACGCTTCACCCAGGATTCGAACAGGTCGCCTGCCTGGGAAACAATGGACAGCAGCAAGGCTGCGAGCGCCAGGAGCGGAAGGTTTCCCGTGCCGGCAATAGAGACAACGATTATCCCGGCGATCACAGCACCCGCGGCGCCGCCAAGCGCCCCGCTGCGCGTTTTTCCCGGCGAGATCGAGGGCGCGAGTTTCTGGCCGCCCACGGCCTTGCCGACGAAATAGGCCGAGATGTCGGTCGACCAGACGACCGCGAACAGAAAGATGATGGCAAGGCAGCCGGAAACATTATCTCCGCGCAACAGCGCCAGCGGTGCGGCCGACAGCATGGCGTAGATGAGACCAGAGAGCTCCCACCATGACGCTTTGCGCCAGAGGGTGAGAATCGCCAGCAAGACAGCCAGCGCTACGCCAAGGCCGATCAGCGTCAGCGCTTCGACGCCTATGAGCAGGCAGACGAGAAAGATGGCAAGCAAAACTTCGGGCACGACACTCAGTCCGCCCTCGCCCCAGCGACGTGGCGTCGAGCGGCGCGACATCTGCGTCCATTCGAAGAAGACGCAAGCGCCAATAACTGCGCTCAACAGACGAAACCAGGGACCGCCGAGCCATGTCAGCAAAAGGACGACGATTGCCAGGACGATAGCGGAGATCGTGCGAACCTGGAGGTTGCTCATACCGGATTACGACGCGGCTTCGCGTTCGACCAGGCCGCCGAAACGGCGGTCGCGGCTGGTGTATTCGCCGATCGCCTCAAGCAATTGCTCGCGGCCGAAATCGGGCCAGTAGCAAGGCATGAACACCAGTTCTGTGTAGGCAAGTTGCCAGAGCAGGAAGTTCGAAAGCCGCACTTCGCCGCTGGTCCGGATCAGCAGGTCGGGGTCGGGTATGTCGAGCGTATCCAAAAACCCCTCGAAACGCTCCGGCGTGAGTTCGTCGGCTGAAAACCGACCCTCCGCAATTGCCTGGGCCGCTTTCGCGGCCGCGCGGGCGATTTCGTCGCGACCGCCATAGTTGAAGGCGATCACCAGCGTCATCGACGAATTTCGCGCAGTCAGCGTCTCCGCTTCCTCGAGCAATCCGCGAATGTCGGCCTTGAGATTTTGGCGGTCGCCGATGATCTTCACGCGCACGCCGCTATTGTGCAGTTCGGCAAGGTCACGCCTGATGAAGATTTTCAGGAGGCTCATCAGGTCGCTGACTTCGGTCTGCGGCCGTGACCAGTTTTCCGAGGAGAAGGCGTAGACGGTGACCCATTTCACGCCGAGATCACCCGCGGAGCGCACCGTCCGACGCAGCGCATCCACGCCCGCCTTGTGACCGGCAGCGCGCGGCAGGCCGCGCGCTTTCGCCCAGCGGCCATTGCCGTCCATGATGATCGCAATGTGAGTGGGCGTACTCATGTCCAGCCTTTGGCTAGGAGGTCCTAAACCTGCATGATCTCGGTTTCTTTGCCGGCAAGCAAGCCGTCGATCGCGGTGATCGTCTCGTCTGTGAGCTTCTGCACACGGTCGGACTGAACGCGCTGATCGTCCTGGCTGAGCTCGCCGTCCTTTTCCGCCTTCTTGAGCGCGTCCATGCCGTCGCGGCGCACATGCCGGACAGCCACGCGGGCATTTTCGGCATAGGTGTGGGCAATTTTGACCAATTCCTTGCGGCGCTGTTCGTTCAGCTCCGGCAAGGGGATGCGCAAGGTCGTGCCGTCGACGATGGGGTTGAAGCCGAGATTGGATTCGCGGATGGCACGGTCGACGGCACTGACCATCGACTTGTCCCACACCGAGACCGAGATCATGCGCGGTTCGGGGACAGAGACGTTGGCGACCTGGTTGATCGGCATCGCCGATCCGTAAGCCTGGACGGTCACTGCATCGAGCAGATTGCTCGACGCGCGTCCCGTGCGCAAGGAAGCCAGGTCGGTCTTGAATGCGTTGATGGCGCCGTCCATGCGGCGCTGAAGGTCTTTGTAGTCCGTGCTCATCTGGCCTCCTTGCCCGCCTTTCGACGGAGTCTTTTCAAATCAGGCATCCGCCACGACAGTGCAGCGGCCGCCACCTTTCAAAATCTCGCCGAAACCGCCTTTTTCGTGGATCGAGTAGACGATTATCGGGATGTTGTTTTCGCGCGCAAGAGCAATGGCTGCCGTGTCCATGATGGAAAGGCCCCTGCTGAGAACTTCCTGGTGCGAAATGCGCTCATAGCGCGTCGCGGTCGGATCCTTCTTGGGATCGGCCGAATAGACGCCGTCCACCTGCGTGCCCTTGAACAGCGCGTCGGCGCCGATCTCGGCTGCCCTGAGAGCAGCGGCGGAATCGGTGGTGAAGAACGGGTTGCCAGTGCCGCCGGCAAAGATCACGACCTTGCCTTCGTCCATATAGGCTGTGGCCTTGCGCTGGGAAAAGCCTTCGCACAACTCAGGCATGGCGATAGCCGACAGAACGACGGCATCAACCCAGAGCTTGGTCAGCGACGTGCGCAGCGCCAGCGAATTGATGACGGTCGCCAGCATGCCCATATGGTCGCCGGTGACACGGTCGCCGCCCTTGGAGGCTACGGCCACGCCGCGAAAGATGTTGCCGCCGCCGATGACGACGCCGACCTCGACGCCAAGCGCCCGCGCCTCTGCGATGTCGGAAGCGATGCGGTCGACAACAGAAACGTCGATGCCGAAATGCTGTTCGCCCATCAAGGCTTCGCCCGACGCTTTCAGCAGGACGCGCCTGTAGAGTGGCTTGGCCGTCATGTATTTTCCCCGTATGCGGTAGTCGAAGCCCGGATACACGAAGGGCGCCGCGTTGTCACGCAGCGCCCAACAGTATTCCCAGAAAGGGTCGGCTTAGGACCAATCGACAATCATGGATCGGTCCTACTGCTTGACGGCAGCTGCCACTTCGGCGGCGAAATCGGACTCTTCCTTCTCGATGCCCTCGCCCAGCGCGAAGCGGATATAGCCGGTGATCTTGGCCGGAGCGCCGATCTGCTTTTCCGCGTCCTTGAGCGCTGCCTCGACCGTCAGGTCGGGGTTGAGCACGAAAGCCTGCTTCAACAGCACCACTTCCTCATAGAACTTGCGCAGACGGCCTTCGACCATCTTCTCGATGATGTTTTCCGGCTTGCCCGACTGGCGGGCCTGGTCGGAGAAGATCGCTTTTTCGCGTTCCACGGCCGATGCGTCGACTTCTTCGGGCGTCAGGGCCAGCGGATTGGTGGCTGCGACATGCATGGCAACCTGGCGCGCAAAGGCGCTGGCGGCTTCCGCATTGCCAGCGGTCTCGATGGCGACGAGAACGCCGAGCTTGCCGAGGCCGTCGGCGACAGCGTTGTGCACGTAGCTCGCAACTGCCCCTTGGGAGACCGAAAGCTTGGCCGAGCGGCGGAAGCTGAGGTTCTCGCCGATGGTGCCGACGGCGTCCTTGATGGTCTCGGTCACGCTCTTGTCGGAATGCGGGTACTTCGCTGCCGCGACGGCTTCCGTGGTGCCATAGGCCAGCGCGACCTTGGCGACATTGGTGACGATCTCCTGGAAGGCCGCGTTGCGGGCAACGAAGTCGGTCTCGGAGTTGACTTCGACGACGACCGCTTCGCGAACGCCGGAGTCGACACCGATCAGGCCTTCGGCGGCGGTACGGCCGGCCTTCTTGTCGGCCTTGGAGATACCCTTCTTGCGCAGCCAGTCGACCGCGGCTTCCATGTCGCCGCCGGTCTCGGTCAGAGCCGCCTTGCAATCCATCATGCCCGCGCCCGAGAGTTCGCGGAGTTCTTTCACCTGTGCAGCCGTAATCGTCATGTTAGCCTCTTTGTCTTGAAACACGCGGGCGCACCACCGGGATTGCGATGGTGCGCCTGACGCTGGCGCAGACGCGCCTGAAACAGTGGTAAAAGGCCGGAGACCGGCCTTTTTGAATTAAGCCTGCGGCGCTTCGCTGGCCGGCTCTTCGCCCAGAGCGGGCTCGACCGGAGCTTCGGCCGATGCGCCGACGTCGACGCCGAGAGCGCCCTGCTGGCGAGCGATACCGTCGATGGCAGCCTTGGCAATCAGGTCGCAATAGAGCTGGATGGCGCGGGCCGCGTCATCGTTGCCGGGAATCGGATAGTCGATCTTGTCCGGATCGCAGTTCGAATCGATGATCGCGACGACCGGGATGCCGAGACGCTTGGCTTCGAGGATCGCAATCGCTTCCTTGTTGGTGTCGATCACGAACATCAGGTCCGGGGTCGAGCCCATGTCCTTGATGCCGCCGAGGGCCTTGTCCAGCTTCTCGCGCTCGCGGTCGAGGTTCAGGCGCTCCTTCTTGGTGAAGCCCTGGGCTTCGCCGGCGAGCATCTCGTCGAGCTTGCGCAGACGGGCGATCGAGTTCGAGATCGTCTTCCAGTTGGTCAGCATGCCGCCGAGCCAACGCGAGTTGACGTAATACTGGGCCGAACGCTGGGCAGCGTCAGCGACGATGTCCGAAGCCTGGCGCTTGGTGCCGACGAACAGGACGCGACCGCCGCGAGCGACGGTGTCGGAAACCTGCTTGAGCGCCTGGTTCAGAAGCGGAACCGTCTGGCTGAGGTCGATGATGTGGATGTTGTTGCGGGCGCCATAGATGTATGTCGCCATCTTCGGGTTCCAGCGGTGGGTCTGGTGGCCGAAGTGAACGCCAGCTTCCAAAAGCTGGCGCATGCTGAAATCAGGCAGTGCCATTCGTTATTGTCCTTTCCGGTTGGCCTCCACGGATTTTGACGCGTCGGGCGAAAGCCCTTGCGCCACCGGAGGTCTCGGCCGGATTTCTCCCGGAAAAGACCCATATCCGTGTGTGGAATGCTGCGGCACATACACGGGTCGCTGGTCGAAAGCAACACAAAGCGGTAAAGATGCTGAGCGAGACCTGCTGCCTCATAGCGGTTGCGGGGTCGGAACCTCTGGAAGGTCCTCGCACCGGGTTCGATTCCGGGTGAGGCCTCCAGCCTCTCTTGCCCTCCCCACATCAAACCGTCATGGACTTGAGATAACAGCGCCGGCAAACCACCGATCTCTCAGAGCCGGACAAGCCTTTCATGCCCGAATCCCACAGCCCACACCGAGGCAGTTTTGTCGAAGTTTTTCTCGCTTTCCTCAAGCTCGGCTTCATCTCCTTCGGCGGTCCCATCGCGCATCTCGGCTATTTCCGCGACGAATTCGTCGGCCGGCGCACATGGATCGATGATAAGGCCTATGCCGAACTCGTCGCGCTGTGCCAGTTCCTGCCGGGACCGGCTTCCAGCCAGGTTGGGTTTTCGCTCGGCCTTCTCCGCACCGGCACGCTTGCCGGCGGGTTGTCGGCGTGGCTTGCCTTCACGCTGCCGTCGGCCGCGCTCATGGCGGCACTCGGACTCGGAGCCGCAAGCTTCAGCGGCGAGACGGCGGATGCCCTGCTGCATGGTTTGAAACTGGTTGCGGCTGCAATCGTCGCGCAGGCGGTGTGGGGCATGGCCAAAAGCCTCACTCCAGACCTGCCGCGCATCGCAATCGGTGCTGCGGCGCTCATCCTGGCTTCTCTTGTGGCAGGCGCTCCCGGCCAACTCGGCGCCATCGTGCTAGGGGCAATTGCCGGCGTCCTTCTCTGCGCCGGGCACACCCGGCTTGCCCGCGAAGGCCGATTCGTTCCGGTGCCGAAGCGGTCCGCGTGGATTGCGCTGGCGCTTGCAGGCCTTCTGTTCATCGGCTTGCCGGCTTTGGCGCAACTCGCAGTATCGCCGTTCCCAGTCTTTTTCGAAGCCTTCTACCGCTCCGGTGCGCTGGTGTTCGGCGGAGGTCACGTCGTCTTGCCGCTGCTCAAAGCCTCGGTGGTCGCCCCGGGATGGGTCAGCCCGGACAGTTTTCTGGCCGGATATGGCCTGGCACAGGCCATGCCAGGGCCGCTGTTCACCTTCGCAGCCTATCTGGGCGCTGCAGCCGTGCCGCCTGTGGGCGGCCTGCTTGCGGCCTGCCTCGCACTGATCGGCATATTTCTGCCGGGCCTGCTTCTGGTCTACGGCGCCCTGCCCTTCGCAGCTGACCTTCAGGCGAGGCCGAAAGCCGATGCCGCGATTCGCGGCGCCAATGCTGCTGTTGTCGGCATTCTCGCAGCGGCCCTTTACGATCCGGTGCTGCGGGCGACCGTGTTGAGCTGGCAGGACGCTGCGATAGCCGTCGTTGGCTTCTGCCTGCTGGTCTACGCACGCATTCCGTCCTGGGCGGTGGTCGTCGTGTTGCCGCTGGCCTCGTTGGCATTATCCTAACGCGGCTTCTTGCCGCCGCGTACGCGCACCCGGCGAAAAATCTCGACGATTTCCTGCCGGCTGCTTTCCACAGCGCCCAGCCTGATAGCGCGGTCGCGCTCCAGGCCGGTGATGTCGTAATGGGGCGCCGAGGTCTTGGGCGGTCCCTGATATGACGAGCGCTTTATACCAAGCTGTGCTGCAAAGCGGTGCAACTCCGCCTCGTCGTCGGCCAGAAGATGACACCAGCGCCGCCCGGCGAAATGCCAGATGGCGGCATCGACATAGACCGCCATGCGAGCGTCTTCAGGCTACTGGTCGCATGTCTCGCCAGCGGGCGGGCTGTCGAACACGGTCAGGTTGACCAGCTTGCCGGTGATGGAGAAATCGCCATAGTCCATCGTCATATCGCGGGTCAGGCCGTTCTCATGCAGCTTGAAGCTGATACGGTAGGTCGGCACTTCCTCGCCACCCTCGCCTTCCGGGTTGAAGTAGGCGATGTCCACCGGCCAGTATTTGTCCTTGGACAGGCCGGCCAGAGCTGAAACCTCGGGGTCGGTACTCGCCGTTTCGGCTTTCTTGCCCACGATCACAGTGGTGGTCATGATTTTGTCGGCGTCTTCCGAGCCATCGAACAGCGTCGTCTCATAGAAGGTCTCGCCCTTCTCCGCATTGTCGATGAGTTCAACGAGATGCTGGGTTGGAAACTGCGTCGCCGCCAGATCTAGCTTCTCGGACTCGGGTTTGTCGATGGACACTTTGAGACCGTTGCCCTCGCTGGTCGCAGTCCCCTTCACTTCGCGTTCGAGCTGCTGGTCGACGAAGGATTTCGTGGCAAACGAGAAGGATTTGCCGCCGGCTTCTTCGAACGTGGTTGTCTGCTGGTCGGTGACCCGAGACGTTTCGCCGTTTTCGATGTTGGTCACGAAGCGGAACTTGACCGTATAGCCCTCGCAGGCCGATCCGTTGAACTCATAGACCATGCGGCCGCTCAACGATGTGATTCCCGAACGGTCCGAAGCTTCGTCGAGCGCCACGTCATAAACCGCACGATGCGGGACGAGCACCGGCGCGGCCGACGCGTAGCCGACTGCAGATGCCGACGAGGCCAGGGCGAGAACTGCGAGGCGCACAACGCGCATGGGGATGCTCCGGACGTTGGGCCGGTCAGGCCGCTGGAAATGATGGTCCACGTTAAAAAAAGTCATGGCGGAAGCGAGGCAAACAGAGCAGTTTCGACAAGGCGTTTCGCCTTCGCAGACGCACACTACGTTGAAATTAGGAAAAGATCATGAGCGACACAATCGAAAAGCGGCTTGCCGGGCTTGGAGTTACGTTGCCTGTCGCAGCAGCACCCGCGGCCAACTACGTGCCGTTCATGCAGAGCGGTTCGCTGCTGTTCACCGCCGGGCAGCTTCCGCTCAAGGATGGCAAGCTGGTCGCAACAGGTCTTCTCGGTCAGGATATCGACGTAGCCGCCGGGCAGGAAGCCGCAAAATACTGCGCAATCAACATACTCGCCCAGGCGAAAGCAGCGCTCGGCGACCTTGAGAAAATCGGCCGTCTGGTCAAGATCACCGTATTCGTCGGCTCTGCACCGGGCTTTACCGAACAACACCTCGTCGCCAACGGCGCCTCCGATTTCCTGGTTGCCGTTTTGGGCGATGCCGGCAAGCATGCGCGCGCCGCGGTCGGCGTGGCAGCATTGCCATTGAACGCCGCCGTCGAGATCGACGCCATTTTCGAGACCAAGTGACGTGATGACCACCGCTCCCTCCTGGCTGACCGCGCGGCCCATCGCTCATCGCGGCTATCATGACCTTAATAAGACGCGGTGGGAAAACACGCTGTCGGCCTTCTCAGCCGCCGTGGAAAAAAACTTCGCAATCGAGTGCGACGTCCACCTCTCGTCTGACGGAGTGCCGGTGGTGTTCCACGATGACGATCTCAAGCGCCTTGCGGGCATCGAAGGCTATGTCTGGCAGCGCAGCGCCGCCGAAATGGGCGCATTGCGCATCGGCGGCACGGACGATCATGCGCCCACCCTCGACGAAATGCTCGCCTTCGTTGCGGGCCGCGTCCCATTGGTCATCGAGCTCAAGGGCATCCCCGGCAAGGACGATGGGCTGGTCGCAGCGGTAGGCGAGCGACTGGCGCGCTACGACGGGCCGGCCGCCATCATGTCATTCGATCATTGGCTGATCCGTGATTTCGCCGGCAAGGCGCCTGGCATTCCCGCCGGCTTGACGGCATGGGGCGACAAGGACCACGAGTTGGAGGCGCATTTTTCCATGCTGGCGCACGGGATATCCTTCGTCTCCTATGGCGTGGTGCACCTTCCCAACCGCTTCGTGTCGTTCGTGCGCGACAAGCTTTCCATGCCGGTGATTACCTGGACGGTTCGGGATCAGGCAGCAGTCAGAACGACCTTCGACCATGCCGACCAAATGACGTTCGAGGGATTCGATCCCGATTCCGCGCCGACCGCCTGATGGGTGCTTGTATCGCCACAGTCTGGAGCTAAATACTCGGCTATGGCAAAACGCATGGACGACGATGGGGCGGGCGAAGAATTCACGATCCGCGTCGTTTCCGGTATGGATAAGTTTGGGAGTGACGAATGGAAATCGCTTTCCGGAACTTCTAAGGCCAATTTAGAAACTCCTTATAACCCGTTCGTTTCGCACGAATTTCTATCGATTGCCGAAGAATCGGGCTGCGCCTCGTCGAAGACCGGTTGGCAGCCGCAGCATCTTCGCCTCGAAGACGGCCGAGGACGCCTTCTGGGCGCCGCCTTCTGTTATGCGAAGTCGCACAGCCAGGGCGAATATGTCTTCGACCATGGCTGGGCCGATGCCTTCGAGCGAGCCGGCGGCCGCTACTATCCCAAGCTGCAATGCGCCGTACCATTCACGCCAGCGGCTGGACCGCGCCTGCTGGTTGCGCAAGGCATGGATCGGGTTTCCGTTCAGGCAGCGCTCGCGCAAGGGCTTGCCACCTTGACCGACCGGCTGAGCCTGTCATCGGCCCATGTGACCTTTGCGACCGTGGAAGAGGCGGAGGTGCTGGAGCAGTCCGGCTATCTTCACCGCAACGATCAGCAATTCCATTTCTTCAACGAGGGCTTTTCCAGCTACGAGGATTTCCTCGACACGCTCGCCTCGCGCAAGCGCAAGAACCTGCGCAAGGAGCGCCGCGAAGCGCTGGAGCCCGGCATCTCCATCGAATGGCTGACCGGCAAGGATCTAACCGAGCGTGTCTGGGACGATTTCTACGCCTTCTACATGGACACGGGCGCGCGCAAATGGGGCCGGCCCTATCTCAACCGCACTTTCTTTTCGCTGATCGGCGAACGCATGGCCGAGGACACGCTGCTGGTCATGGCCAAGCGCAACGGACGCTACATCGCCGGCGCCATCAATTTCATCGGCTCGGACACGCTGTATGGCCGCAACTGGGGCTGCATCGAAGACCACCCCTTCCTGCATTTCGAGGTCTGCTACCATCAGGCCATCGACTTCGCCATAGATCGCAGGCTGAAGGTGGTGGAGGCCGGTGCGCAGGGGGAACACAAGCTGGCGCGCGGCTATCGACCTGTAACCACGCACTCGGCGCACTACATCTCCCATCCCGGCCTGAGGCACGCCATCGACGACTATCTGCGCCGCGAGCGTCTTGAGGTGGCGCGCGCCGCCGAGTATCTCGAAGAGCACGGTCCCTTCCGCAAGGGAGAGAGAACCGACGCCGAGGCCCGCGACGAAGATTGACCGGCGCGTCGAGCAACATGCACAATTGCCCAACACGATTACGGGGACTGACATGGCAGATTACGACCAGAACAATGTTTTCGCCAAAATCCTGCGCGGCGAACTGCCCGCCCATAAGCTCTACGAGGATGACGATACATTCGTTCTGATGGACATCATGCCGCGCGGCGACGGCCATTGCCTGGTTCTCCCCAAAAAGCCGTCACGCAACCTGCTGGACGTTGACGCCGACAGCCTGGCGGCGGTGGCGCGAACCACGCAGAAAATGGCGATTGCCGTGAAAAAGGCGTTCGCGGCTGACGGTGTCACCGTCCAGCAGTTCAACGAGACGGCAGGCGGTCAGGTCGTGTTCCACCTGCATGTGCATGTGATTCCCCGCTTTGACGGCGTGGCGCTCAAGCCGCATACGGGAGAGATGGAAAAGCCGGACATTCTGGCCGCGAACGCGGAGAAGATCAGGGCTGCTTTGGGTTAGAAACCCAAGAAAATACCGACTTCCAACACGCCTATCGCCACCGCGATCCCCAACACAACGTGACGGCCCAGCCCCAGAAACGCGGCGAAACCGGAAGCCATCGCCACCAACCGTAAGATCAGGCTGGTGTTGGCCAGTTCTCCGCTTGGAAAGACGACAAGATTGCCGATGACGGAGGCGACCAATGCGGTGGCCACACAGCGGACCAGCACCAGAGCATCCGATTCGTCGGAAATCCGGCCGCCAAAATAGACGCCGAGAAAGCGCCATGTGTCGGTAGCCAGCCAGCCTCCGACAAGGATGAACAGAAACGGCCACCACCAGCTATCAATGGACTGGAATGTCACGCGGTGGCCCTCGCCTGTTGCTTGCGATGGAACAGATAGGCGATACCGCCGCCGACAAGACCTGCGATCAACAGGTCGAAGCCTGGAACGACCAGGTGCAGCAGCGGCCCCAACGCGATGCCGACGACCATCGCGACATGGCTCGCCCGTTCGCGCGCCGAGCCCCACAGCGACAACAGGAAATAGATCGGCGTGATCAGGAACAGTGCGGCCGCGACCGCCGGCGGCAGTTCGTCGGCCACGGCGTAAACGACGGCGACGACGCCCATATTGACGACCACCAGCGTCCAGCCGAGCCCTCCGTAGAACACGGTGCGCATATCCTGCGGAACCCGCTTGAACCGCTCCATGGCGAGTACCCAGGATGTCACCGCGACGCAGTGGGACAGCAGATAGAGCACCCACGAGCGCGTTTTCGCCGTCCGCATCTCCGGCACAAGGGCTACGACCATCGGCATCAGCCTGACCGAGGACAGCGCCACGGCAAAAGCCGCGGCCGGCAGAGACGCACCGGCGACGATGTTGCCGATCAGAACGACATTTGCGGGCAGCGCCCAGACCGTCCCCACCATGAACACGGCTTGCAGCAGGCTGATGCCGGACTCTTTCGCCAGCCCGCCGAAACCGATGAAGGCGCTGCTGAGAATCAGGCCCGGCACGGAAAAGGCCGTGGCGATACCGCGCAGGAACCAATACAGGGAACGCCGGCTGGAGCCTGCTCTATCGTCTGAAGTCTCGGACATATCAGGCGATTACCACAAGGTATTCGGCCTGGCGACGCGCAATCTAGCCATCATGCCTGCCAGTTCGGGGTCATTGCTTACACCACGCTCAAACGGAAACGGGCCTGCTTTCGCAGGCCCGTCATCATGCGTTCCCTGGCTCAATCAGCCCTTGCGCGGCAGTTGCGGAACCAGGCTGCGCTTGCTTCCGCCTTCCTTGCCCTTGGGCTCGGGGGCCTTCCGCTTCTGCGTAGCGGCTGCCTTCTTGGCAACCGGCTTCTTGGCCTTCGCCTTACGGCTCGCCGGCTTCACCGGTTCTTCCTTCTTCGGCTTGACCGGAGCCTCGTCGGCCAGCGACTCGAGCTTCAGGCCGGTATCGCCGGTCTCCTTCTTCTCGACGGTGACGCGCACCGTACCGCCCTTCTTGAGCTTGCCGAACAGCACTTCGTCGGCCAACGGCTTCTTGATGTGCTCCTGGATGACCCGGCCCAGAGGGCGCGCGCCCATGCGCTCGTCGTAACCGCGGTCGGCAAGCCAGGCGATAGCCTCGGGTGCGAGGTCAAAGGTGACGCCGCGTTCCGAAAGCTGGGCTTCCAGTTGCATGACGAACTTCTCGACCACCTGGTGGATCACAGGGATTGGCAGCGAGCCGAACGGGATGATCGCATCGAGACGGTTGCGGAACTCGGGCGTGAACAGGCGGTTGATTGCCTCCACGTCGTCGCCCTCGCGCTTGGACGAGCCGAAACCGATCGCGGCGCGCTGCGCATCCGCAGCACCCGCATTGGTGGTCATGATCAGGATCACGTTGCGGAAGTCGATCTGCTTGCCGTTATGATCCGTCAGCTTGCCGTGGTCCATGACCTGCAACAGGATGTTGAACAGATCCGGATGCGCCTTCTCAACCTCGTCGAGCAACAGCACGCAATGCGGATGTTGGTCGACGCCGTCCGTCAGAAGACCGCCCTGGTCGAATCCGACATAGCCGGGAGGCGCGCCAATCAGCCGTGAGACCGTGTGCCGCTCCATATATTCCGACATATCGAAGCGGATAAGCTCGACGCCGAGCGAGGCTGCGAGCTGCTTGGCCACTTCCGTCTTGCCGACGCCCGTCGGGCCTGAGAACAGGTAAGAGCCAATTGGCTTCTCCGGTTCGCGCAGTCCGGCACGCGCCAGTTTGATCGCAGCGGACAGCGCTGTGATAGCGGTATCCTGTCCATAGACGACGCGGCGCAGTTCGGTCTCGAGACCGGCCAACACCTTCTCGTCGTCGGCTGAAACGGTCTTCGGCGGAATGCGCGCCATGGTGGCGATGGTGGCTTCGATCTCCTTGATGCCGATCGTCTTCTTGCGCTTGCCTTCGGGCAAAAGCATCTGCGACGCTCCGGTCTCGTCGATCACGTCGATCGCCTTGTCCGGCAGCTTGCGGTCGTTGATGTAGCGCGCGGAAAGCTCGACCGCCGCCTTGATGGCGTCGGGGGTGAACTTCACCTTGTGGAAGTCCTCATAATAAGGCCGCAGCCCCATCATGATCTCCACCGCATCGTCGATGGAAGGCTCGTTGACGTCGATCTTCTGGAACCGGCGGACAAGCGCCCTGTCCTTCTCGAAGAACTGGCGGAATTCCTTGTAGGTTGTGGAGCCAATGCAGCGGATCGCACCCGACGACAGCGCCGGCTTGAGCAGGTTGGATGCATCCATCGCGCCGCCCGAAGTCGCACCTGCGCCGATGACGGTGTGTATCTCGTCGATGAACAGGACGGCGCCCGGATAATCCTCGAGCTCCTTGACGACCTGCTTCAGCCGTTCCTCGAAATCGCCGCGATAGCGCGTGCCCGCCAGAAGCGTGCCCATGTCGAGCGAAAAGATGGTGGCGTCCTGCAGGACTTCAGGGACGTCGCCCTCCACGATCCGCTTGGCCAAGCCTTCGGCAATCGCCGTCTTGCCGACGCCGGGATCGCCGACATAGAGCGGATTGTTCTTGGAACGCCTGCACAGCACCTGGATGGTGCGGTTGATCTCGGACGAGCGTCCGATCAGCGGATCGATCTTGCCAGTGCGGGCCTTGACGTTGAGGTTGACGCAATAAGCCGTCAGGGCGTCCTGCTGCTTCTTCTTGCCGCCGTCCTCGCCGCTGGCCTCAGGGCCGGTGCTGCCATTGCTTTCCTCTTCAGCGCCGCGCGGCGTCCGGCTTTCGGAAGCGCCGGGACGCTTGGCGATGCCGTGGGAGATGTAGTTGACCGCGTCGTAACGCGTCATCTGCTGCTCCTGCAGGAAGTAAGCTGCATGGCTTTCGCGCTCGGCGAAAATCGCGACGAGCACGTTGGCGCCGGACACTTCCTCGCGTCCCGAAGACTGCACATGGATCACCGCGCGCTGGATTACGCGCTGGAAGCCGGCCGTGGGCTTCGAATCCTCGTCATAGCCGGTGATCAGATTGTCGAGTTCCGTATCGATATAGGTCAGCACGATCTGGCGAAGCTCGTCCAGTTCGACGTTGCAGGCCCGCATGACGGCTGCGGCCTCCTGGTCGTCGATCAGCGCGAGCAGAAGGTGCTCGAGCGTTGCATATTCGTGATGACGCTCATTGGCAAACGTCAGCGCCTGGTGAAGCGCCTTTTCTAGGCCTTGGGAGAAAGCCGGCATTCGAACCTCACTTCTTCTCCATCACGCATTGCAGCGGATGTTGATTTTGACGGGCGAAATCCATGACCTGAGACACTTTGGTCTCGGCCACTTCGAACGTGTAGATGCCACATTCCCCAACACCGTGGTTGTGGACGTGCAGCATGATGCGTGTTGCGGCTTCACGATCCTTCTGGAAAAAGCGTTCAAGTATGTGAATGACAAACTCCATGGGCGTGTAGTCGTCGTTTAGGATCAAGACACGGTAGAGGCTGGGCTTCTTCGTCTTCGTTTTGGTGCGCGTGATGACAGCCGTGCCGCGACCCGGTCCGTTGTCCTTGTTGTCGCCGCCCTGCATGTTCGACATCTTCAATGCGTGCCACCCGCGAGTCACTTAGCTTCACCTCTACGCCGCGTCTGGCGTCCTTCATCATGTAGGTGCCCATCGTCGGATTTTAAGCCCTTCTGGCGCGGTGACAATACGGCGTGTGGCTAACCCCTTTCCGATTGTGTGTGCGGACGAGAAAAACATCCCTAAAACGCAACAAACCCGGCTGCGAGGGGCGCAGCCGGGTTTGTTGGGTCCGGATCGATTCGATCCCCCGACACCGACAGATTGGCAAATCTGTCTATTTGGCTTTCGCAACGAACGACTCGAATGGCTTGTAAGCGTCCTTGGCAAGGCCGGTGTAGAGTTCGCCGAATTTACGTGCTTCGGCCACGAGGCTTTCATAGCTCTGCTTCATATAGTCGGACTGGATAGCGATGACGTTCTCGATTGATTTTGCTGTGGACAGTTTTTCGAAGGCCGCTGTGCCGGCCTCAAAACTCTTTTTTGTATAATCGCTCGCCTCGGCGGCAATCACCTGCGCCCCTTTGGAGAAAGAGGTCAGGCTCATCATGCCGGTATCGACGAATTCTTTTCCGTATTTGCTGAAATCTTCATAAGTCTGGGACATGTCCGCATCCTTTGTTCCGCTAACGGCCAATAAGGTCAAAGCGCATTGTGCAACGCACGAAGATTATGGTGCAACGCACAAACTGTCAATCTTTCGCCTCATTTGATATCGGCCCGGCGTCGCATGCCATGGTTAATCGGCTTCAACGAAAATTCGAATAAACCTTTGCCCAAATGGTGAACGCGCCGGTTACCATAAACGGATTGGTAACGACGCGTCCCTAAAGTTGGTCTCGATGAGGCAGGAACCTTTGCCGTCTCCGGGTCCAACAACAAATCAAGGGTGTAACGGTGCGTCAGGCGTTGTCGAAAACTACGATCAAATCCGGCTTTTTCTCGTTCCGATCTCTCGCGCTCGTGGTGGCGACAGCAGTCGGCGTATGCGCCCCAGCCGCCGCCTGGGCGAACTCGAAATACGCCGCGGTCGTCATCGACGCGCGCACGGGCAAGACCCTGTATTCCGCCAGTGCCGACGAAGCACGGTTCCCGGCATCGCTGACAAAGATGATGACGCTGTATCTCACCTTCGAGGCCTTGGCAGCCGGCAAGATCAACAAGTCGAGCCCAGTCACCTATTCCGCAAAAGCTGCTGCCGAATCGCCCACCAAGCTCGGCGTTCGCGCCGGCGGTTCCGTTTCGGTCGAGACCGCTATCTTGTCGCTTGTCACACGCTCGGCCAACGACTCGGCCACCGCGCTCGGCGAGATGCTTGCCGGCTCCGAGCAGAACTTCGCCCGCGCCATGACTGCTAAGGCACGCAGTCTCGGCATGGCCGGCACGGTGTTCCAGAATGCGCATGGCCTGCCCAATCCGGCGCAGAAAACCACCGCGCGCGACATGGCCAAGCTCGGCATCGCCCTGCGCGAGCATTTCCCGCAATATTACGCGTATTTTTCCACCCGTTCGTTCAAATACGGCAAGCAGAACATAGCCAACCACAACCGCCTGCTCGGGCGCGTCAAGGGCGTGGACGGCATCAAGACGGGCTATACCCGCGCTTCCGGCTTCAACCTCGTGTCTTCGGTTTCCGAAGGCAATCGCCGGATCGTCGCCGTCGTGATGGGCGGCACCAGCGGTGCTGCGCGCGACAACCAGATGGCCGACCTGATCGCCGCCTATCTACCTAAGGCATCAACGTCCGGCGGCGGTGCGTTGATCGCACGGTCGGGCGCCGGAACCGCCACCGCGGCGCTCGCCAGCGTCATGCTGCCAAAGGGAAACGTCCCCACGCCCGACAGCCGCCCCGGCAGCGTCGAGGCACTGCTTGCCCAGGCTCCGATGCCGGTAGCGCCGGTCCGCCGCCCTGCAAAGTCGGTGCCGACGGCCGAGGCTGTCATCCAAGCCTATGCCGCGCCTGCTTCGGAAGAGGCAGTCGATCCGGTCAGCACCGGGTCCATTCCCGCCGGCTGGTCAGTCCAGGTCGCCTCGTCGCCGAGCGCCGCCGAAGCGCAGGCACTGCTCGACGCCACCAACCGGCAGGCTTCGGCCGTTCTGGCATCGGCCGCCGGCTACACCGTGCCTTTCGTGAAGGATGGCGTGACCTACTATCGCGCCCGGTTCGGCGGCTTCTCGTCGAAGGATGCGGCGTGGAACGCCTGCACCGCGCTCAAGAAGCAGAAGATCGCCTGCTATGCCACCCAGCAATAGGCGTGGCGGAAACACTGAAGAGCAGTCTCCAGGAATGTTGTGTGTCGAGGGAGAATTAGTCGTGATCGGAGAGAAGGATATCCTTAGCCTCGTTGATGCGGGAAGCAAGGAAAGACGAGCCGCCGAGGTCGGGATGCAGGCGCTGCATCAGGCGTCTATGCGCCTTTCGGATGTCCGCCGTGGCGGCCCCCGTTTCAAGACCAAGGATCTTGTAGGCCTCCTCCTTAGTCATGGCGCCAGAACTTGGCGGAATACCCTGCCGGTTGCGGTCGTCAGGCTTCGCGTGTTCTCTCCAGAGGGGAAAACGGCCGTCAAGATAAGTCTCAAGTAACTGCCGGCTGTCCTGGTCTGAGAATAGCTCGCTGTAGAGTTTGATCAAATCCTGCTCGCTGAGTTCGGCGAGCGACCTGCCTTCCTGGTGTCCGGCAAGAACGAAGCCGTCGAGACCGCCGCTGTCGTGATCCAGTTCCATTTCCAGCGCAGCCGTCCGAACTGTCGACCGCCGCCCCGGCGTTCTGGCTGCAGCGCGCTTTCGGCCCTGAGACGTATACCAGCCGACGGCGAGGGTTAGCATGCCGCCGCCAATGGCAGCGCGGCCGGTCAGAAGCAGGATGGCGCCGATAGCACCGAGCGCAATTGGACCTGCCGACGGCAGCAGTCTGGCAAGCTGCGCCGCATCCAGCCGCAGAAAAAAATAGACCAGCGCCAAAAGCGCGATCACGGCAGCGAGAAGCGCCAGCACGACGGTCATGTCCCTCCCCGCAGATGCTCGATCAGCAGGCGATCCTCCTGCCGGTCCCGCGCTTGTAGCGCCGGTAAGCCGCCCGTTGCGAACACAGCGATGGACGACAAAAGACGCGCCAGGCGATCGGCGGCGTTACGGTCGAACCGGAACCACGCGCCTTTAGACAGGCGCGCAACCTCCTTCATCGCACGGCCGGCGACATCGTCCCGTCCCTCCTGAAACACGAAGACGGGCGTGCCGAGCAAACCCAGTTGCCCGGCCTTGTCGGCGAGATCGTCGACGCTCTCTTCCACCGCATCGCCGATATAGATAAGGGCGCTGACCTTCGAGCGGGCGGTTTCCTTCAGCGTGTGCGACAGAACCTTGCCGATCTGGGTGTGGCCGGCGCGGCAGTCGATTGAACTCATCAATGTCTTGAGAGCGCCGGTGTCGGTGACGAATTTCGACGCACGGCATTCGCCGAAACCACGGAAATAGACGAGTTGGACATTGAGACCGCCTGTGCGGCCGACAGCATCGAACATCTCGCCTTGCAGATTGCAGGCGAGGTCCCAGGTCGGCTGGCGGCTCATCGTGGCGTCCAGCGCCAGGACCAGACGTCCGTCGCCTTGCTGTTTGGTCGCCATGGCTCGCGCCTGTCGCACGAAGGCGTCGACAGCCTTCGAATCCGAACGCTCGACGGGACTGCCGCTGTCTGTTCCGATGGTGACTGATTTGCCGCTCATAAGCGAAGAAGATGTGCTGTTGCCCCGGCTCTTGCAAGTCCGTGGTGATGCCGAATTAGGTCACAGCAGGCCAAGCTCAGCAAGTTCCTTGCGCAATTGCGCCGGCACGGCGGCGAGGCCGCTGCTGTTGTCGCCGACATCGAACGGAGCATCTTCGGGCTTCAAATAGCGCCATCCCTGGAAGG
The DNA here is from genome assembly GCF_030010215.1 of Tianweitania sp. UT-5YL-CI-8. Taxonomy (GTDB): domain Bacteria; phylum Pseudomonadota; class Alphaproteobacteria; order Rhizobiales; family Rhizobiaceae; genus Oryzicola. The sequence goes on from NZ_JASCRR010000003.1 coordinate 374,350, forward strand.
CGCGGCGCGGCTGCCAATCGGTGCGGACGACCGTCGGCTCGAGCACGAGGTGGCAGCGGCCGATGCCCTCGCTGTCGGTGAATGGACGGATGTCGATGATTTTCTGGCGGCACTGAACATTCGCCTTGATGACCCAATAGAGCGAGCCGCCATCGGTGATTTCAGCCGCGCGGGTCGGCACCATGCGGGTGGTGTGATACTGCTCGACCGGCTCGCCGTTGCGGCGTTTCTCGTCCAGCCGGAAGGCAATCCACTCTTCCAGATCCTCGACGCTGTCGCAGCCGACGCACAATTTCAACATGTTCAAGGCCATGACGACGAGGTTGTAAACCGCTGGAGCCGAGCGTCAATGCCGGAGAGAGTTATGCACAGCGCCTGCGCTCAGCATTCGACCACATTGACCGCGAGCCCGCCCAGGCTGGTTTCCTTGTACTTCTCGTTCATGTCAACGCCGGTCTGGCGCATGGTCTCTACAGCAGCGTCAAGCGGCACGAAATGCGTGCCGTCGCCCTTGATGGCGAGCGATGCTGCGGTCACAGCCTTTACAGCGCCCAGCGCATTACGTTCGATGCACGGCACCTGGACAAGGCCGCCGATTGGGTCGCACGTCATGCCGAGATGATGTTCGAGCGCGATTTCGGCTGCGTTCTCGACCTGCGCAGGCGAACCGCCCATGACAGCGCAGAGCCCGGCTGCGGCCATGGCGGAAGCCGAGCCCACCTCGCCCTGGCAGCCGACTTCGGCGCCCGAAATCGACGCGTTTGTCTTGATGATGCCGCCGATGGCGGCGGCTGTCAGCATGAAGTCGCGGATCGACTCCTTGTCGGCCTCGACATGGAAATGCAGCCAATAGCGCATGACGGCCGGCACAACGCCTGCTGCGCCGTTGGTGGGTGCGGTGACCACCTTGCCGCCAGCCGCGTTCTCCTCGTTCACCGCCATGGCGTAGATCGACAGCCAATCGTTGGCCAGAAGCGGGTTCGGCCGGTTGAGCCGCGACTCGTCCTGCAGCCGCTCATGCAGATGCTTGGCGCGGCGCTTCACCTTCAACCCGCCCGGCATGATCCCTTCTTGTGTGAGACCGCGATCGATGCAAGCGCGCATGGCACCCCAGATTGCATCGAGCCGGTCGTCGAGCTCAACACGGCTGACGAAAGTCTCCTCGTTGGCGCGTTTCATCTCGGCAATCGACAGTCCGGATTTGCTCGCCATCGCAAGCATTTCGGCTGCGTTGCGGAACGGGTAAGGCACCCGCTTTCCACCGTCATGGGCCGGGCTGGCCTTCCCCTTCATCCGCTGCAGCTCTTCTTCAGAGACGACGAAGCCGCCGCCGACGGAATAGTAAATCCGCTTCAGCAACAGCCGGCCGTCCGCGTCGTAAGCATAAAACGCCATACCGTTGGCATGACCCGAAAGCGGCGTCTTCCTGTCGAGCACGAGATCCGTGTCGGGATCGAAGCGGTAGCCCTCGCCGCCTTGGGGTGAGACGCGTTTCTCGCCGCGTATCCGCGCGATGATCCCCGCCACGGCGTCGGGATCAATGCCGACGGGCGTATGCCCATCAAGCCCGAGTATAACGGCTTGATCGGAGCCATGGCCGATCCCGGTATAGGCAAGCGAGCCGTGCAGGCTTGCGCCCAGCCTTGCAACCTTCGCGCCTGCGGGCCGCGGCCAGTCGTCGGAGGCGACTTCGTCGAGGAAGCGCGCAGCCGCTGTCATCGGCCCCATCGTATGGGAACTGGACGGACCGATACCGATCTTGAACAGGTCGAAGACAGACAAAAACACGCTGATGGCCTCCTGGCTATGGCCTTTCATCATCGGGCGACAAAGACCGGCACGCTGTTCGGCGAACGACAGATATGAGCAGGTCGCGACATCGTCGCAAGGCGGAAACGCAAAAGCGCGGGCCGATGACCCGCGCTTGCCGAATTCTTGGGAATGAGCCGGGGGAATGAACCGGTTATTTCGCAGCCAGCAATGCCGCCGTATCCGAACCGCTGCTGATCAGCCAAGCGAGCAGGAGTATCCCTGCAAATCCAAGCATCGCCTTGGCCGTAAGACCCCAGCACGACTTGTTGACGCCATCATCCATGATTTATGCGCGAGCCCTGTTCTCTATGATCGTGAACGCAACAGATGGGAGGAAAGTTGCTATCCCTTGTTGCCGCTAAGTAGCGTTTAATCGCCCTCTTCGCAATTGCAAAAAATGGCGAAATCGCGGCATTGTCTGATGTCCATACGGGAAGAACCATCCGCCCCTTAACGGATTCAACGTGTTGTAGTAGGATTTTGATTCATCAAATCGAAAGAGGTATGGCGGCTTTGCGGCGCTGTTTCTCTGTCTCTTCGATCCAGAACCGTGGGTTCATCATGTCGGTCGGCACCATGCCCCTCTCCCTCGGCGACTATGTTGCGCTGGTTTTGTTTCTGATCGCCTGGCAGTGTCACTCGCTGGCGGTGGAAAGCGTCCTGTTCAAGCGCCGCTCGCTGACCCAGGCCATGAACCTGCAGCGCGGCATCTGGCTTGAGACCATGGCGCGGCGCGAGGTCCGCATCGTCGACACCAGCATCATGAGCGGACTGCAGCAGGGCACCGCGTTTTTCGCGTCGAGTTCACTCATTGCGCTGGGCGGGTGCTTTGCGCTTCTGGGAGCGTCCGACAATGTGCTCGGCCTGCTGACCGATCTTGCCATCACCGAAGCCCCGTCGCGCCGGCTCTTCGAGATCAAGGTTATCGGGCTGATCCTGATCCTGGCCTATTCGTTCTTCAAGTTCGGCTGGGCCTATAGGCTCTTCAACTACTGCACGATCCTTTTGGGCGCGGTGCCGATCGTGCATCGCGCCGGTCCGCTGGACGCAGCCACGATTGCCGCCGTTTCCCGCGTCATGCGCATGAACGTGCTTGCAGGCAAGCATTTCAACGCCGGCCTGCGCGGCGTGTTCTTCTCGATCGGCTATCTCGGCTGGTTCATCGGGCCGCAGTTTCTGCTGCTGACAACTGCGCTCTTGCTGTTCGTCCTGGTGCGGCGTCAGTTCTTCTCGGCGGCACGCCTCGCAGTCATCGATCAGCCGTCGGAAGGGCCTGGAAACGGCTCATCGATCCGTCCCGACAGCCAGTAGGCCAAAAGCCCGATCCATTCGCGCATGCCCAGAGTGGCGTTCTGGATCGAATCGATGGCGTTGTCTCTGAGGAAGCCGACGCCTTCATCGCCCGATGTGCGGTAGTCCGTCGGCCATGGCGTAACCTTGAAGCCGGCCTTCTCGAACAGCGCCATGGAGCGCGGCATGTGGAAGGCCGATGTCACGAGAAGCCAGGTATCGCCGGGCTGCGGTTTGACCATGTCCTTGCTGAACTCGGCGTTTTCGTAGGTGTTGCGCGAACGGTTCTCGAGAACGAGCCGACCCCGTTCCACGCCGAGCGCCTCAAGCAGACGGGGTGCGGTGTCAGCATCGCCTTCGCCGTCAAGCACCAACGAGCCGTTGCCGCCCGAGACCACGATCTTGGCCTCCGGATAGCGGCGCGCGAGAATGGCCGCTTCGACAAAACGGTCGCCGCCGCTGTTGAGCTCATAGCCGCCACGCGCCAGATTGATCGCACCTTCGAAGCCGCCGCCGAGCACGATAACGCCGGCAATGGCGTTTGGCGGCTCAGGGCGCTGGTAGCGGTCTTCGAGCGGCGTCATCAGCATAGCGCCAACAGTCGACCAGACGCCGAGCACGAGGATCAGCAAAGCGCCCGAGGCGCAGCCCATCAAGATACGGCGGCGACCGAGCAGGCCGGCAAAGACACCGACGAACAGAAGGAGGATGACGAAATTCAGCGGCTGGGCGAAGAACCAGAAGATTTTCGACAGGGTGAAAAACATCCGCTCTCCTCAGATTGTCGGCTGCTCCGGCAGGCTACCGGACTGCCGCCAAGCTGAAAGAGTTTTACCACCATTTTTCCGGCTTGAAGCGGCCTGCCGCCTGCTCGATCACGGCTGCGGTCTGGAACAGCGTCTCTTCGTCGAAGGGACGGCCTATCAGCTGAAGGCCGAGCGGCAGGCCGCGTGCGTCGAGCCCGGCCGGAACAGCGATGCCGGGCAGGCCCGCCATGTTCACCGTCACAGTGAAGATGTCGTTGAGATACATCTTGACCGGATCGGCAGCCATTTCCTTGTCGGCGACGCCGAAGGCTGCTGAAGGCGTGGCCGGCGTCAGGATCACGTCGATGCCGTTGGCAAAGGCTTCCTCAAAATCGCGCTTTATCAGCGTGCGCACCTTCTGCGCCTGCAGATAATATGCGTCGTAATAGCCGGCCGACAGCACATAGGTGCCGATCATGATGCGGCGCTTCACCTCGCGGCCGAAGCCGGCGGCGCGGGTGTTCTCGTACATCTCGGCGATGTCCTTGCCCTGCACGCGCAGGCCATAGCGGACGCCGTCATAGCGGGCGAGGTTGGACGAGGCTTCGGCAGGCGCCACGATATAATAGGCCGGCAGCGCGTATTTGGTGTGCGGCAGCGAGATGTCGACGATCTCCGCGCCGGCATCTTTGAGCCAGGCGATGCCCTTTTGCCAGAGCGCTTCGATTTCCTCAGGCATGCCCTCAACGCGATATTCCTTGGGGATGCCGATCCTCATGCCCTTCACAGAGCGGCCGATAGCCGCTTCGTAATCCGGCACCGCCATGTCGACGGAGGTGGTGTCCTTGGCGTCCACGGAGGCCATGGATTTCAGCATGATCGCGGCATCGCGCACATCGCGGGCAATGGGGCCTGCCTGGTCGAGCGAGGATGCGAAGGCCACCGTGCCCCAGCGCGAGACGCGACCATAGGTCGGCTTGATGCCGACAGTGCCGGTAAAGGCGGCGGGCTGGCGGATCGATCCGCCGGTGTCAGTTGCCGTCGCACCGGCGCACAACCAGGCCGAGACGGCCGCAGCCGAGCCGCCCGACGAGCCGCCGGGCACCAGATCGGCATTTGATCCCTTGGCGCGCCAGGGGTTGATCACCGGACCGTAATAGGATGTCTCGTTGGACGAACCCATGGCGAACTCGTCCATGTTGAGCTTGCCGAGCATGACGGCGCCGTCGGCCCAGAGATTGGCTGTGACGGTCGATTCGTAGCGCGGCTTAAAACCGTCGAGAATATGGCTGCAGGCTTGAGTGTGTACGCCTTCGGTGGCGAACAGATCCTTCACCCCCAACGGAATGCCTTCCAATGCGCCGCCCTCGCCGCGTGCCAGCTTTTCGTCGGAGGCGGTGGCCATGGCCCGCGCCTTATCGTGCGTGACGGCGATATAGGCGTTGAACGCCGGATTGGCCGCATCGATGGCGGTCAGATAGGCATCGGTGAGTTCGCGGGCGCTGAATGCCTTGGACTTCAGCTGGTCACGCGCCTCGGCGATGGTCAGGGCTGTCAGGTCGGTCATGGTGAAATCCTGTCAGTGCGCCGCGGTCGGCTGCGCTTGGAAGTAAGACGAAGGCCGAAACTATTCCACGACCTTGGGGACGAGGAAAAAATTCTCGTCGGTCGCCGGCGCGTTGGCGACGATATCGGCTGCCTTGCTGCCATCGTTGACGACATCCTGGCGCTTCTTCATCGCCATTGGCGTCACCGACGTCATCGGCTCGACGCCGCTGACGTCGACTTCATTGAGCTGCTCGACAAAACCAAGGATAGCATTGAGTTCGCCGGTCATGCGCTGCGCGTCGTCTTCGCTCACCGCGATACGGGCGAGATGCGCGACGCGCTTGACGGTCTGAATATCTACGGACATCGAAAACTCCGGATCGCCGGGAAACAAGACAGAGCCGGGCTATACAAGACGCGCCGCGCAACAATCAACATGAAGTTGATTGTTCAACCGGGTGCCGGACGATTGTTCCTAGAATTCGATGCTGCCGCCGACGCCGGGCAAAGCCACCTTGATGCCGGTGCCTTCCATCGCGTCGACAAATTTTTCCGCGGTCTGGTCGATAATCGGAAACGAACCGAAATGGCACGGAATGACCGTCTTGAACTTGAAGTAACGCTGGCAGGCGAGCGCAGCCACCGCCCCGCCCATGGTGAAGCGGTCGCCCACCGGTACGATGCCGATTTCGGGCTGATGCAGTTCGTTGATCAGCGCCATGTCGGAAAAGATGTCGGTGTCGCCCATGTGGTAGAGCGTCGGCGCGTCCGAGAAATGCAGGACCAGCCCGCCCGGATTGCCGAGATAGACGTTGGTTCCGTCATCCAGCTCGCTGGAAGAGGAATGCAGGGCCTGCACGAAGGTGGTGGTGAAGCCGCCGCAATCGACTGTGCCACCAATATTGCCGGGATTGATCTGCTTGTCGCTGACGCCCTGAGCGACGAGGAACATGCACAGCTCGAAATTCGCCACCAGCATCGCGCCGGTTTTCTTCAGGATTGCGGCGGCATCGCCGACATGGTCGCTATGACCATGGGTGAGGAGCACATGGGTGACGCCCTCGGCTGCACTTTCCCACGGCTTGTTCCATGATGGATTGCGGCTCAGGAACGGGTCGATGATGATCTTCGCATTCGCCGTTTCGATACCGAAGCAGGAATGGCCATACCAGGTGAGTTTCATATCGGAGAGGTCTCCTCGCTTTTTTGCAGGGCAGAAGATAGAACGCGGCGGCGTCATTTCAAAAGGGAAAGCCGCGTGCCCGTTCTACAGCTTCCGGAATTGCCTGCCTTGCTCGACAAAGGCAAGACGCTTGCCGGCATCGACCTCGGCGAAAAGACCATCGGCCTCGCCGTCTCCGACCGGTCCTTGTCTTATGCGCATCCCCGGGCGGTGATCAACCGCAGGAAATTCACGCTCGACGCAGCCGCGCTTCTGACCGCGCTGCAAAAAGAAGACTGCGCCGCCGTGGTGATTGGCCTGCCACTCAACATGGACGGCTCCGAAGGGCCGAGCGCGCAGCGGTCGCGCGCCTTCGTGCGCAACATGGCTAACCTCAGCGACCTGCCCTTCCTGTTCTGGGACGAGCGGCTGTCGACAGTTGCCGCCGAGCGCGCGCTGCTCGAAATGGACGTTTCGCGCCGTAAGCGAGACACCCGCATCGATTCGGCCGCGGCCGCCTTCATCCTGCAGGGGGTTCTGGATCGACTGCATGCGATGGCGTCGCAATCGTCATTCGACGATTGAAAAGCCCCCCTCATCCGGCCCTTTGGGCCACGACCTGGGGTCGAGCCGTTGGTCTGGACCCGTCCTTCGGACCCCCGCTGGGGAGAAGGGACGAGCGCGGCGGTCATCGCTCTCCTCTCCCCTCGGGGAGAGGGTGGCCGAGCGAAGCGGAGGCCGGGTGAGGGGCGCTCCTGCTTCTCCGGATCAATTCAGCGGTGGATACAGCGTGTCGATGATCAGCCGCGAATCGTGGCGGGCGTCGAGCATGCCGTAGGTGCCGCGCCACTGGCCGGCCAGCCTCGTCTCGATGAAGGCATCGGCGATGCGCCCTGCCCCCATGCGGCGGAGTTCCGCCGCGGCTGCCGAGATGGCGAGCTGTTCGGTCAGGATTCTGGCCGATCCGGCATCCGAGTCCGCCACCTGCATGGCGGCGCGCAGCACGCTCATCGTGCCGCGACCGCTGGCGCCAAGATCCTTGTCGATGCCGGCAAGCACATCCTCGAACAGGCCCGGCGCACGGCTCAGCACCCGCAGCACGTCGAGCGCCATGACGTTGCCTGAGCCTTCCCAGATCGCATTGACCGGCGCCTCGCGGTAGTAGCGCGCGAGATTGCCTTCCTCGACATAACCGTTGCCGCCGATGCACTCCATCGCTTCATAGAGCAGGCTCGGGGCGATCTTGCAGACCCAGTATTTGACGACCGGCGTCATGGCGCGGGCGAAAGCCGCCTCTGCGCGGTCGCCTGCGGCTTCATCAAATGAACGCGCCAGCCGGAAGGCCAGCGCAGTGGCTCCCGCCACGTCAAGCGCCATATCTGCCAGCACACGCTGCATCAGCGGTTGGTCGACCAGCTTGGCGCCGAACGCCTCCCGGTGACGTGTATGGTGCACTGCCTCGGCGAGGCCTGCGCGCATCAAGGCAGCGGAGGCGACCGCGCAGTCCAGCCGCGTCAGCGTCACCATGTCCATGATCGTCTTCACGCCCTCGCCCGGCTCCCCGACGATTTCGCCGATGGCGCCCGCGAACTCCACCTCGGACGATGCATTGGAGCGGTTGCCGAGCTTGTCCTTGAGCCGCTGGAATTTCAGCCCGTTGAGCGTGCCGTCGCCGAGGATTCGCGGCACCAGGAAACAGGACAGGCCCTCGCCCGTCTGTCCGAGCATCAGGAACGCGTCCGACATCGGCGCCGATAGGAACCATTTATGGCCGGTGAGGCGGTAGAAATTGCCCCCGGCGCGCTCCGCCTTGGTCACGTTGGAACGGATATCGGTGCCGCCCTGCTTTTCCGTCATGCCCATGCCGAGCGTCAGCCCGGTCTTGTCCACCGGCGGTTTCTGGGACTGGTCGTATTTGCGCGTGGTCACGCGCGGCGCCCATTCGCGGAACAGCTTCGTATTGGCCATCAGCGCGGCAAGCGACGCGCTTGTCATGGTGATCGGGCAGAGGTGGCCGCTTTCGAGCTGCGCGGTGAGATAAAACCGCGCCGCCCTGACCTGGTGCCGGCGGCCAATCTCGTTCTCGCCGTTCTCCCAGACAGACGAATGCAGCCCACTCGTGATCGAGCGGCGCATCAGCGCATGATAGGCGGGGTGAAACTCGACAACATCGATGCGGCGACCCTGGCGGTCGTGGGTTCTGAGCTTCGGAACCTCAGTATTGGCCAGCCGCGCAAGTTCCTGCGCCTCCGGCGTGTAGACGAAGCGACCTAGGCCGTCGAGTTCGCGGCGCACCGGCTCGGAAAAGGACTCGGCGATCTGGATCAGCATCGGATCGCCGCGCCAGGCATTTGACCCCGTCAAAGGCGGGGACTGGTTGGTTACGTCCTGCGTCAGGGCATTGGACAAGTCATTTTATCCTTATTTTCCAATACCATAACAGTTCGGTATACAGGTTTAGTGTATAGATTTTGCGAGGCCGTGATTTGCTGTGGCAACCCTATGGGGCATGCGGTCGAACGTAAAGCGGCCCTCGCCTCCGTCCACAGTGATTCGCAGCGTCATTTTCAGTCGGCAAAAGTCCAATCCGTACACCCTAGAACGGCGGTTTATGGTGGCGCTTGACCGCCTGCAAACCCCACGTTTCCAAGGCCTTTATCTAGTTTCAAGTGAGGGCGCGATTTGTGGCGACTGTGCACGATCACCTACAACGGGTCACCAGCAACAATCGAGGTGAACAGATGTCCGAGACCTACCTATCCATTGACCAGTTCGTGCAACGCGTCGGCGTAAGCCGGGGCAGTTGGTACCTCATGGCGGCTCGTGGCGAAGCGCCCCGCACCATCAAGATCGGCAGGCGCGTGCTCATACCTGCCGCGTCTGTAGCCGAATGGGAGGCGACAAAATTAGAGCCCGCACACTGAATCGGAGGGTCTATTCAATGCCAGCTTGCACGGTATAAATCATTACCGGTGTTCAACAAAAGGCATAAGGACATACGGGCATGAACGACGCTTATTTAAGCATTGAAGATTTCACGCGAAAGATCGGTGTCAGTCGAGGCGCATTTTATCTAATGAAATCGCGCGATGAAGCGCCACGATCTATCAAAATAGGCCGCAGAGTATTGATCCCCGCTGCTGCATTTCTCGAATGGGAGAAGCAGCGTCTTGAGGGAGGCCGTTGCGATGCATGATTACTCATCAATCAGCCTCTCAGAGCTTTGCCGCGACGTGCTCGGCGTGAGCCGGCAGCAATTCTACGCGTGGGAGGCTTCCGGCGTTGACTTGCCGCGCGGTTTCCGCACCGTCGCAGGGTCGCATCGGCGCTTTCGTATCACCGAAGTCCAGAAGTGGCTCGCCGCACGTGAAGCCGCGTCAAGCGTGGAGGCGGCACGATGAACTTTATCATTTTCAAAACCTGGGCCGGGGAGATCGCAGTCAACGCCGACCGCATCTGCTCAATTGTCCCCGTGCAAGATGGTTACACGCGCCTCGACCTTGCGGGCGGGAGTGACATTCATCTTCTCGCCTCCGTTAACGAGATTTTGGACCGCATCGCGGATGCAAAAGCGGAAGCGGAATGATGGAATTCCGGCGAAACGACCCCTTATTCATCGATCCAAAGACAATCAAAGCCTTGGCGATCAGGAACGGCGAAACGTTCGTGCTGTCCGAGAAATGGCACTCTGTGTACGGCTCACCGGAAGACGCCATGGCGAGAATTCCAATCCGTCGACCGGTAAGATTCGCCGGGCCGCTATGCGACGACTGCGGGTCGCAGTTCTGGATTGCCGCCAAGAGAGTATCATCTGTCGTCGCCGTCTTCGGCGAACCGCCGACGGACCTGTGGGGAAACGAGTTGCCACCCAAACTCGAACGCGTCGATGTCACGTTCGACGACGGCGCGACGATATCACTTGCAGGCGATCCGACTGAAATTAAAAAGGCATTGAAATGATCATAAACGAAAAAGCCGCCGCGCATTGCAGTGCGCAGGCGGCGGATATTTCCAAGACTCTCTCGGATAAAACTATCGCATCGAAGGAGGAAATTCAAGCCTTTCTGCAATTGCTGGCAGAAACCGGCGGCATCCATCTTGTCGCGCTGCCGTCAGCGGAAGGTCGAAACTTCGGAGTCGACGTCGGTGCCGCTGCTGACTGGATCGCCGCACGTCCGTCCGTTAACATGCACTACACGCTAAATCTGGTGGGTGCAGATTATCGGGGTAGCAAGCCGAAAGGCAGTGAGATCACCGCGATCCGGGCTTGCCACGTCGACATCGACGGACCGAAGGACGGGAGTCCTTGGGACAAGTCCGCAGCCTATTCGAAGCTGGTTCACGGCGGCGCAAGCGTCATTATTGACTCCGGCCATGGCTGGCATGCCCTCTGGCTCCTGACTACTCCCGATGTGGACACAGAACGAGCGGAGCGCGTGAACCGTGCCTTGCTTGCGCGTTACGGTGGCGACGTAGGCACCCACAATCGGGACCGTCTGCTTCGCGTCGCCGGTACATTGAACCATAAGCGCGCGCCGGTCGTGCCGTGCCGAGACCGTTCGCTGCCTCTGCTGCCCGGAATGTCGAAGCCGCGCTACAGCCTTGACGAACTGGAACAGCTTTTCGGCGTCGCTGTGTCAACGGCCCCCGTTTCGCACACGCTGATGTCGCCGGAAGATCGCGAACTGATCGATACGGCAAGTCGGAGCGGTTCGGCGGATGTGGACATGGGCGGGGGCCGCATTTTCCATGGCTCGACTGCCTCCTTCAGCGATCTGTGGACCGGCAATGCCTCTGTTCTCGGACGCTGCTTTCCCGCTGAAGGTCGCCCTTTTGACCAATCGCGGGCGGATGAAGTTCTGCTGTTCCACCTCGCGCGGTTGACTGGGTGTGAGACAGAACGGATGGAGCGGCTGTTCACGCAATCCGCACTCGGAGTGCGTGAGAAATGGCGTGGGCGGGTCGATTATCGCGAACGGTCCATCCGTAAAGCGGTTGAAGGTGTTTCGGCTACTCCTGCCGTTCCGCTGTTGCCAGTCGGAAAAGCCGTGATTCAAATCACCGTCGATGCGCATCAGATGGCGAATGATGTTGAGAAGGCTCTAATGGCGCGCGGCGTTCCGTTTTATACGCGCGGGAACCGGGTCCGTGAGCTTGCAGGTGCCGACCTGATTGAAGTGTCACCGGAACGCATGCGCGATCTGATGGCAAAACATGTGAAGTTTGAAAAGCTTGTCGAGGACAAGCGGAACCTTGGTTGGAAAAAGATTGAGGTGGCCGCGCCTCTTGAAGTTGCACGGACAATCCTATCTCGCGTTGGCGACTGGAAGTTTCGACCGGTTAACGGTGTCCTATCCGTGCCGACCATGCGTAAGGACGGGTCCATCATTGATACGGTCGGCTACGACGACGCAACGGGGCTGATTGTCGTTCAAAACGTTCCGATGCCGCCGATCCCTGACAGGCCGACAATGGAACAGGCCCAGATTGCGTTAAAGATGATCGGTGACCTTTTCGCCGAGACGCCGTTCGTCGATGACGCAAGTCGGGCCGTCGCTATATCGGCGGTTTTGACGGGTGTACTGCGCGGATCGATGGATCGTGCACCGCTGCATGCCTTCACAGCCCCGATGTCGGGGACGGGAAAGACCTTTGCCTGTGATGTCACCGCAGCGATACTTTACGGCGAGCCTTCGATGCGATCAATCGCCATGGGTTCCGGGAAGGAAGAATTTGAGAAACGGCTGAGCGGCACGCTGCTGGCCGGGCGAACGACGGTACTTGTCGACAATGTGAACCGGCCAATCGGCGGGGAATTTCTCTGCCAAGCCATCGAACGGCCAGAGGTGGAAGTGCGCCCGCTCGGCAGGTCGGACATACGCATCATTCAAAACACGCATACGATTTACGCCACCGGCAACAATCTGCGTGTCGACGATGACAATGTCCGACGAACGATACGCGCGCGGCTTGACGCCAAGAACGAGCAGCCATGGACGCGGAAATTCGCAGGCGATCCAATTGCCACAGTTCTGGCGAACCGTGGAGCTTACCTCGCCGCTGCGTTTACGATATCGCGCGCTTACATGGCGGCGGGCGAACCAATCGTGGCAGGGCCGTTCGGATCGTTTCAAATGTGGTCGCGTCGCGTGCGTTCGCCGCTTGTATGGCTCGGCATGACTGACCCGGTCTTGACGCAAGACGATCTCCGAAACGACGACGATTCGGAAGAAGTTTTAGCTGCTGTGATTGCCTCGTGGCCGGTCCTTTCGAAGCTTCGCGTCAAGGAAATGATGGTAGCCCCCGCGAAGAGTACCAAGATGGTGACTGATCAATTTCAAGAGGCGCTGTCGATGATCCCGATCCCGCCGCACGCTCGGGACCGTGATATCGTCATCGGCCAATGGCTAAAGGCGAATGTCGGGCGCATCGTAAACGGCAGGAAAATCGTCTCTGAGCGAAATGCCCATCATAAGGCGAACGTCTATTGGGTCGAATGATCGTTTCTGCGGGGAGCTTGCGGGGACTTTGCGGGGGGCGTAGAAGCCGACTCCCCGCAAGAATTTCCCTATAATTTACAAGGTGTTGAGCAACTTTGCGGGGAGTGCGGGGAGTCAAATAGATTCTATATATGGGAGAGAACGTTACTATTTTAGAGATTGGCACGCTGCTGTGACACACTATAGGCCGGGGAACAGCTTAGAACTCCCCGCACTCCCCGCAACATGATTTAACCCCTTGTGGATAAACGGAAATTCGTGCGGGAGTTCATTAAAACACTGCCGCAATGTCCCGCAGACTACCCGCAACCCCTGTGTGCATCATGACGCAAAGAACGTCGCGGGTCGTTGACCGTACACTTAAAACGTCCTAGGATATTTTTCCTATCTGACTATTACGCCGCTGGCCGTGACGACGATACGTCGCTATCGACGCCGTATTCCAGACAGTTAACGCATTGAAATCACGAGATATCGCCGCCCGGTATCCAGATTGTTGCTACAGTTTCCGACGAAATTTGACGATTTTCGCCTTGTTCCGACAAGCCATAGGCAACGCCTGTTCTTATCCTGTATATATTCCTAGGATTATATTCAGATAGGACGGTAGGAAATGGCCGAACATGTCACCTTGCTTCCGGGAATGACGCATGATCCGCGTGCAAAGCCTGCGCGATATATGGACGGTCGCGGGCACTCCCGTGTGGTGCTGCGTACAATCTCTGATCTGGACGGTCGAAGCGTCGCGGCGAAACGTGCGTCAGCGCTCAAAGACGCCATCATTTCCGATTTGACGGGCGGTGGGACGGTTGACGATTTGTCGGCGATCAAACGGCAACTAGTGGAGTCCGTGGCGATCATGTCGGTAGTCTGCGAGGATATCCAATCGCGCTACCTGTCCGGCGATCCAGCCGCCGACCTCAAGCAACTCACGGTCCTGCTGAATGCGCGCCGCCGCGATTGTCAGCTTTTGGGATTGGACCGCGTGGCGCGCGACGTCACCGGCAATTTGGAACTGTACCTGTCACAGCCGAATGGTGGGCGCTAATGGCCCTGACAAAGCTGGTGAGCATGCGCGAGGCGCTTGCTCGTGACGATCTGCTTGGACGTGCCTTGCCCGGCGACTCATGGTTTCCACATCGGACGTTGCTCATCGCTGCGTTGGGCGAACAGTTGATTACGGACGAAGAACGCGCAATTTTCGCGACCATCACAGGCAACCGTCCGCCGCCGACCGCACAGACTGACGAGCTTGTGTCCATCATGGGGCGTCGATCCGGCAAGACCCGCATGGCAGGCTCATTAGCCGCGTACGTAGGCACTCTCGTCAAACATTCCGAATATCTTGCCAACGGTGAGCGCGCCACGATCCCTGTGCTTGCCGGCAGCACCATTCAGGCGAGGGCATCGTTCCAAGCGGTTCTTGGCGTGCTTGAAGAAAGTCCCGTTCTTTCCCGCCAAATCGAAAACAGCAACACTGAGACAATCCGGCTGAAGAGTCGTTGCGATATAGAAGTTCGTCCCGCGTCGTTTCGTACGATCCGAGGAATCACCAGTCCTTTGATCTGCGCTGATGAAGTTTCGACTTGGTATAATGATGAGACGAACGCGAATAGCGACATAGAAATCCTTACGGCGGCACGTCCTGCCCTCGCCTCCACCGGTGGTTTAATCTTCACCTATTCATCACCATGGGCCAAGAAAGGGGAACTGTGGACGGCGCACACGCGCCATTTCGCCAAGGACAGCGCGATCCTTGTCGCCAAAGCGTCCACTGCCACCATGAATCCCACAATTCCTGAACGCGTCATTCAGGAAGCCTACGAGCGCGATCCGTTCCGTGCCGCTGCTGAATATGGGGCTGAGTTCCGAGATGGAATTTCCGCACTTCTGACACGCGAAATGGTCGATGCCGCCTGTGATCATGACCGCAACGAATCGGCCCCCGTGGAAGGCGTTCAGTATATCGCATTCACCGACCCATCAGGCGGTGCGGTCGATTCGTATTGCCTAGCAATCGGCCATCTAGAGGATGGCGTTGCGGTAATCGACGCTATCAGGGAAGCGAAGCCTCCATTCAGCCCGGAAGCGATCACCGCCGAGTTCGCGACCCTGTGCAAATCCTACAAATGTTTCACCGCGACGGGCGACAGGTACGCAGGCCACTGGCCGCGCGAGCAGTGGGCGAAACACGGCGTGACATATCAAACAAGCCACCGCACAGCTTCCGATATTTTTGCTGACGTCGTGCCTCTTTTCACTTCGCAGCGCATCGCCTTCCCTAACAGTCAGGTGGCAATCAACGAGTTTGCTTGCCTTGAACGGCGAACTACTCGCGGCGGTAAAGCCACGATCAGTCACCCACCGGGCGGACACGATGACCTTGCTGTCACCATTGCGGGAACTGCAACGCTATTGGTTGGCAAAAGCAGACAGAGCGAATTCATGCTGTCCGCCCCAATTTTCCTCGATCCTTATCATGATTACACACAATTTGACGATATCTGACACCTAATATTCATTGCCATTTTTGCACTCTACATTGTGCAGATGATGACAGATATCGAAAAGCAAATCGCTGAACTTGAGGCCAAACGAGTTGATCTTCTCGCAGCGAAAGCTGAAGCGGATGCAAAGCTTGCGGAAGCCGCAAAAGCTGAAGCTGCCAAAGCACACGCGCTCAAACTGAAAGCCGCGAACAAACTCATCCATGAAATCCACGGGATAAGTGCCATCGTTGACGGCAAGCTGTCGGAAGTCACCGATTTACTCGAAAAGCGCGAAGTTCTGGCGTCCCAAGCCAAGGCGCTCGCCGCCCACAGTTGGGCTGCTGGCAACGTGATGCACCACCGTCAGCCGGTGCTTTCCGGTCTCGCGGCAAGCGGCGTCAATCGGTTTCTCGGATTGCAGGAACGCGGCGCTCGTAAGCTCGCGGATCATGACCGCGCGCATCTGAAGGAGTTCGCGTCATGAAGCTCCTCACGATCAGCACTGCCATTGACGCCAAACTGCTCGAACTGGCCGAATTGCTTCAGCAGCGGGAAGCGTGTGTCGCAGAAATGTACCAAGAGGCGGCGGAATCCGGACTGTCGGTCGACCTGTCAGCGCTGTCCGGTCAGAGCGGGTTTGACAGCGCGCTTCGTGCTCATGGGATCAAGCTGGCGGAGTTTGATCGGCGAGTTCTGGGGGTGCGGGAATGAAAAAGCCGCGTTACGTTATTACAAAGCTCGCTCTTGACGAGATCAGTGCAGTCGATCTGCCAGCACAGGCCCATGCGGTCGTTTCTATCATCAAGCGCGCCGAACCCGCCATGCCCATCAGCTCCGACCAACAACTCGCCCTCGTCCAGGCATGGGCCGGTGAAACTATCAATCTAGAGAAAGGCAAAGACCCCATGACCACACCGGCAACCACAACCGATCTCGTCAAATCGTACCGCGACAAATTCGGCGTATCCGATGCCGAAGCATTCAAGCGGGTATCGGAAACTGAGGAATTTCACCGCCTCTATGACGCGGAAGAGGCCGAGAAACTGGCGGAGCAGCACCGCCGCATAGGACTCAGCTATTGAGTAGTTCCCACGTCGGTTGTTTTCCTCCCCGACGTGGAGGCCGCGTCTCGGCGGCTTAGGACCGTCACGCTACTGCAAGCGGCGTGACGGTTCCTCTCCCTAGGCAAAAACTCTCCTGTGAACAAAGCAAAATATTTTATCGCTACCGGCGATATTCGATTGATAGCGCTGAAGTTTCGCGTTACAGTTTGATTGTGATGATTACTCAGAACTGAACCCGTCTTTATGTGGGGCAGTAAGCCCTGTGGAGGTTTCGACCTCCGACACACTTCCGATGTCTGGTAGGGACCGTGGCCGCGCGCCGCACCCGCTGGGCCTCGGGTGCGGCATATCGAGGTCAAACGTCGCTGAACAGTCTCCTTGTGTCTACGGGCGTCTTGCAATTCCGCAGGCGGAGCAAGGAGAAGAAAAATGGGTAGTAAACGTCATCACCAGCGGCGGCGTCGTTCATCCAATCGGATGTGGCTTTTCAAGGCCATTGTCTGGTTGGCACAGGCAACTTACTTCGTTGCCCGTTACCTTTTCTTTATGGATCGGGAGTGAGCGGCGACCTCGAAATAGCCACCAAGGGAGCAGAACAATGAACAACATTAAGCGCCCGATGATCAACGATGCATTACGGCTGTTGCGACTCTATTTGGGACTCTCCCAAAAAGAGTTGGCATCTGAGCTTGAGATATCGCAGTCAATGATCTCTGAAATAGAGCATGGACACAAAACCGTTTCGATGGAGCTTCTTGAGCGATACAGTTTGAAGCTTGACGTGCGGATGTCGAAGCTTTTGTTCTTCGCTGAAGAGTTGGAGGGCGAGCCTATTCGAACGAAAGGTAAGCTCATAATTGCAAATCGTGTACTTCAGCTTCTTGAAGCATTAGCGCCACGAGAATTATCAGATGCCTCGTAGTCGCTCGCCTAAGATTATCGAGCGTTATGAGCTAGACCGCTCGCCATTTTCGCAGCGCCCGACCAAGCGCGATCTTGTCCCGCTGCTGGGCGAAAGTCTCAAAGACTTGACCACTTTGAGCATTCCAGCGTTCAAGGAACAGTTCGTGGTTCGGCGGCAAACCCGAACCGGCAGAAATCAGAAGCTGCGTGACTTGGTCTATCCTGAGGGCAGACTACGTGGAATCCACGAGCGCCTCAAGTTTCACTTGAACAAGGTAAAGCAGCCAAGCTACCTGTTCAGTCCACGCGCCAATCGAAGCCAGCGTGACAATGCAGCCCTTCACTTAGATCAAGATCAGTATTTAATACTTGATCTAAAGCAATTCTACCCTTCTACAAGCTCACTGATGGTGCAGTCATGGCTTGAGGAAGAACTTGGCATGTACAGCGACGTGGCTAGTCTGATAACTAATCTTTCCACAATTGATGGAAAAGTCTCGTTCGGTTCGCCTTTAACGCCGGTTTTATGCACCCTAGTTCACCGAAAGCTATTTGATAGAATTGCCGATCTTTGTGAAGTCAACAGCATGCAATATAGCTTATGGGTCGACGATCTAACGATATCGGGAAAGGCGGTAACTGGGAAATTTCTGAATGAAGTTCGAAAAATCATTACAGAATTTGGGCTGAAATCACACAAGATAAAGTTTCTCACCGGTAACAGACCAGTTTTTATTACTGGAATTGGAGTGGTAGGGCGCAAGTTGATTGGAACACATGCCATGAACTTGAAAATTGCTGGGCTTTGGAAAGACTACCACGAAACCACGGAGATTACGGATCGGGATAAGTGTGTTCAGCGACTTCTGTCGGCGCTCGGTGGACAAAGGCACATAGTCGGCCCTGAGACCAAGGCAGGCATGAAAATTGCTGATGAAATGAATTCGCTCCGTCAAAAAAAGGCTAAGATGTACCGGCAGGAAGTGGAGCGTCAAATAGCTAGGCGGGCTGAGGAATCAGTTATCTCCACGGCAGCCGCCGAGATGGAAGACGCGCCCTTCTAGTGTTGCCCCACAAGCGACCGAATTTTATCGGTATCATCGGCGCGAAACTCCGCGACTGTCTGCTTAACGATGATCTTATCAGGAAGTTCGCCTACGATGGTGTAGCCTCCGACAACACCCTCAAGACCGTCGCCCCATCCGGGAAACAATGTCTTTAGCGAAGCTATCAGCTTTTGCTTTTCCACGGTCTTTTCGTGAACCATGTCGGACAGAGCGTCCGTGATGTACAGCGCGTAATGCTTGCGGATCATGGGTTCAGATGTGTCGTGCAAGGCCGCTACAAGCTGGACGGGCAGCCCTTCTTTCAGCATCGAAACAATTGATGTGTGTCGAAAGGCATAGGGCACATAACCTGACGGAAGCTCCGCCCTCGCCGCACACTGGTGCCACCTTCGCGCAATGTACGATGCGAGCCGGAATCGTTCAGTGTCGAACAACATTTCACGGTTCGTCAGAAGCGCCTTGTATTCTTCTTGGCTGATAAATCGCTTGATTTTGGTCGCGCTCTTTTCGCCTGATCCCTTCAGAGAAACCGGGATCATCAGCACATACCGATTTCCCTGCTTTTCCAAATCAGCTGCGGTGCATCGCATGACCTGTGCGAACCTCATTCCGGTTTTTAGGCCAATGAACAGGCGGTAGACTTCTGCGTCGATTGCCTTAGCGGCTGCCATGACGGCTGAAACTTGATCGGTCGACATAAACTGAATGTCACGGCTGTGCTTTTCGCCTTTCTTTGCCTTTTGAACCTTCAGGCCAAGAGCGACTTCTGTTTGGAAGTCCACGGGTAAGAGCTTTCGATAGCCTTCCCATCCGTGGTTCAGTGCTGCACGAAAGTCTGACATCAGACGACTTTTGGAAGAGTGCGACAGACGACCAAGCTCGGACTTCTCATCAAGCGACGCAATCCATGTCGCCAGCCGCCCTTGTGTGATCTTATCCAAGCGAATGCCACACAAGTTCTTGTCGCCTAGAACATAGCGAGCAAGGCGAACACGTCCGTCGCTTCTCGCTTTGCTCCCGGCGCGCTGAACCTGTCCATTTTCTCGCTTGGTCAGATACGCTTCGACGGCCTCACCAATCGTTGGAACGAATCTTAAGCCGTCCTCCCTCGCCTTCTGAATGGCTCGCCATTTTACCAGCGCCGCTTCCTTGGCGTCGTCATATGATACGTCATGGACATCGGCGAAGGTCTCGACGGTGTATTTGTCGCCCTCGACCGCGTAGCGGATACACCACCGTTCCGCCTTCGGCTGCTTCCGAAAACCGAGAAAAATACCGCGTCCGACACGCTCCCAAACTGGGTTGCGATCAATGCCTACTTTGGCTCGTTTCGACGCCGTATCGATCTTGCTGACAGCCATTTTCGCCCCGTCGGTGTGCAGAAAGTATGCAGAAACACCCGTAAACGACCATATACACGGATGCATATATGGAGGCAATTATCTTTTAAAAACATGCGATTAAGAGGATGACAGTGGACGCCGATATACAAGTTTACGTCCTGCGTCACGCCATATCCTTGCTGCAGCGTTTCGAGCCGTCGAATCCGAGGCTGTTCCAAGAGTTATAGAGCATGCTTCCCGCGCGATGCGATGAAAATCCCGTGCGAAGTCCAGTTCAGCTGTGGAAGGCGCTTGCGAGCGGCAGGCCTGCGGCCTATAGCAGCGCCTTGAGATGACCGAAGCCCAATCCCTGCCGCTCTATCCGCACCGCCACCTGCTTGGCATCAGGGGCCTATCCCCCGTCGATATCGAGCTTCTTCTCGACCGGGCCGATGCGGCGGTCTCCATTTCGCGCCAGTCGGAGAAAAAGACCTCCACTTTGCGCGGGCGCACCCAGATCAATCTGTTCTACGAATCGTCCACCCGCACGCAGTCTTCGTTCGAGCTGGCCGGCAAGCGGCTTGGCGCCGATGTCATGAACATGTCGGTGGCGAGCTCTTCGGTGAAGAAGGGCGAGACGCTGATCGACACGGCCATGACGCTGAATGCGATGCGGCCCGATATCCTGATCATCCGCCACCAGTCGGCGGGCGCGGCCGCCCTGCTCGCCCAAAAGGTCGGCTGTTCGGTCGTCAATGCCGGAGACGGTGCGCATGAGCACCCCACCCAGGCTCTGCTCGACGCGCTGACCATCCGCCGCGCCAAGGGCCGGATCGGCGACCTGTCGGTGGCGATCTGCGGCGACATCCTGCATTCACGCGTGGCGCGCTCCAATATCCTTTTGCTCAACGCCCTGGGCGCGCGTGTACGGGTCGTGGCGCCCTCCACGCTGCTGCCGTCGGGCATTGCCGATATGAGCGTCGAAGTCTGTCCTACCATGGCGGAAGGCCTGAAGGGCGCCGATGTCGTGATGATGCTGCGCCTGCAGCGCGAGCGCATGGCCGGCGCCTTCGTGCCTTCGGTCCGCGAATATTTCCACTATTTCGGCCTCGACGCGAAAAAGCTGCAGGTTGCGAAAGAGGACGCGCTCGTCATGCATCCCGGGCCGATGAACCGGGGCGTCGAGATCGCCTCCGAAATCGCCGACGGTCCGCAAAGCGTGATTCAGGAGCAGGTCGAGATGGGCGTCGCGGTCCGCATGGCGGTAATGGAAGCGCTGCTCGATCCGCGCCGAAACCAGGACCAGACGGCATGAGCATCACCGTTTTCGAACGCGCGCGCATCGTTGATCCCTCGCGCGGGCTTGATGAGATCGGCACCGTCATCGTCGATGGCGGCACGGTCGTGGCTGCGGGAAAGTCGGCGTTGAACCAGGGCGCGCCGGACGGTGCCGTGGTGATCGACTGCACCGGCAAGACGATTATCCCCGGCCTGATCGACGCCCGCGTCTTCATCGGCGAGCCGGGCGGCGAGCATCGCGAAACCATCGCCTCGGCAAGCGCCGCGGCGGCGGCCGGAGGCGTGACCTCGCTGGTGATGATGCCCGACACCGACCCGGTGATCGACAATGTCGCATTGGTCGAGTTCGTGCTGCGCACGGCGCGCGACACCGCCCAGGTCAATATCTTCCCTGCCGCTGCCATCACCAAGGGGCTCGACGGCCATGAGATGACCGAGTTCGGCCTGCTGCGCGAGGCCGGCGCCGTTGCCTTCACCGACGGCCGGCACACCATCGGCAGCGCCATGGTCATGCGTCGCGCGCTCACCTATGCGCGCGATTTCGGCGCCGTCATCATGCACGAGACGCAGGATGCGGATCTCGCCTCATCGGGTGTGATGAACGAAGGGCTCTATGCAAGCTGGCTCGGTCTCTCCGGCATTCCGCGCGAGGCCGAACTGATTCCGCTCCAGCGCGACATAGCGCTCGCCAGACTGACGCGCGGCAACTACCACGCCGCAAAGATTTCCACCGCGATGTCGGCCGCCGCAATCGCCAAGGCCAAGGCCGAAGGCGTGAAGGTGACGGCCGGCGTGTCGGTCAACAGCCTCGCGCTCAACGAGCACGATGTCGGCGAATACCGCACCTTCTTCCGGCTTGCGCCGCCGCTGCGCGCGGAAGAAGACCGTCTGGCGATGGTCGAGGCGCTGAGGGACGGCACCATCGACATCGTCGTCTCCTCGCACGATCCGCAGGACGTGGACACCAAGCGCCTGCCCTTTTCCGATGCCGCCGCGGGCGCTGTCGGGCTGGAAACGCTTCTGGGCGTGGTGCTGCGGCATCACCACAACGACGAGGTTCCCCTGCTTCGGTTGATCGCCGCCGTTTCCACCGCCCCGGCACGTCTGTTCGGCCTGCCCGGCGGCACGCTGAGGCCCGGCGCCGCTGCCGATCTCACACTTGTCGATCTCAACGAGCCCTGGGTGGTTCGGGAGCAAGACCTGCGCTCACGCTCCAAGAACAGCTGTTTTGAAGGCGCGCGCCTTCAAGGCAGGGTCTTGCAAACGCTCGTGGGCGGACGCACAGTATTTCAGGCCTGAACTGGGGCGGGCCGGAAGCCTACGGGGACTAAGACTTTGATGCCGGACGCAATTTTTCCGACTGCGACGCATATTCTGGTCGCAGCTTTGGTGCTGGGCTATGTGCTGGGCTCCATCCCCTTCGGCCTTCTGATCACCCGCGCAGCAGGCCTCGGGGACGTCCGCAACATCGGCTCGGGCAATATCGGCGCGACCAATGTCCTGCGCACCGGCAACAAGAAGCTGGCTGCCGCGACGCTTATCCTGGATATGCTGAAAGGCACGGTTGCCGTGCTGGTGGCGTTGAACTGGGGGGTCGAGCCTGCGCTTGCCGCAGGCCTCGGCGCCTTCATCGGTCATCTCTATCCCGTCTGGCTCAAATTCAAGGGCGGCAAGGGCGTCGCCACCTATCTCGGCGTGTTGATCGGGCTGTATTGGCCGGTGGCGCTGCTGTTCGCCGTGATCTGGCTGCTGGTTGCCTTCATCAGCCGCTACTCGTCCTTGTCGGCGCTGTGCGCCGCGATTGCCGTGCCGGTATCGCTCTATATCCTCGGCGAGACGCAAATCGCAGGGCTGTTCGCCGTCATGAGCGTGATCGTGTTCATCAAGCACCGCGCCAACATCTCCCGCCTCATGGCGGGAACCGAAAGCCGGATTGGTTCCAAGGGATGAAGCAAGCCGGCGCCGGTCCCCGCCTGACAGACCGGCAACGGATCAACTGGCTTCGGCTCATCCGCACGCCCAATGTCGGGCCGGCGAGCTTTCGCGATCTGGTCAACCGATTCGGCTCTGCGGAAGCGGCACTCGCCATGCTGCCCGAGCTGATGCTGTCGGGCGGCGCAAAGCGGCTGGCAAAAATCCCCTCGGTGGACGACGCGGAGCGCGAGATGGAGGCCTTGCACCGCTTCGGCGGCCGCTTCGTCGCCATCGGCGAACCCGACTATCCGCCGGTCATGCGCAACATGGACCATCCTCCGCCCCTGCTTTCGGTAAAGGGCGACACCTCAGTCTTTGCGCTGCCCGCTATCGCCATCGTCGGCGCGAGGAATGCCTCGCTGGCCGGCATCAAGTTTGCGAGAAAGCTCGCCTACGACCTCGGCTCCGCTGGATATTGCGTGGTGTCGGGCCTTGCGCGCGGCATCGATACGGCTGCGCATCAGGGCAGTCTGGGCACCGGAACCGTGGCGGTTCTGGCGGGCGGCATCGACTGCATCTATCCGCCAGAGAATTCCGGCCTCTTTGACGAACTCACCGTCCGCAACGCTGCCGTCAGCGAGATGCCGTTCGGCTGGCAGCCGCGCGCCCAGGATTTCCCGCGCCGCAACCGTATCGTCGCCGGCATGTCGCTCGGTTTGATCGTCGTCGAAGCGGCGGACCGCTCGGGATCGTTGATCAGCGCGCGTCTCGCCAACGAGATGGGGCGGCTGGTCTTCGCCGTGCCGGGCTCTCCCCTCGACCCAAGGGCGGCCGGCACCAACCGCCTGCTCAAGGACGGTGCGACGCTGGTCACCCAGGTTGCCGATGTGCTCGACGCCTTGCAGCCGATCACAAAAAACGGCACCTCGACGATGACGCTGGAAGAGCCGCCGGATTTTGGTTCAGTGCCCTTGCCGGCCGAGGACGACCGAAGCCGGGTGATCGAGGCGCTTGGGCCAACGCCGACAGGCGTGGACGAAATCATTCGGCATACCGACCTGCATCCGGCTCAGGTTTTTATGATTCTGCTTGAACTTGATCTCGCCGGGCGGCTCGAACGCCATGCCGGCGGATCGGTATCACTTCTTGCGGGGCTGGACTGACGCCGATTCGCCGCGAATGATCTCACCAGCTTCAATGAAGGCCATCTCTATATAATATGCGAGCATCGGACAGCGCTCGTTTTCGGCCATCCTGCGCAACTGGCCGAGCATTGAGTGCACATATTCAAGTGTTGCGACCTTGCTTTGTCCAGTAGCCGTCTGATGCATGCAAGAATGCCTTCCCTGTCGTGTCGACGCTCTCGAAAAAGATGCTGTTTCGTCCGGAAACTGCGCCATAAACCACAAACTTGATCACGTCTTACAGCTTAAGATAATTATCCTGGATTGCAATGTTTCTTGAAAATAAATCTCTGGTTGCAGAGGGCTGAAAAGGTTCATTTCGCCCGCGCCCCTTGACCGATTGAAAAAGCACGGCCATTTGACGGGCGAACGATATCAATAAAAGGCGTGCAGAAAGTCTGATCTCGACTGTAACCGCCGGAAATCATGAGCATCCATGGACGTCGTCGTCGTAGAATCGCCGGCAAAAGCCAAGACGATCAACAAATATCTCGGCAAGAACTATAAGGTTCTGGCGTCGTTCGGCCATGTTCGCGACCTCCCGGCGAAAGACGGCTCCGTGCGCCCGGATGAGGATTTCGCAATGTCCTGGGCGGTCGATGGCGCATCTTCGAAGCGCCTCGCCGAAATTTCCAATGCGGTCAAGGACGCCGACGGCCTGATCCTCGCGACCGATCCGGATCGCGAAGGCGAAGCAATCTCATGGCACGTTCTGGAGGTGCTCAAGCAGAAGCGGGTGCTAAAGGACAAGCCGGTCAGCCGCGTGGTGTTCAACGCCATCACCAAGCAGTCCGTGCTCGAGGCCATGGCCAACCCGCGCCAGATCGACGTCGCACTGGTCGATGCCTATCTGGCCCGCCGCGCGCTGGATTATCTCGTCGGTTTCACCCTGTCGCCGGTTCTGTGGCGCAAGCTGCCGGGCGCGCGTTCGGCCGGTCGTGTTCAGTCGGTGGCGCTTCGCCTGGTCTGCGACCGCGAAGCCGAGATCGAGCGTTTCATCGCCGTCGAATACTGGCAGATCGCCGCCATCCTGGGCACGCCGCGCGCCGAGCAGTTCGAGGCGAAGCTGACGGCTTTCGAAGGCAAAAAACTGCAGAGGCTCGACATTTCGTCGAAGGCGCAAGCCGATGACATCCGGTCGATGCTGGAAGGCGCGACATTCCACACCGCATCGGTCGAAGCCAAGCCGGCCAAGCGCAACCCCGGCCCGCCCTTCACCACGTCGACGCTGCAGCAGGCCGCGTCTTCGCGGCTTGGTTTCTCGGCGAACCGCACCATGCAAGTCGCCCAGAGGCTCTATGAAGGCCTCGACATAGGCGGCGAGACCGCCGGTCTCATTACCTATATGCGTACGGATGGCGTGCAGATGGCGCCCGAGGCGATTTCCGCCGCCCGTGTCACTATCGGCAAGGAGTTCGGCGACAAATATCTGCCCGAGAAGCCACGCTACTATTCGGCGAAAGCCAAGAACGCGCAGGAAGCCCACGAAGCCATCCGCCCGACCGACTTCTCGCGGCTACCGTCCGACGTACGCAAATATCTCGATGCCGACCAAGCGCGTCTTTACGAAATGATCTGGAAGCGGGCTATCGCGAGCCAGATGCAGCCGGCGGAATTCGAGCGCACGACGGTGGAGATCGATGCGACCAACGGGAGCCGCCACGCCAACCTGCGCGCTGTCGGTTCGGTGATGCGTTTCGACGGCTTCATCGCCGCCTATACGGATCACAAGGAAGAGGATTCGGAAGACGAGGAAAACAAGCGCCTCCCCGAAATCCGCTCCGGCGAGACGATGAAGCGCGAGGCTATCAACGCCACCCAACATACGACGGAGCCGCCTCCCCGCTATTCGGAAGCGTCGCTGATCAAGAAGATGGAAGAGCTCGGCATCGGCCGTCCGTCGACCTATGCATCGACCTTGAAGACGCTGGAGGATCGCGAATACGTCACGGTCGACAAGCGCAGGCTGACGCCGCAGGCCAAGGGCCGGTTGGTCACAGCCTTCCTGGAAGGCTTCTTCGAGCGTTATGTCGAATATGACTTCACGGCGGCACTTGAAGAGCGGCTGGACGAGATTTCGGACGGCAAGCTCGCCTACCGCGAAGTGCTGCGCGACTTCTGGAACGACTTTTCCAAGGCCGTCGAGAACATCAAGGAACTGCGTGTCACAGAGGTTCTGGACGCGCTCAACGAAGAACTCGCGCCGCTGGTCTTCCCCGAACGCGAGGATGGCTCGAACCCGCGCATCTGCCCAAAATGCGGCACCGGCAACCTGTCGCTTAAGCTCGGCAAATACGGAGCTTTCGTCGGCTGCTCGAACTATCCCGATTGCGGCTTTACCCGCCAGCTTGGCGGCGACGGCACCAACGGCAATGGCGATGCGGCCGGGCTTGAAGACGGTACCAAGGCGCTCGGCGTCGATCCTTACACAAAGGAAGAGATCACCCTGCGCAGCGGCCGCTTCGGACCTTATGTGCAGCGTGGCGAAGGCAAGGAAGCCAAGCGCTCCAGCCTGCCGAAGGGCTGGACGACGGATTCGATCGATCACGAGAAGGCCTTGGCGCTGCTTTCGCTGCCGCGCGATGTCGGCAAGCATCCCGAGAGCGGCAAGATGATCTCCGCCGGCCTCGGCCGGTATGGACCCTTTGTCCTGTGTGACGGCACCTATGCCAATCTCGAGAGCATCGAGGATGTGTTTTCGATCGGCCTGAACCGCGCGGTGACGGTGCTTGCCGAAAAGCAGTCCAAGGGCGCGGGCGGTCGGGCGGCGGCGGTGGCCCTGAAGGAGTTCGGCGACCATCCAGATGGCGGCGGCAAGATCGTCGTGCGAGATGGCAAGTACGGTCCATACGTCAATTTCGGCAAGGTCAATGCGACGCTGCCGAAGGGCAAGGACCCCGCCACGATAACGCTTGAGGAGGCCCTGGCGCTGATTGCCGAAAAACAGGGCAAGGATGGCGGCGCGACGAAGAAAAAGCCGGCGAAGGCAGCCAGTGCTGCCAGGAAGCCGGCGAAGACGGCCAGCGCGGCTAAGAAGCCTGCCGCCGCGAAGAAACCTGCTGCGGCAAAGAAAAAAGGCTGACCAGCGTGGCGCGGAAAATTCCCGGAAGCAAGACCGGCAAGAGCCGCGCCGGCGGTGCCGAAGGCGGCACGTCCTATCGTCCGTCGCGCGACGATATCCTGCGCTACGTTGCGGAAAATCCGGATCGCGCCGGCAAGCGCGAGATCATCAAGGCCTTTGGCCTGAAAGGCGACGACCGGCCGTGGCTGAAAGAAATGCTGCGCGAGTTGCAGGATGAAGGTCTGCTGGCCGGCAACCGCAAGCGGCTGACGCGCCCCGGCGCGCTTGCCCATGTCGCCGTGCTGGATATTTTCGGGCGCGACGCAGAAGGCACGCTTCTTGCCCGTCCCTCCGAGCAGGCCGATGGCCCGCTGGTGGCCATCAACATCCGCAAAGCCGACGCGGCAACCGCGCCCGGCGTTGGCGACCGCGTTTTGGCGAAGACTTTTCCGGCTGAGGATTATCTCGGCGAGCCCGACCAGCCCGCTTATACGGCGCGGGTGATGAAGGTGTTCGAGCACCGCAAGGACACTGCGCTGGGTGTGTTCCGCATCCTCGAAGACGGCACCTACCGCATCGAGCCGGTCGAGCGGCGTCAGCCCGAACTGGTGATCGAAAAGGATTTCCGCAACGGCGCCGAACCGGGCGATCTGGTCGAGGTCGAGGCCGGCAATTCCAGCCGCTATGGTCTGCCGCGCGGCAAGGTTATTTCGGTTCTGGGTTCGCTTACCAGCGAAAAGGCGGTCTCGATGATCGCCATTCATGCGCATGACATCCCCTATGTCTGGCCGGAAGAGGTCATCGCCGAGGCCGAGCGCGTCGAGCCCGCAACTCTGCAGGGTCGCGAGGACTGGCGCGACCTGCCTCTCATCACCATCGACCCGGCGGACGCCAAGGACCACGACGACGCGGTGTTCGCCGAGCAGGATACCGACGAGAACAATCCAGGCGGCATTATCGCCACCGTGGCCATCGCCGATGTCGCAGCCTATGTGACGTCGGGCTCCGCGCTCGACCGCGAGGCGCTGCGACGCGGCAACTCCGTCTACTTCCCCGACCGCGTTGTGCCGATGCTGCCGGAACGGATTTCAAACGACCTGTGTTCGTTGAAGGAACTGGTGGACCGTCCCGCGCTGGCGGTGAAGATGACGTTCTCCGCCGAGGGCCGGAAAATACGGCACTCGTTCCACCGCATCATGATGAAGTCGGCGGCGAAACTCTCCTACCAGCAGGCTCAGGCGGCGATCGACGGCGTTCCGGACGACAAGACCAGCCCGATCCTCGACCCCATTCTGAAGCCGCTTTGGGCAGCCTATGACGTGCTCAAGCGGGGCCGCCAGGCGCGCGAACCGTTGGAACTCGATCTGCCCGAGCGCAAGATCCTGCTCAAGCCGGATGGCACTGTGGATCGTGTCATCGTTCCCGAGCGGCTCGATGCGCACAAGCTTATCGAAGAGTTCATGATCCAGGCCAATGTGGCGGCGGCGGAAACGCTCGAGAACAAGAAGCAGCGCCTGATCTATCGCATCCACGACGTTCCTTCGCTGTCCAAGCAGGAATCGCTACGCGAATTCCTGCAGACCATCGGCCTGTCGCTGGCACGTGGTGCCCAGATTCGAGCGGGCCAGTTCAACGGCATTCTTGAGCGGGTGCGTGGCGCGGACAATGAACAACTGGTCAATGAGGTCGTTCTGCGCTCGCAAAGCCAGGCGGAGTACAATCCCGACAATATCGGCCATTTCGGCTTGAACCTGCGGCGCTATGCGCATTTCACCTCACCGATCCGACGTTATGCCGACCTCATCGTTCACCGTGCGCTGATCTCGGCGCTCGGCCTCGGCTCGGATGGGCTCACGCAGGCGGAGGAAGACATGCTCGAAGAGATTTCCGGCCTCATCTCCCAAAGCGAGCGCCGTGCCATGGCAGCAGAGCGCGACACCGTCGACCGCCTGACAGCCGGCTATCTCGCCGAGCGCGTCAACGAGGCATTCGACGGGCGCATCTCCGGTGTCACCAAGTCGGGGCTGTTCGTGATGCTGCCGCAGTTCGGTGCCGACGGCTTCATCCCGATTTCGACACTGGGCGACGACTATTTCGTGTTCGATGAGGCAGCGCGTGCGCTGTTTGGTGAGCGCAGCGGCAAAGGCTACCAGCTCGCCGACAGCGTTCAGGTCAGGCTGGTGGAAATTGCGCCGCTGGCAGGCTCCATGCGCTTCGAGATGTTGAGCGAACCCAAGCCCCTGCCCGGCTCGAAACGGTCGTTCCACAAATCCAAAGGCCAGAAAAGCCGCTCGCGGGCGTCACAGCCGCGACGCGGCGGCAGCGGGCACAAGCGGAGGTCGTGATGGAGCAGCAGGTTTTCGGCGGAGAAGCACCATCCGTGCGCCCCAAACGCCCGGTCTGGAACGCGATCAAACGAGGAATTCTGGGCAAATGTCCGCGCTGTGGCGAAGGCCGCCTGTTCCAGTCCTTCGTCAAGACCGTGGATGAATGCGAGGTCTGCGGCGAGCAGATCCATCACCACCGTGCCGACGATCTTCCCGCCTATCTCGTCGTGCTTGTCGTCGGCCACATCGTCGTCGGCGCATTTATGGCCATTGAAGCTGTCAGCACCATGTCGATGTGGGCGCATCTGGCCGTCTGGGTGCCGCTGACGATCATATCGTCGCTTCTCCTGCTCCGTCCTTGCAAAGGGGCTGTCGTCGGACTGCAATGGGCGCTGTATATGCACGGTTTCGGCGATGAAGAAGAGCGTTTGGAAACGCATCCCGAAATGCAGTAGACCCTGCACGCCGTGGAACTTCCGCTCGATATCTGATTTTGCTTGATTGAGGTTTGTCCATGGAAGGCATGACGCGCACCGAACTCGACAAGGTCGAGAACAAGGACTTTGCGCTGAAGAAGGGCAAGGCTCTGCGTCCCCGCGATGCAGCCACCCTGATTCTGCTCGACCGTCATGCCGATGGCGACGTGCGGGTGCTGATGGGCAAACGCCATGCAAAGCACACCTTTATGCCCGGAAAGTTTGTTTTTCCAGGCGGACGTACAGATCCCGCCGACAGCCGTATCGCCCTGGTCAAGGGCCTCGACCCGGCCGATGAACTGAGGCTGCGCACCGGTCGCACCACGGCCGCACGCGCCCGCGCAATTGCCTTGTCGGCGATCCGAGAGACCTATGAAGAGGCCGGCCTGCTGATCGGCGAACGCGGCGACTTCGTTGCCGGCCGTCCGGACTGGCAGGGATTTGCCGATCATGGCGTCAAGCCGTCGCTTGCAGGCCTTCGCATCGTCGCCCGCGCGATCACCCCACCCGGCCGCGTCAGGCGTTACGACACCTGGTTCTTTACCGCCTGGAGAAGCAGCGTGGCGCTCGAACTTCCCGAGGGCGGGCCGACTGACGAGCTTGAGGAGTGCGCCTGGCTGACCTTCGACCAAGCGGTCGAGCACGATTTGCCACCGATCACGAAGACGGTTCTGTCCGATCTTCGCAGCCGTCTTGAGGTCGATCCAGAACTGGCCGATCCCGTGCAGGTGCCCTTCTACCGGATGCTGAACAACCGCTTCCTGCGCGAACTGCTTTAGCCACAGTCATGACTGGACAGACCTCCGCGGCGCATCCCGAGCGCATCCAGTGGCGCTCGATATCGGCCGCCATCGCCTCGATCAGCGTGGTCGGCATCGCCATCGGCCTCGGTACGCCGCTCCTGAGCATCATTCTCGAATCGCGTGGCCATTCCGCCTCGATGATCGGTCTCAACAGCGCGGTCGCCGGCATTGCGTCGATTGCCGCTGCCCCGCTCGCCACGCCTCTCGCCGCGCGTCTTGGCGTTGTTCCGACCATGCTGCTCGCCATCTTTGCCGGTGCAGCCGCCTTTGTCGGCTTTCATTTCTCGCCCTATTTCTGGATGTGGTTTCCGCTGCGGGCGCTTCTGCATATCGCCCTCACCGTCCTGTTCATCCTGTCGGAATTCTGGATCAGCACGTCGGCCCCGCCGCACCGGCGAGGCCTGGTGCTCGGCATCTATGCTACGGTGCTCTCGCTAGGGTTCGCGGTCGGTCCCTGGATTTTTTCCATCATCGGCAGCGGCGGTTTCCTGCCGTTCGGCGTCACCTGCGTGCTTGTCACAATCGCCGCAATTCCAGTGTTTCTGGCGCGCAAGGAAAGTCCGAAGCTTTCGCTGGGCGATGCCACGCGCGGCTTCCTGCGCTACACCTGGCTGGTTCCGACGGCAACGGCCGCCGTTCTCGTCTTTGGCGCTGTCGAAACCGGCGGTTTCACGCTGTTCCCGGTCTACGGCAACCGGATCGGCTATTCCGAAGGCGATGCGGCCCTGCTGCTGACCATGATCGGTCTTGGCAATGTCATCCTGCAGATCCCGATCGGCATGCTCAGCGACCGGGTGCGCGACCGCCGCTGGCTCCTGCTTGCCTGCGCGGCGGTCGGCCTGGTCGGCACCGTAGCGATCCCTTTCGTGGCGGCCAACTGGTATGTCCTGGCCGGTCTGCTCTTCGTTTGGGGCGGCGTGGTCGCGGCACTTTACACGGTAGGCCTGGCCCATCTCGGCTCGCAGCTTTCCGGCCACGATCTCGCATCGGCCAATGCCGCCTTCATCTTCTGCTACGGCATCGGCATGATTCTGGGACCGCAGACGATCGGTCTCGGCATGGATCTTTTCGGCGCCCATGGCTTCAGCTGGGCGCTTGCAATCTTCTTCGCCTGTTATGTTATGCTTGCGGCGACGCGGCTTCTGGTCGGCAGAGGCAAAGTCCCGGGTTGACTTTTGAGGCACGATCTTTATGTGTCGCGCCAGGTTTTCCGCGTCCGGGTGATTTTCCCGTCTAGAAGCGGTTTCAACACAAGAGCACCAACGGACGAGATCATGGCCAAGGCAGCAAATATCAAGATCAAGCTTCTGTCGACCGCAGACACCGGTTTCTTCTATGTGACGAGCAAGAACAGCCGCACGAAGACCGACAAGCTGTCGTTCCGCAAGTACGACCCGGTTGCGAAGAAGCACGTCGAGTTCAAGGAAACCAAGATCAAGTAATCTTGCTTTCTTCATCGATGCGACGATGCCGCCTTCGGGCGGCATTTTCATGTGTGGGCTTTAAACGTTTCCTGCTTGGATGGAAACGTTCTGCCGGAGGGAATCCGGGACAAGGTCGAGGGGGTCGTCGATGGTCGGGCTGGTGGCCCGGACGAGACCAGCCCGAAGGATTTGTCCTGAATTCACCCGGCCCGAAGGGTTTCCCGCTGGCGGGCGCCCGCTGTGTCAGCCGGCTTGCCCGATGCACCAAATCGGACTGCGCCGCCTTACTGGCGGATCGCCTCGCCATCGGCGAAACAGAACTGCTTCAATCTAAACAGGAAACGCTCTAGTAAGAAAAAGGTCGGCCGACTGTCCGAAAGCGGTACGAGGATGCCGCTGGTATCGGCGTCGGCCGACCGACCCCACAGGACCCAGGAGATGCGGCGGACCTGGGTCATGGGGCATTTATACTGCGATGTTCATAAGATTGGACATCCGCAATATCGCGACGGTCGCGCACCGACTATCCAAAATCAAGGAATTTCCTCTCTGCGTGGCGAGGCACCGGAAGGTTAGCGGGCTTAAGCCACGATATTTGTTTCACTACGAGAATCTTGTCTCTTTTTGACATAATAACGTGCGAAAATGAACTATGCAGCCGTAGCAACAACACGGTTTCGACCGCTGTTCTTTGCCTGATAGAGCGCCAGATCCGCTCTGTTCATGATGTCGAGCACTGTATCGCCTTCGAAATTCACCGAAGCGACGCCGACACTGATCGTAACCGGTGCCGATTGTCCGATACTGACCATCTCGAACGGCATGCGTTCGATCTCGGCGCGAATACGCTCCGCAACCTTTGCCGCCACAGCGTTATCGGTGTCCGGCATGACGACGACGAACTCCTCGCCGCCATAGCGGCAGGCCAGATCCATGCCGCGCACATTCTGTCTCAGCCGCCGCGCGAACTCACGCAGAACCTCGTCACCGCCGAGATGGCCATAGGTATCGTTGATCGCCTTGAAACGATCGAGATCGCTGATCATCACCGACAGCGGACGCTTGCGAACGATCGCGCGATCGACCAGCGTTTGCAAATGGCTGTCGAGGTAGCGGCGGTTGTGCAGCCCGGTGAGAGGGTCCGTCACAGCCATTTCGATGGTCTGGGCCACGCTGAGGCGAAGCTGATCGTTGTAGCGCTTGCGGCGCACCTGGGTGCGGATACGTGCGGTCAGTTCCAACTCGTCGATCGGTCGGGTCAGATAATCGTTGATGCCGAGTTCGAGACCGCGCATGACACGACCCTCGTCCCCGGCATCCGCGAGCAGGATAATCGGCAGGAAGCGCGTCTTGTCCAGCGAGCGCAGTTGAGAACACACACGCAGCGGATCGAATCCGGTCTCGCTGGAGGCGACCAAAACACACTCGTAGTCGACTTCAGCGGCTCTGACGAAACCCTCGGCGGGATCGGCAACGACATCCAGGCGCATCGTCTGGTCGAGCATATCGGCGACAGCCTGGGACGACTCCTCCTGCTCGTCGATCAAAAGGACGCGCGGCAGGGTCTCCTCGGAATGAAACGTCCTGTTGAGAAGCTCGTCCATACGCAGGTCGTGGGTGGTCGATGCACGCAGCCGCAGTTCATCGGTGAGCATCTTGAGCCGGACGAGACTTTTCACGCGCGTGATCAGTTGCAGGCCGTTGACCGGCTTGGTCAGAAAATCATCCGCGCCGGCCTGAAG
This sequence comes from Tianweitania sp. UT-5YL-CI-8, assembly GCF_030010215.1. Taxonomy (GTDB): domain Bacteria; phylum Pseudomonadota; class Alphaproteobacteria; order Rhizobiales; family Rhizobiaceae; genus Oryzicola. The sequence goes on from NZ_JASCRR010000003.1 coordinate 408,483, forward strand.
ACCCTGGATGCGATCGCTGACATCGCCGAGCGCCGTGATGATCACCACGGGAATATGCGATGTCGCAGGGTCCGCCTTGAGCACACGGCAGACTTCGAACCCGTCCATGCCGGGCATCATCACGTCGAGCAAAACGACGTCGATCTTGCCGGTCTCGCAGGCGCGGATCGCGTCGGCGCCATTGGTGGCGGACAGCACTTCGAAATATTCGGCCAGAAGGCGAACTTCCAACAGCTTCACATTGGTCGGCACATCATCGACCACAAGGATGCGCGCTGTCATGTCAACACTCCCTCACGTCAGGAGACATGCGTATCACGCCTCACCGAGGTAGGATTTTATCGTCTCTATGAATCGGGGGACGGAAATAGGCTTGGAAATATAAGCCTCGCAGCCACCCTGGCGAATTCGCTCCTCATCACCCTTCATGGCAAAGGCAGTGACCGCAATGACGGGTATTTTCCGCAACTCGTCATCCTCCTTCAGCCATTTGGTGACCTCCAGGCCGGAAACTTCCGGCAGCTGGATATCCATCAGGATCAGGTCGGGACGATGGGTGCGGGCAAGATTCAAGGCATCGAGCCCGTTGCGTGTGCGCACCGTCTCGTAACCGCTCGCTTCGATCAAGTCGCGGAAGAGCTTCATGTTGAGCTCGTTATCCTCGACGATCATTACTTTTTTTGCCATTCAACCCACCCGCAGTATTGCCTGCAAGGGCGAAACCGCCTTGTCACAGATCCCATAAACCCGCTCGTCACCTTATAGCCCGAGATGATTGACGAAACGGAAACCTGTCCAGAAAATCCCGCTTATTTGGCCTCCATGTCTTCCGTCTTGCAGTCCGGCGTCCAGACGTTTAGGCCATGGAGATAGAATATGGAGTGTTTTGTGCAGGATTCACAACCCCAAGCAGGCGGAAGCGATGCGGTCGCCATCCAGGCGCTCGGTTTCATCGCCGCCGATCCCGAACTTCTGCCGCGATTCCTGGCTTTGACCGGGATCGAGATACGCAACATCCGTACTGCGGCTGCCGAACCCGGGTTTCTCGCAGGCGTCATGCAGTTCATCGTCGCGCATGAGCCGACCTTGCTGCGTTTCGCCGAGGAGAGCGGGCTGTCGCCTGCCGAAATCGTCAAAGCGGCGCGGCAGTTGCCGCTGGGCGACCAGAGCTACGACCGGTCGATATGAGCGACGATCCCGAGACCGCCCGCCAGATCGCGGAACTGGCCAGGGACGACCGCCCTCTGCTGGTCCTGGATGTCGACGAGGTCGTGCTGGAATTCGTCCAGCCCTTCATGCGCTATCTCGAATCCATCGATCTCGAGCTGGGACTTGCAACCTTCAGCCTGTTCCAGAACGTCGTCAGGCGGACCGACAGGCAGAAGGTCGACCCTGCAGAGGTCGCAGAGCATCTCGACACCTTCTTCGCTGTTCAGGCGGCGTGGCAGACGGCCGCTGCCGATGCGGCGGAGACCATTGCACGGCTGAGCCGGAATGCCGAAATCGTGATGCTGACCGCCATGCCGCACCGGCATCGTCCGGTGCGCCGGGCTCATCTCGACGCGCTCGGCTTCCCCTACCCGCTTCTGACCACGGAAATGCCGAAGGGCCCGGCCATCCTGAAGCTGCGCGGCCTGGACAATCGGCCTGTCGCCTTCGTCGACGACATACCCAAGAACCTGCTCTCGGTGCGAGACTTCGTTGCCGATGCCCACCTCGTCAACCTCATGTCCTACAGCGCAATGCGGGCCGTGATGCCGCCGCTGCCCGAAGGCATCACCGTCGCAGACGATTGGAAGACAGCGGCACCGGCCATTGAGAAGGCGCTTGGCATCTGAGCTTGGGGCATGTCGCGCAAGGCCTCTGCGTTCAATGGACGGGGCGCTGTCGGTGGTGGTATCCACGTGTCTTGTTCAGGCGCTTCATCTCGCCTAATATCGCAACCGTTCCCTTTCTGTTCGGCTGAATATACATGCCCGTCAACGCGCCCGGCCAAGGCTTCTGCAGAGACTGCCTTGCGCTCCAGCGGGCCGAAACGCGGCGCTGCGCAGCGTGCGGGAGCCCTCGCCTGCTTCGGCATCCAGAACTCTACAGTCTGTCCATCGCCCATCTAGACTGCGACGCCTTCTATGCCGCGGTGGAAAAGCGCGACAATCCCACACTGAAGGACAAGCCCGTCATCATCGGCGGCGGCAAGCGCGGCGTCGTCTCCACCGCCTGCTATATCGCTCGTATCAATGGCGTGCGCTCGGCCATGCCGATGTTCAAGGCGCTTGAAGCCTGTCCCGAAGCTGTTGTGATCAAACCGGACATGGAAAAATATGTGCGCGTCGGGCGCGAGGTTCGCGCCATGATGCAGGCGCTGACCCCGCTGGTCGAACCCGTTTCCATCGACGAGGCATTTCTCGACCTGTCGGGAACGGAGCGCCTGCACGGTCAACCTCCGGCGCTGGTGCTGGCGCGTTTCGCACGCACGGTGGAGAAAGAGATTGGCATCAGCGTCTCGGCCGGCCTCTCCTATTGTAAGTTTCTTGCCAAAATTGCCTCTGACTTCCGCAAGCCGCGCGGCTTCTCGGTCATCGGTCGCGACGAGGCCATAGGCTTTCTGGCCGAGCAGCCGGTGACGATGATATGGGGTGTCGGCAAGGCCTTTGCCGCCACGCTGGAGCGCGATGGGCTGCGGACGATAGGCCAGTTGCAGAAGATCGACCAGTCCGACCTGATGCGGCGCTACGGCACGATGGGCAACCGCCTTTTCTATCTGTCGCGCGGCCAGGACGAACGGCGCGTCTCGCCAGATCACGAGGCCAAGAGCGTTTCGGCTGAAACCACTTTCGACACCGATTTGGCTGCGACGGGAGATCTGGTACCGGTCCTTCGTGCGCTGTCGGAAAAGGTGTCATTGCGTCTCAAGAAGGCCGGCATCGCAGGCCGCACGGTGGTTCTCAAGCTCAAGACGCAGGATTTCAAGACCCGTACCCGCAACCGGCAGCTCGCCGACCCGACGCGGCTTGCGGACCGCATTTTCCAGACCGGCCTGCAGATGCTGTCCAAGGAAACCGATGGCACGCGATATCGCCTGCTCGGCATTGGCGTCAGCGACCTGTCCGACGACGGCAAGGCCGACCCTCCAGACCTGGTCGACCAGCAGGCCCGAAAACGCGCTCTGGCCGAAGGCGCCATCGATTCGCTGCGCGACAAGTTCGGGCGCAAGGCGGTGGAAACAGGCTACACCTTCGGAAAGGGCCGCAACGCCCATCCACCGGAGCCGCTCGACGACTGATTGCTCCCGCCATATCTGGTCCAGTCGATTTGTCCCGCTTGCGGTTGCGGTAACCGCAGCCGCTTGCCAAACAGCGTGCATGAAACAACAGCAGTCCACGACGCTGGCCGCCCTTTGGATGGGCGCATCGGTCCTTTCGCTGATTCTCATGGCGATCTCCGGCCGCGCTACCACGCGGGAGCTCCACGTATTGCAGGTGATGGAGATGCGCTCCGTCACCGGCCTGCTGATGCTTCTGCCGTTCGTCTATATGGCGGGCGGCCTGCGCGCCATGCGCACGCAGCGCCTACCGCAGCACATAGGCCGCAACGCCGCGCACTATCTCGGACAGGCCGGGTGGCTCTTCGCGCTGACGCTCATTCCGCTTGCCGAACTGATCTCCATCGAATTCACCACGCCGATCTGGACCGCGTTGCTGGCTGCAGCCTTTTTGGGAGAACGCCTGACCCCGTCGCGCATCGCAGCCATTGCGCTCGGCATCCTCGGCGTCATCGTCATCATGCGTCCGTCGCTGGAAACGCTCCAACTCGGCCATGTCGTGGTTCTCGCCGCTGCCGTGGTGTTCGGCGTCTCGTTCACCATGACCAAGTCGCTGACACGCACCGAGAGTGCTCTGCGCATCATGTTCTGGATGCTCGTCCTGCAGTCGATCTTCGGGGCCGTCCCGGCAATCCTTGTCTGGCGGCCTGTACCGCTGGAGATCTGGCCATGGATTGTGCTGATCGCATTCTCAGGATCGTTTTCCCATTACTGCATGGCCCGCGCTCTCGCCCATGCCGATGCAACCGTCGTCATGCCTATGGATTTCGTTCGCCTGCCGCTGTCGGCACTGGTCGGCTGGCTGCTCTACGCTGAGCAGATCGATGTCTTCACCGCCTGCGGCTCTGCTCTCATTCTCTCCGGCAACCTGCTGAATCTCAACAGAAAGAGAAACAAGGACAGCATCGTCGCCGAAGTGCCTTAGATGCGAAGGCCACCGGTCCGCACTTCCATTCGCCGATCGCACTTTTCCGACGATAACTGAACCCTATCAGAGCACCGTTACGGTGTCAAGAATAAATTCCTAATGAGATCCAGCGACCGCCTTGCTCACCGAACCTTAAACCAACTCGACCTCGACTACGCCGGGCACCGCACGCAATGCGGAGGCGACCTGCGGAGAAATCCGGCAGCGCTGCGGCAATTCGATTTCCACTTCGCCCTGCGCATCGTCCTTGATGACGATAAAGCTGACCTGCCCTTCGCCCCTGACCTGAAGATGCGAGGTCAGCAGGCCGAGCGGAGCGGCGTCGCGCAGGAAGATGCGCAGCGACTTCTGTACTCGACTCGCCTCGTCTTCCAGCGACTGCACCGTCTGGATACGGAGGTTGACACCCTCAGGGCGATCTTCGGCCGCGACGGTGACGACGACCGACTTTCCGGCCTCGAGCATGTCGCGATACTGCGCCAGCGTCTCTGAAAACAGCACCGCTTCGAATTGCCCGGTGACATCGGAGAATTGCACGACGCCCATCTTGTTGCCGGTCTTGGTCTTGCGCTCCTGCTTGGTCGTAATCGTGCCGGCCAGGCGGCCTGCGGTGGCGCCGCGTTTGACGGCGGCTGAAAAATCCGTCCAGTTCTGAACGCGCATTTTTTCCAGCGCCGATTTGTATTCGTCGAGCGGATGCGCCGAAAGGTAGAAGCCGACGACCTGGAACTCGCGGTGCAATCGGTCCGCCGGCAACCATGCCTCGGCCTGCGGAAGGTGCAGCATCGGCGTCTGGCCGGAAAAGACGCTGCCGAAGATGTCATGCTGGCCCGATGCAGCGTTTTCCTGCGCTAGGGATGCCAGGCCCATCATGCGTTCAAGCCCAGCCATCATCTGCGCCCGTTCATGGCCGAAACAGTCCAGCGCACCGGCCATGATAAGGCTTTCGAAGACGCGCTTGCCGACCAGCTTGGGGTCGATGCGCTCGCAGAAATCGGCAAGGCTGGTGAACGGCTTTTCGGCGCGTTTAGCCACGATGTGCTGCACAGCCGCTTCGCCCACGCCTTTCAGCGCAGCGAGCGAATAGAAAATCTTGTTCTCGCTGACCTCGAAATCGCGATAACTCGTCATCACCGATGGCGGCGCGACATCGATGCCGAGACGCATCGCATCCTGGCGGAAATCCGCCAGCTTTTCGGTGTTGGACATGTCCAGCGTCATCGATGCAGCCAAAAACTCGACCGGATAATGCGCCTTCAGATAGGCCGTCTGGTACGAAACGATGGCATAGGCTGCGGCATGCGACTTGTTGAAGCCGTAGTCGGCGAACTTGGCCAGAAGATCGAAGATAAAATTGGCCTGGGGCTTCGATACGCCTCCGGCCATCGCGCCATCGACGAAGCGTTCGCGCTGCTTGTCCATCTCGGCGCGGATCTTCTTGCCCATGGCGCGGCGCAGCAGATCGGCTTCGCCGAGCGAGTAGCCCGAAAGCTCCTGCGCGATCTGCATCACCTGCTCCTGGTAGACGATGACCCCTTGGGTCTCCTTCACCAGATGGTCGATCTTGGGATGGATCGAATCGATCTCCTCCTCGCCATGCTTGCGCGCATTGTATGTCGGGATGTTCTCCATCGGACCGGGGCGGTACAGCGCGACAAGCGCGATGATGTCCTCGATCCGGTCGGGCCGCATGCCGATCAGCGCCTTGCGCATGCCGGCACTTTCAACCTGAAAGATGCCGACCGTCTCGCCGCGCGACAGCATGGCGTAGGTCAGCGGGTCGTCGAGCGGAACCTGCGCCAGATCGATGTCGATGCCGCGCCGGCGGATCAGCTTCACCGCCGTTTCCAGCACGGTCAGCGTCTTCAGGCCGAGAAAGTCGAATTTCACCAGCCCGGCCTGCTCGACATACTTCATGTTGAACTGCGTAACCGGCATGTCCGACCGCGGATCGCGATACATCGGCACCAGTTCCGACAGCGGCCTGTCGCCGATGACGATGCCCGCGGCATGGGTGGAGGCGTGGCGGTAGAGCCCTTCTAGTTTCTGGGCGATATCCAGCAGCGTCTGGACGATCGGCTCCCTCTCCGCCTCCTCGGCAAAGCGCGGCTCGTTGGCAATGGCGTCGGCGAGCTTGACGGGGTTAGCGGGGTTCGCCGGCACCATCTTGCAAAGCCGGTCGACTTGTCCGTACGGCATCTGCAGCACGCGCCCGACGTCGCGCAGCACAGCCCTCGCCTGCAGCGTACCGAAGGTGATGATCTGGCCGACCTGGTCGCGGCCGTAGCGTGCCTGAACGTAGCGGATCACCTCTTCGCGGCGATCCTGGCAGAAGTCGATGTCGAAGTCGGGCATCGAGACGCGTTCCGGGTTCAGGAAGCGCTCAAACAGCAGCGAAAACCGCAGCGGATCGACATCCGTAATCGTCAGCGCATAGGCAACCAACGAGCCCGCGCCGGAACCGCGGCCCGGGCCAACCGGAATATCCTGATTCTTTGCCCATTTGATGAAATCGGCGACGATCAGGAAGTAGCCCGGGAACTTCATGCGCTCGATGATGCCAAGCTCGAATTCCAGCCGCTCGGCATATTGCTCGGGCGTGTAGCCGGGCGTCAGGCCGCGCGTCTCCAGGCGCATAGCCAGGCCTTCGCGCGCCTGACGCGCCAGCTCGTCCGCTTCCGCCTTCACCGCAGCGGCGGAATCCGCGATATCGCCGCCGGTGAAGCGCGGCAGGATCGGATCGCGGTTCTTGACGTAGTAGGAGCAGCGCCTGGCGATCTCGACGGTGTTGTCGATGGCCTCGGGCAGATCGGCAAAAAGCGCCTGCATCTCCTTCTGGCTCTTGAGAAAATTATCGGTAGTCAGGCGTCGCCGATTGTCTTCGGCGATGACGGAGCCTTCGGCAATGGCGATCAGAGCGTCATGCGCGTCATAGTCATCGCGAGCAGGGAAAAAAGCCTCATTGGTCGCCACCAGCGGCAGGTCGTGACGGTACGCCAGATCGATAGTCGCAGCTTCGAGATTACGGTCGTAACCGGCAAGACGTTCCACCTCGACATAGAGACGGTCGCCGAACATCGCCTTGAGCGCGGTGAGGCGCTGTTCGGCCGCGGATGCGCGGTCGCCCTTGATGGCCGAGCCGATGGCCCCGCGCGGCCCACCCGTCAGGCAGATGATGCCCTCGGCGAGCACTTCCACCCAGTCCAGCTTGACGTGGACGGGCTCTCCATTGGGCGTATCAAGATAGGCGCGGCTGACGAGCCGCACAAGGTTGGTATAACCGGTCTCGTTTGCTGCAATCAGCACGAGCGGCGAAAGCTCGGGGCCGGCCCGGCGCGCAGCACTTTTCTGGCCGGTATCCGCGTCGAGGAAGTCGACGTCCAGTTGACAGCCGATGATCGGCTGGATGCCGTCCTTGCTGGCCTTCTGCGAAAACTCCAGCGCGCCGAACAGGTTGTTACGGTCGGTCACCGCGATAGCCGGCGCATTGTCCTTGATCGCGTGACCGACCACCTTGCCGAGCGGCAAAGCGCCCTCAAGCAAGGAATAGGCGGAATGGACGCGAAGATGGATGAACATGTTTAGTCAAACCCTTGTTTTCAGAACGCAATCTGAAAATCTCGGAAGCCTTTTCGAGTTCGAACCGGGCAAAAAGTCGACAGCTGTCAACTTTTGAAAGCTGCATGCCCAGACATCGGCTGTCGCCGACTCACCCAATTGGAGCCTGTCAGTTGGTTGGTTGTTGCCTTATCGTCGGCCAATCGCGCCGTCCTGTCCACAGTCCGGATCGCATCTTCACAGAACTGTGGCCTCTCTCTGCCGAAGCGGCTTCGCAGACTTGATCGATGCCGGGAAACCTGAAACGTTGCGCGCGATTTCGATTGTTTCGCTTTTGGAGAGTCTGCCCATGAAAACCCGCGCCGCCGTAGCCGTTGCCGCCGGAAAACCGTTGGAGATCATGGAGGTCGACCTCGAAGGCCCGCGCGAGGGCGAGGTTCTGGTCGAGATCAAGGCGACGGGTATCTGCCACACCGACGAGTTCACGCTGTCGGGCGCCGATCCGGAAGGCATCTTCCCCGCGATTCTCGGCCATGAGGGCGCCGGAATTGTCGTCGACGTCGGCAAGGGCGTAACCTCGCTCAAGAAGGGCGACCATGTCATCCCACTCTACACGCCGGAATGCCGCACCTGCCCGTCCTGCCTGTCGCGAAAGACCAATCTCTGCACCGCCATCCGGGCCACCCAGGGCCAGGGTGTGATGCCGGACGGCACCAGCCGCTTCTCCATCGGCAAGGACAAGATTTTCCACTATATGGGCTGCTCGACCTTCGCCAACCACACCGTACTGCCCGAGATCGCGCTGGCCAAGGTCAATCCCGACGCGCCCTTCGATAAGATCTGCTACATCGGCTGCGGCGTGACCACAGGCATCGGCGCGGTGATCAACACGGCGAAGGTCGAGATCGGCTCGACCGCAATTGTCTTCGGGCTCGGCGGCATCGGCCTCAACGTCATCCAGGGCCTGCGCCTTGCCGGTGCCGACATGATCATCGGCGTCGACCTCAACAACGACAAGAAGGAATGGGGCGAGCGCTTCGGCATGACCCATTTCGTCAACCCGAAGGAGGTCGACGGCGACATCGTCCCATATCTCGTCAACCTGACGAAGCGCGGAGCCGACCAGATCGGCGGCGCGGACTATACTTTCGACTGCACGGGCAACACGAAGGTGATGCGGCAAGCCCTTGAATCGTCTCACCGGGGTTGGGGCAAGTCCGTGGTCATCGGCGTTGCCGGCGCCGGCCAGGAGATTTCAACCCGGCCATTCCAGCTCGTCACCGGCCGCACCTGGATGGGCACAGCCTTCGGTGGCGCACGCGGCCGCACCGATGTGCCGAAGATCGTCGACTGGTATATGGACGGCAAGATCCAGATCGACCCGATGATCACCCACACGCTGAAGCTCGAGGACATCAACAAGGGGTTTGATCTCATGCATGCCGGCGAAAGCATCCGAAGCGTCGTGGTGTACTAAGCCCGAGTCCGGAACATGGCCTTGCCCTCCATCTATGTCGACGCCGATGCCTGTCCAGTGAAGGACGAGGTGATCAAGGTGGCGGAGCGGCATGGCCTGCCGGTTGTTTTCGTTGCCAATGGCGGTTTGCGACCATCCCGCGATCCAATGATCCGCCATGTGGTGGTATCCAAAGGCGCGGATGCCGCCGACGACTGGATCGTCGAGAACGCGCAGGCAAACGATATCGTCATCACCGCCGATATCCCGCTCGCCAGCCGCACGGTGGCGCTGGGCGCGCATGTGCTTGGCCCGACCGGCAGGCCGTTTACGCCCGAAAGCATCGGCATGGCCGTCGCCATGCGCGACCTCAAGCAGCATCTGCGCGAAACCGGCGAGAGCAAGGGCTTCAACGCGTCCTTCTCCCGCGAGGATCGGTCGCGCTTTCTCGGCGCGCTCGACCAGGCGGTGCGGCGGGCGGTGCGCGCCACGTCCGCCTGACACTTTGCTGCAACGTCGGGCTGTGATATCATCGTGATATCAATGGAGACAAAACCATGGCGAGCATGATCATCCGCAACCTGCCAGACGACGTACTTGATCGCTTCAAGGCGCGCGCCAAGGCCAAAGGCGTGTCGACCGAACAGCTTGCACGCGAGGTCATAAGCGAAAAGGCAGGGATGACGCGCGAGGAGGCATGGGCCGAGATAGATGCCATTCGGGCAAAGTCGAAGCCTGCGTCCGGACAAGAATTGATCGATAGTATCCGCTGGGACCGCGATAACGATCTGGGTCGCGCCTGGCCGGATTCGAACACATGATTCTGGATAGCAGTGTCGCCGCTCACTGGTTTGTCCAAACCGAATTCAGCAGGCCTTCCGAGCAATATCTTGGACGAAAGGATTTGGTTGCCCCCGAACTGATCCTCCTCGAAGTTGCAAACGCGCTCTACAAAAATGTTCGCAGTGGAAAGATCGACGCCGAGAGGTGCATGCACGGCGTGAGGTTGCTGGAAACAACCTATCGAGAACTCGTGCCAAACAGGATACTGCTTCCATCTGCCGTGGATATCGCCCTCTCCAACCTACATCCCATTTACGACTGCCTCTTCGTGGCGCTGGCGCTCGAACGCCGCGAACCCTTGGCTACGGCGGACCGCCGCCTCGCAGTCTTGGCCGAAAAGCTCGGTGTATCGGTCGAACTGGTGGTCGCGGAGTAACGCATGATCGTCCCGGGACGCCACGGCCCTTTTTATGCAGCAGCCCTTTGCGGTATGACGGCGCTTGTTCCGGCGGTCTGGTTCAAGCCGGAACTGGCGGTACAGGTGGGGGCGAACGTCTTCTTTCTGGTTTATCTAACCCTTGAGTGGTTCAAGCTGCCGAAGCTGACGCCCGCCTTTCTCAAGAAGCACGCCGCGAGCGCGGACGAGCCTGCGTGGGTGATCATTCTGATAACGTTCGGTGCCGTGGTCGTGGCGGTGGGCTCGCTGTTCATGATCCTCAACGAACAGGATGGTCCGAAGACTCTGGATGTAACACTTGCGCTGCTTTCGGTGGCGCTGGGTTGGTTCACCATCCACACCATGGCGGCGCTGCACTATGCGCATATTTACTGGCGGCCCGAAGTCAACGCCAAGGCCAAGCCGATGGCCGGGCTGGATTTTCCCGGCGACGACGAGCCGTCCGGCTACGATTTCCTCTACTTCTCCTTCGTCATCGGCATGACGGCTCAGACCTCCGATGTGGAGATAACCCAGACACGCGTCCGTAAGCTGAATACAGTGCATGCGGTGGCGTCATTCTTTTTCAACACGGTTCTGGTGGCGGCCGCCGTCAACCTTGCCGTATCGCTCGCAAACTGAAAGCCCGAAATCTCATGAAAACAGTGTCGACCGCAAAGTCCCATGGCGGGGTTCAGGGTGTTTATACCCATGCCTCGGAAGCGTGCGCCTGCGACATGACCTTCGCCGTCTTCGTGCCGCCGCAGGCGAAGGATGGTCCCTGCCCAGTGCTCTGGTACTTGTCGGGGCTGACCTGCACGCATCAGAACGTCATGGACAAGGGGGAGTACCGCAAGATGGCGGCCGAACTCGGCCTCATCATTGTCTGCCCCGACACCAGCCCGCGCGGCGAAGCTGTGCCGGACGAGAAAGACAACTGGCAGTTCGGCTGCGGCGCCGGCTTCTATCTAGATGCCACGCAGGCCCCGTTCTCGAAAAACTACCGCATGTACAGCTATATCGTCGACGAACTGCCCAAGGTGATCGCGGCCAATTTCCCCGCCAATATGAGCCGCCAGGGCATCTTCGGCCATTCCATGGGTGGCCACGGCGCGTTGACCATCGCCCTGAAGAACCCGGACCGCTTCAAGAGCTGTTCGGCCTTTGCGCCGATCACTCAGCCGATGACGGCCGGATGGTCGAAGCCTGCCTTCGAAAAATACCTCGGAGACGATGAAACGGCGTGGCGCGCCTATGACGCCACCGCACTGATCGAGGACGGTTATCGGTTCGACGAGTTTCTGGTCGACCAGGGCACGGCGGATGGGTTTCTGGAGGATGGCTTGCGGCCGGGGCTGCTGCGGGAAGCCTGTCGTGCCGTTGGTCTGCCGCTTACGCTCAACATGCGCGAAGGCTATGATCATTCCTATTTCTTCATCTCCACCTTCATGGACGGTCACTTGAAGTGGCACGCCGAACATTTGCGCTGAGTTGGCTATGTCAGCGTAAAGTTTCTGTGGCTCCGGCAGCCGGCAATGTCGCAGGCACGTGACAAAGTGTCGAAGCTGGGATAGGAGGGTGATGTCTGGATCTTTTGCGAGGTCCATCCGTTTGCGGGAGAGAGCAGGTTCGCCTGCCGCCGAAGGGGAAATCGCCCGAAATCTCTCAGGCAAAAAGAACCGTCAACGGGAAGGACGCTCTGGAAAGTCGAGGCGAAAGCCTTGCGCCGAAGGTGTAAGCGCAGCGGATCGATCGATCCGCCCGCGCGAGTCTCTCAGGCCTGAGACAGAGGGGCACGGAATAGCCGCGGAAGCGGCGGGTTACGTGCGAACTCTGGAGAGACCATGACGGGCGACACCATCAGGCATTTGCCATTAGAAGATCTTCATCAGGCGGCCGGTGCGCGTTTTGGCGCATTCGCTGGCTGGTCGATGCCGCTGACCTATCCGGCCGGGGTGATGAAGGAACATCTTCACACCCGCGAGCATGCCGGCCTGTTCGATATTTCGCATATGAAATTGATTTTGGTTTTCGGTCCACAGGCCGCCAACCTTCTCGACAAGGCCTGCCCGCTTTCAGCCAGGGCTTTGGCAACAAACCAATCGAAATACACCTTTTTCCTCAACGAGCAGGCCGGCATCCTCGATGACCTGATCGTCACCCGCCTGGGCGACGAGAGGTTCATGGTCGTCGCCAATGCCGGCAATGCCGCTGAGGACATCGCTCATCTGCAGGCGCTGGCCGAAAGGTTTGAGGCCACCGTTGAGCCGCTCGACCGCGTGTTCCTCGCCATCCAGGGGCCGGAGGCCGCTGACATTCTGGAAAAGGCGGGCATCTCCACAGCGCATCTTTTCTTCATGCAGGGCGGCGAGCCGCGCGAAAACTGGTTCATAAGCCGGTCGGGCTATACAGGCGAAGACGGTTTCGAAATCGGACTGCCCGAGGCCGATGCCCGCGATTTGTTGACTAAGCTTCAGGCCGACGAAAGGCTGACGTGGATCGGCCTTGCCGCCCGCGACAGCCTGCGGCTTGAAGCAGGCCTTTGCCTGCACGGTCAGGACATCACCCCCGACACAAGCCCGGCGAGCGCGGGCCTGATGTGGGCCATTCCCAAGGACATTCGAGCAAGCGGGAATTTTATAGGTGCGTCCGCGCTCGCTAAGATCATGGCAGACGGCGCTAGCGAAAAGCGCGTCGGCCTCAAGCCGGAAGGTCGCCAGCCGGTTCGCGCCGGCGTGCAACTCACCGATGCCGATGGCACCGTCGTTGGCCGCGTCACCTCGGGCGGCTTTGGGCCGTCCGCGGGTCACCCCGTCGCAATGGGTTATGTCGCGGCCGAGCTTTCAAAGCCGGGAAACACGGTGTTCGCCGATGTGCGCGGCACGCGGATTCCGGTTCAAATCCATCCCCTTCCCTTCACGCAGCATCGCTACCGCAAAGGATAAAATCATGGCCAAACTCTATTTCACCGAAGACCATGAATGGCTCAGCGTCGACGGCGATGTCGTGACCGTCGGCATCACCGATTATGCGCAGGAACAGCTCGGCGACCTCGTCTTTGTCGAGCTTCCCGAGATTGGCCGCAGCTTTGCCAAGGGCGATACCGCCGTCGTGGTCGAATCCGTCAAGGCAGCGTCGGATGTCTATGCGCCGGTGGACGGCGAAATCATCGAAGCAAACACCGCGCTGTCGTCGGACCCAGCCTTGGTCAACTCTTCGCCCGCCGGCGAAGGCTGGCTGTGGAAAATGAAACTCTCGGATGCCGGCCAGCTCGAAGGCCTGCTCGACGAGGCGGGTTACGCCGCCCATATCGCTTGAAGCGGAGCGCCATCGTGACCGTATCCCCTGCCCCCTTTTCCCGCCGTCATATCGGCCCCGGCGAGGTCGACACCCGCGCCATGTTGGCCACGCTCGGCGTCCCTTCGGTCGAGACCTTGATTTCGCAGGTCGTGCCGCAATCGATCCGGCTGGGCCGGCCGCTCGACCTGCCCAAACCCGCCAGCGAAGCCGAAGCGCTGCAGGAACTCGCCGGAAAGATGAGCGCCAACACCGTGCTGAAAAGCTTCATCGGTGCGGGCTATTCCGGTGTCCATGTGCCGCCGGTGATCCAGCGCAACCTGTTCGAGAACCCTGCCTGGTACACCGCCTACACGCCCTACCAGTCCGAAATCAGCCAGGGACGCCTGGAATTGCTGTTCCATTTCCAGACGCTGGTCACCGAACTGACCGGCCTGCCCGTGGCGTCCGCATCGCTGCTGGACGAAGCGACCGCCGTGGCGGAGGCTGTCGGCATCGCTCTTCGCCATCATCGCGACAAGCGCAACAAGATCGCCCTGGCCGGCGAACCGCATCCGCAGACGCTGGACGTGGTGCGCACGCGTGCCGAGCCGCTCGGCATCGTCGTGGACGGCGACCAGATCGACGAGCAGACCGCAGCCCTTCTCGTCTCATGGCCCGACACGAAGGGCGTCTATGGAGACCACAAGGCGGCGATCGAGAAGGCACGCGCTGTTGGCGCTTTGGTCATCTTTGTCGCCGATCCGCTCGGCCTGACCCTGACCGACACGCCCGCAAGCCTGGGCGCGGACATCGCAGCAGGTTCCATGCAGCGCTATGGCGTGCCGATGGGGTTTGGCGGGCCGCACGCAGCCTATTGCGCTGTTTCCGACAGACTGACACGGCTAATGCCGGGCCGGCTGGTCGGGCAGTCCACCGACAGCAAGGGCCGTCCCGGTTATCGGCTGGCGCTGCAGACGCGCGAGCAGCACATCCGCCGCGACAAGGCGACCTCCAACATCTGCACCGCGCAGGCGCTGCTTGCCAATATGGCGGTTTCTTATGCCATCTGGCATGGGCCGGCGGGCCTGCAGGCCATCGCAGCTCGCATCCACGATTTTGCCAGCCGGTTCGCCGCGGGACTCAGCAAGGCGGGCTTTGAAGTCGTCGGCACCCATCGCTTCGACACGGTGACGGTCGACACCAAGGGCAAGGCAGCGAGCTTTGCCGTCGTCGCCGAGAAGGGCGGAAGGCTTCTTCGCGTGATCGACGAGAACCTTCTGGCCGTCGCCTTCGATGAAACCTCGACCGAGGCCGATCTGACGGCCCTTGGCGCGTTGTTCGACGCCCCCATTCCGTCGGAGGCTCCATCGACGACGCCAGGTTCCCAGCGCGAAAAGGGCTTTCTGAGCCAGCCGGTGTTCCACCAGAACCGGTCGGAAACCGAAATGATGCGCTTTTTGCGCCGTTTGGCCGACAAGGATCTGGCGCTCGACCGCGCCATGATCCCGCTCGGCTCCTGCACCATGAAGCTGAACGCGGCAGCCGAGATGATGCCCGTGAGCTGGCCCAGTGTCGCGAACCTGCATCCGTTCGCGCCCGCCGGGCATACGGACGGCTACAAGGCGATGACCGACGATCTTGAAGCCTGGCTGGCCGAGATCACCGGTTTCGACGCCGTCAGCCTGCAGCCCAATGCAGGCAGCCAGGGAGAATATGCCGGGCTTCTGGCTATCCGCCGCTATCACAAAGAACGCGGCGAAGGCCATCGCTCCATCTGCCTGATCCCGTCCTCCGCGCATGGCACCAACCCGGCGAGCGCGAGCATGGCGGGCATGGACGTCGTGGTGGTGCACTGCACCGAGGCGGGCGACATCGATGTCGAGGATCTGAAGACCAAGGCTGCGCAACACTCGGCCAAGCTCTCAGCGCTGATGATCACCTATCCGTCGACGCATGGCGTGTTCGAGGAAGGCGTCAAGGACATGATCGCCGTGGTCCACGAGCATGGCGGACAGGTCTATCTCGACGGCGCAAACCTCAACGCCCTGGTCGGCCTGGCGCGGCCCGGCGATCTCGGCGCCGATGTCTGCCACATGAACCTGCACAAGACGTTCTGCATCCCGCATGGCGGCGGCGGTCCCGGCGTCGGGCCCATCGGCGTGAAAGCCCACCTCGCCCCCTACCTGCCAGGCCATGTCGCGCAGCGCAGCGGGCATGCCGTGTCAGCGGCTCCATTCGGAAGCGCGTCGATCCTGCCGATCACCTGGATGTATATCCGCATGATGGGCGCGGCGGGCCTGAAGCAGGCGACGGAAATCGCCATCCTCAACGCCAACTACATCGCCAACAAGCTCGATGCCTATTTCCCGGTTCTCTACAAAGGCCGCAACGAACGTGTCGCGCATGAGTGCATTCTCGATACGCGCGTGGTGAAGGACCGTGCCGGCGTGACCGTCGAAGACGTCGCCAAGCGGCTGATCGACTATGGCTTCCACGCGCCGACCATGTCGTGGCCAGTCGCGGGAACGCTGATGGTCGAGCCGACCGAATCCGAACCGAAGGCCGAGATCGACCGCTTCTGCGCAGCGATGATCGCCATTGCCGGCGAGGCCGAGCGGATCGAAAAAGGCGAATGGCCGGCCAACGACAATCCGTTGTCGAACGCGCCGCACACCGCGGCGGAAGTCCTGGCGACGGAATGGACTCACCCCTATTCCCGCCTCGAAGCCGCCTACCCTTCGATGGACCCCGACACGGCCTCCAAATACTGGCCGCCGGTCTCGCGGGTGGACAATGTCGCGGGCGACCGCAACCTCGTCTGCTCTTGCCCGCCGGTGACGGAATATCTCGGCGCGGCGGAGTAGGCGCGCTTTGACAAGCGAAGTCTGCGTCATCAAAATGCATCCTCCGCTCAGAAGGGTGCATTATGGCCACATGGTCGATGGGCGAGGCGCAGGCTCGGTTCATCCAGCTGTTCGACGCTGCCGCAAGTGATGGTCCGCAATTTGTCGTAGACCACAACGGCGAGCGTATCGTTGTAATCGCTGAATCCGCTTGGACTAAACTTCAATCGGCCCTTCCCTCTTTCACCCAACTTGTCCTCGATAGTGGGGTGAAAGAGGAAGATCTTCCAAAGCGTTTGCCCGCTCGTAGCTTGAGCCGCCGCTGACCTCAAATCGGCAGCACTCCTTTTGGCTATCCGAACGGAACGTGAACCAATTTCCTGTGGTACAAGAAGGTTCGAAACTGTATCGACTCTGATTCGCCAGCTATACGGACGGACATGGACGACGATTTCTTTTCAAAACTCGATCTGCCCGAACCCGCTGCCAAGCCCGCGCGCCCTGCCGACCCGCTCGTGCAGGCGGTGAAGCGCTCAGCCGCTGTTCCGAAGGATGCGAGCGACAGCTACAGCGCCGCCGACATCGAGGTCCTGGAGGGGCTCGAGCCGGTGCGCCGCCGGCCTGGCATGTATATTGGCGGCACCGACGAGAAGGCGTTGCATCACCTCTTCGCCGAAGTCATCGACAACTCGATGGACGAGGCGGTTGCCGGTCATGCCACCTTCATCGAGGTTGAACTGGGCGCGGACGGCTTCCTCACCGTCACCGACAATGGGCGCGGCATTCCGGTCGATCCGCATCCCAAGTTCAAAGACAAATCAGCGCTCGAAGTCATCATGACCACGCTGCACGCAGGCGGTAAGTTCGACTCCAAGGTCTATGAGACCTCCGGCGGTCTGCACGGCGTCGGCGTGTCGGTGGTCAACGCACTATCGGATGTGCTCGAAGTCGAGGTGGCGCGCGGCCGCCAGCTCTATCGCCAGCGTTTTTCGCGCGGCGTGCCGCAGGGCGGGTTGGAAAAGCTCGGCGAGGTGCACAACCGGCGTGGCACCAAGGTGCGTTTCCATCCGGATGCCGACATATTCGGCAAATCGGCGCATTTCGAGCCGGCCCGCATCTACAAGATGGCGCGGTCCAAGGCCTATCTGTTCGGCGGCGTGGAAATCCGGTTCAGCTGCTCGCCGTCGCTGATCGGCGAGAAGGACACGACGCCGGAAAAGGCCGTCTTCCATTTCCCCGGCGGATTGAAGGACTATCTTGCCGCCTCGCTCGGCGACGAGATGCAGGTCACACGCGAAATCTTCGCTGGCAAGAGCGAGAAGCAGGGCGGCCACGGCTCCGTTGAATGGGCGGTCACCTGGTACGGCGGCGACGGCTTCGTCAATTCCTACTGCAACACCATCCCGACCGGCGACGGCGGCACCCACGAGACCGGTTTCCGCAACGTTCTGACGCGCGGACTGAAGGCTTATGCGGAGCTTGTCGGCAACAAGCGCGCGTCCATCATCACCAGCGAAGACGTTATGATCTCAGGCGCCGGCATGCTGTCGGTGTTCATCCGCGAGCCGGAATTCGTCGGCCAGACCAAGGACAGGCTGGCCACGATCGAGGCCATGCGCATCGTCGAAACCGCGATTCGCGACCCGTTCGACCATTGGCTTGCCGACAACCCGCAGGAAGCTTCCAAGCTTCTGGAGTGGGTCATCGCGCGCGGCGACGAACGCCTGCGCCGCCGGCAGGAAAAGGAAGTGTCGCGCAAGAGCGCGGTGCGCAAGCTGCGCCTTCCCGGCAAGCTGGCCGACTGCACGCAGAACGCGGCGGCGGGCGCAGAACTCTTTATAGTCGAGGGCGACTCGGCAGGCGGATCGGCCAAGCAGGCGCGCGACCGAGCCAAGCAGGCGGTTCTGCCGCTCCGCGGCAAGATCCTCAACGTCGCCAGCGCCGGCCACGACAAGCTGACCGCCAACCAGCAGATCGCCGACCTGATCCAGGCGCTGGGCTGCGGCACGCGCTCGAAATATCGCGACGAGGACCTCCGCTACGACCGCGTGATCATCATGACCGACGCCGATGTCGACGGCGCGCATATCGCCTCGCTGCTGATCACCTTTTTCTATCAGGAAATGCCGCAGCTGATCCGTGGCGGGCATCTCTATATGGCGGTGCCGCCGCTCTACCGCCTGAGCCAGGGCGGCAAGACGCTTTATGCGCGCAACGATGCGCATAAGGACGAACTGCTGCGCACCGAGTTCACCGGGCGCGGCAAGATCGAGATCGGCCGCTTCAAGGGCCTGGGCGAGATGATGGCGGCGCAGCTCAAGGAAACCACGATGGACCCGAAGAAGCGCACGCTGCTGCAGGTCGCTGTCGACGAAGCGAATGTCGAGGGCACCAGGGCATCCGTCGACGCGCTGATGGGCACCAAACCGGAAGCGCGCTTCCGCTTCCTTCAGGAACGTGCTGAATTCGCCGAAGAGCTCGACATCTAACGCAGCGGCCGATTCTTTTATTTCGCTTCGAATTGAGATTTACCGTCACGGTAAACGTCGGTTGCGGGGAAGCAAGAAACCGGCATACTTCCAACCATCCGCAGAAATTGCTGGGATGGTTGGGGAGTTTGTCATGTCTGTTGCCAGCGAAGGATACAAAAAAGCCAGGATGGGCGCCATCGTTGCCGTCCTGATCCTCATCGCAGGGCTGTTTGCCATGTTCAGCCCTGCCGAAGCCCTGCGTTTTCTGGTCATTGCCGGCGGCGGACTGCTCGTCATCGACGGCATTATGGGCCTTACCACGCAGCGCCTGAGCGGGCCGATGGACGGCAAGGTGATCGTGGGTCTTGTGCGCAACGGATTGTCGGTCCTCGCCGGTCTTCTGATCCTGGCAGGCGTCTTCTGGAACCTGTTCGAATCGAGCTTTCTTGGCCGCTTCATCGGCGTGCTTCTCGTCCTGATCGGCTTCGCCGAACTGATTTCCGGCATCGTCGGGCGCGGCAGCAAGCCAATCGGGTTTTTCGCGCTGCTGCTCAGTGCCGCAGCCTATCTCGTCGCCGGCTTCGCGCTGATTTTCGTTCAGATCAGCAGCGCCGTGTTTTTGGTAAAGCTGCTTGCGGCCGCCGCCATCGTCTATGCGGCGGCTCATCTATACCGGTCGTGGCGCGCCTATGGCGCTTATTCGCCGCAATAGTTTTCAATGCACTTCGTTCAAACATACACGACGCGGTCAGAGCGGGCGGATGGCACTATTCACCTGCCCAGATGCCCTTAATATATTGACATAAAGATGTCTTTATGTGATGTGCAAGGCTTGTCGTGGAAAGGTCTGCAAGTGTCGCAAATGAATACGTCGCTCGACAATCTGTTTGGACCGGAAGCCGCCAAGCCGGACGGTTCGGAGGTTCTCGCCGCCCTGCAGGCCGCTGCGCGGGAGCGCATCCTGATCCTCGACGGCGCCATGGGCACGCAGATCCAGGGCCTGGGTTTCCATGAGGACCATTTTCGCGGCGACAAGTTCGTCGGCTGCGCCTGCCACCAGCAGGGCAACAATGATCTTCTGATCCTGTCCCAGCCGGCGGCAATCGAAGAAATACACTACAAATACGCGATTGCCGGCGCTGACATCATCGAGACCAACACCTTCTCCTCGACCTCCATCGCGCAGGCCGACTACGGCATGGAGGACATGGTCTACGAGCTCAACCGCGACGGCGCGCGGTTGGTGCGGCGCGC
The DNA here is from genome assembly GCF_030010215.1 of Tianweitania sp. UT-5YL-CI-8. Lineage (GTDB taxonomy): Bacteria > Pseudomonadota > Alphaproteobacteria > Rhizobiales > Rhizobiaceae > Oryzicola. The sequence goes on from NZ_JASCRR010000003.1 coordinate 428,813, forward strand.
CATCGTCCGGGCGCAGCAGGAGGACGGCAAGCGCCGCTTCGTAGCCGGCGCGCTAGGCCCGACGAACCGAACGGCGTCCATCTCGCCTGACGTGAACAATCCCGGCTATCGCGCTGTCAGCTTTGACGATTTGCGCATCGCCTATGGCGAACAGCTGCGTGGTTTGATCGACGGCGGCGCCGATATCATCCTGATCGAGACGATCTTCGACACGCTCAACGCCAAGGCTGCGATCTTCGCCTGCAACGAGATTTTCATCGAGAAGGGCGTGCGGCTGCCGGTGATGATTTCCGGCACGATCACGGACCTTTCCGGCCGCACGCTGTCGGGCCAGACGCCGACGGCGTTCTGGCATTCGGTGCGCCACGCCAGCCCCTTCACCATCGGCCTCAACTGCGCGCTGGGTGCGAACGCCATGCGCGCGCATCTGTCCGAACTGTCCGATGTCGCCGACACTTTCGTCTGCGCTTATCCGAATGCCGGCCTGCCCAACGAGTTCGGTCAGTATGACGAAAGCCCGGAGTTCATGGCCGAGCAGATCGAGGCGTTCGCCCGCGAAGGCCTGGTCAACATCGTCGGCGGCTGCTGCGGCTCGACGCCGGACCATATCCGCGCCATCGCCGAAGCCGTCGCCAAACATCCCCCGCGGCAGATCCCCGCGCACCAGCCGCTGATGAAGCTTTCGGGGCTGGAGCCGTTCGTTCTGACGGAGGAAATTCCCTTCGTGAATGTCGGCGAGCGCACCAACGTGACCGGCTCGGCCAAATTCCGCAAGCTGATCACAGCAGGCGATTTCGCCGCCGCGCTCGATATTGCGCGCGATCAGGTCGCCAATGGCGCGCAGATCATCGACATCAACATGGACGAAGGCCTGATCGACTCGCAGCGGGCGATGGTAGAGTACCTCAACCTCATCGCCGCCGAGCCCGATATCGCGCGCGTTCCGGTGATGATCGACAGCTCCAAATGGGACATCATCGAGGCCGGCCTGAAATGTGTCCAGGGCAAGCCGCTGGTCAACTCGATCTCGATGAAGGAGGGCGAGGAAGCCTTCCTGCATCACGCGCGGCTGTGCCGCGCCTATGGTGCGGCCGTCGTCGTCATGGCCTTCGATGAGCAAGGCCAGGCCGACACGTTCGAGCGCAAGGTTGAAATCTGCACCCGCGCCTACAAGCTCCTGACCGAACAGGCTGGCTTTCCGCCTGAGGACATCGTCTTCGACCCCAATGTCTTCGCGGTCGCCACGGGCATCGAGGAGCATAACGGCTATGGCGTTGCCTTCATCGAGGCGACGCGCGAAATCACGCGCACCCTGCCCCATGTCCACATCTCCGGTGGCGTCTCCAATTTGTCCTTCTCGTTCCGTGGCAACGAGCCGGTGCGCGAAGCCATGCATGGCGTGTTTCTCTACCACGCCATCCAGGCCGGCATGGACATGGGCATCGTCAATGCGGGGCAGCTCGCGGTCTATGAATCGATCGAGCCGGAGCTGAAGGAGGCATGCGAGGACGTGGTGCTGAACCGCCGCCCCGATGCGACCGAACGGCTGCTGGAACTGGCGGAACGTTTCAAGGGCCAGGCCGGCAAGGAAGCCAAGGAACGCGATCTGAAATGGCGGGAGTGGGACGTTTCCAAGCGTCTCGAACACGCGCTGGTCAACGGCATCACCGAGTTCATCGATGCCGACACCGAGGAAGCGCGGATCGGCTCGGAACGCCCGCTGCATGTCATCGAGGGACCGCTGATGTCCGGCATGAACGTCGTCGGCGACCTGTTCGGTTCGGGCAAGATGTTCCTACCGCAGGTCGTGAAATCCGCGCGCGTCATGAAGCAGGCGGTGGCGCATCTCCTTCCCTACATGGAGGCCGAGAAGCTCGCCAATGCGGCGGCAGGCATTGACAATGGCGAGCGCAAGACCGCCGGCAAGATCCTGATGGCGACGGTGAAGGGCGATGTGCATGACATCGGCAAGAACATCGTCGGCGTGGTGTTGGCCTGCAACAATTACGACATCATCGACCTCGGCGTCATGGTCCCGGCCACCAAGATCCTGCAGACCGCGCGCGAGCAGAATGTCGATATCATCGGCCTGTCCGGGCTGATCACGCCCTCGCTCGACGAAATGGCGCATGTCGCCGCCGAAATGGAGCGCGAAGGCTTCGACATCCCGCTGCTGATCGGCGGGGCGACGACCAGCCGGGTGCATACGGCGGTGAAGATCCATCCGCGCTACCACAGCGGCCAAGCGGTCTACGTCACCGACGCGAGCCGCGCTGTCGGCGTGGTGTCTAGCCTGCTGTCGAAGGACGCGAAGGCCGGTTACGTCGATACGGTGCGGGCCGAGTATCGCAAGGTTGCCGATGCGCATGCCCGGTCGGAGGCGGACAAACAGCGCCTGCCGCTGGCCAAGGCGCGCGCCAATGCGCACAAAATCGACTGGTCGGCCTACCAGCCGCCAAAGCCGAGCTTTTTGGGCACAAGGGTGTTCGAGGGCTGGGATCTGGCCGAACTCGCTGAATACATCGACTGGACGCCTTTCTTCCAGACCTGGGAGATGAAGGGCCGCTACCCCAAGATTCTCGAGGACGAGACGCAAGGCGCTGCCGCGCGCCAACTATTCGACGACGCGCAGGCGATGCTGAAGAAAATCATCGAGGAAAAATGGTTCGCGCCCAAGGCGGTGATCGGCTTATGGCCAGCCAACGCAGTGGGCGACGACATCCGGCTGTTCACCGACGAAAGCCGCACGGCAGAACTTGCGACCTTCTTCACGCTGCGCCAGCAGCTGACCAAGCGCGACGGCAAGCCGAATCTCGCTTTGTCGGATTTCGTCGCGCCTACCGACAGCGGCAAGCCCGATTACCTCGGTGCTTTCGTGGTGACCGCTGGCATCGAGGAAGTGGCGATAGCCGAGCGCTTCGAGCGCGCCAACGACGATTATTCCTCGATTATGGTGAAAGCTTTGGCCGACCGTTTCGCCGAAGCCTTCGCCGAGCGTATGCATGAGCGTGTGCGCAAGGAGTACTGGGGCTATGCGGCCGACGAAACCTTTGCGCCCGAAGACCTGATCGGCGAGCCATATCAGGGCATCCGCCCTGCTCCGGGCTATCCGGCACAGCCCGACCACACTGAAAAGACGACTTTGTTCCGCCTGCTTGACGCGGAAAGGAACGCCGGCGTAACGCTGACCGAGAGCTTCGCCATGTGGCCGGGATCGTCGGTATCAGGCCTCTATCTGGCGCAGCCGGAAAGCTATTATTTCGGCGTGGCCAAGGTCGAGCGCGACCAGGTCGAGGACTATGCACGTCGCAAGGGCATGAGCGTCGAGGAGACCGAGCGCTGGCTTGCGCCGATCCTGAACTATGTTCCCGCGCCTCTGGCGGAAGCGGCGGAATAGGCTTTCGGGCGGGCGGGATTTTACCAGCCCGCTCAGGATGACCCAGTTTAGCTGCCCAGAACCGCGGCCTTTATCGTGGCGATGTTGTGCCGCATCATGTCGATATAGGTCGCGGCCGGGCCGTCAGCCTTGGACAGCGAATCCGAATACAGCGTGCCGCCGACGCGAATGCCGGTTTCGGCCGAAATCTGTTCGATCAGGCGCGGATTGCTGATGTTTTCCAGGAAGATCGCCGACGCCTTGTCCTCGCGCACCTGCTTGATCAGCGCTGCGACATCGGCGGCGGAGGCTTCCGAATCGGTCGAGACACCCTCGGGCGCGAGGAACTCGATGCCGTATTCATGCTCGAAATAGCCGAAGGCATCGTGCGAGGTGATCGTCACGCGCTTGTCCTCGGGGATCGAGACAACGGCGTCCTTGACCTCCTGGTCGAGCGCCTTCAGCTTGTCGGTATAGGAGGCCGCGTTGGTGCGATAGGTGTCGCATCCGGCCGCATCCGCCGTGCAGAAGGCGTCGGCGATGTTCTTCACATAGACTTTCGCATTGGCCACGGACTGCCATGCATGCGGGTCGAATTCACCGTGGTGATGGTGTCCTTCTTCCTCTTCGGCATGGTCTTCATGCGCGTGCTCGCCCTCGCCTTCCTCTTCATGCGGATGGGCTTCATTGCTCAGCTTGAGCACTTCGGCGCCTTTTGTGGCTTCGACAACCGGGGCTTTAGTGCCGCTGGCCTCGACCAGACGCTGAAGAAAGCCCTCGAACTGCAGGCCGTTGACGAGAATTACATCCGCTGATGCCATGCCCACGGCATCAGCGGGGCGCGGTTCGTAGACATGGGCGTCGCCGTCCGGCCCCACCAGCGTGGTTATCGCGACACGGTCGCCGCCGACATTGGCGGCGAAGTCGGACAGTATGGAAAAGGTCGATACGACCTTGAGCGGTTCGGCCTGGGTGTGGCCGATGGTTATCGGAGTTAATGTTATAACAGTCGTCAGCAGGGCGAGGCGCAATTTGGTCAGCATGCCGATCTCCTTTGGTTGCGATGGTGGATATGAAGCGTTAGGCCGTGCGATGGCGATAGCGGCGCATCCGGTCCTGAACGACACCGCGCGTGCCCAGCATCATGGACAGCAGATAGGCGACGCCCGCCGACAGGATGATAGCCGGACCGGACGGCAGCGACAGATGATAGGATAAAAGCAGGCCGACGACGCTTGCGGCCATGCCGATCGCTGTGGCGACGAGGCACATGGTGCCGACACGGCTGCACCAGAAGCGGGCGGCTGCGGCAGGCAGCATCATCAGCCCGACCGACAGGAGCGTGCCAAGCGCCTGGAACCCGCCCACGAGATTGAGAACAACAAGGCCGAGAAACACGAAGTGGACAGGCGTTCCCAGCCTGGACACCGAGCGCAGGAACAGCGGATCCATGCATTCCGCGACCAGCGCGCGCCAGAAGATCGTCAGCAGGATCAAGGTGATCCCGCAGATAAGCGCGATGAGCGTCAGCGCATCGTTGTTGAGCGCCAGCACCGTGCCAAACAGCACATGCATCAGATCGACATTCGAGCCCCGAATCGAGACGATCAGCACGCCCAGCGCCAGCGAGATCAGATAGAAGGCCGCCATGGAAGCGTCCTCCTTCTGAATGGTCAGGCGCGACACTGCCCCTGCCCCCAAGGCGACGACCACACCGGCGATCAGCCCGCCAATGGTCATCGGCACGATCTGCAGGCCATAGAACAAAAAGCCGACTGCCGCGCCCGGTAATATAGCATGAGCCATGGCGTCGCCGGTCAGACTCATGCGGCGCAGCATCAGGAACACGCCCATCGGGCAGGAGCTCAGGCACAGCAGCAAGGCGCCCAAAAGCGCGCGCTGCATGAAGCCGAAATCGACGAACGGTGCAAAGAGAAATTCATAGGCGGCTGTCATCGCGCAGCCCCATTGTGCTCATGGTCGTGGTGGTCATGATCGCCGTGATGGTGATCGTCTTGCGGCGCGCACCATGGTGCGTTCTCGTCCCAGGCCTCATGAAACTGGCGCGCACGCAGCAGATTGGCAGGCTCAAGAACCTTGTTTGTGTCGCCCCACGCCACCGGCTGTCGCGCCAGAAGCAGCGCTTCGGGGAAATGCTCGCGCACCAGTTCGAGATCGTGGACGACGACGAGAATGGTGCGCTTTTCGCCATGCCACCGCTGGATCAGCGCAACGAGGTCGGTGACGGTGCGGGAATCGATGGCGTTGAAGGGTTCGTCGAGCAGGATCAGGTCGGCATCCTGCACCAGAACGCGCGCGAACAGCGCACGCTGCATCTGGCCTCCCGACAGCGTGTCGATGGTGCGCTTGCCGAAGCCTTCGAGACCGACGCCGGACAGCGCTTGTTCCACCGACGCGCGGTCCTCAGTGGTATGACGGCCCAGAAGTCCTCGGCGCGGCCAGAGGCCAAGGGACACAAGATCGGTGACCCTCGCCGGGAAGCTTTTATCGAGTTCGGACTGTTGCGGCAGATAGGCAATGCGGCTTGCCGGGTCGCGGTCGATTGCACCTGCCAAAGGCTTGAGAATGCCGACAATACCCTTCATCAGCGTCGACTTGCCGGAACCGTTGGCGCCGATCACCGCCGTCAGCGAACCTGCGCGGACGGCGCCGGTCAGATGATGAACGGCCGGATGGCTGTGATAGCCAAGCGTCAGGTCGTTGAAGGTCAGGCAGTTCTGGCTCATCGCGCCACGGCACTCGGTTTGCAATATCCCGCTCGCGGGGTTGCTTCTTGCTATGTGATGTTATTACATTTGGCAAGATAAAAGTTCGCCAATGCGGAGACAGAAACGCCGCCCGAATGACATTCATTGGGCGGCGTTCGCAGATCGAAATATGTGAGTGTCAGGAAAATTTAGGCTTCCAGCCGAGCAGCCGCATTGCGTTTGCCGTGACCAGCACGGTCGCGCCCGTATCGGCCAGGATCGCCGGCCACAGGCCGGTGACACCGATGATGGTCGTGACGAAAAACACCGCCTTCAATCCGAGCGCGATGCCGATATTCTGGTGGATGTTCGTCATCGTCTTGCGCGACAAGTCGACCATGCCGGCAACATCCATGACACGGCCATTGAGGATAGCAGCATCGGCAGTTTCGAGCGCCACGTCGGTGCCGCCGCCCATGGCGATGCCGACATCGGCTGCTGCGAGCGCGGGCGCATCGTTGATGCCGTCGCCGACCTTGCCGACCTTCTCGCCCTTGGCCTTGAGCTCGCCGACGATGCGCTGCTTGTCCTGCGGCATCAGTTCCGCATGCACCTCGATGTCGAGCGCCTTGCCCACGGCGGTTGCAGTGCGCTTGTTGTCGCCGGTGAGCATCAGTGGCCGGATGCCTTGAGCCTTGAGCGCGGCAAGACCGGCAAGCGCATCCGGACGCGGTTCGTCGCGCAAGGCAATTGCGCCGGCAACCTCGTTGCCGACGACAACAACCGAAACCGTCTTGCCCTCGTCGTTCAGCGCCGCGATCCGCGCCTTTTGTTCGTCGGAGAGTTCAGCTTTTTCGCCGGCAGCACGCGGCGATGCCAGCAGGATCGACTGTCCCTCCACAGTTCCGACAACGCCCTTGCCGCCAAGCGCGGCGGAGTCGGTCGCGGCAACGACCGCCACGCCCTCGGCCACGGCCTTGTTGAGGATAGCAACGGCCAGTGGGTGGCTGGACCCCGTTTCCAAAGCTGCGGCCAGCTTCAGGATATCCGGTTCGCTCCGGGAGAAGGAAATGACATCCGTAACCATAGGCTTACCTTCTGTCAGCGTACCGGTTTTGTCGAAGGCAATCGCCGTCAGCCGTCCGGCGCCTTCGAGAACGGCCCCTCCTTTCATCAGAAGGCCCCGGCGCGCGCCTGCCGACAGCGACGCCGCAATGGCCGCAGGCGTGGAGATGACCAGCGCGCAGGGGCAGCCGATCAGCAGGATGGCGAGACCTTTGTAAATCCACTCGTCCCATGCGCCTTGCGCGAACAGCGGCGGCAGCACGGCGACCAGCAAGGCCAGGACCATGACGGCCGGCGTGTAGAAGGTAGAGAACCGGTCTATGAAGCGCTCGGTCGGAGCCTTGGACTCCTGTGCCTCCTCGACGAGGCGGACAATCCGCGCAATCGTATTGTCGGCCGCGGCAGCGGACACCTTGATGCGCAGCACGCCGTCGCCGTTCACCGAACCGGCAAACACCGTATCGCCGGTCTCCTTGGCCTTCGGCGTGCTTTCGCCCGTCACCGGCGCTTCATCGACGGCACTGCTGCCGGAGACGACCGCGCCGTCTGCAGCAATGCGGTCACCGGGACGCACCATGATCACAGCACCGACGGAAACGGTCTCCGCCGGGACTTCCTCATAGGTACCTTCAGCCTTCTCAAGCCATGCCGTCTTGGGGACAAGGGCCGAAAGCCCGCGAATGCTGGCTCGGGCACGTCCGGCGGCCACGCCTTCGAGCAACTCGCCGACAAGGAACAGGAACACCACCGCCGCCGCCTCTTCCGTGGCGCCGATCAACACCGCGCCTATGGCCGCGACGGTCATCAGCATCTCGATGGAGAACGGTGTACCGGACGTCGCGGCGGCAAGCGCTCTACGTGCAATGGGCACGAGACCGACCAGCATGGCAGCACCGTAGAACCATTGCTCGAAGGCAGGCACAGCGTGGGCGGCGAGGAATGCCATAACGACCGCTGTGCCACAGGCGAAAGTCAGCAGGGCGCGGGGCTGTTTCCACCAAGGCCCCTCACCCGCCACATGGATGTGGGAATGTGCAGACGCGGCAGGTTTTTCCGAAGCTGCGCCATGGTCATGCCCTGCGTGATCGTGGTTGTGACTGCCGCCGGCCTCATGACCATGATCGCGGCTATGACCTTCATGGTCATGAGCGCCGTGATCGTGATGGTCGTGCGCGGAACAGTCATGCGCTCCCGCCGGTGCGGGTTCGGAGGCAACGGCACCGGCTTGCAGCATAGCAGTGTAGCCCAGCTTGCGGACCTGCTTTTCGATGGTCGCCTGGATCGCTTCGGCATGGCGATGGCTGACGGTCATGGTGCCGCGCGCAACCGACACATTGACGTCGTCTACCCCGTCAATCCGGCGCACGCCGTGTCGATCTTTTTGGCGCAAGAGGCGCAATCCATGCCTTGCACGCTGTAGCGGCTTTTCAACTCTGCTTCTGCCATGATCGTCGTCCTTGAAACTGTTCGATCATCGGCTTACTTCCTCTAGTGACTAGAGGAGCAAGCGAAAAATGCAGTCCATTGGCATGACAATCGGCGAAGTCTCCAAACGCAGCGGCGTGAAGGTGCCGACGATCCGATTCTACGAGCAGATCGGGCTGCTTCCCTCACCGCCGCGCAGCGACGGCAACCGCCGCCAGTTCGACGGCCAGGATTTGAGGCGCTTGAGTTTCATCCGACACGCCCGCGATCTCGGCTTCGAGGTCAACGACATCCGCGAACTGCTGTCGCTTGCCGACCAGCCGAGCCAGTCCTGCCACGAAGCCGACAGCATCGCTCAGCGGCATCTGCTGGAGGTCGAGGCCCGCATCGAGAAGCTGAGCGCGCTACGTACCGAATTGCAGCGCATGGTGCAGGAATGCGACCATGGCCGTGTCTGCGAATGCCGGGTCATCCAGATCCTGGGCGACCATGGCGAGTGCAGGCACGAAACGCATTAGAGCTTCAGGTTTCGCGTTCGCTCCACTTCGGGCGCCGCATTGCAAACACCTTGTCGACCGTGGAAAAATCCATATAGCCGAGCCGGGACATATTGCCGGCTTTGACGGTGTCGAAAAACCCCTCCGGCGTGAGATAATTTTCGGCGATATGGACGCCGACCACCTGCCCCACGATCACCAATGACCGAACCGGATGTCCATTGATGTCTTTGGGATGGAAGATTTCGGTCACTTTGCATTCCAACGAGGCCGGCGCTTCCGCCACGCGCGGTGCCGACACGACTTCGCAGTCCGCCATGGCGAGGCCGGAATAGTCGAATTCGTTGATGTCTCTCGGCGCATCGATGGCACTGGCGTTCATCTGGATGCCGAGGTCGCGGCCGACCAGATTGGCGACAAACTCGCCGCTTTCCCGCGCCAGTTCAGCGCTGTGCTTCACACGTTCCGAAGAAAAGAAAATCAGCGGCGGTTTGCCGGAGATCATGTTGAAGAAGGAGTAGGGAGCGAGATTGACGGTGCCGTCCTTGCCCCTCGTCGATATCCATCCGATCGGACGCGGCGAGACGATTGCCTTCAGCGGATCGTGCGGCAGGCCGTGGCCATCTTCGATACGATAGAACATCAGCCTTCCCAAGGTCCGGTATAGTCGGAAACGATTGTGCCGAGATCGGGCCGCGGCCGTTCCAGCGGGCGGCCGTCATAGGTACCGATATGGATGAAGCCAATCACACGCTCGTCGGGTGCCAGACCGAGAATTTGCCGGCCTTCCTCGACATCCGAATACCAGTTGCTGATCCAGTTCGTGGAGTAGCCCAGCGCGTTGGCCGCGATCGTCAGGTTCATGGCCGATGCCCCACCCGAGAGAAACATTTCCCATTGCGGAATCTTGGCATTTTCTTTCGGCACGAACACCACACCGATCACCAAGGGCGCGCGGGAAAAGCGAATCAATTCCTGATTGCGGCGGCCATCCGGCAGGGGTCCTTCCCGGCTTTCGGCAAGGGCGGCGAGCTTCTTTCCGACCTCGATGCGTGCATCGCCGCGATAGAGAATGAAGCGCCACGGCTGCAGCTTGCCGTGGTCGGGCACACGCGAAGCGGCGGTCAGAATGGTGTCCAGCTCCTCGCCGGTCGGCGCAGGCTCTTTAAGTTCATGGATCGGCGCGGAAGAGCGCGTCAGCAAAAGATCGATCATGGAAGAAGGCAATTGGTTGGATATCTCCGGCGCGTGGCCTTTGGAATGACAATGTCGGTGGGAAAGCGCGTGCGTGACGGCGCGACCTGCCTGGAGCCTTGAAATTGCCACCGCCTTGGGCTTCAAAGCAAGCATGGTTTGCTCCCGCCTCGTTCTTTTCGCCCTCGGTGTCGCCTTCGTGATCGGCTCGCCCTTCGGCGCCGGCGCGCAGGAGGTGGACGATGGCATGGGCGATGTGAAGCTGCCCGGCATCTCCGGCTATGCATCGCCGTCGCAAGGGGCCGCGCCACTCGCGGCCTCTCAAGGGCAGATCTCACTGACCGCTCAACTCACAGAGCAGGGCGCTGACATTACGCGCGGGCTGGTCTGGCGGGTCTTCAAGCCGGAAGCAGGTCCAGACGGCAAGCTTCCGCTGGTGGCCTCCGCGCAGGGCGGCACCAGCCATTTCGACCTCGAGCCGGGAAGCTATCTCGTCCATGCCGCCTATGGCCGCGCAGGCGCCACCAAGCGCATCACAGTCGGCAAGGAGCCGAAACGCGAAAGCCTGGTGCTCGACGCCGGCGGTTTGAAGCTGGACGCGATTTTGACAGGAGGCGGACGCATTCCGCCCGACCAGTTGCGCTTCTCGATCTATGAGGGCGAAGCGGCGAATGACGGCGACCGCGCGCTCATCATCCCCGACGTCGCGCCGAATGCCGTCGTAAGGCTGAATGCCGGCGTCTATCACGTCGTCTCGACCTATGGCTCGGTCAATGCGGTCATTCGCTCGGATATCCGGGTCGAGGCGGGAAAGCTGACCGAAGCCAGCGTCGAACATCACGCCGCTGAGGTGACGCTGAAGCTGGTGCGCGAGGCCGGCGGTGAGGCCATGGCCGATACATCCTGGTCGATCCTGACCGAATCGGGCGACCCGGTGCGTGAGGCGGTCGGCGCATTTGCCTCGATGGTGCTTTCGGAAGGCGAATACACCATCATCGCCAAGAACCGCGACCGCATCTACCAGCGTGAGTATACGGTCGCATCCGGTCCCAACCAGGATGTCGAGGTCGTGGCGTCCGAAAAGAACGCCCTCGACCCCGACGAAGGCCTGGACTGAGTTCTCAGCCCTCTGCCTGCGCTTCAAGCCGTTTCAGATCAGGCGGCGTAGCCTCGTCCTTTAGCGATGCGACCGCCTCTGCCAACGACATCGGATGCTGGTCGCGTGAACCGAGGCGGCGGATGTTGACGGTCTGTTCCTCGGCTTCGCGCTTGCCGCAAACAAGAATCACCGGCACCTTGGCAAGGCTGTGCTCGCGCACCTTGTAGTTGATCTTCTCATTGCGCAGATCCGCTTGCGCGGATAGCCCGGCCGCCTTCAGCCTAGCCACCACCGATTTGGCGTAATCGTCCGCGTCCGACGTGATCGTCGCCACCACGACCTGTTGCGGCGCAAGCCACAGCGGGAAATGGCCGGCGAAGTTCTCCATCAAAATGCCGAGGAAGCGTTCCATCGAGCCGCATATGGCGCGATGGATCATCACCGGCTGCTTCTTCTCCGAATCCGAGCCGATGTAGAAGGCGCCGAACCGCTCGGGAAGGTTGAAGTCGACCTGCGTCGTGCCGCATTGCCATTCCCGGCCGATGGCATCGCGCAAGGTGTATTCGAACTTCGGCCCATAGAACGCGCCCTCGCCCGGCAGGATGCCAGTCTTGATACGGTTGCCCGACTGCGCTTCGATCGTTTGCAGAACGTTCATCATCACACTCTCGGCACGATCCCAAAGCTCGTCCGAGCCGACGCGCTTGTCAGGCCGCGTCGACAGCTTGACGACGATCTCGTGGAAGCCGAAATCCTCATAGACAGACAGGATCAGGTCGTTGATCTTCAGGCACTCCGCTTCCATCTGCTCTTCGGTGCAGAAGATGTGCGCGTCGTCCTGTGTGAAGCCGCGCACACGCATCAAGCCATGCAACGCGCCTGAGGGCTCGTAGCGATGGACAGCGCCGAACTCGGCAAGCCGGATCGGCAGTTCGCGATACGACTTCAGGCCGTGCTTGAAGATCTGGACGTGGCCGGGGCAGTTCATCGGCTTGAGCGCGAAGACGCGCTTATCCTCGGCTTCCTCGCCGGCGGATTGCACGGCGAACATGTTCTCCTTGTACCAACCCCAATGACCCGACGTTTCCCATAGCGAATGGTCGAGCACCTGCGGTGCATTGACCTCCTGGTAGTCGTCGGCAAGGCGGCGGCGCATATAGGAAACGAGGGACTGGAACATCTTCCAGCCCTTGGCGTGCCAGAACACGACGCCCGGGCCTTCCTCCTGGAAGTGGAACAGGTCCATTTCGCGTCCGAGCCGGCGATGATCGCGCTTCTCCGCCTCTTCCAGCATGTGCAGATAGGCATCGAGCTGCGCCTGATCGGCCCAGGCAGTGCCATAGATGCGCGTCAGCATCGGGTTGTTGGAATCGCCGCGCCAATAGGCTCCAGCCACCTTCATCAGCTTGAAAGCGTTGCCGATCTGGCCCGTCGAGGCCATGTGCGGCCCCCGGCACAGGTCAAACCAGTCGCCCTGATAATAGATTTTGAGATCCTGGCCCTCCGGAATGGCGTCGATCAGCTCGACCTTGTAGCCCTCGCCCTTGTCGCGGAACACCTGCCGTGCCTTCTCGCGGTCCCACACTTGCCTGGTGAAGGGTTTGTTGCGGCCGATGATCTCGCGCATCTTCTTCTCGATGACGGGGAAATCCTCCGGCGTGAACGGCTCGTTGCGGGCGAAATCGTAGTAGAAGCCGTTTTCGATGACCGGACCGATCGTCACCTGCGTTCCCGGCCACAGTTCCTGCACGGCTTCCGCCAGCACGTGCGCCGTATCGTGACGGATCAGTTCCAGCGCACGCGGATCGTCGCGCGTGAGGATTTCGACATGTCCGGATGCTGTCAGCGGATCGCTGAGGTCGCGCACGGTGCCGTCCACGGCATAGGCCACGGCTTTCTTGGCCAGCGACTTCGAAATGGATTCGGCAAGCGCGGCGCCCGTCATGTCGGCGTCGTAATCGCGGACGGAGCCATCGGGAAATGTAAGGGAAACGGACTGAGCCATAAATATTCTCCTGTTATCCAGTCCCGCAAACGAGCGCGGGTGGTTAAAGCCACCGATTTTTGGCAGCGAGCGGTCTTTTAGGATCAGTTTGCGCTGGCGTAAAGACGGAGCCGCCTCAACTCGCGGTGTTTTTCCCGATCGCCCAGTACCGCCATGGCGCGTACCAGACATAACGCGACGCCAGTGTTTCCGGTACGCGGTCTATGCCATGCGTGCCGCCCGGCCCGCAGCGCAGGACGCGAAACAGGCCCATCCAGCCGCCCGGCCACAGGCCATGCCGCGCTATCGCCTCATAGGCATATTCGGAACAGGTGGGCATGTGGCGGCAGAAATTGCCGACGAAGCCTGAAAGCGTCAGCTGGTACAAGCGCACCACCCCAACCCCGAACAGGCGTCCCGGCGTTTTCGGCCACGGCCCGGTCCAGTTCCGGCCGTGACGGACCGAAGGTGTGTGCGGATGATCGTGGCTCATCGAAAACTCAGGCGGCCGCTTCCGCCTGCTTGCGTTCGATCTGGTCAATGGCGTCGACCACGGCATCGAAGGTCAGCATGGTGGAAGCATGGCGCGCCTTATAGTCCCGCACCGGCTCAAGATATTTCAGGTCTTCGAAACGGCCCTGCGGCGGGGCTGCGTTTTCCTTGAGCATTTTGAGCATCGCCTGGCGCACCGTGCGAAGCTCCTCGGTGGTCGACCCGACCACATGATCGGCCATGATCGAGGACGAAGCCTGCCCCAGGGCGCAGGCCTTCACCTGGTGCGCGAAGTCGGTGACGATGCCGTCCTTAACAGCAAGATCGATCGTGACCGTAGAACCGCAAAGCTTCGAATGCGCGGTCGCGCTGGCATCAGGATGCTCCAGCCTTCCGATGCGGCCGATATTTCCGGCAAAACCAAGAATTTTCGCGTTGTAGACATCATCGATCATGATTTTACAATCCGTTGCCGCGACGCGAACGATATCTGTCGCCTCGGCATCTTTTCTTCGCTGCGGTCAGTCATATATAATGGATGGGTAGGACAGCCTACAAGAAGGACACTCATCAAGAGTGCCGAGACTACCTCGCAGCTTTGGATTGGCACGGTTCGTCCGGAAATCGCAAGCGGCTGTGGTCCGTTCAACTCGTCTCCGCCATCAAGAGCGGAGACTACGGGAGACGCCGATATGGATGCCGTGATCAAGAAGCTGATGCCGAAGTCAGCCTATCTGGAAAAGCCTGCCACCGACCGCCCCAGCCAGGAAGAGGTCGAGGCCGCCGTACACACATTGCTACGCTGGACCGGCGACAACCCGAACCGTGAAGGGCTGGTCGATACGCCGCGCCGCGTTGCGAAGGCCTACCGCGAGATGTTCGGCGGCTACGACATGAACCCCGCCGACGAACTCGGCCGGACCTTCGAAGAGGTAGCCGGCTATGACGATCTGGTGATCGTGCGCGATATCCAGTTCCATTCCCACTGCGAGCACCACATGGTGCCGATCATCGGCAAGGCGCATGTCGGCTATCTCCCCGACGGCAAGGTGGTGGGGCTGTCCAAAATCGCCCGCGTGGTCGACATCTTCGCTCATCGCCTGCAGACCCAGGAAGCGATGACCGCGCAGATTGCTGGAGTCATCCAGGATGTGCTAAATCCGCGCGGCGTTGCCGTCATGATCGAGGCCGAGCATATGTGCATGGCTATGCGCGGCATTCGCAAACAAGGGTCCTCGACCCTGACATCCACCTTCACCGGCGTTTTCCGGGACACCCCCGAAGAGCAGGTCCGGTTCGTCACCATGGTGCGCGCTGGCGTCTGACCCTATGGGTCCCGGCCGGCGCCTCTACAGGAGCCGGCAATGGCCGCCATCGCTTTCGACAAAAGCTCGACCGACAAGAAGCAGCTGGAAGAAGGCACGTCGTTTACGCCGCGCTTCGATGCCGGCGGGCTCGTGACCGCCGTCGTTACTGATACGGCCGACGGCATGCTTTTGATGGTCGCGCATATGAATGCCGAAGCGCTGGCGCTGACGCTCGAAACGGGCATCGCCCATTATTGGTCGCGTTCCCGCAACGCTTTGTGGAAGAAGGGCGAAACCTCCGGCAATCTGCAGACGGTGGTCGAAATCCGCACCGATTGCGACCAGGACGCCGTCTGGCTGCGCGTTCAGGTCGCGGGCCACGATGCCACCTGCCATACCGGCCGCCGCTCCTGCTTTTACCGGAAGATCAGAGTTTTTGGGGGTTCTGCTGTGCTGTCGGATGACGGCAGCGCTCCCTTGTTCGATGCCGACGAGACCTACCGCAAAAGCTGAGCGAATCAGCGCTTAACGACAAAAGTCCGCTCGTTCGAAGAAGAGGCTATCCGCGCTGGCGCTCTGCCCGACGCGCCGCGATCTGGCGCATTGCCATCACACGCCGACGCAGGATTTCGGTACGCATCGCCATCAGGTGCAGCGTAAAGAACAGCAGCGACATGCCGACAGCCATGACCAACAGTGGCCATAGCAGGCTCGGATGGATGGTCGGGCCGTCCAGCCGGAAGACCGATGCCGGCTGGTGCAGCGTGTTCCACCAGTCGACGGAAAACTTGATGATCGGCACGTTGATGAAGCCAACCAGCGTGATGACCGCAGCAGCCCGCGCCGACCGCGCCGGATCGTCCAGCGCCCGGGCCAGCGCTATGATCCCGAGATACATCAGAAACAGCACGAAGACCGAGGTCAAACGCGCATCCCACACCCACCAGGTCCCCCACATCGGCTTTCCCCAGATCGAACCGGTGAGCAGTGCCAGCGCGGTGAACGTCGCCCCGATCGGAGCCGCTGATTTGAGCGCCACGTCCGCGAGCGGATGCCGCCAGACCAGCGTGCCGAGTGCCGCTACCGCCATGAGCGAGTAGCACATCATCGAAAGCCACGCGAAGGGTACGTGGATATACATGATGCGCACGGTGGAGCCCTGCTGGTAGTCCACCGGAGCGGTGAAGCCGAGATAGAGGCCAATTGCGATGACCAGAACGGACGCGCCCGCGAGCCACGGCACGACTGTATCGGCAAGGCTCAGAAAGCGCGTCGGATTGGCAAGATCGGAAAAGCGCCAGGAGGAGGTCGTCTCGGTCATGGCTCTCAATATCCCGATGCGCTAGGCGCAATCAACTCCTTGCGCAATCAACCAAAAGAAAGGCCGGCGTGAAGCCGGCCTTCGGTAGATTTCTATGAAGTGGGATCAGGCCGCTTCGTCATGCTGGACATGGGTGACGCGGCGAACCTTATCGTCGTCCAGCAGACCGCCGGCGCGCAGCAGAGAGGCAAACCGTCCGCTCTGGTTCGACAGTTCATCGAAGCCGCCCATCTCGATGATCTCGCCCTTGTCCATGAAGATGACCAGATCGGCATCGCGAACCGTGGTGAGACGATGGGCGATGACGAATGTCGTGCGTCCCTGGCGAAGCCCATCGATAGCGTCCTTCACCTGGTTTTCAGTCTCGACGTCGAGCGCGCTCGTCGCCTCGTCCAGCACCAAGATCGGCGCAGACTTCAGGATCGCGCGGGCAATGGCGATGCGCTGGCGTTCCCCACCCGAGAGCTGACCGCCACGATCGCCGACGATCGTGTCATAACCTTCGCTCTTGTTGAGGATGAAGTCCTGCGCTGCCGCGGCCTGGGCAGCGGCATGGACTTCCTCGTAGGTCGCCGTGGCGCGGCCGACGCGGATATTCTCTTCAATCGAACGATTCAGCAGACCGGCGTCCTGGAAGACGGTGGCGATCGAGTGACGCAGCGAACGCTTCGACACGGTGCGCGTATCGATGCCGTCGATCAGGATCCGGCCGGAGTCGGGCGTATAAACCCTCTGCAGCAGGTTGATGATCGTCGTCTTCCCCGCCCCCGTGGGGCCGACAATAGCGACCGTCTGACCGGCGGACACTTCGAACGAGACGTCAGATGCGCCCTGTCCCGAGTTCGGGAAACGGAAGTTGACATTTTCAAAGCGCACATGGCCGGTCACGTTCTCCAGCTCGCGCAGGCCTTCCTGTTCCTCGCTCTCGGACGACTCATCCTCGAAGCGGTAGAACTCTTCCAGCTTGGCACGCGAGTCGAAGATCTGGTTGGCGAAGTTCGAAACCTGGTCGAGGCGCGAAATCAGCAGGGTCGCAAAACCGATGAAGGCAACGACATCGCCAATTTTCAGCTGACCGAGGCTGACCAGCCAGGCACCGATGAGCAGGATGATCATCATCGACACGGTCGAAGCCAGACGATGCATGGCAGAAGCCAAGGCCCACCAGTCGAGCACCGGGTTCTGGGCATCGATCAGCGACCGCACATAGGTCTTCAGCGCCTCAGCCTCATGGCCGATTCGGTTGTAGCTCTGCAGCACGGCGACATTGGTGATCGAATCAGACACGTGCGAGAAGACACGATGGTGGTGTTGCTCGACGGAAGCCTGACCTTCCTTGGTTTTGCGAATAACCAGACGGCTGATGGCGAAGTAGACGACACCCAGCACTCCAAGCACCGCAGTCATGCGAACATCCAAAGACAGTGCGGTGGGCACCAAAAGCAGCAAGGCGACGGCAGTGGCCAAGTGCGTACGCATGAACTCAAGCCACAGCGCAAACAGCGCGTCCATGGCGCGGATCAACGTGTGCAGCGAATTCGAGGTGCCGCGCCTGTGATGCCATGAAAGCGGCATGGTGATCATCCGCTCGAAGGAGTTTGACAACACCTGTCCGCGCATGGAGTGCGCGACACGGTCTGCGCCACGCGCAACCCAGACGAAAGCGACGATGTTGAAGGCGCCGAACCCGGCCCACAAAGCCATCGTCGGAAACACATCGGTCTTGTCGGTTATGGCGTCGATGATCCGGCCGAACAAGATTGGTTCAGCGATCGTGACGATCGCCAGCACAATGTTGGCAGCGCAAATCAGAGCGACTTTCGACCCGTCAGCGGAGAGGTACCGCAAGGCTCGGGTATAAACCTGTAACAATGACACCGCGTTACTCCGTCAATCTGCCATTGTGCGCTGCAAAATCGCAACACACACCTAGCTATTGGCTTAGAAGAACACAATGCGCAGATGATGATGACGTTCACATTTTCTGAACAAAACATAGCAACGCCGCGTAATCTGCCGTGATCACGTAACGGTTTGAGAAGTAACGAAAAATTCCGGATCGATACAATCGCGTAACACCTGCGCCACGCAAGTGTTACGCCTTGGTCGTTACGCCCGCTTTCGGGCGTTAGGCAGACGTACCGTGACGTCGAACTCGCCCGACCCTTGCAACGCAAAACCGTCAGCTTCCGCAGCTTTGCCGGCAACCTCCACAGCCATAGCCGTGGTGGTGCTATCGCGCACGACCCGCAACCTGTAGATGCCGTCGGCCACCTTAAGCGTTGCGGAATAGCCATCCCAATGGCTTGGAATCCTGGGCGTCAGGGTGATCCGGTCTCCTTTGCGGCCGATGCCGAGGATACCCTCGACGCCCGCGCGGTACATCCAGCCGGCGGAACCGGTGTACCAGGTCCAGCCGCCCCTGCCCTTCTTGAAGTCTTCGCCATAAACATCGGCTGCAACGACATAGGGTTCCACGCGGTAGCGCTCCGCCTCCGCCTCGTCCGGCGCATGATTGACCGGATTGAGCATGGCGAAGCAGCGATAGGCGTCGTCGACCCGCCCCATTTCGGCGAGCGCGATGACGAACCACGTGGCAGCATGGGTATACTGGCCGCCATTCTCACGCACGCCTGGCGGATAGCTCTTAATGTAGCCGGGATCCTGCTCTGTTCCCGAAAAGGGCGGCGTGAACAGCTTGATGGCCTTGGCTTCTTCGTCGACGAGCTTTTCGAACACCTGCTCGATGGCAATCTTGGCCCGCTCAGGGTCACCTTGGCCAGACAGGACGCTCCAAGACTGCGCGATGGAGTCGATCTGGCACTCGTCCGCGGCGTGCGAGCCCAAAGGCGTGCCGTCGTCGAAGCTGCCGCGGCGATACCATTGACCATCCCAGGCGGTGGTTTCGATGGCGATCTTCAGCCGTGCGGCATGGTCTTTCCACCGCTTGGCATTGGCCTTGTCGCCTCGCTCTCGCCCGATGACGCCGAAATCGCCGAGCGTCTTGAGCAGGAACCAGGCAAGCCATACGCTTTCGCCCTTCCCCTTCTCGCCCACGCGGTTCATGCCGTCGTTCCAATCGCCGCCCAGGATCAGGGGGATGCCGGCATCGCTGCTGCGCTGCATGGCCAGCGCAAGAGCGCGCACGCAATGGTCGTAGACGGACACGCTCTCCTCGCTGACCTGCGGCGTGAAGAAAGAATCGTGCTCGCCTTCCTGGAGCGCCTCGCCCTCGATGAAGGGCACCTGCTCATCCAACAACGAGCGGTCGCCGGTCACATCGACGTAGCGGGCGACGCCATAAGCGAGCCAAACCACGTCGTCGGAGATCATGGTGCGGACACCGGCACCTGTTTTTGGCAGCCACCAATGCTGCACGTCACCTTCCTTGAACTGCCGGCGTGCGGCGTTCAGGATCTGGTCTCGCGCCAGCGAGGGGTCGTGCAGAAGCAGCGATAGCGTGTCCTGCAACTGGTCGCGGAACCCGAAGGCGCCGCTTGCCTGGTAGAATGCCGAGCGCGCCCGGATGCGGCACGCAAGCGCCTGGTAGGGCAGCCAGCGATTGACCATGGCATCGAATGCCTTGTCGGGCGTTTCGACCTGCAAGGTGCCGAGAAACGTGTCCCATTCGCGGGCAATCGATGTCAGCCTCTCGTCGAAGCTCTCCGCGCGATGCCGCTCGACGAGTTTCGCCGCTTCGGCTTCGGAACCGGCGTCGCCGAGAAGCCACAGCAAATCCACCGAACCGCCCGCGGGCACCTCCACCTCACGCGCCAGCGCAGAGCAAATGTCGTCGCCGGCCTCGACCTTATTGGACAAATCCTTGCCGGCGAGAACCGCAATCGGAGCGTCGATGGAACCATCGGCGCCGATGAATTCGCGGCGGTCGCTGGTCACGCTCTGTGAGGTTGAGTCGCTCGCCATAAAGGCAAACCGGTCGCCATAGTCAGGGCTGTATGGGTTGCGGGCCAAAAGGACGCCATGTTCGGCATCGTAGGTCGGGACGATGGCCGGTCCCGACCGCGCGCGGTTGGTGCCGAGCACCCACTCGGCATAAAGATAGACCTTCAGCCGAACGGGCAACGCGCCGGCATTGGCCAGCCTGAGCCGCGAAACGCGCACTGGATCGGTCTGATCGACCACATGGGTCAGGTCCATGGTGAGATTGCCGCGCCGGGCATGGAACGTCGAATAGCCCTGCCCGTGCCGCGCCTCATAGGTCATGGCCGGATCGCGGACGACCGAGGCCAGCGGCGAGAACGCGCGGGTGCCGGCATGATCGAAGATGAACACGCCCTCGCCCGGACGGTTGACGACAGGATCGTTTGACCACGGCGTCAACTGGTAGTCACGGCTGTTGCGGCTCCATGTGAAGCTTGCACCTTCGGCCGAAACGTGGAAGCCGAAAGACGCGTTCGAGATGATATTGACCCAGGGCTGCGGTGTGCAGCGACTGCCCGCGAGGCGCACGACATATTCCGCACCGCCCTTGTCGAAGCCGCCGAAGCCGTTCCAGTAGTCCAGGCCGCTGCCGTCCGCGTGACGCGCCTGCGGCTGGAATGCGGGGACGACGGCGCGGCTCTCACCAGCTGTCGCGGCCTGTGCTGCCTGCGCGGTTTCGCGAAGCTGAACCGCTGCCATTTCCGCACGCTCAATCTGGTCGAAGATGCGGCCGTTGCGCGTATGCAGCGCCACTTGTGCTACACCGAGCAACGTCTTGTAGGTCGCCTCGTCCATCAGGTCGCGGCGTACAGCGAAGATATGTTGCCGTGGTCCGAGCTCGCCGCCACGCAGACGGCTGTTTTCGCATTGGAACTCGATCGCCTGCTGCAGATCCTGCACATAGGACGATGCCTGCTCGTTGACGATGACGAGGTCGAAGACCAATCCGCGCGACCGGATATATTCCTGGAAACGCAGCGCCTGACTGACGATCTCGATGTCGGCGACGTCGTCGATCCGAAGCGCGAAGATCGGATGGTCTCCCGAAATGCTCACCGGCCACAGGTCGGATTGGCGGCCGAGGCCCGAGGCAATGGTTTCCGCCGGCACTCTGAGCGAAGAATCCGGGTACAGCAGATAGCGCGCCAGCTTCTGCACATTGGCTGCGTCGGTGAGCGTGATGCCCATATGACGGGTCTGCACCTGCGAGCGTGTCCAGGCCAGCATGGCCTGCCGCGAGAAACTCTCGGGATGGTCGAGACGCGCAACGGCCTCCTCGACTTCCTTCCGTTCAGCGCCGACCACGCTCCAGAACGTCAGCGAGACCTTCTTGTTTGCCGGAACGCGCACACGTCGCCGCAGCGAAGCGATCGGATCGAGCGTGAAGCCGGACTGTCCATCGAGCTTGGCGCCTTTATCGAACGCGGCAGGATTGGCGATGCTCCGTCCACGTCCGATGAAGGCGCGGCGGTCGGTTTCTACCTCGGTGTCTCGCGCCAGGCCCGACAGGTCGGTGACGAAATGTGCGAAGACGGCCGAGGGCTCGCTCGAAGAGCGTTTGCGCCGCTCCGCGATGATTGTGCTTCCATTGTCGACGATATCCGTTTCCACGAACATCTTGGAAAAGGCGGGATGCGCCTGGTCGGCGGCTTCGGGCGCAAGCACGAGTTCTGTATACGACGTCACCTCGATATGCCGGTCGACGGATGTGTCGTTCCAGATGGTGACCCGGCGAGCCTCGCCATTGCCTTCCGAGACGACGATGCATTCCACCTCCGAACGCACCTTGCCGACCACCTTCACGAAACTGGCCTTGTCGTCGGAGAAGTAGGTCTGCGACTGCTCGCCATCTGCCTTTTTCGGCTGGCTTGTCGCCGACCACCACTCCCCGCTATCGGTGTCGCGCAGGAATATGTAGCTGCCCATACGGTCTTCGGTCGGGTCGGCCTGCCAGCGTGTGACGGCGACCTCGTTCCAGCGGCTGTAGCCGGAGCCAGTGGCGGTGACCATGACCGAATAGCGGCCATTGGACATGAGGCTGGTCGATCGCAGCGAGTGGCTTGGGTTGAGGATGATCCGCGTGTCGCCGGAATGGTCGTCCATGTCGACCTTGGTGCGCTCGTCGGCTTCCGTGCGTACAGTGGCCGCCGGAATGTTGCGCGGCGCTTTTTCCTGCAGCAACAACTCGGCTGCCTCGATCACCGGATCGCTGTGGAAACGGTCGCGCAGCCGGCCCTCGAAGATCACATTCGCAACAGCCGCGATGGTCATGCCTTGATGGTGTGCATAGTAGTTGTAAACGACCGCATGGTCGGTGCCCTCGGGCACCCGCTGCGGCGTGTAGTCGACGGCGTCGTAATAGCCATGGCGGCCGAGAGCGCCCACGGCACGCAACCGCTTGAGGTTCTGCACGGCTTCGTGCGGCATGAACTGCGCGGCCAGTACCGTCGCATAGGGCGCAATGACGGTGTTCTCGGCCAGACCGCGCTTGAGGCCCAGACCCGGCACGCCGAAATTGGTGTACTGGTAGTTCATCTCGCGGTCGCGGCCATTATAGGCGGCTTCCGAGATACCCCACGGAATGCCCTTGGAGCGTCCGTACTGGATCTGCCTGCGGATGATCAGCTTGCTCGTCTGGTTGAGCAGACCGCCCTGCGGCTCCTTCATTACCAATGGCGGCATCAGATATTCGAACATCGAGCCGGACCAGGACATCAATGCGCCTTGGAAGCCGATCTCCACGATCGGGCGGCCCAAGCGGAACCAATGCTCGGTGGGAAGATCGCCCTTGGCGATAGCAAAAAGGCTGGTCAGGCGTGCTTCCGACGCCATGAGATCGTAGCAGCTCTCGTCAAGCTGATGCTCTTCAACCCTGTAGCCGATGGACAGAAGCTTGCGTTCCTGCCGAAGCAGAAAGGAGAAATCCATCTCGAAGGCGAATTTGCGCGAACGCTCCCGAAGCTCCAGAAGCTTTGCCCGCAGTGTCTCTACCGCCCGGTCGTCGGCGTGCGAATCCTTGAGATGCGCTTCGCAGGTGGCTGCGAGCCGCCCTGCCCAATCAGCCAGGATCTCACTGCGGGAAGATGCCATTTCGGTATGGATAGCGCTGGCCAGCTTGCGGATTTCGCCGGCAAGCACGGTCAGGTTGATGGTGCGGATCGACGCCATTTCCGGCGCCGACTTGATCGTCAGCACCGAGCGGCGCATGCCGTCGAGCCGGTCGCTCAGCCTTTGACGCAGCGGACGAAGCTGGCGCCGGTCGTCGGGCAGGTCCGCAAGGCTCTCCTCGAGGATCGCCACGACATCGAGAACCCCATCGAAATCGCCCTGCAGGTGCACGGAAGGCGTTTCCGCCCATTCGGCGCAGGCTGCTGCAACCGCCACGAGATGGCCAGCGAGATTGCCGCTGTCGACCGCCGACACGTAGAGCGGATACATCGGGCGAAGCGTGTTGGTCTCATACCAGTTGTAGAGATGCCCCTTGTAGCGCTCCATGCGCTCGATGGTGGTCACCGTCTTGTCAATGCGGTCCACCGCTTCGGTCAAGCTGATCCAGCCGAAATCGCGCGCCGAGACCACCGACAGGAGATAGACGCCGACATTGGTGGGCGAAGTGCGCTGCGCCAAGGCAGGCACCGGATTTTCCTGGAAATTGTCCGGCGGCAGGTGGTTCTGGTCCTCGGTCGTCAGGCTCTCGAAATAATGCCAGGTCCGACGCGCCACGATGCGCAGCGCGTTCATGTCGCCTTGCGACAGGATGAGCCTGTCCTCGGTCTCGGCCGAACGGCTGACGAGCCAGGCGAAGGCGGGCGACCCGGCCCAGAAGATGGCGAAGAAGAAGCCGACAAAGGCGCCGGTGGAATCGGCAGCGACCGGGATCAGCAGACCGATAATGGCGATGACGACAGCGCCATACATCATCGAATAATAATCGCTGACGCCGCTGCCGCTTGACTTGTGCGCCTGCGAGGCCGTGCGCCATTCCAGCATGTTCTTGCGGCTGACGAAGAGCCTGTAGAGGGTACGGATGATCGCATCGGCCATCATCCAGGCCTGATGCGCGATGAGCACCACCTTCATCGCCACCATTGCGGTGCCGAACACCACGTCGCGCGCCAGCGCCGTGAAATGGCCCTTGGGCGTCGCGTCACGGCTCTTGGGCAGAATGGAATCGACGATGTCGAAGGTTGGCGCCATGAACAGGCTGAGAATCAACAGTGCCTGCCACTGGGCAGCCTGGGTGAAGGGCAGGAAAGTCCAGCCGGCGATTGCCGCGAGCACCCAGAAGATGGGTGTGATGGAGCGGCGCAGATTGTCGATCATCTTCCAGCGAGACAGCGCCGGAACGCCGGATTTCGGGTCGAAGATGAAGCTCAGAAGCTGCCAGTCGCCGCGCACCCAGCGATGCTGGCGCGAGGCGTCGACCGAATAGCGGGTCGGATAATCCTCCACCACTTCGACGTCGGTGACGAGAGCCGAACGCGACAGCGCGCCTTCCAGAAGGTCGTGGCTGAGGATGGTGTTTTCGGCGATCCTGCCTTTCAGCGCCCTTTCCATGGCGTCGACGTGGTAGAGGCCCTTGCCGGTGAAGGTGCCATCGCCGAACACGTCCTGATAGAGATCGGATACGGCAAACACGTAAGGATCGAGGCCGCGATTGGCGGAAAAAACACGCTGGAAGAAAGAGGCCTCATCGCCCGTCGTCAGCGACGGGGTGACGCGAGGCTGCAGGATCGAATAGCCGGCAACGATGTGCCCTTCGTCGTTGAACTGCGGGCGGTTGAGCGGATGGCAGAGCTTGCCCACCAGACGGGTGACCACGTCGCGGGTCATGCGCGTATCGGCGTCCAGCGTCATCACATAGACGACGTTTTCGGGAAGCGGCGCCTGGGTCGGAAGGAAGGTGGTGTAGGCGTCTCCGCGCAGGAGCATGTTCAGCTCATGCAGCTTGCCGCGCTTGCGCTCCCAGCCCATCCAGCATCCTTCTGCTGGATTGTAGAGGCGCCGGCGGTGCAGGAGGTAGAAGCGAGGGGCGCCTTCGCGCGGATAGCGCTGGTTGAGCCGGTCTATCTCGGCGCGGGCATGGTCGAGGATTTCGCGGTCGCCTGTAACAATTTCCTCCTTGCTGTCAGGCCAATCCGAAAGCAGAGCGAAATGAAGCTCGCCCGACATGTTAGCGAGGTAGTGTACCTCGAGATTGCGGATATTCTCTTCGACATCGTCGCGCGAACCGATGAGCGACGGCATGACGACCAGCGTTCTGGCATCCTCGGGCACGCCCTGTTCGAACTCGTAGCCCACGAGCCTAGTCGGCTTGAGAAACTGCAGAACAATCGTATTGAAGAAAGCAAGTGCGCCTTCGCTCGCCGGCACGGCAAACAGCACGAGCATCAAAACGATAGCGCCAGTCGACAGGCCGAGATTCGTGAGCGCTGTCCCGGTCATAAAAAGCAACAGCGTCGTCAGCAGGAAGACAGGTAGCGCAATGCCTATCCAGTTGGTGGCCCGGAATGCGCGCTTGGTCTTCGACGACAGTTTCGGCTTGTAGCCAATGGCTTTTTCGAACTCCTGCCGACGCGAACCAACGAGGAAAAAGCCGATATCGGCGTTCTCTGCTTCGGCTTTTTCGATGACACGCTCGGCGACATCATATTCCGTCCGCTTCGAATAGCGCGCCAGATCCTCGATCTCGGTGCGGTACTGGTCGCGCGACGAGAAATCGAGCGAAGACAGGTTCGTGCGGTCGCGCAGAAGCAGGTCGACGCGGCTGACATCCTCGAACCAAACCGTCCAGTCCTGATCGTTGAGCTGGCGCAAACCACGAATGATGTTGCCGGTCGTCACATTGCCGCTGGACAGTGTCAGATGCTCGCGACGAATGATGTCTTCCGCATCCGAACCGGACCGTTCCAGCTCGCTTTCGAGCCACATCAGGGCATCGCCGGCATTCTGGGAGCCATCCCGCAGCCGATACAGCAGTTGTGTGGAGAAGGTCGTGTCGCGCGCGTGTTCCGTATAGGCGGAAAGAATGCGGCGATCCTGGTCGTTGTCCTCGGTGGCGACGACCTTGTCGGCAACCTCGTTGGCGATGGAGCGCATCTCACGCGCGCGGTTGACGCGAACGGCGATGCGGCGAAGGTTTTCGATCAGCACGAAGCGCAGCAGCGACGGAAGCGCCCACAACTCGCCGATGCTCATCGGCTCGACCGACTGGTAGCTCTCGACGATGCTCTTGAAGCTTTGCGCCGAGACCGAGCTGTCGCAATGGGCGACATAGAGCCAGGCGATCACCAGCGTGCGCGGCACCTGTCCGCCGCCGGGCAGATCGTATTGCGGTAACTCGCGATAGAAACGGCGCGGAAGGTCGCGCTTGACCTGAAAGATCGTCTCCTCGACGAGATAATTGTTGTCGAGCAGCCACTGCGCAGCGGGCGTGATGGTCTCGCCCTTTACCTGCGCGGCGTTGGTATCGCGATAGACCTTGAGAACTTTATCAGCATTCTCGCGAATGCGGGTCTGGAAGTCGAAGCTGTGAAGCCCCTGGAAATCGGTGATTTCCCGCCGCGCAAGGCTCTGGCCGAGCGCTCGCAGGCGATCCTCATGCAGGAACGGACCTCGGATAGGCTGTTCGGCCTCCGCCGGAATGTGATGGTGGGCTTCTGTCCGGCGTGGGTCGGTCTGACTATTCATTCAACTATTGGTCCGTTCAGCAGAAAAATTTGCACATAGAAAGGGTCAATCCACCTAAACCGTTTCAGGCATGGTTTGGTTGCATTGGAGACGTAGCCGACGGGCAATATTCTTGGATCAGTAGGATGGCATGCTCAGACACCTACCAAAAAAGCCCGAACACGGGATCGGGCTTTTTTCGATGTCTGGACATCTCAAGCGCCTGCATTTTAAGCAAGGCGCCGGACGCTTACAACGGGGTGCAAGCCTCTGGGGCGGAAACATTTTTTATCATTATGTTTCCGCCGGTCAGATCGCCGCGAGCCTTGGAAGATGGCCCGCGACGTGTTGCCGGTCGATCAGATCGCAGCGGTGATGATGATCTCAACCTTGTGGGCCGGCGTTGCCAGCTTGGCCTCGCCTGTGGCGCGGGCTGGCGTGTGGCCCTGCGGCACCCACTTGTCCCAGACGGCATTCATTTCCGCGAAGGTCGACATGTCGGCAAGCCAGATGATGGCCTGGAGGATCTTGGTCTTGTCGGTGCCGGCCTTTGCCAGGGCAGCATCGATCTGGTCGAGCACCGACTGGGTCTGAACCGTCACGCTTTCGCCAGGCGCGCCGACCTGGCCGGCAAGATAAACGGTGTTGTTGTGGATGACGATATCGGTCATGCGGGGACCAACGTCGATGCGGCGAATGCTCATGATGAAATCCTTCTTTCTTGCGTGCTGCGCACGGGCGCGTCCTGCTAATGAAGGCCTTTGCCGGGATGTGCAAGCGGCATGGCGTGATCCTTTCAGTGCCACAAACACGCACGGCTTGATTGGCAGGCGTGGCGGTGGCATGACTTTCGCCGACCAGACCGTGAGGCTTGAGCCTCACTCAAGAGAATGAGGATCGCCATGGAATATCGCCAGTTGACCGATGTTTTTTCGGTTTCACCCCAGATCGAGCCGGAAGATGTGGGCGCGGTAAAGGCTGCGGGCTTCAAGAGCGTCATCTGCAACCGTCCGGACGACGAGCAGGCCGGGCAGCCTTCGGCTGACAGCCTGCGCGAGGCAGTTGAAGCCGCCGGTCTCACCTTCCGCTATATTCCCGTTGTGAGCGGCGCGATTACGCCGGAGAACGTAACCGACATGGCGGAAGCGCTTGAAGACCTCGAAGGCCCGGTTTTCGCCTATTGCCGCTCAGGCACCCGCTGCGCCAATCTCTACATGATGGTCCAGCAGAACAAGGGCTGAGAAGCCCGAACCTCTTTTGAGGCTTTTGACGGCAACTACGACAGAATGCGCCGTGGTCGCCGTCAATGCCGTTTGTAGCCCCTCTAGGCCGCCAGCGGCGTGTTGACTGCCTTGCGCGCCGCCTTCTGCTCGATGGCGCCAAAGATAGAATGGCCGTCGCTGCCTTTCGCTTCCAGCCGCAGAAGATCGCCTTCAGCCAGTGGCTGCACCCCGCCTGCCGGCATGCTGACGATGGCGCCAGCCGAAAGCGCGCTGACCTTCAGTCGTTTCTCCAACACCTTGCGTAGATCCGTGGACAACGAAGTCTCGGCCACGGCCTTGCCGTTCGATGACTGAAGCACGGAAATTTCATCGCCGTCGATCTCGTCGGGGGTGACGGCGACAGGCGAGAACGCCGAGACCGCAGCCTCGCCACCCACAGCGATGTCGACCGACAGCATCATCAGGGCAATGCCGTCCTGCGCCGCACTCGTTTTCCCAACTGGAATATCCAGCGTGATTGCCGCAAGGCCGGCCTGGATCGAGGCCTCGGCGCTTGGCAAATCAACATCGTCGCGCGGGCCGATGAAAGCGTCCCCTCCGCCGACACGCTGGTAGGCGCGTGGCAGAGGCGACAGGGCATCATGTTCGTGGAAACGCTGCCAGGGAACCGCACCAAGCTCGAGCGATTGCGCCAGCGTCTGAAGATGCGGCACGATGCGGTTCCAGTCGTCCAACGCGCGCTGCAGCGTCGGCACCAGGAACGATGCGTCGGTGTAGCGCGTCAGGTCACGCGACACCACCACCAGTTTCCCGTCGCGCGAGCCGTCCTTGAGCGATGCAAGCTTCATTCATTCCTCCCGTAGCGGCAATTGCCGTATGAGAAGAACATGCCCGCATGCGCCCCGCGTCAAGTGCGAAACGCTATTCTAGGGCGACTTGAAGGCCAGCATACGATGAACATTCGTTATGACAGGTCAAAAACATGAAGACTATTCAAGCGGCCGGGGCCAAAGCCAAGTTTTCTAAGGGGATGTCGAACGCGGCGAGACGGTGCAGATCACCCGGCACGACAGGATCTGGAACTCGCCATGCGAACCCGTTCACCGCTCACGACGCTGGACCGAAAGCTTGTTCCAGCAGCTCGCGCAGAAGGTTTGTCGATCGTCAGCAACCTATAAGTCGACACTGATCAATTGCCAAAACCAGCGCGTCATCACGTCACGAACACGGGGCAGTTGGCCGGCGTTCGTAAAGCATGACCAAGGTCTCGGCGATCAGTGCCGGCTTCTCTTCGCCATCGATTTCGATGGTGTTCTCAGCCTTCAGAAGATATTGGCGCGGCCCCTTGTCCTCCATCGACATCAGCCGGCAGCGCAGCCGCACCCGGGACCCCGCCTTGACCGGATGGAGGAACCGCACCTTGTCCAGCCCATAATTGACCGCTGCTTGCGTGGTTTCGGGTACGATCCGCAACTCCTGGATCAACGCGCCGATCAGCGACAGCGTCAGGAAACCATGTGCAATGGTGGTGCGGAACGGGCTGCGCTTGCGCGCCCGCGCGACATCGACGTGAATCCACTGGTGATCGCCGGTGCAATTGGCGAAAGCGTCGATCCGTTCCTGATCGATGAGCACCCATTCCGATACGCCGAGTTCCTGCCCGACACTCGCCCGAAGGTCATCGAATGTCAGCGTCCTCTCAGCCATGCCCAAGTCCTTGTATCATTCTGCAGCCTGTCGGGTAGCGGCATGGTCGGGCGCATCGGGATCGCCGGGCGCAGTTTCACAGCCGAGATCAGGAAAGGCAACCGACCGCTTGCCGTGGAAATCGGTCCGCACCACCACCAGCCCTTGCTCCTCGAAATAAGCGAGAAGCCGCCGAGCGCGGCGTGCCGAGTGGCTGCCATAGGCGCGCGCGAGTGCTGCATCCGACGGACAGGGCGCAGATGTCACCGCCGCCTGTGCCACGATCAGGAAGACGCCCTGCACGTCCTCCGGTAGGCCGGACGACAGCGAGAGCGCCTGATGCCACTGCTCGCTATGCGCAGTCTCGCCCTCGACGCCGGATTTTGCGACAGCGATCCGGCGACGAAAAGCTGCCAAAGGCAGCGGCTCGCCCTGTACGCGCTTAATGCGGCAGCGCACGAGGAAATCCTGATACAGCACTGAATCGGAACGGAAAGCAGCATCGGGGTCTTCGACAATCTCCCTCACGACCTTGTCCAGAGCGGCCTCCCGCTCCGTCTCGTCGATCAGCGGGAAAACCGGCTGTGCCTCAGGCACAGGCTCGGCAACAACGCGCGACAACTGCGCTATGATGTCGGCCGTAGGGGTCGGCGCCGGTGGCGGTGGACGCCGGACAGGGCGTTGAATTTCCTCCGGCCCGGCCGTGAAGATCAGGCCGTGCGCATCTTCCATCGCCTCAGGCAACGGCGTCAGCTTCGGGCTGACGGAGCGCGCGGAGGTTTCGACCGCACCGATAGCCACCGGCAACGGTCGGCGCGACATGGCGGGTCCGAGGGCTACGAAATTGCCGCGCTGCAGGTCGCGGAACATCTCGGCCTGGCGGCGTTCCATGCCCAGAAGATCGGCGGCGCGCGCCATGTCGATATCGAGAAAAGTGCGTCCCATGAGGAAGTTCGAGGCTTCCGCCGCCACGTTCTTGGCAAGCTTTGCCAGACGCTGCGTGGCGATGACGCCGGCAAGCCCGCGCTTGCGGCCACGGCACATCAGATTGGTCATCGCGCCCAGGGACGTGCGCCGCGCCTCGTCGGAGACCTCGCCGGCCACAGCGGGTGCGAAAAGCTGGGCTTCGTCAACGACGACCAGAACCGGATACCAGAAGTCGCGCTCAGCATCGAACATGCCGTTGAGGAACGCGGCAGCACCGCGCATCTGCTGCTCGACGTCGAGCCCTTCGAGGTTGAGAACCACGGAAACACGGTGCTGGCGAATGCGACCGGCAATACGGGTCAGTTCCGCCTCGGTGCGCTGGGCGTCGACCACGACATGGCCGAACTTATCGGCAAGGGTTACGAAGTCGCCCTCGGGATCGATGACGCATTGCTGCACCCAGGGCGCGCTCTGTTCGAGCAACCGGCGCAGCAGATGCGACTTTCCCGAGCCGGAATTGCCCTGCACCAGAAGACGGGTGGCCAGCAGTTCCTCAAGATCGAGCGGCACCTTGGCGCCCCCTGGCGCGGCACCCATCTCGATTGCTACCTTCATTCCTTCCCCCGGTTGAACCCAAAGCTGCCGGAACGGCCTTGGCCGGTCCTATCGTCTGCTACCGACTTAGCACTCCCGCGCGCGCATTGCGCGGCCACTCTGCCGATACTCACAGGAGAGACGGCAAAGGCCATATCCGGCCCCAGCACTCCTATTTCTTGCCGTAGCCGTCGCGGAATTCCGCCATAGCCGCATCCATGCGCTGGCGGAGAATGTCGAACGATTCGCTGCCCGATTTCGACAGGATAGTCGAAAGCTCCTCGACGTTTTCAATGGCTGCCTCGAAGGTCTTGCGCGCGAAGTCGCTCTGGCGCCGATAGGCCTCGACCGGATCGAGAGGCAATTTGAAACTCTTTGCGGTCTCCGCAACCTCGTCCAGCGTGCTCTTCAGCATCTCGTGCTGGCGGCTCGCAAGCGAACTTGTCCCGCTTGCCACCGCCTTCGCGGAGTTTTCCAGCGCCTCAAGGTTTTTCCGGTGATGGTCGATGACGGTCTGGATATCCATCCTCGGCAGGTTCAGGTCCTTGCCGAAGCGCGTGAAGATATCTGCGAAACTCTGGTTCTCCGATTTCTGGCTCATGGTTTCCTCCGCTGAATGACGACTTTCATTGCAACACGAAAACTGCGTAGGCGAGATGACAGGTGTTAAGGCGCGATAATCACATAGTCTGCAATGTAGAGCAGCACTCCGGCAAGGCCACCGACGATCATCCCGTTGAAACGGATATATTGCAGGTCGCGGCCAATATTGAGTTCGATGAGGCGCGTCATCTGGCCGAGGTCCCAGCGCTTCACCTGTTCGGCGATGAACAGCGAAACGCCGCTCTTCTGGCTCTCGATGAAGGCGGACAGCGCAACGACGAAACCCTGGTTCATATCGGCCCTGATCTGCGGGTCGGTCGACAATTGCCGTCCCACCTCAACGAACATGCCCGCCAGATGCCTGCGGATGCGCGAATCGTCGGCGCGCACATCCTGCTCTATGAAATCGCGCAGGCTCTTCCACATCTCGCCGGCCAGGGCCTGAAGCTCCGGACGCCCCAGGAAATCGCGTTTCATCCGCTCCGCGCGCCTTGCATAGCTTTCCGAATGTTTGAGCTTGTCGATGAAACCGGCGACGAAGCGGTCGAACTCATGCCGCATCGGGTGCTCGGGATCGGCGCGAACCTCCTCCAGCAGCGAGCCAGCGGATGCGACGATCCGCTTCAGGAGATAGGCATCGGCGCGGAACAGGTTGAAGACCGAGGGCAACTCCTCACGGATCTTCTCGCGCATGGTCGCAAGCGCATCCTCATCGTTGATGAAGCGCCCCACAACCTTGATGAACTCGTCGAGCAACCGCTGGTGGCGTCGGTCCTCGGTGAAGGCCGATAGAAGGTCTGCGGTCAACGGCGCCACATTGACCTTTTCGACCTGCTCCAGAACGCGCTGCCCGACGAACTCCTTGAGCCCCGAGCCTTCGACTGCCGTCAGCGCCTGCGGAACGAGCCGCCCGACAAAGCGCGACAGGCCTTCGGCGCGATCCTTGTCCGCCAGCCACTCGGCGACGAGGGAGGCAAAATCGACTTGCTCCAGCTTTTCGCGCACCGGTGCTGGCGCAAGAAAATTGGCCTCGATGAAGTTACCGAGGTTGTCGGCGATTCGCGCCTGGTTGGACGGGATGATTGCGGTATGCGGGATCGGCAGGCCGAGCGGCCGGCGAAACAGCGCCACAACAGCATACCAGTCGGCGATGCCGCCAATCGTCGCCGCCTCGGCGAATGCCGTCACGACAGCCAGCCACGGCCATTGCGCCTGATAGCTGCGGGCACCCAGAAAAGTTGCAAAACAGATCAGCAGCGCCGCCATGGCAACGGCCTTGGTTCTGCGCAACGCCTGAAGCTTGGCCGCATCGGAAGCTGCCTGCGCGGCAGCGGATGGGTCTGGGGAAGCGGTGCTTTCGGTGGCCATCATGGTCCTTTGAAGGTCATCGCTTTATATCGGCGCCATAGCATGGCGCTTCAATCGGCTTCGGCCAAACAAAAAGGCGCCGCTGGGCGCCTTTGAAAACTGCGGAATACAGAGGTCAGTCGCCGACGGCACGGCGCATGTTTGACGGCGTCTTGGCGGATAACGCAGCATTTAGATAGTGCGTCACTTCACGTGGGTCGCTACGGCCGAGTTCGATCACGCCGGTCGTCTCGCCGGCTTCGAAGTTCAGCACCGCGTTGAACCGACGGGCCAGGGCCTTCATCGCTGCATTGCCGGAGTGCGTGGTCACGCGCAGCCTCCGATAGCCAAACCCCCTCGCCTGGACGATGAGACGTTCGAAAAGCCGTCCGCCGAGTCCCTTATGCTGCAACGACCGCTCGACACTGAATGCAATCTCGGCTGTCGGCTCGCCATCCTCGTCGGGTATTTCATGAAGCTCGGCGGCACCAAGCACCTTGCCGTTCTGGACATAGCCGATCACGGTGACGCCCTCGTGGAAGCAGCGATGGGCATAGGCTCGAAGGAAATCGTCGTCCGTCACCCCGTTGAAGCGGTCGCGACGGCTTTCAGCATCGAGTCTTTTCAGATGTTCGGTAAAGAGAGGGAGATCGGACGGTCTCAACTGCCGTATCAGTCCTGCGGGCCTGTCGATCTCGGTATGCGCAAGCGTCTGCAAGTTCATTTCCTCGTGGGCTCCTCCCGCGAGTGGACTCGTAATATCCTGACCGCGCGCATATTGTGCGATGCAACATCAAATACAATCACCGCCTGCCCATATCTGCCATGCGCTGGGTGCATGCGGATGCCCGATGCAATAACTTGACAATAACGCTCATATATTCGAAGCTTGTCTGGAATAATTCTAAGGTGTAGGCCATTGCCAACGAGCCGCGCCAAATGTCTAGGAGCGAGACGAAATGCGCCTGACCCGACAGACCAATTATGCCATGCGTATCCTGATGTACTGCGCGGCCAATGAGGGCCGGCTCAGCCGCATCCCGGAAATTGCGGCATCCTACACAGTCTCCGAGCTGTTCCTGTTCAAGATCCTGCAGCCCCTGGTCGAGCATGGCCTTGTCGAAACTGTGCGCGGCCGCAATGGCGGCGTGCGTCTCAAGAAGCCGGCCGACCAGATAAGCCTGTTCGATGTCGTGCGCGTTACCGAGGAAAGCTTCGCCATGGCCGAATGCTTCGAAAACGACGCCACCGAGTGCCCGTTGGTCGACAGTTGCGCGCTGAACTCGGCGCTGCGCGAGGCGCTCAATGCCTTCTTTGCGGTACTGGCCAAATACAGCATCGACGACCTCGTGGCCGCGCGCCCGAATGTGCGCAGCCTGCTTGGCATCGACATGCTCAGCCCCCGTGCCGCCATCGCGAGCTGAGCCAGCCGGCCGCGGCGCGGCAGAGTTTCCCGGATAGGCTTTTAATATGCCGTTTGTGGCAGCACGAACGGCATATTGCCGTGCGGCGGAACGCCGACGCGCAGGCGGCAATCAAACACCTGCTCGATCAGAACGTCGGTCAGAACTTCGCTTGGTGTGCCTGAGGCGGCAAGCCGGCCCTTGTGCATGACAAAGATACGATCCGCATACATCGACGTCAGATTAAGGTCATGCAGGACGGCCACCACGCCGCCGCCGCTTCTGGCGAAATCCCGCGCAATGTCCATGATAATCAGCTGGTGCTTGATGTCGAGGCTCGACACCGGCTCGTCGAGAAACAGATAACGCGGCTTACCGTCCAGCACCGGCGCCCAGACCTGGCAGAGCACACGGGCAAGCTGCACGCGCTGCTGCTCGCCGCCCGACAGTTCCTGGTAGAATCGTCCCGCGAAGCCGGCCAGGTCGACCCGCGCCAGCGCCAGTTCCGGCAACCTTTTCTCATCAGTGCGTGAGGCGCCGGAACGGCCGGCCAGCAGGCCGAGCTTGACCACTTCGCGGACCGTGAAAGGAAAGGTCAGCGTGGTCGATTGCGGCAGCACGCCGCGCACGGAGGCCGCTTCCCAGGGCTTCATCGCAAGCATGTCATCGCCGTCGAGCCGCATTGCCCCGCTGAACGGCAGATCGCCGCAGAGCGCGCGCAGAAACGTCGTCTTGCCCGAGCCGTTGGGCCCGACGATGGCGACGAACTCGCCTGCACGCACGGAGAAATCGACATTCGACACGATCCGCGTGCCGCCGATGGAGATCGAGATATCCTGAGCTTCGATCATTCGGCTTTCCTCACAGGTCGACGATGCCGCGCTTGCGCAGCAGGATCCAGAGGAAGAACGGGCCTCCGACTGCCGCCGTGATAATGCCGATCGGCAGTTCGGCTGGCGCGACGATGGTGCGACTGACGGCGTCCGCCAGAATCAGCAACGACGCACCGAGCAGGGCGGATGCCGGCAGCAGGTAGCGGTTGTCGGGTCCGATCGACAGGCGCAGCACGTGAGGCACGACGATGCCGACGAAGCCGATGCCGCCGCTGACCGCAACCGAGGCGCCTACGGCGGCGGCCACGGTGACGATGGCGACGTTCTTCATACGCTGGACAGGGATGCCGAGATGTCCGGCCGTAGCCTCGCCCAGAGCCAGCGCGTTGAGCGAGCGTGCCAGAAACGGTGCCGCGACGAGCGCCAACGCGATGATCGGCCCGGCGGAGGCGATCTTCATCCAGGTGGCGCCGGCCAGCGAGCCCAGCCCCCAAAAGGTCAGGTCGCGCAACTGCCGGTCGTCGGCGATATAGGTCAGCAAGCCGGAGAACGCGCCAGCGATTGCGCCCAGCGCGATGCCGGCCAGGAGCATGGTGGCAATCGACGTCTGGCCGCGTCTTGTCGCGACCCTGTAGAGCAGAAGCGTGGTCGCAAGGCCGCCGCCGAAGGCTGCGAGCGGCAAAAGGTAGATGCCCAGCAGCGCCGTCAGCGGCTGCAGCATCGTGCCGCCCAGAACGATGACGACAATCGCGCCAAGCCCTGCGCCGGCCGACACGCCGACGAGTCCGGGGTCGGCGAGCGGATTGCGGAACAGCCCTTGCATGACAGCGCCCGATACGGCCAGCGCAGCACCGATCAGCGCGCCCAGAATGACGCGCGGCAGGCGGATGTCGTAGACGATGATGCGGTCGCGCGCCGAAAGCGCGTCGTCGCCAGCACCCGCCCACAGTTCGCGCAGCACCGAGAAGGCCGATGCGTTCGAAGCGCCGGAGGTGAGGCTGAACAGCATCACGCCCGCAAGCATGATGGCGAGGAAGACGATGACCGCTTTGGCGCGAACGGAACGGTCGCCTAAAGACACCGCGCGCTCATCGGATCCGGACATGCCGGCAACTGCTCGATCGGTCACGCTGCACCCTATTTCTTCAGTTCTTCGCCATAGAGCTTGGTGGCGAGGTACTTGACGGCGGCGGCGGTGCGCGGTCCGAAGCCCAGGAGGTAAGCGCCGTCCATGCGCACGATGGTCTTCGATTCCGCCGCCGGGGTCGACGCCAGCGCAGGGTTGGCGAGAATGTCGGCGTTTGCCGCAGCATGGTCCCCGCCCCTGTCCATCATCAGGATCAGGTCCGGGCGCGCGCCGATGATCGCTTCTTCGGTCAACTGCTTGTAGCCCTGATAGCCTTCGACAGCGTTGACGCCGCCGGCAAGCTGAATGATGCCATTGGCAGCCGTGTCCGAGCCCGATGCGAGAATCTTGCCGCCCTGCATGCTGAGGATGAACAGCACGCGCTTGCGTTTGTCTGCCGGAATCTCCGCCGTCAGCGCCTCGGCCGACTTCAAATCGGCATCCACCTTCTTTTCCAGCTCAGCCGCCTTGTGTTCCACCGACAGCGCTTTGCCGACAATACGGATCTTGTCGAGTATGCCCGCATGGTCGAACTTTTCTGGCACTTCGATAAAGGTGACGCTCGCCTTCTTCAGCACGTCAACCGCTTCTTTCGGGCCGCTGCCTTCAAGCGCCAGGATGCCCGTCGGATTGATGCCCAGAACGCCTTCCGGCGACAGCGCGCGCATATAGCCGACATCCGGCAGCTTCAGTGCCGCTTCTGGATAGACGCTGGTGGAATCGCGCGCGACCAGCTTGCCCTCCTCGCCCAGCGCATAAACGATCTCGGTGATCGAGCCGCCGACCGTTGCGATTCGCGACGTATCCGAAAAGGCCGAAGCACCGACCTCCGCCCGCAAAGCGGTCGAGCCGGCGAGGATCAGCGACAGGCCAAGCAGGGCGTTGCGCGCAAGACGCGGGAAGGAATGCATCGACGTAACTCCAAAAACAGCCGCAGCCAGGCTATCGGCCTGGCGCTGCAAAATCATCATGGACGATGCCCGGCCCGGCCCCATCCAGGGCCGGTCATCGAAATGTGTCAGGCCGCGGACGACTGCGGCAGCCGTGGCAGGTTCTCCGCCAGGAAGCGCCAATCCTCGCGCTCACCCTGGCCTTCATGGCGTTTGCCGAAGAACTGGATGATCATCTTGCCCGAAGCATCATAGGCCTCCAGCGACGTCACATGGCCGTCCTTGGTCGGCTTGCGCACCGCCCAGAACTCGCTGATGTGATCCATACGCAGATGAAGATGGAAGGTCTCGTCCAGCACATTGATCCACGGTCCCATCGTCTTGATGGTGGCGATCGGCCCGGAATGTATCTGGATGCAGCCGCGATTGCCGACGAAACACATGATCGGCAGGCCCTCCTGCGCGGCGAGATTGAACATCGCCGCAAGCGCCTCGCTTTCGAGCTGCCAGGCATAATCCTGTCCGATCATCCGGACCGCCGCCTGGCGGCTGAGTTTCAGCGCGCGCAACATGCCGAAGAACTGATGGGTGTCGGTAAGGTTGCTCCAGCGCTCGCGCAGATCGTGTACGTTGGCCTGGCCGTCTTCGGCTTTCTCATCTACCGATCCTGCCGCCACGACGGAGACGCCCGGCGTCTGGTCCCCGACCTTCAGCGAATCGACAAGCGCCTGGAAGGCGTCGAGGTTGGATGTCGGCCTCAGATGCACCTTGTGCACGGCATCGCCCGCCGCGTCGAAGAACTGCAGGCTGCGGCGAACCGCGTCGCCATCCTGTTTTTCGACCGCGAAGCCATGCGCCCAGACCTTCGGGAAGATGCGCAG
This sequence comes from Tianweitania sp. UT-5YL-CI-8, assembly GCF_030010215.1. Classification (GTDB taxonomy): domain Bacteria; phylum Pseudomonadota; class Alphaproteobacteria; order Rhizobiales; family Rhizobiaceae; genus Oryzicola. The sequence continues at coordinate 467,405 of NZ_JASCRR010000003.1, forward strand.
GTCGATGTTTTCGCTGAGCACCATGGCGTTGTGATTGCCGGTCACGATCTTGTCGTAGACACCGATCTTCTCATGCACCGCACTTTCGTTACGGGTCAGCGCCATGACCTCGCCTACGGCTTCGAGACCGTTCAGCACATCGTTGACGCGCGGATCGATCCGCACCACGCCCTGCCCGCAATAGGCCGCGACCAGTTCGGCTTCCGAAACGCCGAGCTGGCTGGAGAGATCGCGCTCCCGCATTTTTGGGTTTTCAGCCCGCGCGCGACGAATCTCCTCCGGACCGGGCCTGTCTGTCTGCTGCATGTCGTTCGATTCCGCGATTGTTTACTTGTTGAGAATGAGCTTGCCCTGGCGGGTGATCTTCAGCCGGTAGAGCGAGCCGCCATGGTTGATGCCGATCTCGTAGGCGCCGTCGAACAGCGATTCGCTTGTCAGCGTCCGCACCGCCAAAGGCCCGTTGGCAACGCGTCCTGCATCCGCTTCGGGACGCCGAAAACCGCCCGCGCGAAACTGGTCAGGATTGTGCTGGTTCATCTCATCCACTCCTTTTGCCGACCTGTGTTGTTCCTGCAACAGATGCCTTACAAGCCGCATCTGATTTCTTGACACCAATTATCAGGTTTTATAGTGAGTGCAATACCGGAGCGGGTTAGTCAAGTTTGCCGAAACCGAATACGGAAAAAAGCGGGCCAGCGCAAGCGAGCCAGCACAACAGTCATTTCAGGAGTGGGGCATGGGGCCTGTGGCTCGTTTCGAACAGAATTCTCGCGCGGGTTGGGGTGAAACCGCCGCATTCAAAAGACGCACGGTAGCGTTGCTGACTGGGGTCGCGGCTTTCACATTGGGTGTTACCGCAGCGTCCGCGCAGCAGGCGCCGAACACCACGCTGACGACAGAGCCGACGGTCGTGACGACCGGCGAAAATGATGGGTCCGTGATCATTCTTGACCAGATCACAATCGTCAGCCGCACCGGCGAATCCGCCATCGACTCGCTGGCTTCGGTCAGCCAGGTAAGCGGCGAGGAACTCGAGCGCCGCATGGCAAATGGCGCTGCAGGCGTCTTGTTCGGCGTACCGGGCGTCGCAGTCCAGTCGGATGCCAAGCGCGCCATTTCCTCGATCAACATCCGCGGCTTGCAAGACTTCGGTCGCGTCGCGGTCATCGTCGACGGTTCGCGCCAGAACTTCCAGCGCTCCGGCCACGGAACGCAGACAGTTTTTGCTCTCGATCCTGAATTGATCAAGCAAGTCGACGTCATACGCGGCCCGGTCGCCAATACATACGGCTCCGGTGCAATCGGCGGCGTCGTCGCCTTCGAGACGAAGACCGCTCAGGATTTCCTCAAGGACGGTGAGACCTGGGCAGGCTCCGTAACCGGTCGCTACGAGACGAACGGCAAGGGCTTCACGACGAGCGCCACGGGCGCTTATAAGTTCAGCGACGCGGCCGACATTCTCGGCAACATCGTCTATCGCAACTTCGACGACTATAAGGATGGCGGCGGCGACACGGTTGCCAACTCGGGCTTCGACGTGCTGAGCGGCATCATCAACGGCACCGTTCGTCCCACCGAGAACAGCGAACTCAAGCTGGGCTGGATCGGCGCCAACGACAGCTGGACCGAAAGCAGCGGTTCTTACGATGCAGAGCTGAAGCAGAACACCTTCACCGCTCGCTATAACATCACCGACGATGAGAAGAAGTGGCTCGACCTACACATCAATGCCTCGGTCAACAGTGCGGCACTGACCCAGACCTATCTGAAAGATACGGTGCAGTTCAATTCGGAAACCGGCCGCCGTGTGATTATCCCGGCAGGCGCGGCAGCCACCTATGATCTGGATACCTATGGTCTGGACATTTGGAACACATCGCGCTTCGAGACAGGCGCTTTGGGGCACGAACTGACCTACGGTGGAGACGTTGTCTCTGACGATGTCGTTACGACTTCTGCGGATGGCGGCGCCAATGTCTACACGCCGTCTGGCAAGCGCACGGTCTGGGGTCTGCATGTGCAGGACAAGATCGAATATGACGAATGGCTCGAGATCATCGGTGGCCTTCGTTATGACAGCTACAAGCTTGACAGCGACAAGGCAGAAGCATCGGGCGACCGAGTATCGCCGCGCATCACAGTCGGCGTGTCTCCCTTCTCCAACGAAGCGCTCAAAGGGCTTCAATTCTACGGCACATATGCGGAAGGCTATCGTTCGCCCAGCACCAGCGAGACGCTGATCAGCGGCCTGCACCCCAACGGCGTCGCGTTCCCCTTCCTGCCCAATCCTGACCTGAAGCCTGAGACGGGAAAGACCTGGGAATTCGGCCTGAACTACAAGCGCGACGGCCTCGTCTACTCCGACGACAGCCTGCGTTTGAAGGCTGCCTATTTCAACAACGACGTCGATGATTATATCGGATCGGCCACGCTCAGCGCCTTCCCGGTCAACGACGTCTGTCCCGTTCGCTGGGATCTGCTGATGACCCCAGGCTCCGGCTACATTCCCATCTGTTTCCAGTACCAGAATTTTGCCACCGCCAAGATCAGCGGCTTCGAAATGGAAGCGGTCTATGATGCGGGACACGTCTTTGCAGGTCTTAGCGCGTCGATCATCGACGGCTACACCGTATCGTATGAGGGCATTCGCGAAGACCTGACGACCACTCCCTCGTCACAGGTCACCGCGAGCCTTGGATTCCGCTTGCTGGAAGATAAGTCGCTCACCGTTGGTGGCGAGGTCCAGTACAACAGCAAGCCGGATGGTGCGGCCGCAATCGTCGATGACTACACCCTCGTAAACCTGTTTGCGAACTATCAGGTCAACGAAAACTTCCGCCTCGACTTCCGTGCCGACAATGTCTTCGACGTGAAATATACCAACCCGCTCAACGCCTCGACCACTACGGCGATCTATGAGCCGGGCGTGACGCTGAAGTTCGGCGCAACCATGCGCTTTGGAGGCTGATCCGTGAACAAGGCCGACACATCTCTCCGCCTTCTGACCTCGGCGGCAGTCCTGTCGTTTGCCTTGACCGGCGCGGTGCTGGCGCAGGAAACCTTTGCGCCGGCACCCGCTGCGGCCCCGGCTCACAAATCGTCACTGTCTCTTGAGCTCAATGCCGCGCAACCTTCCGAAAAGGGCTGCCGGTTCACCTTCGTGGTACTCAACGATCTCGGTACCGAACTCAAGAAGGCAGCTTTCGAGATCGCCCTGTTCGACGAGATCGGCGTGGTCGACCGGCTCACGGTGCTCGACTTCAAGGAACTGCCCGCCGGCAAGACCAAGGTTACACGCTTCGACCTGTCGGGCACCGACTGCTCCAAGATCAGCCGCGTGCTCGTCAACGGCTCCACCGGCTGCGAAGGCCAGGGCATCGATCCGCTCGCCTGCATGCGCAGCCTGAAAACCGGCAGCAAGGCCGGCATCCCCTTCGGCGTCTGACGTAGAAAACGCCCAGGAAACCCAATGTTCGGATTGACGCAACTGCATAATATCGCCGCCGTGCGCGGCGATGGTTTGAGGCCGGAACTGCTGGAGCTTTTCAAGCAGCGTCAACGGCGGGAGGCCGGCAAGGTCACGATCCTGCCGATACCCGGCGGCGGAAGTCAGTCCGGACCCAACCCATTCGGCACGGCGGATAGCGCCGCTGCCGCCAACGTGCTGCCTTTCCCGGCGGCACAAAATACCCTAACCATCGGCGCGACCACAGGTAACGAAAGGAAACCCCATGTACATCGCCATGAACCGCTTCAAAGTCCAGAACGGAACCGAGGAAGCCTTTGAAGACGTTTGGAAAAACCGCGAGTCGAAGCTCGACGAGATGAAGGGTTTCCGGGAGTTTCACCTGTTGCGCGGCCCGGTCAACGAGGCCGAGGGCTACACGCTTTTCGCATCTCATACCGTGTGGGAAAGCCATGACGACTTCGTCGCCTGGACCAAGTCGGAAAACTTCCGCGCCGCGCATAAGAACGCCGGCTCCAGCAAGGCGTCCTATGTCGGCCACCCGCAATTCGAAGGCTTTTCGGTCGTCGAAGGCGCCTGAGCCAAGTCCAAATCTGTATATGTTCAAGGCCCGGCTCATGCCGGGCCTTTTGCTTGTCAGGCAGTGCCCGCCAGAAGGCTGGCGTTGCCTCCGGCAGCGGTGGTGTCGACACAGATCGCCCGCTCATGGGCATAGGCTGCGGGATACAGCACTTCGCTGACCAGCGGCACGATCGGCCCTTGGCGCTGCGCCAGCGCCTTGCGGATTGGCCGTAGCGCCTCCGACGAACCGGAGACCGCGACGACATCGACGCCAAGCCCTGTCAGATCGGCCGGATCGATAGTTCCATCCAAAGCGGCGACCGGAAGGCCCTTCCCCGTCAAAGCGTTGAGCGCGGCCCGCGCGCTCGGAGCCACAGCCAGAACGGCGTTGCCCGCCGCGAGTGCTTGCACTGTCTGTGCCAAAAGCGTCTCCGTGTCCGGCCCCAGGCACAGCACCCGCCCGCGCGGCATCAGCATCAGTGTGTTGCCCTCGCCGGTCGGTCCCGGCAGATCGACAGGGCCGAAATCGACGGACGCCGCGGCCGTGATCGCCGCCGAGGCCTTGCCGCGCAGATGCTTGCGCAGCACGGCGATACGGTCGTTCCGCGTCGCCCAACCGCCGAGGGTCGGGTCTGGCATCGCCTTGACCAAGGCGGAAGCAGTCATAGCCTTGCCTTCCGCCAAGCCGCCAACAGCCGCTGCAGCCTTGCGGAAGCGGCGCAGGTAGTGCGGCCCGCCGGCCTTGGGCCCGGTGCCGGACAGCCCCTCGCCGCCAAAGGGCTGTGAGCCGACCACCGCGCCGATCTGGTTGCGGTTGACGTAGATGTTGCCGACATGGGCATTGTCAATGACGCGCTGCACCCGCTCTTCAATGCGGGTGTGCAGGCCGAGCGTCAGCCCGAAACCCTTCGCGTTGACGGCTTTCAGCTTTTTGTCGATCTCATCGGCCTCGAAGGTCGCGACATGCAGCACCGGGCCGAAGATCTCGCGGTCCATCTCGGAAATATCCGAAACCCGGAACACATGCGGCGCGACGAAGCGCCCGCCCTGCGGCGCGTCGAGCTTGGCGACCAGCCTGCCCTTGGCCTCCATCTCCGCGCAATACGCCAGGATAGACGTCTGCGCCTCTTCGTCGATCACCGGGCCGACATCGGTCGACAACAGCCAGGGATCGCCGACCGTCAGCGCCTGCATGGCGCCTTCCAGCATATTGAGCATCTTCTTCTCCACGTCCTTTTGGACATAGAGGATGCGCAGCGCAGAACAGCGCTGTCCCGCACTCTGGAAGGCCGAGGCAAGCATGTCACGCACCGCCTGTTCGGGCAGAGCGGTGGAATCGACGATCATCGCGTTCAGCCCGCCGGTTTCCGCGATCAGCATCGCGTCGGGCGCAGCCGTCTCGGCAAGCTGCTTTTCGATCATCCGCGCCACATCGGTCGAGCCGGTGAAACAGACGCCGGCGATGCGCGGATCGGCCGTCAGCGGCGCACCGACGCTCGGTCCGTCGCCCGGCAGAAGCTGGATGACGTCTTCGGGAATGCCGGCCTCATGCATGAGTTGCACAGCGCGGAAGGCGATAAGCGGCGTCTGCTCGGCGGGCTTGGCCACAACCGCATTGCCGGTGACGAGGGCCGCGGCGACTTGGCCGGTGAAAATCGCCAGCGGAAAGTTCCAGGGCGAAATGCAGGCGATGACCCCCCGCGCTTCCGTACCTGCCTCGGCCCTGCCCGCCTCGGCGGCGTAATAGCGCAGGAAGTCGATGGCCTCGCGCACCTCCGCCACGCCGTCGGCCAGCGACTTTCCCGCCTCGCGGGCGGCGAGCGCGAAAAACTCGATGGCATGATCCTCGTAGAGATCGGCTGTGCGCTCCAGCAGCGCCGCGCGCTCGGCAACAGGCCGTCTGGACCAGGCCGGCTGTGCCGCAACCGCAAGCCCTACCGCACCGGAAACCTGCTCGGCGGTCGCCTCGCTAACCGTGCCGACGACATCGTCTGTCTTGGCCGGGTTCAGCACCGGGCGCTCTGCCGCCCCACCTTTCGCTGAAGTTAGCGGCTTGGCGTTCCAGGCGTTTACGCCGGCAAAGGCGGCCTTCTCAGCGTCAACCCTCGCCAACACCAGCGGATCGGTGATGTCCCAGCCCCTTGAATTGCCGCGTACGCCAGCGAAGATATCCGCCGGATTCGGAATGCTTGGATTGGCCGCGGGCCCCTGCGTCTCCAATGCCTCAAACGGGTCGCGCGCGATCAGCTCCGGCGAGACCTTTTCGTCGGTCAGCTGATGCACGAAGGACGAATTGGCGCCGTTCTCCAATAGGCGGCGCACCAGATAGGCGAGCAAGTCGGAATGCGCGCCCACCGGTGCATAGATGCGGCAGCGCGTACCCTCGGTCCTGCGCACGGTCTCGTGCAGCGCCTCACCCATGCCGTGCAGGCGCTGGAACTCGAACGTATCGCGGCTCTCGGTCATGGACAGGATCGCCGCCACCGTATGCGCGTTGTGGGTCGCGAATTGCGGGTAGATGCGGTCGGTCATGCCGAGCAGCTTGCGGGCGTTGGCGATGTAGGAGACGTCCGTATTGGCCTTCCGCGTGAACACCGGATAGCCGGACAGGCCCATGCTCTGCGCGCGCTTGATCTCGGTGTCCCAATAGGCGCCCTTGACCAGGCGCACCATGATCTTTCGGTCGAGCTTTTGAGCCAGTGCGTAGAGCCAGTCGATGGCGAACGCCGTGCGCGGCCCATAGGCCTGCACCACCACGCCCAAGCCGTGCCAGCCCTGCAGTTCGGGTGCGGCCAGCACCGCCGCGATGACGTCAAGCGACAGGTCGAGCCGGTCGGCCTCCTCGGCATCGATGTTGAGCCCCATCCTGGCCTTCTTCGCGGCGACGCACAGCGACAGAAGCCGCTCGGTCATCACCGGCAGCATCGCGTCCTTCTGCGCCACTTCATAGCGCGGATGCAGCGCCGAGAGCTTGACGGAAATGCCGTGATTATAGCGGATGTCGTCGCCGTTCTTTGGGCTGTCGAGCGAAGCGATGGCATCGGCATAGGCGCGGTGGTAGCGCAGCGCGTCCTCCTCGGTGCGAGCAGCCTCCCCCAGCATGTCGAAGGAATAGAGATAGCCCTTGGCAATCATCGAGCGGCCGCGCTTCATGGCCTCGGCGATGGTGCGGCCGAGCACGAATTGCTCGCCCATCTCGCGCATAGCGGCCGCCACCGCCTTGCGGATGACGGGCTCGCCCAGCCGACGCACCATGCCGCGCAATGTGCGCTCGATAGAGCCCTCGCCCTCGTCGAGCACGCGCCCGGTCAGCATCAGCGCCCACGTCGAGGCATTGACGAAGATCGAGCTGGATTCGCCGGAATGCGCCGACCAGTCCTGCGGCGCGATCTTGTCGCGGATCAACTCGTCCATGGTCTCGGAATCCGGCACGCGCAGCAACGCCTCGGCCAGGCACATCAGCGCCACGCCCTCCTTGGTCGACAGGCCGTAGGCCGATAGAAAGACCTCCATCAGCCGCGGATCGGTCGAGCCGCGCACCGCCTTGACCAGGTCGACCGCACGCTCGCTGATCGCCGTCCGCTGTTCGGCGGACATATCGGCAAGCGCGACGAGACGCTTGAGCGCCGCCCCCTCGTCCGGCAGATAGTTGGCCCGCATGTCCTGTCGAATGGCATCCAGCGAAGCTGCGTTCATCGGTTCTGTCCAACTTGGTCATCGAGCCGGGATGATCCTCGGTCCGTGGCATTCACATCTATCACGAAGCGCCGATCCAACGCGGTCTGAAGAAATCGACAAGAGGGATCGAAAAGACTATCTTGAACGAAATTCTCGATCATTTCGGACTGCCCACATGACCAGCCTAGTCCATTTGGACCGCATCGACCGCGCCATTCTCGCAGCTCTGTCAGGGGATGGCCGTTTGTCGATGGCCGAACTCGCTGGAAAGGTCGGTCTATCCAAGACCCCGGTGCAGGCGCGCGTCAAGCGATTGGAGAAGGATGGCTATATTCGTGGCTACATGGCCGTCATCGATCATGAACGCATGGGCGAAGGTCACGTCGCCTTCGTGCAGGTGAAGCTGTCGGACACCCGCTCGGCCGCGCTCGACGCGTTCAACCGCGCCGTCCAGTCCATCCGCGAGATCGAGCAATGCCACATGATGGCGTCGACCTTCGACTATCTGCTCAAGGTCCGCACCGGCGACATCGCCGCCTACCGCCGCGTGCTCGGCGAGCGCATCTCCGCTCTGCCCCATGTCGCCCAGACCTCGACTTTCGTCGCGATGGAGACGGTGAAAGACCGTTAGATTGAGGCCATCGGCCAAAAAATCGGTTGAACGGAAACGCTCGGCTTGCGAGAACCGTGCCGCAATCCGGAGGGAAAAATGAGCAACAACGGCGTGGTTTCGGTCGGCGAGTGCATGATCGAGCTTTCGGGGGACGGCAGCGGAGGCTGGCGCATGGGTTTTGCCGGCGACACGCTGAATACCCTCTGGGCCCTGCATGCGCTGACAGGCGACCTTCCCGCGACCTATGTATCGGCCTTTGGCGACGACCCGTTCTCGCGCGACCAGATCGCGTTTTTCGCCGACAACGGCATCGGCATCGGCTCCAGCCCGAAAATCACGGGAGCCCGGCCGGGCCTCTACGCCATCACGCTGGACGGCCACGAACGCTCCTTCACCTATTGGCGCAACGATGCGGCCGCACGGCAGCTTGCTTCCGATCCATCCGCCTTGGCAAAAAGCCTGGAAAACCAGAAGCTTGTGTATTTTTCCGGAATCACTTTGGCAATTCTGGAACCGGCAGCGCGTTCGGTGCTGATCGACGCCATAGCCGCCGCCCGCAAGACGGGCGCGCTGGTGGCCTTCGACCCAAACTATCGCCCCCGCCTCTGGGCCAATGCCAGCGATGCCAAACAGGCTTTCGACGCGGCGCTGCAGGTCACCGACATCGCCCTGCCCACATTCCCCGACGAACAGATGCTGCATGGCGACGCCGATCCGGCCACGACCATGGCGCGGCTGAAAGCCGCCGGCGTCGGAGAAATCGTAGTCAAGGACGGCGAAAAGCCGGCGCTGGTGCTGTCCGACGGGCAGACTAGGGATGTTCCCGCTGTCTTCGTCGAAAGGCCGGTCGACACCACGGGCGCCGGCGATTCCTTCAACGGCGGCTATCTCGCTGCCCGTGTGCTGGGCCTTGCACCGGAAGAAGCAGCCAAACGCGGCCACAAGGTCGCCGCCAGCGTCGTCCAAGTACGCGGCGCGCTAGCGCCGTTCGAGACGCTGCGGAAAGCATTTGAGAGTTAGGATTCTTCTCCCCGTTCACGGGGAGAAGATGGCGGAAGCCAGATGAGGGGCAGAGCGGCCATAGAGAGAATTCGGCGAAAGCTCCTCATCCGCCCCTTCGCGGCACCTGCTCCCCATGAACGGGGAGAAGGAAAGATCTCCCCTTACAACCCCAATCCGCCGATGCAGACATATTTGGTGTCGAGATAGTCCTCGATTCCCTGATGTCCGCCTTCCTTGCCGAGACCCGACTCTTTTACGCCGCCAAAAGGTGCTTCCACGGTGGTAATCAGGCCCTCGTTGACGCCGACCATGCCATATTTCAGACCTTCCATGACGCGGAAGGCGCGGCCGAGATTGCCGGTGTAGAAGTAGCAGGCAAGGCCGAACTCGGTGTCGTTGGCCAGCGCTACGGCTTCGTCTTCGGTGTCGAAGGAGAAGACCGGCGCGACAGGCCCGAAGATTTCTTCCTTCATGAAGCGCATCGAGGGCTTCGCGCCGGAAATCACGGTCGGCTGGAAGAACGAGCCGCCCAGCGCGTGGCGCTTGCCGCCGGCAACCACCTTGCCGCCCTTTTCGGTGGCGTCGGCAATCAGTTCCTCGACCTTCTCGACTGCGTTCTCGTCGATCAACGGCCCCTGCTGCACGCCGTCCTCGGTGCCGGGGCCGACCTTGAGCTTGTCGGATGCGGCAGCCAGTTTCTCGACAAAAGCGTCGTACACGCCTGCCTGCACGAAGAAGCGGTTGGTGCAGACGCAGGTCTGGCCGGAATTGCGGTATTTGGCGAGCATCGCGCCTTCGACCGCGCGGTCGATATCGGCATCGTCGAAGACGATAAACGGCGCGTTGCCACCAAGCTCCATCGACACCTTCTTGACGGTGCTGGCCGACTTCTGGATCAGAACCTTGCCGACCTCTGTCGATCCGGTGAAGGTGATCTTCCTGACCAGCGGGTTGGCGCAGATCTCGTCGCCGATCTGGCTTGCAGCGCCGGTGACGATGTTGACCACACCCTTGGGGATGCCCGCCTCTTCGCACAGGACGCCCCAAGCAAGCCCCGAATAGGGCGTCTGCGACGCAGGCTTGACCACGGTGGTGCAGCCTGCTGCCAGCGCCGGGCCGATCTTGCGGGCCAACATGGAGGACGGGAAGTTCCAAGGCGTAATGGCGGCGATAACGCCAACGGGTTCCTTGGTCACCAGAATGCGCCGGTCGGCCCAGGGCGACGGAACCGTGTCGCCATAAGTGCGGCGGCCTTCTTCGGCAAACCAGAGGATATAGGCGGCCGACATGCCGATCTCGCCCTTGGATTCGAACAGCGACTTGCCCTGCTCCAGCGTCAGCAACTCGGCCAGCGCATCCTGGTTGTCCATGATGGCATCATGCAGCTTGCGCAGCAGCTTCGAGCGTTCCAGCGCAGAGGTCTTCTTCCAGGACTTGAAGGCGGTGTCGGCAGCCTGAATCGCGCGCGCGGTCTCTGCCGCGCCGGATTTCGGCACCGTGCCGATTTTCAAGCCGGTGGCCGGGTTGGTGACGTCGACCGTGGCGCCGGAATCGGCCTGAACCCACGCACCGTCGATCAGATTGGCTTCACGCAGGAAATGGCTGGTTTTCTGAAGCATGGCTTCCTCCTATTCGGCAGATGCGGCCGGAACAAAACTGCCGCTTCTAGTAGCGTACGCTAGGTCAACTGTTCAACCAGTTTGGCCAAGTATTCATTTGGGCCAATGAATGCTTATGTGAACAGCATCTGCGCAACTGTCACCCAGAACGACAGCGTCACGGCCGACAGCGCCGTGGCCAGCGTCATCTGGCTGGAGGCCAAAGCCTGGCCGGTGCCGAACTGCGTGGCGATCAGATAGGAGTTCACGCCCGCCGGCAGCGCGGCCACCGCGACCGCTATCTGCGCCGTCAGCGGCGGCAGCCCCAGCGAAAAGGCTGCGAGGACGGCTACGGCCGGCATCAGACCCAGCTTCAGCATCGACAGCGTGAAAGCAGCTTTCAAATTGCCGGAAATGCCGAATTTCTGCAGGCCCAGGCCCATGGCGAACAGGGCCAGCGGTGCTGCGATATCGGCCAGGGCATCTATCATGCGTGTCGCCACCGAAGGCATGGCGAGGCCGGTGAAGCGCCACAGCAACCCGGCCAGGATGCCGATGATCAGCGGGTTCTTCAAAATCTTGCGCAGGAAATCGAGCGCTATCCGCGCCGGATGCAGTTTTTCCGTGCGCGGCGGGCCAAACAGTTCAAACAGCACCGCCGATGCGATCAGCATTGTGGGGAGATGCACGGCGATCAGGAGCGAGAGCACCTCGAATCCGGCTTCGCCATAGACGCCGAGGGTAAATGGAACGCCGAGCAGGACGATGTTGGAAAAGGCAGATGAAATTCCGCCGACCACGCCCGCGCGCGGCTCGCGTGCGAACACGCGGGTGACGATAAGATGTCCCGTGGTCCAGGTAACGATGACGGCGAAGAAATAGGCTGTCCAGAACGCCCATGGCACCGCGCCGTGGAACTCGGCGCCGGCCATGGTTCGGAACAACAGCAAGGGCAAAGCAACCGAGGTGGCGAAGGTCGTCATGCCGTCGCCGACGCTTGTGCTGAGGAATTTGGTCACGCCGGCAAGATAGCCAAGTGCCACGAGTCCGAAGATGAAAAGAATGGTTTCGATGATCGGTGACATGGCGAGCGGATTTTCAGCAGCGAGGAACCCGCCAGCGCGGGCTGGTCAAACCGCCTGAATTTCTTCATCTTTGGTTGGCAGCACAAAGAGGCATAGGAGGACGCCGGTCTTGACGCAAGGCAGGACGATGCTTTTTGGCTTGATGGCCGCGAGAAAGGCCCTGCGCCTGGGCTCAGCCATGCTGTTGATGGCCTGCCTCGTCGTTGCCGTGCCTGCATCCGCACAGGACAAACCCAGCCTCAAGGGCGTCGCGCTGATCGTCGGCCAGTCCAGATACGAGCATATCCCCGGCCTGCCCAACCCTGCCAACGATGCCCGCGAGATGCTGAAGCTCTTGACCGATCTCGGCTTCGACGCCCGAGCCGTCTCAGACCGGGACGCGTCCAAGCTGAGCCGCGACCTCGAACGATTCGCCGAGGACGCGGAGGGCGCAGATGTCGCGCTGTTCTATTATTCCGGCCATGGCATCGAAGCCGCCGGCGAAAACTGGCTGGTGCCGGTCGACGCCGATGTCGGCTCGCTATCCAACGCCAATGAAGCGCTGGTGCCGATATCCGCCGTTCTGGACCAGCTCAAGATGACGGTGCCGGTTACCATCGTCCTGCTCGACGCCTGCCGAACCAACCCGTTTCCCGCGGACGCTGTGCTGCGGAAGACGCCTACCGGCTCGGGTGCCGCCGTCGGCCAGGAAGGGCTTACGCTGGTGCGCGGCGCCAAGTCGCTGAACGCGCCGGAGGCGACCGAAAACCTCGGCACCGTCATCGGCTTCGCTGCTGAGCCCGGTCGCCCTGCCCTTGACGGACCCGCAGGCGAAAACAGCCCCTACGCGTCCGCCCTGCTCCGCCATCTCGGTGCGATGAACGGGGCTGAGTTCGGCGCGGTGATGCGCATGGTCACGGAAGAAGTCTATCTCGACACCAAGGCGCAGCAGCGTCCCTGGGTCAACGAAAGCCTGCGCCGGCTACTCTATTTCGGCAGCGCGCCGGACGAGCCCGGTGGCGACGAGGGCCAGATCACCGGTGAACGTCGGCAGTTGTTGCTGACGATCTCCGAACTGCCCGATATCAGCCGCGCCAGCATCGAGACTGTTGCCGCGCGCGACTCTGTGCCGCTCGACGCACTTTACGGCGTGCTCAAGGCGCTCGGCACCACCAAGATGCCGGAGGAGCCGGCGGAGTTGGAATCGCTGCTCGACGCACAGGCGGAGCGGCTGAAAAAGATAATGTCGGAGCGCGACGCCCTGCGCACCGATGATCCGGAAATCCTCCGCCTCACCGCTTCCGCCGACCGCGCCATCCGCGAGGGCGCCATCCAGACAGCGCGCAGCTTCCTCGACCAGGCAGTCGGAAGGGTCGAAGAGACGCGCGGCGCGGTGGACGACGCTGAGGAACTGGTCAAGCAGAAGCGCATCGCCGATGCGGCGGTCTATGCGCGCCGCGCCGAAACCTCGGCGCTCGCTTTCGACTACAAGGCGGCGGCCGAGGACTATCTGAAGGCCTTCGACCTGATCGAGCGTTGGGACGATAGGCTGCGCTGGAACTATAAAAACCTGCAGGCCGAATATCTTCATATCCATGGCGACGAGACCGGCGACCAAGAAGCGCTGGACGCGTCGCTCAAGGCCTATGAAGAGGTGCTGGGCTTCATTGAGGGCGACAGCACCCAACTCGACCGCGCCATCACCCGCAACAACATGGCCGTGGTCCTGCAGACCATCGGCGAGCGCAGCGTCGATCCGGGGCAACTTGAACAAGCCGCCGCCATCTTCCGCGAATCGCTTGCCGTGTTTGCCGCCCGCAAGGACGACCTGAACTGGGCAGCGGCACAGAACAACATCGGCAACATCCTGCTCAAGCTGGGTGAACGCTCTAACGACAGAAGCTTTTTCGAGGACGCCGTGACCGCTCTTCGCGCCACGCTGGAGAAACGACCGCGCGAAAAGGTCCCGCTCGACTGGGCCGGCTCTCAGAACAATCTCGGCCTCGCTCTGTACCAGTTGTCTGAGCGCGAGGGCGGCGCGGCGCGGCTTTTCGAGGCGGAAGCCGCCTATCGCGCCGCGCTCGAAGTTTACGACCGCACCAAGAACCCGCTGGAATGGGCGATGGTGCAGAACAATCTCGGCAACACGCTCAACGCCATCGGCACCGCCCGCAACGACAGCGCGAAATTCCAGGAAGCGGCCTCGGCTTTCCGCTCAGCACTCGAGATCAACAAGCGTGAGCAGTTCCCGATTTCCTGGGCACGCAACCGGCTCAATCTCGGCAACGCGCTAAACAATCTGGCCCGTTTCGAAGTCGGCACGACAGAGTTGGAAGAATCTGTTCAAGCCTATCGTGACGCGCTCGACGTGTTCACGCGCAATCGCTTTCCCACCGATTGGGCATCGGTCCAAAACAATCTCGGCTCGGTGCTGCAGACGCTCGGCCAGCGCAACCGCGATCTTACCCAGCTCAACCAAGCAGCCTCGGCCTACCGCTCTGCCCGCCGCGTCTACACACGCCAGCGCTTTCCGCTCGACTGGGCAATGCTGCATTTCAACCTGGGCAACACGCTGCACATCAGCGGCGCCGTCAGCGGCGAACCGCAGCGTTACAGGGAAGCTATCGACGCTTATAAGGATTCGCTGCGCGAATACCGACGCGAGACCACGCCCCGCCAGTGGGCGCTGTCACAGGCAGCCATAGGTTCGTCCCTGCACTGGATCTCCAACAGCGAGACCGACACAAAAAGCCTTGAAGAGGCGATTGCAGCCCGCCGCGCCGCACTTGAAGTGCTGACCAAGGATAACGACCCGGTCGACTGGGCGAACTCGCAGAGCGGTCTCGGCATGAGCCTGCTCAATCTCGGCTCCCGCCGGCAGGTCGCAACCTATCTGCCGGAAGCGGAAAAAGCCTTCGCAGCTTCGCTTGAAGTCTTCACCCGCGATCAGCAGCCGCTGCAATGGGCGTTCGGCCAGAACAATATCGGCGATCTCTATTGGAACAAAGCAGCCCTCGGCGGCGAGAAATCCGATTACGCCAAGGCAATCGAAATGTTCGAACTGGCGAAAGCCGGCTTCACCGAAGGCGGCTATACCGCGCCTATTCCTTTGACCGACCAGAAAATCAGCCTGGCGCGCGACGCCATGAACAAGTAGCGGACGCGTCCGTTCCGTTAAGCGCTTGTCTTTCAATCGAGTTTCCCATCCCTATATCAGCCGGACAAACTTGGAATGCTGATGCTGAGATTATTGATTGCCGCAATCTTCGTAACAATCCTTGCACCCGCGCAGGCTACAGAAGCTGGCTGGGCGCTGCTGCGCAACGGTGGCCATGTCGTTCTTCTGCGCCACGCCATGACGACAGGGACCGTCGAGCCGCCGCGTTTCGATCTCGAACAATGCAACACCCAACTTAACCTTTCCGACCGGGGCAGGCAGCAGGCGCGCAAGATCGGCGCTCTGTTCGCCGCGCGCGCCGCTCCTACGGAGGAGGTCCTGGCGAGCCGCTATTGCCGTACGCTGGAAACCGCACGGCTTGCTTTCGGCGACCGCAGCGTCGAGCCATGGGATGCGCTGGACGAGAAGCCCGCGGAAGGCTTCGAGGCGGCCGACGCTGCCGTGATGGAGCGCATTCGCGCCTTCTCCGGCTCGGACAATCTCGTCTTCGTCACCCATCTGGAAAACATCCAGCGACTGACCGGATCGAATGCCCGCGAAGGCGAGGCGCTGATCGTTTCGCCTCAGGATCAGGGCCTGCATGTTCTGGGCCGTATCGTTTTCAACTGACTGCACCGCAAGGCCGTTACCGACACCGGCTATGGATTTGGCCTTTTCCTACCTGTAAAAACCGATTAGACAGCCGACAACGGGCGGCGCAAAGACTGCCAGAACCTTGAAGGAAGAACCGTGTCCACCACTTTTGAGAAAGTCGCCAAGATCATCGCTGAAACCAGCGAAATCGACATCGACACCATCACCCCCGAAAGCCACACGATTGACGATTTGGGCATCGACAGCCTGGATTTTCTCGACATCGTCTTTGCCATCGACAAGGAATTCGGCATCAAGGTGCCGCTTGAGAAGTGGACGCAGGAAGTCAATGACGGCAAGGCTTCGACCGACGAATACTTCGTCATGAAGAACCTCTGCGCCAAGATCGATGCCCTAGTGGCAGCCAAGAACGCCTGAGACCGATGCGGCGCGTCAGCGCCGCTCTTTTCAGGCCTGGTCCAAGTAGAAGAGTGCCCATGGCTCCCCGCGACGTCGTCATCACAGGCATCGGCCTCGTTTCCTCGCTTGGCGAAGGCAACGACGCCCATTGGGAAAAGCTGACGGCGGAGGATCCGGCATCGACGGTCAATTCGGAGCGCTTTCCACCCTATTCGATTCATCCCCTGCCGGAGATCGACTGGAGCCTCCAGATTCCCAAGCGCGGCGATCTGCGGCAGATGGAGACCTGGCAGCGGCTCGGCACCTATGCGGCAGGCCTCGCGCTCGACGATGCTGGGTTGAAGGGCGACGAAGCGCTGTGCTCGACCATGGATCTGGTCGTGGCGGCAGGCGGCGGCGAGCGCGACGGCAATGTCGACATGGCAATCCTGGAAGCTTCGACGCAGCGCAAGGATTTCGATGTCCTGCTCAACGAGAAGCTGACCACGGAACTGCGCCCGACCTTGTTTCTGGCGCAGCTCTCCAACCTTCTCGCCGGCAATATTTCCATCGTCCACAAGGTCACCGGCTCTTCGCGCACCTTCATGGGCGAGGAAGGCGCGGGCGTCTCGGCCGTGGAAACGGCGGCAGCGCGTATTCGCTCCGGCCAGTCGACCCATATGCTGGTCGGCGGCGCGTTTCAGACCGACCACCCCGACATGCTGCTCACCTACGAGCTGAATGGCTATCTCCTGCGCGGCCCATGGCAGCCTGTATGGCAGCGACAGAAATCCGAAGGCGGCGGCGTCGTCACCGGGTCGGGCGGCGCGTTCCTCGTGCTCGAATCGCGTGAGCATGCCGAGCAGCGCGGTCGCAAAATCTATGCTTCCATCGGCCCCGTCGCCTCGGGCCGCGCGCGCCGTAGCCGCGGCGAGCTGGCTTCGGCGCTCTCCGAACTGCTGGACAAGGTCGCAGTGCCCTCCGGTCCGGTACTTGCCATCTCCGGCGCCTCCGGCGCGCATGCGGCTACCGAAGCGGAGAAGGCCCTTATCGATGGCAATGACGCATTGGCAAAGCGTGCGTTTTCAAGCCGCACCGGGCATTTGAAGGAAGCGCAGTTCCCCTTCGCCATCGCTCTTGCGGCACTGGCTATCGACCGAGGCGCAGCCTATCCGTCTTTCGATGCGGATAGTGAAAAGCCTTTTACTGGTAAGCCTCAAGCTGCCCTTGCAACCGCTGTCGGCTATCACCAATTCGAGGGCATGGCGCTCGTCACCGCGCCGGCCTGAACGGGGGTCCTCCATGGCCAATCTCAAAGATCATCTCGGCAGGCCTGTCGTCGCCGTCACCGGCATCGGCGTCGTCACCTCGCTCGGCATCGGCAAGGCAGACAATTGGGCTGCGCTGACTTCCGGCCAGTCCGGCATCCACCCCATCACGCGCTTCCCCATCGACCACCTCAACACCCAGATGGCCGGTACGGTCGATTTCCTGGAATCGAGTTCGAAGGGCGCTGCCGCCCTCACTTATGAGCTCGCCGAATCGGCTGCGCGTGAAGCGATAGAAGAGGCCGGTTTCAACGAGGACGATTTTGGCGGCCCGCTCTTCCTGGCCTCGCCGCCGGTCGAACTCGACTGGCATGACCGCCTTGCGCTGTTCGAGGCCGCCGATGAGGAGACCAGCAACAACCGGGTGCTGTCTGCGGCGCGTCGTCTGAATTCGCCCGAGGTTTTCGAAAGCACGCAATTCGGCTCGATCGCAGACCGCCTGGCCGAGACGTTCGGCACGACCGGCCTGCCAATCACGCTGTCGACAGCCTGTGCGTCTGGCGCTACCGCCATCCAGCTCGGCGTCGAAGCCATCCGCCGCGGCGAGTGCGAACGGGCACTGGCAATCGGCGCGGATGGCTCAGCCACCGCCGAAGCGCTGATCCGCTTCTCGCTGTTGTCTGCGCTGTCCACAAACAGCGGCCCGCCCAGCAAGGCGTCCAAACCTTTTTCCAAGGACCGCGATGGCTTCGTCCTGGCCGAAGGTTCGGCCGCGCTGGTGCTGGAATCGCTGGAAAGCGCGTTGGCCCGCGGTGCGGAGGTGCTCGGCATTCTGCGCGGCTGCGGCGAAAAATCCGACGATTTCCATCGCACCCGGTCAAAGCCGGACGGCTCGCCAGCCATCGGGGCGGTCAAGGCAGCACTTGCCGATGCAGGGCTGAGCGAAGACGAGATCGGCTATGTCAACGCGCATGGCACCTCGACGCCCGAAAACGACAAGATGGAGTATCTGTCGCTGTCGACCGTCTTCGGCGAGCGCATCAAGTCCATCCCAGTCTCGTCCAACAAGTCGATGATCGGCCACACGCTGTCGGCGGCGGGCGCTATCGAGGCTGCCTTTTCGCTGATGACCATGCGCGAGGGCGTCATCCCGCCCACCATCAACTATGACAATCCGGACCCGGCTATCGATCTGGACGTGGTGCCGAACGTGAAGCGCGTGGCCCAGGTCAACACCGTTCTCTCCAACTCCTTCGGCTTTGGCGGGCAGAACACCTGCCTTGTCATGGCGCGCGAGCCGGTCTAAACGGCACGACCAAACACCGCACATCGATTGTTTGCGCGGCAAGGCGATTGACATCGCAAGATCGCTGCCATGGAGTCGTTGGCAGCGGTGCGCAAACAGGCCGGTAACCAGGGATACCATCGCTCATGCGCGCATTGCAGCTGATCGACGACCGTAAGCTTGAGCAGGTCGATATCGCATCGCCCCCGGAGCCTGGCATCGGCGAAGTCACCTTGCGGATCAAGGCTGTGGCGCTCAACCACATCGACGTCTGGGGCTGGCGCGGCATGGCTTTCGCCAAGCGCAAGCTGCCGCTGACCATAGGGGCGGAAGCCTCCGGCGAGGTCGATGCCATCGGCCCGGGGGTGACTGGTCTTGTTTCCGGCCAGCTCGTCTCCATCTATGGCGCGCGCACTTGCGGCCTGTGCAAACCCTGCCGCGAAGGCCGCGACAATCTCTGCGAACATGTCGGCGGTGTGCACGGCTTCCATCTCGACGGCTTCGCGCAGGAGAAGATCAACCTGCCCGCACGACTTCTAGTCCCCGCCCCTCCCGGCGTCGATGCCATCGGCGCGGCCGTTGCACCCGTCACCTTCGGCACGGTTGAGCACATGCTGTTCGACAACGCGAAACTCCAGCCGGGCGAGACGATCCTGATCCATGCCGGCGGCTCCGGCATCGGCAGCGCGGCGATCCAGTTGGCCAAGAAGATGGGATGCACCGTCATCACCACGGTCGGTTCCGACGAGAAGATCGAGCCTGCAAAGGCGCTGGGCGCCGATCACGTCATCAACTACCGCACCGATCGTTTCGAAGGCGTCGTCCGCAAGATCACCAAGAAGAAGGGCGTCGACGTGGTCTTCGAGCATGTCGGCAAGGACACCTGGGCCGGATCGATGTTTTCGCTCAGGCGCGGCGGGCGTCTCGTCACCTGCGGTTCGACATCGGGCGTTTCGACCGAAATCAACCTGATGATGCTGTTCCAGCAGCAGTTGAAGCTGCTCGGCTCCTTCGGCTGCCGGATGGAGAACATGGCCAACGCCATGCAGAAGATGGCAGCCGGCCTGGTGCGTCCCGTGATTGACACCGAGGTCGATTTCCAGTCCATCGACGCCGCGTTGAAGCGCATGGAAGGCCGCGACGTGTTCGGCAAGATCATCCTGCATGTCGGCTGATTCCGCTTAGATGAAAACCAGCGGTTTCACCTTCAAGGCAGCAAAGGCGCTGCGCCAATTCAACTATTGGCTCATTGCGCAGGTGGCCTTCGTCTTCCTGAAACTGCTCCGTCTGTTCCCGGCGGACGCGGCATTGAATTTCGCGGACAAAGCGGCGCGCACGGTCGGTCCCTGGTTCGGACGCCATCGCGTTGCCGTCGACAATCTGCGCAAGGCTTTTCCGGAAAAGTCGGAAGACGAAATACAGGCCATCGCCTCCGATATGTGGGGCAACATGGCGCGCCTGGGTGCGGAATACATCTTCCTGGATCAGTTGTTCGACTTCGATGTTGACGCGCCGGGAACAGGCCGCATCGAGGTCGTCGGCGCTGAGTATTTCGACCGCATCGCCGGCGAAGCGGAACCACACATCATCTTCACAGGTCACCTCGGCAATTTCGAACTGCTGCCGATTGCCGCCGCTAGCTACGATATGCAGGTGACCGCACTGTTCCGGCCGCCCAACAACCCGTATCTGGCCGACTACATCCTGTCCAAACGCACGAAGACGATGGGCTCCTTGCTGCCGTCGGTGCGCGGCGCCTCGTTTGCGCTCGCCAACATTCTCGAAAAAGGTGGGAATGTCGGCGTCCTGGTGGACCAGAAATTCAGCAAAGGCTTGCGCACGACTTTTTTTGGCCGCGAATGCGAGACCAATCCGGTGCTCGGCATGCTGGCACGGCACTACAAATGCGACGTCTACCCGGCGCGCTGCATCCGGCTGCCGAACAACCGCTATCGGCTGCAACTCGAGGAAAAGCTTGACCTGCCCCGCCGCGCGGACGGTTCCGTCGATGTGCACGCCACGACTCAGATGCTCAACGACACCGTGGAGCGCTGGGTGCGCGAGGATCCCGGCCAATGGATGTGGTTCCACAAGCGTTGGCAGTTGAGCGACAATCCGCGCAAACGCGGCCGGTTCGCGCCTGAAGCCGCCAAAGATCAGAACACCTGATTCTCGCAAAGAGTTTATTGAGCTTTCCGCAACGAAAGCCGCATTTGCGTCGTTCCTTCATCACGAGAGGAAAGCCATCAAGGTATCCTGAAGGAACACCGATGACCAACCGGACCGAGATCAAGACGACGAAATCAACCCATTCGCAGCTATGGACGCCTTGGGGCGAGCAGCCTGTCCCGCGCACTGGCGAGCGCTTCGCACTGCTGCGCAAGCTTGCCGAACGCATGAAACAGATTCCCAGCGCGGCTACGCCCTGCAAATCCGAAGGCAAGCCACGCCTAGCCTACCGAACTATCCGCCATAGTAGTTCATGACGGCATGACGCGCCTGGGCGAAGAACAGCCAGCGTTCGATCAGACTGCCAAGCGCAAACCCGGCGAAAGCCAAGGTGCAAAAGATTATCGCAATCCCAGTGCCCGAGATAGTCGCGGCCAAAAGAACCAGGCTGGGCAAGATGCCGCCAGCGGCCGTTGCGAGGAGCGACAGCTTCGCAGCATGTTTCCGGGCGACCTTGTAGCCCATTTCGCGGGTCAGATAGTTCTCATTGACATGCGGCCGTTCGAACAGTCGCACAGCGCCGATGCCGCCCAAGCCTGTGGCCGAAGCCGGCGTCGAGATGGGTGCCATGGTCCGAAGACGTCTCCACCACGCCCATTTGGCGGTCCAGGCCGCAGTTAGAGCGGACACCCCGGCCAAAGCAATCCAGCCTGATAGGCTTCCGCCCAGCGTTGCGAACATCGCGACCAGAACGAGCCCGCCGGCCAGCGAAAACAACAGATAACAGGCTGGCGTCAGCGGCGTGTTCCAGGCCTGGATTGCGCGCAGAGATGCATAGATCATCGCCGTGCAATAGACCGTCACCGCGCACATCACCGCTCCCAACAGCCCGACCAGCGGCAGGCGCATGTCGTGGAATAAACTCGCCCATGCCGACGCCAGAAGCGGCACGAAGGTTGCGACAGCCATGACGCCTTCGCGCGACAGCCAGCTCGACCGCCATTGCGACAACGCCCGCCACGCGCGTTGCGGATTGCCCAGATGCAGCGTCGATGCCAACAACCCGCCGGTAATGAGCACCAACGCCAGCAGATGCGCTGTCTTGGTTGAAACGAGCGCGGGATCCAGCAAGCCGAGCCCTAGCATTACCGCAAGCCCGTAGCCGAGCCCGGACAGCGTACTGAAAAGAATGATCGAGGGTGCGGGATGCATTACAGCCGACAGGCCTGTGGTACGACACTGCTCATATCCGGTCCAGCACCCCGTCCAGCCACGCGAAAAACCCCTTGGCCCCGTCGCTGTTTTCCGCGAGCGGCATCGCCTTGTCGGCCAGCCGGTCGCGCGGGCGTGGCGGCAAATATTTGTTGACCGGGCGCGTGCCCTGCTCCGGCATAAGATCGAATCCGCCGCGTTCGGCAACCAGGATCGACACGTTGGAGCTAGGATCGGCCAGATCGCCATAATGCCGCGCATTGGCGGGACAGGTACGCACGCAGGACGGCACGCGGTCGACCTCGGCCAGTGTCTCGTTGTAGATGCGGTCGACGCAGAGCGTGCATTTCTTCATCACCCCCGCAGCCAGGTCCATCTCGCGCGCGCCATAGGCGCAGGACCATGCGCAGAGGCCGCAGCCGATGCACTTGTCCTCGTCCACCAGCACGATGCCATCTTCCTCCCGCTTGTAGGACGCTCCGGTCGGGCAAACGGTCACGCAGGGGGCGTCGTCGCAGTGCAGGCAGGATTTCGGGAAATGCACGATCCGCGCATCGCCCGCCTCGCCGACGATTTCGCCGCCTTCCGGCACGATTTCAAACGTGTGGATACGGTTGAGGAAGGTGCCGGTGACATCCGCGCCATAGGGATCCTGATCCGACAGCGCCGCTCCATAACCACCGGTGTTCCACTCCTTGCAACTGATCACGCAGGCATGGCAGCCGACGCAGACATCGAGATCGATTACCAGCCCAAGTTTCTTCGGCGGGCGCGTGGTGGGCAGCAGGGTCATTTCGTCCACTCCTGCCCGTAGCGCAGTTCCGCAGGGACCGGTTGCGGCTGCCCCGGCCTCTCGGCATCGGCAAAATGCGGCTCGGACACCTCACCCGGCTCCGCCTTCTCGATCCGCACGCGCAGATCGTACCAGGCCGCCTGCCCGGTCACCGGATCGGAGTTGGACCAGCGCAGACCATCTCCACGCGGAGGAAGAAGTTCGTGGATCAAATGATTCATCAGAAAGCCCTTTTGGGCCTCGGGCACATCCCTGTCGAGCGCCCAGGCGCCACCGCGCTTGCCGATGGCGTTCCAGGTCCACATCGTGTTGGCGTTGAGCGCTTCCATGCGCGCGATAGGCACCTTGATGCGGCCGTGATGGGAAATGACCCAGGCCCAGTCGCCATCGGCGAGCCCTTGCGCATCGCAGATCTGGCCAGGCACGTAGAGCACGTTCCTGGTATGGATCTGCCTCAGCCAGGCGTTCATCGAGCCCCAGGAATGGTACATCGCCGCCGGCCGTTGGGTGATGGCATGATAGGGGAAGTCGCCCGCGCTCACCGCCGCCTCTTCGAAAGGCTGATACCAGTCAGGCAGCGGATCGAACGTGTCGAGGATACGCTGCCGATGGGTTTCTGGCGCAAGCGGAGCGCGGACGCCTTCCGCCGAGAGCCGGAATTTCTGCAGCGTCTCCTGATAAAGCTGGAACGTCACCGGCTGGACGGTATCGAAAAAGCCCATCTTCACGGCGAAATCCTGATAGGCGCGGTTGGCGTGCTTGTAGAACTGCGCCTCCAGCGGGATGTGCGCGGAGAAAAACGAACCGTTCTCGATGTAGCGCTTCAGCTGATCCTTGTTGATCGCACCCCGCCCCGTCCGGCTGCCATCGCTGCCGCGAAAACCGGCCAGCGGACCTATGCCAGGACGGCGTTCGTGGCGCACGATATAGTCGGCATAGTCTTCGTAAAGCGCCTTGCCGCGATGGTCGACGAAGCCGGGCAGCTTGAGCCGCGCGCCCAGATCGAGCAGCACGGTCTGGAAGGCGCGCACGTCGCGGTCTGGCTCGACCACCGGCCAGCGGATCGCGTCTTGCACCGCATCGGGCTCTGAAATTGGTCGGTCGAGCAGCGAGATACAGTCGTGCCGTTCGAGATAGGTGGTGTCGGGCAGGACGAGATCGGCGTAATTGACCATTTCCGACGCATAGGCATCGGAATAGATGATCTTCGGAATGCGATAGTCGCCGGTCGCCTCGTCCTTGTCCTCCAACATCTTGATGACGCCAGCGGTGTTCATCGACGAATTCCAGGCCATGTTCGCCATATAGAGGAACAGCACGTCGATCGGATACGGGTCGCCCGCATGCGCATTGGCAATGACCATATGCATCATGCCGTGGGCGGAAATCGGTGCATCCCACGAAAACGCCTTGTCGATGCGCAAAGGCTGACCGTCGCTATCGACAAGCAGATCTTCTGGCCCACGCGGAAAGCCGAGATGCGGCCCCGACAGCGGCTTGTTGGAGCCGAAATGCTCTGCCTTGCCATGCGGGGTTGGATGCGCAGATACCGGCTTGGGATAAGGCGGTTCGAACCGGAAGCCGCCGGGGCAATCCACCGCGCCGATCAACACCTGCAGCATATGCAGGGCGCGCACAGTCTGGAAGCCGTTGGAGTGGGCCGAAAGCCCGCGCATAGCGTGGAAGGACACCGGCCGCCCGACAAAACCATCATGCCGCTGTCCGTTCATGTCGGTCCAAGGCTGGTCGATAAAGATCGCCTCGTCGAAGGCGACGCGGCCGATCTCGGCAGCCAGCCCACGGATCGTCTCGGCCGAAACACCCGTGCTTTCCGCCACTGCTTCCGGGGCATATTGCTTATCAAGATATTTTTCTGCCAGAAGCGCGAAGGACGGCACGGCATAGCGGCCATCCGCGAGTTGCACTCGGCCGGAAAGGCTCGGGCGCGCGCCCGGGCGGCCAATGGGAACGGCCTGTTCGGTCACCGTCTCGTAGACCAGTGCATTGCCATCGCCATCGCGCGCGAACAGCCCATGGTCGGCTTCACCCGGCGCGTCGATCACCAGCCAGGGCGCATTGGAATAACGCAGGAGGTAGTCGACATCGATCCGCCGCGCCTTCAGCAATTCATGCACCACCGTCAGGATCAGCAGGCCGTCGGTACCCGGCCGTATGCCGATCCAGTTGTCCGCCACCGCAGAGTAGCCGGTGCGGACGGGATTGACCGAGACGAAGCGCGCGCCGCGCTTCTTGAGCTTGGCGATGCCCATCTTAATCGGGTTGGAATCATGGTCCTCGGCCACGCCGAACATCACGAACAGCTTGGTCCGGTCCCAATCCGGCGCGCCGAATTCCCAGAACGCACCGCCGATGGTCATGATGCCGGCGGCCGCCATGTTGACCGAGCAGAACCCGCCATGCGCGGCATAATTGGGCGTACCAAACTGCTGCGCCCAGAATCCCGTCAGCGATTGCGACTGGTCGCGCCCGGTGAAAAAGGCGAGTTTCTTTGGATCGGCTTGCCGCACCGGGTCAAGCCATTCGACGGCGAGCTTAAGCGCCTCGTCCCAGGAAATCTCCTTGAACTCACCCGATCCGCGCGGGCCGGTTCGCAACAGCGGCGCACGCAGCCGTGCCGGCGAATAATGCTGCATGATACCCGCCGAGCCCTTCGCACACAGCACCCCCTTGTTCACAGGGTGGTCGCGGTTGCCCTCGATGTAACGGATCTTGCCGTCCTTCAAATGCACGTCGATCCCGCAACGGCAGGCGCACATATAGCATGTGGTCTTACGGACCTCGTCGCCGACGGGCTCGGAAAGGGCTACGCGGGACTCGAACCTCATAGGCAATGCTCCATGAGCAAAACCTATCGACGCGCGAGCCGGAAGGAAATAGCAGCAGCGCCGGTTCGGCAGACAAGACATGAAATATTGAATCGACAGGCAAAGCGAGCACGCCTGGCCTGCGAGAACTTCCCTTTTTGGGATGTCGTTCTACTCGATAGCCACGGGAGGACGCCACCGATTCGCAGCGGGCCGCTAAAATCCTTCAGTTCACGATGATGCGGGTGTTGTTGGCTCCGACATCACGCACCAGCGTGTAGAATTTCTGGGCATTGGCCGTGTTCAGCCGGACACAGCCATGCGACGCCGGCGTCCCGAGCCGCTTCACCGCGCTTGTGCCATGGATCGCGTAGCCGCCATGGTAGAACACCGAATAGGGCATGGGCGCATTGTCGTATTTTCGCGAATACCACATCTTGTGCATGCGGGTTGGCCGCCAGGCTCCACGCGGCGTGACATAGCCCTTGCGAGCGGTCGAAACTTTCCAGCTGTAGATCAGCCGGCCCCCTTGCGTGACCGTCATTGTCTGGTTGCCGATGTCGACGCGGGCGACCAAAACGTCCGCCAGGCTTGCTGCCGGGTCAGAAAAAACCAGCGCCAGACCAGCGGCGGCGATGAGAAGCGACTTCCTCATGTCTACTACCCCGCGTTAGACCCTGCACAAGGATGTCCTTGAGGGATAAAATTTCGGTGAATACATCAGGATCAACAACGGGCTCTATTCTAGCGACGACTTATAGGCGCGTACAACTTCCCGTGATTTTCACTTGCGGCGAGCTTACGATCCGTGGCCTCACCCGCATGCGGCTTTTCAAATCGATTTTCCACCCGAGCTTGTGAGCGTGTGCAACAATGCGCATTTACTCATTGGGCAAATCGCGCTTCTATCCGCCGCCATCGAAGTCTGGGAGAGCAAGGCATGAAGATCAACGGGACAGTAGCGGCTGCAGCTTTGCTGGCCGCAGCCATGGCTGGCCCAGCTTGGGCCGCGCGGACCGATCTCGTGCTCGCCATGCCGCTGGAGCCGCCTCATCTCGACCCAACAGCAAGTGCGGCCGCTGCCATAGATGAAGTGTTCTACGCCAACGTCTTCGAGGGCCTGACCCGCGTTGGCGAGCGCGGCGAAGTGCTGCCGGGTCTCGCCGAAAGCTGGACGATCTCGGACGACGGCAATATCTACACGTTCAAGCTGCATCCCGGCGTGAAGTATCACGACGGCACCGATTTCGAGGCGAGCGACGTCAAATTCTCCCTCGACCGCGCCCGTGGCGAAAAATCCGTCAATGCCCAGAAGGCGCTGTTTGCCGCGATAGAGGCTGTCGAGGCCGTCGATCCGCTCACGGTGAAGGTCACCCTCAAGCAACCGCAGGGTTCGTTCCTCTACAATATGGCCTGGGGCGACGCGGTGATCGTCGCACCCGAATCGGCCGAGACCAACAAGGAAAAGCCGATTGGCACCGGCCCCTTCAAGTTCCAGAACTGGGCCAAGGGGTCGTCAATCACGCTGGTGAAAGCCGACGGGTATTGGGGCGCGCCGGTTTTCCTCGACAAGGCGGAAGTCCGCTTCATCCCCGATGCGGCAGCGGCGATCCCCGCTCTCTTGTCGGGCGACGTCCAGGCGCTGCCGAATTTTCCGCTGGGCGATGCCCTGCCCCAGGTTCAGGCTGATCCACGCTTCAAGGTCGTCATCGGCTCGACCGAAGGCGAAACGGTGCTGGCAACAAACAACAAGCGCCCGCCCTTCGACAACCTCAAGGTGCGCCAGGCGATTGCCTATGCGCTCGACCGCAAGGCGATCATAGATGGTGCAACAGGCGGGCTCGGCACGCCGATCGGCTCGCACTTCGCGCCGCACAACCCTGCCTATGTCGATCTCACCGGCACCTACCCCTACGACCCGGCAAAGGCCAGGGAACTGCTCAAGGAGGCCGGTCATCCCAATGGCTTCAAGGCGACGCTGAAACTGCCGCCTGTCGGCTATGCGCGTCTCGGCGGCGAGATTATCGCCTCGCAACTGCGGGAGGTCGGCATCGACCTGCAGATCATCCCGGTCGAATGGCCGGTCTGGCTGAAGACGGTCTTCACAGACAAGGACTACGACCTCTCCATCGTCGCCCATACCGAGCCGAACGACATCGATATCTACGCCCGCAAGGACTATTATTTCCAGTACGACAACCCTGCCTTCGATAAGGTCATCGCCGACCTCAGCCTGACCTCCGAAGAGACCAAGCGCACCGAACTCTACAAGCAGGCGCAGGAAATCCTGGCCGACGACGCGGTCAACGGCTTCCTCTTCGAACTGCCGAAGATCGGCATCTGGGATGCCAAAGTCGAAGGCCTGTGGCAGAATTCGCCGATCCAGGCCAACGATCTCACCAAGGTGAAATGGGTGGAGTGATTTCTGGCAGGGCCAGTGTCGCTCCATAAGTCTGTTTTGGCTCTTTTAGGAAATGCATGGCGCAGTCCCCCTCACCCGGCCGCCGCTTCGCTCGCCCACCGATTGGGGTCGAGCTGCGGGTCTCGACCCGTCCTGCGGACCCCCGCTGGGGAGAGAAGAGTAGCGTAGGTGAGCGCCTTCTCTTCTCCCCTCGGGGAGAAGGTGGCCCGAAGGGCCGGATGTGGGGGATCTCGCAAAAGCGCGCGTTAGAGACGCTCGGCGCGCCATGACGGCCTATTTGTTCAAGCGCGTCCTGTTCGGGCTTGCCACGCTGGTTCTGGCATCAATGGTGGTCTTTGCCATGCTGCAGGTCGTACCGGGCGACCCGGCGCGGCTCATGCTCGGCATGAATGCAACCGAGGATCAAGTACAGGTGCTGCGCGAGCAGATGGGGCTGAACCAGCCGCTGGTCCTGCAATATCTCGACTGGGCCGGCGGCCTGCTGCGTCTGGATTTCGGCCGCTCCTATACCTATTCCGTCGAGGTTTCGGAACTGGTCGGCGAGCGTCTCGCCGTTTCGCTGCCGCTGGCTCTGATATCGCTTGGCCTGTCGACGCTGGTCGCCATTCCGCTAGGCCTCTACGCCGCCTCGCGGCGCGGCAAAACAGCAGATGCGGTGTCGATGGGTGCTGCCCAGATCGGCATGGCGATGCCCAATTTCTGGTTCGCGCTGCTGCTGATCTATGTTTTCGCGGTCTGGCTGCGGCTGGTGCCTGCCGGCGGCTTCCCTGGTTGGAGCGCTGGCGTCTGGCCTGCCTTGAAGGCGCTGATCCTGCCGGCTGTCGCATTGGCCCTGCCGCAGGCCGCGATCCTGGCACGGGTCACGCGCTCGGCGATGGTCGAGGTGCTGGGGCAGGACTATATCCGCACTGCCCGCGCCAAGGGCATGACGGCGCGTTCGGTGCTGTGGCGGCATGCACTGCGCAACGTGCTGATCCCGGTGCTGACCATCCTCGGCATGCAGTTCGCCTTCCTGCTCGCCGGAACCATCATCGTCGAAAACGTCTTCTATCTGCCCGGCCTCGGCCGCCTGGTCTTTCAGGCCATCAGCCAGCGCGACCTCGTCGTGGTGCAGAGCGTGGTCATGCTGCTTGTCGCCGCCGTCATCCTCGTCAATCTGCTGGTCGACCTGTCCTATGCGCTGGTCGATCCGCGGCTGCGGGGGAACCGATGAGCTTTGCGAGCCTGCCCGCCACGCCTGCAAGACCGACCGGGCTGCGCCGGCTTCTGGCCAGCCGTATTTTTGTCGCAGGTGCTGTGCTGACCGGCATCGTCCTGCTCATGGCCGCGGTATCGCTGGTCTGGACGCCCTACGACATCACCCGCCTTGTGGTGGCGGATCGCATCCAGTCGCCTTCATCAGCCCATTGGCTCGGCACCGATCATCTCGGCCGCGATATATTGTCGATGATCATGCTCGGCGCGCGCACCTCCATCGCGGTCGCCCTGGTCGCGGTCGGCATCGGCGTCGGCATCGGCGTGCCTTTGGGCGCTTATGCCGCCGCGCGCGGCGGGTTGATCGACGAGGCGCTGATGCGCTTCAACGATCTGGTCTTCGCTTTCCCGTCGCTGGTGTCGGCCATCATGATTACCGCGATCTTCGGTCCAGGCGCCGTCAATGCCATTATCGCCATTGGCATCTTCAACATCCCGGTGTTCGCCCGCGTCGCCCGCGCCGGCGCGCTGTCGATCTGGCCGCGAGAATTCATCCTCGCCGCACGTGCCGCGGGCAAGAGCGACATCCGCATCACCGCCGAGCATATCCTGCCCAATATTGCTGGCCTGCTTCTGGTGCAGGCCTCGATTCAGTTCGCGCTCGGCATCTTGGCCGAGGCGGGCCTTTCCTATGTCGGGCTCGGCGCGCAGCCACCCATGCCAAGCTGGGGCCGCATGCTTTATGATGCACAGACCGTAATGCTCGTGGCGCCCTGGTTGGCCGTCTTCCCCGGCACCGCGATCATGGCCACCGTTCTGGGGCTCAACATGATGGGCGACGGTATCGCCGATGCGCTCGATCCCAAAGCCAGGGGGCGGCGTTGAGCCTTCTGGAGATCGAAAACCTCTCGCTCGACATCGACGGCATGCCGATCCTGCGCGACATCGATCTAACGGTCGACGTCGGCGAGATCGTCGGCCTTGTCGGCGAATCCGGCTCCGGCAAGTCGATGACCGCCCTCAGCGTTATGCGGCTCCTGCCCGATGCAGCGCAGTTGGGCGGACGCATCGCCTTCGACGGCATCGACATCCTCGCGGCACCGGAATCGGCCATGTGTGCCCTGCGCGGCGACGATATGGGCATGGTCTTCCAGGAGCCGATGACCGCGCTGAACCCTGTAAAGACCATCGGCGAACAGGTTGCGGAGGGCATCCGCCTGCACCGAAAGGTCGGCAGCGCCGAGGCGGAAGCGCAGACCAAGGCCATTCTTGACCGCGTCGGTCTGCCGACACAGAAATTCCCGCTCAGCCGCTTTCCGCACCAGTTATCGGGCGGGCAGCGCCAGCGCGTGGCTATCGCCATTGCCTGCGCGCTCAAGCCGAAACTGCTGATTGCCGACGAACCGACGACCGCGCTCGACGTGGTTTTACAGGCGCAGATCCTCGACCTTTTGCGTGAACTGGTTGCCGAGAACCGCATGGGCCTGCTGCTCATCTCGCACGATCTCGCTGTTGTCACCGCCATGGCCGACCGCATCACCATCCTGCGACATGGCGCGGTCGCGGATGCCGGCCAGACCGAGCGCGTGCTGTCTCAGCAGACGCATCCCTATACACGGCAATTGGTGACGGCGGCGACGCACGTACCCGCCCGCACATTGCACCGGCCTGTAGAGCAAACCACGCCGCTGCTCGAAGTCACCGACGTCAGCCGGCTCTATCCTGGCCCGCGACAGGGCTGGTTCGGGCGCGGCAACCCCACACGCGCGGTCGACGGTGTATCTCTAACCCTCCATCCAGGCCAATCCACCGCGCTTGTCGGCCGGTCGGGCTGCGGCAAGTCCACCCTCGCGCGGATGATCCTTGCGCTGGATGCGCCGACCTCTGGCTCGATCCGCTTTGACGGCATGGAATTGGCTGGAAAATCGCAGGCGGAATTGCGCCCGGTGCGGCGGCAGATGCAGGTGGTGTTCCAGGATCCCTACGGCTCGTTCGATCCGCGCCAGACGGCGGGAAAACTCGTCGCCGAACCGCTCTATTTGCTCGACAAGCCGCTGTCGCGTGCCGAGACCCGCGATAAGGTGGTGGAGGCGCTGCATCAGGTCGGGCTTTCGCCGCAGGACATTGAAAAATATCCGCATGAATTCTCCGGCGGGCAGCGCCAGCGACTGTCCATCGCCCGCGCCATCATCACACGCCCGAAGCTTATCGTCGCCGACGAGCCGGTATCGGCGCTCGACGTCTCGATCCGCGCACAGATTCTCGACCTCTTCGCCGATCTCAATCGCAGGCTTGGCATCGCCTATCTATTTATCACGCATGATCTAACGGTGGCGCGCGCGGTCAGCGACGACGTTCTCGTCATGCAGGACGGCAGGGTCGTCGAACGCGGACGCACCCTGGGCGTGCTCGCATCCCCTCAATCGGACGCAGCCAAGGCATTGGTTTCCGCGGCGCCCGACCTGCATCGCGCGCTGGAACGGCGTTTGCGCGAACAGGGATAGCGTCAGCGCAAACGAAGAAGGGCGCCCGCGGCGCTCTTCCCGATATCCGGTTGCTTAAGCCTACTGCGGCAGTTTGTCGTCCACGCCCATGACGTAGAAGTTCAGGCCGGAAAGCACCTGGTCGGTAGCATTCTCGCCCTGCTTCAGCCACTCGGTTCCGTCCTGCTTCTTGACCGGACCGGTGAACGGCTTGAGTTCGCCCGACTTGATCTTGGCTTCGGTTTCCTCGGCCATCTTCTTCACGTCGTCCGGCATGTTGGTATAGGGCGCCATGGTCAGGATGCCTTCCTTGAGACCATCCCAGATCGAACCGGTCTTCCACGAACCGTCCTGAACTTCCTTGATGCGTTTGACGTAGTAGTTGCCCCAGGTGTCGATGATGGCCGTCAACTGCGTTTCGGGACCTGCCTTGATCATGTCCGAGGCCTGGCCGAACGCTTTGATGCCGCGCTCGGAAGCAACCTGCATCGGTCCGGTGGAATCGGTGTGCTGGGTGATGATGTCGACACCCTGGTCGATCAGCACCTTGGCCGCGTCTGCCTCCTTGCCTGCGTCAAACCAGGTGTTGGCCCAGACGACCTTGAGCTTGAAGTCCGGGTTCACGCTCTGCGCGCCCAGGATGAACGAGTTGATGCCCATCACCACTTCGGGGATCGGGAAGGACGCAATGTAGCCGGCCACGCCTGCCTTCGACATCTTGGCAGCGATCTGACCCTGGATATAGCGGCCTTCATAGAAACGCGCATTGTAGGCGGCGAGGTTGTCGGCAGTCTTGTAGCCGGTAGCGTGCTCGAACTTCACGTCGGGGAATTTCTGGGCGACGGCGACGGTCGCATCCATGAAGCCGAACGAGGTGGTGAAGACGACATCGCAACCCGACCGGGCGAAACGCTCGATGGCGCGCTCGGCATCGGGGCCTTCCGGCACGTTTTCGACGAAGGCGGTCTCGACCGTATCGCCGAGTTCCTTTTCTACCTGCTGCCGGCCGAGGTCGTGCGCCTGGGTCCAGCCGCCATCGGAATTGGAGCCCACATAAACGAAACAGGCCTTCACCTTGTCCTGTGCCATGGCGGGATTCGCGGTGGTGGCGGCAAGCGCCAGTGCCAGTCCCATTACGATTTTCTTCATATCGATGCAGTCCTCTCTGGGTTACACATATTCATGAACGGTTTTTTTCAACCTGTTGTTTCTACTATCTTTACCTGTCCGGAACAAACGCGCGTCCCAACGAGGCGGGTGTGTTGATCATGGTCAGCCGGCGGTTGCGCGAGATTAGAACGAGAACCACGATCGTCGCCAGATATGGTAGCGAAGAAAGCAGTTGAGACGGAATGCCGAGGCCCAGCGCCTGCGCGTGCAACTGCCCGATGGTGACTGCTCCGAACAGATAGGCGCCGGCAAGAACCCGAAGCGGCCGCCATGACGCGAACACCACCAGCGCCAGCGCGATCCAGCCACGGCCGGCCGTCATGTTCTCCACCCATTGCGGGGTGTAGACGAGCGACAGTTGCGCGCCGGCCAGACCCGCGCAGGCGCCGCCGAACAGAACCGCCCCATAGCGATAGCCGATGACCGGAATGCCCAGCGCATGGGCTGAGGCGTGGTTGTCGCCGACGGAACGCAGCGTCAGCCCGGTGCGGGTCTTGAACAGGAACCAGGTGACCGCAATCACGAGCAGGATGGACAGGTAGAAGATCGGATCCTGGCCGAACAGCAGCCTCCCCACCAGCGGCAGTTCCGTTAGGCCCGGAATGAACAGGTTCGGCAACCGCACGCCGGGCGATCCTACGAAGCTCTCGCCGATCATGCTGGACAGACCAAGCCCAAGCAGTGTCAGCGACAGACCGGTTGCCACCTGATTGGTTGCGATGTTGAGCGTCAGAAAGGCGAATGGCAAGGAAAACAGCGCCCCCGCCAGGATACCGCACAGCACGCCGAGCCAGGGCGAACCGGTCAACGCGGCAGCGACGAAGCCGCACACCGCGCCCATGACCATCATGCCCTCGACGCCAAGATTGAGCACGCCGGAACGCTCGACGACCAGTTCGCCGATGGCAGCGATCAGCAGCGGCGTGGCTGCCGTGGCGATGGTGAGAAGGATGCTTTCGGCCATGCCCATGGTTCAGGCTCCCTCGGTTGCCGGCTCGGCCGCCTTGGCCACGACAGCGGCATCCGCCTTTGGCGCGGCTCGCACCAGTCTGATGCGGTAGTGGATCAGCGTGTCGCAACCGAGCACGAAGAACAACAGCATGCCCTGGAAGACGCGCGCCACCTTGTCGGAAACGCCGATAGAGATTTGCGCCGCTTCGCCGCCAAGATAGGTCAGCGCCAACACGAAACCGGCGGCGATGATACCGAGTGGGTTGAGACGCCCCAGGAAGGCCACGA
This sequence comes from Tianweitania sp. UT-5YL-CI-8, assembly GCF_030010215.1. GTDB lineage: Bacteria > Pseudomonadota > Alphaproteobacteria > Rhizobiales > Rhizobiaceae > Oryzicola. Next base: position 501,597 of record NZ_JASCRR010000003.1, read on the forward strand.
TGATCGCTGCGAAGCCGTAGCCGGGCGAGATCGTCGGCCGGAGCTGGCCTATTGCGCCGGAGACCTCGGAGATGCCGGCAAGTCCCGCCAGCGCTCCAGACAGCATGAAGGCGAAGAACACCATTTTCGTGGTGCCGAAACCGGCGAAGCGCCCTGCCCTGGGGCTTGCGCCGAGAACCCGGACTTCGAAGCCTTTCAGCGTGCGGCTGACCAGCAGCCACACCACAATAGCGGCGACAATGGCAAAGACGATGCCGAGATTGGCGCGTCCATCCGCTGGAAACAGCTCGGGAAGCACCGCATCCGGATGAAAACGACGGGTTTCGGGAAAATTATTGCCTTCCGGATTGCGCCAGGGGCCGCGCACCAGCCAGTCGAGAAAAAACTGGGCGACATAAACCAGCATCAGGCTGGTGAGGATTTCGTTGGTGTTGAACCGAGTCTTCAAGATGGCCGGGATTGCCGCATAGGCGGCACCGCCTATCAGGCCCATCAACAGCATCAGCGGCAGTACCAGCGGTCCCTGAAACGTGGGAAACAACACCGGCAGCATCGAGCCAAAAATGCCGCCCATGATGAACTGGCCCTCGGCGCCGATGTTCCAGTTGTTGGACAGGTAGCAGACCGACAGCCCAACCGCGATGATGATCAGCGGTGCGGCCTTGATCGCCAATTCATGCAGCGACCAAAGCTCGCGCAGCGGATCGACGAAATAGTAGTAGAGCGCCTCGAACGGGTTTTCGCCAAGCAGCGCAAACACGATGGCTCCCACCACCAGCGTCAAGCACAGCGCTATCAGAGGCGATATGGCGGAAAAGAGCGTCGACTGCTGCGGCCGCTTGACCAGTTCAAGACGCATCAGCAGTCTCCGCCGAAACATGGGCATGGCCGGGCTCGGCGCCGCCCATCAACAAGCCGATCTTCTCAAGCGTGGCCTCTGCGATGGGGATCGGTTTCGACAACTCGCCATTGTGCATGACGGCGATGGCATCAGACATTTCAAACAACTCGTCCAGGTCCTGGCTTATGACGAGAACCGCCGAGCCGCTGCGCGCAAGCTCGATCAGCGCCTGGCGGATGCGTGCGGCAGCGCCCGCATCGACGCCCCATGTTGGCTGGTTGACCACCATCAGCGCCGGCTGACGATCGAGTTCGCGGCCGATGATGAATTTCTGCAGGTTGCCGCCGGACAAAGCGGCAGCTTCCGGATCCGGCGCGCTTTTGCGCACGTCCATCGCCTTGATGATGCGCTGGGCAGCACTCTGGATCGCGCCTGACTTCACGAAACCACCGGCGCCGATAAAGGCTCTCCGGTCGGTCTTGTGCCGGGAGAGCAGCAGGTTTTCCGACAGCTTCATGCGCGGCGCGGCGCCATGGCCCAGACGCTCTTCCGGAACGAAGGCCGCCCCCAACAGGCGGCGTGCCGAAATGCCCAGCCGGCCGGCCTGTTGGCCGCGAATGCGGACCGCATCGCCTGCCTCCTGCCGTGCCTCGCCAGAAACCGCCTCAAAGAACTCGCTCTGTCCATTGCCCGCAACCCCGGCGATGCCCAGCACCTCGCCGGCGCGTACGCTCAGCCAGATGTTCTTGAGCGGCATCGAGAACGGCCCGGCCGGCTTGCGGCTCAAACCGCAGATGCCGAGGATTTCATCGCCGCTTGTCGCTGACGGCGGGCGCTCGGCGTTCTTGACCTCGCTGCCCACCATCATCCGCGCCAGCGACGACGGCGTTTCCCGTCGGGGATCGCAATGGCCGACCACCTTGCCGTGACGCATGATGGTGGCGCGGTCGCAAAGCCGGCGCACTTCGTCGAGCCGGTGCGAAATGTAGAGGATCGACTTACCCTCGGCGCGCAGGCGCTCAAGCGTCTCAAACAGCTTGTCGGCCTCCTGCGGCGTTAGCACCGAGGTCGGCTCGTCGAGGATGATCAGATCGGGCGTTTGCAGAAGGCAGCGGATGATCTCGATGCGTTGGCGCTCCCCCACCGAAAGGTCACCGACCAGCGCTTCCGGATCGAGCGGCAGGCCGTAGCTGTACGACAGCGCCCGGGCCTTGGCCGAGATCGTGCTAAGCGGCGTATCGGCCTGCAGCGACAGCGCGATATTCTCAGCGGCGGTCAGCGCTTCGAACAAAGAAAAATGCTGGAAAACCATGCCAATGCCGAGTTTCTTTGCCACGCTTGGCGAGGCGATGGTCACAGGCTCCCCGTTCCAGGAGATCACGCCGTCATTCGGCTCTAGCGACCCGAACAGCATTTTGACCAGCGTCGATTTGCCGGCACCGTTTTCCCCTAGAAGAGCGTGGATCTCGCCTTTGGCAATGGTGAGATCGACCCCATCACAGGCTTTCAACGTGCCGAAAATCTTGGTCAGCCCACGAACCTCAAGGAGGTCCCGGCCTGCCGTCTCAGCGCTGCTCTGCACGAAGACCACCCATTGTCCGATCGTTTTGTTTTATCGTTCTCTTTATCGTTCCCGGGCCTATCGTAGGCGCGGTTGTTGTGCAACGCAAACCACTGCGAAGATTGAAAGAGCTTCAAGATTTTCAACGAAAATCAGGGTATCAAAATCGTCATCCCTGTCGTCTTGCGTCCCTCCAGATCGGCATGCGCCTGAGCCACATCCTTGAGTGCGTAGCGCTGGTTTATCTGGATTTTGACGATGCCCTTCTCCACCGCATCGAACAAGGCGGCAGCGGACTCTTCCAGATCGGCACGCTTGGCGACGTAGACGAACAGCGTCGGCCGCGTGATGTAGAGCGAGCCTTTCTGCGACAGGATGCCGAGATTGAACGGCGGAATGATTCCGGACGACTGGCCGAACAGCGCCAGAAGACCCCTCGGGCGCAGGCAATCCAGCGAGCCGTCGAACGTGTCCTTGCCGACGGAGTCGTAGACCACATCGCATTTGCGTCCTTCGGTGATGCGGGCCACCTCGGCGACGAAATCCTGTGTGCGATAGTTAATGACGTGATCGTAGCCGTGCGCCAGCGCCAGTTCGACCTTGTCGTCGGAGCCGGCGGTGCCGATGACCGTGGCGCCAAGATGCTTCGCCCATTGACCGGCGATCAGTCCAACACCGCCAGCGGCGGCATGAAACAGGATCGTATCGCCCTTTTTAATCAGATAGGTCCGGCGCAACAGATACTCCGCCGTCATGCCCTTGAGCATGATTGCAGCGGCCTGCTCGTCGCTAATGCCAGAGGGAATGTGAACCAGCTTGTCGGCGGGCACGACCCGCTCGTCGCAATATGCTCCAAGGCCCGTCATATAGGCAACACGGTCGCCCGACTTGAAACCCCTGACGCCGTCACCCGTTTCGACGACCACGCCGGCCGCCTCACCGCCCGGAATAAGCGGCATGCCGGTCGGCGACGGATAGAGCCCTGTGCGATAATAGACATCGATAAAATTGAGGCCGATTGCAGTGTGCTTGACCAGCACCTCGCCTGGGCCGGGCGATGTAGCTGGAAGATCCTCGTAAACCATCGCTTCGGGCCCACCATGGGTGTGCACTCTGATTGCTTTGGGCATAGTCAGGTCCTCTTTGCACCGAGATTGGGAAACAGTTGCATGACGCCGCCGATGACGAACAGGTAGATGCCAGTCGCGGCGATGCCGGTCTTGACCCACATCGGTGACACCATGTTCTGCAACAGAGCGATGACGCCGAACGCGCACCAGACCAGCGTGATCGTCAGATTGACCGGCCTCAGACGTTCGACCCGCACCGGATGCAGGAAGTTGATCGGCAGGAAGGTAAAGATGCCGCACGCCACGACGACGGCGAAGGAGACCCATTCGCCGGGCTCGATGACGAACAGCGTAAACACCACCATGTTCCAGACCACCGGGAAGCCTTTGAAGAAGTTCTCCTTTGTCTTCATACCCGTATCGGCGTAGTAGATTGCGCTGGACACGACGATGATCGCGCCGGCGGTGAACGACAGCCCCTCGCCCATGAAGCCGCGCTGGTATAGCGCAAAGGCCGGGATCAGCACGTAGGTCACGTAATCGATGATGTTGTCGAGCAATTCGCCAGACCAGGTGGGCAGGATTTCCTTGACCTCGAGCTTGCGCGCGATCGGCCCGTCGATGCCGTCAACGAACAGTGCCAGCCCCAGCCACAGGAACATCGCCGTCCAGTTGCCGTCGCTCGCCGCCACCAGCGACAGAAAGGCCAGAAACGACCCGGATGCGGTCAGCAGGTGAACGGAAAAGGCGCGAGCCTGCGGCCAGGTGACTTTCTTACGCTTCACGAGCAGTTTCCATTACCCCGCCTCATCAAGCCACATGGTAGCCGACGACCTTCACCAGACGGCAACTTATCCGCTGGCCCGGGCACCGTACAAGCGATATCGCCGGTTCTCGCCAACTCACCACAGGAATGAAGCGTGGTCTTCCAGCAATCCGACTGATGCCCAAGGCTTTTCCGTCGGCATAGGCGAAACGCCGCGTTGAACAAATCTCATGCCGCGCTCTATATCCGTCTGTATAAGCATCCGCGCAAACGGAACCGAACCGATGACAGAAGCGTCCACCAGTGCAGCCAGAGTCCTCGTCGCAGGTACGGGACCAGCGGGTATGATCGCCGCGCTGGTATTTGCACAGGCAGGGTTCGAAGTCGTTTTGGCGGGGCCACCAGTGAGCACCGACGACGATCGCACGACCGCGCTCATGGCGCCTGCACTGGACTATTTGGATACACTCGGTGTGCTCGAAGCGCTGCGCGAAGCGTCCGCTCCACTTCGGACCATGCGCATCGTCGACGGCACCGCGCGCCTGCTGCGCAGCCCGGTGGTCACCTTTCATGCCAGCGAAATTGACGAACAGCAGTTCGGCTTGAACTTTCCTAATCGAGCACTCAATGCGGCACTGGAGCAGGTAGTGGTCGCTCAAGCCGGAATCGCATGGCGCAAATGCATCGTCGAACACTGGTTGCCACGGGAGGACGAAGTTGTCGCCCAGCTTTCGGACGGCTCGGAAGTCCAAGCCAAGCTTGCCGTTGCCGCGGATGGCCGCACGTCGCCTGCTCGCGAGGCCGCCGGCATCTCAGTAGTTTCGCATGCGCACCGGCAATCCGCTTTGGTGCTCAGCTTTTCGCACAGTCGCGACCACGCCTTCACATCCACCGAATTCCACACCGAGACCGGCCCGTTCACCCAAGTTCCTCTTCCCGGCCGGCGTTCGAGTCTGGTCTGGGTGGTGAGACCCGGGAGCGCCGAAGAACTTAATGCGCTAGACGATACGTCCCTGTCGAAGATCGTCGAGGACCGCATGCAGTCCATACTGGGCCGCGTGACCGTGGATGGCGGACGGCAAATCTACCCGCTGTCGACAGCGGTGCCGACGCGCTTTGCCGCGAACCGGATCATGCTGGTGGGTGAAGCGGCACATGTTTTCCCGCCTATCGGCGCACAGGGGCTCAATCTTGGCATAAAAGATGTTCAGCAAGCCGTTGATGCCGCCTCAAGGAATCCGCATGACCCTGGAGCGGCTGGCAGCCTAGTCTCCTATGATGCTGCCAGGCGCCCCGACATCATGGCGCGCACCGGTGCGGTGAGCCTGCTCAATCTGTCGCTGCTGTCCGACATGCTGCCATCACAGATTGCGCGCACTGCCGGCCTTTCGCTGCTGGGCGCCGTGTCGCCGCTGCGTGCTTTGTTCATGCGCGAAGGACTGCGTCCCGGCAGCGGTTTTGCCCAGATTTTCGAAACGCTGCGGCCAGACGCTCTGCTTTCCCGCCGCGCGGCTGTTTCACGGAAATAGGTCGGGGATCAGCATGCCATGCATTATCATGTAGAGCAGACCCGATAGCGTCACCACCGATACGCAGGTCGAAATCAGGATCGTCGCAGATGCCCGCTCGACCCAGACGCCATATTGCTGCGCGATGACGAAGACGTTCGTCGCAGTCGGGAGCGCCGCAAGCACGATTGCCGAAAACATCCAGATCGGTGAAAAATTGCCGATCCAGCTCAGCACGAGATAGCAGAGCAATGGGTGGACAATAAGCTTAAGAAGCAAAATCGGCCCGATTTCGGGCGGCACCCGCTTCAGGGGCCTCAGCGCCAGCGTCACGCCCATGGCGAACAGCGCGCAGGGTGCAGCGGCGCTGGCGAAATAGTTGAGCAGACGCTCGACGGACAACGGCGCGCGGAACTGAAAATACGCCGCCGTCACACCTATGACTGTCGAGATGATGAACGGATGGAAGGCAATCTTGCGCACCACCTCTGCGACGAGTTGCAGAGGTGGGCGGCGATCGTCGCCCGCAAGCGCCATCATCATCGGCGCAACGCAAAAATGCAGTGCGTTCTCGACACAGAAGATCAGCGCCACCGGCACCGCCGCTTCCTCGCCGAGCGCCAGAAGAGCGATCCCAGGCCCCATATATCCAATGTTGCCATAGCAGGCCCCGAACGCCCGCATCGTCGATTCGGCGATGCCGCTGCGCTGCAACAGCATGGAACCCACGAACATGATCGTGAAGATCGAATAGGTCGCGATCACAGCGCCCGCGATGTAGCGCCACTCCGTTAATTGCTCAAACGGCGTCTTGGAGAGCAGCTGGAAGAACAGCGCGGGCAAAGCCACGTAGATGATGAAGGTATTCATCCAGCCCAGCGCCTCGACGGGCTGGCGCGTGATCCGAGCCGCTACGAATCCGGCGAAAATCATGCCGAAGAATGGCAGAACGAGGCCCACGATGTCCGACATTTTCGTCTTTCGGCTGAAACTTCGCGTTTCCGCTAGCTCGTGGCTTCGTGCTGCGTCAACCCAACAGCATTGAATTGATGGGACAAGTGCGCCAAATAGAGCCGGACATGACGGTGAATTGCATGAAGACGGCAAAATTTTCTATAGGGCAGGTTGTCCGGCACAGGTTGTTTCCGTTTCGCGGCGTGATTTTCGACGTCGATCCGGAATTCAACAACACGGAAGAATGGTACGAATCCATTCCTGAAGCCGTTCGCCCGCGCCGCGACCAGCCGTTCTACCATCTGCTCGCTGAAAATGCGGAGACCGAATACATTGCCTATGTTTCGGAACAGAATCTTCTGGAGGACAGTTCGGGCGATCCGGTACGGCATCCGCAGATCCACGAGTTCTTCGACAAGGATCAGGACGGCAGCTACCACCCGAAAAGCCGGCTGCAGAACTAATTTGATCTTTACTGACTTGAAGACATGAAAAAAGCGGGGTGTCGAAGCCCCGCTTTTTTTGTTGGTCGCGCCAGCGTTGCGGCTTAGTTCGCGGTCTTTGCCTTGTCCTGCTCTTCCTTGAGCTTCTTGGCGAAGTCCTCGTTGTTCTTGCTGACGAATTCCTGCAGCTTTTTCTGGCGGGCTTCCAGATCCGACTGCTTCAGCGGCTCGCCGTCGAAAGCACCGGTAAAGCCCTGCAGCGAAACCTTGATCGGGTTGGGCTGGTTCTGGAAGTTGATCGAGGTGAGGGTCAGTTCCTGCCCCTTCTTGAAGGAGGCGACAATTTGATCGGTCAGCGCGATCTCGGCCACGCAGCGATCAGGAAAGCAGATCACATAGTCGAGCTTCTGTGCCTTGCCGCCATCGATCTGGAGACCGATGCCGGGAGGAACCAAACGGCCGCTCGGCACGGTAACCTGGAATACCTTGCGGTTCACCTTGCCCTTAAGCTCGATCAGGCTGAGGCCGGTGACGAGCTGGCCGCTGGAGGCGGTCAGGATGTTCTGGACGTTGCAGATATCGACGTCTTCCTGCTTGGAACAGGCCTTGAACCAACCCTGAGGAATTTGCTGCTGCTGTGCTGCGGCAGGCGTCAGGCCGGCTGCAAGCACGGCCGCAGCAGCTGCCGCCATGACCGGAAGACGGAAACCGTCGATTTTCTGGCTCGTCATCGTCCTCGAATCCTCTCAATCAAATCTCGGAAGCGGCGTCTTGCCGCGTATCATCGCTACCTGTTGGCAAATTGAGGCAACAGCATGACTCTCGTTTGCGTGTTACACCGGCAAGGTGAGTAAATCCAGCCTCTTGCAAGATGAACCGACGCTGTCAAAACCTCTTTCTATGATTGGTGTGGCTGACCTGCAGACGTTGCGCCGAAAGGATTTGCTGGACGCCGACGAAGCCCCCGCTTTGAGCTAGACGAAGCCCCATTCGCCACGGCATGGACTGGCGCTTATGACCGCTGTACGGTCCGAATCATGCCTATTCCGCAGTATCTCAGGAGGATCGCCGTGAGACGGACCGTCGCTGGCCTTTCGCTCATCATAGCCTTCGGCACTACCGCCTTCGCAGAACCGCAGCACGGTTTGTCGATGCATGGCGAGCCCGCCCTGCCCGCCGATTTCAAGAGCTTCCCTTATGCCAATCCCGACGCGCCGAAGGGTGGCGAGGTCACCTATTGCGTGGTCGGCACCTTCGACAACCTCAATCCGTTCATTCTCAAGAGCCTGCGGACGACCTCGCGCGGGGTGATCGATACGATTTTCGGCAATCTGGTCTTCGAACCGCTGATGCAGCGAAATGCCGACGAGCCATTCGGTCTCTATGGCCTCCTAGCCGAATCGGTCGACATTGCCGAGGATCGCAGCTGGGCCGAGTTCAACCTGAACCCCAACGCCAAATGGTCAGACGGCAACCCCGTCACGCCGGAAGACATCCTCTTCACCTATGAGGTTTTCACCGCCAAAGGCCGGCCACCCTATAGCGACCGCATGGCAAAGATCGCCAAGCTTGAGAAGACAGGCGACCACAGCGTCAAATTCACTTTCAACGAGAAAGCGGACCGGGAATTCCCGCTGGTCATAGCCTTGACCCCAATCGTACCGAAACATGCCTTCAACATCGACACATTCGACCAGACGACGCTCAAGCCGTTGACCGGCAGCGGCGCCTATACCATCGATCAGGTCCGGCCCGGCGACCGCGTGGTCTTCAAGCGCAACCCGGACTATTGGGGCAAGGACGTGCCGGCGAAAGTCGGTTTCGACAATTACGACCGCATCACGATCCAATATTTCCTCAATGCGAACGCACAGTTCGAGGCCTTCAAGAAAGGCCTGTGCTCGATCTATGCCGGGTCGATCTACACCGGCATGGGTCCACTCCAGGCGGAACGCGACTTCGGCTTTCCCGCCGCCCAGAAGGGCGATGTCGTCGTCCAGTCGTTCAAGCTCGGCATTCCGCCGGTGGTGACTGGCTTCCTGTTCAACACCCGTCAGGAAAAATTCAGCGATCCGAAAGTCCGTGAGGCGCTGGCGATGCTGTACGACTTCGAATGGGCCAACAACAATTTGTTCGGTGGGAAATTCCAAAGGCTGATGAGCTATTGGCAGGGCTCGGAACTGTCGGCCATCGGCAATCCTGCTACGGAAAAGGAAAAAGCGCTGCTTGCGCCCTTCCCCGACCGTGTACCAGCCAACGTCCTAGACGGGTCCTGGCGTCCGCCGGTCAGCGACGGTTCGGGCCAGGACAGGAAGGTGCTCAAGGTGGCCTTCGATCTTCTGAGGGAGGCCGGCTACAAGATCGACAATGGCCAATTGCTCGACCCGCAGGGCAACCCGTTCAGCTTCGAGATCATCGTCGCCTCGCAGGACGAGGAGCGCTTGGCCGGCGTATACCAGCGCGCCTTGCAAAAGCTAGGCATCGCCGTGACGATCCGCTTGCTGGATGGCGACCAAATCCAGGCGCGAAAGCAGCGTTTCGACTTTGAGATGCTGATCGGCTCCACAGGCTTCAACAACTCGCTGTCGCCCGGCCTGGAGCAGGTCTTCCGTTGGGGGTCGGAATCCAAGAACAGCGAAGGCTCGTTCAACCTGGCCGGCGTTGCAGATCCGGCAATCGACGCGGCGATCGACGCGATGCTCAACGCCCGCGAGAAGGACGACTTCGTCTCGGCGGTGCGCGTTCTCGACAGGCTCCTGATCTCGGGCCATTACATGGTGCCGACGCAATACAATCCCGAGCAATGGGTTGCCTACTGGAAGCAGTTCAAGCACCCCGAAAAGACATCGCTGTTTGGTTATCAGCCCGCCACTTGGTGGATCGACACCGAGTAATTGGCGAACTCGAGGCTTCGGAAGGAAATCTCATGGCTGGTCAGCAATCGCTTTCCATTGACGTCGTTTCGGATGTCGTTTGCCCGTGGTGCTATGTCGGCAAGAAACGGCTCGAGGCTGCAATTGCCCTGACGCCCGATGTCGCCGTCGAGGTGCGGTGGCGGCCCTTCCAGCTCGACGCGACGATCCCGGCTGGCGGCATGGACCGAAGACAATACATGATGTCGAAATTCGGCGACGAAAAGCGCATCGACCAGGCACATGCCAATTTGACAGCCATGGGTGCGGCCGAAGGCATCGCCTTCGACTTCGACGCCATCAAGGTCGCACCCAACACGCTCGACGCCCATCGCGTCATCCGCTGGGCGGCGACATCGGGCATCGGGGTGCAGGGCAGACTGGTGACGGAACTGTTCGGCCGCTATTTTGAACACGGCGAAAACATCGGCGATCCGCGTGTGCTTGCCGCTGCGGCCGGTGCCGCTAGCATGGATGCGGCAGTAGTGGAAGCCATGCTGGCAACCGATGCCAATCGCGACGAGGTTTCCGGCGAAGTCGCCACCGCGTCGCGCATGGGGATATCTGGCGTTCCCTGCTTCCTCCTTGAGAGCAAATATGCCGTGATGGGCGCACAGGAAGCTTCTGCGCTAGCCGATGCAATCCGCCAGGTGGCGACCGCAAAGGCGAGCGGTGACATCTGAGCGTCAGGCCGCCTGCGCCAACTTGGCCAATTGCGTCATCACAACAGCGGCACCCGCCAGGCGCTTTTCCGGATTCGGCCAGTCCCTTGCCAGCACCACGCTCTGGTCCGGTCTGATCTTGGCCAAGGAGCCCTGTTCTGCGATGAAGCGCACCAGCCCTGCCGGATTTGAGAATTCCTTGTTGCGGAACTGGACGACGATGCCTTTCGGCCCGGCATCGAGCTTTTCAACATTGGATTTCCGGCACAGCGCTTTGATGAAGACGATCTTCAGCAGGTGCTTGACCTCTTCCGGCAGCGGTCCGAAACGGTCGATGAGCTCGGCACCGAACGCGTCGATCTCTTCCGGATTCTCCAGGTCGCCCAATCGGCGATAAAGCGCCAGGCGGAGCTGCAGATCGGGCACATAGCCCTCCGGGATCATCACGGCCGTGCCCACGCTGATCTGCGGCGACCAGCCGGTATCGAGCGCATGGCCGTCGTCCTTGATCTCGGCGACGGCCTCTTCCAGCATCTGCTGGTAGAGTTCAAAACCGACTTCCTTGATATGGCCGGATTGCTCTTCGCCCAAAAGGTTGCCGGCACCGCGAATGTCGAGGTCGTGGCTGGCAAGCTGGAAGCCGGCCCCCAACGTATCGAGGGACTGTAGAACCTTGAGCCTGCGATCGGCGGTGCTGGTCAGCGTGCGGTTCGCCGGCAGCGTGAATAGGGCATAGGCGCGCACCTTCGAACGACCGACGCGGCCCCTGATCTGGTAGAGCTGAGCCAGGCCGAACATGTCGGCGCGATGCACGATCAGCGTATTGGCCGTCGGAATGTCGAGGCCCGATTCCACGATGGTTGTCGACAATAGCACATCGTACTGGCCGTCGTAGAAGGCGTTCATGATGTCGTCGAGTTCGCCCGCCGGCATCTGGCCATGGGCCATGCCGACTTTCAGCTCCGGAACGGTTTCTTTCAGGAAATCAGCGATTTCCGACAGGTCGCTAATGCGTGGCACGACGTAGAAGCTCTGCCCGCCGCGATAACGTTCGCGCAGCAGGGTCTCGCGGATGACCAGCGGATCGAAAGGCGAGATGAAGCTGCGCACCGCCATGCGGTCCACCGGCGGCGTGGCGATGAGCGACAGCTCGCGTACCCCCGTCAGCGCCAGTTGCAGGGTACGCGGGATCGGGGTCGCTGACAGGGTGAGCACATGGACGTCGCTCTTGAGGTCCTTCAGACGCTCCTTGTGCTTGACGCCGAAATGCTGCTCCTCGTCGATGATGAGCAGTCCAAGATTCCGGAAGGAGATCGCCGAGCCAAGCAGCGCATGGGTGCCGACAACGATATCGACCGTGCCGTCGGAGAGGCCCTTCTTGGTCTCGGCCAGTTCCTTAGCGGTGACTAGGCGCGAAGCCTGACGCACCCTGATCGGCAGTCCGGCAAAGCGCTGGGAGAAGGTCTTGAAATGCTGTCGCGACAGAAGCGTTGTGGGCACCACCACCGCCACCTGGAAGCCCTCCATGGCTGCCAGGAACGCGGCGCGCAATGCCACCTCCGTCTTGCCGAAACCGACGTCGCCGCAGATCAAGCGGTCCATCGGCTTGCCGGCAGCCAGATCCTCGGCCACCGCATCGATGGCATTCTGCTGGTCATCCGTCTCCTCATAGGGGAAGCGGGCAGCGAATTCGCCATAGAGGCCTTCCGGCGGCATCATGCGCGGCGCGGTGCGCATATGCCGTTCGGCGGCGATCTTGATGAGCTGCCCGGCCATGTCGAGCAAACGGCGCTTGAGTTTCGCCTTGCGCGACTGCCATGCGCCGCCGCCCAGCCTGTCGAGCGTGGCCTCGGCCGAATCCGAGCCGTAGCGGCTCAACAGTTCGATGTTTTCGACCGGAAGGAACAGGCGGCCATCGCTAGCGTAGTGGATTTCGAGACAGTCGTGTGGCGCACCCGCGGCCTCGATGGTCTTTAACCCGACGAAGCGCCCGATGCCGTGGTCGGCGTGGACGACGATGTCGCCGGCAGACAACGACGAGGCTTCCGCGATGAAATCCGAAGCCTTCTTGCGGCGCTTGGAACTGCGCACCAACCGGTCGCCAAGGATATCTTGCTCGGCAACCACTAAAAAGGCGTCGGTCTCGAAACCCTGTTCGAGCGGCAGCGCAACCAGACCCGCCTGCCCCGACTGCAGCTTTTCGACATCGGAGAGGGATGCGACAGTCTTGAGATTGCCAAGCCCGTGCTCTTCGAGAATCTGCGTCAGGCGATCGAGCGAGCCTTCCGTCCAACCGGCCACCAGAACGCGGCGCTTGCCGATGCGTTGCTCGGCGATGTGCTTGACCGCCACGTCGAAGACATTGACGTTGGGGTCGGCGCGCTCCTCGGCAAAGCTCCGGCCGGCGCGAGAGCCGGCATGCAGAACCTTACGACCGCCGGCATCCGGAGCATCGAAGGGGCTGAGTTCGACTGCCAGACGGTCAGCTACCGCAGCAGCGATATCGTCGGGCGACAGATAGAGCAGCGCCGGCGGCACCGGCTTGTAAGGGACGGCATCCTTCAGCCCGCTCTCGCCCTGCTTTTTGCGCGCGTCATAATGATCGAGGATCAGCGTGTGCCGCTCATTGAACGATTCCCGTGTCAGATGGTCGAAGATGAACGGCGTGCCAGGCAGATAGTCGAACAGCGTCTCAAGGCCGTCATAGAAAAACGGCAGCCAGTGTTCCATGCCGGCGAAACGCCGGCCTTCGCTGATAGCCGCGTACAGAGCATCGTCGCGCGATGGCGCGCCGAAGGCTTCGATGTAACTGCGGCGGAACCGGCTGATCGCATCCGGCGTCAGCTCGACCTCGCTCATGGTCTGCAACACCAGTTCGGGCCGGTTGCCGGTGGTGCGTTGGCTGGCGAGATCAAAAGCACGGATCGATTCGAGCGTGTCGCCAAAGAAATCGAGCCGCAGCGCGTCGTCCGAGCCGGGGGCGAAGAGGTCGAGGATACCACCGCGAACGGCAAACTCACCGACGCTACGCACCGTCGGCACGCGCTCGAAACCCGACCGCTCCAAACGGGCCGTCAACTTGTTCATGTCGACCTGGTTGCCCGGTCGCGCGCGGAACACCTGCGCCTGGACCAGATCGGCGGGCGGCATGCGCTGCAGCAGCGCATTGGCTGTGGTCAAGACGATGCCGCGGTGCGGCTTGTCGCGCAACGCGGCAATCGCCGCCATGGCGTCGAGACGGCGTCCCGCCACTTCCGATCCCGGCGAAACACGGTCATAGGGCAGGCAGTCCCATGCCGGCAGCTCGACCAAGGGAATCTGAGACGCGGCGAAGGCAAGCGCATCGCGGATCGCCGGCAGGCGCTGCCCATCGCGCGCCACGAAGACCAAAGGAGCGTCGGGTGCAGCTTCCGTGGCAGCCTGCACAAGCGCGAAGGCCTCGAAGCCTTCCGCCACGCCGTCGACAATGAACTGGCCCGGCCGGCCTTTGGGAAGGCCTATCGTCTTGAGAAGTGTCATCGTGTGGTCACTCGGTCAGGAAAGCGGGACGATAGTCCAGGATCCTGCGCATCAAGGGGGTGTCGAGGTGATCGGGAATGGGGCGTTCTGCCGTCACCCATTTCAGGAAATCGGCGTCGTTTTCATGCAGAAGTATTTCAAACGTATCGAGTTCCTCATCGCTCAGTCGATCGATCTCGGCATCGGCGAAGGTCCCCAGCACCAGATCCATCTCGCGCATGCCGCGATGCCAGGCGCGGAACAGAAGCTTGCGTTGCCTCGAGTCCAGCGTCTCCGTCGATCGCGTCATACCGGTCATGATGGAAAATCCTTTGCATGTGCGGCGCATATAGCGTGGATAGCGGGTCATGTCAGCCTTGTAACGTCCGGCTCGCGGGCTAAACATGCGTCCCATGTGCTTGTCGTCGATCACCCCCCACTACCCTGCGGGAGACATCCCTCTCAAGGGGGATAGAAGAGCTGCTACGATTGCGTGGCAACCGTAATGCGTCCATCGCTGCTCGATCCGCTCTTCGCGCCGATCACTACGCTTCCCGGCGTAGGCGACAAGGTCGCCGCGCTGATCGAAAAGGTGGTTCCGGCCGACCTTTCGGCGCGGGCGGCACGGGTCGGCGACCTGCCCTTCGTGCTGCCGCACAGCGTCATCGACCGGCGCAACCGGCCAGGCATCGCCTATGCGGCGGAAGGTGCCGTCGTGACCCTGGAGGTACGCGTCGACCGCCACCAGCCGCCTCCAAGTGGCAACCGCTCCGTGCCTTACAGGGTGTTTGCACATGACGACACCGGCGAGATTGGCCTGACCTTCTTCCGCGGACATGCCGCCTATCTGGAAAAGGCTTTGCCGGAAGGCGAGCAGGTGATCGTCTCAGGCCGCATGGAGTGGTTCAACGGTCGGCCTTCCATGGTGCATCCCGACCATATCGCCCTTGCCAGTGAGGCCGACAAGCTGCCGCTGGTAGAGCCGGTCTATCCGCTGACGGCAGGGTTGGCGCCGAAAGTTTTGCGCCGAACGATTGGATACGCTGTAGAACGCCTGCCGGACTTGCCGGAATGGCTCGTTCCGGACGTCATGCGCCGTCACAGTTTCCCGAGCTTTTCGTCGGCGCTCAAGCGACTGCACGACCCGACGGACCCGCTTGACGCGCTTCCCGACAGCGCCGCGTGGCGCAGGCTTGCCTATGACGAATTCCTCGCCGGACAGGTGTCGCTCGCGCTGGTTCGGGCGCGAGTGAGACGCGTCAATGGCGAGCCGCGCTTTGGCACTGGAAAATTGACCGCGCCGCTGCGCGCCGCCCTGCCCTACAGCCTGACCAGGAGCCAGGAAATGGCGCTGGCCGAGATCGGCACCGATCTCGAAAAGCCCGACCGCATGCTGCGCCTGCTGCAGGGCGATGTCGGCTCCGGCAAGACGATTGTAGCTTTGATGGCCATGGCGCAAGCCGTCGAGGCCGGTGGGCAGGCAGCGCTGATGGCGCCGACGGAAATTCTCGCCCGCCAGCATTTGGCAACCATAGCCCCGCTGGCCGAAAAGATCGGCATTCGGGTCGCGGTGCTGACAGGCCGCGAAAAGGGCCGAGAGCGCACCGCCGTACTTGACGGGTTAGCCGATGGCTCGATCGACATCGTCATCGGCACCCATGCGCTGTTCCAGGACGCTGTGGAGTTTCGCAATCTCGCACTCGCCGTCATCGATGAGCAGCACCGCTTCGGCGTGCATCAGCGCCTTGCCATCACCGCCAAGGGCGATGCCCCGGACATGCTGGTGATGACGGCCACGCCGATCCCGCGCACGCTGGTTTTGACGGCCTTCGGCGACATGGAAGTCTCGCGTCTGACCGAAAAGCCGGCCGGACGACAACCGATCCGCACCGTTACGCTGCCGCTGGAGCGGCTGGACGAACTGGTGGCGCGCATGCGTGATGCGGTGGCCGAGGGTCAGAAAGTTTATTGGATTTGCCCGCTGGTCGAGGGATCGGAAGAGATCAAGCTGATGTCCGCCGAGGACCGCTTCGCCTCGCTGAAGCCCGTTTTCGGCGACCGCATCGGGCTGGTCCACGGCCGCATGAAGGGCACGGACAAGGACGAGGCCATGCGCGCCTTCAAGGAGGGCGAGACCCGCATCCTGATCGCCACCACGGTCATCGAGGTCGGCGTCGACGTACCGGACGCCACCATCATCGTCATCGAGCATGCGGAGCGTTTCGGTCTTTCCCAATTGCACCAGCTGCGCGGCAGGGTCGGACGCGGTTCGAAACCGTCGTCCTGCGTGCTCCTCTACAAAGATCCGCTGGGCGAAACCGCCAAGCTGAGGCTTTCTGTGATGCGCGAGACCGAGGACGGATTTCTGATCGCCGAGGAAGACCTGAAGCTGCGCGGCGAAGGCGAACTGCTCGGCACACGCCAGTCCGGCACGCCCGGCTTCCAGGTGGCTCGGATCGAGGTCCATGCCGACCTGCTGGAGACGGCTAGAGATGACGCCAGGCTCCTGCTGACGCGCGATCCGGACCTTAAATCCGAACGCGGCAAGGCCGTGCAGATGCTGCTCTACCTGTTCAGCCGCGACGAGGCTGTCAGGCTTTTGCGGGCGGGTTAGCCCGGCTCTCTCGATGTTTTCGGGTGGCAAGGGCCTCGTCTGCCAATCGCTTCATTTCTTTATGATATTCCGGCGCAACAAGACCGGCTGAAATCAGCATTTTTGCTGCATCCTCGACACTCATTTCGATCGGGATCACGTCGTCTTCCGGCACGTAGAGCAAATAGCCCGTCGTCACATTCGGCGAGATCGGCCGGAAGACGGCAATTGTCTTGCCATGACGCGGCTCAAGCACGTCGTTGATTTCGGTTTCCTGCTGCTTGGCGATAAAGACGATGGACCATGCTCCACGCCGCGGATACTCGAACAGCGCGACCTGATTGAACAGGTCCGAACGGTTGGCGAGCACGGTTTCAAAAATCTGCTTTAGGCCGCGATAAAGGTTGCGCACCAGCGGCATGCGGTTGAGCAATCTCTCGCCAAACCCAAGCACCGAGCGGCCAATGAAATTGGCGGTCAAGAAACCAATCAAGGTGATGCCCAGAAGCGCGACGACCAATCCGAAGCCCGGCACGGCGAACGGCAGGTAGTTGTCTGGGTTATAGGCGCCGGGGATATAGGGCTTCACCCAGGAATCGACCCAGACGACGATGCTCCAGACCAGATAGGCCGTGATCGCGACCGGCGCACAGACGACCACGCCAGTGAGGAAATAATTGCTGAGGCGCGTCATGGCTTGCGGTGCCGTCTGTCCGATTTGTGCAGTGCAGCAATTCTATCGCAGAACCGGACTCCGCGATATGGATTTCTTTGCGCGGCACTGAGACCTATTCGACGGTGACCGATTTCGCCAGATTGCGCGGCTGATCGACGTCTGTACCCATGAAAACAGCGGTAAAATAGGCCAGCATCTGGATCGGCAGCGCATAGATGATGGGCGAGATGATCTCGGGTACATCGGGGAGGACGATGGTCTCCATGGTCTCGACAGTGGCGTGGGCAGCGCCGCGCTGGTCGGTGATTAGAATGATCTTGCCGCCGCGCGCGGCGACTTCCTGCATGTTGGAGACGGTCTTTTCGAAGATACGGTCATGCGGCGCGATCACGATCACCGGCATGTTTTCGTCGATCAGCGCGATTGGCCCGTGCTTCAGCTCGCCTGCGGCATAGCCTTCGGCATGGATATAGGAGATTTCCTTGAGCTTGAGCGCGCCTTCCATGGCCAGCGGAAAATTGGTGTCGCGGCCGAGATAGAGCACATGCTTGTAGCGCGAGAGCTCACGTGCCAGCTTTTCGATCTGATCCTCGAGCTTGAGAACCTGGTTGGCGAAACGCGGCGCTTCCGAGAGTTCTCGTACCAACGTCTTTTCCTGCTCCAGCGAAATCGTGCCGCGCGCAGCACCCGCCCTCACCGCAAGCGTCGCCAGCACGGAGAGCTGACAGGTGAATGCCTTGGTCGAGGCAACGCCGATCTCAGGCCCCGCGAGCGTCGGCAGCACGACATCCGACTCGCGCGCCATCGTCGATTCGCGGACATTGACGATGGCACCGATCTTCATCCCGGCCTTGCGGCAATAGCGCAGTGAGGCCAGCGTGTCGGCGGTCTCGCCGGATTGCGAGATGAAGAAGGCCGCGTCTTTGTCGGACAGCGGCATCTCGCGATATCGGAACTCCGACGCGACATCGATGTCGACCGGTAGCCGCGCATAACGCTCGAACCAGTATTTGCCGATCAGCCCTGCAAGGTAGGCGGTGCCGCAAGCGGAAATCGCCAATCGGTCGATCTTGGCGAAGTCGAACGGCAGGTCGAGCGGCTTGGAGACGCCACCGACGAAATCCACGTAATGCGCCAGCGTATGCGAGATCATCTCCGGCTGTTCATGGATTTCCTTCTCCATGAAATGGCGGCGGTTGCCCTTATCGACCATGAACGAAGTGCTGAGCGACTGCTGCCGCCGCCGTTCGACTCTGTTGCCGTCCATATCGAAGATGGACACTTCGTTGCGGCGCACCACAACCCAGTCGCCATCTTCCAAATAGGTGATCGAGTTGGTGAACGGCGCCAGCGCGATGGCGTCCGAGCCCAGGAACATCTCACCCTCGCCATGGCCGACGGCCAGCGGCGGACCGTTACGCGCTCCGACGATAAGGTCTTCGTCGCCGTCGAACATGATGGCGAGCGCGAAGGCGCCTTCCAGACGCTTGAGCGCCTTGTGCGCGGCCTCGACAGGCGACAGGCCCTTGGCAACTTCACGCGCTACCAGATGAGCGACCACTTCGGTATCGGTCTGCGAGGTGAAGCTGTAGCCGTCCTGCTTCAGTTCATCGCGCAGTTCGGCGAAATTTTCGATGATGCCGTTGTGAACGACGGCTACGCCGGTAGAGAAATGCGGATGCGCATTGGTTTCGTTGGGAACGCCATGCGTGGCCCAACGGGTGTGGCCGATGCCGATGGAACCGCCCAGCGGTTCGGCCTGCAGCCTGCGCTCGAGATTGATCAGCTTGCCTTCCGCACGGCGGCGACCCAACGCACCGGAGGCGATGGTGGCAACACCAGCGGAATCATAGCCGCGATATTCCAGCCGCTTGAGAGCGTCCACGATGAGCGGCGCAACATCGGCGCTGCCCACAATTGCCACAATACCGCACATGTCCTGCCCCCGATCGGTTCAAGCTGCCGACGCCTGCATGGATAAAGCCGATGCAGAGCCGAAATCATATTGAATGACGCTTCGTGGCGCTGAAGCGTTTCAGTCGCTGCATCCCTGACAGGATGCGATTGAAATCCGGTTACTTCCCAGCTGCTTTTTTCGCGGCAGCCGCGGAGGCAAGTCGCTCGCGGAGCTCCTTGCCCTTGCCCGGGATGGTCTTCTGCCGTGCCCGGCCGAAGGCCAGCGCATCGGCCGGAACGTTTCCGGTGATCACGCTGCCCGACGCGACATAGCCGCCATCGCCGATTGAGACGGGTGCGACCAAAGAAGAATTCGAGCCCACAAACGCGCCGGCGCCAATGTCGGTATGGAATTTCGAGAAGCCGTCATAGTTGCAGGTGATGGTGCCGGCGCCGATATTGGCCTCCGCGCCAACGCGCGCATCGCCGATATAGGTGAGGTGATTGACCTTGGCGCCCTTCTCGATGGTGGCGTTCTTGACCTCGCAGAAATTGCCGACCTTGGCTTTTTCATGCAGATCGGCGCCCGGCCTCAGCCGCGCGAACGGGCCGATCTGGCTGTGTGCGGCCACCTTCGCGCCCTCGATATGGCTGAACGCGTGGATCACGACATCAGAGGCGACACTCACGCCGGGGCCAAACCAGACATTGGGCTCGACCACCGTGTCCGCCCCGATCTCGGTATCGTGTGAGAAATAGACCGTCTCCGGTGCAATCAGCGTCGCCCCTGCCAGCATGGCCTCGCGGCGTCGGCGTTGCTGCCAGATGCGTTCGGCGTTCGCTAGTTCCGCGCGGTTGTTGATGCCCAATAGGCTTTCGAACGGAGCCTCGATGGCCGCCACGTCTCGACTTGCCTGTGCAGCGATCTCGACGATATCGGTAAGGTAGTATTCGCCCTTGGCGTTGGCATTGCCGACCTTGTCGAGCAGCGCCAGCGCATGCTGTCCGGCAATCGCCATCAGCCCGCCATTGCAGAATGTGATCTTGCGCTCTTCGTCGGTGCAGTCCTTTTCCTCGCGAATGGCGGCAAGTTTGCCGTCCTTCTCGATCAGCCGGCCATAGCCGGTCGGCGCATCGGTACGGAAACCGATGACGACGACGGCTGCACCGTGTGCGAGCTTTTCGCGCGCGGCCTGCAACGGCTCGGGCGTGACCAGAGGCGTGTCGCCGAACATCACCAGCACATCGTCATAGCCGCGCGCGATAGCTTCCCGCGCAGCCAGAACCGCATGTGCCGTGCCCAGCCGTTCCGTCTGTTCGAAAGTGCCTGCTGATGAAGCCAGGCCGACTACTGCCTTGCGCACCCGCTCTCCGCCATGGCCAACGACCACGACGACATCGCCCGCTCCTGCCTGGCGCGTGGCCTTGATGACGTGGGCGACCATCGGCAGGCCCGCGACCGGATGCAGGACCTTGGGCAGCACGCTTTTCATACGCGTTCCTTCGCCCGCGGCAAGGATGATCGACAGGCAGGTTCTCGGGCTCATTGCGTCTTCCGGATTCGATAACGGGAAAGGCGGATTCGCGCCTTTCTAGCATTACAAGCGCGTGGCTCCAATGGAGGCGTCTTACCCCAATTGACCAAGTGACGGGAACCGCTCAAGAAGCCAATAGGACATGCTCTGGATACCCCCGGTGAGGAAAAAAATGCCGGCAAGCACAAGCAGCGCGCCCATCACCTTTTCAACGC
Source organism: Tianweitania sp. UT-5YL-CI-8 (assembly GCF_030010215.1). Classification (GTDB taxonomy): domain Bacteria; phylum Pseudomonadota; class Alphaproteobacteria; order Rhizobiales; family Rhizobiaceae; genus Oryzicola. The sequence continues at coordinate 522,727 of NZ_JASCRR010000003.1, forward strand.
GGCCGAGATGCACCCGGAAACGGCCGAGAAAGCGCATAAACGCACCTGAAAACAACGCCGCGACAAGAAACGGAATGCCAAGCCCGATCGAATAAGCGAACAACAGTAAAGCGCCCTCGCCTACGGTTTCGCGCCCGCCCGCCAGCGTCAGGATCGGGCCAAGCACCGGACCGATGCATGGAGTCCATCCGAAAGCAAAGGCGAGACCCATCAAATATGCCGCTATGGCGCTTGTCGGCTTGCCGGTGGATTGAAACCGCGCCTCGCGCGACAAGAACGGGATGCGAAGCACCCCCAGGAAATTCAGCCCCATCAAGATGATCAGGATGCCCGCGATGATTGCCAGCGGCTCCTGATAGACCCGCAACAGCCTGCCGATGCCCGAAGCACCCGCGCCGAGAGCCACGAAGACGGTGGTGAAGCCGAGGACGAAAGCAATGGATGCAGACAGCAATGCATTGCGTGTCTGAACCTTGGCGGCGGCGCCGCCCTCGGCGCGGAAATCGTCGACCGACACGCCAGCCATGTAGCAGAGATAAGGCGGAACCAGCGGCAGAACGCACGGCGACAGGAAAGATAGCGCGCCAGCGCCAACCGCAGTGAGATAGCTTACGTCCAATGCCATGCCAATCGCCTCAGAAACTGCGGCGGAGATATACCCATCGTACCCTGCTGATTCCAATCACCATTGCGTGGACGAATCCGCGCATGCGTTTGCTGAATTCCGTACGAATGCAGATGGGCTTGGGAGATGTTGATGGTGAGCGCGCAGGGATTCGAACCCTGGACCTACTGATTAAAAGTCAGTTGCTCTACCGGCTGAGCTACGCGCTCCCCGAAAGGCGATGCCCTTCGAAGTTGCGCGGACCATAAGGAGGGCGCCAAAAGCGGTCAACCGGAAAATCGCGGATACCGAGTGGAAAGTCGAGGATTTCCCTGCTTCCAGCATACCGCATTTGCATGATGTAACGATGTGACCTCACAAATTGTGTAGAACATGCTGAGAGCGACAGGGAACAAACCATGGTGGCGCTCGTTTCCATAGCCAAAGGGACGAAACCACCCAGGAGACTATAATGAAAAAGCTATTTTCCGGATTGATGGCGACTGCACTTGCCGCCTCTATCTCCCTATCGGGTGCCATTCCGTCTATGGCTGCACCCGTGATGACAAAACCCGCAACGGCAGAAAACGCATTGGTTCATCAGGTGCAGGATCGCATCTGGCTGCGTCGCAACGGCGATCGCGATGGTCCGCGTTTCGACCGTGACGGACCTCGCTTCGGCCGTGATCGTGACGGACCCCGCTTTGACCGCCCAAGCCGAGGCGAAGGCGTAAGAATTGTCCGCCGCGGCGACGATCATTATTACAACGGCCATCGCGGCTATCGCTACCACCGGCCTGGCTACCGCCAGTATAACGGCTTCTGGTTCCCTGCGGCAGCGTTTGTAGCAGGTGCTATTGTCGGGGGCGCGATCAACAACCAGCCGGCACCGGTCTATCGTGGCAGCGGTGGAAATGCACACGTCCAATGGTGCGCGAACCGTTACCGGTCATATCGCGCCTATGACAATACGTTCCAGCCTTATAATGGCGGACGTCAGCAGTGCTATTCGCCTTATAGCTGATCTGCGTTAGAAAACATAAATCGAAGGGCCGCGCTCATACTGCGGCCTTTCGTTTATTCAGACGAGGATGGCGTTCCATGGCCTCGGGTCTCGATCATTTCAACTTCGGATTCTTCGCAGATGCGGCGAATGCCGGGAAGATCGCAATAATCTGTGATGAAGGTGTCCATCTGGGACAAATGAGCAATTCGAACCGGGGCTGTCCGCTCGAACTTGGTGCGGTCCGATACAAGAATCACATGCCGCGCATTGGCAATAATGGCCTGAGCGACTTTCACTTCACGGAAATCGTAGTCGAGCAGGGCGCCGTCATGGTCGATGGCTGACGCGCCAATGACGGCATAATCCACCTTGAACTGCTTGATGAAATCGACAGCCGCCTCGCCCACGATACCGCCGTCTGAACCGCGGACGACCCCGCCCGCAATGACCACTTCCATCGTCGGATACACGCGCATCCTGTTGGCGACATTGATGTTGTTCGTAATAACCATCAGGCCTTTATGATCTAGCAGCGCCTTGCCCACGGCCTCGGTCGTCGTACCTATGTTCACGAACAGCGAAGCGTTGTCGGGAATGAGTTGTGCGGCGGCCCGCCCGATAGCGTCTTTCTCATCGGCGGCGATTTTCCGGCGCGCTTCATATTCGAGATTTTCAATGCCCGACGGAAACAACGCGCCGCCATGAATGCGGCTCAACAGGCGCTGATCGCAAAGATCGTTCAAATCCTTGCGAATGGTCTGCGGCGTGACCACAAAATGAGCGGCGAGGTCATCGACCAAAACTCGCCCGTTTTCTTTGGCGAGTTGAATGATCTCCGACTGGCGGGGAGAAAGGTACACGGGGGCGTTTCCAAGTTTCGTTTCCACGCACTCTAGGCAGAAACGAAACCGATGAAAAGCACCCGTCCGTTGTTTTGCTCAGCCGGTGAAATCCGGGAGGCTTTGGAAAGCAGCCTTCAAAGCGCTGGACCAACCCTCTGAAACCGTTCGGTAATATGGATCATCCAACCCGATCCGCTTCTTAAGGCCGACCTTGTAGGTGCCATTCTCGTAGAAAAGCAGATCGAGCGGCAGACCAACGGAAAGGTTGGATTTCAGAGTCGAATCGAACGAGACGAGTAAGAGCTTCATCGTCTCTTCGAGACTCATCTGGCGGTCGTAGGCTCGCACGATAATCGGCTTGCCATATTTGGTTTCGCCGATCTGAAAGAACGGCGTGTCGTCGCTGCACTCGATAAAATTGCCTTCCGGATAGATCATGAACAGGCGCGGTTCGCTGCCCTTGATCTGGCCACCCAGTATGAAGGACGCGTTGAAATAGGAGTCAGCCTTCTGTCCGACCGGCGCAGAGCTTGCGATCACCTCTTTCACGGTGTTCCCGACCAGACGCGCGGTCTGGTACATGGACGGCGTTTCCAGCAATGTCGGGTTTCGATCGGCTACTGCCTTGGTACGTTCGTCGAGCAGGCTGACGACGGCTTGCGTCGTCGCCAGATTGCCTGCCGACATCAGCACGATGACACGCTCGCCAGGCTCTTCCCAGACCCGCATCTTCTTGAAGGTGGAGATCGAGTCGATACCGGCATTCGTCCGCGTATCGGACATGAACACCAGCCCCTTGTCGATCTTAAGCCCCACGCAATAGGTCATCGAATCCAATCCGGCTAAAGTGAAGCCGGATTACTGCTCCACCGTTATGCGGACTTCAAGGCGTTCTTCGGCTTGCCCCAACAAAATCCCCGATATGGGCATCGCATCGCGGTAATCTCGCCCCGTGGCCACGGTCACATAGCGTTCGTCAGGTGAAATCCCATTGGCCGCATCGAATGCCACCCAGCCCAGACGCGGGACATGCGCTTCAGCCCAGGCATGGCTTGCCACCTGCTCCACCACGCCATCCATCAGAAGATAGCCGCTGACATAGCGCGCTGGAAAGCCGAGCGCCCGCGCCGCTGCGCAAAAAACATGCGCGTGATCCTGGCACACGCCTGCGCCGGCAGCGATGGCCTGCTCGGCAGTCGTTGCGACATTTGTCTGCCCGGAACTGTAGGCCACCCGCTTGCCGACGACGTCCTTAAGCTCATGCAGACGCTCAAGATCGGCGCCGGCGCCTACGGATGCTACGACGGCTGCCACACCCTCGCCCCGCACAGTCAACGGCGTATCCTGCTGATACAGCCAGAGCGGCGCGAAACCGCGATGCTGGCCAAAAACGCCGGCTTTGTCGGCCGTTTCCACCTCCCCTTCCGCCAGGACCGAGACTGTCTGGAGCGCCCCGCCGATGCTGACCAGGATCGTCTGGTTGCCGAACTGGTCAAGGAAGCGCACTTCTTCCTGCGCGCCCTCTACGGTCAGCTTCCAGTCAAGGATGGTTTGCAGCGGGCCGGAAACGGGGGTGAGACGCAGCCGCTGCAGTCCGTATCGGATGGGCTGGTCGTAGTGATATTCGGTGCGGTGTGTGATTTTCAGGCGCATGGGCTCGACACTCAATGGAAGCTGTAGTCGAGAGCGACTTGGTCACCGAGGACCTGATTGTCGCAAATGAAATCGTTCAGGAATTCGTGCAGCCCGGTGTCGAAGATTTCCTTGATCGATCCGTTTTTGAGCTTCGAATAAATCCGCTCGGACATGGTGTGAGAGCTGTGCAGCTCACCGTAATCCTGCGCCAGCGCCCGCAGATGCTCGGTGATGAAGCGATAGCTGAAGGTCAAAGAGCGCGGCATGCGCGAATTCAGGATCAGGTAGTCAGCGATATTCGACGGCTTGTAGTCGGCATCGTAGACCCAGCGGTAGGAGCGATGCGCCGAGACGGAACGCAGGATCGACTCCCACTGGTAGTTGTCCAGCGTCGACCCTACCCATGAGATCGAGGGCAGCAGCACGTAATACTTCACGTCGAGGATGCGCGCGGTGTTGTCGGCGCGCTCGATATAAGTGCCGATCTGGTAGAAATCGAAAATCTCGTTGCGCAGCATGGTGCCGAAAAAGGAACCGCGAATGAGCGCCGTCTCGCGCTTGATGGCGTCGAGCACTTTTGGAAGTTCGCGTTCGTCGATCGGCGAGGCGAGCAGGCGCTTGAGCGACATCCACGCTTCGTTGATGCTTTCCCATGTCTCGCGCGTCAACGCGGTTCGAACCATGCGCGCATTGCCGCGCGCGGTCTCGATGGACGAGATCACGCTGGATGGGTTGGACGTGTCGCGTAGCAAGAAGTCCGACACCTCACTGGCGGTGTATTCGGTGTACTTCTGCGAGAAGGCCACATCGGCGCCGGCCGACAGCAGTACCGAATTCCACTCCTCCGAAGCGTTCTGGGTTCGTGTCAAAGCCATGCGCAAGCCAGCATCGATCAGCCGCGCCATATTGTCAGCCCGCTCGATATAGCGGCTCATCCAGTAGAGGCCGTTTGCGGTGCGTCCCAGAAGCATGAAGTCTCCGCTCCTCGTTGGGGTGGCTTTGCTCAGCCCTGCCCATTTCAATTTAAGCCGTCGCGAACAACGTGCCGGCTGCCTTGCCTCAGACGACAAGACTAGTCGTCCAGTACCCAGGTATCCTTGGTGCCGCCGCCTTGAGACGAGTTGACGACCAGCGAACCTTCCTTGAGTGCCACGCGCGTCAAGCCACCCGGAACGATCTGGATCCGGTCGGACACCAGGACGAAAGGCCGTAAATCGACGTGACGCGGGGCAAGCCCCTTTTCCGTCAGGATCGGGCAGGTCGACAGCGACAGCGTCGGCTGCGCGATATAGTTCGAAGGCCGTGCCGCAAGCTTCTTGGCGAAAGCCTCGCGCTCCTTCTTGCTCGCCGCAGGTCCGACGAGCATGCCGTAGCCGCCCGACCCGTGCACTTCCTTGACGACGAGCTCATGCAGATGCTCCTGGACGTAAGACAGGCTGGACGGATCGGAGCAGCGCCAGGTCGGAATATTGCCCAGGATCGGCTTGCGGCCGGTATAGAATTCAATGATCTCAGGCATATAGGAATAGATCGCTTTGTCGTCGGCGATCCCGGTCCCCGGCGCATTGGCGATAGTGATATTGCCGGCGCGATAGACGTCCATGATCCCGGGCACGCCGAGCGCGGAATCCGCACGGAAGGTCAGCGGATCGAGATAGTCATCGTCGACACGTCGATAGAGCACGTCGATCTGCTTGTAGCCTTCTGTCGTGCGCATTGCGACATGCCCGTCGACAACGCGCAAATCCTGTCCCTCGACGAGTTGTACGCCCATCTGGTCGGCCAAGAAGGCATGTTCGAAATAGGCGGAGTTGAAGCTGCCAGGCGTTAGCACGGCAATGGTCGGAGCGCCGGCGACATTGTTCGGCTTTACCGCAGCCAGCGACTGCCGCAGCAGTTGCGGGTAATTCTCCACGGGCCGAACCTTGACCCGTTTGAAGAGCTCGGGGAAGAGCTGCATCATGGTCTCGCGGTTCTCGAGCATATAGGACACGCCGGACGGGGTGCGGGCGTTGTCTTCGAGCACGTAGAACTCGTCTTCGCTGATGCGCACAATGTCGACGCCGATGATGTGGGTGTAGACGCCTGCGGGCGGGCGTAGACCGATCATCTCCGGCAGAAAAGCGACATTGTTGGCGATCAACTCGCGTGGGAGACGGCCGGAGCGCAGGATTTCCTGGCGATGGTAGATATCGTCGAGGAAGGCGTTGAGCGCCTGGACGCGCTGCTCTATGCCCAGCGTCAGCCGCCGCCATTCGTTACCCGAAATGATGCGTGGCACGATGTCGAAAGGAATGAGCCGCTCGGCGGCCTCTTCCTCGCCATAGACGGCGAATGTGATCCCGGTCTTGCGGAAAACGCTTTCCGCGTCCCGCATCTTTTCCGTCAGTCGACCGGGATCTTGATCCTTCAGCCACTGGTCGTAAGAAGCGTAGGGCCGCCTTGGACCGGACGCTCCCGGAAACATTTCATCGAATGCAGTCAATCGAATACTCCCCTGTGACGAGCATTTCACTGGGGCGTCCGGTGAAAATCAAGTGCAATCAGCATAGTTGTCGCACATGGGAGCATATTGCTTAAAGTCAAGGCAGATTTGCCGAAGTTTGTGCGGCTGCTTGCCTATCCTGCAGGCTCAAAATGCCCTGAACGTCACCGTGGTGAACGTGTCTTTGATGCCGGGAATGACATGAACCCGTTCGTTGACGAAGTGACCGACATCGTCCGAATCGTCGATGTAGAACTTGGCGAGAAGATCGAAATTGCCAGCGGTCGAATAGATCTCCGAAGCGATCTCCGCGTCGGCCAGTGCACTCGCCACCTCATAGGCGCGTCCGAGCTCGCACTTGATCTGGACGAAAAAGGTTTTCATGGCCGCACTCCGCACGCTCCGTGGAACAGGACTTTTGGCAGAGGCGGCCATGGGTTTCAAGTGACGAGGCGCCAACGGACTATCCCGTCGGCGAGGTGGAGAAGCTTAGCGACCCTGCAGGATCCGGACGAGATTGCTTTGGTCAGCGGCGGGGTTGCCTGCATTCGCCAACTCCTTCTGTGTAAGCCGGCCGGAAGCAATGGCCGCGGTGAACCGCTTGCACGCAACAGCGGGGTATTTCTCCACAGTGGTGCGGGCGATGACAGCCAGATCACGCTTTGCATACATCGGGATGTTCTTCTGCTCTTCGATGCAATGCTCAGTCAGAAGATTACGCCCCTCAGATGTCTCAAGGACCGTTCGGACGGTTTTGTACTGACCTTCCGTCACTGTAGTGCACCCAGCCAAAGCCAGGCATAGCAAGCTCAATACACCAATATGTTTCACCGGATTCCCCAACCCAAGAAGTTATTTACAAGCGACCGGCGGTCGCAACTTTCTTCTAGCGTTGCGTCACGCATAAAATCAATATCTTTACTTAAGTCAGGCCGTCCAATGAGAGAAAAACTCTATATTTTAAAGACATTTCAATATCCGATCCGGCACTTAAGAAAAAACGGCTCGACTGGCTAAATCGACGAAACCGAAAGCTCCCGTCGCTCGTATCCTTTTGTGAAAGACCGAAAGGAGACCGTCATGTCGACACGCCTGTTTGTTCTATTGCTATTGCTGTTCCCGTTTGGGGCGAGCGCGGGCGACGCCGAAGTCAAAGCCGCCCAATCGATCATTGAAAGCCAGTTGGGAGCCTTCGCTTCGGGCGACAATGCGGGTGCCTATGGCTACGCAGCGCCTGGGGTGAAACAGGTATTTCCCACGCTGGAAGCCTTTATGGGCATGGTCACCGGCCCCTACAGGCCTGTCTATCAACCAAGAGACTATAGTTTCGGCAAGGTCGAGGAGATGGTTACAGGAGAGGTCGTGCAGCAGCTACTGCTCACCGGCGAAGACGGCAAGAACTATGAGGCAGTCTATGTGCTCGAGCGTCAGCCGGACGGAAGCTGGCGCATCAAAGGCGTCAGCCTCAAAGCCTCAAATGCCCTTACGATCTGATCGTCGAGGCAACCAGCCTACATCTTGGGTAGATCGCCTCTCGCCCAGGCTTCGGAAATCGTCGCCGCCCGGTCTGTCAGCGCGCCGTCCGAAATCGCCTCGCGGATGTCGGCCATGAGCTTCTGATAATAGGACAGGTTGTTCCACGTCAGCAGCATGGCGCCCAAAGCCTCCTGGCTTTTGACCAGATGGTGCAAATAGGCGCGGGAGTAATCGCGTGCCGCCGGGCAGTCGCTTTCCTCGTCCAGCGGACGGTGATCGTCGGCATGCCGGGCGTTGCGCAGATTGATCTTGCCGCGCCTCGTATAGGCAAGGCCATGTCGGCCGGCGCGGGTCGGCATCACACAATCGAACATGTCGATGCCCCGCATCACCGATTTCAGGATATCGTCGGGCGTGCCGACACCCATGAGATAGCGCGGCTTTTCTGCCGGCAGTTCCGGGCAGGTGACCTCAAGCATGTCGAGCATGACCTGCTGCGGTTCGCCCACGGCAAGCCCCCCCACCGCATAACCCTTCAACTCCATCGCCTTGAGCGCTTGAGCAGAGCGAACCCGCAGATCCGGAATGTCGCCGCCTTGGACGATGCCGAACATTGCCTTGCCCGGCTGGTCGCTGAAGGCCGCCTTGCAGCGTTCCGCCCAACGCAGCGAAAGCTCCATCGCGCGTTCGATCTCCGTGGGCTTGGCAGGCAGCGCCACACATTCGTCGAGTTGCATCTGGATATCGGAATCCAGCAGACCCTGGATTTCGATGGAGCGTTCGGGCGACATCTCATAGGCAGCGCCGTCGATATGGGATCGGAACGTCACGCCCTGTTCGTTGAGCTTGCGCAATTTCGACAGCGACATGACCTGAAAGCCGCCTGAATCCGTCAGGATCGGCCATGGCCAACGCGCGAAATCATGCAGACCGCCCTGCCCTGCTACACGCTCAGCGCCGGGCCGGAGCATCAGGTGATAGGTGTTGCCCAGGATGATGTCGGCGCCAACGCCGCGCACCTGATCCATATACATGGCTTTCACCGTGCCCCCGGTGCCGACCGGCATGAAGGCAGGCGTACGCACGATGCCGCGGGGCATCGAGATTTCCCCGCGCCGCGCCTTTCCGTCGGTGGCGAGCAGCTTGAAGGAGAAATCAGCGGTCATCGGTCGTTCCTGAACAGAAGGCTGGAGTCGCCATAAGAGTAGAAGCGATAGCCGTTTGTGATCGCATGCCCATAGGCGTCCCGCATGGTCTCGAAACCGGCGAAGGCTGAGACGAGCATGAATAGCGTCGAGCGCGGAAGGTGGAAGTTCGTCATCAGCACGTCGACGGCTTTGAAGCGGTAGCCGGGGGTGATGAAAATACGTGTCGCTCCAGACCACGCGGCCAACGTGCCGTCCTCGTTGGCAGCGCTTTCCAGCAAGCGCAACGAAGTGGTGCCCACCGAGACGATCCGCCCTCCCCGTGCCCGGACCGCGTTGAGCGCCTCGGCGGTTTCGGCCGACACATGGCCGATCTCGGCATGCATCTTGTGGTCGGCGGTATCGTCTGCCTTGACCGGCAAGAAGGTGCCCGCGCCGACATGGAGGGTGGCAAAATGCTTTTCGACGCCCGCTTGTTCAAGCGCCGCAAAAAGCGCAGGCGTAAAATGCAGACCGGCAGTCGGTGCCGCAACCGCGCCCTCCTCCCGTGCATAGACGGTTTGATAATCCGCGCGGTCGCGTTCGTCCTCAGGACGTTTGGAGGCGATATAGGGCGGCAGCGGAATGTGGCCGACAGCATTCAACGCCTCGTCCAGCGCCACGCCTGAAAGATCGAAACCAAGGACGACCTCGCCGGCCTCGCCCTTCTCAATCACAGTCGCATCCAGTGCACCCAGCAAGCAAACGGCGCTGTCGTGGCCGAAACGGATGCGGTCGCCTGCGGCGACCCGCTTTGCCGGCCGCATGAAGGCGCGCCATCGATCCGGCGCCTCGCGCATGTGCAGCGTGGCGTCGACCTGCGACGTGTTCTCGCCTCGGAAGCGGGTTCCGCTCAGTTGCGCAGGAATGACTTTGGTATCGTTCAGCACCAGGGCATCGCCGGGCCGAAGCAGCGACGGAAGGTCACGGACGATCAGGTCCTCAAACGGCTGACCGGGACGGACTAGCAAGAGCTTTGCCGCGTCGCGCGGCTCCGACGGCCTGAGAGCGATACTCGTATCCGGCAGATCGAAATCGAACAGATCGACGCGCATCAGGTCAGCCGAATGAGCAGCGCCCCGCTCAGAAGCATGAGCGCGCCGGCAATCCGCCCAAGGGTGATTTCACGCACGGCGAGGCCCAGAAACCCCGCCCTATCCATGACCAGGCCTGCCAGAAGTTGGCCAGTAACGAGAAAAGCCATGGTGGCGGCAGCTCCGATCCGCGGCACCAGAAGCACGCCGCTGGTCACGAAGGCCGCGCCCAGAACGCCGCCTGCTACGAAGAGCCAGGGCGCAGGCGTGCGCCAGCCCAGCGAAACGCCCTGCGTCTGAGTCATCAGCGCGGTGACGACACCCAGAACTATGGCACCCACGAGAAACGAGATAGCGGCGGCGGCCACCGGCAGGCCGAGCCCGCGGCCGAGCGCGGCATTGATCGGAGCCTGGGTGGCGACAAAAGCGCCAGCCAGGATTCCGAGCAGCGACCACAACACGCCGGCCACCGTTTTAGTCTCAGGCCGGAACGTCGGCGGCGACTTTCATCGACACGATCTTGTCTGGATCCTGGACCGGCTCGCCGCGCTTGATGGTATCGACCTTGTCCATGCCTTCGATGACCTGACCCCAGACGGTGTACTGGCGGTTGAGGAAGCCGGCATCCTGAAAGCAGATGAAGAACTGCGAGTTCGCTGAGTTGGGGTTCTGCGAGCGTGCCATCGAACACGTGCCGCGCGCGTGGTTGACGTTGGAGAACTCTGCCTTCAGATCGGGCTTGTCGGAACCGCCCATGCCGGCGCGCGCGGGGTTGAAGGAAGCGCCGGTCGATTTGCCGAACTTGACGTCGCCCGTCTGGGCCATGAACCCGTCGATGACGCGATGGAAGACAACGCCGTCATACGCACCTTCGCGGGCCAGTTCCTTGATGCGGCTGACGTGACCAGGAGCGAGGTCCGGAAACAGTTCGATAACGACCGTACCCTTGGTCGTTTCCATGATGAGTGCGTTCTCGCGATCTTTGATCTCGGCCATTGTGCCTGTCCTTTTCTATCCGATTACTTGTTGTCTGCGGCGATGCGCACCTTCACCATGCGGTCGGGGTCGCTGACAACCCCGTTCATGGAAGAATCGCCCTTCTTGATGTTGTCCACCAACTCCATCCCGGTCTCGACTTTGCCGACGACCGTGTACTGGCCATTCAGCGAAGACGCTGTATCGGTCATGATGAAGAACTGGGAATTGGCCGAATTGGGATCCTGCGCACGCGCCATGCCAAGCACGCCGCGCACGAAAGGCTCCGTCGAGAATTCGGCTGGCAGATCGGGCAGTTCCGAACCGCCGGTGCCGGCACGCGCGGGGTTGTACCCATCGGTCATGTCGCCGAACTGCACGTCGCCGGTCTGCGTCATGAACCCATCGATGACACGGTGAAAGGCGACGTTGTCATAGGCGCCTTCACGCACCAGCTTCTTGATCTGCTCGACATGCTTCGGTGCAAGATCGGGACGCAAAGCGACCGTGACGTCACCGTCTTTCAGAGTGATGATCATCGTGTCTTCAGGGCTCGCTGCCATTGCGGACAGCGATCCGGCGAGAAGACCGGCGGCAACAACGAAGGAAGAGGCCAAAGTCCTCATTTTCATAAAACGGCTCCGTCAGGGATTTGCGGGAAAAGACCCTATACTGTGAACTTTGCGGTCAACGCGCCGACGACATTGGCCGGAACGAAGGGACGGATGTCGCCGCCCATCGCCGCAATCTGGCGCACGAGTGTGGCAGTAATGGTGCGCACCGAAGGACTGGCGGGCAGGAAAACGGTCTGCAGGTCGGGAGCCATGGTCTCGTTCATACCTGCCATCTGCATCTCGTAGTCGAGATCCGTGCCGTCGCGCAGGCCGCGAATCATGATCGCAGCGCCGACCTTGCGTGCCGCATCGATGACCAGCCCGTCGAACGCCGTGACCTTGATGCGCGCGCCATCCGCGCCAAACTCCGAGCGACAGGCCGCCTCGATCAAGGAGACTCGCTCCTCGAAAGAAAACAGCGGCTTTTTGCCCGGATGGATGCCGATGGCCGCATGCACAGTATCGGCAACGGCCAGTGACGCTTTCAACACGTCGAGGTGGCCGTTGGTCAGCGGGTCGAAAGAGCCGGCGTATATGGCGATGCGTTCTGTCATGCGGTGTTTCTAACCGATCCCGCAGCGAGGGGAAAGCGGCAGCCGAAAGGCAATCAGTCATTAAGCATGAACCGCAAATGAGTTTTGCGCTCAGTTCCACTTCAAGGAGTTGTGAACACTCTTTGGATCACGATGCATGAAACCAAATCCGGCTTTGCCCGTTCTTGATCCAGGAGAACATGCCAATGATGATCTACATGCTTGCCGCAGCCATGACCATCGCAATGCTGATCGCTACGGCTTTCGGCCTCCATCAGGAGGCAGAGCGAGCCCGGGTGAAAGAAAGCACGAAACGCCTTGATTTGCTTGGCTGGCGTGCGCCGCACCAATTGAATTGAATTACCTGCTGACCCTCCAGTCAGAAACAGAAAAGCCGCTCTGACCTCTAGAGCGGCTTTTTTGTCTTTGGGGTTTCTATCAGCTTTCGGCGTTTCCTTCACCAGCCTCGGACGTGTTGGGGCTGACATCTTCCGAAGCCGTATCGGTTACTTCGCCTTCAAGCTCTTCATCTCCTTGCGGCTCGGAGATGCGCTCCACCGAGACGACTTTCTCATCATCTGCGGTGTTAAAGATGGTGACGCCCTTGGTCGCGCGGCTGGCGAACCGGATACCATTGACAGGAACCCGAATGACCTGCCCGCCATCGGACACCAGCATGATCTGGTCCTCATTGGCGACGGGGAAGGTTGCGACCAACCGTCCGATTTCCGCTGCCTTTGAGACGTCGGTAGCACGAATGCCCTTGCCGCCGCGCCCCGTCAGGCGGAAGTCGTAGGACGAGGAGCGCTTACCGTAACCATATTCTGTAACGGTGAGCACGAACTGTTCATGTGCCTTGAGTTCCTCGTAGCGCACCGGAGGCAAGGTTGTCTCCTCGCCGATCTCCTCGTTGGTCAGCGCAATTTCTTCTTCCTCGACACCCGCGACCTTCCGTTCACTGGCCGCTTGCTTGAGATAGGCGGCACGTTCGGCGGGGCTGGCGTCGACATGTTCGAGGATCGTCATCGAGATCGCACGATCTTCAGCGCCCATTGCAATGCCGCGCACGCCTTGCGAATCGCGGCCCTTGAACACGCGGACGTCCGTTACCGAGAAGCGGATGCACTGCCCGGTATCGGCGGTCAGCAGCACATCGTCGTTCTCCGTGCATGTCTCCACCGCGAGAATGGCATCGCCCTCCTCGTCGAACTTCATGGCGATCTTGCCGTTGCGGTTGACCTGGGTGAAGTCCGACAGCTTGTTACGGCGAACAGTGCCTCGCGTGGTGGCGAACATCACGTCCAGATCACCCCAGCTGTTTTCATCCTCCGGCAGCGGCAGAATCGCCGTTATACGGTCGCCGTTCTCGATCGGCAGCAAATTTATCAGAGCCTTGCCGCGCGACTGCGGGTTGCCGATCGGCAAGCGCCACACTTTTTCCTTGTAGACGATGCCGCGTGAGGAGAAGAACAGCACCGGTGTATGGGTGTTGGCGACGAACAGCCGCGTGACGAAATCTTCTTCCTTTGTCGCCATGCCGGAGCGACCTTTGCCGCCACGGCGTTGAGCTCGATAGAGAGACAAGGGAACGCGCTTGATGTAACCGGAATGGCTGACGGTAACGACCATATCCTCACGCGGGATCAGGTCTTCGTCGTCCATGTCCGAACCGGCATCGGTGATCTCGGTGCGGCGCGGCATACCGAACTCGTCGCGAACGGCGGCAAGCTCATCCTTGACGATCTGCTGAATGCGCGCGCGCGACGACAGGATGTCGAGATAGTCGCTGATCTCGACACCGATGGTGTTGAGTTCGTCCGAAATCTCGTCGCGGCCAAGCGCGGTCAGGCGCTGCAGACGCAGTTCAAGGATCGCGCGGGCCTGTTCTTCGGACAGGTTGTAGGTGCCGTCCTCGTTGATGCGATGGCGCGGATCGTCGATCAGAAGGATCAGCGACTCGACATCGCGCGCCGGCCAGCGGCGCTCCATCAACTGTTCACGCGCGGTCTGCGGGTCGGGTGCAGTCCGGATGAGACGGATCACCTCATCGATATTGGCGACAGCAATAGCCAAGCCGACCAGCACATGGGCGCGGTCGCGTGCCTTGCGCAGCAGGAACTTGGTGCGGCGGCTGATGACCTCCTCGCGGAATGCGACGAACGCCGTCAGCATGTCCATCAGGTTCATCACCTCCGGCTTGCCGCCGTTCAGCGCCACCATATTGGCGCCGAACGACGTCTGCAGCGGCGTGAAGCGATAAAGCTGGTTGAGGATCACCTCGGCATTGGCATCGCGCTTGAGCTCGATGACGACGCGATAGCCTTGCCGGTCGCTTTCGTCGCGGATGTCGGAGATGCCTTCGATGCGCTTGTCGCGCACCAGTTCGGCCATCTTCTCGATCATCGTTGCCTTGTTCACCTGGAAGGGAACCTCGGTGATGATGATCGCCTCGCGATCGCCGCGCATCTCTTCGATGGCGACCTTGCCGCGCATGACGACGGAGCCGCGCCCGGTGGTGTAGGCGTTGTAGATGCCGGAGCGTCCCAGGATCAGACCGCCCGTAGGAAAGTCAGGCCCCGGGATGATGTCCATCAGATCGGGCAGCGAAATGGCGGGGTTGTCGATGACAGCGATGGCGCCGTTGCACACCTCGATCAGATTGTGCGGCGGGATGTTGGTCGCCATGCCGACGGCGATGCCGCCGGATCCGTTCACCAGCAGGTTGGGAAAGCGCGCCGGAATGACCTTGGGCTCGCTGTCGGAGCCGTCATAGTTCTCCTGGAAATCGACCGTATCTTTGTCGATATCCTCGATCAGCTCATGCGCGACCTTCGTCAGGCGCGCTTCAGTGTAGCGCATCGCCGCAGGCGGATCGCCATCGATGGAGCCGAAATTGCCTTGCCCGTCGATCAGCGGCACGCTCATCGACCAATCCTGCGCCATGCGCACCAGGGCGTCATAGATCGAGGCATCGCCATGCGGGTGGTATTTACCCATCACGTCGGAAACCGGTCGCGCGGATTTCACATGCTTGCGGTTCCAGTGATAGCCACTCTCATGCGAAGCGTAGAGAATGCGGCGATGCACCGGCTTGAGGCCGTCGCGAACGTCGGGCAGCGCGCGGCTCACGATGACGCTCATGGCGTAATCGAGGTAGGAGCGCTGCATCTCCTCCATGATCGAAATGGGTTCGATGCCTGAAGGACCGTCCGGTCCGCGCGGAGTTTTCTGATCAGTCAAAATCGGACCACGCAAAGTTTAAGAATCATCATAGCTATATATAGGAATGCGGCGGCTTTCTCCAATGTTGGACGGGGTTTTCCAGAGCTGATTTTCCTCTGTATTTCAAAAGGATAGGCGTAAAAACCTAAAACAGTTGCAGTCTCGTTTCCGACAACTGGCCGATAGGCACTTGGAATCGACCTTTCATCTCTGGTGCATAAGCCCAAGGCGGGCTAGCCTGCCTGAGACGAGGAGAGCGCATGCCGACACTGGACAATGTCTTCAACGCCTTCGTAACCATCCTGGTAACCATCGATCCCCCGGGTCTGGTGCCGATCTTCCTGGCCGTAACGCGGGGCATGAACCGCCAGCAGCGGCAGCAGGTTTCGGTACGCGCCTGCGTGATGGGCTTTGGCGTTCTGGCCCTCTTCGCGCTCGTGGGCGCAGGCGTCTTGTCGGTATTCGGCATCACCTTGCCGGCGTTCCGTGTCGCGGGCGGCCTGCTTTTGTTCTTCATCGCCTTCGAGATGATCTTCGAGAAGCGGACGGACCGGAAGGAGAAGATTTCAGACGTCGCGATCACCAAGGATATGATCCACGACATAGCCGCCTTCCCCTTGGCCATACCGCTTATCGCCGGGCCAGGCGCGATCTCGGCCACTGTGCTTCTGTCCGGCTCGTTCGGTGGATGGCTGGCACAGGCAATGTTGGTCGGCATCATCCTCGCCTGCCTGCTGATCACCTATGCCGTTTTCGTCTTGTCTGAAACCATCGACAAATTGATCGGCCAGACCGGCCGCTCGATTTTGACCCGGCTCTTGGGCGTTATCCTAGCAGCCCTCGCCGTCCAGTTCGTCGCCGATGGCGTCAGAGCGCTGATGGCGGCTTAACGCAGGGGTAAATCGCCGGTAACCGCCGTGTAAAACAGCGCCAAAAATGGAACCGCCGCCAAGCCCACGAGACCTCCTCGAACGTAGCGGTTGCCGATCCTGCTGTAGCCAAGGGCGGCTACAAAAGCGAATGCCGGCAGGAGACCGAAGCCATAGCGTGCCTGGATGCCGCCGGGGTATCCCGTAGCCAGATGCCGTGAGTAGGTGTTGACGAAATAGACCGAGAAGAAAAACGCCGTACCGAGCAGAATGCTGAGGATCAAGCGCGCCGTTCTCCGATCGTGGTTCCAGTTGCGATAGAGGCCAAACAGACCACACAGCATCGCTGCTCCGAGCACGTAGCGCAAAACATTATCCCGGAAACCGAGATCGGCAAATCGGACATGGCCGTAAGGCCTCTGAAGAGAGTCCACATTGCCGGCTATGAAAAAATACATCATTTGCAACAAATCCCGCCGTGGTGCGTCCGGGTTGCGCAGCGAGAAATTGAGCGCCGGACCGTTTCCCGATCGAGGGAAAAGGCGTCCATATGTCAGATACATCGATGCATAGAAGACACCGACCAAACCAATTGCCGCCAAAATCTTGATCATATCCGCAGGCGAGAGCTGCCGCAGTTTCAGGAACGTCTCTTTCCAAAACAGGCAGATATAGGCCAGCGCGAGACAGACGATCACCGACGCGCTCGTTGCCTTGGAGAGCGCGGCGACAACGCCGCCGATCAGCATCAGGTCGAGGGCGAAATTGCGTTCAAGATGCCAACGCAGCAACCCCCAGAAAAACAGCGCGCAGCCCATGAAACTCAACGGGTCGTTGCTCAGCGCCCCGCCTAACGCAGGAACCATCGGGACCCCAGCCACCACGAGAAACGCAAATACCTTATCCAGCGCACCTAGGTCGAACTCGCGAAGACAGGCAGCTATGCAGGCAAAAAAGGCTGCGAGAAACATCCAGTTCGTTGTTCGAAGCAAAAAAACCGCAGGCCGGGGTTCACCGCCGATCAACCGGTACTCCGCACCGACAAGCATGTAATAGAGCGGCGGATGCTGCAGATAGTTCTTGGACTTTGCTCCAACGACCACACCGTTCCGGTAATCCGGGAACCCTTGATTTGCGACATCGGCGACATAGCCGAGATGCGCTAGTTCATCTGGAAAGGAATTGGCTTTGAAGTTGAAGGAAAAAATTGCGGAAAGGAAAAGAATGGCGGCCAGAACAAGGCCAGGGGGAACGGTTTGGCGATTGATTGTCATTATAGACCGCGCTGCATCCTTGCTGCGGTAACATCACGCATCATCTCTATACAAAGGGTTGCTCGCCCATTCTGGAAGATCAGTGCTCCATCACCGCGACGGGAACGAATTTATAGAGTGAGCAAAGAATCGGCCCAGAAACCGCAGGATTTCCGAGCCGATGGACCAACAAAGCGCGAGGCCTCTTCAAAGCGACGCCAGCGTTGGCTCAGAATGGAATTTCGTCGTCGAGGTCCTGAGAGCCGCCACCGCCACGCGAGTTGCCACCGCCGCTTCCGCCGCCACTGCGGGAAAAGCCTTCGCTCGGGCTGGACTGGCCGAAATCGCTTCCGACGTTGCGACCGCCACCGCCGCCGGAATATCCGCCGAACTGGCCGCTGTTGTCGCCGCCCTGTCCGCGAGAATCCAGCATCTGAAGCTCGCCACGGAATTTCTGCAGCACCACTTCCGTGGTGTAGCGCTCATTGCCAGTCTGGTCCTGCCATTTGCGGGTCTGCAACTGACCTTCGACGTAAACCTTCATGCCTTTCTTCAGATACTGCTCGGCGACCTTTGCGAGGCTGTCGTTGAAAATCACGACATTATGCCACTCGGTCTTCTCCTTACGCTCGCCCGAAGCTTTGTCGCGCCAGCTTTCTGAAGTCGCGATGCGAATGTTGACGACCGGGTCACCGGAATTCAGCCGTCGGATTTCAGGATCAGCGCCGAGATTACCGACCAAAATGACCTTGTTGACGCTACCTGCCATGACACCGCTCTCCTGCGCTCGTCCGAAACCATCTGAAACTGCCGCATCCTAGCGCATCGATCTGACAAATGCGCCGTCCTTGGCCGAATTGGCCGCGCACTGTCCACAGCAGTTTTTGTTCTCTTTTTGTTCTATAGTGCCTATTTAAGATTTGCAAGATATCCGCTCCAAGAATTCATGCGGGCTGACATCTATGACGAGGCCATCGCTAAAAAATAAAGGTCCTGTGGTCGTCAGACCAGCAGGACCTTCTTATGTCGCTTCTGCGACCATGCCGAAGCCAACTTCGACATTAAATTCGGATGCCATGCAGTTCCACTGCTGATCCGACTACAGTCTCTGATTTTGGATCATCTCAGCAAGTTACTCGGGCTTGCCGGCGCTTTGCTTTTCAGCGAAGCCGCTGGGGACTCTCAGGTGGAGTCATACCTCACTCCTTCTTCGGTCGGTTGCATGATCGATTGCTTCACGCATGTCCGCGGCGTCTCGCAGACTGCCAATCGTCTCAGACAGGCTTGTATTCAGCGCAAAAACAACGACAAAGCAATGATGCTCCCACGCTGACGTAACGTCAACATAGATGAGTGCAAAAGGGCAAAATGTGATCGTTACGTTACAAAGCGAATGAATGGTTCGGCCGCATCATCCGCCACTGCGCTCGCGACGCAGTTTCGCCCAGTAATCCAGACGTTTTCGGATATCCCGCTCGAAGCCGCGCTCCGGTGGATCGTAGAAGGTCTGGCGTCCCATCTTCTCAGGAAAATAATCCTGGCCGGAAAAGGCATCGGGCTCGTCGTGATCGTAGCGATAACCGTCGCCGTAGCTTTCGTCCTTCATCAGTTTCGTCGGAGCATTGAGGATATGCTTCGGCGGCAGCAGCGAGCCGAATTCCTTGGCCGCACGCATCGACGATTTGAAGGCTTTGTAAACCGCATTGGATTTGGGAGCGCTCGCCAGATAGACGCAAGCCTGCGCGAAAGCCAGCTCCCCTTCGGGCGAGCCGAGATAGTCATAGGCATCCTTGGCCGCATTGGCGATGACGAGCGCCTGCGGATCGGCGAGCCCGATATCCTCCACCGCCATGCGCACCAGCCGACGGCCGATATAGAGCGGGTCTTCGCCGGCATCGAACATGCGCGACAGATAGTACAGCGCGGCATCGGGATCTGAGCCGCGCACCGATTTGTGCAGGGCCGAGATCAGGTTGTAATGGCCATCCTGCCCCTTGTCGTAGATCGGCGCCCGCCGCTGCACGATGTCCTGCAACTTCTCTGCACTGAACACTTCGCCTGGGCCGGCCGCGCGCCAGACTTCCTCGGCCAGCGTCAGCGACGAACGGCCATCGCCATCCGCCATGCGAATGAGAACCGCCCTCGCCTCTTCATCAAGCGGCAGGGGCTTACCCTCAGCCTCCTCGGCTCGAGCCAACAGCTGAGCGATGCTGTCTTCCGAAAGCGACCGGAAGACCAGCACGCGCGACCGCGACAGCAAGGCGGCGTTGAGTTCGAAGGACGGATTTTCGGTCGTCGCACCCACGAGAATAACGGTGCCGTCTTCCATCACCGGCAGGAAGGAATCCTGCTGAGCGCGATTGAACCGATGGATTTCATCCACGAACAAAAGCGTCTGCTTGCCGTTGGAGCGACGCAGGCGGGCGGCCTCGAAAACCTTTTTGAGGTCAGCAACGCCGGAGAACACCGCCGAAATCTGCTCGAAGCTCTGGCCGGTCTGCCCGGCCAGAAGCCTTGCAGCAGTGGTCTTTCCGGTACCAGGCGGCCCCCAAAAGATCATCGAGCCCAGCGACCCCGAACGGATCATCCGGGACAGCGCTCCATCCTCGCCGGTCAGATGCTCCTGGCCGACAATATCTTCGAGCCGGCCGGGTCGCAGCCGATCCGCCAGGGGACGTCCTACTGGAGACGTGTCTGCTCCGCCCGTACCGAAGAGATCGGCCATGACATGATCCGTACTAGTAGCGCAACATCTGGCGCATGATGCGCCCGTCACGTTCGACGGTAAAGCGCCACCAGCGCGTGTCCTGTTCGGCGAGCGCTTTCAGCTTTTCCGTGCTGTCGATGGTTTCGCCGTTCAATTCGCGCACGATGTCGCCCGGACGAAAACCAAATCCGGCCGCAGGCGAGCCGCGATCGACATCGATCACCGCGACACCCTTGGCATCGGCATCGACACGCAACCGCTGCGCGAGCCGGGGCGACAATTCAGCGACCTTTGCACCGGCAAACGGGCTGCGCCCGCCCAAAGTCAGCTCGGTCGACTTCATGCCCTCGGGCGCGCGCTCGAGAGCGACTTCCAGGGCCTTTTCCTCGCCCTTGCTGAACACGGCGAGCACGACCTTGGAGCCGATCGGCCGGGTCGCCAGACAGTAATCAAGCGCTTCGACATGCTCGACCGCGACATTGTCCAGGGACATGACCACGTCGCCCGGCTTGAGCCCAGCCTTGGCTGCCGGGCCGTCCGTGGTCACAGAGGAAACCAATGCTCCGAACGGACGCTCCATCCCCAGCGATTCGGCAATCTGCGATGTGACCGGCTCGAAGGCGGCGCCGATGAACGGACGCTCGAAGAACGTGCTGCCATTCTTGGCCGCATCAACGAAAGCCCGAACCATGTTGGACGGAATGGCAAAGCCTATGCCGATGGAGCCTCCGCTGCGGCTGAAGATGGCAGTGTTGATGCCGGCGAGTTGGCCCCCCATATTGATCAGCGCGCCTCCCGAATTGCCGGGATTGATCGCCGCATCCGTCTGGATGAAAAAGCCGAAATCATTGACGCCAATATGGGTGCGGGCAAGCGCCGAGACGATCCCGCTGGTCGTCGTCTGCCCGACGCCGAACGGATTGCCGATAGCCAGCACGAGATCGCCAACCTCCAGCGCATCGGAGTCGCCGATGCCGATCACCGGAAACGGCTTGTCGGATTCAATCTTCAGAACTGCGAGATCGAGCGTCTCGTCCTTGAGCAGTATCTTGCTTTCGAATTCGCGCCCGTCTGACAAGGCGACCTTCACCTGGTCGGCGTCGCGGATGACGTGGTTGTTGGTGACCACGATGCCCGACGGGTCGACCAGAACACCCGAACCGAGCGACTGTGCCCGGCGCGGTGTTTTTCCGCCGAAGAATTGCTCGAAGAACGGATCCCCTTCGAAGGGAGACCGCGCCCGCGTCTGCTGCGAGGCGTAGACATTGACCACCGCGGGCGCCGTCTGTTTCACCAATGGCGCAAAGGACAGTTGCATCTGGTCGCGGCCGAGCGGCACGCGGTTGGGCGCGGCCGGAGCATTCGGATCCTGGTTGCCGCGCAGAAGATCGGTGATCACATCGGAAAGGCCGGGATTGGGATTTTCCGGCGGCTTTGGCGGGGCATCCTGGGCCGAGGCAACGCCGGCGCAGACCAGCCACCCTCCAAGCAGGAGTACCGATACCGACTTCACGCGCATGAACGAATCCTTCCAGGTCCTAGTCGCCGGCATTTGTCATCAGGATTGTGCAAATTGAAAGGCTTAAAGCAGGAAAGTGTCCTATCGACACCTCCCCGCATATGCTGGTTGCACCCAAGCGCCCTACACCACCAGCGCCGTTTTCTGCCGATTTGGAAGCGATGCCCTCACCGCCTTCGACGCAAACATAACAGACGAAACACAACAAAAAAGGGCCCGCAGGGGCCCTTTTTCACATCCGGCTATCAGCCGAAAATCAAGCCGCTTCGGATTCCTCGTTGGCAGCTTCTGCCTCGAGGCGGGCGCGGTCCTTGGCGCCCTTGGCATCAACGTCGCGCTCGACGAACTCGATGACTGCCAGCGGAGCATTGTCACCCTGACGGAAGCCAGCCTTCATAATGCGAAGGTAGCCACCATTGCGGTTGGCATAGCGCGGAGCGATCGTATCGAAAAGACGCTTGACGACGCCTTCATTGCCGATCTGGGCAATGACCTGACGGCGGGCATGCAGGTCGCCGCGCTTGCCGAGCGTGATCAGCTTCTCGACGATCGGACGCAGGTCCTTCGCCTTGGGAAGCGTGGTAACGATCTGCTCGTGCTCGAGCAGCGAGACTGCGAGGTTGGCGAACATCGCCTTCCGGTGACTTACACTGCGTGCAAAGCGGCGGCCTTTGAAACCGTGGCGCATGGCTCTTATCCTTCTTTAGTTGTTCAAGAGGCCACGGCCTCTGATGATTTTCCGCATGACCGTCGGACCGGACGGCTTGCGCCGCCGATCCTTGGAATCATGCTCAATACTGGTCTTCGTAACGCTTCGCGAGATCGTCGATGTTTTCCGGAGGCCAGTCCGGCACTTCCATGCCGAGATGCAGGCCCATCGCCGCCAGAACTTCCTTGATCTCGTTGAGAGACTTGCGGCCGAAGTTCGGCGTCCGCAGCATCTCTGCTTCCGTCTTCTGGATGAGATCGCCGATATAGACGATGTTGTCGTTCTTCAGGCAGTTAGCCGAGCGCACCGAAAGCTCGAGTTCGTCGACCTTCTTGAGCAGCGCCGGGTTGAAGGCGAGCTCGGTGACCTGTTCGGAAGCGACTTCCTTCTGCGGCTCGTCGAAGTTGACGAACAGCGCAAGCTGATCCTGCAGGATGCGGGCGGCGAATGCCACTGCGTCCTCACCCGTGATCGAACCGTCGGTCTCGATGGTCATGATCAGCTTGTCCTTGTCGAGTTCCTCGCCGTGGCGGGTGTTCTCGATCTTGTAGGACACCTTCTTGACGGGCGAGTACAGGCTGTCGACGGGGATCAGGCCGATCGGAGCATCTTCGGCACGGTTACGGTCTGCGGGCACATAGCCCTTGCCGGTGTCGACGGTGAATTCCATGCGGATTTCAGCGCCTTCGTCCAGCGTGCAGATGACGTGGTCGGGGTTCAGGATCTCGACATCGCCAACCGTCTGGATGTCGCCGGCGAGCACGGCGCCGGGGCCCTGCTTGCGAACGACCATGCGCTTGGGACCATCGCCTTCCATGCGGATGGCGATTTCCTTGATGTTGAGCACGATGTCGGTAACGTCCTCGCGAACGCCCGGGATCGAAGAAAACTCATGCAGCACGCCGTCGATTTGCACCGCTGTAACAGCAGCACCGCGCAGCGACGACAAAAGCACGCGACGCAGCGCGTTGCCGAGCGTGAGGCCGAAGCCACGTTCCAGCGGCTCGGCAACCAGCGTCGTCAAGGTCTTGTTCTTGGAAGAGAACTCGACCTTGTTCGGCTTGATCAGTTCTTGCCAGTTTTTTTGAATCATTGTGACTTCCTTCCGTTACCCCATCACCATTCAATCGTGATGGGCGACCTGGAAGCCGTGAAGGATCGCGCCAACCGCGCCCGCACGGCGGGTGAATGGTTAGACGCGACGCTTCTTGCGCGGACGGCAACCATTGTGCGGGATCGGCGTCACGTCGCGGATCGACGTAATCGTGAAGCCGGCAGCCTGCAGCGCACGGAGTGCGGACTCACGTCCCGAACCGGGCCCGCAAACCTCGACTTCGAGGGTGCGCATGCCATGTTCCTGGGCCTTCTTGGCAGCATCTTCAGCAGCCATCTGCGCCGCGAACGGCGTGGACTTGCGCGAGCCCTTGAAGCCCTGCGCGCCAGCCGAAGACCAGGCAATCGAGTTGCCCTGCGCATCGGTGATGGTGATCATCGTGTTGTTGAAGGTCGAGTTCACGTGAGCGACGCCCGACGAGATGTTCTTGCGTTCGCGACGGCGAACGCGTGTGGCTTCCTTGGCCATCTTAGTCCTTTCTTTCGATCTCTACGCCGCCGTAATGCCAGCGGCTACACCTGAGAAGCGAGTAGCGAAATAGCGAATAGTGTTTAGGGAAAGACCCTATTCGCCACTCGCTACTAGCTATTCGCTCAATTACTTCTTCTTACCAGCGATTGCCTTGGCAGGACCCTTGCGGGTGCGGGCGTTCGTGTGGGTACGCTGACCGCGAACTGGCAGCGAACGACGGTGGCGCAGGCCGCGGTAGCAGCCCAGATCCATCAGACGCTTGATGTTCATGGAAACTTCACGGCGAAGATCGCCCTCGACCTGATAGTCGCGGTCGATGGTTTCGCGGATCTGCAGAACTTCGGCATCCGTCAGTTGGTTTACGCGACGCTCAGCCGGGATGCCGACTTTCTCGACGATCTCCTGGGCGAACTTGGCGCCGATGCCGTGGATGTATTGCAACGCGATGACGACGCGCTTGTTGGTCGGAATATTGACGCCGGCTATACGAGCCATTTCATAATCTCCATCTAGGCCGGTTTACCCGACATTTGAGTTTGCCCCGCGTCCGGTGGAGGCCGGCCCTTGCAGGAATTCCCGACGCATGCGTAAGCACGACGCCAAACAGGCGCCCCACCTCGCAGCTATTGGGAGACGGGGCGCTATAGATCAGCAGTTAACAAAAGTCAACAGCAAGTCACCGGCTTTCGGCAATCAGCCTGCCGAGGCGGTTTCCTTGAGCACTTCTTCGATCTGAGCGGTGACCGTGGACATATCTGCCATGCCATCCACCGTCTTCAACTCGCCGATGCCGGCATAATAGGAAGACAGCGGCGCCGTCTTCTCACGATATTCGACGAGACGCTTCTTGAACGATTCGGGATTGTCATCCGCGCGAACCGTGCCGCCTGCTGCAATCGTCTCGGCAACACGCGTCTCGATGCGCTTGATGAGGGCCGCTTCGTCGACCTTCAACTCGACAACCGCGTCGAGCGCGAGGTTTTTCTCGGCCAGGATCTCGGTGAGCGCCTTGGCCTGTGGCACGGTTCTCGGATAGCCGTCGAGAATGAAGCCCTTGGCGCAGTCCGGCTCGTCGACACGATCCGCGACAATGGCATTGACGATCTCGTCCGAGACCAATCCACCAGCATCCATCACCGACTTTGCGCGCAGCCCGACTTCCGTTCCTGCCTTCACCGCCGCACGTAGCATGTCGCCGGTCGACAATTGCGGAATGCCATACTTCTCGGTGAGAATCTTGGCCTGCGTCCCCTTGCCCGCTCCGGGCGGTCCCAGCAGTATCAGTCTCATCGGCCCCTCTTCCCCCCACGCAACTTCGACTTCTTGATCAGCCCCTCATACTGATGGGCAATCAAATGTCCCTGGATCTGCGCCACCGTATCGAGCGTGACGCTCACCACGATCAACAGCGACGTACCGCCAAGGTAGAACGGAACACCCGTGGCCGAAATGAGAAATTCGGGGAACAGACAGATAAGAACAAGATAGGCGGCGCCGATGACAGTAATGCGCGTCAGCACATAATCGATGTACTCGGCGGTACGTTCGCCGGGCCGATAGCCGGGGATGAAGCCGGAGTGCTTCTTGAGCTGGTCAGCCGTATCTTTCGGGTTGAAGACGATAGCGGTGTAGAAGAACGCAAAGAACACGATCATCGCAGCATACATCGCCATATACAGCGGCTGGCCATGTCCGAGCGCCGAAAGGACACCGCTTGCCCAGGTCGGAAGCGTGGTCTGATCCGAGAAGCCCGCAACGGTCGCAGGCAGAAGCAGCAGCGACGACGCGAAGATTGGCGGAATCACACCGGCGGTGTTGAGCTTCAGTGGCAGATGCGAGGTATCGCCCTGGAACATCCGGTTGCCCACCTGGCGCTTCGGATACTGGATCAGAAGGCGGCGCTGGGCGCGCTCAAAGAATACGATGATGGCGATGACAGCGATAGCCATGACGATAATCGCCAGGATCAGGCCGGTCGAAAGAGCGCCCGTGCGTCCAAGCTCCAGCGTACCGCTGATAGCGCTCGGAAGACCGGCGACAATGCCTGCAAAGATGATCAGCGAAATGCCGTTGCCGATGCCGCGCGCGGTGATCTGCTCACCCAGCCACATCAGGAACATGGTGCCGCCGACCAGGGTGATCACGGTCGAGATGCGGAAGAACATGCCGGGGTCGGTGACGATGTTGTTGCCGCCCTCAAGCCCGACGGAAATACCATAGGCCTGGACGATTGCCAGCAGCACGGTGCCGTAGCGGGTGTACTGATTGATGACCTTGCGGCCCTGCTCGCCTTCCTTCTTCAGCGCTTCAAGCGACGGTACGACCGACGTCATGAGCTGCATGATGATGGAGGCGGAAATATACGGCATGATGCCAAGGGCGAAGATCGCCATGCGCTCGACGGCGCCGCCGGCAAACATGTTGAACACGCCGAGAACGCCGCGGCTCTGCTGCGTGAAAGCCTGGGCGAATGCGTCGGGATTGATTCCCGGCAGCGGAATGTAGGTGCCCAGCCGATAAACCAAGAGCGCACCCAGTGTGAACCAGATGCGCTTTTTAAGGTCTTCGGCCTTGGCGAAGGCTGCGAAATTAAGATTGGATGCAAGTTGTTCTGCAGCCGATGCCATATAAAATTCTCCGCTTGATCACGCTTCTCGTCCGCGATGGGACGCGGCGCGTGTCGCCGAAGCCACGAGATAAGCTCCGGAGGCTCAACATGCAAGCGGCGGTATCTCTACCGCCGCTTGTTCGTAAGCCTGATTATTCGGCGGCTACCTTTTCGGGCAGCTTCACCGATCCCCCGGCCTTTTCGATCTTCTCGATCGCGGCCTTGGAGGCGCCGGCCACGTCGAAGGCCAGTTTGGTCTTGAGATCGCCATCCGACAGGATGCGGACGCCGCCCTTGGCGCGACGAATGATGCCGGCCTTCAGCAGCGTCTCTGCATTCACCGTCTCTTTCGCATCGAACTTCTTGGCCTCAATGGCCTTCTCGATACGTCCGAGCGAAACGGACACGAAGTCCTTCGCGAAGATGTTGTTGAAGCCGCGCTTGGGCAGGCGACGATAAAGCGGCATCTGGCCGCCCTCGAAGCCGTTGATGGCAACGCCGGAACGAGCCTTCTGGCCCTTGACGCCGCGTCCGCCGGTCTTGCCCGAACCCGAGCCGATACCACGGCCAAGACGCTTCTTGGCGTGGGTCGAGCCTTCGTTGTCACGCAGATCGTTGAGTTTCATGATCGTTCTCCTGCGCCCGGCTTACGCCTCGTCCACAACGCGGACGAGATGGTTGACCGAAGCGATCATTCCGCGCACGGACGGCGTGTCCTCGAGCGTGCTCTTGCGATGCATCTTGTTCAGGCCGAGGCCGATCAACGTTGCACGCTGCTCCTTGGGCCGGCGGATCGGGCTTCCGATCTGCTCGACGGTGATGGTCTTGGTAGCTGACTTGGCCATGGTCTTGATCCCTGGTCCGTCGACTATTCTTCGGCGACCGCGTTGCCGCGGCGTGCCTGAAGCGTCGAATACTTGATGCCGCGAGCAGCAGCCACATCCTTCGGATGCATCTGGCTCTTCAGCGCGTCGAACGTGGCGCGAACCATGTTGTACGGGTTCGAGGAACCCATCGACTTGGCGACCACGTCATGCATGCCGAGCGTCTCGAAAACAGCGCGCATCGGGCCGCCGGCGATGATACCGGTACCGGGCTTTGCAGCGCGAAGCAGGACGCGACCTGCGCCCCAACGACCTTCGACGTCGTGGTGCAGTGTACGGCCCGAGCGCAGCGGAACGAAGATCAGTTCGCGCTTGGCAGCTTCGGTGGCCTTGCGGATGGCTTCCGGCACTTCACGCGCCTTGCCGTGACCAAAGCCGACGCGGCCCTTCTGGTCGCCGACAACGACGAGTGCTGCGAAACCAAAACGACGGCCGCCCTTGACGACCTTGGCGACGCGATTGATGTGGACCAGCTTGTCGACGAACTCGCTATCGCGTTCCTCGCGATCGCGGCCGCCGCGGTTGCGGTCGTCCCTACGTTCCTGTGCCATATCCTGTTCCTTATTCTTTTCCGGACGCACGGGTTGCTGAAAGCCCATCCTCTTCATGGAAAGGACGGGCGGTGAAAAATCAGAAGGTCAGGCCACCTTCGCGCGCGGCATCGGCAAGCGCCTTGATGCGGCCGTGATAGATGTAGGCGCCACGATCGAACACCACGTCTGTAATGCCGGCCTTGACGGCACGCTCTGCAACCAGCTTGCCGACGGCAGCCGCGGCAGCGGAATCGGCACCGGTCTTGAGCGAACCCTTGAGGTCCTTCTCGAGCGTTGAAGCAGCAGCCAGCGTGTGGCCGTTGGCGTCGTCGATGAGCTGAACATAGATGTTCTTCGACGTACGGTGAACGGATAGACGCGGACGACCGTTTGCAACAGCCTTGATCTGACGACGAACGCGCGACGAGCGGCGCTGCGTGGTTTCCTTGGAAGCCATAGTT
Source organism: Tianweitania sp. UT-5YL-CI-8 (assembly GCF_030010215.1). Taxonomy (GTDB): domain Bacteria; phylum Pseudomonadota; class Alphaproteobacteria; order Rhizobiales; family Rhizobiaceae; genus Oryzicola. The sequence continues at coordinate 551,465 of NZ_JASCRR010000003.1, forward strand.
CGAATTCCTTGCCTTCTGAAACGGGCCTGTCCATGTGCGGTAGGTCGTAGGACCTCCCGCGGCCAGGCACCGCGGCGTTGTTACTTCTTCTTGCCTTCTTTGCGGACGATCTTCTCGCCAGCATACTTCACGCCCTTGCCCTTGTAGGGCTCGGGGCTGCGATATTCGCGAATCTCGGCCGCAACCTGGCCGACCTGCTGCTTGTCGATGCCGGCGACGACGATCTCCGTTGGCTTCGGCACGGTCAGCGTGATTCCTTCGGGGGTCTCGTAGACCACATCATGGCTGAAGCCAAGTGCGAGCTGGAGATTCTTACCTTGAAGGGCTGCACGATAACCGACGCCGCTGATTTCGAGACGCTTCTCGAAGCCGTCCTTCACACCCGAAAGGATGTTGACGATCTGCGTGCGGGACATGCCCCATTTAGAGCGTGCAACCTTGGACTGGTCACGCGGCTGGACGGAGATTTCGCCGTCTTCGAACTTTACCAGAACCTCGTCATTGACGACGAACTTGAGCTCGCCCTTAGGGCCCTTCGCCGTGACGGTCTGACCGTCGACGGAGGCGGTTACGCCCTGCGGAAGCTGAACTGGTTTCTTACCAATACGAGACATGGTCTTGTCCTCGTTACTTTTATTGTTTCAGGCCTTGCGAACTAGAACACTTGGCAGAGGATTTCCCCGCCGACGTTCTTCTCACGTGCCTCATGGTCGGCCATAACGCCCTTCGGAGTCGAAAGAATGGCGATGCCGAGACCGTTAGCGACCTGCGGAATGGACTTGGCCGAGACGTAGACGCGGCGGCCCGGCTTGGAAACGCGCGAAATCTCGCGAACGACCGGAGCGCCGTCGAAATACTTCAGCTCGATTTCGATCTCGGACTTGCCGTTGCCGAAATCGGCCTGGCTGTAGTCGCGGATGTAGCCTTCCGTCTTCAGAACTTCGAGCACGCGAGCGCGCAGCGTCGAAGCGGGAGTCGAAACGGAAGTCTTCCGGCGGCCGTAGGCATTCCGGATGCGGGTCAGCATATCGCCGATAGGATCACTCAATGACATCTTATGTCCTCCTTACCAGCTCGACTTGACCAGGCCGGGGATGACACCCAGCGAGCCAAGTTCGCGAAGTGCGATACGCGACATCTTCAACTTGCGATAATAAGCGCGCGGGCGACCTGTGATCTCGCAACGGTTGCGGATGCGGATCTTCGCGGAATTGCGCGGCAGGGCAGCCAGCTTCAGCTGAGCGCGGAAACGCTCTTCGATCGGCTTGGACTGATCCATGATGATGTCCTTGAGGACCTTACGCTTGGCAGCGTACTGGTCGACAAGCTTGCGGCGCTTGTTGTTCTTCTCGACTGAGCTGGTCTTTGCCATTTCAGATTTCCTTTTCTCGCTGCCGTTACTGCCGGAAGGGGAAGTTCAAAGCCTTGAGCAACGCCCGGGCTTCGTCATCCGTCTTGGCAGTCGTACAAACGATGATGTCCATTCCCCAGACCTGGTCGACCTTGTCGTAGTTGATCTCGGGGAAAACGATGTGTTCCTTGATGCCCATGGCGAAGTTGCCACGGCCATCGAAGCTCTTCGGGTTCAGGCCGCGAAAGTCGCGAACGCGCGGCAAGGCGATGTTCACGAGGCGGTCGACGAACTCAAACATGCGCTCCTTGCGAAGCGTCACCTTTGCGCCGATCGGCATGTTCTCACGAACCTTGAAACCGGCGATGGACGTGCGGGCGCGGGTCACGACGGCCTTCTGGCCGGCGATCATCGACAAATCTTCCGCAGCGACGGTAGGCTTCTTGGAGTCGGCAGTCGCCTCACCAACGCCCATGTTCAAAACGACCTTCTCGAGACGCGGAATCTGCATCTCGTTGTCGTAGTTGAACTGTTCCTGCAGGGCCTTGCGGATGGTCTCGTTATAGACCGTCTTCAGGCGCGGCTGATAAGCTGTATTAGCCATTGATCACTTCTCCCGAACGCTTGGCGACACGCACCTTCTTGCCGTCCTTGACGTCGAAGCCGACGCGGGTCGGCTTGCCGTCCTTCGGGTCGGCAACTGCGATGTTCGAAAGGTGAACAGGCGCTTCCTTGGTGATGATCCCACCCTCTTGGGACTGGGACTGCTTCTGGTGGCGGCGGATCAGGTTGATGCCACGCACCAGCGCGGTATCTTCCTTCGGCTGCACGGCGAGTACTTCGCCAGTGCGGCCCTTGTCCTTGCCGGCCAGGACGACGACCTTGTCGCCTTTACGGATCTTCTGCATTGTTCCGGCTCCTTACAGCACTTCTGGCGCGAGCGAGATGATCTTCATGTGGTTCTTGGCGCGGAGTTCGCGCGGAACCGGCCCGAAGATACGCGTGCCGATCGGCTCTTTTTTATTGTCGACGAGAACGGCTGCGTTCTTGTCGAAACGGATCACGCTGCCGTCCGGGCGACGAATGTCCTTGGCGGTACGTACGACGACCGCCTTCATCACATCGCCCTTCTTTACGCGGCCACGCGGAATGGCTTCCTTGATCGACACCACGATGATGTCGCCAACCGAAGCGTATTTCCGCTTGGAACCGCCCAGCACCTTGATGCACATGACACGACGGGCGCCGGAATTATCCGCCACGTCGAGGTTTGTTTGCATCTGAATCATGACTGGCCGCCTTCTTCTTTTCTAACGGGATGAGCAACGGCCCTCCCCGGCTTGTCTGAAATTCTCGGTTACGCCTGTTCGGCGGGGACGACGACCCAGGTCTTATCCTTGGAGATCGGAGCCGACTCCTGGATGAAAACCGTGTCGCCCACCTTGCAGGCGTTGTTTTCGTCGTGCGCCTTGTACTTCTTCGTCTGGCGCACGGTCTTCTTCATCACGGGATGCGTGAAGCGCCGTTCGACTTTGACGACGACCGTCTTTTCGTTCTTGTCGCTGACGACGACGCCCTGCAGAATGCGCTTTGGCATGGTTCTCGTCCTTAAGCCTTCTTGCCGGCCGACTTCTCGGCGGCGATGGTCTTGATACGCGCAATGTCCTTACGAACCTGCTTCACGCGCGCGGTCTTCTCGAGCTGGCCGGTCGCCTTCTGGAAGCGCAGGTTGAACTGCTCTTTCTTGAGGCTTCCGAGCTCATCCGTGAGCTGGTCCTGGGTCTTGGCCCTGATGTCGGCGGCTTTCATAATCAGCCCTTCCTTATTCTGCAATACGCTGAACGAAGCGTGTCTTGACCGAGAGCTTGGCGGCGCCGAGGCGAAGCGCTTCACGCGCGATCTCCTCGGAGACACCGTCGATCTCGAACATGACGCGGCCCGGCTTGATGCGTGCCGCCCAGTAGTCGACGGCGCCCTTGCCCTTGCCCATACGGACTTCGGTCGGCTTGGAAGTAACCGGAACGTCCGGGAAAATACGGATCCAAACGCGACCCTGACGCTTCATCTCGCGGGTGATCGCGCGGCGAGCCGCTTCGATCTCACGCGCGGTAACCCGGTTCGGCTCCAGCGCCTTCAGTCCGAAACCACCGAAATCCAAGTTGGTACCGCCCTTTGCGGCACCGTGGATACGGCCCTTGAACTGCTTGCGGAACTTCGTGCGCTTTGGCTGCAGCATCGTTCTAACTCCAAATTCCTATTGCCGCTCAGGCGTTCTCTCGGCGACGACCACCGCTGCGCTCATTGGAATGCGAAGCATCGCCTTCCGTCGCGCGGCGTTCGGACGCCATCGGGTCATGCTCAAGGATCTCGCCTTTGAACACCCAGACCTTGACGCCGCAGATGCCGTAGGCAGTCTTGGCTTCAGCCGTGCCGTAGTCGACATCGGCGCGCAGGGTGTGCAACGGAACGCGACCTTCGCGGTACCATTCCATACGAGCGATCTCAGCGCCACCGAGACGGCCCGAGCAGTTGATACGGATGCCTTCGGCACCCAGACGCATCGCAGACTGAACTGCGCGCTTCATCGCCCGGCGGAACGCGATACGGCGCTCGAGCTGCTGGGCAATCGACTGGGCAACCAGCGTGGCATCGATTTCAGGCTTGCGGACCTCGACGATGTTGAGGTGCGTTTCCGCCTTCGTCATTTCCATCAGCTTCTTGCGAAGCTTCTCAATGTCTGCACCCTTCTTGCCGATGATCAGGCCGGGACGGGCAGCATGGATGGTCACGCGGCACTTTTTGTGCGGACGCTCGATCACGACTTTAGAGATCGCGGCCTGCTTCAGTTCTGTCTCAAGATATTTGCGGATCTTGATGTCTTCATGCAGCAGCCTGCCGTACTCGCCGGTGTTCGCGAACCAACGCGAATCCCAGGTGCGGTTGATGCCGAGGCGAAGACCAATTGGATTGATTTTCTGACCCATTATGCGGCCTCCCCTTTCTCTTCGACTTCACGAACGACGATCGTGAGGTGCGAAAACGGCTTCTCGATCCGGCTAGCGCGACCGCGGCCACGAGCGTGGAAACGCTTCATGACGATCGACTTGCCGACAAAGGCCTCGGCCACCACCAGGGAGTCGACGTCGAGGTCGTGATTGTTCTCGGCGTTTGCGATAGCCGATTCGAGCGTCTTCTTCACCGTGCCAGCGATACGCTTGCGCGAAAATTCGAGATCCGAAAGCGCGGTCCCGACCTTCTTGCCGCGGATGAGCGCGGCAACCAGGTTGAGCTTCTGCGGGCTGACGCGGATCGTGCGCAAAACGGCACGTGCCTCGTTGTCAGCAAGCCTGCGCGGAGCCTTGGCCTTGCCCATGTTACTTCCTCTTCGCCTTCTTGTCCGCGCCGTGGCCGTAATAGGTACGGGTCGGAGCGAACTCACCGAACTTGTGGCCGACCATGTCCTCGTTCACGTTGACCGGGATATGCTTCTGACCGTTATAGACACCGAAGGTGAGGCCGACGAACTGCGGCAGGACTGTGGAACGACGGCTCCACATCTTGATCACCTCATTACGGCCACCATCGCGAACCTTCTCTGCTTTCTTGAGCAGATAGCCGTCGACGAACGGGCCTTTCCAGACTGAACGAGTCACTGGCGTTACCTCTTATTAGCTCTTGCGCTGATGACGCGAGCGCACGATGAACTTATCGGTCGCCTTGTTGGACCGGGTCTTCTTGCCCTTGGTGGGCTTGCCCCAGGGCGTAACCGGATGACGGCCACCCGAGGTCCGGCCTTCACCACCGCCATGCGGGTGGTCGACCGGGTTCATGGTGACGCCGCGATTGTGCGGACGACGACCGCGCCACACCGTACGACCGGCCTTGCCATCGTTGATGTTGCCGTGGTCCGGGTTCGACACCGCACCGACCGTGGCAAAGCACGAGCCGCTGACGATGCGCTGTTCGCCCGAGTTCAAGCGAAGGATCGCCATGCCCTGGTCGCGACCGACGAGCTGTGCGTAAGCCCCTGCCGAACGCGCAACCTGACCGCCCTTGCCCGGCTTCAGCTCGATATTGTGGACGATCGTGCCCACCGGCATCGCCGAAAGCGGCATCGCGTTGCCCGGCTTCACGTCGGCCGACTGGCTGGCGATGACCTGATCGCCGGCAGCCAGACGCTGCGGAGCGATGATGTAGCTCAGTTCGCCGTCCTCATACTTGATGAGAGCGATGAATGCGGTGCGGTTCGGGTCATACTCCAGACGCTCAACCGTGCCGACGACATCGAGCTTGCGACGCTTGAAGTCGATGAGGCGATAAGAGCGCTTGTGACCGCCGCCGATGAAACGGGCAGTGATGCGGCCGTAGTTGTTGCGGCCGCCCGACTTGGTTAGACCCTCGGTGAGGCCCTTCACCGGCTTGCCCTTGTAGAGACCGGAGCGGTCGACGATGACCAGCTGGCGGGTACTTGGCGTTACCGGTTTGAATTTCTTAAGTGCCATTGTCCTGTCCTCGCGGCCTTTCTCAGAGACCAGTCGCGACGTCGATCGACTGGCCGTCGGCCAGCGTCACTACCGCCTTCTTGACATCGCCCTGGCGGCCGATCGTGCCGCGGAAGCGCTTCACCTTGCCCTTGCGGACCAGGGTGTTGACGGCCATCACCTTCACGCCGAACAGCGCTTCGATGGCAGCCTTGATTTCCGGCTTCGTCGCCTTCTTGGCAACATTGAAGACGACCTGGTTGAATTCGGAAGCCATGGTCGACTTTTCAGTGATGACCGGGCTTACGATCACGTCGTAGTGGCGAAGATCCGTGGTCATTTGAAGCGCTCCTCGAGAGCCTCGACGGCGGCCTTGGAAAGGACCAGCGTGCCGCGGCGAAGAATGTCGTAAACATTGATGCCCTGGATTGGCAGAACATCGATGTTCGGGATGTTGGTCGCAGCCAGCTTGAAGTTGGCGTCGAGCTCGGCACCGCCGATCACCAGCGCATTGGTCAGGCCAAGCGTAGCGAAGTTTGCGATCAGCGCCTTCGTCTTGGCCTCGGAGAGAGCCAGATCGTCGATGATGATCAGGCTCGATGCCTTGGCCTTGGCCGACAGGGCATGCTTCAGTCCGAGAGCGCGAACCTTCTTGGGAAGATCATGCTCGTGGCTGCGCACGACCGGGCCGTGAGCCTTGCCGCCGCCGCGGAACTGCGGAGCGCGAGCCGAGTGGTGACGGGCGCGGCCCGTACCCTTCTGCTTGTACATCTTGGCGCCGGTGCGTGCGATTTCCGCACGGCCCTTGGCCTTGTGCGTGCCCTGCTGCTTCTTGGCAAGCTGCCAGCGCACGACGCGCTGCAAAATGTCTTCGCGCGGCACGAGACCGAAGATCTCGTCGGAGAGCTGCACCTTGCCGGCGTCTTTACCGGCCAGGGTTGTGATCGAAATGTCCATTATTCTGCTCCCTCAGTAGCCGGAGCCTCTTTATTAGCGGCGCGGAATGCAGCCGGCTTCGGAGCGTTCTCAGGCAGCGCAACTTTGGCCGCGTCGCGAACCATGATCCAGGCACCCTTGCTGCCCGGGACCGCACCGCGGATCAGGATCAGGCCGCGATCGAGGTCGGTCGAGACGACTTCCACGTTCTGGGTGGTGACGCGGGTATCGCCCATGTGGCCGGCCATCTTCTTGCCCTTGAACACCTTGCCGGGGTCTTGGCGCTGACCGGTCGAACCATGCGAACGGTGCGAAACCGAGTTACCGTGCGTCGCGCGGCCACCACCGAAGTTGTAGCGCTTCATGACACCCTGGAAACCCTTACCGATGGTCGTTCCGGTAACATCCACCTTCTGGCCGGCAACAAAATGCTCCACGGTCAGCTCAGCGCCGACGTCCAGCATGTTGTCGGCGGAGACGCGGAACTCGGCGACCTTGGCCTTGGGCTCGACGGAGGCAGCAGCGAAATGGCCGCGCATTGCCTTCGACGTGTTCTTGACCTTCGCGAGGCCGACGCCGAGCTGGACGGCGGTGTAGCCGTTCTTCTCCTGCGTGCGCTGTGCCACGACCTGGCAATTCTCCAGACGGAGAACCGTGACGGGGACATGCTCGCCGGCGTCGTTGTAGACGCGCGTCATTCCCACCTTCTGTGCAATTACACCTGAACGCATTTTCTCGTTCTTCCTTCAGAGGAACCTTAGGAGCTTTCGCCCGGTCGGCTCATGTTTTTGCTCGTTAGAGCTTGATCTCGACATCGACACCGGCAGCCAGGTCGAGCTTCATAAGGGCATCGACGGTCTGCGGGGTCGGATCGACAATATCGAGAAGCCGCTTGTGCGTACGCATCTCGAACTGTTCGCGGCTCTTCTTGTCGATGTGAGGCGACCGGTTGACCGTGAACTTCTCGATCCGCGTGGGCAGCGGAATGGGCCCGCGAACGTTGGCGCCGGTACGCTTGGCCGTCGACACGATTTCGCGGGTCGAGGCGTCGAGCACCCGATGGTCAAACGCCTTAAGGCGGATGCGGATATTCTGTCCGTTCATGCGTCTATTCCTTGTTCTGGCGCGGCGCGGGCGAATTCCCGCCCGCGACAGATCGGTTAATCAATTACTCGACGATAGCTGCGACGATGCCTGCACCGACGGTGCGGCCGCCTTCGCGGATGGCGAAGCGCAGGCGCTCTTCCATCGCGATCGGCACGATCAGCTCGACATCGACCGTGATGTTGTCGCCCGGCATCACCATTTCGGTGCCTTCCGGAAGCGTCACGATGCCGGTCACATCCGTCGTGCGGAAGTAGAACTGCGGACGGTAGTTGGTGAAGAACGGCGTATGACGGCCACCCTCTTCCTTCGTCAGGATGTAGGCTTCAGCCTTGAACTTCTTGTGCGGCTTCACCGAACCCGGCTTGGCCAGAACCTGGCCGCGCTCGACACCTTCACGGTCGACGCCGCGCAGCAGCGCGCCGATGTTGTCGCCGGCTTGGCCCTGATCGAGCAGCTTGCGGAACATTTCGACGCCCGTGCAGATCGTCTTCGAGGTCGGGCGGATGCCGACGATCTCGAGTTCCTCGCCGACCTTGACGATGCCGCGCTCGACGCGACCGGTCACGACCGTGCCGCGGCCCGAGATCGAGAACACGTCTTCGATCGGCATCAGGAACGGCTTGTCGATCGGACGCTCAGGCGTCGGGATGTAGGCGTCGACCGCTGCCATCAGCTCGCGGATAGCGTCTTCGCCCAGCTTCTTGTCCTTGTCCTGGAGGGCTGCGACAGCCGAACCCTTGATCATCGGAATGTCGTCGCCCGGATATTCGTACTTCGACAGAAGTTCGCGAACTTCCAGCTCGACCAGTTCCAGAAGCTCTTCGTCGTCGACCAGGTCGACCTTGTTCAGGAACACGACGAGCGCGGGAACGCCGACCTGACGGGCGAGCAGGATGTGCTCGCGGGTCTGCGGCATCGGGCCGTCGGCAGCCGAAACCACCAGGATCGCGCCGTCCATCTGCGCAGCACCCGTGATCATGTTCTTCACATAGTCGGCGTGGCCGGGGCAATCAACGTGAGCGTAGTGACGGGCCGGCGTCTCATATTCGACATGCGCCGTCGAAATGGTGATGCCGCGCGCCTTCTCTTCGGGAGCCGCGTCGATCTGGTCATACGCCTTGTACTCGCCAAAGTACTTCGTGATCGCCGCCGTCAGCGACGTCTTGCCATGGTCGACGTGACCAATCGTGCCAATGTTCACATGAGGCTTATTACGCTCGAATTTACCTTTTGCCATGTGAGGTCTCCAATCCTGCTTGCCCGCATGGGGCAGTTAATCTTGTCGCGTAAAAATTCTGTCGAACTACGCGTATTTCTTCTGAACTTCCTGGGCGACCGCGTTCGGAACCGCCTCGTAGTGGTCGAACTGCATCGTGTACTGGGCGCGGCCCTGAGACATCGAACGCAAGCTGTCGACATACTTGAACATGTTCGCAAGCGGCACCATCGCGTTGACGACGACGGCGATACCGCGGCTTTCCTGTCCCTGGATCTGGCCACGGCGGCTGTTCAAGTCGCCGATGACGTTGCCGACGTAATCTTCCGGCGTAACGACTTCGACCTTCATGATCGGCTCGAGCAGCTGAACGCCGAGCTTCGGCGCCGCTTCGCGGAGTGCCGCACGACCTGCGATTTCGAAGGCCAGGACCGAGGAGTCGACGTCGTGGTAAGCACCGTCGATCAGGGTCGCCTTGACGCCGATCATCGGGAAGCCTGCGAACGGACCGGAGGTCAGAACGCTGCGGATACCCTTCTCGACGCCCGGGATGTATTCCTTGGGAACCGAACCGCCGACGATCTTGGAGTCGAATACGAAATCTTCGCCTTCGGCATTGGGCTCGAAGATGATCTTGACGCGGGCGAACTGGCCTGTGCCGCCCGACTGCTTCTTGTGCGTGTAATCCTGCTCGTGGGTACGGCTGATGGTCTCGCGGTAAGCAACCTGCGGAGCACCGACATTTGCCTCGACCTTGAACTCGCGACGCATGCGGTCGACGATGATGTCGAGGTGAAGCTCACCCATGCCGGCGATGATGGTCTGACCCGACTCTTCGTCCGACTTGACGCGGAACGAAGGATCCTCGGCAGCCAGACGGTTGAGCGCGAGGCCCATCTTTTCCTGGTCGCCCTTGGTCTTCGGCTCGATCGCGATCTGGATGACCGGCTCGGGGAATTCCATGCGCTCGAGGATGACCGGCTTCAGTGGATCGCAGAGCGTATCGCCGGTTGTGGTCTCCTTGAGGCCTGCCAGGGCAACGATGTCGCCGGCGAAGGCTTCTTCGATGTCGGCGCGGGAATTCGAATGCATCTGCAGCATGCGGCCGATGCGCTCTTTCTTGCCCTTGACGGTGTTGTCGAGGGAAACGCCCTTGGTCAGTTTGCCGGAATAGATGCGGCAGAAGGTCAGCGAGCCGACGAACGGATCGTTCATAATCTTGAACGCCAGCATCGAGAGCGGCTCTTCGTCGGTCGAATGACGCTCGATCTCAGCTTCGGTCTTCGGGTCGATGCCCTTGATGGCCGGAACTTCGGCCGGCGACGGCAGGAACTCGACAACGCCGTCCAGAAGCGGCTGAACGCCCTTGTTCTTGAATGCCGAGCCGCAGAACATCGGGAAGAACTTGACGGCGATGGTGCCCTTGCGGATCAGCGCGCGCAGTTCGTCGTTCGACGGCATCTTGCCTTCGAGGTAGTTTTCAAGAGCCGTCTCGTCCATCTCGACGGCGGCTTCGATCATCTTCTCGCGGAACTCTTCGGCACGCTCCTGCAGGTCCGCCGGGATTTCGACCACGTCCCAGGCAGCGCCGAGGCTTTCGTCGCGCCATACAAGTGCGTTCATCTCGATCAGATCGACGACGCCCTTGAACTCGTTCTCGGCACCGATCGGCAGCTGCACGGCAACGGCGGTGGCGCCGAGGCGGCTCTTGATCATCTCATAGGAGCGGTAGAAGTCCGCGCCGATCTTGTCCATCTTGTTGCAGAAGATCATGCGCGGAACATGATACTTGTCGGCCTGACGCCAGACGGTCTCGGTCTGAGGCTCGACACCTGCGTTGGCGTCGAGAAGAGCGATAGCACCGTCGAGCACGCGCAGCGAACGTTCGACTTCAATGGTGAAGTCGACGTGGCCGGGGGTGTCGATGATGTTGAAGCGGCGCTGTTTGCCGTCACGGCCTTTCCAGTAGGTCGTGGTGGCAGCCGAGGTAATCGTAATACCGCGTTCCTGCTCCTGCTCCATCCAATCCATGGTGGCGGCGCCGTCATGGACTTCACCGATCTTGTGCGACTTGCCCGTGTAATACAGGATGCGCTCGGTCGTCGTCGTCTTGCCGGCGTCGATATGCGCCATAATACCGAAATTACGGTAGTCTTCGATCTTATATTCGCGGGCCATGGTTCTTGCCTCTTCGTCCTATGATCCGCGCGACTACCAGCGGTAGTGCGCGAAGGCGCGGTTGGCTTCCGCCATCTTGTGGGTGTCTTCACGTTTCTTGACGGCCGTACCGCGATTGTTGGCGGCATCCATCAGCTCGCCCGACAGACGATCGACCATGGTGGTCTCGTTGCGGTTGCGCGCTGCGGTGATCAGCCAACGGATCGCGAGAGCCTGACGGCGCTCGGGGCGGACGTCGACGGGAACCTGGTAGGTGGCACCGCCGACACGACGAGAGCGCACTTCAACGTGCGGCGCAACATTGTCGAGAGCCTGATGGAACACGGCGACCGGCTCCTGCTTCGTCTTGGACTGCACCTGATCGAGGGCGCCATAGACGATCGTCTCGGCAATCGACTTCTTACCGTCATACATGACGGCATTCATGAACTTGGTAACAACCAGATCGCCGAACTTGGGATCAGGGTTGATTTCGCGCTTATCTGCACTGTGACGTCGGGACATCGTTCTCGTCTCTCGCTAACGTCGGCACGGCACTTGAAAGCGCCAGCACCGGAAAACCTTACTTCGGACGCTTCGCACCGTACTTCGAACGGCGCTGCTTGCGATTCTTGACGCCCTGTGTGTCGAGCACGCCACGAATGATGTGGTAGCGAACGCCCGGCAAATCCTTGACGCGGCCGCCGCGGATCATGACAACCGAGTGTTCCTGAAGGTTGTGGCCTTCACCCGGGATGTAGCCGATCACCTCGAAGCCGTTGGTCAGGCGAATCTTGGCAACCTTGCGCAGGGCGGAGTTCGGCTTTTTCGGCGTCGTCGTATAGACGCGCGTGCAAACGCCACGCTTCTGCGGGTTGGCCTGCATGGCCGGAACCTTATTGCGCTTCACCGGCGCAATGCGCGGCTTGCGGATCAGCTGGTTGACGGTAGGCATTAAACCCTCTTGTCTCTCAATTCCGTGTCTCAAGCCCGTCGGGGCGGCTTCAAGCGCATATCCATACGCAAATTCGGGCCACAAACCGCCTCTAACGGTCCTGCCCGAACAATATGCAGAGGAAGCCTTGCAGCTTCATGCGCGCCGGAAATGTCTTCTTCGCTCGTAAAAACGAACCTTGTTTGAGGCGAACTCCAAAGCGCGTCGCTTCGAAAAACCCAGCCTCACATCGGCTCAGACGAGGCGGCTTCTACCCCCAACCCCGCTTTACGTCAACCCCGATCCGTTAAGAATCTCGGGAATTGGCGGGGTTGAGGGCGCCAGACGGCCCGTTGGTCACTTTGTTACGCAGAAAGTTCTACGATGGGAAGAAAATAAGCGTCCTCGTCCCTAAATGTCCTACGGAAGCCAGGATCGGAAGACGGAAAAAGATTAGGGATTCGCGCGACTGAGAATCGTCTCCCGACTTCGAGCCAGGAAGCTGATTCTTGCCCCACCAGCATGCAATACGATTCTAAGACCATCGATTCTTCGAGGAACGGCATCATGAATGATAATGAAGAGCGCCCCGTGACCATCATTACCGGCCGCGTCTGGAGAAAGAAGGGCGGCCGCTCGGAAGGTGTCCATCTCATGCTCGTCGCGCCCGATGACGACACGGCAGTCCGCACCGCGCTCGATGCGCTTTCCAAGGAGGGCTACGCAGAGGCGGAGCTCGACCAGATCGGCGATCTCCAAGGTGTTCCGGATGAGGAGCCGCATCTCTCCGCCTACCAGGGCGCCTTGGAAGGCGAAGTCTCCATCGTCACCTTCGATGAACCGGCCTGATCAGGGGCTAGGCTGAGCCCTGCCCTGTAGCCCTGCTCAGTTTGTGCTCGGCTCGATCTGAAAGGCAACGAACTGTGTGAACTGCAGCGGGTTGAAATTGTTGTCGGAGGCGATGACGATGGTTTTGCGCCCCCCGATCTCCGGTCCCCAGGTGATCGACTCAATATTGTCGATGTCGAGACCGAAATCCCCTTCGCCGATACGCATGAACGGTTCCTTCTTCAGCGGCGCGACTTGCATATCCTTGAGCGAAGCCGCTCCCTTCACATCGCTCGCTCCGGCAAAACTCGCGCGATAGAAACTGATCTGGTTGCCGACGCCGAGAGCATAGGAACGTTCGACGGTTAAAAGATCCTCGCCCACGGTGGCGATTTCCGACATGCCGTTATCGTTCCAGAATGGTTCCTGGGTAGACTTGGTGAAGATCGGATCGGTATCGTAGGCATACTCGGCCTTGACGTCGCCCGAAGCGATATCGAAGGCAAGAATGCGCGACCGGCTTCCCGCCTCCAGCGTTGCCTTGTCGCCGTCCTGGACGAGCGCGTTTTCCGTACCGACCAGAAGCGTTTTGCCGTCCGGCGAAATTGTCAAAACTTCGAAGGCGAGGTTGTTTTGCACACCGCGTGTCTTTTCCGCGTTCGGCATATAGGTTTCTGGAACCGGGAATTCACGCGCCAGCGTACCGTCCAGACGCGACTCGCGAACCGCCGGACGGCCAGTCAGGTCACCTTCGCTCGTCCAGTAAAACGTTCCGGTTGCAACATTGAACCGGATCGATTCGGGATCGACGTCCTTGCTCGCGAAGGGCTTGCCGGCGGCGTCCAGCAAGGGGCGGCTTGAGACGATGTCGAGGCCGTGCACGCCCTTCTCGTCGATGGCAATCTTCAGCGTATAGAACCGCGCCGGCGCCTTCTCCGATCGATCATCGGAAATTGCATAATAGAGATCGTTTGCCGCATCGTAGTCCAATCCGGAAATACCGCCGAATTCCGTCCCGGCAATTTTTAGACCGGTTGGCAGGATGATTTGTCCAAGCAGTTTCGGCTTTTCTAAATCTTCCGCCATGGCGGTAGACGCGAAAGTCGCTGCGGACAGAACTGCGAGCACGGCGGGAAAATAGATTTTCATGATCATCACTCTGATGTCTGGGAAAGACCGAGCAATAGCGCGCATAGTTGACAGCAGGATGAATTCGTCTGTTTGGGCGATCCAGCTTTCAGACGTCGACAGCCTGTTCTTGCTCCGCCAATTGCCCAAGCAGCCAGAAAGCGCGTTCCGAAAGATTGGTCAGGATCAGGACCGCCCCTTTCTGTGCCACGGTAAGATTTCCGTCCGCAGCGAGGTAGGACTGCCGGATACGCTGCATGACATTGCCGCGGTTTCGGGTGATGGCGAGGAAAACAGCCCTGTCCTCGCCCTTCATATCCTGCAACGCGTCCAGCATCGTCAGCAGTACGGCATCCAGAGCCTCGACAATGGTGCCCAACAGCGCCTGCGACGCCTTGCTGCCCGCCACCTGGCCGGCGGTAGCGGCAAGATCTACGAGCGTCTCGTTGAGCCCGTCCAGCAACCGCTGCCGGTTGATCGCACGGTCGAGCCGATCATAGCCGCCGACGTCGAACGGCGCCTCGCCCAGACGGCGCAGAAACTCGTGCACCTCGGTGGCCAGCATCGTAAAATTCTGGCTTTGGCGATTGATCAGCGCGGCGGCGTTCTTTGGACGTTCCCGCACGATCTCAAGGCGCTTGATCAGATAGGTTGCGAGCCGCTGCTGTTCCAGGCCGGCGAGATCGAGCGCTGAGTCGGGCTCCTCGATGGCCTGGTCGTGAATGTAGATCGGCCGGCCGTCATCCTCGTCAGCCAGCGTTGGAAAGCGCTTCGCCAGGATCGGATAAATCCACGGGATCAACACCAGCATCAGGCCGGCGCCAACCAGATTGAAGATCACCTGCAGATAGGCGAGCTGAAGCTGCGTCGACGCCGACAGCGAGCGGATGAGACGCTCGACCAGCCCGACGCCGCCATATTGCTCGATAAAGAACAGCGGCACCATTAAGGATGCGGCGACAAAGTTGAACGAGACCTGGAACATCGCAAGCTGCTGCGGCCTGCCGCGCAGGTTCGAAGACAACAGCAGCGTCTGGAAGCTCCCGCCGATGTTGCAGCCATAGATCGCCATCATCGCCTGCTCGAAGGTC
Source organism: Tianweitania sp. UT-5YL-CI-8 (assembly GCF_030010215.1). Classification (GTDB taxonomy): domain Bacteria; phylum Pseudomonadota; class Alphaproteobacteria; order Rhizobiales; family Rhizobiaceae; genus Oryzicola. Next base: position 566,694 of record NZ_JASCRR010000003.1, read on the forward strand.
AGGCCACCGCCCGCCGTCAGCGCGATCGTCAGCAACACGATCGAGCTGGTGGATTGCGACAGCACCGTCAGGCATGTCGCAATGACCAGCGGCAGAAGATATGAGGTCCCCGCCAGCGCCAGCAGGTCGCCGAACCATGGCTCGCGCGTCAACGGAACGATGCCGCTTTGCAGCATCTTCAAGCCGAAGAACACCAGACTGACGGAAAACACCGCCGTCAGGATCGTCCTGAACCGCGACAGCCTCTCCACGACGAAGGAAATGCCGGTCAGCCCGAGCAGAGCGAGAACGAAAAGCTGGATATCGAGATTGGCAAGCAGGATGAGCATCGTGCTGCCGACATTGGCGCCGGCAACGATCGGCAAAGCTCCGCCGACGGTCAGAAGACCCGTGGCGATCATGCTCGCCAGAACGAATGTCACCGCCGTTGTGCTCTGCATGACGCCGCCCGCAGCGACCCCCAAGGCGACCGCTGCGACCGGGCGGTGGATCCAGGCAGCGATCAACTGCTTAAAGCGTCGACCAGTGAGCTTCTTCAGCGCGTCCTTGAGCTGATACATGCCGGCGAAGAAAATGCCGAGACCGGCAAGTGCCGTCGCCAGTGCATGAAGCATAAAAGGCTCCCTTAGCTACCCGCCATGTGTAAATACGATTTACAACATCGTCATTCGGCTGAATACGTCTACATAGTCTCAGCCGCAAGTGAGACCATAAACGACGCGGAATCTGACCCGACTGATTAAGAATTAAGAATTTCGTAAAGCGCAGTACCGCGCTTCGGATCACCCAGACGCAAGACGGAGTTTGTAAGGTGGATACCGACGGTGTTCCGGGTTATCAAATCTTTTAACCCTACGCCTTCCCGAACAAGAAGCGGCGTATGCTTGTAGTACAGAGGATAAAAGACATCGATTGGAGCAACTTTATCTTCCAGCCCTATCTTCTTTACCAGATAGGTAATCAGCGACGGGCCGATCGTTCCCCATGCATGTTTTGACAACGGCTTAGGGAATCCGGAGAATTTGCGTAACAATAGTTCTCGCTGGCGTTTAACCGAAAGCCACGGAGGTATATAAAACGGATTTTCGGAAGCCTCTAAAATTTCATGAAGTATATTGCTGTCCTTTGGAACTTTTAGAACAGCATTATTTACAACGTCTACGGTTTCCCATCCCAGAATATATTCTTCTTCCTTTATTTCCTTGAAAAAGAATATATCACAATCGACATACAAACCCATCCCTTCACGCTGGAGGCGATACCTATAAACATCGGATGCCAAAGCAAGGATTTTGGAAGCTTTATATTTTTCTATCTCGTCAAATTTCATTATTTTGCTGGCGTCGACAAATCTTACCCCAGCGGGCATATCGAGCGGCGGCGCATACGAATGCAGAAAAACATCGTGGCCTTGCCGTACAATCGAACGAATGCAAGAATTATAAATAGGACCAAGCTTTTCGCCGATCCAAAGTGTGTGAACAACTTGTGACATACTATTAACGCCCCAAAGCCCGTTGGACATGCCATTTCCACTTTTTATAGCGTAGCCAACGCCAGAAGTGCCCCCTCCTGATTGCCTGTTTCGCGAACGCCCAATCATCATCAACGATAGCGGTCTGGTAGCTGTAACATTTACCCAGCGTCTCCAGGCGATCATGCGAGTCAAAGGCTCGCAAATGATCTTTCGCGCAACCAATAAAATGTCTCGCACAAAACAGCCGACACTCGAACAGGACATCATCAGAAAGAGGCTCGGGATCAGCAGACAGGCAATCGCTAACTTCCGCCAGAGCTTGCATCAGGTCGACGTATTTTTTGCCTGTCATTGTCGCCAGAATGCTGCCCGAACTTTGACGATACTGAACCCAAGGCGACGGCTCGTAATAATACGTTTTTGTACGCATCGCTAAAAGCGGGGTCGTAGCCAGATCTTCGAAATAACGGCCTTCAGGAAACCTCAATGTATGATCCCAAAGTCTTCGCTTCGCGATCTTCGACCAGGAATGCATCTGGCCTGCGCTGAGTAAGCCTTTCAGCAAATCCTGGCGATCTGACGAAAGCTCACGCGGGATGCCATCAAACACCTTACGGTGCAACTCCCCCTTTTCCAGCTGCCGCTTCGTATGAAAGGGGCGCAAAATGCTGAAATCACAAATGATGAGGTCTGGGTCTTGATCAAGTGCAATCGTCTTCAAAGCTGCCACGGCACCGTCCTGTAGCCGATCGTCAGCGTCCAGGAACCAGACATAGGTTCCGGACGCCATCTCCAGCATATGGTTTCGAGTGGCGCTGAGGCCGACGTTTTTCTCCTGATGCTTTAGCTTAATCAGACCTGTCGGATATGCATGGCTGAACCGTTGCACGACATGAAATGTATCGTCGGTCGACTTGTCATCAACTATGATAATTTCGATATCGCCTGCTGTCGATTGCGAAGCCGCCGATTCAAGACAGGCTCGAACAAACGGCGCCACATTGTAGGCTGGGATCAGAATACTCAACCAGGGGGAAGACATTGTTCGAGTGGCTGTTTGTGACATGACAATAAGTGAACTCGAGCAAAGGTAAGGCCTGAAAGGCATCAGATCAGCTTAGACAACACCGCTTAAAAAAAGGGGCCGCGAAGGCCCCTTTTCGTTTTCGAAGATGCCACCGCTCACTGAGCGGCGGTCGACATGTCGGTCAGCATCGGATCGGCAACCTCGACGCCCGAGGCCTTGCGGCGCTCGTCGAGGATGAGCTCGTCGCGAGCCGTCGCGATGCGACGGATCTGGCTCATCATGCCGCCCGTACCGGCCGGGATCAGACGGCCGACGATGACGTTTTCCTTCAAGCCCTGCAGCGTATCGACCTTGCCGGCAACAGCCGCTTCGGTCAGCACGCGGGTCGTCTCCTGGAAGGAGGCGGCGGAGATGAAGGACGGCGTCTGCAGCGAGGCCTTGGTGATGCCGAGCAGCACCGGCTGGCCTTCCGCAGGCTTCTTGCCTTCCTCGACCAGGCGGTCGTTGACCTCATCGAACTCGATGACATCGACATGGTCGCCCGGAATGTAGACCGAGTCGCCCTGCACCGTGATCTCGACCTTCTGCAGCATCTGGCGAACGATCACCTCGATGTGCTTGTCGTTGATCGTCACGCCCTGCAGACGGTAGACCTCCTGGATTTCGTTCACGAGGTAGGAAGCGAGTGCTTCCACGCCCTTGATCGCCAGGATGTCATGCGGCGCCGGGTTGCCGTCGAGGATGTAGTCGCCCTTCTCGATAGCGTCGCCGTCCTGAAGATGGAACGGCTTGCCCTTCGGGATCAGGTATTCGACTGGCTCAAGCGTCGAGTCATGCGGCTCGATGATGATGCGGCGCTTGTTCTTGTAATCGCGGCCGAAGCGGATCGTACCGTCGAGCTCGGCAATGATGGCATGGTCCTTCGGACGGCGCGCTTCGAAGAGTTCGGCAACACGCGGCAGACCGCCGGTGATGTCCTTGGTCTTCGCGCTTTCCATCGGGATACGCGCCAGCACGTCGCCAGGCCTGACCGTTGCGCCGGGTTCAACCGACAGAATGGCCTCGACCGAGAGCAGGAAGCGAGCATCGCCGCCCTTCGACAGCTTGCCGACCTTGCCCTTGGAATCCTGCACCGCGATCGCCGGCTTGAGGTCGTTACCGCGCGGGGTTGACCGCCAATCGATGACCTCGCGCTTGGTGATACCGGTCGATTCGTCGGCCGTTTCCTGAACCGAGATGCCGTCCACAAGATCCTCGAACGCCACGCGGCCTTCGATTTCCGTCAGGATCGGGCGGGTATACGGATCCCACTCGGCGATACGCTGGCCACGCTTCACCTTGTCGCCATCGTCCACGAAGACGCGCGAGCCGTAGGTGACCCGGTGCGCAGCACGCTCCTTGCCGCCTTCATCTGTAATGACGACAGCCATGTTACGGCCCATCGCCACCAGATTGCCATCGGAGTTCCGAACTACGTTGCGGTTGCGGATCTGGACCGTGCCTTCATACGAAGCCTCCAGGAAGGAAGAGTCGACCACCTGCGCGGTACCGCCCATGTGGAAGGTACGCATGGTAAGCTGCGTTCCCGGCTCGCCGATCGACTGTGCCGCGATGACGCCGACCGCTTCGCCCTGGTTGACAGGGGTACCGCGGGCAAGGTCGCGACCGTAGCAGACCGCGCAGACGCCGGTGCGGACTTCGCAAGTCAGCGCCGAACGGATGCGGATGGTCTGGATCGATGCCTTTTCGATGACCTCAATGTCGCGTTCGTCCATCAGCGTGCCGGCCTTGACCAGAAGTTCGCCGGTGACCGGATGGTTGACATCGTCCAGCGACGTGCGGCCCAGGATACGCTGGCCCAGCGAAGCAACGACCTGACCAGCATCGACAATCGGCTGCATGGTGAGGCCCTTGTCGGTACCGCAATCCACAGCGTTGACGATGCAATCCTGCGCTACGTCGACGAGACGACGCGTCAGGTAGCCGGAATTCGCCGTCTTCAACGCGGTGTCCGCGAGACCCTTGCGGGCGCCGTGGGTCGAGTTGAAGTATTCGAGAACGGTCAGGCCTTCCTTGAAGTTCGAGATGATCGGCGTCTCGATGATTTCACCCGACGGCTTGGCCATAAGGCCGCGCATGCCGGCAAGCTGACGCATCTGGGTGGGCGAACCGCGGGCACCCGAATGCGACATCATGTAGATGGAGTTCATCGGCTTCTGGCGACCGTCGTCGTTAAACTCGACCGCCTTGATGCGCGCCATCATTTCGTCGGCGACCTTTTCCGAGCACTTTGCCCAGGCGTCAACGACCTTGTTGTACTTCTCGCCCTGGGTGATCAGGCCGTCATTGTACTGCTGCTCGTATTCCTTGGCCAATGCCTCGGTTTCTGAAACCAGCTTGATCTTGCTGTCGGGGATCAGCATGTCGTCCTTGCCGAACGAAATGCCGGCGCGGCAGGCATGCGCGAAGCCGAGACCCATGATCCGGTCGCAGAAAATGACCGTCTCTTTCTGTCCGCAGTGACGATAGACCGTGTCGATCATCTTGGAGATGTTCTTCTTGGTCATCTCCTGGTTGGCTGTTCCGAACGGCACGTTGACGTTCTTCGGCAGCAATTCACCGATGATCATGCGTCCCGGCGTCGTGTCATGGATGTGCGACACGACATTGCCTTCGGCGTCCACAGTCCTGAAGCGGCCCTTGATCTTGGAGTGCAGGGTCACCGTCTTGGTCTCGAGCGCGTGCTGGAGTTCGCCCATGTCGGCAAACACCATGCCCTCGCCCGGCTCGTTCTGGTTGACGATCGAGAGATAGTAGAGACCCAAAACCATGTCCTGCGACGGCACGATGATCGGCGCGCCGGAAGCAGGGTGCAGGATGTTGTTGGTCGACATCATCAGCACGCGGGCTTCAAGCTGAGCTTCCAGCGACAGCGGCACGTGAACGGCCATCTGGTCGCCGTCGAAGTCGGCGTTGAAGGCCGTGCAGACCAGCGGATGCAGCTGGATTGCCTTGCCTTCGATCAGGATGGGCTCGAAGGCCTGGATGCCCAGACGGTGCAACGTCGGCGCGCGGTTCAACAGAACCGGGTGCTCGCGGATGACCTCGTCCAGGATATCCCAGACCTCAGGCTTTTCCTTTTCGACCAGCTTCTTCGCCTGCTTGACGGTGGACGAATAGCCCTTTGCGTCGAGGCGCGCATAGATGAACGGCTTGAACAGTTCGAGCGCCATCTTCTTCGGCAGGCCGCACTGGTGCAGCTTCAGTTCCGGACCGGTCACGATGACCGAACGGCCGGAATAGTCGACGCGCTTGCCGAGCAGGTTCTGGCGGAACCGGCCCTGCTTGCCCTTCAGCATGTCGGACAGCGACTTCAGCGGACGCTTGTTGGCACCCGTGATGACGCGGCCGCGACGGCCGTTGTCGAACAGCGCATCGACCGCTTCCTGAAGCATGCGCTTCTCGTTGCGGATGATGATGCCCGGTGCGCGCAGTTCGATCAGGCGCTTCAGGCGATTATTGCGGTTGATCACGCGGCGATACAGATCGTTCAGATCCGAGGTCGCGAAACGGCCGCCATCCAGCGGAACCAGCGGACGCAGGTCCGGCGGGATGACCGGAACGATCTTCATGATCATCCATTCCGGACGGTTGCCGGATTCCATGAAGTTCTCGACGACTTTCAGGCGCTTCAGCAACTTCTTCTGCTTCAGCTCCGACGTGGTCGATGCGAGTTCCGAACGCAGGTCGCCGGCGATCTTGGGAAGGTCCATGCCTGCAAGCAGTTCATGGATAGCCTCGGCGCCGATCATGGCCGTGAACTGATCCTCGCCGTACTCGTCGACGGCGATCATGTACTCTTCTTCGGAAAGAAGCTGGTGCTCCTTGAGCGCGGTCAAGCCGGGCTCAGTCACGATGTAGTTCTCGAAATACAGGACGCGCTCGATATCCTTGAGCGTCATGTCGAGCAGCGTGCCGATGCGCGAGGGCAGCGACTTCAGGAACCAGATGTGGGCGACGGGAGCGGCCAGCTCGATATGGCCCATGCGCTCGCGGCGAACGCGCGACAGCGTGACTTCCACGCCGCACTTCTCGCAGATGACGCCCTTGTACTTCATGCGCTTGTACTTGCCGCACAGGCACTCATAGTCCTTGATAGGTCCGAAAATGCGCGCGCAGAACAGGCCGTCGCGCTCCGGCTTGAACGTACGGTAGTTGATCGTCTCCGGCTTCTTGATCTCGCCGAACGACCAGGACAGGATCTTCTCAGGGCTGGCGAGCGAAATCCGGATGGAATCGAACACCTGCGCAGGCGCCTGCGGGTTGAAGAGATTCATGACCTCTTGGTTCATGCCGTTCTCCTTTTCGGGGTCATCGAAACCCCTTTGCATCTTGTGCGGGCCTAAGTGTCCGCAATCTATGTCGGCACTAAGCCGAAAATTCGGCGAGGCGCCGCGAAGCTGACTTCGCGGCGCTCAACTCTTTCACTCGGCAGCGTCGGGCAGACGCTGAGGACCGTCGTCGAGCTTGGAATTCTCCAATTCGACATTGAGGCCCAGCGAGCGCATTTCCTTGACGAGAACGTTGAAGCTCTCCGGGATGCCGGCTTCGAACGTATCGTCGCCGCGCACGATGGCCTCGTAGACCTTCGTCCGGCCTGCCACGTCGTCCGACTTCACGGTCAGCATTTCCTGCAGCGTGTAGGCGGCGCCGTAGGCTTCGAGCGCCCAGACCTCCATCTCGCCGAAGCGCTGTCCGCCGAACTGCGCCTTGCCGCCCAGCGGCTGCTGGGTAACGAGCGAGTAAGGTCCGATCGAACGGGCATGGATCTTGTCGTCGACCAGGTGGTGAAGCTTGAGCATATAGATATAGCCCATGGTCACCTTGCGGTCGAACGGCTCACCGGTGCGACCGTCGTAAAGCTGCGACTGGCCACTGGTGTGCAGACCCGCCTGCTTCAGCATCTCGTCGATGTCTTCCTCATGCGCGCCGTCGAACACCGGGGTCGCAATGGAGACGCCGCGCTTCATCTGCTCACCGAGCAGGATGATGGACTCGTCGTCATACTGCCGAACCGGCTCGTTGCGGTCGTTCTCCGGAATGATGCTCTCGATCGTGTCGCGAAGCGGCTGAATCTCTCCGCCTTGCTTATAGGCTTCGATCAGTTCGCCGATCTTCTTGCCCATGCCCGAACAAGCCCAGCCCAGATGCGTCTCCAGGATCTGGCCGACATTCATGCGCGAAGGCACGCCCAGCGGGTTCAGCACGATGTCGGCATGCGTTCCATCTTCCAGGAACGGCATGTCTTCCACCGGCACGATGCGCGACACGACACCCTTGTTGCCGTGACGTCCGGCCATCTTGTCGCCGGGCTGCATCTTGCGCTTCACCGCGACGAAGACCTTGACCATCTTCATCACGCCGGGGGGCATCTCGTCGCCGCGCTGCACCTTCTCGACCTTGTCCATGAAGCGCTGCTCGAGCTGCTTCTTGGAATCGTCGTACTGGCCGCGAAGCGCTTCGAGCTCGCTCTGCACGCTTTCGTCCTCGACGGCGAACTGCCACCACTGCGAGCGCGGATATTCGCTCAACGTGCTCTTCGAAAGGCTGGAGCCCTTCTTGAAGCCCTTCGGGCCGGCAATCGCATCCTTGCCGTCGAGCATGTCGCTCAGGCGGCTGTAGACGTTGCGGTCGAGAATGGCCTGCTCGTCGTCACGATCCTTTGCAAGACGCTCGATTTCCTCGCGCTCGATCGCCATGGCGCGTTCGTCCTTCTCAACGCCGTGGCGGTTGAAGACGCGCACTTCAACGACGGTGCCGAAGGTTCCGGGCGGCATGCGCATGGAGGTGTCACGAACGTCCGAAGCCTTCTCGCCGAAGATGGCGCGCAGAAGCTTCTCTTCCGGCGTCATCGGGCTTTCGCCCTTCGGCGTGATCTTGCCGACGAGGATGTCGCCGGGGGCGACTTCCGCGCCGATGTAGACGATGCCGGCTTCGTCGAGGTTCTTCAGCGCTTCTTCCGAGACGTTCGGAATGTCGCGCGTGATTTCCTCAGGCCCGAGCTTGGTGTCGCGCGCCATGACCTCGAACTCCTCGATATGGATCGAGGTGAAGACGTCGTCGGCCACGATGCGCTCGGAGAGCAGGATCGAGTCCTCGTAGTTGTAGCCGTTCCAAGGCATGAACGCGACGAGCACGTTCCGGCCGAGCGCCAGATCGCCGAGATCGGTCGACGGACCGTCGGCGATGATGTCGCCCTTGTTGACCAGGTCGCCCATGCGGACCAGCGGACGCTGGTTGATGCAGGTCGACTGGTTCGAACGCTGGAACTTCATCAGGCGGTAGATGTCGACGCCGGACTTGCCGGATTCGAGATCTTCCGTGGCGCGAACCACGATACGGGTCGCGTCGACCTGATCGACGATACCGCCGCGCCGTGCGCCGATGGCCGCACCCGAGTCACGGGCAACGATCGGCTCCATGCCGGTGCCGACGAACGGAGCCTCGGCGCGCACCAGCGGCACGGCCTGACGCTGCATGTTCGAGCCCATCAGAGCGCGGTTGGCGTCGTCGTTTTCCAGGAACGGAATCAGCGCTGCTGCGACCGAAACCATCTGCTTGGGCGAGACGTCCATAAGGTCGATGTTCTCGCGCGGCGCCATCATCACTTCGCCGGCGCTGCGGCAGATGACGAATTCGTCGACGAAACCGCCATTCTTGTCGAGCTCGGCGTTGGCCTGCGCGACGAAGTGCTTGGCCTCTTCCATCGCCGACAGATAGACGACGTCGTTGGTCAGCTTGCCGTCAACGATCTTACGGTACGGGCTCTCGATGAAGCCGTACTTGTTGACGCGAGCAAATGTCGCCAAGCTGTTGATCAGACCGATGTTCGGGCCTTCCGGCGTTTCGATCGGGCAGATACGGCCATAGTGGGTCGGGTGCACGTCGCGGACTTCGAAGCCGGCGCGCTCGCGGGTCAGACCGCCGGGTCCAAGTGCCGACAGGCGGCGCTTGTGAGTGATCTCCGAAAGCGGGTTGGTCTGATCCATAAACTGGCTGAGCTGCGAGGAACCGAAGAACTCGCGCACGGCGGCAGCCGCCGGCTTGGCGTTGATCAGGTCCTGCGGCATGACCGTGTCGATCTCGATCGAGGACATCCGCTCCTTGATCGCGCGCTCCATGCGCAGAAGGCCGACGCGGTACTGGTTTTCCATCAGCTCGCCGACCGAACGCACACGGCGGTTACCGAGATTGTCGATGTCGTCGATCTCGCCCTTGCCATCGCGCAGTTCGACCAGCGTCTTGACGACCGCAAGGATATCTTCCTTGCGCAGAACGCGAACGGTGTCGGCTGCGTCGAGCTCGAGACGCATGTTCATTTTCACGCGGCCAACGGCCGACAGATCGTAGCGCTCGCTGTCGAAGAACAGCGAGTTGAACATAGCTTCCGCCGTGTCGATGGTGGGTGGCTCGCCCGGACGCATGACGCGGTAGATGTCGAACAGAGCGTCCTGGCGGCTCTCGTTCTTATCAGCCGTCAGCGTGTTGCGGATATAGGCGCCGACATTGACGTGGTCGATGTCGAGAACGGTGAACTCTTCCGCGCCAGTCGACAGCAGAACCTTCAGCGTCTTCTCGTCGATCTCGTCGCCGGCCTCGAGATAGATCTCACCGGTGGCGTAGTTGACGATGTCCTCGGCCAGGTAGCTGCCATACAGGTCGTCTTCGGTCGCCTTGATAGCCTTGAGGCCCTTTTCGGCGAGCTGACGCGCCTGGCGGGCGGTGATCTTCTTGCCCTGCTCGACGACGACTTCGCCGGTATCGGCATCGACCAAGTCGCCGACGGCCTTGAGGCCACGGAAGCGATCCACCGAGAACGGAATGCGCCAATGGTCGCCCGACCGGCGGTATTCGATCTTGTTGTAGAAGGTCGACAGGATTTCTTCGCCGTCCATGCCGAGCGCCATCAACAGCGACGTCGCCGGAATCTTGCGGCGGCGATCGATACGGGCGTGGACGATGTCCTTGCTGTCGAACTCGATGTCGAGCCAGGAGCCGCGATAAGGGATGACGCGCGCGGCAAACAGAAGCTTGCCCGAGGAGTGGCTCTTACCCTTGTCGTGATCGAAGAAGACGCCCGGCGAACGGTGCATCTGGGACACGATGACGCGCTCGGTGCCGTTCACGATGAACGTGCCGTTGTTGGTCATGAGCGGCATATCGCCCATGTAGACGTCCTGCTCCTTGATGTCCTTGATGGACTTCGAGCCGGTATCTTCGTCAATGTCGAACACGATCAGGCGCAGCGTCACCTTCAGCGGCGCGGCATAGGTCAGGTCGCGCTGACGGCATTCGTCGACGTCGAACTTCGGGTTTTCGAACTCGTATTTCACGAATTCCAGCATCGATGCGCCGGAAAAGTCCGAAATCGGGAAGACCGACTTGAAAACGGCCTGCAGGCCCTCATCCGGACGCCCGCCTTCGGGCTCGTCCACCATCAGGAATTGATCGTAAGATGCTTTCTGAACCTCGATCAGGTTCGGCATCTCCGCAACTTCCGGGATCTTTCCGAAGAACTTGCGTACGCGTCTGCGGCCATTAAAAGTCTGGGTCTGGGCCATCGTCGCTCCTTGCTGCCTTTCTCGGGACACGCCTCGCATCAACGCGTCCTGTCATTCGGACCGTCCTTGCGAACGGCCTGTCTCTAACGGTTTGAAACCCGTTTCCTGAAAGCCGTCTTTCGGCCCTCAGGAAAAAGGTTTCCAAACATTTCCCCCGGTGACGGGAGCCGGCGGATGGAAACCCATCCGCCGGTACCGCACTATTACTTCAGTTCGACCTTGGCGCCGGCTGCTTCCAGCTGAGCCTTGATCTTCTCGGCATCCGCCTTGTTGGCGGCTTCCTTGACTGCCTTCGGAGCGCCTTCGACGAGGTCCTTGGCTTCCTTGAGGCCCAGGCCGGTGATGGCGCGGACTTCCTTGATCACGTTGATCTTCTGAGCGCCGGCATCCGTGAGGATGACGTCGAACTCGGTCTTCTCCTCGACGGGAGCAGCAGCGGCGCCGGTCGCGGCGGCAGCAGCCACCGGAGCAGCGGCGGAGACGCCCCACTTTTCTTCGAGGAGCTTCGAGAGCTCGGCCGCCTCGAGGACGGTCAGGCTCGACAGGTCTTCAACGATCTTGGCGAGATCAGCCATTGTTATATTCCTTCAATCAGTTCGAACGAGTGTTGATGATAGCGAGGAACGGCCTCATGCCGCCTCGTCCTTCCGGGCGTAAGCGCCGATGACGCGTGCGACAGAAGCCGCCGGTGCATTGACGATCTGAGCGATCCGGGTTGCCGGGGTGACAATCATGCCAACCAGCTTTGCGCGAAGTTCGTCGAGCGATGGGAGCGCGGCGAGAGCCTTGACTCCATCGGCGTCGAGCGGGGTCGTGCCCATTGCGCCACCGAGAATGACAAGCTTGTCATTGATCTTGGCGAAATCGGACGCGACCTTCGGCGCGGTAATCGGATCATTCGAATAAGCGACCAGCGTCTGTCCCTTGAACAGATCGATGATGCTTTCCGATTCAGTGCCCTGAAGAGCGATTTTGGCGAGACGGTTCTTCGCGACTTTGACGGTGCCGCCGGCAGTACGCATCTTCGTACGAAGATCGTTCATCTGCGCGACGGTGATACCGGCGTAGTGGGCCACGACCACTGAACCCGCGCCCGAAAACGCTTCGTTCAGGCCGGTGACGAGTTCGCGTTTTTCCGCTCTGTCCACTGCCTATCTCCAGTTGACCCCATTCCATTTTCGGAAACAGGGTCGGGTTGCCTTTTGCCACGCGGACAATCTCTAGAGATCACCCGAGCAGCGCTCGAGGATCCTGCCCCCCTTCGCCACGCCCTCTTTTCAGAAGGGCGCGCAGACAAAAGGCCAACACGGTTCGAACCTTTCATTGGAGCATTCGCTCCTTTGTCGGGTCTTCACCCGTCTCATGCAGACCATACGATTAAGGTGCGGCTTGCGCCGAACCGCCTGCAATCTCGGACAGGATAACCAGAAGCCGTTGCCGGCTTCCGGCATCCGGGCCCGAAGGCCCGGAATTCAGGTAGACCGAGCGACTGTCGCTCGGTCCGAATTCAAAAACATCAGGACGCGGCGAGCGTCGCGACGTCCAGCTTCAGGCCGGGGCCCATCGTCGAGGTGACGGACACCTTCTTGACGTAGACGCCCTTGGCGCCCGCGGGCTTTGCCCGGTTGACCGCATCGGCAAAGGCCTTGATGTTCTCTTCAAGAGCCTTGACCTCGAACGAGATCTTGCCGATGCCGGCGTGGATGATACCAGCCTTCTCGACGCGGAACTCGACGGCGCCGCCCTTGGAAGCCTTCACGGCGCCGGCGACGTCGGTGGTCACGGTGCCGACCTTGGGGTTCGGCATCATGCCACGCGGGCCGAGCACCTTACCCAGACGACCGACCAGCGGCATCAGGTCAGGGGTGGCGATGCAGCGGTCGAAGTTGATCTCGCCCTTCTGGACGATCTCGACCAGGTCTTCCGCACCGACCAGATCCGCACCGGCGGCGCGGGCTTCATCAGCCTTGTCGCCACGCGCGAAAACGGCGACGCGAACCGTGCGGCCCGTGCCATTCGGCAGGTTGACCACGCCGCGGACCATCTGGTCTGCGTGGCGGGGATCGACGCCGAGGTTCATCGCAACTTCGACTGTTTCGTCGAACTTCACCGCGGAACGGTCCTTTAGAAGCTGAAGGGCTTCGCCCAGGCCGTAGGCCTTATCGCGATCGATGCCTTCACGGCTCTTGGCAATACGCTTTGCAATCTTAGCCATGATCTCAGCCCACCACTTCCAGACCCATCGAACGGGCGGAGCCCTCGACCATCTTGATGGCCGCTTCGACGTCGTTTGCGTTCAGGTCCTTCATCTTCGCTTCGGCGATCTCGCGCACCTTGGCGGCGGTGACCTGACCGGCCTTGACCTTGCCCGGCTCTTTCGAACCCGACTTCAGGTTGGCGGCCTTCTTCAAGAAAAAGCTCACCGGAGCCGTCTTCATGACGAAGGTGAAAGACTTGTCCTGATAGTAGGTGATCACGACCGGAACGGGCGAACCCTTTTCCATTTCCTGGGTCTGCGCGTTGAACGCCTTGCAGAACTCCATGATGTTGATGCCACGCTGACCAAGCGCCGGGCCGATCGGGGGAGACGGCGTAGCCGATCCCGCGGAAACCTGGAGCTTGAGCTGGCCTGCTATTTTCTTAGCCATCTCTATTCCTGCCTTGTCTGTGCCGAATACTCGGCGGTTGCAGTTTGGTGGTTCGACTGAAGAGGGTCGGCTCTGCCGCTCCCGCCTCCCACCGGCTTGCTTCGATCCTCAGACCGAAGCGTTCGCACCGCCGAAGCGGCGCTTTACAATCAGCTCTTTTCGACCTGACCGAATTCGAGATCCACAGGCACGGCGCGCCCGAAGATCGAAACTTCCACCTTGAGGCGGGCACGCTCCTCGTCGACTTCCTGAACGAAGCCGTTAAACGAAGCGAACGGACCGTCGGCGACGCGAACAGCCTCGCCGATCTCGAAGGTGACCGACGGCTTCGGCCGCTCGACACCTTCCTGCACCTGATTGAGGATGCGCTGCGCCTCAGCCTCGGTAATCGGCACCGGCTTGGAATCGCCAAGGAAACCAGTGACTTTCGGCGTGTTCTTCACGAGACTGAAGATCGCATCCGAAAGATTGGCCTTCATCAGGACATAGCCCGGAAAGAACTTGCGCTCGGCGTCGACCTTGCGGCCACGACGCACTTCGACAACCTTCTCGGTGGGAACGACGATCTGTTCGATCTGGTCGCTCAACCCCTTCTGCTTGGCCTTGTTGACGATATCCTCTGCGACCTTCTTTTCGAAGTTCGAATAGGCGTGAACGATGTACCACCGGGCGGTCATTCAGGATCTCCGATTGTTATCGTTCAGCGGCCGATGACGAGAATCTGCTCGACGGCAAAAGCCATCAGCTGATCGGCGGCAAAGAAAAAGACCATCGCGACGGCTGCGAACACCAGAACCATCAGCGTAGAAATCAAGGTCTCGCGGCGAGAAGGCCAGGTAACCTTCGCCGTCTCCGACCTCACTTGCTGAAGGAACGTAAAAGGATTGGTGGTCTTCGAGGCCATGGCCGCCCTATTCTCACTGCCCGTTGACCGGACATTCTGGATTTTTCCGGGAAGCCCGGAAGTTTCTCACGAGCCCACAATGCCGAATCAGCAACGTTACGCCCATGCAATTCGGACGCGTAAAGCCCAATTCATGGCTCCACGCGCCGCGTGACTGTCTGCAATACATAAAGCCGATTCTCGATCCACGCAAGTGGCAGAACGCGCTTTAGGTTCGCTGCACCCTCGAAACCATCCAGTCGTATCGTAAGGTAGCACATATATGCCATAACAGAGTACGCTTGGCAAGATGGCAGGGGCAGCAGGGCTCGAACCTGCGACCTGCGGTTTTGGAGACCGCCGCTCTACCAACTGAGCTATACCCCTAACGCGGCCTGCTATTCTCACAGACGGCTGAAGAACTCAAGCCGGTTTTCGCTTGGCCATCGCATAATTCGCCGCCCGTCACTGAAACTGCGCTAAGGTCATCTGGTCCCTGCGCTATTCCGTGTCGGATGCGAGCAGAACCCTGCAGTTGTTCGCGGCCGGCACGACCTTGCAGACATCGGGCGAGGTGACGAATTCGACGGAATCCTTGCTGGTGATGAGCTTCATGGCCGATGCCTCGTCCGTCCCAAGCCGCCGGATCTCGCTCGCGGGCGTCGATATCATCGCATCCACCACTGTCGCTTCGACGCCCATCTCCCCGAGATAGCGTCGCAGCTTCTTCTCGGTCAACGGCCCCATCTCGACGGTGGTGTAGCTGCCGACATTTTTCCGGCCCACGATCTTCTTGCCGAGAATCTTTTTCCGGCCGTTCTCGATTCGAAATGTGGTTCGGTACTGCACCTGGGTTTTGACAAACCTCGTCGTGATCTGGTGAACGCCGAGATGCGCCCAAGCCCCCGACAGGCGCCTCACCCCGCCTGCGAGCACCAGCGGACAGGCGGAATTGCACATCGCCCCCATCGTATAGGGCGCCCCACGGTAGCCGCCGCCTTTGCTCTTGTCCGGAACGCATTTCAGATCGCGGGGATCGCATCCCATGAAAACAGTTCCGCCTACCGCTGCATCGAGCTTCGCGGCGCGGATGGCCCGCCCCATCGCCAATGCGGCGTCGACATCCCCGCCCGCCGAATTGAGCACGACGGGGAGCTTTCGCGCTCCGAGCGATTTCAGGACCTTGTTGAGCTTCAACGGTGTGTCGGCGTTGATATCGCCCTCGCCGTAAATCCATTCCGGACAGGTCGGCTCGCAGCCCGGTCTGCTGCTTCGAACGACGGAAAACACCATCGGCCGCAGATCGCCCTGCCCTACACCCTTGACGGTGGGAGATTCGGCTCGGCCCGTCGCAGGCGCGAGCACAAGAAGAAGGGCTGCAACCGCCCATAGACACCGCAACAAATGACAGCCGACCATAGCACCCTCACCCCTCGCAAATGTAGAGCCGGGCGAAGGAAAAGCGCAATGGCATGAAATGCCTTAAACAAAAATGGCGGAATCGATGTCTCTCAGACTGGATAGCCTGCCGCCTGATACTCGTTCAGCTTCGTCGCAAACAGCCAGTAATGTTTTGCTCCGGTACGCATCCAGTCCAGATAAGCGCCGTTATCCGCAAGCCACCAACCTGGTCCCAATTCGCGTGCCTCATACCGAGCGTTCCAGAACTCCTGATCCGGGACACCTACATACGGGTTGCTGCAGAGCCATGGTGTCTGCGATGGATTGTGCGCGCGGGTGTATTTCTCTCGGTAAGAGTTCTGGCCTCGTTCCCCATACGGGGTGAAGGCCACATCTTCTCCAAGAAGGAACTGGTCAGCGGTGCCATCGACGATCGCTCCATCGGCATCATGGTTCCACGAATGAAGAAAGACCGGGGTGCCATTTTCGAGTTGGAAAACTCCATCCCGCCGCCTCCACCCGAATTTGTGTTCGATGAAACAGCTTACTTCGAAACACCCACCCCAGCAGCCGTTGGATCGAACGTGGTGGCGGTAAGAGACGATCGTGTCGATCTCGGTTCGGGAAAGCATAGTCTTCACCAAATAAAAACCCCGGTGAATTTCTCCACCGGGGTCAGCGATCAGGCAAGCCTAATGGGCCGAAATTACTCGACGATAGCTGCGACGATGCCTGCACCGACGGTGCGGCCGCCTTCGCGGATGGCGAAGCGCAGGCGCTCTTCCATCGCGATCGGCACGATCAGCTCGACATCGACCGTGATGTTGTCGC
>NZ_JASCRR010000030.1 GCF_030010215.1 Tianweitania sp. UT-5YL-CI-8
TTCCATCTTGCCTGGCGTGTCGATGAACACCCAATCCATGCCAAGGCCGCGATAGGCGTCCAGCGAGCGCCGGATAGCGCCGGGCTGGATCGAGGCAACGTCCGGATCGTCGCCCTTGCGCCGGTCGAACCAGTTGACGGCGTTCGTCTGTGGGTCGAGGTCGAGCAGGGCCGATTTCTTCCCGGCCAAGTGCGCCGCGACTGCAAGCGCCGTCGCGATCGTCGTCTTGCCGGTCCCGCCCTTCTGCGTGCAGAACGCTACTGTAATCATGATTGCATCCTTTCATGAAATAAGGGCTACATACTTTCTCTAATACATGAAAGCATGTTTTCATCTAGGAAGGGTTAACTACTCCGCTTCCTCGCCGGCCGCCCGCGAAATAGCCATAGGCTTTGTTTTTGCGCTGCAACGTCACGAGGCAGGCCGGCAGCTCGCCGCCGAACAGGCGATCGTTGAAAAAATCGAACGCCTGATTCAGCGCGGCATAGGTTTTTGCGGTGGGATTGGCGGGGGACATGGTGGCCTCTTTTGCATCGCCCTTGCCGCCCCTTTCTCTCGAAAGCCCATGCGACATTGGCCGCAGGTGAGGCGGTTGGTGATTTTGCTCTGAGGGTCCTGGGCCGGACCGCCTATTACGCGGTCCGGAACCGCCGCAGGGCCGCGTGAGCGGCCCGAACAGCGGCGTCCGCTTATGTTTTCACATAGAGAATAGAACTAGAGGGGAATTCAGTCTGGTTATCGGACTCACGTTTCATGAAGGTCTTTGCCATCCTCACAAGGGTCTGCCCGAGCGGGCTATTGCCGGCGTCCAGCTGCGTCCGTTCGTCGAGGGGCAGGGCCGTCCTGTAGGCGTCGATTGCCTTGGCCCAGGTCCGTTGATCCTGTCCATGATCCGCAGGCGGGGGAGGGGCCTTGCCGAACCGGCCAAGGAACTGCCGGGCCTTTTCGGGCAGGGACAGGCGATAGGCGTTGCTCGCCTGCTGCACCTGGGGGCCGCGCCCCTCGTTCCCGGTCGGCTCGTAGCGCCGCAGCCAGTCGATGAAGCCATGCGCCCGCAGGTTCTTCAGCGCCCGCACGATCGTATCGCGTGAGCGGCCCAGGCGATCCATGATCGTGGTGATAGACGGCTCTAGCCGGCCGGTACGGAAGTCGATCAGGTTGACGAACAGCCGCAGCACGTCGAGCGCTACCGATCCAAGCGGGCCGCTGCGCTCGCCCTTCTTCTCGCGCAAACCGGCCTCGTTGTAGATTTCGGCCGCCTTCAAGATCGCCTGCACGTCCTTGCGCGTCGTCGCCTGCCAGATACGGCCTTCCGATCGCCCCTTGAAATAACTGCGTCGGCGAACCGACGTCGGGCACTTCTCGGCCGGGGGAGGCAGGACCAGGCCAAGCGCGATCTGCCCCGATCCGCGCCACGCGGCCCGGCGCTCCTGGGCGAGCGCGGAGAGCTGGCCGGCGTCTTCCTCGGAGAGCTGGCCGGCGCTGTAGCGCGTCCAGACCTCCCGCATGATTTCATCAAGCGCGTTCGCACGCGCACAGCCAATCGCGGCCGCAATTTGCGTCCTCAACATCTGTCCTTCGTCCTTCCATTCGGAGGACATGACGGCGCGGACGGCGGACAAAGATTCCCCGTTCCCGGCGAGACTCACTCTTGCCGGGTGGTTCACTCTCGACTATGTTAGGGGCTGTTCAGGCGGTCCTAACAAAGCCGTTTCCGAAATCCGAAAACCCCTTGCCGCTGCGAACGGCTAGGGGTTTTTCATTTCATGCCCTCGGTGCGTTCTCGATATAGAACCTCAAAGCTTCTTCAATGATCGGGGCACGCGATGACGCGCCCATGGCTTCCTTAATCTGGTCAAGACGCGCGACCAGATCGGCAGGAAGATCGGTGTTCACATAGATACGGCCGGCCGCCTTCAACCGCTCTCGATGGGCGGCAACCTTCTCTTTGACTGGTATAGCGGCTCGACTCATAGTTACAGGAAACCGCGATTCTTCCGATTCTACAACCCCTTGAATCCAAACCGCTGAAATCGTGGTGTTTCGGTCGCTCTCATCAGCGCTGCTAGCTCATGATTCCGCGCGACCCGGATACCAGCCCTCTTCATCGGCTCGGCTCTGTTGCTGCGAACGTCCCGCCGCGCGACCATCTACGGCGCGGCCATCGGCCTGTTCATCGGCTGCCGGCCGCCTTGTTGCTGGTTGGCAAGGAAGCGTCCAGTTGGCTGACAGCAGCCGGCAGCGTGGGCGCAGGCGCGATGTTCGCCTTGGCGCTCTGGCAATTCTGTCTCCGGCACCACGGCCCCGCCGATCAGGACGCCTCACCCGGACGCTTCGCCCTGTGGTGGGCTTCCTTGGGGGTTCCAACAAAGGCATCCTTATTCTATGCCTCGGCCTGATGGCGGTATCCCTGTAGCTAGCGCCCGATAGATGGTGGCGCGATGCACGCCCACGAGCCGGGCGACTTCCGTAACTGGCTTCTTTTCCTCATTGATGAGCTGGCGCGCGTGCGCGATCTGCTCGGGTGTGAGGGCAGGGGAGGGGCCGAACCGCACGCCCCGCGCCTTCGCCGCAATCCGGCCGGCGCTCGTGCGCTCCACAATCAAGGCCCGCTCGAACTCGGCCATGCCGGCGAAGATGGTCAGCACCACGCGCCCGGCCGGCGTCGTCGTATCGGCCCACGGTTCTTCCAGCGAGCGCAGGCCAGCGCCGACCTCATTGATCCGCTCCGCGATATTGAGAAGGTCGGCCGTCGATCGGGCGAGGCGGTCTAGCCTGGTGATCGTCACCACATCGCCGGCACGCAGATGGTCGAGCACCCGCGCCAGCTCGGGCCGGTCACGCTTCGCCCCGGATGCTTTTTCCTCAAAGATGCGAACGCAGCCGGCCGCGCCCAGGGCGACCCGCTGCTGGTCGAGGTCTTGGCCGCGCGTCGAGACGCGGGCATAGCCAATGAACACCCGGCCGGCGTCGGAATCTGGTTGTCGGCTCACGGCTTCCCCCTGTCGCAAATCATGTCGCAGGTGTTTTACCACTTGCGACAAAGATATGCGACAGTGGCGGTTTCGGCTAAGTCTCTGAAACACAAGGGGTACAGACTTTTCCACCAAAGTGCTGCTTAACTTAGGAAATGCGCGACAACATCGAATGCTACCGGCCATGGCTTTGAGTAGTGGTCTGGCGGGCAAAAGGATCATGTCGATGCTGTCCCGCTAAGCGGTGTTAGCTGACGGCCGTGCTCTTCGGTGTAGCCAAGCCGATCATATCGAATCGACCTCATATCCATATCACCACTTCAATTCCCACTTGGCGACATGCTCCATTCGACCGAAGAAAACTATCCGTGACGGTCGTCATTTGAACAAGCTTGACTTTTAGAGACGATCGGTCTAATTAATAGTCATGAATGGTTCAGCTCCTTCGCGACGCAAACGTGGACGCCCCCGTAAAGACCAGACTCTGCCCGGAACCCCGCGTAGCGAGCTATTGCGCGTGGGTGTTGCTACCCTGACAGAAAAGGGATTCAGTGCTGTCGGGATTGAGGAAATCTTATCAGCAGCATCGGTGCCGAAGGGTTCTTTCTACCACTATTTCAAGAGCAAGGATGATTTCGGCCTTTCTTTGATCGATGCCTATGCGAACTATTTTGCACGTAAACTTGATCACTGGTTCAATAATCAGGACCGGTCGCCGCTACAGCGGATTGAAGATTTTATCGTCGATGCGCGCAACGGAATGGCTCGATACAATTTCCGTCGCGGCTGCCTCGTAGGCAACCTCGGTCAGGAGATGGGCGTCCTTCCCGAACCGTTTCGAGCACGGATCGCCTCCGTTTTTTCGGATTGGCAGGCGCGGACAGCGAAATGTCTGCATGCCGCGCGTGCGGCAGGGCAAATTTCGGCAGATGCCGACTGTGAATGGCTCGCCGCTTTCTTCTGGATCGGATGGGAAGGCGCGGTCCTGCGCGCAAAACTCGAACGGAACGCGGAAGCGCTCGACGCTTTTGCGGAGGGTTTTTTCAGATTGATCGGGGCAAGGCCCAATATCAGACAGGTGAGACAATGTTCAAGGCAGTCATAATCTCAAAGGACGAAGCGGGGCAACATGCTGCTCTAGAAGAGATTAGCAAGAGTAAGTTGCCCGAAGGCGACGTAACTGTGCGTGTTCAGTGTTCGACACTCAACTACAAGGATGCGTTGGCGATAACCGGCAAGGGGCCGGTTGTACGCAAGTTTCCCATGATTCCAGGCATCGACCTGGCGGGCATAGTCGAACAGTCAGACCATCCCGAGTTTCGCATAGGTGACAATGTCGTTTTGAATGGCTGGGGTGTAGGTGAGGCTCATTGGGGCGGTTTTGCAGAGTATGCCCGGCTTAAAGGTGATTGGCTGATCCCACTTGAGCCCGCCTTTAGCCCTGAGCAAGCTATGAGCATCGGCACGGCCGGCTATACAGCCATGCTCTGTGTCATGGCTCTTGAAAGGCACGGCATTGCGCCGGAAAGTGGCGAGATCCTTGTTACCGGAGCTGCAGGCGGCGTAGGTAGCATTGCGATCGCCATTCTCGCGCGGCTCGGATACACCGTCGTAGCAATGACTGGGCGGTCGTCTACCATGGCCGAGTATTTGCAGGCGCTTGGCGCATCGAGGATTATCGATCGCGGAAATTACGGCGAGCATGGGAAGCCTCTGGTAAAAGAGCAGTGGGCCGGCGCGGTTGATGTCGTCGGTGGACAGGTGTTGGCCAATGTCTGCGCGGCAATGAAATATCGAGGGGTAGTCGCGGCCTGCGGGCTTGCCGGAGGTATGTCCTTTCCAGCGACTGTCGCCCCCTTCATCCTGCGTGGGGTTACACTGGCGGGCATTGATAGTGTGATGTGTCCCAAGGCCGAACGGATCGAGGCGTGGCAACGGTTAGCCCGTCACCTCGATCCCGCAGTACTCTCCTCGATGACGCAGAGCATCGCACTCACCGACGTTTTTCCAGCCTCCGAACGATTGGTCGCCGGCGCAATTCGCGGCCGCCTCATCGTTCCGATCTCATCCAACTAAGCCTGTCCCTTAAAATAGGTCCATCTCTGGGAGGAGAAAATCCTATGCTGGCTATATCATTGGCATTGAACGGCATTGTATTGGGCTCGGTACTGCTACTGTTCAGCCTTGGCCTGACGCTGATCTACGGCGTCGGACGCATCGTCAATTTCGCGCATGGCGCGCTGTTCAGCATCGGCGCGATGCTCGGTGTCTGGTTGGCCGGACAGGGTCTGCCGATGTGGTTGACGCTTATCGTGACGCCGGTTGTGGTCGGCTTGATCGGGGCGATGCTCGACTGGGCCATCCTGGCGCGTATCCGCGACCGGCCCATAGTCGATAGCATGCTGCTGACCTTCGGGCTTGCCCTGTTCATCACCGGTATTCTCTATGAGATGGGCGGCCGCCACGTCCAAATGATGCCTATCCCGCACATGCTCGAAGGCGCGACCACCATCTTCGGCTTCACGCTGCCGGTCTACCGCCTATTCGTGTCGCTGCTCGCAGTCATGCTTGCCGCCGGCTTGTTCCTGTTCCTTAAAAATTCGGACTGGGGTCTGAGAGTTCGCGCCGCCAACGACGACCCTGAAATGGGCGCGTGCCTCGGCATTAACCGTGAGATGCTGATGCACTCGGTGGTCGGAGTGAGTGCTGCGCTCGCCGCCATCTCGGGCGTCGCGGCCGCGCCGATCTTCATGGCCTATGCCACGGTCGGCGACAAGATACTCATCCTCGCCTTCATGACAGTGATCCTCGGCGGACTGGGCAGCCTGCGTGGGGCTGTGGTCGCGGCTTATGTCGTCGGCCTGATCATCGTATTCGGCGAAGGCTATTTGGGCGGACAGATGGCGCTGATGCTGTTGTTCGTCCTGGTCATGGCCATGCTCATTAGCTGGCCTCGCGGCTTTTTCGGCGAAGGGAGAACCGAATGACCGACGCTGTCGTCCTGCAATCAAAGAACCTCGCCGGGGAACGCGCGCCGTCGCGGCGTCCCTACCTGCTGGCGATGATCATTCTTGCCGTTCTCGGCGCAACGCTGCCGTTCTGGGTGACGAACAGCCCATTCCTGCTGATATTGGCCTCGCATGCCGTGGTCGCGGCAATTGTTGCTCTCAGCCTCGATCTGCTGACAGGAAACACCGGCCTTCTCTCGTTCGGACATGCGGCATGGTATGGCTTCGGCGCCTATGCGGCAGGCCTCCTGTCGAAGAACTTCAGCTCGGAAATCCTCGTCATCCTGCCGTTGACGGTGATGGCTGCCTCACTGACGGCGCTCGCCATCGGAGCCATTCTCGTGCGCCAGATCGGCAAGACCTTCGCCATTTTGACGCTGGCGCTCAGCCAGATCTTCTATGCGCTGGTCTTCGTCTTCTCCGACAGGACCGGCGGAGAGGACGGGCTTCAGGGCGTGCCGATCATTACGGCTTTCGGCCAGACCGTGGCAAGTCCCGAAGCGTGGTATTGGCTTCTTTATGGCGTACTGGTCGCCTCACTCGCAGGCGCGCTTTATCTGCGCACCACTCCGCTCGGCCGGGCCTGGCTGGCGATCAAAGAAAATACCGAGCGCGCCCGCTTTATCGGCATCAACACCGGAGCGCTCAAGCTGATCGCCTATGTGTTCTCAGCGGGACTCGCCTCGCTTGCGGGCGCCCTGTTCGTGCTGTTCAACGGCGCGGTCTCGCCCGATGTGCTGCACTGGTTCGAGTCGGGCAAGATCCTGATGTATGTCGTGCTCGGCGGCGTCGGAACCATCGTCGGCCCGATCTTCGGCGCAGCCGCCTTTACCCTAACGGAACATTACGTCTCCAGCGTCACCGACGCTTGGCTGATCTATTTCGGCGGCCTGTTCGTCCTCATCATCATTGTCGCACCGGGTGGCCTGTTCGGCATCGCCGGCAGTCTCTATGCGCGGCTCGCCGCAGGAAGGGAGACACGCTCATGACCCTTCAGATCAACGGACTGTCGCGCCGGTTTGGTGGCCTCAAGGCGGTCAACGACGTCACTACCAGCATCGCCGACCGGGCGATCCACTCGATCATTGGACCGAACGGAGCCGGCAAGACGACGCTGTTTAACTTGGTGACGGGCGCGCTCGCGCCCGACGCCGGCCGCATCTCCTTTCAGGGCCAGGACATCACCGGCTGGACGCCCGAAAGGCTAGCAGGCATCGGCATCGCCCGCACGTTCCAGCGCACCAGCATTTTCAAGGACCTGCCGGTGGTGGAGAACGTCGCCCTGTCGATCCGCTCCCGACGCGGGATGAACCGCTCGCTCATGCGCTCGGCCGCCACGGAGCGGAGCATCGACGTCGAGGCACGCGACATTCTTGCCTGGGTCGGGTTAAGCAGCAAGGAGCACATCAGGGCTGGCTCGCTGGCCCATGGCTTCCAGCGTGCGCTCGACATCGCCATCGGCCTCGCGCTCAAGCCGAAGATCATCCTGATGGACGAGCCGCTCGCCGGCATGTCGCGCGGCGACCGCGAAACGGTGGCCACGCTCATCACCCGCCTGCGCGAGGAGATGGGCCTCGCCATCGTGGTCGTCGAACATGATGTCGGCATGGTGATGCGCCTTTCCGACCGCATCACGGTGATGCAGCACGGCAAGGTCATCGCCGAGGGGCCGCCGGCCGCCGTCCGCGAGGATGAGGCCGTCAAGAACGCTTATCTGCACGGGAACTTCGCGGCATGACCCAGGCACTCTGCTATCAGCACATGTCCGCCTTCTACGGCACGAGCCAGATCCTGCACGGGATTGACTTCGAGGTGTATCCCGGAGAGGTCGTCTGCCTTCTGGGCCTCAACGGCATGGGCAAGACGACGACGCTGCGGGCGACGATGGGCCTCGTCGACCGTATCGAAGGGACGATCGCCCTGAACGGCGTACCGCTTGCCGGGCCGGCCTACCGCCGGTCGCAGATGGGGGTGACGCTGGTTCCCGAGGACCGCAAGGTCTTCGCCAACCTCACCGTCGAGGAAAACCTACGCGTCGCCATACGCAAGCCGACAAAGGGCGCCGGCGTCGGCATCGAGGACACCATCCGCATCTTCCCAAGGCTGGGCGAACGTCTCGAGCAGAAGGGCGGGACGCTCAGCGGCGGCGAGCAGCAGATGCTCGTCGTCGCCCGCGCCATGCTTGCCAATCCACATTACATGATGCTGGACGAGCCGACCGAGGGGCTTGCCCCCAGCTATATCGACGCCATCCGCGACTCGATTGTCGCAGTAAAGGCGCTCGGCGTCGGCGTCATTCTCGTCGAGCAGAGCCTGCCTCTGGCGCAGTCGGTCGGCGACCGCTTCCACGTCATCGAGAACGGGCAGATCGTACGCTCCTTCACTCGCGACGAGGTGGTTGCCGATCCGCAATGCCTTGTCGACATGCTGACGGTGGACTGAGAATGGCCAATATCGTTGCGCGCCGGGACGGCCCGGTTCTTATCCTGACCATCGACAACCAGCTGAAGCGCAATGCCTTTTCCCACGCGATGACAGAGCGACTCGGGGCATTGCTGAAGGAGGCAGAGAGCGATCCGGCGGTGCGTTGCACCGTCATCACCGGTGCAGGCGAGCGCGCCTTCTCCAGCGGTCACGACATTGGCGAAATGCTTGCCAACCGCAACAACGCCTCCGATGCGGCGGCGAACGAGCCTTTCTTGCTGCCGCGCCGAATGCGCACCCCGACGATCGCCGCGATCAACGGTCACGCCCATGCGGCTGGACTGATCCTCGCGCTTGCCTGCGACATCCGCGTCTGTGAGGCCCACAGCGACTTCGCCGCGCCGGGCTCATGCATCGGCCTTCTGCCTATTGGCGGGCAGATCAGCGCCCTGCCGTTGGCCATCCCGCTCGGCGTCGCCTACGAGATCCTCACCACCGGCCGGCGCGTGCCGGCCGACGAAGCGCTCAGGATCGGTCTTGCCAATCACGTCGTACCGACGGGTGCCGGACTGGCGAAGGCGCTGGAGATCGCACGCGTCATCGCCGCCAATTCGGCCGGTGTGATTGCCTCGATCAAGACCGGCCTGTCGATCTTCGCCCGTGAGGGCGCGGCTGCTGCCGAACGCTATGAATGGGCAGAAAGCAGTAGGCTCCAGGGTGAGTCGGACGCGGAGGAGGGGATGCGCGCCTTTCTCGAGAAGCGCCCGCCGAATTTCGCCTGAACCACCGTCCCGCAACACCGCCCAGCATTAAAAACCCCGCATTTTCACATTGGATGACCGGACCATGAAAACTGAAATCGAATCCAAATCCCTCCTGGCCCGATACGGCATCGCCACAACGAACCCCAGGCTGGCAACAAGCACGGCGGAAGCTGCAGCCATCATCGCGCAGGCCGGCCGCCCGTGCGCGATGAAGATCGTGTCCCCCAATATCGTCCACAAGGTCGCGGCCGGTGGCGTACGGCTTTCCGTCGAGACCAACGCCGCTGCGGAGACATTCACGGCAATCATGGAAGCCTGTCGCGCATCCAGTCCCGATGCCGCGCTCGATGGCGTGCTGATCGAGGAGATGGTTGCCCCCGGCCTCGAGGTATTCGTGGGCGCGCGGGTCGATCCGCAATATGGCACCGTGCTGCTTCTCGGGCCGGGCGGCTCGAATGTCGAGCAGGGCCAGAAGCCGACGGCAGCGCTGGCCCCGGTCACGCCCGAAATGGTCGACCGGATGATCGCCGCCGCCTTCCCGGGCGCATTCGATGCCGACAACACCGCCGCGCGCGAGACGCTGAAGCGCTATGTCCTCGCCATCGGCGGCGAGGACGGGCTGATGTTGAAGGAGCGGATCGGCGAACTCGACGTCAACCCCATCATTATCAACGGCAGCGGCGCTATCGCCGTCGACGCCGTTGCCAGCGTCCTGCCGGAGGGCATGGACGAACGCCGCATGTCGCATGCCGAGCTTGCCGCCGCACTCGACCGCCGCCGCGCCCGGCTCGGCAATTTCAGCGCCCTGTTCGATCCGACCTCCATCGCCTTTGTCGGCGCCTCGACGCAGAAGGAAAAGCTTGGCTATCGCGTCATTCGCAACATGCTCGACTTCGGCTTCAAGGGGCAAATCTATCCCATCCACCCGTCAGCCGAAGAGATTTGCGGGCTGAAGGCCTACAAGTCCGTCGCCGACATTCCCGGTCCGGTCGAGCGAGCCTATGTCGCGGTCGCCAACCGCCAGGTGCCGGACGTGCTACGCACCTGCCGGGAAAAGGGCGTGCGCGTGGCGCAGGTGCTGACGGCAGGCTTCTCGGAATACTCGCCCGACAGCGGTGACCTCGAACAGCGCATGCTCAACGAGGTGCGCGCCGGCGACATGCGCATGGTCGGTCCGAACTGCATGGGCACCTTCTCAGCCTCGGCGCGCCTACCACTTACGGCTCCCCAGTATTGCCCTAGTGAGCCCGGAAGCATCACCTTCTTCGCTCAGAGTGGTACTTTCGCGATTGATGCCATTATACGAGGACGGGTCATGGGCCTTCCCGTGGGACGGGTCCTGTCTTGTGGTAACTGCGCCGATCTCGATCTGCTCGATTACCTGCTCTACGCTGAGCGTGATCCGGCAACAAAGATAGTGGCGTTCTATATCGAAACGCTTGACGAACCAGGCCTTTTCTTCCGCGCCGTGCAGCAAATGAAGAAGCCTGTCATAATCCTAAGAGGTGGAACTACTGATCAAGGTTTGACCGCAGCTGCGAGTCACACAGCAGCGTTGGCTACGGATCAAACCTTGTGGAAGGCCGGACTCGACCAGTCGGGAGTTCTGCAAGTGGACACCATGGATCAGCTTATGGACGCGCTCCTCGTGCTGACTGCGCATGGACGTCTCGACGGCAACCGGCTCGGCATCTTTGGCTCCGGCGGTGGGGTCAGCGTTACTTCTGCAGACACAGCCGCACGTGTAGGAATGAACATTCCGCAACTTAGCCACGAAACCCGCGAGCGTTTTAAGCGGTTTGGCGTGCCAGGCACCAGCGTCTCCAATCCAGTAGATATTCCTGTCTGGGGCTTCAGAGAAAATGGCAGATACATCTTAGAAGAAATAATAAATATTTTTAAAAGTGATACAAATATAGACACTATAATTGTATATATTTCTATGAATGGTATTCTAGATTTTGCAGTAGATGAAGAAGATGGATGGAGACAACTCAATGAAATTTGCGGATCTCTGACACAAGTGAATCGTGATGGCCCGGCGCTTTCAGTAGTTCTTCGCGGCTCAGGCGATAAATCACAAGATGATTTTCTGCGTGAGCAACGAGTGAAACTTCTTTCTCATGGCATTGCGGTGTTTTCTTCGACCACCCGAGCAGTATTGGCGCAGTCTATGCTAATGAGAGCCTCACAGCGAACGCAGGAGAACGGTTCCGTCTAAAATACAGATTGTAAATCAGCTTAAAAAGGGAGGAAGCATGTCGATCAATAACAGGAAGAGAAATATCTGGCATTTATTCTCAGCGTTAGCAATGGCGATAACCATGGTTCCCGCCACGGCCAGTGCAGAAGAAGTAGCAATCGGCGTATTTGTTCCAACCACAGGCGCGCTTGCCCCAATAGGCACAGATATGCGCAAGGGTTACGAACTTGCTGCCAAAGACGCCAACGTGAAGGGAAACCCAGTAAAAGTCATTGTGGAGGACAGCGCAGCTAAGGCCGATGTTGGCTTACGTAAAGCACAGAAGCTGGTACTCGAGGACAGGGTGAAGATCCTTGTCGGCGGCGCGAGCAGCGCGGTGGTGCTCGGCATCAACGCGCAGGCGCCGCGCCTTAACGTGCCTATCCTAACTACCAATTCGCAGGCCGTACAGACGACCGGCGATCAGTGTAGTCGCTATCTATTCCGCACCAACCCCAATGATGCGATGATGGCCAAAGCAAACGCCATCCTGATGAAAGAACGCCCGGAGCTTCTCGAGAAGAAGTGGTTCGTGGTCTTCCACGATTTTGTCTGGGGTCAGAGCAACAAAAGCGAGTTCGCCAAGATTCCCGGCGTCAACATCGTTGGCGAAGCTGGCCGCCCGGCCGGTACCGCCGATTGGGCTAGTGCGATTTCGCAAATACAATCGAGCGGCGCTGATGCAGTCTACCTCGCATTGTTAGGAGGCGACGACTTGCCTGCATTTATTAGTCAAGCTCGCAGTTTTGGTATTGACGCTACCATGCTGGCACCCGCTGGTATGCCTGATTCAATGCTCCAAGCCTTGAGCGAGTCCGGTGCTGGGTTGCTGACGGGCGGCCTCTTCGCCAGCTGGATGTTGGAAGAAACCAGTTCGGCGATGAAATCCTTCGTCAACGCCTATGTTGAAACCTATGGCGAAGTGCCGGGACCTATGGCTATCCAGGCCTATGCTGGCATGCAGCTCACGCTTGCCGCTATGGACGCCGCCGAGACGCTCGACACCGACGGCATCATCGCCGCGCTCGAAACCACCAGCGTCGATTCGATCATCGGCAAGCTCCAGATCCGCAAGGAGGACCATCAGGGCATGGTCGGCACCTTCATGTCGGAAAGCATCCTGCTGCCCGACGCACCCCACGGCGCCACGATCGGCTGGAAGGTGCTGAAGGAAATCGCCTGGGACGACATCAAGGTCGAGCTTGCCGATACAGGCTGCAAGGGCTTGTAACGCCAGCGCGAAAGGGGCGGAGGCATCATGTCCGAAAAAGCCCGATCAGTCTTCCTGATCGTGTTCTGCCAAGTCGCGGCCATGACCTTGTGGTTTTCCGCAAGCTCCGCCTCGGCTTCGCTTCTCGAGGCCGGCGAGATCACCGGTCAGCAGGCGGGCCTGCTGACCGGTGCCGTCCAGTTGGGCTTCGTGGCGGGAACCCTCGTCAGCGCATGGTTCGGCTTGTCTGACCGGCTCGACCCGCGCCGCCTTTTCGCCGCCTGTGCCCTTGCCGGCGCGGCGGCCAACCTTGTCCTTCTCACGACAAGCTTCGATACGTTCGCCACCATTGCCCTGCGCTTTTTCACCGGGGTGACGCTCGCTGGCGTCTATCCTATCGGGCTAAAACTAGCCGCCGGCTGGGCCAATCGTTCCTTCGGTCTCATGATTGGAGCAGTCGTCGGGGCGCTGACACTTGGCTCCGCACTACCATACCTGTTCGATGCACTGAATGGGCTAGAATGGCGCATCACCATCACTATTTCTTCCGTCTGCGGTGTGCTCGCCGCCGTCGCAGTCCTTTTCGTTAGGCTCGGCCCCGCTCACCAAGGCAGCTCACGCTTCGCTCCAGGTGATGCTTGGCGAGAGCTGAAGCGCCCCTCGCTACTCCTTGCCAATGCCGGCTATCTTGGCCACATGTGGGAGTTGTACGCCATGTGGGTATGGATTGGTGTCTTCCTCTCATGGGGGCTGACTGAAGCAGGAGCGCCGCCGACCACTCCTTTGGGCCTCCTGACGTTCGGCATTATCGCCAGTGGTGCCATTGGTTGTGTTGGCGCTGGCTTTCTTGCGGATCGCTATGGGCGGACGATTGTAACCATGGCATCCATGATCATCAGCGGCCTATGCGCATTGACCATCGGGTTTATGCCTTCTGCCGGCGCTGTCCTACTCATCTCCGTCGCCATCGTCTGGGGTGTGACTATCGTCGCCGATTCCGCGCAATTTTCAGCGGCTATCGCAGAACTATCCCCTCCCAAAATGGTTGGATCGATGCTCACGCTTCAGACCTCAGTCGGATTCATACTCACCTTCTTTGTAATCCAAGCCATGCCGCTAGTGATCGACCTTCTCACTTGGCGTTTTGCCTTCGCCATATTGGCCATCGGTCCGTTCCTCGGAACTCTGGCCATGTGGCGTTTGCGTCATGAACCAGAAGCCGCGCTCCTTGCCGGTGGAAAGTTTTAGTTCTTCGAAAATATAGGAAAACACACGAACATGTCCTGGGAAACTCTGCTGCTCGATAAGCCCGAAAACGGAATTGGCATCGTCACCTTCAATCGTCCACGCCGGGCGAACGCCATGAACCAACACATGTTGCGCGAACTCGACGCGCTTTGCCAAGAGTTGGAGCGGGACGACGATATCCGAGCGGTGATCGTAACTGGAGCCGGAGGCGCCTTCACCTCTGGTTTCGACCTCAAGGAGCAAGCTGAGGCGCCGCCAACGGGCATCAAGGACGTGATTCCGCTTTTGGAGGTGGATTTCAAGGGCATCATGTCCTTCTGGAGCCTATCCAAGCCGACCCTGGCAGCTGTCAACGGACCGGCTCTCGCCGGCGGGTTTGAGCTGATGCTCGGCTGCGATCTCGCCATCGCCGTCGAGGACGCCGTGTTCGGCGAGCCAGAACTGAAATTCGGCGCCGGTATCGTCTCTATGTTGCTGCCGTGGTTCGTCTCACCCAAAATCGCCAAGGGCGTGATTCTGACCGGTGAGGATTCGATCTCCGCCCGCCAAGCCTTGGACTGGGGCTTACTAAATAAAGTTGTCACCCAAAATGACTTAATGCCGGAGGCGCTCAAGCTAGCGCGCAAGCTTGCCCAGATGGAGCCGATGGTAATCCGTCGCACTAAGATGGCACTTAACCGAACCTATGAGATTATGGGCATGCAGCAAGCGTTGCGTACCGCCCTTGACATAGATATCATCATCGAAGGTGAAGGTTCCCAGCTTAAGCGCGACTTTCTAAAGATCATGCGCGAGGAAGGTATGGCGGCGGCGCTGAAATGGCGCGAAGCGCGCCTATGAAATAGATATTCTACAGCCAGACAGCAACGTCTGGCGTCGGATTAATGCAGGTCGCCTAAAGTGGGAACCGATTTGGAGACAACGGCATTCGGCGCTTCGCCAACGACGGGGCCAGACTTCGGTTACAAGCGCGGCGCTTTCACGATGATCGTGCACCGCTGATCCCCGCGTGCCGTGCTCGCGACCTCGGCGCATCGGCCGATCGCTTCGGCGTTGTCGCGCACGAGCTGCGAGGAATCGACCACGCTGCGCCAGCCGTTCGGATCGGCCGTCTGCATCATAGTGACGCCGGCGTTCCATCGGTCCTGACCCATGACGATCGCCGCAACATGGGTGTCGGCCGCGAACGGCAGGATGCGCGGCAAGAACAACACCAGGAGCGCGCCGGCGAGCAAACAGATGCCGCCGGCGAACCACATGCGCAGATCCTGCGAGCGCCGGTCGTAGGCGCTCTTGGTGTAGGCGGCCAGGTTGTTCGCTTCGCGCTCGAGGTCGTGGCCTTTCCCTTCGAGCTGCTGCGCGGCGGTCCTCACCAGGCTCTCGCCGCTGCGCTCTAATGCGCGGGCATAATGCTCCGGCCCGTTGCGCAGGATGGGCGATTGCTCGACGGCTTCCAGCCGTTCCGCGACAAGGGCGAGCTGCTGGACCACCCGGCCAAGATCGGGACCGTAGTCGGGCGGCTGCTGGAATCTCTCGAACTGGTCAAACGCAGCTTCCACGCCGCGCCGGATGATCGTAATTTCCGCGCCGGTATGCGCGCCCTGCTTCTCGACCGTGCGCCGCAACGCCTCGAACGCCGCCGCCGGATCGCCGACGTCTTCGGTCGCCGCCTCCGTCCCAAACCCTTCCCTGTCGTCATCCGTCATGGCGTCTCCTACCGTTCAAGTCCGATGCTGCGGCCGCGCGTGAGGTTCTGTTGCAGTTCGCGGGAAATTCCCTCGCTCTGGCGCATGTGCTGACCGATCCCGAGTTCCTGGCGGCGATTGCGCAAAACGGATTCAACCTGCGGATCACGTTCCAGGCTCTTGGCGAGGCCGTTCATCTGGCTTTCCACCTTGCCGCGCGCATTGTCGTGCTGCCAGCCGCGAAGCTGCTGGCGCTGCCCCTGCAACGCCTGCCAGCGTTCAACGAAGCGGTCGGCCCTCACATACGGGTCGGCCTGCATGGCGCGTTCATGGTCCAGCCGCTCGATCACCTGGCCGACGCGCTGCCGACCGGAAAGCTCGGTCATGCTGCGCTGCATGTCCGGGTCATAGTGCAACGCCGACCGCATCAACTCGCGTGCGCCCGGCCGCGCCTGGTCGAGCTGCTGGCCGGCCTCGTGCAAATCCTGGCGCTGCGCGTCGAGAATCGGAAGCCCCGCGCGCTGCTGCCTGTGCACTGATTCATAGGCGCGTGCGTAGCGGTCAACGGCCTGCTCAAGCGGCGACTGCGGCCGCAAGCGTTCGGCAAGCCAGTCCTGCGCCGGCGCCGGCCGCAAGCTCCCTTCCCTTTCCGGCCCGTCTGCCCGCTCCTGAGAAGCCCCACGGCCGGCACTGAGCTGCAATCCGTCGAACATGCCGCGCCGCTGCTTCTCGGCCGTCTGTGGCCGATCTTGGGGCCGTTCCTGGCGTAGCTCGTCGCGGTCCTGCGCGGCCGGCCGGTCGGCCGACGCGCTCCGCGACAGTTTCAGGCCCTCGAACCGGCTGTGGCGCTGCTGCCGGTCATCACCGCGATCGCCGGCGAGATCCTCGCGAGGATCTGCACGAAGATCCTGCGCGAGATCCGCACCGACTTTTTGCGAGGATCTGCGCGCGACCGCAAAATCCTCGCTCCGCTCGCGCTCGGCCATCGACTCCCTGTCCGCACGTAGCTCGATCTCGCTGCGGACGCCCATTTGCTCCGCGATCCCGCGCCGTTCGGCAAAGTCGCGCGTATAATCGAGGGTGGTTTCCTTCACGCCCGACCGGGACAGGCGGCGCTCAAGCTGGCTATAGACCAGCTCGCCGGCGTCCCGCACCTTCCACGAATGACGCTCGACCATCTGGCCGTCCGGAAGCCGAACCGGCTCCGATCCGCGATGCTCAAGCCCGATCTTCTCCCCGATCTTCAGGCCGGCCTCTTTCATGGCCCGCTCAAGATCGACGCCCCAAATGGTATTCCGCTGGCCCTTGTCGCTTTCCAGCGTCACGAAATAGCTGTCGCTCTTGCCCGCCTGGTGCTCATAGGGTGCAGCCCCATGCTCGACCAGGCGGCCCGAAGCCAACGTTTGGCCGGCGTGCCGGTCGCTGAACTCGTCCTGCGCCGCATAGAGCTGCGCCCCGTCGCGATGCCGGGTCATGGCAACATAGGTCAGATGCCGGTCCATCGTCCCCGACGCCAGCACGAAACTCCGATCGACCGTCGCGCCCTGGTTCTTGTGAATCGTCGTCGCATAGCCGTGGTCGATCGCCTGATAGTCGCCCATCGGCACGGAAACGCTGCGCCCTTCCCCTCCCCTTGGGCCGTCGAGCGTGACGATGATGCGGCCCGGCTCGACATAATCGACGGTCGCGAGCATCCCGTTTTTCACGCCAAGGTCGCGGCTGTTTTCGAGGAACACGATGCGGTCGCCCGTCGCAAAGTCGCGCTTGCCGTCATTGGTCTGGAAGGTCAGCGCCCGGCCCGGCCCTTCCCGCTCATGGGCGACGTCGCCCGACCCTTCACGATCCTCAGCCACACGCGCCAGCTCGCCCCGGTCCTGTAGCTCCGTCCGGATCGCGTCATTGATGGCCCGAACATCGGCCCGGCGATGCGCCATCGCAACGCGGGTTCCCTCCGGCCGCTCGTTGCGATCGGCAAGGTAATCGCGCACGATCTGGCCCCGCGCGTCCTCGCCTGTCTCGGCAAAGCTGATATTGCCGCGATCCCGATAGGCCGCCAGCCCCTCGGCCGTCCGGTGCGTGGCGAAGTCAACGGAAGCCTCCCGCTGCCAGTCCACGCGCTGCCGGCGAATCTCGGAAAGCTCGGCATGGCCGATTTCCTCCGTGATCGCCCGGAACGGCGCGCCGGCCCCGATCGCCTGTAGCTGCTCATGGTCACCGACAAGGACGATCTTCGCCCCGCGCGCCTCGGCCTCGTTGACGAACCGGGCGAGCTGGCGGCTCCCGACCATGCCCGCCTCGTCGATCACAAACACGTCGCCGCGGCCGAGCTGGCCGCGGTCGTTCTCCCAACCGCGGGACCATGACGCCAGCGTGCGGCTCTGGATGCCGGAACTTTCCTCCAACCCCTCGGCCGCCTTGCCCGACAGGGCCGCGCCGTGGACCTGATAGCCCTCGGCCTCCCATGCCTCGCGCCCGGCGGCGAGCATGGTGGACTTGCCAGCGCCGGCATAACCGACAACCGCCGCGATCCGCTCCGGCCCGGTGATATGCTCGATCGCAGCCCGCTGCTCGTCCGAAAGCCGCGCCGTCCCATCGCCGGCGCTCCGCTGAATGGCGGCGTCCTGCGCGCCGATAGCCCGCTCGACATGCCGACGATCGACACCATGATTGTGCGCCGCGCGCATCCGCTGCGCCGACACGACCATGCCGGATTCGATCTCGACCATTTCGCGGGTCGAATAGCGCGCAAGCTCAACCAAGCCCCTTGGCTCGCCCGTTGCATGGTCCCCCACTACGTGGGCGCGTTCGGGCTGCAACTCGACCAGGGCGGGCGAGGCCATCACCTTCGCGAACGCGTTTCTAAACTCCTGCGGGTCGTCGTTGATGTAGCGATGCAGCGCCCGCGCAACGTCGCGCCGGTCGAACACGCTCTTTTCGCCGGCGATGATTGTGAGAACCTGCTCCGGCTTCTCGCGGATCAGCTCGGCGTTGCGCAGGGCCGCATCCTCATCCAACCGTGTTCTTGATACAGCCAGGCCCCGCCTGTCCATCTGCGTGGCATGGACGCCCATATGCTCGGTCGGCGCAATCTCAAGACCGCGCTCCATATGCGAACGGTGATCGATGCGAATATCATGACCCGCCATCGCCAACCGCTCGTTGGCGATCCCCTCCCACCGCTGGCGGATATCTCGAATCTGCATATCGGTCGTCGGCAGGTCGTTCGACAGCAGCCAATTGTTTTCGCGCTCAAGATAGGTCTTGTCGCCTAAGCCGTCCTCCGTCACCTGCCGCGTGGTCATCATCACATGCGCATGGTGATTGCGAACGTCGCTCGCCTCGTGCGGTGCATGAATGGCGAAGTCTATCGCCCCGCCATAGCGGTTCGCCAAATCCTGCGCGAACTCTCGGCTGGCCTCTAGCCGCTGCTCGGCCGAAAGCTCATGCGGCAAGGCGATTTCAAATTCGCGGGCAACGCGAGCGTCCTTGCGCTTCTCGGCAAATTCGGCGGCGTTCCACAAGTCCGATCGATCCCGCGCCCAATCGGCGCTGACGCCTTCCGGCAAGACGATCTCCGCATGTTCCACGCCCTGCTTGGCCGTGTAGTCATGCGTGATCCCGTCACGCTCGTTGGTCAGCTTCTCACCGGCACGATAAGCAATCGAAGCGACGGCGGTACGGCCCTTCGCCCGCGAAATTGGCTTCATGCTCAAATGGTAGATCGCCAAGGCCGATCGCTCCGTTACCGTTTTGCCTTTCCCGCCAGCCTTCAAGCTGGCGACGCACTGAGTTACGTAGTAACTCGTAAGTGCGCCCTTCTCGACCAAATCACTTCGCTCTTTCGTCGCTCGGTGTGGCGCTTGCGGAACGGTTCAAGCCAATGAAGAAACGTCGGTATTTGCGCATAGATCACCAGAATTTTCAACCGAAACAGGCAAATAACTGGAAATGATGGTCGGGAATGATAGTCTTGCTGAACGATCAGAGAAGGAGATTCAGGCATGGCGCGCAAGTCTATCGAAGAACGTCTAGCTCAACTGGATGCGCAACGCGCCAGCCTGAAAGCACGGCTTGGCAAACAGGAACGCGCTAACGACACGCGCCGCAAGGTGCTGCTCGGTGCGCTCGTCCTGCATCGTCTCGAAGGCGGAAAGGACGATTTTTCGCGGAACCTGGGCGACTGGTTGCGCCGCGAACTGCCCGGTTTCCTGACGCGCGACGGTGACAAGGAACTCTTTGCCGACCTGATCGGCGCAACGGCACCCGGACAAACGGCAGGGAGCACCGGGGAAGCTGGATCGTGATTCAAGCAAAGCTTGCCTGGGCCGCATTCAAGAACATGCTCCGCGCTGCTACCCGCGATCCGCTATGGCGTCACAACACGAAAGTGATGAATCTGTCCGACTTTTGAGAACGTACCCGGAACTTACGTCGGTTTGACCTTTGACGCGGGTGATTTCTCCGCTCTGAGCGCTTGGTAGAGCGCGGTTTTGCCGATTTTCACGCGCGCGGCGGCTTCTCGAACATTGAGCCCGGCCGCCAGATGCTGGCGCGCCTTTGCCAACTTCTCCGGGGTGACGACCGCTTGGCGGCCGCCGCGCCGACCCCGTTCCTCTGCTGCCTGTAGTCCGGCGCAGGTTCTTTCCCGGATGAGATCGCGTTCGAACTGGGCCAGCGCCCCGAACAGATGGAAGACCAGGCGACCGCCGGGTGTCGTGGTGTCGATGTTTTCGGTGATAGATCGGAAGCCGACACCTTTGGCCTCCAATTCCGTGACGATCTCGATCAGGTGCTTCATCGATCGGCCCAGGCGATCGAGCTTCCAGACCGTAAGCGTGTCGCCGTCTCGGGCATAGCGCACAGCTTCGGCGAGCCCCGGCCGATCGGACTTCACACCCGATGCCTTGTCTTCGAACAGATTCTCGCAGCCCGCCTTGCGCAGCGCATCGAGTTGAAGCGCCGTATCCTGGTCGCCGGTGGATACCCTTGCGTAGCCAATCGCGGTCATAGGGCGTGATTTGTCCGTTTTCTCATTCAATGCGGACAATGTCCGGTTTGCCGTCGAATGGCAAGGTTTGCGGACGAAATCTGTGGAAGCCGTGAAACGGTCGTTTGCCGGACATGCATTTTCCACTTCGGTGCAGCCTCCGCGAGGAGATGGAGGATGATGAATGGCGCGAAGAGCACTGCTGAGCGAAACATGGTGGAGCCGGGCGACAGCGATCCCCGACGACGAAAGAGAGATCGCCAAACATTACACGCTGGACCAGTCGGATCTCGATCTGGTCATGCGACAGAACAAGGCGTCGAACCGGCTGGGCTTGGCCTGCGTTCTGGCGATGTTGCGATTTCCAGGCCGACCGCTCGCCGATGGTGAGATCCTGCCTTCCGGCGTCTTGCAGTTCCTGGCGAGGCAGATCGGTGCCGATCATCGTGAGATCGACCGATATTTCGAACGTCCGCAGACGCGCCGCGAGCACCTCGCCCTGCTGTTCGAGAAAATGAAGATGCGCCCATTTGCGCCTTCGGACGTGAGGGCGCTGACCGGCTGGTTGACGCCGGCTGCGCAAACCCTGCGCCGGGCCGATGTTTTGGCGGACATGGTCGTGGAGGAATTGCGACGTCGGCGAATTCTCCTGCCGGCACGCGGAGCACTCGAAGCCATCATCCACGTTGCAATCCGGCGCGGCATCCGCATCGCTCACCGGGCCCTGGCTGGCGGGCTTTCGGAAGGTCAGAGGCGTGACCTCGACAAACTTCTCGACCCGCGTGCGGGGACGAATGTGACCATCCTCGCGTGGACGAGAACACCGGCATTGTCGCCTACCGCCATCAATCTCGACAGGATAGCTGAACGCGTCCAGTTTCTTCGGTCACTGAACCTGCCAATGGAATTGATGGAGCGCATTCCAGCCAAGGTTTTTGATGAACTCGCCGCGGAAGGGATGCGGATGAGCGCGCAGCATTTGCGCGACCTCAATCCCGAACGCCGGCACGCCGTGCTGGCTGCGACGGTCCTGCATCTTTCCCGCCATCTGACCGATTCCGCAATCGACGTCTTCAAGAAGCTAATCGGCGCCATGACGCGGAGAGCCGACAATCAGGCGACCGCCCGCATCACCCGTTCGGTCAGGGAGGTTCAGAAGCCGCTGAAGGACGTTTCGAAAGTTTGCCACGCGATCATAGAGGCCAGGCAGAAGGGCGAGGATATCGGCAGGTCGCTCGAAACGGTCATTCAATGGCCGACCTTCGCGACCAGTGTCCAGGCGGTCGACACGCTGATTGCCCCCGACAGCATCGACGGGAAAATCGAAATGCTCCAGCGCTATCCGACAATCCGGAAAATGGCGCCGGAATTCCTGTCGACGTTCGTGTTTCGTGGCCACGCCGTGGCGGCGAATCTCCTGCGGGCGCTATCCATGGTCGCCGATCTGTACCGTAAAGGGAAAAGAGCGATACCCGACAGAGCACCCATATCCTTTGCACCGAAAGGCTGGATGCCGCTCATCCTGCAGGATGGCAAGATCGATCGCAGGGCCTATGAACTCTGCCTGTTCAGCGAATTGAAACGCCGCCTCGATGCCGGCGATGTCTGGGTGGAGGGCGCGAAGCGCTTCCAGTCCTTCGAGAGCTTCCTCATTCCCGCGCCGACATTCGAATTGATGCGCGAGGAAGGTCCACTTCCGGTCGCAGTCGATACCGATGTAGAAACCTATCTGAAGCAACAGCGCCAGACCTTGAACGACGGGCTGAGCGAGCTTTCCCGTCTGGCAGAAGCCGGTGAACTCGACGATGTCGAATTGGCCGGCGCGGGTTTCAGCATCACGCCGCACAAGGCCATGTTCCCGGACATCGCGAAGGCGCTGAAACCGAAGGTGGAAAACCGGCTGCCTGCCGTCCGCATCACCGACCTGCTGCTTGAGGTGGACGCCCGTACGGGATTTTCGAATGCGTTCACCCATCTGCGCACCGGGCGCACGGCCGACAACAAGCTTGCCCTGCTTACCGCCGTTCTGGCGGACGGCATCAATCTCGGCCTTACCAGGATGGCGGATGTTTCTCCCGGACTGACTATGCGTCAGCTCGCCTGGGCGCACGACTGGCATATCCGGGAGGAAGGTTACACCGCAGCGCACGCCATCCTCGTCAATGCCCAGAGGCAATTGTCTCTTGCAAGGCTGTGGGGCGACGGAACCACCTCATCCTCGGACGGGCAGTATTTTCCGGCAGGAGGGCACGCCGAGGCGATCGGCGACCTCAACGCCCGCTACGGCCCGAACCCTGGCGCCAAGTTCTATCGGTTCACCTCCGACCAGTATGGGGCGTTCCACATCATCGCCATGAACGCCAATGCGAGCGAGGCCATCTATGTCCTGGACGGTCTGCTCTACCATGGCAGCGATCTCGCCATCGAAACCCATTATGTCGATACCGGCGGGGTCAGCGATATGAGTTTCGCTCTCTGCCATCTTGTCGGTTTCCAGCTCGTTCCCCGGCTGCGCGGCCTCAAAGACCGCCGGCTCTATCTCTTCCCGGGCGACACGCCTCCCGAAAACCTCGCCCCGCTCTTCGGCGAACCCATCAACGTCGAGCGGATCAAGGCAAACTGGAATGACATCCTGCGTCTCGTTACAACGATCCGTTCCGGCCAGGTGCGGCCTTCGACCTTGCTGGCGAAACTGTCCGCATTCCCGCGCCAAAACGGACTGGCGCTCGCCTTGCGCGACATCGGACGCATCAATCGATCCATCTTCCTGCCGCAATGGTGGCAGAACCCTGAAATGCGCAGAAACGCCACCGCCGGCCTCAACAAGAGCGAGGCTCAGAACACTCTGGCCCGGGCACTGTTCTTCAACCGTCTCGGAGAGCTGCGGGACAGAACCTTCGAGAGCCAGTTCTACCGAGCGTCCGGACTGAACCTGCTCATCAACGCCATCGTCTACTGGAACACGCTCTATCTCGAACCGACTTTCGCCGAGCTCAATCGCGAAGGCATTGCGACGCCGGCCGATGTGATCAAGCACATCACGCCGCTCGGATGGCAGCATATCAGCCTCACCGGCGATTACATCTGGACCCCGACTGACAGCCTCGACCTCAGGCCGCTTCGGCGCGAAATATCCATGCTGGCCGCTTGATCACCATATGTTCTCAAATGTCGGACAGATTCATCACTTTCGTGTCGTGACGCCCTATGGGCGTCCGTCGCGCTGTTCGCCCTGCCCTTCCGTATCTGGCAAACGCTGCTGGTCGTCCTGTTTATCCTTATCGTCGCGCTGTTCATGATCGGCTTCGGCGGCCGGTTTTTTCTTGAACAATGGGGCTTCGGTCCCGGTAGCGTTCCCTTTATCGTGCTCGATCTGGTCACGCTCCTGGTGCTGGCTGTGATCGCCTTCCGCTTCATCACCAATCCGCTGATTATCCATTTCGGGGACATGGAAGGCGAAACCCACGGCTCGGCGCGCTTCGCCACCAACAAGGAAGTGGCTCCCCTCACCCGCGCCGATACCGGACTGCTGATCGGCCGCGATCCGAAATCCAAGAAGCTGCTGCGCTATGACGGCCCGGCCCATCTTCTCACCATGGCACCAACGCGCACCGGCAAGGGCGTGGGGACCATCATCCCGAATCTGCTCACCGCCGACCGCTCCGTGATCTGCATCGACCCCAAAGGCGAGAATGCCAAGATCGTCGGCCGCGCCCGCGAAAAGTTCGGGCCGGTCGATGTGCTCGATCCCTTCGGCGTCACCGGCCTGCCTTCGGCCGCCTTCAATCCACTCGACCAGCTCGATCCGGCCGGCCTCGATGTCGCGGAAGATGCAAGCACCCTGGCCGACGCTCTCGTGTTCGATGAACCGGGCATGGCCCGGGAGGCCCATTGGAACGAGGAAGCCAAGGCGCTGATTGGCGGCCTGATCCTCCATATCGCAGCGGGGGAACCGCGCGACCGACGAAACCTCGCCACCCTGCGCCACTCACTCACCCTTGCCCCGGAAGCCTTCGCCGCGCTCCTGAAGGACATGCAAGCGTCACCCGAAGCGGCCGGCCTGGTTGCCCGCGCGGCTTCCGCCGCTCGGCACGACGCTAGCCCCCGGCCCGGCCCGCTCTCATCATCTAGGGCCGTAGGGACCGCCGGGGGCGGGTTGCTTACACACTTACATGCAAGCATGATTACGCCCCCTATTAATGCAGCGCCTCAATGCCTCGCCGGCGAATGACGTTCAACAAGGCCAGCGCCGGACCTTTGGCCTGCGCCTCGCCGCGCTCAAGCTGCGACACATAGCCAGGCGTCACGTTGAGATAACGGCCGAAGGCGGCTTGGCTAAGGTGCGCCCGCTCGCGCACGGCCCGCACGTCCGCGCCCGTCATCGGCGCTTCGGTCGGCAGGGTCTTCTCTCCAAGGTGCCGCGCCGTGATCTTCTCATAGGTCGCCTCGTCCATGATCCCGAGGCGGCGCTGCGCGCCGGCCATTTCCGCGATTTCGCGGGAAAGGCGGCTAGGCTTCGTCGTCGTCATGCTCGATCTCCTTCAAATCTCCGTCCTCAATGGCTTGCCCGACCAGCTCGGTCGATGCGACAAGCCAATTCGCGCCGATCGTGCGCAGGGCTTCCAGCTCGTCAGC
Source organism: Tianweitania sp. UT-5YL-CI-8 (assembly GCF_030010215.1). Taxonomy (GTDB): domain Bacteria; phylum Pseudomonadota; class Alphaproteobacteria; order Rhizobiales; family Rhizobiaceae; genus Oryzicola. The sequence continues at coordinate 25,179 of NZ_JASCRR010000030.1, forward strand.
GTCGATGTTGTCACGGTCGCTCTTGGCGAACGCATACAGAAACACGGCGCGACCAGCGGCCCGATAGGCGACGATCATCCGAAACCCGCCGGAGCGTCCCTGACCGGGCCGCGCCACGCGTTGCTTGATGAGGCCACCACCAAGATCGGCGTCGATCGTGCCGCGCTCAGCCCGCTCTATCGCCTCGCCCAAGCTGACGTCAGCAATCCGTTGCCTGCGAGCGAACCGCACAACGCCTCTGGTCAAGAAAATCCGCACGGAACCTCGCTATAACACTCTAAACTATAGTGTATATTGTTATATTTTCAATCCCCATCCTCGCGGACAACCGGATAATTGTGTTTGGCAAAAAGCAGGTTCAGGGCCTCGGCAACAAGGCGCTCCTTTGGAATCCGCTTGCCCTTCTCGTCCCTGCTGCGAAAGCTGAGTTCGTCCAGCGTCTCCCAATAGGCGGGCGGCAGGAAATGCGTTCTGCCGAGCTTGTTAGCTCGCGAGGGCGCAACATAGCTTCCGGCCGGCTGTGAGACTGGCACACTACCTTTCGGCTCTGGCGCGGCCTCCTGAGCGGGCGCGGGTTGCTCTGCGGTCTTGATCGCCGTAGCGAGAAGCGAAGGTTTGCGGCTCATGCTTTCATCCTTTCATGATTACCTGCAATCATGCTTGCCTGTTCTGAAAGGAACTTGAACAGGCCGGCGACTTCCTGGGCCGCGCGTCCCTGCGGTTCCAGTTCTTGCGGCGTCTGGCCCAAGGCCGGGGCGTCCTCATAGGTTTTCAGCCGCGACACATGGATGGGGGCGACCTTCACGTTGAAGCTCGCGGCAATCGCGGCGGCATCGTCAACCGCCCTGCCCCCGGCGTTCGGATGCACCAGATTGAGCACAACGAACGTTGGCGGACTGCCGGCCATGTCGAGAAGCCGCTTTAGCGGCTCCAACGTTTCGATCGAAAATATCTGCGCCTGCGACGGAACCAGCACTATATCGGCGTGCTTGGCTGCTTCGACCGAGGCGCTTTCCATCTTGCCTGGCGTGTCGATGAACACCCAATCCATGCCAAGGCCGCGATAGGCGTCCAGCGAGCGCCGGATAGCGCCGGGCTGGATCGAGGCAACGTCCGGATCGTCGCCCTTGCGCCGGTCG
>NZ_JASCRR010000031.1 GCF_030010215.1 Tianweitania sp. UT-5YL-CI-8
ACAACAAGCATCCAAATAAAAAGCCCCCGATGAAACCGGAGGCTGTTGTAACCCCATCGCAGATGGGGGTCCCGTTTGGACGCCGATCACCCCAAATGCGGGGTCCTTATTCCATGCCTAATCACATTCGGATCACCGTTCTGCCCTTCAAGCCCGGCGCGAAGAGCTGCCGCATAGAGATCGGATGCGCCAGGTGTTGTCGCAGTGGCAACTCCGTTCGTCATTGTCGCGGCCGTATCGGAGGTGTCCGCTCCGCGATTGTCAAACATGCCTCGGTCGACAGCGATCGGCGAATCATAGGCGGCGTCATTGGCCTGCAGCCGGGCCATTCTCTGGCGCTGCCGCTCACGAAGATATTGCTCTTCCTGCTCGCGCTGCAAGCGGGCGCGCCAGACCTGTTCAGATTCCAGTTGCGGTTCCGGCCGCGCATCTTCCCTTTGACCGGGCTGCGGTGTGAACGAATTGACGGAGCGCTTCTCCTCTTCCGTCTCGACCGGCGCCGGCTGCAGCGTCGTCACCTGCTGCGGCTCGCCGATGATGCCGTCGGAAACGCCGCGCTTGATCTGATCGGCGAAGGTTGACGCCGGATTGCCGGAGCTTGTGTCCGGTCCGGTGTCGCGGAAATACAGTCCGCGTGAGGTCAGGCCGTAGAAGATGACGGCTAGAAAGACGACCACAAGCACGATCACGACGATGATCGGCAGACGGTTGATCCGGCGCATGCCGGAGGTCGCCTCCTCGTTTGTAGAGCCGCCGAGCTTGAGCGATTGAACCATGACCGCCCTCCCCTAACCGCGCTTCATGACTGAGAGTGCGCTCGCCGGCTGCGCACCCGTCGTTGTGACGGTGTAGGCGCGGCCAAGTTCGACGCTGTTCGTAGAAAGGCGGGCCAGGACCTGCCCCTCGAACGGAATGACGACATAGGCGAGCGGCACGGTGCGTGTCGTGCCATCCGTCTTCTGGTCGGTCACGACCGCATAACCCCATCCCTTGAGGGCCGCTTCCAGCGCCTGCCCGAAAGGCGAGCCGTCCTGCTTCAGCGAGACAGTCGTGGTCCCGGGGCCGATCTGCTCTGCGAGCCTGCTCACCATGTCGCCGGCAATAGCGCTTGCCGCCGGCCCCGAGATCTCGGCAGGCGCGTTGCTGGAGGCCAATCCATCCGTTCCGAGCGACTGGCATCCGGAAAGGAGGAGGACGAGGGCGCAGGCGGCAGCGAGGCTGCGGAGGGGGAGCAAAAGGCTTGGACGGGAAGAGAAGCTTTGCATCACCGCCCTCCCCTCCGGATCGTCACCTTCTCCTGTCTCCAGCCGACGCCGGAGACCAGGACCGCGCGGTCGACGTGGTAGTCGACCACCATCATGTCGCCCTTCATCCGATAGTTGACGATGCGGTTCTGACCGCCGGAGACGACAAACAGTACCGGCGCGTCCTGGCCGAAGATCGAGCGCGGGAACTGGACGTAAGTCTTCTGCCCGTCCGAATAGACGCGCGTCGGTCGCCAGCTGGCGCTGCCTGAGACGGAATAGGCAAAATTCAACTGCTCGGCCGGAACGCCGGCGCCAGGAATGGTGCTGGCCTCCATTCGTGCGTTGATGTCAGCGAGCTTGGTGGACACGTCTTCAGGATATTCGAAGCCAACACGTGCCATGTATTGTGTCTGGTGCGACTTGAGCTGGATGTGGTAGGTGCGGCGCGAGGTCGTCACCACCATCGAGGTGACGAGGTTCGGCTCCGATGGCTTGACGATCAGGTGGATCGCCTGTCCTCCCGCAGCTCCCGAGGTTGCTGGCTCGACCTTCCATCGGACGGTGTCGCCCACGAGCACGTCGCGGACGACTTCGCCGCCCTGGAGCTCGATATCGCAGACCTGCAGGGGCGAGCAGACGACGGAGGGCTGCACCTCGCCGTAGAGAAAGATCACCTTTCCGTCCGGTCCTTTCGTCACAAGTCCGCGTGCTCCGCGCCACTGGGTGGAAATCCCCATCCCCTTCGCTTCGTTGGCGGTGACGCCATCAGCCGCGAGGGCGCGTGGGGAGAAAGAAGCCGCCAACGGCCCCATTGCGGCAACGATCGCGGCGGCAGCCAGCCTGGCCGGAAAACGTCTCAGTCGAATGTTCATGTTCGGGGCCATGCCTTTCAAAGCTGCGCGGTCCAGTCGAGATCCCTAAGATAGAGTCCGATTGGGTTAAGCCGGATGACGCCCTCGTCCTGCGGTGGCGTCAGTGTGACGGTAGCAATCCCGCGGAACCGGCGCGTGGCTGTCTCCTTGCCGCGGCGGTCTCGCTCGAATTCGGTCCAGTCGATCTGGTAGCTCTGGTTCGACAGCGCGACGATATTGTTGACCTCGACGGCGACCGTTGCGTTCTTTGCTTTCTCGAATGGCGAGGAGGAGCGAAACCAAGCGTTGACCTTTTCTGTCGCAGGATCCGAGGTCCGAAGCAGCGCATAGGTGCGGTCGATATATTGTTTCTGCACGACCGCATCCGGCGACACCGACCGGAAGTTCGAAACGAAACCGCCAAGCGTGGCGCGCACCACGCGCGGATCGGCATATTCGATCTGCTGCGGGAAGCCGGCGCTTGAGGCCGTGCCGAGCTTGTCCACCTCGACGATGTAGGGCACCAGCTTGACCTGTGTGCTTTGGAAAAGCGCGTAGGAAAAGCCGATTACCGCCATGGTCATGCCAGTGATGCCGACAAGGCGCCATGCCGCGGCTACCTTCACATAGGAGCCGTAACGCTCGTTCCATTCCGTCCTCGCAGCGATATAGGGATTGTCGGGCGGGGTTCGTCCGGCCATATGCGGTCAGCCTTTATTTGTTTTCGTTGACGGGTGGAGGCGGAGGAGGAGCCGAGGGCCTTCTGGATTGCCGGGTCTGATCAAGCTTGGCATTGGCCAGGCCGAGCAGAGATCCGGCATAGGCGCCGGGCGAAGCGATCGCCTTCTCGCGTGCCGCCGAGCCAGCCGCCCATCCGGCATTGCCGATGCCGGACGCCATGCCGCGAAGGGCTGCTCCCGCCATCGACGACCCCCCTGCCCTCGCGGAGCTCGCCGCTTGTGCACCTCTGAACGCTGCACTCGCGCCGAGGAAAGCACCGCCGGCCGCGAATGTCGCTGCCTGGCCGCCGTGGCGGATCGCCGCCATGCCGCCAGCGATCGATGCGCCCTGTACGACGCCCTGGATGATCGGCGGCACATACATGGCGATGATGAACACGACGACGGAGATGCCGGCGATGCCGATCGTGGTGATAAACTGGTCGGAGGTCGCCGTTGGCGCTTCGGCCAGCCCGATCAGAATATCCGACCCGATCTTGGCGATCATCACCAGCGCCATCAGCTTCATGCCGACGCTGAAGGCGTAGACCAGATAACGGACCGCGAAATCCTTGGTATAGGAGCTGCCGCCCAAACCGAGCATGATCATGCCGGCGAGGAGGCCCACATACATCTCGACCATGACGGCGACGAAGATCGCTGCGACGAGCGAGAAGGCGACGACGACCACGATCATCGCGAAGACCGCGGCGATCGCCAGTGCATTATCCTCCCACAGCCCGAACTTCGCCTGTTCCGACATCTTAGAGGCGACGCGGATACCAGCGTCGAAGATGTTGGCGGGCGAAGCCGAGCCCCCGCCGGCGCCGATCTGGAACAGGCTGTCCACCACCGCCTTGGCGAGCGCCGGGCCGCGATCGAGGATGAAGGCGAAGAGACCGATGAACATGATCCGACGCACGAGCTCGGCGAACCAGGCGTCGAGGCTTGCCGCATTGATCGCCAGCCACACGGCGGCGATGCCGATCTCGATCCCGGCAAGGATCCAGAACAGAGACCGTGCCGCGTTCATGATTGTCGTCTCCCAACCCTTGGCGGCGGTGACGACCTGGTTCTCCAACGTGGTGAGCACGGAACCTTGCTGCGCGAGCGCCGGCGCTGTCGCAAGAGCCAGGATCGCAATGACGATGAAAGCGGTTTCGAGCTTGCGGGAGGGGCGAACAATTACCATCGCGGCTTCATCTCCTGCCCGCCTCGAACATCCCGGTCAGGATCACCGCCGAAGAAGCGCTCCCTGTGCTCGCGCTGAGCTGCACCAAAACCGGATGTCCCGGCCGGTGTTTCAGTCGTAGCATCCGGCCGGACGGTCACCCAGACGATCGTGCCGGCTCCGAGGGCGCCCGCGACTGCGAGGACGATGAGGATGCGCGGGCTCACCACCGCGGCTCCATGGTCTGGCCGCCGCGAATGTCATTGGTCGGCGCGTTGAAGAATTTTTCGCGCCGGGCCTGGGCGAGGTCCTTCTGCGCCTGTTCCAACTGGAACCATGTGCCCATCATCGTGGTCTGCTGCGACACCAGCCCGCGCAGCTTCTGCATCTGCGCCACCTGCTGGTTGGCGATCTGGTGCCCGACCTGCAGCGCCTTCATCTGTCCGTCGGCCGACTGCGACATCGATCGCAGCGAGGACATGGTGGATTCCTCACTGGAAAACTGCTCGGCCGTCAGGTTAGCCGCCTTCAGCGTGCCGGCGATGGTGTCACGATTGGTATCGGACCAGTTCTGATAGGTCGATGAAAAGCTCGCGCCGTCCGGGAGGTTGCTCTTCATGTCGGCAAAACTCTGGAAGCGCTGCTTCACGACGTCGTCGATGTTGCCCATCGAAAAGGCGACGCCCTGCCCCTGCGCGACGATGTTCTGGAGCTTGTTGAGGTCGTTCTCGACCTGGCCCCAGATATGGTCCGGCAGTTGCGCGGTGTTCTGCAGCAGATTCTTGTAGATGTTGATCTGGTTCTGGATCTGCTCGGCAAGCTGGCTGATCTGGGTGATCTGATTGTTCACCTGCTCGGCGGACTTGCCGACGAGACTAATGAGCTCCGCATTGTTGGCGAGCTGGGTCCATTCGGTGGCCTGCCCGGTAACACCGCCGGCATATGTCGGAACGGGCAGAGAGGCTGGAATAGTGACGGCCGCGATCATGGCGGCTCGCACCGCTTCAAGCGGCCGTGAAAAGTGTTTCGGCATGGGCGATACCCCTTTGCTGGAGCCAGTGCTTGGGCCAGTCGGCCCCGTATTCGGAATGAAGATCGCGGATACGCTGCAAATCCCCCTTGCCGGACGCACCGACGAAGGAGAGCGCCACGGGACCGAGCGACATGTCGAACAGCCGGCGGCCTTCGGGTGAGGCGACGTAGTATTCGCGCTTCGGCAGGGCAGTCGCGACGATCTCGATCTGCCTTTCGTTGAAGCCGATCCGCTCGTAGAACTCGCGCGTCCCGGGCTCGCGGGCCGCGCCGTTGGGCAGGCATATCTTGGTCGGGCAGGACTCCTTGAGCGCGTCGATGATCCCGGAACGCTCCGCGTCCGAGACCGACTGGGTCGCGAGCACTACGGCGCAGTTGGCCTTGCGCAGCACCTTCAGCCATTCCCTGATTTTGTTGCGGAACGTCGGATGACCGAGCATCAGCCAGGCCTCGTCGAGAATGATGAGGCTGGGCGCCCCCGTCAGCCGCTTCTCCACCCGCCGGAACATATAGAGCAGGACCGGTACGAGATTGCGCTCGCCAAGATTCATCAGCTCCTCGACCTCGAAGCACTGGAAAGCGCCGAGCGCCAGTCCGTCCTGCTCTGCATCGAGCAACTGGCCCATCGGTCCATCGACCGTGTAGTGGTGCAGCGCATCCTTGATCTCGCGCATCTGCACGCCTGATACGAAATCGGAGAGCGAGCGGCCGCGCGATTCCGCCATCAGTGACAGTTGCCTTGAGATGGCGTTGCGATAGTCGGGTGTGACCGTGACGCCCTGCAGGGCGACCAGCGTCTCGATCCACTCGGCCGCCCAGGCGCGGTCGCCGTCCGACGCGAGTTTGGCGAGCGGGCAGAAGGCCAGTCGCGGCGAAGCCCCCTCCCCTTCTCCGGACGCGTCCCCGCCGATCTCGTAGTGATCGCCGCCGATGGCGAGCGTCAGCGGCAGCATCGACCGCCCCTTGTCGAACGCGAAGATCTGCGCATCCGCATAGCGTCGGAACTGCGCCGCGATCAGCGACAGCAATGTCGATTTACCCGAACCAGTCGGGCCGAAGACCAGAGTATGCCCGACATCGTCGACATGCAGGTTAAGCCGGAACGGCGTTGAGCCGCTGGCGACCTGCATGAGCGGGGGCGCACCTGGCGGAAAGAACGGGCACGGCGCGATGGGGCTTCCGGACCACACTGAGTTCAGCGGGATGAGATCGGCGAGATTGCGGGTGTTGACGAGCGGCTCGCGAATATTGGCATAGGATACGCCCGGCAGGCTGCCAAGAAAGGCATCGGTCGCGTTAAGCGTTTCGATCCGGGCGCCGAACCCTTCGGCCTGGATGAGACGCCGGATCGCCTCGCACTTCTCCCGAAGCCGTTCTGGCTGCTCATCGAACAACACGATGACCGGCGTGTAATATCCATAAGCGACGAGCTGCGACGATACCTCGGCGATGGCGTCCTCGGTCTCGGCCACCATCAACATGGCGTCCTGATCCACCGAGCGGCTCTGGGTCTGGAAAAGCTGATCGAAGAACGGACGGACCTTCTGCTGCCATTTCTTGCGGGTACGCTCCAGTTTCTGCCGTGCCTCCTGTTCGTCGAGAAAAACGAAGCGCGACGACCAGCGATAGGTGAGCGGCATCAGGTCGAGACTGTTCAGGATCCCCGGCCAGCTCTCCGCCGGCAGGCCATCGATGGCGACGACGCCAAGAAAGCGGTTCTCGACGGTCGGTGTAAGACCATGCTGCAACTCGGCCGTAACCAGCCAGTCGAGATACATCGGGATATCGGGGAGGCGGACCGGGTGGTTCTCGCCGGTGATGCAGAAGCGGATGAACTGGAACAACTCGTCGTAGCGCGCAACGCGAAAGCCGCCGCGCTCCTCCGTTTCCCGCGTCACCATCCGGCGGATGGAGACGACATTGGCGAGATACTGTTCGACCTCGCGGATGGAGGTCCGGAAGGAGTCGAGCGCCGTATCGGCATAGGTGGCCGAACGGCTGGCCGTATCCGAATAGACATAGCGCGCCAGGCCGGAGCGCCGAGGCTCGGGTGGCCGCCAGGTCAGAATCAACGCGTGCCGGCTCTCGAAATGCCCGCTCTCCCGCTCGAAATGAGACCGGCGCTCACTATCGATCGCGCGCGTGACCGGATCCGGGAAATGGCAACTGTCCCCGGCCGGATAGTCGATCGTCGGAACCCGCAAGGCTTCGACCTGGATCATCCAGCCCGAGCCCAGTCGCGAGAGGATCATATTGATTCGGCGCGACACTTCGTTGCGCTCTGCGTCCGTCGAGCTTTCGCTGTCCGGGCCGGCAAAATACCAGCCGGCCATCAGTGAGCCGTCCTTCAACAGGATCACGCCATTGTCGACCAGGCCCGCATAAGGAACCAGATCGGCAAAGGACGGGCCGGAGTGTCGGAAGAGCTTTAGTGCGACCATGCCCGTCTTTCTCAGAACTTGCGCCACGGTGTCGAGGTGGACCGGTAGAGCGATCGGCGAGACACGTGTCGTAGATAGACGCGCCGCATCAGCGGGTCAGCTTTCGCCATCATGCGAAGCGCGGCGACCGCGATAAGCCAAATGGCCACTCCGAAAAGCGTGGCGTACCAGGTCAGCACCACGAAGATCAGGATCACGGCAACAAGGCCGGTGAGCAAAACCAGCTCGCGGTCGGCGCCCATCAGCAGGTTCGGACGTGATAGCGCCCGATGTATTCGAGTGCGGGTAAGATTGGAGCCGGGTTCAGTCATGAGCCCCCTCCCCTTCCGTTCGAAGCTCCGAAGACAGTTCGACATTCCAAGATCCGGCTCGCCCCTCAAACTCGCCAATCGAAGCGCCGGTTGCCCCGAAGAGAGCGACGATCTGGGTCGCGCCAAGAAGCACGCCGCCCACGAGGGCGACGTAGCAAAGCCTCCTTGCGAAATCATTCAACTCGCCTCCGAAGATCAGCATGGCACCAGCGATCGCCACCGCCGCGAGTGCGATGAATCCAGCCACCGGTCCCGTGATCGACTGTTGGATTTGTTGCAGCGGAGATTCCCATGGCAACCCACCCCCGCCCGAAGAGGCGAACGCGGGATCCGCCAGACTAGCGCAGGCGACAACGGCGAATGCCGCCAGCGCAATCGTAATCCTGGTCTTATGCGACATGGCTATCCTCATCGATTTGGGCGTAGTGTTTGGTCTGGTAGCGGGAGTTGGCGAAACCTTCGATATGGATGACTTCGCGGACCCGCCTCCCCTTCCCCGTTCGTTCGATCGAGACGACCAGATCGACGGCCTCGCCAATCACCTCCTGCATCGGCTGCTGACTCGCTTCCGCAGTCAGTTGCTCGAGCCGGCGAAGAGCCGACATCGCCGTATTCGAGTGAATGGTGGTGACGCCGCCAGGATGCCCGGTATTCCATGCCTTGAGCAGCGTAAGCGCCGCGCCGTCGCGGACCTCGCCGACGATGATGCGATCGGGTCGCAAGCGCATCGTGCTCTTGAGAAGTCGCGCCATATCGATCGTGTCGCTTGTGTGGAGTGCTACAACGTTCTCGGCCGCGCACTGGATCTCGGCGGTGTCCTCCAGAATGACGATCCTGTCGTCTGGCGCATTGGCGACGATTTCGGCAATGACTGCATTGGCGAGCGTTGTCTTTCCTGACCCGGTTCCACCGGAGATCACGATGTTCATGCGAGAGGAGATTGCACTGCGCAAAATCGAGGCCTGCGCCTCCGTCATGATCTTGTGTTTTACATAGTCGTCGAGCGGGATCAGGCGCGAAGCACGCCGGCGGATCGTGAAGCTCGGTCCGGAAACAACCGGCGGAAGTAGCCCCTCGAAGCGGTGGCCGCCGATCGGAAGCTCGCCGGAGATGATCGGCTGCTCGTCGTCGGCCTCGGATTGCAGCGCGTGGGCGACGCTGCCAATGATCACTTCCGCCGCGGCGGGGCTGAGTTGGCCTGCGTGGGCAACCCCATGCCCCAAGCGCTCGATGAATAGCCTGCCGTCGGGGTTGAGCATGATCTCGACGACCGTTGCGTCATCAAGCGCGACGCAGAGCTGATCACCGAGAGCGTCCTGCAGTTTGCGCACGAGTCGCGAATGGGAGCGCAGCTGGGTCACGCGGCACTCCTGATCGCTGGCGCGTCGGTCCGGGGGATTGAATGGTATCCTGAAGGGCAAACCTGCTCGAAGCTGGCCTGGTCCGCCGGGAGGCTTCCGGCGACGGCGATGGTGTTGCCGATGGCGGCCGGTTCACCAAGCCGCCGCATCGGCCAGCCGGCACGTTTGAGGATACGCTCAAAGCGGAGATCGGTCGCCGTGACGATCTCGCTGTAGCCGCTGGCCATCGACCATTCGATGATGCCGGCGAACAAGGTGAGCGTAGCGACATGCAGTTGGCTTGCATCCCTCCGCGAGACAAGCGCGGTATCGACACAGAAGCGCGAGCTCTCGACCATCCCCGAATGCGCGACGAGCGAACCGGTTTCGAGCAACTGGGGGAAGGTTTGTTCTAGCATCGTCGGGCCGGAAGCCACAAGAAGACGGACGCAGCCGGCGATCAATCCACTGTCGGTAATCGCCAGAATGTAGGTTGGTTTGAAGTTATCGTACTGGTCGCGCTCTTCGCCCGCGGTGATAGAGACGTCCCATTCGAGACGGCCGCCGAACACCGAGGCGCGAAGACGGTGCATCTGTGTGACGAACCTTTGATGGCGTTCGTATTGGTCCGGCGAGACAGTCAGTATCCGCATCATGATCTCCGCATGAACAAGTCATGCTGACAGAAATCATCTCGCGGAGCGTGTGCCCATGTGCAGATCTGCACCCGGTGATTCTACCGAGTCGGCGCTCCAGGTCGTGGAATGCGAGTGACGGAGAGGGACTAGACGCCGACAAAGATGTGCAAATCTGCACTTTTGGCTCATAGTCCCGATAGGCGAAAAGGCGGCTAACTCTATGAAAATAAAGCATTAAGTGACGAAAGTGGCAGATTCCGACAATCGGCGTTAACCTTCTGTTAGCCTTAAACCACTGGACGGATGGACGGAATCGTGTGCTACCCTTGACGGCATATAGGCATTTAATTGCCCTTTGCCCGTCAGGAAGGTCTAATAGCAACAATGTCGAAGTTAGCGACAGCACATATCGATGAGGACCCTGCCGACAAGATCATTCGGCACGCGCGCACGCTATCGAGTGAGTTGCAATCACGGCGTGAGCAGATGTATCCGCCCAACGCTCAGAAGCAGCTTCGATATTTCCTGACCAATGAGGTCTCTAAGCTCACAAATATTCCCGAGTCGACTCTGAGGACAATGTCAATCGAAGGCAAGGGGCCGGTCCCAGCGCGGCTCGAGAACAACCACCGGGCTTATACGCTGGGACAGATTAACGAGCTTCGCGAGATATTCGCAGAGGCTCGGCCATCGGATGCCCGGCGCTTCTTACCCCGACGAAGGACTGGCGAGCACTTGCAGGTCCTGGCAGTGGCAAATTTTAAGGGCGGCAGCGCCAAAACGACGACCAGCGCGCATCTCGCGCAGTATCTTGCGCTGCACGGTTTTAGGGTTCTCGCCATCGACCTCGATCCCCAGGCGTCCCTTTCGGCAATGTTTGGTGCGCAGCCAGAAATGGATGTTGGCGATAACGAGACGATTTATGGAGCCCTGCGGTACGACGAAAATCGTCGGCCAATGCGAGAGATCATCAGGCCCACATATTTTTCAGGGATCGATCTTATTCCCGGTAACATTGAGGTCATGGAATATGAGCACGAGACGCCTAGAGCTCTTGCTGACAGACGTATAGGCACCGGCGAAATCTTCTTTGAACGCCTTCGGCTGGCAATCGCCGAAGTGGAGAACGATTATGACGTCGTGTTGCTGGACACCCCCCCTTCCCTTGGCTTCTTGACTCTTGGGGCAATCTACGCGGCTACCGGGCTGATCGTGACCGTCCATCCGGCGATGCTGGATGTAATGTCTATGAGCCAGTTCCTGCTGATGATGGGTGACTTAATAGGCGTCATCCGTGACGCCGGAGCGAAGATGCACCAAGACTTCCTCCGATACCTTATTACCCGCCATGATCCCAACGACCAGTCGCAAGTTCATGTCGTTGGGATGATGCGTAGTCTGTTTGGAGATGATGTTCTGACACCGACTGCCGTGGAGAGTAGTGCTGTGGAGACGGCGGGGTTAGCAAAGAGGACGCTTTATGAACTCGAACCGGGAAATATTGGCGCAAACACGGTGAAGCGGGCCAGGGAATCGGTTGACGCCGTCAATCAGCGAATTGTTGATCTGGTTGAGCGGAGCTGGGGAAGGCTATGAGTAAACAATCGGGCCGCAAGTCGATCCTCGCGAGCTTTGCAGCATACACGCCCCAGCCGACCGATGCTGAAGCGCCGAACCCGCCAAAGGAAACGGCGGCACCGTCGTCTCGGGTGGCAGGGGTAATTGGGGCGACACAGCGTTCCCTTGCAGAATTGCGAGAAGAGAGGGATCAGCTCAAGGCGCTTGCAGAAGGCAGCGGTGATATTGAGCTCGATCCGGAACTGGTTGACCCCTCTCCATTTCCGGATCGCATCAATGACGAAGACGAAGGGGAGTTTGAGACATTTAAGTCGCTCATTGCTTCTGAAGGGCAATTGATGCCGATCCTCGTCCGAAGGCATCCATCCGATCCGTCTCGCTATCAGGTGAGTTATGGGCATCGCCGACTTCGTGCCGCGCGGGAACTAGGTCTGAAGGTGAAAGCAAAAGTCGCTAGTCTGGATGACCGTCAACTCGTTATTGCGCAAGGTATCGAGAATTCAGCGCGCCGGGACCTTAGCTGGGCTGAAAAAGCGCTATTTGCATCTGGAATGGATTTGGCTGGTGTGAAGCCCCGCGATATTCGAGCTGCCCTTGCCGTTGATGATCCGGAGCTAGCAAGATTTCGGTCGGTCTGCCGTTCAGTGCCGGAAGATGTGATGAGGGCGATCGGCCGAGCGCCGAAGGCTGGGCGTGCGCGTTGGACCGCCTTTGCAAGGGCCTGCGCAGATGGAGAGGCTATAGCCCGCGTGCGAGAAACCTTGGCAGGTGCCAAGGTTTTGAGATCTGATGACCGTTTCGTTTTAGCGTTGAACGCGGCGTCTGCAAAGACTCGGACAACAGCGGAAACGGTGACCCTTGGAGATGCCACCGGTCGCAAGCTCGGGGCGGCTAGCTTTAAGCCGACAGAGGTGAAGATAACACTGAACCCGTCGCTTGCGCCCGGACTTGCCAAGTTCATCCAGAACGAGCTGCCTAGTCTTGTAGAGCGCTACAATGCGACCAGAGATCCATAAACCTTGGCACCTGCCAAGGTTTGATGCGTAGCTGATCCGCCCGATCGGCACAGGAAAAGGAGAGGAAGCGAAACGGCAAAAAAGAAGGCCCCCGAACGGCGAACCGTCCGAGAGCCCATGTTCCTTGTGACAAAGAAACAATAGCTCTCTCTGATTCGGCTGTCAAATCCGAACATCGTTATTCGCGGCGCAAATTCGCTTTGCCCCTCGCTTAAAGGCGAAGGCATGAGAGAGACTATTGCAACGACGCCCTTTGGGCGGCGGCCGATGACACTCGGCCATATTATAAGCCAGATGGCCGCAAAAGCGGTCGCACCGGATGCTACGGCCCACAAGTGGCAGGTCTTCCAGCATATCCGTGAATCGCGAGAACTGATTGGCGCCACCGACCGCTCGCTCTCGATCCTGAACGCGCTGTTGACGTTTCATCCGGACACCACCTTGACCGGTGGTGCCGAGCTGGTCGTATGGCCGTCTAACGAGCAGCTGATGGCTCGCGCCAATGGCATGCCCGCTACCACTCTCCGCCGCCATCTTGCTGTCTTGGTCGATTGCGGTCTTATAATTCGTCGCGACAGCCCCAACGGCAAGCGGTTCGCCCGCAAGGGGAGGGGAGGGGAGATCGAGCAGGCCTACGGTTTCGATCTGTCGCCGATCGTCGCGCGGGCCGAGGAGTTCCGTGATCTGGCCCAGGCGGTGCAAGCGGAGAAGAAGGCCTTTAGGGTAGCCAAGGAGCGGCTGACACTGCTTCGCCGCGACATCGTCAAAATGATCGAAACGGGCATCGAAGAGAGCGTTCCCGGAAACTGGGGAAGAGTCGCACAGACCTACCAGGGGATCATCGGCCGGCTGCCGCGCTCTGCACCCCGTCAGCTTGTCGAGAGCATTGCCCAGGAACTTCAGGAGGTCTGCACCGAGATCCGTGACTTACTGGAATCATTTGCTAAAACAACAAATCTGAACGCCAATGAGTCCCATTCCGGTCGCCACATACAAAATTCAAAACCAGACTCTAAATTTGAATCTGAATACAGCTTTGGAAAAAAAGAAGAAGCGAGCGGCAGCGTTGCGGAAACCGACAACGTGCGGAGCTTGCCGAAGCGGGAACTGCCTTTGGGGATCGTGCTGGACGCCTGCCCGGAAATCCGGGAACTGGCCCAGGGAGGGACAATCCGGCATTGGCGCGACTTACTGGCGGCGGCTGAACTTGCCCGGCCGATGCTGGGGATTAGTCCCAGCGCTTGGCGGGAGGCCCGCGAAACCATGGGTGAGCAACACGCGGCGATCACCTTAGCGTCGATCTATCAACGGGCTGGTCAGATCAACAACGCGGGCGGTTACCTGCGTAGCCTGACCGATCGAGCCAAGGACGGAAAGTTTTCGACCTGGCCGATGGTCATGGCGTTGCTCCGGACGAAGCTGGACGACCAGAAGAATGCAGCCAGTGTTGGAAAACCACGAGCGGATGAGGACGCCGAAGACGATAGCCGCATCCACGTTTCGACTTCGCTGCTGAAAAGCCTGCAAAAGCCGAGGTCGTGGTGATCCTCTCGCTATTCAGCCGCAGCGATGTCGACGTCAGCGATCAACCCGGAACGTCGGGCGCGATCGATCAGGTTCTTGACGGACGAGGGCGACCATTTGGATCCACCGCGCGGCGTACGTTCGTGCAATCTTTCGAGTTGGACGGCGATCTCGCGGAGCTTGAGGTCCGGGTTCGAAGAATGGATGCCAGCCACAAGCGTCATCAGGCGGTCTTCGGGAAGACGGGGCGGCGACTTTTTCAGCAGCGCCGGATCCGCCATGCGTTCAGACACCATTCACTTCACAGCTCGGCGAAGACGTTCTGGCGTCCATTCGAGGCCGCGCTGCTTGAGCACTCGTGCGATGTCGTCCCATGTGTGATCCGGCCGCATGCGCCGAACGGTTGGAAGCCATTGGTTCGCGGAGGCCTAGATGCGATTGCCATATGCGGCTTTCTGGGCCGCGGTCATCCTGGTCAACACCTCGGGACGTTTTTCCCGGATACCCGGGTTGCCGGGAAGCTTTCCTTTGGACTTGGCGGCCCGGATGCCCGCCTTGGTTCGTTCGGAAATCAGCGCGCGTTCGAGCTGGGCCACGGCGCCGAGGACCTGGAGCGAAAACATACCCTGCGGCGGCGTCGTGTCGATGGGATCACGCAGCGACCGGAAATGCGCGCCCTTCGCCGTCAGATCCTCAATCACCTCGAGCAGATGGCTGACCGAGCGCGCCAGACGGTCAAGCCGTACCACAACGACGTGTCGCCGGCGCCGATCTCACGAATGAGTTTGGAAAGGGCAGGGCGGGCACGCGAGGCGCCGGATTCGTTCCTGGACGATCACATCGCACCCGGCCGATCGCAGATCGATTTCCTGGGCATCTGTCGCCTGCTCGTCTGTAGAGACGCGTGCATAGCCGATCAGCCGGCCGTGTGGGCGACGGGAAGACCGAGTCTTGGTGTTAGCGGCCATTTGCAGTGCCTGAGGAGTGTTGAAGAGCAGTTTTCCAATTGCAGAGGATAAGGAAAACGATCCGTCGTGGACGTCTCTGGACGAAACGCTACTTATTGCCTTGGATGGCGAGGTGGGCTATATATCCTAAAGTATCTATATCACTCAGGATATAAAATGACGGAATGGAAGGTCGCGTTTCATGAGCGCTTTAAAGGCGAGATCAGAGACCTTCCAACCGATGTCCGGGTTGAGTTGCTCGCGTATTTAGGATTGCTCCGCGAAAAAGGCTTTCGATTAGGTCGTCCAGAGGTCGATACCCTTGAAGGCTCAAAGCACGCGAACATGAAAGAGCTACGCATCAAGGTGTTGAAAGTGCAATGGCGGTTCGCCTTTGCGTTGGATCCGGAGCGGAAGGCTGTAGTTCTTTGTGGTGGTGCGAAGAGCGGTGTCAGCCAGAAACTCTTCTACAAGCGTCTGATCGATCAGGCGGATAAACGGTACGATGAGCATTTGATCGAGTTGGAGAAGAAACATGGATGATCTCGACAAGCTGATAAAAACACTTCCCGAAGGCGAACGGCGGTTAATTGCCGCCCGCACCGACGATCTTGTCACCGCGTATAATCTGCGCGAGTTACGGGCTCTCGTTGGACGGACGCAGGAAGACGTGTCAGCCCGAACCGGTTTCAAACAAACCAACATTTCGCGGCTCGAAAAACGCGACGACATGAAGCTGTCGACGCTTCGCGACTATGTCGAATCCCTCGGTGGCACTTTGAAGATCGTTGCGGATGTTGCGGGCAAGAAAGTTGATCTCTCCGGGATCGCGGAGCGGTCCCGACAAGGTTCAAAGATATAGGCCGATTCCTCGGCAGGGGAGGGGACTTCTCCCTAAAGCCCGCTCGCCTTGGTGAGATTGACGCGAAACCGGTCGCGCCGGCGTTGGTATTTTCGCGTCATTTCAGCAGTGGTATGGCCAAGCTGCGTTTGTACATACCGTTCATCGAGCTCGGCCGAGGATGCGAGCCCGGCACGCAGAGAGTGCCCGGAAAACTTCCACGCCCGGTCTTCTTCGGAAAAGTCGGCACGAACGCCACCGGCGATTGCCGTACGCTTGACCAGCCGCGCCACCTGCTTGTCGTTCAGTCGTGTCGTGCCAATCACCTTGCCCTTGCCGGTAACGCGACGGAACAAGGGTCCGTGTGCCACGCGGGCGAGCGTGAGCCAGTCTTTTAAAGCAACTGTCGATTTACACTTTAATCTGGGACTCGGGCAAATTTTGCAGGTGTAACGTCTGGACGGCTATGTGAAGGCAGCCTCCTTTTCCAAGGCTGGCCTCCAGGATTCGATGCTGTCATTGGTAATGCGTTCGATACCGTCCTGGATTGCCTCGATTGCTAGCTCATTGAGTATCGCGAAGACGCGGGCTGATTCCATCACCGAGACGGGAAAGATGTCGAAGGCTTTGGCTCGATAAAGCCGATGGAAGTTTCAGCGGCAGGCTGCGCAGGATCGCCGTCACCAATTCCTGGAACTCCTCATCTGCTTTCCATCGGTACTCCCACACGTTTGCGCCCTTTGTCGGAACGAGTTGAGCTTGCGGGAATTACGGTATCTCCGTATATTACGGAATAAAGGAGATCGCCATGACCTCAACCGTTACCGCCGCTGAAGTGTCCAAGAATTTTGGTGCATATCAGGATGCCGCCGTCCGCGATCCCGTTATCATCACCAAGAACGGCCGGCCTAGAACCGTTTTGATGGCTTATGAGGATTTTGTTCGGTTGTCTAAGCGGGATCGTCGCGTTCAGCTGACCAGTAAACTCAGCACAGCCGAGATCGCCGAAGTTGAACGTTCGGCAATGGCGCCGGGCCATGAGCAGCTGGACGAGGAGATGTCGGCAAATGCTGCCGACTGAAGTCAAAGTCGGTTATATCTTCCGTTATTCCTATCTTTGGAACTGGCAGCATCTCGAAGGCCGTGAGGAGGGCGACAAGGATCGCCCGTGCCTCGTGTTGGCCATCGTAACGACCGAAGAGGACGGCTCGCCGATCGTTCGGGTGCTTCCAGTGACGCATACTGCACCTGCGAATCCCGATGACGCTGTCGAGATTCCCTTGCCGGTAAAGGCAAGGTTGAAGCTGGACGATGACCGCTCATGGATCGTTTTGACCGAAAGCAATCGTTTTGTCTGGCCGGGGCCGGACATTCGACCAGTAGGCACGGAGAATGGCTACTACGGCGCTATACCGCCGGTCCTTTTCGAGACGGTGAAGCGCCGATTCGTCGACCTTGCTCGAGCGCGGGATCACACCAGCGTCGGTCGCACGGAGTAGAGATGCCCATTTTCGCTGTTGGTCGACCAGCAGGGCAGGGGGGCTTTTAAAGCCCGCTCGCCTTGGTGAGATTGACGCGGAAACGATCGCGTCGGCGTTGGTATTTTCGTGTCATTTCAGCAGTGGTATGGCCAAGCTGCTTTTGTACATACCGCTCGTCGACCTCGGCCGAGGATGCGAGCCCAGCACGCAGAGAGTGCCCCGAAAACCTCCACTCCCGGTCTTCTTCGGAAAAGTCGGCGCGAACGCCGCCGGCGATTGCCGCACGCTTGACCAGCCGGGCGACCTCCTGGTCGTTGAGCCGCTCGGGCCCGACCGCCTTTCCTTGGCCCGTCACACGGCGAAACAACGGTCCATGTGCGATACGACCGAGCTTGAGCCAGGTCTGGAGCGCAATGACCGGGCAGGTGGCATCGGCCGAGCCCCTGCCGATCTCAACCTCGCGCCAGCCTGTCTTGCCACGCAGCGTCACCAGAATGCCCTTGTCCGGGTAAAACGCGATCCAGCCCGAGGAATCCTCTGTCTGGTCCCGGTCAACATCAAGGCCGACGATCTCGGAGCGGCGAAGGCCACCCGCGAAACCCAGCAACAGCATCGCCCGGTCGCGCAGGCCCCGCAAAGTGCCGCGGTCAAGCGTCTCCAGCATGGCGATGAGGTCCTCCGGTAGAATGGCCTCCTTCTGCACTGGCGGTCTGGCGTGGCTGTTACGAATGCCGGCCAACACGGTGGCGATGTGCCGGTCCTTGCGGTCGAGGGACAGGCCACGCTGAGTATAGTTCCAGGTCAGAGAAGACAGATGCCGCTCGATCGTCGACACCGCCTTCTTGTCGCCAGATGCGGCACCAGAGGCGAGGGCAGTGATGTAGAGCCCAACAGTCTGCGGGGAGGGCGGCACCGCCTTGAGGTTCTGACGACGCAGCCAGCCTTCGAATTGTCTCCAGTCGGACGCATAGGCGCGCCGTGTGCTGGCGGAACTCGATGCTTCGACATAGAAGCGGGCGCGATCGGCGAGCTGCTCCAGATGGCTCGGTGGCGATGCCGATGCAGCAGGGGAGGGGACATCCAGGCTCTGCGAACTCTTTGCAGCAGCGCCCTTCCCAGCGGAGTCGGCGGCTTTACGCCTGCCCATCTGCATGACGATATCGATGATGTCCGATAACGCATTTTCCGCCTTGGCGTCGTCTTCGGGCGGTAGCGACGGTTCAAGCGGGACGGTGGCCGTCTCGCGCGGCGCTGAACCAGCGGCAGATTCAGGGGTGGCCGGCGCGGTTTGCCTGGGGAAATCGGTCATTTCGGGACGTTATCAAAAACGACCGATAATGCAACATTATCGGGCGTTTTATGTAGTCGACAGGCGCGGCGTTTTCTTTCCATTTCAGTTGCCAAAAGCGCCGCCATGATTCATCGTACGTTCGATGATTCTGCGGCCCAAATCCTCTCCTCGCCATAACGTAACGCTTTCCGGTCTCCCTCCGCCCGCGGCGGCAACGGTGCCGACCTGGCTGCGCCTGGCCGTCCCGGATGCGCAAAGCCTTGCGGGAACAGATGTCGAGGACGTCGCGATCGCCGCGGGCGCCGTCATAGGCGCGCTCGACGCGGTGGTCCGCCGCCAGGAGCGGTGGGCCGGCGCTTGGCGGCAGCGCCTGGCGCTTGCGGCCGCCGCGGCAACGGCAAAGCAGGCCGGCCGCGTCGAGGATGAAAGCGCGCTGCGCGATACTTTTGTCTTCAGCGGCCCCGGCGATAGTTTGTCCGGATCTACGACCCTCGGTCCCGCCGGGCTTTTGCTGCTCGCCTGGCGGCGGCTGGCAACCCGGCCCGGAGACGAATTGCTGACGGAAAAAAACCTCGCTGCGGTGTTGGAAGAGTTCGGCTACGCCCCGGATGATGAGGTGGTCAGCGATCTGGCGGATGATCTCGGGCAACTCGCCGTCGACGCTGGCATGGTCTCAACACTGACCGGCGCTTTTGTCACCGCCGAACGACACGGTTTTGGGCGCGCCGTCGGAGCCTGGCTCGCAGACGCCCTGCTGGCGCAACGGCTGGGTTGGGCCCATGCGGCGCCGCTGCTCGGCGCGGAAGCGGCCCTGGGCGCAAGCGGCCGCCAGCGTCGATCGGCGGCAAGCTTGGCCACAAACATCGAGACCGATCCTGAGCGAGCCAAAAGTCTGCTTGCCGCGCAGGCGCGCGCGGCGCTGCGCGCGATTGATCTTTCCGCCGAGCTCGGGCGGCGGGCGGACACACTGCTTGCCGCCGCGCCGAAACTCAGGGCCAAGGCGGCGGATCTTGTCGTCGAAAGACTCTTGTCCGACGACGCGATTATCGCATCGGAAAGGATCGCCGGTATGAGCGACCGCGGCCTGCGTCGTCTGTTCGACCGGCTGGTCGAGCTCGGCGCCGTGCGCGAGCTGTCCGGCCGCCCGACCTTCCGCATCTACGGGCTTTGAAAGCGATGGCGGAAACGACGCGCGCGAGAAAAGGGCGATCAGATGAGCAACTGTTCGATCGCGAGCTGGACCACCTGCCGCCAGAGGCACGCTGGCGCGAATGGATGCACCGCGTCGAGGCGACAATTTTTGCGGCCAGCGAGCCGGTCACTCGCGAAACGCTCGCCCGCATCGTCGGCAAAAGTTGCAGCATCGACCTATTAATCGACGACATCCGCGAAGAGTTGCGTGGCCGCCCCTACGATCTGGTCTCGGTCGCTGGCGGCTGGAAACATCTGACCCGGCCTGCCTATGCCGACGCCATTCGCGCGGCGGTTGGCGGCGGCGAGACGAAAACTAACCTGACCCAGTCGGAGGTGCTGGTACTGATGTGCATTGCCTACTTCCAGCCCATCACGCGCGCCCAGTTGTCGTCGTTCTTCGGAAAGGAGATCAGTCGCGACTTTATTGGTCATCTGCGCGGTGCCGGCCTGATCGCTTCCGGCCCGCGTAGCCCGACGCCGGGCGCACCCTACACCTACGTCACGACAAAAGAATTTCTGCTGGAGTTCGGGCTCGACACGCTGCGCGACCTGCCGGATTTCGAGGCGCTCGAGGATGCCGGACTGCTGTCGAAGGAAAAGCTGCTCGCGGGTGATATTCCAACCGGACTGATTGGCGGGGAGGGCCAAGAGGAGTTGGATGCCGTCGCCAGTGAAGACCTCTGAGCGGATAGATTTCGCCCTTCTCAGCAACTCACGTCCAGGACGATTGATCGTGTGGCAAACGATGATCGGGATCGTGAACTTCGATCGCGTCGCCCTCGACAAGATTGGCCAGAAAGATCACCAGGTTCGTTCCGCCGGCATGACGCAGCGACGGAAACAAAATACCGCGAAACCCGGCGGTGATCACCTGGTCCGCAAGCTTCCATGACGATGGCGTCTTTCTGTCGATGCGGGCGATTCGGCGCCAGGGACAATCCCATTCCCTCCAGGCGTCGTCCCAGGCATCAGGGTCGAACCCCTGCGAAAGATCAGCGACTTCGGTCAGCGTGATCTTGTAGGCAGCCAGCGTCGCCGGTGGGCTGATGCTGGCGCCTTGCTTGTATTCCTCAAGCGCCGTCTGCGGCGCCTGCGAAAGATAGAGCGCTTCGACGCCAGGCCGGTTGAAGCGGCCTCCGTCGATTGCGGCGCCGGCACCGCTGGTCGGCAGAAAGGCCCATTTGGGTGTGAGATAACGGTGGAAGATGTCGTCCGGACCGATGCCGGCGATCTTCACCCGCGCGCCCCGTTCTCGAGATCACGTACAAAAGCAAGGACCGCCTCGACCTGACCGTCGGCGACGAGTTCAGCCGCCGTGCGATGACCGTAGTCGGTGATCGGCTCATTGCGATACCAGTAGATTGCCTTGTCGACGTTGCCGGTCAGCTCCGTGGCCGCCGAAATCACTTTCACCATCTCGCGCATCCGGCCCTGCAGGCGCTCCGAGGAGGGATTGCGGAGCGTATTGCGGTGGACCCCGGTCAACTGCGCCAGATTTGCTACCTTCACGCCAAGCGCCTGCGACAGCCGTTTCGGTGAGATATAGGGCGTGCGTGGCTCCTGAAGGCTATCGACAAAGCCGGAGACCATCGCATTATGAGTCAGCACCGCTTGGGTCATGACGAAACCTCGGAGTTCACTTCGCACAATATATGCACATAAAAACGCATATCAAGTGCTTCTCAAATGCCGAGGAGATGTCGAATTTGGGGCCGTGATCGGACTGGCAGGTATTGGTGACCGCACGGGGGTTAGCGGACGTTCGACCTAGTAGAGCTGCTCTCAAATCGGAAAATCGGAAACAACACAAAGCGTTTTTTGATCGCGCCGGCTGCCCCTGCGGGAACTTGATCTGCGTGGCTGGTTTCTCCGCGATTACTAGCCGATCGTTAGGCGCTTCGATGCTCTATCCTCCCGACAGGAGGAATACGAAGCCGATCGGTATCGTCACTATGGGCTTTCAGCCGCCTCAGATTGGTGCCATTCACCCTAGGGACGCTGCTTTATTGCCCGGGGTGATTGCGGTATGTTCAGCCGACTACAACCTCATCAACAGCCTTTCCCGGAAGGCTGCCGTCAACCCGATCGGTTTGATAGTTTTGCTCGTCGATTTCGCGCGCGATATATTCGTCTTGGGCCGGCAGGAGCCGCGGCGACACGGGATTGGCGGCGCCCGGATTGTGGACGACGGCCATTCTCGGGATTCGTTCCAAAAGCGAGAATTCGTCAATGTCCGTGGCCCAGATCGCGCTGATGGGCGCGAAGCGCTGGTCCAGAAAGGTATCGGCCGGGACAGGTAGCCCGGCCGGCTTATGTATGAGGTAGCGCTGTTGGTGTTCAGGTGCGCCGGCTTCCAGAGTCTCCCGATTGATGCGCGCCTGCAGCGGCCCCACGGCGAAGGTTGCCTCCACCGCAAATGGAAACTGGCTGATTCCGTCCAACGCATCGACGACGCCGTCAAATCCGCGCAGAAGCCGACCGTTGATCGCGATGACATAGGCGTCGTCGGCGCCGACAATGCCGTGGGCAAGGTAGCCCGGAACGGCGAGCTGCGGATTGCCGAGCAACACTTCCGCCTTTTGCTTGATGGCGGCCGTCCAGCGCAGAAGGATAGCCTCGTGCGGAAAGTCGCGCACGCCGTTTCCCGCCGGGGCAAGCCATTCCGCAGGGATGTTGGCCGCCGTCGGCGTGATGACTTCTATCCAGATGCGGCGGCCGTCTCGATCAATCCGAAAGTCTGGCCCTGCTTGCTGATGGGCAAATCCGATACCCACTCTCGTGATGTTGATTGCCACTGAGAACTGACCCGGCGGCACGGGATATTTCCATCGAGAATTGACCCATGTTTGAACCAGCCCTGCACGACAGTGGGGGCTTTGGAGTGATCGACATGGCGTTATTGAGCGTAATCCGACGCTGGCATTTTCGAGAGCAACTATCGATCCGCGAGATTGGCCGTAGAACCGGCCTGTCCCGCAATACCATTCGCAAATACCTCCGAGTGGACGGGGTAGAACCGAAGTTCAAGGTTCCGGAGCGGCCGAGCAAACTTGATGCTTTTGCCGACCGGTTGTCGGCCTGGCTGAGGACGGAAGCCAAAAAGAACCGCAAACAGAAACGCACGATGAAGCAGCTGCATACCGATCTGCTGAGCCTTGGCTACGAGGGGTCTTACGGTCGTGTTGCTGCTTTCGCTCGGGGAGTGGAAGGCGGATCTGCAGAGGGAACTGCAGACGACAGGACGCGGCACTTTCGTTCCGCTGGCTTTCGAGCCTGGGGAGGCATTCCAGTTCGATTGGTCCGAGGACTGGGCGATCATCGGCAACGAGCGCACCAAGCTGCAGGTGGCGCATACGAAGCTCAGCTACAGCCGCGCCTTCATCGTTCGAGCCTATCTGTTGCAGACGCACGAGATGCTATTCGACGCTCACAATCATGCCTTCCGTGTCTTTGGCGGCGTTCCCCGGCGGGGCATTTACGACAATATGCGCACAGCGATCGACAAGGTCGGACGCGGCAAGGAGCGCGACGTCAACGTCCGCTTTATGGCGATGGCCAGCCACTACCTCTACGAACCCGAGTTCTGCAATCCGGCATCCGGATGGGAGAAGGGACAAGTCGAGAAGAACGTTCAGGATGCACGTCATCGGCTCTGGCAGCCCATGCCGCGATTTGCATCGCTGGAAGCCCTGAACGACTGGCTGTGTTTCGGCGTGGAATAAGGACCCTGTTTCAGGGGTGATCGGCGTCCAAAAAGGACCCCTGTAAACGCAGGGTTGTCACACTGCCTTCGGTTTTATCGGAGGCATTTGTTTTGGATGTTGGTTGT
>NZ_JASCRR010000032.1 GCF_030010215.1 Tianweitania sp. UT-5YL-CI-8
GCCAAGGCACGCCGAACGCCGCCGGCGTCAAAATCCTTCGTGTAAACCGGGGAACCAGGTTGCTGCCGCCAGGATTCGTCCAGGGAACCAACATCGACGGCATCAAAGCCGAGTTCATCGACAAGGGCCAGAACGACAGACTTCGCGGTAGCATCGTCACCGGAAACCGGCAGCGCAATGCGCCCAGATGTGCCGGCCGGGCGACCCAGTTCCAAGAGATGTTTGGCGTAGATGTTGTTGAACACCTTGATCACTGGCCGGCCTAGCTGCTGCTCAACCCATCGGCTCTCCAGCGTGCCGGCCTCAATCGGCTCGATGCGCCCATCGCGTTCGCGTGGGTAATAGTTGCCGGTGTCGATGACGACGGTTTGGGCGGGTGTATCGGCGAATAGATTTTTGGGAAGATCCGCGACATGCTTTTGGGGAATGGTGACGACAACGATATCGACGCCGCGAACAGCGTCCTGGACCGAGACGGCCTTCGCACCGGTTTCGGTCGCCAGATCGCGAAGCGTTTCGGGACCACGGGAATTGGCGACACGAACGTCATGCCCTAACGAGGTAAGTCGCCGTGTGAGTGTCCCGCCGATCTGCCCAGCGCCGATGATGCCGATTTTCATGGTTTAACCTCTGTGTTGGCCGCCGGAGTGAGTTCGTTTCGAGCGGGGCGTGAGAATTCAGATTCAGTACGTGGGACGAGGACAGGGTGACCACAAGGTCAGACCGGCCGGAGATCGCGATACTGTGTTGCAGAGGGATGCCCCTCGCTTGCCTTCGATGATCAGTCGGGCACGCGAAAGTCGGGACTATTTCCCGCGTTGGTGTCGCGGCGAGTCTGAAGCCTGGTGGGGATTTGATTGCGAACAAAACAGGAATCTGTGATCGTCCAAGCTGATAGCTGGGATGATTCGATCAGTGACTGCCGCCGCTCCCTATCTTGAAACCCTGAATATCGAGCAGCGGCGTGCGGTCGAGCATGGCGTCGTCGCCGCCAAGGCGATGATCGCAGCACCACTCCTCATCATCGCCGGCGCCGGATCAGGAAAGACCAATACGCTAGCCCACAGGGTCGCCCATCTGATCGTCGGCGGCACCGATCCGCGCCGCATCCTGCTGATGACATTTTCGCGTCGCGCAGCGTCCGAGATGTCGCGCCGGGTCGAACGTATCTGCAACCGCGTCTTCAACGGCAATGGCGGCGTGATGTCAGACGCTTTGACCTGGGCTGGTACCTTTCATGGGATAGGTGCGCGGCTTCTGCGCGACTATGCGGAGCAGATCGGGCTTGATCCGGCATTTACGATCCACGATCGAGAGGACAGTGCCGATCTGATGAATTTGAGCCGGCACGAGCTCGGATTCTCGAAGACGGAAAGCCGTTTCCCCACCAAGGGGACATGCCTTTCCATCTATTCCCGTACTGTGAATTCCGAGATACCGCTCGACGAGATATTGGGGGCTTTTTTCCCATGGTGCGCGGGTTGGTCGGCGCAGCTGCGCGAGCTGTTCGCTACCTATGTCGAGGCCAAGCAGGCACAGAATGTTCTCGATTACGATGACCTGCTCCTCTATTGGGCGCAGGCCGTCAACGATCCGATGCTGGCCGATGACATTGGCAGTCGCTTCGATCACGTCATGGTCGACGAGTATCAGGATACCAATCGTCTGCAAGCTTCGATCCTGCTGGCCCTGAAACCCGGCGGGCGTGGACTTACCGTTGTTGGCGACGACGCGCAGTCCATCTATTCATTTCGTGCCGCGACCGTGCGCAACATCCTGGAGTTTCCGCAGCAGTTCAGCCCGGCAGCGGATATCATCACCCTCGATCGCAATTACCGATCGACGCAGCCAATCCTGTCTGCCGCCAATGGCGTCATCGATCTCGCGAGCGAGCGCTTCACCAAGAACCTCTGGACCGAACGGCAATCGGCCGAGCGGCCGCAATTGGTGAGCGTGCGTGACGAGACCGATCAGGCGCGATACGTCGCCGATCGCGTTCTGGAAAACCGTGAAGTTGGCACTGCCCTGAAACAGCAGGCCGTGCTCTTTCGCGCGTCGCACCACAGCGGGCCGCTCGAGGTGGAGCTGACCCGCCGCAACATTCCCTTCGTTAAATTTGGAGGTCTCAAATTCCTCGACAGCGCCCATGTGAAGGACATGCTGGCGGCCCTCCGATTTGCGCAGAATCCCCGCGACCGGGTGGCGGGATTTCGGCTGATGCAGCTTTTGCCTGGTGTTGGACCGCAAACGGCAAGTCGCGTGCTCGAGGTCATGGCGGCCGATCCCGAGCCCATCACATCTCTTGCCGAAATCCCCTCGCCACCGCGATGTGGCGACGACTGGTCCGCCTTTGTCCAGGTGCTGCAGCATTTGCGGACTGCCAGCGCGGGCTGGCCGGCCGAGATTGAACTGGTGCGACGCTGGTATGAGCCGCATCTGGAACGTATCCATGAGGATGCGACGACGCGCATGGCCGACCTGCTGCAGCTTGAGCAGATCGCATCGGGCTATCCATCACGAGAACGCTTCCTGACCGAGCTTACCCTCGATCCGCCAGACGCGACGAGTGACCAGGCCGGCGTTCCGCACCTCGATGAAGACTATCTGATCCTGTCGACGATCCATTCGGCCAAAGGCCAGGAATGGAAGTCGGTGTTCGTCCTCAATGTTGTTGACGGCTGCATCCCGATCGATCTCGGCGTCGGCACGAAGGACGAGATCGATGAGGAACGCCGCTTGCTCTATGTCGCCATGACGCGGGCAAAGGACAATTTGCATCTCGTCACCCCTCAGCGTTTCTTCACCCATGGCCAGAGCGCCCAGGGCGACCGGCACGTCTATGCGTCGCGCACCCGGTTCATCCCGGCCAATCTGCTCAAGCTGTTCGAGTGTTGCGCTTGGCCTGTCGCGGTTGCCGGGCAGGACGTTCGCCCGGATGCGCGCCAAGTCCGCATTGACGTCGGGGCTCGCATGCGTGGGATGTGGCGCTAGGTGGTCGCATGGGTGGAAGCGACGACACCCCGCCCCCGCGCAAAATAATCCATGTGGACATGGACGCCTTCTACGCGTCGGTCGAACAGCGGGACAATCCAGAACTGCGCGGCAAACCGGTCGCTGTCGGTAGTCCTCAGCAGCGCGGCGTTGTCGCGGCGGCAAGTTACGAGGCCAGGAAGTTCGGCGTCCACTCGGCGATGGCTTCGGTCACCGCCAAGCGAAAATGCCCGGAGCTGATCTTTGTCCCGCACCGCTTCGATGTCTATCGGGAGGTCTCCCGCCAGATCCATGAGATCTTCGCCGAACACACGCCGCTGATCGAGCCGCTCTCGCTTGACGAGGCATATCTCGATGTCACCGAGAACCTGCAGCAAATCGATACCGCAACTGAGGTAGCCGAGGCGATCCGCGCCAAGATCAAGGCCGTCACCAACCTGACCGCGTCGGCCGGGGTCTCCTACAACAAGTTCCTGGCGAAAATCGCGTCAGGGCAAAACAAGCCGGATGGGCTATTCGTCATCGCTCCGAAAGCCGGGCCTGCGTTTGTCGAAGCCCTGCCCGTCGGCAAGTTCCATGGCGTCGGCCCAGCGACCGCCGAGAAGATGAAGCGCCTCGGTATTGAAACGGGCCTCGATCTCAAGGCTCGGTCACTTGCCTCTCTTCAGAGCGACTTTGGAAAGTCGGGATGGTATTACTACTGGATCTCACGGGGGGTCGATGACCGCCCCGTGCAGCCGGATCGCATCCGCAAATCGATCGGGGCGGAGGACACGTTCTCGAAGGATGTGTTCAACGTGGAGGACGCGACGCAAGGCCTGCGGCCGCTCATTGAAAAGGTCTGGCGCTACTGCTCGGCGAACGAGATTCGCGGCCGGACCGTGACGCTGAAAGTCAAATATGCTGATTTCCAGCAGGTCACGCGAAGTCGCACTACCGGCTCACCGATCACCGGACAGACAGACTTCGAACAGGTCGCAACCGGATTGTTGGAAGCGGTCTTTCCCACGAGAAAAGGCATTCGTTTGCTCGGAATCGCGCTGTCGTCGCTAGGCGACGAGGCCGGTGACGAAACCCAACTCCGGTTCGATATTTGACGTGTGACGATGAGGCCTGGTTGGAATCCAGCGATGGTGACGTGGCATTGTTTGATGGATCGGCCGGTCCGATATACCGTGTCTGCAACAAGCACTGCCTTCCCGGCCGGATGATTTGATGAACGCACTATCTGGACAGTTCGACCTGTTCGATCTCGACCCTGGCTACAGGGAAACACCGCGGCGCCTTGCGCCGGTTCGGCGCGGGCGGCAACAGCCCAACACTATACCCAAGGCTGAGGATGATCTCGCTCAGTTGCTCGAAGACACCGGGCGATTCAAGGTTTTGCGGAAACTGGTGCCGCGGCCAATCATCGATCGCGCCAGCAGCAGATTTCCGAAGCTTGCTGTTCTGGTCGACGTCGAGACCACCGGTCTCAACCATTCCCGCGACGAGGTGATTGAAATCGGCGCCGTTGCCTTCACCTATGACGATGCAGGAACGATCGGCGACGTCGTCGGCATCTTCAGCGCGCTGCGGCAGCCGTCAGGACCAATACCGGCGGAAATTACGCGCCTGACCGGCATCACCGACGAAATGGTCGCCGGACAGACGATTAACCTCGCCACTCTCGATGCGTTTGTTGAGCCGGCCGATCTGATCATCGCTCACAATGCGGGTTTCGACCGGCCGTTCTGCGAGCGCCTATCGCCTTCGTTCATCCCGAAACCATGGGCGTGTTCTGTGACGGAAATCCGCTGGGCAGATCACGGCTTCGAAGGAAACAAACTCGGCTATTTGGTCGGGCAATCGGGCCTGTTCCACGACGGGCACCGCGCGACGGACGATTGTCATGCCCTGCTCGAAATTCTTGCAAGGCCGATTGCCGGCACCGACGTAACTCCATTTTCCGAGGTCCACGCGGCAAGCCAGCGGCTTCGGGTCCGGGTGTGGGCCGAAAACAGCCCCTTCGAGATGAAGGACCACCTGAAGGCGCGAGGATACAGATGGTCGGACGGGAGTGACGGGCGCCCGAAATCCTGGTGGGCCGAAATCGCCGAGGAGGATCTCGACGACGAACTTCGGTTTCTGCGCGGGGAGATTTATCGCTGGCCCGAAGCCGAGCCGCTTACGCAAAGGCTTTCGGCAGCCGATCGCTTCAAGGCATCGTAGTTCGCTCGCCTCGCCGCCCACCGGAGTGCGGATCCGACCACTCGCTTCGAACCGACCGTGTTAATGCGGCGTTTGGGGTACCAAATGGCGGATCGAACAATTCCAATTAGCGACTCATTGACTTCCAATCAGCCGAGACTGATATTCCCAATTGGCTGAGGTTGGAATTGGCATGTTTGAGCGGTTTGTAGAGCGGCGGGCGGAGGAAGCCCTTTCGGACACTCCGGTGGTCCTGATCGTGGGACCGCGCCGTGCCGGCAAAACCACGCTCGTCCGCAAAATGGGGAAAGCCGGTCGAGCCTATATAACGCTCGACGATCAAACAGTGCTCGAGGCCGCTCAGTCTGACCCCGCAGGTTTCATCCGGGGGCTGGATGAAGCCATCATTGATGAGATCCAACGCGCGCCAGACCTTCTTCTGGCGATAAAGAAGACAGTAGACGAGGATTACCGGCCGGGGCGCTTCCTGCTGACCGGCTCGGCGAATGTGCTGACCTTGCCGCGGATCGCAGACAGTCTGGCGGGCCGGATGGAAACCATCCAGATGCTGCCGTTGGCCAGAGCCGAGATCGTAGGCGCCACGCCGACCTTCCTAGAAAACCTTTTCGAGGGAAAGCTGAAGAGCCAGCGGAATGCAACTGTCGGTGATGATCTTGTCGAGCTGGTGCTGCTCGGAGGCTTCCCGGAGGCAATCAGTCGCGACAGTGAGCGCCGGCGGCAGGACTGGACGCGATCTTATCTCACGTCGATTCTGACGCGCGATCTCCGCGATATCGCCGATATAGAGAAGCTGACCGAGCTTCCAAAATTCGTGCGACTGCTGGCCGAGCATTCCGGCCAGTTGGTCAACTATTCACAGTTCGGGGGCGGCATCAACGTCAGCCACAAGACGGGGCAGCGCTATGTCGGGTTGCTCGAGCAAGTGTTCCTGATCGCGACGGTGCAGCCATGGTTCACCAACGCGCTAAAACGCATCGTCAAGACGCCCAAGCTGCACTTTCTCGATTCCGGTCTGCTGGCGACGGTGCGTGGACTGACCTTCGACAGGGTGAAGGCCGATCGCGGAACATTCGGCGCGCTCTTGGAGAGCTTCGTGTTCTCAGAAGTGCTCAAGCTGATGAGCGGCTCAGACCTGCGGATGACGCCGTATCATTTCCGGGACCGGGACATGCGCGAGGTGGACATCGTGCTGGAGCGCGACGACGGCATGATCGTGGGGATCGAGGTGAAGGCGAGCGCCACCGTCAAGTCCGGCGATTTTGCCGGCCTGCGAGCGCTGGCGGAGGCCTGTGGAGATCGCTTCGCCTTCGGCGTCGTCCTCTATGACAGCACGGATGTCGTGCCGTTCGGTGACAGCCTGGCAGCGGCGCCATTGTCGTGTTTGTGGAATTGAGCGGATGCGCAGAGATCACCGGCTGATCGAACTGCGCGGCGCAATAATAGCGGGGGGGAAACATGGGATTGTATGAGCGGTGGTGCGACGCCACTAGGCACCGGTACATTATTGGGACACGGATATACGGTAGGCACTGCGGTCATGCCTTCAGATATGTGTCCGCGTCGACGACCGGATGTGCCGGCAGCATATTGGTGCCTATCTTGTCGCTCGCCAGCAGGTCATCCAGCGAGCGGTGGATACGTGAAGTCGGAACCCATACGCTTCCGCTCGCCAGTGCGTTCGCCAGGCCGAAGTATGTCGCAAGCTCGTAGCAGGTCCGGTCAATCGAACCGTTTGTGAAGACATGACGTCGCCAGCGTCGCTCGATATGAGCAAGCGGTATCGTCTCAGGTAGTCGCCGACGCTTGTCTCCGCCGATTTTCGCAAGAACGGCGACGGCATCCAGCAACGGTTTGGCGGCGCGGTTGCCCTCGAACGCAAAAGACGACAGAAAGCGGGAGCCAATCTGTCTGAAGACGTGGTATTCGCGCGGAAGCTCACTGGTGATGTCCGGGCGTCCCGGCCGGAGCGACCGGCGGATGGTAACAGCATCGTCTTCGATGATGTCGAGTGCTGCGATTTCGGTTACGGCGGAAGCGATGTCGCCTCCCTTTCTCGCGGATACGACAAGTGCCTCCAATACATCGGCGATGCGCGCCAGCCGGGTGCGGCCCTGCTCAGCGGTGAGGGCGATTGTCTCTTCGAGCCGCTTTCTGGCGCGCAGGTTCGCCCGCGCCACCAATGACTGGAACATCGAAAGAGCGCCATCGGTCAATGTGGCCTCGAGTTCGCGCAGAGTGGCGATCATGACGGTGTGGCGCCGATCCGATCCCATTTGCTGGAAAGCCTGAGAGGTGTAGAGGAGCCCTTCCTTCGCCATCTGTGCCAGGCGAGGGCCAAAAGCGCCCGACAGGGTACTGATGCCGTCAAGCGTTGAACGGACGATGGCGATCTTGTCGAGTATCTCGATCAACGGCCGCGTTCCGACCCGGGAAGGTGGCTCGCGGAGCCAGGACAGCCTTGTCTGCCGGGCATGTGTCTTGACGACGAAGCGCATCCAGTTGGTGACGATGGCCTTCGTCGAGCATTGAGCAGACCTTGGTCAGCATCGTGCCGTCGGCCGCATGCATTGCCGAAGCCGCCAGACGCTCGACAACCGTGACACCGGGGATGACGATCTTTTCCTCCCGCATTTTCTCGATCAACCGTCCGAGAAGGATGCGGCCGTCCGTCAGGCCGAGAGCTTCTTGCTCGGCCCAATCGCTCAGTATCGAACGAGCCGGCCTCGTGAAGTCGCGATAACCATGGTGTTGCTTGATCGCAGCCAGTTGCTCGTATCGTGTCGCGCCACGACGAGCGAACCGGGCGATCGCTTCCGTATCCGCCCCGATCTGCTCGGCAATATAATCCAGCATGGCCGACGGCAGGAATTCACCGCGTTGAAGATGCCTGCCCGGATAGCGCAGGCAGCACAATTGCAGGACGTGGCTCAGGCGGGTTTCCGGTGTGCGGCTACTGGCTATCGCAGCAAGATCTGCGGCGTCCAGTGTATAGTGGCGGATGACCTCGTTTTCGGTCTCTGGCAGGGCCAGCAGCGCCTCGCGTTGTTTCTCCGTCATCGATATGCGAGCCGGCATGTTGTCTCCTTACAAAAACTGATTGCCTTTCGGCTTCTCATTGAAAGAGGATTGTGAAAGAGTTTCATCCAGATTCGTCGGCAGGGTCGTGGCGGTTCCGCAAACGACCGTTATTGAAAGGGCGCCCATGCTGATCGGCTACGCCCGCGTGAGCAAAGGCGACGAACAGTCGAACAAGGCTCAAGCCAGGGCGCTGGCCGAGGCCGGTTGCAAGCGCCTCTTCGAGGAGAAGGCATCGGGCGGGCGCTGGGAACGTCCCGAGCTTCACCGCATGCTCGATCAGTTGCGTGATGGCGACACCGTCGTCGTCTGGAAGCTCGATCGCCTATCGCGCTCGCTGAAGGATGTTCTCCACCTGATGGACAGGATCACCAGTGCCGACGCTGGATTTCGTTCATTGACCGAGGCGATCGACACGACGACAGCGGCCGGCCGTATGATGATGCAGATGGTGGGATCCTTTGCCGAGTTCGAGCGCGCGATGATCCGGGAGCGGACCACGGCCGGGCTTGCGCAGGCCCGCGCCGAAGGCAGGATCGGCGGACGCCGCAGAAAGCTTGATCCGAAGAAACGGCGCGAAATCGCCGAAAGCGTCCTGTCCGGCCGCAAGAGCGGCGCCGAGATGGCGAGGCTGTATGACGTCAGCGAGCCAACGGTCTCGCGCATCGTCGCCGAATATCGTGAGAACCTGGAGACAGACAGTGCCAGCCAGCCATGATCTCAAGGGGTTGATGAAGTTCCTCGCCCGCGAAGAATGGCGTGGGTGTTTTGAGGAGGTGTTCGATGATCACTTCGGCCCCGTGCTCGACGCCGGAGACATGGAGTTCGATGATCTTGCCGAAATTCTCAGCGACGACTGGGCCATGACGCTCTGGGGATGCGCGTTCGAGGATTTCCTGACGCACGAGTTCGACGTTCCGGGCGGCAATATCGTC
Organism: Tianweitania sp. UT-5YL-CI-8; assembly: GCF_030010215.1. GTDB lineage: Bacteria > Pseudomonadota > Alphaproteobacteria > Rhizobiales > Rhizobiaceae > Oryzicola. Next base: position 9,213 of record NZ_JASCRR010000032.1, read on the forward strand.
GACGAATATCTCAAGCGCCGTGGCTGGAAGGAGGGTACCCAGACGAAAGCCTATATGAAGGCGCTTCGGACATCGGTGATGAGTCTCTACGAGGTCAGCGACATCGTCCCGGGAAAATCACTCATGGCGCGTGATCTGATCCGCGGCGGCGAGCCTATAGCCGTCAGCGAGGGGACGGCAACGCAGACCCTGAAGCAATGGGACAGGATCACCGCCCGTATCGTGCCGGTCCTAGGCAAGAACATCTTCGCCGGCGGGCTGCTGCCTTACACGCCACAAGCCACCGACGCGCTGTTCGACGGCCTGCGACAGATGTTCGGAAAGAAGGGCACAAAGAAACTCCCTGCCATTGCGGACCAAGACCTGCAGTCGGTCGCCTTCATGTTCACGCTCTCATGGCTGTCCGATACGCTCGATAGGGCAATGGAACGGCCGCCGATGCAGAACTCGGACGGTGACGACCTCATGTTCCACGATGTCAGGTTTCCGCTGGCGAATGGCGTGACACAGAAAGATATTGCAACTGGGGTAAACGCCATCCCGGGAATGTCCGAAGAGAACGCGAAGTTCTGGAACTGGCTCGAGGACAGGCCCAAGAACAGAGAGAAGGCGAAACAGACCGACGGGCTTTCCTTCGACGCCACCATGGACAACGGTCTGCGCGTTCTGGGCAATGTGGAACTGAAAGGCCGATTCCTGCACCTGTCGACCAACTCCGCCGCGCGGGCGGAGAAGGGAACAGTCCTGATCCGGCAGGCGCTCGGCGATATTGTCGGCACGCCGCTGACCGAAATCCGCACCGTCGAGCAGATGATGGCCGAGCGGCCGCCGCGCGAACGTGGAGAAGCAGCTTCCGACGTCCTGCCCGAAATTGCCGAGCAGGCCGTCCACCAGTTCATGGACCGGCAATATCGTGAAACGCTTGATCAGCCGGTCGGCATGCTCGGCAACAAAACGCCACGTCAGGCCGCCAAATCAGCCGCTGGCCGGCAGAAGGTCGCCGAATGGCTCAAATATCTCGAAAACCAGTCCGCAAACCAACCGGGTCCCGCCGATCCCATGGCAACCTACAGTTTCGAATGGATGTGGAAGGAACTCAGTGTCCACGATCTGCGTCGATAGAGCTCGCTACCGTATATCTGTGTCCCAATAATGTACCGGTGCCGGTTCGTACAGGGCGGCATGCTGATGACGATGGGCGACCGGGCGATGGGAATGACAGCTGCGCAATCCGGTTCTGCGGCAACAAGGGCCACTGCGCAGTTCGACATGCACTTCTTCGAGCCCGTGAAGATCGGTGAGACCGTCGATATTGCCTGCACAGTCGATTTCCTGCTTGAGTGTCTGGATCTTCTGCTCGACCATGGCGATGGCTTCCGTTCCGACCGTTCCGACGAGAACACGGCGGGGCGGCGACGGCTGATCTTTAAGGGCCAGCAGCGCGCGGGCCAGCTAGCCGGGTCGCCAGCCTAAGTTCCGTTAGCACCAATCCGAAATCCAAACGCCTCGTCGGAGTCTCATGCGCGCGGTCCCGGGTATCAAAGCTGGCATTTCGAGATTGCGACGGGAAGGGTAACCAAGGCCGGCCTCGTCCCTGCCCTCGATCGTGATCGTCCACCCCACTGCGTCGCTTTCCCTCTGAGCATAGCGACGCTGATGGACTACGCGGGCCTAATAACGCGTAGTTGACCCTGACAAATTACCGGTCTCTCGGCCGCTAAAACCTTTCTGTCAGCCGCATTCCCGGATACTTGGGTGTGTTTTGCGCGTTACTCGACGACGGCTCTGGCAGCAGTTTTCCCGGATTCATAATGCCCGTTGGATCGAGAGCAGCCTTGATCGCGCGCATGACTTCAATTGCCACTCCATGCTCGGCATACATGAACTGTCTTTTGTGCGAGCCTACTCCATGCTCGCCGGAGCAAGTACCTCCGTATCGTATCGCCCGCTCGCTAACGCGAGCCGCCAACGCCTCTGCTCGTTCGGTTTCAGCCTTGTCTTCAGGGTTATGAAGTATCCCCAAGTGAAAATTCCCGTCCCCCACGTGGCCTACAAGAGATACAAGCAGGCCACTTCTACGCGCATCTTGCTTCGTCTCATTTATGCATGCGGCAAATTCCGATATCGGCACGCATGCGTCAGTGCCCATACTGTCCTTACCTGGCGCCAACCATTTTGCAGCATAGTAGCAATTGTGTCGCGCCTTCCAAAGTATGGCCCTGTCTTCTGGACGCCGAGCATGGAAGAAATGGGTCCCGTTGAATGAAAGCGCCAGATCCTCCATCGCTTGTGCGTCTTCCCGCACGCTAGCGTCGCTTCCGTGAAACTCCAGAAACAAGGTCGGTTTTTCCTCAAAGCCTTCGAGCTTGGAATAGCCAATGGAGGCTCGCATCTGAACCTCATCCAGCAACTCAATACGGGCAAGTCTCAAACCGCCTTGCAATGCGGCGGAAACCGTTGAGATCGCGTCCTCAAAGTTTGAGAACTGGCATGTCGCAGCGACAATCGCTTCAGGAATACCCTGCAGCCGCAGCTGGATCTCCGTTATCACGCCCAGTGTTCCTTCGCTGCCTACATAAAGCCGCGTCAAATCAAACCCGGTAGCGGACTTTCTCGCCCGCCCCCCGGTGTGGATGATCTCGCCACTTGGAGTTACCACCGAAAGGCCGAGGGTATTCTCGCGCATTGTTCCGTAGCGAACGGCATTGGTGCCCGAAGCTCGCGTAGCTGCCATGCCGCCAATTGTTGCATCCGCGCCCGGATCGACGCTGAAAAACAACCCCTCTGCACGTATGTCCGCGTTAAGCTGATCCTGGGTGACGCCCGCCTCGACACGGCAATCCAGTGATTCAGCTGATACGTCCAGAATGCGATTCATTCGTGCAAGGCTTAGCGTGACGCCGCCCTGGACAGCTGCAACATGTCCTTCAAGTGACGAGCCTGCACCAAAGGGTACAATTGCAACGCCATGTTCCCGACACAGATTGACAAGGGCAACCACGTCGTCGGTGGACTCTGCGAAGACGACAGCGTCCGGTATGCCACGTTTCTGGTAGCCTTCGCCATGGCTATGCTGATCGCGCACAGCCGTCGCGAATGAAACCCTTTCGCCGAAAATCGAAGCAAGCCGGGTTTTGACATTCTCTTCCATCGTTCACCTGAGCCCTTGGGAGGGTTGCACTAAGCGCTCGTCAGCCGCACCCAAAAACCGTGCGACGGCCTGCCTCTCCTACGATTTGCAAACTCCGACGCTTGGCGAAATCGAACGGAGAAACTGTCACGCGCCAGGGCAGCGCCAGTTTTCGATGTTCAGAACTCCGCGAAACTGCGTTAAATCTGCTCTCTGACTCGTATCGCCAGCAACTTGGTCTCAAGGTATTCCTCTAGACCCTCGCGGCCACCCTCGCGGCCAATTCCGCTCATTTTGACGCCTCCGAACGGCGCCTCCGCTGCGCCCACCCGTATCTCGTTGATTCCGACCATGCCGGTTTCAAGACGCTCGCCGACTCGGAACGCACGGTCGATATTCTCGGTGAAGATGTAGGCCGAAAGTCCATATGGCACGTTGTTAGCCATCTCGACCGCCTGCACCTCAGTATCGAAACTATAGAGCGCCGCTACCGGCCCGAATATCTCCTCGTCGTGCAGGCGAGCGGCGAGCGGCACCTCGGAAAGGACGGTCGGCGCATAGAAGCTGCCCTTTTCATAGGCCTCACCCTGCATCCGCGATCCGCCCGCCCGCACAACCGCGCCTTTCCGGACGGCGTCGCCAACCAGTGCTTCGACCTTCTCCACCGCTCTCATATCCACCAGCGGCCCCATCGCGACCCCGGGCTGCGATCCGTCCCCGACCTTTACCTGGCGCGCGTGGTCTGAAAGGCGTCGGCTCACCTCGTCATAAATGCCGGCTTGGACATAGATGCGATTGGCGCCGATACAGGCCTGTCCCGCGTTGAGGAACTTGAGGGCGCTGACCGCTTGTATCGTTGCCGTGAGGTCGCAGTCGTCAAATATGATCACGGGGGCGTTGCCGCCGAGTTCCATAGACACACGCTTGATCTGGTCGGCGGCACCGCGCAACAGCAGGCGGCCGACTTCGGTCGAACCTGTGAATGAGATTTTTCTCACTCGCGCGTCGGTCAGGAAGACGCTGCCGATGGCAGACGACTTACCCGTGACGAAGTTCATAACGCCAGCTGGGAAATCCGCCTCCGCAAAGACCTCGGCTACCTTCAGCGAGACGTAGGAGGTAGCTTCCGCGGGCTTTAACACCATGGTGCAGCCTGCAGCGAGCGCAGGCGCGGCCTTCCGGAAAATCATGGCGCATGGCACATTCCAGGGAATTATTGCGCCGCAAACACCAACGGGCTGGCGCTGGGTCAGCAGACGCCGGGAGGGCACCGGATCGGGAATCCACGAACCGTAGGCGCGGCGAGCCTCCTCGGCATACCAGCGCAGCGAGTCGATGGACAATTGCAACTCACCCTGCGCCTCGTGCAGAGGCTTTCCCTCCTCGGTGGTGACAACCGAAGCGATCTCGCCGCGGCGGCGCTCCAGCACGTCCGCGACGCGGTGGATATATTTTGCGCGCGCGGCCGCACTCAACCTCGACCATGTAGGGAAAGCCGCGGCAGCGGCATCCACAGCGCTCCGTGCATCGCGCTCATCGCCGAAGGGAATGAGTGCCACCAACTCGCCGTTTACCGGGTTGACGCTTTCGAACGTCTCGCCGCTTTGTGCCGGCACGAAGCGTCCGTCTATGTACATCGCCGCGACCGGTACTGCATTTTCCTGCTTCATCGAATGTCCTCACCTGCCAACTTAGCCAGTCCTTTGCCTTTGCTACTTGGCTGCGTCTTTCAGGTCGGCCTTCAGTTCCTCGACGGTCAACTTAAGGACGCGCGCCTCGATCTCGATCGGCTCGATATCGATCCCCGAGCGGACCGTATCCGCCGCGCTGGAGAGATCTGGAGTCTCGTTGTCGAAATAGAGGCCAAAGGCGCCTTTGCGCACCAGTGGATCACATGCCGGCGCATGGACCTCGATCAGCGTCACATCGCTGTCGCTGCGGTTCCACGCCCAGTGCACCGCGTTGCGCGGGATGCGGCATAGGTCTCCTTCCTTCATTAGGAAGCCATCGTCGTTGATGAACACCCAGACCTCTCCAGAGGTCACGTAGTTGATCTGCTCGGCGTCGTGTGTGTGGGGATGCGAGTGGTAACCGGGACCGCGCACGGCGATCATCATATTGCAGTCGTTACCATAGACCATCTTGGTCGACATAGCGCCGCCTCGGGTCTTGAGCACGTTTTGCCCTTCTTCAATATCGTCGATGTTAACGCAAATAGGCATTTCTATTCCCTATGGTCTTGTGACGTTTCTCTAGGCTGGACGTTCTGATGCATGTGGCGTGCAGCGACGGCCTTCGCTGCGTTGACAATTCCTTGGTACCCGGTGCAGCGGCACAGCTGCCCAGACAGGGCCTCTCGAATTTCGCTATCGGAAGGAACCGGATTGTTCGAGAACAGGTGATGCAGCACCATCACCATGCCCGGTGTGCAGAAACCGCATTGCAGGCCGTGAAACTCGCGCAGCGCCGCCTGTATCTCGCTGAGCCCCACGACCGGGGTGGCGCCCTCGATGGTGACGATTTCCGCACCCTCGGCCTGGACGGCCAGCATCAGGCACCCGCGCACCGGGTCGCTGTCGACGATGATCGTGCAGGCACCGCAAACGCCGTGCTCACAGCCAAGATGCGTGCCCGTCAGGCCCAGTTCACCGCGCAGGGCATCGGCGAGGCTCAGGCGCGGCTCCACCATCATGGAGACCGCCCGATTATTCACCGTCAGGTCGACGCGACGCTTGTTCATGTGCGTAACCCTCCAGTGCGGCCAACCGCCTGCGCCAATGCCCGGCTCGCCAACGTCGGCGCGATGTGACGCCTGTATGCCAAGCTAACCTCAGCATTGTCGAAGGAGAAGGAATTGAGATCGATCAGCCTTACCGCGTCGCGGATGCGTCGCTCTGTCAACTGCGTCCCTACCAAGGCGTCCGCGACGGCATCGCAACGCAGCGGAACCGGCGCCACCGCGCCGATCATCAGGTGCGCTTCGGCGCATCTGCCATCCGCGTCCAAACGGATACGTGCAGCGGCAGAAACCATCGCGAAGTCACCACGGCGACGTGCGAGTTCCGAAAAGCCGGTGCCTTCGTCGGCGCTGGCCTCCACAATGATTTCCTTCAGTATCTCGCCATCCTCAAGGCATGTTTCGAATGTGTCGAGAGTGAACTCGGCAGCCTCGACTGTGCGCTCCCCGGCGCTGCCGGCAATGACCATCTTCGCCCCGTAGGCGAGCATCACCATCGGAGTCTCGGCGGCAGGATCGGCATGCGAAATGCTCCCGCCCAGCGTTCCCCGGGCGCGCGTTGGCGGGTGGCCGACATTCAAGAGACCCTGATGCAACAATGGCAGCTTGGTCCCGATGATGTCGCTGGCCAATGCGCGCGCCTGACGCGTCATGGCGCCGATTCTCAGCACACCGTCTTCCTCGGTAATACCCGAAAGAGACGGCACGCGGTTGAGATCGACCACCACTTCCGGGCGCGCCAGTCGCAGCGCCAACATCGGAACAAGGCTTTGCCCACCGGCGATGACGCGCGCGTCGCCGCCATAACGGTTCAGAAGTTCGAAGACTTCCTCAAGAGTCGTCGGCGCGAAATAGTCGAACGGTGCAGGCTTCATGCGCCGACCTCAAACCCGATTGCCTCGATCACACGTTGCGGCGTCAATGGCAGCGTGTTGAGGCCCACCGATGTCCCGAGCGCATCCGCGATAGCGTTGCCGACGGCTGCAGCGACCCCCGATGGCCCGACCTCGCCTACACCCTTGACGCCAAGCGCGTTGGTTGTGGCGGGAGATTCCTCGAACACGAGGCTTGTCACTGGCGGCATGTCGTAGATATTCGGCATCAGGTAATCGGTGAAGGTTCCTGTTGTCAGCTGACCTTCCTCATTATAGGTGAGCTCTTCCAGGAAGGTCCCGCCAAGGCCCTGCGCCACTCCACCGACGATCTGACCTTCAACGATCATCGGGTTGATCTGACGCCCGACGTCGCAGGCGACCATGTAGCGTTCCACCCTGGTCTCGCCGGTTGCCGGATCGACAAGCACGTCCGCGAGATGCACGGCAAATACGGCAGCGCCCGCGCTGACTGCGCGAACGTAGCTCGTCACCACAAGACCGTCATTGTCGGGAATGTTGCCAGCGGACGGCGTCTGCAGTATTTCCTGATTTCCCGGCATCAGCATGCGCGCAATGTCGCCGATCTTCGCGACCGGCTCGTTGTTCAGCCCGTGCCAGATCGCGCCTTCGCGAAGGTCCAGTTCCTCGACCGGAATGCCGAACCTGCGCGAGGCCGCATCAAGAGCCTTCGTTCGCACGCTAATGGACGCGCTGTACACCGCGTTGCCGCCGATAATCGCGGTACGGCTGGCATATGTACCGCCGCCGAAGGTGATGATGCCTGTATCGCCGTGGCGCACGCGCACCTTTTCCATCGGCACCGTGAGGACTTCCGAAGCGATCTGAGCCAGGACTGTTTCGTGTCCCTGCCCCTGGTTGCTGGAGCCGGAAAATATCTGGACACGACCGTGCTGGTCGACCTCGATACGAACCCCTTCAAACGGACCCAGCCCCGAAGGCTCGACCAGAGCGCACATGCCGCGGCCCCTCTTCCAGCCATCGACCTCGCGCTGATAGGGAAGCGACCATCCAAAAGCGTCGGTAGCCCGGTCGAAGATCAGCGGAAAATTGCCGCTGTCGAAGATCGTTGGACGCTTCACGCTTTCGGTCCCGACATGCCAGGGCATTTGTTCCGGAAGGATCAGGTTTTTTCGGCGCAGTTCGGCGCGCTCCATTCCCATCTTTTGGGCCAGCCGGTCGATGGCGCGCTCACGCGCAAAATTGGCCTCGAACATTCCCGGCGCCCGATAGGTGCCAGTCGGCGTCTTGTTGGTCATCACCGTCATCGCGTCGAGGCGGTAATTCCGCACGCGATAAGGGCCGGGGAACGAGGCCCCCGCATGCGACGGCACGACGTCGCCATGAGTACGGATATAGCCGCCCATGTCGGTGACAAGCTTGACGTCGAATGCGGTGATGATCCCGTCCGCGTCCGCTGCCACGGTGACGTCGAAGACACAGTCGCGCGAGTGGTTGATCGCGGCGAAATGTTCCACGCGATCCTCGATCCAGCGAACAGGCCGCCGCAGCTTGATCGCCGCGAACGGGATCAGGAAGTCCTCGGGATAAAATTCTCCCCGTGCCCCGAAGCTGCCGCCAACATCGGGCTCTATCATGCGGATTTCGGCCTCGCCCATGCGAAGCATAGTGGCCAGCAGGTTGCGATTGGTGTGGACGACTTTGGTTGGTCCATAAATATCCAGCAGGCCACGCCCGACGTCATAGTAGGCTAGCAGACCGCGCGTCTCCATCGGCATGGCCGTATGCCGCTGGATGGAAAAACGGTCCGACACCATGAAGGTGGCTGCTTCGAGCGCGCCGCTCACGTCGCCGAGATCGAACCCCCAGCGACCGGCGAGATTGCCAGCCTCGTGCACCTGCTCGGCATCCGCAGCGAGCGCCGCGGCAGGATCGGTGACTGCCGGCAATGGATCAAAATCCAGCTCGACCAGTTCGGCCGCGTCCTCCGCGATCGCGCGTGTGTCAGCGACGATGACGGCAACCGGCTCTCCGACGTAACGCACTTTGCCGAGCGCAAGCGGATATTGGAGATAGGGAGACAGATCCCCGTGGGTGGGGATGCGACAGTGGATCGGTGGCAGGCCTTCAGGCAGGTCGTCACACGTCAGGACCGCATGGACGCCTGGCAGTGCAAGCGCCTGGTCAAGGCCGATCGAACGGATCGTCGCATGCGCATAGGGACTGCGCAGGATATGCGCTTCGACCATACGGGGCAGCGCGTAGTCAGCGATAAACCGGCCTTCTCCACGCAGAAAGCGCTCGTCTTCGACCCTTACAATCGGCTCACCAATCGCCATGGTCTAAGCTACCGACTGGTCCAGGAACTGGCAGGCGTCGACGACAGGCTGCCCGTCAATCTCCAGACGAGTCGAGCGGAATGCCATGTCGATGTGAAGCCGCGACGGGTTCTCACCGCCAAGATCCCGGTTCTCGCCGATCGCAAGCAACACATTCCCGTAGCAGGAGCGGGTCTCCACCCCCCCTGCATTGTCCCAATTGCGGGTCGATAGGGCTTCCCATGTAGCGCGATGCTCGATACCCCAGCCGACATGCGAAATACGCCGCGCGCCCTCATCGCCATGCTGCTCAAGATAGCCCCGAAGCATGATGGCCTCGCGACCCCCTTCCACACGATGGGCAATTCCCTTTTCGAAATGAAGGTGCAGCGGTTCGGTCACATAGCGCTCGAACGGGAACAGCACGTCGCCCGGCGACATCACTAGAACACCCTCGACCGTCTCTTCCTCTACGGTCGTACAGACGAGACCCGTGCCCCAGTGATCCCAGCGACCTGTTTCGTCGGCCATGCCATATTGGTTGGAAGCCACGCGCGAGCCCTTGCTCATGACGAGGTCGGTGCCGTCAGGCGAGGTCAGTCGGATCGTCTTCGCCGACTTGTAGCGCTCGACTCCGCGAGTGGCGCGCTCCTTGACCTTCTGGCTGGGCATCAAACGCAGCAGAACATCCTCCGGCTCTCGTACACGCAGGATACGCGTACCGGTGGCGAGGACAGCTTCGTGGTCATTCGAGTACAGCATTCCGCCCGTCGAGACATCGACGACGAAGTCGGCGAGTTTCATTACCTCGATCATGAGGGGCTGGGGGGAGGCGCGACCGAGCCGGTTGGAAGCGTCCGCATTGATAAGCGGCTGCGTCATCACGAAGGCGCTGGCGCCGAGGTCGCGCGCCGCAGCCATGAAGGCGGCGGAATAGACAGGGTTGGTGAACGTGTCGGCATAGACCACGACCTTCTCTCCGGCCTTGACCCGCGACTGCTTCAAGCCTTCCCGAAATATGGGAACGATGTCCGTGGCACTGTCATGGGAGATTGGTAACCGGATCATTCTTGCCTGCCGTTGGTTCGTCTGATGCCGACAGATAGCCAGCACACTGCTACACCATAAGGCAATGGAGTAGACATGTTGGCGATAGCCAGATAGAATCTATTTTGTTCTAGTTATAACCAATGGGCATGCCTTGGATCAGAAACAGCTCGAGCGTTTCGTCGATGTCGCGGAAAGCGGCAGTCTCAGCCGCACCTCCAAGCGTCTCTATATTTCTCAGCCAGCCCTGTCCAAAAGCCTTCGACTGCTTGAGGAGCAGCTGGGCGCACGCTTGCTCGACCGCGGCCCGAGAGGCGTCAAGCTGACCAAGTTCGGAGAAGCCTTCTACAAGCGTGCGCGTTCGGTGACTTCCGAGCTGCGCCGCGCCAACGACGATCTCAACTATATCAAGGGGCAGTTCACCGGCTGCATCTCCCTCGGCGTCACTCCGGGGCCGGGCATTCTCGACCAGATCATCCCAAAAGCCATCATCCGCATTGCGCTCAAACGTCCCAATTTGAAATTCAAGATCCGTAGCGGCGCCATCTCTGAACTGTTGGTCGACCTGCGCCGCGGCGACCTGGACATGCTCTTCTCGATTCTGGATGAGCGCACTAAGGGGCCGGACCTCAAGACACAGAAACTGTTCAACGATTCCTTCGCGCTGGTGGTCAGGACCGGCCACGCCCTTCTCAGCCAGAAGGAGATTTCGCTGAACGACATGCTGGCGCACCGCTGGGTTATGCTCGAGGATGCCCTGCCGCTTTGGGATGGCGTGATGGAACTGGCGCGACAAAACAAGGTCGAAGCGACGATGGGTCCTATCGAAAGCAACTCGCTGGTGTTCATCCGTGAGTTGGTGCGTAAGTCCGATTTCATTGGGATCATCCCGGCCTATGTGGCGGAAATCGGCACCGCGTCGGGCAATCTGCGCTACATCCCGCTTGAGCGCATATCGCACCATGAGCTTCTCCCGAAGCTGACCCGCTCGCTTGGTCTGGTGCATTCTGCCGAGATCGAATTGACGCAGACGGCGGAAGCGCTTCGGCGCAGCATCAACACGGTATGCATCGAACTCAATCTTGTCGGAAAGTCCCAGGGAGTCATAACCGTTGCGAATGGCTGACGCCGGCTGACATATACCCGAACGTCTTTGCCGACTGTAAAGCGAAAGCCTAACAGTATCCCGGGAACTGCTCTTGCCGCCACCTCCGGCAGATTGCGGGCAGTTTGCCCTCAGGCAGGGACATCATGGATCATTCACTTTCCTTCGACTACGTCGTCATCGGAGCCGGTTCGGCCGGCAGCGTCATGGCAGCCCGCCTTTCGGAGGACCCCGAGGTCAGCGTGCTGCTCCTCGAGGCAGGTGGCAGCGACGTCAATCCGTTGATCCACGTTCCGATCGGCTGGGGCATGTTGATCCGCCTCGGCATGCACAACTGGAACTATAAAAGCGAGCCCGTCGCCGCGCTCGGCGGACGAATTCTGGATTGCCCGCGCGGCAAGGTCATGGGCGGTACGTCGTCGATCAACACCATGGCCTATGTACGCGGCAACCGGCAGGATTACGATGGGCTTGCCAGCCACGGCATTCGCGGCTGGTCCTACGAAGACGTGCTGCCCTACTTCCGCAAGCAGGAAAGCTGGGAGGGTGGAGAAAGCCACTATCGCGGCGGCTCCGGGCCGATTGGCACCACCTCGTCCGCTTACCGCGACGAGGTTATCGACGCATACGAAGAAGCCACTACGAGTGCCGGCCACTCATGGGTAGAAGACTACAATGCAGCGGAGCAGGAAGGCTTCTCTCGCATGCAACTCACCCTTCGTAACGGGCGACGCAGTTCCACGCACCGCGCCTATATCAAGCCGGCGCTGGGGCGCACCAATCTGACAGTCGTTTCTCATGCCCATGCCAGCCGCATCTGCCTGAAAAACGGTCGGGCCAACGGCGTCGATTATGTACGCAAGAACATCCGCACGACGGTTGAGGCGCGCCGCGAGGTTATCCTGTGCGCCGGCGCGTTCAACTCGCCGCAGATACTGATGCTGTCCGGCATTGGCGACGCAGAGCGGCTTGCCCCGCTTGGGATCGACTGCGCAATAGACCTGAAGGGCGTAGGCCAGAACCTGCACGATCACTACGGCGTCTCAATCGCCTATCAGCGGCATCGCCCCGGGCCGTTCCACGCAAACATGCGCACCGACAAGGCAGCACTCGGTTTCGCGCGGTCCTATCTCGGCGGCGGCGGCTTCGCTTCGGACCTGCCTGGGGGCATTACCGGCTTCATCCGCAGCGAACAGCAGAAAGGCCCGCCTGACCTGCAATTGCTGTTTGTCGGTGCGCCGATGGATGCGCGCCCCTGGCTGCGTCCTTTCGTAAAACCCTACGAGGACCGCTTCATGACACGTGTCGTCATGTGCCGTCCCGAGGGACGCGGTTCAATTGCTCTCCGCTCCGCTGATCGCAGCGATGCGCCGGTAATCGACGAAGCCGTCCTCAACACCGACTCCGATGTGAAACGTTTGCGCGAGGGCATCAAGATATTTCGAGATATCGGACAGCAGACTGAGCTCACCCGGCATTGCACGGAAATCGGACCGGGGATTGCCAGGAAAAGCGATCAGGAGATCGAAGAGTATATGCGAAACATCGTCACTCTGTCGTTCCATCCCTCGGGAACCTGTCGCATGGGGCCAGACAGCGATCCCATGAACGTCGTTGATGACGAGTGCCGGGTGCATGGCGTGGAAGGACTGCGGGTGGTAGACGCCTCGATTTTTCCCGAGCCCCTCGGCGGCAATATCAACGCGCCGATCATTATGGCGGCGGAACGCGTCGCCGACACCATGCGGATAGCCCGGAAGCTATAACCGACAGCTATAATGCGGACCATTGCAGGCCTTATCCTGCGGTGCCGCAGATTGCAATTATAGTCTCCGCGGAGGTTCACATGAATGACAGTGACGGTGACACGATCAAATATTCGGTGAAGGACCGGATAGCTCATATCGAAATCAACCGGCCGGCGAAACATAACGCGCTGACGAACGCCCTGACCTTGAATCTGGGCGAAGTGCTGGCCATATTCGACGCCGACCTTCAGGCTAACGTGGCCGTACTGTCCGGTCGGGGAAAGTCGTTTTGCGCCGGAGCAGACATCGCCGAAAGCCAGATGGCCAGCCGCGAGGAGATGGCGGCCAGCCGCGATCAGATGAGCATAGGCCATCCGTTCTTTGAACTGTTCAGCCGTTCGCTGAATAATAAGCCGGTTATCGCTAGCCTGCACGGCAACGTGCTCGGCCTCGGCCTCGGTCTGGCCCTCGATTGTGATCTGATCGTCTGTGATGAGACGGCACGCCTGCAAGTCACCGAAACACCACGCGGCCTCGGCGGCTACCGCCATCTCGCGCTGATGAAGGCCCGCGGCTGCGGCATCTGGGCGGACGAAGTTTGTCTGACCGGTCGGCTCTTCAGCGCTGCGGAAGCGCAGTCGGCGGGTCTGTTCAACAGGGTCGCGCCTGTCGGGACCGCGCTTGATGTCGCGCTTGGACTGGCCGGAGAGATCGCAGCCAATCCGCCGCTGAGCGTTCGCGAAACCAATCGCATCCGTCGTTGGCATTTTTCACGGCTCGTTCGCAGCGTCGCATTCGAGACGGGTCACCTCAAACTTCACCTGACCGAGGACTTCCAGGAAGCCGTCCGCGCCGTGGTTGAGAAACGCAAGCCCGGCGCGTTCGCCGCACGCTAGGAATTCAATGATCTCGATCCCTGTCGAGGGTCTCGACGAAGACCAATCTTACAAGCTGATTTCAGCTGCGGTTACGCCGCGCCCGATTGCGTGGA
>NZ_JASCRR010000033.1 GCF_030010215.1 Tianweitania sp. UT-5YL-CI-8
AACGAAAGACTCTCAAACTTCGGCGCTTGCAGCATCGCAAAGCCGCCGCCTAAAATGACAACCCAGATGAGCCAGAGCCTCCGCTAAATCAGGCTGCCATCTGTCTCAAAATCTCTGACGACGGACAAAGCGGATGTCGAGGCTCTGAGGCGGGAGGCCGAGTCCCGGTTGGGCGCACCGCTGCGGATCGAGATGACAACAGCAAAACTCGGACCCGCAATCCTCAATCTCGCGCCAGCCGTGAAGTAAACGTCGGCCAGGCGCTGTCAGGCAGATGCCATACTCTGCAGCATCGCATTCCAGTCCTCGGCGGCCGGCCTCAACCGCTCGAAGTCGCAGGAGAGTTCGTCGGCAAGCTCACGCAGCCGCGACACGAATGCCTCACCTTGCGGATTGGCATCGGTCGCCGCGACAAGGCGCGCATCGGGCGGTTCACCCAACAGCCGAATGGCGGCCTCGGTCGCCGGAGACCAGCCGCCGCCCGTGCTGACATAGAGCGTATCGCGCCGGATGTTCTCGATCGCGGCGAGGCTCATCGCGTCGATCGCCGCTTCGGTCACGCAGATGCGGGTGGCTATAGTCGGCCCGAGCCGGAACAACACCTTGCAGCCGCCAGCGGCAAACCCACGCCATTCCGGACCACGTTCCTCCCAGCCGGTGACGATACCGGCCGCATCGGTGTGGGCGGCCCACATGCTGCCGCGCGGGCCTTCTCTCAAAACATTCTGGGCAATAGCGACGCGGATGACCTGCTCTGGGATATGCCGCTCATCGCGCAGATAGCGCCAGGTCGCCGACCCCCGCCATGGCTTGCGGCGCGCCGCCCATCGTTCCGGAACAGACTGGTCTGGTTCGGTCTGGCGGGACTGTCGTTTCCATTCGGGTTCGCTCGGCTCGAAGCCGACAAGCGACGCCACCTGCACGAAGGCTTCCAGAAAATCGCCGCCGTCCAGATGCTGGACCAGCGAATAGACGTCGCCCTTGGCATCCGAGAGCGGGTCGAACCAGCCCTTGCCGTCGTGGATGACGATGATGATGTTGTCGCCGCGGCGGTATTTCACCGCCTTGCGCGTGCTCTCCTTGAGGTCGACGGCAAAGCCACCGGTCTCCAGCACCGCCGCACAACCGACCCGGCCGCGCAGCTCTTCTATATCCGCTTTTTCCATGTCTTCTCCCGGCTGCCTTCCGGCCGGCCTTTCTTCAAGTCTATCTCTTCCGCACAATTCGCGGAACACTCAGCGATCGCCGCAACAAGCAAAGGACGCAAGGGCGCGGCAACAGCTGCGGCGCAGCCTCCCTTGCGGCCTGCCGCTGGCTGCGGCACGCCTGAGGGCAAGGCCGGTTCAATGAACCGGCCGGCCTCCTGTGTATGGGCAGTATTCGAAGATGGCCTCGACCTCGTCGCCGTCGAGGTCGTCGGCAGGAAGAACGCCATATTCGTTGTCATCGACCTTGAATAGGATGACCGGCATCATCAGGGTGCGAGCGAGGTTCCAGGCGTGGCTCTGTGCGAGACTGAGTTCTTGCGTCATCGTTGTGGCTCCCGTGGTCGCGGGGACCATTCCCCGCTCGACAGGCGCCCGTCGGGTCCAGCCGGGACCGCGATCATCGCGATGGCGAAGCCGTGAGCGACGGCACGCTTTGCGTAGTCCGACCCCGCAGCGGGTTGATCGAAAAGGTCTGGGCTGGAACCAGGGATTAGCGCGACAAGAGCGGGGAAATGGTCTTGGCATCGGAGCCACATCACCCAGCACGAAGCCTCGCGGATTCATGCCTGCAACACTTGCGGTTGACTGGAGCTGACATCATCAAGGTCTATGCGAAAACTCGTTCTTCCTGTACCGACAGTACCGCCGCGAGAGTGGCGTCCGCACGAGAAACACCATCCGGGCAACACCATGACCGAACAGAATACCCAGGCCGCCGCCGACCTGATCGAGCTGACCGCCGAGATCGTTGCCGCCTATGTCGCCAACAATCCCGTACCTCCAAGCGGGCTGGCCAGCCTCATTGCCGACACCCATGCGGCGATCGCCAGCCTTGCCGCGGGCGCCAAACCCGAACAACCGGAAGAAAAGCTCGTTCCGGCCGTGTCGATCCGCAAGTCGGTGACGCCGGATTTCCTGATCTGCCTCGAGGATGGCAAGAAGTTCAAATCGTTGAAGCGCCACCTCGCCACGCATTTCGATCTGACGCCGGACCAATACCGACAGAAATGGAACCTACCCGCCGACTATCCGATGGTGGCGCCGAACTATTCGGCGTCCCGATCGGCATTGGCGAAGACGGCGGGGCTAGGGCGGAAGCCCGCGGTCGTTGAGGTTTCGCCTCCGCCGGTAGCCAAGCCAAGAAGATCGGCCTGAAGCTCAGCTGAGCGCAGAGCGAGCTGCGTTCTCAGGACGCAACCATAAACGCTACTTCACTGAAGCCTCGTCGGGCTCTGCACGGGCGGCGTCGAGCTGGGGCCGGGATTGTCCATCGGTGGCCGATAACAGGGCTTGCCGACAACTATGAGCATTCGGGCTTCAAGGCCCACTATGAGGCGATCGGGGCTGGCATCTGCAAATATATTTGCAGGGCCATGCACAGTTGGGTCAGGCGGCCGGGCGGACTGGCATGAATAGGTGTCACGCCGATCCGCAGGCTGATATACCCAGTCGCAATCCCGTGGGCGATAATCGGCTTACCTGCCACGCGTTCACGGGTGGCCCCCGCGCAGGTATTCTCCAAGAGCGCCAAGCATGCCCTCCCATCCGGATCGGTGGCCTGCGACGTCATCCCGCTCGTCGAAATAGAGCCCCTGCTCGACAAGCCTTAAGCGCGTTCCGTCAGCAGTTTCCTCGAACGTGACGGCGACCGTGCCGGCAAAGGCGAGCCGGCCTTCGCTGCTGAGCGACGTTGAATAGACAATCCGCTTTCCGGCTTCGATTTCGAGGTAGCGGTTCTCGTTGATGTATTGCCGACCGCCCACAGGACCGAAACGGCAAATGTCCGTTTCTCCAACGGTGAACCGGAACCGGTCGAATTTCATCTCCCAACCATCACCCGGATCGCTCCATGCAAGCTGGGCTTCCTCCCTCGACCACGCTGCGAAAACAGCGTCGACCGGCCGGTCGAAATCCCTGGTCAGATCGACCGTTCCCTCAATAATGCTCATGTTCTTGTCCTTCCATGGCTGTGTTTCAGACATGGAACGACGTTGAACCGGATCGACTGCCAAAGTTAGCGGCAGACTCGACGGCTTCGGGGCATTTGTGCCAAGTTTCGATGATGCCGATACGCCCTCGCCCTACAGAGCCGCTTCGTGTTTCGATCCTCAGTCTGCCGGAAAGCGGGACAATGGCGGCGTTCGGCCTGCACGAGGTGCTCGGCGACACAGGAACAAATGACGAGGCGTTGTCCCGGCCGATCCATCCGGCTTTGGTCGCGAACCGTCGCCGGCCGTTCCGGTCGAGCACAGGCTTGCGCGTGACGCCCGAAGGGGACCTGACCGGGGACTGTGCCGACGTCGTCATCGTCTGCGATATTCACCTGAACCGCGACGAGACGCCTGAAGGACGATGGCGCGACGAGATCGCATGGGTGCGCCGTCATATCGACCATGGAGCCGTGGTCTGCGCGACCTGTAGCGGTTCCGTGCTGCTTGCCGAAGCCGGCCTGCTGGATGGTGCCGAGGCCGCGTCGCACTGGTCGATGGCCGACCTGTTCCGCGACCGCTATCCGGGCGTCAGGTTCAGGCCGGAACGAATCTTGTGCGACAGCGGCCGTGGCGGCCAGTTGATCACGACAGGGGGCGCATCTTCATGGCAGGATCTGGCGCTCTACCTGATCGGACGCTTCTGTGGAGCCGAGGAAGCGGCTCGTATCGCGCGACTGTTCCTGCTCGGCGACCGCGGCTATGGACAACTACCGTTCGCTTCGATGGCACGTCCGCGCCAGCATAGCGATGCCGTCATCTCGAAGATCCAGGCGTGGCTGGTCGACAACTACGCCACGGCGAATCCCGTTTCTGTCATGGTCGGCCGGTCCGGTCTATCGGAGCGCAGCTTCAAGCGACGCTTCTCCGCCGCCACGGGGTATACGCCCGTCGAATATGTGCAGGCGCTGAGGATCGAAGAAGCCAAGCAGATGCTCGAGACCGAGGACACTGCCATTGAGGACGTCTCAGCCTCGGTCGGTTATGAAGACCCGACCTTCTTCCGCAGGTTGTTCAAGCGCCGCACGGGCGTGACGCCGGCGCAGTACCGCCAGCGCAACCGCATTCGAGGCCTCTCCGCATGATGGCCGTTTTGCCCCGAAAGCGGAGATATCGCCTCTAACCCCATCCGGCCAGATTTGTCACCGTCGTGAACGAGAGGGCGCAAAGCGCTCCACATTTGACGGAGACAAGCCATGCACTTCTACCACACCCCGACAAGCTGCTCGCAGGCCACGCATATCCTGCTGCGCGAGGCGAGGCTCGATTTCCGGCCGCACAAGGTCGATATCTTCACGCGCACCCTTGAAGACGGCTCCGAGTACACGCAGGTCAATCCGAACGGCTATGTGCCTGCGTTGGTACTCGACGACGGCATGTTGCTCACCGAGAACGTGGCGATCATCGACTGGATCGCCAGCCAATCGCCGGTCCTTGTTCCTGAGGGGAGGCTCGGACGAACCCGGCATTTGCAAGTGCTCGCGTACCTCTCGACGGAAGTGCACAAGCCGTTCATCCCGCTCTTCTTCCTTGAAGACGAGGCAGAACAGGCCCGCTTGCGCGAGATTGTGGCGCAGCGCTTTTGCTGGATCGCCTCGAAGATCGAGGGCGATTTCCTGTTCGGCGGCCGTTTCACCGGTGCGGACGCCTTTCTCTACGTCATGCTCCGCTGGGCGGCGATGGTCGGGCTCGAGACCTCGAGCAGCTTCGAGGCATTCGTGGAGGCCGTCGAACGCCGCGGCTCCGTGAAAGCCGTCCTCGCTGCGGAAGGGCTTCAGCCGCTTTGCGCCGACGCATCGCCATTACCTGCGACGTAATCGATCTGCGTCCCGAACCGGCATCATATTCCGCCATTCAAAAACACGGAGACCGGCAATGACGATCAACAAAATCCTCGCTTTCGACGCTCTCACCTGCGCCCTGATGGGAATTGTTTTGGCGCTTTCGGCAACTGTGCTGGCGCCGCTGCTGGCCCTGCCGCACGATCTTCTTTTCTATGCGGGATGCCTGCTTTTCCCGATCGCCATCTTCATGGCGGTCATGGCGCGTCAAGGCCAACCCTGGGCTGTCGGCGTGTGGCTGGTTATCGCGGGAAATGCCGCCTGGGTGCTGGCCAGCGTTGCCGTCCTGTTGCTGACAGCCCCGAACATGCTGGGCGGCGGCTTCCTGGTGGCTCAGGCTTTGGTCGTGGCCCTGCTCGCCTTGGCCGAATTCAAGGCTGTCGGTCAGAAGACGGCGAGCGTGGCGGCGGCGAGGGCAAGATGAACTGTACCTTTCCTCGCCGAACATTTTTGGCGGCTGGCCTCGGCCTGTTGGTTGCCCGCCCCGCGCTCGGCCAAGAACAAACGCCCACGAACCAAGGAGTACCCGCCATGAAGATCCGCGACCTCTATCCGCTCATCACGACCCCGGCGCTCGCCGAGGCACGCGACTTCTATGTCAGCCATTTCGATTTCCAGGTGGCGTTCGAAGCCACTTGGTTCGTCTACCTCACTGGTTCAGGCGAAGACCGAACACGCGGGGCCACCCTGGCTTTCATGCATCCCGATCATCCGTCAAATCCCCCTGGCCCTGAAACCTTCAACGGTCTGGGCATGATCCTCACGGTCGAGACCAGCGATGCGGCATCCCTGTTCGAGCGCCTGCAAAGCGGCGGTGCGCCGATTGTCCATCCGCTGACCGAGGAGGATTGGGGACAGCGCCGGTTCATGACGCGGGACCCCGCCGGCGTCCTGGTCGATGTGGTCGAGCAGATCGAACCAGCAGCAGGGTTCTGGGATCAATACATGGTCAAGGAATGACCAAGGGCGCTATCAAGGCCGTCATGTCTCGGTCAGCGGATGCAAGCCGCGCCAACACGACCCGGACGTCGGCCCGCCATAGCGCAGTCCCTCATCAGAACAGGCGAGCACCGACGTTCCGTCGCCCGCCACGACATGAAATGCAAGGCCAGCCTGCGCAATGGCCGGCGCGAATAGCGCCGGTCTTGTGACACACCACAGGACCTCGGCTCCTGAACATTAAAGGGGCTACTTCCCCTTGCATTCGGTGAGACCTTTGTTCCATTCGCACAGAGATTCAAGCCAGACCCCGGCGCTTTCGTTGCCGGCGCCTGTCGCCTTCTGAAACCATGATGCCTGGCATCGCTCTTCCGGACACCGTGCCCGTAAGATGCGCCTTCCCGAGATGGTACATGGCTTCGGCGCTGCCCAAGACGGCTGCCCTGGATATCCATTTCAACGCTTCCTCCTCGTCAAGGTCGTTCCAGTCGTCGTCTTCGCCAAAAATTGCCGGCGACGCGGCCGAGGCGTTGACATCGGCCGCCCAAACGAGGAACATTTAAGTTCTTCACCAGGGGTGTCCCGACAAGGGGCTGAGATACTGCTGAGCCGAAAGGCAGCGCAGGGACCCGACGAACCTGATCCAGTTCATACTGGCGTAGGGACGGTGCGGATGCCCTTGCGGCCAGGTTGGCCAACGTGATTCCGGGCGTTCATTCCCCCTTCCAGTCCGTGCTGGGTCTCCAACGCTTGCAAAGCGAGGAGCCTGACATGACTTCTGCAACCACTCCGACTGTGACCACCGGGCCATTGCCCGCCTCGACCAAGGTTTTCAAACCGGGCGTCGTCCATCCCGAAATTCGCGTGCCGATGCGCGAGATCGCTGTGCATCCCAGTTCCGGCGAGCCGCCGGTGACGGTCTATGATTCGTCGGGCCCCTACACCGATCCCGAAGCCGGCATCGCCATCGAGCGCGGGTTGCCGCGCCTGCGCGAAGGCTGGATCGCGACCTGACATGGGAGATCTTCCGTGACACGCTGATCGAGCAGGCAGAACAAGGCGTGGACTATTTCACCATCCATGCCGGCGTGCGCCTCGCCCACATCCCGCTCACCGTCGACCGCGTGACCGGCATCGTTTCGCGCGGCGGTTCGATCATGGCCAAGTGGTGCCTGCATCATCATCGCGAAAGCTTCCTCTACGAACATTTCGAAGAGATCCGCGAGATCGCGCGCGCCTATGACGTCTCGTTCTCGCTGGGCGACGGCCTTCGACCAGGCTCCATCGCCGATGCCAACGACGCGGCCCAGTTCGCGGAACTGGAGACGCTCGGCGAGCTGACGCAGATCGCCTGGGCGAAGGACTGCCAAGTAATGATCGAAGGCCCCGGCCATGTGCCGATGCACAAGATCAAGGAGAATATGGACAAGCAGCTTGCCGTCTGCGGCGAGGCGCCGTTCTACACGCTGGGGCCGCTGACCACCGACATCGCGCCGGGCTACGACCACATCACCTCGGGCATTGGCGCCGCCATGATCGGCTGGTTCGGCACGGCGATGCTCTGCTACGTCACACCGAAGGAGCATCTCGGCCTGCCCGACCGCGACGACGTCAAGACCGGCGTCATCACCTACAAGATCGCCGCCCATGCCGCCGATCTGGCCAAGGGGCATCCGACGGCGAAGATCAGGGACGATGCGCTGTCGCGGGCGCGCTTCGAGTTCCGCTGGGAAGACCAGTTCAACCTCTCGCTCGACCCGGATACCGCTCGATCATTCCACGACGAGACCCTGCCAAAGGAGGCGCACAAGGTGGGGCATTTCTGCTCGATGTGCGGCCCGAAATTCTGTTCGATGAAGATCAGTCATGACATTCGCGATACCCCCTTCCGCAGCAACGACCTACGCCACCACTGCCTCGTTTGCGGCCCCCGACGCGGTTTGCGGGCGGAAGATCAGCTCGATCTCGAGCGGTATCAATTCGTCATCCGCCTTGCCGAAGATCTCCTCGCTCAGGATGTCGCTATCGGCCGGCTGCACCCGATCCGCAGGTCCCCATGGGCGAAGGTCGCGTAGACACGCGAAGACATCTCGCCACGGCGTATAGCCCTCCGGCATTTCGCGCCCGGCGCGCCAGATTCTCCAGAGGCTCTCGATGTGGCGTAAGGCTCGTGCGTCGGGCACCAGCAGATAAGCGACGGGCGCTTTATCCTCGTCAGTCGGAAGTTCTTCCTCATCGACGAGCTCAAGGCCCGGCACCTTGTTGATGGCCTTCACGAAGGGGCCGATACTGCCGCGCACCTCGAATACGAGCAGGCGCTCCGGAGCAAGGGCCGCCGGATCAGCCCTCAGTTCAAGGCCGGCGGGATCGCGGGCAAGAACCTCCGCTAAGCGGCTGAATGCTGGACCGAAGCGCCGGTCCTGGTCCTCGTTGGTATAGGCCTCAGGTTTTGGCGGCCGCGCCGGCTTTCCCGGCAGTCTTGGCTGCGGTGCGCCTAGTCGGAGTCTGAGAAGTGGTTTTGTCGGATCGCTCGCCATCTAATGCCTCTGGCTTCACACGAGAGGACCAGAGGTCAAGTTCGACGCGCAAGGCGTCGTCAATCGATAGCTCCCCCAAGCCCAGTATCTGTCTTCTGCGGACGTTTTGGCAGAAATCGAGTGCTTCTGCGTAGCTCACCGAACCGAGTTTGGCGGCCAGTTTTTGCGGGACCAGACGCGGCTGTTCTGGCCACTGGGACGTAATCCGATCGAGGAACACTTCGATCTGCGGCCTGTCGGGCGCCGGAAAACCCAGGCGAAGCTGGAACCGCCGCCAAACAGCGCGATCCAGAAGCTCCGCGTGGTTTGTCGCCACTTCGCGCCATGATCGAATAAGTCTTGCTTTCCTGTCGGTTACAGATCCCAGTTTGCCGAATCGTACATGAAAATGTCTAAATTGTCTTGCCTCCGCCGAGGGTTCTCGGTTCCATACAGACAATCTGCCGCGCCCTTTGTGCACTTGTCGTAGCACACGACCGCTGCCTGGTGGCGCCTCTACCGGTTCATCTCGCGAACGCCGCATCGGCGTCGACCCGCTTTCAGCCTTCCCCGCTGACACGATCTGGGAAGGTCGCTGAAATCCTTGATGTTTCCGGTGAGCACATTTGCACCCCAATTGCCGGCCGCACGCTACAGAAGCTGCCGCTTGAGCAGCGTTTCGAGCCAGTCCGCAAAGACCTGTAATCGTCGCGAGAGGTGCTGGCGGTGCGGATAGAGCAAGGTCATCGGCATGGGTTCCGCGCGGCGATCCGGCATGACCTCGACCAGTTCGCGCGCTTCCAGGTGCCGTCTGACGTCGTACGCCGGGATCTGGATCAGGCCGAGGCCGGCAAGGCAACAGGCGATATAAGCCTCGGCGCTGTTCACGGTGACGCGGCCACGCAGCGGCGCTGCGTGAAGGACGCCCTGCTCCACCCATTCCCAATCCTCGACCTTACCACTGGAGGAGGATGCATAATTGACCGCCCAATGGTCAGCGAGGTCATCCGGCCTTTGTGGCATTCCGTGTCGCGCCAGATAGCCCGGACTGGCCACATTGATCAGCGGCAGATTGCCGATCGGTCGGGCGATCAGGCCGGAATCGCTGAGCGGACCGACGCGCAGCACGCAATCGACACTGTCTTCGACCAGGTTCACCGCCCGGTCGGTGACACCGAGGTCGATGCCGATCTCGGGGTAGCGGTCGAGAAAGTCCGGCAGCGACGGCGCGATAATCAGTCGCCCGATCCGGCCCGGAACGTCGATCCGCAATTTGCCTGAAGGCTGCGCCGCAGTTTGCCGGAACAGATTTTCGGTATCTTCGACGTCGGCGATAACACGCAGGCATCTTTCATAGAAAGCAAGGCCGTCCTGGGTCGGCGAGACCCTGCGCGTGGTGCGATGAAGCAGGCGCGCACCCACGCGTCCCTCCAGGTCCTGAATAGCCGCCGAAACCGAGGAGCGCGGTACGCCGAGCGTATCGGAGGCCCTGGTGAAACTCGAACAATCGACAACACGGGCGAAGATACGGAACAGGTCGATACGATCCAATGTGAGGGCAATCCTATATTGTGCCGGTTTTCTGACAAGTGATGTCAGGACGATCATCTTTATTGGAAAATCATAGACGATATCTTTGCTCGGAGAAAGCGACCGTTGATGTAGTCGCAGACAGGCAAAGGAGGCCGTCCCATGACCGACCACAGCATTAAAGGCAAAACCGTCATCATCGCCGGCGGAGCGAAAAACCTCGGTGGGCTGATCGCACGAGATCTCGCCGAGCACGGCGCGAAAGCCATCGCCATCCATTACAACAGCGCATCGACCAAGGCGGATGCGGACGCGACCGTCGCCGCCGTTAAGGCCGCCGGCGCCGAAGCGGTTGACTTCCAGGCGGATCTGACCACCGCGGGTGCTGTCGAAAAACTGTTCGCCGATGCGGTCGCCGCCATCGGCCGCCCGGACATCGCCATCAACACCGTCGGCAAGGTGCTGAAGAAGCCAATGGTCGAGATCTCGGAAGCCGAGTACGACGAGATGACCGCGGTCAATTCGAAGACCGCTTTCTTCTTCCTCAAGGAAGCCGGCAGGAACGTCAGCGACAACGGCAAGGTCGTGACGCTGGTCACTTCGCTGCTCGGCGCGTTCACGCCCTTCTATGCGGCTTATGCCGGCACCAAGGCGCCGGTGGAGCACTTTACGCGCGCGGCGTCCAAGGAGTTCGGTGAACGCGGCATCTCGGTGACGGCGATCGGGCCGGGCCCGATGGACACGCCCTTCTTCTATCCTGCCGAGGGTGAAGACGCGGTCGCCTATCACAAAACCGCTGCGGCACTGTCCAGGTTCTCGAAGACCGGCCTGACCGACATCGAGGACATCGTGCCCTATATCCGCTTCATGGTCTCGGAGGGCTGGTGGATGACCGGCCAGACCATTCTCGTCAACGGTGGCTACACCACCAAGTAAGGTCGGCCGCGGCAGCCCGTCCTCATGGGCGGCGCCGCCGAACTGGCCGGAACAGGGGGCGCGTTCATGCACATGTTGCTTGTCATCATCGGAGGAGTTGTCCTGCTGGGCGTGTTCGCCCTGTTCGGGAAGCTCTGGGGCGGCGATGTCGCCGGGATCGCAACAGCGGCGAAGGCTTTTGTTCCCGCTTGGCTTGCTGTAGCGCTCGTCAATATGTGGGTCGGCGTGACCAGGGCGGGGTATACGGTCGCCCAGGAACTGCCGATCCTGCTCGTCGTCTTCGCCGTGCCGGCAGCACTTGCCGCCATCTTCGCCTGGCAATTGGCGAAAGGTTGACAAGATGGCCGCCGAGACCGTTTCCCACGCCGCCGAGGCCGCCTCCCATGGCGGCTTCAATCTCATTCCGGTCGTCGTCTTGCTCGGCGCGGCGGTCATCGCCGTGCCACTGTTCAAGCGGCTCGGCCTCGGTTCAGTGCTCGGCTATCTGGCAGCCGGCCTGGCCATCGGCCCGTTCGGCATCGGTCTGTTCTCCGATCCGCAAGCCATCCTGCACGTTGCCGAACTCGGCGTCGTCATGTTCCTGTTCATCATCGGTCTGGAGATGCAGCCTTCGCGGCTCTGGTCGATGCGGGGCGAGATCTTCGGCCTCGGCCTCCTCCAGGTCGGCATTTGCATCGGCCTGCTCACATGTGTCGGCCTGGCGCTCGGCTACCCGGTGGCACAGAGCTTCGTCGCAGGCGCGGGGTTCGTGCTGACCTCCACCGCGATCGTCATGCAGATGCTTGAGGAGCGCCGGGCAATGGGACTGCCGAGAGGCCGCCGCATCGTTGCGATCCTGCTGTTTGAGGACCTGGCCATCGTGCCGCTGCTGGCGCTCGTCGCCTTCCTCGCGCCCGGCGGCGAAAACGCCACGCTCACCGGTCGGCTGACCGGCGTCGCCGTCGGTCTTGCCTCTATCCTCGGCTTGATCCTCGCCGGCCGCTACCTACTCGACTCGTTGTTCCGAATTCTCGGTAAGGCGAAGGCGCGCGAGGTGATGACGGCAGCGGCGCTCTTCGTCGTGCTGGGTGCGGCGCTTGCCATGCAGCTTGGCGGCTTGTCGATGGCGATGGGCGCCTTCCTCGCCGGCGTGCTCCTGTCGGAATCCTCTTTCCGTCACCAGCTCGAAGCCGATATCGAGCCATTTCGCGGCATCCTGCTCGGGCTGTTTTTCCTGGGCGTCGGCATGTCGCTCGATCTTGCGGTCATCGCCGCCAACTGGCGGCTGATCGCACTCGCCGTCATCGCCTACATAGTGCTGAAAACCATTGGCATCTATGCGGTCGCCCGCCTGTTCCGGGCTGGCAACCGGGAAGCGATCGAACGCGCGGTGCTGATGGCGCAGGGCGGCGAATTCGCCTTCGTGCTCTATGCTGCGGCCGCATCGGTCGGCATCATCGACGGCGAGGCCAACGCCATCCTGACGGCGACCATCATCGTCTCGATGGCGCTCACCCCGCTGATGATCATCCTGCACGACCGGTTGATACCCAAGCCCGCGCCATCGATGGACGGGGTCGAGGCCGCCGAAGGCTTATCAGCCGGCGTTCTTCTGATCGGTTTCGGTCGCTTCGGCCAGATCGTCAGTCAGCCTCTGTTGGCGAATGGTTGCTCAATCTCCATCATCGAGACCGACACGGACGCCATCCGCAATGCGCAGGATTTCGGATTCAAGGTTTATTTTGGCGACGGCGCGCGCCTCGACATCCTTCATGCCGCCGGCGCCCATGACGCCCGCCTTGTCGTCATCGCGGTCAATGACCGCGAGGCGAGTCTGAAGATCGCGGAGCTGGTCAAAGCAGAGTTCCCGCTGGTGCCGGTTCTGGCGCGCTCCTTCGATCGCGAGCATGCCATCGAACTGATCCATGCAGGCGTCGACTATCAGATCCGTGAGACCTTCGAATCGGCGCTGGCACTCGGCCAGAAGGCGCTTGAAATGATGGATGTGGACGAGGAGGAACGCGTGCGCGTGATGGAGGACGTTCGCCGACGCGATTCCGAGCGCTTCGCCCTTGAGACCGCCGACGGCATCTATGCCGGCCGCGACCTGATCCATGGCAATGCTCCAGGCAAGGGCCAGCCCGCTGAGTCGGAGGCTTCGTCATGATCGCAACGCCCAGGATACGGTCGCGAGGAAATGAGGTGCTGATTTCGGACGTCGTCGGCTTCTGGAAGGGCGCCGGTGCGCAAGGTCGGTGGTTCGACAAGGATGAGGGATTCGATCGCATCTTCCGTGACCGCTACCTCGATCTTCACATGGCAGTCGCGGCGCGGCGTTATGACGGCTGGATCGAAAATCCGGAGGGCGCGCTCGCCCTGCTGATCCTGACCGACCAGTTTCCACGCAACGCCTTTCGCGGCACCGGCCACATGTATGCGACCGATCTTCTGGCGCGGCACTACGCTCGTCTGGCGCTCGATGCCGGGCACATGGAACAGTTCGAGCCGGATCTGCGGCTGTTCTTCTGCCTGGCCTTCGCGCATTCGGAAGATATCGCCGACCAGGACCTATCGGTGCTGCTCAACGCCGAACTGGGCCAGCCCTGGCTGGCGCACGCCGAAGGACACCGTGACATCATCCGTCGCTTCGGACGCTTTCCGCACCGTAATCCAGCCCTCGGCCGGACCACGACGGCGGAGGAGGAGGATTATCTCAAGGGAGGTGGATTCCAAGGCTAGAGACCGGGAAATCACCGCAGCGTATGCGGTGCCCGAAAGCAGACCATCCCTCTGCCAGGCCACAACAGTCAACAACAAAGAGCAAACTATCTTGCCGATTTCAACGCATATCTGAATTGCCGGGGGGCGACTTCAATTGCACGGCGCATGGAGTGAGGTTTATGAGCATAGCACGGCGTACCCGCCAAAGGGATAAATCTCATCACAGCGGCTAGTCAACCATCGACTCTAAATAAGGAGATATTCATGAAACAGATCACACAGAGCAAGATAGCAGGCCTATTCCACGCGGTGTCTTTCAGTATGCTGCTGATGCTCGGCGTTGCAACGGAAGCAAAAGCCGATCCTCTACCAACCGACACTGCTCGCTCCTACGACGCGTTGTCTGACGGCACGGAGGATACTCTCGGCGACACCGCCGAGCTCAGCCGTACATCGGCGAGCTTTTCAAAACTCGCCGGACACATGACGCTTCAGCATGCCGGTGTCCGAAGCGACGACACGGACACGGAATTCTCGGGTGACGTGTACCAGGTTCTCAACGCTGATGAGTTTTTCGCGAAAAACAAGGGCAAGAATGGCTTTTGTGATCAGCCGGTTCGGTGGCTGACTATTCTGGACATAAGCAAATCGGTCGGCCCAGACGCTGTTCGCATCGGCATGCTCACCATTGATGACTGGCGCCAATACACGTCGACATCCCTAGGCGGATGTAGTTCCGACACGTTTAAGCTGCAGTAGCAGAAGTAAAAAACACCCGACTGGATCGGCTTTCAATCCGCCGAGTGAACCAAGGGACCGGTCAACGGGTTATTGGATTATGTCGGTCACAAACCATCGGAGGGTGGCTGCCCCGAGAGCGCAAAGTTAGAGGGGTCTACGCCCTTTAAGACTGGATGAAGTTGGTCGAGCAAGGTTGCGTCGGCAGCTACCGATCGTATTGATTGCGAAGAAATCTGAGCTAACACGTCCACCCGAGTCAGTTCTGAACAAAATCAACAAACGATCTTGCTTTGGCGCCGCAGATCGCTTGGCGTCGCGGACCTGTGCCGTTTCATAGTCGCTGACAAGTGGCTGTGGTTAGCGAATCCCACCAGCCGGGCGATCTGGCCCAGCGGTTTGTCAGTCTCGACGATCATGCGCTCCGCCAGGGAAAGCCGGAGCGCGAGTATATATTGATGCGGAGGTTGTCCGGTCGTCTGCCGGAATGCGCGCAGGAAATGACTCGGCGAGAGGTTCGCCAGCCGCGCCAGCCTGTCGATGGAAAGATCCTCCGAGAGTCCGGCATGGATGTAGTCGTTTATCTCCTTCCACACCCGCACGGAAAGGCCGCCGCGATAGGAAGCAACAGGCCGCCCCTGAAGCGAGGAGTGGTCGCGCAGCAAATGCGTAGAGAACACGGTGATCAGCGAATCGAGATAGAGATCGTTGGGTTGCGCAGCTCTCCTGAATTCCTCGCGGATCATTGTCGCGATCAAGCTGGCCCTCTCGTCGATGAAACCTTCCCGAGGAGGCCGAAAGTCGAAATCGGATTTCTGGAACTCCAGCTCGGCGAGGCTGCTCAACCGGCGGGGATGAAGCGCAACGAGGAGATTTTCCTTTGGCGTGTGCCATCGCGCAAAAAGATCGGCAGTAGCCGGAATGATCTCGAGACTGCCGGCCGGCGCGAGGAAAGTCGACATTCGATCGCTGTTAAGCGCCACCTCGCGACCCGGCTGCGGCGTAAACATCACCAACGCCATGTGAACTGGGGAGGCGAACCCTATGGCATTCGGACCCGTGGTCGTCGTCGTGACCGCGCCACTGCTTCCTTCAAACTTTGGCCCCCAAGCGTCAGGAATATCATTGAGCATGCTCGACGTCCTGCACCTTCCCCACCACATCGATCAGTCGCGATGCGCGACGGCAGCGAAACTGAGGCGTCAATCCGCGCAGTTAATCCAAGTCAATTCCAAAACATGGACATTCTTGCCCATCACCCGCAGGAATAGCAAGAAACGATCATCTTTTTTTAAAAACCGCCGCCACTTTTCCGCCGGTGCAGTTAGCGCCTTGGCGTCGACGCAGCTCTATGGCCATACAATTCCCGATCCATTGTTATTTCTCGAGCAACATTTCAAACAGGAGAGATCATGCGTAGGACAGGGCTGGCAATCATCGCGGCAGCATTCGTCGCCGCAGTGGGGACTGTACCGGTTGGCGCTCAGAGTGTCGCCGAAGTAAACAAAACGTTCGATGAGCTCTTCGGTGAGCATGCGGCGTATCAGAACTTCTTTGACGCGCTGAAGAAGGCGGTGGCGACCGGCGATAAAGCAGCCGTCGCCGCAATGGTCGACTACCCGTTCCAGGCTCGCATAGGCGGCAAGGCAGTGAAGATCAGGGACGCCGCGCACTTCGTTGCCGATTACGACAAGATCATAACAACGAAGGTGAAGGAGGCCGTGGCCGAGCAATCCTATCCGACGCTGTTTGCCAACTGGCAGGGCGTGATGATCGGAGACGGCGAGGTCTGGTTCTCCGGCACAGGCGGCCCCGGTAATGTCAAGATCACGGCTATCAACGATTAACGGTTCGAGCAGGAGAACTGAGATGCTCAGATATATCGCGGCCGTCGTAGTCGTATGTGCGGCGCCATGGACGATCGCGGAGGCCAAGGCTGGGGGGACGGTGGAGTGCCAGTCGAGGCACTATCAGTACGGCGAATGCTGGGCCGGGCCGCTGACTAAACCCCAGTTGATCCATCAGGTTTCGAGCAGCCCGTGCATTCTCAATCGCACATGGGGCTACAACCCAAAGAGCAAGTACATCTGGGTCGCGCAAGGCTGCTCAGCGGTTTTTGCCGACGTTGGCGGCTATCACTACGGGCGCGGCGACGGTTTCGATTCTCACGCGCGCATCTACGACGATCAAGGCCATGATGCCGGCTCGGTGGTGGCAGGCGCCGTTCTGGGGGCGTTGGTCGAGGGCCTGGCGAGCGCCAAGCACCAGCAGCATAGCCATACGACCAGCAACTATCGCGCCGATGACAGCTATAATGGCTGCCATGGCGTGGGTTGTCTAGTCGACAACCCGGATGCGGATGACCAGACGGTCGACAACACGCCCCAGTTCGGCAGCGAGGGAGAGCCGAATTTCGACGTGCACGGCAATTACCAGGGCTGTCACGGCGCAGGTTGCCTGGTCGACGATCCGGATGGCGATGCGGAATGAGATGAGCGGCTTCCAAGCCACGGGTTCCAGGCGCCTAGATTCCGTCAGCGTCCGTATCGAGGGGTTCACCTGTGTCCCAGTACCGGCTTCTACAGCTACAATTGAAGCAAGAGAATTGAAATGATCGAGAACAAACGCTGCGCATCGCTACCAGAGGTTTTTTCCGTTGCAAGGCGGAATGAAGTCTTTCGGCTTTCCATAGCGGCACTTCTTAAATCCAGCACGGCCATCTCCGGCATCAGGCTGCCGCTGGCATTGCTCAGCGTCGGTATGGCAGTCGCGACGCCCGTATCCGCATTGGCTCAGGAGCGACTGTTGGCTCCTCTTGAATACACCAAGATAAACGACGTTCCCCGGCTTGTCCTCGGGGTCAGCACAGGCGAATCCAACCTCCGCGGCTATATCCTCGACACCGGATCGTCGGCGTTTGTCGGACAGTTCGAGGCAGTTGGAACGCCCGTGGGGGAACCGACTGCACGGTTGTACGGGGACGCGACGTATGGAAATCTCGTGCAGCAGGTCGAACTCGATGATGGCCTCTATTACAAGGACGATAAAGGGACGGTCCAGAAGTTGACCGGCAGCAAAAAGGCTGTCGTCAGCAAGACAGTCGACATCATCTACGCGGAATTCTCGGACGCCGCGGAGGGCAAGCGGCTGTCGGACGATCCGGTGTACATTGCCGAAGACGGGACGCGGTATTTCGCTGATCTTGATGCCCGCGAGGCAATTGCCGCCGGAAAACCCGCCGAATCTGATGGCACCTACGGCACGCTGGGCGCGGGTGATTTTATCGCAAAGGACCTCGCCTACAGCGCGCTCGGTGACGCTACTGCAAGCGGGTTCATTGTCGCCGCAAATGTCGGCGACCTTAACAACAACACTGCGCCAGGATGCGGGCCTTGCGTGGTCATGAATCTGGACCCCAGTCTGAGGGCGCAGTTCGACAATTTCGTTCCGTGGCAGGCTGACCATGACACCGACGATGCGACGAAGTTCCCCGTATCGGGCGCGAACGCCTCAACGCAGTTCGAAGGGGCCTACCAACTGAACTTCAAGCATAAGAATCCCGAGAAGGATGATGTTTCCTGGCACAATATTTCCGTCCTGCTCGACACGGGAACGCCCGGGGGCGGCAGCCTTTCTATCAGCCAGGATGTGTATGACAAACTCGTCGCCGGCGGAGTGAAATTCACCAAGTCGAAGGGAGCGATTTACCTGAATACTCTCGAGATTTCCGCTCCGGATGGTACTCCTATTCCGGTGGGCCAGGTCGATGTCACCATTGATAAGGAAGGAAAGGACAAGTTTCAGTTCATAGCCGGACTGGATTTCTTTCTGAATGCATCGGTTATGTACGATCTCAAGAATCAAGCGACGGCGTACACGACTTATCTTGTTACCGCCGACAACTTTACGACCGACGCGGGAGAACCGCGGATCAATAACATTACCCCTGAAATGGGTGCCTCGTGGGTCAGGGACAAGTTGGACGCTGACGGTCAGCCCATCCTGGACAAGGATGGCAACCGTGTTCAGGAAACCTATGGGCAACTGGGAATCGCCGGGGTCATATCGGGCGGCGGCGGTCTGACGATCGCGCGGAATGCGGAGCTTCGCCTTACCAACACCAATACCTACGAGGGCGAGACCCGGATCGAGAAGGGGGGCAAGGTCGAGCTTACCGGTCCGGGCAGCATCGAGAAC
The DNA here is from genome assembly GCF_030010215.1 of Tianweitania sp. UT-5YL-CI-8. Classification (GTDB taxonomy): domain Bacteria; phylum Pseudomonadota; class Alphaproteobacteria; order Rhizobiales; family Rhizobiaceae; genus Oryzicola. The sequence goes on from NZ_JASCRR010000033.1 coordinate 18,594, forward strand.
TCGGCCCGGTTGGTCAATGACGGCACTCTGGATATCCAGTCAAAGGGAAACTCGCTGGAGGGATGGGGCGTCCCCGACAAGTTCAACGACGCCAGGATTCGCAGCCTGGCCGGCAGCGGCGACGTCTTGCTGCTCAATCGCACCCTGGTCCTGACCGACGCGCGGGACACGTTTGCCGGCGTTATCAGCGATTTTGATGCGGAGAATAAGCATGCGAGCGGAAAGCTGTCGGTGCTCGGCGGCGTGCAGACCCTGGGTGGGCAGAACTCCTTCACCGGCTTGACGACGGTCGGCTCCGGAGCGGGGTTGCTGCTGTCCGACACGGGCACGCTCGCCGGCGAGGTCTCGGTCTCCGGCCTGTTTGGGAATGACGGCGACGTGGCAGGCGAGACCACGGTCAAGCGAGGCGGCACCGCGGCGGGCACCGGCACGTTCGGCGGGCTCACCGTTGCCCAAGGCGGCACGGTCGCGCCGGGAACTCTCAACGATTCCGGCGAACCCGCTTCGGTGCTCACCGTCGACGGCGACTTCGTCCAGCAGGACGGATCGACCTATCTGGCGGGCATCGCGCCCGGGAACGACCCGGACAAGGCGGCGGACCGCATCGCGGTCACCGGCGGGGCAACCATTGACAGCGGCGCGAGCGTCGAACTTGTCCGCCAGGGCGCGGGGCAATTCGCGCTCGATACGCGCTATACGCTTCTGACCGCCGCCCAGGGCGTCGATGGCACCTATGGCGGCCTGACGGGCGATCTTCACATCGACTCGCCGTTCGTCGATTTCGGCCTCGCCTACGACGTCAACAACGTCTACCTCGACGTCGACCGCAGCACGGTGGCCTTTGCCGACGTCGGCACCACGTTCAACCAAAGGTCGGTCGCGGCGGCGTCGGAAGCCCTCGGTTCCGGCAACGCCATCTACGACAACGCGCTGTTCCTGACGGAGGGCGGCTCCCGGGCGGCATTCGACCTTCTTTCCGGCGAGGTTCATGCCTCGGCCAAGGGAGCCCTGATTGAGGGTAGCCATTTCGTTCGGGGTGCCGCCAGCGAGCGCATCCGCGCCGCGTTCGCGGGGGTCGGCGCCTCCTCGGCACCGGTCACGACCCTCGGATCGGATGGTATGAAGAGCGCTTCCGCCACCACCGAAAAGCTCGCCGTCTGGGGCCGCGGCTTCGGCGCCTGGGGGCGCCAGGACGGCGACGGCAATGCGGTGCGCCTTGACTATTCGACCGGCGGTTTCCTGGGCGGCGCCGATGCGCTCGTCGCCGAGACCTGGCGGGTCGGCGTTCTTGCCGGCTACAGCCGCACCTCGTTCGATGTCGACGATCGTCGTTCGTCCGGCTCCAGCGACAACTACCATCTTGGCGCCTTTGCCGGCACGCAATGGGACCGGCTCGGCTTCCGCTCCGGTCTCGTCTATACGTGGCATCGCCTCGACTCCCGGCGCTCGGTGTCCTTCACGGGCCTCTCGGACACACTTTCGTCCGACTACGATGCCGGCACATTCCAGGCATTTGGCGAACTCGGCTATCGGATCGATACCGCTGCGGTCGCGCTCGAGCCCTATGCGAACCTCGCCTATGTCCATCTCAACACGGACGGTTTCGGGGAAACGGGGGGAGCCGCCGCGTTGCACGGGTCCGATCAGTCCACCGATACCACGTTCGGCACGCTCGGGCTTCGCGCCTCGTCCGCGTTCAGCCTGGGCTCCATGTCAGCCACCGCGCATGGCGGAATCGGCTGGCGGCACACCTTTGGCGACGTGACGCCGATGGCAAGCATGGCCTTCGCCAATGGAGCGGTCTTTGACGTCAGGGGCGCGCCGATCGCCAAGAACGCTGCGCTCGTGGAGGCTGGGCTGGAACTGGACCTTACCGCAAGGGCGGCCCTCGGCCTCACCTATCAGGGGCAAATCGCCTCCGACAGCCAGGAGCACGGGTTCAACGCAAAGCTGGCCGTGCGGTTCTGAAGACGCGAAGCCAGGCGCCGGCGGCTGCGGTAACCAGAATACAAGGGCCGCCGGTTCGGCGGCCTTCATATTCACGCAGATATCAGATTTCGATCATGTTCAGTAAGGTTGCGCTTCGGTTTCACGGAAGCAAGGGCCGCAGCGTGATAGGCCGGATCATACACCCAACCCGTCTTCATAGGAGAAAAACATGCGCCCCACCTGCCTCGCTCTCGGATTGCTCAGTCTTGCCTTTGGCACCAGCACGGCTTTTGCTCAGGACACCACGGTTCCAAAAGCCGCGCAAGGCGTATGGGCCGAGGGCGGCAAATGCCATGGTGAAACCGTGTCCATCACTTCCGACACGCTCCAGTACAAAGGCGCGAAACCGGAAGCGGTATATTTCACCCCGAAGGACAGCCCGAGCGGATATGGCGTGATCTATAACAGGCAAGAAGGGGTTGTCGACAATTTCGAGTATGCGGACGACAAGGACCATCTGATCTATAATCCCGAGGGATTCGGCATGGGTGCGCCGGTGCTTTACAAGCGCTGCCACTGAGAGCCGTGGTCTGCGGCAAAGAAGTCGGCTGCGGCAAGTCAAGGCTGGCTTCTCGGTGGATCGGCCCGTCGTTTTCAATGCAAGGGTCGCCGGTTCGGCGGCATCGCGCAGACAGTGAAATTCAAACTGACACGAAGAAAGCAGGACATGACCAGGGACATCAGTGTAACTCTGCTGGTCGCGCGAGCGCTGGCAACCGCGTTGACGATGACGGCCGTCGCGGGTTTGACCGCTTCGCAAATGGTATCAGCCGCTTATGCTGTCGCTTTCCATTTAATTAGGTTCTTCCTCATATGTGGAACGGCCCGGTTGGCAAGGTATTCTCTGCGCAAATCTCCGTCGGACGGTGCAGTCATATGTCCGGCCTATTGGCGCGGTCATTTGACCGCTGGCCACGATGATATCCGCGATCCCGATCGCCTGATCACTTTGACGCGCTCGACGGCGCATTGAGGAAGTCGGTCTGATCGGTATCGAGGTTATCGTCCCTCGGGTTCATCACGCTTTTGGCACCTTGCCGCTACATCCCGGCGCCGAGACGCCGGAATTCCTCGTGTTCTATGCCCTCCCCATGGTCGCCGGCGCTTGGTAGGTGCCGCCTTTGACAAGAAGCGCCCAGATCGTGCGCGCCATCTTGTTGGCCAGCGCTACGGCCACGACCTTGTAGGGCCGCCGCGCGATTAAGGAGACGACCCAGGCGGGCAGCTTCACGCCACGACGTGCTTGCTTAAGGATCGATGTCGCGCCGACGATCAGCAGTGTTCGTAACTGCTTGTTGCCTCGCTTCGATATTCCGCCAAGCCGCTCCTTGCCACCGCTGGAGTTGGCCCTCGGCATGATCCCGATCCAGGCCGCCAGATCGCGGCCTGTCCGGAAGGCTGCGGGATCCTGGATCGTTGCCCGGACAGTCGCTGCTATAATCGGGCCGACGCCTGGAATGCTGGTGAGCCGTCGAGCGGTTTCGTCAGCCTTCACTGCCGTCATGATCTTCGTGTCGAGCGCTTCGATACGAGCCGTCAGTCCCTCGATCTGCTCAGCCATCTCCAGGAGTGCAGCTCGAGCTGCTGATGGAAGGCGGGCGTCGTCGTCGTCACGTAGAATAGCGACGAGTTGGCGATGCTGGTCATGCCGGTTGCGGCGACGATGCCGAGCTCGGCCAAATGGGCGCGCATGCCCGCTCGGCTCCTGCGTCTGCTCGAAATCGCGAGGTGGTGAGTTTGTCGTTGGCCATCGTTGATGTTTCGCCCTAGTCAGGTGAATCTAAAGTTCGCTGCATAAGCTACGGTCCACGGTTTGGCAGAAGCGCTTTACGGAGGCGAGTATTTCGTCGGCGGACTTGGTCCATCGATATGGCTTTGGGTTCTCGTTGTGCCGCTCGATGAAGGATCGGATGTCTTTTTCGAGCTGGTTTGTTGAAGTGTGGACGCCGCGGCGCAGTTGTTTGCGGGTGAGTTCGGCAAACCAACGCTCGATCTGGTTGATCC
>NZ_JASCRR010000034.1 GCF_030010215.1 Tianweitania sp. UT-5YL-CI-8
ACAAGCTCAAGCAGTTTCGCCGTGTCGCAACACGATACGACAAACTGCTGGCCAACTTCATGGGCTTTGTCAAACTCGCAGCCATCGCAATATGGCTTAGATAGTTAAATCGTCACTACGGCCTAGGAGTTTGCCGACGCCTGTGGAACCGGTGAAGGTGATTTTCCGGACCAGCGGATTGGTTGTCAGCTCAGTGCCCACAGTGCGCGCATCGCCCGTCACGATGCTGATGACACCTTTTGGTATTCCGACCTCCTCGGCCAGAACGCCCCATGCCAATCCAGAAAACGGCGTCTGTCTGGCAGGTTTGGCGACGATTGTGCAGCCGGCGGCGAGCGCCGGGCCAATCTTACGGGCGAGCATAGAGGATGGGAAAATTCCCGGGCGTAATGGCGCCAACAACCCCGACGGGCTGTCGGGTTACCATGACACGACGATCCGCCCACGGCGAAGGGATCAGATCTCCGTAGATGCGACGCGCCTCTTCCGCAAACCAAAGAACGTAGCTCGCGCTCATCGCGACCTCGCCCCTGGCTTCGGCGATTCGCGGGTCAAGAGCTCGGCGAGAGGCATCTGGTTGTCCATGATGGCGGTCCCGAGATCGCGGAGCCATTTTGCGCGCTCGTTCGCAGTCGTGCGGCTGATTGCGTCAAATGCGAGTGACGCCGCCTCTATGCCCCGTCGCGTTTCCGAAACACCCGCGTCCGGTACTGTGCCCAGAACCTCACCCGAGGCGGGATCCGTCACTGTCATGACTTTACCATCGTCAGCGGCAATCCATTCGCCGCCAATGTAAATGCGATCGGGTACAAAGGTTCGTCACAAGTTCATTGGACGTTCCCTTCCCGAATCGCTTGCGGCTTCACCAGACGTGCCGAAGACAGATCGGAACGTTGCTTTTCCTTTCTCCCTTCGTATAACAACGCAGGCTCGCAGAGATCGATGTTGGGGAACTCGTCTTTCTCAACCCAGTAGTCCTGTTTATTTTCCCAAGGTGGACGATTTCCAGATTTCGGCAGAAGATGGATGGAACGGTTAAGATAACCGGGGTTGAAATTGTCGGGACTGATCCATGGCGAAAGGGGCATATCTCGATCCTCTTCGCGAAGTGTAGGTGTCACCCGGGCAGCCTCGATCTTGTTCATATGGATGAGCAGCCGGCAAACGAACTTCGAAATAAGATCGACGCGCATCGTCCACGCGGCGCGGAAATAGCCAAAAACCCAGACGAAATTCGGGACACCGGTAAACATCATGCCGCGGTAGGTAACTGTGCGGGCGAAGTCGAGCGGCTCACCGTCGATGGTGAAAAGCGCATCCCCCATGACATTGAGATTAAAACCGGTCGCCGCGACGACGACATCTGCTTGCAACAATTCGCCGGACTGCAATTGCACACCCGATGCCGTAAAGCATTCGATTTGATCCGTTTTCACAGAGGCTTTGCCTGATGCGATCGTTTTGAACAGATCACCGTCGGGTACGAAGAGGATTCTCTGGCTCCAGGGCCGGTAGTCTGGCGTAAAGTGTGACGTCATATCCGCCGGGTCGCGGACGAAGGCCGCGACACCGGCGAGCAGCTCAGCTTGCACCCCATCGGGATCCTTGAAAGTTCTCTTCGCCAGCGCGTGCTGGTCGAAAAGGACCCGCCGGCGGACGATCTCGTGTATCCAGGCCTCATCGATCTCAAGCTGACGAAGACTGTCGGCGAGCTCATTCAGGTTCCTACCTGTCCTATAGTATCCAGGCGAACGCTGCAGTAACGTTACATGCTGGCACGTATCCGCAATCGCCGGAATGAGAGATGCTGCGGTAGCACCCGAACCGATGACAACCACGCGCTTGTTTGTGAGGTCGAGGTCCTGCGGCCAGTTTTGCGGATGGATGATCTGCCCCTCGAAAGTCTCGTCACCGTTCCAACGCGGAAGATAACCTTCCGAGTGACGGTAATAACCTTGGCACATCCAGAGAAACCGGCTCGAGACCGCAAAAGTCTCTCCATCCGACCTTTCGACGTCCAGTGTCCATCGGTTTTCCTGGCTGGACCAATGCGCGCCGTTGATTTTGTGGCCGTATCTAATGCGCTGTTGCAGGTCATTTTCCGAGATCACCTCGCCGAGGTAATCCAGAATCTCCTTCCCGGAGGCGATAGGCGCTCCGGTCCAGGGCTTGAACTCGTAACCGAAGGTATAAAGATCGCTATCTGAACGAACTCCAGGGTAGCGATGTGTGTTCCATGTGCCGCCAAATGTGTCCTGCATTTCCAGAACAACGAAGGACTGGTCTTTGCATTCGCGCTGCATGTGGTAGGCGGCCCCGATTCCGGAAATACCTGCTCCGACGATCACGACGTCGTAACTCTCCTTTACCGGCAGATCGCTGGCATCTCTAAAGTTCACACTCATGGTTTGGTCCTTCGCCTTACTGGTGCGCATTCGCAGCGGTTTTGTCATGGAGCGTTACGCCGTATTCGCTGAGCGCATGGTCGCGGGTAACATAGCCGTCCACCACGTCCCGCTTCACGAGACCGCGCTCCCGGCTGCGAGGGTCGCCGTAGCCGCCACCGCCACCGCTCGAAATAACCAGCACATCGCCCTCTTCAATTAAGACGAGGCCCTTGCGAAGAGTTTGACGCTGGCCGTTGGCGCGGATGATCTCGCCGCCCGCTGACAGGCCCGCCATACCGCCGTCGAGCCCCCAAGGCGCACATTTGGTTCTGTCGATTTTGTTCATCAAAGTTAGCGGCTGCAGAAAGCGGTAGACCTTCTCGATGCCGAGCCCGCCCCTGAAGCGTCCCGCTCCACCCGAATTCTCACGGAGCCGCTTGGCTTCGATGCGGTAGGGATAGGAAGCCTCCTGAATCTCGACCGGTACGTCGCGAACGTCGCCGTGCGTTGCGGAACGGTAGGGCCCGGGGCCGTCAACATCTGAAAAAGCGCCCCACCCGCCCGACATTGCGTCCATGCACAGAAACCGCTCGCCAGTACGCTGATTGATACCTGTTATCGAATGGGTTCCAAAAATGCCGTGATGGCCGGCGGGCACCATATCCGGCAGCGCCTGATGAAAGGCCTTGAGGATAAGATCCACCACAGTGGCCTGCGTGTTCGGCCCTGACCCGTGCGCGGCCTCGGCAGAGGCGCTCATGAACGTTCCGTCCGGAATTTCAACTCTGACCCGGTCGAATTCGCTTTCGTTCACCGGTGTACCTGAGGCGAACAGAAATTTGACGGCCATTCGGGCGACGGCGACCGCCCCGCCGTCCCGACCGGAATTGAATGGACCGAGGACTTGTTTGCTCACGTCGGAAAAGTCGATAGTGATCGTTTCGCCATCCGCGATCACCTTGACGTCTACCTTGATCGGTTTGTCGAGCTCGACGCCGTCGTCGTCAAAAAAGCAGGAGGCATGATAGATGCCTGGCGGCACCGCACTCAGCGCGCGCGCCATCGTCTGGCGAGAGTCTTTCCTGATGGCCTCCACCGCTGCGCGGACATTGGCCGGCCCGTGTTGGTCCAGGACTTCACGCATCAAGGCATGTCCCATCAGGCAGCCACCGAGCTGCGCTTCGACGTCGCCCTGCAGCAGATCGGGGAATCGTGAATTTTTAAGAATCAGACGGAAGATGTCATCGTTCCGCTTCCCTTCGCTGACGAGACGCATAACGGGATATTGTATGCCTTCGTGAAAGATCTCGGTTCCCGTCGGCGCTAGGCATGATCCGGCGGTTGCCCCCCCCACATCGATCCAGTGAACAATGACCGCGAAGAAGCCCAGCAGTTCGCCGCCCTCCCGGATGGGGGTGAACATTACGACGTCGTTCAAGTGGCCGCCCAGGACTTCGGCGTCACCCGTCATGAAGACGTCGCCATCGCGCATCTGATCTGCACCGTAAACGTCAAGGCCGGATCGCACGGCAAGTCCCAGCGTATTTCCGACGAATGCCGGCAGGCTGTAGCGAGATTGTGTTACAAGATGACCGCGCTCATCGACGTAGCCGACGGCGTAGTCCTTATACTCCTGGACAAGCAGGCTAAACGCGGTCCGCTCAATGTTCTTTTCAATCAGATTGGGAATGGCGATCAGGCGTCGCCGGATGATCTCGAGTTCGATCGGATCGGCGCAGACCGTGTCGGTGTCATTAAGTATGGTCATGGCTGGCAATCCCTCTATGGTCGTCAATGCGGGTGATACGCAGTTCTCCCAGGCGTCCGACAAGGACACGATTGTGTGTTCCGACGATCGTGGTGGAACTGTATTCCTCGATGATGGCCGGCCCTTCGACCAAGGCGCCGATCGGGAGGCGGTCACGCTGATAGACGGGCGTCACAACGCGTGCCTTCGTTTGCGAGAAATAGACTTCGCGATGGGCATGGGGTGAATAATCCGATCCAACTGGCCCGACCCACTTGACGGCGTCGAGGCCCGGTCTGGCCGTGGGGACGATGCCGCCTGCGCGTATCGCCACGAATGCGACATCCAGATTGCCATTCGTATGACCGTAGCGAAGCTGGTATTCCTTTTCGAACGCCGCCTTTGCCCCTGCAACGGACAGATTTTTCGGAAGCCCCACACGAACGGAATGCGCTTGGCCCACGTAATTCATGTCGGCCTCGCGAATGTAGGAGATCCGCGACACGTCAAATTCCTGCTGCATCATTTCAGCAAGCTGGCGTTCCATGGCGTCGAACTCATCCGCGACCTTTTCGATCGTTTCCGCGTTCAGCCCACCCAGCATTGTCTTGGAAGTGTCTCTGCGTGCCTCTGTCATGAGCATGCCGAGCGATGAAAAAGCGCCCGGATGAGGCGGGACAACGATTTCGGAAATGCCCAGATCATGCGCCAGTTCAGACGCAAATAACGGTCCGCCGCCTCCAAAAACCAGCAGCGTATAGTCGCGAATATCGCGGCCCCGCTCAATCGTGATCTCCTTGATCGCACCAGCCATGGTTACGTTCGCCATGTCCAGAACACCTTGGGCCACCCGATCCACGGCATCGTCGCCGGTATAGCCGAGAGGAGATGCTATTTTATCCTGAATGCTGCGGCGGGCCGCTTCGACGTCGAGCGACAGCTTGCCGCCGATGAAACTGCTTGAGCCGATCCTGCCGAGAACGACATTGGCGTCGGTGACCGTAGGTTCTGTTCCGCCGCGTCCAAAGGCGATCGGTCCCGGATCCGAGCCTGCGCTCTTGGGTCCAAGTCTCATCCGGTTATTGTCGTCGATCCAGACGATCGATCCACCGCCTGCCCCGACCTCGACGATGTCCAGCACGGGGGTGCGTATCGGAAAGCCTCGTTCGTAGCCGCCGACCCAGTAGGTGCCGACAACGTCGAAGCGACCGTCCTCGATCAAGGCGCACTTTGCAGTCGTGCCGCCCATGTCAAAGGCAATCACGCTTGGGAGATCAAGGGCAGTGGCGTAGGACGCTGCACCGATGCAACCGCCGACCGGGCCTGACTCCACCAACGCTATGGGCTGTTCCGTCGCTGTTCGGGCAGTAATGACACCCCCACCAGAGCTGGCGAGATAAAAGCGCCCAGCGAAATTGCGCGCAGTCAATTCAGATTGAAAGCCCTCGATATAATCGGACATTCGTGCTCCGACGAAGGCATTGGCCGCCGCGGTCGATGTACGCTCGTACTCCATCCACTCGCGGGAGAGTGACGTGCCCGTGGTGACGTAGACGCCGGGCAGCGCAGCTGACAAAATCGTGGCAACCTGCTCCTCATGGGCCGGGTTTGCATATGCATTTAAAAGGGAAACCGCAACGGCTTCTATCCCGGCTTCGCGCAGGACGGATGCCAGTTGCGTCACTTCCGCAGGATCGAGCGATTGGATGACGGTTCCATCTCCCCCGATACGTTCAGTTACCTCATAGCGATAGCGACGCGGAATGAGGCAGTCTTGTCGCCGGTAGCGAAGGTTGAAGGTTTCGGGCCGGTTACCACGCGCTATCTCGAGAACATCCCGGAAACCACGCGTGGTGACGAGCGCCGTGCGCGCACCCTTGCGTTCGATGAAAGCATTGATGACATGCGTCGTGCCATGCTTGAAAAGCGCGGCCTGCTCCAGGCCGACCTTCGTATCCTCAAGCCCGGCGATAACCCCTTCGACGAGGTTGCCATAGGTCGTCAAGGTCTTGCCGAACCGCGTCTCCCCGGTCACGGTATCGAACACGGCAAGGTCGGTAAACGTCCCGCCCGTATCCGCGGCGATGAGAAACCGGAGACCGGAGTTCTCTGATCTGGTGGTTGCTTCATCTTTTTTCATGTTCGCACATTTTCTCCGACATCTCTGTTCATTTCGTCGCCCTGCAACAGGGCGCAGTTAGCCCGGGCCTTGAAACTCGCGTTTACAGGCCATGATAGGAAGATCCGCAAATCGGGGTGCGGTGTTAAGTTCTAGGCGCGCCGTTCACAGGCCGAGATATGCTTTTCTAACGCTGTCGCTGCTGGCCAGTTCTTTCCCTGTCCCTTCCAGCGCTATGGCTCCTCGCTCGAGGACATAGGCTCTGTCGGCGAGACTGAGGGCCAGGTGGGCATTCTGTTCGACAAGAATGATTGTCAGCCCTTGCCCATGAAGGGTTTTCATTATTTTCCCGAGCATTCCCACTAAAAGTGGCGATAATCCCAATGTCGGCTCGTCAAGGAGCAAAAGTTCCGGTCCAAGCATAAGACCGCGTGCGATCGCACACATTTGCTGCTCGCCGCCGGACATACTGCCGGCAAGCTGGTATTTTCGCTCTTCCAGTTTGGGGAAGTAATCGAGGACTTGCGCCATCTTGCTCGGAAAGGAAGACTTATCCTTTAAGCGATAAGCACCAAGTTTCAAATTTTCCGCTACGGTCATATCAGGAAAAAGCGACCGCCTTTCGGGTACATGCACAAGCCCGTGGCTTACGATATTGTGAACCGGAAGGCGGTCGATACGGGATCCCTGGTACGAGATGGTTCCCCTGTACCCTCTGCTTAGCCCGGAAATTGTGCGTAAAAGCGTACTTTTTCCAGCGCCGTTCGCGCCGATCAAGGTGACGAACTCGCCCTTGTTCGCATGCAGGGAAACACCGTTGAGGGCTGCCACTTCCCCATAGCGAACGCGAAGGTCTTCCACTTGAAGTAATGCCATTTTGTGCACCTCATGACTATACCAGGGACGTCAGGCTTGACGTCAGTCAGCCAGGACTATCTCGCCGTTTTTCACGATAATCGGGTAGTTGGTCAGGATTGCCTGGCCGATTTTGTCAAAGGTGATTTCGCCGCGCGGCCCCAAAAACTTATGCGAGCGAAAAACCTCGGCAACCTTGTCCGGGTCGGACGTGCCGGCTATGTCGATGGCCTGGGCCAGAAAATAAAGCGATTCAAAAGCAGTCGCCTCCTGCTTGCCGGCTGGCTTCCCCGAATCCGCCTCGTAATTGGCAACGAACCACTTATTTTCAGGTGTATCCAGAGTCTTGACCCAGCTATCGGCCGAGATGACCCCCTCGGCTGCCCCGCCAGCCAAATCGACCAGCGTCTTCGTCAGTACCCCGGCGGCCTGGGCGACTGGCGTATTGAATCCAATCTGCTTTTTCTGCTTCAGAATCGTCGCAGCGATTGCGTCTGACGGCGAAGCCAGCATCACAAGATCAGCACCTGCCGACCTTCCCCGGGCAAGATAGACCAGGAAATCAGTATCTGTGTTGCCGAAATATTCTTCGCCGACGACTTTTATGCCGGCCTTTTCAAACGTTTCCTTGTAGATGGCGGCAGCGGTTCGGCCATATTCATCGTTGACGCCCAGGTACCAGACAGTCTTTGGTTTGACCTTGTCGATGATATACGTGAGCAATGCCTGGCTACCCATTTCCACGGTCGAGTTAAACCGGAAGAGATGGGGGTGGCCTTGCAGCGTGATATCCTTGTGCTGGGCAGTGATGACGACATGCGTCATCCCGGCTTCACGCGTAATCTCCTTCTGGGCCAAGGCTGGACCGCTGATCGCTCCGCTGACAAGCGCCTTCACCTCGTCTCGTGAGATAAGCTTTTTCGCAGCGCTGACAGCTTCTTCTGTCACGCCCTTATCGTCGTAGGTAATAACCTCAAAGCGGGTTTTGAGGTCGCTCGCCATCTTCTTCTGCGCCACTTTCATGGCGTCAAAATAATTCTGCCCGTTGACCGCCAGCGCTCCGGAGAGCGGGAGGGTGACACCGATCTTCACCGTCTCACCCGATTGCGCCCAGGCGTTTCCGGTCAACATGATACCTACCGTCAAAGCCAGCGTCGTGCTTTTGATGCTAGTCCAGAATGTCTTCATGGTCTCTCTCCTCCTCTGATCTGTTTGTCGCCGTCGTCCTCTGCCGGCGTGTTCCAGGAGCCATCGCCCAAATAAGAGCGTAAAACCTCCGTGTTGGTTGAAATCTCTTGGGCATTTCCTTCAGCCAACTTCTCGCCGCGGCTGAGGACAACAATCCGATCACTGACGGACATGACAACCTTCATGTCGTGCTCCACGAGAATGATGGTAACGCCGCTGTCCCGGAGCTGGACCATCAATCTGGTAAGCTGAAAGCTTTCTTCCGGATTGAGTCCGGCTGCCGGCTCATCCATCAGCAACAGCTTCGGCTGCGCGGCCATCGCGATACCTATGCCGAGCTTGCGCTGGTCGCCAAAGGGCAGGTTGCGCGCCATGATGTCTTGCTGCCGTGTCATCGAAATGGCTTCAAGGACCTGGTCCGCCTCGGCATCCAGAGCTGCGTTTTCCCTTCGGTATGCCGGGGTATTAAATAACGACGCAAGCAGACCCGTCCTGGAGCGCGTATGCAGCCCCGCTCTGATGTTTTCCTTGACGCTAAGATCGAACATGAGGCTGTTCTGCTGAAACGTCCTGCGCAGACCTGTCAAAGCAATCCTAGCAGCAGATGCTCCCGTAATGTCTTCGCCTCGATACGTTACACGTCCGCCGGAAGGGGGTATGAAACCGGTCAACAGATTGAGTACGGTTGTCTTTCCCGCGCCATTCGGACCGATCAGGCTCAGGATCTCTCCCTGATTCACGGACATTGAAAACTTGTTGACCGCGACCAATCCACCGAAGCGAACCGTCAGATCGTCAATCTTGAGGCATTCGGTCATTGATCCGCACCTCCGTTCGATGAATTGGCTTTGCGCGCCAACCGGGCCGTCCATACGAGCAATGCTGGCCATATCCCCTGCGGCATATAGCGGATCGACAGGAACAGGATCACGCCGAAAATGAGCAGCCGCGCGTCTTCAACAAACCGCAGAGCCTCGGGGAGGAGTGTGAAAATGAAGGCTCCGACCAGCGCGCCGGCTATGGTTGCCGCGCCGCCCACGACGACCATAATCAGTGCGGCCGTGGTGTAGTAGACATCGGATAGATGCGGCGTGATAACGCGGACATAGTGGGCGTAGGCCGCGCCGGAAACTCCCGCGATACTGGTTGAAATGAAAAAGGCCAGGATCTTGTATTTGTAAAGATCGACGCCGATTGACTGCGCAAGCGCGGGATTTTCCCGTATGGCAACGATGGCCCGTCCTGTCCGCGACACCAGAAGGCGTCGTATGACATAGATAGTGATCAGAACCAGGCACAAGACCAGGAAATAAAATGACTTCTCGGTGTCAAATACAACCGGCGGCAGGAACGGCAGATTGATCTCGGGTGCAGGAATTTTCGATATCCCCATCGGACCACGGGTAATCGAAATGGAGTTCGTTATGACGAGACCGATGATCTGCGAAAATCCCAGGGTGACGATTGCGAAGTAAGGGCCCTGGAGCCTGAACGACGGAATTCCGACCAGAATTCCCACAACTCCGCTGAGAAGCCCAGCCATGGGAAGGGAGAGCCAGAAAGGCCAGCCATAATCGACGGCCAAAATCGCCGAGACATAGGCACCAGTGGCAAAGAAACCCGCCTGCCCCAGTGTCAATTCGCCTAGAAATCCGACGATAACGCTGAGGCTGAGTGCCATAATGCTGAAGATCAAAAACATGACCAGCAGGTGCAACAGATAGCCTGGCGGAACCAGAAACGGTGCAATGCAGGCAGACAGCAAGACCAGCACGAAAAATATACGCGAGTTTCGGCTGTTTTGAAGAAGCAAACGGGTCATCTCGCGGCTCCCATCAGGCCTTGTGGCCGCAGAAGCAGCACGATGATGATGGCGGCATAACTGAAAAGGTCACGATACGCAGTTGATAGAGTTCCACCCGCGATCGCCTCAACGACCCCAAGAGTAAGCCCGCCTATAATGGCGCCCGGCAGACTACCGAGACCGCCCAGTATGGTCACGGCAAACGCCTTGATAGCGAGTGCTTGACCCATGACCGGATAGGTCATGGATATCGGCGCCAAAAGAGCACCCGACAACGCCGCGAGACCACATCCGAAGCCAAAGGTCATAGACCGAACCAGACCGATATTGACGCCGATCAGGGCAGCGCCCTCAGGGTTCTGCGCGGTGGCACGAATGATTTTCCCGGCGGTTGAATATTTGAGGAAGAGTCCGAGGCCAACAACGACGACGATACCAACCGCAACGATGAACACCCGTTGACCCGTCAGAAATACCGGCCCGATGACGTACAGGCTTTCTTCAAATGGGCTCGTGATCACCCTGGGAGCGGAGCCCCAGATTAATTCCGCTGCATTGAGAAAAATCATACTGATCGCCAGAGTTGAAAGGAGCAGCGTCAGATGAGATCGGTTATGAAGCGGAGCAATAAACACTCTTTCGCTTGCAATACCGATGACGCCGACGACGACACTCGACAAAGGAATGGCCACAAGGTAGGGCACCCCTGTTGTTGCGATCAGGGTAGCCGCGACAAACGCACCAAGCATGTAAAATTCGCCGTGCGCGAAATTCACGATCCGCATTACGCCAAAAATAATTGTTAGGCCAAGCGCAGCAATAGCGTAGCCGAATCCGTTCACGATCCCGAAGACCGCAAGCTGGGCGATCAAATCAGACATATTCCTCCCATCGCACGACCACTTACGGGTCGCGTCTCCTAATTTCGCTCTCCAGGAAAGCGAACCTCCGGCTGCGAGTTATAGATTAGTTGACGGGAAGCTACTACACAGCGGCAAGACAAGCGCTTGTGAATTGCGTTCATAACAAAGAGTATTATCCTACTAAAAAACTGACTCGTAGCCGAAGAGGCCTCCGCTAATGACCGATTCCTTTCAGGACATTCGTGTTTTTGCACAGATCGCGAAAAGTGGAAGTTTTACCGCCGCGGGCCGTGAGCTCGCATTAAACCCGTCCACCGTCAGTAAGTGTGTGTCACGGCTGGAGAAGAAGTTTGGCGTCAGATTATTTAACCGCACCACACACTCTGTCCGTCTCTCGGAGGAGGGTAAAATGCTCTTGGAAAAAGCACTGATAGTTATTGATGCCATGTCAGATGCCGACAGCCTGAAGGAGGGATTCTCGTCCACTCCGTCAGGTCGGCTCAGGGTGTACGCGTTGCCGGCTTTCGCGCTGTTCCAGCTCGCACCGGTACTACCGGAGTTTCTGACTGCTTACCCCGGGATGGAAATAGACGTACAACTGGGAACGGAGAATATCGACAGTATCTCCACTGATATCGATGTTGTCTTCAGGTTCGGCCAAATCAGAGACTCTTCATTGATTTCCCGGAAGCTCGCAGACAGCAGGTGGGTGGTATGTGCGGCCCCCTCTTACCTTGAGCGGTTTGGATATCCCGAAAATCCTGGCGAGCTGAGCAGGCACAATTGCCTTGGCTTTTCGCTGGAAACATTCAGGCAGCCATGGATGTTCAGAACGATCTCCGGCGAGCTGCCGATCAAAGGTAGCGCCAAATCCAATCACGCGCCAATGCTGCGTGAACTTGCATTACGTGGAGTTGGGATCATTCGGGTCGCGGACTTCGTTGTCTCGAATGACATGCGCGACGGAAATCTCGTGCCACTACTCACCGATTTTGCGAGCGAGGCTACGGAGCCGCTCTATGCGCTTTACCAGCCGCAACCAAAACAGGCTCAACGGATCCGGGTCTTTATAGATTTTCTGTATCGCAAATTCTCGCATCAAACCTGGATCTAAAAAAAGAGCGCCCGCACCCGCTACACGGCGGATTTACCGCTACTGAACCATGCTGAAAGCTCAGCCGCATTTTTCAATCCGATCGATTTCATTAAACGCGCGCGGTGAGATTCGATTGTACGGATCGAAAGCCCTGTTTCCTGGGATATCTCGGCACTTTTTTTCCCCTGTGCGACAAGCGCCAGGATTTGATGCTGCCGGTCAGTCAGCGACACGCTTTCCGAAATGATCCGCCTTGAAAGGGGCTGGAAGCAATAAATTGCCTGCGCAAATGGATCGGTCGGATTGCGCGTCCGGCCATGCACCCGACACCAGAAGCGACCCCCGTCACCGGCGGTCATGATCCGCTCATCGTAATATATGCTTCCTTCCTGGAGGTTCGCCCGCCACATCTGACCAGTTCGAACGAAATCCGAGTGCTTAGGATAAAGCCTGGCAAAACTGCGGTCGACCAGATCAGCGATCGCGTATCGAAAAAGGCTGGCGAACTCTTCATTACATTCGCGAATGATCCGATGTGTCGCGTAGACCATCGGCACAGGCATTTCCTTCAACGAAAAGGCGCGCCATCCACCGCCGTCATTCACTCCGCCGCCCTCCGTTGGATTGCGGTATAAATACTGCTAACGCGATCTCCACTCAAGGCCTAGTCTTCGTGAAGCAGCCCACTGTGGCTTTGCGTTGCTTGGGAGGGAAAAATGAGAAAAGTGGTTGCTTCGGCCCCCGAAGCGTTAGCGGGGATGATCGCAGACGGCATGACAATCATGTCCGGCGGCTTTGGCCTGTGCGGTATCCCGTCGAGCCTCATTGAGGCGGTCCGGCTTTCGGGAGCGAAAGACCTGACTTTTATCTCGAACAATGCCGGTGTCGATGGCTATGGTCTCGGCGTGCTGTTGCAAACGCGACAGATCAAAAAGATGATCTCTTCCTATGTCGGTGAGAACAGGCTTTTTGCTGAACAGTATCTGGCTGGTGTTCTGGAACTCGAGTTCAATCCGCAAGGCACCCTCGCGGAACGCATTCGCGCCGGAGGAGCGGGAATCCCCGCCTTCTACACGAAGACCGGTGTCGGAACGCTTGTCGCCGAAGGCAAGGAGATCCGTCGCTTCGGTGAGCATGACTATGTCATGGAAACGGGCCTTTTTGCGGATATTTCGCTCATACACGCATTTAGGGGCGATACGGAGGGCAACCTTGTCTACCGCAAGACGGCACGCAATTTTAACCCGGTCATGGCAACCGCAGCACGCCTCACGATCGCGGAGGTCGAGCATTTGGTCGCCCCCGGCGAAATTGACCCGGACATGATCCACACACCCGGTATCTACGTGACGAAGATAGTCCAGGTCCCGAACGCCGAAAAGCGCATCGAGCAGCGAACGGTCAGGGCCGCAACAAGGGAGGCCGTGTGATATGGGATGGACTCGTGAACAGATGGCAGCGCGCGCTGCCCAGGAGCTGCAGGACGGCTTCTATGTCAATCTCGGCGTTGGAATTCCGACACTGGTTGCCAACCACATTCCAGAAGGTATGGAAGTAACGTTACAGAGCGAGAACGGTATGCTCGGAATGGGTCCGTTCCCGTTAGAAGGGGCGGAGGATGCCGACCTGATCAATGCTGGCAAGCAGACCATCACGGAATTGGCAAAGACGAGTTATTTTTCGTCTGCAGACAGTTTTGGCATGATCCGGGGCGGACATATCGATCTCTCTATCCTAGGCGCGATGCAGGTCTCTGAGGGGGGCGACTTGGCCAACTGGATGGTTCCAGGCAAGGTGGTTAAGGGCATGGGAGGCGCGATGGACCTTGTGGCTGGTGTCAAGCGTGTGGTCGTCGTGATGGAGCACGTCGCCAAGGGTGAAGCCAAGCTTCTCAGGGAATGTACGCTGCCGCTCACTGGCAAACGTGTGCTGGATCTGATCGTTACGGACCTTGGCGTGTTCACCGTCGCCCGGCAGGGCATAGCGATGCTGACACTGATTGAGCTGGCGCCCGAAGTGTCCGTCGGTGAGATCACCGCCAAGACTGACGCGCACTTCAATGTCGCCTTGTAAAAGATATGAGGGCGAAAACATGTCAGTAGCGATTGCAGCAGCCGCGCGCACCGCCGTTGGCTCCTTCAACGGCAAATGTTCCGGCCTATGAACTCGGCGCTTGCGTCATCACGGCAGCGATCGTGCGCGGCGCTGTGGAGCCGGCCGAAGTGGACGAGTTGATTATGGGCCAGGTCTTGTCTGCCGGCGCGGGCCAGAACCCGCCCGCCAGGCCGCGATTAAAGCCGGTGTGCCCGAGGAGGCAACGGCTCTGGGCGTGAACCAGCTGTGCGGCTCCGGTCTTCGCGCAGTTGCCCTCGGCATGCAGGAGATCGCTCTTGGCGATGCGAAGAACATCGTTGCCGGCGGGCAGGAATCGATGTCCATGGCGCCGCACTGTGCGCATATGCGTAGCGGCGCGAGGATGGGCGACTTTAAGTTGTTCGACACGATGATCAAGGACGGCCTGACCGACGCCTTCTATGGCTATCATATGGGCATCACCGCTGTTGATTTCCACGCGGAACTGAGCCGGGGCGCTAACCCGGCTCAGTTCCGCGTGGAAATCAACATCATCGGCGCCATGACGATACGGTTTGGCAAGGCGAGCGACTTGACGCGTAGCGGCTCGAACAGGATATCGGTGGAAGAAGGCATACGTGGCTCCATTGTTGTCAGAGCCGTTGAGGTATAAAAGCGATACCTAGGCGTCAAGGAGGTACTTTGAATCGCCCAGGTATCTTTGAGGAAACCACCATGTTTGCCGCTACCCCGAATTTTAATGTCGATTGCCCAGCCGCCTCATTTTCGAGCAGATCGCAGATAAGTGGTCGATGATGGTCATCACCGTTCTCGATGCCGGTCCGGTGCGCTTCAATGGCACCAAACGGCGGCTTGAAGGGGTGACGCAGAAGTCCTTGACGCAATGTCTCCGTCGCCTTGAGCGCAACGGTCTGATCGAACGACGGGTCATTCCCATGTCTCCGGTTGCGGTAGAGTACGAGTTGACTGACCTCGGCCGTTCGCTTCAACCTCGGCTGCTATCCGTCTATTCCTGGACCGTCGAAATGATGCAGGAGATCGAAACCGCGCGACAGCAATTCGATGAAAAAACTGCGGCCTAAAGAGAACACGCACCAACGTCGGACTTTCCATAAAGTCTGGCGGTACACGTTGGACAGGAAGCTACCGGAAGGTTCAGCGGGCCTTATCGACGCGCTCGCGTTGGCCAACTACGATATCATTGATCTCGATACCGCGACACCGCCGAAATCGTCGATGATAAGTGAAACCCAAGTGCTTGAGTGTAAGCGTCCGGTCAGACCATTTCTGACGGACTTTGCAGGTTCCACGGCAGGAGTTCGTCGATCCGGTTGATGGGATGATCGGCGATGCGGGTGAGCGCCTCCCGCAGGTAGGCTTCCGGATCGAGGCCGTTGAGCTTTGCGGTCTCGATCAAGGACAGGATTGCAGCGGCGCGTTCGCCGCCTTTGTCCGATCCCGCGAACAGCCAGATGCTATGACCATTCCTCCTTGCGATGTTGTTCGTTGAGCGCAGCATAGGCTGGTGCCATTTCGGCCGATTGGAGGATGGATTCGTCATGACTGACTACGATGCATATATTGGGTTGGACGTCCACAAAGACTCGATCTCCGTTGCCATCGCGGACGCTGGCCGTTCTGGCGAGGTCCGTCTATTCGGCGCAATTGCGAACGAGCCAGACGCGATCTGCAAACTTGTAAAGAAACTTTCGAGCAAGCACGGACGGGTAGAGTTCGTTTATGAGGCAGGGCCGTGTGGTTACAACGTCTTTCGGCAAATTGAGGCGTTGGGGTTTGTCTGCCGGGTAGTTGCGCCAAGCCATACCCCTGTCCGACCGGGCAATCGGCAGAAGAACGACACACGCGACGCTGTGATGCTTGCAAGGCTGTTGCGCGCCGGAGAGCTGACCTTCGTTTGGGTTCCTGATGTCGTGCACGAGGCGATGCGTGATCTAGTTCGAGCCCGGTCTGTCGCCTCTCACGATGCGCGGAAAGCACGAACATTGATCCAACTGTTTTTGTTGAAGCACGACCTCCGATATTCAGCCAAGTCATGGACTTCGAGGCATCGAACCTGGCTACGTAACCGACATTTCCAACATCATGCGCAGCAGATCGCGTTTCAAAGCTATCTAAATCGATTGGAACAGGCAGAGGCCCGCAAAAAGGAGTTGGAGGACCAGATCGCTGTCATTTCTCAAACATGGTCCCTGGCACGTACAGTGATGAACCTGCAGGCATTCAAAGGCATAGGCTTGGTAATTGCCGCAACACTGGTGGCTGAGGTTGGAATATTTTCTCGCTTCGACAGTCCCAGGAAGCTCATGGCATACCTTGGATTGGTCCCTGGAGAGCACTCAAGCGGCGGGTCCGTTCGGCCACGCGGCATAACGAAGACCGGCAACTCGGCCCTTCGCGCCTTGCTCTTCGAAGCTGCCTGGTCCTATCGCGTTCAGGCCAAGATTGGGAACTGGATGCATAAGCGACGCTCTGACGTCCCCCAGGCCATTAATGACATCGCTTGGAAAGCCCAAGTGCGACTGAGCGCTCGATACCGCAAATTGGTCGGATCAGGTAAAAAGAGCAACGTGGCCATCACCGCAGTCGCTCGTGAGCTTGTCGGCTTCCTATGGGATGTCGCTCGCAAAACTGAAAGCGAGACAATGTCATCTGCTGCTTGAGCAGCTATCCCATCATCAGCGATCGGGAATGGTCAGAGCGTCGGGAGCGGAGAAGGAATCCTCGGGCAAAAATTTGGACGGGTTTGTCCTATGTCCGCAGCCAGATCGAGGCAGCCTTCCGACGCATCGTCACCATTGGGTAGCCAATCCCAGGACAAGAGTTTGAGCAACCGTCGAGTATTCCTGGCGCTCTGACCCATCCCGACCGTGACACCGTGCTATGTGCTGCCTGCTTTGCAGGCGGTGTTTTAAAGTGCGTCTCAAGCCTTGATAATGGTCATAAGAGTTCTTGCGGCCGAGCGCAATCGGCCGGATCGCCCGTTCAGCCGCATTGTTGTCGATCTCGATGGTGCCGTTTTCAAGGAAGCGGCAAAGCGATTTCCAGCGGGAAAGCGCGTATCGGATCGCTTCCGCTGTCCCGGATTTTTGCGGCAGGCGTTTGAGATTGTCATCCAGCCATAGCCGCAAGGCTTCGACCTTGGGAGTGCTGCTATGTTGCCGCGCAGCTTTCCGCACCTCCGGCGGCTCACCACGAATGGCCTTTTCGATGTCGTAGAGTTCGCCAATCCGACGCAGCGCTTCCTCCGCAATCGGTGCTTTTCCTGAAGTCGTCAGATCGAAGAACTTGCGTCTTGCATGCGCCCAGCAGGCGGCTTCCAGGATGGTCGGTGGGCCGCCTGGCGTGCGTGGTTCGTAGAGGTCACGGAAGCCTGCATAGCCGTCGGCATGCAGCACGCCGGAGAAGGTGTCCAGATGCCGCCTTGGATGCAGTCCCCTACGATCCGGACTGAAGAAGTAGCAGACGGCTGGTGGGATCGTGTCACCCCAGGGACGGCCGTCGCGAACATAAGTCCACAACCGCCCGGTCCTGGTCTTGCCCTTGCCTGGCTCCAGAACCGGAACGGGCGTGTCGTCACCATGAAGTCGATGGCCAGCGAACACATGGTCTCGAAGCTTTACCAGCAGCGGCTCCAGCAATGTGCTGGCCTTGCCGATCCAGTCGGCCATGGTCGAGCGGGAAAGATCGACGCCTTCCCGCGCGTAAATCTCGGATTGGCGATAGAGAGGCAGGTGATCGCAATATTTGGCGATCAGCACGTGGGCGACCAGACCCGGTCCCGGCTTGCCGCGTTCGATGGGCAGCGACGGCATCTCGGCCTTAACCTGCGTATCGCAGCCCTTGCTGTCAATCGGCATCGAAACGGGACCCCCTGGAGGTGCGGACGAAAACTTGGACTAACAGGAGATAGTTCATGTATTCGTACGAAGACCGCATGAGGGCTGTGCAGCTCTATATCAAGCTTGGCAAACGGGCGAATGCCGCCATCCGTCAGTTGGGCTATCCGACGAAGAATGCACTGAAGCACTGGTATCGCGAATTTGCACGTAGCAACGACTTGTCGGCAGGGTACGTGCGCACCAAACACCGGTATTCGGAAGAGCAAAAGAGGACTGCTGTTGAGCACTATCTGGACTACGGCCGTTGCCTGGCATGGACCATGAAGGCGCTTGGCTACCCTAGCCGCCAAAAGCTTTCTGCTTGGATCGATGAATATGAGCCGGGCGGTAGGCGGCGAGTTCACACCGGCAACTCAAGCGCTAGCACGAGATCGGACCAGCAGAAGCGGGCTGCGGTGATCGATTTTTGCTCCAGGCGTGAGAGTGCCCGCTCGGTGGCTCAGAAGGTAGGCGTGAGCCGGCAGACGTTGTACGATTGGAAGGATCAGAAACTTGGTCGTGAGGTCCCTGCATCCATGACACGCCGTCGCGAATTACCACCGACTGCCAGCCGAGGCGAACTCGAGCGTGAACTTGAAGCATTACGCAGTGATGTGAAGCGCCTTCAACTCGAACATGACCTGCTTACGAAGGCGAACGAACTCATAAAAAAAGATCTGGGCATCGATCTGCGGCTCCTGGGAAACCGGGAAAAGACACTGCTGGTTGATGCCCTGCGAAACACATATGCATTACCTGAACTCCTCAGGCGTCTTGAGTTCGCCCGCAGTTCTTATTTTTATCATCGGTCTTTGCTTTCTCTTGAGGACCGATACGCAGATCTTCGCCAGACCATTGTGGTGCTCTTCGAGACCAACCGTAACTGTTACGGCTACAGACGCATTCATGCGGCACTGGTCAGGGACGGAGAACAGGTCTCAGAAAAGGTAGTACGCCGCTTGATGAAGCAGGAGCAGCTGGTTGTGACCACGGCTAGGCGGCGTCGATACACGTCTTACCAAGGCGAATTAGATCCCGCGCCGGAAAATTTGATCAATCGTGATTTCCACGCTGCAAAGCCAAACGAGAAATGGCTGACTGATATCACGGAATTCCAGCTGCCATCGGGCAAAGTGTATCTGTCGCCCATAATCGATTGCTTCGATGGCCTGGTGGTCAGCTGGTCTGTGAGCACGCGGCCAGACGCAGAGCTCGTGAACACAATGCTTGATGCCGCGATCAAAACAATCATCGATAGTCCCAACCGGCCTGTTGTGCATTCTGATCGGGGTGCCCATTATCGTTGGCCCGGCTGGCTGTCGCGCATGCAAAATGCTCAACTAGCCCGATCCATGTCACGCAAAGGGTGCTCACCGGATAACTCTGCTTGTGAGGGCTTCTTCGGGCGGCTAAAAAACGAGATGTACTATAATCGCACCTGGATCAATACGACCGTGCACGACTTCATGCAGCAGCTGGATTCTTACATCCAGTGGTACAACCAGCACCGCATAAAGCTCTCACTGGGCGGGATTAGCCCCGCCGAATTCCGCCGGAATCTCGGAATTGCAGCATAAGCCGTCCAAGAATTTGTCCGCACCTCCCCTATCGGCTCCCAAAAGGGACCCCTGCCTCTGGTTGCATCGGGTCAGCGCGCGTAGGCCCGGAGCTCTCCATTTAGCGCAGGGGCCTGCGGGCGCGGGTTGTTTGTCTTTTCGGCTTTAGCTTTGAGAGCGGTTTTTGAAGCGCCAGGATTCGTTCCCGGTTTCCACGATCTCGCAATGGTGGGTTAGTCTGTCGAGCAGAGCGGCGGTCATTTTGGCGTCGCCGAATACGGCGGGCCACTCGCCGAACGCCAGGTTTGTCGTGACGATGATCGAGGTCCGCTCGTAGAGCCTGCTGATCAGATGGAAGAGGAGCTGGCCGCCGGCCTGAGCGAATGGGAGGTAGCCGAGTTCGTCCATGATGACGAAGTCGAGCCTGGTGATGAAGTCGGCCAGCCGCCCCTGCTTTCCGCTACGTGCCTCCGTCTCAAGCCGATTGACGAGGTCGACGACGTTGAAGAAGCGACCGCGTGCTCCGTTGCGGATCAGAGCACGAGCAAGGGCGATGGACAAGTGGGACTTCCCCGTGCCGGTTCCGCCGACCAGAACGATATTGTGCTGCTCGGCGAGGAAGGCTCCTGTCGCAAGCTGGCGCACGGGCCCTTCGTTGACCGGCGTGTCGGTGAAGTCGAAGTCGTCGATGTCCTTGGCCAGCGGCAGCTTGGCGACGGTGATCTGGTATTTGATGGAGCGTGCTTGCTTCTCGGCGATCTCCGACTGTAGCAGGTCACCCACGATGCGCGGCGGTTCGTGCTGCCGCTTGATGCCGGAGGCCATGATCTCGTCATAAGCGCTGCGCATGCCGAACAGCTTCAGCGTGCCCATCATGTCGAGGATTTGGGATCGTTCCATATCAGCTTGCCCTCCTGAGGCTGTCGTAACGCGCGCAATCGGCCAGAGGCTCGTGGGTCAGGCGAAGCGCATCGGGAATGGAAAGGATGGCGGCCGGCTGCGGATCACGCTTGCGGGCCAGGATGTTGATGATGACGGCAGCCGAGAACACGCCCTGATCGAGCGCCTCCTGGCAGGCCGCTTCGACGGCGGGGAGCCCGTCCAGGCCCACACATTCGAGGATCGACACCATCTGCCGGTCGCCGTCATGCATGGACTTCAGCCGGCGGCGCACCTTCTCCATGGCGGCGGGCAAAACCCAGTCGTGGAATGGCGCACCGTTGCGCAGTGCTCCCGGCTTGCGGGTCAGGACCGGCACGTAATGCCAGGGATTATAGATCGTCTCGCCACGGCCGAAGCAGCGATCGTGTTGGCCGATCTCCACGCCATCCTGCCGGATGACGATGCGATCTGCATAGGCATGTATCTCGGCCGGGCGGCCGACTGCCGTGGATAGCACCGAGTATTTGTTGTTGTCGAAACGCACGAGGCAGGTCTTGCCGATCGAGGCCTGCACCGCGTGGAAGCCGTCGAACTTGCCGGGATAGCCGACCAGGTGCGGCCGTTCCCCATCGAACACCTCCCAGATCGTGCGCTCCGTTTGATCGACATGCTTATGGGCGCGGGCATAGCTGATGCACTTGTCCAGCAACCAGCCATTCAGTTCATCGTAGGACTTGAAGCGCAGCCGTGGCGTGAAGAAGCGTTCCCGCACCAGATTGACCTGGTTCTCGACCTGGCCCTTCTCCCACCCCGACGCCGGCGTGCAGGCCACCGGCTCGATCAGGTAATGGCTGCACATCTGCAGGAAGCGGCGAT
>NZ_JASCRR010000035.1 GCF_030010215.1 Tianweitania sp. UT-5YL-CI-8
AACAAGCTCAAGCAGTTTCGCCGTGTCGCAACACGATACGACAAACTGCTGGCCAACTTCATGGGCTTTGTCAAACTCGCAGCCATCGCAATATGGCTTAGATAGTTAAATCGTCACTACGGCCTAGTACTCCAGTCGATACAGCCGGAAGCCTTTGCCGATGTGGCTCTCGTGGTGTTCGACGAGTGCCATCTCCTGCACCCGCGTGAATCTGACCGCAGCAGGCGGGCGATCGACGCGATGCTCTGCATTCTGAATCTCACGAGCTACGCGCCGGACGCCGACCTTTTGCTCGTGTCGGCGATGATGCAGAACGCGGAAGAAATGGCCGGCTGGGTCGCCGAACTCACAGGTCGCCCATGTCTTCCACTCGACCTCGCTTGGAAGCCGACGCGGCAGGCGCGAGGATGCGTCGCGTATGACGCTGCGCGCATCATCGAGCTTAACGAACTCCTCGCGAAACCGAGCAGCTCACTGCTACCACCAAGGGCGTTCCCAAGCATCTCGCGAGTCAGCTCGATGCACCGCCCTTCGCATTCTTCTGCCTCCGGCAGACGTGGGCCACCCGCAATCGCGACGATTATGCCCTGATGGCACTGCTTGATGAAGCGGTCCAGTTCGCCTCCAATGCGGCCGATAAATCTGGCAAATGGTATTTAACGCCGAATGGCAACGTCGTCGCTGGCACCATAGCGGCCGCAGCCGCGGAGGACGGGCTGAAGACACTGACCTTCGTCCAGAGCACGACTGCGGCCGAATCCACCGTCCGCACTTTCCGGAGCCTGCTTCCCAAGCGCCGGGTAACCCTGACCGAGGAAGAGCAGGCCTGGCGCAAGATTGTGGAGGAAGAGCTTGGCGGCCCCCAGCACTGCTATCTCAAACTGGACGCCACCGGCCAGGTCGATGGCAGCGCCACGAGCCATCACGGGCAGTTGCTCAAAGCAGAACGCATGCTTCACGAATCCTTGTTCAAGCGGCGGGATGGCGTAGACGCGTTGTTTGCCACGTCGACGCTCGCGCAAGGCATGAATCTGCCGAGTGACATCGTGCTCATCGCCGGCGACAGCCGCTGGGACGTGACCGACGACAAGTTCAAGCAACTCGATGCCCACGAACTGCTCAATGCTGCCGGACGCGCTGGCCGGGCCGGCGAAGGAGGACAGGGGTTCGTGCTCGTAGTTCCCAGCAAGATCATCAACATCGATGATCACGAGAACACGATCAACCAGCATTGGATGTCACTGCAGAGCATTTTCTCGCAATCCGATCAGTGCCTCAGGATCGATGATCCGATCACCGGCCTGCTCGATCGCATCCACATGCAC
This sequence comes from Tianweitania sp. UT-5YL-CI-8, assembly GCF_030010215.1. Classification (GTDB taxonomy): domain Bacteria; phylum Pseudomonadota; class Alphaproteobacteria; order Rhizobiales; family Rhizobiaceae; genus Oryzicola. Next base: position 1,326 of record NZ_JASCRR010000035.1, read on the forward strand.
GCGCACGAGGGCAACGAGGACTATTTCCTGGCCCGTCTGCCGGTCGGCGAAGGGGACGTCGCCGACGAACCCGCCAGAGCGACGATCAAGCGCTCCTTCGCAGCATACCGAAAGCGCCAGGAAGGCCAGGAAGCATGGATCGACAGCCGTATAGACGCTGCGCTCCAACGTCGCGATGAGCTTGCGCCGAAGGAGGATCTGACCTGGCTGGAACGCGTCGCCGCTTCCGCCGGCCTATCCTATGAGATCGTCGTCAGTCTTACAGAGCTGGTTGACGCGGGCGCATTCACCGGAGCCAGCGCCGATTGGGCATAAACGTCCTGTTCGACTGGATCGAAGCGCATCCAGCTTGGTTGATGCACTTGATCCGGCCTAATGACATCGAGGGTCTGTTCGGCAAGGATTATCGTGAGATCGATGGCAATGCCGCAAAGGCAAAGGTCGCGCTGCCGGAAATCAGGCCACTCCTGACGGCGTGGATGGCCGGCAAGCCGCTGTGCGAACTCGAACGGGCGATCGGCACTAAGGAGCATCTCATCAAGACCTGTGAGACGGCCCGGCATTTCGCCGTGCGCCTCGTTCCGGACCTCGCCTTTGTCGCTGGTCTCCCCGCGCGTATCCTCGCGGCAAAGGAGATGGCGGCGGGTGAAGTGCCAGCCATACCGATCATCGTGCAGACGCTGAGCGGCGTCGTCCGAAAAGGGTGCGCGAGCCCGGAGCAACTCGCAAATGCCGTGCACCTAAAATCCCACTCGCGGCCGAGTGCCCGCCAAACCTTTGCCACTGTCGCTCACCTCATCCCACCCGGCGATCCGTTTGAGGACTTCGATGATGTTCTGACCCGGGTTCGGCACGCGCACGACGTAGCGATGTTCGACGATCTCTAACGGAGGGCTTGACGTGGGCGGCAGACTTCGGACCGAGACGGGCGCGCGTCCCTGCCACACCAGACCGCAACGTATTCGTGTGGCAATCATTTGGCCGAAAGCGATTCGAACTTTTCCGCCGCCGAACGCCGCCGTTTCTACGCTTATCTGCACACAGGCTGCCCACTACCTGATGCAAAGGCGTACGTTCGGCGGTTATTGCGTAAGGTAGAGGGCAATCGGCGGTATTTGGCGCACCCGACAGGATTCGAACCTGTGACCTCTGCCTTCGGAGGGCAGCGCTCTATCCAGCTGAGCTACGGGTGCATCTCAGATCCGACGCTGCGAACCCGCAATGATCGACCGGACGAGCCAGCCGATGAAGGCTTCATATCCGAAGCCTTCGGATGCTTCAACGGGAAATCGGCGGTTTGTGCGATCTGCAGGATCGAGAGGGCAGCGGTTTGCATCGGCTGAGCATCGCGTCTTCGATCTTGCCGAACCGTGGATAGATCGACCGCCTAGCACCGGCTTTGTCAGACCGCGTGTTCGGCGATAGCGGTTCCCGCCGCCCAGCCGGACGACCACGCCCATTGAAAATTGTAGCCGCCCAGCCAGCCCGTGACATCCACCACCTCGCCGATGAAATAGAGGCCGACGACTGTCTTTGCCTCCATGCTTCGCGAGTTCAGGCCTGATGTGTCGACCCCGCCCAGCGTGACTTCGGCGGTGCGATAGCCTTCCGTACCGATGGGAAACACCTCCCAGTCGTGAAGCGTGGCGGCAATCGCCACAAGCTTCTTGTCGCTTGCCTCGCCCATGGTGCCCGACCAGCCGTTGATCTCGGCGAGATAGGTCGCCAGCCGTTTCGGCAGGATTTCGCCCAGCGCATTGGCGATGCTTCTGCGACCGTTTTCGCGTTTGGAAGCGCACAAGTCAGCAAACAGGTCTTCCTTGGGCAGAAAGGCGATGCGGACCGGCTGTTTTTCACGCCAATAGGACGAAATCTGCAGAATAGCCGGCCCTGACAGGCCGCGATGGGTGAATAACAGCGCCTCGTCGAACGACATCTTGCCACAGGACACCCGCGCTTCCGCAGCTACGCCGGCAATCTCGCGAAACCCCGCCAGAACATCCTCGCCAAAGGTCAGCGGAACCAGTGCTGCACGCGTATCGGTGACTGCGAGCCCGAACTGGGCAGCAATCTGGTAGCCAAGACCCGACGCGCCCATTTTCGGGATCGATTTTCCGCCGCAGGCGACGACGAAATGCTGGCAACGGATGGTGGCCGCGCCATCGCCGCCCAGCACAACGTTGAAGCCGGCATCTGTCTTATCGAGCTTTTCCAGTGTGGTGTTGAGCCGCAAATCGCACCCCACACGTACCATCTCGTCCAACAGCATGGCGATGATCTGCTTGGCGGAATGGTCGCAGAACAGCTGTCCCAGCGTCTTTTCGTGATAGCTAATGCCGTGTTTTTCGACCAGCGCGATGAAGTCGCGCGGTGTGTAGCGGCCCAGGGCCGACTTCGCGAAATGCGGGTTGCCCGAGAGGAAATTGCGAGCGCTGGCGCCGGCATTGGTGAAGTTGCACCGACCGCCACCGGAAATTCGGATTTTCTCGCCAGGCGCCTTTGCATGGTCGACGATCAGCACGCGCCCGCCGGAAGACGCGGCATGGATGGCGCACATCATGCCCGCGGCGCCCGCACCCAGAATGACAGTGTCGAACGTCTCAATCGGCATCGAACGCTATCCCCCAGACCGCGTTCGGGCCCCAAACCGCGTTCGGGAAGGCACCGAGCGGATTTTCGTGTCGCATCGACCGATAAAATGTTGCGGGCGGGCCGATGCAGGTCTCATATCCGAGGGTCTAGGCCGCTTCAACGCGAAATCGTCCCGCCCGGTAGCGTCTTCGGCTATAAGGACGGCATCGCCATCAAGCGTAGAAACACACAAAGCGGAGGAAGAAGCATGGACATCAAGCGTTGCGGGTCGCGACCCTCGGCCACGCCGCCGGCCGATTACTTCACTGGCGCGGTCAGGCAGGATCCGATCATCGAGGCGCCGGCGCCGGCGAGCGTCCGCGCGGTCAGCGTCACCTTCGAGCCGGGCGCGCGGACGGCCTGGCATACGCATCCGCTTGGCCAGACGCTGTTCGTCGTGTCAGGCGTCGGATGGGCGCAGACATGGGACGGTCCTGTCGAGGACATCAAGGCCGGCGACACGATCTGGTTTGCGCCGGATGAAAAACATTGGCACGGCGCCACCGCGACCACGGCCATGACCCACATCGCCATTCAGGAGGCGAAGGACGGCAAGGCCGTCGACTGGCTGGAACAGGTCTCGGACGATCAGTACAAAGGCTGACCGGTCGGCCTTGCTGTCGAGCCGACAATGCAAACCGGCCCTTCGGCGCGAAACGCCGAAGGGCCGGTTCAATACAGTTTTAAAAATCAGGCCTGTCGGTCGCCGATATGAACCGTCAGCTTTTCGAGGCCTGCGATAGTGCCGACCAGAACGTCGCCCGGCTTGACCGGGCCGACACCATGCGGCGTGCCGGTCAGGATGATATCGCCAGCTTTCAACTCGAAATAGGTCGAGAGATTAGCGATGATCTCCGGCACTTTCCAGATCAGCAGGTCGATATCGGACACCTGCCGCGTTTCGCCGTTGACCGTCAGCTTGATCTCGCCGGATGCGATATGCCCGCTTTTTTCCACCGGTGTGATCGGGCCGCAAGGGCAGGAATGGTCGAAGGATTTGGCGATTTCCCAAGGCTTGCCGTTGCCTTGGATGTCGCGCCGGGTCATGTCGAGCGCCACGCCGTAGCCGAAGATGTGATCCAGCGCCTGCGCTTCGGCAATGTTGGAGCCGCCCGATTTCAGCGCGATGACCATTTCCATCTCATGGTGAAAGTCTTCCGTCCGCGTCGGATAGGGCACCGTGCCGCCATCGGCCACGATGGAATCGGCCGGCTTCTGGAAGAAGATCGGCGGGTCGCGTTCCTCGTTGCCGCCCATCTCCCGGACATGCGCAACATAGTTGCGCCCCACGCAATAGATGCGCCGCACCGGAAAGCGTTCCGAAGTTCCCGTAACCGCCAGGCTGGCGAGTTCGGGCGTCTGAATGACAAAACCGCTGCGGTCCATTGATGTCTCCTCCTTGTTTTCTGGCGTACTTATAATCCACATTTCCGCGTTGTCATTTAAAAAATCTATGATTTTGACAAAGCCAGAAAATAACGTAGATTGAGCTGGTTCATACAAAAGCAGAAAACTGCAGATCGAAATGGGAAGGAAATGCCATGAAGTTAGGAGCCTATTTTAAAGCGGCGATACCGGCGGGCGTTGTTGCCCTGACATGCCTGTTCCAGCAGACGCCGGCCCAAGCGCAAGCCGCCACCGACGTCACCGTCGTCGTGCCCAACCCCTCGGCGATCAACAATTTCCCGCTCTTCGTCGCGCTTGGCGAGGGCTACTTCAAGGATGAGGGCCTCAACGTCACCGTCGAGGTGGTCAACGGCTCGGCCTCCGTGCTGCAGACCATGGCCGCCGGCCAGGCGCAGATCGGCAACCCCGGTCCCGGACCGCTCCTGGGCGCCCGTGCCCGCGGCGAAGACGTCGTTTTCATCTACAACCACTTTCCGAAATCTGTGTTCGGTCTCGTCGTCAAGGGCGATTCGACGGTGAAGGAACCAAAAGATCTCAAGGGCGCGGTCATCGGCGTCGGCACGGCCGACGGTGCCGAAGTCGGCTTCACCCGCGCGATCATGGCCGAAGCCGGCCTCGAGGAAGGCAAGGACTACCAGTTCCTCGCCGTGGGCGACGGCGGCACGGCTGTCGCAGCCTTCATGAACGATGAGATCGCCGCCTATGCAGCGGCCGTCAGCGATTCCGCCATCATCCAGTCCAAGGGCATCCCGTTACGCGAAATCACGCCGGAAGATGCTCTGGCCTTCTTCGGCAATGGCTGGGCGGTTACACGCGCCTATCTGACTGAAAACCCCAAGGTCGTCGAAGGCTTCGGCCGCGCCTTGGTCAAGGGCGTCAAGTTCGGCATGGATGCGGCCAACCGTGACAAGGTGCTCGAGCACGCCGCCGCCGGCAATCCGCAGGAAGGCGAGGACAAGGCCTTTGCCGACATGCTTTTGACCGCGATCCAGGGCCGTGTCACCCCGGTCGATGCCTCGACGCCCTGGGGCTATCAACCGCCGGAGCATTGGGAACTGTGGCACAACAGCCTTGTCGAGACCGGCGCGCTGCCCAAGCCGCTCGACGACCTCAAGGCCGCCTACACCAACGACTTCGTCAAGGTTTGGAACGAATGAGTTCGGCGGCGATGCTCGCTCAACGACAGACCGACCCGAAAGGGCGGCCTGTCTACCAGCTTCGTCAGGTCGCCAAAAGCTATGCGCGGGGCAATCTCCGCGCTCTCGACCACGTCGACCTGACGCTTGCCGAAGGCACCTTCTCCTCCGTGATCGGTCCGTCCGGCTGCGGCAAGTCGACTCTGCTCAAGATCATGGCCGGGCTGATCCCGCCAAGCGAAGGCAGCGTTGTTCTGGAAGGTCAGCCTGTGCTTGGGCCTCGGCGCGACATCGGCATGATGTTCCAGCAGGCCACCTTGTTTCCCTGGCGTTCAACGCTGGAAAACATCGTCCTGCCCATCGAGATCAGGGACGGCCGGCAGGCCGCCAAGGCGCGCCATGACGATGCCCGCGCGCTGCTTGACCTCGTCGGTCTGAAGGGTTTTGAGAATTCCATGCCCAGCGAACTGTCGGGCGGCATGGCCCAGCGCGCCTCGATCTGCCGCATGCTGATCACCAAGCCGGCGGTGCTGCTGCTCGACGAGCCGTTCAGCGCGCTGGACGAGCTGTCGCGCGACTTCATGAACATGGAGCTGCAGCGAATCTGCACCGAACGCCGCGCCACCGCGCTCCTGATCACCCACTCGATCCAGGAAGCGGTGATCCTGTCCGACATCGTCTATGTTATGTCGCCGCGACCCGGCCAGTTCGTCGAGGCCATCGCGATCGACCTGCCGCGCCCGCGCACGCTCGACATGATGACCGAACCCAAATTCGGAGCCTACGTCCGGCGCATCCGCGCAAGGCTGGACAAGGGAGCATTCCTATGACCGACACGCCCGTCCGTCCCGACGAGATCGTCCACACCACCTGGTCCGAACCGGTTTCGTTTCTCGACGGTCTGCCCCGCTCTGTGGCGATGACCGCCCTGTTCGCCCTGTTCATCGGCCTGTGGCAGCTCGTCTACATCCTGGGCTTCGTCTCGCCGATCATCCTTCCTTCGCCAGGCGAAACCGCGCGCGACATCGTCTTCGTCGGCAAGAATCTGTTCACCGGCGGCTATATGCTGACCGCCCTCTGGATCACCGTGAAGGAAGTCATCCTGGGCTTTGCCATCGCCATTGCCATCGGCTTCAGCCTCGGTGTGCTGGTCGGCGAAACCAGTTTCGGCGAACGCGCCGTCCTGCCCTATCTCGTGGCCATCGACACCATGCCCAAAGTGGCCTTTGCGCCGCTGTTTCTGGCCTGGCTCGGCTTCGGCATCGCCTCGAAAGTCGCGCTCGCGGCCTTTATCGCCACCTTTCCCATCGTCGTCGGCACGGCGGCCGGCCTGCACGCCGCCGACCAGAATGCCCGCATGCTGTTCAAGACCATGGGCGCGGGGCGCTGGCAGACCTTGTTCAAGATGAAGCTGCCCCTGGGCCTGCCGCATATGTTCACCGGGCTGAAAATCGCCGCCGTCGGCGTCATGGCGGGCGCCATCACCGGCGAGTTCCTCGGCGGCGGCAAGGGGTTCGGCGAACTGATCCGCGTCGCCGCGTCCCAGCTCAACACGCCGCGCGTCTTTTCGCTGATCCTCTATCTCAGCCTGCTCGGCCTGACCGTGTTCTGGAGCGTGGTCTGGATGGAGCGGCGCTTTGTGTTCTGGCACAAGTCGAGCGTCATGGATAACAGATAGCGCATGGCCGCGATTGTCCTGGAACCATCATGAACGCAAAGTCTCCTCCGATCGACGCCGTGCGCGACAAGACGACCTCGGCAACGATCGTCTACCAACAGTTGCGCCAGGACATTCTCAAGGGCTACCTCAAGCCCGGCCAGAAGCTGCAGATCGAGGCCATCGGCGCGCGCTACGATGCCGGCGCCAATCCGGTGCGCGAGGCGCTCAACCGGCTCTCATCGGAGCGGCTCGTTGATCGGAAGGACCAGCGCGGCTTCTTCGTGCCGCCAATTTCGCTCGCTGAGCTGCGCGAACTGGTGAAAACCCGCTGCTGGATGGAAAGCAAGGCGCTGGAGGAGTCGATCCTCAACCGCACCCGAAAATGGGAGGACGATGTCGTGCTCGCCTTCCACCATCTGTCACGCACCCCCATCCGGCTGCCGGAAGAGGGCGGCGACAATTCGGAATGGGAGGTCCAGCATCGCGCCTTCCACAATGCGCTTCTCGCCGGCTGCGGCTCATCCTGGCTGATCGGCTTTTGCAACGAGATGATGGATCACGCCGAACGCTACCGCTACATCTCGATGGTCAGCAGCTATCCGCGTCGCGATTCCTACCTGGAACACAAGCTGATCATGGATGCCACGCTCGACGGCAATGTCGAACAGGCCAAGGAGCAACTCGTCGCGCAATACATGCTGACGCTGAAACTGCTTGAGGAGCAGGCAGACAAGCTGCGGGTCTGACAGCGCACCGCCTTGCGGAACGCGGGAACGGTTTCGAAGATGGCGCTAGATCAGTTCCACCGCCATGACCTCGCCGCCGCCGAGCGCGGGCGCCGCGATCGATTCAAGCGTCCCTTGGAACCCGCCCATGGGCGTGCGCGCCCCCCTGCGATGACGATCGGATCAGCAGCCAGGATGACCTTCCCTGAGCTATAGGACTGCCCTGTGAAGACGCCATGGCGTCAAGTAGACCGGTCGACGCCGATCGAATCGACACTCGCAGCTGTGCCTGCGCGACACACAGTCGATACGCGTATATATCGGATCGACTCGGATAAGCTCCTGATTGCGTTGATGCTTTTTTAACTAAGGCCTGCATTTTCGCCTATGACACCTAGAATTGTAACATAAATGCAACTCCTCTGTAACAAGCTTTGCGCGTCGTTTTGAATGATCTCGTCTTCGGCCGATCTGGGTGCTACATCCCCTTTCAACGAACATTTCTGGGCTTATAGGGGCTGAACATCATGAAGAAGTTTTTGATCGCATCGTCTTTCCTGGTTGCTTTCGCCGGCCAGGCCATGGCTGCTGACGCAGTCGTTTACGAGCCGTCGCCGGCTCCGGAAGTCGTCCCGGCCGGTTTCGTCTGGACCGGCGGTTATGTCGGTATCAACGGCGGCTACGGCGGCGGCGACGCTGAACACCCTTTTTGGGCAAACAACGGCGGCGACACGCTGACCGGCTCGCTTGATTTTACGTCGAGCGGTTTCCTTGGCGGTGCGCAGGTTGGCTACAACTACCAGATGGACCGCTTCGTGGTCGGTGTCGAAGCTGACATCCAGGCTGCCAACGTGAAGGGCGAAGGCTCTCTCACGGTCGATTCCGAGGCTCTGGCGGGCACCATCGAGGCCGGCACCGAGCTGAAGTGGTTTGGAACGCTCCGCGGCCGTCTCGGCTACGCGGCAACCGATCGCTTCCTGGTCTACGGAACCGGTGGTGCGGCTTATGGCGAAACCAAGAGCTACGTGACCCTGAACGGCGAAGGCATTAGCGAAAAGTCCAAGAAGTGGGGTTGGACTGTTGGCGCCGGCGCCGAATATGCCGTCACCGACAACATCACCTTCAAGACCGAGTATCTCTATACCGATCTGGGCTCGGAAAATCTGTTCTCGGGCTCGATCCTGGGCGCTGACGCCAGCATCGACCGCGACTTCACCTTCCACACGGTCCGCGCGGGTATCAACTACAAGTTCTAATTCTCACTCACTTGAGAAGCCGCTTCAAAGTGGCGTGGACAAGAGGCTCCGGTTCGACCGGGGCCTCTTTTTTTGACGAGGATGCAAGGGTCAGACAGCGGCAGCGAGCGAACTTCAAGAGCGACGGCACAATCTTCCCGCTGAACCCCACGCAATGCCAGTCGGAACATCCTGGCTTAGCCCAGATGAACGTGGTCTCCGTTCCGTCCGATGGAAGTTGATCAGGCATGGTTGCGGCTGAGAACGGCAAGTCATCCCTGACAAGTCTAGGATAATGCTGATACCCATTGAGCAAACGGCAAAAAGCCGCTTCGTTTCCGAAGCGGCTTGAAAGAGTGATCGAAAAGGCCCTGAAACTCTGTCCTGAACCTTATTCCAGACAGCAATCAGAACTTGAAGGCAATGCCGAGGCGAACGTCATGGGTCCGCAGTTTCGTGGTGTGGCTGTCGATGTCCTCGTTACCGGCATACTCTTCCTTGCCGAAATCGGTGTAGCGATACTCGGCGCGGCCAATCACGTTGTCGGTGAACGCATATTCAGCACCTGCGCCAACCGTCCAGCCGACATGGGTCTTGGTGCCAAGATCGAAAGACTCCCCAACCTCATTGTCTACACCATGCGTCTTGATGCGTCCGAGCGCCACACCGCCTGCGACATAAGGAAGGAAACGGTCCATGGCGTAGCCGATGCGCCCGCGCACCGCGCCCGACCAGCGGAGTTCCTGGGTAAAGGTAGCGCTGTCGTCGCCCACGGCCAAGGCCGCCGCAACGTCATCCGGTGTGTCCCAAACGGTTTCGCTGCCCTTGACATCCGTATAGGTCGCGTCGGCATCGATGCCTAAGACGAGACCGTTCGAGGCCTGATAGTTGTAGCCGGCATAGATGCCGCCAATAAATCCATCCGGATCGACATCCAGGGTCACCGGCTCGACATTCGACCACGTACGGCCCTTACCCCAGGCATATCCGGCCTGAAGACCGACATACCCGCCGGTCCAGACAAAGCCGGTCGGGACGATTTCGGCAGCGGGCACAGGCTCGTAAACGACGGCGTCGGCAGCGAAAGCCGCGACGGATGTCGACAAAATCAAACCTGTAGCAAGAAGAATTTTCTTCATGGGACCGCTCCGGCATTCCAAACACGTTACTCAACGTCACCATGCACTTTCCCGTTCCGATCCGAAAGATGAACAACTCGTTTACGACGCGGTTTTCACGGTCTGTTACAAATCGGCAACATTGCAACGCGGCCCGTGCGGGCGGCTTGTTCGATGCGTCGTCGTCTGTGGATGATGCCGACCAAAGCTCCATGGTTAATGGCTGCTTAACCACCTGCCCCTAGTCTGAAGTCGATTCCGCCCCGCTCTCCGCGGCGCGACAGGCATTTTATGGACGGGGACGAGGCATGCGTTCTGAGGTTTCCTCATCGCTGGCGCTGGACAATGAAGGCTACGGCATCAAGAGCTTCGCCCGAAGGCAGGCGGGCCGCGTAACCGGCCTTGGGCTGCTTGCGCTGGTTGCCTTTGGCCTTGCCGCGCTGGGCACGTGGAACGTCGCCGACCCCAGCTTCAGCTATGCCACCGACAATCCCGTGACCAACGCCATGGGCTATCCCGGTGCCGTTCTCTCCGACCTGTTCATGCAGTTCTTCGGCCTCGCCGCGGTCGGCCTGTTCGTGCCCGCCGTCGCCTGGAGCTTTTTCCTGGCCACGGCGCGCGGCGTCGACAGCAAGCCCAAGCGCGGCATCGCCTGGTTCCTGATGGGGGTCCTCGGCGCCGGCATCGCCGGTTGCATCACCCCGCCGCCGACGTGGCCGCTGCCCACCGGTCTCGGCGGTGTCTTTGGCGACATTGTGCTCAAGCTGCCGTCGATGTTCTTGGGCGGTTATCCCACCGGCGTTGCCGCATGGGCTATCGCCATCGTGCTGGCCGGTCCCGTCCTGTTCCTGTTCGCATATGCCTCGGGCCTGGTCTGGCGCCGCAACGGCTTTGCCCGGCAGGACACCAAGTCCGAGCGCCAGCAGCGCGAGGAAGACTTGGCTACGCTGGACGAAGAAGAAGACGACGACCGCGAACGCTTCGTGGCGCTTGGCGTGATCACCCATTGGTGGCTGTCGGCGCGCGCCTGGATGCACCGCCGTTCCGTTCGCCGCCGCGAACGCGAGGAGCAGGAATTCGGACTTCCGGCCAAGCGTGAAAGCGCCTGGCGCCAGGCGGCAGAGCGCGTAGAATCGGCCGAACGCGATGAAGCGCGCGTCGAAACCCGTGTCACGGACTCCGGCCGCGCCCGCGTCGAGCCCGAATTCTTCGCTGCTATCGTGGCGGATCACCGTGGTGCCGACCACCGCATTGCGGCCCCGCACGAGCCGGCTTATCACGCCGCGTATGACGCCCCGAACAGCGCGTTCGAGGAGGGCGAAGACGACGCCATTGGCGTTCCTCCGGTCTTCGTCGAACCGCGCCGCTCGCCCATCGGGCCGAACACACGCGTCCAGAATTTTCGGTCGCCCTCGCGCTCCTCGCAGATGACCGAATGGAGCTCGCTGGAGCCGCAGTTGATGCCCGCTCAGTCGGAAGCGCCGTTGTCGCCCGCCTTCGAGCCTGCCTTCGACGAGCCAGTGTTCGAATCCGCCCCGTCCCCCGCACCTGTCCAAGCAGCGCAGCCCGCGCCCCAACCCTCGGCCCGAGTTGCTTCCCCGGCGCCGCGTCCCGCACCGGCTGCCCGCGTATTGCGCGAAGCGGCGGCCCCGCTGGTCGGCGCCAACGGTTTCGAAATGCCGCCGCTGCATTTCCTGTCTGAGCCGAAGAACATCGCCAAGGATGCGTCGCTGTCCAAGGATGCGTTGGAACAGAACGCCCGCATGCTGGAAAGCGTGCTCGAGGATTTCGGCGTCAAGGGTGAGATCATCCATGTCCGCCCCGGGCCTGTCGTCACGCTCTACGAGCTTGAACCCGCGCCCGGCATCAAGTCGAGCCGCGTCATCGGCCTTGCGGACGACATCGCCAGATCGATGAGCGCTATCGCCTGCCGCGTCGCGGTTGTTCCCGGCCGCAACGCCATCGGCATCGAACTGCCAAACGCCAGGCGTGAGACCGTCTACCTCCGCGAAATCCTCGCCAGTCGTGATTTCGAGCAATCGAAGCTCAAGCTCGCGCTGGCGCTGGGCAAGAACATAAACGGCGAGGCGGTGACCGTGGACATCGCCAAGATGCCGCACGTGCTTGTCGCCGGCACCACCGGCTCCGGCAAGTCGGTCGCCATCAACACGATGATCCTGTCGCTTGTTTACCGCATGACCCCTGATCAGTGCCGCCTCATCATGATCGACCCGAAGATGGTTGAACTCTCGGTCTATGATGGCATCCCGCACCTCCTGACGCCCGTCGTCACAGAGCCGAAGAAGGCGGTCGTTGCGCTCAAATGGACCGTGCGCGAGATGGAAGACCGCTATCGCAAGATGGCGAAGCTCGGTGTCCGCAACCAGGAAGGCTTCAACGCCCGTGTCACCGAGGCCGAGGCCAAGGGCGAGACGATCAAGCGCACAGTCCAGACCGGCTTCGACCGCGAGACCGGCCAGGCCATCTACGAGACCGAAGAGTTGCATCTCGAGCATATGCCGTTCATCGTTGTGATCATTGACGAGGTCGCCGACCTGATGATGGTCGCCGGCAAGGACATCGAAGGCGCCGTCCAGCGCCTCGGACAGATGGCTCGCGCCGCCGGCATCCATGTCATCATGGCCACGCAGCGTCCCTCCGTCGACGTCATCACCGGCACGATCAAGGCCAACTTCCCGACCCGCATGTCCTTCCAGGTCACCTCGAAGATCGACAGCCGCACCATCCTCGGCGAGCAGGGCGCCGAGCAACTGCTCGGCATGGGCGACATGCTCTACATGGCCGGCGGCGGCCGCATCCAGCGCGTCCACGGCCCCTTTGTCTCCGACGGCGAGGTCGAGAGGGTCGTCAGCCACCTCAAGCTTCAGGGCGTGCCGCAATATCTCGACGCGATCACCGAGGACGACGAGGACGAGGACGACGAGCCTTCGGGCAAAGGCGGCGGCGGTGGCGGAAGCTCCGGCAATTTCGAGGATTCCGACGATCCCTACGATCAGGCGGTCGCGGTGGTGCTGCGCGACGGCAAGGCCTCGACTTCCTACATCCAGCGCCGCCTCGGCATCGGCTACAACCGCGCCGCTTCGATTATCGAGCGGATGGAGCAGGAAGGCATCGTCGGCGCGGCCAACCACGCCGGCAAGCGCGAGATTCTGGTGCCGACCGAAGACGACAAGATGTGACGGGCCGGGAACCCGGAATACCGCGTCGCGGTTATCGGGAACCCGCCGTCAAACTTCAGCCCCAGTGCGGATGCACACCGTACCAGACCTGAATAGATTGGAAGCACGACCATGACCAAAGAACTGAACATAGCGCTCCAGGGTTTTGCCCCCACCCGCCGCCAGGTTCTGGGCTTTGGAGCGGCGCTGTTCGGCACTGCCGCCCTCAACGCTGTCCCCGGCCTGAACATCCTCGCCCACGCCCAAGCCGCCGTCGACCCTTCGGGTGCTGCGCAAAACATCGCCGACCATTTTTCCGGCGTGAAGTCGATGACCGGCGAGTTCGTGCAGTTCGGCCCGCGCGGCGACCAGACGGAAGGCAAGTTCTTCCTCGAACGTCCGGGCAAGATCCGCTTCAACTACAGCGGCTCGCAGAATTTCCGCGTCATCTCTGACGGCTCGTCGGTCGTCATCCTCAACCAGAAGATGCGCACGTCCGACCTCTACCCGCTGTCGAAGACGCCTTTGAAGCTGTTGCTCGACGAGCGCATCGACCTGTCCGGCAACAAGGTCGTCGGCGTCGACCAGCGCAGCGACCTGACCACCATCAAGCTGGCCGACCGCCAGATGTTCGGCAATTCGACCATCACCATGATGTTCGATCCCAAGACCTACGAGTTGCGCCAGTGGACCATCACCGACGCGCAGGGCAAGGATACGACGGTGATGATCTTCAACACTCAGCAGGGCGTCAAATTCGCGCCCGACACCTTCGCCATCGACTACACGCAGAACCGCAAGTGGAACGAACAGAAGAAGAGCGATTGATCTTGCGATAAAACACCTCAGGGAAGAAGGGGCCTCAGCGCCCCTTTTTCTTGAGCCGTCTGCTCCCCGCTTAGGGTCCAAAGCAGGTCATAACCCGACGCCTGCTCTTGTCTTTGCCGGCTGTGGCTGGCAGTTTCCCGGCGCATAAAAGCCGGGACCTTCATGACCTTCACCATCGCCACCTGGAACATCAATTCCGTCCGCCTGCGCATGCCTTTGGTCGAGCGCTTCCTGTTGGAGCAAGCCCCCGATATCCTGTGCCTGCAGGAGACCAAGTGCCCGGACGACCAGTTCCCGTCTGCGCCGCTGCGCAAGCTCGGCTACGAGCACATCGCCATCCATGGCCAGAAGGGCTATCACGGCGTCGCCACCATTGCGAAGCGGCCGCTGGAGATCGTCGAGAAGCGGCGCTTCTGCGAGATCGAGGACAGCCGCCATCTGTCGGTGCGGTTCTCGGCCGGCGGTAGGCTTCTGATGCTGCACAATTTCTACGTGCCGGCCGGCGGCGACGAGCCCAATGTCGAGATCAACCCGAAATTCAAGCACAAGCTCGGCTTCGTCTCAGAAATGAACGCCATCCGCGCCGAGCATGACGATGCGTCCGGCTCGATCCTGGTCGGCGACCTCAACATCGCGCCCCTGGAGCACGATGTCTGGTCGCACAAGCAGTTGCTCAACGTCGTCAGCCACACCCCAGTCGAGACGACCAGTTTCGAGGCGATGCGCGAGGCTTCGGGCTGGGTCGACCTGATGCGCCTCAACATCCCCTACGAGCAGAAGATCTACACCTGGTGGAGCTATCGCGCCAAGGATTGGGAACTGTCCAACCGCGGCCGCCGCCTCGACCATGTCTGGTCCTCGCCCAATCTGGTGCCGCAGTTCACCGGCTACGACATCCTGCGCGAGGCGCGCGGCTGGGAACGTCCCTCCGACCACGTACCGGTCATCGCGAAATTCGATTTCGAATAACGTTCAGCTCTCGAAGCGCGACGCCATGCCCTCGATCTGGCCGATCAGCGCCTGGATGTCCTCGATGATGCGCTGGCGCAGCATGCCGGCGACATCGGGATACTCTTCCAAAATGCGCCGGAACATCTTGCGGCTCAGCCGCAGCACTTCCGAATCCTCGGCTGAGACCGCGCTGGTCATGCGCCTGGTGTCGGCGATCAGCGCCATTTCGCCCAGAAGCGCGCCAGGCCCGGCCGATTTGACCACCGCGCCGCCATCCTCGCGGAACAAATTGACGCGCCCGCTGACCACCACATAGGCGGTTTCGGCCTCGTCGTCCTCGAGATAGAGCTTGCGGCCGGCGGGCAAAACAACGCTCTCGGCGCCGAAGGCGAGCAGGCGCAGTTGCTCGGGCGTGAAGTCTTCGAAAAGCTTCACGCCGGACAGGATGCGGATGTCGTCATCCAGCGCCATTGCGTCCCCGACTTCCCAGCCCGCGGTCCCTCCCGGTCTAGACCGGAAAAGCCTCCCCGCAAAGCTTTCGCCGTCCATCTGCTCCCATATGCATCGGCAATCCTCGCCAAACCGTTGCCGGCTTTCCGATCCGATGCATCACGCCCCGGCGAAATCCCCTCTCGCCAAGGCACCAAGCAGCGTCACCCCGCTGCGAAGCAGTCAGGGAACGAGCTTGTATCCGCCGCTTTCTGTCACAAGAATTTCGGCATTGGAAGGATCGCGTTCGATCTTCTGGCGCAGACGATAGACGTGGGTCTCCAGCGTATGGGTGGTAACGCCGGAATTATAGCCCCACACCTCCTCCAGAAGGATGTCGCGGGTCACCACGCGCTGCTCGGCGCGATAGAGATACTTGATGATCGAGGCCTCTTTCTCGGTCAGCCGCACCTTGCCGCCGCGCTGGTCCAGCAGCAGCTTCTGGCTCGGCTTGAAGGTATAGGGGCCGACGGAGAAGGTGGCGTCCTCGCTCTGCTCGTGCTGGCGCAGCTGCGCGCGGATGCGTGCCAGAAGCACGGCGAAGCGGAACGGTTTTGCGACATAGTCGTTGGCGCCGGCCTCGAGCCCCAAAATCGTGTCGGAATCGGTGTCGTGCCCGGTCAGCATGATGATCGGCGAGCGATAGCCGCCCTTGCGCAGCATCTTCACCGCCTCGCGGCCGTCCATGTCAGGCAGGCCGACATCCATGATAAGAAGATCGATCGCGCCGCCGCGCGCAACGGCCACGCCCTTGGTCGCGGTCGATTCCTGCAGCACGTCGAATTCCTCGTATAGGGCAAGCTGCTCGACCAGCGTCTCGCGCAGGTCGTCATCGTCGTCGACGATCAGGATGGTCCGTGAGGTCATGATACAATCCGTTGTTTTGAAATGAATAATTCTGTTGACCGTGGCCGTTTTATGCGGAACCTGAAAAACAAAACAGCAGATCACGGTGATTTGTTCCCTCGTGAAAGCATACAGCAAAAAACCTGGTCGCAATGGGGCAGGCCCTGTTTTCCGAACTGGTCTTTCCACGCTTATCGTCCGCGCCCGTCCCGGCCACCCCACCCAAGGCCTGCTTAAGGCCGGCAACAGCGTGTTTCCCTGCGCGCTGGGGCGCGGCAGCATCACATCGAACAAGCGCGAAGGCGACGGCGGCACGCCGCTTGGCGCGATGCGGCTGATCTTAGGCTACATCAGGCGCGACCATCTCTCGCCCAGCCCCTCGAAACTACTGCTGAAACCCATCGGCACAGCGCTCGGCTGGTGCGAGGTGCCCGACGACCGCAACTACAACCGCCCGGTCAGAATGCCCTATGCCGCCAGCCATGAGCGCATGCGCCGCGACGACAGGCTCTACGATGTCTGCATCGTGCTCGACTGGAACATTTCGCCGCGCCGGCGCGGTCGCGGCAGCGCCATTTTTTTCCACCTCGCCCGCCCCGGTTTTGAGCCGACCGCCGGCTGCGTCGCGGTCACGGAGCGAACCATGCAACGGCTGTTGCCGCATCTGAGCCGGCGGACGGTGATGAGGGTGGTGCGGTAGGGGATAGGCTTGGGTAGGCTCGCTTAGAATGTTGGATGCGTCCGCATCCGGCCATGCGAATGACCACTGAAAATCCTAAGAGTTTTCATACCGTCCAACTTCGCACATGTGATATCTGCGGGATGCCTTCGTCGAAACAGCTGTGCTGCCCAAGGTCAGTGCGCAGATATGTCGAAATCTTTCTATCGTCACTGTGCGATGGAGCCGCAACTCGCCTGACGCCAAGAATTGCCAAACGATTCGAATGAAGCAATAAGAAGGCATTACCATAACAGCCCCTCTGTTTTTCTACTTAGGTTATCAGTATTAACATGGCGAAATCATCGGAAATTATAAAATGGATCGGGTGATTCACGGGACCGATATGATTGATGTGCGTGTAACGCAAATAGTAAACGGCGACGCGGTTCAGCAACTCGACAGAATGCCAGATTCCTCGGTTCAGCTGTGTGTAACGTCACCCCCTTACAACATCGGTAAGTCGTACGAAAAATCGACAAACCAGACCTTAGAGCAGTATTCGCAATGGATGCGCTCTATTTTGACGAAGATAAGCCGCAAGCTGAAGAGCGGCGGCAGCATTTGTTTGCAAGTCGGTAATTATGTAAAAGATGGAATTATTGTTCCACTGGACTATATTTTTTATCCTATTCTAATGGATCTTGGGCTTAGCCTAAGAAATCGAATTATTTGGCGTTACAATTTCGGGCTTCATGCAAAACACCGACTGTCTGGCCGGTACGAGGTCATTCTTTGGGTCACCAAAGGCCTGGAGTACAAGTTCAACCTAGATCCTATCCGAATACCTCAGCTCTACCCAGGCAAGCGGCATGCTGCGCGAAAGGTTGGGAAGGCAGGTATGCCTAGTGGAAATCCAATGGGGAAAAACCCGTCGGACTACTGGGAGTTTAGCGCAGAGAAGGCTTTTTTTGGAGAACCCGTCTGGGACATACCCAATGTAAAGTCGAAACATCCGGAAAAAACTGAGCACCCCTGCCAGTTCCCCAATGAATTAGTTGAGCGTTGCGTTCTCGCTTTTACTGATAAAGGGGACTTAGTTTTAGATCCTTTCGCTGGCACTGGTACTAGTGTGATTTGCGCTGATATTCATGGCCGAGTCGGCGTTGGCATAGAGCTTCTGAAGGACTATGCGGATAATGCCCGATCTCGGCTTCAGCTTTCGCAAAAAGGGGAACTTGCTCTGAGGCCGTCAGGCATAGAGCCACGTCTACCCAAAGAAACTGAGAGGGTGGCGACTGTTCCCACCGAGTGGTTGCGGAAGCAGGCGGTATGAGGCGATGAGTAAAGTGAAGAAGGCCGCCAAGAAAGTTCTCACTAAAGAAGAGAAAACCGCTGCTAGACTGGAAAAAAGCCGGGAGCGTACTTTCACACTTGCGCATCGGAACATCTTTGAACGAGCAGGCTTCAGCCGTTTACTTGATGTAGACGGTATACATTTCGAGTACGAGGGCTTGAAAAGCGAATTGGACGACATTTTTGTTTTCGAGAATATAGTCGTTTTTGCTGAGTACACTAGAAGCAGTTCCGGGAATTTAGGTACTCACGCCAAAGGAAAAGCCGGTATTCACAATAAAATCGCAGAAGATCCAGTAAAATTCTTGAATTTTTTCTCTAAGCTATCAAATGGCGTTAATAAATGGTTCTCGGCTACTCAGTATACCCATAAGCAGATTTTGTCATCGATAATCTATGGGTCATTTGATGCCCTTGAGGACCATCACAAGGCGCTTTTTAAATCCTCGAAATTTATGTCTGCGGCTGAGCGTTCCTATTTTAAGTCTTTGACCAACTCCATTAAACGTTCCTCACGCTTTGAGCTTTTTGAATATCTCGGGATTAACCCACAAAAAGTTGGTGACAATGGGGTTGTTCCAACATCTCAACCTTCAGATCCTTATGATGCCCTGCTGTTACCCGAGGAGCAATCACATTTTCCTACAGGGTTCACTGTTGTTTCGTTTTACGTTGATCCGGACGCGCTTTTAAAGCGCGCTTATGTTTTACGAAAGAATGGGTGGCGAGATGGTTTGGGCTTATATCAAAGACTGATCATTCCGGCAAAAATAGCTTCTATACGTTCTCACCTGAAAGAGAAGAAAAGAGTATTCGCGAATAACATCGTTGTCACGATACCTTTTGATGCGAGATTAGTACTCGAAGACGGAAGTCAGGTCGATAAGGCGAAGATTGATAAGCCCACACCAGTGAAGCTCGAAGTACCCCGAAAATCGAATTCAATCGGGATAATAGACGGTCAGCATCGAGTTTTCTCGTATTATGAAGATAGTGTTCCAGAACCTGATATCGATAAGTTTCGACTCCAGCAAAACCTGCTAGTCAGGTGAATCTAAAGTTCGCTGCATAAGCTACGGTCCACGGTTTGGCAGAAGCGCTTTACGGAGGCGAGTATTTCGTCGGCGGACTTGGTCCATCGATATGGCTTGGGGTTCTCGTTGTGC
>NZ_JASCRR010000036.1 GCF_030010215.1 Tianweitania sp. UT-5YL-CI-8
AACGAAAGACTCTCAAACTTCGGCGCTTGCAGCATCGCAAAGCCGCCGCCTAAAATGACAACCCAGATGAGCCAGAGCCTCCGCTAAATCAGGCTGCCATCTGTCTCAAAATCTCTGACGACGGACAGTGTTCTGCGTCGAACAGCTTAGGTGGCATTCAAAACTTTCCAGCCTGATTTCGAATTATTGGTGATACAGCAGCCATAACAGGAAGACTCCGCCTTTAGGTCTTGTTGGTTTTGGTAGCAGTGGTCAAGTTCTTCGTTTTCCTTTGCTGTTTATCTTCAGCTGTCGAACTGTGTTGACGCGAAGCTTTGGTTTCCGATTTCGAGGATCCGCGTACGATCGGTAAGCGCGTCGAGCAGAGCGGCGGTCGTCTCGCTGTCCCCAGATACATTGTCAGGCCAACGCTGGTATCCTCCCAGAAACTGGGAGTGCAGGATGTCACTGATCTGTTCATCGGCACAGTCTCGTAATTTGCGGGATATGTACCAGCAGTCACTCGGTTTTCGCGCGGGCGTTGAAGAGGGGAATGGGGGCTGTGAGGTTGGGATAGCCGGGGGATCGCAGGACAAGTCGCTTTCCCGACCCGAGTATCTCCATGATACGCTGGCCATTTAGAGCCGCCTCGACAAGACAGGATTGTATTTCGATGCGGTCTATGATCCGCCCCGTGCGGATGAGTAGATTGATCATTTTTTCATCGTCAAGTGGTCGATAGGTGTTACTGGCCAACTCTTTTTCCAGCCTGATGGTCTGCAGGCCGATCTTGCTCAGAGCATCGAAATATAGGCGCAACGGCCTGTGGCCAGCGGTGTCCCCAGATGCAGGCTCCGGTTCGTCTACAGCAAGCATGAGCCCATCGCATTGCCACTAGAGCGCGTTCAGCGTCACCGAATTCGACCAGGTTACGAACCGGGAAAAGACTTGCTCGTCCCCTCCGGACAACTCAGCGACCTTGTCGCCGATCGGCAGCAGCGTCGGATCGATGCTGGCTGCGGACAGCGCGGGGTGCGTCGGCAAACGATGCGTTTTCCCAGCATACCGATCGGCAATGACGAGATCCTGGAAGTCCATCCGCGTGGAGCCTTCCCGCCCGCTCCAATGACCCTCGAATACCGATGTCTGCGCGAAACCAGCGCTTTGCAGAATGTCGAGCACCATTCCGCGCGGATGGGCGATTGCAAGCTCAGGATCCGCCGGATTTTCCACCCGGCTGGCGCCATACGGCGCAGCCATCCTGAAACTGCCTTTGCCTTCGGCAAGCAGGGTGTCAACTTCGTGATCCAGCAGAAAGATCGTCGTCACAAGCCGACCCGTGTCCGGTTTCAGCACCCGCGCGGCCTCTTTGGCATAAGTGTCAACTATGGCCAGATCTACATGGGTCAGGACCGATATCATGAAGACCAGATCCAAGCTGGCATCGTCGAAGGGAAAACGGAAGGTGCTGCCCTCGATCTGGCCGGACGGATTATAAGGCTTGCTCTTTATGTCGATCCGTTCGAAGGAGAAATTTGGATAACGGGGCGAAATATTATGCTGCGCCCAACCAATGCCTTCCGCATTGGGGTCGAGTCCGTAATACCTCTGGCCGGGGCCAAGTCGTCCTGCCAGAGCCATCGCGATCCGGCCGAAACCGCAGCCCATGTCAAGAATACGGGCATTTTCAGGTAGATCGCCAGAGGTTAGGATCGTCGAATAATGCCTACCTACGTGGGATGACACGCCGCCATTGAAGCTTTTCTCAAGTTCGATTGTGGGATGATCCACCCATTCGAGCCGGGCGGCAAGCATCTCCTCCATCGCGCAAGCAGTTGTCCACAGGCGCTGAAAAACATCCATCCTCACTCCTCATGTGAAAGGAGGCAATGTTGTGCGAAGCCCCCTCTTGGGCATCGCCTGACGCTGGGTCTTGTTGGTTGCGGTGTCAAGAGCCGCATTTCCGAAGCGGCGCGGACTTTGAGAGCAAACTCGCACTTAAGGGCAAATGGACGTAGCCGAGGTCCAGTATGATCGCATCCGATAGTAAGCTTATCAGATGAGATTTCATCGATCTCGATCTGTGGACTGAATTGACCCATTAGACTGAATACCGCTATCCCGCGAGAGCGGGGATAGCGGTTGAAGGTCAAGAGGCGCGGTGGTGGCAAACGTGAGTTGGGCACGCGAGCTCTGCCGCAGGTATTGAACCGCGCTGGTGCTTTGACTTCGTCTCGAAGAGACGGTGCGGTTCAGTTATGGCTTCCTTTCTCCCTGGCGGCTAGCCAGTTGACGGCCTCGCTGCCTTTCGACGCAGCAGCGAAGATTGGCTTCTGGTCGTTCTTGAGGACCTTCAGCCAGCGTGCTTCTCGACTGTGAAGACGACATGCTGCGGCGCGTTACGTTCAGCCCGGACCGCTATCGCAGCTTCGACCATGGCTATGCGGTGACGATCCACAAATCGCAGGGCGCGACCGTCGACCAGCTTACGTCCTGGTCTCACAGACGAAGGATGAGCCGCTGACCTACGTCGCGATGACACGCATCGTGATGCGTTGCGCCTATATCTGAACGGCCAGGCCAGCCTTTATGGGCAGAATCGGGTGAAGCATACGTTACGCGGCGACCCGCAGCCAGCTCCCGAACGTTCGATCAATCATGACGCAGCGAACGATTGCTGTTCATCAGGCCTGAGCCTTGTCTCGCTGTGGAGGAGTGACCTTTGCCCAA
Source organism: Tianweitania sp. UT-5YL-CI-8 (assembly GCF_030010215.1). Lineage (GTDB taxonomy): Bacteria > Pseudomonadota > Alphaproteobacteria > Rhizobiales > Rhizobiaceae > Oryzicola. The sequence continues at coordinate 2,710 of NZ_JASCRR010000036.1, forward strand.
CTTGTTGCAACCAGACGAGGCCGCAATCATGGGCAGGGCAACAGGCGTGAACCGCTTGCGGTACAACGAGTCGCGTATGTAACCGCAGTATGAACTGGGCGCCTTGATCAACAGCGCATCACCTCAACCGACGGCAAATCCATCCTGGCCGTGTTCAATCATTCTGCGGTGATTCCTGTTTGTTTTCTGGCTGAACAGGTGTTAGCTCGTCCTCCGCGACAACCGTTATCTTCATGTAGTCGCCGGTCACATACATTTCCTCGGTCCCCGGTGTTACGGCCGCGAACCGTATTCCTCGCGCCGGTGTCACTCCTTTGCAGAACATGGAATAACGCCGCACCAGACCGCCGTCGGTAAATTCACCTATGCGAGATGAAGGCAAATTTCCCCAGACATCGCGCCACTCGCGGGGCAGTTGACCACAGTCTCCTCTTTCACCGTGGATGATGCGGCTTTGACCGACGACGAGACGAACCTCGGGCAAATAGGTGATGAGCGGCGCATCATCCGTAGCGGTTCGCCACGGGCGCCAGCCGGTCGAAGCAATGGCTCCGGTGCCCACGCCAACAGCAAACAAAACTATGCCCGCCATCACCATCGACATGATGCCAAAGCCGGTAGCGGAGGATACGTGGACCTTGGGTTGGGCATCTGCGGCTACACTGGATGTATAGGCTGGCCCTTCCTCTGTATCAGCACCCCTGGCGCGCTGGTAAAGTGCATTCCACATTGACAGGACTTCGGGATTATCACCAACCTTCAAAAGCTGCGATAATATCCGGACGCTGCGAGGGCGTGGCAAATGCTTTCCCGTTCGCCAGTTGCTGAGATTGCGCATTGCCGTTTCTAAATGAGACTGACCACTGCCTTTCGTAACCTCGCAGTATCGAGCAGCCAATTGAGCCGTATCGACGAAACCAGCCCGATCGCACAGGAGGTTGAAGAGTTCATGCCAACTGCCAATCTGCTCCAGCTCCGAATCCATGTCTTGTCCTCACGTTGAAAAGAAACCAGTCATCTTGCCGCTTTCGTCGCCGGGACGACTTCGATTTTGAGATAGTCGCCCAAAACACGAACTTCCTCGACTCCGGATGCGGTGGCGGTGAATTTTATGGCGCGCACCCGCATTTCCTTGCCACAGTCGTTCATCATCTTGGTGGCAAGCCCGCCGTCAGAGAAGGTTCCGACCGCGCTGGAAGGAATAAGAGGCAGCATATCCTCCCAGGCTGCCGGTTCCCCCTCGCAGTCCTCAACCGCCCCATGAAGAAGCTTCTCCGCACCAATCGTCAGAAATGCCCTTGCATTGTAAGCGACAGTGGGAAGCCCGGCTTGCATATCTTGGTCAGTAGCGATGCTGCTATGGGCAGCCAGGATCGCAATAGTCACCGCGGCAACCAGCCCACCGATAACCACGTTGCGTTTGCCCCGCCTTGCTTTCGCGGCAATCAAGGCAAAGGCTGAGCTGTCCATGTGGTGGCCCGGAAGATCCCGGTCACGTGACTTTCGGTAAAGCGAGTACCACCGTCTGGTCAGACCTGAATCCGCTCCCACATCCAAAATATGGGATAGAATGACGAAATTTCGGCGCAGTGGCACGCGCTTACCACTTCGCCAACTCCGCAGCTTCTTTTCAGCTGCCCCATAGTCCCTTTCGAGTCCCCTGCCAGAACGACGGCAGAATTCACTCGCCAGGTCTGCATTGTCGACGTAGCCACGATCATGGCAAAGAGCGTCAAACAACTCATTCCACGTTTCATAGTGATTCCAGTCATAAAGCTTCAACGTCAAATATCCCGCTCGACTGCGAGTGATATTTAGAATGGAGCCCCAATCTGCCGAAACAATTTTTTCCGTTATTTTCCGATTTTTCCATAAATAACCCGATTTTTCGGTAGGCTTCTCTCGCAACTCCCTTTTCACTGATGCGTGTGGCGAGAGGCGGCAGCGATCCCTTCTCGAAATCAATGAAGAACATTTTTCAGGAGTGGGCTGGGCATGAAGCAATTCAAATTTCCTGCGATGCTGTTTTCAGGGCTTATTATGACTGGGTGCGTCAGTGCCGGAAGCGCGGACAAGACCGTAGAATTGTCGGTAGGGGAAACAAAGCACCTCACCGCCTATCGCGCTGATGGTTGCGGTGCACCGCCTCCCAGTTTCGCGGCCGTTTCGGCGCGGATGCCGCGCTCGCAAATCGTCAGCTATTCGGATGGGGGGCTTTCCAGCCGTATGAGCGATCAATGTAAGAAGAATGTTCCCACCCGCGCGGTGAACGCCACCGGTATCAAATCCGGTTCCGAAGTTAAACGCTTTCAGTCCGGCGTCGTCGCGATCGTGGTGCGATAATCACAGGTGACGATGCATGGCTTTCGGCCGAGCGTAGATGGCCTGCATAACGCCGGTCATTCACAGAATGGCGGCTGGCGCTTTCTCAACGCTCACGTGAATCCACCGGCTGAAAATCCTGGATCAGAAAGGATTGGGAATGACGACATTTACATATCAGGGATACGCCGTCACCTATGGTGTTGATGGGACAGCGTCCAATCTTGAGGCTTCCACGCTTGTTATCGTCGTCCCGGACGGAAGTCCTTTCCTGCGTTATACGCGCAGCTACACGGACGGTGAGCCGAATGAGCACATCACGATTGTCAGTCCGATCTCCACGCTTCGAATCGATGGCGAAAATGTGCCGCTCAATCAAATCCCTGATCATAACACCGAAACCGAACAGATTTCGTGGCCGGGTGGCGTTGCCAACATCATCTCCATAGAGGTCGGCGATGGACGGCGCTTTTTGACCCAGATGTCGGGGAATTTGATCCCGGAGATGTCTTCGGCTGCAGATTTCAACACCTTCTTCGCATCGGTGCAAAGTACCCAGCTTCTGGACTGGGGGTACTATGGCCCGGATCGGGACATCCCCTTGAGTAACATCATGTCTCCGCAAATCACCGAACATGACCTTATTACCGGTGACACCATAGAGAATGTGATGACTGGGGGGCTGGGCAACGACAAGCTCTATGGTCTTGCCGGCGACGATGCGCTCGACGGCGGCGTCGGCAATGATCTGCTCAACGGTGGTACTGGGGCTGACACGATGCGCGGGGGCGTCGGGAACGATACCTATTACGTCGACGATCCAAGCGACAATGTTGTGGAAGCCAATGGTCAGGGGGCAGACAAGATCATTTCAACTGCCAGCTACACCTTGGCTGGCCGATATGTGGAAACGCTTGACCTCGTCGGTTCTGGAGACATCGACGCAACTGGAAACAAACTGGACAATCTGCTGGACGGCAACAATGGCGACAATGTCCTCGATGGTAAAGCTGGCGCGGACAGAATGATCGGTAAGCGTGGCGACGATACTTATCATGTCGACAATGCTGCCGATCAAATCGTCGAGGTCAATGGCGAAGGAATCGACACGATCATCAGCTCGATCAGCTACAGTCTCAAAGGCGTGTATGCAGAGAACATCACTCTGGTTGGATCGGGCAGCATCGACGCGCTTGGCAATAAGTTTGCCAATGTCATTACCGGCAACGCCGGCAGCAACATCATAAACGGCATGGCTGGCAATGATCTCCTGACCGGCGGAGCAGGGGGAGACAGGTTTGTTTTCAATACCACACTCGGCGCCAGCAATGTCGACACAATCAGCGACTTCTATGCTCCACAGGACAGCATCCGCATTGACAATGCAGTCTTTGCCGGCCTCATCGAAGGCGCGCTGGCTGCATCCGCGTTTAAGGACATTGCATATGGCGTGGTCGATACCAGCGACCGCATCCTATACGATTCCGGCACCGGTGATCTTTATTTTGATCGCGACGGGTCAGCGACCGCCTATGATCCCGTCAAATTTGCCGTGATCGAAAATCTCGATATCGTGACTTATCGTGACATCCTCGTAATTTAATCGCATCAGGCTCAAATGAACTGGCGGATGCTACGGCATCGCATCCGCCAGAGATGGTTAAATGGCGCTGCCAGATGACCAACCAGCCGTCGGGACACCGACATGTTTGCGCGTCGCGGCGGCCTGATGATGCTATGGGCAAGCGCTGAAGAAACTGGCCCTCAAACGGCGCTGGATTGGATGTCAGCGTGCTACTGCGAGGTGAAGGCTTCGGCCCGAATCATAAGAAGCTATCCCCACTCTCGCGGGATAGCGGTTGAAGATTAAGAGGAGCGGTGGTGGCAAACAGGAGTTGGGCACGCGAGCGCTAATGTCGCTGCCGCAGGTATCGAATCGCGCTGGAGCCTTTGACTTCGTCTCCGAGAGACGGTGCGGTTCAGTTATGGCATTCCTTTCTCTCTGGCGACTAGCCAGTTGGCGGCTTCGCTGGCTTTCGACGCAGCAGCGAAGATTGCCTTCTTGTCGTTTTTGAGGACCTTCAGCCAGGAGGCAATGTATCGGGCATGATCGATGCGCGGCTCTGGTGTGATGGCGAGATCGCTGCACAGGAACGCGGCACCGAGTTCAGCGATGAGTTCTTCAATGGCGTAGGCTTCGTTGCCGAAACGGCCGGACATGTCGCGGTCGAGGCGGGTCTTGCTTCCCGACCAGTGGACGAGTTCGTGGCAAAGGGTGCTGTAGAAGCCTTCGGCGGGTGTGGTGTTATCGGTGCCGACGAAGCGGCGGCGCTCAGGCATGCGGATGATGTCGAGCGTGGGGATGTAGCAGGCACGGTCGCCTCCTTCCTTGATGACTGCACCGGTGTTCCTGGCGAAGGCTTCGGCGCGCTCGATGGGGTCGAAGGCTGGCGCGTTCGGCAGGGGCTCTGTCGTCTCGATGGTGAATCCGTCGACCTGGGCGGCATTGAAGACGTGGCTGGCGCGGGCCATGAGCCGCTCCTCGGTTTCCGTCTCGCCGGTGCTTTCGTTGGTCGTCTCGAAGCTGAGCTGCTTGTAGAAGACGATGAGCGATGACTTTTCGCCCTTGCGAACCTGGCAGCCACGCTCCTGCCACTGAAGGTAAGTTCCCCAGAGATGGGAGGGATAGTCGGTGGGAAATGTGGTGGCCCAGAGTGAGACGATGTTGATGCCGTTGTAGGGTTTGGCCGAGGCGATGTTGACGGGACGAGCGAAGCCGCCGCCTTTACTCCTGATCCAGGGGAGCTTGAACTCGCCTGCGGTTTCGATCACCGCTACGATCTGGTCGGTGATGGCCTGATGAACGTCGAACCTTGCCTTGGCGGACATGATGTTTCTCCTTCTGCCGTTGACGCCGCGACTGTCGCGGCCTGATGGCGTCCGGATGGGCGGATGGTGGGCGGCTTTGCACCCCGAGCGGAACGCGAGCGGGCGGGCGAAGCGAAAAGACGGCAAATGCCGTTGCGGGGCACGACCACTCTCCGCCAGGAACGCCAACAGGTCAGGCCGCCATAGACGCGGGAGTATGAGGGAGACGAATGGCCGCATTCGGAGGTGCCGTTCCTTGCATTCACCTACGTCGAAGGCTTGGAAAATGCGGCGAGGTTCTGATTGGCTCGACGGTTGGCGGGTGCTCTACAATCGTATTCGAAAGCTTTTCGCTGTTGCAGCGCAGCAGGCGAATCCGCACATTGGTGAGGTCCGAACTAATTCCAACCGACAGGAACAATGAGGAAAAGTATCCGCATGGCGCGGATGCCGGTGGCACAATGCTGATCGGCTACGCGCGGGTATCGACAAGGAAGCAGCGTTTTGACCTGCAGCTAAAGGCGCTGGAGGCTGCACGGTGCGACATGGTCGTGTCGGAACAGATATCCGGCGGCGCAGGAATCGGCAGAGGACTGCTCGCGGCAATTGGCAGCTGCCGCCGTGGCGATACACTGGTGGTATGGAAGCTCGACCGCGTCAGCCGCAATCTGCGCGAGCTGCTGGCAATACTCGATGTGCTGGTCTCGCGCGGCATAGCGCTCAAAGTGCTGACCGGCGCCGGTTCGGCCATCGACCTGACGCAGATAGAGGGACCGGCGGTCTACACCGTCTATGCGGCTTTCGCGGAACTGGAACGTGAAATGAACAAGGAGCGGACGATTGCCGGGCTGAACGCCCGCATCGAGCAGAGTCACCGTTGCGACGCTGCACGCGTGCTGGTCGCTCCAGAACAACAGGATATTTGTAGCAGGCGGTACCGGCGCCGTTCGCTTCGCTGCTCCTTCAACCGAACCGGAGATCGTCGCATTCACAGGACGCGATGAAAGTCAGGAGACGGATGAGCTGTCACGGACGCTGCTTGCGCCCTTGCCGGAGCGTTAGCAGCATATTGGGCGGCAACGGAAGCCAATCGCCGCCCGACACCGAGAGTGCTCATTTGATTTCCTGAAATGATGGAAACTTTCCCTCCGGAAACACGAACCTGCCGGCACGTTGGATCTCGAGCTGGTCTTCGTAAAGCGGCGGGCAGATCATGTAGCCTTTCTCGGCAAGGCCTGTCTTGGCTGCTTCGGAATGGGCGGCTTCGACCTCCCAGATCTCGGTTACGATGGTGCGATAGACGACGATGAACTTCGGCATGGTTTTCTCCTTGTTGTTGGCTCCTTCCGAGCGGGGAGAAAATGGACGGGCGACATCGAGCAGGCTGTCAGGATGCAACACGGCCGGCAAAGCCGGGTGGGGCGGGCGGCATCTTGAAAGGCTGCGGGCGTCCGTCGCAATCACCGCGACCATCGAAAGAGCCAGCGGAAAGGGAAAATGCTGATGGCTTGTTGACGCCGCTGTCCGCCGTATCGACGGGAAAGCCCTGGATGCTGCCACCAACACCACCGATCTTTGACTTTGATTGATACCAAGAAGTATGATATATTGGTATCAGCAAGGAGGCATTCGATGACCAAAAACACATCCATCGCGCTCGGCGAACACTTCAACCAGTTCATCGCAGGACAGGTGGCGTATGGCCGCTACGGGTCAGCAAGCGAGGTTGTCCGCGCCGGGCTGCGGCTGCTGGAGGAGCAGGAAGTCCGTTTGAAAGCACTGCGCGACGCATTGGCCGAAGGCGAGGAAAGCGGGCCTACCGAACCATTCGATAACGCGTCGTTCCTCGCCGAGATGCGCGGAAAACATGGCCGGTAAAGAATTCCGCCTAAGGCCAAAAGCACGACAGGATCTGGAGGAGATCTGGCTTTATACGGCCGAACACTGGTCTGACGTGCAGGCAGACACATATCATGGCCGCATGACCGATGTAATGACGGCGCTTGCCACAGGCAGGCTCAAAGGCCGTTCGGCCGAACATGTCCGCTCTGGTTACTTCAAATATCCAGCCGGGTCGCATTTTGTGTATTTCAGAAAGGCTGATTACGGCATTGAGGTCATTCGCATCCTGCATCAAAGCATGGATGTGGAGCAGCATCTCTAAATCGCGGATCGCTTCCATCCTCGTCATCGTTTCAACATCAGGAAAGAAATCGATGGAACTCAAAACGTTCATCAAGGGCGCGCTGACGGACATCATGGACGCTGTCCAGGAGACGATTGAAGAGCGCGCAAAGGACGGGAAGCACGGGTATGTAAATCCGAAGTCTCATGCCGACGAAGGAATGGAAATCGATACCATCAAATTCGATATCGCCGTGACTGCATCCTCGAAACGGCACGGATCCGGAAAGGCCGGTATCAACGTTCATGTCGCAACGATTGGTGCCGACGGTGCTTTTGAACGCGAATCCTCCAATCTCAGTCGGATCGAGTTTACGCTCAGCGTCGCTTGGCCGCACACTCACATTATGGATGCCAAAAAGCTTCATCGTGCGAAATAAGCCCACCTAGGCTTAGGCGATCAAACAGCCGGCACGCTTAGTTTTCCGGTTGGACGGAACGCGGGTCCGGATCTGGCGTCACTATATTGGCCGGCAGGTCCGGTTGGCCCCCGCGTATGTTTTTCTTCACCGCTTCTGGCGCCTCATTGGCGAGCTTTTCCCTCAACTCCTGAAGACGATCGCGCGTCATGCCACCATTCTTTCGGGCATCTGCAATCTCAGCATCGACATCGTCGGTGAGCTTCTGGAATTCGAGAAGGTTCTCGCGTTCCTCGGTCAAGGCGAACTTGCGTTTGAACGGCTCGTCATACCGCTCCCAGTATGGGCGCCAATCTTCAATCTCATTCGGATCGAGATCCTTGACCTCGACGCCGTGCTCGTCGAATACGCGCGTACCGTCTTCGGTTTTGAAGACCTTTCGGCCGTCGGGCAGTACGTAGGCCTGGTCAAGCAGTATCTGAAGTTCTTCACCAACCTGCTGCAACTGGTCTTCGATATCCATCAAGGCTTCAACCGTGGCTGGCTTGTAGGCATCTACCTCAAGGACGAAGGTTTGAAGGTCCGCATCGGTGGCAAGAACGGCGACAACCATGTCAATCAGCGCATCATGGGCTTCATCCAGGTTTCGCTCGCGCCGCTCTTCCTTCTCGCGCTGGACTTTTGCCTTTCCGATGTCGAGTTTGCGCTCCTCTTCGTCGCGCCGCCACTCGGCGCGCTTGGCGAATTCCAGACGAACGGATCGGAGTGCCGCATTTTCCATCAGGAGCCACATTCCTTCTCGACCATGGCAGCCATCACCGCGCCGGGCGTGTGATCGGGAAAGCGCTTGAACGCCGAAAGAATATCCTGCGGCGTTGTGTCCTCGTAGTAGAGCCAATCATAGATGCACTTCATGCCGCCGGTCTCGTCGCCGTCCTTCTTGTATCGGGCATAGGCCAGTCCCTCGACCACGCCGGAAATATAGGCGGCACGTTCATCCGCGCTCATTTCGTTGAGCACTTTTCCGGCGGTGAAGTCGGTTGCTTCGGCCGCTACCGGGAGCGCTGCGAGCAGAAGCGAAAGTGCAGCATTTCTGATGTATTTCAAAGTGTTACCGGTCAACGTTGACGACCGAATTTGTTGAAATTTTCATAATAGATTAAATTGTGATAGTATATAGTACGAATGCAAGTAATTCCGATGGCGTAGAAAGAGACATCGGAGCAAATTCGGCGAAAAACAGGAAACACGAAAAAGGGCAATTGTGTGGTCGTGCGAGGCCATCGTAAATTTCTTAAGGCATTGATATAGAATGAAAAAGATTGGATACCTGCGCGTGTCGACCAGCGACCAGAGGCTCGATCGTCAGATCGATGGACTAAAAGGCCTCTGCGATGAATACTATCTCGAAGTCTTGTCTGCAGTCAGCCGTAAGCGGCCCGTGTACGAGAGCGTCATCAGTCAGCTCAAGCCGGGCGATGCCCTCGTGGTCTGGGATTTCGATCGTGCTTTTCGTTCCGTGGCAGACGCTTTTATTGAGCTGGATGCTCTGCGCGCAAGAGGGGTGAAGTTCCATATCGCGACATTGCAGATCGACACCGAGACGGCCAATGGCCGCTATCATTACGGCCAGATGAGCTTGAATGCTCAATACGAGCGGGAGAAACTCATCGAACGAACCAAGGAGGGGCTAGCGGCCGCCCGTAGGCGGGGGGTCCGTCTCGGGAGACCGCCCAAGCTGACGCCCGTCCAATTGTTCGACGCGCATTGCCGGATAGCAGCCGGGGTGGCCAAGCCGGCCCAAATTGCTACCGAACATGGGATGGCGCCGTGGTCGTTGACTCGCGCGATTAACCGCAGCTTGAAAGAGGCGCCGAACTGAATTTCTGACAAATTTGGGCTTTCGTCTTATGCTGGACCCCTAAAATATGCTCGAAACCATCACCATCACCATCACCATCACCATCGACATTTATCCGTGGGCCACTCCGATCGGCGCGTAGCTCGACCGCACTGGCGACACACTCAGATCACCGTAAAATCCTGATATGTGATCGAGGCCTTATTATCGAGAATGGCGAAGAGCACAGGAGCGTAAGTGCCGCCATTGCCGTCACGGTCGTAGTATAATTTTCCTGTGTCGGTCTCGTAGATGATCCGGTCCGACGCATCTCCGGCAAGGCCGGTGGTGTTGGCCCTGAAGGCCGTGGCGGTCAGCGCGCCTGTGTTCAGGCCGATAAAAACAGCATTCTCCAGCCGTATGGTGTCATCGACCGCCGTGAAATCTGTGATGTGGTCGATGTTGTTCGCTCCGAGCGCCTGGTCGAACACGAAAATGTCGGCGCCACCTTTGCCTGTGAGCGTGTCATTGCCTAGCATGCCATTGAAGACATTGTTACCGTTGTTGCCATCCAGCAGGTTTGCGAGCTTGTTGCCCGTGGCATTGATGTTGCCGCTGCCGATGAGGTCCAGCGTCTCGATGTAACGCCCGGCAAGGGTATAGCTGACGGAAGAATTGATCCTATCGGTGCCCTGTCCATCTGCTTCAACCACTTTGTCGCCGGAGTTGTCGACAATGTAGGTGTCGTTGCCACCTTTGCCGACCATCGTGTCGGCGCCCTCCTGGCCGTCTAGGACATTGTTACCATTGTTGCCGTCCAGCACGTTGGCTGTTTTGTTGCCCGTGGCATTGATGTTGCCCGTCCCCACAAGGTCGAGCGTTTCGACATACCGCGCCGCCAGCGTGTAGCTCACGGAAGAAATGATGGTATCGTTGCCTTCGCCGTTTAACTCCACAACGTCATCGCCGACGTTATCGACATAAAAGACGTCGTTTCCGGCTTCTCCACGCATCACATCAACGCCGGCTGCACCATCGACGATGTCGTTGCCGGTGCCTGCGTAAATGGTGTCGTTTCCAGAACCGCCATAGACCTTATCGTCATTCTCCTGCGCGTAAATGACGTCGTTTCCGTCTTCGCCCTGGATCAGGTCATTACCGGTATTGCCGTAGAATACGTCGTTGCCGGTTCCCCCATAAAGCTTGTCATCGCCGGCCCAACCTTCCAAAGTGTCATCCCCTTCACCGCCATAAGCCGTGTCGTTGCCATCCCCTGCTCTTATCCAATCCGCACCGCCGCCGCCGTTGAGAACATCATTGCCGCCCTCACCGCGTAGCGTGTTGGCCATGGCATTGCCGGTGATCGTCTGGCCGAACTCGTTTCCGCTTATGTTGATTGCCACATTGGCAGCGGTGTTGCTTGTCCGGATCGATGCGACATTCAGCCCGGCCTTCAGCGCGAAACTGTCGCGGACGACGAATATGTCGGTCCCAGCGCCGAGATTGACAGATGTGATGCCTGCCAGGGCAGCGGTGGACACAAGCACCGTATCGTTACCTACGGAGCCCACCAACTGCTCGACGCCGGTGATCGCAGAGACGGCAGCCAGGTCGTAGGTGCCCCCCTTGGTCAGTTGGATGCGGTCGGTGCCGCCGCCGCCATGAATTTGGTCGCCTTGGTTCAGTGTTCCCGGTGCAGCCTTGAAGATGTCGTTGGCGCCGTCGCCTTGCGCGATCTCGACTGCGCTGGACAACGTGCCGTTCGTCACGTCGGAGGGCTCGAAAATCCGCGAGAATATGCCGGTGTCCGGAAGATTGTCGGTGTCCACCGCATCCGTCATGGTCCAGGTTACGATGAACCGTCCGCCGCTGAGACCCGCGACGGCAGGGTTGAACTGGTTGCCCGCAGTGGTCTCTGCAACGAGGAGTTCAGTTCCCATCTTAGCGCCGCTAACGGAGTAACGCTGCGCATACACACCTTGGCCATCGCCATCCTGCCCGTCGGAGACCCAGACAACGACAAACCCGCCATCCGTCAATTCGGCGACATCGACGGAATGTTGATTTGCTGTCGTGGTGGCATTCGCCCGGAACTCCGTGCCGACACGAACGCCATTTGCATCATACCGCTGTCCATGGATGTCCCAGCCCACATCGGACTGGCTTGCCGACTGCCAGACGACGACGTAACCCCCATCGGGGAGAGCGGTCGCAGCGGGTGCGGCCTGATAACCGTCATTGATCGTGTTGACGGCGACCTCGCCACCAGTAGGCACTCCGAAATTGGGGGTGAAACGCTGCGCGTAGATGTCCGAAAAGGCGTTGGCATCGCCCTGCCAGACGATCACGCTGCCCCCGCCATAAAGGCCGATAACAATGGGCTCGACCTGGTTATCCACTGTCGTTGTATTGACGAGGAGGGTTGGATACAGGACGCCGTCGCTGGCACTGTAGCGCTGACGATAGACGGCTGAACCGCTGGTATCGGTAATGTCATTGAACGTATCGCCCCAAACCAGATTGTAGCCGCCAGTGGTCACCCCAGAGACCGACGGGCGCGAGATTGTCGATGAGGCATCGCCGCCGTTGACTTCTTGCACGGCCGTATACTGGGGGTTGGAGCTTCCGTCCGCGTTGAAACGCATGACGTTGATCGCGTCGATGGATAAACTTATCGTTCCATTCCATGCGACGACGAAACCGCCGTCGCTCAGCGCTGCGACGGAGGGGGCGGTGGGCGTCAGCGGCGAAACGAAATACGAGCCGATGTCAAAATCGCCGATTGAGCCGTCGTTCGCGTCATATGTACGGCCACGGGTTTGGCCCAAGTAGAGTATGCTGCTGCTGTATTCCTGCCAGACGATCTGGTATCCGCCATTGGCAAGTCCCACAACGTCGCTGTTGTCTTGTTGGTAGTCAGTGCTACCATTTTCCCGACGTTCGAAGCTGGCGCGTGTGATGGTAATTGCCATGACCTGTCCTTGCCTATAGGGCGCGTTCACCCGCAAATTCGGCACAAATGTTATTCAATCATTCCAGATGGTACAGTCGGCAAATGCCGACTGTACCATCTGGAATGATTGGCGGTCAAAGCTGGAATCTTTTTAAGAACGCCTGCCTTTTGATATGGAATCGCACTCCCTCCGATCAGGAACTGTAAACCCGACCGTCCAGTAGTTTGCGCGCGGTTCTCACCGATCCCACGCCACCGATCGATCTATCCTCGGCAATATCGAGGAAGACTTCCATGGCACCGTTGGATGCTCGCCATACTGATTTTGTGGCAATCTAGCTAGGTTTCGGCTATACTGGATTTCATGAACATGCTCGAAACCATCAGCATCGACGTCTACCCGTGGGCCGCTCCGACAAAGAAGCAGCGCGCATGGTTCGACGCGCTCCCGGCGGACGAGAAGCGCAAGGCTATTCAGGCGGCCATCGACGAAGGCTTCGATAGTCCTCTATCGGACAAGTCCATTGAGGAGATTATCCGGGAAGCTCGCGCTGAGACGTAAAATATGCGTCACCGGATTACGCGCGCTGACGCGATCTCAAGGACATTTATCGCTACACGGTTGAAACTTTCGGTGACAGGCAAGCCGAGACATATCTGCGGTAGCTCGGCGCCGTTTTCTAACTGCTCGGCGACTATTCCAATATGAGCCGTGTCTATGAGGCCAATACGCGCCAGTTCGTGCTTGGAAGCCACATCATTCTTTATCGCTTGGGAAAATCGGAAGTTGTCATTGGCCGCATCTTTCACGGGCGCAAAGACGCTTGTCCTCATAGCGGGGGGGCGGGTATTCGGTCCAGCGGCATGATTCCCGTTCAAAATGCCACAAGGCATTGCCGCTCGGCTCAAGCCGGGCGGCAATGTATTCATTCATCAGGCTGCGTTCGCGATGTCTTCCGTACTGTCGCCGCCGTCCGTCACCGAAGTGTCGATGGTACTTCCCAGATAGGTCGCAGCCGGAAACCGCATATAGCGCGGCAGCCAGTTCTCGACCTTGGTGCGGCCATCGCCCGCAAGACAATCGGCGATGATTTTCTTCTGCACCTTCACGGTGGACGCAACATGCGCGTTCGCGGTGACATCGCCCGCGACCTCGCTCAGCATCGCGTTGATAGCGGACTTGTCGCGCAACAGGTCGAAGAACGCCGCGTCCGGCTTCCACCAATCCTGCATGTCGATGTTGAGGAATGCTCCCAGCGTTTCCACGACCGGCGCATGCGCGGCCAGCGTCTCGGCCATGATGTAGGCCAGCACACGCAACACCTGCTCGTCGTCGAGGACGGTGAGCGTATAGAACAGTTCTCCGACATTGGACGACACCGGCGAACCATGTCGCAAACGTGCCAGCGATGCCGGAACATCGTCGCCGTCGAAGCCGAGCAGGCTTGAATATGTTCGCGTTCGGCTGAAAAATCCAACTGGGCCTTCGTCGCCGACAGGCTAGTCGCAATCGCCTCACTGTCCGTCCGTTGCGCTTCTGCTTCGACTTGCCAGAGCGGCGAACCTGCAATCATGTGGGCGACCGTCAATCGTAGCGCTAGCTTCGGATCGTTCAGGAGTTTTGTACGTACGGCAGCGTGCTTGTGCAGCCCGAGATAGTTTTGCATCGCTGCTGTCAGTTCTGAACGCACCGGCTTCGAAGCCTTGGTGTCATCGTTCACTCCGCTCAGTAAGGCCTTCGCTTTGCGCTGAGCCTCCTGCCGTGACAGCCAGCCTTCATGAAAGGTGACTTCGCCGTCCCGCGTGGTGGCAACGAACACCTTGCCGCCCTTCTTCTTGCCTATCTTCTCATGGGTAAGCCTCCGAGCGCGGCCACCTTGAGGGGGTGATGTGAATCTGTCGTTTTGTCCTTATGGACAGGCATAGTGACAGTTTCAGGACACCGGTGAGCCGGTTGGAGATCGTCGACACGGGGCGCCGTCGCCGATTTACTGATGAGGCGAAGCTTCGGCTTCTCGAAGAAGCCTTTTCCGGCGACGGTCGCCAGGTCTCCGCGACGACGGCGCGGCACGGGGTTTCCCGCTCCCAGCTCTATCGCTGGCGTCAGTTGGCGCAGGCCGGCAAGCTTGGCAGCATTCGGATCGAGGGCTTCGTGCCGGCGTTGATTGCGCCGGAAACCCTTGCGCCCGCGCCGGGTCCATCGAAGTCGGTGGTCAGTAGCGGACGCATGGAAGTGCTGAGCGCGAACGGCCGGCGCGTGATCGTTGATCGCGAAGTCGACGTCGATGCGCTGCTGCGGATTCTACGCGGGCTGGAGACGCTACGATGATCCCGATCCCGACGAGCGTTCGGGTGTGGCTGGCGACGGGCTATACCGACATGCGACGCGGCTTTCCGTCGTTGGCCCTGCAGGTGCAGGAGGTGTCCGGCATCAGCACCAATGAGACAGAATTGGGCTAATTGAGAGTGGAGGATTTCTGGTTCATCGTTATCTTTCAAAGGAACGACGATGAAACAGAAAACGGAAGCGACGAAACCTTCTGCTGAGA
>NZ_JASCRR010000037.1 GCF_030010215.1 Tianweitania sp. UT-5YL-CI-8
TTATCCGCTCCCACTGATCGTCACGAAGCGCATCGCAATCCATGGCTGACCTCCAAAAGTCAGCCTTGAACCTGATTTGCGTCCAAAGTGGAATCCCCAAATATTAAATCGTCACTACGACCTAGGCAGCGCTCAGGCGTCGTGACGATGATTTCTGGCAGCACCAAGACGTCGGAGAAGGTGATCTCGTCGTCGAGGTCGCCGAAGACGTTGTAGTCCTTGAATGCGTTTCCGAGAGAAAATGCAGTCTGGTCGACCAACGCCAGCGTCGGCGCGAGTACGACGACCTGACCGCCGCCCAGGAGTGCCGCCGCGATCTTGAGCTCCGCCAAAGTCGATTTGCCACCGCCGGTGGGGAAGCTGACAGCGGCGGAACCCCCTTGGCCAGATATCCGCGCTCCAGCGCCTCGCGGTGATTTCGCCAGAGGTAAGGTCGCATACGGGCGGCGCGCCGAATGATCTGCCACCATGCCCCCGGATCGACACCATCGGGCGCGGAAACGCGGCACAGGCTGGCCTCGACAAGGTTGCCGGACACTGCCAACAGCAGCTTTGCGATATGCAGGGGACCGGGAAAGACGCTGACGGCAAGCGGGCCGTCAGCATCAAACACATCGTCGATCGGGGCCACGCACAGGTCGCGAACCTGCGCGAAAATGCGCTGGGATTCCGGAATCGTGACCGCCTCGGCATCGGCACGCGGGGCGGTGAGCAACTCCCGCGCCAGCTGGATCACGCCTGCATGCAGCCGGCGAAGCAGTGCCTCGACCGCGATCCCGCCGCCGCTCGTGTCGACGGGTGGATCGTAGACGTCGAAATCGTCCTCGGCCACCTCGCTGGCGATCACCGCACGCAAGCGGCCAGCCGCGAGGTCGCCGATCGCAGTCACGAGGCGCGATTCTGCACTGAGATCGCCCTCAGGCCGCCTGAGCCGCTTCGCCATCTCGGCAGCGTCGCTCTGAGAGTCAGCGATCAGGAATAACAGCGTCGCGCAGATCTCGTGGTCGGCATGGATCGCATTGATGCTGGAGAAGTGGGTCTCCCCATCAGCGACAACGATCTCGGCCATTAGGCAAAGCTGGTGCGCTGTCCCGGCGACGAACGCAGCCGATGCGCGGTCGGCACGCTCTGGCGCTGTCGCGACCAAAAGCTCCTGTGCCGCCGCCAGCCTGCGCATCTCCGAGAGCAATTCTGTCACCGCCTCGCCTCGCTGCTCCAGACTGGCGACGCCGCGCAGCCGGACGCGCGCCGCCACGATCTCAGCAAAGGCGTTGGTGAAGCGCTGCGGCAGCGCCTCGAAGTCGAGATCGCCGAGCGGGGGAGCGCGGGTGATCAGGTCGATCGTAACGGGATCAAACATTGTCACGCCATTCCTCGATCTGCTGGATCGCATTGGCCGAGAACGTCTTCATCCAGTTGCGCAGCTTCGGGATCGCCATGGTTTCAGCTTGGCGGCGGGCGGATTGCCCAGGTGCCACCTCGTCGAAACCCTTAAAGAGTTCCGCGCGGGCATCGTCGTCGTCGTGGCTCGTGTCGGCGGTCACCGCGACGCGAAAATGGCGGACCCCCTCCCAGGCGATCCGCTCGATGGCGGCATCGATGTCAAGTTCGGGAAAGCGCTGGTGATACGCTTCGAGCAAGCCACCGGTCTCGGGAATCAACTCGTTCATCCGCCCGCCACCTTCGAGATCACGGATGCCTTTCCACACATCGCCGGTGATTTTGCTGCGCGGATTCTCGGTCGCCTTGTCTTCGAAGACCACTACAGCAGTAATGTTCTGGCCAGCATTGTCGAGCTTCAGCTGGAAGCCGTCGAAGCCCTTATGGGCATGGATCATGTGCGGCGCGCGGATGACCGCGCCCGTCTCTCCACGATGCGCGGCAATCCATGAGATCGCCTGGAAGACCCAACCGTCACGGTGATAAGGCGGCTTGCCGGTCGGCACAGTGAGCAGTTTGATCGCGCCCCTTGCCGCGTCGGCGCGGGTCGCGGGAGGTATCTTGTCGATGCCAGATAGAATAGCGGCGACGTGACGCGCCTGACCAAGCGCCAGCCGGGCGACCCGGCTGGTGAGATCATCTTCGTCGGTAATGATCCATCGGGAGCCATGACACAGGGTGCCATGAGAAACGGGGGTCAGCGTCAGCGGCATTGCACCGCCGCCCGTACTGAATGCTCATTCATTTTCCCCTCCTGCGACGGCCGCGGGCCTGCGGTTCGTCCGGCATCTCGTGGAGTGCGAAAAAGCGCTCTTCGAGGCGACGCAGGGCCGTCTCGTCCGCCCGGAACTGGAGCGGTGCGGCCTGTGGCTTGGTTTCGGCGGCAGGGGCAATAGGCTCGTAGATCGGCAGAGCGGGCCCCCGAGCCGCTCCACGATTGCGCTGAGGCGGCGATGCGCGTTGGCGACGGTTCAGGTTCGCCACGCCCGAGACGATCTGTTTCGCGATATTCCCAGAGCGCGCCCAATGCCTTTGCGATCGCGCGCGGCTGGCCGATCGTCAGGAAGGCGCGCAGGTGTTTGCCTTTGCTCCCGCCATTGATGGCATAGCCATCGTTATAGATATCGATCCCGACTTCCCGTCGGAAGAAACCGGCGAAGGTGCGGTTGTTGAAGTTGAGAACGCAGCCGGAGCTCATCCCGAGCAGCTCATCGACGAGCTTCAACTCGACAGGCCTCAGCTGTTCCATTTATCCCCCAAACCCAGCGCCCCGAGCAGTTGCGAGATCACGTCATTTACCGCGCGCTGCCGCAATGCTCGTTGCTCGCGAACTTCGGAATCCTGGTCGTCCCCGTCGATCTCGAACCGGGCGGCCGCAACGGGCCCTTCGCGGAGATAGCCTTCATCAGGCTTGGGATCGCAGAATCGTTTCAGCAGAATCGAGAGGGCCGCATGGACGGTTTCGCCGTGCTTGCCCGCCAGAGCTTCCCGGAATTTCGCGATGGCGCCATCCAGACCACCATCACCATGTTCGAGACAGTAGACGAGATCATGTGCGTCTTTGCCTTCGCGACGATGATCGAACGCAAATGCTTTAAGCTCGTGAAAGACACGATGTTGGCGTAGGGGATGCTTTCAGTCGCTCGCCCCTTCTGACCAAGGAGATCGGCCGTGACCTCCATCCGGTCATGAAGATCGAAGACGAGCGAGGCGTGTGGAATGTTGACCGCCGAAACATTTCCCTCCGTTGGTAGCTCTTGGAGTGCCCCGCCCTTCAGCTTGGGGTCGTCGGCCAGGAATTCGAGAATGACCGTGACGCCATGCTCGGTCTTCGCCTTCCAGCGCCAATTGACTTTGATCCCCTTCTCGTTCTCGGCGCGCTCGAAGCCCATGCGCTTGAGGTTTTCCTCGAGTGTGCGGTAGGCCTCGATGTCAGCGAGGACGGCGAGATCGACGACGACATCGATGTCGCCAGTGCCGGCGTGTGCCGGTACATCGGGCGGCCGCGCAGTCACGAGGTAGCGCAGCGTCAGTCCGCCGACTAGGAAGACGGAGTTGCGCCAGGGCCCGAGGCCGCTGAACAACGTGACGAGCACACGCTCGCAATCGCGGGTAACGTCCTCGCTATAGTTGATCAGGAACTGCGGCTTCGCCATCACGACTCCAGTTTCTCGACGCGCAGGTGTTGAGCCAGCTCTTTCGCGCGCCCGCCGGCTTGGAGAAGATCGAGATAGGTTTGCAGCGGGTCCGCCACCCAAAACCCGTCGGTCCGCTCACGGAATCTCAGTTCATCATCGGTGGCGACCTCGTGAACACCGAGATTCCATCCGTCCCGCACCGGGCGCGCGTCGATCGAATCCAACATGGCGTTCATGCTGCTTCTGGTCGGGATGCGGCAGAACACCTGCGAAATGCTCGACAAATACGGCGCGTGAATTTGTCCGGCGGTGATGCCGGCGAACTCGTAGGGAATGTCATGTGCTTCGCAGGCATGATCAATCCGCCGCTGGAGATCCGGCGGAGTCGTTGAGCGCACGTAGAAGTGCCGGACCGCCTTCGGCTTTACCGATGTTTGATAACTGGCCCAGGCATCGAGGAGTGCGCGCGGATTGACCAGGCGCCGTTCCTTTGAAGGTCCGGCCCCTCGCACCTCGACCCATTCCCGCCGCTCGATTCCGATGAGGGTCTCGGATGCCGTTGCCGGCGAAACACCGGCGCGTTCCGCGATTTGATGAACGCCGAACCAATCGCGCCCGAGCACCCACACAGCGTGAAGGGCTTGTGCGCGACGACCGGCGAAGACATTGTTGAAGGAACGCGCTTGCTTGTGCGATGCTGGCCGATCGACGCGAACGTAAAGCCCGCTCGCGGGGATAAAGAGGCTCCCGCTAGCATCGAAATAGCCGACGCGCTCGTCACGCAGCAGTTGGCGCGCGCCAGGTGAGATGCTCTCCGCCATAAGTACGGGCACGACGTATTGGCCGCCTACATCGAAGTGAGCGAGATAGTTCCTCAGCTGCCAGATCGCCTCACGGGCGTCGCGGGGAAATAGCGACCGCTTTGCTTCGACCACGAGACGGTACGAGCTGCCCTCGTGCTCCAGGTCGATCACTGCGTCCGGTCGATAGCCCATCTGAGCGAGGTTTGGTTCGTGAGCCACCTGAGGTGGCGCGCCGGTGATCTCGCGCACAGCCGCAGCCAGGTTGTCGACGAGCGTCTCGATTATGCGGTGTTCCATGATCATTTTCTGCGCAGTGAATATGGTTCTTATGACGCATATTCGGCCTAATGTCCATATTCACTGTACGGTAAAAATCAGAATCGTCGGCGGACCAATGCCTCAATGGCATTGCGAGCGTCGAGTCGTCACCGATACGCTCTCTGCTTGTTAGAGGCTCGATAGCAAGCCCACACTTGAACCGGTGGGGCACGCGACGAACGCCAAGCAATCGCGTCCGCGCCACACAAAGCCAGGAGTTTTCCTACCCAGACTTCCAATTGTCAGATTTTTATCAATATATATTGACTTTGTCAGATTTTATACCCATCTTGCCGACATGGGAGGCGGTCATGACCGATGGGCCATTCAGAAATGCAGAACTGAGCAGCCGTTGGAAACGGTACGGGCAAGACCTGGTCAGCGACGCGGTCAGCGCGGAAGAGCGGACGATGCAGGCTTGTCACAGCATGATTGGTGACGTCGACATGAAGGCATTCAGCCCGCTTTTCGGCGACCTCAAGGCGCATGCGGAACGCACGCAGATGGATCTAGACCCGGTGTCGGCGGTCGAAACGATTTTCGAGAGTCACCCAACCTCGCCTCTGGCGGATGCGCTTCAGCGGCATTTGATCGCTAACCTGCGTGACCAGATGCCTATCGACGAGGCTCTCAACCGATCGCTCGATAGCACGGCGAAAGAGTGGATCGACACCACCAAGAACCGGCTCGACGAAGAGTGCGTTCGCGCCCGCGAGCTCGGCGACATGAAGCGCGAGGATTATCACAAGGGCATAGAACGGAACCGCGAGACGTTTGCGGCCATCAAGCCCAACGAGCTCTGCGATGCCCTGGCCACGGGTAACAAGAGCGCTTTCCGGCAGGCAGTTCAAAAGAAAGCCGGCGTGGACGAGGGGCCGGAAGAGTGAGCGCCCGTACGCATGAGTCACCCATGTCGGGCAAGCACCTGTTCGTTATCGAGAAGGGGCAGAAGCCCGGCAGCGCTCTCCCGAAGGGCACTGTAACGGCGGAAGTCGGCCGGCACATTCGCTTCAATGCGGCGGTTCTGGATACGTTCGACGTGAAGGGCTTCCAGCCGCTGCATTACGACATGCTGGTCTTGTGCGCCGCCATTGAGTTTGCTGACCGACGTTGGAAGCGCCCGCTTGGGTGGCGCCGGACCCTGGAAGTAACTGTTCCGGTCATCGACCTTAAAAGTTGGCAGAAGCCGGAGGTTTTGAAGAGCCTTCATGGCGTTTTGAACCACCTGACCGGCGACACGTGGCGGTTTTCCTTCGTTGGAGCGAAAGATCGCTCACCCATCGGTTCGCGGCAGATTCCGCTGGACTTCGGCAAGACGAAGACCTTCGCAGTCGCTTACAGCGACGGCTTGGATTCGCGTGCGGTCTCTGCGTTGAGTGGCGACCAGGACGAGGCCCTATGCATTCGGATCGCCGGCAAGCGCCAGCGCCGGAAAACCGGAGACAGCTTTTTCACGCAGATCCCGTTCAAGGTGCAGGGATATCGCGGATACGAAAGCAGCTTCCGATCGCGCGGATTCCAGTTTGCAGCGGTAGCGGCAATTGCCGCGCAGCTTTCCAGCGTGGCGCGTATCATGGTCCCCGAGAGCGGCCAGGGTGCGCTCGGACCCGTACTGCTGCCTCTGCACAACATCTATCCCGACTATCGCAACTATCCGACTTTCTTTCGAAAGATGGAGCGGTTCATCACGGCACTGCTGGGCTATCGAGGCAAGTTTGAGCAGCCACGTTTGTGGTCGACGAAGGGGCAGACGCTACGAGCATTCCTGGACATTCCCGGAAAGACCGAACGGCACATAACGAGCACTCATTCCTGCTGGCAGAGCCGCCGCGTGGTGAATGTCGGGGGGCGAAAGCAGTGTGGCTTGTGTGCTGCCTGTTTGCTCAGGCGCGTTAGTTTGCATGCAGCGGGTGTTAACGAGGCGCGAGACGCTTATGTCGTGTCCGATCTGGCCGCCACTGACGCGAGCGGCGCCCTATCCGTCATACCCCTGCAGGCCGATCGGGACATCATGGTCGAATACGGAAGCGTGGGCGCACGGCACCTGCAGCACCTTGCCGAGCTAGCCGGCTTGCCTGATGACGCCCTTCGCGTCCACGCCTCGCAGATCGGGGCGGCAATCGGGGAAAGCACTGAGGAAACGCTGACGAAGCTAAGGACAATGTTGGGTACGCATGCCATGGAATGGCGGGCATTTCTGTCCGCGCAAGGAGAACAAAGCTTTTTGAAGAGCTGGATGGATGGAGGGCGCTATGGCCGATTTGAATGAGCTGAGCGCGCAAGAAATAGGACGTCGACTGCGCATCGCGCGGGAGAACGCGGATATCCGGCAGGATGACGCGGCCCAGGTCATAGGCACGTCCCGCCCGACGCTGGTATCCATCGAGAAGGGCGTGCGCCGTGTGCGCATCCAGGAAATCCAGATGCTGGCTCGTCACTACGGCGTGTCTGTGAACGCGCTCCTTCGCAGAGAAGCCGTCCACACCGATTTGATGCCGCGCTTCCGGAAACTGCGTGAGACGGAGGACGCACACACCACCGAGGCCATTCAGCTCTTCAACGATCTGATCAAGGCGGACGTTGAAATGGAGAACATTCTAGGGATCCAGCGGCGGAGAAATTACCCGCCGGCGCGCGGCATCAATGACGGTGACGTCGTTGCGTTGGCCGAAAAGCATGCCAAGGAACTGCGCGACTGGCTGGGTCTCGGCCCGGGGTCGATTGCCGACATCTTTTCGGTTATCGAGCTGGGCCTCGGCATCCGCTTGTATCAGCGCCGCCTTTCTTCGAACTCGAAGGTGGCGGGCCTGTTCACTTACGATGAAAGCATCGGCGCCTGCATTCTTCTCAACGCCAACCATCCGTTGCCACGTCGCATCCAATCCGCGGCTCATGAAGTCGGCCATTTCTATGGCACCCGGCAAACCCCGGAAGTGCTCGAGGATGATGAGAAATTCCTGTCGCGCGATGAACGCTACGCAAACGCCTTTGGTCGCGCGTTCCTGACGCCGGCCGAGAGCTTCTCGGAAAGCTTTCGCCAACTGAAGGAGATAACCGGCAAGACGACCAGACGCCTAATTATCCTCCTTGCCCAACAGTACAATATCTCGCGCCAGGCTTGCGGTCTCAGGCTCGAAGAATTGGGTCTCGTCAAGCGCGGCACCTGGGCCTGGTTCGAGAACAACGGCGGCATCACCGACGATCATGTTCGGGAGGTCCTGGGCGAAATGACGGATCGCCGCGATCCGGCAAAGAGTGACGCCGATCGACCGATCTCGCACCGACTGAGCCTCATGGCGCACGCCGCCTGGAAGCGCGGACTGATGTCGGAAGGACAATTGGCGGAGCTGCTGAAGGTGGGCCGAGTGGAGCTTCGCTGCATTGTTGATCAAATCGAGCTTGAGGAACAAGAGACGGATGAGTTGCTCAAGCTTCCTGATTGATATCGCCGACCCACTGGTTCTCGACACCAGTGTTCTGATCAACCTCCACGCCTGCAAATACGGCGAGCGGATACTCGCAGCCATTCCCAACGATATTCTCGTCCCCGAGATCGTGGCTGGAGAACTGGAACACGAGACGAGCCGCAGGAACGGGGAGCACGGCTTCCTGTACAGTCTCGTGGCGAATGGAATCGTAACGTTCGCCGGTTTGACCGAGGCGGAGTACGAGATTTTCTACGAACTCACGTCGATCGCGCCTTCGCTGGACGATGGTGAGGCGGCAACGATCGCCGTCGCCTCGGCCAGAGGCTTCTTACCCGTCATCGACGAAAAAAGGGGACGAGCTCGCGCTCTCGCCAAAGCGCGAGTGGCGGGCTGGTCACTGGATATCTTCCGTCATCCATCCGCGCTTTCCACCCTCGGCGATCAATCCGCCATCGACGCGCTCTATCTCGCCCTTCGCGACGGCCGCATGCGAATACCCCCGGAAAGCGCGGATAGCGTGATCGGGATTATTGGTATCGAGCGTTCGCGCGATTGCACTTGCCTCCCTGGCTACCGGGACCGATTTGCAGGGGTGCCCAATCGATCCATCGACGTGGAATCTACTGCCGCCGCAGATATGGAGGCCGGAGAATGATTGCTCGATCATTCGGCCGAATCTGAGTGATCGATTTTGCCGATCTCCACTATGCACAACTCCCCGATCGTAGCCATCAAGGTCGGCTTGAAATGATGAACAGCGAGCTGCCTGCCAAGCTCCGGAGAGCTGCAGGCCTCGTTTCTCGCAAAAGGAGGGCCTTAGAGGGCTATGGAGTAGACAAAGTTGTCTCCTTCACCCGGTGCGGTGCGCCAAATTCCGCCGATTGCCCTCCACACTACGCTGTAGCCGCCGAGCGTACGCCCTTGCATCGGGTGGTGGGCGGCCTATGTGCAGAAAAGCGTAGAAACGGCGGCGTTTGGCGGTGACAAAGTTCGAATCGTCTCCGGTCAATTGGGATATTTTTACTACGAAGGCGCTTGGAGCTTGTATGACAGCTACGTGCCTTCATATCGGTGGTTGAGCAATCGTCCACTAAGCCCGAAGAAGCCTTTCGGCTGACGCAGCTATAGCGTAGACGTAGTGCTCATCATCGTCGGGCGCGGCCCGCCACACCCCCGATTGCACGCTGTAGCGCGATATTCTGCGCAATTCCTACGCAAAACCCGCCGGTTGTCGTGCTATTTTGGGACGTATCTACAGCCTCCCCATCCCCGGCAGGCGGGGTGCGTGCTCGACAATGTAGTCTATTAACATCCGAACTCGCCCGATCCTGGCGCGCTCCGGCACGAACGGAAAGCGGCGGACCTCGCCAGATTGCTCGACTACCTGCGCACCAAACGCGACTGGACGGCGCGCGGCAAGCCGGGCGACGAACCACGCTTTACCGAAGAAGGCGTTTGCCTCGAGGAGATTGCATCGCCGGCCGGTAAACGCTGATCGCGACCGAACGGAATCGCCGGAAGCGCGCATAGTCTTCCAGATCGCTCGTACGCCATTACTGATCCCCCTCTGCGTCGCGGAAATCGGTCTCACCCTTCTTCCAATAGCCGGACATGGTGAGGCGATGGCGGGGCATGGCGCGGTTGACCTGGAAGTGGTGGCGGACGGTCCGCACGACCGTGGCCGCGGCCCCGAACCACACTTCGCAGGTTTTGTCAGGCATATCCGCCATCATCATCGCTGCGGCGAGATCGGTCACGGTGCCTGCATCCCATCCGCTGCGGGGAAGCCAGGTAATCTCGACATCGGCTTGCGAATGAATGATCTGGGCATCGCCATCTTCGGGGATTTCGATGAAGGCATTGACGCCAAGTCCGGCCGGCAGGGCTTCGAGGATCGCGCCGATGGCGGGTAGCGCCGTCTCGTCGCCGCCGATCAGCAGATGAGTGACCTCCGGATCGAGCCGGAAGCCGGAACGCGGGCCGGCGATCTGGACGACATCGCCGGGTCTTGCCGCTTCCGCCCAGTTCGAGCATGGGCCGTCGCCGTGGAGGACGAAGTCGATATCCATCTCGCACAACTCTTCGCGGAAATGGCGTATCGTGTACGCTCGTCCGTTCGGCTTCTCGCTCTCAGGTGTCGGCACGAAGAGCTTGACCCATTGCGCCGGACGACGGGCGGGAAAGTCCATCAGTGCCGTCGAGGCGAGTGTGATGCGCTGCATGTGCGGCGTGATCGGTGTCGTCTTGCGCACCTCCGCCACGCGCAGGCGGCGTTCGGCTGGGATCAGGCGCTCGGCGCCCGATGATTGTGAATGGTTCTGTTTCATTTGAATGGTTCCTGGCTCAGGCGGGCCGCTGAGGCGCGCGAAGCGTGGTGAGGGAGATGAGGAAGGCCGCCGCCGCCATGGCGGAGGCGATGCGGAAGGCGAAACGCATGCCTTCCGCCACCATGTCGGGGGTGGCTGTCGCAGCGTCGCCGCCGACGGCATGGGCGAAGAGCGCGCCCATCAGCGAAGCGCCGGTGATGAGGCCGAGATTGCGGGCAAGCGCCAGCAGGCCGGAGACGAGGCCGCGCTGTTCGGGCCGTGCATCGGCCATGACGGCGGTGTTGTTCGGCGTCTGGAAGAAGGCGAGACCGACGCTGATGAACAGGATCGCGACGATATAGGTGGCGACACCGCTCGTCAGCGACACCCAGGACATCACGAAGGCACCGACGGTGAAGAGCGCCAATCCGATGACCATGGCGAGTTTGGCGCCGATCCGGTCCGCTACCGTGCCGGCCGGCACGCCCATGATCGCAGCTGCGAGCGGGCCGACGGTCATGACGAGGCCGACCATGCGGGTGTCGAGGCCGAGCGCTTTCGACAGGAAGAACGGCCCGAGCACCAACGTTGCCATCATCACCGCATAGACCAGCACGCTCATCACCATGCTCAGGGAAAGAAGAGCGTTGCGGAACATGGAGAGCTTCAACAGCGGCGCGTGCGCCTTGACCTGCACCGCGAGGAACAGGACGAGGCCGACAAGCCCCCCCAATCCGAGCTGCAGCACCAGCGGCGAGCTGAAGCCCTGCTTGCCGGAGAAGGTCATGGCGAGCGAGTAAGCGCCGAGGGTCAGCGCCAGCAGGATCGTGCCGAGCCAGTCGAAACGCGCGGCGGGAACCGGATGCTTCGGTGCAGCGACGGCGTTCGGTAGGTAGCGGCTGATCAGCAGAAAGGCGAGCAGGCCGAAAGGCAGGTTCACCCAGAATACCGCCTGCCAACCAAACGCGGCCAGCGCCAGCGAGCCGAGCGACGGCCCGAGCGCGATGCCGAAGGAAACCATGGTGGAGAGCACACCCATGGCGAAGCCGGTGCGCTCCTTCGGACACACCTCGTCGACGAAGGCGAAGGATAGCGCCATCAGGATCGCGCCGCCGAGGCCCTGTCCGGCCCGACCGGCGATCAGTAGCGGCAGATTGTTGGACAATGCGCAAAGAACGGAGGCTGCCATGAAGATCGCGAGCCCCCAGAGATAGAGCCGCTTCTTGCCGAGCTGATCGCCGAAGCGGCCGACGCCGACGATAAGCGCGGTGACGACGAGCAGATAGCTCACCACCACCCATTGGACCGAGCCGAACTCGACGCCGAGATCCTTCACCAGCGTCGGCAGAGCGACGTTGATGATATTGGTGCCGAGCTGAGAAAGCAGGATGGCGAGCGACAGGCCGGTCAACACCATGCCGGAATGGATGGGTCGATGATGGGGATGCGGCGCGTGGGAATGCGTTTGGGATGCCGGATGAGCGCCCCCCTGCGGATGGGGAGCCGGGGAATGGGTGGTTTGAGGCATATCTGGGTCCGATCGAAGATGTCCCTTCCGGGAGGGTTGCGTTTCATCCTTCGATAGCTCCAGTCCTGCATTGCATACAGTGCAATGACGATATTATATGATTGCACTAAAGACACGAATTAGAGCTTGCCCGACAATGCCCACCAGACCCGCAGCGAAGCGCCTTATCCCACAACTCGACATGAACTTGCTGGTGACGCTCGACGCGCTGCTGTCGGAAGGAAGCGTCGTGGGTGCGGCACAGCGGCTGAACCTCTCCGCACCGGCGATGAGCCGCCAGCTCTCCCGTATCCGCCATCTCATCGGCGACCCGGTTCTCGTGCGCGCCGGGCGCGGGCTCGTGCCGACGCCGCGCGCGGAAGCTTTGCGCCAGCGGTTGCGCAGCCTTGTCACGGAGGCCGAGGCACTGGTGCGCGGTGACGACGAACTCGATCTTTCGCGGCTGGAGCGCACCTTCGTCATCCGCGCCAGTGACGGCTTCGTCGGCACCTTCGGCGCGGCACTCGCCTCCCATGCCGCCCGCGAAGCTCCGCAGGTCCGGCTGCGCTTCGCCCATCAGGACAAGGAGGATGTCGAAGCTTTGCGGGAAGCCCGCGTCGATGCCGATATCGGCGTCATCGGCGCGATGGGACCGGAAATTCGACTACAGGCGCTGTTCCACGACCGTTTCATTGGCGTGGTGCGCCCCGGCCACCCACTGGCGGACGCGGTGACGCCCGAAAGCTTCGCCTCCTTCCCGCATGTCTCGGTCTCTCGGCGGGGGCGCTTCTCGGGGCCGATTGACGAAGCGCTTTCGGCCCTTGGCCTCGCCCGTCCGGTGACGATCGCAGTCGCCAATTTCAGCGATGCGCTGGCGATCGTCCGGACATCCGACCATGTGGCGGCCGTGCCGGCCCGTCTCACCGAACCCGCGCTCGCCGGCCTTCACAGTTTCGACTTGCCGGTAAAGACCGATGCGCTCGCCATCTCGCTCGCCTGGCATCCGCGTTTCGATGCCGACCCGGCGCACCGATGGCTGCGCGGCTTCGTGCGCGAGGCCTGCGTCGACGAACGGCGCAAATCATAGAAACGGGCGAGACGCCGGCCAAGACGGTTGAGCGTCTGCGCGTCGAAGTCGCTTGTCCGAGTGTGGAAGACAGCAACCGCCCCTTCGACACGCTGGCGCGTGAAGCGGGATTCGGTGACTCCGAACGGATGTGCCGAAGCTTCATTCGCGTCCTTGGCCTGTCTCCGCAGGAACTGCGGCGGATATCGCGGCATCGTGCACAATGATACGGGCAGCCCAGAATGCGTGACGTTGGGCGAGGTGCGCGAGGTCGCCCGTGCTGGGGCGGAACTGCGGCGACGAAGCCGATGCCGTTCCGCGCGGCGGGCGATGGCGAAACGGTCAGTGGCACCTTCACCGGAACCGCCCAACTCACCAGCGGCAAGTTCGCCATCGTCGAGAAAAGCCACGAGTTCACGCTGGTCCCGTGGTGACCAGTGATCGACCGGCATCTCGGCAAGGAGGTGACGGGGATCGTCCAGGGCGGATCGGTGCTGTGGCAGATGGGGAGGCGGCGGGGATTGGGGTTGTAATACAAATGCCGCAAAGGCTTATGGGGACGCTCTTGGCTTGGAATCGGTCAGCAACGCGACAAGCCTCTTCAACTCAGCATCGTCGAAATTAGCATAGCCGATCCGGAACGCTTCTGGCGCACTCGCTACATCCAGCGAAAACCGCAGGCCCGGAGAGACGACCAGTCCGGCGCGCACGGCATTGGCGGCCCAGGTTTCGGCGCTCAGCCCGGACCGGAGCCGCAGCCAGATGGCGAGACCTCCCGCCGGCAGGTCGAAGGCGATGTCGTCACGCAGCGACGCGCGCAATTCATCGGCCAGAACATCGCGTCGGGCTTCGTAGATGCGGCGCGCCTTGCGGGCATGGCGACCGAGTTCGCCATCTTCGATCAGTTCCGCCAGCGCCAGTTCGAGCGGCAGATCGCCTTGCCGGTCGATCGCTTCGCGCCGGTCGGCCATGCGGGTGAGGATATCGGGCCTCGCCACCACGTATCCCGGACGCACGACCGGGGCGAGCAGTTTGGACAGCGAGCCGACATAGATCACCTGCGTATCCGGATCCGCGCGCGCTGCCATTGGCAGCACCGGGCGACCATCGAACCGATATTCGTGATCGTAGTCGTCCTCGATCACATAGAGGCCGTGCCGCCGGGCTATGTCGAGCAGCTTGAGCCGCCGACCCGCACCCATCGTCACCGTCGTGGGGTACTGATGATGCGGGGTGACGTAGATCGCGCGCAGTGTCGGCTCTCTCTCGACCAACCGGGCGAGATGATCGATATCGAAGCCGCCCGAATCGACCGGCACGCCGATCACGCGCGCACCGGCCGCGCGGAAGGCCGACCAGGCGAGCGGATAGCCGGGAGTCTCGACCGCGATCGCCCGTCCCGGTTCGATGATCGCGGCGGCGGCCAAAAACAGACCCATCTGACTGCCGCGCGTCACCATCAGGTCGCCGGCCGATGCCGCCAGCCCGCGTTCGCGCGATAAATAGCCGGACAGCGCCGTCCGCAGCGCCTTCGCGCCGCGCGGATCGCCATAACCCGCGTCGCTCAGGAAGGTCGGCCCGGTCAACGCCCGCCGGAACGCGCGTGCCAGTTCGACGCGCGGCATGATCCGGGGATCGGGCGCACCATCCGAGACCCGCAGCGATGGTGGCAGCGGACCCGCGACAGTTTCGGCATCGGCGCTGGTTGGCGGAGTTCGAGGGCGTGCGCTGCGCCCGCCGGGCTTCGCAG
Organism: Tianweitania sp. UT-5YL-CI-8; assembly: GCF_030010215.1. GTDB lineage: Bacteria > Pseudomonadota > Alphaproteobacteria > Rhizobiales > Rhizobiaceae > Oryzicola. The sequence continues at coordinate 14,757 of NZ_JASCRR010000037.1, forward strand.
TCGGCAGATCACGCGCGACGAACGTGCCACGCGATGGTTCGCTGACCAGCCAGCCCTGCATGGTCAATTCATGGAAGGCGGCGTCTACCGTATTGCGATGGACCTTCAGGCTTCTGGCAAGCGTGCGGGTTCCCGGAAGGGCGTCGCCTGGCTTCAGGCGACCGCGCTCGATGTCGCCGACGATCGACGCGGCGATGTCGAGGAAGACCGGCCGTTGACCGCTCTTTTCCAGGTCGATCGTCATGTCCTTCCGAGTCCTCAACCGGCCTATCTCCAATCTTCAGTCCGGCACTTAAGAGTAGGCCGGAACAAAGCTATGTCATGGCGCGACCGTGGCCGCAATCATGCGGGCCGAAGGAGGAAAAGAGCCATGACCGAGAAAGCCATTTTCTATCACGCGGGATGCGCCGTCTGTGTCGATGCCGAGCAGCGGTTCGCCGCTGCGTTGGACAGCAGCCGGTACGATGTCGAGGTCGTCCATCTCGGCGAAGCCAAAGACCGCATTGTCGAAGCCGAACGTGCGGGCGTCACGTCCGTGCCGGCCATGGTGATCGGCGGGGCCGTCTATCACATCAACCACGGCGCCGATCTGTCGGCGCTCGGCTGACCCCGGTGATGAGGGGAGCACCCGCCATGCTGAAGACGGCCGTCGCCATCCGCCACGTTCACTTCGAGGATCTCGGCAGCTTCGAGGCCGTGCTGACGGCGGCCGGCTACCGGGTTCACTATTACGATCTCGGCGTGAACGAGCTTTGGACGCTCGACCCATTGCTTCCCGATCTGCTCGTCGTGCTGGGCGGGCCGGTCGGGGGCTATGAGGCGGAGGCCTATCCATTTCTGGCGGAAGAACGGCAGCTTCTCGGAGCCCGGCTGGCCGCCCGCCGCCCCACGCTCGGCGTCTGCCTCGGCGCACAGTTGATGGCGGCGACGCTCGGCGCGGCGGTCGCGGCGACCGGCGTCAAAGAGATCGGCTTCTCCGAGCTTTCCTTAACGAAAGCTGGCGCCGCCGGCCCGCTCCGCCATCTCGACGGTGTCTCGGTGCTGCACTGGCATGGCGACGCGTTCGCCATCCCGACGGGGCGATCCATCTGGCGACGACGCCTCTGTGCGCCACGCAGGCCTTCGCGCTCGGACCGAACATCCTCGGGCTTCAGTTTCACCCCGAGGTGGATGCCTGCGCCGGCATCGAGCGCTGGCTTGTCGGCCATGCCGCCGAGTTGGCCGCCGCCGGGATCGATCCCCGCCCTCTGCGCACCGAGGCCGAACGCTGCGGACCGCCGCTGCGAGAGGCCGCGCGCCGGATGCTCGCCGAATGGCTTGAAGGATTGACGGCATGACGATGGGCTTCGACACGGAACTTGCCCAGGCGATCGGTCAGGAGGCGCAGCGCCAGCAGGATCATATCGAACTGATCGCGTCGGAAAACATCGTCAGTGCGGCGGTGCGGGCGGCGCAAGGGTCGATCCTCACCAACAAATATGCCGAAGGACTTCCCGGCCGGCGCTATTATGGCGGCTGCGAGGCCGTCGATATCGTCGAACAACTCGCCATCGACCGCGCTCGTGAACTGTTCGGCGCGGCGTATGCCAATGTTCAACCGCATTCCGGCGCCAACGCCAATATCGCGGTATTGTTCGCGCTTCTGAACCCCGGCGATCGGATCATGGGCCTCGATCTCGCCTGCGGCGGTCATCTGACGCACGGATCGCCCGTCAGCCTCTCGGGCCGTTGGTTCGACGTATCGGCCTATGCGGTGCGCCGGGATAACGAGCGGATCGACTATGACGATCTTGAACGTCTGGCCCGGGAGACCCGACCGCGCCTGATCTTCGCCGGAGGATCGGCCTATCCGCGCGTTATCGACTTCGCCCGGATGCGCGCCGTCGCCGATGGTATAGGCGCATATCTTGTTGCCGATGTCGCCCATTATGCCGGGCTGATCGCAGCGGGACTTTATCCGAACCCGGTCTCACACGCCCATGTGGTGACATCGACCACCCACAAGACGCTGAGAGGGCCGCGCGGCGGACTCATCCTGACGACCGATCCCGATCTGGCGAGGCGGATCGACAAGGCCGTGTTTCCGGGCACGCAAGGCGGCCCGCTGATGCACGTCATCGCGGCCAAGGCCGTCGCCTTCCACGAGGCGTTGCAACCCGCCTTCGCCGAATACAGTCGCGCCGTCGAGCGCAACGCGCAAGCGCTCGCCAAGACACTGACAGCCGGCGGCTTGCGGCTCGTGACTGGTGGCACGGACTGCCACTTGCTGCTGGTCGATCTTCAGCCCTTCGGCCTCACCGGGCGAACTTGCTGGTCCGATCGATGGCCACAAAGAGATAGAGCTTGCCTTCAGCCGTCTGCACCTCGGCGATGTCGATGTGGAAGTAGCCGATCGGGTAGCTCTTGAACTTCTTTCTGACCGGCTTGTCGCCTTCGACGTTCGGCAGGCGGCTGATGC
>NZ_JASCRR010000038.1 GCF_030010215.1 Tianweitania sp. UT-5YL-CI-8
GGCACAACGAGAACCCAAAGCCATATCGATGGACCAAGTCCGCCGACGAAATACTCGCCTCCGTAAAGCGCTTCTGCCAAACCGTGGACCGTAGCTTATGCAGCGAACTTTAGATTCACCTGACTAGCCCAGTCTCGCAAAGCCGAAGTCGAGAACAACCTCGTCATTGCGTGTCGGCACCGTTGTCTGAAAGGCTACGTGGCCTCCCTCATCCCACATCTTTATCCGAAGCATCTCGCCGGGATAGACCGGCTTCGAGAAACGACCGCCCATCGCTTTCAGCCTGTCCGGGTTGTAACCGCACAGCGTCTTGATTAGTGCGTGGCCGGTGATGCCGAAGGTGCCAAGGCCGTGTAGGATGGGCCTCGGAAATCCCTGCTTCTGAGCTACCGCCGGATCGGCGTGGAGCGGGTTATAGTCACCGCTCAAACGGTAGATCAGCGCCTGCTGCGGTAAAGTCGGCATGTCACAGATCGCGTCGGGCTTGCGCGTCGGCATTGCAGTATCTGCTTCAACTGGCTGGCTCGGGCCGCCGAACCCGCCATCGCCACGCAGCATCGAAGTGGTCACCAGTTTGAATACCGGATCGGCGCTCCCCACTTCATAGACGCTGCGGCTAGTTGTAACCAAAGCAGCTTTTCCCGGGCCTTTGTCGAGCACTTCACCCAGCGAACTCTTACCGACGAACTCACCCTCCACCGGAATGGGACGCAGGAATTCGACCATGATGCCGGCGTGGACGCTTTTACCACTTGAGCCGACATCGGCCTTCTTGACCCAGGAATGGGGAGCCGCGACGACAGTCGCCATAGTGGGCAGTGATTTAAGACCCTGCTCATAGACAAATTGCAACTGGTCCCGGTCCATCGGGTCGCTGCCCAAACCCACCCCGAGTGCGTAAAGCATAGTATCGCGCTTTGTCACCGTCATATGGCTGTCTGGGATCGAGTACTGCTTCAGCTTATCAATATTGAGCATTCGTAGGTTCCCCAGCACAATTCTCTAATATGACATAACGCATTCTATGGTATACCGATTTGGACTGCAACGCCTGATGACCTGTTTTTGATTTGGCCTTTCCATATTCCGCAGGTTAGGCTTGGCCGTCGGATTTGTCGCGGAGGACGACGAGCGCATCAGCCACGGAAAGACGGCTGCCATTCACAAAGATCGGATTGATGTCGATGGAGTCGATCCGCTCGGCTTGGTCGGCGACCAGCCATGACAGCCGGGAGACAATATCCGCCAAAGCGTCGAGATCCGCCTTCGCCTGACCGCGATAACCAGACAGCAGCTTGGCGCCCCTGATCTCCTCAATCATCGACCGGGCTGTAGCTTTGTCGATCGGCGCGAAACGGTAGGTGACGTCCTTCATCACCTCGGCAAAGACACCGCCAAGGCCGAAGAGCACCACCGGACCGAAGCAAGCGTCATTGACCGCGCCGACTATGACCTCCAGACCGGACGCCATTTCCTGAACGATGACGCCGTCAATCTCGGCGGCGGGTTTGTAGTGTCTGGCCGAGGCAATTACATCGGCCGCGGCCATTTTCACCGCCGCGATGTCGGCGACATCCAGGCGGATGGCGCCAGCTTCGCTCTTGTGAGGAATATTGACCGAATTTGCCTTCACCGCGACCGGGAATTTTAGGTCGAGCGCGGCAAGTTTGGCGACCTCAGCCCTCGAGAGGTGTTTTGTCCCAGACGATGCGATGCCGTAGGCATCAAGAACTTTTCGCGAATCCCACTCGCTCATGAAGCCCGCGCCAAGCGGCAATTCCACCTTGCCGGGTTCGAACCCCCGCCTAACAGGGTCTTTCGCATCAAGGTGCTTTCGGCGTTTTTCAGCGAAATCGGCGAGCGCGGCTGCGGCGACCGCAGCGCGGCCGACAGTCAAATGCCAGGAAACGCCGCGGCGATCGAGCGCCGCTTTTGAGTCATAATCCTCGTCAGCACCCATCGCGACGAAAACCGGCTTGCCACCCTTGTCGCGAATGTCGGCCATCGCCTCGGCATGCGCCGGCGAGCTGGTGGTTTGTCGCGAGCGGACAATCAACATGTCCATGCCGGGGTCGGCGATGACGATCTCGGCTGCGCGGTTGGACACGCTGGAGCCATCCTTGGTGCGCTGGCCGGAAATGTCGACCGGATTGCCGATCGCCGCGAACTCCGGCAACACGCCCTCCAATTGATATACGCTCGTCTGGCTAAGCGGCGGCAGCTCCAGACCTGCCTCCTCGCAACGGTCTGAGGCCACGACGCCCGCACCACCTGAGCCAGTAACGATGCCGACGCGCTTGCCTTCAGGCAATTTGCCGCTTGCAAGGAACGCACGGGATATGTCAACGAAATCCTCGAAATCATCAACTTCGACATAGCCACCCTCGCGGAATGCCGCTTGATAAAGGGCATAGCTTGCCGCAAGGCTTGCGGTGTGCGAAGCGGCAGCCTTCTGCCCCGCAGCGGTCTTGCCCGCCTTCCAGATCAGGATCGGCTTGCCGACTTCCAACGCGCGTTTGCCAAGCTCGACCAGCCGACGGCCATCATCGACACCCTCGACAAAAGCCGAGACGACCTTGATGTCGGGCGATTCGAGAAAATATTCGATAAAGTCGAGGACATTCAGATCGAGGCTATTGCCGATCGAGGCGACATACTGGAACCCCGCACCGGCGCGATGCGCGTTCTTGATCAGCGTGAAGCCATAGCCTCCACTTTGCGTGACCATGGCAACAGGACCCTGGTGATAGTTCTTCTCGGCGAGGCCGGCGCCGAAGCCGTTGTGGACTTTTTCAGAAACATTGAGCAGACCCAGACAGTTCGGGCCGACCATGCGCACGCCGGAACCCTTCAGGGCTCGAAGCAGATCTTCTTCGAGCAACTGGCCTTCAGGGCCGGCCTCATGAAAACCGGCCGAGAGCACAACTGCGAACGGGATGTTCTTTGCGCTGCACTGCCGGATAATGTCAGGCACGAATTTTGCCGCCACCGCGACTAAGACGACATCCACGCCAGCTGGCACATCAAGTAACGAGGCGTAGCATGTAAGCCCCATCAGCGTTTCGCGCTTGGGGTTAACGGGATAGACCTTGCCGGCATAACCAAACTCGGTGAGGTAACGCATCGGCATGCCGCCGATGGCGTTGGCGGCATCAGTCGCGCCGACCACCGCAATAGCTCTCGGCGCGAACAGCTTGGTCAGATCGAGGCGCGACGCGGCGGAGGACCTGGCGACGCCGGCAATGGAAGCGCTCATCACTTGAACCCTATCACGGCAGGTAAGATTTGAAGACATCGCGGGTCTTCTCCAGTGGCACAAAGCTCTGCTGGAAGGCTGGCATGACAAGGTCCGCAATATCGTCTGGCGTCCAGCCGTTTCCGTTGTGGGCGCTGCGGATCGGCCGCGGCTGGCTGAACAAGTAAATTTCATTGTCGCGGTTGTAGAAAATCTGGCCGGTGACGTGAGCGGCACGGTCGCTGGCGAGATAGACTATCAGCGGTGCGTTCTTTTCCGGTGCGATGGTACGGCGGGCGGCCGCGCGCTGCTTCTGTTCTTCGGTGAATGTAGGAATTGATTCCGTCATACGAGTAAACGCGGTGGGCGCAACGATATTGGATCGAACGTTAAAGCGCTGCATGTCGAGCGCTATGCCTTTGGACAGCCCCTGCAGACCAAGCTTCGCCGCACCGTAGTTCGCCTGGCCGACACCGCCGATGAGGCCTGACGTGGAGGTTACATGGATATAGGATCCGCTTTGCTGAGCGCGGAAATAATCCGCAGCCGCGCGGCTGACATAGAATGAGCCCGTGAGAATGACGCCAATTGACAAGTCCCAGTCTTCACGGCTCATCTTATGAAAATATGTATCGCGAAGGATAGCCGCATTGTTAACGACGCAGTCGATGCGACCGAACGCGTCAACCGCCGTCTTGACCATGCGTACCGCGCCGTCCCAATCGCTGACGCTATCGGAATTGCCGACCGCCTCGCCACCCATGGCGCGGATTTTCTCTGCTGCCTGCTCGGCGAGCTTCACGTCGGCGCCCGTACCCGAAAGTTCAACGCCGAGGTCATTGATGACAACTTTGGCGCCGTTGGCCGCCATCATCTTGGCGATCTCAAAGCCAATGCCGCGCCCGGCACCAGTAACAAGCACGACCTTGCCCTCAACGATTTTCGACGATTCCATAAGATCCCACGCTCCTTGATCAGTTGTCGGCGGCGTCCTTGAAGCTTACCGCGACCAGAATTTGATCGCCAGAACACTTCTGGCCTTTGGAATGCTGTCGTATACCATTTTTTGTAGCGCTGCAACATCCGCAATCGGCGGCCTCTGCAAAACAACGCTTTGCGCCGCATGACGGAGCCGCGGTGGAAATCAGCTATGGAGACTTGAAAATCGGTTCAAACGTCCGCAAGGCGCGCGGCGCAGGTGGCGGCACCCACGTCAGGTGACATCGCCATCCTTTTGAATCCCGACCTTGAGTCGTGACTGATAGGCGTTTCGGATATGAATTGTCGACATTTCTTGAGCCTTGGCTACATCCCGGGCGGCAATTGCTTCAGCCAGCTTGCGATGTTCACCAATGACTTGCTTGCGTCGGTCCATCTCAACCAGCGACGAACCACGACGGTCGGCAGCGACGATATCGTCGATTGTGTCGATGAATTTTGTCAGATAACGGTTATGTGCAGCGCGCCGGATCTGCTGATGGAATTCTTTGTTATGTTGATACATCTGCTCGCGATTCTCGATCATCGCAGGCTCAAGATCAGTTAACCGTATAATCGCATCGATCTCGGGGCCGGAGGCGTTCTGCGCGGCAAATCCGGCAAGCGCCTTTTCAAGGACTTCGCGGGCCAGGAACAGTTCTTTCAATGATTCGGAATCGACCGAGGCAACCACGAGGCCTCGGCGGGGATGATAGGTCAGGATACCTTCCGATTCCAATCGCAGCAGGCCTTCACGCGCCGGCGTCCTACTTATCTTCAGCCAATCGGCGGTCTTGTATTCAGAAACCCGATCCCCAGGCGACAATTCGCCTTTTTCAATCGCGTCGCGCACCGCTTCGTAAGCCTGCTGCGCTAGCCGCGACGTGCTGCTTGGCTGGACCTTCTTCATTGCCTGTCTTGCCATTGCGCCACGCATCTCCATTCCTTGACCGTCCCGGCACGGGCCAAATTCTAAGATTGGGATTATTACCGTTCGGTATGCCACCCTGCAAGAGGCGGCGCCTGGCCCTCCAAGGTTGATCTGTGAATCCTCATATTCGCGCCACCCCCGACGTCCGTCGCAAAAATCGCCTATTGGCGGATTAAAAATGGTATTCTAATGTATGCGAAATGGCCCAATTGGCGGAGGCCATTACAACGACCATGGAGGAGAGAAATGACGCCACTTACCAGAAGATCCGTCCTCGGTGCGGTGGCGCTTGCCGGTGTGGCGCTACCGTTTGGCCAGGCTGGTGCTCAGGACAAATTCCCTTCGCGGACAATCACCATAATCGCTGGTACATCCGCCGGTAGCTCGACCGACGTGCATGTGCGCTTCATTGCACAAAAGCTGGAAGAAAAGCTCGGCGTTCGTGTGCTCGTGGAGAACCAGCCGGGTGCCTCCGGCGGCGTCGCCACCAATGCGGTACGCAAATCGGCGCCCGATGGCTATACCTTGATCTCCACGGTGTCCGGCTTCTTCATTGCGGCTTCTCAGATGCAACCCGACCTGAACCTTGATCCTCGGAGGGATTTGACCGCAGTGGCGCGCACGGGTGACCAGTATCTTGTCATCCTGACGCGTAAGGACTCTCCCATCACCACCATCACCGACATCATCGAGATGGCAAAGCAGAAGCCTGGCGCGGTGACCTATGCGACCACCGGCGTCGGCGGAACCGCGCATCTTCACATGGAACTGTTCTCACAGCTGAACGGGATCCAATTGCTGCATGTTCCCTTCGCCGGCAGCCGTTATCTGCCGGACCTGCTATCGGGTCGCGTGGAACTGGCTTCCAGCGGGTCAGGCAATCTCATCGTCAACAAGGATGAGTTGAAGGGCCTCCTTGTCGGAGCCTACAAACGGTCCGACCTGATCCCCGACGTTCCGACTTCGGGCGACCTCGGATTGCCGGAGTATGAGATTCCCTCCTGGGTCGGATTCTTCGGACCGGCAGGACTGCCTCCCGAAGTGCTGGCAAAGTATGACGAAGCCTTCTCAGCCATCATGGCCGACCCGAAGAATGTGCAAGGCATTCGCGATATCGGCTTCGATCCGCACTATGAGGGCAGCGGCCCTTTCAAGGAGACTCTGGCCAGGGACTATACGACACTCGGCGAGGTAATCGAGAGAGCAGGACTGAAACCGAAATGAACGCAAAGGACCGGGAAGCTCACCTCCAACTGCTTCTCGTTTCCCGTGTGGGACCTTTGGTCAGGAGTTCGTCGAATCCACGATGCTGTCCTGATCCTCGCCAAGCTTGCGGCTCGGCCAGCGAATGGTCCGTTCGACACCTTCGTAGATGATCGGACTGGTTGGCAGCGTCAGCCTGCCATAGACGGGGTGATCGACATCGACCAATGAACGGCGCTCATGCATATGTTCATCACGTATGACCTCGGGCAGTTCCCGCACTGGCGAGCAAGGAACGCCGACTGCCACGAGGCCCTGGAATATCTCTTCGCGCGGACGGTCTTTGACCCAACTGGAGACAAGATCGTCGACTTCGTCCATGCGCTTCACACGGTCATTCATCATCAGGTATCGCTTGTCGGCAATAGCCCAATCCTGCCCGAAATACTTGACCAGCGCCTCCCACTGGCGCTGGTTGTTGGCCAGGATCGCCGCATAGCCGTCTTTGCACATGTAGACATTGTACGGACATATCGAGAGCCCGCCGTGACGGTTTCCGGTCCGCGGCGACTGGTCTTTGGCCTCACCGCCCATCAAACCGATATTCGACGCCAACGTCGGATAGATCGCCTCGAACATCGAGACTTCGACGGAACGGACGACGCCCGTCCGCTCGCGCTCCAGAAGCGCGGTGACGATACCGCCATAAAGGTGAATACCGGCGTTGAAATCGGCGATGGCGGGCCCAGCCTTGACCGGTGGATTCTCCGGAAAGCCGGTAATGCTCATCACACCGCTCATCGCCTGCACCGCGAGGTCCATTGCAGGATAGGTGCTGTAGGGACCAGTCGTGCCGAACCCCGACGAGCAGGCATATATCAGCCGTGGATTGAGATCGCGCAGGCGCTCCCGCGAGAAGCCCAGGCGCTTCAAAACGCCTGGACGAAAGTTCTCGACAAGGACATCGGCGGTCGTGACCAATCTGGTCAGAGTCGCCTTGCCTTCTTCCGTCTTCAAGTCGAGCATGACGAAGCGCTTTCCGGAATTCAGCATCGCATGTGGAATGTGAACACCACCGCCGTCGCGCTGACGCTTGCGGGTATGCTCGCCGCCCGGCGGTTCAATCTTGATGACATCGGCGCCTGCCATCGCCATCAGGAAGGTCGCGTAGGGGCCATTGTAGATTTGCGTGAGATCGACAACGGTGATGCCGGTCAGTGGACCTTTCATCAGCCTTCTTCTCCTCCGCCCTTTCGCCCCGAGCCGAGAAGCTGTCGCGCAACGACAACACGCTGCACCTCGGACGGTCCCTCGCCAAGACGTTTGACCCGCAACTCGCGGAACCATCGCTCAATCGGCATTTCCTCAGCTACACCGAGGGCTCCGAACATCTGGACGCAGCGGTCTATGACACGAAATGCAGTCTCGGTGGCGGTGACCTTGCACATTGAGGAGAAATATTTCAGGTCTCCGCCGGTGGTCGCTGTCATGGCCGCCTTGTAGATCAGCATGCGGGCAGCCTGCAGCTCCATCTCGCTGTCGGCGACCATCCACTGGATGGCCTGCTTGTCGGCAAGCTTTGAGCGAAACGTCTCGCGCTGCTTGACCCATTCTATTGCCTGCTCAAGCGCTTCCTGGGCCACCCCGATGGTACCGGCGGCATAGGGAATGCGGCCTTCGACGCTCCATTTCGAGACCAGCTTGAAACCCTCCCCCTCTTCGCCGAGCCGGTTCTCGACAGGGATTTCGCAATCCTCGAAGACAAGCTCGAAAGGAGAATAGGACCGGATGACCGGGATTTCGCGCTGGGAGAAGCCCTTCATGCCCTTCTCGACAATGAAGCAGGTGATGCCACCGCGGTCGCCAGCCTCTCCAGTACGGGCGAAGACGATGCCCCACTGCGCGTGCTGGACACCGGATATCCACATCTTGGCGCCGTTCAGAATATAGCGGTCGCCCTTGCGCACAGCGCGGGTTCGAATCGCCCGGGCCGGGTCGGAGCCGCCCGACGCTTCGGTGATAGCGGTGAAAACCTTATCGCCCTTTTGAACGCCCGGAATGCCGAACCGCTCGATCTGGTCTTTGGTTCCGCCATAGAAGACGACATTGGGCGGATCGAAGCCGATGGCGCCGCAGGCCGGGATATAGGCGCCCATCTTGCAGCGCGCGGTTTCTTCGGCAACGACCGCCTGACCGAGCAGATCGAGCCCCGCCCCGCCATATTCTTCAGGCGAGCGAATGCACCAGATGCCAAGCTCCCTGGCTTTCTTCTGCAACGGGTCGAGCAGATCGTGCGGCAAATGGATTGCATCGTGCTCGACTTGCTCCTCTGCCTTCTTGACTTCATTGCGCATAAATCTGCGAGTCGTGTCCCGGATCTGGACCAGCTCTTCACTTAGCGGCCAATCACTCATGCTTATCGCCCCCACCTGCCCGACGCGCATCGCTGGCGCGCCATTCCGATTTGTCGTCCGGTCTAACGCTCGCCACCCACCCAGTCCAAGACCGATTGACTATCGGCTCATGTCCTTTTGGTATGATGTGATATTCCATTTGCTGTCAGCTGTTTTTCTTGCGGGTGACAAAGGACGAGATGCCCGCGGCCCAGTCGCCTGCCGCGAGATTGTGGTCGATGGCGGCGAGTTCGATCTGGAGGCCGGTATCGAGCGAAGCCTCGCGTCCCTGGTCCATCGCCTGCTTGGTCAGGCGAATGGCCAATGCCGGCGCGGCGGCGATCTGCGCGGCGATCTCCTGTCCGGCCAACTCAAGCTCGCTCCGCTTGACCATCCTGGCGACGAGGCCGCAGGCCAGCGCTTCGTCCGCCGCCATGACACGGCCGGTGAACAGCAAGTCCTTGGCACGTTGCGCCCCGATGGCGCGTTGCAGGCGCTGTGTGGCGCCGACGGTGCCCCATTGCGGTTCGGGAAATTTGAAAGTCGCATCGTCTGCCGCGATGATGAAATCTCCGGCAAGCGCCATTTCGCCGCCTGAACCGACGACGGCGCCATGCACCAGCGTGACGACCGGCTTGGAACATTTTCGAATGGCCGCGTAAGCGGCGAAAGCGCTCAACCGACGAACGCGCACCCAGGCGGCGTCCTTATCCTGGCGCTCCTTCAAATCGGCGCCCGCGCAGAAGATCTCGCCCTCCCCGGAGACGATGACGATACGCAAGTCCGGATCGGCATCGACTGCCGCGAAATGCTGGCTCAGCAACTGGCACATCTCGAGGTTCAATGCGTTGCGCTTGTCGGGGCGGGTCAGCCGAATAGACGCGATCGGCCCGTTTTGCGCATACGTGACCGGCGCCATCAGGACGTCTCCCTCGAGAAGCTCCGCATGAGGATGTTGGCGTCGCGGCCGGCCTGCATGGCCGCATCGAAATCCAGGTCCTCCACCTGGTGCAGAAGCGTCTTGCTGGCGGCCATCGCCCGATGCGGACGGGTGACAAGCATCTGCGCGATGTCGAGTGCTTCTTCGATCACGGCATCCGGCGTTGTGACGCGATTTGCTATGCCCAAATCGGCCAACTCTCTTCCCGTTAGAAGCCTGCCTGTGCCAATCAATTCAAAGGCAAGCTTCGGGCCGAAATGGCGGCTCATGCTGGTCATCACCAGCGCTGGGATCAGGCCGTGTTTGAGTTCCGGATAGCCGAAGCGGAGGTCTGATGCGACGACCAGCATGTCGGCGGCCAGCGCGAGACCGGCGCCGCCACCGACCGCCACGCCCCGGGCTGCGGCAACCACCGGTTTGCTGACGCTGCGCGGTAGCGATTGCACGCGCAGCGTCAGTTCCGCCCGTTCGGCGACACGTTTCTCATTGGCTGACGTCAGGTCTTTAAACTCCGACGTATCCGCCCCGGCACAGAAGGCGTGGCCCGCTCCGGTGACCACAATGGCGCGCACGGACCCGTCGATATCAGCCGAGGCCAAGGCGTCGCCAAGCGCCTTGGTCAATTCGACATCGAGCGCGTTGAGTTTATCGGGACGGTTCAGCGTGAGAAGACGGACCGAACCACGATCCTCTACCAGCAGCGTGTCAGACATGATGCCGCTCCATAAGCTTCATACCGTAGCCGGCACGGGCAACTGAACTCCGCAACTGGCGGCCGAGGATGGCCTCACACCGGCGCGAAGCGGCAAGAACGAGATCGGGATTTAGGCCGGTCGATACGCCGATCTCCTCGAAAAGATTGAACAGATCCTCCGTGGCCACGTTCCCGGTATAACCGGTGCCGTATTCAATCTCGGCGGGATGGCCGCCCACTCCGCCAAAGGAACTGTCGAAGTGCGTGCAGCCGGCGTCCAGCGCCGCAAGGCAATTGGCGAGTCCCGTGCCTCGCGTGTCGTGGAAATGGGCGATCGGGACAGCATCTGGCACTTCTTCTGTCAGGCGCTTGAACAACGTTGCAACCGTGCGCGGCGTTGCCAGCCCGGTAGTATCACCAAGCGTAATGTGGCGCGCGCCAAGCTCGACAAAATGGGCGACGTCGTCGATGACCTCGCCCTGATCGACCTTGCCCTCGAACGGGCAGCCGAAGGCGACCGAGATGACGCCGACGAGGCGCACCAAGCCACCTGCACGGGCGCACATATCAGCGACGTTCTGCCATTGTTTAGCGCGGTTGGTGTGAAGGTTCCTTGCTGTATGCGATTCAGTTGCCGAGACAAGAAGACTGAACTCGCTCGCGCCGCGATCAACTGCCGTATTGGCGAGAGCACGGTCGACCGCGCGCAAATTGGGACATGTCGCCTTGTAGAAGGTGCCCGGTCGCATGTTTATACCAGCCAGCACGTCGCTCGCATCGCGAAATGCCGGCACCTGACCGGGATGGCTATAGCTTGTCGCCTCGATGCGAGGAAATCCTGCTGCTGTGAACATGTCGATCAGTTCGATCTTCAGAGCCGTCGGCACGAAAACAGGTTCGTGTTGCAGCCCGTCGCGCGCGAAGCATTCACAAAGAACGATATCTGCCATGCCGGTTAAGCCATCCGGTTGCGGCGTGCCGTCGGAACCGCGAGCAAAGCTACAACATCCGCCGTCTTTGCATCGACAATACTGCTGAGCGCCACAAGCAATGATTCGGCCCGCTCTGCGCCAATCACCGGCGTCACACAATCAAGGAATTTCTCGCGCCGGTCGGCTGGCGTCATCGGCGCTTCGGGTGATCCCGGTGTTGCCTCGACACGGGTCTCAAAGCGTCCACGCCGGGTAGTGATTGCGACATCGGTGTAACCGTGAACGCCTGAGAACGAACCGATGCCCGGCATGGCAACGCGCATGACCTTTTTCATCATTGCCTGCAGCGGGAGACGCTGTACAGCTGCGTCGGTGAAAGAGCCCAAGCCCAGCGCGCCGTCGATAACGGCGGCGGCGGCGCAATATTCAATGCTGAATTTTCCCTCCAGGCCATTCCGCGGATGCGTGTGGACCAGGGCCCTGTCGGAATCCGGCAGGAAACCAACCGCTATCTCGTCCACCTCACCGGCCTTGATGTCATTGGCGGCTACCAAGGAAAAGATTCCGGCCAGCGCGCGGTGAGTGGCGTAGCAGCACGGCCAGCGCTTCACGTAGATGCCAGGGTCGAGGATCGCCCAGTCAGTGCGTGTAGGAACATTCTTAAGTGCAGCCTCGCCGTAGACCGCCAGAAAGCCGCCGTCTCCGTCGAAGATCGACGTGTCGGCAGTCACGCCCAACGCAGCCAGCCGCGCCGCGACATAGCCTGCGCGCGCTGAGCGGCCAACTTGCACGGCCTTTGTCATGCTGCCGAAATTGCGAACGAGCCCGGCGCTGTCGGCCGCCGCAATGCCAAAGGCGTGGCGCATCTGGTCTGTGGTTAGTCCGTAGAGCCGGCCGACCATTGCAGCCGATGAGATCGCTCCGACAGTCGCGGTAATGTGCCAGCCGCGCACATAATGCGTGTGGCCAAGGGCGACACCGACGCGGGCGGCAACCTCAAGGCCGAGAACGAAGGCCGCGAGCAGATCGCGACCGCTGGAATTGCGATCGGCAGCGGCGGACAGGCCAGCAGCGAACAGCGGAACGCTTGGATGGCCGCGGAGGATCGGCAGGCTGTCGTCGAAGTCGAGTGCATGGCCAGCCACTGCGTTGAAAAAGGCGGCCTCCGCCGGCGATGTTCGCTCAGCCCTGCCCCACAATACCGCATATGGCTTCGCCTCGACGGTCGCAAGATAAGTGAGCGATGCGGTCGCCACGTCGCTGTCTGCCCCAGCAATCCCGCAACCTAACGTGTCGACCAGCGCAGCCGTGGCGCAAGACAGCATCTCTGCATTAATTGCCTCTGCCGGGGTATCGGTGACAAGGCTCGCCAGCGCTTCAGTAAACATTGCCGCTTCCTCCCAGGCCTGTCTTTGTCTCAACTCTATGCGGAGGCCGCGACAAAGGCAATTGCGGTATACCGTTGCACTCCGATTTTGAAGGAGTATTGTGCGTTCATGCCGAACCGGTATGGCCGGCCACGATCGATAAGGGAGGCAACGATGGAATTACGACAGTTGCGCTATTTCCTGGCGGTGGCCAGCGAAGGTACGTATGGTCGTGCATCGCAAAAGCTAAATGTCGCGCAGCCGGCACTCAGTCGGCAGATCCAGAAGCTGGAACAGGAACTGGGCGCGATGCTGTTTGTTCGCCACTCGCACGGGGTCTCTCTGACCGCCGCGGCGATCGGCATCCAGGCGCGCGCGCAACATATTCTGGACGAGGTGAGCGTCATATCACGGACTGCCCGCGAAGGCGCCGCTGCCCTACGAACGATTATACGGATCGGCGTCTCTCCTGGCACTGCTGAAATTCTTGCCTATCCGCTGTCAAAGTTGGTCATGGAGCGTTTTCCGGATTTCCGCTGTGAAATCGTGTCGATGCTGATGCCGGCACGCACCGAATTGCTGCGTGCGGGAAAAGTCGCCTTTGCCCTGATGAACGCGCCTGGCGCCATGGAGGGCCTGCGCATCACGCCACTGATGCGTGAACGGCTTTGTCTGATCTGCCGTAACGACGATGTTCGTTTCAGCGGCAACGAAATCGAGTTGGAGCAACTGTCGGCAATACCGCTGGTGATAGGCGGTCCATCCGGGTCTGGAGTGCGTTCGATCCTCGATCGGGCGTTCAACGACGCACGGCTAAGGCTACGGACGATCGCCGAGGTGAACACGGCCGGCGCATCGAAAGCGCTGGTTATGGAGGGGCTTGGTCCCACGGTGCATGTGGCGGCGATGGCCCGCGCCGAAATCCAGCGCGGCGAGTTGCGTGCCATTCCGATCCGCGCGCTGCATTCCGTACGCGTTCTTGCCTGCGCATCGGACACGCCGCTTAGAAACTCTTTGCATGAGCTTATGGACGCGGTCCGTGATTGTTTGCGTGATCTGGTTGCCAACGGGAGATGGCCAAACGGCGAAATGCTGCCTGGCTAAGGCAGTTCGCATTCAGTCCGCATCCGGACTAAGTGTTCAGTCCCGACGTTTGGTGGATTGGGTCTAGCTTGAATCGTTCGGGCTCTTTTGTCCATTGTTTGCAGATGAATTCGTAAGGTGTCAGGCCTTTGAGGGTCTTGAGACGACGAGCGAAGTTGTAGGCTGAGACGAAGTCGTCGAGGTGGTTTCGAAGCTGGTCGTGGCTGTCATAATGGAAGCGCCTGACGGTCGCCTCCTTGATGGTACGGTGCATTCTCTCGACCTGACCATTATCCGGTATGTGATCTGCGGTGCCCTTTCGTCCTGCTGTTTTCGTTTTGGAACGGCCTTATGGTGAGCCCATCCGGGACGTGGGGCACCGGGAGCACGAAGGTGCGGGCAGGCTGTCTTTAGACCGTTGGCTGAGAGCCCGAGCTCGTTACATGGCCGCCCCTCGCGACTTTCCCGGATGCGCTGCGAGCGCGGATCAGTAGATGTCGTGTTGCCCGCCAGCTCCCGTCCTTGACCGAGCCAGGAAGGAGGAACAGGCATGCGCATCATCGGACTGGATATCCACCGCGCCTTCGCTGAGGCTGTTGCGTGGGAGGACGGCAGGCTCAGGCGACTCGGCCGCGTTGACATGCGGCGCGATCTTCTGGAGGCGTTCGCGGCAAAGCTGTCGCTGGATGATATCGTGGTGATTGAGGCTACGGGCAACGCGTCCTCGGCCGCCGCGGTCGTCGCGCCGTATGTGAGGAAAGTGGTGATCGCAAACCCGAAGCAGGTGCGCATCATCGCCCATGCCAAGATCAAGACAGACACGATCGACGCCGGCGTGCTGGCGCAGCTCTATGCCAGCGGCTTCTTGCCGGAAGTCTGGATCCAGGATGAGCCGACACAGGCCTTGCGCCGTCAGGTGACGCGGCGCAATCAGATTGTTCGGCAGAGATCTCGCTTGAAGAACGTCATCCAGTCGATCCTCCATAGCCACCTGATCCCGTCGTGCCCGCATGCCGACCTGTGCGGCGCCAAGGGTCGGTCGTGGTTGAGCGAACAGATCGTGCCGGAAGACGAGCGCCTGGCAATTGATCGGCATCTGCGCGAGTTCGATCGGCTGGGCGACGATCTTCGTGTGATCGAGCGCGACCTCGCCCGATCGGCTCTCGAGGATGAAGGCGTGAAGCGGTTGATGACCATTCCCGGAGTCGACATGACCGTCGCGCTGGCGATGAAGGCAGCGATCGGCGACGTGTCGCGCTTCGACGAACCGCAGAAGCTCGTGAGCTATCTCGGCCTGAACCCGAGCGTCCGGCAATCAGGACCAGGCCCCGCCTACCATGGGCGGATCACCAAGCAGGGCCGCGGACATGCGCGGGGCATGCTCGTCGAAGCGGCTTGGGCGGCGGCACGTGCGCCAGGGCCACTGCGGGCCTTCTTCCTGCGTGTGCGTGCTCGACGCGGCCAGCATGTCGCGGCCGTCGCAACAGCACGCAAGCTTGCTGTCGTGATCTGGCATCTGTTGACGAAGGGCGAGAGCTATGCCTGGGCTCGACCTTCCCTGCATGCCAAGAAGCTGCGCGACATGGAACTCAAGGCCGGGAGCAAGTCAGCGCGAGGCCAAAAGGGTGCCGCGCACGCCTACAACATCAAGAGCCACCGGGAAGAGGAGCGGCGTTGGGTGGAACAGGCGGAGGGCGCTTACGCTCGCTTCGTCTCCGGCTGGAACCGGCGAGGTCCGAAGAGGGCGCGCACGGATGCCGCAAATGAGGTGCGACGATAAAGGCTGCGCGGCAGGGCTACCACCTCCAATCCTGCTCTTCGCCCCGCGGTCACCCATGCGCAACTGGAGAATATCGCAGATTCATTCAAAAAGCTCTTGTCGATCACATCAGTGGTCCTAGGCGTATAGGGCTTTGTGCGGATATGTTTGAGGCCAAGCTCGCGGCAGGTGCGCCCGAAGATGTGCTCCATGGCCGTGCGGTCCTGCTCGCGGTTTTTGAACTGGATGCCATTGTCGGTGAGGACGATGTGAACCTGGTAGGGAACGGCGGCGATGAGATGGCGCA
>NZ_JASCRR010000039.1 GCF_030010215.1 Tianweitania sp. UT-5YL-CI-8
CCTTATCCGCTCCCACTGATCGTCACGAAGCGCATCGCAATCCATGGCTGACCTCCAAAAGTCAGCCTTGAACCTGATTTGCGTCCAAAGTGGAATCCCCAAATATTAAATCGTCACTACGACCTAGAAGGTGCCCGATATTTTGGTGGTCGCCTTAAGGCAAATAGCGAAAAAGTGGGATCCGTTCTTTTCCACCAGTGATCACCTCTACAATTGCAGACCGCCCGTGCCCGGCAGTTGCGCCAACTTGCCCAGCCGTGATCAAACAACTCAAGGCCGGTTCCCGATGCACGGTTGAGGTAGGCTGGGAAGACAACCAGAGACCGACCTGCTTCCACAAACGATCCTGTGCCCCAGGGCGGCACAGCAAGCGGGCCTCGAATGAATCGTCGTCGCACGTAAAAGCCGTCCGTCATCGCCGCGAAGTTGTTCGCGGTCGTCGTCTCGGTTCCGGACAGACGGGTGCTGGATGCGTAGACCTCGCCTGTCGGTGCTTGGATAGTAGGTCATGGAAAGCGTCCTTTAGGAGAGGTCGACAATCTGGCTGGAGCCAGCATTGATCTCGAAGCCGGCGTAAACGTCGCCGATCCAGAGAGCTGGGGTGTCGGGTTTGCTCTTCTGTGTGGTGCCGTCGAGGTAGTGGTAGCGCCCGGTCTGGGGTCGCGCGATGAAGCCCTGCCGGATGCAGACGACCTCCGAGCGCGTCCAAGGCGAGCCGACGCCTGAGCGGCTGTAGATGTAGAGCCCCGAATAGGTCGGCAGTTCCGCAGTGTCATTGACAGCGGCGAGGCATTTGTCGGCGGTTCCGCCAGAACCGCATCCGCCCCAATAGGAAGCGTTGGCTGCGGCAGGCGCACGAATGCTGAAACCGCCGTCCGCGATGATCTGGGTTTTTACCACAGCGGGAATGCGGCGGGCCTTGTAAGGGCTGTCCATCCGGGCCGTGAAATCCAGGTCAAGCGTAAAGTAGGCGGCCTGGGTGTGTACGTTCTCTACGATGCCGCGCCTTCGCACATATAGGCGACGTATCAGCAAGGCCGCCGAACGCGATCTATGCCCACCGATAGATGTCGATAGGCACAGAAGGAATTTATTTTTATTTTCAGCTGGTTAGATCGTGCTTCAGCGTAAATTCGGCGGCGTTATGAGGGGGTCTGAATCATTCCCACTCGAATATTTTTCCTGCCATAAGTGATTGGTTTTATTGACGAAAAAATTTATTCTAGCCGCCAGCGCCGAGGTGCGGGCCGCCAAAAAGTTATCCTTTTGATCTTGAAGGATTTTTCGGCAATTTCAGCACAGAAAAAATTCTGTGAACTATCGGCATCTATCGACCGTTTCGCGGTGAGACATAGACCTCAAACCTCGCATCTTTTGCCTCCGATAAAGTACCGTCAAAATCGGCGAAATCAATACACCCACCACGATCCCAGATCGCTGAAATGGTGGGTAGGCCTTGCCGACTAAGTGGCCGCGTCGGACTGGCCCTCTCTGGCTGCTGATACTAAATCGCGTTCCTCAACCACCAGACTCCGAGGATTTGTATCGAGGCGAAGACCGCAGGTTTGCCAAATGCCACATTTGCTAACCGATGCGACGCCAACTGATGAATTTTCAAACTGGCGCCACCATGAGCGAGCAACGCGTGGGAAAGCCAAAGCAGCTTGAGCGCCCTCCTCCCAGGAGGCGTACTCATTGATTCAGCGTGGCTCTTTGCGCGCGACTACTGCGCCTCGCCACACACCAAATATGTCGGCTTGGGTCGGATCGAACAGTTGACGCGCCGTGTCTATCGCCGCCCCCGTGGGCAGTTGAGTTAGCAGCAGGCTATTATCTCGCTCCAGACGCTTTTCAGCCATCGCCTTTTCGTTGGTGGCCGGACAGCTCTCGAACTGGAGGGCGTTGGCGGCAATCGGGTAGGTATCGGCGGTTATATCGAGCAATCGGTGTGGCTGGTGCGGGTCGCCATACGTCTGATGCTGGCGTGCATCGGGCAAACCCGGCAGTGGCCCTGACGATCCTGAGCGCCGGAGAACCACAGGAAACGGTGGCTTTTGGGAGACTTCTGGGATACCGTCTTGCCGAGCTGATGATCGCCCGTGGCATCTGAAGCACATAATAGTATAGCGAGGCCGAATCGAAGAAAGGAGGCGAGCATGTCTACCAAGCAAATTCTCGCGCTCCTCAACTCGCATATCGACGGAGATGAAGATCAGCTTCTGTCGATCGCCTTGCAGATCGCCGCACAGGAAGCCCGTCAAGGTCGGGCCGATGATGCCGAAAAGCTGAAGCGTCTCGTCCAGAAGGCTAGAGATCAGCGTCATGTCGGAAAGCCCGCAGGCGGGCAGACACCGATCCCGCTGGCTCGGCCACGGGGCGAATTGCAAGGTCTTGTCGAGAGCGCCTATCCCAAAGTCACGCTGTCAAGCATGGTGCTGTCGGACGACATCGCCGCACGGCTTGGGCGGATCGTTCGCCAGCAACAGGAACGCGCAACCTTGCGCGAACACGGCCAGACGCCGGCGACACACATGCTGCTCGTCGGTCTGCCCGGCACAGGTAAGACCATGACCGCCTCGGCTCTTGCCGGGGAATTGCGCTTGCCGCTCTTCACCGTGCGTCTCGAAGCCTTGTTCAGCCGCTTTTTCGGCGAGACAGCCGGCAAGATGCGACTGCTGTTTGATCAAATCGCGCAAACACGCGGTGTCTATCTACTCGACGAGTTCGACGCGATCGGCGCTCGCCGAGGCGACCCGAACGATGTCGGCGAGATTCGCCGGGTGTTGAACTCGGTCCTGGCGTTTATGGAAGAGCCAAACTCGACCGACAGCCTCGTGCTGGCGGCGACGAATCACGTCGAGATCTTGGATGAAGCGCTGGCGCGGCGCTTCGATGAGGTGATCGAATACACGCTGCCAGACGTCGCGGCCGCCCGCGCGATCGTTGAGCGCCGCCTTGGCAAATTCAAATTTGCCGCAAAGGCGTGGCCTGCACTCGAAACGGCGCTGGAGGGGCTCAGCCAGGGCGAATTGGTTCGTGCCGCAGATGCCGTCGTGAAGGACGCTATCCTTGAAGGGGCGTCGAAGGCCTCACCTGAAGCGCTACAAGGCGCTTTGGAGAACCGACAAACATTAAAGGGTAAGTTCCGCCGTCAATCCAGCCGTTAGGCAGGCTCCGCCAACGGATAGACTGGAACTCGAACAAACGAGCAAGTACTTATGGCGGAGCCAGATAATTTCGACACGAGAGACCGTCAGCACATACCGATCGACGTTTTCCGTGAGACGGCAGCATATACCTTCCCATCACGCAATCAGGAACGCAAACCGCTTCGCGGCGACTATGCTGCGCACGCCGCACATCTGCTTGATCAACTCGCCGCTGCGCTCGGCGATGTTCCACTGCCGGCCGATGATCCGCGTCTTGCCGTTCAGGGCCTGAAATCCGGCACGATCGTCGAGATCACGACGCTGCCGCCAGCCGAGGACTCCCGGACGAAGGCGGTCAAGGTTCCAACAGCGCTTGAGTTTCCTACGCAGGACGTGGTGGTACTTCGTTCCGAACGGAACGATGACCGCACGGAGAGCGCATTGCTGTTCGTGCCGGATGATGCGCGCGCCTTTCTGCAAGGCCGTATCAGTGAATATGGCCGCGATCCGGGTAATCAACGACGGCCTGATGTCGAGCGCTTCGAGGTCGTCGAGGAGGTCCGGGCGATCGACGCCGGATCATTGTTCACGGGCGCGGTGGACCTGGCCGCGCCGGACATCGTTTGGTGGGAGCTGTGGGTTCGCCAGCCTGTCGCCTTGGCGGATCGCCTCGTAAACGCGGCGCGCAATGTGAATATCGATGTTCATGACGGCCGCCTGATCTTCCCCGACACGACCGTGCTGTTTCTGCACGGCACTGCCGCAACGGTTGCCCTCTTCGCGACGCGCGTACCGGGCGCCATCACCGAAATCAGGCGCGCGACAGGAACGATCGAACCATTTCTCGATCGTGGAGAGATAGGGCTGGGTCAGCACGATTGGGTCGCCGAATTGTCGCAGAGGGTCTCGGCGCCCGCGCACGATGCCCCGGTGGTTTGCACGCTCGATACGGGCGTTGCCGCCGCCCATCCCCTGATCACCCCCGGCCTACGTGGCGCGTGGGCCTATGATGCTGCCTGGGGCACCGACGATCATCAGCCGAACGGTGGTCATGGCACGCCGCTGACGGGCCTCGTCCTTTACGGCGATCTCGAACCCTTGATGAACGACGCGCGTCCGATCACGCTGACGCACGGCGCGGAATCCATGAAACTGTTGCCACCGCACGGCTTCCCGCCAACCAAGCCGCCGAGCTATGGGGTGGTCACGCAAGGCGCGGTCAGTGCGGTCGAGATCGAGCGGCCGGACGCACTGCGCAGTTTCTGCATCGCGACCTCCGCGACAGACTTCCCGCCCAGCCGACCATCGACCTGGAGCGGTGCGCTGGATCAGATCATCGCCGGGGCGATGCCTGGCGAGGTTGATGACAAAGTTGCGGCATCCGAACGACCCAAGCGCCTGATGGTCGTTGCCACCGGAAACGTCTCCGGCGGGATGGCCGTGGACGTTCTGCCCTCTCAACCGTTGGAAGATCCGTCGCAAAGCTGGAACGCGCTCACCATCGGCGGCTTCACACGCAAGGAGCAGCCGCCGGCGGCGCCTCCCGTGTTGCAGGCGGCGGTCCCCGCCAATCATCGCAGCCCGTTCAGCCGCGGCTCTCAGTCGCTTCCCGACGACCTGACCCCGATCAAACCCGAGGTATTGTTCGAGGCGGGCAACATGATGTCCGACGCCACGGGCTTCTGCGGCTGGGACCCGTCCGTGTCCCTCTTATCAGCGGGATCAGATGTGGCGGGCGAGCCTTTGGTCCCGTTCTGGGCGACCAGCGCCGCCGCAGGCATGGCGGGTAATTTCATCGGTCGGCTGCAGGCGGCTCGGCCCGACCTCTGGCCGGAAACGCATCGCGCGCTCATCGTCGACTCAGCGCGCTGGCCCGAGCCAATCCGAAAAAAGTTCATCGGCACAGGCGCGCATTGGAAAACGGGCAAGGCCGCCACCAAAGCGAAGAAGCAGGCAATGCTTCGCGAGTTCGGATACGGCGTGCCGAACATCGGCCGGGCGATCCTCTCAGCACGCAACGACGCTACGCTTGTTGCACAAGCAGAGATCCAGCCCTTCGCGATAGGCGCGGACGGCCGAACCGGCGTATTCAACGAGATGCATTTCTATGATCTCCCTTGGCCCAAGACGGCGCTGGAGCAGCTCGAGAACGAAATCGTCACGATGAAGGTGACATTGTCCTATTTCATCGAGCCCAATCTGACCGGAAAAGCCGCCACCCGCCCGGACACCTATCGTTCTTTCGGTCTGCGCTTCGATATGAAGAAGCGCACCGAAACGAGCGCCAGATTCCGCAGCCGAATTTCCGCGAGCCAGGCGAAGGATGGCACGGAGGCCGACGGCGAGACGAGTTGCTGGCTGCTCGGTCCAAAGGCGATCCAGGCGGGCTCCCTCCATTGTGATCTCTGGCGTGGACGAGCGATCGACCTCGCCGGGCACGATGCAATTGCCGTTTACCCAGTCGGCGGTTGGTGGAAGTCGCATGTTGGGCAGAAGCGCGTAGCCGACAAGGCGCGTTACGCGCTGGTCATCTCTATTTCCGCGCCCGGCCAGCAGGTAGATCTCTATTCGGAAATCACGACATTGGTTGATGCGAAGGAAATTGAAGTGTTGCTCGGTTGACCGGATGGTTTCGGTCAGATTCAGGTGCGACGGCGAAGTATCGGGCTATAGCGGGCAACCGGCGGGCTGGCGGTCCGTGCCCAACGATTATGAGCACGACGTCGATAGCCCTCAAATGCCGCAATGATACGCACGCCGAGCCAGAACCATCGCGTCACAGGTCTCGACCATGCAAGGATAACTGAAACTTCAATCGAGTTTTACATCAATGGCCGACGCGTCGCAGACCCAACTGAAACCAGAACCCTCCCTGATCGTGCTCGCGGACATTCTATCGGCCGACCCGGAGATGCCGATCTCTGGCGAGCGTTCGGTCGACTGCTCTGTACTGTGGCGACACTATTCCACGGCGCGTGACGCGGCCGAGTTGGCTGGCGATGGAGAGATGGCAGCCGTCTACAATCTTCTGGGCGGTGTTTGTACGATGGGTCTACATGCGGGCGAGCCCTTAAAGCCGTTCACCCCGCTGATGGCGTGGCCTGCGGGATCTACTCCAACGCCCCTCACATATCGAGGCAAGCAGTCGCTGGTATTCGGCGAGCTGGCGGCCCAAGTTGGTCACCCGGCCCTCAAGGCACGGCTGGCCGATCTTGCATGGGTAAACGCCAAACAACACGATGCCGCCCGATTGGCGATCGACGGTTACATTGAGTGCGTCAGCCGCATCTTGGCTGGCAAGGCCGAGATGCGAAGCCGCCGAAATGAGGCAAGCGACCCTCGCGCGCTCGACCTGCTGCGCCGTGCTTGCGTCCTGCAACGGCAGATCGGCTGGGGTGGCGGGCGAACCGATGATCTCGTCTCACTTGCCAAGAAGGTCCGCCAACGGGCGTTGAAGCGGGAAGACGTGTTCGGTTTCGTGCGGGCGAGCGATCTGGAACTGGACTTCAAGACGACGAGGGCCGCAAGCCTTGCGAAAGCGGCGGAAGCGTTTGCCGTCTCCAGGGCCGCTGCGGGCGACGCAGACGGTCCCGAACAGCTTTGGCGTCTGACCGCTCGCGCCTATGCGCGTGCGGACCGAAAAATCGATGCCGATCGGGCACTGGTTCAGGTTGCAGAGCGTCTCGTCGAAACAGCCGACCGGATGACCAAGAGTCCCATGCATGAGACCCATTGGCTTGAGCAGGCGATTGCGACGTTGCGACGAGTTCGAGGCACGAATGCCAGACGCGCTGACCTGCAAGCACGTTTGGTGCGCAAGCAAGGCGACATCGCCGATTTTATGGCGCCGATTTCGTCCTCGACCGACATTTCTGAGATTATCGAGGGGACCAAAGCGCAATTGGGCGGCAAGGAATTGGCGGATGCTCTTCTCATCTACGCCGTACAAAGCCGCTCACCCGCCGTCGCGGATCTTCGCCGGGAGGCAGAAGAATCCATCGGACGATCTCCCTTTGGCAGCCTATTCGCCTCGGTGATCTACGATGAGACCTTCAAGCCCGCCTCGCGAACGCCACCTGCCGGCGGTTTCGCTAGTCCCCCCGACGAGGCAAACATTCGGGTCCAGATCATCCAGCACGAACAGATTAGGCGTGGTTTGATTGTGGCGGGGCAGATCGAGCCGGGCCGCTATCAAATCGTTTTCGATCACGGTCCAGATGAGCGGGTGCTGACGATGCTAGCGGCAATGAGCCCGTTTGTGCCGCCGCACCACGAAGCGTTCTTTGGCCGCGGCTTCTTCCACTTCTTCAACGGTGACTTTATCGAGGCGGCACACCTTCTCGTGCCGCAGCTCGAAAACTCCCTGCGCTACGTGCTGAACGCAGCGGATGTCGACACGACGCGTCTGAAATCCGATCTGACGCAATCGAGCGCAACGCTATCCACTCTGCTCGATCCGTCGGGTGAATGGCGCAAACCGCTAGAAGACCTCATTGGCGATGCCGTCGTGTTCGAGATCGAAAACATGTTCGACCACCAGGCTGGGCCGACGCTTCGCCATAGAATGGCGCACGGGCTTTTGCATCAGTGGGTTTTTGGCGGACGGGATGCGATCTACGCTTGCTGGTTTATCTACCGGCTTTGCATCGAGCAGCTCGCGCCTCATGCAGATGAAGTTCGCCGCCGCTTGCGCTCGCTCACTTGAGCAGGGTCCTCAAAAAACAGTCAGGGAATTCCGTGTTTAGCCCGAGCCGCCTCTACAGCGGCCAGGATCTGTTCGGTGACGCCCGGATCGCCCGGCTTACCCTTCGGCACCTGCACGTTGGTGAGGAACCAGCGTGCGATCTCGACGCCTTCCGCAGCCCACCGGGGGTCCTCACTCTCCAAAGGATCGAGGATGCGGCGTATGATGACGGGATTGCGTGACGAACTGCCGGATCGAAGCGGTTCGTGCTGATAGTCATCCGGCGCAAACGCCATGTTGAGATTTAACGCCGCTGCGCGTTTCGGTGATACCTCCCGAGCGCCGATTAAATCGTCCAGCGGCATGAAAAGACGTCCATAGTATTCTGGCTGTCGGACGAGGAGTTCGCGGTTCGTAAACGTCGGCGCTTCTGGCTCTTGGCTCCGCAGCCAGCGCTCCTCCAACGCGCAAATGAGACGCCGAATGGTAAATACCATCGCGTCCAGCATGTGCAGATCCTGACTGCGGGTGACGTAGCCATAAATCAGGTAGCGATTGTCAGCATTCCCGTTGCGGAGCAGGTGTTCCATGAACTGCTCGGGTGTTCGGTCGGACCAGTGATAGATATCGAGATCGGTTGGCTTGACGAGATTGTCTGGCATCAACGCGCCAGCCAGAGTTTTCACATCCGCGTAAAGCCGAACGACGTCGTGACTGTATGCCTTCTGATCGGAGGCGCTTCTTTTGGACGAGCTGCCATTGAGCAGAAGCACGGCCTTGAGATATTTCTCAAGCGCATGAACCGAGAGCCAAAGAAAGTCTGTGTTGAGCTGATTGATCGCACACCAGCGCGCGGTGATGTAGTTTTCGTCAGCCGTGCGGACGAAAAGTTCGAGGACCAGATTATGTTTCGATGCCGATACGCTCAAGCCGATGTCCTTATAGGCCGAGCGCGTATTTGGCCGCACTCATATTGGACGCATAGCCAAGGTTGATCGTGCCAAATTCCGCCGCGATGTCCGGCTTCAAAACCTTGCTTTCGGTCAAATACTCATTGGTGTTGGATGACAGGAAAACGATCGGCGTCGTCACCCCGGCGCCCCGCAAAGCCGACACGGCCTCAAGATACGTTTCATAGACCAGGCAATCTTTGGAGGACTCCTTGCCGCGTCTTGCGGGAGCGATGCCAGCGTTGACCCGCGCGAAAGCTTTGGCGGGAGCCAGAGGGCTGGGCATGACCTTGCCGAGTTTGGCGAGCCAACGCCCGACAACCGCTCTTGCGCGACCGACATGATCGTCAAGATGCGTAAAGTCGACGATGCCCGGAGCGCCAAAGACGGCGGAAAGGTTGTTGATGCGCTCGACCTGCTCCCGAACCTTCTTGAGATTGCGCTCAGCCTCATTCTGGACAGGCTGGTCGTGATCGGAAAACTCGATCGCCACCTGTTCAGCCATAAGGCATATGAGACGACCAGATTCCGCCGCCGCTACGAGATCGATGGCTGCCTGCCGATCGCGCGGCTTTGCCGTCTCGCGTGTCGGATCACGCATGATATCCAGAATAGAGCATGTATCGATGCACAGCACCGGAACGCCCGCTGTTGCAATCGCCTGTGCGTCCATCCGGCTCAGTGCTCTTCGCAATAGGCAAGGAGAGCCATAGCGGTCTCGAAGTCGCCCGCGAGCTTGTGAGCGGAGTCCTCGTCCCAACCGTCCGCTTCATGGAGCCAGCGAGCCAACCTGTCGGTGCCGGGTTTGTCGCCGCTGCGATGTACGGCGACGAGAAAATCGAACCATCGACGTTGATCCGATGGGTGGCTCGCTCCCGTCGACTTGTTGGCCGCGCCGGAAAAGCGCTTCAGCTTCAGCGCAGCGTCCGAAGACAACCAGTCTTCAAGTGTTTGCCGAGGTTCCGTCGTCGAGATCGTGAACCCGAACCGAGCTGTGACCGGCGCAGCGATGCGCGCGATAAAATCCGTGAGCACGGCATTGTATTGGGCGAAGGTGAGGCTTCCCGTCTCCAAGGGAACGATGTTCGGGACATAATAGCCGTCCTCGGTGCCCCATAGGGTCAGCCCTGCCGCCGGATGATCTTGGCCGGCATCCCGACGAAAAAGGACCACATCCTCCGAGGTCACAGCGTTACGCGCCACCTCCGCCGACCGTTCCAGATCCACTCGCCAGGGATCGACAGCCGCCGTGATGAGCGCTTCGCGCAATTCGGGCCGCTTCGCGATGGGGCCATGAATGGCCATGTCTTGATAGACTTCGAGTTTTTCTGTCACGTTTGCTCTTTCAAAATATCTCGCGTTGCCGTCAGACCGCAGCGGGAAGCGGGTCGGTGCCCTCGCTCAGAATAGCGAGATACCCCCGGTAACTGAAAACGCGGCCGCGCTTGCGGCCCGTGACTTCCTCGACGATGCCAAACCGCTCCAGATCGGCGAGCGCCGCATTGACCGTGGGGGCCGAGAGGCCTGTCTGCTGAACGAGCTGGTTGGCCGTCAGATAGGGATTCTGCTGAAACAGATCATGGATACGCAGCGCCGAGCCGGCCCGGTCACTCTCTACCGTGATCCGTTCGCGATCTTCCTTGAACAATTCGACAATCCGGGTGGCGGCATCGAACGCCTGATTGGCGGTATCGGCGACGCCCGTGAGGAAAAAGTCGAGCCATGCTTCCCACGCGCCATGCTCGCGCACCTCCTGAAGCAGGCGGTAGTAATCGGCGCGATGGGTTTTGAGGTAGAGGCTCAGATAGAGCAGCGGCTTACGCAACACGCCGTTGACGCAGAGATACAGCGTGACCAGCAATCGGCCGATCCTGCCGTTGCCGTCCAGGAACGGGTGGATGGTCTCGAATTGAACATGCAGCAGACCGGCCTTGATGAGGGCGGGCAGACGCGAGCCTTCCTCGTGCATGAAGCGCTCCAGCGCATCGAGACAGGCATCCATCTCCGTCGGCGGGGGCGGCACGAACAGCGCATTGCCGGGACGGGTGCCACCGATCCAGTTCTGCGAACGCCGGAACTCGCCGGGGCTTTTCGTGCCGCCGCGTCCGCTTTGCAGCAGGCGCGCGTGCATCTCACGGATCAGGCGCAGCGACAGCGGCAGGTCTTCCAGCCGCTCCAGCCCGTACATCATAGCGTCGACGTAGTTCGAGACTTCGCGGATATCGTCGATCGGCTGACCGGCCTGCGCCTCAGTCTCGAAGCGAAGCAGGTCCGAAAGGGTCGATTGCGTGCCTTCGATCTGGGACGAGAGGACCGCTTCCTTCCTCACATACATATAGAGGAACAGTTCCTGACGCGGGAGCAGCATGGTAATGCCGTCCAGACGGCCCAACGCTCGCTCCGCCAGGCTCAGCCGTTCCAGCAGGGCCAGCACGTCGATCGACGGCTCTGGCGGCAACGGCGGAGGCACGAAGGCGCGCACCATCTCGCCCGCAACGGGCGTTTCGACAAAGCGGCCTAGCCGGAGATTGGGCGCGGGTTCGGACATGAGCTGAATATGATGCCGCAGCCTTATTTAAGCAAGAGGTCATTGGCTTAAATAGGAAATGAGCTAAGGTAAGCGCTCTTAAATAAGGGGCGATGTCACCATGGGCGGGTAAACGCAGCGGCTCCGAGACAGTATTCTTCCGCTTTCAGTGGCCGGAACCCTGCCGGCGGCGTTCGCCGAATGGTCCGATACCGACAACACAGTCGATTACGAGCACTCTATCGAGATATTTCACCGTCGCATACGCTGTAACGTCGGGCTATCGTGTAGAAACAGCGGGGATTAACGGCGCACAGGGGAAGGTATGAGCGAGAATAAGCGGCCTCCAGTGCTTGACGATCACAGGCGCATCAAATCGAAACTAGTGAGTCCGTTCAACAACGCATTCGGACCAATGCAAGAAGTGTCTTGGATCAACATGATGATTCCAGAGCTCCTGTGGATTGCCCTCGTGCAGGAAGCCTGGGGTCCTCGTCGCGGCGTTGAGATCATAACCGCCTTTACGCGCGATTTGCGTGCAGGCGATCCAACGCGTGACCGCACGATTTGGGCAGCAGCCGGCAAGTTCGCCTCTTTACCAGAAGGCGTACTTTCGAGCATCGTGGAAGGCCGGTCTTACCGGGACGACCTGTGCGGGCCGCTCGCGCCGCTCCACGCCCACTACCCCGACCACCCCATGCGCGAACTGACGCAAGCGGCTACGGGAGAACGCTGGTTACAAGATCTCGGCGTGCTCAAAGCACTGGTTGGCGTGTTATTCGATCGATCATCGACGTGCGCTATCATGGTTCAGGCGACCGTAACATGGCTCGCATTCGATGCTGAACGGCTCAAAGTCTCGGCGGGCCTCGCGCTCGCTGACTTTCCCCGGATCGAAGACTACCCCGAAACCGTGCAGTCACAGCGGATCGCCGCGTCGATCCGCGCGACCCTCAATCAGATGTTCGGTGACGCCGACATGATGGCGTCGGGGACCGATTGGCCGACCGCTTTCTGGAACCGTGGTTTGGAACTCGAACAGTGCGAGGATTGAGATGACTCAGCAGGAGGCTGATGGCGAGGATGACGAAGGCCTAGAAATTTCGCCGCTCATAGAGAGCTATTGTACGGACGTCGATTACGAACTCACGACGCGCCTGGAGGCATGGCCTCCGAACTTTTCTCAGATCCACGTCCACGAAGTGATCGGCGGCATGCTCGCACGACAGGCGACGCTCTCCAAGGACGTTGCGCGCGCGCCCGCACTATGGACCGGGCATAGCGCGCCGATCCTGCTACGCGCCATGGCCGACGCTTACATCAACCTCGCGTGGCTGTTGCTAGATCCGGTCGAGCGCTGCCGGAAGTTCGTTCTGTTTGGATTAGGTCAGGCTAAACTCGAACTCGAGCATCGCCGCGCGCAGATCGGAACTCGCGAGCCGACGCCGCAAGAGGCGGCCATGCTGGAAGCCGGCGAGAGGTGGATCGACAATCAGCGGATCGGCTGGTTGCTCGATGTTGACCTGGGAAAATGGTCGAGCCTGTCGGTTCGTCAAATGGCTGAAGAGGCCAACTGCGTTGATTTTTACAACTATGTTTACACTCCGTTCAGCGCCTGCGCGCATTCGATGTGGCACCATGTTGCACGTTACGATCTCAGGGAGTGTGGCAATCCACTGCACCGGCATCATCGTCGTCCGACCAGCGAGGCACTTGGCCCGGACGTTCACTATCTGACGCTCGCCGCCAAATATTGGAGCAAGACGCTTGGCACATTCGATCGAGCACACGGGCTTACGATCCGGGGCCCATCATCTTACGAGACGCTGATTGATGCCGTCACCGATAGCAGCGCCGATCCGCAGTCGGAATGACGCGGGCGGCTCCCCACTTCAGACAGACAAAGTATCGGGTAATAGCGTGGAATCGCCGGTTTGCCATGCCGCTTGGCGACGATGCGGTGAGCTGCGGCCATGTCGTGCTGTGGAGGGCAATCGGCGGTTCTGGCGGGCCGAACCCGACGAAACAGAGAACGACGTCTACGCTGTAGGCCTCCATGACTCTCTAAAATATTCACGCTTCTAAAAAGCCGCCCTTCCCCGGAAATTTATCAATTTCTATTGTTAGGACTGTTTCTAGCGGCCATGACATTTCTTGTACTTTGCGCCACTACCGCATGGACACGGATCATTCCGCCCAGTTTTTTTAGTCTTCACAGGTGGAGCGACACCTCTCGGCTGGCTGAGGCTTACTGCCCGCGCGGGTTGGGCCATTCGCGCGGCCTCCTCGTAAATGTGGGCGTTTTCTTCCGTTGGCTCTGTCGGTACGTGGACCGCGAAAGACTGCGCCCGGTGGTAGGTTCCGTCGGCACTAACCTCTGCGACGACGCCGATGACGCTAGAAGCCTTGACGGCCAACGCAGCCGCACTGGCCTTGTCATTCACCCTGGTCCAGTCAATTTGGTGGTCGTGTTTTTGAAGCCAAACGAAGAGCGGCTCACCGTCCCCGGCCAAAATAAAGTAGCGAGCCGGATGCTGGTTCAGGGTTTGACGCAAGTCGGACAGCATCTTGGCCAGATTACTCCGGCCTTCCTCTCCAAAGTCACGGATATGGCTCTCCGCCGAAAGCCACCCGCATGCTCGGGTAGCATCGAGCGCCTCAAGTAGCTTCAGCACCTCCTGCGGGAAGTCCTGCGTCGGAAACGGTCCGCTTTCCCAGTCTTCACCCTCGAAGCTCCTGTCGACGATGTCGCTCATGCCGTCCCAGTGTCAATCGGCATCGTAACGGGACCCCTTATCGGCCCCCAAAAGGGACCCCTGCCTCTGGTTGCATAGGGTCAGCGCGCGTAGGCCCGGAGCTCTCCATTTAGCGCAGGGGCCTGCGGGCGCGGG
>NZ_JASCRR010000004.1:0-138723 GCF_030010215.1 Tianweitania sp. UT-5YL-CI-8
CCGGCTGCATGTCCTTCTTGGCCACAGCGCACACCTCCGCCACCGGCGTCGCCAGCGGCACCATGTCGGCCTTGCCGTAGAGCACCACCCGCGCGCAGGTCAGCGGCACTTCCAGCGAGGTCAAATGGTACGGCCGGTGGAAGGTGAAATACGGGCCGTGGCCCATCTTCAGATCCTCCATCCGCTCCGAAATCCTCGGATGCGACATGTCGGCGATGACGAACACGCCGGGCGCAACCCCCTTGCCGATGGAATAATCGACCACGCCGACCCTCGACAGCACGCCGCCATCCTTCTGCGGCACCAGCACCTTGTTCAGTTCGCTCAGCGTCGCCGCCGGGCCGTGCATGCCCGGCTTGTCGGGAACCAGGCCGGTGGCATTGGCAATCGCCGCCATCTCGACCATCGTCTTGGAGCCGTCGACGAACTCCACCAGCATCCGCACATTCATGTTGCGGCGTTTTGCTTCCTCGGCATAGTCTTGCGGCACGGCGTCGATGTTGAGCGGGTTGTTCTTGCCCTTGCCCGCCGCCACGATGGTATGCCCCATCGCCGAGACGAACTCGATCAGTTCCATGCAGGATGACGGCTCGTCGCCCGCGCCCAGCGAATAGGTCACGCCCAGACGATCCGCCTCATGCTTGAGATAGGCGCCGATGGTCACGTCCGCCTCGACATTCATCATCACCAGATGCTTGCCGTGCTCCATCGCGCGCAGGCCGATCTCCGCCCCCACGGCCGGAACGCCGGTGGCGTCGATCACCACATCGATCAGCCCGCTTTCCAGCACCAGCGACGCATCGCTGGTCACCGCCACCTTGCCCGCCTCGATCGCCTCGTTCAGCGCCGAGCCGGTGGTCACCTCGCGCGAATGGCCCTCTTCCTGATAGGCGATGCTGACCGCCTTGCCGGCATTGGGCAGGTTCAGCTCCGAAATCGCGCCGATCTCGATGCCCGGCATATGCGCCACCCGAGCGACGATATCCGTGCCCATCTCGCCCGCCCCGATCAGACCGATCCGGATCGGCTTGCCCGTCTTGCCACGCTCGATCAAATCCCGCGCCAGTCCAACCGGTGCTACATTGATAGCCATAGGCAATTCCTCCCAGAGCGAGCTTGTCAGTGCTTTTAGGCCCCAAGTTGTAATGAACATATGTATTTCTGTCAATACGAATGTCCATATTTTGGGTCGAGGTGCATCGGCTAAACGGATTGCGACGACGGGTACGGGCGCCCCTTTCCGCGCTCTGTCGCGCGGCTGGCCATTTGCTTGCTTTGACCGCAAGCCGCCGTTTCAAGGAGAGATTCTCGACTTCTGGACCCGGTCGCTGCACCCTGCCCGCCAAAAGCCACGATCTGGCTGTTTGCATGCGCGGATGACCGATTCCACCGCTCCCACCGCCCGGCACGGCTCG
Source organism: Tianweitania sp. UT-5YL-CI-8 (assembly GCF_030010215.1). GTDB lineage: Bacteria > Pseudomonadota > Alphaproteobacteria > Rhizobiales > Rhizobiaceae > Oryzicola. The sequence continues at coordinate 1,416 of NZ_JASCRR010000004.1, forward strand.
TCCGGCCTTCGCTTCAGACCCGCCAGCCTGGTCTTGGCGGCCAGTTTATGTGCCGCCCTTCTGTCGGCGTGCCAGACCGGCGGCAGGATCGAAGGCGGCGCTATCGTTTCCCCACAGGGCCAAAGCTACCTCAACGATATCCGCGCCGGGCAAGGCATGTCCGCCATGACGCCCGACGCGAAGCTGGGTCAGGCTGCTCTGCAGCAGGCCGGCTACATGGCCGGAAGCGGCAAGATGGTGCACACCACCGGCCGAGGCAAGGATTTCGCCACGCGCATCAAAGACAACGAGATTGAAGGTGCCGCCTCGGAAAACATCGCCCAGGGCCGCATGGACATGGCCAAGCTGTTCCAGATGTGGCGGGACTCCCCCGCTCACCGCCGCAACATGCTGGACGAGCGTTTCAACCGCTTCGGCCTGGCTTACGTGACCCGCGGCGGCGAGCGCTACTGGGCGCTGGTCATGGGGCGGTAGGGGTAACGGGAAGTCTTCCTGCCCGCAGGATACCCCCCACCCCTAACCCCTCCCCACAGGTGGGAGGGGGACTCCGCATGCGCTTGATGCGCAGCGACAAGGGTCTTTGTTGAAACGCGGCAAAGACGCCTCCCTCGCCCTTGTGGGGAGGGATAAAGGGTGGGGGTTAAACGTCGGGCACCGACTTTGATGCCGAATTCTCAATCCATATGCGCGGCGGGTGCGGCACCGGCCATGACAGCCTTGGGCTTGCGCAAGAGCAACGCCAGCGGGATGGCGCAGAGCGTGACGATCATCATCAGCTTGAAGTCGTTGACATAGGAGATCATCAGCGACTGGATGTTCACCAGATTGTCCATCTGCTGCAGCGCCGAGGGATCGCCGGCAACGGCCTGCGGCGAGATCGCCACAAGATTGGGATTGAACGGCGAAATCGCCGTACTCAGCTCGGCATGGTTGATCTGCGTGTTACGGATCAACAGCAGCGTCACGATCGAAATGCCAATGGACGAACCGATATTGCGCACCAGGCTGAACAGGCTCGCGGCATCTGTGCGGTGGCGCGGGTGCAAGGTGGCGAAGGCCACCGTCGACAGCGGCACGAAGACCAGCCCCAGCCCAAGACCCTGGATGACGCCGCTGACGATAATCAAATAATCATCCATCTGCGGCGTGAAGCCGGTCATCATGTAGAGCGACACCGCTGTCAGCGACAGGCCGGCGACGACGAGATAGCGCGAATCGACCATGCGGACCAACCGGCCGACCAGGATCATCGACACCATGGTGCCGACACCGCGCGGCGCCATGACGAGGCCCGTCGTCGTCGTGGGATAGCCGAAGATGCGCGACAGCATGGGCGGCAGCAGCGCGAGGCTCGCCAGAAGGATGATGCCGATGATGAAGATGAAGACCAGTCCGGTCACGAAATTGCGGTCGAGAAAGATCTCGGGATCGAGAAACGGATTCTTGGCGGATGCCATATGCACGGCAAAAATCCAGAATCCGCTGATGGCGACGGCCATTTCGATCCAGATTTCGGGCGAGGAAAACCAGTCGACCTCGCCGCCGCGATCGAGCATGAGCTGCAACGCGCCGACGCCGAGCGATAGCATGGCGAAGCCGAAGAAATCGAAGCCGCGCAGCCGCTTGACCACGGTGGGCAGATAGGCGGCGCAGCCCATGAAGGCTAAGATGCCGACAGGCAGGTTGATGAAAAACACCCAGCGCCAGTCGAAGCTTTCGGTCAGCCAGCCGCCCAGCGTCGGCCCGATGATCGGCCCGACCATGATGCCGGCGCCCCACATCGCCATGGCGGAGCCGTGGCGTTCCTTGGGGTTGATGTCGAGCAGGAAGGTCTGCGACAGCGGCACGATCGAGGCGCCGAAGATGCCTTGCAGGACGCGGAACGCCACCATCGACTCCAGGCTCCAGGCGATGCCGCAGAGCATGGAGGCGACGGTGAAGCCGACGACGGATGTGAGGAACAGCTCCTTGCGGCCGAAGCGGTCAGACAGCCAGCCGGTGACCGGCGTCATGATCGCGGCAGCCACGATGTAGGACGTCAGCACCCAGTTGATAGTATCCTGGGAGGCGCCGAGGTCGCCCACCATAGACGGCAGCGCGACATTGGCGATGGTGGTGTCGAGCACCTGCATGATCGTGGCCAGCATCACCGAAACGGTGATCAGGCCACGATGCGGCACTTCGACGAAACCCGTCGATGCTTGCGACTGGCTCATGACATCACGACTTTCTGCCGTTTACTGCCCGGCGTAGGCTTTCCCGAACAGGCTTGCGAAGCCGCGCGAAGCCCCCGTATCGATGGAAACGTCGGCGCTCATGCCGGTGCGCAGCGCAACGTCCGCGCCGTCCGTATCGATCTTGACCCGAACCGGGATGCGCTGGGTCACCTTGACCCAGTTGCCGGTTGCGTTCTGGGCGGGCAGCAGCGAGAACTCCGCGCCTGTCCCCGCACCGATGGCCTGGACCGTGCCCTTGAAGGGGCGGTCGGGATAGGTGTCGAGCACGACGTCGACCTCCTGGCCCGGCTTGATGTGGGTCAGCTGCGTTTCCTTGAAATTGGCATCCACCCAGGTATCGCCGGTCTCCACCAGGCTGAAAAGAGCCGTGCCGGCGGTAACGAACTGGCCGATCTTGACCGACGAAGCCTGGTACACCACGCCGTCGCCGGGCGCCCGGACCGTCGTCTGCGACAGCGTGTAGGCAGCCTTGTCGCGGGCGGCGAGTGCTGCCAGAACGGCGGGATGCTGGTCGGTGGCGATATCGGGATCGCCGCCAAGGCCTGCGCGCGCGCTGGCGATGCCCTGGATGGCCGACAGGTGCTCGTCTTCGGCGCGCTGCAGGTCGCGGCGCGCTTCGTCCAGCGAAGACTTGGCGCTGATGCCCTTGCTGGCGAGATCCTCGCTGCGGTCGAACTGCGCTTTGAGATAATCCACTTCGCCGGCTGCGACGCGTTCCTGCGCCATGGCCTGGCTGTAGGCGGCGCGAAGCTGCTCGACCTGCAGCCGCGCCTGGGCAAGCGCCGCATCCGCCTGGGCAAGTGCGATGCGATAAGGCTCGGGATCGATCTCGAACAGTTCGTCGCCGGCCTTAACCTGCGCGTTGTCCATTATCCCGATCTTGACGATGCGGCCCGCCGCTTCCGACGCGATGTTGACGCGCGCCTGGCGCAGATTGGCGTTTTCGGTTTCCTGATAGCGCCCGCCGGTGATCCAGACATAGCTGCCGCCGGCGATAAAGGCCAAGGGCAATGCCGCCATCAGGAGGAAACGGCCGCGACCGCGCTTCTTCAGCGGCTTTTCCGCCGGAGCGGAAGCGGCGGTCGGCTGCGGGTCCACTGTAATTTTCTCTGCGTTTTCATCGATCTTAGCAACCGCGTTCATGCTGGCGTGCCTTCCTTAAGCTGTGCCTCTCCGCCAGACACGCCGTCCGCTTCGGAGAGATTTGCAATGATCGTTTCGAGCCCGTTCACGAAGGCGTGGCGCTGGTCCGAGGACAGGCCCGTCAACGCCTCGTCGAAAATCTGGTGGGCCATGCCCTTGACCTTGGTAAACACGCCACGGCTGCGCTCGGTCGGAAACACCATGCGCACGCGGCGATCGTTATCGTCGGCGCGGCGCTCGACCCATCCGCCCTCTGCCATGCGGTCGACCAAGCGCGAGACGCTGATCGGCTCGATCTCGAGCAGTTCGGCAAGGCGCGCCTGGGCAATGCCCGGCTCCTTGACGACGCGCACCATCAGCCGCCACTGCGCCGAGGACAGGCCGTATTGCGCTGCGTTCGCGTCGAAGCGCTTGCGCAGCAGCCTTTGGGCGTCATGCAGCAGAAAACCGATTTTCTCGATGGGCTCAGCGTTCATGAGTGTCATATATTGTAAGCATGCTCATGAAACAAGCCGGCATTTTTGCATAGCAGCATCGCCGCCAGCGAATAGCTGGCAGCGATCACGAACTCAGTCGATGAAATTGGAAACTTACGTCTGGACGACCACGACCTGGGCGCCGACCTCGGCGCGGGCATAGAGGTCGATGACGTCATGGTTGAGCATGCGCACGCAGCCGCTGGACATGGCGTGCCCGATGGACTTGGGCTGGTTGGTGCCATGAATGCGGAACATGGTGTCGTTGCCGCCGCGATAAAGATAGAGCGCACGCGCGCCGAGCGGATTGTTGAGGCCTCCGGCCATGCCACCGGCGAAGCGCTTATTGCGGGGATCGCGACGAATCATGTTGCCCGTCGGCGTCCAGCTCGGCCATTCCGCCTTGCGGCCCACCTTGGCGCTGCCGCTGAGCGCGAGCCCAGCCTTGCCGACGCCAATGCCGTAACGCATCGCCTCCCCGCCCTCCATCACATAATAAAGACGCCGCTCAGGCGTGTTCACCACGATGGTGCCGGGAGCATGCGGGCCCGAATAAGCCACCTTCTGGCGGCGAAGCTCTGGCGCGATCTGGTCGAGCGGCATGGCCGGCAGCGGATATTTGTCATCGGGCACTGGGCCATAGGCCATGACGGCCGGATTTTGAAATGGTCTCGTGGCGCAACCGGCCAGAAACAATGGCATGCCGATCAGCAAACCCCGCCGCGACAACGTCATGCGAACCCCCGTCAAATTCATCGAACCTGACGTTGGTTAATGCGGTTATGGTTAATGAACGGCTAACACGCCGCGATCCAGCGGCCACCCCTCGCGTCGCAGCGACAAAAAGCAGGCGACGATGCAACTGTCTTGCTTGACTTGTCGGAACGCCTGGACTATCTCAGCGACGCGTTAGCACTCCCGCATGGAGAGTGCTAACAGCAGTCCGGTAAGCCGGATACAGAACGTTTCTTACCAGTTCACCGAGGAAATTCACATGGCTAACTCGAACTTCCGTCCGCTTCATGACCGCGTGGTCGTCAAGCGGCTCGAATCCGAAGAGAAGACCAAGGGCGGCATCATCATCCCCGACACCGCCAAGGAAAAGCCGCAGGAAGGCGAAATCGTCGCTGTCGGTTCCGGCGCGCGCGACGAAGCTGGCAAGCTCGTCCCGCTGGACGTCAAGGCTGGCGACAAGGTTCTGTTCGGCAAGTGGTCCGGCACGGAAGTCAAGCTCAATGGCGAAGACCTTCTGATCATGAAGGAATCCGACATCATGGGCATCATCGGCTGATCCAGCCGGTTTTCCGCACCATCAATGAAATTCGGGCCTTTGAAATACAAGGTTCAACAAGGAGCTTAAAATGGCTGCTAAAGACGTAAAATTCTCCCGCGACGCTCGTGAGCGCATGCTCAACGGCATCAACATCCTCGCCGACGCCGTGAAGGTCACGCTCGGTCCCAAGGGCCGCAACGTCGTCATCGACAAGTCGTTCGGCGCACCGCGCATCACCAAGGACGGCGTCACCGTCGCCAAGGAAATCGAGCTTTCCGACAAGTTCGAGAACATGGGCGCACAGATGATCCGCGAAGTCGCGTCGAAGACGAACGACATCGCTGGTGACGGCACCACCACCGCCACCGTTCTGGCTCAGGCTATCGTTCAGGAAGGCCACAAGGCCGTCGCCGCTGGCATGAACCCGATGGACCTGAAGCGCGGCATCGACCTGGCCGTTGCCGAAGTCGTCGCCGACCTCGTCAAGAAGGCCAAGAAGATCCAGACCTCGGAAGAAGTCGCCCAGGTCGGCACCATCTCGGCCAATGGCGAGAAGGAAATCGGCTCGATGATCGCGGAAGCGATGCAGAAGGTCGGCAACGAGGGTGTCATCACCGTCGAGGAAGCCAAGACTGCCGAGACCGAACTCGAAGTCGTTGAAGGCATGCAGTTCGACCGCGGCTACCTCAGCCCCTACTTCGTCACCAACCCCGAGAAGATGGTGGCCGATCTCGAGGACGCCTACATCCTCCTCCACGAGAAGAAGCTCTCGAACCTCCAGGCCATGCTGCCGGTTCTCGAAGCCGTCGTGCAGACCTCCAAGCCGCTCCTCATCATCTCGGAAGACGTCGAAGGCGAGGCTCTGGCCACGCTCGTCGTCAACAAGCTGCGTGGCGGCCTGAAGATCGCCGCTGTCAAGGCTCCGGGCTTCGGCGACCGCCGCAAGGCCATGCTGGAAGACCTCGCTATCCTCACCGGTGGCCAGGTGATTTCGGAAGACCTCGGCATCAAGCTCGAGAACGTCACGCTCGATATGCTCGGCCGCGCCAAGAAGGTGTCGATCTCCAAGGAGAACACCACCATCGTCGACGGCGCCGGCCGCAAGGAAGAGATCCAGGGCCGCGTTGCCCAGATCAAGCAGCAGATCGAAGAGACCACTTCGGACTACGACAAGGAAAAGCTGCAGGAGCGTCTCGCCAAGCTGGCAGGCGGCGTCGCAGTCATCCGCGTCGGCGGTGCGACGGAAGTGGAAGTCAAGGAGCGCAAGGATCGCGTCGACGACGCGCTGAACGCTACCCGCGCTGCCGTTGAAGAAGGCATCGTCCCCGGCGGCGGTACCGCGCTTCTGCGCTCGTCGGCTGGCATCACGGTCAAGGGCGAAAATGCCGACCAGGATGCAGGCATCAACATCGTCCGTCGTGCTCTGCAGGCTCCGGCCCGCCAGATCGCCACGAACGCTGGCGCGGAAGCCTCGATCGTTGCAGGCAAGATTCTCGAGAACTCGTCGGCAACCTTCGGCTACAACGCCCAGACCGGCGAATATGGCGATCTGATCACGCTCGGCATCGTCGACCCGGTCAAGGTCGTGCGCACCGCGCTGCAGGACGCCGCTTCGGTTGCCGGCCTTCTGGTCACCACCGAGGCCATGATCGCCGAGTCCCCTAAGAAGGAAAGCGGCGGCATGCCTGGCGGTATGCCCGGCGGCGGCATGGGCGGAATGGGTGGCATGGACTTCTAAGTCCAGCCTCTCCAAGGCTTACGGAAAGGGCGGCTCGCAAGAGCCGCCCTTTTTTGTCAAACGAAACAAGCATCTTGAGTTAAACTTGCTGCATGGGTCGGCATCGTTCACAGCGACGAGAGGGTGCATGTCAAAAATAACTTTATCATATCTACTTGCAGTCCCATGTTTACTCATGGCCTCTTGTGGAAACGACAATGGAAGATTTGAATATAAGGAATCGGCCATCAAACGCGATGGTAGCGAAACAATTGTAAACTCCTTGAAATCGTATTCGAAAATCTGCTTGATCGGGCGCGAGGTGTTGAGCGCCAACAAGCTGGTCAAGGAAAGCGGGATATCCGGATGCCCCGAAATTAAAGATCAAGGTATTGTCGTTTACGAGAAAAATGTTTGCTCCTTTTATCCGATATCAAACATTACGGTGATGGATGACTACGATATCGAGTGTCGAGAGGGCATTCAGAAAATCGAGATATTCAAACATGCTCGTGGAAATGTACTTGTGTTTGACAGTCAATGAATTCAATAATTAAAGACGCTATTTAATGGTGATTTGTGCACTATATCGCGTTAACCCACAAAGACCCCGACAGCGCCTACGGCGTCAGTTTCCCGGACATTCCAGGCTGCTTTTCGGCCGGCGATAGCGTTGACGAGGCGGCATAGAATGCGGCTGAAGCATTGGCCGGTCATATCAGAATGATTGAGGCGGACGGCGATGCCGTCCGGAATCGCGCAATTGTCATGCGATTCCGGCGAATACCAAGGTTGACGAGGAAGCGGAGGACTTGGTGATGACGGTCGCCATCCCACTTTCGATAAAAAATTCCTACTTTTGATCTTGCAGTTATCTCGTTCCAGCGCTGCGCAGCCCCTCACCTGCCTGCCGGCTTCCTCTCCCCGTAAAAGGGGCGAGGAACGATATCATCAACGGTTTCGCCAATCTCTAACGTCAGTTACTTGCGAAAACGGCTGCGCAAGCGCACTTCTCCCCGTTTACGGGGAGAAGGTCCCGGCAGGGGGATGAGGGGCGGCGCTGGCGGAGGTGGTTATGCAAGGCAAGCCACCCAGCTGGACCGAATAACTCTGAAAAAATATGCCGGCCTCCGGAACCCTTTCCTTCATGCCGCGTTTTATGAATGTCCAACGCATTTCAACGGAAGCAATTCCAAGAGAGCACGGACAAAAAGACGCCTCCCGCATTCCAACGATGCGAGAGGCGTTTTTGTTTGAGCCGATCAGTCGTTGGTAAGCTGTACGTCCGGCCGGGGCGCGCCCTTTGGCCAGATGCCGGACACGACCTCCTGGATGATCCTGCTCGTCGCGACGGTTTCGCGGCCGGCTTCGACCAGTTCATCGATCTGCTCCGCCGGCAGCGCGAGACGGGTGGGCACGTTGTTCAGCTTGGCTTCCAGCGCCGGGTTGAGATCGTTGAACGCAAGGCGCTCGACCACCATGTGCACGTCGCGGCAGTCCCAGCCCGCAGTCGTCCCGCGAATTTTGCGGACTGTGGCCAGCGGCAGCCCGCAACGGTACTGGACGAGCTTTCCCGACCATTCCTGGACGGCGAAGTTTAGCGCATCGAGTTCGTCGCGGACCGAGGATGCCATGCCGGTGTCCACCACCGCCCCCATCAGCGGCATCATGCCAGGCCCATGCATGGTCGAGCCCCACTTCGCGGTCTGGCCCCTGCCCGCATCGGCGACGATCAGCACGAAGTTGCGCAGTCTGACGGCTTCTTCCGCCGAAAGCGGACCGTGTGGCGTGCTCGATGCGGCGCGCTCCAAAACGAAGCCGGTGATGCCAAGATTGTCGGTCAGGCCGCCATCCATCAGCCGGACATAATTCAGACTGTCCTTGTTCTGGTAGGAATCAAGCGCCTGCGCATAGGCCTGCAGGCGCAGCGAGACATTGTCGCGTCGCAGCGCCGTCTTCAGCCATGCCGGATGCTGGTAGGCGCATTGCGGGTTCTGCGCCGTGATGATGACCGGCGTGAACACCACGGGCACAGCCGCCGAGGCTGCAACCGCGTCCGACAGTTTCAGGGCGCTCAGGTCGCTACACAGCGCGGCGAAGGTATCGTAGGTGAACAGGAACGGCGTGCGGTTGTAGATGTCGGAGGCGCTGAGCCAGACGATCGGCGCATTCGCCCAGCGGAAGCTGCTGAAGGTCGCGCCGTTGAACAGGTTCTCGTCGAGCCACCGCGCGAAGGTGTCGAGGTCGTTGACGCCGCCATTCCAGGCGCGCGACAGGTTCGCGGGCGAGATGCTGGTCCGCATACTGGATTCGGCATTCTGGCGCAGAAAACGCTCATCGAAATCGCGGTAATTGTCCCGGCCCCGATAGCCGAAATAGGCAGCCGTTATGGCGCCGCCCGACACGCCCGAGATCATGCGGATGTCGTCGACCAAGGTTCGGCGCACCGGCTTCTCGTCGACGACGATGTCGTCCAGGGCGCGCAGCACGCCATAGGAAAAGGCCGAGGCCCGCATGCCGCCGCCGGAAAAGGCAAGGCCGACAACGGTCGAACCGTCATCGCCGGAATCCGGGAAGAATTCAGGTGAAGGCGGTTGAGGAAGGTGGGTTTGGGTGTTGATCGGACCGACATCCATCGCCACGCAACCCGCCAGAAGCATCGCGCTGCCGATCACGGCGCCGCGCAACTTCTTCATCATCCCGCGCATGCATCGCCCCCAGCGTCCCGTCCCCTATAATAGAGCCAGCAAATATCGCCCGCAAGTTAAGGAACTCACCGCATCACCGTCCGTTGTTTGCGAGCAACAGAGGAGATTTGCGATGGTGAACAAGGATCAGGTCAAGGGCGCCGCCAAACAGGCGACTGGCGCCGTGAAGGAAGCTGCCGGCAAAGCAACCGGCAGCAAGAAAACCGAAGCCAAAGGCGCGGCTGAGAAGACTGCCGGCAAAGTCCAGAAAACCGTTGGCGATGCCAAGGAAAAGGTCAAGAAGGCGCTGTAGCTCTCCAAATCTCCAAGAAAAGCGGCTGGTCAAGCGATTGCCCGGCCGCTTTCGTTTGGCCACTATACTGTTGTCAATGTGACGCTGGCGCCCTGTAGCAGATCGATCTGGTCTTGCGGCGCTGAAGCCGAGACGATCAGCGACGCTACGTCTCCAATGTCGGCGACCCTGAAGGGCGACACCGCGCCGATCTTGTCCGCTGTCGCCAAAACGATGGTTTCACCGGATCGTGCCATGATCTGGCGCTTGATTGCCGCCTCTTCCATATCTCCTGTGGTCAAGCCTTCTTCGACGTGAACCCCGGTGACGCCGAGAAAAAACAGATCGGCGCGAATCCGTGCAATCGCTTCCGAGGCCAAAGCGCCGACAGCCACCATGGAATGCCGCATCAGCTTGCCGCCGATCAGCACCACGTCCACGTGTGGATACTCCTCCAGCGCAACCGCGATGGTCGGGCTGTGGGTGACGGCATTGAAGCGCGCGGGACCGAGATGGCGGACAATTTCTAAATTTGATGTCCCTCCGTCGAACACAACAGTCATCCCTTCCTGGATCTGCGCCGCGGCAGCCTTTCCCAAAGCCGCCTTCTCGCCTTGAGCCATGGTTCTACGCTGCGCTATCGGCACAACCGTTGGCGACACCGGCATGGCGCCACCATGCACCCGCATCAGCAAGCCGTCCGCCGCGAGTTCGCGCAGGTCGCGGCGGATCGTGTCTTCCGACAGGTTCAAATCCTGGCTCACCTGCTTCGCTACCACCTGCCCCTGCCGCGCAAGGATATCGAGAATCAACTGCTTACGGTGATTGGTCAGCATTTTCGGCTCCGGTGACTTCATGAGTTTACACGCTCTTGCACGATATCTCAATATAGGTTACTTTCGTGCAATTTCGTGCAAATATGGAGAATATCGTGAACCCTTCCAAACCCATGCTGATCCTGATCGCCGGCCCCTATCGCTCCGGCACCGGCGATGACCCCGCGAAAATCCAGGACAATCTCGACCGGCTGGAGAGCGTTGCCGTGCCGTTGTTCCGCGCAGGCCATATTCCGATGATCGGCGAGTGGGTCGCGCTGCCTTTGGGCCACAGGGCCGGCTCGAAAGGTCCGGGCGATCCGATTTATGACGAATTCGCCTATCCCGTTGCGGATCGCCTGCTCCAGCATTGCGATGCCGTGCTGCGTCTGCCGGGTGCGTCGAACGGTGCGGACCAGGATGTCAAACTTGCGCGCGAGAGGGGTCTCAGGGTGTTCTTCGACGTTTCGGAGGTGCCCAACGTCACCTGAGACCCCCTTCAAAATGCGGTTTGAAGGGGTTGAAAACGGATGTTTTCGCCTCTTCGCACCTTTGAACCGATTAGGTCGCCAAGTGCCTCGATTCTCTGCTTGAAGCCCTCAGGGCAACGCGATAAGCCGTTGCGCGAAAAGAGTTTTCCGGAGAGACGCCGTGACTGCCAAGACCACCAGAACCGAGACCGACACCTTCGGCCCCATCGAGGTCGAGAACGACCGCTATTGGGGTGCGCAGGCGCAGCGTTCGCTCGGAAACTTCAAGATCGGCTGGGAAAAGCAGCCTTTGCCGGTGGTTCGCGCGCTCGGCATCGTCAAAAAGGCTGCCGCCATCACAAATCGCGACCTTGGTCGTCTCGACGCGAAACTGGCCGACGCCATCATCCAGGCTGCGCAGGAGGTCATCGAAGGCAAGCTCGACGCGCATTTCCCGCTTGCGGTCTGGCAGACAGGCTCGGGCACCCAGTCCAACATGAACGCCAATGAGGTGATCTCCAACCGCGCCATCGAGATGCTGGGCGGCGAAATGGGCTCGAAGAAGCCGGTTCACCCCAACGACCACGTCAATATGAGCCAGTCGTCCAACGATACCTATCCAACGGCGATGCACGTCGCCTGCGCGGAGGAGATCGTCCATCGCCTGCTGCCGGCGCTGCAGCAACTGCGCAACGCGCTCAACGACAAGGCGCAGGAATTCGCCCCGATCGTCAAGATCGGCCGCACCCATACCCAGGACGCCACGCCGCTGACGCTGGGCCAGGAGTTTTCCGGCTATACCCAGCAGGTCGAAAACGGCATCAAGCGCATCGAACAGACCTTGCCAGCGCTGATGGAACTGGCCCAGGGCGGAACGGCGGTCGGTACCGGCCTGAATGCGCCGATCGGGTTTGCCGAGAAAGTGGCGGAAAACATCGCAGCCATTACGCAGTTGCCGTTCACCACAGCCCCGAACAAGTTCGAAGCACTGGCGGCACACGACGCGATGGTGTTCAGCCATGGCGCGATCAACACGGTGGCGGGCTCACTGTTCAAGATCGCCAACGACATCCGGCTACTCGGCTCCGGCCCGCGTTCGGGCCTCGGCGAGCTTTCGCTGCCGGAAAACGAGCCCGGTTCGTCGATCATGCCGGGCAAGGTCAACCCCACCCAGTGTGAAGCCCTGACGCAGGTCTGCGTGCAGATTTTCGGCAACAACGCAGCGCTGACCTTCGCCGGCAGCCAGGGCCATTTCGAGCTGAACGTCTACAACCCGGTGATGGCCTATAACTTCCTGCAATCGGTCAGGCTGATGGCCGACGCCGCCGTGTCCTTCACCGAGAATTGCGTCGTCGGCATCGAGGCCCGCAAGGACAACATCAAGGCAGCGCTCGAACGCTCGCTGATGCTGGTGACCGCGCTTGCCCCGACCATCGGCTACGACAACGCAGCCAAGATCGCCAAAACCGCTCATAAGAACGGCACCACACTGCGCGAGGAGGCCGTTGGCGGCGGTTATGTGTCGGACGAGGATTTCGACCGCATCGTCCGCCCGGAAGAGATGATCCACCCCGGCTGATCATTCAAACTGTGAACGCTGCGTCGTGAATTAAGCGTCTTTGGTGAACGGCGGAGATCGGCTAGGAGAGCCCATCGAATAACGCTCTCCTGGAGACTTCCGTCATGTCCCTTTCCACCGCATCGTCTACCGGTACGACCGGCGTCAGCGCTCCTCTCGCGCTTCTTGGCCGCCTGCTCTTGTCCTCGCTCTTCATTCTCGCCGGCTTCGGCAAGCTGACCGCCATCGGCGCTACCGCTGGCTGGTTCGGCTCGCTCGGCCTGCCCGTGCCGACCGTGACGACCGTCGTCGTGGGTCTCGTCGAACTGCTCGGCGGCCTCGCCATTCTGGTCGGCTTCCAGACCCGCATCGCAGCCCTGGTGCTGGCCGTGTTCACCGTGGCAGCCACGCTGGTTGCGCACACCAATTTTGCTGACGGGATGCAGATGCTGCTGTTCCAGAAGAACATCTCGATCACCGGCGGCCTGCTGCTGGTCGCAGCACTGGGTGCCGGCGGTTTGTCGGTCGACGGCCGCCGCAAGTAATCAGCCCGACCTTAGTACGTCGGAATGCAGAGCCCCGGTTCGCCGGGGCTCTTGCGTTTGCATGTCGTCGGCAAGAATATTGGCCTACTTCGCCGAACTGCTCGGGCCACCGTCGACGGCAAGCACGAGCTTCCTGCCTGTGAGCTTCCCAAGCTGCGCAAGGCGGCCGGCAGGGCGTTCGCCATAGAGCGCGGCGAGATCGGCCGGCAGGACGAGCGCTAAGGCGCCGTTGGGGCGCTTTTCCCAGCGCAGCCTGGGCATGACGCCCGGCATCGACGCCGTCAGCAAATAGACGACGCGCATCATGGCGCCGAGTAGCCTGGCACGCTCGATATAGCGTGGCGGCGCAAGCGCCTTGATCTCGGCGGCAATGTTCTCGTCCGTTATTCCTTCGTGGCGATAGAGATTAGCCAGCGCGATGAAAGCACGTCCGGGGTGATCGACGCCGATGAAGGAGGCGTGCGCGATGATATTGAGCGACTGCTTGCCACGATAATCGGGATGCGCGCGCCAGCCGATGTCGGCAAGAAGGCAAGCGGCATGGCGGCAACGGGCTTCTTCCTCCGTCTCATCGATACCAAAGACGGCGAAGCTCTTGGCGGTCCATTCGGCGAGTTCATGCGAATGTCCCACCGAGCGCGCGCGCAGCAGCGCCAATTCCTCAGAAGCGGCGATCAGCGGATCCTGCTTTTGCTGCTCCGGCGACAGGAGAGAGTAGAGGAAGCCTTCGCGAACGCCGAGCGCGGAAACAACGATGCGCGACGGCTTCATCGTCGCAATGATCTTCTGCAGCACCACCGCACCGTAAGGCAGCAGCGCACGCCTGTTCTTTGAGACGTGCTCGATGCCCTTGATCTTTTCGATATCGCCGCGCGCAACCTGCCGCAGGAACGCTTCGGACTCGGCTATGCCGAGTTCGTAGTGATGCATGACCTCGAGCGGATAGTTGGTCATGCTCATATGCAGACGGGCGAGGTTTCGCCAGGTGCCGCCTACCGCATAAAAAGTCCTGCCCTGACCGCCGGCGAGCAGCTTTGCCTTCGCCAGTTCGGTCTCGGCGATACGGGCCGATTGCACGGTGGAATTCTTGGAAGCGTCCTGCAGCCTCAGGCCGCCCAAGGGCAAGGTGATGCCGTCACCGATAGTGGTACCTTTGATGTCAACGAGTTCCAGGCTGCCGCCGCCCAGGTCTCCGGCAATGCCGTCGGCGGGATGGAAGCCTGAAATGATGCCCATCGCCGAATAGTAGGCTTCCTCGCGGCCGGTCAGGACGCGGATTTTGGTGCCGAGTACTTCTTCGGCACGACGAATGAAATCGGGGCCGTTCACCGCTTCGCGTGCAGCCGCCGTGGCGAGCACGTGCATTTCCGTCGCTCCCGCCTGTTCCGAGAGCGCGCGAAAACGGCGAAACTCTTCCATCGACCGGGTGACGGCCTCTGGGTCAAGTTTCCCCGTCGAGACAATGCCACGGCCAAGCCCCGCCAGCATCTTTTCGTTGAAGATGAGCGTGGGTGACCGGGCAAGGCCCTCGAACACGACAAGACGAATCGAGTTCGATCCGATATCGACGATGGACAGTGGCTGGCGATCCTTGAGCCGGCCCTGCGAAAATTGCGTCATTAACTGCTTGCCAATTCAGACTTCTTGCGCCGCTTGAACTGCGCGATGCGCTTCGGTGCATGGGATTTCAACGCATCACCCCGTCCCGATAGACTCGGATTGGTCATGAAATATTCCTGAGCGTTGAACGGCTCTTCGCCCTCATCCAGCTTTATCCGCCGTGAGGTACCGTCTGCCAATACTTCGAAACTCTGCTGGTTGTCCATGATGTTTCCCAGCATGATCTGGCCCAGCACCTGTTCATGCACAGTTGGATTTGTAATTGGGAACATGCATTCGACGCGACGGTCGAGATTGCGCGGCATCAGGTCGGCCGAGGACAGATAGACGATCGCCTCGTCCGACGGCAAACCATGGCCGTTGCCAAAGCAATAGATGCGGCTGTGTTCCAGGAAGCGGCCGACGATCGACTTCACGCGGATGTTCTCGGACAGGCCGGGCACCTGAGGACGCAGGCAACAAATGCCGCGCACCACGAGATCGATTTCGACCCCCGCCCGGCTCGCATCGTAGAGCGCGTCGATGAGGGCTGGATCGACCAGCGAGTTCATCTTCATCCAGATGCGCGCCGGCCGGCCGGCCGCGGCATGCTTGATCTCGTCCTCGATATGGCCGAGCAAACGGCTGCGCAGCGTATAGGGCGACAGCGCGACGGACATCTTCTCCGCCGGCTCGGCATAACCGGTGATGAAGTTGAATATCTGGGCAACGTCGATGGCGATTTTCGGGTCCGTCGTGAAGAAGGACAGATCGGTGTATATGCGGGCGGTGATCGGGTGATAATTGCCGGTGCCGAGATGGACGTAGTTGCGCAGCTTGCCATCCTCGCGGCGCACCACAAGCGACATCTTGGCGTGGGTCTTCAGTTCGAGAAAGCCGAAGACGACCTGAACGCCGGCGCGTTCCAGATCGCGCGCCCAGCGGATGTTGGCCTCTTCGTCGAAGCGCGCCTTGAGCTCCACCAGTGCGGTGACCGACTTGCCGGCCTCGGCGGCATCTGCAAGCGCTCGCACGATGGGGCTATCGGCCGATGTGCGATACAGCGTCTGCTTGATCGCCACAACTTCGGGATCGGCGGTCGCCTGACGCAGGAACTGCACCACGACATCGAAGGATTCATAGGGGTGGTGGACGATAATGTCCTTTTCGCGAATCGCCGCGAAACAGTCGCCACGATGCTCGCGGATGCGCTCCGGGAAGCGCGGATTGTAGGGCGTGAACTTCAGGTCGTCGCGCGGAACCGAGACGATCTCGGAAAACTGGTTGAGGGCGAGCGGGCCGGTCAGGATGCTGATGCGGTTGCCCGCGACACCGAGCTCGCCAGAGACGAAATCGCGTAGTTCTTCCGGCATGCTGGCGTCGAATTCGATGCGGATCACCTGGCCGCGCCGGCGCCTTTTCAGCGCCGTTTCAAACAGCTGGACGAGATCCTCGGATTCTTCCTCGACTTCGATATCGCTGTCGCGAATGATTCGGAACGTCCCGGACCCCTTGACCTCATAGCCGGGGAACAGTTGCCCGATGAACAGGCTGACCGTCCCCTCGATAGGAATGAAGCGCACCGCGCCCTTGCGATCCGGCAGGCGGATGAAGCGCTTCAACGCCTGCGGAAGGCGCAGCAGAGCCGTCATTTCCTGGCCGTTCTTGCGGTGCCGAAGCTGCAGCGCGATGGAGAACCCGAGATTGGGGATGAACGGGAAAGGGTGTGCCGGGTCGATGGAGAGCGGCGTGAGCACAGGGAAGACCTGCTCCATGAAATGCTGCTCGAGCCAGACCTTCTCCTCCTTGACGAGTTGGGCCGCCGTCACCGTTTCGATGCCCTGCGCCTTGAGCAGTTGCATCAGGTTGGACAGGCTGTGCTGCTGGTCTTCCTGCAGGCTGCCGACTTCGCGCAGCAGATACTCCAGCTGTTCCTCCGGCGTGCGCCCGTCGGGGCTGCGCACCGTGATGCTTTCGCGGACCTGGCCCGCGAGGCCAGCGACGCGAACCATGAAGAATTCGTCGAGATTGGCGGCCGAAATGGACAGGAAGCGTATCCGCTCCAGCAGTGGATGGCGGTCGTTGTGGGATTCTTCAAGGACTCGCCGGTTGAATTGCAGCCAGGAGAACTCCCGGTTCACGAAACGGTCGGGATTGCCCTCGACTTCGCCAGTCAGCACCTGCGGCTTCAGGAAATCCGTGTGGGCCGGCTTCATCTCATTCATCGCTGCGCTTTTCCCAATCGATATTTTTACCGGCTTCGCGGTTCAGTCTACCCTCTGACAGGGTTTTGCGACAGTTTCATTTCACCATCTTGCAAAGCTGCCTGTTATGCTCCAAACGATTGGCACCTATCAGTCAAAGCCGGGAGAAAATCATGGCAGGCGGCGCCATTCCCCACTTCCAGAACGATGCGGGCCATCCGATCATCGAGATCGGCGTGAAGGAATTCATGTGCGTGGGCGCCAATCCGCCCTTCGATCACCCGCATGTCTATCTCGACATGGGCAGCGACGACGAGAAGGTCTGCCCCTATTGTTCGACGCTGTACCGCTACACGGCGTCGCTGAAACCGCACGAGACCATTCCCGCCGGCTGCGTCTATATCGACCGCGCGGCGTAATCCAAGCGCCGATGCAAGACCTTGTCATCGCCGGAGCCGGGATTGCCGGCCTCACGGCGGCTTTGTCGTTTGCACAAGACGGCGCCAGCGTACGCATTTACGAACGGTCAGCGCGGCTGGATGAGGTCGGCGCGGGTCTGCAGCTCTCTCCCAACGTCACCCGCATCCTGGCCCGGCTCGATGTGCTGGATCGCCTTATCGACCAGGCGGTGAAACCCGAGGCGGTGGTGCTGCGCCAGGCATCGACACTCGCCGAGGTCGCAAGCGTACCGTTGGGCACGGCTGCGGAGCGGCGCTGGGGTGCGCCATATCTCGTCATCCATCGGGCGGATCTGCAGAAGGCACTGGTCGAAGCAGCACTTGAGGCGCCAGGGATATCGCTCACCTTGGACTCGACGGTGGCCGCCGCTGACGCCAGCCAAGGCGGGATCAGGGTCGCAATAAAAAGCAAGGGCAACAGCACCACAGATCGCGCCGATCTGTTCGTCGCGGCGGACGGCGTGTGGTCGAACAGCCGCGCATGGGTGCGCTCGGACGCCTCCAGCCGGTTTACGGAGAAACTGGCCTGGCGCACGACGATCCTGGCCGACAGCGAAGCCGGCGCAACGTTTGCTGCCATTGGCGCGACATCTGCCGTCACCGCCTTCATGCATAGCGGCTTCCATCTCATCGCCTATCCGATACGAGCCGGCCGCGCGATCAACCTTGCCGCGTTCACGCCGGGCAAGGCGCTGGCCAAGAGCTGGAACGGCGATGCCGACCCTTCGCTGCTGCAAACGGCACTGCGCGGCGCGGCACCGGCCTTGGCAGAGATGATCGACCGCAGCGGCCCCTGGCAGGTCTGGCCGATCTACACGGTCGACGCGTCGTTGCCCTGGTCCCGTCGCGGCGGCATCGTGCTGATCGGCGACGCAGCGCATGCGTCCACGCCGTTCGCGGCGCAAGGGGCGGCTATGAGCATCGAAGACGCATTTACCCTGGCGGGCGCCATGACCGAGGGCGGCCTTGCCACCCTGCCCGCCTGGGAAAGCCAACGCCGAGAGCGGGTCCGGAAGGTGGTCCGGCGCGGGGCGCTAAACCAGTTCGCCTGGCATGCATCGGGGCCGATAGCGCTGGCCCGCAACCTGTTTCTAAAGAGCCGCTCGCCCGACGCTTTGGCTGCCGATCTGGACTGGCTCTATGGCTGGACGCCACCCGGCTGGGACGACGGCAGGTCGTTGTAGAGCGACAGAGACCTGTCCAGCGAGAGCGGCAGCGGGTTCCACCAGCCGGTGCGTTGGCCAGCGGCCCGTAACGCCGCCGCCGTCCAGGTGTTGCAGCCCAACAGCGCGTTGAACCGCCCCTGTGCCTCGAAGAAGAGGTCGTAATCGCCATAGGCCGCACCTTCGATGGGAAGGACGGCGGAGCCGTCGCGGGTAAAACTGGCGTCGATGAAGTCAAGCAATGCCGAATATTCCGCTTCGCCGAGCGTAAGCCGACGCACATCGGGATGATCTTGCGGAACATCGCCAATCACGCTGACATGCATCACCGCGCGATCGACGGTCAGCGCGGAAAAGACGGCGCTGGCCTTCAGCTCCGACCAAGTCGGCGTGTTGAGGTAAAAGTCGCGCCCGCCCCAGCCGAAGACCGCATAGACCGCGCCGGGCATGTCGAGCGGCAAACCGGCCTGGGTGATGAAGCCGAAGCGCTTCGCCACCTCCGCGTCGATCGGGATGGCGATGTCGGTGTGGATCGGGTTGTGCAGGACGAGAATTTGGCGGGGCTGGGAAAGCGGCACGACCTTAGGCAGGAAAGGACGGGGAACCAGCCCGCCGATGAGAAGTGCTGCCATGGGAACACCCAGCAGCAACAGGACGATGCGGGCAAATCGTCTCATTCAGCACCGATCCTTGAAGCAGCGGAGAAAGCGATTCCGGAAATCGGCGCAGACGATTGAAGTAGAATCGTTTTTCCCACCGGGTTCACGCGAGCACTATCTTATCGCACAAAAAACCCGGCCGAAATTCGACCGGGTTTTGGAGCGTCAAGGACATTGTTTCTTCAGTGCAGTATCTGGCTGAGGAACAGCTTGGTGCGCTCGTGCTGCGGGTGATCGAAGAACTCGGCCGGCGTGTTCTGCTCGACGATCTGGCCTTGGTCCATGAAGATGACGCGGTTGGCGACCTTGCGGGCAAAACCCATTTCGTGGGTCACGCACAGCATGGTCATGCCTTCCTCGGCGAGGCCGACCATAGTTTCGAGCACTTCCTTGATCATTTCGGGATCGAGCGCGGAAGTCGGCTCGTCGAACAGCATGATACGCGGGTTCATGCAGAGCGAGCGCGCAATCGCCACGCGCTGCTGCTGGCCGCCGGACAGTTGCCCAGGATATTTGTGCGCCTGTTCGGGAATCTTGACGCGCTTGAGAAAGTGCATCGCCGTTTCCTCGGCCTGCTTCTTCGGCACTTTGCGCACCCAGATCGGTGCCAGCGTGCAGTTCTCCAGGATGGTCAGATGCGGGAACAGGTTGAAGTGCTGGAACACCATGCCAACCTCGCGGCGCACCTCATCGATCTTCTTGAGATCGTTGGTCAGTTCCTTGCCGTCGACGATGATCTTGCCCTTCTGGTGCTCTTCCAGCCGGTTGATGCAGCGGATCATGGTCGACTTGCCGGAGCCGGAAGGACCGCAGATGACGATGCGCTCGCCGCGCATCACCTTCAGGTTGATGTCCTTCAACACGTTGAAGTCGCCGTACCATTTGTACATGTTGACGATTTCGACGGCGACGTCGGTGGCCGAAATCTGCATCTTGGCCCGGTCGACTGCGATTTCCTCGGCGCTGACAGCGTTTTCGATAGCCATAGGTTCATTCCCCTTTGGAGGTGCTTATCGCTTGTGGCCCCGGTCGAGCCGGTTTTCCATGTAGATGGAGTAACGCGACATGCCGAAACAGAAGATCCAGAATACGAATCCGGCAAAGACCAAGCCCGTCATCGGTGTCTGGGGCGAAATCCAGGTCGGATCAGAGAAGTTGCGGCGGACGGCGCCGAGCAGGTCGAACATGTTGACGATGTAGACCAGGCTGGTGTCCTTGAACAAACCGATGAAGGTGTTGACGATACCCGGGATGACCAGCTTCAACGCCTGCGGCAGGATGATCAGCCGCATCTTCTGCCAGTAATTCAGGCCGAGCGAATCAGCGCCCTCATACTGTCCCTTGGGCATGGCCTGCAAGCCGCCGCGGATCACCTCGGCCATATAGGCGGAGGCGAAGATCGAAACGCCGATCAGCACGCAGAGGAAGTCATCGAGCTTCATGCCGTTGGGCATGAACAGCGGCAGCATCTTCGTCGCCATGAAAAGCACCGTGATCAGCGGCACGCCGCGCACCATCTCGATGAAGATGACGCTGAGCATCTTGATCACCGGCAATTCCGACTTGCGTCCGAGGGCCAACAGCACACCCATCGGCAACGACACGACGATGCCGACATAGGACAGGATGATGGTGACCATGAAGCCACCCCATTCGCGGGTCGGCACGTAGCGCAGGCCGAAAGTGCCGCCGATGAGCAGGAAGTAACCCACGATCGGCAACACGCCGAACAGCAGGATTGCGTTCAACGCTTTATAGGGTGCGCGCGGCATGAGGAACGGCACGATCAGCGCCACCAGCATCGCCCCGCACAGTATGACGCGCCAGCGTTCGGCCAACGGATAGTTGTTGAACATGAACTGGCCGAACTTGGCCCAGACGAAAGCCCAACAGGCGCCCGCCCAGCCATCGGGCTGAACGCCGCCCTGTGCCACGGTGGCGCAGACGCTGCGGTCCGAACCGGTCCACTGTGCGTTGATGAACACCCAGGACAGAATGGGCGGCAGGAAGTAGGCGATGACGAGCAGGCCGAAGATCGTCAGCACGCTGTCGAGCGGACTGGCGAAGAGGTTGGTGCGGATCCAATGGACCAGCCCATGTTGCGAGGCGGGAGGTGGCAGCGGCTGCTCCAACTCCTTGCGGACGTAGACGAAATCCGTAGCAGACATCTCTACCCCTCTCAGCGTTCGACAAGCGCGACGCGCGTGTTGAACCAGTTCATGAACACAGATGTCAGCAGGCTGATCGTGAGGTAGACCACCATCCAGATCGCGACGATCTGGATGGAATTGCCGCTTTTGTTCAGGATGGTGCCGCCGACCGAGACGAGATCGGGATAGCCGACCGCGATGGCGAGCGAAGAGTTCTTCGTCAGATTGAGATACTGGCTGGTCAGCGGCGGCACGATGATGCGCATCGCCTGCGGAATGACC
This sequence comes from Tianweitania sp. UT-5YL-CI-8, assembly GCF_030010215.1. Classification (GTDB taxonomy): domain Bacteria; phylum Pseudomonadota; class Alphaproteobacteria; order Rhizobiales; family Rhizobiaceae; genus Oryzicola. The sequence goes on from NZ_JASCRR010000004.1 coordinate 23,144, forward strand.
ACCAGACGCGTTGTGGTGCCCGAACGGATACCCAAGGCGTGAGCTGCCTCGGATTGACCGCGACCGACGCCGCGAATGCCGGCCCTGACGATCTCGGCGATGAAAGACGCCGTATAAAGCGACAGGGACAGATACAAGGCGAGGAATTCCGGCCCGATGGCGAAACCGCCGGAGGTCTGGAACGCACCCAGAACCGGCACGTCGAAGGATAGCGGGAAGCCGCTCACGATCATCGCCAGCAAGATCAGGCCGACAAACAGGCCGAGATTGATCCAGAGTACGGGAAGCCTTTGTCCGGTCGCCATCTGGCGCGCGCTGGCCTGGCGGGCAACAAAAACAGTCATGGCGATCGCGATCACGAACGCAAGCCCGACCAGCCAGGCCCCCTCACCCCAGACGGGCCTGGGAATGGACAGGCCGCGGTTGCTGAGCAGCGAGCCAAACGGCAGATGGAAGCTCTCACGTGGCTGCGGCAGGATGGCGAGAACGCCGAGATACCAGAAGAAGATGACCAGCAGCGGCGGGATGTTGCGGAACACCTCAACATAGACAGTGCAGATTTTCCGGATCAGCCAATTCCCCGAAAGACGGCCGATGCCGACGATGAAGCCCACCAGCGTCGCGGTTACGATGCCTACGGCTGCAACCAGCAATGTGTTGAGCAGACCGACCTGGAGCGCGTCAGTGTAGGTGGAATCGGAGCTGTAGGGGATAAGCGCCTGGCCGATATCGAAACCGGCGCGTTCGTTGAGAAAACCGAACGAGATGTCTCGGCCGGCTCGCGCAAGATTATCCAGGGTGTTGCGGACGAACCAGTAGATAAGCGCCAGGATGCCGAAGAAGACGACACACTGGAAGACGATGCCGCGCACCACCGGATTGTAGATGAGAGAGGTGCGGTCGCCATCATCCTTGATGGCATTCACAGAAGCCATTGGATGTTCCCATTCGCTGAGTGATGTCGAAGGGCGTGTTCCCCGCGCCCTTCGACCTTTATTTTCTTTTTAGCTCAGGCTCAGCGGATCGGAGGTGCGTATTGGATGCCGCCCTTGGTCCACAGCGCATTCAGGCCGCGAGCGATCTTGAGCGGGCTTCCAGCGCCGATGTTGCGCTCAAAAACTTCACCGTAGTTACCCACGCCCTTGACGATGTTGACGACCCAGTCTTCCGTCAAGCCAAGGTCCGTGCCGAACTTGGAGTTGGCTTCACCGCCAAGCATGCGCTTGATCTCAGGATTGGCCGAACCCTTCATCTCTTCGACATTTGCCTGGGTGATGCCGAGTTCCTCAGCGTCGACCAGGGCGAAACCCACCCACTTGACGATATCGAACCACTGGTCATCACCCTGACGAACGAGCGGGCCGAGCGGCTCCTTGGAGATGATCTCGGGAAGAACGACGTGGTCGTCCGGAGCTGTCAGCGACAGACGGATGGCATAAAGACCTGACTGGTCGGTGGTGTAGACGTCGCAACGGCCCGAATCATAAGCGGCGTTGACCTCTTCGAGCTTTTCGAAGACAACAGGGTTGTACTGAAGATTGTTGGCCTTGAAATAGTCGGCGAGGTTCAGCTCTGTCGTTGTGCCGGTCTGAACGCAGACCGCGGCGCCCGAAAGCTGGAGGGCCGAGTTCACACCAGGAATTTTCTTGGCGTTGATCATGAAGCCCTGGCCGTCATAGTAGTTGATGCCGGTGAAATTGAACTTCAGCGACGAGTCACGGCTGAGCGTCCAGGTCGAATTACGGGCCAGAAGATCGATGCTGCCATTGGCGAGCAGTTCGAAGCGGTCCTTCGCGCTGGTCGGCGTGTACTCGACCTTGTTCGGATCGTTGAAGATCGCAGCCGCTACCGCGCGGCAATAATCGACGTCGAAGCCGGAATACTCTCCCTTGTCGTTCGGAGCGGCAAAACCTGCCAGGCCGGTGTTGACACCGCACTTCAATGTGCCGCGCGCCTTCACGTCGTCCAGCGTCGCTGCGGAAGCAGCCGTGGCGGCAATGCTGAGAATAGCCGCGCTGATGATGCCCGTTGCAATGTGTTTCATGACCCACGAACCCTTTTCTGTTTTTCGGGCTTTGCCCGTTCTTCTTTGGTGAAGACAACTCCCCTTGCCAGCCCGGCTTGCCGGACCAGCCGCATTGCAAGCAATGCAAATGCCGGCCTCACATTCACGAATTCCATCGAAGGCGATATTGTGAGTGAGGTCAAGTCGGAAACATGGCCAATACTGCGGCAGCTTTTTACCTTGGGGAAGCAGATTTGCCAGGACTGCCTTAGACTGAGACAGGCTGACGATTTTTTGAACCTTTACCTGCCAATCTTTCAGGCAGACGTATCCTTTAGGAGGCAAGGACTTCGGCGACTGCGTCAAACCATTTTGCTGTCCCGACCAGCTTGCATGCACTGCCCTACCGAACTATCCCTGTCGACCTCAAAGCGCATTGCAAACAGGATCGGGATTCATGGCCGGACAGAGCAGCAGGATCAAGGGCGTCAATTCGAAGCTCGCCCATACGGGAAACAAGCCGGACGAGTTCTTCGGTTTCGTCAACCCGCCGGTTGTGCATGCCTCGACGGTGCTGTTTCCCAATGCTGCCACCATGGCGTCGCGCAGCCAGAAATATGTCTATGGAACGCGCGGAACGCCCACCACCGACGCGTTGGCCACGGCCATCGACGCTTTGGAGGGGTCCGCTGGAACCATCATCGTGCCATCGGGCCTCGCGGCGGTGACGATCCCGCTGCTGGCTTTTCTTTCCTCCGGCGACCATGTGCTGATCGTCGATTCCGTCTATTCGCCGACCCGCAACTTCGCCAACACCATGCTGAAGCGCTTGGGCGTCGAGGTCGAATATTACGAGCCGCTTATCGGCGCCGGCATCGCTGATTTGATCAAGCCCAACACCAAGGTCGTCTTCACCGAATCGCCGGGTTCCAACACCTTCGAGATGCAGGATATTCCTGCAATCGCGGACGCCGCACACAAGGCAGGCGCCGTGGTGATGATGGACAACACCTGGGCGACGCCAATCTATTTCAAGCCGCTCGATTATGGCGTGGATATTTCCATCCATGCCGCAACGAAATATCCTGCGGGGCATTCTGATGTTCTTTTGGGAACCGTGTCGGCCAACAAGCAACACTGGCCGAAGCTGCACGAGACCTTCATCACGCTGGGCTGTTGCGCGGCGCCCGACGATGTCTATCAGGTGCTGCGCGGTCTGCGGACCATGGGCGTTCGTCTGGAGCATCACCAGAAAAGCACATTGGAAATCGCCCGCTGGCTGGAGACCCAGCCCAGCGTCTCGCGGGTCCTGCATCCCGCTTTGGAGAGCCACCCTGGACATGCGCTGTGGAAACGTGACTTCTCAGGCTCGAGCGGCATCTTCTCGATCGTGATGAAGGGCGGCGGCAAGGCTAAGGCGCATGCCTTCCTCGACGCGCTGGAAATCTTCGGGCTCGGCTACTCGTGGGGTGGTTACGAAAGCCTGGCGGTGCACGTGAACATCGATGATCGGATCGTGGCCAACGGCCCGTATGAGGGTCCCATCCTGCGCCTGCAGATCGGCCTGGAGGATGTCGAAGACCTCAAGGAGGATGTCGCGGCGGCACTCGCAGCGGCGGAGGCGGTAGCCGGTTAAGGGCACAGCGAGGTTGGAGGCCGAGGAAAAGCCGAAAATTTCGCTGTAGTGGTGGGGTTAGGAGCGCGAAGCGCCCGGGAACGATAGTTTCCCAGACGTCGAGTGCGACTAGAGATGGAGCGTGATTCAACGGGCGGTTGTGCGCGTAAGCAATGTGCGGAACTGCAGCACCTTTTCACGATGATATCGGCAGGGGCGCTGTTTTTCGGGGTGTTATTTTCTCTGCAGCGTGCAATTTGAATATTGCATAGGCCTGCGCGATTGCCCCAGCCGCAGCAAGCACGAAGAAGGTATAGACGATAATCGACGGGAACCCGATCTCGGCTGCTCCCGCCAAATAGTCGTTGAACCGGTTGCCTGTCTTCGCGTCCGATGTCTCTGAAACGTACCAGATCACGTTCCCGATCGACCCAAGCCATCCGGTAACAATCAATGCCGGTGCCACAAATGGAGCCAATGGCGCGTAGACCGTTGCGGCATACCCAGCGGCAAGCGCCACAACTATTGCACTTGGCAACATGTAGCGCACGTTGATCGCGCCATAGCCCTTGGCATGCCAAATAACGAACAAAATGTTGATTGCGAACATGGCCACGCAAAGGGCCACGATCGCCTTGTCCTGTATCGTTTTTTTGCGGAATGAGACGACGAACAGCCCTAAGAGTATGGTGGAAGACGCCACCCATGATGCAGTGATGTTATAGGCGCCCCAGCGCTCCCAAGGGTTGCCGTACATGCGGCTCAGAACATTCGTGTAGACGCGGGGGGTTGTGATCGTCCTCCAGAGCCCCCGCAACTTACGGCCTTGCGCTTCGGCCACCCAAGACTGATCCGCTTTTCGGTACCAAGAGCCGCTTTCCAGATAGTTTCCATAGTAAAACCACCCGATAGCCACGGCAACACTGAGGACAATCACGGCGCAATACAGCAATCCTCGTTGAAGCCCACGCCCCCGGCCTTCTGAAAATACCGTCGATGCCCACAATGCGACACATAGGGACAATGCGAATATGCCAACAAACGTCGCTCTCGACGCCATCCCCATTGCGCAGACCAAGGCAAGCCAGGCGACATATCGGGGTTGCGTTCCGCGTCGTATGATCAAGGCGCAGAGGCCGATCGCGAGCGTAGAGGTGAGGACGGCCGCCACATCGTTCATGACGTCGCCCGACACTTTCACAAACGGCGTCCAGGCGGCGGCGAAGGCACCGACGATCAAGGTGATTGTTGGAGACCGGCTTACAGCCCAGGCTGTCCAGAAGAACGCAGCGACACAGCCGACACCGATGAGAAACGTCATCAACCGCGCCGCCATGACGCCATGACGCCAGTCGCCCCATTCAACGGCGGTGCCGACGGCTGGTGCGAGAACGGCATAATAAAGCGGTGGGTGATGCGAGACGAACTGTGGCTTTATCGTCAAGTTTTCACTGCCGGTATTGATGGGGATTTTTATCCCATCGTTCCAGTCCGGGAACCGGCCTTGTGAAAGCTGCCAAGCGTAGTCCAGGTGCAGCAGCGAATCGGCAGATCCTTTTATCGCGACCACATAAAGCCCAACCACGGCGCCATAAGTGAGGAACACGCCGAGAATGCCAATGGCTATCAGTCGCTTCATGCCGGTGCCCCGGTCCAGATATGATTGATATCTTGGCAACGCATGTTCTGGAAGTTCCCGAGCTATGGCGAAGGGCTAAAGTAAGCGGAGAAACTCGTGGAAAATGGCGATCCCGACAGGATTCGAACCTGTGACCATCGGCTTAGAAGGCCGGTGCTCTATCCAGCTGAGCTACGGGACCGGAACCGGCGCTAGCCGCCGGTTGATGGCATCTAGGATGCTTTTAAACGCTCAGTGCGTCCAGGGGATCTTACGATCGAATCTGAAATTGTCCGAATAGGATACCTGGCGGCGCATCGGCTGCTTGGGCTCCTGTATACGGTAGTTGATACCCTGCTTCTCGGCGTAGGCAATAGCCTCTTCGCGTGTTTCGAAGCTGAGGCGAATCTGGCGTTTCATGTCTCGGGATGTCGTGTAGCCCATCAGGGGATCGATCGTCTTGGGCACTTCCGGTTCAAATTCGAGCACCCACTGCCCCGTCTTGGCTTTACCGGACTGCATGGCTGTTTTGGCAGGGCTGAATATGCGAGCGGACATTGATACCTCTTGTCTCCAGCCCGTCGCGACGGGCTATAGCATGGTCATTACTGCGCAAATGCTCCCGCTGCAAGGCACCGCTGTTTTTGCCCTTGCCATATCAGCGCGAACCCACTAGGCACTTCTCCACCGAGACGGTCCGGAGTGTAGCGCAGCCTGGTAGCGCACCTGATTTGGGATCAGGGGGTCGTAGGTTCGAATCCTATCACTCCGACCATCGGTTTTCAGGAATTTTGAATTTCCCTCGCTTAGCGATTCAGCCGTTAGCGAATTGGCTTGTTTATTGCTCGCGCCATCCCGATGCCCATCAGCCACCTTTGTTACCGGCTATTTTAGTGTGACGGATGTTCCCGAAACCGCATCGCTGCAAGGTCTCGGTTTAGTGAGGTCTCGGCCACGGATAGCAACGTATCGGTTTCTGTGAACAACTGGCTCGTCGGAAGCTTGCTTATCATCGCGCGAAGCTTTCTTAATTCTTTGTAAATCGTCTCGGCATTTTGAAGTGCTGGCGACATGACTAAAAACCCCTGACTAGGGTTCAACTTGATTCACTAAGGAAGGTTCCTCCGATATCGACAGTTCTGCTGATTGCGCGGAACGCGCCTAATAACTCCCAGCGACCAGTAGTGGCCGGTAAGAAGATGCGGGCTGAATTCCGGTCGCTGGGCAGCCCCGCCCTCGACAATCCGGCTTTGACCTGCACAATGGGTTTCGGGGAGGAAAAGCTTTGGATTTCATCGCTATTTATCTAAGCCAGCTCGCAGATCCGTTTCGCATCGGCATGCTGGTGTTTTTGTTGATAACGGCTGCGAACACTGCGCATGCGACGCAAAACCGCTGGTTGCCGATCATGCTGGGGATCGTGTTCATAGCAGTTTTGATTCCAGCGACGCTCGACCGTAGCGAGGATGTGGCCCTGGCTGCGGCGGTGGGTATCGGCATACTTGCCAACCTTACGGTCGTGGCGGTACTGTTCCTGGTGCAGGCGGGATATCGGCGTGTGGCAAAATAGACGTCCGCTTACCGGGAACCATTTCCGCCGTAATCGATTGTATTGCCGCCATTAACGGCGCGGACATTGACCGGAGGGATTCATGGAAGACGCACAAACAGTCGGCTGGATTGCAGCCATCATCATCGGCGGCATTGCAGGCTGGCTCGCAGAAATGTTCATGAAGAGCAACATGGGCGTTTTCATGAATATCATTCTCGGCATCATCGGTGCCGCGCTCGCCAACATTCTGCTTGGGCTTATCGGCGTCAGCCTTGGAGGCTGGATCGGCTATCTTATCGCCGGATTCATCGGTGCCTGCGTGCTGATAGCGATTGCACGCGCCGTCAGGCGCTGACGCAAGGTCGGGCGGCTAAGGTCGCCCACCTCTTACATATCCAATATAATTTGACCCGTATCGACGGCCTCTATCGCTTCTGAGGCCATAGAGCGGGTTATTTTCGATTTTTGCTCTAACGCCAGACGGTCCAGCCGATCCACAACGCGGATCGCGGTAGGGAGCGATCTCTCGATACGGCGAACCAGAAACTGGACGACATGCGGCTCGACTTCGACCTGACGGTCGGCGAACAGTTTGGTGATGACGCCTGAGAGCAGGACATCGTCGGGCTCGTGGATTTCCACCAATGTCGCAGTTTTCACACGCGAGGCGAGGTCCGGCAGAGCGATGTTCCATGAGGCTGGAACATTGCGAGCGACAAGGAGCAGAGAAGACGCAACCCCCTTCACAGCGTTGATGAGATGAAACAGTCCAGTTTCATCCAACCCGTCCGCGCCGATATCGTCGATTATAATCGATGTCGATCCAAGCCCCCCGACATGGCGCGCTATATCGTGGGCCGGCAATTGAACAGCGCCCGCCTGCTCGCGCCAGATGGCGGCGAGGTGCGATTTTCCCGAGCCAGCAGGCCCTACCAGAAGCACGATAGGCGTCGGCCAGTTCGGCCATGCATCGATGACCGCAGCGGCCCGCTGGTTTGCCGGTGAGACGACGAGGTCATCCCGCGACAGACCGACGACATGGCCAAGATCGAGCGGCAGTTGGCGCGGGGGCATCACTTTTCCACGGCGGTCTTCTTGTGGACCGGCTGCGCAATCCGCGGCGCCGGCTCGTCCACCTGACCCTTGTAGAGGTGGGATTCCAGATAGCGGGAGATGCCGAAGCGCACCAGCACGCCGATCGCGGCCGCGAGCGGCACCGCCATGAGTAAGCCGACGAAGCCGAACAGCGCACCAAAAGCGACCAGCGCGAACATCAACCAGACGGGATGCAGGCCAACGCTCTTGCCCACGAGACGTGGCTGCAGGATGTTGCCTTCGATGAACTGGCCGGTGAAAAACACCGCAGCGACCAACGCCACCATGGTCCAGTCGGGCCAGAACTGGACAAAGGCTACGCCGACGGCGATGATCAGCCCGACCATCGAGCCAATATAAGGAATGAAGGATATCAGGCCCGCGAACAGGCCTATGAGGATGCCGAAATTCAAGCCGGTCAAGGTCAGCCCGACTGCATACATGACACCCAGGATGATGCAGAGCGTGCCCTGACCGCGCACGAAACCGGCGGTCGCATCGTTGATTTCAGAAGCGAGCCGGCGAACGGTTGTGACATGATCGCGCGGCACCCAGCCGTCAACAATGGCCACCATACGGTCCCAGTCGAGCAGCATGTAGAACGCCACCACAGGCGTGATCACAACCAGGCTGGCAATGGAAAACACCGCCATGCTCGACGTCCAGAGGGACTGGAAGATCGTCGACATAAATCCCAACCCGTTGGTCATGATCGAATTCAGCCCCTCGCGCAGGTTTTCGGTGCTGACACCAAAGCGCTGTTCCAGCCAGGTCGGATCATAGCTGGTGAGAAAAGCCTGGAACTGTGCGGCATATTCGGGAATTTTCGCCACGAAGTCGGCCAGTTGCTTGCCCAGGATCGGGATGAGGATCACCAGCGCCAGCAGGACCACGATCAGAAAACTGACCAGGATTACTACCGTCGCCATGATGCGCGACAAGCCGAGCTTCTGAAGCCGATCCGCCAGCGGATCGAGGAAATAGGCGAGTGCCATGCCGGCCACGAAAGGCAGCAAGACGTCGGCGAACAGATAGATGAAACCGGCAAGAATCGCCGCGGCGATAAGCCAGAACCGGATCTGGCGGCGAAACCAGGCGGTCGCCTCGTCTTCCGGAACGACGGTAACTTTCGGGGGATTTGTCATAGTCGCTCACTTGCCGCAGCCACGCTAGCAGATAGGGCGGGGCTGGAGCCATGGTCAAGGAGCAGCGGGGATAATACGCAGGCGTGGAGCGCGCATTAAGCGGTCGGAGTGGTTCATCTGCCGAAAAACGCGGTTATCGACAGGTCCTGACCCCAGGCTGTCGCCAAGTTCTTGCGATAGGCAGCCGTTCATGCGAAGAGCGCGGCAAATCCAACGCATGCAGGAACCGGCCATGAGCGACGGCAAGAACGGCCTCACCTACGCCCAGGCGGGCGTCGATATCGACGCCGGCAACCGGATGGTGGATCAGATCAAGCCGCTGGTGCGGTCGACCCGCCGCGCCGGCGCGGACAGCGAAATCGGCGGCTTTGGCGGGTTGTTCGACCTCAAGGCGGCAGGCTTTACCGATCCCATCCTGGTGGCAGCCAATGACGGCGTCGGCACCAAGCTGAAGATCGCCATCGAAGCCGGCAAGCACGATACGATCGGCATCGATCTTGTGGCGATGTGTGTCAACGACATCATCGTCCAGGGTGCTGAGCCGCTGTTCTTCCTCGACTATTTCGCCACCGGAAAGCTCGATCCCGACCAGGGCGTTGCCATCGTTAAGGGAATAGCGGAGGGCTGCAAGCAGGCCGGATGCGCGCTAATCGGCGGCGAAACCGCTGAGATGCCTGGCATGTATCAAGAGAAAGACTACGACCTCGCCGGCTTCGCCGTTGGCGCAGCCGAACGCGGACAATTGCTGCCGACGGACGATATCGTCGAGGGCGATGTTCTCTTGGGACTTTCGTCGTCCGGCGTTCATTCAAACGGCTATTCGCTGGTGCGCCGCATCGTGGCGCAGTCGGGCCTGAGTTGGACCGAAGCCGCACCCTTCGCGGACGGTCTTACGCTCGCCGAGGCGCTGCTGGAACCGACCCGCATCTATGTGAAGTCCCTGCTGAAGGCCGTCCGCGAGACGCACGGCATCAAGGCGCTCGCACACATCACCGGCGGCGGCTTCCCCGACAACATCCCCCGCGTGCTGCCGGACGATTTTTCCGCCGAACTGGACCTCGAAGCGATCAATGTTCCGCCGGTGTTCTCCTGGTTGGCCAAGACGGGCGGCGTGACGCCAGAGGAAATGATGCGCACCTTCAATTGCGGCATCGGCATGATCGCCGTGGTGGCCGCGGGCCAGGCTGCACAGGTCGCAGCCGTTCTGCAGGAAGCCGGCGAGACCGTGACGCCCATTGGCCGCATCGTGCCGCGCCGCGACGTTGGGGTCATCTATCGCGGTACGCTTTCGCTATGACGCTCGCCCGCAAGCGCGTCGCCGTCCTGATCTCGGGACGCGGCTCCAACATGTCGGCGCTGATCGACGCGGCAGCGGATCCAGATTTCCCCGCAGAGATCGTCGGCGTGGTTTCGGACAAGCCGGACGCACTAGGCCTGGGCATAGCCGCCAGCCGAGGGCTTGCGACCAAGGCTTTGCCGCGCAAGGATTATTCCAGCAAGGAAGCACATGACGGCGCCATCGACGCCGCACTCGTTGCCATGAAGGCCGAGATCGTCGTGCTTGCCGGTTATATGCGCCTGCTGACAGCGCATTTCGTGGAGAAGTGGCATGGGCGGATGATCAACATCCATCCTGCCCTGCTGCCATCCTTTAAGGGCCTGGATACACACAGCCGCGCACTTCAAGCCGGAGTCCGCATCCATGGCTGCACCGTGCATTTCGTCACTGCTGAGATGGATGACGGGCCGATCATCGCGCAGGCAGCAGTGCCGGTGCTCAGCGACGACACCGAAGCCACGCTGACTGCACGCGTTCTTAAGGCCGAACACCGTCTTTACCCGGAGGCGTTGCGGCTCGTCGCGGAAGGCAAGGCGAGGATGGAAGGCGGCCGCACGGTCTATTCAGGGATTCACGAGAACGAGACCAAAGCCATCATGGTCTCGCCCAACCCGCTTCGCGATGTCGTGGATCTCGAAGGCCTGGCGCGGATCACGCCTTAGCTCAGCCCTTGCAAATAGTAGCATTTCTTACTACCATCTGTATAAGGAGCATGCGCCATGTCCAATGTAGAAAAAGTCAGCATAGCGCTTTCGTCGGAATTACTCGGAACCATCAAGGATGCCGTGGCAAGCGGACAATATGCCTCGGCAAGCGAGGTTGTTCGCGAGGCATTGCGCGAATGGAATTTGCGCCAACCGTTGCGTCAGGCCGAGATCGAGCGCCTTCGGAAAGCCTGGAGCGAAGGGCTCGACAGTGGTGCCCCAGAATCTATTGATTTTGATGACGTGAAACGGCGAGGCCGAGAGTTGTTGAAACGCGCGGGCAGCCGTTGAAATGAGCCCGCCAGTGCTGTTCAGCGCGGCGGCCCGGCGTGACCTGGACGAACTCTGGTTCGAGATCGCGCTCGACAGCCTGGCAAACGCAGACCGTATGATCGACAGGATTGGCGAACGCTGTGGGCAACTGTCAATTTTTCCAGAGTCCGCTCCCTTGCGCCCGGACATTGCGCCCAACGCGCGTTGCTTCGTCGTCGGAAATTATCTGATCCTGTATCATGTCATGCCTGAGCATGTGGAGGTTGTACGCGTCGTCCATGATGCACGCGACACCACCTCTCTGTTCTAAGGAACTCCTTGCGACGTGGGAATTTCCATGGCCTGACGCGGATCACGTCTTAAAACCAAAGCTACCGCCGATTGCGGAACTGCAAGACAGCTTAAGCTAGCCAGCCGCCCTCACCCAGACCTTGTTGTCGTGGAACGCCGCACCACCATAGGGTGCTGCGGCGTCCGATCCGGTCAGCACGTTGATGCCTTCGCCGCGCTCGTGCGCGGAATTGGGCCAGATGCCCTCGGCGACCACAACCCCGTGCTTCAGGCCGGAGAACAGCCTGGCATGCAGCACGACCTCCCCGCGACGGTTGCCGAGTTCGACCCGGTCCCCGTCGGCGACCCCCATGGTCGCGGCATCGTCCGGATGGATCAGCAATTCCGGCCGCCCTTCCTTCTGGCGTGAAACAGGCGTCTCCGTGAAGGTCGAATTGAGGAAATTGCGCGCAGGCGACGTGGCCAAGCGGAACGGATGCTCGGCATCCGGCACTTCGATCAGGTCGACATGGTCAGGAAACTCGGGCAGGTGCGCGACATCGCCCTGGATTCCGATGCTGCGCGGCGGCCTGTTGGGTGCAACGGTACCCGTCCAGTCCGGCCGGAAACGGAATTTGCCGTCGGCATGACCGAAGCCCTTGAGGAAATGCGCGGTCTCGAACTCAGGCTGCAAATCCGCCCAACGCTGCTCGCGGAAACTGTCGAAGCTACCGAGCCCTTTCTTTTCCAGCATGATTTCAATGTGGTCGCGCTCGGTAAGGCCGAAACCGGGTCTGTCCGCCACGCCAAGCCGTTTGGCCAGTTCCTCGATGACGAAATGGTTGGTGCGCGGGCCGACTGGTGGCTCGACCAGCTTCGGCCCGAGCGTCACATGCTGGTTGCCGCCGCCCTTGTAGATATCGTCATGCTCCAGGAACATGGTTGCCGGCAGCACGACATCGGCGAGCTTGGCCGTATCGGTCATGAACTGCTCATGCACGCAGGTGAACAGGTCGTCGCGCAGCAACCCCTGCTTCACCAAGCGCTGCTCCGGCGCAACGTTGGCGGGATTGGTGTTCTGGATCAGCAAGGCCGTGACCGGCGGACCGCCATTGAGCGCTTCCGCCCTGCCCGTCAGAACCGGGCCGATGCGCGACTGATCGAGATATCGGATGTTCGGATCGCGGAGCCGGCCGCCCTCCAGAAGCTCGGTGTTGAACTTCAATATCCCCGAGTTGGAATGGAAGGCGCCGCCGCCCTCATGCTGCCAGGAGCCAACAACGGCGACCAGGGAGAGCGCGGCATGCATGTTCGGCGCGCCATTGCGCTGGCGGGCGAAGCCATAGCCGAGGCGGAAGAAGGTTTTGGGCGTGGTGCCGACCAGCCGCGCAAAGGTTTCGATTTCCTCGACGGACAGCCCGGTGATAGCAGACGCCCACTCAGGCGTCTTGTCGCGCAGATGCCACTCAAGCCCAACCGGGTCGTCGGTGTAGCGTTCGAGATAGACGCGGTCGGCGAGCCCGTCGCGAAACAGCACATGCATGGCCGCGCAGGCGAGCGCGCCGTCCGTGCCCGGTCGTAGGATCAGACCGAGATCGGCCTGCTTGACGGTCGCGTTGTCATAGATGTCGATGACGACGATCTTTGCGCCGCGTTCCTTTCGGGCACGGATGGCGTGCGTCATCACATTGACCTGGGTGACGACCGCATTGGTACCCCAGATGACCACGCAATCGGACTTGGCGATTTCGCGCGGATCGGCGCCGCGCAACGACCCCGTGCCCATGACCCAGCCGGTCCAGGCAAGATTGGTGCAGATCGTATCGAAGAAGCCTGAGTATTTCTTGGCATGGCGCAGGCGGTTGATGCCGTCGCGCTGCACCAGCCCCATCGTGCCGGCGTAGTAGTAGGGCCAGACAGCTTCGCTGCCGTCTTTCTCCTCGGCCTTGACGAATTTCTCGGCCACAAGGTCGAGCGCGGCTTCCCAACTGGCTTCCTTCCAGATGCCCTCGCCTTTGCCGCCGGCTCGCACCAGAGGCTTCAGCAGACGGTCTGGATGATGGATCCGGTCGGCATAGCGCGCGACCTTGGCGCAGATCACGCCAGCCGTGTAGCTGTTGTCCCGCGCACCATGAACGCGACCGATCCGGCCATCCGGCAACAGTTCGACATCGAGCGCACAGGTGGATGGGCAATCATGCGGACAGGCCGAATGACCGATGCGGAGCTTGGCTGGCGCGATGCTGGCGTGATGGTTCATGGGATTTAAAGCTCATCGCCCTCAACCGGTGCAGCATCCCCAGCTTCGTTGAGGAATTTAAGAAAATTTTCGCGATCAGCACCTGCTGCTCGCGCCCGGAAGAACGCTTCGGTCTCAAGGGCCGACAGTTTTTCAGCCACGGCAACGTTGATAAATTGATTGAGGCTCGTTCCCTCATGCGCGGCCAGTCGTTCCGCAGCGACCTTTAGCGACGGTTGAAGACGCAGGGCATAATTGGACTTGTTCATACCAATCTCCTCACAACATCCGCAGGTGTAACGACCGCAACGCCGAAGCGCTGGGCAGCATCGAAATGAGCCGCATTGAATGTCACTATACAATCGGCGCGACCGTTGATGGCAGTTTCAAGCACCATTTCATCCGCAACATCGACAAGCTGCGGTCGCCATAGATAATGCAGTTTTACTGGCGACACCAACTCAGCAAGATAATCGAGGAATTCGCCAAACTCTCGGCAGTCGTGTTCGTCGCCAAAAGTTGCTCCGGTCGCATCAACACAGCTTCGTATTCAAGAAACAGGGGCACGCTGACGAGCATGCCAAACTTTCGCGCATCAAGCTGACGCAGCAGAAAATTCGACGCGCCGTTCCGGCTACGTCGAGCAGCGACAAGTACATTGGTGTCTACAACGCAATCCACAAAGCCAAAGTATCATATCGCATACGATATTCAATGGGAAGGAGCTACTCCGCCGTGCCTTCCTCATATTCCGTCGACATGGTCAGCCAGCGTTCCTCATGGGCGGCGAGTTGTCCCGACAGTTCAGAGCGCTCCTTGGCAAGGCGGGTCGCCTTGATCGGGTCTTTCTCGTAGAGCGCGGGGTTGGCGAGTTCGTCCTCGATGGTGTCGATACGCTTGCGCAGACGGTCCATCAGCCCTTCCGTGGCGCGGATTTCCTTGGCAAGCGGCTCCATCGCGGCACGACGCGTCGCGGCTTCGCGGCGGCGGTCGGCCTTCGACGCCTTTTCGGCCTCGCGCTTCTCGCGGCGGTCGCCCGAAACACCCGTCACCAGCGTCTTGTAGTCCTCCAGATCGCCGTCATAAGGATTCACCGCGCCGTCCTTGACCAGCCAGAGCCGATCGGCGGTGGCTTCGAGCAAGTGCCTGTCGTGCGAGATCAGGATCACCGCGCCAGGGAAATCGTTGAGCGCGTGGATCAGCGCCTCGCGGCTGTCGATGTCCAGATGGTTGGTCGGCTCGTCGAGGATGAACAGGTTGGGCCCGTCGAAGGCCGCGAGCCCCATCAAGAGACGGGCCTTCTCGCCACCCGAGAGGTCCTTGGCCGGCGTGTTCATCTTCTCAGTGGCAAGGCCAAACTGTGCCACCCGGGCACGCACCTTGGATTCCGGGGCATCCGGCATCAGCCGCCGAACATGCTCATAGGCGTTTTCGTCTGGGCGAAGATCATCCAGTTGGTGCTGGGCGAAGATCGAGACCTTCAGGCCGGGCGCAATCGTCATGTTTCCCGTGTCGGTCTTCAGTCGGCCCGACAGAAGCTTGGCGAAGGTGGACTTGCCATTGCCGTTGGCGCCGAGCAACGCGATACGATCGTCGGCGTCGATGCGCAGCGTCATCTTCTTCAGGATCGGCGCGCCGGGCTGATAGCCGACGCTGACCTTGTCCAGCGCCACGATGGGCGACGCAACGGTCTTGACCGGCTCGGGGAAGCTGAAGGGCCGCACGCTGTCATCCGCCATGGCGGCGATGGGCTTCATCTTCTCCAGTGCCTTGATACGCGACTGAGCCTGGCGGGCCTTGGAGGCCTTGGCGCGGAAGCGGTCGACGAAGCTCTGCAGGTGCTTGCGCGCGGCTTCCTGCTTGACGCGGCCCTTCTCCTGCAATTCCGCCTGCTCGGCGCGCTGGCGCTCGAACTGGTCATAGCCGCCGCGCCAGAAGGTCAGTTTCTTCTGATCGAGATGGACAATGGAGTTGACGGCGCGGTTGAGCAGGTCGCGGTCGTGGCTGATGAGAAGCACGGTGTGCGGATATTTGGAGACATAGTTCTCAAGCCACAACGTGCCTTCGAGATCGAGATAGTTGGTCGGCTCGTCGAGCAGCAGCAGGTCCGGCTCGGCGAACAGCACCGCGGCCAGCGCCACGCGCATCCGCCACCCGCCGGAGAAGGAGGACGCGGGACGCCGCTGCGCTTCGTCGTCGAAGCCGAGGCCGGCGAGAATGGTCGCGGCGCGCGCTTCGGCCGAATGGGCGTCGATGTCGGCCAGCCGCATATGGATGTCGGCGATGCGGTTGGGGTCGGTCGCCGTCTTCTCTTCCTCGAAAAGAGCCGTGCGTTCGAGATCGGCCTTCAACACGATCTCGATCAGTGGATCTTCCGTGCCGGGCGCTTCCTGCGCAACCTGGCCGATGCGCGTGTTCTTCGGATAGCTGACGCTACCGGATTCCGAAGACAGGTCGCCGGTGATCGCTTTGAACAGCGTGGTCTTGCCAGTGCCGTTGCGGCCGACGAGGCCTGCCTTCGTGCCCGCCGGCAAGGTGAGCGAGGCGTGGTCGAGAAGCAGGCGTCCAGCGACACGGAGGGAGAGATCGTTGATGATAAGCATGGCGGCGGTTTTGCATGGACGACAAGGCTTCGCAAGGGGTTCAACGCCCAAAGCGGCGCTATCAGGCGAAGGCCAGCCCCTCCTTGGTACGCTGGAAGCTGATGAGATCGAGATTCAGCGACGGCTTGCCGTGGATCGTCAGGATGGTGTGGACCTGCCCGCGATGATGGGTCTGATGATTGAACAGATGCGCCAGCGCGGGCGCCAGGCGCTGCGACACGGTGCGCATGTCGGTCACCGTCAGATAGGTGAACCGCCCTGAAAGCGTCTTATCGGTAAAACCCTCGATCCATTCCAACAGGCGCTTGTCCTCGGCCTGACGCGCCGCATAGAGCTTGGCGAAATCGCGGTGAATGATCGTGTCGAGCGCCGCGGGCGCATCGCCCTCGCCGGTAAAGCGCTTCAGCCAGATGCGGTCGGCAGCCAGAAGGTGGTTCAAGGTGCCCATCGCCGATTTAAAGAAAGCGCCGACGTCTCGCTCGTATTCTTCCACGCTGAGTTCGGAAGCAGCGTCGAAAATACGTGCGTTGGCCCATTGATTATAAGCCGCGAACATTCTGAAATGCGTTTTCATCGATCCCCCGAGGCAATTATCGGCTCGAACACGTTACCTATAGGCAGCGCAGGATATCGCAATGACCATTCTTATGTACGATCTCGTCGGCAAGGACACATCGCGGCCATTCAGCCCGCATTGCTGGAAGACGACGATGGCCCTAGCGCACAAGGGCCTGGACTATGAGCGCATTCCGACACGCTTCCTCGATGTCCCGGTCGTTGAAGACGGTGCGTCCAAGACGATACCGGTCATCCGCGACGGAGAGACGGTGGTGTCGGATTCATTCTCCATCGCCCTCTATCTAGAAAAAACCTATCCAGACCGCCCTTCGCTGTTTGGAGGCCCCGGAGGCGAGGCGATGGCGCGTTTCGTGGAGAGATGGACACAAACCACGATACACCCTTATGTCTCGATCGTCGCCGTCGTCGACATCAACGCCTTGCAGGACGATGACAACGCCCGGTATTTCCGTTCTAGCCGCGAGTCGAACTTCAAGAAAACGCTGGAAGATGTAACCGCGGGGCGCGAAGCAGGCTTGGCGATGTTTCGAACGTCGCTGACGCCGTTGCGCAGCATGTTTTCTTACCAGCCCTTCATCGGCGGCGAGGCGCCGCTGTTTGCCGACTATATCGTGTTCGGCGCATTCCAATGGGCTCGCATCGTCTCCAGCTATCCGCTTCTGGAGCAGGGCGACCCTGTCTTCGACTGGTTCGAACGCTGTTTGAACCTGCATGAAGGCCTGGGCCGGGAAGTCGCGGCGGCCTGAACGCCCCTTGGCAATGGCGCGGGCGGCTTGTATAGAGCGCGCCACGCTTCAAAACCCAATTGGACAAGGACTTACCATGGCGATCGAACGCACATTCTCGATGATCAAGCCCGACGCGACCCGGCGCAACCTCACGGGCGCCATCACCAAGATGCTGGAAGACGCCGGTCTGCGCGTCGTCGCATCCAAGCGCGTCTGGATGAGCCGTCGCGAGGCAGAAGGCTTCTACGCTGTCCACAAGGACCGCCCCTTCTTCGGCGAACTGGTCGAGTTCATGTCTTCGGCGCCGACGATCGTCCAGGTTCTCGAAGGCGAGAACGCGATCCTGAAGAACCGCGAAGTGATGGGCGCAACCAACCCGGCCAACGCCGATGAAGGCACCATCCGCAAAGTCCACGCTCTGTCGATCGGCGAAAACTCGGTGCATGGTTCGGATGCTCCTGAGACCGCAGCTGAAGAAATCGCCTACTGGTTCTCGGGCACCGAGATCGTCGGCTGATCCAGACGGAGAGTTCCTCAGCGAAAGCCTCGGACAATGAATCGAAAAAGCCGGGACTTGCGTCTCGGCTTTTTTCATAGGCGGCTGCGGATCATCTGGTGAAGAGGTGTCAACGCCAGCGGGCGGCGGCCTTCTCGTCGCTGTCCTTCGCCTCGACCCATTCCCCCGTCGAGCCGTCGACACGATGCTCCTTCTTCCAGAAGGGCGCGCGCGACTTCAGATAGTCCATCAGGAAATGCGCGGCTTCGAACGCGGCCTGCCTGTGAGCGGACGCGGCGGCGACGAGTACGATGTTCTGTCCCGGAAGAATGCGGCCGAAGCGATGCACGGCCGTCAGACCGGTCAGCGGCCAGCGCTCGCAGGCCTGCGCGGCAATGCGGGCGATCTCCGCCTCGGCCATGCCGGGATAATGCTCGATCTCGAGCGCGGCGAGCGTGCCGGCTTCGTCGCGGCACAGGCCCGAAAAGGTCACCACCGCACCGACATCGCCTCGCCCCGAGGTCAGCCGCGCGATCTCCGCCGATGTGTCGTAATCCTCGGCCTGGATACGGATCAGCGGTGCGACACTCATGTCACCCCCCGGTCATGGGCGGAAAAAGCGCGATCTCCCGCGCACCGGCGATGGGTTCGCGATGTTCGACATGCTCCTGATTGATAGCGACCCGGATGATCTTGGGTTGCTGCAGAGCGGCTTCGTAGCCCTCCCCCTGCCCGCGCAGCCAGTGCAGCAGGTCCGACACCGTGGTCACATCAGAAGGCAGTTCGAGCTCTTCTTCGGGCTTGCCGATGCGTTCGCGGATCCAGGCGAAATAGATGAGACGCGTCATCGGCTCATTCGTCCATGATGTGCTTCATCCCGGCACGGAAATAGTCGTAACCGGTGTAGAGCGTGATGATGGCCGCTATCCACAGCAGCGTCAGGCCGAACTGGGTGGTGTAGGGGAAAATCTTGTCGCCGGCGGGACCGGCCAGAAGGAAGGCGATGGCCACCATCTGGATGGCCGTCTTCCACTTGGCGAGCCGCGTGACGGGCACGCTGACCTTCAGGGCCGCCAGATATTCGCGCAGGCCGGACACCAGGATTTCGCGGCACAGGATGATGATCGCCGCCCACAGCGACCAGCCGGCAATGCCGCCGCGATGATCCGTGTCGGCGGCCAGCAGCAGAAGGCAAGTCGCGACCAGGAGTTTGTCGGCGATGGGATCGAGCATCTTGCCGATGTTGGAGGTCTGCTGCCAGGCGCGCGCGAGATAACCGTCCAGATAATCCGTCAGGCTGGCGAGCACGAAAACGGCCAGGGCGCTCCAGCGGGCGAAATCGCTCGACTGCAAGCGGCCTTCGACGAAAAAGCACAGGACCACCACCGGCACCGCAAGGATACGCGCATAGGTCAGCATGTTTGGAAGATTGAACGCGCGTCGTGCCATTGTGCAAAACTCTACTTTTTATCAGTGCTACTGAAATCAGAAGCTTATGTGGGGGGTCAACCGCTTAAAGACGATGATCCAGCCAAAGTTATAGGGCAGCTTCCGTCACTTTTCGTGAAAGTGGTTGTAAACCAGTTGGGCAATGGATTCCGAGATCCCATCCACCGCCCGCAGATCTTCCACCGCCGCGCGGCTCACCGCCTTCGCCGTGCCGAAATGCAGAAGCAGCGCCCGCTTGCGCGTCGGGCCGATGCTGGCGATTTCGTCCAGCGGATTCTTGACCAGTTCCTTCTTGCGCCGCGCCCTGTGCGTGCCGATGGCGAAACGGTGTGCCTCGTCACGCAGCCGCTGCACGAAATACAGCACGGGATCGCGTACCGGCAGCGAGAACGATTCGCGGCCCTTGACGAAGAAGCGCTCGCGGCCGGCTTCGCGGTCCTGCCCTTTGGCAATGCCGATGGCCACGACCTTGTCCTCGACACCGAGTTCAGCCAGCATCTGACGCACCACGGACATCTGTCCCTGGCCGCCATCGATGAGGATGACGTCCGGCCAGGCCGGGAAAGCCCCCGCCTCGTCCTCGCCCGCGCTTTCCTCGCCATGATCCTTGATCAGCCGGGAAAACCGCCGCTGCATGACTTCCTTCATCATGCCGAAATCGTCTCCGGGGGTGATGTCGGTCGAGCGTATGTTGAACTTGCGGTACTGGTTCTTCACGAAGCCTTCCGGCCCGGCGACGATCATGCAGCCCACCGCATTGGTGCCCATGATGTGGGAGTTGTCGTATACCTCGATCCGCGTCGGCGGCTTCTCAAGCCCGAAGGTCTCGGCAAAGCCGGCCAGAAGCCGGGCCTGCGTCGAGGTTTCTGCCAACCGCCGGCCCAGCGCCTCGCGTGCATTCTGCAGCGCATGGTCGACGAGGTCACGTTTTTCGCCGCGCTGCGGCACGGTGATGACGACCTTATGGCCAGCACGGGTGGAAAGCGCTTCGGCAAGCAACTGCTGGTCCTCCACCGTCTGCGACAGCATGATGGCGCGCGGCGGCGGCTTGTCGTCATAGAACTGCGCCAGGAAGGAGCCGAACACCTCGGCCGGTTCCATCGCCGAATCAGCCTTGGGAAAGTAGGCGCGGTTGCCCCAGTTCTGTCCGGTGCGGAAGAAGAACACCTGGATGCAGGTCTGTCCGCCCTCGGGGTGGATGGCGAACACATCCGCCTCCTCCACGCCTTGCGGGTTGATGCCCTGGTGGCTCTGGACATGGGACAGCGAGGCCAATCTGTCGCGATAGACGGCGGCGCGTTCGAAATCGAGTTCCTCGGCGGCATGCTGCATCTGGGTGGAGATTTGGGTCTTCACGTTTTGGCTGCGGCCCGAAAGGAAGTCGCGCGCTTCGCCGACGAGTTCAGCGTAGTCGGCATCGGAAACCTCGCCGGTGCAAGGGCCGGCGCAGCGCTTGATCTGATAGAGCAGGCATGGACGTGTGCGGTTTTCGAAGAACGAATCCGTGCATGTCCTGAGCAGGAACGCGCGCTGAAGCGAATTGATGGTTCGGCCCACCGCGCCGGCGGAGGCGAACGGCCCGAAATAATTGGCTTTGACCCGTGAGCGAGCGCCACGATGCTTGTATATCCCCGGCGACGGGTGGTCGGCCGTCAGCATGATGTAAGGAAACGACTTGTCGTCACGCAACAGCACGTTGAAACGCGGACGCAAGCGCTTGATGAGGTTTGCTTCGAGAAGCAGCGCCTCGATCTCCGTGCGGGTGACGACGAACTCCATCGTCGCCGTTTCGCGCACCATCCGGCCAATGCGGTTGGTGTGGAAGCGGCCCTGCGCATAGTTGGTGACGCGTTTTTTCAGGCTCCTGGCCTTGCCGACATAGAGCACGTCGCCGGCCGCGTTCATCATGCGGTAGACGCCCGGCGCGTTCGGCAGCCGCTTGACCAGCGTCTGGATGACCTCGGCGCCCACCAGTCCGTCGGCATCGCCGGCATAACCAGCCCAATCTATCGCGGTGAAGGCAAGGTCCGGCGCGGCTATGGGCGCTACAACCTCCGGCACATCGTCATCGTCCTCGATGTCGACCTCCGGCACGTCGCCCTGGCCGGTCGGCATGCCATCCTTGGAACGCGGGCTCATTCGGTGCCGCCCGTCACATCGGGCGTTTCCCAGGCAAGATGCTGGCCGCCGTCGAGAGCGATCATCTGCCCGGTTACCGACCGTGTTTGCCAAAGATACCGTACCGTTCGGCCGAATTCGGCGAGATCGGGACCGCGTCTAAGAAGCACGTTCTCGACCTCGGCGGCGAACTCGGTCTTGTCCTGGCTGCTGTTGGCCAGGGTTGGCCCCGGCCCAATGGCGTTGACGCGGATGCGCGGCGCCAAGGCCTGCGCCATGGTCTGGGTTGCTGTCCAGAGCGTGGATTTGGACAGTTGGTAGGAGAAGTAGCGCGGCGTCGGCTTCCAGACGCGCTGATCGATCATATTGACGA
Organism: Tianweitania sp. UT-5YL-CI-8; assembly: GCF_030010215.1. Taxonomy (GTDB): domain Bacteria; phylum Pseudomonadota; class Alphaproteobacteria; order Rhizobiales; family Rhizobiaceae; genus Oryzicola. Next base: position 45,345 of record NZ_JASCRR010000004.1, read on the forward strand.
CCAATCCGTCGCGGCCTTCCGGCAACGCTTCGGCGAAGCGGCGCGTCAGCAGGGCCGGCGCCTTCACATGGACTGCGAAATGACGGTCCCAGGTCTCGGCCTCGAAGTCGGTGACGGAATCGTCCTCGAACACCGAAGCATTGTTGACCAGTATATCAAGCGGCCCAAGCGCCAACCCTGCGGCCTGGATCAGTCCGTCGACCTCCCGTGTGTTTTCCAGATCGGCCTGCACCACAGCCGCGACTCCGCCCTTGCCGCGGATTGCCTCTGCAAGCGCGTCGGCCTCCTTGCGGGATGCGTTGCAATGGATAGCCACTGCGAAACCGTTGGCTGCTAGATCCTCCACGATCGCCCGGCCAATGCGACGGGCTCCGCCGGTCACCAGCGCGGTGCCGGTTTTCGCTTCACTCATGTCAATCCTCTTGAGAGGCCCGCAAGTACTTTTTTTCGGCGCTTTGCGGTAACCTCTCTTAAAATGTCTTCACCGATGGGGCAGCAATGTGACGGCGGCCTTCCAAAGGCATCCCGGCGATGCGATTCCCGCTGTTCGATGTCGACATATAGGCGTCGCAAAGCCTTGCACCAAGCAGGGTTTATGCATTCGCAAGCACTCAACTGACAGAAACTGTTGCGAAATCGTCACGTCAAGGTTCAGCCTCATTTGCGCCCGGCAATCACCCAAGTTGGGGTTCGTTTCAGCCGCATTTGCGCACGACATTCGGAACCAGAGACGCCCCCTGCCGTTTATCCCCCCGGACGGGTCAGGGCGCCTCGCCAGAAAAAAGACAGCCAGTGTGTTTGTTGGCTAAGGAGTAAACGATAATGACTGCAATTCTCAAGACTGCCCGGCCCTACGCAGCCGCGCTCGGACTGCTCGCCTTGGCCGGTACCGCACCCGCTTTCGCCGCTGACGCTATCATGGACGCTCCGCCCGCACCGGCGGTTCCCATGGAAGTCGCTCCGGTTGCCAGCTGGGGTGGTGCTTACGCCGGTGTGAACCTCGGTTATGCATTCAACGGCCGTAGCCACGATCAGAGCCTCGACAACCGCATCGAAAGCGACGGCTTTGTCGGCGGTGGCTTTGTCGGCTACAACTACGAGATGAACAATTTCGTAGTTGGCGTCGAAGGCGACGTGAACTACAACGGCCGCAAGGGCGACAACGCCGGCACCGAAGTCAAGTCGGGCGTCGACGGTGCGCTGCGCGGACGTCTCGGTTACGCTGTGAGCCCGGACATCCTGGTCTACGGTACCGGTGGTGTTGCGCTTGAGCGTCTCAAGGTTACCGAAGCTTCCGGTTCGTCCACCGACACGCTCGTCGGCTACACGGTTGGCGCTGGTACCGACATCAAGCTGACGGAAGCCGTGTTCGGCCGCGTCGAGTACCGTTATACCGATTTCGGTAAGGGTACGTTCAACACAGGTGGACCCGACTTCGACGTGAAGGACAAGGATCACCGCGTGACCTTCGGCGTCGGCATGAAGTTCTGATCCACTCTGGATCGAAGAGAAAAGCCGGGCTTCGCAGCCCGGCTTTTTTGTTGTTTATCAGGACGTTGCGCGAGGAACCAAGCCGGCCAGCTCCGGAAACTTCTCGTCGAAGCGTGCGCTCCAGCGCTTAAGCTTCGTCCTTCCCTTCTCCCACTTCCCGGCAAAACGTATGTCGAGATAGCCAATTGCTGCGCGCAGCGCGATGTGGCCGGCGTGGATGGTCTTGGGCAGCTTCGGCGGGTTGGCAGCGAGCACATCCAGGGCGCGCTCGACCTTCGACCATTGCCTGTCGATCCAAGGCTGGTGGACGACCTCGGCAGGGCGGAAGCGCTGCTCATAGATGATTGCCAGAAGGCAATCGCAGAGCCCATCCGCCAACGCCTCCAGCTTTTCGGCCTCCAGCCTCTTTACGGCATTGCGCGGAAACAGCTTATTGCCAGAAACGCGATTGAGATGCTGGGTGATGACGCGGCTGTCGAACACGGCGTCTCCCTCATCTGTCATAAACACCGGAATCTTGCCGAGCGGATTTGCGTTCAACAGCAATGGCGGTTCGGCGTTAGTGTCGACCACGACGGATTCGAAGGCGACACCAGCGTAAGTCGCCGCCATGCGCACCTTGGCGCTGTAGGGCGAAGCGTTGGCGTAAAAAATCTGCGGCATGAAAATCTCCTTTGCGCGCATCTCGGCGCCGTAACAAATCTATCCGCGCATTGGCGGCATGATCACCTGCGCAGCGCGACACGCACGCGCATCGACATCAGGACAAGGCCTGTAGTGGAGATCCTTTGTCATGCAGATCCGGACTTCGCGCAGATAGCGCCGGTCGCAGGTCACCGCCAAGCCCTCGCGCGGCATGCCGGGATTGGCTTTGAGGAATGCCGCCTCTGCAGAAGCAGGCGACACGGTCAAATGGCGATCGACGCGTCCATACTCTTGCGGGATCGCTACCCTCCTGCGCGCCTGTCTCAGCACCCGAAAATAATCGTCCTGCTCAAGCCCCGAGCAGGAACCGTGCTTGCGCCACTGATGCCGGATAAGCCCGGCAGACGGCATGATGTCGTAGAGCCCTCGGAGCATAGCCTGGTCGACATCTCGTTCGGCGGTCCCGCAATTCTCGGGATAGCCGCGCTCGAATTGTGGCCAGAGCCCATGGACGACGAAGGCGTAGGGACGACCGCCCTCGCATTGCTGGCGGTTGGCATCCTTGCCTTCCGCCTCGCAATAGCTCGGCGACCAGGACAGCGACAGCACGTAGAAGTCAAAACCGGCACCTATCGGCAAAGCAGAAGAAGTGGCGACATCCGGCTTTCGCGGCTCGCCCTTGGCTTCCTGCTCAGGTGAACAGCCGGAGGTTGCAAACAGAGCGGCGGCCATCAGGCCGCCGGCTAAAAGCTTTCTCACATCGGTTCGCCGCATGGCGCTTTCGGTCAGCGCAGGACGCGGCAGCCGCCATTATAGACGAACCAGCGGTCGAAGCCCGACACGCAAAATTCGACATTGTCGCCGATGCTGGCAAAGCCTTGGCCTTCCTCGACGAGATACCAGACCTGGCGGCCCTGGCCATCGGACAGCAGAGCAGTCGCCGCGCAATAGCGCCGGCCGATTGGCCGATCCTCATGCGCAGGCAGATAGCGTGTCTCGGAAATGTTCTGAAAACTATCGATGCCGACCTGCGGCAGGTTCGGCACGTGGCGCACCTGATAGGCAAATCGCTTGGTTATGAGACTAAGCACGCCGGGATGCGCACAGATACCTGAATCGGTATAAGCAGGCTGCTGCTGGAAATCGGCAGCTTTGGTGGTCTGTGTTGCCGCCAACGGCGTGGCGAGAGCTACAAGCGCTGCCAGAATTGATTTTGCGACGCGACTCATCATGCCTCCAAAGACCGGTACAGAATTCACTTTGCTGAATAGGCGGCGCGCGGTCAAGCTGGTGCGGCCTCACCCGCCAGCCACGACACCGTCCATTCCGCTCCCGGTCCCTCAGCCAACGCCTGTTCGAGGACAGGCGCCATCAGCGCCAGTTCGCTTTCGAGGGTGAAGGGCGGGTTGATTACGATCAGGCCGGTGCCGTCCAGGCGCGGTTCGCTCGACGGTTTCCGGACATGAAAAGCGAAATCGAGGATCCGCGGAATGCCAGCGTTCTCAAGCTCGCCCCGAAACGCCGCCACGGCCTTTCTGTCCTTGATCGGATACCACAGAACATAGGTGCCGCCGGGCCAGCGCCGATAAGCCTTGGCCACGGCCTCGACGAGGCGGGCAAACTCGCCCGCCTTCTCGAAGGGCGGATCGATCAGCACAAGCCCGCGCTTCTCCTTCGGCGGCAAATGCGCACCGGGCGCAAGCCAGCCGTCGAGATGGATCACCCGGACTTGGTAATCGCCTTGGAAAACCTCGCCGAGCCGTTCAGCATCCTCGGGGTGAAGCTCGATAGCCGAAAGCCTGTCCTGCGGTCTGAGAAGATGGCGCACCACAAGGGGAGAACCTGGGTAATGCAGCAGCCGACCGTCGGGGTTGGCAGCTCGAACGGCATCCAGATAGGGCTGCAACAGCTCAGCCGCCGCCTTCGGCAGTTTCGCCTCCAGAAGCCTGGCGATACCGCCTTTCCACTCGCCCGTCTTGCCGGCTTGCTCCGAAGCCAGATCGTAAAGACCTATGCCGGCATGGGTATCGATCACGCGGAAGGCTTTTTCCTTGAGCTTGAGATACTCCACGATGCGGGCAAGCACGGCATGCTTGACGACATCGGCGAAATTCCCGGCATGGTAGGCGTGACGATAGTTCATGGCTGCGTCCCGCCCCTGCCCCAGCGCGGCTTGGGCGCCGCAGGCGGTGGCGCCTTGTCGCGCCGGCGGCCGATCCGCCAGGCTGCGACAAGCCCGAAGAAGCCGATACCCGCCATTGCCAGGCCAATACGGCGCGCATCGCTGCGCGAGGTAACGGCCTTGGAGCGTAGCACCAGGTCGACCTGCTGGATGTCGACACCCTCCGCGTCACCTTCCCCAACCGTAAAGACATAAGTCCCAGGGGCTTCGTCCTCGATGATACCGGCCTCGTCGCGAAATATCCTTTCAGGGTTTTGCGGGCTGGTCTCGCGCGGCGTCGCATCTGTAAAGCGCAGTTTCTCGGCAAGAACGGTGCGCCCGTCCTGCGCGGCGGTCAGCGTCAGCGTCGTCTGCTGGGCAGGAGCTGCCGGTGGCGTCAGAGCCGTGACATCGACCATGACGCGGACCGGAAAGTCCTGCTGGCGCAACGTTACCGTGACGGGTTCGAACGATCCGCCAGCGTCTTGAACGCGCCAAGCACCCAACTGCTCGCCAAGAAGCCGTTCGGCAGCCCATGGATAGGCCACGCCGATAGCCAGCCCAATCACGAGGACGACAAGAAAAAACAACCGCATCTATTTGGCTTTCTACGCCTTGCGTTCCCAGCGCCGATCCGGCGTCTGCTGCCAATAAGTGACCTCGTGGCCCGCCGACTTCATCGTCTTCCAATGGTCGCGCGCCGCTTGAAGTTGCATGGCATCGTGACCGTCGAACAGAAAGACGGCGCGCTGATAGGACGTTAGATCGGGCGGAGAAGCCCCATCGACCATGAAGCGGATTTCAGCGCCGTTTGCATTGCCTTGCCCGGTCGTCAGAACGACTGGCTGGTCCTCGGCATGGGGCTCATGTTCAGGCCCGTGGGCAAGAAACGAATCGTCGCGATAGGTCCAGAGATGGCTGTCGATGGCGGCGCGCCGTTCATCCGACCCTGTCTGCACCACGACCTTCCAGCCACGCTGCAGGCTGCGCTCCAGCAGGCCGGGAAGCGCATCCTCCAGGGTCGATTCGGTGAGGTGATAGAACAGCACTTCGGCCAATGGCCTCAGCCCTCGTAGTTGTCGCGGACCAGCCGGTCGAGCAGGCGGACGCCGAAGCCGGAGCCCCAGGACTGGTTGATCTCGTTGGCAGGCGAGCCCATCGCGGTGCCTGCGACGTCGAGATGCGCCCAAGGCGTTTCCTTGACGAAGCGCTGCAGGAACTGCGCGGCCGTGATCGATCCGCCATAACGGCCGCCAATGTTTTTCATGTCGGCATTCTTGGAATCGATCAGTTTGTCGTACTCGGCACCCATAGGCATGCGCCATAGTTTTTCCTGGGTGGCAAGGCCAGCCGCGGTGAGCTTTTCAGCAAGATCGTCATTGTTGGAGAACAGGCCGGCATGGCTCTGGCCAAGCGCCACAAGGATAGCGCCGGTCAGCGTCGCGAGATTGACCATGAAGCGCGGCTCGAAACGCTCATTGCAGTACCAAAGCGCATCGGCGAGCACCAGACGGCCTTCGGCGTCGGTGTTCAGCACCTCGATGGTCTGGCCGGACATGGAGGTGACGATGTCGCCGGGCCGCTGAGCATTGCCATCGACCATGTTCTCGACCAGGCCGATGATCCCGACCGCATTGACCTTGGCCTTACGGGCGGCCAGCGCATGCATCAGGCCAGCGACGGCGGCAGCTCCGCCCATATCGCCCTTCATGTCTTCCATGCCGGCGGCCGGCTTGATCGAAACGCCGCCGGAATCGAACACGACGCCCTTGCCGACGAAAGCGACGGGCTTGTCCTTGCCCTTGCCGCCGTTCCATTGCGCCACAACGAGACGGGGCGGACGCACGGAGCCTTGCGCGACGCCCAGAAGCGCGCCCATGCCAAGCTTCTTCATGTCCTTCTCGGTCAGGACCTCGACCTTGACGCCGAGCTTTTCGAGCTTCTCGAGCTGCGCGGTGAATTCCAGCGTGCCCAGGATGTTGGCGGGCTCGTTGACAAGGTCGCGTGCGAACAGGACGCCGTCCACGACGGCCTCGGCCGTGGCGAAAGCCTTCTTCGCGGCTGAGGGGTCGGCGCAGAGGATCGTGACCTTTGCAGGTTTTTTGGCCTCTTCGGCGTCGTCATCGCCCTTCTTGGTTTTGTATTTGTCGAAGCTGTAGCTGCGCAGCAGAATGCCCGACGCGACGGAAGCAGCGGCAGCCGCGTCGATCTCTGTTTCCGGCAGGTCGAGCACGACTGTCACTTCGGCCGATTTGCGCAGCTGTGCGGCGACCGTGCCGCCAATCTTGAGCCAGGCGTTTTCATCGAGTGCTGAGGACTTTCCGGTGCCGAGTGCCACCAACCGGTCCAGGCCCAAGCCTTCCGGCGCCAGAATCTCGACGCTGCTACCAGACTTGCCGGTGAAGCCCGAAACCTTGGCCGCGCGTTCGATGACACCAGCCGGATCGCAGGCCCTGCCCGCTTCGCCCACGGCTCCGCCATCGGCGGCGAGCACGAATATGCTCCCCTTGGACGGGACGGCGAGTTTGGCAAAGGTTAGGGATGGTGATGTGGCCATAAGATCCTGCTTTCGGGTGTTTTGGCGTAAAGGCTTGTTTTGGTGGTTTTATGCCCTTTGGCAAGGTCGCGACAAGGCCCGTACATACTGTTAAGATCAGTTGACGACCGTTGCCCAGGATCAACAGTCCCTGTTTTTTGCGTTAACCATCTCTCTTTGGCCTTTGTTATCCATTACAAGCGACACTCCGCCTCACCGCAGGAGCTCAATTGGAATGGCCGGTGCGGGCCGTGATTTTGATTGCCGGAGTATACGGGCCTGGACGCATTTCATTCGATAGTGCCGCTTGACCCAAAAATCAGGGCGGACTGGGACAGACGGAATCCTCGCGGTATATGAAAGTTCTCGAGAGCTACATACTGCGCCGCACGACCATTGTATTCGTCGCTGCGCTGTTCTGGACGCTGGCCATCGTATGGACCACGCAGGTCCTGGCGCGAATCGATCTCGTCACGGATAGCGGGCAGTCGGCTCTCACCTTCTTCAAGGTCGCAAGCTACGTGCTACCGACCGTCATCCCCATTGTCGTGCCCTTTGCCATCGTCATCGGCGTCGCCCAGACCTTGAGCGCGATGAACACCGATTCCGAACTCGTGGTGATCAGCGCCGCCGGCGCGTCGCGCACGACGGTGGTGCGCCCAATTGTGATTCTGGCGGTGCTGGCGAGCTTCTTCTCGCTCTTCATCGGCAATATCGTCGAGCCTTATGCGCGGCTGCAGAACCGCGAACTCGTTGCCTCGGCCCGGGCCGACCTTATTTCGCTGCTGATCCAGGAAGGAACCTTCCGCAAGGTCGACAACGGCCTGTTCGTTCAGATCACCGAGCGCCTGCCAGATGGCGGGCTGGGCGGCGTTTTCGTCGCCGATTCCCGCGAGAAGAACATCGATCTCATCTACTACGCGAAGGAAGGCGCCTTTGTTGACAGGGACGGCCGGAAGATGCTGGTCATGAATGACGGCGTCATCCAGCGGAAGGCCCCCGGCGGCGAAGTCTCGGTGATCCGCTTCACGTCATATGCCTTCGACATGAGCGAATTCACCAATGCGGCCAATGAGATCACCATGTATCCCAAGGACCGCACGACCGGATATCTCCTTGATCCGCCATCTGACGACCGGATGTACCAGAAGGTTCCTCAGCAGTTCCGCGCGGAGCTCCACAGGAGATTCTCCGACTGGCTGTATCCCCTTGCTTTCGCTTTGATTTCCATTGCCGTGGCAGGCGATGCGCGCTCTCATCGGGAAGCGCGGATCCATCCGATGCTGACGGCCATCATGGTGACGCTCGGCATACGCTGGCTCGGCTTTTTCGTGGCCAACGAATCCGAAACCCAAGCCTGGCTCATCTATGTCGTCTATGGCGTACCGATCGTCACGTCTCTGGTAGCGAGTTGGTTTATCATCACCCATCGGACGCTTGAGATCCCCGCTTCGCTCACCAATCGTCTGGCCGATGCCTTCGCGGCAATCACCGGTCGCTTCGCAGGCTTGTTAGGCCGCAGGCCAAGAACGGGAGCGGCCTGATGGGTTGGACGCTCGGCCGCTATTTCTTCATCCGCTATGCCGTCATCACGACGTGGTTCTTCCTCGGCATCTTCGCGTTGATATTCATCATCGACGTGACTGAGTTCGCAAGCCGCGCGTCCGGCATTCCAGGCTTCACCTTCCAGATCGCCTTGGCGGTCTCGGCGCTGCGCGTGCCAATGATCATGCAGCAGACGGTGCCCTTCGTCGGGCTTTTCGCGGCAATGGCAACACTGGTGTCGCTGAACCGCCGCTATGAACTGGTGATCGCACGCGCGGCGGGCATATCGGCCTGGCAGTTCCTGACGCCGATCTGTATCGGGGCGATGCTGTTCGGCGTGTTTTCGATCACGGTGCTCAATCCCATCGCAGCGCACGGTTTTTCCCGGGCCGAGCTTCTCGAAACCGAACTGCGCAGCGGCAAGAGCAATCAGGTCGCCGCCGACGCCGTACCGTGGCTGAGGCAGAAGACCGACGGCCAGGACGTGATTATCGGCGCACGGGCGGTCCTGAACCAGGGGCTGACGCTTTCCGACGCCTCCTTTTTCTATCTCAATGACAACAAGGACATCGTGTTGCGCAAGGATGCGGCACGCGCGGTCCTTCAGGATGGGTATTGGGAATTGCGGCAGGTCAGAACCCTGCGCGACGGCCAGCAGGTCGAAACACAGGCAACGGACCGCGTCAACACCAATCTAAAGCCTGAATTCGTGCAGGAACGGCTGGCGCGCCCGGAAACGATCCCATTCTTCCAATTGCCGGAGAAGATCGAGGTGGCGCGCTCCTTCGGACTGCGCGCAAACGCTTTTTCCATGCAATTCCATTCGCTTGTGGCGCTGCCCTTCCTTCTTGTCGCAATGACTCTCATTGCTGCAACAGTGTCGATGCGATTTGCCCGCATGGGGCAATCCGCGACAATGATTCTGGGTGGCATCGTCGCAGGCTTTCTGCTTTATGTCGTGTCGGTTCTCGTGAAGGCATTCGGAAACGCGGGATTCGTGCCAACCTATATGGCGGCATGGTTTCCGGTTGTCGTAGCGATGTTCTTTGGAGTGACGTTCTTGCTTTATAAGGAAGACGGCTAGTGAGGGGCGTAATGGCTGGAAGCAGCAAGACGGGCCGGATGGCACGCCTTCTGGGCGCTAGCGCTCTCGCGTGCGTGTTCATGTATGCAGTGCCGGTGTCTGCGATCGCGCAGCAAGTACCGAGTCTCGCTGACCGGGTGCCATCTGATGCTCAGATGCTGCTGGAGGCGGACACGCTTGTCTATGACAACGACAAGCAGACGGTTACCGCCGTTGGCGGCGTGCAGATCGAATATGGCGGCAATCGCCTGGTCGCGCAGCGCGTGGTCTATGACCGCAATACATCGCGCGTGGTTGCCACTGGTGGCGTCGAACTCATCAACAGCGATGGGACCAAGGTTTATTCCGACCATATCGACATCACCGACGACTTCGCCGATGGTTTCGTCAACGCGCTGCGGCTGGAAACGGTCGACAAGACCTACTTCTCGGCGGAAAGCGGCGAACGCCGCGGCGGCATGCTGACGACGTTCAACAACGGCGTCTATACGGCCTGCGAACCCTGCGAGGACAACCCGGACCGTGCACCGATCTGGCAGATCAAGGCCAAGAAGATCATCTGGAACGGACAGACCAAGACGGTCCGCTTCGAGCAGTCTCGTTTCGAGTTCTTCGGCTTTCCCCTCGCCTTTCTGCCGGCGTTCGAGATTGCCGACCCCACGGTCAAGCGCAAGTCCGGCTTCTTGTCGCCTAGCATCGCCCACGATTCCAAGCTCGGATACAGCGTTGCAGTACCGTATTACCTCGCATTGGCGCCGACCTACGACCTGACGCTGACGGGTCGCGGCTATACCAAGCAGGGCTTCCTCGCTGAGGCCGAATGGCGTCAGCAGTTCAACAACGGCCAATATTCGCTGAAGACGGCCGGCATCTACCAGCTGAATCCCGACGAGTTTAAAGCAAATCGCGTCAATAGCGGTCCCGCTGGCGATCCGAACGAATTTCGCGGCATGATCGGAACCAAGGGCAGGTTCGAGATCAACCCTCGCTGGGCTTTCGGCTGGGACGTGATGCTCCAGACCGACAAGAATTTTTCGAGCACTTATGACATAGTCGGCTTCACCGGTACGCAGACCTCACAGGTCTACCTGACCGGCTTGAACGACAGGAATTATTTCGACCTGAGAATGATGAAGTTCCAGGTGCAGGAAGACGTTTTCGATTCCAGCCCGAACGCCCGCAATCCGAAGCAGCCCTGGGTTCTGCCGTCGTTCGACTATGCCTACATTCCCGATGAGCCGGTCGCCGGCGGTCAGTTGTCGGTCGACATGAATGCCCGGTTCCTGCGCCGCGATAATCTGGATGCTTTCAACTACCTTGGAAGCACCGAGAGACGGCGTGGCACTCCGCTCGTGCGTGGCATTGAGGGCACCTCCCAGCGCGTGACGGCTGAGGCCGAATGGAAGCGTAATTTCATCACCGATGGCGGTCTGGTCATTACCCCCCTCCTCGCCTTCCAGGCCGAGGGTGGCGGCGCTGATATGTCTGCGGATTCGGTTGATGCTATCAATCAGATGGCCACGGATCTCGGCGTCTCTTCCGACGTTCGCTCTTCCTGGTTCCGCTACATGGCAACGGCTGGGCTGGAGCTGCGGTGGCCGGTGCTGTTTTCCGCGACCAGTTCGTCCCACATCATCGAGCCGATGGTGCAGGTTTTCGCGCGGCCCAACGAGCAATATGTCGGCGGGCTCGGCTTGCCTAATGAAGACGCGCAGAGCTTTGTGTTTGACGCATCGACGCTGTTCGAACGCGACAAGTTCTCCGGTTACGACCGGATGGAGGGCGGTTCGCGCGCCAATGTCGGCTTCCGTTATTCGGGAACCTATGACAATGGCTGGTCCACTAACGCTCTCTTCGGTCAGTCCTATGCGTTGGGCGGGCAGAACTCCTTCGCCACGCCTGATCTGGTCAATGTCGGCGCCTATTCCGGCCTCGAAACAAACACCTCGGATTTTGTCGCGCTTGCCGGCTTCGCCAGCCCGATCGGACTATCCGGTTCGCTCAGCGGACGCTTCGACGAACAGACATTCGAAATGCGCCGTACCGAAGTGAAGCTGGGCTACAGCGATCCAAGCCTATCGCTCACCGGCAAATACGCGTTCATTCAGGCGCAACCGCTTTATGGATTTAGCGAGGACCGTCACGAGGTCACCGGCACGGCGGCACTACGGCTGCACGAAAACTGGCGCGTCTTCGGATCGGCAACCTACGACATAGAACACGAGATCCCTGTGCGCAGCCGCCTCGGCTTTGCTTATGACGACGAGTGTTTCACCTATCTTATGGCTGTGAGCCGCTCTGAGAAGCAAAACAACGACGTGGAGACCAAGGTCAGCTTCAACATCACGTTCCGCACGCTTGGCGATTTCGGCTCCGGAACGGTCAACAGCCTGGCACCTTGAGGTCAGCCGCGACATAGATTGCGCGGCGACATCGTTTCGCCGCATAAACGGGCCATCCACAGCCAGGGACGCGGTCGAATTTCGGTTCGGCCAGGGTTAAACGGGATGTTTTTGATGAGGAAATACCTCTTTTCGGCAGGTCTGGCGCTTTTGGTGGCGACTGTTTCCTTGCCTGTCATCATGGCGCCACAGCCCGCGGTGGCGAGCGAAATCAAGTACATCGTCAACGATGTGCCGATCACCAGCTACGACATCCAGCGTCGCGCTGCCTTCCTGAAGCTGCAGAAGCGGAAGGGCAATGCCGGCGAGGACATGATCGAGCAGACGATCAAGCTGGCTGAAATGAAGCGGCTCAACGTCCGCATCACGGATCAGCAGGTAGCCGACGCCTATGCGCGCTTTGCCGCCTCCAACAAGCTGAAGCCGGCGCAGATGGATCAGATTCTCGCCCAGGCCGGCGTGACAAGCTCGCATTTCAAGGAATTCATCCGCACCCAGATGGGTTGGAACCAGGCGCTCAGCCGCCGTTTCCGCTCCGAAGCGGGTGGCGGCATGACCGAGCAGGATGTCGTGCGCAAGATGCTGGAGAACGGCGGCAACAAGCCGACTGCCACGGAATACATGCTGCAGCAGGTGATTTTCGTCGTGCCGGCCGCCCAGCGCGGTGCGATCTTGGCCAAGCGAAAGCGTGAAGCCGAGGCCATGCGCGGCCGTTTCAATGGATGCGAGAGCACCCGCCAGTTCGCCCAGGGCTTGATTGACGTCACGGTCCGCGACCTCGGTCGCGTGATTGCGCCGCAGCTTCCGCCGGAATGGGCCGACCAGATCAAGAAGACGAAGACCGGAGGCGCCACCACGGTGCGCGAGACCGATCGCGGCGTTGAGTTCATCGGCATCTGCAGTGCGCGCGAAGTGTCGGACGACAAGGTCGCGCAACTGGTGTTCCAGAACGAAGGCACGGGCGCCGGCGGCGACAAGCAGGCCGAGGAACTCAGCAAGAAATATCTCGCTGAACTGCGGACCAAGGCCCGCGTCGTTCAGCGCTGATTCTATCCAGCGGCCGTGCGTAATCGTGCGCCGCTGGCGCTGACAGTTGGCGACCCCTCTGGCATAGGTCCGGAAATCGCCATCGATGCCTGGCGTAGACGCGAGGAATTCGCGTTGCCGGCTTTTTATCTTTTGGCCGATCCTGATTTGATTCAAAGCCGAGCAGGCTCATCAAGCCTGCCCATAGCAATCGTTACGCCGGAAGATGCTGAAGCGCGCTTTTCAGTTGCCCTGCCCATCGTGCCCTTGGTGTCAAAGCTCGTCGATACGCCGGGGAGTCCAGATCGGGCCAATGCCGCTGGCATTATTGAATCGATCGACCGCGCCCTGGCGGACACGCTGTCTGGACGCGCGGCGGCGGTGGTGACCTGCCCCATTGCCAAGAAGCCGCTCTACGATGCGGGCTTTCGTTTTCCCGGCCACACCGAGTATCTCGCGCACCTTGCGGTGACGCATGGGCATGCCCCCGCGATGCCGGTGATGATGCTGGCCGGGCCTGACCTCCGCGCCGTACCCGTCACCATCCATATCGCCCTTGCCGAGGTCCCGAAGGCGCTGTCCACCGACCTGATCGTGAGGACTGCTGCAATCACAGCCGACGACCTTCACAACCGCTTTGGTATCGCCAAGCCCCGCCTTGCCATTTCGGGTCTCAACCCACACGCAGGCGAAGGCGGCGCCATGGGCCGAGAAGACGAAGACATCATCCTGCCTGCGGTACTGGCCTTGCAACGGCAAGGCATCGACTCCTTTGGTCCGCTGCCGGCCGACACGATGTTTCATGCCCGCGCTCGCGCAACCTATGACGCAGCTCTGTGCATGTATCACGATCAGGCGTTGATCCCGGCCAAGGCGCTCGCCTTCGACGAAACCGTCAACGTCACGCTCGGCCTGCCCTTCATCCGAACCTCGCCCGATCACGGCACCGCCTTCGACGTTGCAGGGAAAGGCGTCGCGCGCTGCGACAGCCTTGTGGCGGCGTTGAAGCTTGCGCGCCAGCTTGCCGACAATGAGGCCACAACCGCATGAGCATCGACGGCCTTCCCGCCTTGCGCGACGTCATCGAACGCCACGGCCTTCAGGCCAAGAAGGCACTTGGCCAGAATTTTCTGCTCGACCTGAACCTCACCAGCAAGGTTGCCCGGGCCGCCGGAGACCTGACGCAAACCACCGTCATCGAGGTCGGCCCCGGCCCGGGAGGCCTGACCCGCGCATTGCTCCTGAACGACGCGAAGCGGGTCATCGCCATCGAGCGCGACGAGCGCTGCCTAGCCGCCTTGGCTGAAATTTCGGATCACTATCCCGGCCGTTTGGAGGTTATCTCGGGCGATGCATTGAAGACCGATTTGGCAACGCTTGCGCCCGGCGAAGACGTCAAGATCGTCGCCAACCTGCCCTACAATATCGGCACCGAACTTCTGGTTCGCTGGTTGACGGTTCGGGACTGGCCGCCCTTCTACCGATCGCTGACGCTGATGTTTCAGCGCGAGGTAGCTCAGCGCATCGTGGCGACGCCTCGCGATGATGCCTATGGCCGCCTGGGCGTGCTTGCCGGCTGGCGCACGGAAGCGCGCATCGCCTTCGACGTGCCGCCCCAGGCCTTCACCCCGCCGCCCAAGGTCACGTCGTCGGTGGTGCATCTCGTGCCGCGCGCCGGTCCCCTAGAGGCCGATGTGATCAAGCTTGGGCGCATCACCGAAGCGGCCTTCGGCCAGCGCCGCAAGATGCTGCGCCAGAGCCTGAAAAGCATCGGTGGCGAAGCCCTGTTGCAGCGTGTCGGCATCGATCCCACACGCAGAGCGGAAACGCTGGACGTCGAGGATTTCGTCGCGCTGGCGAACCTGATCTGAGCTTAGTCAGATCTTCTCAGCCAACAGCCCTGAAATGAAGTTGAACAGGCCGGGACGGCGGTCGCGGCGCAGGCGTTCAGCCCTGACGATTGCCGTCACTTCCTGAAACGCCCTGTCGAGGTCGTCATTGATGACGACGAAATCATATTCCGTCCAATGCTCGATCTCGTCGCGGGCGTTTTTCAGCCGCTGGTCGATCACCGCGTCCTGGTCCTCCGCCCGGCGCTTGAGCCTAGCCTTCAACTCGGCCATGGACGGCGGCAGGATGAAGATCGAGACGATATCGGCGCGCATCTGCTGCTTGAGCTGCGTGGCGCCCTGCCAGTCGATGTCGAACAGCATATCACGGCCTTCAGCCATGGCCAGTTCAGCCGGAGCGCGCGGCGTGGCGTAGTAGTTGCCGTGAACCTCGGCCCATTCGAGCAGATCGCCATTGTCACGCAGGCTTTCGAACTCGCGCTTGTTGGAAAAATGGTAGTGGACGCCTTCGATTTCGCTGCCGCGGCGTGGGCGCGTCGTCACGCTCACTGACATCTCGAAGCCTATATTGCTTTCGATCAGGTTGCGCGCGATCGTCGTCTTGCCGGCGCCGGAGGGCGACGACAGCACGAGCATGAGCCCGCGACGCTTGATGCTGGAACCGGTGTCTTTGGTTGCCATGGTCTACTCCAGGTTCTGGACCTGTTCACGGAACTGGTCCACCACGGCCTTCAGTTCAAGGCCGATGGCGGTGACCGAAGCCGCGTTGGACTTCGAGCACAAGGTGTTGGATTCGCGGTTGAATTCCTGGGCTAGGAAATCGAGTTTTCGCCCTACCGCCCCCTCAGAAGCCAACAGCGCGCGGGCGGAGACGATATGGGTCTTCAGCCGGTCGATCTCTTCGCGGATGTCGGCCCGGGTGGCCAGAAACGCAGCCTCGGTGGCGATCCTGTTCTCATCGAGAGACGGTACGGCATCGAGAAGCAACCGCACCTGCTCGACAAGACGCTGGCGGATCGCGGCCGGTTCGCGCGACGCGTCCGCCTCGGCCTTCAACGCCAGAGCTTCGATAGCGTCGACATGCCCACCCAGAACCGCCACGAGGGCTGTGCCTTCGGCTTGCCGGGCCTGTTCGAGACCGGCCAGCGCTTCGTTCAGCGCCGCTAGGATGATAGTGTCAAGTGCTGCGCGCTCCTCCTCGGTTTCGACCGCCTCGGGCATATCCAGGACCCCGCGCAGGGCAAGCAAGCCGTCGGCGGTCGGCGGTGTTGCGCCATACTGCTCGACGAGGCGCTGGGCGAGGCCGGCGACGTCCTTGAGGAACGCCTCGTTGACGACTGGCTGTGTGACACCTGTGGGCCGCGCGATCGTCAGTGCTGCCTGAATGTTGCCGCGGGAAAAGCGCTTCTGGATCGCCTGCCTGGCGAGCGGTTCGAGCCGCTCCAGGCCGGGCGGCAGGCGCAGCCGCGCGTCGATGCCTTTGCCGTTGACCGACTTGATCTCCCAGGCGACGGAAGTGCCGGCCTGCTGCGCGGTGGCCCGTGCAAATCCCGTCATGCTCTGAAGTGTCATATGCGCCCCCGAGCCTTTTCAGGTTCCATGGCGATGCATCATCGCCATGTCCAAGCCCGTCTCGGGTCTTTCTAGCGTCCGAGAGCATGGGTGGGAAACGAAATAACCCTGCCGAAGCAGGGTTATCCGCATGAACCTGAACTTCTTCGGCTCGACTCGACCCGGAAAGACACTTTTCAGCCTATTGCTGGACGGGAAGCTCCGCGTCGTCCGGCAGCGCGTTGCCCACCTTGGCCGCTTCCTCGCGTTGCTTCTTCTGGACGGCGCGCCATTGCGCCACGTTGCGGTTATGCTCTTCTAGGGTCTCGGCGAAGACATGGCCACCAGTGCCGTCGGCAACGAAATACAAGTCCTTCGTCTTCGACGGGTTGGCGACCGCCTCAAGCGATGCGCGCCCCGGATTGGCGATCGGCGTCGGCGGAAGGCCATTGATTGTATAGGTGTTGTAGGGCGTCGGCTTCTGGATGTCCGACTGATAGATAGGGCGATCCGCCGGCCTGCCCTTGCCGCCAAACAAACCGTAGAGGATCGTCGGATCCGACTGCAGGCGCATGTTCTTGTTCAGCCGGTTGATGAAGACGCTGGCAACATGCGGGCGTTCGTCGGACTTGCCGGTTTCCTTCTCGACGATGGACGCAAGCGTAACGAACTCGTTGATGTCCTTAACGGGGAGGTCCGGAGAGCGGCGCTCCCAAATCTCTTCGACCAGCGCCTTCTGGTGAGCCAGCATCTTGTCGATGATCTGCCGGCGCGAGGCGCCGCGCGTGAAACGCTGGGTATCGGTTGCCAGCGACCCTTCCGGCGGGATCTCGGTTGGCATCTCGCCGCTCAGCGCTTCGTTTTCGGCAATGCGCTGGAACGCCTGTTCGACGGTCAAGCCTTCCGGAATGGTCAACGAATACAGAACCGACTTGCCGCTTTTCAGCAGTTCCATGATCTCGAGCATGGAGGCACCAGGCTTGATTTCATATTCGCCAGCCTTCAAGGCCTGATCGTTGCCATAGGCGCGGACGCCGACACGAAAGATGCGTGCGTCGCTGACCAGTCCCCGGCGTTCGAGCAGGCTTGCCACCTCGGATACACCGGCGCCCTGCTTGACCAGGAATGTCGACGCCACCTGCGACGGGCCTCGGCCCTCGAACTGGCGCTTGCCGAAATAGACCGCGCCCGCGCCGATCAGCACCACCAGGATGACGATGGTCATGACGAAGTTGAGGAACACTACGACTTGGCTGCGTGAGCGGCGTGAGCGCTTGCCCGGCGGGGGTGTGCCGGCCTCAGGGCGCAGCGCTTCACTGGCCGACTTCGGCACGATGGGAGCTTTCGGCGGCTGCGCTGGAGGCTGCCCGGCGTCTCCGGCTCCAGGAATATCTGTACTCATTACGCCTCGTTGCTCTCTGCTGTGTCGAATCCCCGACGGCAGAGTAAGGCGGAATATGGCGAAATTCCCTTCAACCGCCCTTCCTGTCCGTCATTGAGAAGAGCTCAGCCATTATAGCGGCTGAATACCAGGGAGGCATTCGTTCCGCCAAAGCCGAAGGAGTTCGACAAGGCGACGTCGATCCGGCGCTCGCGCGGCTTGTGCGGAACGAGGTCGATCGCGGTTTCGCGTTGGGGATTGTCCAGATTGATGGTCGGCGGCGCAATGTTGTCGCGGATTGCCAGCACAGAGAAGATCGCTTCCGCCGCGCCAGCCGCACCGAGAAGGTGGCCGATCGATGACTTGGTCGACGACATCGAGATTTTCGAGGCCGAATCGCCCACCAGCCGCTCGACAGCACCCAGTTCGATGGTGTCGGCCATGGTGGATGTGCCATGAGCGTTGATATAGTCGACATCGGACGGCTTGAGATTGGCCCGCTTCAGCGCAGCGGTCATGCAGCGGAACGCGCCGTCCCCGTCTTCGGCCGGCGCCGTGATGTGGTATGCGTCGCCCGTCAGGCCGTAGCCAACCACCTCGGCGTAAATCTTTGCTCCGCGCGCTTTGGCATGCTCGAGTTCTTCAAGCACCACCACGCCTGCGCCCTCTCCCATGACAAAACCGTCGCGGTCGCGGTCATAGGGGCGGGATGCCTTTTCGGGCGTGTCGTTGTAATCCGTCGAAAGTGCTTTGCAGGCCGCGAAACCCGCCATCGACAGGCGCGTGATCGGCGCTTCCGCACCACCGGCCAGCATGACATCGGCATCGCCTAGCATGACGAGACGCGCGGCATCGCCAATGGCGTGCGCGCCGGTCGAACAGGCGGTGACGACAGCGTGATTCGGTCCCTTTAGCCCATGACGGATCGACACCTGGCCGGAGACCAGATTGATGATGTTGCCGGGGATGAAGAAGGGGCTGATGCGGCGCGGGCCGCGATCCCTCAGGATCAAAGCATTGTCGGCGATGCCGTCGATGCCGCCGATTCCCGAACCGATCATGACGCCGGTGGCGTACTGCTCGTCGGGGGTTTTGGGCTGCCAGCCCGAATCCTTGAGAGCTTCGTCGGCCGCAGCGATGCCATACAGGATGAAATCGCTGATCTTGCGAAGCTCCTTGGGCTCAAGGAAAGCCTCGGGATTGAAGGTCCCGTCGCTGCCGTCCCCGCGGGGGACGGCATGCGCGATCTTGCAGGGAAGGTCGTCCACTTCGAAAGTGGCGATCCGGCTTGCAGCGCTGCGGCCGGTCAGAATGTGCTTCCACCCGTGTTCCGCACCGACGCCGAAAGGCGAAAGCAGGCCAAGGCCCGTGATAACCACACGCCTCATGGCAGGTCCTTCCCGAGTCACACTACGCGAAATATTAGGCCGAAGCCTTGTCGATGTACTTCACGGCGTCGCCGACCGTGAGAATGGTCTCGGCAGCGTCATCCGGAATCTCGACGCCGAATTCTTCTTCGAACGCCATCACGAGCTCGACCGTGTCGAGGCTGTCTGCGCCCAGGTCGTCGATGAAGCTGGCGGCCTCGGTGACCTTGTCGGCCTCGACACCGAGGTGTTCGACAACGATCTTCTTGACGCGCTCTGCAGTGTCACTCATGTGGACATCCTCGTCTTGTGTTAATTAGTTTGGTCTTCGTTAACGGGCGGACTGCCCGTAATCAAGCTCAATTCTGCGCCCACCATAAGCGCGGCGGAGGCGGGACCAGTCATCGCCGACCGCCTTACGGCTCGCGGCATTACACGAAAAAATAATTGCGTCAAAGGCGAAAGAACCTCTTTCAACACGCCAGAGGCATGGAGAATGGCCTTCTGCACCCTCGTTCGGCGGTCAGATCATCGCCATTCCGCCATTGACGTGAATGGTTTGGCCGGTGACGTAGGAAGCTTCGTTGGAGGCGAGATAGACCACCGCTGAAGCAACTTCGGCGCCCGTTCCCATCCGCCTGGAGGGGATCGCTGCCATGATTGCCTCTTTCTGCTTGTCGTTCAGCTTGCCAGTCATGGCCGATTCGATAAAGCCGGGAGCGACGCAATTGACGGTGATGTTGCGCGTGGCAATCTCCTGCGCAAGCGACTTGGAGAAGCCGATCATGCCGGCCTTGGAGGCGCAGTAGTTCGCTTGGCCGGGGTTGCCCGTCACCCCCACCACCGAAGTTATGTTGATGATGCGGCCATGGCGGCGACGCATCATCGGATGCGTCAATTCGCGTGTCAGGCGGAACACAGCGCTCAGATTGACGTCGATCACGCTGTCCCAGTCGGCGTCCGACATGCGCACGAACAGGCCGTCTTTGGTAATGCCGGCGTTGTTGACCAGAATATCGACGCCTTCCAGTTCGGCTTCCGCTTTCTGGCCCAGCGCTTTCACGGCATCACGGTCGGCTAGATTTGCCGGAAACAGCTTTACCCGGTCGCCCAGTTCGGAAGCCAGCGCTTCCAGCTTTTCGACGCGGGTTCCATGCAGGCCGACGGTGGCGCCCTGCTTATGCAAGAGCCGGGCAATCTCTTCGCCGATGCCACCCGAAGCGCCGGTGACGAGCGCCTTACGGCCAGTCAGATCGAACATGGTCTTCCTCTTTTCAATTCAAGCCGATGCCTGACGATCAACGATAAATGTCGCGACGGTGCCCGATCATGACCACAAGAATGACCAGACGGTCGTCCTGAACGTCACAGATGATGCGGTAGTCTCCGACCCGATATCTCCAGAACGTGGCAAGCGGTCCTTTTAAAGCCTTACCAGCCTCTCTTGGATTGTCGAGCACGGCAAGTCTGGTTTCAATGAAGCTGCGAATGCGTTGGCGTGTCTGCGGGTCCAGCTTCTCGACGAATTTGCGCGCTGAGCCAGCATATTCAAGCTTCCAGGCCACGCCAGAAGTCCTCGCCGGTCAGAACTTCCTCTTCGCCACGCCGGATACGCTCCCGCACTTCCGCCGCGAGATAATAATCCTCCAGCTCATCCAGTCCGCGCTCGATCATCTCGCGCAGATAGAAGGCTTTGCTGCGGCCGGTCCTGTCTGTCAGCGCTGTAAGGCGCTGTTCGGTTTCGGGCGAAAGTCTGATCGATGTTGGCATCAAAACCTCCGTGAATACATGTAGTCGTGTATCGCGTTCGACGCGACTTATCAAGATTTCCACTAACCGAGGCTGGCCATCGCGGCATCGACATCGGCCGGCGTATTGACAGCCGACACGGCGATATCCCTGTCGATGCGGCGCGCAAGACCCGACAAGACCTTGCCGGCGCCGATTTCGTACAAAGTCTTTACGCCATTGGCGCCGAACCACTCGACGGTCTCGCGCCAGCGAACCCGGCCCGTCACCTGCTCCACCAGGCAAGCGGCGATCTCATCGGGATCGGTCAGCGGCGCCACGGTCACGTTGGCGACCACCGGAACCACCGGCGTGTTGCGTTTCACCTCGGAAAGGGCGGCGCGCATCCTCTCGGCGGCAGGCGCCATCAGCGCGGAATGGAACGGTGCGGAAACCTGCAGCATCAGCGCCCGCTTGGCGCCCTTATCGGAGCAGAGCTTGGCGGCCCGTTCGACCGCGGCCTTCTCGCCCGAGATCACCAGTTGGCCTCCGCCATTGTCGTTGGCGATCTGGCACACGGCGCCTTCGGCGCCCTCGCTGCAGGCGGCTTCGACATCGGGCTGTTCCAGGCCGATGATCGCTGCCATTGCACCCTTGCCGGCAGGAACGGCCTCCTGCATAGCGTTGCCGCGAATGCGCAGCAGGCATGCGGCATCCGAGATCGACACGAAGCCTGCGGCAGCCAGCGCGGAATATTCGCCAAGCGAGTGGCCGGCGACATAGGCGACCTTATCCTTGAGCGACAGCCCGCGCGATTCGAGTGCCCGGAACGCAGCAAGCGAGACCGCCATCAGCGCCGGCTGCGCGTTGGCCGTCAACGTCAGCGTTTCCTCGGGGCCTTCCCAGATCAGCGCCGAGAGATTTTCGCCCAACGCCTCGTCAACCTCTTCGAAGACGCGTCGCGCTTCGGGGAACGAATCGGCCAATTGCTTGCCCATGCCGACAGCCTGGCTTCCCTGCCCGGGAAAAGTGAATGCAACGGACATGTCGCGCTCCTATCATTTTGAAATGGGCGTGTGCGTCACACCGTGCCGCAAAGTCAAGCCCGCGCCTGCCGAATAGCTGCATGGACGGACTTTGCAAAACAATCACAGATCGTTGCAAACTCACATCTTTTGTCGTTGGACGCTTCTCATTCTTGACACAAGCCCTAGCTCTTCGTGACATCTGCATGTCAAAGACATGACACTTTTGTTACGAGGTGCGGATTTGAAGTTGGCGATTACGATCGAAGGAGAAGAGCTCGACTTACGGTCACGACGCATGTCTGGAGCACGGCGCGCGCTTGGGTCTTTCGGGTTTACCCTCGTCCTCTCGGCGCTCCTGGTCTTCTTTGTCGAACTCATCGCACGCGGTTCGTTTGTCGAAACCCTTGCATTTCTGTCGCAGCCGCATCGCCCGGGCTGGTCCACCATCGGCCTGATCGTCGTGCTCGCCATCGGTCTTGACGCACTCTTGGGCAGGCATCACAACGGCTTTCTCGTCATCGGCCCGGTTTTTTTGGTGCTCGCCTTCGTCGGCCAGCAGAAATCACTGTATCTCGGCGATCCGCTCTATCCCACCGACTTTCTCTATTCGCGCCAGATCGTCGAACTGATGCCGCTGCTCGTGCGCGAGCGCCCGATCATGACTGTTGCCACTGTGTTGGCGGTGCTCTTTTCGATCGGCGGGCTGGTGTGGTCCTGGCGCTACTGGCGACGGCGGGCGGAGTCCATCGCCTTCGCGGCACGCCTGTCGCGTCTTGCCATTGCCATACCCGCTTTGGTGGCCTTCGCATCGATGATGGACTATGCGACCTTCTCCTGGGTGCGCGACCGGCTGCAGATCGTCCCGATGATGTGGGACCAGAAAGAAAACTACCGCAGCAACGGCTTCACCCTTGCCTTTGCGCTCAACCTGCCGATGGCCAAGGTGAGCGCGCCGGCGGGTTACTCCGAGCGTGCCGTCAACACCATCGGCAAGCCCGCCGTCGCCACTGCCCTGCCCGACCAACAGCCCGACATCATCATGGTGATGAGTGAATCGTTCTGGGATCCAGCGCGGCTGCCGGACGTCACCATCAAGCCCGATCCCATCGGCTTCATTCGCTCGACCCAGTCCGGCAACGTCTTTTCCCCGGAATTTGGCGGCATGACCGCCAATGTCGAGTTCGAGGCGCTGACCGGCTTCTCCAACGCGTTTCTGCCGGCCGGCAGCATCCCCTACCAGCAATATATCCGTACGCCGATCCCCTCGCTGGCAACCTTTCTGCGCAGCGAAGGCTACGAGACGCGCGCAATCCATCCCTTCGCAGGCTGGTTCTGGAACCGATCCATGGTCTACAAGGCGCTCGGTTTCGAGACTTTCAAGTCGGAGGAGACGCTGCCGAAGCTCAAGAAGCGCGGCATGCTCGCGTCCGATGCCGCCCTGGCGGGTGAAATCATCCGCCAGGCGGATGCGCAGGAGCGGCCGTTCTTTTTCTTCGCCGTCACGCTGCAGGGCCATGGCCCCTACCCGCCCGGCCGCTACGGCAAGGAGACGCGGTATGAGGTCGAGGCCGACACCAACAGCTGGGCCAGCGATTCGATCGCGACCTATGCGGAAGGTGCGGCGGACGCCGACGGCAGCCTGAAGACGCTGGTCGAATGGGCCAAGAAGCGCGAGCGCCCGACCGTCATCGCCTTTTTTGGCGACCATCTGCCGCCGCTGGGCGACGTTTATGTCCAGACCGGCTTCATGGAAGGGCCAGTCGCACCGCGCCGCGCACCGCCGGACGACATGATGGCGCAGCATGAGACGCCGCTCTTCGTCTGGTCCAACAAGACAGGCACGGAACGCCGCATCGGCACGATCAGCCCTGCTTTCCTGCCGCTGCACGTTTTGGAGAGCGCCGACATCAGTCATCCCTACTACACGGGTTTCCTGGGCAAGTTGCGCAGCAGCTACAAGGTGATAGACCGCAACCTGCTGCTCGGCCAGGACGGTGCTGCAGACCAGGACTGGCTGCGCGAACCGAACCTCAACCGGGACCTGAAAAACTTTCGTCTCCTGCAATATGACATGATGTTTGGCGGCAAGCACGGCGCCAAGCGTTACTTCCCCGAACTGATCGACGAGCTGATCGCGGGCCGTCGGGCCACTCCCGGGCGGTTTCTTTCCTTCGGTTGACGGGACCTCGCTTGCAATTCGGGCCTATTGCTGTATAGACGCGCGCATTCTGCCGGTCCCGACCGGGGGCTGAACGGAGGGCCGGAGGTTTTTCGAAACCGCCGTGCGAAGTCAAAAGCGCTTCCGCCTCCCGTGTTCCCGCTCTCGACCGTCTCGTCATGCTACCTTTCTTCCCCGTTTGCGGGTCAGGAGAGATCGCAGAGGCTTTAGCCGCCGGGGCCGGGAGATAGAAACGAAGAAAGGCAAAGAACAATGGCTCTTTACGAACATGTGTTTCTTGCCCGCCAGGATCTGTCCCAGCAGCAGGTCGACGCGCTTGTGGAAAACTACAAGGGCATCGTCTCCGCGAATGGCGGCTCCGTCGGTCGGGTCGAGAACTGGGGACTGAAGTCCCTCACCTACCGGATCAACAAGAACCGGAAGGCCTACTACACGCTCATGGACATCGACGCTCCGGCTGCGGCCATCAAGGAGATCGAGCGTCAGCAGGGCCTGTCCGAAGACATTCTCCGCTTCCTGACCATCCGTGTCGAAGCGCATGAGGAAGGCGTCTCCGCCATGATGCAGAAGCGCGAAGAGCGCTCAGAGCGTGGTGACCGTGGCTTCGGCGACCGTCCGTCGCGTGGCTTCGGCGACCGTGACCGTGGCGACCGCCCGGCTCGCAACTTCGGCGACCGCGACGATCGTGGCCCGCGCCGTCCGCGCGAAGCAGTTGAAGGAGCAGAATGATGGTCGACATCAACCAGATCCCGACCCGGCGTCCGTTTCATCGCCGCCGCAAGACCTGCCCGTTCTCCGGCGCCAATGCTCCGAAGATCGACTACAAGGACGTGCGTCTGCTGCAGCGCTACATATCCGAGCGCGGCAAGATCGTTCCGTCGCGCATCACCGCCGTCAGCCAGAAGAAGCAGCGTGAACTCGCCCAGGCGATCAAGCGCGCCCGCTTCCTCGGCCTGCTGCCTTACGTGGTGAAGTAAGACTTCTTCGGACGGGCGGTTCGCCGCCTGTCCGCCCCCCCGCGACGGGCGCGGGACGAGACGCTGCAAATCCCGAGTTGGGTATTCCGCCCATGAGACCAGCCGAAAACCTAGCTTTCGGGATCATGGGCCGCCCTAACTGCCACCGCAGGCAGGACAGCGACACCGGCGCCAAGCGCCTTTTTTGCGTCCTCGCCTGTCTTCGATTTTTCGCCAGAAATGGCGCACCAGGAGACAAGAGACATGCAAGTCATCCTTCTCGAACGCATTGCGCGCCTCGGCCAGATGGGCGAGACCGTCAAGGTCAAGGACGGGTTCGCCCGCAACTTCCTGCTGCCGCAGGGCAAGGCGCTGCGCGCCAACGAAGCCAACAAGAAGAAGTTCGAAGGCCAGCGCGCCCAGCTCGAGACCCGTAATCTCGAGCGCAAGTCGGAAGCCCAGAAGATCGCCGACGTGCTCGACGGCAAGAGCTTCATCGTCGTCCGTTCGGCCGGCGAAACCGGCCAGCTCTACGGTTCGGTCTCGACCCGCGATATCGCCGATCTGGTGACCGCCGAAGGCTTCACCGTTGCCCGCAACCAGGTCGAGCTCAACCAGCCGATCAAGACCATCGGTCTGTCGAATGTGGCGATTGCGCTGCATCCGGAAGTCGAGGTCACCATTACGCTCAACATCGCCCGCAGCGCGGACGAAGCCGAGCGCCAGTCGAAAGGCGAGTTGCTCACCACCGCCGAAGCCATCTATGGCGACGACATCAATGAGAATGCCCGTCCCGACAACTTCTTCGATCCGAACGAGGACGAAGGCGACTCCGAAGAAGCCTGATCGAGGCCCCTTCGACCGAGATCAAGCCCGGATGCCAGCATCCGGGCTTTTTTTATGCCAGCGAGGAACCCACTTGATGCCACGGCAAAAACGGAGATTATAGGCTTAGGTTATCATATCCAGGTAGGCGTATATGAACACGTTCCTGCAGCGCGTTGTCGATCATCTCGTCCGCAAGGGTAATCTCAAGATCACCGGACCGAACGGCGAAACGCACAGCTTCGGAGACGGTGTAGGCGAGGCGGTCCATGCCCGGCTGCATACGCGGCACGCCGAACGCGCGATTACGCTCGATCCGATGCTCGCTTTTCCGGAAGCCTACATGACCGGCGAGGTCACGATGGAGCGCGGCGACATCCTCGACCTGCTCCATGTCGTCTACATCAATATGGGCCCGGCCGGTGTGGAAGCCACCTGGACACGGGCCGTCGAGGGGCTGCGCCATGCCTTCCGCAGGCTGCAGCAGGTCAACACGCCGCTGCGGTCGCGGCGCAACGTGCAGCGCCACTACGACCTTTCCGGCGAGCTCTACAAACTCTTCCTCGACGAGGACATGCAATATTCCTGCGCCTATTTTGAGCGGCCCGACATGACGCTCGAAGAGGCACAGATGGCCAAGAAGCGCCATCTCGCGGCCAAGCTGAAGATGAAGCCGGGCCAGACCGTCCTGGACATCGGCTCAGGCTGGGGCGGTCTCGGCCTCTACCTCGCCCGGGCTTTCGAAGCTGATGTGCTGGGCGTGACGCTGTCGACCGAACAGCACGCGGTGGCCACCGAACGCGCACAGGCGGAGGGACTGAACAATCACGTCCATTTCGAGATTCGCGACTATCGCGATCTCAACGAACGTTTCGACCGCGTCATCTCGGTCGGCATGTTCGAGCATGTCGGCGTCAACCACTATCGCACCTTCTTCGACAAATGCGCCAAGCTGCTCAAGCCGGACGGCGTCATGGTGCTGCATTCCATCGGCCGCAGCGGCCCGCCCTGCGCCACCAACGCCTTCATCCGCAAACACATCTTCCCAGGCGGCTATATCCCTGCCCTTTCCGAAGTTCTGCCGGCGATCGAGAAGTCGGGGCTGATCGTCTCGGATGTCGAGATCCTGCGGCTGCACTATGCCGATACGCTGAAGCACTGGCGCGAGCGTTTCCATGCCAACCGTGAAAAGGTGCTGCAGATTTATGACGAGCGCTTCTTCCGCATGTGGGACTTCTATCTCGCCGGATCGGAAGCAGCCTTCCGCTGGCAGGATTTGATGGTGTTCCAGATTCAGCTCACCCAACGCAACGATACGTTGCCGGTGACGCGCGATTATATCGGCAAATGCGAATCCGCGCTTGCAATGCACGAGAAGGCGCATGACCATGAACCACGCACCAAGTTGACCAGAAAGCCGCGCAAGACGAAGAAAACCGCTGGCAGCTGATCGTCGGCAACGGGTTGACCCGCTTGGCTATCTCGCTTTCGACGAAAGCAACGTTGGAGGCTGCATCAGCGCATGACCATTCCGATTTTCATTGCGGCGTCGATTGCGGAAATCGCCGGCTGTTTCGCTTTCTGGGCGTGGTGGCGGCTGGACAAGTCCGTCCTGTGGCTCGTTCCCGGCATCTTGTCGCTGATCCTGTTCGCCTGGCTTCTGGCGCAGGCGGAAACCGATGCGGCGGGCCGCGCCTATGCCGCTTACGGCGGGGTCTACATCCTGGCGTCGCTGGGCTGGCTGTGGCTGGCCGAAGGCGTCCGGCCCGACCGCTGGGACATGATCGGCGCCGTCATCTGCCTTGGCGGCGCGGCGATCATCCTGTTTGCGCCAAGGGCGACATAGCTACTTCGCTGGTGTCACGATCTCATAGGTGCAGGCAAAAGACGCTGCCGCGATGCGGTAGGTATCGCTCGTATCCGTCGGCACCTGTACGATGGCATCACCCACCTTGGCCACCATCGTCTCACCCCAGGGTGCCGTAAAAGTAAAGTCGCCTATTTCTTTGGAAACAACGAAATAGCCCATGTCGCCGCCTTTCGGATTGAAGGCGCGGTAGCCCTGGGCATCGGGTTCAGACTGCGGCTCGCCATAGCGGGTCGGGAATTTTGCAGCCTTCACCAAAATTTCCTCATTGCCCGTCTCAGGGCAGCGGTTGCGTACCACCCAATCGCCAGCTTCGGCCGGCTTGGATTTCGTCTCGACGCCTTCTCCCTTGATGATCGTGACGATCACCTCTCCCGGCACGGCCGGACGTGCGTCCACGGCCTTGGTTTTGTGAGCGATGCCGGTAAGACCCTCCTTCTTCGCCACCTCGAACAGTTGCACCTGATCCTTCTTCCGAGCCTCTTGCGCATGAAGGATCGCAGGCGCGGCTAGAACCGTGGCGAGCAACGCAGTGGTCATCATGGGGATATTCATGGCCGGCCCTTTGGCTGTTGTGACGGATAAGCATCATCCGTGCAGTCGCCATCGAAAAACAAGCGCAAACTTCGATCCTCCGATGAAGGCGTGGTCTTTCCGGTTTTGTTCCGAGTGACGGAGGGATAGATTCAGGAGGACGATTCGAGTCAACCGTGATTCTTTCCACCGCTTCTACAAGGGCTGTGAATCGCGGGCACCAATTCCGAATAATCGGCATTGGCGCGTACCGATCTGATACCCATTCGGCGGGTGCAATAGCGGGACAGACATGGCAGAGGCAGCACGGAAATTCAGCGTGGCGGAAACGCCGCTCTATCGGGAGGCCCCGAACAACATCGAGGCCGAGCAGGCCCTTCTGGGAGCCATGCTGGTCAACAACGACGCCTTCTACCGCGTCTCGGACTTCCTGAAGCCGACCCATTTCTACGAACCGCTGCACCGGCGCATTTTCGAGATTGCCTCGGAATTGATCCGCATGGGCAAGATGGCCAATCCGGTCACGCTGAAGACCTTCCTGCCAGCCGACGAGAAGGTCGGCGACATGACCGTGCCGCAATATCTCGCCCGGCTCGCCGCAGAAGCCGTGACGGTCATCAACGCCGCCGACTATGGCCGCGCCATCTACGATCTCGCCACCCGCCGCGCTCTGATCACCGTCGGCGAGGACATGGTCAACATCGCCTATGATGCGCCGGTCGACATGTCGCCTTCGGCGCAGATCGAGGACGCCGAGCGGCGCCTGTTCGAGCTGGCCGAAACCGGCCGCTACGATGGTGGTTTCGAAGCCTTCTCGGACGCTATCAAGACCGCTATCGACATGGCGAGCGCTGCCTATATGCGCGATGGCCACCTGTCCGGCATCGCGACCGGCCTGCACTATCTCGACGCCCGTATGGGCGGCCTGCAGCCGTCGGATTTGATCGTGCTCGCCGGACGTCCCGGCATGGGCAAAACGTCGCTCGTCACCAACATCGCCTTCAACGTTGCCAACGCCTACGAGCCGGCACAGCAGGCGGATGGCTCATTCAAGGCTGCGAATGGCGGCGTGATTGGCTTCTTCTCGCTCGAAATGTCGTCCGAACAGCTCGCAACGCGTATCATTTCCGAGCAGGCCGAAGTGCCCTCCTCCAAAATCCGGCGTGGCGACCTGACCGAAGCCGACTTCGAAAAGCTTGTCGGCTGTACCCAGACGCTGCAGAAAATCCCGCTCTTCATCGATTCGACCGGCGGTATCTCCATCGCCCAGCTGGCTGCCCGCGCCCGGCGGCTCAAGCGCCAGCGCGGTCTCGACGTCATCATCATCGACTATATCCAGCTCATGCAGGGCTCGTCGGCGAAGGCCTCGCAGAACCGCGTTCAGGAAATCACCGAAATCACCACCGGGCTGAAGGCGCTCGCCAAGGAACTGGGCGTGCCGATCATCGCGCTGTCGCAGCTGTCGCGTCAGGTGGAAAGCCGCGAGGACAAACGCCCCCAACTGTCCGATCTTCGCGAATCCGGTTCCATCGAGCAGGACGCCGACGTGGTTCTGTTCGTCTATCGCGAGGAATACTACCTCAAGAACAAAGAGCCGAAGCCGGGCACCGACGAGTATTTCAAATGGGAAACCGAGATGACCGCCGCGAAGGGCAAGGCCGAAGTGATCGTCGCCAAGCAGCGCCACGGCCCGACCGGTTCAGTCCAGCTCGGCTTCCAGGGCGAATTCACCCGCTTCTTCGACCTTGCAGAGGACAGCCACCTGCCTGAACGGTTCGAATAAAATCTCAGGCCTTCTCGCCACGTATTTCATGCATTATATGCAAGCCATGCAAATCGTATGACTTACGGAGGTCTTGAGCAATGCTGAAGGTCAGCGCCGCGGAATTTCAACGCAATATCGGTCGCTATCAGGATCTGGCGCTAACGCAGCCGATAGTGGTGACGCGCAACGGTCGCGAGCGCACGGTGATGATCTCGACAGAAGAATACAATCGCCTTAAGCGGCGTGACCGCGAAGTCTTGAGCCTCGACGATTTCACCGATGAGGACATCGCGGCAATCGCGGCGGCGCGAGCGCCGGAAGAAGCCAAGGCTTTTGATCACGAAGTTGAAGAATAAACTGCGCCACAATTTCCTGTCATTGAACAGGCTTTCATAGATTGGCTGTGTCAATCCACAGCACCCCCCTCTGGCCTGCCGGCCATCTCCCCTCAAGGAGGGAGATCAGATGGTGTTGCCTTTCGCCAATCGCCAACGGCGAGAAATGGTGTCGCCGGGCGAAGCTACCAATCTCCCCCCTTGAGGGGGAGATGGCCGGCAGGCCAGAGGGGGGTGCCTCACTATTTGAGAAATCTCATGGCTAAACCTCCGCGCGTTCAGTTCATCTGCCAGAATTGCGGCGCCACGCATCAGCGCTGGGCCGGCAAATGCGATTCCTGCGGTGCGTGGAACACGCTGGTCGAGGAAGGCACCTCGGGCGGCATCGGCAGCGGGCCGGCAAGCCTTCGCGCCGCGCGCAAGGGCCGTGCCGTGGCGCTCACCAGTCTGGACGGCGACATCGAGGACGCACCGCGCATCATCTCGGGCATCGGCGAACTCGACCGCGCGACCGGCGGCGGCTTCGTGCGCGGCTCGGCACTTCTGGTCGGCGGCGACCCCGGCATCGGCAAATCGACGCTGTTGACCCAGGCAGCGGCGGCCCTTGCCGCGCGCGGCCACCGCGTCGTCTATGTTTCAGGCGAGGAGGCGGTCGCGCAGATCAGGCTGCGCGCCCAGCGGCTCGGCGTCGCCACAGCACCGGTGGAACTGGCGGCCGAAACCAATGTCGAGGACATTCTGGCCACCATTGCCGACGGCAGGCGGCCGGATCTGGTCATCATCGATTCGATCCAGACGTTGTGGACCGACCTCGCCGATTCGGCCCCGGGCACCGTCACCCAGGTGCGCGCGGCAGCCCAGGCGATGATCCGCTATGCCAAGTCCACGGGCGCGGCGGTCGTTCTGGTCGGTCACGTCACCAAGGAAGGCCAGATCGCCGGTCCCCGCGTGGTCGAGCACATGGTCGATGCCGTGCTTTATTTCGAAGGCGAAGGCGGCCACCACTACCGCATCCTGCGCACGGTCAAGAATCGTTTCGGCCCGACCGACGAGATCGGCGTCTTTGAAATGTCCGACAAGGGCCTGCGCGAGGTCGCCAACCCGTCTGAGCTTTTTCTTGGCGAACGCCATGCCAAGGCGCCGGGTGCGGCGGTGTTTGCCGGCATCGAAGGCACCAGGCCGGTGCTGGTGGAAATCCAGGCGCTTGTCGCC
This sequence comes from Tianweitania sp. UT-5YL-CI-8, assembly GCF_030010215.1. Lineage (GTDB taxonomy): Bacteria > Pseudomonadota > Alphaproteobacteria > Rhizobiales > Rhizobiaceae > Oryzicola. The sequence goes on from NZ_JASCRR010000004.1 coordinate 76,813, forward strand.
GCCTCTTCGCTGGGCACGCCGCGCCGCGCTGTGGTCGGCTGGGATGGCGCTCGCATGTCGATGATCATCGCCGTGCTCGAAGCGCATTGCGGCGTCCGCTTCGGCACCCATGACGTCTACCTGAACGTGGCCGGCGGATACCGTATTTCGGAGCCTGCGGCAGACCTCGCGGTGGCTGCGGCACTGGTTTCCTCCCTCACCGGACTTGCCCTGCCTGCGGATTGCGTCTATTTCGGCGAAATCAGCCTTTCGGGTGCGGTGAGGCCTGTCGCGCATGCGCAGCAGCGCCTCAAGGAAGCCGAGAAGCTGGGGTTCGGACAGGCGGTACTGCCACGAACCAGCGAGGATCTCGCTGGTGGGATCGGCGGCAAGGCCTTCCAACCGGCGGAACTGGCAGACCTCGTGGCGCGCATCGCAGGCGGCAAACGCAGACGCACCGAAGACGCCGAATGACGATAGTCTACTGTTGGAGAGACCATGCCGATTACGCTGCTTGACGGAATCCTCGTCGGCTTCACCCTGGTTTCGGCCATGCTGGCCATGGTTCGCGGCTTTTCGCGAGAGGTGCTGTCCATCGCATCGTGGATTGCAGCGGCCGCCGCTGCCTTCTTTCTGTGGCGCCCGGTGCTGCCCTTCGTGCAGCCCTATATCGACAACGAGCAGTTCGCCATGGCAGCTGCGGCGGGCATCGTCTTCCTCGTCGCTTTGATCATCGTCACGCTGATCACCATGAAGATCGCCGATTTCATCATCGATTCGCGCGTCGGCGCGCTCGACCGTACGCTTGGCTTCGTCTACGGCGCAGCACGCGGCATTCTCGTGGTGGCTGTCGGCCTGCTGTTCTTCAACTGGCTGGTCGGCGCCAACAAGCCTGTGTGGATCACCGAGGCGAAATCGCGTCCGCTTCTGGAAAGCATCGGCACGACGATCGAAGGCCTGCTGCCCGCGGACCCCGAGAACACGATCCTCAAGCGCCTGTCCAACGACAACGATGCGCCCGAGACCGGTACCGAAGCGCCGCCTGCCGAAGGCGCGCCCGACGCACCGGCACCCAACGCTCCGACAGCACCATGACGTTGGTGTGAACGACGCGATTGTCGCGTTGCCCTTTTCAATTGTTGCCACTATATAACGGCCTTGGCGCCCCTGCTGCCCCGTGCGATCTGTACGAGGCGGCAGGTGTTTTCTTTTTCCGAGGCAGTTTTCCGGCAGGGTCCGGTATGCCGCTTTGAAAGGCCGCACCGATGGCAGACGCAAACGACGTGCTTTCCGCGGAAGCTGACGATCATTTCCACGACGAATGCGGGGTGTTCGGCATCTTTGGCCGACAGGATGCCGGCGCCATCGTCACGCTCGGCCTGCATGCGCTGCAGCATCGCGGTCAGGAAGCGGCTGGTATCGTCTCTTATGACGGCACGCAGTTCCACGTCGAACGCCATGTCGGCCTGATCGGCGACACCTTCACCAAGCAGGCCGTGCAGGACCGCCTTCCCGGCAGTCGCGCCATCGGCCACACCCGCTACGCCACGACCGGCGGCGCCGGCATGCGCAACATCCAGCCTTTCTTCGCTGAACTGGCGGATGGCGGCTTCGCGGTTGCCCACAACGGCAATCTCACCAACGCCATGACGGTGCAGCGCACCCTGCAGAAACAGGGTGCGATCTTCTCGTCCACCTCCGACACCGAGACCATCCTGCATCTGGTCGCCACCAGCAAGGAACGCGACCTCAACTCGCGCTTCATCGATGCGGTGCGGCAGGTCGAAGGCGCGTTTTCGCTCGTCGCCATGACGGCCAAGAAGATGATCGGCTGCCGCGATCCGCTTGGCATCCGCCCTCTGGTGCTGGGCGACCTCGACGGCGCCTGGATCCTGGCTTCCGAAACCTGCGCGCTCGACATCATCGGCGCACGCTTCGTGCGGGACCTCAAGCCCGGCGAGATGGTCATCATCACCTCCAAGGGCATCGAGAGCGTCTTCCCCTTCGAGCCGGTCAAGTCGCGCTTCTGCATCTTCGAATATGTCTATTTCGCCCGGCCCGATTCGAGCGTCGAGGGTCGCAACGTCTATGACGTGCGCAAGCGCATCGGCATGGAGCTTTCCAACGAAAGCCCGGTCGATGCGGATATCGTGGTGCCGGTTCCCGATTCGGGTGTGCCGGCCGCCATCGGCTTCTCGCAGGAATCGGGCATTCCGTTCGAGCTGGGCATCATCCGCAATCACTATGTCGGCCGCACCTTCATTTCGCCCGGCGATTCGATCCGCCACATGGGCGTGCGCCTCAAGCACAACGCCAATCGCCGCATGATCGAGGGCAAGCGGGTGGTGCTGGTCGACGATTCGATCGTTCGTGGCACCACCAGCCAGAAGATCGTGCAGATGGTGCGCGATGCCGGCGCGAAGGAAGTGCATATGCGCATTGCCTCGCCGCCCACCCGCGCCTCCTGTTTCTATGGCGTCGATACGCCGGAGAAGGCGAAGCTCCTGGCCTCGCGTATGTCCGTCGATGAGATGGCCGATTTCATCCGCGTCGATTCGCTCGGCTTCCTGTCCATCGATGGCCTCTACCGAGCGGTGGGGGAGGCATCACGCGATAGCGAACAGCCGCAATTCTGCGATGCCTGCTTCACCGGCGAATACCCAACCCGCCTCGCCGATTTCGACGGCGCCGACAATGTGCGCACGCTTTCGCTGCTGGCAAACAGCGGCTGATCTTCCGTTTCCGCCGAAATCGTATTATTTGCGCCTCACCCTGTACCCTGAAGACCGGGGAGAGGAAGGCATCGGCGCACGGTCTCATCTCTCTGGCCATCTAGGGGGAGAAAATACCGGCAGGCGGATGACGGCAAATAATTACGGACAGAAGGCAAGCTGCATGACCCCTACCCCCGATCTCTCCGGTCGTATCGCCCTCGTCACCGGCGCATCGCGCGGCATCGGCTATTCCGTTGCCAAGCAGCTTGCAGCCGCTGGCGCGCATGTCGTGGCGGTGGCGCGCACCATCGGCGGGCTTGAGGAACTGGATGACGAGATCAAGTCAGCCGGCGGTCAGGCGACGCTTGTTCCGCTCGACCTTACCGACATGCCAGGCATCGACCGGCTCGGCGGCGCGATCAACGACCGCTGGGGCAAGCTCGACATTCTCGTCGCCAATGCCGGCGTTCTGGGCGTGATTTCGCCGATCGGCCATGTCGAGGCCAAGGTCTTCGATAAAGTCATGGCTGTGAACGTCACCGGCACCTGGCGCCTGATCCGTTCTGTCGATCCGCTTCTGCGCAACGCCGAGGCGGGCCGCGCCGTCATCGTGAGCTCCAACGCCGCCCATTCGGCGCGCGCCTTCTGGGGACCTTATGCCGCGTCGAAGGCAGCCGTTGAAACCCTGATGCGGTCCTGGGCCGACGAAACCAAGTCGCTGCCCTTGCGCGTCAACGCGTTCGATCCCGGCCGCACGCGTACCGCGATGCGTGCTCAGGCGGTGCCGGGCGAAGACCCGAAAACCCTGCCGCAACCGTCGGAAATCGCTGCGAAGCTGATGCCGCTCGTCAGCTCCGCTCTGACCGAAACCGGCTTGATCTACCAGGCGCAGCGCGACCGGTTCGTCGCCTACCGGCAGCCTGAGTAAAGGCACTTTCCAAGCAAAGAAAAAGCCGACGCAAAGGTCGGCTTGAGGGGGACGGGCTGAGGGGTTGGGGGACAGAATTGCCCGTCGATCTTATAACTCCGTTCTTTTAAAACGGTTCCGTCCGTTCTGATTTTTTTTGAGATTTTTTTCGAGTCCACGCTGCGCATTGACGTTGGGGCCACATGGTCTAGAGCCTTTCATGATGAGTTGGAATCGTTCTGCCGGAGGGAATTCGGGACAAGGTCGAGGGATGCGGCGAGGTCGTAGTGGTGCTACGGCCGAGCCGAAGCCCGATGGATTTGGCCCGAATTCACCCGGCCCGAAGGGTTTCCCGCTGGCGGGCACCCGGTACGTCGAGCCGCTTGGACGATGGAACCCCATCGACCTGCGCGCCTCTCCTGCCGGATTGTCGCGCCATCGGAGAAACAGAACTGCTTCCAACTCATCATGAAAGGCTCTAGTTTCCGCAGTCGCGGTCGCGAGGATCGCTCCGCATAAAGCGTTGGCCCGAATCGTTGAAAGGTGCGGCATGATTCTGTCCGGTGCGTTGCTGCTCGGCGTCGTTATTGCCTGGCTGATCGTCGCGGCGGTCGATTGCGCCCGGCTTGGCCTCGACGTCAAGCAGGCGCTGCTCTACACGCCCTTCAAGCTTCTCTACCGCATCGACGACGCAGCCATGCGCGGCGCGCGCAAGACGCAGGCTCCGGTCATCTATGTGATCTGCCACCAGTCCCGCATCGAGCCGGCCCTGATGCTGTCGCTGCTGCCGGACGACACGCTGCACATTCTCGACGACGCATCAGCAAAGGCAGGCTGGCTCGATCCTTGGCGCTCGCTGGCCCGAACCATCGCCTTCAACGCCGAGCACGTCTTTGTCAGCCGCCGGCTGGTGCGCGTGCTTAAGGGAAAAGGCCGGCTGGCCGTCTATTTTCCCGACACCGTGGAGCCGGACATCAAGGCGTTTCGCCTGTTCCGTGCCGTCTCGCGCATCGCCATGCAGGCGGATGCCAAGATCGTCCCGATTTTCATCGACGGCACCCGCCACCTGCCGGTTTCGCTGGCCAGCAAGGAAAAAGCCCCGCGCCACTGGTTTCCACGGCTGCGCATTACGGCACTCGAAGCGATCGACATGAATGCGTTGACCGAGCGCATGGGCGGCGGGCGCATCACCAGCTCGAACGCCCTGTTCGACCGCTTCATGGAGGCGCGATATGCCGGCGCCGATGCGCGCCTGACCCTGTTCCAGGCAACGCGCGACGCTGCCCTCCGCTACGGTCCGTCCCATCCCATTATCGAGGATCCGGTCGGCGGCGCGATGAGCTATCGCGAAACGATGATCGGTGCGCGCATTCTCGGCCGCCGTTTCGAAGGCGTGACAGCCCCCGGCGACGTGGTCGGCGTGATGCTGCCCAACTCCAACGGCTTCGTTCTCACCTTGCTGGCGCTGGCGTCCACGTCGCGGCCGGCAGCGATGATCAACTACACGTCGGGCACGGCCAATGTCGCTTCTGCGGTGAAGACGGCGGTGATTCGCACGATCGTCTCCTCGCGTCTGTTCATCGAAAAGGCCAATCTGGCCGATATCGTCGAAGCCGCGCAAAAGGCTGGCGCAAAATTCCTGTGGCTTGAAGATATCCGCAAGCAGACGAACAGCCTGGACAAGATCGCCGGTGCTGTGATGTGGAGGCTCGCTTTGCAGCGTCAGGATGCCCAGCGGCCTGCTGTGATCCTGTTCACCTCAGGCTCCGAAGGCGCTCCAAAGGCCGTTGTGTTGTCGCACCGGAACATTCTGGCGAATGCGATGCAGGCGGAAGCGCGGCTCACCGTCTCACCGGCGGACAAGCTGCTCAACGTGCTGCCGGTTTTCCACTCCTTCGGTCTCACAGCCGGCGTGGTCTTGCCGCTGGTCAGCGGCGCAAAGCTGTTCCTCTATCCCTCCCCGCTGCATTACAAGCTCATTCCGGACATTGCCCGGCGCATCCGCCCCACGGTGATGATCAGCACGGATACTTTCCTCGCCGCCTATGCGCGCACCGCGGAAGACGATGATTTTTCAAGCCTGCGTTTCGTCGTGGCCGGCGCTGAGCCGGTCAAACAGGAGACGCGGCGGATTTATCGCGAACGCTTCCATGCCGAGATCGTCGAGGGCTTCGGCTTGACCGAGGCAGCACCGGTGGTTGCCGTGAATTCCGCCGCCCATGGCCGGGATGGCACCGTAGGTCGCCTCTTGCCCGGCATGCGCATGCGGCTCGAGCCGGTGGAAGGCGTTACAGAGGGTGCGCGCCTTTGGGTCAATGGCCCAAATGTGATGATGGGCTACATCAATGCCGAGCGCCCCGGCGAACTGCAACCCTTGTCGGATGGCTGGCATGACAGCGGCGACATCGTGTCCGTCGACCGTGAGGGCTTCATCACCATTCGCGGCCGCGCCAAGCGTTTTGCCAAGATCGCGGGTGAGATGATCTCATTGGGCGCGGTCGAAATCCTCGTCCAGGCGCTTTGGCCCGAGGAGCGCCACGCCGTTGTCGCGATACCGGACAAGAAGCGCGGCGAGCGGCTCGTGCTGGTCACGACAGCGACGCAGGCGGATGCGGAGGCGTTGCGGCGCTATGGGCGCCAGGCAGGCGCAACCGAGCTGATGGTGCCGCACGACATCGTCAAGGTCACCGAACTACCGCTGCTTGGCTCTGGCAAGGTGGACTATACCGCAACCCGCGGCATTGCCATCGAGAAACTCGGCCAATCCGCCTGAGACAGGCGCTCAGGCTTCCGGATCAACCGCCTCGGCGGTAACGGTCTTTTCGGTCTGCGCCCGCTTCGAATAGGCCCGCATGCTGAGCGGCAAGAAGGACAAATAGAGGGCGACGGACACCGACAGTGTTTCCCACGTAAAGGTCGCGATCAACAGCACATAGAGAGCTGCGATCATGAGGGCAGGCAGCACGTTTTCACGGCGGATTTTCAACTTCTTGCCGGAATAGACAGGCAAGCGGCTGACCAGCAGGAAAGCGACGACGATGGTGAAGGCGCTGGCGATGAACGCCAAGGCTCGCGTCGGGTCCATGCCGAGGAAACCGAGATACATCGGCGTCATCACCACCAGTGCACCGACGGGCGCGGGAACGCCGACGAAATACTCCGCCTGCCATGCGGGCCGTTCCAGGTCCTCGTCGAGCACGTTGAAGCGGGCAAGACGCAGGCCGCACGCAATGACGAACATCAGCGCTGCGATCCAGCCGGCGGACCCTGCCTGGTCGAGCAGATAGGCATAGAGCACCAACGCGGGTGCGACGCCGAAATTGACGATATCGGCCAGCGAATCCATCTGCGCGCCGAATTTCGATGTCGCCTTGAGCAGCCGCGCGATGCGGCCGTCGACGCCGTCCAAAAGTGCTGCGACCAAAACGAGGATGACCGCAGTCTCGAAACGACCGTCGAAGGCAAGCCGGATGCCGGACAGCCCGGCACAGATCGACAGCACGGTGATCAGGTTGGGCAGCACCATACGGATCGGGATTTCGCGGATGCGCGGACCGCCGCTGCCATGCGGCTCGAAACTCTGGAACGGACGGGGTCTGGGCATCGGCGCGCCCTCACCCGACCCTGACGAGCGGCGCAGTCGGCGAACCGCCGAATTCCGCGATCACCGTTTCACCAGCCACGGCGGTCTGGCCGACGGCAACGCGCGGTACGGCGCCCGCGGGCAGATAGACATCGACGCGCGAACCGAAACGGATCAGGCCGAAGCGCTCGCCCACTGCAATGTTCTCGCCGGTGCCGGACCAGCACAGGATGCGACGGGCGACGAGGCCCGCGATTTGCACGGCGACGACGGTGCCGTTGGGACTGTCGATGACGAGGCCGTTGCGCTCGTTCTCCTGGCTCGCCTTGTCCAGTTCTGCGTTCAGAAATTTGCCGGGGCGATGTTCGATGCGGGTGATGCGGCCACGCACCGGCGAACGGTTCACATGGCAGGAGAATACATCCATGAACACCGAGATGCGGGTCATCTCGCCAGCCGGCAGGCCGAGTTCAAGCGGTGGCACCGCAGGACCGACGGCCGAAACAACACCGTCCGCCGGGCTGATGACCAGCCTGTCGTCGGTCGGCGTCACGCGTTCGGGATCGCGGAAGAAATAGGCGCACCAGGCGGTCAGGATCGCACCGATCCAGAACAAAGACGTCGAGAAAAAGCCCAGAAGGACCGTCACCGCGGCAAATCCGGCGATGAAGGGATATCCCGCGCGATGCACCGGAACGAAGGCGTTTCGGATCGTGTCGGCTATGCTCATAGGCTTGGGCGGCTCCGCTTTTCGTCCGGGTTGCTTATCGGAAACACCCCTTCACCGCAACGAAACATTGGTTGACCGCCGCCTTCGCTTACGACGCCGGATCGACCTCCGGCGTCCGCCGGCGCGTCACCACGCCCAGATCGTCTTCCTCCCGCGCGGCGCGCAAGCGTTCTTCCGCCTCGCTGGCCTCGCGCTGGCGATCCCACATCGACGCATAGAGGCCGGCCTGCGCAAGCAGTTCGACGTGGCGGCCGCGTTCGGCGATCACACCGTCCTTGAGCACGATGATCTCGTCCGCGCTGACCACCGTGGACAGGCGGTGCGCGATGACGATGGTCGTACGGTCACGGCTGACGAGATCAAGCGCGGCCTGGATTTCCTGCTCGGTGTGGCTGTCCAAAGCGGATGTCGCCTCGTCGAGAATCAGGATCGGCGGCGCCTTGAGGATCGTACGTGCGATGGCTACGCGCTGCTTTTCACCGCCCGAAAGCTTCAGGCCGCGCTCACCCACCATCGCCTTATAGCCATCGGGCAGGCGCTCAATGAAATCGGCGACCTGTGCCAGTTCGGCTGCCGTCCGCACCTCGTCCTCGGTCGCGCTCATGCGGCCGTAGCGGATGTTGTAGCTGATCGTGTCGTTGAACAGCACCGTGTCCTGCGGCACCATGCCGATCGCCGAGCGCAGACTTTCCTGCTGCACGTCGCGCAGATCCTGCCCGTCGATCAGGATCGCGCCCTGCTGGATGTCGTAGAAGCGGAACAGAAGCCGCGAGATCGTCGACTTGCCCGCCCCGGAAGGCCCGACGATGGCCACCGTCTTGCCGGCCGGAACCTCGAAGCTGATGCCTTTGAGGATCTGCCGGTTCCGGTCATAGGCAAAATGCACATTGCGGAACTCGACGCGCGCAGCCTCCACGGCAAGCGGCAAGGCGCCGGGTTTGTCGAGCACCTCCTGGTCGACGTCGAGCAGGTCGAACATCTGTTCGATGTCGGTCAGGCCCTGGCGGATTTCGCGATAGATGAAGCCGATGAAGTTGAGCGGCACCGAAAGCTGCATCATCATCGCGTTGACGAAAACGAAATCGCCGACCGTCTGCGTGCCTGCCTGCACTTCGAATGCCGACATGACCATGATGACGGTGGTGCCGACGCCGAAGATGATGCCCTGGCCGAAGTTCAGCCATCCCAGCGAGGTCCAGGTCTTGGTCGCGGCCTCTTCGTAGCGCGCCATGGAGCGATCGAAACGCTCGGCTTCCATGCGCTCATTGTTGAAATATTTCACCGTCTCGAAGTTCAACAACGAATCGATCGCCTTGCTGTTGGCGTCGGTGTCGGAATCGTTCATCTCGCGACGGATCTTGATGCGCCAGTCGCTCGCCCAAACGGTAAACCAGGTGTAGAGCCAGACTGTAATCGCCATGACGGCCACATATTTCCAGCCATAGGCATAGGCGAAGATCGCCGCCGTCAGAGCGAATTCCAGCACCGTCGGCAGCGAGTTCAGGATGGTGAAGCGGACGATGGTCTCGATGCCCTTCGTGCCGCGCTCGATGATGCGCGACAGGCCGCCGGTGCGGCGCTCGAGATGGAAGCGCAACGACAGTTCATGCATATGCACGAAGGTCTTGAAGGCGAGTTGGCGCACCGCGTGCTGGCCGACGCGGGCAAACAGCGCATCGCGCAACTGGTTGAAGCCGAGTTGAACGAGGCGCAGCACATTATAGGCAATGACGAGCATCACCGGCGCCAACAGGAAGGCGGGCAGCGGTGGCGGCGTATGCGCATCGTTGGCCAGCGCGTCGGTGGCCCATTTGAAGAAATACGGTCCCGCCACAAGCGTCAGCTTGGCGATGACGAGAAAGACGGAGGCCCAGACGATGCGCGCCTTCAGGTCGGGCCGGTCCGAAGCCCACATGTAAGGCCACAGATTGCGCAGCGTGGAGAAGGTCGAGCCCCTCTCTGCGGAGACGGTTTTTTCAGCCAATTGTCAGGTCCAGTACGGATTACCGGCAGGGCTTGCAGCAGTCCTCGACCATCGCGGCAAGCGTGGAGGACAGCGATGAAAGCGCTTCGGGATTGATTTCATAAAGCGAGCGTGGGCGCTGGGGCGCATAACGGACCAGCCCCGCCTCGACGAGAACCTTCAGATGCTGCGAGACTGTCGACTGCGCGAGGTCGAGATGATCAACCACATCCTTGCAACAGCATGGTGAACTACCACCGAGCCGGCGCAGAATTTCGAGGCGTGCAGGATGCGACAGCGCAGCGAATTTGGCTGCCGCGCCGATCTTACAATCGCCTTTGATGACATCTGCAATGTTGGTATTCATCGTTCATCGTCGATATACGATGAACAGAGTTTAGGCAAGCCTGGCAGCAGATTCATGCTGACATCGGCTGATTTTCAAGAACCGATTTCTACTGAACGGTGGTCGCCTGGTCTTTCAGCGCCTTCATGTCGGCGTCGGTGCCGTCATCCGTCTTCGTCGGCACCTTGAACACCTGCCCGGGCCAGATCTTATGCGGGTTCTGAATCTGCGGCTGGTTGGCGATATAGATGTTCGAATAGCGCACGCCCTGGCCGTAGACGCGGCGCGAAATCCGCCACAGCGAATCGCCTTTGCGGATGATGACCGCACCGCTGGCGGGCTGCAGCTTGGCGGCGGTGGCAGTGTCATGTGCGGCTGCGACCCGTGCATTGGCAGGTGCTTCCGATGGCGCAGGCGCGGTGGAGGTGGGAGCAGCAACCGCGGATACTTGCTCGCCCGGCTCGCGCTCGAAGGGCACGGCGGCACGGGCAATGACCGACGCGCCGTCCTTGTCCAGCGCATCGACGCGAATGATGTAGTCGCCGACGGGAAGCCGGCGCTGCTGCTCGATCAGGAAGCGGCCATCCGGCGAGGCAATGGCATCGCCCAGGAGAACCTCATTGGCATAGGCGCGAACGCGCCGGTCCGGATCGGCAATGCCGGCGACGAAGATCTTGTCGCCTTCGATCTCGACCGCCTCGACGGAAACTTTTGGGCCTGTCGCAGCGGCTTGCGCCGGGGCCGCGGGCTGCGGGGCCGGCGCGGCGGCCTGAGCTTGCGAATCCGCATTTGCCGGAACGCCAGGTGCTTGCGGCTGTGCGACGACAGGCGCTTCAGCCGCCGGTTCGGGCGCCTGCGGAACGGTGATCAGTTCGGAGGGCTTGCCCGCCTGCTCGACCAGCGCAAGAACCTGGCCGGACGGGCTGTCGGGAATGGAAACCACGGCGGTCTCGGGTGACATCGCCACTGTTTTGTCAGGGTTCGTCGCCCGCAGCACGAGCTGATAGTCTCCCGGCGCCAGCGGATTGTCGAGCACAACAGCGAAATCGCCGCTCGGGCCGGCGGTCGCATTGCCGAGCACAGCGGAGCCCTTCATGACCTCCACTTGTGCGTTGGGCGCCGCCTTGCCGGCTATCACCAGCGATCCATCGCCCTCGGCGCGAACGACATCGAAAGATGGCGGAACGATTTCAGGCGTTGCTTGCTGCTGCGCCGGTGCCTGTGCGGTGGTGCCTGGGGCAGCCGGTGCTGTGTTGGTAACGGGCACAGCGGGAGCAGGAACAGCTGCCGACGAGGTCGGGGTCACGGGTGCCGCAGGCGCTGCTGGAGACGACGGCGCTGCCGGTGCCGGGCTGTTGGAAGCAGGAGCCGGCGCGGCGGTCGCCGGCTGCGCGGGAACGGAGGCAAGGCTTGCAGGTTCCGGCTGCGAATGGAACGCGCCCGAATAATACGCCACCGCACCGGCGGCGATGATCACCCCCGCTCCGAAAAGAAGTCCTTTTCCCGCCGTCATGGCCATGATTATTTTCGCCCTCGTCGTCCTTAGCCGGGTCTAGCGTGTTTTGTGCGGCGCGACAAGAAAAAGCCCGATAACGCTTGACCTCGTCATCAAACGAAATACCCAATCGGCGCCATGAACACGATTCGATCCATCTGCGTTTACTGCGGCTCATCTCCCGGCAAGGATGAGATTTATCTCAAGGCCGGACACCAGCTCGGCCGCTCGCTCGCACAGTCCAATGTCCGCCTCGTCTATGGCGGCGGCACCAAGGGCATCATGGGCGCGGTCGCCGAGGGCGCCCTGCGCGCAGGCGGCAAGGTCACCGGCATCATCCCGCGCTTCCTGATGAACAAGGAAGCCACCGAAACCGCCCTCACCCGGCTGGACGAACTGGTCATCACCGAGAACATGCATGAGCGCAAGCACATCATGTTCGAGAAATCCGACGCTTTCGTCGCTTTGCCCGGCGGCATCGGCACGGTGGAAGAGATCGTCGAGATCATGACCTGGGCGCAGCTCGGCCATCATCGCAAGCCCATCGTCTTCGCCAATATTGCCGGCTTCTGGGATCCGATGCTGACGCTAATCGACCACATGAAGCAGGAGGGCTTCGTCCACACCTCGCATCTGGTGCAGCCGCTTGTGATCGATCAGGCCGACGCCATCGTCGCCGCGATCATGACGGCGGCAAGCGCCGACAACGCTCCCACCGAGGGCGTCAGCACCGTCATCGACAAGATGTAATTTCAGGCCGACTTGCGGTCGCCGAAGAACACCGACCATGTGAAGACGATCAGCGCCGACCAGATGAACAGGAAGGCGACGAAGGTCGACAGTGTGAACGGCTCCTTGAACACGAAGATCGCGACCAAAAAGATGATGCTGGGCGCAATGTACTGCATCATGCCGATGGTGGAGAGCTTCAAGAGTTTCGCGCCATTGGCATAAAGCATGAGCGGTCCGGCGGTGGCGATGCCGGAGGCCATGATGAGCCAGGCATCCGTGCCGGCAAGGCTACCGAAATGCGAGTTGCCGGTGGCGACCAGCCAGGCGATGTAGCCGAGCGCCGGCACGCTGATGATCAGCACTTCGATGAAGAAGCCCTGGTTCGGCCCGATCGGCAGCGACCGCTTGAACATGGCGTAAAAGCCCCAGGACACCGCCAGGCTCACCGACACCCATGGCAGGCCGCCTCGCCCCCACGTCAGGATGCCGACCGCGATCACGGCGAGGCCGATGGCCACGATCTGCGGCTTCGTCAGCTTCTCGCCGAGAAACATCGCGGCCAGAAACACGCTGAACAGCGGATTGATGTAGTAGCCAAGCGCAGCCTCGACCGTGCGGCCCGCGCCGATCGCCCAGACATAGACGCCCCAGTTAACCGATACGGGGATGGCAGTCAGCACGGCCATCCCCAGCATGCGCGGCGTGCTCAGCGCAACTTTGATGTCCGCCGTCCGACCCAGCCAGAATATGACGAGACCGGCCAAAGGAACCGACCAGACGGCGCGATGCGCGACCACCTCGGCGGCAGGAATATGCGCGAGAGCTTTCATGTAGAGCGGCAGCCCGCCCCAGAGCAGATAGGCCGACAGGGCAAAGAGAAAACCGCGTGTCGGCCCGTTGTCAGGCGCGGCGGCATCTTTTTCGGCGCGGGTGGACTGGATGGCCATGATTCAGCCTATGCACCCGCAGCGCACGGCAAGCCATTGCAAACTTCTAATGGTTCAGTCGCTTTTCGTTGATGGATCAATACGCAGGATGCCCAGCGATTGGGCACCGTCCGCCCAACGACGCTACTCCGCCGCCACCAATCCTGCCATTTCGCGGTTTTTCATCAGCTTGTAGACGATGGAATCCATCAAGGCCTGAAACGAGGCTTCGATGATGTTGTCAGACACACCCACGGTCCACCACCGCGCGCCGGTGGCGTCATGCGATTCGATCAGCACGCGGGTGATGGCCTCCGTGCCGCCATTGAGGATACGCACCTTGTAGTCCGCCAATTCCAGATCGCCGATCTCGTGCTGGAACTTGCCGAGATCCTTGCGCAGCGCCAGATCGAGCGCGTTGACCGGGCCATGGCCCTCGGCCACTGACATGCGCTCCTCGCCGTCGACCACCACCTTCACGATGGCTTCCGACACGGTCTTGATGTTGCCATTGGCGTCGAAGCGCCGCTCGATCATGCAGCGGAAGCTGGTGACGTTGAAGAATTCCGGCACCGTATGCAGCATCTTGCGCGCGAGGAGCTCGAAGCTCGCATCCGCGCCCTCATAGGCATAGCCTTCTGCCTCGCGCTCCTTGACCACGGCGATCAGCGCATCCAGCCGCTGGTCGTTGCGCGGCACCTCGATGCCGCGCCGCTTCAACTCGGCGATGAAGTTGGCCTTGCCGCCCTGGTCCGACACCATCACCTTGCGCCGGTTGCCCACAGTCTCTGGCGGCACATGCTCATAGGTCGCCGGCTCCTTGATCAGCGCCGAGGCATGAATGCCCGCCTTGGTGGCGAAGGCAGAGCCGCCGACATAGGGCGCCTGCGCCTCAGGCGCGCGGTTGAGCAGTTCGTCGAACGCCCGAGACAGCCGCGAGATGCCAGCAAGCCCCTCTTGCGAGATGCCGGTTACGAAGCGGTCGGCGTAGAGCGGTTTGAGCATCAAAGTGGGGATCAGCGTGATCAGGTTGGCGTTGCCGCAACGCTCGCCAAGGCCGTTCAGCGTGCCCTGCACCTGGCGTACGCCTGCCTCTATTGCCGCGAGCGAATTGGCCACCGCCTGGCCGGTGTCGTCATGCGCATGGATGCCGAGCCGCGCGCCCGGCAGCCCGGAGGCAATCACTTTGCCGACGATCTCGCGCACCTCGGCCGGCTGCGTGCCGCCATTGGTGTCGCACAGCACAACCCAGCGTGCGCCGGCATCCAGCGCCGTTCGCGCGCAGGCCAGCGCATAGTCGGGGTTAGCCTTGAAGCCATCGAAGAAATGCTCGCAATCGACCAGCGCTTCCTTGCCCGCGGCAATTGCCGCTTGCACCGAGGCGCCGATGGTCTCCAGGTTTTCCTCGTTGGTGCAGCCCAGCGCCACGCGGACATGATAGTCCCAGCTCTTTGCCACGAAGCAGACCGCGTCCGACTTCGCCTGCAAAAGCCCGGCAAGGCCGGGATCGTTGGAGGCCGAAACGCCTGCCCGCTTGGTCATGCCGAAGGCGACGAAACTGGCCTTTGCGGTACGGTTCTGGGCAAAGAACGCGGTATCAGTCGGGTTCGCGCCGGGATAGCCGCCTTCGACATAATCGATGCCGAAACCGTCCAAAAGCTTGGCGATCTCGATCTTGTCCTCGACCGAAAAGTCGATGCCGGGCGTCTGCTGGCCATCGCGCAGCGTCGTGTCGAAGAGGTAGATGCGTTCTTTGTTCATTTCGGATGCCTGTACGCGCTTTGTCAGCGCGGTTGGGTGTCTATCGAATTTGGGCCTATTTGCCTGCGAAGCGGTCGGTCGCCCTGATCAGCTTGTCGAGGATCCCCGGCTCGGTGAAGGCGTGCCCTGCGCCTTCGATCAGGTGGAACTCCGCATCCGGCCACGCCTTGTGCAATTCCCACGCATAGCGCGCCGGGCATGGCATGTCGTAGCGGCCGTGCACGATCAGACCCGGAATGCCGCGCAGCCTGTGCGCATCGCGGATCAGTTGCCCTTCCTCCAGCCAGCCGGCATGGGTGAAATAGTGGTTCTCGATGCGGGCGAAGGCGAGCGCATAGTCGTCCGCCTCGAAGACGCCGCTCGTTTCCGGATCGGGCAGCAGGGTGATGGTCTCGCCTTCCCATATGCTCCAGGCCTTGGCGGCTTCGAGCTTCGCCGCGTGGTCGTCGCCGGTCAGACGCTTGCGATAGGCGGCCATCAGATCGCCGCGCTCGGCTTCGGGGATCGGCTTCAGGAAACGCTCCCACTTGTCGGGGAACATTTCGGACACGCCGAACTGGTAGTACCAGGCGAGTTCCGCCTTGGTCAGCGTGTAGATGCCGCGCACGACAAGTTCGCTGACGCGCTCAGGATGGGTCTCTGCATAGGCGAGTGCCAGCGTCGAGCCCCAGGAGCCGCCGAAAACCTGCCATGTCTCGACGCCCACCATCTCGCGCAGCCGCTCGATATCGGCGACCAGATGCCAGGTCGTGTTGTTGTCCAGCCCGGCGAACGGCGTCGAGCGCCCGCAGCCGCGCTGGTCGAACAAAACGACATCGTAGAGCTTCGGGTCGAACACGCGCCGCTGCCGGGGCGAAACGCCGCTGCCGGGGCCGCCATGCAGGAACACGGCGGGCTTGGCGCCCTTCGTGCCGATCCGCTCCCAATAGATGGTGTGGCCGTCGCCGACATCGAGCATGCCTGTCTCGAACGGTTCGATCTCGGGATAGAAGCCGCGCAATTCGCTCATAATTTCAACCCATGCGCCGGCCAGTTCTCGGTCTCATGGTCGGGATGCTGGAAGGAGATGATGCCCTCCTGCCGCGAATAAAACGCCTGGTCCTCATAGATCGGCGCGTCGAATATCTCCGTCACCCAGGGCAGCCGCGCCGCATAGTTCACCTGAATCTGCGGCTGCAGGTCCGACCGGTCGTCGAACGCGCCGATGGCGATCTCCAGACGGCCTTCGTGGCGGTAGGTCAGCGGCGTGCCGCACTGGTTGCAGAAGCCGCGATCGATATTGACCGACGACTGGAAATAGGTCGGTTCGTCGCGGATCCACTCCACGCCGTCCTTCGGCGCCGTCACCAGCGCTGAGAAAAACGAGCCGAACTGTTTCTGGCACATGCGGCAATGGCAGATGGATGGGCGTCCCAGTTCACCGCGAATGCGAAACCGCACCGCGCCGCATTGGCAGCCGCCAGTTCTGTAGGTGTCACTCATGATCTGCCCTCCGGAGGCCATTGATCGGTGTCGTGGTCGGGATGCTGGTAGGAAACGAGATGGGCGAGGAAATCGGTCGCGCCGACATCGGCCATGGTGTCCTCGCCCGGCAGTTCGGGCACGCCGTCGACGTAAGGCAGCTTCGCCTCGATGCCCCACTGGATCGTGGGCGCGATGCTTTCGGCCTCGTCGAAGCTGCCGATGGTCAGCGCCATGCCGTCGGGCGCCTCATAGGTCAGCGGCGTTCCGCACTCGCCGCAAAAGCCGCGCCTGCCGACATTGGACGACTGGAACCGCTTCGGCTCGCCCCGCGTCCAAATCACCTCGGCACCGCGCACCGAAACCAGCGGCTCGTAGAAACCGCCTACGGCTTTCTGGCACATGCGGCAGTGGCACACCGAGGCATCGCCCAGCGCGCCCTCGACGCGGAAACGTACGGCGCCGCACTGGCATCCGCCTGTATAGACCGGCCTGTTGTCGAGGCTCATGCAGTTCCTCCCTGGTTTGCAGCGTTTTGCGCCATCAGCCCTGCCCGATGACGATATGCTGGCACACACCATCAATATCCCTGTGCACGTCATCGTTCCAGAAGCGCAGAATGGTCCAGCCGGCGGAACGGAGGACAGTGTCGCGCATCGCGTCGTATTCGGCTTGCGCAGCTTCGCCATGCTGGGAACCGTCGACTTCGACGACCAAGCGCTTCGCCGAACAGGCGAAATCGACAATATAGGGTCCGATCGGCACTTGCCGCCTGAAGGAGAGCCCCATCAGCCTGTGTGCCCGAAGCTCGTTCCAAAGCTTCAACTCAGCCTCTGTCATGACCTTGCGCATCGATCTGGCATTTTTACGCTGGCGCGGGGCGACAATCTCATGCGGCATGGACATCTCCTTGCCGGTCTTTCAGCGCTCTACGGCGCCCCCCTCTGTCCTGCCGGACATCTCCCCCGCATGGGGGGAGATCAGCAGCTGCGCGCTCGGCGCCTCTTTTGCAACGCCTGCGATTGGCGAAAGCCGACGCGACATCCAATCTCCCCCCATGCGGGGGAGATGTCCGGCAGGACAGAGGGGGGCGCTGTCCCGCCAACGTCTCCACGCAGCAAAGGCGAGCGGCCAATCCCATCGCTATCTCTTGACCTCCCAGGTCGTCACCCGTTCACCGGTGACCGGGTCCTTGCCGTCTTTCAGTTGGATGCCCTGGGCGAGAAGTTGTTCACGAACGCTGTCGGCCTCTGACCAATTTTTCAGAGACAAATGAATAATCCTAAGCGCGATTTGGCTGGCTATAAGGTCAGGTAAAAGGCCCAACTTTTCCGCCGCAACAAACTCGCGAACAGTCGGACGATTGACCAATACAGGTAGGAATTCTGATTTATTTGCTATACTGTTAAATCGCGCGTTTTCATCTTCAACAATCCCCTCCGGCTGATCATATCGCCGCTGAAGGTGTTTGGTCCAAGGCAAAGCGCCTAACACTCCGAGGTCAGCTCCAAACTGGCTGAGCGCCTCCAAATCGACTTTAGCCTGGTTTTCTGTGCGAGTGAGATACTGGATTGCCTCTGGAGTATTTAGATCCTCTGACAAAATCTCGACCAATTCGGGGGAAGGTGGCCTCCTCAAAGCATCGATGGAAAGTTCGCTCAGCAAACTTCCCCAAATCTTCAATTTATTCTCCGCTTCCTCCAACCGCCTCACACTGAAATCGATCGGCTCGCGGTAGTGCGTCATCAGCATGGCGAGGCGCAGCACCTCGCCCGGCCACTTCCGGCCGCCGAAGGCCTCCGTCTCCATCAGCTCGTTGATCGTGTAGAAATTGCCCAGACTCTTGGACATCTTCTGGCCTTCGACCTGCAGAAAGCCGTTGTGCAGCCAGTAGTTGGCCATGACGTCCGTGCCATGGGCGCAGCGCGACTGGGCGATCTCGTTTTCGTGGTGCGGGAAGATCAGGTCGAGCCCGCCGCCATGGATGTCGAACACGTCGCCGAGATAGGCCGCGGACATGGCCGAGCACTCGATGTGCCAGCCCGGCCTTCCGCGGCCCCAGGGGCTGTCCCAGCCCGGCTCCTCCGGGGACGATTGTTTCCACAGCACGAAGTCGGCGGGGGTCTTCTTATGCGCATCGACCTCGACGCGCGCGCCGGCCTGCTGCTCGTCCAGCGGCCGCTTCGACAGTTGCCCGTAATCTGCCATGGAGGCTGTGTCGAACAGCACTTCGCCATTGGTTTCATAGGCATGGCCGCGTTCGATCAGACGCTGAATCAACGTGATCATGTCTGTCTTGCCATCTGCGCGCGGCTGCACGAACTCGGTCGCGCGCGGCTCTACCGTCGGCTCAAGGCAGCCCAGTGCCTTGACGTCGGCATGGAACTGGTTGGCGGTCTTTTCCGTCACCCGGCGGATCGCCTCGTTCAACGGCAGATCGGGAAAATCGCGCAGGGCACGCGCGTTGATCTTGTCGTCCACGTCGGTGATGTTGCGGACATAGGTCACCGCCGTCTCGCCATAGAGATGGCGCAGCAGCCGGAACAGCACATCGAAGACGATGACGGGCCGCGCATTGCCGATATGGGCGAAGTCGTAGACCGTCGGGCCGCAGACATACATCCGCACGTTACCGGCATCGATGGGGACGAAATCCTCCTTCGACCGCGTCAGCGTGTTGTAAAGCCGCAAACCCCTGGACGCCTCGGACATAACCCACTTCCCCTCATTCGGCGCCTGCCGAACACGTGTCGCGGCCTGCTGGCCGGGGCGTTTGTCCTGTCTTTGGGAGATGAGGCGAAAACGTCCGGACCAGCGCGAGCGCTAGCCAATAATGCAGATGCCGCAGATGGCAAAAGACGTTTTCATGGCCGCTTTATCGCGCCCCCACCTGTTGCCGTCAAGACGCAGCGTCAAGAATTGTGAACGGAAAAACAGGGTCAAAACCGGAACAATGCCGCAAAGAAACATTTGGTTAAACATGTCGCCACTCTGATGAAACATTCGGCGGCTAACGGAAACGATAGCCACCATTCGGTCCAAGTTGGACCGCAGCAGCAGTGAGCACCCGCAACAGACCTTAGGGAAGAGACAATGAAACGGCCTCAAAGCCAAGTCGACAAGACCCAGCCACAGAAGACCGAGCTGCACAAACAGTACCGTGCCATCGGTCCAGCAGCCATCGCCGCGGCACTCGTCTTCTCGCGCAAGCGCAAGCCGATGGTCACGACAGCGTCCAGCCTGAAGTCAGGCAAGGCTGCGTAAAAGGCTGATTGCGATCGCGGCCATGACGAGCCCGATCAGCACATCGAGCACGCGCCAGGCCGACGGCCTGGCAAACAGCGGCTGCAACAGCCGCGCGCCATAGCCGAGCGCGAAGAACCAGACGAAGGATGCGAGGCAAGCGCCCGCGCCATAGGCGATGCGGCCCGCCCCTTGATAGGCGGCCGACAGCGAGCCGAGCAGGACCACCGTGTCGAGATAGACATGCGGGTTCAGGAAGGTGAATGCCAGGCACGCGGCAATTGCCGGCATCAATCGCGGCTCGCCCTGCCTTGCAGCTTGCAGCGCCTCAGGCTTCATCGCCCGCCGGAACGCGATAAATGCATAAGCCAACAGGAACGCCGCTCCGCCGAGCGTCACGACCGTGATCAGGCGGGGCGAAGACGAGATCAGCGTGCCAAGGCCGGCTACTCCAACCGCAATCAGAAGCGCATCGGATAAAGCGCAAATCAGGCACAGCACGAAGACATGCTGGCGCATCAGCCCCTGGCGCAGGATGAAAGCATTCTGCGCGCCGATCGCAATGATGAGCGATCCGCCAAGCAGGAAACCGGAAAGAGCGGCTGGGAGAAGCGTCGAGATATCCACGCTGTCGTTCTAGTGCAGTCTCAGAACAACGTCATCTGCTTGCTGTCGCTGGCCTCATTTTTCGGCTTGGCTGGCTTTGCGGCCAGAGGTTCAAGACTTTCCACCAAACGCTCCTGAAGCTCGACGCCGACATTGGCCACCTTGTTGACCTTGTCGGAAACGGGGATGGCCTCGAAGAAGCCGGGCTCGACCGGCCGAAGCAGATCCGCCACATCGCGTGGCTCCTGCGTCCGGCAATCGAGCCAGCGCGCGAAATCCTCGGGACGGATCACCACCGGCATGCGTTCGTGGATATCGGCGATTTCGCCGGTGGCTGATGTCGTCAGGATCGCCGCAGTGTCGATTTCCGAACCGCCGGCATCGGCATAAGGCTCGAACAGCCCGCCGAACGCCACCAGCCCGCCCTGGCGCGGCCGTATCCAGTAGGTCTGCCGCTGGTTGTTAGACAGCTTGCGCCATTCGTAGAAGCCGGAGGCCGGAAACAGTACGCGCCGGTGGCGCATGGCGGTGCGGAACGATGCCTTTTCGGATGCGGTTTCCGAGCGCGCATTGAACAGAAGCGGCATGTCGGCCGGGTTCTTGGTCCAGCCGGGAATCAGCCCCCAGCGCGCCAGCATCGCCATCCGGTCCGGCAGGTTCGAACCTGGCTCGCGCGGCGGGGCAGCGGTGACGATCAAAACCGGCTGGGTCGGCGCAATGTTGTAACGCGCCGGAAAATCCTCCAGTTCGGCCACACCCATGAAGGCTGCCGTCTGGTCGGGCGTTGCAGTCAGCGCAAAACGTCCGCACATGGCTTTTACTTTCCAGAAATCTCGTTCCCCGAAAGTGGGGAGAGAAAGCGGCTGCCGCAACCGGCAAAGGCTGATAGAATCGCCCCGTCCACAGCAAGCCGCGATGAGGAACCGCATTTGACCACGCCAGCCGAAATTCCGGCCGTCTCCGTCGCCCTCGTGCGCGGCGATACCGTCATGCTGGTGCGGCGCGGACACGCACCGTCCAAAGGCCTGTACGCCTTTCCTGGCGGACGGGTCGAGCAAGGCGAAACTCTGGAAGAAGCGGCGCGACGCGAACTCCTGGAGGAAACCGGGCTTGAGACCGCCGATCTTCGGCCGGTGCGCGAGATCGTCATCGACAGCCGCCGGGAGGACAAGTCCTTCTTCTACCGACTGACCGTATTTACCGGCAACCATATCGGCGGCGAGCCGGTGGCCGGCGACGATGCCGACGAGGCGAGCTTTCTGACGATGGAACAGATGCAGGCGCTGCCGCTGACCGATTCGACGCTGGAGATCGTCATCGAATTGCTGGGCGAAGGCAGCGATCCTGCCATGCGCTTGACAAATTGAGGGGGCATCAGCGCGCCATGCGCGGACGTTTTGTCATAGCACTGTCGATGGTCTCTGCCCTTTGCCTGGCCCAGCCGGCGCAGGCTGCGGAAGCGCCGTTCGATGCCGGTTTGGCGCGGCTGGCCGAGGTGCTGGGCTCGCTGCATTTCCTGCGCAATCTGTGCGGGGAAAAAGGCACCGAATGGCGCGACGAGATGGAAAAGCTGCTGGCTTCCGAAAACCCCTCGCCCGAGCAGCGGACCAGGCTGGTTGCCGGATTCAACCGAGGCTATCGCTCGTTCGACGCCTCTTACACCTCCTGCACGCCTTCCGCGACCGTCGCCATCGACCGCTACATGAAAGAAGGCGAAGCATTGAGCCGGGACATCGCATCCCGTTACGGCAACTGAACGCGCTCCGTGCAGAGCAAATGCTCATGGCGTGGGCATATGACATTTTTGCATAGCAAATATGCAAAAATTGCAATTGATGAAATCAAAGGCTTTCCCTACATTTGACTTGTCAGCGGCTCACCTCCTCCCGGGCTTCTGACACACTGAACGCACTACTCCTCCTCCCAAGTGCGTTTCCAGATTGAGCCCGTCGCACCTCCTCCCGCGACGGGCTTTTTCGTTGCGCGGCCCTCCTTGAAAACTGCACAAATCGCTGCGGATGCATTGTCTCAGGCTATGCGCCGCCTTCATCTGCGGCTATACCGTGGCAACTGTGTTTGAAATGCAACAGCCTTAACGAAACGCTACCATCCAATTGTGTAATTAACTCAAAACTTAGGTTTCGGTTTCGGCGCCATAGGCAATCGACTACGATCCTTTGTATAGGAAGGCGCGTCGTACTCGGGCGGATGAGACCGGCGCTGCTCTGGCACAATCGGAAGCGTTTTGGTCTGCAGCGATTGTCGAGGTGCAGAGGGACAACTCAAGTCAGATCCGGTGTGTCGGGTCGCCGCTTGAAAGGGTGGAATTAGGATATGGAACACGCCGTCAGCGATATCGACGCACTGGTCAGGGAAGAAAAGCGGCTGACCGCTGTCGAGAGCCACAATGAGGCCTGGGCGGAAGGTCTTTCGGCCGGCATCGAGCCCGAGATCATCGCAGAGGCAGCACTTGCCACCGCTTTCGCCGAAATCCTGCGCACGGAGGGCGAAGACTCTGCGCTGGCCTTGCTTGAGCGCATGCGCGAAAAGGTGATCGCCGGAGAGTTCGACCCCTTCCGTTATCGGCATTGATCGGCCTGGCACTTTGACGGCGCGCTGCGATAACGGCATACCGGCCCGCGATTTCAGGCCCAAGAACTGGCAAGGCCAGCAGGGAAATTTGGCAGAGTGATTTCTTACACGCTTACCTCGGCTTCGATTCGATCCGCGCGGCGCTTAGCATTCGCAGCGGGTGCTGTGCTTTGTGTCTTTGCCAACACGTCCCTGCCCGCCTATGCGCTGAGCGAGATCAAGCGCGAGGAACTGCCGGCGCCCGCGCCAAGCCCGGACGATCAGTCCGCCCCTGAAAATGCGGTGCCGATGCCCGATCCGATTGCGCCGCCGCCGTCCACGGACGAGCCGACCGACCCGTCGGCACCGGATGAGGAAGAACCCGAACAGGTCGAACCGGAAGAGCCCGACGCCGGCGCCGGTCCCGACCTCGACCCGAACGCGCCGCTGCCCGAGGTCGTCTACGACTTGAGCCGCCTGCCGGAGCCTGTCCGGCGTATGCACGGGCTGCTGGTGGAAGCCGCCAAGACCGGCGACATCGAGAAGCTGCGCCCGCTGATCGGCACCGGCGACAGCGCCCCACAGCTCTCCTTCGGCGATATCGGCGGCGATCCCATCGAATTCCTGCGCGGCCTTTCCGGCGACACGGAGGGCCAGGAAATCCTCGCCATCATCGAGGAAATTTTAGATGCCGGCTACGTCCATCTCGGCGAAGGCACCTCCGACGACCTCTATGTCTGGCCCTATTTCTTCGGCATCCCGCTGGATCGGCTCGACGCGCGCCAGCGCGTTGAGCTGTTCAAAATCGTCACCGCCGGCGACTACGAAGACATGAAGACCTTCGGCTCCTACATATTCTACCGCCTCGGCATCACGCCCGAAGGCCGCTGGGCGTTCTTCGTCGCTGGAGATTGAGAAAGTTGGCAAAATGAAAGCTATATGCTTACATTTGCCATGATCCGATCGTTTCCTAGCAAGGTGCTGGCTGAGTTGTTCGAAGAGGCAGGTCGGCCGGCATTGATGCGCGGCTGCACAAGCGAATTCTTGTTCGTCTCGACCGGTTGGATGTTGCGACGCGACCGGAAGATATGAACCTTCCCGGCTTCGATTTTCATGGACTGAGGGGCTTCTCACCGACGCGCTACACCATCCATGTGAATGGGCCTGGTGCATAACCTTTGAGTTCGACGGCAATGACGCAATGAAAGTCGACTTCGAGCAGTATCATTGAGGATTGGCGATGGTTGACTATAACCCCAAGCGGCCTATCGAACGCTGCCCTTCCCATCCGGGAGCCTTGCTGGACGACATCATCCTAGCAACCGGCAAAACCAAGGTCGAAATAGCGAGCCTGCTCGGTATTTCTCGGCAGCAGCTTTACGACATCATCCGCGAACGCAAACCGGTCTCACCCTCCGTTGCAGCCCGGTTGGGTAAGATGTTCGGTGACGGCGCCGCCGTGTGGCTCCGCATGCAGGCTGCCTACGATGCATGGCATGCCGAGCGCGAGACCGATGTCAGCAACGTGCCCACGCTCGGTGCCAAGGCGGCCTGACCGTTTCAGCCCCGCACGGACCCTTCCGAAAACTCCACCGGCCGGCCCTGCCCGGCGGTCACCAACTCGCCCTCCCACATCACGCGGGTGCCGCGAACGATGGTGCCGACCGGCCAGCCAGTGACCTGCTTGCCGTCATAAGGTGTCCAGCCCGACTTGGAGCCGGCCTGCGCGTTGGTGATGGTCTCCTTGCGCTTCAGGTCGACCACAGTGAAATCCGCGTCATAGCCGGCCGCGATGCGGCCCTTGCGCGCCATGCCGAAGATGCGGTTGGGGCCGTGGCTCGACAGATCGACGAAACGCTCCAGCGTCAGACGCCCGGCGTTCACATGGTCGAGCATGACCGGCACCAGAGTCTGCACGCCCGTCATGCCCGAGGGCGAGGCAGGATAGGGTTTCTGCTTTTCCTCCAGCGTATGCGGCGCATGGTCCGATCCGAGCACGTCGACGATGCCCTGCTCGATGCCTTTCCACACGCCATCGCGATGGCGTTTCTCGCGTACCGGCGGGTTCATCTGGATCAGCGTGCCAAGCCGCGCATAATCGTCGGCGCTCAAGGTCAGGTGATGCGGTGTCGCCTCGCAGGTCGCCACGTCCTTATGCTGCTGCAGAAAGTCGATTTCCTCAGCCGTCGAGATGTGCAGCACATGGATGCGCGCCCGGACCTCGCGCGCGATCCGGACCAGCCGCTCGGTGCATTGCAAGGCGGCAATCTCGTCGCGCCAGACCGGGTGCGAGGACGCATCGGCCTCGATCCGCTCGCCCAGCCGCTGGCGCATACGGAACTCGTCTTCGGAATGGAAGGCGGCGCGGCGGCGCGTGTTGCGCAGGATCGACGCCACGCCCTCGTCGTCCTCGACCAGAAGGTCGCCGGTGGACGAGCCCATGAACACCTTGATGCCGGCTGCACCCGGCAGGCGCTCCAATTCGGCAACGTCGCTAGCGTTCTCACGCGTACCGCCGACCCAGAAGGCAAAGTCGCAATGCATCCGGCCGGTGGCGCGAGCGATCTTGTCGTTCAACGCCGCCTCGCTGGTGGTCAGCGGATTGGTGTTCGGCATTTCGAAAACGGCCGTCACCCCGCCCAGCACGGCGGCCAGCGAGCCGCTCTGAAGATCTTCCTTGTGCTCCAATCCCGGTTCGCGGAAATGCACCTGGCTGTCGACCACGCCCGGCAGGATGTGAAGGCCGGAACAGTCGACCGTCTCGCCGGCGGATGCCTGCGACAGGTCGCCGAGCGCTGCGATGCGGCCGGCAATCACGCCGACATCGCGCGCGCCGATGCCGTCATGGTTGACGACCGTGCCGCCCTTGAGGATGAGATCGAAGGTGGTCGGCATGTCGCCCTGCTCCTGTCTTGTAGCTCTTGTGCGGTGGATGTGTGCGGCTTACGTAATGACCTCTCTCTTTGCAAGATTGCGGACCCATGCCGACAGCCATTCTCGACAATCGCGCGCTGATTTCAATCTCCGGCCCGGATGCGGAGCATTTTCTGCAGAACATCCTGACGCTCGATCTCGACAAGCTCGTCGAGGGCGAAGCGCGGCCCGGCGCTCTGCTGACCCCACAAGGCAAGATCCTGTTCGACTTCCTGATTTCGCGGAACGGCGCGGATGCCTTCCTGCTCGAGTGCCGCGCCGATATCGCCGCCGATTTCATGCGCCGACTGATGCTGTACAGGCTCCGGGCCAAGGTGGAGATTTCCCAGCGGGATGAATCGGTTACCGCTGTCGGCTGGCAGGGCGATTCATCGAGCTTAGATTTCGATTCAACGGGCTGGCTGCGCGATATGCGCTTTGCCGAACCTGCGAAAGCCTCGCGCAGCTACGAGGCTGCCATCGACCCGACCGAAACCCTTGCCGGCTGGCATGCCTTCCGCATCGCCCAGGGCGTCGCCGAGAGCGGCGTGGATTATGCCTTGGGCGATGCCTTCCCGCATGACGTGCTGCTCGACCAGAATGCCGGCGTGGCGATCCGCAAGGGTTGTTATATCGGCCAGGAGGTCGTCTCGCGAATGCATCATCGCGGCACCGCGCGCCGGCGTGTGCTGCTGGCACATGCCGAAGGCGCCCTGCCCGAAGCCGGCGCCGACATCGTTGCCGGCGGCAAGACGGTGGGGACGCTGGGCTCGTCTTCAGGTGCCAACGCCCTTGCCATAGTCCGCATCGACCGGGTCAAATCCGCACTGGATGCCGGCCTGCCGATCACGGCGGGCGATGCGGTGCTGGAGCTGGCCATTCCAGCCTGGGCGACCTTCACTTTCCCCGAGACGGCTGGCCCCGAAACCGCCGGCCAAAAAACAGCGGCGATGGACGAAGCCTGATGGCGGACCGCGCCGGCGCCCCGCCGCGTGCCTGGCAGCGCATGCTGTCGGGCCGGCGGCTCGACCTGCTCGACCCCTCGCCGCTGGACGTCGAGATCACCGACATCGCCCATGGGCTCGCCCGCGTCGCCCGCTGGAACGGCCAGACTGCGGGCGACCACGCCTTTTCCGTCGCGCAGCATTCTCTGGTGGTGGAGGATATTTTCGGCCGCATCTGCCCCACTGCCACGATCGACATGCGGCTGGCCGCCCTTCTGCACGATGCGCCCGAATATGTCATCGGCGACATGATCTCGCCGTTCAAGTCGGCGGTCGGCGGCGGCTACAAGGAGGTCGAAGCGCGGCTGCAGCAGGCGATCAACCTGCGGTTCGCGCTGCCGGCGGAAACGGATGCTAAGCTCAAGAAGGACATCAAGCGCGCCGACCAGATCGCCGCCTATTTCGAAGCGACCCTGCTTGCCGGCTTTGGAACCACGGAGGCAACACAGTTCTTCGGCCGTCCGCGCGGCATCTCGGCCAACGGGCTCGACCTCTCGCCTCGACCAGCGAAAGCGGTGCAGACAGCGTTCTTGAAGCGGTTTTCCGACATTGAGGCGGCGCGCTGACCTATGGCATGGTGCCTGCGAACCGCGCCTATACATCAAAAAAACTGAACGATTGCCGATCATCAATTGATTATGCTGGAACGCTGCAATGCGGTAAAAACGACCGTCATATGGAGACTCCCGAGATGGCAATGGCGGCACCGGCGCGGCAGGCACGCGGTATTCCCTGGCTTCTGGTCATCTGCGGCTGCATTATCGCCGGCCTGACCTTCGGGCCGCGCTCGGCCATGGGCTTCTTCCAGCTTCCCATGCTCGCCGAACGCGGCTGGGATCGCACCACCTTCGGCCTCGCCATGGCTCTGCAGAATCTTTTCTGGGGCATTGGGCAGCCATTCTTCGGCGCCATTGCCGACAAGTTCGGCACCTGGCGGGTCCTCGTGGTCTCCGCCATCCTCTATTCCTCCGGCCTGATCCTCATGGCGCATGCCGAGAGCGCCACCATGCTGCATATCAGCGGCGGCATTCTGGTCGGCCTCGGCGTCGCCGCCGGTTCGTTCAGCATCGTTCTGTCAGCCTTCGCCCGTAACGTCTCGGCCGAGAATCGCAGTCTCGTCTTCGGACTTGGCACGGCGGCGGGCTCGGCCGGCATGTTCCTGTTCGCGCCCATCAGCCAGGGCCTGATCGACGCCTATGGCTGGTCGGACACGCTGGTCTATATGGGCATCGCCATGCTGGTCATCCCGCTGCTCGCCATCCCGTTGGCAGGCAACTCCAAGACGGGCCGGATCGCGCAGACCGACATCGAGCAATCCGCATCGGCCGCGTTGCGCGAAGCGCTTGGCCACCGCAGCTTCGTGCTCTTGACCTCCGGCTTCTTCGTCTGCGGCTTCCAGGTGGCATTTATCACCGCCCACTTCCCCGCCTATATCCGCGATCTCGGCATCGACGCCCGCTATGCCGTCATCGCGCTGGCGCTGATCGGTTTCTTCAACGTCGTCGGCTCGTTGGCGGCCGGCTTCATCGGCCAGCGCTATTCGAAGCCTGCCTTCCTGGCGTGGATCTATATCGGACGCTCCATCGTCATTACGGCGTTCCTGCTGATCCCGCAGACGCCGACGACGGTGATCGTCTTCGCGGTCGCCATGGGCCTTCTGTGGTTGTCGACGGTGCCCCCGACAAACGGGCTGGTGGCGATCATGTTCGGCACGCGGCATCTCGGCATGCTCGCGGGCGTGGTGTTCTTCTCCCACCAGATCGGCTCGTTCCTCGGCGTCTGGCTGGGCGGCTATCTTTATGACCGCTTCGGCTCATACGACGCCGTCTGGTGGCTGGGCGTCGCACTCGGGCTGTTCGCAGCCGCGGTTCATCTGCCGATCAAGGAACGGCCCGTCGACCGTTCGGCGCTGGTGCCTGCGGAATAAAGGCTGTTCACTTGACGGGCATCACGCTCGCACGGCTTGGCGCTGAATTCGCGTCAGGGCGTGCCGAAAATGGTGGACTTCGAGAACCGAAGCGGAGTGTACGTTGTTGTACACGAGCATCGGAAGCGCAGAAGACCGCCATTTGCAGGCGGCCCTCACGCGAATTCTACCGCGCCGCCCGGGTCAGCAGTTTCTGATAAAACAACCCGATCCCGATCAGCACCGCGCCCAGCCCGATGAAGGACAGCGCGCGCAGCACGCCTTCGAGTTCGGACATGTCGAACAGGAAGACCTTCGCCACCGACACGACGATGAGGGCGGCAGACGCGATGCGCAGCACCTGCGACTTCATCTGCACGCCGGCAACCAGCAGCCCGACGCCCATGACCAGCCACAGTGCCGAGTAGGAATAGGTCTCCCACGGCTCCAGCCCCGCCCAACTGCCGATATATTCGCCCTTGAAAAGGCGGCGCACCGACAGCGTCGCATAGGCGAAGACCAGCAGCGAAGCCACGCCCGCCAGGATCCCCGAATACCATTTCGGCCGCTTGTCGCGCGCATACCAGGCCAGTCCCGCGGCGGCCACGGCCGGCAGCAGATAGCCCAGCAACAGCAGGTTGAAAACCGGTATCCGCCCGGTCGATTCTCCCGTGAAAAGAGGGTTGAGCAGCCCGAAATGCTGGATCGCGATGAACGCGGCCGAGACCACGCCCATGCCGAGCGACCCGTAGCGCAGCACCGAACTTGGCGAGCGCATGTCGAGCGAGACCATGATGCCGCCGCTGCCCAGCGCCAGCAGCGTGTAGATCGCCTGCTCTGCAAGCGTCGGCGCGCTCGAGGCGATGACGCCGCCGTTCATCGCATGCCGCACCAGCATCGCTATCGTCAGCAGCGACAGAAGTGCTGTCGCCGCCTCCATGATCAGACGCGGGCGTCCGTCAGTGGTGCGCCGGAGCTGCCAGGCGGCAGCGAAGAAGGCGAGCGCCGGGACGCCATAGCCGAATAGCAGCCAGTTGAAGACCGGCGTGGTCGACAGCCGGTCCGCGCCGACGATGGTCGGGTCGAGCGCAATGCGGCCGATGACCACGACCGCGAGCGCAGCACTCAGCCAGCCCAGCACCGGATAGGCGCGCTGCCGTGTGGCAAGCGCCGGCACCGCCGCAAGCACGCCACAGAACACGGTGGTCAAGCCCGAACCGAAGGCCATGTGCAGCATGACAATAGCTGCCACGGCCGCCCCGCCCAGGGCGATGGAGACGGCTACGCCGCCCGACAACGGCGGATGCTCATTGCGCGCGACCCACTCTCCGCCGCCGGCAAAGGCCAGCACCAGCACCAGCATGGCGGCGGCATAGAACAGGTCGCGGTCGATGTTGCCGAAGCCGAGCCACAGGCAGGTGGCGACCGCGAATGGCGCGATCACCGCCCAGGACGACCAGTTGGCGGCAAACAGCGGCTGTGCCGCCACCATCCGCCGCGCGCTCCAGAAGCCGGCGGCCAGGAAGACCGCGCCGAACAACAGGCCGAACCAGCGCAGGCTCTCGCCCATGGCGAGATAGGCCGACCCGCCGACCAGCGTGTCCACCGCCGGCGACACGCCGCCCAGCACATAGCGCAGATAGATCAGCACCACGGCCGCACCCGCGCCGTGCAGCAAGGGCAGAGCTCGGCCACGATAGAGCGCGCCGGCAACCATCGCCACGATCAGAACGGCAGCACCCAGCGGGCTCAGCAGGCTGACTGCGCGGTTGTCGATGAAGAGTGAAATGGCCGCCAGCGCGAGCAGGAAGGCCACGGCGATGGACGGCGCGTCCGGCTTGCTCGGTACGGCGAACGGCTCGCGCCGCGTCAGCCACACGCCCAGCAGCAGCCCCAGGCTGACCAGCGTCATGAACAGAACGGCGGGTACGGAAAGGGCTGCCGCATTGCCGATATAGAGCAGCGTCCAGAGACCGGTGCCGACAAAGGCCGCCGCCATGAGGGAGGACCAGCTGCGCATACGCGCAATGACCGCCGTCGCCGCCAGTACGATCGCCAGATAGCCGAACAGCGCCCAGACATTGGGTGCCTGCGAATCGACCAGCATCGGCGTGACGAAGGAGCCGAGCAGGCCGACGCCGGCCAGCGCCCTGCCATGCACCAGGGAGGCGGCTATGGTGGCGACGCCGATCAGGCCCAGCAGCAGAAAAGCCGGCGCCGGGCCGATGAAGCCGTAGACGCCATATGCGGCATAGACCACGCCGAACAAAGTGAACGCGCCCGCCGCCGTCAGGATGGCGGGAATATAGGCCGCCGCGGCACCCTGCACGGGCACCTTGAAGCCGGTGCGGCGGATGAACTCGCCGCCGCCGATCAGCACAAGGCCGAACAAGGCTGCCAGTGTCAGCCGCGCGGCGGGTCCGAAATAGCCGGCCTCGATGGAATAACGCACGAGAAACACACCACCGAGTGCCAGCGCCACGCCGCCGACCCATACCGCCCAGCGGGTGCCGAGCGCTGTTTCGATATCCGGCCTGGCGGCAACCTTTTCGGGTGGGACCGCTGCCGCAGCCGCCTGATCCCAAGGGCCTTCGGCAATGGGTTCGGCTGCGCTCACCGCGTCGGGATCGTGCGCCAGAACCGGTGCTTCGGCTTCCAACAGCGAAGGCTCTTGAGCGTCGATGACTTCAGGCGTTAGCGCTTCGACAGCCTTTGCCTCCTCCACGGTCGGCTTGGCAGCAATCGCACCCGACAGCACCAGGCTTCTCAGCGCGCCGAGTTCGCGTTCCAGAAGGCCGACGCGGGCGCGCAGGCGCAACACCAGAACCAAAGGCACAAGAACGAGGATGAAGCCGATCAGGCCTTCGAACATGGCAGCGCCCCTCAGCGTGCGGCAAGCCTCCCGATCGGGAAGATGGAGCAGGTCTCGGTGCCGAAGGCGAGCAGCTTGCCGCCGCCGTCCTTCAGCGTCGCTTCCGAGACCGCAAGCGTGCGCCCCTTATGGATCACCCTGCCCTCGCAGACAACCTCGCCGGTTTTGGGCGAAATCGGCCGGATCAGGTTCACCTTGAACTCGGCGGTGGTGTAGGCCTCGCCTTTGTCGAGCATGGAATGCACCGCGCACCCCAGCGCGGAATCGAGCAGCGTCGCGGCCCAGCCGCCATGCACCCCGCCAAGCGGATTGAGATGCTGCGCGCCGGGAAGCCCGCGAAACACGACCCTGCCCTCGTCCGCTTCGGTCAGCCCGAAATTCATCACCGCCGAGATCGGCGGCGCAGGATAGAGCCCCGCTATCAGCCGCCGCAGCATCTCCAGGCCTGTATAGGTCTCGACATCCTCATGCGGAATGGTGCCGAGCCCGAGGCGGGACACATAGCCGGGGAACAGTTCGACTTCGCTCATGCAGCACTCTCTCCGTGGTGGGGGGCAGGCGCGGCATGATGCCTGCGCAGCGCCGTCAGAAAGCCGGCCCGCGCATCGGGTTGCTGCATGCCGCGCGGTTCGTAGACGTGGCGGGTGAAGAAGAACGCCGTCAGCCGGAATGCGTCCTCGACATCGTTCAGCGCAGCACCCCGCCCCGCGGTGACGGCAAGAAACCCGGGCAGCGCCAGCATCCTGTCGCGCCACGGCTCGCCCGCTGCTCGCGAGACGGCGCGGCCGGATTTCGGCGATACATAGACCAGATCCTGCCGCGAGCCGGTCGCCGCGCATTCATGCAGATCGAGGCCGAAGCCAAGCTCCTCCAGCACCATCAGCTCGAACCGGACCATCAGTTCGCCGGCGAGATGCGGGTCGTCGAGATGCGCCAGCATCACCGACAGCGTTTCATAAAGTGCCGCATGCGGATCGCGCTCGGGCAGAAGCCGCAGATGCGCGGCCAGCGTCTGCAGGCCATAGACAGCGACCGCGCTGTCGATCAGCCGCGCGGCGTTCGATTCCAGCGATTCCGCCTGGAACAGTCCGAGATGCTCGTCCAGCCGCGCCCGCCAGATCAGCTCGACGCGGTTTCCCGGCTGCAGCAGCGGCTGCTGCCGACGCGACCGTCCTCCCTTGACCATGCCGAGATGGCGGCCATGCGCGCGCGTCATGACCTCCAGTATCGCACTGGTTTCGCCATGCCTGCGGGTGCCGAGGATGATTCCTTCGTCGCGCCATTCCATCTCCGAAGCCTTTCACGGCGCGGAAGGCAAAATCAAGGTCGCTTTGCCGACGCTAATCTTGTTTTTCTATGCTGCCAGCCTATTTTTGGTGTACGAATAATCATGAAGATCGTTTGGGATGAGCCGAAGCGGAAACACAATCTGGCTAAACATGGGCTGGACTTTGGTGATTTGTCCTTCGCGTTCTTCCTGTCCGCAACGATTGAGCCCGCGAAGGAGAACCGCTTTCTTGCCATTGGCGAACTCGACGGTCAGATCGTTTTAGCCGTCGTCTTCAAGCCGCTCGGTTCGGAAGCTCTTTCCATCATCTCCATGCGCCGCGCCAGTCACGGTGAAAGGAACCGGCTATGACCAAAAAATGGCCCAGCTTTGTCACAAAGGACCTTCGCGACACCCCTGAAGACGAGGCTGAGATGCACCGTCGATGGGAGACTTATAATCGTGAGATGCAGGCGATCATATCCGCCGGCGGCGTCCATCTGGACGCCGACGGCTGGTGGGTGGACGATGCAACCGGGGCGTTGATCGGTCCTGACCCTGAAATCGAACGCCCGCTGAGAGCGGAGGAGCTTGCAGATGCGAAGCCACTCAAGGAAGTGTTGCCGGACCTTTACGAAAGCCTCCAGCGTGCTCGTGGTCGGCCAAAGGTCGAGAAGCCGAAGCAGGCAGTAACCTTGCGGCTTGATCCCGATACGTTGGCATTTTTTAAAGAGGGCGGTCCGGACTGGCGCAGCAGGATGGCAGAGACTTTGGACGATGCAAGCCGGACAAAGAAGTCAGCATGAGCGTGATGAACAGGTTGCGGCTCGTCAACGCTCGGATCCACCCTTCTGGGAAATGACGCGCGGGGGAGATGTCCGGCAGGACAGAAGGGGCGCTTCGCATGAAAACACCGCCAAGCGCCGGCTCCATGTCACCTCACTTCGGGAAATCCAGCCCCATCTCGCGATAACGTTCGGGATCGTCGCCCCAGTTCTCGCGCACCTTGACGAACAGGAACAGGTGAACCGTCTGCTCCAGGATGTCGCCGATCTCCTTGCGGGCGGATTGGCCGATGGCGCGGATGGTTTCGCCCTTGTGGCCCAGCACGATCTTCTTCTGGCTGTCGCGCTCGACATAGATGACCTGTTCGATGCGCACCGAGCCGTCCTTCTTCTCTTCCCACTTTTCCGTCTCGACGTGGGAGGAGTAGGGCAATTCCTGATGCAGGCGCAGATACAGCTTTTCGCGCGTGATCTCGGCGGCGAGCTGGCGCATCGGCAAGTCGGAGATCTGGTCTTCCGGATAATACCACGGACCGAGCGGCAGTTCGGACGCCAGATAGTCGAGCAAATCCTTGCAACCCGAACCGGTCAGCGCCGAGACCATGAAGGTGCGCTTGAACGGCACGCGCTCGTTGGCCGTCTGCGCCAGCGTCAAAAGCGCTTCGGGCCGCACCCGGTCAACCTTGTTGAGGATCAGCACCATCTGCTGGCGCACGTCCTTGAGCCGTTCGAGGATCGCATCGGCGTCGCCCTTGATGCCGCGTTCGGCATCGATCAGCACCAGCACCACGTCTGCATCGCGCGCGCCGCCCCAGGCCGTCGTCACCATCGCCTCGTCGAGACGGCGGCGCGGCCTGAAGATGCCGGGCGTATCGACGAAGACGATCTGCGCGGTGTTATGGGTGGCAATGCCCCGCACGATGGCGCGCGTGGTCTGCACCTTGTGGGTGACGATTGAAACCTTAGCGCCGACAAGCTTGTTGACCAGCGTCGACTTGCCGGCATTCGGAGCGCCGATGAGCGCGACGAAACCCGAGCGGGTGGTCGCCTGTTCCGGCTGTTCTGTCACGATACGATGTCCTCGTTTTTCCAGACGCCCTCGCGCAGCAGGATTGCCGCGGCCGCTGCCTGCTCTGCTTCGCGCTTGGAGCGCCCCTCGCCCAGTCCGGGCGGAAACTTTCCCACCTTCACCTCCACGGTGAAAACCGGGTCGTGGTCGGGTCCGTTGCGACCGGTGATCGCATAGGTCGGCGTCACCGCCGCCGCCTGGTGCGCCCATTCCTGCAATTCGGTCTTGGGGTCGCGGCGGGCCGCACCCGCTGCCTTGGCGCGCGGCTTCCAATATGTGTGGATGAAGGCGCGGGCAGCCTCGATGCCGCCGTCGAGATAGAGCACCGCGATCAGCGATTCCAGCGCGTCGGCACGCAAATTCACCAGCTTGCGTTCGGCCAGGCTGCGCACTTCGCTGCCGGCCCGGATCAGTTCGGGAAGGCCGATCTCGTCGGCAATCGCCGCCAGCGCTTCCGCATTGACCAGCGCGTTGAGCCGGCGCGACAGCTCGCCCTCGGCAGCGTCGGGGAACCCTTCCAGCAGCATGTCGGCCACCATCAGCCCGAGCACGCGGTCGCCCAAAAACTCGAAGCGCTCGTAATCGACGCCGGCATGCGCGCTGCGCGCACTGCCGTGGGTCAGCGCACGCTGCAGCCGCTTTGGGTCGTTGAACACGTGTCCCGTGCGCTCGGCGAGGATGTCGGCAAGCTCGGTCGCTGTCAGCCGTTTCGCTGTCATGCCTTATCTTACGACATTCAGCAGGCGCGATGCACGCAGATCCGACGGCCAGTTCCAGATCGCCAGCGGGCTCGACTTGTCGGCTATGGAGAAGAAGATGATGTTGGCGCGGCCGACGAGGTTTTCAGCTGGCACGAAGCCGAAGACGCGGCCGTCGGACGAGTTGTCGCGATTGTCGCCCATCATGAAGAAGTTGCCCTCGGGCACGACGAATTCGCGCGTGTTGTCGAAGGAGCCGTTCGGCGTCAGGTCCAGCGTATCGTAGGACACGCCGTTGGGCAGCGTCTCGCGATAGACGTCGACCGGGCGATTTTCCTCTGTGACGTCGGGATTGTTGATCTCGCCGACCTTCTCGCGTTTGACCGCTTCGCCGTTGATGTAAAGCACGCCCTCGCGCATCTGCACACGGTCGCCCGGCAGGCCGATCACGCGCTTGATATAGTCGAGCGAAGGGTCGGGCGGATACTTGAACACGGCGACATCGCCGCGCTCGGGATCGCTGCCGAAGATGCGTCCCGAAAACAGGTTGGGCGAGAACGGCAGCGAATAGTGCGAATATCCATAGGCCCATTTGGTCACGAACAGATAATCGCCCTCCAGAAGCGTTGGGCGCATCGAGCCGGAGGGAATCGAAAACGGCTGGAACAGCAGCGTGCGGATCACCAGAGCGAGCAGCAGGGCCTGCACGATGACGCTGACGGTCTCGCCGAGGCCACCCGATTTCTTCTGCGTTTTCTCAGCCACGCTCATCTCATTCTCGATTTCAGTCGCGTTGATATACGGGGTTGGCGCGCGCAGGGCAACGCCTCAACATGCGCTGCACCAATCGCAGGATCATGGCGCTTGTTCGACGGGCAGAGCCTCGATGATCACGAATGCTTGCGCGAGCGGAAAATCGTCGGTTATCGTCAGGTGCACCACCGCGCTGTGGCCTCCCGGAAGCATCGAGCGCAGCCGCGTCGCAGCCCCGCCCGACAGTTCCATGGTCGGCCGCCCGCCGGGCAGATTGACCACCCCCATGTCGCGCCAGAACACCCCGTCGGAGATGCCGGAGCCGAGCGCCTTGGAGCAGGCCTCCTTGGCGGCAAAGCGCTTGGCATAGGATGCCGCCCTGCCCCTGCGGCCTTCGGACTTGGCCTGTTCGACATCGGTGAAGATGCGCTGGATGAAACGGTCGCCATAGCGCTCCAGCGAGCGCTCGATGCGGCGGATGTCGATCAGGTCGCTGCCGATGCCCAGGATCATGCCGTGCTCAAATGTTCCGGCTGCCGGGCTTCACGGCCGGCAGGGCTGCGAGTTCCGGCGGCAGCGCGTCGGCCGGATAGGCCGGAACCTCGTATTCGGCGAGTGCTACCAAAGGCACGCCGACATCGCTCTTGCCGGCCGAACGGTCGATGATGCAGGCAGCCGCCACGACCTTGGCGCCCAGCGCCTGCAAACATTCGATGGTCTCGCGGATCGACAGGCCGGTGGTGACGATGTCCTCAACGATGACCACGCGGGCGCCCTGTTCGATCTCGAAGCGGCGCAGGCGGAATGTGCCCTGTTCGCGCTCGACCCAGATTGCCGGCACGCCCAGATGCCGCGACGTCTCATAGGCCGGGATCAAGCCGCCGATTGCGGGGCCGACGACATAGTCGATCTTGCCGGGCACCTGTTCCCTGATCTTTTCAGCCAGCGCCCTGCACAGCGTCTCGGTCTTGTCGGCATGCATGAACACGCGCGCCTTCTGCAAAAAGACCGGGCTGCGCAGGCCGGACGTCAGGATAAAATGCCCTTCCAGCACAGCGCCCGCATCGCGAAAAATTTCCAGCACCTCGTCGGTGTTCATCGGCAACCTGTCCCCTCGTCAGCCATTGACGCGCCGCGCTTCGCTGACGCTCGAATTGTCCTTCAGCTGCGACAGCAGCCGGTTGAGATGCTTGAGGTCCCACACTTCGAGATCGACCAGCATTTCGGTGAAATCGGGCGCGGTGCGGATCATCGACAGATTGTGGATGTTGGCATCGTTGGCCGCCATCACCTGGGCGATGTCGGCAAGCGAGCCCGGCGCGTTGATTGCGGTCACCGACACCCGCGCCGGAAAGCGCTCCTTCGAACCTTCCTCCAGGTCCCAGCGCACGTCGATCCAGCGCTCGGGCTGGTCGTCGAAGGCGGTCAGCGACGGCGACTGGATGGGATAGATCGTAATGCCCGAACCCGGCTGCAGGATGCCGACGATGCGGTCGCCCGGCACAGCCCCCTCCGGCGCGAAACGCACCGGCAGGTCGCCGCGCACGCCGCGGATCGGCACTGCGCCCGCTGCCTCGCGGGCAGCCGCCCGTGACGGCGAGGCCGACGACAGGCCCGGAATCTGGAACAACATGCCGGCCGCGTCGCGGATCTTCGACCAGCCCTCTTCGCGCGGACGCTGGGGCTGAGCGGCGCGCTCGTCCTTATAATCGGGATAGAGCGCGCGCAGCACGTCGTTGGACGCCAGTTCGCCCCGGCCGACCGTGGTCAGCACGTCTTCGATGTCCTTGCGCGCCAGCCGATGCAGCACCGTCTTCAGGCTCTCCTTGGAGAATTTCTTGCCGCTGCGCTCGAAGGCGCGCTCCAGAATGCGCAGGCCAAGCCCCGAATATTGCTTGCGGATGGCATTCTTGGTCGCCCGGCGGATCGCCGAGCGCGCCTTGCCGGTGACCACGACCGATTCCCACGCCGCCGGCGGCACCTGCGCCTTGGAGCGGATGATCTCGACCTCGTCGCCGTTCTTCAGCTCCGTCATCAGCGGCATGACACGGCCGTTGACCTTGGCGCCGACACAGGTATCGCCGACATCGGTATGAACCGCATAGGCGAAGTCGATGGGCGTGGCGCCGCGCGGCAGCGCGATCAGCATGCCCTTGGGCGTGAAGCAGAACACCTGGTCCTGGAACAGTTCCAGCTTAGTGTTCTCCAGGAAATCCTCGGGGTTGTCCCCGTCGGTCAGTTGCTCGATCGTCCGCCGCAGCCAGGCATAGGCGTTGGTCTCGTTGGACAGCGTGTGCGCGGCACCGTTCGGCTTGACGCCGTCCTTGTAGATCGAATGCGCGGCCACGCCATATTCGGCGACCTTGTTCATCTGCGCGGTGCGGATCTGCAGCTCGATGCGCTGGCGCGACGGGCCGACGATGGTGGTGTGGATCGAGCGGTAGTCGTTCTGCTTGGGTGTCGAAATATAGTCCTTGAACCGCCCCGGCACCATCGACCAGCGCTGGTGGATCACGCCAAGCGCACGGTAGCAGTCCTCGACGCTGTCGACCACGACGCGGAAGCCGAACAGATCGGACAGTTGCTCGAAGGACAGGGACTTGGTCTCCATCTTGCGGAACACCGACCAGGCCTTCTTGCGCCGGCTCTTTACCGAAGCCTTGATGTCGCTCTTTTCGAACAGATCGGCCAGAAGCTTGGTAATCTCGTCGACCACGCCCTGGTTGCGCTCGAAAATCTCTTCCAGCCGCTCGGTGACGGTCTTGTAGGCTTCCGGATTGACATAGCGGAAGGCGAGTTCTTCGAGTTCCTCGCGCATGCTCTGCATGCCCATGCGGCCGGCCAGCGGCGCATAGATGTCCATCGTCTCTTCGGCGATGCGCAGCCGCTTGCTGTCCGGAACATGATGCAATGTGCGCATATTGTGCAGCCGGTCAGCCAGCTTGACCAGAAGCACGCGCACATCTTCGGAAATGGCAAGCAGAAGCTTGCGCAAATTCTCCGCCTGCTCGGCCTTCTTGGAGACGAGATCGAGCTTCTTGAGTTTGGTCAGCCCCTCCACCAGCTTGCCGATATCGGGACCGAACAGTTCGTCGATCTCCTGGCGGGTGGCGGAGGTATCCTCGATGGTGTCGTGCAACAGGGCAACGGCCACCGTGGCCTCGTCCATATGCATATCCGTCAGGATGGCGGCGACTTCGAGAGGGTGCGAGAAATAGGGATCGCCAGAGGCGCGGCGCTGATGACCGTGCTTCTGCATCGCATAGACATAAGCCTTGTTCAGCAAGGCCTCATTGACGTCAGGCTTGTAGCGCTGAACGCGCTCGACAAGCTCATACTGACGCATCATCGCTGCAAACCCCGGGACCGAAATGAATCATGCGCCGCAATAACTTACGGCTGATGTCATAGATAGCCACGAAAGTGCCGTAACGAAAGGCCGAAGCGGGCTTACACGCGCCGCCCGCTTGGAAACGCGTCAGGGCGTGACGAAAATGGCGGTTTCGAGAACCGGAGCGGAGCGTACTTAAAGTACGTGAGCACCGGAAGCGGAGAAAAACCGCGTCAGGTGCCCACCGGAGGTGAATGATCGACCGGCTTAGTAGTCGTCGCTCTTTTCGGGAGCAACCAACCCCTCGATGCCGGCAAGCAGATCTTCTTCCGTCATGCGGTCGAAGGTGATGTTCTCTTCTTCCTCGACGTCGGCGGTGACAGCTGCGGCGGTTGCCTGGTCCGGAATCTCGGGCGCATCGGCCTCGGGCTCGTCGACCTCCACATGCTTCTGCAGCGAATGGATCAGGTCTTCCTTGAGGTCGTCGGGCGACAGGGTCTCGTCGGCGATTTCGCGCAGCGCGACCACCGGGTTCTTGTCGTTGTCGCGCGGAATGCTGATCTGCGCGCCCTGCGAGATCATGCGGGCGCGGTGGCCGGCCAGAAGCACGAGCTCGAAGCGGTTGTCGACTTTGTCAATGCAGTCTTCAACGGTTACGCGGGCCATGGAATGCCCCTTTCATGCATGGATTTATCGGGAAGCTGACGGGCTCCATAACCCGAAAGGCCCGCCAAGACAAGTCTTTGGCACAGCGAGGAACCGCGCCTTCCGCCCTCCTGAGCTTCGAAAAGCAAACTTCGCTGCGGATATCGCTGTTTACAAGCTGGATTCGGGCCTTGGAGACCTATTGTCACGGCCGCTTCCAACTATAGATGGTGTCATAAGTGGCTTGCTGCCTATAGTGACGACCATTGCCAGACCATTCATTATGAGAAGGACTTTTTCGATGTTCGACCAGAGAGAGAAAATCGCGTTGTTCATAGACGGCGCCAATCTCTACGCAACGTCGCGGGCGCTCGGTTTCGACATCGACTATCGCAAATTGCTCTCCAGCTTCCAGAAACGCGGCTATCTGCTGCGCGCTTATTACTACACCGCGCTGGTCGAGGATCAGGAATATTCTTCGATCCGTCCGTTGATCGACTGGCTCGACTATAATGGCTTCCAGGTCGTCACCAAGCCGGCGAAGGAATTCACCGACGCGGCCGGCCGACGCAAGATCAAGGGCAATATGGATATCGAGCTCGCCGTCGATGCGCTCGAACTGGCCGATGTCGTCGATCACTACGTCATCTTCTCCGGCGACGGCGATTTCCGCACCCTCGTCGAAGCGCTGCAGCGGCGCGGCCGCAAGGTCTCGATCGTCTCGACCATGGCCTCGCAACCGCCGATGATCTCCGACGATTTGCGTC
Source organism: Tianweitania sp. UT-5YL-CI-8 (assembly GCF_030010215.1). Classification (GTDB taxonomy): domain Bacteria; phylum Pseudomonadota; class Alphaproteobacteria; order Rhizobiales; family Rhizobiaceae; genus Oryzicola. The sequence continues at coordinate 117,840 of NZ_JASCRR010000004.1, forward strand.
GCCAGGCCGACCATTTCGTCGACCTCATGACCCTGAAAAGCGAAGTCGGCCGCGACCCCTCCGAACGGCCGGCACGTCGCTCCGAACCTGCTGCTCCGAGCGATGAAGACGACTATTGATGCCTGACGTCCTGCTTGACAGGCAGGTGCCGGAGCCCGATCGCGACTGCCCGCTCTGCCCCCGCCTGCATGACTTCATCGCTGTCTGGCGCGAGCGCGAACCGGAATGGCACAACGCGCCCGTTCCCACCTTCCTCCCGCCCGAAGGCGCCGAGAGCGTGCGCTTTCTCATCGTCGGGCTCGCTCCTGGTCTGCGCGGCGCCAACCGCACCGGGCGTCCCTTCACCGGCGACTATGCCGGCGACCTGCTCTACGCCACCTTGATCCGTTTTGGTTTCGCGCGCGGCCGCTTCGAGGCACGGCCCGACGACAGCCTGACACTCGTCGGCACCGCCATCACCAATGCGGTTCGCTGCGTGCCGCCCGAAAACAAGCCGGTCGGCGCCGAAATTGCGACCTGCCGCAACTTCCTGGTTCCCACCATCGCCAGCTTCCCGAACCTCAGGGCAATCCTGGCGCTCGGCTCCATCGGCCATCAGTCGACGGTGCGTGCGCTGGGCCAGCGCGTCGCTGCCATGCCCTTCAAGCACGGCGGTCGCTATCAGGCCGGCCCGATCACGCTTTTTTCCAGCTACCACTGCTCGCGCTACAACACCAACACCGGCGTGCTGACCGAAGACATGTTCGTCAAGGTCTTCGCGGATATCGCCGAGTTTCTGGCGGCGTAAGGCTCTGTTTTCTCATTCAGAACGACAAAGCGTCTCATTCTGCCTAGCCTTCCCGCGCCTTCGTCATTCTCGGGTGAAGCCGAGCGCAGCGAAGGCGGAAACCCGGGAATCCATTCCGTGACCTATGAGATACACCTGCGAAAGCAGAAAGGATCGCCCCCTTCTCCCCCTGCGGGGTGAAGAGCGGTCGACGAAGTCGATCAATCGACAACGATTTGTCGATTGAAGCGATGAACGCCCGGAGCCCAGGCGTAGGGCAGGTGGCCGAAGAGGGACGGATGAGGGGTGTTGGAAGAAACGAGACGATGGGAGGAAGGGGAAGTTTGGTGCATTAATGCGCGCAGTTTCCAGCCTCCCGCTCCGTCCAACACCCCTCATCCGTCGCCTGATCTCGTCCTTGCTGCGCAAGTCCGAGGGCGACACCTTCTCCCGCAGGGGGAGAAGGCCTGGCGCTCAATCGCAAAAGTTTATCCACGCTCTCCGCACCCGCCTTACACTCCAACCGCCTTAAACCGACGAAAGGAGGCGGCGATGGATTGGGCAGGGGCGATCGACAAGCATCAGGCAGCACTCAAGCGCCTGCTCGCCATGCTCGTCGCCATGGCCGGCATGACGGTTGCGGCTGGCGGAAGCCAAGGTGCCGCCGGCAGCCTCGTTGGCCAAAAAACCCTGCCGCGTCATCTGCACCGCGCCATTCTCAGCCTGCTGCGTCCCGCCGAGGCCGCAGCCCGGCGACTGATCATTCTCGCCGCACGCGGCATGATCGTGCCGCCGTCGCGCCCGCCCGCAGGCAAACCGCAGCAACATTCCGCCTTCCTGCGTACCCCCGGCGGCACCGGCATCCTTTTGCCAAAATCGGCCATGCCGCCGCGCCCCGCGCCTCAATCCATGGCGCTGCCGCTGCTCGACCCCTTGCGCCTGCCCCGGCGCAAGCCGTCGCGGCCGACCGTCGTGCCGCGCATTCGTAGCTTCGGCATCGATTCTAGTTTCGGGGCGCCCGCGCTTATCCCGGCCCGCCCGACGCCGCTGCCTGACGATCCGCTCAATGCCAATCGTCTGCGGCTCAGGCTGGCAGCGCTCGGCCGCGCGCTGGACGACCTTCCCCGCCAGGCCCGGCGCTTCGTGCGCTGGCGGCAGCGGCGGCGGCGCGGCGCGTTTCATCGCCTGTCGCCGTTGCGCGGCGGGCCGCCGCCCGGCTTGCGGACACCGGGCTCGCGCCATGCCCGCGAGGTCGACAAGACCCTGGACGATCTGCACGGGCTGGCGCTCTGGACGCTGGAGCACCCCGACAGCTCATGACCGGCCGGCCTTGCGACAGAACAGCTTTGTCCGCTGCTCCGGCACCCGGCGCAGCCACGCTCGCGCGCGGCAAAACTGTTGGCCGATTTTGCGGTCCGACCTTTTTGTCAGCAGCGTTTCGCAGGCGATGGACAACGCCGCCGGGTGCGGGTCGGTCGGTTCGAGACTTTGCTCTCCCAACCGCACCGACCGTCCTCATCCTGAGGTGCGAGCCTGCAGGACGCTGCGGATTAACGCCAAATCCCCGAAGGGCGCACCCAGCCGCCAAAGTTGACAGCTGTCAACTCATATCATTTACCGCCAATGCTCAGCGACACTTGAAACGAAAGTGGAATGGAAGCCGGGACATTCTTGATCGGATCGAGGCGTTCGAATGCCCTTACGATGTAAGCATTCAACTCTCTCGACATAGGGCTCGAAACGATTCTCACCCGCTGGATCTTTCCGTCCGCGCCGACAGCGAACGCGACCTTGATCAGCTTTGCATCCAACCTGCCGGCCGATTGGCCCACGATGGGATCGTAGCGAACGGAGTCGACATGTCTATGAAGGCGCGCGGCGAAAGCTTCGCGGCTTTCGGCAGAATATGCCGATGCAATTGAAGAAAGAATGTAAAAAACAGCGATAAGCAGACGCATGTTAGCCCCCGGCAGCGACAGACACGTTCTTCTCATAAGAGTTGTTGTCACGCAATTGGGACTTACATTCGCAGCGAAGTGGAGGCCTACCCCCGCTCTTTGAGCAGACGGCCTTTCTCGCGGTTCCAGTCGCGCTGCTTCTCGGTCTCGCGCTTGTCGTGCAGCTTCTTGCCGCGCGCCACGGCAAGCAGGAGTTTCGCCCGGCCCCGGTCGTTGAAATAGATCTTCAACGGGATGAGCGTCATGCCCTCGCGGTCGACGCTTTGCGACATGCGGGCGAGTTCGCGCTTGTTGACCAGGAGCTTGCGGCGGCGGCGCGGCTCATGATTGAAGCGGTTGGCCTGGAGATATTCAGGCAAATAAGAATTGATCAGCCACAACTCGCCGCCCTCGACCGAGGCGTAGGAATCCTGGATGTTGGCCTGCCCGCCGCGCAGAGATTTCACCTCGGTGCCGGTCAGCATCAAGCCGGTCTCGACGGTGTCGAGAACCTCATAGGAAAACCGCGCCTTGCGGTTCTCGGCGACGGTCTTGCTGTTGGGATCGGCTTTTCTGACCTGGTTCATGATGCTGAAGTGGGCTGATCCACCTAATTTATCAAGCCGGCATGCTTCATCGCCGCATCGATCCTCTCGGCGGTGGCGTCTTCGACCGTCATCAACGGCGAACGCAGCACGTTTTCCAGCTTGCCAAGACGCGACAGCGCATATTTTGCGCCAGACACGCCCGGCTCGATGAACAGCGCCTTGTGCAGCGGCATCAGACGATCCTGCAACTCGAGCGCCGTCTTGCCCTCGCCGGCGAGCGTCGCTTCCTGGAACTCGGCGCAGAGGCGCGGCGCGACATTCGACGTCACCGAGATGGCGCCGACGCCGCCATGGGCGTTGAAGCCAAGGGCGGAGGCATCCTCGCCGGAAAGCTGGATAAAATCGGTTCCGCAGGTGATGCGCTGTTCGGAGACGCGCTCGACCTTGCCGGTCGCATCCTTGACGCCGGCGATGTTCTTGAAGTCGTGCGCCAACCGGCCCATCGTCTCCGGCGTCATGTCGATGACCGAACGCGGCGGGATGTTGTAGATGATGATCGGCAGGCGGACCGCCTTGGCGATCGAGGCAAAATGCTCGTAAAGACCGCGCTGCGTCGGCTTGTTGTAGTAGGGCGTTACCACCAGGACGGCATCGGCGCCGACCTTTTCGGCATGCTTGGCCAGGCTGATCGCCTCGGCGGTGTTGTTGGAACCCGCGCCTGCGACGACCGGCACGCGGCCATTGGCGACGTCCACACAGGCTTCGACGACGCGACGGTGTTCCTCATGGCTCAGCGTGGGCGATTCGCCGGTCGTGCCGACAGGAACCAGGCCGCGCGTGCCTTCGGCTATCTGCCATTCGACGAACGCACGAAAGGCTTTCTCGTCCAGTCCGCCATTCTTGTCGAAGGGCGTAACCAGCGCTGTCAATGAGCCTCTCAGCATGTCGTGCGAACTCCCGGAACCTTTTTGGTCAGATTTTGGTTGCGCGCCCGACCCATCGGACCCGGGCACGAAGCGGGCTTTCTATCCGAAAGCGACGCCACGCACCATAGTCTCGACATCAATTTGGAGGAAATTGGATCAATCCCCATATGGGCGGTTCAAATGCCTTGGCCGGAGCTGATAACCTTTTCTTCACCATCTTTTCATGTCCCGACACTACCCTTTCGGAGAGCTGACCGTCATTCGCGCAGGAACAGACGCATGAAGCATCGTTTCTCAGCCTTGAGGCTCGACCGTGCCGCCTTGGCCGCGGCGGCGCTGCTGCTTGCGCCGACGGCGATCGCCGCCGAGCCGCTCGAGTCGAAGCTCAATTCCGCTGTGTCCTATGTCCAACATATGTTGGGAATGACTGCGCCGGAAACAATCGAAACCTTGAAAAGCGGCCTCGACGCCCTGGCCTCGCGCGACATTGACGGTGCGCGGTCGATACGCGACAGCCTGCCGAAGGAAGCGCTGGACCGGCATATCCTGACATGGGCGGTGGCCCTTTACGGCGGCAGCCGCGTTCCCAGCCAAGAGATTTCCGCCGCTGCCGAGACCCTGCGGGGCTGGCCGGGTCTCGACACACTTCAGCAGAATGGCGAACGCGCTCTGGCACGGGAAAATGCCGGCCCGCGCGAGGTCATCGCAGCATTCGACGGCAAGCCTCCGCTGACGATGCAGGGCGCGGTGATTCTGGCGCGTGCCCGGCTCCATCTGAGCGACACGGACGGCGCACGCGCAGCACTCGTGCCCTTCTGGCGCACCGAAAAGCTGGAGCCGGAGGAAGAACGGGCGCTGATTGCCGAATTCGGCGCATTGATTCCCGCAGCCGATCATCGCTTCCGCATGGAACGCATGCTCTACGCTGAACGCGCCAATTCAGCCCAGCGTATGGCACCTCTCGCCGGTGCCAAGGCGCTGGCCGACGCTTGGAGCGCCGTATTCCGCGGCGACAAGACGGCCGGCATGCTGCTTGACGCGGTGCCGGCGGACCAGCGGTCGGCTGGCTATATTTTCGCCAAAGCCAAATATCTGCGGTGGCAGAAGAAGTATCAGGACGCAGCGGCCGTCATGCTGTCTGCGCCCGAAGGGCGCGAGGCGCTGGTCGACCCCGACGCCTGGTGGATCGAGCGCCGGGTCCTGTCGCGCGAACTTTTGGATGCAGGCGATGTGGAAGCGGCTTACCGAATCGCGGCCGGTCACTCTGCGGAGAGCCCTGCCAATGCGGCCGATGCGGAGTTTCATGCCGGCTGGTACGCGCTGCGCGGCCTGCGCGACCCAAAAATAGCGGCCCAGCATTTTGCCCGAATCGCCGAGGTCTCCGAAGGGGCCATATCGCTGTCCCGCGCTTATTACTGGCTCGGCCGCGCCGCCGAAGACGGTGGCCCCGGCGACGCGATGGCCTATTACCGGCGGGCGGCGAGCTATGGCGCGACATTCTACGGCCAGCTCGCATCGGAAAAAGCCGGCAGCCACACGCTGAACATCGCGACACCGCAGCCATCGGAGGCGGACGTTAAGACATTTGGCGAGCGCGAAGCGGTCAATGCCATCAAGCGTCTCGAGCAGGCCGGCTATCCACGCTATGCGGATGCGCTTTATCGCGACCTCGCCCGGCAACTCACCAGCCCCGGCGAGGTGGCGCTTTTGGCCGATATGGCCGAGAAACAAAAGAATCACTATCTCGCGCTGCGAATAGGCAAGGCCGCCGCAGGCAATGGCGTCGATGTCGGCGCGCTGTCCCATCCGGTCGGCGTGATTCCCACCGATACCGATATCTCCGGATCCGGAACGGCGCTTGCTTACGCCATCGCCCGCCAGGAGAGCGAGTTCAATGTCGGCGCGGTTTCCGGCGTCGGCGCGCGCGGCCTGCTGCAGCTGATGCCCGGCACCGCGAAAGACATGGCGCGCAAGGCCGGCCTGCCCTATTCGCAATCGCGCCTGACCACGGATGCGGGCTATAACGCGGCGCTGGGCTCCGTCTTCCTCGGCGAACAGCTCGGCCGGTTCAACGGCTCTTATGTCTTGACCTTTGCCGGATATAACGCAGGTCCGGGCCGCGCGCGCCAGTGGGTTCAGCGCTATGGCGACCCGCGCGGCAAGCCGATCGAAACCGTCGTCGACTGGATCGAACGTATTCCCTTCGCCGAAACGCGCAGCTACGTTCAGCGCGTGATGGAGAATTATCAGGTCTACAAGATGCGGCTATCGGGCAGCGTCGATATTGCGGGCGACCTCGTCAACGGACGGTGACCCCCCGTCCTTATAAGACGCTGTTGCCGATCGGAGGGACAATGACCGGCGAGCAGCAGGATTTCTCGGACTTTTTCTACAAGTCCGACGATGGGTTGAGGCTTCATGCGCGGCTCTATGGCGGCGCGGCCGATGGCAGGCTGCCCGCCGTCGTCTGCCTGCCGGGCCTGACGCGGAACGCGCGCGACTTTCATGAGCTCGCGGTGCATCTGTCAACCGACCACACGACCCCACGGCTGGCGATCGTCTTCGACTATCGCGGGCGCGGGCTGTCCGACTACAGCCCCCATCCCGCAACCTATTCGGTAGCGGTCGAGGCGCGCGATATCGTTACCGGGCTGAACGAACTCGGCGTGGAGCAGGCGCAATTCATCGGCACCTCGCGCGGCGGGCTGATCATGCACGTTCTGGCTGAGAGCAATCCTGGCTTGATGAGCGCTGCCGTGTTCAACGATGTCGGCCCGGCGCTGGAGGTCGAAGGCCTCAGGCAGATTCGCGGATATCTCGACGGCAGCCGGACGCCTCAAACCTTCGAAGAGGCGGTCGACATTCAGCGCGGCATCCATAGCGCGGCGTTTCCGGCCCTACTGCAAGAGGATTGGGAGCGATTCGTCCGCGCCATCTATCGCGACGAATCGGGCATTCCGGTCCTTGATTACGACCCAAAGCTGGTCGAGCCTTTCAAGACGATGACGCTCGAAGGGCCGCTGCCGACGCTGTGGGAGCAGTTCGACCTGATGCGGAATATTCCCATGATGGTGATTCGTGGAGAAAATTCGCGGCTGTTGTCCGTGGAGACCGTCGAGGAGATGGAAAGAAGGTATCCGGGACTGGTGGCGATCACCGTTGCTGGACAGGGCCACGCGCCTTTGTTGGAAACCGGAGACCTGCCGGAGATTATCGGGCAGTTTCTGAAGGATGCTGCGAAGCAGTAGCGATCTGTTCAACCAAAGTCGCGCCAACATCGCGGAAACCAGGCAAAGAAAAACCCGGCAGTCGCCTGCCGGGTTTTTTGTATTCCGATCAGATGAACTGATTAGAACGAAGCGTCGAGACGGAGGAAGCCGTTGAAGTGGCCGTCACCATCGCCGCCATTTTCTACATCATAGCTGTCGCCATCATAGTAGTTCAGAGCGAGCTTTGCATCGAGGTTTTCGACGATCTTGTAGTCGACAACCGCGCCAACGACCCAATCGTTAAGACCGTCGCTGAAATATCCAGAGTCATTACCCGATCCAAAATGACGATCAGCGAGATACTGGCCGCCGGCACCGATCGCCAGCTTTTCATTGACCTGGAACTTCAGGTAGCCGCCTGCAGACCACTCGTAGCCGATGTACGGTGCACCAAGGCTCCAATAGGTCGGGCCAGACTCATAGGCAGCCAACAATTCAAGCGTCACCGCTTCGGTTGCCTTGATCTTGGCAATACCCTTCACAGCGAACTCTTCGTAGAAGTTGTCATAGCCAGCAAAGAGGTCGACCGAGCCCCAACCCTGAGCGATTGAAACCTTACCAACAACCAGAGGGACGTAGTCGTAGTTTTCACGCTCTTCTTCCAGGCCCATCGACACCGAGATGCCGTTGCCTGCATCGAAGGTATAGCGAATCTGGTTAACGCGCTCACCGCCGCCGAGATCGAACTCGCCCGACAGGTCGCCATCGAACAGCGTGTCGGTGTGACCTACGAGAAGACCGCCGAGCTCAAAGTAAGCATGGCGCAGTGCGGTGCCATTCTCGATCGGAGCACCGAAACCGGTGTAGGAGTCGTTTTCGTCATCATACCAGACGCCGTTAGGACCTTCAAAGCCACGGCTGCCGCGGGCGCTGGCCTGGAATTCGATATAGCGGCGGAACGTGCCGTATTCGGTTTCCGAACGCGCATCGATCTTGAGACGCATCAGCGCATCTTTACGAAAGCCATCATCACCATCGTCCCAGTTGATCTGGTAACGAACGAGACCGCCGATGCTGAGGCAGGTTTCGGTGCCCGGGATATAGTAGAAGCCGGCGCCGTAGACGTCGCAGATGCGAACGTATTCCATGGGTTCCGGTTCGGCGACGACGATAGCGTCGGCAGCGCGAGCGCCGGATACTGCGAGCAGAGCCGCAGCGGAGCCGAGAAGAAGGCTCTTAATGTTCATTTTCTGACCTCCAGTCAAAAGTTCAAAATAAGGGTCCGGATAGTTCGAAATCTAAAGCCCGTCCCGGTGTCCCCAAGCCCGAGAAAAAGACAGGGAGGTGTCTCTTCCTTGAGTTCGACTTTACCCACCCCTGCCGAGCGAACAACCGAAAAGCGTGCAATCGGAACCAGCGAGCCCCGCTATGGAAAACCGCTGTTGCGGAAATGACACGTTTTGATGGGGTGGCTTAATCCTCTGTTAACCCTGAAGCTCCAGCGCGGGTCATTTCTTGGCAAATCGAGGCTCCAAGAGGAAGCTCGGCCGGTCGAACGCTGCTCGTTGATGGATTCGAACAGGAATCATCACTGTTTTTCTGAAACTGCCGGAAACGATGTTGCTTGTGGCTCAGCTTTTCTTTATCGAGCGGACGCGACGGAGAGGTGGCCGAGTGGTCGAAGGCGCTCCCCTGCTAAGGGAGTAGAGGTCAAAAGCTTCTCGTGGGTTCGAATCCCATCCTCTCCGCCATTATTTCGCTCAACCCAGCTTCGCTTCGCTCAACGTCTCTACAATTGCGTGCTCCCAGCGGTCTGGTTCCGGGCTCCTCAGCAAATCGCAATACGCATGAAATAAGCGTCCCGCTGGCGCTTCACTCTGCTGTTCGTAAACGCCAGGTTAACGTCATCGTTTACATCGTGCTTTTTCTGCAACAGACGAGAAATAGATAGGCATCCTATTCGACTTCACGGCGGCGTGAGCATTGCGTGAAAAGCGCTCGTCTGTATTCTCGTGCTTGGAAATGAGGGAGACGCCTAGTTTGCTTTTTTCCGGCGGGGGTGTGGGGACAACGCTGCCTTCAGCCAAACTGCCCAACCCTGAGTTAAACTTTGACTGGAGGTCAGAAATGAACATTAAGAGCCTACTTCTCGGCTCCGCTGCGGCCCTGCTCGCAGTATCCGGCGCTCGCGCTGCCGACGCTATCGTCGTCGCCGAACCGGAACCCATGGAATACGTTCGCATCTGCGACGTCTACGGCGCCGGCTTCTACTACATCCCGGGCACCGAAACCTGCCTCAGCGTCCGTGGCCTCGTTCGTTACCAGATCAACTGGGACGAAGGTGACGATGGCTTTCGTAAAGATGCGCTGATGCGTCTCAAGATCGATGCGCGTTCGGAAACTGAATACGGCACGTTCCGCCGCTATATCGAATTCCAGGCCAGCGCCCGCGGCAGCCGTGGCTTTGAAGGTCCTAACGGCGTCTGGTATGATGACGAAAACGACTCCTACACCGGTTTCGGTGCTCCGATCGAGAATGGTACGGCGCTTCGCCACGCTTATTTCACCCTTGGCGGTCTGCTCGTCGGCCACACCGATACGCTGTTTGACGGCGATCTGTCGGGTGAGTTCGACAAGGGCGGCGGCGAGCGAATCAACCAGATCCGCTACACCTTCGATGCAGGAAACGGCATCTCGGTTTCGGCAGGCCTAGAAGAAGAGCGTGAGAACTATGACTACGTTCCGCTCGTGACCGGTAAAGTTGCGATCGCCCAAGGCTGGGGCACTGTCAATCTGTATGGTGGCTACGACAACTTCTACGGCGAGTTCGCCGTTAAGGGTATTGCCAAAATCAAGGCGACCGATGCGCTTACTATTGAAGCGATCGCGACCTATGAATCTGGTCCAACCTACTGGGGATTGCTGCGGCCTTATGATGGCTACGAGTGGTCTGCAGGCGGCTACCTGAAGTATCAGGTCAACGAGAAGCTGGCGATCGGTGCCGGTGGTCAGTACTTCTCTGGTCGTCATTGGGGTTCGGGCAACGACGCCTCGTTCTACGAAAGCAACTTGGACGATTGGCGCGTTGGCGCAGTTATCGATTACAAGATCGTCGAAAACCTCGATGCAAAGCTCGCTCTGAATTACTTTGATGGCGATAGCTATGATGTTGAAAATGGCGGAGATGGCGACGGCCACTTTGGCGGCTTCCTCCGTCTCGACGCTTCGTTCTAATCAGTTCATCTGATCGGAATACAGAAACCCGGCAGGCAACTGCCGGGTTTTTCGTTTCTGAGGACGCGTCGACAGAGTTCGGGCCTGTTGCAAAGATTCTCCTCTTGTAAGAGAGAGAAACGGGCCATGTAGATTGGCCCTAGCACTCAGAGCAGCCTTCATGATCCTCCGCCCATCGCTCACTCCCATCATCGACGCCCTGCCCTCCACGGTGCCGTTCGTCGGCCCCGAAGCGCAGGAGCGGGATAGAGGCGAAGCTTTCCGCGCGCGGATCGGCGCCAATGAGAGCAGTTTTGGGCCTGCGCCCAGCGTGATCGCCCGCATGGCGGAAGCCGCGCCCGAGATGTGGAAATACTGCGATCCCGACAATTACGATTTGAAAGCAGCACTTGCCGCGCATTTGGGGATTTCGCTCCGCAACGTCGTGGTCGGCGAAGGCATAGACGGGCTGCTCGGGCTCATCGTGCGCATGTATGCCGGCCCCGATACGCCGGTCGTCACCTCGCGCGGCGCGTATCCGACCTTCAACTTCCATGTCGCGGGTGTCGGTGCACAGCTCGCGCCAGTGCCTTTCAAGGATGACCGCGAGTATCTCGAAGGCCTTCTGGAGGCGGTGAAGCGCGAGAACGCGCCGCTGGTTTATCTGTCCAATCCCGACAACCCTATGGGGACATGGTGGGATGCCGCCGATGTCCAGCGTTTCGTCGAATCGCTGCCCGAGACGACGATGCTGATTCTCGACGAGGCCTATGGTGAGTTAGCGCCCGAATCGGCGAAGCTTCCGCTTCAGGTTAATCGGCCCAATCTCGTCGTGATGCGAACATTCTCGAAAGCCTACGGGCTTGCCGGCATTCGTTGCGGCTATGCAATCGGCGAGGAAACGGTGATTGCCGCTTTCGAACGCATCCGGAATCACTACGGCGTCAGCAAAATGGCGCAGATCGCTGGTGAGGCCGCGCTGGTCGACCAGGACTATTTGAACTCCGTCGTGGAACGGGTCGTGGCCGGCAGGGCGCGGATCGCTGCCATCGCCGATGCCAATGGACTGACCGCCCTGCCCTCAGCGACGAATTTCGTGACCGTCGACTGCGGCGGCGGTGCCGATTTCGCACTGTCGGTCATGCAGAACCTGTTGTCGCGCGGCGTTTTCATCCGCAAGCCAATGGTGCCCGTACTCGACCGCTGCATCCGAATCAGCGTCGGTCTCGATCACGAACTCGACATCTTTGCAGAAGAACTGCCTGCTGCACTCAAGGCGGCGCGCGGCGGCTGAACGCCTTCAACACGCCTCTTTCCGAATCGACATAGCATTCAAGAATCAACCGACCACTTTCGTGCGGATGCAAAGATTTGGGTCTTGAATGAATTGAACGTTCGTTTTATTAATTCGTCAGGAGGATAAAGATGGCGCGTACGGCGGGATCCGATGGCAACCGCACCGAAGCGGCGATTCGCGATGCGGCGGTCGAGTTGATCGCGCGTCATGGCCACGAGGCGGTGACCATGCGGCAGCTCGCGGCACGGGTCGGCGTCCAACCCGCAGCCCTCTATCGCTATTTCCCAACCAAGGAAGATCTGCTGTTCACGCTGATGCACGAGCATATGCAGGCGCTGATCGCGGCATGGCGAAGTGCGTGTCCGAACAGCGATGCCGATTCGATTGCCGCGCTCACCGCGTTCATCACGAATCACATCCGCTTTCATCTCGAACGCCGGCACGCGACGCATGTGTCGAACATGGAACTGCGCAGCCTTTCCGCCGACAGGCTCGAGACGATTCTTTCATTGCGCAACACTTACGAGACCGAGTTGAGGCACATCCTGCGCCAGGGCGCGGATGCGGGGCTGTTCGTGATCGAAGACACCGCGCTGACGGCGATGGCGATTATCCAGATGATCACCGGCGTCATCGTCTGGTTCCGCCCCGATGAGCGGCTTTCGGTCGACGAGATCACCCAGAACTATCTTGCAATGACTTTGCGCCTGACGGGAGCGGGCGCGTCAGGGAGCGAAAAGCATGTACGACAGGACGCTGAATTTCGGGCTGGGTGAGGATATCGACAGCCTGCGCGAGATGGTGCGCCGGTTCGCCGCCGAGCGCATTGCGCCGAGTGCCGCCGAGATCGACCGTTCGAACGACTTCCCGGCCCCTCTGTGGCGCGAACTCGGCGAACTCGGCTTGCTGGGAATCACCGCCGATCCCGATTTTGGCGGCAGCGGCATGGGCTATCTGGCGCATGTGGTGGCGATGGAGGAGATTTCACGGGCATCCGCGTCAGTCGGCCTGTCCTTCGGCGCGCATTCCAATCTCTGCGTTAATCAGATCAACCGCTGGGGCACGTCAGAGCAAAAGGAAAAATACCTGCCTGCCTTGTGCTCGGGCGAAGTGGTTGGCGCTTTGGCAATGTCGGAGCCGGGGTCAGGCTCGGATGTCGTCTCGATGCGGCTGAAGGCAGAAAAACGCAACGACCGATTCGTGCTCAACGGCACCAAGATGTGGATCACCAACGGACCGGAGGCCGGCACACTGGTGGTCTATGCCAAGACCGATCCGGAGCGGAAATCGCGCGGCCTCACAGCCTTCCTGGTCGAGAAGGACATGCCCGGTTTTTCTGTCGCGCAGAAGCTCGACAAGCTCGGAATGCGCGGCTCCAACACCGGCGAGCTGGTGTTCGAGAATGTCGAGGTGCCGTTCGACAATGTGCTGGGCGAAGAGGGCCGGGGTGTCGAGGTGCTGATGTCGGGGCTGGACTACGAGCGCACGGTGTTGGCCGGCGGGCCGCTCGGCATCATGGCGGCGTGCCTGGACGTGGCCATGCCCTATGTGCACGAACGCAAGCAGTTCGGCCAGGCGATCGGCGAATTCCAACTGGTGCAGGGCAAGCTGGCCGATATGTATACGACGATGAACGCCTGCCGGGCTTATGTTTATGCCGTCGCCGCCTCGTGTGACCGCAAGGAAACGACCCGCAAGGATGCGGCGGGCTGCATTCTATATGCTGCGGAAAAGGCCACTCTGATGGCGCTGGACGCCATCCAGCTCCTGGGTGGCAATGGCTACATCAATGATTACCCGACCGGCCGCCTGCTGCGCGATGCCAAGCTCTACGAGATCGGCGCCGGCACCAGCGAAATCCGCCGCTGGCTGATCGGGCGTGAGATGATGAGTGAAAACGCCTAATGCGCGCGCAGTTTTACCTTCGTAGAACCGTCGGCGACCTGCTTTTGGGCAACTTCAGCCAAGGTATCGGAAATCCACTGATTAACCGATTTGCCATCGTTCGCGGCAGCCTTGCTAAGGAGCGCGTGGATTTCAGGGGTAGTGCGAAGCGCCAGTTTCCCCGAATAAGGTTTTTCCGCTTGCTGTCCGCGCTCAGCACAAAAAGCGAGATAATCATCAACGCTATCTCGAAACGCTTTAACAAGTTGCTCGGCGTTCTCCGCTTCGAAAGTGACGATGTCGCGGATACCTTGAACACGACCGTGAAATACCATGTCGTCGCTATCAAATTCGATAGAGCCGGAATATCCCTTATACAACTTCACGGTGTTATCCCTACGTTCTTTAGAAATTGCCTCACATCTCTGACGACCCATCTTTTGGCATCAGGTGAAGGATGGGGACGGTGGACAAAAAGAGTTTGCTCACCGATGGTAAATCTCACTCGCGACCCGCTTCCTTCCGACATCTCTGCTCCCAGCGAGATCAACATCGCCTCGATATCACGCCATCTTATCGAACCACTCACAGGATCTGAGAAAATGGCGTCGAGAGCCTTGTCGTGCTTTCTAATCACTGGCGTGTCCCCGATATTGCGAAAAGAACCTGATATCTGACCTCAGGAACCATCGCGGAGGCCTCGCCCGCATGCCACGTCGTCGGGCTATCCCGTCAACGTCAGATAGTATCAAAATATGATATCGAAATAGGTATGTCAATGCCGATCCTTCAATCGCAAATCCAGCCCTCCTCCGAAGCATTCCGCGCCAATGCCGAGCGCATGAAGGCGTTGGTTGCCGACATCGCCGGCAAGGCTGCGAAGGTCGAGCGCGGCGGCTCGGACGAGGCGCGGGAGCGGCATGTGTCGCGCGGAAAGCTCCTGCCGCGCGAGCGGTTGGCGCAGCTTTTGGATACGGGATCGCCGTTTCTGGAGATCGGCCAGTTCGCAGCGTGGGAGATGTATGGCGAGGACATCGCTTCAGCCGGGATCATCGCCGGCATCGGCCGCGTCGAAGGCACCGAAGTGATGGTCGTGGTCAACGATGCCACGGTCAAAGGCGGTACCTATTACCCGCTGACGGTCAAGAAGCATCTGCGCGCGCAGGAAATCGCCGCGCAGAACGATTTGCCCTGCATCTATCTGGTCGATTCGGGTGGCGCCAACCTGCCCAATCAGGACGAGGTGTTTCCAGACCGCGACCATTTCGGCCGCATCTTCTTCAACCAGGCCAACATGTCGGCGGCGGGCATTCCGCAGATCGCCTGCGTGATGGGCTCCTGCACGGCAGGCGGGGCTTATGTGCCCGCCATGGCGGACGAGTCGATCATGGTGCGCAACCAGGCGACCATCTTCCTCGGCGGCCCGCCCTTGGTGAAGGCTGCGACAGGCGAAGAGGTTTCGGCGGAGGATCTGGGTGGCGCAGAGGTGCACACGCGGCAATCCGGGGTGGCCGACCACTATGCGGTGGATGACGAGCATGCGCTCGCCATCGTGCGCCGTATCGTCAAAAACCTGAATCGAAAGAAGGCGATAGGGCTAGCTTTGAACGATCCGATTCCGCCGCTTTATGCAGCGGATGAGATTTACGGCATAGTCCCGCAAGACACGCGGCAACCCTATGACGTACGCGAGATCATTGCGCGCGTGGTCGATGGTTCGGAGTTCGACGAGTTCAAGCAGAACTACGGCACCACGCTGGTGACGGGCTTCGCGCGTATTCATGGCATGCCGGTTGGAATCATCGCCAACAATGGCGTGCTGTTTTCCGAAAGCGCGCTGAAGGGTGCGCATTTCATTGAACTGTGCTGCCAGCGCAAGATTCCGCTGATCTTTTTGCAGAACATCACCGGGTTCATGGTCGGTCGCAAATACGAGGCCGGCGGCATCGCCAAGGACGGCGCCAAGCTGGTGACAGCGGTGGCCACCGCACAGGTACCGAAGGTGACGATGATCATCGGCGGCTCGTTCGGCGCCGGTAACTATGGCATGTGCGGCCGCGCCTACTCGCCGCGTTTTCTGTGGATGTGGCCGAATGCGCGCATTTCGGTGATGGGCGGCGAACAGGCGGCAACCGTGCTGGCGATGGTCAAGCGCGAGGGCATCGAACGCAAGGGCGGCGCCTGGAGTGCCGAGGAAGAAGCCGAGTTCCGCGCGCCGATCCTGGAGAAATACGAACGCGAGGGCCATCCGCTCTATTCTTCGGCGCGGCTGTGGGATGACGGCATCATCGATCCCGCCCGCACCCGCGAGGTGCTGGCATTGAGCCTTTCGGCTGCGCTCAACGCGCCGGTTGCGGAGACCAAATTCGGTGTTTTCAGGATGTAGCAAGCGTCACAACCGAAGCGTACCATCCTTCATCTGCACCAAGAAAGGGAGGAACAAGCCATGACTTCAACGCAAAGCAAATTCTTCTGGTACGAATTGATGACATCCGACGTCGATGCCGCTGAGGCCTTCTATAAGGCAGTTGTCGGCTGGCAGACCGAGCCATTCCCGGCATCGGATTTCAAATATGTGATTTTCAAGCCGAGCGACGCGCCCAAATCCGGAGTTGCTGGGCTTATGGCGCTACCGGAAGAGGCTGCGGCGAGCGGCATGCGCCCGGCATGGGTTGGCTACATCCATGCGACAGATGTCGACGCAGCGACCGAAGCGCTGCGCAAGGCCGGCGGCACAGTGCATCGCGAGCCCAGCGACATACCCGAAGTCGGACGGTTCTCCGTTGTCGCGGACCCGCAAGGCGCAATGTTCATGCTGATGACGCCGAATGGCGAGGGTGGCGAGCCTGTTCCGCCGATGACGCACGGCCATATCGGTTGGCACGAACTATTTGCCGACGAGTGGTCTTCGGCTTTCGACTTCTATGCCGGCCAGTATGGCTGGACCAAGGGCGAGCCGATGGATATGGGCCCGATGGGCATCTACCAGATCTTCAACATTGATGGCGAGATGACCGGCGGCATCATGACCAAAACCGCCGACATACCGCATCCGTTCTGGCTGTTCTACTTCATCGTCAGCGATATCGACGACGCCGCGAAACGCGTGACCGACAATGGCGGCACAGTGCTGATGGGGCCGATGGAGGTTCCCGGCAGCGCCTGGGTCGTCCAATGCATGGACCCGCAAGGCGCGATGTTCGCTCTGGTCGGTTTCCGCAACTAGCAAGGAACCGCGGCAACGCTGACGCGGATTTCCTGAGGAGCAAATATGTTCGCCAAGATCCTGATCGCCAATCGCGGTGAAATTGCCTGCCGGATCATTCGCACCGCGCGCCGAATGGGCATCGGCACGGTGGCCGTTTACTCCGACGCGGATGCCAAGGCGCTGCATGTCGCCATGGCGGACGAGGCGGTGCATATCGGCGCGTCCCCCGTCGGCGAAAGCTATCTGCGCGGAGATCGCATCATCGAGGCAGCGAAAGCCACGGGTGCGGAGGCAATTCATCCCGGCTACGGTTTTCTGTCGGAAAACCCAGGCTTTGTCGACGCGGTGGTGTCCGCGGGACTGGTCTTTATCGGCCCATCGGCGGATTCGATCCGCGCCATGGGCCTCAAGGATGCAGCCAAGCGGCTGATGGAAAAGGCCGGCGTGCCCGTGGTGCCGGGCTATCATGGCGAGGCGCAGGAGATCGTCATCCTGGCCAGCAAAGCGCGCGAGATCGGCTATCCCGTGCTGATCAAGGCGCGAGCCGGCGGCGGCGGCAAGGGCATGCGCCGGGTCGACAGCCCCGAAGACTTTTCCGACGCGCTGTCGGGTGCGCGGCGCGAGGCCAAGGCTGCCTTTGGCGACGACCGAGTTCTGGTGGAGAAATATGTCGACAAGCCACGCCATATCGAGGTGCAGGTGTTCGGCGATAATTTCGGCCATGCCGTTCATCTGTTCGAGCGCGATTGCTCGGCGCAGCGACGCCACCAGAAGGTGATCGAGGAGGCCCCTGCCCCCGGCATGACGCCCGAACTGCGCAAGGCGATGACCGACGCGGCGGTCAAGGCGGCCAAGGCTATCGGCTATTCCGGCGCGGGCACCATCGAGTTCATCGTCGATGCCTCGCAGGGGCTGAAAGCCGACAGGTTCTGGTTCATGGAGATGAACACGCGCCTGCAGGTCGAGCACCCCGTGACGGAGATGGTGACGGGCATCGATCTGGTGGAATGGCAATTGCGCGTGGCGGCCGGCGAGCCTCTGCCGAAGAAGCAGTCCGAGATCAAGCTGGAAGGCCACGCCTTCGAGGCGCGCCTTTATGCGGAAGACCCGGCCAAGGGCTTTCTGCCGGCCATCGGCACGCTGCATCATCTAAGCTTTCCGGAAGGCCCTGGCATCCGTATCGAAACCGGTGTGCGGCAGGGCGATGCCATTTCCCCCTATTACGACCCGATGATCGCCAAGGTCGTCACCCATGGGCAGGACCGGCAGGAGGCGCTCGGCAGGCTTGTGGAGGCCCTGCTGGCGACGAAAGTCGCCGGTTCGATCACCAATGCGCGCTTTCTTGCGGCACTTGCCAGCGACGAGGATTTCGCCGCCGGCGATGTCGACACCGGCCTGATCGGACGCAAGCAGGAGGCGCTGACTGTCTCGGCCTCACCCGGCGCCGCAACGGTGGCGCGGGCGGTGGTCGCGGCGGCGGCTAATCGTTCGGCCAAGTCCGACGACCCATGGTCGGCGCTTGCGGGCTACACCCATTTCCATCCCATCGCGCGCAAGGTCGGGCTCAAACATGGCGAGCAAGCGATTGACGCGCGCTTCACCGTCCGCCGCGATGGCAGGGTTGAGGTCGGCATATCAGACGCGGCGCCCATTGTGCTGCGCTCCGAAGAAGCATCCGACGACGCAGTGGCGCGGTGGCCGGGGCACGTCACCCTGTTCGAGGAAGGGTATTCCTTCGATTTTTCGGTCAGCGATCCCTTTGCGCGGGCAGCGGATGCGGGAGATAGCGCGTCGAGCATGCGCGCGCCGATGCCCGGCCTCGTGAAAGTCGTGCGGGCGGCGAAAGGCGACACGGTGCGCAAGGGACAGCCGCTGCTGGTGCTCGAGGCGATGAAGATGGAGCATTCGATCGCCGCCAGCCATGACGGCGTCATAGACGACATAGCGATAGAGGGCTCGCAGGTCACCGACGGCACGGTTCTGGTGCGTTTCGCGGAATAGTACGAAACTCGCATTTTGCAGCGCACAAAGGACCCGCGATGCAGCCACCCAATCACAACGCCACCATCGCGCGGCATCGGTTCTATGAGGACGTGCTTGCCATTTGCATGGGGACTCTGCTGGCCGCGCTCGGGCTCGCTCTCTACACCCATGCCGGGCTGATCACCGGCGGGTCGGTCGGGCTGGCGCTGCTGCTCAACTATGCCAGCGGCTATGCTTTCGGCATCATCTTCTTCTTGATCAACCTGCCCTTCTACTATCTTGCCATACGGCGAATGGGCTGGCCCTTCACGATCCGGACCTTCGTCGCGGTGGCAGTCCTGTCGATTCTGTCACGCCTGACGCCGCAATGGATCAGTTTCGGCACGCTGGAGCCGATCTACGCAGCGGTTGCCGGCGGGGCGCTGATGGGAATGGGGCTTCTGGTGTTGTTCCGGCACCGAGCCGGGCTCGGCGGTTTCAACATACTGGCGCTCTACATGCAGGATCGGAACATCATGCGCGCCGGTTATTTCCAACTCGGCCTCGACCTCGCTATCCTCGTCGTTTCGCTGTTTTATCTCGACTGGGACAAGGTGGCGCTGTCGGTGCTGGGTGCCGCCGTCCTGAACATGGTTCTGGCGATCAATCACAAGCCGGGGCGCTATGCCGGCATGAGCTGATGCAAAAAGGCCGCGCCGGTCTGTCCCGACCGGTCGCGGCTCTTTTCGCTGAGATTGCCGGGGTGCCCCCGCTCCCCGAAATACCTGCCCTGCCTGTTCTCGCGCGGCTGCTCTTGTCGGCGCCGTCATCTTAGTTTTGGGACTGCCGTCTTCTTCCGCGGCTTGTGTCCTTTGCTTCCCTGTAGAGAATCAGTGGGCGGTCATCCACTCGCGGGCTTCGCGCAGCGCCTTGACAATGTCGGCCTTGGACATCGTTGTGGAGAGTTCGGAGCGCAACTCGGCGGCCCGGGCGCTGCCCTTGATCGCTGCGATGTTGAACCATTTGTGGGCGGAAACCACATCGGCTTCGCAGTCGCGGCCTGCAGCATACATCATGCCGAGTTCCAAAAGGACGTCTGCCTGAGCGGTGGTTCCCATGACGCCGGAACCGGCATCGAGCATTTCAAAACGTGCCATTTTCAATCCCCTGTTAGCATCCTGAGAGCGCCCCGTTTTTCGCCTTGAGGTCTGCTCGTTCGATGGTTCGAGAATGCACCAGGCGCTTGAATCCGGCGTTAAATGGCGTGCTTAACGTCAAGAAAACAAAGTACAAACAATGGGTAAACCAAGGAAATCATTAAGGATGGAGTCCCTTGGCCACGCTGGAAACTTCGGAAAATTCGACGAAAATTTCAGCGCGGCGCGTCAATGCTTCGCTAACCACGCCGCAAGCAGATCGAGGAAGCTAGGCGATTGAATTCTGAAAAGGTGGCGCTTTCACAGGGCAACATTTAACCCCCGCCGCACCGCTTTCGCTTTGACCAAAGCTGGATTACGCTTACGTTTGCGTAAGGAAGGCGGCTGGTTCGCCGCGCGATGCAACTCTGGGAGGACACACTATGCTTCGCATTTTGACGATGACTTTCGCCGCGAGCCTTTTGATGGCAGGTGCGGCCCTGGCCGACCCTATCGAAGGCAACTGGAAGACGGATTCGGGCGCGACTGCCGCGATCGCCCCCTGCGGCAGCAGCTTCTGCATCACGCTGAAGGACGGCAAGCACGCCGGCAAGCGTATCGGCACTTTCAATGCCGACGGCGCCAACGCCTATTCGGGAAAGATCACCGATCCCGCCAACGACAAGACTTATAACGGCAAGGCATCGCTCTCCGGCAGCACGCTGAAAATGAGCGGGTGCGTGCTGGGCGGCCTGATCTGCCGTGGGCAGAATTGGAAGAAGATTTGAGCGAGTAGTG
>NZ_JASCRR010000004.1:138821-184197 GCF_030010215.1 Tianweitania sp. UT-5YL-CI-8
TGAATGGTGAATGGTGAATGGTGAATGGTGAATGGTGAATGGTGAATGGTGAATGGTGAATGGTGAATGGTGAATGGTGAATGGTGAATGGTGAATGGTGAATGGTGAATGGTGAATGGTGAATGGTGAATGGTCGGAACCAAACACCGGTATCCAGGTCAAGCGCCTTCTAGAAAGATCCCATTTTGCCATTCACCATTCACCATTCACCCTCTTCATCAACCAATTTGAACCCCACATGAACGGCCCCCTCAGAGCCGGTTCAGCCGCACAGGAGCATTGTGCCGAACATCGAAGGAGACAAAACGATGTTCGCCCGCCCCGTTCCACTGACGACCCTTCTGCCCCGCGCTCTGCTGATTGTCCTGGCCTTGGCAGCACCGGTGCTGGCGATGCCGCATCTGGGCCGCGGTGGCGGTCCGGTCACGATCGAAGCGCCGACGATGAAGAAGACCGGCATGGGCTTCGTTCTTCTCGTCAGCCTGCAGCGGAATTGAGCGAAAGCGTTCGTCCCCCCTCCCAAGCAGCGCTGCGACCCACTATATTGGGCCATGGAAAAGCGAATCTACCCAACACCCATCAAATCCGTCGTCTCACCGGAGCGTCTTGCGCCGCAGACTTTTACCGATGCGAAGGAAGCCGTTCAGGCGCTGAAAGTGCTCTACGAGCGTAACACGGCGTTTCTCCGAGATGCCTTTTCCGAGCTGGCGCATGGGCGCGGCGACAAGGAAAAGCGCTATCGCGCCTTCTACCCCGAGGTCGGCGTGACGACGACGTCCTATTCCCAGGTCGATTCCCGCCAGGCCTATGGCCACATGCCGATCCCCGGCCACTTCAGCACGACGATTACCCGTCCCGACTTGTTCGAGAGCTATCTGGTGGAGCAGCTCAGCCTGATCATGCGCAATCACGGCGTTGCGATCATTGTGGGCGAGTCCGGCACCCCCATCCCTGTGCATTTCGCGTTTCTTGAAGGTACCCATGTCGACGGCGCGGCGGCGGACCGCATCAACCGGCCGATCCGCGATCTGTTCGATGTGCCAGATCTCGACGGCACCGACGACCACATCGCCAATGGCACGTTCGAATTCATTCCCGGCGAGGCACGGCCGCTCGCGCCCTTCACCGCCCAGCGCATCGACTACTCGCTGCACCGGCTGGCGCATTACACCGCCACCAGCCCGCAGCATTTCCAGAACTTCGTTCTGTTCACCAACTACCAGTTCTACATCGACGAATTCTGTGTCTACGCCCGCAACCTCATGGCCAATGGCGGCGAAGGCTACGAGGCCTTCATCGAACCCGGCAACATGATCACGCGCGCCGGCGACGAAGGGCCTTCCATTGGTACGACGCCGCCGCGCCTGCCGCAGATGCCGGCCTACCACCTGCACAAGCCCGGCCATGGCGGCATCACCATGGTCAATATCGGCGTCGGCCCCTCCAACGCCAAGACGATCACCGACCATATCGCGGTCCTGCGTCCGCATGCCTGGCTGATGCTGGGACACTGCGCGGGGCTGCGCAATACGCAGGCCCTGGGCGACTATGTGCTGGCGCATGCCTATATGCGCGAGGACCATGTGCTCGACGACGACCTTCCCGTCTGGGTGCCGATCCCGCCGCTGGCCGAGGTGCAGGTGGCGCTGCAGGAGGCCGTCGCCGAGGTGACGGGGCTGTCCGGCTACGACCTCAAGCGCATCATGCGCACGGGCACGGTGGCGACCATCGACAACCGCAACTGGGAACTGCGCGACCAGCGCGGGCCGGTGCAGCGGCTGTCGCAGTCGCGCGCCATCGCGCTCGACATGGAATCGGCGACCATTGCCGCAAACGGCTTTCGCTTCCGCGTGCCCTACGGCACGTTGCTTTGTGTTTCCGACAAGCCGCTCCACGGCGAGCTGAAACTTCCGGGCATGGCGACCGACTTCTACAAGCGCCAGGTGGCCCAGCATCTGACCATCGGCATCAAGGCGATGGAGAAGCTGGCTGAGATGCCGATGGAGAGGCTGCATTCGCGCAAGCTGCGCAGCTTCGCCGAAACCGCCTTCCAGTAGTCGGGATGCGATCAGCACGCGGAACCGTCGGCGACGATTGCGGAAGTCGGCCTTCATGAGGCTGCTCCGCAATCTCTGCTTCCTGGCGATGATGCTGGCGTCGCTGCCGCTGGTCGCGGGTTTCTTCGGTGCCCTGCATCCAGCCTTCGACTCGTTTGCCCACTTCCGCATTCACCTCGCCGCAGTCATGATCCTGTGCGCGTTGCCGCTCTTGCTGAGCGCGCTCCGCACGGAAGCGCTGATGGCGCTGGTGTTCGGCGTCGCAACGCTTGCGACCGTGCGAGACGACTTCACCTTCAGCGGCACTTTTCCCGCTGAGGACATAAGTTCCCAGCCCGTCTATCGGCTGATGCAGCTCAACCTGCGCTACGACAATACAGCGGTACAGGAGGTGATGGAGCTGATCGAACGGGTCCAGCCCGACGTGATCACACTTCAGGAGGTCTCCGCCGCCTGGCGCGCCAGTCTCGGGCCTCTTTCGGAGGTCTATCCCTACAACCTGATCTGTCCCGCGCCGCATGGCGTGTTCGGCGTGGCGATCTTCTCGCGCCAGGCTTTCACGGAAGGCGCCGAAAAACGGTGCCTCGACTATGGCCGCATGGCGGTCGCCTCCTTCGATTTCGCGGGACGCAGCGCCGATGTGGTCTCGCTGCATCTGGATTGGCCATGGCCGGCCGACCAGTCCAGCGAGATCGACGGGCTTGTGCCCGTGCTTTCCGCTCTGGGCGAGACCGCCTTGCTCGGCGGCGATTTCAACGCCACGCCATGGAGTGCCGCGGTGCATCGTGTGGCGGTGGCCGGCGGTCTGACAATGATGCCCTCGCCCGGCTCGACATGGCTTTATCGAGCTCTTCCGCACGTCATTGACAGGCTTGGGCTTCCCATCGATCAGGTGATGAGCAAAGGCGACCTGCGCATCCGCTCGGCGCGGCTTGGGCCACGCATCGGGTCCGATCACCTGGCTGTTCTCGTCGAATTTTCATTAGTGCCGCGATCGGCGGTGCCGGCCGAGCGGCAGACGTCGACTGCCACTTTCCATCAGGTCGCGGAATGGCGGGGCTGATGCGTTCATAAAACAGCTGCACAGCGCTACGAATTCGCGATACAGACGAAGGATCTCGCATCGCATACTTCCTCCCAGCCGCTGATTCCATCACAGGTCGCCCGGAGACTGCGCGATGCGCTGGTCTGACGATTGAGAGATAAAAATGCGCCTGCAGAACTGCCACAACTTCCATGATTTCCGTCGTCTGGCCAAGCAGCGGCTGCCGGGGCCGATCTTCAACTACATCGACGGCGCGGCTGACGACGAGGTGACCTATCGCCGGAACACGGCCTCTTTCGAAAGTTGCGACCTGCTTCCCAGCGTGCTGCGCGGCGTCAGCACGGTCGACATGTCGGTGACGGTGATGGGCCAGAAGCTGGCGATGCCGGTCTACTGCTCGCCGACCGCCTTGCAGCGGCTGTTCCATCATCAGGGCGAGCGTGCAGTGGCGGCGGCTGCGGGCAAATACGGCACCATGTTCGGCGTGTCCTCGCTCGGCACCGTCAGCCTCGAAGAGGCGCGCAAGATCAGCAAGGGCCCGCAGGTCTATCAGTTCTATTTCCACAAGGACCGCGGCCTGAACCGCGAGATGATGGCGCGGGCCAAGCAGGCCGGCGTCGAGGTGATGATGCTGACGGTGGACAGCATCACCGGCGGCAACCGCGAGCGCGACAAGCGCACCGGCTTCGCCATTCCGTTCAAGCTGAACCTCGCGGGGATGGCACAATTCGCCATGAAGCCTGCCTGGGCGATCAACTATTTCACCCATGAGAGCTTCAAGCTGCCGCAGCTCGACAGCCATGTCGACATGGGCGGCGGCACCATGTCGATCAGCCGCTATTTCACCGACATGCTCGACGCGTCCATGACCTGGGACGACGTTGCCGAAATGGTGCAGCATTGGGGCGGGCAGTTCTGCCTCAAGGGCATCATGACGGTGGAAGACGCCCGGCGCGCCGTCGATATCGGCTGCACCGGCATCGTGCTCTCCAACCATGGCGGACGCCAGCTCGACGGCTCGCGCAGCGGCTTCGACCAGTTGGCCGAGATCGTCGATGCCGTGGGCGACAAGATCGACGTCATCATGGATGGCGGCGTGCAGCGCGGCACGCATGTGCTCAAGGCGCTGTCGTTGGGAGCCAAGGCCGTCGGCGTCGGCCGCTACTATCTCTTTCCCTTGGCAGCCGCCGGCCAGGCAGGCGTAGAGCGCGCGCTGGAGCAGATGAAGGTCGAAATCGAACGCGGCATGAAACTGATGGGCTGCACGACCGTCGATCAGCTGTCACGGGCAAACCTGCGGTTTCGCTGACGGGCAGCCATAATTAAGCCGTCCTGTTTTTCCCCTCTTGGAAAGGGGATCATCACTGGAGTTTTGAATGGCACCTTCTTCGAGCAGACTGCGCATCGCCGTGCTTTTCGGCGGGCGTTCCTCCGAACACGACGTCTCCGTCATGTCGGCGACCAATGTCATCGCCG
Organism: Tianweitania sp. UT-5YL-CI-8; assembly: GCF_030010215.1. Lineage (GTDB taxonomy): Bacteria > Pseudomonadota > Alphaproteobacteria > Rhizobiales > Rhizobiaceae > Oryzicola. The sequence continues at coordinate 143,400 of NZ_JASCRR010000004.1, forward strand.
CGCTCGATCCCGCCCGATACGATGCGCTGCCCATCTTCGTCACCCGCGAAGGCCAGTGGCTGCTCAGTCATCTCAACGATGGCGCATTGGTGCAACCCACATCCGGAACCGAGATCTGCCTCGTGCCGGGCGGACAAGGGCGGATCATGGCGATACCAGAGCATGGCGACCCCCATGACCTGCCCAAGGTCGACGCGCTGTTTCCGGTTCTTCATGGCCTGCATGGCGAGGATGGCTCTGTTCAGGGCCTCGCCGCGGTGGCGCGCTTGGCGTTGGTCGGCTGCGACATTCTCGGCTCAGCGACAGCGCTCGACAAGGACATCGCCAAGCGGCTTCTGACAGAGGCCGGCGTGCCCACTGCGCGGTCGATCACCATCCACCAGGGTTCCGCACCAGACTTCTCAGAATTGGAAACCACACTCGGCCTGCCGCTCTTCATCAAGCCGGCGCGCCAGGGCTCGTCCGTCGGCGTCAGCAAGGTTGCGAACCGCCAGGACTACGATGCAGCGCTCACGGAAGGCTTCAGGCACGACCGCAAACTTCTGGCGGAAGAATTCATCCAGGGCCGCGAGATCGAGTTCAGCGTGCTGGAAGACACCGAAGGCGGGCTGTATGTCTCGCGTCCCGGCGAGATCGTGCCGGCGGAAAGCCACGGCTTCTACACCTATGACGCCAAATATATCGATGAGACCGGCGCAGCCCTGAAAGTGCCGGCCGAACTGCCTCAGGACGTCGAGGACGCCATGCGCGGGATGGCGGCGAAAGCCTTCCGCGCGGTCGGCTGCGACGCGATGGCGAGGGTCGATTTCTTCCTCACGCCCGAGATGCGGTTTTTGATCAACGAACTCAACACTATCCCCGGATTCACCGACATCAGCATGTATTCCAAGGCGATGGCGGCAAGCGGGGTGACCTATCCTGAGATCATCGACCGGCTGGTCGCGCACGGCCTGGCGCGGGCCGGACGAGAGTGACGATGACCGAGGTCAAACCGTCAGTTTTCTGACCCGCTGCGGTCAGCCAACCGGCCGAGATGCACAACAGCAGCCGACAGCGCGACAAGGATCGCCGGTTGGAATACCGCGCCCCCGAGAAGGCTGGAAAGCATGATCAACGTGTCGTCCAGCCCGAAAGAGTTGCCTATGCTCAAGCTCCGGAAGCTGCCGATTAATGCCGTTATCACGTTAACAATCATGACAAGAATCGCCGAGACGAATAAAAAGCTTGGCGCCAATTCGATCAACTTGGCGTCGACCTGTTTAATCGTGACCCGCATTATTCACACCCTCTCAAAAAGAAGGCCGCTCGATGGCGGCCTTTTTGCTTTTACATGTTGACGTAGACAGGCCCTTCGCCGCCCTGCGGCGGCACCCAGTTGATGTTCTGGTTGGGGTCCTTGATGTCGCAGGTCTTGCAGTGCACGCAGTTCTGCGCGTTGATGACGAAGCGCACGTCCTTCGCTTCAGGGTCGGCGGCAGCGTTTCCATCCTTATCGACCCACTCATAGACGCCCGCCGGGCAGTAGCGGGTCGAAGGACCTGCAAAGACATCGTGCTCCGACCGCTTCTGCAGTTCCATATCCTTGACCTGCAGATGGACCGGCTGGTCTTCCTCGTGGTTCGTCGACGACAGGAATACCGACGACAGGCGGTCGAAGGTCAGGACGCCGTCAGGCCGGGGATAGGCGATCTTCTTGTGTTTGGCGGCCGGCTCAAGCGACTGTGCGTCGGTCTTGCCATGTTTGAGCGTGCCGAAGGGCGAGAAGCCGAACAACGTGTTGAGCCACATGTCCAGCCCGCCCAGGCCGATGCCCAGCAGCGTGCCGAAGCGCGACCAGAGCGGCTTGACGTTGCGGACTTTCCTGAGATCCTTGCCGATGGGACTGTCCTGCCAGGCGTTTTCGTACTCGATGAGTTCGTCGTTGGCGCGGCCGGCTGCAACGGCTTCCGCCACATGGTCGGCCGCCATGATGCCCGACAGCACGGCGTTGTGGCTGCCCTTGATGCGCGGCACGTTGACCAGTCCGGCCGAGCAGCCCATCAGCAAGCCACCGGGGAAAGAGAGCTTCGGCACCGACTGCCAGCCACCCTCGGTGATGGCGCGCGCGCCATAGCCGATGCGCTTGGCGCCCTCGAAAGTCGTACGGATCGCAGGGTGAGTCTTGAACCGCTGGAACTCCTCGAAAGGCGCCAGATAGGGGTTCTTATAATTGAGGTGCAGCACGAAGCCGACCGCGACCATATTGTCTTCGAGATGATACAGGAACGAGCCGCCGCCGGTCTTGAGATCGAGCGGCCAGCCGAAGGAGTGCTGGACGAGGCCCGGCCGGTGGTGTTCAGGCTTGACCTGCCAGAGCTCCTTCAGGCCGATGCCATATTTGCCGGGCTCGCGCCCTGCGGAAAGATCGTATTTTTGGATCAGCTGCTTGGCGAGCGAGCCGCGCGCGCCCTCGCCGATCAGGACATATTTGCCCATCAGCGCCATGCCGGGCGCGAAGTTGGGGCCGTGCGAGCCATCGCGTTCGACACCCATGTCGCCGGTGATCACGCCGGTGACGGCGCCCTCGTCGTTGTAGACGACTTCAACGGCGGCAAAGCCGGGGTAAATCTCGACGCCGAGCGCCTCAGCCCGACCGGCGAGCCAGCGGCAGACATTGCCGAGCGACACGATGTAGTTGCCGTGATTGTTCATCAGCGGCGGCATCAGGAAGTTCGGCAGGCGGACGGAGCCGGCAGGCCCGAGCACCAGGAAATGGTCGGCGGTGACCGGGGTCTTGAAAGGATGGTCGCTGTCCTCGCGCCAATCCGGCAGAAGCTTGTCGATGCCAATCGGGTCCACAACCGCGCCCGAAAGGATATGGGCTCCGACCTCGCCGCCTTTTTCCAGCACCACGACGGAAAGATCGGCGTTCAACTGTTTCAGGCGAATGGCCGCGGCAAGTCCTGCAGGTCCCGCTCCGACGATGACGACGTCGAACTCCATGCTTTCGCGTTCGATTTCGCTCATGCAATTCCTCCGCACTGGCTGGCCCGGCCGGGCATCTCGCTGGCTACGCTTCAAGTATAAACAGCGCGACAGCGCAAGACATCAACGCGTCGTTTTCCATTGAAGGCCGTAATTTCGCATTCCTGTCGTTCAGGAGATAGCGGCTGCGGTCAATGCGGCGGACTGTCCCAAGCAGCGCAGTTTTCGATATTCGCCAGCGCCAAATTGGGCAATACTCGGAAAATGAGCCGGCTTCTCGCCCGAAGATCAGCATGCCAGCGCCCGTGGCGGAACACCATGCGGTTGTTGGGTCTTGCCGGATTTCTCGCGTGCGCATCTGCTGCTCACGCCGAGGAGGCGCACAGGATCGTCGCCGGCGCCTATTCCTTTTCCGACGAGCTCGGCGGTTTTCGCTTGCTGTCGGTCACTGGCAATGGGACGCAAGAAAACCCCTTTGTCATCCGCCAGGAACTGGTTTCAGCGTCTCCGGTGACGCTGACGATCCGGGCGGAAAGGCCGATCCGCGCCTTTGATACCTCTGGCAGATATGCCAACGGTTTCATGCATATGCGCATCGAACTTCTCAACAACAGCGGTCATTCCTGGATCGAATTCGAGTTCGAGCTGCAGGAGGCTGAAGGCTTGCCGAGCACCTTCGGCGACGGGCTCTCGTTCGACCAGCGACAGCGCGACGGCAACACGATCGGCTCGGAGACCTTCGCCCGCTTCAGCCGTGCCTTCGAGCCTTATGACCGGCTTCGTTTCTCGCAAGGCAAGGTCGATCCGCTGGACGATACCGGCTTCCGCTTCCTGGTCACCGACTACACGCCGCGCTGGACGTTCTATCTGGTGCAGGATCCACGCATACCGTCCTCATGAGCTTGCAATGACCCGCCATCGGATCGTAAATGCGGCATGACCGACGGCTCGGCCCCCTCCTACGATCTCCGCGAACTCCTCGCCTTCTATGCGGCGGCTGGCGTCGACGATGCGTTATGCGACGAGCCGGTCGACCGTTTCGCGGAAAATGCCCAGCCCGTCCAGGCCCCTGCGCGCGACGAACCGCAAATGCGAGCCGAACCCCGGCAGCCCGAACGACCGAAGGCTCCATCACCGCAGCCAGCGCCGCCGCCAAGAACGCAACAGCGTCCGACTGTCCCTGATGAAGGCCAGGCGGCACTGGCGCGCGAGCTTGCGACCAAGGCCTCCAGCCTTGAGGAACTGCGCGAAATTGTTTCCGGATTCGACGGCTGCAACTTGAAGTTCACCGCCAAGAATACCGTTTTTGCCGATGGCAATCCCGAGGCCGAGCTGATGCTGGTCGGCGAGGCGCCGGGCCGCGACGAGGACATCGAAGGCCGGCCCTTCGTCGGCCGCTCGGGCCAGCTTCTGGACCGCATCCTCGCGGCGATCGGACGGGATCGCACGCAGGTCTACATCGCCAACGTCATTCCCTGGCGGCCGCCCGGTAACCGCACGCCGACGCCGCATGAGACCGAGATTTGCCGGCCATTCATCGAGCGCCAGATCGCGCTCGCCAACCCGAAGGTTTTGGTGACGCTTGGCGGCTCGTCGGCAAAGGTGATTCTGAATGCCAGCGAAGGCGTGCTTCGGCTGCGCGGCAACTGGCGCCAGCATGTGACCGCAGAGGGTGTTGCGATACCGGCGATGCCGACGCTGCACCCCGCTTATCTGCTGAGGAACCCGGCGCACAAGAAGCTCATCTGGCGCGACTTTCTTGAGGTCAAGGCCAGGCTGCGCGCGGGATGAGGCTCAGGGCGTGGAGGCCTTCTTGGCGGCGCGGCGCTCGAGGCCCAGCCGCTGCTCGCGCCAGACGATGAAGATTCCGGCTGAGATCACGATCATGCCGCCGACCAGCATGTGAACGGTCGGCACGTCGCCAAACAATGTGTAGCCCACGATGATGGCGAAAATCATCGACGTGTATTCGAACGGCGCCACCGTGGAAGCCTCGGCATAGCGATAGGCTTCCGTCATCAGGATCTGGCCTATGCCACCCGCAACACCTGACATGACCAGGCAGAAAAGCTGAGACGGCGACAGCGACGACCAGCCGAAAGGCAAGGTCATCAAGCCGACTGCGCTGGAAGTCAGCGAGAACCAGAGCACGATGGTCGAGCTTCGCTCGGTGTGGACAAGCCGGCGAATGAGCAAAGCCGCACCCGCACTCATGAGCGCACCCGACAGCGCGGCCATAGTGCCAAGAGCCTCGTTGTTGGTCATCGCGCCGCTGCCAAAAACCGTCAGATTCGGCCAGGAGATGATCACGACGCCGACAAGACCGAGAGCCACCGCGCTCCAGCGAAAAACCCGGATCGTTTCCCCCAGGAACACGGCGCTGAAAACGACAACCAGAATCGGTTGAGCATAGCCGAGCGTGACGGCTTCTGGCAGTGGCAGGCGCAGAAGCGCGTAGAAATTCAACATCATGCCGCCAACGCCAACCAGACCGCGCGCGACATGGTTCAAAGGCCGCTCGGTATGGAGCGCGTAACGGAGCTCTCGGGAATAAGCGAGGAAGAGGACGACCGGCAGGGTCGCGAAAAACGAACGGAAAAACACCACCTGGCCGACGGGCACATCGCCCGCAGCCTTGATCAGAGACGCCATCATAATAAAAAAGATAACGGAGATGAGCTTGAAGGAGATGCCCATCAACGGCCGGGTGATCGCCGGCGCTGGTACGTTTTTCACTATCCTGTTGCCGTCCTGATGGCATTCCAGACGCGTGCGGGCGTTGCAGGCATCTCGATATGGTCGATTCCGTAGCTGCGATAGAGAGCGTCGGTGATGGCGTTCATCACGGCCGGCGTGGAACCAATCGTGCCGGCCTCCCCCGCCCCCTTTATGCCCAGCGCGTTCGTGGTGGAAGGCACATTACGCGTCTCGAAGTGAAAAAACGGGAACAGGTCGGCTCGCGGCATGGCGTAGTCCATGAAGGACGCGGTCAGCAATTGCCCGTCCTCGCCATAGACAGTGTCCTCCGACAGCGCCTGTCCGGCGCCCTGGACCACGCCGCCATGAACCTGGCCGGCCAGCAGGATCGGGTTCACCGTCGCACCGAAATCGTCGACGATGGTGTAGCGCTCGATGCTCGTCGCCCCCGTGGCGGGATCGATCTCGACCTCGCAGATATGGGTGCCGTTGGGATAGGTCGCTTCCTCCTGCACGAACTCGCCAACCGCAGAAAGGTCCTCGGCATTCTTGGCGGCGCGAGCGATCGCAGCGAAATCCATGGCGCGGTCGGTGCCGACGATCCTTGCCTCGCCGTCGAGCAGTTCGATGTCGGCCGCCGACGCTTCGAGCTCGTCGGCCGCAATCCGCTTGAGCTTTTCTCCCAGCGCCTCGCTCGCCCTCGAGGCGGACACGCCGCCGAGCGGAATGGAGCGCGACCCGCCGGTGCCGCCGCCGCTCGCAAGCTCGTCGGTGTCACCTTGGTGGACTTTGATCTGCGACAGGTCGAGACCAAGCTTCTCGGAGACGAACTGTGCATAGGCGGTGGCATGGCCCTGGCCGTTCGACTGCGTGCCGATGAACAGCGTCACGGTGCCGTCTTCGTTGAGCTTCGCATGGGCGGGCTCCGATCCTGCGAAGGCACAAGCCTCGACATAGGTAGCCATGCCGATGCCGCGCACCTTGCCGGCCTTTCGGGAGGCCTCCAGCCGTTCATCGAAGCTCTCCCACCCGGCCCGCTCCATGGCCAGGGTCATATGGCCATCGAACTCGCCGACATCGTAAAGCCGGCCCGTGGCCGTGCGGTAGGGAAATTGGTCCGGCGCAATGAAATTGCGGCGGCGGATTTCGTCCGGCGACAGGCCGAGTTTTCGCGCGCAGGCATCGACCAGCTTTTCAAGCAGGAAGGCCGCTTCGGGACGCCCGGCACCGCGATAGGCATCGACCGGGCAGGTGTTGGTATAGACGCCGGTGATGGAGACATCGAGATCGGCGATGTCGTAGACACCGGTGGACATGGATGCACCGATATACGGGATAAATGGACCGTACTGCGAGTTGTAGGCGCCCATATTGGCCAGCATCTGCACGCGAAGGGCGAGGAACCGTCCCTCAGCGCTCAGCGCCATTTCCGCCTTGACGACATTGTCGCGGCCCTGCGCGTCGGTCAGGAAATGCTCCGTGCGGTCACCTGCCCATTTCACCGGCTGCCCCAGCCGTCTGGCTGCTTCGAGAACCAGCGCATATTCGCGGTAGACGAACGACTTCGGTCCGAATCCGCCACCCACGTCGGGGGTGATGACGCGAAGCTTGTGTTTCGCGATGCCGAAGACCTGCTTGGTCAGAATCTTCTGCATGGAGTGCACGCCCTGCGAGCCGGTGGTCAGGACGAATCGATCTTCGTCGGCCTTCCATTCGCCGATGGCCGCGCGCGGCTCCATATAGTTGCAGACCAAACGGTTGTTGAAGAATTCGATGCTGACCACCTGATCGGCTTCGAGGAAGGCGACCGTCGCCTGCTCGGCATCGCCGATCTGGTAATGGAATGCGCGGTTGCTGCCGAGATCTGGCCAAACCAGCGGCGTTTCCGGGTCGAGCGCGGACGCCGTGGCGGCAGCCGCCGGCTCATCGTCATAGTCGACTTCGATCAGATTCGCTGCGTCATGCGCCAGTTCTCGGCTGTCGGCGACAATGAAGGCTACGGCGTCGCCGACATAATGCACGCGGTCGCGGCACAAAATGGGAATGTCGCGCGTCGGAGCATCGGAGCTGTCCGCTTGCGCCAGTGTCACTTCGGTCTTCAGGTCGCCGAGATTGGCAAGGTCGGCGCCGGTCAGCACGAGATGGACGCCTGGAGCTGTCGTGGCTGCCTCCGCGTTGATGTTTGCAATCCGCGCATTGGCGACCGGCGAGCGCAGGACATAGCCGTGCAGAACGCCCTCCGGCGCAATGTCGTCGGTGTAGCGGCCTCCTCCGGTGATGAAGCTTTTGTCTTCGACCCGAAGCACGGAAGCGCCCATGCCGAACTTTGGAGTGGCTATCGTCACGGAATCCTCCCGGTGACCTTGCGTGGACCGCTATGAAATACGGGCACGGCACGTTTTGTCGAGCCCCGCTTTGATGCTAAAGCTGGCCACAGACGAATTCAGCATGCTCCAGAGACGGGAATATCGATCATAATGCGCACAGACACCGGCCAGACCTTCCGGCTGGAAGACTATCGCCCCAGCGACTACCTGATTCCCGAGACAAAGCTGGATTTCACCTTGTCGGAACAGGCGACGCAGGTCGTCGCGGAACTGACCATCGCCCGGCGCGAGGGTGTTTCTCCCACCGCCCCTCTGGTTCTGGATGGCGATGGGCTCGTGCTGAAACGGCTGGAGATCGACGGCAAAGCGGTCTCGGCCGATGGCTACGAAGCAACGCCCGATTCGCTTACCCTTCGCGCGCTACCTCAGGCAGAGCGGTTCGTTCTCACCATCGAGACCGAACTGGCGCCGGCCAGCAACGCCGCGCTGATGGGACTGTACCGCTCCAACGGCGTCTACTGCACGCAGTGCGAGGCGGAGGGCTTTCGCCGAATCACCTATTTTCTCGACCGTCCCGACGTGCTTTCGGTCTACACCGTGCGCATCGAAGCGGATCAGGCCGAAGCGCCGATGCTTCTGTCCAACGGCAATCCGGTCGATAACGGCTCTTTAGACGAGGGCAGGCACTTTGCCGTCTGGCACGATCCTTTCCCCAAGCCTTCCTACCTCTTCGCCCTGGTCGCCGGCGATCTCGGTTGCATCAAGGACCGCTACACCACCGCCTCCGGACGCTCCGTAGAGCTCGGCATCTATGTCGAGCACGGCAAGGAGAACCAAGCCGGCTATGCGATGGACGCGCTGCGCCGTTCCATGCGATGGGACGAAGAAGTGTTCGGGCGCGAATACGATCTCGACGTGTTCAACCTCGTCGCCGTGTCCGATTTCAACATGGGCGCGATGGAGAACAAGGGCCTCAACATCTTCAACGACAAATATGTTCTGGCCGCCGAAGAGACCGCGACGGACGCGGATTTCGCCAATATCGAGGCCATCGTCGCGCATGAGTATTTCCACAATTGGACAGGCAACAGAATCACTTGCCGCGACTGGTTCCAGCTTTGCCTCAAGGAAGGGCTGACGGTTTTCCGAGACCACGAATTCTCCGCCGACCAGCGCTCGCGCGCCGTCAAGCGCATCGCCGAGGTGCGGACCTTGCGCGCCCACCAGTTTCCGGAGGACCAGGGGCCGCTTGCCCATCCGGTTCGGCCGCGCCGCTATCGCGAGATCAACAACTTCTACACCGCAACCGTCTATGAAAAGGGTTCGGAAGTGGTGCGGATGATCCGCACCATCCTCGGCGCCGAGATGTTCCGACAAGGTATGGACCTTTATTTCGAGCGTCACGATGGCGATGCCGCCACCATCGAGGACTTCCTGCAAGTGTTCGAGGATGTTTCCGGGCGGGACCTGTCGCAGTTCGCGCTCTGGTATCACCAGGCAGGCACACCCAATCTGAGCGTCAGCGCCTCGCACAATCCGACAACGGCGGAACTGACCGTCGAAATCGAGCAGTCGGTGCCGCCCACACCGTCGGAGAGCCGCAAGCGGCTGATGCACATCCCCTTGGCCTTCGGCCTGGTCGGCCACGACGGACACGACATCGCCTATGCGAGCGTCGAGGGTGCCACGGTCGAAAACGGCGTGCTGCATGTCCGCAAGCGCAGCCATACGGTGCGCTTCACGGGCATCGAGGAAAGGCCGGTGCTGTCGTTGAACCGGGGGTTCTCCGCTCCTGTCAGCCTCTCGGTCGAGCACAAGCCGGAGGATCTGTTCTTCCTGGCTTCGCACGACAGCGACGAGTTCTCGCGCTGGCAGGCCTTCAACACGCTGCTGACCAACGCCGTCATCGCGGCCTATCGCAACACGCTGGGCGACAAGCCGCTGCATTTCGAAGACGGGCTGCTGGAACTGGCCGGGCGGATCGCGCAGGACGAGCGGCTTGAGCACGCCTTCCGCGCTTTGGCGCTGACACTGCCGGCGGAATCGGACGTCGCCCGCGACCTCAGCCATAACATCGATCCAGACGCCGTCCATGCCGGTCGGGATGCTCTTGCGCTGCGCATTGCGGAAACAAACAGCGGAGTCTTTTCAACGCTCTACGACGACTTGCACATGTCGGGTGCCTTCACCCCCGATGCCGCGAGCGCGGGGCGCCGGGCGCTCCGCAACACGCTGCTCGACTTCCTCTCCTTGCTGCCCGGCGGCGCGGGCAAGGCGCTCGACCATTTCCATGCTGCCACCAACATGACCGACCGGGCAGCGGCGCTTGCCGTTCTCGTCCACCGGCATGGCGGCAGCGAACAGGCCCGCGAAGCGCTGGCCGCGTTCGAAGCGCGGCATGGCGCCGATCCGCTGGTCATGGACAAGTGGTTCATGATCCAGGCGACGGCACCCGGAACTGCGACGCTCGACGCCGTTAGCGGCCTGATGAAACACCCAGCCTTCTCCATCGGCAACCCTAACCGCGTGCGCTCGCTCATCGGCAGCTTTGCCAGTGCCAACCAGACCGGTTTCCACCGTGCGGACGGAGCCGGCTATGCCTTCTTCGTCGAAACTGTGCTGGAGGTGGAGAAACGTAACCCTCAGGTGGCGGCACGGCTGGCGACTGCGATGCGGTCCTGGCGTTCGCTGGAGCCGACACGACAGGAATTGGCGCGGCAGGCCCTGCTCGCCGTCCAAGCCCAGGAGGGCTTGTCGGCTGACTTGCGGGACATAATCGAACGCACGCTAGCCTAGTTTCTCTGCGGCGCTTCGACTCATGATCCGACGAATTCGTCCCTTTCGCCGAAAGGCACTGGACAAGGCGAATCACATTTGATTCTTTGTTAACGAATCGGACGTTCGGCGTTCCCGGTTCGTTAAAGCAAACTGTCGTTGAGGGAGCCACACGATGGCACAGGCGGACGCGTGGGACGCGCCCGGGGGAACGTCTGCTGCCCGCAGGAAGCGGGAGAAGAACGGCGGACTCTCCGGCAGCGCCCGCCTCATCGCGGAACCTGCCTACCGTAAACTACTTGCCGCCGAGCCGCTTCTGCGCCGCTCCATTCCCTCGCTCATCATCTTCTTTCTCATCGCGGTTGCGATTGTCGGCTCGATGTCGCTGATGGCCTGGCGCGAAGAGGTCGAACGCAACGCCAAAGCGATCCTCGCTCTGTCTTCCGGCGAACTGGTCAACGGACTGTCGGCCATCGCCAACAGCGGCACAGACCCTTTCGCCGCAAGCACCGATATGCTGGAACGCATCAGCCAGCATGGTGTGCTCAACCGCAGCCAGGTGCTCGCGGTCACCGACGCAGATTTCAGGATCATCGCCGCAAGCCCCCATTCCGCCGGCTGGGAAGGCCGTATGCTGGATGCGATGATGATCGGCGGACAACCGCTGCTCATGTTCGGCGAACGCGCCGGCGTCATGCCGGTGACCATCGACGGCCAATCATGGTTCGCTTCCGTGGCTGTCACGGCCGACCGCAAGATCGCCGCTCTGGCGATGATCCCGAAGGACGCCGTCTTCGCCGAATGGCGCAAGACCGTCTCGCTGAACGCCACGCTGTTCATGATGACGGCAGGCATCCTGATCGTCATCCTCTATGCCTATTTCACGCAAGCCGCGCGCGCGCAGGCCGCCGACAACATTTATCTCGAAGCCCATCAGCGCATCGACATGGCGCTGGTGCGCGGTAAGTGTGGCCTATGGGACTGGGACATGGTGCGCGGCCGCATGTACTGGTCGCGCTCGATGTATGAACTGCTTGGCTATGAAGCTTGCGACAACATGCTGTCCTTCGGCGAGGTCGAGCGCATCATTCATGCCGACGACGGCAATCTCTTCGCCCTGGCGAGCCGCGTTGTGGCCCGCGAGGTCGACCATATCGATCAGGTGTTCCGCATGCGCCACGCCGACGGGCGGTGGGTCTGGATGCGCGCACGGGCACAAGTGGTGGATCCCGACGCAGCCGACATCCAGATGATCGGCATCGCCGTCGACGTGACCGAGCAGCGGCATCTGGCGCTGCGTTCGGAAGCCGCCGATCTCAGGCTGCGCACGGCCATCGAAAACATCACCGAATCCTTCGTCCTGTGGGACGCGTCAGACCGGCTGATCATGTGCAACACCAAGTTCCAGCAGGACAACGGCCTGTCGGATTCCGATGTGATGCCCGGCATGCCGAAGACGATCATCGAGCAGCGCATGACCGCCTATGCCTCGGAGCGCCGCATCGCCAGCGCCAACGGGCCGCTCAACGGAGCAAGCTACGAGCGCCAGCTTGCCGACGGACGGTGGCTGCAGGTCAACGAGCTGAAAACACGCGACGGCAGCACGGCATCCGTCGGTTCCGACATCACCCAGATCAAGCTGCAGCAGGAAAAGCTGCTGGAGAGCGAACGTCGGCAGATGGCGACCATTCAGGATCTCAGTCTTGCCCGCCGTGCCGAGGAAGAACGGTCTCGCGAACTGGTCGAGCTCAACCGCAAATATATGCGCGAGACCGAAAGGGCCGAGGCCGCTAACCGCGCCAAGTCGGAATTCCTCGCCAACATGTCGCATGAATTGCGCACGCCGCTGAACGCCATCATCGGTTTTTCCGAGCTGATGGAAACGCAGCTGTTCGGGCCGATGGGCTCGGCGCGCTACGAGGAATATGCCCGCGACATCAACAGCTCAGGCCATTATCTGCTGGGCGTCATCAACGACATTCTCGACATGTCCAAGATCGAAGCCGGGCAATTTTCGGTCGACCGCGAGGAGATCGACCTTTGCCCGCTCATCCGCGAAACCGTGCGGGTCGTGGCGCTGCAGGCCGGCGAAAAGAACATCAAGGTGGAGACACAGATCGCCGACTCCATGTCCCTCTATGCCGACCGCCGCGCCATCAAGCAGATCATGCTCAACCTTCTGTCCAACGCGGTGAAGTTCACCGGCGATGGCGGCACGATCACGGTGCGGGCGCGCAATGCTTCGGGCGCGATGACGCTGAGCATCGAGGATACCGGCTGCGGCATCCCCAAGCATGCGCTGACCAAGCTGGGGCGGCCTTTCGAGCAGGTGCAGAACCAGTTCTCGAAAAACCACACCGGCTCCGGCCTCGGCCTGGCCATTTCCCGCTCGCTCGCGGAAATGCATGGCGGCGCCATGAAGATCAGGTCGACCGAAGGCGTCGGCACGATCGTCTCGGTGCGCATCCCCGTCCGCAAGGTCGCGAAAATCTATCGCAAGGCAGCCTGATCGACGGGAGGGTCGGCGGTCTTCTCGCATGAAGAAGACCGCCTGAGCGAAGCTTACCCCTGCTTGCGCATCGGGTTGTTCATGCGGTTGGGCATCTCGTCGGCGACGATCTTGCCGTCGCCGTTCTTGTCGAGCCGGGCAAAGCTTGCCTTCTGCCGCGCCTCGATCTCGTCCTTGGTCAGGCTGCCGTCCTTGTTGGTATCGAACCGCACCATCATCCGGTCGGCGACGCGTTGAGCGCGGCCTCTGTGGATCGTTTCGACCAGTTCGGCGACCGTGATCTTGCCGTCATTGTCGGCATCCGCTTTCGTCCAGCGCTTGTTCATGGCGGCGGCGAATTCGTCGAACGTGATGTCGCCGCTGGCATTGGCGTCGATGCGCACGAAGCGGTTCTTGCCCGCGGCCTGGGCCGTCTGCGCTTGAGGCGCGGCATTGGCAACCGCGCCGGACAGCGCCAGAAATGCCAGAGCGATACTTGTCTTCTTCATGGTCTTCTCCTGTTGCACCGTTACCCCCGATGCTTTGAAGCGCAGCTTGCCGTCCCATCGGCCTATCTGCGCTTCGGTCGAAGCAGTGTGTCGAACGTCTTACGGACGTCCTTGGCCGTCTCCTGCACATGCGCGTCCAGAACCCCGAAATCGGGAAGGTCGGTGGCCGCCAGAAGCAGGTCCGCCAATCCCGGAGGAAGATCCTCCCTTTCGAAGGCGCCGGTGAGGCAAAGACGCATCATCTGCGTCAATGCCGAATAAAGCGCATAGGCGTCTTGCAGGCCTTGCCTGATCCCAGCGTCCGCGAAGTCCGGCTTCAGCCGACCCAGCACATTAGCTGTAGAGGTTGAACGCGATCCGGCTTCCAATCCGTCGCTGAGTACGGCCACCTGGGCAATAAATTCGAGGTCGATCAGACCGCCGCGCATGAGTTTGATGTCCCAGGCGTCGCGCGCCGGCTTTTCCGTCTCGATCAGCGCGCGCATGTCATGCGCTTCCTTGGCTACTTTGGCTCCGTTACGCGGCAAGGCAAGGATTGCGGCGACTTCCGTTTCGACGATGTCGCGCAGCTCCGCATTGCCCGCCACCGTCCGGGCGCGCGTCAGAGCCATGTGCTCCCAGGTCCAGGCTTCCTCACGCTGATACTTGCGGAATGCCTCGAAATGCGTCGCCACCGGCCCCTTGTTGCCGGAGGGTCGCAGCCGCAAATCGAGCTCGTAGAGCACGCCCTCGGCGGTCGGCGCCGAGACGGCTGCAATGAGCCGCTGGGTCATGCGAATGTAGTATTGCGAGGGCGCCAGCGCCTTCTCGCCGTCGGAGTCTTCCGCATCGGCATCATGGTCGTAGAGCAGGATCAGGTCGATGTCGGAACCGGCCGTCAGTTCGCGGCTGCCGAGCTTGCCCATGCCCAGAATGGCGACCCGCCCGCCCTTGATCCTGCCATGGCGTTCGGCGAACTCGGTCAGAACCGCATCGAGCGCTGCTCCCACCGTCAGGTCGGCCAGGTCGGAAAAGGCCTTGCCGGCCCGCGCCGCATCGATCGCGCCGGCAAGCAGCCGGACGCCGATCAGGAATTTCTGTTCGGCGGCGAAGATGCGCAGCCTGTCGAGGATGTCTTCGTAGAGCTTGCTGTTTTCCAGGAAGGCCGCCAGCCGACCCGCCAGATAGGCCCTGTCGGGCAGCTCGGACAGAAGCGCGGGGTCGAGCAGCCCGTCAAAGACATGCGGCCGACGCGTGATAACAGCCGAAAGACGCGGGGCCGCGCCCATGATGGTGGCCAACAGCTTAAGCAGGGCGGGATTTGACTGCAGCAGCGAGAACAGCTGGATGCCCGCCGGCAGGCCGGAGAGAAATTCGTCGAAACGGATGATCGCCTCGTCGGCCCGGCGCGTTGCGCCGAAAGCCTGCAGCAGCGCCGGCGTCAATTCAGTAAGCCGCTCGCGCGCTTCCGCCGACTGGGTGGCGCGGTAGCGGCCGAAATGCCAGCCTCGGATCACCCGGCAGATATCGCTCGGGCGCTCGAAGCCCAGCCCCTGCAAGGTCTTCAGCGTGTCCGGATCGTCCGTCTCGCCGGTGAAGACAAGGTTGCCAATGCCCGACGACAATTCGGGCGCAGTTTCAAACAGGGCGGCATAGTGGCCTTCGACTTCGAGCAGCGACTTGCGGAAATTCGACGAAAACGCCTCGGCATTGTCGAAGCCCAGCATATGGGCGATGCGCTCAATGCCCTCGTCGTCCTCCGGCAGAGTGTGGGTCTGCTCGTCGGCCACCATTTGAACCGCATGCTCAACCCGGCGCAGGAACCAATATTGGCGGGCGAGTGCGTCGCGCGCTTCCTCGCCGATCCAGCCGAGTGCCGCGAGCCGCCCGAGCATATCAATCGTCTCGCGTCCCCGAAGCTCGGGAAACCGTCCGCCGGCAATCAATTGCTGGGTCTGCACGAAAAACTCGATCTCGCGGATGCCGCCGCGCCCAAGCTTGACGTTGTGACCCTTCACCGCGACCTCGCCATGCCCCTTATGAGCATGGATCTGGCGCTTGATGGAATGCACATCGGCAATGGCCGCATAGTCCATATATTTGCGCCAGACATAGGGCAGCAGTTCCTTCAGGAACCCCTCGCCGGCGGCGATGTCGCCGGCCACCGGCCGCGCCTTGATCATCGCTGCGCGCTCCCAGTTCTGGCCTCGGCTTTCGTAGTAATGGAGTGCCGCTTGCACCGGGATGGCCAACGGCGTCGAGCCCGGGTCGGGACGCAGGCGCAGATCGGTGCGGAAGACGTAACCGTGTTCCGTCCTGTCCTGCAGGATACGGACGAGGCGTCGGGTCAGCCGCGCAAACACATCCGTGGCCTCATAGGGATCGAGAACCGCCGGTGCTTCCGGTTCGAAGAAAACAATGAGGTCGATGTCGGAGGAGAAATTGAGCTCGTGCGCACCAAGCTTGCCCATGCCGAGCAAAATCCAGCCCGAACCGACCGAGGGATTGGCAGTGTCGGGCAGCTTCAGCTTGCCCTGCGCATGGGCATCGAGCAGCAGGAACTCGACCGCCGCCTTGATGCTGGCTTCGGCCAGCGCGCTGAGACGCCGCACCGACATTTCGGCCGTCGCCGTGCCGGCCAGATCGTCGAGCGCGATCAGGAAATGGGCCTCGGCTTTCAAGAGCCGCAGGTCTTTCATCATGGAGTTTTCCGTCGCGCTCTCGCGCTGCGGCGTGGCGGCGACAGCTTCCAGGATGTCCTCAAGCCTTTGTTCGACCGTCTTATCGAATAAGACATCCAAAAATTCAGGCCGCCGCCGCGCGGCGTCATGCATGAAGCTGGAAAGGTCGAAGACGGCTGCAAGGAAATCCTTCTCCGCTCCAGCGCCGGAGAGCAAGGCGGCAACCCGGTCGAGGCCGGCTTCGGATGCGGTCTGGACGAGGTCGCGGATATTGGCGTCCGCCTCGCCCGCATCGAGCGGCTTAAGCGCAAGAACCGGCTGAAGCATCCACTTGCCGGGCTTGCCTTTCCGTCCTGCCGACGCATTCATTCAGGCACCTTTCATCGCAGGCAAATTCATCAGCACCAGCAGCCCCGGATCGGCGGGCTTCAGGTCGATCCGGCCGCTGTGGAACTTCATGATTGCCGTCGCCAAACTCAGTCCCAGGCCCGAACCCGGCTGCGACCGGCTTTGCTCCAGTCGGACGAACCGTTCGGTAACCCTCGCCCGGTCGCTCTCGTCGGGAATGCCGACGCCGTTGTCGGCCACTTCGAGCGCGATCCGGTCGCCGTCGCGCCTGAGGCTGACGCGGGCTTTCGGCGCCTCGACACTGCCGGCGGAATATTTGATCGCATTGTCGACCACATTGGACAACGCCTGCGCCAGCAATTCGCGATTGCCTTCGACATAGACGCCATCGGCGATCTGGCTTTCGAGTTGCACGCCGCGCTCCTCCGCCACGGCATCGTAGAGCTCGACGACATCGCGCACCACCGCCGTCAGGTCGACCTTTGCCAGCGGCTCGGCCGAATAACCCGCCTCCAGGCGTGAGATCATCAGAATGGCATTGAAGGTGCGGATGAGTTGGTCGGACTCCGCAATCGTGCCTTCCAGCGCCTCGCGATAGTCGACCGTCTCGGCATCCGCCTTGCCAAGCGTTGCCTCGGCGCGGTTGCGGAGCCTCGTCAACGGCGTCTTCAAATCATGCGCGATGTTGTCGGAAACCTGCTTGAGCCCCTCGTTCAGCTTGCCGATGCGGCCCAGCATGGTGTTGAGGTTTTCGGACAGCCGGTCGAACTCGTCACCGGCGCCGCTGACCGGCAACCGCCCGGCAAGGTCGCCATCCATGATGCGCTGCGAAGCCTCCGACACCTTATCGATGCGCTTGAGCGCGCTTCGTCCCACGAAATACCAGATCAGCAGGCCGCCGACGGCCATCATGCCGAGCGCCAGCATCAGGGACCGTTGGATGACATTGCGAAACCGCTCTGGCTCGCCCAGATCGCGGCCAACCAGCAGGATCATCCGGTTGGGTAGGCGGATGACCAGCGCAATTGCCGCATGGCGCTTTTCCGAAACGGCGGGTTGGCCCGCGCCCTCTTCGCCGGAACGCTCCGAACTGTCGCCGAACCGCTCATAGGAAAACGGCCGCGCCGTCCATCCTTCCGTCTCGATCACGCCAGGTTCGATGCTTGCGACATTGCCCGAGAGGATCCCGCCATTGGGGTCGGCGAGAAGATAGAGATTGGCGCCGGGCTGCCGCGCCCGTTGGCTGACGAAGCGCACCAGAAGCGGAATGCCGCCGCGCTGATAGGCGCCGGCGAGCCCTTGAACCTCTTCGTTGATCGTCTCCTGGGTCTGGGCGATCAGCATACGCTCGGAATAGCCGCTGATGTAGAACACCAGCGCCACCGCGCAGAGCATGAACAGCAGGAGATAAAGCGCCGACAGCCTCGCGGCCGTCGTCCTCATGATGGCGGGCAGCCGCAGCGCCATCAATTCGCCCTGAGCATGTACCCTGCGCCACGGATCGTGTGCAGTATCGGCTTGTCGAAGCCTTTTTCGATCTTGCCGCGAAGCCGCGAGACGTGCACGTCGATCACGTTGGTCTGCGGGTCGAAATGATAATCCCAGACATTCTCGAGCAGCATGGTTCTGGTCACCACCTGGCCGGCATGACGCATCAGATATTCGAGCAGTCGGAATTCGCGCGGCTGCAGGGTGATCTCCCGTCCGGCTCGTTTGACCGAGTGAGAAAGCCGGTCGAGCTCGAGGTCGCCGGCGCGGTAGACCGTTTCAGCCTCGCGCGCCGATCCTCGACGGTTCAACACCTCGACGCGGGCTAAAAGCTCGTTGAAGGCATAGGGTTTGGTCAGATAATCGTCGCCGCCGGCCCGCAAGCCGGTGACCCGGTCGTCAACCTCGCCAAGCGCTGAAAGGATCAGTACGGGCGTGGTGTTGCCGCGAGAGCGTAAGCCCGCGATGACGGACAGACCGTCGCGGCGGGGCAGCATGCGGTCGATGACCATCACGTCATATTCGCCGCTGTCAGCGATGAGAAACCCGGTCTCGCCGTCGCCGGCGACATGAACCGTATGACCGGCTTCCCCGAACGCCCGTTCGAGGTAGTCCGCCGCTTCGCGATCGTCTTCGATGACAAGAATCTTCATGCGACAGTTATAAGCGATTTTTTCAGGCACGGCGGAATCCAAAAGCGTGGGCCGCTCGATATTTGCGGCAGCGGGCGATGGGAACCCGCTGCCGCGAAACCGGAATGAGAAAACTGACACATCCATCCCGGTTTCAACCGTTCCGAAGGGACGCTCGGGGGTAGTGAGACGGCCCTGGTGGAACAGATGCCCTGTTAGCCCTGGTTCACCGGCAGCGCGACGAAGCGATTGGTGTCGTCGCGCGAGATCTGAAACAGAACCGCCTTGCGGCCTGCCTTCTCGGCGCTGGACAGCGCGCTGCTGATGTCGGACGAACGCTTCACTTCCTGCGAGTTCACCGCCGTGATCACGTCGCCGGCCTGGATGCCACGCTCGGCGGCTGCGCTGTCGGGATCGACATCGGTGACGACAAGACCCTTGTCGTCATCCGAACGCGTCACCGTCAGGCCAAGGTCAGCCAGCGTCGTGGCTTCCGAAGGAGCCGCGTCCTGGTTCGCCGCAGCCTTGTCCACGCCCGGCATTTCGCCGAGGTCGACCTTGACCGACTTGGTCTCGCCGGCACGCTGGATGGTGACGTCGACAGCCTTGTTCGGGCCGACGCCGGCGATCAGGCGGGCCAGTTCCTTCGGCGAGGCGACCTCCTTGCCATCGACAGCGGTGATGATATCGCCTGCCGTCAGGCCGGCCTTCTCTGCGGGGCTGCCATCCTGAGCGCTGGAGACGAGTGCGCCCTTTTCGCTCTTGAGGCCGAGCGATTCGGCGATCTCGGCAGTCACCGGCTGGATCTGGACGCCCAGCCAACCGCGCTCGACATTGCCTGTGCTGATCAGCTGCTTGACCACCTGGTTGACGGTCGAGGCCGGAATGGCGAAGGCGATGCCGACATTGCCGCCCGAGGGCGAGAAGATCGCGGTGTTGACGCCGACGACCTGCCCGTTGAGGTCGAAGGCAGGACCGCCCGAATTGCCGCGGTTCACCGCAGCGTCGATCTGCAGGAAGTCGTCATAAGGACCGGCGCCGATGTCGCGGCCGCGCGCCGAGACGATGCCGGCGGTTACGGTGCCGCCGAGCCCGAAGGGGTTGCCGACTGCCACGACCCAGTCGCCGACACGGACCTTCGCCTCATCGGCGAAATCGACATAGGTGAACTTGCCGTCGGCATCGACCTTCAGCACGGCGAGATCGGTGCGCGGATCGGTGCCGATCAGCTTGGCGTCGAGTTCGCGGCCGTCATCGGTGACGACCGTGAAGGACGAGCCGCCGTCAACGACGTGGTTATTGGTGACGAGATAGCCGTCTTCGGAGATGAAGAAGCCCGAACCCTGGGCGACCGGACGTGGCTCCTGGTTGCGGCGACTCTGGCGGCGGGGGCCATCCTGGTCAGGACCGCCGAATTCGCGGAAGAAGCGCTTCATCGGGTTGCTGTCTGGCATGTCCTGCCAGCCGCGCGGCCCGAACTGCGGGCCGCCGCGCTCGGAAGCGGGCTCGATCTTGGCCTTGACCTGGACGCTGACGACGGCGGGGGAAACTTTCTCGACGACATCGGCGAAGCTGGGCGCCTGCGGGGCCTGGACGCGTACGGCATCGGCCAGTACGGGGCCGCTGACGGTGGCGAGCGCACCGGCGCCGATGCTGCCGGCAATCGCTATGGAGGCGGCGGCGGCGAGGAGACGGGTCTTACGGGAAAGCGAAGTCTTGGACGTGCTCATGTCTTAAATTCCTCTGAACAAGAAGCGCTCGGTTCGCGCCCTTGGATGCAGAGATAGAAGACGTCACATTACGGGGCCATTTCCGGGGAATGAAACTTTCGTAATGTTGAGGCTGTCAATCGTCGCGGCCAACGATCCGGTCGAGCGCCACTTGTTCTTCTGGTGTAAGCGCTACCGCTTGAACCCCTGCTTTCCGCCGGCGCAAGGAGGTCAGCATGAAAAGGCCGCCGCCCAGCAGAAAGATCGCCGGTGCTGCCCACAAAATCCCGTTGCGCAGGTTGAAGCGCGGCTTGAGCAGGACGAACTCGCCATAGCGCGAAACGATATAGTCCATCACCTGGTCGTCCGTGTCGCCCGCGACCAACCGCTCGCGGACGAGAACGCGCAGGTCGCGCGCCAGTTCGGCATCGGATTCGTCGATCGACTGGTTCTGGCACACCATGCAGCGCAGGTGCTCGGACAGCGAACGCGCCCTCGCCTCCAACGCCGGGTTCGCCAGCACCTCGTCCGGCTTGACCGCGAAGACAGGCTGCGCGGTCATGACGACGAGGCAAAGCGCCAGAAACAGATGGGCAAGCCGCGTCATGTCGCTGCGGCCGTCTTGCCAGGCTTGCGCCGCGCCGGTGCGCCGACGCGCAGGCGGCGGTCCATCAGCGAGGCGGTGCCGCCCGCCATCATCACCACGGCGCCGAGCCAGATCAGCGTCACCATCGGCTTGTACCAGATGCGGACCACGGCCGCGCCGTCGCCGGTCTCATCGCCAAGCGAGATATAGAGCTGGCTGAACCACAGCGTCTTGATGCCTGCTTCCGTGGTCGGCATTTGCCGGACCGGATAGAAGCGTTTGGCGGACACGATCTCGGCTGCCGGCGCTGCCGCTTCGTTCAGCAGCGTGAAGATGCCCTGGTCCTCGGTGAAGTTCGGGCCTCGAAATGGCCGCAGCCCCTCGAAGCGGATGGTGTTGCCCGCCACTTCGACCACCTGCTTGGGCTTCATCACCAGGATCGCCTCGGTCTGGAAGGACAGCGCCCCAACCAGCCCCAGCGTCGTGACGCCGAGGCCGAGATGCGCCAGCGTCGTGCCGAAGACCGAGCGCGGCAGGCCGCGCAGCCTGCGCCACAGGACGTTGGCATCGACCGAACCCAACCCCGCCTTCAACGCCAGATCGGTCAGCGCGCCGATGATCAGCCACACGGCGAGCCCGATGCCGACCGCGGCCAGAACCGTTTCGCCGTCGACGATAATCATCGTGCAGATCATGGCGAACAGAGCGGCGCCTGCGGCCGTCATCAGCCTCTGCGCAGCCGCGAATGCATCGCCGCGTTTCCAGGCGAGCAACGGCCCGAATGGGACCACCAGCAGCAGCGGCAGCATCACCGCACCGAAAGTCAGGTTGAAGAACGGCGCGCCGACCGAAATCTTGTCGCCCGAAATCGCTTCGACCAGCAACGGATACAGCGTTCCAATCAGCACGGTCGCCGTCGCCGTGGTCAGGAACAGGTTGTTGAGCACCAGCGCGCCTTCGCGCGAGATCGGCTGGAAAATCCCACCCTGCGTCAGGCTGGATGCGCGGAATGCGAACAGGGCCAGCGAACCGCCGATGAAAACGATCAGGATGCAGAGGATGAAGATGCCCCGGCTGGGGTCGGTTGCAAACGCATGGACGGATGTCAGCACACCGGAGCGCACCAGGAAGGTGCCCAGCAGCGACAGCGAAAAGGTCATGATGGCCAGAAGCAGCGTCCAGATCTTCAACGCCGAGCGCTTTTCCATGACGATCGCGGAATGCAGCAGGGCCGTGCCCGCCAGCCATGGCATGAAGGAGGCGTTCTCGACCGGATCCCAGAACCAGAAACCGCCCCAGCCGAGTTCGTAATAGGCCCAGTAGGACCCCATGGCGATGCCGCCGGTCAAGAAGATCCACGCGGCAAGCGTCCAGGGCCGCACCCAGCGCGCCCATGCGGCGTCGATACGGCCTTCGATCAGTGCTGCCACCGCGAAGGAAAAGCTGATGGAGAAGCCGACATAGCCTAGATAGAGCAGCGGCGGATGGATCGCGAGGCCGATATCCTGAAGGATCGGATTGAGATCCTGCCCTTCGAACGGAGCCGGCGAAAGCCGCAGGAAGGGATTGGACGTCGCTAAGATGAAGAGCAGGAAGGCGGTGCCGATCCAGCCCTGCACGGCCAGCACGTTGGCCCGCAACGTGGGGGGCAAGTTGGCGCCGAAGGCTGCGACCAGTGCACCGAAGAAGTTGAGGATCAGCACCCACAGCAGCATCGAACCTTCGTGATTGCCCCACACGCCGGTGATCTTGAACAGCATCGGCTTGGCCGAGTGGGAGTTCTCCCACACATTCGCCACCGAGAAATCGGACTGCGCATAGGCGACGGTCAGTGCGGCAAACGACAGCAAGGTCAGGGCAAAGCCGGTGACGGCTGCGGTGCCGCCGATCTGCATCAGCCGCGTATCGCCGACGCGTGCGCCATAAAGCGGGACAACCGACTGAACGAGCGCCAGCGTTAGGGCAAGCACAAGGGCGAAGTGACCGGTCTCGACCATCGGGGTTCCTACTGCGTGGTTTCCTGCCAGACACCCTTGTCCTTGAGGCTGTCGGCCAGTTCTCGCGGCATGTAATTCTCGTCGTGCTTGGCAAGTACGCTGTCGGCCTTGAAGGTGCCGTCCGGCTCGAAGCTGCCTTCGGTGATCACGCCCTGCTCCTCACGAAAAAGATCGGGCAGAATGCCGGTATAGAAAACCTTGACCGAAGAGCCAGCATTGGTGACACCGAACGCAACATCCGTCCCTTGCCCCCGCACGATGGTGCCTTTTTCGATCAACCCGCCCAGCCGGATACGCTGTCCGGGCTGGAGATTGGCGGCCTGGAGTTCATTGGGAAGATAAAAATAGGAAGCCTTCTGCCCCAGCGCGTAAAAGGTCAGGCTTGTCGCAGCGCCCAGAAAAGCGAGAGCGCCGAAAATCACCGACAGGCGTTTTTGCTTGCGTGTCATGCGACCTTACTCCGTCGCAACGAGGTTAAGGGTGGAGGCGAAAGCCGCGACCTTGCGGCCGCCCTCGCTGTCGACGCCGAGAGCTGCGAGCGACCGCTTCAGCGCGTCACGCGCCTCGTCCGGTTTTCCGAGCACCATGTAGGAGCGGATCAGCCGCATCCAGCCGTCCGGATCGGCGGCATCGCTTCGCAATTTCTGGTCGAGGCTGGCGACCATCTGCTCGATCATCGCCGAACGGTCCGCGCCCGACAGATTTTCCGCCGCCTCGACATCGACTTGCGACGGTCCCGGGGCAGCGTTCTGCACCGCGGACACCTCGCGCTGCTGCGTTGCGGCGATGGCTTCCTGCGCGGCTGTCTGCCAAGGCGAATCCGCCGGCATAAGCTGGCGCATCTGCTGCCACGCTTCGACGGCCTCGGAATGCTTGCCTTCCTGCGCCAGCGCCATGGCCAGGTAATAGCGAGCCTTGGGAAAGTCCTTTTCGATCAGCAACGCCCTTTCGAAAGCGGCCTGCGCGTCAGCCGACACCAGGCCGCCGCCCGCATTGGCGATGGCTTCGCCAAGGCCGGCTTCCCGTGCGGCGGTCGCGCCCGCAAGCCGGATCGTGTTGCGATAGGCGGTCACAGCGTCGCCGAAGCGTCCAATGCGCATATAGATCGGCGCCAGCACTTCCCAGCCGCGCGCATCGTCTGGATTGGATGCAAGATGGGCTTCGGCGCGGCCGACCAGTTCCTCGACCGAATTGTCGCGCGGCTCCTCGGCCAAACGCGCCGCGAGCGGCTGCGACGGCACCGAAGGCGAGCCGATGCTGCCATAGACGCCCCAGCTGATGAGCGGCACGGCGAGCACGGCCAGGGCACCCAGCCACCGCGTCGGCCGCGAAACGGGCGCGCTCTTAGCCTTCCGCTGCTCGGCGTCGATCAGGATGATCCGCCGTCCGATCTCCGCGCGGGCCTGCTCGGCCTCTTCCTGGGCGATCAGCTTGCGCGCTACGTCGCGGTCGACCTCGGCCAGCTGGTCGCGATAGACTTCCATGTCATGGCTGCCGGTTTCCGTCTCGGCCTTGCGCGCCAGAGGCAGAAGGATCGCAAGGCTCGCGCCGAACGTCAGCAGGGCGGCAATGATCCAGAACAGCATGCGCATCTCTTAATGGCGACGCTTCGGCCTGCCAATGTCGGCAAGCTGCGGCTTATTGCCTGTCTTACAAGGCTTTTTGCTGTTTTCACGACGAGATAACGCTTAATTGAGCAGCGACCAGCTTCCATCCGGGTTGCGGCAGGCCGTGCCGCGTGCGGTGGAAACCGCTGCCGTCGAGTTGACCGTCTGGGTATATTGCCGGCAATCCTGCGAGCCGACGCGATAGGGCTGCAGCGCAACCACCTGTCCCGTGCGTCCCGACGATCCCGACCATGTCACGAGCTGGCTGGCCTGCGCATATTCCAGCGCCCGATACTCCGCCGCCAGCGCGGATCGCCGATCCGAATCGCTGAGCCCGCTGCCGATCTGGCCGCCGATGAGCCCGCCATTCAGCGACCTGATGATGCTGGCCGAGACGTTGTTTTCGGCGGACTCAGCGCCCGGGGTCAGCGCGCCGACCACGCCGCTCGTCGTGCTGCAGCCGGCAAGGGCGAGCAGAGCGAAAGCCACAACGATCTTGATTCTAACTGCCGTCATCGGTGTCGAACTCTGGTCCATCATGGACATGATATTGGTTACGTCAGCTGTTTGACCAAACATTGGCTGCTTAGAGCCCAAAACCCAGCGATTTTCAATGACCGCCTTTCAGCTGCACAGTCGCTTTCAGCCCGCCGAGCTGCGAGCGGTCCAGCGTCAGCACGCCGCCATATTCTTTCACCAGGTCGCCGACGATCGCCAAGCCGAGCCCGGTGCCGGGCTTGGTCTCGTCCAACCGTCTTCCGCGCTGCAGAGCCTCGCGGGCTTTTTCCTCGGGAATGCCCGGCCCATCGTCCTCGATGACGATGGAAAACAGCGATGCGCCTTCCGGATCGTCGTTGAGGACGACCGATACCGCCACCGCGCTCTTCGACCACTTCATGGCGTTCTCGAGGAGGTTGCCGACAATTTCCTCCAGGTCCTCGCGCTCGCCGGCGAAAATCACGTCCGTGGCCGGCATTTCGAACGACAGATCCTTGTCAGCGCTCAGCTTGCGCATCACCCGAACCATCCGCTCCATCAGCGGACCGACCGGCGTGCGGTAGACGACGCTTTCGCGTTGCGCCGCCATGCGGGCGCGTTGCAGATAATGGTCGATCTGCTTCTGCATCGCCGAGGCCTGGTCGACGATCAGATCGCCCTGCCTGCCGCCAAGCGCCCTGCCCTCGTTGAGCAGCACCGCCAGCGGCGTCTTCAGCGAATGCGCCAGATTGCCGACCTGCGTTCGCGACCGTTCGACGATGCGCCGGTTGTTCTCGATCAGGGCGTTGGTTTCATTGGCGAGCGGTTCGATCTCGACCGGAAACTTGCCGTCCAGCCTTTGCGCCGTGCCCTCGCGGACCATGGCGAGCGCGCTGCGTACGCGGTTCAGCGGCCGCAAGCCCAGCAGAATGGCAACGGCGTTGATCCCGATCATGCCAAGGCCGAACAGCGAGAGATAGAAGGCGAGCCTGCCTTCGAACACCTCGATTTCCGACTCCAGTTCCGAGCGGTTTCCCATAACCCGAAAGCGGGCGATGTTGTTCTGCGCGCCCAGCACGAACTCGCTTTCCAGCACCTCGATCTCCTCGCCGACGATGCCCTCGGTGCGATAGCTGCGCTGGAACTGCCGGTTGAAGGCGACTTCTCCGGCACCGGGCGAGAAGATCGGCTCGGTCATCGAGGACGAGCGCAACTGCCCCGTCAGCTCGGGCGATACCGGATCGACCGACCAGTACCAGCCGGAATTCGGTTCCGAGA
Source organism: Tianweitania sp. UT-5YL-CI-8 (assembly GCF_030010215.1). Lineage (GTDB taxonomy): Bacteria > Pseudomonadota > Alphaproteobacteria > Rhizobiales > Rhizobiaceae > Oryzicola. The sequence continues at coordinate 169,942 of NZ_JASCRR010000004.1, forward strand.
ACCTGAGATCGCCGAGATCGGGAGAGCCGATCAGCGCGCCACCGTCGGAAACGCTCACCGACCCGATCAAATTGAACAGATGCGCCGACAACAGGCTTTCAAAGCCGCGTTCGCTCGCCTGACGGTACAGCGCGCTGATCACCGTGAAGATAACGAAAAACGCCACGATCGCCCAGACCGTGGAAAAGGCGATGACCCGAAAGGCCAGCGAGCGCGGACCGAGGTTGAAGGAGAAGGACCGCCACACCGCGCTCGACCGGCTACGCTTGCGGTTCGCGCATGCGATAGCCCATGCCGCGCACCGTCTCGATCATGTCGATCCCCATCTTCTTGCGCAGACGGCCGACAAAAACCTCGATCGTATTGGAATCGCGGTCGAAATCCTGGTCGTAGAGATGCTCCACCAGTTCGGTGCGGGACACGACCTGGTCCATGTGATGCATCAGATAGGCGAGCAGCCGGAATTCGTGCGAAGTCAGCTTCAGCGGCACGCCGTTGACGTCGGCTTTCGAAGCTTTTGTATCGAGCCGCAGCGGCCCGCAGGAGAGCTCCGACGACGCGTGACCGGCAGCACGTCGGATCAACGCACGCAGCCGCGCCATGACTTCCTCGATATGGAAAGGCTTGGCGACATAATCGTCGGCGCCAGCATCGATGCCGGCCACCTTGTCGCTCCATCGGTCGCGCGCCGTCAGCATCAGCACCGGCATCTTGCGGCCGCCGCGCCGCCAGCGCTCGACCACGCTGATGCCGTCCATCTGCGGCAGGCCGATGTCGAGAATGACGGCGTCATAGGGCTCGGTATCGCCAAGGAAGTGACCTTCCTCGCCGTCAAACGCCTTGTCGACGACGTAACCCGCGTCGGCCAGCGCTTCCGAAAGCTGCCGATTGAGCTCCTTGTCGTCCTCGACCACCAGAATTCTCATGCCGTCTTCATCCCGTTCTGCGCGCTGTCCAAACCGTTCTACGCCGTCAGTTCGCGGGAACCACGAACTCGGCGCGGCGCGGCCGCTCGCCGTCCCGGCCGGGCACGAGCACGACGATGACGCAGACGGTCTGCCCGCCCCTGTTCTGGGCGGTGGCCCGGGCGAGCTGGCCGCCATTCTGCGCGGCGACCTGCTGGCCGATGGCATAGCAGTCGCCGGCAACCTGCACGACGAACTCCTGGGCCTGGGGCTTGGCCGGCATCGGAGCGGCGAAAGACTGGGAAACGGCCAGTCCGCCGACACAAACGGCGGCAATCGCGCGGGTGAGGAAGGAGCGAAGCGTTTTCATACCCAACGTCTAACGTATCCCCCCTGAACATGAAATGAACGCATCGCACAGCCGTCCTTCATAAGCCCCTCAGAGTCACCCGATCCGGTCACGCGCGGTGACGCGGCCCCAGATCGCGATGGCCCCTGCAACGGCGACAACGGCCTGCACGGTGGCATCCGTCAGCATCGATTGGTCCGCCCCGTCCACCGTCATGCCGAGCATCCCCATGATGCCTATGACGAGGCTGACGATGGAGGCCCAGATGGTGCGGGAAACATACCAGGGTTTCAAGTCGTTCATGGTTTTTCCTTTCGTTCTCAGACAGAAATCCGCAGCGTGGCCGGCAAACCCCAGCCCACCGCTGCACTCCATTGCTCGACAGTCACGACTGCTGCATCCGACACAGGAAAATCCGCACCGATGTCGGCGGCGGCATAGATCCAGGATGGCTCCGCAATCACCGCCGACCGTTTCTTCGTGCCGTCCACTGTCGCGACGCGCACGCGATATTCCTCGCGCACCTCGCCCAGGGGCACCTCGGCTGCGGTCCAGTTGTCGGCATCGACGCGGCTGCGCCGGATCCAGTCGAATGCGATGGCCCCGCCGGCCTGCGGCGTTGCGGAAAGATGCGCTGGCGCCAACGGCATCAACGGCCTCAGCCCGCCGGTCTCGGCGCGCGTGACGAAATGCCTGCCTTCGATCGGCACCCCCGCCGGACCGATGCGCCACTTCAAGTCAAGCCCGACTTCCCCCGCCAGCAACCCAGCCGGCGCGATGGCATCGTCGAGCACAACCACATCCGCGCCGCTCAGTGCGCCCGAGGCCATGGCGTCTTCCGTGCCAAGCTGCCCGCGCAGCAGTCCAGTGAGCCGCCAGATATCCGGCGACACCTCCTCCGCGTGCTCGAATTGCAAGACCTCCCAGACCCCGTTCACTGACCTCATCGCCAAGGCGTTCGCGCCATTGAGAAGCTGCGCCCGGCTGACGCTCATAAGCTCGGCGTCGAACATCTCCACCGTCAGCGCAGCGGATCGATCCGGCCGGCCCGAAAACAATCCCGGCGCCAGCGCCTCGGTCAGGCGCCCGACGCTTGCCTTGCGCGTCACCTGTCCTCGAACGGCAAAACCGCTCGTCTCCGGCGACACCAGAACCGCCTGCGTCCGCCACGGTCGCTGATAAATCGCCAGGCGAAACTGGTCGAGCGGCTCGTCCGACCCCGCGCCCAACGGCAGGTCGAGAAATAGCACATGCGGACGCCCCGCGAGAACGGTCGGCGCCGTCGATCCGGCTTCACCGGACGTCCACGGAACCGGCGCGGTCCGCACGATCTCGCTTGCCTGGACCCGCCGCGTCAGTCCGTCCTCGACCTGCGTGATCAGAAAATCGCGTCCGTCCAGCCGCCCCGGCAGACGCACCAGCGCACCGGGCACGAGGTCGTCGCGCGGACCGGCCACAGCGAAACTCAATTGCTCGCGCCGCGCGCGGTTGCGCTGCAGCCATTCATCCGCCAGCGCTGCCGCCTGCCCCGCCTCCAGCGTTCCAGGCAGGCTGAGCCCTGCCTGCGCGCCGGTCTGCGCCACACGACGGCTTCGGGCCGACCCTGCCTGATGATCCTTCATCGGATCGCGAAAATTCAGGATCGCTTCCACCGGCAGATCGCTGTCGGCAACGCGGCTCAGTTCGAGAATCGTCGCGTCGCCCTCGACTACAAGTTCGTCGACGTCGACCGGCTCGCCCGCGCTGGCCGCCTGCCGGAACAGCAGTCCCTCCGGCTGCTCCAGAACAGCCAGGTCGAACAGTTCCTGGAGCGGCTCCAGCGTCGCGCGCACCGATGCCGGATCGCCGACCACATAGCCCTGCACAGTACCCTCGACGCCGCTCACATCCGCTTTCGCCAGGCCATGGTCGCCCAGCACGGCATTGATGACATCGCCCACCGCGACGCCCGACGCCCTGCCATTGAGCCAATGGCCAAGCTGCCAGTTGCCCGCATCCGCCCAGCTGTCCTGCAACAGGGGAAAGGCCGGAAACGGCCGCGCATCCCAGGCCCAGATGTAGCAGCGCGAGGCCTCGACCATGCGCCCCGCATAGACGTCCGAAGCTGGGTTGGCGGCATCGGAAAATCCGTCCGCCGCAGCGTCCCAGTGGCCGAGATGCGCCTGGAGAAACCGCTGCGCCGCCGTGTCGCTGCGGCCACCGCTGGAAAAATACGGAACTGCGTTTTCGACCGATTTCGGGTCGGGAAACACATTGGGTTGGTTCGGACCCTTGTCGACGGCAGGGCATCCGAGTTCGGTAAACCAGATCGGCTTTCCCCTTGGCTGCCAGGCTGTCGGCGACGCTGCCTCCACGCCGTCATTGCGGTCGTGATGCGGGTTCGACCACCAGTTCACCATATCCTTGTAGCGATAGACCCAGGGCTTGCCGTAAGCACCGTCGGTGATCGCGGTGCGGTCTCGGTTCAGCCGTGCTTCCGCACTTGCATAAAACCAGTCAAAGCCCTCGCCGCCGTCAATTCCCGCACCGAGCCCCGCCAGATCGTAAGGCGAGGCAAAACCATCGGGATTGCCTCCGGCATGGTCGGCATCGCGCCAATCCGAAAGCGGCATGTAGTTGTCGATGCCCACCGCATCGATCTCGGGATGCGACCACAGCGGATCGAGGTGAAACATCACGTCGCCGCTGCCGTCCTGCGGATGATGGCCGAAATACTCGCTCCAGTCCGCCCCATAGGTCAGCTTGGTCTGCGCGCCGAGAATGCCGCGCACGTCGTCAGCCAGCGCGCACAACGCCTCCACGAAGGGAAACGCGCCGGTCTCGTCGCGCAGCGTCGTCAGTCCGCGCAGCTCGGCGCCGATCAGGAACGCATCGACCCCGCCCGCTGCTTCGGCAAGATGAGCGTTGTGCAGCACGAAGCGGCGATAGCCCCAATCCCCCGCCCCCGAGCCGCAGAACGCCTCGATCTGGTCGCGCGCCAACGCCGTCTTGTCGGCGTTCCCCGGCTGCAAAGGCGCTGGATCGCATGTAATGCGCCCGCGCCAGGGATAAGCCGGCTGCGTTCCCTCGCCATAAGGGTCCGGCAAGTTGGTGTCAGCCGGAACGTCCATCATGATGAAAGGATAAAACGTAACCTTCAGACCCCGCGAACGGATTTCCGCGATGGCCTGCTTCACGCTCTGATCCGACGGCGTGCCGCCATAGGCAGGCCCGCCATCATGCGTCGAGATCAGATCAGCGGTCGCCCGGTCCAGCCCCGCGACATGCCACGCCTCCGAAACGCCGCCGCTGCGCGTCGTCACCGCCGGCCGTATCCGGCATTCGCCGGCCCGCAGGTCGTTTCCGAACCATGACACCACCAGCGCGACATGCTCCAGCTCCGGGCACAGCATCTGCAACTCGTCCAGCGACGCTGCGATATCCGAACCCGCATGCAGCACATGCCGGTTGACGGCCTCGCTCTCGCCGGGCCGGATTTCCTTTTCCACCACGCCGGTCGCCAGCCCGTATTCGGTCGCGCCGGGGATCAGGCAGACCGCCTTGATCTTGCTGGGAACAGTGCCCAGCGGGCGCAGCACCTCGAACTGCAATTGCGGCAGCCTGTTGCCGAAAGGCCCGATATCGAGATTGTCGACCACCACATAGGCCGTGCCGCGATAGGCCGGCGTGTTGCCTGCGCCCTGCTTGGCCTCGATCAGCGGATCGGCAAGCTGGTCCTCCGCGCCGTTATAAACCCGCAGTTCAATGGTCGTGAGGTCGAGTTCCTTACCGTCCGCCCAGACCCGGCGAATGCCCGCAACCCTTCCCTCGCAGAGCGCGAAGGCGGCATTGGCGAAATAGGAATATTCGGTGACTTTCGGCCCGAACTTGCCCTGTCGGCTGGTTTCCGACACCTCCTGGAACCGTGTCGCCCAGATCAGCGTGCCGCCCAGCCGCGCCGTACCATAGATACGCGGCAGCGAAGCGCCTTCCTCGGCGGTGAAGGGCCGCGCGCCGGTCAGGCGCGGTCCTTCGATGCGCTGCGTGCCGCTGATCAGCGCCCGGTCCAGCATATAGCCGGCAACCGCGCCGGCCGCGGTGCCGATGGTCGCGCCGATAGGGCCGAGCAGGCCACCGATATAGGCACCGGCCGCCTGCAGCAGGATTGTCGCCATGGTCAGTCTCCAGCTGGAAGCGAGGGAAAGGAAAAGACGGCGGCGATGCGCCCGCGCCAGCTCGGCACCAGCGGCGACGAAACGACGCCGGCGCGTTCATAGGCATGGATGAAGCGGCTCCGTTCGGTGAGAATGCCGGCATGCCGTGCCGGCAGATGCGGCCGCCATCGAAACAGCAGCAGGTCGCCCACAGCCATGTCGGTCACCGGCTTTTCCGCGACATGCAGTCGACAGGCATCCAGCAGGCTATCGCCGCGTTCGGCGTCCGCCCAATCCGCCGCATAGCTCTGCGGCGTCTCGGGCGCATAGCCGTACAGCCCTTGCCACACACCGAGCAGCAGGCCGATGCAGTCGCAACCGACGCCCTGCACCCGCCCCTGATGACGATACGGCGTGCCGATCCAGCGCTCCGCCTCGGCAATCACCGCGCATGCCGTGACGCTATCGCTCATGGCACCACCGGCCCGCCGTCGAACACGCCGTTGTCGGAGACATAGCCATAGGCCGTGTCGTTGCCGGGCAGATGCGGAAAACCCCGGAAGTTCAGGGCATTGGCAAATTTCGCCTTGCATGTGGCGAAACTCTTGTCGCAGCCGGCCTCGACAGTGAACGCATCTCCTGCCTCAGCCCCGCGCAGCGCTTCAGGCGGCACAACCAGCACGACACCCTCGGTGCCTGCGCGGTGATGCACGATCCGAAAAGCCCGACCCGCCGCGGCACCGGATGTCCATGTCAGCCGTCCGTGGCTGAACCAGCCCGGCTCGAAGGTCTCGATGCCTTCGACCAGAAGCGTGTCGACGCCCGGCAAGGCCAGCACCGTTCCCGTACCGGAAAAGCCTTCCTGCGCCAGAAGGAAGCCGCAACGGGCATCGCCCAGTTCGGCATCGCAGCGGCGGCTGATAATGCGCCCCTGCGGCCGGTCCAGCGTGTGCGACGCGCTCTGCAACTCGGCTACGAAGCTGTTGTCGCTGCGCACGATCTTGCCGATCGCTGCCTTTCGGATCACCGCATGAACGCCCGGCTCGCGCCAATTGACCAGCAGCGTCTCGACCACAGCGCCATCGTAGAGCCCTGCGGAAACGTCCTCGTCGCGGATGCGCTCCGACGACAGCGCGCCCTCGATGTCCTGCGTGTCGACCGCCATGCCCAGCGTGTCGCGAGCCTCGCTCGCGGTGAAGCCGCTGGCCGGCTCGTAGGCGAGGCCGCCGATCTCCAGCGTCCGGTCGTGGTCGGTGAATCCGATTGCCAAGCCGTCGCTGCGCGTCAGCCGCCAGCAATGGCACAGCGTCGTCACTGTCCCGACGAGATGTTCGGACAATGCCTCCGGATAGCGGCTCACAATAACACCTCCACCAGCGGGATCGAAGGGATCTGGCCAGCGCGAAACGCCGTCAGGCTGAGCGTCAGCCTCTCAATGTCGAACCGCACCGGCACATGGAATTCGTAGCCCGCTGTCACCGTAGCGCCCGCGCCCGGCACCTGGCCTGCGCCAAAGACGATCTCGCCGCTCGCCGCGTCGAAGCCGAAGGCAGACGCCGGCCGCTCGATGCCACCCACCGCCACCTTCAGCGTCGGCAACACCGGCTTTGCAATACCCCGGCTGTAGGCGTCGTCGCCTGTGCCATAGGTCTTGACCAGCTTGAAGCGCACCCGCGCCCCATCGCCGGTGCCCAGCACCTGGTCGGTCGCGGCGGGCGCCTGTTCCGGCGGGCACGACTTCATGTCGAACGGGTCGCGAAACCGGAACGCGTGCAGCGAACCGCGCCGCGCTTCGAAAAACGCCAGCACCTCGTGCAGATCCTCCAGCGACCGCACTCCGGTTCCAGCATCGTAGAACCGCCTGGAATCGGCGAAGCGCGCATTGCGCTTCTCGCGGCCGGAGGTCAGGGTAACGATCTCGTTGCGGCGCTCAGGCCCTCCGGTCGCGCCGAAGGAGATGCCGAGCGGAAACGCGACATCGTGGAAATCGGAAAACGCGCTCATTTCAAAGGCTCCGCGATCCGCGCGACACAGCCCGCGCCAGCATGCCGGTGATCTGCGCCTCCGACTTGCGGAAGGACGACGCATCTTGCGCGGTGACGTTGAAGACGATGCTCATCGGCCGTGCAGGTGCTGACGTCGCCACGCCAAGACTGCCGTCCGAACCGCGCTGCAACGGCAGGATCGCTTCCGATCCCGCCTCGCCCATCAGGCCCATGCCGCCCTGCATCGGGAAATAGGTCGGCGCCGAAACGACGCCGCCCTTGGCGAACGGCATCACGGCACCGACGACGCTCGACAGCAGCGAACCCACCAGCGATTGCAGCGGCTTCAACCCTTGCTCCAGCGCCATGCCGGCGAGGTTCAGGCCGAGACGCCGCAACACATCGTCGAGCTCGCGCCCACTGATGGCGGCACTTTTCAGCGCGCCGGTCAGTTGCGCGCCGAAACTGCTCGACAGCTTTTCCAGATTCTGCAGCGCCGCCTGGAACGGCGCCGTATCGGCCTGGATCGAAACGGTGACGTCTTCAGCCATGCTGATCTCCTTGTCTGTCGGGATAGTTGAGCATCAGCGCATCGAGCGCCTGCCGGCTCGGACCGTGCGTCTGCGCCGGCGCCAAAATGCTGGCGGCGCGTTCGAATTCGCGCGGCGTCATGCTCCAGAACGCTTGTGGGGAAAGCCGCAGCAGCCCGAGCCCCACCGCCATAACCCGCTCCCAGGGAAAGGCGGCCGGCGCGGGCGCTGCGGCACTCAAGGGTTTTGCGGGGCAGCCCCGCCGAATGTCGCGGTCAAAAGCTCGGCGGCGATTTCGGCAAAACCCGCCGCGCCGCGTTCGGCCTGCATCGCAGCGACGTCCCTGTCGGAGACATCGGCTCCGCCACCCCGCAGCCCCGCGCCGATCAGCCGGATCAGGTCGGTCGCCGAAAGCTTTCCGCTGGAAAACCGCTGCACCAGCGCGCTCAAATCGTCGGCGGCATAGGCTGCTTCCAGCTCCGCCAGCGCGCCCAGCGTCAGGCACAGCCTGCGCGTCTGCCCGTCGAGTTCGGCTGCGATTTCGCCGCGCCTGCGATTCGCGCTCATGGCGCCACCGTGAAGCTGACGACCCCGGCCGATTCCAGCGCGATCTCGAAGGTCAGCTCGCCGTCATGCGCGCCGGTATATTCCAGCGCCGTGATCTGGAACGGCCCCTCGACCGTGCCGAAGCCCGGCACCACGACCTGCCACGGTACGATCTCTCCGGCAAAGAACCGCATCCGGATCAACCCGTCGGACTGCGCGTCCTTGAAGATGCCCGCCCCGCTCAGGCTCGCCCGCTGCACACCGCTCCCGGCCAAAAGCTCGCGCCACCGGCCCGCCGAATCCGCGTCGGTCACATCGACCGTCTGGCTGTTGAAGGCGATGCGTTTTGAGCGCAGCCCCGCAACGGTCACAAACGCCGCCTCATGCTGGAGCTTCAGGAGAATATCCTTGCCCTTCTGTGCGACCATTGCCGCCTCCTTGATCTGTTGGAATTATTCCAAATGCTCGGTCACGGCGCGGAACCGGACGACGCTGCGCGTCGCCAGGAACCGGTCGTCATACGCCGTCTCGCTGCCGAGAAAACGCAAGCTCACCAGGTGATGCCCGTCGAGCAGCAGTGCCGCGTCGTCCAGGCAGGCCGCGACCGCATCGGCAATCGCCAGCGCCTGCTTCTTGCCCTTGCCGCGCGACCAGCAATGCAGCGTCACGAAATGCTCGCTGCCGCGCTCCGTCGCCGTGCTCCAGTCCGTCGTCGTGATGCGCCCGAAAGTGACGTATGGAAACGCCGCATTGTCGGGCGCTGCGTCATAGATCCGCGCGCCGCCCAGCAACCCAGCCAGCGCGGCATCGCCGCTCAGCGCTGCGAACGCGGCCTTCTGCAGTTCACTCGTCCCCGAACTCATCGAAGCTCTCCGGCAAATTGCGTTGCGTTGGGCTGCGCTCCCAGATGCTCGAGCCGTCCGCCCAGAATTTCGGTCGAGGACGACGGCGCTGCGTCTGGACATCGTCGGCGAGCGCATGCGCCTTGCCGCGCAGCGCGCTCATCAGCCCATCCAGGGTCAATCTCATCGTCGGCGTCATTGGCCCTGCTCCCTCACGCGGCACACCAGATAGCGGCCCGTCTCGTCCGGATCGTGCACGGTGAGGATGTCGAACAGCCGCTGGCTCTTGCGGAAGCGCATGCCGCTCGCCACGCCCTCGCGGTGGCGGATGGTGATACGGTGCGTATAGGTCTCCAGCGTCTGGTCGGCGCCGAAGCGGCTTTCGGCCGCCGCTGGCTCGATATGGCCGTAGGTCACGGCCGTCTCCTCCCAGCTCTCCGTCCGCCCGCCCATGCCGTCGGCAACGCTTTGCGCCGCCTCGATCGTCAGCCACGCCCGGAAATTGCCGGGCTCGATGAACATCGCCTGCATCACAGCCTCCGTGTGCGATAGTGGGAAATCAGCCGGTCGTAGCCGCCGGGATAGGACACCGGCTGGTCGCCGGGACCATAGGCGCCGCGAAACTCGTACCAGTGTCCGGCGAGAATCTTGATCGCCAGCCGCAGCGGATCGGGCACATCGGTGCCCGCCTCGCCGAAACCGGCGGTGAAATCGACCTCGATGCCGTTCATCGCCTTCAGCCGTTCCGGCTTCGGGTCGAAATGGAGCCGCGCCGGCCGCGACACGAGATCGGCCTGATAGCTTCCGGCATCGACCAGCGACGCCTCGCCTTCCGAGCCATAGACGGTGATCGACAGAATCTCCCGCACCGGATGCAGCGGTATCGAAAGGCAACCCTCGCGGGACACCCCATTCGCCACCAGCCTCCAGGCCTGGTCGATCAGCGCCAGGCCGGTCGTCCGCTCGACATCCTGTCGCGCGGCGCGGATCAGCCCTTCCAGCAGCACATCCTCGCTCGAATGCTGCACCCGAAGATGCGCCTTCATCTCGGCCAGCGTCACCGGCTCCGCCGAGGGTTCGACGGTTTTCACAAGCGTCATGGTTGTTTGCTCCCGGCTTGAACAGAAAAAGGCCCCGGAATTTGCACCCAGGGCCAATGTGGATCGCGGAACTGCTTCAGAACTCGCTCCGGTGAGTCAGATGGCGCGGTTTTCGAGAACCGGAGCGGAGCGTACGTTCAGGTACGTGAGCACCGGAAGCGCAGAAAGCCGCGTCAGATGGCCTCCGGAGTAGAGTTCTCAAGCTGTTCCAAACTTGAGCAGCTTGATCGCGTCAAAATCCTGAACGCCGCCGCCGACGCGCTTGGTGGTGTAGAACAGCACATAGGGCTTGGCCGAATACGGGTCGCGCAAGACGCGCACGCCCGTGCGGTCGACCACCAGATAACCGCGCGAGAAGTCGCCGAAGGCAATCGGCGTGGCGTCGGTCGCCGCATTCGGCATGTCCTCCGCCTCGACCAGCGGAAAGCCCATCAGCATCGCCTTCTGGCCCACCGCCGCCGGCGGCTGCCAGAGATAGTTGCCGTCGGCATCCTTGAGCTTGCGGATCGCGCCTTGCGTCTTTCGGTTCATGATCCAGTTGGCGTTCTGGCGATAGCCCGCCTTGAGCGCATAGACGGTATCGATCAGCACGTCCGAGGGGTTGGAGGCCGGCAGCTGCCCGGCGACCCCCGTCGCGATATAGCCGATCTGCTCCCAGACCCAGCTCGACTCGGCGACCTTGGTGTAGTCGAGGAAGCCGCGCGGTTTGTTGACGCCGTTGCCGCTGACGAAGGCTGCGCCCTCCTGCTCGGCGAAGGCGGCTTCGACCTCGGCCGAAATCCACTGGTCGAGATCGACGATGCTGTCCTCCAGCAGCGAGGCGGTCGCCGCCGGCATGGCGTACAGCTCCATGGTCGGGAATTGCAGCTCGGCCAGCGTCGGCGTCGCGGTCTGCGGCCGGGCCGCCGTTTCGGCCACCCAGCCTACGGCCGGTCCGCCCAGCGCGAAGGGCTTCTTCAGCACCGCTGCCGAAACCCGGCGCACCGAAGCGATGGAGCGGATCGGCGACAAGGTCGAAAGCCGCTTGCCGATCTCGGCCTCGGTCTCGTCCGGCACCAGATAGCCGCCGTCCTGGCCGGAGCCGTAGGACATCGCCTTGCTGTCGAGCGCCCGCAGCGCCCGGTCGTCGCCGCTGCGCATATAGGCGTCGAAAGCCTGCTTGCGCTCGGGCGTCGAGCGGCGTTCGCCATCGCCCAGCCCCGGCCGCAGCCGGTTCAGCGACATGCCGTCTATGGCCCGTTTCTGCTCGTCGAGTGCTTGCGAAATACGCTCGACCTTCTGCACCGTCACGGTGTCGGCGCCCAGCCGGCCTTCCATCTGGGCCAGCTTCTGGTCGTTGGCGTCCTTGAACGCCTCGAAGGTGGTCATGAACTCGCCGAAGGCGTCCTTCAGGTCGAGATAGTCGCCCGCGCCGGATTTGGTTTCCGGGGCGCGGCTGTCAACGATGTCTGTCATGGATCGTATCCTTGTCCTTCATGGTTCGTGTCGCCCGGCGGATGCGTTCCGCCAGGTCGTGTTCGGTCCCGCGCGCCGCGTCCCGCTTGCGCACCAGTTGTGCGAAACCCTCCGCCACCACGGCGCGGGCATCGCTTCGCGTCAGCCCCGCATCCCGCGTGAGCCAGCGTTCGAATTCGCGGACGCTCGGCAGCATCCCCTTGACGGCCGCGACCCGCGCATCCGGCAGCATTGGAAAGGTCACCACCGAGATTTCCCAGAGGTCGGCCTCCAGGATGCGGCGCACGCCGCTTCCCGCATCCTTGCGCGCCTTGACGGTGCGAAAGCCGATGGACAATCCGTCCAGCGCACCGCCGCGCATCAGGCTCAGCACCTCTCGCGCCCGCGTCACGCCTGCGGCCAGCCTGCCGCGCACGAACAGGCCGCGTTCATCCTCGCGCAGTTCTGTCCAGGTGCCGATCGGCTCGCCTGGGTCGTGCTGGAACAGCATGCGGATGCCGCCCGCCCCGCGCGTCCGCAGCGATTTGGCGAAAGCGCCGCGCTCGACGATATCGTTGCCGAGATCGACCTTGCCGAACAGACTGGCATAGCCGTGGAAGCTGCCGTCCTGCGCCACCGCATCGAGCGCCACGTCGAGAAACTTGGATTCGCCAGGCATCGTCATGGCCTCACGCGCCTTCGGGATGAACGTCATGTCGCTTGTCTCCACCGGTTCTGCGTTCGAGCGTCTTGAGGATGAAGCCGATGGCCCACCAGCCGAACAGGCTTGCGATGGCCGAGCCGATCAGCACGCGTTCGGCCGGGCCGACGCTGCCTGTGATGCCAAGCTCGGTCACAACCTTCACGCCCACCGTCGAGCCGAACACCACGCCGCAGATCACGCCGACGGCGAAGCGGATCGCCGCGTCGCGGCGTCCCTGCGGCAGCACATAGGCCAGCGAAACAGCCGATCCGGCCACCGCGCCGCCCGCCTTGGCCAGCCACAGCCAATGCTCGTTCGTCCAATCCGTCATGACTTGTCTCCTCGCAGCCCCAGCGGCTGGTATCCCACCGCCTCGCGTTTCTCGTCCTCGGTCAGGAAATCCGCGGCCCCCAGCCGCTTCCACAGCGCCTCGCGTTCCACCGCCAGGCCCTCGATCCGGTCGGCGTCGAACCAGAGCCGCAAGCCGGGCTGGAACACCGGGCCAAGCCATGCGGAAAACTCCTTCGCCGTCCGAGCCACCAGAGGCAGCACGGTCAGGCGGTAGAAGGCGCGGTTGGCCTCCTGATAGTTGGAATAGGTGCTGTCGCCGGGAATGCCGAGCAGCATTGGCGGCACGCCCAGAGCGAGCGCGATGTCGCGGCTCGCCGAATGCTTCGCCTCGATGAAATCCATGTCCTTGGGCGACAGGCTCATCGCCTTCCAGTCCAGCCCGCCTTCCAGCAGCAGCGGCCGCCCCGCGCCATGCGCGCCGGTATAGCCTTGCTCCAGTTCCGTCTTCAGCCGGTCGTACTGGTCCTCGCTAAGATTGCCGCCTTCCTTCGGCGCATAGACCAGCGCGCCCGAAGGCCGCGCCGAATTGTCGAGCAGCGCCTTGTTCCAGCGCCCGGCGGCATTGTGCGTGTCGAGCGCCACGAGCGCTGCCTCCACCGGCGCAAAGCCGTAATGGTCGTCGAGTGGATGGAACAGGCTCAGATGCGCCGCCCCGCCCGGGGCCAGCGGCACACGCCGTTTGCCGCCCCCTTGGCCGCTTCCCTGGCGATATTCCAACGCGGTCGGCCAACCGTTGTCGTCAGCCACCACCGACACCCGGTCGGGCCGCAGCAGATGCAATTCGCGCGCCGTCCCGGCATCGATCGTTTCCGGATAGGCGTTGCCCGACAAAAGCAGATGCCCGTACAGCGTCTCCATGAAACCGGCGCCCGCCTGCCGCGCATTCGGCCGGTCGAGCAGATTGAGCAGCGGATGCTCGGTCAGTTCGGTCGTGCCCTCGTAAAGCAGCCAGGGAATCGCGGCTGCGGTCTCCGCCACCAGGCGCACCGCCCGATGCACGATCGGGTTGCGCATGAAGCCCTCGCGCGACAGCGCCGCATAATCCCGGCGCGTCCAGTTGGCTTCGCCCTGCGCATGCAGCGCGATGAATCCGGTCTGTCCGGCATGTTTGTGTTCGGCGTGTTTGCGTTCGACGCGCGCGGCGGCGATCCCCGCTTTACGAGGCCAAGGCCATGTCCAAGCCATGTCGGCTCCTCTGTTGAAATTGTGTTGGCGGGCGGCTCAGCGCCTGCGCGAAAACTCGTCAAAGCGTGGCGAAAATGGCGCTTTCGAGAACCGTAGCGCAGCGTACTTTTGGGTACGTGAGCAACGGAAGCGCAGAAAGTGCCGTTTGCAGACCGCTCAGCGCCTGCGCGAAAACTCGTCAAAGCGTGGCGAA
>NZ_JASCRR010000004.1:184290-428128 GCF_030010215.1 Tianweitania sp. UT-5YL-CI-8
TGGCGAAAATGGCGCTTTCGAGAACCGTAGCGCAGCGTACTTTTGGGTACGTGAGCAACGGAAGCGCAGAAAGTGCCATTTGCAGACCGCTCAGCGCCTGCGCGAAAACTCGTCAAAGCGTGGCGAAAATGGCGCTTTCGAGAACCGTAGCGCAGCGTACTTTTGGGTACGTGAGCAACGGAAGCGCAGAAAGTGCCATTTGCAGACCGCTCAGCGCCTGCGCGAAAACTCGTCAAAGCGTGGCGAAAATGGTGCTTTCGGGGTCGCTCTTGCGACGAGCGCAGCGTACTTTTGGGTACGTGAGCAACGGAAGCGCAGAAAGTGCCATTTGCAGACCGCTTTCACGGGTTTTCTCAGGAAAAGTCGCGGATGCGCGGTTGCGCGGACCACTCCGGCATCAGTTCGCCCACAGCCCAGACCAGCGCGTCCAGCCTGTCGGGCGAACGTCCGTTGGAAAGACCGCTCGGCCCGAAGTCGCACATCTCGTCTTCGAGTTCGGGAAAGTGCTTCTGGTGAAGCACCTTGCCCTGCTGGTAGAGTGCGGCGATGGGCTCGGCGCGCAGCCATTTCGCCCGCTTCGCCCGCACCGTCTTGACCGGCACATCTGCATCCACGGTGCGGATCACCGCCGTCACCATGTCGCCACCCTGGTTGATCTCGGCGACCAGGCAATCCGCTTTCAACCGGTGAAACAGCGACACTGCCTTCATTGCCCATTGCTGCGGCCCCGCCGCGCGTACCGTGGCGTCTTCCAGCACCACCGCGCGTCCATCCGCCGCCAGCCCCGCCGCCACGATGCCGCAGGCATCCGAAGCCGCCGTCGAACTCGCCGGTGGGTCTATCGCCACGACGATGCGTCTGATCTCCGGCATCTCTTTGCAGATCGACTGCTCCAGCAGAACGCGCGACCACAGCGCGTCGCGGCGATCCTCGATCAGTTCGCCGTCCAGTTCCTGCCGCTCCAGAATGCTGCCGGCATAGCGCCGCCGCAGCGTCTCGGTAAACCCGTCTGCCAGGTTGCGGACATTGTGCTCAGTGCGCAGCCGCGTCACTCCCACCGATGCATCGGCGATCAGCCGCTTCATCAGCGGCACGGGCCTCGGCGTCGTCGTCAGCAATTGCCGTGGCTGCTGCCCCAGCCGCAGGCCGAACTGCAGCATGTCGAAGCAGTCTTCGGCATTCTTCCATTTGGCGACCTCGTCGCCCCACGCCGCCTCGAATTGCGGGCCGCGCAGGCTTTCGGGGTCCTCGGAGGAAAACATGTGCGCCACCGCCCCGCTCGACCACAGGATGCGGCGGCGCGTCACCTCGAAGCGCGGCCGCTCGTGCCGCGCCATGGTCAGGATGCCCGAAGGCCCCTCGATCATCACGTCGCGCACATCGGCCAGCGTCTCGCCCACCAGGGCGATGCGAAGATGCTTGTGCTGCGCAAAAGGCGGGAACGCGCGGACCAGACCGTTGATCCATTCCGCGCCCAGCCGGGTCTTGCCCGAGCCGCGCCCGCCCATCACCAGCCAGGTCTGCGGCTTATCGAACGGATACTGCCCCGGATTGGAATGTGCATACCACTCATCCGCGATCAGCGGCGTCTTGAACCCCAATTCTCTCGCGGACCAGCCTTTCTGCATATTCGCGAGCGAGTTCGACAATGCGTCGGTCCACCTTATCGAGCAGTTCTCCAATGTCGGCGTCCCTCTTTGCATGGATGTCCTTCAGCGCGTCGTCGCTGCGCAGCACGTCGCCGACCTTCTCGATGGCGCGGACGAGGCTCATCAGCGCGTCGATGCGCGCCTTGTTGAAACCGGTCTTCGGATGCGCCTGGATGGCTTCCAGTTCCTTCACGCAACGCTGTGCCAGCATCCGCACCTTCACCAGCGCCTCTTCGACGACCGTCGGCGGCTGCCAGCCCTCGCGCTTTGCGCGCTGGGCGATGCCGCGCTCGGTCATGCCGCTGATGGCGACCAGCATGCCGACATCCGCAAGCGAGCCTTCAAAAAGCGCGCGCAAGGCGCGCCACTTCGCAGTGGTGCTGATAAGCAAGACCGGTCTCCTTGGAAGGAATAAGAGTGACGCTGCTGATCTCCCACCTTGCCTGGGGGAATCGGATGTGGTCGAGCCCCCTCACCCGGCCTCCGCTTCGCTCGGCCACCCTCTCCCCGCTGGGGAGAGGAGAGCGATCGGCGCGGCGCCAGTCCCTTCTCCCCAACGGGGGTCCGAAGGACGGGTCGAGACCAGCGGCTCGACCCCGGGTGGTGGCCCGAAGGGCCGGATGAGGGGGAAGACCGGTGTGGCCAGTTCAGCCGCCAGTCACACTTTTCTGACGATAACTGAACACTACCAAACCACCGTTACGGTGTCAAGAATAAATTCCTATGTTAATCTCTTGGTCGCGCTTTTTTAAGCCTTCTCCCCTAAGCTCCGTCAAAATCAGACCGGCCAAGCGAGGCAGCTCTATCCGACTGATGTAAGTGGGCATCGCGTGCATGGAAAACCGACATCTGTGCCGCGTCCTGCCGTGAATAAAGGCACCGGCGCGCTTGTTGTGGCGTCTGAATTCGTGGAAGTGTGGCGCTCTGCCATGGACCCTGCCGCCTTCAATTTGCCGGCATCGGGTCCGCAGGCTGGCGTTTGGTTGCGGAAGTGGGCGTATGAGCGAAGCTGTCAAATCGGTGGGGAAGAGAGGCCGTGTCGCTGCCTTCCTGCTGGCCGTTGACGCCTGGCTCGATTCCTCGCTTTACGAGCTTCGGTTCAAGCTCTCGCAATTCTGGGAAAGTGCCACGATCCTGTCGCGGCGCTTTCGCGTCAAGGGTTGGCGGCGCGGTCTGGTCGAGCTTGCCAGCGAAGGCTTCACCATGGGCGCGGCCGGGTCCGTCGTCATGCTGGCGCTTGCCATCCCCTCTTTCCATGCCACCGAAGGCAACTGGCGCGCGCAGGACGATTTCGCCGTCACCTTCCTCGACCGCTCCGGCAACGAGATCGGCCAGCGCGGCATCATCCAGCGCGATTCCGTTCCCGTCGACGACATGCCCGACCATGTCATCAAGGCCGTGCTCGCCACCGAGGACCGCCGCTTTTTCGAGCATTACGGTATCGACCTGATCGGCCTGTCGCGCGCCATGAGCGAGAACATGCGGGCCAATTCCGTCGTCCAGGGCGGCTCCAGCCTCACCCAGCAGCTCGCAAAAAACCTGTTCCTGTCCAACGAGCGCACCATCGACCGCAAGGTCAAGGAAGCTTTCCTGGCGATCTGGCTGGAAGCCAACCTGTCCAAGAAGGAGATCCTGCAGCTCTATCTCGACCGCGCCTATATGGGCGGCGGCACTTTCGGCATAGCGGCCGCGGCCGATTTCTATTTCGGCAAGCCGGTCAAGGACCTCAATCTGCCCGAAGCCGCCATGCTCGCCGGCCTGTTCAAGGCGCCCGCCAAATATGCGCCGCACATCAACCTGCCCGCCGCGCGCGCCCGCGCCAATGTCGTCCTGTCCAACCTCGTCCAGTCCGGCTTCATGACCGAGGGCCAGGTCCTGTCGGCCCGGTTGCATCCGGCCACGCCGGTGGATCGCGGCGACCGCAAGAGCCCGGATTATTTCCTCGACTGGGCCTTCGAGCAGGTCAAGAAGATCGCGGTCGATATGCCGAACCACTCGCTGGTCGCCCGCACCACTATCGACATGAACCTCCAGCGCGCCGCCGAAGAGTCGATGGAGTTCCATCTGCGCCAGTACGGCAAGGAATACCGCGTCGGCGAAGGCGCCATGGTGGTCATGGAAAACAACGGCGCTGTCCGCGCCATTGTCGGCGGCCGCGATTACGGACAGAGCCAGTTCAACCGCGCCACCAAGGCGCTGCGCCAGGCCGGCTCCTCCTTCAAGCCTTATGTCTATGCCACCGCGATGGAAAACGGTTTCACGCCGCAATCGGTCATCTCCGACGCGCCGATCACCTGGAACGGCTGGTCGCCCAAGAACTATACACGCGGCTATTCCGGCCGCATGACGCTCTCCACCGCGCTGATCAAGTCGATCAACACCGTGCCGGTGCGTTTGGCCAAGGACAAACTTTCGATTCCGCCGATCAAGGCCATGGCTGAGGCGATGGGTGTCGAGTCCGAAGTCAGCTCGCATAAGACCATGGTGCTCGGCACTTCCGGCATGACGGTGATGGACCAGGCCACCGGCTATGAGGTGCTCGCCAATGGCGGCTTTGCCGGCACCCGTCACGGCATCACCCAGCTGCTCAGCCATTCCGGCGATATCGTCTACGATTGGGACCGCGACGCGCCCGAACCGCGCCGCGTGCTGTCCGAACAGGCGATCCGCTCGATGAACTCCATCATGGTGCAGATCCCTGAAACCGGCACCGCCCGCCGCGCCGCCTTGCCCAACATCCGCTCGGCCGGCAAGACCGGCACCACCCAGGCCTATCGCGATGCCTGGTATGTCGGCTTCACCGGCAACTACACGGCCGCCGTCTGGCTCGGCAATGACGACTTCACCACCACCCGCAACATGACCGGCGGTTCGTTGCCCGCGATGGTCTGGCAGCGGCTGATGGCCTATGCCCACCAGAATGTCGACCTCAAGCCGATCCCGGGCATCGACAACCCCTTCGTCAAGGAAACCGTCGTCGCCAAGGGGGAGGACGACAAAAAGGGCGCCGAAGGCGAAGCCGCCGCGCCCGAGCGTCCCTCCATGCTGTCGGGCGCCACCACCCGCGCCCTGCAGGATCTCTCCAGCCGCTTCGCCAAGGCGCCACGCCTGCAGCCTGCCCCGCAATCCGAAACCCTGTCGGCGCTGTGAACGGTTCGGGAATGCATATCCGGCCCGCAGCTTCCGGTTCCGCCCGTTTGCAGAAGCGAGGCAATGCCGGCTCCCTCTTCTCCCCAGCGGGGAGAAGAGGGCCCGCAGGGCAGGATGAGGGGGTGCTTAAATCGGCGGCCTTTCACGGCCCCTCACCCAAGTCCATCCCATGCTGAGGAACGCTCTTCTCACACTGCTCGCGCTGGTCATCGCCATCGGCGGCGGCGCCTATCTGGCCTGGTACACGCTGGAGCAGCAGGAAGGCGTCGGCGCGGTTGCCATGGGCCAGTGGGTCACCTTCCCCGATCTCGGCACCGCCGACGCCGATCCCTACACGAAAGCCAGGGCGGCACGGCGCGGCGCGCTGGCTCTGGGCCGCACCGAGGGCACCGTCTTCGTCGCCCAGCATGACGACAGCGGCGCGCCCCTGCTCCGCCAATGCGCCTATACCGTTGCGGGCGCCACGCCTGCGGCGCGCTTCTGGACCCTGTTTGCCGCCGACGCCACCTTCAACCCGCTGCGTTCCGAAAACGACCGTCTTTCCGCGCTCCATTCGCTCGAACTGCTCCGTCAGCCCGACAACACGGTGGCGATCAGCCTCGGTGCCGAGGCCATGCCGGGCAACTGGCTGCCGGTGTCCGGCCAGGGTCCGCTCAATCTGGTGCTGACGCTGTACGACAGCCCCGGCGCCGGCACTATCGAGGAGAACAGCCTGCCCATGCCCACCATCCGCAAGGCGGGCTGCGATGCGTAAGCTGCTGTTCGCTCTGCTCGTCGGCCTGGTCGGCGCCGGCATCGTCCACATCGTCGTAATCCTGCTGGTTCCCGATTTCTCAGAGCGCGACGCCTGGACCCGCCTGTCGGAAGAAGGCGGCATTCATCGCATGGTTCGCCTGGATGGCGAGCTTGCCGACGATTTGAGCTTCGATGGCGCCGATCCGCAGTTTGAGGCTGCGGCCTGCCGCTTCGATCTCAGCGAAGGCGTGGTCCAGGTGAAATCGTCGGGCCGTCCACCCTTCTGGTCGGCTTCGATCTACGACCGCGGCGGACAGAACATCTACAGCCTCAACGACCGCAGTTCGCCCGATCGCGTAACCGACTTCGTCATCCTGACGCCGCCGCAGATGCTGGAAATCCGCAAGGCCCTGCCGGAAGAGTTCGAAAAATCGGTTTTCATCGAGATTCCCGCCGAGGAAGGCATCGTCGTTGTCCGGGCGTTCCGGCCCGACCCGAGCTGGTCGACCATCGTCTCCGATTTCCTCGACGGCCTGACCTGCCAGCCGGGCTGACCGTGCAGCGCGACCTTAATCCTCTCTACACCACGCCGACAATCACGGGATTGTGAAAGTGCTGCTGTGGCTCGATAGTCCGGTCGATCAACCAATGGAGAGACCATGATCCCGTTAATCGCAGTCCTACACGCCGTAATTTCCATCATCGGCGGCGCCCTCGGCGCCAAATTCACCAACGCATCCATGGGCTCGGGCATAGTCGCCGTTGCGATTGGCTACATCGCTCTCTGGCTGTCGCAATATTTCGGCGCCAACCTGATGCTCTCGTCCCTGGTCTATCTGGTGGTGATGATCGCCGTCGGCTTCGCCCTCAAGCTTTCGCCCAAGCAGATCGCCGGCGTGGTTATCGGCGCTTTCGTGGCATCCTTCATCGGCGGCTTCGTCCTCGGCTTCATCACCGGCTTCGAGAACGCCTTCTACCACCGCACTGCGGCTTGAGGCATCGACCGTCAGGAGTTGAGCGGCGGCGTGGAAACAGTCTTCCCGCCGCCGGTTTCCTGGCTCTTGTCGGCAGGCAAAGCCTTGATCTCATATCGCACGCCGGGAAAAATGATGATTGAGGCCGGATCCGCTTTGTAGACCGGCTTTCCCCGGCTCCCCGCGCGTTGCGGCAAGAATGGCACGATGTTGCCCATGGCTGGCTGTTCCTTCTCGGTTGAACCGAAGTAAGTAAGCTCCTGAAAAGATAACGCCACCAGACGGTAAACAGAGGATTAACCAATATGGTCTAATTCTATGGTTTGCCGTGCGGCGTCGGCCGATACGGCGCCGTGTTGAGTAAGCGTCAGGCGTATCGTGTCATCTTCCGATTTTAGGCAAATCGCTCTGTCCGGAGAGCCCAGGAAGGCCGAAAGGCTGTTTCGTGCGGCGGTTTCGGCATTCTGCTCGCTGCCGCGTCCCTCGCGGCGCGAGATAGCCCAGCTCGAAGACCTGACACTCCCCCTTTTCGACGACGTCTCCTCCGAATCCAAGCGCTATGTCGCCGCCGCTCTTTCCGAATGCGAATACGCGCCCACTGGCCTCGTCAGGCAGCTCGCCAATGAGAGCATCGACATCGCCGCCCCGCTCCTGATCCGCTCCAAGGCGCTGAGCGATATCGACCTGATTGCAATCATTGGCCGGCATGGCATGCCGCATGCCCGCGCCATCGCCCGCCGGCCGGGGCTCAACAGCGCCATCGCCGATCTGCTGAAAGCGCTGGATCGCCCGAAGCTGGTGCATGGCCCGAACCCGCCGGGCGAACCGGCGGCAGCGCCCCAGCTTCGGCCCGAGACCGGGTGGTCGGCCGAGCAGGTGCGCCGGCAGTTGCGCTCGATGATGGATGGCAGCGCCCGGCAGGATTTGGCCGATCCCGTCGCGAATGCCTGCGAGCACTATCCTCAGTTGCTGCGAACGGCTCTCGACGGCAGGCTCGCCGTGTTCCAGACCGCGCTTGCCAAGGCGCTGGAGGCCGATCTGAGCGTGGCGCGCGCTCTCACCGAAACCGCCTCGCGCGAGCCGCTTCTCACCGCTTTCAAGGCGCTGAACCTGAGCGAGGAACGGGCATTCCTGCTGATGGCGACGCTTTACCCGCAGCATTTCGACACAACGGACTCGGTCAGGCAGTTTCTGCGCCAATACCGCGGTCAAACCCGCGAAACAGCCTCGGAGACGCTGCGAGGCTGGAAATCCGGCGCTCCGACTCAGTTCAAAGGGTCCAGAGCGCTTCCTGTTTAGATTGAAGCAGTTCTGTTTCAATCCAAGCAGGAAACGCTCTAAGTCAGGATGAGCCGCACCAGTTCCTGGAGCGGCAATCGGCCCGGCTCGATCTCGACTACCCAGATGTCGGAATCGAAACGCTTTTCCTTTTCCAGCCGCGCCGCCACCGCCTCTTCGTCCGGCTTCACCGCCAGGCGGTTGAAGAAACGCTCGTCGGGAAAAGCCATGTCGTAGCTTGCCTGCGGCGCCGGCCCATACAGCGTTATCTCTCCCATCCGGTCGCGGCACAGGATGAAGATTGCCCCGGCCTCCGTCGCCCCCCGCTTGATGACGGCCGCGAACCCGCCATCGGAAAAGACGCGGCGGACCAGGGCCGAAACCCATAGATCGGTGGTGACACGCATGGAACGGATCCTGTTTGGTTTGGACAGCGCCTTGCCGCGCCCCCTCTGTCCTGCCGGACATCTCCCCCGCGAAGGGAGATCGGGCTCGCCCGTGGGCCTTCGCCAATCGCCAACGTCGCAAAAAGAGGCGCCGAAAGCGAAACCGTTGATCTCCCCCCTTGAGGGGGAGATGTCCGGCAGGACAGAGGGGGGCAACGTAGAGCTCCGCCGCGTGCGATTGAATCCCCGACTGGTCTACATCAAGCCTACAATCCTAACATGACAGCCCGTCAGTTGGTCAGGCCGATTTCCTTCATCTTGGCATAGACGGCTTCGTCGGGCTCGCCGGTTTCCGGCAGACCGAAAAGCGATTGGAACTCGCGGATGCCCGAGCGGGTGCGCCCGCCCATCTTGCCATCGATGTCGATGCCTTGATTGCCAAAGGCCTTCAGCCCGGCCTGGATGCGGCGCAGGCGCGCCTCCTGGTCGCCGGAAACCTTTGCCGGTTCCGCCTTGGGCGCAGGCACGGGCGCTGCCGCCGGAGCGGGTGACGGACGTGGCGAAATGCCCGCGGTCCGGTCCGGCGCGCCAAGCTGATGCAACAGCGCCGCGTCGATCTCGCCGGTCGCCGCCATGCCGATCTTCTTCTGATAGGCCTCGACGGCGCTGCGCGTCGCCGGGCCGTTTCGCCCGTCCACCGTGCCGCCGTAGAAATTCAGCTCCTTGAGCACGCTCTGAACGCGTTCGACGGTCGGGTCGCCCGTCGGTGCCGGCGGCTGCACCGGGGCCTCGCTGATCGCCGGCTCCAGAGCCGAGGTCTCGACGGGGCGTTCGATCTTGATCGTCGTCTCGGCGACTTTCAGTGCGGGCTGGGGGAAGGGCTGGACATTTCTGGTGGCAAACAGCGCGCCGGAATGCGCATGCGGCTGGTACCACAGCGCATTGGCCGAGACATAGGACAGAGCGACCAGAAACGCCGTCGATCCGCCGACCAGCACCGGGTTGCGCGCGATGAAGCTGCCCAGGCCCGCCGCGCCTTCATGCAGAAGATTGCGCTGTTCCTCGACGACGACGGGCTTCTTCTTCCTGCCCTTACCCGGCTTTGCGGAGCGAGCCATTGCCTACCTCTTGCACCTTGCGCATCGGCACCGCCACCGGCGCATCGTCTCCTGAATCCGGGCTCATCTTGGGTCCGCCGACCGGCAGGCTGATCGTCACCTTCGTTCCTTCGCCGGGCGCGCTTTCGATCGACATGGTTCCCTCGTGCAGCGCAACGAGGCCCTTCACCAGCGACAGCCCCAGGCCGGTGCCTTCGAAGCGGCGCGTATAGTCGTTCTGGATCTGGCTGAACGGTTTGCAGAGCGTCGCGATATCCTGTTCGGCAATGCCGATGCCGTTGTCGTTGACCCAGAAATGCAGCCGCGAACCGACACGCTTTGCACCGATGCCGACCTTGCCGCCTTCGGGCGTGAACTTGATCGCGTTGGAGACGAGATTGATCAGCATCTGCTGCACGGCGCGGCGGTCTGCATTGATCTCGCCCGTGCCGACCGACACGTCGGCTGCCAGGTCGATGTTCTTGATCTTGGCCTGCAGGTGCATCATCGACGCGCACATCTCCACCGCTTCATGGAAGCGGAACGGTTCGGGATGGGCGACATAGCAGCCGGCTTCGATCTTGGCCACATCCAGGATCGCGTTGACCACAGACAGGAGATGCTGTCCGGAATCGTGGACGAGCTGGACATATTCCTTCTGCCGGGGGTCGCGGAACGCGCCCAGCATGTCGTGCAGCAGCATGTCGGAAAAGCCGATGATGGCGTTGAGCGGCGTGCGCAACTCGTGGCTCACCGTCGCCAGGAAATAGGTCTGGGCCGCTTCCCCCGCAGCAACCGCGTCATGCGCCTTGGCAAGTGCGGACCGCAGTTCGGCAATCGCCTCGTTGCGGCGCAGCAGCATGACCAGCCCACCACTGCGCTTGTCGTCGGCGATGTCCATGACAAAAGGGGTGAAGCTGTGGCGGCCGCCTTCCAGCGCATCGGAGGGAAGGCGCAGCCTGAGCTCGAGGCTGCGGTGCTCCGCCCCCTCGCGCAGTTCCGACAAAGCGCAGAGATAGGCGACGCGATCGGCGATATGGATGCGGTCGAACAGGGCCGAACCGGTCAGCATCTCCGGATCGATGCCCAGCATCGTTTCGGCCCGTGACGACACCGACATCACCTCGCCCGAGCGGGCGAGCCGGGCGACGACCGCGTCGAGCGCTGTTTCCGGTATCGACGGCTCTTCGACGCCGATATTTTTGAAATGCTGAGATACGCCGCCGCGCATCCGCGCAGCCACGGTCCCGGCCCAGACGGCAGGCACCAGCCAATGCCAGGCGGCGGGCAGTCCGGGCGTGGCTGTGGCCAGCATTGGAACAGCCAGTTGCGCGGCAAACGCCAGAAGGGCCGCCGCCCCGCCGGCAAGCAAAGCATCGCGGCTGCGGAACACCCACCAGGCCTCGAAAGGCAGCGCGAGCACCAGCAAGGCCAGCGGCGACGCGGCGGCGCCGGCAAAAAAGGTGACGGCTGCGAGCCATACGGCAGCCAGCGCCAGGCCGACCGCGCCGAGCGCCTTCACCCGGCCCGTGGCGGCCACCAGCAAGGCATTGAGCCAGCACAGGCCGAAGGCGGAGAAGATCACGGACAGAATCGCGACCGCGCCGACCTGCCCCGACAGCAGCAGCACCGCCGGACCGGCCAGCAGGAAGGGCATGGCCAAAAGCATACCGATCAGGCGCGCATGGGTCGCGCGCTCTTCGGAATCGACGATGGAGGGATGGACCAGATGGTCGCATCCGCCGGCCAACGCGCCGGAAAACTCCCTATATCTGGTTACTGCAACACTCAACGCAACGCTCTCTCGGGGTCCCGCGAAAGGGGACCGTTTCACACCGGCCAACCTCGCACCGAGCCTTTAAGGAAGGGATAAAACGCCGGCTGTTTTACGACGTACCGCGCCGGACCCGGCCTTCCCCGCGCCTTCGATCCCCGTGAACTTTTCAGTATGGTTAATGGCTGGTTTCGGAATTCATGAAGATTGTCTTAGTCGCCACGATACGCGCTTGGCCCAGCAAACCACGGAAGGTACAAGATTTTCAATCGCTTGACGCTGGTGAAGACGCTCATTTTCCCTTCTCCGCAGGCCATTGTCAGGGCTTCGTTAACGAATGGCTTCGGCAGCGGCTAAAATACGCGCTTCATTTTCAATAAGGTCTTGGCGTATCCCTGCCATGATGCGCCCAACGACAAGACCGGCCCACGCATGGCCGGCCGAACATCGAAAGGCATTGCAATGGGCTTCCTGCTCCGCACGGGTTTCTGGTTTGCGCTGGTGCTGCTGATTCTGCCGTTCGATTTCGGCTCCAGCGTAGCCGAAGGCGAAAAGGTCAGCCCGATCCAGACGTTCTTTGCCGCCCGCGACGCGGTCAGCGACATATCCGGCATCTGCGAACGCCAGCCCGATGTCTGCGAGACAGGCCGCACCGCCCTGCAGACGATCGGCGTCCGGGCGCGCGAGACCGCGCGCATCGCCTATGAGTTGCTCGACCAGCAGTTCGGCGAAAAGGACAAGGACATCAGCACCGGCAGCGTGGCCGTCCAGCCCGAAACACAGCCGGCGGATGCCGATGTCACCGCCCGAACCGACGCAGATCTGCCCGAGACTGCGCCGCTTCCGCCGCGCTGAGCCGCTTTTTCTCGTGACCTTGCTCCCGACGATGACTATATCGCGGCTATGAGCACGACGATCGACGGCATCAAGGACGATTTCTCCTTCCTCACCGACTGGGAAGACCGCTACCGCTATGTCATCGAACTCGGCGAGGCGCTGCCTCCCTTTCCCGAGGCGGCCCGGGATGCCGCCAACAAGGTCCCAGGCTGCGTCAGCCAGGTCTGGCTGGTGACCGAGCCCGGCGACGGACCGGATCCGGTGATGTCCTTCCAGGGCGATTCGGACGCGCATATCGTGCGCGGGCTGGTCGCTATCATGCTTGCTCTGTTTTCCGGGCAGCGCGCCAGCGCCATTCTCGCCATCGACGCCGAAGCCCTGCTGCGCTCGCTTGGGCTTGACGAGCACCTGACGCCGCAGCGCGCCAATGGCCTCCGCTCGATGGTCAAGCGCATCCGCCGGGATGCCGAGGCAGCGCTTCAGGTCAGCGTCGGCCGATAATCGTCGCTGCCCCAATGCAGCGTGAGCGGCCTTGCCTTGCCTGTTGCCGGCTCATAGTGCCGCGCCAGAACGCCGAGCGCCGACTTGAGCACGACCTTGGCCGAGCGCACCGGCCAGCCGCGCTCGGCTTCGACGCGCTCCAGGCCTTTCAGGAAACAGCAGATATCGATCAGCACGCCGGACAGTTCCGGACCGACTGCCTCGATGGCGTGGTCGACGCGCTGCCGGGCGGCGAGCGCCGCATCGGTGAGTTCGACCATCCCGCCCGCGCCGCCGCGCCGGCCTGACGACACGCTGGCGATCCAGTTCATGCCCAGTTGCGGCATGATCTGTCCGCGTGTGTAATCCGAACGCAGGCGCTCTCCGGCATTGAACTCGCGAAGGTCGAGGAACGGCCTGCCGTCCCGCCCCTTGCGGCGAAAAAGCTGGGCCAGCGGCGATTCCGCAGTATTTGCCGGCGCCTCCGTCGCCACCCCGTCGACAACGGTATCGACGATCTCGATCTCACGTCGGGCAGGCTCTAACACTCCGGTCGTTGTTTCGGCGAGCAAGACCGTGCCGTCATCGTTCTTGCGCACGATTCCCCGTCGCAAAAATCCGTCCAACGCTTGCTCGGATACACAGATCGCACCGCCCCGTTCCAGTTCCAGCACGACCTGCCCGGCCTCCGCAGCCATGGCGAGCGTCGCCCGCCCCTTGGCCAACGCGCGCACGATCCTCGATTCCGTTTGTTCCATCATTGCAAACCTCACATCTGCCGGTTCTGGCGGAACGCCGCCTTCATCACCCGTTCCACCGTCGCCACCACGCGGTCGAACTCGATGTCGTCGCGCAAATCCTCGATGATGTGGCAGGCATAGATCACCGTGGTGCGGTCCCGCCCGAATCCCTTGCCGATGTCGTTCATTTTCAGGCCCAGGACGACATGGGCGACATACATGGCAATCTGACGCACGCGGCTGACATCGAGGCTGGTGCGGCCGGTCCGGCGCAGTTCCTTGCTCGACACCGAAAACATCGCGGCGGTGACGTCGATCACCCCATCGCAGAGCGCAATGATCTCGGCCTCCCGCTCACGCGCGACGGCCTCCCCATAGTGCTGACGCCGCGCCACAAGGCTGGCCCGCACTTGCGGCGAAGAGCCGATCTCCTGGCTTGGCGACGGCTCGGGCAGAGCGGGTAATGCGGACACATCGGCCTCCTCGTTATAGGAATATCTTCTTATATTCGAGACCGGGCGATGTGTGAACAAAACGGGATCATATTTTTCCCGTCAATTTTCCAACTCGCTGAAACGATTGAGGTTTATCTGCCGCCTCCAGTTTTCTTCGGATTCTTTCTCCACACCTCTCCAGCCGCACCGATAGTCGACGCACCACAGCTAAAGCGGAGTTTCGGCATGTTGGATTTTCAGGAAGAGACCCTCGCTTTCCGGGCGCGGAAAGAACGGGAGACGATGCAGGCACGGCAGATCGCGGCGCTGCAGCTGGCCTGCGGGCTGGATCTCAGCGAGGCGCTGTCATCGGACGGCGATCGGCGCAGGACCCTGCTGGCCAGGCTTGACAGGACGCTGGAAAGGGAAAGGCTGAAAGGCCTGCGCCGCCACTGGAGCTACGACCTCAACCGCCATATCGCGCTCAAGCAGATCAGGGACCGGCTATGCCCGCCGGCAGCCGATGCCATGAGCGACCGGAACAAGCCGGCACGGCGACACCGGCGTAAAATGCAAACGGCGCCCGAAGGCGCCGTTAAGTGACATGTCCGAGCAATCAGCGCGTCGCCGCCGTCTTGCGCTTGCGGCCCAGGCCCATCTTCTTGGCGAGTTGCGACCGCGCCTCGGCATACATCGGGGCAACCATCGGATAATTGGGATCGAGGCCCCACTTCTCACGGTACTGTTCCGGCGTCATACCGTAGTGGGTCATCAGGTGGCGCTTGAGCGACTTGAACTTTTTGCCGTCTTCAAGGCAGATGATGTATTCGTCATGCACCGAACGCTTCGGGTTGACCGCAGGCTTCTGGCGATCGACCGCCGGCGCCTCGGGAGCGCCGCCGATGCGGCCCAGCGCGGCATGCACATCCGCAATCAAGGATGCGAGGTCGCCGACCGGAACGGGATTGTTGCTGACATAAGCG
This sequence comes from Tianweitania sp. UT-5YL-CI-8, assembly GCF_030010215.1. Taxonomy (GTDB): domain Bacteria; phylum Pseudomonadota; class Alphaproteobacteria; order Rhizobiales; family Rhizobiaceae; genus Oryzicola. The sequence continues at coordinate 198,808 of NZ_JASCRR010000004.1, forward strand.
GCAACCACATCGGCGGTCAATTCAATCAAAGCTTCGGTGTTCTTAGCGGGGGGGTCGAAGTTATCCATAAATTTTTGGCCCTATTTATTATTGTTCAATGAATTCGGCTGGCACTTACAACAATAGGCAACCCAAGGGCAATGCAGCTGGCAAAAGATTCATTGTGCCAGATATTTGCGGCGGAACAATATGCCAGTCAATAGCACGTCTCTTGATTGTTCTGCAAATAACGGTAAAAAAAGCAATATAACCTGATAATCCACCAATAAAAAAATCTTATATTGGCCACATTTCAGGTAGCGCCACCTCTACTTCGCTTTGTATCGCGCGGAAGTTGTCTTCAACTCGTCAGCAACCGAGGATGCCGACGGACGCACCCCCGAAACATAGGCCGCCTTAGCAAGTAGATGCGCGGAAACCGGCGCCGTCAGAAGAAAGAACAGAACGCCCGCGGCAACCCTGCCTGCAACGCCGTCTGCGCCTGGAACAAACACCAAGGCTATCAGCATGACGCATGAGCCGACGGTGCCGGCTTTCGATGCCGCATGCATACGAGTGTAGAGATCCGGCAGCCGGACAAGGCCCAGCGTGGCCGTCAGGATAAAAGCGGCTCCGCCAAGAAGAAGTAACCCCGCGGTTATGTTCTGCAAGATGTCGATCATTTCCGCACATGCTCCTCGTTGCCGACGTCGCGGTCGGCGTTCCCGCGCGACGCGATGATGAAGCGAGAAAAGGCAACCGTGGCAAGAAACCCGACCAGCCCGAGCGCGATTGCGATGTCGGCATAGACGACAAGGCCGGTCATCGCGGCTGCGACCGCGATGAAGCCGATGGCGACGACCGTCATGGTGTCGAGCGCCAGAACCCGATCCGGCAAAGTGGGCCCAACGATGACCCGAAACGCCACGATCAGGAAGGACAGCGATAAAATCACCAGCGCGATTGCGCCGCATATCTGCAAAAACAGCGCATCGAAGCTCATCGGAACGCCTCCATGATCTTACGCTCGAACCCTGTCTCGATGTCCCTGCGCGCAGCGTCGATATCCGCGCAGTCGATGGCATGGACGAACAAGGTGCGGCGGTCGTCGGAAACGTCGACGGAGAGCGTGCCGGGCGTCAGCGTGATGAGGTTGGCCAGCAGCGTTATCTCGAAATCGGTTTCCACCTTGAGCGGATAGGCGAAAATGCCGGGCCGGAGGTTCATCTTCGGCGAGACGACCAGCTTTGCCACCTTCCAGGCCGACAGCAGCAGTTCCTTGACGAAGAGGATGAACAGCGAGACCACAGCGAACGGCCGCACCTTGGGAGCCTCGCCGCTCTGCTCGCGAACCAGAAAGGTTACCAGCGCTCCGACGATCAGCCCGAGCACCAGGTTCGGAACGGTGTAGGAAGCGCTGACGGCCAGCCACACGACGGCGAGAATGAGGACAATACCGTAGCGCATCATCAGCCGCCTCCTTGCGGAAACACCGCCTGAATGTAGGCGGAGGGGTCGAGCAGCCCCCTCGCAGCGCTAACGCTCATGGCGATGACCGGTTCGGGATAGAGCCCGACCAAGAGCACCGGCAGCAAGAGAAGAAGCAGGACCGCCAGTGGCAGCGAAGGCACCGCCACGACCGGCAGCGACACATTTGCCGGACGCCAGAAGGCCAGAAGAAAAACCCGGCCCAATGCCATGGTCGTCAAAAAGCCGCTGACGAGGATGGACGCGGCCAGCCACCCCGCCCCTTCTCCGATCGATGCTTTGACGAGGACGATTTTCGGCCACAGGCCGGAAGCCGGCGGCAGTCCGGCCGCAGCCAGAATGAGCAGGAAGGCGATGGCCGCCAGAAGCGGTCGGGCACGATAAAGCCCGCCGAGTTCCTGCAGCGAAAAGCCTGCCCCGGCGACCCGCATCGTTCCGGCAAGGACATAGAGCGCCGTCATCACCACCATGGAATTCAACGCATAGAAGGCCATGCCTGCGAGCCCGCCTTCGCTGCCAAGCGCCAGACCCGAAAGCATCACGCCGACGCCTGAAATCACCAGGAAGCCGACCATTCGCCTGAGGTCCGATTGCGCCAGCGCGCCCAGAGCCCCGAGGATCATCGTAGCTCCCGCGACGATGGCAATCGGCATCGAATAGGCGGCGCGCTCGACCGGAAAGATCAGGATCATCGACCGCAGCAGCGCGTAGATGCCGATCTTGGTCAGCAGTCCGCCGAACAGGGCTGCGGTGACGATGCGCGGCGTGTGATAGGAGGCTGGCAGCCAGAAGTTCACCGGAAATGCCGCCGCCTTCATGCTGAACGCCAGGAGATACAGCGCCGACAGGGTCATCAGCGGTGCCGTCTCGCTGACACCGCCGACTTTGCGGGCCAGGTCCGCCATGTTGAGCGTGCCGAAGGTGCCGTAGAGATAGCCCGTGGCGATCAGGAACAGGGTCGTCGCCACGAGATTGAGGATGGCGTATTTCACCGCGCCGTCGATCTGTGCCTTCTCGGAGCCGAGAATGAGCAGGCCGAAGGATGAGATCAGGAACACCTCGAACCAGACATAGAGGTTGAAGATGTCGCCGGTCAGGAAAGCCCCGTTCACCCCCGCCATCATCAGCATCAGGAAGGCATAGAAACCGTAGCGCCTGCCGGTGCGGTCGATGTCGCACAGCGAATAGAGGCAGCAGATCCACGCCACTGCCGATCCCACCAGCGCAAAGGACACGCCCAGCACATCGGCTGTGAACGAGATGCCGAAAGGCGGCAGCCAGCCGCCCATGGTCATGGAAAACGGCCCATCGGCGAGCACGCGCCGCAGCATCAGGGCGTTCGCACCTGTCATCAGCGCCAATGCAGCCAGCGCGATGAAGGCGTGGATGCGCATGCGGTGGCGGAACATCAGAAGCAGCGCGCCGCAGATGATGGGCAGCACGACCGGCACGACGATGAGCCAGTCCGCCGAGGCGATGGGGCTTGCGATCATCGCCTGGGCGCGATCGACCTGATACGGCTCTCCCGCCATCGCTAATATCCCATCGGTGGCGGCGCTTCGTCGGCCGGTTCGGCTACCCGCATCTCGTCCGTGTCGTCGGTTCCAAGGTCCTGATAGGCGCGATAGACGACCACCAGCAGGAACGAGAAGAAGGAGAAGGAAATCACGATCGCCGTCAGGATCAGGGCCTGTGGCAGCGGGTTCGCGACCGGACCGGCCGACGTCATAAGGTCGGGCGGAACGATCGGCGGCGTGCCGCGGGTCAGGCGGCCATTGGTGAAGATGAGTAGATTCACCGCATTGCCGAACAGCACGATGCCCAAAAGGATGCGGATCAAATGACGCGACAGCATCAGATAGATGCCGGCGGCGAAGAACAGCGCGACGAGCAGCGACAGGACGGCTTCCATGTCAGCCGTCCTCCCTGTCTTCGAGCGACAGCGCAATCGACGTTATCGCGCCAACAACGACGAGGTAGACGCCGATGTCGAAGGTCATGACGGTGGAGACATCGACGGTGACGCCGAACAGGCTTGGCGCAGCCCAGAGCCCGGATAGATACGGCACGGCGAACGCGTAGGACAACACGCCCGAGAAGGCCGCCATCAGCAGGCCGCAGCCGGCAATCGCCATCGGGTGGAAATAAAGCGCCCGGCGCACGACCGGAACGCCGAAGGCGATGCCTTGGACGGCAAAGGCTGCGACCGCGATCAAACCGCCGATGAAGCCGCCGCCGGGATCGTTGTGCCCGCGCAGCAGGACGAAGACCGAAAACAGCAGCATCAGAGCCGTGATGAAAGGGGCTGCCGTGCGGAAGATCAGCGTTTTCATTGCTCGATCTCCCTGGTTTTACCCGCATCGGGTTTGGCGCGGATGCGGATCAGCGCCAGGACCGCGAGGCCGGTGATCATGACAACCGCGATCTCGCCCAAGGTGTCGAAGCCGCGGAAATCGACGATGATGACGTTCACCACGTTGCGGCCATGCGCGATGCTGCGCGAATAGGCGTTGTAGAACTGCGACAGCGTGTCGTCGAAGGGCAGTTGCGTAACCTTCAGCAGCAGCAGCCCGAAGCCCAGGCCGCAGGCGCCGGCTATGCCGGTGTCGAGCAGTTTCTGACCAAGCGGACGGTGATCGGACAGTGACAGCCGCAGACGTGTCATGACCAGCGCCAGGATGACGACCGACAGCGTCTCGATCATGAACTGGGTGAAGGACAGGTCGGGCGCGCCAAACAACATGAACAAAAGTGCCACCGCCAGCCCCTGGATGCCGAGCGAGACGATGGCGACAAGACGGCTTTTCGCATAAACGACCGCGCCGATGCCGATGACAGCCATAACAACGACAGCCCATTCGTGGAACCGCAGATCGGGAAACGCCGGGAGCACGGGCAGTTCGCCGAAGAGGATCATAGGGACCAGAAGCACCGCGGCGACACAGAGGAAGGTGACGGACATGTAGAAATCCATGCGGCCGTTCTGGACGACGCGGGTAACGCCGACCGAGGCCTGAAGCACACCGCGCACGAACTGGTCGAAGCCGCGATCCGGCCCCCAGCCGATGGCGGCGAGCAGCCCTGCCATGCCGGCCCTCAGCGCGCCGAGCTTCAGATAGGCGGCGATGCCGAGAGCGACGGTCAGACCAGACAGAAGCAGCGGCATGCCGATATGGGGGATTGTGGAGATGGTAATCTCGACCGCCCTGCCCGCAACCGCGCTGGCCATGGGGCTGGAAAGGCCGGCATGCACCCAGCCCGAGGCGAGCCCGGCCAGCAATCCCGCCAGCGCCAGGACCAGCGGACCGAGCCACAGCGCGACAGGCCCTTCATGCGCATGTTTGGGCGTCTTGCGCTCGGCGCCGATAAACGGCTTGAGTGCGACGGCAAAGGCCACCGCGAACATCAGGCTGTTGCCCGCAAGTGCTGCAAGCGTCGCCAGCGCGGCCCAACCGCTGCCGAAACCCAGCGCGGCATAGATTTCTTCCTTGGCGAGAAAGCCGAAGAACATCGGCAACCCGCCCATCGACAGCGCCGCCAGAAGAGCGGCCGCGAAGGTGACGGGCATCGCCTTGCGAAGGCCGCCGAGTGCGGTGACGTCGCGCGTGCCGGCCTCGTGGTCGATCAGGCCTGCGACCATGAACAGCGCGCCCTTGAACAGCGAATGCGCGATGAGATAAAGCACCGCCGCCTCGACCGCGAGGTCGGACCCGAAGCCGGTCAGCATGACCAGAAGCCCCAGCGAGGCGACCGTTGTGTAGGCGAGCATCAGCTTCAGGTCGGTCTGGCGTATGGCCAGCAGCGTTCCGACCAGAAGCGTCGTGCCGCCGAACAGCGGCAGCACGGTCTCCCAGGCAGCGGTGTCGCCCATGACCGGATTGAGCCGCATCAGCAGATAGACGCCCGCCTTCACCATGGTCGCGGAGTGGAGATAGGCCGACACCGGCGTCGGCGCCTCCATGGCGTTGGGCAGCCAGAAGTGAAACGGAAACTGCGCCGATTTGGTGAACGCGCCGCCGAGCACGAGCACGAACGCGGCCATGTAAAGCGGGCTTGAGCGCAGCGCATCGCCGGAGCCGAGCAGCGTGGACAGATCGTTGAAGCCGGTGGCCTGGGTGATGACCAGCAGCCCCGCCAGCAGGGAAAGGCCGCCGATCCCGGTCACCAGAAGCGCCTGCAAAGCGGCGCGGCGCGAGGCTTCGCGTTCGTGATCGAAGCCGATCAAGAGGAACGAGGTGATCGAGGTCAGTTCCCAGAACACGAACAGCATCAGGAACGAATCCGACACCACCAGTCCCAGCATCGCGCCCATGAACAGCAGGATGAAGGAAAAGAACCGGCCCTGTTGCGGATGCCCGTCGAGATAGCCGCCGGCATAGATGACGATCAGCGTGCCGATGCCGGAGATCAGCAATGCGAAGGTCAGCGACAGCCCGTCGAGCAGCCAGGAAAAGCGCACGCCGAGGCTCGGGATCCAGTCGAACCCGCCTGTGACAGGCTCTCCCTCCGACACCGTGCCAAGCATGCCGAGAAAGTGGATGAAAACAGCCAAGGGCAGCACCGCGAGCAGCCAGCCGGACTTGCCTCCGAACAACCGCGTCAGCGACGGCGCCAGCACGGCACCCAGCAATGGCAGCAGCAGTACGATAAAGGTCAGAAACGCCCCCTTGCCCGATCTTTTGCTTTTCTTTTGGGATAGACGCCTCGTCCTTGGCGGGCAACCCCGCGAGAACTGGTTTCGCCGCGCTATACACAAAAGACCGTGATGTCTTTGCCTCTTTGAGACCGCGATGCGACGCACTATATCTCGGGCAAATCTCACAGGGAGTTTCGCCATGAGCGACAAAGAGCTCAAAGTCCAGAAGACCGATGCCGAATGGCGCGAACAACTGACGCCGCAGCAATATGCGGTGACGCGCGGCCACGGCACCGAACGCCCCTTCACCGGCCCTTATCTCGATAACAAGGACAAGGGCGTCTACCATTGCGTGGCCTGCGGCAAGCCGCTGTTCAGTTCCGACACCAAATACGAATCCGGTTCGGGCTGGCCGAGCTTCTATGCCCCGATCGAAGATGGCGCTGTCGCCGAGCATGTCGACCGCTCGCATCTGATGACCCGCACCGAAATCCGCTGCGCGGATTGCGATGCGCATCTCGGCCATGTCTTCGAAGACGGCCCGCAGCCCACCGGCCTGCGCTATTGCATGAACGGCGTGGCGCTCGATTTCGAGAAGAAATAGCCTGATGTCGGGCGGTCTTTCCGGCAGGAGGCCGCCCGGCGGTCACCTCGGCGCGATGAATTTGCCGTAGACCCAGCCGGTAACGAAGTCACCGTTCCGCGCAGGATCGTGCCAGACCTGGCACCAGCTGTAGCGGACCTGCTGGCGCTGCTTCCAGGCAGGCATTCCGGAGATGTCGAAAAGATCGACGCCGCCAGTGCATTTTCCCGTCATCTGCAAAACGGCGCCATTGGGATAAGCCGCCTGCTTCTGCGACGTGCTCGCCGGGAACTTGCGAATGTTGAGCGTATCGCCGAAAGCCACGTCTTTTATCTTCCACGCCACGAAGGCGCTCGCGTCCGCCTGCGCCGCAAAGAAACCCACCGTCGATGCCAGCACAACAGCGACGCCCGTCTTGATCACTCCGTTCATGTTTTCCTCCATCGAACCTGAATATCACGCAGCCACATTGGCGTCTTCCTCTTGAACGCATGCTGATCGCCATGTTCATTCGCCATTCACTGATTTGCCAAAGCGAGATTCCATGACCCGTTCACCGTATTTTCCCGAAACCGCCGCACCGCAGACGCGGCAGCAGCCTGTCAGCGACATACGGCATGGGATTAAGCGCGTCGACGAATACGCCTGGCTGCGCGCCGAGAACTGGCAGGAGGTTTTCCGCGATCCGAGCACGCTCGATCCGGCGATCCGCGCGCATCTGGAAGACGAGAACCGCTATCAATCGGTTATGATGGCCGATACGGAAGCGCTGCAGAAGGCGCTGTTCGACGAGATGAAAGGCCGCATCAAGGAGGACGATTCCTCGGTGCCGATGAAGGATGGTCCTTTCGCCTATGGCTCATCCTATGTCATCGGCGGGCAGCATCCGCGCTATTTTCGCATACCGCGAGACGGCGGTGCGGAGGAGGTCATTTTCGACGGCGATAAGGAATCGCAAGGCCGCGCCTATTTCCAGCTCGGCGGCATCGACCATTCGTCGGACCACACCCGCCTGCTGTGGGCCTATGACGACCGAGGCTCGGAATTCTACACGCTGAAAATCCGCGACGTCGCGTCGGGCGCGGATGCCGAGGACGTCATCGCCGATACCGGCGGTTCGGGCGTCTGGAATGCCGACAACAGCGGCTTCTTCTATACGAGGCTTGATGCCAACCATCGCCCTTCGAAGATTTTCTATCACCACATCGGCAGCAACCCCGCCGACGATCGTCTGGTCTATGAGGAAAACGATGCCGGCTTCTTCACCAATGTCGGCGGCACGCGCGACAACAGATGGATCATGATCGGCATCAACGACCATGAGACGTCGGAATATCGCATCCTGCGGTCGGACGACCCGGAGGGAGAACCCAAGCTGGTCGCCGCGCGCGAAAACGGGCTGCAATACGACCTCGAAGAAGGTGGCGACATCTTCTTCATCCTGACCAATGCCGACGGCGCCAAGGACTTCAAGATCGTCACGGCACCCACCGATGCGCCCGAACGCGCCAACTGGAAGGAACTGGTGCCGCATGAACCGGGCCGGCTGATCCTGTCGGTTCTCGGCTTCAAGGACTTCATGGTCCGGCTGGAGCGCAAGGACGGGTTGCCGCGCATCGTCATCCACGAGCGCGCCACCGGGACCGAACATCACATCGACTTCGATGAAGAGGCCTATTCGCTCGGCCTGGGCGGCTCCTACGAATACGACACGGATGTCATCCGCTTCTCCTACTCGTCGATGACCACGCCGGCGCAACTGTTCGACTACGACATGCGCAGCCGCGAACGCACATTGCTGAAGACGCAGGAGGTGCCGTCCGGACACGATCCCGAGCACTACGTCACCCGACGCCTGATGGCGCCTGCCCCCGATGGCGAACTGGTGCCGCTGTCGCTGGTCCACCATCGCGACACGCCGCTCGACGGGTCGGCTCCGTGCCTGCTCTATGGCTACGGCTCCTATGGCAGCGCCATTCCGGCGTCGTTCAACACCAACTGCCTTTCGCTGGTCGATCGCGGCTTCGTTTATGCCATTGCCCATGTCCGGGGCGGCAAGGACAAGGGTTATGCGTGGTACGAGGACGGCAAGCGGGCTGCAAAGACCAACACATTCAAGGATTTCATCGCCTGCGCCCACCATCTGGTCAGCGAGCGCTACACCAGCCATGACCGTATCGTGGCGCAGGGCGGCTCGGCCGGCGGGATGCTGATGGGGGCGGTGGCCAATATGGCGCCGGAAGCTTTTGGCGGCATCATCGCCGAGGTGCCCTTCGTCGATGTGCTGACCACCATGCTCGACGACACCTTGCCGCTGACCCCGCCGGAATGGCCGGAATGGGGCAATCCGATCACGTCCGAGGCCGATTACAAGACTATTGCCGCCTATTCGCCCTACGACAATGTCCGGGCTGTCGATTATCCGCCGATCCTGGCGGTGGCCGGGCTGACCGATCCGCGCGTCACCTATTGGGAGCCTGCGAAATGGGCCGCGCGCCTGCGCGAACGGACAGCCGGCAGCAATCCGGTTCTCTTCAAGATCAACATGGAATCGGGTCATGCCGGCGCCTCCGGCCGCTTCTCGCGGCTCGAGGAGATCGCGCTGAACTATGCCTTCGCGCTGAAGGTGACGGGCAAAAGCGCGTGATGCGCCAGAGCCAACCAACAGGCGGCAAACTTCTGGGCTAACTTCCACGATGACGCCATAAAAGCTGGCAACGTTGCGGGACTGCAACGTTGAGAAGGCTCTGGCTGTTGAACTATCGGCGAATGGTTGTTCCCGCTGTGGTCATTGCCACGGCGGTTGTTGGTTTCTACGGGCTTTTTCAACTCAGCAAGGCCCGCGGTTTCCAGCTTTTTGGCAAACTCGTGAACCGGGTGGAGACCCAATCTCCCGTAATCGCCCTTACGTTCGACGATGGGCCGACCCCCAAATTTACGGAGCCTGTGCTTGAGCTTCTCCGCGAGAAAAACGTTAAGGCGACGTTCTTTCTCACCAGCAGGGAGACGGAGGAAAATCCAACCCAGGCGCGCGCGATTGTCGCCGCCGGGCACCAGATCGGCAATCACACCTATACCCATGCCAACCTGACCTTGGCGCTGCCGGCCACGGTAAGCGATGAGATCGAACGGACGGATGCCGCAATCCGGGCGACGGGCTATGAGGGGGAGATCGTCTTTCGCCCGCCTTACGGGAAAAAGCTGCTCACCCTCCCCTGGTACCTGTCGCAGCATGACCGGACCACAGTCATGTGGGACGTGGAGCCCGAATCCTATCCCGACATCGCCAACGATCCAGAGGCCATGACGCAGCGCGTCCTGAGCGAGGCGCGCAACGGCTCGATCGTCATCATGCATGTCATGTACAGGAGCCGTGAAGCAACCCGCCAGGCCTTGCCGAACATCATCGACGGTCTGCGCGAGCGCGGCTTTCGCTTCGTCACGATTTCCGAACTGATGGAGTCGACAGCCCGATGAAATAGCTCGCGACGAAGCGGCTACCGCGCAGGATAGCCGTTTTTGTGCGCCGGGATCGCCTTCAGATAGGCCGCGATGGCTTGGCGGTCTTCCGGCGTCAGCCTGGCGATGTTCTGCTGAACCTCGACCATCGTGCCGCCCACCGTGTCGAAATCAGGGGTAAAGCCGGTCTCGAGATAGTTGGCGATATCGCTCTCCGACCACGACGCCAGACCGTCCTCGTCGGATGTGATGTTCGGCACGTTGCCGCCGCCTTCGGCCGCTGCCGCGCCCGCGAGCCATTGGCTCTTGTCGGTCCCGCCCGCGAAGTTGCGTGGCGTGTGGCATTCTCCGCAGTGGCCGGGGCCCTCGACGAGGTAGCGCCCGGCCAGCGCATTGGCGGGCGCGCTTTCCGCCAGCGCGATGACCGGCTGGTCGCTCAGATAAAGCCGCTTCCACAGCCCGATACCGCGACGCATGTTAAAGGGAAAGGCGATATCGTTGTCCGTCGCCCTACCCTCGACGGAGGGCAGCGTCTTCATGAAGGCATAGAGATCGGCGACGTCCGAAGGCTGCATCCGGGCATAGGACGTATAGGGAAAGGCCGGATAGAAATGTCTGCCATCGGGCGATACGCCAGACATCACAGCATTGGCGAATTGCGGCAGGGTCCAGCTTCCGATGCCGTCCGTGGGATGCTGGGAAATGTTGGGCGGCACGAAGGTGCCGAACTCGGTCTTCAGCCCCGCCCCTCCGGACAGCCGCAGCAAGGCGTCGCCTTCCGCGCCCGCCGGCGTGTGGCAGGAGGCGCAGCCTCCGGCCCAGAAGATGCGCTCACCGCGTGTCGTATCGCCCGGCTGCAGCGCGGCTATCGCCTCGGCGTGCAGAAGCCGCGGCTCGGTCAGCCACCAGAAGGCTCCGGCGGCCGCAACCGCCAGAACAGCGACGCCGAGAGCGAGCTTCTTCAGCATGGTCGCTGATCAGCGCAGGCGATAGGCTTGGTGGCAGGCGCCGCAGTTGCCGCCAATGGCCGCGAACTGCGTCTGGAACGTGGCCAGGTCAGCTGGCGGTGCGGAGACAGCGGCGGCGACATCGGCTTTGAACTTATCATCCTTCGCCTGGAAATCGGCCATGTCTTCCCAGACTTTCGGCGAGGCCTTGGTGTCGCCGGTATTGCTGCCTTCCGGGAACAGGGTGGGCACGTCGAATTTCTGGGCCTGCTCGTTGAGCTTGGTCAGCGCCGCCAGAACTTCCGCTGCATCGAATGGCTTTTCGCCTTTGGCGACGGGCGCCAGGCTGCCCATGATCGGACCGAAGGACTTCATCAGCGCCTGCCGGTCGGCGATCGGATCGGCATAGGCCGCGGTGGCGGCGGCGACGAGAAGAGACGCGGCGAGGACGATTTTCTTCATGGAAACTCCGGGTTGCTATCTGGCTGCCTTCGAGCTGGGTAGAAAGTGACCGAGATCGCCGCGAATATCTCCTCACGCTTTCGTGATTCCCCATCAATTTCAGAGCGGTAGACGATATTTTTCGCGAAACGAAAAACCCCGGGACTGAGCCCGGGGTTCGCATCGATCGAAAAGGGCTTCGAATTATGCCTTTTCGTAGAGTTCCAGCACGTAGTCCCAGTTGATCAGGCTGTCGACGAAGGCTTCGAGATACTTCGGACGCGCGTTGCGATAGTCGATGTAATAGGAGTGCTCCCACACGTCGACGCCCAGGATCGGGGTCGCGCCGTGGACCAGCGGGTTCTCACCGTTCGGGGTCTTGGAGATGGCCAGCTTGCCATCCTTGACGGAGAGCCAGGCCCAGCCGGAGCCGAACTGGGTGGTGCCGGCAGCGATGAAATCCGCCTTGAACTTGTCGTAGCCGCCGAGATCGGAATCGACCGCCTTCTGCAGCGCGCCCGGAAGCTTGTTGCCGCCGCCGTCCTTCTTCATCCATTTCCAGAAATGAACGTGATTGTAATGCTGCGCGGCGTTGTTGAACAGGCCTGCATTCTTGCCGAAAGATTGCTTGACGACTTCTTCGAGCGAGAGATTTTCCATGCCGGCTTCGGCAGCGAGCTTGTTGCCGTTGTCGACATAGGCCTTGTGGTGCTTATCGTGGTGATACTCCAGCGTCTCCTTGGACATGAAGGGCTGAAGCGCCTCGTAATCGTAAGGCAGTGCGGGCAATTCAAAGGCCATGGTTATAACTCCCTTTCTGGCAATTCGCGGGGATGTGTATCCCGCCTAGACATAGGTCGCAATCATATACAGACAACGTGAAGCGGCCATGAAATATAATTTGGCAGATTCAGTCGGCCGGCGTCGAATGCGCCCATTCCCAATAAAGATCGCGGCATTTCTTTGCTATCGGCCCCGGCTGCAGGTCGCGGTCCTCGATTCGCGTCACCGGCACGACCTTGGAGTGGTTGCCGGTCGAAAATATTTCGTCGGCTTCGAGGAATTCGCGCACCGTCAGCGTTTTCTCGACGACCGTGACGCCAGCATGGCCAAGCAGGGTTATGGCGCGCGACCGGGTTATGCCCGACAGGAAGGTGCCATTGGCGCCGGGCGTGAAAACATGCCCGTCCTTGACCATGAAGATGTTGGAGGACGCGGTTTCGGCGACATTGCCCAGCATGTCGAGAACAAGCGCGTTGTCGAAACCGCGCATTCTCGCTTCCATGATGGCACGGCCGTTGTTGGGATAAAGGCATCCGGCCTTGGCGTTGGTCGGCATGGTTTCGAGAGACGGCCGGCGGAAGGGCGAGACGGTCACCGAAAATCCGGTCGCCGGAATCATCGGCGATTCGTACAAGCAGAGACAAAAGCGCGTCGAGGCCGGATCGGCCGACACGCCCATATAGCCGCCATGCTCCGCCCAATACATCGGGCGGATATAGACCGCCGTCTTGCCGTCGAATTTCTTCAGACCGTCCCAGGTCAGCCCAATGATTTCATCCGGCGACATCGTCGGCTTGAGGCCGAGCGCGATGGCCGAGTTGTTGACCCGCTTGGCGTGTCGATCCAGATCGGGCGAGACGCCTTCGAACCAGCGTCCGCCGTCGAACACCGATGAGCCCAGCCACATGGCGTGGCTTCTCGGTCCAAGTATCGGCACGTTTCCCTCGTACCAGTCGCCATCAACATAGGTCCAGGTCGTGGACTGCGCCGCTTCAGCCAAAGACATGATTGCGTTCCATTCTTTCAATGTTATCTAGGACCAATCGACATTCATGGATCGGGCGCGGCGCGTGTCGGATTTCTGTCCCGAGCAGGCGAAAAGACCGCCGTGGTGTCGACCACCACAAGGGCTTTTCAACGAACTCGGAGCACAAATCCACCGCGTCCCGAAGGGATATGGTCGAAATCGCCCATTTCGGCGTCGCGAAGCCTCGACGGAGGTCAACTCCGCCTTCGGCTCCGCTTCTGGAACTGAACGATTTCGCCTCATACCGCGGCCCGATCCCTGAATGTCGATTGGTCCTAGCTATTGGAGATGCCCTGCCGCCCAACGTCAACATCCTGTTGCCGGAATATGGCAGGCCAGTGAACGGAAGCCGCCACGATGCGCCACGCCGCTTATGTTTTCGATGCCTACGGAACGCTGTTCGATGTCCACTCCGCCGTTCGGCGCCATGCCGCGCAGATCGGGCCGGACGGCCAGGTGCTGTCGGATATCTGGCGGGCCAAGCAGCTCGAATATTCCTGGGTGCGCAGCCTGATGGGCGCCTATGCCGATTTCTGGCAGTTGACCGAGCAGGCGCTGGATTTCGCCTTCAGCAAGGTGCCATCGGCCGACCGCAGCCTGCGCGTCACGCTGCTCGATGCCTATTGGCGGCTCGATTGCTACCCCGAGGTTCCCGCCGTGTTGCGGGCCTTGAAGGACAGCGGCGCGCGGCTGGCCATTCTCTCCAACGGATCGCCGGCAATGCTGGAGGCCGCTGTTGCTTCGGCGGCGCTCGATCAGAGCCTGGACGCGATCTTTTCCGTCGACAGCATCAAGAAATTCAAGACGGATCCGGCCGTCTACGATCTCGTCACCAGCGAATGGCGGCTTTATCCCGACGCCGTGTCCTTCCAGTCCTCGAACCGCTGGGACATTGCCGGAGCCACGCGGTTCGGTTTCAGGACGGTGTGGGTCAATCGTACGGGCCAGCCCGACGAATATCTCGATCTGCCGCCCCAACTGATCCTTCCCTCGCTCGACGCCCTGGCGAAGGGCTGAGGCGGCCAAGGCGCGCTCACAGAATGTTGCATTGACGCAACAGTGTCCGGACTGTCACAGCTTCGCCGTTGTTTGTCCACCATCGGGCCCGAATTGGAACGGCTTATCGGGATCGAGCTTATACGGAAGAAGGCACTTTTTAATCTTCTTGCGGCCTATCTTTCTGGTTTGGAGACCAAAAATTAAAATGAACAAGAATACTGACTTGCCGCGATCGACCAGCCGTCGCGGCTTTCTCAATCTTGCGACGGCCGGCGCCGCAGGACTGGCGTTGTCCGCATGCACCTCTTTCGGTTCCCGCTATTCCTTCAACCAGCCTCCGCCGCCGCTCGAACCGGCGATCGACCCGCAATTGGCCAGCTACGCTTCGATGTACGGCCCCGTGTTCGACGGCGGTTTCGAAGTGCCCGCGATTCCCATCGAGAAAATTCCGCCGCAGTTCCTGCGCCAGATGGTCCAGGATCCGACAGGCGAGCGCCCCGGCACCATCGTTGTCGACGTCTCACAGCATTATCTCTATCTCGTGCGCGAGGGCGGACAGGCGATGCGTTACGGCGTCGGCTTGGGGCGCGCTGGTTTCGAATGGTCGGGCCGTGCGGTCATCCAGTGGAAGCGCGCCTGGCCGACTTGGACCCCGCCGGATGAGATGATCGCCCGCCAGCCGGAACTCGAGAAGTATAGCGTCCGCAATGGCGGCATGGCGCCCGGCCTGCAGAATCCGCTCGGCGCGCGTGCGCTCTACATCTTCCAGAACAACGAAGACACGCTCTATCGCCTGCACGGTTCGCCGGAGTGGTGGTCCATCGGCAAGTCGGTGTCGTCAGGCTGCGTGCGCCTGATGAACCAGGACATCATGGATCTCTACGACCGCGTGCCGAACAAGACACCGATCGTCGTGACCAACGGCGTCGGCATGGCCTGAGCCGAAAGCTCTTTACGGATTGCAAAAGGCTGTGGCTGTTGCCGCAGCCTTTTTTGTACTTGAAGCTTGATGTTCAGCGCCTGCGTCGCAAGCTGCCCAGAATGCCGCGCACAAGCTCGCGCCCAAGCGTGGATCCCATCGAGCGAACGACCGATTTGATCGCGGCTTCCGCCGTGGTCTGACGGGTCGACTGTCTTGGCGCGGGCGCTTGGCGGCGCTGCGTGGTCGGTTGCTGCGAGCCACCGCCATTGCCGAAATCCGGCAAGGTCCAGCCACCTCCACCACTTTGCGTTGGTCGCTCCGGCTGGGCTTGCGCCTGCTGGGTGTCCTGCGCCCGCTTCTGTAGAATCTCGAAGGCCGATTCGCGGTCGACCGTCTGGTCGTACTGACCCGCGACCGGGCTCAGGCTCATGATTGTCTTGCGCTCCTCCGGGCTGATGGCGCCAAGCCGGCCGGCCGGGGGGCGGATCAGCGTGCGCTGGACCATCGCCGGGATGCCCTTGTTTTCGAGCATCGACACCAGCGCCTCGCCGGTGCCCAACTGGGTGATGGCTGTGGCGCAGTCGAAATCCGGATTGGGGCGAAACGTATCCGCCGCAGTCCTCACCGCCTTTTGCTCGCGCGGCGTGTAAGCGCGCAGCGCATGCTGCACGCGGTTGCCGAGCTGGGCCAGGACGGTTTCGGGGATATCTAGCGGATTCTGCGTAACGAAGAACACGCCGACGCCCTTGGAGCGGATAAGGCGGACGACCTGCTCGACCCGGTCGACCAGTGCCTTGGGTGCTTCATCGAACAGCAAATGCGCCTCATCGAAGAAGAACACCAGCTTGGGCCGATCGACATCGCCGACTTCAGGCAGCACTTCGAACAGCTCGGACAAAAGCCAGAGCAGGAAGGTGGCGTAGAGTCTCGGATTCATCATCAGCTTATCGGCGGCCAGGATGTTGATGGCGCCGCGGCCGTCGCGGGTGGTGCGCATGATGTCGGGGATTCGCAGCGCCGGCTCGCCGAAGAAATGGTTGCCGCCCTGCTGTTCGAGCACCAGCAGCGACCGCTGGATCGCGCCGACCGACGGCTTGGTGATGTTGCCATAGCGCCCGCTGATCTCGTCGGCGCGGCTGGCGATGTTGGACAGAAGCGACTGCAGGTCCTTCATGTCGAGCAGCAGCAGGCCTTCCTCGTCGGCGATGCGGAAGGCGATGTTCATGATGCCTTCCTGCGCATCCGTGAGATTCATCAGGCGCGACAGAAGCAGCGGCCCCATCTCGGAGACGGTGGCGCGGATCGGATGGCCCTGCTCGCCGAACAGGTCCCAGAAGATGACCGGGAACTCGGCGAAGTCGTAAGGATCGAGCTTGATCGCCTCGGCGCGGGAAAGCAGGAAATCCTTGGGCTGCCCCATCATCGAGACGCCGGACAGATCGCCCTTGATGTCGGCGCAGAACACCGGCACGCCGGCCTGCGAAAAGCCTTCCGCCAGGATCTGCAGGGTCACGGTCTTGCCCGTACCGGTAGCACCGGTGACAAGCCCATGGCGATTGCCATATTTCAGCAGGAGTTGTTCGGCCTTCTGGTAGCTGTCATCCGGTTTGCGGCTGGCGCCGATGAAGATGGTCTCGTCCTGCGCCATGGTCGGTGCCTCCAGCAGTCGGTATCTTTATGCGGATTGTCCGCCCGGAAGGTATAAATTGGCTAGGCCTGCCCCACAACGGCAATTGACGGTTTCTTGTGCCGCCCCCATCTTTCTGTTAAACTCAAGTTATAACATCGAGGTGAGAGCCATGAACGTCACACTGCGCAAGATCGGAAATTCGGAAGGCGTTATCATCCCCAAGGAGGTGCTGGATCGCCAGAACCTGCGCGCCGGCGACACGCTGGAACTGACAGAGGATGGTAATCAACTGCACCTTCGCCCTGCCGAGGTGGATGGCGAGGAATTCGAGCGCAAGATGAAGATGGCGCGCGAACGGATGAAAAAATACGAGGCCGTCTACCGCGCTCTGGCAAAATGACCGAGTTCCACTCCCGAGAGTTCATCGAAGCGCTTCACGCCGAGCAATTGCGTTTGCACGGCGGTGCGGCAGGTATTCGTGACGAAGGCATGTTGGAGTCGGCGTTGGCGCGACCGCTCCAGAAACAAGCGTATGGCGATCCCGACCTGTTCGAGCTGGCTGCGGCCTATCTGTTCGGGATCGCCAAGAACCATCCTTTCATAGACGGAAACAAGCGCACGGCCTTCGCCGCCGCCGATTTGTTTCTGTATTTCAATGGCTACAGCATCGAAGCGGATGACTACGACATCATTCAATTCGTGATGAGTGTCGCAGCCGGCGAGATCGACGAGGCGGGTGCGGCGACATTCCTGCGCGACTATACGGTCAGGATCGAGACCTAAACGCTCTCCATCCCAACGATTTCCCACTCCTTGCCGTTGACGGTGGCGATGTCGCCCACCGCCTTGCCGAACAGGGCGCGTGCCATGGGCGAGACATGGGAGATCAGGCCATTGGCGGCGTCGGCCTCGTCTTCTCCGACGAGGGTCCAGCGCTTTACCGCACCGTCCTCGTCCTCGATTGTTACCGCCATACCGAAGCGGACGACGGCGCTATCCTGCTCCGGAACCGACACCTCAGCCGTCTCGCGCCGTGACGACCAATAGCGAAGGTCGCGCGAAATCCGCGCGACGCGTTCGCGGTCCGCCGAAGCCTCCGCCTTGGCCAGTTCCGCGCGCAACGCCGCAAGCTGATCCTCGATCCGCTTGAGGCCGGCGGGGGTGACCAGATTGCGTTCGCTGCTGACCGGGCGTTCGCCGACGTCGGAGATCGCGTTCTCGCTGTCTTCTTCGCGGGTGAAAGCTCTGCTCATGGACTATAGTTAAGCTCGCCACCCGGCTTGGCAAGCTCAGGCCAGCGCAGCACTCGGGCGCAGCGACCCGACATGGATGCCGTTCCAGTTCGTCAGCTGGGGGTTCGAAACATCCGAGAGCTTGGACACCAACTCCCCATCTTCCGAAAACAGCTTTTGCAGGATCGCCGAGATGGCGACTTCGGCCGCCCTTCCCGCTCCGTCGTCGCATTTCAGGGCAATGCCCAGCCCCAGTTCCGGGAGTGCCGCACAGTAGACGCCTTCCGCCCCGACCTTCACGAAAATGCGGCCCGGCGACATCTGCATCAGTCTGGTGTCGGCGCGGTCCGTGCCTGCAACCAGAAAGGGCTCGGCCATGCAGGCTTCGAGCAGGCGTCGTGCGGCCTTGGCGCGCTCCGGCCCGAAGCCCTGCCCCGTCACCATGCGGGCAAAGCCCAGGGCGAGACTGTCCAGCGGTACGGCATAGGTCGGGATCGAGCAGCCGTCGGTGCCGCGATTGGCTTCGCCATGATCGGCGCCAGTGACCTCCTGCATGGCCTGCCGCACCATCTCCTGAAACGGATGCGCCGCCCCGACATAGCCATGCCGGTCGAGCCCTTCGTGGCAACAAGTGCAGAGGAAACCGGAATGCTTGCCCGAGCAATTGTTGTGCAAAGCGCTCGGTTCCGCAGACTTGCGGGCGAGCGCCACCGTGGCCGTCTGGCTGGTCGGCCAATGCGCGCCGCATTCCAGCGCGGTTTCGTCGAGGCCGGCCTTGGACAGCATATCGGCGGCAAGCTCGGCATGGCGCGGCTCGCCCGAATGCGAGGCGCAGGCAAGAGCCAGTTCGGCTTGTCCAAAGCCGTAGGCGTCCGCCGCTCCGGTCTCGACCAGCGGCAGCGCCTGGATCGCCTTGACCGCTGAGCGCGGAAAGACCGGGCGGGCCGTGTCGCCCAACGCCAAGACAACCTTTCCGGATGCATCCATGACCAGGGCCGTGCCGCGATGGACGCTTTCGACCACATTGCCGCGCAGCATTTCGACAAGAACGGGATCGGTCATGGGGCTCTCCTGAAAAGTCCCGCACTGCGGGTCGGCTGCTTCCCATAGCCGCGACGGAGCAGGACATAAAGCCTCCAGTTTTTGTTGATTGATCAGTCAATAAAAAATAAGTTGCTGCCTGGAGACCGGACAATGCCCAAAGTCGGAATGCAGCCATTACGCCGAAAGGCGCTCATCGATGCGACGATCCTGGCGATCGGAGAACGCGGCTCGCTGGATGTGACCATGTCGGAAATCGCCGGTCGCGCCGGCGTGTCGTCGGCGCTGGCGCATCATTATTTCGGCGCCAAGGACGATCTTCTCGAGGCGACGATGCGCTATCTGCTGACCGAGTTGAACGCGGATGCGCGGCTGGCGTTGCGCGCGGCGCAGACACCGCTGCAACGCGTCAGCGCGGTTGTGGCCGTGAATTTTTCGGAAAAGCAGTTCCGCTCCGAGACCATCGCCGCCTGGCTGGCCTTCTATGTCGAAGCCCAGAAATCGCAGGCCCTGCGTCGCCTGCTCCGCGTCTATGCGCGGCGGCTGCATTCAAACCTCATGAGCGGCCTGGCGCCCCTCTTGCCGCCGGCCCAGGCCGAGCGAGCCGCCGAGACCATCGCAGCCCTCATCGACGGGCTCTACATCCGTCGCGCCCTGCGCGACGGGCTGCCCGATGCAGCGACCGCCGTGGCCCTCGTGGAGGCCTATCTGGCAAACCTGCCGCTCGGCACGAAAGGACGCGCATGATCGAAGCAGATTTCGTCATCATCGGCTCGGGTTCGGCCGGCTCGGCCATGGCCTATCGCCTTTCCGAAGACGGCAAGCACTCCGTCGTCGTGATCGAATATGGCGGCACGGATTTCGGGCCCTTGATCCAGATGCCGTCGGCGCTGTCGATCCCGCTCAACATGCGACGCTACGACTGGGGCTTTTCCAGCGAGCCCGAACCGCATCTCGGCGGCCGCGTGCTCGCCACCCCGCGCGGCAAGGTGCTGGGCGGCTCGTCGTCCATCAATGGCATGGTCTATGTGCGCGGCCACGCCCACGATTTTGACCATTGGGCCGAACAGGGTGCTGCCGGCTGGAGCTATGCCGACGTGCTGCCCTACTTCAAGCGCATGGAGAATTCTTCGGGTGGCGAGCCCGGCTGGCGGGGAACGGACGGGCCGCTGCATGTCCAGCGCGGACCGCAGGTCAATCCGCTTTACGCGGCCTTCCGTGAAGCCGGCCGGCAAGCCGGTTTCGAACTGACCGACGATTATAACGGCTCCAAGCAGGAAGGTTTTGGGCCGATGGAGCAGACCATCCATCGCGGCCGCCGGTGGTCGGTGGCCAATGCCTATCTGCGCCCTGCCCTCAAGCGCCAGAACATGAGTCTCGTCAAAGGCTTCGCGCGACGGGTGATCATCGAGAATCAACGCGCCACCAGCGTCGAGATCGACGTTAACGGATCGATTCAAGTGGTTAAGGCAAGACGTGAGGTCGTGCTTGCCGCATCCTCGATCAACTCGCCGAAAATCCTGATGCTGTCGGGCATCGGCCCCGCCGCTCATCTGCGCGAGCACGGCATCGATGTGGTGGCGAATCGTCCGGGCGTCGGCGCCAATCTGCAGGATCATCTCGAACTCTACATCCAGCAGGAATCGCTGCAGCCGATCACGCTGCATTCGGTGCTTAACCCGTTTTCCAAGGCCCTGATCGGCCTGCGCTGGCTGCTGTTCAAGAGCGGACTGGGCGCCACCAACCATTTCGAGGCAGCCGCCTTCCTGCGCTCCGCGGCCGGCGTCGAATATCCCGACATCCAGTATCATTTCCTGCCGGCGGCGATCCGCTATGACGGCAAGGCAGCGGCCAAGACGCATGGCTTCCAGGCCCATGTCGGACCGATGCGGTCGAAGTCGCGCGGCTCGGTCACGCTGCGCTCGTCGAGCCCGCGCGACAGACCGGTGATCCGTTTCAACTATATGGCGCATGAGGACGACTGGCGCGACTTCCGCCACTGCATCCGGCTGACGCGCGACATCTTCGGCCAGGCGGCATTCGATGCCTATCGCGGCAAGGAAATCTCGCCCGGCTCAAATGTGCAATCCGACGCCGAACTCGACGCCTTCATCCGCGAGCATGCCGAGAGCGCCTACCACCCCTGCGGGACCTGTCGCATGGGCCGTGCCGACGACCCCAACGCCGTGGTCGATCCCGAATTGCGGGTGATCGGCGTCGACGGACTGCGTGTGGCGGATTCCTCGATCTTTCCGCGCGTCACCAACGGCAATCTCAACGGTCCCTCGATCATGACCGGGGAGAAGGCAGCAGACCATATTCTCGGTCGGACGCCGCTTGCGCCGTCCAATCAGGAACCGTGGATCAATCCGCGCTGGCGCCTGTCCGATCGATAGAGCATCATCGCCCAACAGCATTTCAAAGACGGAGCGCCGCCATGCGTGCCCAACCCAAGGCATCCCACTACATCAACGGCCGCTATGTCGAAGACCAGGGCGGCCCCACGCTGTCCGTCACCTACCCCGCGACTGGCGAGGAGATCGCCGCGCTGCATGGCGCTACGTCGAACGTCCTCGAACTGGCGGTGGCAGCCGCGCGCGAAGCACAGCCCGCCTGGGCGCGGCTCAAGCCCGTCGAGCGCGGGCGCATCCTGCGCCGGGCGTCCGACATCTTGCGCGCGCGCAACGAGGAGCTTTCCCGGCTGGAAACGCTCGACACCGGCAAGCCGATCCAGGAAACGCTGGTCGCAGACGCCGCCTCCGCCGCCGATGCACTGGAGTTTTTCGCCGGCGCCATCGGCGCTTACAATGGCGAGTATATCGATCTCGGCGGGCCGTTCGCCTACACCCGTCGCGAACCGCTCGGCATCTGCGTCGGCATCGGTGCCTGGAACTATCCGATCCAGATCGCCGGCTGGAAGTCCGCGCCTGCGCTTGCCATGGGCAATGCGATGATCTTCAAGCCTTCGGAAAACACGCCGCTTTCGGCCCTGGCGCTCGCCGAAATCTACACCGAGGCCGGATTGCCGGACGGTCTGTTCAATGTCGTGCAGGGCTTTGGCGATGTCGGAGCGGCACTCGCCAGCCACGAGGCCGTCGACAAGGTTTCAGTGACCGGTTCCGTCGCCACCGGCAAGAAGGTTCTGGCGCTCGCCGGCGGGCATATGAAGCATGCGACCATGGAGCTCGGCGGCAAGTCGCCCATCGTCGTCTTCGACGATGCCGATCTGGAAAACGCCATTGGCGGCGCGATGCTCGGCAATTTCTATTCGAGCGGTCAGATCTGCTCGAACGGCACGCGCGTCTTTGTCCAGAAGGGCCTGCACGACCGCTTCGTCGAACGGCTCGTCGAGCGCGCCAAGACGATCAGGCTGGGCGACCCGCTCGACCCGGAAACCCAGATGGGGCCGCTGGTCAACAAGGCACAGCATGAGAAGGTGCTGGGCTATATCGACATCGGCAAGGCGGAGGGTGCAACGCTGGCCCTGGGCGGCAGCGTGCCGTCGATGCAGGGGTTCGATGGCGGGCTGTTCGTCGAACCGACGATCTTTACCGGCGTCACCGACACCATGCGCATCGCGCGCGAGGAAATCTTCGGTCCGGTGATGAGCATCCTGTCTTTCGAGAGCGAGGATGAGGTGATCGAGCGCGCCAACGATACGCCGTTCGGCCTGGCGGCGGGCGTCTTCACGAAAGACCTGCCGCGCGCCCATCGCGTGATCGGGCAGATCAAGGCCGGCACCTGCTGGATCAACGCCTACAATCTGACGCCGGTGGAAATCCCATTTGGCGGCATGAAGCAGTCCGGCATCGGCCGCGAAAACGCGCTGGCCGCCCTTGGCCACTACTCCCAGGTCAAGACCGTCTATGTCGAGACCGGCAACGTCGAAAGCCCTTACTAGGTGGGCTCCGTCCGGTCCAGATACTGGGTCAGAGCATAGACGAGATGGTAGAGAATGCTGGCGGGCACGTCGGTTGCCAGCGAGCGGCCGCGCTCGTCGATGCGGTCGATCCACAGGCCGGTCGGCGCGGGGTCGATATGCCAGCGGAACAGCCGGCCGACGCGCTCCTCGACCTCCGGCTTGAGGTCCGGCCCGCCCGAGCCGTCGAGCGCAATCGCTGCTTTCACCGCTTCGGCCTGCGGCCAGCTGCGCGAGACACGATCCAAGGGCAGTCCCTGGCGCGAAACGGCACCATAGGCCAAACCGGTCGCGCGGTTGAGGCCGTTGGCGATGGCGGAGGCGTAGAGCTTTCGCGCGAAGGGAACGAGTTCCTGCTGCCCGCTCTTGCCCGCGAAATCGACCAGCAGCGAAGCCCATTCGAAATGATGGCCGGGTTCGGTCCAGCCGCCCTTTTCGCCGGCGGCCGGCTTCCAGTCAGCATCGAAGAACTCGCCCAAGGTCCAGCTGTCGGTATCGAAGAAATGGGTGCGGAACAGGTCGATGATCCGTGCCGCGCGGCGCAGATGCGAGCGGTCGCCGGTCGCGGCGTTCCAGGCCAGGAAAGCTTCGAGAAGATGCATATGCGGGTTCGAGCGGCGTTCGCCCTCCCCTTCGGAGGTTTCCAGAAATCCGGTCATCCGCTGGTCTTCGAGGTGGCTGTCGAGGAAGGCGAAGGTTTCTTCGGCCAGGCCCAGCGCGTCGGGATTGCCGCAGAGATGCGCATGCGCCAGCGCCAGCAGCACACAGGAATGGTCATAGGCGTCTTCTGTGGCGTCGGCCACGCTGCCGTCGACATTGAAGGTTCTCGCCCAGCCGCCGTCGGGCGTGCGCCCACCCTTCATGAAATCGAGACCGTGGGCAATCAGCGCATCGGCGGGACCGTCCCAGCCGCGCACCTTGGCAACCGCGAAAGCGTAGACCTGGCGCGCCATGGTCCGCATGCGCTTCTGCCGCACGATCGGCGTGGCATCGAAGGCCAGCGCCTCGTGGAAGCCGCCATAAACACGGTCGACGCCGACGGTTGACCACAGCGGCAGCGTTTCGTTGATCAGCCAGTGCTGGACGCGGCTGCGCCACGCACCGCTGACCAGCACGCGGTCATGCGCAGGCGTGTATTTGGTCTCGATGCGGCCGCTGCGCTCGAGCTGCTCGACCACCTTCTTGACGTTCTGGCTGTGGCTGACGGGGGCAACGAAGGTCGCATCCGCCGTGGCCACCACGGCCATGTCCTTAAGCCCGACCGCCGAAAGCAACCGGCCGTCGCTGCGCAGGTAGGAATTCTCGCAATCAATGGCGACAACATCGCCGAGGATGACGTTTCCCGCACCATCGGAGCGGCTGACCGACAGCAGCGACTGCCAGGAGCCGAGATCGTTCCAGCGGAAGCTCGCCGGCACCATGGCGATACCGCTCGCCCTTTCCATGATGGCATAGTCGATCGAGATCGACGGGATGGCCGCGTAAAGTTCCGCCGGCATATAGAGGCCGGACAGATCGTTGGTGGAAGCCCTGAACGCCGCTTCTGTGGCCGACCAGATTTCCGGCTGGAATTTCAGGAAGGCGTCGCGCATGGCGCCTGCGCGGAACAGGAAGATGCCGGTGTTCCAGAAGAATGTGCCGGCCTTAAGATAAGCCTCCGCGGTCTGCAGATCGGGCTTTTCCACGAAACGCGAGACCTCAGCCACCCCATTGGGATCGGTGCTGCCGACCTCGATATAGCCATAGCCGGTTTCCGGCGCGGTGGGCCTTATGCCGAAGACGACGAGCCGCCCGTCGACCGCGGCCGGAACGCCGCGTTCGATAGTGTCCCAGAACTGCCGGTCGGTGGAAATCTCATGGTCGGAAGGCACGACCAGCACCACCTCGTCGCCGAATTTTTCCAAAGTCTGCAACGTGGCGAGCGCAACCGCTGCCGCCGTGTTGCGGCCCGACGGCTCGAACAGCGCGCCGCCGCCCGACAGGTTGAAGACGGCGAGATCGGCGCTGACGCGCAGCGCGTGCCGCTCCGAGGCTATGAGATAGACCGGCGTCTCGCCTTGTGTGCGCGCCACCAGACGCCGCAGCGTCTTGGTCAGCATCGAACCGTCGCCGGCGAGATCGTGGAACTGCTTGGGATTGTCCTCGCGCGACAGCGGCCAGAGGCGGGAGCCGACCCCGCCGCTCATGACGAAACTGACGATGCGCGCAGCCATGCCCGATGCCTTCAGAAGGTCTGGTTGTAAGGGCCGATGCCCGGATGGCGCCGGATCACCGTGTCGACCGCTTCGAACATCTCGCGCCGGCGTTCGGACGAGACAGGGCTTTCCACCACCACGACCAGTTCCGGCTTGTTGGACGATGCGCGCACCAGTCCCCAGGTTCCGTCCTCGGCCACCACGCGCACGCCATTGACGGTGACCAGCTTGACGATGCCCTGCCCCGCGAAGTGTTCGCCTGCCGCCTTCATCGCCTGGAACTCGGCTATGATCTTCTCGACCACGCCATATTTGGTCTCGTCGGCGCAATGCGGCGACATGGTCGGCGTGCCATAAGTCAGCGGCAGGGCGCGATAGAGATCGGCCATGGATTTGCCGGGGCTGCGGTCGAGCATGCGGCAAATGGCGACCGCCGTGACCAGACCGTCGTCATAGCCGCGCCCGATGGGCGGATTGAAGAAATAATGGCCGGACTTCTCGAACCCGGCGATGGCGCCGAGCTCATGCACCCGGCGTTTCATGTAGGAATGGCCAGTCTTCCAGTAGTCGGTGCGCGCACCGGTCGCCAGAAGCTCGGAATCGGTGTCGTACAGGCCGGTCGACTTCACATCGACCACGAAGGTCGAGTTGGGGTGCACCTTGCCGATGTCGCGGGCGAGCATCACACCGACCTTGTCGGCGAAGATCTCGTTGCCCTCATTATCGACCACGCCGCAGCGGTCGCCGTCGCCGTCGAAACCGAGACCGACATCCGCTCCTGTTTCCAGAACCTTGTCGCGGATGGCATGAAGCATCGCCATGTCCTCGGGGTTCGGATTGTAGCGCGGGAAACTGTGGTCGAGCTCGGCGTCGAGCGGAATGACCTCGCAGCCGATACGCCGCAAGGCTTCGGGTGCGAAGGCGCCAGCGGTGCCGTTGCCGCAAGCTGCTACCACCTTGAGCCTGCGACCGATGGAGATGCCCGCCGTCACATCGGTGAGATAGGTCTCGCGGAAGCCTTCGACCGACGTATAGGTGCCGCCGCCGATGAGATCGAAGTCGCCGTCGAGCACGATCTTTTTCAAGGCCGACATCTCGTCCGGCCCAAAGGTCAGCGGCCGCGCCGCGCCCATCTTGACGCCGGTCCAGCCGTTTTCGTTGTGCGAGGCGGTGACCATCGCCACCGACTGCGTATCGAGCGCGAACTGCGCGAAATAGGCCATGGGCGAGAGCGCGAGGCCGATATCCTTGACCCTGGCGCCCGCGGCCAGCATGCCGGAGACCAGCGCGAGCTTGATCGACAGCGAGTAGGCGCGGAAATCGTGCCCCGTGACGATCTCGGGGCCAGCGCCCAGCCTTTGGATCAGCGTGCCGATGCCCATGCCCAGCGCCTGCACCCCCAGCAGGTTAAGTTCCGGCGTCTTGTTGGAGCCGGGATAGCCGAACCACCAGCGCGCATCGTATTCGCGGAAGCCGGTCGGCTTGACCAGCGCGCGGGTTTCGAACTCGAAACTGTTCGGCTTGGCTTCGTGCAGGGGTTTTAGGCTCAAGGCAGGCAGGCTCCGCAAAACAGGCGTCCGCGCGATGCACGGAGATCAATAGCTTATAGGCAGTCGAGGCCGATCTTGGAACGCAAAAATGCGGGTCCAGCCTGCGCGAGGCTGCGCGGAAATTTACGCTCGAACTTCAGCAGTTGCCGCTTGCGGGAAACGACCCTGCCGGGTATAAGCCCGCCACTGGTCACGGAGTGTAGCGCAGCCTGGTAGCGCACCTCGTTCGGGACGAGGGGGTCGCAGGTTCAAATCCTGCCACTCCGACCAGTTAAAAGGATATTGCGCCTAGCATCGAGCGAGGCCGACTGTTCTGGAAAGCTGGGAAGTGTCGACAGGCGTGCCAGCCAAGACCTGTTTCTATCTGGCGGCGGACAAGAACTACTTTCCCTTTGCCTGCCTGGCTGCACGCCGAATTCTCGACATCTCGCGCGATCCTCTTCCCGGCTATATACTGCACACCGCGATTTCCGATACCGACAGGTCTGCGGCCGTCTCGCTTCTCGGCGACCGCGTGACGCTTCTGGACGTTTCGCACTTCCTCGATGGGCTTTCGGCCCGTTATGACGAGCGCATCACCAAAGCGACCTACATCCGGCTGTTTGCCGATCTACTGCCGGAATTCAATCCCTATGAGCGGATCGTCTATCTCGACTGCGATGTCCTGTTCAATCGCGACCCAGCGGCGCTCGCCGCCGCCGAAATGAAGCTGCCTTTGCTGGCGGCGCACGACATGCCGTCATATTACGACCTGGGCTATCGCAGCCGGCTTTCGCTGGGCGATGGCGCGCCTTATTTCAACGCCGGCGTGCTGGTGATGGACCTTCCCGCCGTGCGCGAGATGGGTCTTCTGGAAAAGGCCCGCAGCTTCGTCGAACAATACCCCGAGCGCTGCGTCCAGCACGATCAGGACGCGCTGAATGTCGCCTTCGAAGGCAAATGGCAGACGCTGCACCCGCTGTGGAACGTGATGACGAACCTGCACTGGATGCCGCCTTTCGCCACCGCCGACGCCCGGCATTTCAGCGGGCAGAAACCGTGGCGCTCAAGGCCCACCGGCGTGGAAAAGCAGGCGTTCGAAATCTATCGGGCGCTTTCGGAACCGACGCCGTGGCGCGACCGGTTCGACCGCCGCTACAATCCGCGTAGCGTCAGTCTTTTCCTCAAGGCGCTGGAGCGCCGGCTGAACGGGGTCTTGGCTGAGTTGACAGGCAATCCGCGCAGCCTGCGGAAATCCCGGCTCGACCGGCGGCTGCCTGAGATCATGAAAACCTTCGCGGATCACGCCGACACCAATCTTCCGGCCGTCGAGTATCCGGAAAAGGTCATAGGCGTCGGCTGACCGCCTATCCTGCCAGCCGGAACTTGGTCGTATCGACGGCAGCTGCCATCAGCGTCTGAGTGTAGGAGTGACGCGGATTGTCGAAGATATCCGCGGTCTGCCCTTCCTCAACGATCTTGCCCTGCTTCATGACGATGATGTAGTCGGCCATGGCGCGCACCACGGTCAGATCGTGGCTGATGAACAGATAGGACAGGTCGTGGTCGGCCTGCAGCTTGCGCAGCAGTTCCACGATCTGCTTCTGCACGGAGCGGTCGAGCGCCGACGTCGGCTCGTCCAGCACCACGACTTTCGGCTTGAGGATCATAGCGCGCGCAATGGCGACACGCTGCCGCTGCCCGCCGGAAAACTCGTGCGGATAGCGGTTGCGGCTGGCGGCATCCAGGCCGACTTCCTTCAGCGCCTCGATGGCGCGGCGGTCGCGCTCCTTGGTCGACAAAGAGGGCTCGTGGACCAAAAGCCCCTCGGTGATCACCTGCCCCACTGTCATGCGCGGCGATAGCGAGCCGAACGGATCTTGGAAGACGAGCTGCAACTCCTTGCGCAGGGGCCGCATCTCTTCCCTGTCGGCCTTGGAGAGGTCGAGATTCTCAAAACGGATGCGCCCCTCGCTCGGCAACAGGCGCAGCAGCGCGCGGCCCAGGGTCGATTTTCCCGAGCCCGATTCGCCGACGATGCCGATGGTCTGGCCCTTCTTCAGCGCCACCGAAATCCTGTCGACCGCCTGCAGCAACATGGGCGGGCCGGACAGGAAGCCGCCGCCGATCTTGAATGACACCCGCACGTCGGTGCCTTGCAGCAGAACTGGTGCCGATGGAGGCGGCGGCGCCTTGGTGCCGGTCGGCTCGGCCGCCAGCAGCATCTTGGTATAGTCGTGCTGCGGATCGACGAAGAGCTCTTCGGTTACGCCGTCTTCCACAACCTCGCCCCGCCGCATGACATAGATGCGGTCGGCGAAGCGGCGGACGATCGTCAGGTCATGGGTGATAAAGACAATCGCCATGCCGAGCTTCTGCTGCAGTTCGGCCAGCAGCGCCAGGATTTGCGCCTGGATGGTGACGTCGAGCGCCGTTGTCGGTTCGTCGGCGATGAGGATATCGGGATCGTTGGCGAGGGCCATGGCAATCATGACTCGCTGCCGTTGGCCACCCGAAAGCTCGTGCGGATAAGAGTTTATGCGTCGTTCCGGGTCGGGAATGCCGACCAGTTTCAGCAGTTCCATCACGCGCGGGCGCGCTGCCCTTGCGCTCATGCCCTTGTGGTACATCAGCGGCTCGGCCATCTGACGGCCGATCTTGTAGAGCGGGTCGAGCGATGTCATCGGCTCCTGGAAGATCATGGTGATCTTGGCGCCGCGAATGGTGTTGAGCCGCCGTTCCGGCAGGCCGATCAGTTCGGTGTCTCGGTAGCGCGCCGTACCGGACACGCGTCCGTTAGAGGCGAGCAGGCCCATGATCGCCATCATGGTCTGGCTCTTTCCCGATCCGGATTCGCCGACGATGGCGACCGTCTCGCCGGCGCGGACATCGAGGTCGATGCCCTTCACCGCATGCACCTGTCCGTCATCGGTGTGGAACTTCACGTCGAGCTTGCGGACGGAGAGGATGGAGTTGTCGATATCGGCCATGTCAGCGGTCCTTCGGATCGAGGGCATCGCGCAATCCGTCGCCCAGGAAGTTGAGGGCGAACAGGATCATGGTCAGCGTCACGGCGGGGAAGATCAGCAGCCACGTGGCGCCGCGAATGTTTTCGGCCCCTTCGGAAATCAGCAGCCCAAGGCTGGTCAGCGGTTCCTGCACGCCGAGGCCGAGGAAGGACAGCAGGCTCTCCAGCAGGATCGCCTTGGGTATCAGAAGCGTCGCGTACACCACCACCGGACCCAGCGTGTTGGGGATGATGTGGCGCTTGAGGATGCCGCTCGTGGTCGCCCCCATGGCTTCGGCGGCCTGGACGAACTCCTGCCGTTTCAGCGTCAGCGTCTGGCCGCGCACGATACGCGACATGTCGAGCCACTCGGTCGCGCCGATGGCGATGAAGATGAGGATGAAACTTCGCCCGAAGAACACGACCAAGAGGATGACGAAGAAGATGAACGGCAGCGAGTAGAAGATATCAACGATACGCATCATCACGCTGTCGATCTTGCCGCCATAATAGCCGGCGATGGCGCCATAGGTGACACCCAGCACCAGCGCCATGGCGGAGGCCAGCACGCCGATGGCGAGCGAGATGCGGATGCCGATCAGGATGCGCGCGAGCAGGTCGCGGCCGTTGTTGTCGGTGCCGAAAATGAACTGCAGGCGACTGACATCGGCCAGCATGACGCCGGAACGGCCATCGGCGCTGAGCTGGTCGATGCGGACATTGCTGAACAGGTCGCTGCGGTCGAGATAGCGCGTGATGCGCGGATCGAGCGGCTCGTCGTCGGAAATCGGCGCCGAGACAGTGTTGCCGTTCACTTCGGTGGCGCCGATGGTGATGCGGGCCCGCGCCAGCGCGCTCTCGAACGCGGGCACGATGGCGTCTTCCTTCGGATAGGCTTCGAAGCTTGCCGGCACCCGCACATATTGCGGGTAGATCCGGTCATAGGAATGCGGCGCGACCATCGGGCCGATCAAGCCTGCCAAAGCGAGCACGACCAGCACAACCGCGCTGGCCACGGCCGCTTTGTTACGGCGCAGGCGGCGCCACGCGTCCTGGAACAGCGAACGCCCCAACGCCATTTCGCCGTCTACAGGTGCGATACCGGCCGCGGCCGGTAGAACGGTGGGGGCCTCAGTCATAGCGAACCCTCGGATCGAGATAGGCATAGAGGATGTCGACGATCAGGTTGAACACCACGACGAAGACGGCGATGACGACCACCGTGCCCATCACCAGCGTATAATCGCGGCCCAATGCCCCTTGCACGAAGTAGCGGCCGATGCCCGGGATGCCGAAGATGGTTTCCACCACCACCGAACCGGTCATCAGCGCTGCCGCCGTCGGTCCGAGATAGGATACGACAGGCAAAATGCTCGCCCGCAGGGTGTGCACATAGAGCACCACCCAGGACGGCAGGCCGTAGGCGCGCGCGGTGCGGATGTGGTTGGAGCGCAGCACCTCGATGGTGGCGCCGCGCGTCAGGCGCGCGACGATGGCCATTTGCGGCAGGGCCAAGGTCGCCACCGGCAGCACCATGCTTCCCGGCGCACCCCAGCCGCCGGCGGGCAGCCAGCCCAGATAGACGCCGAAGATCAGGCTGAGGATCGGCGCGACGACAAAGGGCGGAATGGTAATGCCGAAGGTGGCGACGCCGACGACGCTGTAATCGACCCAGCTGTTCTGGCGCAAGGCGGCCAGCGATCCGAGGAAGGTGCCGAACACCAGCGCGAGCGCGATGGCCGTACCGCCGATCTGGATCGAGACGGGCAGGCCGAAGCGGAACAGGTCGTTGACGGTGAAATCGCGCCGCGTGAAGCTTGGGCCGAGGTCGCCGTGAAGCAGGTTCCACAGATAGAGCATATACTGCTGCGGCAGCGGCTTATCCATGTTGAAGGCGCGCTTCAGGTTCTCGATGATCAGCGGGTCGATCGGCCGCTCAAGATCGAACGGACCGCCCGGCGCGAGCCGCAGCATGAAGAACGCAATCGTGACGATGACGAAGAGCGTCGGGACGGCGCTGGCAAAGCGTCTGAGGACGTAGAGTAACATCAGCTACCTCGATGCGCACAGCATCGGCCCGAAAATCGAAATCGGTTTTCGGAAAGCACGATGCGCAGATTCAACAACTTAGAGCGTGTTTTGTGCATCCGAATGGACGCACGGCGCTCCAAGGCGCGACGGCACGAAACATCAGCCTGGCGATCCGTCATGAGACAGGCGCGAGCAAACGATCGGGGCGCGGTGCGCAGCCCCGGTCTCGAACGGGAAGAGCGGTTTTGGCCCATTGAAAAGCTGCGCCCGGAGCGCGCGAGGCGTTCCGGGCGACCTCCATCTGGAGATCAGTTTTCGATGGACAGGTAGCGCGACCCGTGGACGTCCATGATGTTGTCTTCCCAGCCCTTGAGCTTGGCCGATACCAGATTGCCCGAGGCGTAGTACATCACCGGGATGGCGGGCATTTCCTTAAGGAAGATTTCCTCAGCCTGGCGCAGAATGGCTGCGCGCTCCTTCAGGTCGACGGTCTCGCCGGCCTTCTTCATCGCCGCGTCGTAGTCGGCATTCGACCAGCGCGGATAGTTGAAGCCGAGATTCTGGCTTTCAAACAGGAAGAGGAAGTTCTGCGGGTCGGAGTAATCGCCGATCCAGCCGGCGCGGGTCATGTCGAAATCGCCATCCTGCTTCATATAGTCGAAGTAGCCGGTGCCTTCCATTTCCACGAGCGTGGAGTTGATGCCGACGCTCTTGAGCATGTCGGCGACGGCCGTCATGGTGTTCTTGTGGTTGACGCTGGTGTTGTAGCGCAGTTCGATGGACAGTTGCCCTTCCTTGACGCCCGCTTCTTCCAGAAGCTTCTTGGCAGCGTCCTCGCGGTCGAGAATGTCCTTGTCCTTATAGTCCAGGAAAATGGGATTGTCGTAGTTGGAGATGCCGGGCGGCACGATCGAGTAGGCGGGCTGCATGGCGCCCTTCCAGATTTCGTTGGCCAGGAAATCGCGGTCTATGACCATGGAAATTGCCTGGCGCACACGCGGATCGGCGAGCTTTTCCTTCTTGACCTTCACCGGCAGATAATAGGTGCCGAGCTTGGGGACGATATGGACCTGATCGGCCATCTTTTCCTTCATATAGGACAGCTGCTCATAGGCAAGGTCGGAGCAGGACTGCACTTCGCCGGCTTCGAAGCGTCGCAGGCAGTTGGCGCGGTCTTCGAAGGGGATGAAGTTGACGGTATCGATCTTGACGTTGGCGGCGTCATGGAAATGCGGGTTCTTCTTCATGACGATCTTGTCGTTCGGCGTGAACGCTTCGAGCATGAAGGCGCCGTTGGTCACCATGTTGCCCGGCTTGGTGTATTCCTCGCCGAGCTTCTCCACCGAGGCTTTGTGCAGCGGATAAGAAATTTGATGCGTCAGCAGTTCGAGCAGATAGGGCGTGGGCGAGCTGAGGCTGATTTCCAGGGTCTTGTCATCGACCGCCTTGACACCGAGTTCCTCGGGCTTCTTCTCGCCCTTGTTGATCGCCTCGGCATTGACCATCGGGTACAGCATGTTGGCGTAAGGGGCAGCGACCTTCGGGTCCTGCACGCGCTGATAGGCGAAGACGAAGTCCTGCGCTGTGACCGGATCGCCATTCGACCATTTCGCATCGGCCCGCAGATGGAAGGTGTATTTTAGGCCGTCGTCGGAAATCTCCCACTTCTCGGCCACGCCCGGCACGACGTTCGCCTTGTTGTCCTGCACCACCAGACCCTCATAGAGGTCGCGCATGATGTGGCCCTCGGCAACCGTCGAGGTCTTGTGATGGTCGAGCGTCGTGGGGTCTGTGTCGTTGCCGCGATTGTAGACCACTTCGGCCAATGCCGCGCTTGCCATGTAGCCGCCGCCAAGGGCGAAGGTGGTGGCGAACACGGTCGCCTTCAGCATGTTCTTTAGCATGGTTTCACACTCCCGATCTTGGGCGCGCCGTCGCCGACGCCGCCTCTCCTAGCTGAGGGGCCCGGCGCCGATATTCCGGCTTGACCGGGCATATGCAGGGGGTTCCTTTCCTCCTGCCGATAGCTGACACTAGTCAGGGAAATTTCCGAACACAACACGCCTTTTGATGACGTTGAGGAACCTTCCAGCTCAGCCGAGCCTGGAAAGGAAGATTCCGAGCGGCGGAAGGGCGACTTTCCCGAGTTCCGCGCTGCCTGCGGCGCCGGGAAACGCAATCGGCTCTCCTGTGGAAACGCCGGACGGGACGATCCAGTCGGCAGGTCGGTCGGAGAAATTGAACAGGCAAAGGAGCTTTTCGTCGCCCGTCTGGCGGACGAAGGCGAGGATATCGTCCTGAACCTCGAACAGGTCGATGGAGCCGGTGACCAGCGCCGGATGCTGTTTCCGGGCGGCAAGTACCGCCCGATAATGGTTCAGCACCGAAGAAGGATCGGTCTGCTGCACATTGACCGATTGCCGGCTCTGCGCCGGCAACACAGGGAGCCACGGCTTGCCGGTTGAAAAACCGGCATTGGGCGCATTCGCTTCCCAGACCATGGGGGTACGGCACCCGTCGCGTCCCTTGAAGCCTGGCCAGAAGCGGATGCCATAAGGGTCGCGCAGGTCCTCGAAGGCAAGCTCCGCCTCCTGCAGCCCCAACTCCTCGCCCTGGTACAGACAGACCGAACCGCGCAGGCAGGCCATCAGCCCGATGGCGAAACGCGCGACCGCTTCCGGGTCCTCCCCCGGCCTCGTCCAGCGGGTCACATGGCGCATGACGTCGTGGTTGGAGAACGCCCAGCAATACCAGCCGTCGATCACCATCGCCTCGAAGGCGGACACGCATTTGTGGACGTAGCCGGCGGAAAAATCCGGACCCAGCATGTCGAATGTGTAGCACATCTGCAGCTTGTCGCCGCCTGACGTGTAGGCCGCGACGGTCTGCAGCGACCGCCACTCGTCGCCGACCTCGCCGACCGCGGCGCGACCGTCATATTCGTTGAGCAAGCGCCGGAAGCGCTGGAGAAAAACCAGGTTCTCGGGCTGCGTCTTGTTGAACAGATGAAGCTGGTAGCCGTAAGGGTTGGTGGTGTCGATGGTGCCTGCGAGCGCTTCCGCAGATGGCGGGTTGTCGCGCAGCCAGCGGTCGTGGATGTAGTGGTTGACGGTATCGAGGCGGAAGCCGTCGACGCCCCGTTCCAGCCAGAACCGCACCGTCTCGAGAAGTGCTGCCTGCACCTGAGGATTGTGGAAATTCAGGTCGGGCTGGGAGATCAGGAAGTTGTGCAGGTAATATTGCTTGCGGACCGAATCCCACTCCCAGGCAGAGCCGCCGAAATTGGACAGCCAGTTGTTGGGCGGCCCGCCATCGGGCTTGGGCGCGGCCCAGACATACCAATCGGCCTTGGGATTGTCGCGGTCGGCGCGGCTTTCGATGAACCACGGATGCTGGTCCGATGTGTGCGACAGAACCTGGTCGATGATGATCTTCAGCCCCAGGCGATGGGCTTCTGCGATCAGCCGGTCGAAATCAGCGAGCGTGCCGAACATCGGATCGACATCGCAGTAGTCCGACACGTCGTAACCCATATCCGCCATGGGCGACTTGAAGAAGGGCGACAGCCAGACGGCATCGACGCCGAGCGAGGCGATGTAAGGCAGCCGCGCCGTAATGCCCACCAAATCTCCGCTGCCGTCGCCGGTCGTATCCTGGAACGAGCGCGGATAGACCTGGTAGATGACGCAGCCCCGCCACCAGTCACCTAAGTTGCCCATAGCACACCTCCAAGTTCACCGGGTTAACACCATAGACAGGCGAAGAACCCCCTCACCGTGCTGACGCACCCAATTCGCTCGGCGACCGACCGGGGTCGAGACCAGTGGCTCGTCCCCGGGTGGTGCCCCGAAGGGCCGGATGAGGGGGGATTGGCCGGTCTTTCTTCATTCTCCGCCGTTCGCTTGTTCCACCTCAACCGCGAACACCACCGTCCGGCCCGGAAGCGAAAAAGACAGACCGGTGTTGCGAACCGTTGCCGGCTCCAACGCTTCCTTCCAAAGGAAGCCGTCGCGTTTTGGCAGCACGAACTGCGTTGCCCTGCGGTCGCCATTGACCAGGACAGCGAAGCGTCCCTGCCCTGCTTCGCCACCCAGCACCATCATCAGGCGGCGGCGTTGCGGGTCGTTCCAATCGCCTTCCGACAAGGGTTTGCCGGTCTCCGCCAGCCATTCGACATCAGGAATAGCGCCTTCGGCAGAAGCAGTTCCGGTCAGGAAGGCTGTGTCTTCCAGCGCAGTGCCCTGCTTCCTGGCTGCCGCAAGACCCGCGACATAGTCCTCGAGGTCGCGGTCCCTGCCCGTCCAGTCCAGCCAGGTGATGTCGTTGTCCTGGGCATAGGCATTGTTGTTGCCGGACTGGCTGCGCCCGAACTCGTCGCCCGCCGTCATCATGATGGTGCCGCGCGAGGCAAACAGGGTCGCCAGCATGGCGCGCGCATCGCGGCGGCGCTGTTCTTTGAGGCGCCCATTGCCCGAAGGTCCCTCGACGCCGTTGTTCCACGAAAGATTCTCGTTGTGGCCGTCGCGGTTCTGCTCGCCATTCGCCTCGTTGTGCTTGCGCTCATAGGCAGCGATATCGGCCAGCGCCATGCCGTCATGCGCGGCGATGAAATTCACCGTCCGGGTCGATGCGGAGGCTCCGTGCTGGAAAATGTCGGACGAGCCGGACAGCCTTGTGGCGAGCGCACCGAGCGTGCCGGAATCGCCGCGCCAGAAGCGGCGGACATCGTCGCGGTAGCGGTCGTTCCATTCCAGAAAATCCGGCGGAAACCCACCCAAACGATAGCCGCCCGGACCAATATCCCATGGCTCGGCGATCAATACGCGATCCCTGAGGATCGGATCGGCGGCGATTTCCTTCAGAAGCGGCGCTTCGGCATCGAAGACGCCGTTCACCCGGCCGAGGATCGGTGCGAGGTCGAAGCGGAAGCCATCGACGCCGGCGGCCGTCACGAAATGGCGAAGGCTTTCGAGAATGAGGCTGCGTACCCATGGATGGTTGCAGTCGACCGTATTGCCGCAGCCGGTGTCGTTGACCAGCCTGCCAGGCTCGCCGTCGACATGGCGATAACAGGTCGGGTTGTCGAGGCCGCGCAGCGAAACGGTCGGCCCGAACTCGTCGCTTTCGGCGGTGTGGTTGAAGACGAGATCGAGGATGACGGCGATGCCGGCCTTGTGCAGCGCTGCCACCGTTTCGCGCAGTTCTGCTACGCCGCCCGGTGCAAGGCGCGGATCGAGCGCCATGAACGAGACTGGATTGTAACCCCAGGCGTTGCGCAGTCCCAAGGCCGGCAGATGGCGCTCGTCCATCGTCGCCGTGATCGGCATAAGCTCGACCGCCGAGACCCCGATTTTGACGAGATGCGCGATGACGGAAGGGTGCGCCAGCGCTGCAATCGTTCCGCGCTGCACCTCCGGCACGTCGGGATGGCGCATGGTGAAGCCGCGCACCGGCACTTCGTAGACGAGGCCGCCAGGCCGCAGCAGCGGCGGTACGATTTCAGCCGGCTCGCCCGCGACCACGACCGCTTTCGGTATCAGCCCGGCCGTGTCCTGCCCTTCGCCGCGCCGTCCACCGAGCCGAGCGTCGTATGCGTAAGGCCGGTCGATCTCCAGCGCATAGGGATCGATCAGGAGTTTGTCGGGGTCGAACCACAATCCCTGCTCGGGCCGGTAAGGCCCGTCGGCGCGTAACCCGTAGCGGGTGCCGGGCCGCAGACCCGGAACCTCCGTCGAGAAGAGCCCCTTGCCGTCCGTCGCCAGTTCGTAGGTGCCGATCTCGGTCTCACCGTCCCTGTCGAAAACCGAAACCCAGATACGCTCGGCATGCGCCGACCGCACCGAAAAGAAGACCCCTTTTTCAAGGGCAACCGCGCCAAGCCGCATCCGCGCCCCCGTCAGGTGATCACAGTGGGCTTTTCGCGTCCTGTGTGGACGCGAATGCCGGCAACCTCCTCCGCCGCGGCAATCAGATCGGCCAGCGCCGTCTGAGTGGGAATGTCATGCTTGGACGTATCGGGCTCGTAGCGCTCGATATAGACGCGCAGGGTCGCTCCCGACGTGCCGGTGCCCGACAGGCGGAAGACGACGCGCGAGCCGCCTTCGAACAGGACGCGCACGCCCTGCTGCTCGCTCACCGATCCGTCGACCGGATCGTGATAGGCAAAGTCGTCGGCGCTCACCACTGTCATGCCGTTCACGCTGGTGCCCGGCAGCGAGGCCAGCTTGCCGCGCAGTTCCGACATCAGCGCGTTGGCGCGTTCGCTCTCGACCTCCTCATAGTCGTGGCGCGAATAGTAGTTCCGGCCATAGGTCGCCCAATGGTCGGTGACGATCTGCTTGACCGACTGTCCGCGCGCCGCGATCACGTTGAGCCAGAACAGGACTGCCCACAACCCGTCCTTCTCGCGCACATGGTTCGAGCCGGTGCCGAAGCTTTCCTCGCCGCACAAAGTGGCCATGCCGGCGTCGAGCAAATTGCCGAAGAACTTCCAGCCGGTCGGCGTCTCATACATGCCGATGCCGAGTTTTTCCGCCACGCGGTCGGCAGCACCGCTCGTCGGCATGGAACGCGCGATCCCAGCAAGACCCCCGGCATAACCCGGCGCCAGCGTGGCGTTGGCGGCCAGAACGGCGAGGCTGTCGGAGGGGGTGACGAACAGGCCATGGCCGACGATCATGTTGCGGTCGCCATCGCCATCGGAAGCCGCGCCGAAGTCCGGCCCGCCTTCGGCCATGACGTCTTCATAGAGCTGGTGGGCGTGAACGAGGTTCGGGTCGGGATGATGCCCGCCGAAATCCTCCAGCGGCACGAAGTTCCTGGCGGTGCCGTCCGGCGCACCCAGCCGCTTCTCCAGGATGTCCTTACCATAGGGACCGGTGACGGCATGCATGGCATCGAACGACATGCGGAAGCCGCTCGCAAACAGCTTGCGGATTGCCGGGAAGTCGAACAGGCTTTCCATCAGTTCGGCATAGTCGGCAACGGGATCGACGATCTCGATGGTCATGCCGCCCCTTTCGACGATGCCTATCGTGTCGATGTCGATGTCGCCGACATCGGCAACCAGATAGCGGTCGATCACCTTGCTGCGCGCATAGATGGCATCTGTCATCTTCTCAGGCGCAGGGCCGCCATTCGAAGCGTTGTACTTGATGCCGAAATCTTCCTTGGGTCCGCCGGCATTGTGGCTTGCGGACAGGATCAGGCCGCCGAAGGCCTGGCGCTTGCGGATCAGGTGGGACGCCGCCGGCGTCGACAGGATACCGCCCTGGCCGACGATGACGCCGCCAAAGCCGTTGCCGGCCGCAATCGCAATCGCCTTCTGGATCACCTCGCGGTTGTAGTATCGGCCGTCGCCGCCGATCACCAGCGTCTTGCCCTCGAAGCCTTCAAGGCTGTCGAAGACCGACTGGATGAAGTTTTCGGCATAGTTCTCCTGCTGGAAAACCGGCACCTTCTTGCGCAGGCCGGAGGTTCCCGGCTTCTGGTCGCCATAGGGTTTCGTTTGGACTGTTCTTGTCGTCATTTCCTCAGGCAACCTTCCTCGAAGCAAGCGAGCGATAAAGCGCGGCATATCTGGCGGCGCTGTTGTTCCAGGACACATCCGCCTTCATGCCCTGGCGTTGCAGCGATGCCCATCTGAGGGAATCGGCATGCAGAGCGTTGGCGCGGTGTATCGCATACATGAAAGCATCGGCGTTTTCAGGGGGGAAATGGAAACCGGTGGCGACGCCGGCCGTGACTGCCGCCTCGTTGGCGTCGATGACGGTGTCGGCAAGCCCGCCGGTGCGCGCGACCACAGGCACGCAACCGTAGCGCAGGCCGTAAAGCTGGGTCAGGCCGCACGGTTCGAACCGCGAGGGAATGACGATGGCGTCGCAGCCGCCCTGCATGAGATGCGACAGCCCCTCGTCATAGCCGATGACCACGCCTATCCTGCCGCGATGCCGCGCGGCGGCGGCCAGCAGCGCGCCTTCGAGGCCGGCATCGCCGGAGCCGAGCACGGCAAGCCGCGCGCCTGTCGCCACGATGCGGTCGACGATGGACGACAACAGGTCCATGCCTTTCTGCCAGGTCAGCCGGCTGATGACGCAATAGATCGGACCGTCGTCCTTATCGAGCCCGAAACGGTCCTCGACGGCGCGCTTGTTGACCAGCCGCCCCTTGAGCGATTTCGCCGAGTACCGGGCGGCGAGACGGTCGTCGGTCTCGGGATTCCAAACATCCGTATCGATGCCGTTGACGATGCCGTGCAGGTCGGTCGCCCGCATGTTGATCAGCCCATCCAACCCCATGCCGAACAGTGGCGTGCGAATTTCCTGCGCATAGGTCGGGCTGACCGTGGTCAGCGCCCAGGCGGCCTGGACGCCTGCCTTGAGGAAGCCGACGCCGCCATAATATTCAACGCCGTCCAGCGCCATGGCGCGTGGCGGCAGGCCGAGGCCGGCGAAAACGGAGGCGCCGAACTGCCCCTGGAAGGCGAGGTTGTGGACCGTCAGCACCGAAGGCACGCCGACCGCCTCGCCGAAGCGCATATAGGCGAGCGTCAGCGCCGCCTGCCAGTCATGCGCATGCACGATTTCGGGCTGGTAGCCCACGACCGCACCGGCGGCGATATCGGCGCCAACCTTTCCGAGCGCCGCGAAGCGTCGCCAGTTGTCGGCCCAGTCAACGCCGCCGCTATCGCCATAGGGCCCGCCGACGCGGTCGAACAGATGCGGCGCCTCCAGCACAAGCAGGTCGAGGCCGCCGATCTTGGCGGCGTGAACCGCTGCCTTGCCGCCCTGCAGGTCGGCATAGGCATGGACCGGCTTTCGCTTGCGGAACGCCTTCATGATCACGGGATAGCCGGGGATGAGCGTTCTGACCGTGATGCCGTGCGACTTGAGCGCGGGCGGCAGCGCCCCCACCACATCGGCCAGTCCGCCAGTCTTGACCAGCGGATAGATTTCCGAAGCGACCGCCAGGACCTGCATCAGAGCTCCAGCCGGTCGATCATCGGCTGAGTAATCAGGCGGATGCCGCCTTCTGAAATGCGGAAGCGCTTGGCGTCCAAAATCGGATCCTCGCCGACCACCAGTCCTTCGGGGATCTTGACGCCACGGTCGATCACCACTTTGCTCAGCCGTGCATTGCGGCCCACCCAGCAATCGGGCAGCACCACCGCCTCGTCCAGCGAGGAGAACGAGTTGACGCGCGCGCCGGTGAAGATGAGGCTGCGCTTGAGCGCCGCACCCGAGATGATGCAGTCGCCCGCGACCAGCGACGAGACCGCGGAGCCACGGCGGCCTTCCTCGTCATGCACGAACTTCGCCGGCGGCTTGATCTCGGCATAGGTCCAGATCGGCCATTCGCGGTCGTAGATGTCGAGTTGCGGCGTGATGTCGGTCAGGTCGATATTGGCTTCCCAATAGGCGTCGATGGTGCCCACGTCGCGCCAATAGGCTTCGCGCTCGAAAGACGAGCGTACGCAGGACTTGGCGAAGCGATGCGCCACCGCCTTACCGTGCTCGACGATGTAGGGGATTATGTCCTTGCCGAAATCGCGGCTGGAAGACGGGTCGGCCGCATCTCTTCGCAACTGTTCCATCAGGAACGCGGTGCGGAAGACGTAGATCCCCATAGACGCCAAAGCAAATTCCGGATTGCCCGGGATGCCTGGAGGATCGGCCGGCTTCTCTATGAAGGAGCTGATATTGTCCTTCTCGTCGACATGCATGACGCCGAAACCGGTGGCCTCCATGCGCGGCACTTCGAGGCAGCCCACGGTCACGTCGGCATTGGTGTCGACATGCTCCCGAAGCATGAGTTCGTAGTCCATCTTGTAGATGTGGTCGCCCGCAAGGATGACCATGAACTCCGGGCCATAGGATTCGATGATATCGATGTTCTGGAACACCGCATCGGCGGTGCCTTCATACCATTGCGTTTCGGAAACGCGCTGGCTGGCGGGCAGAATGTCGAAGCTTTCGTTGCGCTCCTGGCGGAAGAAGTTCCAGCCTTTGGTGAGATGCCGGATCAGCGAATGCGCCTTGTATTGCGTCGCCACGCCGATGCGGCGGATGCCGGAGTTCAGCGCGTTGGACAGCGCGAAATCGATGATGCGCACCTTGCCGCCGAAATAGACCGCCGGCTTGGCGCGAAAGTCCGTCAGTTCCTTGAGCCTGCTGCCCCGACCGCCTGCAAGCACATAGGCCATCGCATCGCGGGCCAGAGGTTGACTTCTCTTATTGATCTCCAACGTTTCCTCCCGAACCCATTACCCGATGAATTCCAGCATGATCGTCGCCAGCGGCGGCAAGGTAAGGCCCGCAACCGCCCCCGCGCCATCCGCAAAATCCGCAACCACCATGCCGCCGTTCCCCATTCCGGACCCGCCATAGACGTGCGCATCCGTGTTTATTATTTCGCGCCATTTTCCCTGCCGAGGCAATGGCACTTTGTAGTCGTAGCGCGGCACCGGCGTGAAATTCACAATGACCGCAACAGGATTTTCGCCCGGCGCGCTGCGCAGCCAGGCGAAGACGGAGTTTTCGCTGTCGTCGGCGATCAGCCAGTCAAAGCCTTCCGGTTCGCAATCGCGCGCATGCAGCGCCGGCCGCGACCGGTAGAGATAGTTGAGATCGCGCACCACCTGCCTGACGCCGCTGTGCGGAGCGGAGTCGAGCAGGTGCCAGTCGAGCGAGCGTTCCTCGCTCCATTCCGCCCGCTGGGCGAATTCCTGACCCATGAATAAGAGCTTCTTGCCGGGATAGCCCCACATGAAACCGTAATAGGCGCGCAGCGTCGCGAATTTCTGCCAATCGTCGCCGGCCATCTTGGTCAGCAGCGTGCCTTTGCCGTGCACGACCTCATCATGCGACAGCGGCAGCACGAAGTTCTCGCTGAAGGCGTAGACGAGACCGAAGGTGATCTCGTTGTGGTGGTGCTTGCGGTAGATCGGCTCGCGCGCCAGATAGGCAAGCGTGTCGTGCATGAAGCCCATGTTCCACTTGAAACCGAACCCCAGGCCGCCCTCATGCACCGGCTGGGATACTTTCGGCCAGGAGGTCGATTCCTCGGCGATGGTGATGACGCCGGGATGGGTGCCATAGACGGCGATGTTCATCTGCTGCAGGAAGCTGACCGCCTCGAGGTTTTCGCGGCCGCCAAGTTCATTGGGTATCCACTCGCCTTCCTTGCGCGAGTAGTCGAGATAGAGCATCGAGGCGACCGCATCGACACGCAGGCCGTCGACATGGAATTTCTCAGCCCAGTAGAGTGCATTGTTGACCAGGAACGACACCACCTCGCGCCGGCCGAAATTGTAGATCGCGGTGTTCCAGTCGGGGTGAAAACCCTTGCGCGGGTCGGCATGCTCGTAAAGTGCGGTGCCGTCGAATTTCGCTAGCCCATGTTCGTCGACCGGAAAATGCGCCGGCACCCAATCGAGGATCACGCCGAGACCGGCGCGATGCGCGCCTTCGACGAAGCGCGCGAAGCCTTCCGGATCGCCGAACCGGGCTGTCGGCGCATAGAGCCCTGTGGTCTGGTAGCCCCAGGACGGATCGTAGGGATGCTCGGAGATCGGCAGGAACTCGATATGGGTAAAGCCGGTGTCGACCGTGTAGGGGATCAGCCTGGCGGCAAGTTCGTCCCAGCTCAGGAAGGTGCCGTCGTCACGGCGCTGCCATGAGCCGGGGTGAACCTCATAGATGCTGATCGCCTCGCGCCGTTGGTCGGCCTTGCGCCAA
This sequence comes from Tianweitania sp. UT-5YL-CI-8, assembly GCF_030010215.1. Classification (GTDB taxonomy): domain Bacteria; phylum Pseudomonadota; class Alphaproteobacteria; order Rhizobiales; family Rhizobiaceae; genus Oryzicola. The sequence goes on from NZ_JASCRR010000004.1 coordinate 242,391, forward strand.
TAGCTGCGGTGGGCGTCGTCGCCCCATTCATGCGCCAGCGGACCCGCGACGATGGAGGCGGTGGCGGGGCGCAGTTCCGAACGGAAGGCGAAGGGATCGGCCTTGAGCGGCAGCTTCACCCCGTCCGGTCCGATCAGTTCGTATTTGTAGGGCTGGCCCTCACCGACATCGGGCAGGAATATTTCCCAGATGCCGGTGTCGTGGCGGCTGCGCATGGGGTGGCGCCGGCCGTCCCAATCGTTGAAGGAGCCGACGACCGAAACGCGCTCCGCATTGGGAGCCCAGACGGCGAAATGCACGCCATCGGCACCCTCATGCGACAAGACATGCGCGCCCAGCTTGTCGAACAGGCGGAGATGCGAGCCTTCGGCAATGTAGTAGTCGTCCATCGGGCCGAGGACCGGACCGAAGGAATACGGGTCGGTCAGCCACCACTCACCGGCGGCGTTGCTCGCCTTCAGGCGGATCGGCTGGCGCTTGCGGATGGAAAGCCGGCCTTCGAAGAAGCCGGCATCGTCGCGGCGGCCGAGGTCTCCGCAGGCCTTGCCCTGAAGGGTGTAGGCGGTGACGGATTCGGCGTGAGGCACGAAGCAGCGGGCGACGAAGATCGTGCCGATCTTCTGTACTCCCAGGACGGCAAAGGGATTGCCGTGGCGTCCGGCCACGATAGCGCGGACATCTCCCTCTGCCGCTCGTTCAGTTTCGCCCAATTGGGCGGTGACGCGCCGCGTTTCTTCCGTCAGGACTTCCTCCCCTTATATGCTTTTATAGATAGATGTCGGATCGGCGGTTCCTCACACAGGAACGTTCCAGATCTCCTCGGCATACTGACGGATGGTGCGGTCGGACGAGAACCAGCTCATCCGGGCGACGTTATGGATCGCCTTGGCGTACCAGAGCGGGCTGTCGCGCCAGACCTCGTCGATCCTCCTCTGCGTATCGGCATAGGAGTCGAAATCGGCGGCGACCATGAACCAGTCGTGCTGGTAGAGCCCGTCTGTGAGTTCGCGATAGCGGTCGGGATCGTCCGGCGAGAACACGCCCGATGAGATCGCCGAAAGCGCCTGCGACAGCTCGGGCGATCCGGCGATGACATCGCGCGGATTGTAGCCTTCGGCGCGACGCTGGGCCACCTCCTCCGTGGTCAGGCCGAAAATGAAGATGTTGTCGTCGCCGACATGCTCCTTCATCTCGACATTGGCGCCATCGAGCGTGCCGATGGTCAGCGCGCCGTTGAGCGCGAACTTCATGTTGCCGGTGCCCGACGCTTCCATGCCGGCCGTCGAAATCTGTTCCGAAAGGTCCGCTGCCGGCATCATGATCTCGGCGACGCTGACATTGTAGTTCGGCACGAAGACGACCTTCAGAAGGCCGCGCACGGACGGGTCGCTGTTGACGACCCGCGCCACATCGTTGGCGAGTTTGATGATCAGCTTGGCGTTGTGATAGCTGGGCGCAGCCTTGCCGCCGAAGAACTTCACGCGCGGCATCCAGTCCCGTTCGGGATGCGACCGTATCTGGTCGTAAAGCGCGACGGCCTCGATGATGTTGAGCAGTTGCCGCTTGTATTCGTGGATGCGCTTGATCTGGATATCGAACATCGCCGACGGGTCGACGCGGATGCCAAGCCGTTCCGAGACGAGCGCGGTTAGCCGTTCCTTGTTGGCGCGCTTGACGGCTGCGAACTTCTCGCGGAAAGCCGAATCCGAGGCCAGCCCGTCCAGGTCGCTGATCGCGTCGATATCGTCGAGGAAGCGGTCGCCTATGGCTTCGCGGGCCAGATTGGTCAGGCCGGGATTGCACTGGATCAGCCAGCGGCGCGGTGTGATGCCATTGGTCTTGTTGTTGATGCGCGTAGGGTAGAGCTTATGCAGGTCGGCAAACACCGTCTCCTTCATCAGCTCGGTATGCAGGGCCGAAACGCCGTTTATGCTGTGCGAACCGGCGAAGGCGAGATTGCCCATGCGCACGCGCCGCTCGCCGCCTTCGTTGATCAGCGAGATGTTGGAAATCTGCTCGCCCGAGAAATCCTCCTTGGTGCGCGCCTCGATCAGGATCTGCGCGTTGATGGCGTAGACGATCTGCATGTGGCGCGGCAAAAGCCGCTCGAACAGCGGCACCGGCCAGCTTTCCAGCGCTTCGGGAAGCAGCGTGTGGTTGGTGTAGGCGAAGGTGCGCTTGGTGATGTCCCAGGCGTTGTCGAAATCGATGCCATGGACGTCGAGCAAAAGCCGCATGAGTTCGACGACGGCCACAGAAGGATGGGTGTCGTTGAGATGGATCGCCGCCTTGTCGGGAAGCGAATGCAGGTCGCCATACTGGCTGAGATGGCGCTGCAGAATGTCCTGCAGCGAGGCGGTGGAGAAGAAATATTCCTGCCGCAGGCGCAGTTCCTGGCCGGCCGGGGTCGCATCGGCGGGATATAGCACGCGCGACAGGGCGTCGGCCTTGTTGCTCTCGCGCAGCGCCCCGATATGGTCGCCGGCGTTGAAGGCGGCGAGCAGAATGGGATCGAGCGACATGCCCGCCCAAAGCCGAAGCGTGTTGACGCGCTTGCCGCGCCAGCCGACCACGGGCGTATCGTAGGCGACGGCCAGCACGCGCTCGGTCGGCTTCCAGATGTGCCGCTCCAGCCTGCCCTGCGCATCGGTGACCGATTCCACCGAACCGCCGAAGCCGACTTCGAAGGCGCGTTCGCGGCGCTCGAACTCCCACGGATTGCCATGGTCGAGCCAGTTCTCCGGCAGTTCGACCTGCCATCCGTCGCGGATTTCCTGCCGGAACATGCCGTTCACATAGCGAATGCCGTAGCCATGGACCGGCACGTCGACGGTCGCCATGCTCTCCATGAAGCAGGCCGCGAGACGGCCGAGACCGCCATTGCCGAGCGCAGCGTCAGGCTCGAGGGCCGCGATCACGTCGAAATCGACGCCGAGCGAAGACAAAGCCTCGCGCATCGCATCCATCATGCCGAGATTGGAGAAGGCGTCCCGCATCAGCCTGCCGATGAGGAACTCGAGCGACAAGTAGTAAACGCGCTTGGCGCTCTGGTCGTAGGATTCCTTGGTCGACCACACCCACCGGTCGATGATGCGGTCCCGCACCACCTTGATGGACGCGGTCAGCCAGTCATGCGGCGTTGCAACGGTTGCGTCCTTGCCGCCCCGATATTTGAGCACGCGCAGAATCTCGTCCGCCAATTCCTTGGGGTCGATAGTCTCTGAGGGAAGAAAGGAGGTCTCGGAAATCACAGCGCTCGTCATATTGCCTCTCATTGGGCTCCGGCGCATGTCCTTGGACCACCGGCGCAACTTGCACTACTCCTCCCGAGAGTCATGCTAGACGATCCGCAAATATTCACAATCGCCCGAAAGCCTGGGGACGCTTTTTTCTTCAGGCGTCCCGCAGCAGGACTTCAAGCGGCCACCAGCTCTTCCGGCGGCGCCTTCGCGCCGGTCATGAAGGCTACAGCATCCGACATAGTGTACTGCTTCGGGTCGATGACGCACAAGCGACGGCCAAGCCGATGAATATGGATGCGGTCGGCCACCTCGAACACATGCGGCATGTTGTGCGAGATCAGCACGATCGGCAGCCCGCGCCGCTTCACGTCTAGGATGAGTTCGAGCACACGGCGCGATTCCTTGACGCCGAGCGCGGCTGTCGGCTCGTCGAGAATGATCATCTTGGAGCCGAAGGCCGCAGCGCGCGCCACCGCGACACCCTGGCGCTGGCCGCCGGACAGCGTTTCCACCGCCTGGCCGATATTCTGGATGGTCATCAGGCCGAGTTCGCTCAGCTTGTCGCGAGCGCGCTTTTCCATGGCGGCGCGGTCGAGCATGCGCAGCCATTGTCCCATGAATCCGGGTTTGCGGATTTCCCGACCCAGAAACATATTGTCGGCGATGGAGAGCGCCGGCGAAAGCGCCAGGTTCTGGTAGACGGTCTCGATGCCGGCAGCGCGCGCCTCGATGGGCGAGCGGAACTGGATAAGCTTGCCATCGAGCCTGATCTCGCCTTCGTCGGGCGTGACGGCCCCCGAAATCGCCTTGATGAGCGAGGATTTGCCGGCGCCGTTGTCGCCGATGACTGCGAGGATTTCGCCGGGATAGAGGTCGAAGTCGGCCTGGTTGAGAGCGGTCACGCGACCGTAGCGCTTGACCAGTCCGCGAGCGGTGAGCAGCGGTTCGATAGACATCAGCCTGCAACCTTTCTGATCCATTGGTCGACGGCGACCGCGACGATGATGAGCGTGCCGATCAAGAGATAGGTCCACTGCGGGTCTGTGCCGATCAGGCGCAGGCCGAGCGAAAAGACACCGACGATAAGGGCGCCGAACAGCATTCCGAGGATCGATCCGCGCCCGCCGAAGAGCGAGATGCCGCCGATCACCACCGCGGTGATGGATTCGATGTTGGCGAATTGGCCCGCGGTGGGGGAAACGGAGCCGATGCGGCCGATCAGCAGCCAGCCGCCGAGCGAGCAGATCAGGCCGGCGATGACATAGACCGAAACCAGTGTGTGCTTGACCCGGACACCGGCGAGTTCGGCTGCGGCGGGATCGTCGCCGATGGCATAGACATGGCGGCCCCATGCAGTGTGGTTGAGCACGTACCAGAGCAGCAGCACAAGCAGAACCATGGCGATGACGCCGTAGGTGAAGACGGCATTGCCCACTTTGAACGTATCGCCGAACAGTTGCAGGATCGGCGCCTGCGCCTCGATATCCTGCGAGCGGATGGTTTCATTGGCGGAATAGAGGAAGTTGGTGGCAAGGATGATCTGCCACATGCCAAGCGTCACGATGAAGGGCGGCAGCTTGACCCGTGCAACCAGCGTGCCGTTGATCCATCCGCAGAGAGCACCGACACCGAAGCCGCACAGGATCGAGAGGACTGGCGGCAGTCCGTAGCGGAAGGTGAATTGTCCCATCACCACCGATGACAGCACCATGATGGCGCCGACCGACAGGTCGATGCCGGCGGTCAGCACCACCAGTGTCTGGGCGGCCCCGATCACGCCGACGATCGCGACCTGCTGCAGGATCAGCGTCAAAGAGAAGGCGGAGAAGAACTTGCCGCCGACCAGCACCGCGAACACGACGAGCGAGGCGATCAGAACGATCAGCGGCACGGCAGCCGGATTGGAATGCAGGAAATGCTGAACTTTTTCGACCGGCGTTCGCGTCTGCGTGTCGAAATTGGCTACCGTCTTGTCGCTGCCCGAGAGAACCGTCTCGAACTCCTGCGGCCGCGCGGCATTTGCCGATGCGTCGGTCATCGCGATTTCCTCCTGGTTGCTGCTTTGGAGAAGGCGGCTCAAGCCGCCTTCTCGTCTCCCAAAAGTTTGGTCAGCTGCGCCGAAGCGTCAGCCCCAGCACTTTTCCAGACCGGTCTTCACATCGATGGACTCGACGCCCTTGGCAGGCTTGTCGGTGACCAGCGAAACGCCGGTGTCGAAGAAATCCTTGCCTTCGGTCGGCTTCGGCTTTTCACCGGTCTCGCCGAACTTCTTGATCGCCTCGACGCCGAGTGCGGCCATCATCAGCGGATATTGCTGGGAGGTCGCGCCGATCACGCCTTCTTCGACGTTCTTGACGCCGGGGCAGCCGCCGTCGACCGAGACGATCAGCACGTTCTTTTCCATGCCTACCGCCTTGAGCGCCTCATAGGCGCCGGCCGCGGCCGGCTCGTTGATGGTGTGGACGACGTTGATGCCGGGATCCTTCTGGAGGAGGTTTTCCATGGCCGTGCGGCCTCCCTCTTCATTGCCGTTGGTCACGTCATGGCCGACGATGCGCGCATCGTCTTCGTCGCCGATACGGTTAGGGTCCTTAACGTCGATGCCGAAGCCCATCATGAAACCCTGGTCGCGCAAGACGTCGACGGTGGGCTGCGACGGCGTCAGGTCAAGGAAGGCAATCTTGGCATTCTTGGCTTCGTCGCCCAGCGTGGCGGCGGCCCATTGGCCGATCAGCTTGCCGGCCAGGAGATTGTCGGTGGCAAAGGTTGCGTCGGCCGCATCGGCAGGCTCGAGCGGTGTGTCGAGCGCAATCACCAGAATGCCCGCATCGCGCGCCTTCTTGATCGCGGGCACGATGCCCTTGGTGTCCGAGGCCGTGATCATGATGCCCTTGGCGCCGTCGGCGATGCAGCTTTCGATGGCTGCGACCTGGCTTTCGCTGTCGCCATCGACCTTGCCGGCATAGCTCTTCAGGTTGACGCCGATCTCTTTCGCCTTGGCCGTGGCGCCCTCTTTCATCTTGACGAAGAAAGGATTGGTGTCGGTCTTGGTGATCAGGCAGGCGCCCACGTCCGCCGCCATGGACGGCGCGGCGAACAAGCAAAGCGAAACCGCGGCGCCGGCATAGACGGCCGACTTCAGAAACTTGGAATTCATCAAATTTTCCCTCCCTGAGCAGACAGCCTGGATGATCCAAGGCCGCCGAAACGGATGCGTCGGCGCTCCTCAGCGACGACATCCATGGGCATGAAGAAACACGAACCCTCGTTCGCTGTCAATAATTAAATCACTCTTATTTATTATTGACAGCATTGCATGGCGGCAGCATTGTTGCCAGAAACACTGCGGTGAGTGGTGGGGAGGAAATTGTGGAGGCAAGCACTCCAAGATCGGGCGCGGTCGATGTGTCGGAGGCGATCGTGCGTCGTGGCACGAACCAGAGCGGCATGCGCGATCGCAACGAGCGCCTGGTGTTGTCGCTGGTGCGCCAGCACGGCAGCTTGGCGAAATCCGATATCGCCCGCATGACCGGTCTGTCCGCCCAGACGGTGTCCGTCATCATGCGCGAACTCGAAAGCGAAGGCCTGTTGCTGCGCCGCGAAAAGGTTCGCGGAAAAGTCGGCCAACCGCTCATTCCCATGGCGCTCAACCCCGACGGCGCCTACTTCATCGGCCTCAAGATCGGACGCCGCAGCGCCGAACTGGTGCTGATCGACTTCCTCGGCAATCTTCGCTTAAGCCTGCAGGATTCCTATGGCTACCCCGCGCCAAACGAGACGATCAAGTTCGTTACCGAAGGCATCAGGACAATCCGCAATCATCTGAAGCCGGCCGAGGCGAAGCGGATCGCTGGACTGGGCGTCGCGATGCCCTTCGAGCTGTGGAACTGGGCCGATACGGTGGGTGCGCCGCACGACGTGATGGACGGATGGCGGCAACGCGACCTGCGTGCCGAGATTCAGGCAGAGTTCACCTTCCCCGTCTACCTGCAGAACGATGCCACCGCCGCCTGCGGGGCGGAACTGGTGTTCGGCAAGGTCGGCGGCATCAGCGACTTCCTGTATTTTTACATCGGTGCCTTCGCCGGTGGAGGCATTGTGCTCAACGGCAGCGTCTATACCGGCCCCGGCGGAAATGCGGGCGCGCTCGGGTCGATGCCGGTCCCCGGCCCAGACGGTATGCCCCGCCAGCTCATCGACATCGCTTCCATCGCCATTCTCGAAAAAGCGCTCAACGCCAAGGGCATAGAAGCCTCGCATCTGTGGACCGCGCCGGAGGATTGGGGCCATCTCGGCGCCGAGTTGGACATATGGATCGAAAACGCCGCGAATGCACTGGCCTACGCCATTGCCTCGGCGTCGTCGGTGATCGATTTCGAAGCTGTCATCCTCGACGGCTGGATGCCCTATTCGATACGCGCAAGGCTGGTCGTGGCAATCGACCGCGCGCTGTCGGGCATCGACGCCGAAGGCCTGGTTCTGCCCACCATTCGCGAAGGCACCGTCGGCATCCATGCGCGGGCGCTGGGTGCTGCCAGCCTGCCACTTTCCGAGCGTTTCCTGATCGGACCCGCCCATGGCTGAAGGATCTGCCCCATGTTGATCGGCATCCCCGCGGTCCTCGGTCCGGAGCTTCTTTTCACGCTGCGCTCGATGGGCCATGGCGACGAGATTGCCCTCGTGGACGGTAATTATCCCGCACAGGAACACGGGCGGCGGCTGATCCGGGCCGACGGCATTGAACTCATCGAAATGCTGGACGCGATCCTGCAGGTCATGCCGGTGGACGATTTCGTTCAGCAAGCCCTGTTTCGCTACGTGGTGAAGGGCGATCCGGACCATCTGGAACCGGTTCACCAGGAGATGACCGAGGTCTGCGCACGCCGGGTGCCGGGCTTCGCCATCGCAGCGCTTGACACAACAGCCTTCTACACCCGCGTTCGCAACGCTCACACCGTTGTTGCCACCAGCGAGCCGCGACTTTACGCCAACATCGTCATCCGCAAGGGTGTCGTTCGCTCCAAAGAACAGGAAAGATCATGATCGTCTGCTGCGGAGAGGCCCTCATCGACATGCTGCCGCGCGAAAGCAGCGCCGGCGAACCCGCCTTCGCGCCCTATGCCGGCGGCGCGATCTTCAACTCGGCGATTGCGCTGGGCCGACTCGGCGCGCCCGTCGAATTCTTCTCCGGCCTGTCGTCCGACCTATTCGGCCAGCAGATTCGCGACGTGCTTGCCGAGAGCAAGGTCGGTTCGCGCTTCGCCGACGTTTCCGCGCGTCCCACCACGCTTGCCTTCGTGCGGCTGCAGGACGGCCACGCGACCTACACCTTCTATGACGAGAACACCGCCGGCCGGATGCTCAACGAGGCCGACCTGCCGTCCTTCGAGGAGGACGTCGCCGCGATGCTGTTCGGCGGCATCAGCCTGATCGCCGAACCCTGCGGATCGACTTACGAAGCGCTGATGCGGCGCGAACACCAGGACCGGGTCATTATGCTCGACCCCAACATCCGACCCGGCTTCATCCCAGACCGCGACAAACATGCCGAGCGCATCCTGCGGATGATGGCGATGTCGGACATCGTCAAGCTGTCCGACGAAGACCTCGCCTGGTTCGGTGAGACCGGCAGCGTCGACGAGATTGCAGCCAAGTGGCTGAAGACCGGCCCGAAGCTGATCATCGTCACGCAAGGCAGCAAGAGCGTGATCGCCTATTCGGATAGCGAGAAGGTGACCGTCAATCCGCGCAGGGTCGAAATTGTCGACACCGTGGGCGCGGGTGACACCTTCAACGCCGGCGTTCTGGCCGCGCTGCACGACAAGTCGGCCCTGACGAAAGCGAAGGTGGCGGAACTTGGTGCCGACGAGTTGCGCGGCGCTCTGGAACTTGGCGTGAAAGCCGCGGCAGTCACCGTTTCACGCGCCGGAGCCAACCCGCCGTGGCGGCACGAGCTCGGCTGAAACGTGCATCGGCGCGCTGCGAGGTCGGTCACTTTTTATTTCACAGATGGCTTCGCGGCCCCTTTCTGCCGGAGCTCGGTTGAGAATTTCCGGTTTTTCAGCCGACTACCGAAACCAACCGGCCTGCTTCGATTGTAACGTGTACGGCCTGTGGCCTCCTGCAAGAGTCGCTGCTTCAACCTTTCTCGCCTCCGGCAACTCTGCTATGCGGGCGAAGAAGATTATTGTTTGAGGCAAGCATGCAATTCATCGATCTCGGCGCACAACGCGAACGCATTCGTGACAAGCTCAAGGCAGCCATCGACTCCGTCGTCGAGGACGGCCGATACATCCTCGGACCTCAAATCACCGAATTCGAGAAAAAGCTGGCCGACTATGTCGGCGTCAAGCATGTCGTCGCCTGCGCCAACGGCACCGACGCGCTGCTTTTGCCGCTTCTGGCCGCTGGCATCGGACCCGGCGACGCGGTGTTCGTACCGAGCTTCACTTTCGCCGCGACCGCCGAGGTGGTTGCCTTGGCCAAGGCCGAGCCCGTCTTCGTCGACGTCGAGCCCGATACCTATAATATCGACGTGAAGAGCCTCGAAGCGGCGATTGCCATGATCAAGGCGGAAGGCCGCTTGAAGCCAAAGGCGATCATCCCCGTCGACCTGTTCGGCATCGGCGCCGACTATGCCGGGATCGAGGCCATCGCCAAGCGCGAAAACCTCATGGTCATCGAGGATGCCGCGCAATCCATCGGCGGTTCGGCTGGCGGCAAGATGCTGGGCTCTTTCGGCTTCGTTGGCTCCACGAGCTTTTATCCGGCCAAGCCGCTGGGCTGCTACGGCGATGGCGGCGCGATGTTCACCAATGACGACGCCTTCGCCGAAAAGCTCCGCTCCTATGCGTTCCACGGCAAGGGCGAGACGCAGTACGACAACGTTTATGTCGGCCTGAACTCGCGCCTCGACACGATCCAGGCGGCAATCCTTTTGGAAAAGCTTGCCATTCTGGAAGACGAGATGGAAGCGCGCGCCCGCGTGGCCCAGCGCTATGCCGATGGCCTCGGCGACCTGATCAAGGCGGCAAAGGCTCCCGCGGGCGAGCGGTCGGCCTGGGCTCAATACGCCATCGAGACGGAAAACCGCGATGCGCTGAAAGCCAGGCTGCAGGAAGAAAAGATCCCCTCGGTTATCTATTACGTCAAGCCGCTGCACGAACAGGTGGCCTATAAGAATTTCCCGCGCGCGCCGGGCGGCCTGCCCGTTTCGGAAACGCTGCCCAAGACCATCCTGTGCCTGCCGATGCATCCCTATCTCAGCGAAGCCGACCAGGACCATGTGATCAGCACGATCCGCAACTTCGTCGGCAAGAACTCCGCGCGCGACGCGGCAGAGTAAGCTCAGGCCGCTGTTTCGACCGCTCGGCCGCGGGAGATGAAGGAGGGGTTGGCGAAATCAGCCTCCCCTGTCTGGTTGCGCTTGCCATAGAGCAGCGGCGCACCGTCGATGGTGGTGGTCGACCCACCGGCCGCGCGCAACACGGCGTCGCCGGCTGCCGTGTCCCATTCCATGGTGCGACCGAAGCGCGGATAGAGGTCCGCCTCGCCCGATGCCACGAGGCAGAATTTCAGCGACGAGCCGACCGATACGATCTCGGCAGCCTGGACGGTACGGATGAAGGCATCCGTTTCCTCGGTGCGGTGCGACCGGCTGGCGACGATCGTCAGCGGCTCGTAGCTGGGCCGTGCCGAAATATGCTTGCGCGAGGCGATCTGCTGGTCTTCGGTGAGGTGCAGCGTCTCGGCATAGCCCGGTCGACCGGCGAAGAACCGCCCGCTGCACGGCGCATAGACGACGCCGATTTCGGGTATGCCGTTGCGCACCAGCGCGATGTTGACCGTGAAATCGGTATGCTTGTTGACGAATTCCTTGGTGCCGTCGAGCGGATCGATCAGGAAGAAGGCGTCGCCCAGTTCGGACGGGTAAATCCCTTCCGATGCCTCCTCCTCCGCGACACAGGGAATATGCGGAAATTCCGTCCGCAGGCCGGCGAGAATGACCTTTTCGCTGGCGCGGTCGGCTTCCGTCACCGGCGAATTGTCGGCCTTGGCGTCAACCGTGTGTTCGGAGTGGAAGACCCGCATGACCTCCCGCCCCGCCTCGAGCGCCAAAGCTTCCAATATCTCCAGGATGGAGCGGTCGTCAGATACCTCCGCCATCGTCATATTGCCGCTCTGCGATTTCGTCATTGGTTAGCCAGTCCTCAATCGCATCTACCATCTCCTCGGGGGTCTTGCCCACTGTATGGAGGTGAATTTCGGCGCTTTCGGGGGCTTCGTATGGCGAATCGAGGCCGGTAAAGTTCTGGATCTGGCCAGCAAGGGCGCGGGCATACAAACCCTTGGGGTCGCGGCGCACGCATTCTTCAAGCGGCGTATCGACGAAGACCTCGACGAACTCATCCTTCGTCATCAGTTCGCGCGCCATCTGCCGTTCGGCGCGGAACGGCGAGATGAAGGAGACGATGACGATCAGGCCGGCATCGGCCATCAGCTTGGCGACTTCGGCGACGCGACGGATGTTCTCGACCCGATCCTGATCGGTGAAGCCGAGATCCCGGTTCAACGCATGGCGGATGTTGTCGCCGTCGAGCACATAGGTGTGCCGACCCGCCGCATGTAGCTTGCGTTCCAGCAGATTTGCGATGGTCGACTTGCCCGATCCTGAAAGGCCGGTGAACCACAGAACCGCGGGTTTCTGGTTCTTGAGGTCGGCGCGCGCCTTCTTGCCGATATCGAGCGACTGCCAGTGGATGTTGTCGGCCCGCCGCAGCGGATGGATGATCATGCCGGCGCCGACCGTGTTGTTGCTGATGCGGTCGATCAGGATGAAGGCGCCGGTGGTGCGGTTGTCGGTAAAGCTGTCGAAGGCCAGCGGCGCCTGCGTCGACAGATTGCAGACGGCAACCTCGTTCATGTCGAGCGAACGCGCCGGCTCCTTGCCGAAATCGTTGATGTCGATCTTGTGCTTCAGCTCCGTCACTGTCGCGCTGACCTGGTCGGTTTCGGTGCGGAGGATGTAGGTGCGGCCCGGCAGAAGCGCCTTTTCGTCGAACCAGACGATGTTGGCGGCGAACTGGTCGGCGACATGCGGGCGCGCATCCGGGGTGACCAGAATGTTGCCGCGCGACACCTCGATCTCGTCCTCCAGCACCAGCGTCACAGCCTGGCCGGCGACGGCTTCCGCAAGATCGCCGCCTTGCGCCACGATGCGGCGGATGCGCGAGGGCTTGCCCGACTTGGCCGCCACCACGGCATCGCCCTGACGGATCGAGCCGGAGGCGACGGTGCCCGCAAAGCCCCGGAAATCGAGATTCGGACGGTTCACATACTGCACCGGGAAGCGAAAGGGCTTGTCCGTTTCGATATCGTCGACGACGACGTTCTCGAGGTGATCGAGAAGCGTCGGGCCGGAATACCAGGTGGTGTTTTCCGACCGCTTGGTGACGTTGTCGCCGTAGCGCGCCGACATCGGGATGAAGGCCGTGCTGCGGAAGCCGAGTTCGCCGGCAAAGGCTGCGTACTCTGCGGAAATACGGTCGAACACGACCTGGTCGAAGCCGACCAGATCGATCTTGTTGATCGCCACGACAATGTGGCGGATGCCGAGCAACGAGGCGATGATCGAATGCCGGCGCGTCTGGCGCAGCACGCCCTGGCGCGCATCGACCAGCACGATGGCGAGATCGGAGGTCGAGGCACCCGTTGCCATGTTGCGGGTATACTGCTCATGGCCGGGCGTGTCGGCGACGATGAACTTGCGTTTGGCGGTGGCGAAGAACCTGTAGGCGACGTCGATGGTGATGCCCTGCTCGCGCTCGGCCTCGAGCCCATCGACCAGCAGCGCGTAGTCGATGTCGTCGCCCGTGGTGCCGTGTTTGCGGGAATCGCTTTCCAGCGCTGCGATCTGGTCCTCGAAAATCTGCCTGGTGTCCGACAGCAGCCGGCCGATCAGCGTCGACTTGCCGTCGTCAACCGAGCCGCAGGTGAGGAACCGCAGGAACGACTTGCGCTCCTGCTGGGCCAGATAATCCTGAACGGTGTCAGTTTCCTGGATTGGGTCGATCACGGGTGTTTCAATTCTGGCAAGGCGCATGATCAGAAATACCCCTCACGCTTCTTCTTCTCCATGGAGCCGGCTTCGTCGCGGTCGATGAGGCGGCCCTGGCGTTCGGAGGTCTTTGCCGTGAGCATTTCGCCGACAATCTTTTCCAGCGTGTCCGCATCGGAATCGATCGCGCCCGTCAGCGGATAGCAGCCAAGCGTGCGGAAGCGCACGAGACGGTTTTCGACGACTTCGCCGGGACGCAGCTTCATGCGGTCGTCGTCGCGCAGGATCAACATGCCTTCGCGTTCCACAACGGGGCGGCGCTTGGCGAAATAGAGCGGCACGATGGGGATGTCCTCGCGCAATATGTATTGCCAGATGTCCAGTTCGGTCCAGTTGGACAGCGGGAAGACACGGATGGACTCACCTGGATTGACGCGGGTGTTGAAGATTTTCCACATCTCCGGACGCTGGTTCTTGGGGTCCCAGCCATGCTGGGCATTGCGGAAAGAGAAAATGCGTTCTTTAGCGCGCGACTTTTCCTCATCGCGCCGTGCGCCGCCAAAGGCCGCGTCGAAGCCATATTTGTCGAGCGCTTGGCGCAGGCCAAGCGTCTTCATGACATGGGTGTGGGTGTTCGAGCCGTGGTCGAAGGGGTTGATGTTGTCGCGGACGCCGTCCTGGTTGACATGAACTAGAAGGTCGAAGCCCAGCTTGCGCGCCATCAGGTCGCGGAACTCGATCATCTCCCTGAATTTCCAGGTGGTGTCGACATGCAGGATCGGAAATGGCGGCTTGGCCGGATAAAACGCCTTCATCGCCAGATGCAGCAGGACGGCGGAGTCCTTGCCGACGGAATACAGCATCACCGGCTTGGTGAAGGTGGCGGCGACTTCACGAAAAATATGGACCGCCTCGGCCTCGAGGCGATCCAGATGAGACAGTCTTGCAAGCATTCGAACACGCCTTCAAAAGCCGCCGGGATGCGTCGAAATACGCGGGCCGGGCTTATGGCGCGAAGCATCTCAGGATTGGGGTTATTCTCAAGCAGCGGAGGTTCAAAGTTGGGGCAAGCGTTGGTTTGGATTTCTGACAATGCCGCTTTCTGAGCAATAGCATTCCTGTCCTAGAGGGCGACCGCGGTGCGGGAACCCTGACGCGGCCAGACAGCGAACATCTTCGGGTCAGGCGCCGCCCAGAGAAGCATCCCTGCGTAAATGCCGAACTGCAGGCTGGTGACGCCGTGGGAGAAGAATGCCTGGGTCAACCCATACATCCCGTACGAAACAGGCACCCAGATCAAAATCAATCCGCGCTCTCGATGCGGCGTGCGCCGCAACGTGTACACGCCGGCGGCGATAGGAACGACCAGCATGCCGAGAAACAGGGTCAGTCCAACGAGACCGGTTTCGACGAGGAAGTTCAGGAACTGGTTGTGCGCGTGATTGAAGACGTAAAGCTTAGTCGCTTCAGGGGGCGGCGGGTCCATCGCACGAAGCGATTCCTGAAACATGCCCTGCCCCTTTCCAAGCAGCAGATCTTCCCCGGATAATTCCACGGCGGCGAGCCAGAGGCGGAAGCGCATGCGCGACGACAGCGACATCGCGGAGCCGCCCTTTTCATCGCTGACAAGATCCGTGACGTCGTTCACAGTTTCCAGACTGCGTTTCTGAATATTCGGCGACACGGCCATCGCAAATCCTGCAATCAGTACGAATGCAGCGATGCTGAGAGGCACTGCATATCTGATGCGCAGGGCCACGGCGGCAAGGACAAGAAGCGGCGGCACGGCAAGCAGCGACCCCCTCGTTCCCGTCATCAACAGCGCGAGCAATCCAACCAAAAAGAAGGCTGCAAGCGCCAAAAGCCGACCCCATTTCAGGTTCTTGCCAATACAACCCGCGAAATAGATGACGCAAATACCAAATGAGGTCGCAAGCAATTCGGAATAGACGATTGCGTTGCCCGAACCTCCGACACGGCCCCGAATGCTTTCAAGCGCGTTCCCCGTCAGGCCATCGACGATCGCAAATACGGAAAGCAAAGTGGTGTTCAGCAGCGCCAGAACGACGATAAAGCCGAAGAGCGGTGCGCGCCGGTATCGAAACACCGCGAAAAAGAACAAGCCGTTGAGCAGACCCGCGCCCACCCGGATGATGGTGTCGAAATTGCTGAGCTTGCCCTCGCCCAAAAAAAGATGGCCGGCATAAAGTCCAATCATACCCAGGAAGCAGGCTGCGAAAATCAGCACGTTGCGGCCGACCCGCATCCTGCTCCAGTCGATTTCGAGCAACAGGATGGGAATGCCGAGGACCATTGCCAGCATGTAGAGCACACCCGACACCTTCGTCAGGCCCATGAGCATCACGCCGGCGGCAAACGACAGGATGCAGAGATATCCGCACACCGCGTTGAACCGCCAACGCGGCTCTGCAATCAACAGGAACGACCTCAACCACGCCCAAAGAGCGCGGTTGGTGCTCAGTTTATGTTCAACCAGCTTACCAGGCGACATCGATTCTCTTTGTTTGCTTCAACCGGCCTTATCATGCAGGGTCGAGCAAGGTCAGAAGGGCAAGGTCTTCCACAAAATGCGAAGATCGAGACCGAAAGAGCGATCACGCACATATTGCGCATCGATGGCCGCGAGTCTCTCAGGATCAGACATATCCACGTTCTGTACCTGCGCCAAGCCTGTGATTCCAGGCCGAACCGACAACGCGCCCTGTTCGCGACGCAGATGCACGAGAAGATCTTGTTCGGGCAGGCAAGGGCGGGGGCCGACGAGGCTCATCTCGCCTTTGAGAACATTCCACAATTGGGGAAGCTCATCGATCTTGCTGCCGCGCAGATAGCGACCGACCGTCGTTATCGATGCCACCCCGACCTCATGGGTGGGGCGAGACGGTGTGCCGACATGCATGCTTCTCAGCTTGCGGCACTTGAAAAGGCGCCCGTCGCGCCCGACCCGCACCTGCGCAAAGACCACAGGACCCGGCGAATTGAGCTTTACGGCAAGGCTGGCTATACCAAGGATCGGCAAGACGACCAGACCGCCCACCAGGCAAGCCGCGACATCGATGACGCGTTTCCAGCGATCATAGGACCGTGCACCCACCGCCAAGGCGTCGGACTCCGCCGAGCGCTTTTCGGTCATGCTATTGAATCCGCTCAAAAATCAGCTGGCGCATCTTTTCAGGACTGCCATCTTGCAAAGCTTCGTCCAGTTCGGACAGCATGCCGGTGATGTCCCAATTATCAAGGCTTTGCCGGCGTGCCTTTTTGATCCGCGGGTGATCGGTGACCGTCACTCCGGACGGATCGTAGAACAGTTCCTCATTCAGCTTTTCGCCCTCGCTGGCGCCGACGATCTTGATCTCGATCTCCCCCTCGGGATTTTTGTCCGAGCGCACAGACTGGCCTGCAAGGAGAATCATGTTTTCCGCAAGGTCGCGAATGCGCACCGGCTCGCCCATTTCCAGAACGAGAATATCGCCGCTTTCGGCCAGCGCACTGCCTTGAATGATCAGTTCCGCAGCCTCGCGTATCGACATGAAATAGCGCGTCATGTTTTCGTCGGTCAGCGTGACCGGGCCGCCATTGGCGATCTGCTCCTTGAACAAGGGAACGACGGAGCCGCTCGATCCGAGAACATTGCCGAAGCGGACGGAAGCGAAGCGGTTGGTCCCGCCCATCTTCTGCGCGTGGATATCGCCGTAGTGCCGGACGATGAGTTCGGACCAGCGCTTGGTCGCCCCCATGATGTTGGTGGGGCGCACCGCCTTGTCGGACGAAATCAGCACGACGTCGGACACACCGGACTCCAGCGCGGCCTCAGCGATGGTGCGGGTGCCCAGAACGTTGTTGCGGACGGCCTCCACGACATTCGCTTCGACCAGGTTGACATGCTTATAGGCTGCGCAGTGATAGACGGTGTCTATGACGTACTCCTGCATCACGCTTTTGAGCAGCCGGAAGTCGCAGACCGACCCCAGCACGGGCACAACCTCGCACAGGTTCAGGCGTCTCAGTTCGCGCGAAATCTGGTACATACCGTGCTCGTTGAGATCGAACAGCACGAGCCGCTTGGGCTTGAAGGCGGCGGCAATCCGCGCCACTTCCGAGCCGATGGAACCGGCGGCACCGGCTATGAAGATGCTCTTGCCTTCGATCGCGGCATGCAGGAGTTCGGGATTCGGCGGAACTGTCGAGCGGCCCAGAATATCCTCGATCTGGATATCGCGGACCATATTGACCAGATATTTGCCCGAAGCGAGATCGGTGATCGGCGGAAGCACACGAATCTTGACCGGCAGGCCGCTGCATTGCTCGATGACGTTGCGCCGGTTCTCATTCGGCTCCGGCATGGTGATGATGATTTCGCGAATGCCCAAGTCGCGTACCAGCTTGTCGATATTGTCCGGCGGGTAGACGCGCGCGCCCATGATATCGAGGCCGTGCAGGTTGCGGTCGGCCGACAGGAAGCCGGCCACCACATGGTCGGTGGTGCTCAAAAGCGCGCTGGCGAGCTGGGTGCCGGCGTCGCCTGCGCCATAGATCAGCGTCGGGGTCATCCGCTTTCGGCGATCGGGCCCGGAAGAATACCATTTCAGGCCAAAGCGGCTGCCGACGATGACCACGAAGGCCAGCATCCAGTAGATGACCGCGACGGAGCGCGGCATTCCCTCCAGGCCGGTCATGCGGGTCAGAAAGGCCAGCGTCACCCAGCCGAGTGCCGCGACCGTTACGGCTTTCCAGATGGTCCAGATCGCCCGATCCGGCAAATACCGCAGGACGGCCCGATACAGCCCGAGCCGCATGAAGATAGGAAAGGCAATGACCGGGGCCGCGATGATGAGCCCGATCTGCTCGGTGTTGGGTACGAAGAAGGTGTTCAGGCGGATGGAAAAACTGAGCCAGGCAATCGCGATCAGAGCCAGAAAGTCAAAACTGACAAGAATGGCTTTTTTTACATCGCGGGACAGCAGCAGCATACTGTCCCGTACCCTATGACCCACCATCCCTAGCGTATCCGCACAAATCCACCCGAGGCCACACGCACGTTTTCACCAGACGGGCTCAAAAACAAGCTAGGCCCGGTCACATTTCGTGCCTGAACCGCAGCAGTGCGATAGAAAGTGGTCATCAAGGCTGATTCTGGAGCTTTTCAAGATACTGTGCATAGCGCCTTAGATGGACTGAGAATAGGCCATTTTTCCTTCATGTACCGTCAGCCGTGCTATTTGTTTTTCTTGCATAAATGAAATACTGCGAGATTCGGCCGAAGACGGACTAGGAACGTCGCCGGTTCGGAGCAGCGACGGAGGGTTGGAGATTGGCAGTTCTCGTGACGGGTGGCGCCGGTTATATCGGCAGCCATATGGTTTGGAAGCTTCTCGACGAGGGTGAGGAGGTCGTCGTCGTCGACAGGCTCAGCACGGGGTTCGACTGGGCTTTGCCCGCCGAAGTGGAATTGGTCGTTGCCGACATTGCCGACGAAGCCGTTATCCAGAACGTCATCCGCCGACGCAAGGTCGATGCGATCGTCCACTTCGCCGGCTCGATCATCGTGCCCGAATCCGTTGCCGACCCGCTGTCTTATTATCTCAACAACACCGTCAAATCGCGCAGCCTGATCGAATCGGCAGTGCAAGGCGGCGTGAAGAACTTCATCTTCTCCTCGACGGCGGCCGTCTATGGCAGCGCCGAGCAGAACCCCGTACCCGAGACGGCGCCGCTGCTGCCGGAGTCGCCATACGGAACGTCGAAGCTGATGACCGAACTGATGCTGCGCGACACCGCCGCAGCGTATGATTTCCATTTCACGGCGCTGCGCTATTTCAACGTGTCGGGCGCCGACCCGAAAATGCGGACCGGCCAATCGACGAAGGGAGCAACCCATCTGATCAAGGTCGCCTCCGAGACGGCCACCGGCAAGCGGCCCCATATGGAAGTCTACGGCACGGACTATCCGACGCCGGACGGCACCTGTGTGCGCGACTATATTCACGTCTGGGATCTGGCCGGAGCCCATCACCTGGCGCTGAAACGCCTGCGGCAAGGCGGTGAAAACCTCATCGCCAATTGCGGCTACGGAATAGGCTACTCGGTAAACGAGGTCATCGCGGCCGTGAAACGCGTCGTCGGCCACGATTTCGAAGTGAAGGTCGGCGGACGCCGCGCGGGCGACGCCGTGTCGATCGTCGCCAATTCCGACCGTGCAAAAAGTGAACTCGGCTGGGTCCCGGAACTGGACAATCTGGACAAGATCGTTTCCCATGCCTTGGAATGGGAAGAAATTCTCAAACGGAAAAACAACTGAGCACCGACTTCGCGACGCAATAGAAGGCCGCAACCCAGCCCGCAGGCAGCGGATACGTGACTATTTCTCGCCTTGATGCAAATTCGAAAAGATCGATGAAAGCAGGTGGCCGGCAGAGCGCCGGCACAGCTCATAGGAAGGTTGCCTTGGTTGCCTCAGACGTCGACGCCATCCAGCACGCGCCGACCGACACGGTGGCCGTCCTGTTGGGCATTTTCGACGGTGGACGGTTTCTCGACAAGCAGTTGCGGACCCTGGCAGGACAAACCCACCGTTCCGTCGACCTGTGGGTGTCCGATGACGGTTCGACGGACGGTTCGCGCGATATTCTCAGCCGCTTCGAAAAGGAATGGAGCCGTGGCGATTTTCATCTGCTGAACGGTCCCGCTCAAGGTTTTGCGGAAAACTACCGTTCTCTCATCACGAAGCCTGAAATCAATGCCGCTTATTACGCGTTCTGCGATCAGGACGACATCTGGGACCCGGACAAGCTCGAAGTAGCGGTGGCATGGCTTTCTTCGCAGGACCCCGCCGTGCCGGCACTTTACTGTTCCCGCACCCGAACGATCGATCAGGAAGGCAATGACATCGGTTGTTCTTCGTTGTTCGAGCACAGTCCAAGCTTTCGCAACGCCATCGTGCAGAGCATCGCCGGCGGCAACACCATGGTCATGAACCGGGCAGCCCGCGATATTGTCGCGGAGGCTTCCCGGCGCACGGGCTTCGTCAGCCATGACTGGTGGAGCTATATGATCGTTACCGGGGTTGGCGGCACCGTGCATTACTCGGCCACGCCGCATATCGGCTATCGCCAGCATCAGGACAATATTGCCGGCGCCAACACCTCGTTCAGTGCGCGGCTGCAGCGATATTCCTTCCTGATCCAGGGCGGCTTCTCCCGATGGACGGACACCAACCTCGCCGGGCTGAACCTGTGCCGGGATTTGCTGACGCCGGATGCGCGGAGCGTCCTCATGGAGGTGGAACAAGCGCGCAGCCGCAGCATCTTCACCCGCCTGATCCATCTGCGGCGTTCGGGCGCCTACAGGCAATCCGCCGGCGGCCATCTCGGCCTCTATCTTGCCTGCCTTCTCGGCAAGCTCTAGCAGATAATTGTCAGGTTCGGGGCCGGAGTCGGCGGCAATAGCGCAATCGCGGCCCAAGAGGGATGGAACGGATGGACTTCAACATGACTTTCGAGCCCGACTACGGTCGCCCTGTAAAGGTTGCCGAAGGCGTACACCGCATCACCGTCAACAACCCAAGCCATTTCACCTTCTACGGCACCAATTCCTATCTGATCGGCCAGGACACAGTCGCCGTCCTCGATCCCGGGCCGGAGAATGACGACCATCTCGATGCCTTGCTGAAGGCCATCGACGGCCGGCCGGTCAGCCACATTTTCGTCAGCCACACCCATCGCGACCACTCTCCGCTGTCGCGACGGCTGAAGCAGGCGACCGGTGCTCCGCTGCTGGCGCAAGGGCCGGACCGGCCGCGTTTTGGCGGCGTCAAGATGCCGGGCGCACTCGATGCGAGCGGCGATCCCGACTTCGTGCCCGACGTCGTTCTGGCCGACGGCGAGGTGGTCGACGGCGATGGCTGGTCGATCCGGACCGTGCTGACGCCCGGCCATGCATCCAACCATGCCGCCTTTGCCCTTGAAGGAACCGGCGTGCTGTTTTCCGCCGATCACGTGATGGCCTGGTCGACATCGGTCGTCGCCCCTCCGGACGGGTCGATGACCGACTACATGGCATCTTTGGACAAGCTGATCGAGCGCGACGACACTTTGCTGCTGCCGGGACATGGCGGCGCGGTGACCAATCCGCGCGCCTTCATGCGCGGGCTGAAATCGCACCGCAAGATGCGCGAGAGGGCCATCATCGAAAGGCTGCGCACGGGCGACCGGCTTATCCCCGATATCGTCAAGGCGATTTATCGCGAGACCGACCCGAAGCTCCACGGCGCGGCGGCGCTCTCGGTGCTGGCGCATATCGAGGATCTGGTGAACCGTGGCGTCGTCGTCCATGAAGGCAGGCTCTGGCTCGACGGCGTTTTCTCGCTGGCATGAACAGCGGGCGAAGGCCTCGTAGTGTGGCCTTGAAACTCAATCCTGGGGGTCGGCGGTCCCGGTATGAATCGCCACATCCTGGTCGAGGTCAGCCAGAAACGATGCGATGCGCGCGGCATTGTCGCCGAGATCGTGACGGCCGTAGCGCGAGGCGGAGCGCATATCGACATAGGTCGCCTCGCCATCGTCCGTGACACGGATGGCAACATCGGCAGGCAGCGCCAGAATCAGGGTCCTGGCAGTGGCTTCGAGCGTGAGAGGCTGGCCAGGCACCGCCGCAGGCACCCGCGACCGGGTCTTCCAACCCTTCCTCTTGATCAATCCGTCGACCATTTCCAGCGTCTTTTCAATCGGCAGTTCGTATCGCCGTCCGGTCATGTCCGGGTAGGCATTCAGTTGAAGCAACGCAGAGCCAAGCGTCGGCTCCGCGACGCGGCTCATCGCGCCGGTCCGATCGGCAGCGGCCAACGGCATCGACGGCGGATCTTCGAGATCCGTCGTCACATCGGTCAGCATCGGCAAGGTCAGGAAGTTGTAGACCGCCATGCCGTAGGGGATCAGCACGAATGCGCCGAGCAGGAACGCCGCCAGAACGGACCGCCCGCCCTCCCCGCCCAACCGCCATATCCGCGAAAAAGCGAGGCCTGCCAACAGGAGGGCGAGCGCGGCCAAAAGCGGCACCAAGCCCAGGACCCAAAGAAACGCTTCCGTCTCGAGCGAAAACCAGCGATGCGCGACGACGGCGGTGATGCCGAGAACCAAAGCGAAAAACGCGGTCGCACGCGCTAAGCCGGCTGAGCGCGGCGCTTGCGGTTCTTCGAATTTTACACGTCCGGTCGCCATTCCGCTGTGGCTCGCCCCTGCCGAGAGATCATCGTCGGATGCATGGCCGACGATGATCTAGGTACAGGACCAAACCTTAAATCTGAGTGCAAGACCGGCGCATCTCACGCCCCGTCTGTCGGCAGACGATAATCCTCGAACTGCTTGCGCAAGGCGGTCTTGAGGATTTTCCCGGTCGCGGTGTGGGGGATTTCATCGACGAAGACGACATCGTCGGGCATCCACCATTTGGCGACCTTGCCGTTCATGAAGCCGAGCACGTCGGCTTTCTCCAGCGGGCGGTCCGGCTTCCTGACCACGACGAGAAGCGGGCGTTCGTCCCACTTTTCGTGATGAATGCCGATGACCGCCGCCTCCTGAACATCCGGATGGCCGACAGCGAGATTTTCGAGCTCGATGGTCGATATCCACTCGCCGCCGGACTTGATCACATCCTTGGAGCGATCGGTGACCTGCATATAACCCTGCTCATCGATATGGGCGACGTCGCCGGTGTCGAACCACCCTTCGCCGTCGAACTGTTCGCTGCCGGCGCCGCCATAGTAGCTGCTGGCAATGGCAGGCCCGCGCACCTTGAGCCGGCCGAAGGTCTTGCCGTCCCAAGGCAGGTCCTTCTCATTGTCGTCGGCGATCTTCATCTCGACGCCGAACGGTGTGAAGCCCTGCTTCTGGCGCACATCCAGCCGCTTTTCGCTGTCCAAACCATCATGTTCCGGCTTGAGCGTGCACAATGTGCCGAGCGGCGACATCTCTGTCATGCCCCAGGCATGGATAACGTCGACCTCGTAATTCCGCTCGAATTTCTCGATCACCGCGCGCGGGCATGCGGCGCCGCCGATCACAACCTTTTTGAGATAGGGCAGTTTCTTCCCGGTCTCCTCCAGATAGTGTAACAGCATCAGCCAAACCGTGGGCACGGCTGCGCTGAAGGTGACCTTTTCGGTATCGAGCAGTTCATAGATGGAGGCCCCATCCATCTTCGGACCGGGCATCACCAGCTTCGCACCGATCATCGGCGCGCTCTGGGCAAGGCCCCAGGCATTGGCGTGGAACATCGGAACCACCGGCAGGATGGTGTCGCGCACCGAAAGCCCCATCGAATCGGGCATCACCGCGATCATCGCATGCAGCACGTTGGAGCGGTGGCTGTAGAGAACGCCCTTCGGGTCGCCCGTCGTGCCGGAGGTGTAGCACATGCCGGCGGCGTCATCCTCGGACATGTCCAGCCAGGTGAAATCGCCATCGGCCTCAGCGATCCAGTCCTCATAGGCGACGACGCCGGGCAGCGACGTCTGCGGCAGATGCGCTGCATCGGTCAGCACGACGATGCGCTTCAGGCTTGGAACACGCGGGGCAAGCTTTTCGACCAGCGGCAGGAAAGTCAGGTCGGTGAACAGCAGCCGATCCTCGGCGTGGTTCATGATCCAGGCGATCTGATCGGGGAACAGGCGCGGGTTGAGCGTGTGATAGACCCCGCCCATTCCCATGATGCCGTACCAGCACTCCATATGCCTTGCGCTGTTCCAGGCCAGCGTCGCGATCCTGTCGCCCGGCTTGAAACCGTCGCGCTGAAGCTGTTGGGAGACCTTGCGGGCGCGAAGATGGATGTCGGCATAGGTGGTGCGGACGATCGGTCCTTCGACCGACCGCGAGACGATCTCGCGGTGGGGATGCTGGATTTTGGCGTGGTCCAGGATCTTGTGGCACAGCAGCGGCCATTTCTGCATCAACCCGAGCATCGCGTTTCCTCCCTAGAACGTTTCTGTCTCCTGGAGTTTTGGGTTTCGGAACGGGATTGTCCAGTGTTCCGATCAGCCAAGCCGGCCTGACGCAAGGGAAAGGAAGCCATAATGAAGCCATTGTCGCCGTTAACAATTGTTAACGGCGTGGGCGAACGCCGAGAGAGGCTCACATGCAGAACGACGATATCGAGACGAGCATGGACGAGAAGCGGACAGACGAGGCGGCAGAGGTCTCGGGCGACCTGCTGCTGGTGGAAGACCTCGCTCTTTCCGTCGAGGAGGCCATTGCGGTGCAGGAAGCAGCCGGTGCGAGCCTTGTCGGTGAGGAGGAATTCAGGTCGCTGGTGAACGAAGCGCTGGAGGGCGTTGGCGGACATTTCCTGTTCAAGATGAAGCTCGATCAGGAAAACGAAACCTGTCACGTTGCGGCCGGCGTCGTCGGCGATGGCGAGAGCCGGCAGTTTCTGCTGCTGACCTTGCCGGAAACAGGCGGCAAGCTGAAGGTCGAGACTGCGGCCGCCAGCAGGAACCCCATCGCGCGCATCACCGAGGCTTACGCCGGCGTCATGGACGCCTTCAAGGCAGCCGCCTGACGGAACGGACTTGCGATTGATGTTTCAGTCCTGTCGGCGCTTTGCGCTGACCCGGTCTGGCCACTTGAGCGTGTCGCAGGGGGGCACACATCTCGGCATACTGAAAGGTCGGAGATCTCCCTGCAACAGCAGTGACATCACCCATGATGTTTCCCCCTCACCCGGCCTCCGCTCCGCTCGGCCACCAGCCGGGGTCGAGCCGCGGGTCTCGACCCGTCCTTCGGACCCCCGCCGGGGAGAGGAGAGCGTTCGGCGTGGCGCCCGTCCCTTCTCCCCAGCGGGGAGAAGGTGGCCCGCAGGGCCGGATGAGGGGGCGTGAAATTAAATACAACGGTCCTGCCGTTTACGGGAGAAAGGGCGAATACGCCGATGCGATAAGCCGGCAAAGCAGCGTTGGACAGGCTAGCTCCCGCTCACGCCCCAGCTGAAATCGCGGCCTGGGCGGCGGCAAGGCGCGCAATCGGAACGCGGAAAGGCGAGCAGGACACATAGTCTAGGCCGATGCTTTCGCAGAAGGCAATGGACGCGGGATCGCCGCCATGCTCGCCGCAGATGCCGAGCTTGATGTCCGGCCGGGTCGCCCTGCCCTTTTCCGCGCCGATGCGGACGAGTTCGCCGACACCGTCGATATCCAGCGAAACGAACGGGTCCTGCTCGATGATGCCTTTCTGGCGGTAGGTTTCCAAAAAGCTCGCCGCATCGTCGCGAGAGATTCCGAAGGTCGTCTGGGTCAAGTCGTTGGTGCCGAAGGAGAAGAACTCGGCGGATTCGGCGATGACATGCGCGCGGATCGCCGCGCGCGGCAACTCGATCATCGTTCCGGTCAGGTAGTCGATGGTGACGCCGCTTTCGGTCATGACCTGTCTGGCCACCGCATCGATGCGGGCCTTGACGAAATCGAGCTCCTTCTTGAGGCCGACCAGCGGAACCATGATTTCCGGAACGACCGGGTTGCCTGTCGTCTTGCCGGCTTCGACGGCCGCCTCGAAGATGGCGCGCGCCTGCATCTCGGCGATTTCGGGATAGGACACGGCCAAGCGGCAGCCGCGATGGCCGAGCATGGGGTTGAACTCATGCAGCGCCTCGGTGCGGTGGCGCAGCTTTTCCTCCGGCACGTTCATGGCGGCGGCGACCTCGGCCACTTCCTCGTGCGTCTTGGGCAGGAATTCGTGCAGCGGCGGGTCTAGTAGACGGATCGTCACCGGCAGGCCGGCCATGATCTCGAACAGCTCCACGAAATCGGAACGCTGCATCGGCAGAAGCTTGTCGAGGGCCGCGCGGCGGTCCTTTTCGGTGTCGGCGAGGATCATCTCGCGCATGGCGACGATGCGGGCACCGTCGAAGAACATATGCTCGGTGCGGCACAAACCAATGCCTTCGGCGCCGAAGGAACGCGCCATGCGGGCATCCGCCGGGGTCTCGGCATTGGTGCGCACCTTGAGGCGGCGCGAACCGTCGGCCCATTCCATGATCGCGGCGAAATCGCCGGAGAGTTCGGGCTGCAGCATCGGCACGGCACCCTTGAGCACCTGGCCGTTGGCGCCGTCGATGGTGATGATATCGCCCTTCTTGAAGGTCTGGCCCATGGCGATCATCGTACCGGCGCGGTAATCGACGCGGAGCTGGCCCGCACCCGAAACGCAGGGCTTGCCCATGCCGCGCGCGACCACCGCCGCGTGGCTGGTCATGCCGCCGCGCGTCGTCAGAATGCCTTCGGAGGCATGCATGCCATGGATGTCCTCGGGGCTGGTTTCGACACGGACGAGGATGACCTTACGGCCGGCTGACTTCATCTCCTCGGCCTCATCGGAGGAGAAGACGATCTCGCCGGTCGCCGCACCGGGCGATGCCGGCAGGCCCATGGCGACGACGTTGCGCTCGGCCTTGGGGTCGATGGTGGGATGCAGAAGCTGGTCGAGCGAAGCCGGGTCGATGCGCTTGACCGCCTCGTTGCGGGTGATCAGGCCTTCGGCGGCCATTTCCACCGCAATCTTCAGCGCCGCCTTTGCGGTGCGCTTGCCCGAACGGGTCTGCAGCATCCAGAGCTTGCCGCGCTCGATGGTGAATTCGAGATCCTGCATGTCGCGGTAGTGCTTTTCGAGCTGGTTCGAAATGTCGACGAAGGACTGGAACGCCTCCGGCATAAGCTTCTGCAGCGACGGCTTGTCGGAACCCGCCGCGATGCGGGCGGCTTCGGTGATGTTTTGCGGGGTACGGATGCCGGCGACGACATCCTCGCCCTGGGCATTGACCAGGAACTCGCCATAGAGCAGCTTTTCGCCGGTCGACGGGTTGCGGGTGAAGGCAACGCCGGTGGCCGAGGTCTCGCCCATATTGCCGAACACCATGGCTTGGACATTGACCGCCGTGCCCCAGCTTTCGGGGATGTCGTGCAGGCGGCGGTAGGTGATGGCCCGGTGGTTCATCCAGCTCGAGAAGACGGCGCCGATGGCGCCCCAGAGCTGTTCCTGCGGATCCTGCGGGAACGGCTTGCCAAGCTCTTCCTCGATCTTCTGCTTGTAGAGCGCGATGACGTGTTGCCACTGCGAAGCGGTGAACTCTGTATCGAGTTCGTAGCCCTGACGGGCCTTTTCCTCCTCGAGAATTTCTTCGAAGACATCGTGATCGAGATCGAGCACGACGTTGGAATACATCTGGATGAAGCGGCGGTAGCTGTCATAGGCGAAACGCGCATCGCCCGAGGCTTCCGCCAAGGCGGTCACGGTGACGTCGTTGAGGCCGAGATTGAGCACGGTGTCCATCATGCCGGGCATGGAGGCACGCGCGCCGGAGCGCACGGAGACGAGCAGGAGTTTTGAAGGATCGCCGAAGCTGCCGCCAGAAATCGCGCCGATATGGTCGAGCGCAGATTTGACGTCGTTTTCCAGGCCATCCGGGTAGGTCTGGCCGTTGGCGTAGTACCAGTTGCAGGCAGCTGTGGTGATGGTGAAGCCGGGCGGGACCGGCAGTCCCAGACTGCACATCTCCGCAAGGTTGGCGCCCTTGCCACCGAGAAGATTGCGGTCGCCCGCGCGCCCTTCGGCAGCGCCGTCACCGAAGGTGTACACCCACTTGGTCATTCCCGCTCCTCGCCGATCAAGTTCCCACTCATGCTTCCTGAACGGAAGCTTAGGAACGCGATATGATGCTGCGCTGCGAAAGGCAATATGCTGATAACGACCGGCCAAAACTACAATCGATTAAGCTGACACCGGGTCAGATCGCGGGGTGGGAGAGGCCGTTGCAGAACCGCGCATTCGTTGGCAATTTTGCGTGCTGATGCTCTCATAACCAAACAAAACACTTTCTGTTTCAACGCGATAGAGATTTGCCCCATGGGTCGGTGGGCGTTTTGTCGGCGCGGTTTCCCAACAGCTTCGGACACGCCGGTATCATCGGATCGAGCGCGACCCAAGGAGACCGAGATGGCTGCCACCCCGAACCTGAACATGCCCTATATCCTGCCCTCACAGGCCCAGAAGCACGTCACCCACAACGAAGCGCTGCAGGCGCTCGATGCGGTGGTGCAGTTGACCGTTACCGCGAAGACTACGACGCCGCCCGGCGCGCCGGACGAGGGCGAGCGTCATCTGGTCGACACGGGGGCGACCGGGCCCTTCGCGGGGAAGGACGGACAGATCGCGGCCTGGCAGGACGGCGTCTGGGTCTTCTACCAGCCCCTGCAAGGCTGGCTGGCGTTTGTCGTCGAAACTTTGACGATCCTGTTCTTCGACGGCTCAGCCTGGCAGCCTTTGGCCCAGACGCTGACCGCGCTGCAGAATCTCAGCTTTCTCGGCATTGGAACGGCGGCCGACGCGGCCAATCCGTTCTCGGCTAAGCTCAACAAGGCGCTGTGGACGGCGAAAACCATAGCTGAAGGCGGCGACGGCGACCTGCGCTATACGCTGAACAAGGAAAATGCGGCGCGGACGCTGTCGCTTCTGATGCAGTCGAACTGGTCGGGCCGGGCCGAAATCGGGCTTACCGGCAGCGACGATCTGTCGGTGAAAGTGTCGCCCAACGGCAGCGCCTGGAACACCGCCCTGCAGATCGACCGCACGAATGCCACGGTTAAGTTTATCCAAGGATCGGCATCCGCACCCGCCATAAAGCTCGGCGACGACGACACCGGCCTGTTTTCCACCGGTGCCGATAGCATCGGGTTTTCCATTGGCGGCACCGCACAGGCCTATTTCGATTCGGCCGGGCGCTATCTCATCGGCCATTCCGCTGCGCAGACCACCATGGCGGGCGGCGGCGACAACACCACCGTGACGCCGAAAAGCCAGGTGATTTCGACCGGATCAGACGCATCGTTTCTGATGGCGCGCGTGGACAGCGGCGCCAACGGCGCGCGCATCTTTTTCACGAAATCGCGCGGCAGCTACGGCGCTCCGGCTTCGGTGGGAGCGAGCGACGAGTTGGGCACCTTCCATTTCGCCGGCCATACCGGCACACGCATGGGTGCGGCAGCCTATATCTCCGCTTACGCTGCCGGCGCGCCGGGAACCAATTATACGCCGGGGCGCTTGCGTTTTTTCACTTCCGATGGGACAGCCTCACCCGCCGAACGGCTGCGGATCGAGTCCGACGGATCGCTTGCCATGGGCGGCGGAAACACAGTCATCAATGCCGCGCGTCACCCTGTGCTGCGGTCCTATACGATCGCGACACTGCCCGCAGCCGCGCCGGCAGCCCAGATGATCTATGTGGCCGATGGAAGCGCCAACCGCCGCATCGCCGTGTCGGACGGCACGAATTGGCGCTTTGCCGATGGCAACATCGCGACATAGAGCGTGAACGACTGAAGGATGGGCGAACCTTGCTTTCTTTGCGCCCTATGATACGAGCCGCTTTCGACAGTAAAGGACTGCAATGATCAAGGCCATCGGAGACGCATTTTCCGATATCCGTTCGGGCTTTCGGTTGCGGAGAGTGTGGCTCGCACTCGCGCGCGAGGATATTGACGACCAGCACCGGCGCACCCGGCTCGGCCCGCTATGGCTGCTGGTCAACTATCTCGCTTTCGCCTCCATCTTCATCTTCCTGTTTCACCGTGGCGACACCAGCCAAGAAAGCTACGCCGCTTATGCGGCCACGGGGCTGCTCGTCTGGCTGTTCATCAGCGAAATCCTGATCCAGGCGAACACGCTTTTCCTGCGGGAGGAGAACTTCATCAAAGGCACCACGCTGCCGATTTCCGTCTATGTGCTGCGCCTGACCATGCAGTCGGTGATCCGCGCCGCCTATGCGGTCGTAGGGTGCGCGGTGATCCTGCTCGTCAGCGGCGCCGTACCAACCCCCATCTGGCTGTTTTCGGCGCTGGCGCTGCTGCTGATCCTGTTGGCCGCGCCAGCGACAATCATCATCTTCGCGTTTTTGGGGGCTTATTTTCCCGACAGCCAGTTCATCGTCACCAATGTGATGCGGCTCGGCATGTTCCTGACGCCGGTGTTCTGGATGTATAGTGGACAGGGCGGCTTCCGCATGGCTTTCTATCACTGGAATCCCTTCACCTATTTCCTGGAGATTTTCCGGATTCCCATCACAGAAAACATGGTGCCAGTGCAGTCGTTCTTGATCTGCGGTGCGGTCGTCCTGGCGCTCTGGCTTCTGGCGCTGGTGCTTTTGGGCCGCTATCGCAAGCAAGTGGTGTTCGTTCTCTGATGGTCAGCATCAACGTTAAAAACGTCGGACTGGTCTACAGGCTTCGGCAGAAGATCTCGTTGGCGCGCAAGACGCCCGCCGTGCAGCATACCGGCGGCCGCGTCTCGGCGGCAGGCGGACGGAAAACGGTCATCGCGCTGGAAGACCTCAGCTTCTCGCTCGAGGCGGGCGACCGGCTCGGGCTGGTCGGTTCGAACGGCGCTGGCAAGACGACGCTGCTGAAAGTGCTTTACGGCATCTACGAGCCCACCATGGGCAAGGTGGAAATGAAGGGTCGCGTCGACGCCCTGTTCAACATCAGCCTGGGTTTCCGGAAGGAAGCGACGGGCCGCCGCAACATCGTGCTGCGCGGGCTGATCAACGGCTGGAGCCTCGATCAGATCAACGACCGGATGGATGCTATCATCGAGTTCAGCGAACTCGGCGATTTCATAGACCTGCCATTCAAGACCTATAGTCAGGGCATGGCGGCGCGTCTGGCCTTTTCCGTCGCCACCAGCCTGGAGCCGGAGATCCTGTTGATGGACGAGTGGATCGGCGCAGGCGATGCGCGGTTTCAAGAAAAAGCTAAGAGACGGATGGAAGAAATTGCGGAGAAGGCCGGTATCATTGTATTGGCAAGTCACAATCATGGACTTCTAAAGCGAACCTGCAATAAAATACTGGAGCTGGACAAGGGTAGACTTAAGGCATTCCTGCCCGTGGAAAGCTGGGAGGAAACAGGTTGAAAGCGTAGGGTCATCGAAAAAGCCCTCAGGCGGCACAGAGCCGTTTCACTGAATCACTATGCAATCACGCTGACTTGTTTTCAAAGAAGGGACTAAATAGGTGCGAGTTACGATTTTCGGAACAGGCTATGTAGGGCTTGTGCAGGCAGCCGTGCTTGCGGATGTGGGCTATGACGTCGTTTGTGTCGACGTCGACCCGACCAAGGTGGAGCGCCTGAAGCGCGGCGAGGTGCCGATCTATGAGCCGGGCCTGGAGCGCCTGGTTCAGGAAAACTACGCCGCAAAGCGCCTGCATTTCACCACGGACGCCAAGCGTGGCGTCGACCATGGCGATGTCCAGTTCATCGCGGTCGGCACCCCGCCGGATGAAGACGGCTCGGCCGATCTCAAATATGTTCTGGCTGTTGCCGATACCATCGCCGAACATATGGAAGAACACCGTGTCGTCATCGTGAAGTCGACCGTTCCGGTCGGCACCAGCGACAAGGTCCGCGCCCAGCTGGAAAAACGCCTGAAGACGCGCGAGCGGAAGGATCTCACCTTCGACGTCGCATCCAATCCGGAATTTCTCAAGGAAGGGTCGGCGGTCGCCGACTGCACCAAGCCGGACCGCATCATCATCGGCGTCGCATCTCCGGAAACCGAGCAAGTGCTGCGCGAGCTTTATGCGCCGTTCAATCGCAACCACGAAAAAATCATCGCGATGGACATCCGCAGCGCCGAGCTTACCAAATATGCGGCGAACTGCATGCTGGCGACCAAGATCAGCTTCATGAACGAGATCGCCAACCTGGCCGACATTCTGGGCGCCGACATCGAACGCGTCCGCCACGGCATCGGCTCGGACCCGCGCATCGGCTATCAGTTCATCTATCCCGGCGTCGGCTATGGCGGTTCGTGCTTCCCCAAGGACGTGCAGGCGCTGATCCGTACCGCCGACGAGATCAAGTTCGATGCCACGGTTCTGAAGTCGGTGGAGAAGCGCAACAACGAGCAGAAGCGCTTCCTCGTCGACAAGGTGATGACGCACTTCAACGGCGACATCGCCGGCAAGACCTTCGCCGTCTGGGGCCTGGCATTCAAGCCGAACACCGACGACATGCGCGAAGCCCCTGCCCGCGTGGTCATGGAAGCGCTGTGGAAGGCCGGCGCCAAGGTACGCGCTTTCGACCCGAAGGCTATGGAAGAATGCCACCGCATCTATGGCGACCGCGACGACCTGGTGTTGTGCGAAGAGCAGGATGACACGCTGGAAGGCGCCGATGCGCTGATCGTCATCACAGAGTGGAAGAACTTCCAGGCTCCGGACTATCGGGACCTGAAGGCAAAGCTGAAAGAGCCGGTGATCTTCGACGGCCGCAACATCTACGACCCCAAGGTCGTGCAGCGCTACGGCATGACGGTATACGGCGTCGGCCGCCGCTCAGCAGCCTGATCGTCACGCATAGAAAACGCCGCGCCGAACGAATGGCGCGGCGTTTTCATTGGAACGGACTCAGCTCGCGGCTTTGACCTTCTTCTGAAGGTCCTTCCACTGTGTGGAAATCTTGTTCCAGGAGTCGCGCGCCGATGTGTAGGCCGGGCGCAACTGCTCCAGTTCCTTGCCCAAGGCATCTGCCTTGAGCGTATCGTTGGCCGCCTTGGCAGCATCGCGCTCCTTGACCTTGGCGCGGTAGGGATCGCGGACTGCAATCCAGGCCATGCGCTGACGGTCGTATTCAGGCTTCAACGCGGTCTGCTGCTTTTTCAGATCGCTGAGCTGGGACGCCGGAATCGATGCTACCTGATCCGGTGCGGCGGCTGGCGTTTCGACGGAAGGCGTTGCCTTGGATTCAGTGACCTGCTTGGGTGATTCCTCGCTGCAGGCCGCGACGAGCACGCTCAACGACAGAGCCAGAATGGATGGCAAAAGCTTCATATAAACCCCTTTCACGATTTCGGACGCCCGTGTTGTCGGCGACGAGCGTGACGAAACTGTGAAGTCTATCGGGCACAAACAGGAAGTTTATCGCACTGCACACAAAATAAGCATGTTTGCCTTCCTTGCGGGCTATAAAAGGAACGCGAATTTTCTTCTTGTGGCCGGGCCGGCAAAATTTTGTTACAATCGGGCTGTAGAAGTGACCGCTCGCAAAGATCGATGACGGCCTGGCAAATGGCATGAGCCTTGCAACGCAGGCCTTGGCTAAGGTATGGGACGGGCCGGTACTGCCGATCTCCCACTATCCGGAAGGAAAATATGCTTAACAAGCTCAAGACTTTCGTCAAGCAGATGCTTGCCATCGTTTGGGTGCGACGCCTTTATGAAGGCGTGGTCCGTTTCCTCCTGGAGATTCTGGCGGCCAATCGCATCACATCGCTGGTCTACAGCATTCTCAGCATTCCGACCTTCAACCGGGAGCAGTTCGCGGTCTTGCGGGGTCGTCGCGATTACTATCGAAACCTGTCGAAGGAGCGTGCGACGCGCACCGAGCTTCGTCGTAACATTCATCGGCTCGAAAAAGGCATCATCATGCAGCCGCGCCGCAAGGTGTTCGCGCTGGATTATCTGATCGAGACCATCGAATATTACGAGAAGGCGATCAAGGACTATGCCGCCGGCTGCGCCGCCGACGAAGGCGAATTGATCTGGGCGCATGGCGTGCTGAACGACTATTTCTCCATTGTCGACCCGGAAAACGTGGTCGTCGCCGGCGCGCGCAACCGCTTTTCGGCAACAGCGTCCTCGTTCAACCCCGAAGACATCCGCCGCATTCCCTACAAGCGCTCCGACACCAAGATGAGCAATGTCGCCTATGAAGACCTGCTCGCTCTGTCGCAGCAGCGCCGCTCGGTGCGCTGGTTCCAACAGAAGCCGGTGCCGCGCGACCTCATCGACAAAGCATTGCTGGTCGGACGTCAGTCGCCCACCGCCTGCAACCGCATGCCCTACGAATTCCGCATCTTCGACGATCCGATGATGGTCAAGAAGGTTGCCGGCATTCCGTTCGGCGCGGGCGGCTACGGCCACCAGATTCCGACGGTTGCCGTGGTCATCGGCCGCCTCAACCACTATTTCAGCCCGCGCGACCGCCATGTCATTTATGTCGACGCCTCGCTGGCGGCGATGCCGTTCATGCTGGGCCTAGAGACGCTTGGGCTGTCTTCAAGCGTGATCAACTGGCCGGACTTCGAGCCGCTGGAAGGCAAGATGCAGAAGGCGCTGAACCTCGACTATGACGAGCGCGTGATCATGCTGATCGCCATCGGCTATGCCGATCCGGAAGGGCTGATCCCGTTCTCTGAGAAGAAGTCGCTCGACGTTCTTCGCCGCTACAACGATCTGGGCGTGAGGGCGACAGCCCCGGCCGAGATCCCGGCGGCGCAAGGGGAACCGAAGCTGGCGTAACGCCGACGGCATCGAACCGAAGAGATCGAAAGCCCTCCCCGCGCGGAGGGCTTTTTGCTGGGCGGCGCCTTAAAGTTATATGGGCATATCAGTCTATTCCCGACTATCGATGCGAGGCTCTTTATCAAACGTCAGAAGCTTTGCCCAATAGCCGTTAGATATCCATTAGAGTTGTCCGACCTATCTGCGTGCCGAACGGTAAACGACGAGCCTTGTCCAGCAATTGCGCAGAAATATCCCAGTAAATCTCCAAATCGGAAATTGCGAGGTTAGATACATCATCTCTACCTCCGAGAAAAAGTGGCAGTTTATAACCTACGCATTGGTCGTATGCTGGCGCAGAACCTCCACTGGAAAGCCAACTTTGAAAGAAGTTATAGGCAACAGCCGCATCTGCCGCATAGAATAATTCGCTGGTGTGAAACAAAGAGTAATCTACGGGAATTTCCAGCATCTCGCCCGACCCGGGATCAAGAAGGAGGACCTGCTCTTCACCGCTAACAACACGAGCGGTGTCCAGTGCAAACTGCCGTCCCAGCCAATCCGCACCGAAACATGTTATTCGGCTTGTAAGGTCCGGAAATGCATTGATCGCAAGTTCAGTGAAACGCGCAACATCCTTGCTGTCATGCAGCCGATAGGCGCCATTCAAAAAAGACTTTGCACCTGAGGAAGTTCGCTCGGTTTTAACACGTCGTCTCTGAAAAATGCTTTGGAGCCTCTCAAACATGTCATTCCTAAACTTGAATGTATGACCCGATAGATGATGGAAATGGTCTCTTGAAGCCCTAACCACCTTCATAGCAAAAGCGCAGACCGCGCGCTCGTCAAGCCCGCACGAACAGTAGTGCCGACAATGCTTGATAATGGGGACGGTTGGAAAAAACGGCGACCCGTGGGGCCGCCGTTTTTTCTATATAGGGCTGAGGACGAAGGGTCAGATGACTTCGCTGGCTTCCGCTTCCTGAACCACCTGCGCGGCCTGTGCATCGGGCCGCTCCCAGAACAGGCAAGGGGCGACGAGGATCAGTTCCGCGACGAAGTAGAGGACGCGGTTGATCGAGGCGAGCAGGATCGCGACTTCGCTGGGAATGAACGGGACCAGCGCAAAGGTGAGGATGACCTCACGGACGCCGAGGCCGGCTGGCGCGAAAGGCACCAGAAAACCCGCGACATAGGCCAGGCAGTAGACCCCCACCGCATAATACCAAGGGATCGGCGACGACGAGAACGGCGCCAGGGTGACCCAATAGGACATGCCCATCAGCACCCAGGTGAGGGCGAGGACCACGAGGGCGGGCGCCGACGGCTTTAGCTTCCAGAGCCAAGGCATGAGCCGCTTGCGGAAGACGGCGGCGACGCCGAGGATGACCACGGCGACAAGGCCGAGCAAGGCCCAGAGCCAATGCGCTTCGGAGAAGCCGACATTGTTGCTGAGTTCGAGGAAGAACATCGGCTTGGCGATGAAGATCAGCGCCACCGCCATGATGCTCGCGGTGGAGACCACCCAGGCATGCTCGGACAGGATCGCGTCGCGAATTGCGGAAACGGCGGCGCCCCGCTTTTTGAGGATGACAACGCGCCCGACGAGTTGCCAGATCGAACCCGGCACATATTTCGCCAACTGGGTCATGTTGTAGATCCAGTAAGCTTCCTTGAACGTCAGCGGCACCCCTGCCCCAACGGCTGCGGTGCGCATGGTCATGGTCAGGCCGACCTTTGCCAGGATGATGCAGACCGTTGCCAACACCAGCATCTCGACGCTGAGCAGCGACATCGTCTTGACGATCATCTCGCGCCGGGTGACGCAGAACCAGACGACGATCGCCAGGATGGCAAGGGTCCATCCCCATTTGGCGATGGTCTTGAGACGGTCGATCATGCGCGACGTCCCTTGACGAGCTTTGCGGCATACTCGATCTGGCGCATGGACAGCGCCTGCACGGCGGGGAACGACGCCGTGATGGTTGCCTTGCGGCTGGCCTTTTCGGCGACGAGTTGTTCGATGCGGCCGACGACGACACCGATCTCGCCGCGCTTATAGTCGAGCACCATGTCCTCCTGCTGGAAGCGCTGCATGACTTCGAGGTATTTGTGGCTCCAACCGATGACCATCACCGGTGTGCCCGCCGCCAGCGCGCCGACCATGGCATGGAAACGCGACACCGCCACGACATCCGACGCCTCGATGATCTGGTGGATCTGGGCGATGTTCAGCGAGCCGGAGAAGGAGACGCAGTATTTCCTGGTCTCGGCATCGAGGCCTTCATAGATCTCCAGCAGCAGCGGAAGGTCGTTGTTGTGGGTCTTGTCCATATCCTCGCCGCGCGTGGCATTGGGGAACAGCGCGACCGCGTAGCCCTTGGCAACCAGACCGGCCAGCAGATCGCGCATCAGCGCCGCATAATCCCAGCCCGAAGCCTTGGCGCGCAGCGCCACGACGATGCTGGGGCAAACGCCGACAATGGTGCGCCCGGCTGCCCGATGCAGATCGAGCGTGGCAAGTCCATCGAGACCGCCAGGCGCGGGCGCGCTGAGACAGAAGCTCTTCTCGAACAGGAAGGCGCAATCGTCCGCCCGCTCGTAGAAGGTCTTGTTCGGAAAAATCTCCTTCATGTGCGCTTGGGTCTTCTCGCCGCGCGTGAAGACATGGTTGCACCACGGCAGAAAGATTTTGGCGGCGAAACGGTTGAGCGGTTCGTTGAAAGGGCCAAGCGCCTGGGCGAACTTCACCACAGGCACGCCCAGCACCATCGCCGGCAGGATGGTGGCGATGTTGAAAGGGATGAACTTGGTGCGTCCGCCGACGAAGGACACGCCGGCAAGGCAGACAAGCATGCTGGAGGCGGCGAGAGCCTGAACCGATTTAGGCAGCATGCGCTGCAGCGGCCGCAGGCGGAAGAAGCCGAGGAAGCGATAAAGCAGTGCAAACGGAAACAGCACGGCAACCAGATAGGCCGGCGTCGACGAATACATCGACACGCGCCGGTCGGCGACAAGCTCGCGGTCGCGCTCCGGATAATAGGTGAAGACGTTGAAGGTCAGGTCCTCGCCGGCGTGGCGGCGCAACATGCCTATGGTGGTGCTCAACATCCCTTCGGCGCCGCGATTGCCATAAAAGGTCGCGGCGATGATCGACACTGACGTCATGAGGAAACGGTTCCTGAATTGAGGCGTAAAGAAATGGCTGCCTATTCGGCAGCCAGTTTCTCAGCGGTTGTCGGCAAAGGCGCGGCCGATATGTCCTTGCGGGTGCTGTAGCGGATTTCCTCGAGCAGCTTGCGGTTTGCCGCCAGAAGGTCGGCCACGAAAGCAATGAGGAAGGTCTGGAAGCCCATGGTCAGGAGCAGGCTGGCAAGAATGAGCGACTGGATGCGGCCTGCACCCTCGCCCATGAAGTAATAGACGAGAAATCGCAGGCCGACGAGCAGGCCGAGAACGAACAGCGTCAGGCCGATCGATGCGAAGAAGCGGAACGGCCGGTAGATGATGAAGATGCGGATGATCGTGATGACCGACCGTTGGATGTAGGACGGAATGCTCTTGAACAGGCGCGACGGACGCAGGTCGCCGTTGACGCGGATCGGCACCGAGGTCATGGCCATGTTCTTCTGGCCGGCCTGAATGATGGTTTCCAGCGTGTAGGTGTAGTCGCTGAAGACCATCATGTGCTGGGCCGCGTTGCGCGACCAGGCGCGGAAACCGCTCGGGGCGTCGGGAATGTCGGACTTCGAGGCGACGCGCACGACCCAACTGCCGAGCTTCTGCAGCGCCTTCTTGAGCGGCGAAAAATGCTCGATGGTGGCGATCGGGCGCGCGCCGATGACGATATCGGCCTCGCCCTTGACGATCGGATTCGTCAGGGCCGGGATGTCGCCTGCGTTGTACTGGTTGTCGGCGTCGGTGTTGACGATGACATCGGCGCCGGCGGCTAGGCTGGCCTCAAGGCCGGTCATGAACGCCCGTGCAAGACCCTGGTTGCGGGTGTGGCGGACGATATGGTCGACGCCATTGGCCTTGGCCACGCCCACGGTATCGTCCACGCTGCCGTCGTCGATGATCAGCCATTCGACGGTATCGAAGCCCGGCACCTGACGGGGCAGTTCAGCCAGGGTGATGGCAAGCGTGCCCGCCTCGTTGTAGCAGGGGATTTGGATTATCAACTTCATGAGATCAGCGTCCTTCTCGTCTCACCTTTAGCGAGCTTGGGAGGCTTCGCTAGAAATTCCTCAACAAGCTTATGGCCGGGCATGCGCGTGGCAGGATCCAGCCTTCAGCCTCCTAAAATTCAATCGATTTGAGTTTTGTGCCCAAAGTTAATTCGGCAGACGCTCTTTCTGTTCACGGCAACGATTACATCAAACCGTGGGCGAACCATAGAATAATTCGTCGTCACGCCGTTCTCTCCATCGTCTGTTGCAAGATGTCCACATAGAATTTCGCATGTGTCCTGCAACTGTAGCGGTCATGTACCAGCTGGAAGGCATTAGCACTCAGCCTCTTCCGCAGCGCCTCGTCTTCGATGAGTTTCTCGACCGCCGAGAGCCACTCCTTGGTCGTGTTTCCAACGACAAGGGAATTCTCCCCATTCACTGCGATATCGCGATAGGTTGGAACGTTCGAGACCACATTGGCGATGCGAAGTGCGCCATATTCCAGGAATTTGAGGTTGCTCTTGCTCCGATTGAACTCGTCATCGACGAGGGGCGTGATCACGATATCCCAGTCGACGACATTGAAGAGCCATTCGACGAAGTTCGGATAGTCGTTGTTGCGCGGCAGACCGATCTTCTTGCCGAACAGCGGCGCCTGATCCTGAAACCCGCCAATGACTTCAATCTGCACCCGCGCACCGTATTTTTTCTCAATCTGCCGCATGGCATCGCGGACGATCTGCAGATCCGCCACATGCGACGGCGTGCCGATATAGCCGATCTTGATCACACCAGGGGTTTTCGGCTTCGTCGGAGCGACCTTCTCGCCAAGTTGCCAGAGCGAATAATCGATATAGTTGGGGACGACCACGACGTTGCCGTTCAGCTTCAGGAAGTTGGCTTTTAGCGGCTCGGTGGAGACCGTGACGGTATCGGCCAAGCGGACCAAGGTCGAGACCCTGGCGCTGAGCGCTTCGGCATCGCCGGCATAGCCGCGTGCCTTCATGCCTTCAGCGTTCATCAGGTCGTCATCGGCTTCGTAGATGACGCGCGTTCCCTGGGCCCGCATCCGCTTGAACCAAGCTTCAATGTCGGCGGGCGAATGATCGGGGGTGTCGCGCTGCACGATGACAACCGAGACATCCACCGCGTTGGGCAGTTTCTGCCCCTCGCCGGTCTGGACGTTCCAGACCTTGCGGACTGCCGGCTGCGTATAAGGGTAGACGAGGCGAACATAGCCGCTGCCGGTGGGATTGCCGCCTTTCTTGGCCGCAGGCACGATCAGCACACGAGGCAACTCGCCATTGTTGGTGGCCGCTCTTGTCTCAAGCGCCTCATGAAACGTAATCAACTCACTGACGGCTGCGGTATGAACGCTGAACTGTGACGCGGTGCGCAGTGCAGAGCGCTTGTGGCGGACCAAGGCGTCGGGCGTGTCGAACAGGTCGCAAACGGCCTTGAAACAGGCGTCTTCGTTCATCGTATCGACGACCAAGGCGTTCTCGCCATTCCTGGCATATTCTTCGGCTCCGCCGCGCACAGGCACCATCGGCACACAACCACAGGCCATAGCCTCAAGCCCGGTACGACCGAACGCCTGGTAATCTGACAAATCGAGAAACACGTCCGACTGCGACAGCACCTGGGCAACCTGGGGACGCTTGATGACATCGTGGTTGATAAAAGGGAACCCGCGTTCAAGTTCAGCGAATTTCGGCTCGCCCTCGCCCGACCCGAAGATCTGGATTTCGATGCGCTCGCCATAACGCTCGGACAGGCGGCGTAAAACACGCATCGTGCGGTCGGCACCACGGCGGGGCGTCTGCGGCCGGATCATGGCCGATACGCGCAGCTTGCCCGGATTGAGCGCGGGAGCCGGCTTGTAGACCTCATGGTCGATGCTCGGCGCGACCTTGACGACATCGACGTCGTGCTCGCGTTTCACTTCGTTGGCAATCCAATGCGTCTTTGCGAAGTTGAGGGCTGTCGGGATCAGTTCATAGGAAGCACGGGCGTTGCGCCAGTGCTTGGTGCCGCGGCCGAAGAACAGCGCTTCATAGTCCTGGATGTAATAGGCCGGCAGGATGTGCGGGTTGGCCTCATAAATCCTTTTTAAGAGTGGTATCGACAGGAATATCGTTGCCGCCACGACATCGTAGCGACCCGCGACGTAGTTTATTTCCTCTTCGTCGAAACCGACGAACAACTCGCGCGCCGTGGAAATGTCGGCATATTGCGAGAGGTAGTATTCGACATCCTCGCGATTGACCGCAACGGCTGCGTTCACACCGAGGCGTCGCATTTCGGTCGCTTCCTGAACGATCGAATGCACGCCGCCGCCGGCGCCCTTCACCGGCAGCAAGAACAGTACGGAGATGTCGGTAATGTCGCCCGAACCCATGCGTTCGGCTCTGCGCGCCTTCAGCGCATCCATCACGCGCTTGCGGATGGCATCCATCTCATGGGTAATCTTGACCGACTCGATCAGCGCTTCGACGCGCTCCAGCCCATGCTTGGCGCGCAAGGCCTTGGCGCCGTCCCGGCCGAGTTGCTTGCGCGTGCCATGGCCGAAGCTCTTGGACTTGGCGTGGAAGACATAGGCATCGTCAGCATAGGCAAGTTGGAAGCCGGCATCCGCGGCGCGGATGCAATAGTCGTTTTCCTCGCCATAGCCGATCGGGAAGTTGACGGGATCCATGAAACCGATGGCATCGACCACGGCCCGCTTGATCATGTAACAGAAACCGTTGACGAAGGAGGTACGTGGATAGTCCCGCGCACTCGTCTCAGCGACGAGCGCGGCCAATTCGTCGGCTGTCAGACCGTGCGGGATATCATTGATCGCGAACGTGCCGTCATCGGCGTAGAGCACCGGTATGTTCTGCCAGCTCGCGGCATTGGACAGCGGTCCGCAGATGCCGATGCGCTCGTCGGAACGCATGCAGCGGATCATGCCGGTGAGCCATCCATTAGTCACGACCGTGTCGCTGTTCAGCGTGATGACGAACTCGGCGGTCGAGGCCATCAGGCCGGTGTTGACCGCGTTGGTGTAACCTTTGTTGACTTCGTGTTCCTTCAGCACAAAGTCTGGATTTTGGGCACAGAACTCGCGCAGCCACTGCGTGGTTTCGACATCCGAACCGTCATTGACCACGAAACTTCGGACCCGCAGGCCATCGTTGTGACGCTGGATGGACGCCAGGCAGTCCTTGGTAAACTCCAGAGCGTTATAGACGGGAATGACGACATCGACATCGTAGTGGGCGGTATCGACGCTACGCCCATCCAGCGAAATCACCTTCCCGGCGGCAGCCCCTGTCACGCTCGGGGCATGGGCATGATTGCGCGCCTCGATGTCGGCATAAAAGGTCGCATAATCCTCGGCCATGGCAGCGCAATCACGCGACGCACCAAGGCCCTTCTGCCAGCGGTCGACGGCACCAATGGCTTCGATCAGCATCGTCGGCGTAGTGCGGATCGAATCCAACGTCTTCAACACGGCTTCGGCCGTCATCTCGGGAACGGCCCAGCCGGCCTGGCTGTCCTTGATGCGCTCGCCAACGGCGCCGATGTCGAAGCCGATAACCGGCAGGCCGCACGACCACAATTCGGTCAGCGTGTGGCAGAAGGTTTCCGGCCAGATGGACAAGACTGCGCCGATATGCGGCTTGATCCGTCTCACCAGCATATCGAATGCGCTGCGCTCATACGGACCGTGCAGAACGACACCATCAAGCGTGCCCTTGTTCGAGCCGGCTTGCGAAAGGCTGCCAAGGGCGGAGCCGATGATGTGAAACTCGAAGTTGTGCGCTTTTGCGAAGGCTGAAAGAGCGAAGACGATCTCCGAGCCCTTTGGACCATCGATGTTGCCCGGCATCAAAATGCGCAACGTGTCGCCGGTCCGGAAAGGTTCTGCAAAATGACCGAACTCGGCGAAGTCGCGCCCATGCGCGATGACCTCGAACGGCTTGTCGGCAAGGTGCGGATAGATGTCTACGACAATATCTTTCGCGGAGTGAACGGTGGTGATGAAGCCATCGCAATGCGACAGCATCTCGCCGAACATCGCCTTCCAATGGTCGATCCCGTCTTCGGGAAGCGCGAGAAAATCACCTCTGTCCCAAAGCTCTTTCTTGCATTCCGCATGCGCGGGACTGCACTTACCCGCATGGTACCGGTCTTCTTTGTCGAGCAATTTTACGCTTGGGCAGATCGTGTAAAAATCATGAAAAGAGAAGATGACCGGAATGTTCAGGGTCTTGGCTTCCTTCACGAGCCCAAGGCCATGCCAGGCGATATGGCGAATGTGGACAATGTCGATGGCGTATCGCACCATCCACAGTGAGACTACGTCATCATAGTCCTTGCTGAGGTGCGGAAAGGCGTGAACACGCGTCGGAAGCACATGGCGCTCAAGCTCAGTGTAGGCCCCATTTCGGTAGACGAACAGGCTGACCGCCATAGAATTGCTTCGCAACAGGAAGGTCTCATAACGCTCGTCGATGGCGCCCATAAGGTCCTGGTTGGTCTGCGGTGTCCCGCCCGTTCTCGTCGCAAGCACATACATCGCACGGGGTTTTACGGAGTCGGCACGGCCTTCCAGCGCCTTCAGCGTCTCGGACACCCTCTCACGGACGAGCTTCAGTGGTTCGGCGCGGACGAACTCGCGTACCTGCCGGGTATATTCAGGATAGCGCGCGTCGACGACGCTGCGCCCCTGCTGCATCAGTCCGTCTTTTTCCGAGCCGAAACTCGCCGAACGAACGTGATAAATAAAAGTCGCGTCATCGATGATATGACGCCAGCCCTTGCGGCCGGCACGCATGCAGAAATCGTTTTCCTCGCCATAGCCGCGCGGGAACGCCGCGGCATCGAGCGTGCCGACCTCATCGATGCAGTCGCGCCGGACATAGAGGCAGAAGCCGTTGCCGGTGGGCGCTGTCGGATAAAGCCTCAGAGAAGTCTGTGCGATGGCGCGCGCATAATCATCCAAAGCCAGATGAGCCGGCATCTCGTTGGTGCCGCTTTGCGGAACGGAAAACGCGCCCGCATTGTTGGAAATGGCCGTGACCGTTCCAGTCTTCTCCGTGGAGTAGGCTGCGAACCGCAGCTTGTCCAACCAATTGGGGGTTACAAGCGTATCGGAATTGAGGAAGACGACATCGGAACGGCCGGCAAGTTCGATGCCGCGATTGATGGTGCCGGAAAAGCCGAGATTTGTCTCGTTGCGATGGATCTCGACCTGGTCGATCCCGCGATATTTCGCCAGCGTGGTCTGCACGCTCGCATCAGGGCTGCAGTCGTCGACGACGATCAGACGATAAGGAAGCCTGGTATTGCGGAGAATGGACTGAATACAGGCGTCGGTTTCCTCTGCCGCATTATAGACCGGGACGATAATGGCCGGCATCTCCGTAGCTTGACGGAGACGTTCATTGACGCCGGAGAAATTGGCATAACCATCGGCTTGCGAACTGCTTCCCGTCAGCGCTCTGTCACGTAACGGCTGCCGGAAAGCGCGCCACCACACGTCGAAGTCGACGCTGGGATACGGGTCATGACCGTTTTCATATCCATGGCGAAGATAGTTGATCAGCGGGTTGTCGTGGACCATCTCGTCGCGATAGCGCGAGAGATACCATTTGGTGTTGAAGGCAGGTCCCGGATCCCGGCCCTCGCGGGCGCCATGCCGCAGGAAATGCCGCGCGGGATCGCCGCCGCCGCGGGCAACATCAGGGTATTCTGACCGGTACCATTCCGGATCGAACAACCCCGCCTTCACGATCAATTTGTAATCGTCCAGCTTGGACAGTTTCGAAAAGGAAACCGCGATGGCGCCTTCAGCCACACCGTTCGCCGCATGGCTTTTGTGCTGAGCCGCGATATCCTTTTTCGGCTCCTGAACCGCAACGATGATGGGTTTTTCCACAGGCGGCGATCCGTTGACGTGGGCTATCTTTTGTCCTGCTTTTTCTCCCAGCAAAAGGAAATGAAAGAGAGGATTAACCCCCGTCCGCGCGACATCGGGATTGGTTTCGAGATACTGTTTGGTGTCGAATCCTCCATTGGGATTTCGCCGCAGAAGAGCGCCAAACGTCAGGAAATGCTCCAAA
Organism: Tianweitania sp. UT-5YL-CI-8; assembly: GCF_030010215.1. Taxonomy (GTDB): domain Bacteria; phylum Pseudomonadota; class Alphaproteobacteria; order Rhizobiales; family Rhizobiaceae; genus Oryzicola. The sequence continues at coordinate 287,311 of NZ_JASCRR010000004.1, forward strand.
GGGTCCATGCCCAATGCGACGACGTCCGGATATTGCGCCAGATACCAGTCGCGGTCAAAGAGGCCGGATGCCTCGATAACGCCGCGCTCGCGATCTACATTCTTCATGATACGCCTTTTGTCCCATTGCCGCGAGTATCGGTGGTATCCGCGGCCCCTCCGCACGCGCCACCGTTACCAGTCAAGATTTTCAAGCCTACATCAGAGTTCGGTGGCCTCATCCGCCTGGCGAATTCAGCTGCCTAGACAATGCCCCGGTTCCAGATCCAAAGCTTCGACAGCAGCTTCCAGGAACCGGCAAGGTCCGACGCCGCACACTCTAAAACCGCACTAGACTATACCTCAGTTTCGGCAGAGCGTTATCCGTCTGCTTCTTCATTTGCGTATACCTTGCGGCATTTCTTCCCAATTATTGTTCGCCTCTGGCTTGTGCCAGTATCGAGTTGGGCTCTCGCCCTTCTTTAGCACCGAATACCACATAGTGGAGCAGTGGATCTATCCCGGCCTGTGCAACGTCTTCATAGTGGCCTAAATACCAGTCCGCATCAAACAACCCCGACTTTCGCACCAGTTCCAACTGCCTTTTCAAACGCATCTTACCCGGCATAAACCGCCACTGTCCGCCATCAAGAAGTGATGAGACAGCATTTCCCATCTCTTTTGCTGCAACGATTTGCAAATGTTTCAGTTTTGCGGCGCTCTGGCGTGCCTGGGCTTCCAGCCGTGCGGCATTACGGCGGCTCTCGGATTGATTATCCGAAATCATTCGCGTCAGCGTCGCAATCTCTTCGAAACGTTCCTTGAGCTTCCCCTCCAAGCGACCATTTTCTGTTGTCGCCTTCTCCTTGGCCTCGCGAAGCTCGGAAGTGATCGATCGCGTTTCCTCTATCTCGCTCTTCAGGGCATTGATCTCATCGAGTTGCGCTTGGAATTTCACCACAATGTCTTTATGGGCCGCTTCGTCAGCCGCACTTCGTTCCTGCTTGCTTCGCAGATCGGCGAAAAGAACTTCGACGTGTTCTTTCAAACCATCGGCCACTTTCCTGCTCTCGTCTTGCAATGCGGTCATCCGCTTTATTTCATTCCGCGCCTCCGACAACTCGGCCGCAGTCTGTTCCGTTTCGAGCTGGCGTTGGGCGAGAGCGCTTTCGGTGTGCGATAGCTTGTTGCGAAGGGAGACAAGCTCCTTCGCGCCGACATCGAGACGTTGGTTTTCCGCTTCCAGCCGGGCAATTTTTTGACGCAACTCATGCGCTTCGTCCCGCATTCGACTGAACGCCTGCTCGCGGTTGGCAAGTTTAAGTTCGATTGCCTGACGCTCTTCGTCCGCGGCTTTGAGTTCGTCAGAGAGCCTATCAACAGTGACCTGCTCATGTTGCAGCAGAATTTCCAACTCACCGCGTTGCAGGTCTGCGTTCGACCGTTCCTGACGCGTCCGCACCAGTTCTTGTCTGATGGATTCGATATACTCCCTCTCCTGTAAAAGAAGCGCATCGAGTTCTCCGCGACGCCACTCGGTATCGGCATATGTCTTCCTCAGCTTGCCGATCTCATCCCGCTGTTGATCGATTTTTTCCTGGTTTTCCGCCGAGACCGCTTCAAGTTCAGCCTGAACCTTCGTCAGCTTGTCTTGAATTGCCTGCTTCTGACGATGAACCCCGATGAGTTCGTCGCTCAGCTTCGCCAGATGCGCATCCCTTCCTTCGATCAAAGACTTGGTCTGCACGAGTTCACCTGTGCACTTTTCCAGTTCGGCCGAGCGCTTCAACAACTCAGCAGCTTGGGCCGCATTGTCGCTTAGCGACTGCTGGAGTTCACCCTCGACCTTCGTGAGCTTGTCTTGGATCACCTTTCTCAAACGACGAACCTCTTGATGCTCGTCGTTCAGCTTGGACAGGCTGGCATCCCGCTCTTCAAGAGCCGACTTGGCCTGCTCGAGTTCGGCGCTGCGCTTTTCGAGTTCGCTCGACAGCTTTGACAACTCAATGGATTGCGCCGAATTGTCGCTTCGAGATTTCTGGAGTTCACCCTCGACCTTCGTGAGCTTGTCTTGGATCACCTTTCTCAAACGACGAACTTCTTGATGCTCGTCGTTCAGCTTGGATAGGCTGGCATCCCGCTCTTCAAGAGCCAACTTGGCCTGCTCCAGTTCGGCGCTGCGCTCTTCCAACTCGCGTAGACGTTCGGTAAGCTCGGCGGATTGGGTGGCAAAGTTGCGCTGCGACGCCAGCAACTCACCCTCGACCTTTGTCAGCTTGTCCTGGATAGCCGTCTTCCGACGCCGAACCTCTTGATACTCATCGTTCAGCTTGGACAGATCCGTGTTTTTTTCGTTTAGAGAAGATTTGCTCTGCGCAAGCTCAGCAGCCTGCGCAACTAAATCGCTCCTAGACGTTGCCAGTTCGGCTTCGACCTCCTTGAGCTTTTCCCTAAGTTCCGTCTTCAGACGGGAGATTCCTTTATACTCCTCGTTTAATCTAGACAGGCGTTCGTCACGCTCCAACACCTCATCGCGCGCACTTTGCAACTCCGCTTCGCGCAGTCGCCCTTCATTCAGCCGCTCCAAGCGTTCAGCCTTATACTGAGTTTCGGCCGCCGCTGCCTTGCGCAGTTCCGCCTCTACTTTGTTCAATTGTTCTTGGAGGACAGCATTTTGCCTGTGCGCTTCATGATGCTCCTCGGCCAGTTTCGCCAGGCGGGCATCGCGCTGATCGAGCGCAAGCTTGACTTCTTCAAGCTCTACAGAGCCGGCGGTCCGCACCACTTCAAGCTCAGCCTCCAGCGCCGCAAACCGATCTTGAGCGGCCGTCTTCTTTTGCAGGTTGGCCTGGTGTTCGTCGTTCAACAGTTGAAGCGATGTATCTTTTTCCTGAAGCGCGAAGTTCAACTCGTTGATCTGGTGCGCGCGATCGCCGATTAAAACTTGAAGTTCAGCGACCTCGTCTTGGGCAGCGGCTTTGTTCTTCCGCTCAGACGCAATTTCTTCCTCTAGATCTTTCAGAGTTTCATCGCGCTGCGCGATCTCTTTTTTCAACTCATCCAGTCTTTTGTCTGCCTGTTCCGCCTCAAAAGCGTCAGCGCAGGATCGGCCGAGGCGTACAAAAATATCGCGGACCATTCGCCGGTCGATGTCGTTGGCACCGACGGTGAAGAGTTCTTTCAAACGTGCGGACTGGTTTGTACCAACACCAAGCACACCCAGCCCATGACCGTGAACGAATTCGAAACTCGGATACTTTGTCCGCAATTGCTCAAAAAGACGGAAAACGCCGAACTCTTTTTCGCGAACATTCGTATCGTGCATCATCACGACAGCGCGTTTGGAAAGCTTCGGCAACCATGCCTCAAAGTCGTGCTCGACCGCCTCGAAGGTATGCAAGCCATCAATGTGGAGAAGATCGATCGTTCCGTCGGAAAAGTGCCTGAGCGCGTCGTCGAAAGTGCCCTTCACCAATCGCGAAAACCCGGAATAATACTTGTCATTGTGAGTGCGGACCTGATCGAATATCTCCTCGCCATAGAAGCCCGCGTGGTCGTCGCCTTTCCAGGTGTCCACAGCAAAACAGCGCGCATCGATCTCGAGACGCTCGACCGCCTGGCACATCGAAAAATAAGACACGCCCGTGTGAACGCCTAATTCCACGATGACGTCGGGTTGAAGTGCCTCAACCATCCAGAATGCGAATGGCACATGCTCTTGCCAAGCCGAGCGAGCCATATAGCGCGGTCGCATGAATGCTATGCGCGACATGACATTCGCGAGCACCATATCGTACTCGCGGGAAACAACCGGCTTGTCCTGATGTCCGCGGGGGGTATTCGGTGAGGATCTCGTTGCCATCAATTTGCTGCCATCGCTTCAAGCCCACCAACTCTTATACGGCCCAGCGATACATCCAAGCAAAATTTGCTGCACTGCGGCAAAACGTTGAATCCCGTTAGAACTGGGGAAATATTTCCAGCGAACTCCGAGCCACCATTTCGCCGATGATCTCCCCTGAAACACCCAACCCCGTTGAGCAGCGTAACGCTTTTCCGAGAAAAATTAGCTATTCGATACACGAAACCGAATTGTGTCATCTCAATAAATCTTTGTAACTTGGGAGAAATAAAACGATATCAACGCAGCAGTTGCGGTGGCCAAACGGCCTTTTCCGAGTTGATGAGCGAAAACCCTCCGTCTGGTGAGGTAATCATCAACGTTGGCGGAGAGCTTCTATCATACTCCAACCGGTCAAGTGGGATACAGATCAAAAGACCGCTGTTTACGGTTTTTCCGGGAAAACGCCGCGCGACGTCATGACGCGGATACCGCTCAATCGAGTAGCCTTGAATATTACGGCCCGCCAGTTCGATCGCGAAAGAGTTCTGGCTCTCCCCTGCTAGATTGACAGCCCAGCCGCGAAGTTTGAGTACACCGTTTTCGACCGAAATGCTTTCGATACGTCCTTTTCCTTTTTCCCTACTGGAAGTAGGGGAGATCGGCGTCAGATTTGCAATCGCTTCGTCCAGGTAAACAAGTTTCTCATCGCACCCTGCTTCCCGCAGAGCCTGCCTCAGCCGGTCCATCTCTTGTCGTGTGGCCTCTACCAACCAAGTCGCGGCGGGATCATGAACATCGTTACGATCGTAATTCGCAAAAAAATTCTGATCTCGCATTTCCGGTCTGCTTGCCCGACCGCGGGGACGCTTCTTGTTATCAAACTCTGCTTTTGACTTTACTACATAGTGGTTGAGACGTAACGGCGCCCATACTGTTTTGTGGCTCAGTCCTTCACCCCGTAACTTGTGATCGACCAAGGGGGATTTGTCAGCATGGACATAATGAAAACCGCGCTTCAAACGGAATTTATGTGGTGTGCCACCGACTTTTGCGACCGCATTGGTACGTAGAATGGTTTTATAATGATTGTTCGTCAGCAGGTCTTCCTTCGAGCGCTGCACGAAACGTTCGACAACAAGGCCCTTGGACGGCACATTCCGGTGTGACGACCCATATGCCGCCCAGTTGACTGCAACCGCGCCTACGTTCTCAGCCATGGTGTCTAACAGAGCGCCGATCTTTTCATCTTTTTGATCGGGAATAAAAAATTCATCGAGATCGATAAAGGCAAGCCAATCTGCAGAAGCGCCATAGCGACGCAGTATCTCTGCGTAGGCAGGCAGTTGCGGCGGACGCTTGGCTTTGTTTTTGAACACAAAGAAATCGATGATTCCAAGATTGGAAAGTTCTGCAAGAAGTTCTTGGGCGCCATCGTCGCTGCCGTTGTCAGCTAGAAAAAAATGTTCGGCGCCCAAAACTCGATGCAAAGCAATCCACTCGAGAATATAGGGACCCTCATTCTTCATGATTGCAGCAACTGCAAACTTAACCCGCTTACGTACAGGCCTTTCCTGGACCCGAAAGATCTCTCGCCCTTTGGAGACTAGATTTTTAATCGGGATGGCCATTACTGAGCGCTTTGTCCCATTGGGGTCGTTAGAAGCTTTCTCACCGCCGACAACGAAAAGTCCTCGCGGTCGAGTGTCAAGTTTGGTGAATAGTATGGGTCATTCAGCGACCATCGGCCAAGCATATAATCGGCTTCCGCATTGAACCGGTCTTGTTTTTCGGCATTGTCTTCCGCACCCCGGCTTTCGCTTTCCAGGTGGTACAACTCGGCAAAAGGCGTCCAGATGTTGAGATACCCCGCTTCTCTCACCTTCAGGCAGAAATCGACATCGTTGAAGGCAATGGCGAGGTTGGCTTCCTCCAGCCCGCCGACCTGCTCATAGATCGCCTTACGGACGACGAGGCAGGCGCCGGTCACCGCCGAAAGGTTCTGCACCATGCGAAGGCGGGAAAAATAGCCCTCGTGGTAGCGCGGAAAGGATTTGTGCGAATGGCCCGCGACACCGCCGATGCCGAGGATCACCCCCGCATGCTGGATCGTGTCGTTGGCGTAATAGAGCTTCGCCCCCACACAACCGATATCGGGCTGTTGCGCCCACGACACCATTTCGGTCAACCAATCCGGTGAAATGACTTCTATGTCGTTGTTGACGAGAGCGACGATGGAACCTTTCGCTTGCGAGACGGCCGAATTGTTGATTGCGGAAAAGTTGAACGCGCCCCGATGAGGAAGCACATGAACTTTAGGATCTGAGACGGCCGCGGCCAAATAGGCCTTTGTTTCCGGCTCCACGGAATCGTTATCGACGATCAGAATTTCATACTGGGAATAGGTCGTCTTCTGGCGGATCGAGTCCACGCAGTTCCGCAGCAATTCCCACCGATCCCGTGTCGGGATGATGATGCTGACCAGCGGCTGAGGCTCTGAGACAGCATGCAATATCCGATACACGACCCCGGAAACCGCTTCTACTTTCGCATCGGTTTTCGTCCGGGCAAGATGTTCTTCCAACGCGCGCTTGCCGGCGTCATGCGCATAGCTTTTCTCGTAACCATCAAGTGCCGTCGACCCTTCCAGGGCGCGCCAATGGTAGAGGATTTTGGGGATGTGGTGGATGTTTGCAGGATCGACGCGCTCGAAGATGCGGAGGTTGACGTCGAAATCCTGGCTGCCCTCGAAGCCTGGACGCCAAGCACCTACAGCCCGAAGCGTCTCTGTGCGATAGACGGTTAGATGGTTGAAGTAGTTCTGCGACCGCAGCATCTCGCGGGAGAAGTCGGGCTTGAAATAGGGCTCATAGCGCAGGCCATTGCCGGCTATCTTGTCCTCGTCGGAATAGATGATTTCGGCATCCGGATGCTGCCCGACGAACAAGGCCACCTCAGCAAGCGCGGTGGGCGCCAACAGATCGTCATGGTCCAGCAATGCCGTCCATTCGCCCGACGCAAGCGCCAGCGCGGAGTTGCTGGCTTTGGCAATGCGACCATTCTCTTTTCGGAGAACCAGCTTGATGCGCGGTTCGCCTGCCGCCAATTCCACTAAGATCGGCTGCACATGCGGCATGCTCGAGCAGTCGTCGGCGATGCAGAGTTCCCAATTCTCGTAGGCCTGGGCGATCACACTGGCTACCGCAGCGCGCAACACGTCTTCCGGCGTGTTGTAGACCGGCATGACGACGGAGATCAGTGGCCTGCTCGCCAGTCCCGCCAGACGGCGCTTCATCAGTTCCTGTTCGGCAGGGCCAAACGTGTCGTGGCGTTCGATCCAGCGCTGATAGTCGACCGCAGCGGAATGCCCTGCTTGATCCGCCCTGCGCAGATCTGCGGCAAGCTTGCGCAATCCCCCATGTCGCATGGTTCTCATCACCAGCAAAAGGCTGCTCGCGATCGGCTGATTGCGGCTCTGGCGTGCAGCCAAAGCCCCGAGCGCCAGCCGCATATAGTATTCCGGCCGCGTCAGCCTGCGCAGACGCACCGACCGGTAGGAGAAAACCGCATCCTTGCTGCCAGGATCGAGCAGCACACGTCGCGCGCCGGAGGTCAACAACAGGTTTACAGCAGCTGTCGTTTTACTGAAGACGGACGGGCGAAGTGCCGAAGTGCCTGAACTGCGAAGCCCCGTATCGACCCAGGCGGAAGGTGCAGCACGATCACTCAATCCTCTCAGCCCGTGCAGCTTAAGGCGATAATGCCCGGACCGCAGCCAGGATCGCTCAGTCCACGACACTTCGAGATAAGCATCGTCATCGACAACGCGCCAGGAGCGCGCGTCCTGACCGACCGGTTCAAGCCCGGCCACCGGCTTGAGCACGCATGTGTAGCCGACATAACGCCGCAGATGCGACACAAGGCGAGTCAGAGCCGACCGCTGCGGTGTTGCAGCGGACGTCGCCCGGTCACCCGGCTGCGGCCTGTTCGGTTCGAGAGGTTTTATCTGCGCATCCGGTGGGAAGGTCATCATCTTCCCCTTGGAGTTTCTAACATCACCTGCCTCGACAGGTGCAGGTCTCTTCAAGCTGAGGCCCTCACCAGGCGCTCGACAACCTCGTCCGAAGACATCCGCCAGTCGGGAGCGCGCCAGCCATAGACATCGAACAATTTGTCGGTTGAAAGGCAGGAATTGGCCGGCCGCTGCGCCTTGGTCGGGTAATCAGACGTCGCGATGTCGCGAACATCTGCCGTCGGGCCACCCAACCGGCCGCTGGTTTCCAGAACGTGGCGGGCAAATCCGCTCCAGTTTGTTTTTCCGGTTCCAACGAGATGGAAGACGCCAAATCCGTCAGTCCCTTCCGTCAACCGGTTCGAGGTGGCGATGTGAAGGACGGCGTCGGCGATGTCCAAGGCGGAGGTCGGGTTACCCCACTGGTCGCCGACCACCGTGAGTTCGTCTCGGTCCGCCGCCAGACGCAGCATGGTCTTGACGAAGTTCTTGCCGAACGGGCTGTAGACCCAGGCCGTGCGCAGAATGACATGGCGGGGGTTGGCTTCGGCAACGGCTTTCTCGCCTTCGAGCTTAGTGCGGCCATAGACGCCGACCGGGCCTGTAGGGTCATTTTCGAGATACTCGCCGTCCTTGTTGCCGGCAAAGACATAATCGGTGGACAGATGGATGATGGGGATACCCGCCTTGGCAGCGGCGCGTGCGACGGCGCCTGCCCCTTCGGCATTCACCGCATGGGCAAGGTCGCGCTCATCTTCGGCAAGGTCAACGGCGGTATAGGCGGCGGCCGATACGACGATGTCGGGACTGACGTCAGCGATAACCCTTTCGACGCTCGCCGGGTCGGCAAGGTCGAATTCCGGACGGCCGGCTGTGACCAGCTCGACGCCATCGCGTGCCGCCGCACGCTCGTTCAGGCTGGTAACGACCTGCCCTTCACGGCCGGTGACCAGGATTTTCATGCGACATCCTTCGTCACGGTGCCAAGGCGCTCGCCGGAGTATTTTTCACGACGCAAGGGTCCCCACCACCATTCGTTGGCGAGATACCAGTCGATGGTGCGTTCCAGGCCGGTTTCGAAGGTCTCCTGCGGCTTCCAGCCGAGTTCCCGCTCGATCTTGGAGGCGTCGATGGCATAGCGCCGGTCATGGCCTGGCCGATCGTTCACATAGGTGATGAGATCCGCGTAGCTGCCGGAGCGAAGCGGGCGCTTCTTGTCGAGAATGGCGCAGATGCTGCGGACCACATCAAGATTGGTGCGCTCGGAGCGACCGCCGACATTGTAGCTCTCGCCATTCTTGCCGGTGGTGGCGATAAGGGCCAGCGCACGGGCGTGATCTTCCACGAACAGCCAGTCGCGCACATTGGCACCCTTGCCGTAGATCGGCAGCGATTTGCCATCCAGAGCATTGAGAATGACCAGCGGAATGAGCTTCTCGGGGAAATGGAATGGCCCGTAATTGTTCGAGCAGTTCGAAATCACGACCGGCAGCCCATAGGTCTCATGCCAGGCGCGAACGAGATGGTCGGATGCGGCCTTCGACGCCGAATAAGGCGAAGACGGCGCGTAGGGCGTTTCCTCGGTGAAGATGCCGCTGTCGAACGGCAGGTCGCCAAAAACCTCGTCGGTGGAAATATGATGAAAGCGGAAGCGCGACTTCGCCGGCTCAGCCAGGCCGCGCCAATAGGTCAGCGCCGCATCGAGCAGACGGAAGGTTCCCACCACATTGGTCTCGATGAACTCGCCCGGACCGTCGATGGAGCGGTCGACATGGCTCTCGGCCGCCAGGTGCATGACCACGTCGATATCGTTGTTCCGCAGCGTCTCAAGGATCGTTTCGGTGTCGCCGATATCGGCCTGGACGAAACGGTAATTCGGATAGTTCTCGATCTGGCGCAGGGAAGCCGGATTGCCGGCATAGGTCAGCTTGTCGACATTGACGACAGCGTTTGCTGGGTCGGCGCAAAGATGGCGGCATACCGCCGATCCGATAAAGCCGGCACCGCCGGTAACAAGAAAGTTCATGTGCATCCGTCCTTGCGATCACTCAAAGGTTTCGGCGGCGGCGAGGAACGGCGCGGCGCTGTCCTTGGCCGACAGTTGCAGTTCCGAAGCAGGCAGCGGCCATTCGATGCCGATCTGAGGATCGTCGAATCTAATCGACCTGTCATGCGCAGGCGAATAAAGTTCTGTTACCTTGTAGATCACTTCGGTATCCGGCACGAGTGTGACGAAGCCGTGGGCAAAGCCCTTGGGCACCAGGATCTGGTTCCATTTCTCAGCCGAGACCTCGAGCGAAATCCATTGTCCGTAGGTCGGCGAACTCTTGCGGATATCAACCGCAACATCGAGGATCGCGCCCTTGATGACGCGAACCAGCTTGTCCTGCGCCATATCCGGCAGTTGATAGTGCAGACCGCGCAACACGCCCTTGGCAGCGGAATAGGAGTGGTTGTCCTGCACAAAGGTCAGGTCGATACCGGCTTCCTTCAGGCTCTTGCCGTTGTAGGTCTCGGAAAAGAACCCGCGATCGTCGCCAAACTTCTTGGGGACGATCTCGAAGACGCCATTAAGGCCCAGGCTTCTGATTTCGGTCATGAAAATTCCTATCTATGCCAGTTCGCGAACGCGGCGGCGCAGATACATCGCGTACTCGTTCTTCCCCAATTTCTGGGCTCTTGCCAGCACTTGGTCGCCGCTCAGCCACCCGAGTTCAAGTCCGATCTCCTCGGGACAGGCGATCTTGACGCCCTGACGATGCTCGATCGTGCGCACGAAGGAGGATGCCTCATGCAGGCTGTCGACCGTGCCGGTATCGAGCCAGGCATAGCCACGCCCGAGTTGATGGACATGCAGGGCGCCACGTTCGAGATAGACATTGTTGATGGCCGTGATTTCAAGCTCGCCTCGCTCGGACGGCTCGATCGCCGCTGCAATATCGACGACCTCGTTGTCGTAGAAATACAGGCCGGTCACCGCCCAGTTGGACTTGGGCTCGGTCGGCTTTTCCTCAATGGTCAGCGCCTTGCCGGTGTCCTTTTCGAAACTGACCACGCCATAACGCTGCGGATCCTCGACGTGATAGGCAAACACCGAAGCGCCCGATGTGCGCGCAGCTGCGGACTTGCAGATGTTGGAAAGCCCTTCCCCAAAATAGATGTTGTCGCCGAGAATCATCGCGACACTTCCATCGCCGATGAACTCGCGTCCGATGATGAACGCTTCGGCCAAGCCGTTCGGCTTGGGCTGTTCGGCATAGGTGAGCGAGATGCCAAAGTCGCTGCCATCACCGAGAAGCCCCTTGAATACGGGCAAATCGCGCGGGGTTGAGATGATGAGGATCTCCCGAATGCCGGTCAGCATCAGCACGCTGAGCGGATAGTAGATCATCGGCTTGTCGTAAACGGGGAGCGCCTGCTTTGAAACCGCCATGGTGAGGGGATAAAGCCGGGTGCCGCTACCACCCGCCAGGATAATGCCTTTCATTCGCAACCTCGCATTACGCATCCGAGCTCGGGAGCAAAGAGATGCGGATTCAGTCTCGATAAATATGCCGACTATCGGCGTGGTGACGGCAGTTCAGTCACCACATTTATGTAACTCGTTGATGTCATAAGGGGCGAAAGCGTTTCAATACTTGGCGCCGCCAGCATTCCACATCCCAAAGTGGGTACAACCCAATCCAACGCGCTTCCTTACAGGATCGACAAGGGCAACATCCGCCAATTCGACTGTCGAGCATAGAGGAGAATTGAGGAGAATCTTGTAGCCTTTATCATTTGCCCTGACGGAAGCCTGCGTCCCGGTCGGCAAGCTCTTTGGCAGTTCGGCAGCCAATTTGCGGTCGAGCGCCTTCAACGGAACAAGCTTGCTGCCGGCAACTTTCGTCACGGCCGCAGCGTCTTTCTTTTGCATGGCGATGACAGCATCGCGCACCTTGACGAGATATTCGCGTGCCACCTGCACCTGCGGCTCCTGGTCTGCGTAGGCCGTAGTGACATAGTTGTTGCGCGCAATCTGCTGACCGTTGAAGGAAACGGATGCAATACCCGAAGCGGTGAGCCCGTAGAGGATCACGATCGTTGCGAGCGCGCCTAGAGCCAACCCAATCAACATAGTCCGGTTGAGGCGCGGCTTGGAAGCAGCTGGCATGCCGGAAAGGTGAGGTTCGGCTTGGGCAACCGGTTCGGCTTCGCTGTATTCGCCGGTGTCGTGGGCCGGGGCATCGGCGGCGGTGGACTGGTGAAGTTCATCTATCGGATCGGGATCGGAAGCCGAATCGATGCCAACGTCATACCGAGCTTCATTTTCGGCAATGGTTTCAGAGAGAGCCCGGCGGAGAAGTTCAACGTAATCGTCCCCAAAAGAATCTCTGTTCTTGGAGATCATATCCTCGTTGGCTTTTTGAAGCTTCGCATAGATGGCCTGCCGGGCATCCGCATTGGAAACGTCAGTATCCTGAGACAGTCTCTGGATATAGTTACGGTACTTCTCTTTTTGTTTTTCGAGCATCAAACGATAAGACCCCTAAACCCACCTAATCGACATTCCCCTCCTCCCGCCAGGACTGCTCTTAAAAAATGCAGCTTCTTAGCAAGCCTTAAGAATGGTCATAAGGCGAAACGGCAAAACAGCCAAGGGGAGAAAATGCACCTAAGCGCGCTCAGGGATAAACATCTAAACGTTTCAATTAAATGTCGGTGGACAAAGTTTCTCTGAGATCGACCGATCTGCTCAATCGTACCGACATTTTCCACAGGCACAAAGCGCGCCTGTAATATTGTGCTTTGGTCGCAAGCTGCCTATAAGGGCCGCGGTCGACTCGATGGGGCGTCGCCAAGCGGTAAGGCACCGGTTTTTGGTACCGGCATTCCCAGGTTCGAATCCTGGCGCCCCAGCCAATCTCACTTATTGAATCAAACTCGTCATACCCGCGTGAATAAGGGGTCTCGCCAGCTTTCTCCACGAATCAAACGAAAACCGCCACCTTTCGGCAGCGGTTTCAGTCTGGTCGGTGCTTCGCGTGTCAGCTATGGCTGCCATGTGGCGTAGTCTGCGTCATCAGTTCGGCATTCGGCGCCTCGGCATGAACCTTCAACTCCTTGCGCGAGATCAGGCTGTAGAACATCGGTACGACCAGAAGCGTGAACATCGTTCCGATGAGAATGCCCGAGAAGATGACCAGACCCATCGAATAACGTGCAGCAGCACCTGCGCCGGCCGCCGTGATGAGCGGCACCACGCCCAGCGCCATTGCGGCGGTGGTCATCAGGATCGGCCGTAGCCGAACCTTGGCTGAGGCGACGATGGCTTCCATACGGCCGAGCCCTTGCTCCTCGCGGAGCTGGTTGGCGAACTCGACCAATAGAATGCCGTGTTTGGTGATCAGCCCTATCAGCGTGATCAACCCGACCTGGGTGTAGATGTTCAACGTTCCCAAGCCGAGATTGAGAGGCACAATCGCACCGAAGATCGACAGTGGCACCGACATCATGATGATGAGCGGGTCGCGGAAGCTTTCAAACTGTGCCGCCAGCACAAGGTAAATCACCACCACAGCTGCGGCGAAAGCGATGATGATCGTGCTGCCCTGCTCCTTCTCAAGGCGGGACTGGCCGGAATAGTCGACGAAGAAGCCGGTCGGCAGCAACGGTCGTGCAACCTCTTCAAGGGCTGCCAGACCGTCGCCGGTTGTAACGCCCGGCAAGGGAAGTGCCGCGACGGTTGCGGAATTGAGCTGGTTGAACTGCTCGATCGCGGCCGGCGAAGCGTTGGTGGAGACCGAAACGACCGCCGACAGTGGCACCATCTCATTGTTGATGCTGCGGATGTAGAACTGGCCGAGCTTTTCCGGATTGTTCCGGAACTCCTGCGGCACCTGCATGATAATGTCGTAGCTGTTGGAGTCCCGGTCGAACTGCGCAATCTGGTTGCCACCAACCAGCAGGCTCAGCGTCGCGCCGATCTCCGAAACAGGCAGGTTCAGAGCGGCGGCGCGGTCGCGGTCGATGCTGACCGTGACCTGCGGGGCATCGAAGGCCAGCGAGTTCTGCACCACGATGAAGCGGCCGGAAGCCTGGGCCTTCTGCCTGATCTCCTCTGCGACCTCGTAAACCTGGCTGGCTTCGCCGGTCGACTGGATCACCATCGAGATCGGCAGGCCGCCGCCGGCACCCGGCAGCGAAGGCGGTGCAAAGACAAGCGCCTGCACGCCGGCAACAGGGGCGAGCCGGCCCTGGATATCGGCCTGCAATTGCTTCTGCGACCGTGTACGATCCGCCCAATCCTTGAACGCAAAGACCGAGAACCCGCTGTTGGTGCCGCCATCGGCGCCGACAATCGAGAAATTGGCCTTCATTTCAGGCAGATCCTTGGTCAGTTCATAGATCTGGTTGGTGTATAGTGAGGTGTAGTCGGACGTCGCATAGCGCGGCCCCGTGACCAGAGAGAACAACGCGCCCTGGTCTTCCTCGGGCGCAAGCTCGCTCGAGGTGTTGAGGAACATGAAGCCGGTTACCCCAACCAGAGCGATGACGACCATCAGCGTGACCGGCCGGTATTTCAAGGTGCCCGTCAATGTCTGCTCGTAGCGATTGGCAAGGCGTTCGAAGGTACGGTCGACGAAAGCCGCAAATCGGCTCGGATTGCCCGATTTGAGCAAACGCGCGGACATCATCGGCGTGATGGTGATGGCGATGAAGCCCGAGAGCACCACAGCACCTGCCAGAGTGAGCGCGAATTCCCGGAACAGCGAACCGGTCAGTCCGCCCGTGAACGCCAGAGGCGCAAACACCGCGGCAAGGGTGATCGTCATGGCGACGATCGGCCCGAAGATTTCGCGCATCCCCTTGAATGCCGCCTGCATCGGGGAGAGCCCCTCCTCGATGTGACGATGGATGTTTTCGACCACCACGATAGCGTCGTCGACGACGAGGCCGATGGCGAGAACCATAGCCAACAGGGACAACAAATTGATCGAATAGCCCAGCAGCCACAGCATGAAGCATACGCCGATAAGCGACAGCGGGATGGTGACGATCGGCATCAGGACGGACCGGAACGAACCGAGGAAAAGCAGGATGACGACCACGACGATGGCGACGGCTTCGGCAATCGTCTTGAACACCTCCTCGATCGAGGCGCTGATCGTCTCGGTGGAGTCGTAGACCATGGTGACGGTCATGCCTTCCGGCAGACTGGACTGAAGCGCGGGCAGTTCGGCGATAACGGCGGCAGCGGTTGTCAGCGGGTTCGCCGATGGCGTCGGGAAGATGCCGATGAAGGTGCCCGGTTCGCCGTCGAAATTGACCCTCGTGTCGGTGCTTTGGGCGGCGAGTTCGACGCTGGCGACATCGCGCAGCCTGACGACATTGCCGTCATTGGACTTCAGAGGCAGTTCCGAGAACGCCTCAGGCGTCTGCAGCGTCGACTGCATGGTGATCGACTGAGCGACATATTCGTTTTCGGTCTTGCCGGGGGCGGCGAGGAAGTTCGAGGACCTGATGGCCGCCAGAACCTCGGAAGCGGTGATGTTGCGCGAGGCGAGCTTGATCGGATCGATCCAGATGCGCATCGAGTAGTTGGCAGCACCCAGGACCTGGACCTCGGCAACGCCTTCGATGGTCGACATGCGGGGGCGGATGACGCGTTCGATATATTCGGTCAGCTCTTCCGAAGACATGTTCGGATTTTGCATCGCCAGATACATGATGGCGAATTGCTGGCCCGTACCCTTGACGATGGTCGGGTCTTCTGCGTCGCTCGGCAATTGGCTGCGAACCTGCTGAACCTTGGCGAGAACTTCGGTCAGTGCCACGTCCGGATTGGAGCCGAGCTTCATCTGAACAGTGACGACGCTGGCCGACGGTCGGCTCTGCGAGCTGACGTAATCGATATTCTCCGTCGTCGCGACGGCGCGCGTGATCTGCGAGGTGATGAAGCCCTGGATGAGGTCGGCGCTGGCGCCGGGATAAGTCGTGGTGACGGTAATAACCGTCTCGTCAACCTTGGGATACTGGCGTACGGCCAGGTTGAACATGCCCTGGAAGCCCAGGAGCAGGATCATCAGACCCAAGACGACCGACAGGACCGGCCGGCGAATGAAGATGTCGGAGAAATTCATTTGGATGCTTCTCCCGGCTGCGAAAGCTTGGACGGATCGATGGTGTTGTCGATCTTCACCGGACCGCCGTTGGACAGCCGGTTTTGACCGGCGGTCACAACATCGTCGCCCGCTTTCACACCTTCAAGGATTTCGACCATACCCAATGAGCGGCGGCCGGTCTTGACGAACACCTGCGCACCTTCGAGCGCGGGCGCGGCATCCGGCTGGGGTGCCGCCGCTGGTGCGGGCGCAGCTTTGTCAGCAGGAGCAGCGGCATCGGCGGCCGCGGGCTGCGCAGGTGTTTGAGCCGCAGGCTTCTGGCCAGCCGGACGAACGGCATAGATGTAGTCGCCGTAAAGGCTGCTGATGATGGCGGTCTGCGGCAAGGCAATGACGTCCTGCTCTTCCGGCAGTTCGACGCGCACCTGCACGAACTGGCCAGGGCTGAGCTGACCGTCGGGATTGGAAATCTCGGCGCGCACCGATACGAGGCGGCTCGATGGATCGACCTTGGGGTCGATACCCGTGATCTTGCCGGTGTAGCGCAGGTCGCCGACCGTTGTGCCGAACCGGACGGACTGGCCGATCTTCAGCTCAGACAGGCGCTGCTCGGGAACGGTAAAATCCGCGCGCATCGTTTCGAGATTCTGCAGCGTCGCCACGATCGTTCCCGGCTGGAGATACTGGCCGTTGTCGATCTTGGGGATGCCCAGGGTGCCGGAGAACGGCGCACGCAACTGCTTCTGGTCGAGGATGGCCTTGAGGCTTTCAACCTGCGAGGCGGACGCCGAAGCCGTCGCGCGAGCCTGATCGAGGGTGGATTCCGAACCGACACCGCGCCGCTGAAGCTCGACTGCGCGGTCGAGCGAGAGCTTGTCAAGCGAAGCCTGGGTCTGCTGGGCAGCGAGATTTGCTTTCTGCACGGCATCGTCCAACTGTACCAGGACATCGCCCTGCTGGACATTCTGGTTCGCGGTGAACAGGATCTCCTTGGCAATGCCCGTCGTTTCGACCGTGAGGTCGACACCACGCGAAGCGGCGACCGTACCGATGGTCTCGATACCGGGCTTCCAGTCCTGCGGCGCGACCTTGATGGTGGACACCGTCACCGCCGGCGGCTTCATGGTGGCAAAGAACTGGTTGATCGCCTGACTTCTGAACATGTTGAACCCAACGATGCCGCCGCAGACGATGACAAGAAGAATGAAAGCGATGATAAAGCGCTTAATCACAGGAACCCCCAGGAAACCGATGGGCAATTATAGGCACATCGGCCGGATAATAGCTTAAAATTGGCAATGAGCGAGATGGCAGCTTTACTGTACCGTCTGGACGGTATTGTCAATCCGTCTTAGGTGCTGTAATTATCGCTCTATTGCCATGCGTTGGCGCAGATCGGTAGGCATGTGACAGTCCGGCGAACAAATTCGCGTGAGAAAATTCTGGCGGCTGCCGCGGAGGTCTCCAGGGAGTCCGGAGCCGGAAACCTTTCTCTCGACGCGGTTGCGCAACGGGCGGGTGTGTCAAAGGGCGGACTGCTCTACAATTTCCCCACCAAGGCCAAATTGATGCAGGCGCTCGTCCAGTATTATCTGGATGACTATGAAGTCTCCATGGCGCGCGAGACCGACCCCAACAGCGCCAAGCCCAAAACAGCGCTTCAGGCACATATCGAATTTTCGCGGGAATTCTGCGAAAAACCGCCAGGCGCTGCCTCCGGCGTGTTGGCAGCGATGGCCGACGATCCGCACTTCCTCGATCCGCTGTGCCAGTTCAAGCGCCGGCTTCTCGATCGCCTGAAATCCGAAGCCCGCGACCCGCTTTGCGCCCTGATGTGCTTTCTGGTGCTGGAAGGCATGACCAGCCTCGACCTGTTCGAGATGAATGTTCTTTCCAATGAGGAACGCGAACTCGTGCTCGTGCGGCTCGCGGAAGAAGCCGAGGCGGACAAGAACCACGCTGCCGCCTGAAGCTCAGCTCGCTTCGCGAATACTCTCCGCCGTCTGCAAATCCACCGAGACCAGTTGGCTGACCCCCTGCTCGGCCATGGTGACGCCGAACAGCCTGTTCATGCGCGCCATGGTGATCGGGTTGTGGGTGATGATGACGAAGCGGGTTTCCGTACTCAAAGCCATCTCGTCCATCAGATTGCAGAAGCGCTCGACATTGTGATCGTCGAGCGGCGCATCGACCTCGTCGAGCACGCAGATCGGCGCGGGATTGGTGAGGAAGACCGCAAAGATCAGCGCCATGGCCGTCAGCGCCTGCTCGCCGCCTGACAGCAGCGTCATGGTCTGCGGCTTCTTGCCAGGCGGGCGGGCGAGAATTTCAAGCCCGGCTTCCAGCGGATCGTCGGACTCGATCAATTGCAGTTCGGCCGTGCCGCCACCGAACAAATGTGCAAACAGCCGCTGAAAGTGGACGTTGACGGCATCGAAGGCTGCAAGAAGGCGTTCTCGGCCTTCCTTGTTCAGGCTCTGGATCGCATGACGCAACTTGCGGATCGCTTCGACCACGTCGTCCCGCTCAGACACCAGCGTGTTCAACCGCTCCGTCAATTCTCGCTGCTCATCCTCGGCACGAAGATTCACCGCACCCAGCCGCTCGCGCTCAATCTTGAGCCGTTCGAGGTGCTTTTCGATCTCGGCTGGGTCTGGCATGCCATCGTCCAGATTGAGCCCGGCATTCCGCGCAACCATATGGGGCGGCGTGTTGAGAGCCTCCTGAATGCGCGCCTCGGCTTCGCGCCGGCGGTCGTCGGCGGCGGTCAGCCGCTCCTCGGCGCGAGCCCGCAACTCGCGCGCCTCGGCGAGCGCCTGGATGGTCGATGTTGCAGATTTGTCGAGCATCTGCTGGCGGGTTTCCGCCTCCTGCAGGCGGTCGGCGGCATTTTTGCGGGCTGCTTCCGCCTTGGAGAGTTGCGACAGCAGTTCCCGCCGGCGCAGGTCGATTTCATCGGGTGCGTCTGCGAGATTCTCGCGTTCGGACAGGGCTTCGGACCGCCGCTCCCGCAGCGCCTCGATATGCTGCGCGGCATTTTCGGCACGCTTGAGCCAGTTTGCCCGCTCGGTTGAGATGGCCGCAAGCCGTCGCCGGCGCTCCCCCGCCTCGCGGCTCAACCCCTCGAAAGCAGCGCGGGCATCTGCCAGAGCGCCGCGCTGAAGCGCAACGGTGCCTGCCATCGCGTCCAGCCGCTGCTGGATATCGCCAGGATCAAGCGTGGATGCCAATTGCTCTTCCGCCTCGACAACCGTGGCAGAAGCATTTTCGCAATCCTCGGCGATACGCGCCATGGCCTCGTTAAGGGCGTCGCGGCGGCTGATCAGTTCGCCTGCCGCTTTTTCGGCCTGGGCAAGGGCCGTGCGGGCGGCATCCAGGCGATGCTGCGCATCGCGCCAGTTCTGCCGCGCCTGCCGCTCGGTCTCGACGCCGAGGCGCACGGAGAATTCGGCTTCGGCTAGAGCGGCCTCGGCATCCGACAGGCGTGACCGGGCTTCCACGGCTTCGTCGTCCAACTCGGATAGTCGGTTCTTCTGGGCAAGCCGCATGGCGGCCGCCGTCGGTGCTTCCGCGCTCGCCGTCAGCCCATCCCAGCGCCACAGGTCGCCTTCGCGGCTGACCAGCCGCTGACCGGTGGCAAGCAGCGACTGCAATTTTGCGCCCTCGCCTTGCGCGACGATGCCGATCTGCGACAGCCGGCGCGAAAGCTG
The DNA here is from genome assembly GCF_030010215.1 of Tianweitania sp. UT-5YL-CI-8. Lineage (GTDB taxonomy): Bacteria > Pseudomonadota > Alphaproteobacteria > Rhizobiales > Rhizobiaceae > Oryzicola. Next base: position 306,957 of record NZ_JASCRR010000004.1, read on the forward strand.
CGCCGGCGCCTTGACCACCTGCGACAGCGGTTTTGCACCCTCAGGCAGGGCGGCATCGGACCCTTCGATATCGATCGTCCGCCAATGGACGGGCGCAGACGTATCCAGCGGCACTTCCAGGTCGTCGCCAAGCGCAGCACCCAATGCCGTCTCATAGCCGCGCTCGACGCTGATCTGTTCGAGTACGGCAGGAAAACCATCGCTGCCGCCGGCACTCAGGATTTTGGCAAGCGTGCGCGCCTCCGTCTCGATGCCGGCCAAGGCAGCCCGCGCCTCTTGGAGCGGCAGACGGGCTGCCGCTTCCGCCTGGCGTGCATCGGCCACGGCGGTATCGGCATCGGACGCGGCCATTTCGGCTTCGTCGAGAAGCGACTGCGCTTCCTCGGCCAGAACCCGCTTTTCCGAAGTGTCTGCAAGGGCTGCGATCCGGCTTCCGATCTCACCGGCTTCGCGATCCACCTCAGCCAATTGACGGGCAAAGCGGTCGCGCCGTTCCGAAGCGTCGCGCAAAGCCCGTTCGCCCTGGGTGCGGGCAGCGGCCACCTCGGCGCGTTCGGCGGTCAGCGCGGCAAGCGCCGTCTCACTTTCGGCGAGGGCGGCGGCGGCATCTTCCATCGCCTCGCGGGTAGCCGCTTCGCGCTCGTCGCCGCTTGCATCGACCTCGGACAATTCGGCCTCTTCGTCGGCCAGGCGGTCGAGAATACCGGCGTTTTCAGCGACCAGCCGTTCCTCGCGCGCAATATCTGCGTCGAACTGTTCAAGCCGGTGGTCGAGTTCGCGCTGGCGCGCAGCGATGCGGTTGGCTTCTTCCTCGATCTGCGCCTTGGCAATGGACAGGCGCTGGAACGCCGCGGCGGCGGCGGCTTTCGCCTCGCGCAGCTCGGGCAGCCTGTGGGCAGCGATTGCCTGCTCCTTGGCAGCATTCATCTGGCTGGCGGCCCGTTCGCCGACAAGCGACGTTGCTACGGCCAGCGCGGACTTCGCCTCCGCTTCCTGGGCCGTGGCGAGCGTCCAGCGCAGGTGCAAAAGCGTGGCTTCCGCCTTGCGGATATCCGCCGACAGGTTCTTGAACCGCGAGGCCTGGCGCGCCTGGCGTTTCAGACTTTCGATCTGGCCTTCGAGTTCCCTGACGACATCATCGAGACGTTCGAGATTTTGTTCTGTGGCGCGCAGCCTCAGTTCCGCCTCGTGGCGGCGGCTGTGCAGGCCCGAAATGCCGGCCGCTTCTTCCAGAAGCGCTCGACGCGCCTGCGGCTTGGCCTGGATCAGTTCGCCAATCCGGCCCTGCCCCACCATGGATGGCGAACGGGCGCCGGTGGACTGGTCGGCGAACAGGAGTTGCACATCCTTGGCGCGCGCTTCCTTGCCGTTGATGCGATAGACCGAGCCCGCCTCGCGCTCGATGCGACGCGAAACCTGCAACTCGTCGGCGTCGTTGAACGAGGCCGGTGCGGTGCGGTCCGAATTGTCGAGGAACAAGGTGACTTCGGCGGTGTTGCGCGCCGGCCTGTTGCCGGAACCGGAGAAGATCACGTCGTCCATGCCGGACGCGCGCATATTCTTGTAAGAATTTTCGCCCATCACCCAGCGCAGGGCTTCGACGAGGTTCGACTTGCCGCAGCCATTCGGCCCGACGATGCCCGTCAGGCCGCGCTCGATGACAAATTCACCGGGTTCGACGAAGGATTTGAAGCCGAGAAGGCGGAGCCGCGAGAATTTCATTCCGCATGGCCCGCGCGGAAGGGCGCACTGAGGCGCGCTCGCCTCAGTGCCGAGTGACTATCAGAGCATGCCGTCGATGATCGCCGACATTTCGTCAACCGTCAGTGCCCCTTTGTAAACATTGCCATTAATGAAGAAGGTCGGCGTGGAATCCACCTTGAATTCCTTGGCGCCGCGGTCGCGCACTGCCCTCACATCATCCAGAAGCTTCTGGTTCGTCAAGCAAGCCTCGAAGCTCTGCTGTGAAAAACCGGCCATTTTGGAAAGCTGGAACAGCGCATCCTGTGCGTTCTGAGCGGCTGCCCAGTTCTGCTGCTGCTTGAACAGCACATCGATCATCGGGAAGTAGTTGTCCTCGGCGCAGCGCGCCAGCATGAAGCCTGCCTCGGCGCGAGGGTCGAACGGAAATTCGCGCATGACCAGCCGCGCCTTGCCCGTATCGATGTATTTGGTCTTGATCGTCGGCAGCGTCGTCTCGTGGAAATGCGCGCAGTGCGGGCAAGTCATCGAAGCATATTCGACGATGGTGACCGGCGCATCCTCCTTGCCCAGGACTTTTTCCGGCAGCGAACCGGGCTGCAGAACCTTAGCCATGTCGACGGTGCCTGCCGCGTCCGGAGCAGCAGCCGCAGGAGCAGCGGGCGTTGCCGGCGTGGAGGGAGCAGGCGTCTGGGCATTGGCGGTGTCGCCGCTGGAATCGCTGCACGCGGAAAGCATAACCGCAGCTGGGAGAGCAGCGAGCCCGTAAAGTGCAGTCCGGCGCGAGATGGAACGAAGCATGCGAATCACCCGAATAGTGTTGGATAGTGCGGTGGGAATAGCGTGAATGCGAGAGTTGCCGCGAATTAAGGCATCTCTACCCCCAAACCAATCCTGTTTTTCTTCCCGACGATCACGAATCCGCGATAGTTGGCGTCATTTCTGTTTCTTCTCGCCCAAAACGGCGGTTCCGAGTTTCTCCAGGGACGCTTTGAGGCCTTCATCCTCGATGCCGCTGACCGCACCCGACAGTCTGGATTTCTCCGCTTCCGTCAGCACGCGCGGCCTTGGCTTGACCTGCTCGCCGATCCTGACCACCGGCTTCTGGACGATCTTGATACGACCGATTGCGTTGAAGCCCAGGAAAGCGTTGACACGGGAAATCACCTCTCCGGTCTCATGCTGCAAATGAAGTGCTGCAGAACCCTCGCAGGCGATGATGAGCGTGGCGGGCTCGAACGGGTCGTTCTCGCGCAGGCGGCGGGGCCAGACGATCTTTTCCGGCCGTGTGCGTTCCGCCAAACGGGCGCCGGCGATCTCTTCCCAGGACTGCACCAGCCCAAGCGAAATCCCTGCCCGCTTGCGCAGCAGCGGGTCGAGGATCGATTCCGAGATTTCGGATATCTGCCGGGGATATTTCATGATTTCATTTTGGCACCTGCCTGCCGGAACATGCCTGTTGGTTTTTGGCGCCGGTGCGCTTACTTGCACCGGGACCATTCCAAAGCCAAGGCACAAACCGATCACATGAGCCTAGCAACCATCGCCACGTCGGAAAAGCTGCTTGCTTGGTACGACGTCCATCACCGGGAATTGCCCTGGCGTATCCCGCCGCGCGACATCGCCAAGGGCATGCTGCCCGACCCCTATCATGTCTGGCTGTCGGAGGTGATGTTGCAGCAGACCACGGTGGAGGCGGTGAAGCCCTACTTCCGCAAATTCCTCGACACCTGGCCAACCGTGACGGCTCTTGCCGCCGCCGACCGGGAAGACGTCATGAAGGCGTGGGCTGGTCTTGGCTACTACTCCCGCGCACGCAATCTCAAGGCCTGTGCCGATACGGTCGCCGCCCTGCCGGAAGCACGCTTTCCGACATCGGAAGCCGGTCTCCGCGCCCTGCCCGGCATCGGCGCCTATACGTCCGCCGCCATTGCCGCCATTGCCTTCAACGAGCCCGCCGCGGTGGTCGACGGCAATATCGAGCGCGTGATCTCGCGCCTCTTCCGCATTGACACGCCGCTGCCCGAGGCCAAGCCTGAAATCAAGCTGCGTGTCGAAGAGATCATGCCGCGCAGCCGTCCCGGCGATTTCGCCCAGGCGATGATGGATCTGGGCGCGACGATCTGCACACCGCGCCGGCCGCGCTGCATGCTCTGCCCGTTGCGGGACGACTGCGAGGCACTTTCCAAGGGTGATCCCGAGTTCTATCCGGTCAAACCAGCCAAGAACGACAAACCGACACGCAGCGGCGCGGCTTTCGTGGCGGTGCGGCCCGATGGTGCGATCCTGCTGCGCAAGCGTGTGGACAAGGGCCTTTTGGGCGGCATGACCGAGGTGCCGACGTCGGCCTGGACGGCACGCATAGACGGCATCGATACAGTCGAAGCAGCACCCTTCCCCGCGGCATGGCAGAGGGCCGGCAGCATCGAACATGTGTTCACCCATTTTCGCCTGCAACTCACCGTCTTCCGCGCCGAGGTACCCGACCGTGCGGCCGGTCCAGGCAGTTTCTGGTCGCGCGAAATTCTTGCGGAGGCCTTACCGACTTTGATGAAAAAGGTCATCGAATCCGCATTGCCCGGTGCCACAAAACGCCTGAAGTGAAGGACAAGCCAGCCATGACCGAAATCCGTCACATCGTCTTCGACATCGGCAAGGTGCTGATCCATTACGATCCCGAGCTGCCTTATCGCCGGCTCATCCCCGACGAGGCCGAGCGCCGCTTGTTCCTCGACACCGTCTGCACCGGCGACTGGAACGTCGAGCAGGATCGCGGACGGACATGGGAGGAAGCCGAGGCACTTCTCATCGCCGTTCATCCCTCCCATGAGACCAACATTCGCGGCTTCCGGCAGAATTGGCACGAAATGGTCCCGCATCACTACGAGGGGTCGGTGGCTATCCTCAACGGTCTCATCGACGCCGGCCACGACGTGACCATGCTGACCAACTTCGCCTCGGACACGTTCCGTGAGGCGCAGCGGCGTTTCGAATTCCTCAACCGCCCGCGCGGCGTCACGGTCTCGGGCGACATCTGCCTGATCAAGCCCGACCCGGCGATCTACGACCATCATGTGGCAAGCTTCGGCCTCGAGCCGTCCGCCACGCTGTTCATCGACGACAGCTCCAAGAACGTCGAAGGCGCTAAGGCGGCCGGCTGGCATGCGGTGCTGTTCACGGATGCTGAAACGCTTGAGGCTGACCTCGAGCGTTTCGGCATCGGGCGCGCTGGTAATCGCCCGATCAGCTTTGACTAAAGCTCAGGCGCCGGCGCGTTCGATGCCGAGCCGAGCGATGCGGCGCAGGTCGTCGATCAGGTTGAGGCCGCCATTCCGCTCATAGTGCCAGAAGGTCCAGCCGTTGCAGGTGTCGAAGCCCTGCAGCAGCGCGCCGACGCGGTGGATCGAGCCCGCGAAATCGCCCGAAACGATGGTGCCGTCGGCACGAACCTTGGCCTTGTAGCGCTTCTTAGCGTCGTAGAGCACGGTGCCGGGCGCCAGAAGGTTCATGTCAAGCAGGCTGACGAAGGCCACCCGCGCCTCGGCGCGCTTGCCCGTCAGCACCGTCAGGTCGGCGCGTTCCAGCGGACGGATCGCCTCGATGCGCTCGACGGCGGCGTCGATATAGGTTTGCTCGCGCTCGATGCCGACAAAGTGTCGGCCAAGACGCTTGGCGACCGCACCTGTAGTGCCCGATCCAAAGAAAGGATCGAGAATGACATCGCCAGGCTTGGTCGACGACATGATGATGCGCGCCAGAAGCGCTTCCGGCTTCTGGGTGGGATGCAGCTTGTTGCCCTGGTCGTCCTTCAGCCGTTCGCCGCCGGTGCAGATCGGAAACAGCCAATCGGAGCGCATCTGCACGTCGTCATTCGACGCCTTGAGCGCTTCGTAGTTGAACGTATAGCCCTTGGCCTTGCTGTCCCGCGAGGCCCAGATCAGCGTCTCATGCGCGTTCTGGAAGCGACGACCCCGGAAATTCGGCATCGGGTTGGTCTTGCGCCAAACAACATCGTTGAGGATCCAGAAGCCGAGGTCCTGGATCATCGAGCCGACGCGGAAGATGTTGTGGTAGGAGCCGATGACCCAGATCGTACCATTCGGCTTCAACACGCGGCGGGCGGCCAGGAGCCAGGCACGGGTGAAGGCGTCATAGGCGGCAAAGCTGTCGAACTGGTCCCAATGGTCATCCACCGCGTCGACCTTGGACTGGTCGGGGCGGTGCAGGTCGCCGGCAAGCTGCAGGTTGTAGGGCGGGTCTGCGAAGATGACATCGACGGAGTTGGCGGGCAGTTTTTCCAGGGCTGCAACGCAGTCTCCCTTGAGGATGGTGTCTAGCCATTCCGATGGCTGCGACGCCTGGGAGAGCTGGCTTAGAAGACGCACTGCAGACATTCTGACACCCGGATACGCGTTACACACTTAACTGCCTGTTATGGTTACCGATCAGCGTAAATATTTGGTGAAGCGCGGGCTGCTGTTTGCGGTTCGGGCGTCGATGGTGTAATCGCGGCGGCTTGAACTTCGGGGGCTGCCTCAGCGGGCCACCCTATCCAGCCAAAGCGGATTGCCATGAACCAGCTTGATCTTGTCATCTTCGATTGCGACGGCGTGCTCGTCGATTCCGAAATCATCGCCGCGCGCATCGAAGCCGATCTACTGACAGAAGCGGGTTTTCCAATCACCGCCGGAGAAATCGCCGAAACCTATGCCGGCCTGACTTTCAAGGATATCATGCTGCGCATCGAGGAGCGGTCCTCGATCCCGTTCCAGGCTTCATTGATCGAACAGGCGGAGACGCAGGTCGATCGCAAGCTGCGCAACGAGGTGCGGGCCATCGAAGGCGTGCACCAAGCTGTTGCTTCGGTGACAGTGCCCTATTGCATCTGCTCGAATTCGCGCGTTGATCGCATTGAACTCATGCTCGACCGCAACAATCTTCTGCCGCTGTTCAAGGGACGCATCAACTCGGCGCTCGAAGTCGGCTCACGCAAGCCCAAGCCTGCGCCGGATGTGTTTCTCCACGCCGCTGAGGTGATGAAGGCCGATCCGGCGCGCACCTTCGTCATCGAGGATTCCATCCATGGCGTCGCCGGCGCAAAGGCTGCTGGTATGCGCGTCATCGGCTTCACGGGCGGGTCGCACACCTATCCCGGCCATGCCGACGCGCTCACCGAGGCGGGCGCGGAGACGGTCATCCATCGCTGGGTGGATTTCAAGGCAACCATCTCAGCGCTGTCGGCCTGGTCGGAAGACGCCTGAGACGCACCTTAATTGCGCGTCTCTAACCGAAGGTTCGGCGTTACTTTTTCGCCGGACCTTCGTCGTAACCAACAAATATCTGGATATCGCGCGCCGTCGGGGTCGGGATATTGATGTTGTTGACGGTAAACACGAACTGCGTCGCGCCGACCGTGTTGGCAACCTGAACCTGATGACGGTGAAGCTGGGAGTAGAGAACCTCTTCCCCGCGAATCACGGCGACGCGAATGGGCATGGTGATATTGCCGGGCGCACCAACCGGACCGGTGACGATCTTGCCAGCGGCGCCGACCGTGATCGTCATCGTGCCGTCGGAACGGGTGCAGCTGCGCGTCGTGTCGGTGATCGCCGCCTGATAGATCAGCTTGCTGGGATCGCCGTCACCGCCGCGTGCGTAAGTGTTGAAGGACGCCGTGCCGTCCCGCAGCGTGATGCCAGGGCAGTAAGCCAACAATTCGCTGGCAAGGATTTTTCCCTCGGCTTCGGCTACCGCGGCGGGATCCGAAGGCTTGGGGGCGCCGATACCGAAGGCACCGCCACCCGATTGGCATCCCGCAAGCGCGAGCATCGAGCCGGACACAACCAAAGCCGCCAGAAAGCGGCGGTCAATCAATCGAAACACCATAGACAGCACTTCCCTCTCGCAAAGCAGATGCTCTATAGCAACCGCGCGGCAAAAATGCGACTGACGACATGCAGTTTTCCCAAGGCAACCGCAACGGTGCGTAGGGTCAGGACGGACGGATCGATATGCACTACATAAGCACACGCGGCGAAGCGCCCAGCCTCGGCTTCTCGGATGCTGTTCTTGCCGGCCTGGCGCGCGATGGCGGCCTCTACCTTCCCGCGGAGTGGCCGCATTTCAGCGCGGCAGACATCCGCGCCATGCGCGGCCTGTCCTATCCCGATCTTGCCGTGCGGCTGCTGACCCCGTTTCTCGGCGGCGAAATATCGGCTCCCGTCTTCGAGCGCATCGTAAAGGAGGCCTATGCGACCTTCCGGCACGAGGCCATCTGCCCGCTTGTGCAAACGGGCCAAAACAGCTTCGTGCTCGAGCTTTTCCACGGTCCGACGCTTGCTTTCAAGGACGTCGCCATGCAGTTGCTGGCGCGGCTGATGGATCATGTTCTGGCCGAACGCGGCCAGCGCGCGACCATCGTCGGGGCCACCTCAGGCGACACGGGCGGGGCGGCGATCGATGCCTTTGCCGGCCGCGACCGCACCGACATCTTCATCCTGTTTCCGCATGGCCGCGTCTCCCCTGTGCAGCAGCGGCAGATGACGTCGTCGCTTGCCGCCAATGTGCATGCACTGGCGGTCGAAGGCAATTTCGACGATTGCCAGGGCCTGGTGAAGGACATGTTCAACGACCACGCCTTCCGCGACCGGGTCGGCCTGTCGGGGGTCAACTCGATCAACTGGGCGCGCATCATGGCGCAGATCGTCTATTACTTTTCGTCGGCGCTTTCGCTCGGCGCGCCCGACCGGGCGATTTCCTTCACGGTGCCGACCGGCAATTTCGGCGACATCTTCGCCGGCTATGCCGCCAAGCGGATGGGGCTGCCGATCGAGAGGCTGGTGATTGCCACCAACGACAACGACATCCTCGCGCGCACGCTCTCGACCGGCGAATACCGGACGCTGGGCGTGGTGCCCACCACCTCGCCCTCAATGGATATCCAGGTCTCGTCCAATTTCGAACGCCTGCTGTTCGAGGCTGCCGGGCGCGACGCCGGAACGGTGCGGCGCTATATGGCGGGCCTCAAGCAGTCGGGCGCGTTCACCATAGAGACGGCGCAGCTTGAACGAATTCGCTCGGAATTCGATTCGGGGCGTTCCAGCACAACCGAAACGGCTGAGACGATCCGAGGCACGCTGGAGAAGAGCGGCTATTTGCTCGATCCGCATACTGCCACCGCAGTCCGCGTCGCATCCAAACGCGCGGCTTCGGAGACGCCGATGGTGATCCTCGGCACCGCGCATCCGGCGAAATTTCCCGATGCTGTCCGCGATGCCTGCGGTGTTACCCCACGCCTTCCGGCGTGGCTGGCGGGAATGATGGACCTCGAGGAAAAATATACGGTACTTCCCTCGGACCTAAAAATGGTGGAAGATTACGTAAGCAGCCGGTCACGGGCAGCGGGTTAGGGAGTAGCGCTACATGGGTGTTGAGGTAAGCCGTCTGTCGAACGGCCTGACAGTGGCAACCGAAAACATGCCAAGCGTCGAGACCGTTGCACTCGGAGTATGGGTCAAGTCCGGGGCGCGCAACGAGCGCGACGACGAGCATGGCATGGCCCATCTGCTCGAGCACATGGCCTTCAAGGGCACGAAGCGTCGCAGCGCGTTCGAGATCGCGTCCGAGATCGAGAATGTCGGTGGCGAGATCAATGCCGCGACCAGCGTCGAAACCACCTCTTTCTACGCCCGCGTGCTGCGCGACGACGTCCCGCTCGCCGTGGATATCCTGGCCGACATCCTGCAGAATTCGGAATTCGATCCCAACGAACTAGAACGCGAGCAGCATGTAATCCTGCAGGAAATCGGCGCTGCGCACGACACGCCCGACGACATCGTCTTCGACCGCTTCACCGAAACCGCCTTCCGCAACCAGACGCTTGGCCGCTCGATTCTCGGCACACCGGAGACGGTGAAGTCCTTCACCTCCAAGCAGGTCCACGATTTTATCACCCGCCAATATGGGGCGGATCGCATGGTGGTGGTCGCAGCCGGCGATGTCCGGCATGACGAGTTCGTGCGCGAAGTCGAAAAGCGCCTCGGCGGCTTCAGGCCCAATGCCGACAGCGCCCTGCCCCAGCATGCCCAATATATCGGCGGCGATTTCCGTGAGAACCGCGACCTGATGGACGCGCAGATTCTGCTCGGCTTCGAGGGCCGCGCCTATCATGTGCGCGATTTCTACGCGTCGCAGGTGCTGTCCATGATCCTGGGCGGCGGCATGTCATCGCGGCTGTTCCAAGAGGTGCGCGAAAAACGCGGTCTCTGCTATTCGGTCTATGCCTTCCATTGGGGGTTTTCCGACACCGGCGTTTTCGGCGTTCATGCCGCCACCGGCGAGAGCGACATCGCAGAGCTTGTACCGGTGATCATCGACGAACTGTCGAAAGCCGGCGACAAGATCAACCAGGACGAGCTCGACCGCGCCCGTGCGCAGTATCGCGCCGGCCTCATCATGTCGGCGGAAAGCTCGTCCAGCCGGGCATCGCAGATCGCGCGGCAGCTCCTGCTGTTCGGCCGTCCCATCGCCAAGGAAGAGTTGATGGAGCGTCTGGGGGCTCTGACCATCGAGCGCCTCACGGACCTCTCCGCACGTTTGTTTTCCGGCAAGCCGACGTTGACGGCCATTGGACCCGTCAGCACCCTCGCTCCCTATGAAGCGGTGCTCGACCTGCTTCCCGGCGAGCGCATGGCGCCCCGGAAGCTCGCCGTTTAATAGCGGGCATTGTGTTCGCGCTTCCCTTCATCCGCCGTGACGCGCCGGAACTGAGGGGCGAACGCATCAACTTGCGCATGCCGGAACCCGGCGACTACCGGGAATGGTCGCTTCTGCGCCAGGAAAGCCGCGCTTTTCTCGAACCTTGGGAGCCGCGCTGGGCAAGCGACGAGCTTTCGCGCGCTTCCTGGCGTGCTCGCCTGGGGCGCTACCGCGAGGATTATGCGCAAGGCAGCGCGGTCGCCTTTTTCATCTTCGAGGGGAAGTCCGGCCGGCTTCTCGGCGGCATCACGCTCGGCAATATCCGCTATGGCGTCTCGCAAACCGGACATATCGGCTACTGGATGGGCTCGCGCCATGCGGGCAAGGGGCATATGACCGAAGCCGTCGGGCTGGTTACGCAGTTCTCCTTCGAAAGGCTAAGGTTGCACCGTATCGAGGCAGCCTGTATCCCCGACAATGCGCGGTCGATCCGTGTGCTTGAAAAAGCCGGATTTCGGCGCGAAGGGCTGCTTCGATCCTATCTCCGGATCAACGGCGCATGGCAGGACCACTATCTCTACGCCCTAATAGCCGGCGAAACGCAGTGCGCGATCGAAAAGGTTTGAACTTGGCGAAACACTTCACGCTGGCAAAACTGCTCGCTTTGCTTTTCTTGGCAGTTGCCAGTCTGGCGGGAACCGCTCCGGCACGCGCCATCGAGCCCATCGCGATTTCGCGCGACGATGTCGCGCTCGACCTTTCCGGGGCCGTCGAAATCTACCGCAATCAGGGCGAGAACTTCCAGGTTTCAACAGCGCCCGGACCGGACGGCATCGTGCGGCGCATCGAGGTCGAATCCAAGGACAAGCAGTCGGCGGGCGACTGGGCGGTGTTCGCATTGGCCAACACCACAGACCAGCAGCTCGACAGGCTGATCGTCGTACCGCATTTCCGCCTGGTCGATTCCGGCTTTTTCTGGCCCGATCTTGGCTCGAGCCGCATGGCTGCGATCACCCCCAGCGAAGGGTTCGCACTCGACAGGCAGGCGAACCAGGACGCCGACGTTTTTCTCGTCACGCTGAACCCCGGCACGGTCGTCACCTTCATCGCCGAACTGTCGTCGCCCAAGCTGCCCCAGGTCTATCTGTGGGAACCAGAGGCCTATAAGGACTCCGTCAACTCCTACACGCTGTTTCGCGGCATCGTTATTGGCATCGCGGGCCTGCTGGCGCTGTTCCTGACGGTGCTGTTCGTCGTCAAGGGAACCTCAATGTTCCCGGCCACCGCAGCCCTTGCCTGGGCTGTCTTGGCGTATATCAGCGTCGATTTCGGCTTCCTCAACAAGGTGATCCAGATTTCGCCCGGCAACGAGCAGATATGGCGAGCAGGCACCGAGGTGGGGCTTGCAGCAACCTTCGTGGTTTTCCTCTTCGCCTATCTCAACCTCAATCGCTGGCACGGCCATTTCAGCTATGGCGCGTTCGCGTGGATTCTTGGCCTCATCGCCATTGCCGGCGTGGCCATCATCGATCCGGCTGTGGCGGCAGGCATTGCCCGCGTCTCGTTCGCTGCGACCGCCGTCACCGGCATCGGCCTGATCGTCTATCTCGGCTTCCGCGGCTATGACCGCGCCATCATGCTGGTGCCGAGCTGGGTGATGGTGCTGATCTGGATGACGGGCTCGTGGATGGCGATTACCGGCCTCCTGGACAACGATATCGTCCAGCCCGCACTCGGCGCGGGCCTCATCCTCATCATCCTGCTGATCGGCTTTACGGTGATGCAGCACGCCTTCGCCGGCGGCGCCATCCATCAGGGCCTGTTCAGCGACATGGAGCGCCAGGCGCTCGCAGTTGCCGGCTCCGGCGATATCGTCTGGGACTGGGACGTGTTGCGCGACCGCGTGACCACCCGGCCCGACATTTCAATGCAGCTAGGCATGGCGCCCAACAGCCTCGGCGGGCCTGCACGGAACTGGCTCCCGGTGTTGCACAGCGACGACCGCGACATGTTCCGCACCACGCTCGACGTTGTGCTGGAGCACCGGCGCGGCCGCGTCATGCAGAATTTCCGCCTGCGTGGCGCCGATGGCCACTACCACTGGTTCCTGCTCAAGGCGCGGCCGGTGATCGGTTCCGACGGAGAGGTGCTGCGCTGCGTCGGCACGCTGGTGGAAATCACTGAGCAGAAAAAGGCCGAGGAGCGGCTGCTGCACGACGCCGTGCACGACAATCTGACCGGCTTGCCCAACCGCGAGCTGTTCATGAACCGGCTCGAGGCAATTATTTCCATCGCCAAGACCGAGGACAACATCCGCCCTACTGTCTTTGTAATCGACATAGACCGCTTCAAGCAGGTCAACGATGGTCTTGGCATCTCCGCCGGCGACACCATCCTTTTGACCATCGCGCGCCGGCTACACCGGCTTTTGAGGCAAAACGATTCGCTTTGTCGTCTCGCCGGGGACCAGTTCGGGCTGATGCTTTTGTCCGAACAGGATCCCGCACGCATCGCCGGCGTGGCTGAAGCCATCAAGAACGCGATCAAGTCGCCGATCACCTTCGCCAAGCGCGAGATCATCCTCACCGGCTCGATCGGCTTGATCACCTGGACGACGGCGCAAGTGTCGGCCGAAGACATGGTCAAGGACGCCGAGCTTGCGATGCATCAGGCCAAGCGCTTCGGCGGCGACAGGATCGAGCCATTCCGCCCTGCTTTCCGCACCGTGGGCACCGACCGGCTGCAGCTCGAGTCCGATCTGCGCCGCGCCGTCGAGCGGCAGGAATTCACCCTCGCCTACCAACCCATCGTGCGGCTGGAGGACGGGTCCGTCGCGGGCTTCGAAGCGCTGCTGCGCTGGGAGCATCCGCGCCGGGGAACTATCCCGCCAGGCGACTTTATTCCCGTGGCGGAAAGCTGCGGCCTGATCGTACAGCTCGGCCTGTTCGCCATGCAGCGCGCCGCCGAGGATCTCGTTTCATGGCAGAAGCAGGTGGGCGACATGCCGTTGTCGGTGTCGGTCAACCTGTCGAGCCGACAGCTCATCCGCCGCGATCTCGTCGGCGACGTCCGCTCGACGCTGCTGCGCGCCGGGCTCAAGCCGCGCTGCTTCCGTCTGGAGCTGACTGAATCGCTGGTGATGGACAATCCCGAGCAGACCAACCACGTACTGAACAAGCTCAAGCAGCTTGGCATCGGCCTTTCGCTGGACGATTTCGGCACCGGCTACTCGTCGCTGTCCTATCTCACGCGCTTCCCGTTCGACACGATCAAGATCGACAAGAGCTTCGTCGACGACCACACGCCAAAGCGTACCGTGCTGATCCGATCCATGGTCAATATGGCGCACGAGCTGGGCCTGTCCGTCGTCGCGGAGGGCATTTCGGATGAGAATGACGCGCTCGAGCTGCGGCAGATGGGCTGCGAATATGTGCAGAGCTTCATGTTCGGACCGCCGGTTGCGAACGATTCCGTCATCAAGCTGCTTAAGGAACAGTACCCGCTCGCTCAGGCGTGACCCGAAGCGGTACTCAAATGTGCCAAATCGATGCCGAGCGAGGCCATAACCCGATCGTATTTGCGGTCGATGTCGGTGTCGAACAAAAGCTCCTTCGTCGCGCGGCAGGTCAGCCAGCCGTTCTCGGCGATTTCACTCTCCAACTGGCCCGCGCCCCAGCCGGCATAGCCAAGCGCCATCAGCGCATGGCGTGGTCCCTTACCCGCTGAAATCGCGCGCAGGATATCCACGGTTGCCGTCAGGCAGACTTGATCCGACACCGGCAGCGAGGATTCAACCTTGTAGTCGTCGGAATGCAGCACGAAGCCACGGCTGCGGTCGACCGGGCCACCATTGCGGACCGGAAACCCTTTTGCCTTGTCCGGCAGGCGTATGGCTTCCTGCTCCTTGAGTATCCCCAGTTGCACCAGAAGATCGGGAAACAGCATCGATTGGGTCTGGTTGATGATGAGGCCCATGGCCCCTTCGTCGCTGTGCGCACAGATGTAAATCACAGCGCGTGCGAACCGGTCGTCCTTCATGCCGGGCATGGCGATGAGGAACTGGTCGTCGAGAAAGCCCCGCTTTTCAGCCGGTCGTTTGCGCTTGAGTAAATCCATCCGACGAATCTAACGCGTTTGCCCTAGCGTTTAAAGGGCGTGCGTCCCCTGCTTTGGGCCACATTTTATGTCGTCCTCACACGAAAATGATCTTTTCTCATGGGCTGCTAACTTGCGGGCAACACATTCAGGGATCAAATCGGCGCCATGAACCGCTTGCTTTCCCTTTTCCCGATCTTGTTTCTCGCCAGTGCCCCGTCGGTCGCGCATGCCGCTTCGTCGGCATGGGCAGATGCGCAGGGCACCCGCATAAGGCTCGTCACCGCCGGAGCGCCGGATGGGGCAGGCGTGGTGCGCGGCGCGCTGGAAATCGATCTCAGGCCGGGCTGGAAAACCTATTGGCGCGATCCCGGCGCGTCGGGCGTGCCGCCCAAGATCGATATCGCCGGCAGCAATAATGTCTCGGCTGTCGAGATGGATTTCCCCGCCCCGGCCTGGCACGACGACGGCTTCTCCAAATGGGCTGGATACGACAAGCCAGTCGCTTTTCCCGTGACCTTCACGCTTGCCGACGTCAAGGCTCCGGCGCGGATCGATGCATCGGTCTTCCTCGGCGTATGCGACACCATCTGCATTCCCGTTCAGGCCAAGCTGGAACTGGTGCCCGACGTCGGCAGGGATAGTTCGGAAGACAGCCGGATCGTGGCACTTGCCTGGGAGAAACTGCCGGCCAAAGCTGCGCCGGACTTCGGGCTGAAATGGGGACAGTCGCAAGACTCAGCCAAGTTGCAATTGGAAGCCGTCACGCCTTCACCCGGAAAGGCGAGGGTTTTCGTTGCCAGCACAGAGGGCTATGAGCTGGGCTTGCCAAAGCGCCAAAGTGACGACAGCAACGTCTTTTCGATCAAGCTTGTAGCCCGCCCCAAGGACAAACCAGTCGGCCCAGGATTGCCTTACACGATGGTGAGCGATCAGGGCGCCGTCAGCGGCTATCTTCCCTACCCTTGACGCTTGAGAAACGTGCCCTGAACCCGCTATGGTGATCGCTGTCCGCCGTGTATCGTCACCGCCGGTGACGGCTAGGCCGACACGAAATCCATAACCAGACGAGGCATTCATGACCATTGAGATCGGCGATACCCTGCCGGCCGCAACCTTCAAGACGATGACGCCGGATGGCTCGAAAGTGCTGTCTACGGCCGACATCTTCTCCGGAAAGAAGGTCGTTCTGTTCGGCGTTCCCGGCGCCTTCACGCCGACCTGCAGCAACAATCACCTGCCCGGCTATCTGGAAAACCACGATGCCATCCTGGCGCGCGGCGTCGACACCATCGCCGTCGTTGCCGTCAACGACCAGTTCGTCATGCAGGCCTGGGCGCGCTTCACCGGCGGCGAAGGCAAGATCCTGTTTCTCGCGGATGGCAGCGCCGAATTCGCAAAAGCGACCGGGCTGGACCTGGACGCGACGGCCGGCGGCATGGGCATCCGCTCCAAGCGCTTTTCGATGATCGTCGACGACGGCAAAGTCACCGCGCTGAACATCGAGGACACGCCAGGCCAGGCAGTCACCTCGGGGGCGGCAACGCTTCTCGAACAGCTTTGAGAAAAGCCCGCGCGTCTTTACACCTGCTCCGGACGCGCGGGCGACTTCGCTTGCTTGAAGGGCGCCATGCCTTGGCGGGCGAGTTCGTCGGCGCGTTCGTTCTCCGGGTGGCCGGCATGGCCTCTCACCCAGTTCCAGGTGACCTTGTGACGACGGCGCGCTTCGTCCAGCGCCTGCCATAGTTCGGCGTTCTTCACCGGCTTCTTGGCCGCCGTCTTCCAACCATTGCGCTTCCAGCCCTCGATCCAGCCGCCGATGCCGTCCTTGACGTAATTGCTGTCGGTATACAGATCGACCTCGCACGGCTCCTTGAGCGCGTTCAGCGCCGAGATCGCGCCCAGAAGCTCCATGCGGTTGTTTGTTGTGTCCGCCTCGCCGCCCGAAAGTTCCTTGGTCTTGCCGTTGAAGCGCAGGATCGCGCCCCAGCCGCCCGGCCCCGGATTGCCCGAGCAGGCACCGTCGGTGAAGATCTCGACGCGTTTCATTGCAGTCCGTATTCCCTTGGGGAGGTGATGGCGCGGTGGAAGCGGATGCGGCGGATATACTCCGTCGGATCGCGCTTGATGACCAGGCCGCCGTCCGGAATGGTCAGCCAGTCATACAGGCGCGTCAACATGAAGCGCAGTGCCGAACCATGCGCCAGAACGGGCAGCGCTGCCTTCTCCTCGTCGGTCAGCGGCCGCACGCTCTGATAGCCCGCCAGAAGTGCTGTGCCCTTTGTCAGGTTGAACGCGAAATCCTTCTCGAAGCACCAGGCGTTGAGACAGGTCGCCAGATCGTAGGCTAACATGTCGTTGCAAGCGAAATAGAAATCGATCAGCCCCGAAAGCTTGTTGCCGAGAAAGAAAACATTGTCGGGAAACAGATCGGCATGGATGATGCCGGAAGGCAGGTCGGTGGGCCAGTTCTTCTGCAGCATGTCGAAGTCGGCATCGACCTCAGCGGCCAACCCTTGTTCGACCTCGTCGGCGCGGGCGCGCGCGCCTTCCCATAGCTCGCGCCAGCCGGCAATGGCGAGCGCATTTGGCCGCCTCATCGTGAAATCCATTCCCGCCAGATGCAGTTCGGCAAGCGCCTTGCCAACCTCGCGGCAATGCGCAGCCTGCGGCCTGCGAAGCCACATGCCTTCCAGGAAGGTGATCAGCACGGCTGGACGCCCTGCCAGGGTGCCGATGACGGTGCCGTCCCTGCCGTCTACCGGCAGAGGGCAAGAGATGCCCCTCCGCGCCAAATGCTGCATCAGGCCGAGAAAGAACGGCAGGTCCGACTTGTCGACGCGCTTTTCATAAAGCGTCAGGATGAACGACCCTTCGGTCGTGTGCAGCAGGAAATTGGAGTTTTCCGTGCCTTCCGCAATGCCCTTATAGGACAGGAGGTCGCCCACGGGATAGTTGCGGAGGAAGGCTTCCAGCTCCGCCTCGTTGACATCGGTATAGACGGCCATCAGGCCGGTCCGTTGACGAAGGCCATGTCGGCGGCGGTCAGTTCGACATCGCGCAGGACACGCATGACCGGGAAATTTTCGGTTTCGGTGGCGGTGACGGCGATGTCGATCTTGACGTCGAAGCGCGCGCGGAACGCATCGATGATCTCGTCGACGATGATCTCCGGCGCAGATGCGCCAGCCGACAGGCCCAGCGTCTCGATCTCTCCAATGTCGTCCCACGGGATTTCGGATGCGCGCTGCACCAGCAGCGACATCTTCGAGCCCGCGCGCTCGGCCACTTCGACGAGGCGGCGTGAATTGGACGAGTTCGGCGCACCGACGATCAAATAAAGGTCAGTGCCGAGAGCCGTATCTTTCACCGCCTCCTGCCGGTTGGTGGTGGCATAGCAGATCGATTCGGCCGCCGGCGCCTGAAGCTCGGGGAACTTCCTCTGCAGCGCTTTGAGGATGCCGGCAGTGTCTTCGACCGACAGGGTGGTCTGCGTGACGAAGCCCAGTTGTGAGGCATCCTGGGGCGTAAAATTTGCCACATCGGCTTCGGTCTCGATCAGCGTCACCGCGCCGTCCGCCAACTGCCCCATGGTGCCGATCACCTCGGGATGGCCGGCATGGCCGATGAGCAGAACATGACGGCCCTGACGCTGGTGGCGCATCGCCTGCTTATGCACCTTGGACACCAGCGGGCACGTGGCATCGAGATAGAACAGATTGCGCGCGACAGCATCCGCCGGCACCGACTTCGGCACGCCATGCGCTGAAAACACCACCGGGCTTTCGCGATGTTCGGCCGGTATCTCGCTGAGTTCCTCGATGAAAACAGCACCGAGATTCTGAAGCCCCTCGACGACATAGCGGTTGTGGACGATCTCATGCCGGACATAGACCGGCGCGCCGTACTTCTTCAGTGCAAGCACCACGATCTGGATGGCGCGATCCACGCCGGCGCAGAAGCCGCGCGGCTGGCAAAGCCTGATGGTCAGCGGGGGCTTGATGGTGGTCTGAAGCATAGTGCGGGGCTCTTCGTTCCGTGCCGACATGAGGTCTAGGCTCTTCCCTGTCAAGGGCGAAGGCCCGTCAATTGCCCTGGCGCCGGCCCCGCCACAGCCACACCGCCATGACGCCGACAAGCGCCAACGCTAGACCGTACCAGGTGCCGGCATATTGAAGGTGGCTGTTGGGCAGATCGATGATGGTCACGCCACCAACCGGCAGTCCCCCAGGATTTGGCGTGGCGTCAGCATCGATGAAGAAGGGCAGAACCCCAGTTCCCGCCGGCAGCGATGCGGTCGCGGCCATTGCGTCGCGGTCCTTCCAGTAGAAAACGTTTTTCGTCAGGTCATTTTCGGGCACCAGGAATGATGGCTTTTGCGCCAATGGATTGCGCGCCAGGCCGACGATCGTCACGTCGCCGGCGACCTGCCCCTCTTGCCGCTTGGCGGTATCCTTGAGCTCATACGGCACGAAGCCGCGATTGACGAGCAGAGCCCGCCCATCGGCGAGCATCAAAGGCGTGTAGACGAAAAACCCGGACTGTCCGTTGAAGGTGGCGAAGAAATGCCGCTCTCCCTGGTGCAAAAACCTGCCGCTGGCCGTCATCCGCTGATAGTCGACGTCTCCGGTACGGTCGAAGGTGGCCTCCACCTCGGACAAGGGCTGCGGCTCGGATGTGCTGCGCTGTTCGATGGAAGTTAAAAGCGCCTCCTTCCAATGCAGGCGTTGCACCTGCCACGTGCCGAGCGCGATCAGGATGGCGAAGGCGATGGTGCCCGCCACCAAAGCCGCCAAGCGGCCATAAGCGGTTCGCGACGTCTGCTTGCTTGAAACACTGTCCATCACGGACGGTCCAGACGCCCTTCGGCTGCCTTGTTGCGATACTGCAAGGTGATCAGAACTCCCTTGATCAGCCGCAACGCGGTAAGGCTCAAACCGACGATCAACGGTATCCACAACAGGAAATGCACCCAGAGCGGCGGACCGATCGTCGTTTCCATCCAAAGCGCAAGGCCGACGACGATGAAGCCGATGATGAGAATGACGAAGACCGAGGGTCCATCGCCCGCATCGGCGAAGGAATAGTCCAGCCCGCAGACACCGCAGCCCTTGCCGACCGTCAGGAATCCCGAGAACAGCCGACCCTCGCCGCAGCGTGGGCAATGGCCTTTCAGCCCTGCCTGGATAGGATCCACCGGTGGCCACATCGCCTGATCTTCGTTCATTGCATGTCCTCCGGGACCGCGCTGCTTACCACACTCCCTGCCACGATCTCCGCGCGCTTTGCAAGCGAGCCAATCGTCACGTTCGATTTGGCGTCATCGCCCAAAAGAAAAAGGCGCCCGCATCGCTGCGGCCGCCTTCTTCGATGAAGTTGGCTCGGCTCAGTGGCCCTCGGCGATGGTGGCGCCGAACGAGGCCCAGACATAGATCGAGGCGAAGAGGAACAGCCAGACCACGTCGACGAAGTGCCAGTACCATGCAGCGGCTTCGAAGCCGAAGTGATGCTTGGGGCTGAAATCGCCACCCATCGCACGGAACAGGCAGACCAGCAGGAAGATGGTGCCCACGATGACGTGGAAGCCATGAAAGCCGGTCGACATGAAGAAGGTCGCGCCATAGATCGAGTCGTGGAAGGTGAATGGCGCGTGCATGTACTCATAGGCCTGCACGAAGCTGAACAGCACGCCGAGACCGACGGTGAGCGCTAGGCCGTTGATCAGGCCCTTGCGGTCGCCATGCAGCAGCGCATGGTGCGCCCAGGTCACGGTTGTGCCCGAGAGCAGCAGGATGATCGTGTTGTAGAGCGGCAGATGCCAGGGATCGAGAACCTCGATGCCCTTGGGCGGCCAGACGCCGCCGGTGAACTCAGCGCGGGCGACCTGGTGCACTTCGCCCGGGAACAGGCTGGCATCGAAGAAAGCCCAGAACCAGGCCACGAAGAACATCACCTCGGAGGCGATGAACATGATCATGCCGTAGCGCAAGTGAAGCGACACCACCGGGGTGTGGTGGCCTTCCTTGCCTTCCTTGATGGTATCCGACCACCACGCGTACATGACATAGAGGATGATCACCATGCCGATGGCGAAGATCCAGAAATTCGCGCTGGCGAAATCCAGGCCGAACAGGTTCAGCGAACCGCCCTTCAGCGCCTGCATCCAGGCGACACCGCCAATGGCCAGAATCAGCGCGCCCAGCGACGCCAGCGCCGGCCACGGGCTCGGGGCGATGATGTGGTAGTCATGTTGTGGTTTAGCGTGCGCGTCTGCCATATCAGCCCCCGATATTTACCCCGGAATTACCATTTGTAGTGCTGCCGTCAACCTTCGGCGCTGCCGCGAGCGGCTTATCGCCCTCGAGCGGGAAGAAGGTATAGGACAAGGTGATCGTCTTGATGTTCTTCAGTTCCGGAACATCGACGATATCCGGATCGACGAAGAAGACCACCGGCATGTCGAGCGTCTCGCCCGGCTTCAACGTGGTGTCGGTGAAGCAGAAGCACTCGACCTTGTTGAAATAGGCCCCGGCCAATTCGGGCGTGACGTTGAAGGTCGCGCGGCCCGCGGTCGGCGTGGAGAACATGTTCTGCGCCTTGTACTGCGCTTGAACCGTCTCGCCGATCTTGATGGTCATCTCGCGCGCCTCGGGCTGGAAGTCCCAAGGCAGCGCGCCGGACGTGTTCGCATCGAAACGAATGGTGATGTAGCGGTCCAGCATGCGGTCGGAATATTGCTCGACGCGCTGCGTCGTGCCGCCATAACCCGTGATCTGGCAGAACATCGCGTAGAGCGGCACCGCCGCATAGGCCATGCCCAGCATACTGCCGAAGAACGCCACGCAGGATGCCGCGACGATGCGGTTTCTGCGGTTGTTGTCCCGGCTGGTGTTATCTTCCGCCATCACATCCTCCTCACATCGGCCGGTTCAGGATTGCAGGCCCGAACTTGACGATGGTGGCGACGTAGAAGATCACAACGAGGGCCGCGAGTGCAAAGCCAATGGCCTTGGAGCGGCTGCGGCGCGCCTTCTTCTGCGCTTCCGTCAAGCTCACCATGTCCTGGTCCTTCATCAAATGCCCCCTGCCGTCAGAAAGCGTTCGACTACAGCGTCGATAAGGTAGAGCAAGAAGGTGGTGGTGAGATAAACGAGCGAATAGCCGAACAGCGCCTTGGCCGGCTTCATGATCCGATCGCTATCGGGCATGCGGTAGACTTTCCAAGCGTACCAGACGAAGCCCGCACCGAGAAGAAGGGCGGCAATGCCATAAAAGGCACTGGTGTAGCCGAGGATCCAGGGCAGAACGCCGACAGGCGCCACGATCAACGAGTAGACGAAAATCTGCAGCCGCGTGGACGCTTCTCCAGCGACGTTCGGCATCATCGGGATGCCGGCGCGCTGATAGTCGTCGGACTTGAACAGAGCCAGCGCCCAGAAATGCGGCGGCGTCCACAGGAAGATGATGGCAAACAGGATGACGCTTTCCAGGCTGATCGAGCCCGTGGCCGCAGCCCAGCCGATCATCGGAGGGAACGATCCGGCGGCACCGCCGATGACGATGTTCTGCGGCGTCCAGCGCTTCAGCCACATCGTATAGATGACGGCGTAAAAGAAGATGGTGAAGGCCAGCAGCGCAGCCGACAGCCAGTTGACCAGCACGCCGAGCGTCATCACCGAAAGCACGGACAGAACCAGGCCGAAGCTCAGCGCCTCGCCGGGCTGGACGCGGCCCGAAGGCACCGGCCGCTTGGCGGTCCGCTTCATGATGGCGTCGACGTCGGCGTCATACCACATGTTGAGAGCGCCCGACGCACCCGCACCGATGGCGATGCACAGGATCGCGATGGCGGCGATCAGCGGATTCATGCTGCCGGGTGCCGCCGCTAGGCCGACGATGGCCGTGAACACGACCAGCGACATGACACGAGGCTTCAGCAGGGCGAAGAAATCGCCCGCTGTTGCTTCCGACATGCGGAAGGCCTGATCGTCAAGCCTGTTTTCATCGACAAGGGCCATGCGTACTTACGTCCACGTTCCGTTTGGCCAAAACCGCCGACCAGGCCGGCGGTTTTGTTGGGTTGGTATGCTTACTTGATCTTCGGGAGCTGTTCCCACTGGTGGTAAGGCGGAGGCGAAGACAGCTGCCATTCCAGCGTGGTCGCACCCTCACCCCAGGGGTTGGCGCCGGCGATGCGCTTCTTGGAGAAGGCTTCGAAAACACCGAACAGGAAGATCAGCACGCCGAAGGCCGAGATGTAGGAGCCGTAGGACGACACCATGTTCCAGCCGGCGAACGCATCGGGATAGTCGATGTAGCGGCGCGGCATGCCGGCGAGGCCGAGGAAGTGCTGCGGGAAGAACACCAGGTTCACGCCCACGAAGGTGACCCAGAAATGGGCGCGGGCGATAAGCGACGAGTACATGTAGCCGGTCATCTTCGGGAACCAGTAGTACCAGGCCGCGAAGATAGCGAACACGGCGCCCAGCGACAGCACATAGTGGAAGTGAGCGACCACGTAGTAGGTGTCGTGCAGGGCGCGGTCGAGACCGGCATTGGCGAGCTGGACGCCCGTCACGCCGCCTACGGTGAACAGGAAGATGAAGCCGATCGCCCACAGCATCGGCGTGCGCATGGAGATTGAGCCGCCCCACATGGTGGCGATCCAGGAGAATATCTTCACGCCCGTCGGCACCGCGATGACCATGGTGGCAAAGACGAAGTAACGCTGCGTGTTGAGCGACAGACCGGTGGTGTACATGTGGTGAGCCCACACGACGAAGCCGACGGCGCCGATCGCGACCATGGCGTAGGCCATGCCGAGATAGCCGAAGACGGGCTTGCGCGAGAAGGTCGACACGATGTGGCTGACGATGCCGAAGCCCGGCAGGATCAGGATGTACACTTCAGGGTGGCCGAAGAACCAGAACAGGTGCTGGAACAGGATCGGGTCGCCGCCGCCTTCAGGTGCGAAGAAAGTGGTGCCGAAGTTGCGGTCGGTGAGCAGCATGGTGATGCCGCCGGCGAGAACCGGGAGCGACAGCAGCAGCAGAAACGCGGTGATCAGCACCGACCAGGCGAACAGCGGCATCTTGTGCAGCGTCATGCCGGGAGCGCGCATGTTGAAGATGGTGGTGATGAAGTTGATCGCACCCAGGATCGAGGACGCACCGGCGATGTGCAGCGACAGGATCGCGAGATCCATAGCCGGGCCGGGCTGACCCGATGTCGACATCGGCGGGTAGATCGTCCAGCCGCCGCCGACGCCGTGAGCGCCCGGAGCGGACGGCACGAAGGCCGACAGGATCAGCAGGATGAAAGCCGGCGGAAGCAGCCAGAACGAGATGTTGTTCATGCGCGGGAACGCCATATCCGGCGCGCCGATCATGATCGGCACCATCCAGTTGGCGAAGCCGCCGATCAAGGCGGGCATGACCATGAAGAAGATCATCACCAGGCCGTGCGCGGTGGTGAAGGCATTGAACATGCTTTTGCCGGCGTCGATTGCCGCATCGCCGTCAACGCCATAGACCATCGAGGCGAGGCCATGGAAAATCTGGATACCGGGCTCCGCGAGCTCCCAGCGCATCATGACGGACAGGAAGCCGCCCAGAATGCCCGCGATGATCGCGAAGATCAGGTAAAGTGTGCCGATATCCTTGTGGTTGGTGGAGTACACCCAGCGGACCCAGCCCTTCGGCTTGTGGTCGTCGTGGTCGTGGACTGCAGCGCCTGCCATGTTCCGCTCCGTTCCCTAATTCTCGTGGCCGCGGCTCAGTTGCCGGCGACCGCAACCTTCGTGTTGTTGTCGATCGCGGCCATCAGGGCCCTGTTGGCACCCGGCAGGTCGGTCTTGGCGGCAGCAAGCCACGCCGTGTACTGGCCCTCGTTCACCACGCGGATCGCGATGGGCATGTAGGCATGATCTTTGCCGCACAGTTCTGAACATTGGCCGTAGTAAAGGCCTTCCTTCTCAGCCTTGAACCAGGTTTCGTTGATACGGCCGGGCACGGCATCGACCTTCACGCCGAAGGCCGGCATCGCGAAAGCGTGGATGACGTCGCTGGCGGTGACCAGCACGCGGACCGTCTCGCCGACCGGCACCACGACCTCGTTGTCCACGGCAAGAAGTCGCGGATAGACTGCGCGGTCTTCCTTGCCGGCGCCGGCGCGGTCAGCATCCGTCAGCATCGCCGCGTTGAAGGAAAGCGGCTCCTCGATCTGGTACTCGTAATCCCAGTTCCACTGGTTTCCGGTCGCCTTGATCGTCAGGCCTGGCTCATCGACCGGCGTGTATTGAGCAGTCAGCAGCTGGAAGGACGGGACGGCCAGGAACAGCAGGATGACGACCGGACCGATGGTCCAGATCACCTCGATGATCGTGTTGTGGCTGGTGCGCGACGGCGTCGGGTTGGCGCTCTCGCGGAAGCGAAAGATGCAATAGGCGAGCAGCACAAGCACAAGCAGCGTGATGGGGACGATGAACCACAGTGTATACTGCTCGAACCAGGTGATCATCTCCATGATGCCGGTTGCTGCCGGCTGGAACGTCATCTGCCAAGGCTCCGGCTGAGCCGCCTGGGCTGCCGATAGTCCGGCAAAAGAAGCTGTCGCCGCAATGGCGCCCGCAAAGAATTTTCTCATCGCCCTCTTTGTCTCCCAGTCCTCCGGACAATGCCGCGAGGATATCCGTCCCGCTCCGGAAGGGGAATCCCGGAGATGTCCGCTGGTTCAAACCATACTCTCATTCCAACCGCAAGAAAGCAGAGCCGTGAGCCATGCGGCATTTTTGCGCGCAGGTAGCCCCGCCCAGCTATCGTCGCAATCGTGCTGTGGAGATGGACGCTACCGCCCTGGAAGCTTGCCAGAGACTGCGAAAGGCCGCAATTCGGGCAAAATTGCCGCTGAAGTTCGGGAAAACTCGCCGAAGACAGGGCGGCAAAAGCGAATTCCTGTTATTTAAGATGTATCGAGTACGCTTTCGCGCGTCATGATTCGCAATGGAGTCACCATGAAGACCGGGCTTGCAAAGACCCTGGCGACGGCCGCCATCCTCGCAGCGACTTGCCTCACGGCCCCGCTTTCCGCCGTAGCCCAACAGAGCGGAACGGTGAAGTCCACGCATGGCGCATGGTCGGTCGTCTGCGACACCCCGGCGGGTGCCTCCACCGAGCAGTGCGTGCTGATGCAGAACGTCATCGCCGAGGATAGGCCCGAGATGGGCCTTTCGGTGGTCGTGCTGCGCACCGCCGACAACAAGGCGGAGATCCTGCGCGTTCTGGCGCCGCTCGGCGTGCTGCTGCCCAACGGGCTGGGTCTCAATGTCGACCAGAAGGACATCGGTCGCGCCTATTTCGTCCGCTGCTTCCAGGACGGCTGCTACGCCGAGGTCATCCTCGAAAAGCCGCTGGTCGATACGCTGCGAACCGGCAAGGCCGCCACATTCATCGTCTTTCAGACGCCCGAGGAAGGCATCGGCATTCCGGTCGACCTCAACGGCTTCGGCGCAGGTTTCGACGCGCTGCCTTGATCGCAATGCGTCGACGCATTGCCGAACGGGCGCGCAATGCCTAAATCGGGACGGATCACATCTCCTCCGTCACGAAAGCCTCCCCGCCATGACCACCAGCCTGCTCAGCCAATTCGACATTTCCGAAGAGCGGTTGCGCCGCATCGTGGCCGACACCATCGAAGGCGCGGACGACGGCGAACTCTTCCTGGAATACCGGGAAGGCGAAGCGCTGATGTTCGACAATGGTCGGCTGAAGACGGCCAATTTCAACACCGATCAGGGTTTCGGCTTGCGCGCGGTTGCCGGCGAGGCGAGCGGCTACGCACATGCCAGCGAATTGTCCGAAGCAGCCCTCCTGCGTGCCGCAGATGCGGTGTCCGCCGTCAAGGGCGGCTATTCCGGCACGCTCGCGGCGGCTCCTGCCCGCACCAATCGCCACCTCTACAGCGACGAGAACCCGATTTCGTCACCCTCCTTCGAGGAAAAGGCCAAGCTGCTTCAGGACATCGACGCATGGCTGCGTGCCAAGGACCCGCGCGTCCGCCAGGTGACCGCCTCCGTTGCGTCGTCCTGGCAGCATGTCGAAATCCTGCGGGCCGACGGCCATCTGGTTCGCGACATCCGGCCGCTGGTCCGCATGAACGTCTCCGTCGTCGTCGGCTCTGGCGACCGCCAGGAGAGCGGCTCCTACGGCATGGGGGGCCGCAAGGGCTTTGGCGAGTTCCTCGCCGAGGACAGTTGGCATTTTGCTGCGGAAGAAGCTTTGCGACAGGCACTGGTCAATCTCGAAGCCATCCCGGCCCCGGCCGGCACGTTCGACATCGTGCTGTCATCGGGTTGGCCGGGTGTGATGCTGCACGAGGCGGTCGGGCACGGCCTCGAGGGCGATTTCAACCGCAAGAAGACTTCGGCCTTCGCCGGCCTTCTCGGCCAGCAGGTCGCCGCCAAGGGCGTAACGGTCGTGGACGACGGCACCATTGCCGAGCGGCGCGGGTCGCTGACCGTGGACGACGAGGGCACGCCTTCGGCCCGCAACGTGCTGATCGACGACGGCAAGCTGGTCGGCTACATGCAGGACCGGCAGAATGCGCGGCTGATGGACATGAACGCGACCGGAAACGGCCGACGCGAATCCTATGCCCACCAGCCGATGCCGCGCATGACCAACACCTACATGACAGCCGGGGACAAGACACCTGAGGAGATCATCGCCTCGGTCAAGAAGGGCCTCTATGCCGTCTCCTTCGGCGGCGGGCAGGTCGACATCACATCAGGCAAATTCGTCTTCGGCTGTACCGAGGCCTACATGATCGAGGACGGCAAGGTGACCCAGCCGATCAAGGGCGCGATGCTGATCGGCAACGGCCCGGACGCCATGCACCGCGTGACGATGGTGGGCAACGACATGAAGCTCGACACCGGCATCGGCATGTGCGGCAAGGCTGGCCAAGGCGTCCCCGTCGGCGTCGGCCAACCGCATCTGCGCATGAACCAGATGACGGTCGGCGGCACGCAGGTGTGATAAGGCAAACTATAATCGTCCGTGCACTACGGCGGAACCGCCCTAATTTGGTGAGGCATGAAACACCCCTCCTCCATCGTCATCCTCACCGGCGCAGGAATTTCGGCCGAATCGGGCATCTCCACGTTTCGTGACTCGGACGGCATCTGGTCGAAGGTCGACTATCGCGAGGTCGCCACGCCGCAGGGTTTTGCAGCCAATCCGGCGCGGGTGCATGAGTTCTACAACTGGCGGCGGCGCAACGTCGCCACCGTCGAGCCGAACGCGGCGCATTTCGCACTTGGCAGGCTTGAGCGGGAGTTTACGGGCGAGTTCCTTCTGGTCACTCAGAACGTCGACAGCCTGCACGAGCGCGCGGGCTCCAAACGCCTGATCCACATGCATGGGCAGCACGACAAAGCGCTGTGCACCGCTTGCGAGCAGCGCTGCGACTGGCATGACGAGATGTCGCTGTCGTCCCAATGTCCGCATTGCGGGTCCGTCGGCTATATGCGCCCGGACGTCGTGTGGTTCGGGGAAATGCCCTATCAGATGGACCGCATCTACGCCGCGCTCAATGCTTGCGACCTGTTCATCTCAATCGGCACCAGCGGCAATGTCTATCCCGCCGCCGGCTTTGTGCGCGAGGCAAGGAACGCCGGCGCCCGAACGGTCGAGCTCAATCTCGAACCGTCCGAAGGTGCCGCCCATTTCGAAGAGGCCGAGCATGGGCCAGCGACCAGCATCGTGCCGGCCTATGTCGAGCGGTTGCTGACGTCATAGAGTTAGCGGCGCTTTTTCGGCTTCTCGAGCAAAGCCACTGCCTCGACATGCGGCGACCACAGAAACTGGTCGATGGGTGTCACGCTCTTCAGCCGATAGCCGCCATTGATGAGGATTTTCAGATCCCGCGCCAGCGTCACCGGATTGCACGATACCGCAGCCACCAACGGCACATCCGATCGGGCAAGCTGCTTGCACTGGTCTTCCGCACCGGCGCGCGGGGGGTCGAAACATACGCCGTCGAACGCGTTGAGCTCCTTGAAGGTCAGCGGCCGGCGTTCGAGGTCGCGGCGCTCCATGGTCACGCGCTTGAGGCCGGAGGCAAAGCGAAAGCCACGATCCAGGGCTGCGAGCGCCGGACCGTCGCTTTCCACCGCGTGCACGTCGGAATTGGCGGCCAGCCGGAGCGCGAAGGTGCCGCTGCCGGAATAGAGGTCGGCCACTTTCTTGGCTTTTTTCAGATGCCCGCAAACGATGGATGCCATGGTCTGTTCCGCCGCCTGGACCGCCTGGACGAAACCGCCGGCAGGTGGATGGACCACCGCAGTTCCGAAGGTCAGCGTCGGCTTGTGGCGCTCCAGGATGATTTCGCCCTCAATGGACAGCCGCGCAAATTCGCTCTGCATCATGAAGGCGGTTGCCTCCCGGCGCAGGCGGTCTGTCGGCTTGCCGCAATCGGCAACCGCGATGTCTAGGCCGGTCTCCGTCGCGGTCACCAGCATCCGAAAGGCGCTGGGCGTGTTGGCCACGATCACCGCGAGCCGCTTGAGGTCGGTCTTTGCCGCGACGATCTCCGGCAGCAGAATCGGACATTCCTCGATGTCGATGATGACGTTGGAAAGCGCGCGGTTGTATCCCAAAAGCATGCCCGTATCGGTGCGGCGCGCCGTGAAGGCCGCGCGGCGCCGGCTGTGCGGCGCGCAAGGCACGATCTCGGAGACTTCGGCCTCGATACCCCAGCCGTTGAGCGGATGGACCACCAGTTCGCGCTTCCATGCGCGATAGGCGGGGTCCTCGAGATGCTGGATGGCACAGCCGCCGCATTCGGTGAAATGACGGCAGGCCGGCGCAACGCGGTGCGGCGACGCTTGCAGCACAGCCATCAGCGTGGCCCTGTCGCGCTCGCGCGCGGCTGTCACCGCCTCGCCCGGCAGCGCGAAGGGAATGTAGACGGAGCCGCCCGGCGCATCGGCAATGCCGTCGCCATGCGCGCCCAGCCGGGCGATTTCGAAACGCGTACTCATCGGTCTTTGGCTCCTGCCAGAAGAAATTCGCGATTGCCATCACCGCCTTCGATCGGCGACGGGCAGAGGCCGATCGCACGCCAGCCCGGCTGTTCGTCAAGCCATTGCCGCAGCGACTCGGCTACCAAGTCGGCCACTCCAGGAGCCTTGAGCAGACCGCCCTTGCCAATGGCATCCTTGCCGGCTTCGAACTGAGGCTTGATCAGGAAAAGTCCGCGCGCGCCTGGCAGCACCAGTTCCAACGCCGGCGGCAAGGCCAGCTTCAGCGAGATGAAACTGACATCCGAGACGAGGAAATCGGGTGCCACGCCGCCGATATCGCCGAGCGTCAAATGCCGCGCATTGATGCCTTCCAGCGTACTCACCCGCGCATCCCCGCGCAGGCTGTCATGCATCTGGCCATGGCCGACATCGACGGCAACCACGTGGCTAGCGCCGCGCTCCAGCAGCACCTGGGTGAAACCGCCGGTCGACGCGCCTATATCGAGCGCATGGCATCCGTTGGGCTTAAGTCCGAAATGGTCCAGCCCGGCGATCAGCTTGAGCGCCGCGCGCGAGACGTAATTCGCGGCCGGATCTTCCACTTGGATTTCGACGTCGAGCGCCACCGTCTGTCCGGGCTTGGCGGCCGGCGAACCGTCAATGCGGACGGCGCCCCGCAGCACGGCGTCGCGGGCGCGCGAGCGGCTGGCGAAATAGCCGCGCGCGACCAGCAGTTCGTCGAGCCGGCATCTTGCGCTGGCTGGTGTTTCGGAAGTCATCGGCGTTCATCGGCGAAAGCGCTGCGGAAGGCAAGCCTTCCGATCCGTCAAGCGCGGACTGCCTGCTCCGCCCGGCCGAGCGCGGCAAAGACCGTGCGGACGATGCCCGTGGAATCAAGTCCCGCATCGGCATACATCTTTTCGGGCTTTGCATGGTCGGTGAATTCGTCCGGCAGGATCAGCGTCCGAACCTTGAGGCCGTGGTCGAGCAGCCCCTCGCGCGCCAGGAAATCCAGCACATGGGATGCGAAGCCGCCGATGGCGCCCTCCTCCACCGTCACCAGTACCTCATGCGACCGCGCCAGACGCCGCAGCAGGTCCTGGTCCAGCGGCTTGGCGAAACGGGCATCGGCGACCGTGGTCGACAAACCTGCGGCGCCCAGTTCCTCGGCCGCCAGCAGGCAGTCCTGCAGGCGGGTGCCGAAGGACACGAGGGCGACCTTGCTGCCCTCGCGCACCACCCTGCCTTTGCCGATTTCCAGAACCGAGCCATGCTCCGGCAGGTCGACCCCGACGCCGTTGCCGCGCGGATAGCGGAAGGCGATCGGGCCTTCGTCATAGACCGCAGCAGTCCGCACCATATGGCGTAGTTCGGCTTCGTCGGCGGCCGCCATCACAACGAAACCGGGCAGCGAGGCGAGATAGGTGGTGTCGAAAGCGCCGCAATGGGTCGCGCCGTCCGCACCGACAAAGCCGGCGCGGTCGATGGGAAAGCGCACCGGCAGCTTCTGGATCGCCACATCATGCACGACCTGGTCATAGGCGCGCTGCAGGAAGGTCGAGTAAATCGCCACAAACGGCTTGTAGCCTTCCGTCGCCATGCCAGCGGCGAATGTCACCGCATGTTGTTCGGCTATGCCGACATCGAAGGTGCGTTTCGGAAACGCCTGTCCGAACAGATCCAGCCCGGTTCCTGACGGCATCGCCGCCGTCACCGCGACGATCTTGTCGTCCTCCCGCGCCTCGGCCATCAGGCTGTCGGCGAAGACCTTTGTGTAGGCCGGCGCATTGGCGGGTGCCTTGGCCTGTGCGCCAGTGATGACGTCGAACTTGTTGACACCGTGATACTTGTCGGCGGCGGCTTCCGCCGGCGCGTAGCCCTTGCCCTTCTGGGTGACGACGTGGATGAGCACCGGGCCGGTGCCATTGTCGCGCACATTGCGCAAAATGGGCACGAGATGCTCAAGATTGTGCCCGTCGACCGGACCGATATGATAAAAACCCATTTCCTCGAACAGCGTGCCGCCGGTCACATAGCCGCGCGCATGCTCGACAGCCCGCGTGATGGCGCGGTCGATTCGCGTACCGAGATAAGAAGTCAGCTTCTTGCCGATGTCGCGCAGGCCCTGATAGGCGCGACCCGAAGCAAGACGCGCCAGATAGCCGCTCATCGCGCCCGCCGGCGGGGCAATCGACATGTCGTTGTCGTTGAGGATGACGATCAGCCGCGCATCGAGCGCACCCGCATTGTTCATCGCCTCATAGGCCATGCCGGCCGACATCGCGCCGTCGCCGATGACGGAAATGACATTGTTGCGCCCACCCGCGAGATCGCGCGCAACAGCCATGCCGAGGCCGGCGGAAATCGAGGTCGAAGAATGCGCCGCGCCGAACGGGTCGTAGTCGCTTTCGCTGCGCTTGGTGAAGCCCGACAGCCCGCCTTCCTGGCGCAGCGTGCGCATGCGGTCGCGTCGTCCAGTCAGTATCTTGTGCGGATAGGCTTGGTGGCCGACGTCCCAGATAATCCTGTCGTCGGGCGTGTTGAAGACGTAGTGCAGCGCCACCGTCAGTTCGACCACGCCGAGGCCGGCGCCAAGATGACCGCCGGTCTGCGAGACGATGTCAATCAGGTCGCTGCGCAACTCGCTGGCGAGCTGCGGCAGCTGCGTTTCGTCGAGCCGGCGCAAATCCGCTGGCACCTTCACCTGGTCGAGCAGTGGCGTATGCAGTCTTGCCGTCATGCTGAGCTCACCTTTTGCCGTCTATCGGCTTGGCAATAAGCTGCCATTGTGGCGATGTAAACGCCGACCGGGCAAAGCGTCAGCCCGTCGGCAGCGGGGTGAATTCTTCTTCGTCGCCGGGCACGATGTCAAACCGGCCGGTGCGCCATTCTTCCTTGGCCTGCTCGATGCGCTCCTTGGAGGACGACACGAAGTTCCACCAGATATAGCGTTTCGACCCCAGCGATGCGCCGCCGAACAGCATGAAATGCGCGCCGGTGGCGCTGGAAACGACGATCTCGTCGCCGGGCCGGAAGACGAGCAGCCGCTCTGGCGGAAAACGGTCGCCGAGAATGTCGATCTCGCCGGCAAGCGTGTAGATGGCGCGCTCCTCGGCGGCTGCCGGAATGCTGATTTTTGCGCCGGCCACCAGCGCAAGATCGACGTAGAGCGTTTCGGACGCGGTGGCGACCGGCGCGCGCATGCCATGGAATTCGCCGAGGATGACACGGCCCTTGATGCCTTCGGCATCGAAAACCGGCAGCGACGCGCGCGACGTGTTCTCGAACAGCGGCGCAACCTCCTCCTTGCCATCGGGAAGCGCCAGCCAGGTCTGCAGCCCGGAAACCGACATGGGGGCGCCGCGCAATTCTTCAGGCGTGCGCTCGGAATGAACGATGCCGCGCCCCGCCGTCATCAGGTTTACGTCGCCGGGTTCGATGACCATTTCGGTGCCGAGCGAATCGCGATGCCTGATCTTGCCGTCGAACAGATAGGTGACGGTGGAGAGGCCGATATGCGGATGCGGCCGCACGTCCAGCGCCTGTCCGCCACGCAGGATAGCAGGCCCCATGCGGTCGAAGAAGATGAACGGGCCGACCAGGCGGCGTTTCGCGGTCGGCAGCGCCCGGCGGACGCTGAAGCCATCGATATCCCTGGCGTTCGGCACGACCATCAGTTCGATCTGGTCGCAGGCGAAGGCATCGCCGGGTTCGGGGTCATTGGCTGGGAAAAAGCTCATCGCGGAACTCCGTGCCACTTCAACACTATCCCAACTCTCACTCCGGATCGAGCGGCTCGGTTCCGGCAGGCTTTCCGTCGCGAGACAGGCGAATCTTTTCCACCTTGTCCTCCGCAGCCTTCAGCAAGCGGTCGCAATGCGCCTTCAGCGCTTCGCCGCGCTCGTAGATCTTGATCGACTGGTCGAGCGCGACGTCGCCGCGCTCGAGATCGTCGACGATCCGTTCCAGCGCCTGCAGGGCCTGCTCGAAGCTCATCGCCTGGATATCGTCGTTGGGCTGCTCGGCCATGGCTGTCATCCTTTCATCAGTCGGGAGACGTGCGCCGCCACCGAAAATGCCAGACCCTCTAGGTCGTAGCCGCCTTCCAGAAGGCTAACCAGCCTGTTGGAGGAGAATCGGTCGGCGCGCTCCAGGAGCTTTCCCGTCGCCCAGTCGAAATCGTCTTCGGACAGATTGATCTCGGCCAGCGGGTCGCGATGATGCGCATCGAAACCGGCGGAGATGATGATCAGGTCCGGTGCGAAATTATCCAGAGCCGGCAGCACGCGCGACTTGAAAGCCTCGCGAAAATGGTCGCTGCCGGTCTGCGGCGACAGCGGCGCGTTAACGATGTTCCCGACACCCGTCTCCCCCTTCGCACCCGTGCCGGGATAAAGCGGCATCTGGTGGGTGGAGCAGTAGAGCACGCTCGGATCGTCCCAGAAGATGTCCTGCGTGCCATTGCCGTGATGCACGTCCCAGTCGACGATGGCCACCCGCTCGGCGCCATGATGCCGCTGTGCATAACGTGCCGCGATAGCCGCGTTGTTGAATAGGCAGAAACCCATCGCCTTGTTCTTTTCGGCGTGATGGCCGGGCGGACGCGAGGCGACGAAGACGTTGGACGCACGGCCAGAAAACACATCGTCCACAGCGGCATTGGCTGCACCGATAGCCGTTACCGCCGCTTGCCAGCTCTTGGGGCTGGCCGTGGTGTCGTCATCGATGCGCACGATGCCCGTCTCAGGAATCTGCGAGCGGACGTGTTTCACAAAGCTCGACGGATGCGCGTAGAGGATGGTCTCCTCATCGCCTTCCGGCGCCTCGACACGGTCGAGACGTTCGAATTCCTGCTCTTCCAGGGCGCGCTCGATGGCGCGCACCCTGTCCGGCCGCTCGGGATGGCCGGGCGGAGTGATGTGTTCGACGAAGATCGGGTGCGTGTAGAGCCTTGTGACCATCCAACCGATATAGGCGGTCGGATCGGCTTTGACCACCGCACGCCGTCAGCCGGCCGCTGTGTTCAACAGGGTTTAGAGAATCTCGGTCCGAGCGATGCGAATGCCAAAGCCCTCAAGACCGACATAATGGCGTTCGCGCGAGGCGATGAGGTCGATCGAGCTGATGCCGAGGTCCTTCAGGATTTGCGCGCCAAGGCCGATCTGGCGCCATTCCTCTTCGCGACGGCGGGCTTCCTCATGCTCCTCGCGGTCCGCCATGCGGCGATTGCGGACCTCGCTTGCCACGCCCACCGAACCCTCGCGCAGATAGACGATGACGCCGCGCTGACGCTCGCCCAGCATCTGCATCACGCCGTCCAGCTTATGGCTGCGGCCGAACACGTCGGCCACGACGTTTTCGGTGTGCAGGCGTACCGGCACGTCCTCGCCGTCGCGGATATCGCCGAAGACGATGGCGAGATGATGCATGTTTTCCCAAGGCAGCATGTAGGTGATGGCCTGCGCCTTACCGCCCGGCGTGTCGATCTCGAAGATTTCGATGCGCTCGATCAGCGTTTCCTTGCGCTGCCGGTAGGCGATCAGATCGGCCACCGACACCTGCTTGAGCCCATGCGTTTCGGCGAACGCCGTCACCTGCGGCCCGCGCATCACGCTGCCATTGTCGTTGACCAGTTCGCAGATCACGCCAACCGGCGGCAGGCCGGCGAGCTTGCACAGATCGACCGCGGCTTCGGTATGACCTGAGCGCATGAGCACGCCGCCCTCGCGGGCGATCAGCGGGAAGATATGGCCGGGACGGACGAAATCGGCGGCGCCGACATTGCCGTTGGCGAGATTGCGCACGGTCAGCGTACGATCCTCGGCCGAAATGCCTGTTGATGTGCCGTGCTTGAAATCGACGCTGACGGTGAAGGCCGTGGTATGGGCCGAATCGTTGTCGGCAACCATCGGCGCCAGATTGAGCCGTCGGGACTCGTCCTTGGTCATCGGCGCGCAGACGATGCCGGAGGTGTGGCGCACGATGAAGGCCATCTTTTCCGGCGTGCAGTGAACCGCCGCCACGATCAGGTCGCCCTCGTTCTCGCGTCCGTCGTCGTCCATGACGACAACGATCTCGCCGCGCTCGAAGGCGCGGAGGGCTTCGACGATTTTCTTCTGATCGTATGCCATAGGGTCGCTCTCTGTTTGAGAGCGAATAGCGAGTAGGGAAATAGCGAATAGAGCATAAATTCCTATTCGCTATTCGCTATTCCGTACTCCCTACTCGCTCATTTCCCCGTCTGTCCGCGATGACGCAAATAATGATCGGCAATAGCACAAGCCACCATCGCCTCGCCAATGGGAACGGCGCGGATGCCCACGCAGGGGTCGTGACGCCCCTTGGTCATGACATCGACATCCCTGCCGTCCCTATCGATCGACTTGCGCGGCGTCAGGATCGAGGAGGTCGGCTTGACGGCAAAGCGTGCCACCACAGGCTGCCCGGTGGAGATTCCGCCGAGTATACCGCCGGCATTGTTGGACAGAAAAACCGGATGGCCATCATTGCCCATGCGCATTTCGTCGGCGTTCTGCTCCCCAGTCATTCCAGCGGCTTCGAAGCCATTGCCGATTTCGACGCCCTTGACCGCGTTGATCGACATCAGGTTGGACGCGATATCCTGGTCCAGCTTGGCATAGAGCGGCGCGCCGAGACCCGCCGGCACTCCATCGGCAACGATCTCGATCAGCGCGCCGACCGAGGAGCCGGCCTTGCGGATGCCGTCGAGATAGTGGCTGAACACCTCAACCGACTTGACATCAGGCGTGAAGAACGGGTTTTCCGAATCGTCGACGAAATTCCAGTTCCAGTTGGCGCGGTCGATCCGCTTGTCGCCCATGGCGACCAACGCCCCGCGCACCACGAGACCGGGCACGATTTTCCGCGCGATTGCGCCGGCGGCCACGCGGGTCGCGGTTTCCCGTGCGGAGGAACGTCCACCGCCGCGATAGTCGCGGATGCCGTATTTGACGTCATAGGCATAGTCGGCATGGCCGGGGCGATACTGCCGGGCGATCTCGCCATAGTCCTTGGACCGCTGGTCGGTGTTTTCGATCAGCATCGAGATCGGCGTGCCGGTGGAAATCATGGTCACACCGTCTTCGTCCAACACGAAGCCGGACAGTACCTTGACCTCGTCCAGTTCGCGGCGCTGCGTGACGAAACGCGATTTTCCGGGACGGCGGCGGTCGAGGTCGGCCTGGATCTCCGCAAGCGTGAAACGGATGCCGGGCGGGCAACCGTCGACCACGCAGCCGATCGCGGCGCCATGGCTCTCACCCCAAGTGGTGACACGGAAAAGATGTCCGAAAGTGTTATGCGACATATGCCCGGCCCAGCGCCTTGAATTGCTGCTGCCTTCTATTGGCGTTTTCCGGAATGGTCAAACGACATGAAATGCAACGTGATGCCGGCCTTTTAAGTTTTGACACATTCGGCTGCTTTCTGCTTTGGTCATCCGATTCCAAAAGCCGCAAGGACAGGCGGCGCTTACAAAAACAGAGAGGTCGACGATGCGTAGGATTTTTGGCGCGGTCATTGCCATTCTTGCCGTGTCGGGCATGGCGTTCGCCGCCGAAGCCGAAGGAAAGATCAAGTCCATCGACAAGGACAAGATGGTCATCACGCTGAACGATGGCAAAGCCTACAAACTGCCTGGAGAGTTCGACGTGGACGGACTTACGACAGGTATGGAGATCCTGCTCGCCTACGACACCGTCAATGGCGAAAACATGATCACCGACATGCAGGTCTTCGAATAGCTTAGGCGGTGTCGCGGGACGTCGGTTCGAGCCATTCGAGCCGGCCGTCCTGAAAACGCAGGATGAGATCCTGCGGCGTGTCCATGGTGGATGCCTCTTCGTCGTCCAGGCCCCCGGCAATGCGGAAGATCGCACGGATGACGCCGCCATGGGTGACGCAGACCATGTCGGTCCGCACCTCGGCGAGCCAGGGCGCGATGCGCTGTGTCAGCATCCGATAGCTCTCCGCACCCTCGCCAGGCGGCACAAAGCCCCATTTATCCTTCATCCGACGCGCATTGGCGCCGGGATCGCCGACTTCGAGCTCGGCCATGGTGTAGCCCTGCCAGTCGCCGAAGCTGAGTTCGCGCAGACGGTCGTCAGTGCGGTAGGCTGTCGGGTCCAGCCCCATCTGCGTGCGCACGATCTCCATCGTCTGGCGTGTGCGGCGCATCGGGCTTGCCACGAAGTCGAAGGCCGACGCATCGGGGATGAGGGTGGCGAGGAAGCGGCCATTGGCGGCCGCCTGCTGCTTGCCGACCTCGTTGATGTCGACATCCGACTGTCCCTGCAACCGCGCTTCCGCATTCCATGCCGTTTGCCCGTGGCGCACGAAATAGACGAGCGGCATGATCTGCGGTCCTTGGCTCTTGGTAATCCGGGGCTTCAGGCAATGCATTCAGCCGAGGCGCGGAGAGGAACGCCTCGTCCGGCAAACAGACAGGATTATTCCTTAACGGTCGAGATATCCGGCGCGTCGACAGCCTTCATGCCGACGACGTGATAGCCGGAATCGACATGGTGGATTTCACCGGTCACCCCGCGCGACAGATCCGAGAGGAAGTAGAGACCGGAATCGCCTACTTCCTCGGGCGTCACCGTGCGCTTGAGCGGTGCGTTGTATTCGTTCCACTTCAGGATGTAGCGGAAATCGCCGATGCCGGAAGCAGCCAGCGTCTTGATCGGGCCGGCCGATATGGCGTTGACGCGGATGTTCTTCGAGCCCAGATCGACGGCGAGATAGCGCACGCTCGCCTCGAGCGCCGCCTTGGCAACGCCCATGACGTTGTAGTGCGGCATCACCTTCTCGGCGCCGTAATAGGTCAGCGTCAGCAGCGAACCGCCATTGGGCATCAGCTCTTCCGCGCGCTTGGCGATGGTGGTGAAGGAGAACACCGAGATGTCCATGGTGCGCAGGAAATTGCCGTGCGTGGTGTCGATGTAGCGGCCGTCAAGCTCGTCCTTGTCGGAGAAGGCGATGGCGTGGACGACGAAGTCGATCTTGCCCCACTGCTTCTTGACCTCGTCGAACACCGCATCCAGGCTGGCCGGATCGGTCACGTCGCAATGGCCGGCGATATGCGCGCCAAGTTCCTTGGCAAGCGGCTCGACGCGCTTGCGGAAGGCTTCGCCCTGGTAGGTCAGCGAGATGTCCGCGCCCTGCTCGGCACAGGCCTTGGCAATGCCCCAAGCTATCGACCGGTTGTTGGCCACGCCCAGGATAAGCCCACGCTTGCCGGCCATCAGGCCCTGTCCAACTGCCATATCAGCGCTCTCCGAAGTGTCTTTTCTGGCTGTGCCTATCGCATAGGCACCGAATGGCTTCAAGCTCTGGATGTGGAGCCGACCGACGAAGCGCGCGGCTTTCACCGGCGCAGCGTCATCCCCTGGCCTTGCGCATCAGCGATTCGAGCTCGGCATCGGGTTCCGGCAACATGATGCGGACATGCACGAACAGATCGCCATGGCCGCCATGCTTCTCCGGCAGGCCCTTGCCTTTCAGGCGCAGCACCTTGTCGGAACTCGACCATGCCGGCACGTTGACGGCGAGGCGTCCGGTCGGCGTCTCGACCGCCACCTTTGCCCCCAGAACGGCATCGTGCAGCGGCACTGGCTGATCGACATGCAGGTCGCGTCCGTCCAGTCGATAGCGCGGATGCGAGCGGATGCGGATCTTCACCAGCGCATCGCCGACCCCGCCCGGTCCCTGTTCACCCTGGCCCTTCAGCCGAATAACCTGGCCATCCTCCACGAACTCGGGAAGCTTGACGGCGATCTTGTGCCCGTCCGGGAACATCGCTGCGACCTTAGCCGCCGTTGCGACCTCCTCAATGCTTACGGCGAGCGCCACCTCGACATCGCCGCCTTTGGGCGGGACTCGCTGGCCGCCGCCCATGCCGGGACCGCCGCGCTGCTGGCTGCCGAAAGCGCCGCCGAAGAGCTGGCTGAAAATATCGTCACCCAGGCCTTCCGCGCCCGCCCCGCCCGGCCCCGAAGAGCGGAATTCATAGCGTGTGCCGCCCGGCCCGCCCGCCGACTGGCGGCGGAAACCGGCGAAGGGATCGCCGCCAGCGGCGCCTTCGAAGCCCTGGAATTTCGGCTTGCCGTCCGCGTCGATTTCGCCACGGTCAAACGATGCCCTCAACTTCTCGTCGCCGAGAATTTCATAGGCCTGGTTGGCGGCGGCAAAGCGGTCCTTCGCCGAAGGATCGTCCGGATTCTGATCCGGGTGATACTTCTTGGCGAGCTTCCGAAACGCAGATTTTATGTCTTTTGCCGAGGCGCCCTTGGCGACGCCCAGCACCTGATAAGGGTCGCGCATTTTTTGTTCCATGAAAGAGGTGTCTGTCTGCCCGTATATGCGTGCGGTTAGGAAGAAATTCCAGTCCTAATGGCAGCTTATCCTCACAGCCCGTTGAATGCCACCATGCGCCAGACGCCGGCGCCAGCGGTGCAGACATCGCCCTTGTAAAGGCCGACCCCGTCGAAGCTTTCGCGCGATGCGTTGAAGCTGCGGCAGAGCAGGCCGTCCTCGTGCTTGCGCTCGCTCATGGCGGTGATGACGCCGCGCGAACCGGTTTCGGCATTCGCCCATGGCACCGGTTTTCCCTTGACCTGGGCAATGTCGGACGAGGAAACAGCGTTGCGGATGGTGGTTTCGTCCGAAAGCCGCTCGGCGTCGTTGGCAGACGGCGCCGCCGGCACGTTGCTGGTCAGGATGGTCTCGTCGACCTCGGCTTTTTCCAGGCTGAAACCGCCTCCGCCGCAGGCCGTCAGGGCGACACAGGCCGTGAGAACCGCCGATGACATTGCAAAGCGGCACCAACCGTCGGCAAACCCGGCTGTCAATGCTTGCACTGCGCCTTGCAATAGGCAATCTCCTGACTGGGTTTAAACTTCGGGTAAGAACTATGAGCAGCAGCG
This sequence comes from Tianweitania sp. UT-5YL-CI-8, assembly GCF_030010215.1. Taxonomy (GTDB): domain Bacteria; phylum Pseudomonadota; class Alphaproteobacteria; order Rhizobiales; family Rhizobiaceae; genus Oryzicola. The sequence goes on from NZ_JASCRR010000004.1 coordinate 347,418, forward strand.
AGTTAACAAGCCGTGACTTTACCGAGGCTGGAGAACCGTTCCGGCTGTTTGCGGAGTGGCTGGACGACGCCAGCAAAAGCGAGCTGAACGACCCAAACGCGGTGGCGCTTGCAACCGTCGACACCGACGGCCTGCCGGACGTCCGCATGGTGCTGCTCAAGGGGTTCGACGAGCAGGGCTTCGTTTTTTATACGAATTTCGAGAGCGCCAAGGGTAGCGAAATCTTGGCGGCGATGAAGGCGGCGATGTGCTTCCACTGGAAGTCGCTGCGGCGTCAGGTAAGGGTGCGTGGGCCTGTAGAAATCGTCACCAACGAGGAAGCCGACGCCTATTTCGCGTCGCGCCCGCGCGGCAGCCGAATCGGCGCCTGGGCCTCGAAACAGTCCCGTCCGCTGGAAAGCCGCTTCGCCCTGGAAAAAGCGGTCGCCGAATACACCGCCCGACACCCCATCGGTGACATCCCGCGTCCGTCCTACTGGTCGGGGTTTAGGATCGTGCCGACGCATGTCGAGTTCTGGCACGACCGCCCCTTCCGCCTGCACGACCGGTTGACCTTTTCAAGGAACTCCAACGGCGGCTGGGACAAGGCGCGGCTTTATCCTTAAAGCGAGCTAAGCCTTCTTGCGCGACATGAAGGCCGTCAGAGCGGCGAGCGCTTCCTCGGACTTCAGCCGCTCGCGGAACAGGCGGCCCTCTTCGCGGATGCGCGCCATCAACGGCTCACGGTCGCCGCGCATCAGATCGCGGGCAAGCATCAGCGCTTCCGGCGGCTTGGCGGCAATCACTTCCGCCGCCCGCAGCACTTTTTCCTCAAGCGCATCTTCGGAAACCACGTCGTAGATCAGGCCTGCCGCCTTGGCGCGCTCGGCCGAAAACCCTTCACCCAGCCCAAGCAGCGCAAATGCGCCCTGAAGTCCCAGCACCTGCGGCGCGATCAGGCTGGAACCGGCTTCCGGCACCAGCCCGAGATCGACGAAAGGCGTGCGGAAGATGGTGCGCGCAGTGGCGAAGGTCATGTCGCAATGCAGGTTAAGCGTCGTGCCGATGCCCACCGCAATGCCATCGACCCCCGAGATCATCGGCTTGCGCGAACAGGCTAGCGCGAGCAGAAAATCCCAGACTTCCGTACCGCCATCGCCGCCGGTGGCAATTGTCATGAAGTCGTTCAGGTCGTTGCCAGCAGAGAACGCTCCCGGCACGCCGAAGAAGACATGCACCCGAACCGCAGGATCGGCATCGCCCTCACTCAAAGCCTTCGACATCGCGGCATACATGGCTCGAGTCAGCGCGTTCTTCTTGTCAGCACGGTTCATGCGGATGATCTGCACCGCACCCTGCCGATCGACGACGATGTGTTCGCTCATAAAACCTCCCCAGAATTAGACGGCCTGCAGGCTCTTTGCCGCCTCGGCCAGGCTTTCCGCGCCCTCTTCGACGCGCGCCTTCATGGCAGCCGCCTCGCTCAGAAGGTTTTCAGCATAGAACCGGCACAGCGCGACTCGGCCGGTATCGGCCAGCGCCGCACGGGCGAGATAGGCACCGCCGGCAGCCAGCGAAAATTGCCGCAGATAAGGGGTGGCCCCGGCAAGCGCGTCGTCCTGACGCCCTTGCGCCATCCACGTCTGGAGCAGCCGCGTCGTCTCCGCCACGTCGTCCAGCGCCTCGCGAAGCTTCTCGGCGGTGCGCCCGAAGCCGGAATTGTCCGCCGCCTGGACGCCGCCAATCACCTCCGATAGCTCGGCAATATAGGCGTGCACGGGCTCGCCGCCGCCAAGCGACAGCTTGCGCGCCACGAGGTCGATGGCCTGGATGCCGTTGGTGCCCTCGTAGATCGAGGCAATACGCGCATCGCGGTACAAGGCAGCGGCGCCTGTCTCCTCGATGAAGCCCATGCCGCCATGGACCTGGATGCCGATCGAGGCAACCTCGATGCCGATATCGGTGGAAAACGCCTTTGCCAGCGGCGTCAGCAGGCCGGCCCGATGGCTCCAACGCTCGGCTTCCTCGCCTTCGGAGACATGCGCAAGGTCGATCGCATAAGCGCAGGAATAGGCAATGGCGCGCGCAGCCTGGGTCAAAGCCTTCATGGTGAGGAGATTGCGCTGTACGTCGGGGTGCAGAACGATGGGCGCCATGCCGTCGCCGGTCCAGCCGGAAGCCTTGCCCTGGCGACGGTCCCTGGCATAGCCGAGCGCCTTCTGATAGGCGGCTTCCGCGACGGCAACGCCCTGCATGCCGACGGCCAGACGCGCATTGTTCATCATGGTGAACATGCAGGCGAGGCCCTTGTTTTCCTCGCCGATGAGATAACCCACCGCACCGGGCTCGCGGTCTCTGGCGAAGCCGTCGCCGAAGATCATAGTGCAGGTCGGCGAGGCATGGATGCCCAGCTTGTGCTCTATCGAGGCGCAGAACACATCGTTGCGCTGACCCGGCGTGCCTTCCGCGTCGAGCAGGAATTTCGGGACCAGGAACAGCGAGATGCCACGAGTGCCGGCCGGCGCGTCGGGCAGACGGGCGAGAACCAGATGGATGATGTTATCCGTCAGGTCGTGTTCGCCATAGGTGATGAAGATTTTCTGGCCGAAGATGCGGTAGGAGCCGTCCGGCGCCCGCTCGGCCCGGGCGCGCAGCGCGGCAAGGTCCGAACCCGCCTGCGGCTCCGTAAGATTCATCGTGCCCATCCACTCGCCGGAGACGAGCTTCTCGAGATAGGCGTCCTTGAGTTCTTGCGAGGCATGCTTGTCGAGCGCCTCGACCGCGCCCATGGTCAGCGTCGGCCCCAGGCCGAACGCCATGGCCGCGCCGTTCCACATGTCGAGCGCAGCAACATTCAGCATGATCGGCAGCCCCTGCCCGCCATATTCGGTGGGTCCCGACAGGCTGTTCCAGCCGCCTTCGGTCCATCGCCTGTAGAGATCCTTCCAGCCCGCCGGCATGGTCACCGCGCCATCCTTGAGCTGCGCGCCGACCTCGTCGCCGATCTTCTGCAGCGGCGCCACCTCGTCAGTCGCGAACTTGCCGGCCTCTTCCAGAATGGCGTCGACCAGGTCTTCGTCGAGATCGGCGAAGACGCCCGCCTCCATCGCCTGGCTAAGCCCCGCCACATGCTTGAGGGCGAAAGCAATCTCTTCGACGGGGGCGCGATACATGATGGTCTCCTCCAAACGGTCGGCGGCCTGCTAAAGACTCCGCACTCAAAAGATGCAACCTTTTACGTTTACGTCAAACTCCCGGCAAGCCTTTGCAGCCCGCCGTCTTAGTATTACATGGATGAAAAGGAGAGTGCGATGCTGGCGAGACCCGATCCCTATGCCTGCGTAGAATGCGGCACGCCGTTTCGTTCGGACGGTTTTCACTATCATGAAGGCATTGTAGAGAACGGCCCGGCCTATTGGTCCGACCTCGGCATCCTGTGCTCGCCGCAATGTTCGCTGGCCCACCACCAGAAACGCAAGGCTGAGGGCACCCTGCGCCAGACGCCTGCACCCGATCTGTTCGACCCGTCTTCGATGACGCAGGATTTCTGGAAACGTTAGACGCCTAGCCTTCCCGCTCTACGGCACGCCAGCCGATGTCGCGGCGGCAGAAACCTTCCGGCCAATCGATCCGGTCGAGCGCGGCATAGACCTTTGAGCGCGCATCCGAGACCTTGGCCGCCATGCCGGTCACGTTCAGCACGCGGCCGCCATTGGCGACGAGGTTGCCGTCTTTCAGCGCCGTGCCGGCGTGGAAAATCTGGATGTCGCCGCTAGCCGCCTCTTCCACGCCTTTGATGACAGATCCTTTTTTCGGCGCATCCGGATAGCCCTCGGCTGCCAGAACCACCGTCAGCGCCGTATGGTCGCGCCACCGCGTGGAAACGTGGCCAAGCTGGCCGTCGACGGCGGCGTTGAGCAGCACCAACAGATCGTCCTTCAGACGCATCATCAGCACCTGACATTCAGGATCGCCGAAACGGACATTGTATTCGATCAGCTTGGGGCCGTCGTCGGTCAGCATCAAGCCGACGAAGAGAATACCGGTGAACGGCGCACCCATCTCGGCCATGCCGTGCATAGTCGGAGCGACGATCTCTCGCATGGTGCGGTCGATCATCTCCTGCGTCATCACAGGCGCAGGCGAATAGGCGCCCATGCCGCCGGTGTTCGGGCCGGTATCGCCCTCGCCAACGCGCTTATGATCCTGGGCGGTGCCAAATGGCAGAGCCGTCTTGCCGTCGCAGAGGCAGAAGAAGCTCGCTTCCTCGCCGGTCAGGAATTCCTCGACCACGACCGAAGCTCCGGCGCTGCCGAACGCTCCGTCGAAGCAGGCTTCGACCGCATCGAGCGCTTCCTGCATTTCCATGGCGACCGTCACGCCCTTGCCGGCAGCCAAGCCGTCGGCCTTGACGACGATGGGCGCGCCGACCTTCTCGACATAGGCGCGCGCATCGGCGGCATTGTCGAACCGACCGTAAGCGGCAGTGGGGATGTCGTAGCGGGCGCAGAGGTCCTTGGTGAAACCCTTCGAACCTTCAAGCTGCGCGGCATGACCAGAAGGCCCGAAAACGCGGGTGCCGGCGGCTCGCAGCGCGTCGGCGATTCCATCGACCAGCGGTCCTTCCGGCCCGACCACGACGAGATCGATCTTTTTTTCCTTGCAGAAGTCGACTACCGCGTTGTGGTCCGACACATCAAGCGCGACCAGTTCCGCCTCCTGCGCGATGCCGGGATTGCCCGGTGCGGCGTAGAGCTTTGTCAGCAGCGGCGAGGCGGCAAGCTTCCAGGCCAGCGCGTGCTCACGTCCGCCAGAACCGATGAGAAGAACGTTCATGTGGTCGACCCCATGACCAGAAAGCGATGCCGAACGCGCTATTGGCGCGAGGCACAAAGGTCAAGTCTTAAACCATGCTTTAGACGCGCCGTTCAGCTCGCATAGTGAAAGCGACAGGCGGAAATTTCGATCACCTGTGAATCGCCCGTACCCGACAGACGGTAGACAAGACGGTGTTCATGGTTGATCCGTCTGGACCACCAACCGCTCAGCTGACCGCGGAGAGGCTCGGGCTTGCCGACTCCCGCAAACGGACTTCGGCTGATATTGCGGATCAGTTCGTTCACCCGCTGCAGAATCTTCGGATCGGTCGCCTGCCAATGGAGGTAGTCCTGCCAGGCATGGGTGCTCCAGAGCAGCTTCACGGCTCGATCAGCTCACGCTCCTGGCCCTTCGCAGCATCCAGTTCGCCGATCGAATCCATGAGCCGGCCAGCATTCGCCGGATTGCCGAGCAGATAAAGCGTCTCCTTCATGCCCTCCCACTCCGCCAGGGGAAGGACCACGACAGGTTCATGGTTCTGGCGGGTCACCACCAGTTCGTTCCGGTCCGCCTCGACCTTGTCGAGATGCTTGGCCATATTGGCCCTCAGTTCGGTGAATGTGACATGTGCCACGGCAAAGCCTCTCATCATCTGTACGTAAATATGTACAGATTCTGACTGTCGTGCAAGCTTGCCAAAACGTTCATTGGGAAAATCTTGACGCCTGACTGCCGCCCTGCCACTCACGAAGCATGGATTCGATACAGAGCAAGGGCGCCCAGGGGCGTGTCGCCGACGCACCCAGCAGGCATTGGGTTTATCGCGCGCTGCCGCGCTGGGCGTGGCCTTACGCACAGTTGGCCCGATGGGACCGGCCTATCGGCTGGGTGCTGCTGCTGTGGCCGTGCTGGTGGTCGGCGGCGCTCGCCGCAAGCGCCTACGCGCGGCCGACGGACAGCCTCTTATCGCTGCTGCCTTCGCCCTGGTATCTCTTTCTGTTTCTCGTCGGCGCCATCGCAATGCGCGGCGCGGGCTGCACCTACAACGACATCGTCGACGAGGATATCGACGCCAAGGTCGACCGCACGCGGTCGCGGCCGCTGCCATCCGGACAGGTCAGCAAGAAGCAGGCCTGGGCCTTTCTCGTGGCACAAGCGCTGATCGGCCTGCTGGTGCTGGTCCAGTTCAACAGCTTCGCCATCCTCCTCGGCATATCGTCGCTCGCCGTCGTCGCCGCATATCCTTTCATGAAGCGAATCACCAACTGGCCGCAACTGGTTCTGGGGCTGGCATTTTCATGGGGCGCGCTGATGGGATGGGCTGCCGAGTTCGGCGACATCGACGGTCCCGCCATCGTGCTCTATATAGGCTCGATCCTGTGGGTGATCGGCTACGATACGATCTACGCCCATCAGGACCGGGAAGACGATGCGCTGGTCGGCGTCCATTCAACGGCGCGCCTGTTTGGCGACAACACCAAGAGTTGGCTGATCGGGCTCTATGGCGGCGCGCTGATGTGCTTCGCCGTAGCCTTCGCCGCGGCCGAAGCGCCGATGCCTGCACTGGCCGGACTGATCGCAGCCGGCGCGCATATGATGCGCCAGATCGCCGTTCTCGACATCGACGATCCCGACCAGTGCCTGAAATTGTTCAAGTCGAACGGCCAGGTCGGCTGGATGATCTTCCTCGGTCTTCTCGGCGGCGCAGTCTGGGTCGCCGTCAAGCCAATGCTTTGAATCAACACCCGCAGAGGCTGAATCAAAAGGCCGGGCTAAGCGCCCAGCCCTTAACGATTTTCTTAACGAAACGTTAACCCCGGGCGATGATCTCTTCGCCATCGACCACCAGCCGAAGGCCGAGATTGCCGGTTTTGCGGCGGGCAAGGAAACGCGGACGGCGTGTGCGCGACACCTGCCCCTTGCGGCGTTCGCGCACCGGCGCTGTCTTGATGGCCGCTCCCAGCGACTCCTCCAGCGTCCTCGCGATACCATCGGCTTCGATCAGCAGCATCGGCAGCCCGTAGGCTTCGGCCCAGGCGCGCCAGTCGGCGGCGATGTCGTCGAGGTCTTCGGCCACCAGCAGCGGCACCGACAACATGGGATCGTTGTGAAGCAGTTCTAGCGTCACCGTCACCGCGCCCGTTTCGTCTTCGAGGGCACGGGCGGCGACACCGCGAAATGCCTTGGCCGGCAGTGCGACGACTGCGGGCAGACCACTCCGGGCCAGGATACGCCGCACCGTGGCGCCGCGACCGTCGATGGTGAAGGTTACCTCGCCATGGTCGTCGCGCGCCGAATAGCTGACCACCTGCGGCAAGCGGAGTGGGTCGAGGCGCATGGCGCGGCCTGCCCAGACTGGCTTCAGTCCAGTGTTCATGTTTTGCCTTCCTGTTGCTCCTGAGAGCCGGTTTCCGGTCTCTCCGGGTCGGGTTTTCCCGGCCTCGTTAGGGAAGACATTAGCGAGGGACCTTCGCCGCCCGCTTAAGAAGTTCAGTTAAATTTTCCTGATCTCGCAGATGGTTATCGAAATGCGACTGGCGACTTTGAGGGCAATAACGATGCCAGAGGCCAGTAACGGATTATCTTGAAAGATTACGCCGTTGGCGTATTATGCGTTGATGAGGATCGTTCGCACGCGGCGCTACACGAAGGATTTGAAACGGCTTGGCGCTTCTGAGAAAGATGTCGCGGCTCTCGAACATGCGATCGCTTTCGATCCTGCTGTCGGCGATGTGATCCCCGGCCTTGGCGGACTTCGTAAGCTTCGTTTCGGAATTGGCCGGAAAGGTAAGCGCGGCGGTGGAAGGGCTATCTATTTTCTGATGGTGGCAGACGAGTTAGCCATCATGCTGTTCGCTTATGCCAAGAACGAACAGGAAGACCTGACCAAAGAACAACGGAAAGCTGCGCTGGAGATCGTGAAGGAACTGACGGATGGCTAAGGAAATCGTATTTGGAGAAGCGCTGCTGGAAGCGCTGGAAGAAGCTCGGGCGTGGAAACGCGGAGAGATCGCGCTTGAAACTGTCAACATCGACCCGATGCCGGTCGAGCGGATTCGCGCCATCCGCAAGAAAGTCGCGAAATCGGCCAAGGAATTTGAACGCCGCTTTGGCATTCCTGCTGCCACCATCAACAACTGGGAACAGGGCCGCAGGAAACCCGACCCCGCCGCGCGATTGCTTCTTGAGACAATCGAAGCCGCCCCGGAGATCGTCATGAAGGTCGCCGAGGCGCGTTTGGCAGCGTAAGCTCGTTTTATATCACAACACCTTGCCGGGATTCATAATGCCGGCGGGGTCGAAGGCGGATTTGATGCGCCGCATCAGGTCGATGCTCACCGGCGAGGTGGTTTCGACAAGCTCCTTGCGCTTCATCGAACCGATGCCGTGCTCGGCCGAGAACGAGCCGTGAAGCTGCCGGACGATGGCGAACACGGCTTTGTTCATCGCTGGATACAAAGCGAGGTAGTCTTCCGGCGCCATGCCGACCGGCTGCGAGACGTTGTAGTGCAGATTGCCGTCGCCGACATGGCCGAAGCAGCAGACGCGCGCGCCGGGGCAGACGCGTTCCACCTCCACTGCCGCCAGCCTGAGAAATTCGGGGATCGAGGCCACCGGTACGGAAATGTCGTGCTTGATCGAGGCGCCTTCCGGCTTCTGCGCATCCGAGAATCCCTCGCGCAGCCGCCAGAATTCCTTGGCCTGGGCGATGTTGGCCGAGATTGCCGCGTCCTGGATAAGGCCCGCCTCGAATGCGTCGGTCAGGATCGCCTCGATGGTCTGCCGCGCATCGTCGTCGGAATGGCCTGATGAAATCTCGAGCAGGACATACCACGGCCAGCGCCCCTCCAGCGGGTTGCGCGCATCGGGAATGTGGCGAAGGCCGAACTCCAGCGGCGTGTCGCCGATGAGCTCGAAGCTGGTCAGGCTGCTGCCTGCCGCCTCGCCGCCCCGGTGCAGCAGGTCGAGTGCCACGTCGGGCGTCTCAATGGCGATCCAGGCCGATTCGCGCCCCTTGGGCTTGGGATAGAGCTTCATCACGGCGGCGGTGATGACGCCCAATGTGCCTTCGGCGCCGACGAAAAGGTTCTTCAGGTCGTAGCCGGTGTTGTCCTTCTTCAGCTTGCGCAGATCGTCGAACACCTCGCCCGTCGGCAGCACGACTTCGACGCCAAGGCACAAATCCCGTGCGCTGCCATAGACCAGCGCACCAACGCCGCCGGCATTCGACGACAGATTGCCGCCGATCTGGCAGGAGCCCTGCGAGGCCAGGGACAGCGGGAACAGCCGGTCGATACCGTCGGCGGCGGTGTGCAGGTTTTCGAGAATGACGCCGGCTTCGACGGTGACCGTATTCGATAGCGGGTCGAGCTCGCGGATGCGGTTGAGCCGCGACAGCGACAGGATCACCTGCCGGCCCGATGTGTCCGGCACCTGCCCGCCGACCAGGCCGGTGTTGCCGCTCTGCGGCACGATCGCGGTGCCGGTCTCGGTCGCCAGCTTCATGATGCGGCTGACCTCTTCGACGCTGCCAGGACGCAGGACCAGTGCCGCCTTGCCGCCGAACAGGCCGCGCCGTTCGGCTTCGTACGGCGCGATGTCGTCTTGGTCTTGCAGCGCATATGTATCGCCGACGATTTCGGCGAACCGGTCGACGAGGACGGGAGGCAGATGGTCTGGTCGGTCCGTCATGTCTGTCATGCCTTATGCATTAGTCCTTGTTCAGCGAGGTGCGGCGGCGCGAGCGAGCCGGTCGTTGATCGCTTCGCCCAGGCCGTTGAACGGGACCGGTTCGACCGCGATGGTGGCGACACCGGAGGCGTCGAGCTGCCTGAGGTGCGAAAACAGATTGGCCGCGGCCTCGCGCAGATCGCCCGACGGCGACAGGTTGAGCACCACATGTGCCGCGCCAAGCGCCCGGCTCGGTCCGAAAGCCAGCAACGCTTCGCCGGGCTCGACGGCAGCGGCGTTGAGCCGCAGGGCGGCAGCGGGCGCGTAATGCGACGTCATCATGCCGGGCGCCTCGATCTTGCCGCTGCCGCCACGCTGGACCGGCGTCCCGGCCACCGACTCGATGTCCTCGGCCGCCACGCCGCCGGGGCGCAGGAGCCGCACGCGACCCGCCTCGACCTTGACGATGGTCGATTCCACGCCGACCGGCGTCTGGCCGCCATCGACCACCAGCAGTATTTTAGCACCCAGATCACGGTTCACGGCATCGGCGCTGGTGCCGCTGATCTTGCCGGATGAATTGGCGCTTGGGGCGGCAATGGGGTGGCCAAACGCTGCGATCAGCGTCGAGGCGAAACCCTTCGGCATGCGCAGCGCGATGGTCTCGAGCCCAGCCGTCACCAGCGGATGGATGCCCGAACCCTCGCGCAGCGGCACGACAAGGGTCAGCGGACCGGGCCAGAAGGCCTCGGCAAGCTTTCGCGACAGCGGGTCGAAATCGCCGATCCGCTCGGCCATCGCCCAATCCGAGACATGGGCAATGAGCGGATTGAAGCGCGGCCGTCCCTTGGCCTCGAAAATGCGCGCCACGCCCGCGCCCGAGGTGGCGTCGCCTGCCAGCCCGTACACCGTCTCGGTGGGCAATGCGATCACCTCGCCGCCGCGCAAAAGCTCCAGCGCACGCTCAAGGGCGCCGTCGATAGGGATCAGTTCGGCCACTGCGAATTCCTCTCGCGCAAACGCGTATCGCGCGTTGCCGGCAACTGCAAGAGTGCGCTGCCTACGGCCCGCATATCCCGCGCTTGACGCCGATGCCGACACCGCACAGGATTGCCGGCAGGGAGATTTAGGGTGGGGAAATCATGAAAACGACCTGTGCAGTCGCCGTTCTGGCACTGTTGTTTGGTGCGGATGTAGCGCGTGCCGACGAATTTCTGGGCAGCTATGTCGCTCGGATCTCAGCCAAGGATCACGTCGCCAGCGACGGCTATCCGCTGGAAAGTGCTGCCCAGATGGTGCGGCAGGACCGCGCCAACTGGCACCGCTTCGGACGCGGCGACCGGGAGGACCAGGACGATCCGTGGTTCGGCTCGACCAATGCGCGGACGCGGTTCGAACGCCTGCTGCAGCAGCCCGGCGCGATGAGTTCCGCGACAAAGCGCGCGATCACACGCGGCCAGCCGGTGGTCGAGGTTCGGGTCTATCGCCAGAACGTCGAGGTCGATGTGATCGGCAATTGAGGCAAGGGGCACAGTCTCTTTGCCACGCGGTTCACCGTGCTGCTGATCGGGGAAAGCGGACGCGTTGCTTGCGCCTTCCATTCGTGACTCATGAGATACAATTGCGGAGACAGAACGAGGCGCGAGTTATCTCTCCCCTTGTGGGAGAGAAAGCGATTTCAATATCTTAGGCAAGCCGCAGGCGAAGTCTAAGTGTTAGAAATCGCCAGAGAGGGGATTGTTTCCCCCTCTCTTGGATTTTCTACGATTTAGCCTCGCTTCGGGCTTCGCCTCGCTCTGCTAAGATCGTGAAAGTCCTTTCTCCCCCACCAAGGGGGAGATAATGCCGACATCGAATGCGGGCGCTCCTCCCCCGACGTCCCCTCACCCGGCAATCTTGGAGAAGTCGGCGACCTTGCCAGTGGCGGAGCGGATGCGGGCAAGCAGCGCCAGCCGGTTGGCGCGGACGGCCTGGTCTTCATCGTTCACGAGAACGTCTTCGAAGAATGAATCAACGGGTTCACGCAATACGCTAAGCGCGCGCATGGCGCCGGAAAAGTCTTCCTTTTGAAGCGCTTGCACGACGTCGTTCTCGGCCCGATTCATTGCCTCGTACAAGATCTTTTCGGCTTCCGCCTTGAAAAGTGCTTCATCGACAACGTCGGAGACGACGGTGCCCTTCTTCTCCTCGGCGGCGAGGATGTTGGCGGCGCGCTTGGCGCCGGCCAGCAGGTTCTTGCCCTCGTCGGTGTTGATGAAGACGATCAGCGCCTCGACACGACGCGCGACCAGAAGCAGGTTGTCGGTGGAAGAGCCCCCCTCACCCGGCTCGGCTAAAGCCTCGACACCCTCTCCCCGTAGGGTAGAGGGGGACGCCGCCATTGATGCCGATCCCTTCTCCCCCGCGGGGAGAAGGTGGCCCGAAGGGCCGGATGAGGGGGCATTGGACAACACCGCATCGATGGCGTCATACCGCGCACCTTCGTCGCGGAGATAGACTTTCAGGCGGTCGTGGAAGAAGGAGAGGAGGTCAAACGCCAGATTGTCGTTATCGGCCAGATCAGAGAGCTCTCCGGTTGTTCTGACATGCGACGCCAGCGCAAAAACTTTACTCAAACCCACCCGCACATCATTCTCCAACAGCAGCCGGATTACGCCCAGCGCGGCGCGACGGAGCGCATAGGGGTCCTTGCTGCCGGTGGGCTTTTCGTCGATGGCCCAGAACCCGACCAGCGTGTCGAGCTTGTCGGCCAGCGCAACAGCTATCGAAACTGGATCGCGCGGCACTCGGTCGGACGGGCCTTGCGGCTTGTAGTGATCCTCGATCGCTGTCGCGACCTGCTCGTCCTCGCCCTGCAGCAGGGCGTATTTGCGGCCCATGGCGCCCTGCAGTTCGGGGAACTCGCCGACCACCTCGGTTTGCAGATCGGCCTTTGCGAGGACCGCCGCGCGGTCGGCCAGTTCGGGATCGGCACCGACGATGGGCGCCAGTTCGCGCGCCAGCCGACGAATGCGCTCGACGCGCTCGCCCTGCGTGCCCAGCTTGGCATGGAAGGTGACGTTGAGATGGTCGAGGCGGGCCATACGCTGATCGAGCGGCTTGGCCATGTCGAGTCCGAATTTCTCAGCCGACGCCGTCAGCGTGGCGAGGTCGGGCAGATCGCTTTGGTCGGTCTTCCAGAAGTAGAGCGCGTCGGACAAGCGAGCGCGCACCACCTTGCCATTGCCATAGGCGATTTCCTTGCCATCGTCCTTGGCCTGGATGTTCGCGGTCAGGATGAAGCGGTTGGCAAGTCTTGTTACCCCCTCACCCGGCTCGGCTTTCGCCTCGCCACCCTCTCCCCGGAGGGTAGAGGGGGACGCTGCCATTGATGCCGACACCTTCTCCCCAGCGGGGAGAAGGTGTCCCGAAGGGCCGGATGAGGGGACAATGCCGACAGGGCGTGTGACAAAACACTTCTGGTTGGCGCGGATCGTCAACCGGATGACCTCGGCAGGGATCTGCAGAAAATCTTCCTCGAATTCGCCCATCAGCACGACCGGCCACTCAACCAGGCCGGACACCTCTTCCAGCAGGCCTTCGTCCTCGACCAATTCGAGGCCGTTGGCGAAGGCCAGGTTCTTGGCGTCGTCGAAGATCATGCGCTTGCGGCGCTCGGCATCGACCACCACCTTGGCGGCCTCCAGCTTGGCGGCATAGTCGTCGAAGCGGCGCACGGTGATCGCACCCGGCGCATGGAAGCGATGGCCGTAGGTGGTGTTGCCCGAGCGGATGCCGTCGACCTCGAAGTCGATGACGACGGGTTCGGAGGTTTCCGGCCCGAAGGTGCAGACGATGGACTGAAGCGGCCGCACCCAGCGCAGACTGCCCGGCTTTGCCGAAGCCTTGCCCCAGCGCATGGATTTCGGCCAGGGGAAGGTGCGGATGATTTCCGGCATCAGGGTCGCGACGATCTCTTCCGCCGCGCGGCCGGGCTTGGAGATGTGGGCGACGTAGAAATCGCCCTTCTTGGGGTCGGAATGGACATGCGCCTGGTCGACCGACGCCAGCCCCGCCTTGCGCAGAAAACCCTGGATGGCCTGTTCCGGCGCCTTGGTGGACGGGCCCTTGATGTCCTCGTGGGTATCTTTGGACCGCGCGGTCAGCCCTCGGATGTCGAGCGCGAGCCGGCGCGGCGTCCAATATTCCTGGCAGCCCTCATAGGTCAGGCCGGCTTCGACCAGACCGTCGGTCAGCAGCTTGCGCAGGTCGCCCGCCGCCTTGCGCTGCATGCGCGCGGGGATTTCCTCGGAGCGGAGTTCGAGAAGAAGATCGGGCATGGGTGGCTCCTTACGCGACCGTCAGGGGGAGGTAAGAGGGCGTGAAGCCGCCGGCTTCCGTCTGCAGGAACGCCTCGCCGCAGGCCTTGGCCAGATTGCGCACGCGCAGGATGTAGCTCTGCCGCTCGGTCACCGAGATGACGCCGCGCGCGTCGAGCAGGTTGAAGACGTGGGACGCCTTGATGCACTGGTCGTAGGCGGGGAACACCATGCGGTGCGCCTGGCCTTCGGGGCGGTTGGCGCCCGCCTTTAGCAGCGCCTGGCATTCGGTCTCGGCGTCGATGAAGTGCTGGTGCAGGATGGCGGTGTTGGCGAATTCGAAATTGTGCCGCGAATATTCCTGCTCGGCCTGCAGGAAAACCTCGCCATAGCTGACCTTGTCGTCGCCTTCGAGCCCGTTGAAGTTGAGGTCGTAGACGTTGTCGACGCCCTGCACATACATGGCAAGCCGTTCGAGGCCGTAGGTGAGTTCGCCGGCGACGGGAGCGCATTCAATGCCGCAGACCTGCTGGAAATAGGTGAACTGGGAGACTTCCATGCCATCGCACCAGCATTCCCAACCCAGCCCCCAGGCGCCCAGCGTGGGGCTTTCCCAATCGTCCTCGACGAAGCGGATGTCGTGCAGCAGCGGGTCGACGCCGATTGCCGCCAGCGAGCCGAGATAAAGCTCCTGCAGGTTGGACGGGTTCGGCTTCAGGATCACCTGATATTGATAGTAGTGCTGCAGCCGGTTCGGGTTCTCGCCATAGCGGCCGTCCTTGGGGCGGCGCGAGGGCTGCACATAGGCGGCGTTCCAGCGGCGCGGACCGAGCGCGCGCAGCGTGGTGGCGGGATGGAAGGTGCCGGCGCCCACCTCCATGTCGTAGGGCTGCAGGATGACGCAACCGCGTTCGGCCCAGTAATTGTGCAGGGTCAGGATCAGCCCCTGGAACGAGCGGCTGGGGTGCATGTGGGCGGGCAGAGGTTCGGTCACGGGCGGGCTCGACGGTTTGCGCCCCGAGGGGCCAAAGGAGCGCCCGTCCTAGTACTGCGACCGGTGCAGCGTCAAGCGTTCGCCTTTGGCGGTCGCGTGCCGCCTGCCCTATTGACCGCCGCCGCGCCTGAGATGCTCGTCGAGCCGGGGCATGATCTCGACGAAGTTGCACGGCATATGGCGGTAATCGAGCTGCGGCTTGAGAATGCCGTCCCAGGCGTCGCGGCAGGCGCCGGGCGAGCCGGGCAGGACGAAGACGAAGGTGGCGTTGACGACGCCGCCGGTGGCGCGTGATTGCACGGTGGAGGTGCCGATCTTGTCGTAGGAGATACGGTGGAACACCTCCGAGAAGCCATCCATGCGCTTTTCAAAGATCGGCTCAAGCGCCTCGGGCGTAACGTCGCGGCCGGTAAATCCGGTGCCACCCGTGGTGATGACGACGTCGATGTCGTTATGCCGGCTCCAAGCCAGCACGCGATCGCGGATCAGGGCCTTATCGTCGGTGACGATGTCGCGCGCCGCCAGCACATGGCCGGCCTCGGCGATGCGATCAGCGAGCGTCTGGCCGGACTTGTCGTCGGCAAGGGTTCGGGTGTCCGACACGGTAAGAACCGCGATGCGAACGGGGATGAAGGGGCGGTCGGTGCCAGCCATGTCAGTCGCGGTCCTTGTGAAGGGTCTGGGTCGCGGCGACAAACCAGTAGGGCCAGGCTTCGGCAATGCCACCGGCTGCGGCCTCTGCTGCGGCAGCGTCGGTAAAAAGACCGAAGCAAGTTGCGCCGGAGCCGGACATACGCGCAAAACCCGCGCCATAATCCTTCAGCGCATCGAGCGCTTCGCCGATTTCGGAGGCGACAGAACGTGCGGGCTGTTCGAGGTCGTTGCGGGTCCGGTGCAGCCAGTCATGCAGCGCATCGGCAGCGTCGAGCGGCGGCAGCGGCGGGTTGTCGCGCTGCGTCAAGGCGCGAAACACGTCCGGCGTGCCGACGGCCACGCCGGGATTGACCAGCACGATATGAAGCGCGGGAAAGGCGTCGAGCATCTGCGTATTCTCGCCGATGCCGGCGGCGATAAGCGGGCGGGCGGCGACGCACATCGGCAGGTCGGCCCCGAGCGGCAGGCCGAGGGCCTGCAGACGCGCCTCCCCGGCACTGATGTTCCAGAAGCGGTCAAGAGCGCGCAAGGTGGCAGCGGCGTCGCTGGAGCCGCCGCCGATGCCGGAGGCGGCTGGCAGGTTCTTTTCCAGCTCGATGGCGACGGGGCTGGCGGATTGTTCGGGAAAAGCCGCGCGCAGGGCATCGCGGGCACGCAGCACGAGATTGCCGTCATCGAGCGGGACGTGGGCGGCGAAATGGCCGCGCACGACGAAACTGTCTACCTCGGTGGGAGAGACGACGATGCGGTCGCCAAAGGCGGTGAAGACGACCAGGCTTTCGAGCAGATGGTAGCCGTCTTCGCGTCGGCCGACGACATGAAGGGCGAGATTGATCTTCGCCGGCGCGTGCTCGGCGACCGAAAAACGCTGCAGGGTCACGCCGGTTACGCGATCAGTCCTTGGACAGGCGGTATTCGCCGGTCTTGGGATCCTTGATCAGCGTGCCGCTGGCACCTGTAGCGCGCTGCTGCTCGGTACGGCGAACCTTTGCGGTCACGCGCTGCGCTTCCTTGACGAAGGAGCGGTAGCCCATATAGGCGACAGCGCCCACAACAGCGAACAAGATGAGCTGCGGCATCGACATTCCCTCTTCATCTCCGTTTCAGCACCATCCGCACCCAAACAGGCAGACCAATCTGGCTGCGCAATGCTCGCGAGCAGGGCTGGATGCCGCACCATGCGCGGCACCTTTCTCATAATAAGCATGGCCGCGTGGAATTTCAAAGCCCACTGCGATCACGCTCGATCACAAGCCGAAGCGGGCCCAGAGCGAACGGTCTTCGGCAGCATCGATGAAGCCCGTCGACGCCGCGGCAGCAATATCGCCAGCCGAGGAGCCCAACAAGCCGCGCCCGCGCCCGAACAGGCCGCGCGGCGGGGCGATAAGCTTCATCTTGGTCTTGGGGCCGAAGCGGTCGCGTAGCACACTGCGCATATCGCCGAGGTCGTCGACCAACCCCAGTTCGACACCCCTGATACCGGTCCAGAACAGGCCGGTGAACAGGTCCGGATCGTCCTTCAGCTTGGCGCCACGGCGGCTCTTGACCAGATCGATGAAGGTCTGGTGCACTTCGAGCTGCAGCGCCTTAAGACGCTCTACATCTTCCTGCTTCTCCGGCTTGAAGGGATCGAGAACGGATTTGTTCTGCCCGGCCGTATGCACGCGGCGCTCGACGCCGATCTTCTTCATCAGATCGGTGAAGCCGAAGGAGGCGGAGACCACGCCGATCGAGCCGACGATAGAGGACGGGTCTGCGATGATTTCGTCGCCTGCGACCGCGATCATATAGCCGCCCGACGCCGCGACATCCTCTACGAAGACCAGAACGCGCTTGTTCTTTTCCACCGCGAGATCGCGGATACGCTTATAGATCAGCCGCGACTGCACCGGCGAACCGCCCGGCGAGTTGATCGAAATCGCCACCGCCGGCGCTTCCTTGATGGCAAAGGCCTTCTCGATCAGCCCCGCGGTCGAGGCAAGCGACAGGTTCTGCCGGAACTGGCCACCGCCGGACATGATCGTTCCATGCAGCCGGACCACAGGGATCGTGACGTCGTTGGAACGCATGGATTTCGGAAGCAGACGGCGGAGAAGGGCCAAGCAGATCATCCTTTCAAGACTACGGTCGAGAGCCATGTAGGGATTTGCCGGCCAACCGCAATCCTGAGGCTGTGGTTCAATCGCCGAAAAGCGAGGCGCGGCCGTTGACGATGTCTTCGGCACGGGCCGAAAAAGCCTCGCCCGCATCGTGCAGCACCAGCGGCGGACAGAGCGAGAGCGGCCCCCGCGCCGCGCGGATGCCACGCAGGACGATGCGGATTGCGGGGAGATCGGCGCGAGGATGGATGGGCACAATCTGCACGGAACCGAACCGGCCCTTCACGGCATCGAGCAGCGGAGCGAGCGCATCGGGACGCGCAATCACCGCCACCCCGCCACGCGGACGAACCACGGCCGCGGCACTTTTCATCCAGCGCTCAAACAAGCCGTCATCCATCACATGCGCCTTTTGCCTCAGCGGATCGGGCGTGGCGCGGTCATGCGCTGCATTGAAGGGCGGGTTCATGATGACGAAATCGAAGCTGTTGTCGGCAAGGCCGGCCTCGACGCGCGCCCTCCCCGTCAGCTCGACATCCGCGCGGATCACTTTTGCGCGAGATTTCAGCCCTGCATTGGCCGGATGGGCGAGCGTGGCTTCGGCATAAAGCGCCATTTCCGGCATGATTTCGACGAGCGTGACACTGGCAGAGGTGCAGCGCGATGCCACGGCAAGACCGGCAGCGCCCGCGCCCGCGCCGAAGTCGGCGAGATGGCCGGCAAAGGCGGATGGGACGCTAGCTGCCAACGTCATCGCATCCATGCCGGCACGATGCCCGGCCTTGGCAGGCTGCACCAGCCAAAAACCGCCGCGATGGAACGCGTCGAGCGTGGTCGCGGCCGGCTCGCCGGCATCAGCGGTCTCAGGCTCCGCTGTCATTTCTGTCGGATTTCCTTGGCAATGCCGGCCGCTGTCATCAGTTCGCGCGCCTCCATCAGATCGTCCTCCGCGATCATGATGCGTCGCGGCAGCACGCCGATGGACCCGTCGAGCACGCTCATATTCTCGTCGGCTACGAAGCAGTCGATGCCGGAGTCGCGCAGCAGCGACTGCACGAAGGATATGGTCACCGCATCATTGGTGCGCACGAGTTCGATCATGGTTCGGTCCTAACGTCTGGTTGCGGCTTCCTGTGTATATGGTAGGGCGGGCCGCGCCAATTCGCCACTTGCGACGGTAGGGCTTGCCGACCTAGAGTCCGCCCGCGCGACGGAGCCTTGGCTTTGTCTCACGGGTTTGACGGGAGTGGTAGATTTGGGTGTGGTTCTGAACATCGAACAGGGCAAGCGCGAACCGGCGACGATCCAGGCCCTTCTCGACATGACGGCGGTCGACATGGGCCGAGTCAACAAACTCATCCTGTCCAAGGCCGGCTCGGACGTTGAAATGATTCCCGAAGTGGCGAACCATCTGATCTCTTCCGGCGGCAAGCGTCTGCGTCCGATGCTGACGCTGGCCGCGGCTCAGATGTTCGGCTATTCCGGCGAAAACCACGTCAAGCTCGCAACCAGCGTCGAGTTCATGCACACAGCGACCCTGTTGCATGACGATGTGGTGGACGAGAGCGATCTGCGGCGCGGCAAGAAGACCGCGCGCACCATCTGGGGCAACCAGGCGAGCGTGCTCGTCGGCGATTTCCTGCTCGGCCAGGCTTTCAGGATGATGGTCGAAGTCGGCTCGCTGGAAGCGCTCGACATCCTTTCGGCAGCCGCGTCGATCATTGCAGAGGGCGAGGTGATGCAGCTTGCAGCGGCAAAGAACCTCGACACCACCGAGGACGAGCATTTCGCCGTCATCAAGGCGAAGACGGCAGCGCTGTTCTCGGCCGCAGCCGAAGTCGGGCCGGTGATCGCCAAGGCATCGAAGAACGACCGCGCTGCACTGCGCTCCTACGGCACAAATCTGGGCCTCGCGTTCCAGCTGATCGACGATGCGCTGGACTATGGCGGCTCGAGCAAGGATCTCGGCAAGAACACAGGCGACGATTTCCGCGAGGGCAAGGTGACGCTCCCCGTCATCCTTGCTTATCGGCGCGGCACCAGCGACGAACGCGCCTTCTGGAAGAGCGCTATTGAGGACGGCAATACCGACGATGCGGCCCTGGAACGCGCAACAGGGCTGATGACGCGTCATGGGGCTATTGCCGATACCATAGGCCGCGCAAGCCATTTCGGCGAGATCGCGCGCGATGCACTGGCGCCGCTGGCAGCCACGCCACAAAAGGCAGCGCTGATCGAGGTGATCGATTTCTGCATCCGTCGCGTCGTATAGGACACGCCGGGCTTCGCCAGGCGCGGCGTTTGTCACGGCCTACGGGCGGCCACCTGTCCCACCGATGCCACAGTTAGGCCCTTTCTTGATAAGGTCGCCTAATAGTGTGCCAAACCGATTGAAGCCTGTCCGCAAAAAGGCCATGCTTCTGCGATTACGGTTTCATGGGGCAGCCGATGGCCCTAACGCGGGTTGGCGCTTGGCTGAAAACCCGGCAGGAAGGACGTGATATGCGGCTAGGACGCGCGAGCTGGATCCTGAGCATGGCGGCGGTGGCGAGCATAGCCATTTCGGCGCCTTTCGCTTATGCAAAAGACACACCCGAAACCGTACAGGTCGGCTCTTTCTCAGGCGCGTTCCTCGCTGCCAGAGTGGCCGAAGTCGACAACGATCTCGACACCGCAATCGCCTATTACAAGCGCGCGCTGGCCTTCAACCCCAATGACGTGCAGCTCAAGCAAAGCGTGTTGCTGGCGCTGATCGCGCAGGGACGTTTCGACGAATCGCTGCCTTACGCCGAGATGCTGAAGACCGTTCCGGACGTCGAGCGCTTTTCGCGTGTCGCGCTCGGCGTAGATGCCATCCGCAAGAAGGATTATCCGGCCGCCGAGACATGGCTGAAGCTTGCGCTGCAATCCGACCTGGATCGGTTGATCACCGGCGTGATGAGCGGATGGGTGAAGCTGGGCACCGATCAGAAGACGCAGGCGATCGAGGCCGTCGAAAAGCTTGAGGGACCGGAATGGTTCGGGCTTTTCCGCTCCTATCACGCCGCGCTGATCGCGGATGCTGCGGGGCTTAACGACAAGGCCGACCAATCCTATCGCGCCTTCATGGACAATGTCGCAGCCGGCGGCAGCGCGCCCGAGACCTGGATGCGCGGTGCGGAAGCCTATGCCCGCTTCCTGGCGCGCCAGGGCAAGAAGGACGAGGCGCTGGCGATACTCGACCGCGCGGACGAGTTTTCCACCGGACGTCCGCCGATCGCCGCCCTCCGCGAGCAAATCCAGAAAGGCGAGACCATCGCACCGCTGGCCGCCACACCGGCCGATGGGTCGGCCGAAATCCTGCTGAATTTGGCGACCGCGCTGAACCGGGGCGGCGGCGAACCGTTCGTCCGCCTCTATCTGCAATATGCGCTGGCATTGAAGCCGGACAGCGACGAGACGCTGATGCAACTGGCCGGCGTGGCCGAACAGTTCAAGGATGGACAAGCCGCAATCGACCTGTATCGCCGCGTGCCCGAAGCATCCCCGCTCAAGCGCATGGCCGACCTGCAGATGGGCCTGAACCTTGCCGACCTCGACCAATATCCGGAAGCGGTCGAGCATCTGAAGAAGCTGGTCGCCGCCACGCCTGACGACATGCGCGGCTATCTGGCGCTGGGCGGAGTGTATTCCTCCAAGGAGGACTACCGCGACGCGGCCGATCTCTATGACAAGGCCGTCGCCACGCTGACGACGCCGAGCCGCGCCACCTGGAACATCTTCTACCAGCGCGGCATAGCCTATGAGCGGCTGAAGGAATGGAGCAAGGCTGAGCCGAATTTTCGCAAGGCGCTCGAACTCTTCCCCGATCAGCCGCAGGTGATGAACTATCTCGGCTATTCCTGGGTCGACATGCACATGAACCTTGAGGAAGGCCTCGACCTGATCAAGCGCGCCGTCGAACTGCGTCCCAGCGACGGGTATATCGTCGATTCGCTGGGCTGGGCGTATTATCGCCTTGGCCGCTACGAGGAAGCCGTAAAGGAACTTGAGCGCGCGGTGTCGCTGATGCCGAACGATCCCGTGCTGAACGACCATCTGGGCGACGCCTATTGGCGCACCGGCCGCAAATTGGAAGCGACCTTCCAGTGGAGCCACGCACGCGACCTGAAGCCCGAGCCCGACATTCTGGCGCAGGTGCAGAAGAAGCTCTCCGAAGGCCTGCCTCCCGCCGACAAAGCCGAGGCGGAAAAGCCCGCCGAGCCTGCCAAGGTCGAAGCACAGCCTGTCCCTGCGACACCGGCGGAGCAGACCGAAAAGAAAACCGAGGCGACCCCCGCGCCAGCGGTCATCGAAAAGACCGAGGCAGCGGCACCCGCCGAGGCTGAGGTGGTGCCGGCGGTCTATACCGTCCAGCCCGGCCAGTCGCTGTGGTCCATCGCCGACCGTGTACTGGGCAATGGCGAGCGCTATCGCGAAATCCTCAGGCTGAACCCGCAATTGCGCGGCGACCCCGCGCGCCTGCATCCCGGCCAGGAATTGACGCTGCCCGCGGCGCGGTAGGCGTTTCAAAAAGCAAGATTTTAGACGGCCGGGATTTGTCCCGGCCTTCATTTTTGGCGCTACCGCTTGAGCGGCGCGACCCAGATTTCGGCATCCAGCCTTTTCGTAGCAACACCCCTGGCTAGCGCCTCGGCGCCTGACGCCTTGCCGGCGAGCGAAGCCGCCTGATGCTTGCTGATCACGAGCCCTTCGGTGAGCGGACGCCGTCTGCCGAAGAGGCGGGACAGAAACGGCGCGCGGCTCGCCTTGGCCTGCGAGAAGCGCGCGGCAATCGTCTGACGGCCGGTGTGCGCCAGCACCTCGTCCGTCCAGCCGTCGACCAGACGCGCGCCCGGCTCCAACAGCAATATCCATTCGCACCTGGCCTGGCGGATGCCGGCGGCGACACCGCCCTGCCCGACATAATGGCAGCCGGCATGGTCGGCGACGCGCTGAGTCTGGTCGGTCGACCCGATATCGCAGACGATCACCTCGCGCACGATCCCCTCCACCGCGCCGCCGACCAGCGACGCCAGCGTGCGGGCCAGAGCTTCCTCGTCATTTTTGGTTTCAATCACGACACTGAGCATTCATGACCCTTAACAGGCTGTGGCTGAATTTCGCAACCACGCCCAAACCGCGATTCGAGTTTGATGCAAACAAAGTTCTTGCTTTGTTCTCATTTTGATGATAGGAATAATTTCATGAAAGCGGCTTGAAGGCCGATACTCGAAGCTCTTGACGGAGGCATAAGCATGGAACCGATAGCCCGCGCAGATGTTGCGGCCTTCAGAAGCGGAGGGTCTGCGATGGCCAATGCGATGATCGACGGCAGCGGCGTGCGCGTGCATGAGGACCGCAGGCGCGGTCGAGGGGCGGGCGTCAACCCGTCGGGCCGGTTCGAACCCGTCAGCCGCCATGTCTTCGACGACGGTTGGAGCGGACTTGAGGAACTACCGCCGTTCAAGACCGAAGTTCAGGTCGAAAAGCCGCGCACCATCATCACCCGCAATGAATCGCCCGACATTTCCTTCGACCGTTCGATCAATCCTTATCGCGGCTGCGAGCATGGCTGCGTCTATTGCTTCGCAAGGCCGACGCACAGCTATATGGGGCTATCGGCCGGGCTGGATTTCGAGGCCAAGCTGTTCGCCAAGCCGGATGCGGCCAAGCTGCTCGACAAGGAGTTGTCCAAAGAAGGCTACCAGCCGCGCACTATAGCCATCGGGACCAACACCGACCCCTACCAGCCGATCGAGAAGAAGTGGCGCATCATGCGCGAGATTCTCGAAGTGCTCGAAGCGCGCAACCATCCCGTCGGCATCGTCACCAAATCGGCACTGGTGACGCGCGACATCGACATCCTGTCGCGCATGGCCGAAAAAGGGCTGGCCAAGGTGGCGGTGTCGGTGACGACGATGGATAGGCTTCTCGCGCGCACGATGGAGCCAAGGGCCGCGACACCGACGCGCCGGCTGGAAGCGATCCGCGAACTGTCTTCCGCCGGCATTCCGACATCGGTCATGGTCGCGCCCATCATTCCCGGCCTGACGGATGCGGAGATCGAGCGCATCCTCGATTCGGCCAAGGCGGCGGGTGCGACGGAAGCGGGTTATGTCGTGCTGCGGCTGCCGCTGGAAGTCAGCCCGATCTTCAAGGACTGGCTGCTTAGGCATTACCCCGACAGCTACCGGCACGTCATGTCGCTGGTTCGGTCGATGCGCGACGGCAAGGATTATGACAGCGAATGGGGCAAGCGCATGCGTGGCGCAGGCCCCTATGCCTGGCAGATCGGCCGCCGCTTCGAAATCGCCGCGCGACGGCTTGGGCTGAATGCCAGGCGGGAATCGCTGACCACGGAGTTGTTCAAGCCCGCACCGCGCAAGAACGAACAGCTGATGCTGCTTTAGCCGATCAATGCGGTTCGAACGTCTCCCGTCTGGCCCGTCCCCGGCCCAAGACGGAGCCCTCCCTGCCATTGCCCCACAAAGGCAGGAAGGACTTGCGGAGAATCGGATGGGGTGCGAGTCTCGGCCCATTATGGCTCGCACGCGTACCGATTCTCCGCTTCTCTTCGACCTGCCCGAAGGGCCCGATTTTTCCTTCGAGACGAGGGGCATGGCACGTGGTCTCTGGCCGGTTGCAGGCCTTGACGAGGCAGGCCGCGGCCCGCTTGCGGGCCCAGTCGTCGCGGCTGCCGTCGTGCTCGATCCGCAGCGCATCCCCGACGGATTGAACGATTCCAAGAAGCTGAGTGCTCTGCAACGCGAAGAGCTCTTTCTGCAGATCCTGGGCTCGGCGCTGGGTGTGGCGGTCGCTTCGGTTTCGGCCGAGGGCATCGACCGCAGCAACATCCTTAAAGCGAGCCTTGAGGCGATGCGGCGGGCGCTGGCGGCGTTGCCCATCCCCGCGAAGTCCGCGCTTGCCGACGGCCGCGATGTGCCTCCCGGGCTCGCCTGCCCGTGCGAGGCCCTGATCAAGGGCGATCAGCGCTCGCAGTCGGTTGCCGCCGCTTCCATTGTCGCCAAGGTCACCCGCGACCGGATGATGGCAGCTTTCGGGGCTCAGGACCCGCGCTACGGTTTTGAAATCCACATGGGCTACGCCACCGAACGTCACCGCAAGGCCATCGGCCAGCATGGCGCCTGCGGACGCCTGCACCGCGTGTCGTTTTCTCCGTTCAGGGTGGATGCGGCTGAGAAAGAAGACCTCTAAAACAGCCGATTGTTTGGTGGCCTAGCATGGCCATCAATTCTTAACAGCGCGCTTCTTCAGCCGTGCAGTGAGGCGTTCGCGGCGAGGGGCCGAAAACAAAAGGCTATCGAAGACGAAACTGTCCTCATCGGGCGTGTTTGCGCGGATCTGCTGGATATCCTCCCCGCCCCTTATCCGGCGGATGATATTTAGCCCCCGAATTCCACGCGCCAAGCTGGAGTGGTTCCAGAAATCATTACTAAGGGGGTTCCGAAATTTTGGCTCTCGGCGCCCGATCCCCGCCTCAATCAATCGGGCAAAGTCCTCAAACCGCGTAGTGGATATTTCGATCGCCCATTTTACGGTCGCCACTCTTACAGTCACGTCCAAATCGTGCAGGCACCTGGCCAAGCCTGCTGAGATTTCTTCATCGTAATCACCGGAGTTATGTATGAATGCAACAAAGGCTTTTCTGCAATCTGACAGCGGGTCATCCGCAAGATGCATTGCGGCATCTTTCAGTTCTTCAACGGGATGTAACTCACCGAGATAATAAGCTCCAAGCAGGCGAGACCCGATGGTTTCTGACTGTAGCAGGCCGATGAGATACTCAAGACCATCGCCCCTATCCCATCTTTTCAGAATTTCCCGATCTGCTACGTATCGATCGTCTCCAACGAGACTTCGAGACTGAATACGTTTGAGTATCTCCTTGATGGACTTTGCTGCTATGCATTCTTCCATCCAACACCGTCAGCGCAAGCTGAGATTATCACATCGCACTGATGGCAAGCTGCCACAAAAATATCAGTACGAATATGGGTGGTTGTTCAAACTCTATCGAAAACTGGAAAACAAAAAAGCCGCCAATTGCCCGGCGGCTTTCCAAACTTATCCTAAAGTCCGGACGCTCAGTTGAGCTTGGCCTTCACTTCGCTGACAGATGCCTGGAACATGTTGGCATCGGCCCTAGCGTCGACGCGCGCAGCAAGAATGCGACGAGCGGCTTCGACACCGAGGTCAACCGCGCTAGCACGGACCTCGTTGATCGCGTCGCGTTCAGCCTGACCGATCTTCTGTTCGGCAAGCGCGGCGCGGCGCGCGACATATTCCTCGGTCTTCTTATGGGCGTCCTCGGCCAGCATCGCGGCCTCGCGCTTGGCAGCCTCGACGATCTCGGAAGCCTCTTTTTCGGCTTCCTTGCGCTTGCGTTGGAATTCGGCCAGCAGTTGCTGGGATTCCTCGCGCAGGCGACGTGCTTCCTCAAGCTCATTGCTGATCTTGGCGGCACGCTCATCGAGCGCCTTGGAAATCATTCCCGGGACCTTCAGGTAAAAGATGATCCCGAGGAACAGAAAGAGGGCTACGGTTGCCCAAAATGTAGCGTCCATCGCCTCTCTCCTTATTCTGCCGCGGCCTTGACGGCGGCAGCTGCTTCGGACTTGTCGACCGTGCCGCCAACCAGCGACTGGACGATGGCCGAAGCGGTTTCTTCCGCGATAGCGCCGACGCCGCTCATGGCCGAAGCCTTGATCCCGGCGATGCGTTCTTCGGCGGCTGCGAGTTTCTGGTCGAGACCAGCCTCTACTTCCTTGCGCTTGGCTTCCGCTTCGGCCTTGGCGGCATTGCTCGCCTCGTTGCCGATCGCGTTGGCCTTGGCCTTGGCCTCTGCAAGCTCCTGCTCGTAAGCGGCCACGGCGGCGTCCGCCTCGGCCTTCATGCGGGCTGCCTGATCGAGATCCTGAGCGATGCGGTCGCGCCGCACCTCCAGGATACCGCCGATGCGCGGCAGGGCCACATTCTTGAGGAATAGGTAGAACAAGCCGAAGCTGATGGCGAGCCACAGGAGCTGCGAGGCATAGGTGGAGGTGTCGAAGGGCGGGAAAACGCCCTGCGCCGCGCCGTGTTCGGCCGCCACCTCAGTGTGAGCAGCACCCTCAGCCGGAGCTGGAGTTGCCTCTTGGGCATAAGCCGTTGTCACAAACATCACAGTCCCCTGTCCAACATAACCGGCCGCCAGATGCGGCCGGCTTCAACGCCTGCTTGTCTTAGACTGCGAAGAGCAGCAGCAGGGCGATGAGCAGCGAGAAGATGCCCAGAGCTTCCGTCACAGCGAAGCCGAACACCAGGCGGCCGAACTGGCCGTCAGCTGCCGACGGGTTGCGGAGGGCGCCCGACAGGTAGCTGCCGAAGATGTTGCCCAGGCCGAGAGCCGTACCAGCCATGCCAAAGCATGCGAGACCGGCGCCGATATACTTTGCTGCTTCTGCTTCCATTTCCAAAACTCCTTCGTGGAACTGTTGCGATATCGTTGGAGCGCGGCGAACCATTCGCCGGCCCCGGGTGGTGATCAGTGTCCGGGGTGGACCGCGTCGTTGAGATACATGCAGGTGAGAACGGCAAAGACATAGGCCTGCAGGAACGCGACCAGGAACTCCAGGCCGGTGATGGCAACCGTCATCAACAGCGGGAGGATGGCGCCAACCACGCCGATCGCCCCAAAGGCGCTCAGCGACGTGACGAAGCCAGCAAAGACTTTCAGCGTGATGTGACCCGCCAACATGTTGGCGAACAGACGGACCGAAAGGCTGACCGGACGGGAGAGGAAGGAGATGACCTCGATGATCACCACCAACGGCACCAACAGAGCGGGAATACCACTCGGCACGAACAATTTGAGGAAGCCAAAGCCGTGCTTGAGGAAGCCGTAGACGATTACAGTTCCGATCACCAGCAGCGCCAACGCGAAGGTGACGATGATCTGGCTGGTGATGGTGTAGAAGTAAGGGAACAGGCCAAGCAGGTTGGCCACGAGCACAAACATGAACAGGGAGAACACCAGCGGGAAGAACTTCATTCCCTTGGAGCCGGCGGAGTCGCGCAGCATGGAGGCGACGAACTCATAAGACATTTCGGAGATCGACTGCAGCCGTCCTGGCACGAGGCCGCGGCTGGAGGTCGTCATGTAGAGGAACGCACCCGTCGCAACCGCGGTCGCGACCATGAAGGCCGAAGCGTTGGTGAAGGAGAGATCGAGACCGCCGACCTCAATCGGAATCCATTTCGCGATCTGGAACTGATGGATCGGATCGTTGGCCACGATGGCGCCCCTTCAAAACAATTTACGTCTTGCGACGCAGTTCACTTCCTGTCCGGCAGATCAGGAGGCCTGACGCCGGACTCTGAAACCATGCCTGCGGACCGCAGGACATTGAGGACGCCGGCGCAAAAGCCCAGCAGAAGGAAAACAATCAGCCCCCAGGGCGACGTGCCCGCGAAACGATCGATGAACCAGCCCAGCCCGGCCCCGATGACGATGCCGGCAATGAATTCGCTCGAAAGCTTCATCGCCTGGCCGTAACCGGAGGAGCGCGACGGCTGGCCGTCTCTTTCCCCCTCGGCTGCCGCTGGACGGCTCTTGGCAAGTTTTGCCTCGAGTTCGAACCTGCGGCGTTCGAGATCCTCGTCACGAAACGCACTGTCGACTGGCCTTCCGGGCTCGGTCTTGCCGGTCTCGTCTGGCCGTTTAGACTTGGCCATCCCAACCTCCCTGCCCGGTGGGAACGTCGTGTTCCTTCCGCTTCAAAGTCGCCGGCAACATAGTTAGAGGGCCTGCCCCCGTCAAGCCGGGCAGACCCTGTTAATTCCAAGTATTTTCTTGTTTTATTTCATGTATTTAGCGCGGTGCGACATCCTGCCCGCCCTTCATCGGGCTTCGTCATGTCCGAATCCGGCCCCGCACGACTTCATACAAACGCTATCACGGTGAGAATCCCCTGACCGATCAGCTCCAGCCGCCGCCATAGGTGCGGTAGAAGATGTGAAGGCCGATCTTGTTCATCTTTTCCATGGTGCGCGACCAACGCGGATTGACGTAGGTGGCGTGGTAGTGGGTTGCCGAAGCGACTTCGGGGATGAAGATTTTGCCGGCTGTGACCGCGAGCGCGATGTCCTTGGCGACCTTGAACCGGGACGGCTCGGTGATGATATCGCGGATGCCGTCGCAAGCGAAGGAGAACTGGCACCGGTTGCGCCAGCCGTCGTTCTGATAAACGACGCCGCAGATCGTGTCCGGATAGGTCGGGTTGCGGACGCGGTTGAGCACGACCTGCGCGACCGCCGCCTGCCCTTTCAGCAGTTCGCCGCGCGCCTCGAAGTAAATGGCGATGGCGAGACATTGCTGCTCGGGCGCCGTGAACACCGCCGCCGGCAGCGGCTTGCTCATCCAGGCATGGTCGCCGGGGGCCACCGGCGGGACGAACCGGCCGGCATTCGGATCTTCTTCCTTCAGCAGAGCCTCGAAAGGCGAAGCCCTCGCATAGTCCGGACTGGACGGCCCATAGGCGGTCGCCAGAATATCAGGGGTGGTGTTGGTGACGAGATCGGCCAGCATCGTCGGCACGCCGCTCACCGGGCTCGGCGCCTCATTAATATAGAATGTGGAGGCGACCTCCACCTCCTTGCCGCGAATTTCGGGTTCGGCAAACGTCATCTTCAGCTCACCGTCCAGCGTCGGCCGCAGCATGCTGGTGCGTTGGAAGATCGAGCCGGCGGTGAAATTCTTGGGCGGCGCGACAGGCGTGATGTGGACGATTCGGCCCTTCTTCTCGGAGCGGGCGACGCGTGCCTCATCGGGAATGGCGCTGGCCTCGCCCTTCTTGCCGGTGAAGGCGACCGTGCCGACGCCGGGGAGTTCGACGCCCGCCCCCGAGATCGAGCCGGTGGGAAGGTCGCCGTCGCGGAATTGCATCTGCGCCTGATGCACCGAACCGGCCGCGGAGCGCTCAACATAGGCGTGCCATCGGTCGCCCTTGCCTTCCAGGCCCGAAATCAGGCTCGTCATGTCCTGATAGGCTGCGACGGTGGGAAAGCCGATCCAGATGCCCAGGCCGATCACCAGCGGCGCGACAAACGAACGCTTCACATCAGCGGCGACGGCGAAACGCCGCTTTACAACTCGTCGATGCACTGGACTCTCCGGACGCTTACTGAATCTCACCGGAGAAAAAATGAAGCATTAACCTTGATGGATTGTTAACAACAGAACACTTTAGTACCTGATTTTGTTAACGTTTTCGTAACTATTGCCCGCACCTTGACGCAAGGCGGCACCGTTGAAAGTAAAGGGAAAACCCGAGCGAGCCCCGCACCGTTCACCGCCCCTTCGCCCTCTCATAAGGGTTCACGCTGCGCTCTTGCCGAGGCCAACATGAATGCTCTGCGGTTAGAGCTTGGTGGATGAAGGTGAGGTTCTTGTCGGGCCGACCAGCCTCCCTGCACCTGGGGCAGTAATACACCTTGACCAGATCGTCATGACCGCAGGGAGCGTCCAGTCCGAACCGCTTGGCGTAGGAGACGAGGTTGATCCGGGCTTTGTGGCCGCATCCCTTGGTGTGGCAGAACGCCTCGATCTCATGGCCCAGCGCCAGGGTTTTGCCGACCGTATCGATGGTCAGCGGGTATGTGATGGGAGGGAGCTTGAACCGGGCCATGCAAACGAATTAGGAACGCGGGTGGCGGGGAGTCAAGGCGTGAGCGCTGCCCGCCTCTCCCGCTCCAGCCTGTCCAACCGTTCGCGCATGTCCATCATCGCGTCACGCTGCCCATAGACGCTGCCTTGAGCCTGCTTGAGTTCGTCAAGCTGCCGTTGCTTCTCTCGCATCTGGTCGTCATAGGAGAGGAACACGCGGTCCAACTCCTCGCGGGGAACCATCTGTGAGCGAAGGTCTGTCAGGTCGCGGTCGGCGCGACTTCTGTCCTCGGCTCCTCGCGCCTGTCTCCAGTCCATCTCTTGGCGTGTGATGGTGTTGGCAACGGATGTCTTGAGGTCGGTGGTGGCCTCGCGGATTGGCATGTAGGCCAGACCGCCAATAGCCACGACCGCCGCGAGCATCACCGATAGGGCTTGCCATTGCGGCTTGTTCTTTTCGGCGATGGTCGCGGACAGCGCTTGGATAGAGGCCCGTGTCTCGTTGGTGAAAGAGGCGAATGAGCTTTCGATCTGCCGAAAGCCAACGCGCATCTCGTTTTCTAGATCGGTCTGCCGCCTGTTGAGATTGGTGACGCGCTCGCCAAGCTGGGCTTGTGCAGCATCGATGTACTGGCGATCCAGTTCACCGTTGGAATTGGGCATGGCGGCTACGCCTCCGTTACAATGCGAGGCTTACGCCTTTTTGCCAGGGACCAAGATATCAGGAACGCCCGGAGGCGTGATGATTTCCACCGGCGCGGAAGGCGCCAACTTTTCGTCAATCAGCTTCGCGGCTTCTGCTGCCTTGTTCGATGACGACTTGAACACGGCACGATAGATCGACATGCCTGCCGCCATGAGAAGGCCTAGCGCGCCCATGATAGCCGGCCACTGCCCGGAAATCGCTTCGACGGTGCGCTTGAGTTCCTCCACCTGTTCGGGGGTGAGGACGCCGAATGTGCCAAGAAGGCCAATCAGCACGCCCACCATGATGAACACGTCTCGGAAGACAGTGCCGGTCGCCGTGGCAGTCGTGAGGGGTTTCAGGAGCTTGTCAAACATGGTCATGCCTTTCGGGGAAAGAGGTATGCGATGAGGGAGGCCCAGAAGCCGGAAGGCTCAGGGATGGAGATGACCGGATCGGCCTTTTTGGGCTCGGAAGCCTTGGGAATGCTGGGTTCCGGGGTGGTGACCGGAATGGGCTTCGGTGTGGGTAAAACCTTCGGTGCCATGCCGAAGTAGCCGGCAGCCCGCAGCGCCGTCTCGAACGCTTTGGCGTAGCCCGCAATGAGGTCTTTCTTGTCGGTCCCGTTGATGATCCGGCGGGCATTCGCATAGTCCGCCTTATCGCCGTCGATGTAGTCGGACAGCTTCTTGCCGGTGAACCAGCCTTCGGCCATGCCGAGGAACATGATCTGTGCAGCTAGGCGCGGGTCCATGGCGCGCTCGGGATAGCGAACGAAGTCGACACCCAGCTTCTTGCCGGCCTTCGCGTAGTTCGCGAGCCACGTCAGTTGCACATAGCCACGGCCATAATAAACTTGGTTGTCGGGACCGGCAGGAATGCCGTACTTACGGCCCTTGCCCTTCCCGTACTCGGCAATAGGCTGCATGGTGTGGGCGGTCTCATGGTAGGCCGTGGCAAGGATGTAGGCGAGATGCCGGAGCGGAACGCCCCTCGCCTGGGCTTCGTCAAGAATGGCCTCTGTGCCAGATACCTGCCCCTGTGACAGGCTCGTGCCAAATACGCCGGAGCCACGCGCGCGCAGCCCCGCGAAGAACTTCGCGCGATCCATTGGTTTTCCTTTCGGATATGAAAAAGGCGACCACTTGGGCCGCCTTCAGTCAAAAGCTTGGGAGAATGCGTTCTAAGCTGCCTTGTGTGACGGATCGGCAGTTTTGATTGCCGCGAAGTCGAGCAAGTCGAACTGGCGGCTCTGCTCGATCATCGCGGGCACGGTTGGGAGGCCCAACTGAAACCAAAGCTGACCCGACGCCTTCGCGCCGAATGTCTGCCGGCATTCTGTCACCAAGCGAACCTTCGATGCATCCGGGCTTGCCGTTTCCTCGTGGTCTTCGATGACAATGGTTTCCGGCTGGTGCTTCTGACCTTTATAGAAGTGACGGAAAAGAACCGCGTAGCACTCTCGCTGATAGAGAATGACCTTCTCTTTCACCGCTTCATCCTTGATCCGGGACGAATCGATGGTGAAAAGCCATCCATTAACGAGGTCCATCTTGAGGCACACTGCCTCCTGAGAACCGCCGCGCCCGAAAGGTGTGGTCATGATAACCATACCTTCGGCTAAAATCGGGTCTCTCTTCACCCGCTGAAGCTGGGCGGACCAATCCATACCCATGCTTTCAACGATTGGTTTGAGTGCGACAAAAATGCCATCGTCGTTCTCGAAACCGTAAAGCTGATCACCTCGAAAGTTGACTGTTACGATCTGACCCATGATAGGGTTCCTTCTGTTGACGGCCCTTGCCTAAGGGACCGGGACATTTGAGAGGGGCGGCCATCCCCGGTGTCCAATCGAAGCGGCCTGCCCCTCTCATCCGTGCCTAGGCAAGCACGGACATTCCCCGCTAAGGGAATTCAAATCTGCTTTTGTTCTACCACAACCGTTGCCCGATCTATCGATTTGCAACCTAAACGGGCCTCGCTGTCCCCAGCAGAATGCAGTTCCCCCCAAGAATTTCTCGGCGTGATTGCAGGGTGGTGGATTGGTGGGTGACTCGACTCAGCGTTGAGCCGGTGCTTTGATCGGCGTTTTCAACGGGAGGGTGGAATGGATAACGATCTGCGCCGCATACTTGAAGGTCTGTCGAATACGGTAGATCAGCTAAAACGCCAGATTGGCCAATTGAATGAGCGTGACCTGAAGGATCAACTCAAGAACAACATGCAACTCTTGGGGTCCGGCATCAATCAGGCGATGATCCGCGAGATGTTCATTCTAGAGATTCTGAGGGAGAAGGGCCTACTGGAAGGCGTAGACCTTGATGCCATCGCGGAGAAGGCAAGAGCGCGCCACGTCGAGCGCGCAACATGGGTTGGCAGCAAGAGCCGTGCCGAAGAGAACCTTAACTTTGTTCTTGCTGAGATAACCGGCGAGAAAACCGGCCCCGGTCAGGCTTAGGCGAGCCCATTCGCTCTTCGAACACGGCCAGAGCTTCGGTGTAGTTTTCGGCCATCAGCTTGTCGCTGTGGCCGTCATCGGCCCATGCATCGAGTTCCCGTGCCAGTTCTTCATTGGTCCATGTGCTTACGCTGTTCATGGCGATTCCTTTCCTTGGGGTGGGTTGGTGGATTAGGATCGGCCCGGGAGGGCCAGATGGACGACAAACACCGCAACGAGCGGCTTGCACAGATGTTCTGCTATGCCATGATTGCATTGGCCGGCATGGGATCGGCTATTGTCATCGCGGCGGTTTGGATGGGCTGGATATGATGGAGGGCGCGGAATGGCGAGCGGCTACGAGAAGTCAGAAGACTATGGCGGTCCGCCGTTCCGGTGGCGCGATTACACAATACCGGCGCTGATCGTCGCGGCGGTGGTCATCGGCCTGATCTGGCTCACTTGACGCGCGGGCAGGCGCGACCTACGACAAACTCTGTTCTCCAGAGGCGGTTGTGAATGCTTGCCAATGCACGGCTTTATCTCGCCGCGACCTTTGTCGCGCTGTGTGCCGTCAAGGTGGCGATGGTTACGGCTGTTCCCGGTCCGATCATCTTTGGCGACGAGCTTCTTTACCGCGACTTTGCCCAAAGACTCTTCGAACTTCGGCCCTACAGTAGCGGCCATTACCCGCCGGCTTACCCACTGTTTCTGGCGCCGTCGTTCTTCTTCGGGAGCTACTTCTATGAGGCGATGAAGGTCAGCAATGCTCTCGCCTCATCCCTTACGATTTTCCCAATTTTCCTCATCGCTCGATTGTTTCTAGACGAACGGGACAGTTTGCTGGTGGCGGTGGCATCGGCCGCAATGCCTTTTCACTTCGTCTTTCCGCAGCTCATCATGAGCGAGAACCTGTTCATCCCGCTCTTGTTGTTCTGCTTTTATCTGTGCCTCAGGAAAGCTGAGAAAAACGAAACTTGGTGGGATATTGGAACGGGAGCAGCAATCGGCTTGCTGTACCTGACTCGCCACATCACCCTTGTTCTCATCCTTCCCCTTGCCATAATCTGGATGATTACAAACCGTGAAAAGCTCCCTCGCCGGCTACTTCGCGGATGCATCGTTATTGCTGCCATGGCGATCGTTTACGTGCCCTGGATTGTGTCTCAAATCTCGGTCGGCGTTAACCCCAAGCACGTTTTCGGTTTTGGCATCGCGTCGAAAACCAACCCGGAGCAGTTGACGCTTCAGCTTTTGATCGTGTGGACCGCGCTGTATGCCGCGTACTTTGCGCTGCTCAGCTCGACCACCTTGCCGCTCCTTTTTTCTTCGATCTGGCGCCCAATTCAGGCGCGGGATGTTTTTTCGAACCGGCTTGCAATCGGCGCCTTGCTGTTGCTGGCTTTTTTCGCGATGGCCGTAACGCGCCACTCGTGGCGCGCGGCTTACAACTTTCCGGACATGCAACGCCTCATGGGGCGCTACCTCGTCTGCCTCCCCTTTATGTTTGCTCTTGTTGCTGCCGTAGAGGCCCGCCGCTTAGATGCTGTCAAAAGCGGTCTGCGCTGGGCCGCGACGTTTGTCTTGCCCAGCGTCGTTCTGATGGGCGCGGCTTACTTAATCGTTTTCCAGAACGGAGCAATCGACCCGGAGCGCTTCATGACGCGGCGCGGGGCAATCGACGGCCAGATCATCAAAGACATTGGTCCGGAGGTGTGGCTGTGTCTCGTGGCGCTCGGCTTCATCGCGCTTAGCGCAGTTGCTTCACTCCGTCCAAAGTTTCTTTTTGAGACTATTGTGGGGCTCACTTTGTTGTCAGGCATCAGCGGTGCGTACGCTTATCATGGCGAGTTTGACCGCTACAGGTCATTCAGCCAGCCGGCAAATGCGATTTTCCGCACCGCGCCCAAGAACGAGGTGGTCGATGTTTTTGTTGGGCGCGGTGCCCAAGCTCGTGACGTTTTCCTAAGCCTGCGGTTTTGGGATATCCGGTTCAAAAAGATTGATCGATTGAAGGACCGCTCGCCCGACAGGCAGGCTTTTGTGCTCACCACAAAACCCGACCTGAAGGGAGCCACGGTAGTCGGGCAATTTGAAAACGACGACAGAATCCTTTTCCTGCATCGTTTTGAGGCTAGACCTCAAACGAAACGCTGATGTACGCGGATGTGATGTGCGCAGAAGGCGCCCGAGATGTGGTAGCAGCCCTTGACGCTCAGGGATTGTTTCCTTCAGCCGAAAGTCTATAGGTCCGAACCATGAAAGCTCTACCTGCTCTTTCCTTAATTTTATTGTTGGCCGCATGCTCGTCTGAGCCGGCGGCAGAGTGCTTGCCGCGAGCCGGTAGCGTTGAGGCTCTGTTTGCCCCGCAACTCAGTTCTCAGTGCAGAACAGCGCAGGGAGCGGAGACCGAAACAACAAGTCATTGATAGTTCGACTACATCATGGTGCTCGGCGGTTCGATTCGCGCGTTGGTGTTGCGGTGGCTCTATTGACGATCGGACGGCTGAGACCTACGGGAAACCCCAAAGTCTTTACTTGGGGTTGCAGCATTGTCGTCTAGCAGTACCTTCCGGCCTGAAGTTCAGGGCCTGCGCGCCTTGGCTGTTCTCAGTGTCGTGTTCTATCATCTCGGCTGGACGTGGATCGAGGGCGGCTTCGTTGGCGTCGACGTGTTCTTCGTCATCAGCGGGTTTCTGATCACCGGCATCATCAAGCGCGGAACCGAGGCCGGCACCTTCAATTATTGGCAGTTCAGTGTTAGTCGTGTGCGCCGGCTCTACCCGGCCCTAGTCGTTACCTTGGCCCTAACCTTCGCGGTCGGTGCCTGGATGCTGGCTCCAAAACACCTGCAGGAGTTCGCGGCATCCACGGTCTGGGCGCTGGGGTCTCTGTCGAACATCTTTTTCTTGAACGGCCAGGGGTATTTCGGCACAGCGCAAGAGTTCCAGCCACTGCTGCACACCTGGTCGCTCGGCGTTGAGGTGCAGTTTTATGTCGTCTGGCCGGTCTTCGTCTGGGCCATCGTCAAATACCTGTCGCCCCGCGCCGCGCTTCTTAGTGTTGTCGCAATGGCCATCGCGTCGCTCGCGCTTGCCGAATTCTGGATCACCAAGAACCAGACGGAGACCGCGTTCTTCCTGATGCCCGCGCGCATTGTCGAGTTCGCCATCGGCGGAGCGCTCGTCTGGTTCATTGACCGCCAACCCGCCGAAAAGAGATTGCTCGAGCCGGTCGCGGCAGTCGGCGCGGCACTGATTGTCTATTCCGCCCTCACCTATTGCGAGGCCATGCACTTCCCCGGCCTGACGGCGCTGGTGCCCTGCCTAGGGTCTGCCATGCTCATCTATGCCGGCGGCGGCGCACGTTGGGCAGGTTGGCTATTCCGCACCCGACCCGCCGTCTATGTCGGCAACATCAGCTACGCGCTGTACCTCGTCCATTGGCCTGTCATCGTTTTCTATGGCTACTACAAGTTCACTCCCCGGACGCTACTGGATGATGCGGTTATCGTCGCGTTGTGCTTCGCTCTCGCTGCTGCGCTCCATGTGCTGATCGAAAAGCCCTTCCAAGGCAAAGCCCTGGGCAGATTGCGGCTTAGCACGCCGGTCCTGCTTGGCGGTCTTGCCGCATGTATTGCGCTCGTCGCAGTTCCCGCCTTGAGCGCCGAGAGGAACGGCTGGTCATGGCGAACGCCATTGGATCACCGAGAACTGCTTGCCGACGCAAGCCATGTGCGCGGTCCTAAGATGGGAGGTGACACCAAGTCCTCCCGAAAGGTGCTGCTCCTCGGCGACAGCCACGCGATGCACTTCCGCTTCTTGCTCAGCCGCTACTTCAAGGCAAAAGGGTATAAGGTCGACTATCAGTTGCCGCGATGCGTGACGCTCCCCGATGTGACTCGCGTGGTCGACGGGGTGCCCGACAGACGCTGCGAGAAGTATTGGGAAAACGTCCTCTCCATCGTTTCACAGAAAGGCTATGATGCCGTCATCATCGGAGGGCGATGGACAACCTCTACACAGGGGACAGGTGATTATGATGAGCGTACGCGAACATTCTTTCTGACCGACAAGAAAGATCACACTCTCTCAATTGAAAATTCGCAGCGCGCCTTCAAAGAAGCGGTCGCCCGGCTCACTTCCTTTGCGGAAAAGAAGCGGATACCCCTTTTGATCATTGGTCAAGTCCCGCCCATGGGTGCTAACCTTGAGCCTTGCCTGTTCCTTCATGGTTCAGACTGCCGACCGCTCTACACAAAGGCAGAGGTCAAAGAACGCCTCGCCTTCACGAATGAGGTTCTGGCCAAGGCGGCAGACGGCAAAGAATATGTGAGCTTCGTCAACTCGTTTGACGTGATCTGCGGCGGCGCCAAAGACTATTGCCCGACGATCTATCGAAACACCTTCCTGTACGCTGACTCCCACCACCTCAGTTATAAGGGGAGCCAGGCGCTGATCGGGCTATTCAGCAAAGATCTGGATAGATTTATGAGATATACCGAGCGGTGATTAGCCTTGACCTTAAGCAGCGTTGAGTGCGGCGCACTTCGCCTGAAGCCATGTTTTCAAGGCCGCACCTTCTCCCCCGTCTGTGGACAAAAGTGCCTTTGGAATAACTGGCATCATGTGAATTCGACCCTGATAAAGGTTTGCCGGGTTATTGTTGCGCTTGCCAATGAGGCCCTTGTAATTAGGTGCCGGCGCATAAAAAGTTGTTCCTGATCTTGCCAGGGTTGTTGCATTTGAGCCGGATGCGGACGCAGTTCCTCGTTCAAGGCTGATTGTGCCGGCGGCAAAGTTTACTGTTGCAATCGCAAATCGCCAATCGACACTTCCGCCTGTGCCGTCGCCCTGGGTAATCGAGGTAATCCCGTCATGAGCAGAGTTTGCCGCATCATATGATGACGTGGCCCATGTTAAACTAGTGCCGCCACTGTAATTGAGCGTTAGAATGGGCGCGGCACTACCACTATCGTTCAAAGATACCGAAAGAATATCATGCCGGTCGCTACCTGATGGAACGACAGATTTTTGATGGAGCAGCGCAACAGTGAAAGCCGGTGAACCATGAAGAATATCTGTATTGAAAAGATGACCGGTTCCTGCATCGGTAACAGCGCCCGAAAATTCTAAGAAGCGATTTCCGTTGCCGAGTGCGCCAAGTTTCACATATGGATTACTTTGAGCATAAAATGCATCGCCCTGCCAACCTTTGCTGATGTCGTGCAAGGCCAGCAATTTTTGCGATGAATTCAAATGCCCATCTGTAAAATCCGAGCCGATGGTAAACTTGCTATCCCAGAAACGGAGGCCGTCATCCGTTGGCTCGAAGCTGGTGCGCGGAGAAACGTCTACTGGGTCGTTAATATTAAAGGTCATTGACGTAGGTCTCCGTCAGTTTGATTTTGGCGTTGCAATCCCAGATGAAAAAGTCGCGATAGCCGAAGTTTACAGTGTCTCGTGTGTTGCCTTTGAAGTAGATGAACTTCGGCCCGAGCTTGTACTTCAAGAAGTTTTCGGCAGGCAGTGAAGCTCCGTCCGAATAGATTTCGATTTGCTTTTCAGGCCGGAAGATTTTTTGCGTTGAATGATCAATATTGACAGTAGGCCATGCGCCATAGCCTTCAGAACCAGACGTGTCATAAAGATCAATGCGGCCTTGCCAACCCGGCACACCCGTCGTCGGGAACCAACCGGAAGCAACAACTAAATCCTTGCCGACAAGGCTCGCCCCGCCGATGTACCCGGTGTTGGTAACGTGGATTGAGGTTCCACCCTTGCAGACATCCTTGATCGTAATCGTCGGAGTGGCGTAGCTCGAGCCACAATTCACCGTGACGATTTTGACTTTCGATGTGTCGTCTTCGGCGGCGCTGCCGTCACCTAGATCAGTCCATTCTTGATAAACCGTCTGGAAGACATTGGCCTCCACCTCCGTCGTCTGGAAGTGGCGCAAAAGCTGACCGGCTGTATTCGGAACGATGATGGTGCCTTGAGTGAACGCCTTGGCGTATTGCGTCGTCCAATCATAACCATCGGCAAAAACGTTGACGATCACGGTTCCGGCTAAGTTCATGATATCGCCGTTCGTGCGCATCCGCAGGTAGGCAATGCCAACACCGCCGCCCTCGCCGGGATTGACGTGCCACGAAACGATGAACTCGTTCGTGCTGTCCAAGCGCGGCATTACGTTCGGATAATTGAAAGCCGTTCCGCCAAAGACCGGTTTCGAGTATGTGATTTGCTTGGTGACGGTATCGAAAATCTCAAGCCGCCAAGCCGTGCTGGAGTGCCGGAAGAACCTCCACTCTTTGGTCGGATCGTCCATCTGGTTATAGACTTGGTTGTACGTTTGCCCAGACGAAGACGGGGCAACGACGGCGGCCGAGAGCCCCGCAAAGCTGTCAGTTCGGCTATAGTAATAGAACCGCCCTGGCGACCCTGACGCGTGTCCGGCCCACCCGACCGCCAGCGCCAGAAGACCGCCCGAAACGATACGGCAGGCCAAGCCGGGCGCATTGTGGTCGTCTGAGCGAGTTAGGTTGCGGCCAAGGTGAAAAGTCTTGAACTTTTTCGCGTTGGCTCGGCGTT
This sequence comes from Tianweitania sp. UT-5YL-CI-8, assembly GCF_030010215.1. GTDB lineage: Bacteria > Pseudomonadota > Alphaproteobacteria > Rhizobiales > Rhizobiaceae > Oryzicola. Next base: position 387,331 of record NZ_JASCRR010000004.1, read on the forward strand.
CGGAAACTACAATAGGCCCTTCCGTGTAGCCAGGCTGATCTCGCACCCCGCGAGGCATCCCGACAAGACCCGCATAATCGTTGCCGTTGATGCAGACAAATCGGTTACACCACCAAGAACCGACCACGTCTTCAATCGTGTCTTCTTCGGCTTCCTCAAAGGAGCCATACCCGAAGGGCTGGTAGGTAAGATCGACTGTTGCTCCGCTGCCGCCACTATCAACGACAACTTGTTCGGGCTTCCTCATGCCGAAGAAGACTATTTCTCCATCAAATCGCTTGCCCCATTGAATGCGCTTGCCTGTTCTATCGCGATGAAGATACCGCCAGCCAGGGACGTTTGTAACGTAATAACCCTGCGGGTTGCGGAAATCCAAAAATCGCCAAGGTTCCTTAATCGCACTTTCGACGGTCTTTCCTGTGCTGTCTCGATTGAGACGAGCCCAGCCGGGAACAGCGGGGGTGTTGATAGGAACAACCAAAGAGCGGTCGGCCTTGTTGGTGAGGTCGCCTGAGCCCGCTTTCGCATCAAGAGCCGCTTGCGTGGCGGTACTAACAGGAAGCGTCGCTGGATCGATTACCGCGCCGACGCCAGTGTTGTCGTACCCGAGAAGCCGATTGGCTGTCTGGGGCGCAAGTTTGGCCGGCGCAATTGAGCCATCTGCCGTAATGTTAGTCGGAAGGGCGAAGGTGATCGTAATCGGCGTTGCGCCAAGCACGATCTCACGCTCGCGCACCGCCCATACCTGCCCGGCCCGCGTGCCTGCCAAGACTGCGAACTGCGCCCCGACGAGTTCGGTTCCATCGTTGTAATCAGGGTGACGCGAGGCCGCGCCTGACGCGACCACCACATAAGCGCCGTTCTGGATAGGATCAGCCTGGCCGGCCAGCACAACGACATCGCCCGTGGCCAGTACCACGCCGTCAACCGTGTCGCCGTTCTCAAGGCCATTGGCTAAGGCAACGTTGGCAGTTGCAATCACCCGCACCGTGACAGGCGAGCGAGCGCCGGCAAGGGCGAGGTCTTCGATCTCATCGAGCCGGTCGCTGATCGGGCCACCAGCGGCAAGCTGCTCGGCGAGATTGGCTACGGGCAGCCGTCCAGTTGTCCCGCCTGCCGAAATGTCGTTGACAATCAGCTCGTCAGCCGCCTCGACAAGCGGAAAGTCCGTAGTGCGTACACCTTCGGCCATGCGAAGCTCCTTGATTTAGATGATGGTTGCGGGCACGGCGCTTGTGAGCGGGCCGGCGAAGTCCGAGTTGTTGACCGGTTCGGCGTAGTAGTTGAACGCGCCCTGCGGTGCGCAGGCGAGCGTCTGGATGTAGGCGTACAGCGATTCAAACGTCGCCGTGCGCGTCGACGATGAGGCGATGCCAATCTGCGTCTGAACGCTCGCGATGGGCAGGCTATCCAGTTTCCATCCTGTCGCCGTCCCGAGGTCCTTGGTGTTGCCGCCGCTGGACGATGGGGTTGTCCGGTTAAGCAGGAACATCGCACCGGCGCCGTTGTTGGCGATGATGTTCGTCCCGTAGCGAACCACGTCACCGATCTGCGGCTGGATCGCCAGCGGCCCCTGATAGATGCGCGAAGTTGCGCCCGAGGTGAGAACCGCCTGGCCCGCGACCAGGGCGAAGTTGCCGTTAAGGGTCCAGGCTGGCGCTGACAGAAACTCAGGATCGTTGACGAGGTTGACCCGCGTTGTGTCGCCATCGACATACTGGAATGTTATGCCCGGCGGTTCGATAGACGCGATGATATGAGCCGCCCTGTCGAGGGTTGACCCCACCGGAACGCGGTAAATCTTGACCCTTGCGAGGTGCGGGTCGGCGTTGGAAACGGCAAGCTGGAGCTTGACGTTTCCAAGATGGATCTCGGGAACAGCCGAGAACGACACGATTGCCGAAGGAAGCCCCTCGTCGCTCTCGCCAATCGTATGAGTGACCGTTGCGCCCCATGCGGACGGGATGTTGTAGACCGACACCGCCCGAGGCTGCATTTCGATTGCATCGCCCCGCGCATAGCCTGTGATCTCGATAGACCCGGATGCCGCAGGTTCGTTCTCCGGCGTCTGCCAGAGCGTTTCGCCGACCTTCCGGTATTGGACCTCGAATTGGCTCGCGATGACCGTGCTGGGCGTCCCTGGCTTGAGCCAGATACGAAGCCCGGTTGCTCCGTCGTTGCCCGCATAGCCAGACGTGACGCCCGTCACCACAGGGACCGCAGGCGGTGTGTTGATGACGCTGACCTCTGCCCCTACTCGACCGCTCCACGTCGGCGGCACCTCCGCATCGGTCTTCGTGTCGATCTCATCGGCAGCCGGCAGCATGTGAAGGACGGAGGCGTTGTCCTGTCCGCGCTCAATGCCTGCCAGAATGACGGGAATGCTCTCGCTTCCGGCCGGCCCGAACTGGATCAGATCATCAGGCTCCGGAACCTCACCCGAACCCAGCAATGTCAGTGATTTGGTTTCGCCCGGCGTCGTCTTGACCAGCCGAACGATGGACGACCCTATTGTGTCTTCTTCGGTGAATTTTCGGAAGCGAATGGCGTAGGAGCCGCCCTCTTCCATCGTCAGAACCTCGTCCAGCGTGACGCGCTTGCCGCGAACCGCCTTGACACGGCCTGAGTGCATCGCTGTGACCAAAACGTCCCGAGACGCCATGAGCAGGTCGCCCCGTGTCGCCACGCGCGCCGCGCCGTCCTGAATGGCCGAATAGGAGACCGATCGGTAAATCGTCTCATACATCCGGCGCCGCGCTTCGATGTAGATGCTGTCGGGGTTCGTATTGCCCGGAAACTGCCACTCCTCGGTTATGTCAAAAGATGCAAGCTGCCAGAAGCCGGAGCCTTTCGGCCCGACCTTCTCGTAGTAGGCATTGCTCGCCTCGGTCGGGTCGGCGTAGACCTCGCAGCGCTTGCCTGGGCCGAATGTCAAATCGGCGTCGAGCAAGGCTTTGGTTGCGAACCGCGCAGCCGGTACCCATGGGATCAGGCGTTCTGCCTGCTGATACTTGTTCGTCTCGTCCAAGAACTGGACGCGGACCGCGTGCGGCGGCTTGAAATAGCTCGAGCTCCATTTGAACTGCGAGGAGTTGCGCGGATTGATGTGGTCGATCACCAGCGAGCGCGGGCGGTCTATGACGACAGTCCACTTCGTGCCAGTATGGATCACAGCAGCGCGCCCCGCCGCTCCTATGGCCTTCAGGCCCTCGCCGCGTGTTCCTTCGAAGTCGTGGACGCGGTTGTACTTGAGGCCCTTGAGCGTGCAGAACTCGTGCCAATCCTCGAAGGCCGGCCAGTCGATTTCCTCGTCTTTTGCCGGATAAACCGCCCCTGTACCGCGAAGCGCGTTCAGGGCAAGCGACGCCGGGTTCTGAGTGATGCCAGCAACCCAGGCCGATCCGTTCCAATCGGGCAGGATCGATTGAACAATGGCGTTCACATCGTCCAGAGTGCCATTCAACTGGTCGCTCGACTTGATCCGCAGCGCTGTCAGCGCGATAGGCTTCCAAAAATTAAAGGGGTACTCCGGCCTGAAGGACTGAGCAGCAAAAAGCACGCATTTGTCGATGTTGTTGCTGGGCGGCTCATTCTTGGAGGTGCGGAAGACCCGGATTTCATAGTTCCCGCGCGTCGGCAGCACCCACCGGTGGGACCGGAAAAACGACTGGCTCTGCATCTCATCGAACCAGAAGTATTGGACATCCTCCCAATCCACTGCGCCGACGAGGCGCTGCTGCAACATCAGCCCGGTCCATTGCGTATCGCGACCGCCGTCTTTTGCAGTGTGGTAGAGACCGCCCGGCCAATGGAAAATGACCGCAGCCTCGGTCGCATCGGACGCAAGCTGCCGGATCACCTCAACGTCTTCGTCGCTGTCGCTTTCCTCGCGTCGAAGTTCGGCACCGATGCTCTGCTCAACAACCTGCGTGGTGTAGAGCGTCAGGGTCTCGTCGTTCGGGTATCCTTGACGGGTCTCGATCTCGACTTCATCGTACTTGTCTATCGAGGTCTCGCCGATGCGGATATCGGTGATATCGAGCGGTCCATACCCCCACAGGAAGGTGGCCCGGACGTAGATGTCGTTCCCGACAACCTCGGTCCATGTGTAGGAACCGAACCGCGGCGCATAGCGCACCTTTCCGCAGATAACCGGTACCGGAGACGCCGGGGCAAATTCGTTCTTCCACCCGGTAATGACGTAGGTGGGCTTTTCCTCCTTTTCGTCTTGCTTGGTGAGCAGATTGACCAAGAGACCTGCAGCACTCGTGAGCGCTAGCGTCAGAAGGCCCTTAGCGAAGGCGTTCAAGCTGAGCGCCCCGGCCACCGAACCCGCGACCTGAGTTGCCGCTGCCTGTGCCAGAAGCCCCAGCAAAGCGGTTGCCGTGCCAGGGTCGCCAGGCACCACGCGGATCACGACGTGCGTATCACGACGCGGCTTCACCAGATGCCACAGCGCCCGCTCGACAACCGCCTGCCCGTCAGCCTTCACCAGCGAGACATGCGTCCGCGCCAACAGGTCATCGGAGGCGAGCGGCATCGCCCGACGCACGATCTTGTCTATGGTCTCACCGCGAGCGGCGACAAGCTCTCGCCTGCCCCGGCCCGGGTCGATCAGCGGCATGCAGGTGACGCGCACGCCGGACGCTGCCTCAACTGGATGACGAAGCGGCGCGGTCATGCAATATCCATGTGACGATAGAAGCCAACGAGCCGGTTGGCCCACTTCACGCTGTCGAAGCTCTCGACCACGCTTTGGCCGGCGCGACGATCCGCATGCAGCATCTGGGTAGGGCTGACGACAATGCCGACATGGCTGTCATGTCTGCCCATGCGAAACAGGGCGACATCGAACTCTGCCGGCGCCGACACCCGACGCCAGGCATCCGTTCCTGCGCCTTGCTGGAAAAGCCGCGACTTGGTTGCCGTGTCTTCCGGGTCTACGCCGTCATAGGCAGGCACAGAGACGCCGGCAGAGGCCAAGGCAAGGCGAACACAGCCCCAACAGTCAAAGCCTTCCAGCGTCCGCCCGCGAGGGACGTACGGCAGGCCCACAAGGGCCGCACTCCAATGGTTCATGTGTGCGAGACCTACGTGTGTTGACCGGGGAACCGTTCTTTGGTCGTGCGGTCGGACGGCCACGGTTCTTCGAGGATGTCGTCCATGTCGAAATTCAACTGGACAACACCGTCATCGCTTTCGGCGCTGGTGAGCTTCAGGTTGAGCCATTCCGCCTCGACCAGATCGGGCGACGAGGCCAGCACGATAGCCATGTGGACTGTGGCCTGTTCGATGGTGCTCGTGAGGACTTCGCCGATCCGGCTATCGAGCATCTGCAACACGAGATTGCCCTGCGACGGCACGTCTTCGGATTCGTCCGGTACCGTCACGCCCATCATCACGAACTTGTATGGCTCGTCTATGCTGCCGTCCTGTGCCCAGCTTGACCAAGTGCAGTATTCGAGCGGTTCAATGGAAAGGCGCTTGGTCGAGTCAGAGGACACCCGTATCGGCTCATCGATGTCGGGATGTTCGATCTTCACGAGCACCACCTCAATCTCTACTCCGGCAACCGCGTCCTGGTCCTTGCGTCGGTTGAACGAGATGAACCGGCTCACGGCAATACCACGAGGTCAAAGCTCACCGTCCAGCTCATGCCAATGGATGTCCACGAGGGAAGGCGTTCGCCAAAGGTGCAAAGCCATGTTCGGGACAGCAGTACCGGCGTGTCGTCGGGCAATGTGATCGGCGTTCCGTCTGCAGTCAGCGCCGGCCAACCGTCCTTGCCCGGATCGGGGATAAAGAACGGCACGATGCCTTGCTTTGTCTCCTCGTTGTAGAAGCGTTCGAAGCGAGCCAGTTGTGACGCGTCAAGGATGGTCGAGTAGGCCACCGCGTGAGCGACCGAAGAGAACCGACGCGCATAACGGGCAGGACCGGCATCGCGGCGCTGAGCGCTACGTCCATCGCCCATGGCAAACTGATAGCCCTGCCGAAGGGGTTTCGGCAGTTCAGCCGGATACCAAGGCACGCTCATCGACGGACGGCCTTGCGCTTGGCACCGCGTGCAGCAAGCGCCTTATCGGCTGCACTGCCAGGACGATTGATAGCAGCGGCAACCCGGCGCTCAATGTAAACGTCGCTCCTGATCCCGCCATCCTCGTCTTCGCTGCGTTCTTCGCGAATATCGACGCCGGCATAGTTGTGGATGTTCTGGTTGAACTGCACCTGCTTGCCAGCCGGGCCGCTGTTGCCCTGAGATGAGCCGAGGAAGCGGGCATTCCCGCGCCGCATAGCCTCGACAGCAGCCACGCCGCCGTTCCGGGCGATATCGTCCTGGCTGAACACGACTTCGCCCCTGTGGACGATGCCTGCGGGGTCTTTGCGTCCACCAGATCCGGTATAGCCGCCGGTGTCGAACAAGCCCCACGAACCGGAAGCGATGTCGGTTGTCGCAAGGGGCGAGATGCCGTTCATGAAGCTGAGTGCCCCGCCCGCGCCGCCAAACATCTTCATCAGATTGGAGAACCAGCCGCCGCCGCCCTCGCCCCCGCCTACGTTCATCAGGGCCTGTGCCATATTCTCGAAGCCACCGCCGAGACTTTCCATGCCTTTCCCGGCAGCTTGCAAGCCGTTGACGGCTGTCGCTGAACTGGTGGTAAGCTTGTCGAGCCCCGCCGCCGCTTCATTCGATGACCCCAGCAACGCATCCGCCTTGTCGAAGTGCGGCCCCATCTGCGAGTTCCATTTGTCGGCGACCGTTCCCCACGTGCCGCCGTTTGCCGTATCCGACCGATTGTGGAGACCGGGCCGTCCGGCATTGACCGTCGAATACAGGTCGAGGCCGCTCATGCCGGGTTTGTAGCCACGGTCCTTGAAGTATGCCTCGATCCCCTTGAACTGATCTGCCAGCGAGCCGCCCGGCGTGATGCCATAGGTCGAGCGCTCCGAAGGGCCGGCTTGGATCAACCCATAGTGCCGACCGCCAGAACCGCCCCAGATGTCCGGCTTGAGGTTGCTCTCGAATGACATGAGTGCAGCCACGTCACGCGGATTGGCCCCGATGTTCCCGGCAAGAGCCTTGATGTTCGAAACGAGGTCGTTGCCGTAGGCCCCGCCTGCGGTGATAGCCGACCGTGCTACAGCGCCGGGCGAGTAGTTGGCATTCAGGTTTGCCGCATTGCTGTTCGCGGGGTTGAGAAGCTTGGTGATAGCACCAAGTGCTCCACCGTCACCTCCGACCGCCGTTCCGTTGATCGACACCATAGCTGCCTGGACGTTCATCGAAGCCACGGCCTGCGTAGCACCAAGGCCCGCAGGCTTGGGCATCTCTCCACCCATCAAAGCCGAGAAGATGCCGCCTAGCCCACCAAGGCTATCGAGCGTGGGCGCATTGCCTCCATAAATGGAATTGGTCAGTGGGTTGGTGATAGCGAGTTCGGCCAGCATCTGCGCCATGTTGCCGGCGATGTTTGCAATCACATCCTCAATGTTCTTGAAGCCGCCAACCGCTGACGAAACAATGTCCGCGATTGCGCCCTTGCCCGTCGACCGGATGTCTTCCCATGCGGCTTTCTGCTCTTTGAGCAGTTCATTCATTCGGATGTACTGTGCCGTGCTGTCGTTCAGATCGACTGGTAGACCAGCGCCTCGCTGTGTCGAGGCAATCAGGCCGTCCATGTCGGAGCGGAAAAGCTGGTCGCGTTCAAACTGGAGGTTATCGGCAAGTCTGGCGCGAGAGAGTGCTTCGGCTACCTTTCCATACGCCTCTGCCTGCTGCCTGATGATTGCGAGCTGCTCCGGGCCAAGCTGAATGTTCTTGGAAAGTGCCGCGTTGATTGCTTCCTGTTCAAAGCGATAGGCTTCGAGCGCCGCACCGATCATGCCGATTGCATCCCGTTCGGCTTCAATCTGCCGAAGGCGAGCCTCAGAGGACTTCTGGAAGTCCTGCATGTATTCCTGCTCACCGGGGATATCATCGATACCCCGGAATTGCGGGATAGGGATCGACCCGCCCGCTTTGCCATCAGGAAGGCGAGGGCCGGACAACTGTTCGGAGGCGCGTTCGGTGACCGACTTCACATAATCACGAAGTGGCTGCCGCGACATGATCCGCTCAATCGTCGCGTTGCGCTCGTCCGTGGCCTTCAAAAGGTCTTCCAGATAAGAGTTCGGGATCGTCAAATCACCCGCATCGTAACCAAGCGTGGGGATGTTCACCCCAAGGGCACCGAGCTTCTCGTTGATCTTGTCGATCCAGCTATCGAGCGTATCGGAAACGGCCTCGACCATGGCCATCACGCCAGTAATCATCGCATTTGCGCCACCGGTGACCGCTGCCCCGATGACATTCGGGAACTGGTTCCATAGGAACTTCACGTCCTCGTAGGCGGCGGTGAACGAATTAATGATGAGTTCTGCGATGTCTACGGCCGCGCTGGAAAGCTTGTCGAAGGCGTAGAGAGCCGCCGGCCCAATAGCATCAAGCGCCGGCTGGAAAACGCCAGACACATCATCTGCAATGATGCCGATTACGGTCTTGAACGTCTCCCCGAACGTGACCGCGTTGCCGGTAGACTTCTCAATTTCCGAGCGCATCTGCGCGATAGCGGCATAGCCAGCCCCGGCAGCAAGTGCTACCGGCCCAAGGCGCGTCACCAGCGTACCGGCCAGGGCGCTCGCATCGGAGAGAGCGGCTTTCATGCCGCCAGCCCCTGCATATAGCTGCGCGATCTGCGGACCCTGCTGCAATGCAGTCATGGCCGGGTTCTGGCCGAGCGCTGCCATCTGGCCCACGTCGAACAACTGATAGGAAAGGTTACGGCGTCGGAACGAAGCTTCGTTGTCGTTCACGGCGTTAAGCCGCGCCATAGCTCCCGTTGTCGCGATGACTTGCGTCTGCTGGGCAGCGAGGCGCTGGTTCACTTCAGTGATAACTGCACCAAGGCGGTCATAGCCTCGCGTGGTAATTTCGGCGCCACTGGCTACCAGGCCTAGACGCTGGACCATTCCGGCGTAAACCGCCTGCGCGCGTTCCCCGGTAATCTGGCCTTTGTCCATGGCGGTGTTGAGTTGCCGCAAGCCCTGTTCGAACTTCTGCTGTGCGCCATACCCATCCACATACTGGCGCGAAAGGCGCTCCACCGGGCTCCCGGCGCGGCTGACTTTCTGTTCTGTATCGGCCAACGCCACGGATACGCGGCGCGCGCCCGCGACCATCTGGTCATCGGCGGCAACCTTTGCATTGGCGCCCTGGACGTAGTTGGCCGAGTCCATGTCGGCGGTGACGCGAAGGCTACGAAGCTGAACGTTCATTCTTCTCAGCTTTCTGCTTGTCCGATTGCATGGACAGCCATTCGTTGTCGATCATGCCGAAAAAGGTCTGGAACAGGCGCAACTCGTCACCGGTGAGGCCGAGATCGGCGGCATAAGCGCGGATCGTGGCCCATGTAATCGGACCCTCCCCGCCCATCGCGCCGTAGAAGCGATCAAAGCGGAGCGCGTCCCACGCATTCCAGTAAAGCGAATGCCAGGGCTCAAAGTCGAACTCGATGCGGCCTTCTGGGTAGGCTGCACGCTGGACCCACTCTACGTCGGGTTCAGCTTCGGCCAGAGCCTCAAGCCAGTCTTGGCGTTCGTGGTCTAAGCCTTCCCGCCTTATGCGGTCGCGGAAGGCTTGTCGGAGTTTTTTCCGGCGTCCTCGACAAACTGGATGTCGATGTCAGAGACCTTGGAAGCACACCACTCGACAGCCGCAACGACTGCGCGATACTCGGGATCTGCAAGGGTTTCGGCGGCGGCGTCCGGCGAATATTCTACGTCCAGCCCGCGCCATCCGTGCAGAATGTGCTTCGCATAGAGCTTGCCGATTTCGGATGTCATCAGGTCGCGGGCGATGGGCTTGCCTTTGCTCTGACGCGTCAGGCGCTGCATGAGCAAATCGCGGGCCGTCGTATAGGCGGGGAGAAGCAGGGAGGAGACATTGAACTCGACGCCGGGCCAGTCGGGGAACTCGATCCAGTCACCCTTTGCCTCGCGTGCGAGGTCGGCCTTCAACGAAGAAAGCTTGATGGTCATATCGGACATCCTTGTCGGAGGGGGTGGGCGAGGTGTCCGACAACACCCCGCCCTATCGGGGCGCCCAGAACTCAGTCTTTGGACTGGTCCGCCGCTTTGTCGGAAGCGGGTTTCTTGGCAGCGCCGGCAGCCTTGCCGTCAGCGCGCATTTTATCGGCGAACTCCGCAGGAACGGGAGAGGAAAGAACACCGGCCTTGAAGGCTACGGCCTTCTTGTCTCCGGTGCCCCATGGATCGTCGCGGAAGTCAGTCAGGGGAAGAATGGCCTCGGAAGTCAGATCGGGTTTCGGTTGCTTGCTTTTGGTCATCAGACGGCATCCCTTGTTACGGTGAGGGTGGCGCCACTCGTTGCGTCGTAGAACGCCATAAACGGCACCTCCAACGTGACCGGCTGCCCGTTGCCGGGCGCTGCCGGGCCACCATCGTTGAACTTCACCTTGGGCAGCGCGAAGGTGTATTTGTTGCCCTCTGCGTCTACGAGGTCGAAGCTGATAGCGACCGTTTCATGGTTCAGAATGGCGGTGTACGCGGCCAAGTTCTCGAAAAGCAGGGTCATTGACCCGCTCGCCTCGAAACGGCCTAGACCGTGGCCCTCGGGAGCATACTTACCGATCACGTCAACCTGATAGATGTTGTTCGTGATCCGCAGGCTCATCGCCTGTACCTTGGGCGAGGAAACCAGCGTCGTTGACGTAATAGCCAGATTGGCGACGTTCAGACCGGCGTTGAAGTCCTCGGTCGTTGTGGGGGGAACATAGGTCGCGCCGGTAACGATTGCCGTTGTGGGCGTCGGGCTGTCGATGCCCATGATGCCCCACGATGCAAGCACCGCCTGGCGAGAACGCAGGTTGAGATCCAGTGTGTTCCAGCGGATACCGGTGTATCGGACATAGCTATCGGTCGCACCCTGCTCGAATGTGAACTCCAGCGCGCTGGTCTTGTGCGTCGTGCCGTTTTTCAGGACATCCGTCGCCCATGTCGAGCAAAGCAGGCGCTCAAGCCATGTGTCGTAGGTGCCGTAGGAGAACCGAGTTTCCACGGTGCCCGTGACGGATCGACCGACATCGGTAATGCCGGGCACGTTGCGGTCGGGGCGCACCTCATCCGAGATATCCGTCTGCTTGCTGAGACGGACGCTCGCGGTGCGATATCGCATGACCTGAAAGGCCGGGGTTGCGGGGATGGTGCCAATGGTCGCTTCGGACACATCGGCCAAACGTACTTGACTGCCGTCAGCGAACGCCATGGGGCTTCTCCTATGATTTCAGAAGTGACCGGAATGCACCGGGATCAGGGAATTGTGGTGATGTCCCGCCGAGACCAAAAAATGGTTGCGGCAATGGAGTAGTAGTTCGGGAAATCCTTGCCCGGCTCTCCCGCACCGATGGACATTTCCGGCATGAAAAGCCCGCCGATGGGCTGCTCCCGGAAGAGGTAGAGCAATTGATTGGCGTAGGCTCGCGCGGCCCTTGTGCCGGTCTGGCTGGGCACCATCACATGCAGATAGGTGACGCCGCGTTCTTCCCAGACGTTGGCACCGGGAGCGCCCATGGTGTCCTGATTGTAGGTGTCACCGTAGACCTCGACGTAGACAAAGGCCGAAGTGTTCGCGTCGATCAGGTCTTGGAAATTCTCATTCTCAAACCGCACCGGTAGAACAGTGAAGGCATCGAGACGCGCCTTGAAAGCGTCGTAGGCGGTCAAGCTGGACATCAGAGCGCGCCGATCACGATGGAGGGATAGGTGATTGGCATGCCGGCCTGCCGGTCTTTGCGATTGCCCTGCGAGTGCTTCAGGAGATACGGGATCAACGGATGCAGGCCTGACTTGATGCTAAGAAACTGCGTCTCGAACCGAAATACTCCGGTGAAACGACGTGCCAACGCGCTTTTGGTGCCATCGAACAGCCGGCGGCGAGGTACGCCCAGCTTTCCGGCCTCAGCTTTCCGGGCATACGGTTGCGCGTTGGTGATTATTGCCTCTCCATCAGCCGGGATGTCGCGGTAGTTTGTGATGACCCGACCGCCTGAGATGACAATGAATGAGCTTGCGAACCGGCCAGACTTTCGAGGCGAGCGCTTTTGTAGCTCTTCCAGAACCGCGTTGATGACCAGTGACCAGTTGGAAAAAACATAGAGGATGCTGCCGGGAGCCCGATAACTTTCTTCTGGTGCGCCATGAACTGCATTGACGTAGCGGTCGAAGGTCTCAGGAGCTTTCCCTTCGGCGATTACACTGTGAAGTTCCTGTTTTGCAAAGGCCGCTACGGCCTTGTTGATCTCCTCTGGAGACAAGCCTTGGGTGGCAACACGCAAATCTCTTTCGAATGCCTCAAATCCCGTAGCCATGCGCCTACTCCATAGAAAAAGGCGGCTCCGAAGAACCGCCTCCATTTCTAAGTCCTAGTACCGTGTTAAGACCCGATGAGCCTAAACGAAAACGGCCTAGCCGTTCCAAGCCTGCCCTAATTTACCGATCCGGGCCGGACCATTCCTGAACGCGACAAGCAAAACACCGCCTGCCTTACCATTCCGGGCTCATCACGCGCTTACATGCGCTTCCGAACCGAGACGGGCCATTCCTGCATCAACACGCGGACATTGCCTCGACAAACCGGGCTTTGCCTTGACGTTCAACGCCTGCCAAACATTCCACTCTACTCGGCGACGAAGAGTGCCTAGCCGGAGCCAGACTTTCCTTGCCTGCCAAAACGTCCCTATCTGGGCAATGCGCATACGCGCCGTGCCTCGCCTCTCCTGCCAAGTTCCGCCGTTCATCAGCGCGCCTTGACGCAACTGGACCAACCATTCCAGCTTTACTTTATCGATCTGCATTATGCCCGGACATATCGCGAACTGCCGTTCCATGCCTGACTTGCTTTGCCGAAATGTGAAACGACCGACCGAAGACAGCCGGGCCCTGCCTCTCCCCGAGCGCTTAGGCGGCTGCGCGGGTTTCATTCTTAACGCGCTTCGAACTGGCGACCTTACGGGCCGTTTCCACGATAGCGCAGATATCTTTCAGCATCCGATACCGGACAGTGAACGCTTGGAGGTCACGCTCTGCCGCCGCGAGAAGCTTTCCCTGCAAGTCGCTGCTTGAACGCACCTCAGCTACGGAGCGGTATGAGACACCGCCAGTGTCGGAAATCGAGATGAAGGCTGGTGCGGGCTCTTGATTGGAGCCAACTTCATCAACTCGAATGCACCTGATTAGCGTCCGAGCCTGCTCGACTCTCCATTTTTCGGCCGCTTCTGCGTCATTCCAGTCAAAATGCCCATGCAGCGGGCTTTCCGGCTCTCTAGCGCTCTCCACTACGGCGGACGGGGTGAGTTCGCCGCCGGCCGCATCCGACAGGGAAGCAAGCGCTTCTCCTATCAGTTGGGGATCGGCATCCTTGGCACCCCGGATTGTGATCGGACCATCTTTGAATACGTACTTCACCATTTCCGCTTACTCCGCTGCCATCTGATACGATGCCGGGATTGGCAGAGGGCCTTTCCCCGAAGAATAGGCGTCCCATGCCTTTTCCTCGTTGGCGTCGGCCATTCTAAATGCGCCGAACATACCCTTTCGCTCATTCCGCCACTCGCCGAGGCCGGACGAAAAGCCACTTTCCTGAATGAGGAAAGCTAGGGCTTCCTCGTTGATAACCGCAGGGTTGAACCTGCCTGTCACGCGCATCGCCCACACCGTGAACTGCGCCCTATAGGCAAGGTTCGCGGTCTTGTTCAAACCGGAGCCGATCTTGACCATATCCTCTCTCATCTCCGGCTCACTGCCCCAAATCCGTATGAGAGGCATGTCGCAGATAGCGCCGGCCAAGGCTGGTCGAACCCGCGTCATTTCTGCATCGATCCAGAGGGCAGCCATGACACCCGACCGCGCAATACCTTTGTCCTTGTGAGCCGCCGAGAGAATGCAGTTCTTAACGCCCGTCGCAGGGAAGCCAAAAACCCCCGGTGTCATCTCGTAGAGCGAGGACACGAAGTCTGCTTGCGGGTCGCGAGCGTCCTTCCCCGCCTTCGTTGCCTTTACCTGCTTCTGTAGCATCTCGCGCTTGGCCTTCTCAGACCACGCGTGGGTAATGATCGGGGTTTCCCCAACGATCCAGACCCGGAAACTCTTGAACTTCGTCTTGCTCGAAAGTTGAGCCGTCAGGCTCTTTGTGGCCTCAGCCATTTTGGTAGCTCCTGTCTTTGCGTTCTATGCGGCCCCATGCCGCTGACGTCGTGACAGTTGCTATATTCATCGTTTCATGCAAAATTGCAAGCTTATTCGATAACTTTTTTATCGAAATAGATTGATACACACTGACACAAGATGACACAGGACGAGACGATGAGAGAAAAGACACTTGCAATGATGCATCTGCCTGTGGATTTTGCGCCTATGCTTACAGGCTCCCAAATTCGCGCCGCTCGCGCCTTGTTAAAATGGTCCGGTCGTGACTTGGCCGAACGGTCCGGCGTGTCTTATCCAGCACTGCAACGGGCAGAGGCCGTTGACGACATGCCCAACATGCAAACTCGGAACCTTGCTGCGATTAAGACCGCGCTTGAGAGCGGCGGTGCCTTGTTCATTGATGGGCCGTATTCCGGCGACGGTGGACCTGGTGTTCGCCTTCGTTAAGCGGGCAACACAACGGTCGTATTCGCGAAGTCCAGAACGACAGTTCGGCGCCGAGGGTTGAAACCGTACTCGCCTCTGCGTTCTGCTATCTGCATTTCCCGCAACCACACCGTCGCGGCATCCTTCACATCCACCACTGACAATGGAAGTCGGCGGCCCCGGAATTCAAACCACCGATCCGTTCCCACGAGATCATGCTCTCCGATGGTGCTTAGTTTGAGATCGACGTTCTTGCGAAGCTTCAGGTCGGCGAAAACGTCCTTTGACCATTCCACTATATCGATCTGACCGTCCGCCTTGCGGATAAAGGGGAAGATATCAGCCCCAACGGCTTCGGCCTTTGATGTTGCCGCCGCCAAGACGGCGAGACTTCCGACGATGAGCGTTCTGCGATCCATCTTCATCACCCTGCCACCGTCGCTTCGATACGAACCACAATACCGTCAACCGCGATGGGATTGACGAAACTGACCTGCCGTTGCTTGCCTTTGACCACGATCCAGTCGTTGGGACGCGGCAGGCGCGGGTCAACAGCGCCGGGTGTGACCACGTGCCCCGAAGGCCATCCGTTGGCCAGGATTTGCGTCATCGAGAACACGACCTTCGAAAAAGCGTGTGTCGCGGTCCCAACGATTTCCTCAGGTCGCAGCCCGCGCACCGAGGCGCGTATCGGAACATCCTTATCGACGGGCGTAGCGCCTTCCTTGCGGCGAAGAATGCAGTTTTCGCCGGTCCTCGCCAAAGCCGCGTCAAGGTCCTGGATAAGTTCTGCCGGGGTCATAGATATTTGATCTCAAGCCCGGAGAGCAGGCTTCGCGTCACACGCCGGATCAAGCCATCCGCCTGATCAGTGACCGTGTAATGCTTGGTTTCCACATCCGGGATTTCAACCGACCGAACATAGAGGCTGTCCACGTCGATTGATTTCAGGTGCTGGACGCTCATTATGAGCGCTTGCTTCACCTCATCGGGTACCGGGCCTGTACCGCCATCCGCGACAGGCTCTCCGTCATAGCCGGCCTCGTATCGGATGCGGTAGAAGTGCGCACCCGACAGGGCATTCGAGAAGATCAGGTCGTTGCCGCGCCTCCGATAGTCATCAACCGATACCAGCGTTTCCGATCCATCAAGGGCCTCGAATGCCACCTCATCAATCGCAATGACCTCCGGATACGGCAGTTCGAAGCGCTTGCCGCAGAGATATCCGGTCAATTCCAGAGTTTGAGGCCCTAGGCTGCGGCTCAACCAGCCGGACGGCCCGTCAATGGTCCGCGTCACCGCCGCAATCATTCCCGCTACCGCTACGTCATCTGACGCATGGGAACCGGGGATGTCAGCCGGTGTGATGAGCGGCTCTGGGGGGATGATGACGCGAACCTTCATTTGATCCTCGCCAGAACGGGATAGAGGTCACAGACCACAACCGACCCATCGCCATTTGTCAGCGTGAGAAGTCCGTCCTTGTCGATATCCATCGCGACAACCGGCATGCCTGCGTCACCGCGTTCGCCCTTGTCGCCCTTCATGCCCTTTTCGCCTGGCAAGCCACGCTTGCCCTGCCCTGCGATCAACTGCCATCCATCGCCCGGGCACGGGCCGGGTTCATCCCGCTTGGCGACGAATGAAGCGCCGTTGAGCGCAACAACGTCCATCGCCCGATACTGGTTGATTTCAAGCCAAGTGCCTCGAACATCAAACGAGCGGCCATCCTCGCCGTCACGGCCATCAGCACCACGCTCGGCAATGCAAATCCAGTCGGCCGACCCAGGCTCCTTGCCGGTATCGGAAATGGCCTGGTAGGCGCGCCCCTCAAACGAGACAACATCGCCCTCATAAAAGACGCGATCAGTCCAGTTCTGGACTATGGGGAGCTTGCCGGCTGGACCTTCAGGTCCACGTTCGCCATCGCGTCCGGCTATACCGTCTATGCCTGGCTCGCCACGCTCTCCCCTGTCTCCGGGAAGACCCCGCTCACCAACATCGCCCTTCTCTCCTGGCTCGCCATTTATGCCATCGCGCCCATCTTGAGGCCGAGGAATAGCCGAGATAGCTCGCTCTATGGTCTCGGTGATCAGCGGCGCAACGTCATCGACGGTTATGCTGTCCCCGTCGCGACCGTCTTTCCCGTCGGCGCCGTCTTTCGGCTTCTCCCATGAGGCAAGGATACGCTCTGCGGTTTCGACTGCCGCGCGCTCCGCTTCTGGTTGTATGAGCGGGATGATCTCGTCCAAAGTGACGGACGCTCCGTCTTGGCCGTCCACGCCATCCCGACCAGGCTCTCCGTCTTTGAGCGCGGCAAGGCGTTCATTCAGTGCCGCTTCGAGCGAAACCACGGAGGCAAGGCGCATCTCCAATTCCGAGGTGCGGGCACGGAGTTCCGCGTCCCGCAATTCCCTCTCTCGAACCGCCTCCCGTTGAACACTCGCGATAGCACGAGCGACGGCGTCGGCCGCTGCATCAGTGAACGCTTTTAGCGTGGCGTTCTGTGAGGTCATCGATCTGCCTGGAAAAGTCGTCAAAGGCGCGGCTTGGGTCGTCATCCTCAACGTCTTCCTCTCGCGGCTCTTCTGTGGCTGGAGCCGGGGTTGCTGCGGGGGGTTGCATCGCTGTGCCGTAGCTCAGCGGAACGACCTGTTGTTGAACACGAGGCATGGCGCCGTGCCCACCGATCACCTGTGGTAGGTCTTCGGCGGATCGGGCTTCGTCAGGGCTGTAGATGCCGCTGATAACGCCCCGAGCGAGGCCCTCGATTCGATCTTTGAAGGCGCTTCGCATCAGCGCATTGGTGTCGAGTTCCAGATACTCGTCTGGGAAGCCCTTGAGCCCAAACAGGAGGCCAAATGCCTCTTCGATATGATTCAGGCAGAAGCCAAGCCCGGATGCCTTCCACGAAGACATTAGCGCCTCGGTCGACGCAAAGGGCGTGCCGCCGATGCCGAGAATTTGCAGTGGAATGCGATAAGCGAGCGCAATGTTCTGGTCTGCGATTTTCAGCATTTCAGCTAGTTGCCCGTCGTTCGCGGACATCGTAACGGCCTTTGCCTTCAGCCCCCATGCTAGTATTGGCGTTCCACCGGCGTTTTCGCCTTGCGTTTGCTCATTCCAGCGTTGGCGCAACTGGTCTGTCTGCTCCTTCGTCAACTGCTGGTCGGTTTCCAGCATGAACGACGGGCGGGCCTGGTTTATGTAAAATGCAACTTGCTGATTAAGTGCTGCGCCTGCCATAGCGCGCTCTAGAACAGTGGCCACGATTGGGCTTTCGCCCTTCAATGGGTGTCGCGGGGTGTGCAGACGTACATGCAGCACATCACGTGCTGGGATCGGCGCGGAGAAGTCAAAGCGGCGTTCCGCAACCTCATTTCCTGACAGCGCGTAGAAAATGGAGCCGTCTTCCGCGATGATCGGCCTGCCGTCGCGCATGAGGTGGACTTCGCCGAACTCACCGCGGTTATTCCGAATGCCCACACCGAACGCCTCGCCTTTTTCATAGAGGCGGCGGGTTAGGTTCAACATGAGGTCCGAAATCGACTGATAATCGTTCGGCTTTTTCATGATCCGCGAAAGGGCTGATCCGCTTACTCGTTCACGACCGCCATTTGCGAGCCGGCGCCAATGGTCGCCAGGGCACATGGCTGCTGTCTGCGAGTATGCTGAAACGCAGGCCTCGACCATAGCTCCGCTCTCCCCATACGGGTTGAGCGAATAGCCCATTTGCCACCAATTCCAGTACCGGCCGGCCGTCGAAGACAGCCATCCATCGGACAGCGCATAGGGGCCGGGCCGATATTCACCTTCGGCGGCGCGCGCTGTCGAAGGTCTGAATATCCGGGTGAGCCAGTTGGCCATCAGTCAGCCTTGGACTCGCGGTTCTTGTAACGAGAGCCGCCCTCGGCCTTCAATTCACGAGAGCGCTTGTGAAATGTGCCCTCGCGGATACGATCAAGGTCGGCCTGGGACGGATAAGGTGCCTCAGGGGTTGAAGACGCTTCATCGTCGGTGGATGCCGGTTTTGCAGCGGTCTCTTTGGCCTTGGCTTCGGCTTCCTTGGCCTTTTCTTCGTCGGTCTGGTTCTTCAGGTCTGCCATTTTGGCCTCCTTGAGGGAAGAGAACAGCGAGGCGCGGACGCCTCGCCTTTGGTTCGGATTAAGCAGACGGAGCCCAATCGACGGCTGCGATATGCTGCACCATGCCGGTGCGGCGCATGGCCCAGGTGATGTCGAGGATCATGCGCAGCGCGAGCTGTGCAGTCTGGAACATCGACTGTGCAGGAGCCGCGACAGTGTTCGGGGTGCCGGTCGAGGCGATTTGCAGAGGAGTCGTATCCTCCATGTGCAGAACCGTCTGTTCGGACACATCGAACTCAGGCGCATCGCCCGCCGCCGTCGCGAAGTCGGCCGCATCAACAAGGTAGACGTGACCTGCCGGGATCGTCGTGGAGACAATGCGGGTGAACTCGCTCAGGAACTGCTCTGCCCAGCCAAAGCCGGAAGCGTTCGGGCCAGGGGTCATGGCCAGCAAGCGTGCCTGTGCGGGGTTCATCAGCAGGACGAGGTTGCGCCCTGCGTTCGCCGTATCGAAGGGACCGGCAAGGGTCTGGAGGTCTTCCAGAATGGCCTCGTAGCCACCAGCCGTCGAAGCGGTCAGAGCGGTCACGCCGTTGGTCAGACCTGCCGGGCGGGTCGTGGAGCCGGCTGTGGCATCAAGCAACAGAGTGTCGATTGTGATAGCCGTGTCTGCCTGGATTTCCTTCCGAAGGAGGCCTTCGATTGCAGGGTTCGACAAACGAGCAATTTCGCGGCTGAACACCGAGATAACGCCCATCTTGTGCGGGGTGAGGTTGACCGAGACAAGCCCCATGCGACGGACCGGGATCGGTGCGCCCTCGCCAACGAACGAACCGCTGATCGAAGGCGACGCTGACCTCGAAGGGAGCTTGATGACACCCCGCCCAGGGCCGAAGGAAAGCGAGGTTCCCAATGCAGCCAGTCGAGGATAGACCGAAATCGGACGCAGCGATTCCATGAAAGCGCCCATGGCAGTTTCGACCAGTTCGGCTGCCCAGCCGGTCGTGGTGGTCGTGGCGCCGGCCACGGCAGCACGAACAACAACCTGCGTTGCTTCATGGTCGCGGTAGCGCTCTTCCATAATGCGGATGGGGTCGTTGCCGCTGACGTGCGCCAGAAGGTTGCAGACCGCCGCGCGGATGATCAGGTCTTCAGGCTTCGGTTCGCGAAGCTGAACGCCGAGAGGCTTGCGGATAGCCGGAAGGTTTGGCTTGGCGCCATCTTCGCCCACGGCCCGCGCGCCGAGAGCCTTTTCGGCTCGCTTCAGGGAAGCCAAGCGCTCTTCGCGAGCTTCAATCTCGGCCGACATGGCTTCGGTCTGGTTGGTGTCGGCGTTGTCGTCGTTCAGGTGTGCAGTGAGGGCGTCGCGGGCCGCGTTGACATCGGCCTGCGCATTCTCGATGCGCTTCGTGAGGGAGGTTTCCATAGTTTTCACTTTCGGTAGCGAAGGAATGGCCGCTCGGGCTCGTTTCTCATTCGCAGTCGTCGTTTCGGCATGCTCGCCGGTAGACACGTCGCGTTGTCCTTGTTCGGCTTGCTCGCCAAAGGCCAACTGGATCGTGGGTTCTGAAATCTGGAGAGCGCGGGCCATTGCCAGCGCGTTCTTGTTGGAGCCGACAGATACGAGGGAAGCTTCGTGAAGCTCCTGCCTCTCGTACTCCCAGGCCTTTCCGTCTCCCTCCTTGATGGGGGAGAAGCCGACAGACACGGCCCGCAAGATGCCCTGCTCTACAAGATTGATAAGTTCGTCTATCCGTTGGCTGGTGCCCTTCGCGGCCAGCCTCAGCGTGCCCAGCAGCTTGCCGCCTTCGGCTCTGACGTTTTCCCATTTGCCAATGGGGAAATCACCGCTGTGCCCGAAGAGCGCGATAGGATTGCGCTTGAATGCCGACAGGTCCCAACCATTCGGGTTGATGCGGGTGCCATGACGATCCCGGCTGCCATCCGACAGGACAAAGTCCAGCGCAGCGCCGGCCGTAGCCGTCGTTCGGTAGTGCATCGTCATGTTGGTGTACTCCTTGGTCAGGCGACCATGGCGGCGATGTCGAGCGTCGGGGACGCCTCATAGGTGCCGGCCACGCTGCGGGCCATCGCCAGCGCCTGCATGCCGTCGATGCGGCCGTGCGACTTGATCTTGGAGAACTTCCTGTTCCCCGCCGGGTCCGTCTGCACCGTCGCGTTTGCTGCGCACATCGTCAAAACCGGATGCATTCCATGAGCGATCCGGCCATTCAACAAATCTGATTCCAGATCACGAAGAGCGGGGCTCATTGTCTGGAACCCCTGGCGCATCTGTTCGAATACCGCGTAGTCGCCCTCAAGCTGCTCTTCGGAGAACCCAGCCTTCAGAAGCCAGGGCTTCAAGTGCCGCCAGTTCCATGCGTCGAACGCAATTTTTCGGATGTCGAGATGGGTGAAAAGCTCGCGAAGGTGCGCCGCGACATACTCATAATCGACCGTCCGGCCCGGTGTGGTCTCCAGATGCCCATCTTTCGCCCAGACATCGTACGGCACCCGATCATGACGTGCTTTCTCTGTCAGCCCGAGGCCGGGAAGCCAGAACGTCGGCTTGACGTGCCAGACCGTTTCGCCCCGCTCCGAAACCGGCGCGATAAGCACCAGTGCGGTCAAGTCAGAGGTTTCCGATAGGTCGAGCCCGCCATAGACAGGGAGGTCATCGAGCGTCTCGGCCACCGCCGATCCGCAAGACTTCCAAATCTGCTGCGATACGAATGGCGCGTTCATGTCGACGCGCTGGTTGAGGGTGTAATTTCGGTACAGAGCCTCTTGCGAGGGCATCCGTCTTGCCTTTTCGGCTTGGTCGAGAACCTCTTTGGCATTCAGGAAATCCCCGAATGCCGGGTTTGCCTGCCTTATCGCTTCCTCTGAAAACGGGTCGAGTGCGGGGTCCGCCGTGTACAGGCTGACGACAACTCTCGGATCATTCCCGCTGAGGCCGTCATCGATCAGAACAGAGAGCAGATCGGCGTCCGTCGCAGCCTGCGTGGAAATGATGATCGACAACGGGGCATCGTGGGCGCCCATAGCGTTCTCGATAGCGTTGTAGAGTTCCGAGACCGGGCCTTTTACCTGCCCAAGCTCGTCGTGCACCGCGAAGACGGGCGATTGCCCATGTGCCGTCGAGGCCTCTGCCGACAGCGCCTTGTAAAGCGTCCCTAGTTTTGGGCAGGCCAGCTGCTTCGCCGTGTCCCTGATCACAATGATCGGGCTTAATCCCGGAGAAAGCCTCACCACTTTTGCGGCTAGGTTAAACAGCACCGCCGCCTGGTCTCTAGATTGCGCTGTGCTGGGCAGCTGTGTGTTGGCAATCGCTTCGGGGCCGCAAAGATGCAGGAGCAGCAGGAACGCCGCCAATGATGTCTTTGCATTCTTCTTGGCGAAAGAGATTATCGCAGTCCGGGTACCAACCGGGTTGTCATAGATTTTCAGGATATCGCTTTGCTGCCAAGACCTGAGCCTGACGGGCTTGCCGACATCCTTTCCTTCTGGGATGCGACAATAGCGGTGGATCCACGCTATGTTTCGCTCGCCTCGCGTCAACCCTTGAACTCCCAAGGGTTGTCAATCATGTCCGGCTTCTTCGCCGACTCCGCTCGAACGGTGGCCTGCTGGGAAATCCTCATCCTGGTTGCTAAAGACGAGATTGCCCTGCCCTCCCGCCCCTGCATCTTGAGAAGCTGGTCGTACTCGCCCAAATCGAGTGTCTTTGCTTTTTCAGCATGGTTTATCAAATGAGCTACGCGTCGCGCAGCGACAACATGTCGGCAATATTGCGCCAGCATCCCGTGGGTTTCCCGAGGGAACCAGTCCGCAGGCATCCGGTTCACTACCGCCCACCATTCGGCAGACTGTTCGTCGGTCAAGTCGTATGGAGCATCCGGCCGCGAAACCATCTCGACAAGTGCAGGCGTCGCAACCTCAAGTGACGCAGCCGATTTCCGTCCGCGCTTCGTCATCCCAAACCTCTATTGAATTTCGTATTACGATGTAATACACTATTGTAATGGCCATCCAGATACGCCCAAATCCCTTTGTCGAAGCAGCGCCGGCGGCTCGCGCCCCTTCCGGCTCAAAAACCAAGGCTGGACGCCCCCATTCCGGGAAAATCGTCGTTTCGTTGCGACTTGATCCCGATGTGGTGGAAAAGTTCCGGGCCACTGGTCATGGGTGGCAATCTCGAATGAACGATGCCCTGAAGGCCGCTAAACCCGGTTAGTGAAACCTTTTCTCTACAGGTTTAGCGAAAGTTTTGCCCCAGACGGTCTACGCCCCAAGCCTGTCCAGAAATGGACATAGCCCCCCCCCTAGGGTCTGAACCTGTGCTCGCTGCGACGGGCACCCATGCTGATGCTGCGCTTTGTCGCCTCTATCTCATCCTCTATGTCGTTGCTGACATCAGGAGACGAGATGACGGCCAGGCTTAGCCCATCGTCAAGGATCAATACCGGGACACTGAAGCCGGTGGGCAAGCAGCTTTCAACGTACGCCCTTAGCCGCTCCTGCTGTTCCATCGATAGGATGCCGTTGTAGGTGACTGCCAGGATATCGCCCTGTTTCAATTCCAGCTTCTGCACTTTGAGATCGTCGGTCATCTCATTTGCTCCATGGGTGGCCTGGGTCTATCGGTGTTCCGTCTGCCCTGCTGCCCTTGTTGATGAACTTGCCTTGCCTGCGACGCTCTCCCGATGCCTGCTCTCGGACTTGAGCGTCATGGTGCAGGCATAAAGTTCTGAGATTGCCCAGCACATCCAACTCTGTCGGATGGTCTACGTTGGGTCGGGTCTCTATGTGGTCGCAGGTCAGGCGGTAGGTTGGTGTCTGGCAGCCCTTGACTGTGCACATCCAGTGGTCCCGCTCATGGCAGGCTCGCTTGAGGGAGCGCCAGTGAGGCGTGAGGTAGTATCGGTTGCGAGCCATGTGGCCCTATGCAGCCTCAGTCTGATCTGCCTCGAACCAATGATCTAGTATCCGCACGATGGCCTTGCCATCAGCCTGGACGGTCTGGTCATCTACTGTGCCGATGATGTCTGTGCCCTTGATGCGAAGGTACATGCCTAGCATGGGTGGGTCCTCGTGCTTGTGTGGCTGGGCTAGGAGGCGCGGGGCGCGAGCGGATCGGCCTCTGCGACTGTGAACGCTTGGTTCGGCGGGTATCTCGTCAAATCCCAACGCGGGCCGGTATCGACAGGAAGCGGGCTCACCCATTTGAGCGGCGGGGTGCAGGCCAACTGCGCGACCTTCTGCTTGATGCGCTCGAACTGCTCGGGAGACGGGACGCCATCAATCCCTTCGCAGTATCCTTCGAACCATGCCTTGAACTCAGATGCGGTCATGACTGCCTCGTTTCGAGCGGCTTGAATTCCTGCTCATCCCAGTGCCGGTGGTACGCCTGTCCCTGCTCCCACAGGTAGAAGCCTGACTTGCGCTCGGGAGGGCCGGGGAGGATCTGGTTGCAGAGATGGGATTTGAACCCATGACCTTCAGGTTATGAGCCTGACGAGCTACCGAACTGCTCCACCCTGCTGAAACTTGGAGAAGAGTGGCGCATTACGTCACCCTGCATTAATTGCATCTGATCTGCTTCGTGTGCAAAAGTCAAGCGCGCATCAGCCGTCCAACGCAAGATATCACCGCTTGTTTCCCCTCCGTTCCGCATAGTCTGTCGTGGAACGCAGCTTCGTGAAACATGATCCTCTCGCGAAACCGGCGCCCCTTTTCCATCGGGGTTAGCCCGTCGACACTGGCGACAAGCGTCGTCATCGCTTCGTAGTTCCTCACGATCCTATCCACGGTCTTCAGCGACGGCTCTGGGCGCAGCGATGTGCCTTTGCCGGCCAGATAGTCCATTGCCTTTGGCATGGGCTCCAGCGGGCACTTGATCCGCATATAATCGGCCACGGCCATCACGTAGTCCTCGACCGCAGTAATAGCAGGCTGCCAGTCTCTGCCAAAGTCACCGGCCAAGGCCATGCGCCCGATTGCGTAGCCTGCGAGTTGACTGTCCGCCGCATCCGACTTGAGACCATGCTGCCGCATACGGGCGTCGATCACGGTTGCCTTAACCTTCTCTCGCATCAGAGGCGCAGAGCGTGATGCCTGGCCATTGGGCTGACGCTTCACCCCTTGCTTTCGCTTCCGTCCTGCCTTTGCCATCGTCTGTCCTCGTCGTTGCCGTGAATAGTGCCTCAGCTGCCGCTCTGGCTGCATCGTGGGGCGAGCCGCCTCGCCAGTACTCAGGATTGCCGTTCAGGTCTTGGAATGCCGCGCGCGCCGCACGGTTCTCCGCCTCTAGCTTGCTCGGGAATGTCTCGGGCTTTCCGCGCTCGTCCCGTACCCTTGCGTACCAAGTGCGGTGGCAAAGCTTGTACTCAGCCTCCCATGTGAGGCCGTTTCGAGCAGCCCTGAAGTCAAAGGAGTTCACCGGACTTCCCTCAAGTGTCTCCCCATAGCCGCGCGCTTGGCGGGGTAGGCTCGCTTGGCGTGCAAGATAGTGGTGTGGTCGCGTCCGCCCATGAAGCGCCCTATCGCCGGATAGGACAGCTTCGTGAGCCGCGCAGCCCAATAGATGACAAACTGCCGAGCTAGAACGATTTCCTTGTTCCGCCTGTCGCTGCGAAGCTCGGCGGATGTCGTCTTGAACACCTTGAGCGCCCTTCGCTCGATCTCCTCGTAGCCGATATGAAACCGCTCATCATCGCGGCCCTGAAACAACTGCGAGGCTTTCCTGCCCTTGGCTATGAGTGCGTTGGCCTCCTCGCGTTGACGACGCAGGGTCTCGTCAACCCTTCGGCGCGTATCGTGTTTGGCAGCCCACTCTCTGCTGATCCGTCGCATCTCTGCCAACTTAGGGGATATGACCGGTTGCGTTGGAACGTTGTCTTGCTCGACAGGTATCCTGATCTTCATGCCAGCTTCTGTCCGGCGGCTCGATACTGCGTACATGCTACTCACTCCATCGACTTGAGGCCGGCTTGGGCCAGTATCTGCGCGGCGCGCGCGGCGCGTTCCCGCTGGTGGCGTTCGCCCTCTGGGCTGCTTAGAAACGCCTGCTTGCGTGTGAACTCCTTGGCCTCCCTGACCTGCTCGGCCTGTTCGCGTAGGCGGGCTTGCCGGTTGGCTTCGTCGTTAAGGATGTCGCGGCAATGGGCTGCAATCTGTTCGGCTGTCGGAAGGATGTCCCGGCGCTTGCGCTCCACCCTGCCTTGAATGAAGTCAGTGACCGATCGGTCTACGATCCAGCCGGGGATGCCCTCTACGGCCAACGCATAAACGGCGACTCTCGCCTGTCGCTGCAATTGGCGTTGGCTTTCGTCCGGTCCAGGCACGTATGGCGGGTCGTAGCCGGCGAACAGCTTCATGAGCGGGTCGCGCGCCTCGTCTGGTCTCTGTGCTATGAGCGGGGCTAATGACGTGCCGGCCATTCGAAACCTGCCATAGCATCCATCATTGGATTCCCGGTGGATTGCTTCTCGGGCTTCAGCCATTCCGGCTTGATGGACTGCCATCCTCGGACGATCATCTCTTCGGCAGCCGCGTCAGGGTCTGGACACCGAGCCAGTTGCCGAGCAAGCATCTTTGCCGAACGTTCGGTGAGGGCGTAGCGCCTGCCCATCCTGCTCCGATAGGCGACAACCTCCTTGGCCGTCTCCTCGGTCAGGACGCCAGCAAAAGCGTCTATGATTGAGAACGTGTGAGAAAGTGACATCACGCCATTCCAATCGCTGATTTATAAAGCTCTAGGATGGTCTCCTCTTCCGCGCGCTCGTTGGCGTCCTTTTTGCGGAGGGCAACGATGGTCCGAATAGCTTTGGGCTCATAGCCCGCGCCCTTGAGTTCCGCATAGATATCCTTGATCTCGTCGGAAACCTCCTTCTTGGCTTCCTCGCGGTTTTCGATCCGCTCGATGTAGGCGCGCAACTGGCCGGCGGATACGGTCTGGCTGGTCTCGGGGTTATGGTCGTTCATGACAGGGTGACCTCTCGTCCATAGAGTGCGTGGAAAAGCTTGGCTTTGATGATGAAGTCTCGGGTGCGGACGCCTTTGGTGTCCTCAACCACTTCGCGGTCGGTGTTCTTGTCGAGGTAGGCGAAGTCCGCGATGTACGTGCAGACGTGGAAGTTGTTCACGATGAGCGGGTATCTGGGCTGGAGACGAAGGGCTTCGATCTCCCCTGCCCGTTCTAGGCGTTTCAGGTCCGCATAGCGCCGTGCCTCTGCCTTCGAAGCGAACCGGATGCCATCAACCTCTGTGGGCTTGGCACGGTATTTCGACTGCTTGGGCTTCTGCAGGAGGGCTTTCGCCTCCTTGGCGCTGATGCGGGTGGTCATGCGGCTTCACCTCCGAAGAGGGGCATAGCTTCTGCTTCCAAAGCGGCCGCGCATCTGGGGTTAATCCAGAGAACCTCTATCCGCTTCGCTGCCCCGTCCGCCAAGGCTTCGCGCTCGATCCTGGGCCAATCATGCAGTGCGGCGTCATACATAGGCGACGGGTAGCCCGATAGGACAACCATGCCTTCCAGTCCGCGCAGAAAGACCAGGAGTTCGGCGTGTTGGTCATCCGTCAGTTCGTGGGCGTAATCCTTCGAAAAGTCTGCCCTGGTCGCGAAAACATAGGGCG
Source organism: Tianweitania sp. UT-5YL-CI-8 (assembly GCF_030010215.1). Taxonomy (GTDB): domain Bacteria; phylum Pseudomonadota; class Alphaproteobacteria; order Rhizobiales; family Rhizobiaceae; genus Oryzicola. The sequence goes on from NZ_JASCRR010000004.1 coordinate 414,741, forward strand.
GGTCGACATAGTGCAGCGTGCCCGGCCCGTCATGTTGCGCTATAACCGCCTTGGCGTCCTTGTTCTCCACGGTGACGCCGGCAAGCCGCTGAATTGCGAGTGCCAGAGCGTCGGGATAATTCACCCAATCATGGGCCGGTGTGGTGCCGCTTCTGTTGCTGTTCGCTCGGAAGCCCGTCACTCGGTTATGACCGTTTGAACCAAATCCCATGAACGAGCGGATGACCAATCGCCGCGCCCGTTCTATCGGATCGTCCGAATGCTGATAGGCTTGGTCGAACTCGGTTCGGGAGAACGGGGTGAGGCGTAAGGCCTCGACCAGCCTCTGTGCCTGATCGGATCGAAGCACCCGGAAGATGTTGACGACTTCCCCGTCTAGGTCGTTCCAGATTTCGGCATAGGCGCGTTCCTTGCGCATAAGCACAGATCCAGCGCCGCCGAACGGCTCGACGTAGACCTTGTGCTTCGGGAAGTGGCTAATAATCCAAGGGGCCAGCAACCACTTGCCGCCATGCCACCGGAGAACTGGCCGCGATACGTCAGCCATCACCACCCCCAGCAGACAGCAGCCACGGCAAGCGCAATGGCTCCTATGGCTATGATTGCCCATAGGTAAGGACGGGGAGATGCGGTGGGCTCTACGTGAGGCGTGAAGCCGCGCGACGTTTTCCGGTAGCGAATTCGATCTTCACTGTCGGTGAAGTCCTCCATCAATCGTCCTCCCCTTTCAGTTCAGGGCAAATCCACTCGGCTAAATTTGCGGCCTTATCGCGCATCCAAATCGCTATGGTGTGCCGTCGCTCGAACGACAGCCATCGAAGCAAGACGGGCGGTTTCCTCTCGGTATGCGGCATGGCTTTTCCTCGCTTCGACCACCGCGCGCATCTCTGTGATTTCGCGATAGTCGATCCTGTTGGCTTCTTTGTTGAAAACGGCCCGCACTCGCCGTCTGGTCCACGCACTGTTTCTTCTGCTGAGCGCCTGGTACGCGCGCTCCAGCATCGCCTTCACCGGCTCGCGAACCCCGCGCTGACCAATGACCTCGTCCATTAATGATGCGGCCAGGTCACTGTCCGACATGGCTGAGTTTTCCTTTTCCTTGGCACTGATTTCCACGACCACGGTTCACCCCTTCGCTATCTAATTGCTCATGGATAGCGTTTGCAGAAAGGGAGAAACCGAAGTGGACTGGAGCGATGACGTAGCGCGACTGACGGGAATCATTGACGCACGCAAAGCTCGTAGATTGGCCTCGGGGCGCCATAAGGCCCCGATTAAATTTGGATTGGACCGCGCCGCACCGGTCCATGGGCAGCCGAGACCCGTTGTCCTCGTATCGGGCTCGGCTGCCTCTCAGGTTCGATGGTTGGGCGCAAACGATAATCATGGCCGTAGCGGCTCCTGCATTGGAGCGCTGACATGATTGTCGTCGTTGTGATGGGCGACCGAGAGCGCTTGGGAGGGGGTAAGCAGGCTCTCGGTCTGACCGTCAGCGCGAGGGAGGACAGGCGCGACGGTGTTCAATTTATTGCGGAGGACGCGAACAGCGAGCATGACGCGCTGGGCCTTCATCCGATCCGTGAAGCAACGGCAACCGCCGTTGGTGTGTTGGCCTTCTGGTTTCTTGATGAGGCATCCACCGTCGCCGCACGAACCAATAGAGTCCATGACGGCATCGAAACCGGCGATTGCTGCTGTGATCTCGCTCATCACGCCACCTCGCGATAGAGCGCGACCGAGACGCCGGCCATGGCGAAAACCACGAACACGATGTTCAGAAGCGAAGGATGAGACACATGATTAAGGGCGGAGAGTGCCAGGAGGCAGACAGATGCTACGCCGGTAAAGCGGGTGAGGTACTGGCTCATGACGCGCTCCGTGGGGAGGCGGCGAGCAGCGCAGGCCAGATCAAGTTGAGATTTGCGAACCTGTCTAGGCCAAGTTCGTTGCACTTCTCGTCGTAGGTGATCCGCATGGCAAGTGTCGGCTCGACAGGCACAAGCGTGAAACCATCAGGCACGGATGCCTGCTCGGGAGCCGGAGTGGGTGGATGCGTCGAGTAGACAGCGACGGATGCCGTGCTGCACTTTTGGCGGTAAATTGTTGTGGAGGCCGTCTCATTTGCTTGAAAAAACTTGAAACCGGCTTCTGTGGCATACCCCACCGGCTCTGCCTGCTCGGGAACCGGGGCGGCCTCTAGCTCATCAAGGCGAGCGATAAGGAGACGAAGCGTATCGGGGTTGGCTGCCGCGATGAAGTCGGCAACCGTGCCAAAGTAGTGTTTATCGGCGGGAACGGCGGCAATGACTTGCCGCCCCATACCGTGTCCGTTGTCACCATAAACGGACCGGACATAACGCTCACCGAATACAGGCTTTTCATCAGCCTTCCACTGCCATTGGTCCCAATGTTTCGGTAGGCCGGCGAGGGCTGTCTTCAGGTCTGCAACGCGGGCAGGGAGGTCCTTTGCACGCTCGGCTGTGATGCCGGCAAACAGTTTATGGTGCTGAGGGAATGAGCGATGCCAGACGAGACCTAGTTGACGCATGAGGGCGTCGAACTGCTCACGTATCTCAGCAGGATCGGCTCCCGGCCAGTATTCCTCGATCTGGGCATCAGACAGCGGGTGGCGCACCGGCTCTGCCTGCTCGTTATGAGCGAGGGCGGCGCGGATGCGGGTCTCGTAGTCGGTCTGGGCGGAGGACCGTGCCGCCTCAAGCGTTTGATGCCGAGACATATAAACATGCGATCCGGATAGGAGAAACGGCGGCTTGCCCTTCAGCTCATCGGCTGATTGGACATCGACGCGATAATATCCGAAAGGCGTTTCTGCCCGGAAGGGGTTCCACTCAAGCGGCTTGATAGAGACGGTCATGGGCGGGGCTCCGAGACCGGAGGGAGGTCGGCCAGCTTCTCAATGCGGTCGAGACGGTCGCGGGTATCGCGGAGGAATCGCGCTACAGCCTCCTTCCGAACAGGCTCTGCGTGTTCTTCTGGGAGGGTCAAAAAATCCCCGGACCATCTAGCGGTGTTCCCAGCTAGGTATGCCAAAAGCTCTGCAAGTCTTGCGTTTGTCAGTTCGCTCACGATGCCCTCCCCCCCTGCGAAAGGGCTCTCGGGCCACGGATACCAACCAACCGGAGGATGATCCTTGGAGAACATTTCCCAACGGCCCGAGCCGTCATTGGCCTTCTCATCGAGAAGCCATTTGCTCAGGTATCGCCGGCCTGTTTCGTCGGCCACGATGACGCGCTGATGCTCGTAGCGCTCAACCAAGATCGGATGACCGGCCCTGTCCTTGCGTCCACTGTCCAAGGTTTCCAAGCGGCCCTTGGGGGCCTCGTCCATGTTGAAGTTCAACTCGCTCATGCCTGCGCCCTCCGATCAGGACGAGCGGGTGTGCTTGTTCCAGTGGGGATGTCGATCAACGTGCCATCTTGTGTGAAGAAACTGGCCGGGGAAACCTTACCCCCCGTCACTTTGGTAATGAGGTTCGCCAGATCGAGAGACGGCTTGGATACGCCGCGCTTGATCCGGTTGATCTGGGACTGCGACTTCCCCACCAGGCGCCCAAACGCCTCGTCGGTCAGTGCATTGTCGGAGAGGTACTTGGTCAGTTTCATGAAAGCAGTATATGCATCTCATGCATATTCATCAAGAGCATATTATGCATCCGATGATTTTTCTTCAGGGCGCACGCGAAATAGAATTGCTGCATGGCACCAGTGAAGAAACCGACACGCGTCCGTCGCCCTGCATTCTTTCAAGAATGGCGAGAGCACTTTGGCTGGACGCAAGACGAAGCTGCCGAGAAGATTGGCGTCACGCAGTCCAAGCTTAGCCGGATCGAAGCAGGCAGAACCCCATACGATCAGGATTTTTTGGAGGATGCTGCTAGGGCATACAAGACGACGCCTAGCGGCCTACTCGACCGACGCCCGGACATGGCGTCAGACGCCGAAGCACAACTCCGCTCGGCGCTACTGGCTTATGGAGTCGACCGGTCCAATCTCGGGTTGGCTGTCTCTTCCGTTAAGATATTTCTGGCTGGTTCCACCGAGCAACCATCACAAGACCCTCTTGATGATCGATCCGAACCCGCCATTCCCCACCGTGCAAAAGAGCCATCGCGATAGCAATCTCTGCTGTCTTTCGCTTGACGGCCATATGAGGATCAACCGGTGGCCCGGCGCCAGCCGCGTCACGTAGTCCGGCGACGATCTCCTCGTTCCGCGTGGCAAAGCGCGGTTTGTATTCGATAGCCATAACCCGCCCCTCCCCGGTCAGACACGCGGCATATCCATGATTTCTTCTGGCACGTCGCCATAGGCCGCGATCAGCCTGGCGTCTTCGAAATCGCCGGTTTTCTCGTTCCCCTCGCGCATGAAGGCGACGACCAGCGCCTTGTGAGCGGATAGACGTTCGGCCATTCGCCGCGCGTGATTGGTGTTCTGGGCTTGCTGTGGGCTGTCGGGCTGGAGCTTGCCCTTCTTGGCCTGAAAGGACTGAACTACGTACATGGCACTCATACTCGCCTCCTGTTTGTTCTTATTTTGTTCTCATTATAGGAAAGCATTCCTCCTGACAATGAGTCGAGTCGGGCCGCTGGGGCTCCTGACAAGTACCTTCAGGAGCCTCTTGCGATTCTGTCGCAGGGCGGCTTAGATCGGGCATGACCCCTACCCGCCTCCAAGAATGCCTTCGCGCCCTACGCTGGTCAGACGACACTCTGGCGGAAGCGTTCGGCTGCGATCCCGATCTTGTCGAGGCATGGATACTAGGCTTCGAGCCTATCCCATCGAAAGCAGCGGCATGGATCGAGACGCTTGCCCGCCTCCACGAGGCAGCGGAGCCGGAGAAGCCCAAGAGCCTCAAAGGGAAGTCCTACAAGCCGTGACCGCCTCCCGCTTCGCCACCGAGCTTGAGGAAGCCGCTGACAGGATCGGCGATCTCGACCGAGCCGATCTAGCCGTAATGCTGCGACGGGCTGCTATACGCCTGCGGAACAAGCCAGAAGCGCCGTTACCGTTCACCGACGATCAGTTGCAGGTGTTGGACGAAAGCGCGAATGAGCTTGGCATCAGTCGCGGTGAGCTTCTATCGCGGATCGTTTCTGAATGGATCGGCGCCAATGTCTGGCGTCCGGTTGCCGGCGTCGATTGACGACCACAGCGTCGACCATATTTTCTCACCCTCTTTAAATGTTTGTTGACGGAACTACGTAATACACGTAGTCGTTATGCATGCAACACTGTGTGGCTGAAACTCATAACTTTCGCCGATCCGCCGCCGAGACGGGTATGACGGATGATGAAATTGTGCGCCTTAAAAACTTCCTTTCTGAGAAGCCAGATGCCGGCGATCTTATAAAAGGAACCGGAGGCGCGCGTAAATTTCGGTTCGCGAAACCTGGCAAGGGTAAGAGCGGAAGCTATCGTGTTGTCACCTATTATACGGCTGAAGACATCCCGGTCTTTCTAATGGATGTTTTCGCAAAAGGTGACCAAATCAACCTTTCCGCAAAGGAAAGAGTTGAACTGAAGAAGGAGTTGGAAACGTTCGCTCAGGAGTACAGAAACGGAATGAGCGAACGTGTTCGAGAATTGAAAAGATCGGAGAAGGCATCATGAGCAAATCTGGTAAAAGGCTTCTGGAAGCTGCTCGGGAAATGAGGGAGATTGCGCGCGGCGAGGCAGTGCCTGCGCACATTCATGTGCCGCCAGACGTGGATGTTCGAGCGATCAGGCGTTCGCTGGGCATGTCCCAAGATGCGTTTGCCACTGAGTTCGCCTTCAGCATCAACCAAATTCGCGATTGGGAACAGAACAGAACCCGCCCCCTCGATAGCAACCGCGCGTACCTAATGCTGATCGAGCGGCACCCTGATACTGTGCGCCAGATGTTGGCTGAGGTTCGAGTGTTCGCCACTTCCGACGATGAGAAGGTGCGGCTCGCTATGTAGGCGTCAAGACCTAGCATCTAGGCAAGCCCCGCTCCGGCGGGGTTTTTCTTTGGGCGGTCGGGCCGATTTCTCTCTGAGAGCCTTTTGAAATCGATCAGGCTCTAGAGCTATAGAACTCCACTGTTTATCTGATCCTGACTGTTGGAAGCTTGTTGTGACGGACATAGGAGGACTAAGCCCCGTGCCTTACGGCATCCGAGGTTAGCCCCCTGTCCATTACGATCTTGACTGCCGGAGCCGCCCGCCGCTTAGGACGTGTTGGTCATGAACCAGTGCCAACACTCGACCGCTACTTCACGAGACCCTGAATAATCCCGGCGAACGCCCCTTCGGTCTTTCGGAGTGGGGCTTGTCTATGTTCGCACCCAGTGGTAGACATAAGTCTCCGCTTATAGAGACCCCGGGTCCGCCACCGTCTTCAACCATCCGGCACCCGTATCAGAAACCTCGGCCTAACCCGCCGGGGTTTTTGTTTGCGCCTATTGATTCGCACATCCTCAATCCTGTAGCAAGAAAATTATGCATGACATGCATTTTCTCTGTTGACGTGATTATGCATGTGGTGCATATTCTCCATACACCAGCCCAAGACGATCTGGGCGCAACCCGAACCGGGGGCAGCCATGTGAACCGCAGCGCGGGGCGCGCAAGCCCTTCCCACCGATTGACCTGGGCAAGTCGAGAAACTGCCCACTCAACAAGCCCGATGGGCGCAACGGAACGAGGAGAGAAACGTGGCAACAGCAGCGCAGAAGACGGAATTGTTGGAGCAGGCCCGCGCACACTATGCGGCGGATATGCTGCTCAAGCAGACTTACGGCACACTTGACGACGATAACAACTTCAAGGGCTGCTCTGTCGGTTGCCACCTTCGTCACATCAAGCCCGATTTCGACAATTTGGCTCATGACTACGGCGACAAGCATGCCATCGTCGCCCGTCACTACGGCTACCCTGAGTGGTTGGCTCTGCTGCAAGATACGGTATTCGAGGGTTTGCCGAACGGAGAAAGCGCCAGGTGGCACGTGCATCTTGCCGAGGTGCTTTCCGTCCTGCCTGACAATCACGACTGGCAGTCAACGCTGCACCGTGTTCACGCCGCCATCCTTCGCGTTTCGTACCGCACATCTGGTCCCGCACAGGCGGTAGTGCAGTCCGTAATTGACCTGCATGAGAGGGCAGCGCGCGGCGAAAGCATCGAAGGCGCCGCATGGTCCGCCGCAGAGTCCGCCGCAGAGTCCGCCGCATGGTCCGCCGCAGAGTCCGCCGCATGGTCCGCCGCATGGTCCGCCGCAGAGTCCGCCGCATGGTCCGCCGCATGGTCCGCCGCACGGTCCGCCGCATGGTCCGCCGCAGAGTCCGCCGCATGGTCCGCCGCATGGTCCGCCGCATGGTCCGCCGCACGGTCCGCCGCATGGTCCGCCGCAGAGTCCGCCGCACGGTCCGCCGCATTCCAGAAAATTCGGGATGCCATCCTCACGGCTATTCCAGAACCCGTCGCCGCCTAGCCCGCAACCCTGCACACGCCAAACCGAGGAGTGAGTGATGAAGCAGAAGCATACGAAAGCGCCTTGGGTAGCGGTGAAGAACGACAAGGGTTGGCGCGTCGAAACGCTGCGACCCAAGATCAGGAAGGTCGTGGCCTACCTCTATGGCAATCGCGCCGCGACGATTGCGGAAGCGGATGCCCACCTCATAGCCGCTGCGCCAGACCTACTTTCAGCGCTTAAGACCGTCACCTACTCCCTGATTGTTCGATCCAGCGACCGGCTGCTTGCAGAAGCAGTAGTTGCCAATGCGTGGTCGTGGCCCGATAGCGCACCGCAGTTTGTCCGCCCGGATGTAAGCTTTGCCATTTCGGCCATCGCCAAGGCGGAGGGCCGGTCATGAACGCCGTACAGCAGTTTGCAAAGGAATGCGGATACCCCGGTAACAGCCCTGCGATGCTCGCGGCTTTCGCTGCCATCAAGCAATCCGGCATCCGAGAGGCCCGTCTCGCCCATCACGAACGCAAGAGGCTGGTCGAGCAGTTCAAGGCCGAGCCGACGCTGTTCTGGGGCTACACCAACCTGTTTCGCGGCTTGCCGCTGCTTTCGACCGATGAGGCGATCCAGTTCTTCTCCGGAGTGCAGGCGGCTCAACAGAAGCTTCGTCGCGAAGGCCATTGGCGGTTTGATCCGGCCAAGCTGAACATGGCCTCCGAGCGCATCATCGTCAGCCGCTACTTCCGCCGCTTCGGCTCCCGCGTCTGGTCTCGTTCAAGAGAGGCAGCATAGCCATGGAAATCACCTATCTCGACGGCAGCTACGCCTGCTTTAGCGTCGGCCTGCATCACAGCGATGCCCTTGGCGTGATCATGAAGCCCCGCATCCGGGTAAAGGCCATTCTTCGCCCGGCATCCGACCCATCCGACGCCATGTACCGCGCCCAATGTGAGGCAGCAGGCGTCCCGGCTGATGCGGAGCCACGTTGCAGTTGGCCCGCGATTTCTGAGACGGGGGCGGCACCAAAAGGTGTCGTCCCCACCCGGGACGCTACGCCATGACCGCCACCGACGACGACCTCCGCCGCATCCTCACGCACCGATCTGAATACGAGAAGCACGAGGACGACATCCTCGTCGCTAGCCGCCTGTATCGAGAAATCAAACGAGCTGAAATGACCGACCGTTTTCAACTCCCAGACTGCCAACGTGGTGCAGGTCTCGTGCTCGTGCAGGCACAGAACAGCTTGCGCCAACCCATTCGATTCCGGCTGGAGCTATCCGGCTACGGCTTCGAAGCCCATCGCGATTTCACCCCGTCCGAACTTCTCGACCTTCGGGACTGGATCAACACCGCCCTCTCTCAGCAATCCGTCGCAGCGTAGGAGCCAACCATGTCAACGCACACGCCCCAACGCCTCGCTTTGCTCCAAGCCGCAGGAACGCAGGTCGAGAAGATGATGCTCGAACACCTGATCGACTATCCGCCCTGTGAAAAACTTCTCGTCGGCGATGTTATCCAGATAGCGCGGCATGCTCGTCAGCTCTCGTTCGATCTGTTCTCAGCAATCGACGGCGCCGCCCTCTCCAAGGCTGGGGAGGCGTGAGATGAGACGCGAACTTCCGATCCTATTCTCCGCCCCGATGGTCCGCGCGCTAATTCGCGAGATCGAGCATCCCGGAACGGGCAAGACCCAGACACGGCGGGTGATTTCGTCGGCGCGGGTATTCGCCACCCCGGAGCGCCCTGCTTGGACGCTTCGCGGCGACGATCTCGTTCGCGCTCTCCAGAATGCAGACCGCTTCCGCCGAATGGACGGCGACGGCTGGTTTTGGGAAGCCGACGCATTCCAGTGGCAAGCACCCGCAACCCGCACCGGGTGGCTGGCACACATCGGCTACGCGCCCGGCGACTGCCTCTATGTCCGCGAGGCTTGGCGAACCCATGATCGCCTCGATCACTTCGCGCCGTCCGACTTGCCTGAGTTCACTGACGTCTTCTACGAAGCTGATATCGGCGGGGAACTTGAGGCTGCTACCGGCAAATTCCGCCAAGGCATGCACATGCCCCGCTGGGCGAGCCGCATCACGCTTACGGTCACCGATGTCCGCGTGCAGCGGTTGCAGGAGATCAGTGAGGCTGACGCGATTGTGGAAGGTTGTTTCAAGGGGAAGGCATCAGGTCGAGTTTTCGCTAACGCCATGTCGATGCACCTCGGCGGAGACGAGTGGGCAAACGCGCGAGACTGGTACGCCGATCTCTGGGACAGCCTCAACGCCAAGCGAGGCTATGGCTGGGACGCCAATCCGTGGGTTGTTGCTATCACATTCACCCCGATCTTCGGCAACATCGACCAGGTGCGGGCATGATCTACCTCTCCTCCCTCCTCTCTACCCGTCCTCTCCTATTCACCACCCTATCGATCATCGCCGCCGTCTGTCTCGTCGGCTCTATGGAGGTGCCAGCATGAGCAAGATCAATGACGGTGGTCAGGCTTTCCCGACCCACCCGATCCTATACAGCAGCGCCGACGCCTACCAAGCCCAAGGCATGTCCCTCCGTGATCGAATTGCAATCGAGGCACTTGGCGGGATGCTCGCCCACTCGACGCGATACAGACCGCGCAATCCGCTCGACAATTGGCACAAGGCGATATCCGACGAAGCCTACGAGATAGCGGACCACATGCTGCGCGCCCGCGACGGAGGCAGCGATGCACAGCGCTGAGACACGCACCGAAATCAACACACAGGAGGCCGGAATGGCTACCGCAGTCCAGCAGCATTCAGGCAATGCGCCTGTCGAGGCCGTCTCCGAAAGCGCGGCTATCTTCTCCATCATCGAACGAGCGGCTCGCGACCCGAACGTCGACCTCGACAAGATGGAACGCCTTATGGCGATGCATGAGCGCATGGCAAGCGGCCGCGCTAAGGCGGCGTTCGCTACGGCGTTCGCCGAGATGCAGCCTGAGCTACCGATCATCCCCGAGAACGGCAAGGGCCACAACAGTGTCTCCTATGCGCTATGGGAAGATGTGAACGAGTTCATCAAGCCAGTTCTCGCGAAGTTTGGTTTTGGCTTGTCGTTCCACGTCAGGGACGGGCAGAGCGCCGTGGAAATCACCGCCGTTCTCAGTCACCGCGACGGCCATTCTGACACGACCGTCAAAAGCTTCCCGGCAGACACCAGCGGAAACAAGAACGCGATCCAAGCTATCGGGTCTTCGATCTCCTACGGCAAGCGATATACAGCCGGCGCCCTTCTTAACCTTACGTCGAGAAAAGAGGACGATGACGGGCACTCTACCGGCAAACCGGTTGATGCGACGCCACCTCCTGCGAAGTCATCCGCGTCACTGAAAAAGGCTGGTGAAGACGGCAAGGACGCGTGGCAGCGCCTGATAGAAGACCTGCAGCAAGATTTCTTGGATTGCAAAACCACCACGGCGCTTTCCAAGCTCCGAGCCGACTATCGAGAGCGCGCTAGGACGGACCGGTGGCCGCGCGCTTGGCTCGAGGCTCTAAGCAACGAGTTCGACACCTTCGAAGAAAAGCTTGAGGCGGGCGATATCTTCCCCGGCGATAGGTGACGCCATGACCAAGAAAACCGACAAGCCGGTCTATGCGTTCATCCGTCGCGGAAACGCGATGCTGCCTGAGATGGAATACGACCTGCAGGCCTTGGACGGTATCGCCCAAGGGCAGAAGGTTCGCCTCGAAATCAAGCAGTGGCGCAACCTCGACCGGTTGCGCGCCTATTGGGCAACGCTGCAGGATTGCGTGGATGCCACCGGATGCGCTCCGTCAAAGGACGCGCTTGACGCCTACGTCCGTCCGGCCGTCGGCTTCGTCAGCGCCATCAGGCTTGCAAGCGGTCACATGGTCGGCGTCCCCCGCGCGATCAACACGAGCGAATGCGACGAGCCGGAGATGATTGCCTTCTTCAAGGCCGCAGAAGAACTGCTAGCTCGTGAGTTCGGTTACGTCGCTCCGGATCGGAGGGCCGCAGCATGAACAAGCCCAAGATGTTGCTCATCCCGTCTCACCTCCGCTCCTCACCGGTCAACCCGCATCAGGAGCAGTTCGACAAGACGACCTCCGAGCTTTGGGCGCATTGCGGAGAGGCAGCCCTTGCCATTCACCTTGACCGGGAACTCACGCCGTTTGTCTTCGGACTGTATCAGGAATGGAGGTCGCGCTTCTAATGGCCCGAAAATCCTTCACCGACAAAGACCGCGCTCGCATCTTCGCCAGCAACAACGGCTGCTGTCATCTCTGCAATGGCAAGATCGACGGCGTTCGTGAGGCTTGGGAAATCGAACACGTCATCGCTTGGGAACTCACCCGCGACGATAGCGACGAAAACCTACGTCCCGCTCACAAGCACTGTCATGCGGTCAAGACACACACGCAGGACCGTCCGGCGATCAATCAGGCCAAACGCCGGGAAGCGAAGTTCACCGGCGTCAAACGCCCGAAAGGCACCATCGCCTCACCCCCAAAGCCTCCCAAGGCCAGCCCCAAGTTCGACATGACCAAGCGCCGCAACCCATACACGCACGAGGTGATCCGATGACCGATTTTGACAAACTCCGTAGCGACGAAGCTCTGCCGTGCCACCGTCAAATCAACGGAGAAGCGGGCGGCGCTACAGTCTTCTGTGTCGTTCTTGCTGATGGTTTTATCGTGGATTGCGGCTCGGATGGATACGCCCAGCAGCGTTCCAAGCTCCTTGCTGAGGCAATCAATCTAGGCGATCCGTCTGTCTTCGCGTTCGGTCGGAGACAGAAGCCATGACCGCACCCAGCGACGAACACATGCGCCTCGCGGAAGAACTGGCAGAGATTGGCTGGTTACGAACGCACAAGCAAGCCGTCAAGGCGATATACGCCGCCCTCCAGTCCACAGCCGAGAAGGCAAGGGCGGAAGAGCGGGAGCGGTGCGCCGAGACGGCGCGCAATAGGTTTACGATAGACAGGGTTGTGAAGAACAAAGCCGGCAAGCCGTACTTGACCGGTGAAGCCGCGATCTACGCCGGCAAGCAAATCGCCGCCGCCATCATGGCCGAGAAGGAGACGGGACAGTGACGGACAGCACGCGCGAGACGTTCGCCTACCACATAAAAGAGGCCGAGCGTCGTGGTTATGGGGTGCCGCCTCGTGTTAACAGCGACATGCTCGCCGCCTACGATAAGGTTCGCTCCGACTATGCGGCGCTAGAAGCCGAGTGCGAGCGGCTGCGGGTAAATGCCGGCGATCTAGTTGTTGCACAGTATGCAACAAGTGCCGCCATTGCCCGTGCGGAAGCCCTAGAGGCGCGCTTGGCTGAGGTGGTGAAGGCTGGGCGGGCTCTATCCGAAATCCTTCATATCATGGCTCACGACAGCCGCATGGTCTCTGGCGAACCAATCGTTCTTCAAGCGCTCAAAGCAATTGAGGGATGGGAGCGTTCATCCGCCCTCGCCCGTGGAGATAAGGCCGATGGGTAAGCCTCAGCAGGTCGAGCGATTCTGTGCTGTGGCGAAATCCGCGCGCGGTCAGTTCACGGTTCGACCGTCCAAACCGCCACATCCCGACGATAGGATGACGGCGACAGTCTGTATGGGTGGAGGCGCTTTCATGACTATCATCAACCCGCAGTCTTTTGCGGATGGTGGCCCCGAGTGGGTTATGCGTTACGGTGCTCCCGAGAGCATCAGATATACGGTTGCCTCCCTACTTGGGAGCTACGATTACCTGCTGTCATCAGCAATCACCATGAAGGAGGCAACCGAGCGGCTCCGGCTTCTCCGGCAGGTCCGCGCCACACTCGAAAAGGACCGCCCCAATGGTGAATGACAAGGCACTGGAAGCGGCTGCGTCAGCGGCACATGATGCTTATGACGCAAGCTTTGAAGCTCAGCAACGTGAGCACGGCCAAGCACTATTCGATGCCGTAGAAGCA
>NZ_JASCRR010000040.1 GCF_030010215.1 Tianweitania sp. UT-5YL-CI-8
AACCCGCGCCCGCAGGCCCCTGCGCTAAATGGAGAGCTCCGGGCCTACGCGCGCTGACCCTATGCAACCAGAGGCAGGGGTCCCTTTTGGGGGCCGATAAGGGGTCCCGTTACGATGCCGATTGACAATATGGCCGTCATAATCGACTTCTCCCGATTGGTATCGGCGGGTTGTCAGGCCGATCCAAGCGGCGACGGAGCGGGACTTCTTGAAGTTGTCTGGATCCTCAATGGCGCTGACGAAAGAGGTCGCGGTGATCACGCCGATGCCGGGGATCGACATGAGGGTGCGGCAGGCTTGGCTTTGACGAGCATCCGCAACCAGTTGGCGCCCGAGCTCGGCGGCGCGGATGCGAATGCCGCGCCAGGCCTCCAGCATTGGTAACACGACAGGAGCAAGCTCGTTCTGATCGACAAGAAGGCGTCGAACGTTCTTCTCGAAGGTGGTTCCCTTACCTGCGGGAACGACTAGGCCGAACGTTTTCATGATTCCACGAATCTGGTTCGAAAGCTCAGTGGTGATCTTGACCAATCGGGTGCGCGCGGCCACGAGCGTGCGGGTCAGCATACTGTCGTATCCTTTCACCCGCACCTCACGGAAGAACCCTACTTCTGCAAGATGCGCCAAGCCATCGGCATCGTTCGCATCGGTCTTGTTGGCGGCCATGTCGAGCGCTGCCTTGGCGTGGCGGGCATCGATGCAGATCGCCGGCAACCTTCTTCCTGCAGCGCATGATAGAACCATACGGATAGAGGCCCGGTCTCAAACACCACGCGTTTGGCGCTCGGCGCCCGCTTGCGGACAAGCTCGGCAATGATCCTTGGATCGGAGGCGCACTTGCCGCGCCAGACGCGCTTGCCTTCACGGCGGATCGACACCGCTGTCTCTTTCATGGACACGTCGAGACCGATATATTCTTCCATGGCTGTTCTCCATTCGATGCTTGGGCCCGGCGTCCAGTCGTGAGCCCGTCTTTCCATCCTATCGGGGAACAGCCACCCTCCAAGAGCACGATAGGTTCAAGGGCAACTCCCTCCCGCGATTACCCCATGTGGATGCCCCTCCCGACGGCATCGCAATGTGCCAGAGTGGTGTCGTTGATCATCACTTGAACGGACGCGTCCGTGTTGGAAGTTAACACAATCGGATTGGATCTGGCTAAGAACGTGTTCCAGGCTCACGGCGCAGATGGGTCGGGAGCTGTGCTGTTCAGGAAGAAGCTTCGTCGTGATCAGGTACTTCGCTTTCTTGCCGACCAGCCGGCCTGCACGATTGCCATGGAAGCGTGCGCCGGCAGCCACTACTGGCGCGGGAGATTGAGAAGCTGGGGCACGAAGTCCGGCTGATCGCTCCGGGATACGTGAAGCCTTTCGTGAAGCGGCGGAAGAACGATGCGGCTGACGCTGAAGCGATCTGTGAAGCTGCGCAACGGCCAACCATGCGGTTCGCAACGGCAAAAAGCGAAGAGCAGCAGGCTGCGGCAATGGTGTCCGCGTTCGCGATCTTGTGGTTCACCAGCGACCCCAGACGATCAATGCGATACGCGGCCATCTTGCGGAATTTGGACTTGTGGCTGCGCAAGGCCTCTTTCACGTCGCTAAACTTGTTACGGCGATCGAGGAGAAGGACCCCACCATTCCCGAAGCCGCTCGCCCGATCCTGTCTCTACTCGTTGAGCAGTTGCGGTCGCTGGATGCGAGAGTGGCCGAACTCGACCGAGAGATCGCCCGGCGCGCCAGAGAGGATGCGGAAGCCAAGCGTTTGATGACCATTCCCGGCATAGGACCGATCACCGCGACGGCTCTTACCGCGTTGGCCCCGTCCGCTCAGACCTTCAAGAGAGGCCGGGATTTTGCGGCATGGCTCGGACTAACGCCGCTGCAACGTTCTTCTGGCGGCAAGCAGAAGCTCGGCGGGACTTCCCGCATGGGCGAGCGAACCCTGCGTCGGCTGCTGATTGTCGGGGCCAGCGCCTCTGTGCGCTGGGCCATGCGGAAGGGATCGACGGCGGATCCTTGGCTCTCGCGGATGCTTGAGCGCAAGCCACCCATGCTGGTTATCGTCGCCTTGGCCAACAAGACGGCGCGCATCGTGTGGGCATTGATGGCCAGAGGCGGAACCTTTCGAACGCCGGCCATAGCAGGATAGTCCGCTCCTCGAGCGGACTGCCACGGTGTGAGAAGGACGAACGGAGAGTATGGCGCTACGGTCAAAGAGACAGGCTCGGGAAACCAGATCATGGATACGCGCCTTGAGCGCGCGAGGTTGAATTGGACCCGATCCGCGAACTCCCATACGGGCCCGCGGCATGTGACAGCCGCAATTAGAGGCCGGATACATGTCAGCACCCGACCACGCTCCGCGCTTTTCGAAAGATTCTTCTTGCACCACTGGGGGCGTCCACACATGTCCATGATGATGTGGATATCGAGTCCGGGCGGCACCTGCGCGTCGATCTGCTTGAGGAAGTCGAGAAACTCGGCCGCCCGATGGCGTTTATAGCATTTGCCGATGACGAAGCCCGAGGTAATGTCGAGCGCCGCGAACAACGAAGTCGTGCCGTGGCGGATGTAGCTGTGCGTGCGCCTCTCGGGCATGTCTGGCATCATCGGCAGGACCGGCTGCTCGCGGTCGAGCACCTGGATTTGGCTTTCTCGTCAACGCTAAGCACCAAGGCGCGGTTGGGCGGCGACAGATAGAGCCCGACGATATCGCGGACCTTGTCGACAAACAGCGGATCGCTCGACAGCTTGAACGTCTCCGAGCGGTGCGGCTGCAAACCGAACGCCGACCAGATGCGTCGGATCGTGGTGTGCGAGAAGCCCGTCACACCTGCCATCGAGCGGATTGACCAGTGGGTCGCATCATCCGGCTTTGAACGCAGTGTCCGCTCGATCACGGCTGCGAACTGATCGTCGTCGATCGTCCTGGGCCTGTGTGGTCGAACTTCGTCCAGCAGGCCCTCGATGCGATCCTTGAGAAAGCGTCGGCGCCACTTGCCGACCGTATGCTCATGCACTCCCAGTTCAGCCGCGACGACCTTGCTCTGAATACCGTCGGCGCAACGAAGAATGATCCGGCAACGCTCCGACATCGAGCGCGCCACACGCTGCCGACGCACCTGTCGTTCAAGATAGTCACGCTCTTGCTTGCCCAAAACCAGGGCCGCTGTCGGTCGACCGCCTGCTTTCGCCATGCTATGCTCCTCCCGTTTCCAGGTCAGCATACAATGAAGCTTATTTCAGTTCCATACGAGTAGTCATCTTTAGCAAGAACTGCCGCTCTGCTTCCCTTACTCAAAGCTGATGGGAGGATTCAAGGTCTTGCCGATGCGGCGACTTGCACGACGCCGGCGGAAGATGACCCCCAAGCTAAGGATGCCGGCGAGCGAGCGGTTCGGCCATCTGCGCTTGCGCCGCTGAACGAACCACGATTGCGTGTTGTCAGTCTTCTTCTCTAGAGCGAGTTCGGCAAGGGTGACACCGTGCTGGATCCCGGCGGGCATGCCGTTGCCCCAGCATCCGCATGCGTAGAGGATGCGAGGATCGGAGGTTGCCCCCACATGAGGAACGTAATCCGGCGTGATGGATATAGGCCCGCCCCAAGTATGGGACACGCGCAGGCCTTTCAGCCCGGGGAAGAACGATGCGGTGTGACTGGAGCTTTGGCGTTTCAATCCCCAGAAGATCTCCGGCGCCATGCTCCGGTCCCATGGCGCGTGGGTGTTATATCCCGAAACCTGTACAAGGCGACCGTCGATGGTGGGCGCGAATGAGAAGAAAAGGGGAGATAATATGTTGACGCCACAACGTCGCGGCCAGCCTACGGCCTCCCACTGCTCCGGCGAAAGACGTTCGCTTACCGTGGCCTTCACCAGCAATGGAGACTGCTCCCGCGCCAGGCCGACCTTCTGAACGCCCTCAAGGAGGTGAGTGAACGCATTGGTGGCTAGGACGAGCTTCTTGCAGCGAATGGCACCCATCCCTGTGTGCACCTCGATATCGCTTCCGCTCCGGTCAATAAAGGCGACCGGGCTGTTCTCGAAGATTTCAGCGCCGAGGCTTTCCGCAGCCGCCTTGATCGTACGCACCAGTTTCAATGGGTTGAACTGACCGCCGCGGGAGTCGTAAGCAGCAGATCCGACTAAATTGCTACGGAACTCGCCCTCCATCGTCTTGCGGTCGACGAAGGTGAAGTAAGAGGATTGGCCCATCTGCTCGACATATTTGAGCATCCGCTCGATCTCGGCGTCGCCATCAGAGCGGTACGAGGCGTGCAGGGTTCCCTTCGGCGCATAATCGAATGGCTGGCCACCTTGCTCGGCGAAGCTCTCGATCGTCCTCATGCCTCGATGGATATACTCCCACGCGAAGGCGGCTCTTTCATGGCCAAAGCCCTTAACCAGGCTTTCGGCCGTCGTTCCGCCAAACTTCGTGATGATCTGGCCTGCATTGCGGCCGCTGGCCCCGAAACCAATCGCGTCCGCCTCCAGCAGCGCGACGCTTGCGCCGGGATCGAGCTTCTTTAGGTGATAGGCCGAGGAGACGCCGATGATGCCCCCACCTACGATACAGACGTCGAACTGCCTTTCATCGCGGAGAGGCTCCGATGCGATATAGGGTCCCGAGATGTCCCACCAGTGAGAAAGAGAGCGGTTAAATGCCGCGCTGGATTCCGGACGCTGAGTCATTGATTGAAGTCCACCTTCTATTTGGTCAGTTGATGCTTGCGCAGTTCGGATCAGCTGTCACCATTGAATGAGGTTACCCCTTGAAGTATTCATGCCAGGCAGCGCTTGGATGAATAGTACGAGGGTTGCCGTCGTGATAAAGAATGCGCGAAAGAGCTAATTTCTAGTGGGCAGATGAATCAATGGAGCGATGCCCCATCGCACCACGTCTAAAATACAGGATCAGAATAAGCTCTGTTGGATTCAAGATCAGCCAGCCATTCGAGAGACACGTTGAAGACGCTTTCCCAACCTTTGCTGGTCAAGACTTCATGGTCGATGCCAGGAAAAAAATAGTAATCTGCGGATAGGTATTTCGCGACACTGTCGTCGCGCGGCACCGTGGCTTCGTCATTCTCGGCGCTAGCTACGAGAACTGGACATTTAATCAAGTTTGGATCGATGGAAACGCCTTTACCAGTCAAAAAGTCGTTGAGTACCGAGGGCGACTCGCTGACGACGCTTGTAGCACTATAGTAGAACGGTACGTCGGTTGGCAAAGGCTCCGCATAATAGGGACCAAGTTCCCCTGGTGCTACCGGGGTCAGAAGGATGAGAGCGCGGAGATCAAATTTGCTTCCGAATTTGACGGCGAGCCTTTGCGCAATCAGGCCGCCCATGCTGTGGCCGACGATGACGCACGGCCGGTCAATATGACGAACCAAGGTCTCGACATCGTCGACGTAGTCGTCGACCCGAAGGCTCCGACAATAGGTCTCGTTGTCCACAGAGTAGGATCCTCCATGCGCACGAAGTGACAGCGCATAAGCTTCCCAGCCGTGCTGGGGTAGGGCATCCAGCCAATTGCGCCAGATTCGGTAGTCAGTGGCTGTGCCATGCACCAGAACGAGGGGTAAATCCCGTACCTCGCTTCCTTCTGGAACACTGTGGGCCACCTCCAGCCCATCAATATGCAATATCTCTGTCATCTTCCCTCGCAAACGACTTGTTTCATCAGTTCGCCGCCATGTCTGCCTCAGAGATTGCATACCCCACGTAAGCTCCATGCCGCTACAATTTTTTCATGGATATCAGAATTTATGCCCATTTTTGGTTGACACGCTGATTTATGCTGACCTAGGCTGCGACTGCAATCAGAGTGCCAGCTGACATTGCATAACGCTCCGAGTTTCGTTGCTGTATTCGCAGGGTCGAAGCTGCATTGTATTATATTATTGAGGGTTTGCTTATGTTGACAAGTTTGATCCTCGACCGTGCGGTTACTCCCATTTTTGACGGGAAGAGCTTTGGGCGGGTGGGGCAATACGAAATGCTCTATTATACCGCCAGGGGTGAACTCGATCCCGCCAATCCTCTCAACTCAGGCATAGTCAATCTCGCCAAGGGGCCGCGAAATGCGCGCGGAAATGTCGAGTATTCGATGGATGTCTCGATCCTGAAGCCAATCGATCTGCGTAAAGGCAACGGCCTTATTTATTACGACGTGCTGAACCGAGGGGACACCAAGGCGCTTGGCCCGCTGATGAACCGCGGGCCGGACAACAACAATCCTTGTACAGCCGCCGATGCCGGCGACGGCTTTCTCTTCAATCTCGGTTATACGCTGGTGTGGAGTGCTTGGCAGGGCGGCATGAAATCGGGAAATGGGCGGCCGCTGGCGCGGCTTCCGATTGCGACGGAGGGGGATCGGCCATTCGTTGGCATTACCCGCAACGAGTTTATCTTTGAGGCCGATTACACGAATACGGGAAGAGTTCTTCTCAATCCGGACGACCGGCGCGACATAACCTTCGCTGAGAGTCAGAAGATTTTTCAGGGAGCACCTAATAAGTTTTATTGGGTGCTCAGCTACCCTGCGGCCGACCTTGATGCCTCCAAGGCATCGCTCACGATACGTCATACGCAACAGACTCCGAGGGAAACGCCCGCGGATTTGCGATGGCACTACGTCGACCAGCACGTGATCGAGATTCATCGGCCGGCGGGCTTCGATGCGGGCTCCGTGTTCGAGTTTGTGTATCCTGCCAAAGATCCCGTGATCATGGGCATGGGCTTCGCGACGATGCGCGACCTTGTTTCGTATTTGCGTTTCGAGGCGTCAGACACGGATGGGCGGCAAAATCCGCTGTTCATTGATGGAGTGCCCTTCATAAGGCGGACCATCGCAGCCGGGTTTTCGCAGGGTGCAAGAACTCTTCGCGATTTGCTCTACTGTGGATTCAACGAGGATGAAGCTCATCGGAAGGTGTTCGACGGCGCGTTTGTCGGCATCGGAGGCGCGCGAAAGGGCAACAACAATGTAGCGTTTGCCCAACCCAACCTGGGAACCCGCTCGCACGAGACTCATCTTGTCCCGGATGACGGGTTTCCGTTCAGCTACACGACCGTCAGGGACCCGATCTCCGGGCGCGAGGATGGTATTTTGAAGAAATACGAGGGAGCCGATACGATGCCTCTCGTTATCCATATCGACACCGACTCGGAATTCTGGCAGGCGCGCAGCTCCCTGATGGTTTTCGACGGGACTAAAGCGATACCGGTGATGGATAATGTGCGGCTTTTCCTGGCGGCCGGCACGCAGCATGCACCCCAATATCCGCCGATGCCAGGAACCTGCAAATACGAATCTAACGAGTTGGATTATGTTCCGTTCGTGCGGGCGTTATTCGTTGCCCTCCAGCAGTGGGTTGTCGATGGCGTTTCGCCGCCCGACAGCATGTTCCCTTCGGTAGAGAACGGGACTTTGGTGTCCCCTAAAGGGGAGTGTTACCGTTTCCCAACGATCCCGGGCGTTACCTACACGGGCAGGACGAACCCATACAGAATGACTGACCACTCGCGGCAACCACCCGAAGAGAGTGGGCCAGAATATCCGATCCTTGTTCCGCAGATCGACCCCGACGGCAATTCGATCGGCGGAATCCGGCATCCTTTGCTGGAGGCTCCTCTGGGAACTCATACTGGATGGAATCTCCGCGAAGCCGGTCAGGCAGAGAACGAATTGGCAGGCATGGAGGGCTCGTTCTTCCCGTTCGCCAAAAATCGCCAAGAGCGGACTGCCCGTGCCGATCCGAGACCTTCGCTGGAAGAGCGATATTCGTCGAAGGAGGCTTATGTCTCGATCGTTGCTGCTGCGGCCCAGAAGCTCGTCGCACAACGGCTGCTGCTCGAAGAGGATGCTCAGAACATCATACGCATCGCTCGGCAGTCGCCGACGGTGAACTGATTGCACGGAGCGGTTCAACAAATAAAGGGGAAGAACATGATACTATTCAAAAAGGTTCTGGCGGCGACTGCCGTGCTTGCCATCATGACCGTGTCCAGCGGCGTCGTATTCGCCCAGGACACCGCGAAGCTGATTATCGCGCGCACGCCGGCATATGAGATCTACGGGAAGAAGCTCAAAGAGAACTCGTTCGGTGTGAACGTCACCGTCGAAGAAATGCTGTTTGATCGTCTCCTGGAAACGTCGTCGATTGCGTTTTCTTCTCAGGCGCCCGGCATTGATATTATTCAGCTCAACGACCCCGGTATCCGCCGCTATGCGCAGAACGGCTGGCTCGAGCCGCTGGATGATCTTTGGGAGAAGTATAAGGAGCAGTATAAGCTCGACGACTTTCCCCAGAGCGTCATCGATGGCGTATCTTATGACGGGCACATCTATGCGATTCCCTTCCACATCAACTCAATGGTGTTCTACTATCGCAAGGATCTATTCGACAAAGCCGGCCTAGCCCTCCCTAAGTCTATGGAGGAGTATCTTCAGTTTCCCGAGAAGTTGGCGGATGCTGGCGTTCCGCCCCTGAATGGCGGCATGGGCTCTCTCGACTGGACAGTCACGAGGACGCACTGGTTCCTCAACTCGATCGGTGACGGCTGGTTCGACGACAAGTGGCGCCCGGCGTTCAACAGCGAGAATGGTGTCAAGGCCATCCAGGCGATGAAGGACCTGGCAGCCTATGCGCCTCGGGGCTGGACGTCTCAGGAGGTTGCCGAGGAGGCAACGAACCTTTCGATGGGCATCACGTCAGGCGGAACACTTTGGCCGACACGTGCTCTTTCCATGGAAGACAAGGAGAAGTCGCAAGTCGTTGGAAAGATGGCATGGGCGACAGTGCCTGGCGGCGGCGCGCGCATCGCCTATGATGGCTTGGCTATTCCTAAGTCGTCGGCGCTCGATCGCGAACTGGCGTTCAAGCTCATCGCCGAGACGCTTTCTTCTCAGACCATGAAGGAAAATGCCAACCGTGTCTTCCCGCCGCGCACCTCGGTGGCGCAGGATCCGGAGCTTCGCAAGCTTTATCCTTGGTATGAGGCCACGGACGCTTCTGTGGCCGTCAACAAGCGCACACCTGCAATCGCTGAGTTCGCCGAAGTCTCTCATATTGTGGCTCAGCGTGTGCTGCAGGCTGTGACAGGCGAGATGGAAGTGAAGGAGGCAATGGACGCGGCCGCCAAGGAGGCTACGGCTCTCCTCGAAAGCAAGGGATACTACAAGCAGTAGTTCTTTAAATGCAACAAAAGGCGAAACTTTCTGTTCCGCCTGACGTCGCGTTTGCTCGTGCATTCCATTTGCTGCGGAATCAGGCTGGGCTTCGGCGAGCCGCAAAACCAGCCGACAATCCGGACGCGTGTGCGCCCGACAAGGGTTGTCCTCGCAAGATAGTGGTCGCTGGGACTGGATCGACACCCGCATGCCGGAACTTTTGGGTCTAGTTGCCTCGACAATTTAATATGGTGCACGCTATGCGCATTCGACTTCTATTTCTCGTGCCAAGCATGCTTGTCATCGCCTTGGTGCTCTTTTGGCCAGTGGGCTATGCGTTCTATCTGAGCTTTCAGCACTACAAGCTCGGAGACGTTGCGGTACGTTTCGCCGGCTTCAGCAACTATCTCTACATTTTCAATGAGCAGCGGTTCTGGTCCGCGCTTCAGACAACGATGATCATAGCGTTCTCCGCGCTGACTCTGGAGCTCATTTCCGGTCTGCTGCTCGCCTTGGGACTCTACAAGCTCAAGAAGGGAGCCGGGGCACTCATCGTAGTGCTGTTCCTGCCTTTTGTGGTGACGCCGGTGGTGTCCGCCCTATTCCTCAAGTGGATGTTTGTATCGAACTGGGGTTTGCTTGACGCAACGCTGACCAGCATCGGCCTTCCGACCCTGGACTGGCTGGGAAGTCCCACCATCGCCAAAGTAACTGTCGTCCTGGCGGACGCATGGGTGTCTACTCCACTGATCATTCTCACGCTGTTCGCTGCCTTGCAGCAGATCGATTCTTCCCAGCTCGAGGCTGCACGGATTGACGGCGCCACCGGTACGCAGACATTGCGTTTCGTCATGTTGCCAGCTCTTGCGCCGATGCTCGTCTTCGTGGCATCGGTCAGGCTGATGGACATGTTCCGTCAATTCGATCTCATATTCGTGCTGACCGGCGGCGGCCCCGGTACGGCGACAACGACAGTGACCATGCTCACCTACCAATGGGCGTTCCGACTGTTCGACGTGGCGAAGTCATCAGCGCTGGGAATCGTCACTATGTTGATCGTCTTCATGATCGTCGTGCTGATCGCCTTTGCGACACCACGCCTGCTCGGGAGATCTCCGTCATGAGGAAGCTTTACCTCACCAAGACTGCGATTAGGCAGGCTTCCCTGTTCCTGGTCCTAGCGCTGATCACGCTCATCACCCTTATCCCGATCATCTGGGCGGCAATGTTGTCGTTCAAGCTTCCGGCTGACGCGTTCACGATACCTCCGAAGATATTCTTCGAGCCGACGCTGCGGTTCCACCAGCAGATCTGGGGGGAGAGCCAGTTCCCTCGCTATCTGCTGAACAGCGTCATCGTCTGCCTCGGCACGGTTTTGATCTCCGTGCCGATAGGATCGCTGGCGGCGTTCTCGCTGTCGCGGATGCCAAAGCAGTTAGCTCAGCCGATCCTTCTGGGTATCTTCTCGCTCCGCATGCTCCCGTTCATGCTGCTCGCGATCCCGTTCTTCGTTTTCGGCCGCTGGACCGGGCTGATCGACACGCACTGGATCCTCATCCTGTCGCTAGTCGCGATCAACCAGCCTTTCACGATCTGGCTGATGTACGGCTTCTTCGAGGAAATACCGCGTGAACTGGACGAGGCCGCTGCGCTGGATGGCTGCAACGCATGGCAGACATTCTTCCATGTTGTCCTTCCGCTGGTTAAGCCCGGCATCGCGGTGACGTCGATCTTCAGCATTATCCTCGCCTATAACGAGTTCCTGCTGGCTCTCATCCTCACGGGTGAGCGGACCCGGACGCTGCCCGTTGCGATCGCGTCCTTCGGTGGTGAGGACATCACCGAATGGTCGCGTGCCGCAGCGAGCGCGGTAGGCGTCATGGTGCCGATTATCATCGTGCTGATACTGATGCAGCGCCAATTGGTGCGCGGCATGACGATGGGTGCGGTTAAGTGAGATCGATGCGGCTGCCAATCGATACGAGCGCCTGGCCGCTCGATTCGGCTGGAATCCATCGCCTCGCCACAGGCCTGGTTGAAAAATAGAACTCGGCGGAAAGTAAATCCGAATACGAAAGCGGCCCCCAGAGGCGACCCGCTTTCCGGCACCTTCCGCTACACAGCGTTGATAGTAGGACACACTCATGGCTTCCGTCCACATTTCCGACGTCCGCAAATCTTATGGCGCCGTCAACACCATCCACGGGATAAGCTTTGACATCACCGACGGGGAGTTCATGGTCCTGGTTGGACCCTCCGGCTGCGGCAAATCCACATTGCTCCGTATGAT
Source organism: Tianweitania sp. UT-5YL-CI-8 (assembly GCF_030010215.1). Taxonomy (GTDB): domain Bacteria; phylum Pseudomonadota; class Alphaproteobacteria; order Rhizobiales; family Rhizobiaceae; genus Oryzicola. The sequence goes on from NZ_JASCRR010000040.1 coordinate 11,467, forward strand.
CGCGGGTCTCGAAGAGATATCTGGCGGAACGATCAGCATCGGACCACGCGTGGTTAACGATGTGGCGCCCAAGGACCGCGATGTCGCAATGGTATTCCAGAACTACGCGCTCTACCCGCACATGACCGTCGCCGAGAACATGGGCTTTTCTCTGCGGTTGCAGAAGGTCGGCAAGCCAGAGATCAAGGCGCGAGTCGATCGTGCAGCGGCGATTCTCGGCCTTGAAAAGCTGCTGGATCGCTATCCGCGCAACCTTTCGGGCGGCCAGAGGCAACGCGTGGCGATGGGGCGCGCCATCGTCCGCGACCCGCAGGTATTCCTGTTCGATGAACCCCTTTCCAATCTCGACGCGAAGTTGCGTGTCCAGATGCGCACAGAGATCAAGGAACTTCATCAGCGATTGAAGACGACCATCGTCTATGTAACTCACGATCAGATCGAAGCGATGACTATGGCCGATCGGATCGTGGTGATGCACGACGGACGGATCGAGCAGATCGGAACTCCACTGGAACTCTACGATTATCCTGCTAATCTGTTCGTTGCTTCGTTCATCGGCTCCCCGTCCATGAACTTCATCAAAGGACGTCTTGCGCCTGGCAGCTTCGAGTCCTCAATGGGAGTCCCGCTGCCATTGCCACTCTGGGCCGAACAATACAGCGGCAGGAGCGCCATTTACGGCATTCGCCCTGAGCATATCAAGATTGTGGAAACCGGAGGCATTTCGGCGGAAGTGGTGGTCGTCGAACCGACCGGCTCGGAAACCATGCTCGTCATCCGCGTTGGAGAGCAGGAGTTGACTTGTCTGTCCCGCGAGCGGACCACCGCGCGCCCCGGTGACAAGATCTTCGTCCAGGCGGACACCGATGCGATGCACCTGTTCGACGCTGCAACGGAGGAACGTCTGCGGTAGAGCGGGATGAGTTTAGGTTCGCCGTAGCCTGAATTGTCGAAGTATTTTTTTGCATTCGTCTGGCAGGACGGTGGCGATGATGTTTCCGATGGCGTCGCGGAGGTCGTCGCGGTTACGCTTGGCAGCGTCTCGCAGGAAGTGCTTCAGCTTGGCAAAGAACTGCTCGATTGATGGTGTGGATGGCTCCTGCTCCCGGCGTCGCATTGCGCCATAGTCGGGCTGTCATTGTCCCGCTAGAGGAGCCATCCATGTCAGAGCTTGCCACAGTTGGTATCGACCTCGCAAAGAGCGTCTTTCATGTTGGTTTCCACGCAGAACTGAGCCGGTTAGGCGCATAATTTCCATTGAGAATTGAGCCATGTGAACCTTCCCCCAACGCGGTGAGCGACGGGGGCAACGGAGTGATCCACATGGGACTTTTAAAC
>NZ_JASCRR010000041.1 GCF_030010215.1 Tianweitania sp. UT-5YL-CI-8
ATAGTCACGCTCTTGCTTGCCCAAAACCAGGGCCGCTGTCCGTCGACCTCTCGCGTTCGCCATCGCTAAGCTCTCCATTGAACAAGCACAGCTTACAATGTAGCGAACTTCAGTTCCAGATGACTAGCACCGCACTCATAGTTCGGACGAACAAAAAACAAATTATCCCCAACCAGGAATGTCAGAGGTAACAAGATCCGCACTCTGCAGAGTCAGACGCCCCCGCCCTGCAAATTAAGAGTGCTGCCTATCGAGAGTGGACGTGATAGGTTGTGTTAGAGCGTGGATCTGTGTTTGACAGGCGTTCCTGCCGAGTGATGGCTCGCCCCGCGAGTTTTCGGCCCTTGAGGGCCATTTTGTGTCAAATGAACCGATTGCGCATTTCGAAGCGGCGAGCACACTTGCCGTGGTGGTGTCGTCGAACGAGCCGCTGCTCTTCCTATCCGAGGACCAGAAGGTCATTGCAGCGAGCACATCGTTTTGTCGGGCCTTTGAAATCGATCCCGCGACAATTCCCGGTAGACGCCTCAGCGAACTTGGAAACGGCGAATGGGCAATGCCCAAACTTGCCTCGCTGCTGAAGGCGACCGCTTCGGGAAGTGCTCAGATCGAGGCCTACGAGATCGACCTCAAGCGGCCAAACCAGAAGACACGCAACTTGGTCGTCAACGCTCGGACGCTCGATGATGGCGACAAGGATCATATTCGGCTCTTGTTGGCGGTAACCGACGTGACTGTTGCGCGCGCCGAAGCCCGGCTGAAAGATGATCTGGTTCGCGAGAAAGCGATCCTGATGCAGGAAGTCCAGCACCGAGTCGCAAACAGCCTACAGATCATTGCGAGCGTTCTCATGCAGAGCGCGCGTCGAGTTCAGTCTGAGGAAGCCCGCGGGCACCTCCAGAACGCTCACCACCGGGTCATGTCGATCGCGGCCGTGCAGAAGCAACTCTCGACGTCCAAGGGCGGCAACGTCGAACTCCGCACCTATTTCACGCAACTTTGCGAAAGCCTTGGCGCCTCGATGATCGCTGATCCAGACCGGCTTTCGATAGCGGTGACGGTCGATGACAGCGCCGTGGAAGCGGATATTTCGATCAGCTTGGGGCTTATCGTGACGGAATTGGTGATCAACGCCCTCAAGCACGCCTTCGCAGACCAGCCCACGGGTAAGATCATGATCGACTATTGCTCGACGGGCAGCGATTGGACCCTTTCGGTGACCGACAACGGCACCGGCATGCCAACTGGCGATGATGCACCCAAGGCCGGCCTTGGCACCGGCATTGTCGAGGCTCTCGCCAGGAACCTGCAAGGCGAGATCCAATTGAGCGACGCAGACCCCGGCACCGCCGTGACAATCAGTTACCGGGGAGCCTCCGATCTCCAAGCGATTCTTCCAAGCGCCGCGTAGGAACTTGCCCCCCACCGAAACACCGTATCCGAGCCGACAAGGCGCGCCGGCCCACATAACTCGAGTGACAGATGTATAACGGCAAGGCAGTTGTCCTCGTGGTCGAAGACAGCAAAATCATTCGGATGGGTGCCGTCGACCTGGTGGTCGCTGCGAGTTTCGAGGCGGTGGAGGCACTCGATGCGGATGAGGCAATCCGCATCCTGGAGACGCGATCCGATATCGACCTGGTGTTCACCGACGTGCAGATGCCGGGGACGATGGATGGCATCAAGCTATCGCACTATATCCGCGACCGATGGCCACCGGTGAAGCTGATTGTTGCTTCCGGCACGGCGATCCTTGAAGAGAGCAGCCTACCTGAAGGAAGCCGGTTCTTTGCAAAACCCTACAGCGATCATGCGATTGCTGACGCAATGGCTCGGATGCTTTCAAACACCTAAGCCGCTGTGGACGCCGGGCGCAATGCTCGCGAGCCCGTCCATCATCCGAACCCGGTGCCGAGGTCCTCGAGCAATCTCAGCGACGCGCCGTCCATCCTGCCGCCGAACCAGCGATCGAGGGCCTCGTGAAAAGGCATGTTCGCGGCTGAGGAGGCCAAGGCGAAGAGTGTCATTGAGGAATGGAATTTGAGGTCGTCCGGGGAGCCGAAGATCTGCTGCAGTGAACGGTCCTTTACGCCAAGCTGCTCGACTTCCTCAAGGCGCATCCAGCCATGAAGGAAATCGATGCGGTCAAGAACGAGCGTTTCGTGACGCTGCGATATGCCGAACTGACGCCCGGACCTGCCAACATCGAGGCGATCGACAAGATCGCCAAGGCGATGCACCCTGAAGCTTTCTGAGCGTGAGGCCAAGATTCTACAGCGCGGCGATCGGTATAGGCGTAGCAGCGGTGGCTATTCTTGCTCTGTTGTCGATCGCCTACGGTTCGACAATCATTCCTTTGCACGACGTCATCGCCGCGCTCGGTCACGCAGCCGGCTTTGAGGCCGATGTCCTGCCTGGTCCGGTAGGCAAGATTATCGTCGACCTACGCCTACCGCGCACGCTGCTCGCGATCTGTGTAGGGACCGGTCTCGGTATCGTTGGAGCGTTGCTTCAGACTGTGACGCGCAACGATCTCGCCGACCCGTTCCTGTTCGGTCTGTCGTCGGGCGCCGCGGCTGGAGCGGTGTCGGTCATCACCGTGTTTGGCGACCGCCTCGGTATCTGGACCCTGCCGATCGCCGCCTTCACCGGCGGCATGCTGGCGGCCATCATCGTGCTCCTGCTGGTCTCACGAATCCATGGCCAGGGCCCGGAGCGGCTGATCCTTGCCGGGCTCGCCGTCTCGTTCCTGTTCACTGCGCTCACCAACTATCTGGTCTTCTCGGGCGACCAGCGCGCGGCGCATTCCGTGCTGTTCTGGACCATGGGGGGACTCGGGCTTGCCCGCTGGGACAATATCGGCTTTGCCGCACTCGGCGCGCTCGGCATCGTCGCTTTCGCGCTCAGGAACCATCGCAGGCTCGACGCCTTCCTCGCCGGCGAGAATACAGCCGAAAGCCTCGGCGTTCCGGTCGCCCGCTTTCGCATGCTAACTTTCCTCATCGCCGCCTTCACAACTGCAATCTTGGTCGCAGTCGCGGGCGTGATTGGTTTCGTCGGTCTCATGATCCCGCATCTTGCCCGTCGTTTCGCCGGTCAGTTGCACCTGAGACTCGTCGTTACGTGCGCGGTATTCGGAGCAGCATTGCTGCTCGCCAGCGACCTCATCGCCCGCACCATACTGCCGCCGCAGGAACTGCCGATCGGCATCGTGACGAGCTCGATCGGCGCCTTCTTCGTCGTCTCCATGCTGATCCGGAAGCGGATGTGAGACCGCAATCTGTGCTATTGAGGACGCTGCGATAGCTTCCCGCGGAACAACGCTAAGAGAGAACAAATGCGAAAGGCGGGCCGAGTTTGGCTTCATCCCAAATCGCGATTTGCCTCGATCTCGCGTCAGTGCTTGGGACGTCCGCGGCTCTCAAAGGGCCACGAATCCTGCTCCGCCCGCTGCGACGACGACCGCCCATGCCGGGATGTTCCAGGCGGTCAGGGCAACGAATGAAGCGGCCGCGATCGCTATCGGTGAGGTCACGCCTTCCGTGAAGATCGGATCGTAGAGCGCGGCTGCGAGAAGACCGACGACGGCAGCATTCACACCGAGAGCGCGCGCCTCGCGAAAGGAATTTTTCGCAACCTATCCCAGAACGGCAACCCGCCCATTATGAGCAGCGCCGACGGCAGAAAGATGGACAGCAACGCCGTGGTCGCCCCCAGTAGCCCGTTGGGGGATGCGTTGTAGACGGCACTGAGATAGGCCGCAAAACTGAAGAGCGGACCGGGTACTGCCTGCGCCGCTCCGTATCCAGCCAGGAACGCCTCCCTGTCGACGAGCCCCGTTTCCACCACTTCGGCCTGCAGCAGCGGCAACACGACGTGGCCGCCGCCGAAGACCAGCGAACCCGCGCGATAAAAGCTGTCAACCATCCGCACGGTTGCGTCCCCGGTCGCTGCCGTGACCACCGGCAAAAGAAACAGCAGCACCAGAAAGATGGCGAGGAACAATACGCCCATTCTTTTGCCGATTGGCACGGCCAACGCGTCGGGCCCTCCGTTCTCCGAGGGGCCAGGACGCAGCCCAGGCGAGCCCGATTGCCCCGCCGGTCACGATGACGACTAAGGCGCGCTCGGCGGCAGGGCTCAATGAAGCGATGCGCATTCTCGCCCGGCATGGCGCCGGGGCGGCCGCGGTAACCGGGTGCGTGCTGGACGACACGGAGAGCGGTTCTGTCGAGACAGTGGTGTGGACGCCCGACCGATTGACACGGACCTCGGTTGCTCGCCTTCCCATCCGCCTTTGTGGCACGGGCGATCTCTTCACCGCGCTGCTGATCGCGAGGCTATGCGAGGGCAGAGATCTGCACGAGGCCGGCAGCGGTGCGACGGGAGAGATACTCGCGGTCCTTAGACGAACGCAGGCGGCAGGCTCGCAAGAGATGCAGATCGCCGGCTTTCCCTTTGTCCCAATTAAAACTCTGGGAGTTGTATCATGACCTTTCTCAGCGGCCTGTCCGCCTTTCCGATCACGCCGGCCGACGCCTCGGGCCGGGTCGATGTCGTAACGCTGCGTCAGCTGGTCGGCCGCCTGGCCTCGGCCGGTGTCGATTCCATCGGCCTTCTCGGCAGCACCGGCATCTATATGTATCTGAGCCGCGCTGAACGCCGCCGGGCGCTTGAAGCCGCTTTGGAAGAAGTTGCCGGGCGCACCCCGGCCATTGCGGGAATCGGTGCGTTGCGCACGGATGAAGCGGTTCGGCTCGCCCAGGACGCTAAGGCGATCGGAGCGGCTGCGGGATTGCTCTCGGCGGCCTCCTACCTGCCGCTCAGCGAAGACGAGGTGTTCGAACATTTCTCGACCGTGGCGCGGGAGAGCAACCTTCCTATCGTCATCTACGACAATCCTGGCACCACGCATTTCCAGTTCACCCCGGACCTTGTCGCCCGTCTCGCCAAGGTGCCTGGCATTGCCGCGATCAAAAACCCCGGCTGGGACCCTGAGAGCACCGGGAAACTTCTCGCGGATCAGCGCGCCATCGTGCCACCAGGGTTTTCGATTGGTTGCAGCTCTGACTGGACTGCCACCGAGACCATGATCGCCGGCGCCGATATCTGGTACAGCGTGCTTGGCGGTCTGCTCACTGACGTGTGCCTCAGGATTGTCCGAGCCGCCCAACGCGGCGACGCCGGTGAGGCCCGGCGGCTCAACCGCGAGATCGCACCGATCTGGGATCTGTTCCGGCAATACTCCAGCTTTCGGACCGTCTATGCTCTGGCCGATTTGCTCGGCCTCTGCCATGTCGAGCCGCCACGGCCGATCCTGCCGCTTCCCGAGGAAGCGAAGCACCAGATAGCAGCCCAACTGGCAAAACTGACCACTCAAACACACCCGGCCGGCTGAGGCGAACCATCAATTGACGTATTTTGTCTGGACATTCCCTATTTCGATACTGACCGAAATAGATACAACTGCGGTCGACTAGATCGAGCGCTGATTGACCCGTTTGGCCACTTCCTCTGCGGTCTCGACGCGTTCGGAGTAGCGGTCCGTCAGATAGGCCGAGCGGTCGCGAAGAAGCAGCGTGAACTTCATCAGCTCCTCCATCACGTCGACGATGCGGTTGTAATAGGCTGACGGTTTCATACGGCCCGCCTCGTCGAACTCCGCGAAGGCCTTGGCCACTGACGATTGGTTTGGGATTGTCACCATCCGCATCCAGCGTCCGAGCACGCGGAGCTGATTGACCGCGTTGAAGCTCTGCGAGCCGCCGGAGACCTGCATGACCGCGAGCGTCCTTCCCTGGGTCGGCCGCATGCCGTCCATGGAAAGCGGCAGCCAGTCGATCTGCGCTTTCATGATGCCGGTCATCGCACCATGGCGCTCGGGCGAGCACCAGACATGAGCTTCCGACCACATGGACAGTTCGCGCAGCTCCTTGACCTTCGGGTGATCGGGGCCTGCGGAATCCGGCAAGGGTAGGCCGGACGGATTGTAGATCCGGACCTCGGCGCCGAAGCGGCGGAGAATGCGAGCTGCCTCCTCGGTGACCAGCCTTGAGTAGGAGCGTTCGCGCAACGAGCCATAAAGCATCAGCACGCGCGGCTTGTGAATCGACAGCGGCGCGTCAAATAGCGCATTGTCGTCGATCGGCAGAAACTGGTCCTCGTCGATGTTTGGAAGCGCGTCAGAATTCTCAGGCAACGCGCTTGCCATCCGCATCGATGATGATCTCGCCGTCGTCCTTGATGAAGGGACCGATGTTCGGGTTCGGTAGAATGTCGAGCACGGCCTCCGAAGGACGCGCCAGAAGGACGCCGAGCGGCGTCACGACGATCGGCCGGTTGATCAGGATCGGGTGCGCCAGCATGAAATCGAGAATTTCAGCGTCGGTCCATTTCGGATCGCCGAGGCCGAGTTCGGCATAGGACGTACCCTTCTCGCGCAGCAAATCGCGCGGCGCCATTTTCATTGCCGCCAGCATCTCAACGAGCTTGTCGCGCGACGGCGGCGTCTTGAGATATTCGATCACCTGCGGCTCTTCGCCGGACTGCCTGATCATTGCCAGCGTGTTGCGCGAGGTGCCGCAATAGGGATTGTGGTAGATGGTGACGGTCATTCTGCAGCTTTCAGTTTCGGGTTGGCCAGGGAGGCAGTTGGTTTCAGCTCGGCGAGCAGCCAGCCGGCAAGCCACATGGCGATCAGCGCGCCGATCACTTCTGCGACGATGAAGCCCGGCAGGTCCACAGGACGGATGCCGGCGAAGGTGTTGGAGAGTGCTCGTGAGATCGCAACCGCCGGATTGGCGAACGAGGTCGAGGCGGTGAACCAGTAGGCCGCTGTGATATAGAGTCCGACCAGCCACGGGATGGCGTCAGAGCGGAAGCGCAGACCCGCAAGGATGGTGAAGACGAGGCCGAATGCGGCGACCGCCTCGGCAAGCCACTGACCGGTTCCGGTGCGAACGGTAGTCGAAACCTGCAAAATCGGCAGTTCGAACATTGCGTGCGCAATCAGCGTACCGGCAATGCCGCCGGCGATTTGGGCCAGGATATAGAACGTCGCTACGTTGGCCTCGATTTCACGCCGAAGGCGAAGAACCAGCGTGACGACCGGGTTGAAATGCGCGCCAGAGATTCGGCCGAGGATGACGATCAACACCACCAGTATGGCGCCTGTCGGCAGTGTGTTGCCGAGCAGGGCGAGCGCCACATCATCTGTCAGCCTGTCCGCCATGATTCCGGAGCCGACCACAGTCGCGACCAGAATGGCGGTACCCAACGCTTCTGCAACGAGGCGCCGTGGCAGATCGACCATCATTGCCCTCAGCCCGCCTTGGGCAGGTTGCGGCCAATCTCATCGAGACGCTTCTGCAAGGCCAGCTTGTCGATCATGTTCATCGGCAGGCTGATGAAGATGGAGACGCGGTTGTTCAGCATGCGGTAGGCTTCGGCAAAGGCAAGATGCTTTTCAGCATCGGTTCCTTCGGCAGCCGCAGGATCTGGAACGCCCCAATGCGCTGTCATCGGTTGTCCCGGCCATACCGGGCAGGCTTCATTGGCGGCGTCGTCGCAGACGGTGAAGACGAAATCCATCTTCGGCGCATCGGGCGTCGCGAATTCATCCCAAGGTTTCGACAGGGCGAACGCGGTGTCATAGTTCAGGCTTTCGAGCAGTTGAAGCGAATAGGGATGCACCTGGCCCTTGGGATGTGAGCCCGCCGAATAGGCATTGAACCGTCCGCTACTCACCCGATTGAGAATCGCCTCGGCAAGGATCGAGCGCGCCGAGTTGCCGGTGCAGAGAAAAAGTACGTTGAAGGGCTTGTCGGTCATCACATCATCCTCCGCAATTGCAGGTAACGGCCTTGATCACTGGCTGGCACAACTCGGGCGAGCCGTTGCAGCAATCCTCCATGAGGTAGGCGAGCAGATCCCGGAAACCGGTCATATCGGCGACATAGCGGATCGTTCGACCATCACGTTCGGCCCGGACCAAACCTGCATGTGAAAGGATCTTCAGATGCGCAGATGTGGTGTTTTGGATCGCTCCCAACCGCGTTGCAATCGCGCCGGCGGGAACACCCCCTGCCCCGGCGCGAACCAGGAGCCGGAAAACATCCAGCCGGGTTTCCTGTCCAAGCGCGGCCAATGCCGACAATGCCAATGTCTTATCCATATATCCATGATTCCAGATTAATGGCTTTTAACTCAGGCTTCGTGACAGAGCAATGACAAGGGTCTAGCGCGGAAAATCTTTGGCTTGGTAAGGCTATACCGTCCTAGGCGGCTCTGGGCGGAGGCGGGACAATGACCAATATTTCGATACGAACTTTGGCCACCTTGCTACTGACCAATTTTTGTATATATTCTTCGGTCAGAAAGGCGGTGCCGTGCCCGATCCGACGTCTGACACCCAAGACCGAATTCTAGCGCGCATAAGTCATGGCGCGCCGAGTGGCGTATGGTCACGCGCCGATTTCCTCGACATCAGCACGCCGAATGCGGTTGAAAAGGCGCTGCAGCGCTTGGCCAACCGCGGTGAAATCCGCCGCCCCCACCGCGGCCTCTACGACAAGCCAGGAAACAGTAAGCTCACGGGAAAGATGGTCTTTCCACTGCGTTCCTCGTTCATCGATGCCATCGCAAGGCGCGACAAGCTGCGCGTGCTGGTCGATGGAATGACCGCGGCCAACGATCTGGGCCTGACGACGGCCGTCCCAGCTAGATCGACGATCTACGCCGACACCTATCCTCGAACCATAGAAATCGAGGCGAATATCGGCGACCCCAATTCGTCAAAGCCAGTTTTCTATACGCTTGATTTCAAACGCATCGCCGCCAAGACCGCATTCTGGGCAGGCCGCCCCGCCATGCGTGTCGTCCAGGCTTTGGCTTGGTTCCGTGATGAGCATTCCGGCTTCGAGGCGGCCGTCAATGGCGTGGTCAGGCATCTGGCGAAAAACCCGAGGCGAAAAGAGATCGAACTGGATCTACGCGACAACGTCAACGCGGTGCCTGCCTGGATGTACCCCCACATCGACGCGATCACACGAAAGCTAGCAGAGCTACACGACGCGGCTCACGAGCCCGAGGATGCGAAAGGCTAGAATGAGGCACGCGCTCATAGAAATTCTTCGCTCCAGCACCGACGAGCGGCGCGCACTGTTCTCGACGGTTTCAGCCAACCTGCAAACACGCGCCGAGAATGTCGAAAAAGATTTTACGTTTGCTGGATGCTGGACTTCCTTTTCAACCGGCGCCCTGACGACCCGATCGGGATGTATTTCAAAGGCGGGACTAGCCTCAGCAAAGCCTATGGTCTCATTCAGCGCTTTTCGAGGACATCGATATCGGGCTCTACAAGGCGGACCTGAAGGTGCCGGCAGAGGCCGAGATCGCTGCCCTGCCCTCGGTTTATCAGCAGCAAAAGGCCCTTGTTGGTTTCCACGCGGAAGTGAGCCGGTTTTTCCACCGAGAAGTGAGCCACCTCTGAGTATGGTTTTCTGATCAGGCTTTGGTCAATGGGTTGGTCTTTTCTCCTCTCTTCTGTGCCGCGGCCGC
>NZ_JASCRR010000042.1 GCF_030010215.1 Tianweitania sp. UT-5YL-CI-8
TGCGCCATCTCATCGCCGCCGTTCCCTACCAGGTTCACATCGTCCTCACCGACAATGGCATCCAGTTCAAAAACCGCGAGCAGGACCGCACGGCCATGGAGCACATCTTCGGGCGCACCTGCCGCGACAACGGCATCGAGCATCGCGCCACCAAGGTAAAGCACCCCTGGACCAATGGTCAGGTCGAGAGAATGAACCGTACCATCAAGGAGGCGACCGTCAGGCGCTTCCATTATGACAGCCACGACCAGCTTCGAAACCACCTCGACGACTTCGTCTCAGCCTACAATTTCGGCCGCCGTCTCAAGACCCTCAAAGGCCTGACACCTTACGAATTCATCTGCAAACAATGGACAAAAGAGCCCGAACGATTCAAGCTAGACCCAATCCACCAAACGTCGGGACTGAACAGCTAGGGCTCTATGGGTTCAAAGTCAGGATGCAACAATTGGATAAACCTGACCATAAATCCCCGAAGGGTGAGGTCGTTGGGAACCGCGATTGAGATAGTCACATTTGGCACCAAGTGTGACACGTCTCTTGCGACGATAGGGAAGTCGCGCACAGGATCGAACGACGGCTCGGCGACGACACCTACACCAAGTCCCATTTTTACAAAGGCCTTGATGACCTCCGGATTGCTTGTTGTGAGGGCATACTTGGGATGAAGTCCGCTCCTGCTAAAAATATCCTTTAGAGACACAATCTTGTTTTCAAAGGCTATGATCGGAAATTCGGCAACGTCCTGCAGCGTTATCCTATCTATTCCAAAGAGGCTGCAGTCTTCAAGGGCGATGAGGCTGCGTTTCCACTGTGTCCATCGATGATAGCGGACCTTGTCGGTGTCTACCGGCCGCTCGGGTACCAGCGCCAAGTCGGCTTCGTGTTCCAGGAGCGCTTGGACGGCCTGGTCGGCCTCGACCACCAGTACTTCCAGGTCGACCTCCGGAAACCACGAGCGAAAGGTTCTTACTGGTTCAGGCAGCAGGAACTGGGCGACTGCCGGGGTCGCCGCTAGAACAAAGCGCCCTTGCTTTCCCAGCGAGAAATCGTCAGAGACGCGCCTAATACTTTCGGCCTCCGCCAGGATGCGGGCGGCTATCCTGGCAATCTGCTGACCTTCGTCCGTGAGCCCGGTTAGCCGCTTACCCGCCCGTCGGAAGAGGCGCAGGCGCAGATTTCCTTCCAGCATGCCGATCTGCTTGCTTACTGCCGACTGCGACGTATGGAGGGTCTCCGCAGCCTGACTAACACTGAAACCCTTTGCTATGATTTCCCGGAATGCGCGCAACTGGAGGAGGCTAACGTTCATCGGTCTTATTCCATATCGGCATATATTCTGAATTTAAAATATTAGACTGCTCCTAACGAAAGGCAATAGAACACATCTGTCAAACGACATACCGGATAGGAGGACGCTGTGATCTTGAGCGGGGCGGAACTTGCAGTAACCCAGCCCGACATATGGGCGCTGAACAATCCAGCCGGCACGAAGGGCTTGGTGGCAGTCGACAAAGTCGGCGGTGCCATCCGCTTCTATGATCCTAGCAGCCTCGTGGAAATCGGGAGCATAGCTGCCGAGAACCATCACGAGCTGGCGGTCGATGTATTCAACGGTCTTGCCTATTCCGGAGATTTCGGGAAGTTTAGGGGTGGGCAGTTTGTGCAGTCTGGCCAGTCGATCGACGTCTTCGACCTAGCGACGCGTTCGCTGTTGCGCCGCATTGATACTGCGACCTTCAAGGGGCCGCACGCTATGCGCTTCGACGGGCGCGGCGGCCTGTGGGTCATCTTCGAGGAAACAGGCGAGATTGGGCGGATCGACCTGGGTGAGCAGGAACTCGCCGAAGTCTATAACATCGGCGCAGGACAGCGCCGCCCCCCCACGTTCGAGATTACGCCGGATGCTGGAAAGATCTATGTTTCAAGCAAGCTCGGGAACATCATCGTATTTGATACCAGAATTCGATCGGTGATCGCGGAAATCGCCGTGCCCAAGGGAACGGAGGGCATGTCGATATCTCCATCTGGGGACAAAGTCGTCGTCGCGGAAAACAGCAAGCAGCACCTGTTGGTGATCGACACGGCAAGCAATCGCATCGTGAAGGAGATTCCCCTAGTGGGGTCAGTCCTGAGCAACCCGTTGCGTAGCCGCATGGTCAAGGTCCGCTACTCGGTCGACGGACGCTTCCTCGTCAGCGCCAACTATGCCAGCGGCATCGTGCAGATACATGATGGGGACCGGCTAGAGGAGCAGGTCATAGTCCCTGTCGAAAAGGGCCCGATGGGCATAGCGTTCAAGGCCGACAGGAAGACCGCGGTCGTCACGAGCCAGGACTGCGGCTCGATGACGGTGATCGACATGCCGTCCGCCAAGGCTTCTGACTGGCGAAAGGCCGGCGAGGGCATAGAGTCCCTTATGTTCTACTAAAATCAACAATGCGCAAAGCGCTTCTGGGAGGAATGGAATGCAAACGCGTTTGAAGCGGTACGTCGCCGGCTTGGCGGTCCTGGCCCTGTCTATCGGCATGGTGGGGTCTTCCTTTGCTCAAGCTTATCCGCAACGACCTGTAACGGTCATCGTACCCACAGGTCCCGGCAGTCTTGCCGATATCGTCATGCGCTATTTGGCGACAGGCATGGAGGCCAAGTGGGGCCAGCAGATTATCGTCGAAAACGTGCCCGGGGCGGGCGGCACCATCGGCGTGGCTAAGCTGGCCGCTGCATCTCCAGACGGCTACACGCTCGGTTTCGTCCCGGCCAACTTCACCACTCACCCCCATCTCTTCGATACCACCTATGACGTGATCGAGGATTTCGTACCGATCTCGCAGGTCGTCGGCGCACCGACCGTCCTCTATGCCAATTCCGCGCTCGGATTTACGAATGCCGCTGATCTCATTGCCTTCGCGAAGGCTAATCCGGGTCAGTTGAGCTACGCGTCCGCCGGCAAGGGCAGCATCACCTACCTAGCGGCGGAACTGCTCCGGGGCATGACGGGCGCGCAGTTTACGGAAGTCCCCTACGCGGATCTGAGGCTGGCCAGCCTCGATGTGATTTCCGGCCGGGTTGGCTTCACGTTTCTCTCGATCGCCCAGGGTGAGCAGTATGCAGCCAACAATAAGCTGGTAGCCTTGGGCATTTCTAGCAAGCTTCCCAATACCAGCGCGCCCGGCGTTATGCCCATCGCCGATCAGGGGGTGCCGGGCTACGACATCAGCTCATGGTTCGGCATGATCGGACCCCGGGGCATACCAGGCGACGTCGTTAGCAAGATGAATGGGGCCATTGTCGAGATCACACAGACGCCGGAATTCGCGGACTTTGCGGTTAAGTCGGGTGTCGATCTGATCGCCGGGACGCCGGACGAGTTCGGCTCGGCGCTTGTCGATGAAGTGACAAAATTCGGCGACCTCATCGGCGTCGCGCGGGGCCAGTAGCCGAAGCGACGGAGAGAGCCTCGGCCGGTGCCGCCGGGGCCGGAACCATCAGGAACAGCGCCATGCAGATCATCAGGAACCAGAAGGACTTCGGCGCCGGCCTTATGTTCACGGCCATTGGCCTGGGCTATGGGGTCGCTGCCATCGGCTATGGCATAGGCTCGCCCGAGCGGCCGGGTCCCGGCTTCTTTCCCGCGTTGCTAGCATTGGCGTCAACAGGCTTAGGACTTGCTGTCCTATCGAAGAGCCTTATGGGACCGCGCGCGCGGCTGGAAGCCTTCAACCCGCGCGTGCTTGGCATCGTAGTGGCCTCGGTTGTGGCCTTCGGTCTCATCATTCCGCTTTTTGGGATGATCCCCGCCATTGTCATCGCCGTGGTGATCTCTAGCTTCGGCACGCGGCAGTTCAACTGGCAGAGGCGCCTTGCCACTGCTGCTGTACTGGCAGTGCTCTGCGTCGCGCTCTTCGTCTACGTGCTAGGCCTACCGGTAAAGCCGCTCAACTGGGAACTGATGTGATGGACCTGTTCGGCAACCTCGCTATTGGCTTCGGGGCGATCCTCACGCCGGGGAACCTCTTCTACTGCTTCCTAGGGGCGGCGTTGGGGACCATGATTGGCGTCCTGCCCGGCATGGGGCCGCTTGTCACCATTGCCCTGCTGCTGCCTTTCACCTTTTCGCTCGATCCCCTCTCGGCCCTTATTATGCTGTCCGGCATTTTCTATGGTGCTCAGTACGGCGGCTCAACCACGGCCATTCTCGTCAATCTGCCTGGTGAGGAATCGTCGATCGTGACTACGCTAGACGGCCACCAGATGGCCCGGCAGGGCAGGGCAGGACAGGCCCTCGCTGCCGCTGCGATATCGTCGTTCTTCGCCGGTTGTGTGGCCACGGTCGTCATCGGTCTTGCCGCCCCCGTACTGTCGCAGTTGGCCTTCCGGTTTGGGCCTGCGGAGTACTTCTCGCTCATGGTATTCGGCCTTGTTGCCTCGGTGGTTCTAGCGCATGGCTCACTGTTGAAGGCGGTCGGGATGGTTGTCCTGGGGTTGATGCTTGGGACGATCGGCACCGATATCCAGAGCGGCATTCAGCGCTATACATTCGGCGTTCCGGCTCTCGCCGACGGCGTCCACATCGCCGCAATAGCTATGGGTGTGTTCGGTATTGGGGAAATCGTCCGCAACCTGACTAACGAGGCATCTAGCAGCGGCCAGGTCGACGTGCGACCGGTCGAACGGCTCATGCTGAGCCGGGATGACCTCAAGCGGATGTTCGCACCGATGTTGCGCGGTACCCTATTGGGCGCGCTGCTCGGAGTGTTGCCGGGCGGTGGTGCCTTGCTCGCGTCCTTCTCGGCCTACGCTGTGGAAAAGCGGATATCCAAGACGCCCGAGAAATTCGGCCACGGCGCGCTCGAAGGCGTTGCGGCCCCGGAGGCGGCGAACAATGCCGGCGCGCAGACATCGTTCATTCCGATGCTTACGTTGGGCATACCCTCCAATCCGGTAATGGCCTTGATGATCAGCGCCCTCATTGTCCAGGGGATCGAGCCAGGTCCCGCTGTCATTACGCTACATCCCACCCTGTTCTGGGGCGTCATCGCCTCGATGTGGGTCGGCAATCTCATGCTGCTGATGTTGAACCTGCCGCTCGTCGGAATTTGGGTGAGCCTAGCCCGCATCCGTTACTGTTACATCTTCCCCACAGTCGTCATCTTCGGGTGTATCGGCATCTACGCCGTTACCGGTTCGGCCGTCATGATCTTCATGCTGGCCGCCTTCGGGGTAGCCGGCTATCTCTGCCGAAAGCTCGATTGTGAGCCCGCACCCATGATCCTAGGCTTCATCATCGGTCCGATGATGGAGGGGCATCTCCATCGTGCTCTCATCATCTCCCAGGGTGACCCCACGATCTTCCTTAAAGAACCTGTCAGCGCCCTCATGCTGGGGTGCGCCGCGTCTGCGCTCATTGCCGTACTGCTGCCGGCAATCCGCCGCACGCGGGACGAAGCGCTGACCGGCGACGAGTCATGACAATCCGAAAACCAATTCTCTGGACTAACATCAAGGAGACTTTCAATGAAAATCGCTCGATATTCCGGCCCGCGCGGCACCAGGATTGGTGTTCTCGTCGGAGAGGACGAACGCGCCGTTCTGGACTTGCTGCATCAGGCCGAAATATGGAATCAGACATGGGTGATGCCACTGCTCGGTGACCTGAGAGCCCTGCTGGCGGCCGGCAGTGCCGGCGCCGATGCCATCAGGCACCTTCTCTCCTACGGCACCGACGAGGCAATACCACTGGACCGGGTCAGACTCCTCGCCCCGTTTGAGGCTGGATCACGCATCCTCGCGCATGTCGTGAACTATACCGAACATGGCGACGAGGCGAACCTGCGCGGACCTGAAATGCCGTTCTTCTTCTACAAGTCGGTGAATACGGTCAATCACCCGAATGCGCCGATCATTGCCCACCCGCATTCCAGCAAAATGGACCACGAGGTCGAACTTGCGGCGATCATCGGTCGGGTCGGCAAGGACATAGCTCACGACGAGGCGGAGACTTACATTGCTGGATACACCGTCCTTAATGACGTGAGCTATCGCGACTACCAGATGATCGAGAACGTGCCGAGCGTCGCAGAGCGCTATGGCAAGAACTGGACACAGGGGAAGAACCTCGATTTGGCATGCCCCATCGGGCCGTATATCGTGCTCAAGGACGAGATTGTGGACCCGTACCAGCTTGAACTGACCTGTCGCGTCAACGGCGAACTGCGCCAAAAGGCGTCGACATCGGAAATGATCTATCGCGTGCCCGAAATGATCGCGGAAGTCTCGAAAGGGATGACGCTTTATCCAGGCGACATCATCGCGACGGGCACGTGCGCCGGCGGAGGGCTGGGGACCGGAAAGTACCTGCAGCCCGGTGACGTGGTCGTGTGCGAGATCGAGAGCATTGGCACGCTCACCAACACCGTCATGGCTGGCTAGGGAAATGGCGCACCGGATTGTCCGGTGCGCCGATCCTGGGAGTGATGAAAATGGACTTGCCTCAAACGAACTATGCCTGCGGATTTGACATCACTCGGTCCAGCCACGTTGTGCTGACCGTGACCGACATCGCGGCGAGCAGGGCGTTCTATGTGGATACGCTTGGCTTCGTAGTCACAGATGAAACATCCGACACGCTGTGGCTGCGCGGACTGGAGGAGGCCTGCCACCACAGTATCGTGTTGCAAAAGGGCGAAGAGGCCGGGTGCGAGCGCATCGGCCTGCGCACATTCACCGAGCAGGACCTCGAGCGTGTCGAATACCGGTTCCGCTCGCGGGGCCTGCCAACTAACTGGGTCGAAGTCGCAGGACAGGCGCGCACCGTTCATACGGAGGATGCCGTCGGCACTCCGCTCGAATTCTGCGCCTCGATGGAGGTGCAACCGCGTATGATCATGCAGGTCGCTGCTTTTCGCGGCGCCGCACCCCAGCGAATGGATCACTTTCAGATCTATACGCCCCACGTCGCGCGGGCCACGCGCTTCTATGCCGATATGGGCTTCAGGCTCTCCGAATACGTGGTGCCGGACGACGCTTCCGAGGGGCTGGTCATGTCATTCCTCAACAGGAAGGGTAACCCGCACGATATCGTCTTTGCCCATGGCGACGGGCCACGGATGCACCATATGGCCTTCACCGTGCCAGAAGTAGCCCATCTGATGGTGGTTGCCGATTGGTGCGCGCAGAACGACTTCGGCACTAGCGTGGAATATGGACCATGCCGCCATTTCGGTCCCGGTCACGCGCGTTTCCTCTACCTAACCGATCCCGACGGCCATCGGATCGAGTTGTTCCCCAACCATTACCAGACAATGGACATCGAAGACGCGCCGGTTCGCTGGACTGTCGAGATGCTAAATGGGCAAAGCGGCTGGGGCCCGCCTCCGCCAAGTTCCTGGTTTGATCGAGCAAGCACCTTCGTCGGGCGCGACGTAGTTGCCGCCTACACACCAGAAAACATGAATACCTGGGCCAAGGCATCCGCGGTGCCATAAACGGCAGCAACATGCCCCCGAGAAAGGATTGCCGCATGAACCTCATCAACGTTTCTAGCAATTCGCGGCTTGATGCCCAAGCCGCGGTGCGTGCGCTGCGCCAGCGTAAGTCGTCCCTAACTGATGACGAAGTCGATCTCATCCTGTCGGTTGCGCGCTCCCATTATGCCTGGCAGCAGCGGGAAGTGCCTCTCGAAATGCTGCTCAAGATTTACGACATTGCCAAGTGGGGACCGACGAGCATGAACTCGTCTCCCGCCCGTTTCGTTTTCGTCGCTTCCCAGCCGGCCAAGCAGCGCCTCGCTAAAGCGCTAAAACATAAGAATATCGACAAGATGATGGCGGCGCCGGTGACCGCGATCGTCGCCTATGACTTGGACTTCTGGCGGCATCTACCGAAGCTCTTTCCGCACGAGGATCGCCGCTCGCATTTCGAAGGGCAGTCGGACTACATCCAGGAGACCGCCTTTCGAAATAGCACGCTACAAGGTGCATATTTCATGATTGCCACTCGCTCCCTTGGCCTCGATGTCGGGCCCATGTCGGGCTTCTCCAACGAAATCGTGGATGCCGAATTCTTCCGCGATACGAGCATTAAATCCAACTTCCTTTGCAACCTAGGGTATGGCGACGAGCAAGCATTGTTCCAACGGCTGCCTCGCTTTGCCTTCGATGAAGTGTGCTCGCTAGAGTAGGTTTTTGAAGGGCAACCTCTCGCGTAGAGTAGTCTGCGTGGGAGCCAGAACGCTGACGGCCAGATTTGTGGTTCTGATTTCATTCATCGCCATGGGTATCGCCCGGTCCCAGGGCAATCGGTGCGGCGAATACGCTCTGGCAGGGCGTCGATTCTCCCAGCCGACCTGCCGGAGCGTTCTCAAGACTATCTTCTGGTACTCAGAGTTGCTCCATGAAGTGCAAGCGGGGTGACGTGATGGGGCGCTGAATAAGGTACCGTGATTTCACGCGAGCACGCCAACACCTGATGAAGCATCCGCGTAGCGGGCAATCCTACCGCTGGAGAGGCGAATCTCCGCAGGGTACAGCGGAGCAATTCCCGCGCAATGTCTTAGTAAATAGCCTCCTCATCGCGGTCCTGGTTTAAGGCGCCCTATTTTAGGCAATAACACAGTTGTTCCGAAGGTCCGTCATGGGGCGCTCGCCGACTGCGACTATGACCGCCGGCAAAGTCGCTTAAAGCCAGATTTTTAGCAGACGCGGACAGCAACAGAGCGTCATCGACGGCCGCGCCATGGTAGCGCACCGTCGTCTTAAGCTTGCTGTGGCGAGCAATATCTGGATGGCGCACAGATTGCCTGTAGCCTTGTAGATGAGCGATGCTCTAAGAGCATCGGACGTGAAACCGGAATCGAGCACTGAACCGCACCGGGTTTGTCGGAGGCTCCAGCTTCTGAGAAAGTGGAGCCGAGATGGGCAAGACAACGAACAGGTTTTCACCTGAAGTCCGTGAGCGAGCGATGCGCATGGTTCTGCATCACGAAGCAGAACACCCGTCCCGGTGGGCTGCCGTTTCATCTATCGCGGCCAAGATCGGCTGCTCGCCAGCCACGCTGCATGAATGGGTGAAGAAGACCGAGGTCGGTCGACAGCGGCAAACGAGCGGGCCTGCCGAGTGATGTGGCCGAGAAGATGAAGGCTCTGGAGCGTGAGAACCGCGAGCTTCGTCAAGCCAACGAGATATTGCGCAAGGCGTCTGCTTATTCGCGATGGCAGAGCTCGACCGCCCCTTCAAACGATGATCTCGTTCATTAACGAACACTGTGGCGTGTTCGGGGTCGAGCCGATCTGCAGGCTTTTGCCGATTGCCCCATCAACCTACTACGAGAACGTCGCCAAGCGTCTGGATGTGGATCGCCTGTCGGTCCGAGCCCGCAGCGA
>NZ_JASCRR010000043.1 GCF_030010215.1 Tianweitania sp. UT-5YL-CI-8
TTTAAAAGTCCCATGTGGATCACTCCGTTGCCCCCGTCGCTCACCGCGTTGGGGGAAGGTTCACATGGCTCAATTCTCAATGGAAATTATGTGCCTAACCGGCTCAGTTCTGCGTGGAAACCAACACCCGAGGACTTGGAGATTTTCCCACTCATTCAATTTAACCCTATCGATACCGGTCGATCCAGGGTCAACACCCCAACACCTATGAATCTACCGCTTCTGCACCAGTCGCGGCAGCACTTAGCAGAGTTCCGGCTGTTCGGTCGGCGAGCAGATGCCGCATGGCCAAGGCATTCTTCGGCGCAAAGCCTTCGTAGTCATTATTGAAATACACCCAAGCTCTTTTTGCGCCACTTTTGTGGATTTTATCGGCCCATTCAGCGAGTTCGCTTTCCGAATAATCGTGCCGGTACCAACGCTCCGGGCCGTGCAGGCGCAGATAGATATCGTCGGCAGTGCGCACCAGAACATCCGGAAGGCGGGGGCCACTGCAGGAGCAGAAGATGGTGTCTGTCTTTCGAAAAGCCGCGTAGACCGTCTCGTTCCACCAACTGGCATGGCGGAACTCGACGACGTTGCGCCTTGCCGGGTCGAGTTGGCTTAGAATTGCGTCCAGCCTCTCCTCGGTAAAACGATAGCTCGGCGGAAGCTGAAACAGGAAGCAGCCCATACGGTCGCCGAGGATATCGGCGATCATGCCAAAATCCTTGACCAGCGTTTCCGTGTCTTCGAATTTCTTGATGTGGGTGATCAGTTCGCAAGCCTTAATGGTATAGACAAATTGACGGTCTCCGATCTGCCGAAGCCAGCTCTTCACGTTTGCCACTGTCGGCCATGAATAGAACGAGGCGTTGATTTCAACAGTGTCGAATTGGTCGGCGTAATGGCCGAACCACTCGCCGGTAGGCATCTGTTCCGGATAAAACTTCCCCCGCCATTTCCAATAAAACCAGCCGGAGCAGCCGACATAGGCTGACTGCTCCAGCCTTGGCGGTTTATTTTCACGCTCTGCATCTTGCGCCGCCAGGCGGGCAATATGCATCTTATCGGCGCGCACGAAATTGTCCGCACGCTGTTTTTCCCTTCTCAGCCTCCGTCGTTCGTGGCGTTCTTCAGGTCCAAGTGTTTTCTGCTCGGTGGTTTTGACGGTCATTGAATGCCTTCCGCCGAATGCGGGCTTTATTTACGGGCCTTGCCACGCCGCTTTCCAAAGGTCTACCAGCGGTCCGGCTCGTCCATAGACAGGATCCATCTCCGGCTTTCTGACCTTACGTATCGACTTGACTGCCTGAGGATGGTCCTCCTGGCTGGTGCATTCGTCATAAGTTCCTTCCGGCGGATAGGCGCCGACGACCAGAAAATCATCGCTGGCGCTGAGGCGCTGGTGGCCAGTTCCTGCGGGCAGAATGGCGATATCTCCAGCGTTCAGGTCCAATACTTGGCCACTTTTCCCGCCGAATTGAACCTTGCCCGAACCCCGCGCGATCCCCAGAACCTCGTGGATACCGGAATGGTAATGCAGATAGTCGTAGATGCCATCCCGCCAGGAATTCCCCCAGCCATTGCTGGCGAACAAATCTTCCAAAATGGCGGCCGGCTCAGGGTCAACGGATAGTTTCATGATGGCCCGGTAGACAATGAGCGGCCACTGCGGATGATTGGGCGTCACTCCATCATCGTTGAAATGGAATGCCTCGGCGTCGCGAGTGAGGATCAAACCGCTGAGATCGCCGCCTGAGGTCCGCTGTCTATCGTTCTGACTGACCGCCACTGTTTTTTCATTCTTAGGGTTGCCGTTGCGTTGCTCTACAGGGAGCGATGACTAATCGTCTGCGCGCGTGAGTTCCGAAACCCGCACCATGCCATGCCGGCTGACAAAGGTGAGGGTGGAATCCGTGCTTTGGCTTTGGAAGACACCGGAGATAGCGTGCTTGCCAGTATCGTAGATTTTCGTCCGGCCATGATCGTCAATGACCAGGCGGTGTTTTTCCGGAAAAACCGCGTAGCGCATATCGTTTTGAGCCCCGACCGAGGAAGGGCTGCCAAGTTCCCGTGGCCACCATGAACCGGTATGAGAAGCGCCAGACGAGCGATAGCTGACCGTGGTGTCCTCGGTATGTGCCTCGACCGGATGGTCGCGCAGATAAGTCGACAGTTCTCCGGCGATTGCGTTCAGCTTTGCTTTGAGGCTGTCGTTGAACATGTCGCCGACCATCGTCATGCCGGATGACCACTGCGACATTCCTCCGAAGTCCGCATGGCTGAACTGCGCCATGGTTCCGCCACTCAGACGCAAGGCGTCCAGAACCGCTGTCACAGCATCTTTGGAGACGCCCTGTTCATGGGCAAGCCGGGTGATCATTTCAGCTTCATGTGGTGCGGTTGTCATGCATATGTCCTCAAGGTTCGTCCTCACGTCAAAACCAAACGCAAGGGGCGAGGTTCCATTTTTGGCCCACCTACCAGTGGTCCGAGTTTCGGGGGTGCTGCTGCCAAAGAGGAGCCGGCAGTTCGGGCAAGGAACCTAAGGGATGAACCGGCATTGAATGTGGAACGGATATGCCGTTCGCCTGTACGAATATATGTACGGATATATACGGCCACGTCGAGCACAGTAAGTCTGAAACACGCAAGACATCTACCATTAACGTTATACGGCCACCGAGGTGAGTTCGACATACCGAGAAGGAGCTTTCATGCAGATCGTTCGAACCGATATCTCAAGGGTTGCCGCATCAACAGGAGAGCCGGTCCTGCGGGTGGTGTTTTGTGGGGAGGGCGGTAATTGTGTAGCTGTCGATATGTCCGATGCTGAAACCGGAGACGATGAGGCCGCCGTTGAACGGGCACGCTCAATTCTGCTGAAAACGGCTACTTTCGCCCTCGCCGCCAACGACTATGACGCCCGAAGCAATGGCAATTTCGATGAGGTTGCCGTCACCAAGGCAAATACCGAAGGCGGGGGTATCTATATTTTTGAATACCGTGACGGCGATGGCAGTCGCCGGATCCCGCCATCGAACATGCCGAGTTTCGAGGCCGCGCGGGCCGAGGCCATTCGCTGTGCCATTGATCTTCTTGTCGACCTTGAGCCGGGCACGGATGATTTGACCGGGTGGCTCGTGCGCGTGCTCGATGAAAGCGGCGAGCTGCTTTGCGCTATCGACGTGCAGCAGGCCGATGCCGCCCGTCAGATCACGCAGATGTCTGGGTGAGGCTAACGGGTGGTGTGACCAGCGCTATCGGCTACGTTGATATATTTGCGGAGTTTGATCGTCCCTCAGTCGATCAGGCGGCATCTCCCATGTCGCCAATCCGGTTCGCGTGAACCATTCGACGGGATAAAACCTGACCGCAGCTAAACGCAACATGCGGTTCAAGGCAAATTGCCCGCCAGACGGATGGGGCGGCCGAGTTTGCCGGTTTCGATCAACGCATCGATCAGGCGATGAACCTTGAGGGCCTCCTCCCCGGTTACCTTCGGCTCGCGGTCCGATCGGATTGCGTTGGCAAAGTCGGCCATAACAGCGCGATGGTAGTCGTGCGGGAAGGCCATGGGGTCGGCTCCTGCCCCCCCGGCCGAGCGGTCAGGTTCTATAGCCACCTTGCGCCCGTCGTGAAACTGGACCAGCAACTGGGTTCCCGCGAGCCGGGCCGTGCCCTTCTGGCAGGTGAGGATGATTTCCTCTAAAAAGCCCGGATAGGCGGCTGTTGTGGCGTCGATGGTGCCGATTGCTCCATTGGCAAAACGGGCTGCGGCACAAACCATGTCTTCCGTTTCCATATGGTGAACTGGGGTCGTCGTCGTAAAGCCAGTAACCTCTGAGATCGGGCCCGCGAGACTGAGCATGAGGTCGAGCGTATGGATGCCCTGCGAGATCAGCACACCGCCGCCGTCGCGCGCAAAGGAACCGCGGCCGGGTTCGTCATAGTACGATTGCGGACGCCACAACCTAATGATGGTGGAGCAGCCGACGATGTCGCCGAGTTCTCCTGCTGCGAGAATCTGTGCCAGCTTGATGCCGGCTGGCCGGAAACGGTGCTGGAGGACGACGCCAAGCTTGACGCGGGCCTTGCGGCAGGCGGCCACCAGCTCCTCGGCTCGGACGGTGCTGATGTCGAGCGGCTTCTCCATCAGGATATGTTTGCCCGCTTCGGCACAGCGCAGGGCGATGTCAAGATGGGTGTTGGCGGGAGAGAAGACGGCGACCGCCTCTACGCTTGGGTCGTTCAGGATCGTGTCGACACTGTCGCACAGCGGAAAGGGGAATTTTTCGCCGAAGGCGCGCCGCCGGTCCGCGCTAGGCGCGAAGGCGTTCACGACTTCGATGCTGTCGGATAGGTCCATCAGGCCGCGCGCATGGGGTGTGACCGCCATGCCGAGGCCAATAATCGCAATGCGTGTTTTAGTCACGAAGTCCCATCCTGTTTTGGTGCAAGTTCGTCATCGGCTAATGTCCGACAGCTAAATCGGCGGAAATGTTAACACCGGTCTATAAGAGACAAATAAGCAATATGGCGATCAGAACGAAAGTAAAAGGCGGCATTGCATGAAGGTGGCACCCTGTTCGGCAGCACCGGCGCGCGATACGAGGCGAAGACGAATATGGCCGGGAAATGCAGGAAGCTCGGGAGTATCGCCTTAATCCCCGGCATGGAGGTCATGCAGACATGGCTCTGACGATTATCTCCGTCAAAGCCGTCGGGTCATAGCCCATCCGGCTGGGCATTCGAAGTACCGGCGAAGGCCGAAGTTGGGGCTTTTTTGGACTGGAGACGAGACCGTCAGCTCGATCTACCGACGTTCACGGTAGATCGAGCTAGGTCGTAGTGACGATTTAATATTTGGGGATTCCACTTTGGACGCAAATCAGGTTCAAGGCTGACTTTTGGAGGTCAGCCATGGATTGCGATGCGCTTCGTGACGATCAGTGGGAGCGGATAAGG
>NZ_JASCRR010000044.1:0-2058 GCF_030010215.1 Tianweitania sp. UT-5YL-CI-8
ACCCGCGCCCGCAGGCCCCTGCGCTAAATGGAGAGCTCCGGGCCTACGCGCGCTGACCCTATGCAACCAGAGGCAGGGGTCCCTTTTGGGGGCCGATAAGGGGTCCCGTTACGATGCCGATTGACAAGAAAGAGGGGCGGCTGATCTTCTGGGGACGGTATGCACTGCTGTTCTCCTCGGCGTCGGCGATGTCTTGGGGTGACAATGCAAGATATAGGCTAACCTATTTTATAAGTCAACTCTATAGCCTCGCCTATTTTACTTTTTTTATAGGGGCAATTATAGGCTGGCTATGTCAAAAGCCGCCGATATCGTCCGAGCCTTGAAAAAGAAGGGTGTCACGCAAATCAGGATTGCGTCCGAACTGGGCGTGAGCCAGCCCTCCGTGAATGACTGGGTCAATAAAGGTGCAGTACCAAGCAGCGAAAACATGGATTTGCTGCGACAACTGGCAAAACGCGAGGGGATACAGGTCGACGACGGGTTCACCATCGTTCGATCCGACTCCGATTCAGCTCCGGTTCGTGAAGTGGACGCAAAGCTCGGTGCTGGCGGTGGCGGAATACCGTCTATTCACAATGACGACGCGTTCCGAGCTGCCGAATGGAGCATGCCGATTGCCTTTCTCCGTTCTGAGCTAAAGATTACCCCTTCCAAGGCGCTCGTCGCAGAAATCGTCGGGAATAGCGGTTATGATCCGGAACGACCAAATGCGCCTGGCTCACTGCACCCTGGAGACCGCGTGATCATCGACACGGACGACAAGCAGCCGTCACCGCCTGGTCATTTCGCAGTATACGACGGACTGGGCTTTGTGATTAAACAGGTCGACGTAGTCCGTGACACAGACCCACTCCGCTTAAGGCTTACGAGCCAAAATCCGGCATATGCGCCTTATGAAGTGTCCGAAGACGAAGGATTCTTTATAGTGGGGCGCGTGAAGGGCCGAATATCGCGCATGTGATACATCGTTTGGGAGGGGAATATGATTAAGCTCACAGCGGCAGCGTTGATCTGTTGCGGAGTCGTGCCAGCCTACGCAGATACAGTGAACAATGCCAATGCGCTTTGCCGTCTTATAGACAGTACAGGTCTGGCAAGCTCACCATGTGCGGTATCTGGGTGGAATCAGTCGGTGACCGCAACTCTAGACATGAACAGCTCAGAGGCTCGCAATCTGTGTTCAAAAGTGGCCGGATTGATGCGCGAGAAAAATCTCACGTTCGACAGGGGCTGGACCCTGCAGATTAAGTCCCCATACAGCGGCTCAAACAGTATAGCTTTTTGCAATCTACCCCAATAAATATAAGCAATGCTGTTTTATAGGTTTGCCTATTGACATATTATAGGTTGCCCGATATATCTCTCCTCACAACCCGAGGAGAGTCGCCATGCATACCGAACTGCACACCGCACCTCAGAGCGCACTTCCTACCCGCCTACACCACCACACCTCCACCCACCGCAGTCTGAGCAGTAACGCCAAGTTCTACCTTTGCCTGGCTGCCTACACCGCCTCGCTCCTCGCGGCTGGAGCGTACGCCGCTCATGCTGACGACCGCGTTGCCCTGCAGGCAATGCAGGCTGCCGTAGACATCAGCGTTTCCACGAAGGGCCAGGCCGCCGACAAGGCCGTTCTGGCGCTCATGGATTACGTGGAGTGCGTCGACAAGCGCGGTTCCGCCTGCAAGGCAGTGCGGAAATGACCCCCAACCACCTCGGCACCTTCACCGGGCACAACTATCGCCGGCCCGAACCAGTCGTGAGTGGATGGCAGGCGTTCGCCGCATCGCTTGCACTGACAATGTTTATCGGCGGCGGGCTCATGTGGCTGGCCGCTCTGGTCGAGAGATAGCTTGGCGTAAGTAGCCAGCGAAATCCCCAAACAACAAGCTTTTGAACCCCGGCAACATCGAGGAGACGACCATTGCTGTTCAAAATTCTCAACAGATTTAGCGGTGAATTGCAGTTTACGGCAGACATTGCCTGCAAGGACGATGAAGTCACGTCGATCAAGATTGGTCTTGCCGTTAAGTGGGCCGTGAAAAATGGCGCGAA
>NZ_JASCRR010000044.1:2153-4755 GCF_030010215.1 Tianweitania sp. UT-5YL-CI-8
GCGAACCTGTATGGCGCGGACCTGCGGAGCGCGAACCTGCGGAGCGCGAACCTGCGGAGCGCGAACCTGCGGAGCGCGAACCTGTATGGCGCGGACCTGCGGAGCGCGAACCTGCGGAGCGCGAACCTGCGGAGCGCGAACCTGCGGAGCGCGAACCTGTATGGCGCGGACCTGCGGAGCGCGAACCTGCGGAGCGCGAACCTGAAAGAAACCAAGGGCTCCGAGTTAGCGATTGCCCAAACGCGCATTCTTCCCGAAGGGGACTTGATCGGCTGGAAGAAGTGCCGGGACGACGTGATCGTTAAGCTTCGCATCCCCGAGGCGGCAAGGCGTAGTCATGCATTCGGGCGTAAGTGCCGCGCTGAGTACGCCGATTGCATCGAGGTGATAGGTGCGGAGAAGGGCATTTCCTCACGCGACGGAAACACCGAGTACGTAGCTGGCCGGCGCATAACGCCCGATGCTTTTGATGGAAATTGGCAGACGGAATGCGCCTCGGGCGTGCACTTCTTCATCACCCGAGCCGAGGCAGAGGCCTACTGAACCTCGCCAACCCCATGCCCGCAAGGGCGCTGACCGGCCACTGAAGACTCGAAACCCATTTATCTCGCGCCGGTCAGCATCCCTTTCCACAACCGCCCAAGGAGGCAATCCATGCTTGTAGCAGCCAACGACAACACACCTGCAATCGCCCAGGACAACCTTTGGCCGGCGCTTGAAACGGAGGCCCCCAGAGGTACGCCGTGCTGCATCAATTCAATTGCAGAAGACGGCGAACCGCACGTCCTTCGAAACGTGGCAGTCTACTACCGCCAAAAAGGCCAACCGTGGGCTAACAGCCTTGCTGGCATGCTTATGAAAGCGTCGGGCTATGTCGCGCCTGTCCGCGTTCGCGGTGCGGCCAATGACAACCAGCATCGTCGCGCAGGGCGCCGGAGGGCGGCGTGATGTCCGAGACCTTTGAAGATGTGGTGCACGAGCTTGCCGACGAGCGATTTTCCGAATGCGAAGAGTCTTGTAGGCAGGGTGGCCTGCCGATCGACTTTACGCATGAAGACTTCGTCGACGACGCTCGTGAATTCCTGATGCGGGCCATAGCCGCTTACCGGAGGGCGGCGTGAACACTGACGCCAATATACCTACTGCCGGGCTCAGCCCCGGCAGTAGTGCCCTGGAAGCGGCCCGCGAGGCCGCCCGTACCGCGCCTCTTGCTAAAATCTATGAAGACCACAAGGGCCGCAAGTTTATCGGCGTCCACTCCGATGCTTGGTGGAAAGCCAGTGAAGAGTTGATGCGCCTGGAGAGGATTGTCCAAAGTGAAAACACCTGCTGATTTTGCTGTTTGGTCTTACGCATTGATGACTCTATTCGGCACGATGGCCGCTCTTGTCAGCGGTGGCTTTGTGCCGGCGTTAGTTGTGCTTGCCGTTAGCTTCGGGTTTGCATCGCTAGTGTTTCTGATGAAGGCGATGATTGGTGATCTACTATGACCGCACCCAGCGACGAACACATGCGTGAGGCTCGGGATATGCTCGACGTACTAGACGCATTCGGCAATCAGTACGTCGAGCAGCGCGAGGGCGCAGAGACCATCCTTGCCAGATATCACGAGCTAAAGCAGCGTCTGGGCTTCTCCGAAGCTTCGGCAGTCGCAAAGACTGAGTTCGTCGCCAGAGCCCTCCAGTCCACAGCCGAGAAGGCAAGGGCGGAAGAACGCCAGGCCCGCGTAGATTTGGAGAACGCAATCTTGGCCTGCGAGCGTTCGTCTCACTACGAAGGCGTCGTTGCTGACTACCGCAGCGTTCGCCGGACAATCCAAGACCAGCGCGCCGCCATCATGGCCGAGAAGGAGACGCTGTGATGCGTGAGGACCAAAAACTTATAGTTGAGCTCGCCGCCCGCTTCATGGTTGCGAAAATCGAGAAGGATGGTTTCAGCCGAGATCAAGCCTACGCCGTAAATTGCGTCGGCCTTGCAGCGACAATCGTTCGACAAGCCATGGCCGAGAAGGAGACGGGACAGTGACAGTGGAAAGGTTTTACGGTCCGCTCTCCTTTGAAATGCGTCCCGGCTCAAGGGGGGAGTATGTCCGCCACTCAGACTATGCGGCCCTAGAAGCCGAGTGTGAGAGGTTGCGGGGAGAGCGGGATCGTCAATATGACGAAAACGTAAACCGCATTGCCGCCGAAGGTGCTGCGATACTACGCGCAGAAGCCCTAGAGGCGCGCTTGGTTGAGGTGGAGAAGGCGCTGGAGCCGTTTGACCGACTGGCGAAGGCTGTCTTCCGCGACGGGATGAATAAGGGCAAGGAAGACGGCCACACGCTTTGGGGCTTCGACAACTCCAACATCACATATGGCGACGTTCGCGGCGCGCAAGCCGCCCTCGCACGTGGAGGTAAGGCCGATGGGTAAGCCTCAACAGGTCGAACAATTCTATGCAGACCTGCCGGAGCGCGGACAGTTCACGGTTCGGCCGTCCAAACCGCCACATCCCGACGATAGGATGACGGCGACAGTCTGTATGGGTGGAGGCGCTTTCATGACTATCATCAACCCGCAGTCTTTTGCGGATGGTGGCCCCGAGTGGGTTATGCGTTACG
>NZ_JASCRR010000045.1 GCF_030010215.1 Tianweitania sp. UT-5YL-CI-8
GTTTAAAAGTCCCATGTGGATCACTCCGTTGCCCCCGTCGCTCACCGCGTTGGGGGAAGGTTCACATGGCTCAATTCTCAATGGAAATTATGTGCCTAACCGGCTCAGTTCTGCGTGGAAACCAACAACCATGATCATGAAGCGGTTCAGGACGATAATCCACCTAGCTTCGACTCGGTGAGAGGAACATTGGTAACCCCGGTTCTCGCTATGGAAATGACCAGCAGGCCGGGAGAAAGGCGGTTTTATGCGGAGTTACTTACCCTGCTCGGCGCACCGCAGCGGCCACGCGCCGATATCGCCCAGATGGAGCAGGCGGCTTTGCGGATCATGGAAGCGATTGGCGTCAAAGTTCTGGTAATCGATGAGGTACACAACATTCTCGCCGGTTCCTATCGCGAGCAGCGGATCGTACTGAACACGCTGCGCTTCCTGAGCAACCGCCTGCAAATCTCGCTCGTTTGCTTCGGTGTCAACGAGGCGCGCGAGGCCATCAGTGGCGATGTCCAGCTTGCGCGTCGGTTCGAGCAGTTCACACTCAGCCGCTGGGCTGCAAACGAGCAGTTCGAGGCCCTTGTGGCATCTATTCTTCGCAATACGCCGCTACGCAGTCCGTCTGTGCTTGCCCCGGTATCGTTACGACGCATTCTTCAAGTCACCGAAGGTATCACGGCCAACATTTTCCACATGGTCAACGGTCTCGCCATCGATGCCGTTGAAAGCGGCCATGAGCAGATCACAGACGAGGCGGTCGAGCGATGGCAGCCGGAATTCGACGTGGAGGCCGCATTCGCATGACGAAGATTGAGATGCCTGTCGGGCCGTTGCCCATTGTGTTGCCCGCTCTACAGGATGAGGTGCTGTCATCTTGGGTCGCTCGACACGCTGCCTACTACGCCGTGCCTCCCCTGACCTTGCTACAGCATTGTTTGCCGCTGGCTCGTTGGTTGCGCACCATTGATCTGCATTTGGTCGAAGAGGACGCAATAAGGCTTGCTCAGCTGTTCCGCACGAAGCCTCAGGTCATCCTCGACATGAGCTTTGCGGGAGCGCCGAAGGCCGTACATAAAATGATCACCAGCAAACCCACCCGGCCCTGTCGAAAATGCTCGGAAGACCAAGACAGGTGTGCCACCATCCATTGCTACCAATTACAAGGATGGCGTCTCATTTGCCCACTTTGCAAAGAGTTACTCATCGACAATAACGACCAAGTGCCCTCCCCTCAGTGGATCGGTTGGGATCATGCCCTCCGGGGAGAGCGGCTATTCGAAGCGGAAACAAATGGCGATATTATTGGCTGGGCATCACCCGCAGATCTCGCGGGTCTGCTTCTCATGCGACGCATTCCCAGACCGCCGGCTATCAACGCCGAAGACCTCAAGCATTTCCGAGTTGTTGGCGCTATCTTTCCAGAATTTGACGACGTAGTCGCCGACAGTTGCACAACCCTTCCCTCTGCAGGGAAGCCGGTTTTGCCGATCAATCTTCGCCCGTTCCTGCTCGCGGCCGTGGCACTCGTGGAACAGCGGGGACTGGAAATGCTGGAAACGCTCCAGTCCCACACGATGGGTACGAACCGGGCAAGGTTCGGTAGTTTTGTAGCCGACATGTTGAACCGGCCGCGTTGTCGCTCGTCTCAATTATGCAGCAATAATGAGAACCAAGCGGCTGACGGTCTCACAATTAAATACAGTAGCGACAACAAATCAGCGCATTCTTACATTTAAGTACAGTCCGACAGTCGTGCTCGATATCGGAGAGCATTTCGCGACATGGAGCCATGAGAGTACGCATCCGATGACGGCCGCGGGATTTCGGTTGCCGCGCGTGGTAACGTCAGGAATGGATATCGATGAAGACAAGCTCGACGATGCCGTCCTGGCGCTATTGTGGTTGACGCTTCATAACGAGCGTTGCGCATGGAAGGGTTTCGACTGGGCAACGACCGATCGCCTTCACAAGAAGGGCATGATCGCCGACCCGGTGAACAAGTCGAAGTCGCTGGTCCTGACGGATGAGGGACTGGAGCGGTCGGAGGCGCTGTTTCGAGCTTTGTTTACGCGGCAGCCGCAATAGCTGTCGTTTTTTCCTTCCACTGCCACGGCAGCAATTCATGCAGGCGCGAGGCCGGCAGGTCGGCGATGCGTGCAAGGACATTGGCGAGCCAAGCCTTCGGGTCTACGTCGTTCAGCCGTGCGGTCATGATCAGGGTGAGCATGATGGCAGCGCGATCTGCGCCGCGGTCGGAACCGACGAAGAGCCAAGCTTTTCTTCCGCAAGCCACACCGCGCAGCGCTCTTTCCGCGGCGTTGTTCGTCATGCAGGTTCTGCCGTCGTCGGCATAGCGGGCAAAGTCAGCCCAGCGCGACAGCATATAGTCGATCGGTCCGGCCACCGGCGATGAGCGCGATAGGCTGGCCCGCTCGGTGCGCAACCATTCCTCCATATCGCCCAGTAGCGGCTTGCTCTTCTCCTGCCGGATCGCAAGCCGCTCGGCCGCGCTCAGGCCGTTGATGTCGCGCTCGATGGCGAACAGGGCGTCGATGCGTTTCACGGCCTCGAGGGCTACCGGCGAGATCGGCTTGGCACCTTTGCCACGACGGGCGTTGCGAGCGACATCGGCCAGCTCGAAGAACTTCCGGCGCGCATGGGCGAAGCAGAAGGCGGGCGTTGCCGGCATCTGCTTCCTCGTCCGGTCGAACAGCGGATTGAAGCCGTTGTAGCAATCAGCCTGAAGAATGCCGCTGAAGTCGGCCAGATGCCTTTGCGGGTGCTCACCGCGCCGATCTCGGGAGGCGTAGAAGACCGCCGCTGGCGGCGCAGGACCGGCGAACGGCTGATCGTCGCGCACGTAAACCCATATTCGCCCGGTCGTGCATTGGCCCTTGGCCAGGATCGGGATCGTCGTGTCGTCGCCATGCAGCCGCTCGGCCTGGAACACATGTGCCTCGATCAGGTCGAAGAGCGGCCTGACGGCGAAGGTGACGTGGCCGACCTGATCGGCCAGCGTCTGGGTCGGCAGATCGATGCCCTCGCATTTGAAGCGCGTGCTCTGGCGGTTCAGCGGCATGTGCTGCCCGAACTTGTCGAACATGATCGTCGCCAGCAGTTGAGGCCCGATGAAGCCGCGCGGCGTGGCGTGGAACGGCGCGGGAGCCTGGCTGATCGACTCGCAATCGCGGCAGGCAAACTTCTCACGCACCGTCTCGATGACCTTGAAGCGACGCGGGATCTCTTCCAGCGTCTCGGTCACGTCCTCGCCCAGCTTCGTCAGCCGCGAGCCGCCACAGCAGGCACATGCCGTCGGCGCTTCGACGACGATGCGTTCGCGCTCGACGTCTTCTGGCCACGGCTTGCGCACCGGCCGCTTGCGCGTGAAGGCGCGCACCGACTGTGTTTTGGTGGCGGCCTCCTGTGCGGCCAGTTCGTCCTCGGCAGCCGACGCCACGAGTTCCTCGAGCTGCAATTCCAACTGGTCGATCAGCCGCTGCGTGCGTTCACGGCGCGGTCCATGTCTCTCGCGCTCCAGCTTTCCGATCAGCAACTGCAAATGCGCGTTCAGCGCTTCGATGCTGGACAGCCGCGCCTTCGCATTGGCCGCTTCCGCTTCAGCCTCGATCCGCGCCGCGCGTTCGGCCAGCAGCGCCGAATGGGCGCTGGCGAGGTCCGACGGCAGGGAAAGCGGCGGCAATGTCATGCCGGCATTGAATCAGATTTACCAACAATCTCAATGCATAAATCCCGTCAAACCCGTGTTGGCCGCCAGGTTTTCTGGGGTGCTCGCCAGTCGATTCCGGACAGCAAATAGGAGAGCTGCGCCGGCGAGATCGTCACCGCGCCACCTTCGGCGGAAGGCCAGATGAACCTCCCGCGTTCCAACTTTTTTGTAAACAGGCAGGCCCCCTGGCCATCATGCCAGATCAATTTTATCAGGTCGCCGCGCTTGCCCCTGAAGCAGAACAGATGCCCCCCCAGCGGGTCATGCTTCAGGACCTCCTGTGTCCGTCGTCAGAGATTTTGAGACAGATGGCAGCCTGATTTAGCGGAGGCTCTGGCTCATCTGGGTTGTCATTTTAGGCGGCGGCTTTGCGATGCTGCAAGCGCCGAAGTTTGAGAGTCTTTCGTT
>NZ_JASCRR010000046.1 GCF_030010215.1 Tianweitania sp. UT-5YL-CI-8
CGAAAGACTCTCAAACTTCGGCGCTTGCAGCATCGCAAAGCCGCCGCCTAAAATGACAACCCAGATGAGCCAGAGCCTCCGCTAAATCAGGCTGCCATCTGTCTCAAAATCTCTGACGACGGACAAACGGAGCCTTGTAGAAACACTTCGTCAGCGGGCGCAGCTTTTCATGCGCTTGGCGGGCGGCGAAGAGATCGCCTTCCTCGACGGCTTCCCACATCTCCCCCAGTTCCGCCGCAATAACACTGCCGCTCCCGGACAGGATTCCCTCGCCGCCGACAGCCAGTGAACTGAGCAGGGACGAGTTGTTCGAGGTCAGAACCGGCACGGGCGGCGTCGCCTCGCGGCAAATCTCGACGTTCAACTGGTAGGGAACCATGCCGGCGCTACCTTCTTTGATGCCGACTACATAGGGAAGGGCCACCAGACGTCGCAGCGTATCCGGTGT
Organism: Tianweitania sp. UT-5YL-CI-8; assembly: GCF_030010215.1. GTDB lineage: Bacteria > Pseudomonadota > Alphaproteobacteria > Rhizobiales > Rhizobiaceae > Oryzicola. Next base: position 449 of record NZ_JASCRR010000046.1, read on the forward strand.
ATAGCCAAGGCCGCCACCGGGGCTGAACTGGAACAGAACCAACGGAATGTCGGCCTTCTCCGCAATCGTCTCGTGCCATAACAGCGGCATCTCATGGCTAGCGCAGGCGCCGTCCGCGAAGATCGGCGGCGGAAAGATGGTGACGGCGTCAGCGCCGGCGGCCTTTGCATCCCGGGCATGGTCGACCGCCTCATTCAGCGAATCCGTGTACACGCCGGTCAAAACAGGGACCCGCCGCTTTACCTGATCGCTGATGACGCGCGTGACCTCGGCGCGTTCCTTCCGGGTGAGACTCGCAACTTCGCCGGCATGGCCCGCTCCGAATATCGCACCGACGCTTTTTACAGCCAGCGACCGGTCGACCAGCTTGCGCAGCGATGCGTAGTCGATCGAGTAATCATCGAAGAAGGGGGTAAGGAGGGCGGATACAACGCCGCCGAGTTTGACGCTTCTCATAATCTACCTGTCATTAAAAGTGTTTGTCGAAGGTTGATGTCAGACGATCTTTGCCGCTCTCAACGACGCGATTTTCTCGGCGCTGAGGCCGATCCCGGTCAGCACTTCGTCTGTGTGCTGTCCGACTTCCGGCGCCATCCTGCGCGGATGGAGGCTGATTGGCGCCTCTGACATGGTGACCGGGCTGCGGATGTTGCGCAGCCGTCCGAGACGCGGATGTTCTGTCTCGAAGAGAAGTTCGTTGTGGGTGAACTGCGGATCCTCCAGCAATTCTTCGTATCCCTGCACTGGGCCGCACCAGATGCCCTTCGAGAGCAGGTGCTGAAGCCAGTCCGCGCTGGTGCGTTGCTTCATTCGCTCGGCCACGATGTCATGGAGTTCATCGCGCCGGATGAATGCGTCCTGCTTCGAGAATCCCGCGATACGCGGCTCATCGAGCGCATCTGACAGGGCCGCCGTCGATACGTCCGAAAGCGAGATATGGCCGTCGACTGTCTCGTAGATTCCGTAGGGCGCTTCGGCGCCGGGGCTGGCCAGGCCCGACGTGCTGCGCACCTTGTGAATGCCGTTGGCGCAGTCGAATATATTCTCGGTCTGCAGGTGCGCGGCAGCGTCGAGCAGGCTGGTGGTGATGTGCTGTCCCTTGCCGGTCTTCTCGCGGTGAAGCAGGGCGGCGGCCATAGAGAACGCATTCAGCGCGGCCGAATGGAAGTCGATCACCGAGGCGCCAGTCGGCGTCGGAAGATCCGTGCGCTTGCCCGTCGCCGAGGCAAGGCCGGTCATACCCTGCAAAATCAGGTCCTGGCCCGGACGGCTGACATAGGGGCCATCCGGGCCGAAACCCGAAGCAGACAGGTAGACGAGACGGGGATTGACCTGGGACAGGTCCTGATAACCCAGTCCGAGCCTGTCCATCACTCCCGGGCGAAAATTCTCGACCAGAACGTCGGCGCCCTCGACAAGCTTGAGAATGATCTCCTTACCCTCGACCGACTTGAGGTCGAGGGTAAGGCTCTTCTGGTTCCGGTGCAGCATCTGGAAGAGAAGACTTTCGCCATTCCGAAGCCTGTAGGTCCGCTCCAGCGACCCGCAACCGGGCCGCTCGACCTTGACCACGTCAGCCCCGAGATCGGCCAGCAATTGTACGCTGGCCGGCCCCTGCGCCAGTTGCGCGAAGCTCAACACTTTGATGCCGGTGAATGGCAGGATCGGTTCCGAGATCGTCACTTTGTTAATCCTTTTGAGGAGGCTCGCGCGCTTGCGCGCCGGTATGCGGGATTGGTCTCAGTTCCCCGAGAACCAGTTCTGATAGGCTTCGTTGAGCTTCTGGCCCTCGACGCGAAGATAGGGCCAGTCATAGGCGTAAGGCTTCACATCGGGATGGCCCGCGATGGTCCAGTCCTTGTACTTGGCGTCGACCTTGTCGAGGGCCAGCGTATTGCTTGGACCCTGTGCTACGAGCGCGCTCATCTTGGCGTTGTTCTCCTTGTCGAGAATGTAGGCGATGAGCTGCATGGCCTCCTTGGGGTGTTTGCTGCCCTTCACCACCGCCATCGATGCGCCGAGCACGATCGACGAATCCCAGCGAATCCGAGGTTGGCGCCGTCTTCGTTAGCCGCCACGATGGATCCGGCGTCGCAATGTCCGGCCATCACGACCTCCTTGTCGCGCAGAAGCTGCGGGCACTGGGGTCCCTGCGCAAACAGGACGAGGCTGTCGTTTTCCTTCAGCTTGTTCAGCGCTCCGAAGGCCGCTTCAGTCTTGTAAGGCACGAGTTCCTCGCGCGGTACGCCGGCGCCGATCATCGAACCCATCAGCACAGTGCCTGCGGCGGTCGGTCGGGCGAGCACGCCTCGCTTGCCCGGGAATTTCTCAAGGTCGAAGAAATCCTGCCATGTCTTGGGCGGATTATCGCCGAACGCGTCCTTGTCGTAGGCGACGCCGTTCACGAGGGTTCTGGTTACAATCGTGTAGTCGCTGCGGTTCGAATCCTGCATGATTTCATCGCAGGGGATAACCGCGCAGTCGATCTTCTCGAAGTAGTTCTCGGGGTCCGTGGCGTAGAGGTCGCCCTCGTAGAGATCCCAGGTCACATTCCCGGTCTCGCGCATCGCGGCGAGCTTGGCCCATTGGACGCCGGCTTCGTAGACGACCTCGATGTTCGGGTTTTCCTTCATGAAGGGTTCGAGCCAGACCTTCTTGACGGCTTCGCCGCTGGCGCCGCCATAGCCGACCCAGACGAGCGTCACCTTTTCCTGCGCGAAGGCGACGCTTCCTGAAACGAGTGTGGCGGCAAGCATTGCGCCGCTGAAGACGGCCCTGGCTGTCGTGGTATTGAAACGCGCTATATTTTTCCTGATCATGTGAGTGTTCCCTTTCGTTGGATTTTGGAGTTCTTTCATCCATGGCCCCTTGTTTCCGCATCGCCAGGCCGGCTGGGGCTCTTTCGTTATATTCGTTGATTGCCTGCCTTTGTGGACGGAACGACCGCCGGCAGGTTGTCGGGATTGATCCGTACCGAAACCTCGGAGCCGGTTTTCCACGGCCCGCTCCTCGGATTGCAGCGGCACTCGACGATGTTGTCGTCGCCAAGTCTGACCACCACCTTGATCTGCCCTCCAATGAAGATCGCATCCTTGACTGTTGGTTTCCACGCAGAACTGAGCCGGTTAGGCACATAATTTCCATTGAGAATTGAGCCATGTGAACCTTCCCCCAACGCGGTGAGCGACGGGGGCAACGGAGTGATCCACATGGGACTTTTAAA
>NZ_JASCRR010000047.1 GCF_030010215.1 Tianweitania sp. UT-5YL-CI-8
TGTTGGTTTCCACGCAGAACTGAGCCGGTTAGGCGCATAATTTCCATTGAGAATTGAGCCATGTGAACCTTCCCCCAACGCGGTGAGCGACGGGGGCAACGGAGTGATCCACATGGGACTTTTAAACATCATCCGTCGGATGAAGCTGCGCGAGAAGCAGTCGATCCGCGAGATCAGTCGGCATACCGGCTTGTCGCGTAACACGATCGCGAAGTATTTGAACGCTGGTACGATCGAGCCGACGTTCACGGTACCGGAGCGGCCGAGCAAGCTTGATCCTTTTGCCGACAAACTGGCGGCCTGGCTGAAGACCGAGGCCGGGAGGACACGCAAGCAGCGCCGAACCCTGAAGCAGCTTCATGCCGATCTGGTGGCTCTCGGGTTTACCGGCTCCTATGGTCGGGTCGCCGCCTTTGCCCGTGAGTGGCGGGTTGAGCAGCAGACGACTGGCCGCGGCATATTCGTTCCGCTGTCTTTCCGTGCAGGCGAAGCTTTCCAATTCGATTGGAGTGAAGATTATGCCGTGATCGGCGGCGAGCGCACCAAGCTTCAGGTCGCACACATCAAGCTATCGCACAGTCGGGCGTTTCTGGTCAGAGCCTACCTGCTGCAGACGCACGAGATGCTGTTCGATGCCCACTGGCACGGGTTCCGGGTGTTCGGCGGCGTACCTGGTCGCGGCATTTACGACAACATGAAGACGGCGGTCGACCGCGTCGGTCGCGGCAAGGAGCGGCAGGTCAACATCCGTTTCCTCGCGATGACCAACCACTACGTGTTTGCGCCCGAGTTCTGTAATCCCGCCGCGGGGTGGGAAAAGGGTCAGGTCGAGAAGAACGTCCAGGATGCCCGACCACGGCTATGGCAACAGATGCCGGACTTCCCGGATTTGGCCACGTTGAACCTCTGGCTGGAACAGCATTGCCAGGACCTGTGGCGAGAGACGGCGCATGGCACCTTGTCCGGCACGATCGCGGATGTTTGGGCTGATGAGCGGGCAGCATTGATGGCGTTGCCGACTGCATTTGACGGTTTCGTCGAGCAGAGCAAACGCGTCTCGCCGACATGCCTGATCACCTTCGAGCGCAATCGTTACAGCGTGCCAGCATCATTTGCGAACCGGCCCGTCAGCCTGCGGATTTATCCCGAGCGACTGGTCATTGCGGCCGAGGGCAATATTCTCTGCGAACATCCGCGGATCATAGAACGCAGCCACGATAAACCGCCGAGGACGATTTACGACTGGCGGCATTACCTTGCCGTCATCCAGCGCAAGCCAGGAGCCCTGCGCAATGGCGCACCCTTCCTGGAATTGCCGCTGGCCTTCAGACAGTTGCAAGATCAGATGCTTCGCCGCCCCGGCGGTGATCGTGAGATGGCCGATATCCTCGCTCTGGTGCTTCATCACGACGAACAGGTCGTCCTCAAGGCGGTGGAACTGGCCTTGGATGCGGGGGTGGCGACCAAGACGCATGTGCTGAACCTGCTGCATCGGCTGATCGACGGCAAGACAATCGATGGTCCCGACATCGATACGCCACAGGCGCTGACCTTGCTGCGTGAACCCAAGGCCAATGTCGAACGCTATGATGGCCTACGCGCCCGGATCGCAGGAGGTCGCCATGCGTCATGACCCCGCAAGTGCTGCCGTCGTCATCATGCTGCGTAGCCTGAAGATGTATGGCATGGCCCAGGCCGTCACGGACCTGATCGAGCAAGGGGCTCCAGCCTTTGATACGGCCGTGCCGATCTTGTCCCAGTTGCTGAAGGCTGAGATGGCCGAGCGCGAGGTCCGCTCCATCGCCTATCATATGAAGGCCGCTCGCTTTCCTGCGTACAAAGACATCTCCGGCTTCGACTTCGCCGCCAGCGAGATCAACGAGGCTACCGTGCGCCAACTGCACCGATGCGAGTTTATGGATGGGGCGCAGAACGTTGTCCTTATCGGTGGCCCTGGCACTGGAAAAACGCATGTCGCGACCGCTCTTGGAATCCAAGCCATCGAGCATCATCGCCGAAAGGTCCGCTTCTTCTCGACCATCGAACTGGTCAATGCTCTCGAGCAGGAGAAGGCCAAGGGCAAGGCAGGCCAGATCGCCGAGACGCTGGTCCGCCTCGATCTGCTCATCCTGGACGAGCTGGGATACTTGCCGTTCAGCGCCTCAGGCGGAGCACTGCTGTTCCACCTGCTGAGCAAGCTCTACGAGCGGACCAGCGTGGTGATCACCACCAACCTCAGCTTTAGCGAATGGGCAACCGTCTTCGGCGACGCCAAGATGACGACCGCTCTCCTCGACCGTCTCACCCACCGTTGTCATATCCTGGAAACTGGAAATGACAGCTTCCGCTTCAAAGCCAGCTCGGCCGCCGCAGCCCAGAAGAAAGGAGAAAAGCCAACCCCTTGACCAAGTCCTGATCAGAAAACCATACTCAGAGGTGGCTCACTTCTCGGTGGAAAAACCGGCTCAGTTCCGCGTGGAAACCAACAGA
>NZ_JASCRR010000048.1 GCF_030010215.1 Tianweitania sp. UT-5YL-CI-8
TGTTGGTTTCCACGCAGAACTGAGCCGGTTAGGCACATAATTTCCATTGAGAATTGAGCCATGTGAACCTTCCCCCAACGCGGTGAGCGACGGGGGCAACGGAGTGATCCACATGGGACTTTTAAACATCATCCGTCGGATGGCGCTGCGCGAGAAGCAATCGATCCGCGAGATCAGCCGGCGCACTGGGCTGTCACGCAACACGATCGCAAAGTATCTGAGCGCGGGTACGATCGAGCCGACGTTCACGGTACCGGAACGACCGAGCAAGCTCGATCCTTTTGCCGACAAACTCTCTGGCTGGCTGAAGACCGAGGCCGGGAGAACGCGGAAGCAGCGCCGAACGCTGAAGCAGCTTCATGCCGATCTGATAGCTCTCGGCTTTACCGGCTCCTATGGTCGGGTCGCAGCGTTCGCTCGTGAGTGGCGGGCTGAGCAGCATACGTCGGGCCGCGGCATATTCGTTCCGCTGTCTTTCCGCCCAGGTGAAGCATTCCAGTTCGATTGGAGTGAAGATTATGCCGTAATCGGCGGCGAGCGCACGAAGCTTCAGGTCGCCCATATCAAGCTATCACACAGTCGCGCCTTTCTGGTCAGAGCCTACCTGCTGCAAACGCACGAGATGCTCTTCGACGCTCATTGGCATGGCTTCCGTGTGTTCGGCGGCGTACCTGGTCGCGGCATTTACGACAACATGAAGACCGCGGTCGATCGTGTTGGCCGCGGCAAGGAACGGCAGGTCAACGTCCGCTTCCAGGCGATGACGAACCACTACGTCTTTGCGCCCGAGTTCTGCAATCCATCTGCCGGCTGGGAGAAGGGTCAGGTCGAGAAGAACGTCCAGGACGCCCGACCACGGCTGTGGCAACAGATGCCGGACTTTCCGGATCTGGCGGCGTTGAATGATTGGCTGGAACAGCATTGCCAGGACCTGTGGCGGGAGACAGCGCATGGCACCTTGTCCGGTACGATTGCAGATGCTTGGGCTGATGAGCGGGCGGCGTTGATGGCGTTGCCTATGGCATTTGACGGCTTCGTCGAGCAAAGCAAACGCGTCTCGCCGACATGCCTGATCACCTTCGAGCGGAACCGCTACAGCGTGCCTGCGTCTTTTGCGAACCGGCCCGTCAGCCTGCGGATTTATCCCGAGCGCCTGGTCGTTGCAGCCGAAGGAAATATCCTCTGCGAACATCCGCGGGTGATCGAGCGCAGTCACGATAAACCGCCACGGACTATTTACGACTGGCGGCATTACCTTGCCGTCATCCAGCGCAAGCCCGGTGCCCTGCGCAATGGTGCGCCCTTTCTGGAATTGCCGTTGGCCTTTCGGCAACTGCAGGACCAGATGCTCCGCCGCCCTGGTGGTGATCGTGAGATGGTCGATATTCTTGCTCTCGTTCTTCATCACGACGAACAAGTCGTCGTCCGGGCTGTGGAGCTGGCCCTGGATGCTGGCGTAGCGACCAAGACGCATGTGCTGAACCTGCTGCACCGGTTGATCGACGGCAAGGCAATCGATGGTCCCGACATCGACACACCACAGGCGCTGACCTTGTTGCGCGAACCCAAGGCAAACGTAGAGCGCTATGATGGCTTGCGGGTCCGGATCGCGGGAGGCCGCAATGCGTCATGATCCTGCCAGCGCCGCCGTCGTCATCATGCTGCGTAGCCTGAAGATGTATGGCATGGCCCAAGCGGTCACGGACCTGATCGAGCAAGGTGCTCCAGCCTTTGATGCGGCCGTGCCGATCCTGTCCCAGTTGCTGAAAGCCGAGATGGCTGAGCGCGAGGTCCGCTCGATTGCCTATCACATGAAGGCAGCCCGTTTCCCGGCCTATAAAGACATCTCCGGGTTCGACTTCGCCACCAGCGAAATCAACGAAGCGACGGTGCGCCAACTGCATCGGTGCGAGTTCATGGACGGAGCCCAGAATATCGTCCTTGTCGGCGGGCCGGGCACAGGCAAAACACATGTCGCGACCGCTCTTGGTGTCCAGGCGATCGAACATCATCGCCGAAAGGTCCGCTTCTTCTCGACGATCGAGCTGGTCAACGCCCTCGAGCAGGAGAAGGCCAAAGGCAAGGCAGGTCAGATTGCCGAAACGCTGGTCCGCCTCGACCTACTGATCCTCGATGAACTCGGATACCTTCCCTTCAGTGCTTCAGGTGGAGCGTTGCTCTTCCACCTGCTGAGCAAGCTCTACGAGCGCACCAGCGTCGTCATCACCACCAACCTCAGCTTCAGCGAATGGGCGACCGTCTTCGGCGACGCCAAGATGACCACGGCTCTGCTCGATCGCCTGACCCACCGTTGCCATATCCTCGAGACCGGAAATGACAGCTTCCGCTTCAAAGCCAGCTCCGCGGCCGCGGCACAGAAGAGAGGAGAAAAGACCAACCCATTGACCAAAGCCTGATCAGAAAACCATACTCAGAGGTGGCTCACTTCTCGGTGGAAAAACCGGCTCACTTCCGCGTGGAAACCAACA
>NZ_JASCRR010000049.1 GCF_030010215.1 Tianweitania sp. UT-5YL-CI-8
TGTGTTTCGGCGTGGAATAAGGACCCTGTTTCAGGGGTGATCGGCGTCCAAAAAGGACCCCTGTAAACGCAGGGTTGTCACACTGCCTTCGGTTTTATCGGAGGCATTTGTTTTGGATGTTGGTTGTGGAGACGATTGCGAAGATACGTCGGCTTTCGCTTGTCCAGGGGAAGTCGATCAAGGAGATCTGCCGCGAGTTGAGGATATCGCGGAAGGTGGTCCGCAAGGTTCTGCGGTCAGACGCGACGGAGTTCCGCTACGAGCGTGAGCATCAGCCGATGCCAAAGATCGGCCCTTGGCAGGATCAGCTCGACGGGCTTTTGAGTGGCAACCACGGCAAGGTGGGGCGCGAGCGGCTGACGCTGATCCGGATGTTTGAGGAGCTTCGCGGGCTCGGATACGACGGCAGCTACGATGCGGTTCGTCGATACGCCAAGGGGTGGGCGAAGGAGCAAGGATCGGCAACGGCGGAAGCCTATGTGCCGCTGTTCTTCGCGCCGGGGGAGGCCTACCAGTTCGACTGGAGCCACGAGATCGTCCTGATCAACGGCGTGACGGTGACCGTGAAGGTCGCCCATGTCCGGCTTTGCCACAGCCGCATGATGTTCGTCAGAGCCTATCCGCGCGAGACGCAGGAGATGGTGTTCGACGCCCACGACCGCGCCTTTGCCTTCTTCGGTGGAGCCTGCACGCGCGGCATCTACGACAACATGAAGACGGCGGTGGAGACGGTGTTCGTCGGTAAGAACCGGCAATACAACCGTCGCTTCCTGCAGATGTGCAGCCACTATCTGGTGCAGCCGGTCGCCTGCACGCCGGCGTCGGGCTGGGAGAAGGGTCAGGTCGAGAACCAGGTCGGGCTGGTGCGCGAGCGTTTCTTCACGCCGCGGCTGCGCTTCAAATCCTATGAGGAACTCAACGCCTGGCTGCTCGACAAATGCATCGCCTACACCAAGACGCACCGTCATATCGATCAGCCGGAGCGCACGATCTGGAACGTGTTCGATGAGGAGCGCGGCAAACTGGTCGAGTATCGCGGCCCCTTCGACGGCTTCCACACCGTTCCCGCCTCGGTGTCGAAGACCTGCACGGTGCGCTTTGACAACAACAAATACTCGGTGCTGTCGACTGCGGTCGGAAGGCCGGTCGAGATCCAGACCTATGCCGGCCGCATCGTCATTCGGCAGGATGGCGTTCTCGTCGCCGAACACGTCCGTTCGTTCGGGCGCGGTGAGACCATTTACGATCCCTGGCACTATGTTCCCGTGCTCGCCCGCAAGCCCGGCGCATTGCGCAACGGAGCACCGTTCCAGGGCTGGGTTCTGCCATCGGCTATGGAGCGGACCCGGCGCCGACTGAAGTCCTCGGATGATGGTGATCGACAGATGGTGTCGATCCTGGCTGCGGTGTTGATCGACGGGATCGATGCCGTGGAGGCCGCCTGCCAGGAGGCGCTCGACCAGAACGTCTGCTCTTCCGCCGTCATCATCAACATTCTGGCGCGGCGGCGCGATCCGGCGCCGGCCATCACCATTCTCACTCCGGACGCTCTTCGCCTGCAACACGAACCGCAGGCCGACTGCGCTCGCTACGACAGCCTCAGGAGGGCAAGCTGATGGAACGCACACAGGTTTTGGACCTGATGGGGACGCTGAAGCTCTATGGTATGCGCAGCGCCTACGATGAGGTGATGGCGACCGGCATCAAGCGCCAGCACGAGCCGCCGAGGATCGTTGGTGATCTGCTGTTGGCCGAGATTGCCGAGAAGCAGGCTCGATCCATCAAATACCAGCTTACCGTCGCCAAGCTGCCTATCGCCAAGGACATCGAGGAGTTCGACTTCGACGGCACGCCTGTCAACGAGGTGCTGGTCAGGGACCTTGCCAACGGCACCTTCGTCGCCGACCAACGCAACGCCGTTCTCATCGGCGGCACCGGAACCGGCAAGTCGCATCTGGCGATTGCCCTTGCCCGATCCCTGATCCGCAATGGGACGCGTGGTCGCTTCTTCAATGTCGTTGATCTCGTCAATCGGCTCGAGACCGAGCACCGCGGTGGTAAGCAGGGCCGTATCGCTGACTACCTGACCCGATTGGACTTCGTCGTCCTCGACGAACTCGGCTATCTGCCATTCGCACAAGCCGGTGGGCAGTTGCTCTTCCACCTGATCAGCCGGCTCTACGAGCGCACCTCGATCATCGTCACCACCAATCTGGCGTTTGGCGAATGGCCCGCTGTCTTTGGAGACGCCAAGATGACGACGGCGCTGCTCGACCGTCTCACCCACCACTGCGAGATCATCGAGACCGGAAACGAATCCTGGCGATTCAAGAACCGAGCCTGACCACCCCATAACATTGATCCGCACTCGCCGGGCTGCACAACCCCGACCATTCCGCCCGGCGAGCGCTAACCGTTGTGCCCTACAAGGGGTACCTTTTGCGCGCCGATCCGGGGTCCCTATTGTGGGCCGATTGACAG
>NZ_JASCRR010000005.1 GCF_030010215.1 Tianweitania sp. UT-5YL-CI-8
CATACGCCTTGTACTCGCCAAAGTACTTCGTGATCGCCGCCGTCAGCGACGTCTTGCCATGGTCGACGTGACCAATCGTGCCAATGTTCACATGAGGCTTATTACGCTCGAATTTACCTTTTGCCATCGTCTCTTTCCTTGGGCGTCGGGACCGTGGTTCCGGTTGGATGCGCGGCGATTAACGAGAAAGGCGTAAAAATACAAGTGCCTTTTGCCCGTCGCCGCCAGGCGAAGACCATCGATGAACCGACTTGTCGGGGATGTGGGGCCTATATAGGCATCACGGCTTCGTTATGGAAGGGCCGGGCCTTGGCAATCTGGAGCGGGTAGCGGGAATCGAACCCGCGTATTCAGCTTGGAAGGCTGCTGCTCTACCATTGAGCTATACCCGCGCCGCTTTCCAAGGCTTCGGAGCTGCAGTGGTGGAGGGAGTTGGATTTGAACCAACGTAGGCATAGCCAACGGATTTACAGTCCGTCCCCTTTAACCACTCGGGCATCCCTCCAGACCGCAGTCGAAGCCGTGCAACGAGGCATTCGCCGATCCCGTGTTTGGCTTCAAGCCCCACCCGAAATCTGCGATGCGCTTATGGCGGCAAGGTTTTGGACTGTCAACCGCGCATGAGACGTTTGCCGTCGATAATTTTGAATTGCCCGCAGCCTGCCATATCCAAAACGCGCTTTGCCCCTTATAGGAAGCGCATGAGCGATCCTAAAAAACCCGGCACCCCGAAAGACACCCACTACGCCAAGCTGCGTCGCACCTTTCGCGACCAGAAAGCCGGCGGCGCACCGGAATTTCGTCCCAAGCAGCACGTGCCGCCGGGCGAGAACCCGCAGGGTGGGCGCGTCCGGCTTTACGGCCTGCATACGGTTCGCGCCGCCCTCGACAATCCTAAGCGCAAGATCAAGCGCATGCTGATTACGCGCAACGCGCAGGAACGGCTGGAGATAGCTGACATCGCCGCCCTGCCCTTCCCCGTTGAGCTGGCCGAGCCGCGCGACATCGACCGTATCACCGGCAGCGACGCGGTGCATCAGGGCGTGGTGATCGAGGCGGAGCCGCTGCGCCCCAAGGATATCTCGGCACTCGGCGACACGCCGCTGGTTCTCGTTCTCGACCAGGTCACCGACCCGCACAATGTCGGCGCCATCATCCGTTCCGCCGTGGCTTTCGGCGCCGGCGCGCTCTTGATCACCTCGCGTCACAGCCCGCAGGAATCGGGCGTGCTGGCGAAATCGGCATCCGGAGCGCTTGAGCACATCGATATGATCGAGGTCCGCAACCTCGCCGACGCCATTGAGAAACTGCACGAGGCCGGCTTCGAGACCATCGGGCTCGATTCGGAAGGCCCTGCGGAATTGGAGACGACATTTGCCGGCAAGCGCATCGCCCTGGTTCTCGGTGCCGAAGGCAAGGGCCTCCGTCAAAAGACGCGCGAGACGGTGACCTCACTGGCGCGGCTCGACATGCCGGGGGCGATTCGCTCGCTCAACGTGTCGAACGCCGCCGCCATCGCCCTTTATGCCGCCCGGAGCTTTCTGAAGACCCGTGCCTAAGCCAATGGGTCGCTCCCGTCTCCGTCCTCTCCCTAGCCTGCGCAGGTCGTCTCAAACATGAGCCTGGACTCCGTCAAAGCTTTCCTCGCCGCCAATGCGCCCGATATCGAAGTCATCGAAACCGCCGGCAGTTCCGCGACCGTGGTGCTGGCCGCCGAGGCGCATGGCGTCGAACCCGGCCAGATCGCCAAGACCCTGTGCCTGCGGGTCGGCGGCACGACAATGCTGATCGTCGCACGTGGCGATGCGCGGCTGGACAACCGGAAATTTCGCGATGCCTTCGGCGGCAAGCCGCGCATGCTGGATGCCGAACAGGTCGTCGAGCTCACCAGCCACCCGGTCGGCGGCGTCTGCCCCTTCGGCCTGCGGCAGCCTCTGCCGATCTATTGCGACGTGTCCCTGCGTGACTACGACGAGGTCGTGCCGGCCGCCGGCGCCACCAACGCCGCTGTGCGCATCGGCGTCGAGCGCCTCGCCGAGCTCGTCAACGCGCAATGGTGCGATGTCTGCCAGGAGCAGGCGTCAGGCGCATAGATTGATAAAGGCTGGTGCCCCCGGCAGGAATCGAACCCGCGACCTTCGGTTTACAAAACCGCTGCTCTACCAGCTGAGCTACAAGGGCACGGCGCTCCGTTACCACATCTGGCCCAACAGTAAAGAAAATTTCGCACAGCTCGGTTTCGTTTCCAGCCTGAGTTCGCACGAGGGATCGATCTTAAAAAACCTGATCCGAATCCCTAAATCCGGATTGTGGATAGTCCACGCGAAACGGGGGTTGCCGATGATCAGATTTGTGCTTCTCGCTGTTGCCGTTGTCGTGCTCTGGTTCCTGCTGCTCAAGCTCTACAAGGAAACCAAGGCCAAACGAATCGACTGGACCGGCATCGCCGCCATCATCGGCTTTGTCGTGCTCGCCTTCTATCTGCGCCACGCCACCGGCTTGGGCTGAAGACTTTGCAGCCGAAAAATGCCGTGCTACGTCCCCGGCACACAAGCACGGTCGGCAACGACCGGTTGGGATGCACAACAGGGGCCGGCCAGATGAAATTCTCCGTCGTAAGCTCCGACGCGCCCGATGCGCGTGAAGCCGCCGAGCGGCTGTGCAAGCGCTATGGCAAGACATCCATCGCCGATGCCGATGTCGTCGTGGCCCTTGGCGGCGACGGCTTCCTGCTCCAGACGCTGCGCGAGACGATGAGTTCCGGCAAGCGCGTCTACGGCATGAATCGCGGCACAATCGGCTTCCTCATGAACGAATACCGCGAAGACGATCTCGAAGAGCGGATCGCCAGCGCCGTTGCAGAGACGATTCGTCCGCTCGAAATGACGGTCGTCGACCATGACGGCCTCGAAACCCAGGCGCTGGCGATCAACGAGGTATCGCTGTTGCGCCAGTCCTATCAGGCGGCGCGCCTGCGCATCACCATCGACGGCCAGGTTCGGCTTGAGGACCTGATCTGCGACGGCGTTATGGTAGCGACCCCTGCCGGTTCGACCGCCTACAATCTTTCGGCGCATGGGCCGATCCTGCCGCTCGACGCGCCTTTGCTGGCTTTGACCCCGGTCAGCCCGTTTCGTCCGCGGCGCTGGCGCGGCGCTCTTCTGCCGAAAACGGCTGAAGTTCGTTTCGATGTGCTGGAAGAAGGCAAGCGCCCGGTCAACGCGGTGGCCGATCACACGGAAGTCAAATCCGCGCTGTCGGTCACCGTCAGGGAATCGCCATCGGCAACGGCGACCTTGCTGTTCGATGCCGGCCAGTCCTGGAAAGAACGCATCCTCGCCGAGCAGTTCAAATACTGAGCCGCTATTCCCTCGACCAGCCTCCGTTCGCGGCAAATGACCAACATTACGCCAGTTTAAGTTGACAATCCGCGGCGCAAACTCTATCGCGATGCAGCATGAAGCGGACGCCGGGCGCCCGCCGTGGCTTATGCCGCGCAACTCTTCAAGATGAAGACAGTCACAAAACTTGTCAGAAGACACCCAGACCGCTCCAGAAGCGTTGACTTTCGCAGACCTCGGCCTCTCGCCGAAGGTTCTTTCCGCCGTCATCGATGCCGGATACACCAAACCGACACCGATCCAGGAAGGCGCCATTCCGCACGCGCTCCAGGGCAAGGACGTCCTGGGCATCGCCCAGACCGGCACCGGAAAGACCGCGTCTTTCGTGTTGCCGATGCTGACGCGCTTGGAAAAGGGCCGCGCCAGGGCGCGCATGCCGCGCACTCTCATCCTCGAGCCGACGCGTGAGCTTGCGGCACAGGTTGAAGAAAACTTCATAAAGTACGGCAAAAACAACCGGCTTACGGTTGCCCTGCTGATCGGTGGCGTTTCCTTCGACGAGCAGCTCAAGAAGCTTGAGCGCGGCGTCGATGTGCTGATTGCCACGCCGGGCCGCCTGCTCGATCACTTCGAGCGCGGCAAGCTTTTGCTCACCGGCGTTGAAATTCTTGTCATCGACGAAGCCGACCGCATGCTCGACATGGGTTTCATCCCCGACATCGAGCGCATCTGCAAGCTTATCCCCTTTACCCGACAGACGCTGTTCTTCTCGGCAACCATGCCGCCGGAGATCACCAAGCTGACCGAGCAGTTTCTTCATGCGCCCGTGCGCGTGGAAGTGGCGAAAGCTTCGAGCACAGCCCTAACGGTGACGCAGCAGTTGGTGAAGTCCGGTTCCAAGCCCTGGGACAAGCGCGAGACGCTGCGCCGCCTCATCATTGAGGAAGGCGACAACATCAAGAATGCGATCATCTTCTGCAATCGCAAGGTCGATGTCGCCGAACTGTTCCGGTCGCTGGTCAAGCACGAGTTCGATGCGGGCGCACTGCATGGCGACATGGATCAGCGGGCGCGTACAGCGATGTTGAACGGCTTTCGCGAAGGCAAACTGCGCCTTCTCGTGGCGTCCGACGTCGCCGCGCGCGGTCTCGACATTCCCGATGTCAGCCACGTCTTCAATTTCGACGTGCCGATCCATGCCGAGGACTATGTCCACCGCATCGGTCGCACCGGCCGCGCCGGTCGGTCCGGCAAAGCTTTCACCATCGTCACGCGCTCCGACAACAAATATGTCGACGCGATCCAGAAGCTGATCGGCAATCAGATCGAGTGGCTGGACGGCGACATGACGACGCTTCCCGCGCCGGTGGAAGGCGACGACGCCCCGCGCCGTGGCCGCGGCCCCAGCAAGCGCGCTGGCGGAAAAGACGAGAGCAGGCGCGGCGGACGCAAGGACGACAGCAGACGCGAACGCCGTCCTGAAGCGGAGAAATCCGAACAGCCGGAAATCGTGGAAGCTGCTGTTGAGGTCGCCGAGGAGCCGGTCGTCTTGGTCGCGACCGAAGAACGGCGCGACCGTCGCGATTCGATCCGCAATGGCAATACGGACCGCAAGCAGCAGAATCGCCGTGGTGGCCGCGACCGGCATGAGGATGACGACAACAATGTGCTGGGCTTCGGCTCTGATATCCCGGCCTTCATGTTGATCGAACCCAAGTTCTGAATTCAGCAATCACCGGATATGAAAATGGCCCGTCGGGGCCATTTTTTTGGACTGAACTTCACCAGTCGGCGGAGCGTGTCAGACGCCACTCCACCTCCCCAAAGCAGATCGATCAGGTCAGCGGCGACAGCTGGATTTCGACGCGACGGTTCTGCGCCCGTCCGTCCGCCGTATCGTTGGACGCTATCGGTCGCGTCGGGCCAAAGCCGGTGATCGCAAAGCGACGCGTATCGACACCCTGCGCGGACAGATAATTGGCAACCGACATGGCGCGGCGCTGCGACAGGTCCATATTGTGCTGCATGCCGCCGGTGGAGTCTGTATGGCCATAGACGTCGACGATGGTCTGGTTGAACTTTTTCAGCACGATCGCGACCGAGTTCAAAGTCGGATAGAAGGCGGACTTCACCGTGTCCTGATCGGTGCCGAAGGTGATGTTGGACGGCATGTTCAACACGATCTGATCGCCAATGCGCGTGACGCTGACGCCGGTGCCTTGCAACTGCGCGCGCAGTTCGGCTTCCTGGCGATCCATGTAATTGCCGGCCAGACCGCCGGCCAAGGCGCCCACGCCGGCGCCGATCAACGCATTGCGGCGGTCATCGCCGCCTGCCAGCATGCCAAGACCCGCGCCTGCCACGGCGCCGAGGCCGGCCATCGATGCGGTGTTTGAAATCCTCTGCTGACCGGTAAACGGGTCTGTCGTGCACGCGCCCAGCAGCATTGAGGCGCCAACGACGCCGATAATCGTTTTCTTCATGGTTTTCCCTCTCCTACGGTAGGCATAACCCGCCGCATATACACGGATGCGATTCCAAGGGTTTTCTAGCACGAAATACGGCGAAAACCGGAGCCGAGACGCCTGGAAAAAAGCTTCAGGATTATTTTTCATGGCGTTCTCATGCCCGCCCGCCAGGTAGCCGATCAAGTGGATCGGCTACCCTATAATCAGGCGATGTCTTCGATCGCCGGCGATACGCCGCCTTCGATTCGATGCGCAAGCGATGCTTCCATGAACTCGTCGAGGTCACCGTCGAGCACGTCCGACGGGCTTGTGCTTTCCATACCCGTCCGCAAATCCTTGACGAGCTGATAGGGCTGCAACACGTAGGAGCGGATCTGGTGTCCCCAGCCGATGTCGGTCTTGGAAGCTTCCGTGGCGTTGGCCACTGCTTCCCGCTTCTTCAGCTCTTCCTCATACAGGCGCGACCGCAGCATCTCCCAGGCTTTCGCCTTGTTCTTATGCTGCGAACGCTCCGCCTGGCAGGCAACCGCGATTCCGGTCGCGATATGCGTGATACGCACCGCAGAATCCGTCGTGTTGACATGCTGGCCGCCCGAACCCGAGGCACGGTAGGTGTCGATCCGGACATCGGATTCGTTGACGTCGATCTCGATGGAATCGTCGATCACCGGATAAACCCATATCGACGAGAACGAGGTATGGCGTCGGGCATTGCTGTCATACGGCGAGATACGCACCAGGCGATGCACGCCCGATTCCGTCTTCAGCCAGCCATAAGCATTGTGGCCTCGGATCACCAAGGTGGCGGACTTGATTCCAGCCTCCTCGCCGTCATGGACTTCCAACACCTCGACCTTGAAACGGCGTCGTTCGGCCCAGCGGGTGTACATGCGCAGCAGCATGTTGGCCCAGTCCTGGCTTTCCGTACCGCCTGCGCCGGCGTGAACCTCGAGATAGGTGTCATTCGAGTCGGCTTCGCCGGACAGGAGATTCTCGATCTGCCGAGCCTTGATCTCGCCGGACATAGAACGGATCGCCGCTTCAGCCTCATCGATGACGCTCTGGTCGCCCTCTTCCTCGCCCAGCTCTATAAGGCTGACATTATCCTCCAATCCCTGGCTCAGGCCGTTGATGGACCGTATATTGTCATCGAGCGACTGGCGTTCGCGCATCAGCTTCTGGGCTTCCTGCGGATCGTTCCAGAGGCTCGCGTCCTCGGCACGCATGTTCAGGTATTCAAGCCTCTTTATGGCCTGATCCCAGTCAAAGATGCCTCCTCAGCAGGCCAATGGCCTGCTTGATTTCGTCGACAAGGTTCTGCGTTTCCGCGCGCATGGCTGGCTCTATCTTCCCGTGAGTGAAGGGGATTTATGTCGGCGCGGACCATAGGCATGGCTTCGTCGCCTGTAAAGCAAAATGGCGGGACGATCCGTCCCGCCACGGCTAACCTTTTCGCAGTTAGTAGAGGCCGCCTCCGCCCTCGTTGATGGCCTTGCTGGCCTGCGGCGAAAGGCCGGCACCGTTGCCGCTGCTGCCGTCTTCGCCCATGCCGATGACCCAATAGCTGTCGGCGGGACCGGTGCCAGGCTTGAAGGCTTCCATGATGGTTCCGCCATCGCCCTCGCCGGCACGCATGCCGGTCTTGCGGTTGATGGAAATCACCGTCATGCCTTCCGGAACCTGGAACTCCACCGGAGGCACGCCTTTCATGGCGTCGGTCATATATTCCTTGAAGATCGGCGCGGACAGGCCGCCGCCGGTCGTGCCCTTGCCGAGCGAACGCGGCTGGTCGTAGCCGATATAGAGCCCGACGACCATGTTCGGCGTATAGCCGATGAACCAGGCGTCCTTCTCGTCGTTGGTCGTGCCGGTCTTTCCGGCAATCGGACGCTTCAGCTCCAGAAGGGTGGTAGCCGTGCCGCGCAGCACGACGCCTTCCATCATCGAGGTGATCTGGTAGGCCGTCATCGGGTCGAGCACCTGTTCGGAATTGTCGATCAGCTCCGGCTCGTCCTGGCCATCCCACTCCGTCGCCACACAACCCTCGCAGCCGCGCTCGTCATGCTTGAACACGGTCTTGCCGTAGCGGTCCTGGATACGGTCGATCAGCGACGGCTTGATCTGGCGTCCGCCATTTGCCATCACCGAATAGGCCGAAACCATGCGCATCACCGTGGTTTCGCCGGAACCCAGCGCCATCGGCAGATATTGCCCGAGCTTGTCGTAGACGCCGAAACGCTCGGCATACTCGGCAACCGTTTTCATGCCCATGTCGTTGGCGAGGCGAACCGTCATCAGGTTGCGCGAACGCTCGATGCCGGCGCGCAGGGTCGAAGGGCCGGCGGCCTTGCCGTCATAGTTCTTCGGCGACCAGGTCGTGTTGCCGACGCGGATGGTGATCGGTCCGTCCATGATGACCGAGGCGGGCGTATAGCCATTGTCGAGCGCGGCCGCATAGACGACAGGCTTGAACGACGAGCCGGGCTGCCGCATCGCCTGGGTGGCGCGATTGAACTCCGACTGCGCGAAGGAGAAGCCGCCGACCATCGCCAGCACGCGGCCGGTATGCGGGTCCATCACCACCATCCCGCCCGACACTTCGGGAACCTGCCGCAGAATATAGGAGCCTTCCGCTCCTTCCTTCGGCTGCACGAAGATGACATCGCCTGGCTTCAGCACGTCGGCCGGCGAATTCGCCCGAACCAGCTTGCCGCCGACATTGTTGCGCATGGCAAAGCTCATGTCCGAAGCCGCGACGGTGCCTGTCTCGCGATCCTTCACGAGTGCGCCCGAGCCGTCGCGCTTCGGCTGAAGTCCGATGCCGAGCCCCGCCTTTGCACTATCCAGCACCACCGCGAGCCGCCATTCGGGAACGTCCGAGAGCCCTTTGACCTCGCCCAGCGCCTTGCCCCAGTCGCCGGAGACATCGATGTTGGTCACAGGCCCGCGATAGCCGCGCAACGTATCGTATTTGAGCAGGCCGTCCTGCATCGCCTTGCGGGCGAATATCTGCAGATGCGGGTCGAGCGTGGTGCGGACCGACAGGCCGCCTTCGTAAAGCGAGTTTTCGCCATAGCGTGCGATGATCTCGCGGCGGACTTCCTCGGTGAAATACTCGCCCGCGAAGACATAGCCGCCCATGCGACGACCGGTGACGCCAAGCGGCTCGGCCTGCGCCTTGGCAGCTTCCTCGCGCGAGACGTAGCCGTTTTCCTGCATCTGTGCGATGACCCAGTTGCGGCGTTCCAGCGCGCGGTCTGTCTGGCGGAAGGGATGGTAGTTGCTTGGCCCCTTGGGCAGCGCTGCGAGATAGGCTGCTTCTGAAAGCGTGAGTTCGTTTACCGACTTATCGAAATAGGTTAATGCGGCGGAGGCAATGCCGTAGGAGCCCAGGCCGAAGAATATCTCGTTGAGATAGAGCTCCAGAATGCGATCCTTGGAATAGGCCTGCTCGATGCGGAACGACAGGATCATCTCCTTGATCTTGCGCTCATAGGTCTGGTCCGACGAGAGCAGGAAGTTCTTTGCCACCTGCTGGGTGATGGTCGACGCACCGACCTGACGCCGGCCCGAGCCGACATTCTGGAAATTTGTCAGTACAGCGCGGACGAGACCCGGCACGTCGACGCCGGGGTGGCTGTAGAAGCTCTTGTCTTCGGCCGACAAGAACGCTGCCTTGACGCGGTCGGGCACGGCCTGAATCGGCAGATAAAGGCGGCGCTCGCGGGCGAATTCGCCCATCAGGCCGCCATCTGCTGCATGAATGCGGGTCGTTACCGGCGGCTCGTAATTTGCCAGCACCTCATAGTCGGGCAACTCCTTGCTCAGGTTGCCGACATAAAGGGCGATGCCCGCAGCGGCCAAAAGCCCCAGCGCTATCCCGATGCCGAAGAAATATCCGATAAGACGAATCATGCCCGCTCCAGTCCGTGGTTCGCGGATTCCCTAAACAAAGCCGGCATATGCACAAGCTGCCAGCTTTTCGCGCTCCACGCTTTAAGCTGCTTTGGAGCGTTCTTGTGGGCAAAATGCGGCAAATGCCGCGAGGCGCCGACGAATCTATACCACTAAACCGGCGCTGTGCCCAAACGGCAACGCCGTGGCAGGTGCTTTTGTCAGCCGCCGGCGCGCTGCAGCCCTGCCACGAAGCCCTGCACCGCATTGGCGATGCTGTCGGAAGCCTTGCTGCGCCATTCCGGGTTGCGCAGCCGTTCCTCATCTTCCGTATTGGAGAGGTAGCCGAGTTCGACAAGCACGGATGGCACGTCAGGCGCCTTCAGCACGCGGAAGCCGGCCGAGCGATGCGGGTTGTTGATCATGCCGATGGAGTTGGACAGTTCTCCCACCAGAAGGCGCGCGAACTTCATCGAGAACGTATGCGTCTCCCGCCGGATGAGATCGATGAGGATGTCGGAGACAGCGTGGTTCTCTTCTGCAATATCGACGCCAGCCAGCGCGTCGGAGAGGTTTTCGCGATCCGCCAACGCCTGCGCATCAGCATCGGACGCCTTGTCCGACATGGTATAGACCGTGGCGCCGCGAATGCCCTTGAGGCGGATAGTGTCCGCATGGACCGAGATCATCAGATCCGCACCCGCCTGCCGGGCGATGCGAACGCGGTCGTCGAGCCGCAGGAAATCGTCACCATCGCGGGTCAGCTCGACCTTATAGGCGCCGACCGACTCCAGCCGCTCCTTGAGCTGGCGGGAAAAAGCAAGCGTGATGTCCTTTTCTACCGTCCCGCTCGGGCCTTCCGCGCCGCCGTCGATGCCGCCGTGGCCGGGATCGATGACGATTGTGAACGGCTTTGCAGCCACGGGGGCGTCGGCGCCGACCCGCGCCGTCTTAGGAGTGCTGACAGTCGATCCGGTGGTCGCGGCCTGGATGGCAAGGGCGGCTTCGAACTCCGCGTTCGAAGCCGCGGCAATATCGGCCACGACGCGGTAGCCGGGCGCGTCCTCATTTTGCAGCACGTCGATCTTGTCGACGACGAAAGGCCCCTTGCCTGCCAGAACCAGCCGCGAAACACTCTCGTCGAGCTTGCCGTATTGGACGCCGGCGACAAGGCCGCGCGGCTTCAACTGCTGCGGGTCGATGACCAGTTGGGAACCCGGAAGATCGATGACCAGCCGGTGCGGGCTGCGCAGCAGAAACCATTTCGGCTCGGGCTCGCGGTCGAAATTCATCACGATGCGCATGCGTGTCGCATCGCCCGCCATCTTGTAGTCGATCAGCCGGGCGTCCTGCGCATGCGCCGCTGTTACAGCGCCGAACATGAGGGCAAGCAGCACAAAAACCCACGACAGGAGGCGGGAAACCCCTGACATTTCGTTCCGTTCAACAGCGGCAAAGCCGATAGTCACTGTCGAAGCTCCGTACAAAAATTGCGCGATGCGTGGAAGCCGCCGAAACTTCTGCAGTTTCCATCGGACATTACCACGGCGGGGTCGATTAATGACAGGTAATCAAAGAAGGTTAACAACCCTTTTCGGCATGGGATGCGGGGCGCCATGCCCAATTTGCCGGCATCCGAACGGGGGTTGCCTTCGAACCGATCAAACCATAAAAGCGATGGTGGATGACTGCAATCATTCGGCCTTGGCTTTCCGCGGAAAGCGATGAAGGTGCGAGCGGTCCGCTTCGAACACCCAATCGAAGTGCAGCCATCACAAAGGATTTCGCAGGCATTTCTCATTGGCAGAGAGACGCCTGTGCGAGGAAAACGGCCGGATGTGTTCCGAGCCGGCTCAGTACGAGCACAATAGCTGGTCCGGATTTCCGGGCTTTGGATCAAAAGAAGGTGCCGCAAGGTTACGCAATGGCTCTAGGAGCACAAAGGAGAAGGTCCGCACAGAACCGCGCCATGGTGGCTGCGGGCGGAACCGTCCTGACGCTTCTCCAGCGACCTGCAGGCACTACAATGTCCGGCACGCACAACACGGCTGAATCAAGGCGACTGGCTGATGCCCGTCGCCCTTTCGCCATGCCTGCCGGGAGGAAAATGAATAATGGCCAACAAGATGCTGATCGACGCCTCCCACCCGGAGGAGACTCGCGTTGTCGTCACGCGCGGTAACAGAATCGAAGAGTTCGACTTTGAGTCACAAGACAAGAAGCAGTTAAAAGGCAATATCTATCTGGCGCGGGTCACCCGCGTTGAACCGTCCCTCCAGGCAGCTTTCGTTGAATATGGCGGCAATCGCCACGGCTTTCTGGCTTTCAGCGAAATCCATCCCGACTACTACCAGATCCCGGTAGCCGATCGTCAGGCGCTGTTGCGCGCCGAGGCGCAGGAAGCTGAGGATGAGGACGCCGAAGACGAGGACGGAGAAGACCGTGGGCGCGGACGCCGCAACAAGCGGCGCGGACGCAATCGCGGCCGGAGCGAAGACGAGAACAAGCCGGCCGAAGCGTTGGACGCTTCCGAGTCGGACTCCGAAGGCAATGCCGAAGCTACGCCAAGCGAAACCGACGACACCTTTCAGGAAGTAACGGCCGAGAGCGATGAGCCGTCGTCCACCAGCGATTCGGAGCAGTCTCGCGATGACAAACAGTCCGGCGATGACGAACCGTCCGGCGACAACGGCGAGACCTCCGGCCCCAAATCAATTGCTGCGGCTGTCGAGCTCGATGAAATCTCGGAAGCGCCGCGCGGCGACAAGCAGGAGTCCGACGAGGTCAACCACGGCACCGTCGAGGAAATCTCTTCGTCCAATGACGACGAACACGAGATCGAATCGGTAGGCGCCGAAGACGCCATCGAAGAGGCGCGCGACCGTCGCCGTCCGGTCCGTCGTCATTACAAGATCCAGGAAGTCATCAAGCGCCGCCAGATCCTTCTGGTCCAGGTGGTCAAGGAAGAGCGCGGCAACAAGGGCGCTGCTCTGACGACCTATCTGTCGCTTGCAGGCCGTTATTCGGTACTGATGCCAAACACCGCACGCGGTGGCGGCATCTCGCGCAAGATCACCAATGCGCAGGACCGCAAGCGCCTCAAGGAAGTCGTTGCCGAACTGGAAGTGCCGAAGGGCATGGGCGTCATTCTGCGCACCGCCGGCGAAAGCCGCACCAAGGCTGAGATCAAGCGCGACTACGAATATCTGATGCGGCTGTGGGAGAACGTCCGCACCCTGACTCTGCAATCGTCGGCCCCTGCCCTCGTCTATGAAGAAGGCAGCCTGATCAAGCGCTCGGTACGCGATCTCTACAACAAGGATATCGACGAAATCCTTGTTTCCGGCGAGGAAGGCTATCGCGAGGCCAAGGACTTCATGCGCATGCTCATGCCGAGCCATGCAAAGGTCGTCCAGCCCTACCGCGACACGACGCCGATCCTGGTGCGCAGCGGCATCGAAGCCCAGCTTGACCGCATGCTGCAACCCCAGGTCACGCTCAAATCAGGCGGATACATCATCATCAACCAGACCGAAGCCCTGGTTGCCATCGACGTCAACTCCGGCCGCTCCACCAAGGAGCATTCCATTGAGGAGACGGCGCTGCACACCAATCTGGAGGCGGCAGAAGAGGTTGCCCGCCAGTTGCGTCTGCGCGATCTTGCCGGCCTGATCGTCATCGACTTCATCGACATGGAAGAGAACCGGAACAACCGGGCCGTCGAGAAGAAGATGAAGGACTGCCTGAAAAACGATCGTGCACGCATCCAAGTGGGCCGCATTTCGCACTTCGGCCTGCTCGAAATGTCGCGCCAGCGCATCCGGGCCAGCGTTCTCGAAAGCACGATGAAGCCTTGCCCGCATTGCGGCGGCACCGGCCACGTCCGGTCGGATTCGTCCGTTGCGCTGCTCGTCGTCCGCGCCATCGAGGAATCCCTGCTGAAGGATTCGCGTCACCACATTACGGTCAAGACGCCCGTCGCCACGGCACTCTACATCCTCAATCACAAGCGCAGTTCGCTGGTAGATCTGGAAAAGCGCTTTGCTGTGACGATCACGCTGGAGCCGGACGAGACAGTAGGCGCGGCCCACCACGCGATCCTGCGCGGAGCAGTTGCCGAAAAGCCGTTGACCACCGAAGTTCCCACTTTGGTCACTTATGAAGAGCCCGAGATCGAAGACGAAGAAATCGTCGAGGTTGAGGTCGAGGAAGAGCCGGAAGAGCAGCCCGTCAAGGCGCATCCGCAGCCCACAGCGGCGCAGCAGACCAATGGCGACGCCAACCGCAAACGCAAGCGGCGTCGGCGTCGGCGCGGCGGTCGCGATCGTGACGATGCCGCAACGACCGAGGCCGACCAGGCGCTCACGACCGGCGGCGCTTCGACCGATGACGAAGACAGCGACGCCGAAAGCCATGTGGACGATCAGGAGATCAAGACTGGCGATGAAGCTGACGCTTCCGACAGCGAAGGTGTGAAGAAACGCCGCCGTGGCAAGCGTGGCGGAAAGCGCAATCGTCGAGACGACGAGGCACTGCCCGAAAACGGCGAAGACGTTTCAGCTGTCGAACTAGATTCCGCTGCCGATGCAGAGCCTAGTGTCGAAACCGCGGCAGAAGTCCAAGTAGAAACGACCGATGTCGAAGCGGTTTCCGCCGAGCCTGTGGGGGAAGAAAAGCCCGCCGAACCGGTCAAGAAGCCCCGCCGCAGCACCCGGAGCAAAAAGGCTGTAGCAGAAACGGTTCCAGGCGAAGCAACGGCTGCAGAAGCGGAAGTGGTTCCGGCCGAGGATGCAAAACCTGCCAAGCGCCGCGCGACACGGCGTAAGACGACCAAGGAAGAGGAGCCGGTGGTCGAGGAAGTAGCAGTCCAAGCCGAGGCAGAGGACACAACAGTCCAGGCCGAGGCAACTGAAGCTGCTCCAGGGCCTGAACAACCGGCGGAGGCTGAACAACCTCAGGTCGTAGAAGAGCAATCCGAAGAGATTGGCGAAGAAAAACCCAAGAAGGGTGGCTGGTGGCAACGCCGAGGATTCTTCTGAGATACGAAGCGAAAGTTGCCCTGCGAAAAAAGTAGGGCAACTTTCGCATTTCTCGTGTTTTTGTGTGATCCGTTTCTTTTCTCTGTTCGTAGAGAGTCAAAATATTCAAGGGATTTCCACCTTGGATCGCGATGACACCAGAATGGAGAACAAGATGAGTTCCGAAAGCAAGGCTGATATCCTGGAGCTCACCGCTCACATCGTCAGTGCCTATGTCGAAAAGAACCAGTTGCCCGCATCAGCCCTGCCGGAGTTGATTGCAAGCGTGAATGCATCGATCGCGGCGCTTTCCAGTCCGGCCGAGGCTCCTGTGGAGCCCTTGGTTCCTGCGGTTAATCCCAAGAAGTCCATCCAGAACGACCACATTATCTGCCTGGAAGACGGAAAGAAGTTCAAATCCTTAAAGCGGCATCTGTCGGTTCACTATGGCCTATCTCCTGAGGCTTACCGCACGAAGTGGGGCCTGCCCAAGGACTATCCGATGGTTGCGCCAAGTTATGCCGCGCGCCGTTCCGAACTCGCCAAGCAATTGGGGCTTGGCAAAGCTGCCGCTGCCGAGCCGGAACCTGCACCAACAGCGCCGGCACCTAAGAAGACACGGGCCGCGAAAGCGAAATAACTTAAGCTGTTTTGATTTGATAAACCCCGGTTCGCCGGGGTTTTTTGTTGCGTCGCACAAATGCATTGCTGCTATGCAGCATCAGCGCTTTTCGTGGCAACGGAAATTGCTATTTTGGCGAACGGGAGGATTGTTCTGAAAGAGACAGAGAACGATCATGAATTTCCGTACCAAGTTCCGCGAATGGCGCCTTTATCTGCAGACGGTCGACGAGTTGAGCCGCTGCACCAACCGCGATCTCAGCGATCTCGGCATTAACCGCTCCGACATTCGCTTTGTTGCCAAGGCTTCTGCGCGCGCAGCCAGGTTCGGCTGATACAGCCGTATCGAACGGGCATAAAGCAAGCGGGCTTTCCGGCGCTGTCGGAGGCCCGTTTTGTTTGACTGATCCGGTATCGGTCAACCACCTTTTGCGGGTGAAGATATATCCGCCGAAAATCTCAACTCGCGCATTGGTTTCACCCGACGAGTTGTCTCACCGTAGGTCGGATGCGCCTTATAGGCTTCCAGCGCGTCCATATCCGGAAACTCCGCATAGACCACGACGTCGATCGTTTTGCACAGCGGATCGACCTTTGCATTCAGCGTCACTTCGAAAAGCGTCGAGTGCGGAATGGTACCGAGCGCCATGAGCCCCTCCCTGATTCGCTCGACATCGCTCGCATCGAGCGCACTGAAAAATACGATGTGGCGGATCACGGCTCTTCTCCTGAAAGACTTGGATTCGAGAAGCTGCGTATCACCTTAGACGCGGAAATAACACCGCAACCGCATGAGATCATTCGAACTTCATGGCGCTGAATTCGGTGCGGCTTTGCTGACACCGACAATCCGTTTCCGTCCCCAGCACGTACAAAGACCCGTTGCATGAACGGCATTGGGGGGTGGGGAAATGGCACAAGACGAGCACACAAAAACGCAGCCCGGGCCGGTCCTCGTCCTGTTCAGGGACGATCTACGCATCCATGACAATCGAGCGCTCGCAGCCGCGGCCGACACCGGCGAGCCGGTCATCCCCGTCTATATCCGCAACAAGGAACCAGCCCGGCGCGATCTTGGCGCTGCCCGCCTCTGGTGGCTGCACCATTCCCTCTCCGAGTTGGCCGGCGCGCTTGAAAAGCTTGGCGTCAAGCTCGTCCTGCGGGCTGGGCCGACCGCCAAGACACTCCACACCCTGATCGATTCGACCGGCGCGACAACCGTGTTCTGGAATCGCCGCTACGATCCCGCCTGCATCGATCTCGATTCGTCCTTGAAGCTTGAACTACGCCACAAAGGTCTCCACGTCGAAAGTTTCGACGGACATTTGCTGCATGAGCCGTCGCTGACCAAGACCGGAAGCGGCACGTCCTACAAGGTCTTCACACCTTTCTGGCGCTCTCTCTCCAGCCATATCGAACCGCGCGATCCCGTCGATGCCCCCAAGGCGCTGAGACCTTATCTCCGCAGGCTGGCGTCGGACGATCTCAAGGACTGGAACCTCCTGCCCACCGCGCCCGACTGGACTGGGTGTATGCGCGAGGCATGGACACCGGGAGAAACCGCAGCGCGCGAACGACTCGACGATTTTCTGGACGACGCGATCAAGGGTTATGCGCAACGGCGCGACCTTCCTTCGGTGGACGGCACCTCGCGGCTCTCCCCCTACCTCGCCTTCGGCGAGATCACGCCTTTTCAGATTTTCCGTTCCCTCCGGTCGAAGACGATCGATGCCCCAACGAGCGATGTCGAAACGTTTCGCAAGGAGGTCGGCTGGCGCGAGTTTTCCTACCACTTGCTGTTCCACAATCCGGGCCTGGCAGCGCAGAACTTCAACCCCAGCTTCGACGCCTTTGCCTGGGAGAACGACGACAAGCTCTTGAAAGCATGGCAGAAAGGCCAGACCGGCTATCCCATTGTCGACGCGGGCATGCGCCAGCTCTGGCAGAGCGGCTGGATGCACAACCGCGTGCGGATGATCACTGCATCCTTCCTGATCAAGCACCTGCTGGTCGACTGGCGAAAGGGCGAGGCCTGGTTCTGGGACACGCTGGTCGATGCCGATCCTGCCAACAACGCCGCAAGCTGGCAGTGGGTGGCGGGGTCCGGGGCCGATGCGTCGCCCTATTTCCGCATCTTCAACCCGATCCTGCAGGGTGAAAAGTTCGATCCGAAGGGTGACTATATCAGACGTTTTGTGCCGGAACTTTCCGAACTTCCGGACAAATACATCCACTGTCCGTGGGATGCATCAAAAGACGTTCTCGATGCTGCTGGCGTGAAACTCGGGGCGAATTATCCCGTACCTGTAGTCGATCACAAAAAGGCGCGTGACCGCGCCCTGCAACTCTACAAGCGTCTGAAGGGACCCTCATGAACGTGGCGCCGATACATCGCGGACATGGCAATCGCATCAAGATCGCGGTGATCGGCTCCGGCATCAGTGGAGCATCCGCCGCCCGGGCGCTTCACCCGACCGCCGATGTCACTCTGTTCGAGGCCGCGTCGCGTCCGGGCGGCCACACCGCGACCGTCGACATCGACTACGATGGCAGGCCTGTTTCGGTCGATACCGGTTTTATCGTCTACAACACGCTTAACTATCCCGAACTGACCGCTCTCTTCAAACACCTTGACGTCGAGACGCAGGAAACCGAGATGAGCTTTTCTCTGTCGCTCGACGGCGGTAAGCTGGAGTGGTCCGGCGCCAGCCTCGGCTCGATCTTTGCCCAGAAACGCAATTTCTTCTCGCCGTCGTTCCTGTGGATGTTGCGCGAAATCCTGCGCTTCAACCGCGAATGCGTGATCGACCGCGAGTCCGGCCTGCTCTTGCAGCACACGATCGGCGAATATATCGAAAAGAAGAGGTTCTCGTCCGCCTTCCGCGACAACTATCTCATTCCCATGGCGGCCGCGATCTGGTCCACGCCACGGATCAAGATGCTGGATTTCCCCGCTGAGACCTTCATCAGCTTCTTCGAGAATCACCGGCTGATCAATCGCGAGAGGCCGAGATGGAAGACCGTTCGCAACGGCTCGGCGAGCTATCTTGCCAAACTGCTGGCACCGCTCGGCGACCGCCTGCGCCTGTCTTCGCCGGTCCGCTCGGTCGTGCGCGACGCATTTGGCGTCACGCTTTGGCATGGAGACGGCCACGCCGAGCGCTTCGACCAGGTAATCTTCGCCTGCCATAGCGACCAGGCGCTGGCCATTCTTGACGACGCCTCCGTCACCGAATCC
Organism: Tianweitania sp. UT-5YL-CI-8; assembly: GCF_030010215.1. GTDB lineage: Bacteria > Pseudomonadota > Alphaproteobacteria > Rhizobiales > Rhizobiaceae > Oryzicola. The sequence goes on from NZ_JASCRR010000005.1 coordinate 18,581, forward strand.
GAAATTCTTAGCGCGGTAAAATACCGACCCAACCGCGTCATCCTGCATCGCGACACGAGGCTGATGCCGAAATCCCGTCAGGCCTGGGCGGCGTGGAACTATCTCCGCAGTTCGAAGGGCGACGGTGAATCGGAGGTCTGCGTCACCTACTTGATGAACCAGTTGCAGCATATCGACCGATCGATGCCGCTCTTCGTCTCGCTCAATCCGGCGGTCGAGCCCGCCGCCAATCTGACCTTCGGCGAATGGGTCTACGATCATCCGCAGTTCGATGCGGCAGCTCTTGCAGCCCAGCAGCGCCTGCGCGGCATCCAGGGACAGCGCAACACCTTCTATGCCGGCGCCTGGACGGGTTACGGCTTCCATGAGGACGGTTTGAGATCGGGCCTCGATGCGGCAACCGCACTCGGCGCCGAAGTGCCCTGGCGTTCTTCGGTGCAAGCAATGGCTGCGGAGTAGCAGATATCGCCATGGCCAGGCACCAGCGCATAACGACGCTTCAGGACAACGGCCCCCCGCCACAGGCAGCCGGCACGCTTTATCCCGGCGAGGTCATGCATGCGCGGCTGAAGCCGTTCGGTCATCGCTTTGTCTATTCCGTGTTTTCCCTGCTGGTCGATATCGACAGACTCGGCGAACTCGACCGCACCTCACCGCTACTGTCGGTCAACAGCAGTGGCATCTTCTCGTTCTGGGAGAAGGACCATGTCGAACGTGATGACGAGACGGTCCGCGGCTATGCCGACCGCCTTCTGACCTCAGCCGGTCTGGAGCGGCCCGCCCGCGTCCTGCTCCTGTGTTACCCCAGACTGTTGGGCTACACCTTCAATCCGATCTCGATTTACTTCGCCTACGATGCCGAGGGCGCGTTGACGGCGCTCATTTATGCCGTGCGCAACACCTTCGGCGAGCGGCACAGCTATGTCGCGCCGATCCTGCCCGGCGATCTTACTGAGGCCGGCGTCCGCCAGACGCGCGCCAAGGTCTTCCACGTCTCGCCGTTTATCGGGATGGATGCGCGCTACCATTTCCGCGTCATGCCTCCCGGCGAGACGGTCAAATTGCGCATTCACGAGACCGAGGGCGGCGACCCGGTCCTCTCGGCGACCTTTGCCGGCACAGCAAAGCTCCTTGGCACAGGCAACTTGTTGCTATGTCTCTTGCAGTTTCCTCTCATGACATGGAAGATCATGGCGGGGATTCACTGGGAAGCGCTGAAACTCTGGCTGAAGGGAGCCAAGTTCCACAAAAGCCCGCCGCCAACCGCGACGGTCAGCCATACGGATGCCCGCTGCGTTGAACCCGGTGAGTGAACCGCTTGCGAGGGATGGGAAATGGCAGGTAGAAATTTGACTGAGGTCGCTCCAAACGACGTGATCGTCCTCGACAGCGGAAATGTCGCACAGGTCGTCAAGGGATTGCCGATGAAGGCGCGCATGGTGCTGACCGCAGCCATCGGCCTGCCGCGCGGTTCGCTTCAGGTAAAAATGCCCGACGGACGCCAGGTGCGCGTCGAAGGCAAAGAGCCCGGCCCTGAAGCCCAGATCGTCCTGCACAACTGGAAATTGCCGGTACGCGCCTTTTCAGGCGGCACGATCGGTATTGCCGAATCCTATATGGACGGCGATTGGGAAAGCCCGGACGTCACGACCTTCCTCGAACTGTTCGTCGTCAACAGCGAGACTGGCGAACGCCTTGCAGGCGGCAGCAGCTGGTTCCTGAACACCGTCCAACGTATCCGCCACTGGCTCAACGAGAACACCCGCACCGGCTCCAAGCGCAACATCTCGGCCCATTACGATCTGGGCAACGCGTTCTACCGCGAATGGCTCGATCCGAGCATGACCTACTCCGCAGCCCTTTACGACACCGGCGCCAACGACCTCGAAGGCGCCCAGGCGGAGAAATACCGCGCCCTGGCGCGCGGCCTCGGCATCCGCCCAGAAGACAGCGTTCTTGAGATCGGCTGCGGCTGGGGTGGCTTTGCCGAATTCGCCGGACGGGAAATCGGCTGTAAGGTCACAGCACTCACCATCAGCCGCGAACAGTTCGACTTTGCCCAGGCGCGAATCCAGAAGGCCGGGCTTGCCGACAAGGTTCAGATCAAGCTGCAGGACTATCGCGACGAAACCGCCCGCTACGACCGCATCGCTTCCATCGAGATGTTCGAGGCGGTGGGCGAGAAATATTGGTCTACCTTCTTTTCCAAGGTGCGCTCTTGCCTCAATCCCGGCGGCACGGCCGGTTTCCAGATCATCACCATCAACGAACAAGCCTTCCCGATCTACCGCAAGCGACCGGATTTCATCCAGCGCTACGTCTTTCCCGGCGGCATGCTGCCGACGCCGTCGATCCTCAAGTCGCTCGGCGTCCAGCATGGGCTGGCGCCGCTGCACGAACTGATTTTCCCGCAGGACTACGCCCGCACTTTGGCCGACTGGCGCCAGCGCTTCTGGAACTCATGGGAACGGATCGTGCCGCTCGGCTTCGACGAGCGCTTCAAGAAGCTCTGGGAGTTTTATCTGCATTATTGCGAGGCGGGTTTCCGCGCCGAATATATCGACGTCCGCCAGGTCTTCTACAAAGCGTGACAAGCGCCGAGCGCATCATAGCGCCCGGCCCATTCCGTCAGAGCGTAATTCTATACTTACCAAAGCCGTTTTCGCCGTCTCCAGCTGGCTCGATCTTCACCGCTTTCACGCTCGAAATGTGATCCTTGGCCTTCGGTCCGGTCTCAAAGATCACCGTGGCCCCTTCGACGGGTACGAACGACCAGTTGGAATCCGCGGCGGGGTTGATGGTGCCCTGCTCGATGATGAACCGCACGATCACGTCGCGGTTGGTATCGGGCGCATCGACTACGATCTTGGATTCGTTGATACCTGGAAAATTGCCGCCGCCGCCGGCGCGATAGTTGTTGGTGGCGACGATGAACTTCGCTGCTGGGTCGATCGGCTTGCCGTCATACATCAGGTCAACGATGCGGCTGGCCGTGTTGTCCAGCACGACACCCTTGGCATCGTATTTCGAGGGCTGCGACACATCGATCTTGTAGGTCACGCCGTCGATCACGTCGAAATTATACGGCGGAAAGTCCGGCGAGATGAGCAACTGATCGGGCTTGCCGGGTTCAATCCTGTTGAAGATGCCCGCCGAACGCTCCAGCCATTCCTTGACGTCGGCACCTGTGATCGCCACCGCGCGGACGGTGTTCGGATAGAGATAGAGATCGGCGACATTCTTGATCGCCACATCGCCCGCCGGCACGTCGGTGTAGTATTCCGGCCCGCCGCGGCCGCCCGACTTGAAGGGTGCGGCAGCTGACAGCACCGGCAGATCCTTCCACTGCGAATCCTCGAGCAAATCTTCAATGTACCAGGTCTGCGCCTGGCTCACGATCTGCACCGACGGATCGTCAGCCACGAGAGCGAAATAGGAGTGCAGCGGCGCCGACGTCTTGCCAACCGGACGGCGCACATATTCCAGCGTTGCCGCGTGGTCTTCCTTCACGGCATCCGCGACGCGTTGGTCGTCCTTAACCGTTGCAACATTCTTGTTCTCGACGCGGTTGTAGATCGGCCGTGCCTCCGAGGTCGCAGACACGACTTTCCAGGCATTGCCGTCGCGCTCGAGCAGAAGATCGATCAGGCCCATATGCGAGCCCCAGAAACCGGCCATGACAGCCGGCTTGCCCTGCAGCGTGCCATTCTTGGCATCGACGCCCTCAAGCCCCTCGAAGTCCTTCGGGCCGGGGAAAACGAGGTGCTGATGCCCGGTGAACACCGCGTCGATACCTTCCACGCCGGCGAGGAAGAACGAGGCGTTTTCCATCATCTCGCTTTGCTTTACGTCGATGCCGGAATGCGACAGCGCGATCACGATATCGGCGCCCTCCTCCTTCATCTGCGGCACCCAGGCCTTGGCTGCCTGCACGATGTCGCGGGTAGCAACCTTGCCTTTCAGATGCTTGGAATCCCACACCATGATCTGCGGCGGCACGAAGCCGATGATGCCGATCTTAATCGGATGCTCGGCGCCTGAACCGTCCTTCAACTTCTTTTCGACGATCGTGTAGGGCTTCAGGAACAGCTTGTCGTCGCGCGGGTTCGCAGCCAGTTGCGTGCCGTTGATCAGATTGGCGCAGACCACCGGGAACTGTGCGCCGGCAAGCGCCTTTTCCAGGAACGACAGCCCGTAATTGAACTCGTGATTGCCCAGCGTCGAGCATTCGTAGCCCAACAGGTTCATGCCCTTCATCACCGGGTGGACGTCGCCGTCCTTCATGCCTTTCTCATAGGCGATATAGTCGCCCATCGGGCTGCCCTGGATGAGATCGCCATTGTCCACCAGCATTGAGTTGGTGGCCTCCTTGCGGATGCCGTCGATCAGCGAAGCGGTGCGCGCCAGTCCCATCGTGTCGTTCGGCTTGTCGGCATAGTAGTCATAAGGCAGCACGTTCACATGGATGTCGGTGGTTTCCATGATGCGCAGGTGGGCCTGGTTGGCCTGGGCGCGCGCGGAGAAAGGGTGCAGCAAAATGAAGGTGCTCGCCGCCGCACCTCCCAGGAAAGACCGCCGCGACAGGGCCGGGAACAGTTGGTTCATCTCTCGCTCCTCGTGGGGATGAAAAGGATAGCTCCGAACCCGGAGCTTCGCCCCAAACCAACAGCGAGTCCAGCACAGGACGATGTCGGCGTCGTTCCGATACGGTTACATCAGCCCAATTCCGGCTTCATCCCGAGCGCTGTGCGATCGATCACCTCGCGCAGCGCGAAGGACGAGTTGATCTTGGTGACATGCGGCATCGCCGACAGCCATTCCTTGTGGATGCGCTCATAATCGGCGAGATCCTTCGCCGCGATGCGCAGGATGTAGTCGTACTCGCCCGACATCAGGTGGCAGGACAGCACGTTCGGGCAGCGCTTTACGGCGGCTTCGAAATCGGACAGCGTCTTCTCGAATTGTCCGGACAGTGAGATATGCACCAGCACGGTCATCTGGTAGCCGAGGGCCTTGTTGGATAGGCGCGCGTGATAGCCCTTGATGACGCCGGATTTCTCCAGCGTATCCAGTCTGCGCGAACAAGCTGATTGCGACAGGCCAACCGTTTCTGCCAAAGCCGTATTGGCGATCCGGCCGTCCTTCTGGAGCGTGTCTAAAATGGCGATATCAATCTTGTCCAACGACACAGGCGGCAATTCCTTCGAAGAATGCGCCCTTCAGCGCAAGGATCGTCGATAGCATAGGCTTTGGGCAGGCGCATTCGCAAACACTTTCACCCTGCACCGTGATTGAATCGCTGCAACCCAAAACACCAGGGAAGCAGGGAGGCTCGTATGCGTGTAGGTTGCCCCAAGGAAATCAAGAACCATGAGTACCGGGTCGGTCTGACCCCCGGTTCGGTGCGCGAATATGTGGCGCATGGCCACGAAGTGCTGGTCGAAACCGGAGCCGGTGCCGGCATCGGGGCCGATGACAGCGCATATGCCGCCGCTGGCGCCCGTATCGCCAAGACGGCAGCAGACGTTTTCGCCAAGTCGGACATGATCGTAAAGGTCAAGGAGCCGCAGCCCAACGAATGGGTGCAGCTGCGCGAAGGCCAGATCCTCTACACATACCTCCATCTCGCCCCGGATCCGGAGCAGACCAAGGGGCTGCTCGCCTCGGGCGTCACCGCCGTGGCCTACGAGACCGTGACCGACGAGCGCGGCGGCCTGCCGCTTCTGGCGCCGATGTCCGAGGTCGCAGGCCGCCTCGCCATCCAGGCTGGCGCCACCGCGCTTCAGAAAGCCAATGGCGGCCGCGGCGTGCTTCTGGGCGGCGTTCCGGGCGTGCTGCCGGGCAAGGTAGCGGTTATCGGCGGCGGCGTCGTCGGCCTGCATGCTGCGCGCATGGCCGCCGGACTGGGCGCCGACGTGACTATTCTCGACCGCTCGATTCCGCGCTTGCGCCAGCTCGACGATCTCTTTGCAGGCCGTGTCCACACCCGTTATTCCACCGTGGAGGCGTTGGAAGAAGAATGCTTCTCGGCCGATGTCATCGTCGGTGCGGTGCTCATTCCCGGTGCTGCCGCGCCAAAGCTCGTCAGCCGCGAAATGCTCAGCGGCATGAAGAAGGGGGCCGTGCTGGTTGACGTCGCTATCGACCAGGGCGGCTGCTTCGAGACCTCGCATGCCACCACCCATGCCGATCCGACCTATGAGGTCGATGGCGTGATCCACTATTGCGTGGCCAACATGCCCGGCGCCGTGCCGGTTACCTCGGCCCATGCGCTCAACAACGCCACCCTGCATTACGGCTTGCAACTGGCGAACAAGGGCCTCAAGGCGCTGGCCGACGACATGCACCTGCGCAACGGCCTCAACGTGCATCGCGGTCGCATCACCAACCGCGCGGTGGCCGATGCACTGGGTTATGAGTTGGTGGAACCCGCAAAGGCGGTCATGGCCGCCTGAATTTGGGCGGGCTTGCTTCGACTGCATCCAACAAAAGGCTCGTCGGTATCCCGGCGAGCCTTTTTCGTATCTGCAGGCAACAAAAAAGCGGGGCAACAACCCCGCTTCCTCGTGGCTTGGGAAGCCCGCCAGTCCATCCGTGGTCGGGCTTCCCAATCGACATCTGCCTTATACCGTCTGAATGTAACGGCACTGCGACAGCTGAGTACCAATGTGAATCGCAACAGTTAACAAATGGTTAACGCCGTTCTATCTGGCACTGATAGCAGTTGTTCCGGGCCGAGCGGACATGGACGTAAGCGACGTCTTCCCGGTTCAACAGTGCGCCTGCTCTGGCTGGGACATGCTTCGTCGCGACAACACCACCGGTGCCGTAGACGATCCGGTCGTCAGGGCTGTAACCGCGAATGATGAAATCGGGCGTGCCGTGCATGATGTCCGGAATCTCCTGGCCGTCTCCAGCCTGTCCGCACTCCTCGGCATGAAGGAAGATGGGTCCGGTTTCGGCAAAGGCCTGAAGCTTTGTAAATGGCCGATAAGCGAAGAGCAGATAGCCCTCCCCCGCCTTCACGTCACGCAGACAATGCCGGCACGGAACACTATCGCCATCTGAAACACGGCGCTCCGGCTGCATGCCGTAGGCATCGTCACCACCGGCCCAAATCGCTTTCGCGTGCTCCGTGGGAATCGCCTTGAACAAGACTGACATTCGAAAACTCCGCTCTCATGGTTTCGAGCAAAGCTAGGTGGCCGCTTCGACACCGGCCACCCGTTTCATGCCGGCGTAACAGTTAGTCGATCAGCGCATCAAGCCGGTGGACCAGCCTTCGGCTCCGCTCTTGGAGAACAATTTCGCCTTATACCGCGGCCGGTGTCCGAAACGTCGATCGGTCCTAGCGCATCACGCTAATCGAGCGCTCCTGGAAGCTCATTGGGCGTAGAAACTCCTTCTTCTGCGCAACCGGCACGAAGCCGACCTTCTGATACAGCGGCAAAGCTGCCGGATGATCGAGCGTACAGGTCTGGATGACGACGGTTTTCGGATTTTGCGCCCATGCGGCCTGGATTGCGGCACCGACGAACCAGCGGCCCAGCCCGTGGCCGGTGGCATGGTCCATCAGACCGAAATACATGATCTCGGCTTCCGACTGGTGCGGGTGCGGCTTGATGTCGAACATTCCAGCCGGGGCGCCGTCGAGATACAGCACCCGGATGTCGCGATCTTCGCGATGCAGGCTTGCTGCCAGTTCGTCGTCATTCAGCCGCAGCGCATTGACCCAATGCCATTTCCGCCCCACCCGATCCAGCAGATAGCGATAGAAATGCAGCGGGATGTCTTTCGCGCGCATGAGCGCCAGTTGTCGACCGGACGGCATCGCCGCATAGTGCCTCGGCGGCGTGGCCATTTCGAGGAACGTCACCGTTACCTCGATCGGCTCGCCGTCATTGATGATCGGCTCGCCGTCTTTGATCTGATCCATGATCAACCCTTGCCGGTCACGACGGGCGTATCCGTCTGGCTGCCCCATTCGGTCCAGGAGCCATCATAGAGACGATTGTCCTTCTGGCCCACCGATTGCAGCGCCAGGGATATGACAGCCGCCGTGATGCCCGAGCCGCAAGACGTTACCACCGGCTTGGACAGATCGAGACCTGCCTTTTCCAAGACCGAGCGCAATTCGTTCAGCGGCAGCAATTCCCCGTTCTTCGACAGGCTGGAGGAAGGCACGCTTTTTGCGCCCGGCATATGGCCGGACCGCACACCCGCCCTCGGCTCCGGATCTTCTCCGGCGAAACGTCCTGCCGGACGGGCATCCGCCACCTGCACCTCGCCCTTATCGACGATCTCACGCATTTCATCCAACAGGACGACGCTGGACGCATCGAGATCGGCGTGGAACACGCATGGCGCGACCTTGGTCAGTTCGGTCGCCATTGGGCGACCTTCGGCTTTCCAACGATCCAGCCCGCCATCGAGGACATAAACCTGCGACACGCCCATCGCACGGAACATCCACCAGGCGCGCGGCGCAGAACTGAAGCCGGGACCGTCATAGACCACAATAGTGTCATCGGCCGATATGCCCAGCGCACCGACGGCCTTGGCGAAATGCAGGGCAGACGGAAATGTGTGCGGCAGCTTGGACTCGGGATCGGACACCGCCTCATGGTCGAAGAACACTGCGCCCGGTATATGCCCTGCTTCATATTCCGCGCTTGGGTCGCGCTTAACGGCCGGCAGATACCACGAGGCATCGACGATGGTCAGTCCGGGCGTCCCCAGCCGGCTCTGCAGCCAGTCGGCATCCACCACGAAGGCGCTTTTCTCACTCATGCTGTCCTCACTCTGTCATGCCGAAGGTGCTGCACCGAAACGGAGCCGGAAGCGGCGGTTCTCTCGCCCCTTCTTTTCGATCTTGCCGATATGAATGTCGCCGATCTCGCCGGTCCAGGCGACATGTGTGCCGCCGCAGGGCTGGCTGTCGACCGACGCGCCCTCGCCGATGCAGACCAGCCGGATGCGGCCAGTCCCGACAGGCGGGCGCACATTCTTGGATTTAACCAGCCCCGGATTGGCGGCGAACTCCTCGTCGCTGATCCAGCGGGTGAAGATGGGATGGTTGGCGCGGACCAGTTCCATCACGCGACGCGTCGCTTCTTCCTTGGACAGGCCGCCTTCTGGCATGTCGAAATCGACCCGCGAATCATCCTCTGAAACCGATGCGCCGGTGATCGGGAACGGGCACACCACGGAAAGCAGATGACAAGCGGCATGCATCTTCATCAGGCGGTAGCGTCGCTCCCAGTCGATCGACAAGGTTAAGGTCTCGCCGACCTCGGGAGTGGCTTCACCTTCCGCCGGCAGGTGGACGATCTGTTCCTTCGTTTCGCCCGTCACCGCACCGGCAATCGCGATGCGCGAGCCATCGGCTCGGATCATGTGGCCGATATCGCCGGGCTGGCCGCCTGATGTGGCATAGAAAATCGTTCGGTCGAGCTCTATGCCGCCCGCTTCGGTCAGCCCCACGACCCGCGCCTGCGTCTCCGTGAGATAGGCGTCGTCGCGAAACAACGCGGCGGTGGGCGATACGGTCATGCTTGCTCCAGGGGCGCCTTGATGGTCGTGCTGCGGTCCAGCCACTCGGGCACCGGCAGGTTCTTGCTGCGCAGGAACTCCGGGTTGAACAGCTTGGACTGATAGCGCGTACCATAATCGCACAGCACCGTCACGATGGTGTGTCCGGGGCCGAGCTCGCGCGCCAGACGAATGGCACCGGCGATGTTGATGCCCGTTGACCCGCCAACGCAAAGCCCCTCTTCCTGGATGAGGTCGAACACAACAGGCAGCGCTTCCTCGTCCGGTATCTGGAACGACTGGTCGGGCGCGAAACCGTCAAGATTGGCGGTGATCCGCCCCTGCCCGATGCCCTCGGTGATCGAACTGCCCTCGGAGTTGAAATCGCCGGTCGTGTAATAGCTGAAGAGCGCCGCGCCCAGCGGATCGGCAAGCCCGATCTTGACGGCGGGCTTTTTCGCCCGAAGCCCGATGGCGACGCCGGCCAGTGTGCCGCCAGAACCCACGGCGCACACGAATCCGTCGACCTTGCCGTCGGTCTGTTGCCAGATTTCCTGAGCCGTGGTCTGGATATGGCCGTCACGATTGGCCAGATTATCGAACTGGTTCGCCCAGATCGCCCCGTTCGGCTCCGTCCTGGCCAGTTGTTCGGCCAGCCGGCCGGACACCTTCACATAGTTGTTCGGGTTCTTATAGGGCGCGGCCGGCACCTCTATCAGTTCGGCGCCAAGCAGGCGCAACACGTCCTTCTTTTCCTGGCTTTGCGTTTCGGGAATGACGATTACCGTGCGGTAGCCGAGTGCCTTGGCGACCAGCGTCAGCCCGATGCCCGTATTGCCCGCCGTCCCTTCCACGATCACGCCGCCAGGCTTCAAAAGCCCGCGCTTTTCCGCGTCGCGAATGATGAACAGCCCTGCACGGTCCTTCACAGATTGGCCTGGGTTCATGAACTCGGCCTTGCCTAGGATTTCGCAACCGGTTTCCTCCGACGCCCTCTTCAGCCGAATAAGCGGGGTGTTTCCAATGGCGTCGATGACCGAACCGTACATGGCAATGTTCCTTGTGGACGCCGCGAAACTAGAAACCTGCGGCGAGCCTTTCAAGGCAGGAAATTTCGCTTTGTTGAAAACCTTCGAATAGAATACCACTTTTTGCATCGGTGCGATCAGCCCGGCCGGAAAAGGCTGATCCGAGCCGGGCCGATCTGCGTAAATGACAGTGAAGCAACGGGTGGCCCGCGCAAACAGCGCGGCATAATGCGAATGAGCGAACGCGTCGAAACCAATGAGCTGGAGGATCTGCTTGTCAGCTATGCGGCTGGAAGCCTCCCCTTACCCGCTCATGTGCTGATCGCAGCCCATCTGGAGATGAACCCTGAGAGGCAGCGGTTCGTCGGCGCGATTGAAACCTTGTCAGGCGATGCGCTGTTGGACCAGACACCAGTCGATCTTTTCGATGGCGATGCGCGCCTGCGCATGATCGTCGGCAAGCCGCCGCTGCCGCCGACGCCTCCGCACGATGATCCCGTCTTTCCGAGAGCATTGCACGCCTTTGCCGGCTTCTCTTCCAACGAAATCCCCTGGCGGACCAAATTGCCGGGCTTGAAGGAGTATTCTTTCGGCGAGATCGACGGGTGCGAAACGGCACTTCTGTGGGCTCGCGCAGGCAGGGCCATGCCCGATCACACCCATGAAGGACGTGAGTTCACGCTGGTTTTGTCGGGAAGCTTTTCCGACAATCGGGGCCGCTTCGAACGTGGCGATATATCGATTGCCAATGAGACGCTCGACCACCGGCCCGTCGCCGGAGAGGATGGGCCTTGCCTTTGCCTGAGCGTCATCGAAGGCAAGTTGCGCCTGACCGGCTCACTTTTTCGCAAACTTGGTGACATTATCGGCACATAATCTTCGTCATAAAACCGTCCAAGTCAGATTCGACTTTCCTTGCGGCTCGACTGCGACTACACCTAGAGGCGGCTTTGTTGCAGTGCGGGATGACCTTACATGGCTTTGTACCGGGCAAACCCGGCTGACGGTGTGGTGTGGATCACTGGCGGAACCACCGGCATCGGTCGCGCGGTTGCCCTTCAATTGGCTGAACGAGGTTTCACCATCGTCGTCAGCGGCCGCGCTGCGGATCCCGCCATCGCCGCTCTAACCGCTGCGAAAGAATTTTCCGACCGTCTTTTCGACCATCCCTGCGACGTGCGCGATGCCGACGCGATGGCCCGGGCCGTTCTGGAGATCGAAGAACGCTATGGCCCGATCACCCTCGCCCTCCTCAATGCCGGCCAGTATATCCCGGTGGCGGGAGAACGGCTGAACGTCCATGACTTCCGCCAGACCTACGAGGTCAATCTCTTCGGTATCATCAACGGGATGGTGCCGCTGTCCGAACGCATGCACAAACGCGGTGGCGGCCAGATCGTGATGATGGGCTCGGTGGCGAGCTATTTCGGCTTGCCCAGCACCGCAGCCTACGGCGCGACCAAGGCGGCGATCAATGTCATGGCGGAATCGCTGCGCTACGATTTCGACCGCATGAACATTCGCCTCCAGGTGATCAATCCAGGCTTCATCCACACCGCGCTGAGCCGGCGTTCGCCTTTCGCCATGCCGGGTCTGATGAACGTCAACAGTGCGGCGACCCGGATCATCAAGGCCATGAACACCGACCGCTTCGAGGTCAGTTTCCCGCGCCGCCTGACCTGGACGCTCAAACTGCTCAACCTGACGCCGCATCGTCTGCGCCGCGCCGTCATTGCCCGCGCCACACGGCCCCGCGCACAGCCGCTTCAGATCAAGCAGTCCGCACCTGCGGAATAGCTGCTCTAAGCCTTTGGGCGCGCGTCCTTGGCAAACAGGTAGATAGCCAATGCCAGCGCCAGGGCGGCGACATAAAACCAGAACAAAGCTGCATAGGCCGTCGCCGGATTGGCTGAATCGTTAGCGGCGGTGGCAACCGCGCCGGTGGCGAACTGCATGGCGCCGACCCCGCCAATGGAAAAGAAATTCATCAGCGTCACGCCACGGCCAACCAGATGCGGCGGCACGAACGCGCGCGCATGCGCCATCATCATGCCATAGCCGCCACCGCTGACACCGATCACCATTAGCACCAGCGCGCTCAGCCAGATGTCGTCGGCGACGTTGACTGCCAGGACTGCAAGGGCTGCCAGCGCAATGGCGTTGCCGCCCACCATCACCCATTTGCGCGTGCCGAACATCGTGTCCAGCGGCCCGTAGACAAAGGCGCCGACGGCCATCGAAATCGCCATGAAGAACGTCACGTTGCCGATCGTCAGCGAGTTGGCGCCGAATACGTCGGCGAGATACGGCCCGGCCCACAAGCCTCTTACTCCTGCCGAAGGCGCATAGGTCAGCGCCATCAGCGGGATGAGCGGCCATAGGACCCGCATGCGAAACAGCGCGGCATAGCCGGCAAAGCCGGAGCGGTCCTCCGTCATATCCTTCGGCGCTACAGGGTCCCGCAGCAGGAGGAGAACGGCCAGAGCGACCAGCAGGGTGACGGCTCCCAGCCCGAGCATCACCGCGCGCCAGCCGAACAGAACGGAGGCTTCGGCAAGGGGTGCCGCTCCCAATATGTTGCCGAGCGTACCGAACGCCACGAACCATGAGGTCAGGACGGAAAAGCGGGCGATGGAATATGTCCGGGCGAAGATGAACAAGGCTGCCATCAGAACCGGTGCGCAGCCCACGCCGATCATGGCCATGGCCAGCGTGATCATCGACGCGCTGTCGGCAAGCGCAAAGACCAGCGCACCGCCCGCACCCCCGAAAGCCAGAAGCGTGGCGGCGGTCCGCCGGGGGCCGAACTTGTCCAGCGAAACGCCGATTGCAAATTGCGAGAAGGCGAAGGCGAGGAAAAACGCGCCCGAAGCCTCGGACAGTTCGGCCTTCGTCGCGCCAAGCTCGGCGATCAGCGCCGGCGTCAGCACGGCGAGAAACGAGCGATAGAACTGCGACAGCACGTAGCCGATCGCCAGAATTGCGATGCTCGCCATTGTCCCTCCCATATCGGCCCGAAGTCCCTGCCCTCCCGGCAGGAAAAAGGCGGCCGAAGCTTTCGCCTCGTCCGCCTTACGTCCCATCGCGCCGCACCACAATTCTACCAGTGGCGTCAGCTCATAGGGGCACGCCCTTCAATCAGGCTGCCTTGGCAGCCGGCTTACGACCGCCGCCGAAGCCGCGACGCTTGGCACGGAACGGCTTGCCGTCCGCTTGCTTGGCGCCGCCCGGCTTCTGGCCGTTGCGGTTTCCGCCGGGACGCTGGCCCTGCGGCGCGCGGTTGCGCGGTTGGTCGTTGGCCGCTTCGATGCGGCGGTCTTCCGGCGAACGCTGCGGATCGGGCTGGCCGAGATGATCGGCCTCGACCGGCAGCTTCATGCGGATGATCTTCTCCACCGCGCGCAGCTTGGCGTTCTCAGTCGGGTCGACCATGGTGATCGCAATACCGTCCAGCCCGTTGCGGCCGGTACGGCCGATGCGGTGAACATAGCTCTCCGCCTCATCCGGCAGGTCGAAGTTCACGACATGGCTGATGCCGGGAACGTCGATGCCGCGTGCGGCGATATCGGTCGCGACCAGGATGCGGACCGAGCCGCTGCGGAAACCGTTCAGCGCACTCTGCCGCGCATTCTGCGACTTGTTGCCGTGGATGACGGCGGCCGGGAAGCCATCACGTTCGAGATCGCGGGTCACGCGGTCAGCACCATGCTTGGTGCGCGCGAAAATGATGACCGAGCGCATCGATTCGTCGGCCAGCATCTTCGACAGAATCTGGCGCTTCTGCTTGGTGCGGGCCAGAACCACGCTCTGCTTGATTTCGGCAGCGGCGGTGCCCTGCGGCGCCACTTCGACGCGCGTCGGGTTGCGCAGCAGGCCACGAGCGAGCTCGGCAATTTCATCCGGCATGGTTGCCGAGAACAGCGCGGTCTGGCGTGCAGGATGCGTCGCCTTTGCGATGCGCTTGACATCGTTGATGAAACCCATGTCGAGCATGCGGTCCGCCTCGTCCAGCACCAGCCAGGTGGTGTCGGCCAAGACAAGGTCGCCCTCGCGCACCAAATCCGTCAGGCGGCCCGGCGTTGCGATCAGAACGTCCACGCCCGGCTGGATCTTCTTGACCTGGGAGAGGCGCGAAACGCCGCCCAGCACAAGCGCTGTCGAGACATGCGCGCCCTTGGCGAGCGTACGGAAGGTTTCTTCGATCTGTACGGCAAGCTCGCGCGTCGGCGCCAGAATCAACGCGCGTGCGGTCTTCGGACGGCGCTTGCTGCCGAGCGCCATGATCTTGGACAGGATCGGCAGCGCGAAGGCCGCGGTCTTGCCGGAGCCTGTCTGGGCGATGCCGAGAATGTCGCGGCCTTCCATCTGCGGCGGAATGGCCGCGATCTGGATCGGCTTGGGCTCGGTATAACCGGCCACTTCGGTCGCCTTGAGCAGCAAACCGGTGATTCCGAGCGTTGCGAAGCCGATCGGCTCGCGCGAACGCTGCGTTATATCTTCTTGGTTCAAAACAAACTTCTTTCAGCGGCATAGCCGCAAACGTCAGCCTTGGCAGGGCGCAACCCGCCGAGCTTTAGATATAGGAAAACGACAAGGCGGCGGACGCTCGCGTCCACGCGGCTGCGCTGTCGTGCCCGCACACTTTGCGGGCAAAGCCCCCGATCCGTTCGGTCGGGAGACAGACGCAACCAGTCTCTTAGAGAAAGCCGGTCTAAGCCGGCCCAAGCGCCTACAACCGCGCATATGGACCATTTGTGCACAGAAAGCAAGGGATGCTGCGGCGCAAAATCTCGCGCTGGGAAATCCTGCAATGCTATGACTTTGCAGTCCGAGGGGAAGATCGATGATTAAGCTGTTCGTCAAAGCCGCTACCCGCTTTGGGAGATTGGCCGTGCTGTTTTTCGTCGTCCCCGCCCTCCTCATCGGCGCCGTATGGCTATCCCTCCTTGATCGCTACCCAATGGCAGTGCTGGCCAGTTCGGTGGTCATCATCCCGATGCTTCTGCTGGCGGTGACGCTGTTGCTCGGCACCCTCTTCCTTGGCTTTCGGAACAAGACCGATCCTGGCGTGACCGAAGAACAAGCGCCCGGCATCTGGCGGCTCTGGCGTGAGGTTGCGGGCGAGAAACAGGCAAACAAGACTGTCATCGTGATCAATGACGACTACAACGCGGCCATCTCAGAAACCCGTGGGCTCGTGGGCCGAAGACCTGTGCTGTTCATCGGCCTTCCATTGCTGGCTCTTTTGGACGAACGCGCCGTGAAAGCTGTTCTGGCGCATGAGCTGGCGCATTTTCGGCACAAGGATACCAACGGCTCCCTGAAGCTGATGGAACTGGAAATGAGCTTCGACGCAATCTTCGACTATGCCCCTCCGGGGCGGACAGTCTCGGGAAGCGTGCTCTACTGGGCGCTCGGTCCCATCGCAAAGGCGTTTCATGAAGAGGAGATGCGCTTGTCAAGGGTGGCCGAGATCAAGGCAGACCGCCTTTCTGCCGAACTCGGCGATGCCTACGAAACAGCCCGCACGCTGATGCTCGTTGTCGCGGGCACCCAACTGTTGAAGGAGCGTGTATACCACCCGTTGAACCGGGAGGTGCGGGGCGCAATGTCCGTTCCCAAGCCGCCGATGGAGCGCATCCTGAAGGAAGCACACTGCATGCAAGACGCCGACATGGTGCAGACTATGCTGCTGGCGCCTGATCCTGATGGCGACGACGACAGTGAATCGACACATCCGCACTGGCGCAAGCGCCTGGCCGCTCTGGGCTACGAGGAATTGCCTCTTATAGACCCGCCTGTTGCCTTTGCCCTGGACCGAACTCTCGACAAAACATTCATCGCCGAGAAAATAGCGGAGTTCGACGGCAAATGGACTTCGATGGTCGGCGATTATCTCGACCGCTAACTGACAGTTAAACCGTCAGGAACCGTCTCACCTCGGGCTTGTCCAGATCTTCCGCAGGGCCGGTATGAACGATCACGCCGCGGTCCATGATGTTCACTTCATCCGCCAGTTCACGGCAGAAGTCGAGATATTGCTCGACGAGCAGGATGGCGATGCCGGCGCTGTCGCGCAGATAGCGTATGGCACGGCCGATATCCTTGATGATCGACGGCTGGATGCCTTCGGTCGGCTCGTCCAGGACCAGCAGCTTCGGCCGCATGACCAGCGCCCGGCCGATCGCCAGTTGCTGCTGCTGCCCGCCCGAAAGGTCGCCGCCGCGACGGCCCAGCATCTGCTTCAGCACCGGGAAAAGCTCGAAGACATGCTCCGGAATGTTGCGGTCGGCGCGCTTGAGCGGCGCGAACCCCGTTTCGAGATTTTCCTTCACCGACAGAAGCGGAAACACTTCCCGCCCCTGCGGCACGAAAGAGATGCCCGACCGGGCGCGATCGTATGCCGCGCTCCGGTCGAGCGCCTTCCCCTCGAAGGCTACCGTACCCGATGTCAGCCTGTGGTGGCCGACGATCGATCTCATCAAACTTGTCTTGCCCACGCCGTTGCGGCCGAGCACGCAGGTGATCTTGCCGGCATCCGCGTTGAGCGAAACGCCGCGCAGCGCTTTGGCCGCGCCATAGTGCAAGGTGGCATTGGACACTTCCAGCAGCATCAGCGTCGTCTCCGCCACGGCAAAGCCGGCATCAGGAACCGCGCCATCGGCACACGCCACATCATGCTCATCTCCCCAGATAGACTTCGACGACGCGGTCGTCGGCCGAGACGAAATCCAGCGTGCCTTCCGACAGGACCGAACCTTCGTGCAGGCAGGTGACCTTCACGCCGAGTTCGCGCACGAAATGCATGTCGTGCTCGACTACGATTACCGAATGGGTCTTGGCGATATCCTTGAGCAGGCGCGCCGTCTCTTCGGTCTCGGCGTCGGTCATGCCGGCCACCGGCTCGTCGACCAACAAAAGCTTGGGGTCCTGCGCCAGAAGCATGCCGATCTCCAGCCACTGCTTCTGACCGTGCGACAGGTTTGCACCCAGCATGTGGCGCTTGTCGCCAAGCCGAATGATGCCGAGAATATCGTCGATGCGCCGCACTTCGTCCGCCGTCTTGCGATGGAACAGCGCCGGAAAGATCGAGCGCGGCCCCTTCAGCGACAGCATCAGATTGTCCTCGACCGTATGGCTCTCGAACACCGTCGGCTTCTGGAACTTGCGGCCGATACCCATCATCGCGATGTCGGCCTCGTCGTGACGCGTCAGATCGATCTCGCCGTTGAAATAGACCTCGCCGCTATCGGGCTTGGTCTTCCCGGTCACGATGTCCATCATCGTTGTCTTGCCGGCGCCGTTCGGGCCGATGATGGCTCGCATCTCGCCCCGGTCGAGCACCAGCGACAGATTGTTGATCGCCCTGAACCCGTCGAAAGAAACCGACACGCCATCGAGATAGAGGATGGTCCCGCTCTTGCTCATCGCTCACTCCGCCGGCTGGGGTTCGGGAGCGCCGCCGGTAGCCGACGCCTGCCACTCGCGCTGCTGCGGCGTCGTCGCGGCCGGCGTTCCAGCCGAGGGCGGCAACGCTGCGGCCTTGCGCTCGCGATAGGTGGCCATCCAGTGGTCCCACATGCCGATGACGCCGCGCGGCAGGAACAGGGTGGTGGCGATGAACAGGCCGCCCAGCGCGAACAGCCAGTATTCGGGCAGTACGCCAGTGAACCAGCTCTTGCCGGCATTGACCAGAAGCGCGCCGACGATCGGGCCGACGATGGTGCCGCGCCCGCCTACCGCCGTCCAGATCACCACCTCGATGGAATTGGCCGGCGCGAACTCGCCGGGATTGATGATGCCGACCTGCGGCACGTAGAGCGCGCCCGCGATGCCCGCCATAACAGCCGAGACCGTGAAGGCGAACAGCTTGACGTTTTCGGGCCGCCATCCGATGAAGCGCGTCCGGCTTTCCGCGTCGCGCACGGCGATCAGCAGCTTTCCATATTTCGAATTGATGATCGCCCAGGTGATGAACACGCCGAGCGCCAGCGCCACAGCGCTCGCCGCGAAAATCGCCGAGCGCGTCGTGTTGGCCTGCACGTTGAAGCCGAGAATGTCCTTGAAATCGGTCAGGCCGTTATTGCCGCCGAACCCCATGTCGTTGCGGAAGAAGGCGAGCAGCAGCGCATAGGTCATCGCCTGCGTGATGATCGACAGGTAAACACCGGTAACGCGGCTACGGAAGGCAAACCAGCCGAAGATGAAGGCCAAAAGCCCGGGCACCAGCATGACCATGATGACTGCGAACCAGAACTGATCGAAGCCGTACCAGAACCACGGCAGTTCCTTCCAGTTCAGGAACACCATGAAATCCGGCAGGATCGGATTGCCGTAGACGCCCCGGTCGCCGATCTGCCGCATCAGATACATGCCCATCGCATAGCCGCCGAGTGCGAAGAACGCGCCATGGCCGAGCGAGAGAATGCCGCAATAGCCCCAGACCAGATCGAGCGCGAGCGCCAGAAGCGCAAAGCAGAGATATTTACCCACCAGCGCGACCATGTAGCTCGGCACATGGAATGCGCTGTCCGGCGGTAGGGCGATGTTGAGGATCGGCACGAGGACCGCCACCCCCAGCAGAAGCCCGATGGTGATGAAGATGCGCCGGTCGGCGCCATTGGCGAAGAAGCGTCGCGTGATCATGCTTCCACCGCCCTGCCCTTGAGCGCGAACAGGCCGCGCGGGCGCTTCTGGATAAACAGGATGATGAGCACCAAGACCAGGATCTTGCCGAGCACCGCGCCAGCATAAGGCTCGAGGAACTTGTTGAGGATGCCGAGCGACATGGCCCCCACCAGCGTGCCCCACAGATTGCCGACGCCGCCGAACACCACCACCATGAAGCTGTCGATGATGTAGCCTTGGCCCAGATCGGGCGAGACGTTGTCGACCTGGCTGAGCGCCACTCCGGCAATGCCGGCGATGCCCGAGCCCAGCGCGAAGGTGAAGGCGTCGACCCAGGGCGTACGGATGCCCATGGAAGCGGCCATGCGGCGATTGGCGGTGACGGCGCGCATCTGCAGCCCCCAGGCCGTCCGGTTGAAAATATAGAGCAGCAGCGCAAACACCGCGAGCGAGAACACCACGATCCAGAGCCGGTTCCAGGTAATCGCCATTTCGCCGAGCTGGAACGAGCCGGACATCCAGGAGGGATTGCCCACCTCCCGGTTGGTCGGCCCGAACATGGTGCGCACCAGTTGTTGCAGCACCAGCGAAACGCCCCAGGTGGCGAGCAGGGTTTCCAGCGGCCGGCCATAGAGAAAGCGGATCAGGCCGCGCTCCATCACGAGCCCGACAAAGCCTGCGACCAGGAAGGCCAGCGGCAGCGCAATCGCCAGCGAATAATCGAACAGGCCGGGATAGGAGGTGCGGATGATGTTCTGCACCACGAAGGTGGTGTAGGCGCCGATCATCACCATCTCGCCATGCGCCATGTTGATGACGCCCATGACGCCGAAGGTTATGGCCAGGCCGATGGCTGCCAGAAGCAGCACCGATCCCAGCGAAATACCGTACCAGACGTTCTGGGCGGCGTTCCAGACGGCGATGGTACTCTCGATACCGGAGGCCGCGGAGGCAGCCGCTTCGCGGAGCGCGCCTTCGGAGCGTCCCTGGTAGCTGACCAGCAGCGACAAAGCGGAACGGTCGCCGCGTGCGCCGATCACCTCAATGGCCGCCAGCTTGTCGGCCTCCGGCAGGTCGGAAGCGAGAACGGCGGCAGCGCGCGCCTGGACCATCCGCTGCTTGACGCTGGCGACATCTTCCTTGGCGATGGCCGCGTCCAAGCCTTCGATGGCGGCTGGATCGGGGCTGATGAACATCGTATCGGCGGCCTGCTGGCGCACCGCGGGGTTAGGCGACCCAAGGGTCAGCGTGGCGAACACTTCGCGAATGGAGCGGCGCAGGCCGTTGTTGACCTTAACCTTGGTAAGCTCGGTGGTGGTGGCCTCACCCACCTCGTCGCCGGAAATCGGATCGAAAAGCTTGGCGCGCCCAGCGCGCTCGCTGACGATGAAAACCACGTTGTCGGATTTGCGGAAACTGACATTGCCGTCCGACAGCGCATTGAGCACCCGGCCCACGACAGGGTCGCCGGTCGCGCCCAGGCTGCGAACGATCTCTTCCGTCTCGCGGAAATTCTTGACTGAGGACAGGTCAGCGATGGTCTCGCGCAGAGCCGTCTCATTGGACTGGGCGCTGGCACCGGACGTCGCAAACAGCAGGAGGAGCAGGCCGATAGCGCGCAGGAAGGTCATGTCGCAGCAGTTCCGTTTCTTCGGAAAACGATCCGGGCAGTACTCCGCCCGGATCGGCGCCTGAAGGATCAGGCCTTCAGCTTAGTTGGTGCCTTTGCCGCCGCACTTGCCGGTCGCGACATTGAAGTTGCCGCAGGACATCGGAGCGCGCCAATCGGCGATCAGGTCCTTGGAGTCCGGCAGGTAGTCGGACCATTCGTCGCCGACCACGAGACCCGAGGTCTGCCACACCGTCTCCATCTGGCCGTCGGCCTGGATTTCGCCGATCAGCACGGGCTTGGTGATGTGGTGGTTCGGCATCATCGCCGAGAAACCGCCCGTCAGGTTCGGCACGGCTACGCCGATGAGCGAGTCGATGACGGCGTCGGTGTCGGTCGTGCCGGCCTTCTCGACGGCCTTGATCCACATATTGAAGCCGATGACATGGGCTTCCATCGGATCGTTGGTCACGCGGTCGGGGTTCTTGGTGTACTCCTTCCACTTCGCGATGAAGTCGGCATTCTCAGGCGTGTCGACCGATTGGAAGTAGTTCCAAGCCGTCAGGTGGCCGACCAGCGGCGCGGTGTCGAGGCCGGCGAGCTCTTCTTCACCCACCGAGAAAGCAACGACCGGAATGTCTTCGGCCTTGATGCCCTGGTTGGCGAGTTCCTTGTAGAACGGCACGTTGGCGTCGCCGTTGATGGTCGAGACCACGGCGGTCTTCTTGCCTGCGGAACCGAAGTTCTTGATGTCGGTCACGATGGTCTGCCAATCGGAATGACCGAACGGCGTGTAGTTGACCATAATGTCTTCCTTCGCCACGCCCTTGGATTCGAGATAGGCCTGAAGAATCTTGTTGGTGGTCTGCGGATAGACATAGTCGGTGCCGGCAAGCACCCAGCGTTCCACGCCTTCGTCGTTCATCAGATAGTCGACTGCCGGAATGGCCTGCTGGTTGGGCGCGGCGCCCGTGTAGAACACGTTGCGCTGGCTTTCCTCGCCTTCATACTGCACGGGGTAGAACAGGATGTTGTTGAGTTCCTCGAACACCGGCAGCACCGACTTGCGCGACACCGACGTCCAGCAGCCGAACACGGCCGAAACCTTATTCACCGAAATCAGTTCGCGTGCCTTTTCGGCAAACAGCGGCCAGTCCGATGCTGGGTCGACGACCACGGCCTCGAGCTTCTTGCCGAGCAAGCCGCCCTTCTTGTTCTGCTCGTCGATGAGGAACAGCATCGTGTCCTTCAGCGTCGTCTCGGAAATCGCCATCGTGCCCGACAGCGAGTGCAGGATGCCGACTTTGATGGTCTCTTCCTGCGCATAGGAAGGCACTGCGAAGCTCATGCTCGTCGCCAGCACGCTCGCTGCCAGCATGGTCTTGATACCGTAGAAACTGCCCCTCATTCCCATCATCTCCGAATGGTTGTTTGCATCGCACAATCCGATGCAATGCCCGTGCCAATTTGAGAAAAGGCGAGGTGTAAAAAAATTAACCAATGAAATCAGGGGTGTGAGCCGGCCTAAAAACAGCAAGATGCAAGAATGCACGGATTTGAGCGCAAATATGAGAGAATTTTGCGCAACAGAACCAGCCTACCGCACAAAAAGTAGGCCGATATTGTCATTGTCTAGAAATTAACCAGCGACGTATGTGATTTGCGCACGGAGGCAGCTATCGCCCGCGATACCAGTTAGCCTGCAGCCGTTTACGACTCCAGTACGTCCTTGACGACCGTTGCCAGCTGTTTCAGCGAAAACGGCTTGGGCAGGAAGCCGAACTGAGCATCCGCCGGAAGGTTCCTGGCGAAAGCGTCCTCGGCATAGCCGGAGACGAAGACGAATTTGATATTGGGTTGGCGCTTGCGCAACTCGCCCAACAGCGTCGGCCCATCCATCTCGGGCATGACAACGTCGGAGACGACGATGTCGACCTTGCCGTTCAGTTCCTCGAACACTTCGAGTGCCTCGACGCCGGAAGACGCCTCATGCACCGTATAGCCGCGCGAAGTCAGTGCCCTCATGCCACCCATGCGCACCGCATCCTCGTCTTCGACCAGAAGCACGGTTGCCGAGCCCGACAGGTCCTTGGGCGGTTCGATAGGCTTTGGCGCCTCGACAGGCTTGGCATCGCCCGCCTCTCCGGATGTCGCCTGTTCGACGGCGATGTAACGCGGCAGGAAGATGCGGAACACGGTTCCCTTGCCGACTTCCGACTCGCAATAGATGTAGCCACCGGTCTGCTTGATGATGCCATAGACCATCGAAAGCCCGAGACCAGTGCCTTTGCCGACTTCCTTGGTGGTGAAGAACGGTTCGAAAATCTTCTTGAGCACGTCGGGCGCAATGCCGCTGCCGGTGTCCTCGACCTCGACCAGAACGAAGTCCGCCGGCGAAAATTCGCGATAGTTGAAGGCAGCGGCTTCGTCGGCCATGACGTTGCGGGTGCGCACCGTCAGGTCGCCGCCCGCCGGCATGGCGTCGCGCGCGTTGACTGCGAGGTTCACCACCACCTGCTCGAACTGGCCGAGATCGACCTTAACCTGCCACAGGTCGCGGCCATGATCGACCTTCAGCTTGATGTCGTTTCCGATCAGGCGCGCCAGCAACATGCGCAAGTCGGCCAGAACGTCGGTCAGGCTTAAAACTTCCGGCCGCAGAGTCTGCTTGCGCGAGAAGGCCAAAAGCTGCCGCACCAGCGAGGCGGCGCGGTTGGCGTTCTGCTTGATGTTCATGATGTCGGGGAAGGACGGGTCCGACGGCCTGTGATTGGCGAGAAGCAGGTCGGAAGCCATGATGATGGCGGTCAGCACATTGTTGAAATCATGTGCGATGCCGCCGGCGAGCTGGCCCACGGCCTGCATCTTCTGGCTCTGCGCCATCTGGTTTTCCAACGCCTTCTGCTCGGTGGTCTCCACCGCGTAGACGATGGCCGCCTCCTCCGCCCCGTCGCCGTCCGAACCGTCGGCCACGGCATTGACGTAGAAGCGCATGTGGCGCTCCTCATTGTCGGGCAGAACGGTATCGATCGGCGAAATCGACGCCTGCTTCTGATGCGCCTTCTCCAGCGCCGAGGCGAACGCCGCGCGATCGCGTTCGTGAATGACGGTGTCGAGCCTGACCTTGCGATCGACGGTATCGCGGTCGACCACGCTGGAGAACAGCGACAGGAACGGCGCATTGGTGCGAACGATGCGTCCGTTCTGGTCGACCCCGGCAATCGCCATCGGCGTCGAGTTGAAGAAGCGCGTGAAGCGCACTTCCGACGCGCGCAGTTCGGCCGAGGAATCCTCACCCTGCATGCGGTTGAGCACGATAGTCCGCGTCGGCCCCGGCACGCCGTCCTTGTTCGCTGAAATCCGGTGCATGATGCGCACTGGCAGGGCTGCGCCCGAAACGGTCGCCAGATCGAGATCGATCACCGCATTGCGCGTCGTGCCCGGATCGGCTTTCACAGAGCGCACCAGCGCCATACCGTCGCCGGCCACAACCTCGTCCAGCGTGATCGCGCCGGGCGTGAAGCTCGCCAGGTCGACGCCCAGCCATTCGGCGAGCGTGGCGTTGACATAGGTGATCCGCCGATCCTGGTCGGCGGCGAGGAAACCCGCCGGCGCGTGATCCAGATGGTCGATGGCCTGCTGCAGGTCGAGGAAGAAGCGCTCCTGCTCGGCGCGCTCCTGCGAGATGTCGGAAAGCTGCCAGGCGTTCAGATGGGTGCGGTGTTCCGGCGACTTGAAAGGCCGCGCGCTCAGCCGATACCAACGCGCGCCGGGCTCGGCGTCCGCGTTCAACGCCTGCGACAGCCGGAATTCGCCCGCGCCGCGCTCGCCGTCGCGCAGGCCCGATGCCAGGCGATAGACGATGGACGATGCTTCGGGCACATCGGACAAAAGGCTCTCGACCGTCTTCAGATTGGAGGCGTTGGAAGCGCCTGTCATGTCGGCATAGGCCCGGTTGGCATAGACCACGCGGCTCTTGCTGTCGGTCAGGAGCAGCCCTTGCGACATGGTGTCGACAAAAGCGCGCGACAGCGCATCGGCTGGCGAGCGGGAGGCGATCTGGATGAAGCCGACGGCGGTGGCAAACAGATAACCTACGCCGATCATAGCGAGCACGCCGAGCAGCCCGAGCAGGAATGGGTCGCCCAGTTGCTCCTTAAACACGGAAAAGACGACCGCTGAGATGATGAGAACGACAATGAAAATGATCAGGCGCGTGATCGCGCTCAACCGCTCCCCTTGATCGACGATGGGCACCGGATAGAAATCCTTGCTTGCTTCCTTCGCCATGCCCCCGGGAATCTCTCCGCTTTGTTATTCGGGCGGTTGAATCACATTCTTCATGCACGGGAAAGGCCTCGGCCCCAAATGCTTGGGAAAACCGTGCATATCGGCAGGGAAACGTGGCCTTGACGCATCGAAGTCATGCGCCAGTTAATGGCGTCGGCGCATCCTGACCAGCCAAATCGGAGCGGCGGTGCGCTGAGACCGGCAAAAGGCAGAAACGCTGCTTGCGGTTTGATCGAGGCGGCTATTAAAGTTGTTTCAGACACTTACGCTGGGAGCTTCAAGAGTGGATTGGCTGGATAGCGTAGCCGGGCCGGGTTACACCGCAGCCGTTTTGTGGACACTCGCCGCGCTTGTCGCGCTGGTGGTGGTTCTGGTGATCATCAAGATCATCAAGAGCCTGACCGCCGGCACCTTCGTGACGGGTGGGCGCAACCGCAAGACGCGATTGGCGGTGATGGATGCAACGGCGGTGGACACGCATCGCCGCCTTGTCCTCGTCCGCCGCGACGATGTCGAGCATCTCATCCTCATCGGCGGACCCAACGATGTCGTCGTCGAGACGGACATCCGCATGGCCCCCAGCAAGCGACCGGATCTCACGGCTTCCGCCGCTCCTCAATCGGCACCCAGGCCACGCCCGCAGGAGTCTGCTGTACAACGCCAGCCCGCGCCGGCTACCCCAGCGCCACCCCAGCGCCCTGCTCCAATCGCCGCACCCGTTCGTCAGGAGCCTGCCTTGCGCACGCCCCCGGCAACACCCCAGACATACAGCGCTACTCCGCCGCCACAGCGTCCGGCTGCCGCTCCACGGCAAGCAGCAGACGACCGTGACATAGACGCCAGGCGGTTGCGGGATCTGGAAGTTCAACTCGATGAACAGCCGGCAGCACAAAAGCCAAGCCCGGCGGATGAGATGTCGCGTTTACTCGGCGAGCTGACGCGGCCGAAACGCTGAGCCTCACGGCTTGAGCCCAATGGGCTGAGATGGACCACAAGCAAAACGGGAAGCCGAAGCTGCCCGTAATAGCCAAGGACGAGTTCAGTCGTCCCTGTAGACTTTTTCACGTCGCTCGTGGCGCTCCTGCGCCTCGATCGACAGGGTCGCGATGGGCCGCGCATCCAAACGCTTGAGCGAGATCGGCTCACCCGTCTCTTCGCAGTAGC
Organism: Tianweitania sp. UT-5YL-CI-8; assembly: GCF_030010215.1. Classification (GTDB taxonomy): domain Bacteria; phylum Pseudomonadota; class Alphaproteobacteria; order Rhizobiales; family Rhizobiaceae; genus Oryzicola. The sequence continues at coordinate 44,831 of NZ_JASCRR010000005.1, forward strand.
CGTAGGTTCCCTCATCGATCCGCAGGAGAGCGGAATCGATCTTGGAAATCAGTTTGCGTTGCCGGTCCCGCGCACGGAGCTCGATGGCCCGGTCGGTTTCGGAAGACGCCCGGTCCGCGAGATCAGGATGGTTTGCGTTCTCTTGTTGAAGGATTTCAAGCGTTTCGCGAGCTTCGCGAAGAATGTCGTTTTTCCAGGCAACGAGCTTGCCCCGGAAATAGGACTTTTGACGATCGTTCATGAACGGCTCGTCTTCAGAAGGTACATAGTGCAAATTAACGGTTTCGTTCATTCGACTCACCCAACAAACCCCCGTTTTCGCGCCTATATATTCGGCGGTCTCGGGTAGCACAAGTCCTCTCCTGCTACCTCCGGTTCAATTGTCGTTGTCTGTGGATAGGGCAGCACACCTGTCGTTTATCGCCGCATATGGAAGCTGCTCGGCCATTGCGCGCCTTACCTGCTGCCGGTACATCCGAATCCCGCCTCGGATGCGCGAGGCTTTTGGCTCATTGGGGTAACGCTTGAACACACTCTATCTCCTCAGGCACGCCAAGACCGGCTGGGCCCTGCCCGGAATGCGCGATTTCGACCGTCCGCTGGAGGAATCCGGCATTCGCGATGCCGAAACGCTCGGCCGGACCCTGCAGGAGCTGGATTACATTCCAAGCATGACCATCTGCTCGACCGCTTTGCGCGCGCGCCAGACGCTGGAGGCCGTCGCGGGGCAGACCGATACCGGCCGCGTCGTTTTCACCGAGCGCCTTTATCACGACGACGCCGCGGGCTATCTCGCCGTCATCCGCGAAAATGGCGGCAAGGGCAGCCTTTTGGTGGTCGGCCACAACCCGATGATGGAAGATCTGGCCGAAGCCCATGCTCCTTCCGGCGATGCCGACGCCTTGGCAACGCTGCGCGCCGGCTTCCCCACATGCGGCCTGGCAGTCATCGATTTTCCCGTCAGTCTGTCCGTTGCATCGCTCGGCGCGGGCCGCCTGCGCGCTTTCCTGGCGCCCGGCGATCTATGAACCACTTCAAATACCGGCCAGGACACCTATATCGACGGGAACCGCATGAGGACTGATCTTTGGCGTCTCTGACCACCCTGACCGACGAGGCGCGCATTGCGCTCGACACTTTTTCGGGGCGCGCCACCGGCCTGTTCTCGCCCACTTTACGCATTGGCGTCACCGGCCTGTCGCGCGCCGGCAAGACCGTCTTCATCACCTCGCTTGTCCACAATCTGATCCATGGCGGTCGCCTGCCCCTGTTCGAGGCCCAGAAATCAGGCCGCATCGCCCAAGCCAGGCTCGAGGAGCAGCCCGACGATGCCGTCCCGCGCTTTCAATACGAGGATCATGTCGCGGCGCTCGTCGAGGACCGCATCTGGCCGGATTCCACCCGCGCCATTTCGGAACTGCGCCTGACGGTTGAGTTCGAGTCCGCATCCGGTTGGAATCGCATGTTTTCTTCCGGAAAGCTGTCGCTCGACATTGTCGACTACCCCGGCGAATGGCTGCTCGACCTGCCGCTTCTGGCAAAATCCTACGCCACCTTTTCCCGCGAGGCATTCGAACTGGCGCAACTGCCGGTTCGCGCCGATCTCGCCCAGGGCTGGCTGGCCCTCTCCGCCACCATCGACCCCGATGCACCGGCCGAGGAACTGGCGGCGCGCAAGCTCGCCGAGACCTTTTCGGCCTATCTTCGCGCCTGCAAGGAAGACAAGCGCGCGCTATCCACCTTGCCTCCCGGCCGTTTCCTCATGCCCGGCGATATGGAAGGCTCGCCTGCCCTCACCTTCGCGCCGCTGCCAAAGCTTTCCGACCGCGCCAAGCCCGGCTCGCTGCAGGCGATGATGGAGCGCCGCTACGAGGCCTACAAGACCCATGTCGTACGCCCCTTCTTCCGCGAGCATATCACCCGGCTCGACCGCCAGATCGTGCTGATCGACGCCATGCAGGCGATGAATGCGGGAGCGGAAGCCGTGGCCGACCTCGAACGCGCGCTGACCGAAATTCTGGCCTGCTTCCGCCAGGGACGGGGCAGCGTCTTCACCGACCTGTTTTCGCGCCGCATCGACCGGCTGCTGATTGCGGCGACCAAGGCCGATCATCTGCATCACGAAAGCCATGACAAGCTGCAAGCCATTGTCCGCAAGCTCACCGACCGCGCTATCAAGCGCGCCGATTTCTCCGGCGCGAAAGTCGAAGTGCTGGCCATGGCCGCCGTGCGCGCCACCCGCGAAGGCACGGTCAAGCAGGGCCGCGACGTGCTGCCCGTCATCATCGGCACGCCGCTCTCGGGCGAAACCATCGACGGCCAGAGCTTTGACGGCGACACCGAAACAGCCATATTTCCCGGCGACTTGCCGGAAAAACCGGATTCGATCTTTCAAGACCTTCAGCCCTCGGCCGAGTCAGCCGACGAAGCCGCAATCCGCTTCGTCCGCTTTCGACCTCCAAGACTGGAACGCACGGCGGAAGGCGTGAAACTATCGCTGCCGCATATCCGGCTCGACCGAGCCTTGCAGTTCCTCATCGGAGATCGTCTGGCATGACCAGAAAGCCCACCGCTTTCCGGCTCGATCCGGAACCGTCGAGAACGCCTGAGGCGGAAGAACGGGCGACGCAGACGCCGCGCCGGCCACGCGCCATCGAGGCCGAGCTTGTCACCGTCACGCCGGCCGAGATCGACGTGTTCGACGAACCCGACACCGTCACCGCCGAACCGCCTCCGGTGCAGGATGCGCCGCGCCGTTCCAAGCTGTGGACGGTCTTTGCCACCGGCTTCGGCATTTTGGTCTCGCTGGCCGTTGGCTTGTGGACCGACCAGCTCATCCGCGACCTGTTCCAGCGCGCCGACTGGCTGGGCTGGGTGGCGGTCGGCGCAACGGTCCTCGCCGCTTTGTCGCTGGTGGTCATTCTTAGCCGCGAAATCCTCGCCGTCCTGCGCCTCGCCTCTGTGGAGAAGCTGCGCGCCGAAGCGGCGGACGCCATAGCGCGCAACGACCCTGTTGCCGCCAAGGCTATGGTCGCCACGCTGACCGCCCTGCTCTCGGCGCGCGCCGAGACCGCCGCCGGCCGCAAAAACCTGGACGCGTTGCGCGACGACATCATCGACGGCTCCGACCTGCTGATGATTGCCGAGCGCGAGCTTCTTCAGCCGCTGGACGAACGCGCCAAGATCCTGATCCTCGACGCATCAAAGCGTGTCTCCCTGGTCACGGCCGTCAGCCCGCGCGCCTTGGTCGATCTCGTCTATGTGCTGTTCGAGGCCGGAAAGCTGATCCGGCGCATCTCCGAGCTCTATGGCGGCCGGCCGGGCACGCTGGGCTTCTTCCGGCTTGCCCGCAGCGTTTTGGCGCATCTCGCCGTCACCGGCTCGATCGCTGCCGGCGACAGCGTCGTGCAGCAGCTTGTCGGCCAGGGCCTGGCAGCCCGCCTGTCGGCCAAGCTCGGCGAAGGCGTGGTCAACGGCATGATGACGGCGCGCATCGGCGTTGCCGCCATGGAAGCCGCTCGCCCCTTGCCCTTCAGCGCGGTTCGCAAGCCAGGCATGGGGGATTTCCTCTCCGCGCTTGCTTCCTATGTGACCCGCCGCGAAGCTCAATCCAACACATCCCCGCAGTCTCAAAAGACACCCTGAAATCCAATCGGGACGCCCGCTGAAAGATGGAAAGTGACGAAGCATTAACCAATCTTGGTCATGGTTCGTTGAACTTGTTTCCAGTTTCAGTGCCGGGTGTTTCTATGAAAAGCGTGTTCCTGTCCGCCGTCCTGCCGGTAGCAGTCCTGTCGGCTTCGGCTGTCGTCGGCACCTCGAGCGAGACGTTTGCGGCCGACCGCGACACGGTCTTCTTCAAGTCCGTGGAAGGGGTATGGTCCGGCCCTGGCGAAATCGTCGCCGGCAAATACAAGGGCACCAAATTCACCTGCAATCTCAACGGCACCACGCCGGACGGCAAGGCCGGCATGACGCTCGACGGCGGCTGCCGCGTTGGCATGTTCACCCAGCCGATGAAGGCTAGCATCGAACAGAAGGGCCGCAACTATTCCGGCATCTTCCTCGACGGCGCAGAGGGCAAAGGCATGGACATCGTCTCGGGCAGTGTCGTCAATGGCGACAAGGTCGTCATGGCGCTCAACCGCAAGCAGCTCAACGGCGTCATGCAGGCTCGCGTTCAGGACAAAAACACCATGCATGTCACGGTGTCGGTCCGCGTCGAGGAAAAACTCGTCCCCGTCATCGGCATGAGCCTGACCCGCGTGGACGATACGGCGGTCGGGGCGATTGCAAAGAACTGAGCGGGCTTTGCCGGCATCGCCAAGCCGGCAGGTGGCTGGCTTGGCGTCCGTCAACGGCAAGCCTTGTTCCACTCTACTCAGACCCTCGGTGCGCTTGGACATCAGCGCCTCCAAAAACAAAGGCTTTCACCAGCGGCGTGAACAGCGATGCTGGATAGATTGCAGACAGTTTGCTCGTCTCGTCCAGTTTGCGAAGTTGCTCCTGCGTCAATGTCACAGAGAGCGCAGCGACGTTGTCGAGAAGCTGCTCCGGGCGGCTAGCTCCTATCAAAACCGATGACACCGACGGGCGAGCGGAAAGCCACGCCAGCGCGGCCTGCGCCGGGGTGCAGCCCGCCTCTCCGGCGACGGCAACCAGCGCGTCAAGTACATCCCAATTGCGCGCGGTAAACTTGCTGTCTCCGAAGGGATTGGATCCAGACAACCGATCTTCGGCGCCATCGTCTGCCGCTGTCTTACCATCCGGCAGGGATACGCCACGCTGCCCCGCGACATTGGCCGGATCGTCGCGGCGATACTTGCCGGTCAGGAAGCCTCCGCCCAAAGGGCTCCACGGCTGTATTCCCATGCCGAACTCGGAAGCCAATCGGACATGCTCTTGCTCGATTCCGCGCTCAACCAGCGAGTATTCGAACTGCAGGGCGATTGGCCCCGGCAAACCGTGCATCTGCGCCAGCGTTGCCATCTTTGCTGCGTACCAAGCCGGCACATTGGACAGACCATAGTAGCGGATTTTACCCGAGCGTACGAGGTTGGTCATTGTTTCGAGAACTTCTTCGACCGGCGTAACCATGTCCCACACATGCAGCCAGTACAGGTCGATGAAATCGGTCCCTAGGCGCTCAAGGGAACCCTCCACTGCGGCGTAGACATGCTTGGCGCCGTTGCCGCCCGAATGCGGGTGATTGCCGGTACCGAACCCAGACTTCGTTGCGATGACCATACGCTCGCGCAGACCGGCGGCGGCGACGAAACGCCCAACCAAACGTTCGCTTTCGCCGCCCGAATAGACATCTGCCGTGTCGATGAAATTGCCACCCGCATCGACATAGGCATCGAAGATTGCGCGCGAACCGGATTCGTCGGCGCCCCATCGCTGGGTGCCGAAGGTCATGGTGCCGAGCGTCATCGGGCTTACGGCGAGGCCTGAGCGGCCTAAGGTTCGAAAGCTGGTAAGGTTCATCTGAATTCTCCTGATGGGGTTGCCATAAAATGGACACCGCAATTACTGAGAACTACCCCCTCTAAACTTCCAAGGCTTATGAATAGGATTCAGTAATGGATAGAGACACCTGGGGCGACCTGGCGGTACTGTCCACGATCATGGAAGCAGGAGGGTTCAGCCGTGCGGCACCGATTCTCGGCGTATCGTCATCGGCCCTGAGCCATCGCATCAAAGCGTTGGAGAACCGCCTAGGCGTCAGGCTGCTCAACCGCACGACCCGAAGCATAGCGCCCACTGAAGCTGGCGAGCGTTTGCTGGCCCGCCTTCGGCCCGCCATGGCAGAGATCGACCTCGCCATCGCTGACCTTGACGCCGCCCGCGGTCGTCCCTCCGGACGGGTGCGCGTCACCGCCCATCGCTCTGCCGCCTTTGAACTGGTGCTGCCAAAACTCAAACGATTTGCCGCCGACTATCCCGAGATAACGGTGGAATTGGTGCTCGACGATGGTCTTGTGGATATCGTGGCTGCGGGCTTCGATGCCGGCATCAGGCGCCTTCCGTCGCTCGAACAGGATATGGTCTCGATCCGGCTTGACGACGGCGACACGCTCGCAATCGTGGCATCCCCCGCCTATGTCGAAACCTTCGGCGAGCCGAAAACCCCGCAGGATCTGGCTGCGCACAACTGCATCAACTATCGCTACCCGACCGCCCGTTCTATCCATCGCTGGACTTTCGAGCGTGGCGGCCAGACCTTGGCAATCGACGCGCCGGGCACGTTCGTTACCAATGACATCGACATGCAATTGGCCTGCGCCTTGGACGGACTTGGCATCGCGGTCGCCTTGAGCCGACATGCGGCCAGCCACATCGCTTCCGGCGCCCTGGTTTCCCTTCTCCCGGGCTGGCGCTCCAGCGTGCCGCCGAATCACCTTTATTATGCGGGCAAGCTCAACCAACCCCCGGCGCTCCGCGCTTTCATTGACGCTATGAAGACTTATTAGATCACAAAACCGTCGGTCGACCCACTTTTTGCGAGTAGGTCTTGACCCACCTCTCTCAACAATCCCGCTTTCCGGATTGTTCCGCCGCGTATCCTCTGCCATGTGTCAGCTCAAAGGACGCGCCGTGCGTCCCGACTGAGGGCAGAAAAATATGGCAGCGGAAGCGGCAGGCGTCGGCAGCGATCTCGTACAAGTCGTGGCATTGCTGGCAGCAGGCGTCATCGCCGTGCCGATCTTCAAGCGCGCCGGCCTCGGCTCGATCCTGGGCTATCTCGCCGCCGGCGTCGTCATCGGCCCCTTCGGCCTGGCGTTTTTCTCCGAACCGGAAGCGATCCTGCATGTCGCCGAACTCGGCGTTGTCATGTTTCTGTTCATCATCGGCCTGGAAATGCAGCCCTCGCGGCTGTGGGGCCTGCGCAAGGAGATTTTCGGTCTCGGCGCCGCCCAGGTCGGCACCTGCGCCTTGTTGCTCACCGGCGTCGGAATCCTGATGGGGCTGAGCGTGCCACAGGCATTCGTGGCCGGCGCAGGCTTCGTGCTCACTTCCACGGCCATCGTCATGCAATTGCTGGAAGAGCGTGGCGATATCGGTTCGCCCAAGGGCCAGCGCATGGTGTCGATCCTGCTGCTCGAGGACCTCGCCATCGTACCGCTTTTGGCACTGGTCGCCTTCCTCGCGCCCGGCGCGGATGCCGAGGCGCACAGCTGGGCCGACCGCCTGACCAGCATCGGCATCGGCATAGCCGCAATCGTCGGGCTCATCCTCGCCGGCCGCTACCTGCTCAATCCGTTATTCCGGGTCCTCGCCGATTCGCGGGCGCGCGAGGTGATGACGGCGGCTGCCCTTCTCGTGGTGCTGGGCTCGGCCCTGGTCATGCAGGTCAGCGGCCTGTCCATGGCCATGGGCGCCTTCCTGGCCGGCGTGCTTCTGTCGGAATCGACCTTCCGCCACCAGCTCGAAGCCGATGTCGAGCCGTTCCGCGGCATCCTGCTCGGCCTGTTCTTCATGGCAGTGGGTATGTCGCTCGACCTCGCCATCGTCGTTTCCAACTGGCTTACGATCCTGATCTTCGTCTTGGCTTACATGCTGGTTAAAGGTGTTGGCATCTACCTCGTCGCCCGCATGCTCGGCACCAGCAGGCGCGAGGGCGTCACGCGGGCCGTGGTCATGGCCCAGGGCGGCGAATTCGCCTTCGTGCTCTATTCGTCGGCCGCCGCCGTCGGCATCATCGACGGCGCAACCAACGCCATGCTGACGGCGATCATCATCATCTCCATGGTGCTGACCCCACTTGCCATCATCGTGCTGCGCCGCCTCATGCCGCCGGTCGAACAGTCGCTGGACGGGGTCGACGTCGCCGAAGAGCTCAACGGCTCCATCCTCATCATCGGCTTCGGCCGCTTCGGCCAGATCTCCAGCCAGCCGCTGCTATTGCGCGGCATCGACGTGTCGATCATCGACAACGATGTCGAGATGATCGAGGCGGCCGCGAATTTCGGCTTCAAGGTCTATTATGGCGACGGCACCCGACCCGACATCCTGCATGCCGCCGGCGCAGGAAGGGCACGGGCGGTGCTGATCTGCGTCGACAAGGCGGAGGTCGCCGTGCGCATCGCCGAAAACCTCAAGGCCGAATTCCCGCTGACGCCGGTTCTGGCGCGCGCCTATGACCGCGGCACGGCCATCGACCTCATCCATGCCGGCGTCGACTACCAGATCCGCGAGACCTTCGAATCCGCCCTTCTGTTCGGCGGTGCGACGCTGGAAAAGCTAGGCGAAGATCCCGACACGGTCGCCGAGGTGATCCAGGACGTCCGGGAGCGCGACGCCGCCCGCCTCGAACTGCAGTTCTCCGGTACAATTCAGGACGGCCGCGCCTATATGCTGGGCAACACCGGCGCCGCCCCCGTACCGACGCCGCTGACCGCGCCGCGCAGGGCGGCCCAGGCGCTCAATGAGGAAGCGGCTGACGTCATTGCGCGTCAAAAGCCGCAGCCTGCCAATTAAAGGAAGAAATGATGTCCGAAACTTCAGCTGAAGCCGCCCGCATCGTCGCCTTCTGGAAGGAAGCCGGCAGGGACAAATGGTTCCTCAAGGACCATCGCTTCGACGACGCGTTCCGGTCCGAGTTCAACGACCTGCATTGGGCGGCGGCGCGGCGCGAGTTCGACCATTGGCTGGAAACGCCGGACGGTGCGCTGGCGCTGATGATCCTGCTCGACCAGTTCCCACGCAACTGTTTCCGCAACACCGGCCATATGTACGCCACCGATCCGCTTGCCCGCCACTATGCGCGCCAGGCTGTCGAACGCGGCCACGACCTGGCAACGGAAGGGCCGATCCGCGTGTTCTTCTACCTGCCGTTTTCGCATTCCGAGACGCTTGCCGATCACGACATTCCGATGCAGCGCTCCATCGCGCTCGGCGAAGACTATGAAAAACACGCCATCGGCCATCGCGATATCGTCGCGCGCTTCGGCCGGTTCCCGCACCGCAACACCATCCTGTGCCGCCAGTCGACGCCGGAGGAAGAGCTGTTCATCAAGGAAGGCGGCTTTTCAGGCTGAGCCTGTGACGCGCCACCAATCGGCCGGCGCATCGAGCCTTTCGATCCCGGCCGTGTCGAGCCGCGCCAGATGGCCCACGAAGGTAGTGCCCTCCATCGTCAGGTTGGGCGCGATCTCGGCCAGCGGCATCAGCACGAAGGCACGCTCCAGCATACGCGGATGCGGCACCTCCAGCCCCTCCTCGCGGATCGTCAGCCCGTCATAGACGAGAATGTCCATGTCGATGACGCGCGGTCCCCAGCGCTCCTTGCGCTCGCGCTTGAGGTCTTTTTCAATATCGAGGCAGCGCTGCAGCAAAGCGCGCGGCTGCAACACCGTCGCGATTTCGGCTGCGGCGTTGAGGAAATCCGGCTGATCGGTCTTACCCCAGGGCGGTGTGCGGTAGAGCGACGACACGGTGACGACGCGTGTATCCGGCCCCGTGTCGAGCAGCTTCAGCGCAGCGGCCATCGCAGCGCGGGGGTCGCCAAGATTTCCACCCAATCCCAGAAAGGCGCTGATCTCACTCCGGCCAGGCAACTGTCACCTCGACATGATCGAGCACGCCGCGAACCGGCGCGTTCGGCTTGCGCACCGTCACTTCGGCAGTGACGATCAGCGGGAATTTCGCGCACAGCGCCTTGGCGACTTCCAGCGCCAGCGCCTCGATCAGAAAGCGGCGCTGTCCGGTGATGATCGCCTCGATCACCTCGAAGGCGCCGCCATAGTCGACCGTATCCTCCATCGAATCCGCCTCCAGCGGCCCGTTGGGCTGGACCTTCAGCGCGGCATCGACATAGAATCGCTGACCCAGCGCTTTTTCTTCTTCGAGCAGCCCATGGCGGGCGAAGAAGGCGCAGTTTTTCAGCCGGATCGTATACATGGGTCACTCCCCCCGTGTGATGTGTCGCGCAAGCATAGCATCCGCAAAGGAAAGGGCATCGACATTGATTGCGACATTATGGACGCGAAAAAGCTGCGCGCCCTTCATCCGCAGGATCACGCTGGTCGCAGCGGTCCCGACATCGCGGTCGGCGGCATCGCGCCCGTTGACGTGGCCGATGAAGCGTTTTCGCGAGGTTGCCGCCATCAACGGATAGCCGAAACGGCGCAATTCGTCGAACCGCGCCATCAGGTTGAGATTTTCGTCGGCGTCTTTGGCAAAGCCGAAGCCGGGATCGAGCACGATCTGCGCATCCCCTAGCCCCGCGGTTCGAGCGATCTCAAGCGAGCGGTTGAGGAACAGGAGTTGGTCTTCGATCACGTCCGGAAGTTTCCGGCGCTCCCGGCCTGTATGCATGATGACGAGCCCTGCCCCCGTTTCGGCCGCTACCCCGGCGATGCCGGATTCGCGCTGCACGCCCCAGACATCGTTGACGATGTGAGCGCCCGCCTGCACCGCCAGCCGAGCCGTTGCCTCGCGATAGGTATCGATGGAAATCAGCGCGGTATCGTCCTTCGCCAGCGCTTCGACCACCGGCAAAACACGGTCTTGTTCCTCCGTGGCCGAGACAGGTTCTGCGCCGGGCCGCGTGGATTCGCCGCCGACATCGATGATCCCAGCGCCCTCGGCCACCATCCGGCGCGCCTGCTCGACAGCGGCCGCCGGCTCGATAAACCGTCCGCCATCGGAAAAACTGTCCGGCGTCACGTTGAGAATCCCCATCACAATGGCGCGATCACCCAGATCGAGATGGCGCCCATGCGCCAATTGCCATTGTGTGCCCATGCTGGATCGCCCACTATCGAATTTCAAAAAGGCGTCATGGAAACTCAACGGAGTAGCTTCCATGATCCCTGAACGTCATCCCTTGCGTCGCCTCATCGATGAATGCAAGGCAAGAAGAGAGACCAAATGATGAAGCGATCCCTTCTTGCTGCGGCGATGACTATCGGCATCGGCATGCCGGCCGACGCGGCAAGCGTGGTGAAAAGCTACAGCTACTTCACCATCTCAGGCAAAACGCTGAGCGAGATCGAGGACCAGTTGTCGTCCCGCGGCCCACAGGTCAAGAGCACCGGCCGGCGTCATCCCGGCGCCACGCAAATGGAGTTCACCAGCCGCATCGGCTACGCCGAGGAGGCGAAGGGCTGCCGCATCGTCGATCCCCGCGTGACGGTCAAGGCCAAGCTCATCCTGCCCCGCTGGGGCCAGCGCGCCCGCGCCGACGGCGATACCAGGCTGATCTGGGACACGCTGTCCGCCGACATCAAGCGACACGAGGAAAGCCATGTGGTGATCGCCAAGAACCACGCGGCTGAACTGGAGTCGGCGCTCAAAGGGCTTTACCGCTTCAAAACCTGTCCCGCCGCCCAGGCTGCCGCGAAGGTACTGTCTGAAAAAATCCTCGCAAAGCATGACCGCGCTCAGATCCAGTTCGACCGGATCGAGGGCATCAATTTTGAAAACCGTATCATCCGCCTGCTGCGTTATCGCATGGAGCGCATCGACGCCGGCAAGATTCCAGGCTGACCCCTAATCCTTGACGCCCAGGCGTCGTTGCAGGCTGCTCGACGTCGACGTGTATTCCACGACAGCGCGGCGTGGCGCGGCCAGCTGCGCGCGGATAGCCTGCACCATCAGTGCCGCCTCGTGAAACGCCGACACCAGCAGCGGCAGCTTGCCGGGATAGATGCAGGCATCGCCAATGGCGAACACGCCGGGCATTGAGGTTTCGAACCGTTCCGTGTCAACCTCGATCGCTCCGTGGTGTCCGGAAAATCCCCAGTCGCGCCAGTCCCAGGCGATAAGGCGCCGGCCCTCATCGGCAACGAATGCGCCCGTTCCGCCGGCCACGACAACCGCCTTAGCCGAAAACGCGCGACCGTTCTTGGTCGACAGACAGAACACGCCGCTTTGGTCACGAACGATGGATGAGATCGTACTGCCGAACTCGAAGTGCGGTTTGAACGGCGCGATCTGCTGCAAAAGCTTGTCGACCACATCCTGCGCAGTCAGGGTCGGCCATGCCGGCATGTCATAGACGGGCTTGTCGCCGTAAAGCTCGGTGCATTGCCCGCCAGGCCGGTCGGATGCCTCGATAAATCGGAAGCTGATGCCGAAAAGACCCAGCTGAAACGCCGCATAAAGTGCTGACGGACCCGCGCCGACGATTGCAACATCCGTTGTGTCGCTCATGGTCGAAGCAAAGACGCCGAAGCGGCCCTCACCCCTGTCTCTCGGGAATGCTGACAACCAGCCCGTCCAATTCGTCGCGCACGCGAATCTGGCACGAAAGCCGCGAGGTCGGGCGCACGTCGAAGGCGAAGTCGAGCATGTCCTCTTCCATCGCTTCCGGCTCGCCCACCGCGTCGGTCCAGGCGTCATCCACATACACATGGCAGGTCGCACAGGCGCAGGCACCGCCGCATTCCGCCTCGATGCCCGGAACGGAGTTGCGGATCGCGTTTTCCATGACGGTGGAGCCGTTCTCGGCCTCCACGTCGAAACGGGTGCCGTCAAAAGCGATGTAGGTCAGCTTGGTCATTGTCATTCCCGAAATTCGCTGTCCGGCACATAATCGCTTGCCCGGACAAGTCAACATCCCGCCGGAACCAACCGCGAGAAGGTCGATGTTGACGGCGGCTCAGATCTTCAGCGAGGCGATGAAATCGCGCACCTTGTCGGCAAGCAACGACAGTTGCGGCAGTGGGGTTTCATCCTCTGGTCGGCTTTCGATCTCTTCCGCGCAATCGGCGAGCGCAAAGGCGCCGACGCTACGGGCCGAACCTTTCAACGAATGCGCCAAAGCAAAGCGCTCCTTCGCGTCGGAGGACCCCATCTTTTCCACAACCGAGCGCACCTGGTCGGAAAACATCTTCAGAACTTCGCGCTGGATTTCGACATCGTCCATCGTCTGCCGCGCGAGGTGATCGAGATCGATCGGCGATCCACCCGGATTGAACTGGCCTGTGGAGAGCCCGATTTCGCTGTCGCGCGCAATCATGAAACGTCCTTATCCTCGTGCGACCGTATCGTGGATGCCACCCTGAATGGCGTTGTTTTGCCGCACCTCGACCCCGTGTAACCGGCGACCAAACTCACGGCAACGTTAACCTTATATTTAAACTTTTACGTATGTCGCCGAATGCATGTTTTATTTACCCGGGTGTGTCACTACGATACGACGAGTTCAAACTGAGCCTCAGTGCGGTTCGAAACAGGACGGCTAAGATCCTGACCCGCACAAATTGTACAGGGTAGAAGGCATGGCGAAGAAAACCACAACAAAGAACATCGACATCGATGTCGCCAAGGAACTGGAAGAAGCGCTCGACCTGGATCTGACCGGATCGCACGACGACGATTTCGATATCGCAGCGACCATGGAAGACCTCGAGGCCCAGATCGCGCAGGCCGCGGAAGAGCTGGCGCATGAAGGTCGAAACGGCGCAGCCGCATCGCCCGTGCCGACGCCGCCCGTGCCGCAGCCCGAAATCCGCTCCGAGCAGCAGCCGCAGGCTTCCAAGCCAGAGATTCAAACTGACCGCCGTCCGGTCGAGCCGCGCAGCGAACCCTTGGGCGAGCTCCAGCCCAACGGCTTCAAGCCGGCCAACGACGACAGCCAGAAATCCTATCGCTCCACCTTCACGAGCTTCAACCGGCGCGCCTCGACGACGATCTACTGGATGGTCGCGATCCTGTCCGCTGCCTGGATAGCCGGCGGCGTCGCCATGGCGAACATGTTCGTGACCCCGAGCATCTGGGCCATTTCCAGTGTGCAGGACGTCCTCGCCCGCCCCGCTTTGCTGGGCATCGCCATTGCCACCATCATCCCGATCGTCCTGTTCTGGGCCTTCGCGGTCATGATCCGCCGCGCGCAGGAAATGCGCATCGCCGCCCAGTCGATGACCGAAGTCGCCTTCCGCCTTGCAGAGCCGGAAAACCTCGCCCAGGACCGCGTCATGAATGTCGGCCAGGCGATCCGCCGCGAAGTCGCCGCCATGGGCGAAGGCATCGAGCGTACCCTGGCCCGCGCCGTCGAACTGGAAACCCTGGTGCATTCCGAAGTCAACCAGATCGAACGGTCCTATTCGGAGAACGCATCCCGCATCCGTTCGCTGGTCGACGGCCTGGGCAGCGAGCGCGAAGCCGTCATCACCCATGCCGAACGCGTCCGCGCCTCGATTTCCGGTGCGCATGAGACGTTGCGCGACGAGCTCGGTTCGGCCAGCGACATCATCCGCGACAGCATCATGAATGCATCGACCAAGCTGTCCATGACCATCGACACCTCGGGCGAAGCCCTGGTCGACCGCATTAATTCGAGCGGCATGACGCTGTTCGAAACCATCGAAGGCAAGGTCGAAGCGCTCAGCGACCGCCTTTCCACCTCGGGCGAGGCCTTCGCCAGCCTGCTCGACATGCGCATCGCCTCGCTCGGCGAGACTACCGATGCGGCGACCCGCACGATGCGCGAAATGCTCGACGAGCGCACCAGCGGCATGGCTTCCCTGCTCGGCGGGGCCACCACCGGCCTCAACGCCGAACTCGAAAACAGCATGCGCAATATCGAGCGCACCCTGTCCGAACGCGGCCAGGCCCTCATCGGCGAGTTCCAGACCCGCGCCGAAGCGCTCGATACCGGCACGCAGAAACTCAACGCAGCACTCGAAGCCCGCGCCCGCCAGATCAGCGAAACGCTGGTCGAACGCGCCCGCGACATCGCAGGCTCGTTCATCGAAAGCCGCGATCAGCTCACCTCGCTCATCGAACAGGGCCGGTCGCAGATCAACGCCGATATGGCTGACATCATCACCTCGACCTCGACCATGCTGGAATCGCGCGCCAACGACTTCGCCGGCCGCATGGAAGAAGCCCGCCACATCGTCTCCGGCGCCTTCGACGAGGACATTGCCCGTCTTTCCGACGCCCGTCACAGCCTCGACACCGCCGTCGAGGAAAATGCCCGCAAATTCGCCGAGGCACGCGAGCGCATGGCCGCTGCCCTGCACGCCGATCTCGACAAATTTGCCGAAGGCCGCGCCTCCATCGAAACGGCCGTAGGCCTCCATGTGCAGAAGCTCGCCGAAGGCCGGACCATCCTGGCCCAGGCGCTCGAAGACGACATGCGCAAGATCGACGAGTCACGCCAGGCCATCGACCTGACGCTCGGCGGCCACCTGCGTCAGCTCGAACAGGGCCGCGAAACCCTCGCCCATGCCCTGTCGCAGGACGCCGGCAGGCTCGTACAGACCCAGGCCAATCTAGACGAGATGGTCTCCGGCCACGTCGCTCGCCTGTCCGAAGGCCGCGGCGTACTGTCCCGAGCGCTTGAAGCCGACATGGGCAAGCTCACCAGTGCCCGCGATGAAATCGAAGGCATTGTGGCAAGCCAGGTCGAGAAGATCGCTCAAGGTCGCGACATTCTCGCCAATGCGCTGAAGAACGACGTCGCCAATATCGGCGAGTTGATGAGCGGCCATTCGGCCAAGATCGCCGAAGACCGCGCCTTGCTCTCGCGCAGTCTGGACGCCGATCTCGGCAAGGTGCGCACCGTCGTCACCGAGAACACGCAGGCCATTGCCACCGAACGCAGCGCGCTTGCCGATGCGTTGGAATCTGATCTCGCCAAGGTTCAGGCCCTGGTTGCGGAAAATGCCCAGCGCATCGCCGCAGAACGTGGCAACCTGGCTCAGACGCTCGACGCCGATGTCGCCAAAGTCGAAGCCCTGGTTTCGCAGAGTGCCGAGCGCATCGCCGCAGAACGTGGCAATCTGGCCCAGGCGCTCGACGCCGATGTCGCCAGGGTCGAAGCCCTGGTCGCGCAGAGTGCGGAACGCATCGCAGCCGAACGCGGCAACCTGGCACAGACGCTCGACGCCGATGTCGCCAAAGTCGAAGCCCTGGTTTCGCAGAGTGCCGAGCGCATTGCCAGCGAACGCGGCAACCTGGCGCAGATCCTCGATGCCGATGTTACCAAGGTCGAAGCCCTGGTCGCGGCAAGTGCTGAACGCATTGCCAGCGAACGCGGCAGTTTGGTTCACATTCTCGACGCTGATGTCGCCAAAGTACAAGCTCTGGTTTCGGAAAGCGCCGAGCGCATCGCAGCCGAACGCGGCGCTCTGTCCCAGTCGCTCGAAATCGACATGGCCCGTGTGCAAGCCATCATCTCGGAAAACGCCCAGCGCCTTGCCGAAGAACGCATCGCCCTTGCCCGCACCTTGCAGGACGATCTCGACAAGCTGGCCGAAAGCCGCTCGGGCATCGACGGCCTCGTCACCGGCCAGGTCGAAAAGCTGGCACAGGGCCGCGACGTGCTGCGCCGCGCGCTGGAAGCCGACCTGGAGAAGCTTGCCGAAAACCGCGCAGCCATCGATACGATGGTTGCCGGACAGGTCGAAAAGCTCTCGACCGGCCGCGACATCCTCAAGCGCGCGCTCGAAGCCGATCTTGCCAAACTCGCTGAAAGCCGCTCCGGCATCGACAGCCTCGTCATCAGCCACGTCGAAAAGCTCGCTGAAGGTCGCGAGGTCCTCAGTCGCGCGCTGCAGGCCGATCTTGCCAAGCTTTCCGATAGCCGCTCGGATATCGACAACATTGTCGCGAGCCAGGTTGAAAAACTCGCAGAGGGCCGCGACGTCCTCAGCCGGGCTCTGGAAGCCGATCTCGCCAAGCTCGCCGAAAGCCGTTCCGGCATCGACAGCCTCGTCGCCGGCCAGGTCGAAAAGCTTGCCGAAGGCCGCGACATTCTCAAGAACGCTCTTGAATCCGACCTCGGCACCATCCGGGCCGCCGTGGACAGCCAGGCGGCACGCCTTGCCGAAGAACGCGCTGCCATCGTTCGTACGATGGAGGCCGACCTCGACAACCTCAACGGTCTCGTCGCAAGCTACGCACGTCAGCTCAGCGACGAACGCGGCGCCCTCTCCCGTGCGCTGGAAGACGACCTTGCCAAGCTGGCCGAAAGCCGCTCGGGCATCGACGGTCTCGTCGCCGCCCAGGTCGAGAAACTGGCCGAAGGCCGCGACATCCTCAAGCGCGCGCTGGAGGCTGATCTGCAGGCCGTGCGCAGCGCGCTCGACGGTCAGACCCACAAAGTTGCTGAGGAGCGTGCCGAAATGGCCCGCGCCCTGCAAAATGACATCGACGGCCTCAACGATCTCGTGTCCAAGCATGCACGGCAGCTCGTCCAGGAACGCGGCGCTCTCTCCCGCGCTCTGGAAGACGACCTCGCCAAGCTGGCCGAAAGCCGCTCAGGCATCGACGGCCTGGTCGCCGGACAGGTCGAGAAGCTCGCCGAAGGCCGCGACATCCTCAAGCGCGCGCTGGAGGCCGATCTTGCCCGCATCGACGGCATGGTCTCCGACCAGGCTGCCAAGCTGGCGGCCGGCCGCGACGCCCTCACCCACGCCATGGAAGCCGATCTGGCATTGCTCTCGCAGAGCCGTGGCGAGATTGACGACATCCTCAGCAACCATGTCGGCAGGTTGACCGACGGTCGAGACATCCTGAGCCGCGCGCTCGATGCCGATCTGGAAAAGGTCCAGGCGCTGCTGGCGGACAACGCTCGTCATCTCGCCAACGAACGCGCCAACCTGTCGCGCACGCTGGACGACGACATGGCCAAGCTTGCGGAAACCCGCGCCGAAATCGACCGGCTCGTGGCCTTGCAGGCAGAGCGGATCGCCGACGGCAGCGGCGTTCTGTCCGAGGCGCTCGAAGCCGATCTGGCGCGCATCCAGTCCTTCGTCGCGAAGAATGCCGAGGACATCGCCAACGAGCGTGCCGGCCTCTCTCGCGCGCTGGAACAGGACATCGCCAAGCTCGCCGACACTCGCGCCGAGATCGACCGCCTTGTCGCTCTGCAGGCGGAAAAGGTCGCCGACGGTCGCGGCGTTCTGTCCGAAGCGCTCGAAGCCGATTTGGCGCGCATCCAGGAGATGGTGGCACAGAAGGCGGAAGACCTCGCTGCCGAGCGTGCCAAGCTGTCTCGCGTCATCGAAGACGACCTTGCGAAGCTTTCCGAAAGCCGTGCCGGCATCGACGGACTCGTAGCCGGCCAGGTGGCAAAGCTTGCCGAGGGCCGCGACATACTCAAGCGCGCCCTGGAAGCCGATCTGGCCAAGCTGGCCGAAACCCGCAGCGGTATCGATAGCCTGGTCGCAGGCCAGGTTGAACGTCTGGCCGAAGGCCGCACCGTTCTGGCCCGCGCGGTCGAAGACGATCTCGGCAAGCTGGGCGATGCCCGCCGCGAGATCGATCTGGCGATCGCCGGCCATATCGACCAGATCGCCGCCAAGCGCGTCGACCTCTCCGATGCGATTGCCGGCGACATCGAGAAGATCGAGGAAGCCTTCCGTCGCCACACCGATGTCATCGAAGAACGCACCGGCACCATGGAACGCGCCCTGTCGTTGGGCGTCGACAATGTCCGCGGCGTGCTCGAACGCAGTGCGGTGGTCATCGCCGGCTCGCTGCGCGACAAGGTGATGGAAGTCACCGCCGCGTTGAACGACGAAGCCGGCAAGGTCTTCACCGATGCCGACCGCATCGTTGCCGACCGTGCGGCGCAGACCTCAGCCGAACTCATGCTCCGCACAGAGGAAATCACCCGCGCCTTCGACGATGCCGAAAACCGCCTCGCCGCGCGCACATCGGAAACCTCCGACGCGCTGTTGGCCAAGGCGGATGAAACCGCCGAACGCCTGGCCTACAAGGCCGACCAGATCGCGGGCGCCTTCGACCAGGCCGACCAGCGCCTTGTCGCCCGCGCCATCGAAACGGCGAAGGATCTGGCAGCGCGCGCCGCCGATATCGTCAACAACTTCGACAATGCCGACGAACGCCTGGCGCTCCGCATCGCGGAATCGGCCGATGCGCTCGCCGCCCGCGCTTCCGAACTGGGCCGCATCTTCGACAATGCCGACGAGATACTCGCCAACCGTATCATGGCCGGCGAGCAGGCCCTCGGCGCCCGCGCGGACGATATCGTCCGTAGCTTCGAGCAGGCTGACGAGAGGCTTTCGAGCCGCGTGTCCGCCACTGCGGATTCGCTGACCGACCGCGCATCGGAAATCGGCCGTCTCTTCGACAGCGCCGATGAAACGCTCGCAAGCCGTATTCTGGCGGGCGACCAGGCTCTCGGTGCCCGCGCCGAAAGCATCGCGCGCAGCTTCGAGGCAGCCGACGAACGGTTGGCAACGCGGGTTGCGACCACCGCCGACACGCTCGCAGGGCGCGCTTCCGAAATTGGCCGGGTCTTCGACCTTGCCGACGACAAGCTCGCTATCCGCATTTCCAGCGGCGCCGAAGCGTTGGGCGCCCATGCCGACCAGATCATGCGCACCTATGAGAGCGTGGAAGGCAAACTCGCCGAGCGCGTTCGCGAAACGGCGGAAACCCTCGCCGGCCGCGCCACCGAGATTGGCCAGGTGTTCGAGGATGCCGACCGTCTTCTCGCTGCGCGCACCGAGCAGACCGGGCAGGAACTTATCGGTCGCGCCGGCGAAGTCAGCCAAGCCTTCGACGATGCCGGCCGCATCCTTGCCGCCCGCACCGAAGAAAGTGCTGCCACGCTCAAGGGCCGTGCAGCCCAAGTCAGCCAGGCCTTCGACGAGGCGGGACGTACGCTCGCAGTCCGCACCGGGGAAAGTACAGCGGCCCTGACAGACCGGGCAGCTGAAGTCGGTGAAGCCTTCAACGAGGTGGGACGCATCCTGGCGGCCCGCACCGAAGAAAGCGCTGAGACTCTCAAGGGCCGTGCAGTCGAAGTTGGCCAGGCATTCGACGAGGCCGGACGCATCCTGGCGGCCCGCACTGAAGAAAGTGCCGCGACGCTCAAGGGCCGTGCATCTGAAGTCGGCGAGGCCTTCAACGAGGCCGGACGCGTCCTGGCGACCCGCACCGAAGAAAGTGCTGCGACGCTCAAGGGCCGCGCATCTGAAGTCGGCGAGGCCTTCAACGAGGCCGGACGCATCCTGGCGGCCCGCACCGAAGAAAGTGCCGCAACGCTCAAGGGCCGTGCTGTCGAAGTCAGTCAAGCCTTCCACGAAGCAGGAAGTGCGCTTGCAGCCCGCATTGGCGAAAGCGCATCCGGCATCAGCGAACATGCCGACCAGATCGCCAACGCTTTCACCGAGACCGAACAGCGCATCGTCGCCCGTTCGCATCGCACCTCTGCAGAACTCGATGCCCGCGCGCGCGCCATCGAGGAGAAGCTGGCCGGCGTGGATGAGCGTCTGGCCGCAGGTGCGGATGCGGTCGTCGGCAAGCTGGACGAGCAGCTCAACTCTGCCGAAAGCCGCCTCGCCCAGGGCGCCGACGCCATGGGTCGCAAGCTCGACGAGCAGGTTGCCCGGGTTGAGGAACAGCTGACGGGCCGCGCAAACACCATTGCCGATACGTTCTCGGCAGTTGGCCAGCATATCGGCCAGAGCACGAACGAAGCCGCTCGCACCATCGGTGCCAACACACGCGAACTCAACGCCATGTTGGCCGAGCGGTCCGCCGAGATTTCGAAAATCCTCGACGAAACCGCGCGTCCGCTGGTCGAGCGCTTCGCCGAAGGCGGCACCGAACTGCAGAAGAGCATGGAGGACGCCACCGAACGCGCCACCGAAAAGCTGCGGACCGAGAACACGGCGCTCGTCAACGCTCTTGCCAGCCGCACGGCGGAAGCACTTTCGGCAGTGGAAGGCGTGCGCAACACGCTTGCCGAGAGCGTCACCGATCTGCTCGCTCGCATGACCGGTTCGAGCCAGCAGCTCGAAACCCTCATCGACCAGGCAGCGGCCAACCTTTCGGTAGTGGACGAAAAGCTTGCGGGCAGCACCGCGGCCTTCTCCGCCTCGACCGAAAAGGCTTCGCAGACTTTCTCAAGTGCTGCCCGTCTGGTAGACAACAACACCACCCGCCTGACCGAACTGTCGTCGCACACGCTGCGCGAGGTCGCCTCGATCGCGACCAAGTTCGACGAGCACAGCCGTCTGCTGACCTCTGCCTCGGAACTGCTCAGCGCAGCGCAAAGCAATCTCGAACACACGCTGGAGCGCCAGTCCTCGCTCGACGACCTCGCCGTTGGCCTGGTCAAGAAGTCGGAAGAGCTGGAACGCGTCATGCAGTCCTTCGAAACCCTCGTCGCCAAGACGATGGACAATGCCGAAGGCCGCACATTGCAGTCAGCGGAAAAAATCAGCACGGCGATCAGCGAAGTGGTAGAAGCCGCCACCAAGCGCTTTGCGGACGCCACCGAAGACCTCCGCGCCACCGCAGGTTCGATCAAGACCGAGCTGGAAAGCACACGCGCCGAGCTCAAGAAGGGCGTGCTCGACATGCCGATGGAAGCCAAGGAATCGACCTCGGCGATCAAGCGGGCAGTCACCGAGCAGATCAATGCGCTCAAGGAATTGTCCGATATCGTCGCCAAATCCGGCCGTACCGTAGACATCTCCGAACCGCGCCAGGCCCGTCCGGCCCCTACCCCGCAGGCGCCTGCCGTCCAGCCGCGCCGGCCAACCCCTCCTGCTGCTCCTCAGGCGGAAAAGCCCGTCGCAGCAACGGCCGACACGGTGACCGCCGAGCGTCCGGTGGCAGCACCTCAGCAGTCTGCCGAGGCGCAGCCCGCCCGAGAGGCCGGCACCCGCGCCCAGCCGGGCGGCTGGGTGAGCAACCTGTTGAGCGGCGCATCCCGAGAGGAGGCTCCCAAGCAGGCAGCACCCTCCGGCGAAAGCCGCCAGGCGCAACCGGCCCGCTCGCCGCTTCATGTGGTGGAGTCGCTCAACTCGCTGTCGGTCGACATCGCGCGGGCTATCGACCACGAAGCCTCGATCGAGTTGTGGAATCGCTACCGCAAGGGCGAGCGCGATGTCTTCACCCGCCGGCTCTACACGCTGAAGGGTCAGCAGACCTTCGACGAAATCCGCCGCAAGTATCAGGAAGACGGTGAGTTCCGTGCCGCCGTTAACCGCTACTGCGATGACTTCGAGAAGCTGCTCAAGGACGTCTCGCGCAACGACCGGGACAACATGATGTCGCAGACCTACCTGTCGTCCGACACCGGCAAGGTCTACACCATGCTGGCCCACGCCGCCGGCCGTCTCAATTGATCTGAGGCGCAATGAATAAGGAAAGGCGGGGCTGACCCCCGCCTTTTCTTTGGATGCTCGATCTTCAGCTCTCGGGCAGGTGATGGCGCTTCCGCCACGCTTCGGCGAATTCGGATAGGCGAACACGGACGGCTGTCCACGGCTTCCTGCAAAGCCTGCCGTGTCCGGCCGCTCACTTTTCCTCGGTCCACCTCAGCGGGTGCAGCTTTTTGTCCAGCGCGACGCCCGCGCGAACGGCCCCACGCCAGCGCACTCTTATGAGCCGTCAGGCGCATCATCCCGTCAATTGTAGAGATGCGGCCGGCCCATGCTCTCGCCATCGAACAGGCGAATACCGAAAAAGCCGGCGAGGAAGCCACCGATATGCGCCTGCCAGGCAATGGAGCCTTCCATGCCCGGGACCAGCCCGTAATATCCCGTCGCCACGTTGACGACCATCCAGATCGCCAGGAACGTCACCACGGTTCGCGATTGGAGCACCACGGCGATGGGCAGCACTGGCCCGCCAAAGGCTGGGCGTTCGCGGCTGCGGTCGACCTGGAAGCCGAAGCGGGCGGCTGCCCCCATCATGCCGGCGATCGCCCCCGATGCCCCGACCAGCGGTGCATTGTCGTCGGGATAGACGGCCCAATGAAGGGCTGCGGCGGCCACGCCGGTGGAAGCGAAGAACAGGAGGAACCGCACGACGCCGATCCGGTTGGCCAGCGGCGAGCCGAACGCCACCAGCCACACCATGTTGACGAGCAGATGCATGAAGCTTCCGTGCAGCAAGGTGTAGGTGAACGGGCTAGAAAACGAGTAGAAATCAAGCGGAACCAGCCCGCTATAGCGAAGCGGGATGAAGGCCGCGCGGACCAGAAGCTCGATGTCCTGCCGGGCGGTCAGAACATAGTCGCGCAGCAGTTGAGTGCCCAGGCACACAGCCACGATGGCGACGACCACGCCCGCCATGTTGAAGATCGGCTCCTTGCGCGTGGGCCCGCCGCCATATCTCATGTCTCGATGCGGCTGGGTCATAGGCTGTGTCCGGTGACGTTCATGCCGTCCATGTAGCGCAAAGCGCTGCATGCCGTCACCTGCCGGGCCAAACACGTTCGGTTGCGCTGAAGAAAAAAAAGCCGTTCGGATTGCTCCGAACGGCCGGCCGAGCCCCCCGGCTCCACCAAAGTTCTTTGACTGAAAGCGCTGCAGGCAAGCAAGTCGCCTGAACAGCCTTACTTTGGCACGCAAGAACGATAGAGACAACTTAAACCAATTGTTAACCTTAACCGCCCCGCCCAGTGAACAAAGCGGGGTTCAACTGGCATGCCTCCTGCAACGCGGCTCATCTAGACCCACGAAAGAGGTGATTCTGTCTCCCCCTGGCACAGGCGGCAGCATCCCTGGAGCCGAACATGATGAAACAAAGAGGATCGATCACCCTCTTCCGATACTGGAACCGGCTGCGCGCGGGACGCTCCGCACCACGCCGGTCGGAGATCGAACCGGCCGACATCAAGACCCTGCTCGCCGACACCTTCATCCTCGAACAGGATGCGCGCGGCGAAGCCGTGTTCCGGCTGGCTGGAACGCGGCTCTGCGCGACCTATGACAGGGAGTTAAAGGGGGCATCCTTCGCTTCGCTGTGGCGGCATCAGGATCACCGGCTGATCAGCCGCCTGGCGCATGGCGTGTTCCACCACAACGCACCCGTGGTGATGAGGCTGGCGGCCACCAGCCTCACGCAGCGCGCCGTTCGGTTCGAACTGCTGATATTGCCGTTGGCAAGCGAAAACGCCGGTCGGCGCGCCATCGGTGTCTTGAGCAGCGTCAATACGCCGTTCTGGCTTGGTGCCGATCCGGTCGTCGACACAATGCTCGAACATGTCGATCTGATCGATCCGGACAACGGCTCCATCGAGGCGCAGCTGGACCTGGCTGAACAGCGCGCGCAGATCGCCGTGCCGTCGTTCGCCCCCAGTGCCGCGGCTCTCCAGCCTGTCGATCCGCTGGATGGCGTGGTCCGCATCGGACATCTGCTCGTGCTTGAAGGTGGACGCAGCGAGATTCACGGCCAACGCCTGTGACCGGCGCCATGGCGCTTTTTTGGCGGCGGCAATGAGGCGGATTGCGCGCCACTCGCCATAATCCCGTTGTTACGGTTAAAAAGGTCTGTATCAAGTTGGGATCGCGGAAGCCGTCAACCTGTGCCGGTGCGGGATTCCTTCAAATTTTATAAACCAAGCAAACCCTTGCATTTGCTGGGACACTACACTCGCCGACCGGTATGATTAATAAATCGCGATACTCTGTTTAAGACACTATTATTCTTTGTTGCTAATTCGCTTATAGTTTTACTAAATCTGTACTTCGGCATTTTGCGCAGAATAAATTCGGCGATGCCAGTGTCTCCTCAAACGGGGATGCAAAAAAATGAAAATACTCTTCGCCGGCCTGGTGTTTGGACTACAGCTTTTCGCGGCCGGTCAAGCTTTTGCCGATGCTTCTTTCATGCAGACCATGGGCCGCACCACGCAGCCGGTGGGACATTATGATTTTTGCCAGCGCGAACGCGGCGAATGCAGCCAGAAGACCCCTAGCAAGGCACCGGTACAGCTGACGCGCGGCCTGTGGGCGAAGATCGTCGAGGTCAACAACACGGTGAACATGGCAATCGAGCCGCGCACCGACATGGACATGTGGGGCCAGGAAGAAGTCTGGTCCTTTCCTGTTAACATGAAAGGCGACTGCGAGGATTATGTGCTGGAAAAGCGCCGCAGGCTGATGAAGTTCGGCATCCCCGCCGGCAGCCTGCTGATCACTGTCGTGCGCCAGCCCAATGGCGACGGTCACGCCGTCCTCACCGTCCGCAGCGATCTCGGCGAATTCATCCTCGACAATCTGGAAAGCCGCGTCCTGGCTTGGCACGAGACCGACTACACCTATCTCAAGCGTCAGTCGGAAACCAATTCCGGCGTCTGGATCGGCATCAATGATGGCCGCGCCGATGCGGTGGCAAGCGTCCGCTGATTTTGGCGAAGGAGCCGGCCCCAACCCTTCCCCGGGGTTGGGCGTCGGCTTCTCTCATTCAGGCAGGCTTCAGTCCTGCTTTGAAGCGGCGCTGATTGTGGACGTAGTTCTCCGCACCTTTGCGCAGGCGTTTGACGGTTGCGTCATCAATGGTGCGGATCGCCTTGGCGGGCGAACCGACGATCAGTGAGTTGTCCGGGAATTCCTTGCCTTCCGTGACCAGCGCGCCGGCTCCCACCAGGCAGTTCCTGCCGATCTTGGCGCCGTTCAGCACGATGGCGCCCATTCCGATCAGGCTGTTGTCACCCACGGTGCAGCCATGCAGGATGGCGCGATGGCCGATGGTGCAGTCTTTTCCGACGGTGAGCGGAAAACCCATGTCGGTGTGCATCATCGTATGTTCCTGGATGTTGGAGCCTGCGCCGATGCTGATCCGCTCGTTGTCGCCGCGCAGCACCGCGCCGAACCAGATGCCGACGTCCCGCCCGATGTGGATATCACCCATGACAGAGGCGTCGGGCGCAATCCAGGTGCTGTCCCGGTCCTCGAACTGCGGTGTTTTTCCGTCCAGTGAATAAAGGGGCATCTGCTCTCCGTCCTGCCTTGCGTCGGCGGCACGATAGAGCAGAAACCGGCGTGCGCAAGCCTCTGCCCGTCACTATCACCATTGCAAAAGATCAGGTTCAGCGTGGCTAAGCAGGCTCTCAGCGATGCGAAGGCTTCATGAGGAGAAGGAAAGCGCGCTCTGGAATGCCGAGGGGTGGGCAGCGCTGCCATGCCGACAGCGGCACGCAGCCGGGGACCCAAAAGGGCACCCCGGCAAGTAGATTGGCTTACGCCAGGTCGATGTCGAGGATCGCCATCGAGAAGTTGTAGTCGCCGTCGTCTTCATCCTTGAAGACGATTCCAAGGAACTCATCGCCGATATAGACCTCGGCGGAATCGTCCTTGCGAGGCCGGGCCTTGACCTGCAGCTTCGGGTTCTGGAACGCCTTTTTGAAATAGGCGTCGAGCTTTCTGATTTCGTCCGGCTTCAACTGGCTTCTCCGATTTTTGTTTTCCTTTGCGCCCGACCAGAAACTGG
Source organism: Tianweitania sp. UT-5YL-CI-8 (assembly GCF_030010215.1). Classification (GTDB taxonomy): domain Bacteria; phylum Pseudomonadota; class Alphaproteobacteria; order Rhizobiales; family Rhizobiaceae; genus Oryzicola. Next base: position 70,991 of record NZ_JASCRR010000005.1, read on the forward strand.
TGTCGTTTCGCAAAGGGTCAATGCTCAGCGCGCTTTCGTCGTCTCCGCAAATGACGCCCTCAGGGACGCCGCAAGGAGACTGCGGGGCTGCTTCTGGCACGCTCGCGCTGCCGATGTAAAGCCGGACAGCGCCTTTTGTTGGCCGCTCTCCCATCAGATATCGAAGGTGACGACGTGCTCCATGCTCTGGGACGGCAGCAACTGGTCCATCTGGCTCGACGGCCGGTCGCAACCCGATTCTCCAACCACACGCGCCGGGACGCCGGCAACCGTCTTGTTATGTGGCACCGACGAAAGCACCACGGAGCCTGCCGCGATTTTGGAGCAATGGCCGATCTCGATATTGCCGAGAATCTTGGCCCCCGCGCCGATCAACACGCCGTGACGGATCTTGGGATGGCGGTCGCCGCCGGCCTTGCCGGTACCGCCCAGCGTCACTCCATGCAGGATCGAAACATCGTCTTCGATGACAGCCGTCTCGCCGACCACCAGCCCTGTCGCATGGTCGATGAAGATACCCTTGCCGATCCGCGCCACCGGGTTGATATCGGTCTGGAAAACAGACGACGACCGGCTCTGCAGATAGAGTGCGAAATCCTTGCGGCCGTGATGCCACAGCCAGTGCGCCAGCCTATGCGTCTGGATGGCGTGGAAGCCTTTGAAATACAGCACCGGCATGATGAAGCGGTCGCAGGCCGGGTCGCGCTCGTAGTAGGCCTGGATGTCGGCGCGGACCGTATTGCCCCATGCCGGCGCGTCCTGTTGCATGGCGCGAAACGTCTGGCGAATGATGTCTGCTCCGACATCCTCATGCGCAAGCCGCTCGGCGACGCGGTGCGTCACCGCGTCCTCGAGCGTCTCCTGATTGAGGATCGTCGTATAGAGAAAGGCCGACAACAGCGGATCGCGCTCGACGGCTTCCATCGCCTCGTCGCGGATCGAACGCCATATCGGATCGACTGGCTTCAGGAGGCCGGAGCGCGCAACCGCCATGTTGTTCATCACCGATGTCTCCATTTCGCTGCGGGTCTGCCGATCGGGAGCAGACTTATAAGCTGAAAAGCCCACCAGTTGAACTCAATTTTCTTCATACCTGCTTCAAATGGATGTGCATCATGGATATTCAAGCAGGCATGGAAAACGAACCCTTGAATCTTCGCATCGACGCAGGCGTCGCCACTCTGACCATCGACAAGCCGGCGCGGCGTAACGCGCTGACTTATGCCATGTGGCTGGAGCTAGCCGCCCTGTTCCAGGTGCTTGAAGCGGACCCGACCGTCCGCGCCGTGGTGCTGCGCGGCGCAGGCAGCGATTTTTCCGCAGGCGCCGATATCAGCGAGTTCGACACGCTGCGCGGCGCACCCGACAGCGCCCGCATCTATGAAGCCGCGAATTCGGCAGCCTTCACCGCCGTCCGCCAGGCGCGTATACCCGTCATCGCCGCCATTCGCGGCATCTGCCTCGGCGGCGGCTTCGGCCTGGCGGCGGGGGCCGACCTGCGCATCGCCACGCCGGACGCGACCTTCAGCGTTCCGGCGGCCAAGCTAGGGCTCGCCTATCCGCTCGACGCCATGGTCGACATCGTCGGCTCGCTGGGCGAGCAGATGGCGAAATACCTGACCTTCACCGCGGCCCGGCTTGACGCCGCCAGCGCCAAGGCGGCCGGCTTCCTGCTCGAAGTGGTCGAGACAGAACACTTCGACGCCCGCGTCGATGAGATTGCCCGCACGATCGCCGCGAACGCGCCGCTGTCGATCAAGGCGTCGAAAGCCTCGATGCGTGCGACGGCCACCGGCGACAAGCGGGATATCGCTTTCGCACAGCAGATCGGCGACGCGACCTTTGCCAGCGCCGACTATGCAGAGGGCCGCGCAGCCTTCAAGGAGCGCCGTCAGCCGGTGTTTTCGGGCCGATGACCGATCTGATCGACGACAAAATCCACGCCGAACTGGAAGCGCTTTATCGCGCCGCCGATAGGCACTATCACGGCATTGCGCATATCGCAGCGCTGCGGCGACTTGCGCAGGACCATACCGCTTTGCTGTCCGATCCCGAGGCGGTGGAGGCGGCGATCTGGTTCCACGATGCGATCTACGACAGCACAGCGAAGGACAACGAAGCCCAAAGCGCCGCGCTCGCCGTCGAGCGCCTGAGAGACCACGCCGAGCCCAAACGGCTCGCCCGCATCGCGGCGATGATCGAGGCGACCGCCACCCACGGTTTGCCTACGCTCGATACGCCCGAGGCGGCATCGGATGCGGCTTATTTCCTCGATATGGATCTCGCCATTCTGGGTGCCGAACCGGGCGCTTTCGACGCCTATGAGGATGGTGTGCGCCGAGAATATGCCTGGGTCGACGACGCATCCTGGCGGATGGGACGGACCGCCGTGCTGAAAAGCTTCCTCGACCGCCCGCACATCTTCCACACACCCACATTCCGCGAGAAATTCGAGGACGCGGCCCGCGCCAACATCTCACGCTCGCTGGAGAAACTGCGGCAGGCCTAAAGTGGGTTCGCGGCCAAAAACTCCAGCGCCCGCTTCTTGAAAGCGCGGTCGCCCACGGCAAGCATGTGGTCGCGCCCGTCAATGTCCAAAGCAACCGCATTCGGCATCAGCGCCACGAGTTCGGCAGCCGATCCGGCGATGTCGTCGGCCGTGCCCACCGCGACCAGCGTCGGCTGGGTGATGCGGCTCGCATCCGCTTCGCTCAGCAATTCGCGCGAGGTGGAAATGCAGGCGGCCAATGCACGGCGGTCGCTTCTGGTACGGTCGGCGAAATCGCGGAACATTTTGCCCCGCGTATGGGTGATGGAGTTAGGGTCTTCCACCACGAGCGCTTCCGCGATCGGATCCCAATCGCCCACGCCGTCGACCATGCCGATACCGAGCCCGCCCAGAACCAGCGTCGCAACCTTGTCTGGAAAAGCGAGCGCCGTGAACGCTGCAACCCGCGCGCCCATTGAATAGCCCATGACATGGGCGCGTTCGATGCCGAGATGATCGAGAAGAGCGGCTGCGTCGGACGCCATTTTCTGTGGCGTATAGTCCGCCGCCTCATAGCTCTTGGTGGATCGGCCGTGGCCACGATTGTCGAGGGCGATGGTGCGATAGCCCGCCTCGGTCAGCGTCTTGACCCAGCCCGGCGCGATCCAGTTAGCCGCAATGCTGGACGCAAAGCCGTGGATCAGCAGGATCGGCTCGCCGGAGCCCGCCGCCGACGGCTCGTCTACATAGGCAAGATCGAAACCGTCATGGAAGAAGCTGGCGGCGGTCATGGAATTCCTTTTTCGATCAGCCGGGATTGGGCGCTTGCTGGATGGCCGGATGGCGCAAGAGGTCGCCCGGCTTTATGCCGTTCTTTTCAGCCGTTCCGGCTTTCAACTCAAGCACGAACCGAGCTGGCTCGTTTGGCGAAATGGCAGCCTCGGAAAACGGCTCACCCTGCTTGATATCGCGTATCCTGCCGTCGCGCCCGATAAAGATCAGGTCGAGCGGCAGCGGCGTGTTCTTCATCCAGAAGCTGAGCGGCTGCGTCTGCTCGAAGACGAACAGCATGCCCTCGTCATCGGTCAGGTCCGTGCGATGCATCAGCCCCATGGCGCGCTCTCCCGCCTCGTCGGCGATCTCGATGGTGAAGCTCTTGTCACCGCTTTGAGTCTGGATCACCAGCGGCGCCGGATCGGCCGGCAGATCCATGGGACTGCCGTCGGAAAACGCGGGCTGTTGCGCCCACACCGGAGCCATCGGGGCAGCGAGCCCGCCCAAAACGACAAAGGCGCTCAAGGCGCCAGCTACCAACCCGTTTTTGAAGTTCATCGCGCTTCCTTGTCCGCGACAGCCGCCCGGAACAAATCTAGTGGGCTATCGGCAAGGTTCCCATATCGGGATGAATTTCGGCGGCCATAAGGCCCTTGTCGCCGCGCCCGAACCGGACGAGCACGACCTGCCCCGGCCGCAGTTCAGCGATACCGTAGCGGCGCAGCGTCTCCATATGCACGAAAATGTCTTCCGTACCCTCGCCGCGCGACAGGAAACCAAAGCCCTTGGTGCGGTTGAACCACTTCACCAGAGCCCGCTCCAACCCGCTTTCCGGCGTCACCGAAACATGGGTGCGCTGCTCCTGCATCTCGGCGGGATGCACCGCGGTAGACATGTCCATCGAAAGGACGCGAAACGCCTGCAAGCCGCGATCGCCTTGTTTTACGAGGCAAACGACACGCGCACCCTCGAGCGCAGTCTGGAAGCCGTCGCGGCGAAGACAGGTCACATGCAGCAGGATATCGCCAAGCGCCGCCTCATCAGGGAGAATAAAGCCGTAGCCTTTGGCCACGTCAAACCACTTGATGGCGCCTGCCACCTCGCGGAGGTCTTCCACCTCCGAAGCGGAGTCGCGGTCGAGGCTTTGGCCGTCGCCCTGATACTCCCTTTGGAGAAAGGCCTTGTCCCCCATAAGAACGCCCCCTTTCCTGCATGAGACATCTGATTCTGTCCCTTAACTTAACATTTTGTCGCACACAGGTTGCAAGGGCCAAAGGGGCTTTTTTCATCACCGCACAAAAACCGTGCGGCAGTGTCTTTCCAGACCTAAAACGACGTACCGGGTTGTCCAAAACGCTCGTCTCGCCCTATCTATGCAGCCACCACAACTCCGAAAAGCACAGGGACGACTGATGCGCTATCTGCACACCATGGTTCGCGTGACCGACATCGAGGCATCGCTGGATTTCTATTGCAAGAAGTTCGGTATGCGGGAGGTCCGGCGCAGCGAGAACGAGAAGGGCCGTTTCACGCTGATCTTCCTAGCCGCACCCGAGGACGAGGCAACCGGCGTCGACAAGGCGGCTCCGTTGCTCGAACTCACCTACAATTGGGATTCGGAAGACTACAAGGGCGGGCGCAATTTCGGCCACCTCGCCTATGAGGTCGACGACATCTACGAGACCTGCCAGGATTTGATGGACAAGGGCGTCACGATCAACCGCCCTCCACGCGACGGCAACATGGCCTTCATCAAGTCGCCCGACGGCATTTCCATCGAACTGCTGCAGAAGGGACCGGCAAAGGAGAAGGCCGAACCCTGGGCGTCGATGGAAAACACCGGAAGCTGGTAAGTCGTCTTTTATGATGACCGCTCTCCTCCTCGCGGAGGGGAGCGGAAAACGACACCGGGTTACGGCTTTACAACAGCTGCGGGTGCGATGCCCAACAGTTCCATGGTCCGGCGCAGCAGACGAACCTCGTTCTCGGCAAGCTGATGATCGGCCTTGGCGATGTCGGCCATATGCCGCGCCAGTTCGTGGCGGCGCTCCAGCGGCATGTCCTGGAACATCGCCACCGCCTGCGTGCCGTTGGTTTCGTAGCCGAATTCGTTGAGATACTCGATCACCGCATCGACGCTGTCGCTTTCGATGCCGAAACTGTCGGCGCAAATCTGCCGGAATACCGCCATCTCACTCTCTGTGGCGACGCCATCGGCCAGGATCATGCGGAACAGCAGCAGGATTTCGGCGGACAGGACGGGGTCCTCCGCCACCTTGCGCACACCCGGATCGCCGTCGAACACGGCCCGTATTCTGGAAAGCAAGCCCGCCGCCATATGATGCCTCTCATCGCCCATGAGTCTTTCCCTAACGTAAAATTCGCGCGACCGGAATCGGATTGAAGGCGTTGAAGGCCTTACCAGGCAACAATTTTGTCGGAGTGTGGCGGCGTTGCCGCCTTGCTGCGAAGACGGCGATGTGATCGAAGGCATCCGTGCCCAATGGCGACTGCTCCGCATGTTTGATCTTGCCACCGAAACGGTCCTGCTGCTCGCCCTAGCGGCCTTTGCCGCAGGCTTCATCGATGCCATCGCGGGCGGCGGCGGGCTGATCACGATCCCTGCCTTGCTGCTCGCCGGCTTCCCGCCCGTCACGGCACTTGGCACCAACAAGCTTCAAGGTCTGTTCGGCTCGACATCGGCCACCATCGCCTATGCCTCAAAGGGACACGTCGATCTGCGCGCGCAACTGCCGTCAGCTGCCCTGGCGCTCGCCGGATCGGTACTCGGCGCACTTTTGGCCACCGTGCTGCCGGGCGACATTCTGGAACTGTTCCTGCCGGTACTGCTGGTCGCCATCGCGCTCTATTTCGCTATGAAGCCGAATATGAGCGATGTCGACCGCGCCCGACGGCTTTCGCCTTTTCTGTTTGGGCTCTTGGTCGTGCCGGCAATCGGCTTTTACGACGGCGTTTTCGGACCCGGCACGGGCTCGTTCTTCATGCTCGCCTTCGTGACGCTTGCCGGCTACGGCGTGCTCAAGGCAACGGCGCATACCAAGCTGTTGAACTGCGCATCCAATCTCGGGGCCTTCGTCGTCTTCGCCCTGGCGGGCGGCGTGATGTGGAAGATCGGCATGATGATGGGCATCTGCCAGTTCATCGGCGCGCGCGTCGGCGCCAGCCTCGCCATCCGCATCGGTTCAAGGCTGATCAAGCCGCTGCTGGTCGTTATCTGCCTGGCGCTTGCGGTGAAACTTCTTGCCGATCCGGCAAACCCGCTCAGGACGCTGCTCGGCTTCTGACGGGTTGACAGCAACGCGCCGTGGCATAGTTGCTCGTTATGCAAAATGAGAGGAGCAGACCATGTCCGAATCCGAACCACCTCGCCTTTTCCCAACCTTTCGCTACAACGACGCCGGTGCCATGATCGATTGGCTGGTCGAAGCGTTCGGCTTTGAAGTGCGCGCCCGCTATGAGAATGGCGGCGTGGTCCAACACGCGGAACTGTCCTTCGGCTCGGCCATCATCATGGTCGGCAGTTCTCGCCCGGACGCCTATGGCGAGACCGTCGGAACAGCCAATCGGACCGGCGGAAAGTCGATCTATATCGCCGTGAAGGACGCCGATGCAGCCTATGCGAAGGCCAAGGCTGCCGGTGCGGAGATTGTCACGGAACTGACCGACCGCCCCTATGGCAGCCGTGAGTTCATCTGCCGTGACCCGGAAGGCAATATCTGGTCATTGGGAACCTATTGGCCCAAAGCGAACGAACCGGCGTAATGCACTATCGCGCGGCGGCGAAGATCGCGTCGCAGTCGAGATGTTTTTCGAGATGCGCTGCGATGTCGTCCAACGCCGTCTCCACCTGCGCGCGATAGTCTATGCCACCGTCCTGAATGCCGAGTTCGGCGAGAAACCGGCCACGAAACGCGTCCGCACCGAACAGGCCATGCAGATAGGTGCCGAACACTTTTCCGTCTGGCGAGGCAGCGCCATCGGGCTTGCCATTGATTTCGGCAACCGGCCGTGCGCAATCAGGCCCCGTTGTCTTACCGAGATGGATTTCGTAGCCCGAAAGCTCCGTGCCGTAGCGCAGCGAACGCGCGGTCGAATTCCGAACCGTTTTCTCCGGCTCCATCACCGTCTCGACATCAAGGAGACCAAGCCCCTCTGCTTCGGTGACCGAGCCTTCGATGCCATGCGGATCGGCCACGACGCGACCCAGCATCTGGTAGCCGCCGCAGATGCCGACGACATGCCCGCCGCGCCGCCGGTGATCGGCGAGATCGCGGCCCCAACCATTACAACGAAACGCGATGAGGTCGGCGATGGTCGATTTCGAACCGGGGATGATCACCAGACCGGCATCCTCTGGCAGTCTGTGGCCGGGTGGCACGAACACCACCTCGACCTGCGGCTCGGCCCGCAGCGGGTCAAGATCGTCGAAATTGGCGATGCGGCCAAGCATCGGCACTGCCACCTTGAGCGGTTTCTTCTCGCCCGAGGCAAGCCGTTCGAGGATCACCGAGTCCTCCGACGGCAGCAGCGCCGCCGCCTTCAGCCAGGGCACGACGCCGAAACACGGCCAGCCGGTGAACCGGCCGATAGCCTTGATGCCGTCGTCGAAAAGGCTGGCATCGCCTCGGAACTTGTTGATGAGATAGCCGACGATCATGCGCCGGTCGTCCTCCGGCAGGATCAGATGCGTGCCGGCAATGGAGGCGATCACCCCGCCCCTGTCGATGTCGCCGACCAGAACAACCGGCACATCGGCGCGCGTCGCAAAGCCCATATTGGCGATGTCGCGGGGGCGCAGGTTGATTTCGGCGGGCGAGCCCGCACCCTCGACGATGACGAGATCGGCGCCCTCGCCCAGTATGCCCCAGGAGTCCAGAACAGCGTCCATCAGCTTCGGCTTCAGGTCCTGGTAGTCGCGCGCCTTCGCATGGCCATAGACCTTGCCCTGGACGACGACCTGCGACCCGATCTCGCTCTGCGGCTTGAGCAGCACCGGGTTCATGTGGACGGAAGGTTTTACCCCGCAGGCAATCGCCTGCAGCCACTGCGCGCGGCCGATTTCGCCGCCACCAGCTTCGCCGGGCAGATCGGCTACGGCTGCATTGTTGGACATGTTCTGCGGCTTGAACGGCCGAACGCTCATCCCACGCAGCTTTGCCGCCCGGCACAGTCCCGCCACCAGCACCGTCTTGCCGACATCCGAACCGGTGCCCTGCAGCATGATCGCCCGCGCCATGGTCAGACGGCCTCGCGGTCGGTCAAACTGCCAATCTCCCCCCTTGAGGGGGAGATGTCCGGTAGGACAGAGGGGGGTGCAATGAGGCGATTTCTAAAATTGCCGTCGCCCATCCGTCGCCCATCGAAAAATGCAGAATTGATCATTTCGTCCATTAATCTGCGCACAGCCGGTTCTCAGTCATGCACAACTTGCGCCCCTATCGCATTGGTCTAGATTGAGCGGCGCGCATAGCCAAGAAAAATCCAGGGAGGCAGCCATGGATGCCACGGTCGACACCACAGCCGGGCAATTCGAGCTCAACGAGGACCAGCGCGCCATCCGCGAAATGGCGGAGGCGTTCGCCGCCGACCGCGTCGCGCCCCATGCGCTGGAATGGGACCGCGACAAGCATTTCCCGGCCGACGTGATTCGCGAAACCGGCCCGCTCGGCTTCGGCGGCCTTTATGTCCGCGACGATGTCGGTGGCTCGGCCCTCACCCGGCTCGACGCCGTGCTCGTGTTCGAGCAGCTTGCCAAGGCCTGCCCCGGATTCTCATCCTTCATCTCCATCCACAATATGGGCGCATGGATGATCGACCGCTTCGGCGACGAGGAACAGCGCCAGCGCTTCCTGCCCAAACTGACCTCGATGGAATGGCTGGCGAGCTATTGCCTGACCGAGCCGGGTTCGGGTTCGGACGCTGCCGCGCTGAAGACGCGCGCCGTGCGCGACGGCGACCATTATGTCATCAACGGCGCCAAGCAGTTCATCTCGGGCGGCGGCACCAGCGATGTCTACGTCACCATGGTTCGGACCGGCGAGGACGGTCCGAAAGGTATCTCGACGCTGGTAATCCCCAAGGATGCGCCCGGCCTCAGCTTCGGCGGGCAGGAACACAAGATGGGCTGGCACATGCAGCCGACCAGCCAGGTCAACTTCACCGACTGCCGCGTGCCGGTGACCAACCTCTTGTCGGGCGAAGGTGCTGGCTTCCGCATCGCCATGGCCGGCCTTGACGGTGGACGGCTCAACATCGCGGCCTGTTCGGTTGGCGGCGCGCAGTCGGCTCTGGAAAAGGCGCTGACCTATACGTCCGAACGCAAGGCTTTCGGCCAGACGCTCGACCGCTTTCAGGCGCTGCAGTTCCGCCTTGCCGACATGGAAACAGAACTACAGGCCGCGCGCATCTTCCTCTATGCCGCCGCCTCCAAGCTCGACCGCAAGGCGCATGACGCCGGCAAATGGTCGGCCATGGCCAAGCGCTTCGTCACCGACACCGGCTTCAACGTCGCCAACGACGCCTTGCAGCTGCTCGGCGGCTACGGCTACCTGCACGATTACGGCATCGAGAAACTGGTGCGCGACCTGCGCGTCCACCAGATTCTCGAAGGCACCAACGAGATCATGCGGGTGATCGTGGCGCGGCAGTTGATTGGGCGATGAGCGAATAGGGAGTGGCGAATAGCGAGTAGGGAAAGGACCTGCTATCGCCAACATCCACTGTACCCTCATTCGCTATTCGCCACTCCCTATTCGCTACCTACTTTCCGGAGGAAACAATGACCACCATCGCCTTCATCGGCCTCGGCAATATGGGCAATCCGATGGCCGCCAATCTCGTCAAGGCCGGGCACAGCGTGCACGGCTTCGACCTGATGCCGGAAAATCTTGCCGCAGCTCGTGAGAACGGCGTGGCGACGGCGGACAGTGCTGCCGCCGCCGTTAGGGATGCGGATGTGGTGATCACCATGCTGCCGGCCGGCAAGCACGTTGTGTCGGTTTACGAAGACATCGCCCCGCAGGCGAAAGCCGGCGCATTGTTCATCGATTCCTCAACCATCGACGTCGACTCCGCACGCAAGGCGCATGCGATAGCGCAAAAGGCGGGTCTGCTGTCCATTGATGCGCCGGTGTCCGGCGGCACGGGCGGAGCCTCCGCCGGCACGCTGACCTTCATGGCCGGCGGCAGTGCCGAAGCCTTTGCCCAAGCCGAACCGATCCTCCAGCCGATGGCCGGCAAGGTGGTGCATTGCGGCGACGCAGGCGCCGGGCAAGCGGCCAAGATCTGCAACAACATGATCCTCGGCATCTCGATGATCGGCGTGGCGGAAGCCTTCGTCCTGGCAGAAAAACTCGGCCTGTCGCATCAGGCCTTGTTCGACGTCGCCTCCACCTCTTCGGGACAGTGCTGGTCGCTGACCACCTACTGCCCGGTGCCGGGGCCGGTGCCCGCCTCACCCGCCAATCGCGACTACAAGCCCGGCTTTGCCGCAGCCCTGATGCTGAAGGACCTGAAGCTGTCGCAGGAAGCGGCCCAGTCGGCCGGCGCGGTCACGCCCTTGGGCGCGGAGGCGACGCAGCTTTACGGCCTCTACAACGCCATGGGCCATGGCGGCGCCGATTTCTCGGGCATCGTCAAATTCCTGCGCGGTGACGCTGGGTAGTCGACGAACGGGTAAGAAAAATCGCAAATTTAGATTTGCTTAAGCACTCGCTAACCGCGCGGTAACGATGTGGCCTTACAACGGAGAACAAGGCGGACAGCAAAGCCGCCCAACGCTCCGGATCAGGTCTCGCGTACCGGAGCTATCGTTTTCAAGTGCCGTGTATGGGTACCCATGCGTTTTAGTTGGCAAAACCGCGCCTCGTTTCGAGCGCGGTTTTTGCATGGGAAAAACCTGCTTAGAGACCCCTTCTCAAGCCACTCAGCCGCTTGAAATTTGCCCTGACCGTGGTGCCGGACTTTTCGAAAGCCGCCGTCATCGCCTCGCCCGCGGCCTCGCCCGTCAGCAAGGACGGTGTGCGTCCGGCGACGACATCCGGCCAGAACTGCAAACTTGCCTTCATCAGCGACGCCTGCGCGGCCATCGCGCCCTCGAACAGAGCGGATGTCTTTTCGGTAATGGCGCGCATGGTTTCCACGCCTTTGTTGCCATCAGGCCCAGCCTCGGATGCCAAGAGCGGAACGCGCATGGCGATCACCATCGGCGCAAGCATGAGATTGCCATAGACTGTCGCAGCCTTGCCGGCGGCTGTTGAAGAGCTTTTGATCATGAAGTGGGCGGCCTTGCTCGCTGGAACGCTGGCTTTGCGTCGATGGCTGACCCCTACGCCTATTTTGTGCGCTGCACAATAACCATCGCGTCGCCGGTTCGGCGCAGGTGCAATGTCCTGCGCCGCCCCCCTTACAGTTACGCCTTGCGCAAATCCGTTTCCGCCAGGTCGAGCGCCTTGAGGATACGGTCGCAGGCGATGTCGATGGTCTCGCGCGTCCAGATCAGGGGCGGCGACAGGATCATCGTGTCGCCCGTCGCGCGCAGCATCAGGCCGGCGGCAATGGCGTGGTCGCGCACGGTCACCGCAGCACTGCCGACAGGCGAGAACCGTTCGCGGGTTTCCTTGTCCTTGACGAGTTCGATCGCCCCCATCAGGCCGACCGAACGCACTTCGCCAACCAGCGGATGCGGCAATACACGCTCGCGCAGCGCTTTCGCGAAATACGGCCCGGTATCGGTCTTGACCCGTTCGACCAGTCCTTCGCGCTCGATGATTTCGAGGTTCTTCAGCGCCACCGCACATGCCACCGGATGCCCCGAATAGGTGTAGCCGTGGTAGAATTCGCCACCCTTTTCAACCAGCGTGTTGGCGATACGGTCGCCCACCAGCAGCGCCGACAGCGGCTGGTAGCCGGAGGTCAGAGCCTTGGCCGTGGTGATGGTGTCGGGCTCGATGCCGAAGGTGGTGGCGGCAAACCATTCGCCGGTGCGGCCATAGCCGGTGATGACCTCGTCGAGCATCAGCAGCACGTCATGCTTGCGGCAGATGCGCTGGACTTCCGGCCAATAGCTTTCCGGCGGAATCTTCACCCCGCCCGCCCCCATGATCGGCTCGCCGATGAAGGCGGCCACCTTGTCCGCGCCTGCTTCCAGGATCGCGTCTTCCACGGCCTTGGCCGCGCGCAGGCCGAAATCATGGTCGCTTTCGCCGGGCAGCTTGAGCTCATAGGCATAGGGCATCATGACGTGGACAATGTTGGGCACGGCGCCGCCGAGTTGGCTGTGCATGCCCGCCATGCCGCCCAGCGACGTGCCGGCCACGGTGGAGCCGTGATAGGCCATGGTGCGCGAGACGATGCGGTTCTTTTCCGGCTTGCCCTCCAGCGCCCAATAATGCCGTACCAGCCGCAACGCGGTGTCGTTGGCCTCCGAACCCGACGAGCCGTAGAACACCTGGTTGATATGCCTGGGCGCCAGTTCGGCGAGCTTTTTCGCCAGAAGGATCGGCGTCGGCGTCGAGCATTTGAAAAAGGAGTTGTAGTAGGGCAGTTCCTTCATCTGCTGGGCAGCAACCTCTGCCAGTTCGTCGCGGCCATAGCCGACATTGACGCACCAAAGCCCGGCCATGCCGTCGAGCAGCTCAAAACCCTCGGTATCGTAGATATAAGGCCCTTCCGCTCGCGAAATGACGCGTGAGCCGGTCTCGCGCAGTTCCTTGGAGTCGGTGAAGGGATGCAGGTGATGCGCGGCGTCGATCTGCTGCAGCTGCGCCAGCGAATAGTTCTGATAGGTCATGGATTTATCCCACTGTCTTGATTCAATCCGGCAGCTTGGCCGGGGCGAATTCAGACGCAGGCGGGCGGCGAATAGCCGATGCGGGCGCAAAGCCGCAGCAGCTCGGCATGCCGTGTCCGCAAAGAAGGAGTCACGGCGACGAGATGCTGAGGAAAGGTGAATCGGTATGACACCATTTCGACAGCTTAGTCGAACGTCGCTCCCCCTGGCAAGCAGCGTTCAGCTCGGCGCAAGAAAGGATTGAAGCCGTTCTATATCCTTCGGGGCAGCGGATTTCATGGTGTTGTCGAAGAACATGAACGTTTCGATCCCCTCCTTCCGGCGCTGGTCGATCCAGCGCGCCCAATCCTTCAGCGCCTCATCCGTATAGTGTCCGCGATAATTGCCCGAAGGGCCATGGTTCCGGATATAGGTCCAATCGGCCGTCAGTTCGCGTGGCGAGGGTGCATGCGCATGGTCGGAAATGCACAAGGCGCAGCCATGATCTTCCAGCAGGCGAAAAACTGCCGGCTCGTACCAGCTCTCATGCCGGAATTCGATGGAGTAGCGCCTGTTCCTGGGCAGCGATGACAGAAAGACGGCAAGACGTTCCGGATCAACCTTCATTCCCGGATGCAGCTGAAAGAGCACCGGGCCGGCCTTTTCGCCCAACAGCGCCATCCGGCTCTCCATTAATTGGACGGAGGTTTCGTCGACCGGCAGACGCTTGAGATGCGTGAAGTAGCGCCACGCTTTCCACGCGAACAGAAACCCCTCGGGCACCGCCCCCGCCCAATTGCGCACGGCTTTCTCAGTCGGCATTCGATAAAAAGGCGCGTTGAGTTCCACGGTATCGAAACGGTTGGAATAGTAGGAAAGGGCGTCCTTCTTTTTGACCCCGTCGGGATAGAACACGCCCCACCAGTCGGCATAATGCCAACCCGATGTCCCCAGATGCAGCCTGCCGGCTTTGCCGCCACCGCCGTCCTGGACTGCTCTTTCGGGGGATTTGTGGTTTTCTCTAGCCATGACGTTTTAACGCGCAACTCGGCATTTTGTGCGACGTCACTGCCGCGCCATTCATTGACGGGACATAAAGAAATCTTTATATCCGATGACACCCGTTAGCGAGGCAACCCATGCAAAATCCGATCGATGATCTCATCGCCGAAAAAGGCGTACTTCTCGCCGATGGCGCCACCGGCACCAATCTGTTCGCCATGGGTCTGGAATCCGGCGACGCGCCGGAATTGTGGAACGAGAGCGCGCCCGAAAAGATCGAGACTTTGCACCGGAAATTCGTCGAGGCAGGCGCAGACATCATCCTGACCAACTCCTTCGGCGGCACACGCCACCGGCTGAAGCTGCACCATGCCCAGGATCGCGTGTTCGAACTGAACAAGCGCGCTGCCGAAATCGCCCGCTCCGTCGCCGACAAGGTCGGCCGCCGCGTCATCGTGGCGGGCTCTGTCGGCCCGACCGGCGAATTGCTGCAACCGCTCGGCGCACTGACCTATGAGGATGCTGTCGAGGCCTTTGCCGAACAGATCGAGGGCTTGAAGGCGGGCGGGGCCGAGGTCGCCTGGATCGAGACCATGTCAGCGCCGGAGGAAATCCGCGCTGCTGCGGAAGCCGCCATCAAGGCCGGTCTGCCCTACACCTATACCGGCTCGTTCGACACGGCCGGCCGCACCATGATGGGCCTGCTGCCCAAGGACATCCATGGCGTGTCCGAAGGACTTGCCGAACAGCCCGTGGCGGTCGGCGCCAATTGCGGTGTCGGCGCTTCCGACATTCTGGCGTCGCTGCTCGACATGACGGAGGCAAAGCCGGAGGCGACCGTAATCGTGAAGGGCAACTGCGGCATTCCGGAATTCAGGGGCACGGAAATCCACTATTCGGGCACGCCCGAGCTGATGTCCGATTATGTCCGGCTGGCGGTGGATTCAGGCGCAAAGATCGTCGGCGGCTGCTGCGGCACGTCCTTCGAGCATCTCGCCGCCATGCGCAAGGCGCTGGATGAGCACCACAAGGCCGGTCGCCCAACGGTCGAGGAGATTGTCGAGCGCATCGGCCCAATGCGCAACAAACTCGCCAAGGCCAACGCGCCTGAAACCGCCGAAGGACGCCGCGAAAGACGCAGGCGGGTGTGAAAAGCGGTGCTTACCTCCCCCTTGGCGGGGGAGATCGGATTTTCACGGTCTTAGCGAAGCGAGGGTGGAACCCGATGCGAAGCTAAGTCGTAGAAAATCCGAGAGAGGGAGCGCAAGTAAGCAAAGATCGGCTTCCTCCAGCATCTTAAGCATCGAGCAGATTGCACCGGGGCTCGGGCTATAGTTGATGGTTTCGACAGATTCCGCCGATCAAGTAGCTCCGATATAGCCTATTGTTTTCCTGCCTGCAGCGCCGAGGCAAGGCGCACCAACGACAGGAACTCCGCCCTGTAGCCGAACGGATCGTCGCCACGAGCAGCCGCCGCGATCTCGGTGATCCGGTCGTAGCCGAAGGCGACGGTAGCATCCTCGCCGCGCAATTTCTGTCCGAACGCGGCCACGGCGACGGAGAAGCGCTGGTCGACGCCGGCCGCATCGAAATCAGCCAATTCGTTCGCCTTAGTCACCGGCGTGGTGATGAGCGTGCTGGTGTCGCTGTCGGGCGCCTTGTAGCGGATCTTCACGAAGGCATATTCGTCGGCCTTGGCGGTGCCACCGGGATTCTGCACCGTCGCCTCGCCATAGCGCAGGTCGTCGACCATTTGGACCGGGCTACCCTTCGGCGTGATCTCATAGATCGCCGTCACCGAATGGCCTGAACCGATCTCGCCGGCATCGACGCGATCATTGTTGAAGTCCTCGCGGTTCAGTGCGCGGGTTTCGTAGCCGATCAGCCGGTATTCGGAGACGGCGGCCGGGTTGAATTCGACCTGAATCTTCACGTCCTTGGCGATGGGGAACAGCGTCGAACCCGCCTCTTCCACAAGCACCTTTTCGGCCTCCGCCAGCGTGTCGATATAGGCGGCCGTGCCGTTGCCGTTCTGGGCGATGGTCTGCATCATCTGATCGTTCAGATTGCCGCGACCGAAGCCGAACACCGACAAAAACACGCCTGCCTTGCGCTTGTCCTCGATCAGCCGTTTGAGATCGGCATCGTCGCTCTGCCCGACATTGAAATCGCCATCGGTTGCCAGCATCACCCGGTTGACGCCGCCCTGCACGAAGGATTTCTGCGCCAGCCTGTAGGCTTCCTCGATGCCGGCGGCACCCGCCGTCGAACCCCCCGGCTGGAGCCGGTCGATAGCATCCAGGATCGCCCGCCGGTCGGAAGCCTTGGTCGGCTCCAGCACGGTGCCTGCCTCGCCGGCATAGGTAACGATGGACACGGTATCGTCGGCCTGAAGCGTGTTGACCAAAAGCCGGAACGCAGATTGCAGCAGCGGCAGCTTGTCTGGCGCATTCATCGATCCCGACACGTCGATGAGGAAAACAAGGTTCGCGCGGGGTCGTACAGCGGGCTGCACATCATACCCCTTGATCGCCACATGCATGAGCTTCGTTCCGGCATTCCAGGGGGTCGGAAAGACGCTTACGGTCGATTTGAAGGGGTCCTTCGTGTCGTTTGGACCCTGCCAATCATAGGGAAAGTAGTTGATCATTTCCTCGACGCGCACTGTGTCGGCCTGCGGCAGGAATCCTTCCTTCAGCGAACGGCGCACGAAGGAATAGGATGCGGTGTCGACATCGATGGAGAAGGTCGAGACCGGATTCTCCGCTGTCACCTTGATCGGGTTGCCGTCGAACGCCTGGATGCGGTCACGGTCCTCCGCGGCCGGCGGTAGGAAATCGGTGGGGGAGCGGGTCAGCATCTTGGGCGCGACCACGCCGCTCGAACGGGCCATGTCGCGGCTGGCCATCTGCGGCACGGGCCCCGGCGGCGGGGCAAAGGCTGGCTGGCCGCCGGCCGAAGGTTCTGCCTCCTGCATGATGACAGCCTCGGGCTGCTGCGGCGCCGCCAATTCGGCGGTGACGTCGCGACTTTCCGCCTCGGAGGGCTTGGCGATTGGCTGGTTCGTCTGGCGGACCTCGCCACGGCCGCGGCCGAAATCGAACCCTTGCTGCTCGATCACCTGGAACGTGACATAGGCGGCAAGGGGCAACGCCACGGCTCCGGCAAGGGCGGGTGCGGTCAAAAATTTCTTGGTCATCATCTCACTCCAGAGTTTGTGCACTCGGTCTGTGAGACGCCGCTGGCCGTCGGAAGCTTGGGTAGCGGCCGCATTATTTTCGGCATCGTCGAAGGCAGTCATCGCCGCCTGCAGGGCGCGCGCTTTGGCCGCCGCCGAGGGTGCCGGAACAGCGGTAAAACGCAGCCTTTCCAAATCGTTGTCGTCGACCATGGTCACTCTTCCCCGGCCGAGCGCATGATCTGCTTCAGCCGTTTTTTCGCTTCATGGATGTGCCAGGATACGGTTGCCTCCGCGACCGCCATGGCATCGGCGGCAGCGGCATGGGAAAGCCCTTCGCCATAGACCAGGACTACCGCCTCGCGCTGCTTGTCGGGCAATTGCCGTACAGCGAGCCAAAGCCGGTCGGCCAGGTCGTCGGGCTCTTCCTGCGCTTCGCCTGAAATCAGGGCATGCACGCCGAAGGCCTGTGTCTTCAGGCTTTCGCGCGCGGATTTGCGCATCAGGTCTCGGGCGGCATTCATCGTCATGGCGTAGAGCCATGTGGTGAAGGCGCCGCCGCCGCGATAATCGCGGATTGCCTTGCCAAGGCGCACGCAGACCTCCTGTGCGATGTCCTCGGCGTCGGCCTTGCGGCCGCACCAGCGGAAGGCAACGCGATGGATGAACCCATAGTGCCGCTCGACCAAAGCGCCGAACGCCATCCTGTCGCCATTGCGCGCCCGGCCGATCAGATCGGCATCGGAGACATCGCTTTTGTCCAGCATCATCGCCATCATTGCCCGTTGGACGAAGGCTCGTCGGCGATCCTTGGGGCGATGCAAAGATTTTTCATGTTTTTTGGGAGAAAGCCGCAGCGAAAGCGCGACGTCACCGCCGTGCTTTCAATCCGTGGGTCAGTTCACCGGCCCGCGGAAATGCAGTTCGTCGTCATCATCGGTCCGTGGGGCCGCAGGCTGAACACCGGTCGATTTGTTGACCATCACGGTCACGCCCCAGAGCACGACGCCAATGGCCAGAAGCACACCGGCAATGCTGTACTGCACGGGGTCACGGCCAGTCCAAGGGCCGGTCAGGAACGCGCAGCAGATGGCACCCACGACAGGCAGGATGGTCGGCGCACGGAAATGATCGTGATCGACCTTGTCCTTACGCAGCACCAGCACCGCGATATTGACGATGGTGAACACAGCCAGAAGCAGCAGCGCCGTGGTGCCCCCGAGCGCCGGCACCTCGCCCACGAAGGTGATCAGGCCGAAGGCGAGCAGCGTGGTGAAGCCAATGGCGATGTAGGGTGTGCGGCGTGTGACATGGACCTTGCCCAACAGAGGCGGCAGCACATGCTCGCGGCTCATGCCATAGACCAGGCGGCTCGCCATCAGCATGTTGATCAAGGCGCTGTTGGCGACCGCAAACATGGTGATGAAGGCAAAGATACCTATCGGGAAATTCGGCGCGCCTGCCTGCACCACCTTGAGCAACGGCGTCTCGCCTTCGCCCAGATCTTCCGGCGACACCAGAGTGATCGCCGAAACGGACACCAGCACATAGATGACGCCGGTGATGAGCAGGCCGGCGAGAAGCACTTTCGGGAAAATCTTCGAAGGGTTCTTGCACTCTTCCGCCATGTTGACGGAATCCTCGAACCCGACCATGGCAAAGAAGGCGAGCGTGGTCGCCGCGATGACCGACCAGAAAGCACCACGGTCCGCCGAGGCCGAGAACTGCGTGACGCGCGAAACATCGCCCTGTCCTGCGCCGATGGCCCATAAGCCGATGACGATGATGATCAGAAGGCCGGTCAGCTCCACCATGGTCAGCACGACATTGGCCTTCACGCTTTCGCCGACGCCCCGGAAGTTGACGATGGCGACGACTGCCATGAAGGCGAGACCGATCAGCGTGATGCCGATACCGGCTTCAAGGTTCCAGCCGAAGGCATTCGAAAGATTGGCTGCGAAGGCGCGCGAAGCCGTCGATGCCGATGTGATGCCCGAACTCATCACCGCAAAGGCGACGATGAAGGTGATGAAATGGATGCCGAAAGCCTTGTGCGTGTAGAGCGCGGCGCCCGCTGCGCGCGGATATTTCGTCACCAGTTCGAGATAGCTGAAGGCCGTGATCAAAGCGACGGCGAAGGCCACCAGAAAGGGCAGCCAGACCACGCCGCCGACCTGCTTGGCGACTTGGCCGGTCAGCGCATAGATGCCGGTGCCGAGAATATCGCCGACGATGAAAAGCAGTAGCAGCCACGGTCCCATGACCCTGTGCAGGCTGGGTTCGATGGCAGGCGTGGAGATTTGGGAAGCGGTTGTATCGGCCATTCAGATGTCCCCTCTGGAAAGCAGCAGGAATCAACGCACATTCCAATAGATTGGGTGCTGTATGAGACGGGGTGTCAACCCGCAAACGCATCCATATGAAAACGTTGAACCTCCGTGGGATAGCGGAATTCCGTTCCTTGAGGGCACGCGTTGCGATCGAGGCAACCCTGCTCCCGGCAAATCAGGCCCGCAGGGCTGCGGACATGAGAGAGGCAATCCGCATAAGCGAACCCTTCGCCCGCATGGGCTGCGACCGGGCAGTGTTTCTTGCAAGGTTTTGAGGCACATAGATCGCACCGGTGATTCAAAGTGCGAGACATCTGAATCGGAACCTCAACGTCGAACAGCAGCGCACCACGATAGGCATGCCAGACGCCATAGTCCGGATGCATCAGGATGCCGAGTGGCGACGCGCGCAGCCCTTCCGCGCGCATCGCCCATTGCTGGAACGGCAGAAAGGGCTTGTCGGCGGGCGACACCGCGCGGGCGCCAACCTGTTCGGCGATATCGCCGATGACCTGCCTGCACCATGTATCGAGCGGATTTTGGATGGGCGCGGGCTGCTCGCTCAACCAGCGTCGGAAATGCGGCCAATACGCTGCGCCGGCATTACCGACAAGCAGGACCGACCGCGCGGGATGCCCCGACAGGCCGTGCGGCGTATTATCGGACGCCGAGAAGCTGAACCCGCCTCTGAGAGACAGCCCAACCTTTGCAAAGGCCGAGTTGAGCTGCTCGGATATCATCGCTCAAACACCGCACCACCCGTGACGATGCGCATCTATGCTGCTTGCGCGATGTCGAGCGTGACTTTGAGACCTGCCCGAGAGGCAAGCTGCACCAGCGAGTCGAGGCTGAAATTGACGATCTTTCCCTTGAGCAGATCGTTGAGCCGCGGCTGGGTAATTCCAAGTCGCCGCGCAGCCTCTACTTGGCTGATATCCCAGCCCCTGACCTGCTGCTCGATCGCAATCAGCAGACCCGAACGTATGGACATGTTGGCCGCCTCCGCCGGCGTATTTTCCAGCGCTTCCCAGATATCCTCGAAAACCTCACGCTCCATGATCGTCCTCAGATCTGCTTGCGCCGCAGAACAGCCAAGTCGATATCGCGCTTTGCGGTCTTTTGCGTTTTCTTCTGGAACGCATGCAGGACATAGACCGCGTCTCCGACATTTGCGACATAGATCATTCGGAATGCCCCTATCTCATCCCTGATACGGATTTCCCGGACACCAGTTCCTATCGACGCCATCGGCTTCCAGTCGCTCGGCTCAAGTCCCAATTGCACCTTATGCAGCTGGACACCGGCTTCCTTTTGAGCCGATGCTGGAAACCGCCTCAGTTGCACGAGCGAATCTCCCAGAACTCAATCCGCTTGCGCACAGACACAGCAGCAACTTATATCAGAACCAGTATAATGGGTAAATAAAACAATCACCCCTTCTCCGGCCCCCGTATTGCGGTGCGCCAGACTTCCTTGTGAATGATATTGGCCACTTTAGCCCGGCCTGAATCGGGCTCGCTTCACGTGAAGGCGTCGGGCATCGAGTTTTTTTTCTGCGCCACGAAATCCAACAGCGCCTCGTCGATCGCCGGATCGAGATACGGTGCCTCGTAGGTTTCGAGCCAGCGGCGCGCCATGTCGTTGGCGCGTGCTTCGGCGCGCTTCTCGCCCTCGGCCAGCCATTGCTCGTAGGAATTGTTGTCGGCGATTGCCGAGCGGTAGAAGGCGGTCTGGAAATTGGCCTGAGTGTGGCTGCAGCCGAGATAGTGGCTGCCGGGTCCGACTTCGCGGATCGCATCCATGGCCTGGCCGTTTTCCGACAGGTCGACGCCTTCAGCGAACTTCTGCTGCATGCCGAGCTGGTCGATATCCATCATGAATTTCTCGTAGCAGGAGGCGAGACCGCCTTCGAGCCAGCCGGCCGCGTGCAGCACGAAATTGGTGCCCGCCAGCACCGTCGAATTGAGCGTGTTCGCACTTTCATAGGCCGCCTGGGCATCCGGCACTTTGGAGGCGCAGAGCGAACCGCCGGTGCGGAACGGCAGACCGAGCCGGCGCGCCAGTTGGGCAGCGCCATAGGATACCAGCGACGGCTCCGGCGTGCCGAAGGTCGGCGCGCCAGACTGCATCGAGATGGAGGATGCGAAGGTGCCGAACAGCACCGGCGCGCCGGGCCGGATGAGCTGGGTGAGTGCGGCACCCGCCAGAACCTCGGCCAGAACCTGCGTCAGCGTGCCGGCAACCGTCACCGGGCTCATCGCGCCGGCCAGGATGAAAGGGGTGACGATGCAAGCCTGGTTGTTGCGGGCATAGACCTTGAGCGCGCCAAGCATGGTGCCGTCGAAAACCATCGGCGAGTTGGCGTTGATCAGGCTGGTCAACACCGTGTTCTGATCGACGAACTCGTCGCCGAACAGGATCTTGCACATCGCCACCGTGTCTTCGGCGCGTTCTAGTGCTGTGACCGACCCCATGAAGGGTTTGTCGGAATATTTGATGTGGCTGTAGATCATGTCGAGGTGACGTTTGTTCACCGGCACGTCGACCGGTTCGCATACCGTGCCGCCGGAATGGTGAATCGACGGCGCCATATAGGACAGCTTCACGAAATTGCGGAAATCCTCGATGGTGGCATAGCGCCTGACGCCGTCGAGATCGCGCACGAAGGGCGGACCGTAGACCGGTGCGAACACGGTTGCGTTGCCGCCGATCTGTACCGAACGTTCGGGATTGCGGGCATGCTGGGTGTAGATCGAGGGCGCGGTCTTCAACAATTCGCGGCAAAGGCCCTTGGGAAAATGCACCCGCTCCCCCTTGACGTCCGCGCCGGCTTCCTTCCACAGGGCCAGCGCTTCTTCGTCCTCGCGGAACTCGATACCGATCTCTTCCAGAACCGTGTCGGCGTTCTTCTCGATCAGCGCCAGGCCCTCTTCGTTGAGGACCTCATAGACGTTGATCGCGCGCTTGATGTAGGTCAGCTGTGTGCCAGGACCGCCACCTGACCGCGCCGCGCGCCGGGCGTTCGCTCCGCCGCGCTCGCCCCGGCCCCGCCTGCCGCCCGAGGGTTCCTGTCCGCTGTCGTCCATGGTCGCACTTCCCTGAAGAATCCGTGTCGGCCGCGCAAGACGGCCCTGTCGTCGGAGAGTAGCCCAGAGGCTACGCCGAAACGGTTCGCCAGCGCCACCACTTGTCGCAAAATCGATAAGCGCAATACTATTGCCCAAGCCGATCTCAGTCGCTTTCCCGCTGCGGGAGGTCGCAAATCGGCCATGGAAAATCACTGCGCGCAAGCTACCTATAAAAGCAGTCGCATGCCGCGCGCCGGCCCTGGAGTCCTTGGTAATGTCCGACGACGAAATCATCCTTTCCGAACTGTCCGACGACGAACTCGTGCAACAGATGCACGACGATCTTTATGACGGGCTCAAGGAGGAGATCGAAGAGGGTACCAACATCCTTCTCGAGCGCGGCTGGGTGCCCTACCGGGTCCTGACCGAAGCGCTGGTCGAGGGCATGCGCATCGTCGGCGAGGATTTCCGCGACGGCATCCTGTTCGTACCCGAGGTCCTCTTGTCGGCCAACGCAATGAAGGCTGGAATGTTCATCCTGCGCCCGCTTCTGGCCGCCACCGGCGCGCCCAAGCAGGGCAAGCTGGTCATCGGCACCGTCAAGGGCGACATTCACGATATCGGCAAGAACCTGGTCGGCATGATGATGGAAGGGGCCGGCTTCGACGTCATCGACCTCGGCATCAACAATCCGGTCGAGAAATATCTTGCAGCCATCGAAGAGCATAAGCCCGACATCGTCGGCATGTCGGCGCTTCTGACCACGACCATGCCCTATATGAAGGTCGTCATCGACACCATGAAGGAAAAAGGCATACGCGACGACTTCGTCGTGCTTGTCGGCGGCGCGCCGCTGAACGAGGAATTCGGCCGGGCTGTCGGCGCCGACGCCTATTGCCGCGATGCCGCCGTCACCGTCGAAACAGCCAAGGATTTCATGAAACGGCGTCACAACAGCCGCAACGCGTAGAAATCGCCTTTGGCCTCCAGAAACGAAAAGGCCGCTCACGGGGAGCGGCCGATATTCATTCTGCAAGAATCTGGAACTTACCGGAC
Organism: Tianweitania sp. UT-5YL-CI-8; assembly: GCF_030010215.1. Taxonomy (GTDB): domain Bacteria; phylum Pseudomonadota; class Alphaproteobacteria; order Rhizobiales; family Rhizobiaceae; genus Oryzicola. The sequence goes on from NZ_JASCRR010000005.1 coordinate 94,677, forward strand.
AGACCCGGCAACGTTGTTACCTGCGTTGTCCACCGCCCGCACGGTGTTGGCCGTATCCTGTCCGGCGCCTCGAATGGTGTTTGCGCAAGCCGAAAGGCCGATCGCCGAAACGATGATCACGAGCGGGGCAAGATGTTTGAGCTTCATGGACGATGTCTCCCTCAATCTGTAAAGTCACGAATCCTGAACTCGGACCGCAGCTTCAAGTTCCATGAGAAATCGAAAAAATGCCACAAAATTCGAACCTCGCCACACTCTGGTGATCGGTTGCGGCATGATCGCGCGCGAAGTGCTGGCGGTTAAGCAGCAGTTCGGTCTCGACCATATCGATCTGACCTGTCTTCCGGCCGAGTTTCACTTCTATCCCGACCGCATCGCGCCGGCCATGGACAAAGCCATCAGCGACGCACGGGCGGAGGGTTACGAGCATATCGTCGTCGGCTATGCCGATTGCGGCACGGGCGGCTATCTGGATGCGGTCTGCGAAAAGCATGGCGTCGAACGCCTCGCCGGACCGCACTGTTTCGCGTTCTATCAAGGCACTGACCGCTTCATGGCGTCGGGCGACGCGGATATGCTGGCCTTCTACATGACAGACTTTCTCTGCCGGCAGTTCGACGCCTTCTTCATCCGCCCCCTCGGGCTCGACCGGCATCCGGAACTGATCAAGGATTATTTCGGCAATTACGAAAAGCTGATCTATCTTGCCCAGACGGACGATCCGGAACTGGACATTGTTGCGGAGAACGCCGCGAAACTACTAGGTCTTTCCTATGAGAAACGCTCCACCGGCTATGGCGACTTGACGCCGTTTCTCAAACGCGCGGCCGGTACAAAGCCCTGAAACAGCCTGCTTTGGCGGTTTGAGTGTCGACACAAGGAGATTTCCATGCGCATGCCCGTTCTCGCTACCCTTGCTCTTGCCCTGACTTTCGGTGCGGCTCACGCCGACGGAGAGGTTCAGAAGCTGATGACCCCGGCGGATAAGCAGCGCCTGGAAACATACGATGCCACGCGCAAGGAAGCCGTGACCGAAGCCGAAAAGGGCGATGCCGCCGATGTCGCGACGCTGAAAGACATTCTGGCGAAACCGAGCCAGTCGTTTCAAGGCTTCGACATGGTGGGCGCCTGGCAGTGCCGCACCATCAAGGCTGGCGGTCTGGGCGAACTGGTCGTCTATGGCTGGTTCAAGTGCCGCGTCACCGACGACGGCTCGGGCTGGGCGCTGGAAAAACTCACCGGCTCGCAGCGCACCAAGGGCCGGTTCTTCGACGACGGCGACAAGCGTCTGATCTATCTCGGCTCCTTCTTCGTCGCCGGCGATGCGGTCAAGCCTTACGCCTCGGGTCCGGAGACCGACCAGGTCGGTTATGCCTTCCGCACCGGGACGCAGGAATGGCGCATCGAACTGCCCTCGCCGCACTACGGATCCAAGCTCGACATCCTCGAATTCCGACGCTGACCTTGCAATCGGACAGCACAAGCCGCACATCTTGTGCCTGACACACCACCGAAATCTTCCGACATTAATGAGAAGATGAAAAACGAAAAGCGGGATGAACAGCAAGGCATGACTGACTTCAGCGCCGACGACACCGTCTGTGGAGACTATCGCCGCAGGCATCGGCTTTCGCAGATGTTTTCTGACATGGCGGAGCGTGCCGAGGGCGCAGTGACGCTCGGCCATATCCGCGACATGATGGGGCATCGTGCCTTCGCACCCTTGCTGACGCTGTTTGCCGCCTTCAACCTGATGCCGCTGCCGCCGGGCACCTCGATCATCCTCGGCATTCCGCTGCTGATCGTCTCGGCGCAGATGGCGTTCGGCACCCGGAAGCCGTGGCTGCCGAATTTCATCGCCCGCCGCTCGATCTCCGCCGAACAGTTCCGCACCGTGACCGACTGGATCGTGCCGCGCCTGATGCGCGTCGAACGCATGGTCAAGCCGCGCTACTGGCCATTCTGGCGACGACGGGGCGAACGCATCGTCGGCATCGCAGCCCTGATCCTGGCCACCTGCATCACCTTGCCTATCCCGCTTGGCAACTGGCTGCCGGCCTTTGCCACCGCCCTGCTCGGCCTGTCGCTGACCCAGCGTGACGGCATCCTGTTTGCGCTCGGCACCGTTGTTGCCATCGTCTCGCTCGGCATCATCGCCGGTATCATCGGCACAGCAGGTGCCGCCGCCCAGGTCGTCATGGGCTGGCTCTAAGAAGCGACGTCCTCCGCTATTTCACGCGCGTCGTTTTTGAAGGCGCGCGCGTCGTCTGGTAACAAGCGGGCGCATCAGCGCTGGGGCAATGCTCGCTGCAGGACGAACTCACAAAGCGCAGGCATATGGCGGATCTTGTTGTCGTTTACTGGCGTGACATACCCGCCCAAATCATCGTCAAGAAAGGCCGGCAGTCTGCCAAGCGCGAACTGCCGCTGCGCTTCACCGAGGCCATAGACATGGCTGCGATGCGCAGCGGTGCGGCCGAAACCGACGCCTATCTGGCGGAGTGGCGCAGGGCAGCAGCCGTTGCCGTCGGCGACGACCTTGAGGCCGAGGCCGACAAGGCTTTTGCCGAGATCGACAATGCATATTCGCGGGAACGGCTTGCCGAACTCGCCAAATCTGGCGGCAAAGCCGGCAACGGAGAGCAAGCATGACCCGTACCATCGTCGCCTCGGCGACCCGCGAAATCGTCATCGGTTTCGACCGGCCCTTTTGCGTCATCGGCGAGCGCATCAACCCGACCGGCCGCAAGAAGCTTGCTGCCGAAATGGTCGCCGGCAATTTTGATACGGTGATCAGGGACGCGCTTGAGCAGGCCGCCGCCGGCGCCACCATGCTGGACGTCAATGCCGGCGTCACCGCTGTCGACCCCAATGCGACAGAACCCGCGCTTCTGGTGCAGACGATGGAAATCGTCCAGGGGCTGGTCGACCTGCCCCTGTCGATCGACAGTTCGGTGACCGCCGCCATTGAAGCGGCTCTGAAGATCGCCAAGGGCCGTCCGCTCGTCAATTCCGTCACCGGCGAAGAAGAAAAGCTCGAGGCGATCCTGCCGCTCATCAAGAAATACAACGTGCCGGTGGTTGCCATCTCCAATGACGAGACCGGCATATCGATGGATCCGGACGTGCGGTTTGCCGTCGCCAAGAAGATCGTCGAGCGCTGCGCCGATTTCGGCATCCCGGCGCATGACGTCGTGGTCGATCCGCTGGTGATGCCCATCGGCGCGTTGGGCGATGCCGGCCGCCAGGTGTTCCAGTTGCTCTATCGCCTGCGCAACGAACTAAAGGTCAACACCACCTGCGGCCTGTCCAACATCTCCTTCGGCCTGCCCCACCGGCACGGCATCAATGCCGCCTTCATCCCGATGGTGATTGGCGCAGGCATGACGTCGGCGATCATGAACCCGTGCCGGCCGCAGGAAATGGAAGCCGTGCGCGGCGCCAACGTGCTCGCCGGCACCGATAAGGATTGCACCAACTGGATCCGCACCTACAAGGACTACAAGCCGGGCGAGGTTCACGCTCCCGCGTCGGTGCAGGTCAATGCACCAGGCGACGGCGGTGCCGGCGGCGGACGGCGCAGGGGTGGAAGAGAAGCGCGGATGAACCGGGGTTAACGATGCATCGAAGGCAGGCGATCCCTTCTCCCCGCTTGCGGGGAGAAGGTGCCCCGAAGGGGCGGATGAGGGGCAGCACACCCCTCGCCAGTTTTTTGCAGCCCCTCATCTGCCTGCCGGCATCTTATCCCCGTGAACGGGGAGAAGACCGCACGTCATGAACGCCCCGGCAAACCTCACTGATCCCCTCGTCCTGTTCATGCCGTCGGGCAAGCGCGCGCGGTTCCCGAAAGGCACGGCGGTGCTGGATGCCGCGCGTCAGCTCGGCGTCTATGTCGAAAGCGTGTGCGGCGGACGGGCGACATGCGGGCGCTGCCAGGTTTCGGTGCAGGAAGGCAATTTCGCCAAGCACAAGATCGTCTCGTCCAACGATCACATTTCACCCAAGGGCGCCAAGGAAGAGCGTTACGAGCGCGTGCGCGGCCTGCCGGAGGGCCGCCGGCTGTCCTGCTCGGCCACCATCGAAGGCGATCTCGTCATCGACGTGCCGCAGGACACCGTCATCAACGCCCAGACCATCCGCAAGGCGGCAAGCGACCGTGTCATCGAGCGCAACGCCGCCGTCCAGCTTTGTTATGTCGAGGTCGACGAGCCCGACATGCACAAGCCGCTCGGCGATCTCGACCGGCTCAAGCTGATGCTCGAAAAGGATTGGGGTTGGAAGGATTTGGCGGTCGCGCCTCATCTGATCCCGCAGGTGCAGGCCATCCTGCGCAAGGGCAACTGGGGCGTCACCGCCGCCATTCACCGCGACATGGAAAGCTCGCGGCCGTTTATCGTAGCCCTCTATCCAGGTCTGAAGAACGAAGCCTACGGCATCGCCTGCGATATTGGCTCGACCACCATCGCTATGCATCTGGTGTCGCTGCTGTCGGGCCGCATCGCCGCCTCTTCCGGCACGTCGAACCCGCAGATCCGCTTCGGCGAAGACCTGATGAGCCGCGTCTCCTATGTGATGATGAACCCGGACGGGCGCGAGGCGATGACCAAGGCCGTTCGCGAAGCCGTCAACGGGCTGATCGACAAGGTCTGCACTGAGGGCAGCGTCGACCGCAGGGACATTTTCGACTGCGTCTTCGTCTGCAACCCGATCATGCACCACCTGTTCCTGGGCATCGACCCCACGGAACTCGGGCAAGCGCCCTTCGCGCTCGCGGTATCGGGCGCCCTGCACTACTGGGCACATGACATCGACATCTCCGTCAATCGCGGCGCTCGGCTCTATATGCTGCCCTGCATCGCTGGCCATGTCGGCGCCGATGCCGCGGGTGCGACGCTGGCGGAAGGCCCTTACCGACAGGACCGCATGATGCTTTTGGTCGATGTCGGCACCAATGCCGAGATCATCCTGGGCAACCGCGAGCGCGTGGTGGCCGCGTCATCGCCCACCGGCCCGGCCTTCGAAGGCGCGGAAATCTCGTCAGGCCAGCGCGCAGCGCCCGGCGCCATCGAGCGCGTGCGCATCGACCCGCTGACCCTGGAGCCGAAATTTCGCATCATCGGCGTCGACCTTTGGTCCGACGAGGACGGTTTCTTCGAGCAGGCGCAGGCGACGGGCATTACCGGCATCTGCGGCTCGGCGATCATCGAAGTGGTCGCCGAGATGTATCTGAGCGGCATCATCTCGGAGGATGGCGTGGTCGACGGCGCGATGGCTGCACTCAGCCCGCGCATCATCCAAAACGGCCGCACCTTCTCCTACCTGCTGCATGACGGCGAGCCGCGCATCACCGTCACCCAGAACGACATTCGCGCCATTCAGCTGGCCAAGGCGGCACTATATGCCGGCGTCAAGCTGCTGATGGAAAAGCAAGGGGTCGAGGCGGTCGACACCATCCGCTTCGCCGGTGCCTTCGGGTCCTTCATCGACCCGAAATACGCCATGGTTCTGGGCCTGATTCCGGATTGCGATCTGGCCGAGGTCAAGGCGGTCGGCAATGCGGCGGGCACCGGGGCGCTGATGGCGCTGCTCAACCGCAACCATCGCCGCGAGATCGAAGCCGAGGTGGGCCGGATCGAGAAGATCGAGACCGCGCTGGAACCGCATTTCCAGCAACTCTTCATCGACGCCATGGCGCTGCCCAACAAGGTCGACCCGTTCCCCAAACTGTCCGAACAGGTGACCCTGCCGCCGCGTAAGTCAGCCAACACCGACGGCACGCCGGGAGACGGAGCACCTCGCCGCCGCTCGCGCGAGGAACGCGCTGCGCGACGGACGCGCGACTGATTTTCAGCAAACAACTTGAAGTCTAAAGCCGGCGCAGAGTTAGCCGGCTTTTTGCTAGTCAGGCATGCAAAAATGCATTGCTGCAATGCGGTAATTTTTCGCACCTTGCCTGGTATTTGTCCTAATTGGAGCTCAATCGCGTTTCATACGCACACGACATCAGCACGCCGCACAGATATTAGACAGAAAGAACGACCATGTTTGAGGGTTTCGTCCGTTTCGCCAACAATGCCATGAAGAACCGCGCTCGTCGCCAGACCCAGGTCATGCTCGACTCGCTGCCACGGTCCATCCAGAAGGATATCGGCTGGCGCTGGTCGCCGGATCGTCCGTCGACCTCTTCCCGCAGCCGCATCGGTTGGGAACACATCTGATCCTTCGAGATCAGGCGCGATACCCGTGCCAGGCCGCAACGAACCCCGAACGCCATGCCGGCTTCGGGGTTTTTGCTTTTTAGACGCTCAACAAGCGCTCAGAACTTGCCGGACTCCTTGAAGATGGCGAAAGCCGCACGAATGTGATCGGCAGCCGCCAATACCGGCGCACTCGCATCGGGCGCCACCACCATGGCGAGGCTGTAATTGGGCATTTCGGGCAAGCCGTCCTCGACGGTCAATTCGACCATGTCGTCACCCAAAAACGATTTCGGCAAAGGTGCGATTGCAAGATCGGCGAGGATAGCCGCCCTCTGGCCTGCCGTATGCGCGCTCATATAAGCAACGCGGAAGTTACGGGCGACACGACCCAAGGCCTCGAGCGCACCGGCACGCCAGGCACAGCCTTCCTCCCAGATCGAAACAGGCAGCGGCTCGCGCATATGAGCGCAACCGCCCTTGGCACCCGCCCAGACGATCGGCTCCGTCATCATCACCTCGGCATTGTCCATGCTGACCCGCACCGAGTTCGTCAAAAGCGTTATATCGAGCGAGCGGTCGTCCATGCGCCGCCGCAGATTGCCGCTCTGGTCGATGGTCACGTCGACCGCCACAGAGGGATGAGATTGCGCGAAACGCTTCAAAACGCTGGGTAGCACACGCTCGCCGAAATCATCGGGCGAACCGAGCCGCACGACGCCGGTTATGTCGGGAATGATGAATTTCGAGACCGCCTCACGGTTGACCGCCAACATGCGCCGGGCATAGCCCAGAAGCATTTCTCCATCCGTCGTCAGAGAAACCGAACGCGCATCGCGCACGAATACCGCGCGTCCGAGAATGTCTTCGAGCTTCTTGATCTGCATGGAGACCGCCGACGGCGTGCGATAGACGGCATTCGCGGCGGTGGTGAAACTCCCGGTCTCAGCGATGGCGACGAAGGTTCGCAACACGTCGAGATCGAGCAAAGGCAGAGGATGATTGAGCGGAGCGTTCATGATACCTACATCAATAAAGCTGAACGAAGAGATCATTTCATTGCGATTGATTGAACCTCAGATCGGCGGCATAGTCAATCTCATGACGAACCGCTGCTGACAGGCACGAGCATCTGGAGCCGACAAAAGCTCCAAGAGGCAATCAAAATTCGAGCAACCACCGCAGCCGGTGGCGCCAGAGCGCGCCTGTGCGGCTAAGTCTATGGAAGGTAAGACAATGCTTATTCTCAGCACAATCGAACGCTTGGCTCACCAATACTTCAACCAGCTGAAGCGCCAGCGCACCGAGCGGATGTTGCAGTCGCTGCCAAGAAACATCCAGAAAGATATCGGCTGGCCGCAGCCAGCTGATGAAGTCGTCCTGCGCCGCCCGCGCAATGCCGCCAACACGAGCAGAACGGTCAGGCTCATCTCGGCGAAGATCCCTTGCTGACTTAAAGAGACCGGGCCGGTTTGTCCGGCCTCGCTCTCATGTCGCAAATTTTATCGTTGCTTTACCCCACACGCCATTGACAGCTAAGGCGTCTTCGTTCGACGCTGTGCTAATCGCGACATTCCTTCGATGTGTCGCCCGTGCGAGGTTACGTGAACGCTGTAAAGCATCCGATCAAACGTTCGCTTGTTTTCTTTCTCGTACCTGACTTCACGATGGTCGCCTTCGCGACGGCGATAGAGCCGCTGCGCATCGCCAACCGCATGCTCGGCTATGAAGGCTACCGTTGGCGCCTGGCGAGCGGCGACGGCAGGCCGGTAAACGCGTCCAACCAAGTCGAATGTGCCGTCGACACCTCGCTGGAGGAGGAACGCCGCAAGATGGCAGGTCCCGACCGGCCCTCGATGGTCATCGTCTGCTCGGGCGTCAATGTGGAAGGCTACCAGAACCGCTCCGTCTTCGGCTGGCTGCGCGAGGAATACAATCGCGGCGTAGCGATCGGCGGGCTGTGTACCGGCGCCCATGTCCTCGCCGCGGCGGGGTTGCTGGCCAACCGCCGCTGCGCCATCCATTGGGAAAACCTGCCCGGCTTTTCCGAGAATTTTCCGAAGGCGAACGTCTTCGCCGATCTTTTCGAGGTCGACCAGAATATCTACACCTGCGCCGGCGGGACAGCAGCGCTGGACATGATGCTGAAGCTGATCGGCGACGATTTCGGCGATCACGTCGTCAACAGCGTCTGCGAGCAGTTGTTGACCGACCGGGTGCGCAGCCCTACCGACCGGCAGCGCCTGCCGCTCAGAGCCCGCCTTGGGGTGCAGAATTCCAAAGTGCTCAGCATCATCGAACTGATGGAAGCCAATCTGGCCGAACCGCTGTCGCTGATCCAGATAGCCGATCATGTCGGCCTGTCGCGCCGCCAGATCGAGCGGCTGTTCCGCACCGAGATGGGGCGCTCGCCGGCGCGCTATTATCTCGAAATCAGGCTCGACCGCGCACGGCATCTGCTGGTGCAGTCGGCCATGCCCGTCGTAGAAGTCGCGGTGGCCTGCGGCTTTGTCTCGGCATCGCACTTCTCGAAATGCTACCGCGAACTCTATGCCCGCTCGCCCCAACAGGAACGCCTCGACCGCAAGCACCTCATCGCCGCGTAAGACCTCGGCTGATCGAGGCGGCCGGTTCTACCGGCTGTCCCACATCCAGGAGCGGTCGCGCCACATCTTCTCGCCAACCAGGCAGTCGGTCGCGGGCTGGGCTTGCGCCAGCACCACCGGCAACGCGCCATAGGCAGGCGCCGTGCGCGGGTCTCCGGCCAGTTCGAGCACCAGCTTGCGGCGTATGGCTTCGGGAAACTGCGACCAATCGTTGACCGGGATCATGAAGGCGCCCGGCCCGCCGATCACGCAATCGGTGTAATAGCGGTCGAGATCGCTGACATCGTAGGCGCTGGCAAAACCGCCATTGGTCATCAGCGGCAGGCCGTTGATGGTGATGCCCTGCGCGGTGACCTTGTCGCGGATTTCGCTGACGGGCGCGCCTTGGTTGTTCGGCCCGTCGCCGGAGATGTCGATGACGCGCTTCAAGCCGCGATAGCTGGTCTCGGCGAACAGGTCGGCGCCGAACTCGAGCGCGGCTGCTATCGAGGTGCGCCGAGCACTGTTGGGCGGCCCGACCGAAAGCGCCGTCGCCACGCGCTTCGCATCTTCGGCATTGGCGATCACCGTCCAGGGCACGATGACATGATGCGAGGACACGCCGGCCCATTCGAAATAGGTGACGGCGATCTTGCCGTTGACGCCGTCCGCTATTGCCTGAAGCACCTGCGGATGCGTCAACGCCTCCGCATAGCCCTTGCGCTGTATTTCAAGCTCGTCCGGCGACATCGACAGCGACACGTCGACCGCCAGCACCAGTTCGACGTCGACCTGCTCGGCGGCCGATGCGGCCTGACCGCAGAAGGCCGTCAGCGCCAAGGCGGCGCCACCTGCCAGGAGATGTCTGATGCGAAGCAAGCGAGACATTCCGCAAGGTTACGCGAAATTTCAGGGCTGACCAGAAGCGCCGGCAAAATAGCCGCCGCTTCCCCTCACATTTTCGCGAGCGCGGCTTCAAGCCCTGAGCGCTTGGTTATCCGGATCGAACGGGCTTTCGCCGATGATCGTCGCCTTGTGCAGCTTGCCGAGGATCTTGATCTCGAATTCCCCGCCTTGCTCCGCAAGCTCGGGTTTGACCATCGCCAGCGCGATGCTCTTGCCGATACGCCAGCCATAACCGCCATGGGTGGCGCGGCCGACCAGCGCGCCGTCCTTGTAGATCGCCTCCGAGCCCCGCGCGTCGCAATCGGTGACGCCATGCACTTCCATTGTAACGAAGCTCCAGCGTGGACCGTCCTCGCGCAGCTTGACCAGCGCGTCACGACCGATGAATTCCCCCTTGTTCGGATGGACGAAGCGGTCTAGCCCGCTTTCCCAGGCCGAATACTCGATGGAAAGCTCGCGCGGGATGAGCCGATAGCTCTTTTCGATGGCCATGGCTGTCATGGCGCGGATGCCGAACGGCTTGATGCCGAATTCAGCGCCGGCTTCCATCAGCAGGTCGAAGATGGTGTTCTGCTGCTCGATCGGATGGTGCAGTTCCCAGCCGAGCTCGCCGACGAAATTGACGCGCAAGGCGTGCGCCGTTGCGGTGCCGACCGAAATCTGCTTGCCCGACAGCCAGGGGAAACTGGCGTTGTCGAGCGGCGTCCGCGTCAGCTTCTGCAGCACCTTGCGGCTGTTCGGGCCGGCCAGCACCAGCACGCCCCATTGTGCCGTCATCGGCGTGAACTGCACGCTTCCGTCGGCCGGCAGCAGCTTGCGCAGGATATCGTGGTCATGCGCTTCGTAGGCGCCGGCCGAGACAAGGTAGAAGCCGCCGGGCTGGCGGTAGACGGTGAACTCGCTGCGTACCCCGCCATGCTTCGTCAGCAAATGGCAGAGCGCGATGCGGCCGATCTTCTTGGGGATGCGGTTGGCAAAAATAGAATCCAGCCACGCTTCCGCACCTGGTCCGCGCACCCAGGTTTTGGCGAAGGCCGACATATCCTGCACGCCGACATTGCTGGTGACGTTCTTCACCTCGTTGCCGACATGCTCGAAATAGTTGGAGCGCCGGAACGACCATTTCTCCACCACGCGGCCATCTTCCAAAGCGGGTGCATGATTTTCCGACGTCAGCACATCGGCGCCGACGCCGAGCTGGTCCTCGGGCACAAAATAGCCTTCCGGCGCGAACCAGTTCGGCCTCTCCCAGCCATAGACCGAGCCGAACACCGCACCCAACGACTTCATACGGTCATAGACCGGCGTCGTCTTCAGCGGGCGCGCTGCCGACCGTTCCTCGTCGGGATAGTGCATGGTGAAGACATTGGCGTAGGCCTCCTCGTTCTTTGCGATGAGGTAGCCTTCGGTGGCGTAGGGGCCGAAGCGGCGCGGGTCGACGCCCATCATGTCGATGGTGGGCTCGCCGTCCACGATCCATTCCGCAAGTTGCCAGCCGGCGCCGCCGGCAGCCGTAACGCCGAAGGAATGGCCTTCGTTCAGCCAGAAATTCTTCAGGCCGGGCGCGGGGCCGATAATCGGCGAGCCGTCCGGCGTATAGGCAATGGCGCCGTTGTAAACCTTCTTGATACCGACTTCGCCAAAAGCCGGCACGCGGGCGATCGCCGTCTCGATATGCGGCTCGAGCCGTTCGAGGTCTTCTTGGAACAGCTCGTACTCGCTGTCGTCGGAGGGTGCGTCGACATAGCACACCGGAGCGCCCTTCTCGTAAGGGCCAAGCAACAGGCCGCCATTCTCCTCGCGCATGTACCAGGAGCTGTCGCTTTCGCGCAGCACGCCCATTTCAGGCAGTCCCTTCTTCTTGCGCTCGACGATGGCCGGATGCGGCTCGGTGACGATATACTGATGCTCGACCGGAATGACCGGAACATCGATCCCGACCATCTTGCCCGTCTTGCGCGCGAAATTGCCTGTGGCCGAGACCACATGCTCGGCTGTGATGTCGCCCTTGTCGGTCCTGACCAGCCATTTGCCGTCCGGGGTCTGCTCGATGGCGGTGACCGCGGTGTTGCGATAGATCGTAGCGCCCAGATCGCGGGCGCCCTTGGCCAGCGCCTGCGTCAGGTCGGCGGGCTGGATATAGCCGTCATCGGGATGCTGGATGGCGCCCAGAATGCCGTCGGTCTCGCACAGCGGCCAGACCTCCTTGAGCTGTTCGGGCGTCAGGATTTTCACCGGCACGCCGATCGTCTCGGCAATGCCGGCGTAGTACATGAATTCGTCCCAGCGGTCCTTAGTACGGGCCAGCCGGATGTTGGAGCATTTGGTGAAGCCGACATTCATGCCGGTTTCTTCCTGCAGCTCCTGATAGAAGCGTACGGAGTATTTGTGGATCTGGCCGACCGAGTAGCTCATATTGAACAAGGGCAGCAGGCCTGCCGCATGCCATGTGGAACCCGACGTCAATTCCTTGCGTTCGATCAGAACACTGTCGCCCCAGCCTTTCTTGGCGAGATGATAGAGCGTCGAAACCCCGACAACGCCCCCACCGATCACGACCGCGCGCGCCTCAGTCTTCATGCCGCCCAACTCCATCTCGCCTGCTGCGCCCGGCCAGCAGCCGAAGCGATCCACTCAATTGCGGTAGAGATTAATATGCGGAGCGAGGCGATTTTAGGCCTGTTTGCGACACGGAATCGATGCGAACGACACACCGGCCAAAAACCACATCGAACACCTCGTTGCATGAGAAAAGCCGGGCCCTTCCGGACCTGGCTTGCAAGGCATGTAAGTCGTGGTATTTACTTGATGCGCGCGGTTCCGCCAGAAATTTCCAGCGTCTCGCTGCCCGTCAGCGCTTCGCGGTCGCCATTCGGCATGGTCACGAAGCAGCCTTTCGGACAGAACTCCACCGTCTCGCCGGCCGCCACGGCCAGCTGCGACTTGGTCGAACCGTCGGTCACGGTCAGCGTGTAAGCTTCAGCGTCGAGATTGGTGACGCTTGCGGCGTGAGCGGCGGAAGCCGTCACCAGGACACCAGCCAGCACGATCATCATTCTCTTCATGTCAGTCCGGTGTTTCCACCGCCCCTTTTGCCATCAGCGGGCACTGTCGCCCGTTTTCATGAAAGCTTATAGGCGATCCAAGCTGAACGCCAACTGAATGCCGCGTTCACGCGGTAACGTTTCAGGCCGGGTCCGGCGCCTTCGGCCTGCGGCGCGGCTTTGCCGCGGCGGTGGCGGCCTTTGCTTCCTGCTGACGTGCCAGCAACGCCTCATATTCCGCCTCGATGCGCTCGTCCTCGCTTGCCTTGTCAAGCGGCGCCGCAGGCGCAGGGTCAGGCGCACGAGCAGCCGAGGGTATGGCTACACCTGCTTTTTGGAACTCGTTGAGGATTGCGAAGCGGAGGTCGTTCTGCACCGTGCCGCTGGTGAGGACATCGGCGAGCATGACCCGCATTTCGAATTCCAGCGCGGTTGTCCCGAAATTGGTAAAGGCGATGAACGGTTCGGGGTTCTTCAACACCAGCGGATGCGACTGGGATATTTCCTTGAGAATCTGGAAGGCGCGGTTGACGTCGCTGTCATAGGCAACGTTGACCTTGATATCGATACGGCCGAGCTTGTTGCGATGCGTCCAGTTGCCGACCGCGCTGTTGATGAATTCCGAATTCGGCAGGATCATCGTCTGGCGCTGGAACGTCTCGATCTCGGTGGCGCGAACGCTGATCTTCTTGACCGTGCCGGAAACGGCACCCGCCGTGACCCAGTCGCCGACCTTGAACGGCCGCTCGGCCAGCAGGATCAGGCCGGACACGAAGTTCGACACGATATTCTGGAGGCCGAAACCGATACCGAGCGACAAGGCACCGGCGACCAGGGCCAGGCTGGAAAGATCGATGCCCGCGGCCGACACCGCGATGATTCCAGCCAGAGCCATGCCGGCATAGCCCACCACCAGGCGGATTGAATTGCGGACGCCGGCATCGACCTTGCCGCGCGCCATGACCGAGCCGTCGAGCCAGCTCTGGAACCAGCGCGTGATGAAATAGCCCAGCGTGAAGATGATGATGCCGGTGAGGATGCCGGAAGGCGAGAAGCTGAAGCTGCCAACCCTGAAGCCGCCGGCGGCGCGCACCAGCCAAACCCACATGTCGCCCCACTGGAAACCCCACTGCAGCAGGATCAGCGGCAGGCCAATGATGATGACCAGAACATTGATGACGATGCTGATGACCAGCCCGAGCTGGTCGAGCGTGGACTCGTCGATCGACAACCATTTTCCCAGCCGGTCGCCGAAGGACGTGTGCGCAAAGGCGCCCTCTTCCGACATCGCGCGCGCTGAAAGATGGCCGATATACATCGTGCCCAGAACCGCGCCCGTCACGACGATCTGCTGCGACAGGAAGCGGGCCAGCCCGATATAGCCCAACAGCGCCGCAGCCAGCGTTGCGCCGCCCATCAGATACAGCGAATAGCGGAAATACCACGGCCAGGGTTTAGCGGCCCCTTCGGTGGTCGACAAGGCCTTGACCAGGCCGATCATAATCAGCAGCACGCCGATGATGACCGTGGCGCCGAGCGCCTCGCCTACGGTTAGCGTCAGCGGCGCGCCGAGCACCTGATAGACGGTGGAGAAAAAATAATCGATGCCGCTGAAAAGGGCTGTCGCGGTCACCAGCCACATCAGAGATCGGGCCGCTCCGGTCCGCACGGGCACGAGACGCCAATTGGGCATGTTCGGCGCCATGATCGCCTTGCCCAATCTATGGACGAAGAACACCATCAGGATGACGTAAAACAGTGCGCCCATCATGATGCCGATGTCGTCGCGCAGGATTTCGAAATATCTGAAGAGGAAATAGGTGATGCCCAAGAATACCGAAAGCGTGGCGGTTGGCAGCAAGGTCGACCAGAAGGCCACCGAAATACGGCTGAGATAGCTCGGCTCTTCGATCATTGGATCGGGTTCGAAGACCCGGCCGAACAGCCGCCGCCCGCCGATGAGAAGCACCGCCGCCGCCAGCACGCCAAAGAAGGTGACGCCCAGAACCGAGCTCAGCTTGAACGACCAGACGAAGCGCCACCAGGAACCGATCACGCCGTAAAGGTCGCCCATTTCCGCCTGAAAATCGCTGACGACCTCGAAGAACAACGCGTAGTCGATCTCATAACGCTTGGTCAGGAGGTTCTGGAACAGATCGCGGCGCATTTCGCCGATGCGGTCGATCATGCCATTGACCTGGATCGAGAGGTTTTCGGCCACCCCGATCACCGCGTTGATCTCGGCCTTCTCCGCTGTCAGAGCTTCGCGTTCGCTGGAAACGATGTCGGGCTCCGCAGGTTGCCCCTCTGCCGGCACAGGGCCGAGTTGCGTCAGCCTTTCATTGATTTCCGTAAGCTTGGGCCGAAACGCTACCGCGCTGCCGAGCAGTTGCTGCGAAAGCTGCTCCAGTTCCAGCCGTATCTCCAGAAGACGCCCGTCATCCTCCGCGCTCTTGGTCATGTCCTGCTCGAGCGTCAGGACCTGTGCTTTCAGTTGCTCGATGACCTTCTGCTGGTCCGCGACGATGCCGGCAGGGGCACGGCCCAGTTGCTGCGCACCGGCCTGCGGCACCAGCGAGGCGACAAACAAAGTGACGAACAGGACCAGGAATCGCAAGGCTCTTGAGATCATGACTTCTCGGGTTCGCATCGGTTCGCAGCGTTCGAACCGGAAAATTCATAGAGGATGCAACCCCATGGGTGCAATCGGCTTCAGCGACGGCCTAACCTGCGCAATCGTGTGGCACAATGATGGTCGTTCCGACTCGTCGTGACGAGGCAAGCCTTATTTCAGAAAGGTCGTCCACTCTTCCAGCGGAGCGCGCTCGGTGCGGAAATGGTTCTCCGGTTTGGAGGTGTCCTCATAGCCCAGCGCAATGCCGCAGACGACGATCTCCTCGTCGGTGAGATTGAGGATCGGCCTGATCTGCCGGTGGTATGGAGCAAAGGCGGCCTGCGGGCAGGTATGCAGGCCACGCGCGCGGGCGGCGATCATGATGTTCTGCAGGAACATGCCGTAGTCGACCCACGAGCCCTGGTTGAGCCTGCGGTCGATGGTGAAGATCATGCCGACAGGCGCGTCGAAGAAAACGAAATTGCGGTCATGCTGCTCGCGCATGCGGTCAACATCCCTGCGCCCAATGCCCAGCGTCGAATAAAGCGCAAATCCCACCGTGCGACGGCGCGTCAGATAGGGTTCGAAGAACTTCTCCGGATAATATTTGTATTCGTCCCATTCGACCTTTTCGGCGCGAATGCCGGAATTCAGGATGGCATCGGAAATCTTCGCCTTGGTCTTGCCCGTGGTCACATAGGTGCGCCAAGGCTGCATGTTCGTGCCGGATGGAGCACGGGCGGCAAGGTCGAGGATTTCGCGGATCAGCCTCTCGTCAACCGGCTTAGGCAGGAACGCCCTGACCGACCGCCGCGTCTCAATCGCCTCGTCGACCGTCTCGGCAATGTCGGCATCGTCGGTCGTTCCACGCTCAGGCGCCAGCATTGGCAGTTCCCTTCAAACTTCCGGGGCAAAGCAGCAACGCGCAAAGTCCTCTGCTGTTGCCTCTCGGACCACAGCCGTGAACACTCAGATGTGTCCAGGCCACCAGCCGCTTCGGAACACCCTCGCCGTCGATCGATCCCAGCATTTGCACCTTAAGTCATGATCCCGCAAGAGAATCTTCGGCGCGTTGCCAAGCCGGCTGTTGACGCAATGGCAGGAGACGGCGTCTGGCTCAAAGGATTTCGGATGCGCTGAGCAACGAGCTCTGTCAGATTCGCCGGGTCGTTGTGAGACTTCCGCATCCCAGCCGCTTCGGCTACAGCCGCCAGAGATCGAGCGACCAGATCGAGAGAACGGATATCGTCATGCCAAAGCCTTCATCCCGCATCGCGGGCATCATTCCATCAGGCAAGGATGGCTGGGAAGTGCATTTCAGCGCCATGATGCGCAAGCAGGCCGGCGAGGACATCATCATGCTGTCGGTCGGCGACCACGACTTCGACACCCCGTCGGAAACCGTCGAAGCCTGTGTTACCGCCGTGCGCTCCGGCTTCCACCATTATACGATGCTGCCCGGCCTGCCGCGCCTGCGCCAGGCCATGGCTCGGCTGTCCACCCGCTGCACCGGCGTCGAGACGTCAGCCGACGAGGTCATCGCTACGCCCGGCGGGCAACTGGCGCTCTATGCGGCGGTGCAGGCAGTAGTCGACCCGGGCGACCACGCCATCGTCGTCGCACCCTATTACGCCACCTACCCCGGCACCTTCCGTGCCGCCGGTGCTGACTTCACGGTGGTGGAAGCCGAAGCCGCCGACGGTTTCGAGCCCCGCGCGGAAGCGATCGCCGCGGCCTTGCGGCCCAACACCCGCGCCATTCTGATCAACACCCCGAATAACCCGACCGGCGCCGTCTATTCGACAAAGACGCTCGAAGACATCGCCGAACTATGCATCCGCAAAGATCTCTGGCTGTTGTCGGACGAGGTCTATTGGACCCTTGGCGGCGGCGAACACATCTCGCCGCGCTCACTGCCCGGCATGGCCGAGCGCACCCTGGTCATCAATTCCATGTCCAAGAGCCACGGCATGACGGGCTGGCGCATCGGCTGGCTGACGGGGCCTGCTTCGATGATACGGTTGCTGATCAGCCTCAACCTCGTCACCACCTATGGCCTCACCGACTTCGTCTCGCGCGCGGCCATCGAAGCGCTCGAAAACGACTATGGCGTGGCCGACATTGCCGCCCGCTACGCCGCGCGGCGCTCAGTGCTGCTCGACGGCATCAAAGGCTCAAACGGATTGGTCGTGCGCGGTTCGGAGGGCGGCATGTATGTGATGATCGACATCCGCGCCATCGAGCCGGATTGCGAGAAATTCGCCTTCGCGCTGCTTGACGCCGAAAAGGTCAGCGTCATGCCGGGATCGAGCTTCGGCGATGCCGCCGCCGGCCACATCCGCATCAGCCTGTGCCAGCCGAACGACGTGCTGCGCGAGGCGGCGTTGCGGATCGTTCGGTTTGCGTCAAGCTATGGCGATGCGAAGGTTGCAGAGCAGTCAGTTGGCGCGAAGGTGTGATTGGATCATTCGACGTTGAGCTTGCAGCTTCGGGGGCGCCCTAAAGCACCACCCAACCGTAACAACGATTTACGACCTTCTACCCCAAACCAGCCTCAGTGGCTGATTTCGCTCACCGGTTCGATGAGTTGCGGGCCGAGATGCAGATAGCGCGTGGTCTTGCGCTTGGCGGCGATGTCGGTCCAGACGAAGCCGACCTGCTCCGCGGTTAGGCCGGCGGCGGATGCGACCTCGTCGGCTGACAGCCCGTTGTTCAGCCCGTAAAGGCACAGGTCCATCTTGTCGTAGGGCAGAGAGAAGTAGAACTCTTCCTGCGACTGCGGCAGCGAATAGGTGTCGGTGGTGGGTGGACGGCGACGCACTTCTTCCGGCACGCCGAGATATTCGGCCAGTTGATAGACCTGCGACTTGTAGAGATGCGCGATCGGCTTGATGTCCGCCAGACCGTCGCCGCCCTTGACGAAGAAGCCCTGGTCGTATTCCAGCCGATTCGGCGTACCGATGACGGCGAAGTTCAGCCGGTCGGCATGGTAGTATTCGATCTGCTTGCGGGCGCGCTGCTTCATATTGGTGGCAGCGACCACGCCGAGATAGGCCGACGGCGTCATGCGCACGGTGCGCTGCTTGCCCTCCGGGTCCTGCACCACGAGCTGCGAGATGCTGAAGCCATCGCCCGACAGCGAATTGGCGATGACCACCTTGGAAGCCCAACCCTCGCCATATTCCGGAACGATCTCGCGGATCGACGCATCGCGGCGCTCGTAGCAGCCGAAAGCCTTGAGCGCAGGCCCGATGTCTTCCAGCTTGGCCTCGATGCCAAAGGTGTCTGCCACGGCCTTGCCGAGGCGATGGCTCAGCGGGTCGGAATCGTTTTCCGGCGTGAACACGGCAAAGACGTTCTTCGAGCCCACCGCCTTGGCGGCGAGCGCCGCGCTGACGCTGGAATCGATCCCGCCCGAAATCCCAAGGACGAAACCGCGCCGCTTAAGCTGGGTGCGCAGCAGGTTGCGCATTTCGGCGGTGATGCGCTCGACTTCCGCTTCTGCGTCGATGACGAGTGTTTCGGGGGAGAAAGGCTTGGCGTGGGTATTCATCGGGCAGGTTCCATTGTCTCTGCGGCGAGCCGGCGGCTCACCTTGCCGGTATCTGTCTTAGGCAGCTCCTGGCGGAATTCCACCACCTTGGGAACCATGAAATCTTCGAGGTATTTCGCGCAGTGCCGGATGACATCGCGTTCGGTGAGGTTAGGTTCGGACCGAACCACCATCGCGCCGATGGCATGCCCCAGAACCTCGTCGGGCACGCCAAAAACCACGGCTTCGGCGATGCCCGGACAGGCATGAAGGACGATTTCGACTTCCTTCGGCGCGACCTTCTCGCCGCGCGTCTTGATGATGTCGTCCTTGCGGCCGAGGAAATAGAGATACCCCTCCTCGTCCATGCGGAACAGGTCGCCGGTGTGCAGCACCTTCTCCCATGGATTGGCGCCGGGGCGCAGCATCTTCGTCGTCGCTTCCTCGTTTTCCCAATAGCCCTGCATCACATGCGGGCCGCGGATGACGAGTTCGCCCGGCACATTGGGCGCAACCGGCTTGCCGTCGTCATCGACCACGAAGGCTTCCGTATTGGGAATGGCAATGCCGACCGATCCCGGCCGTTGGTCGAGCTGTTCGGGCGGCAGGTAGGTGCAGCGCTTGCACTCGGTCAGCCCGTACATCGAATAAAGCCGCGCGCCGGGAAACAGCGCCCGCAGCGTCGCGATGTGCTCGGCAGGCAGGGCGGCGGCCGTGTTCGTGAGGTATTTTACACTTGGCAGGAAGCCCGGCTCCAGTTCACGCATCTGAAGCATGAGTGCCGCCATGGTCGGCACCAGCGGAAACCCGGTGACCCCCTCCTGGCGGATAAGGTCGAAAATCGCATGCGGAAAGGCGAAGGATTTCTCCAGCACCAGCGTAGCGCCAATCTTGACGGCCATCAAAAGCTGGTAGAGGCCGTAGTCGAAGGCAAGCGGCAAAACGCAGAGGATGATATCGTCGGCGCGGTTCTCGACATAGGTGGTGATCGATGTCGCAGCCGCCTCGATGTTCCGATGCGTCATCATTACGCCTTTTGGGCGCCCGGTGGAGCCGGACGTGTAGATGAGCATCGCCAGATCGACATCAATGCCGCCATGCCCGACCGCCTCGGCATCGCCGGCAATCGCATCGTCGAACGGCATCACGCCGGCCGGCAGGGGTCTCGGGCCGGACGTAGCGGCGACGAAGCCGCTCCAGCCGGCAGCATGCCCCGCATCTTCGACGACACCGGCCAGACGGCCAATGGTCAGCACCGCCGTCGGGCGGCAGTTCTCGATAATGAAGCCGAGTTTGTCGGCCTTGGTCGAAGGGTTAATCGGACTGAAGGTGGCGCCTGCTTTGAGCACGGCGAAAATCGAGACCGCCGCTTCCCAGCCATTGTCCATGAACACCAGAACGCGATCGTTGCGCGCGACCCCGTTGGCTGCGAGCGTCGCGGCGAGGCGCAACGATAAGGCGTCGAACTCGGCATAGGTCAGGCGGCGGTCACCAGCGACAAGAGCGGTCTTGCTCCCATAGAGCCGGGCGCTTTCCGCAAGATATCGCTCATAGCGCATGACGCTCGCCCCCTCCAATCCGTCCGATCAGGCTGCCGCGGCCGACTTGCTCTCGAGGAAAGCAGCGATGCGGGCGACGGAATCGAGATTGGCCGGGACGATCTCGGCATCGGCCATGGTGATGCCGTAGCGGTCTTCCACGAAGGCGACGAGCTCAAGCACGCCGGTGGAGTCTATGATGTCGTTGTCGATCAGCGACGCCTCTTCCTCCAGCTTGTAGGCGGTGTCGCCGAACAGGAAGTTCTCGATGATGAAGGCCTTCACGGCCGCTTTCGTGTCGCTCATGATGTCATCCTTGGGTTGTCAGGCAGCAAGCGATTTGCGGGAGCTTTTGCCCGCAAAGGCCTGCGACCAGAGTTGAGTTGAAAGAACGCCGACGAACGCGGCGTTGTCGCGGAAACCGGTGACTTTGCCGGCACGCGCCTTCTCGTGCAGCTTGCGAACCGCCTTGCCGTTGAACAGGCCGGTCCTGACCAGCGCCTCGTCGCTCAGCGCTTCGTTCACATAGGCGAGATTGCCGGCGCCGACGAAGGATTCGCTGTCGGGCGCGCGATAGGGCTGCTTGGTGCGCTTGCTGATCAGCTCGGGCAAAAGATCCTTCGTTGCCTCGCGAAGAATGTGCTTTTCCACCAGCCCCTTGAGCTTCATTTCCGGCGGTAGGCGCGTGGCGAATTCGACCAGACGGTGGTCGAGGAACGGGAACCGCCCTTCGATGCCATGCGCCATTGCCATGCGGTCACCCTGGCTCGACAGGATGTAGCCCGGCAGGAGGAAGCGGCTTTCGAGATATTGTCCCTGGTGCAGTGGATGCCAGCGCGAGAACGCTTCCGGCAGGCGTTCGACCAGTTCGGCGGTGGCATCGTAACCGTCAAGCTCCGCTTTCAGGTCCGTCGAGAAGAACAGCTTGGCCGCCGCCGTGCTGCGGAAGCGCGGCCGATGCGAATAAAGCGGGTCGTCCAGCGGGTCGTTGTTCGCACCGAAGAAAGCCGCGAGATATTCCGCCGATTGCTGCGCAAGCCCAGGTATATAGGGGTAGAGCTTGCGGAACAGATGCGGCCTGATCGTGGAACCGGGCTGGCGCGCGCAGAAGCGGCGCACGCGCGCTTCCTTGAAGATGTCGTAGCCCGCGAACACCTCGTCGGCGCCCTCGCCCGTCAGAACGACCTTCAGCCCTTGCTCGCGCACGAGCCCAGAAAGCTTGAACAAAGGTGCTGGCGCTGTGCGGACGATCGGCCGCTCGGTGAAGCGGATGACATCGGGAAACACCGCTGCGATGTCGCCGTCGCCGCAGGCGACCGCATGATGCCGGGTGCCCAGCGCCTTTGCCATTTCCTGCTGGAAGCTGCTCTCGTCATGCTCGGCGCTGCCGAAGGTGACCGAGAAGGTGTGCAGCCCCTCGGCTGCCATCGGCACCGCAAGGGCTGATGTAATCGAAGAATCGAGCCCGCCGGACAGATAGGCCCCCACCGGCACGTCCGCTCGCATGCGGATGCGGGTGGCGTCGCTCAGAAGCGCGCGCAGTTCTTCGGCCGCTTCGTTCTCGTCGGTGTAGAGCGGCGGCGCGCCGGCCTCGGGAAAGTCGAGTTCCCAATAGGGCCGCGTCTTCAGGCCCTCGCGGTCAATCAGCATGGCCCAGCCGGGCTCGAGTTCGCTGATGCCCTTGAAGGCGGTGCGCGGCGCGATCGGCGCCCAGAGCGTGAAAATCTGATCGAGCGCGACCGTGTCGATCTCGGCTGTAACGCCAGGCACTTCCAGCAGCGCCTTGACCTCTGACGCGAAATACCAAGTATCGGCGACCTTGGTGTAGAACAGCGGCCGAACGCCCATGCGGTCGCGGGCGACGAACATCGACCGCCGCCGTTTGTCCCAGATGGCGAAGGAAAAATCGCCGTTGAAGCGGGTGACGCAGTCCGGTCCCATTTCATCATAGAGATGCAGGATCACCTCGGTGTCGCTGCCGGTCCGGAACTGGCGCCCCCGCGCCTTCATCTCGTCGCGCAACTCGACATAGTTGAAGATTTCGCCGTTGAAGGCGATCCACAGCTCGCCCGTCGAATCCGACATCGGCTGCTGCCCGTCCGCAAGGCCAACGATCGACAGCCGCGCATGGCCGAAACCGAACCCCTTGCCGACGTGATAGCCGTGCTCATCGGGACCGCGATGGGCAATTGCCGTCGTCATGCGACGCAGCAACGTCCCCGCTTCTTCCGGGGTGACGTCGTGGCCGCAATATCCGACAAATCCACACATTGAGTCTTAGCCCATCGAGCCGTTGTCTTCGGGATTGCTTATAACTGTCCTGCCGGAAAAAAGGAGTAAACCCGCCCGACCAAATGCGCTGGAAATCCCGGCCTTTCCAACAATGGTGAATTTTGACTTAAACTGTTTCTGCCGTCATTTCAGCGGAAGCATCGACACTGGCATTACCGTGAAACCCGCGACCGGTCACCGCTCGATCAGGAAAAACGTCGTTGGTCCCGATGGTGTGTCGTTGCTGATCTCAGCGGCGAGGTTGCCCGATCCTTCGGCTACCGGCTTATGCACCTTGCCATCGAGCCCGACCGGCGAAATGCGCCACGGCCCCTCTACCCCCCTAAGCTCGATGTCGACCGATCCCTTGCGGATCAGCACCGGCAACGTGCCGAAGTTCTCGATGATTTTTTCGTCGCTGTCCCTGAATCGCATGCCGGTGTTGCGCGCGTCGGTAGTAAAAACCAGCAGCAGCTTTTTGCTATCGGCGATGGACACCGCATCGTCCAGCACGGAGACGGCCACCATGGCGTTGCCGTCTGCCTGGGCGATGGTCAGAGCGCCGAGTTCTATAGGGTCGCGCAGCGTGGAGAAGGCAGCGCCCTCTGTCAGCGCCGTGGACAGCCGCAACTGCCCTGCCCGCTCGTCGAGCAGGATTTCACCCGTAGCACTTTCGAACCGCCCGGCATCCGCGTCCGTACCGTTTTGCGCCGTCACCACGCCGGTCTCGCGCAACGCGTTGAAGACGGCGCCGAAGCTGTTGCTCTGTCGAGGCTGGCCGACGAAAATCTTGCCGTCCATCTTGGCTTGCGCCTGCAGGCCGATACCGGTCACCAGCGCCAGTTCGGTCAGGTTCTCCGGTTCGCGCGCCTGGGCGTCCTCGGTCAGGTCCTCGGGACCGCTGACTGCGAACGGTATCTGCATGCTCGCCGTCTTCACGTCGCCGCGCCGGTAGATCAGCGCCGCAATCGTCTCGGAAGCGCGCGCGATCGGGTCGAGCGCAATCGCATAGGGCAGCATCTGCCGCTTGTGCGGAAACGGCTCGCCATAGGCCAGCACGATGGGACCGTGACCGTGACGGCATAGCACGTCCCAACCCTGCAGGGCGGCGTAAGACGGCATCACCAGCCCCGCTTCGTAGCGGTACCGGCTCCAGAACAGATGATCGTATTCGGTGACCACGAAGGGCCGGCCGATCCAGCGCGCAGCCGCGATCGTCCGCACATAGTTGGCGCCGTCGGCGATGGAGCTGGACTGGTCGAGCTTTGCGCCCGGCATATAGCTGCCGACCCAGTCCTGATAGGTGTTCATGGTCACCGCCTGCAGGTTCTGGCGGCTCAGCCCTGTCTGGATGGTGGGCCAGTTGTTGTAGGTGCTGATCTCACCGCGATAGCCGAGACCGCGCAGGAAGGTGCTCATGTCCTCGGCGGTTTTCGTTTCAACCTTGACGAAGAAGGCCTGCAGGTCGCGGATGCGCGGGCTGTCGTTGTAGCGGCTGGCCGGAAGCTGCACCGAGCCGTTCTCGACAAGCTCGCCACTTTTCAGATCCGGCCACGCCTGCGCCAGCGCCTGCGTCGTCTTGTATTTGCCTTTCAGCCAGGCGTTGAACGGCGCGCGCAGCGCCTCGTCATAATGCGGCTCGCCGCGTTCGCGCACGATGCTGTCGAACTCGATGCCGTTTTCGTTTGCCAGCACCACCAGTGCCAGCGCCTCGTCTTCGATGACGCGCTTTTTCGTATAGGGATTGACCGAGCCGAGGATTTTTTCCTGCAGCACCTTCCAATGCTCGAAGGTTGCCGGGTCGAGATGCAACTTCAGCTTGATATCGCTCGACGGATCCCAGCGGTCCTCATAGCCGCCATAAGCGCCGCGCCAGGACGACAGCCCATCCATGATCCAGTAGATGCCGTTCCGCTTCAAGGCACCCAGGAAATAGTGGAAGCGGTCGAGCACCTCGGGATTGAAATCGAAGTCGCCGGCGCGATCTGCCATCAATGCGGCATCCGCGAAGTGGAAGCGTGCAATGTTGTAGCCATGCATGGCAAGCTGTTTGGCGTAGCGGTCGGCCGTCGCATGGTCGGGAAACCCGCCCGATGCCGGGCTCCAGGCCAGGGACGCGCACAACAGGCGCTCCGGCTTGTCGGGCGTCGCCTGGAAGGACAGCCGCCCTTCCGGCGTCGTCACGATGCCGCCAGTCTCAGCGATGGTTGGATTGGGTAGAAACGTCGAAAAATCGAGTGGACTTCCCGGCGCAAGCTCCAGCGAAACCTCGCGCACCGGCAGCCATTCCTGCGCAACTGCCATACCGGGCAGAAGCGACAGAAGGAGTGCGGCTGCCGCGGCCCTCACTGTTTCTGCCCCATCGTTTCGCTCTCGATCCAGTCATCCGGCTTGCGGCGGCTCTTGAAGAAGCCCAACGGCAGGGCAGCCGCGTGGAACAGCCAAGCCACCACGGTGTAGAGGCCAAGTTGGAAACTGCGCTTGCGCCAGCTCATCAGCGCCACGATCGCCGCCGCTATCGCCACCACCAGCCCAATTGCGGCCAGCTTGCCAGGCATGAAGATCAAAAGGCCCAGCGAGAGCAATATCCAAGCATAGACCAGGACCCACAGCTTGAGTTCCGGCAGATCCTTCAGCACCTGGCTGAAATAGGGCTTGCCGAAAGACGCGCGCAACACCTCGCCCGAGCCGCGCAGATATTTGCTCTTCCAGCGTCGGACGAGCAGCTTGTAGGAGTTCATCGTATGGCCGAAATGCTGCACGAAGCGACGGTCGAGCCGATAAAGTTCCCAGCCGGCGGCGCGCAGCCGGACGCCTAGTTCGAATTCTTCGTGGCCGTGCAGATTACGGTCCGACAGATAGCCGACGCTCTGGATCGCAGCCCGGCGATAAAGCCCGCCGCCATTCATTCGGTCGATGCGCCCGGCGCTCAGCTCCGGCGCGTTGCGCTGGACACGGCGGGTGAATTCCAAATTGCTGACCAGCATCTCCTCGATATGACCGGTCACCCCACCGGCTTTCGGGTTGGCCTCCAGATAGGCCAGCGCCTCGGACAGAAAGGTCGGATCGAGGATCATGTCGCCATCCAGCAGGCAGACAGTCTCGAAGGTGGAATACTGAAAGCCCAGTTGCGGGCCGATGCCGCAGCTTGCCTGCGCTGGTGCGCGAATCTGTGCGACGATCACGGGATAGCCGGAGGCGATCTCGATGGTGCGGTCGGACGAGCCGCTGTCGGCGACGATCACCTCGCCCTTGCCGTTGGGCAGGCCCGCCAACGCGCTCTCGATGGTCGCGGCGATACGCTTTTCCTCATTCAGCGTCTTGATGATGATCGATACCGACATCGCGCCCTCCCTCTTTCTCTACCTGGCTGCGCGATACCGGCTTGCGCATCTTTTCCATGAGGTTGCAGCAGAACCAGCCTATCGTCGCGCCTGCCATGCCGCCGGCAGCCTTGACCAGCATATCCATCATGCGCGGATGACGCTCAGGCGACAGCCACTGCAGCACCTCGAACCCCACGGCAGCTGCGATCAGAATGACGAAAACCTGCAAAAGCCGATGCGGATAGGCAAAGGCGAACAGGAAGCCGATCAGCGCAAATGCGCCGGCGCGCTCGAAATGAACCGGCATTCCGCTGCGCGGGCGGTCGGCAATCGGCGATACGGTGACCGCCAACACGACCAGCAGGAGCAGCCAGGCTGCGACCATCGCCGCCCGCCTCATGCCTTCTGCCCGTCACCGCTCTCGGCCAGGACCCCCGCCGGCCGGCCGCTCATCAGCGCGCGATACAGTGCTGCGGTCCGGTCGGCCACGATGGACCAGCCATAGTCGCGCTTCACCCGTTCGATCTGGCGTTCGGCATCCTCTTCCGAGAATGGCACGGCCAGCTTGCGTTGCAGCGCTTGCGCCAGCGCCTCGATGTCGCCGAGCGGAAAATAGTCTCCGTCCGGCAGCTTCAGTTCCTTGTTGGCAACAATATCGCTCGCAAGCACCGGCAGGCCGTTCCCCAGCGCCTCGAGCAGCGCAATCGGCATGCCTTCATGGCTGGAGGGCAGCACGAACAGCGCCGCATTGGCAAACAACTGCGCCAGCGCCTCGCCCGACTGGAAGCCGGTGGCAACCACGCCCGGCGTTGCCGCCGCGCGCGCCATGACTTCTTTTTCATAGGCGTCGGGATGTTCCGAACCGCCGACGATAGCGAGCTTGAACCCGGTCTTATCAGTCATGGCAGCATAGCCCGCAATGAGGTCGAGCTGTCGCTTTTCCGGCACCAGCCGCGCGGCGAGCATGATGTAGCGCCGCTTCTCCAGCCCGAAACGGTCGAGCGTGTCGGTGCGCACCGGCTTGTCCCGCACGGTCACGCCATTGGGCAGGAAATGTACCGGCACCTTGAAGCGCTGCTGCATGGTGCGCGCTATCTCCGCCGAAACCGCGATGCGCAGTTGCGAAAACCGCATGCCGCCGCTCTCGCCTGCCCGCAGGATCGCTTTTGCGAAGTTCGACCACTTGTCGCGGTCGTAGTCGTAGCCGTGATGCGTGACCGTGACCTTGAGCCCGAACAGCCGCGTCAGCGGTGTCAGCAGCGCGGGACCGACGGCATGGATGTGCAGGATGTCGGGCCGCTTCCAGGCGGCATAGAGCACGCCGAGCCCGGTATGCAGGATCGTCTCGCTATTCTTCCGCTTGGGCGCCCAGAGCGGCTTGACCGTCACGCCGCGCCAGACAGAAACGTCCTCGTGCGGCAAATAGGGCGCGCGGCCGAGCACCTCGACATCGAAACCGTGCTCGACGAGAAGCGGCGCCAGCGCCTCGACATGGCGCTCGACGCCGCCCTGCACATCTGGAATGCCGCGCAGGCCGAGCATCATCACCTTGGGCCTCGCCGTTCTTGTCGTGGCGCTCATGTCTGCTCCACCCCAAGGCTGCGATAAAGTTCGAGCGTCCGGCTGCGATAGGCCTCGGCGGAAAAGTTTTCTGCGACCATCTCACGCCCCTTGGCACCCAGCCGCGCTCTGCCCGCAGCGCCAAGCGACGCCATCCGGCTCAGCGCTGAGGCGAGATCGTTGGCATCGCCGCTGCGCGCGGTGAAACCTGTTTTGCCCTCCAAGATCATTTCGGGAATGCCGCCGATCGCCGCACCGATGACCGGCGTGCCCATGGCATAGGCTTCCAGCACGCTGATCGGCGCGTTCTCATACCATTCCGACGGCAGCACCAGCGCGCTCGCCTGGCCGATCAGCCGGTGCAACGCCTCGCCGGAGACGAAACCGGCAAAGGTCGCGTCGGCGCCAAGCTCCGCAACAAGAGCCTTCAGCATTGCCTCTTCCGGCCCCGTCCCGGCAATCACCAGCCTCTGGCCGGCTTTCGCGGCAGCATGGATCAGCGTGGCGATGCCCTTTTCCGGCGCAAGACGCCCGGCAAACAGGAAGTAGCCGCCATCGTCCCAATCGGATGACAAATGGCTGACGTCGATGAAGTTCGGAATGTAGGCCATCTTCTCGCGCGGCCAGCCCCATTCCGCCAGCTTCTCGATGTAGAAGCGGCTCGGCACGACCAGACGGTCGACCTTGTGGCGATAGAGCCCGAGCCCGCGATGCACCATGGTTTCGGCGAACACCACCGCACTCAACGAAAGCGACTCCTTGATGCAGCGATATCGGGCGACGTTGTAGATGCGGCCGCCCTTGCACTCCTCGCAGATGTGGCCATCGCGCAGCATCTTATAGGCCGGACAGGCGAGCTTCAGGTCATGCACCGTCATCACGACGGGCACCTTCGCCGCCTGCAGGGTCGAAAAGATCGACGGCGAGATGTGGTGATAGACATTGTGCGCATGCGCGATGTCGGGCCGCGCATTTTCCATCAGCCGCTGCAAATTGCGCTGCGCCTCGAAGGAATAGATCACCTGTGTCGCCTGCTTGGCCTTGGTGAGAAGGCCGCTTTCCCGACCATATTCGATCTCAGACACGAAATAGTCCGACCATGGCGACGGCAGATTGTGCTCGTGCTGCATGGCGAACGGCACCACGTCCCAACCGATCTCCTCGAACAGCTTCATATGATCGAAGAACACCGCTTCCGCGCCGCCACGGCGGTAGAAGTAGTTGTTGACGGCCAGAAGACGGGGGTGCGGTTTTGCCGTCATGCCGCCTTTGCCTTGCCTTCCAGCCGGTCGAGCGCAGCAGCTACGGAAAGGATCTGGCAACCCTTGGCAACCGCATGGCTCACCAGCCGCTCCAGCGTCTCGGGCTTGCAGCCATAGGGCGTCGGAAAGTCGGCAATATCATGCGTGAAGAAGATCAGCCAGCCGGGCGTCTGCGCGACGTCGTCGATCCAGCGGGTCAGCGAACGGGCGTGATCCTCCGGCTGACGGATTTCCACCGCCTGTAAGGCTATGGGATCCACCGAATTGCGGTTGATGCCTTCATTGGCCGCGCGGCAGCTGCGGAAGCGACGGCGCAGCATGGCGCGCGCCATGGGAGACATTGCATTGTAGGGAAAGGCAAAATTCTCGGCCCTGTCCACAATCTTCTCGCGCGCCAGCAGCGCGCCGTTCTTCTCGATGTCGCGCCTCAAGCCGCCGGGCGACAGCTTCCATGCCTTCCGGTGGGCATAGGTGTGGCAGCCGATCTCATGTCCGCGCGCAGCGAGTTCCCGGGCGCCCTCTGCATCGATGATGTTGCGATAGGTTTCCTTGGTGCCCATCAGGCTGCCGGAAAGATAGAACGTTCCCCGCGCGCCATAACGCTCCAGAATGGCGGCACCGTTGGTCAACGCGGTGTCGGGGACATCGTCGAAGGTGAAGGTGACGATGGGCGCATCCGTTTCGATCGCCCGCGTCTTACGCACGGTGTTCCAGCTGTATTTGTTGATGACGCGCGACGCCAGGGTGTCGAGCCTGTCCGTAAAACCACTCATGTCGTCGTCGCCCCGCTTGCCGCCTCCCGACTGGCGAGTGTCGCCGTCGACTGGAAGCGAAACCCGTATAACCCCACCACGAAGGTAAACCACAAGATATTACCACCTTCGTAAAATAAACTCTCAAGTCCCGCATGAAACAGACCGTAAAGCCAGACACGGAGGAAAAATCGCGTCAGATGCGGATTTGCCTGCTTGGCGTCTATCCTGGAAATGTCGCGAAGCGGCATGAAGATGATCCAGAAGATCGTCAACAGAAGCCCGGGGATTCCCGTCGCCAGAAGAATGTCGACAAACGAGTTATGCGCGTTGGCAGCGGCAACCGCCCAGGTTTCCATCTGTCCGCCACTGTAGAGCAATTCGTCCGTTTGCCAGAACGACCTGAATCCATAGCCAGTGAAAGGATGCTCGGCGATGGCCGTGAAGGCGAACCGCCACACGTCTGCGCGGTTGGTGAAGGTGGAGTCGATACCCAGGCTTGTGACGAACTCGCCGAAAGGCCGATAGACGCTCGACCCGACGGCGAAGAGATTGAAGGCGGCGACGCCGCCCACCACAACCGGAATCCTGAGCAAAGGAAACCGCTCCACCACCCATGTGAGCACGAGGATCAGCGGCAGCATCGCCGTGGACGTCTTGCCACCGGTCTGCATCAGGAAGAATGCCGCCAGGCCGAAGATCACTGCGCCGATGATCCGGGACCATGCGCCCATGACGAACAGGCCGAAGAAGGACATCAGCACCATGGCTGCCGCAGCGCTGTTCTTGTGTGGAAAATGTCCGCGCCATAGACCTGCATTCATCGGCTCGCGCAACTCGGCTGCCTGGTGGATGGAGAACTGCGGCAGCATGAAGATGCCGTAGTAAGACAGCCCCAGCGTCGCCAGGCTGCCGATGGCCAGCATCTTGGCGAAGTGCTTTTCCGATGCCGGCAGCATGAGATATATGCTGGCGTTGACGATCATCATAACAGCCAGGATCACCGACTTGATGCTGTTGCTGGAATGCGCCGACAGCACCGAGACGAACAGGAACCAGAGGAAGATCGTTGCCAGCAAAATGCGAGGCCGCAGGATCATTCCCCGCATTGGATGCATGACGCCATAGACCAGCATACACCCGAACAGCAGCATAAAGACGATCTGGTTCAGGCGGTTGGAATTGCCTGCGGAGGGGTCGAGCACCGCCATACCCGTCAGATCGTAGAACGGCGTCAGCGAAATCCAGGAAAACAGAAACAGCGCCATGAACAGCACTGTTCCGATCGTCTTTCTGTCGACGATTGGCCCGGAACCTGCTCCTGCCGTAGCGCTCTCCATGGCGGCGTTCCGTCAGCGCGCCGGAACAGGTTCCGGATCGCGCATGTATCTCATGAAGCCGAACAACAGAGCCAGTCCCATACCGAGCGCAATGCCGGCAAAGGCTCCCGCGGCGAGCAGGATCACGGTGCGCGGCGGCCAGCTGCGCGCCTGCGGCGGAACCGCTTTTGAAATGACCTGAATGTTGGACGTATCGAGCTGCTGGCGCTCCGTCACCTGCTGCGCACGGGTCAGATAGGTCTCGTAAAGGGCAGCACTCGCGCGGGCTTCGCGCTCCAGCGCGCGGAGCTGCACCTGCGCCTCGTTGTCGGAGAATACGTTCGACTTCTCTGTCTCCGCCCGTGCCCGCAACGCGTCGAGCGTCGAGCGCGCCTGGTCCATGTCGGCCTTGGCAGTGCCGAGAATGCGCCGCGCCTCGTCTGTGATCGACTGCTGGACGATGCCCAGTTGCGACCGCATCGAAGCCAGCCGCGGATGGCGCGCGCCCAGGTTCATCGCTAGCGAAGCAACCTGCTGCTGCAAGCTGCTGTATTCGGCACGCATGCTGGTCAGCGCGGGCGACTGCAACGTCGCAGCGCTCACCACGTCGCCCTGCTGCACAGCGGCCCGAACCTCGTTGTAGCGGGTCTCGGCCTGGATCAGCCGCTGCTGCGCGTCCAGCACCTGGATGTTGAGCTCGGTCGCAAGGCGCGTGCTCAACAGATCGCCGCCGCTCGTGCCTTGCAGGCCGTTTTCGCGCCGGAAGGTTTCAACGCGATCCTCCGCATCGCGCACATTGGAGCGCAGCTCGTCAAGACGATCGTTCAAGCTGGTGGCGACGCGGGCCGCGCTTTCAGCCGACGCCTGGAACACTTCCTGCTGGAAGGCTTCGACGATGGCATCGGAAATGCGCACCGCTTTTGCGGGATCTTCGCTCCAGACTTCCAGCGAGACGACGAAGGATCGTTCCTCGCGCCGGGCTGTGATGCGCTCGTTCAGCGCCCGCATGGCGGCAAGCTCGCTGTCGGTCACCGGCTCCGGCTCTACGCCGAAATAGGCCAGCAGCGGCGCCCAAGGACCGGGGCCGACGAATTCCTGGTCCTGTGTCAGGTTCAGCCTTTCGATGACACGCGCCATGACATTGCGCGAGGTCAGCACCCGAAGCTTGCTCTCGACCTCCAGAAGCTGCGTGTCGCGCTGCGGATTACTAGCGAATACGTCGTTCTGCACCACCTGGAGACTGGTGGGATCGATGACCAGATCGGTGTAAACGGTATAGCGAGGCGGCGCGAACTTGGCATAGGCATAGGCGCCGCCGACACACAGTATGGTCAGCAACAGGATCCAGGCGATGCCACGCTTGAGCCACTGAAGAACGTCGAAAACACCGATTGCCGCGATGCGTTCCATGAAGGCGCTTTCGGCGGTCACGACCGGCGCCGCCACTTCCGGTGCTGAGGGCTCGGCTTCCGCCGGCGGCTGCGCCTTCGGCGAGATGACGCGAGGCTGAGTATAGCTTGCGACCTGCGGCTCGTCATGGCCGGCCAGATCCAGCAACGATCCGCCACCGGCGCTAGGGGCTGCCGCTTTGGCGCCGCCCGCCTGCCGTTCCCGGATATCCGATGGCTTGTACATACCGTTTTCCTGCCCTGAACCCCGGGACCACCTGCAGTTGATCAATGGCAATTTGATGAACAGCTACACTTTTGGGATGAATCTTCCCTTAAGGCAAAAAGTCGTTTCGGCATAAGCCTTTTGGACGAGGGCCTGACCCTAGAACTCAGTCAGCAACCGGCTCCAGCTTTCCGAGGCCAAGCCTCCCAAATAGATGTCGTTGCGCTGGATCGCATCCTGAATGTCCGCATTCGGAGATTTCACGCAAAAAAAGCCACCATATTTCAAGGTCAGACGGCGCTGTCGCAAAATGGCGTTCAGGAAGAAGGGCTGCGCCATACCCCGGGCGGCGCTGTAGCCTTCGGCATCGAAATGAGCGAACATCGCCGCGACCACGTCCTGCTCGCGCTTAGCAACCGTCAGCACGTTCAGCACCAGCGCGATTTCACCCGGCTTGCCGAAATAAAGGATGCAACCGAGAACCTGCGCGTTGCCGTCGCGCACTTCGACCAGCTTCAAAACACCGCGCGCAGTGTTCATCGCCGCCACGCGCATCAGCCAATCGAGTTCATCGGTTTCCCAGGCCGGGCGCAGCGCGAAGCGCGCGGTCATCGGGCGGGCGTGCAGGTAAAATCGATCCAGCCCCGCCGGGACGACGTGAATGCCAGGCGGCGGTTCCGAACGGTAGGAAGGCAATGACCGCCGCGCTAAAATGTCGAAAGGCGACAGCGCGGACCGGATCAACCCGTGACCGAAGACGGGCCTGCGCCGCGCCGCCCTAAGGGCCAGCGCGTTGAACGGACGAAAGTCGCGACGCCATTCCAGACTGTGAATGGGCAGCACGTCGCCGCCGCCCGCGGTCCAGTGATCGGCGCTGACCGGCGAGGCATTGTCGGTGAAGAAAAACGGCGCATTGCTGGTGGCGAGGTTGCGCGACAGCCGCGCAGCCCCCGCCACGCCGTTTTTGCGACCGTTCGACATGAAGGCACACAAGAGCCGCCCGGTAATTGGCCGGTCACCGATCAGGAACCGCATCGGGACGGATAACAGCGCGCTGTCGATCCCGCCGGCGCTTTCATGCACGAGACTGCCCTGCTCCGGCGAATAGCTCGGACTTCCGAAGAACAGGGTTTCGAAATAATGCGTGAAACTGATGGAGGCCGGTCCGTCATTCCCGCGAAAGGCGATGTTGAACAGGCGTCCGACCGCGCCGATATCGCTTTTCTCCATCGTGCGGATACGACTGGCGGGAGCCGCACGCTTGTCACGCGGGCCGCCGGGGTCGCCGTCTTTCCCACTCTCTGGCGTAGACCCAACCACTCGTGCGACCATCAGGCTCCCTTGCCCTGCTCAACCGGCACTTCGACCATAGGCTCCGGCGCTTGAGCACGGCTCGTCCTGGCCAGCTTCAGCAAGACGGCCCAGCTGATGCCCACCATCATGAATTCGATCAGGTAGAAAGAAATGAAGGTGCCAGTCGGCGGCGCGTACCATGTCGCCCAAGCGGTCAAGGCAGCACCCACGAGGCTCCCGCCGCCCATCACCGTTGCCCGCACCGCATGATGGCCCGCGGCGCCCAACGCTTCGACGGCAATCGCCCACATCGCCATCGGCACCACGACCCAGCAGAGAATCCGCACGAAATCGACCATCGATACGTATTGCTGGCCGAACAGCAGCGGCAGCAGCGGGGCGCAGATGAACACGGTAACCGCCGTCGCGGCACTGATGCCCACTGCTGCCAGCGCAACTCTCCTGACCAGGCCCATCGCACCGTGAAGACCGTTCATCGAGGCACGCGCCGACCCCGGATAGATCAGCCGGTTCATCGCCTCGACCGACAGATAGCTGCTCTCCAGAATACGTCGGGCTACGCTGTAGCTGCCGACGATCTCGGGCGCCGTGACGAGTGCCAGGATCAGGAGATCGGCATTCTGGCGCACGGCGCGGATGATGAAGGGAATGCTGAAATAGAGCCCTTGCTTGATCTCTTCGCTCACGATCCCGTATTTCGGGCGACCGAGATTTCGCAAGGAATAGACACAGCCCGCCGCCACGATGACATGGCAGAGAAACTGCCAGACGACCCATTCGGCGATGGTATTCACGCCGAAAACCAGGCAAGCCAGTGCTGCGGCGGCGGTACGCGCCAGGCCGAAGCTCAGCACAATTTTGTTCGCCGAGCGGAAATCGCTGTGGCCGAGAAATATCTGCTCCGTCAGCAGGATGCCGCGAACCAACGGGATATTCGTCAGAAGCAGAAGCAACGTCGCGCCGACATTGATCGTCATATCCGAAGACAGCGGATAGAAATAGGGCAGCACGATCAGCCCGATCACCACGAGCACGACCGAACTCACCACGGTCAGGATGATGTTGTGGCCCAGCATGATGGGATACATCGTCTTGTCGCGCGCAACGCGTCGGACGAGGCATTCCGTAGCGCCCAGCCCGCAAAGATGGATGGCGATGGCGGTCACGGCGGTCACGGCAACGTATAGGCCAAATTCCTCGACGCCGAGAAACCGCGCTAGAATGGCAAAAGTGATGAGCTGCGCGGCGGATGCGACGATAAGGCTGCCGCCGGATGCCATATAAGACATGGCCATCGGCAGCAATCGCCTTAGTCGACCGGCTGCATGCTTTTCTGTCATCTTTACGGTACGTCTCTAAGACGGAGTCATTGTTGGTGGTAACCGGTGATACAGGCTGGAGGTGTTCCAGCAGTTAACACTATAAACTCTGCGCGCATTTCAATATCCGTTTACCTCGACCCGTTAATGGAAGCTCTACCTTGTTAGGGGATCATTCGAGAATGGCCAAGGAAACCCACGACGAACCATCGACCGGATTGCACCGATTCATGGGTCTGGAGCTGGCACTGGGCTCTGATGTCCTCGTGCCGCGAGAGGAAACCGAAATTCTCGGCAGGACTGCCATCGGGTTATTGCCAGACGGCCAGCCATCCACGGTCATAGACATGTGCTGCGGCTCCGGCAACCTCGCGCTTGCGGTTGCAAGCAACAAGGCGAGCGCCACCGTCTGGGGCGCCGACCTGACGGATTCCACCGTCGCCACCGCCCGCCGTAATGTCGAGCGCCTCGGTCTCGGCGACCGGGTGACCATCATGCAAGGCGACCTTTTCAACGCGCTGGACGGTAAGGGGCTGGAAGGTCAGGTCGATCTGATCGTCTGCAACCCCCCCTACATCTCCACCGGTCGGCTCGAGACGGAAAGCGCGCATTTGCTGGAAAGCGAACCGCGCGAGGCTTTCGACGGCGGACCCTACGGCATTTCCATTCACCAGCGGCTTGTGCGGGACGCTGTTGCGTTCCTGAAACCGGGCGGCTGGCTTGCCTTCGAGTTCGGCGTCGGGCAGGAACGGCAGGCAGCTTCGCTGATCACCCGTGCGAAGGCTTACGAGCCGGTTGAATTCATCAATGACGACGAGGGGCGGCCACGCGTCGCCAAGGTCCGGAAGCTCCTATGAGTGAGACAAGGCCGCTAAAGCCTGACGATATCGAAGCAGTAGCCGGCCTGTTTCATCGTGTCTTCCGCGACCGCAACACACCGCCCCCGGCATCGCTTGCCGCCTATTTGAAAAATCTCTACATCGACGCGCCGGGCAACGATCCCGAAATCCCATCGCTGGTCTATGTCGGCGATGATGGCGTCATCTCAGGTTTTGTCGGCGGCAACGCTCTGCCGATGACGTTCAACGGCGCGAAGCTGAGGGCCGGAGTCTGCGGCTCGCTGATGGTCGACGGCCACGAGACCGACCCGCTCGCCGGCGCCCGCCTCTTGAAGGCTTTCGTGTCTGGGCCGCAGGACATCTCGTTCAGCGAGACCGCCAGCGAAACCTCGGTGGCGATGTTCACCCGCCTGCGCGGCGTGGTGATGACCAATTACAGCCTCGACTGGCTGCGCATCATCCGGCCCGGCGCGTTCGCGCTTCAGGTCGGCTCAGAACGTATCCGCCCCTTGCGCATGTTTTCGCCCGTCGTCGAGCGCGCCGACCGCATGCTGCTCGGCCGCATGGGCGCCGACGAGTTGCGCTGGTCGGGCGTTCCCTCTGCCCGCATCCCGCGCGGCGGCTTCTCGGTTACGGAGATCGACACACAGGCATTCATTCCGCTCCTGGAAAAATTTACCGCGCATTTCGCGGTCAGGCCGGACTGGGCGCCGGGCCAGATCGAACACATTCTTTCGGACGCCGCCCGCAAGAGCGACTACGGCCCGATGACGCTCGCCATGGTGTCCGCCCGCACCGGCACGCCGGTCGGCGCCTTCGTCTATCATCTCAAGCCCGGCGGCATCGCCAGGGTGCTGCAGATACTCGCCATGCCGGGACAGGAAGGCAGCGTCATCGACGCACTGATCGACCATGCGGCAGCGGCCGGCGCCTCGGCGCTGCGCGGACGCACCCAGCCTGCGCTGATGGACGCCATGCTGGGGCGGCGCATCTCGTTCACCCATCTCGCCTCCTCGGTCATTCGCGCCAAGGACCCGGCAATCGTCGCCGCGTTCCAACAGGGCAAAGGCTTCTTCAACGGCCTGGCGGGCGAACATTGGAGCCGCCTGATCGGCGACCGTTTCGTCTGAAACCGGCACCTTTGGCCTTAGCTGCAAAGCCTCTATAGTAGGCGTCTGCCGATTGACGGTCGAACTCAGGATGGAAACGTGACGACTGCGAAACGACGCATCTGGTGGGGCGATTTTCCGGCGGCTGCCTTCTCAGGTATCGACCCGGAAACGACCATCGCCGTCCTGCCGGTCGCCGCCATTGAGCAGCACGGCCCGCATCTTCCGGTCTCGACCGACTCCGCCATCATGGAAGGCATGCTGGCTGAGGTGTTTCCCCTGCTGCCCGACGATCTCGATGTCCGTTTCCTGCCGATCCAGACCATCGGCAAGTCGAACGAACATATCGAAGTGCCTGGAACCCTTACGCTTTCGGCTCCCACGCTGATCGACGCCTGGGCCGAGATCGGCACATCGATCGCCCGTACCGGCATCCGCAAGCTCGTCATCGTCAATTCGCATGGCGGCAATGAAGAGGTGATGGGCATCGTCACCCGCGAACTGCGCGCACGGTTCCGCATGCTCGCGGTCAAGACGAGCTGGGAGCGGTTCGGCCGCCCCGACGGACTCTACCCCGAGCTCGAAGTGAAGCAGGGCATTCATGGCGGCGACGTCGAAACCTCGCTGATGCTGCATTTCAGGCCTGACCTTGTGGATATGGCTAAGGCGGAAAACTTCGCCTCCAGTTATACCAGCGCCGAACAGACCTTCGAGCTGCTCCGCCCCACCGGCCCGCACGCCTTTGCCTGGCTATCAGCCGACCTCAACCCTGAAGGCGTTGTCGGCAATGCGTCGGTCGCCACCGCCGAAAAAGGCAAGCTGACCGCGCGTCATCAGGTCGAAGGCTTCGTGACGCTGCTGCGCGATATCCGCAAGGCGCGGCTGGATGAGTGGATAGCGAGGGAATAGGGAATAGGGAATAGGGAATAGGGAATAGGGAATAGGGAATAGGGAATAGGGAATAGGGAATCTTACTCGCCCTCCCGCCGCTGCAAGTCAAAAAACCTATTCGCTATTGGCTATTCCCTATTCGCTCTCTCGCTATTCGCTTCTT
The DNA here is from genome assembly GCF_030010215.1 of Tianweitania sp. UT-5YL-CI-8. Taxonomy (GTDB): domain Bacteria; phylum Pseudomonadota; class Alphaproteobacteria; order Rhizobiales; family Rhizobiaceae; genus Oryzicola. The sequence goes on from NZ_JASCRR010000005.1 coordinate 132,832, forward strand.
CCAACCCTCAAAATATCCCAGCAGTTCGCCCTCATTCGCGCTGCGTTCAACTCCCTCGAACTCCACCGAAGGCACCCGATCAGCCGCGGCCAGCAGGGCCGCGCCGATGCTGGTGCCGGTCGCGCTGCCGCCGCTGGTCAGCACCGGCCGGCCCGTGGCTGCGGCAAGCATCCGCTTGTAGACGTCGTTCTTCGCAAAGGGCCCCTCGACGATCGCCGGGCCGACCGCACCCGTAAGCTCGAGGCAGGTCGCCGTCATCATCGCGAGATAAAGCGACACGGCTGCGAAGCGCTCGGCGCCCGACAGCGAGTGTTCGTCGCCCACCCAGCCGCCATGCCGGTGCGGAAACGGCCCGGAACCCGGATGCAGCGACGGCAGCAGCATGGTCCCGCTGGACAGCACCGCATCGATATCGGCCGGCTCACACCGGTCGATGCCGTCGACAAGGCTCGAAAACTCACGTCCACCCATGAAGCGCGACGACGCCACCGGGTCGCCCAGCGCATTGACGTTGATCAGGCAATCGCGGTCCGGATCGAGCTTGTCCACGGTTCCGCCCACCGTCAGCGTGATCACCCAGGTGCCCGTCGACACCACCGAAAACGGCGCCGTCTGCTGCAGCAGATGCGGATAGAGCGATGCGTTGGAATCGTGAATGCCGCAAAAGACCGGCACATCAGGCGCAAGGCCGAGTGCCGCCGCCAGATCCGGCAAGACAGCGCCCAGCCGGTCGCCTGCCTTGCGGACAGGAGCCATCAGCGGCTCCCAGCCCACGCGTTCCACCAAGCTGGACCACCTGCCCTTCCCAGGCTGCCAGAGATCGGTATGGCAGCCCAGCGAGGTAACCTCCGTGGTTGCAATGCCCGTCAGCCTGTACGTCCAGTATTGCGCGTAGGTGACGATGGTCGCGACATCGGCGAAGGCTTCAGGGAAACGTTTGGCCTGCCAGAACAGTTGTGCTGCGAGATTGAGCCCCATCGGAAGCCGCGGCGTGCCGGTCTCCGCAAAGGGCGGGCGCACTGCGTCATATTCCGCCGTCAGCTCGTCCGGCCCGGTGTGCTCATAGTCCAGCACCGGCATCGCCAGCGAACCGTCAGCCTTCAGCAGCGCGGCCGTCGCGCCATGGGTGGTCACTGAAATAGCCTGCACCGGCGTCTGCGCATTGAGCTCGGCCAGGCTCTGCTTGATGAAGTTCCACAGCCTGTCGCAGTCGAAATGCGGATAGAGCCCATCCGCCAGAACCGCGTTCGGCATGCGCCGCACCGCCACTTCCGACAGCGTGTCCATGTCGACCAGCGCCAGCTTGGCGTTGGTTTTGCCGATGTCGACGACGGCAACGTGCCTGACTGTCATGGGGAAATCCGTGCCGTTCAGGCCATGTGGAACAAGGTCTGCAGCGGCGTCGCCACGGGCTCGTTGTCCGGCTTGGTGGCCATCAGGTCGGCCATATGAGCCCACCAGCGCCGCATCACCGGATGCTCCGGCAGCGCGTCCATGCCATGGTCCTTGCGCCGCCACAGCACGCCGAACAGGATGTTGGTCTCCTCGTCCAGATGGATCGAGTAGTCCCACACCCCGGCCTCCTTCAGAAGCGTGACAAGTTCGGGGAAAATCTCGTCATGGCGCTTCTTGTACTCGGCCTTCATGCCGGGGTTGAGCGTCATCTTGAAGGCATATTTCTCGGCGTTCACGCGACCCGCCTCCGGCTGACGCGCTTCCACAGGATCGGCAGCGCGATGACGAGGATGAGCAGCAGGCCGATGAAGATCGACATGACGATGCCCGGCACGTTGAGCAGGCCGAGCCCGAAAGTGACCATGCCCATGATCAGCGCCGCCAGCACGACGCCCAGGATGCTGCCCGCGCCGCCCAGGATGCTGACGCCGCCGAGCACCACCATGGTGATGACTTCCAGTTCGTAGCCTTGCGCGATGGAAGGCCGCGTCGAACCCAGCCGCGAGGTGATCAGCACCGAGGCGATGCCGGCCATCAGGCCGGTCAGGCAGAACAGGATGAACTTGGTCCGTGCCACCCGCACGCCGGTGAAATGCGAGGCAATCGGGTTGTTGCCGATGGAAAAGACCCGGCGGCCGAAGCTCGTCTTGTGCAGCACGAAACCGTAGATCACGGCAGCGACCAGAAACAGCACGAGTTCGAACGAGATTACCCACCAGACATAACCCTGCCCGAAAAAGGCGAAGGAGGCGGGATAGCTGTTATAGGCCTGGTCGCCGAGAATGATGAAGGCTACGCCGCGAAACAGGCTCATCGTGCCGATCGTCACCACGATCGACGGCAGGCCCAGCCCTGTCACCAAAAAGCCGTTGAATGCGCCGCAGGCAATGCCGACGCTCACGCCGATCAGCACCAGCCCCGGCGTTCCAACGCCGGCAACCGCCGCCATGCCCATCAGCGTCGAAGCAAGCGCGATGATCGCCGCCACCGACAGGTCGATCTCGCCCGAGATGATCAGCAGCGCCATGGCGAGCGCTATCAACCCCTTCTCGGTGAAGTTGAAGGTGAGATCGGAAAGCGACCAGACATCGAGGAAATAGGGCGACGCCAGGCTGTTAACGATGAAGATCGCCACCGCCACCGCGACCAGCAGCGCCTCCCAGGAAAACACCAGGGAACGCAGCGGGTTGTCGAGCCGGTCGGGGATCTGACGTGTCGTTCCGATAGCACTCATGCTGCCGCGGCCTCCGCCTTCTTGAGGATGATGCGGCCCTGCTTGCGCTCGCCGCGCGCGTTCAGCACCACGGCCAGAAGAATGGCCGTGCCCGAAATCGCCATCTGCCAGAAAGGCGAGATGTTGACGACCGGCAGCGCCGAACTGATGATGCCGAGGAACAGAGCGCCAAGTACTGCCCCGCCGACTGAGCCGATGCCGCCCGCGATGGAAATGCCGCCGATGACGCAGGCCGCGATGATGTTGAGCTCATAGCCGTTGGCGACCTCCACCGAGGCGATGACGTAGCGCGAAATCCACAGATAGCCCGCCAAGCCGGCGATTGCGCCGGAGATGCAGAAGGCGAAGAACTTGGTGCGGCCGACATCGATGCCGGCATAGACGGAGGCGGTCGGGTTGACGCCGATGGCATAGAGCGAACGGCCAAGCGAGGTGCGCGTCATCATGACGAAGAACAGCAATATGGTGGCAATCGCAAACCAGCTCAGCACCGGCAGCCCGAGCAGTTGCATGCGCTGCAGGCCGATGAAGTCCGGGCTCATCTTGTCGGCATTGACCCAGGCGCCGCCGGAGATGACGAAGGTCGCGCCGCGATAGATGGTCAGCGTGCCCAACGTGACGACGATGGGCGGAATGCCGATCTTCCACACCAGAAACCCGTTGATCGCCCCCAGGATTAGGCCGACGCCAATCGCCACCACGATCAGGAGCGGGATCGGGAAGCCGGGATAGGCGGCGTTGATCATCGCCACCACCATGCCGGTGAAGGCAAGGTTCGAGGCCATGGACAGGTCGATCGAGCGCGTCAGGATCACCACCATCTGCCCGAGCGCCAGGATCATCAGGATCGAGGTGTCATTAAACACATTGGCAAGGTTACGCGGCGTAGCAAAACCCGGAAACCGGGTGGCTATCAGCGCGATCAGCACGGCGATAGCGCCGACCAGCCAGATTTCGCGATTTTTCAAAAGCGCATTCATGCTGCAATCCCCGCCGCGGTTCGGACGAGCGTCTCGGCGCTCAAGTCCTTGTTGTCGAGCATGGCTGCAACCCGCCCTTCGCGCATGACGACGACGCGGTCGGACATGCCCATGATTTCCGGCAGTTCGGACGATACCATGATCACCGACAGCCCCTGCGCCACCAGTTCGGCCATGAAGCCGTGAACGGCGGCCTTGGAGCCGATGTCGATACCCTTGGCCGGCTCGTCGAGGATGATCACCTTCGGGCTGGTCGCCAGCCATTTGGCAATCACCACCTTCTGCTGGTTGCCGCCCGACAGCGTGCCGACATCCTGGCTCAGCGAGGCCGCCCGCAGGTCGAGCCGCTGGGTGTACTGGCGTGCCAGCGAAAACTCCTCGGCCAGTTGCAGCACGCCGTTCTTCGACGTCTTCTTGAGCGAGGGCAGCGAGACATTCTTGAAGATCGGCATGCCGATGATCACGCCCTGCTTGCCGCGCTCTTCCGGCACATAGACGACCCCGGATTCGATGGCCTCGGCGGCCGATTTCGGCGCCACCGCCTTGCCGTCCAGCGTCATCGTGCCGGCGCTCGTCTGCGTCGTGCCGAAAATCGCCTGCATGACCTCGCTGCGGCCCGCGCCGACGAGGCCGTAGAAGCCGAGGATCTCGCCCTTGCGCAGATCGAAGCTGATATCGTCGAACTCGGTCGGGTGCGAAAGCCCCTTGACGCTGAGCACCAGGCCGCCGGGCTGGCTGTCGCGCACCGGGAATATCTGGTCGACCGCGCGTCCCACCATCATACGCACGATGTCGTTCTGCGGCGTGCCGGCCAGAAGCCCCTCGCCCACCATCTCGCCATCGCGGAAGACGGTGTAGCGGTCGGCGATGCGATAGATCTCGTCGAACTTGTGGCTGATGAAGAGGATCGCCTTTCCCTCTGCCCGCAGGTGCTCGATCAGCACCATCAGGTCTTCGATTTCCTTGGCCGAAAGGGCTGCCGTCGGCTCGTCGAGGATGACGATGCGCGCATCGATGGACAGCGCACGCGCCACCGCCACCAGATGCTTGTTGGCGATGCCGAGGTCCTTCAGGCGGTCGTCGGGACCGATATGGCTCGCGCCCATGCCGTTCAGCACCGCGCGCGATTTTGCCCGCATGGTGCGCCAGTCGATCAGGCCGAGACCGGTGCGCGGGGCATGGCCGAGGAAAATGTTCTCCGCCACCGAAAGATCGTCGAACAGGACGGTCTCTTGGTGGATCGCGGTGATGCCTTGCGCGAAGGCGTCATGCGCGCCGTTGAGGGCGACCACCTTGCCGTCAACGGCGATCTCCCCGCCATCCGGCTGGTAGATGCCGGTCATCGTCTTGACCAGCGTCGATTTGCCCGCACCATTTTCGCCGATCAACGCCGTCACCTGGCCCGGATAGAGCGACAGGCTGACATTGTGCAGCGCGCGCACGCCGGGAAAAGTCTTGGTCACGCCCTTCAGCGTCAGCAGCGGCTGGGCGTCGGGCAGAACCGTTTGCGGTTTGATGATGTCGGCGGTGGCATTCATGTTTTTTGGAACCTGGAAACAGGCGTGGCGGCAAAAGCGCCGCCACGCCGGCAGTCATCCTTGGGAGGATGGATCAGTAGATCTTGGAGAACTCTTCGATGTTGGTCTTGTCGAAGGTGAAGGGCGCAGCCATCGGAGCGGCGTTGGTGTCGTCAAGCGTGATCTCGCCGACGCGGCCGATGGAGAGCTTCGCGCCCGGCTTGGCCTCTTCCTTCTTCACCGCCAGGTCGTAGGCGAGGTAGACGGCGGAGTAGCCGAGGTCGATCGGGTTCCACAAGGCGACGCCCTGCGACGCGCCGTTATCGATGAACTTCTTGAACTCCGAAGGCAGCGCCAGGCCGGTCACATTGACCTTGCCGATCAGGTTCTCGTCCGTCACCACCTGGGCGGCGGCCACGACGCCGACGGTGGTCGGAGCGATGATCGCCTTCAGGTTCGGGTAGGACTTGAGAAGGCCCTTGGCTTCGTCGGTGCTCTTGGCGGAGTCGTCGTCGCCATAAACCACCGAGACCAGGTTGATATTCTTGAATTTCTCGGGCAGCGCCTTCTTGGCCGCGTCGATCCAGGCGTTCTGGTTGGTGGCGGTGGACGCCGCCGACAGGATCGCCACTTCACCGCCATCCGGCAGATGATCGGCTGCCAGCTTGATGATGGTCTCGCCGATCAGGTTGGTGTCCGACGGGTTGAGGTGGAGCTGACGACCTTCCGCCGCAACGCCCGAATCCCACGAAATCACGGTGATGCCGCGATCCATGGCCTTTTTCAGCACCGGCACCAGGGCGTCGGCGTCATTGGCCGAAATCGCAATCGCGTCGACCTTCTGGGCGATCAGCGAGTTGACGACTTCGATCTGGGCTTCGGCGGTCGCCTTGGTCGGGCCGGTGTAGATCACTTCTACGCCGCCGAGTTCCTTGGCCGCTTCCAGCGCGCCCTTGTGCGCGGCGTCGAAGAAGCCGTTGCCGAGCGACTTGACGACCAGAGCGATCTTGGCGTCGGCGGCCTGCGCGGCGGTCGAGAATACGGCTGCCGAAAGGGCTGCCGCTACCATCAGTTTCTTGAGAATGCCCATGAAAACCTCCCTTGAGCGATTAAGTCTTTCATCGTCCCTGCGGCGCTCACGCCTGCAGCGAAGATTCTTCCCTCGACTGGTTCGCGCTCTGGGCCGTGCCCTTCGCAACGATCAGCGAAACTCCCGCCGCCTCGAGCATGGCGGCATCCCTATCTTCGATGTCTTCGTCGGTGATGACGGTCGAAATCCGCGCCAGCCCGCACAGGATGAGGCTCGACCGCTGCCGGAATTTCGACGAGTCCACCAGCACCACGAGCTCGTCAGCCTGGTCGATCAGCTTCTGCTCGGCCTGGATCAACAGCGGATCGGCCTCCATCAATCCCAGCGGCGCCAGCCCCTGCGCACCCATGAACATGCGACGCGCATAGAAATTGCGCGTCACGTCATTGTCGAAGGGCGACAGGATGATGTTCTGCTCGCGATAGATCGTGCCGCCCGACAGCATCACGGTGTTCTTGGAATGCTTGAGCAGATGCTCCGCAATGGGAAACGAGTTGGTGAAGATCGGCATCCGGCGCGACGCCAGGAAATGCACCATCTGGAACGTCGTCGTGCCGCCATTGATGATGATCGGCTCGCCGTCTTTGCACAACTCGACCGCCTCGCGGGCAATGGCGCGCTTCTTCGACGTGTTGATCGTCTCGTTGACGCTGAAGGGCCGGCCGGCAAGGCCGACAAATTGCGGCGGCGTGATCGCCTCCGCCCCGCCGCGTACCCTGCGCAGACGCTTCTGGACATGGAGCGCGGCAATGTCACGCCGGATCGTCGCTTCCGACGAGTCCGTAAAGTCGACCAGCTCCTGAACCGTCACAACAGGTTTTTCCTGGACGGCTGAAAGGATGATCCGGTGGCGCTCTTTTTCGTGCATTGCTCCTCCCCTATGACGTCATTAGCTCATTCAAACCGCGCAGTGTCAATCATTTCCGATCAATATTTTTCATTGTGCAGTGCAATATGATTGAAATTGATTGTTTGTGATTGACAGCAGGCCGCGCTGCATGTGAATTTGCGCGCAACTCTAGCACCAGCAAATCCGTGCACTGACGGGAGGAACGACATGTCTGAATCGCGCCCCAATTCGCGCCTCGCAAACCTTTGGGACGACGCCAAGGCCGCCGCGATGAGCGAGCCGGAACGCCTCGTCTATCGCTCAAACCTGCTCGGCTCGGACAAGCGCGTCACCAATTACGGCGGCGGCAACACCTCCTCCAAGATCATGCAGAAGGACCCGCTGACCGGTCAGGACGTCGAAGTCCTCTGGGTCAAGGGCTCTGGCGGCGACAGCGCCTCGATCAAGCTCGACGGATTTTCGACGCTCTATATGGACAAGCTGCGCGCTCTCAAGGGTCTGTATCGCGGCGTCGAGTTCGAAGACGAGATGGTCGGCTACCTGCCGCACGCCACGTTCAACCTGAACCCGCGCGCCGCCTCCATCGACACGCCGCTGCATGCCTATGTGAACCACGCCTATGTCGACCACATGCACCCCGATGCTATCATCGCCATCGCAGCGTCGAAAAATTCCAGGGAACTGACCCAGCAGATTTTCGGCGACAGCATTGGCTGGCTGCCATGGAAGAAGCCGGGCTTCGAGCTGGGCCTGTGGCTGGGCAAATATTGCGAGGAAAACCCCAATTCCAAGGGCCTGATCCTCGAGTCGCACGGCCTGTTCACCTGGGGCGACACGCCCAAGGAATGCTACGAAACCACGATTGCGATCATCAACCAGGCCATCGAATGGTTCGAGCGGCAGACCGCCGGCAAGACCATCTTCGGCGGCGAAGCCGTCACGTCCCTGCCGGCCGAGGAGCGCCGCGCCATCGCCGCCAGGCTGATGCCGAAAATTCGCGGCCTGATCTCGGAAGACAGCCACAAGCTCGGCCATTTCGACGACTCGGCTGCCGTGCTGGAATTCGTCAATTCCAACGATCTGCGTCCGCTGGCCGCCCTTGGCACGTCTTGCCCCGACCACTTCCTGCGCACCAAGATCCGCCCGCTGGTCATCGACTTCGATCCGGCAAATCCGGATGTCGATGCCGTCATCGCCAAGATCGGCGACGACATCGCCGCCTACCGCGTCGACTACCAGGCCTATTACGACCGCTGCAAGCACGACAACTCGCCCGCCGTGCGCGACCCCAATGCCGTCGTCTACCTGATGCCGGGCGTCGGCATGTTCACCTTCGCCAAGGATAAGGCCACCGCCCGCATTTCGGGCGAGTTCTACGTCAACGCCATCAACGTCATGCGCGGCGCCTCGACGGTCTCGACCTATGTCGGCCTGCCCGAACAGGAAGCCTTCGACATCGAATACTGGCTGCTTGAAGAAGCCAAGCTGGCTCGCATGCCGAAGCCGAAGTCCCTCGCTGGCAAGATCGCCCTTGTCACCGGCGGTGCCGGCGGCATCGGCAAGGCGACAGCCGCTCGTCTTCTCCGCGAAGGTGCCTGCGTCGTTCTGGCCGACATCGACCAGACCGCGCTCGACAATGCCACCTCTGAGCTCTCCGGCGTCTTCGGCGCGGATTTCGTCCGCCCAGTAAACATCAACGTCACCAGGGAAGAACAGGTCATCTCCGGATTCGCCCATGCTGTGGTCGAGTTCGGCGGCATCGATATTCTCGTCTCCAACGCCGGCCTCGCCTCCTCTGCGCCGATCGAAGAGACCTCGCTGGAGCTCTGGAACAAGAACATGGACATCCTGTCCACAGGCTACTTCCTCGTCTCCCGCGAAGCATTCCGCCTGTTCCGCGCCCAGAAGATCGGCGGCAATGTCGTCTTCGTCGCCTCCAAGAACGGCCTTGCGGCTTCCCCCAACGCGGCTGCCTACTGCACCGCCAAGGCGGCAGAAATCCACCTCGCCCGCTGCCTGGCGCTCGAAGGCGCGGGCGAACAGATCCGCGTCAACGTCGTCAATCCGGATGCTGTGCTGCGCGGCTCCAAGATATGGGCCGGGGAATGGCTCGAACAGCGCGCATCGACCTACAAGACCGACAAGGATGGCTTGGAGGAAATGTATCGCGAGCGCTCCATGCTGAAACGCTCCGTGTTCCCCGAGGACATTGCTGAGGCGATTTACTTCTTTGCTTCGGAAGCCTCGGCCAAGTCGACCGGCAACATCCTCAACGTCGACGCCGGCAACGCGCAGAGCTTTACGAGGTAAGTTGATCGTGCGTCCTTCAAGGCTCGCTGCGCTCGCACCTCAGGATGAGGACTGTTGGTAACGGTGTCCCGGCAAGCGAAGTGAACCACCAGAATTCAGCATTATCAAACGGAGCTGATCTTTCAGATAGGCGATATCGCAAGCGGTCCTCATCCTGAGGTGCGAGCGCAGCGAGCCTCGAAGGACGCACGACAAATATGAGGAAGTGTCTTTCATGACCGAAACCATCATCGCCGCCGACATCGTCGCGAAGGACAACGCCGCGCGCGAAAAAAATCTGCGCCGCGACTACGACGCGCTGGGCGAGCGCCTGTCGCGTCGCGGCATCGACATAGCAGCGATCCTCGACAAGGTGTCGAAGTTCAACGTCGCCGTCCCCTCCTGGGGCGTCGGCACCGGCGGCACGCGCTTCGCCCGCTTCCCCGGACAAGGCGAGCCGCGCGACATCTTCGACAAGATCGAGGATTGCGCCGTCATCAGCCAGCTGACCCGTGCGACGAACACCGTCTCGCTGCACATTCCGTGGGACAAGGCCGAGCCGAACCGCCTCAAGCAGGCCGCGAGCCGCTTCGGCCTCGGCTTCGACGCCATGAACTCCAACACCTTCTCCGACGCGGCCGGCCAGAAACAGTCCTACAAATTCGGCTCGCTGACCAATGCCGATGCCGGCGCCCGCAGCCAGGCGGTCGAGCACAACATCGAATGCATCGAGATCGGCAAGGCCATCGGCTCCAAGGCCTTGACCATCTGGATCGGCGATGGCTCCAACTTTCCCGGCCAGGTCAATTTCGCCCGCTCCTTCGAACGCTATCTCGACTCGGCCAGGGAGATCTACAAGGCCCTGCCCGACGACTGGAAGCTCTTCACCGAGCACAAGATGTACGAGCCGGCCTTCTACTCCACCGTCGTGCAGGACTGGGGCACCAACTACATCATCGCCCAGGAACTCGGCGCCAAGGCGTTCTGCCTGGTCGATCTCGGCCACCACGCACCCAACGTCAACATCGAGATGATCGTCTCCCGTCTGATTCAGTTCAAGAAGCTCGGCGGCTTCCACTTCAACGATTCGAAATATGGCGACGACGACCTCGACGCCGGTTCGGTCGACCCTTACCGCCTGTTCCTGGTCTTCAACGAACTGGTCGATGCAGAACTGAACGGCGCGGAAGGCTTCGACCCCGCCCATATGCTCGACCAGAGCCATAACGTCACCGACCCCATCGAGAGCCTGATGCTGTCGGCGGTCGAGGTGCAGCGAGCCTATGCCCAGGCGCTGCTGGTCGACCGCAAGGGGCTCGAAGGTTTCCAGGAAGACAATGACGCGCTGATGGCCACCCAGACGCTCAAGACGGCCTACCGCACCGACGTCGAGCCGATCCTGGCCATGGCGCGGCTGAATGCCGGCGGCGCCATCGATCCCGTCGCGGCCTATCGCGCCGCCGGCTATCGCGCCAAGGTCGCAGCCGAGCGGCCCGCGGTCGCAGGCGGCAGCGGCGGCATCGTCTGACACCAACGATACTTGGAAGCAAAAACGGCGGTCCCAAGGGCCGCCGTTTCCGTTTCAGGACAGGCTGCGAGGGGGCTACCCGTGCGCCACCTTCGGCTCGCGGCGATGTTCCTCGACCTTGCTCAGATCGACGATGCGAACCCGCTTGACCCTGCGCGGGTCAGCGTCGAGCACATGGAATTCGAAGCCCGGCACAGCTTGGATGACCTCGCCGCGCAGAGGCACGCGGCCAAAGGCGTTGAGCACCATGCCGCCGATCGTGTCGACATATTCGAGATGCTCGCCCGGCTTGAAATCGTCGCTGATCATCGGCGCGACGTCTTCGATCTCGGCCTTGCCGTCGATGATGAACACGCCATCGCCCGCATGGGTGATCAGCGGCACATCCTCGTCATGCTCGTCTTCGATGTCGCCGACCACCACCTCGACAATATCCTCGAGTGAGACCACGCCATCGGTGCCGCCATACTCGTCAATGACCAGCGCCATCTGCGTGCGGGTCGCCTGCATGCGGGTCATCAGTTCGGAAGCGAGCATCGCAGACGGCACGAACAGCACATTGCGGATCAGTCCCAGCGTCTCGATGGACTGACTGAGATCGACGCGCGACAGGTCGAGCAACGCGCCCGCTCCTTCGCCGGCAGGTTTTACGCCGATCCTTGCGGCAGAGGTAATGTGCACCAGCACGTCGCGGATATGCACCATGCCGCGAGGATCATCCAGGCTGCCGGCATAGACCGGCATGCGCGAATGGCCGGAATCCTGGAACATCGCCAGAAGATCGGACAGGTTGGTAGTGATCTCGATGGCCTGAATGTCGGCGCGCGGCACCATGACATCCTCGACCGTCACTTCGCGCAGGCGAAGGATGTTGCCGAGCATGGCACGCTCGCCGGGCGAGAAGGAATCCGTATCGGCCCCGGACTCGGCCAGAGCTTCGGCGATCTCCTCGCGGATATTGCCGCCATTGCGCTGGCGGAAAAGCCGCCCGATTCTTTCCAGGAAGGAAGGGCCTTCGGCAGCCGGATGGGTGTTGGTTGCGGCATATGCCGCACTCGTACTCGGCCCGTCTTCGGCTGCTTCGGAGGCTTTGGCCGCTCTCCCGGTCTCGGGAATTGCGGTCGTCTCAGGGTTCTCGTTCATCGTCGTCCGGTCAATTGAACTTCCGTGTTAAGCATAAGGATCGGGAATGGCAAGCCTTGCAAGAGCACGGCGCTCCAGTTCCTCCATCTCGTCGGCCTCTTCGTCGGTCTCATGGTCATAGCCCAACAGATGGAGCAAACCATGAACGACGAGATGGGTGATATGGTTGCCGAGCGGCTTTTCTTCCAGCTCCGCTTCGCGAAAAACCGTCTCATAGGCCAGGACGATGTCGCCCAGCATCGGCGGCAGCTTATCGCCCGGCGCCACCGGAAAAGCCGGAAAGGACAGCACGTTGGTCGGCTTGTCCTTCTCCCGCCATTGCGCATTCAGGTCGCGGATCGCCGCGTCGTCGGTGAAGACGAGGCTCAATTCCGACCCCTCGCCTTCGGCTTCCGCCTCCGCGAGCCCCGCGCCTATCGCGGCCGCGACAAGCCCACGCAGCTCGGCTTCGTCGGGCCAGTTTCCCGCCTCGACCATGAAATCGATTTCGACGCCCGCCACCGCGAGCGCCGTCTGCTCAGCGTCCGAAGCCATGCCTCAGCTTTCGGAGCCCAGGCCGCGCGCGACCTTGCCGTCGCGGTCATAGGCCCTGACGATCTCGGCCACAAGCGGGTGACGCACCACGTCGCCATCGTTGAAGCGCACCGTCACCGCACCCGTCACACCGTCCAGAATGCGCAGCGCCTCCACCAAGCCCGAACGCGTGTTCGGCGGCAGATCGATCTGCGTCGGGTCGCCGGTGATGATCATGCGCGAGTTCTCGCCCAGGCGGGTCAGGAACATCTTCATCTGCATCGGCGTCGTGTTCTGGGCCTCGTCCAGGATCACCGCAGCATGCGCCAGCGTACGGCCGCGCATGAAGGCCAGCGGCGCGATCTCGATCACGCCGGCGGCAATGGCACGTTCGACCTTGTCGCCGGGCATCATGTCATAGAGCGCATCGTAGAGCGGCCGCAGATAGGGATCGACCTTCTCCTTCATGTCGCCGGGCAGGAAGCCGAGACGTTCGCCAGCCTCGACAGCCGGACGAGACAGGATGATGCGCTCGACCATGCCGCGCTCCAAAAGCATGGCGGCATGCGCCACGGCCAGATAGGTCTTGCCGGTGCCGGCCGGTCCGATGCCGAACACCAGCTCAGACCGTTCCAGCGCGCGCATATAGGCGTCCTGGTTGAGCGAGCGGGCATAGATTGTCTTCTTGCGCGTCGAAATCTGCGCGGCCGCCACCTTGCCCTTGCGCTCCAGCGTCGGCAATGTCAGCTGGTCGTCGGGCGCCAGCGCCATGCGCACCGCACCGTCGACATCGGATTGGGCGATATCGGCGCCTTTCTGCAGGATACCGTAGAGGTGATCCAGCGCACGCCGCGCCTGATTGGTGGCGGTCGCGTTGCCCTTGATGTTCAACTGGTTGCCGCGGGAGCGGATATCGACGCCGAGCTTTTGTTCCAGACGCGCCAGATTCTCATCGAACTGGCCGTAAAGCGCGCTGGCTAGCTTGTTGTTGTCGAAGGTCAGTACGATGTGCGCGATGTCAGACGCCCCGGAGGGCAGATTCTTCAATTCGGCAGCGCTCAAACGTCTCTCCTCATCTGCCGTCGGGTTCAAATCCGTTCGGCGTACAGGCTGTTGTAGCCCGTCTTGGTGACTTTCACATCCACAATGTCGCCGATTCGGGCGGCGTTTACATCAAGAATAACTGTCTGCAGCCAAGGTGACCGTCCCATGACCTGTCCGGCCTCGCGGCCGGGCTTTTCCACTAGCGTCTCGATGGTCTTTCCGATCAGGCTGTCGACGAACTCCTGCTGCTGCTCGGTCAGCAATGCCTGCAGCCTCTGCAGGCGTTCGTTCTTCACCGCTTCCTCGACATGGTTCTTCATATCGGCTCCGGGCGTGCCGGGTCGCGGCGAATATTTGAACGAGAAGGCGGACGCATACCGCACCTCGCGCACCAGCGTCATCGTGTCCTCGAAATCGGCATCCGTCTCGCCGGGGAACCCGACGATGAAATCGCCCGACAGCGCGATGTCGTCTCGCGCGGCGCGCACGCGCTCGATCAGCCTGAGATAATCCACAGCCGTATGCTTGCGGTTCATCGCCTTGAGGATTCGGTTCGAGCCCGCCTGCACCGGCAGATGCAGGTAAGGCATGAGCGTCCGCAGGTCGCGATGGGCAGCGATCAGCTCGTCATCCATGTCGCGGGGGTGGCTGGTGGTGTAGCGCAGCCGCGACAGGCCGGGGATCTCCGCCAGCCTGTAGAGCAGCCGGCCCAAGCCCCATTCGCTGCCGTCCGGTCCTTCGCCATGCCAGGCATTGACGTTCTGGCCGAGCAACGTGACCTCACGCACGCCGGCATCCGCCAGCCGCTCCGCCTCGTCGACGATCTGAGCAACCGAACGAGAGACCTCCGATCCGCGCGTATAGGGCACGACGCAGAAGGTGCAGAACTTGTCGCAGCCCTCCTGCACGGTGAGGAACGCGGTCACCCCGCGCTTGATAACGTCCTGCCGGCGCGGCTGCGGCAGGTGGTCGAACTTGTCTTCCAGCGCATATTCGGTCTCGACGACCTTCTGGCCGCCGCGCACCCGCCGTACCACATCGGGCAGGCGGTGATAGGTCTGCGGGCCGACCACAAGGTCCACGGCGGGCGAGCGTCGCAGGATTTCTCCGCCTTCCGCCTGCGCCACACAACCGGTCACGCCGATCACCATCTCGCGGCCTGCGCCCGCACGTTCGGCCTTCATATCGCGCAAACGGCCGAGCTCGGAATAAACCTTCTCGGCAGCCTTTTCGCGGATGTGGCAGGTGTTCAGCAGAACGAGGTCGGCATCTTCGATCACATCCGTCGACGTATAACCGTCGGCGGACAGAGCATCGTTCATCCGCTGGGAGTCGTAGACGTTCATCTGGCAGCCATAGGTCTTGATGAAGACCTTCTTGGCCGGCGTCAGCAGAGCGTCAGGCGCTTGGTGGTGAGCTTCTTTAAGTTCCATGCTGCGCCTCATAACGCATAGGCCGTCAAATCGAAACGACTTTCAGTATGGTCCATCGGCGCAGATAGGAGCTACGATGCGCGACTGCAACAAAACAGCCGAGCCAACGCAAGCCTAGATCGGATTGCGCAAGGAGGCGGCGGCCATTTCGCGGACGCGGGCCTCGATGACGCGCGTCGCCTCCTTGCGGTTCGACCCGGCCGCGAATTCAATCGGCTCACCGAAGGTGAGCTCGACATCTATCCCGCCCTGCGCGAGCAGTTCGAAGGCGTGCGTCGCAAGATCGGTATCGCCGACCCATGAGGCGACAGCGCGCTGCCTGCGCCCCATGGCGATGCCTTGCAGTCGCGTATAGGCAATCGAGACGGGCTGGATGAACACCCGCTCCGCCGTGCCTTCGGCGAGTGCCATGGTCGCCGCGCCGAACAAGGTGCTCTTGAACGGCAGGATCACCGTGCCGTCGCTGGTGGTGCCTTCGGCAAACAGCACCATCGCATCGCCCTTCCCCAGGCGCTGTGCGATCTCGCTGGCCTGCTCTCCCGACTTGCGCTTGCGCTCACGCTCGATGAACACAGTGCGCTGCAGCCGCGACAACCCGCCAACCATCGGCCATTTCGACAGCTCCGCCTTGGCTATGAAGGTGACGTTCACCTTTGAGCCGAGCACGCAGATATCGGTCCAGGAAATATGATTGGACACGACCAGCAGCGGACGCCGGTCGTGCAGTGTGCCCTTCATCGTCACCCGGATGCCCAGCGCGATGAGGATGCAGCGATGCCAGATCTTCAGGATCACGGTTTCAGGCCACAGACCGGTCTTCATCGAGATGAACTGAAGCGGAACGAGAACCAGGCACGCGAGCGCGGCAAACGCTAGCCCCAAGCCGATGCGGAACAGCCGCAGGAAGCGGACGCCACGGCTGCTGCCCAACGGAAATTCGGGCCGGTCGAGGGGGATGGTTTCGGTAATCGACACCTGGCGGATACCTTCCAAATCGACGCTAACGAAGGTCGCGTCGCATGACGAGCGCGCCGGTGGCGCCGCGCGCCGACTGATAATAATTCGGCCGCTTGCCGACCTCATGGAAGCCGAAACGCCGGTAAAGCGCAATGGCCGGGGCGTTGGTCTCATCGACTTCCAGAAACAGAGCCTCGGCCCGCTGGTTGTGCAGCTCGCGCAGCACCGCGTCCATGAGTTGCCACCCCAGCCCCTGCCGCCGCTGCGCACGATCCACCGCGATGGTGAGGATTTCGGCCTCGCCGGCTGCAAGCCGGGCCAGCACGAAGCCTGCGGGAGCGGCCTTGCCGTGCCCGGTCTCCCGCGCGGCAAAGCCGAACACGGTGTCCTGCTCCAGCAGCGCGGCGAACTCATCCGGGCTCCAGGGGCGGGTGAAATCCTCGCGATGCAGCACCGAGAGCGCCTCGCTGTCGCCGGGCTCAAGCCTTTGCAGGGCAAAGTCGCGCCGCGATTGCCAGAACGGGATCTTCATTCGTCAGCCTTGCGCGGCAAGACGAAGCTCGCCTGCGGCTTGGCATCGGGTGCGCGCAGATAGAGCGGGCTGGGCTTTTCCGAAGATGGTTTGTCCGCGCCCAGCCGGGCATAGACTGCGATGTCCGCCGTCGCACCGAAAGGACCGAACTCGACCGGCATGGACGAAGCCTCCGCCACCGCCTGCGCGGCATTGCCCGCAAGCACCGGGCGCGAATCTCGCACGAGCGCAACTGTATCGTCCAGCGTCATCACTTGGGGCGCAACCGAAACTTCGCCGGATGCATCGTACAGCGCGCCATGCACTTCGCCGCGACCGCCATTCAGCACGACGAGAACCGGACGGTCGGCCGCAATCTCCCGCGCTTCAGAAGCGATTGCTTCCAGCGTCGAAACGCCGACCGCCGGCACCTTCAGCGCAAGCGCGAGCCCGCGCGCCGTGGAGACCGCGACGCGGATGCCGGTGAACGAGCCCGGACCAATCGAGACTGCGATCCGTTGAACACCGTCATAGCCGATGCCGGCTCTTTCAAGCGCCGTTTCGATCACCTGCATCAGATGCTCGGCATGGCCCTTGCCGAGGTCGCGCACCTCGCGACCCAACTCACGGTCTGAAACGGCATCGTAGACCGATGCCGCGCAGAGTGCTGCCGAACAATCGAGCGCGAGGATTATCATCGCAGCCCGTCAGCCATGCGAATCCCGTTCCTGCGCCTTCAGCTCAAGCCGGCGCGCATGCAGGACGGGCTCGGTGTAGCCGTTGGGCTGGTGGACGCCCTTGAACACCAGGTCGCAAGCCGCCAGGAAGGCGATGGAATTGTCGTAGCCGGGCGCCATCGGGCGATAGAGCGGATCGCCCTCATTCTGCCGGTCGACCACGCCGGCCATGCGCTTCAGCGTCTCCATCACCTGGTCGCGGGTGACGACGCCGTGATGCAGCCAGTTGGCCATATGCTGGGCGGAGATGCGCAGCGTCGCGCGGTCTTCCATCAGCCCGACATTGTTGATGTCGGGAACCTTCGAGCAGCCGACGCCCTGGTCGACCCAGCGCACGACATAGCCCAGAATGCCCTGCGCGTTGTTGTCGAGCTCGCGCTGGATATCCTCCGGCGACCAGTTCGGGCGCACAGCTACCGGCACCGACAGAATGTCCGACAGCCTGGCGCGGGGGCGGCTCTTCAGCTGCGCCTGGACGGCATGGACGTCGACCTTGTGATAGTGGGTCGCATGCAGCGTCGCAGCCGTGGGCGACGGCACCCAGGCGGTGTTGGCGCCGGCCTTGGGGTGGGCGATCTTCTGCTCCAGCATCGCGGCCATCAGGTCGGGCATCGCCCACATGCCCTTGCCGATCTGCGCATGGCCGGCAAGGCCGCATTCCAGCCCGATATCGACGTTCCAGTTCTCATAGGCGGAAATCCACGCCGCCTGCTTCATGTCGCCCTTGCGGATCATCGGGCCGGCCTGCATCGAGGTGTGGATCTCGTCGCCGGTGCGGTCGAGGAAGCCGGTGTTGATGAAGACGACGCGGTCCTTCGCCGCGCGGATGCATTCCTTGAGATTGACGGTGGTGCGGCGCTCCTCATCCATGATGCCCATCTTGATGGTGTTGGGCGCCATGCCGAGCAGGTCCTCGACGCGGCCGAAGATTTCCACCGCAAACGCAACCTCCTCCGGACCGTGCATCTTGGGCTTGACGACATACATCGAGCCAGCGCGGGAATTCTTGCGGCGGCCATGGATGCCGACATCGTGCAGCGCAATCAGCGCGGTCAGCGCCGCGTCCATGATGCCCTCGGGAACCTCGTTGCCGTCGCGGTCGAGGATCGCCGGATTGGTCATGAGGTGACCGACATTGCGCACCAGCATCAGCGAGCGGCAGACCAGCGAGAAGGTCGAGCCGTCCGGTGCCGTGTAGTCGAGGTCGGGATTGAGCCTGCGGGTAAACGTCTTGCCCGATTTGGCGACCTCCTCGGTCAAATCGCCCTTCATCAGGCCAAGCCAGTTGCGATAGGCGACAACCTTGTCCTCGGCATCGACGGCGGCGACCGAATCCTCGCAATCCATGATCGTGGTCAGCGCCGATTCGAGCCAGACGTCGGAAATGTGAGCCGGATCGTCCTTGCCGATGGTGGAAGCGGCATCGATCAGGATCTCGATATGCATGCCGTTGTTGACCAAAAGAAGCTGCGTCGGCGAAGCGGCCTCGCCGAGATAGCCGGCGAATTTCTGCGCATCCTTCAGCCCGACGCTCCTGCCGCCGAGATCGACCGCGAGCTTGCCATCGGCAACCGACATGCCCCGGGCATCCGACCACGAGGCACCGTCGAGCGGCACGGCCTCGTCGAGGAAAGTGCGCACCCAGGCGATGACTTTTTCGCCGCGCGCGGGGTTGTAGCCCTTGCCCTTTTCCGCGCCGCCCTCCTCCGGGATCGCATCGGTGCCGTAGAGCGCATCGTAGAGCGAGCCCCAGCGCGCATTCGCCGCGTTGAGCGCGTAGCGCGCATTCATCACCGGCACGACCAGCTGCGGGCCGGCGACCTGGGCGATCTCGGCATCGACATTGCCGGTGGCGACGGAAAAGGCAGGACCTTCCTCGACGATATAGCCGATCTCCTTGAGGAACGCCTGGTAGGCCTCCATGTCGACGGGCGCGCCATGTTCGCGATACCAGTGGTCGATCTGCTCCTGAATGGCGTCGCGCTTCTTCAACAGCGCCCGGTTCTTCGGCGCGAGATCGTGCACGATGGCGGAAAAGCCGGCCCAGAAGGCGGCCTCGTCGATGCCGGTGCCCGGCAGCGCCTCCTGTGCCACGAAGTCCGCCAGCACCTGCGAAACCTTGAGCCCGTCCAACTCGATGCGATCCGACATCCGAAACTCCCCTTCCCGAAAGCAGGCCGCGACAGCGCGGCGCGTCGCGCCCGTTCAACACGGCTGAGCGGTTCGGGTCAACTGCCCTGACGGGCAAAGTTGTTTCGCGCAGAATTATGGGAGCCGGGCGCGAAGGCCCGCGCGCCGGCGGCCTCTGCCAGGGCGGGCAAAGGGGTTGCGGACGGAGTGAGGACACCGACGCAGGGTTCATGACGTGTCGGGATGCTGCAGGGTCCAGAAGGCGAGGCCGTGCAGATCGTCCAGCGTGGCATGCACAGTGTGGGCGCGACTGGAGCCGGACTTCGGCAAGCCCGGCGGAGGACCGGGCCGCAGCGGGCTCAGCCGATGCGGCCGGCCGCGCTGGACGGCAGCGTCGCGGCGACGGCGCCAACGCGCCAGGCGCCGCGCCTGCCCCGGCAGATCGTCCAGCGCTGCCGCCAGGGCCGTGAGCCGGCACCGCAGGCGAGCGGCATCGAGCGGATCGTCGGGCAAAGGTGTTGGGCGCACCGGCAGCGGCGCCGGGTCGCTCCAGCCGATGACGCGGATGCGCGGCACGACGGTTGGGATCGGCCGCCTGCGGCGCGGCGGCCCGCGCAGGCTGTCGAACAGGGCGAGGCTGTGCCGCACCGCGCCGGACCTGGCGGCCGGCCGGCGTGGCGACGGCCGCCAGGTGTTGAGGCGCAAGGACGAGACCGCGCGCGGCGACGACGATCAGCCGGCGGGCGGCGGCCTCGGCCGGGCGCAACAGGCGCAGCACGGCGCGATGCACGCAGCGCGGCAGGCTGATCGTCGTCGCCCCCGGCGCAGCAAAGCCCGCCATGGCGACGAGCATGGCCACCACGCGCTTCAGCGCGTTGCGGTGCTTGTCGATTGCGGCAGTCCAGTCCATCGCGGGGTGTCCAGTTGAGGGAGCGATGGATTATGGGACGGGCGGATGAGGTGTGGAGGAAATGGCGGTGGGGAAATGGGGAGTGTGAACGGATTCAAGGGGTTAGGTGGAGGGGATGGGGGATTTTGTTGACACCCCCCTTGACTTCATGAGTTTTATATCTGCTCCAAACTGAGAATCCGACCGCGGAAAATACGAGGGATAACGAGCAGCAAAACATCATCGACCGTTGCATAGCAACTTGGGATCGCATATCCAATACTTGGACCATCGTGTCTGCTGTGAAGGGTCATCGTGCCCGCAGCATAGGCCGCATCGACGGCACTGAAAGGAAAATATTATGACCGTCAAGCCTTATAGGTTTGAGGTGACAGAAGCACGTAGCTTCAAGCACCCCTATTTCCCAACTATTCAGAAACATACCTTTCTAGTTCGCGCTAGCTTGTTGCCAAAAGGCCTTCCAAATAAGGCCAATACTCGCGACGGCAACGTTGGGAAGAATAAATCCGTATATAAAGATGTACGCGAGAGTCTCCGAGGCAATGAAGCCCTCGCGGGCTCATTCGATCTGCTCAACATGGGCATTACGATCATCGCGGAACAAATCGAGCCGATAGACAAGAAGACATTTGACGTGTTCATCGATGATGAATTCGGCATTGCAAATGGTATTCACACCGCGTCACTTATTTGGGAGTGTCAAGAAGATAACTCCATCGCCGAAGGTCAGCATGTCGAAGTAAAGATCATTACTGGAATTGAAGGGTCCAATGAGCATATGTTGCGTGTGGATATTGCACGCGGTCAAAACGCCAGCATGGCCGTCAAACCCCAGTCGATCTATGAGCTTGATGGTGCTTTTGCGTCGATTAAGGCGAACATCGTAGAATGCGGATGGGCAGACAGAGTAGCCTATAAAGAGAGTGATCCAGGAGACATTGACGTTCGTGAATTAATTGCAGCGATGGAACTCATGAATGTTGTTGATTACCCCAACAACAGTGGACGGCACCCAATTTCGGCTTACGAAAAATGGTCAAGTCCGCTTTCGAAGTTCGGCGAAGATTTCAAGGAAAACAGGGCGTCGTCTCATAAGCGTGTCTATCACAAACTTGAACCTCTTCTTCCGGACATCCTTTTCTTATACGACGTCGTGAGAAGAGATTTCCTTAGAATTTACAAGGAAGTTGTGAGTGATAAGGGCGCGCTCTTGAAGATTGTCGAGAAGGTCTCGGAGAAGAAGGAGCCGTTTGATTTTCCTTTTGCTGGCCTTGATCCCCACAGAGCCAGACTGACCAAAGGAGCTGCATATCCGATCGTCGGTGCATTTAGAAACTATGTAAGGATAAACTCACATACGGGCGTCGCCGAATGGGTAGGCGGCTTCAGCCATGTTCGCAAAGCCTGGGAAGAAGTTGGACCAATTCTCGTAAAGGAAACACGCGAGGCGATTGCGGAAATTGGCAACTCCCCAAATGTCTTAGGCAAGAATCGCAATCATTGGTCAAACATGTTCAAGACCGTTAAATTGCACTTGATGGAAGAGCGTCTTGCAACGATGGAAGGGGAGTCGATCTGATGTCGAATTATCCTGATCGTCTTCTGATCAAGATTGGTCAAAGCTTCGAGGCAAATGCGACTGGCCGACTCGCGATTGGAGTCGTGCTAATCGTAGCCTGCTTAGTGTTGTACTTAACGCTATAATGCTTTTCCGCAATTAAATTTGTAGAAAGGCCCGCCACCGGTTATTTGGGTGGATGCTCCTCCGGTAGTTTCCACCCAATGATAGATGCGGAATGCTGGCGGGACGGCGCCCCCCTCTGTCCTGCCGGATCGGCCCTCCGCTAGGGCTCCGGGCGTTCGTCGCTCGAAAAGCCAAATCGTTGGCTTTTCGTCCGCTGCGCGGATCGCTCCTTACCCCCCTCAGGTGGGGAGATTAGCCGTCACGTCGGCTCTCGCCAATCGCCCAGGGCGCGGACAGTGGCTCTGCCAATAATGCCCCTCACCGCTTTGTGACTTCAACAATGGCCTCACCGCTTCGTCATTCCATGGCAAGCGAGGCGGAGCCGAGTGCGACCATGGAATCCATTCCGTTGAGGTGATCGTGGCTAAGGCGGTGCAGGTTTAGTGTTGGTCGGGACCGTCGCGAATGGCGTCATCTCCACGGAATGGATTCCCGGGTTTCCGCTTCGCTGCGCTCGGCTCCACCACGGGAATGACGAAGCGGAGGGGTCGGCAGGACAGCGCCCCCCTCTGTCCTGCCGGACCCGGCCCTCAAGGCGCTCGTAGCCCACGGCGCCACCAATCCCCTTTGCTCCGCGCGCGCGCCAGCCTATGGTGGATTTCCGTTGAACGAAGGGAGAGCATGCATGGCATTGTCCGAAACGTGGAAAGCCATTCTGAACCAGCCGGTGTTGATCCATTTCACCACGCTGAATGATGACGGCAGCCCCTCGACCAGCCCGGTGTGGGTCGCTGTCGATGGCGACGACCTCATCGTCAATTCGGCGGTTGGGCGCCTGAAGGACAAGAATGTGCGCCGCGACCCGCGCGTCGCACTGTCTGCCGTGGACCCGGCCAATCCTTTCCACGCGCTGATGGTGCAAGGGCGGGTGATCGACATCAGCACCGACGGCGCCGAGGCGCAGATCGATGCGCTGGCGAAGAAATACCTCGGCCAGGACACATATCCGTTCCGCAGAGCCGACGAGGTGCGCGTGAACTACCGCATCCGGCCGGAGAAAGTTGCTGGCATGGGATGAGGGAGATCGGCTAGCGGGGCGCCAAGCCGGCGCTGCGCGGCGACGGACGTTCTCGAGGGTGGAGATTGGCCGTCACGGCGGCTTTCGCCAATCAAAGAGGTCGCAGAAGGGGTGCGGGATGCTGCAACCTGCCTTCTCTCCTTGCGGGGAAGGAAAAGAGGGCAGTGCCGACCAGCGCTACCCCCGGGGTGGGACCCGCTGCCTGCGGCAGCTCCCACCCGGATTTTCGCTCGCATCGATCCACTGGATCGATGCGTTCGGCCCGATGGGCCGAACCACTCAATCCCCCATCTTCAGCGCCTGGATGAAGGCTTCCTGCGGGATGTCGACCTTGCCGAACTGGCGCATGCGCTTCTTACCCTCTTTCTGCTTGTCGAGCAGCTTGCGCTTGCGGCTGACGTCGCCGCCATAGCATTTCGCCGTGACGTCCTTGCGCAGGGCCGAGATCGTCTCGCGCGCCACGATGCGGCCGCCAATGGCGGCCTGGATCGGGATCTTGAACATGTGCTGCGGGATCAGCTCCTTGAGCTTTTCGCACATGACGCGGCCGCGCTTTTCGGCCGCGGTGCGGTGAACCAGCATCGACAGCGCATCGACCGGCTCGTCATTGACCAGGATCGACATCTTGACCAGGTCGCCCTCGCGATAGTCGGTCAAATGGTAGTCGAAGGAGGCATAGCCCTTGGAGATCGACTTGAGCCGGTCGTAGAAGTCGAACACGACTTCGTTGAGCGGCAGGTCGTAGACCAGCATGGCGCGCTTGCCGACATAGGAGAGGTCGGCCTGGATGCCGCGCCGGTCCTGGCAGAGCTTGAGGATGCCGCCGAGATAGTCGTCGGGCGTCAGGATGGTGGCGCGGATCCACGGCTCCTCGATATGGGCGATCTTGACCAAATCGGGCATATCGGCGGGGTTGTGCAGCTCCTTCACCGAGCCGTCGGTCATCGCCATGCGGTAGACGACGGAAGGGGCGGTGGCGATGAGGTCGAGGTTGAACTCGCGCTCCAGCCGCTCCTGGATGATTTCGAGATGCAAAAGGCCTAAGAAGCCGCAGCGGAAGCCGAAGCCGAGGGCGGCCGAGGTTTCCATTTCGAAGGAGAAGGAGGCGTCGTTGAGGCGCAGCTTGCCCATCGCCGCGCGCAGATCCTCGAAATCGGCGGCGTCGACCGGGAACAGGCCGCAGAACACGACAGGCTGCGCCGGCTTGAAGCCCGGCAGCGCATGGGCGGTGGGGCGGCGATCCTCGGTGATGGTGTCGCCGACGCGGGTGTCGGCCACTTCCTTGATCGAGCCGGTGAAGAAGCCGAACTCGCCGGGGCCGATCTCGTCGGCCTGGATCATCTTGGGCGTGAAGAAGCCGGTGCGCTCGACCAGATATTTAGCGTTGGCCTCCATCATGCGGATGGTCTGGCCCTTCTTCAAAACGCCGTCGATGACGCGGACCAGCACGATGACGCCGAGATAGGTGTCGTACCACGAATCGACCAGCATCGCCTTGAGCGGCTTGGTGGCGTCGCCCTCGCGCGGCGGCGGCAGCTGGTGGACGATGGCCTCCAGCACGTCGGGAATGCCGATGCCCGACTTGGCCGAGATCAGCACGGCCTGGGAGGCGTCGATGCCGATGACCTCCTCGACCTGCTCGCGGATGCGCTCGGGCTCGGCGGCGGGAAGGTCGATCTTGTTCAGCACCACGACGATGTCGTGGTTGTTGTCGATGGCCTGGTAGACGTTGGCCAGCGTCTGCGCCTCCACACCTTGCGAGGCGTCGACGACCAGCAGCGAGCCCTCGCAGGCCGACAGCGAGCGCGACACCTCATAGGCGAAGTCGACATGGCCGGGCGTGTCGATCAGGTTGAGCGTGTAGTCCTCGCCATTGTCGGCGCGATATTTCAGGCGCACGGTCTGCGCCTTGATGGTGATGCCGCGCTCGCGCTCGATGTCCATGTTGTCGAGGACCTGCTCGGTCATCTCGCGCAGTTCCAGCCCGCCGGTGGACTGGATCAGCCGGTCGGCAAGCGTCGACTTGCCATGGTCGATATGGGCGACGATGGAGAAATTGCGGATGTGGGAAATGGGCGTGCTCATGGGCGCGCTTTAGCAGGTGACCCGCCCTTCCACAAGCGCGCGAAACGGCGCGAAGGCTGTGCTACCAGCGCAGGACGATGCGCCCGGCCGCAGCACCCGCGAGCGCGAGGATGGCCACGGCGAGGCTGTACCACACAGCCACGAAGAACGGCGAATCGTCAAAGCAGTGGACGGCGTAGAAGGTGGCGGCCACGCCGCCCGCCAGAAGCCCGGCCACGGCCCCGGTCAGAACCGGCCGGGTCGGCGCGCCGGCGCGCAGGGCATTGAGCAGCACGGCGAGCGGGGCAATGCCGATCAGCGGGATGAAGGTGAGGCACAAAAGGCTGTTGTTGCCCAGCGCACGCGCCGCCCATTCCGCTTCGGGCACGCTGACGGCTTCGGCAACACCAGCGAGCGCCAGGAGCACCACCGGCGCCAAAAGCATGAGCATACGGTGCGACGACGGCGCGCCGGGGCGCGACAGAGCCATAACTGCGCCATAGGCGGCGATGGCCAGCGCCAGCGTGACGACGAACTTGAACAGGAAACGCACGGTCTCCAGCGCCGCCGCCAGATCCGCGCGCGGGCCAAGTGCTGCGAAGAAGACGATGCCAGCAAGGGCCGCGGCAGCGAGAAGGCCGCGCAGAAGCGTGGCGCGGAGCGGCGGGACGGTGGCCGTATCCTTGCCCAGGGTGCTGATCAGTCGTTCGGTGTCCATCTCAGTTCCTTCCGAAACGGCGGGCTATCGCCGCGAGCCCGCGATGCAGCGCAACCCGCACCGCCGTCTCGCTCATCTTCAATCCGTCCGCCGTCTCGGCGATGGAGCATCCATCGACCGAGATCGAGGCGACCACGCTGCGCTGCACCGGGGCGAGACCTTCCAGCGCGCGCGCAATGTCGCGCTCGCTCGCGGTTTCGGTCTCCGGCTCGGCGAGCACGCCGGCGAAGTCGTCTATGTCGATCTCCACCCGCCGGCCCTTCTTGCGGAAGGCGTCGACCAGCTTGTGGCGGGCGATGGCGAACACCCAGGGCAACACCGGCGCGCCCACAAGCCAGGTATGGCGCTTGAGGTGGATGGCCAGGAGCGTGTCCTGCACGACATCCTCCGCGTCGATCCCGCCGCCTGTCAGCCGCCGCCGTGCGAAGCCGCGCACCAAGGCGGCGATTTCGGACAGGAACGCGGTATAAGCCCGCTCGTCGCCGTCGAGCGAGGCCAGCAACAAACGCGACAGCCGGGCTTCGTCAGCCTTGGTCACGTGCATCTTCCTCCTCATACGACAGCCGATGGTGGTTTGTTACGCGCGGCGGCGGATTTTGTCCAAGCCCCAAATGCGATCACGAAACCGTGTTGAGCGCAGGGCGTAACACAAGGCGGCGACATCGCGAAGTCATCGGTGAGGAGCGCAGGGAGCGTTCCTTCCAACCCACACAGGAGACGACCATGAACCGTCAGACGCTCGCACTCGCCCTTGCCGGCTCGCTTGCCACCGCCCTCGCCGGAATCGCCAGCGCCGCCCCCCTGCCCGCCGAGAAAATGGTCGGCATGGAAAAATGCTACGGGATCTCGCTGAAGGGCCAGAACGATTGCGCCGCCGGCGCCGGCACGACCTGCGCAGGCACCTCGACGATGGACTATCAGGCCAATGCCTGGAAGGCAGTGCCGGCCGGCACCTGCACCACGATGAACGTGGAAGGGCATATGGGGATGCTTGAGCCGTCCAAGGGCTGAGATGAGAGTCTGTTGCAAACTGCGTGAGAGCGGTCTGCAAACGGCACTTTCTGTGCTTCCGGTGCTCACGTACCCAAAAGTACGCTGCGCTCGTCGCAAGAGCGACCCCGAAAGCACCATTTTCGCCACGCTCTGACGCGTTTTCAAGCAGACTCTAACGGCGGAACCGCGAAGGCCCCCGGTGGGCCTTCGCCTTTCTTTTGGCGAGGAGCCCTTTCATGACGCCCAACCAAACCACCCTGCCCGGCCGCGCGGGCCTCGGCTTCAAGCCGGAGCATTTCGAGGCGATCGCGCGGGATTGGCCCGATGTCGGCTTCTTCGAAGTCCACGCCGAAAACTACATGGGTGACGGCGGCGCGCCGCACCGCATGCTGGGCGCAATCGCCGAACGCTATCCGCTGTCGCTGCATGGCGTCGGCCTGTCCATCGGCTCGGCCGGCCCTCTTGACCGCAAGCACCTCAAAAGGCTGCGCGGCGCGCTCGACCGCTACAAGCCGCAATCCTTTTCCGAGCATCTCGCCTGGTCGACCCATGACAGCGGATTTCTCAACGACCTGCTGCCGCTCCCCTATACGCCCGAGACGCTCGACCGCGTGGTGGAGCATGTCGATACGGTGCAGCAGGAAACCGGCTACCGCCTGCTGCTTGAAAACCCCTCGACCTACATCCTGTTTGCCGAAAGCAGCATCGACGAGATCGATTTCCTCGACCGAATAGCCGAGCGCACCGGCTGCGGCCTGTTGCTCGACGTCAACAACGTCATGGTCTCGGCCGTCAATCACGGTCTCGACCCCTATGCCTATATCGCGCGCTTTCCGCTGTTCCGCGTCGGCGAAATCCATCTCGCCGGCTATGACGAGACGACCGACGGCGCCGGCGAGCGGCTGTTGATCGACGCGCACGGCTCGCGTGTCAGCCCGGATGTGTTCGCGCTCTACCAGGCAGTGCTGGCGCGCAGCGGTCCCTTGCCGACACTGATCGAATGGGACAACGACATACCCGATTTCGCGGTGCTCTTCGAGGAGGCTCGCCACGCCGACGCAGCGATGGCTACTGTTTCGCCCAGCCGAAAGCGGGCCTGAGCATGAACCACGCCGCCTTCCAGCACGATTTTGTCGCGGCGCTGCTCGATCCGGCAGCTCCGCTGCCCGATGGCGTGACCACGGCGCGCGGCCTGCCCGACGCCAAGCGCTTCGCCGTCTATCGCAACAATGTCGCCGTTGCCTTGCACAGCGCGCTGGCAAGCCGATTTCCGGTGACACGCCGCATTGTCGGCGAGGATTTCTTCGCCGCCATGGCGCGTGGCTTCATCGCCAGGGAAAAGCCGGCATCGCCTGTTATCTTCGACTATGGCGATGGCTTCCCCGGATACATCGCAACCTTCGAGCCGGCCAGGAACCTGCCCTACCTCGCCGATACCGCCGCGCTGGAAGCCTTATGGACCCGCGCCTATCACGCCGCCGACACGGATGCGATCGGCATGTTGGAACTGGCTGATGCAGCCGATATTGCGAGCTGCGCGCTGGTTCCGCATCCATCCGCCGCCCTGCTGACATCGCCATACCCTGCGGGCAGCATCTGGCAGGCGCATCAGACAGACAGCGTCGGCGCGATCACCGTGCGAGGCCGCGAAACCGTTGTCGTCGCCCGGCCTGGGACGGAGGTGAGCGTCCATATCATTCCCGACCGCGATGCCGCATTCGCTTGCGCGCTTTTTGCCGGGCTGACGACACAGGCCGCGGCCGAACTGGCGCTGCGAGCCGACAGCGGCTTCGCATTCGGCCCCGCTTTGGTCGGGCTGGTCTCGCTGGGCGCATTTCAAGCCTTGTCACCGCAGGAGAGCAAACCATGACCGCCGTCGCATCAGCACCAAAACCCGCGTCGCCATTGGCACGCGCCGAGACGCTTCTGGCCGCCATTCCGGCCGCGCTGCCGCTGACCGCGCTGCGTGTCGCCCTGGCAGTCCCCTTCTTCAAATCCGGACTGACCAAATGGGACGGTTTCCTGACCCTCTCCAACGGTGCGCGCTATCTGTTCACCCAAGAGTTTCAACTGCACATCTTCGGCGGGCTGTACCCCTTTCCCGCGCCGATCCTGATGGCGACGCTTTCGGGTATTGGAGAGATCGTGCTGCCGATCCTGCTCGTGCTGGGATTGGGAACGCGTTTCGCAGCGCTCGGCATTCTGGCGATGACGGCAATCATCCAGCTGACGGTGCCCGAAGGCTGGGCAAATTTCCATCTGCCCTGGGCGGCCATGGCATTGACGCTGGTGGTCTATGGCGGCGGCGGGCTGTCGCTTGACCGCCTGCTGCATCGCCGGTAGCGAGCGGTAGCATCGGTGCTATCCGCTATTTGCTGCCGACCAGCTCCTTGATGCGGGCGGCGAGCGCGAGAGGTCGATTCGGAGCAAGATAGGAAAAACAATTTTTCACAGTATGACGCGTGGCGTCGCAAACGGAGGAAAACGCTTTGGCCCTATGGCCTTGCGCACGATCGCATCCTATGTGGTGCCATTCAAACAGGAGAGATGTCGCATGGGCGGAATGTTCCAGAGCCTCAGGAACAGGATCCAGCTCTCGCTTCTGGTCGCGGGCCTGATCGTCGCCGGCGGGCTGTGGGGCTTCGTCGAACTCTCCGAAGTGGCGCGCGACAGCGACCCGCACGACTTCGACATGAAGATCCTGCTCGCCTTCCGCACGGCGGGAGACCCGTCCGATCCGATCGGGCCAAGCTGGTTCGAGGAAGCGGTCCGCGACGTCACCGCACTCGGCGGCGGCTTCGTCCTGATCTATCTCACCGCCATCGTCGTCATCTATCTGCTGATCGTGAAACGGTGGCAGCTGGCGCTGTTCGCCTTCGTCTCGATCGCGGGCGGACAGGTGGTTTCGAGCCTGTTGAAGCTGGGCATCGACCGCCCCCGACCCGAACTGGTGTCGCATCTGGCGCAGGTGCACACAATGAGCTTTCCCAGCGGCCATGCGATGCTGTCGGCGGTGACCTATCTGACGCTGGGCGCGCTTTTGTCGCGCGCCATGCCGAACCGGGCGGCGACCGTCTATGTCTTCTGCGTCGCCATACTGACCACGCTGATGGTCGGCATGAGCCGGCTCTATCTCGGCGTGCATTGGCCGAGCGACGTGCTGGCAGGCTGGTGCGCCGGCTTTGCCTGGGCGACCCTGTGCTGGCTGGCCAGCCAATGGCTGGGTCGGCAGGATACGGCGCCGGATAATCCCTGAGAACCAGTCGGTTGGAATCGGCAGTTATGGCCACCCGACGTCAATACGGCCGCGCCGAAAATCCCTTGTTTGCGCCGCAATCCCATGAGAACGTCGAAGCTCCAGGGCTGGGGTGGCTCCGTTGAAGCGTGTCGTTCTGACAGCGATTTTTCTGGCTGTGCTGTGCATCTCGGCCTTTGCCGAGCGGCGGGTGGCGCTCGTCTTGGCAGCGGACAATTATCGCGCGCTGCGCCCTCTCAAAAACGCCGGCAATGACGGCATCGCGGTCAAAAACGCGCTCGAGGCGCTCGATTTCGAGGTCTATCTCGAAACCGACCGCGACCTCCGGCGAATGCGCCGCGCGCTCGACGATTTCCGCGAAGACGCCAAGGGGGCCGACGCCGCGCTGGTGTTCTTTTCCGGGCACGGCATGGAAATCGACGGCCAGAACAGGCTTCTGCCGGTCGATGCCGATCCTTCGACCCTGGAGAGCCTGAGCGCCACGAGCCTGCCGCTGGAAGAGGTGCGCGAGGCGGTGGCCGAGGCCGGCAAGATCGGCCTGATCCTCCTCGACGCCTGCCGCAACGATCCTTTTATCGGGACCGGCGGAGGCAGGAGCGCCGTGGCCCTCAACGCCGCTGTGGCGAAGGCCGTCAAGCCGGGCCTGGGCCGGATGGGCAAGGCGGAGAACATCCTTTACGCCTTTTCGGCTGCGCCGGGCGGGGTTGCGTCGGATGGGGCAGGCAGCAACTCGCCTTTCACGGCGGCGCTGACAAAATATCTTGGCACGGACGGGCTCGAAATCCGCTCGGTCCTGACACTGGCGCAGCAGGAGGTCTACGACCTCTCGAAAGGCGGGCAACTGCCCTATGTCGAGAACGGGCTGCCGAAACTGTTCTTTGCCGGCACGACGCGGGACACGCTGCCCGAGCGCGAACGGCTTCTGCTGGCCATGGCCGACGTGACCCCTGCCCTGCGCGACGAGATCGAAGTGCTGGCAACCGAACGCGACATGCCGCTCGCCCCGCTCTATGGCGCGTTGATATCTTCGAATGCGTCGGACATGCCGGCCCAAGAGCGCAGCGCGAAACTGACCGATGCGGCCGATTCCTTCGTGAAGGTGCGCAACGACATGCGCCGGCTGTCGTCTGACGATCCGAAGGTGACTGCGCTGCGGCAGGAGGCGGAGCAACAACTTTCGCTTGGCGCCTTCGACGCGGCGCGCGGCAAGCTCGGCGAGGCCGCGGCCATCGACAGCGGATCGCGTGAATTGCTGAAGGAGAACCTGGCGCGGCGGACGCTCTCAGAGGCGACCACGCTTTACCTGCGGGCGGGCGCAGCACGCGCTGACCTGCGCTACGAACTTGCCATTGCCGACTATGGGCAAGCCTCCAGTCTATTCGGCGAGGTGGCCGAGCGCGACAAGAGCGACGACGACCGGGCGCAGCATATCGCAGCTGCCGAAGCCGTGGGCGACCTTCAGGTGACGTTGGGCCAGTTGGAGAAGGCCAAGCAAAGCTTTGCGACGATGCAGGCGATAGCGGAGGTGAAGGCGCCGGTCGAAAACGCGGCACAGGCGCTTTCACGCATGCGGGTGCAGTCGATCATCGACGAGAAAATCGGCGACGTGTCTCTCGCGCAGGGCAATCTGGCGGCGGCCCGAGGTCACTATGAGGCGAGCCTGGAAAAGCGTGAGGACCTGGCCGAACGCCAGCCGGACGTCGCCTTCTGGCATCAGCTGGTTGCCGAATCGCGAACCAAGCTGGGCACCATCAACCTCAGCGAAGGAAGCCTTCCCGAGGCGGCAATGCATTATCAGGGCGGTGTGGCCGCCGCTGAAAAGGGGCTGGAAATTGCAGAATACAGTACCCCGTTGCTTCGCGCACGAGCAGTCGCGAAAATCGGGTTGGGCGATGTGTTCATCTGGCAAGGCCAATTGCCGGATGCGATGAGGACATACCAGGACAGCCTTCGATCTTATGAGACGCTCGATAACGGGTCAGCCAGAACCAGACATGATCTTTCCATGGCACTTGAGAGAATCGGAGACATTCTCGTCAAGCAAGGCAAAGACGATGATGCTTTGGACTATTTCGGTAAAGAACTGGCGATAAGACGGGCGATCACCGCCGAAGACCCCAAAAACAGTATCTGGCTCAGAGAGCTGTCCGTGAGCCTGAACAAGATCGGCGATGCGCTGCACAACATCGGCAGTTATGAGAAAGCGCTGCAAAGCTTCGACGAGGGGCTGACTATCGCCAAAGAATTAACGCTGAAAGATCCTTCAAACCTGGGGTGGAAGCGCGATCTTCTGATTAGCTACGAACGCGTCGGGTACACACGTACAGCTCTGGATGATTTTGTAGGAGCAAAGGAGGCGTATGTCCCGATGAACGCCATTGCACGGGAAATCGTGCAGCGCGATCCCAGTTCAACCATCTGGAAACGCGATCTGGCCAGCAGCCTAGATAAGCTCGGCAATGTGAGTTGGCTCCAAGACGACTACTCGCAAGCCCTCATAGCCTATGAAGAGGCTTTGACAATACGTAAAGGCCTTACTGCGCAGGATGAAACCAACCTCGAATGGCAGCGCGACCTGTCCGTCAGTTACAACAAGATCGGTGATGTGAGGCTTGACCAAAAGCAATTCGAGGCGGCGCTGGAGTCCTACATGGCCGGACTTCAAATTCGCCAGAACCTTATTGCGAAGGCACCGGAAAATGTCAGTTTCCTGGAAGGCGTAGCGGTGAGCGTCAACAATATCGGCGATGCGAAAGAGGCGCTGAAACTCTATTCCGAAGCTCTCGCCGCCTATGAAGTTTCGCTGAAAATCGAAGAGCAGTTGGCCACTTTGAACCCAGGCGACCCGCAGATCCAAGAACGGATATCCGACATCTATATGGATATCGGGAAGCAATATAAGTCTCTCGATGACCGCAAGGCCGCACATGACGCTTATGCTTCCGGGCTCACCATCGCTCGTAAGCTCGTGCGGGATTTTCCAGATCGTCCAAGCTTCCAGAGCCACCTTTTCGGCGTCTACATTGATATGGCTGATCTTTACGGCAATCGCCGAGGCGAAAAACGGCTTTACATCAAGCGTGCAATCGAGGTTGCGGAAGACAT
Source organism: Tianweitania sp. UT-5YL-CI-8 (assembly GCF_030010215.1). Lineage (GTDB taxonomy): Bacteria > Pseudomonadota > Alphaproteobacteria > Rhizobiales > Rhizobiaceae > Oryzicola. The sequence continues at coordinate 166,051 of NZ_JASCRR010000005.1, forward strand.
TAAAAACGCAGGCGCATACAAAGATGTTTTCGGTGGCAGAGACATGATTGCCCCTCTGCGCGAGCACCTGAAAGACATCGAACAGTCCAACTAAGGCAGCAGCCTTGCGCAAACCACAGCCTTGACATTTAATCAATCGATTGATTAAACTCTTGGTATGAAAGAGACCCAGCCAAGTTCCGGCCCCGAGGCCACCCGCAAAGCGCTTGCCATGGCGGCGCTGAAGCTGTTCGGCCAGCAGGGGTTCGACGGCACCTCAACGCGCGAGATCGCAGCTGCGGCCAAGGCCAATATCGGCTCCATCGCCTATCATTTCGGCGGCAAGGAAGGCTTGCGCACGGCGGCTGCCGATATGATCGTCGAGACGATCCAGACCATTGCCGGGCCGGTGCTGGGCAGGCTCGATGCCGAGAGCGCGCCAGTCGGCAGCGACGAAGCAGAGGCGCAGCTCTACGCGGCAGTCGACCGCATGGTCTCGTTCATGGTGGCGCGGCCCGAGGCCGGCGACATCATTCAGTTCGTCCTGCGCGAACTCGCCCGCCCCACCGAGGCGCTAGACCGCATCTATGACGGCGTGTTCGAGCCGCTGCACCAGCGCCTGTGCCTGATCTGGCAGCGCGCCACGGGCGACGACGCCGAAGCCGACGCCACCAAGCTGACGATCTTCACCATGATCGGCCAAGTGATCTATTTCCGCATCGGCCGCGAGGCGGTGCTGCGCCGGATGGGCTGGGCCGAGATCGGCACGACCGAGTCCGCGCAGATCGTCGGTGCGGTGCGCACCAATTTGACAGCCATTCTCGCGAGCCGGAAGGGAAAAACCGCATGAGCCTTTTGTGTTCGATCCCCTTCGCAGCCAGCCTGTTTGCGTCCTGCGCGGCACCCGGCCCGCTGGCCGTGGGCTATGTCGAGGGCGACTTCGTGCTGATGGCGCCAATCGAGGTGGCGCAGGTGCTGGAGGTCAAGGTGGCGCGCGGCGACCGCGTCGAGGCCGGCGCGCCGATCGTGACGCTGGAGAACACCGATTCGGTGATCGCTGTTTCGCAAGCGGAAGCAGCGCTTGCGCAGGCGGAGGCGCAGCTGGCCAACCTTCAGGTCGGCAGGCGGCCCGAGGAAATCGCCGTGCTGCAGGCGGCGGTGCGCTCGGCCCAGGCGCAGGCCGCGGAAGCAGGCCGGGTGCTGAACCGCATCCAGGACCTGTTCCGGCGCGGCACGGCAACCCAGGCGCAACAGGACGAGGCGACGACGCAGGTCGAGGTCGCCGACGCCGCTGTTGGCCAGGCCGAGGCCAATCTGGACGTAGCGCGGCTGCCGGCGCGGCCCGAAGAGATCAAGGCAGCCGAAAATCAGGTCAAGCAGGCCCGCGCGACGCTGGAACAGGCGCAATGGCAACTTTCCAAGCGCACGCTGACGGCGCCCTCGCCCGGCCGCGTCGACGATGTGATCCGCAATCCCGGCGATACCGCCGGCCCGGCCGCGCCGGTGATCTCGCTGCTGCCGGACGGTGCGGTGAAGCTGTCGGTGTTCGTGCCCGAAGCGGCGTTTTCCTCGCTGAAGGTGGGCGGCCTGCTCGACGTGCGCTGCGACGGCTGCCCGCAAGGCATGCGCGCCCGCATCAGCTACATCTCGCCCGACCCGGAATTCACCCCGCCGGTGATCTACTCGCTGGAGAACCGGCAGAAGCTCGTCTACCTCGTAGAGGCCCGTCCGGAAGGCGACGCACGCGCGCTGCAGCCGGGGCAGATTGTGGATGTGCGGGTGGCGGAGTGAATGGTGAATGGTGAATGGTGAATGGTGAATGGTGAATGGTGAATGGTGAATGGTGAATGGAAGAGGCTTTCATATGTTTTTGAAATCAATGGCTGAAATGTCTTTTTCGACCATTCACTATTCACCATTCACCATCCGCTGCAAAACCAACGGTTTTGCGTCATGAATGCCATCGACGTCCGCAACCTCGTCAAGCGCTTCGGCGACAAGACCGTCGTTGACCATGTCTCGATGAGCGTGGCGGAGGGCGAGATCGTCGGCTTTCTCGGCCCCAACGGCTCGGGCAAGACGACGACGATCCGCATGATGTGCGGCCTGCTGACGCCCGACGAGGGCGAAGGCCAAGTGCTGGGCTTCGATCTTCGCCACGAGGGCCTGAAGATCAAGCGCGAAGTCGGCTACATGACGCAGAAATTCTCGTTCTACGAGGATCTGACGATCGAGGAAAACCTGCAGTTCGTCGCCCGCCTCTATCGCATGAGCCCGGTGGACAAACATGTCGCCGACACGCTGGCCGATCTCGGCATGACCTCGCGGCGCAAGCAGCTTGCCGGCACGCTGTCGGGCGGCTGGAAGCAGCGGCTGGCGCTGGCCGCCTGCATCATGCACAAGCCAAAGCTGCTGCTGCTGGACGAGCCGACCGCCGGCGTCGACCCCAAGGCGCGGCGCGAGTTCTGGGATGAAATCCATCTTCTGGCACGCGGCGGGCTGACCGTGCTGGTCTCCACCCACTACATGGACGAGGCCGAGCGCTGCCACCGCATCAGCTACATCTCCTACGGCAAGCTGCTGGCCACAGGCACGGTGGACGAGGTGGTGAGGAATGCCGGGCTGACCACCTTCGTAGTGCGCGGCGACAAGCTCAACGAGGTCGCCAGCGCGCTGGAAGGCCGCGACGGGGTCGACCAGGTAGCACCCTTCGGCACGACGCTGCATGTGGTGGGCTCCAACAAGGACAAGCTCGATGCCGCCCTGGCCGACATCCGCGCCCGCCCCGGCGTGACGGTGGAGCCCGGCGAAACCAGCCTGGAGGATGTGTTCATCCAGTTCATGGCCGGCTCGAAGGACAATATGGGATGAGTTCGCCGTTCAGCTTCAACACTGGTTTTCAGACCCCCTCACCCGGCCTCCGCTCCGCTCGGCCACCCTCTCCCCGCTGGGGAGAGGAGGGCGACCGGCGCAGCGCCAGTCTCTTCTCCCCAGCGGGGAGAAGGTGGCCCGTAGGGCCGGATGAGGGGGCATTGCCTCGCATCCGGAGGGCATCCACATGACCTCCTTCTCCCTCACCCGGCTCGGCGCCTTGCTGTCGAAGGAATTCATCCAGATGCGGCGCGACCGCGTCACCTTCGCCATGATGCTGGGCGTGCCGCTGATGCTTCTGGTGCTGTTCGGCTTTGCCATCAACAACGACCCGAAAAGCCTGCCGGCAGCCCTGGTGGCGACCAGCAACGACAACTATACCCGCGCCATCGTCTCGGCACTCGAGATGACCGGCTACTACCGCTTCGAGCATCTGGTGGGGAGCACCGAGCAGGCCGAAAGCCTGATGGCGCGCGGCGAGGTTGCTTTCGTCGTGACCATACCCGGCGATTTCGCCCGACGCGTGGCGCGCGGCGACAACCCGACCATCCTGATCGAGGCGGATGCGACCGATCCTTCGGTGGCGTCGGGCGCGATCTCGACGCTCGGCACGGTTGCCAGCCAGGCGCTGCTGCGCGAACAGGGCAAGCAGGCGGAAGCGGCGGAGGAACAGGCAAGCCGCCTGCAGGTCATCGTGCATCGCCGCTACAACCCGGAAGGCATCTCGCAATACAACATCGTGCCCGGCCTGCTCGGCGTCATTTTGCAGATGACCATGGTGATGATGACCTCCATGGCGCTGACCCGCGAGAGCGAGCGCGGCACGATGGAAAATTTGCTGGCCATGCCCGCCTCCCCCGCCGAGATCATGCTGGGCAAGGTGCTGCCCTATGCAGCGGTGGGCGCGGTGCAGGTGCTGGTGGTGCTGCCGGCGGCGAAATATCTGTTCGGCGTGCCCTTCATCGGCGGCCTGACGCTGCTTTTGTTCTCGATCCTGGTGTTCGTCATGGCGCTGGTGCTTTTGGGCTACACGATTTCGACGGTGGCGCGCACCCAGATGCAGGCGATGCAATTGTCGTTCTTCTTCTTCCTGCCGTCGATCCTGCTGTCGGGATTCATGTTCCCGTTCCGGGGCATGCCCGAATGGGCGCAGGTGCTGGGCGAGGTGTTTCCGCTGACCCATTTCATCCGCATCATCCGCGCCGTGATGCTGAAGGGCGCCGGCTTCTCCGACATCGCCATCGAGATCGGCGCGCTGTGGCTGTTCGTCTTCGTCTTCGCCGGATTGGCGCTGCTGCGGTTCAGGCGCACACTGGATTGAGCGAACGGGGTCGTGCCAGTCGCACCAGGGCCATTGACGGACGCTCGTGATTAACTCAAGGTGAGACAGGTCTGTATCACCTTGAGTGAAATCCATGCCACCGAGCCGCCTCGCCGCCGAAAAACGCCAGCACATTCTTGAAACTGCCTATCGGCTGTTCAAGCGCGGGGGCTTCCACGCCACCGGCATCGACAGGATCATCGCCGAGGCCGATGTGGCCAAGATGACGATGTATCGGCATTTTCCCAACAAGGACGGGCTGATCACCGAGGTACTGGACTGGCGCACCGCGCGGTTCGAACGGCAGCTCGACCGGCTGGCGGAGACGGCGCAGACGCCAGACGACAAGATCGCCACGATCCTGGACTGGTATGAGCGCTGGTTCGACAGCCCGGACTTTCACGGCTGCCTGTTTCAGCACGCACTGGCCGAGTTCGGCGAGCCCGACCATGTGGTTTTCAAGGCCGTCACGCGTCAGAAGGACGGACTGAAGCGCCGCATGCGCGACATCCTTGCGGCCGGGATGCCGGACGAACGTGCTGCAAGCCTCGCTGCGGCACTGCTGATGCTTCTGGAGGGCGCCACGCTTCTGGCGCAGATGGGACAGGGCAAGGCCGCCATTGTCGATATGCGGCAGGCCGCCGCGCGCATTCTCGACGCGCCCAGTCAGTGAGCGCCCTGGTCATCGCGCTGGCGCTGTCGGCGGCACTGCTTCACGCGACATGGAACGCTTTTCTGCGGACCGGCGCCGACCGACTGTGGACAGTCACCGTGATGAGTTTCGCGAGTTCGGCCGTGGCGTTGCCGCTGATCCTGGTCTATCCCCTGCCCGACCCTTCGGCCTGGGTGTATGTCGTGCTGTCGGCGATGCTGCAGGTCGGCTACAGCGTCTTTCTCGTCGCCGCCTACAGGACCGGCGATTTGGGCCAAGTCTACCCCATCGTTCGCGGGACCGTGCCGCTGCTGGTCATGCTGGGCGGCTTCGCCTTTGCCGGAGAGGTCCCAGGGCCTTATCAGATCGGCGGCGTAGCACTTGTGGCGGGAGGCATCATGAGCCTGTCGCTCGGCAGAGGCAGGGCCTCGACGCATTCGATCCTCTATGCCCTGGCGACGGGGGCGGTGATCGCAAGCTATGTCACTGTCGATGCGATCGGCGTGCGGCTGGCAGGAAACAGCGGCGCCTATACGGTGTGGGTGGTGGCTGTTTACGGCGTGCTGATGGTCGCGGCCTTCCTGGCCGTGCGCGGGAAAATTTCCGTCGATATCAGCTCGCCCGAGACGTGGAACGCGCTTGCCGGCGGTGTCGTGGCGCTTGCCGCCTACGGCATCGTCGTGGCGGCCTTCGCGCTGGGGCCGGCAGGCCCGATCACCGCATTGCGGGAAACCAGCGTCGTGTTCGCAGCGTTGATCGGCCGGCTGTTTTTAGGAGAAACCCTGAACGCCCGGCGCGTCATGGCGTGTGCCGTGGTGGCAGCGGGCGCTATCTGCATCGGCTATCGCCCGTGACGACGCTTCACCCCAAAAGCGTCTTTTCGCGCTTTTCGCCGCCGGCCTTGCGCCAGGCGTTGAAGCGATGGGTGGCAGCGGCGAAGGAAATCTTCATCGACTGCGCCACCGAATAGCGCGACTTGCCTTCGTCGAACATGCGGTAGCAGCATTCCACGCCATCGGCGGTCAGCTTGCCGTCGCAGGTCTTGTTGTGCGGATTGGCGGGATCGAACTGCTCGGCCTTGCAGGCCAGCATGTCCTTCAGCCGCTGCAGGTCGGTCTCGATGCTGGCGATGAGTTCCAGGACGGGTTTCGGATCGAGGCCGGGTGTCTGGCGACGGCTGGACATGCATTATCCTCTTATAGGCTGATGTTAGCCTATATAGCTATGCCGGGCGCAGCCACAAGTCGAAGAGTGCCATGTGTTGGAGGATTTGGCAGATATGCCACAGACGTCCACAGCATATTGACCGACGGGCCGTGCAGGCCTAGTTTAGAACTATTCTAAAATAGGCAATCCAAGATATGTTTTCGCTGATTTTCGGGGCCGGCAAACGGTCGTTCGATACGCTGTCCGAACAGGAAATTCTGGCTCTCGCCATTTCCTCGGAAGAGGATGACGGCCGCATCTACCGTGCCTATGCCGACGGGCTGCGCGACAGCTTCCCGCAGTCAGCCAAGGTGTTCGACGCCATGGCCGAGGAAGAGGATCAGCATCGGGCCAGCCTGCTTGATCTGCACCGCAGCCGCTTCGGCGAGCGCGTGCCGCTGATCCGTCGTGAGCACATCCGCGGCTATTACGAACGCCGGCCGGATTGGCTGGTCAAGCCACTAGGGCTGGACACCGTCCGCGCGCAGGCGGAGATCATGGAGCATCAGGCGCAGCGCTTCTATGAAGAGGCAGCCATGCGGACGAGCGACGTGTCCACCCGCAAGCTGTTGGGCGATCTGGCAGCAGCGGAACAATCACATGGCGTGCTGGCGCACAAGCTCGAGGACGAGCATCTGCCGGTGGAAGCCCGCACTGACGAGAACCAGAAGGAGCGCCGCCAGTTCATCCTGACCTATGTGCAGCCGGGTCTGGCCGGGTTGATGGACGGGTCGGTCTCCACCCTCGCCCCGATCTTCGCCGCAGCTTTCGCCACCCAGGACACCTGGCAGACCTTCCTCGTCGGCATGTCGGCGGCGGTCGGCGCGGGCATCTCGATGGGCTTCACCGAGGCTGCCCATGATGACGGCAAGCTGTCGGGTCGCGGCTCACCGATCAAGCGCGGGCTGGCCTCCGGCATCATGACGGCGGTGGGTGGGCTAGGTCATGCCCTGCCCTACCTCATCCCGAACTTCGCTGTCGCCACCGCCATTGCCATCGCCGTTGTGTTCGTCGAACTCTGGGCCATCGCCTTCATCCAGAACCGATTCATGGAAACACCTTTCCTGCGCGCCGCACTGCAGGTCGTGGTCGGCGGCGGACTGGTGCTTGCCGCCGGTATCCTGATCGGCAGCGCATAAGGCAACCACCCTTCGAGCCGGATCGAAACATCGGCGGGTTGGAACGCATAGGATGTCCGGTCAGCGCCGCCAGAACGGCTTGGCGCATTCGCGTTCCACATCGCGGCGGCTGAGCCCGATATCGCGCAGATGGTCGTCGCTGAGGTCCTCGAGATGCAGCCTTTGGCGATGACGGCGATGCCACCGGCGCAGGAGGCTGAGGGCGCAGTGCAGCCCGAGTGACCGGGACGGTGCGGGACGCGAGAGGATTTTGGAACGGATGGACATTTTCGTCTCCTTGAATGGCCCAAGGATACGGATTGCCTGACGGGAATGCTTCGATTAGGATCGAACCATGAAAGACGGACCTGACATTGCCCGCATCGCCGCGTTGGTCGGCGACCCCGCCCGCGCCAACATGCTGTCGGCGCTGATGGATGGCGGCGCGCTGACGGCGAGCGAGTTGGCGCTGGAAGCCGGCGTGACCGTGCAGACGGCGAGTTCGCATCTCGCCAAGCTGAGCGAGGGCGGACTGCTGAAGCTGAAAAGCCAGGGCCGGCACCGCTATTACGCCCTATCGGGACATCAGGTGGCGGCCATGCTGGAATCGATTTCTGGCGTGGCGGCAAGCTCCGGTCCGACGCGGACGCGGCCCGGACCGCGCGACAGCTCATTGCGGGAGGCGAGGATTTGCTACGATCACCTCGCCGGCATCCAAGCCGTCGACATGTTCGAGAGCTTCGCCGCGCGTGGCATCCTTGAGGTCCGCGACGAGACGGTAAGCCTTGGGCCGCAGGGACATGGTTTCTTTTCGGCGCGCGGCATCGACACAGAGACTTTGGGAAAGACGTCGCGGCGCCCGGTCTGTCGCGGCTGCCTCGACTGGAGCGTTCGGCGGTCGCATCTCGCGGGCACGCTGGGCGCTGCGATCCTCGACAAGATTCTGGACGAGACGTGGGCGCGCCGCATCGAGGGCAGCCGGGTCATCAGCTTTACGCCGCCGGGCAAGCGCGCCTTCGAGAAGACATTTCTGCCAAGACGTTGACAGCACAAAGCGGCCGGCTGGGCCGACCGCTTCGGTAGTGATTATTAGTTGACTTTATTCCGCAGCTTGAAGGTTGACGTCGCCTTCCGCCAGCCTGGTCAGCTTCTTGTCGGTTGCCTGCTCTTCCTTGAGGTTCTTGGTAAGCACTGCCGCACAGTCGCTGCGGCCCAGTTCGTTGGCCCATGCGACGAGCGTGCCGTAACGTGTCATCTCGTAATGCTCGACCGCCTGCGCCGAGGCGATCAGCGCCGCATCGAGGACGCGCTTGTCGGCGATGTCGCCGGTTATTTCATCGGCTTCCTTGAGGATGCCGTCGATAGCCGGGCAATTGACTGCCTTCGCCTTGACGCCATGCATCTCGAAGACCTCTTCGAGCCGCTCGATGTGACCCTTGGTCTCCATCAGGTGCTTTTCGAAGCCTGCCTTCAATTCGGGATTGGTGGCCTTCTCGACCATGGTCGGCAACGTCTTTTCGATCTGCTTCTCGGCGTAATAAATATCGCGCAGCGTATGCACGAAGAGGTCGTCGAGTGTTTTGATGTCTTTCGAGAAAAATCCCATTGGTCTTGCCTTCCGTTGATCACGTTCGGTGAAACGATTGGGCGGCTGATATGCCACCGCTGCTGAATCAACGCCTACCGGTATGGTCCGTTCCGGATGAAATGGGATCGGGTCAGAAAAACTCAGGATTGCACGCCCAGCGAAACAGGCATCCTTTCCAGCGGCATCAGACCGAAACAAACGTGACGCAAAAGCAACACCGGACGCAATGTCGCGATATGGCATCGAATCGCCTCGAATAGATCGCAATCCGGTCAAGATCGGGCGCATTTTAGGGCAAAGATTAACATCGCATTCACCGCTTATTCACGCGCGGACGCTAACATCGGCACCGCTTCGGAAGGGACATCCGAACGGACAGGGACACTGGAAATGAAAGTCTGGAACAGCATCGTTAAACTCGCCGCGGCACTCCGCGAATTCGTCTCGCCGACCTACCGTCCCGAACGACATTATATGCGCGGCCCCGGCCCCGCCTGCTCGCGCCGGCATACGCTCGATATGGGCTCGATGCGCTGACCCACGGTCAGGGTTGGTAGGCTCTTTACGGCGCCCCCTCGGTCCTGCCGGACAGATTTACACAACTCCATTGGCTTTGATCGCATGGGGTCAACGCCCTATGCTTCCACGATGGAAGCAGACGCACCTACCCCCGACGAAACCACGAACGCCGCGCTGGCCGATATTCTCGCAGGCCGGCGCGATGTCGTCGTGTTCGACGGCGTTTGCGTGATGTGCTCGGCGCTGGTGCGCTTCACCGCCCGCGTCGACACGCAGCAGCGCTTCGAATTCGTGACAGCGCAATCGCCGCTGGGCGACACACTCTATCGCCATCTCGGGCTGGGTACGGATGTGTACGAAACGAATATCGTCTTTGTCAGCGGCACGCCCAATCTGAAATCGGACAGCCTGCTTGCCCTTCTCGGCGCCATCGGCTGGCCATGGCGGGCAGCGATGGTGTTCAAGCTGGTGCCGAAACCGATCCGCGACGGCATCTACGGGCTGATCGCCCGCAACCGCTATCGCCTGTTCGGCCGGACGGAAACCTGCGAGGTGCCACCGGAACGCGTGCGAAAGCGCCTTATCGCCTAACGAGAACGGGCGGTCCGAAGACCGCCCGCTTTTCTTGAAGCTTGGGAGAATGCTTCAGGCGCCAAGGCCTTCGAACAGAACCGTCGACAAATAGCGTTCGGCGAAGGACGGGATGATGACGACGATGTTCTTGCCGGCGTTTTCGGGACGCGAGCCGACGACGATGGCGGCCTGAAGGGCCGCACCCGAAGAAATGCCGACCGGCACGCCCTCGAGCCGGGCGACGAGCCGCGCATTGGCAATGGCTTCGTCGTTGGAGACCTTGACGATCTCGTCATAGATCGTCGTGTCGAGGATTTTCGGCGCGAAGCCGGCGCCGATGCCCTGGATCTTGTGTGGGCCGGGCTGGCCGCCCGACAGCACCGGCGAAGCTTCCGGCTCGACCGCGACGATATGCACGGATGGCTTGCGCTGCTTGATCACCTGGCCGACGCCGGTGATGGTGCCCCCCGTGCCGATGCCGGAGATGATGATGTCGACGCCGCCCTGGGTGTCGTTCCAGATTTCCTCAGCGGTCGTCTTGCGGTGGATCTCGGGATTGGCGGGGTTTTCGAACTGCTGCGGGATGATCGCGTTGGGAATGGTCTGAACCAGTTCCTCGGCCTTGGCGATGGCGCCCTTCATGCCCTTGGCGCCTTCGGTCAGCACCAGTTCGGCGCCGAGCAGCGCCAGCATCTTGCGGCGCTCGATCGACATGGTCTCGGGCATGGTGAGGATGAGCTTGTAGCCCTTCGCGGCGGCGGCGAAGGCAAGCGCGATGCCGGTGTTGCCGGAGGTCGGCTCGACCAGCGTTGTTTTGCCGGGTGTGATGCGGCCTTCGGCCTCCAGCGACTCGATCATCGCCACGCCGATACGATCCTTGACGCTGGCGATCGGGTTGAAGAATTCGAGCTTGGCCAGGAGGTTGGCGACGATTCCCTTTTCCTTGGCGAATTTGTCGAGCCGCACGATGGGCGTATCGCCGATGGTCTCGGTAATGGAGTCGTAGACGCGTCCACGCCCCGGCGCGCGCGTGGAGGTGACGGGTTGGTTCATCGGTAGTGCTCCCGGATTGCCTGTGGAATAAATTTCCAAGCTCAAAGATAATGCGCGGGAGGCGAAAATCCGAGAGGATGGCGTGCTGATTAATAGCATTGAATGGAAATTGATTTCTTCATTTATGCAAATGAAGAAATTTCAATCCATATGCCTATTGCCGAGCAGCGATAGCCGCCGCCGCCCCGGCCATGAACACGGCGGCAGTCCGGTTGAGCAGCTTGAGTGCGCGCGGCGTCTTCAGGAACCAGCGCGCCTTCGCCGCCAGCACGAGATAGGGCACCAGCACGATCAGAAGCACGACGACGGTGACCGCCGCGAGAATGGCATAGTCCGACAGCGTGATGGCCTTGAGATCGACGATCGTCGGCGTGATGGCAACATAGAAGATCATCGTCTTGGGATTGCCCAGCGTGACGGTCAATCCGGACAGGAATGCCGACAGCATTCCGCCCCTGCTCTTCTTCGCCTCAACCGTCTCGGCCGAAATGCCGCCGGTCCAGAAGCTGTAGGCGAGCCAGGCGAGATAGGCCACGCCAAACCATTTGATGGCGAGGAAGACGAGCCCGAAAGTCTGCGCCAGAAAGGCCAGGCCGAGCACGACGGCGGTGAGATAGGTCAGGTCGCCAAGAACCAGCCCGAACGCCATCGCCAGCGATGAGCGGAAGCCCGAGCCCAAGGCACGCGCAACGAGGGCCGTCACGCCCGGTCCGGGAATGGCGGCGGCGAGCGCCAGCGCACCGCTATACGCAACGAAACCCGAAAGGGTCATGATACACACCGAGCCGACAACCGATGCGGCGAACTTTGCATGAAACACGGTCCATGGAAATGACGCAGCCGTTGCGGCCGGTTGGCTCAGGCCGTCCGGCTTTCAGTATACCGGTCCAAATCAAGCGTGTCGTAGAACACGAACCGGTCGCGCCCGGCTGCCTTCGCCGCGTAGAGCGCCTTGTCGACGTTGCGGGCGAGTTCTTCGCGCGTGCTGCCATCCTGCGGGGCGAGCGCGATGCCGATGCTGGCGCGCGTCTGCAACTCCAACCCTTCGAACGCGAACGGCTTGCGGAACACCTCGAGCAGCCTGGCCGCAACGGACTCCAGCGCTTCGCGCGTCATCGGCGCGTTGAAGAACACGGCGAACTCGTCGCCGCCCATGCGAATGGGATAATCGGTGGCCCTGAGCACGGAGCGGATGCGGTCGGACGCTTCCTTCAGCATCATGTCGCCCGCAATGTGGCCATGCGTGTCGTTGACCGACTTGAAGCGGTCCATGTCGATATAGATAGCGCCGACCGTTCCACCGCCGGCAATCGCAGCCTCCAGAGCCCGGTCAACGACATCGCGCAGCGCGCCGCGATTGTACAGGCCGGTGAGCGGATCGGTCATGGCCGCAAGCCTCAACGCCGCCTCGTCATATTGCAGCATGATGTTGGCGCGGTGCAGCTTGATCAGCCCGGTGGCAACGGTGGCGAAATGCTGGAGCTGCACGAGCTGGCTTTTCCCCAGCTGCCGCGGCTTGGTGTCGATGACGCAGAGCGCACCGATGCTGATGCCGGGCTCGAGTTGCAGCGGCGCACCGGCATAGAAGCGGTAGCCCGGTTCGCCGGTGACGTAAGGCATCTTTGAAAGCTCAGGATGCTTGCTGAGATCTTCGACCATGAACGGCGCGTTCTTGTAGACCACGCGGGTGCAGATCGACTCGTCGCGGGCGCAATCGGACGTCGGAATCCCCGAGCTTGCGGCAATACGCTGCCAGTCTTCATCGATGATGGAAACAGAACAGGTGGCGATATCGAAGATTTCGCGGACAAGGAAGGAAAGAGCCTTGAGTTCCGGCATGTCCGGCATCTGGGACGGGAGAAGACTTCTCACCGCAAGCTGTCGATCTGCTTCGTTTGCCGGCCTCAGTTGCGCCCGGGAGAACTCAATCTCATCCATTATTCACGCCACTCCACTTTGGTTTCCTCCCCGCGGCCCAAGCATGTCTTAGCGAACTATAACGAGGAATTGTGAACCAAGTTCAGTTTGTAGACAAAAAAGCGTTAGCGGCATCGACATTCCGGCCCGTCTTGTGTAATCGCAGCGTCCCGCCGCGGCAGCGCCGCCCTTCCCGCCTCGGGCAAGACACAAAGGACGACACGATGCGACCGGTTTTCGGCGGCATAGACTTTGGCACTTCCAACTCGACCGTGGGCGTGATGACCGGCAACCGCGCCCGCCTCGTCGCGCTGGAGGGCGAGCAGGTGACGCTTCCGAGCGCCGTCTTCTTCAACTTCGAGGACAACCAGACCTATCTCGGCCGCAAGGCGATTTCGGAATATACCGACGGCGCCGAGGGACGGCTGATGCGCGCGCTGAAAAGCGTTTTGGGCAGTTCGCTGGTGCATGAGAAAACGCGCATCAAGACGAAATACATCGCCTTCACCGACATCATCGGCATGTTCGTCGCCAACCTGAAGGCGAAGCTCGAAGCCGATGTCGGCGGCGCGGTCGACACCGTCGTGCTCGGCCGTCCGGTGCGTTTCGTGGACGAGGACGACAGGGCCGACGCCGATGCGCAGAACGAACTCGAAAAAGCCGCCCGCGCGCAAGGCTTCAGGAACATCGCCTTTCAGTTCGAGCCGATTGCCGCGGCACTCGACTACGAGCAAGGCGTGGCCCGCGAGGAACTGGCGCTGATCGTCGACATGGGCGGCGGCACCTCGGATTTTTCTGTGGTGCGCGTCTCGCCCGAGCGCGCGCGCTCCACCGACCGCAAGGACGACATCCTGGCCAATCGCGGCATCCATATCGGCGGCACGGATTTCGACCGGCTGTTGAGCATCGCCCATGTCATGCCCGAACTCGGCTATCTGACGCCGACAAAGGACGGCAAGCGCAACCTTCCGGCAGGCTATTTCATCGACCTCGCCACCTGGCAGCGGATCAACCTGCTCTACACCGCCAAGGCGATGAACGACCTCAAGCAGATCCGCTACGAGGCCGCCCGCCCCGACCTGGTGGAACGCATGATGGCGATTGTCGAGCGCCGCTACGGCCATGCGCTGGCGACCATCGTCGAACGCGCGAAAATCGCCCTGACCGACCATGAGCGGACCAGCATCGATGTCGACATTCACGGCGCGACCTTCAGCGCGCCGCTGACGCGGCGGGGGCTGGAAGAGACGATTCGCGGAGAAGTCGGTCGGGTGACCGCGACGGTCGAGCAGACGATCCGCGACGCGGGCATTAAGCCATCGGACATTACGGCAGTGTTTTTGACCGGCGGCTCGACCGCCATCCCGCTTGCGCGGCAGAGCATCCTGGCGCTGGTGCCCGGCGCACAGGTGGTGGAAGGCGATATGTTCGGCTCAGTCGGGCTTGGGCTCGCGCTGGATGCACAGCGGAAATTCGGTTAGAGCGCCGCGCCTTCTTCGTCCTCGACCTCGGCGTCCAGATCGGCATCGAGACGCCGTTCCAGTTCGACCAGATCGGCGGGGAGCGGCAGCCCCTGGGCGCGCAGCTCGATCAGCTTGGCACGCAGCTGCTCTTCGAGTTCGCGGATATCCTCGGGCTGGTTGACCATGTCCTGCATCAGCAGGGCCAGTTCGGCCTTGATGTCTTCGAACGCCATGGGACCGTCCTTTCACGTCTCCGCCAGAGCGGCGGTCAGCGCAGCATACGCGAAATGACCTGCGCGGTGTAGTCGACCATCGGAACGATGCGGGCATAGTTGAGCCGCGTCGGGCCAATGACGCCAAGCGCGCCGACGACGCGCTGGTCCTTGTCGCGATAGGGCGCAACCACTAGCGACGAGCCCGACAACGAAAACAGTTTGTTTTCCGAGCCGATGAAGATGCGCACGCCCGATCCCTGCTCGGCCAGGTCAAGCAACTGGATCATGCCGTCCTGGGTTTCGAGATCGTCGAACAGGTGACGCAGCAGGTCGATGTCGGCCTGAGCGGTGACGTTTTCGAGCAGGTTGGACCGGCCGCGCACGATGATGCGTCCGGGGGTGAGGCCCGGTACGCCGCTCTCCGCTCCGGCCCAGACGGCCAGGCCGCGTTCGATCAGGTCCTGCGACAGCGCATCGAGGGCCGCGCGCGTCTCGTCCTTGATGCGGTTGATCTCGATCTTCGCCTCGGCCAGCGTCCGCCCCTGAATATGGGCGTTGAGGAAGTTGGAGGCCTGATGCAGCTGCGAAACGGTGACGCCGGGCGGCAGTTCGAACACCCGGTTCTCGACATCGCCGTTCTGCGACACCATCACCGCGAGCGCACGGGTGGGTTCAAGCTGGATGAATTCGACATGCTTCAGCGAGGTCTCGTTCTTGGCCGCAAGCACCAGCCCTGCCCCGCGCGACAGGCCCGACAGCATCTGGCTCGCCTCGGTCAGCATGTGTTCCAGAGAGGCACCGCTGCCCGATGCCTTGACCTGGGCGTCGATGATGCGGCGTTCCTCGTCGGACAGGTCGCCGATTTCCATAAAGGCGTCGACGAAGAAGCGCAGTCCCTTTTGCGTCGGCAGCCGGCCCGCCGAGATATGCGGCGCATAGATGAGGCCGAGCTGTTCCAGATCGCTCATCACATTGCGTATGGTAGCCGGCGACAGCGACGCCGACAGCATGCGCGAGAGGTTGCGCGAGCCGACCGGCTCGCCGTCGCGCAGGTAGGAGTCGACGATATAGCGGAAGATATCGCGCGAACGCGTGTCGAGAGACTGCAGTTTGGTATCGATCATCGCCTTGGTCATCTGGTCGAACAACCTCCGGGCAAAAGGATATAGGCTCCATGGCGTCGAACACAACAGCGGCTTGGCCCTCAGCCTAGCCAAGGTGACGCCTTTTCCTTTGCGCTGGCGGTTCCATGCGGCTACAAGCCCCGCCAGACTCCGATTTTGAACAGAAAGACCAAACAATGCGCCCTTCCAAACGCCAGTTCGACGAAATGCGCGCCGTCAGCTTCGAGCGCAACATTTCCAAGCATGCGGAAGGCTCCTGCCTCGTCAAATTCGGCGACACCCATGTGCTGTGCACGGCGAGCCTCGAGGAAAAGGTGCCGGGCTGGATGCGCAACACCGGCAAGGGCTGGGTGACGGCTGAGTACGGCATGCTGCCGCGCTCGACCGGCGACCGCATGCGCCGCGAGGCTTCATCCGGCAAACAAGGCGGCCGCACACTGGAAATCCAGCGCCTGATCGGCCGCAGCTTGCGCGCCGTGGTCGACATGCAGGCGCTGGGCGAGATGCAGATCACCGTCGACTGCGACGTGATCCAGGCCGATGGCGGCACACGCACGGCCTCCATCACGGGTGCCTGGGTGGCTCTGCATGACTGCCTGCGTTGGATGGAAGCGCGCCAGATGGTGAAGGTCGACAAGGTGCTGAAGGATCATGTCGCGGCTATTTCCTGCGGCATCCATGACGGCCAGCCGGTGCTCGACCTCGACTATCTCGAGGATTCGTCGGCCGGCACGGACGCGAATTTCGTCATGACCGGCAAGGGCGGCATCGTCGAGATCCAGGGCACCGCCGAGGGCGAGCCGTTCAGCGAAGAGCAGTTCGCAGCGTTGATGGACCTGGCCCGCAAGGGCATTACGCGGCTGGTTGGCCTGCAGCAGATGGCGGTGGCGTAGGGATGAAACCATCGGCCGTTCTGGAATCGGCGCTGTATGTCGATGACCTCGACGCGGCAGAGCAGTTCTACGAGCACGTTCTTGGGCTTGAGAAGCTCGCCAAGGTGCCGGACCGTCATGCCTTCTTCCGCTGCGGCCAGGGCGTGCTGCTGCTGTTCAATGCCGAAGCGACCCGCGAGCCGCCTGCCCCCGACGCAAAACTTCAGGTGCCGCCGCATGGCGCGACCGGGCAAGGGCATCTGTGCTTTTCCGCAACGGCCGAAGAGTTGGTAGCCTGGGAAGAGCGGCTGACGGACAAGGATATTGCGATCGAAAGCCGCGTCGAATGGCCGGCTGGCGGACGGTCGGTCTATTTCCGCGACCCGTCCGGCAACTCGCTGGAGTTCGCCGAGCCGAGAATCTGGGGATTGTGATGCGCATACTGGAAGAGCGGAAGATCGTCGTTGCCAGCCACAATGCCGGCAAGCTGCGCGAGTTCGCAGATCTTATGGCTCCCTTCGGCTTCGAGGCGAAATCAGCCAAGGATTACGGCCTGCCCGAGCCCGACGAGACCGGCACGACCTTCGAGGAAAACGCCTACATCAAGGCCTTCGCAGCGGCCAAGGCCACCGGCCTGCCGGCGCTGTCGGACGATTCCGGACTGGTCGTCGACGCGCTCGACGGTGCGCCCGGCGTCTACACCGCCAACTGGGCCGAACTGCCCGACGGCACGCGCGACTTCGCCATGGCCATGCAGCGCACCGAGACCGCCCTTCTGGAGCGCGGCGCCACGGAGGCCGCCGACCGCAGCGGCCGCTTCGTCGCCGTCATCTGCGTCGCCTGGCCGGACGGCCATGCCGAATATTTCCGCGGCGAGGCGGAAGGCACGCTGGTCTGGCCGCCGCGCGGTGGCGACGGGTTCGGCTACGATCCGGTGTTTCTGCCGATGGGCTATGAGAAGACCTTTGGCGAGATGACCGCGCAGGAAAAGCACGGCTGGACGCCAGGCCAGGCCGAGGCGCTGTCGCACCGCGCCCGCGCCTTCCAGAAATTCGCCCGCGCCATGCTGGGGGTAGATTGACAGCGGAGAAGACTTCAGTTGCGGACTTTGCCCCCTCACCCGGCCTCCGCTTCGCTCGGCCACCCTCTCCCCGCTGGGGAGAGGAGAGCGGCGAAGGCGCGCGCGGCCTCTTCTCCCCTCGGGGAGAAGGTGGCCCGAAGGGCCGGATGAGGGGGTACCACAACCGACAACAGTTCCGACATGGAGGGCAAGCACATGCATGAGATGCCCTCGACAACCAACAGCGAACCCGGTTTCGGCGTCTATGTGCATTGGCCGTTCTGCGCGGCCAAATGCCCCTATTGCGACTTCAACAGCCATGTCCGCCACCAGCCGGTGGACCAGGAGCGGTTCGCGGCGGCTTTCGCGACCGAGCTTGCGACGATGCGGCAACGCACCGGCGCGCATGAGGTGACGAGCATCTTCCTCGGCGGCGGCACGCCATCGCTGATGCGGCCCGAGACGGTGGGCGCCGTGCTCGACGCCATCGCCCGGAACTGGACGATAACAGCCGATGCAGAAATCACGCTGGAAGCCAATCCGACCTCGGTGGAGGCGGAGCGGTTTCGCGGCTATCGCGCCGCCGGCGTCAACCGCGTGTCGCTGGGCGTCCAGGCGCTGAACGACAAGGACCTGCGTTTTCTGGGCCGCATGCACAGCGTGTCGGAAGCGCTGCATGCCATCGGGCTGGCGCGCGAGATTTTCCCGCGCCTGTCCTTCGACCTGATCTATGCCCGGCCCGGCCAGACGCCGGACGGCTGGACGGCGGAACTCGAACAGGCGATCGGCTATGCCGTCGACCATCTGTCGCTCTACCAGTTGACCATCGAGGAAGGCACCCGCTTTCACGCGCTGTACCATGCCGGAAAATTCCAGATCCCGGACGGCGATCACGCCGCCGATCTTTATGCCGCAACGCAGGAGATCACGGCGGCGCGCGGCCTGCCCGCTTATGAAGTTTCCAACCACGCCCGGCCGGGGGCGGAAAGCCGCCACAACCTGACCTATTGGCGCTACGGCGAATATGTCGGCGTCGGCCCCGGCGCGCATGGCCGCTTTCTGGAGGACGGCACGCGCATCGTCACCATCGCTGAAAAGCATCCCGAAACCTGGGCAGGGCTGGTGGAGGCGCAAGGGCACGGCATCGTCGACGGCGAAGTGCTGTCCCGCAGCGAAGAGGCCGACGAGTTTCTTTTGATGGGGTTGCGATTGGCCGAGGGCATCGACCTCGCCCGCTACGAGATGCTATCGGGCAAGACACTGCCCGCGCGCTATCTCAGCCAGTTGCAGCAGGATGGATTTGTTACGCCCATCGGTAATTCACGGCTTCGCGCAACGCCGCAAGGCATGATCGTGCTGGACGCCGTGATCGCCGAGCTGGCACGGTAACTCCACGATCTACCTGCAGAGCGGGCGGTTGACGGTCGCAGGACTGGACAGAACTGGCGGGCTGAGTGCGCATGTGCTAAGTTGTACACAACTCAACACAGGAGGGCGATCGTGGCAGCCAGCACCACAATGACAATTCGGGTCAGTCCCGAGATAAAGCAGAAGCTCGATCGGATCGCGACAGACACACAGCGCAGCAAGTCGTTCTTGGCTGGCGAGGCCGTCGCAGCCTATGTGGAGCGCGAGCTTGAAATCATCGAGGGTATCAAGCGCGGCAGAGTCGACGCGGCGGCTGGCCGTGTCGTGCCGCATGACGATGCCATAGCCGAACTCTACGGCGTGATCGACGCAGCGGAAGCAACGCGAGCCCGCAAGGCGTGAAGCGACCCGTCACATGGGCGCGAGAAGCGCTGGACAACATGCGGGAGCAGATCGCGTTTATCGCCCACGACAACCCGGCGGCCGCGCGACGGGTTGCGGATCGGCTCCGCGACACAGGCGAAGCCCTTGGCGACATCGCGACCGGTCGACCAGGCCGCGTGACAGGCACGTATGAGAATCCCGTTACCCGCCTGCCCTATGTCATTTCCTATGAGGTGCGCGCCACTGCGGGCCGCGAGAGCATTGTTATTCTGCGCGTGATTCACACGGCACAAGACTGGCCGGCGGAAGAATGGCCGCGCTGACGGCGATGGACTGTTGTCAGTGCTTCCCTGTCCGGTCGGCCTCATTGGAAGGCGTATCTTTCTCTTCCGGCACGCGCCGTCTGTCGTTTCGGTCTTGCGATACTGCCTTCTGGGCGGTTGGCCGAGCCTGGTCTTTCTTGCCGGCATAATATGGTTCGAACGCGTCCTGGATTTGGAGGCTGTCCATAGTTTTCTCCCTGTACGGCATGAAAAACCGCGCAGTTGAAAATTTGTTCCCGCATCGTGGCGGCGCCATGGCGAAAAATCCACCCGTCATCACCTTTTGCAACACGGCGCGCGGCATGCCAAACAGGGCTTTGAAAGCGAGGCGACGTGCAGACTGAAGACCACAAGCGGGCTTATGTCATCGGGCAGACGGAGATCGTGGCGCGGCCGTTGCCGCCAGCACTTTATCTCGTCGCAACCCCGATCGGCAATCTCGGCGACATCACCCTGCGAGCACTGGAAACCCTGGCTGCAGCCGACGTGCTGGCCTGCGAGGATACCCGCGTCACCCGCGTTTTGCTCAACCGCTACGGCATCAGGCAACGGCCAGTCGCCTATCACGAACACAATGCCGACGAAGCCGGACCGAAGCTGATCGAGGCGCTGGAAGCCGGCCGCAGTGTAGCGCTGGTGTCCGACGCAGGCACACCGCTGGTGTCAGACCCCGGCTACAGGCTGGTCGGCACCGCTCTGGAGCACGGCATCCGCGTCGTGCCGATCCCCGGCGCGTCGGCGGTGCTGGCCGCCCTCACCGCGTCCGGACTGCCGTCCGATGCGTTCTTCTTTGCCGGCTTCCTGCCGGTCAAGGACGGACAGCGCCGCTCGCGTCTCGCGGAGGTCCAGGCCGTGCCCGGAACGCTGGTATTTTTCGAATCGCCGCGACGGCTGGCCGACACGCTGTCCGCAATGGTTGACGTGCTGGGCGTTCGGCAGGCGGCGGTGGGACGAGAACTGACCAAGACCTTCGAGGAGTTGCGGCGCGGCACGCTCGCCGAGCTCGCAGCGCACTATGCGGAAGCCGACACACCCAAGGGCGAGGTCGTGCTGTGCGTCGGCCCCAGCGAGGTCAAGGCCGATGCGCCGGAGGATGTCGACAGACTGTTGCTGTCGCTGGCACGCGAAATGCCGGCATCGAAGGCGGCGGCCGAAGCCGCGCGCATGACCGGAGGCCAGAAGCCGGCGCTGTACCGGCGGCTTCTGGAGCTGAAGGAGAGCGATGGCGGCTGATCCCTCCAAACGGCTGAAGGCGTATCGGCGCGGCCACCGCGGCGAGTGGCTGGCCGCCGCTGCCCTGATGCTGAAGGGATATCGGATCGTCGCCCGCCGCTATCGCACAAAGCTCGGCGAAATCGACCTCATCGCGCGGCGCAGCGACCTTGTGCTGATCGTCGAGGTGAAGGCCCGCAGGACGTTGCTTGAGGCCATGGATGCGGTCGGCCACGACTCGCAACGGCGCATCGAGGGCGCAGCGGACCTCTGGCTTGCCAAGCAGCCAGACTATGCGCGGCTGTCGCTGCGCTTCGACATGGTGGCCGTTTTGCCGATGCGCTGGCCCGTGCATGTGGAAAACGCGTTCTACGGCCGCACCTAAAATCGCAAAACTATCGGCTTGCCGTCGCCCCAAGTTGGGTGCAGCTTTTTCATCTGAAAAACTGGAGTGGGGAACAGACCATGTGCCATCATTGTGTGATCGAATCCGTCAAGAGCGGCATGCTGAGCCGCCGTAGCTTCTTCACCGGAAGCGTTGCCGCCGGCGCCGCTGCACTCGCCATCTCCGCCTTGCCGCAGCCGGCCCTTGCCCAGGCCGCGACCAAGGCGGAGGACCTGACACACGAATTGTTCGAGACCTTTCCAACCTATTTCGGCGACCAGCAGCTCTTCATCGACAAGAAATTCAATTTCAAGGAGCATACGTTCAACCTGAACGAATGGCGCATCAACGAACACACCGGCACGCATATCGACGCGCCGCTGCACTTCTCGGCTGATGGCAAGTCGGTGGCGGAACTGCCGGTCGAGGATCTGATCGCGCCGCTGGTGGTGATCGACATCCGCGCCAAGGCTGCGGAAAACGCCGATGCGCAGCTGACGCCGGACGACATCAAGGCCTGGACTTCGAAGAATGGCGAGTTGCCGCAGGGTGCTGTGGTCGCTCTCTTGTCGGGCTGGGGCGCGCATGTCGAGACTGAAAAGTTCCGCAATGTCGGCGCCGACGGCAAGACGATGCATTTCCCCGGCTTCCACATCGAAACCGCCGAGCTTCTGCTGGAAGGCTCGACCAAGGCGATAGCCGTCGACACGCTGTCACTCGACCATGGCCCCTCGCCCGACTTCGCGGTCCACAACAAGTGGCTGCCGACCGGGCGCTACGGCATCGAGGGCGTGGCCAATCTCGACAAGCTGCCGGCGAAGGGTGCTACGATCATTGTCGGCGCGCCGAAGATCAAGGGCGCAACGGGCGGCCCCGCGCGCATCTTCGCGCTGGTGTAGAGCTGCCTCAGCGCTTCGTCACCCGCATCGGCAGGCCGCCCTGCGGTTGGGTGGTCAGCTTCTGCACCGGCCATGGCTTGGTCTCGGGCAAGGTGTCGAACCGATAGCGCGACAAAAGGATGGCGAGCGCGATGATCGCCTCCTGCATGGCGAAGCTGGCGCCGATGCAGACGCGCGGACCCGCGCCGAACGGCAGGTACTGATACCGGCCGATGGCGTCGCGCCGCTCGGGGTGGAAGCGCTCGGGCATGAAGGCGTCGGGCTGGTCCCACAGCTTGCGGTGGCGATGCACGGTCCAGGGCATGACGAGCACCTGGGTGCGCTTGCGGATTTTCAGCTCGCCATAGCTGTCGTCCTCGATCGGCTCGCGGTTGATCGAGGGCGCCGGCGGATAAAGCCGCAGTGCTTCCTCGAAGGCCGCGCGGGTGAATGGCATCGCATCGAGCCATTTGACCGGATCGGGCTCTCGCGCCAGCACCTCCTCGATCTCGCGCTCGACGCGGTCGCGTTCCCAGGTCGCCTCCGCCAGACAATAGATCGTCCAGCCCAGAGCGCGCGCGGTGGTCTCGTGGCCGGCGCCGATGAAGGTGATGATGTTGTCCTCGATCTCCGCTCTGGTCAGCCCGTCCGGCCCTTCCGCCTTGAGCAGCAAGGTCAGGAAATCCTCGGGCGCGTTCTCCGGGTCGGACTTCAGCCTCTCGCTGCGCATCGCCACCGTGTTGGTGACGATGTTGCGGAAATAGGCCATGGTCTTGCGGCCGCGCAGCCGCGTGATGCGCGGCATCCAATCCGGCGCCCGCAACAGATCGAGAGGGTCGACGCGGCCCATGGTCTCGAACAGCCGGTCGATTTCCTTGGCGAAGCTGCCGGGCTCGCCGGCGATCTCGCCGGAAAACAGCGTTTCGGCCAGGATGTCATAGGTCAGCATCGTCATGTCATGCGCGACATCGGTCGTGCCGCCGGCATCGTAGCGCTCGATGAAATCCAGCGTTCGCGCCAGCATCGGCTGAGCGAAGCCGAAGATGTGGCGCGGCGTGAACACCGGCGCCATGGCCTTGCGAGACCGCTTCCAGACGTCGCCCTCGGCCGTCAGCAGACCGTCGCGCAGGATGGGGCGCAAAATCTTCTGGCGCACCTCGGCCATGCGGTAGTTCCTGGCGTTGTCGACCAGGACGTGGCGTATCAGGCCGGGATCGTTCGCAATGACCAGCGGGCCGCCGATGCCGTCGACCGAAATCCACGGCTGGTTGTAGGATGGCTCGCCCCACAGTTCGAGCGGGTTGCGATAGACGATCCTGATCATCTCCAACGTCGACGGCGGGGTGGTTCGCGGGATCGGCGCAGGTGGGATGAAGGGCTTTGGGACGGCGTCCATAGAGGTCTCCGGTTCACGTCCATCCCATGTAGGGAGCGGACGCGCCCGCTGCCACGAGACATCTCGGCACAGGGAAGCACGCGGCCGGAGACTGGCGGGATCACTCCGAATGCCTAGCCGCCTAGGTTACCCGCAGGTGCCTTCTTGCTTCGGCGGGTCGGGCTCCCTATTCCAAGCCTGCTCCCAAGCACAATGGCATCGGTAGACGCAAAGGATTCAGCAGTGTCATCGCATAAACTCAACGTCGTCATATCAAGCACCCGCCCCGGCCGCGTCGGCCCGGTCTTCGCAAAATGGTTTGCCGATTTCGCGAAAACCCATGGCAAATTCGACGTGGAACTGGTCGACCTCGCCGATTTCCATCTGCCGGTGTTCAATGAGCCCAAGCACCCCCGCCTGGGCCAATACGAATATGAAGCGACCAAAAAGTGGTCGGCATCCGTTGCGTCCGGCGATGCCTTTGTCTTCGTGACGCCGGAATACAACTACTTCCCACCATCGTCGCTGATCAACGCCCTGACATATCTGTCGGCCGAGTGGCGCTACAAGCCGGTTGGTTTCGTCAGCTATGGCGGCGTGTCGGGCGGTCTGCGCGCGGTGCAGCCGGTGAAGGAGCTGATCACGACGTTGAGCATGATGCCGATTCCGGCTGGAGTGCCGATCCCCGGCGCGCATTCGCACATCAAGGACGGCGTTTTCGCATCCAACGACCTGATCGACGAAGCGGCCAAGACAATGCTCGGCGAACTCCACAAGTGGAGCGTCGCACTGCAACCCATGCGCGCTTAACATAGCCCAAATCTTTGCAAGACAGCCGGCCGAGCTCTATGCCGGCTGTCGAAGTATAGAGTTTGGTAACCCTGTAGACGCAGACCCGAATTATCGACATGGAATCTCTGGTTGCACTGCAACCTTACCCTCTCAGGGGAGTTACCCATGCCAATAGAACTTTGTAGCCCGGCAAACTAAGCGGAGGACTCAAGCCGGCCCGTACGTAACAAGAGTAGGAAACATGAAGCATTGCAGCATCCTGGTGGTCGAAGACGAGATCTTCGTGGCTACCGATATCGAAAGTATGGTAGCCGATCTCGGTCATAGGCCAGTGGGCATCGCGGCCGATGCAAAAACCGCCCTCGACCTTGCGCCGAATGCGGAGATCGCACTGGTCGACCTGAACCTTCGCGACGGTCCTACCGGCCAGTTTATCGGAAAGACCCTGGCCGAGACCTACGGGATCACCGTACTGTTCATGACGGCCAATCCTTCGCAGCTTGGCGACGGCATTCCCGGTACTATCGGCGTCCTCCCAAAACCGGTGATGGAAGACGAGTTGAAGCAGGCCGTGGCCTTCGCGGTGGCGCATCGCAGCCGTATGGAAGCGCAGCCCCCTGCACGCTTGCGCCTTTTTGCGCCGGGCAACGCAAATGCTGCGCAGATTTTGTCGGCTCAGGCTGGAAGCTAACGGTTTGTTATGCGCGCAGCGTGGTTGATTTGTTCAACTGCGCTGCTGGCAGCAGCAACTCCACACGCAGCCCATCCTCGTCCCAATGACGTGTGATCGAGCCATTGAGCTGGCCATGGACGCTGAGCGCGATAAGCTTGGTGCCGAAACCTTCCTTGCGGGCGTCCGGTGAGATTGGCTTTCCGCCCAACTCCTTCCACACCATGCGATAGTTACCGCCCTCAAGAACGCTCGACAGATGGATGTAGCCCTCCTGCGTAGCCAAGGCGCCGTATTTGGCAGCATTGGTGGAAAGCTCATGGAAAATCAGCGCTAGCGGTGTCGCTGCACCATCGTCGATGAGGGGATCGTCGCCTTCCAGAACAATGCGCTGTGCGCCGGCGCCCTGATGCGGGGCGATCAGTTCGATGATCAGAGCCCATAGAGAACTCTGGTTGACGGCCGGCTTGGAGGCGCTGCTGTGCGGCCGCACGAAATCATGCGCCTTGCCCATCGCGGCGATGCGCTGGCGCAATTCGTCGGTAAGCGGCTTGATTTGGGGATAGGATCGCGAGGACAGGCTAATAATGCCGTTGAGCACCGAGAAGATATTCTTGATGCGGTGGCTGAGTTCCTGCGCCACCATTTCGCGCTCTTCCGAGGCGATCTTGGTCTCGTGAATGTCGGTGCAGGTGCCGATCCAGCGAATGATCTCGCCGGCCTCGTTGCGGATGGGCAAGGCGCGGCCGAGTGTCCAGCGATATTCACCCGTGTGATGCCGAAGCCGGTATTCGACCTGATAGGGCTCGCCTGTCGTCAAAGAATGGTTCCACGCCTGGAACGACCGCTCCCGGTCGTCAGGGTGGAACATGCCGTTCCAGGCCTCGCCGTTCGTGCTGCCTTCCGGCACGCCGGTATATTCGTACCATCTGGCGTTGTAGTAGTCGTGATAGCCGTCCGGCAGCGTCGACCACACCATCTGCGGCATCGTATCGGCCAGGGTGCGGAAGCCTGCCTCACTGGCGGCCAGAGCCTCTTCGAAGGCCTTCCGCTCCGTGATGTCGATGATAACGCCGGGCAGCCGCAATTCGCCGGTTGACGCATCGGCTACAACTTTACCAGTCGCCATGATCCAGCGTTGCTTGCCTTGCTCGTCGATCAGGCGATACTCGGCGCGAAAGTCCTTGCGGTCCTGAACCGCTTCGTCGATTGCCTTAGAAAGGCTTGGACGGTCTTCAGGATGGACCGCCTCGAAAAAGCGTGTGATCGGGACGCCTTTTTCCGCCTCGCCGGGCGACACGCCATACATAACGGCGAAATGGCTGTTTGTAATGACGACGTCGGAATCGATCTTCCAATCCCAGGCGCCTGCGATTCCCGAAGCGGAAAATGCCATCGAAAGACGCTCTTCGCTTCTCGCAAGCGCACGTTCCACCAGCACGCGCTTGGTCATGTCCGAAAGAATGGCCAGCGTGGCAATCGCCTCTCCGTCATCGCCGAGGACGGGGCTGTAGTCCAGGTCGAGCCAGACATCCTCGGCAGAGCCGTTGCGGTGAAAGACGAAGTGCTGGTTCTCGAACGCCAGCGTTTTTCCCTGCATGACGGTGTCGATGACATCGCGGTTGAAATCAGCCACCTCGGGCCAGCTGTCGAAAACCGAGGAGCCCAGAGAGCCGGGATGTCTTCCGCCCGCCACCTCGATATAGGCGTCGTTGTAGATCATGATGCCTTCGCGACCGACCATGAGGCACATCGGCAGAGCCGACGACAGTATCAGCCTGACGCTGACCCGAACCGTTGACGGCCATTCAGTGATCGGGCCAAGCGACGTGGACGACCAGTCGCACGCGTTGATGAAGGATAGCATAGTGTCAGGCGCAACCGGGTGAACTGTCTTGTCTGCCTTCGGAAACAAGGTCGTCGGCATGGAAAATCTGCACTCCGATAGCAAACTTTGGCGGGAAGACAGGTGGCTGTCCTGCGTGAAGATGGACCAAGCCTCTGAAAGTTCAAGGGATATAACGGGATAAGCGGACATTTTAAGACGGAAATCTCCGGCTGGCGAGCTTGTGCCGTCCACCCGGACCCCGCCTTTTCCGCGTTTGGCCGCGCAATCCCCGGCCAAAGGCCGAAAGCTGTGGTTTTCCCATGCTTTGAACCCGCCAAATGCCTGGGGAAACTTGGAAAACAGGCAGCGAAAGCCTATATCTAGCGTTCCGCAGACGCACGATTCGCAAACCGTTGCACGGCGTCTCTTCAGGACTACCAGACGAAAGCAATTCATGAGCGACCAGTCAGAAAACCTTCCTGGCGAACAGGCCGAATATGGCGCCGATTCGATCAAGGTGCTGAAGGGCCTAGACGCCGTCCGCAAGCGGCCAGGCATGTATATCGGCGACACCGACGACGGCTCCGGCCTCCACCACATGGTGTATGAGGTCGTCGACAACGCCATCGATGAAGCGCTTGCCGGCCATGCCGATCTCGTCACCGTCACGCTCAACCCCGACGGTTCGGTCACCGTGACCGACAACGGCCGCGGCATCCCCACCGACATCCACACCGGCGAAGGCATCTCGGCCGCCGAGGTCATCATGACCCAGCTGCATGCCGGCGGAAAGTTCGACCAGAATTCCTACAAGGTTTCAGGTGGCCTGCATGGCGTCGGCGTCTCCGTCGTCAATGCGTTGTCGGCCTGGCTTAAACTGAAGATCCGCCGCAATGGCGGCATCTACGAGATGAGCTTTACCCACGGCGTGGCCGATGCGCCGCTGAAGACGACCGGCAGCTATGAGCAGAACAAGATGCCCGGCACCAATGAGGGCCGCAGCGGCAGCGAGATCAGCTTTTTTCCGTCGGCCGAAACCTTTACCATGGTGGAATTCGATTACGGAACGCTGGAACACCGCCTGCGCGAACTCGCTTTCTTGAACTCCGGCGTCCGCATCGTCCTCAGCGACAAGCGGCATGCGGATATCAAGGTTCAGGAACTGTTCTACGAAGGCGGGCTGGAAGAGTTCGTCAAATATCTCGACCGTTCCAAGAAGCCTCTGACCTCCGCCCCCATCGCCATCCGCGCCGAGCGCGACGGCATCACGGTCGAGGTCGCGATGTGGTGGAACGACAGCTACCACGAGAACGTGCTGGCCTTCACCAACAACATCCCGCAGCGCGATGGCGGCACGCACCTCGCCGGCTTCCGCGGCGCGCTGACCCGCCAGATCATCGGCTACGCCGACACATCAGGCATTGCCAAGAAGGAAAAGGTGTCACTGACCGGCGACGATTCGCGCGAAGGCCTCACCGCTGTCCTTTCGGTAAAGGTGCCCGACCCGAAATTCTCATCGCAGACCAAGGACAAGCTGGTTTCCTCCGAAGTGCGACCGGTTGTCGAGAGCCTGGTCAACGAAGCGCTGGGAACATGGCTGGAAGAGCACCCGACCGAGGCGCGGGTCGTCATGGACAAGGTGATCCAGGCAGCCGCTGCCCGCGAAGCCGCCCGCAAGGCGCGCGACATCACCCGCAAGAGTGCCATCGGCATCACCTCGCTGCCCGGCAAGCTTGCGGATTGCCAGGAGAAGGATCCGGCGAAGTCGGAAATCTTCATCGTCGAGGGTGATTCCGCCGGCGGCTCCGCCAAGGGCGGGCGCTCGCGCCAGAACCAGGCCATCCTGCCGCTGCGCGGCAAGATCCTGAATGTGGAACGCGCGCGGTTCGACCGCATGCTGGGTTCCGAGATGATCGGAACGCTGATCATGGCGCTGGGCACATCGATCGGCAAGGACGAGTTCAACGCCGACAAGCTGCGCTATCACAAGATCATCATCATGACCGACGCCGACGTCGACGGCGCCCATATCCGCACCTTGCTGCTGACCTTCTTCTTCCGACAGATGCCGGAACTGATCGAGCGCGGCCATCTCTACATCGCCCAGCCGCCGCTCTACAAGGTTTCGCGCGGCAAGAGCTCGCAATACATCAAGGACCAGGAAGCGTTCGAGGAATTCCTCGTCATCAGCGGACTGGACGATGCTTCGCTGACCCTTAGTTCAGAAGAAGTCCGGACCGGCCCGGACCTGCGGGCGGTCATCGACGATGCGCTCGCCGTCCGGAAACTCATCAACGGTCTCCACACGCGCTACAATCGCGGCGTGGTCGAGCAGGCCGCCATCGCCGGCGCACTCAAGCCCGACATCTTCACCGATCTGGGCCGCGCCAACGCCATGGCCGAGACCGTGGCAAAGCGACTGGATGCCGTTGCCGAAGACACGGAACGCGGCTGGACTGGCGGAATTTCGACATCCAATGACGGTTCTGGAGGCTATGTCTTGGAACGCACGGTGCGCGGCGTGAAGGAGTTCGCCCAGCTCGACATGGGGTTGGTCAACTCGGCCGATGCGCGCGCACTCGAGCGCTATGCCCAGCGGCTCGGCGAGGTCTACGCCGCGCCGCCGGTTTTTCGCCGCAACAACGCGTCAGAGACGATTTCGGGACCGATGGCGCTTTTGGAAGCGGTGTTTGCCGCCGGCCGCAAGGGCCTGACGCTGCAGCGCTACAAAGGCCTGGGCGAGATGAATGCGGAGCAGTTGTGGGAAACCACCCTCGACCCGAACGCGCGTTCGCTGCTGCAGGTCAAAGTGAACGATGCGACCGACGCGGACAGTCTGTTCTCACGCCTGATGGGCGACGAAGTCGAACCGCGCCGTGAATTCATTCAGGACAATGCGCTGAGCGTGGCCAATCTGGACGTTTGATATGGAGGCCGGCCTTCTTGGGGCCGGTCAGACAGTCATTTCGGGAAGGCTTAAGCCTGGCCAAACCCGGAGTGCTGCCGAGTGCAATGCTTGCGCAGCCGTCACGATGGTCCCCGGTTCCATCCGTAGGGACTCTGCGGCATATGCGCGTTCTTGTTTGAGCGCCAACCGCTCAATGGCTTTGCCGACATATCTTGATACATCGTCGCCATATGCCGCTTCCGCCTTTTGGATCGACTGCTCGGGAAAGCCGCCCAACGAACCGACCAGGATTCCGAGATCGATCGCGTCCCGATGGGCCACAGCCCGATCAAGGCATCGATCCGCATTGTCCAGGAGTTTTTCGGCGACCTGATCCTCCGTTGACAAAAGCGGGACATGCAACTGCGGATCAACCGCGCCGCCAAGTTCAACTCTGGATTCTCGAACAATTTCAAAGCGTATATGCTGGCCTTGGACTCCCAAGATCGCTCTGATGCCATACTGATCGGCCCGGAAAGCCCGTATGGCTTCAACGCGAGGGCCGAACACCATGTCGAGCCGGCCTGAGACAAGTGCACTGCGGAGTTCGCGATAGCCGTCACGATCAGCACAGAGAAAATCGACGTCCAAAGACAGCCGGTATTCACCAAACTTCAGGACGATGGCGGTTCCACCCCCGAAGTAACAGCGATTCTCAAGCAGGAAGCCTGCGTTCATGCCCCGCAGAAGTGCAACGATTGTCCGATGTTGGGGTCGAATGAAGTTCAAGCGCGCCCCATCAACCGACGAGCATATGGCCGTGGCCAAACTCCTGCGTCAGCCTCTCGATCAGACGCAACTCGAAGTCGAGCAAATGCTCGTGATCAACATGACGCCAATTCCGTTCGTATATCGAGAAAACCTCCTCGGCCGGGATCGGCTGCGAGGGGTCGCGATTCCAAACGAGCATCTTGAGCTCAGGAAAGTCTGCGGGCACGATGAATTGCTTCGATGCAGCCATGGCGAAAATATAGTTGAGCAAGCTTCGTGTGTCGAGAAGAGGCGACTCGGGTTTCAAACCTCGACCGTCTTCAGCCGCTCGGCGATCAGGGCCGCAAGCCGCGCTGCAACCTCGTCCTTGCCCATCTCGGGCCATTGCTCGACGCCGGATTGGGAGACGATGCGGACCGTGTTGCGGTCGCCGCCCATGACCCCGCCCGCATGCGAGACGTCGTTGGCGACGATGAAATCCGCGCCCTTCTTCGCCAGCTTGGCCTGGGCGTTCTGCACGACATCTCGCGTCTCTGCGGCAAAACCGACAACGAGATAAGGTCTTTGGGCGTGATGACCGATGCCGGCGAGAATGTCCGGATTTTCTGTCATTCTGAGTGTCGGAGCGCCTTCGCCCGCGACCTTCTTGATCTTTTCGCCCTCTTCGCTTTCAGTGCGCCAATCGGCGACGGCGGCGACAAAAATCGCAGCGTCGGCAGGCAGCAAGGCTTCGACCGCATCCTTCATCTGGCGCGCGGTCTCGACATGGGTGGTCGTAACACCTACCGGGTCGGGGATCGAAACAGGCCCCGACACAAGACGGACATCGGCGCCAAGCCGCGCAAGGGCTGCGGCCAGCGCATGACCCTGCTTACCGGAGGACCGATTGGCGATGTAGCGCACCGGATCGATCGGCTCATGCGTCGGACCGGAGGTGATGACGATCCTGCGGCCGGTCAGCGGTTTCGGGCTGGTGTCGAGCAGCGCCTCGACGGCTGCCACGATCTCCAGCGGCTCGGCCATGCGGCCTTCGCCCGCCTCGCCGCTTTCGGCCATCTCGCCCTTATTAGGGCCGACGAAGAGGATGCCGTCTTTTGCGAGGGTTGCGCGGTTGCGCATCGTGGCGGGATGCGCCCACATCAGCGGATTCATCGCGGGCGCCATCAGCACTTTCTTGTTGGTGGCGAGCAGCGCGGTGGATGCGAGATCGTTGGCGAGACCGCCGGCGAGCTTGGCCATCAGATCGGCGGTAGCCGGCGCCACCACGATCAGGTCGGCCTCGCGCGACAGGCGGATATGGCCGACATCATGCTCGTCCTGCCGGTCGAACAGGTCGGTGAAAACGTGATCGGCCGTCAGCGCACCGACCGATAGCGGCGTGATGAACTCCTGCGCGGCTGATGTCATGACCGCCCGCACCGAAGCGCCGCGCTCGCGCAGCCGCCTGATCAGGTCGAGCGTCTTGTAGGCCGCGATGCCGCCGCCGATGATGAGCAGGATCCGCTTGCCGGAAATGGTCATCGAGCCTCCCAAGGATTTACCAGATTGACGCCGCAATCTTCGAAATCACGGATATTGCGTGTCACGACCTGAAAATTTGTCCGCCTCGCAATGGCTGCGATCTGGGCATCAAATTCGCCGATCGGTCTACCGGCCGCGCGTCTTTGGGCTACGACTTCGGCAAATATATCAGCATCTTCCTTGCCGAATGGCAAAACGGCGTTCGTCATCACCTGACTGAAAAAATCATGGATGAAGCTAGCAAGCCTTTGCTTCCTGGCGCCCTCGGGCAAGAGCCATAGGCCAAGCATCAACTCTGCCCGCGAGATCGCCGTAATCCAGTAATGCGAACGATCATTGGCATCCATCCAAGCCAAGACCTCCGGCGCGGGTTGCGGCGCGAAAGTCTCAGAGATAACGTTCGTATCAAGAATAAACATCATTCGAACCGCGGGGGCTCGCGCATCGTCCGGCTTCTTTCGGGGATATCAAGCTCAAAGGCTCCGTATTTTTCTTTCAGGCTTTCGACCGACTGAGAAAACGTAAGTTGCCGCTCACCAGACGCAAAATCGCGCTTGACCGAAGCACGAAGCACATCCCGCACCTCCTGCTCCATCGACACGCCGCGTTCCGCGGCGCGCTTGCGCAGCGCCTTCTTGATGTCTTCGTCGAGATTTCGAACCGTAATGGCGCCCATGGCTTCGCTCCTATCCTCTCAAGATAAGCGCAAGCTCCGATGCATGCAATGCTAGCACTGCTATCAGACGATGTGCCACGCGACATAGAGCAGCGTCAGCGCGATGACCCAGAGCGCGATGCGTCCGGAGCGTGTGTGCCGGGCCTCCTCTCTGCCGATCGCGCGCGCGGTGGCGTCGTCGAAGCGCAGGCCATGTTCCGCCATGGCGTCGATTTCGCGCGACAGCCGCTCTGTCCGCGCCACGAATTCAGGCATCTGGCGCAGCAGCGAGAGTGCGGAAACGGCCCCGTCGCGCGCATCGACGAAAAGACCACGCGGGCCGAGATTGCCGGCGATCCAGTCACCGACGACCGGTTCCGCTGTTTTCCACATGTTGAAGGCGGGATCGAGCGTGCGGGCAACGCCTTCGACCACCACCATGGTTTTCTGCAGCAGAACCAGTTCCGGACGGGTCTGCATGTCGAACAGTTCGGTCACCTCGAACAGCAGCGTCAACAGCTTGGCCATTGAGATCGTCTCGGCCGGCTGGCCGTGGATCGGCTCGCCAATGGCGCGGATCGCCTGGGCGAAGGCGGCGACATCGTGGTTCCGCGGAACGTATCCGGCCTCGAAATGCACTTCGGCAACACGCATGTAGTCGCGCGTGATGAAGCCGTAGAGTATCTCGGCGAGGAAGCGCCGTTCCTTCTTGCCGAGGCGCCCGGATATGCCGAGATCGACGGCGACGATGGTGCCATTGGCTTCCACGAACAAATTGCCAGGATGCATGTCGGCGTGAAAAAAGCCGTCGCGCAGCGTATGCCGGAGAAAGGACTGGATCAGGTTTGCGGCGATGGCCTTGAGATCGTGGCCGGCGGCGCGCAGCGCCTCGACATTGTTCATCTTGATGCCGTCGATCCACTCCATGGTGAGCACATCGCGACCGGTGCGCTCCCAGTCGACCGAAGGCACGCGGAAACCGGGATCCTCGGCCGTATTCTCGCCGATCTCCGAGAGTGCTGCCGCCTCAAGCCGCAGGTCCATCTCGATCTTGGTGGTCTGGGCGAGCGTCTGGGTCACCTCGACGGGACGCAGGCGGCGCGATGACGGGATGAATCTCTCCTGCAGGCGCGCGGCCAAAAAGTAGCTTTCCAGATCCTGGAAGAAGCGGCGGCGCACGCCGGGGCGGATGACCTTTACCGCGACCTTGCGCGGGCCCTTGTCGTCCAAGACATGGGCCGGGTGCACCTGTGCGATGGAGGCTGCCGCCACCGGCTGTCCGAGATCGGTGAACAGCGTCGTGACGGGCCTGCCAAGCGAGCCTTCGATGGCTGCAATCGATGCGGCCTGCGGGAAGGTCTGCATCCTGTCCTGGAGCTGGGCGAGATCGAGCGCGATGTCATTGCCGACCACGTCTGGCCGCGTCGCCAGGAACTGGCCGAGCTTGACATAGGACGGCCCGAGCCGCGCAATCGCGTTGGCGAGGCGGTCGCTGCGCCGGTATTTCCGCGCGCCATGCCGGGTGAACAGCTTGGCGAAGCGCCAGCCGAGCTTCGGCATGCCGGAAAGCTCTTCGCCCGGAAGTGCCGCGACGACGCCCTCGCGCACGAGAATCCAGCCGGCATGCGCCAGCCTGAAAGAGGCCCCGATCGAACTCATGCCAAAACCGTCAAAGCTTCCAGCCCGAATGCAGGGCGGAGATGCCGCCGGAATAGTTGCGGAAGCTGACGCGGCTGAAGCCGGCACGCGAGATCATCGCGGCGAAATTCTCCTGGTTGGGGAATTTGCGGATAGATTCCACGAGATAGGCGTAGGGTTCGCCATCGCCGGTGACCATCTTGCCGATGCGGGGAATGGCCTCGAACGACCATTTCTCGTAGATCTTGTCGAGGATCGGCATCTCGACATCGGAGAATTCCAGGCACATGAAGCGGCCGCCCGGCTTGAGCACGCGGAACGCTTCCGACAGCGCGACGTCGATGCGCGGCACGTTGCGGATGCCGAAAGAGATCGTATAAGCATCGAAGGTTTCGTCGGGAAACGGCAACTCCTCGGCGCTCGCCTCGACGAAATCGACATTGTCCGCGAGCCCGCGCTTACGCGCCCGTTCCTCGCCCACCGAGAGCATCGAGCCGTTGATGTCGAGCACGGTCGCGCGTGCATTGCCATGCGACGCGTCGACGATGCGGAAGCCTATGTCGCCAGTGCCGCCAGCAACGTCGAGCACGTGCCAGCCCGCTCGTTTTGGAGGATTAAGCCAGGAAACCAGGCCATCCTTCCACGCCCGGTGCAGGCCCGCCGACATCAGATCGTTCATGATGTCGTAGCGTTTCGCCACCTTGTGGAAGACGTCGTTGACCAGACCCTGCTTTTCGCCGGGGCCGACGGTCTTGAAGCCGTATGAGGTTTCCATCCCGCCTTGGGCGGTCGTCCGTTCTTCTGACATGATCGTGTCCAATCAAATTCGGCGGGACCATAGCCGATCACACCCCCCCGCGCTATTTCTTTAAGCGCGGTGTTCGGCCGCGCTTCACGAAGGAATTACGCATGCCATTGAAAGCCGAACTACACTGCCACATCGAGGGTGCGGCAGCACCCGAACTGGTGATCCGGCAGGCGCAGAAATACGGCAAGGAGACTTCCGCCTATATCCAGGACGGTGCCTTCGTCTGGCACGATTTCACCTCGTTTCTCGCGGCTTACGACTTTGCGGCCGATCTTTTCCGTAGCGAGGAGGACTATGCCAGGCTGGCCGATCACTATCTGTCCAGCCTTGCCCGCGACGGGGCGATCTACTCCGAAATCTTCACCTCGCCCGACCATGCGACCAAAGCCGGCCTGTCGCCGCAAGCCTATACCGACGCGCTGGGCGAAGGCATGCGCCGCGCCATGGCCAAGACCGGCATCGAGGCGCGGATGATCGTGACCGGCGTGCGCCATTTCGGCGTCGAGCGGGTGGAAGCGGCGGCCCGCTTCGCGGCCAAGTGCAAGCATCCGCTGGTGACCGGCTTCGGCATGGCGGGCGAGGAACGCCACGGAGACGTCGAAGACTATGTCCGCGCCTTCGAGATCGCCCGTGAAGCCGGTCTCGGCATCACCGTCCATGCCGGAGAACTGGCGGGATGGGAGAGCGTGGAGGCCGCGCTCGATCACATCCGCCCTGCCCGCATCGGCCACGGCGTGCGCGCTATCGAAAACCCCGATCTGGTGCGCCGCATCGCCGATGAAGGCGTGGTTCTGGAGTGCTGTCCCGGCTCGAACGTGGCGCTGAAGGTTTATCCTGATTTCGCCCATCACCCCTTCCCCGCGTTGAAGGATGCCGGCTGCAAGGTGACGCTCAATTCCGACGATCCGCCCTATTTCTGGACCTCGCTAAAACGCGAATACGACATCGCCGCCGAACAGTTCGGCATGAGCGAGAAGGTGCTGATGGGCATCACGCGCACGGCAATCGAAGCCGCTTTCGTCGACCGCAAGACCAAGGCAGCGCTTCTGGCGCGGCTGGACGGGCATAAGAGGTAAGGCGGCGGCTTTCTCCCCCCGGGTGGGGGAGATTGGGTGCTCTACAGTTCCAAAGCAAACGCATTGCCTTCGAAGCAATCGGCACCGCGGCCGATGCGCTTGATGGCCTCGACCATTTTCCCTTCCCGGCCCAGGATGATGTCGGCGACCGCGATGAGCCGCGGATTGGGCGTGGCCGACGGCGAAAGACGCCGCAAGGTGGCGGCAAGCTCTTCCTCGTCACGCTGGGGCGCAAGTGCCGACGCGATGATGTAGGCGGTGGCGGTGGACCGGCTGACGCCGGCAAAGCAATGGATCAGAAGCGGGGCCGAACGGTCCCAGCTTTGGGCGAAATCGAGCAGCGTGCGCACATGCTCCTCGCCCGGGAGCATCAAGCCCTCCTGCGCTTCGGCGATGTCGTTCATGGACAAATACAAGTGATCATGCTCGGCGATGGTAACCGGCCGGAGAACCGGCGTTCCCGAATTGAGCAGCGTGATCATGCGGCGCGCGCCGATGCGTTCGGCGGTTTCCGCGACCTTCGACAGCGGACAGACATGGATCAAGAGTGCGGCCCCCCTTCGTTGCGCCACGTGTTCAGCGCGGCTTCAAGCCTCAACCACTCCGCTTCCGAGCCCGGCAGACCGCAGCGCAATTGCCTCGGCCGGTCGGCGAAGCGGCGCACCAGAATACCTTGTCGGCCGAGAGCCTGAAACAGATCGGCGGCGCTGGCCCTATCGATGTGGCGGAACAGGCTCGTGCCGCCCTTGACCGTTACGCCGGCCGACGAGAACAGAGCATCCAGCCGCTCAGTGGCGTCCGTCAGCCGCGCCCGCATGGCATCCTGCCATGCCATATCGGCCAGGGCCTTCAGCCCATAGTCGAGCGCCGGCCCCGCAACCGACCACGGCCCGAGTTGCGACGACAGCGTCGATACGGTTTTGCCATCCGCCAAGGCGAACCCCAGCCGGATACCGGCCAGCCCAAAAAACTTGCCGAAGGAGCGCAGCACGACCAGCCCGCCTGCGCCGACATCGCCCGCAAGGCTTTCCTCGCGCGGGCCGACATCCATAAAAGCTTCGTCGACGACAAGAAGCCCGCCTTTCTTTTTGAGATGTGCGGCAAGGTCGAGCAGCTTTTCGCGCGAGAAGATCCGACCATCGGGATTGTTCGGATTGACCGCGACAGCAAGGTCGGCATCGGCGAGTGCATCGAACTCCGCAGCCTCCGCCACCGCATGACCGGCAATGGCAGCGGCACGGGCATGCTCCTGATAGGTCGGGCCAAGCACAATCGCGCTGCCGGGTTTAACGAGCGAGGCCACGCGCGGCAGCAGGATCTGCGTTCCGGGTGCGGGAACGACATGGACCGCGGAGGGAGCGCCATAGGCGGCAGCGGCCACCTCGGCCAGTTTGCGCGCCGCGCCCGGCTCTGGAAGCCGCGTCAAGGCTGTGGCGGGCAGCTCGAAAAACGGATAGGAGTGCGGATTGATCCCCGTAGACAGGTCGAGGATCGGTTCGGGAGCATTTGGAAACAGCCGTCGCGCTGTCTCGATGCTGCCGCCATGCTCGACCGGTTTCACCTCGCCCAGAAGCGCCATGTTTTTTCCGCTCGCCTTCCTGTCGCTTCTTGCCGAACTGTGCCTCGGCTATCCCGACCGTCTGGTCAGGGCTTTAGGCCATCCCGTGATCTGGATCGGCAGGCTGATAGCCTGTCTGGACAAAAGCCTCAACCGCGCATCCGACAGCGACACGATGCGTCGCGCCCTGGGTGTCGCGGCGCTGCTGGTCATCGTGATGGTTCCGGCGGCCATAGCCTATGGCCTGGCCCACCTGTTCGGCCGCGTGCCTTTCGGCATCGTTCTGACCGCGCTGGCCGCCAGCACGCTTCTGGCGCAGCGCAGCCTGGCGGGCCATGTCGCAGCCGTTGCCGAAGCGCTAGAGACCGGCGGGCTGCCTGCCGGACGCCAGGCCGTGTCGATGATCGTCGGCCGCGACCCCGAAGCGCTGGACGAAGCCGGCGTCAGCCGCGCTGCTATCGAAAGCCTGGCGGAGAATTTTTCCGACGGCATCGTCGCGCCCGCTTTCTGGCTGGCTATCGGCGGCTTTGCCGGCGGGGCTGCTTACAAGGCCGCCAACACCGCCGATTCGATGATCGGCCACAAGACCGAGCGCCATGGCGCTTTCGGATGGGCGGCGGCGCGCTTCGACGACCTGATCAACCTGCCGGCATCGCGGCTGACGGCATTGTTGATCGTGCTTGCCGCAATGCTGGTTCCCAGCGCCGATCCGGCAGGCGCCTGGAAAGCCGTCTGGCGCGACGCCAAGAACCACCGGTCGCCCAATGCCGGCTGGCCCGAAGCCGCCATGGCCGGCGCGCTCGGGCTGGCGCTCGCCGGTCCCCGATCTTACGGCGGCGTGCTGGTCGACGACCGTTTCATGGGCGAAGGCGGCCGCAGGCTAGCCAATGCCGGCGACATCCGCAAAGCGATACGGCTTTACTGGACCGCCGATCTGATCATGGTGGCCGGTTTCGGATTGGTCGGCCTGCTGGTGTGGGTGTTGTAAGCTGCTCTCTTCGTAAGACTGTTTTTTTGCCCAGCTGGGCAGAGAATTCTGACCAAAGGGCTTAGGATTCCGCGCGTGGAAACCTATCTATTGCTGGTCGACACTTTCCTGGAGACCATCATGACTTTGGACAAACGCACGCTTGGCACTGCCGGGCTGGAAGTCTCTGCAATCGGCCTAGGCTGCATGCCCATGAGCCAGTCCTACGGTCCCGCCGATGAAACCGAATCGATTGCCACTCTGCATCGGGCTATCGAGCTGGGCTGCACCTTTTTCGATACGGCTGAGGTCTACGGTCCGCATACCAACGAAGAACTGCTCGGAAAGGCCTTCGCGGACCGCCGCGACAAGGTCACCATCGCTACCAAATTTGGCTTTCGCATAGAAAACGGCAAACAGATCGGCGTCGACCGCGACAGCCGTCCGTCCAATATACGGGCGGCAGTCGAAGGCTCGCTGCGCCGACTGAAAACCGATCATATCGACCTGCTCTATCAGCATCGCGTCGATCCCAACGTGCCGATGGAAGACGTTGCGGGGACGGTGGCCGATCTCGTCAAGGAGGGCAAGGTCAGCTATTTCGGCCTGTCCGAAGCCGGTGTCGCCAACATCCGCCGCGCTCATGCGGTCCATCCCGTCTCCGTCGTGCAGAGCGAATATTCTCTGTGGGAGCGCAATCTGGAAGCGGATGTCATCCCCGCCTTGCGGGAACTGGGCATCGGACTCGTGCCGTTCTCGCCCTTGGGGCGCGGATTCCTCACCGGAACCGCCAAGCGCGCCCAGGACTATCCTGAAGGCGATTTCCGCCGCAACGATCCGCGCTACCAGGAAGGCAACTTCGAGGCCAATGTGAGGGCCGCCCAATCCGTTATCGACATCGCCGGGGCCAAGAACGTGAAACCCGGCCAGATCGCGCTGGCGTGGATTCTTCACAAGGCACCGGATTTCGTGCCGATTCCCGGCACCAAGCGCCGCAGCTATCTCGAAGAAAACGTCGCCTCAGCCGAGATTGAATTGAGCAGCGATGACATGGCAGCGCTGGATACGGCGCTCGCACCGGAAAACGTCTCCGGCCAGCGTTACACCGCAGCTATGATGGCGGCAGTGGATCGTTAGAAGCCACTCTATTCCTGAGGCCGCTCGGTCATCACTTGATCGATAAGGCCCCATTGCACGCCTTCCTCGGCGGTCATGAAGTGGTCGCGGTCGAGGGTGCGTTCGACCTCCTCGGCCGCGCGGCCGCAATGTTCGGCATAAAGCCTGATCATGCGCCGCTTGGTCTTCTGCATTTCCTCGGCATGGATGAAGACATCGGACGCCTGCCCCTGGAAGCCGCCGAGCGGCTGATGCACATGCAGGCTGGCATTTGGCAGGGCGGCGCGATGCCCTGGTTCGCCCGCCATCAGCAGAAACGAGCCCATCGACCGCGCCGTGCCCATGCACAGTGTGTGTACCGGCGCTTTCAGAAACTGCATCGTGTCGTACATGGCGAGCCCGCTGG
This sequence comes from Tianweitania sp. UT-5YL-CI-8, assembly GCF_030010215.1. Classification (GTDB taxonomy): domain Bacteria; phylum Pseudomonadota; class Alphaproteobacteria; order Rhizobiales; family Rhizobiaceae; genus Oryzicola. The sequence continues at coordinate 206,200 of NZ_JASCRR010000005.1, forward strand.
TGACCACGCCGCCATAGGAATTGATGTAGAGATGGATCGGCTTCTTGGGGTTTTCAGCCTCGAGGAAAAGCAGTTGCGCGCAGACGAGTGCCGACATCGTGTCGTTGACCTCACCATTGAGGAAGATGATCCGCTCGCGCAGCAGCCGGGAATAGATGTCGAAAGACCGCTCGCCACGGCTGGACTGCTCGACCACCATAGGGACGAGTTGCATCGCTTCGCGCATCGGCGAACTCCTTGCGTCAGATTGTGAGTAAAATTTGGTTGCTAGGCGGCGCGCATCATGGCCGGCGGGCTGTTGGAATTTGCCGCCTCCCGCCGCTCCGGAACCGCCATCCGGTGGATGATCCGGAACAGCGTTCCGCCGTCATCCGCCGGGCTTAGCTCGAAGGTGACTTCGCTCTCACGGAACGGCGCGTCCTCATCGCGCAAGGCGTAGCGCACCATTTCGCCCGGCACGATCGACAAGGGCACCTGATCGGCCAGGACCTTATTCGGCAGCCAATGCTCGCGATATTCCGGGATTGTCACGGCGCGCCAGACCTTGGCGGGCGGCGCGTCGAGTTCATATTCGAAAGTCTGCTGTGCTTCGGCGGCAAGGTCCGTCATTGGTCCATATCCTTCAGCAGAGTCTTGAGATCGTCGATGCGCGCCGGCCAGTAGGCACGATATTTGGCGAGCCATTCGCCGATGCTGGCGAGCCCGTCCGGATCGACCTCATAGTTGACGAAGCGGCCCTGCCGCTGCTCGCGCACCAGTCCGGCGGAGCGCAGAACGGAGAGATGCTGCGACATCGCCGGCTGGCTGATGCTCAGCCCCTCGCGCAACTCGCTGGCATTGTGGCCGCTCGTCGCCAGACGCTCGAAGATCGTGCGGCGAGTCGGGTCGGCAAGCGCCTTGAATATCTGGTCATGCGTCATGACCGACACATAAGCACAGACTTATTTCATTAGCAAGCGTCGCGTGACGCGATTAAAACTCGATGCCCTTCTGCGCCTTCACCCCGGCGGAGAAATGGTGCTTCACGGACCCCATCTCGGTGACAAGATCGGCAGCGTCGAGCAGCAATGGCTTGGCGTTGCGGCCGGTGACAACGACATGCAGACCCTCGCGGCGGCCGGCAAGTTCCGCGACGACCTGTTCAAGATCGAGATAATCGTAACGCAGCGCGATGTTGAGTTCGTCCAGCACGACGAGATCGATGCTTTGGTCGGCCATGAGTTCCTTAGCCTTGGCCCAGGCTACCTCGGCGGCTGCGATGTCGCGTTTCAGGTCCTGCGTTTCCCAGGTGAACCCCTCGCCCATCGTGTGCCAGACGACCTTGTCGCCGAACACAGCGAAGGCATCCTTTTCGCCGGAATGCCAGGCGCCCTTGATAAACTGCACGACGCCGACGCGGCGGCCATAGCCCAGCATGCGCAGCGCGAGCCCGAAGGCGGCGGTGGTTTTTCCCTTGCCCGGGCCGGTGTTGACGATCAGCAGGCCTTTTTCGACCGTCTTCTCCGCCACCTCGGCATCCTGCACAGCCTTGCGCTTCTCCATCTTGGCGCGGTGGCGCTCGGCGTCCTTGTCGTCGATGTTTTTCATCACTTCACTTTCATCGGCAGGCCGGACACCATGAACAGAACGGTGTCGGCATGGGCAGCGACACGCTGGTTTAGCCGGCCGGCGGCATCGCGGAACCGGCGCGCCAATGCATTGTCGGGCACGATGCCCAGCCCGACCTCGTTGGACACAACGAACCATGGCCCGCGCGGACGCGACAGGGCATGCGCAAGATGTGCGCTCTCCCGCTCGACGTCATGGCCCGCCAGCATCTGATTGGACAGCCACAGCGTCAAACAATCCAGCAGCAGCGGCGCGCCATCGGGCAAAGCGTCGAGGGTCTCGGTCAGGTCGAGCGGCGCATCCAGCGTCACCCAATTGGCGTCGCGCCGGGCGCGGTGGATGGCAATGCGCTCGCCCATCTCATCGTCATAGGCTTGCGCCGTGGCGATATAGGTCCACGGCGCGGGGAAGGCGCTGACGAGCTGCTCGGCATGCGCGCTCTTGCCGGAGCGCGCGCCGCCGAGCAGGAAGGTCAGGCCCGCTTCAGGCAAAGCTGCCGCGCAGCGCCGGCTGACCGAGGAAGCGGCTGCGGATCATGCCCGCGACCGCGCCGAGAACCAGCCAGAACACTAGATTGGTGATGGTGACCGCCACGACGAAGCTGTGGTGCAGGTCGGCCGGTACCGGCGAATCATGCGATTCGGGCTGCGGCGCGCCGATGACATGCGGCAGCACGATCAGCGCCACGCCCAAAGCCGCCAAAGGCAGCGATTTGCGGAACGCGATCAGCCAGAGACCGGCGGCGGTGGCTATCACCGTTCCGACCCACCAGACCTGGCGCGATGCGAGATCGGCGGCCGGCATGGCCGGCAGTTCCGGCGGCAGGCCCAGACCCGGCGCCAGCGTGAAGACGGCAAAACCGGCAAAGCCCCAGAACAGCCCGTTGCGCCAGCTGGAAATCCCGCCCGACAGCTCGGAGACGGCAAGCAGGACCAGGCCGAAGCCGATGCCGCTCAAGGCATTCGCGGCGGCGGTGTAGAAGAAGCGCTCGAAGCCGTCCGCCGGCGCCCAGCCTTCCTCGTCATGATCGTGGCTGTGCGAGGCTGCCGCCTGCTCGCCCGCAGCGGGGGTGCCATGGTCGTGCGGCGCGGCCTCGCCTGCATTTTCAAACGTTTCCGCCTGGAGGATCAGCGGCACGGTGGCGAAGCTTTGCAGGGCAGCCAGGACGATACCCGCGCAAAGCCCGGCGAGCGCCGCGATGAACACGACGTTACGAAACAATGTCATGATGAAATTCCCCGATTAGTGGCAGGGAAACGCCAGGGAATGGCGATAGTCGTGGCCGGCATTGTGCACGACTTCCATATGCGAGAAGCCGAGGAAACCGACGACGAAGACGCCGAGCAGGCCGGCCATCGCCAGCTGCATGAATTTCGAGGCCGACGTAACGTCCGCGCCGAGGGTTGTGGTAACGGTGTTCATTCCAAAAATCCTTTCGCCCTCCACCCGAGGGCCAAGAGTTGCGTTGCGTCGCCGGCAGGTCTCCTGGCTCGCGGACTTCCGCCCTCCCCGCCTTCCCGGAACAGATCCAGTGGCGCATGGGTTGGGCTGACCGCTTACAGTTGCGGGGGCAGCTGCGGAGTTGGACGAAACCGTCCTCACCGCATTCCCTCTTCCTTCCATCGGAAACCGACGACCTCAGCACTATAGGAACAAACACGGCCAACGGCAAACGAAACCCGTTGCGCCAAACTCGGCTGGGCAGAGATCGTCAATTCGATTCATCGCTACGTTGAGCCGTGCTAGAGAAGCGACGTCCAGGGAGCGCCGGAAGCCAGATGACTGCCACAGACCAGCCGAAAGACCGGCGCATCCTGTCCATCGACGTCGCGCGCGGCGTGGCGCTGATCGCCATGGCGATTTATCACGGCGCCTGGGACCTCGAGATGTTCGGTTATCTCGATCCCGGCACTGTGGCGCATGGCGGTTGGAAGATGTTTGCCCGCTGCATCGCCTCGACCTTCCTGTTCCTGGTCGGTGTCAGCCTGTTTCTGGCCCATGGCCGGCAGATACGCTGGCGCGGCTTTGCCATCCGCCTGGCGATGGTCGCGGCAGCCGCCGCACTGATTACGGCAGCGACATTATATGCCACGCCTGAAGCCTTCATCTTCTTCGGCATCCTGCATCAGATCGCGCTGGCGAGCTTGCTCGGCCTCGCCTTCCTGCGGCTGCCCGCGATGGTCAGCCTTGTCGTCGCTACCCTGGTGATTCTCGCGCCGATCTATCTGCGTGCGACGGTCTTCGATCATCCCGCGCTTTGGTGGGTCGGGCTTTCGACAACCAATCCGCGCTCCAACGACTATGTCCCGCTGTTTCCATGGTTCGCGCCGGTGCTGATCGGCATCGCGGCCGCCAAGCTGGCCACGGACTACGGTCAGAAGGAGCACCTTGCCGCGATCCGCCCGGGACGCTGGTCGACGCCGCTGCTGTTCGCAGGGCGGCATAGCCTGGCGTTTTATCTGATCCACCAGCCGGTGCTGATCGGCCTTGTCTGGCTGGCGACGCAGATCGTTCCGCCGCCTCAGGCTGACCCGGAGGTCGGTTTCAACCGCGAATGCCGAGCCTCGTGCATCGAACAGCGCGATGCAACCTTCTGCACCGCCTATTGCGGCTGCATGCTGGAGTCTTTGCGCGGCGACGGCTCGCTCGACCGCATCTTCGCCGGCGAATCCGGCACAGAGCTTCAGCTGCAGGTCGAGCAACACGCCCTCGCCTGCACCGGCAGAACCGACTATGGTCTGCCGCAGGGAGGAACACAGTGAACGACAGTCAAACCGCACCCAGCCGCGTGCCCTGGCCACCGCTGGTCTATCTCGTCGCAATGGCCGCAGCCATCGTGCTGTTCATCGTCTATCCGCTGCCCTGGTTCGGCTCGCCCTTCGCCGACTTCCTGCAGGCATTCGGCTGGCTGGTGCTGGCCGCGGTCATTGCGCTTTACGTCACGGCCATCCGCGCTTTGCACAAGGCGAAGACCACCGTTTCGCCCATTCATGCGGCGACGCATCTGGTCACCGACGGCGTCTTCGGCGTTTCGAGAAACCCGCTCTATCTCGCCAACACGCTGCTGATGTTCGGCGTCGGCTTGATCGTCGGGGAGATATGGTTCTTCGCGCTCGGCATCGTGGCAGCCTTTGCCACGCAAAAGCTTTCCATCGAGCCGGAAGAGCGGCATCTGAAAGCGCGCTTCGGAAAGAAATATCTCGATTACGCCAAAAAGGTCCGTCGCTGGGTGTAGCAGGCTTGCGTCAGGTCGTGACGCCGAGCTCGGCCAGCCGCTCGACGCAGGAATCCTCGGCCTGGTCGAGTTCGGCAAGCGTCTCTTCGAGGTCGCGGCGCTTCTGGCGCAGCTCCTCGCGCTTTTCCTCGATGCGCTTGATCATCAGCTTGAGCTGGCCGACCTCGCCGGGCGGCTCACGATACATCTGGATAATCTCGCGGATTTCGTTGATCGAAAAGCCGAGCCGCTTGCCGCGCATGATCTGGCGGACGAGATGCCGGTCGGACGGCTTGAACAGGCGGGTGCGGCCGCGCCGCAGCGGCTGGATCAGGCCCTCATCCTCGTAGAAGCGCAGCGTGCGGGTGGAGATGTCGAACTCCCGCGTCAGTTCGGTGATCGTGTAATATTCGCGCATCGAACTGCCCTCACGCCATCAGGCGTCCAAAACTTCCGCCGTCCTCCACGAAGACAGCGCCACCAGGAATCGACTTGGCCGCGCGCAAGGCCGTTTCCTGAACTATTTCGCACGGCATTTACGTAAAAGTCAATTTACGCGCGGCCGGCTGACACACGGAAATGCCGGGGCTTCTGGCTGATTTGGAAGGCGGCATAAAATCAGAAAAAGCCGAACCACCAGGCGGCAAGGCCGAGGAAGGAGAAAAAGCCGACGATGTCAGTGACCATGGTCACGAAAACAGCCGAGGCGATGGCAGGGTCGGCGCCGAATTTGTGCAGCAGAAGCGGAATGAGGATGCCACCAAGGGCTGCCGCCATCATGTTGATGACCATGGCGGCAGCGATGATGCCGCCCAGATCCGGGTTCTGAAACCAGAAACCGGCGACAATGCCGATCAGCACGGCGAAGATGACGCCATTGATTGCGCCGACCATCGCCTCGCGCCGGATGATGCGGCCGGCATTGTAGATGTCGAGGTCGCGGGTCGCGAGCGCGCGCACGGTGACGGTCATGGTCTGGGTCGCGGCGTTGCCGCCCATCGACGCCACGATCGGCATCAGCACCGCGAGCGCCACCATCTGCTCGATGGTGCCGTCGAAGAAGCCGATCACCGATGCCGACAAGAATGCCGTGAGAAGATTGACGCTCAGCCACGGGATGCGCGAGCGCGACGTGGCGCGCACCGTGTCCGACAGTTCCTCGTCACCGACGCCGCCCATGCGCAGAAGGTCCTCCTCCGCCTCCTGCTGAATGACGTCGACCACATCGTCGATGGTCAGGACGCCGACCAGCCGCTCGTTGGCATCGACCACGGCGGCGGACAAAAGATCGTATTGCTCGAAGTCGCGCGCGGCCTCCTCCTGGTCCATGGTGGCCGGAATGGCATGACGCGTCTCATGCATGATCTCTTCGATCTTAACCATGCGCTTGGCGCGCAGGATTTGGTCGAGGTCGAGGGCGCCCAGGAGACGAAACGTCGGATCGATGACGAATATCTGAGTGAAGCGCTCAGGGAGGTTGTTGTCCTCGCGCATATAGTCGATGGTCTGGCCCACAGTCCAGAACGGCGGCACGGCGACGAACTCGGTCTGCATACGCCGACCGGCCGTCTCCTCGGGATAGTCCAGCGACCGGCGCAGCCTGACCCGCTCTGTGAACGGCAGCTGCGCGAGAATCTCGTCCTGGTCTTCCTCGTCCAAGTCTTCGAGAATGTAGACCGCGTCGTCGGAATCGAGTTCCTGGACCGCCTGCGCGATCTGCGCATTGGGCATGTTGTCGACGATGTCCATGCGGATCGCTTCGTCGACCTCAGTCAGCGCCGAAAAGTCGAAATCCGCGCCCATCAGATCGACCAGCGCGAGCCGCTGCTCGGGCATCAAGGCCTCGAGCACGTCGCCCATCTCGGACTGGTGAAGGCGGGAAACTTCATGCTTCAGCGCCAGCGTGTCGCGGTCGGCTATCGCCGCGCCGATGCCCGCGAGGAAAGAGGCGCGAACGACGCCCTCCTCGTTGTAGATTTCGGGATGAACGGCGTCGGAAATCTGTGCGCCGGACGTCTGGTCTCTGGGGTCTTCCATCGGCGCCCTCCGCTCTTTGTCCGGAGCTTTTCTGCTGCAGGTCTAGCCTGCATATCTCGGAAACATCAACGAAATAAGGCCCGCCGCGACCTCGTGTCCGCGCCGAATCCCAATCCCTTGCCACGAATCTGGAAATCCGAAGGATCGGACCGCCAACGCTGAGCCCATACATCCCGTCTCAAGGCCGAGAACACCGCCAAATGAACGAGAACGCATTTTTCCTGTCGTGAGCACCGAATAATCCATGCAGCGGCTTGTTTCCCGGAAAACGATTTGCTACATGCCGCGAGCCGGTTCCGACCGGCTCTTTCGTGACGTGCGGTCGTGGCGGAATTGGTAGACGCGCAGCGTTGAGGTCGCTGTGGGGCAACCCGTGGAAGTTCGAGTCTTCTCGACCGCACCATCACGAAACAGATGCTCGCATGCATCTGCTTTTCCCCGGTCTTCTCAGGATTTATCGGCGCGTTCTAATGCGTTGAATGAGATTTAAAAACAGCTTTCCAATATCAAGCAGCCGTCCCATCGTCGCAAAATCTTGCAACCCGCGACCGGCAGGCATCGAGACAAGTTGCCTGCTGAGTTTCCATGCTTGGCTGGACGAACGCTGCCGTAGCCGCCATATGTGGAGCATCCGCCGAGCCCGCGCGATTGCACGCTTCGCGGCGCATATCGAACGGCGCTGCCTCAGACGGCAGCGCTGAAGGAACAGACGCAATGACGGAACGCAGCCAGATCGCCACGTCCTTCCTGCCCGCTCCCGGCTCAGCGCCGGTCGAATGGTCGGTCGCGCCCGGCCTGATGCCCTACCCCGAGGCGCTCGCCTTCATGGAGGCCCGCGCGGACGCTATTCGCGCAGGCATCGCCGGCGAGCTCGTCTGGCTTGTCGAGCACCCGCCGCTCTACACCGCCGGCACCAGCGCGCGAATCGAAGACCTCGTCCAGCCCGACCGCCTGCCGGTCTTCGACGCCGGGCGCGGCGGCGAATACACCTATCATGGACCCGGCCAACGGGTCGCTTATGTGATGCTCGACCTGAAACGCCGCCGCGAAGACGTCCGCGCCTTCGTCGCCGCATTGGAGGCCTGGATCATCGAGACGCTCGCCGCCTTCAACGTCAAGGGCGAGCGCCGCGAGGACCGCGTCGGCGTATGGGTCGTCCGGCCTGACCGGCCGCCAATGCACGATGGCAGCGCAGCCGAAGACAAGATCGCAGCCATCGGCATCCGCTTGCGCAAATGGGTCAGCTTTCACGGCATCTCGATCAATGTCGAACCGGACTTGGCGGATTTCTCCGGCATCGTGCCCTGCGGCATCGCCGACCATGGCGTGACAAGCCTTGTCGATCTCGGCCTGCCGGTCACGATGGGCGATCTGGACGAAGCGCTGAAGACAGCCTTCGAAGAGATATTCGGACCTGTGGCGTGGATGGAAGGTGACACCCGCCTCACCGCTTGAACCGCCTGCGCTGTGCAGCTTTTTGCGGAGCCGCCCAACGGAATATGCCGCGCCTGGAGCTGGGCTCGCACTGTTTGCTTAGGATTTTTAAAGCACGCTGATCAGCATTGCGGCGGAAACGAGGAATGTGCTCATGCACACCAGCGAGATCACGTCCTGAAGAAGTCCAGCCATTTCTCTCTCCTGTTTTTAATATGTTCGCAATTTGTTCTAATTTTGTCCTAAAGTCAACGAACAAAACGTGAAAATATAGGAGGAAAAGCCTAGACCGATTCCGTGGTGAACGAAGCGTTTACGATTGGGTTAAGGATTGGCCGGTGATTCGGGGGTTCGAACACCGCACAACCGAATGCTGGTCACATTTCTCGTGAGGGGCACGAGTTCAATAAGTTAGCCCAGATGTTGGGAATGATTGCGCGAGTTGCGCATTATCTTGCACCGCGTCATTCCGTCACTTACACGACCGCAGAGCGGCGAAGACAGCCGGCTTTCTGTGTCTCTTAAACTGGCGGCATCACAACCGGTTACGTCGATTTGACCGTAAATCAGACGCGAGGCTCATACAGGCGGGATGCTGCCTCGGCCCGACGATCTCAAAACCCGACGATCTTGCCGTCCTTGAGCGTGACGCGGCGGTCCATGCGGCTGGCGAGTTCGTGGTTGTGGGTAGCAATCAGCGCGGCGAGGCCGGATTGCTTGACCAACGCAGCCAGCGCGTCGAAGACATAGCCCGCCGTGACGGGATCGAGATTGCCCGTCGGCTCGTCGGCCAGAAGCACGAGCGGCGCGTTGGCGACGGCGCGGGCAATCGCCACACGCTGCTGCTCGCCGCCGGACAGTTCAGAGGGGCGGTGATGACCGCGTTTGCCGATCTTCATATAGTCGAGCAACTGTTCGCCGCGAAGCTTGGCTTCCTTGCGCGACAGCCCCTTGACGAGTTGCGGCATCATCACGTTCTCGACCGCGGTGAACTCCGGCAGCAGGTGATGGAACTGGTAGACGAAGCCGATATCGTTGCGGCGGATGGCCGTGCGGTCGTCGTCGGGCAGCCGCCCGCAATCGCGTCCCGCCAGGATGACGTCGCCGGCGTCCGGCCGCTCGAGCAGACCGGCAGTGTGCAGCAAGGTTGATTTGCCCGCGCCGGACGGCGCGACCAGTGCCACCATCTCGCCCCGCTTGAGCGAGAACGAGGTGGTGTTGAGGATCGTCAGCGTCCGCTCGCCCTGCACGTAGCGGCGCTCGACATTCTTGAGTTCGAGAACAGTGCCGCCCGTCATCATTCGTACCTCAATGCCTCGACGGGATCGAGCTTGGCTGCGCGCCAGGCAGGAAACACAGTGGCGATGAACGACAGCCCCAGCGCCATGAGGACGACCGTGACAGTCTCGCTGAGTTCCATCTTCGCCGGCAACTGGCTGAGGAAATACAGCTCGGGATTGAACAGCACAGTGCCGGAAATCCACGAAAAGAACTGGCGGATGCGCTCGACATTCAAACAAATGACAACGCCCAGAAGCACGCCGGCGAGCGTTCCGGTCATGCCGATGGCCGCCCCCGTCATCATGAAGATGCGCATCACCGCGCCGCGCGTCGCACCCATGGTGCGCAGGATGGCGATGTCGCGGCCTTTGTCCTTCACCAGCATGATCAGTCCGGAAATGATGTTGAGCGCCGCCACCAGCACGATCAGCGTCAGGATCATGAACATGACGTTGCGCTCGACCTGCAGCGCGGAGAAGAAGGTCTGGTTGCGCTGCCGCCAGTCGGTCAGAAGAACCGGCCGCTGCGCGGCTTCCTCGATCAGCGGTTTCAGCGTGTCGACCTGATCGGGATTGTCGACGAAGACCTCGATGGACTGCGCCTTGCCTTCGGAATTGAAATAGAGCTGGGCTTCTTCAAGCGGCATGTAGACGATGGAGGAATCATATTCCGACATGCCGACTTCGAAGATGGCGTTGACCTGATAGCCTTTTACGCGGGGTGTCATGCCCATGGGGGTGACGTCGCCGTCGGGCGAGACCAGCGTGATGGTGTCGCCGAGGATCAGCCCCATCGTGTCGGCCATGCGCTTGCCGATGGCCACGCCCTGCCCCGCGTCGAAGCCTTCGAGCGTGCCCTGGCGCAGATTCTGAGAAACGATGCTCATCTTTTCGAGGTCGGCGCCGCGGATGCCGCGCACCAGCGCGCCCGCGCCGGGACCGACAGTGCCTTGCGCCAGAACCTGGCCGTCGACCAGCGGAATGGCGTAACGCACGCCGGCGACGCCGTTGATGCGGTCGGCGACCGCTGCGTAATCCTCCAACGGCGTATCTTGCCAGCTGACGATGATATGGCCGTTGATGCCCAGGATGCGGGTGAGCAGCTCAGCGCGAAAACCGTTCATCACCGCCATCACGACGATCAGCGTGGCCACGCCCAGCATGATGCCGAGGAATGAGATGGAGGCGATGACGGAAATCACCGTTTCCTTGCGCTTGGCGCGCAGGTAGCGCCAGGCGACCATGCGTTCGAAGACGGAGAACGGTCCTGCGCCGGCCGGCTTCGCCGCGACTGCTGTGTTCATTCAGCGATACCCATTTTGGCAGCGATACCCAATTTTGCGAGCGCCTGCGCAATCGGCAGCGACTCGCGATCTCCGGTTCTGCGATTCTTGATCTCGACCTCGCCGGCTGCCGCGCCGCGCGGACCGACGATCACCTGCCATGGCAGGCCGATCAGGTCTGCGGTGGCGAACTTGCCGCCGGCGCGCTGGTCTGTGTCGTCATAGAGCACATCCTTGCCGGCCTTGGCGAAGCGGTCGTAGAGCTCAATGCTGATGCGGTCGCATTCCGCGTCGCCGACTTTCATGTTGATCAGGCCGATGTCGAAGGGCGCGATGGACTCCGGCCAGATGATGCCGTTGTCGTCATGGCTGGCTTCGATGATGGCGGCGATCAGGCGCGAAGGGCCGATGCCGTAGGAACCCATCGAGACGAAGTGCTCCTTGCCGTCCGGTCCCTGCACCTTGGCATTCATCGGCTTGGAGTATTTCTCGCCGAAGTGGAAGATGTGGCCAACCTCGATGCCGCGCGCCGAAACCTTGTCGGCCTCGGGCAGGCTGTCCCAGGTAGCTTCCTCATGCATCTCGTCGGTGGCCGCGTAAGGCGTCGTCCACTGCTTGACGATGCCGGCGATCTGCTCGTCATTGGAGAAGTCGGTGTCGGCGCCCGGAACGGCGAGCGACAGATAGTCCTTGTGGCAGAACACCTGGCTTTCGCCCGTGTCGGCCAGGATGATGAATTCATGGCTGAGGTCGCCGCCGATCGGGCCGGTGTCGGCGCGCATCGGAATGGCCTGCAGTCCCATTCGGGTGAAGGTGCGCAGGTAGGAGACGAACATGCGGTTGTAGGCGGCGCGCGCGCCTTCGAAATTCAGGTCGAAGGAATAGGCGTCCTTCATCAGGAATTCGCGGCTGCGCATGACGCCGAAGCGCGGGCGCACCTCGTCGCGGAACTTCCACTGGATGTGATAGAGGTTGAGCGGCAGGTCCTTGTAGGACTTGACGTAGGAGCGGAAGATTTCCGTCACCATCTCTTCATTGGTCGGGCCGAACAGCATGTCGCGTTCCTGCCGGTCCTTGATGCGCAGCATTTCCTTGCCATAGTCGTCATACCGACCGCTTTCGCGCCAAAGATCGGCAGACTGGATGGTGGGCATCAGGATTTCGAGCGCGCCTGCGCGGTCCTGTTCCTCGCGGACGATGCGGCAGACCTTGTCGAGCACGCGCTTGCCCAGCGGCAGCCAGGAGAAACTGCCCTGGCCCTGCTGCCGGATCATGCCGGCGCGCAGCATCAACCGGTGCGAGACGATTTCGGCCTCGCGAGGGTTTTCTTTCAGAATGGGCAGGAAATAGCGCGACAGCCGCATGAGACGTTCCATGGAAGACGCTGCCAGAATCGGCAGGGAAAGGACTTTTGTTGCACCGGCTTCATAGCCATTTCATGGCCGATTGGGAACATCGGTTAAGACAGCGTACACCATGTTCTTTTTTGTGGCAGAAGTGCTGCTTCATTGTGCAATGCAGCACATGATTGCGTGCGCCGAAGCAAAATTACACGTGACATTTCGATGAAGCTTGGTCTAAAGTGCCTTAATAATCGAGAAGACAGAGGAAAATCTGTCTTTCCTACGCGGTCAAAGTCTTGGGAGGATGCGATCTAGGCGCGATTATTCGCCGCCGCCGGTTACCGGAAAGCAGGTCGACGCGTTTAAATTGCAAGGCTTCGGCCTTGCATTTTTTTTGGGCGAACAACAACTTAGCCGCGTAGATTAAAGTGAAAATGTGACGCTGCGTCAGCCAGTTTTTTAAGCCACGAAATATTGCCGCAGAGCCACAAAGCTTGATGGGCGGGTTACAAAGCGAAATTTACGCGTATCCCGATAGGCTCAGTTCAACTGCTGCGGCAGAAAATTGGGAATATCATCGAGCCCAAAGCCGATCACTTCGATCAATCCGTAAAACGAGCCCAGCACGACGAAGCTGACCAGAGTCGTCCACAGGATGGCGCGCAGCATATGCGGGCCGCGCGGCGCGCTGCTCGGGGTGCCGAGGATGACATTCTGGTCGTCGTCCTGCGTTTTGAGGCCAAAGGGCAGCACCGCGAACAGGACGGTCCACCAGATGATGAAAAAAAGCGCCGTGTAGGTGACCCAACCCATATGCGGGACCTTTCTGTGATGCTCGCGCGTAAAACATGTCGCGATCTTTCAGATCGCTTATCACGCTTCAGCTCTCTCTACCCCGAAACCGGTGGCAACTTTCGGGAGACATGCATTAGGCCTGCTCGAGTTCCACCAGCGTTCCCTGGAAATCCTTGGGATGCAGAAACAGCACCGGCTTGCCATGCGCGCCGATCTTCGGTTCGCCGTCACCCAGAACACGCGCTCCGGCAGCCTTGAGCCGGTCGCGGGCTGCGAGAATGTCGTCGACCTCGTAGCAGACATGGTGCATGCCACCCGCCGGGTTCTTGGCGAGGAAACCGGCAATGCTGGACGCCTCGCCCACGGGTTCGAGCAATTCGATCTTGGTGTTGCCGACATCAATGAACACCACCGTCACACCATGTTCCGGCAACTGCTGCGGCGCGGTCACGGTGGCCCCTAGCGTATCGCGATACAGCGCGCTGGCCGCTGCGATATCCGGTACGGCGATGGCGACGTGATTGAGGCGGCCCAGCATGATGTTTTCCTCCCCGGTGGTGAATGGTGAATGGTGAATGGTGAATGGTGAATGGTGAATGGTGAATGGTGAATGGTGAATGGTGAATGGTCGGAACAAAGACCTTCATTCAAGGTCAAGCATTTCTTCGCAACGCTTTCAACTCACCATTCACCATTCACTATTCACCATTCACTATCCTCACCTCGTCACAAACACCGTCACCAGCGGCTTCTTGCCCCAGGCTTCGTTGGCGGCGGCGCGGACGGCGCGGCGCACGGCTTCCTGCACCAGATCGAGATCTTTTCGCCGTACGCGCGGGATCGAGTCCACCGCGCCGATTGCCGCATCGAGCATCAGGTCGTCTATCGCTTCGCCCGAAGCATCCACTTCGGCGACGCCGATGGCAACCAGGTCGGGGTCGCCGGACAACTCGTACTTGTCGTCGAGCACGACATTGACGGCGACATGGCCCGCAAAGGACAGCTTGCGCCGGTCGCGGATGCCCATCTCCTCGTCGCTGCCGATAAGGTAGCCGTCCTTGTAAACGCGGCCGAACGGCACCTGATCGATGATCTCGGCCGAGCCGGGCCACAGCCGCAGCACGTCGCCATTGCGAACCTGCGCGACCTGGGCGATGCCGGAAGTCGACATCAACGAGCCCTGCGCGACCAGATGCGCCGCCTCGCCATGCACCGGCACGCCGATCTGCGGGCGAACCCATTCATACATGCGGCGCAACTCGCTGCGGCGCGGATGGCCCGAGACGTGAACCAGCGCATCGGTATCCTCGATCACCTTGATGCCGCGATCGATCAGCGCGTTCTTGATCGCGAGAATGTCCTTCTCGTTGCCGGGAATGGAGCGAGAGGAAAACACCACCGCATCGCCCGGCGACAACGCCACGGCCTTCATCTCGTCGCGGGCGAGCTTGGCAAGGGCGGCGCGCGGCTCGCCCTGGCTGCCCGTGCAGATCAGCACCAGGTTCTCGCGCGGGATGTAGCCGAAATCCTCTTCCGAAATGAAAGGCGGCAGCCCGTCCATATAGCCAAGTTCGCCGGCGACATCGATGACGCGCTTCAGCGACCGGCCCATCACCAGGCACTGGCGACCGGCATCGCGGGCGGCTTCGGCGATGGAGCGGATACGCCCGACATTGGAGGAGAATGTGGTGACGGCGACGCGGCCGACGGATTTCTCGATGACCTCGCGCAGGCCCTGGCCGACGGCTTTCTCGGACGGCGATTCGCCCTCGCGCATCGCATTGGTAGAATCGCACACCAGCGCCAGAACGCCTTTGTCGCCGAGCGCACGGAACCGCGCCTCGTCTGTCATCGGGCCGATCTCCGGATCGGGATCGATCTTCCAGTCGCCGGTGTGGACCACGGTGCCGGCCGGCGTGGTGATCGCCAGCGACACCGGCTCGGGGATGGAGTGGCTGACGGGAATGGCTTCGATCTCGAACGGGCCGACGGTAAACGTCTCTCCTGCCCGGTAGATGGTCACGGGGATCTTCGTGGCACCGCGCTCGCCCTGGCGCTTGGCTTCGAGCAGGCCAGCCGAAAAGGGCGTCATCCAGACCGGCGCCTTCAGGCGCGGCCAGATATCGAGCAAGGCGCCGTAATGGTCTTCATGCGCATGGGTGATGATGATGCCGCGCAGCCGGTCGAGATGCTGTTCGATGAAACGCGTGTCGGGCAGCACGAGGTCGACGCCAGGCAAGGTGGCGTCGGGAAAGGTGACGCCGACATCGATGACGATCCATTCGCGCGTGGCAGCGGGGCCGAAACCGTAGAGGGCGAAATTCATGCCGATCTCGCCGACGCCGCCCAGCGGCACGAATACGAGCTCGTCGCCCTTAGTTTTCGCCATGCTTGTTCCTTTCAGCGGTCAGGACGAGCCTGCCGAAGCCACCGCGCCGAAATGAACATCGCCGGCGGCAATCTTGATTGTTTCACCTTGTGCGTCACGGATCACGAAACGGCAATCCTGATCGATCGTTTCGAAAATTCCCCGCACGATATTTCCTTCGAGCTGGACGGCCACCTCTCTGCCGAGACCGGCGGCGCGCTGAAGCCAGCGGTCGCGAATGGCCGATAGCCCGCGCCCGCCATCCCAGACGCGCTCGATATCGGTCCAGGCATCCGAGAGCGCGAGAAACAGCATCTCGGCATCGGCTCGCGAGCCCAGTGCAGCAAGCGACGTCGCCGGATAAGGCACATCCTCGGGGTAGGCCGCGACATTGACGCCGATGCCTATGGCTATCGCAAGGCTGCCACCCGGCAGCATGGTCGATTCGAGCAGGATGCCGGCCATCTTGGAGCCGGATGCCAGCACGTCGTTCGGCCATTTCAGCTCGAAGCGTCGGACATTGCCGCCACCGCCGCCATCCGGGCCGATGGAAATGCGCGCATTGGGAGCGACCGCGTCGAGCGCTTCCGACAGGGACAGCCCGGCAACGAAGCCGAGTGTCGCAGCATGCGACAGATCTTTATGGAGGACCTTGAGCAATGTGGCGGCCAGATTGCCTTCCAGCGTTGCCCATGGGCGGCCGCGCCGACCCCTGCCGCCATCCTGCTTCCTCGAGACAACCCAGAGATTGCCAGGGTGCCCTTCCCGGGCCCTGTCCAGTGCAAGTGCATTGGTGGAGCCGACAACGTCATGGGCCTCAAGCTGGAAACCAGCCGAGGCCGCATGGGGAGCGAGACGGAAGCTCATTGCGTCAAAAGAAGCTCTTTGCCGCAGCCCCGGCAACCTGTCCGACCGGACCGGCGATGAGGACGTAAAGCAGCACGAAAGCGCCGGACACGCCGAGCACGAGGCGGAGTTCGCCCGCCATCGGCACGAAGCCGCCGACC
This sequence comes from Tianweitania sp. UT-5YL-CI-8, assembly GCF_030010215.1. Lineage (GTDB taxonomy): Bacteria > Pseudomonadota > Alphaproteobacteria > Rhizobiales > Rhizobiaceae > Oryzicola. The sequence goes on from NZ_JASCRR010000005.1 coordinate 222,569, forward strand.
GGCTCGTCGAACCACATGATCTTGATGATGCGCAGGTAGTAATAGGCGCCCACCACCGAAGCCAGAACGCCGATCACAGCCAGCGCGTAGAGCCCGGATTCCATCGCCGCCAGGAAGACGTACCACTTGGCGAAGAAGCCGGCGAGCGGCGGAATGCCCGCGAGCGAGAACATCAGGATGGTCAGGATGGTGGCCATCAGCGGGTTGGTCGAGGACAGGCCGGCGAGTTCGCTGATCTGCTCGACCGGGCCGTCCTTGCGGCGCATCGACAGGATGAAGGCGAAGGTGCCGAGCGTCATCACCAGATAGATGAGCATATAGATCGCCACACCACGGACGCCGTTCTCGCTGTTGGCTGCGAGACCGACGAGCGCATAACCCATATGGCTGATCGAGGAATAGGCCATCAGGCGCTTGATGTTCTTCTGGCCAATGGCGGCGAAGGCGCCGAGCAGCATGGAGGCAATGGCCACGAAGACGATGATCTGCTGCCAGGCCGCCGCGATGGGCTCGAACGCGCCCATGGTGACACGGACAAGCAGCGCCATGGCCGCCATTTTGGGAGCGGCGGCGAAGAACGCCGTCACCGGCGTCGGCGCGCCTTCATAGACATCGGGCGTCCACATATGGAACGGCACGGCCGAAATCTTGAAGGCAAGGCCGGCGAGCACGAAGACCAGGCCGAAGGTCAAGCCGAGCTGGTTGCCATCGGTCGAAAGTGCCGCGGCAATCGCCTCGAAGCTGGTGTTGCCGGTGAAGCCGTAAATCAGGCTGATGCCATAGAGCAGCATGCCGGAAGACAGCGCGCCGAGCACAAAGTATTTCAGACCAGCTTCGGTGGACCGCACGCTGTCGCGGTTGATCGCAGCGACGACGTAGAGCGCGAGCGACTGCAGTTCCAGCGAAAGGTAGAGGCTGAGCATGTCGTTGGCCGACACCATCAGCATCATGCCGAGCGTGGCCAGCATGATCAGCACGGGGTATTCGAACTTGTCGAAACGCTCCGCCTTGGCGAAGCCAACCGACATGATCATGGTCACGACCGAGCCGATAAGGGTCAGAACCTTCATGAAACGGGAGAAACCGTCGGTCACGAAGGCGCCGCCGAATGCAGCTCCGTCCTGGCCGAAGACGATCATCCACGCGCCGGCCGCGAGCAGTACGGCAACGGCAAGGCCCGTCACAGTGGTGTTGGCGCGTTCGCCCGAATAGACGCCGACCATCAAGAGCACCAAGGCGCCGATGGCGACGATCAGCTCGGGAGCGAGCAGCGAAAGACTGGAGAGGAGTTCAGGCGTCATGGTCTCGCGAAACCCCTGTCAATTCGCCGCCGCGGCCGGAGCCGCGTCGATCGATACGGTTATTTGATTGACGAGCGCCTTCACCGACTCGGCGGTGGCGTTGAACACCGGCATCGGATAGATGCCGAAGAAGATCGTCAGGACCACCAGCGGATAGATGATGGCCTTCTCACGGTTGGAAAGGTCGAGCAGGCTCTTCAGGCTCTCCTTGGTCAGGGCGCCGAACACGACGCGGCGGTAGAGCCACAGCGCGTAGCCGGCCGACAAGATCACGCCGGTTGCCGCGAACAGCGCCACCCAGGTGTTGACCTGGAACACGCCGAACAGCGTCAGGAACTCGCCGACGAAGCCCGAGGTGCCGGGCAGGCCGACATTGGCCATGGTGAAGATCAGGAACACGACGGCATATTTCGGCATGTTGTTGACCAGCCCGCCATAGGCAGCGATGTCTCGCGTGTGCATGCGGTCGTAGACGACGCCGACGCAGAGGAACAGCGCGCCCGACACGATGCCGTGGCTGAGCATCTGGAACAGCGCGCCCTGGATGCCGGCCTGGTTCATGGCGAAGATGCCCATGGTCACGTAGCCCATATGGGCGACCGACGAATAGGCGATCAGCTTCTTCATGTCCTCCTGCATCAGCGCCACCAGCGAGGTGTAGATGATGCCGATCACCGACAGGGTGAACACGAAGGGTGCGAACATCTCGGACGCCAGCGGAAACATCGGCAGCGAGAAACGCAGGAAGCCGTAGCCGCCCATCTTCAGGAGAATGCCCGCCAGGATAACCGAGCCGGCCGTCGGCGCCTCGACATGCGCGTCAGGCAGCCATGTATGGACCGGCCACATCGGCATCTTCACCGCGAAGGAGGCGAAGAAGGCGAGCCAGAGCCAGGTCTGCATGCCGGCGGGGAAATCATGCGCCAAAAGCGTCGGGATGTCCGTGGTGCCGGCCTGATAGTACATCGCCATGATGGCGAGCATCATCAGCACCGAGCCGAGCAGCGTGTAGAGGAAGAACTTGAAGCTGGCATAGACGCGGCGCTTGCCACCCCACACGCCGATGATGATGAACATCGGGATCAGGCCGGCTTCGAAGAAGACGTAGAACAGCACGATATCCAGCGCGCAGAACACGCCGATCATCAGCGTTTCCAGGATCAGGAACGCGATCATGTATTCCTTGACGCGGTGCTGGATAGCATCCCAGGACGCCAGGATGCAGAGCGGCATCAGGAAGGTGGTCAGGATGACGAACAGCATCGAAATGCCGTCGACGCCCATATGGTAGGAAATGCTCGCGTCGATCCAGCCGACTTTTTCGACGAATTGGAAGCCGGCGGTCGCCGTGTCGAAATAGATCCATATCAGCAGCGACACCGCGAAGGTGAACGCCGTTGTCAGCAGGGCGACATTGCGGATGTTGCGGCGCGCCGCCTCCCCCTCGTCCCGGATCAGCAGGATGAGGAAGGCGCCAACGAGCGGCAGGAAGGTGATCAGCGATAGAATGGGAACGCCGGACATCAGAAGGAGCTCCCGAACATCATCCAGGTGACCAGCGCGACGACGCCGATCAGCATTGCGAATGCGTAGTGGTAGAGATAGCCGGTCTGCAGCTTGACGACGCGGTTGGTGACGTCGACCACGCGAGCCGAGATGCCGTCGGGGCCGAGCCGGTCGATGACCCAGCCGTCGCCACGCTTCCACAGGAAGGTGCCTATCCGCTTGGCCGGCTGCACGAACAGGAAGTCGTACAATTCGTCGAAGTACCACTTGTTGAGCAGGAAGGCATAGAGCCCGCGATGCTGTTCGGCCAGGCGCTTCGGTGCCTCGGGCGACTTGATGTAGAAGAGATAGGCAACAGCGAAGCCGGCGATCATGGCGAGGAACGGCGACAGCTTCACCCACATCGGCACTTCGTGGAAGTCGTGCAGTATATGGTTGCTCTCGGCGATGAAGATCGCGCCCTTCCAGAACTCTTCATAGTGGTGGCCGATGAAATACTCGTGGAACACGACGCCCGCGAACAGCGCGCCGACGGCGAGGATGAACAGCGGCACCAGCATCACCGGAGGCGATTCATGCACATGGTGCATGACATCGGCGGTGGCACGCGGCTTGCCGTGGAAGGTCATGAAAATCAGGCGCCAGGAATAGAAGCTGGTGAAACAGGCGGCGATGACCAGCATGACGAAGGCGAAGCCCGCGACCGCGTTGTGGCCGACGAAGGCGCCTTCGATGATGGCGTCCTTGGAGAAGAAGCCGGCCGTGCCGATGATCGTCGCCGGGATGCCGACACCGGTCAGCGCCAGCGTGCCGATGATCATCATCCAGTAGGTGGTTGGGATCAGCTTGCGCAGTCCGCCCATCTTGCGCATGTCCTGCTCGTCCGACACCGCATGGATCACCGAGCCCGAGCCCAGGAACAGCAGCGCCTTGAAGAAGGCATGCGTGAACAGGTGGAAGATAGCCGCCGAATAGAAGCCCATGCCGAGCGCCACGAACATATAGCCGAGCTGCGAGCAGGTCGAATAGGCGATGACGCGCTTGATGTCGTTCTGCACCAGGCCGACGGTCGCCGCGAAGAAGGCGGTGAAGGCGCCGATGAAGGTGACGAAGGTAAGCGCGGAATGGGACAGTTCGAACAGCGGCGACAGACGTGCCAGCATGAACACGCCGGCGGTGACCATGGTCGCGGCATGGATGAGCGCCGACACAGGCGTCGGACCTTCCATGGCGTCTGGCAGCCAGGTGTGCAGAGGCACCTGCGCCGACTTGCCCATGGCGCCCATGAACAGCAGAAGGCAGACGACGGTGATCGCTGAATGCTTGTCGAGGTGATAGCCGAGGAAGTTCATCACCGTCTCGGCATGCTCCGCTCCTTCTGCCGGCAGGTACGTCGCGGCGTTGGCGAAGATGGTTGAGAACTGCACCGAGCCGAACAGCACGAACACGCCGAACAGACCAAGCAGGAAGCCGAAATCGCCGACGCGGTTGACGATGAACGCCTTCATGGCGGCGGCGCCGGCGGACGGCTTCTTATACCAGAAGCCGATCAGCAGGTAGGACGCGAGACCGACGCCTTCCCAGCCGAAGAACATCTGTACCAGATTGTCCGACGTCACCAGCATCAGCATGGCGAAGGTGAACAGGCTGAGATAGGCGAAGAAGCGCGGCCGATGCGGATCGTGGTGCATGTAGCCGATCGAGTAGATATGGACCAGCGCCGAGACCGTATTGACCACGATCAGCATGACGGCCGTCAGCGTGTCGATACGCAAGGCCCAGTCGGCCTGCAGCGAGCCCGAATCGATGAAGCGCAGAACAGGAATCGTGAAGGCTTCGGTATGACCGAGCGCAACAGTGAAGAACGCCACCCATGACAGGACGGCGACCACGACCATGAGGCCGGAGGTGATGTACTCCGAGGCCTTTGCGCCGAGCGACGTGCCGAACAGCCCGACGATCAGGAAGCCGGCGAGCGGCAGGAAGACAATTGCCTGATACATGGTCTTACCGTCAGCCCTTCATCATATTCACGTCTTCGACCGCGATGGAGCCGCGGTTGCGGAAGAACACGACCAGAATGGCGAGGCCGATAGCCGCCTCCGCCGCTGCCACCGTCAGCACGAACAGCGCGAAGACCTGGCCCACCAGATCGCCGAGCGCGGCCGAGAAGGCCACGAAATTGAGATTGACCGCGAGAAGGATCAGCTCGACCGACATCAGGATAACGATGACGTTCTTGCGGTTGAGGAAGATGCCGAAAACGCCGATCGTGAACAGGATGGCCGATACGGTCAGATAATGCGCGATGCCGACCTGCATACCGTTATCCTTTCACAGGAAAATGAGAGTTCATGTCAGCGACGGCCCGTAGTGCTGCGATTAGATTCTCAACTTCAGAAATCGCAAAGGCGACCGTGCCGTCATTGCGACCGGGAGCCTGAATGTATGAAAAATTCTCGGACTTGATGTGGACCGTGCGAACACCGTCCTTGTCCCACAAATACACAGAGGACCGGTACCCGGACGGCACCGAAACCGAATACAGTTCTCGTCCCCACCATTGATCTTTTAGACGACGGAAGAAGCTCATATTCCCTTACCCGTCTCGACCTTCTTGACCTCGATTGCCATTTCAGGCGTGCGGCCGACCTGTGTCGCGATGTTCTGGCGCTTGACGCCCGGCTTGTGACGCAGGGTCAGAACGATGGCCCCGATCATCGCCACGAGCAGCACCAGACCGGCGATCTGGAAGAAATGCGCGTAGTCGGTGTAGAGGATGTCGCCCAAAGCCGCCGTGTTGCTGCGCGTCGCGATATCCGGTGTCGGCTGCGAAATGGTCGATGCGAGGTCGGGCGCGAAGGCGAAGCCGCCAGCCACCACGATAAGCTCGGCCGCCAGGATGATGCCGACCAGCGCGCCGATGGGCGCGTATTGCAGCGCGCCGCTCTTCAGCTCAGCGAAATCGACATCCAGCATCATCACCACGAACAGGAACAGCACCGCCACCGCGCCGACATAGACGACGAGCAGGATCAGCGCGACGAACTCGGCGCCGGTCAGCAGGAAGAGTCCCGCGGCGTTGAAGAACGTCAGGATCAGGTACAGAACCGAATGAACCGGGTTGCGGGCGGAGATGACCATGAAGGCCGACGCCACCGCGATGAAGGCGAAGAGGTAGAAGAATACCGCTTCCAGTCCGTTTAGCATGGGTTCCCCCGGGTTTCCTTTTCAGGACACGGCGCCAAGGCGCCCTGCCCTACTCACAATCTTCGCGCCCGCTCTCCAGGCCCCTCGAAACTGCGCGTTCCTTAGACGAGCCGACCCGGCGCGTCCATGCTTGGTTCCCTTCGCCCGTTTACCGGGAGAAGGTGGCCCGAAGGGCCGGATGACGGGCAGCGCAAACGCGGCAAAGATGGGTGCTGCCCCTCACCTGCCTGCCGGCATCCTCTCCCTGTAAACGGGGAGAGGAACGCAGTCATCGATACGGCGCATCCAATTCCATGTTGCGCGCGATTTCGCGTTCCCAGCGGTCGCCATTGGCGAGCAGCTTGTCCTTGTCGTAATAGAGCTCCTCGCGGGTCTCGGTCGCGAACTCGAAGTTCGGTCCTTCCACGATGGCGTCCACCGGGCAGGCTTCCTGGCAGAAGCCGCAATAGATGCACTTCACCATGTCGATGTCGTAGCGAACGGTGCGGCGGGTGCCGTCATTGCGGCGCGGGCCGGCCTCGATGGTGATGGCCTGTGCGGGGCAGATCGCCTCGCACAGCTTGCAGGCGATGCAGCGTTCCTCGCCGTTGGGATAGCGGCGCAGCGCATGCTCGCCGCGAAAGCGCGGGCTCTGTGGTCCCTTCTCGTAGGGATAGTTGATCGTTTCCTTCGGCGCGAAGAACTGGCGCATCGACAGGAAGAACGCTCCGACGAATTCCTTCAGTAGCAGCGACTTGGCGGCCTGAGCTAGCGCTGACATGGTCACTCTCCAGCAAACAACGGGGCAACGAACCACCCCACGATGGGAAGCAGCACGAACTGACTGATTCCCGTTATCTTCAAAACCCGCTTCGTCTCGGGCAGATCGACGCGGCTTGCAAGCAGGCGCAGCAGGGCGAAATCCACCACCGCGATGACAAGACCGATCAATGCGCCGATGAGACGTGCGGTCATCATGCGAGCCCCGTGATCTTCAGGAAGGCGGCGGTCGCCACCACCATGAACAGCGAGATCGGCAGAAAAACCTTCCAGCCCAGACGCATGAGCTGGTCGTAGCGGTAGCGCGGCACGAAGGATTTGACGATCGAGAACATGAAGAAGCCGAGGCAGACCTTCAGCACGAACCAGACGATGCCGGGGACCCAGGTGAACGGCGCGAAGTCGAACGGCGGCAGCCAACCGCCCATGAACAGCAGCGCCATGAGCGCGCACATCAAGACGATCGCGACATACTCGCCGAGGAAGAACAGCAGGAACGGCGTCGACGAATATTCGATCATGTGGCCGGCGACCAGCTCCGACTCGGCTTCCACCAGATCGAAGGGCGGGCGGTTCGTCTCGGCCAGCGCCGAGATGAAGAAGATGACGAACATCGGGAACAGCGCCAGCCAGTGCCAGTCGAGAAACGAGTTGGGCAGGCCCATCATGGTGCCGAGGCCGTCGCGCTGCGACAAGACGATGTCGGTCAGGTTGAGCGAGCCGACGCAGAGCAGGACGGTGACGATGACGAAGCCGATGGAGACTTCGTAAGACACCATCTGCGCGGCCGAACGCAGCGCGCCCAGGAACGGATATTTCGAGTTCGACGCCCAGCCGCCCATGATGACGCCATAGACCTCGAGCGAGGAAATGGCGAAGACATAGAGGATGCCGACATTGATGTTGGCGATGGCCCAGCCCTCGTTAACCGGGATGACCGCCCATGTGGCGATGGCCAGAACCGCCGAAACCAGCGGCGCGAGCAGGAACACGCCCTTGTTGGCGCCGGACGGGATGACCGGCTCCTTGAAGACGAATTTCAGAAGGTCGGCGAAGGACTGCAGCAGGCCGAAGGGGCCGACGACATTCGGCCCGCGACGAAGCTGCACCGCTGCCCAGACCTTACGATCGGCGTAGAGCAGAAACGCGATGAAGACCAGGAGCACGACAATCAGCACGACCGACTTGAGCAGCACGATCAGTGCGGGCAGCACGTAGAATGAAAAGAAACTGTCGTCCATTGCCGCCCTTACTCCGCCGCCTGCTGGAAGCCGCCCTTGGCGAGTGCGGAGCACTCGGCCATGACCGCGGATGCACGCGCGATCGGATTGGTCAGGTAGAAGTCCTTCACCGTCGAGACGAAGGCGCCCTTGTTGAGAGTGCCGCCAAGCTGAGCGACGTTTTCGAGATCGCCCGCGACGCCTGCCTCGATCTCGTCGATGCGGGCGAAGTGCGGATGGTCGGCATAGAGCTTGCCGCGCAACTGCGCAAGCGAATCGAAGGGCAGCTTGTGGCCCAGCACGTCGGAAAGAGCGCGCAGGATCGCCCAGTCCTCACGCGCATCGCCAGGCGCGAAGCCAGCGCGCGCGGTCTGCTGGACGCGGCCCTCGGTGTTGACATAGGTGCCGGACTTTTCGGTATAGGCCGCGGCTGGCAGGATGACGTCGGCGCGGTGCGCGCCGGCATCGCCATGCGTGCCGATATAGACGACGAACGCGCTGGAAGCGGAAAGCTCCAACTCGTCGGCGCCGAGGAGGAACAGCACGTCGCTGTCGGCAACCATGCCGGCGACGTCCTTGCCGCCCTCGCCCGGCACGAAGCCGAGGTCGAGACCGCCGACGCGGGCAGCGGCCGTGTGCAGCACGGCAAAACCGTTCCAGGTATCGGACACAGCACCGACCGCCTGCGCCAGCTTGGCGGCGAGGCCGAGCACGCCGGCACCGCCGACGAGGGCGCCCTGCCCGACGATGATCAGCGGGTTCTTCGCGTTGTTCAGCGTTTCGAAGAACGACCCGTTGCCGGCCGCCAGATCGCTTAGCGTATCGGCACCGGCACCGAGCTGCTCGTAGCCGTAACGCAGATCGCCAATGTTGCCGATCACGCCGACCGGCAGGTTGCCCTGCCGCCAGCGTTTGCGGATGCGGGCGTTGAGCACCGAAGCCTCGAAGCGCGGGTTTGAGCCGATGATCAGCACCGCGTCGGCATGGTCGATGCCTTCGATGGTGGGGTTGAAGATATAGCTGGAGCGGCCGAACGACGGATGCAGGGCCGTGCCGTCCTGGCGGCAGTCGATGTTCTTGGAGCCGAGCGAGCCCATCAACAGCTTGAGCGCATACATCTCTTCGACGGCGGCGAGATCGCCGGCAATCGCGCCGATCCTGTCGGCCGAGGTGGCGGCAACCTTATCCTTGATCGCGGCGAAGGCTTCCGCCCAGCTTGCCGGACGCAGCTTGCCTTCACGACGCACATAAGGCCTGTCGAGGCGCTGCGTACGCAGACCGTCCCAGATGAAGCGGGTCTTGTCGGAAATCCACTCCTCGTTGACCTGCTCGTTGACGCGCGGCATGACGCGCATCACTTCGCGGCCACGGCTGTCGACGCGGATCGCCGAGCCGACCGCGTCCATCACGTCGATGGATTCGGTCTTGGTCAGTTCCCACGGACGAGCCTGGAAGGCATAGGGCTTGGAGGTCAGCGCGCCGACCGGGCAAAGGTCGATGACATTGCCCTGCAGTTCCGACGTCATCGCCTGTTCGAGATAGGTAGTGATCTCGGCGTCTTCGCCACGGCCGATCAGGCCGAGTTCGGAGATGCCGGCAACCTCGGTGGTGAAGCGAACGCACCGCGTGCAATGGATGCAGCGGTTCATGATCGTCTTGACCAGCGGGCCGACATATTTGTCTTCGACCGCGCGCTTGTTTTCCTTGTAGCGCGAACCGTCCATGCCGAAGGCCATGGCCTGGTCCTGCAGGTCGCATTCGCCGCCCTGGTCGCAGATCGGGCAATCGAGCGGATGGTTGATCAGCAGGAACTCCATCACGCCTTCGCGGGCCTTCTTGACCATCGGCGTGTTGGTGAAGATTTCCGGCGCCTCCCCATTCGGGCCGGGGCGCAGGTCGCGGACGCCCATGGCGCAGGATGCCGCCGGCTTGGGCGGTCCGCCCTTCACCTCGACAAGGCACATGCGGCAATTGCCGGCGATCGACAGCCTCTCGTGGAAGCAGAACCGCGGCACTTCCGCACCCGCTTCCTCCGCTGCCTGCAGCAGCGTGAAGTGGTCGGGTACCTCGATCTCTTTCCCGTCGACCTTTAGCTTTGCCATCTTGCCTCAAACCCCTGCGGATGACCCGCATTCCGTTCTAGACCGGAGGCCTTGCGGCTTCCGCATTTCAATTTCAGTTTACGCCGTTTCCGGCAAGCTTCGACGCCTGACCGGTCCAGTCGTCCCGGCCAATGCGCCCGCCGAACGATAGATGCTCGTCCACCCAGCCGATTTCTTCCTCGGTCCACGCGGCGATCTGCGCGTAGGTCCAGATTCCCAAACCGTTCAAAACCTGCTCCAGCTTCGGGCCGATGCCCGAAATCGCCTTCAAATCGTCCGGAGCTTCGGGCTTTTCCAGAGCCTGGGGCTTGACGAAAGCCGCCACCGTTTCTGCCACAATCACGTCCGTGACGGGTGCCACGACTTTCGGCTGCCGGACCGCGACGCGTTCGGCAACGGCGCGGCTGTCGTCCATCAGGATCTTGATGGTCGCGCGCGCCTTAGACTGTGCCGAGGGTTTGTCCTTGGCCGGCCTTGGGGGCTCGACCGCAGCAGGCTTCGCCAGTCCAGTTGGCTGCAGATTGGACAGCCGGCGCGTCATTTCGGATGCCCCTTCGAGCATGCCGATCCAGACGCCGATGGCCTGGCCGGCCATGCCGAAGCCCAACGCCGTCATCGCAGCCGCACCCGCGAACGGATGCGCCATCAGGTTCGCAGCGCCTGCGACCTCTTCCTTCAGCGTCATTCCGATAGGGGTCTTGCCGGTCATGTGCCTGCCCTACTCCGCCGCGACCAGGATCGGTTCGGCGCGATGCGCGTTGCGCGAGAACTCGTCGATACGGCGCTCGATTTCCGGACGGAAGTTGCGGATCAGGCCCTGGATCGGCCATGCGGCCGCATCGCCCAGCGCGCAGATAGTGTGGCCTTCGATCTGCTTGGTCACGTCGAGCAGCATGTCGATCTCGCGCTTCTGCGCCTCGCCACGCACCAGACGCTCCATCACGCGCCACATCCAGCCGGTGCCTTCGCGGCACGGCGTGCACTGGCCGCAGCTCTCGTGCTTGAAGAAGTAGCTGAGCCGCGCGATCGCCTTCACGATGTCGGTCGACTTGTCCATGACGATCACGGCCGCCGTGCCGAAGGACGACTTACGCTCGCGCAGGCCGTCGAAATCCATCGGGCAGTCGATGATGTCCTCGGCCTTCACAACCGGGCAAGACGCGCCGCCGGGAATGACGGCCAGAAGATTGTCCCAGCCGCCGCGAATGCCGCCGCCATGCTTTTCCACCAGTTCGCGGAAGGTGATGCCCATCGATTCCTCGACTGTGCAGGGCGTATTCACATGGCCGACCAGCATGAACAGCTTCGTGCCGACATTGTTGGGACGGCCGATGGAGGAAAACCACGCCGCACCCCGGCGCAAAATGGTCGGCGCAACGGCGATGGATTCGACGTTGTTGACCGTCGTCGGGCAGCCATAAAGGCCCATATTGGCCGGGAATGGCGGCTTCAGGCGCGGCTGGCCCTTCTTGCCTTCCAGGCTTTCCAGCAGGGCTGTTTCCTCGCCGCAAATATAGGCGCCGGCGCCGTGATGGACGTAGATGTCGAAGTCGTAGCCGTTCTTGTTGTTCTTGCCGATCAGGCCCGCTTCATAGGCTTCGTCGATGGCAAGCTGCAGCGCTTCGCGTTCGCGGATAAATTCGCCGCGCACATAGATGTAGGCGGCAATCGCGCCCATGGCGAAACCCGCGACCAGGCAGCCCTCGACCAGCGTATGCGGGTCGTTGCGCAGGATTTCGCGGTCCTTGCAGGTGCCGGGTTCGGATTCGTCGGCATTGACGACCAGATAGGACGGACGTCCATCAGCGCCGGGCTTGGGCATGAACGACCACTTCAGGCCGGTCGGGAAGCCCGCGCCGCCGCGCCCGCGCAAGCCGGACGCCTTCATCTCGTTGATGATCCAGTCGCGGCCCTTCTCGAGAAGGCCGGCCGTGTTGTCCCATTGACCACGCCGCTGCGCGCCCGCCAGCGACTTGTCGAAGCGGCCGTAGATGTTGGTGAAGATGCGGTCTTTGTCTTCAAGCATGCTGTTGCTCCTCAGACCGGCTTCTTGCCAGGGTTGCTCGACGGCTTGGCTTCGGCGTCCGACGTGTCGGGGGATTTGCGCTGACGCGCCTCGCCTTCGACCGCAGCCGACGTCTTGTTGGCTTCGTGCTTGGATTCTTTCGGCGCGTCCACGCTGGAAGCCTTCTCGGAGGCAGGAGCCGCCTTGGTGTCGGATGGCGACTTGATTGCCGGATTGGTCTCTGCGGCATCCGTCTTCGGCCTGCCGGCATTCGACGGCGCGACCTCCGGTTCGGCAGAACCCGCACCGGCGACTTCCTGGGCCTGCCGGTCGCGCGTTTCCTTGAGAACGTTGGTTTCGTTGCTCAAGGCCGTGAAACCGGAGATGGGAGCGGCAAAGAAGCGACCGTTCTGCGGACCTGGCGTAACCTGATCACCCTTCCCGGCCTCGAACAGATCGATGATCTCGGCCAGGCGTTCGGGCGTCAGGTCCTCGTACGTATCCTTGAACACCATCACCATCGGCGCATTCACACAGGCGCCGAGGCATTCGACCTCTTCCCACGACAGCGTGCCGTCGGCATTGGTGTGGAACTGATCGTGGTGGATCTTGCTGCGGCAGACATCCATCAGCGCTTCCGAGCCGCGCAATTGGCAGGGCGTGGTGCCGCAAACCTGGACGTGGGCACGCGTGCCGACCGGCTTGAGCTGGAACTGGGTGTAGAAGGTCGCGACTTCGAGCACGCGGATATAGGGCATGTCGAGCATATCGGCGACATGCTCGATGGCCGACTTGGTCACCCAGCCGTCCTGTTCCTGCGCGCGCATCAACAGCGGGATGACGGCCGATTGCTGGCGTCCCTCTGGATATTTCCGGATGGTATGCTGCGCCCAGGCGACATTCTCTTCGCTGAACGCAAAGGAGGCTGGCTGAACACTGGCTTCTGCTAGGCGGCGGACACTCATGATTCTCGCTTCGCTTGTCTTTTAGTTTTGGAGGCGATCAGCGCGGTAACACCGCTCTGGTCGATCCAGAATACATACAACTTCTACGTCACCGTAAACGAGACGAACGAACCCCTCGTACCGATCCTTTATCCAGTGGACACCGCAGCCTTCCATCGCCGGGAAACTCGGCACCGATGCCACGATATCGGTAGAGGGACAATACTCGCTCCTCACCTTCATACGATCGACCTTGAAGGAACTCTGAACGAGGACATCGCCTTCGGCCAGGAGCTTGAACCCGGCTTTAAGCAACTCGGCCGACGTCAGATACTTCGAAGCGTGCAGTGCCTCCGCCGCAATCGCCTGCGTGGCCCATATCGCCGTCAAAGCTGTCACCAGGCCCAGCTTCATAATTACCGATCCACCTCACCGAACACGATGTCGAGGGAGCCGAGCACGGCGGTCACGTCGGCCAGCATGTGGCCACGGCACAGAAAGTCCATGGCCTGAAGATGCGCGAAGCCAGGGGCCCGCAATTTGCAGCGATACGGCTTGTTGGTGCCGTCCGACACGATGTAGACGCCGAACTCGCCCTTGGGCGCTTCGACGGCGGCGTAAACCTCACCGGCGGGCACGTGGTAGCCCTCGGTGTAGAGCTTGAAGTGGTGGATCAGCGCTTCCATCGACCGCTTCATCGCCGCACGCTTGGGCGGCACAACCTTGCCGTCGACGCTGGCGACAGGGCCGGTCTTGTCCTTGCCTAGAAGAAGCTCGACGCATTGGCGCATGATGTATGCGGACTGGCGCATCTCTTCCATGCGGATCAGATAGCGGTCGTAGCAGTCGCCATTCTTACCGATCGGAACGTCGAACTGCATCTCGGCGTAACAGTCATAGGGCTGGCTCTTGCGCAGGTCCCAGGCAGCGCCCGAACCGCGCACCATCACGCCCGAAAAGCCCCATGCCCAGGCGTCTTCCAGAGAGACGATGCCGATGTCGGCATTACGCTGTTTGAAAATGCGGTTGGGAGTGAGAAGGTTGTCGAGATCGTCGAGCGATTTCAGAAACGGGTCGATCCACTTGCCGATGTCCTCGACCAGCTTCTCCGGCAGGTCCTGGTGGACACCGCCCGGACGGAAGTAGGCGGCATGCATGCGTGAGCCGGAAGCGCGCTCGTAGAACACCATCAGCTTTTCGCGCTCGATGAAACCCCAAAGCGGCGGGGTCAGCGCGCCGACGTCCATGGCCTGCGTCGTCACATTCAGGATGTGAGACATGATGCGGCCGATTTCGGAGTAAAGCACGCGGATGACCTGGCCGCGGCGAGGCACCTCGACGCCGAGCAGGCGTTCGACGCCCAGCGCGAACGCGTGCTCCTGGTTCATCGGCGCGCAGTAGTCGAGGCGGTCGAGATAAGGAACGGCCTGGAGATAGGTCTTGGCCTCCATCAGCTTCTCGGTGCCGCGATGCAGAAGGCCGATATGCGGATCGACCCGGTCGACGACTTCGCCGTCAAGTTCCAGCACTAGGCGCAAAACGCCGTGCGCCGCAGGATGTTGCGGGCCGAAGTTGATGTTGAAGTTGCGGACGGAGGTTTCAGCCATGGAAGGTGCCTTCGGCATGGAGCGAATAGCGAATGGGGAATAGCGAATAGCGAAGAAGTAGCATGTTCATCATGGCGTTTTCTGTTGCAAGCTCCGGATCATCGCACGCAGCATCTTACCGATATCCTCTGCCTTCGAAAGCAAAGGAGACAACGTCGAATCGCTTAAAAGACCGACTTGTCCCGATAGGATGAGATGCGTTTCCAACTCTTTGAGGGACCCTTGCGCAATGCGAAGAAACTGAATGAACGCGCCGGTGTTTTCCCGGCCGTGACCTTCGGCGATGTTAGCCGCTATCGAAGCGGCAGATCGCCTGATCTGCGATGTCATCCCGTAGACTTCGCTGCTTGGAAACGCCTTCGTCACCGAATAACAGGCCACAGCCAATTCCATGGCGGCCTTCCAAACCAGCAAATCCCTGTAGGAGTTGATGATAGCCGTTCTACAACCTCCTTTTTCCCTATTCGCTACTCACTATTCGCAATTCGCTATTGTTTCGCCTTCTCATCCCCAGGGAGGACATAATCCGTCCCTTCCCAGGGCGAGAGGAAATCGAAATTGCGGAATTCCTGCTTCAGCTCCACCGGCTCGTAAACGACGCGCTTGGCTTCGTCGTCGTAGCGCACTTCGACGAAACCGGTCAGAGGGAAATCCTTGCGCAGCGGATGCCCTTCAAAACCGTAGTCGGTCAAAATCCGCCGCAGGTCGGGATGCCCCGAGAACAGCACGCCATACATGTCGTAGGTCTCGCGTTCGAACCAGTCGGCGCCGGGGAAAATGCCGGTGATCGACGGAACCGGCGTATCCTCGTCGGTCATCACCTTGATGCGGATGCGCTGGTTCTGGCGCGGCGACAGAAGGTGATAGACCACGTCGAAGCGGCGCATGCGCTGCGGATAATCCGCGCCGCAAACGTCGATGATCGAGATGAACTGGCACTGCGGGTCCTTTCGCAGGAAGTTCACCACCTTGAGCAAATCGCCACTCGCCACGGTGATCGACAGTTCACCGAAGGCGATGGTGTTTTCCTCAAGGGCCACGCCGATCTTCTCGGCGAGATAAGCTGACAGGTCGTTGAGAGCTTCGCTCATCGGATCACCGCTCGCCCATTAACGTTCAATCGTGCCGGTGCGCCGAATCTTCTTCTGCAACAGAAGCAGACCGTACATCAGCGCTTCCGCGCTGGGCGGGCATCCCGGAACATAGATGTCGACCGGCACGACGCGGTCGCAGCCGCGCACCACCGAATACGAATAGTGATAATAGCCGCCGCCATTGGCGCAGGAGCCCATCGAGATGACGTAGCGCGGCTCGGGCATCTGGTCGTAGACCTTACGCAGCGCGGGCGCCATCTTGTTGGTCAGCGTGCCGGCGACGATCATCACGTCCGACTGGCGCGGTGACGCGCGCGGTGCGATGCCGAAGCGCTCGCTGTCATAGCGCGGCATGGCCGAGTGGATCATCTCCACCGCGCAGCAGGCCAGGCCGAAGGTCATGTACATCAGCGAGCCGGTACGCGCCCAGGTGATCAGCGCCTCGGTCGAGGTGACGAGAAAGCCCTTGTCGGACAGTTCGCTGTTGATATCCGCGAAGAACGGATCGTCGGAGCCGATGGGCTTGCCGGTGTTCGGATCGATGAGACCCTTGGGGCGCGGTGCTACGAGCGTACCGTTGGTGTTCATTGGGGCGTCGTTCAATCCCATTCCAGCGCTCCCTTTTTCCATTCGTAGACAAAGCCGATGGTCAACACGCCGAGGAACACCATCATGGACCAGAAGCCGAACATGCCGATTTCGCGGAACGAGACCGCCCACGGGAACAGGAACGCCACTTCCAGGTCGAAGATGATGAACAGGATCGAGACCAGGTAGAAGCGGATGTCGAACTTCATGCGGGCATCGTCGAACGAGTTGAAGCCGCACTCATAGGCCGACAGCTTCTCGGGATCCGGATTGCGGTAGGCGACGAGGAACGGCGCTACCAAAAGCGCCAGGACCACGACAAGCGCCACCCCGATGAAGATGATGATGGGCAGATATGAACTTAGAAGTGAACTCATGCTGCGATGTCCATTGGCGGCCAATCCACCAGAGGTTTACAGCACGGCACCGGTTTGCGGAAGCGCGACAGATTTACCGTCCGACCGGGCGCGGTCATGCTGCAACGCGGCGACGGTTAGCGCAGCGCGTTCAGCGGCGCAAGTCAAACATTGGCTTTAAAACGGCGAACAGCATCTTGTGACCGCAAACGGCCACAATCCTTACCTCGCCCGATTACCTTCTCTTTTTACTCATGTTTATTCTCCTGACAAGTCCTGCTCTTCCAAATTGATAGGATGGCTTAGTAAGTGATTCTATTGTCTGGCCCTTCCGGGCTCTCTAGGTTTGGGTCCATGAAAGAAAAACTCTCGCTCGCCGCAGCACGGCGCATCGCGCTCGCCGCCCAGGGCTTTTCCGATCCACACCCAACGGGAGCCATCGACCGGCGGCATCTCAATCGCGTGCTGGACAGGCTCGGCCTGCTGCAGATCGACTCGGTCAGCGCCGTGGTCAGGGCGCATTACATGCCGCTGTTTTCGCGGCTCGGCCCCTACCCGATGAGCCTGCTCGACGAGGCGGCCGCTCCGCGCAAGCGGCTGCTCTTCGAGTATTGGGCGCATGAGGCGTCGTTCCTGCCGCTGGAAACATGGCCGCTGATGCGCTGGCGCATGGAGCGCGCGGCCAACCACGAGGGCATTTATACCGGCCTCGGCACTTTTGCGCGCGAGCGTGCCGACTATGTGGAGGGCATCTACCGTCAGATCGTGGAGCGCGGACCTGTCGCGGCCTCGGAACTGGAGGGCGAAAGGGGCGTTGGCGGTTGGTGGGGTTGGAGCGAGGCAAAAAAAGCGGTGGAGTGGCTGTTCTGGGCTGGCAAGATCACCGCCGCTTCCCGCCGCGGCTTCGAGCGGCTTTACGACATTCCCGAACGCGTTTTGCCATCTGCCATCTACAATCATCCCGACATCGCACCGGAGGAGGCGCATCGCCGGCTGCTGCGCATTTCCGCCCGCGCCCACGGCGTGGCGACCGCCATGTGCCTGCGCGATTACTTCCGGCTGTCGCCCGCCGACATGAAAGGGCGGCTGGAGGAACTTGTCGAGGACGGCGAACTGATCCCGGTGACGGTGGAAGGCTGGAACCGTCCGGCCTATCTGCACAAATCTGCGCGCATGCCGCGCAAGGTCAATGCCTGCGCCCTGCTCGCGCCCTTCGACCCCCTGGTGTTCGAACGCTCCCGCACCGAAAGCCTGTTCAACTTCCGCTACCGCATCGAGATTTATACGCCGGCCGAAAAGCGGCAGTATGGCTACTACGTCCTGCCTTTCCTGCTTGGCGACAAGATCGTCGCCCGCGTCGATCTGCGCGCGGAGCGTGGCGCCGGCATCCTGCGCGTGCATGCGGCCTTCGCCGAACCCTTCGCGCCGCCGGAAACCGCCGAGGCGCTGTATCGGGAACTGGACCTGATGCGCGGCTGGCTGGGACTGGAGCGACTGGTGATCGTGCCCGGCGGCGATCTGGGCAGCGCGCTTGCCGATGCCGCTCGTTTGCCCTCACTGTAATCTGCCCCGACAAGACCACTGACTGCATGGCCAAGCTCGACAAGGCGGGGTATGCCTCTCGAAATCCGAGACCCGACAATCAGGAGGGACCATGCCGCATATCAGCATCAAGATGTACACCGGCCGTTCGGAGGAACAGAAGCGAGCCATCGCCGATGCGCTCACGGCAGCGATGATGGCGAGTTCCGGCTGCTCGGACGCTTCGCTTTCCATTACCATCGAGGATGTCGACCCTGCAGCCTGGACAGAAACCGTCTACAAGCCCGAGATCGAGGCGCGCAGCGCACATCTCTACAAGAAGCCGGGCTATCCACCGAGCTGACAACGGGATGGCCAAGGTGCCGCGTTGACTCCGCATGGGGCAACGGCCTAAATCGACTGCGACGGTCGCCTCTCCGCAACGAGAGGTGCTAAGAGGGAACGCGGTGCGGGCGAAAGCCTCAATCCGCGGCTGTACCCGCAACTGTAAGCGACGAGCCCGCGCCGAAAGCCACTGGACGTGATCCGGGAAGGCGGCAAGGGCTGAGACCCGCGAGCCAGGAGACCTGCCGTCACAGTTAGAAATCCGATCGTCCGGCGGGTGTCCGGAAGAGGAGCGTTGAAGTGAAGACGGATGCCGAGCTCCCGCCAAGGGACGAAGCTGCTTCGGCCCAGACCGAAGTCACCGTGCTGGTCTGTTCGTCCTGCCGGGATGAGAACGGCTCCGACACACGCCCGCGCGCCGGCGAAAAGCTGGCTGACGACACCCTCGCCGCAGCCCACGGCCTACCCATCCACGTCCGCAGCGTGGAATGCCTCGGCAATTGCAAGCGCCGCCTCAGCGCCGCGATGCTGCGCGACGGCTGCTGGAGCTATGTCTTCGGCGATCTCAAGCCCGACAGCGCAGCCGATCTGATAACCGGCGCGCAGCTCTTCGCCACCGCGACCGATGGGCTGATCCCCTGGCGCGGCCGTCCCGATTCGTTAAAGCGCGGCCTCGTCGCGCGCATCCCGCCTCTTTCCATCACCAAGGATTTGACATGACCGCTTCCGCCTCGCGCGTTCCCTGCACCGTCATCACCGGCTTTCTCGGCTCCGGCAAGACGACGCTGATCCGCAACATCCTCGAAAACGCCGGCGGCAAGCGGCTTGCCATCATCGTCAACGAGTTCGGCGATGTCGGTATCGACGGGGAAATCCTGAAAGGCTGCGGCGTCGATGCCTGCCCCGAGGAGAACATCGTTGAACTCGCCAATGGCTGCATCTGCTGCACCGTGGCCGACGATTTCGTGCCCGCGCTCGACCAGATCCTGTCGCGCACGCCCAAGGTCGATCACATCCTGATCGAGACCTCCGGCCTCGCTTTGCCCAAGCCTTTGGTGCAGGCCTTCCAGTGGCCGAGCGTGAAGAGCCGCGTCACCGTCGACGGCGTCATCGCGGTGGTCGACGGGCCGGCGCTGGCCGAGGGCCGCGTCGCCCATGACATGGACGCACTGAAGGCGCAGCGTGCGGAAGACGAATCTCTCGACCACGAGGATCCAGTGGAAGAGGTGTTCGAAGACCAGGTCGCCTGCGCCGACCTCATCATCCTGTCCAAGAGCGACCTGCTCGACGCGGAAGGCGCGGCCCGCGCCAACGCCATCATCGGCGAGCATATATCGCGCGCCGTCCGCATCGTTCCTTCCGCGCATGGCAAGGTCGATCCGAACGTGCTGCTCGGCCTCAATCTCGCCGTGGAGGACGACATCGAGAACCGCAAGACCCACCACGACGACGAACTCGATCACGAGCACGACGATTTCGACAGCTTCGTCATCGACCTGCCTTCCGTTGCGAGCCCCGACGATCTCGCCGCCCGCGTCTCCCGGGCGGCGGAAGAAGAGAACGTGCTGCGGGTGAAGGGTTTCGTCGATATCGGCGGCAAGCCGATGCGGCTTCTGCTGCAGGCGGTCGGCCGGCGCGTCAACCACTACTATGACCGCGCCTGGACCGCCGCCGACGACCGCCGTTCGCGACTGGTGGTGATCGGGCTCAAGGGGCTCGACCGCCCGGCCATCGAGAAGATTCTGGTGGGATAAATGCACATCCTGACCACATCCTCGGCGTCGCTCGACGAGCTCGTCGAGCCGGTCGACCTGCGCCAGACGCCGGCGGATGTGGTGGCGCTGTCGTTCAGCGACAGCGACCTGGCGGGAATGGCCGCCGCATGGAAAGCACAGGCCGCCCTGCCCGCGATGCGGCTGGCCGCGCTGCGCGATCTTCGGCATCCGATGTCGGTCGATCTCTGGATCGATGCGGTCGCAAGCCACGCCAAGGTGATACTGGTCCGCATCCTGGGCGGCTACGACTGGTGGCGCTATGGTTGCGACCAGCTCGCCGCCCTTGCCCGCGAAAAAGGCATCAAGCTCGCGCTGCTGCCCGGCGAATGCCGCGACGAGGATGTGCGGCTGATCGAACTCTCGACGCTGCCGCGCGAGGAGTTGGACGGCCTGCTCGGCTATTTCCGCGAGGGCGGGCCGGACAATATGCGCGGACTGGTGCGCCGGCTGGGCGGATTGGTGGATGGCAGCGCTACTCAGGCGGATGACGCTGTTTCGGTGCCGAAGGCGGGGTTTTATGAGCCGGAATGGGGGGGTGAGGATAAAGCCCCCGTCATCCCCATCCTGTTCTACCGCTCCATGCTCCTAGCCGCCGATGTCGCGCCCATCGACGCGCTGGCGGAAGCACTGCGCGCGCAAGGCCTGACGCCGGTGCCGATCTTCGTGTCCAGCCTGAAGGACGCGGCGTCGC
The DNA here is from genome assembly GCF_030010215.1 of Tianweitania sp. UT-5YL-CI-8. GTDB lineage: Bacteria > Pseudomonadota > Alphaproteobacteria > Rhizobiales > Rhizobiaceae > Oryzicola. The sequence goes on from NZ_JASCRR010000005.1 coordinate 243,593, forward strand.
TGGCCTTTGTCGAGCAGGCGCTGAAGGATTTGTCGCCCCCCGCCATCGTCACCGCCACAGCCTTTGCGGCGGGTGCGGAACCTGGCACAGAGACGCTGTTCGACCGCGCCGGCGTGCCGGTGTTCCAGGTCATCGTCGCCACCACGCGCCGCGAAGCGTGGGAAAAAAGCCCGCGCGGCCTGGGACCGGCCGACCTCGCCATGCATGTCGTGATGCCGGAACTCGACGGCCGCATTCTCGCGGGCGCGGTGTCGTTCAAGGACGAGACCGCTGAGGACGCCGATCTCGGCATTCGCCCGCTCGCCAATCGGCCCGAGCCGGGGCGCGTCGAACAGGTCGCCAAACGCATCGCCGCCATGGTGCGGCTGATCGATACGCCGCGTGCGGACCGGCGCATCGTCATTCTGCTGCCCGACTATCCCAGCGCGCCGGGCCGCACCGGCTACGCTGTCGGCCTCGACGTCCCCAACAGCGTGCTGGCGATGATTCGGGATCTGAAGACGCAAGGCTATGCCGTTGACGGGATTCCGGAATCGGCGCGGGATTTGCTGGATTTGCTAGACTGTGGCGGAGAAGGAATTACGGCGGAAGATTATGCGGGGTTGTTTGGGGACTTGCCCGATCCGGTGAAGGAAGCTGTGGAGGGAGCGTGGGGTGCAGTTGAAGCCAACACCCAAGCTTGGCGCGCCATGTTGCCCCCCTCTGTCCTGCCGGACATCTCCTCCGCAAGGGGGGAGATTAGCAACTTCACACTTGCCGTCTCTGGCAGCTCGGACACCATGCAGCAGAGCGATGGGGCCATGTCATCCTATGGCACCCCCCCTCACCCGGCCTCCGCTACGCTCGGCCACCCTCTCCCCGCTGGGGAGAGGAGAGCGGTCGACGCTGCGCCAGTCTCTTCTCCCCAGCGGGGAGAAGGTGGCCCGAAGGGCCGGATGAGGGGGTCTTCGACCAATGACGCGGCGGACTTCTCCTTCCGCGCTGCCACCTTCGGCAATGTCACCGTCGCCCTCGCCCCGGATCGCGGGCAATCCGCCGACCGTCGCGCCGATTACCACGACCCGACCCTGCCGCCGCGTCATGAACTGCTCGCCTTCGGGCTCTGGCTGCAGCACAGGCTGGCCGCCCACGCCATCGTGCATGTCGGCGCGCATGGCACGCTGGAATGGCTGCCGGGCAAGGTTGTGGCGCTTTCCGACACATGCTTTCCCGAAATCGTCACCGGCGGGTTGCCGGTCGTCTATCCGTTCATCGTCTCCAACCCCGGCGAGGCAGCCCAGGCCAAGCGCCGCATCGCCGCCGTCACGCTCGGCCACCTGCCCCCGCCCATGGCCGCGGCCGGACTGGACGAGCATCAGCAACGCCTCGAGCGGCTGGTCGACGAATACGCCCAGGCCGACGGGTTGGACCGCCGCCGCCGCGACCGTCTCGCCAAGCTGATCGTGGAGACGGCGGCACAGACCGGCCTTGCGGCGGATGCGGGCGTGGCCAACACCGACGCGCCCGACGAAGCGCTGCGCCGCATCGATGCCTGGCTGTGCGACCTCAAGGATTTCGCGGTTAAGGATGGGCTGCACGTCTATGGCGCAGCCCCCGAGGGCGAGACCGATGCGGCGCGGCTGGCCAGCGCAGAGGCCGAACGCGCAACCCTGGTCGATGCACTCGACGGCCGGCATATCGCCGCCGGCCCTTCCGGCGCACCGGCGCGCGGCCGCACCGACGTGCTGCCGACAGGCCGCAATCTGTTCACCGCCGACCCGCGCACCATGCCGACGCCGACCGCCTTCGATCTTGGCAAGGCAGCCGCCGACGAGGTGGTGGTCAGCTACATGCAGAGCCATGGCGATTGGCCGCGCGCGCTGGTCATCGACCTGTGGGGGAGCGCTTCGCTGCGCACCGGCGGCGAGGAAATCGCCCAGGGACTGGCGCTGATGGGCTGCCGGCCGCAATGGGACGCCGCTACAGGCCGCGTCACCGGCATTGAGGTGCTGCCGCCTGCCAGCCTCGGCCGGCCGCGCATCGATGTGACGTTCCGCATTTCCGGCCTGTTCCGCGACATGTTCCCGACCCAGATCGCGCTGATGGATGCGGCAGCCGCAGCCGTTGCCGCCCGCGACGAGGACAGTTCCGAAAACCCGCTCGCCGCCGAAACCCGCAAGGCGGGCAAGCCTTTGCCGCGCATCTTCGGCTCGTCGCCCGGCACCTACGGTTCGGGCGCGGAAGATCTGCTCGCCAGCGGGCGGTGGGAAAGCCGCGACGAAATCGGCCGCGCCTATCTCGATGCCGCCTCGCATGCCTATGGCGGCGCGCATGGCGACGGCACAGTAGCGCCCGGAGGCTTCGCGGCCCAACTCGCCGACGCCGATCTTCTCGTGCATACCGGCGACGATCCCGGCCGCGACATTCTCGAAGGCTCAGCCGACGTCGCTTTCATCGGAGGCTTTTCGGCAGCCATTGCAGCCCTTGGCGGCAAGGCGGACGTCATCGTGCTCGACACCACCGATCCGAATAAGCCAAGGCCGCGCTCGGTCAGCGAAGCGGTGGCGCGCGTGGTGCGGGCGCGCGCCGTCAACCGTCGCTTCATCGACGGCCAGATGCGCCACGGCCCGCGCGGCGCTTCCGAATTCGCCGAGACGGTCGACCGGCTGATCGGCTTTGCCGAGACCACCCATGCCATTCCCTCGGCGCTGATCGGCGCGGTCTACGACGCCTATGTCGCGGACGAGACCGTCCGCACGTTTATGCTGCGCGAGAACCCCAAGGCCGCAGCCTTCATCGCCGAGCGCTTCGCCTCTGCTCGTCGGCGCGGGCTGTGGCACCCGCTGCGCAACTCGGTGGACGACGACCTCGCCGCCCTGATCGCGGAAGCGAAGGAGGCGGCATGACCCCGTTTGCGCGCCGTGGCGCCTGCCCGGCTTTGTCGACCCCGATGCAGACCGGCGACGGGCTTCTCGTGCGGCTCAACCCGGTTACTGGAGAGATATCGCCCAAGCAATTGAATGGACTCTGTTTATCCGCTTCCGCCCATGGCAACGGCATCATCGAGGTCACCGCGCGCGGCAGCCTGCAGATCAGGGGGCTGACGGAGGACAGCGCGGCAGCCCTGGCGGAAGACGTAAACGCGCTGGGCATCGAAGCCCGCACCGGCGTGCCGGTCGAAACCGGGCCGCTGGCTGGGCTCGATCCGGCTGAGACCTCCGATGCGCGACAGCTGGCGGAGCGTATCCGCAAAAGCGTTGCCGAGGTGGGTCTGGCGACGCGGCTGGGTCCGAAAGTCTCGGTGATCGTCGATGGCCGCGGGGCGTTTTGCCTCGATGAGATCATCGCCGATGTCCGGCTGGTGGCGGAACGGGAGGGTTGGCGGCTGGCGATCGGCGGGGATGCAAAGACAGCGCGGGAGTGCGGGGGATTCGGCGAGGACGGCGCGGTTGAGGCGACGCTTATGGTGCTGGAAGAAGTGGCGGCGAGAGGAAGGGAAGCGCGGGCGAAGGACTTGACAAGCATCGGCTTAGAAGGCCGGTGCTCGACGTCACCCCCCTCTGTCCTGCCGGACATCTCCCCCGCAAGGGGGGAGATTAAGCCGTCGCGTCGGCTTTCGCTAATCGCAAACGTTGCAGAACAGGCGAGGAGTGTAGAACTGCCGATCTCCCCCCTTGCGCGGAGTGAGGAGCGGTCCACGCAGCGGACAAAAAGCCAACGATTTGGCTTTTCGAACGACGAACGCCCGGAGCGCGAGCGTAGCGCCGGGTCCGGCAGGACAGAGAGGGGCGACGTAGAGCGCCCGGCGTCCCTTGGCCTGCTCAATCTAAACAATACCGCCACCGCCCTTTCCATCGCCCTGCCCTATGGCAGCATGGACGCCGCCGATATCGCGGCCTTCGGAGAGGCAGCACAGGCCCTTGGCGCCACCGGCATCCGCCCCGCCCCGCCCCGCGTGCTAATAGTACTGGGCCTGGATGCGGCCGGCTGCGAGAAACTCAAGACCACCGCATCGCAACTCGGCTTCATCACAAACCCCGCCGATCCGCGCCTGCGCATCGCCGCATGCCCCGGCGCGCCGGCCTGCGCCTCGGGCCATTTCGATACCCGCGCCGTGGCCCAGGAAGCCGCATCCGGTGCCGCCGAATTGCTCGACGGTTCGATGACCCTGCACATTTCAGGCTGCGCCAAGGGCTGCGCGCACCCGACGCCGGCGGCACTGACTTTGGTGGGCGGCGAAAACGGCGTCGGTTTTGTCGTTGCCGGAACCGCGAAAGGGCTTCCGGCGCATTACACCGCACGATATGAAGCCGCCGAAACACTGGCGCGGCTGGCAGCCACGCTGCGGGCGCAGCGCAGGGCCGGGGAGACGGCGGCAGCCTGCCTTGCCCGACTCGGCCCGGCGGCGCTGCCACCAGGCCAAACGACGACACAGGAAAGAGCATGACCGCCTACGACTACATTCACGACGGACAGGCGATCTACGAGCGCTCCTTTGCCATCATCCGTTCGGAAGCGGACCTTGCGCGCTTTTCCGACGCCGAGGCCGATGTCGCGATCCGCATGATCCATGCCTGCGGCATGGTCGAGGCAGCGCAGCATTTCATCTTCTCCGAAGGCTTCGTTACCGCCGCGCGCGCAGCCCTTCAGGCCGGCGCGCCAATCCTTTGCGACGCCGAGATGGTGGCGCGTGGCGTCACCCAGGCGCGCCTGCCGGCCAAGAACGAGGTGATCTGCACCCTGCGCGACCCGCGCACGGCCGAGATTGCCGCCCGCATCGGCAACACGCGCTCGGCCGCCGCGATGGACCTTTGGGGCGAGCGCATGGCGGGCGCGGTGATCGCCATCGGCAACGCGCCGACGGCCCTGTTCTACCTGCTCGAAAAGCTGCGCGACGGCGCGCCCAAACCCGCTGCCATCATCGGCATGCCGGTGGGCTTCGTGGGTGCTGCCGAATCCAAGGACGCACTGGCGGAGGACGCGCATGGCGTGCCTTATGCCATCGTGCGCGGCAGGCTGGGCGGCAGCGCCATGACGGCGGCTGCGGTCAATTCCCTGGCGAGGCCGGGGCTGTGAACGCCATGAGCAAAGGCAGGTTGATCGGCGTCGGCACCGGCCCCGGCGACCCCGAACTGATGACGCTGAAGGCGGTGCGCGCGCTGGCCGAGGCCGATGTCATCGCCCACTTCGCCAAGCGTGGCAACAACGGCAATGCCCGCACCATCACCGAGGCGCATTTCCGTCCCGGCGTGATCGAGCTGCCCTTGCTCTATCCGGTGACCACCGAAATCGACAAAAGCCACAACGACTACCGCTCGGCGATCACGGGCTTCTATGAAGAGTCCGCCCAGGCCGTGGCAAACCATCTCGACCAAGGCCTGACCGTCGCCGTGCTGTCGGAGGGCGATCCTCTGTTTTACGGCTCCTATATGCATCTGCATGTGCGTCTGGCGCATCGTTATCCCACCGAAGTCATTCCCGGCGTCACCGCGATGTCCGGCTGCTGGTCGCAGACCGGGCTGCCGATCGTGCAGGGCGACGACGTGCTGACGGTGCTGCCCGGCACGATGAGCGAGTTCGAGCTGACCCGCCGGCTGGCCGACACCGACGCCGCCGTGATCATGAAGGTCGGCCGCAACCTGGCGAAAATCCGCCGCGCGCTGGAAGCCACCGGCAAGCTCGACCGTGCCGTCTATGTCGAGCGCGGCACCATGCCGACGACGCACGACATGCCGCTCAAGGACAAGAGCGACGACAAGGCGCCCTATTTCTCCATCGTACTGGTTGCTGGCTGGACGGGCCGCGAAGAGGCCGAACTGTGAGCGGCCGTCTCGTCGTCATCGGGCTCGGTCCCGGCAACGCGTCGCAGGTCACGCCAGAGGCGAGCCAGGCGGTGGCCTCCGCGACCTTCTTCTATGGCTACAAGCCCTATCTCGACCGGCTCGACCTGAAGCCTGGCCAGACGGCAGTCGCCTCCGACAACCGCGAGGAAATCTCTCGCGCGCGCGCAGCCCTTGAAAAAGCCGCATCGGGCGCGCATGTGGCTGTCGTCTCGGGCGGTGACCCCGGCGTGTTTGCCATGGCGGCCGCCGTCTGCGAAGCCATCGAGACCGGCCCCGTGGAATGGCGCAGCATCGATCTGGAAATCGTGCCCGGCGTGACCGCCATGCTGGCGGTGGCCGCCCGCATCGGCGCGCCGCTCGGCCATGACTTCTGCGCCATTTCGCTATCCGACAATCTCAAGCCGTGGGAGTTGATCGAAACGCGTCTGAAAGCGGCGGCGGAAGCAGGTTTCGTCATCGCGCTCTACAACCCGATCAGCAAGGCGCGGCCCTGGCAGCTCGGCAAGGCGTTAGAGCTTTTGCGCGGGGTGCTGCCGGCAACGACGCCGGTCATTTTTGGCCGCGCGGCCGGGCGACCCGACGAGAATATCATGATCGCCGCGCTCGGCGAGGCGGACGCCGAACAGGCCGACATGGCGACCTGCGTGATGATCGGCTCGCCCGAAACGCGCATCATTACGCGCGACGGGCAAAAGCCGCTGGTCTACACGCCGCGCTTTTCGGCGGCTGGCCAGCGATGATCGATCAGGTCCAGGAGTCCCGCGATGGAAGCCGCACCCGGCACCTCGGGCAGCGCCGGACGGTTGAACAGGATCACCGCGATACCGAGCTCGCGGGCCGCTTTGATCTTGCCATAGGTCGCCACGCCGCCCGAATTCTTGGCGACGATGGTCTCGATGCCGAGTTCGGTGAGCAGCGCGGCCTCGTCCGCTTCAGCAAACGGTCCGCGCGCCAGAATGTAACGCGCATTCGGAACCGCCAATGGCGGCTCGACGGGATCGACGCTGCGGATGACATAGGAATGCTGGGGTGCTGTCTCGAACGGCAGAAGCTCCTGCCTGCCGAGCGCAAGGAACACGCGTTTCGGTTCGGCGCCCAGCGCGGCGACAGCTTCGTCGCCGCTGTCCACCAGCGTCCAGCGGTCGCTTTCGACCGGCTCCCAGCCGGGCCGGCGCAGGGCGAGAATGTCCACTCCGGCCATCGCCGCGGCCTTGGCGGCATTGGCCGAAATCCGCGCGGCATAGGGATGCGTTGCATCGAGCAGCAGGTCGATGGCCTCGGCGCGCATATGGTCGGCAAGACCTTCCGCGCCGCCAAACCCGCCGACACGCACAGGAACGGGCTGGGCGACGGGATTTTCGGTGCGGCCGGCCAGCGACAAGGTGATGTCGAAGCCGCCCCGCGCCGCCAGCCTGCCGGCCAGTTGCCGCGCCTCCGTCGTGCCGCCAAGAATGAGAATGCGTGGGGTCATAGTGCGATCTGCGGGCCTCGTTCTTCTCGTCTATGGGGTCGAAAGGGGCTTTTCGCAATCGCTCCCCATCATCGTACTCGCTTTATGGCGCCCCCCTCTGTCCTGCCGGACATTTCCCCCGCGAGGGGGGAGATTAGCAGCTTCTGTCGTGGCGCTCTTCCCGTTGCGTTTGCGACTAGCGAAAGCCGACGTGACGGCTCAATCTCCCCCCTCACGGGGGAGAGGTCCGGCAGGACAGAGGGGGGCAACGTAGGGCGAATTCGAATCCATACGAGCCGCAGCCATGCTCCATGGGGCATTTGCCATGTCCGCTAACCCCTGGCTCACCATCGTCGGCATCGGCGAGGACGGCATCTCAGGTCTCGGCGATGCGGCCAAGCAGGCCATTGCCGAAGCGGCCCATGTCTTCGGCGGCAAGCGCCACCTCGCTCTAGCGGAAAGCCTGATCACCGGCCAAGCACGACCCTGGCCGACACCCTTCGACACGGCGATGACGGAGGTCGTCTCCCTGCGCGGTCAATCCGTCGTGGTGCTGGCCTCGGGCGATCCGTTCCTGCACGGCGTTGGCGTCACTCTGTCGCGCCATGTGCTGCTTGACGAAACGCTTACCCTGCCCGCGCCCTCCGCCTTTTCGCTCGCCGCGTCCAGGCTCGGCTGGGCGCTGCAGGACATCGAGTCCGTCTCGCTGCACGGCCATGCCATCGACCTGGTCCGGCCGCTGCTGCATCCCGGCACGCGCATCATCGCCCTGACATCGGACGCGGAGGCACCCGAAGCCATCGCAGACCTTTTGGTGCAGGCCGGGTTCGGTGCTTCGCGGCTGACGCTGCTGGAAGCGTTGGGCGGCGCACAGGAACGCATCCGCACAGCTCTCGCGGAGCACTTCGCTCTCGAAAACATCAATCCGCTGAACGTCTTGGCCATCGAGCTTGAATCAAATCAGCAGGCGCGCATCCTGCCGCTGGCCTCGGGCCTCGTCGACAATCTTTTCGAGCATGACGGGCAGATCACCAAGCGCGAAATCCGTGCTGTCACGCTGTCGAGCCTTGCGCCGAGGCGCGGCGAACTTCTGTGGGACATCGGCGCGGGGTCCGGCTCCATCGGCATCGAATGGATGCTGTCGCACCCCTCGCTGCGCGCCATCGCCATCGAGGCACACGCGGAGCGCGCCGCCCGCATCCGCCGCAACGCCAGCCAATGCGGCGTGCCAGGCCTGATGCTAGTCGAGGGCAAAGCCCCCGAGGTGCTATCCGGCCTGCCCTCGCCGGACGCTATCTTCATCGGCGGCGGCGGCTCGGATAAAGGGGTGATGGATGCGGCGATTGCCGCGCTCAAGCCGGGCAGACGGCTGGTGGCCAACGCCGTGACGCTGGAGATGGAAGCGGTGCTGCTCACTGCCCACGCACAACACGGCGGCGAGTTGCTGCGCCTCGCCGTCTCGCGCGCGTCGCCCGTCGGCTCGATGACGGGCTGGCGCAGCGCCATGCCTGTCACGCAATGGGTCTGGGTGAAGCCATGATCGTGGCAGGGATCGGCAGCCGCAAGGGCGTGAGCGAAGCGGACGTGTTGGCTGCCATCGACGCTGCCTGCGCGGTCCATGGCGTGGATAGGGCTCATCTTTCGGCGCTGGCTACGACGGCGCACAAAGCAGCCGAACCCGCGATCCGGGCGGTGGCGAAAGCGCTGGGGATAAAGCTGGAAATCGTCGCCGACGAGCAGGCTGCTTCAGCCGAAACGCTGACGCGGTCGTCGCTGTCGCGCGATATCGCCGGAACCGCATCCGTCTCCGAGGCTGCGGCATTGGTTGCGGCTGGTTCCGGTGCACGGCTTCTGGGTCCGCGCTTGTCGCATGGCGGCGCAACCTGCGCGTTGGCGGTTTGTGAAACTATCTTTGATGAGGCCGGTGAAACCATCGCGCCCGACGTGCAGCACCCCCTCACCCGGCCTACGCTACGCTCGGCCACCATCTCCCCAAGGGGAGAGGAGAGTGATCAGCGTTGCGCCCATCCCTTCTCCCCAGCGGGGAGAAGGTGGCCCGAAGGGTCGGATGAGGGGGGCGGTTCAAGACCTCAGCCTTCCTTAGACACCGCCCCGCCTGGAGACCGGCCATGACCGTGCATTTCATCGGCGCCGGGCCTGGCGCGGCGGATCTGATCACCGTGCGCGGGGCGAAGCTGCTCGGCGACTGTCCGGTTTGCCTCTATGCCGGTTCCATCGTTTCACCGGACCTGTTGTCCTATTGCGATAGGGATACGCGGCTGGTCGACACCGCACCCCTGTCGCTGGACGAGATCGAGGCGGAGTATGTCTCAGCCCACAAGGCCGGGCATGACGTGGCGCGGCTGCATTCGGGCGATCTGTCGGTGTGGAGCGCGGTGGCCGAGCAGATCAGGCGGCTAGACAGGCACGACATTCCCTACACGCTGACGCCGGGCGTGCCGTCTTTCGCGGCGGCGGCAGCCGCGCTGAAGCGGGAACTGACCATTCCAGAAGTGGCGCAGAGCCTGGTTCTCACCCGAGTATCCGGCCGCGCCTCGAAAATGCCGGCACGGGAAACGCTGGCCACTTTCGGCCAGAGCGGCGCGACGCTGGCCATCCACCTTGCGATCCACGCCATCGACCGGATCGTCGAGGAATTGACCCCGCTTTATGGACCGGAATGCCCGGTCGCGGTGGTGTTCCGTGCCTCATGGCCTGACGAGCGCATCCTGCGCGCAACGCTTGGCAGCATCGCGGACAGGCTGGCCGCCGATCCCATCGAGCGCACCGCCATTGTATTTGTCGGGCCGTCGCTGGGAGCCGAGGGCTTTCGCGAGAGCTCGCTTTACGACGCCACCTATCAGCGGCGCTTCCGGGGGCGCGAGGGATCATGAGACGGCGCGAACGGAGCATGGCCGCGCAGCCCGCCGTCGCGATCGAAGACGAGGATTTCCAGCGCGATGTCGGGATGATCGAGCGCCGGCGCCGCCGTCTCCCAGGCGGCGGCGGCAATGGCGTCGCCGATCGGCACGCCCGCTTTCGTACACAGCGCGAAAGCTTCGGCCACGGTGTTGGCACTTACGATGCGCTGCGCCAGCACGGCGTCCGCGCCCGCCTGAACCGCAAGGGCGGCCAGCGTTTCCAGATCGGCCGAGCCGCGCTTGGAATGGACGTCGAGCATGCCTTGCGCCAGCTTGGTCATCTTGGCCACGCCGCCGGCAATGGTGACGCGGGGCACCGGGTGGGCGCGGATATATTTGAGCATGCCACCGACGAAGTCGCCCATGTCGATCAGCGCGACCTCGTGCAGGCTGTGGAACTGTTGCACTGCCATTTCAGATGCGTTGCCGGTGGAACCCGCGACATGGTCGAGCCCCATGGCGCGCGCCACGTCAATGCCGCGATGGATGGAGTGGATCCAGGCCGAGCAGGAATAGGGAATGACGATGCCTGTCGTGCCCAGGATCGAGATGCCGCCCAAAATGCCAAGGCGCGGATTGAGCGTCTTCAGCGCAATTTCCGCGCCGTCGGCCACCGACACCTCGACCTCGAAATCCGTCCCCTCGCCCGCGACCTCGGCAATCGCCTGCGCGATCATCTTGCGCGGCACGGGGTTGATCGAGGCTTCTCCCACCGGGATCGGCAGGCCGGGGCGCGTCACCGTGCCAACGCCCGGCCCGGCCTTGAAGGTGATGCCGCTGCCCTCAGCACCGCGCCGCACCGTGCTGGTCACGACAGCGCCATGGGTGACGTCGGGATCGTCGCCGGCATCCTTGACGATACTTGCGGATGCGAAACCCTCGCCTTCCGCCGACTGTGCCAAAGCGAAACCCACCAGTTGTCCGCTTGGCAGGGAAATCTCCACCGGGTCGGGCAAGCCGTGTCCCAAAAGCGCCGCGCAGGCCGCCTTGGCCGCGGCCGTGGCGCAGGCCCCGGTCGTCCAGCCGCGGCGCAACGGTGTGTCTTCGCTGTTCATGAGCCGATCTATAGGCTTGCCGAACGCCCTCGTCATCGGCGAAAGCGGGTTTCATGACAGTTGAAAATGCCCTCGCCCGACTGAAGCTGAAGGAAACCGCGCTCGAACCCGGCCATGTCTGGCTGGCCGGCGCAGGTCCCGGCGATCCCGGCTGCCTGACGCTCGATGTGCTCTCCGCCCTCGATCAGGCGGACGCGCTGGTCTATGACGCGCTGGTCTCGCCCGATATCGTTGCTGTAGCCGTCAAGGCCGAGCTGTTCTTTGCCGGAAAGCGCGGCGGCAAACCGTCGATGAAGCAAGACGACATCACAGCGCTTCTGGTGAAGCTGGCCCGCCAAGGCCGCAAGGTGGTGCGGCTCAAGGGCGGCGACCCCTACATCTTCGGGCGCGGCGGCGAGGAAGCGCTGGCTCTGGTGCGCGAGAACATCCCCTTCCGCGTTCTGCCCGGAATCACTGCCGCCTTCGGCGCGCTGGCCGCCGTCGGCATCCCCACCACCATGCGCGGCATCAACAAGGCGATCACACTGGCTACCGGGCATGCCGCCGACCTCGATGACGACGATCTCGACTGGGCAGCGCTTGCCCGCACCGGCCAGCCGCTGGTCGTCTATATGGGCCTCGCCACTTTGCCGGCCATCGTACGCCGCCTCGCATTAGGTGGGCTTGCCGCCGACACGCCGGTCGCGATCGTCGAAAGCGCCACCACGCCCGCTGAGCGCGTGCTGATCGGCACGCTGGGCGACATTGCCGAACGCGCCAAGGCCGAAGGCATGGCCTCGCCCTCGCTGGTGGTGGTCGGCCACATCGTCTCGATGCGTTCCGAACTGTTGGGCCAGCCATGAAGGCGCGCGGGCTGATCATCGGCGCACCGCGTTCGGGTTCGGGCAAGACCAGCGTCACCATCGGCCTGCTGCGCGCGCTGGCACGGCGCGGGCTGAAGGTGCGCGGCGCGAAATCCGGCCCCGACTATATCGATCCCGGCTTTCACGCCGCCGCAACCGGCCTGCCCGGCACCAATCTCGACAGTTGGGCGATGCCGCCGGCCTTGCTGAACGCACTGGCCGCCAATGCCGCTCGCGACACTGACATTGTCATCCTCGAAAGCGCCATGGGCCTGTTCGACGGCATTCCCGCGCCGCAAGGCCGTTCGGGCGCCGCGGCCGACCTCGCCCGGCTCTATGGCCTGCCGGTCCTGCTGGTGCTCGACGTGTCGGGTCAGTCGCAGACAGCGGCGGCCGTGGCCAAGGGCTTTGCCACCTACGACCCCGCCGTTCGCATTGCCGGTGTTGTTCTCAACCGACTTGGCAGCGAACGCCACCGGACGCTCGCCAGCGACGCCATCGAAGCCATTGGGCTACCCGTCGTCGGCGGCATCTTGCGGGATCCCACGCTCAGCCTGCCCGAACGGCATCTCGGCCTCGTCCAGGCAGAGGAGCATGGCGACCTGCAAGCGCATCTCGACCGGTTGGCCGACATGGCCGAAGCCTCGCTGGACATCGACGCCATCCTGGCCCTGGCGACGCCGCTGCAACCGCAGATAGGGCAACCGGCCATCGCCCTGCCGCCGCCGGGGCAGCGTATCGCGCTGGCGCAGGACGCGGCCTTCACCTTTCTCTATCCGCACATCCGCGCCCAATGGCAGGCGGCGGGGGCGGAACTCGTGCCGTTTTCGCCGCTGGCCAATGAGATCCCGGCAAGCGATTGCGACGTCTGCTGGCTTCCCGGCGGTTATCCCGAATTGCATGCCGGACGGCTTGCCGGCAATGCCCGCTTCCTTGAAGGCACCCGCGCCTTTGCCGCGCAAAAGCCCGTCCATGGCGAGTGCGGCGGCTTCATGGTGCTGGGCGAAAGCATCGAGGATGCCGAAGGCCACACCCATGCCATGCTCGGCCTGCTGGGCCATGCCACCAGCTTCGCCCAGCGCAAGATGAACTTGGGCTACCGCCAGGCGACGCTTGGCCTGGACTGCGCCATCGGCAAAGCCGGCGAGACGATACGCGGCCACGAATTCCATTATGCTCGCGTGACGGTCGCCGGACAGGACGAGCCCCTGGGCGACATCGCCGACGGACAAGGCAAGCCGCTCGGCACGTTCGGCGGCCGGCGCGGGCTGGTCGGCGGCACCTTCTTCCACGCCATTGCGAGGGCATGAGCGATGGCGGGCCTCAAGACGATCGCCGGCGACATTGCCATCGGCATGGTCTTCTTCAGCCGCCTGCCGCTGCCGCATTTCGTGGTCAAGGACCGGACATTGGGCGACGCCATCTGGTCCGCACCCATCGTCGGGCTGGCCGTGGCCCTCATCGCGGGCGGTGTCTACGCAACGGGATGGTGGCTGGGGTTGGCCGCTGGCCCTGCCGCAGCACTGGCGCTCGCCGGAGCCATGCTGGCTACCGGCTGCCTGCATGAGGACGGCTTGTCCGACACCGCCGACGGATTCGGCGGCGGGCGGACCAAGGAGCGCAAGCTCGAGATCATGCATGACAGTCGCGTCGGCACCTATGGCGCGGCCGCCTTGCTTCTCGCCGTGCTGCTTCGGTGGAGTGCGCTCGCGGCAATCGCCACGCCCGGCTCGGTCTTCCTGGCGCTTCTTGTGGCCCACACCGCCTCACGCGCTGCCATGCCTTTGTTCATGGTCGCTCTGCCGCAGGCGCGCAATGAGGGGCTTTCGGTCACGGTCGGGAGCGTCTCTGAAGCCACAGCGGCAATCGCGGCGGCTATCGGCCTCGCCGCCCTGCTGCTGCTTGGCGCCGAGGGCCTGCTGGTCTCGGTTCTCGTTCTCTCGGTCCTCTTCCTCGCCTTCCGCCGCCTCTGCATCGCCCAGATCGGCGGCCTGACCGGCGACACCATCGGCGCCTGGCAGCAGATCGCCGAGATCGCGCTTCTGCTCATCGCATCCGCAATCCTGACCTGATTCTGTTTCGGAGTTCCTCGCGCCATGGCTTTCAAAACGTTCGACGAATTGCGCATGGCATGCATCGACCTGCCCGCCGGCAGCGACAGCGCGGCGGAGGCCGTGGCACAGCGCCAAGACACGCTCACCAAGCCGCAGGGCAGCCTCGGACGGCTGGAAACCATCGCTGCCTGGCTGGCGCGCTGGCAGGGCCGCGACATGCCCAAGCTGGAGAAGGTCAACATCATCGTCTTTGCCGGCAACCATGGCGTCACCGCGCAAGGTGTCTCCGCCTTCCCCTCGGAGGTGACAGTGCAGATGGTTGCCAATTTCGCGCATGGGGGTGCCGCCATCAACCAGCTGGCGCGGGCGGCTGGAGCGGAGCTCGACGTCATCGCGCTCGATCTCGACCGCCCCACCGGCGATTTCACGCAAGAGCCGGCGATGGACGAGGCCGATTTCCTCGCTGCCGTCTCGACCGGCTACGATGCTGTCAAGCCCGGCACAGACCTGATCGGCTTCGGCGAAATGGGCATCGGCAATACGACACCCGCAGCGGCCATCGCAGCAGGCCTGTTCGGCGGCAGCGGCCGCGATTGGGCCGGACGCGGCACCGGCGTCGACGATGCCGGCCTGGGCCGCAAGGCCACGGCCATCGACGCCGGCCTGCAGCGCCACGCGGAAAAGCTGTCCGATCCGCTGGCTATCGCAGCAAGCCTCGGCGGCCGCGAACTGGCTGCCATCCTGGGAGCTGTTCTCGCGGCTCGGAAGCATGGCATCCCGGTGCTGCTGGACGGCTTCGTCTGCACGGCGGCGGCGGCACCGCTGGCGCGCCTGCATCGCGACGGATTGGCTCATACGCTCTCGGCGCATGTCTCGGCGGAAGCCGGCCATCGCCGGCTGCTGGGCGAGTTGGAGCTTACGCCCCTGCTCGACCTCGGCATGCGGCTGGGCGAAGGATCGGGCGCCTGCCTGGCGATCAACATCGTGCGGTCGGCGTTGGAATGTCATTCCCGCATGGCCAGTTTTGCCGAGGCCGGTGTTTCGGACAAGTAGGCATACGCCGCTTCTTCGAAATCGATTTCGACGCGATCAGGAATATTATTCCGGTTAGCGCCGCGAAATTGGAGTGGAATTTTATTCTAATCGCCTTGGCAGCTTCCCTCTGCCTACCGAAATTGCAGCGCGACGCGTATTCTTTATACAACAGCAATTCGCTTTTTAGGGACATCTTATGAAACGCCTGCTTCTGGTCGGGGCCGCCCTCGCCGCCATTCTCGCCGCGCCGCTTCAGGCGCAGGCCGCCGACAAACTTCTCAACGCCTCCTACGACGTGGCGCGCGAACTGTTCGTCCAGGTCAACGCCGCCTTCGTCAAGGCGCATCCGGGTGTTACCATCGACCAGTCGCATGCCGGCACGTCCAAGCAGGCCCGCGCCATCGTCGAAGGTCTTGAAGCCGACGTCGTCACCTTCAACCAGGTCACCGACATTTCCTTCCTCGTGAAGAACGGCTTCGTCTCCGACGACTGGCAGAACGATTTCCCCAACAAGGCGTCGCCGTTCTACTCGCTGTCCTCCTTCCTCGTGCGCGCCGGCAACCCCAAGAACATCAAGGACTGGAGCGATCTCGTTCGCGATGACGTGAAGGTGGTGTTCCCGAACCCCAAGACCTCGGGCAATGCGCGCTACACCTATCTGGCGGCCACCGCCTACGCCAAGGAAGCCTTCAACAACGACGACGCCAAGGTGAAGGAATTCGTCACCAAGCTGTTCGACAACGTTCCGGTGTTCGACACCGGCGGCCGTGCAGCCACCACCACCTTCGTCGAGCGCGAGATCGGCGACGTGCTGATCACTTTCGAATCCGAGACCACCGGCATCCGCAAGGAGTTCGGTGCAGACAAGTTCGACGCGGTGGTGCCGTCCGTCAGCCTGCTCGCGGAATTTCCTGTCGCCGTCGTTGACAAGGTTGTCGAGAAGCGCGGCTCGCGCGATCTCGCCAAGACCTATCTCGACTTCCTCTACACGCCGGAAGGCCAGAAGATCGCCGCTGAAAACGGCAACCGCGTGCATGACGAAGCCATTGCCGGCGAGTTCAAGGACAACTTCCCCAATGTCCGCCTCGTGACCGTTGAAGACGTGTTCGGCGGTTGGGACGCGGTGCAGAAGGACCACTTCGCCGAGGGCGCTCTGCTCGACCAAATCTACGGCAAGCGTTGATCTTATCGCCCTTTTCGGGTTGATGACCGGCAGGCTTAAAGCCTGCCGGTTTGTTTGTGTTCCTGGACTTACATAAATGTCTACAATGCCCACCCCCCTCTGCCCTGCCGGGCATCTCCCCCTCAAGGAGGGAGATTGGATGTCATGGTTGCCTTCGCCAACGGCCGACGCTGGCGAATTAAGCGAGCCTTCGAGATTTCCAATCTCCCGCCTTGAGGGGGAGATGCCCGGCAGGGCAGAGGGGGGTGAGGAAGCATCCATCGCCGATCAGGGGCGTTGCGCATGACCCGCCGCCGCGTCCTTCCCGGCCTGCCGCTCGCGCTCGGCGTCACGCTGGTCTATGTCTCGATCATCGTAGTGCTGCCGCTCGGCGCCTTGGTGTTCAAAGCGGCGAGCCTGGGCTTCGCCGATTATTGGGCGATCGTGTCCTCGCCCCGCGCCGTCGCCTCCTACCGGGTCACGGCGCTGTCGGCGCTGGGCGCGACGGTGTTCAACCTTGTCTTCGGCCTGGCGCTGGCCTGGGTTCTGGTGCGCTACCGCTTTCCCGGACGCCGCTTGATCGATGCGCTGGTCGATTTGCCCTTCGCGCTACCCACGGCCGTTGCCGGCATCGCGCTCACCACGCTGTTCGCGCATAACGGCTGGTTCGGTTCGTTCCTGGCCAATTTCGGCATCAAGGTCGCCTACACGCCGCTGGGCATCATGGTGGCCATGGCCTTCACCAGCCTTCCCTTCATCGTGCGCACCGTGCAGCCGGTGCTGGAAGACCTCGACCCCGCATTGGAGGAAGCCGCTCAGTCGCTGGGCGGCTCGGACGCCAGCATCTTCCGCCGCGTGATCCTGCCTTTGCTGACTCCAGCCATTCTGGCCGGCGTGTCGCTGTCCTTCGCCCGCAGCCTCGGCGAGTTCGGCGCCATCATCTTCATCGCCGGAAACCAGCCCTACGAGACCGAGATCACCTCGCTGCTCGCCTTCATCAGGCTCGAGGAATACGACTACCAGGCAGCCGCGGCCATTGCCTCGGTATTGCTCATCACCGCCTTCGTCATGCTGGCCGTGACCAACCTGCTGCAGGCACGCGCGCTGCGCTACACGGTGAAGAACTGATGTCCGCCACAGCCAAAATCAAACGTCCGCCGCGCGTCGGCGACAATCCGCTGTTCCGCACCATTCTGATCGCCGTCGTGCTGGTCGTGACCGCCCTGTTCATCGTTGCACCTTTGGCCGTCATCGGCTTCCACGCCTTCAGCCAGGGCTGGCGGTTCTATGCGGCGACGATCGCTCATCCCGATACGCTGCATGCCATCATGCTAACGGTGGTCACAGCCCTGATCGCCGTGCCGATCAACACGGCCTTCGGCATCGCCGCCGCGTGGGCGATCACCAAATTCGACTTTCCCGGCCGCCGCCTGCTTCTGGTGGTGATCGAAATCCCCTTCTCGATCTCGCCCATCGTCGCCGGCGTCGCTTATCTCTTTGTCTACGGCCTGCAGGGACTGTTCGGGGAAATCCTGGCCGATGCGGACGTCAAGATCCTGTTCGCCCTGCCCGGCATCGTGCTGGCGTCGATGTTCGTGACCGCACCCTTCGTCGCGCGTGAGCTGATCCCGCTGATGCAGGCGCAAGGCCGGGATCTCGAGGAAGCGGCCACCTCGCTCGGCGCTTCGGGCTGGCGCACCTTCTTCTCCGTCACGCTGCCCAACATACGCTGGGCGCTGCTTTATGGCGTCGTGCTGTGCAATGCGCGCGTTATGGGCGAATTCGGCGCGGTGTCGGTCGTCTCGGGCAACATACGCGGCCAGACCAACACGCTGCCGCTGCATATCGAACTGCTCTACCACGACTACCAGACCGCCGGAGCCTTTGCCGCCGCCTCCATCCTGGCGCTGCTGGCGGTCGTCACGCTGGTAGCCAAGGTCGCGCTGGAGCGGCGCGGCGCAGGCCGCCGCCCTGCCCTTGCCGCCCCCGTCGCCGTGCTTACGGAGAATGCCAAATGAAGATCCGCCTCGATGCCGTGGAAAAATCCTTCGACAGCTTCCGCGCTGTGCGCGGCGTGTCGCTGGAGGTCGAAAGCGGCGAACTGGTCGCGCTGCTCGGCCCATCCGGCTCCGGCAAGACAACCATCCTGCGCATGGTCGCCGGCCTCGAATATGCCGATGGCGGCTCGATCCATTTCGGCAGTGTCGATGCCACCGATATTCCGGTGCGCGACCGCGGCGTCGGTTTCGTCTTCCAGCACTACGCGCTGTTTCCGCATATGACGGTGGGCGAGAACATTGCCTTCGGCATGAAGGTGTCGAAGCAGAAGCGCAGCAAGGCCGAGATTGACGCCCGGGTGGCCGACCTGCTCAGGCTGGTGAAACTCGACGGCCTTGGCAACCGCTTCCCCGCACAGATTTCAGGCGGTCAAAGGCAGCGCGTAGCGCTCGCCAGGGCGCTTGCAGTCGATCCCAAGGTGCTGCTGCTGGACGAACCGTTCGGCGCGCTCGACACCAATGTGCGGCGCGACCTGCGCCGCTGGCTGCGCGAGATCCATCAGGAACTCGGGATCACCACTCTGTTCGTCACGCACGACCAGGAAGAAGCGCTCGACCTCGCCGACCGCGTCGTGATCCTGAATGACGGTCAGATCGTGCAGGAAGGCACGCCGGAAGAAGTCTGCCGCCAGCCCGCATCGGCCTTCGTTATGAAGTTTTTGGGCGACACTAACAAGCTCAAGGCTATGGTCACCTCCGGCGTCGCCGCCATCGGCAATGCCAGGATCGAGGCGCCCGGTTTTCCCGATGGCGCGGTCGATGTGTTCCTGCGGCCTGCGGATCTGGATTGGGCGAATGAAGGCGAAGGGATCGCCGCGACCGTTGTCCGCGTCATCGACAAGCCATCTGGCCGGCGCATGCTTGCCGTCACCGAAACCGGTGAAGCGGTCGAGTTGGATGTTGCGCCGGAGACAGTCGTCACAGCTCAGCAGCGCGGTGTGGTGACAATCGAGAGAGCGCGGCTGTTTTCAGCTGACCAGCCCACATCCCGCCTGATTTGATCCAGCAACCGCCTGATTTATGTCAGACGATTGCTGGAATTATCTTTTATCAAATAAAGAATGGCTGTCTTCGGCGCCTATATAACGCCGAAGACCATGGCGGCCGTGAAGGCAAAAGCGATGCTGAACACTGCGTAGGCGAACAGCGATCTCGCTGGGACCGATGCGCTTGTCAGCGGACGCGGGTCGACGTCCTCGCTGCGACTTGAGATAAATTGGGTCTGTGCCATCTCGATCTCCATCATGAGCACTAGACTACAAATTCCCTAGACTTTGTCGATTGCTATTTTTCGGCAGTCTGCGGAACGACGTGCTGTCATGAGGCCAGCGGACGGAAACGCCTTCCCTCCACTGGAGGTTTCGCGAAATCACGAATTTTTCAGCCGCTCCACGGCCAATGCGCGAAGCAGGATCGCTGCTTCCGCATAGGTCGCCCGACCGCTGTCGAGCAGCGGCCCAGCTTCTGGGCCGAGCAGGTCGCCGACATGATCGGCGATGCGCAGCGGCAGCGTATCGGTGCAACTGCGCATCCGTCCGAAAACGGAACTGATCGGCACGCTGCGTTCCTCGAATTCCACCACCGGTTCCGATGTGCCGGGATGCCAGGCCTCGAAGGCCTCCAGCGCATCCTCGAATGCCTGATGCAGAAAGATCGGCGCATGGCCTTCATGCAGAGGGGGAAGCAATCTGTTCATGGGTTTCTCCTCTCGGGAAAAGAGGCGCGGTACCCAAATACATGTCCGCGCGGGGCTTCCTTGCAGCAGGACGATTGCCTTGCCGCTCGACTAAAAAAACTGACGCCGAAGTTACCAGTAACCGTAGGCTGTCCAGGCCCAGTAAGCGGTCTCGTCCATCTCTGGAAGTTTGTCCGCTTCAGGCTCGCGAAGTGATGTGTCGGTGCCCGCCAAGGCTTGCGGCACGACCGACAACGGCCAGGAAAATGCGTCCCTAAGACGCTCAGTCAGAGCAGAAATCCAAACACTGCTGCTTATCGTCGTCATGGTCATCTCCTGCAATTCAGGGGTTGAGAAGGACGGCACTAAAGCACTTCACGCTCATGAGTATGGCGTTGTGTTTCGTGATGTCAACAATGTCTAGTAATCTTATAGAAAGTTGTTCGAAGCCTTTTCGGACGATTGACGAAGGGCGCAATCGGATCACGAGATCGAAGAAAAGCGAAAGTCTGATCTGTGAATTCTGCCTCGAAGATAGGCAATCGTAAAAAGGGCGAGGTTCAGGCTACCCCCTCCCAGGTGAAAGCCTGAACCTCATTTGGGCGCGTTCCGATCGACTGGATGAGAACTTAGCCATCCTAATCATAAGCCGATCCAACGCAAGAGGGCTGCGCTGAGGCCGGGACAAAATCCATTCACAGAGTTAAGATTTACAGATGGAGAAAGCGTCGGACAGACTTGGCTCGGTTCTATCGGGGGCAGGAAAAACTGAGCCCACCAGCGACGCCCCAGGCTATTGTCTCGTCTCCTGGCAGGTCATGACCGGATCGGCATTCTCGTCCTGCGTGAGGTCGCGCAGCGTGCCCTCCGCACCCTTGGACCACCATTCGTATTTTCCAGACACGTAACGCGCGCCCGACCCCGACATCGCCGACACAAAGATGAGCGACTGCCCTTCGACCGGGATGACGGCAAGCGTATTCGGATCCGCGTTGACATACTGGACGTTAACATTGGCCGAGACACCACATCGATAGTCGACGGAAATCACTTCGCCGTCGGACGCCGGATCGAGGGTGAGCTTGATCGAGGATGCGTCGACCTCCTGCGCCGCGGCGGTGCTTAGTCCGGCCAGCAAGACTGCGGCGGCAGTCACATTCCGTAAAAACATCGCCAGCGCCCCTCATTGCCCAGAAAGCCATCCAAGCATCGGAATGCAACCATCGCAATGTTTTTCACAGCATTGCGGATCGGCAGAGATGCGCGGCGCAACGCCCGCGAACAACGAACCGTGTTCATAAAGAGCAATAAGAACAACCGCTTAGTCTATTCGACCGGCGCTCACTTCCACACCGAGGACAATACCGCCGAGTAAAACTTGCGGAACTTTGTCGCAAAATCGTCGTGCAGGGCTGGACAGGCCGAAGGGCTGTGGGTATATGCCGCCCACGGTCGGCGTTGCCGGTCAGTGGGTGTGTAGCTCAGTTGGTAGAGCAGCTGACTCTTAATCAGCGGGTCCACAGTTCAATCCTGTGCACACCCACCAATCTTTCGTTGAAATCATTAGATTTTTTGGCCTAGCGCCAAAACTCGCCCGGACCGGATCAGCCCAGTTTGCAAATGGTTTGCAATTTCTGTTCCGCAGCCGTTCCGCAAGCGCGTTTTTTCTCGTGCAACCTCCCAGACCCTCACGCATTGAGTCGGCAGTTGAGTAAGGGTACGCGCGTATGGATGACGGTTGGTTCGACGAGCCGGTCTCGGTGATGATCGAGGGTCCGAGCAGGGTACGGGTAGTATCATCGGCAAGGGAGGCAGCGGAGTGCCTGCTGTTCAAGTGGCCAAGCACTGGCGGCAAAAGCCACCTCGCCGCGCGCAAGGCCTGCATGGCGGTGCTCGAAGGTCAGAAGAAATCCATCGTCGCGCGGCGGGCCTTCGCAAAGGCGGCCAAGGACGAAGGTGTTCTGATCAACGCCCCTTCGCTTTCGCGTAAGCGCTGAGCCCCTGCCCCATGCCAGGGGTCTTCACCGAATCCTTGGCATAGCGAAGCCCGACTTCCTTGCAATCACATTTCGAGCACCGAAAGCGAGGCGCAAGGTCGTCATGCATGGCCGGCGCATCAGGACCCAAGCGAGCGAGCAACCCCTGTAGGTCCACCTGCTGCTTGTGGTGACAGTGGCTGTTATGGCAGTAGGCCGTAACGGTCATCCTCTCATCGATCAGGCGCTGCGGCGTCCAATGGCTCATCCTGCGGCCCTTTGCGCTTGCGGTCGCGCTTCTGGCTTGAACTCCCATATCACCCGAATCTCTCGGCTTCCGCAACGAGGACAGCGCAGACGTTGAGCAAGGCGCGCCATCGGGAAATCCCGCCCTCTTGTGCAGACCAGCGTCTCAAGGTCGAGTGTCTTTTGATACACGCACTCCCGGCCACGTTTCATCCCCGACTTCACATAGGGACCGTAGGCGCAAGCGATCCACACCCGCGCCGAATGTGTCCAGGCATCACCAAGCGTCTCAATCTGCATGAGAACGAAATAGGAACATATTCAGGGCGGAGTCAATAAAAAACCGCTCCGAACTTGCGAACGGGGCGGTGCGATTGTGGTGGGGTTAGGATGGAAGAGCGGCCCGCCGTAGGTTGCTCGCCGCGAGCCTTAGTCCGGCAGCGCTGGCATGGTGATGGACCGCGGCCCGCCTGGCCCGATCACGGGTATCAGCATCGATGCGCGGCTCATCCTTCGCAATAGCCATGCAGCCTGCAGCATTCTTGTCGTGCCATTGTGCGGCAAGATCGTAGGCTTCGGCTAGGTCAATCACGCCGCTACTCGTGACAATTCCTCGTATAGGTCGTCGCGCGTTCCGAGGTTTTGTATCACCCTATCAACAGCCCAGTCCATCTGCTCGGATCCGTGACCGCCTGCAATGCCGCCTCTGCCCGAAAGTCTGATCACCTTCCCGCCGAGTTTGCGCACGGCGTCGGCTTCGTTCTCAAAGCGACAATCATCAACAACCACCCGACGACCGGAGTCCAGGACTTCGAGTGCCCTTGCCTCCCATAGGCCAAGCCAGAAGTGCTCGCCGATAATATCCCGACCCCACTCCTTGCCGATTGTCTGCATGGCATAGCGCGGTGTCCGGCCCTGCAACAGGGGGCATGGCTTCTCCTTCAGATCGCCTTCTATGTGTCGCTCGGATAGCCCGAACGCGCGCATGGCGTCCTTTAGCGGCCCTGCGAACTTTACGAGCTCGTAGCCTATGAACTGCAGGTATGCTGCAGCAGTCGACTTGCCGCTCCCCGCCAAGCCGGAAAGAGCTATGACGCGCGGCTGGTTGTCGTTTGCGGCTGTGTAGTGACGCAACGGGCCAAACGTGGTTGTTGCCGTTTCTGCACCGATCATACCGGTTTCTCCGAAAGGGCGGCATCGATCATGGCTTTGAAGACTTCTCCGGCGATGTCGCCCTCGCCTTTGATGCCAAGAGAGATGTCCCCAGCGTACCTTTCCTCGGGGTCTTCGTGGCATGAGCCGACATTGAGCATATACTCGGTCGGCTCTCGCATCGCTTCAATGGCTGCGCGGGCAGATGCCTTGTAGAAGTCTTTTCCATCGAGCCAAAGGTGCTCTCGCTCTGGTTCCTTCTTGTAATCTATGTCAAACAGCGCCCTTGCCACCCTCTCAATCATGCTCATACCGTCACCTCCTCCCGAACCTTGCGCTTCGGACCTTCCGGTGCATCAGGCAACGCCCCATTCGGATCGGCGGCAATCTGCCGTGCCCAGGCTAGCGGATCGCTCACAAGCGGCCGAAAGCGGCGGGCAGAATAGGGAGCGTCGGGAACACCCCACACCCCACCGAACTTGCTATCGACGCCCTCGAGTTTTACGCCCAGGTAGTCGCCGATCGTGTAGAGGTGGGCCATTCCGACCCACCTGACCGAATAAATCTGGCCCTCGGTGATATTTGCGTCCTTGACGGTGCTCCCGCCCGCGAGAGGCACCTTGTCATCGATGCAGACCACCTGCATGCCGACGTGGAATTGATTCATGAGTTGGCCTCTATTTTTGCGGCGATGCGTTCCGGCTCGTCATCGCGCAAGCTGCATCCCGCCAAGTCTTCAAGGTATGCCCTGGCGACGTTTGCGCAGCGCTTGCGTTCGGCGAGGATGGCGGCGGCAAGAACCTTGCGGGAATGGCTATCCGTGATGCCAACCGACGCGCATACCGATGCGGCTTTGACCATGATATCTTCTGGAATGTCGGTCATGCTGCCTCCTTCCGCCTAACCAAGGCGTTCTCAGCATGCCACCCGCCCATTATGACGTTACCGTAAAGGTACTCAAACGTGCGGTGATCGTGGTTAAAGCGCATATCTTCGATCCTGAAACAGTGCCCTTCGTTCCATCCGCAATAGATTTCCATGTAGTCGCCGACCTTGAACTTGGGTTCTTGCCGAATGGTCTCGTTGGCCTCGACGGTCTGTGTAACGGTCCTAACGGTTTTCATACCCCGGCTCCTCGGCTTGCCGAAAGCTCGGCAACGGCCTGCTCTAGAAACAAGACTTCGCGGTCGGATTTCGCGGCCTTAACCTCATATTCCTGAGCGCTTTCACGCAAATATGCAGCGTAGATTTTCAAATCGCCGATCTGTTGCTTCAGGCACTCAATCGCCTCATCCATCAAACCACCCTCCTCCGCTGTTGCTGCCGCAACCGCTGGCAGTCGTAGAAGGCCCGCAAGAACTCCGCCTTGGCTCGAGCCTCGTCCCAGTACTCAAGTGTGATGCCGAGCGGATTGGTGTAGCCAGGGTCCACCTCCCCCATGTTTTGAGCCATTTCATCGGCAACGATTCGGCTGTCCGCCTCATGCACAGCAGAGGGAAGCCCCATCGGCAATTCAAAGCGCGGTGCGATTGCCTTCCGCCAAATGCTTGCCTCGGTCTCCCCGATGATCGGAGCGAGCCGCTTGGATGGGCTTGCGACATCGCCGTACCCGGAAAGGGCCTCTGGGGCGTCGTGCAGTAACCCGCACAGCCGCGTGACGACGTCGGCGCCCTGCGCAACCAGCCATCGATAGATGTGGACGCTGTGCTCAGCCACGCAGTATCGCAGCGTGCCGTGCCCCGTGTACCTCCGCAGGGCAGCCAAGCTGTGGGCAATGTCCTCAATCTCGAACTCGTTCGGCTTTGGATCGAACGGATAGAACCTCCCGGTATAGGTTCCGATATACGGCCCGCGCTCTCGCGTCGCCGATTCGTAGTGCAGCGTGGTGGAGCTGGACGGGGCAGTAACCACCCCCTCAACCGCAAGAGCGGCGCTGTAGTCGAACCCGCGCTGGGTCTTTCGGTAAACGCTCGGCTGGTTGTCGCCGAACACAATGCTACCAACTTGCATCAATCTCTCCTCGATGCTCGTGGACCGCCGAAGCGGTTAGATGTCGATGTCGACGAACTCTAGTTCGTTCAGGCACCGAAAGTCCGTCCGTCCCAGGACGAAGGACACCGACTGATGCCAATGTCCGAAATACCATTCGCGAGGCTGGTGGGCGTCCAGCATCCGCTGCAGGGCTACCCGCGTCCGGCTGCCGTCTTCGATCTTGCGCATGTTGAAGTGGGCAAGAATGCCGTCCGCCGCGCTTGCTGGGCAATCGTGCGTGATGACGATTTCGGGCTTGATTGCCTTGTACTCGTCAATCATCCGCTCGAGTTCGGCGTAGGACAGCTCCTCGTCCGGCCACCAGTCAAAGCCCTCCGTGCGCCAGGCACGATCAATGCTTACTGCGCCGCCGAGGCAGTAGATTCCGTCCACGACAGAACCGTCTCGGATCCAATATTTCTGGCGCTTGCACACTTCCGGATTGTCGTGATTGCCACGGAGGAACAGATGCCGGCCCTGCGACATGGCCGCATAGGGCGGGTTGGCAGTCCACTCGCCCATCCGATTGCGAAAGCCGACGCCCATATCGCCCACCTGAATGGAGAACGGTACGTCTCGGATGATCTCGCGGTAGCGGCCAAACTTGCCGTGGACGTCACCAATGATACGAAGCGAGGTCATTGGCTGCTAGCCCAGGCGATGGCGAACAGCGCAAGAAGCCAGAGCCCGAAAGACTTGTCGCCGCGAGTCCATATGGACGACGATTGCGACGGCCGCGACCGCACATAAAGCCAAGCTGGTTGTCATGCTGCCCTCGCCATGGGTTGGTTATCGTTCGCTGCCACTGGCGTCGACCCAAAGCCGCCACGAGGCAGATTGACGGTAAGCCTGTCTATCTCGCCCATATCTTTGTGCATGGTGATGGAAACCGCGCTCCGCGCCGACACATAGCCAGAGGCAGCGTGCCATGCGTCTTTTGCTGCCAAGGTGTTGAAGCTCTCTGCCCGGACGCCTCCGCCTGACTTTACGCGGTCATGATGAACGTGTCCGGTGTAGGCATAGCGGAACTCAGTCGCGCCCCAGTCTCTCGGCCAGTTTGCGGCCATAAAGCCGGCCATGTCGCCCATTCGCAGCATGTCGCCGTGCGTTGCAGCGATCATCACCTTGCCGTGGGTGTGTTTGAAGAAGCGACCTGGATCGGTATCCACGGTGACTCTTGGCTCGTTGCGAAACCATGCCGCCAAGGCGATGGCCAACATGAGACTGGTTTCGTCATCGTGATTACCGGGCAGTTTGCGATAGATGACATGCTGATGCTTCTGGAGCGCTAGCTCGATGCACTCGACGGTGAGCTCGACGCCGATCTGCAGAACTCGGGCATACCGAGTGTCTACGTCCAGAGGATTGCCGCTCCGCTTCGTCTGGTTGCGGCTGTCGTCCGCGTGATAATAATCGCCCATATCCAGGATGATCGCGACTTGGCTTGCCGCCGAGCGAGCGACGAGGTTCGCCACCGACTGGCGCAATAACCCGGACGCGATCTCGGTATCGTAGTCGGCGCCTGTCTCGCGGCCCCATGCATAGAGTCCGAGATGCAAATCAACTATGGGGTAGATCGTGAGCAGGTCCGCGTGCACGGAAGTCGGCTCCGGCAAGCGCCACGCAGTGCCGGCATGTCGATCGAACGCCTCGTGAATTGCAAGCTCGAGGGCATCGCGGCTTTCTTGTTCCCGCGACGTCTTTATCCACTGCTGGATGGTCCTGCCTTCCGCGTCCACCAGAGCCGACACGCCTTTGGTGGTGTGGCCTTGCGGAACCTCAAAGGGTGCGCCATGCTCCTTAGTCTGCTTGACCCACGCGTCTCCGACCTTGCTGGCCACAGACTTGATCGCAAACCCCGGCAGCACAGGCTCAGTGCCAAGCAGCCCGCGTTCCGCCGCACGGTTTAACCGGCTGCAGAACGTGTTACGCGGCAAGCCCAGTTCAACAGCTGCGGCAGTTTTCGAGCCCAACCGTTGAAACGCCTCGACGGCTTGGGAGAGTAATTCGTCACTGATTGGTGGTGTTGCCAATGGTGGTTTCCTCGGTGAGTTGGAAAAGCTGCGCAAGCAGGCCGAGCCGGAGTGCTAGAAATGCCTCTGCCCGTTCTTGCTTCGACTTGCCCCGCATCCGGCACAACAAGACCCTGGCGTTGTGTCGGACAATCTCGGAGGGCGTCATGTTTTGGAGCCAAGTCGCAAAAACGCCGCCTCGTCGTCGCTCAGGATGATGAAGCCATCACCGATGTTCGCGTCATGAAAAGCTGTCTTTTGATGCGCGACCCTTGCAAGTCGCAAGATTTTGGAAGCAATGCCGCGCTCTGCGACGTAACGGAACTCAATCCACTCACGCGGCGATCTCCGCCAAGACCCTACCTCGCCTCTTTCATTGAACTTTGCCTCGGCATCCTCACGAGTAGTGATCCGGTAGTTGGACCGCCAAAGCCCGCCTTTGTTGACAAGTTGGCCGGTCTCGGCGGCGAGCCATGCTTCTTTTTCGGCCGCTTCCTGCCGATCGATGTCTGCAATTTTGGCTTTCGCAGCCTTCCACACTTCACTCGCATCAAGCTTGGCCGTTGCCATATTTTTGTCTCCAAAAACAAAAAAACGCCCGCCACCGGTCAAGGCAGAAGGCGTGAAATCAAGTGCGAGCCAGAAGGTCGCAGACTGCGGCCGACGGAACGATAGTGCCGAAGCCGGTAATCGACGGAGCAAATCCCAGCGGGACAACCAAGACGCCGACGGTAATACCAACGACGTCGCCCTCGGCGTCAAAAACGCCGCCACCCGACATGCCGGGAATGGTCGTCATGTCGGTAATAAGGACACGCTTCCACGGCCCGAATTCACGCTCGGAGCCAGCGACACGACCAGATGCGGCAATGAACTCGGCAGCAGCAGGATTGCCACGGGCAATCAACGCCTCGCCTACGGTAGCCACACGGCAATCGAGGTGCGAGGCGGACATTGTGGCATCGTTACGCAGTAAGGCGATGTCGTAGGCCTTGTTCACCCACAGAACCGTCGCTGGCTGCTCCTTGCCGTTGTCCATCTTCAGGGTAACGGTTTGCGCATCCTTGGCGACATGCGCTGCGGTGACGACGTAGCCGTTGCCGATGTGAACGCCAGAGCCGTGGCCCGGCGAGAGGATCACCTTGACCGTCGAAGACGGTAGGGGCGCGGCAGCTGGGGCTGGCGCGTAAGGAAGAAAGTAAGCGACCACCAGCACCGCGATCACTGCGGCTGGCACAAAGAAAAGTTGGGCCAGCCAGCCAAGGACGCTGAATCCGGAAGTGTCGGCAGTTTGGGAAGAAGCGGGCATGAGGAGCAATCCTCACTAGAGAACAGCCGTTCGGGCTGAACCCGAGGACCGCAGCGGCCACGCACAAGGGTGGCACTACTGCGGATATTGTCTTTTCGGAGAAAAACGCAACTCGAAATCGAAAATAATTACCCCGTCCGCCTCGGCGACGGCTTGGCGTGGCTTTCCCACATGCGGTCAATCCGAAGGTTGGTGCCGTCGATCGCTGTCTTTACAGCACTGATGGCTTCCATCACCTGATCCGTCGACTCGCGGTGCCCGGCCTTTGAGATGTAGGTCTCTGCAACGTGCAGCTTGTGGTCGGAAAGCTCTTGCCGCGCAAGGCTGGCAAGAGCGGCAGCGCCGTCGGCCTTCATGCTGACCTCGCCGCGCGCCGTGTTAATCCGGCTTTCGATGTACTTCCACAACCCGAAAACGAAGCCGAACAACATTACGAAAAAGCCGACCACGGCCATGATCTCTGCGCCGGTCATCCTAGGAGGCACCGAGCGAGGACGGAGAGCCAAAGGACGGCTAAAAACATACGGGCGCTCATGGTCGCACCCCGCACAACTTGGCCAGCTTTTCGTTCTCGCGAAGTAGCTGGCGCTTGGTGTCTTCGGTGAGTTGGTCGGAGACGGATGGGCGGACAGCCCGCGCGATGTCGCAGTAGCTTCCGCCCTTACTTGTCACGCATCCACTTACCGAGGCGGTCATCAACGCCATCAGGGTCAAGACGATCAACTTCATCTTCGACCTTCCTTGCTGTTTCAATGTTTTCCAGGCGCTGCTCAGTCTGCTTGACCGCGGCGTCTGTCTTGCCCTTGCTGTAAGCAGCAAAGAGCACGGCCAGTACGGCGCCGATTGCGGCGAGGTATCCGGCGAGTTTGGAGCGGGCTAGCGCCCAGAGTGCTGCTAGGGTCATGCTTCCGCCCTATCCCGCTTCACCAGCCGATAGACGCCGTAGCCGACGGCAATCACCAGGGCGGCGGCTAGCGCCCACTGGAGAGGCCCGCTGCCCGCGACAATCGCACCAGAGGCGGAAAGCAGGCCGCCAAGCGGTCCCCAGGCTTCAGGTTTCTTCAGCGTCTCGACAATCGACGTGTTGGCCGGGTTGGCCTTGCCGCCAGCGACAGGCGGGTTTTCGACAGTTTTCGTGCCGGCCGCCAAGCGGAGAGCGTTGCCTAGAACGCCAGGCTGGTCCTTCCACTGGCCTTTTGGATCCTTGCCTGTGACGCGGATCGTCCAGCCGCGGCCGTTTACAGAAAAGCCCTGCTTGCCGCTCAGGCTGCGCAGAAACCGCATGCGCTCGTCGCAGTAGTCGCGAATGAGCTTCGGGACGCCGCCCGGATAGGCATTGGCTGCAGCCGCCGTCTGTACGCCGACAATGCCGTCTTGTTCTATATCGAGAACCTTCTGCAGGCTCTTGATGGCCCGCGCAGGTCCGGAGTTCACGCCAAAGTCGAAAGCCGCGTAGTCAAGCCCTGCCGGTAGAAGATCGCCGCCGCTCTGATTCCAGTAAGACTTGCGGTAGATGGTCTCGGCTTCGGCCCTGGTCAGGTTCTTCACCTGCTCGGCCGTTACCGACTTCACACCGCGGTAGGCCGCCAGCGTCTTGTGGGTAATGCCGTACTTCGTCGGCCCACCAGCGTCGGTTTTCGCATTCACGTAGCCACCTTCGTGGCCAAACATCAGCGTAAGCGCGGTGGGCAGTGTTTCTCTGGCCATGCGTATGCCTTTCCCCGGTTTCCCGGTGAGTTGCAGGGTGGTGGATTGGTGGTAGGTTGCGCCGTGGAGGGCGCGGAATGGCGAGCGGCTACGAGAAATCAGAAGACTATGGCGGTCCGCCGTTCCGGTGGCGCGATTACACCATACCGGCGCTGATCGTAGCGGCTGTGGTCATCGGACTGTTGTGGCTCACTTGACGGGCGGGCAGGCGAGACCTACGGGGAAGGCTTTAGGCTTACTGGGGTTAAAACGTGTCGCCTGCGAAAAACTATCGGCCTGAGATTGACGGCCTCCGAACCATCTCGGTCATGGCAGTTCTGCTGTACCACTACGGCATTGGCCCGCTTCCAGGCGGTTTCGTAGGCGTAGATGTGTTTTTCGTCATTAGTGGCTACCTGATCACATCGATCATCTCCGCCGAGATGAGGACCGGCAAGTTTTCGCTTTGGGGCTTTTATGACCGGCGGGTCAGACGCATCCTGCCCGCCTCGCTCCTCACCATCGTTGTGACGGGCATAGCCGGCTACTTCATTTTGCTGCCAAGCGATTACGCCGCTTTCGGTTGGAGCGCGGTCGCGTCGGCTTTCGGTCTGGCCAATTTTCACTTTCTCTGGAACAGCGGCGGGTACTTCGATAGCGCGGCCGATCTGATGCCGCTTCTGCACATGTGGAGCCTTGGTGTCGAAGAACAATTCTATGTCTTCTGGCCGCTGATACTGTGGGCCGTTTTCACCGCGTCGAAGGGTTCGGCGCGAGCAGCAGTGGCGGTTCTTGCCGTCATCATCGCTGTCAGTTTCGGGGCTTCTGTCTACCTCACTCACACTGATCAGCCTGTAGCCTTTTACATGCTCCACACCCGAGCTTGGGAGCTGGCGCTCGGCGCAATCCTCGTCTTTGCTCCCCGCATTTCGAACCGTATTGCCGGCGAAGCCGCGTCCGTTACAGGACTTGTCCTGATCCTCGGCGCCATCTTTCTCCTATCGTCTAAGATGCCGTTCCCCGGCGTCAACGCGCTTTACCCATGCATTGGTGCGGCGCTGATCATTTGGCCCAAGGCGGCAGCGCCTTTCGCCGAATGGCCATTGCGCACCCGGCCTTTCACCGCAATCGGCCTGATCAGCTTTTCGCTGTATCTCTGGCACTGGCCAGTCTTGGTGCTGTACCGGCAACTTGGCATTGGCGATATGCCGCCCGTTCTCGACCGCGTTTTGCTTGCCGCACTGGCCTTCGGCCTCGCGATAGCCACTTATCGCTACGTCGAAACGCCGTTCCGGCACTGGCACCCGCCGTACAAAAAAGCTGTAGCTATCGGCACGGTGGCGGCGGCTGCCATCGGAGCGGCAGGAGCCGGCCTCAGCTGGTCAGGTGGATACCCCGCAAGGCTTTCAGTTGAGTTGCAGGAGCTTGACGCTTTCCGAGACCACACCGTTGGGATGATGACTGGCAACAGGGATTGCTTTGTGTCGTCGGCAAACGCCGACTTCAGGCGCAGTTGCCTGAATGTATCCAAGTCGAAGCCTAATGTCTTGCTGGTCGGCGATAGTCATCTTGCCATGCTGGCTCCGGCGCTGCGAGAGCGTTTTCCTGAAATCAATTTTCTGCAATCCACACGAGCAGGGTGCAGAGCGTTGATGCCATTTGAGAAGAATTCTTGCGGCAACCAAATGCGTAAAGCTTTCCAATTGGTCGACGCTGGAAAGGTCCAGGCTGTCATTATGGGTGGGGTCTGGCGCGCCAGCCATGCAGAGCGTCTTGCTCGCACATCGAATTGGCTGTCCTCTCGGGTCAAGCAGGTTGTCGTTATCGGGCCTAATCTCCGTTACAAGCAGGACCTGCCGCTCATCCTAGCCAAGGACGGCAAGCAAGTGATGAAGCATTCTCTTTTGCGAAAGGTTCGCAACGTCGATGAGATTTTGCGTAAAAAACTCAATGACACCAAGGTCTACTGGTCGCTTCTCGATGTTTTCTGCTCTCGGAAATCCTGCACACCCCGAACCCCGGAGGGCTTTCCGACCCACTTCGATAACTCTCACCTGACGACCTACGGAGCAAAACTTGCGGTACAGCGTCTGGCGCGCGATGGATTTCTGAATAACTTGGCAAACTAGATCACAGACGCGTGGTTCTGAACTTCCTTGGGTTCGGCATGGCGCGGCTTGCGAGCCTGGTTAAGACGCAATCCGTGCCCGTTCGTTGATACAATGGGTCACAAACAACTGCCCAAGCCCCCCATCATCGTGTCTGTGCGCGCCGCTGATTGTGATTGACCTATGGATAAGCGCCTGCACGCGGTTAACCCCCGTTCCGGGCCGCCCAAAGAGCCTCGCATGATAGTTCGATGGATCGAAGTAGCTGAGTGGAAACGCCTGAGCTGATACGGCTGGAGTGGCTTCATTCGACGCACCATCGGCTGCAATGCGGCGCATGTATCGCTCACCTGTTTCAAAGTTCATGATGAACTGCGCAATTTCCCATGAATTTGAAACAGATGCACCCATAGGTGAGCTTTGAAGGCCACCGGACGCTCCTGTAACAGGGTTCACGAGGTTGGACGCAAATCCGAGCGCGTTGGTCCGGAATTGAAAGGCCAGATTGGGCGAAGAACCATGCCCTACATTGATGGAGAGCAGGTCTTGGTTGTCGACAAGAGCAGCGTTCGGACGGTTGTAAATCACAAAGTGGGTAATCGCACTGTAGCCATTCAGAAGCGCGACAGGCACGCGATAGCCGTCGCTTCCAGCACCGCTGTCGGTACCATCCAGCACCGTGATGCCATTCGACAGAAGCCGCAACTTCATGCCGAAGGCGGTGCCTTGGGCAAGGAATGGTTTTCGCTTACGCCCCTTGCTTATGTCGCGGAGTGCAGACAGTCGCCCGCCGCTAATGGCAAAGTCCTGGCCTTCCCCGCCGACGTAGATAATCGAATCTTTATAATCGACCGCACGGCGAAGCGGAGCAAGCGTAGTGGACGGCAGCACGAGGCCGGGGCGCTTTCTGATGTTGGTCATAGCGTTGCCTTTCAGACGAGGGAGTTGCCGGGGACGAGCGGAATTGCCCAGCGCTGGTTGCTGCGGTAGTCCGCATCGTAATCGGGGTAGGAACTGATCTCGCAGAACACGACGACATCGCCCTGCGTGTACTTTACCGTGCCGTCTTCCTGCCAAAGGTCCCTCACCGCAGTGACGGGGCGAGCCAGCATCTGGTCGGAGATATATTCTTCCAGGATGATTGGGGCGTCGTTTTCGTCAAAGCCGAAGATGAACGGCACTTTGACCGGGCTTGATCCGCTGACGTCCCACACCGCGAAACGCGACTTGCCGGGGTCGCCGACCGGATCGTATTCGATCTGGCAGGCCGCAACGATGTTCTCGCGAAAGATCGACGCGCCCGCCTGGTAGGCGTTGGACGCCTTCAGATAGCGTCCGCCGCCGCAGACGAACTTTGGCGTGCTGATTACAGGCGAACCGCTGCTCACATCGACGGTGAAAGCCTCCGTCAAAGAGGCATCCCAATCGGTGCTGATACTTGGCGGGCCAGTGAACCGACCATGGACAACCATGTATTTGTTCGGCGCGACCTCCCCGATGTCCCACATTCGCACCCTGTCCGTGCCGGGTGGTGTGTAGATAACGTCGAGTTGCCCGCCGCGCGGATCGACAACGGCTCCGCCTACGAAGGGATTTGAGATTGGGGTGCCAGGGCCACCAGCAGCGTAAGACCAGATCGGGCCGGCCCAATCCATCGAGCACATGAACAGCCGGCGCTCAAAACTGTTCGCTGGGTGGTTGTGGAAAAAGAACTGAGCGCCCGAGCCGTTATCCTTCGGCCACCAGTTGCTGTACATGTCGCTGCCGACACTGCCCGCAAACACATCATGGAACAGCGGCAAACCGTCCTCAACGTTTTCTAGGGACCGGGCAATGGCCCAGTTGCGCGCGCCCTCGACATCGTGCCGCATAAGTAAATGGACCTGGCGCGGTAAGCTTGGTCGCCGAAAGATTTGGCCGTATGTAAGGTTGTCATAAGTCCCAAGCAGTTGCTCACGCTTGCCGAGCCCGGCGGCGCTGATAGATTTGCCTTTCCAGTGATTATACCCGCGCCCCCCGCCGCCATGCTGGCGTTGAAACACCATCAGCGGCACATCCGGTGGCCTGTAAGAAGGGAATGGCAGGTCGGTGGACCAAAGCCCATCCGGCAGGGCAAACGTCGAGTTGTGGTCGTCGCGCTGATGGTCCCATCCAATCAGATGGCTGGTCGATGACCTGAGTCCGATCAGCAGTTCGGTAATCCACAGCGGCGCATCTTTCCGGCCGGGCGGAGACATGCGGCTCTCGCCGATCCCACCGATATAGACGGTATTGCCAATCTGGCGCACGCTTCTGATCCACTGGTTGTGGATTGCGCCTTCGATGACGTTGCTTTTGTTCGCGCGGGCTGGATGGGGGACGAATACCTCCGCAACCGCAGCGCTGGAAATCTGTTCGAAGTCTTCCTGCGTCGGGTCAAGACCTATGAGCATCTCGGATCCGTCTAGGCTGACGGCCTCAACAACGTACTCCTCGCTTTCGTCGAGTTCGATATCTGACCAAAGCCGTGAGTTGAAAACGGCGTCCACCTCTGTCGGATCAGGTTCATCGAGGAAGTCTTCAACTGAGTTATCGTCGGCTATCCCTTGCAAAACAAAGGCGCCTGGTTCGTCAACTATGATATCTCGGTAGCCCCGAACCGTCTGGACGACAGGAAAAACGGCGGCTTTCAGGCCCGCGTTGTCGGAAGCGACGCCGGTCAGGCCGATGTCATCGACAAGTTGTGTCAGCGAGTTCACTGTCGGGGAGCCCGTTCCCGCACCGGGACGGCGATACGTGGCCGTGCCCTGCGCCTGAGGTGCCAATTTCGGTGGAGTAATTGTGCCATCAGGTGTTTCATTGGTCGGAAACGCCCTGGTGATCGAAATTGGGTCTGTGCCGATAACGGGCTGCCCGCGAACCGCATAGACCCAACCCGTCTGCGTTCCAGCCGCTGCCGCGAATTGCGCGCCGACAAGCTCAGTACCCTCGTTGTAATCAGGGTGACGCGCCGCTGCACCAGCCCCCACGACGCGCGGACCATTGTCCGGGCTGTTCGTGCTGCCATAGGCATCGGTCGTCGTCGCGCCTGCCGCCTGCCCCACCGGCAGAACGATATCGCCGTCTGCCAACGTCACGCTCTGGATCACAGTGCCTGCAATGAGGCCTGCCGTTAGATCAACGTTCGTGTTGATGATAAGCCGCACCGTGACAGGCGAGCGAGCGCCGGCAAGGGCGATGGTGCGCACCTCGTCAATCTGGGTGTCGATCAACTGCCCGATAGGCTGGATATCCTGCTTGCGCGGCTCCTGCTTGCCGCTGGACGGAACGCCGTCCACGACGTACTCACGGAAAGCCGTCTTGAAGGCATCAAAGATACCGGCCATGCTTCACCTCAATTTTCGATAGGGCTAGATGATTGTCGCCGCGACAGCGCTCGTGAGAGGCCCGGCAATGCCAGAGACGTTGACTGCCTCGGCGTAGTAGTTGAACGCACCCTGCGGTGCGCAGGCAGGCGTCTGGACGTACGCGTAGGCGGCACTTATCGTGACGGAGCGCTCAGTCGAGGCAGTAAAGCCGCCGTATGTCTGAGCGCCGGTAATCGTCATGCTCATGGTCTTGAGGCCGGTCCCTGACGGAACTGCGACTGTCTGCCCGCCCGAACCGATGGTTGACCTATGAACAAACGAGAAGGTGTTGCTGCCATTGGTTGCTTCAACCGGCACGCCGATGCGAAGGACATCTGCTGCTGCCGGAGACGCCGCCCAAGCCTGATAGACCTGCGCTGCGGGAACTCCGACCGTCTTGGCCGCAACCGCGCCCGACACACTCCAGAGGCCGTTGACGGTCCAGCTTGCGGGCACATCGAACGTGCCATCCACGAGCTTGTTGACGATGGTCGTATCGCCATCCGGGTAGACGAACGAGTTACCGACCGGCGCTACCGTTGCCGCAAGGTGCGCCACCCGATCAAGCGTCGAGCCAACCGGCACGCGGTAGATTTTAATCCGATTGCGGTGCGGTGTTGGTTTCCACGCAGAACTGAGCCGGTTAGGCGCATAATTTCCATTGAGAATTGAGCCATGTGAACCTTCCCCCAACGCGGTGAGCGACGGGGGCAACGGAGTGATCCACATGGGACTTTTAAAC
>NZ_JASCRR010000050.1 GCF_030010215.1 Tianweitania sp. UT-5YL-CI-8
TCTTGACTATTCTGTATTGCTCGACGGATCGCCTCTGTCGTGGTGGCGCTGCCGTGTAGAATCTGGCCCATAGTGCATCCTTCGATTCGGAAGAAAATACTGCACCATCAAAGCTCGGGATCAAACACTTAGCACGTTGTGTACATTGTTGCCGTCCAGCACATTCGCCAGCTTGTTGCCGGTAGCATCAATATTTTTTGTTCCGGTGAGATCGAGCGTTTCGACATAACGCCCCTGAAGGCTAAAGCTGACAGTTGAGATAACCCTATCGGTTCCCTCGCCGGCCGCTTCGACAACATTATCTCCGACGTGGTCGACATAATAAATGTCGTTTCCACCGCCGCCTATCATCGTGTCGATGCCGGAGCTGCCGTTCAGAATGTCGCCGCCATCACCGCCTTTGAGAAGGTCTTCTCCGCCATACCCAAAAATCTTGTCGTCATAGCGATTTCCGGCCAAGGTTTCGCCCGATCTCGTTCCGTGGACCGTCAAGGGCATGGCAGGCGCATTGGGCGAGAACTCGGCGAGAGGATTGCGGACGTCCACCACCGAACCGAGGTTTAGATCGTCATTTGCGTCGAATATCGATTGACGAATTCTCGATGGGTCTAGGGTTCCCCAAAAGTTTCCGCGCGCATCAACGCCCGCCGAATTGGCTACCTCGATGGCAAGAGGAGATCCTGAGAATGTATTGCCACGTAGCAGCACATCAGGGCCGTATGCGGCCCAAATGTGAACCGCCGCATCGCTTCCGTAAATCCCCGTTGCGTTATAAAACGCGTTCTCCCTTAGTTCGAAGCTGTCCGTCGTGCCGATTGAAAGGCCGGAAGTATCCCAAAAGGCGGTGTTCCAGAACCCACTACCATCGCCCGGATACCAGATATAAAATCCATCTGTTCCGTTGAAAACGCTATCGCGTACGTGGAACGTTCCGTAACTGGCATTGCCAGTTGCCGGCAAGAACGAACCACCATTGAATGCAGCGAAATCGAACTCCATTAATCCTGAGCTTAGGTGCGATTGACTAAAGATAAAATCAACTTGGTTGAAAACGACAGAGTATCCTCTGTTCCTTGAGCGAGCAGGTTTCAAAATACTTGCAGTGTTCCGCCTGTAACGATAGTTCCCGCTTCAATTGTTAACGTAGCGCCTGCCGCGACCTGTACTATACCATCCAAATTAATCTCTTCGCCCGCATGCCAGATAGTGTCAGTGCGGATAATTGCCATAAGCCTACTCTCATTGTGACTACAAATTCTACCGTTTAGAGCAGCCACAATTCGTTGATGGAATGGCTCCATTCAACCAAGCGTCCTTGATCAGCTTTTTAAATAATCGAAACTGCCCCTCGATTTTTACGATAGTGAGGAGCGTATCTGCGAGTCAACGAGAACATCGGCTTGGCCTATGGCTACGAGCGCCACGACCGCAAATGCCTTTGGATGAAATAAGATTTTTAAACTAAGTTGCAATAAATCTATTGTGAAAGCTCAAAAACAATACCCCTGAATATAGACCGTTAGTTTTTGACATTATCTGATGAATTAGTATTTTTCGATCCCCTATATTCGAGTCACGGATCGAAATTTTCTTCGAGGGTAGCAGAGACATCACCAATCTGCTTACCGGTGTAGGTCTTTTTCCAACGCGGTGCAATCCACTGTCGTGGCGTGGACTCGTCTGGAAGGGTGAACATGAACGGCTTGTAGCCGCCCCGTTCCGCGAAAATCAAGCAGGAATTTTGCCTCAGTGCCGACCAGCACCTCGAAGGACGCTTCCAGTGTCGCAAGGTTGGAATTGAGCCCATCTGGGGAGCGCTGTGAATAGCCGTCGCCGAACTCGGCTTTCTTGATCCGAGGCTCGAAGTTGAGCCCCGAGCCCTGCGCGATGTTGACTCCGTTCGGAGGAGATAGAACAGGGTATGCCATTATCCGAACTTTCCTTGTTTGAGCATGCCGCCGTTGCGGCTGTGCTTGATGGTGAACTCGGCCATATTCCGATCCAGTTCGGCGTTGATCTGCTTGGACCGATTGTTGGCCAATTCGGCACCGGCTTCCTTGCCGCGCGAACCGCCCTCGACGTTGGTGGACAGGGAGGGCGCGAACACGGTTTGGCCACCGCCGCCACCTCCACCAAGCGATGCGCGGATACCAAAGGTGCCGTCAGGCATGCGAACGGTCGGCATGACCGCCTCATCGTCCTTGGCGAGGATTTGGCGCTCGCCCTTCTTGAGCCGGCGATGGGCTCGAGGAGGCGACGGTTTTTGAACCAGTCGACCCCTTCAAGTGTAGCGAACTCCACGGCTTCGAAGTTTCGCCACGGTCCTCGCCGATGGATGACCTCTGCCTTGTAGAGACCATTGATCGTTT
>NZ_JASCRR010000051.1 GCF_030010215.1 Tianweitania sp. UT-5YL-CI-8
CAACAAGCATCCAAATAAAAAGCCCCCGATGAAACCGGAGGCTGTTGTAACCCCATCGCAGATGGGGGTCCCGTTTGGACGCCGATCACCCCAAATGCGGGGTCCTTATTCCATGCCTAATCACATCATAGAGGACCGTCATGCCCAAACCAAACCGAGGTCATCGCTTGCGATAGCCTTCTGATGAGGGTCGGTGTCACGCCACTTCTCGCGGAATCGGAAACTGGGCGTGCCGGCGACGGCATGTAGGTAGCGCAGGAGCGGCGTCGTCAACTCACCCAGCCGCTGCAACATGAGCAATAGGTGGACAGAGAATGGCCCCGCCTGACGGGCCAGTGCCCGAGGGAAAGGATGGCGGAAGGCAGCGGCCTGGGAGCGCCAACTGGAACGATCGACTTCGACCTCGATGGCGCGAGAAAGTGGACTAGAGGCGGGCACGAACTGACCTCGACGGGACGGACGAGGCCTCGGGCCCCTTGT
Organism: Tianweitania sp. UT-5YL-CI-8; assembly: GCF_030010215.1. GTDB lineage: Bacteria > Pseudomonadota > Alphaproteobacteria > Rhizobiales > Rhizobiaceae > Oryzicola. Next base: position 481 of record NZ_JASCRR010000051.1, read on the forward strand.
AACCAGCACTCATCCCGCCGATCTGCGCCGGAGCAGCCGACGTCAGCGCGGTTGAGCTTTCGATGGTGATTTTCCGCGGCTTCAGTGCCTCGGGGATCTCACGTACAAGATCGATGGACAGCAGGCCGACGATAGAAACAGAGACTCTCCGGTTTCTGCTCGATTTTGCCCGTTCGGAAGGACTTTCAGCTCATTGGGATGCCGGCCGCAATGTCGTCTTTTCGCTGCCAGAGCATGAGCGTGCGAAACACTACATCCTTGTCGGCTCGCATGTGGACAGTGTACCGCGCGGCGGCAATTACGATGGTCTCGCCGGCGTCCTGGCGGGGCTCATGTGCCTCGTCAAGGCAAGGCGGGGAGGCGAACCTTTAGCGCAACCTGTGAAGGTTATCGCCATGCGCGGCGAAGAGAGTGCATGGTTCGGGCCTTGCTATATCGGGTCGAAGGCATTGCTCGGCGTTCTTTCCGAAAAGGAACTGGGTGTCCGGCATAAGGAAGACAACAGCACTCTCGACGCTCATATGGAGGCCGTCGGCATCGACATGACGAGTGTCCGGGCCTCCCGGCCACTTCTGGATCGAAAGGCTGTCGCGGCCTATCTCGAAGTGCACATAGAACAAGGACCGGTGCTGATCGAACGGAACCTGCCTGTCGCGGTGGTTTCCGGCGTTCGTGGCAACTTCCGCTACAAGAAAATCTCCTGCTTCGGCGAAGCCGGCCACTCAGGCGCAGTGCCGCTCGCCTACAGGCACGATCCGGTTCTCGCCATGGCGGAACTCCTGAACAGTCTCGATGTCGCCTGGCACGATTTTGCGTCCAAGGGTCGGGATCTGGTTGTTACGAGCGGGATGGTTTCTACCGACCGGGCAAAGCATGCGCTTTCCCGTATCCCTGACAGCGTCGAATTCAGCCTTGATGTGCGCAGCCAGGATGACGAGATGCTCCAGAACATGCACGATCTGGTGCTCCGGCATGCGGAACGCATCGAACGTGAACGCAATGTACGATTCGATTTCGGAGATGTGCTCTGGACAAAGCCTGCGCTTTGCCACCGGCAACTCATCGCTGAACTGACGCGTTCAGCGGAAGCGCTTGGCCTGGAGCCCGCAATCGTTGCTTCTGGCGGCGGGCATGATGCGGCGGTCTTCTCACAGGCTGGAATTCCCACCGGAATGGTCTTCATCCGCAACCGCAACGGCTCGCATAACCCACACGAGGCAATGGAGATCGGCGATTTCGAGATTGCCACCTCCGTGCTCTACGAGTTCCTCATCACTCTGCAGAAGAGCGGAGCCAATAAGCAAAGGAAACCGGTCCCATGTTAGCAGCGATCACCAACATCATCCGCGACAAGGGCAATGCAATTCCAGGCTATCGCGAGGCTGCCAGGACCGCCCATCAACAGGCGACGAAAGATTTGGAGCGGTCAGTCGGTTATTTCCTACTCGGCAAGGCGGCCCAGGAATTTGCCGACGCGTACTGTGAAGAACCCTTGCACGCTGACACCGCCGAGCGCCAGCTTGCCAAGCTCGAGGCTTATGCCTCCGTGCTTGACGAAGCTTTTGAAATGCCGGACATGCAACGTCGACTGGATGCACTTTCCTCCGTCGCGCGGGCGATGGTCGAGGACCGATGCCGGTCACACTAGGCCGTAGTGACGATTTAACTATCTAAGCCATATTGCGATGGCTGCGAGTTTGACAAAGCCCATGAAGTTGGCCAGCAGTTTGTCGTATCGTGTTGCGACACGGCGAAACTGCTTGAGCTTGT
>NZ_JASCRR010000052.1 GCF_030010215.1 Tianweitania sp. UT-5YL-CI-8
TGTCCGTCGTCAGAGATTTTGAGACAGATGGCAGCCTGATTTAGCGGAGGCTCTGGCTCATCTGGGTTGTCATTTTAGGCGGCGGCTTTGCGATGCTGCAAGCGCCGAAGTTTGAGAGTCTTTCGTTTCGTCCTTTCTCGTTGCAGCAGGATTGTTTGGCCACGTCCGAAGTAGACGTCGGCGGGCGTGAGATTGTCGAGGCTCTCGTGATAGCGCCGATGGTTGTAGCGCTCGACGAAGGTTGTGATCTGGGCTTCGAGATCGCCGGGCAGGAAGTAGTTCTCGAGCAGGATGCGGTTCTTCAGGGTCTGGTGCCAGCGCTCGATCTTGCCCTGGGTCTGAGGATGGCATGGAGCACCCCGCGTGTGACGCATGTCGCGGTCGTGGAGCCAGTCGGCGAGTTCGCCAGCGATATAACACGGGCCATTGTCGGACAGCAGGCGTGGCCGTTGCCGCACCGTTGCTCGATCGCAGCCTGATGCGGTGAGCGCCAGGTTCAGCGTGTCGGTGACATCCTCGGCTTTCATGGTAGTGCACAGTTTCCAGGCGATGATGTAGCAGGAGAAGTCGTCGAGGATGGTGGAGAGGTAGAACCAACCCCAGCCGATCACCTTCAGGTAGGTGAAGTCGGTTTGCCACAGCTGGTTTGGCGCCGTCGTTTTGTCCTGGAACTCGTTGGCAGCCTTGATGACGATGAATGCCGGACTGGTGATGAGGTCATTTGCCTTGAGCAGGCGATAGACAGACGCTTCCGAGACAAAATAGCCTTCCGTATCGGTGAACGTAACAGCCAGTTCCCGCGGCGACAGCTCCGGCTTGTCCAAGGCCAGATCGACGATCCGATCCCGCACGGGCTCTGGAATGCGGTTCCAGACCCGGCCAGGTCGTGGGCTACGGTCTTCGAGCGCTTCCACGCCGCCGGTCAGGAACCGATCATACCAGCGGTGGAAGGTGGCGCGAGGAATGCCCAGCCGTTCCAGCGTGCGGCGCGCCGGCAGGTGGGATTGCTCAACGAGCCGGATGATCTCGAGCTTCTCCGAGGCGGGGTATCTCATTCGTCGTCGCCCCCATCCGCGATCATGCTTTTTTTAAGCAGTCGCAGTTCCAGCGCCTGTTCGGCCACGACCTCCTTCAAATCGCGGGCCTCCTTGCGAAGCACCTTGACCTCGTCGGTGGTCGCGGCGCGCGCGGTGTCGCCCGCCAGCCGCTTCTTGCCGGCTTCGAGAAACTCCTTGGACCAATTGTAGTAGAGGCTCTCCGCGATCCCCTCGCGTCGGCAAAGTGCTGCGATCGACTCCTCGCCACGCAGACCATCCAGCACTATGCGGATCTTATCCTCGGCGCCGTACTGCTTGCGCGTGATACGCCGGATATCCTTGATCACCTTCTCAGCAGAAGGTTTCGTCGCTTCCGTTTTCTGTTTCATCGTCGTTCCTTTGAAAGATAACGATGAACCAGAAATCCTCCACTCTCAATTAGCCCAATTCTGTCTCATTGGTGCTGATGCCGGACA
>NZ_JASCRR010000053.1 GCF_030010215.1 Tianweitania sp. UT-5YL-CI-8
TCCATGAAAATCTTGGTCCCGGTTAAGCGGGTTGTCGACTACAACGTGAAGATCCGGGTGAAGTCGGACGGTTCGGGCGTCGAGCTTGCGAATGTGAAGATGTCGATGAACCCGTTCGATGAGATCGCTGTCGAGGAGGCCTTGCGGCTGAAGGAAGCCGGCAAGGCCGAGGAAGTCATCGTGGTGTCGATCGGCGTACAGCAGGCGCAGGAAACGCTGCGCACGGCACTTGCCATGGGTGCCGACCGCGCGATCCTGGTCAAGGTCGACGGTCTGGTCGAGCCGCTGGGCGTCGCCAAGGTGCTGAAGGGCGTGGTCGACGCCGAACAGCCCGGCCTCGTGATCCTGGGCAAGCAGGCGATCGACGACGACAGCAACCAGACCGGCCAGATGCTCGCCGCTCTGCTCGGCTGGGCGCAGGGCACCTTCGCCTCCAAGGTCGAGATCGACGGCGAGACCGCCAAGGTCACGCGCGAGGTTGATGGCGGCCTGCAGACGGTATCCTTGAAGCTGCCGGCCATCGTGACCACCGACCTGCGTCTGAACCAGCCGCGCTATGCCTCGCTGCCCAACATCATGAAGGCCAAGAAGAAGCCGCTGGAGGAGAAGTCGCCGGCCGATTTCGGCGCCGATGTCGCGCCCCGCCTGAAGGTGCTGAAGACCGAGGAGCCGGGTGGCCGCAAGGCCGGCGTCAAGGTCAAGGACGTCGCCGAGTTGGTCTCAAACCTCAAATCCGCCGGCGTGATCTGAGTTCGGAACGGAAAGAAGGAACAAAACACAATGGCAATTCTTCTGATCGCCGAACACGATAACGAAACCCTGTCGGACCAGACAGCCAAGACGCTCGCCGCTGCCAGCAAGATCGGCGGCGATGTCGACATCCTGGTTGCCGGCAAGGGCGCAAAGGCCGCGGCCGATGCGGCTGCGAAACTCTCCGGCGTGCGCAAGGTGCTTTTGGCCGAAAGCGAGGAGCTCGAACAGCGCCTCGCCGAGCCGCTGGCAGCACTCGTCGTCTCGCTCGCAGCCGACTACGACACCATCCTTGCCCCGGCCACTGCGTCGGGCAAGAACGTCGCGCCGCGCATTGCCGCCCTGCTCGACGTCGCGCAGATATCGGAAATCGTCGAGGTCGTCTCCGCCGACACGTTCAAGCGTCCGATCTATGCCGGCAACGCCATTCAGACGGTGCAGTCAACGGACGCCAAGACGGTGATCACGGTCCGCACCGCCTCGTTCCAGGCGGCGGGCGAAGGCGGTTCGGCCTCGGTCGAGAGCATCGGCGCGGGCGAGAACCCGGGTCTGTCGACCTTCGTCGAGAACCGCCTGTCGGAGAGCGACCGTCCCGAACTCACTTCTGCGAAGATCATCATCTCGGGCGGTCGTGCGCTGGGTTCGGCTGAGAAGTTCGAAGAGGTCATCCTGCCCGTCGCCGACAAG
>NZ_JASCRR010000054.1 GCF_030010215.1 Tianweitania sp. UT-5YL-CI-8
CCCTTATCCGCTCCCACTGATCGTCACGAAGCGCATCGCAATCCATGGCTGACCTCCAAAAGTCAGCCTTGAACCTGATTTGCGTCCAAAGTGGAATCCCCAAATATTAAATCGTCACTACGACCTAATTGGACTTGCCCTTATTTAGTGGAGAGGTTCTGTCTCAAAATTCCGGTTCATGATCTCGAACTGGATCGGCGATTTATACCCGAGGGCAGAATGTCTGCGCACGGGATTATGGAACCCGTCAATATATTCGCCAATGGCTTTGGTTGCGTCATTTCTGTTCTGGAATACAGTGCGCCAGATCAGTTCCGACTTGATCGTTTTGAAGACGGTTTCCACCATTACATTGTCATAGCAATTTCCTTTTCCACTCATGGATGGAAGCATTTTGTGAGCTTTGAGGATTTTGCGATACTCATAACTGGCATATTTGCTTCCCCTGTCTGAGTGCTGGATCAGCCCCGGCTTTGGTTGCCGGATTGCAATAGCTTTCTTTAAAGCACTTATCGCCAGATCCTTTTTCATCCGATCCCGCGCTTCCCAGCCGATAATGCGACGAGAATACAGATCGACAACGATTGCCAGATATAACCAGCCTTCGGCGGTCCATAGTGGAGTAAGAAGCGCAGAAGCACTTCTCCTCCCCGAACCGTACGTGCACCTTTCAGCGCATACGGCTCTCTATTCAAGCTTGGCCCATGGCCATAGCAACGTCATGGTAGTGTGACGTGACGGTGCTGCGGCTCTCAATCCGGCAGATGTATGGATTCTCCTCCGGATTGCGCCACCGGAATTGCGCCTTGGGGCTTGAGACAAGCCGGTGTAGCGCTTTTCCGACGGGTTCACCGCGTTCATTGCGACCAAACACGAGCCAGGTTTTCGCCTTGCCCGGTTCCGGGACCCTGAACCATTTCCGCATCAATGGTTTGATGCGGGATCGGTACTTGTGTCCCAGCCAATGCGCCATTTTCCAGAACACGACATGGTCGATGCGCCGGAAGACGTACGCCGTGAAGTCGGTGAACTTGTAGAACGCCGCTGTTGGTTTCCACGCGGAAGTGAGCCGGTTTTTCCACCGAGAAGTGAGCCACCTCTGAGTATGGTTTTCTGATCAGGCTTTGGTCAATGGGTTGGTCTTTTCTCCTCTCTTCTGTGCCGCGGCCG
>NZ_JASCRR010000055.1 GCF_030010215.1 Tianweitania sp. UT-5YL-CI-8
CGCTCTCAGGCTCTCTTGACTATTCTGTATTGCTCGACGGATCGCCTCTGTCGTGGTGGCGCTGCCGTGTAGAATCTGGCCCATAGTGCATCCTTCGATTCGGAAGAAAATACTGCACCATCAAAGCCCGGACTCATTATCTGAAGCGATCCATATTCGAATGGCGGCCAGTTTGATTGCGGCAAGGTAGTTGTCTGCACGTCTATCATATCGGGTTGCCAATCCTCGCATCTGTTTGATGCGATTAAAGAACCGCTCGACCAGGCTGCGCTGGCGATAGACCCAGCGGCTGAAGCTGAAGGTCTGCTTGCGGTTGCTCTTCGTTGGAATGTTTGCGCAAGACTTGCGGTCTTTGGCGAAGTTCCTGATGGCGTCAGTGTCATATGCTCAGTCGGCGAGAAGCGTCGATCCAGGCTGCAGGTCGGACAGGAGCTTCTCGGCCATCGGCGCATCGCCGGCTTGGCCTGCCGTCAACTCCAGACGAACCGGCCGGCCTTCCGCATCAACGAGGGCATGGATCTTGGTAGTCAGGCCGCCGCGGGAACGTCCCATGCAAGGATCGGCAGGTCCCCCTTTTTTTTACGTTGGCACCATGCTGGTGAACGCGAACACAAGATGAATCGATCATCACGATGTCACCATCGTAACGTTTTGAAACTGCATCAAGAAGGCGATCCCACACACCGGCTGCGCGCCAGCGAGAGAAACGATTATAAAGCGTCGTGCGCGCGCCATAGCGTTCGGGTACATCTCGCCAGGACGAGCCAGTCCTGAACCGCCAAAGGATGCCGTTTATAACTCGACGATCATCAACCCGCTGGACTCCACGGCTCTTGTTCGGAAGAAGCGGTTCAATCGACATATAATTGTTGGCGATGCGATCGTATCGTGTAGCGATGCGACGCCAGTTCTTCAGCTTGCAGAAGAGGCGTTCGATGACATTGCGCCTTCGATAGGCCTTTCGATCGAGCGGATATGGCGTTCTGCGCGTAGCCGAAGATGGGATCACGGCCTTGAT
>NZ_JASCRR010000056.1 GCF_030010215.1 Tianweitania sp. UT-5YL-CI-8
TAGGCCGTAGTGACGATTTAACTATCTAAGCCATATTGCGATGGCTGCGAGTTTGACAAAGCCCATGAAGTTGGCCAGCAGTTTGTCGTATCGTGTTGCGACACGGCGAAACTGCTTGAGCTTGTTGAAGAAGCGCTCGATGAGGTTTCGCTCCTTGTAGAGTTCGGCGTCGTATTGACGCTGGACCTTGCGATTACGCTTCGGCGGAATGACGATCCTGGCGCCCGCTTCGACAATCCTGTCGTGGAGATGATCGGCATCATAGCCTTTGTCCGCGATCGTGGCGTCCGCTTCGAAGCCATCGATCAGATCATAGGCAAAGGCAATGTCGTTGCGCTGTCCCGGCGTGCCGATCAGGCGGATTGGCAAGCCGAGCGCATCGCCGGCGGCGTGGATCTTGGTGCTCAATCCGCCCCGAGACCGGCCCAGGCCCTGGGCATCCGCCCCCCTTTTACCCGCCGTGCCCCGGCAGCATGCTGATGTGCCCGCACGATCGTGGAATCGATCATCAGCCATTCAAGGTCGGCTTCGCGCGCCAGCACGGCAAGCATGTCATCGAGTACGCCCATCTCGATCCAACGGTAGTAGCGCCGCTTCACCGAACGGTAGTCGCCGAGCCGTTCGGGCAGGTCACGCCAACGGCCGCCTGAACGGGCCATCCACAGCAGCGCATCCAGGAACAGGCGGTTGTTCGTCCGCGGACCCCGCTTGCCTTTCGTTCCTCCCGGAACAAAACCCCTTATCCGCTCCCACTGATCGTCACGAAGCGCATCGCAATCCATGGCTGACCTCCAAAA
>NZ_JASCRR010000057.1 GCF_030010215.1 Tianweitania sp. UT-5YL-CI-8
CTCAGCAGAAGGTTTCGTCGCTTCCGTTTTCTGTTTCATCGTCGTTCCTTTGAAAGATAACGATGAACCAGAAATCCTCCACTCTCAATTAGCCCAATTCTGTCTCATTGGTGCTGATGCCGGACAACCTGCAGCTCGGCGATGGGGCGTGGGCAATCACGATCGCTACGCCGCATCAGCTTCAAGTGGCGCGTTCCTTCGGTTACCAACGAATTTCTATGCCAACCAATTGGTCGGCAAGAGTGCGATCGACTATGTCGTCGGTGAACTCAAAAACGATCCGGCGTTCGAATTTTATTGCCTGGTCGACGACCGGTCCAATGTCGACGCCCCTCGCGGTGGCCTCCAACCGCGCAGGTCTCGACCGTCCATTCAACGTGCTGGTGGAAATCGGTTATGCCGGAGGGCGGACGGGATGCAGGACAGTCGAGAGCGCGCTCGATATTGCCAGGGCGTGCATGCGACGGACGGAACCCTTGCGCTCGCCGGGATCGAAGGCTTCGAAGGCTTGATCCGAGGCGCGTCCAATGTCGAAACGCTCGATCTCGTCGAGCGGTTGCTGGACTCCATGGTGCTGCTTGCCCGGGAATGTGCCTCGGAAGGGCTTTTTGCGGAAGGAACCGTTCTTCTTTCAGCCGGCGGATCGTCTTATTGTGTTTCGGCGTGGAATAAGGACCCTGTTTCAGGGGTGATCGGCGTCCAAAAAGGACCCCTGTAAACGCAGGGTTGTCACACTGCCTTCGGTTTTATCGGAGGCATTTGTTTTGGATGTTGGTTGT
>NZ_JASCRR010000058.1 GCF_030010215.1 Tianweitania sp. UT-5YL-CI-8
TAGCGATGCGACGCCAGTTCTTCAGCTTGCAGAAGAGGCGTTCGATGACATTGCGCCTTCGATAGGCCTTTCGATCGAGCGGATATGGCGTTCTGCGCGTAGCCGAAGATGGGATCACGGCCTTGATCTTTGCGCCCTTTAGCCACAGGCGCAGACTGTCGGCGTCATAGGCCTTGTCAGCGAGCAGTCGCTTGGTCGGGCTGGCGACTTTCAGCAATGGAACAGCCATGCTGATATCGGCGACATTGCCGGGCGTCAGGGCGAAGGCGACCGGTCTGCCGCGATCATCGGCCAAAGCATGGATTTTGCTTGTTCTTCCGCCACGCGACGTGCCAATCGCTTGTGTCCACGCCCCCCTTTTGAGCCTTGTGCCGAACGATGGGCTTTGACGTGGGTGCTATCGATAGAAAGCTCTTCCGGCACCGGCCCGGACGCCGCCATCTTCTCAAAGATACGATGCCAAATGCGCCTTTGCGACCAGCAGTGATAGCGGTTGTAGACAGTCTTTGCCGGTCCGTATTCAGCCGGAACGTCCCGCCATCGGCAGCCCACCTTCAGCACGTGAAGAATGCCAGAGATTACTCTGCGATCATCGACGCGCGGCTTGCCGGGCAGGCCATGCGGCAGGTGAGCTTCAAGTGCCGCCCATGCATCGTCCGATAGCCAGAAAAGCGAACGTTTTGCCATGCTCTGCCTCCAATCCTCAAATCGGAAGCAAATAATCAAATAAAATCAGCCCAATGTATAGGTCCCCATCCTA
>NZ_JASCRR010000059.1 GCF_030010215.1 Tianweitania sp. UT-5YL-CI-8
ATTTCGGCCGCCGTCTCAAGACCCTCAAAGGCCTGACACCTTACGAATTCATCTGCAAACAATGGACAAAAGAGCCCGAACGATTCAAGCTAGACCCAATCCACCAAACGTCGGGACTGAACAGCTAAGGCCTGTGGGGATTCATCGCGAATTGATGACGGCGGCGACGAGATGGATCATTGCTGCGAAGCTTTGGTCGGTTTTGTCGGCTCGTATGGCGATGCGCTTGAACTCTTTGAGCTTGCAGAAGAAGTTCTCGATGAGGTGTCGCCATTTGTAGAGTTCGCGGTCGAGGGGCAGCGGTTCTTTGCGGCGCGGATGCTGTGAGATGACGATCTTGGCGCCGCGGGCGTTGAGATCGTCGACGATCCAGTTGCTGTCGAAGGCCTTGTCCGCGATCAGCCCGCCGAAATCGACACCTTCGATCAGTGGTTCGACACCCACCGTGTCGAAGCGATGACCCGGCAGGAGTTCGAAGCGCACGAGGTTGCCGAGCGCATCGGTGAGTGCGAGAATCTTGGTGGTCATGCCGCCTTTCGAGCGGCCTATCGTGGCGCCCGCCATCGAACGGATCGACCAATGTGTCGCGTCGCCGGGCACGGAACGCAGCGTCCGCTCAATCACAGCAGCCACCTGATCGTCGTCGATCGTCCGGGGCCTGCCCGGTCGGGCTTCGTCCAGCAGGCCCTCGATGCGATCCTTGAGGAAGCGACGACGCCACTTGCCGACCGTATGCTCATGCACTC
>NZ_JASCRR010000006.1 GCF_030010215.1 Tianweitania sp. UT-5YL-CI-8
CCGGCTGCATGTCCTTCTTGGCCACAGCGCACACCTCCGCCACCGGCGTCGCCAGCGGCACCATGTCGGCCTTGCCGTAGAGCACCACCCGCGCGCAGGTCAGCGGCACTTCCAGCGAGGTCAAATGATACGGCCGGTGGAAGGTGAAATACGGGCCGTGGCCCATCTTTAGATCCTCCATCCGCTCCGAAATCCTAGGATGCGACATATCCGCGATGACGAACACGCCGGGCGCAACCCCCTTGCCGATGGAATAGTCGACCACGCCGACCCTCGACAGCACACCGCCATCCTTCTGCGGCACCAGCACCTTGTTCAGTTCCGGCAAGGTCGCCGCCGGGCCGTGCATGCCCGGCTTGTCGGGAACCAGGCCGGTGGCATTGGCAATCGCCGCCATCTCGACCATCGTCTTGGAGCCGTCGACGAACTCCACCAGCATCCGCACATTCATGTTGCGGCGTTTTGCTTCCTCGGCATAGTCGTGCGGCACGGCGTCGATGTTGAGCGGGTTGTTCTTGCCCTTGCCCGCCGCCACGATGGTATGCCCCATCGCCGAGACGAACTCGATCAGTTCCATGCAGGATGACGGCTCGTCGCCCGCGCCCAGCGAGTAGGTCACGCCCAGACGATCCGCCTCGTGCTTGAGATAGGCGCCGATGGTCACGTCCGCCTCGACATTCATCATCACCAGATGCTTGCCGTGCTCCATCGCGCGCAGGCCGATCTCCGCCCCAACGGCCGGAACGCCGGTGGCGTCGATCACCACGTCGATCAACCCGCTTTCCAGCACCAGCGAGGCATCGCTGGTCACCGCCACCTTGCCCGCCTCGATCGCCTCGTTCAGCGCCGAGCCGGTGGTCACCTCGCGCGAATGGCCCTCTTCCTGATAGGCGATGCTGACCGCCTTGCCGGCATTGGGCAGGTTGAGTTCCGAAATCGCGCCGATCTCGATGCCCGGCATATGCGCCACACGAGCGACGATATCCGTGCCCATCTCGCCCGCGCCGATCAGACCGATCCGGATCGGCTTGCCCGTCTTGCCACGCTCGATCAAATCCCGCGCCAGTCCAACCGGTGCTACATTGATAGCCATAGGCAATTCCTCCCAGAGGTCAGGTTTCTCCGCGCATTCGGTACCCGACAACAACGCCCGCGCCAACGGATTTATCGCCGCTGCGACCGGAATTGCCGCTGAAAAGAACTAGGAAAGTTTCATCAGCGCACCGCGCAGCGTCTCCGGCATGCCCTCGCCGAGCGCCTTTTCGATCTGCGCATGGGCGGCGATCCAGATCGGCGTGGCTTCCTTCAAGAGGCTTTCGCCTTCCGCCGTCAATGACAGGCGACGGCCGCGCCGGTCGTTCTTGTCCACCGCCACTTCAACCACCCCGCGCCGCTCCAGCGGCTTGAGATTGGCCGTCAGCGTTGTGCGGTCCATGGCGAGAAGCTGCGAGACGTCGCTGATCTTGGGCTGCTCGGGACGGTTGAGCGACATCATCAGCGAGAACTGGCCATGCGTCAGTCCGAGCGGACGAAACGCCTCGTCGAAACGGCGCGCCAAGGACCGAGCCGCACGCTGCACATGCAGGCAGAGGCAGCAGTCACGCACCAGGATCGTGACGTCATAGGGAACTTGCGGTGGTTTTGACATGGCTCAATTAAGTTGATATCAACGCAGATATAGCGCCGAGATGCCCGACTTGAAAGAAGAATAATGAGCCGGCATCGGGGTGCGACATTCAGCATCGCCCGCAAGGCGAAGACAGTATCTGCCCGGCGTCATGAAGGAGGAAGACATGGCCGCCTCAGTTCACATACTTCTCGGCACTAAGAAAGGCGTTTTCATCCTCGACGGAGATGAAAACCGCACCGCCTGGACCCTGCGCGGTCCCTTTTGCGAGACCTGGCCGATCAATCACGTCGTCGCCGACCCCAACACCGGCGCTATCTATGGCGCGGGCGGCAACGAATGGTTCGGCCCCGCCATTTGGAAATCCACCGACCTCGGCGAAAGCTGGAGCCATTCGAGCCAGGGTCTCAGCTATCCCGAGGGCGAAGACCCGATCACCTCGGCCTGGAGCGTCGCCGCCTCGAACGGCACGCTCTATGCCGGCGTCCAGCCCGCCGGCCTGTTCCGCAGCGACGATGCCGGGCAATCCTGGCAGCATATCCGGGGTCTGCGCGACCATCCGACCCGCCCCGACTGGTCACCGGGCGGGGCGGGGCTGATCCTGCATTCGCTGGTGGTCGATCCGCAGGATCACGGCCGCATCTGGGTCGGCATCTCGGCCGCCGGCGTCTTTCACACAAGCGACGGCGGCCAGAGCTGGGAGCCGCGCAACCTCGGCACCCGAGCCGATTTCATGCCCGAGGGCCAGAACTATCCCGAATTCGGCCAGTGCGTTCATTGCATCGTCATGGCAGCCAATGCTTCCGATCGCCTCTATCAGCAGAACCATTGCGGCATGTACCGCACCGACGATGGCGGCCGGAAATGGACGAGCATCGAGGATGGCCTGCCGTCGAGCTTCGGCTTTCCCGCCGCCGCTCACCCGCATGACACGGACACGCTCTATCTTCTGCCGCTCAACGGCGACATCAAGGGCCGCTACGTGCCGGACGCGGCCGCGGCCGTATGGCGCACGCGCGACGGCGGCAAGAGCTGGCAGGACCTGCGCGACGGCCTGCCGCAGCAGAACGCCTTTTTCGGCGTACTCAGGCAAGCCATGGCCACCGACCGGCTGGACAAGGCCGGCGTCTATTTCGGAACCAGTTCGGGTTCGGTATTCGCCAGCGCCGACGAGGGCGACAGCTGGACCTGCATCGCCCAGCATCTGCCAACGATCCTGTCGGTCGAAACCCTGACGCGGACCGGCTGACATGGCAGCGTCGAACCAGACGGTGGTCGTCCGTCTGCCAGGCGTGCTGGTCGACCTGTTTTCCGGCGCACCGCGACGATTGGAGATGACGGCTGCGACCGTCGCGGAGGTGATTGATGAACTGGACCGCCAATTTCCCGGCATGGGCGACCGCCTGCGCGACACGCGGCCCGCCATCCGCAAGCACATCAACGTCTTCGTCGATGGCGACAAGCTGAAGCTGAACGCCCCTCTCCAGGCGGGCTGTGAGGTTTTTATCCTGACGGCCATCAGCGGCGGATAACCTGCTCTGCAATATCTCTGTCACCAACCAGCGATAGCACTGCTTCTTGGAAGCACAGAGGTGCCGGAACCGGCATTCGAAGTGTCGGACGTCAATTTGGAAAGACATCCGGCGAGGTAACGGCTATTTCTGTTGCCGTCCGACACTTGCCGCGCTGCGGCCCATCGCGAGGAAACCCATGTCTACGCTCGTTGTCATCGTCTATCCGACCGAACAAAAGGCCGAAGAAGTCCGGCAGCATCTCTTTCAGCTTCAGAAAGAGCATCTGATCACCCTGGCTGATGCCGTCATCGCCACGAAAACCGAGTCCGGCCACGTCAAGCTGAACCAGCTCGTCAACACCACGGCGGCAGGTGCGGTCAGCGGCAGCTTCTGGGGCCTGCTCGTGGGCGTCATCTTCCTGAACCCGCTGCTTGGCGTAGCCGTAGGCGCCGCATCGGGCGCGTTGGGTGGCGCGCTCACAGATGTCGGCATCGACGACACGTTCATGAAAGAGCTGGCCGAGAGCATCCAACCCGGCAACGGCGCCCTCTTCGTGCTGATCCGTGAGATGACCGAGGACAAGGTGCTGAAGGACATCCAGAATTTCGGCGGCACCGTGCTCAAGACCTCGCTGGACGAAAGCAAGGAACAGCTGCTGCGCGATGCCCTGCAAAAGCATACGGCAAGCGATTCTCCCGTACCGCCCCTGGTGTGAGCCAGGCCTGACATCGGCCAGTTCTAGATTGCAGCGGCGCCCGATGCCGATGCTTTTCTTTGGGATCTACGCATCGTGCCTTCCGAAAATCGATTCCGATTTTCGGGCCGATGCTGTAGGCGTGGTCGCTGGGGCAATGCGGGCGCTTTGAGGGGCTTTATGAAGGGGTTCGTGGTCAGGGGCGTGAAGCGGACCCTCAAATGGGTCGTCATGCTCCTGCTTGCCTGCGCCGTGACGGTGTTCGGCGTTCGCGCCTTCGATTCCCTGCGCGGGCCGCCGCTGGAAGTCTGGCACAAATTCGTGCCCGACGAACTGTCGCCGTCCGAGATCGACGCAGCCGACTGGACCGCCTATGTCGCCCGCGAAGACGTGCTGTACGACGAAATCCTGAAAAACGTCACCAACAAGCTCGACGTCGAAGACCGCGCCGCCTGGAACCGCTATTTCGCCGGCAGCCCGATCAACCCGACCGGCTTCGCGCAAAACTACAACAGATCCTTCCTGCTCATGCCCGATGGCGCGCCGAAGGGTGCGGCGGTGCTGCTGCACGGCCTGACCGACAGCCCCTACAGCATGCGGCATTTTGCGGAGTTCTATCGCAGCAAGGGATTCGTGGCCGTCGTTATCCGCATGCCGGGCCATGGCACGGTGCCCGGCGGACTGACGGAGGTGCACTGGGAGTCCTGGATGGCGGCGACGCGTCTGGCGGTGCGCGAGGCAGTCGCCCGGGCGGGATCGAATGTGCCGCTGCATCTCGTCGGCTATTCCAACGGCGGCGCGCTTGCGGTGAAATACACCATTGATGCGCTTGACGACATGTCCCTTCCGAAGCCGACGCGTATCTCCTTGATGTCGCCGATGATCGGCATCACCGCCTTTGCGCGCTTCGCCGGACTCGCAGCTGTGCCCGCCGTCTTCCCCGCCTTCGTCAAGGCATCCTGGCTGGGCATTCTGCCGGAATTCAACCCGTTCAAATACAACTCCTTCCCCGTCAACGCCGCGCGCCAGTCTTATGAGCTGACGTGGGACCTGCAAGCCGCGATCAATCGGGTCGCGACTGCCGGCCGCACGGCGGAACTGCCGCCCATCCTCGCTTTCCAATCGATCGTCGATTTCACGGTCAGCACACCCGCCGTCGTCACGGCTTTGTTCGACCAATTGGCGAATGACGGAAGCGAACTCGTCCTGTTCGACATCAACCGCGCATCCACCTTCTCGCTGGTCATCAATCCGGCCGCCGAGACTGCTATCGACCATATTCTCCCTCCCGGCCCAAGGCGCTACGCCGCGACGATCATCGAAAACAGCGCCGGCTATTCTGAGACGCGCGAGCGCCGCATGGCAGCCGACGATGTGACCGAGACCCGACGCGATCTCGACATCGCCTACCCCTATGATCTCTATTCGCTGTCGCACATTGCCCTGCCGTTTCCCCTGTCGGATGGCCTTTACGGCATGCAGCCCGACCCGCTCGACGATTTCGGCGTCAATCTTGGCGCGCTCGCCTCGCGCGGCGAAGCCGGAACGCTGATCGCCTCGCTCGATACGTTGATGCGGGCATCCTCCAACCCCTTCTTCAGCTACATGATCAAGCGGATCGACGAAGGCGTGGACGCCGATCTCGCGCCTCAGCAATGACTCTCATCCTTGCCCTGCAACCTACGGGCATCGTGGGCGTTAAGGGGCAGTTGGGACACTGCCGCAATGGCACGGTCGCCTGCGCTGAAACAGCCGGGCGGCGACACAGGAGAGATCGGATCATGAATAAGCTGCTTTCAACCTTTGCGGTGCTGTCCGTCACAGCTATGGTTTTGACGGGGTGCAATACGCCGGGCGAACGGGCTGTCGGCGGCGGCGTGATCGGCGCAGGTGCTGGCGCCCTCGCCGGCCAAGCTATTGGCGGCAATACGCGCAGCACGGTGGCCGGAGCGCTGATCGGCGGCGCGGCCGGCTCCCTGATCGGCGCCGCAAGTGCACCGGGCCGTTGCCGTTACCAGGAAGTCGATTCGCGCGGACGGGCCGTCTATGACAATTACGGTCGCCCTGTCACATACGAAGATCGCTGCCAGTAAGACTTCGGGTTCCTGGATATCAAAGCAGGCTGGCATTCGCGCCGGCCTGTTTTTTATGCTCCTGCCAAATGCCTCCGTGATCGGCCGTTCGCCGCGCGGTTCAGCCCCAACAGAATGAAATCGCCGACATGAAACGTAAGCTCGATCTCAGGACCGGCACGCCGGTCTGGTTCGCCTACAATGTCCGCTCGGTTGCTACTGCGCCGTTACGGCGCGACATCAAGACCGACGTCGCCATCGTCGGCATGGGCATCAGCGGTGCGATGTTGGCCGAAGCTCTCACGGCGCGCGGCATGGAGGTCGTTTGCCTCGACCGGCGCGGCTCTCTGAAAGGCTCCACGCCGGCGACAACCGCCCTGGTGCAACACGAGATCGACCAGCCGCTTTCGGTTTTGTCTGAGATGATCGGTATCGGCAAAGCCCAGCAGGCGTGGCGGCGTTCGAAGCTGGCGGTCGAAAACCTCAGCTCACGCATCATTGATCTCGACATCTCCTGCGGCCTGCAGAGAAGGCCGTCGCTTTATATCGCGGGCAATGTCTTGTCCCCCACCGATCTGAAGGAAGAGGCAGAGGCACGCGACAGAGCGGGATTGCGCACGCGTTATATGACCGCGTCGACGCTCAAGGACGACTTCGGTATCGACCGCGATGCCGCCTTGCTCAGCCAGGGCAATCTCGAACTCGATCCGCGCAAACTGACAGCTTCTCTGCTGCGCATCGCCGCCCAGCGCGGCGCGCGCCTCTATGCTCCGGTGGAAGTCGGCGCCTTCAAATCGGGAGAGAGCGGCGTCACCATCGCCACCAAGGATGGCCCCACCATCTCGGCGCAGCATCTGGTCATCGCCAGCGGCTATGAACTGCTGGACTCCGTGCCCGAGGCCAACCACTCCGTCATCTCGACCTGGGCCATTGCTACCAAGCCGCAGAAGGCCAAGCTGTGGCCGGAACGCGCCTTCATGTGGGAAGCGTCCGACCCCTATCTCTATCTTCGCGCCACCGCCGACGGCCGGGTCATTTGCGGTGGCGAGGATGAGGACTTCACTGACGAAGCCCTGCGCGACGAGCTGATCGGCGAAAAGACCGCCCGCATTTCTGAAAAGCTCAAGCGCCTCTTGCCGGGCATCGACCCGGAGCCGGACTTCGCATGGGCTGGCTCGTTCGGCACCACGCCGACCGGCTTGCCCTTCATCGGCCCCGTGCCGCGCAAGAAAAATGTCCATGCGGTGATGGGCTATGGCGGCAACGGCATAACATTCTCGCAGATCGCATCCGAAGTGATCGCAGCCCAGCTCAGCGGTCAGAAAGACAGCGACGAAGCGCTGTTCGGCTTCAACCGGTAGATCCTACGCCAGGGCTATATCGACGGCGGCCACGGCGTGGATTTCGGTGGTATCGAACAACGGCACCGGACTGTCGGCGGCTGAAACCAACAGCATGATCTCCGTGCAGCCCAGGATGATGGCTTGCGCACCGCGCCCGACCAACCGCGCGATCACGGCACGATAGGCTTCGCGCGAGCTGTCTTCCACCCTGCCCACGACCAGCTCGCGATAGATGATGTCATGCACGGTTTTGCGATCCGCCTCGTCCGGCACCAGAACCTCCAGCCCATGCTTGTCCGAGAGCCGGCCCTTGTAGAAATCCTGCTCCATGGTGAAGGCCGTGCCCAGCAGACCGACTCGTCGATAACCTGCCGCATTGATCTTCTCCGCTGTCGGATCCGCGATGTGCAGCAGCGGGATCGACACGGCAGCGGCAATCTCGCCTGCCATGCGGTGCATTGTGTTGGTGCAGATGACGATGAAGTCGGCGCCGCCTCGCTCCAGGGACCTAGCCGCGTCGATCATTCGATCGGTCAAAGCCTGCCAGTTGCCGGAATGCTGCAACCGTTCGATCTCGCCGAAATCCATCGACCACATCAGGCTTCTCGCAGAATGCACGCCGCCAAGCCGCTGCCGCACCTCCTGATTGGCGATGCGATAATATTCAGCCGAGCTTTCCCAGCTCATGCCGCCGATGAAGCCAATCGTTTTCATCTCTCAGCCCAAAAGATCGCGCGCCGTGCGCATGAAGACTTTCGCGCCGATCGGGATCAGGTCGTCGGGAAAATCGTAATCGGGATTGTGGACGCTGGGGTGGTCTACTCCTGCACCCAGGAAGAACATCGCCGACTGCCCGACCGCGCCGAAACGTCCGAAATCCTCGGACGCCCGCAACGGCCGACCCGGCACATGTGGGACGGACTCCGCATCGAGCGCCTGGCGCAGCAGCGCGACCGCCTCCGGATCGTTGTCGCAGTGATCGAAGATGTCGTGATAGGAAATTTCAAAGGCCAGCCCCGCGCCCTCGGCTGCTTCCCGCACCAGCGCTTCGGCGCGGCTGCAGAGTTCCAGCATGCCCGCATCCGCCATGCTGCGCAGCGTTACCCAAATCTCGCCATGTGCCGGCGCAATGCCGAAAGCCGCCTCGCCCACCGCGCAATGGGTGACCGTAGCCATGGCAAAATCCTCGGACGGAAAGACGCCTTGCGCAAGGGCGGTCAAACGGGGCATGAGCGCTGCGACCGCGGGCACCGGCGAAACGCCCGTCTCCGGCATCGAGGCATGCGCTGTCTTGCCCGTCAGCACGATTTTCATGCCGCGCGAGGCGCAATTCACTAACCCTTCGCGCAACTCCACATGGCCAAGTGCGATACCGGGCATGTTGTGCAGCGAAAACACGTAGTCGGGTTTGATCTCGGCAAAGAGCGGATCGGCGAGCACGGCGGCTGCCCCCGCACCATTTTCTTCCGCCGGCTGGAACATCAGCACCGCGCGTCCGCGCTGTGGTCGCTCGCGCCCCAATTCACGCCCGAGAGCCGCGATGATCGCCATATGTCCGTCATGGCCGCACAGATGGGCTTTGCCGGCGATGCCGGATTTATGCGGCACATCGCTCAGTTCCTCGATCGGCAGCGCATCCAGTTCCGCCCGGAACATCACCGTCGGACCGGGCTCGGTGCCGTCATAGACCACGGCAACGCCTTCGCCACCCAGACCCGTGAGAACCCGGTCGGGTCCGGTATGCGACAAGAACTGCTGCACCTCCCGCGCCGTCTCGCGCTCATCGCCGGAAATCTCCGGCATGCTGTGCAGCTTGCGCCGCAAGGCGACGAGATCGGCGATATCCTGGTTGCTCAAGACCATCATCGGCTCCTTTTGCATCCGAACTAGCATGCCCATTTCATAAGGCACACCCTGCTGATGAATGGAAATCGGACCTATGCCGCCTTGAGCGAATGAAACCGCGCGGTCGACAGGTCGCAGCGGTAGCTATCGGCGACCGGGTAAGGACTGCGCGCCAGCGCATCGACGGCGTCGATGATCGTATCGGCCTTCTCGTCGGTCAACAGAGCGCTGAAGTTCAGCCGCACCCAGCCCGGCCTGTCGATTTCGGCACCGCCGTGAAGGGCCTCCCGCAAGGCTGTCGACTGCTCGGCATCGAGGTCCAGAAGCCGGTGTGCATAGGGACCCGCGCAGGCACAGCCGCCGCGCGCCTGTACCCCGTGGCAATCGCTGAGCATGCGGGTGAAAAGCTGATGATGGACCTAGCCGCCCTTGGCCGCGTCCCGCACTCGAAACGAGAAGATCGGCAGGCGCGGCTTGCCCTCGCCGCCCAGCAGGACGAGATTCGGATCGGCAGATAGGGCCCGCCTCCGGCATAGTCCCAGACGCTGACCACGCCATGGCGCTTGTCATCGATTTCTATCGTACCGGCGGCGACTACGACTATCTGCTCAAGATCGTGGCGCATGACATCAACGCCTCTGACAAGGTTTATCAGCGCCTGATCGACAAGGTCGAACTCGATGCCGTCACCTCCTATTTCGCCATGGAGGCGATAGAGGATCAACGGCCGCTGCCGCTGCGCGACTTCTAAGTGTCAAGAGAGGGCAGCCGTCACTCCTTGCGCAAACCCACCGTCCCCCAGCCGTGACTTTTTGCATCGGGGGCGGAACCGGCCATCTTTGCTTGAGTTCACCAACTATAAACCACATTCGGTCGAACTTGGGGACATGGCAAAAGTGATTCTGTTTCCCCTTCCCGCCCGTACCGGCCTCGTTCAATCGATGGTCGACGATCTATTGCGTGTAAATGGCCCTGCCGCCAATGTTTTCTGGCGTGACCGGATTGCCGGCATCGTTTCCGATCTTCGCCAGTCGGGGGTCGTGGACACTGAAATCCGCACTGAAATTCTATCGCTCCAGGACGCCATCCAGCAGGAATTGCGCAACCGCGCTGCCTCTACGCAAAGCCATGGAACCGTCAGCGCCTGATCCGCCCGAAACCAAAATGTGTGGTCTTGCGTCCGGCCCGGCAACCGGCTGAAACAATCACGGTCGAATAGACGGCCAATCGAGTGCTCGTAGGTTCGCACCGGTGATTGCCCGCAGCCTCCGACTGTTTGTTGTCGTCTGGAATGGCCTCGAAAATTGGCAAGATCACACGCCTTTCAGATGTCGCGCAACAAAACACCACGGCGCGCCGACACAATCGAACCAAAACGAATGCAAGCCGACATCATTACGAAACACAAATGATCGAAAAGCGCCTTCGAACGGAAGTGCCGTAGCGTAAACACGCCGGCAATATAAAGGGACGAAGCGCATGATCAACGGAACATCTGCAAGCGAAACGCTGCAAGGCACCGCCGGCAAGGACGAAATCAACTTCAGCCAGGGCGGCAACGATATCGTCAAGGGATTGGGTGACAATGACATTCTGTTCGGCGGCAGCAAGTTCGATGCGACCGACCGCATCGACGGTGGCGAGGGATACGACCTCCTCGACCTGACCGGCGACTATTCCGCCGGCTTGACCATGGAACTCGACACGCTGCGCAACGTCGAGGAAATCCGCTTCAACAGTGGCCACAGCTACGCGATCAAGACCCATGACGGCATGGTCAAGGCGGGGCAGGTCTTCAAAATCGATGGCTACTTCATGTCCAGCGGCGACACACTGGTCGTCGACGGCTCTGCGGAAACCACCGGCAGTTTCCTGATGTATGACGGCAGCCAGAGCAACGACACCTTCAAGGGTGGTATCAACGACGACACGTTCAGCCTCAGCGGCGGAAACGACACCGTGTACGGCGGCGGTGGCGATGATGTCATCTCGTTCGGCGATTCGCTGAACCAGGACGATTTCGTTGACGGCGGCAAAGGCAACGACGTGCTCTATCTGCGCGGCAACTATTCCAATCAGCTCGGACTGGACAACACACTCATCAAGAACATCGAGACTATCGGCGTCAGTGAAGATTTCACCTACAGCCTGGTGACAGAAGATTCCCTCGTCGCTTCCGGGAAGAACCTCTACATCACCGCGGAAGGCATCACGGGTTCAGGAAAGCTCATCTTCAATGGCTCGGCTGAAACGAACGGGACTTTCGCAATCCGCGACAGCATCGGTCATGACTTTATAATCGGCGGACAGCAAGGAGACCGTTTCGAGGCCTATCGTGGTGGCTCGGACTTTCTCTCTGGCCAGGGTGGCGACGATACGTTCTACATGAAAGCTTCGCTCGAAAACAGCGACATTGTCTCGGGCGGCGCCGGCAAGGACTGGCTCAGCCTGGAAGGCGACTACTCCGCCGGCTTGACCATGAACGCCTCGACATTCAACGGTATCGAAGATCTCAGCTTCGGAGGCGGCTTCGACTACAAGATCAAGCTGCATGACGGCAATGTCGCCGACGGCGCAACGCTCAAGATCATTGGCGGCTATCTCGAGGCCGGCGACAAGCTCGAGGTTGACGGTTCGGCTGAGACCGACGGACACTTCGAGTTCTACGGTGGTGAGGGCAACGATATCTTCAAGGGCGGCGCACAGGACGACTATTTCACCGGCTACCAAGGCGGCACCGACAAGTTCTACGGCGGCGCAGGTGACGATTTCGCCGATTTCGGAAGCAAGCTGTCTTCGAACGATTTCTTCAATGGCGGCGCTGGCGACGATGGCGTCTATCTTTCGGGGAACTATGGCAGCCTGACCCTGGGCAGTTCACGCCTCGCCAGTGTCGAAAGCATCGATCTGGGCGGCGACCACAGCTACGACATCACGACCCAGGACTCACTGGTCGCAGCCGGCAAGACACTCGCTGTCAGCGCCTATTGGATCGAGACAGGCCAAAACTTCCAGTTCGATGGTTCAGCCGAAACCAACGGCTCTTTCGAGCTGACCGGCAGCCAGGGCAGCGACATCCTGATCGGCGGAGCTAAGGGTGACAGCTTCTCCTTCCTGAACCGAGGAGGCAACGACGTCGCCAAGGGCAATGGCGGCGACGACATCTTCTATGTCGACAATAATTTCACCGCAGCCGATCGTATCGACGGCGGCAGCGGCGATAACGATACGCTTAGCATCGTAAAAGCTTCTCCGCAGCAACTCGTCCTGGCCAACGATACCATCAAGAACATCGAGCGGATCGAATTTTACTCAGGCTACGACTACAATCTGAAACTCGCAAATGGCAATCTTGCTGCCGGCACGGAGTTGACTGTCGACGCGCACAATCTCAGTTCAACCAACACGCTCGTCTTCGACGCATCGGCGGAAACCGCTGGTCATTTTTGGATCACGGCTGGCGCCGGCGACGACACCATCACGACGGGCGCTGGGAACGATGTCATCAACGGTCGTAGTGGCGCGGACACCATGTCCGGCGGCAACGGCGACGACATCTATTTCGTCGACAGCGCTGGAGACAAGGTGATCGAAGCCAACGGCCAAGGTGTCGATACGGTCAATAGCTCCGTAAGTTTCTCCTTGGCCGGCCAGTACATCGAGAACCTGGGTTTTAATGGCGCCGGCAATTTCAACGGTACCGGCAACAAGCTGGACAATACCATTTTAGGCAACGACGGCGACAACCGGCTCGACGGCGCCGCCGGCGCGGACACGCTGAAGGGTGGCGACGGTAACGACACTTATATCGTCGACAACGTCGGAGACGTCGCGGTCGAGATCTATGGCGGCGGTTTCGACAATGTCGAGGCGTCCGTCAGCTACTCGCTGAAAGGCCAGTATGTCGAAAACCTCAAGCTGGTTGGCGATGCCAACATCGACGGCACTGGGAACAAGCAGTTCAACACGATCATCGGCAATGCCGGCAACAACATCATCAACGGCATGGACGGAAGCGACTTCCTGACCGGTGGCAGCGGCGGCGATCGTTTTGTGTTCAGCACGGCCCTGGGCGCGATGAACGTCGACACAATCACCGACTTCAACGCGGCGGCCGACAGCATCCGCCTCGACAACGCCATCTTCCTCGGCCTTGCCGACGGCGCTCTCGACGGCTCGGCTTTCAAGGATATCGGCACCGGCATGATCGACGCATCGGACTGTATCCTCTACGATTCCGACACCGGCGAATTGTTCTTCGACCGTGACGGATCGGGTTCGACCTACGACGCTGTCCTGTTCGCCACGCTCTCCAACCATGAGACGATCAGCTACAACGATTTCCTCGTGATCTGAGGTTGCTATGGTCCCCACCGCTCGTCGGCGGGGACCATCCTTATCTGCCAATCCTCTTTCGATCCTCGCCACTATTCTGCCGGCTCAGTTCAGGATGACGCTGTAAATTCGTCTGCAAAGCTGATAGCGGAAACGCAGCGAGCCGCGCTGCCGCCGCCGCAAGAGTTGGCAGCGACAGGTGCCGGGGGATGCGCGATGGCAGAGATTTGGAAGAAGCTTGTCGATTGGGGCGGGCTGATCTTGTGGTCTGTTGTCTGCGTCATCGTCCTGATCCTGGCTTTACAGAATCCTGACGCGCGCTCCGTCGTCGGCAACTACCGCTTCGGCAGCGAGGCGTTCCTGGCGGGACAATCGCCCTACAACGTCAAGGTGGCGATGGGGTATCTCTACACCCCTGCCTTCGCCGTTCTCTACATACCATTCATGCAGCTCGGCGCTCATCTCGGCGATTCGCTGTGGCGGCTTTTCGGCATCGCGGTGCTCACCTATGCCGTCTATCGGCAGATGCGCCGGATCGGCAATCCCAACCCGATCTGGTTTATGTCCTGCACGCTTTTCCTGGCCTTGCCTATGACGGCGGGAGCCTTGCGCAACGGCCAGGCCACGATCCTGCTGACGGGAGCCTGCTGGCTGCTGACCTTGTCGGCACTGGAGGGCAAGAAGGCCGAAACCTTCCTTTGGGCATCGCTTGCGATCATTGCCAAGCCGACTGCGATCGTCATGCTGCTGCTTGTCGGCGCCCTGCGGTTTCGGATGATACCCGTGCTCGTCCTGTCAATCGTGTTCGTGTTGGTGATCCCCTACGCCTTCGGACCGTTCGGATATATCAACAGGCTCAACGGCGATTTCCTCGGCTTGATGACGGCGATGTCGGTCGATAAATCGGCTGCCTTCATCACCGCCGACTTCACCTCGCCTTTTGCCGAATTCGGGATGCCGATCTCGACAGATGTGGCGACCGGCATCCGCATGGTCGTGGCGTTGCTGACCCTTGCGGCGGTGATCTGGTACGACCGCAATCTGGACGCCAAGCTGGTTGCGCTGGTCGTCTTCGTGCTGGCGGCATTTTACATGTGCGTGTTCAACCCCAGGGTGGAAAGCAGCACCTATGCCATGCTTGCGGTGCCTTGCGGCATGGCGATCACCTATATATGGCAGATGGAGGGACGCGGGCTGTTCCGTGTCCTTTTGGCCGGCGCGCTGATGGCCGCGGGGTTGACCGGCGTCGTCCGCGAGGTCAACGAACTGCTCCAGCCATGGTTCAGGTCCATAGCCGTGACGGTCATTACCATGACGGTCCTGTGGTGGTACTACAGCCAGGCTCGCCGGTCCGTCCAACATGTGAGAACCGGTGCGCATGCCGCATACCAGGCAAAGTCTTGATATCGTAACCCCCTTCTTCAACGAGGCGGAATCCGCTGCCGCATTCGCCGCGATGCTGGCCGAACTCGAGTTGGAGATTGCCACCCGCTTCAACTGTTCGGTCCGCACCATCCTGGTTGACGACGGCAGCCGCGACGATGGCGCGAGCCGGTTTGCGAAAGCTCTCACGGGAAACTGGGAGATCATCCGCCTGAGCCGCAATTTCGGCAAGGAGGTCGCGGTCCTTGCCGGTCTCGACCGCGCCGATGCCGACCTGGTCCTGATCATGGATGCCGATCTGCAGCATTCCAAGGATGTGAGCCTTGAACTCATCGCATCCCTTCTGGCCGAACCGGAGCTGGATGTGGTCTACGCCGTCAACAGCCGCGAAGGCTCGCACAGCCGTGGCCGTCTTTCCAAGCTGTTCTACAAGCTGATCAACAGCAGCCAGCGTTTCGACATTCCC
The DNA here is from genome assembly GCF_030010215.1 of Tianweitania sp. UT-5YL-CI-8. GTDB lineage: Bacteria > Pseudomonadota > Alphaproteobacteria > Rhizobiales > Rhizobiaceae > Oryzicola. The sequence continues at coordinate 15,280 of NZ_JASCRR010000006.1, forward strand.
GCGAATGCCGGTGACTTCCGCGTCATGCGCCGCCCCGTCGCCAAGGCCCTGACGCAGCTGCGCGACAAGCGCCGCTTCAACAAGGGGCTCTATGCCTGGGCCGGGTTCCGCGATAAGGCCATCCCCTATTCGCCGGCCGAACGGGTCGGCGGCGTCAGCAAGTGGAACGGCCTCAACCTGCTCGCCTTTTCGCTGGAGGCGTTCACTTCGTTCTCCGTCGTGCCGCTCCGCATCGTCAGCGTCGCGGGACTGCTCGCAGCCTTCGCCGGTGCCGCATACGGTTTGAAAGTGCTGATCGAGGTGCTCTTCTATGGCGTTGCCGTGCCCGGCTATCCCAGCCTCGCGGTCGGCGTCATGCTCTTCGGCGGTCTCAACCTCGCCATGCTCGGCCTGATCGGCGAATATGTCTGGGTCACGCTCAGCGAAAGCAAGGACCGGCCGGTCTACATCGTCCGCGACGTGGTCGAAAGCCGCAGCCAGGACGCGCCGCAATGACGCGCGGCATCCGCCTCATCGCCGACGACTACGGTCTGTCGCCAGGCGTGTCGGATGCCATTCTCGACCTCATCCAACGCGGCCGCCTGTCGGGCACAGGCTGCATGACGGCGTTTCCCGAGTGGCCCGATCATGCCGCGCGCATAAGACATCTGCGAACCGTGATCGGCCTGCACCTCACCCTCACCGACCAGCCCGCGGCAACTGGCGCGTCGAGCCTTGCACCCGCTGGCACCTTGCCGCCGCTGTCGCGTCTCGCCCTTCCCTTCAAGCGTGCAGGCGTGGACGAGGCCGACATTCATTCAGAGCTCGACGTCCAGCTTGCCCGCTTTGTCGACGCGATAGGCCATGAGCCGGACTTCATCGATGGCCACCAGCATGTACATTTCCTGCCTGTCGTCCGGAAATGGCTGTCGGCACACACATGGCGGCAACGGCCTGTTCTGCGAGGCGCGCCGAGATACGAAACCGCCCTTTCCCGCACCGCGCTGAAAATCGCCGCGATTGCGGGCCTTGCAACGAGCTTCGATGCGGCCATGCAGAAAGCCGGTTTCCAGCTTTGGAGCCCCTTGGCTGGGATCTATGATTGGCAGAACCCCGCCGCCTTCGCGCCAACCATGGACAAAGCCGTGAAATCGCTTCCGGAAAGCAGCGTGTTCATGTGCCATCCCGGCCATGTCGACGAGATACTGAAGGCGCGCGATCCGATGCTGACCGTGCGAGAAGCCGAGTACCGCTATCTGGCGTCCGACGTGTTCGGCGACCTGCTCGCCCGCTCCGGCGTCCATGTCGTGAACCAGCCCACATGACCGCCGAAGGTCCCGCAAGCCGTTCGCTAGCCAGCAAGCTCGTCCGTTTCGCAATCGTCGGCTTTGCCAACACCGGCATCGACCTCGCGGCGTTCTCGCTGTTTTTGTGGCTCGGCATGGCCCCGCTTGTCGCCAACGTCATCGCTTGGGCGGTCGCGGTCGTCTTTTCCTTCGCCGCCAACAGCTTCTGGTCGTTCCAACGCGACCGCACGCTCGGCCTGATCAGCAGCTTCCTGCGTTTCGTGTCGCTCGGCGCGCTGATCTCGCTCGGCGTGTCGAACCTGTCGCTCATCGCCCTCACATCGACGCTCGGCGTCTGGCCGGCAAAGATCATCGGCGTCGTAGCGGCCGCGATCCTGAACTTCGTCGCGGCCCGCTGGTCGATCGAGAGCCGGATCGGCCGGTAAGCAAGCACTTACTCCTCGCCGCTTTCCTCGAGAACGTCGAAACGTACATTGCGGGCTGGCGGCGAGCGCAGGATATGGCGCTGCCGCTCGACCCACAGCACCGGCCTACCGTCCACGCCGCGCGCAAGCTGCCAGCGCCGTTTGAGCTCGAAGCCGCCGCCGGCCATGACACCAGCCGATATGCTGTGCAGCTCAGGCGCTTCCGGCGTGCCGGCATAGAGCAGCCGCCCGCCAGGATGCGGTGTCGGCCTGGGCTGCTGCAGGCCGTAATCGGCCATACCGCCGCGCAGATAGGCGGGACCGCCCTCCGCGCTCCAGTCGAGTTGATAGGGGTGCCAGTGGCTTTCGACCCCGTCGGCCGGCTTGTAGGCATAGGTCTTGGCCTTGCTCAGGTCGCCTGAGGGCTTAAGCGGCGGGTACGCAGGATGCGCAGCGTTGGGCGCTATCGGCTTGCGTGCCACCGCTCGTCCATCGACGATCCGCTCCAGCGCCCAAAGCACGTTCGACTGTTCGTCGAGACCGAACTGCACGCGCTCGATTGGCTGGCTTTCCAGCGGTCCCTCCGCCACCGGCCATACCACCAGCGAGGAAGCCGGCAGACCGGTGCAGCGATATAGCGAGAAATCGTCCGGCGCAGACAACCCGGGATAGACAGGCGTGCCGTCATCGAGCAGTTCCGTGCCATCGAACACCTGCCCGAACCCGTCGGTAACCTTCATGCTGTCGATGGAGACGACCGAGCCGACCTCGGCATTGACGGGGACCAGGAACCAGTCATCGGAATGCGAGTAGATCAGGTCCACCAGAAGCATGGTCGCAAAATGCGCGGTATCCGGCGCATAACCGCCAATGTCGACCTGGGCGTCCTCGATTTCCCAGAAACGGCTGTGCGGCGCGCCGGGATATTCGAGCGGTGTGGGGATCACCGCAACGGCTTCTGCCTCCGGCGTCTCGCCTTGAGCCGCAGCTTCATCCGCATCGGCTGAATACCAGTCGACCGAGCCGCCGCGATGATCGCGGATCTTAAGCTCTGCAACCGGCGAATCGAAACTCGCCCCATAGCTGAGTTCCCTGGATTCCCAACGATCGGGACTGTCGCGGGGCGGCAGATCTCCGCCGAAGTCGCCGATCTGAACGCCAAGTCTATCGCGAATGAGCCAGACGGCCAGTCCGTCCAGCCGCCCGGCAAAGGCCTGATAGGGCGGCGGCGGATCCTGGAACACCAGTTGCGGTTGATCGATCAGGTCGGGCGCAAGCGACGCGATCCGATGCCCCGCGCGGATGCGGCGGCCCATCGTCCACCAATCCTCCAGTTCGGATTCCACCAGCGCTTCGGCAGGCACGATGCGCGGATCGAACGCCGCCTCGCCGTCCAGCGGCAGGATCGGGCTGCGCGTGACCTCGACATCGACGCGGACCGGCGTCGAGGCGTTTTCGCCCTGATGCTCCCCCATCTGCCACTGCCGCGCCAGGAACCACAACGGATCGTGCAGTCGCGCAGCAAAGCCATTGTCGATGTCGCGTTCGCCCCGACGCGTTTCCAGCCGGTTGTAGAGGTCGATGCGCTGCGCAGCCATGCCGTTACCTCGTATATTGCGTGCCGGGATCGAGCCGCACCCTGAGCGGGCCCGAAGCCTGGAACCACATGGCCGGCATCACCGGATGAATTGCACCGTGTTCCGGTCTTGCCGCGCGGGCATGGGCGAGCTGTCGCGTCTGGATCAGGATATCGAGCACGTCATCGTTTTCAAGCCGCTTGTCGCCTCTCGGCGGCACCGCCAAAAGGATCGCCTGAGGCGCACGCGAGGCCGGCGCATTGAAGCCAAAGGCGGCGAAGGTCGTGCGGCGCGGCATCGGCACGCCTTCGCTGAACTGGTCGATCAGCGCCACCGCGACGCTCTCACCCTCGAACGCGTCCGGCCCGCCATAGGCATGCACGAGCCGGCTCATATCCAGTTGCGTCAGGTCGAGGTCGCGCGCTTCGCGGTTGGCCTCGACCAGTTGCAGCCGCCAGGGATCGCCTGCGGGCGCCGCGCTCCATGTCTTCAGCGGCGAAAATGTCCCCAGCAACCCGCTTTCGAGCTGGACCGCCTCGATGCGCGCCAGCGCGGGACGCAAGGGCGCCACCACCGGCAGCCATTCTGTATCCAGCGACGGTTCCTCCGCATCGCGCAGGCCGGTACGGTCCTTGAACTGCGCCACCGTCCAGCGCGCCGTCACGGCAAGCCGTCCTCCGGGCACGGTCAGATCGCCGATCGCGCGCGCAAGTGCCGCCGCCGAGAGGCTTGCGGTCTTCGGATCGGCCGGATCGGGTGCCGCCTTCAAACGCGCCCTGAGCCCGGAAATGGCGGCCTCCACCAATGCGTCGAGCACAGTCCCTTCAAGCACCTCATCCTTGAATACAGCGCCGATCAGCGCCTTGCGCGAAGCAGGCTCCGGCGAACCGACCACCCCCCAGCACAAGGCGGTCCGCAAGAACACGACCTTCGACGCCGCATCGCCTCCCGACCCGGTGTCGGCGAGCTTGGAGATGCCTTCGTTGAGAACGAGATAGCGCTTGAGCATGTCCTGCTGGATCAGTTCATCGATCGCCTGATCCGCCGCCTCATCGCGCACCGCCGAAATGTCGTCGGCAAGCGCCGGCTGAGTGCCGAAGGCGCCCGCCATCTGCCGCATCAGCCGGTGCCCTTCCGGCTGCGCTACCGTTGCACTCGGCTGCCCAAGCCGGTCGCGAACCATCTCCGCCAGAAAATCCTCCGGCACCAGCGCAGCTTCGAGCGGCGTCAGCCCAAAGGCACCGAGCGCCACGTCGGCGCTCTGCTGCGCTCCGCCCTCCGACCACTCGGCGTGGAAATTCCACAGCGGCAGTGCGTCGAATGTTTCGGCCAGAAAGGCCGCCAACGACGCATCGGCCTGCTCGAGCGGCGCACCGGAAATCTTTGGGCTCACATAGGGCATGACCGCCACCGTGCTGGTGGTCAGCCGATATCCGGACGGCGGCGTGCGCACCACGTCGAAGTCCGGCGGACGGGCAAAGCCTGCGGCGGCATCCATCGGATCGGCTGCCAAGGCAGCCTGCCCTCCGACGACATTGTACACACCCTCCGCCACCAGCAGGTCGGCGAAGGCGTCCAGTCCAGCGTCCAGCGCCCGCAACCGCTCGATTTGCTCGGCGTTCTTAGTCGCATCTGCCGACAAAACATTGCTCACGCTGCCGTCGAGCAATCCTGCCAGCGCCTCAAGGCCCTGGCAGACATCGCGGCGGTCCGGACGCTCCGGCCGCATCGGTTTCACGTCGCGCAGGCGCAGGATTTCGTCTCGCCCCTCGACGATTTCCTCGACGCGCCGCCCCAGCACTTCGAAGATGTGGAAGCCGCGGCGGATTTCGCGTGCGAACTCAAGCGCTACGCGAACGGAAGCGGAGTCCAGATTGGTGCTCCACCTGTTCTCGCCAGGCTCGTCCAGGCCGGTGAGATATTTGTCGCGCAGGATAATGCTCGTCAGCGCCTGGTCGTAGGACGGGGCGTGCAGCCTGCCCGACGCGTTCGGCCCCGGCTCGCCGAGGAAGGGACCTTCCAGCCAGCCATAGGCACCGAGACGATGGTTGGCCTTGCCACCTCCGGCCTGTTCGGCGAGACGCGACATCGCCACGCCGGTGGCCCAGGGATCGATCCGGTGCGAGGCCGTGTCCAGCGTGGCGCGAAACGCCCTTTCCAGCTCCGCCTTGCGCTCCTCGGGCATGGTCATGCGCGAATAGGGGATGTCGGGGTTCTCCGGATCTTTCATCTCCTCGCGATATTGGCCAAGCTCTCCGGCCAGATCGAGCAGCCGGTAGAAGTGGTCCTTGACCAGTCCGGCTGCGGGCTCGGCGCCTGATCCCTGCTCGAAATGGACCTGGAAGTTCTTCTGCTCCGCTTCCACCGAAACGACGCTCTGCGCATCCCAGGCGTTCGGATTCTTCAGCAACCCGTCAGGGCCGTCGACGGACTGGTTGTACCAGGCCTTGGCGAGCACGCCCGACCAGATCATCAGCCGGATCAGCAGGCTGTCGGGAATGATCGGCGCGCGCTTCTCGTTCATGAAGAACGCGTCGGCGAAGCGGTTGGTCCGCACATCACGGTAAAGCCGCTCGAACGCATCCTTGAGCGGCTCGGCAGGCATACGCTCAGCACCGATCAGCGGCAGATGCAGCGGCCGCGCATTCCACACACCGATATACGGCTTGGCCGGCTTTTCGCCGATCACGTCGATGGCCGGCGACCAGGCCTTCATGGCCGCATCCATGAATTCGCCGTAGGGCACATCGTTGTAGAACTGAGCCAGGATTTCCGCCGACACATAGGTGCGGTAGTCGTAATTGGAACTCACGCCGGTGCGCGCGAGAAGATCGAGCAGCCTTTCCTCATCGGCCTCCACCACAGTGCCACGCGTCTGCGCGGCTTGTTCCCATTGCGGCAGGAGTTGCAGCACTCCGCGCACGATGCGTTCCTCGGCTGAGGAAACGAAGCTGCCTTCGCTCTCGATCCGGTTGAGCGACACCACAGGCAGAACGCCATAAGGCTGGCTGTCGAACCGCAAGGGCGGCAGCGGACCTTCCGGCGCAAGCCAATGGTTCGCCCACTCCCACAGCTCATGCGCGCGGTCGCGCAGCGTCCACACATCGCGCAGTCCATGCCCCCACAGCGCTGGCCACAAGACCTGAACGAGGCGGCGGCTTTCCTCCGTCGTATGGTGGCCACCCGGTATGGCGTCCAAAGCCTTGCCGTTTCCGCACAAAGCCTCTGCCATGGCTTCCGTACCGGCCTGCCGAAGCTCCTGCATGCGCAGCGAGGCCACCCCGCGCCACGCATCGACATCCTTGCCCAAATCGGCCGCCTGCCCACCCTCGACCGTGTTGGTCGGCATTCCCGGCTTCAGCATACCCATGACGCCCGATTGCGCCTGCGCGGAAAAATGCGCCTCGGCCGTCTCATCGCCGAGACCGTAGACATAGAGCGACAGGATGGTGTCAGGCCCCAACCCAGCCGGCAGGTCGGCCTCGACGCCCAGCCCAACGCTTTTGGCGGCCTCCCAATCGGTCAGCCAGTTCTCCTTGTCGCCCGCCTCGGTCGGCAGCAGAAGATCGATCCCATCCTGCCGCGGCTTGAGCACCGCCAGATCGTGCCGGGCGCCGGCCTTGTCGAAGGCGGTGACGATCAATTCCGGCGGCAGGCCAGAAACACGCGCGTCGGCACTCTCGCCGTTCCGGTCGGGTGGCACGGCGCATACGAAAACACCCTCCGTCAGCACCGGCGGAAACTCGGCGACAAGCCGGGCGGCGCGGGGTGCGCTGACCGCATCGCAAAACTCCCTCCAGGCGATGACGCCGTGGTCGTCATCCAGCCATTGCACCGCCGGCGGATTGGCTGACACGTCCATCACCGTGGAGCGCGCCCAGAATTCGCTGAGCAGGTCCGCCTCGACCGCGCTGACCTGCTTGGTGTCGCGGAGGATCGAAGGCTCATCCGGCGTGACGCGGAGCAACAGGCGCCAGCCAGCCTGAGTTTGCTTGAACACCGTCTCCAGCCGCAGCGGCAGCATCACCCCGACATCGCGCAGCGGATAGTTGCGCAGCCGCGGCTCGGTCCTGACCCATTCGCCTATTGCGATGCCCGCAAGTTCGGCCGCTGCGTCTTCGCCAACCGCTTTCACAACCCTTGCGAAAAACGCAGCACTTGGCGGCGCCGGCCTCAACAACAGACGTTGCAAAGCTGCCCCGGAAACCAGCGGCTTTTGCTTCAGCACGGTGAACGCGACATCGTTCGCCGCAGTCGTCGCCAGCCCCAGCCGGTGCCGCACAATCCAGTCCGCCGCAAGAAGCGCGACAAAACCGTCGCTCGACTCATAGCGATCGCCCTTTAGCCCTTTTTCCTCCTTGCGCAGTGCCGAAAGAGCCGCACGAGCGGTCAAGTCAGGAAAGCGTTGCCCAAAACCGCCCTTGGGCAATGTCTCCGACAGCTTTCCGGGTTTGGTCAAATTACCGAGCCGCGCGATGGCCTTCGCCACCAATACCTGCCTGAGATCGCGATATCGAAAGCTCATCATGGCGCTTCGCCCAGCGTTTCGAGAGCGGTGCCGCTGATGGCCACGCGCGTCGGCTTGTCGATTGTCTTGACGGCGAACTCCGCGGCATTGTTCCAATTTAGCGATTTATCGTTGCGGAAGCGCAGCTCTGTTGGCGGCTCGTCCAGAACCAGCCAGTATTTATCCAGGGCCTCCGGCTCGACGTCGAAGACGAAAAACACCAGGTCCGGCATGATCTCGCCCTGGAAAATCGGGCCGATATAGTCGCGCGTATCCGGCATTCCCGTCGCCTGCCGGAACTGCGGCTGCGTGGTCAGCAGAGCATCCAGCGCGGCCTCGCCGCCCGCCGGTGTGCGCACCAGATAGACCAGCGTCGAGGGATATCGGCGGAACAGCGCCGTACGGAAGGCGATGACCAGATTGCCCTCGCCCGACGTGGCGGCAAACTCGAACACCTGATGCGAGCGGTGCCCGAGATCGTCGGCATCGGCAGCCCCGTGGGGCTTGGAAAGCCAGCGGTCGAAGGGCTGGATGTCGGGCGCGCGCTTGCCCTCGTCATGATCGACATAGCCCCAGAACATCCTGAGCGGCGTGCTGACGCGCGGTGCCGGCAGGTTGCGCCAGCGCATCTCCGCGAGGAACTGGGTATTCAACCCGAGCAGGAAGGCATCGACGAAAGCCGGATTGGTTCTCAGCGCGATCACCGAATCCGGCAGCACCTCGTTCGCGCCCGGCAGCAGCCACTCTTTGTCGTGGCGCTTGAGCATCGTCCAGGTCGGATAGTCCAGCCCGATCGGCGCTTCCGGCGGCGCGAGCGAGACCAGCTTGATGCCGTCTATCGTGCTCTCGACGCGCACCCAGGCTGGCGGTCGCGGGGCAGTCGGGTCGATGGCCCCGGTCACCGCCGCGTCGAGCGCATCGAGATTGACCGGGCGGCGGCGGTCGGGCGGATCGTAGCCCGGCAGCAGCTGGTCGATGCCGTTCTTGATGGCCCGTTCCCCCAGCGTACTGGCACGACAGGCATTGATCGCGCCGATCATCGTCTCGTGTTCGAAGACGTCGGGCGGCGGCATCAATTCCCCAAAATACGCGCCCATCCGATCGTAACAGCGCAGGCCGAGAAGTTCGGCGGTCATCGTGATGAACGTCCCTACGCTGTCGTTATTGACGGGTGCCCCTTCGAACTTCGCGAACAGTTCCTCGATGACCTTGTCGATCTCGCCGAGACCCATGGCATCGCCCAGCGGCTTGAGGCCGAACTGCTTGGCGAGCCCATCGGCATGGATGACGCCGTCGGCATTCCCTTGCTGCGGCTCCACCGGTTGATTGGCGAGTTGCATGAGCTTGCCTCGGCTAATCCGCCCGCCAGCGGCAAAGCGCGAGCGCCCGGACCCTCCCCGCGTCAGCCGCATTGCCGCACTCGAAAACAGGCTGCGTTGCAGAACGCTGTCCGGTCCGGTGACGCGATCCAGCACGCCTTGTCCGTCACTGCTGATCATGCGGCCCATCGCCGGGCCGAAAAGCTGCAGGCGCTGTTCGGCGCTGTCCGGCAGGCGCCGGTTCCACAGCCGGCTCGAAAGGCCAAGCCCGGCGGCCAGGAACGATATGCGCTGGCCAATATCCTGCAACGCACCGGCCTGTTCCACCGCCGCCGCCATAAGCTGTTCCTGCTCGACCACGCCCATCCGGACGCCCAACCCGCCAATGCCCCGGTTTCGCGGGTCGCCATTCATCGACTTCGACCAGCGCACCGCGTCGACATCGTCCAGCCACAAGCCGCCATAACGCGGCAGTTGCATGATCTCGCGCTCCGGCGGCTCGGGGATCACATCGGGAATCTCGTCTTCGACCGGATCGTTGAGCCTGTCGAGATCGGCCCGCACCTTCTCGACCGCTTCCGTCTGTTCCGGCAGATCCTGCAGAGAGGTGATCGCACCGCCTGCCCGCAGCGTTTCGTCCAGATCGGTCAACGGTCGGCGGTAGCGTATATCGCCCATGCCCAGGCCGCCTGCCTTGCGCACCCGAAGGGCAGCCGCCAGCATCTCGAAATCGCCGGCCTCGCCGGTCCGGAAACGCCAGCTGTAAAACACCGGCAGATGGCTGCCGGTCAGCGCGCCGCCATTCCAACTGAACTGCCCGTTGGCGTCGAAGGCCGGCACCAGAGCGGCGACATGGCCGCGCAGCGGTGCAAGGATGCGCGGCGACACGAGCCGCGAAAACCGCGCGCCGTTCTCGTCATGCACATGAGCCCAGCGATGGGCGTGGGCGAGATCATGCGCCTGCAGGACGCCGGCTCCAGGTACGACAATGCCGCCCTGCGGGTTCATCTCGTCCTCGGTCCCGACCAGAAGAACCAGCCATGGCGTCGCCTGACCCCCTTGTGGAGACGCTTTCGGACTGTAGCGCCAGGGCAGGTCCGCCTCGTGGAAATCGAGATGAACGAGCTTTGTCGTTTCAGCATCGGCCGTAGACGGGCGCGGCGCCATGTGGCGAATGGCGGATGGCTTGAGCGAGGCGACATCGGCGGCGGATCGCAGATAGACCGGGATCGACGTTTCGGTGAGACCTTGCGCATCGGCAACATCGTCGATCTGCAGCGGGATCGCCCCGCGCAGCCGCCCGCCATCTTCCGTCGCATCCGCAAGCAGTGCCGGCCGCTGCCAACTGTAGAAGGTCATCGTCGCCATGGTCAGAACACTCCCTGCAGATCGACCGCGCCGATAGCGGCGGGATGCGCGATGCCTCCGCCGCTGCGTGCGGCCGAAAAGGCCTGGATCGAAGAGCCCAGCGACACCAGGGTGTTGCCGGCCTTGTCGACGGCGCTCCACTCTTCCTGCCGGGCGCTCAACCTCGCACCGCCCGATACCGGTCGCGCCGTTCCGCTGCGCTCGCCGCGCATGCCGGCAAGTGCTGGCGAAACGTAGCTTCCGACAAGACCGATATCCTTGAACAACACGCGTTTCGGCAGCTTGACCAGATCGATCTTCACATCGCACGGCAGCGAAGGCCCGGTCTTCGTGGCCCCGCTGCCGAGCCGCAGCCCCGACTGCGCCTGCACGAAACGGGCATTGTTCAGTGCTTCGGAATCCTTCATCTCCAGGAAACTGCCGACGCCGAACCAGTCGTTTTCCGGCGTCACCGCAGGATCGTCGCTCTTAATGACCAGCCGGTGCAGCGCGCCACCCTCGCCGGGCTTCACCGGCACGCCCTCGAACCGTTGCAGATCGACGCCGAACGGCACCCGCTTCTGTTCCCAGACGATGGCTCCCTTGACGCCGACAAGGGCTGCGCCATTGACCGCGGTCGGCGCATCGGGCTTCAGCGTCACGCTGGGGTCGTCGCCTTCGCAGCGTGTGTTGTCGGGATTTTGCAGCTCGGGAACGATCAGGCTCAGCACATCGGTGATGGGCTGGATACCGCTGCCGGCCTGGCTGCCGAACCGAACCGTCACATCCTTGGTGATGCGGACGAAGAGCACCTTCACCGAGGCCTTGGCGTAGACCACGATCGGACCCGGCCCGCTCATTGTTCCGATCACGCGGACGCCGCACAGCGACACGCCCTTGACCTCGACGTCGAAGCCCGCATCGATGCCGGCGGTGAACTTGAATGGCTCGAACTGCGCCAGCGCGTTGAAGCGGAACCAGCCATGCGCCGCTATCGGACCGATCTTGACGCCCGCCTCCACGCCCGCGCCGATCTGGAACGTGTTGCTGGTCAGCGCGAAGTAGTTTTCCAGTTTCAGCCAGGCGATGGAGACCGATGCGCTGGTACCGGCGCGGGCCAGCGCGGGCAGTTCGAGACCGCCGGGATTGAATGAGGGATGAAAACCGCCGATGCTGAACAGGAAATAGCCGTTGTCGCCATAAGCGATGCGCAGGGCGACGCCGCCGGTAACCTTGAAGACCTGCAGAACCTGGGAGTTCACCAGCACCGCATCGAAATAGATCAGGCTTTTGACCAGATCGACCCCGCCGACGAAGTCCGCACGAAGATAGACGAGCGCAGCCGATTCCGTGCCGATGACCAGCCGCGCCGACCCCGCAACGAAAATCTGGCGCGGTCCGGGCAGTTCGATGAACAGGCCGGCATCGACCTTGAACAGTCCGAGCCAGGAAATCTGGAAGGTCGGCCCGATCAGGAACACGCCCTTTTCGGCCGGGAACAGCCGCGGCAATTGTCCGATGACGGCAAGCCCGTTGCCAGACGGGTTGTCGCAGAACAGGATCGTGGCGCTGGTGCCGGTGGCGAGTTGCTCGCGCAGCACGTCGGTATCGGCGCGCCGGTTGACGCCGACCACGCCGCCCACGCCTGTGATGGCGAAACCGAAGCCGATCTGCACGCCGGGCATTGGCAGGCGGATGCCGAGCACGCCGACGAACGCGGCTGCGCCTTCCGCCTCGCCGAACAGCGCGAAGGCCCCGACGCCGATGCCCATGACCTTGAGGTCCAGCCCGCCGGCGAACTGGTTGCCGTCCAGCGCGGTGAGGAAGCCGCCCCCGGTGACCGGCCCTGCGTTCAGCGACAGTGAAATGCCGGTCGGCGGCAGGAAGCCGAAGGCGTCATTGCCCCATGTGCCGAACCATCCGCCCAAGCCCTCGACGGAAAAGCTGACGGGACCGAGTTCGCCGCGCGCGCCGAGCCGCAGCATGACCCGGCTTTCCAGCCCGTCCGCAGCCGGCCGTGCTTCCAGCCGCGCCACGACATGGTCGAGCTTGATCCCGGCGCCGCCGGCACTGATCCCCTGGTCAACCGGCAGCGGAAATTCCAGCGAGATCGGGGCTTCGGCACCGGCATCGACCTCGAAACCCTTGCCCTGCCGATAGCTGACGGCGATGTCGCCGCTGAGCTTGATCTCTGCCGGCAGCGGCAGGATTTTGCCCAGGACGCCCAGATCCTTCATCGCAAGCACGAACGACATCTGCTCGGCCGACGCCCGGATGGAAAACAGATATCGGTCCTCGACAGGGTTAGGCCCTTGCGTGCCCGCCTCGAAGCGCAGGCCAAGCCCGAGCGGCCCGATTTCGATCCGCGTCCCATCGGAGGGACCGACCACCGTCTTGCCGCCAGCGGGAACGCGGTTGAGCTTGACGTCGTAGGTAGCACCCGGCGCTGTGGCAAGATCGATCCGGCCGTTCTGCAGCACCAGCTTGAACGTCTTGCCCGCGGTCGCAGTTGTCGAGGCGCTGAGCTTCCAGCCGCCGCCGAGATCCAGTTTTTTCGCCGCGAACGCCTGCGGGTCGTTCAGCTGCAGCTCGATGCCGAAACCGTCCAGCCTGTTTGCGCCGAGTACGTCCGGTCCGAGCAAGGCAAGATGATCGGCGGCGGGATTGGCCCGCGCCGCCTGCACCAACGCCTCCAGCTGTGGCCCGGTCAGCGGCGGACTGAACGGCAAGGCGATGGCCAGCGGCGAGTTGATGAGCGTGTTGACGAGATCGATGAGATCCACCGCTCCGGCAGGTTCGGGATCCGGCAAAGCCGCAAATCCCTGCTCGGCATATTCCATCAAAAGCAGTTCGCGCGGCGCGGTCAGGAGCTTAGCCGTCAGGACCTGCGCTGCCTTCAGATCGTCGATGTCCTGCACACGCGAGAACAGCGTGTTCAGCACCGCCTGGCCGGGATCGGACATATAGGCGTCGAGCTTGTTCCAGGCGATCCTGAACGCAAAGGCGCGCGGCACCGCTCCGTCCGTGAAGCGCACCTCGACCAGCCCCGCCATGACAAGCGCTTCGGCCACCCGAGGCGCGCGCAACTGCAGGGCGCGGACGATGATCGTGTCGCGCAGTTCGACATCCTGCACTGCCGACTTGATCGTTTCCAGCCAATCGGTCGGGCCGTTGCTGCTGGTCCCGAGCTGGATTTGCGTCAGCTTGTCGATGATGCCTGGAATATCCGCGAGCTTGCCAGGCGGCAGCGGATCGCCGGCCGCCGGATTGCCCTGCAGATTGTCCTTCAGGAAGCCGACGATCGTTTCGATGAAGGATGCCACGTCAGCCCCTCCAGCCTGTCGCAGCCGGATGGCAACCGCCGCTTACTTCACGGCAACGCCCCCGCACCGCCGATGCAGTGTGGGCTTGAGCATGCGCGTCGAACCGCGACCGGCTGGAGTGCCGGCCATGGCATGGTCTGCTCGCATCGGCCATTTCGGGCGTCCCTCGTAGACGTCCCCACCTTCCCCAAGGTTACCTTACGCGCTCAAGTCCAGCCGTACAGTCGGCAAATGCCGACCCCATCGAAGCAGCGGAACCGCGGTATCGCCGCGACCTGCACCAGACTGTGTATGAGCGCCCTTAAACCCTATGATGCGCGCAAACTGCCGGTCATGTCCATCACAATTGACGCAGGGGAAACCAGCCCCAGTGCGACCTCGGAACGCATGATCCAAGCCGGCGCAGTTCCCAAAACCTCCTGGAGACTGGCGGCAGGTTGATCGAAGCGTTGCGCTGTTTATAGTGCGCGCGTTGGGGGTGCCTATGTTCTGGATTGCGGTTGTTTTAACGGTTGTTGCGGTTTTGGTCATAGCGGTGATCGGTCTGGTTCTGCTGGTGATTCTGTCCGACCTGGCAACCGATCCCGGTGCTCACCAGTCGAAGCGGCGCGACCGCAAGTAAGACATCTGCGCATGCGGCAGCAAACGACAAATTATACCCGAGCCGCAGACCCTGAGCGGCCGGCGAAAACGGGCGGCGTGGGCAAAGCAAACTGCCGTTAGATATGGCAAATGGTGGGCCCGGAGGGACTCGAACCCCCAACCAAGCGGTTATGAGCCGCCGGCTCTAACCATTGAGCTACAGGCCCCACGCAAGCGCTGGATAGTTTCTTTTTCGCTCTGGCACAAGCGGCTAACGACGATCAATTTCATGGCGCCGCAATCATCCCACAATCGGCTCATACCCGATTGGGGCGAAGGAACGCGCATACCATGGAGAATTGCATGAAAAAGAAACATCTGGCGCTTGCACTTGCAGCCGCCATCGCCCTGCCCGCCTCGCTGGCCCATGCCCAGGCGCCGCTCCCTCCGCAACAGCCTCGGATCGTCGTGACGGGTGAAGGCGAAGCCACCGCCGCGCCGGACCTCGCACTGCTGTCGCTCAGCGTCATGCGGGAAGCCAAGACGGCGCGCGAAGCGCTGGATGCCAACAACGACGCCATGGCCGCGGTGATTGCGGCGATGAAGTCCTCCGGCATCGAGGATCGCGACCTGCAGACCGCCGGGGTCCAGATTCAGCCGCGCTACAACTACACCAACAAGCCGGACGGCACCCAGGATGCCGAACTGATCGGCTACCAGGTCACCAACACGCTGTCGGTGCGGGTGCGCGATATCTCCAAGACCGGCGAGATCCTCGACAAATCGGTGTCGCTGGGCGTCAATCAGGGCGGCGGCATTTCGTTCGCCAACGACAATCCGTCCGCCACGATCACCGAGGCGCGCAAGCTGGCGGTCGCCGATGCGATTGCCAAGGCAAAGACGCTGGCGGAAGCGGCCGGCGTGAGCCTGGGCCGCGTGCTCGAAATCAGCGACCAGTCCTTCGCTCCCCCGCCCGGCCCGATCCTGGCCAAGGCGCGTTCGTTCGAGGCCGCCGACGCCGTTCCCGTTCAGGCCGGCGAGAACGCCTATAAGGTGCAGGTCAACGTCACCTTCGAACTGAAATAATCGAAGCGGCCAACGCCATGTGCGACGCCGGACCGTCTCAGGACGGTCCGGCGTCGCCGCAGTATCGACAAAGGCCGGGCTGTGGTAGGAGGCGCTCCTGCCAAACGACGAGACCCGCGAATGCTTCCCTGGATCCAGCTTGATCGTGCCACCATCCCCGGCGATGGCGGCGAGTTGCGCCTGAAGCAGCGCGGCGGCGAATTCTCGATCATGCTGGGCGCGAACGAATTGATGAACAACCGGCTCAGCGGTTCGGAAGAGGCCCTGGCTACCCTCTCCTGCCAGCGGATCGCCGGGCGCAAAGCGGCAAGCATGCTGATCGGCGGGCTCGGCATGGGCTTCACCTTGCGCGCTGCCTTGGCCGCGCTGCCGCCCGACAGCCGCGTCACCGTCGCTGAACTTGTTCCCGCCGTGGTCGATTGGGCACGCGGCCCGATGGCTGATATCCACAAGGGCACTCTGGACGATCCGCGCGTCGATATCCATGTCGGCGATGTCGGGGCGCTGATCCGGTCCAAGACGGGCGCTTATGACGCCATTCTGCTGGATGTCGACAATGGCCCCGATGGGCTGACGCGCGCTTCCAATGACGGCCTCTACGACCGCAGCGGCCTGCAGGCCGCCAAGGCCGCCCTGCGCCTGAAAGGCGTTTTGGCCGTGTGGTCGTCAGGGCCCGACAGCGCCTTCACGCGTCGTTTGCGCGACGCCGGCTTCAGCGCCGACGAGGTGCCGGTGCGCGCCAACGGCAAGCGCGGCGGCGCCCGCCACATGCTCTGGCTGGCAACGCGGCAATAGCGGCGGCCTGTGTCGCCGCGTCTTCCGATTCAGATCAGGGTGAACACCACGATCATCGCCACATAGAGCGCCACGATGACGCCGATGCCGAGCGTGGTTTTCGAGCTGTCTTCCGGCTGCAGCCACCAGGCGAAGCGCCGGCTGACCCATGGCACGAGATAGTTGAGCAGAAGCACGCTCACCACATTGCCGATGAACAGCGCCACCGGAAACGGCAGCCCGGCCTGGCCGAGCAAGAACGGCGTCTGCACCAGCATGCCGAACAGGAACACCACCGGGTAGAGCATCAGCACGACGAGCATGTTCTGCTTCCACGTCGGTGGCGCCTTGCCGGATGGCGATGCGAACCACTGGTCGAAACCGGTGTGAACCACGCGGGCGTGGAATTCCTCGATGAACGCGTCAGTCTCTTTCAGAAGGGCCGCGCGTTGCGGCGATGCCAGCCAGGAATTGAGGTTGGCTTCGGTGTCGAAGCGCAGGATCGACAGCCAGTCTTCCTGAACGCCTGCGATCGGCGCCTCGATCCGATAGCCCTGAAAGCCGGGCGCACTGCTCTGTGCTGCGGAGATGCGCTGTTCCCAAGCGCGGTAGGCGGCTTCCTGGCCCGGTTTGACGCGGGTCGAGATAACAGCCGAGACGGGCGACGGCAGCACGCCGGACGCCCCGTCGGTGACCAGATGAATGTCGTCGCGGCCGGCCAGCATGTTGTGGATGCCGGCCAGGCGCGTCTGCCGCTGCGCGGAATTCAGCCAGGCGAGAGCGGCTTCCGACGTGGTGAAGCGCTGCAGGATGACCCAATCCACCTGGGTCGGCGGATTGGGCGAGGTGATCGATTGCTCGATGAAGCCGGGAAACCCGGCCACCACGGCCTTCGTCGCCTCCTGCCAGGCGGCGAAGTCGGATTCGAAACCGTCCAGAACCCGCGTCTGGGTGACGATGGTGACCGAGCCTGCCATGCCGTCGCTCACGCGGTCACGGACAGTTGGTCATAGATGCGGTCTGGCGAGAACGGCAGATGTGCGAAGCGCACTCCCGTCGCGTTCGCCAGCGCGTTGGACACGGCGGGCGCCACCGCGTTGATGGCGCATTCGCCCTGTGCCTTGGCGCCGAGCGGCCCGATCGTGTCATGCGTATCCGCAAACATGATCTTGGTGCGCGGCGTGTCGGCGAAGGCGGGGATATGATAGTTGCGCAGCGCCGGATTGAGCATCTTGCCGTGGTCGTCATAGACCATGTGCTCGGTCAGGGCCCAGCCATAACCCATCGCCACAGCCCCTTCGAGCTGTCCGCGGCATTGCATCGGGTTGATCGGCCGGCCGATATCGGCGGCATGCACGCTGTGCAGCACGCGAACCTCGCCGGTGACCCGATGCACCGCGAGCCGCACGCCCTGGACGTTGAAGGCGATGGTGCGCGGCGACAGATAGGCCTTGCGCTTGGCGTCGAAACGGTGGCCCGCCTCGGTGCCGGTCTTGTAGAGTTCGGTCAGTTCGATGCGGCGGTTGCCGTTCATCACCGCGTCGTCCACCAGCGACCAGTCTTCCACCGGCGTATCGGTGATGCGGGCGGCATAGCTGACGATGTTGTCGTGCAGCGCTTTCGCCGTCAGCGCGACCGCCTGCCCCGCCACCACCGTTCCGGTGCTGGCGAAGGTGCCGGTATCGTAAGGCGTCAGGTCGGTGTCGGCATTGATGATATCGACATTGTTGCCGCGTGTGCCGAGGATAGAGGCTGCGATCTGGCGATGCGAATTGATCGAGCCGTTGCCCATCTCCGTCGAGCCAACCGCGAGATGGTAGGAACCGTCCGGCAAAAGCCGCATTTCGCCGCCCGAGCGATGCTCGGTGGGCGGACCGGATTCCAGCACGGAAAGCGCGACGCCGGTTCCCTCGGCCCAGTTGCCCTCCGGCGCCGGAAGCCCTTCGCCGTTGCCAAGCGCTGCCTCGACCAGATCGAGACACTCGTCCAGACCGTAGCTGCCGAAGGACACGTCGCTCGGGTCGCTCCAGACCGATTCGATCACATCGTCCGGACCGATCATGTTCTTGCGCCGAATGGCGAACGCGTCCATGCCGAGCTTTTCGGCGAGATCGTCCATCGCGCATTCGATGGCGAAGGTGGATTGCGAGGCGCCGTAGCCGCGGAAGCCGCCGCCGGGGATCATGTTGGTGTAGACGGCGTGGCCGTCCGCCTTCTTGTTCTTGCAGCGGTAGGCGGACAGAGGGCTGCCCAGCGACGCGGCCAGCGTTTCGCTGCCGTGACCGCCATAGGCGCCGGTGTTGGACACGACATGGACTTCCAGCGCGGTCAGTGTGCCGTCGGCCTTCGCGCCGAGCTTCACCTTGGTCGTCATCTGGTGACGCGTGGTCGCGCCGATGAACTGCTCTTCGCGGGTGAACTCCCACTTCACCGGACGTCCAAGCTTCATCGTCGCCATCAGGCACAGATCTTCGGACACCATCTCCTGCTTGCCGCCGAAACCGCCGCCGACACGCTCGGTGAAGACATGCAAATCATGCGGGAAGATACCGAACAGATAGCAGAGCTTCTGATGCGCGATGAACGGCGCCTGGGTGGAGGTGCGGACGTGGAGACGGCCGTCTTCGCCGCGCCATGCGATGGAGCCGTGCGTCTCCAGATGCGCATGCTGGACGCGCGAGGTGGAGTAGGTCTTTTCGTGCACGACGGCAGCTTCGGCGAAACCGCTTTCGACATTGCCGACTTCGCCCTTGATCGTGACGAAGATGTTGCCCTTAGCCTCGTTGCCCTTGGTGTGGAGGAGCGGCGCGCCGTCCTGCATCGCCTCGAAGGGATCGAACACCGCGGGAAGGATTTCATATTCGACCTGCAGCGCGCGGCAGCCGGCCTCCGCGGCGGCTTCGGTCTCGGCGACGACGGCGGCGATGCGCTGGCCGGCGAAACGCGCGACATTGTCGAGCACAAACATGTCGTCCGGGTCGACCAGATGGTCCTCATGCGTCGCACTGCTGAAGAGCTTGCGCGGCACGTCCTCCCAGGTGAACACTTCGACCACGCCGGGAATGGCGCGCGCCTTGCTCTGGTCGATGCTGACGATACGGGCATGGGCATGCGGCGAACGCAGCACCTTGAGGTGAAGCAGGTTTTCGACCGCGACATCCATGGTGTAGCGCGCATGGCCGGTGACGATGCCTTGCGTGAACGGGTTGGGCAGGCTGGCGCCGCAGGCAGCGCCCGCGACATCGTCGTCGATGGAGCGGATGCCGTGAACGGCGTCTTCGATGGCGCGATAGCCCGTGCAGCGGCACAGATTGCCCTTGAGGTTACGCGGCAGGTCGGCGCGCTGCTCCTCGTCGAGAGCAGCCACCGTCATGATCATGCCGGCGGCGCAGAAACCGCACTGGAACGCCTGCGCATCGCAGAACGCCTGCTGCACCGGGTGCAGATGCCCGTCATGCTCCAGGCCCTGAACGGTGGTGACCTGCTTGTCCTTGGCGCGGTGCGCCGGCATCAGGCAGGAATGAACCGGCACGCCGTCGAGCCAGACCGTACAGGCGCCGCAGTCGCCCTGGTCGCAGCCCTTCTTGACGCCGAACACGCCGGTGTCGCGGATGAATGTGCGCAGGCACTGGCCCGGACGCGGCTCCTGGGAAACCGCCTTGGAATCGATCGTGTAGCTCACGCTTTGCTCTCCACCGCCGCGAGTTCGGCGCGAATTTCTTCCGCGAAATGATAGGTGACGTGCCGCTTATAAGCAGGCGTGCCGTTGACGTCGTCGAAATAGCCATCGGCCGGAATGGCGGCATCGATGGCTGCGCGCACCTCTTCCGCGCTCGGCAGCGCGCCGAAACGCAGTTGGATCGGGCGCGGCGTGGCGGCGGTGATGGTCAGGAGCAGGTCCCGGTCCGGGCCGCTGGTGCCGACCAGAAGAGCCGCCGAACGGCCCAGATGCGTCAGTGAGGCGCGGCGGATGGCAAAACGCTTGGCAAGCGCGGATGCCGGGATGTGGATCGAGCGCAGCAACTCGCCGGGCGCGAGGATGTTGGCATGGTTGGCGGTGACGAAATCGGCGGAATACACCGTTCTCGGCGCACCGTCGCGCGGCCACAGCGTGTAGGTCGCCTCGAGCGCGACCGTCAGCGAGATCATCGCGCCGGCCGGCAGCGACATGCAGATATTGCCTCCCACGGTCGCCACGCCGGCAACCTTGAACGACATCAAAAGCGAGTGCGCGCAAGCCTTGAACAAGGCGGCTGCGGGCCATTCGGCAGGGCCGACGAAGTGGGCGACCTTGGAAATCGGACACGTCGCGGCGATCTCGACGCCCTCGCCGCTGACGGCGATATCCTCCCAGCCCAGGCCGTGCAGGTCGACCAGCGTGTCGACGGCCAGTTGTGGCTCCGACATCAGCCAGGTGCCGCCGGCAAGCCAGGCATGGCCGCTCGGCCAATCCGGAATTTCGTCGAGGCGCGCAGGCGTCCTCACCGCTCGAACCGTGTTGAGGTCCATTCGCTTGCTCCCCCGCCGCTCCGCGGTTCTCGGTGTTTGAAATTCTTTTTAAAGCCCAGGCCGAGATGACGCTAGCATGGCTTTATGAGTAAAAAATGAAAGAAAAATCTTGGTTTATCTACAACATGACTTTCTCCAGCAAATCGGACAAAGCCAATCATCTTTTATGAAGCGTATAAATTCAAGAAAATAAGTATTGTTTAGTTTTCAAATCAGCTGCGATGAAATATCTTCTCGAATTGCAGGCGCATATCGCTTTTTGGGAATGTCGTTCCCAAAAATTTTATGAGCAACGCAAAAGAACAATCGCGATTCGCACCTCGTGAATCGCGATTGTCATTGTTATTCACAACGGCGGATATTCGGTCACGCCTTTAGGGCATTGATCCGTGAAGATTACCAGCGCACGACCGGGCAGTTCGGCGCCTTGGCGAAGGTCACCGTCGTGCGATGGTGAAACTTTCGTCCCGCCACCTTGATGGTGTTGCGGTTCACGTCGACCACGCGCGCCCAGCGCAGGCCCATGCGCTGCGCCTTGTCGACGGCGCGGTTGGGCGTGCAGCCGCGCTGCCACTGGCGGTCGGGACGCGGCTGCTGCCAGTGCCGGTCCTGGCGCGGCTGATGCCAGCGCGGACCGCCGCCATGATATTGCACGCCGAAGCGAGCGCCGTCATGCCCGCCCAGATTGAGGTAGATGCCTTCGGCCTGGGCAACGGCGGGTGCGCCGGCAAGAGCGCCGAGACCGACGAGTGCGGAAAGTGCAGCGATTCTGATGGTGTTGAACATGGTTCGTCTCCTGAAAATCCGTTGTTCCTCGCCGAAGCGATGAGGCGAACTTAGAGGCAGGAGGCTGAACGGGTTCGGAACCGCATGTTCATCGGCGGTTCAGGGATATTAACGCGCTGGAGGGCCGCCTCCTCAGGGCTCTTCGTCGAGAATATGCTCGAAGTAATCCTCGGGTTCGGCAAGCTCGGTTTCGAGCGCCGTGACGCGCCCGCGTATCGAAATGCCGGCCTCGTGGACGGTTTCCGGGCTGCCTGACAGCAGCGGATGCCACCAATAGAGGCCGTGCCCCTCGGCGACCAGCCGGTAGCCGCAGGTCGAAGGTAACCATGAAAGCGTTCGCACCTTCTCCGGCGTCAGCCCGACGCAATCGGGAACGCGGGCGAGCCGGTTCGGATAGTCCGCGCAGCGGCAGCTTTCCGTGTCGAGCAGCCGGCAGCCGACGCTGGTCCAGTAGATGTCGCTGGTGTCCTCGTCCTCGAGCTTGGACAGGCAACACTTGCCGCAGCCGTCGCAGAGCGATTCCCACTCGGCGACGTCCATCTCCTCAAGCGTCTTGGTTTTCCAGAACGGTTCGGTCATGCCGCGCATGTGGGCCGGAATGCGGGCCGGGTCAAGCAGGGACCGGGTTTGCGCCGCATCCGCGCCATGGTCTCGCCACCTTCCCGACCGGTTTAAGCCTGCTACGCGTGGCAAAAGGCTGATGGCGGAACCAAAGGGTGCCTCCGTCTGTTGGAGGCGCGGATGGGACGCAACAAGGAGACTTCCAACATGAAACGCCAACCCAGGATTCTGGCAGGGACCGCGCTCGGCCTGCTGATGGCATCCGCGCCGCTGGCGGCTGCGCCCCTTTCGTTTGGCACGGGCCAGTCAGGCGGGCAGGATCTGTCCGGCGCCCGAATTCTTCTGGTGCAGGATTGCCCGGAAGGCCAGGAATGCGCGCCGAACTCGCGCCGTCAGCAGCGGCAGCAGCAGGGCGAAGAAGGCAAACCGCGCCAGCAGCGGCGCGAACAGGGCGGCGGCGAACAGCAGCAGGAAGCGCCACAGCGCCAGCGCCGTGAACAACCGCAGCAGGAGCAGGCGCCGGAACCTCGCCCCCGCGTCCAGCGCGAGCAACCCGAACCCGAAGCGCCGCGTCAGCAGCGCCGCCAGCAGCCCGCCGAGGAAGCCCCTGCCGAACGTCCGCGCCGCGAGCAGCGTCAACAGGAGCAGGCGCCTGAAGCTCAGAGGCCTCGCGCCCAGCCTGACGAAGCACCGCAGCGGCCCCGCCGCGAACAGCGCCAAGAGCCCGAAGCCCAGCAGGAGCCGGCACCCCGGCCGCAGCGCGCGCCGGCGGAGACGCAGCCGGAACCCCGTCCCGCTCAGCCTGCGCAGGAACAGCCGGCACCACGCCCGCAGGCCGAACAGCCTGCCGAGCCGAACAACAACCGGCGTCGCGAGCAGCAGCAGGAACAGCCGTCCGGCACGGAAGCCCCGGCACCCCGGCCGCGTCCCGCCGAGCCTGCGCCAGAAGCGGCGCCGACCCCGCCCGATGCTCCGACGCCGGCTCGCCCGCGTCCTGCGGAAGGTGGGCAGCCCACGCCGTCGGAACGCCCCGCAC
Organism: Tianweitania sp. UT-5YL-CI-8; assembly: GCF_030010215.1. Lineage (GTDB taxonomy): Bacteria > Pseudomonadota > Alphaproteobacteria > Rhizobiales > Rhizobiaceae > Oryzicola. Next base: position 38,377 of record NZ_JASCRR010000006.1, read on the forward strand.
TGCCCGGCTCGGGCGAGCAAGGCGAACATCCCGCGCTGCCCGGCGCAGGTGAGCAGGGCCAGCGCCCCGGCCTGCCGGACCAGCCGCAAGGCGAGGCTCCCCGGCCGGAAGGCGAGGCGCCGTTGCTGGACAGTCAGAAAGAACGTCCCGGCCGCGACGGCCAGCGTCCTGACCGTCAGCGTCCCGATGGGCAACGTCCCGATGGACAGCGCCCCGACGGCCAGCGCCCTGATGGGCAGGAACGTCCCGATCGTCCCCGCGTCGACCAGGGCCCGCCGCCCACCGACGACCGTGCCGCGCAGGAAGCGATCCGGCCCGAGCGTGTGCGTCCTGTCGAGGAAGAACAGGGCCGCCGCATCGACCGCCGTCCCGAACTGCGCGACCGCGAGCGCCGCGACGGTGCCGACATCGTCCGCGAACTTGGCGACCGGCTGATCATCCAGTTCGGCGGTCAGACCCGCGTCGAGAGCAGCGATCGTCCGCGTATGACCCGCGACGCCCGTGACGTCTATTACGAGGAACTGCCGCGTGGCCGGACTCGCGAGACCATCGTGCGTGCGAACGGCAACCAGATCGTCACCGTGCGCAATCGCTACGGCGACATCGTACAGCGTTCGCGCATCACGCCGGACGGCCGGGAATATATATTGAGCTATGTCGACGAGGACAATTACGACCGTATCGACGACGGACGCGATGCCGGCTACGACCTGCCGCCATTGCAGCTCAACATTCCGCGCGAACAGTACATTCTCGAGTCGGAACCGGGCCGCACCTCGGACGACTACTACACCTTCCTCGAGCAGCCCCCGGTCGAACGCGTCGAGCGGCTCTATTCGGTGGACGAGGTCAAGCGTTCGGCACGTGTTCGCGACATTGCCCGCCGTATCGATCTCGACACGCTCACCTTCGAGTTCGGCTCCGACACCATTCCGGAAGCCGAAATCACCAAGCTCGAAGGCGTAGCGCAGGCGATGGAACGGCTTCTGGAGAAGAACCCGGCCGAAACCTTCCTGATCGAGGGCCACACGGACGCGGTGGGCAGCGACGTTGCCAACCTCGCTTTGTCGGACCGTCGCGCCGAAGCGGTGGCCAACGCTCTGACCAACGTCTTTGCCATTCCACCTGAGAACCTGTCGACGCAGGGCTATGGCGAGCAATATCTGAAGGTGAACACCACAGCACCCGAGCGTGAAAACCGCCGCGTCGCCATCCGGCGCATCACGGCCCTGGTCGCGCCCATGGCCAGCGCCAACTGATCGGAAAAAGCCTGACTCGATCTATCACGGCGAATGCCCGGCTGACATCGTCAGTCGGGCATTTTGTTGCGCTGCAGCAATTAGGCTCTTGCGAAATTGCGACAGGCACCCGAAATAGGCGCGACACCGAACCGGAGCCTAGCCTTGAAGCGTCTCGAACTCGCCATCGAATCCATCATTCTCGCCTCACGCTGGCTGTTGGTCGTATTTTATCTGGGTCTCGGCGTGGCGCTGGCGATCTACGCCCTGTCCTTCATCAAGAAGCTCTACGAGTTCGCCATAACCGCCATGGTTCTGGATGACACCGACACGATCCTCAAGGTTCTCGGCCTGATCGACGCGGCCCTTGTCGCCTCGCTGGTGGTGATGGTCATCATCTCCGGCTACGAAAACTTCGTCAGCCGCTTCGACAACAATGATGGCGAGGTCCACTGGCTGGGAACCATCGACGTGGGTTCGCTGAAGATCAAGGTCGCGTCCACCATCGTCGCCATCTCCTCGATCCATCTGCTCCAGATATTCCTGAACCACAGCACGTTCACCAACGACCAGCTCATGTGGCTGACCTTGATGCATCTCGCGTTCGTGGTCTCCGCGCTCATCCTCGCCTACATCGATAAGGTCACAGGAAAGATCAAGAAAAGCGACGACACCGGGCCGAGCCTTTAAGGGACAGCCTGCAAGTCATGCGCGAACTGCCTGAATCAATCCAGCAAGCCGACGCGTCAAGACGATGAAATGATACGGTAATAATCGTTCAATGTCGCCATATCGGAACCAAGCCTCTATTTGCCGACCGCACTATTGGCATATTGCGCGAGGAATTCCCTGCTCGGCGGGATCGGCTTGATCACGTCGATCAGCACGCCATTGGGGTCGCGGGTGATGAAATGCCGCTGGCCGAACGGCTCATCGCGCAGGCTGCGCAGGATCGGCAGGCCCGCCTCGACGATGCGCTCATAGACCGCATCGGGATCTTCCACCTCGAAATTGATGAGCAGGCCGGACGCCCGGCCCCTGCCCTCCTCCGGAACCGTCTCGTGATCGAACTGGACGATGCCGAGATTGACGCTCTCATCCTCGATTGACTGCAGATGCGCGTACCAGTCGCTCTCGAACAGCGGCTTGAAACGGAAATGCTCGACATAGAAGCGCATCGTGCATGCCACATCGCCAGTCATCAGCACCGGGTAGTAGCTGGTCGTCTTCATGGCTTTTCTTTCTCCATCAAAAAACATACAATCTGCATGTTAAATAACATACAGGCTGCATGCATGCAAGAGATGAAGGAACGCCGTTCCAATCGCGAACGCACGGACGCCACCCGCGGCGACCTGATCGCGGCGGCGCGCAAGCTGTTTATCGAGAACTCCTATGCCGAGACCGGTACGCCTGACATCGTGAGGCAGGCCGGCGTCACGCGCGGCGCGCTCTATCACCATTTCGAAGACAAGCAGGCGCTGTTCAAAGCAGTCGTCGAGGCCGAGGCGTCGGCCGTGGCCGCCGAAATCGAGACCGCCGCACCGGATGGAATGCCGACGCGCGACGCGCTGCTGGCCGGCTCGGACGCCTATCTGGCAGCGATGGCGCATCCGGGCCGCACGCGTTTGCTGCTGCTCGACGGCCCAGCGGTACTGGGACGTGCGGCGATGGACGAAATCGACAATCGCCACGGCAACCGCACGCTGCGCGAAGGCCTGGTGGCTGCCATGCGCGAAGGTTCGATGCCGAAGCTGCCGGTCGATGCCTGCACGGCTCTGCTGGCAGCCGCCTTCGACCGCGCAGCACTCGCCATACAGGCCGGCGCTTCTGCGAAAGACTATCGTCGCGTGCTGGCCGCCCTCATCGACGGCCTGCTTCAAGACGCGGAATAACTAAGAGTCTGTCTGAAAACACGTCAAAGCGTGGCGAAAATGGTGCTTTCGAGACCCGGAGCGCAGCGTACAGTCGGTACGTGAGCACCGAAGCGCAGAAAGTGCCATTTGCAGACCGCTTTCACGGGTTTTCCAACAGGCTCTCAGGCCTGGAACATCCGGTCGCCCTGCTCGTCCACCATCTGCTTCCCCTTGGTGAACGACACCTGCACGGCGTCTTCGAGGGCTGCGAAACGGTCGGCGCGGATGAACTTGTGCTCTTTCAAAACGCCGTCGATTTCCTTGGAGACCAGACCGCAGGTCTGGAACTGGCCGTCGGCCTTATAGGGCGTGGCGCTGATCGTGTAGCCCTTGTATTCGATGGCTTCCGATGCCTTGGGCGCCGCTTCCGGCTTGTCGCCGCCACCGCCGAAAAGCCGTTTCAAGAATGACATATCAGGTCTCCACGCAAATCTTCGGACGCGGCCCTCCGTCTGTCATCTCATGACGAGACGGCGCGAAAAGCCTCCACAGCGACGCGACCATAAATCAGCGCCGCCCTGGAGGAAAGCCGAACCGGCTGCGATCAGCCCTTGGCGCCGAAAACCTCGGCACACCGCGACAGGCTCAGCCCCTCGCCATCGGTATCGCGGCTGACTGCGATGTCGGTGACGACGCCTTTTTCGTCCGCCGTGATCCGCGCCTCGCAAAACAGCGACTTTTCCCGCGCCGGCGACACCAGCACCTGCTCCTGCACCGTGCGAATGTCGCTTCTGCTGGTCCTGGTTTCGGTCACGGTGGTGTTGTCGTCCGGCCGGGTGATGGTGGTGGATGTCCGCGTGCTGGTGCTGCCGAACGGATCGTAGACCGGCCTATCGACTGTCTTGTACTGGGCCGGGACCGTGACCGTCGTCTGGCCGCCGCGCCAGCTATAGACCGTGCCGCCGTCGTTCAGCCTGTAGGACGATGAGGGCGGGCCGTATCGCGCGAAAAAAGCGTCGCTCTGCCGCCCGATATAGTCGGACCGCATCTGCTTGTTGGCGTCGGCCGTCGTCGTGCAGCCGGAAAGAACGAAAACAACGGGCGCAGCCAGCGCCAGCAAGATCAACCGCATTGTAACCCCCTGCAACAATGCCCAAACATCACTCCTGGGCGAAAACTTCGCAACCGAAATCAGCAAGGCAGGCTCCGTCTTCAACTCTTACGGTTAAGCGATGGGTGGTTTTCGACGATACAGAACCGCGTAAGCAATTCTTCGCCGCTGTCTTGCAGCCAAAAGAAAGGGCGGCCCGAAAGCCGCCCTCTGTCTCTTCGAATTCGCTGAAATGCGCCCGATCAGCTGTCCAGGAAGCTGCGCAGCTTGCGCGAGCGGCTGGGATGCTTGAGCTTGCGCAGCGCCTTCGCCTCGATCTGGCGGATACGTTCGCGGGTGACCGAGAACTGCTGGCCGACTTCTTCCAGCGTGTGGTCGGTGTTCATGCCGATGCCGAAGCGCATGCGCAGCACGCGTTCCTCACGCGGCGTGAGCGAGGCCAGCACGCGCGTCGTCGTCTCGCGCAGATTGGCCTGGATCGCCGCGTCGATTGGCAGGATCGCACCCTTGTCCTCGATGAAATCGCCGAGGTGGCTGTCTTCCTCGTCGCCCACCGGCGTTTCGAGCGAGATCGGCTCCTTGGCGATCTTCAGCACCTTGCGCACCTTTTCCAGCGGCATGGCGAGTTTCTCGGCCAGCTCTTCCGGGGTCGGCTCGCGGCCGATCTCGTGCAGCATCTGGCGCGACGTGCGGACGATCTTGTTGATCGTCTCGATCATATGCACCGGAATGCGGATGGTGCGGGCCTGGTCGGCGATCGAACGCGTGATCGCCTGCCTGATCCACCAGGTCGCATAGGTCGAGAACTTGTAGCCGCGACGGTACTCGAACTTATCGACCGCCTTCATCAGGCCGATATTGCCTTCCTGGATCAGATCCAGGAATTGCAGGCCGCGATTGGTGTACTTCTTGGCGATGGAGATGACGAGGCGCAGGTTGGCTTCCACCATCTCCTTCTTGGCGATCGCTGCCTCGCGCTCGCCCTTTTGCACCCGGTTCACGATCTTGCGGAATTCGGCGATCGAGATAGCGGTCTCCGTCGCCAGGTTCTGGATCTCGGACCGCAGCTCGAAAATGTTGGGGCGTTCGTTCTTGGTGAACTCCTTCCAGCCGCGCGTCGTCAGCGTGCCGATCTTTTCGGCCCAGCTCGTGTCCAGCTCGGAGCCGTGATACTCGCGCAGAAACTCCTCGCGGCGCACGCCGTAGCTCTCGGCCAGGCGCAGCAGCTTGCCCTCGTTCTGAACCAGCCGCTTGTTGATGTCGTACAGCTGCTCGACCAGCGCTTCGATGCGGTTCTGGTTGAGCGCCAGCGACTTCACCGCCGTGATCAGCTGGTCCTTCAGCTCCTTGAGCCGCCGGTCCTGGCTGGCCGACAGCGCCTCGGCCGACGCCAGGCGGTTTTCGACCTGCTGGTCCTGCAGCTTGCGCAGCTTCTTGTAGGTGTCGGCGATGACGTCGAGCGTCTCCATCACCTGCGGCCGCAACTCGGCTTCCATGGCCGCCAGCGACAGGCTGTTCTCGTCTTCGTCCTCGTCGTCGTCCTCGGTGCGCGTATCGCCGCCGACATTGGTGATGTCGTCTTCGTCCTCGCGACGACGGCCGCCCCTGGCGTCTTCGACCTTGGGCTTGGCATCCTCTTCGACGCGCTCAACGACAGGCACCTGCTTGCCCTCGGGGCCGGCATAGGTGGCCTCGAGATCGATGATCTCGCGCAGCAGGATCTTGGCTTCGTTGAGCTCGTCGCGCCAGATGATGATGGCCTGGAAGGTCAGCGGGCTCTCGCAGAGACCCGCGATCATCGTCTCGCGGCCGGCCTCGATGCGCTTGGCGATGGCGATTTCGCCCTCGCGCGACAACAGCTCGACCGAGCCCATTTCGCGCAAATACATGCGGACGGGATCGTCGGTGCGGTCGGTCGGCTCTTTCTTCGTGGTCGTGGCGACAACGGCCGTGCCGGTCCGCTCGGCGAGTTCGCCGGCTTCCTCTTCGGCATCGCCTTCTTGTTCGCCTTCCTCGGCCTGCTCATCGTCCTCGACGACGTTGATGCCCATGTCGGACAGCATCGACATGGTGTCCTCGATCTGCTCGGAGGTCACCTCTTCGGAAGGCAGCACGGCATTCAGCTCGTCCATCGTGACATAGCCACGTTTCTTGGCGAGCTTGATCATCTTCTTGACAGCGTCGTCGGAAAGGTCGAGCAGCGGTCCATCGGTCGTGGCCTCGCGTTCGGTCTCGCCCTCTTCCTTCTCGTTTTTCGCCATGCTTTATTTTCTCCAGGCGGTCCGTCGACCGCGTAAGACACTGTGCCGATCCAGCTTTGAAAGCGGTTCCAGCACCGTATTTAGCTCGAGATTAACCCTGATAGCTGGGGCGGATCTCTCCGCTGTCCAGTCTTGAAGGATAGCGTCTCGTTGTTCGGGCAAGCCGTATATGATCCGGCGTTGCACAGAGGTTAACGTTTCGAATCGTCCTGATTCCGTTATTCTGAACGAAGGTCAAGCGCCTGTCGCACGATTCGCCTCAAAAAAGCGAATCAATTGCGGCAGAGCCTACCCGCGTTCAGGCGCGTCCAGCCCTTCCGGACGAAACGCCGAAGCCTTCGATAAGCGCCTCGGTTGCCTGCACATCGCGGAATTGAGCCTGGATTTCGATCAGATGCCGATAGTTTTCGTCCGTCGGATCGGTCGCCAGTGCCGTCTCGGCCTGTTTCAGCTCCTTATGTAAGGTCCGCGCGCTTCTGTGCAAGTGCAGCGATTGGGCAAACGCGTCGCGCGCATCCTCGATCGCGGCATCCTCCAGCGCGGTCCACTCGCGCGCCTTGCGCATCAGGCTCATCGCCCGCTCCCATATTTCGGAAAGCCCGGCGCGGTCGATGGCGGCAAGCACCTGCTCGCGGCTGTGCTCGCCATGCGCCAGCGCATCCAGAAGGGCGGCGTGAAGCCGGCGCAGATCGGCATTGGCGAGATCGAGAAATTCGACATGCTCGAAATTTTCATCGACCAAGGCGGGATGATTGACCAGCGCGACGACGATGGTCGCCTCGCGCACCGACATCTGTTCGCCGACGCGACGCACCATGGCCGACCGGCCCAGGCTTTCGCTCATCGTCAGGCGCTGGGGGGCTCCGCCACGAGACCACTGCCCGCCGCCGCCCTGTCCCCGGTTAGCGAATCCGTTGCGGTCGCGGCCATTTCCCTGGTTGCCGCGCGGGTTGTTGCGGGCGCGCTGCGCGCCGAAGAAACTCTGCACCCGGTCGCGCATTTCCTGCTGGTAGTGGAAACGCACGCTCTCATCCTTGATGCGGTTGCACAGTTCGCGCAGCGTCTTTTCAAGTTCCGCGCGCCGTTCGGGCGTCTCGAACACGCCGCCCGCCGTCTCGCGCATCCACAACAGGTCGGCGAGCGGCTTGGCCTCCGCAAGCACGGTGCGAAAGGCGTCCGGCCCCTCCGTCTTGACCAGATCGTCGGGGTCCTTGCCTTCCGGCAGCAGGGCGAAGCGCACCGTGCGGCCGGGCGCTATCTCCGGCAGAGCCAGATCGGCGGCGCGATGCGCGGCCTTCAGACCCGCCGCATCGCCGTCGAAGCACAAAAGCGGCTCGCCCGACATGCGCCACAAAAGCTCGAGCTGGTTTTCCGTCAGCGCCGTGCCGAGCGGCGCCACCGCATGCTCGAAGCCGGCCTGCGCCAGCGCGATCACGTCCATATAGCCTTCGACCGCGATCACCGTACCGCCGCGTGCCAGCGCCTTTCGCGCGCGCGCGAAATTGTAGAGCACGTTGCCCTTGTGGAAGAGCTCGGTGTCGGGCGAATTCATGTATTTGGCCAGCGCATCGGCGGCCAGCGCCCGACCGCCGAAGGCGATGATCCGGCCGCGCGAATCCGGAATCGGAAACATGATGCGGTCGCGGAAATAGTCGTAGGACACCGGCACATCGGCGCCGTGGCGCACCAGCCCGCAGGCTTCAATCTCCGCCTTGCCCACACCCTTGGAGGCCAGATGCTCCTTCAGCGCATTGCGGCTTTCGGGCGCATAGCCGAGCCGGAACGCCTGTTGCGTGGCCGGGGTCAGGCCGCGCTCGCGCAGATAGGACCGCGCCTTGGCGCCCGCCGCCGACTGCAGCTGCTCTTGGAAAAAGACCGTCGCCATCTCCATCACGTCGGTCAGAGAGGCGCGCTCGCGCTCGCGCTGTTCTGCCTGCACGTCGCGCGCCGGCATCGGCACGCCCGCCATGTCGGCAACCTTCTCGACCGCCTCGGGAAAGCTCATTCCGTCGAGTTCGGTCAGGAATTTGAAATGGTCGCCCGAAACGCCGCAGCCGAAGCAGTGGTAGCGTCCCTTCTTGTCCTCGCAGTGGAAGCTAGGCGATTTTTCGCCGTGGAACGGGCAGCAGGCCCACCAGTCGCCGCGCTGGGCATTGGTCTTGCGGCGATCCCAGGACACGCGGCTGCCGACGACCGATGAGATCGGCACGCGGTCGCGTATTTCGTCGAGAAAGGCGGGCGGAAAGCGCATCGTGAACTTTGTCTCCAAACCTCATATAGACCCGGAGAGGCTCCACGACGACAGCCAAGTTCAGCCATACCCGCTTTCCACAGCTTGGCATGGTGTAATGACAAGTGTATATACAGGCGAGCGCATGACGTGCTGCAAACGGAATTGGAGGCGTCGTGCAGCGCATTGAGAGGCCGGCTTTCGAGAGTTTCGAATGGAACCCGGACAAAGAAGCCGTCAATATTGAAAAACACGGTATCGACTTCGATCAGGCCGCAATCGCTTTATCTCAGCCTCACCTCGAAGCACGATCCGATAGAAATGGAGAAATCCGAATTCTGGCGATATGTCCGTCTTCAGGCCGCATCATAGCCGTGATTCTCACGATGCGCGGTCCGATATGCCGGATCATTTCCGCAAGAGCGGCACGCAAAAATGAACAAGTCGAATATCGTCTCAAGTTCCCTTGAGGAAATTCTCAAGCGTACCCAGGCAGATGGGACACGTACGGATTGGCGTCGCGTCGATGCGATGACCGACAGCGACATCGAGACGCATATGCGCGACGATGCCGATTGGGCGGACTTGATTGGCTTCGACTGGTCGCAAGCGGACATTGTTTATCCCAAACCCAAGCAGTCGATTTCCATCCGGTTGGATGAAGATGTGGTCCGGTTCTTCAAGTCGACGGGCAAGGGCTACCAGACCCGTATGAACGCTGTCCTCCGCCAGTTCATGCACCAAGCTCTCAAAAGCGATAAAACAGGACGCTGAACGCGGCGGTGCTGCTCAGCCTCGGAATTTTCTCATCGTTTTCGTTTTTCTTTCGTAAGAAGCTCGATTAGTGTCGCTTCTGAGCTTGCGGTCATGTGCAAACCGCGCGACACTGTTACCCGGCTAATGTAATATCGCTCGGAACATCGGACTTTTCTGCGGATTGACGACCATGCATCCCGCCTCACCATCTCCAGCGCTTAAGGTGCTCAGGCAATCTAGCCTGTGCCTTGGCACGCGCTCATGAGCGGTTCCGTTGTCCTGCTTCATCTGGCCGGCGCGATTGCGCTGATGCTGTTTGCCACGCGCCTGGTGAAGACAGGCGTCGAGCGCGCCTATGGCGACGTGCTCCGCCACAAGCTGCGCGCCACCATGCGCAATCCGTTCATGGCCATTCTTGCCGGCACCGGCCTTGCCATCGCCTTCCAAAGCTCGACCGCGGTCACCCTTCTCGTCGCCTCCTTTGCCGGGGCCGGCATTGTCAGCGGCATTGCCGGGCAGCTCGCCGTGCGCGGCGCGGAAATCGGCTCGGCCCTCGTCGTCAAGCTGCTCACCTTCGACCTCTCTCTGCTGGTTCCGCTGTGCCTCACCGCCGGCACGGTCATGTTCATGGCGACGGAACGGCGCGACTGGCGTCAGTTCGGCCGCATCCTCATCGGCATCGGCCTGCTCCTTCTGTCTCTCGAAATGATCGGCCAAGCGTCGGAGCCGCTGCGCGACAGCCAGTTGATGCCGATGATCGTCGATTATTTCGCGGGCGATCCGGTCACCGCCTATCTGCTTGCAGCGCTTGTCACCTGGCTGTTCCACTCCTCCATCGCCGCGGTCCTGCTGATGGCGACTCTGGCAGGCCGCGGCTTCATTCCGCCGGAACTTGGCATCGTTCTGGTGCTCGGCGTCAATCTGGGCAGCTCGATCATCGCGCCGATCCTGACGCGCCGTGCCGATCCCGGAGTGCGCGTCGTTCCCATCGGCAACCTTCTGATGCGCGGCGCGGGGTCGCTCGCAATGCTCGTCCTGTTCCTCGCCTTCGATCCCCCGGTCGCCATGCTGGGCTCTACGGTCCCCGACCAGATCGTCAATGCGCACATCCTGTTCAACTGCATCATCCTGATAGCCGGCCTGCCACTGGCGACACTGGTCTATCGCCTGTCCCAGAAGATCGTCGAATTCGGCACGCCGCCGGAACCTGCGGACGCCTTTTCGGTCACCGAACTCAGCGCGCTCGACGAAAAGGCGCTCGACCATCCCGGCCAGGCGCTGGCCAACGCCACCCGCGAGGTCGTGCATGTCTGCGAGACCGTCGAAATCATGCTCACCCGCATCATCGACCTCTACGACAAGGCCGACGAGCAGAAGATCGCCGCCCTGTCGCTGTTGGACGACCGGATCGACAAGCGCCATGCCGCGATAAAGCTCTATCTGGCGAAGCTCACCACCCGGTCGCTTTCCGAGACCGAGGCGCTGCGCTGCCAGGAACTGCTCGGCGCCTGCGTCAAGCTTGAGCAGGTCGGCGACATCATCGTGCGCAACATGCTCGCCCATGTCAGCAAGAAGATGGAGCGCGGCTTGACTTTCACCGATGAAGGCTGGCGCGAAATCACCGCCTTCCACGACACGGTGCTGACCAATGCGCGGCTTACCTTCAACGTGCTGATTTCCCGCGACCCCGAAACCGCGCGCCAGATCGTGCTTGAGAAGGACCGGCTGCGCGACATGGAAAAGCAGTCGAGCCAGCGCCATTTCGAACGGCTGCGCGACGGCACGGTCAAGAGCATGGAAACCAGCACCATCCATCTCGATACCATTCGCGACCTCAAGCAGATCAACTCGCTGCTCGCCTCCATCGCCTATCCGGTGCTGGAGCAACAGGGCCTGCTGCGCGGCTCGCGCCTGCAGGCAGCGGCGAGCTGATGCATGTCTCCCGAAAGGGGTACCGGTTTCGGGATAAAGACATGCATGAAAAGAAAGAGCTATAGAGCATGCTAGGCGGCTCTGAAGAGCGCCGCATGCTTTAGCTCAGGAACGAATTCGGCTCTCACGCCGTTTCCACTCGTCCGGAGATAATTCCGGCGGAGGAGACAGCCATGGGTGTCGAACAAGCCCCGACCGCGAAGGGCAAGCAGGCCGCCGAGGGCCTCAAGCAGGAAACGCTGAAGGAAGAGCGCAAGGTCGAGGCCGAAACCGGCCACGACCTCAAGAAGGGCGAGAAGCGTTTCGAGGAGCGGTCAAAAAGCTCCGACGGAAAGAGCGCTGGCGCCAAGCAGGAAGACTGAGGTCTTCGCGATAGGATAACCCAGCATCGTCTCATCGGCACCGACGTCCTGTTCCGGCAGGATGGATGCGACGAGACCGCCTTCGCTGATGCTTCTGTTGCCCGGCACGAGATGCACGACCTTATAGCCTTGTGCCTGCAGATCTTGCAGCAGACCTGGCAGCATGCCTGCTGTCCGCGCGTGCAAGTCGTGCATCAGGATGATGCCCGATCCACGATGCGCCAAGGCTTCCATCGTACGGCGCCGGATCTGCTCCGGTGCCGACTGGAAGTAGTCCTTGGAATCGATATCGACATCGATCACCACTGTCTCCTCCGCCGCAAGGCGGTTTCTCAATGCGGATGAATCCGCCAGATAGGGAAAGCGGAAGAAAGGTGCTGCCTTGTAGCGAGTCGGCTGCAGCGCTGCCGCCACGCTGTGTTTGCCCTCTTCGATCTCACCCATGGCGCGCGACAGGCTGAGATGCGCGAGGTTGGCATGGTCCTGCGTGTGGGTGCCGATGGTGTGGCCGGCAATGGCGACTTTCTTGGCGATATCCGGATGCGCCTGCGCCATCTGGCCGACCATCAGGAACGTCGCCTTCACGCCCCTAGCCTCCAAAGCATCGAGAATGCGCTCGGTCCTGCCGGGCACCGGGCCGTCGTCGAAGGTCAGCACCACTTCCTTCGGCTGCAACTGGATATCCGAAATCTGATGCACGACGATCGTGCGCCCCGCCAATGGACTGCGCGGCCCTGGCGCCAGGAAGCTTTCCGCGCCCGCCACCCGCTGCTCCACCGGCAAACTGGCAAAAGCAAGCTTGCTCGCCTCCAGCGTCTCCGCCTTCTTGACCGGTGTGGCGCAGGCCGCAAGAGCCATGCAGCCGGCGAACGCCGCCAGCCTTGAGAGGCGAAAACACGACATTGGAACTGTCCCGATGGAATCTCTCGGCTTTTTAGCGGTTTATGGTTAACGAACCGCTTACATCTTCCTTGGCGTGAGCGCCGCCAGGCCATGGAAATCATGTGACTCAAGGAACCTGTTCGGCTACTTCTCGGTTGTTGCATGGGCCGCATGCGGCCATCACAATGCGAGAGGGAATTCCATGCTTTGGAAAGGGCGTCGTCAGAGCGGCAATGTTCAGGATGCACGCGGTCAGGGGGGCGGCGGCGGCATGCCGGGCGGCGGAGGATTCCGCATCCCTGTCGGGCGCGGCGGTGGCGGCGGCCTCGGCATTGGCGGCATCATCATCCTCGTCATCATCTATTTCGCCCTGCGGTCCTGCGGCATCGATCCGCTGTCGGAAATGTCCAGTGACGGCGGCGGCGTTCCCGGCGGCGGCGGGCAGGTCACGCAAGGCGCTTCGCCTGCCAATGACGAGATGAAGCAGTTCGTCTCCACCGTTCTGGCCGAAACCGAAGACGTCTGGAACGGCGTCTTTCAGGCGGAAGGACAGACCTATAAGGAACCGAGCCTGGTCCTCTTTTCCGGGCAGATATCGTCGGCTTGCGGCTATGCCTCGTCTGCGGCTGGCCCGTTCTATTGCCCCAACGACCAGAAGGTCTATCTCGACACCTCCTTCTTCACGGAACTGGAGCGGCGCTTCGGTGCCGCGGGCGATTTCGCCCAGGCCTATGTCATTGCGCATGAAGTCGGCCACCACGTCCAGAACCTGATCGGCGTGCTGCCCAAGTTCAACCAGATGCGCCAGCAGATGTCGGAGACGGAAACAAATCAGATGTCGGTGAGGGTCGAGCTCCAGGCCGATTGCTTTGCCGGCGTCTGGGGGCATTTCACCGACCAGAAGGGCCTGCTCGAACAGGGCGATGTCGACGAGGCGCTGAACGCCGCCCGGCAGATCGGCGACGACACGCTGCAGAAGCGCACCCAGGGCTATGTCGTGCCGGAAAGCTTTAACCACGGCACGTCCGAACAGCGCCAGCGCTGGTTCGCGCGCGGCTTCGAAAGCGGCAAGCTGTCGGACTGCGACACCTTCAACGGGCAGATTTGACCGGTGAGATTCCGGTAAATCACTCGTCCGTGCCGCCCGGTCGGGCGGCGCGGCTGTGCCAGTCGCGATCGATCGATCCTTCCTCGGCCTTATGGAAGAACTGCGAGCACACCAGCCAGCCCTTGAGCGGCCTGAGCAGCAGCATCGACCCCAGCAGGGTAAGCGGCAGCGTCGTCACGACATGCACCCACAGCGGCGGCTCGTAGCTGAGCTGCAGCCACAGCGCAAACAGCAGCGCCGGCACCGCGACGATCGTCATCGAAAAGAACGCCGGGCCGTCCGCCGGATCGGCAAAGGAATAATCGAGCCCGCAGACATCGCAGCGCGGCGCTAGCTTCAAAACGCCGTCGAACAGGTGCCCTTCCTGGCAGCGCGGGCAACGGCCGCGAATGCCCGTCAGCATCGGGTTCGTCGTCGGCGTATAGGCGGAGTGGTCCATTGGCGTTTCCTTCGAGGCGGCGCCTGTCATGCAGTGTCATCCATGCCATCAACGTAAGTGTTTCTTGTTCAGTTCCGATAGGACAATCGGTCCTGCGTCCAAATGCGCGAGAACCGCACACATCTGCTTTGAGCCTTGAGTAACACGCCGTTCCAACTCCTCTTGTTGCTTGGCAAAGCCTGCCGGGCACGCTCGCTCTTCCCCGCAGCCGCGTTCTGCGATATCCGGCATCGCGAAGCGACACGCGAGGACAATCATGAAAAAATCGATCCTGTTGGCCGCCTTGGCTCTGCTGGTCGCGGCATCCGCAGCGCAAGCCCGCGACGTCTGCACCGTCGTCGCCGACGCCCGCAGCGGCAAGGTCCTGCTGCAGGACGGCGACTGCGAAAGCCGCGTCACACCCGCATCCACCTTCAAGCTCGCGCTTGCCGTCATCGGGTACGAAGCCGGCGTCCTCACCGATGCGCATGCGCCGGTTCTGCCCTTCAAGAAAGGCTATGCCGATTGGGGCGGCGACGCCTGGCGCCAGCCCACCGACCCCGCCCGCTGGATGCAATATTCCGTCGTCTGGTACTCGCAGCGCATCGCCGAGATCCTGGGTCGGGCCCGTCTCGAAGACTATGCCAAGCGCTTCGGCTACGGCAACTCAGACTTCTCCGGCGATCCCGGCAAGGACAACGGCCTGGAACGCGCCTGGATCAGCTCGTCGCTGAAGATTTCGCCTCTCGAGCAGACAGCCTTCCTGCGGAAGCTCGTGACCGGCAAGCTGCCGATCCGGCCCGGCGTGCTCGACAAGACGAGAGCCGTTGTCGAAACCGCCAGCGCCGGCGGCTGGCGGGTTTCGGGCAAGACCGGCTCGGCCTATCCGCGGCATACCGACGGCAGCTTCAACCGCGCCGCCGGCTGGGGCTGGTATGTCGGCTGGGCTGAGAAAGGCGATGCCACGCTGGTCTTTGCCCGCCTCACCCAGGACGAGAAACGCCAGTCCGTCAGCGCCGGTCTGAGGACACGCGACGCCCTGATGCGCGACTGGCCCGCGCTTGCCGCCCGGATCGGCCGCTGATCCCGGTGGCCTTGCCCAAGCCGGAGCGGCGTTCCGGAAACGACCCTGTGTTCTCCCCCGTCGCAGGTGGGGCCGGAAGGGCATCTTTCGGCATCGCGCCGACTCCGATTGCCGGCGCGATGCTGTAACAATGCATCGAGGCACTTACCTCCGGAGTTATGCATGGCCACCTCGACCCCGCGTCCCCGGCTGATCCATTTCATGGCCGCTTTCGGCACCGGCGGCCTGCTGACGCTGATGGTGCATTTCAACGGCGAGCTCGGCCGCCACGGCAATGCGCTGTTCTCGTCCTGGGGTGCCCACGGCACCGGCACGGTCGCCGCTATCCTGTTCCTCGCCCTTCTCTACCGCCGCCGCGCCAAGAGCACCGTAGAGCGTCCGCCCGCACCGGTCTGGGCCTATCTCGGCGGCCTGTCGGGCGCAGCCACCGTCATGCTGACCTCGCTCGCGGTCAATTCGCCGCTGGCGCTAGCGGGTACGCTGGCGCTCGGTCTCGCCGGCCAGGTCGTCTTCAGCCTCGGCGCCGATCTCTGGGGCCTGTTCGGCCTGCCCAAACGCCGCCCCACGCTGCGCGATCTCATAGCCCTCGCGCTCATCTTGGCGGGCAGCGCTTTGATCATCCTGTTCAGGGGCTTTGAATCATGACGATACCGATCCTCGTCGCCGTTCTGGCCGGCCTGCTCGTCGGCCTCAGCCGTCAGCTCAACGGCCGGCTCGCGGTCTCCACCTCGCCGCTGATCTCGTCCTTCTGGAATCATGCCATAGGCTTCGCGGCGCTGACCGTTCTGGGCCTCGTCGTCGGCGGGCTCATTCCGCCGGGTGCGGAAGATGCGCCTTGGCACGCCTATGTCGGCGGCCCCATCGGCGTGGTCTTCGTCGCCGCCGGCAGTTGGGTCATCGCGCGCATCGGCGCGGTCAACACCGCCATCCTGGTCATCGGCGGCCAGATGGTCTCGGGCGTGGTGCTCGACCTGTTCCTCGCCGCACCGACAGCACTCTGGGCCACCGGCCTCGGCGTCATCCTCATCCTCGCCGGCGTCGTCGTTACGCAGACGCAGGCGAAGCGTTAGCGTTCCGCCAGGGCCGGCGCGCCCTTCTGCTCTCGGATGAGATTGACGAAGCGGCGGAACAGATAGTGCGAATCCTGCGGGCCGGGCGAGGCCTCGGGATGGTGCTGCACCGAAAATACCGGCCGCCCTGTCAGCGCGATGCCGCAGTTCGAACCGTCGAACAGCGACACATGGGTTTCCTCGACACCCTCGGGCAAAGAATCCGCATCAACTGCGAAACCGTGGTTCATCGACACGATCTCCACCTTGCCGGTGGTGTGGTCCTTCACCGGATGGTTCGCGCCATGATGCCCCTGATGCATCTTCTCGGTCTTGCCGCCCAAGGCCAGCGCCAGCATCTGGTGGCCGAGGCAGATGCCGAACACCGGCAGGTCTGTCTCCAGCAACTCCTGGATGACCGGCACGGCATATTCGCCGGTCGCGGCCGGGTCGCCGGGACCGTTGGACAGGAAGATGCCGTCCGGGCTCATCGCCAGAATGTCTTCCGACCGCGTCGTCGCCGGCACCACCGTCACCTTCGCGCCGAGGCCGGCCAGAAGGCGCAAGATGTTGCGCTTCACGCCATAGTCGATCGCCACGACATGCATGGACGGTGCGTCCTGCTCGCCATAGCCTTCGTCCCACACCCACGGCGTCTCGGTCCACACCGAGGATTGGCCGGAGGTGACGTCCTTGGCGAGGTCGAGGCCCAAAAGGCCGCCCCACGCCTTGGCGCGCTGCTTGAGGTGCTCGACGTCGAACACGCCGTCCGGCGCATGCGCGATCACCGCATTGGGCGACCCCTTCTCGCGGATCAGCGCGGTCAAAGCGCGCGTGTCGATGCCGGCAAGGGCGACGATGCCGCGCCGCTTCAGCCAGTGGTCTAGGTCGGCGGCGGAGCGGTAGTTCGACGGATTGGTGACATCGGCCTTGAACACCGCGCCGACTGCACCCGCGCGCGCCGCTGGGTTGAGGTCTTCGATGTCCTCATCATTGGTGCCGATATTGCCGATATGCGGGAAGGTGAAAGTCACGATCTGCCCGGCATAGGAGGGATCGGTGAGGATTTCCTGATAGCCGGTCAGCGCCGTGTTGAAGCACACTTCGGCGACCGCGCTGCCGGTGGCGCCCAGCCCGCGGCCCTCGATCACCGTTCCATCCGCGAGGACGAGAAGGGCCGTGGCTTTGTCCACGCTCCAGGGTGCAGTGCTGCCGGTCATCTCTTTCACTCCAGTGTCTGCCGCGCGCGGACCGGTGGGCTTGAAAGGAAGCGACCGACGGGCCATATGGCGCAGTGAAAAGCACGGAACGCCGCGCTTTCGCCGGCTGCCCGCTGATATCGCACATGTCTATGCAGGTGCCGAGCAATAGGCGAAGGCAGCGGGCGGGTCAATCGTCCTGCGGCACGTAGGGCCGAAAAGTTCAACCCGAAAAGGCGGCGTGCCGCCGTTCAAACTATAGCTTCCGGCGTCACGCCGGGATACAAGTTCGCATGTGCGAAGCAACACTTCGCCCGGCGCCAAAAGGAACAGGACCATGCGCGAGAAGATCGCCGAAGCGCTCAAGACGGCGCTCAAATCCCAGGACAAGCGCCGCGTCTCCACGCTGCGCCTGATCCAGGCCGCCATTCAGGATCGCGACATCGCCCATCGCGGCAATAGCAAGGATCCCGTCAGCGACGACGAAATCCTGCAGATCCTGACCAAGATGGTCAAGCAGCGCCAGGAATCCGCGCGTGCCTTCGAGGAAGGCGCGCGGCTCGAGCTTGCCGCCCAGGAGCGCGAGGAAATCGCCATCATTGCCGACTTCCTGCCCCGCCAGCTCGGCGAGGACGACGTGCACCATGCTTGCAAGAAGGTAGTCCAGGATGTCGGTGCCGAAGGCCTGCGCGACATGGGCCGCTGCATGAATGTCCTCAAGGACAAATATGCCGGCCAGATGGACTTCGCCAAGGCCAGCGGCATCGTCAAGGATCTGCTGCAGTAAGGTGCGACGATGTGGACTGAACATTGCAAACCCGGCTTCCGAGCCGGGTTTTTTACTTTCAAAATCAGGACCTCTGCTACTCCAACGACCCCAGCCGTTCCAGTGCGTGTTCGACGCGAATCCGGTCTCCCTTGCTGATCGGCAGCAGCGGTTTTGGCGGAAGCGCTGAGCTGAGGCCGAGATGATCGGATAAGGCATACATCACGCGCAGGCTGCTCAATTCTTTGAACAGGCTCCAAAGCTCTGAAAACGCCTCGTTCAACCGCTGCGCTTCGGCTTTGTCACCCGCCTGGGCGGCGCGGGTCAGGCGCATTGCGGGCATCGGAAGAAGGCCGGCGACGACGCTGTACCAGGCGTCGCAACCCGCAAGCAACGCGTCGCAGGCGCCCCAGTCCCCGCTATAGCCGATGGCAAAGTCGGACGGCACTCTTGAGCGCAAGGCGTCGAGCTCCGCGCCGGCATCGCCATTGCCGGGCAGCGGCATCTTCACGGCCTTGATGTTCGGCACGTCAGCCAGCCGGACGATGAGATCGTGGCTGAACGCGAATTTGGTCGTTCCAGGGTTGTTGTAGATGCAGAGCGGCAGGTCGCTGACGCCAGCCACCGCGATGAAATGCCGGTAGACCTCCTCCTCGGTCAAGGGCGTGTAGGACACCGGTGCAAGCAGCAGACCGTCGGCGCCTGAAGCCTTCGCATCGGCTGCCAAAGCCTGCGCATCGTCGGTGCGAAGCGTGCCGACACCGACGATCACCGGCACCCGGCCGGCCACGCATTCGGCGGCGGCCTCGACAGCGCGACGCCGTTCCTGCCGCGACAGATAGACATAGGCTCCCGTGCTGCCGAGCAGGCCGATGGAGTCGACCTGGGCTGCGACCAGGCGCTCCAGAAACCGCTGAAGCGCCTTGGTGTCGACACGTCCGGAGTCGTCGGCCGGGGTGAGCGGAAATGCGGAAAGTCCGTTGAACATGTCGAAATGTTACGACAAGTCGCTGAGTTCGGCTACCGGGATCATGTGTGAGCTTCGCCCGGATGGATGCGACGAGCCGGCCATTGCGGCACGTTTAACACTCGCTCTACACGGCAAGCCTTGGGGCTGCGACCGGCTGCATCGACTTCCGCGTCGCCAAAAGCACGGCCAGCGCCACCAGAGGGAAACCGGCAGCGAAAAATCCCAGGCTCGCGGCATTGGAGAATTCCAGGATTCTGCCGCCGACCACCGTCCCCAGCGCAATGCCGAAATACATCGCCGAGGCGTTCAGCGACAGCGTCAGATGCGCGATAGCGGGCGAGCGGCCAACGATGCGGCTCGCTTGCGCGGGCGGAAACGACCAGCCGATGATGCCCCATGGAACCATCAGCCCAATGAGGATCGGGCCGGCAAGCGCATGCGGCAGGAAGGTGATCACCGACGCCATGACCACGCAGATCGCCGAGGATAACAGCAGCGCCAGCGTCACCACCATCGTCGCCCCGAACCTGTCGGAGAGATAGCCGCTGGCGAGATTGCCCAGCACGGCACCGGCGCCGAAAGCGAGCAGCAATGCCGGCAGCGCCATGGCGCTCATCCCTGCCCCATCCATCGCCAGCGGCGCCAGATACGACACCATGACGAAGCCGCCGGCGAGATACAGCAGTGTGACGACCAGCGACGGCGCGATGCCCGGCATCGTAATCGCTGCGAAGCGTTGCGACAGCGGCAGGTGCATGCCGTGCATGTCACGCGGCAACCGGACCCAGAGGATCGATGCGCAGGCCACTCCCAGCAGTGCGATTGCCACGAAGGTGCCGCGCCATCCCCACAGATTGGCGATCAGCGATCCGGCCGGCGCGCCCAGCGCGACCGCGAAGGTCGTGCCGCCCAGCACCACGGCAATCGCCCGCGCCCTGTGCTCCGGGCCCGCCAAGGCGATTGCGGTTGCCTGCGCGGTGGCGGCATAGAGCCCGGCCGTGCCGCCCATCAGAATCTGCGCGGCCAACAGCCCGCCGAACGAGCCGCTCGTGGCCGCGACGATGTTGCCGCAGACGAAGGCCAAAATGGTCAGCGCGAGCACGCGGCGCCTGTCCGCCTCGCCCATCACCGCCGACAGCACCGGCGCCCCGACCGCATAAGCGAGCGAAAACGCCATGATCAGATAGCCCGCACTTGGCACCGACACATGCGTCTCGCCGGCAATGGCCGGAAGCAGGCTGGAAAAGACGAAGCCGACCGTGCTCATCGCAAACGAGCCGACGCCGAGCCAGATGATACGCGGATCCATCGCAGGTTCCTTTGTTCAAAATTCATTGAACTATTGAACTTCATCGCATCCCATGTCAATCTCCTTTGAGACAGCCAACGAATCCTGCGCCGGAAACGCTTCACCCATGAGCCTGCCGCATATCGCCGCCGACCAGATCAGCCTGCCTCATGTGCTCGCCGCCCTTGGCGACCCGACCCGGCTCGCCATCGTGCGCATGCTGGCGCACAGTGCCGACATGCCGATAGCCTGCGGCGGCTTTACCGATCTTGGCTCCAAGACCAACATCAGCTATCACCTTGCCAAGCTGCGCGAGGCCGGCATCACCCGCACCGAAATCGCCGGCACCAGCCGCCTCATTTCCTTGCGTTCGGCCGATCTCGATGCCCGCTTTCCCGGCCTGCTCGACAGCATTCTTTTGGCCACCAGCGATGCCGCGCGCGCTCATGACCCGCTGCCGATCCCCGCGACGGGTGTTCTGGCTTAAATTCCATGCGGACAACCCCTTGACGCGGCGAAAAATCGCGATTTTCGGGGTTACACCTCAGCGCGCATTTGCCTATAAGGCGCCCTTAGCCCAACTCTGAGACTTCCCTGCGCCACCGGCCGGCATTCCCGCGCCGGGATTTGGCGCAGAACACGCAAGAACGGACCGCAACAATGCCAAGACGCACCGACATCAAGTCCATCCTGATCATCGGAGCCGGTCCCATCGTCATCGGCCAGGCCTGCGAGTTCGACTATTCCGGCACCCAGGCCTGCAAGGCGCTGAAGGAAGAGGGCTACCGGGTCATCCTGGTCAACTCCAATCCCGCCACCATCATGACCGACCCGGAATTGGCCGACGCGACTTATATCGAGCCGATCACCCCCGAAGTCGTCGCCAAGATCATCGCCAAGGAACGGCCCGACGCGCTTCTGCCCACCATGGGCGGTCAGACCGCGCTCAACACCGCACTGTCGCTGCGCCGCATGGGCGTGCTCGAGCGCTACAATGTCGAGATGATCGGCGCCGACGCTGACGCCATCGACAAGGCCGAGGACCGCTCGCTGTTCCGCGAGGCCATGGCCAAGATCGGGCTTGAGACGCCGAAATCGATGCTCGCCAATGCGTCCGCCGCCAAGGACGAGGACCGCAAGAAGCACGAGACGCGCCGCGCCGCGCTCAAGGCCGAAAACCCCGCCGAACTCGACGCAGCGCTCGATGCGTTGGAGACCGAGTGGAACCTCGGCGAAGGCGACCGCAAGCAGCGCTACATCAACCACGCCATGGGCATCGCCGCGCAGGCGCTCGACCATGTCGGCCTGCCCGCCATCATCCGCCCCTCCTTCACCATGGGCGGCACCGGCGGCGGCATCGCCTACAACCGCACCGAATTCTTCGACATCATCGGCTCGGGCCTCGATGCCTCCCCCACCACCGAAGTCCTCATCGAGGAATCGGTGCTCGGCTGGAAGGAATACGAGATGGAGGTGGTGCGCGACAAAGCCGACAACTGCATTATCATCTGCTCCATCGAGAACATCGACCCGATGGGCGTGCACACCGGCGACTCGATCACCGTCGCGCCCGCTCTGACCTTGACCGACAAGGAATACCAGATGATGCGCAACGCCTCGATCGCGGTTCTCCGCGAGATTGGTGTCGAGACCGGCGGCTCCAACGTGCAGTTCGCCGTCAACCCCGCCGACGGCCGCCTCGTCGTCATCGAGATGAACCCGCGCGTCTCGCGCTCCTCCGCCCTCGCCTCCAAGGCCACCGGCTTCCCCATCGCCAAGGTCGCGGCCAAGCTCGCCGTCGGCTACACGCTGGACGAGCTGGAAAACGACATCACCGGCGGCGCGACGCCGGCCTCCTTCGAGCCGTCCATCGACTATGTCGTCACCAAGATCCCGCGTTTCGCCTTCGAGAAATTCCCTGGCGCCTCGACCACGCTGACGACAGCCATGAAGTCGGTCGGCGAGGTCATGGCGATCGGCCGCACCTTCCCCGAATCGCTGCAGAAGGCGCTGCGCGGGCTGGAGACAGGCCTGACCGGCCTGGACGAGATCGAGATCCCCGGTATTGGCACCGGTGACGACCGCAACGCCATCCGCGCAGCCCTGGGCACCCCGACGCCCGATCGGCTGCGCATGGTCGCCCAGGCCATCCGCATGGGCACCTCGCTGGAAGACGTGCACGACATGTGCAAGATCGACCCGTGGTTCCTCGAACAGATCGCCGGCATCATCGCCACCGAGGCGCGGGTGCGCGAGCACGGCCTGCCGCGCGATGCCGAAAACCTACGCATGCTGAAGGCGATGGGCTTCTCCGACGCCCGCCTCGCCTCGCTGACCTCGGCCGAGGCCACCGACGTCGCCAAGCTGCGCGACAGGCTCGACGTCCACCCCGTCTACAAGCGCATCGACACCTGTGCGGCCGAATTCGCCTCCCCCACCGCCTATATGTACTCGTCCTACGAGACGCCCTTTGCCGGCGAGACCCGCTCCGAGGCGCAGGTTTCGGCCCGCAAAAAGGTGGTCATCCTCGGCGGCGGCCCCAACCGCATCGGCCAGGGCATCGAGTTCGACTATTGCTGCTGCCATGCCGCCTTTGCCCTGCGCGACGCCGGCTACGAAGCCATCATGATCAACTGCAACCCCGAGACCGTGTCGACCGACTACGACACCTCCGACCGGCTCTATTTCGAGCCGCTGACGTCCGAGGACGTGATGGAAATCCTCCGCGTCGAGCAGGCCGACGGCGAACTCGTCGGCGTCATCGTCCAGTTCGGCGGCCAGACCCCGCTCAAGCTCGCCGACGCGCTCGAAAAAGCCGGCATCCCCATTCTCGGCACCTCGCCCGACGCCATCGACCTCGCCGAGGACCGCGACCGCTTCCAGAAGCTTCTCCGCAAGCTCGACCTGCTGCAGCCCAAGAACGGCATCGCCTATTCGGTCGAGCAGTCGCGCACCGTCGCCTCCGAGCTCGGCTTCCCGCTGGTCGTGCGCCCGTCCTATGTGCTGGGCGGCCGCGCCATGCAGATCATCCACGACGAAGGCATGCTGCAGTCCTATCTGCTCGACACCGTGCCCGGCCTGGTGCCGGAAGACATCAAGCAGAAATACCCCAACGACAAGACCGGCCAGATCAACACGCTTCTGGGCAAGAACCCGCTGCTGTTCGACACCTATCTGTCGGGCGCCATCGAGGTCGACGTCGATTGCCTGTGCGATTCGGCCCAAGGGGGTAATTCCACCTTCGTCTCGGGCATCATGGAGCATATCGAGGAAGCCGGCATCCATTCCGGCGACTCGGCCTGCTCGCTGCCGGTCCACTCGCTGTCCGACGAGATTGTCGACGAGCTGGAGCGCCAGACGGCGGCCATGGCGCGCGCACTCAAAGTCGGCGGGCTGATGAACGTGCAATACGCTATCAAGGACGGCCAGATCTACGTGCTCGAGGTCAACCCGCGCGCCTCGCGCACCGTGCCCTTCGTCGCCAAGACCATCGGCAGCCCCATCGCCAAGATCGCCGCCCGCATCATGGCCGGCGAGACGCTGGACGAGGCTTTCGCCCATTACGGCCCGAAACCCGACCCGCGCAATCCCGGCCACATCGCCGTCAAGGAAGCGGTGTTCCCGTTTGCGAAATTCCCCGGCGTCGACATCCTGCTCGGGCCGGAAATGAAGTCCACCGGCGAGGTCATGGGGCTCGACACCAACTACGCGCTCGCCTTCGCCAAGAGCCAGCTCGGCGCCGGCGTCGACCTGCCGCGTTCGGGCACCTTGTTCGTCTCGGTGCGCGACGAGGACAAGGCGGGCATCCTGCCGGCGGTCCGCCGCCTTGCCGGCGAAGGGTTCCGCGTGCTCGCCACCGGCGGCACCGCGCGCTTCCTGCGCGACAATGGCGTCGAGGCCGAAAAGATCAACAAGATGCTGGAAGGCCGCCCGCATATCGAGGACGCCATCCGCAACCGGCAGGTGCAGATCGTCTTCAACACCACCGATGGCCAGAAGGCGCTGTCGGACTCAAAATCGCTGCGCCGCGCCACGCTGATGCAGCGCGTGCCCTACTACACCACGCTGTCGGGCGCCGCCGCCGTCGCCGAAGCCATCACCGCGCTCCGCGCCGGCAGCCTCGAAGTCCGCCCTCTGCAGGAGTACTTTGTCTAGTGCGACGCCCTACCTCCCCCTTGTGGGGGTGAGGAGTGGTCCGCATAGCGGACGAACGCCCGGAGCGCAAGCGCAGGGCCGGGTCCGGCAGGGCAGAGGGGGGTGCCGTAGAACGCGCCCATCGACCATCCTTCGAAGGCAAGTCCGGCGGGGCGCTGGTCGCCCTCCTCTCCCCTCGGGGGTCCGCAGGACGGGTCGAGACACGCTGCTCGGCCCCGGTCGGTCGCCGAGCGAAGCGGAGGCGGGGTGAGGGGGCCAACAACCCTGCAACCCGTTGCTTATCACGTCAAACAACACCGCGCCCGTCCGCCGGAAGACAAGCTTGGCGGGGCGCTGGCCGCGCTCCTCTCCCCCGGGGGAGAGGGTCGCCGAGCGAAGCGGAGGCGGGGTGAGGGGGTGCAGCAACCGGTTTTCCGTTGTTTACCATTCCAAACAACCACGGTTGGCCCCCGGGGAATAGTGCTTCAACCGCCCTCCCCGCGCAAATAAACCCGCGACTTTCCCGAACACCCCCTTTTCGGTCGTCTTGAGGGCGGCTAGATTTCCTTCATCCATTGGGGGATTTGGGAATGATTTTGAAATCGTTGCGGCCGGCATTCGTCTCGATGCTGGCGGGAATACTCGTTGCCGCCGTGCCTCTCGCGGCATCGGCGGAATCGCTTGCCGGCAAGGTCGGCGACCGGCGCTATCCCGCGCAATTCGGCCAGACAAAAGGCCCCTGTCAGCAGGCCTACAAGCAATATGTCGCGGCTTCCGGCCACTCCGCCTATGCGCAGACGCATATCAACTACGACGCCGAAGCCTTCTTCTGCGGCAGCTTCTACAACGCCCCGACGCAGAAAGCCGCCGAGGAACGCGCCCTCGCCGACTGCAACTCGGTCTTCACCAAATACAAGGTCAAAACCGCCGGCCGCTGCACGGTCTATGCTTCGAAGTGAGGTCGCCAACGGATCGGGAAAAAGAAACCGCCACTAAAGCGTTACTACTCGACTGGTACGGGCCCGATGTTGCCGCGAGCGTCCTTTCGCCAAACATAGAGCGTCACATCGGGTTCGATCCGATCTCCTAGACCGTCAAACGTCAACATACCTAAGACGGTACGAATCGGTATTCCCGACCTAATTTTTCCGGCGACTGCTTTAGGTTCGGAGGTTCCTGCGAGTTCAATCCCTTTGGCTATCACCTGTACGGCGGCATAAGCCTTCAAGGTGTATGCCTCCGGTTCAAAGCCCTGGTCCCGCAATGTCTTGACTACGGACCAGGCACTGGAACCTAATCGGTCATCTTTAGAGAATGCCATCAGGGTTCCCTCTGCCGCCGACCCTGCAAGTTCCGTGAAATCGTAGGTGTAGATGCCGTCGCCGGCCACAAACTGCGGCTTGAAACCTGCCTTATGGGATTGCTGCACCAATCGACCCATATCCTCGCCAAGCCCACCAAAGAAAACGACTTCAATGCCGTTTTTCTTCATCCGATTGATGATGCTTGAAAAATTGGTTTGTCCGGGTTTGACGATAGCCGCGAAGCCATCGTCTGCATTTGACGCCTTTAACGCCGATTCTGCTTTTTCGACGAAACCGGTCCCATAACCCGTGCCGTCGTATAGAAAAGCCACGGCCTTGCCGTTAAATTTTTCCGCGATGTATTTACCTAGAATGGTCCCTTGAACATCATCTCTTCCGGAGGTGCGATGAGTATTCCAAAGATTTCTGGCTAGAAATGGAGCTTCGATAAAGCGGGGGTCTCGTTCCGTAAAAGACGGATTTGTAGAAGCAGGGCTAACCATCAACACACCTCCTTTCGCGTATATTTCGGAGGCGTAGATAGACGGGCCTGAATTATAGTGGCCAATAACGAACTGCGTTCCCTTTTTAGTTAGTCTACGCGCCACAACCTCGGCTTGTTTGGGATCGCCACGGTCGTTCACGACCTCAAGTTCGATTTTGCGGCCGTTGATGCCTCCTTTTGCGTTGAGGTGTTCGACCCCTAGTGCCGCCCCGCGTCGCATCTGCTCTCCCATTGGGGCCATGGAGCCGGTCATAGGGCCGGCAACCGCCATCTTGATGATGTTGTCGTCAGCGGTCGCGTTACTGGCCATCATACACAATATGACCAACATCATCGCAGGCTGGAAACCAACCCACTTCATCAATTTCAAAGAATGACCGAGAAACGTCACGTTTTGCCCCTAATTCTTCACCAGCCCACGTAACACTATATTAGTTGTAGTATTGCTCAAGCAGTACTTTCGGGGTTTGGGGGATAAATCGTTACCCACTAAGCGACTAAATTTGCGAGACAGCTCCTGCATTATTGATGGTCTGGTCGATGCGTGGATAAAATTCAGCCCTATCCATGCTAACGGTTGATCCTTGCGCCTCTCAAAACGTGTCACGCCATTTTGCTCACCGCTCCAGAACCTGCCGCATAATCCGCTCCCGTCCTCGCGGGAACACAGGACGTTAACTGAATGAACGGGGAGGATTGCGGAGTCCGTGCTTTCGCCATTACACTTGACCGACTTTACCGCCCTGCCGCAGCGCACCTTCAGCGCCGACGTCCCTTCTCCCCCTGCGGGAGAAGGTGGCCGAGCCGAGCGCAGCGACAGCGAGGTCGGATGAGGGGTGCTGGACGGAGTGAGAGGCTGCCTATGCGCGCGCCAACCGAGCTGCCCCTTCCTCCCAATAGCCTCGTTTCTTCCAGCACCCCTCATCCGCCCCTTCGGGGCCCCTTCTCCCGCAAGGGGAGAAGGGGACGTCGGCGATGCCGGCGCGTTACCGCCAAGGCTGTAAATTCCTGTCTCGTACGAATGCGAGGATGGTATCGCAGACCGAGTTCATCTCCCGCAGCACCTCGTCGTTCCAGAACCGCAGAACGCGAAACCCTTGGGCTTGCAGGTCTGCGGAACGCCGGCGGTCGTGATCGGACATCGCGTGCTGGGAGCCGTCGATCTCAATAATCAGCATCGCGTCGGTGCAAAGAAAATCGGCGACGTATCGCCCGACCGGAACCTGCCGCCGCACTTTAATGCCGTTCAGCCGCCGCCCGCGCAATTCCTGCCACAACCTCTCCTCGGCTTCGGTCATGTCGCGCCGCAGCGCCTTGGCAAACTGGCGCTTTTCAGGCGGAACAGGCTGATGCGGCATAATGGGATTTTATCGCCGCTTTTTCATAAGGAAAGAGGCTGAAACCGCACCTCTCCTTTTCCCCCTGCGGGGTGAAGAGCGGTCGACGAAGTCGATCAATCGACAACGATTTGTCGATTGAAGCGATGAACGCCCGGAGCCCCGGCGTAGGGCAAGTGGCCGAAGAGGGACGGATGAGCGCCGACGCCCCCTTCTCCCCCTGCGGGAGAAGGTGGCCGAGCCGAGCGCAGCGACAGCGAGGTCGGATGAGGGGTGTTGGAAGAAACGGGGCGGCGAAAGAGCTTGATGAAATCGAACGCCTGGCGCACGCGATACGCAGCCTCCCGCTCCGCCCATCACCCCTCATCCGTCGCCTGATCTCGTCCTTGCTGCGCAAGTCCGAGGGCGACACCTTCTCCCGCAAGGGGAGAAGGCCTGGCGCTCAATCGCATAAGTTTATCCACACTCTCCGCACCCGCCTTACACTCCAACCGCCTTGAGACAGGAAAGGAGGCGGCGATGGATTGGGCAGGGGCGATCGACAAGCATCAGGCAGCACTCAAGCGCCTGCTCGTCTTGCTCGTCGCCATGGCCGGTATGACTGTTGTAGCGGTCGAAAGCCTGGGTTCCACCGGCACAGATGTTGGCCAAAAGACCCTGCCGCGCCATCTGCATCGCGCCATACTTCGGCTGCTGCGTCCCGCCGAAGCGGCCGCAAGACGGCTGATCATCCTCGCCGCGCGCGGCATGAGTGTGCCGCAGCAGCGCCCGCCCTCAGGCAAACCGCAGCAACATTCCGCCTTCCTCCGCACACCCGGCGGCACCGGCATCCTTTTGCCAAAATCGGCCATGCCGCCGCGCCCCGCACCTCAATCCATGGCGCTGCCGCTGCTCGACCCCTTGCGCCTGCCCCGGCGCAAGCCGTCGCGGCCGACTGTCGTGCCGCGCATTCGCAGCTTCGGAATCGATTCTAGTTTCGGGGCGCCCTCGCCTATCCCGGCCCGCCCGACGCCGCTGCCTGACGATCCGCTCAATGCCAATCGCCTGCGGCTCAGGCTGGCAGCCCTTGGCCGCGCGCTCGACGACCTGCCGCGCCAGGCCCGGCGCTTCGTGCGCTGGCGGCAGCGTCGGCGGCGCGGCGCTTTTCATCGCCTGTCGCCGCTGCGCGGCGGACCGCCGCCGGGCCTTCGACCGCCCGGCTCACGCCATGCCCGCGAGGTCGACAAGACCCTCGACGATGTGCACGGGCTGGCGCTGTGGACTTTGGAGCACCCCGACAGCTCATGACCGGCCGGCCTTGCGACAGAACAACTTTGTACGCTGCCCCGCAGCCACGCTTGCGCGCGCCAAAACTGTTGGCCGATTTTGCGCATGCGGATCATTTTGTCAGCAGCGTTTCGCAAGCAATGGACAAAGCAGGCGGGTGCGGAGCAAGAGGCTCAGCGGCTCACAACTTGGCTCCCCTGACCACGCCGACATCCCTCATCCCGAGGTGCGAGCCTGCACGACGCTGCGAATCAAAGCCAAATCCTCACACGGCGAGCCTCGAAGGATGCACCCAAAATGCAACAAGCCCCGGATTGCTCCGGGGCTCAGCAAGGCCGAAACGGCTAAAAACATCACACCAGCGAAGCGGTAAACCGCTGGATGCGGGTGCAGGCTTCCTCAAGCAGCTTTTCCGAGGTGGCATAGGAGATGCGGAAGTTGGGGCCGAGGCCGAAGGCCGTGCCCTGCACCACCGCGACGCCCTCGGCCTCCAGAAGCTCGGAGGTGAAAACAGCGTCGTCGGCAATCACCGTGCCGCCTTGCGTTGTCTTGCCGATCAACCCCTCGCAGGACGGATAGACATAAAACGCGCCTTCCGGCGACGGGCAGGAAATGCCGCGCGCCTGGTTGAGCATCGAGACGACGAGGTCGCGGCGCGCCTGGAAGATCGCCTTGTTCTGCTGAATGAAATCCTGCGGCCCGTTCAAAGCCTCCACCGAAGCCCACTGCGCGATGGTGCAGGCGCCGGAGGTCTGCTGGCCCTGGATCATGTCCATCGCCTTGATCAGCTGGACGGGACCGGCGGCATAGCCGATGCGCCAGCCGGTCATGGCATAGGCTTTCGAGACGCCGTTCATGGTCAGCGTGCGGTCGTACAGCGCGGGCTCGACCTCGGCGATGGTCTTGAAGACGAAGTCGCCATAGGTCAGGTGCTCATACATGTCGTCGGTCAGCGTCCAGACATGCGGATGCTTGAGCAGCACGTCGGCGAGCGCGCGCAGCTCGGCCTCGGTATAGGCCGCGCCCGAAGGGTTGGACGGCGAGTTCATCAACAGCCACTTGGTCTTCGGCGTGATCGCCCTTTCGAGCGCTTCGGCCGTCAGCTTGAAGCCGTTGGCGATGGAGGTCTCGGCAAACACCGAGGTGCCGCCGCAGATCGCCACCATCTCGGGATAGCTGACCCAGTATGGGCGCGGGATGATGACCTCGTCGCCGGGGTTCAGCGTCGCCATGAAGGCGTTGAACAGGATCTGCTTGCCGCCGGTGGCAACGATGGTCTGCTCGGGCTTGTAGTCGAGATTGTTCTCGCGCTTGAACTTCTTGGCGATCGCCTCGCGCAGCGGCGCGATGCCCGAGACCGGCGGATACTTGGTCTCGCCGCGGCGGATCGCGTCGATGGCAGCGTTCTTGATGTTGTCGGGCGTGTCGAAATCGGGCTCGCCCGCGCCCAGGCCGATGACGTCGCGGCCGGCATTTTTCAGCTCGCGGGCTTTCTGGGTGACCGCGATGGTCGCAGAAGGCTTAACGCGGGAAAGTGCATCGGCAAGGAACGCCATGATCGGGTCTCCAGGTTGGGGTGGCGCGGCTTAAAAAACGCGCGCGCCTCCATAGCCGCTTATAGGGCCGAATCGCAAGCCGTTCAGGCTGGTTTTCGGGCTTGCCGGCGCAATAGAATGTATCGATTGGCGCCATCGGCATCGTCCGATGTTAACGCTGAATAAAACTCTCTGTGTCATGATATGCTCAGCATCGCATTCAGCCCCGGAGTGGAACGGACCGTGTCGCGCAATACCGCGCTCGCCCATATCATCCGGCAGGATGACGGGTCCTCAGTTGGCGTGTGGGGCGAATACGTTCTGCACAGCGCCTTCCAGCCGATTTTTGCCTTCAAGGACGACCGCCTCGCGGTGATCGCCTTCGAGGGGCTGATGCGGCCCTTCCATGGCGAAGAGGCGCTGTCGCCTTACGAATTCCTGCAGCGCATCGCGCCTCGCGACCGTCTCGACATCGAGACGCTGACGCGCAACCTGCATCTCGTCAACGCAGCCGCCTTCCTGCCGGTCGAGGCCGACATCTTCGTCAATTTCAACCCGGCGCTGTTCACCAACCAGATCGTCGTCGAACAAGCCATGCATGACATGCGCTCCGTGCTTGAGATCGCCGGCATCGCGCCTGCGCGGCTGGTCTGCGAGGTCACCGAACAGAAGTCGGGCTCCCGCGAAGCGCTGCGCCAGCTTGTCGAGGCCCTGCGCAAGAGGGGCTTCCGCATCGCGGTCGACGATTACGGCTCGGACGAATCCGACATGAACCGCATCCGTGAGTTGCGGCCCGACATCATCAAGTTCGACGGCCGCTGGATCAACCGGCTGATGGATTCGTCCGCGGGCTACGGCCTGTTGACCACACTGGTCACCAATTTTGAGGCTAAGGGCATCCGGACCGTCTTCGAGGGCATCGAGCAGGGCTGGCAGATCGAACTGACAGAGAAGGCCGGCGTTTCGATGATGCAGGGCTTTGCACTCGCCCGCCCGCAGATCGTGCCGGATGTCTTCGACACCGAGAGAGCCAAGCAACGAACCGCGGACGCAAATCCGTCAAAACCGAAAACAGCCCCAGAGGACGCAGAACCCGGACCTGTGGAAGGCGCGAAAAGGGACCGCCCAGAACCATCCGACGGAGAGTAGATCACTTTCGCTGATGGATCGATGCAAAACAAATCGTTGGATCGCTGTCCGCCTGCGCGCGATAAAGCTGGCGCAGAAAAGGAGCGACCGGCGATGATGACGCTTTATGGGATGATCGACAGCGGCAACTGCTACAAGCCGCGCCTGGCGATGGCCAAGCTGGGCATCCCCTTCCACAATGTGGAAGTCAATTCGCGTGACGGCTCGACGCGATCGGCCGAATTCACCGCCAAGAATCCCAATGCCATGGTGCCGCTGCTTGAGCTTGAGGACGGCCGCTTCATCGCTGAATCCAATGCCATGCTGCTGTTTCTCGCAGAGGGCACGCCGCTTCTGCCCCAGGACAAATATGCGCGCGCGCTGGCTTATCAGTGGATGTTCTTCGAGCAGTACAGCCACGAACCCTATATCGCGGTGCGCCGCGCTTTGCTGACCTTTCCCAACCGGGCCAAGGACGCCACGCCCGACCGGCTCGCCGCCACGCTGGAGCGCGGCAACAAAGCGCTGGGCGTGATGGACAAGCATCTCACAGCCAACGACTTCTTTGCGGGAGATGAATTCAGCGTCGCCGACATCGCACTCTATGCTTACACGCATGTGGCTGATGAAGGCGGTTTCGAGTTGCAGCCCTATCCGGCTGTTGCGGCGTGGCTGAAGCGCGTGGAGCACCATCCCGGCCATGTGCCAATGGATTGGTTGCCCTCGTAGTTCGGCACCATCAGCCGAACTTCAGGCAGCCAGAGTCTTGTCGCCTGCTCATTCCGCAGGAGTGATTCCGCCGTAGAAGTGATTCCGGGCAACAAAAAAGGCGGGACAGATCCCGCCTTCCGTGGCTTGGTAGCCTGATAAAGAGGTTTCAGACAAAGGCCCACGGCAATCCGCCGCATCGTCCTTCAGTCCTCAAGCTCCAGCGCGCTCAACACGCAGCTGCCAGTACATCCGTGACTCGCCGCGCGCCTGGGACCTTCGTCCGGCGCGCGCTCGAAATCAGGCTGCCTTGCTCAGAGAACCAGCAGAGGACTTGCCGGTGCGGCGGTCCTGCTCGATCTCGAAATTGATCTTCTGGCCTTCGACCAGATTCGACATGCCTGCGCGCTCGACTGCGGAGATGTGAACGAACACATCTGCACCGCCTGCGTCAGGCTGAATGAAACCAAATCCCTTGGTGGCGTTGAACCACTTAACAGTTCCGGTTGCCATGATAGTTTTCCTTTGTATCTAAGCGCTGACTCCAGCCAGGGCCTTACCCAACTGATGGTATCGAAATTTTGGAGATAGTCGTCAGCAAACGGGAAAACCGCAGGCCCGGATCAATCGGCCAAATATCAACGCCGTGGATATAATGCAAATAACGCCACAACACAAGAGACTTTGGTGCTCGTCTTGCAAAACAGCCCGAAAAAGTCACCGCGAAGGGGCAACAAAAACCTCGCAACGGTGTTATGCTCAACGGGTCTAGGTTCCCGGAGGATCCCATGAAAAAATTCTTGCTGGCCGCCTGCCTTTGCCTCATCGCCGCGGATGCTCAGGCGATCTCGCGCTATACGTCAACCTCCATGCAGTGCCGACAGATTCAATCCGCCGTCGTCAATGAAGGCGCTGTCATCCTGCGCTGGAAATCGCCGCAATCGGGCGTGCAACGCTACGACCGATATGTCCTTGCTGACCAATATTGCGCACCTGGTATGGAGGCGACGCGCGCCTTCGTTCCAAGTGCCGACCGCCCCTCCTGCCCCGTCTACAATTGCAAGATGAAAATCCGCAGCGACGACTTCTTTGTCTTTCCACGGCGCTGAGCGATTACGTCCTCAAAAGCCAAACGACGCTTGCGCAGGCGGCGGCGGCCCGGTCCGGACGCCTTCGAGCGAGAGCATGCGCTGCTTGCTCGCCGAGCCACCCGGCGCGGAAAAGCCGCCGATACGATTTCCGGTAGCCAGCACGCGATGGCATGGAATGATCAGCGGCACTGGGTTGGAGCCCATCGCCTGACCCACCTCGCGTGCAAGCCCTTTATGCCCTGCCCGCGCAGCCAATTCTCCGTAGCTCAGGGTCTGACCATAGGAGAGCTCCCGGGTCTGCGCATAGACGGCTAGCCTGAACGCATCGACACCGTCGAGATCGACCGGAATGGATGCAAACTCGACGGGATCGCCCTGAGCGTAAAGCTTTACGCGCTGAATCAGCCGGTCGATCCAATCGGGCACATCAGCTTCAGCTATAGAGAGCTGTCCATTGGATAGGCGAGATGTAAGCTGGCCGGCAGTCCGAGCCTTGTCGCGGTCGGGCAATTGAAACCGGCTTACGCCCTTTTCGCTCCACGCCACACCCATCCAGCCCAAGGCGGTTTCGAACAACTGATATCCGCGGATTGGTTTAGGCGAAGCGTTCACGGCAACCTCCATCGCCGAACTATACCACCGTTTCGGACCGAGAACAAATATGGAACAAGGCTTTCCCCACATTTGGGGCAGGCCAAATTTAACGAGCGGAAACAGGCTGTTATCGCAGTGAAATACTTGTTCATCCGCCCCCGGATTGCTCAACTATCTCTGCTGGTGTACATGGGTTTCGAGCGGGCAGAAGTTAACGATCGGTAATGAACGTGGCTTTGCTGGTTAATGAGAAACAGTTTTCAAGGGCTGGGATGAGGCGCAACAACTGCTTTTTGGCTGCCGTGACGATTTCCGCAGGCGCCCAACTCTCCGGCTGCAGCACCACGAGCAACGAGCTTTCGACGAGCCTTGCTCCCGCCGCGCAGAATACGGCCACAGCCGAAACCGATCTTGCCCTTCCCGACACCGTGGCAGTAGTGCCCGTTTCCTACGCGGCGGTGAAAACGACCAAGACCGTTGCATTCCAGACTGCTGAATTGCCGACGGCACAGGCTGAAACAGCCGAAGCAGCGGCAAAAGAGCCGGCGGTTGCTGACGCTGCGTCCGAAAATGCACCTCCCGCGACGACCCAAACTGCCTCCGCGTCAGTCCCCCAGGCCGTTACAGCGGCGCCGGTGAAAGCAGCGGAGCCGGAACAGGCTCCCAAAACCGAGACCGTTGCCAAGAGCGAAGACACCACCGCCTTCCCACCTGCGCCGACATTGACCGCAGCAGCCGCAAAGTCGTCAGCGGCTGCCAAAAAAGCGCCTGCGGAAGAGCAGCCCGCGGCCCAGGTCGTGGCTTTTGCCAAAATGGACAAGCCCGCAGCGATTCCGATGCCTGCAGCGCCGGCGAAATCCGGCGGCGGGCTTGAAACCTTGATCGTCAAATACGCTTCCATCTATGAAGTGCCGGTCGATCTCGTGCGCAGCGTGGTCAAGCGCGAGAGCAATTTCCGCGCCGAGGCTTACAATAAGGGCCATTGGGGCCTGATGCAGATCAAACACGCGACGGCACGCGGCATGGGTTATGACGGCCCGGCCAACGGCCTGCTCGATGCCGAGACCAACCTCAAATACTCCGTCAAATATCTGCGCGGCGCCTTCATGGTCGCTGACGGAGACCACAGGCTGGCCGACAAGCTCTACCAGCGCGGCTATTATTTCGACGCCAAGCGCAAAGGCCTGCTCGATGAGACCGGCCTCGGTCGGGATCGTGTCCGCAGCCGCAAAGTGCAGTCCATTTCCGTGGCGGCGGAACCGGACATCAAGCTCGGCCTCTTCTAGCCCTCATGCGCCTCGGCTGAGCTTTTCCATCATGTCTGGTGGAGGATTGTGGCCCAGGATCATGATTACCGCGCTTTGCGCAAAAACGTGACTCCTCATACATTGTATGCGCCCGCCCGGCTTGCTAGGATCGATCCTGAGCGAACACGGACACTCGGCCCGCATCATGCAGAAACGCAAACAGCAGCGAACGGATAGGGGCAAAGCACAACTGCGCACCTTGCTGCTGTTTGTCTGCGTGCTGGCATTGTCCCTCGTGCCCCTGCGCGCGGTCGCGGGGTTTGGAGGAGCCGGCATCAAATCTGCCGGCCATTCGACATCCGCCGACCACCCTATCCTTCCGGCGAATTCCGCTGGACTGCCCGACCAAGGCGTTCCCGACGAGGACAAGAAAACCGTTATCTTCGTCGAAATCGACACGGACGGTTCCGCAACTGCGCTGACCAAGGGCCTTTACCACAATCGCCTTTCAGCGCCGAGCCGGACCGATCAGACGATTGGGCCGACCGAGCGCCAGAACCTTTGGGATGCTGCGCCACGAGGTCCGCCGGCTCTTTCCTGAAAAGCCCCGCCGCTTGATCGCGGCGATACCCCGCGCCCAACCACCGGTTGGAGGCGAAGGCGCGCCCAGGCACTTTTCAAGGATATGACATGACCAAGACGCACCCTCTCGGCTTCCGCATCGAACGCGACCTCAAGGAAGCGCTGATCAAGGCGGCAAAAGAAGACCACCGCTCGGTTTCCTCCATGGTGGAGCTCATCATCGCGCGTTGGCTGCGCGACCGCGGCTATCTCGAGCAAAGCGAAGACAAAGCGGCCTGAAACGGCCAGGCGGGAGGCGACGCCGTCTCCCGCAGGCCAGCCGATCGACCAGTTTCAACGTCCGCGATTACGACTAAGGTCATAAGCCCAAAGCAGCGATTGGCGCGCCCCACACTGCGGGGTTACGATTCCTGAGTCGTCAAAGTCGGTGGATTTCCGGGAGGGGATTTCCGCGTGTCTGCCGGCACGTTCTCGGGAGGAGACACAGCACATGGCAATTTCGGCCACAAGCGGCTCGCGCAGCCGTTCAATGACGCGCGAGGAAAAGAAGGTCATCTTCGCCTCCTCGCTCGGTACCGTCTTCGAATGGTACGATTTTTATCTCTACGGTTCGCTCGCAGCCTTCATCGGCACGGCCTTCTTCAGCCAGTATCCCGAAGCCACCCGCAACATCTTCGCACTGCTGGCCTTTGCCGCCGGCTTCCTCGTGCGTCCGTTCGGCGCGCTGGTGTTCGGTCGCCTCGGCGATCTCGTCGGCCGTAAATACACCTTCCTGGTAACGATCCTGATCATGGGCCTGTCGACCTTCCTGGTCGGCCTGCTGCCAGGTTCCGCGACCATCGGCATCCTCGCTCCGATCATCCTGATCATCCTGCGCATGCTGCAGGGCCTGGCGCTGGGCGGTGAATATGGCGGCGCCGCCACCTATGTCGCCGAACACGCGCCCGACAACCGCCGCGGCTACTACACATCGTGGATCCAGACGACCGCGACACTGGGACTGTTCCTGTCGCTCGTCGTCATCCTGATCATCCAGACCTG
The DNA here is from genome assembly GCF_030010215.1 of Tianweitania sp. UT-5YL-CI-8. GTDB lineage: Bacteria > Pseudomonadota > Alphaproteobacteria > Rhizobiales > Rhizobiaceae > Oryzicola. The sequence continues at coordinate 75,359 of NZ_JASCRR010000006.1, forward strand.
GCTCGGCAAGGAAGCCTTTGCGGCCTGGGGCTGGCGTGTTCCGTTCCTGCTGTCCGCGGCCCTTCTCGCCATTTCGGTCTGGATTCGCCTTTCGCTGAACGAATCGCCCGCCTTCGTGCGCATGAAGGAGGAGGGCAAGGGCTCCAAGGCTCCCCTGTCGGAAGCCTTCGGCCAGTGGAAAAATGCCCGCATTGCCTTGCTGGCTTTGTTCGGCCTCACCGCCGGCCAGGCCGTGGTCTGGTATTCCGGACAGTTCTACGCGCTGTTCTTCCTGCAGAACGTGCTCAAGGTCGACGGCGTCTCGGTCAACATCATGATCGCCATCGCTCTTGCGCTCGGCACCGGCTTCTTCGTGTTCTTCGGCTGGCTGTCCGACAAGATCGGCCGCAAGCCGATCATCATGGCCGGCCTGGCGCTCGCCATCGTCACCTACTTCCCGCTGTTCAAGGCACTGACCTGGGCCGCCAACCCGGCCCTCGCCCAGGCCCAGCAGGATGTCCGCGCAACAGTGACCGCCGCTCCCGGCGATTGCACTTTCCAGTTCAACCCGGTCGGCACCGCCAAGTTCACCACCTCCTGCGATATCGCCACGGGCTTCCTCGCCCGCAACTCGGTACCGTATGACGTGGTCAGCACAGCGGCGCCCGGCACGCCGGCGACCGTGACGGTCGGCAGCGAGACGGTTGCATCGTTCGATGCCATACAGGCCGGCGCCGAAGCCAAGGATAAGACCACGGCTTTCAACAATGCCGTCCACAAGTCGCTGCACGATGCGGGTTATCCGCTGGTGCTGAACGAGGCGACCGGCGCCTACGCCATGGTGGCCGATCCGGCGCAAGTCAGTTGGCCGAAGGTCATCGGCGTCCTGTTCATCCTCGTGCTTTACGTGACGATGGTCTACGGCCCGATCGCCGCCATCCTGGTCGAGATGTTCCCGACCCGCATCCGCTACACCGGCATGTCGCTGCCCTACCATATCGGCAATGGCTGGTTCGGCGGACTGCTGCCGGCGACCGTCTTCGCCATGAGCGCTGCCAAGGGCGACATCTACTACGGCCTCTGGTATCCGATAGCGATCGCGGCCATGACGCTGATCATCGGCATGATCTTCGTCAAGGACACGCTCGGCACGGATCTCAGCGAAAAGAACTGACGGCCCCAACCTTCTGATCACTCAGCCCGGCAGGCGCAAACCTGCCGGGCTTTTCTTTGCCCGGAGGCTCGATTTTTCAAGCCTCTTGCCCCGATGGGCGAGCCGAGGGATCAACGCGGCGCGGTCGATCACCGCTATTTGATCGTTAAATAGAGGCGTCAGTGAAACATCCGGCGCTTTCGAACCGTAGTGGCTTCTATAAGATGCCTGTGCAGACAGGCGTTCCAAAGCATCTCCCGAAGGAGACGAAGCCATGGTTTTCATTCATCGCCGCCCGGCCTGGGCCATTGCCGAGCATCTCGCCACGCCGGAATCGGCCTTCCTCAACCGAAGAGCGCTGCTGCAAAGCATGGGGCTTGGCATGGCGACCGCAGCCATGTTTGCCGGCACACACGGCGCGCGCGCACAGGATGCGGACCCGACCGCCGATCTCTATCCGGCGAAGAAGAACGAGGCCTATACGCTCGACCGCAGCCTGACGCCCGAAAAGATCAACGCGAACTACAACAATTTCTACGAATACGGCACCTACAAGGAGATCGCCGCCAATGCGCAGGAGTTGAAAACGCGGCCCTGGGATTTGGAGATCGGCGGACTTGTCGAAAAGCCGATGACCATCGGCTTTGATGACCTGGTGCGAAAGATGCCGCTCGAAAGCCGGCTCTACCGTCACCGCTGCGTCGAGGCATGGTCCATGACCATTCCCTGGACCGGCTTTCCGCTGAAGGACCTCGTGGCCTTTGCCAAACCGACATCGGCGGCGAAGTTCGTGCGCTTCGAGACCTTTCTCGATCCAGCCATGGCGCCAGGCCAAAACGATTTTCTCTACCCCTGGCCCTATGTCGAAGGTGTGACCATGGCGGAAGCCGCCAACGACCTCGCCTTCGTGGTGACCGGCGCCTATGACAAGCCGCTGCTGAAGCAGTTCGGCGCGCCGATCCGCATCGCCCTGCCGTGGAAGTACGGGTTCAAGTCGATCAAGTCGATCCGCAAGATCGAGTTCGTCGAGGAACAGCCGGAAGGCCTGTGGCAGGCGATACAGCCGAGCGAATACGGCTTTTGGGCCAATGTGAACCCGAAAGTGCCGCACCCGCGCTGGAGCCAGGCGATGGAACGGGTGCTGCACACCGGCGACCGGGTGCCGACGCTGCTGTTCAACGGCTATGGCGAACAGGTCGCCGGCCTCTACAAAGGCATGGACGAAAGCACGCTTTACATGTGAGCGCCGGAGCCGGCCAAGGGGCTGGCTTCCGCCTGTCAGATGACGAGGAAATCCCTGTAGCTTATGGTTTCCTCGTTCGACAGGATAGCAAACAGGATCGGCTGATAGGTGCCGCCGCTGCCGTCGCGGTCAAAATAAAGCTCGCCGGTATCGGTCTCGTAGATGATCCGGTCCGAAGCATCGGCGGCGTTGCCCGTCGTGTTTGCCCGGAAGGCGGCGGAGGACAGATTGCCGGTTGAAAGCCCGACAAAGACGGCGTTGTCGATCCGGATGCTGTCGTCCGGTGCGTTGAAATCCGTGATGGTGTCGACATTCGACGCCCCAAGCGCCTGATCGAAAACGAAGCGGTCGGCACCGCCTTGACCGGTCATCGTATCCTTGCCGGCCATGCCGTTGAGGATGTTCGAGCCGTTGTTGCCGTCCAGCACGTTGTTGAGCTTGTTGCCGGTGGCGTTGGTGTTGCCTGATCCGGTCAGGTCGAGCGTCTCGATATATTGGCCGGCGAGCGAGTACGACACGGTGGAAATCACCTTGTCGGTGCCTTGCCCGGTGGCCTCGATCGCCTGGTCGGCTGAATTGTCGACGTAGAAGATATCGTTGCCGGTACCGCCTCTCATCGTGTCGGCGCCGGTGCCCCCGTTGAGCAGATCGTTTCCGGCCTCGCCATAAAGCGTATCCACGCCGCTGCCGCCATAGACCTTGTCACTGTCCTCGGCGGCGTAGACGACATCGTTCCCAGCGTCGCCATAGATGGTGTCGTTGCCGGTATTGCCGTAAAACAGATCGGCGCCGTCGCCGCCATAAAGTTTGTCGTTGCCGGCCCAGCCTTCCAGGAAATCGTTGCCGTTCCCACCATAGCCGGTGTCGTCACCGTCGCCCAATTTGATCGAGTCGGCGAGATTGCCGCCCTTGAACGAGTCGTTGCCGTCCGAGCCTTGGTAGGTCCAGGCAAAGTCGGAGAGCAGATCGTAGACTGCCTCCTCACCTTCCAAAGAAGCCGAAAGCAATTGGGCGACGGTGATGTTCAGCCCGGTGATCTCCAAAGGCACGTAAGGCGGCTGACCGGGTATGATGAGGGCTGGGTTGATTTTGAGAGAATGGATCGTCCCCAGCAGTGCATTGGGAACGAAGTTGACCCCGGTCACCGTCATCGAACCCAATGTATAGACAGGGCCGGTGACATCGGCCCAGCGAAAGCTGGTGGCGGTCAGATCGGTGATCCCCCAACCGTCCCGGTCGAAATATTCTGTCAGAATCTGGATGGGATCACCTGCCTGGTCCTGGCGGATTGTCGGCATTGCGTTGTCCTCCTGTCGTTATGAAGCGGTGGGGCATTCTGGCCGCTTGAACGACGGGCGATAGTCGGCATTTGCCGATATGCCAGCGAAATCCTACTTCGGCTTGCGCTTCGAGGTGCAGATTTTGCTATCGGATCACTGGGTCCGTCTGCACATGAGATCGAGGCGAGCGCATGCGAACGGAGATCTGGTGCGGAAACAAAACCTCACCTCCAGAATCAAAAAAGCCGGATCGAGAATGATCCGGCTGAGTTTGATTGGAGTCGCCCGTTAGGGCCAACCTCCAGAGGGGAACACTCGGGGGCGGTAATGGGAGGAGAACACGCCCCTGAGATGGTGAATATATGAGCCATCGCTGCTTAATAAACAATCACCTTTTTTGCATCACCTTCATGCAAAAAGGTGAGAGCTGTGGACTAGAAAGCACCGCGTCAATAGGACCAGCTACGGGCCTTCGAGATGATGAAGTCCCTGAAAACATGCAGCTTTGCCTGCTCCTTCATGGCATCGGGATAGGCGAAATAGGTGTCGAAGGATGGCACCTCGGTTTCTGGCATGATTTGAAGCAGCCCGGCATCTTTGCCTATTACGTAATCAGGCAGCATTGCTATGCCGGCTCCGGACTGCACGGCGCGCTTGATGGAGAGGATGTCGTTGATCTGCAGATTGGCCACACGCTGCCCGCCTTCGAAGTCGCCCAGGGTCTCCAGCCAATTGAGTTCACTCAGATGCACCGGCACAGGAAGGCCGAAGGTGACGATACGGTGGTTCTTCAGCTCGGAGATCGATGCCGGCTTGCCGAACTTGTTGACGTAAGACGGCGAGGCGTAGAGGTGGAAATGCACCGTGAACAGGCGGCGCTGGATAAGGTCGGGCTGCTGCGGCTGACGCAGACGAATTGCGCAGTCCGCCTGCCGCATGGTCAGGTCGAGTTCCTCATTGGCGAGGATCAACTGCAACTGGATATCGGGGTAGATTTCGAGGAACTCATGCACCCGCTCGGTCAGCCAGCCTGCGCCGAGGCCGACCGTGGTGGTCACACGCAACACACCGGACGGCCTGTCCTTTGTTTCGGTCAGCAGCGTCTTGATGTTGTCGAGCTTCATCAGCACGTCATGCGCGGTGCGAAACAGCAATTCGCCCTGCTCGGTCAATACCAAGCCGCGCGCATGGCGATTGAAGAGCGGGACGCCGATTTCGTGCTCGAGCGCGCTGACTTGGCGTGAAATCGCGGACTGAGACAACCGGAGCGCCTCGGCAGCATGCGTGAACGAGCCGGCCTCGGCGGCCGCGTGGAACACGCGCAACTTATCCCAGTCCAACTGCTTACTCCCCTCTTATCGTTATCGGCGCATCGCCCGGCTTATTCCGCCGCTTCGCGATGAACCTCCATGCCTGCAAGATACTTCTCGGCTTCCAGCGCCGCCATGCAGCCCATTCCCGCTGCGGTTACGGCTTGCCGATAGATATCGTCGGTGACGTCGCCCGCCGCGAAAACGCCCGGAATATTGGTCCGGGTCGAATCCGGCGCGGTCCAAAGGTAGCCATTCGGCTTCTGCTTGAGCTTGCCGGTGAACAGTTCCACGGATGGCGCATGACCGATGGCGACGAAAACACCATCGGTCGCCAGCTCGGTGACGGCTCCGGTGTGGACATTGCGCAAGCGCACCCCATTCACCGAAGGCGGCAGGGGCTTCTGCGCGGGCAGTCCGACGATCTCTTCGACCACGGCGTCCCACACCACCTTGATGTTCTCCTTGGCGAACACACGCTCCTGCAGGATGCGCTCGGAGCGGAAATGGTCGCGGCGGTGGACGATCGTCACGGTCTTGGCCAGGTTGGAAAGATAAAGCGCTTCCTCGACTGCCGAATTGCCGCCGCCAACGACGACGACATCCTTGTTGCGATAGAAGAAGCCATCGCAGGTGGCGCAGGCCGATACGCCAAAGCCCTGGAACAGTTGCTCGCTGGGCAGGCCCAGCCACTTGGCCTGGGCTCCTGTCGCCACGATCAGAGAATCGCAGGTATATTCGGTGCCGGAGTCGCTCTTCAGCCGGAACGGTCGCGCGTCGAGATCGACTTCGGTGATGAGGTCATGCACCATCTCGGTGCCGACATGCTCGGCCTGGGCGCGCATCTGATCCATGAGCCAAGGGCCCTGGATCGCATCGGCAAAGCCGGGGTAATTTTCGACATCGGTGGTGATCATCAGCTGGCCGCCCTGCTGCATGCCGGAAATCAGCATCGGCTTGAGCATCGCGCGCGCGGCATAGATCGCCGCGGTATAACCGGCCGGGCCGGACCCGATGATGAGAACGGGCGCATGTTTGGCTGTCATGACAGGCCTTCAGACTTGATGAGAACGAACGGCATGAAGCCATGCCGAAATCGCCCCTAATTTAGGTGTTCCTATGCGCACCATGCAAGGCTCGCTTGAAGAACTCCAACGAAAGCTGTGCAGAAGCCCTCTGTTCGCGGCGGATTTGCAACTGGGATAGTGGGCGAATTGCCCTCCCCCAGGGTTTTCAAACCACAAAACTCGTTTAACTAACGGAAGCACGAAAGATTGTTGCGCGAGATTCGGAGCGGCCATGCCGGTCAACGCAGACCTGGACGTCATCGACTGGAAGATTCTGCGCGAGTTGCAAAACGACGGCCGGATGACCAATGTCGAGCTGTCGCGCCGCGTCGGCATTTCAGCGCCGCCCTGTCTGCGCCGGGTCAAGCGGCTCGAAGATGACGGCATCATCCGCGGCTATCGCGCGCTGTTGAACGCGCCGGCTCTTGGAATGGACGTGGTGGCCTTCTGCCTGGTCGGCCTGAAACACCAGTCCGACGCAGAACTCAAGGCATTCTCGGAACGCACACGAAACTGGGCGATCGTGCGCGACGCCTGGATGGTCTCCGGCGATTCCGACTTCATGCTGCATTGCGTGGCGCGCGATCTGGTCTCGTTTCAGACTTTCGTTATCGAAGACCTGACATCCGCGCCGAATGTCGACACCGTTCGCACCGCGCTGACGGTACGCAAGGTCAAGGATGAAGGCGTGGTGGCGTTATAGGAGCATTGCCGCCGCTTCACGCTCAGACCCGCTTGATGCGGGCGATCCTTTCGGCCAGCATCGTCTCGTTCGAACGCGCCTGGCTGCGGTCGGCCTCACGATGCCAGATATGCAAGACTTCCGTGGCAAAGGCTCCCGATCGTCTATCTATGCCGGCTTCGTACAGGCGGAAGACAAAATCCGCATCCTCGTGCCCCCATCCGATATACGCTTCGTCGTAGCCATCAACAGCCAATGCGTCGCTTTTCCAGCAGCTGAAATTGCAGCCCTTGATGCGACGCCATTGAAATTTCCGGTAGTTCCGGAATGGATTGTCTGGAAATTTTAACAAAAGCGACAGGAGCTTGCTGATGTCGCCCTTAAGACGCAGACCAATCGCCTTTCGCCGCACGGATGGCAGGTCGACAACGCCTTTCGCGCAAAGAGCCTTGCTCAATGTCTCGCTCATCAGAATTCGGCTGCCGGTGACGACATAGCCTGGTCGCGAGAGCAGCCGGTGTCTGGCAATGAAATCTTCCTGGGCGATGCAGTCGCCATCCAGAAAAACGAGATAGCCACCCCGCGCGGCTCGTATCGCTTGGTTTAATATCCGAGCCTTGCGAAAGCCGTCATCTTCCTGCCAGACATGGAGGACTGGCACCGGGCTTGCCTGGGAAAAGGCCTTGATCAAATTAGCCGTTTCGGCGCGGGATCCGTCGTCGGCCACGATGATTTCGAAATCGAGATCCGTTTGTTTCGCGAGGGACTGAAGCGACAGCGACAGCGCTTCCGGCCAATTGTAGGTGCTCACAATGACCGTGATGCTGGGCGTATGAGAGGCGCTTACCATGGCTAGGCATCCATCGGGTGGTACATTCGAGACCGCGGCAATCAACTGCCCGCACGCCCGTTCCAGATCTTGAGATACCTGTAATACGTGCCATGCGCAGCCGAAATGGCGTTGGCAAGACCATGGCCGCCGTCGAGAAAACCTCGCTTCAGAATATAGGTTCTAAAGAACATCCACAGACTGCGCAGTACAGCTTTGCTCAGGCTTGCGCTGCGCCCGGCCTCCAAAGCCTGTCGGGCCGAGGCCGAGGAGTAGTCGTCGATCTTCTTCAGAACCTGGGAGAAGTCGCGGAAACTGTAGTGTTCGAGGCTGCCATCCAGCCGCCCTACAGGTCCGTTTGGACGCAGGCTTTCATGCACAAGGTGATCGGAGAAACGCGCCATGCCACGGCGAAACAGCCGTGTCACATAATCCGGGTTGGTTCCGGAATGCCGCAGGAATTTGCCGCAATACCAGGTCAGCCGCGACATCTCATAGGCGTCATGTTTCCCATCGCCGGCCACCACCGCGCGGATTGCAGCGGCCAGCGGCGGCGTGACGACCTCATCCGCATCGAGAGACAATATCCAGTCCTGTCCTGCGAGATCGAGCGCTCGGTTCTTCTGCACTCCGAAACCCTGCCAGTCGGCATTCACCTCCACCCGCGCGCCATATTCGGCGGCGATTTCGCGCGTCCGGTCGGTGCTGCCGCTGTCGAGCACGACGATCTCGTCGGCGAAACGCACGGCATCCAGGCAGGCCGAGATGTTCGCCGCCTCGTTTTTGGTGATGATGACGACGGAAAGTCCCATCCAGTGCCGCCTCAATCCAGCTTGCGGTCGATCATGACGCTCGACACGGCCCGAGCGAACGCCGCCGCTATCTCTTCGTAACGCTTGCGCGCATGAAGGCCAAGTTCGGCTTTCGCTGAATCGCCTGCCGCGATCAGCCCCCCCACCGCCTGTTCCAGCACTGCCGGATCGACGAAATAATTCGTGCCGAGATGGCGCGGTTCGGAGCGCCGTGCCGCCACGACGACGCCGCAACCGGCGTCGATGTGCTCGTTCATCGGTGGCGCGTCGGTGGTCACCACGACGGCGCCGACGGAAAGACCTTCCACGATATGGTGGCCCCAGCCCTCCGAGCGCGATGGGCAGAGATGGATGCCGCATGCGTTCTGAAGCCGCTTGAGCTCCGCATCGTCGAGATAGCCGGACAGGAGCGTGACATTGGCGGGCACGGTTTTTGGCGCGTTGTCCGCCTTCTGCACGAGCACCAGTTCGGGCCATTCGGGATGCGCGCGCCAGAGCTCAAGAATGTCTTCCGTGCCCTTCAGCGTACTGCCGCCGGCAAGATGAAAGAAGCGGCGCCAGTTCTTTTCAATCGTCGCATCAAGGCGGTCTTCGGAGGTGAAACCGAGATAACTGGTCGGAATGCCGAGAGAGGAAAATATCGCCTCGGCATGCCTAGTCTTGGCGAGAACGCGGTCGATGCGGTGCAACCGCTTGAGATGCCGGCGCGGAAAGCGCTCCTGGTTGGGGATCAGCCAGTTCTCGTCCCCGCCCGCAAACCAGCGTGGAAATATCCGCTCGACATGGACGACGCGTTTCGCGACCCGTCTGCGCAGCAGGATATCGAAGAGGCCGCGGCTGCGCACGGTGGCAAAGCTTGCCGTGCCGCCTGCATGGCGGATGGCCTGCATCAGCAATTCGACATCGCGCGTCAGCCCGTAATTGTTGTCGCGCGCGACGAACAGCCAATCGGGCAGAGCGGATTCAGCCACGCGCCCACACCTTCTCATAGACCGCGCGAATGCCGGCAGCCTCGCCCTCAAGCGGGAACCGCGCTGAGACATCGGCCAATGCCTTGCGGCCGCAGGCGGCTGTGTAGGCTGGATCGGCGAGGAAAGGCTCGATTGCATTCTTTAAAGCTGAACCATCGCCGGCGGGCACGACCGAGCCGGTCTCGCCACCTACGATCATCTCGGCATAGGCGCCGGCGTCGCTCGCCACCACCGGCACACCGGAAGCCATCGCCTCCAGCGGCGTCAAGCCGAAGCCCTCATTGCGCGACGGCGCGACATACAACGAAATTCGCCGATACCAGAGCTTGATATCAGGCACCTCGCCGAGAAAGACGATGCGATCCCGCAGGCCGGCGGCGGCGATGCGGCGGTTCAGCTCGTCGGCAAATCCGGCATGTTCCGGCGTCACGCGGCCGCTAATGACGGCTGTCCAACCCGGATAGTCTGGCAGAAGCGCGATCATGGCGTCGACGAACAGGTCGGTGCCCTTCTGATGACGGATCCGCCCGAAGCAGCCCACGGCCCAGGTGCCGTCCAATCCCGACGCGGTGAACGCATCTTCCGGCCCGGAAGCGGGATGGAAGTCCGCGACATGGACGCCATGCATGACGACATCGTGCGGGACTTCCAGAAAACTGCCGGAACGGCGGCTGGTCGCGATGACGGCATCCATCCGGCGGATAAGCCAGCGGGTGAACGGCCGGTGGTGGCGCTGGGCGGCGGAGGTGAAGACCAGATGCAAGGGCGCGCGGAGCGCGCGCAGGACCAGGCCTGCGGCCATCTCGGTGTTGCGCCGCGCATGCCAGATGCGCTTGCGGCCAGAAGCCGGCCTGCGCCACAGTCCGAAGAACTGACCCGGGCCGATCTTGGGCAGGCTGTCCGGCAGGCCCGGCCCGATGGTGGCGATGCCGAGGTTCCGCGCCTGCACGGGGACCAGTTGCACGATGGTGCTGGTGACCCCCGACAGGCGTTTTTTCAGATTGGGCGCGATGACCTCGATGCGGGACATATCGACGGCGGCGGATTGCCTACCCTTGCCCGCATGCGGCATGGAACCGGCCTCAGATGAACTTGATCTTGATGATCTCGTAGCCGCGCGCGCCGCCGGGCGCATTGACCTCGACCGACTCGCCGACGGATTTGCCGATCAGCGCACGCGCGATGGGCGACGAGATCGAGATGCGGCCCGACTTCACATCGGCTTCCTGATCGCCGACGATCTTGTAGGTCTTTTCTTCTTCGGTATCCTCGTCGACGAGAACCACGGTGGCGCCGAACTTCACCTTGTCGCCGCTGAGCTTCGACACGTCGATGACCTCGGCGCGGGCGATGTAGTCCTCGAGTTCGTTGACCCGGCCCTCATTGAGGCTCTGTGCCTCTTTGGCGGAGTGGTATTCGGCATTTTCGGACAGGTCGCCATGGGCGCGCGCTTCGGAGATCGCCTCGATGATGCGGGGACGTTCTTCCTGCTGACGCCAGCGCAGCTCTTCCTTGAGCGCTTCGAAACCACCAGCGGTCATCGGCACCTTGTTCATTGTTCCCTGAACCTTTCCTGACCTTCCAACCGCCGTCGACCCTTCGACGGCGGACACAAAAAGAAAACGGTCCGAAAGCCTCGGCTCACGGGACCGTTCCAACTCAATCCGCGATGAATATAGCAACACGCCGTCGGTTTTTCACCTGAAAAAGTTTTGCCGACGCCGCAACATTTTTAAAACAGGTTCAGCGTGACAGCGGCCACGACGGCATAGCGGGCGAATTTGGCAATCGACACAAGCGCCACAAAACTCCAGAGCGGTTCGCGCAGGACGCCCGCCACCAGGGTCAGCGGCCCGCCCACCACGGGAACCCAGCACAAGAGAAGCGACCAGCGGCCATAGCGTCGATACCAGGCTTTGGCCCGGTCGAAGTTTTTCGAATCGGCGGGAAACCAGCTTTTATCCTTGAAGCGCTCGACCTGTGTTCCCAGCCACCAGCTTGTGGCCGACCCCAGCACATTGCCCACGGTCGCGACCGCAAGCACCAGCGCCGGCGAGTAGTCGGCAATCAACATTGCCACGACGACGATCTCGGACTGCCCCGGTAGGATCGACGCGGCAATGAGCGCGGCGGCGAAAAGCCCGAAATAGGCGGGGAGATCCATTATCCCTGCCTCGGCAGGCGGGCATCCGCGTGATCATCGCTCGGAAAGGGCATTTTGCGCTCGATTAGGCCCGCAGGCTGGAGACTGGAAGCGGCTGGATAGTCCGGAACCTGCCTCTTCGCAACAAGCCCCATGATCACGCAGATAAACGGCTTGTGATCGGCGCATGCGCATTTAAATCCGACCTAAAGGTTGCCTCATACCACCTCATACCTATGTCGGGTTCATGATCACATTCGACAGCACCGCCAAAGCCGCCCTCCTGCCAACCCTTCTCTTCGCCTTTGCGTCACCTGCATTGGCGGAGAACAAGTCCTTCAAGACCGATGAGGTTGAAATCCGCGCCGAGACCATGGCGACCGGTCTTGAGAACCCTTGGGGCATGGCCTTCCTGCCCGATGGCGCGGTGATCGTGACCGAACTGCCCGGCCGCATCCGCATTTTGACCGAGGCTGGGCTCTCCGAACCGCTGGAGGGCGTGCCCGAGGTCGCCGCCGTTGGTCAGGGCGGCCTGCTCGACATCGCGCTGGCGCGGGATTTCGAGACGTCGAACACGGTGTTCTTCTCGTTCTCCGAACCCGGCGCCGGCGGCGCTGGAACTGCGGTAGCCAGCGCCAAGCTGGTTCGCGACGGCGCTTCAGCCCGGCTCAACGACGTGAAGGTCATCTTCTCGATGTCGAAAAAAAGCGGTGGCGGCAATCACTTCGGCTCCCGCATCGTTGCCAATGACGACGGCACGCTGTTCGTGACCACCGGCGATCGTGGCGACGGCAAGCGCGCCCAGGACATGCAGGACCATGCAGGTGCGGTGCTGCGCATCAATACGGATGGTACGATCCCGGCCGACAACCCCTCGCCGGACGGATCGAAGCACCTGCCGGAAATCTGGTCCAAGGGCCATCGCAATCTCCAGAGCGCGGCCCTCGACCCGCAGTCGGGGATGCTCGTCACGGTCGAACACGGCGCCAAGGGCGGCGACGAGGTCAACTATCCCAAGGCAGGCAAAAACTATGGCTGGCCGGTGATTTCCTACGGCGTCAACTACAACGGCGCAAAGATCGGCCAAGGCACCGAGGCCGAGGGTTACGAACAGCCGGTCCATTACTGGGATCCATCGATCGCGCCGTCCGGCCTTGTCGTTTATGAGGGCGAGATGTTTCCGGAATGGAAGGGCGACCTGCTCGTCGGCTCGCTGAAATTCGAGCTTCTGTCGCGCCTCGACCGCGATGATAAAGGCGCGGTGACGGGCGAAGAGCGCATGCTCGACGGCGAATTCGGCCGCATCCGCGACGTTAATGCTGCGCCCGACGGCTCGATCTGGCTCCTGACCGACGAAAGCGATGGCGTCGTCGTCCGGCTTTCGCGCAGCGGCTCTGATTGATTACGCCCTGAAGATCAGGCCGGCACCGAGCGCGATGAAGGCAAAGCCGACCGCATGGTGCCATGTGATCGCTTCCTTGAGATAAAATACGGAAAAGGCGACGAAGACCGTCAGGGTTATGACTTCCTGGATGGTCTTGAGCTGCGCTGCCGAATAGACGTCGCTGCCGATGCGGTTAGCGGGCACGGCCAGCCAGTATTCGAAGAAAGCGATGCCCCAGCTGACCATCACCACCACATAAAGCGCTGACGTCTTGAACTTCAGATGCCCATACCAGGCGAACGTCATGAAGACGTTCGAGGCGATGAGCATGAGGATGGGCAGCACTTTCGGCGAGAGCAGCGTGGCCATGGGAAAACCGTGAATGAGGGAAAAATGCCGCCATTTCATCGTCGCGGTCTGCCCTGTCAATGGAATTCGGCAGGAGTGCGCAATCGGACAGGTGACGCAGGAGCAATTCCGGTTATCATGCCCAAAAACGTGCCTTACAGGAGGAAATGCGGGTGCAGATACAGCCGGAAAAAGAGTGGGATCTCTCAATCGACCCGGATACCGTGCGCCTGTTCATCCTCAAGGCAAAAGCAATCAGCGCTGGGGTGAACGAGGACTATGAAGACGGCAGCGACCATGAGGTCGAGTTCGACGGCAACGGTCATGACACGCACCGGCACGACGGACTGGCGGAAGAAGAATCCGAGAACCTGACCGAAATCGAACTGCGCGAACTGATCAACGACCTCAATGTCGATGAGGCAGCCGAATTGATCGCGCTGGCCTGGCTCGGTCGCGGCGACTACGATGCTGGCGAGTGGCAGGACGCGGTCTCGGAAGCGCTCCAGCGCGGCAACAAGCGGACGGCGAAATATCTCCTGGGAATGCCATTGCTCGGCGATTATCTCGAAAGCGGGTTGGACGCACTCGGCGCTTGAGACGGTAATCGACCGTCACCGAAAGTGATACCATGCTTCGGCAACTGCTACGGCATCGAGCCGTTTTGCTGGCATGGCGGGCAAGCGGGTTTTGTATTTTTTATTGTTAAGCGGTTTTATTTCGGTGGTCGCTTATGCGTCTCCGGAAACCGCTCCCTTACCCAATCGCGCACCAGTGCCGGAGCAAGCGGTACGCCCGGACGAAAAGGCCCCCGTTCCGGAGCAGGACCCCGCCAGTATCGCACAACCGCCGCTGCCGACTCCAAAACCGGACGACACAGTCAAACCGGACTACAAGGACGTGAAGCCGGAGCCTAATCAGCAGGCAGAAAAGGCGGAGCCGGACGAGGATAAAGCTGTGCTTCCCGATCCCCGCTCGACCCTTCCGATGGCCGAGACGATGCCCGAGGATGCCAAGGCGTGCCGGGTTCGCCTGAAGGAGTTCGGCGTGGACTTTGAGGACGGCCAGCCCTCCGAAAGCGATCCCGCCGGTTGCGCCCTGCCCTTTCCGCTTGGCCTCAACAGCTTCAGCAAAGACATAAAGGTCGAACCCGGGCTGGTCGTCACCTGCGGCTTGGCCGAGCAGGCGGCGCGCTTCATTACAGATACCGTTCAGCCAATTGCCAAGAAGACGTTGAACAAAACCGTCAGCGGCGTTGCGCAGGCTTCGGGTTATGTCTGCCGACCGCGCAACGGAACAAGAAAACTGTCTGAACATGCATTCGGCAACGCCTTCGACATCGCCGGGTTCACCTTCTCGGACGGCACGAGCCTCGAAGTCGGCAAGGAAAGCGGGGATGCCGAAAAGACCTTTGTCGTGGAGGTCCGCAAAGCAGCCTGCGGACCCTTCAAGACCGTTCTCGGTCCCGGAAGCGATGCCGACCACGCCAACCATTTGCATCTCGACCGCGCCATACGGCGCAATGGCGGCACATTCTGCCAGTAAGCGCGCCCCAGTTTTGCCGCATCGGTAAACGTCGGCGCTGATCATTCCTTTACTCTTGGCCGCTAATCTTTGTCCTTCCAAGGCAAGGAGCCAGTGGCATGGCCGCACAATCCCGCGCCGCCAGTCCGGCTGGGCGCTTCCGGCGGGCACGCATTTCCCTTCTGATCGCCAGCACGGTTCTGGCCGGGCTAACTTTGTCGGCCTGCACCTCCGGCGACGTCTTTTCGCTTGAGCCCGCCGTCGATGTCGGCACCCAGACAGCGGCGGTTGTCGTGCCCGACCAGCCCATGCCGGCTCCGCTCGAGACCGCGCCGGTCGACGTCGCGCCTGTTCAGCCTGATCGCGTCGAAGTCGCTCCGGTCCAGCCCTATCCCACCGAACCCCCGCCCGTCCAAGCGGCGGCGCCGCGAGCCGGCGTCGGCATGCAAACGCTTGTACCGTCCAACCCGACGATGGTCGCCTACCCACCCGTCCAGAACCCGACGCGGTCCGCACCCACCAACGCGCTGGACGCCGACGACGTGGAGTGTCGCAGGGATCTGAAGAAGCTCGGCGTGGTCTATCGCGAGCTCGGCCGGGTCGGTAACGGCGGCGGTGGCGCAGGCTGCGGCATCGACAACGCCGTGCAGGTATCGTCGATCAACGGCGTCAAGATCAGCCCCGCGGCGACATTGACGTGCGACATGGCTGCCAGCTTCGGCATGTGGACCCGACGTGAACTCGTACCGGCGGCGCGCCTGCGCTACTGGTCGGGCGTCAAGACGATCCATCAGGGTTCGAGCTACTCCTGCCGCCGCATCGCCGGGAGCCGCACGCTCTCTGCTCATGGCGAGGGCAACGCGATCGACATCATGCGCATCCAGCTCAACAACGGCAGCGATATCGAAGTGCGCAAGCCAGGCCTGTTCGCCTTCCGCCAGCGCGGCCTGCTCAACACCGTCCGCGCCGACGGTTGCCAGTATTTCACCACCGTGCTTGGGCCGGGCTACAACGCCGCCCATGCCGACCACTTCCATTTCGACCTGATGAAGCGCCGGAACGGATACCGCGCCTGCAAATAGCTTTAGACGGCAGGCGGCGTCATGCGCCTGCAATGCTCTTGTGAACTCATCCGGGAAACGCCACTATGCTGCGCTTGCACTCTTCCCTAGGGTGCGGGCCTGATGTTATTGAGACCAGATGTTATACCTTGAAATTGCGATCGTTGCCGTCCTCATTTGCGTGAACGGCCTGCTGGCCATGTCAGAACTTGCGATCGTCTCCTCGCGGCCAGCCCGTCTCAAGGCCATGGTCGACAAGCAGGTCGGCGGCGCGGCAAAGGCCCTCGAGCTCGGTGCGAATCCAGGCAAATTCCTGTCCAGCGTTCAGATCGGCATCACCCTCGTCGGCGTATTGTCGGGCGCATTTTCGGGCGCCACGCTCGGTCAGCGCCTGGCGGAAACGCTGGTTCTGGCCGGCCTGAGCCAGACGACAGCGAACGCACTCGGCGTCGCTGTTGTGGTGGCGCTGATCACCTACGCCTCGCTCATCATCGGCGAACTCGTGCCCAAGCAGATCGCCCTGCGCGACCCCGAGCGCGTCGCGTCGAAGGTGGCGCCGACCATGGCGTTGATTGCGATTGTCGCCGCACCCCTCGTCTGGCTGCTCGACATCTCCGGCCGGTCAGTTCTCTGGCTGCTCGGCCAACGCGGCGAATCCGACGAGAAGGTCACCGATGAGGAAATCAAGATGCTGGTGGCCGAAGCCGAGCATCATGGCACCATCGAATCCGACGAACGTCGCATGATTGCCGGCGTCATGCGCCTCGGCGATCGTGCCGTACGGGCGGTGATGACGCCGCGCACCGATGTCGACTGGCTTAACCTGGAAGCCGACGAGGAATCGTTGCGCCAGCTGCTGATCGGAACTCAGCATTCCAGGCTTCCAGTGGGCGAAGGCAGCGTCGATTCGATGATCGGCGTGATCCAGACGCGCGAGCTTCTCGCCACCTTGTTGCAGGGCGAGCCCTTCGACCCGCGCAAGCATGTCCGCAGCGCACCCATCGCCCATGACCAGGCCGATGCGCTCGACATCCTCACGACATTGAAGAAGTCAGACGTGCCGATGGCGCTGGTGCATGACGAATATGGCCACTTCGAAGGCATCGTCACCCCGGCCGATATATTGGAGGCCATCACCGGCGTGTTCCGCGCCGACCTGGACGAGAACGATTCCGAGAATGCGGTGCAGCGCGAGGACGGTTCGTGGCTGCTGGCCGGCTACATGCCGGCGGACGAGATGGGCGAATTGCTGGGCATCGAAGTGCCGGAGAACCGCGAATACGAGACCCTGGCCGGTTACGTCCTGGCGCAGTTGCACCACCTGCCCGTTACGGGCGAGACGGTGGATGCCCAGGGCTGGCGCTTTGAAGTGGTCGATCTCGACGGACGCCGAATCGACAAGGTTCTAGCGACCGAACTTCCCATCGTCTGACCGGCAGAGCCTGTTTTCGACAGGCCCTGCCTTGTTCAATTCACGAGAAGATCAGGCTGCCTGCGCCTTCAACTCCGAAGCGCGGGCATCGCGCAGCGCCTTGCTCCACCAGGCGATGTCTTCGAGAAGCGCCTTGCCGGCCTGGTTGAGGTGGTCGAGCGTCTCTATCGCGCTGCCGCCCTGGATCGTGACGTAATCGGGCCAAAGGATGTGAACGCCGGCTTTCACGGGCGCCATCTGCATCTCGACCGCGATCATCCGAAGATGTTCGATTGCGCGCGCGCCGCCGACACCGCCATAGCCGACAAAACCGGCCGGCTTGCGGAAGATTTGCGGGCCGGCATAGTCGAATGCGTTCTTCAGCACGCTCGTCGGCGCATGGTTGTATTCGGCTGCGGTGAAGATATAGCCGTCGAACGTCTCAAGCTTGGCCTGCCAGTGTTGGGCGTGTTCGTTCTTTGACGGACCCCAGACCGGCGACATAGGCTCGGCAAAGTGCGGCATCGGATAATCCTTGAGATCGACGAGTTCCGCGTCGATATCGCCGCGCGCATTGGCGAGTTCGGCGATCCAGCGCGCGGGTTTCTCGGCAAAGCGGTTTTCGCGGATCGAGCCGATAACGACGGCAATCTTGACTTTAGCGTTCGGCATGCGTTTTCTCCATTCGCATAGTGGTATAAAAAGGATACCGACGCTATTTACGTTACCTGGTCGAAACCGCGCAAGAGGGCACTTTCATGAAACCAAGGCACCTGCACTTAAGCGAAGACTGCCGGGCGGTCAGCGATATCCTGCAGCATATCGGCGACAAGTGGACCGTTCTGGTGGTGAGCACGCTGGGCAGGGGAACGCTGCGGTTCAATGAACTGCGCCATGCCGTCGGCGGCATCTCTCAAAAGATGCTGACGACGACGCTGCGCGGTCTCGAGCGCGACGGTTTCGTCACGCGAACCGTCCATCCGACCATCCCGCCGAAGGTGGAGTATGAGCTGACCGATCTTGGCCGAGAGTTGCTTGTGCCAGTCAGTGCGCTGAGCACCTGGGCACGCGGCAACATCGACCGCGTACAGGCCGCGCGCATTCGGTTCGACCTGTCCCGCGAGGAGGCTTAGGTCCAGAACGTTTCCTGCTTAGATTGAAACGCTCTATTCAGCCGGGATCGGAGACGGCTTGCCGTCCTTGTCCAGCGCCACCATGATGAAGTCGGCTTCGGTGACCTTTTCCATCATATCCGACAGATAGCGCTGCGCCCAAGCCTGCAGCTTGAGCGTCATTGAGGTCCGGCCGACATGCTCGATATGGGTGTAGATGCACAGCGTATCGCCGATCTTCATCGGCTTGGCGAAGGACATTTCCTTCACCGCAGCCGTCACCACGCGGCCTTTTGCCCGCTCGGCGGCACGGATGCCGCATGCAAGATCCATCTGCGCCATGACCCAGCCGCCGAAAATGTCGCCGGCGGCATTGGCGTCCGCCGGCATCGCCAGAGTGCGCAGCGTCAGTTCGCCCACCGGCCTGCCGTCGACATATTGAACCATTGGTGCCTCCCTTTTGCGCATAGCGTGCAAGCCTTTGGCTTTGCTAGCCGTCTCCCGCTGAACGCGCAAGCTGGCTTTCCGCGACATCAATTTCAGATCATTTCCGCGGTGCCGAAAATCAAGTCGGAACAGACCGTTGCGGCATCTGCCGGATTCAATTTGGCAGCGACTTGAATCGGAGTTTCACGGGTTCAAGACATCACTTGAGAAGCAGAGGGCGCAATCTCGGGTATCGCCCAGTTGCCAACCGAGCGATGCTCTCAGAAGCCGGCGCGGATTCCGTCCTGCCCGTCACGGCTGAGCGTCGGCACCGATCTTGCGCACCAGCGACGCGGTTGCCAGCATGGCGCTGAGATCGGCGATCATCGGTTCGACATGCAGCGTATAGTCGATCGGCTCCGTCGCCGGAGGCAGTTCGAAGAAGTTCTTGCGCAGCGGCAGGAGCAGGAAGCCATCCTTGCCATTCAGCGCGATACGCGCGGGCTCTTCAGGCCACGCCTCGGCGAGCCATCCCAGCGCCTTCGGCAATTGTCCCATCACCAGAGGCTGCGCAGCCTGCGGATTGTCGGTCAGGAAGGCGTAAGACGCGTCCAGCGCCGCCACGCCGCTCTCCACCGGTTCGAGGCTGCGCGCGAACAGGCCGCGCAGGAAACCGGTCTGCCGTTCGAGCTTCCGCGTCGCCACCAGCACGCCGGGAAACTGTACGACCAGTTCGAATGCGACGACCACACCTTTGAAAGCAACATCCAGCGTCTTGCCTGAACCCTTCGTCAGCCGCGCCTCGTATAACTCGAAGCTGAAATCTTCATAGCGCCCCGCAACGACGTCGTCGAAGCTCTCGCTGTCGAAATCCCCGACCACCTCGCGCGGCATCTGGGCAAAGGACGACGGTCTGGTGCCGCGGCCGATACGCACTTCCGGCAGGAAGCCGAAGGCTGCCGACAGAACCACCAGCCGCTGCTTCTGCCGCAGCGAAGGATCGGACCGGCTGGTCCAGTAGTAGATGACATAAGCCAGCACGAAGGCGCCGACATAGAGAAATACATGCAGCGGTGAGAACCATTGCTCCGCAGGATCGGCATAGACGTTGAAGACAAAAGACAGCGCGACGACGCCGACGATCAGCCAGAAACCGGCGACGAAAGGCAGCCAGCGGGTCCGGCGCCGGGCAGCGGCGCGTTCGGCTTCCAGCCTGGATATGACATCCTTGATACCCGCGATTGCCGCGCCATCCGGAAGGAAATCTGTCGCCGCCATCCCTGCCCCCTGTTTCGTCGTTCCGATCTAACATGGAAGGGCGAAGCGAGATACCGGACGCATTGAGGTCATCGAGCTCCGGGCATACTGACACCCTCCTGTCAGTATGCGGCATTTCCAGATTGTGTCCCCGCCGACCACCCTTTCTATTTCGCGAGACTCTCACCATATTCCCGGCATGGCCAAAGCTCCCGAAAAGAAAACGCCTGCGACGGCGTCCGAAGACCGTTCTGCACCGCGCAAGCGCGGCAGTCCGGTGACGGATTATCTCGATGCCTCCGAGCCGCTGCATCGCGTCGGAGGCTTTGAAGAGGCCGCACAGGCGGAGTTTACCGGCGCGCCGCTGTCCGGTTCGATCTCCGACTGGGCAGAGCAGATCGCGCGGGAGGCCGAGCAGGAAGGTCTGTCGGCAAGGGGTGGCGGCGAAAAGACCAGCAAGACGGCGAAGAAAATCCCCGAGCGTTCCACGGCGCCGACGCGCAGCGCACGCGGCACGTCGATGGGCGGCGCCGCCTCGCCAAAGGAGCGTGCGGCTGCCGGTCTCAACCCGGTCGCCGGGCTGGACATCAGTCTGGAAGATGCGGAGTCGCTGTCCTCGGACGGCGTGACGGCTACCGTCGCGGCCCTCTCGGCGCTGATCGAGAGCGGCAATCCGCTGCACAAGAACGGCAAAATCTGGACGCCGCACCGTCCCGCCCGACCCGAAAAGTCGGAAGGCGGCATTCAGATCGTCATGAAGTCCGAATTCGAGCCGGCGGGCGACCAGCCGACCGCGATCCGCGACCTCGTCGAGGGTGTCAGGGAACATGAGCGCACCCAGGTGCTGCTCGGCGTCACCGGCTCCGGCAAGACCTTCACCATGGCCAAGGTGATCGAGCAGACGCAGCGCCCTGCCCTCATCCTGGCACCGAACAAGACACTTGCCGCACAACTCTACGGCGAGTTCAAGAACTTCTTCCCCGACAATGCGGTCGAGTATTTCGTTTCCTATTACGACTATTATCAGCCGGAAGCCTATGTGCCGCGCACCGATACCTTCATTGAGAAGGAGTCGACCATCAACGAGCAGATCGACCGCATGCGCCACTCGGCGACGCGCTCGCTGCTGGAGCGCGACGATGTCATCATCGTTGCTTCGGTATCCTGCATCTACGGTATCGGCTCGGTCGAAACCTACACCGCCATGACCTTCCAGATGCAGATCGGCGACCGGCTCGACCAGAGGCAGTTGCTCGCCGATCTCGTGGCGCAGCAATACAAGCGACAGGACATCAACTTCGTGCGCGGCTCCTTCCGGGTACGCGGCGACACCATCGAGATCTTCCCCGCCCACCTTGAAGACAGGGCCTGGCGCATCTCGCTGTTCGGCGACGAAATCGAGTCGATCGTCGAGTTCGACCCGCTGACGGGTCACAAGACCGGCGAACTGAAAAGCGTAAAGATCTACGCCAATTCGCACTATGTCACGCCGCGTCCGACGCTCAACCAGGCCACCAAGTCGATCAAGGAAGAGCTCAAGGGAAGGCTTGTCGAACTGGAGCGGGCCGGCCGCTTGCTCGAGGCGCAGCGGCTGGAGCAGCGCACACGCTTCGACCTGGAGATGCTGGAGGCAACCGGCTCCTGCGCAGGCATCGAGAATTACTCCCGTTACCTCACCGGCCGTCAGCCCGGCGATCCGCCGCCCACCCTGTTCGAATATATTCCAGACAATGCATTGGTCTTCATTGACGAAAGCCACGTCACCGTGCCGCAAATCGGCGGCATGTACCGGGGCGACTTCCGCCGCAAGGCAACGCTGGCCGAATATGGCTTCCGCTTGCCGTCTTGCATGGACAACCGTCCGCTGCGCTTCGAGGAGTGGGACGCCATGCGCCCCCTCACGGTGGCGGTCTCCGCCACACCCAGTACCTGGGAGATGGAACAGGCCGGCGGCGTGTTTGCCGAACAGGTTATCCGTCCTACGGGCCTGATCGACCCGCCCGTCGAGGTCCGACCGGCCAAGAACCAGGTCGATGACGTGGTCGGGGAAATCCGCGAGACCAACAAGGCGGGCTACCGCAGCCTGGTCACCGTGCTGACCAAGCGCATGGCCGAGGACTTGACCGAATACCTGCACGAGCAGGGCATCCGCGTGCGCTACATGCACTCCGACATCGACACGCTGGAACGCATCGAGATTATCCGCGATCTCAGGCTCGGCGCCTTCGACGTTCTGGTCGGCATCAACCTGCTGCGCGAGGGCCTCGACATCCCCGAATGCGGCTTTGTGGCGATTCTGGATGCCGACAAAGAAGGCTTCCTGAGGTCGGAAACGTCCCTGATCCAGACCATTGGCCGCGCAGCGCGCAACGTCGACGGCAAGGTCATCCTCTACGCCGACAAAATCACCGGCTCTATGGAACGCGCCATGGCCGAGACCGGCCGCCGCCGCGAGAAGCAGGTCGCCTACAATGAAGCGCATGGCATCACGCCGGAAAGCGTGAAGTCGCGTATCGCCGACATTCTGGACTCGGTTTACGAAAAGGATCACGTCCGCGCCGACATCTCGCAATTCACCGACGATGCGGGCGCCATGATGGGCAACAATCTCAAGGCCCATCTCGAAGCGCTGGAGAAGCAGATGCGCAACGCCGCTGCCGATCTCGACTTCGAGAAGGCGGCCCGCATCCGCGACGAGATCAAGCGGCTTCGCGACATGGAACTGGCGATCTCGGACGATCCGCTGGCCAAATATGCCGACATGGAAAGCCCGGTGTCCGGGCGCGAAAAGGGCAAGCATAACAAGGGCCGCGCCATCCATCGCGCTGTCGGCGACGATGGCAAGCAATCCTTGTTCGGCAAGCCGTCGCTCGACAATATGGGCCCCGGCACCGATATGGAACAGCCGGCCGGCGCCGTGTCTCGATCGCTGTTCAAGAAGAACAGCCTCGACGAGATGACGGTGCGACGCACGGAAAAGCCGGTCGAGGGCATAAAACCGGCCGCGATAAAGGGCGCCGACGATGCCACGCCGGTGCGCCGGGAGCGCGCGGGTATCGGTTCCTATGAAGATCCCGCCGATGCGGCGCGGCAGAAACGCAAGCCGGGAAAATCCGGGCGGCCGGGCCGCTGAATTCAACGCATACGGTATTGAAAGGCCCCGAAGTCAGACGACTTCGGGGCCTTTCAATGAACCTATTCCACTGCCGAAGTGATACCTTTCCTCAGCAAGGACCCCGGTCGACAACCCGGAACCCGGCCGCATCGGCTTCGCAGGCATTGCCGAATGTCTGCAGCGAACGGCCGCGCTGGGCGCAAACCGGGCGGTATTCCCGCGTGCAGAACTGCGGTGCCGGATCAGGACGCGGTGGGCGTGGGCCTGGGAATGGACTTGGGCCGGGACCAGGGCGTATGCCTCCGCCACGACACTGGCCACCATGAACGATCCGGAACCCGGCGCGATCGGCCTCGCACGGATTGGCGAAGGTTTCACGATTGCCGCGCCGCTCGCCGCAGACCGGCTGATACTCACGGGTACAGAATTGCGGGCCTGGCCCCGGCCGAGGCGGTCGTGGCCCAGGCCCTTCGTCGACCACGACTGTACATGCGGCCAGCACCATGGAAAGCGAAAAGGCAACCGCGCCCGTCCGCACGATAGTCCTCAAATTCGGCTTCATAATCCTCTCCTATTCCCCCGCTCCGCGTGACAACGCTCGAGCGTCGAGTTCGATCCTGCAGCGGATCGAAGACTTTGCAAAGTCACGACTTGCACGTTTGCTGAAATGATCGACAGCGTTGCCAGCTTTGATTACTGTACCTATCGATACATCGAACTGGCCGATATCGATCTCGAACGAAAGGACTATAAGGACGACGCTGGACCTTGCTGGACTCTAACACCCAAGTGCTTGCCAGTCCTATATTTCCGTGCAATAAATATCGTGTTCGGGCATTTGCTGACCCGGAGACTGGAACGTTTTGCGCGACCCTATCCCCGACACTGTGAATCTCTGACGGCCCCGTTTAGGCGGGGGGTATATTGTGCGCGAATGCATGACCGCCAAAGCAACCACCGGGATGTTACTCCGACGGCAGGCGGAGATCGTCCCAACCTACCAAACGGGTGAAGGAGTTCTCCCAAATGGCCCAGACCGGCACCGTAAAGTTCTTCAACGCTACTAAAGGCTTCGGCTTCATTACCCCGGATGACGGCGCCAAGGATGTGTTCGTCCACATCTCCGCGATCGAAAAGTCCGGCCTCCGCACGCTTCTCGACGGTCAGAAGGTTACCTTCGACGTCGAACCAGACCGCATGGGCAAAGGCCCGAAGGCGGTCAATCTAAGCGCAGCCTAAGCTGAACGAACGTCTTGTTTGAAAGGCGCGATGGGCAACCATCGCGCCTTTTCTTATCGGTGTAGTATAGCGCAAGCGAATGCTCCTTTCTTGTGCGCACCCAAAGCCTGCGCGCGTCTCGAGACTTGAGGCGTCATACAGCCCCTCGTTTTATGCCGGTTTTTTGATCGCGGCGCCGGTCATGGACGCGACTATATTGGCGCGAAGGTACATCAAAGTTTCTCTTGCCCAACTCAAAAAAATAAAGGACAAATTTATACTTCGAGTTCTAGCGGGTTCGCTGAACTATCGTTGGGTAAAAGGAGTTTCCCAATGCCGCAGACCGGCACTGTCAAATTCTTCAATCATGCCAAAGGCTTCGGCTTCATCACGCCGGACGATGGCGCCAAGGACGTCTTCGTGCATATTTCCGCCGTACAGGCATCTGGATTGCCCGGATTGGAAGACGGACAGAAAGTGTCTTTCGACACCGAACCGGACAAGCGCGGCAAAGGTCCGAAGGCCGTAAACCTGACAGTAGGCTGAGCCGAGCCGGCGCGCTTTCGCGCCGTCCGAGAACGGCGGTCATGACGGAAGCTCCGGGCTGGTTCGCGCACCGGAGACATTGTTTATTCCTAAGGCATGTGTCGTCTTTTCAAGTCCGTCCATCCGCTCCGCCAGGTCGGGACGGTCGTTGCCACCTCCTCGCCAGCAGGTCTTGCTCTTGCCCCTTCGGCATGGAGCCGCACCCTGACCCGCCAGACACTATTTTGTTCAGCTTGCGTTCAGGCAGAAACCAGTAATTCTGTTTCCAGCGATCGGAACGCGTTGCGCGGTCGCGAAGGAGACAGAACCATGAACCGCTTTTTGAAGACCGCCGTTTTGGGAACCGCCGTCGCGGCATCTACGCTCACCGCTCTGTCGGCTGCCTATGCCGGCGACGGTTGGCGCCGGCATTACCGCGACTACGACCGGCCGCGCTACGAATACCGGCACCGCAACAACGGCGGCGACGCCCTGGCTGCCGGCGTGCTCGGTCTCGCCGCAGGTGCGTTGATCGTCGGTGCGCTCAACAACCAGCGTGCGCCCGATCCGGATTACTACGATCCTCCGCTACGCCGCTCGCCCATGGAGCGCCCTGCCCCGGTTCGCAACTACTACCCGGTTGCTCCGGAACCCGGCTATTCCGGCGGCTACGCCAACTACCGGCCGTCGATAGAGCCCTGGACACCGGAATGGTACGCCTATTGCCAGGATCGCTATCGCAGCTTCCAGCCGCGTTCCGGCACCTTCACCGGCTATGACGGCCAGCAGCATTTCTGCGTCGCCAACTGACGCGAGCGGCTAAAGACATCACGTCTTGACTGGCGGCGCCATTCCCCGGAATGCGCCGCCTCTTTTTTCGATCAGACCAGAAACGGGTTGCCGCGCCGTTCATCTCCGAAACGGCTGCCCGGACCATGGCCACAGATGAAGCCAATATCGTCCCCCAGCGGCAGCAGCTTATCCTTGATCGACCGGATCAGCGCCGCGTGGTCGCCGCCGGGCAGATCGGTACGCCCAATCGAGCCGCGAAACAGCACATCGCCGACATGCGCGAACTTGGCCGCGCGGTTGTAGAACACGACATGGCCGGGCGCATGACCGGGGCAGTGCAGAACCTCGAAGACGTGGGATCCGAAGGACACCGTCTCTCCTTCGGCCAGCCAGCGGTCGGGCACGCAGTTCTGAATGGCGCCGGGAAAGCCAAAGCGCTTGCCCTGTTCCTCGATATTGTCCAGCAGCGGCTTGTCAGCCTCATGCGGCCCGATGATATCGACACCAAGCGCTGCCTTCAGTTCCATGGCGCCGCCGGCATGATCGATATGGCCATGCGTGATCCAGATCGCCTCGGCCTTGATTTTGTTTTCGGTCAGCGCTGCGAGGATCTGATCAATGTCGCCGCCCGGATCGACCACCACGCCGACCTTGTCTTCAGTATCGAACAGAATCGTGCAGTTCTGCTGGAAGGCGGTGACCGGGACGACCCCGGCGTTCAACTGACCCATGAAGTCTTTCCTATCCTTATGGCTTCGACAGTTGCAGATATGGACAGTCGCCGTGCCAGTCCAGAGCAGCGGGCGAACAATTCAGCTTAGTGGCCTCTTTCAAGTCCGATCCTGAACCTGTGCGAGCCACTGCCAAGCTGGTAATTTCAAGACATGACGCAAAGGAGGAACGACTTTGAACGCAACTTCAACAGCACTGTCTCCGATCGTTCTGCTTCCGGGAGAAGGCAGGAGATACGAACTCGGAAAAATGACCGCCGTCTTCAAGGCAGACGGTCCCGAGACCGACGAAAGATATTCGGTTTCCGAATGGTGGCTCGAGCCAAACACGACCGGTCCCGGAGCGCACGCGCATGAGGAGAATGACGAGGTTTTCTACGTCATCGAAGGGATTGCGAGCATTCTTGTCGGCGATCGTTGGATCGACGCGCCGAAAGGTTCGTTTCTACGCATTCCCGCCCGCATACAGCACGACTTCGAAAACCGCACATCGTCGAGGATCGGACTGCTGAACTGGTTTTTCCCGGGCGGTTTCGAAAAGAACATGCCCGGCATTGTCGAATGGTTTGCGCAGAACCCGCAAAAATGAAGGGCGACCAAAGCCGCCCCTCGCGAAATCATCCCTGCGTCCGATTTACTCGGCAGCGATGGCGTGTTTCGGCTGAACCGCATTGTTGTAGTCCAGCATCAGCGTCTTGGCGATTTCGCCGACCTCGAAGCGGTACGGACCGATCTCGGAAACCGGAGTGACTTCGGCAGCGGTACCGGTCAGGAAGCACTGTTCGAAGCCTTCGAGTTCTTCCGGCTGGATCGCGCGTTCAATGACTTCCAGACCGCGATCCTTCGCCAGGCCGATGACCGTGCGACGGGTGATGCCGTCGAGGAAGCAATCGGGCTTCGGCGTGTGGATCTTGCCGTCCTTGACGAAGAAGACATTTGCGCCGGTGGCTTCGGCCACCTGGCCGCGCCAGTCCAGCATCAGCGCATCGGCATAGCCCTTGGCTTCCGCCGCATGCTTGGAGATCGTGCAGATCATGTAGAGACCGGCAGCCTTCGAGCGCGACGGTGCGGTCTTCGGGTCCGGGCGACGATATTCCGCCATGTCGAGGCGGATGCCCTTCAGCTTCTGTGCCGGGTCGAAATAGCTCGGCCACTGCCAGATGGCGATCGCGCAATGGATCGTGTTGTGCTGAGCCGACACGCCCATCTGCTCGCTGCCGCGCCAGGCGATAGGACGTACATAGGCATCGCGGAAGCCCTGCATCTTCAGCAACTCACGGCAAGCGTCGTCGATCTGCGCCACGCTGTAGGGAATGGTGAAGCCCAGGATTCGCGCGGACTCGTGCAGGCGCTCGGTATGTTCGGTCAGCTTGAAGATCTCGCCGCCATAGGCGCGCTCGCCCTCGAACACTCCGCTTGCATAATGCAGGCCGTGCGTGAGTACGTGAATCTTCGCATCCGCCCAGCGAACGAACTGGCCGTCCATCCATATATGACCATCAAGCTGATCAAAGGGAACCGATGACATTTTCGTAACCTCCCGCGGGAACCAGGCCCGCAAAGCATTTTATCGTTGTTGAACCGTCGCACGGACCAAGGTCTGGTGAGGCGAAGCGTAGGCGGTCAGAAAAGATATGGCAAACTTATGAACTTGCGGAAAATACCGGCTGCCATGCCTTTTCGTTCGCAATCCGCCGAAAAGCTTGGCAGAAATTACAAGATCATCTAATTTATGTCAACACTGCTGACATAAATTCCATCACACTTGGAAAACGCATGAAAGAACGCAAGGGCGCCCCAGACGAGCCCATCCGTATGCCAATAACGATCGAGGAGGGTATCGACTTCTCGATTATCGAGCTGATGTTCTTCGCCTATCGCGATTTTACCTCCGACCCCGACGAGATTCTGGCCGACTACGGTTTCGGGCGCGCGCACCATCGGGTCGTACACTTCGTCAACCGCCTGCCGGGGCTGACCGTCGCCGAACTCCTGGAGGTCCTGCAGATCACCAAGCAGAGCCTGGCGCGCGTTCTCAAGCAGCTGATCGACACAGGCCATATCGTGCAGGTCCAAGGGCTGCGCGACCGAAGGCAGCGGGAATTGTACCCCACGGCCAAGGGACGCAACTTCCTCCTGATGCTGGCACGGCCACAGTCGCGCCGCATCCATGCGGCATTGGAAGGCGAGAGCGCTGCCGGACGGCTGTCGATCGAGCGGTTCCTGAAGGGCATGGTCAATCCCGAACTGAGAGCGCAGATCGATCACCTGCCCGGAAACATGTCAGGGAAAGACGATGGAAAACAATGAAGCTTCCGGCCAGACGGCTCCCCTCAGCGACGACGCACCGCATCTGCTCGTAGTCGACGACGACACCCGGATTCGTAACCTTCTGAAACAATATCTGACCGAGAACGGCTTTCGCGTGACGGTGGCGGGCAACGCCTCCGAGGCTCGCAAAAAGCTTGCCGGCCTGGACTTCGACCTGCTCATCGTCGATGTCATGATGCCTGGCGAAAGCGGCGTGGATCTGACCAAATCCCTGCGCGAGCAGAAGACCGTTCCGATCCTGATGCTGACGGCGCTGTCGGAGACGGACAGCCGCATCACCGGCCTGGAAGCCGGCGCCGACGATTATCTGCCGAAGCCTTTCGATCCCCGCGAACTGATCCTGCGCATCAACAACATCCTGCGTCGCGGCGGCCCAGCCACTACCCCGAAGGTCGAGCAGCTTGTATTCGGGCCCTACACCTTCCAGATCGCGCGGCGCGAACTCAAGCGGGGCGGCGACGCATTGAAGCTAACGGAACGCGAGCAGGAGATTCTCGCCATTTTCGCAGCCCGTGCCGGCGAGACCATTCCGCGTCACGAACTTGTGACCGGCGACACCGATGTCGGCGAACGCACGATCGACGTTCAGATCAACAGGTTGCGGCGAAAAATCGAGCGCGACCCTGCCAATCCGGTATGGCTTCAGACCGTGCGCGGTATTGGGTATCGGCTCAGCGTGGAATAGACTTGTGCCGGGCGGCTGACTGGCTCGTCGCTGAAGCGACGGCGGAGCTGCCCGATGAAGCGGCCGACGTCATGTCGCCGTCCGGTAATAGAGGCGTATGGCAAGCACGGAATTGGACAGGACGGCCGGCAGTGGCGGTATGTGGGCGCGGCTCCTTCGCGCCACCGTCGGCGTACGCCGGCTCTGGCGCCGGTTCTGGCGCCTTATCTCCCTCTATATGCCCAAGCGGCTCTACGCCCGCTCGCTCATCATCATCATCACGCCGATGATTCTGCTGCAGTCGGTGGTGGCCTTCGTCTTCATGGAGCGCCATTGGCAGACGGTCACCCAGCGCCTGTCGCAAGCCGTCACGCGCGACATCGCCGCCATCATCGATCTGGTCGAAACCTCGCCTCAGGATTCGGACTACGCAAACATCATCCGCATCGCCCAGGAGCGTATGCAGATGAAGGTCGACATCCTGCCGCCCGACCCCCTGCCCGCCCCGGGACCGAAGCCTTTTTTCTCGATCCTCGACCAAACCATGTCGAGCGAGATCAACCGGCAGATCAACCGGCCGTTCTGGATCGACACGGTGGGCAATTCCAATATCATCGAGGTGCGCATCCAGTTGGAGAACAAAGTGCTGCGCGTCTTCATCCGCCGCAGCCAAGCCTATGCGTCCAACACCCATATCTTCATCGTCTGGATGGTCGGCACCTCGCTGGTGTTGCTGATGATCGCCGTTCCGTTTCTGCGCAACCAGATCAGGCCGATCCTGAAGCTCGCGGAGGCGGCCGAGAGTTTTGGCAAGGGCAGGCCGATGCCGGCCGATTTCCGGCCGCGCGGTGCGGAGGAAGTGCGGCGCGCCGGCTTTGCCTTCATCCAGATGC
Source organism: Tianweitania sp. UT-5YL-CI-8 (assembly GCF_030010215.1). Lineage (GTDB taxonomy): Bacteria > Pseudomonadota > Alphaproteobacteria > Rhizobiales > Rhizobiaceae > Oryzicola. Next base: position 105,620 of record NZ_JASCRR010000006.1, read on the forward strand.
GCGAACGCATCGAGCGCCAGATCGAGCAGCGCACCGCCATGCTGACCGGCGTCAGCCACGACCTGCGCACCATTCTCACCCGCTTCAAGCTGCAACTGGCGTTGAGCCGCAGCAAGGCCGACACCGAGGCGATGAACCAGGACATCGACGACATGCAGTCGATGCTGGAGGGCTATCTGGCGTTCGCGCGCGGCGAAGCGTCGGAGGATCCCGGCCGCTTCGACCTTGCCGCCTATCTCGACAAGATCAGCGACGAAGCCAAGCTGCGCAAGCGCAGGATCACGACCAAGCTGACCGGCGACCCGAGCATCCATGTCAGGCCCAATGCCTTCGACCGGCTGCTGGCAAACATCGTCGGCAATGCATTTCGCTATGCCAAGAAGGTCGATGTCACGGCTGTCCATAACAAGGGCACCCTGACCGTAACGGTCGACGACGACGGACCCGGCATTCCGGCCGAGCGCCGCGAGGACGTGTTCAAGCCGTTCTACCGCCTGGACGAAGCCCGCAATCTCGATTCCACCGGCACCGGGCTCGGCCTGTCCATTGCCCGCGACATCGCCCGTAGCCATGGCGGCGACATCACACTGGAAGACAGTCCCATAGGCGGCCTACGCGCCGTGATCCGGGTACCGGCCTAACGGAAGCGGTTACAGGCCGTGTACGGCCTTGATCTCGTCGGCAACGAGTCGTTGAAGTGTCCAGAGATTGCGGTCGTGGATGCTGAACTCCTCCAGATGGGAGACGGTATTGAACAGATACTCCGCGCATGAGCCGACATGGCCGCAGGCGCGCGCCAAAATCCACGCCACTTCGTCGAGGGGCAGCCGGTTGGCTACCCTCTCTCCGCTCGGCCCTGCCCAGAAGACCATGACCCGTATCTTGCCAGCGGCGGTATCCACCGGAATCCAGCGGACCATGTGAAGATTCTCGCGCACGCGAATTTCGCGGAAAAACATTCGCCGTATCTGGCTGACACGGTCTTCTCCGCGGATTTTGTAGATGACGCCGTCGCAACGCCCGCCGCGTTCCAGCGCCATCATCAGGCCGGGCTGTTCCGGAGTGCCGCGCCATGCCTCCATTTTCAGGCAGAAGGACCTGTGCCAGCCATAGGCGGTGGCGCGCATATGGTCGACGGCATCGAAATCCGGCTTCCAGATCAGCGAGCCATAAGCAAAAACCCACAGTGGATCGCCGCCGCACTCCGCGTCATAGCGCGCGGCGAGCGCGTCCAACTCCTCGTCGCTCAGCAAAGTCCAGTCGTCGGGAAATGGCAGTTCTGGCTCCGGCCGCACGGTCAGCGCTACCAGTTCGGAGGTGAGCGAGAGGGTTCTTGCGCGTCGCGCCGTTCTTCCGGACGTCGTTACCCGGGAGGCATCGGTAACATCCATCCCGAACTCCGGGGCGAAATCGGCTTCTCGTTTCAGCATGGTCTTAGCAGACAGGGCATGAGCGCTCGCGTCAAGGCGATGATTGATGACGGAGTGTAAACCTACTAGCAAATCGACAGCCGGATCAGGTCTAGAACAGCCGCCCGCCGTCGGGCACCTTGCGATCGACCGCGCCCAGCACCACGGCGCCTTCCTCGTCTGGAAAACCGAGCGTCAGCACCTCCGACATGAAGGGGCCAATCTGGCGGGGCGGGAAATTGACCACGGCAAAGACCTGTTTGCCGATCAGTTCTGCGGGCTCATAATATTTGGTGATCTGCGCCGAGGATTTCTTCACGCCGATCAAGGGACCGAAATCGATCTTCAGCTTGATCGCCGGCTTGCGCGCCTGCGGAAACGGTTCCGCCTCTATGATCGTGCCGACGCGGATGTCGACCTTGTCGAACTCCGCGAACGTGATTTCCGGCTTGCGTTCGGTGTTCGCGCTCATCGGCAAATCTCAGGCGTTGCCCTGGGTTTCGAACAGCACGCTTGCCAAGGCTTCCCTGGCCGAGGTGCCCGACCAGACGACGAACTGGAACGCCTGGAAATAGCATTCGCAGGCTTCGAGCGCCGATGACAGCAGGATCTCGACCTGCTGGCTGGTCGGTTCGACGCCGCCGGCAAGCAACAAGGATTGGCGGAACATGATTGCGCCCTCCTGTTCCCAGAAATCGAAATGCCCAAACAGCATCTGCTCATTGATCAGCGAAAGAAGGCGCATGATCTCCAGTGCGCGGGTCTCGGGAACTTTGATGTCGAAGGCGCAGGCAAGGTGCAGCGCCTCGAAGTCCTCCATCCAGGAAAAGGAGACGTGATAGTCGGTCCAGCTTCCGGCCACCGAAATCGCGATCTCGTCATCGCCCGCACGCTCGAACGACCAATCATTGTTGTTGGCAACCTGCTCGATGACGTCCACGGGGTGGATTTCACGGGAGAACTCGAGTTCCAGAAGTTCCATGAATGCGTCCTGACAGTTCCGGGCATCGCCGCAGCCAAGCTGCGATCAGACAAATCTTTGCTAGTCCCGAACGACAATCATGGGCGCAACAAGTCTTGCGCCGGCCCCCGCCGTCCATCGCCTGATCCGCTCCGAATCATGCAACAAATTCAGTCTATTGATACGGAGAGTCGTGAACAGCCCAATTTTTCGCGATGCCCATATAGGATGTGGACAGCGCCTGTGGCCGAGATTCACCAATCGCTGTTAAGCGATTCAGCATAAAGCGCTTTTTGCGCGCCGCGCTTTGTGGACAAGTCCAAGGATTATTTTGTCGAGCGCGGCTTGCGCGGTGCCGTAGGGGCAGCTTCGCCGAAAGAAGAGCCCTGCATCTCGGCGAATTTCGCCTCTAGCGCTTCGAGACGCGCCGTCAGAACCTTGTTTTCGGCACGCGCCTTCACCGCCATTTCGCGGGCGGCCTCGAACTCTTCGCGCTGCACGACATCCATCGTATTAAGGATGCGTTCGCCCTGGGCGCGGAAGGCGGTTTCCATCTCGCGGCGAACGCCCTGCGCAGCACCCGCGGCGTCGGTCAGAAGCTTGGCGAATTCGTCGAGAATACGATTGGAACCGGTCGACATGGCAAAACCCTCGCTATGAGCAGTTTTGAGTTAGTGTCCGGATGGACAGAATGCAAGAGCGACCTGCCTTGACCCCGCCCAAAGCCTGGATCATGGTCTGCCGCATCCTGCGTCTGGAGAGACCCTTTGTCCGAATATATACTGCTGCCTCTGGCCGCCCTGCCCTTCCCCAACATCGACCCGGTCATTTTCAGCATCGGACCACTCGCCATTCACTGGTACGGGCTCGCCTATATCGCGGGCATCGTCTTCGCCTGGCAATATGCCAAGCGGCTCGTCGCCAATCCACGCCTTTGGCCCGCCGGCCACAAGCCGATGCAGGCCGAAGACCTCGACGATTTTCTTGTCTGGGCCGCCGTCGGCGTGGTTCTGGGCGGTCGTGTCGGCTACATCCTCTTCTACGATTTCCAGCGCTATTTCGCCAATCCGCTCGACATCTTCGCCGTCTGGCAGGGCGGCATGTCCTTCCATGGCGGCCTGCTCGGCACCTTCCTGGCCATGGTGCTGTTCGCCCGCAAGCGCGGCATCAACCCATGGTCGCTGATCGATGTCGTCGCCGCCGGCGTGCCGGTCGGCCTTGGGCTGGGACGCCTGACCAACTTCATCAACTCCGAGCTCTGGGGTCGACCTACGGATGTACCCTGGGCCTTCGTCTTCCCCAATGGCGGGCCGTTGGCCCGGCACCCCAGCCAGCTCTACGAAGCTCTTCTGGAGGGTCTCGTCCTGTTCTTCGTCCTGCGGTTCCTGACCCATTCACGGCTCAAACTGAAGACGCCGCGCTTTGTCGGCGGCGCCTTCGTCGCCGGCTATGGCGCCTCGCGCATTTTCGTGGAGTTCTTCCGCGAACCCGATGCGCAGCTCGGCTACCTGCTGGGCGGCTGGCTCACCATGGGCATGGTGTTGTCGCTGCCGATCTTAATCTTGGGCGTAGCATGGATGCTGACCGCCAAACCGGCGCCGCAGCCAGAAATCGCGGCTGCGACGAAATGAACGCGCTCGCCCAGCGCATCGCCACGCTAATCGAGACATCGGGCGCGATCAGCGTCGCCGAATATATGGCGCTGTGCCTGTTTGATCCGACCGACGGTTACTACACGACGCGCGAACCGTTCGGCGTGGAGGGCGACTTCACCACCGCGCCCGAAATCAGCCAGATGTTCGGCGAGTTGGTCGCCGTCTGGCTGTTTGCCGCATGGCGTGCTTCAGGCAGCCCGCTGCCCTGCACCTTCGCCGAGATCGGCCCCGGACGGGGCACGCTGATGAAGGATGTCATGCGCAGCCTTGCGCGGCTCGACAAGCGCATCGTTGACGAGGCGTCCTTCGCTTTGGTGGAAACAAGCCCACGCCTGACGCGGATACAGGTCGAGACGCTCGCCGATGCACCGGCCGTCGTCTCCTGGCACGAAACAGTCGAGACGCTGCCCCCGCTGCCGCTGTTCATCGTCGGCAACGAATTGTTCGACGCCATTCCGGTCCGCCAGTTCGTCAAGATGCCGGACGGCTGGCGCGAGCGGCTGGTCGCATCGGACGACGATCGGAAGCTTTGCTTCGTCGCCGGCTTGAACTCGCTCGATCCGAGCCTGTTGCCGCCCGACGCCGCGGCAGCGCCAGAAGGAGCCATTGTCGAGCTTTCGCCTGCCCGAATCGCCACAATGGCATCTATCGCCACTCCCATCGCAGAGCGCGGCGGCGCCGGGCTCTTCCTAGACTATGGCTATCTCAACCCTTGCATCGGCGATACGCTGCAGGCCATGCGCCGGCATGCCTATGCCGATGTACTGGCTGAGCCGGGCGAGGCCGATTTGACGGCGCATGTCGATTTCGCGAGCCTCGCGGCGACCGCGCAAAGCCACGGTCTTGCGACGCACATGGCCACGCAAGGCGATTTTCTGCTCGGCATGGGCCTGCTCGAACGGGCCGGCGCGCTCGGTGCGGGTTTCGACGATGCCGGTCGCGAGCGCATCCGCTCCGAGGTCGAGCGGCTTGCCGGCGAGGACCAGATGGGCAAGCTTTTCAAGGTCCTTGTCATCGTCCCGCAGGGTGTCGCGGTGCCTGGCTTCTCCTCCTGAGTTGACAGTCAGGCCTGCGCTGCCCCACTGTCCGCAGCGCTGCGGCGGACACGATCAAGCCGCGCGCGAGGTCTTGACGCGGCGGCGTCCAGAAACGACAAGGCGGCAATGCTGAACGATTCGAAACCGGATCCGGTCCGCTCGGACCTGCTCACCAAGGCCGGCGAAAACGGCATAAGGCACGGCTATTTCACCCGTAGCGGCGGCGTCTCGCAAGGTATTTACGCCGGCCTCAACACCGGCGTCGGCTCCGACGACGACCCCGCATCGGTGGCGGAAAACAGGCGGCGTGTCGCCGAATGGATGGGCGTTACGCCTGACCGGCTTCTAACCGCCTATCAGGTTCATTCGCCCGACGCACTGATTGTGACCGAACCGTTTTCCGGTCCGCGCCCCAAGGTCGACGCGCTGGTCACGAAGGTGCCCGGCCTTGCGCTGGGCGCTTCGAGCGCCGACTGCGGCCCGGTGCTTTTCGCAGACGGCAACGCCGGGGTCATCGGCGCGGCTCACGCTGGCTGGAAAGGCGCGTTTACCGGTGTGCTTGAGAACACCATCGCGGCGATGGAACAGCTTGGCGCACGCCGAGATGACATCGTCGCCGTTCTAGGACCGTCGATCAGCGCAGCCAATTACGAAGTCGGCCCGGAATTCGTCGAGAGATTCGTCGCAGCCGATGCCGAAAACGAGCGCTATTTCGTCCCCTCCCAGCAGGTCGGCCACGCGCTGTTCGACCTCAACGGCTACACCGTCGACCGCCTGCGCAAGGCCGGCGTACAGGCGGATATGCTCGGCCTATGCACCTACGCGGAGGAGGCGCTGTTTTACAGCTACCGCCGCACCACCCACCGTAAGGAAGCGGATTACGGCCGTCAGGTCTCCGCCATCGTCCTCGAAAGGTAATTTTCATGGCGCTGCATTTCGAACGAAGCGAATTCGACGCCCGTCGCGACCGTCTCCTGATCGAGATGGCCGAGAAGAAGCTCGACGCGGTTCTGCTCTTCGCCCAGGAAAGCATGTACTGGCTGACCGGCTACGACACCTTCGGCTTCTGCTTCTTCCAGTGCCTGGTGGTACAGGCCGATGGCTCAATGATCCTGTTGACCCGCTCGGCCGACCTGCGCCAGGCGCGCCATACCTCGACCATCCACAACATCGTGCTGTGGACCGACCGAGAGGGCGCCAATCCCGCCGTCGACCTGCGCGACCTGCTCAACGATCTCGACCTGTTGGGTTCGCGCATCGGCGTGGAATACGACACGCACGGCCTGACCGCGCTGAACGGCCGCCGCCTCGACGAGCAATTGCAGACCTTCGCGCAGATCTCCGACGCCTCCGGGCTGGTCTCGCGCCTGCGTCTGTTCAAGAGCCCTGAGGAAATCAAGAAGGTCGAGAAGGCAGCTAACCTTGCCGACGATGCACTCGACGCAGCCCTTCCGCTGATCAAGCAGGGCGGCGACGAAGGCCAGATTCTGGCCGCCATGCAGGGCGCGATCTTTGCCGGCGGCGGCGACTACCCGGCCAACGAGTTCATCATAGGTTCCGGCACGGATGCCCTGCTCTGCCGCTACAAAGCGGGGCGACGCAAGCTCAGCAAGAACGACCAGCTGACGCTGGAATGGGCGGGTGTCTATCATCACTATCATGCGGCCATGATGCGCACAGTGCTCGTCGGCAAGGTTTCGAGGCGTCATCAGGAGCTTTATGACGCCGCACTCGCCGCCTTGCTTGCGGTAGAAAAGGTGATGACGCCCGGCAACACCTTCGGCGACGTTTTCGACGCCCATGCCAAGTCGATGGAATCGCATGGCCTGACCAAGCACCGGCTCAACGCCTGCGGCTATTCGCTGGGCGCGCGCTTCACCCCGTCCTGGATGGACATGCCGATGTTCTACCAGGGCAACCCCGAGCCGATCGCGCCAAACATGACGCTGTTTGCGCATATGATCATCATGGATTCGGAAACCGATACCGCCATGACGCTCGGACATACCTACTTGACCACGGAGTCCGCACCCAAGGCGCTGTCGCGTCACGGTCTGGACCTGATCCTGCGGTGAGTATCGGAATGATGCGCCGGCGCAACATGAAAGACAGTGTTTGTTGGGTCTTAAGTCCGACACCGCTTGCAATAGCGGCGTGGAACGCTAAAAGCCCGGACAACATCCCTTCGGCAGGACAGATGCATGAAACTCTTCGCGGGCAATTCCAACAGGGTGCTGGCCGAAGCGGTCGCCCGATATCTCAACATTCCGATTGGTAAGGCGACAGTCCGCCGCTTTGCCGACCAGGAAATTTTCGTCGAGATTCAGGAAAATGTCCGCGGCGAGGATGTCTTCATCCTGCAGTCGACATCGTTTCCGACCAATGATCATCTGATGGAACTGATGATCATGATCGACGCCTTCATGCGCTCGTCGGCGCGGCGCATCACGGCGGTAATCCCCTATTTCGGCTACGCCCGGCAGGATCGCCGCGCGTCGGGCCGCACGCCGATCTCGGCCAAGCTCGTCGCCAACATGATCACCCGTGCCGGCGTCAACCGCGTGCTGACGCTCGACCTTCATGCCGGCCAGATTCAGGGTTTCTTCGACATCCCGACCGACAACCTGTTTTCGGTTCCGGTCATGGCCCGCGACGTGAAGGCCAAGTACAAGCAGCTCAGCAACATCATGGTCGTGTCGCCCGACGTCGGCGGCGTGGTCCGCGCCCGCGCCTTGGCCAAGCGCGTCGACGCCCAACTCGCCATTGTCGACAAACGCCGCGAGCGTCCCGGTGAATCCGAAGTGATGAACGTCATCGGCGACGTCACCGGCAAGGACTGCCTGCTGTTCGACGATATCGTCGATTCCGGCGGCACACTTTGCAACGCAGGCGATGCCCTTCTCGAAAAAGGCGCTAGCAGCGTCACCGCCTACATCACTCATGGCGTGCTATCGGGCGGCGCGGTCGCCCGCATCAGCGGCTCCAAGCTGCAGGAACTGGTCATCACCGATTCTATCCAGCCGACCCAGGCTGTGCTCGACGCTCCCAATATCCGCGTCGTGTCCATCGCCGACCTGATCGGCGAGGCGATTTCCCGCACGGCAAGCGAAGAGTCTGTCTCCAGCCTGTTCGATTGAATCGGGCAAAAAGCAAAACCGACGGAAATTCCGGCCGAAACTTGCGCTTTTCAACCCCTTCCGTTATAGAGCCGCCATCCGCGTAGACACCCTTGGAGGCAACGCGGTCGAGGGCCGCGAATTCGCGGCTTTCTACATTTTCGGCAGTCGCTCAGGCGGCAGGCGAAAGTGCTCCAGTATATCGCGAAAGGAATTGCCATGAGCAATGAAACTTACGAGCTCAAGGCCGAAGCGCGCGAACGGGTCGGTAAGGGGTCCGCCCGAGAGATTCGCCGCAACGGTAAAGTGCCTGCAGTCATCTATGGCGACAAGCAGCCTCCCCTGGCTATCACGCTGTCGTACAAGGAAGTCTTCTATAAGATCCACGGCGGCGGCTTCATGACCACTGTCGCAACGATCGACCTCGACGGCAAGAAGATCCAGGTTCTCCCCAAGGATTACCAGCTGGATCCGGTCCGCGACTTCCCCATGCACGTCGACTTCCTGCGCGTCGGCAAGAACACCGAAGTCAATGTCCAGGTCCCGGTTCACTTCATCAACGAAGAGAAGTCGCCCGGCATTAAGCGCGGCGGTGTTCTGAACATCGTCCGTCACGAGATCGAAATGCACTGCGCGGCCAACTCGATTCCCGAGGCGATCACCGTCGACCTCGCCGGCACGGAAATCGGCGACTCGATCCACATCTCGGCCATCGAGCTTCCGAAGGGCGCGACCCCGGTCATCAGCGACCGCGATTTCACCATCGCGACGGTTGCAGCCCCGGCGGCTCTGAAGTCTGAAGAAGACGGCGCAGAGACCGAGGCCACCGACGAGGCGGAAAAAACCGAGGAATAATCGGTTTTCTCGGAGGGCCGGAACATGCTGCTCATCGCAGGTCTTGGCAATCCGGGTGCACAATATGCGAACAACCGGCACAATGTCGGCTTCATGGCGGCGGACGCGATTGCCCGCCGCCATTCCTTTTCGCCCTGGACGAAGAAATTCCACGGGTTGATTGCCGAAGGCAGGATCGGCGGCGAAAAAGTCATCCTGATCAAGCCGCAGACCTTCATGAACCTGTCCGGCCAGTCTGTCGGCGAAGCCATGCGCTTCTACAAGCTCGACACATCGGCACTTACCGTCCTCTATGACGAACTCGATCTCGCTCCCGGCAAGGTGCGGATCAAGGTGGGCGGCGGCTCCGGCGGCCATAACGGCATCAAGTCTCTCGACGCCCATTGCGGTCAGAATTACAAGCGTGTCCGCATCGGCATCGGCCACCCCGGCGTCAAAGCGCTGGTTCACAACTACGTTCTCGGCGATTTCTCGAAAGCCGACCGCGACTGGCTCGAGCCGCTGCTCGAAGCCACCGGTGACAATGCCGATTATCTCGCCAAGGGCGATGACAGCGGCTTCATGAACAAGCTCGCTCTCGCCCTGCCCGGCTCGGAAAAGGCCAAAGCCGAGCCTGCGAAGCCTGCCGCGAAAGCCCAGAGCCATATCCGCCAGGCGCGCCCGCAGCAGCCGGCGATAAAGGCTCCTGACACAGGTCCGATGGCTGCCATGCTAAGAAAGCTCCTTGGCAACAAGGAGTGATTCATCATGACGGGAACCGAAGTCGTGTACATGTTCGCCATGTCGCTCGATGGCTACATTGCGCGCGAAGACGGTAGTTTCGACTGGCTTGAAAACTATCCGGCGAATGCGGATTTCGATTTCGACACCTTCCTCGCTTCGCTCAGCGGCATCGTAATGGGACGCGGCACCTATGATGCGGTGCGCAGCGGTGGAAAATGGGACTATGGCGACCATACCTGCCTTGTCGCCACCAGCAGGTCCTTGCGCGATCTGCCTACCCGCACGGAAGCCATGTCGGGCACGCCAGCCGAGTTGATCGCCAACCTTCGCCACCGCGGCGCTTCCGGCCGCATCTGGCTTTTAGGCGGCGGCGATCTGGCAAGGCAGTTTATGCAAGCCAGGCTGCTCGACACGATCGAGATCGGCACCATCCCCATCATTCTCGGGAAGGGCATCCGCGCTTTTGGCAAGACCGAGAATCAATGGCTCGATCTGGTTTTCGCCAAACAGCTGAAAAACGGTGCCATTCATGCGCAATACAAGGTGAAGCGCTGATGCGTTGAAGATGGCGCGGCGCGGCGCTACTTTCAGGTCAGAGGCTTCTCCGAGGTAGGAAAATGAGAAACCTGACAATTTCAATTGCTGACGACCTGATGCAGGAGACGGAGCGGAAAGCTGCCGAAACCGGTAAAACAGCTTCCCAGTATGTTGCCGATCTGTTCAAGAAACCGGGCCGCTTTGATGTTCTCAGCGTTTTCCGGCAGGTCGACATTCTCAGATTCCGGCTCCACGCCATTGGCTGTTCATGATGTTCTTCGCGCCAAGAACATCCGAGAGCGCTACGCCTACTCCTGGTGGGACTGCCTGCTCATCGCATCCGCGCTCGAATTGGGCTGCAAACACTTCCTTTCCGAGGATTTAATTGGGGTACATAGCTAACCACTCTTAGCTACTCTTAATGCCCCCTAATCGCATGTTCCCATTGATTTTTATGGCTTTTCGGCGATTTGACTGTTAAGAGCAGTAAGACACGGTGCACACCTATATTATTCGACGCTTATTTGACGAGGCTAGAATGTCCAAGAAGGTCCAGGACGCAAAAATCACCACGAAAAATTCGCGTGCGTCCCTTGCGCCACGCGTGGCTCATTGGCGCGAACTGGAGTCCGGCGTCCATGTCGGCTGGCGCGACGGGAAATGGCGCGTGCGGGTGTATCTGGGATCGGGGAAGTATAAGCAGAAACCGCTAGGGCTGGCTGACGACAACTTACCTGCTGATGGCCACGGTGTGCTCGACTATCGGCAGGCCCAACGCGCGGCGGCACAAGCCGCAAGCGAAATCCTCGCTGATCAACATGCCGTCGCCACCGGCGCGGTTGTCACGGTTCGGGCGGCCTGTGAAGCGCTCGCGCTTGTGCGGGATGACCGGACGCGTTCGTGGCGGGGTCGTTCGCACACGAACTCGACAGCGCGAAACATTTTCGCGAAGCACGTTTTCCCGCATCGCATTGCCGATGTCGCCCTGCACCAGCTGACGATTGCCGACCTGCGGTCGTGGCTCCGTGACCTTCCGCGCGATCTTCGGTCCAGCAGTATCAAGCGCATGCTCAATGACCTGCGGGCAGCACTGAACGCTGCGACTAATCCTAAGGGAGAGCGCATATTAGACGCTGCCACAATAAAAGAAGGACTTTCACTCGACGCAGCTAAGCGTCCGGTCAACGCCAAAGATGAAGACGCTGCGCCGATCTCGTTTTTGTCGAGCGAAGACATTCGACGAATCGTCAAATCGGCCGAGGCACAGGGAGCGGATGTTCACAGGATGCTCTCTGTGCTGGCCGCTACTGGATGCAGATTCGCCCAAGTGCTACGGTGTCGGGTACGTGATCTCAACCTGACGTCATGCGAACTCACCATCCCGAACTCCCGCAAAGGCAAGGCAAAGGCTGGTTTCGAGGTGCGTGCGCTCCCTGCGTTTGTTGTGGCATTGCTACGACCGGCTGTTGAGGGTCGCGTAGGTGATGCGCCGCTTTTTACGATCCGGCGCGCAGAACGTGACGAGTTCGCGCAATGGTCGCGGACTGGCGAGCCAGCGCCATGGGATGCGTACGACTTGCGGTCACCTTGGCGCGCGGCGTGCATAGCGGCCGGCGTCGACCCGGATGTCCATACGCCTAACGCGCTTCGCCACACGTCGATTCAGCGGCAAATCCTCGACCGCGTTCCGACGATGGTCGTAGCAAAACGGCACAATACGTCTGTGCAAATGCTCGAATCCGTCTACGCGAAGGAAATAGCAAAAGCGGCCGATGCGCGAGAAACCGCGTTCGAGATTTAATCACGAATTGTTACAATAGACGTCTCACCTCGCAAAAAACCGTTAATTTTCATGGGCATGCGATAAACAAATATCCAACCAATTCAATGACGTTTTTTATCGCATGCCTTGACGAAAAGGGATCAAAAATGCGATAAGAGTGCCCCATCCGAATATTGTAGGCAATCACCTGCCTCGCGGGCTAAAGTCAATTCGTTCCAACCGTAACGAAGAGACCTGAAGCCATGCAGACGCACGTTCTCAACAAACCTACACCTCCCGCCCCATTCGCAAGTTCTTCATTGAAAGACCTGTGCGCCACGATGGGCATCTCGGCTGTCACGTACTTTGCCATGCGCAATCGGGGCGACGATCTTCCTCCGCATTTTTTTGCCGGGGCGAAACTTCGGTTTCTTGACCGGGACATCGCGGAATGGATCGATCGGCAAAAAGCTGCTGCGAAATCACGGGTGGCGGCATGAGCCTTGCAACTCTAATCGAAACATCGGCGCAAATTGACGCCACGATGAAAGCCGCGCGAAAAGCCATCCGAAGCGCCGGGCCGTCGCTTGAAGCGCTCGAAGAACTGGCACACAGCGCAGGCGAAGTCGGCAAAATGCTCGACCGCCGCGCAACAATCATCGGATCAATATGTACCAAAGCAGGCCTGCCGGTGCCTGATACCAGCGCCAATGTTGCGAACGCTTTTCGGAATGCGGAACTCGCGCCGGCTGGCATGGGCAACAAATCGATTCCGCTGGCAGTCGCGGACTTCGAGACTTTCGGACGGCTGGCATGATTGAATTTCGCCGTAATGACCCCGTTTTCATCGACCCGCAAAAAGTCAAAGCGGTCGCCGTGCGAAAGGGAGAAACGTCAATCCTTGCTGACCGATGGCACGCAGTTCATGGCTCACCAACTGACGCAATCGGACTATTCCCTAGCCGCCCGCAAGTCCGTTTTAACGGCCCGTTCGCCGACGATTGCGGGTCTCATTTCTGGATCGTCGCGGCCAAGGTCGCAACCGTCGAGGCGATGTATGGTGAGCCGCCGACTGACGTATGGGGAAATGAGCTTCCGGCGAAGCTCGAATGTGTGGACGTCAAGTTCCAAGACGGCGCAGCCTTGGCTTTGCAAGGCGATCCCACTGAAATTGCAGGGAAATTGCGATGATTACATTGTTGCCGGGGATGACCCGGCCCAACGAAAAAACCGCCGCGCACGCCAATGCAACAGCGGTTCATATTTCGATAAATGCTACGACATTAGTCGCACACAACAGTGAAGAATGCAAATCGTTCTTGCAGCGATACCTCGCGCCGTCTGGTATTTCGCTAACGGCCATTACGCCGGACGCGTTCGATCCGAAATTCGCAACATCAACGCAATGGTTCGGAGCGGACGCGATGGCGGCGGCAGAATGGGCACGGGCGGAAAACGCCAAGAGTCGCAACGTCTATTGGACAAGTAATATTGTTACACCCGGTCTGAACCGGAAACCCAAGAAAAGCGACATCGCGTCTGTGCGCATTGCGCACGTCGATATTGACCCTCCGAAACAGGGTGTATGGGACAAACAGGGGGCGCTTGCGGACCTGATAGCCCGTGGCAGTCCGTCGCTCATAATCGACAGCGGCGGTGGTCTACAGGCCGTGTGGTGGCTCAGTGAGTCGACCACGCACGATCAGATAGAGCAAATCAATATCGGCATCGCAGATCGTTTCGGCGGTGATCACTGCTTCAACGTGGACAGGCTCTTACGCCTGCCGGGCTCGATCAATTGGCCGGATCAAAGGAAGCAGGCGTTAGGTCGTGTCCCGGTCAAAGCATCTCTGGTTGTGCCGTTCACTGGTCACACGTTCAGGCCGACAGACCTCGCAACAGCGTTCCCGACGACACGTGATGTTGCGGCCTTGACCGAAGAACTGCCCGACGGGCCTTGCGAGGGGTACACCGGACCCTCCGACGACGAAGACTTAATTCGCATGATGCTCGCAGCTCGCGGTTCGATCAAAGCTGCACTCGGCACCAAGGCAAGTCTGACCGAATTGTGGAACGGCGATACTAGCAAATTCGACGGCGATCACTCGCGCGCTGATTCCGCGCTCATGAGTCACTTGGCATTTTGGACCGGCAAAGATTCGGCGCGGATGGCTCGACTTTTCGAGCGGTCGAAGTTGATGCGGGATAAGTGGCGCGATAGGCCCGACTATCGCCAGATCACCATCCGGAAGGCGGTACGGGACTGCCCATTAATTTACAACAGAGAACGCCCCGAACCTGTTGTGACCGACTCGCCCGTCATGCTGGTAACGGGGATGATGGAACACCCTGAGACAGTGGCAGATTGGGTGTCGCGATCTTTCGGGTTCGTGAGCAAACTCGGCAATCGCGGCATCGTCCCGTTGCCCGTCACCGGCATGACGAGCGGCATGAGTGAAGCAACTTTCAGGCGCGAGATTCAGCTACGTACCGGGCTGTCAAAGGGTGAAGCAACCGGTCAGATGGAGAGCTTTTTCGTTAATCCGAAAACTGTCTGGGGCAGCAGCCTTCAACTTCGCCCGGATCAACCCGAAGGCGTCTTCACCGAAGACGGTGCAAGACATTTGAACATGTGGCGAAAGCCGAGGCACCCACACGCGCCGCCCGGATTTGATGTAAGCCTGTTCGTCAGCGAGTTCCTCCCTCACCTCATTCCAGATAAAGCCCAGCGCGAATGGTTCATCCAGTGGCTGGCATGGAAGTGGCAACACCCGGAGTCCCGTGGCGTTGCGGTTTTGATGGTGGCCGCTGCCGAGTTCGGAACCGGGCGCGGCACGTTGATGAAATTTATCGACGCGCTCTACGGTGGAAACTTCGTTCGTACGCTGCGCTGGGAAACGCTAACCGGCGAAGGTTCGCAAGGACAGTTTAACGCATGGAACGCGGAGTCCATATTCGTCTTCGTGGAGGAAATCGGTAAGAAGGAAGGTGCGCGGCGGTTCGAAGAAAACAAGATGACCTTCGAGAAGCTGAAAACCGTTGTCGACACAACAACCGAGTGGGCAGACGTGAATGTCAAAGGCGTTTCACCCTTTCGCGCGCGTATCTTTTACTCGACACTCTGCGCCACTAACAACAAAGACGCCATCGCCCTTCCGAGCAACGACCGGCGATTCACGGTGCTGGAAAATGGCGAGGTGCTGCCGAAAACGCTTCGTGCGCGCCTAAACGCGGCACGGCTGGACCCGATCTTCATAGCCGCCCTAGCTGAGTGGCTTGACGGGATTGACACATCAGGCTTTGACCCCTTTGAGCCACTTCATACCTCGATAAAGGACGAAATGACATCGGCCTTCGAGTCGCCCCTGAGTGAACGTGTCGCTGCGATCATTGAGAACTTCAGCGCCGATCTCTTTACGCCTCAGCAGGTGGCAGCACGGGTGAGACTTGCGATGCCAAACAGCAATTTCACCGATAACGTCATCACAAGTGAAATTGCGCGACGGCATACGCGCATCCGTGGTCGTGGCCGGGACGGTGACAAGCGCATACATTATACAGAGTATGGCAAGGACTTTCGGCTCGCGGTTTATGCGAAGAACCGTGACGCGGCTAACAAATGGGCATCGAAAGATAATAAATGGCTGAACGAAGAACTGATAAAGATCGGCCCACCAGCTGGTAAAGATATGATTTGACGATCACGGAAGGCGCGAAAGCGCCCCTTCTGTTGAGTCCGGACCACCTCAAAAACGCGCAACCCCTTGTGGCATAAGCCATTGCACACAAGACGGACCACGGACCACTTGTTTTGCATTGCTGAAATTTGTGCGGTGGCGGGGAGTGGTGCTGTCATGATGATCATCCCGTACTGTTTTCTTAAATTTCTGATTAATCTCTAGATTAGTGGTCCGTTGGTCCGAATTTGTAAGCAAACCCTTTCACAGCAAGGTTCTGCGTACCGGACCACCTTGTGGAGATTGGTCCGTGGGTGGTCCGGATTCTTCCTGAACGCCCTGCTTAGTAAGGATTTGATGCGGTCCGGTCCTGCGCTTATCATTCTAAGAATAATGGTGCGGGTCGTCGTCGTACGCGTACGAAATGTTTCAGCTTTTTTCCTGCCCCGTGGTCATCCCTACCCCACAAAATGCCTCGCAAATCCTAACTGAGGCTTTTTCTGAACCGGCCTTAACGACTCCTAACTAATTGATATATCTAGGCAATCAGGCAATTCATCGCTATCTATGGGGTAACGTATCGAATATCCGTCGAGAAAGCGGTGAAAAACATGGCCGTTATAACGCAACTTCTTCCCGGCATGTCGGCTGACGCGCTGTCGAAGCCGCTACGGTGCAGCAACGTTGCTGGCAGTTCAAAATTGCGCCTCATGGGGCTGGACGATCTTGACCAACGAACGAAAGCCTATCGGCGCGCCCAAGAGATTCGATCCGCGATTATAAGTGACTTAACGGGCGGGGGAACGTCTGACGATCTTTCGGCGATCAAGCTCGCGTTGGTCGACTCTGTGGTCGTGATGTCCGTAGTCTGTGAAGATATCCAAAGCCGCTACCTCGCGGGCGATCCCAAAGCCGACCTCAAACAGCTAACCGTTCTCACGAACGCACGTCGACGCGATGCGCAGCTATGCGGCCTTGACCGTGTGGCGCGGGACGTCACCGGCAACCTTGAGCTCTATCTAGCGAAGGGCGCGCGCTGATGCCGTTGACCAAGCTCGTCACAATGCGCGAGGCCCTGTCGCGCCCCGACCTGCTAGGCAACGCGTTGCCCGGTGAGTCATGGTTCCCTCACCGTACCGCGCTGATCGCGCTGATGGGCGAACCGCTGCAAACCATTGACGAAGTCACTACGTTCGCACAGATCACCGGCAACCGTGCCCCGCCAACGTCACAGGTACGCGAAGCCACGATGATCGCGGGTCGACGGTCAGGCAAAACGCGGTGCGCCTCAGTTCTCGTAGCCTATGTGTCATGCCTTACAAAACACACTGCTTTCCTAGCACCCGGTGAGCGTGCCGTTGTGGCTATCCTTGCCGGATCGACGGTTCAGGCGAATGTAAGCTTCCAAGGTGCGCTCGGCGTCTTAGAAGAAAGCCCGGCATTGTCAAAACAGATCGAAAAGGCCACGACTGAAAGTATCCGTTTGAAGAACCGATGCGACGTTGAGGTTCGCCCGGCCAATTTTCGAACAATACGCGGCATCACCAGTCCTTTGATTTGCTGTGATGAAACGTCAACATCGTACAATGAGGATAACAACGCCAACAGCGACACGGAAATATTCAACGCGGCACGTCCGACCCTCGGAACGACCGGTGGCATGCTATTCAGTTATTCAAGCCCATGGGCCAAGCGTGGGACGTTGTTTCAAAGCCATCAAGGCCATTTCGCCAAGGATTCGCCGAACCATCTTGTTTTCAAAGGCCCGACCGAACTTTGGAATCCTTTGCTTGATCCGTCGATCATTGCTGAGGCGTTTGCGACCGATCCGCAGCGCGCCGCATCGGAATACGGTGCGGACTTTGCCGATGGCGTTGCAGCGATCCTCACTACTGAGGCGGTTAACCGTGCTGTTGACTTTGGCGTGGTGGAACGTGTGCCAGTTGACGAGTTCTTCGGAAAGTATCGCGGCTTCGTGGATATGGCAGGCGGATCGGGGCAAGATTCCGCCACCTTGGCAATTGCTCACTTGGAAGGCGACGTCTCGATTGTCGACATAGCTTTCGAGATCAAACCGCCGTTCTCACCATCCGACGCGGTTGCCAAGTTTGCGGAAATCCTCAAGCGTTACAAGTTGGCGGACGTAACAGGCGATAGATGGAGCGGCGGCTTCGCGCCGGAAGCATTCCGCAAGAACGGTATCGAATATCGACACTCGGCGCGCACATCATCGGAAATATTCGGCGACGTCATTCCTCTATTCAACAGCGACCGTATTGCCATTCCCGAAAGTCAAGTGGCGATAAGTCAGTTCACACACCTTCAACGTTATACGACGCGCGGCGGCAAAGGCACAATCTCGCATCCTCCCGGTGGGCATGATGATTTGGCTGTGGCAATTTCCGGTGCTGCAACGCTTGTCGCCATCAATAAACAGCAATTCTATATGTTGGCTGCACCAGAATTTATTGGTGCTTATTCGTATTAACACTCAAAACGGCTTGCACTAGGCAATCACCGATACTGAACGTATATTAAATATTGAAAGGTGATTGATAATGGATTTTATAAAGCAACT
The DNA here is from genome assembly GCF_030010215.1 of Tianweitania sp. UT-5YL-CI-8. GTDB lineage: Bacteria > Pseudomonadota > Alphaproteobacteria > Rhizobiales > Rhizobiaceae > Oryzicola. Next base: position 123,930 of record NZ_JASCRR010000006.1, read on the forward strand.
TGAACAAATCGACGCGCAGCGCGCGGAAGTGCTTGCCGCTATTGAGGCTGAAAACGCGAAAGCAGCGGCGGCTGCTGAGAAAGAACGCGCGAAGCAGGCGAGAGCCGACGCCAAGGCCGCGATGGCAATGTGCGACGAAGTTCATGGGATCGCGGATCAAGTGGACTCGCTTCTGAACGAGGTCAAGGAATTGCTAGATCGCCGCGCCTTCCTTGCCAGTCAAGCGAAAGCCCTCGCGGGTGCGCAGTGGCACGCAGGCAACATCCCGTGGCACACACGCACAATCGTCGGGGCTGTCAGCGCTGCCGGACTCGCGACGCATCTTGGCATTGCCCCACGCAACAGCATGCCCCTTGCAGAGAATGACCGTAGGCACGTCACCATTGGGGGCGTCGAATGAAGCTTCTAACCATCAGCGCCGCCATTGACGCGAAACTGCTCGAACTCGCCGAGCTTCTTCAGCAGCGCGAAGCATGCGTTGAGGAAATGCACCGTGACGCGGCGGAAGGTGGCGTGACCGCTGACTTGTCCGCGCTGTCCGAGCAAAGTGGTTTTGACGGCGCGCTGCGTGCGCACGGTTTGAAACTCAGCGATCACGACCGCAGGGTTTTGGGGGTGCGAGAATGAAAAAGCCGCGTTATGTTATTACAAAGCTTCATCTTGACGAAATCAGCGCCGTCGACATGCCTGCACAGGCGCACGCGGTCGTTTCGATAATCAAGCGCGCCGCAGATCACGTCGCGCAGATAGACCCCGCAACACAGCTTGCCGCCGTGCAAGCGTGGGCTGGTGTGAACATCACGAAACAACAGAAGGGCAACACCATGAGCAATGAGCCGCAGACGACTGAAACTTTCATAAAGTCTTTCCGCGAAAAGTACCGCATCGCCGACGATGCGGAGGCGACTCGGCTTGCAATGGCAGAGCCGGATTTCCAGCGTCTGTATGACGCCGAAGAAGCCGAGAAACTTGCCGAACAGCATCGGCGCTTGGGTGTGAGCATGTCCTGACGATAGCATCCCCGTACGGTTTCACCCTTTCACGTACGGGAGACCGGTCCAGACGGGCCGGTACGGCGGGGCGTCTCTGCGCTCACATCGACGCCCCGCCGCATTTCAAGGGCTTGAAATGTTTGCTTAATCAGCAATAAACCAAGTGTAGCCGTGGCCCGATTTGTGGCCATAGTATCGCTCACGAAATGCCGCAAGCGCACCTTCATACTGCGAAAGAATTAGAATTGCATCCCCATACTCGGGAAGTGTATCATCATCGAGAAAATCCAAATAACGTGCCTCAGGCTCTCCATCAATCAGTTCTTTTACATCAGTCAGAATTCGATTTATGAATTTTACCTTGCTTTCGCTGAGCGTATCAGTCGGCTTTTTCAAGCCTAAGACCTTCAATTCTTTCACCAGTTGAAAAAATGGATGCGAGAGACCATCGTATTCTTCGGCTTTTTTCCTTGTCGTGTGGTTTTGCATCAGGTTTCACTTAATCTTTCTTGGTGGCGATGTTCTAATAAAAACATCGTTACTCAATTTATATACCCAAACTCCGCTTCTCATAACTATATTATCAGCACGATACCTCTCTAACTCTTCCAGATAAAGAGTAAGAACGACCGCCGCATCACTGTTACTAGGAACATCGTCCTCATCGAAAAAATCAAAACCATCAATCGGCTTATATTTCTTCTGGAGAATCGCGTTCGCCGTAGTCAGCGCCGAATTCAACATCTTTAATTTGAATATATTAAGTGCATCAACAGACGATTTTTTGGATAGAGTTGAAATCTCTCTGTGAAGACCCTCAAGCTTCCCCGTAATCTTCTCTAAATATTCTACCTCTTCACGCTTCATATACGTTTCCTAACTGGGACAAGCCCGCACGAACTCCACATACTTTGCTTTGAGGACATCCAACGGGAGCCTCTGCTTTCCCTCGAAGAGGGCAACCATCTTCGCTAAGTCTTCATCCAGTAAAGTTAGCACGCACCGCCGTTGCCCTGACCACAAGTCAATTGTGCTTTGCTTCCGAGCTTTAGTGAGGCGATTTCGCGTCACCAGCACCCCGAATTTCCCGAGACTGTCAGTCATGTATCTGTTTATTTGGTTTATGTGATCGCGACTTATCTCAGCGACATTTTTTATCTCAAACACTATCTGCCGGGCATCGTAAAGCTGAAGTAATTCATCAAGGAAGGGGTGCGATCTATTATTATAAAATATTAGGTCACGAATTTGCGATCCACTTTCGGTCCTGCTTTGTGCTTGTGCAAAATCCAGTTGTGGATAAAGTAACGACGGCAATAATTCACAAACGGCATTTTCATAGTCTCGGTCTGCGTTATCATCCTTCCCCGATTTCAAGTTCTGGATGAGTTGGAATTTTCGCTTGGCAGAGACAATCGGTATCTGCGAAAATAGCGGATCATTATGGCAGTCGGAAAAAGTCCTTTCCTTCTCCTTTACATACTTTTCAATAACCCCGTAATTATCACGGTTATAGTTCAAGACCTCAACCCTGCCAATATTTTCCGGCTCATGTGAAATTTCGTCTAGTGGACAGTATGATTTGAAATAATCATCATAGTTGATCCATGGCGTGAATCTCAGCCACCGCTTCGGAACAAAAATCAACGGCGTCCCGGTTTCGGGATTAAAGGGTAAATTTGTCGCATGTCTATCCTCAAAACTATTTGTTCGATAGTTATAGAAGTCATTTATCAGTGTATTTGCTATTGGAATTCCAAGCTCAATACACTGACCGATTGTGAAATCTATAAGGAATGATTTGAGGAACGTACAAGCAATATCACTGATGCGGTCTTTCGATATCCCGTCGATGAAAAACTGTATTTCTTCAAAATGCTGAAAACCGCTCTTCCCGTACTGTGGTATTTTGCGGAATAGGCCTAGGATTTCATCCGCTTTGCCTCTTCCGATCCGCTTACCTTTGCGTGTCGCCGATGTTCCAAGCCCCACTTCCTCACATTCCGAAGCGCGAACAAGCATGTCTACGGCGAGTTCAGTCTCTCCTTTCTGGTACAAATATCCTAAATGATTGAACGCATTTACGATGCCTGTGTGTGACAGTTGATCCTGCTGCGAAGGCGAGGCCCATAGTAAGAATGGATCAACGTAGAGTGGAATATCTTCTTGGAAATGCGGAATAGCAAACGACAACTCTGATTGCGTTTTCAAAACTCCGTGGAAGTCAGTAAGCCGGGGTGAAATTAGCACGGGCCGTCTCTCAGTCGAGGTTCAATCAACCGGGTAAGACCTAATGAAGACATTTGCAAATCAATAGCCTGCTGTCCACAGATCGGACAAACCTGTGAATAGGGTCCGTGAAATGCACTCGTGAAAATCTTTTACGAAATTCACGCCGTACGATTTTCATATTTGACGGTTATCCGACGTGATCCGCAAACCCTATCAAAATAAAGGTTGACGAAGCCTTTCCGAGGATTTGCAGGACGGTCAGGCCATCGAAGGCTTGACGATCGTCGATCCTTTCGCCCATAGCCCTGAGCAAATTCTCCGTTTCCGGTAAGGTTATCATCATGGGTTTCAAATGCGGCATCGTCGGCTTGCCCAATGTCGGCAAGTCCACGCTCTTCAACGCGCTGACGCGCACCGCCGCCGCGCAGGCCGCAAACTATCCGTTCTGCACCATCGAACCGAACACCGGTGAGGTTGCTGTTCCCGATCCGCGCTTGCAGAAGCTCGCTACCATCGCCAAGTCCAAGGAGATCGTGCCCACCCGCATCTCCTTCGTCGACATCGCCGGCCTGGTACGCGGCGCCTCCAAGGGTGAAGGGCTGGGCAACCAGTTCCTCGCCAATATCCGCGAGGTCGATGCCATCGTGCATGTGCTGCGCTGCTTCGAGGATGACGACATCACCCATGTCGAAGGCCGTATCGACCCCGTCGCCGACGCCGAGACCGTCGAAACCGAGCTGATGCTCGCCGACCTCGACAGCCTCGAGCGCCGCATCGTGCAGTTCCGCAAGCGGGCTGCCAGCAAGGACAAGGAAGCCACCACGATCCTTCCTATCATGGAGCAGGCGCTGACGCTCCTGCAGGACGGCAAACCGGTCCGGCTGCTGCTCAACGGCATTGCGCCGGAGGATCTCGCAATCCTCCAGGGCCTGAACCTTTTGACCTCCCATCCCGTGCTCTATGTCTGCAACGTCTCCGAAGCCGAGGCTGCGACCGGCAACGCGCATACGGCGGCCGTCGAAAGAATGGCCACCGCCCAGGGTGCGAAGACCGTCATCATCTCCGCCGCCATCGAGGCGGAAGTGGCCCAGCTTCCCGACGAGGAAGCCAAGGAGTTCCTGGCCGATCTGGGTCTTGAAGAGCCGGGTCTCGACAAGCTGATCCGCGCCGGATACGAGCTTTTGCACCTCATCACCTATTTCACCGTCGGCCCGAAGGAAACACGGGCCTGGACCGTCCACAAGGGCGCCAAGGCGCCGCAGGCTGCCGGCGTCATCCACACCGACTTCGAGCGCGGCTTCATTCGGGCCCAGACCATCGCCTATACCGATTTCATCACGCTGGGCGGCGAAGTCCCCGCCAAGGAAGCCGGCAAGGCGCGCGACGAAGGCAAGGAATATGTCGTGCAGGACGGCGACGTCATGCTGTTCAAGTTCAACACCTGATCGTCGGCTAAGCGCCTGGGGCGGTTGGGTCATGCGCGCGGCATTCTCGCGCTTGACTGCCCTTGCGGGCAGGTCTAAGGGCCGTCTGCACCTGACCCGATCGGGCTCAAGCCCGAGCGGTCCCGCGCACTCCGGACCGGTGCGTCGCCCGACGCATCTTCATGGCACCGAGCAAGGGAGACCCAACGGTGATCAAGGCATTCGTCGTGGAAAGCGGTCGTCTGCGTCTCGTGGACGATCTCGAAGCCCACAAGGCCGATATCGCCTGGGCAGACCTCCACGAGCCCACCAGGGAAGAAGTCGTCGCCATCCAGACCTGGCTGGGCATCGAACTGCCGAGCCGCGACGAGATGGAAGAGATCGAGATATCGAGCCGCCTCTATGTCGAGGACGGCGCGTATTTCATGACTGCGACCGTGCCCGCCAAGACAGAGGTGAACGAGGACCCCATCATGGCGCCGGTGACCTTCGTGCTGGTGGGCAGCAGGCTCGTCACCGTGCGCTATCATGACCCCCGCGCCTTCCGCATGTTTCCCCAGCGCGCGGAGAAGGCGGATACCGGCTGCACGACCGGCGATACGATTTTGATCGGCCTGCTCGAAGCGCTCGTCGACCGCATCGCCGATATTCTGGAACGCGCCGCTCGCGACATCGAGGCGCTTTCGCGCGAGATTTTCCAAACCGGAAACCGTAAGACTGGCAGCGGGCGGGACTTTCAATCCCTGCTGACCCAGATCGGCCGCAAGGAGGACCTTGCATCGAACATCCGCGACAGCCTGACATCGCTGCAGCGCCTGTCCGGCTTTCTTGCCCATGCCGCAACCACCGCCAAGATGAGCAAGGATGTGCGCGCCCGCGTCAAGACCCTGTCGCGCGACGTCCTGTCGATTGCAGACCACACCACCTTCCTGTCGCAGAAGGTCAACTTCCTGCTCGACGCAACGCTGGGCATGATCAGCATCGAGCAGAACGCCATCATCAAGATCTTCTCGGTCGCCGCGGTGATCTTCCTGCCGCCCACGCTCGTCGCCTCGATCTACGGCATGAATTTCGACATCATGCCCGAACTCAACTGGGAATATGGCTATCCGTTCGGTATCGGCCTGATGATCGTTTCGGCAATCCTACCCTATCTCTACTTCCGCCGTCGTGGCTGGCTATAGGATTTCAAGATGAGCGACAAGAAATGGGCCTATGAGGATTTCGAAGAGAGCGGCGTCATCCCCCTCGGAGAAAAGATCGTCACCGCTGAGGAGATCGTCGAATTCGCCAGCGAGTTCGACGCCCAGCCCATGCATCTGGACGAGGCGGCCGGCAAAGCGAGTCTGCTGGGCGGTCTCGGCGCGTCCGGTTGGCACAACTGCGCCATGTATATGCGCATGTTCTGCGATGGCATCCTGCTCGATTCGACGTCGCAAGGCGCTCCCGGCATCGACTTCGTCAATTGGAGACGTCCCGTCCTCGCAGGCGACCGGCTGACCGCGACGAGCAAGGTTTTGAGCAAGCGCGAATCGAAATCGCGCCCGGGACTCGGCCTCGTCACCTTCCGCTCGGAGATGACCAACCAGAAGGGCGAAATCGTCTTCGAGCTTCAGAATACCTGCATGTTCCTGTCACGCGGAGGTCAGGCATGACGCTCGACGATTTCCTGGAAGTTGGCGTTACCGTCACGCTCGGCAGCCACCGTTTCGACGCCGAAGGGATCAAGACGTTCGCGCGGAAATACGATCCGCAACCCTTTCACATCGATGAGGAGCTCGCCAAGAACAGCGTCTTTGGCAGCCTGTGCGCGTCGGGCTGGCACACCGCTGCGACGTGGATGAAATACAATCTGACCAATCGTGGCCCGGCCTGGACAGGCCAAGGTCCAGCGCCAGAGTTTGGACCCTCGCCCGGCTTCCGCAATCTCAAATGGCCCAAACCTGTCTATGCTGGCGAGACCGTCACCTTCACCCGGCTGGTGACCGACCATCGCGCACTGGCGTCCCGCCCCGGCTGGCGCCTGCTCAACACCCGCAATGGCGGCTACGACAGCACCGGTGACGCCGTCCTGCAGTTCGACAGCCCAGTACTCATCAAGGTCGCCTGACGGACCTCAGTGCCCCTCGAAGGCGACAAGCGTCCTGACTTCGACGCCGAGCGCTTCCAGCTTGGCGCGTCCGCCGAGATCCGGCAGGTCGATGACGAAGCAGGCGGCGGCGATATCCGCTCCCATCTGCTTCAGCAGCTTCACCGCTCCCTCGGCGGTGCCGCCCGTGGCGATCAGGTCGTCCACCAGCAATACCCGCTCGCCGGGCTCGAGCGCATCCTTGTGCATCTCCATCTCGTCGACGCCATATTCGAGGCTGTAGGCTACGCGCACTGTCTCATGCGGCAGCTTGCCTTTCTTGCGGATCGGCACGAAGCCGGCAGACAGCTGATGTGCGATTGCCCCGCCGAGGATGAAGCCCCGCGCCTCGATGCCGGCGATCTTGTCGATCTTTGTGCCGGCGAACGGATGCACGAGCTCGTCCACCGCGCGGCGGAAGGCTCGCGCATCGCCCAGAAGCGTGGTGATGTCGCGGAACAGGATGCCCGGCTTGGGATAGTCCGGAATGGTCCTGATCGACGCCAGAAGCGTCTGTTCGAGCAATGACGTCATAGGAAAGCAGCTCCTTACCCCACCCGTTCTTGCGCATTGCAGCGCAAAAGAAAAGGGCGCCCGCAGGCGCCCTCGATCACGATAGACGAATACCTCAGTGAGCGTTCGCCCAGACCTTGCGCTTGGTCAGGTAGACGAGACCGGAGAACAGGATCAGGAAGATCATCACGCCGAAACCGGTCTGCTTGCGGTCTACCAGATGCGGCTCAGCCACCATCATCAGGAAGGCCGACACATCGCGCGAATACTGGTCGACGGTCTCAGGCGAGCCGTCCTCGTAGGTCACCTGACCATCGGACAGCGGCTTGGCCATGGCCAGCGACTTGCCGCCGATGAAATACGGATTGTAGTGCGTACCCTCGGCGATCTCCATGCCTTCCGGCGGCTGCTCGTCATAGCCGGTCAGGAGAGCGTGGATGTAATCCGGGCCGTTCTCCGCATACTGCGTGAAGATGTCGAAGACGAATGTCGGAAAGCCGCGCTCGACACCGCGCGCCTTGGCGATCAACGAGAAGTCGGGCGGCGCGGCACCGTTGTTGGCGGCAGCGGCTGCTGCCGAATTGGGGAAAGGCGACGGGAAATGATCATTGGCGACCGCCGGACGGTCGAACATCTCGCCATCGGCATTGGGGCCGTCCTGGACCTGATATTCGGCGGCCAGCGACTTTATCTGCGCCTCGTTGTAGCCAGCGCCTTCCAGGGTCCGGAAGGTCACCAGGTTCATCGAATGGCAGGCCGAGCACACTTCCTTGTAGACCTTGAAGCCGCGCTGCAGCTGGGCCTTGTCGTAGGTGCCGAACGGTCCGGCGAACGACCAGTCCATTTCCTCGGGCTTGTGGATCGGGAAGTGGGTCGGTTCGGCCGGGTTGTGCCCGGCTTCCTCGGCGGCGAAGGCAACGCCGGCATATCCTGTCATCAGGACGCCGAGCACCACCAGTCCGTTGAGAATCTTTTTCATTACAAAATCCCTCTCAAGATTCTCTCGTCGCTCAGCCTTTGGTTTCCGGCGCGGCGGTGGCGCCAGCCGGAAGTCCCGAACCGCCCTTGTTCTTTTCCAGAACAGCCTCGGTGATCGAGTTGGGCATGCGGCGCGGCGTCTCGATCAGGCCAAGCAACGGCATGATGATCAGGAAGAAGCCGAAATAGTAGATCGTGGCGAGCTGCGACATGATCACATACACGCCTTCCGCGGGACGCGAGCCGAGCCAGCCGAGCAGGATGGCGTTGACCACGAACAGCCAGAAGAACAGCTTGTACCAAGGACGGTAGACCGCCGAACGCACCTTCGACGTGTCAAGCCACGGCACCACGAACAACACCGCGATGGCGCCGAACATGGCGAGCACGCCGCCCAGCTTGGAGTCGATCGGCCCGATGTTAAAGGTGATGGCGCGCAGGATCGCGTAGAACGGCAGGAAGTACCATTCCGGAACGATGTGCGCCGGCGTCTTCAGCGAGTCGGCCATGGTGTAGTTGTCGGGGTGGCCGAGGAAGTTCGGGATGTAGAAGACGAAATAGGCGAAGACCAGCAGGAACACCACCATGCCGAACGCGTCCTTGATGGTCGCATAGGGCGTGAAGGGCAGCGTGTCGGTCTTGGACTTAACTTCGATGCCGGTCGGGTTGGTCTGGCCGGTGACATGCAGCGCCCAGACGTGCAGGACGACGACGCCGGCGATCATGAACGGCAGCAGATAGTGCAGCGAGAAGAAGCGGTTCAGCGTCGGGTTGTCGACCGCGAAGCCGCCCAGAAGCAATTGCTGGATCCACTCGCCGACCAGCGGAATGGCAGTGAAGAAGCCGGTGATGACGGTCGCGCCCCAGAAGCTCATCTGGCCCCACGGCAGCACGTAGCCCATGAAGCCGGTCGCCATCATCAGGAGATAGATGATGCAGCCCAGGATCCAGAGCAGTTCGCGCGGGGCCTTGTAGGAGCCATAGTAAAGACCGCGCATGATGTGGACATAGACGGCGATGAAGAAGAAGGAAGCGCCGTTGGCATGCATGTAGCGCAGCAGCCAGCCGGAGTTCACATCGCGCATGATGTGCTCGACGGACTGGAAGGCCAGTGTCACATGCGGCGTGTAGTGCATGGCCAGAACGACGCCGGTCAGGATCTGCACGACCAGCATGATCGAGAGGATGCCGCCGAAGGTGTAGGCGTAATTGAGGTTGCGCGGCACCGGATAGGACACAAAGGAATCGTGCATCATCCGCGGCAGCGGCATGCGTGCGTCGATCCAGCGTTCGATGCCGGTCTTGGGCTGATAGGTCGAGTGTCCAGCGCTCATGTGAAGTGTCCCCTCTGTCCCTGCCTCAGCCGACCCGGATCGTGGTATCGGAAACGAACGCGTAAGTCGGTACGTGCAGGTTTTCCGGCGCAGGCCCCTTACGGATCCGGCCAGCCGTGTCGTAGTGCGAGCCATGACACGGGCAGAACCAGCCGCCGAAATCGCCCTGCTGGCCGAGCGGCACGCAACCCAGATGGGTGCAGACGCCGATCATTACGATCCAGTTTTCCTTGCCCTCGCCCGCCGAGCGATCGAGGTCGCTGGCGGTTGCGTCGGCAGCCAGGTTGGCGTTGCGCGCGACCGGATCCTTGAGATCCGACATCGGCACTTCCTTGGCGGCTTCGACCTCTTCCGGCGTGCGGTTGCGGATGAACACCGGACGACCCCGCCACTTGACGGTCAGCGACATACCGGGGGTCAGCGACGAAACGTCGACCTCGATGGAGGCCGCCGCCAACGTCGATGCATCGGGTCGCATCTGGTCGATGAAGGGCCATGCCACGGCACCTGCCGCGACGACGCCCGCCATACCCGTGGCTACATAGAGAAAATCGCGCCGGTTGGGCTCGGTCGTATCGGTTGCGCTCAAGGGACCTTGATCCTTCTGCCTCAAATCCGCTGAAGGAAGAGCCCTGTCCCCGCTCACACGCCGGCCTGATATCGCATGGCATCAGGCTAGCGTAGTTCCTCCAGCATTTGGAGTTCGGTTTATGCGTGAAGCCTGTTTTTGTCCAGACGGCACAAGGCACGTGGGCAGATTGTCGCAAGCAGTGTCAACAGGGCTTTCAAACAGCGCCTTTCAACACTTCGCGAGGATCACTTCGCTCCCAGCCTGGCAAGCACCTCGCGCGGGATGGCATATTCGCGGATCACATCCTCATGGCGGCGGAAACCGCAGAGTTCGCGCTGGATGAAATAGCCATAGACCGCGTCCGCGGCAGCCTTGAGCAGCGCGGCGCGCTCCTCCTCGCTCCCCGAATGCGCCTTCAGCGCGTCGAGGCATTTCACCACGCGCTGTCCGGTCTGCCCCAGCGCAGACGCTTTTTCCGCGAGGAATTCGTACTCCAGCACATCGAGCGCTGAGTTGGACATGCCTCCGGCGGTGAATTTCTGTGGCGGTCGCAACGACATCGAAAACCCTATTCGGCGGCGAGCCTGTCGGCCAAAAAGCCGCCCGACTGCCTCTTCCAGAGTTGAGCATAGAGGCCGCCCTTTTCAAGCAGCGCCTGGTGGCTGCCTTCCTCGACGATGCGGCCTTTGTCGAGCACGATCAGCCGGTCGAGTGCTGCGATTGTCGACAGGCGGTGCGCGATGGCAATCACGGTCTTGCCTTCCATCAGATCGAAGAGGCTTTCCTGAATCGCTGCCTCGACCTGCGAATCGAGAGCCGACGTCGCCTCGTCCAGGATCAGGATCGGCGCATCTTTGAGGAACACGCGGGCAATCGCCACCCGCTGCCTCTGCCCGCCCGACAGCTTCACACCGCGTTCGCCGACATAGGCGTCGTAACCCGCCCTGTCGCGGTTGTCGCGCAGCTGCTTGATGAAGTCGTGCGCCTCGGCCCTTTCGGCGGCGGCGATGACCTGCTCGTCGGTCGCCTCGGGCCTGCCGAGGCGGATGTTGTCGCGCAGCGAGCGGTGGAACAGGGCGGTTTCCTGGCTGACCACGCCGATGTTGGAGCGCAGCGACACCTGCGTAACCTGCGACACGTCCTGCCCGTCGATCCGGATCTGCCCGCTTTCGAGGTCGTAGAGCCGCAGGATGAGATTGGCGATGGTTGTCTTGCCCGCACCCGAAGGGCCGATCAGCCCAACCTTCTCGCCCGGCCTGATCCTCAGATCGATGCCGTCGAGCACACCGGAGCCTTTTCCGTAATGAAACGACACCTTGTCGAGCACGATCTCGCCGCCTGTGACCTTGAGGTCGGCAGCCCCCGGCTTGTCGGTCAACGACAACGGCTGGGTGATCAGCGCCTTAGAATTCTCCAAAACGCCGAGCGAGCGCAAGATGCCGTTGAGCTGCATCATCAACCGGCCCAGCAGCATGTTGAGCCGCAGGACGAGGCTGAGCGTGAAGGCGACTGCGCCGACGCTGATCGCGCCCTCCACCCACAGATTGATCGCGAACCAGGAGATCGCGGTGATCATGACCCCGGCCAGCAGGGTCAAGGCGATGCGCACGCCGGTCAGGCTGCGCGTGAAAGGGCGCAGCGCATCGAGATAGATGTCGAAGCCGCGCCGGATGTAGCGGTCGTCGCCATCGGCGGCGAACAGCTTCAGCGTATGGATGTTGGAATAGGAGTCGACGATGCGGCCATTGATCATCGAACCGGCTTCCGCCGTCGCCTCAGCGTTCTTGCGGATCGAGGGCAGATACAGCCGCGCCAGAATCCCGAAGGCGACGATCCAGACCACGACCAGCGCCGCGAGCCGCCAGTCCAGTCCGGCCACAAGAACCAGCGTGGTGACGGTATAGACCATCATGAACCAGACGACTTCGATGAAGCTTTCCATCAGGTCGCCGGTAGCCTGGCCCGACTGCCACACCTTGGTGGCAATGCGACCGGCGAAGTCGTTCTGGAAGAACGAGTAGGATTGGCGCGAGACATGCCGGTGCGCCTGCCAGCGCACGAGATTGTAGAAGCCCGGCGTGATCGTCTGTTCGTCGACCAGCGCTGCAAGCCCGACGACCAGCGTGCGGATGACGAGAACCACGGCGGCCATGAACAGCAGTTCCGGCCCGGCCGCCTCCCACAGCGATGACCAGCTTCGGTCGGCGGGCGCAGAATCGAGGATGTCGACCAGCCGCCCGACAAAGTAGAAAAGCCCCGCTTCGACGAGCGGGGCAATGCCGCCGATGACCAGCATGGCGAAGAAGGCGAGTTTCGCCTGGCCGACATAATGCCAGAGAAAACCCGCGACCGACGATGGGGGCCGCAGGTTTGCAGGTTCTCGGAACGGCGTGACCCAGCTTTCGAACCACCGGTAGACGGCTTGCATGCTCATTCGGCGGCTTCACCCCTGGGAATCGTATCATTGTCGGCTTCGTCCGGCCCGTCCGCAAGCAGGAACCCGCCGGACTGACGCTGCCACAACTGGGCATAAAGCCCACCGCGCGCCACAAGTTCCTCATGCGTCCCGTCTTCGATGATCGCACCCTTGTCCATCACGATCAGCCGGTCCATCGCCGCGATGGTGGACAGCCGGTGCGCGATGGCGATGACGGTCTTGCCCTCCATCAGCCTGTAGAGATTTTCCTGGATCGCCGCTTCGACTTCCGAATCGAGCGCCGAGGTGGCTTCGTCCAGGATCAGGATCGGCGCGTCCTTGAGCATCACGCGGGCAATCGCCACGCGCTGCCGTTGACCGCCTGACAGCTTCACGCCGCGCTCGCCGACATGGGCGTCGAAGCCCCGCCGACCCTTTGCGTCGGCCAAGCCGGCAATGAAGTCGGTGGCTTCCGCCCGGCGGGCAGCTTCAAGCATCATCTCCTCGGTCGCATCGGGGCGGCCATACAGGATGTTGTCGCGCACCGAACGGTGCAGCAGCGACGTATCCTGCGTGACCATGCCGATCTGTGCGCGCAGGCTATCCTGCGTCACCTCGGAAATGTCCTTGCCGTCGATCAGGATACGGCCCTTCTCGACATCGTAGAAGCGCAGCAGAAGGTTCGACAGCGTCGACTTGCCGGCACCCGAACGGCCGACGACGCCAACCTTTTCGCCCGGCTTCACCGTCAGGGTCAGGTCGCCGATCACGCCCTTGCCCTTGCCATAGTGGAAGCCGACATGGTCGAAGACGATCTCACCCTTGTCGACCACGATGTCCTTAGCGCCAGGCTGGTCTTCGACGACGCGTGGCAGCGAGATCGAGCCGATGCCGTCCTTGACGGTGCCGATATTCTCGAACAGACCCGAGACCTCCCACATGATCCACTGCGACATGCCCCAAAGCCTCAGCACCAGGCCGATGACCACGGCCACTGCGCCGATCGACACCATCTCGCCCAGCCACAGCCAGATCGACAGCGATGCGACCGCGAACAGCAGCAGCGAGTTGAGCAGATAGAGCAGGCCGTAGAGCCAGGTGATCATGCGCATCTGGCGATGCACCGTGCCGAGAAAGGTGTTCATGCCCTCCTTGGCATAGGTGGCTTCGCGGCGCGCATGCGAGAACAGCTTCACCGTCTGGATGTTGGTGTAGCTATCGACGACGCGACCGGTCATAGTGGAGCGCGCATCGGCCTGCTCGCCGGCGATCACACCCAGCCGTGGGATGAAATAGCGCAGCAGCAGCAGATAACCGGCCAGCCAGACGGCGAGCGGCAACGCCAGCCGCCAGTCGGCAGAGCCGACGATGACCAGCATGCCGAGGAAATAGACGATTACGTAGTTCAACACGTCGATCAGCTTGATGACGCATTCGCGCACGGCGAGCGCCGTCTGCATCATTTTGGTGGCGATGCGGCCTGCGAACTCGTCCTGATAGAACACCATCGACTGCTTGAGCAGGTAGCGGTGCACCTGCCAACGGATGCGCATGGGGTAGTTGCCCATCAGCGTCTGCTGGTTCAGCATCGAATGGAAAAACACCGTGACCGGCAGCGCGAAGAGCACGATGAACGCCATGCCGGTGAGCTTCCAGCCTTCAATCTGCAGGAAGGTCTCGCGGTCATGCGCCGACAGCCAGTCGACGATCGAGCCGAGGAAGCTGAACATCCAGACTTCCGCAAGCGCGATTGCCGACATCAGCACCGCGGCGATGACGATGTAGGTCCATGCACCCTTGGTGTAATGCAGGCAGAAGCCGACCAGCGTCTTCGGCGGCTCGACCGGCTCTTCTGGCGGGAACGGGTTCAATCTGTTTTCAAACCAGCGGAACATCTTTATTTCTTTCTTCAAATTCATGTGCCGCGCGTCAGGCCGCGCGGCTTAAACACACCGCATCCGCTGGCTCGTCTAAACGGCTGGGCGGGTAATGCTCATATAGGGTCTCAGACCTCGGTCCGCGATGCTGCTGTCGTCGTCTGCTGACACGGCGCTGGCGGGAGCACGCCGCCGTGCCTTGAACTGCCTGACGGCCGCGCCAACCAGCCGCAGCAGCAGCGGCCGATAGGACGGATCGCGCACGATCCTGCTGTAATCCACATCCGGCAGCATGCCGCGATGCGGCCTTACGTGGCTCGCCTGGTGACCGCCGCCATCGCGGGGATCGGACAACAATTTCCAGGCCGCGTGCCGGGCATCGCCGGACGACTTGGGAACATGGGACAAAGGATGGTTACGGGCATCGTGCCCGTCATGAAAATTGCCAAACATCGGAAGATTCCTTCGAGAACCGCGAAACGGACTCGGCGGCAATCGATACGATGGTGCCTTGAAATATCAGGGAAACGTCGAACCGGGCCGCCGTTAGGCGCAAAGGCCTCGGGTGGGGCGGTGAATGTCTATAGTCATCATGAATTCCATCGACCCCTCCTGCGGTTCGAGTTGACAATGGCGGTTGTTTAGACTCATTCGCGGCAAAATGCCACCCCAGATCGGCAAGCAGGGCAGCCGAGAAGGCAGGTGTTGCATCTTGAACACGGTGGATATGCAGGCTCAGATGGATCGAAATCTTCACATCGCGCTGTATCAGCCTGACATAGCAGGCAACACCGGCACCATCCTGCGCATGGCCGCCTGTCTCGGCATCGGCGTCGATGTCGTCGAACCCGCCGGCTTCGACCTGTCCGACCGCAACCTCAGGCGTGCCGGCATGGACTATCTCGAAATGGCGGCGTTGACCCGGCACATCGACTACGGCCGCTTCCAGGAGTGGCGCCTTGGCGAAAGCCGCCGGCTCGTGCTGCTGTCGACCAAGGCTACCCTGCCCTATACGAGCTTCGCCTTCCGCTCCGACGACGTCATCCTGCTCGGCCGCGAGTCGGCCGGCGTACCCGAAGAGGTCCATGGCAGCGCGGACGAACGCCTCCTCATCCCGATGCCGGGCGGCGGCCGCAGCCTCAACGTCGCCCTCAGCGCGGCCATGGTCGCCGGCGAAGCCCTGCGCCAGCTCTCGGCCATCTGATCCATCTCTGCCGCCGGGCGACAGCCACCACCACCATTGGCCCGTTCGATTGGATGTCATGGCCGTCGTCCTTCGTTTGCGTTGCGTCGGACACCTTGCTACAACCTCAACTTAACTTGAGGTCAAGGACTTATTTCATGGCACGGGAACTCACCGTCGGGGAGGTCGCCAAACGCAGCGGCGTGGCGGTGTCGGCATTGCATTTCTACGAGACGCGCGGGCTCATCAGTAGCCACCGCAGCGAGGGCAACCAGCGGCGTTATTTCAGCGATGTGCTGCGGCGCGTGGCAATCTTGAAAGTGGCACAGGATGTCGGCATCTCGCTCGCCGACATCGCCGACGCTTTCGCCAGCCTGCCGGACGGGCGTACGCCGACGCGGGAGGACTGGACTCGCCTTTCCACGGCATGGAAGGCCGATCTCGACCATCGCATCCGCCAGTTGCAGAAATTGCGCGACGGTCTCGACGACTGCATCGGCTGCGGCTGCATGTCGATCACCGCATGCCCCTTGCGCAACCGCGAAGATCGCCTCGCCGCGAAAGGTCCGGGTGCACATCGCCTTATCGTCGAGTAGCCTCAGACCGCCAACGGCAGGGCTCAAGCTGCCCTTGCAGACGGATCGATTTCCGCGCGGAAATCGAGGTTTTTATCGGGATGGACCTTCTGAAAAACGACAGCCAAGCCGGCGACACAATCGCATATGCCGGTGCGAACCTGAGCCGAGCGCCGCGCCCGCTCTAGTTCCGCCGGCGTTCTGTCCAGCAGCATTGATTTCTTCCGCCACGGAACTCTTCTTGCCAAGAACGAAACCATTACCGTTCAGGGGCGTTTTGAAAACGGCTTCGTGCACGGCTCCGCAATCATCCATGCCGACGGCAAAACCGAGATGCTGGGCCCGTTGAAAGGCCCTAAGTTTCACGGCCCCAAGGAATGGATGAACCATCTCGGACGGTAACCGGACGAGTTCCACCCTCTCGAGGACATACCCAGAAGGAATATGACATGCGTGCATTGATACTTGCGGGCACGAGCCTGCTGATGCTGACCGGCGTCTCTATGGCCCAGGGCACGACAACCCCGCCACCGCCCGCGCCGCCGGCTGCATCGCCTGAAGGCATGGCGCCTCCGCCGCCCGGTGCCGAAGCACGTGATCATGGACCCCGCGACCACGGTCGACGGCATAAGGGACCTCGGGGCGATGGCCCGCGTGGATACGGTCCCCGCGACGACCGCGGTCCTGGCCGTGGCGACATGCCTCCGCCCCCGCCGCCGTCCAAGGCAGCGCATTTCCGCGTCCAGCAGGGTGACATGAACATCGACGTCAAATGCGCCGACGACGAACCGATGGCAGCCTGTGCCGACATCGCGCTCCGGCTCGTTGATGCCGTCCAGGCACAGCGGCCCTGATCGTTAGTCAATTCGCCTCCCCGGCCAATGCGCTGGGGAGGTGGTTTCTTGGAAACGTCTTCGACGTTCTGCTTAGGGGCTTTTTGCTTATGGCAGAACAGTAAGATCCCTGAAGCCGGCGTCGACATCGCCCGCCTTTTCCGCCTTGCCCGTCTCGATATTGACCTTGTAGAGCGCACCGCCCGTGGCCAGCCACGCCGTGTTGGTACCATTCTCGATCGTCTGGATATCGAAGCCGACGCTGTCGCCCAGCGTCACACCCAGGCTGCCGATGGTCTTCAGCGTTCCATCATTCGGCTTGGTCTGCTGCAGCAACAATCCGCTCGCCTCGATGTCGTACATCCCAGTCTTTTCGGGCTTGCCGAATGAGTTGGTGTAGGCAGTGGCGATGACATTCGGCTTCATCGCAGCACTGGGGTCGCCAGCCTCATAGGCGAGCTTGCCGTCTTCGGTCACCGCGCCGGACGCCGGATCGGCACGCAGATTGGTGCCGTCGGAAGCCATGACGCGAAGCTTGTCGGCCATCGGGTTGAAGTCGACGCTGACTTTCCCGCCTTCGGGCGGCAGCTTTGAGAGCTTGGATACCACTGTGGCAGCACCCGTATCGAGATTGAGGCTGACCAGCGAGCCGTCGCCCGCTACGCCGTAGACCATCTTGTCCGCCGCGCGCAGGTCGATGCCGTGCAACCGGTCGACGCCGGTCACTTCGATGGTCTTGGTCTCGGCTGGCTTGTCGGTATCGAACCAGATCAGGGTCTTTTCGCCGGTCAGTCCCAGAGCAGGCGCGGCCGCGGCCATTGCCGTCAGCGAAACGAGCATGGGGCCGGCAAGGACGAGCTTGGAAGCAATACGGTTCATGGGTCGATCTCCTCTTGTTGTTCTTCTCTGAGCGTGGGCTGATCCGCAGCGCTCACTGGCCTTACCCGCGGAGGTGGCGCATTGGATGCAGCGGTTGCGAAAAAATTTGAAGGTTGCATCTGTCCGCGCTTTTGGCGTGTAAGGTGATCGAAACGTCGGAAAGGATGCATGTCGGCACTCGATGACCGCGACCAGTTCTGTGACGGCCTGCTGACGCGCGTCGCCCGCGGCGACCGCGACGCTTTGGGCGATTTGTTCAACAGCGAGGCCGGCCGGCTGATTGCGATTGCCAGGCGCATCCTGCGGCGTGGCGAATTGGCCGAAGAGGCCGTCCAGGAAAGCTTCATCGCCGTCTGGCGCAACGCAACGCGCTTCGATCCCGCTCGCGGCAACGCCAGGGCCTGGCTGACAACCATCGTGCGCAACCGCGCGCTCAACATGCTGCGCGACGGCAGCCGCATGGATCTGGTGACCGAAGACGAGATCGCCGATTATCAAGACCGATCCGGCGAGGCCGGTATCGCCTATGGCACACTTGGCGAAGGCGATGCGCTGAGGCACTGCCTGAGCCAGCTCGAGGACAAGAAGCGCCATTCGATCCTGCTCGCCTACGTCGTCGGCTTCTCGCATGGCGAGATCGCCGCAAAACTCGACGCGCCGGTGGGCACGGTGAAAGCCTGGATCAGACGGGGCGTCATCTCCTTGCAGGAG
The DNA here is from genome assembly GCF_030010215.1 of Tianweitania sp. UT-5YL-CI-8. GTDB lineage: Bacteria > Pseudomonadota > Alphaproteobacteria > Rhizobiales > Rhizobiaceae > Oryzicola. Next base: position 142,576 of record NZ_JASCRR010000006.1, read on the forward strand.
TGCCTGTCATGACCGACGACAGCGAACGCCTCGCCCGTGCCGGCGACTACGTGCTCGGCCTCATGGACGACGCAGCCCGTACCCAGGCCGAGCGCGACATGGAACACGACGCAATGTTCCGCGAGGCGGTCCGGCGCTTTGCCGAACGCATGTCCAACCTCGATGAAACGGCCGCCCCTGCAGCCGTGCCCTCCGGCATGTGGGACAGCATCCGCGCCAGGATCGACACGATCCCGCAGGAGGCGCAGCAAACCGCTCCCTCCGCGCATCCCGTTGCCGCCAACCAGAACCGCCCGGCCTTCTGGCGCAAGGCGGCCGTCGCAGCCTCGCTCTTCGCAGCACTCGGCCTGGGCTATCTGGGCGGCCGGGCCACCGTGTCGCCTCCGCAACCCGTCGTTCTCGTCGTGCTGCAGACGCCGCAGAACACGGCGGGTGCGGTGTTCGAGGCCTTCGCCGATAACAGCGTCCGCATTGTTCCGCTCGAGAATTTCCAGGTGCCCGACGACAAGATCATGCAGGTCTGGACGCTGTACGATCCGTCGGTGGGTCCGGTTTCGCTCGGCACCTTGCCGCGAACCGAAGTCGCGACGCTTCAGGGCCAGCCTTTCCCGACACCGGCGGACGGGCAGCTCTACGAGATCACGCTTGAACCCAAGCCTGGTTCGCCGACTGGAAAACCCACCGGTCCCATCCTTGTAAAGGGCTTTGCCAGACCGACGCCGGGGTGATCGTGTAAGATGAAGCGGGTAATGTTGTGTTGAAGACAGCGTTCAATCCGCTGCCGGCAGCCGCCTGATCGTGAATTCGATGACGTCGCCGGGGCGCTCGAACCAGCTTTCGATTTCGGTCCAATAGGCCTGTTTCGGCCAGCGGGAGAACCACTCCTGCGCCTTGGCGCGGGCCTCCGTCCGCGACAGCACGAAGGTTTCGCGCAAGAAACCGTCGCGCGGCATGCGTTCGGTCTCGCGGCTGGCGCGCAGCCGTTTTCTGAGATCATCCAGCGGCGGTCTGGCCGGCGTGCGCACAACGAACTCCTTGACCCGTGCGCCAATCAGATTAGGGATCGGCCCGGAAAAAGACGAGTCTTTTGTTTGGAGCACGATTTGCAACGACCTGACCTGCCCGCCGGAGTGCCAGCCGACATCGAAGACAAGAAAGCGCAGGCGCGCGCCTGGTTCGAGGAATTGCGCGACCGAATCTGCCAAAGCTTCGAGGCCCTGGAGGACGAGGTCGCAGGACCGCAGGCTTCCTGGGCGCCGGGTCGTTTCGAGCGCACGCCCTGGCTGCGCGACGAGGGCAATGGCGGCGGCGGCACCATGTCGATGATGCATGGCCGGGTGTTCGAAAAGGTCGGCGTCCACACCTCCACCGTCTATGGCGAATTCTCGCCGGAGTTCCGCAAGCAGATGCCCGGCGGCGAGGAAGACCCGCGCTTCTGGGCCAGCGGCATCTCGCTGATCGCCCATCCCTGGAACCCCAACGTTCCGGCGGTGCATATGAACACGCGCATGGTCGTCACCTCGCGCTGGTGGTTTGGCGGCGGCGCCGATCTCACCCCCGTGCTCGACCGTCGCCGTACCCAGGACGACGCCGACACACAGGCGTTCCACAAGACCATGCAGTTCGCCTGCTCCAAGCATTCCGACATTGCCGATTACGACCGCTACAAGAACTGGTGCGACGAGTATTTCTACCTGCCGCACCGCAACGAGCCGCGCGGCACTGGCGGCATCTTCTTCGATTGGCAGCATTCGCCGGAGGAAAAAGGCGGCTGGGATGCCGATTTCCGCTTCGTGCAGGATGTCGGCCGCGCTTTCAACGTCGTCTATCCGCATCTGGTGCGCGGCAATTTCAACGCCAACTGGACAGACGGCGACCGCGAGGAGCAACTGATCCGCCGTGGCCGTTACGTCGAGTTCAACCTGCTCTACGACCGCGGCACGATCTTTGGGCTGAAGACCGGCGGCAACGTCAATTCCATCCTGTCGTCCATGCCGCCCGAGGTACGCTGGCCCTGACCTGGAAGCTTACCAAACATCGCCGCGCATTGACGCGGCGGTGCCATGGCTTTAGGAGAGCAGTTTAAGCGGAGGATGCTGTGTTCGCCCTCCCCATACGCTCTCATTGAAAGAATACCTTGTGACGATCTTCGAAGGAATGGCCCCGGCATTGGCCGGAGCGCTCGCAGCGCGCGGCTACGATAAACTCACTGCCGTCCAGCAGGCCGTGCTGGCGGAAAGCGCCGGAAACGCCGATCTGCTGGTTTCCGCACAGACCGGCTCGGGAAAGACGGTCGCTTTCGGCGTCGCCATCGCGCCCACTCTTCTGCGCGGCGCCGAAAGGCTGCCCGTTGACGCCTCACCGCTTTGCGTCGTCATCGCGCCGACCCGCGAGCTCGCCATCCAGGTGCGCCGCGAATTCGAATGGCTCTTTGCCGGCACCGGCGCGCGCCTCGCCTCCTGCGTCGGCGGCATGGACATGCGCAAGGAGCGCCGCGCGCTGGATGAAGGCGCGCATATCATCGTCGGCACGCCGGGCCGGCTGCGCGACCACATCACGCGCGGTTCGCTCGATATCTCCTCCGTCCGTGCCGTGGTGCTGGACGAGGCTGACGAGATGCTCGATCTCGGTTTCCGCGAGGATCTCGAATTCATTCTGGCCGCAGCCCCGGTCGACCGCCGCACGCTGATGTTTTCGGCAACCGTTCCCGCGCAGATCGCCCAACTCGCCAAGCGCTTCCAACGCGATGCGGTCCGCCTCAATGTGGTCAGCGAGGGCAGGCAGCACGACGACATCGAATACCGTACCTTGCTGGTTGCACCGCCCGAGCGCGAAAATGCCATCATCAACGCCCTGCTCTATTTCGACGCCCAGAACACCATCGTCTTCTGCTCGACCCGCGACGCGGTGAAGCATCTGGCGAGCCGCCTGAACAATCGCGGCTTTTCGGTGGTGTCGTTGTCGGGAGAGCTTAGCCAGGCCGAGCGCAACAACGCGCTGCAGTCCATGCGGGACGGCCGGGCGCGCGTCTGCGTCGCCACCGACGTCGCGGCGCGCGGCATCGACCTGCCCAGTCTCGACCTCGTCATCCACGCCGACCTGCCGACCAATCCGGACACGCTGCTGCACCGCAGCGGCCGCACCGGTCGCGCCGGCCGCAAGGGCATCTGCGCGCTGATCGTGCCCTATCACCGTCGCGGCAGCGCTGCCCGACTGCTCAAGCTTGCTAAGCTCGAAGCCATCCAGCAGCCGGCTCCCGGCCCCGCCGAGATCGAAGAGCGCAACCATCAGCGCATGCTGGCCGATCTCGAGCTGACCGAAGCGCCGAGCGACGAAGAGCGCGCGCTGGTCGCCGAACTGCTTGAAAAGCACGATGCCGAACGCTTCGCATTGGCCTGGTTGCGGCAGCAGATCGCCTCCCGTCCCGCCGCCGAGGAACTGTCGAGCGGTCCCGCGCCGACGTTCGAGCCGTCGAAGGGCGAACGCCCCGACACCCGCTTCGAAGGCGGCACTTGGTTCAGCGTTTCGCTCGGCCGCAAGCATCGCGCCGAGCCGCGCTGGTTGCTGCCGCTCCTGTGCAAGGCCGGGCGCGTCACCAAGAACGAGATCGGTTCGATCCGTATCCTTGATGCCGAGACCCGTTTCGAGGTGAAGTCGGACAGGGCAGCCGGCTATGCCGCCGCCGTGCGCGAGCAGGGAACACTGGAAAAAGGTGTCACCATCCGCCTCGCGGAAGACGCCGGTCCATCGGATCGCGGCGAAAAGGACTTCAAGAAAAAGCATCGCAAAGGCCCGCCTCCCGGCGCGGAACCCAAGCGCACCTTCAAAGACAAGAAGGCTGCCGGCTTTGGCGACAACGCAGCGCCGCGTCCCGACAAGAAGTTCAAGAAGAAGTCTTTCGACAAAGGCTGACCCGAAAGCCGCTCGAATTGCCAAAAGAGGATCGAAAAGGCGGTGCTGCGTAGGTGCCGCCTTTTCCGCAACCAATCGCAGCTGTTTTGGTTTATAGTGGCAGAACGCAATACAGGAGGAAGCAATGAAAGAATTTCAATGCGGATCACTGGTCCCCGGATGCGACTGGCACACACGGCATCAGGAAGAGGCTGAAATCATCCGCCGGGCCGCCGAACATCTGCGCGAAACCCATGGCGAGACGCTGATCCGCGAAACGATGATCGAAGCGATCCGCTCGCGTATCGAGAAGGTCCGCGACGCCGCTTGATCACCCGGCACCGGGATTTTCGAGGAGGTCTGCGGCCTGCTTCAACAAAGCGTCGCGCGCGATCCGGAAATCCTTTGATATCCACTCAGCTTCGAGCTTTTTAAGGGTCTGGCCGACAGCCGGGCCCTTTTCCAATCCCAAGTCCAGCAGGTCGGCGCCCGAGACCGGAAATGTCGGCTTCTGCCATGCCTGCGCAAACGCCAGAAGGCGCGACAGATGTCCCGCCTGCACCAGCGCGCCATCTTCCTGCATTGCCTTCCAGCGCGCTCCGGCGAAATCCAGCTTGAGCCGATCGATGATCCCTTGCGGGCTGCCGCGATAAAGCCGGCGAGCCAGTTCCAACTCCGTGACATTCGCCGCGACGGCATCCGATAACGCCCATTCGGTCAGGCGCACGCGCTCGTCGCCCGACATCTTCAGCCGCTGGGCCAACGCATCCATGCGCACCGCATCCGGCGGAACGATCGCCTCCAGCCGCAGCAGAGGATCGACCGTCCAGTCGAGTTCGGCTTCGGCCTTGGCAAGGCCGTGGATGGCGTCGATGCCCCATTTCTCGCTCTCGGGAAGGATACGGGTCAGTACGCCCGATTGCCGCATCCACAACAAGGCGCGGGATGGATCGGGCGCACTCAGAAGCTTCTTGAGCTCGGACCAGATGCGCTCGGCAGACAGTTGGTCGAGCCCTTGCTTCAGCCGTGCCGAAGCCTTCACCCCCTCAGCATCGGGCCGGCCCGTACCGTACCAGGCGAAGAAGCGGTAGAACCGCAGGATGCGCAGATAGTCTTCGCGGATGCGCGCTTCGGCATCGCCGATGAAGCGCAGGATGCGGCTCTGAATATCCGCCAGCCCGCCCACCAGATCGATGACCGTCCCGTCCGCTTCGGCATAAAGCGCGTTGATGGTGAAATCCCGGCGTTCGGCATCGGCCTTCCAGTCGCGCCCGAACGCCACCTTGGCATGGCGTCCGTCGGTTTCGACATCACTGCGCAATGTCGTTACCTCGAACGGCTCGCCCTTGACGATCACGGTGACGGTGCCGTGTTCGATCCCGGTCGGCACCGCCTTGAAGCCGGCAGCCTCGACCCGCCGAACGGTCTCTGCCGGCAGGCTTGTGGTGGCGATGTCGACATCGGCCACAGGCTGGCCGAGAAGCGCATTGCGCACTGCTCCGCCTGCCACGCGCGCCTCTTCGCCATCGGCGTTCAGCACGGCGAGCAGGCGCTGCAGCCGCCCCTCTTTCAACCATGCGGCATCGGCAAGTGGAAGGTTCAACTGTACAGTCTTTCGTAGAGGGTGCGGATAATACCGGCGGTGACGCCCCAGATGCGTTGGCCGCCATAGGGCATGTCGTAATAGAGCCACTCGCGCTCGTTCCACATGCTACGGCCCTGATGATGGTTGGCCGGATCCATCAGGAACGACAGCGGAACCTCAAAGGCCGTATCGACCTCCGCGGGGTTAAGCGTCAACGTGAAGCCAGGCCGTACGATGCCGAGCACCGGCGCGATGCGATAGCCGCTTCCCGAAACATAATCCGGCAGACGGCCAATGATATCGACATGCGGGCCGTCGAGCCCCACTTCCTCCTGGGCCTCGCGCAGGGCCGCCGCTTCCGGCGACACATCCTCAGGATCGATACGGCCGCCGGGAAAAGCCACCTGGCCGGAATGATTGCGCAGAAGCTCGTTGCGCTTGGTCAGCAGCACGGTCGCTTCCCTGCCGTGATCGATCACCGGAATCAGCACGGCGGCATCGCGCAGCCTGGCGTTCAGCGTCAGGCGTGGATGTCCGGGGTTGAAGCGGTGATCGCCATAATCGCCATCGTCGGCATGCGACATCGCCGTCAACGCGCGGGCGCGAAAATCCTCCGCGGTAAAGGACGGAAACGCAAGATCAGCCATCAGGCGCTCAGCCGCTTCAGTCTGTCGGCCGGCATGATCGGATAAACCTGGCCCTTCGACCGCACGGCGAACATCGGAGTTCCGTCGATCTCGATCTCCTCGCCATGCTCGACCAGTTCATACATTACAGGTCGCGCCACCAGCGCCTCTAGCCTTCCGCGCACCAGCACATAGGGCTTCAGCCCGCCGGTCTCGTCCTCATCGACAAAGCGCAGCGGCCGGTCCGGGCCGACCTCGACCACATCGCCGACATTGGTGCGGAAGGTGATGACCTGATCGTGACCGGAGCCCGACACATCCATCTCCACGGCGATGAAGGGAGCATCGACCACACGGATGCCGACCTTTTCCACGGGCGTGACCAGATAGGTCTTGCCGTCTTCGTCCTTGCGCAGGACGGACGAAAACAATTGCACCAGAGGCATGCGGCCGATGGGCGTCCCCAGATAGAACCAGGTGCCGTCCGCCTTGATTTCCATGTCGAGATCGCCGCAGAAGTCCGGATTCCAGCGCTCGACCGGGGCGGCCCCCTTGCCGGCGCGGGCAGCGCGCGAAATCAACGCTTCAAGGCCCGCCGTGTCCTGACTTTCGGCCAAACCGGCCTGGGCGTTGCTCGGTGTTTCGACGTCGGTGTCTTTTGTCATGGTCACGAAATAGTCACTGTTGTTGCGCTTGTCAGCCTCGGTGCGTGATTTAAGTTGATCGCTGGACGGCGCCGTGTGCGAGTCGAGGGATCGTATCACGTCAGGCGAACGTTCTGACTAGAAGAAGGATCCGACCTGCATGAGCGTTGTCGTCAAGGAACCCGCCCTCAGCGAAAAGGATATGGTCGCGCAGGCCGAAGCCGCGCTGGCCGACATCTCCAAGGTTCGCGACGGCGTCGGCAAGGTCATCTTCGGCCAGGAAAGCGTTGTCGAGAGGACCTTGGTGGCGCTTCTGGCCGGCGGACATGCCTTGCTGGTCGGCGTGCCCGGCCTTGCCAAGACCAAGCTGGTCGAAACGCTCGGCATCGTGCTGGGTCTCGACGCCCGCCGCATCCAGTTCACGCCCGATCTGATGCCCTCCGACATTCTCGGTTCGGAAGTCATGGAGCAGGACGAGACCGGCCGCCGCTCCTTCCGATTTATTCCCGGTCCGATCTTCGCCCAGCTTCTGATGGCAGACGAGATCAACCGCGCCAGCCCGCGCACGCAGTCAGCACTTCTGCAGTCGATGCAGGAATACCATGTCACCGTCGCCGGCGCCCGCCACGACCTGCCCGCACCGTTCCACGTCCTGGCTACCCAGAACCCGCTGGAGCAGGAAGGCACCTATCCCTTGCCGGAAGCCCAGCTCGACCGCTTCCTGATGCAGATCGACATCCTCTATCCGGAGTTGGAAGCCGAACGCCGCATCCTTCTGGAAACGACCGGCACGCAGGACGCTGTCGCCCAAAACGCGCTCGACCCGTCGCGCCTCAAGGACATCCAGCATCTCATCCGCCGCATGCCCGTACCCGAAAGCGTTGTCGAGGCCATTTTGAAGCTGGTGCGCTCCGCCCGGCCGGGCCAAGGCGATGCCGATACCGACAAGCACGTCGCCTGGGGTCCCGGCCCGCGCGCCAGCCAGGCGCTCACGCTCTGCGCCCGTGCCCGCGCACTTTATGACGGCCGCCTCGCACCCTCCATCGACGATGTGCGCGCGCTTGCCGAGCCGGTTCTACAGCACCGCATGGCGCTGACTTTCGCCGCGCGGGCCGAAGGCATGAGCGTTCGCGACGTCGTCGCCAAGTTGGCGAAAGGAATCTGATGGCGCGTATCGGCGAGTCAGCTGCACCGGTCACGACAACCGACGCTCTCGCTCGCGGCAGGCAACGCGCATCGCTCGTCCCCGACCTGCTGGTGGAGGCGCGCCGCATCGTCAACACCGTGATCGCGGGTTGGCACGGCCGCAAGAAGCGCGGCATCGGCGAGAATTTCTGGCAGTTCCGTCCCTATGTCGAGGGCGAGGCCATCGCTCGCATCGACTGGCGCCGCTCGGCCCGCGATGAGCACACCTATGTGCGCGACCGCGAGTGGGAGGCCGCTCATACCGTCTGGATCTGGGCCGACCCGTCGCCGTCCATGCTCTACAAGTCGACCACCGCAACCGTCTCCAAGCAATCCCGAGCGCTGGTTCTGTCGCTTGCCTTAGCCGAACTTCTGTCGCGCAGCGGCGAACGCATCGCCTGGCCGGGCCTGACCGAGCCGTTCAGCGCCCGCAACGGCGCAGAACGCATGGCAGCCCATCTCGCCCATGCCCCATCGCTGCCGATGCGACCCGACTTGACCGCGATCCGGCGCTTTTCCGATATCATCCTCGTCGGCGATTTCCTCGATCCGGTCGAGGAAACCATGGCCTGGCTCGATCCGCTGGCGCGGCATGGCGTCCGCGCCCACCTCATCGAGGTCGCCGACCCCGCCGAAGAGACCTTCCCCTATTCCGGCCGCACCGAATTCACCGATCCCGAGACCGGCGACAAACTGACCGCAGGCCGCGCGGAGACGCTGGTTTCGGCCTATCGCAACGTCTATGTCGCCCGGCGCGAGGAACTCGCCGCCTGGTGCAAGCGCCAGGGCTGGAGCTACACGGTCAACCACACCGACCGCCTCGCCTCAGAGGCTTTGGTCAAGGTGCATATGGCGATGAGCCTGGGCGACGCCGCCAAGGGAGGTGCAGCGTGAGTTGGCTTCCGCTGTCCTTCGGTGCACCCGCCGTCCTGTGGGGACTGCTCGCCCTGCCCGTGATCTGGTGGCTGCTGCGCCTGACCCCACCGCGCCCGCAAACCGAGGTGTTCCCGCCCTTACGCATCCTCGCCAAGGTGCTGCGCAAGGAGGAAACGCCTTACCAGAGCCCGTGGTGGCTGACGCTGCTGCGCCTGATCCTGGCCGGCCTCGTCGTCATGGCGCTGGCCGACCCGGTCTTCAATCCGCGTGAGCGCGTCTCCACGGGCGGCTCGGCGCTCGCCTTGGTCATCGACAACGACTGGTCGAGCGCGCCCGATTGGGATCGGCGCGTCGCGACCGCTGAACGGCTGATCGCCGACGCGTCCTCCACCGGCATTCCGGTCCTGCTTGCGCTCACTTCCGAGCCGCCGAACGCCGAAATCGGGCCTTTCGATGCCGAAGCGGCCCGCGACCGGCTGCGCGCCGCCGCTCCGCGCCCGATCCCGACCGACCGCGCCGCCGTCTATGAACGGGTAGCAGGCGCGCTGACCGAATTCCCCGGCGCAAGCCTCGCGCTGCTGGTCAACGGTCTTGCCTCGGGCGATGACGGCGCGGCCTTCCAGCGCTTGCTCGCCGCCAATCCCGGCGCTGTGGTCTGGGCAACACCGGACCGCTTCGCGCCGCTCGGCCTCACCGCCACCACCAACGAAGTCCACGGCTTCGTGCTGACCGCTGTTCGCGCGGCGGGCGACCCTGCGCCGCGCAGCGTCACCGCGGGCGCCTTCGACGACCGCGGCCGCCGCATCGCCGATGCCACTTTGACCTTCGGCGCGGGCTCGGCGACGGCGACCGGCACGATGACGGTGCCGTTCGAATTGCGCAACGACTTCTCCTCCATCGGGCTCGATGGCGAAGCGCAGGCGGGCGCCATCCGCGTGCTCGACGAGAACTCGAAACGCCGGCGCGTTGGCCTTCTGTCGCTCAGCGAAGCCGACCAGTCGCAGCCGCTTTTGTCGCCGCTCTACTACATCCGCCGCGCCATGGAGCCCTATGCCGACCTGCTCGAACCTCAGGCACAGGACCTTGCCGAGGCCGTGCCGCAACTGCTCGACCAAAACCCGGCGATGATCGTCATGGCCGATGTCGGCACGATTCCGGACGCTGCCCGCGAGCGGCTGGTGCAATGGGTCAATGAGGGGGGAACGCTGGTCCGTTTCGCCGGCTCCCGCCTGGCTGCTGCCGGCAACGACGAAGAGTTGCTTCCCGTTCGCCTTCGGCTGGGCGAACGCTCGCTTGGCGGATCGCTGTCCTGGACGACGCCCCAACCGGTGAGCGAATTCCCGCAGAACGGCCCCTTTGCCGACCTGCCGCCGCCCAATGAGGTCACCGTCACCCGCCAGGTGCTGGCCGAGCCCACGCCCGATCTTGTCGAACGCACCTGGGCCAATCTCGCCGACGGCACGCCTTTGGTCACCGGCGCGCGGCGCGGCGAAGGCAATGTTGTGCTGTTCCACGTCACGCCCGAAGCGACATGGTCGAGCCTGCCGATCTCCGGCAGCTTCGTCGAGATGCTGCGCCGCATCGTCCAGCTCTCGCGCAACCAGGGCACGGCGGCTGCCAATGCCGACGGCCGCTCCGCATCGCTGGCGCCCTATCGCATGATCGGCGCCGACGGAGCGCTGGTGCCGCCCGGCCCCGACGCCCGCCCGCTGCAGGTCCGCGCCGGCGCAATGCCGATCACCATCGAGAACCCGCCGGGCCTCTACGGTTCGGGGGAAGGCGTTTTCGCGCACAATCTGCTTGCCGCCGATGCCAGTTTTGCACCCATCGTCAGGCCGCAATTCACCGGCACGGTGACCGACATGCGCTATGCCTTCGACGAATCCCGCGACCTCAAGGGTCTGCTGATGATCATCGCCCTGCTGCTCCTGGCGCTCGATACGCTTATCGTGTTCTGGATGGGCGGTCTCTTCTCGCGTCGTTCGCGCATGCGGTCCCGTGCCGCCGCGACCACCACCTTGCTCGCCATCGTCGCCTTCGGTGCCGTATTGGCCTCTTCCGGCATATCGCTTGCCGACGATTCCAAGCCCGGCGATGTCGAGGCGGTCGAGGCCATCGCCAAGACCCGCATCGCCTATGTGGTGACGGGCGACTCCTCGGTCGATTCCATCAGCCGCGCCGGCATCGAAGGGCTCAACCGCTTCCTCGTCGACAAGACGGCGCTCGAACCCGGCGAGCCCGCCGGCGTGGACATCGCCAGCGACGAGCTTTCGTTTTATCCGCTGATCTACTGGCCCATCGACGCGAATGCCGAGATGCCCAGCCAGGACGCCATTTCCCGCGTCGACGCCTATATGAAGCAGGGCGGCACGGTGTTGTTCGACACCCGCGACCAGTTCTCGACCGGGTTCGACGCCAACTCCGCAAGCCCCGCGACGGAACGGCTGCGCGACATTCTCGGCGATCTCAACGTCCCGCCGCTCGAGCCCGTGCCAGCCGACCATGTTCTGACCAAATCCTTCTTCATCCTTCCCGAATTCCCCGGCCGCTTCGATGGCAGCCCGCTCTGGGTAGCGACGTCGCTCGATACCTCCGACAACGGCGACCGCCCTGTACGCATCGGAGACGGCGTTAGCCCGATCATGATAACCGCAAACGATTTCGCCGGCGCCTGGGCGATTGACGCCTCCGGCAACGCCATGCTGCCAACCGTTCCTGCCGACCCGATGCAGCGGATTTACGCCCTGCGCGCGGGCGTCAACATCATGATGTACATGCTCACCGGCAACTACAAATCCGACCAGGTCCATGTGCCGACGCTGCTGGAAAGGCTGGGGCAGTGATGGGGGATTTGTTGATGAGCTACTTCTCACCCCCCTCTGTCCTGCCGGACATCTCCCCAGCATGGGGGGAGATCGGCAGCTCGTGCCTTCCCGCCTTCTCTACTTTGTTCGCGATTGGCGAATGCCGTGGTGACGGCTCAATCTCCCCCCATTGTGCGGGGGAGATGTCCGGCAGGACAGAGGGGGGCAACGTAGAGAAGCTACATCGATGGAAGTTGCCTAGGTCTTCCTCCCAGCTCCACGAGCAGACGCCATGACCTGGTCCATCGCTTCCGAGCCGCTGTTCTCATGGCCAATTCTCGTTGCCATGATGATCCCGCTGGCGCTTCTGGCGCTGGCCGGCGTCTGGTTTCGCCAGCGCGGCGCATGGTTCCGGCTGGCCGCACTGGCGGCACTCGCCCTTGCCTTGATCAATCCGGTCCTGCTCGATGAGCAGCGCGAGCCGCTGAAAAGCGTCGTGGCGCTGGTGGTCGACCGCAGCCAGAGCCAGGATATTGGCGACCGCACCATCCAGACCGACGCCGCCGTGCAGGGCATCAAGGAGCGCCTGCAGCGCTTTCCGCAATTCGACGTCCGCGAGGTCGAGGCCGGGCGCGGCGAAGCGGCCGACGACCGCACCGAAACCCGCCTGTTCGGCGCGCTCGACAGTGCCTTCCGAGACGTGCCGCCATCGCGTATCGGCGGCGCCATTATGATCACCGACGGGCAGGTTCACGACGTGCCCGAACGTGCTGAATTCGGCGCGCCGCTGCATGCTCTCATTACCGGCCACGAAGGCGAGATGGACCGCCGCATCCGTTTCGAGCGTGCGCCGCGCTTCGGCATTGTCGGCAAGCCGCTCGACATGTCCTACCGGGTCATCACAACAGACGGCCAGTCCGGCCCCGTCAATGTGCGCATCTCCATCAACGGCAATCAGGTCGCAGCCGAACAAGCCGTCATCGGCCAGGAAATCCCGCTGCAGATCACCATCCCGACAGCCGGCCGCAACATCGTCGAGCTGGCCATCGATCCGGTTGAGGGCGAGCTGACCGACACCAACAACCGCGCCATCGCCATGGTCGACGGCATCCGCGAAAACCTCCGCGTACTGCTGGTCTCGGGCGAGCCGCATGCAGGCGAACGCACCTGGCGCAACCTGCTCAAATCGGACGCCTCGGTGGATCTCGTCCACTTCACCATTCTGCGTCCGCCCGAAAAGCAGGACGGCACGCCGATCAACGAGCTGTCGCTGATCGCGTTCCCCACCCGCGAACTGTTCGTTGAGAAGATCAACGATTTCGACCTGATCATCTTCGACCGCTACCAGCATCGCGACGTGTTGCCGATCCTCTACTACGATTACATCGCCGAATATGTCGAACAAGGCGGCGCGCTGCTGGTGGCCGCCGGTCCGGAATATGCCGGCCAGTCTTCCATCGCGCGCACGCCGCTGATGGCCGCCCTACCCGGCCTGCCGACCGGCGATGTCGTGGAAAAGGCCTTCTATCCGCGCCTGACCGATCTTGGCCAGCGCCATCCCGTCACCCGCGGGCTCGACGGATCGGGCCAGGAGCCGCCACATTGGAGCCGCTGGTTCCGCCAGATCGGCATCGAGAACCCCGAGGGCGAAGTCGTCATGAAGGGTGCGGACGACCAGCCGCTGCTGCTGCTCGACCGCAAGGGCGAAGGCCGCGTCGGCATGCTTTTGTCCGACCAGGGCTGGCTCTGGGCGCGCGGCTTCGAGGGCGGCGGCCCGCATGTCCAGCTTTACCGGCGCATGGCGCATTGGCTGATGAAGGAACCGGAGCTCGAGGAAGAACGCCTGACCGCCGACGGTCGCGGCATGGTTCTCGAAGTGCGTCGCCAGACCATGAGCGACCAGGCCGGCCCCGCCCGCGTCATCACACCATCCGGCCAGGCCATGGACATCCAGCTCAGCCAGTCTGAGCCCGGCATCTTCTCCGGTAGTGCGGAAGTTCCCGAAATCGGGCTCTATCAGGTGGCGAACGGCGATCTGACCACGCTGGCCCATGTCGGCCCGATCAATGCGCCGGAGTTTACCGATGTGGTGTCGACCGCCGATGTCGTGTCCCCTGTGGCCGATGCCTCCGGCGGCAGCGTCCGCAGGCTGCAAGCGACGAGCCTGCTCGGCAACGCGTCCAATGTCAGCCTGCCCAGCGTGGTGCCGGTGCGCGGCACGGCGGACGCCTCGGGGCGCGATTGGATCGGCCTTCGGACGACGGACGACAGCGTGCTGAAATCCGTTGGTCGCGTGCCGATGTTCGGCGGCTTCCTCGGCCTCGGCCTGCTGCTGCTCGCCATCGGCTCGATGTGGTATCGCGAGGGGCGGTGAGTGCTATTGCGGCTGGCTGAGCAGCCAGTCGGACAGCGCTTTCCGACGCTCGTTCCCCTCGCCTGTCATGACCAGCCAGTAGCCGCAATCGTCGCGCCGCACTTCCGGACCGACGGCAACTAGGCTTCCGCCAGCGAGATGCGCATCGACCAACCCGAGCCATCCCAGCGCAATTCCCTGCTCGGAGAGGGCGGCCTGGATGACGAAGCCGTAGGTGTTCAGGCCGAGGTCGCCCTGCGCCGGCTCCCGCTCCACGCCTTGCGCGGCGAGCCAGGTGGTCCATGTCACCCAGCGCGGCTTGCCCGCCGTTTCGAGATGCAGCAGCGGCTGCCGCGAAAGGCTGCGCGGATCGTCGAAGGGGCCGCAGCGTGCGCGATATCCGGAGCTACACACCGGCACGACGCGCTCCGGCATGAGAAGCCGCGCCTCGCCAGGAAAGTCCGCCCTCTTGCCGAACAGGATCGCCGCATCCGACGTTCCGTCGAAAGCACCCTCCAGCCCTTGCGATGCCACGACATGGACATCGATGCCGGGGTGCAGACGCCGGAACTCGGCCACACGAGGCATCAGCCAGAAGCTGGCAAAGCCGTAATCCGTGAAGATGCGGATCACCGGCGAACTGAGGCTCGCCCGCACCTGCCGCGCGGCATCGTCGATCCGTTCGATCCCAGAATGCACCGCACGAAACAGTGTCTCGCCCGCCGCTGTCAGCTTACAGCCGCGATGCATGCGGCTGATCAGGGGGGCGCCGACCTGCTCTTCGATGCGCCGGATCTGATAGCTGACCGCTGGCTGCGACAGGCCAAGCTCCGCCCCCGCGCCGGTGAGGCTGCCCAGCCTGCCGACGGCCTCGAAAATGCGCAGCCACCCCACATCCAGCTTCCGCTCTGACATAAACATTCTCTATGGCAACCATCGAAAAACAACGGCTGCAATAGAACCGCATAAAAAGCTTTGATGGAAGTCCGCGCAGGTCGGAGGACCGCCTGCGCACCCAGAAAAACAGGGGAACTGCCATGACATACCGCCGTTTCGGCCTGGCCGTGGCCGCCATTCTTCTCAGCGCACCGGCAATGGCCGCCGATGCCGAGAGCTGCAAGACGATCCGCATGTCCGATCCGGGCTGGACCGACATCACCTCCACCAACGCCATTGCCACCGTCCTTCTCGAAGGGCTGGGCTATTCGACCGACATCCAGACTCTTTCGGTGCTGGTCGGCTACCAGTCGATGAAAAACAAGGACGTCGACGTCTTCCTCGGCAACTGGATGCCGGCGCAGCAGAAATTCATCGACGAACTCAATGCGGCCAATGCTGCCGAAGTGCTCGGGCAGAACCTGACGGGCGCGAAGTTCACCCTCGCCGTGCCGTCCTATGTCGCCGAAAAGGGCATCAAGGACTTCAAGGACCTCGCCCAGCACGCCGATTCGTTCGGGTCGCAGATCTACGGCATCGAGCCGGGCGCGCCCGCCAATGAAAACATGCAGAAGATGATAGATTCCGGCGATTTCGACCTGAGCAAATGGAGCGTGGTCGAATCCAGCGAGGCCGGTATGCTGTCGCAGGTCGCGCGCGCCGAAGCCGCCAAGCAGGACATCGTCTTCCTCGCCTGGGCGCCGCACCCGATGAACACCAAGTTCGACATCACTTATCTGTCGGGCGGCGACGAATATTTCGGCGCGAATTTTGGCGGCGCCGACGTTTACACGCTGGCCCGCACCGGCTGGTCGGGCGAATGTCCCAACGCTGCGACCTTCTTCAAGAACCTCAAATTCACGCTCGACATCGAAAACGCCATGATGGGCAAGATCATGGATGACAGCATGGCGCCCAACGACGCCGCGAAAGACTGGATCAAGGCCAATCCGACAGCGCTCGACGCCTGGCTGAAGGATGTCACCACCTTCGACGGCCAGCCCGGCCTGGCGGCAGTGAAGACCTCCCTCGGCCTTTGACGAACAAGGCAGCCACCCGGCAACCCGGCCGGGTGGCTGGCTCCTATTTGGAAGACCGCGCATGCAGCGCCCCAACATCCTCATCCTGATGGCCGACCAGTTGAACGGAACGCTGTTTCCGGACGGGCCGGCGCCGTTTCTCCATGCGCCGAACCTTAGGGCGCTTGCCGCCCGCTCGGCGCGCTTCGCCAACACCTACACCGCAAGCCCGCTCTGCGCGCCGGCGCGCGCGTCCTTCATGTCCGGGCAGTTGCCGTCGCGCACCCGCGTCTATGACAACGCGGCCGAATTCGCCTCCGACATTCCGACCTACGCGCATCATCTGCGCCGCGCGGGCTACCAGACCTGCCTGTCGGGCAAGATGCATTTCGTCGGCCCCGACCAGTTGCATGGCTATGAGGAACGGCTGACGACCGACATCTATCCGGCGGATTTCGGCTGGACGCCGGATTACACGCGGCCTGGCGAACGCATCGACTGGTGGTACCACAATCTCGGATCCGTCACCGGCGCGGGAACGGCGGAGATCACCAACCAGCTCGAATATGACGACGAGGTCGCCTATAACACCACCCGCAAGCTCTACGACTTGGCGCGCGGCCACGATGCACGCCCCTGGTGCCTGACGGTCTCCTTCACCCATCCGCACGACCCCTATGTGGCGCGCCGCGAATTCTGGGACCTTTACAAGGACTGCGCGGAACTTGAACCAAAGGTCGCGCCGATCCGCTTCGAGGATCAAGATCCGCATTCGCAGCGGCTGATGCTTGCCAGCGACCATGCATCCTACAGGATCACCTCTGAGCAGGTTTGCCGCTCCCGTCGCGCCTATTTCGCCGGCGTTTCCTATGTAGACCAAAAGATCGGTGAAATCCTCGACGTGCTCAGGCGCACGCGCCAGGACGACAACACGATAGTGGTCTTCCTCTCCGACCATGGCGACATGCTGGGCGAGCGCGGCATGTGGTTCAAGATGAGTTTCATGGAGGGTTCGGCCCGCGTGCCGCTGATGATCGCAGCACCCGGACTGCCGGCGGGCCGCGTCGATGCGCCGGTGTCAACGTTGGACGTGGTGCCGACGCTTGCTGAACTCGCTGGCATCGAACTCGGCGAAATCCTGCCTTGGACCGATGGCGAAAGCCTTGTCGATGTTGCGAAGGGCGAGCGCAGCCGCGGCCCCGTGCCGATGGAATATGCTGCCGAGGGAACGGTCTCGCCGATGGTGGGGCTGCGCGACGGCCGCTTCAAGCTGACGCTGTGCGATGCCGATCCGGCGCAACTGTTCGACCTCGACGCCGATCCGCATGAACTGACAAATCTCGCGGCCGACCCCTCATACGCCGAGACGCTTGGGTCGATGACAGCAGCAGCGCGCGACCGCTGGGACCTCGGGCGTTTCGATGCCGATATCCGTGCCAGCCAGGCGCGCCGCCACATCGTCTACGAGGCGCTGCGCAACGGCGCCTATTATCCGTGGGACCACCAGCCGTTGCAGCGCGCCTCCGAGCGCTACATGCGCAACCATATGGATCTCAACGTGCTCGAAGAAGCCCAGCGTTTTCCGCGCGGGGAGTGATTGACCTCTGGTCTCATACCCCACCCCTGTCCCCTCCCCACAAGGGGGTGGGGTGAATTCCCCTACTCCTCCGGCTCCGTCGTGAACATCAGCGGAAAGCCCATCGCCTTGCCGGCGTCGGTGGCCCGGGTGGCCTTGGTCTCGGCGACATCGCGGGTGAAGACGGCGACCACGCAGACGCCTTTCTGATGCGCGGTGATCATGACGCGGCTGGCCTGGTCCTCGCTCATCGAGAACTCGGCCTTCAGCACCATGACGACGAATTCGCGCGGGGTGAAATCGTCGTTGACCAGCATGACCTTATAGAGTTTCGGCCGTTCGAGCTTCGGCTTCACCTTAAGGCGCGGCTTCAGGGTTGTGTCATCGTCATTGCCGGCAAGACGGGGACTAGAAACGACGGCGTTCATCGGCAACTCGCGGATTGTTTCAGGAACAGCCGACCGTCACAGCAACGCATCTCGCGCGGGCGGTCAGGGCCTGCACTTAATTTAGCGCAGATTCCCGACAATAAAAGCCCTTCGGTTTTCTAAGCGGCGCGGCGCAACACCGCGCTGAGCACGTCGCGGATGCCGATGGCGCCGACGAAACGCGACTGGTCATCCAACAAAGCGACCGGCGCGGTCTGTGAACGGTGCATGGCAAACATCACCGTTTTCAGCGAGGTGCCTGGATTGGCCCAGAATACCTGCGCGTCGTCCTCCGGCTGGCGCTCGACATCGTCGCAGGAGACCCAGACGGCCGGCTTGCCGTTGCGCTCCGCCGCCGCCACCAGCCCGTCGCTGTCGATCCTGAACCGCGTCGTGTTGCGACGATCCAGCCACACCCAACCGTCGTCGCCGGCAGATTCTAGATCGCGCCGGTCGCGCATCACGTTCCACGCCGTCAGCACCGACAGCGGGTTCACATTGGCGATGAAGTCCCTGACATAGTCGTTGGCCGGCCGCAGCACGATGTCTTCGGGCGCGCCGGTCTGCACGATGCGCCCACCTTCCATGATCGAGATGTTGGTGCCGATCTTCAGCGCCTCCTCCAGATCGTGGCTGACGAAGATGATGGTCTTCTTCAACTTGTCCTGAAGCTGCAGCAATTCGTCCTGCAGCTTGGTGCGGATCAGCGGATCGAGTGCGGAGAACGGCTCGTCCATCAGAAGGATCGGCGCTTCGGTGGCGAAGGCGCGCGCCAAGCCGACGCGCTGCTGCATGCCGCCAGACAGTTCATGCGCGTATTTCTTCGCCCACTGGTCGAGGCCAACGAGCTTGAGCTGCGTCTGCACACGTTCGCGGCGCTCGGCATCGGGGATGCCGGCCAGTTCCAGGCCGAAGCCGACATTTTCCTCGACTGTCCGCCACGGCAGCAGCGCGAACTGCTGGAACACCATGGCGACCTGCTTCTGGCGGATGCGCCGCAGGGTTGCGGCATCGCAATGGGCGACATCCACCGTGCCCTGCCCGTCCTTGACGAAGACATTGCCCCGCGCCGGCACGTTGAGCAGGTTCACGGCCCTTAGAAGCGTCGACTTGCCAGATCCGGACAAGCCCATCAGCACCGAAATCTCACCTTCCTGCACGGTGAGGTTGGCCCCGGCGCAGCCCAGCACCGCGCCAGTTTTGGCAGCGATTTCGGCGCGGCTGGCGCCGGCATCCACCATCGCCAGCGCCTGCTTCTGGTTTTCGCCGAAGATGATGTCGACGTTGCGGAAATCGACGGCGACGGTCATCGGGCTACTCCAGTCTGGACGCGGCTGATACGGTCGAGGATGATGGCGAGGACGACGATCGCCAGTCCGGCCTCGAGACCGAGCGGGATGTTGACCGAGTTCAGCGCACGAACCACCGGCTTGCCGAGGCCGTTGGCGCCGATCAGGGCGGCGATGACCACCATGGAGAGCGACAGCATGATGCACTGCGTCAGGCCGGCCATGATGGTCGGCAGCGCTGCTGGAAGCTCGACCTTCCACAGCAATTGACGCTTGGTGGCCCCGAACGCCTCGCCGGCTTCCAGCATCGGCTTTGGCACCGAAGTGATGCCGAGATGGGTGAGACGGATTGGCGCGGGGGCGGCAAAGATCACCGTCACGATCAAGCCTGGCGCGAGGCCGAGGCCGAACAGGATCAGCACCGGGATCAGATAGACGAAGGTCGGCATGGTCTGCATCAGGTCGAGCACCGGCTGCAGCCAGCGATAGCCGCGTTCGTTGTGCGCGGCCCAGATTCCGATCGGCACGCCGATGGCCATGGAGGCAGCAGCGGCGGCGACGACCAGCACCAGCGTCTCGACCGTCTCTTTCCACAGGCCCTGGTTGATGATGAAGGAGAGCCCGATCACCACCGCCAGCGCCAATTTCCACGACTTCTGCAGATACCAGGCAAGTGCCGCGATCATCAGCACCAGCACGAAGGCAGGAAACCACAGCATAATGCTGATCAGGCCGTTGAGGACGAAGGCCACGCCGCCCGCGATGGAATCGAAGAACCAGGCAAAGTTGCCGGTGAGGAAATCGAAGAACTGCTTGCCCCATCGCCCGACAGGGATTTTGAAGCTAGCGATCAGTTGCGATACGGGATCCATCAACCTCTCTTTTCATTGTTCGGCGGGAGAGTGGAGTAGTTGCCCCCTCACCCACTCGCTACGCTGGTCTCCTCTCCCCCAGGGAAGAGGAGAAGCGGCGGCACCGTTGCGACCTCTTCTTCCCAGCGGGGAGAAGGTGGCCCGAAGGGCCGGATGAGGGGGCTTGTAGACCATCCTCACCGGCGGTGGAGCCTTATCGGCTCGTCGTCAAATCCCCAATGCCGACTTGACCGCCGCGGTCGCATCGCCGCCGTCGAAGGTGGTCACGCTCTGCAGCCAGGGCTCGATCACGGTCGGATTGGCCTTCAGCCACTCGGTGGCGGCTGCTTCGGGATCGGCTCCGTCATTGAGGATCGAGCCCATGATCTCATTCTCCATCTTCAGCGAGAAGGAGAGGTTCTTCAGGAACTGGCCGACATTGGCGCATTCGCTGGTATAGCCCGCACGCACATTGGTCGAAACCGTGGCCCCGCCATAGTTCGGCCCGAACACCTCGTCGCCGCCCGACAGATATGTCATCTCGACATTGGCATTCATGGGATGCGGCTCCCAACCGAGGAACACCACGTCGGTCTTCGAACCTGCCGCGCGCTGGACCGCAGACAGCATGCCGGCCTCGGAGCTTTCGACCAGTTCGAAGCTGCCGAGATCGAAGCTGTTCTTCTCGATCATGTCGAGGATCAGCCGGTTGCCGTCATTGCCGGCCTCAATGCCGTAGATCTTGCCGTCGAGCTTGTCCTTGAACTTGGCGATATCGGCAAAAGTCTTGAGGCCTGCGTCGAACGTGTATTTCGGCACGGCAAGCGTGTATTTCGCGCCTTCCAGATTGACCCGGACGGTCTCGACCGACTTATCTTCCAGATAGGGCTTAATGTCGGCTTCCATGGTCGGCATCCAGTTGCCGAGGAAGACATCGATGTCCTTGTTCTTCAGCGAAGTGTAGGTCACCGGCACCGAAAGCACCTGCACATCGGGCGAGTAGCCCAGCGCTTCCAGGACCACCGAGGCGGTCGCGGTGGTGGCGGTGATGTCGGTCCAGCCGACATCGGCGAAATGCACGGTCTTGCAGCTGTCGGGCTCGGCGGCGAAAGCCGCGGGCGAAGCGAGAAGCGCCGCCATACCGAACGAGACGGCCAAGGTATTCAAACGCAACATCGGGTAGTCTCCCATTCTGAATTAAAGCGACGCGGGCGCTATCCGCCTTCTCGTGCTGAAACCAAACACCATTTTGCCGAGCTTACAAGCACTTCCGCTATGCGCGCCGCGCCATGCAGTAGCCCGGATGCGCCCTCACAGACCCCGCGGGCAATAAAATATGGTGAACGGCTGCGGATTTGCTCTCCCACCCTGCCGTGCCGTCGCGATATGAAACGCCATGGCAAAACTCTATTTCCACTACGCGACGATGAATGCCGGCAAGAGCACCATGTTGCTGCAGGCCTCCTACAACTACCGTGAGCGCGGCATGAACACGATGCTGTTCGTCGCCGGACATTACCGCAAGGCAGACGATGCGGGTTATATCTCCTCGCGCATCGGGCTGGAGGAGGACGCCGATATGTTCCGCGACGGCGACGATCTTCTTGCCCGCGTCGCCGAGCATCACGGCCGCGCGCCGGTGCATTGCGTCTTCGTCGACGAGGCGCAGTTCCTCCAGGAAGACCAGGTCTGGCAGCTTGCCCGCGTTGCCGACCGGCTCGACATCCCGGTCATGTGCTACGGCCTGCGCACCGACTTCCAGGGAAAGCTGTTCGAAGGCTCGCGGCAGTTGCTGGCCATAGCCGATGAGTTTCGCGAAGTCCGCACCATCTGCCGCTGCGGCAAGAAAGCGACCATGGTGGTCCGTCTCGGCGCCGACGGCAAGGTCGCCAAGCAGGGTGAACAGGTCGCCATCGGCAAGGAAGCCTATGTCTCCTTGTGCCGCCGCCATTGGGAGGAAGAAATGGGCCGCGTGAAGCCCGACGACATGTTCGGATTTGGCGGCAGCTGACGCGCAGCCATTTGAGACAGCCAAACGGCTCCCCAGGACAAGCCGTTGAAAAAAGCGCCTGTTTCGTTTTGACCGATGTCTTTCAACCGTGCCCGTCAATGCCTATAGTTGATGGTGAGGAGACCCCAAACCGGAGATACCAATGGCAACGCTGCAGAACTTCGATGCCGAGATCGCCAAGACGAAACAGGCCGTCGAGCAGATGCGCTCCAAGATCGAGCAGTCGAGCACGGTGCTGGACAAGCTGGCGCAGTCCGATGCCAAGATCGGCGCGGCCGAATTCGACATCGAAAACGCCCGCATCACCGACGTGCTGAACCAGCAGAAGGTGATGGAAGCCAACATCGCCGATCTCATCATCGGGCTGGAGGATGCCACCAACGTCTTCGGCACGGAATTCGAGAGCATGAAGAACTACAGCGGCTGGGAAAGCTTTGTCGGCATCTTCTCCGACCAGAGCAAGCAGCGCATGCGCACCGAGCGCGTCCGCAACATGTCGCTTTCCGGCAATCTGCAGGAACTTCTGTCCAAGTCCGACACCATCGTCGGCGTTCTGAAGGCACAGAAGCAGGTTCTCGCCGAGCGCTACAAGACCTCTGAAACCAGTCTCGGCCAGGTCATCGAGCGGCGTAAGGCGACGATCGCCAATCTCGAAGCCACGCAGAAGCGCATCGAGGAGCTCAACCCGATTCTCCTCGACGTGGAGAACCGCATCGCCGCCTCGACGAACCAGAGCGAGCGCGCGGAGCTCGAAGCCGAACGCGCCAAGCTTGCGACCGAATACAACGAGAAGCAGGCCAAGGAGCAGGAGCTTCTGGCCGAAAGCCAGACGCTGGAACGCTACACCTCGATGTTCCAGACCTTCGTGGATTCGCTCAACAACCAGATCGCCGCGCAGAACACGCTGATCAACAAGCTGACCATCGATACCGAACAGCGCATCGTGCTCTACAAGGCGCTCGAGGATTCGTTGAAGACGGCAGCCCAGCAGGATGTCGCGCACAAGATCAACACGCTAGGCTCCAAAGTCGACAACACAGCCGAGGAAACCATGGCCGGCATCGGCGCCGCCTCGCAGAAGCATATCGGCGACTTGCTGGAACTGCACGGCACCAACATGAACGCGTCGGCCGACATCCAGCGCCGCAAGAAGCTCGCCGACGACGCGTTTGCCCGCCGCTTCGAAGAGGTGCTCAAGCAGCACAACGCTTCGAACTACGTGCAGTCGTAAGCCGGTAAGCTTGGACGCCTGATGGGTTTTCGCCCCACGTTGCCCCCCTCTGTCCTGCCGGACATCTCCCCCGCATGGGGGGAGATTGGGCTCTCACGTCTGCTTTCGTCAATCGCAAACATTGCAGAAAAGGCGGTAGCGACCGAACTGCTGATCTCCTCCCTCGCGGGGGAGATGTCCGGCAGGACAGAGGGGGGCGCGAAGGATCGCATGCGCCGCCGAGTACATTACAAATGACCCCCTCCACCGACCCCGCCGTGCACTATTTCGACTCCATCGTCGCAGCGCTCGACGGTCTGGAAATCTTCCTGCGCGACGACCGCTCGCCGCTCTACCGGCATGACCTGATAGGGCGCGTGGTGGTGGAATATATCGCCCAGCTCGACAGCGCGTTCGCCTCATGGCGCAACCGGCTCGGCTTCATGGACAGCTTCCGCATTTCGCGCGCTGAGAGCGGTTTTCCCGTCTTCCAGAACGTGCTCGAACTGGAGAACGACCGCCGCACCGCCGGCCAGCGGCTGGCCAACATTCCGCAGCCTGACGAGTTGCGCGGCGAGATGGCCGATTTCATCCTGCGCCATAAGGCTTTCCCCGATGCGCTGCAGCGCTCCATGGCCGAGCGGCTCTATCTGGAAAGTGTCAAGGACGGCGCGAATTTCGGCCCGTTCAGCCTGTGCCGGACCGTCAAGGTGTCGGTAAACCCGAAAACGCTGCGCCCCTACTACCTCGTGCATTGGGCAAGCTTCGACGGTTTTGCCAATTTGCCGCTGATCTACATGGCCACCATCGAGGATTCGTCAGAAGACATGGTCGCCCAGCTCGTCGGCCCCGACGGCAAGCTCAACGACAAGCTGGACATTCCCCTGCCCGTCGACGGGCTGCTCAATCCCGAGCTCGCGCTTCGCTTCGACGATTTTACACAGAAGAATTCCGCCTACACGCTGTCGCCGGTGACGATTGCCACCAACATGGATAAGGATTTCGAGACGCTGCATCCCAAGCAGTTGCGCCGCGTCGTGCTGGGGCCGTTCTACACGGCTGGCATCACCGAGCACAATTCGACGGTGACGGAAGTGCTGTCCAAGGTGCGCAAGCCGGAAAACGCCTGGCTGCTGACCTGGACGGTGCAGGAGGTCTATTCCAAGGGCGAGATTCCCGGCCGCCGCGGCCTGTGGTCCAGCACGCCCGCAAGCGAGGAATTCTACATCAACACCGACGATCTCGAAGCCGCCCGCCAGGGCGTCTCCAGCTACGAAAAGCACGCGCTCGTTCCGCACGAGGCCTATCAGGTTCTCTACGCCGCGGGCGAAACGGCCAAGATCTTCAGCGGCTATAAGGTGCATATCCTGTCGCAGGGACAGGTGATCAGCGATGTTTGAGGTCTGTCGAGCCTTGCGAGTGCCGAATGCGCGCGCCTGAAAAAACCATGGCGGCGGCGCGCGCTCTGCGAAGCGACATGTCGCTATCGGAAATCCTGCTCTGGGAGCAATTGCGACAGCTGCGCCTTGATGGACTACGGTTCCGCCGTCAGCATCCAATCGGGCCATATGTCCTCGACTTCTACTGTCCCAAGGCGCGTCTTGCCGTGGAGGTCGATGGTGCTCACCACCATGTTCCCGCGGGTCTGGTAAGGGATAGACTGCGCGACTCCTGGCTGAAAAGGAAGGGATTGCACGTTCTTCGCATTCCCGCTTCGGACATTCTGAACAAGGCCCAGCTTGAAGGGGTGCAGATGCAGATAGCTGCGGCAGCGGTAGAGCACATCGAGACGCCCCCTCCGGCCCTTCAGGCCACCTCCCCCGCTTCGCAGGGGAGGATTGATGGAAGCGCCAGCGCCAATCCTCCTCCGTTTACGGGGGAGGTGGCCCGAAGGGCCGGAGGGGGGCTCGCAATCCCAAACCCGCGACACGGGAGATTGACATGGACACCGGCCTGACCGCCATTGCCGAAGCCGACATCGAAAAGCACCGCGCGACTGCGCAGAGCTTCATAACGCGCATCGTCGTGCTGGAGGATTCGTCCGGCCAATCGGGCACAGCCCTTGCCGGCACCAATCGCCGCTTTGTCTCCACCGTCTCGACCGGTTCGGTGCGCCGCACGCGCGAGATCGAGCTGGCGAAAACGGTGGGCTCGATCCGCCCCGACGACCAGCTCCTGTCGATCCCGCAACACACGCTCCTCTACCGCGCCCGGCGCGGCATCGCGATAGCGCTCGCCGTCTCCGACGTCTTCGCGCGCGGCACAGACCTCGAAGCCCTGCAGGCGAAAAACGCCCGCAGCCCGCTCGACGGCGAGGAAGCCACCCGCTTCAAGAAGCTCCTGTCGGCCTCGGCCTATGTCGCAGCCTTCACCTTCGCCGCCTATCTGCTGCAGATGATCGAGACCGACGGCGAGGCGCCCAACGACATCGCCGAACCGGCCTTCCAGTTCGACACCCCGCAGGATGGCGTCAAATCGGTGCTTGCCGGGCTCGACACAGCGCTTTCCGGGACCAGGGACGATGCCGATCTCTCAACCCGCGCCCGCGCCTATGCGCGCGTCGCCGTGGATGGGCTGCTGACGCGGAAAGGCCGTTTCGACGGTCTCGGCGCCTTCGAGGATGCACATATCCGCATCGACGCGGACGATTTCACCATCGACGGTTTCGACGTGGCGCCCGGCAAGAAGTCCAAGCCGCTGGTGATGACCTTCAAGAAGCCTGAGGAGGTCGTCGGCAACCACATCGCCAAGTACCAATCGGTCAAGCTGGCCAAGATGATCATGGCCTATGATTTCGACCGCGAACTCAACCCCTTCGTCGAGCTCGGCGGCTTCCTGTTCACCTTCATCGGCGATGGCTCCCCCGGAACCGGCAAGACCACGCTGATCCAGATGATCGCGGGCCTGATGCACGGCTACTGCCAGGTTGCCGGGTACCCGTTCGTCTATGAGAATTTCGGCGTCGACCAGATCTCCTCCTACCAGGGCAAATCCGGCCAGAACTGCCGCCAGTTCATCACCAATGTCTTGAACCCGCGCGCCATCGGCTTTGGCACCATCGACGACATCGACCAGGTCGCCGCCAAGCGCTCCGACGACCGCGCTTCCGCCGGCCAGCAGGAAATCACCGGCGTGTTGATGGATGCTTTTGCCGGCGCCTCAACCGTGGTGCGCGGCAATTCCACCTTTGGCATGTTCTCCAACTATCCCGAAAATGTCGACGACGCGCTGCGCCAGCGCGCCGGCGCCCGCTGGCTGGTCGACGGCCCGCAGACGCGCGAGGACTATATCGACATCTTCGTGCTGCTGGCCGGCAAGAACCACACGATTCCGCTCGGCGAGCACGACCTCTACGCCGCGCAGGAGATCAAGCGCGCTATCTCCGAGGCCTATGAGGGCCACGCGAAACCGCAGGAAGACGGCTTGATGAAGGTCTACGATCGTTTCCTCAAGGAAAACGGCGAGCCTAAGACCCTGGCCGACATCGGCGAGTATCTGCACCTGATCAAGGAAGCCGAGCCGCGCTTTACCGGTCGCGCCGTCAAGAACGTCACCGACGCCATCAAGATGCGCGCCATGGATATCGAACTGCCCGACGATTGGTTCGAGAAGCCCGAGACCTTCATGCACAAGCCCTATGACGACAAGAAAGCCATGATCGAGGAGCTGCGCGGGCCATTCTCGCTCGACATCGTCATGCAGGAAATCAACCGCTACGCCGATTCCGAATTCCGCTACGCCGACAAATCCGACGACGCGGCCGTGCAGAAACTCCTCCGCGACGCCCGCCTGCGCGAACGCGCCGGCCGCGAAATGGAGTCGTTGAAACAGAAGGGTTTGTGGGATGCATGAGGGTAGAGGATTGAATGTCGACGGCATAAGGCATAGATTCTGGCTAGAGTGGCTAGAAAGGTGGCGCCATGCGTGAAGTAGGAACGCTCGAAGCGCGCAATTCCCTCAGTGCATTGCTTGAGCTTGTCGAAAAAGGCGAGGAGATCACCATCACGCGACACGGAACGCCGGTGGCGCGGCTTGTACCGGCCCATGCGCCTGATGTGGAAAAGGCGCGCGGGGCAGCGCAGGCGTTGCGCGAACTGCGTAAGCAGGTGAAACCCGATCCGGAAGGCCTCTCGATCCGCGATTACATCGATATGGGCAGGCGCTATTGAGTGTTGTTCTCGACTGCTCGGTCGCCTTGAATTGGGTACTGCCGGATGAGGGCAGCCTTCTTGCCGACACGGTGTTGGATTGCGTGTCCATACAGGGAGCAGTCGTGCCGCTTCTTTTCCGCTTGGAGGTCGGCAACGCTCTGCTTCTCGCCGTAAGACGAAATCGTATCACGGTGAAACTTCGCGACCAGATATTTCAGAAAATCGGCGACTTGCCTTTGCAGCAGGACACGGCTGGCACTGAATATGTATGGACGACATGCCTCGACCTTGCTGCGAACCATGGTTTGTCGCTCTATGATGCTACCTATCTGGAACTGGCACAGCGCCGGAGATTGCCGCTGGCAACGCTGGACGCTCGCTTGGCGCAGGCAGCCGAAAGAGCCGGAATTGCTTCGCTGGGAGCAGCGTCATGATGGAGCGCGACTGAGATGAACCTTCTCCGCGATTCCGAGCTCATCTACGGCCGGCTGCTGACGATCGACGAGCCGCATCTGATCGAGCGCTACAACAAGGCGTTGAAGGCGTTCGGGCTGGCGCCCACCGACCTGCAGGCTTTCGAGATCGACCGCTCCGGTTTCTCGCCGCAGATTGCCGAGGAGCTCGACGATCCGCTCTATCTCGATCCCGGCGCAATCAACCGCCGATTCATCATCCTGACCCCGGCGCAGGGCGACCTGCCGGTGGTTCACACCGCCTTCTCAAATACCTCGCAACTGCTCTACGAATTCATGAGCCGGAATCAGCGAGCCATCAACGCGCTGACGATCAAGGACGTGATCTATGGCGAGATCGAGGATTCGGTTTCGCGCGTCGAGGATATCGAGGACCTGCTGTCGATCAACCAGGTCGAGTTCCGCGTGCTTTCGGCCGAAGACGTGTTGGGCAAGGCCGCAGAACTCGGCAAGCTGGTCGATAAGCTGAAGCTGGAGCCCCATGCCTGGCGCGACGACGCCATGCTCGAACGCATGGTGGAACTGGCGAAAGTCTGCGGCGACATCCGCGAGAACGCGCTGGTGCCGGACCAGGTCATCTTCCGTCACAACGCGTATTGGACCAGCCATTTCGGCGGGCTATACGTCTTCGTCGATCCCGACATGACAACCGTCATCAGCGATCCCTCCGCGCCCGGCTTCCGCCGCTCCAGGCCCTGGCAGGTCAGCTATCTGTCGATTTTCGACGCTGAAAAGGTCTTCGCCTTCCTCGCATCCACCGGCCGGATCGAGCTGCCGCGCGCGTCGTGGATCGAGCAGTCCGGCTATCTCGAGCATCGCGCCGAGATGGCGGTGCGCGACCTTATCCGCAAGCAGGAACCGAACCGCGACCTCGGCACCGTCGATAAGGTCTGGATGCAGACCTGGATTCACGGCCATGCCGCCGAGATCAACCGCGACGGCACCTTCCCCTTCCTCAACGGCGCAAAGCGCGAGATCGCCCAGCTCGGCCAGCTCAAGCTCGAAGAGGTCAAGCCCGAAAACCGCTTCCTCGTCGTCCGAGCCAAGCCCGACCATTCCGACGCCTGGCTGACCAACCGGCTGATCTCGGATTTCGTGCCGGCGGATTTCGTCTCCCGCTACGTCTTCAACAAGGATGGTTTCTATAAGGACTACGAACAGCTGACGCCGCCATGGCGGTCGCATGTTGTGGAGACGCTGAAAAGCACATATCTGAAGGACAAGCTGGCGTTCCGCGCGCGGCTCTACGGTTTGGTCGACTGAGGGGACTTTTTGATGCTTGATCCGATCGTGAGCTTCTTCACCCGCGTGTTCCAATGGATCGGGCGTGGCATCGGCCTTCTCATCGGCGTTCTGCTGTGGCCGTTCCTGTGGCTGGGCCGCTGGTACATGAGCAGTGGCTGGATTCTCAAAGCCGTTGCCGGCGTCGTTATTGTCGGCATCGTCGCTTCTTACGCCTATTTCTTCTACGTTACGCAGTTCTGGACGAATTTCGATCCCGACTATCCGAACCAGATCGAGGCGACCTCGACCACTGCCCAGGCTACCGATGCGGTGGCGGGCGATCAGCTTCCAGCAACCGCCGCCGCCCCGGCGACCGGCGCCACACCGGCAACCCCGGCTGCGCAGACCTGCAAGCGCTCGGAAATCGCGGCGACCGCCGCCGATCTGGTCGACTTCAACGTCAACCAGAATGCCTGGATTTCCTCCATGCTGGTGTCCAAGCTGGGCTTCTTCGGAATTCCCTGGCGCAACACGCCCTATTTCGACAACAAGGCCGCCTTCCAGCTCGGCATCAACCAGGTTCTGCGCCGCACCACCACCGAACTGGTGGACACTTTGGGCCGCGCGCGCGGCACCTCACGCATCGACCAGAACCTGCAGGATGCGCGCACGGCGCTCGCCTGGGACGAGGACGCCTGGTATATCGGCCTGCGCGGTCCGACGCGCCCGACGCCCAGCGTCTATCGCGAGGCGATCCAGAAGCTGCGCACCTTCAACGCCAGCCTGGAAAAGTGCGACGCCACCTTCGACGCGCGCTCCGACAACCTTCTATCGTTCCTCGACCGTATCGCGGGCGACATCGGCTCGACCTCCGACATCCTGCGCAGCCAGTTGGAGGCGTCCGATGCCGGCTGGTTCGACCCGCGCGCCGACGACCGTTTCTGGTTCGCCTATGGCCAGCTCTACGCCTATTATGGCATTCTGAGCGCGACCAGCATCGACTTCTCGGCTGTCATCCGCGAGCGCAACATCACCACGCTGTGGGACACCATGCAGGTTCAGGTGCGCGATGCGCTGAACATGCAGCCGCTGATCATCTCCAACGGCAATGAGTCGAGCTCCTTCTTCCCGTCGCATCTGGCGACGATGGGCTTCAACCTGCTCCGCGCCCGCTCGCAGATCGTCGAGATCCGGAGTGTGCTGGATAGATAGTACGGCCGCACGGAAGCTCAGTTCTCCGAAGGCTGCCAGGTTCATATCTGGCGCAATCCATGAAGGTTGCGTCATCGGTTGAACGCAGGCACTTTCCCCTTGGGATCTATGGGTCTGGTGCGACGGCAGATCGCGAAGCAGAGGGAAGACATGACCGAGGTGAAATCCGACATCGAGATCGCGCGCTCGGCCAAGAAGAAGCCGATCCAGGAGATCGGCGAGAAGCTCGGCATTCCAGCCGAACACCTGCTGCCTTACGGCCATGACAAGGCGAAAATCTCCGCCGAATTCATCGCCGAAAGCCGCTCCCGCCCCGACGGCAAGCTGATCCTCGTCACCGCGGTCAACCCGACGCCTGCCGGCGAAGGCAAGACCACAACCACCGTCGGCCTAGGCGACGGGCTCAACCGCATCGGCAAGAAGGCGGCGATCTGCATTCGCGAGGCCTCGCTAGGTCCCTGCTTCGGCGTCAAGGGCGGGGCTGCCGGCGGCGGCTATGCCCAGGTGGTGCCGATGGAGGACATCAACCTCCACTTCACCGGCGATTTTCACGCCATCACCGCCGCCCACAATTTGCTCTCCGCGTTGATCGACAACCACATTTATTGGGGCAACGAGCTGGAGATCGACACACGCCGCATCGTCTGGCGTCGGGTGATGGACATGAACGACCGAGCCCTGCGCGAAATCGTCTGCTCGCTGGGCGGCCCGGCCAACGGCTTTCCGCGCGAGGCAGGCTTCGACATCACCGTCGCTTCCGAGGTCATGGCCATATTGTGCCTGTCGAAAGACCTGAAGGACCTGGAAATGCGCCTGGGCGATATCGTCGTGGCCTATCGCCGTGACAAAAGCCCGGTCTTCGCGCGCGACCTCAAGGCCGACGGCGCCATGGCGGTGCTGCTCAAGGACGCCATGCAGCCTAATCTGGTGCAGACGCTGGAAAACAATCCCGCCTTCGTCCATGGCGGTCCCTTCGCCAACATCGCGCATGGCTGCAACTCCGTGGTCGCCACAACGACCGCGCTCAAGCTCGCCGACTATGTGGTGACGGAGGCCGGCTTCGGCGCCGATCTGGGTGCGGAGAAATTCTTCGATATCAAGTGCCGCAAGGCGGGGCTCAAGCCGGCAGCAGCCGTCATCGTCGCCACCGTACGCGCCATGAAGATGAATGGCGGCGTCAAGAAGGAGGATTTGGGCGCCGAGGACATCGACGCGGTCCGGCGCGGCTGCGCCAATCTCGGCCGCCACATCGAAAACGTGAAGCAGTTCGGCGTGCCTGCCGTGGTGGCCATCAACCATTTCCATTCCGACACATCGGCCGAAATCGAAGCGATGAAGGCGTTCGTCGCCACTCTGGGCGAAGAGGCCATAGTCTGCCGACATTGGGCGGAAGGCTCGACCGGCATCGAGGAACTGGCGCACAAGGTGGTCGAACTTGCCGAATCCGCCATTTCCCAGTTCGCTCCGATCTATCCCGACGCCATGCCGCTGTTCGAGAAGGTCGACACCATCGTCAAGCGCATCTATCGCGGCAGCGAGGCGACCGCCGACAAGGCGATCCGCGACCAGCTTCATGCCTGGGAGCAAGCCGGCTACGGCCACCTGCCTGTCTGCATCGCCAAGACGCAGTATTCCTTCTCGACCGATCCCACGCTGCGCGGCGCCCCTACCGGCCATGTCGTACCGATCCGCGAAGTCCGCCTGTCGGCCGGCGCCGGATTCGTCGTCGCCATCTGCGGCGAGATCATGACCATGCCCGGCCTGCCCCGCTCGCCCTCGTCGGAACGCATCTTTCTCAACGATCAGGGCTATATCGAGGGGCTGTTTTGAGGGCGTTTAAACAACCGAAATTATTAGCCTACGACAGGCTCGTTATGGGGCGGAGCCATCTGCCCTTTAGAAGGGTCCTTGGGCAATGCATTCTCGTCAGCAGAGCCCACCTGCCTAACAGTCTTGCGCGCCGCTTTGACCAAATTTTCCAAAAGGTCGAAAAAAACATCAATGCTGAAGCCTAAGATAAATGCAAAGGCAAACAGCCCAAGTCCTATGCTTTTGAACGCTTCATCTTTGCCGAGCAACCCCATGCCGAGCCATGCCATAATCATCCCGGCTAAGGCACCAAGCGAAATCCGGTAAACGGTGCGGCTCCAACCTTCATTGGGTTCCTGCGGGTTTAGAAAGGCTCGCAGGAAATATATAATCGCTCCGAGCGCCCCGTAAACGGCAGGCAAGATGATAAGGGAATACAGATTTAATGTATCTTGAACGTCTATGTTAAGTGCTTCGATATCTGGAAAAGCACCGGAATAGAAATTGAGGCGGAGCGCACAACTGCGCAAAATAGATTCTGCTGTATCAACGCCCAATGTTTGATCAAAGCTGTATACCAGTTGCCCAATGAAGGGGTCTTTTTTCGCAACTTCAGCCTTTGTGATCTGCCCAAGCGCATATTGCTCTAGAAGACTTACGCTCCCACAAAAGGCCTGACGCATTCCCGCGATGCGCGGATCGAAAAAACCGGCATACACGAAGTCATTTTGGCTGTGACCGTTTCCGCCATTTATGCACTGTCCGCTGGCATCGACCCCGGAGGGACACGCTGTTTGGGATTTGCTGAGCGCGCCGAGGTTCATCCCTAGGCTAAGCAGATAACCTTCAACTGTTTGCTGACCGGTGATGGGATATCGGGCTTGCCGTTGGAAGCTGTCAGCCATCAATTTGACTGTACCAACTCTCTGATCGAGATTAACCAACTCGTAAAGGAGTCTATGGGAGGCTTCACGCGCGAGCAGGAAGCGTTCGTTGTCCCGCATCACTCTCGAACCAACTATTGCATTGTCTGATCCCGCGGTAGTTGCTTGTGCCGCGACGTCCGCGTTGCTAGACTTTGAATCCTGCAGTTCATCTCCCAATTGTTTCTGAGCATCGAGGAGCCTGCGTTCCAACTCCCCATACCGCATTTCTGCCTCGCTCTGCTCGAGCAGAGTAAGTGCTGCGGAAATCTCAACTCCCCGATTGTAGATGCGGGTTAGGTGGAGAGTGCAGATCATGAAGGCTATGGCGGCAAGGACCATGACAGCTGTCCACAATCGCCGCCACTTCGATGGAAAAACACGCCAGCCACTTCGAAGTGCGTAGAATTGTTTAAACGGCACTTGTTTGCGCGAGGCTTCATATATTTGAGCCAGGTGGGTGACGGCTGGAGCGCTCAGAAGGCGATCTTTGGCTGGCAACAGCTCAACTGCATCTATCGCTGATCGGAGTGCCGTATTCGTGCCACCATTTGTGGCTGTCAAGAATTCTGCAACCATTTGCGCGTCACGAAGCAATAAGTTGACGTAAGGTGCATTGGACATCTGGCTTGTCTCCGCCTTTAACCAAGAAAACCAGCGACGTAACCATATGGCCCGGGACACCCGCAGGGTGAGCCGGGATATCCCGGCCATTGCGCCCAGCACCAGAAGCTCGGCGTGAAACAGATCGTACCAGGCGCATGCGGCGGTACCTGCGCCAGCGCTGGGCGCGTGAAGCTCAACCACGCTATTGCCATGCAAACGAGAACTGTCTTGACCGATCGCATTGCCTCATCCCCAACCCGATCCTCAATTTAAGCGCGAATTTCTGAAATATACAACTATAAAGTGAATACCGCTTTTAGGTACACGCGCAGGAAGCATCGAACCCAATCAACATTCCGGACCGGCCAGTATTGGTTGCTGGAGATAAGGCATCCTAAAGACCTACTTCGCAGTTCGAAAAAGCCCGGCCAAGCATCTGGCGCGGGGTCCTGGTCTCCGCTACTGTTTGTCAGCTTCGCAAGTGCCTGAACTACAAGTGTCGCGTTGGTTCCGCTGGTTCCGTGGTGTATTTCTGGCCACGCCCCACCGGAGGCTTCATGCTTTCTGGGGGATCACATGCTTTATGTTCTTGCTCTCATCATCGGCATCGTCGCCGGCCTCAGGGCGATGACCGCACCCGCCGCCATCGCCTGGGCGGCGTGGCTCGGCTGGCTGCCGCTCGGCGACACATGGGCCTGGTTCATGGGCCATTGGATCGCGGTGGCGATCTTCACCATCGCCGCCATTGCCGAACTCGTCACCGACCAGTTGCCGTCCACGCCGAGCCGCAAGGTACCGCAGCAATTCGGTGCGCGCCTCGTTACGGGTGCGCTGAGCGGCGCTTGCATCGGCGCGGTCGCCGGCGCCACGGTGGGCGGGCTGATAGCCGGCGTCATCGGCGCTGTCATCGGCACGTATGGCGGCGCGGAAATGCGCGGCAAGCTTGCGAAATCCTTCGGCAAAGACCTGCCCGCCGCCATCATTGAGGACGTGGTGGCCATCGTCGTTGCCGCCCTGGTCGTCAGCGCTGTGCTATGAGTCGGCATTTCGACGCCATCATCATCGGCGGCGGCCAGGCCGGACCATCGCTCGCCGGCAGGCTGACGCAGGCCGGCCAGACGGTCGCTCTGATCGAACGCAAGCATCTCGGCGGCACCTGTGTGAACACCGGCTGCAAACCGACCAAGACCATGGTCGCCAGCGCCTACGCCGCCCATCTCGCACGAACCGGAGCCCGCTACGGCGTCGAAATCGGCGGGCCGGTGACCGTCGACGTGAAGGCGGTCAAGGCGCGCAAGGACAAGGTCACGCTGGAGTCCCGCAAAGGCCTCGACGACTGGGTTGCCGGCATGAAGGGCTGCACGCTGTTTCGCGGCCATGCCCGCTTTATCTCCCCGCACGAGGTCGATGTCGACGGCGATACGCTCTCAGCCGACAAAATCTTCCTCAATGTCGGGGGCCGCGCCAACATCCCCGACATGCCCGGCATCGGCGAGATCAGCTATCTCACCAATGTCTCGATGATGGAGCTCGACGTGTTGCCACGGCATCTCGTAGTCGTCGGCGGCAGCTATATCGGGCTGGAATTCGCACAGATGTTCAAGCGCTTCGGCAGCCAGGTCACCATCGTGGAGAAAGGTCCGCGCCTGGTCGGACGCGAAGACGAGGACGTGTCGGACGCCATTCGCGGCATCCTCGAAAACGAAGGCATCGGCCTCCGGCTCAAGGCCGAATGCATCAGCTTCGCGCCGCATGCCGACGGTGTAGCGGTGGGCGTGGATTGCGACGAAGGCGACCGAACGGTTGTCGGCTCGCATGTTTTGCTCGCCATCGGACGCACGCCCAACACCGACGATCTCGGTCTGGAGGCCGCCGGCGTCGCCACCGACAAGCGCGGCTATGTCGTGGTCGACGACCAGCTGCGCACCAGCGTCCCGCATATCTGGGCGATGGGCGATTGCAACGGTAAAGGCGCCTTCACCCACACCGCCTATAATGATTTCGAGATCGTCGCCGCCAATCTGCTTGATGACGATCCGCGTAAGGTCAGCGACCGGCTGCCCGCCTATGCTCTCTACATCGATCCGCCGCTCGGCCGTTGCGGCATGAGCGAAGCAGAAGCCAGGTCAAGCGGCCGCAACATTCTCGTCGGAACGCGCCCGATGACCAAAGTCGGCCGCGCCGTGGAAAAGGGCGAAACGCAGGGCTTCATGAAGATTGTCGCCGACGCGGACACGAAGCAAATCCTCGGCGCCGCGATACTCGGAACGACAGGCGACGAAGCCGTCCACGGCATACTCGACCTGATGTATGCCAAGGCGCCCTACACCGTGCTGCAACGCGCCGTTCACATTCACCCCACCGTCTCGGAACTGCTACCCACCGTCGTGGCGGAGATGAAGCCGGTCTGAAATCTGGCAGCTATGCGTCGCCGGCATCAACAGAGACCAAAGGCATTCGTGTCTTGACGCTGGATGCGCTGGCGAGCAGGGCGACGAGTTCCGCCTGCCGGTGGACACCGGTCTTGGCAAACACACGGTCGAGATAGGTACGTGCCGTCTTGATGGTTATGCCGCCTGCCGTCGCCGCATCGACAAGCGACTTCCCTTCGGCAAGGGCCGCTGCCAGTTTGGCTTCCGCAGGCGAAAGGTCGAACAAACAATGAAGAACGCCCGGCGGCAGCCGAGCATTCCGGCTGTCGAGAGCCGAGACCACGATCAGCGTTTGACCGCCGAAGAGAATGTCGTGCACAGCCCCTGCCACCGGTAGGATATGCACCACGACCGGTGGCTCGCCGTTTCGTGAGCGTATCGGGATCGATCCGACGCTTGAGACGCCTTGGTGCCGCTGCTCGGCAAGCGCGGCCTGAAATTGCAGGTCGACGGACGGATCGACCATCGACAGCCGTCCGAAGGCGGCAGGCCGCAACACCGAGGAGACATCCTCGAAGGATAGGTTGGTCGCGAGAACCCTTCCATCGGCGCCAATCACGGCGGAAGGCATGCCAACGGCCTCCAGCGCCGAGATCGCTGCCTGCGCCCGCTCCAGCCTTAAACGGGCCGCGATCATCCCGGCTTTTGCCAGATGCGGTCGAAAACCGTTGAGCACGGCGACATTGTCCTCGGAATGCGGCCCCTGATTGAGCCATCGCTCGGCCGAAAAGCCGATCATCTCGCCTGTCGGCAGCGGCACCAGCGTTTGCGCCTGCCAGCCCACGCCCACGGACCGCAGCGCGCGCTCCACATTGTCGCGCGCGATCTGCTCTTCGCTCAGGTAGTCGTTGACCCGGACGAAGCCGAAATTCATGTCCAGCGGGGGTGATTTGGCGCGCTCATTGTCCTTCCAGTCGTCGCCGCCGGAAAACCGCTCGAAGGCTTCCCGCGTCAGCGCCGTCGTGATGGCGCGCGGCGGGCCTTCAGGAGTGAACAACAACAATGCGCCCGAGGCGGCACCGGCCCGCGCATTCACCGCCTCAAGCACCGAAGGCCAAAGTTCGGGGATGAAGGTGGCTTCGTAGATCAATCCGACGACATCGGTCTCGGTATCGACACCGCGAAATGTGCTTTGCCGCTCAAGACCGTCCATTGGAGCATTCCTTGGCTGCAATCCGTCGATCGCAGAATTTAAGACGGTGATCGTTTGTTCGAGATTAGTCGAACACAAACAGCGCAGGCAAGTCGAAAGCAGCGCGCTTGAGCTGGCGCGCAGAGGTAGACTTTCTGGCAAGATTTTCGGTTTGTTGCTGGCGTATTTAGCCTTGTTACTGCACCGGCCAGACGATCATCAGCATGGGCACCGCAACCAGGATCACCAGGATCGACAGCGGCAGGCCGAGCCGCGAATAATCGCCGAAGCGATAGCCTCCCGGCCCCATCACCAGCGTGTTGCACTGATGGCCGATGGGCGTGAGAAAATCGCAGCCCGCGCCGATAGCCACGGCCATCAGGAACGCCTCCGGACGATAGCCGAGCTGTCCGGCAAAGGTGGCTGCGATCGGCGCCATGACCAGCACGGTGGCAGCGTTGTTGAGAAACGGCGTCACCGCCATCGCCGCCACCAGAATCAGCGCCAAAGCGCCCCAGGCCGGCAGCGACATCGCGATATGCGACAGCCCCGCCCCCATCAACTCGGTCGCCCCGCTCGTCCGCAGCGAGTCGCTGACGGGGATGAGCGCCGCCAGCATGACGAGGATCGGCCCGTCGAGCGCGTCATAGACCTCGCGCAGCGGTATCGCCTTGAACGCAACCACCAACACGGCGGCGGCGAAGAACGCCACCGGCACCGGCAGCAGGCCCACCGCCGTCACCGCCATGGCGGCCAGAAGAATGCCCAGAGGCACGATGCCCTTGCGCACGCTGCCCATCAGGATGGGCCGTTCGGCCAGCGGCAGGCAGCCGAAATCGCGCAGCATTTCGGGAATGCGCGCCCGGCTCGCCTGCAGCACCAGCACGTCGCCCATCCTCAGCGTGACATTGCCCAGGCGTTGCTCGATCCGCGCCCCCTTGCGGCTGACCGCAAGCAGGTTGACCTCGTGGCGCTCGAACAGCGACAGTTGCTTGGCGGAGAGGCCGATCAGACTGGAGTTTTCGCCGATGACAACCTCGATGGCTTCGGCATCGCTTGCCTTGCCGCCGAGATCGCGCTCGCCGGTCAGCGACAGCTTGGCTTGCGAGGCAAGCCGGTCGATGGCGTCCGCATCGCCCTGCAACAGCAAAACGTCGCCTTCCTTCAGGGCCGAGTCCGGCAAAGGCGTGATGCGCACACCGCCCTTCCGCAGGATCGATGAAATGCGCGCAGCACCCTCCGCCATCTTCAACAGATCGGAAACCGGCTTGCCCAACACCGCCGAGCCCTTGGTCACCTCCGCTTCGGCGACGTAGTCGGACAGTTCAAGCGCATCGTGCAGCGATCCGCTCTCGCGTTGCCGGATCGGCACCAGCCAATAGAAGAAGACGAGAAAGATGACGCCAACCACGGCCAAGCTTGCACCCACCGGCGTAAAATCGAACATGGTGAAGGATTGGCCCGTAATTTCTTCCCGCACGCGGGAGACGATCACGTTGGGCGACGTGCCGATCTGCGTCATCAACCCGCCCAGCAGCGAGCCGAAGGCCATCGGCATCAGGAACAGCGAGGGCGACACGTTCGAGCGCTTGGCAAACTGGAAGGCGATGGGGATCATGATCGCCAGCGCGCCGATGTTCTTGACCACGGCCGAAAGCAAGGTGACGATCAGCACCAGCAGCATCAGTTTCATGCGGATCGATTTCAGCGGCGGCACATAGCGCTGGATCAGCACTTCCATGATGCCGGAGCGGGCCACCGCAGCACTGACCAGCAGCGCGCTGCCGACGATGATCACGATGTCGTCGCTGAACCCGCTGAAAGCCTGGTCGAAGGGAACCGCGCCCAGGCCGACTGCTGCCAGCAACGCGAGAGCCGCTACCAGATCATACCGCAGCCGCCCCCAGAGAAAGGTCATCATCATCGCGACGATGATGGCCACGGCGACGATCTGCTGCGCTGTCATACAAGAAGTGCTTTCCGAAGGGACGTGATGCAAGAACGCCGCCACCGCAACTTCGTTTCACGGCAGCGCAATTTTACAGATGAGTTTTTCCGAAACGCGGCGCAAGCCGAAATCAACGTCTCAAGACCGATCCTTCTTGACGCGGCCTTGCATGGCAGCCATGACGCCGATGCAAAGCTGCAATGCAAGGACATCGATTGCGCGCAGCGCGGCGTGGGCGCATGAAGCGATTCAATCGTTTTATGCTTCGGTTCCCCGCACATGCCGCTGCCCATCTTCGCTCTTGCCGTCGCATCCTTTTGCATCGGCACCACCGAATTCGTCATCATGGGCCTGCTGCCGGAAGTGGCCGCGGATCTGGGTGTGTCTATCCCCGACGCGGGACTGCTGGTCACGGGCTATGCGCTCGGCGTCGTCATCGGCGCTCCCCTCATCGCTATCTTTACCGCGAGCCTGCCACGTAAAGCCGTCCTGATCGGCCTTGCCGCGCTCTTCGTCGTCGGCAATGTCTTGTGCGCGGTGGCGCCGAACTATTGGCTCCTGATGGGCGCCCGCGTCTTCACTGCCTTCGGTCATGGCGCGTTTTTCGGCCTCGGCGCCGTGGTGGCCGCGAGCCTCGTGCCGCGCAACAAACGCGCCAGCGCCGTGGCGCTGATCTTTGCAGGACTGACGCTCGCAAACATTCTCGGCGTGCCCGGCGGCACGGCTTTGGGCGAACGCTTCGGCTGGCGCATGACCTTCTGGGCCGTGGCGGTGATCGGCCTGATTTCGGTCGCCGCCATCGCCGCCCTCGTGCCTTCCAACGTGGCGCCGCCCAGCGGCGGCGGCCTCAGGAGCGAAGTGCGCGTTCTCGGCAAGCTGCAGGTCTGGCTCGCCATGCTGATCTCGATGCTGGCCTCCGCTAGCCTGTTTTCGGTCTTCACCTACATCAAGCCGATGCTCACCGACGTGACGGGCGTTGCCGTCGACAACGTCACCTACATCCTGCTGCTCTTCGGTGGCGGCATGACCGTCGGCAATCTGGTCGGCGGGCGTTTAGCCGACTGGAAGCTGATGCCGACAGCCATCGGCGCTCTCGTCATGGTCGCGGTTACGCAGCTTGCACTGTCGCATTTCGGCGCCGATCCCGCGATCACCGTCACCCTCATCGTGCTGTGGGGCGTGCTGTCCTTCCTCATCGCACCGCCGCTGCAGATGCGGGTGATGGAAACAGCCCATGAGGCGCCCAACCTCGCCTCTACCCTCAACCAGGGCGCCTTCAACATGGGCAATGCGGCGGGCGCCTGGATCGGCGGCGTGGCCATCGCCCAAGGCATCGGCTATGGCGAACTGCCGCTGGTCGGAGCCGGGCTTGCACTGGCTGGAGCTGCGCTCGGCCTGATCTCCCACATGATGGACGGACGTCTGCCACGCGCCGAACCCGCCCACGAATTGCCGTGAGCGGAATCCAGTTGCGTGCTACCCACTTCGCGGCTATTGAAAATCGATGAACATGGCTTCGAACATCGGCAATTGGTGGTGGGCTCGCTGACGGCGGCCTGTTGAAGCGCGTGCGCGTGGAAAATGTGATGGCCGCAACGGAATATCCGGGCGGCCATTTGTTTTATGCGCGATCCGGACCCTCCTGCGGCGTGAGATGGAGACGGCAATGACGGTGGAAGTTCTGGAAGACGGCGCCGAACGGTTCGTGACCGAAGGCGGCGTGACGATCACCCGCACGCGGCACGAAACCACCTATCCAGGTGCGATCGAGACCTATGTCGACGGGCTGAATTCGCGGCGCGGCGCGGTGTTCTCCTCCAACTACGAATATCCCGGCCGCTACACGCGCTGGGACACCGCCATGATCGACCCGCCGCTGGTCATCTCCGCCCGCAACCGCCACATGCGCATCGAAGCGCTCAACCAGCGCGGCGAAGTCATGCTGCCCATCATCGCGCGCACCTTGCTGGCCGAAAAAGACATTGCGCTGACCCAGACCACCAAACGCCGCCTGGCGCTGGTCATTGCACAACCGGACCGCGTCTTCACCGAGGAAGAGCGTTCGCGCATCCCTTCGGTCTTCACCGTGCTACGCGCCATCACCTCGCTGTTCAAGACTGCCAACGACAGTAATCTCGGCCTCTACGGCGCCTTCGGTTACGACCTCGCCTTCCAGTTCGACCCGGTCGAGCACAAGCTCGTCCGGGCCGAAAGCCAGCGCGACCTGGTGCTGTTCCTGCCCGACGAGATCCTCGTGGTCGACCACCACATGGCAAAAGCATGGACAGACCGCTACGACTATTCCGGCGACGGTTTCGACACAGCCGGCCTGCCTCGCGATGCGGTGGAAGAGCCCTTCAAGCCGTCCGACCGCATCCCTCCGCGCGGCGACCATGAGCCTGGCGAATATTCCAAGCTGGTCGAGCGCGCCAAGGAGAGCTTCCGGCGCGGCGACCTGTTCGAGGTCGTCCCCGGCCAGATGTTCTTCGAACGCTGCGAGACGGCCCCGTCGGAGATTTCGCGCCGGCTGAAGGCGACCAACCCCTCGCCCTATTCCTTCTTCATCAATCTCGGCGAAGGCGAGTTCCTCGTCGGCGCCTCGCCGGAAATGTTCGTCCGCGTCAACGGCCGCCGCGTCGAGACCTGCCCGATCTCGGGCACCATCAAGCGCGGCGAAGACGCCATTTCCGACAGCGAGCAGATCCTCAAGCTGCTCAATTCCAAGAAGGACGAGTCCGAACTGACCATGTGCTCGGACGTCGACCGCAACGACAAGAGCCGCGTCTGCGAGCCCGGATCGGTGCGCGTCATCGGGCGTCGCCAGATCGAGATGTATTCGCGCCTGATCCACACCGTCGATCACATCGAAGGCCGCCTGCGCGAAGGGATGGACGCGTTTGACGCGTTTCTCAGCCACGCCTGGGCCGTCACGGTCACAGGCGCGCCCAAATTGTGGGCCATGCGCTTCATCGAAAACAACGAGAAGAGCCCGCGCGCTTGGTATGGTGGCGCGGTCGGCATGGTGCATTTCAACGGCGATCTCAACACCGGCCTGACCCTGCGCACCATCCGCATCAAGGATGGCATCGCAGAGGTCCGCGCAGGCGCCACCCTGCTCTACGATTCGGACCCGCAGGAAGAAGAAGCCGAAACCGAACTGAAGGCCTCCGCCATGATCTCAGCTGTTCGCGACGCCAAGGCCGGCAACGCCGCAAAGGACCAGCGTATCAGCGCCCGTGTCGGCGAAGGCGTCAACATCCTTCTTGTCGACCACGAAGACTCCTTCGTCCACACGCTTGCCAACTACTTCCGCCAGACCGGCGCCATCGTGTCGACGGTGCGCACGCCCGTCGCCGACGAGGTGTTCGACCGGCTCAAGCCTGATCTCGTCGTGCTCTCGCCCGGACCCGGCACGCCGAAGGACTTCGATTGCGCCGCCACCATCAAGAAGGCGCGCGCCCGCGACCTGCCAATCTTCGGCGTCTGCCTCGGCCTGCAGGCGCTTGCCGAAGCCTATGGCGGCGAACTCAGGCAGTTGCACATTCCCATGCACGGCAAGCCGTCGCGCATCCGCATCTCCAAGCCAGGTATTATCTTCTCGGGCCTGCCCAAGGAGGTCACCGTCGGCCGTTACCACTCGATCTTCGCCGATCCGGTGCGCCTGCCCGACGACTTCATCGTCACGGCGGAAACCGAGGACGGCGTGATCATGGCGTTCGAACACCGCAGGGAGCCGATCGCTGCCGTGCAGTTTCATCCCGAATCGATCATGACGCTGGGCCATGACGCCGGCATGCGGATGATCGAGAACGTCGTCGCGCATCTGCCGCGCAAGGCGCGTGAAAAGGCTGCCTGATCTTGACGGCTGAGCAGTCCAAGCAGCGTGTCGCCAGGCTCGCCTTCTGGTCGATCTTTGTTGCCCTCGGGGTGATGGGATTGAAGTTCGTCGCCTGGCGGCTCACCGGCTCCGTCGCGCTCTATTCAGACGCGATGGAATCGATCGTCAACGTCATCGCGTCGCTGGCCGCCTTCTGGGCTGTCCAGGTCAGCCACAAGCCCGCCGACAACGACCACCAGCACGGTCACCACAAGGCGGAGTATGTCTCCGCCGTGCTGGAAGGCGTTCTGATCGTCGTCGCCTCGATCCTGATCCTCAACGAGGTCTACCGGTCCTGGGGTGCACCTCTGTCGCTCGACCAGCCCTGGATGGGCCTTGGCGTCAACGCGGCCGCCGCCGGCGTGAACGCGTTCTGGGCCTTGCTGCTGATCCGCGTCGGCCGCGCGGCCCGTTCGCCCGCGCTTGTCGCCGACGGCAGGCACATCATGACCGATGTCGTCACCTCGCTCGGCGTGCTGGCAGGTCTCGTCGGCGCCGTTCTGACCGGCTGGACGATCCTAGATCCAGCTCTCGCCGTCATCGTCGCACTCAACATCCTCTGGCAGGGCTGGCACGTCATCGGCTCGTCGGTCAACGGGCTGATGGATCGCGCCGTCGAGCCGGACGAGAATATGCGCATCCGCGACATTATCTCCGTCAACGCCAAGGGCGCGCTGGAGGTGCATGACCTCAAAACGCGCATCGCCGGCCGCGCCACCTTCATCGAATTTCATCTCGTAGTGGAAGCGGCGATGAGCGTCGGCGAAAGTCACGTCATCTGCGACCGTATCGAGGACGCTCTGCGCTCGGAAATCCCTTCCGTCCGCGTCATCATCCATGTCGAGCCCGACGACGAAGCGAAACTGCCCTTGGGGACGGCGGCCGTTCCGTTCGCCTGATTATCGCATCGCCGTTCCGGAACGTGTTTCGTTAAGCATTTTTTGCGGTTCACGCATTGCCGCACGCTTCAGGCGGGATATGAAGGGGGCACATGTCTCCCGTCGCACAACCACCTTCCCGGCTCGGCGCACTCCATCCCCTCCTCCAGTGGCTGATCCTGCTGGCGCTGTCCGCCGTCATCACGGCAGTGCTTGAGCTTGCACAGCTGCCCGCAACACTCCTGCTCGGCCCGATGTTCGCGGGCATCGTCGCGGGCGTCCAGGGCGCCACGGTCCGCCTGCCGCGCCTCCTGTTCCAGTCCGGCCAGGCGATGATCGGCTGTCTCATCGCCATTTCTATA
The DNA here is from genome assembly GCF_030010215.1 of Tianweitania sp. UT-5YL-CI-8. Taxonomy (GTDB): domain Bacteria; phylum Pseudomonadota; class Alphaproteobacteria; order Rhizobiales; family Rhizobiaceae; genus Oryzicola. The sequence goes on from NZ_JASCRR010000006.1 coordinate 186,887, forward strand.
TCGCCCGACATTTTCTCGACGCTCGTATCGGAATGGCCGATCTTCGTGGGCGCCGCCGTTTCCACCGTCATCGCAAGCAGTTTTCTCGGCTGGTTCATCAGCCGCCTGAAGATCCTGCCGGGGACGACCGCCGTCTGGGGATCGGCGCCCGGCGCTGCGTCGGCGATGGTGTTCATGGCCGAAAGCTTCGGCGCGGATGCACGCCTCGTCGCCTTCATGCAATATCTGCGCGTCATCATGGTGTCGGCAACCGCGGCACTCATAGCACGTCTTTGGGTCGACACCTCGACCGTCGAGCCCGTCGCGATAGACTGGTTCCCGGCAATTGAGCCGCTGCCCCTCGCAACGACGTTCGTAATTGCGATAGGGGGTGCAATGCTTGGCCGCCTGCTGCGCCTGCCCTCGCCGTTCTTCCTTGGCGCCATGATCGTCGGCGTCGTGCTCCACCTCGGCTTTTCCGTGCCCATGCAACTGCCGCACTGGCTTCTGGCGCTGAGCTATCCGCTGATCGGCTGGAGCATCGGGCTCAATTTCACCGCCGCGATCCTGCGCCACGCCGCGCGTGCCCTGCCGCAGGTAGTCGGGTCAATCCTTGCCTTGATGGCGTTTTGCGGCGGCATCGCCTGGTTCCTCGCCCATAGCCTCGGCATCGACCCGCTGACCGCCTATCTCGCCACCAGCCCCGGCGGAATGGACTCGGTGGCGATCATCGCCGCCGCCTCGCATTCGGTAGATCTCTCCTTCATCATGGCGTTGCAGATGATGCGGTTTCTGCTGGTGCTGCTCTTCGGCCCATGGCTGGCACGGTTCGTTGCGCGCTTCGTCACCTGACGCCGCATCCTCCCTTGCGCGTATCGCACCTCTCATGTATGAGAACGCCATGTTGTCGCGTCGCGCCCAGACTGTAAGTCGTTCCGCCGCTTTTGCGGGCGAGACCTTGCGCGCGCTCTCCAACGCCATCCTTCTTCTCGGCCTTATCGGCGACCGCCGGGCTCGCTGAAGGAGCGCCCGGCGGTCGATTGCCGGCGCCACGCGCGGATGCTCCTGTCAGCCACAGTTGAATGAAGTTCGGTATAAGGTGCGCTTGCACCATGGCCAAGAGCCGTGCGAGCCCGCCGGGAGAGACTAAAATGAACGTCCAGAACAAGGTTACCGCAACCGGCGCCAAAAAAGGCATGCCCGACGCGGCGCGGAAATATCAGCCCTACCCCACTGTCGACCTGTCCGACCGCACATGGCCGTCGAAGCGCATCGAAAAGGCGCCGATCTGGTGCTCCGTCGACCTGCGCGACGGGAACCAGGCGCTGATCGACCCGATGGGACATGAGCGCAAGGCGCGCATGTTCAAGCTGCTCGTCGACATGGGTTTCAAGGAAATCGAGATCGGCTTTCCGTCGGCGTCGCAGACCGATTTCGACTTCGCCCGCTGGTGCATCGAGCAGGCCGATATTCCCGATGAGATCGATCTGCAGGTACTGGTGCAGTGCAGGCCAGAACTGATCACCCGCACTTTCGAGGCGTTGGAAGGCGCCAACACGCCGATCGTGCATTTCTACAACTCCACCAGCGAGTTGCAGCGCCGCGTCGTCTTCGAGAAAGACGTCGCCGGGATCAAGCGCATCGCCACCGATGCCGCAAAGATGATCGCCGACATGGCCGCTAAGGCGGGCGGCGGCTATCGCTTCCAGTATTCGCCCGAAAGCTTCACCGGCACCGAGCTGGAAGTGGCGCTGGAAATCTGCAACGCCGTCACAGAAATCATGCAGCCGACCGCCGACAACAAGCTGATCCTGAACTTGCCCTCCACGGTCGAGATGGCGACGCCCAACACCTATGCCGACCGCATCGAGTGGATGTGCCGCAATCTCGACAACCGCGAAAACATCATCATTTCGCTGCATCCCCACAACGACCGCGGCACCGGCGTCGCCTCGACCGAACTGGGCCTGATGGCGGGTGCGGACCGCGTCGAAGGCACATTGTTCGGCAATGGCGAACGCACTGGCAATGTCGATGTGGTTACGCTGGCGCTGAACATGTACACGCAGGGCGTCGATCCCGAACTGGACTGCTCCGACATCACCCGCATGAAGGACGTCTACGAATATTCCAACCTGTTGGTGATCCCGGAACGCCACCCTTATGTCGGCGAACTCGTCTACACAGCCTTTTCCGGCTCGCACCAGGACGCCATCAACAAGGGCATGAAGGCGATCAAGAAGGCCAACACCGAAATCTGGGAAGTGCCCTACCTGCCCATCGATCCGCAGGATGTCGGCCGCAGCTATGAGGCGATCATCCGGATCAATTCGCAGTCCGGCAAGGGCGGCATCGCCTATGTCCTGCAGGCGGATTACGGCCTCAACCTGCCGCGCGGCCTGCAGGTCGAGTTCAGCCAGCACATCCAGAACATCACCGATGTCGAGGGCAAGGAAGTCTCGGTCAAGCGCATCCACGAGCAGTTTCTCGAAGTCTATGTCGACCAGCCCGGCGCGCGACTGAAGTTCGTCGACCACCAGACCTATCCCGACACCGAGGTTAAGGGCCGCCGAATCGTCGAGGCGACCATCACCGACAATGGCGTCGAGAAGACGATCAGCGGCACCGGCAACGGCCCCGTCGACGGCTTCGTCAATGCGCTGTCATCCTATGTTGGCGTCGACATGTCGGTGCTCGACTATTCCGAGCACTCGATCCAGCGCGGCTCCAACGCCTCGGCGATCTGCTACATGGAGATCGAATATCCGGGCGGGCGGCTTTTCGGCGCGGGGATCAACACCAACATCGTCGCAGCCTCCCTGGAAGCGGTGGTCGCGGCGGCGAACCGTATTCTCGTCAAGCAAAGCTGAAAGCTCGATGTTCGGAGTTTTGCCGGGGATAGACATGGCCGTCAAGCTGTCCGAAGCTTGGAGGCAGCAGGGTTGGGTTCTGTAAAATAAGGTTCAACATGTCCGACCGCCTCTATTGCCGCGAAAGCGGCGCCTCTTCCGCGACGCCTCTTGTCCTGCTGCATGGCTTCGCAGGCAGCCACCATGTCTGGGACAGCGTGATCGAAGCGCTCGGCGATCAGGTCTGGACGCTGACCTACGATCTGCCCGGCCATGGCGCGTCGCTGGACTACCCCGGCAAGACTTCTGCAAAGGCGGCCACCGTGGCTGTGCTCGACGACCTCCGGCAGCGCGGCGTCGGCAAGGCGCATCTCGTCGGCCACTCCATGGGTGGGGCTGCCAGCACGCTGCTGGCGGCCTCCGCACCCGATATCGCCGCATCGCTGACCTTGTTTGCCCCCGGCGGCTTCGATGAGCGCATCAACGGCCCGCTGCTGCGTCGCTACGCCGCCGCCCGCGATACGGCCGCTCTGGAAACCTGCCTCCGCGAAATGTCGGGACCTTCAGCCGTGATCGAGCCCGCCACCGTCGACCGCGCGCTCATCATGAGGCTGCGGGACGGTCAGTTGGACGTGCTTCTGGAACTCGGCGCCGCCATCACCCGTAATGACAAGCAGGGTGTAATTCCGCAGGACATGATCTCGGCCATCCCCTGCCCCATCGCCATGGCCTGGGGCACCAGGGACGCCGTGCTGCCAGCGCCGCATCTGGCTTTATTGGACGCCAGGATCCGCTTCGAATGGATCGACGAAGCCGGCCACCGGCTGCCGGAGGAAGTGCCCGAAGCTGCCGCCAAAATGCTTTCCCGGCAAATAATCGCAGCGTCCGGTAGATAGCCCGATGGGCCAGGTGCTCCACTTCGGGACGCTGCGAACAGATGGATCGGCAGGCCTGGGGTTGGCGATTCGCACCTGTCCCAATCGAGGACAGATGGTGCGAAAGCCAAGATTCCCGCTGCTTTCAAGGCCTTGGGGAGTGTGTTAATCCAACGTCAAACAGACTTCCGGGGGGCATTGGATGAAAGACTACGCGGACAATGTCAGCGCGATAAGGCAGGCCCGCAGACTTTCCGATGCCGTGCGCGATGCCAAGAATGCCGCCGCCGACAAGGCCGATGTCATCGCCGAACTGCGCGAAATCCATCGTACGCGTCTGGACATGCTGGTTGCGGAACTCGAACCGGTTTTCGCCGATGTCCCCTCCGAGATCGACAGCTTCGACTTCGCCATCTCCTCTGGCATGCAGCCACGTCTATGGATCGATGCGGTCGCCCATGTCGGCATGGGCCGCGATGGCCGCACCTACCGATTCCTGCGCGATACCCGGATCGGCCGTGTCATTCTTGCCGAATCGAGCCAGGTCCAGCCCATCGCCGATCACGTCACCCGCTACATCGCCGAGCGTATGGTCGAGCGCGAGCGAATGCTGGAAGGTCGCGCCGAAGCAGTCACGTCGCGCGCCCGCGGCTTTGCGCAAGAAGCCGAACCTGCCTTGAATGCTCGCGACGGCGACTGGCTGCCCACCTTACGCGGGATGGCCTTTTTCGCACTCGGCACTTTGCTCGGCCTTTCGGTTTCCGTCGCCGTGCTGTGGGACCGCATCTTGCCCTTCTTGCAACAGCAATAAAAAAATCAGGTTTCGGCCAGCTCTGGCTGCGCGCTTTCGACCAGTTGGATCGTTTCAAGATTGGAAGGCGGCAGTGCCAGCCCGGTCAGTCCCCGCCGCGTCAGCCTGATCGACCAGTCGCCGGGCCCGCCGCCGATCTCGAACAGATTGTACTGCGCGGGCGGATGCTTGCCATCGGGGGCCTGCCCCGTCGCTGCCACGCCCACCACCGGCACCTTGCGGCCGTCCGCGCCGGGAATCCAGTAGAGCGAGGGAATGTGCGAATGGCCATGCAGCACGAGATCGGCGCCATAGCGCGCGATTGTGCGCTGGAACTTGCCGATGCCGAACAGCCTTTTGTGCTGCGGCACCGCATCGCGGATCGGCGGATGGTGGATCATCACAACGCGGAACAGCTTGTGCTCGGCAGCCTCCTGCAGCCGCTGGGCCAGCCGCGCCGTCTGCCCTTCGCGAAAGAAGCCGTTGGCCATGAACGGCGCCGTAGCCCGCGCCGACGTGGCTCCGATCAGCGCCACCGGCCCGCGCACGCGCATATAAGGAAACGCATCGCGGTTGACGGTATGCGTGTTGTCGTCGCCGCGCATCCACGACCCCCACGACCGGCATGCCTTATCGAAGGCGCCGGGCACATAGGCATCGTGGTTGCCGGGCACCACCGACACGTCCTGCGGCGAACCCAGCGTCTCCAGCCAGAGCTTGGCCAGCTCGATTTCGCCGTCGAGCGCAAGGTTGACCAGATCGCCGGTGACCGCCAGATGATCGACGCCAGCCGCCTTGATGTCGGCGGTGATCGTGTCGATCACGCCGTCATGCAGATGTTTGCGGCGATTGCGCTGCCAGTTGATGTAGCCGACCATCCGCTTGGAGGCGAGATCGCGATAGGATACATCGGGAAGCGGGCCAAGATGAACGTCGGAAATATGCGCAAGCCTGAACATCCCCTCTTTGTAGGTCACAGCCTCGCTGCTTTCCACCCATAGGCTCACTTATGACCGACAATCCGCATCACGATCCCGAATTGCGCTTTCGCCAGCGCGGCTGGCCTGGCCTGCGCGCGCGCCTGTTCCACCTCTATTTCCTGCTGAAACGGCCGATGACGCTCGGCGTGCGTGGCTTGGTGTATGACCGGGCGAAGAACGCGGTTTTCCTGGTGCGCCACACCTATGTGCCGGGCTGGCAGCTTCCCGGCGGCGGCGTTGAAACCGGCGAAACGTTTTTCGAGGCACTCACCCATGAGTTGCAGGAAGAGTGCAATATAGAGATGACGGCGGAACCCCAGCTGCGCTCGCTGCATCTCAACGGTCGCTCCAGCCGGCGCGACCATGTTGCATTCTATCTCATCGAGAATTTTACCCAAACCGCGCCGAAGGCGCCGGACCGGGAAATCGCCGAGGCTGGCTTCTTCCCGCTCGACGCCCTGCCGGAGGAGACCACGCCCGCCACGCTGCGCCGGATTGGCGAGGTTTTCGGCGGCCAGGCGTCATCGCCTTATTGGTGACGTTGCAGACCTACCGGATTCGAGTCAGGACGTGCCGAAAATGGCCGGGTTCGAGAACCGAAGCGGAGTGTACATTTGGGTACACGAGCATCGGAACCGCTGAGCACCGCGATTCGCAGGCCGTCCTCACCCGAATCGCGCCCGATCATGCGATGCTTCGTAGTCCAGTTCTGGCCCCTTGGGCACGATCCCAGTCGGATTGATCGTGTCGTGGCTGCCGTAATAGTGCCGCTTGATGTGGTCGATGTTCACAGTCCCCGCCACACCCGGCACCTGATAGAGCTCGCGCAGATAGTTCGATAGGTTGGGATAATCGGCGATCCGGCGCAGATTGCACTTGAAGTGGCCGACATAGACGGGGTCGAACCGCACCAACGTGGTGAATAGCCGCCAGTCCGCTTCGGTGATCTGCCCGCCCGTCAGATAGCGCTGGCCCGACAGCCGTTGTTCGAGCTCGTCCAATTGCGCAAACAGCGTGTCGAAAGCCTCCTCATAGGCTTCCTGCGTCGTGGCGAAGCCGGCACGGTAGACACCGTTGTTCACCGCGGCATAGACCTTGGCGTTCACCGCATCGATCTCCCCGCGCAGCGCCTCGGGATAAAAATCGAGCGAGGCATCGCCCCATGCGTCGAAGGCCGAGTTCAGCATGCGGATGATTTCCGACGATTCGTTGGAGACGATGGTCTCCTGCCTTTTGTCCCAAAGTACCGGCACGGTCACTCGTCCGCTATAGGTCGGGTCGGCGCGGGTGTATATCTGATGCAGGAAGTCCAGACCGTAGAGATCGTCGCCTGTGGCGGCCGCGTCGGTTTCGAAACTCCAGCCGTTCTTGCCCATGAACGGATGCACGACCGAAACGGAAATGATGTCTTCGAGCTTCTTCAGCGCGCGGAAGATCAGCGTGCGATGTGCCCAGGGGCAGGCCAGCGAGACATAGAGATGGTAGCGCCCCGGCTCGGCCTTGAAACCGCGTGTGCGCCCTTCCGCCGGTGTGCCGTCGGTTGTGATCCAGTCGCGCCAGACCGCTTCGCTGCGCTCGAACTTTCCGCCGGTCGCCTTGGTGTCGTACCAGGCGTCGTGCCACTTTCCGTCTACCAGCAGTCCCATCGTACAATCCTCGTTTCGTCTTTTTCTCGTCTTTTTCGTGATGCACATGTAGGGCATGCTGGCCCTTTCGGGAAACATTCCGCGCTGAACAGTCAGTCAACCGCCGCTTCCGCAAGAAACCGGATGGACGCGGTTCGGGAATGATGCTAGCGGGCTTTCTATGAACGATTTTTGTGCAACTGTCCGGTTTGACCGACGACGAATGGGCGCCCGCGCGTAAGCGCTGACCGGCGACTGCTGCAGCCTGTTCGCAGCAACCCTTCATGCATATCGGATCGTTGAACCATGACCCTTGCAGACTTTGTTTTCGTGCCCGAAACCCCGGCGCATGACATCGAGATCGACACTATCAACGCTGAAGCCTTCGGCCCCGGCCGCTTCGTCAAGGCTGCCTACAAGATTCGCGAAGGCGGCCCGCACGACCGGGCGCTGTCTTTCGTCGCGCTCAGCAGCGGGCTGGTCGTCGGCTCCGTACGGATGACGCCGGTTGCCGCCGGCGAAGGCCGCGCGCAGCTTCTCGGCCCGCTCGCCGTCCAGCCTGCCTACAAGAACCTCGGCATCGGCCGCGAACTGGTCGCCAGGGCGCTCAGGGCAGCGGCAAAGGCATCCGTTCCCTCGGTGATCCTCGTCGGCGACGAACCCTATTACGGACCGCTGGGCTTCTCGCGCATCGCACTCGGCCAGATGACCATGCCCCGGCCGGTCGATCCCAACCGGCTTCTGGCGCATGAAATCCTGCCGGGCGCGATCGCTACACTGACCGGCGAACTGTGCCATGTCGACAAGGTGCCGGTTCAGCATAAAATGCAGCCGCTCTCGGCGATGCCGGCCACAGCCTTGTCAGCCGCCGGCTAGACCAGCTAAACGGCTGCTTCCGATTTGGACGAGGTATTGGCCGTGGACGAACCGAAGAAAGATGTCATTCGCGAGACGGATGCGGAAGCAATCCGGCTTGGCAAGACGCTGATGCGCACCGCGCGTTTCGGTGCGCTCGCGGCAATCGAGCCGGGTACCGGCGTTCCGCTTGTCAGCCGCGTCGGCGTTGCCACCGACACCGACGGCACACCGCTGATCTTGATTTCCCAGCTTTCCGCCCACACCCGCGCCATTGATGGCAATCCTGCATGCTCGTTGCTTTTAGGCGAACCCGGCAAGGGCGACCCGCTCGCCTATCCGCGGATCACGCTGTTTTGCCGGGCGGGGCGGATTGAACGCGGCACACCGGACTACGAGCGGGCCGAGCGGCGCTATCTCAATCGCAACCCCAAGGCCAAGCTCTATGTCGGTCTCGGCGATTTCTCGATCCACCGGCTTGAGGTCGAGCGCGCCAGCCTCAATGGCGGCTTCGGCAAAGCCTATCTGCTGGACCGCGCCGACCTCATCCATGAAGGCGACCACCTCGCAGCCCTGGCCGCAGGCGAACAGTCAGCGTTGGACCATATGAACGCCGATCACCGCGACGCCATCGCCCTTTATGCCCGGCATTTCGCGAAAGCTTCCGGAGACGGCTGGCTGCTCACCGGCCTGGATTCGGACGGTATGGACCTCATCAATGGCGACGAAGCACGCCGCATCTTCTTCGAGCGCCCAGCCAAGGAGCCCGCTGATTTCCACAAGCTGCTGGTCGAGATGGCGAAAAGCAGCCGCGCCGCGGTCAATGCCACTTCGTAATCATTTGACGCGAGTACCGCAGCTCAGTTGGATGCGACTCCGCATGGTGAAGTGTGCCGGACGGTTCCTGTCCGTGTCGCGACGGTGTAAAGACTGCTGATGCGGGCCATTCCCATCGACGACCCGGCCGACCCTCGTGTCGCGGCCTATCTCAACATTCGCGAACGTGACCTGACCGGCCGCGAAGGTCGCTTCATCGCCGAAGGCAAGGTGGTGCTCAACGTGCTGTTTTCGGCACGCCGCTTCGTACCGGAATCGGTCCTGGTTCTGGAAAACCGCCTTGCCGGGCTTGCGGAGACCCTGTCGTCGGCGCCCGACGATCTGCCCGTCTATGTCGCCTCCGCCGAAGTCATCGACGCCATTGCCGGCTTCCACATGCATCGCGGCATTCTAGCAATCGGCCGGCGACGCCATGCCGAGAGCATCGCATCCGTTGTGCAGACCCTGCCCAGCCACGCGCTGGTCATGGTGCTGGTCGGCATCGCCAACCACGACAATGTCGGCTCCATGTTCCGCAACGCCGCCGCCTTCGGCTGCGATGCGGTGTTGCTGGATGAAACGAGCTGCGATCCGCTCTACCGCAAGTCGATCAGGGTGTCGGTGGGCGCCGCCCTCAAGGTGCCGTTCGCGCTCGGCGGCACCGGCCTGCAAATTGCCTCGGTCCTGGAGGCAGCCGGCTTCACCCAGCTGGCGCTTTCACCTGCGGGAAAAATGGACATTACGGAAATCGCCCGCCCGGACCGGCTCGCGCTGTATTTCGGTGCTGAGGGACCCGGCCTGCCGCAAGCTATCCTCGACCGCGTCGATACCGCCCGCATCCGCATGGCGCCCGGCTTCGACAGCCTCAACGTCTCCGCCGCCTCGGCAATCACGCTGCACCATTTCATGGCATGAGGGCAGCCTTTGCAGTCTTGCATTGGGGAGACCGCTTGTAACGCCCCCTCACCCGGCCTCCGCTTCGCTCGGCCACCCTCTCCCCGCTGGGGAGAGGAGAGCGGGCGGCGCCGCGCCGGACCTTCTCCCCAGCGGGGAGACGGTGGCCCGAAGGGTCGGATGAGGGGCGGTGGATCAAATGCTCATCCTGCCCGCAAGTCAGCCCGCGCCTCGTCCCTGCAATGCCCGTATCCGCTCGGCAAGGCTCGGCGACGCAGCCTCTTTGCCGCTGGCTTCCGCCTTGGCCAGCGCGGTTTCGATGGGCGAATCCGGTCCTTCCAGTTTCGCCGTCATCGCCACAACCTGCGCAGCGAGTTGGTGCATCTGATCCCGCAGCAGGTCATCCTGCTCTGGCGCGGCGTGGGGCATGGCCTTCAATTCGGAAAGTTCCGCCCGGATCTTCTTGTTCTCCCGCAAGAGCCGGGTCATGCGAGCTTCCTGCCGGCTCTTGTCGTCGCTGCCGGGAGACAGGTCGTCCTCATCGTCGGTATCGTCCAGCCCGCCATCCCTGCCGGACTTCTCGCGCAGGCGGACCAGTTCCCGTTCGCGGCGTTCGAGCTTTTCTTCGCAGTCGCTCAACTCCGTCCGCATGCGTTCCAGCTTCTGTTCGGCTTCCGTCACCCGGCGCTTTTCCAACAGCAGCGCCTCGCGAATGGCCTTGTTGTCTTCTTCGAGCGCGCGGATGCGTTCTTCGCCATCCTTGCGTGTGCGGCGAAGCGAGGCGATTTCGGCAGTCAGCCTTTCGATCTCGGCCTCGCGCGAAACCAATTCGATCTGGCGGTTGCTGGAGGAATAGCTTGCATCCTCATAGCGCGCGCCCATCTCGTCCAGTTCCCTGGCGCGGCGGTCCAGTTCTTCCTGGCTTTTCCGCAGACGCTCCAAAGCAGCGTTCAACTCTTCCTCGCGCCCGGCTAGCGATTGCAAGGCCGCCGCCTTTTCCGCCCGCTCGGCGTCGAGAAGCTTGAGATCTTCCTGATAGCGGCTGATGTCGACAGCCTGCGTTAGCACCTTGTCCTGCGCGGCCTTCAGGCTCATCTCAAGCCGCCGCACCGCCATGGCATAGTCCGCCCTCACCGCATCCTTGTCGGCCTGGATCTCGGCCATCGTCATCGGCAGCGTGCTTTCCAGCCGACTGCGCGTCAGCCGCACGGCGCGCCGCCACAACGCTGGCGCAACCAACAGCGCCAGCAACAGTGCGCTGAGAAAGCCGAGAACGAAAAGCAGGACGTACTGAATCAAAACGCTTCACCTCTGCCTGTCACGGTATTTTGCCACGCAGCCATGACAGAAATCCAGTGCAAGCGCGAATCCGGCCGCACCTTAAGGATGCGGCCGGCTCATGTTCTGTGGATAGTGCCTCTCGTCGCCAAACGCCGCCCGTAAAGGATCGGGCCTGCCGAAACGACTTAAAACGGATTCCAGGTCGGCTGCTGGGTCAGTTTCAGATAGCCGAGATTGACGCCAAGCCGGGCGCCGACACCGGTGCGGATCGGGACCAGCAGGACATTGTCGCGCTTGAGAACGTTGAAGCCCACGCCGGCAATGACATAGGCCGAGCCCGCCACGCCGGCGAACCGGTCGTAGAGGCTGTTGACGTCATCGAGATTATAGACCAGCACCATGGTTCGCGAGCCCTGGCCGCCAAAGTCGAAGCCGAGCGACGGCCCCTGCCAAAACACCTTATGGTCGCCGGCATTCTTGGTGTAGAGCGTGCCCTCGCCATAGGTCAACCCGCCGACAAAGGCTCCGGAACCTTCCTCGCCGAGAATGTAGCCATTGGGCAGGCCGTAAGAGGAAAACACCTTCTCGACCACCGTAGCCAGACCGCCGGAGGTCGAGCCGAAGAAGCGGTGGCCCGAATCAAGAACCTCCTGCGCGGTGTATTCCTGCGCCCGGGATGCCTGTGTCGACACGACAAGCGCGCTGAACAGCGCGCAGAATACTGCGATGGCTCGGATATAGGCCCGGACGCCAATAGGGGAAATCATGCTTCCAAATCTCCGTCAGGGAGCACTTCCTTGACGCCTCGTCCCAGCGCGGCTCTATCGGCCGCTTCAGGGTCTTGCCGGCAAATTAAGGCTGCAACCCTTTTCCTTTCGTTAAGCATAAAGGGGAAGATGGCGTTTAGAAGGCGGATGAACGCCCAAATGGGCTGGCAACACTGGAGTGACGACGGTATCGCGACGGCAAATCCGATCGTTTCCTTGCCCGCGCCGCACCGCTGTGTAACCAAAGTCACCAAATACTATTGCTGATTCGCGCATCGCGCATCGCGGATCGCGGATCGCCGATTTCTTGCACCCAGCCAGTGGGAACCGTCTATGGCCGAAGTCTTTTCGCTCTCCGCAACCGATCTGGCAGCACTTCTGTGCAGCCGCGTCTGCCACGACATCATCTCCCCCGTGGGGGCGATCAACAACGGCCTCGAACTTCTCGACGAGGGCGGCGCCGACGAAGATGCGATGCGGCTGATCCGCGCCAGCGCGCGCAATGCCTCGGCGCGTTTGCAATATGCCCGCATTGCCTTCGGCGCAGCAGGGTCCGCCGGCATGCTGATCGACACGGGTGATGCCGAGCAGGTCGCCAACGCCTTCTTCAAGAACGAAAAGCCTGAACTGGTCTGGAACGGCACGCGCTCGCTGTTGCCCAAGAACAAGGTCAAGCTGATCCTCAACCTGCTTCTGGTGTCGAACTCGTCGATCCCACGCGGCGGCAAGATCGTCGTGACGCTGGAAAACCTTGATACATCGCCGAAGATTTCCATCGCGTCGCGCGGCACCATGCTGCGCGTGCCGCCGAAATTCCTGGAACTGCAGTCCGGCCAGAAGCCGGAAGAGCCCATCGACGCGCATTCGGTCCAATTCTATTACACGCTGCTGATGGCGCGCGAGGCCGGCATGGTGATTTCCATTCACGCCACACCAGACGAGATCATTCTCTCGGCCGAATAGGCTGCGGAAAGCAGCACTGACTGATTAAACGACAAAACCCGGCCAAAAGCCGGGTTTTGTCGTATGATAAGCTATAGGAACGCGCTACGACGGCCGGGCGGCCTTTGCCGCCCAGAAATCCGATGGATCGGATCAGGCGATTGCGCGGACTTCCTCGGGCTCGCGCAGCACATAGCCGCGGCCCCAGACTGTCTCGATATAGTTCTGTCCGCCCGACGAAGCGTCGAGCTTCTTGCGCAGCTTGCAGATGAACACGTCGATGATCTTCAGTTCGGGCTCGTCCATGCCGCCATAAAGGTGGTTCAGGAACATTTCCTTGGTCAGCGTGGTGCCCTTGCGCAGCGAGAGCAGTTCCAGCATCTGGTATTCCTTACCGGTGAGATGCACGCGCTGGCCGCCCACTTCGACGGTCTTGGCATCGAGATTGACGATCAGGTCGCCCGTCGCGATGACCGACTGGGCATGGCCCTTGGAGCGGCGCACGATGGCATGGATGCGGGCAACCAACTCATCCTTGTGAAACGGCTTGGTCATGTAGTCGTCGGCGCCGAAGCCCAGGCCGCGCACCTTGTCCTCGATACCGGCCATGCCGGACAGGATCAGGATCGGCGTCTTCACCTTGGAAAGGCGCAGCGTGCGCAGGACTTCATAACCCGACATGTCGGGAAGGTTGAGGTCCAGCAAAATGATATCGTAATCGTAGAGCTTGCCCAGATCGACGCCCTCTTCGCCAAGGTCCGTCGTATAGACGTTGAAGCTCTCCGACTTCAGCATCAGTTCGATGCTCTGTGCGGTTGCACTATCGTCTTCAATCAGCAGAACGCGCATATATATCCCCTTTTCTGCCACCGGCCCGTTGCCCGAAACTCAACTGGGTCCGGCGCAGTGACTGCCTGAATCGAAGGTGCCATCGAATGGTTAACAAAACCTAATTTTATGTGACGAACGCTACCATGATTCTTAACGGGTGCCTACACCAGCTTGAATCTAATGATGAATTCGAAACCCCAGGCGTCAGGCATTGCATTAACAATCCAGACTAAGCGGACCCTGCGGAAGCGGCTCGGCACTTTGCCGAAAACCGGAATCTTTACCGGGTCTTAAGTCCTGACCCATATGATTAACGATGCCCGTAAACGAATGGTTACCGGCCGGTAAGAATCTTAGGAATTTGTTTTCCTTTGATTGTTAACCCGGCCGAACCGGAGAGGGATGCGGGCAGCGTTAAGAGTTTTGAGTGTAGGGGAGTATCGCGGGTATGAAGTCACGGGAGAACCTCGTCCGGCTGAAGCTGTTCCAGGTGAACGAGAAGCGTCGCAAGCTCGCGCAACTCGATTCCATGATCGCTGAGTTCGATCGCATGGCCACCGAACTCGAATTGCAGGTCGTCGCCGAAGAGAGGAAGGCCGGGATTACCGACCAGTCGCACTTCGCCTACCCGACCTTCGCCAAAGCCGCGCGCCTTCGCCGCGACAATCTCAAGGATTCCCAGCACAATCTGATGGAGCAGCGCAGCACCGCGGCCCAGGCTTTGGCAGAAGCGGACGCTGAACTGTCCAAGGCCGAGATGCTGGAATCGCGCGACCAGAAGGCCCGCGACGAAAGCGGCGGCCGCAGCGCGATGATCGGCTGAGGCGAAAGCTGAGCGCAACGATCAAAAAGCTTGGAGCTTTGTGCTCCGGACCTGTTTCGCGCTTCGAAAAGGATTGCGGCCTGCCATAGGCCCGCGCGTTGTTTTGCAACGGAACCGCTGCCCCTCACCTGCCTGCCGGCATCCTTTCCCCGCAATCGGGGCGAGGAGCGCGCTCCTTTATGGCTTGGCCAATCTGATAACCAGCGAGCCAGAACGATTAGCGGTCTTCTCCCCGTTCACGGGGTCCGAAGGACGGGTGAGACCCGTGGCTCATCCGGCAGTGCCCGACAGTGCAATGAGGGGCGGCGCAGAGCTTTGCAAGCAAATTTCGCCCAGGCGGCCACGCACCCACAAACGAAGGGCCGGCATTGCTGCCAGCCTTTTTAAATGTCGATGAAAGCTAGTGGCGGTACTGCTGGATGCGCGTCGTGCGCAGTCCCGCCAGCCCGTATTCGTCGATGGAAGCCTGCCAGGACAGGAACTCCTCGGTCGTCAGCTTGTAGCGCTGGCACGCCTCGTCGAGGCTGAGCAGACCGCCGCGAACGGCGGCTACCACTTCGGCCTTGCGGCGGATGACCCAGCGCCGCGTGTTGGTGGGCGGCAAGTCGGCAATCGTCAAAGGGCTGCCGTCAGGCCCAATCACATACTTCACACGCGGTCTAACCAGATCGGTCATCGTACTCTCTACAAAAACTCAAAGACCTACCGACGCCACACTAACGCCACAGCTTTAAAAATTGCCTAAGCACTTCCTAAGAGCTAAGTAACGTTCATGAACGGAACGTTATCCGGCTCAGTTGGATTTTAACGATTGCTGGAAACTGCTACATTGCCTGTATTTCCGCTTTCGACCTGCCATTTTCATCGATGCCGCCACAATCCGCGCTGGCACGCGGCGCGACCTATCCATGAATGTCGATTGGTCCCAAGCCGAAACTTGACCTGCAGGCCCGGTGTTGGCATTGAGTGCTCAACCTTTAGCCTTTTGAAAAACCGTTTTCGATTGCTATAAGGTCATTGACGCAACCCCCTGCCTTGAACAGTGGAAGTGCACAGAAATGAACAGTCTCGATCTCCCCGGCCGCCCCGAGGATACCCGTGTCGTTGTCGCCATGTCGGGCGGCGTCGACTCCTCGGTCGTCGCCGGCCTCCTGAAACAGGAAGGTTATGACGTCGTCGGCGTCACCCTTCAGCTCTACGATCATGGCGCGGCCACCCACCGCGCCGGCTCGTGCTGCGCCGGCCAGGACATTGCCGACGCCCGCCGTGTTTCCGAAACGCTCGGCATCCCGCATTACGTGCTCGACTACGAGCAGCGTTTCCGCGAGGCGGTGATCGATCCCTTCGCCGAAAGCTACATGGCGGGCGAAACGCCGATCCCCTGCGTATCGTGCAACCAGACCGTCAAGTTCGCCGACCTTCTCGCCACAGCGCGCGAACTGGGCGCCGATGCGCTCGCCACCGGCCATTACATCCGCAGCCGCGCCGAAGGCGCCCACCGCGCGCTCTACCGGCCGGTCGATGCCGACCGCGACCAGAGCTATTTCCTGTTCGCCACCACCCAGGAGCAGATCGATTATTTGCGCTTTCCCCTGGGCGGCATGTCCAAGCCCGACGTGCGCGCGGCCGCCGAGCGCATGGGGCTGGTCGTCGCCGCCAAGCAGGATAGCCAGGACATCTGCTTCGTGCCGCAGGGCAAATACACCGACATCATCGCCAAGCTCCGGCCCACGGCTGCCAATCCCGGCGAAATCGTCCATATCGACGGCCGTGTGTTGGGCCGGCATGACGGCATCCTGCGCTTCACAATCGGCCAGCGCCGCGGCATCGGCGTCGCTTCGAGCGAACCGCTCTATGTCGTGCATCTCGACGCCGAGCGCGCCCGCGTCGTCGTAGGCCCGCGCGAGGCGCTGGAAACGCACAAGATCTTCCTGCGCAACATGAACTGGCTGGGCGACGAAGCCCTCGCCGACACGCCCGCGCAGGGCATCGAAATGTTCGCGAAAGTGCGCTCGTCGCGCCCGCCGCGTCCCGTCAGCCTGCATCGCCGAAACGGTGCAACCTGGGTCGAACTGGCCGAAGGCGAAGCCGGCATCGCGCCTGGACAGGCCTGCGTGCTCTATTCCGATGAAGGCAACGAAGCCCGCGTCTTCGGCGGCGGCTTCATCGAACGCTCGGAACGCGGCGCCGAAGCCGAAGCCATGCTTAACCGGCTGGCTGGGAAACCGGCTCAGCGCGTCTCCGCAGCCTGATGGAATGAAGCGACTTTGGGTTTTGATCTCAGCTTGGCTTGGAGCGGTGGCTGAGGTCTCCGCAACCTTTTGCTATGCGTTCTTGGATCGACGCGTACCGTTGATGGCAAAAGCGTTGGTTATTCCATTCTTTATTTCAATTCAGATTGTATCGGCGGCCTCGATGGCCATCA
Source organism: Tianweitania sp. UT-5YL-CI-8 (assembly GCF_030010215.1). Taxonomy (GTDB): domain Bacteria; phylum Pseudomonadota; class Alphaproteobacteria; order Rhizobiales; family Rhizobiaceae; genus Oryzicola. The sequence goes on from NZ_JASCRR010000006.1 coordinate 203,619, forward strand.
ACAAATACCTAATATTTGCAGTAGGTTCTTTAATAATTCCGGCTAATGCATTTTTGTATATGAAATTATTTTTATTCCTTACGCCAAATGATATTTTTGACTTTCATTATAAAAGATCAAAAAAATGGCTTCCGTTAACTGCGTATATCAATTCATTCTTTGAAATATCGGTTCTTTTTTTCCCGATCATGGGAGTTCTATTGTATATTCTGGATTCATGAAATGGGTCTTGAGTGCCGCGCTGGTTTCCTTCTTGAGCGATGAAGCACGATCTGACACAACATTGAAATTCATCTTCAAAGGTTGAGACGGTCTCGCACCGTTGTTATCCAGAGATGTACGCCCGCAGAATACCGCAATTCGAAGCAGTTGCCGCACGGGTACATGCAAGAATTGACAGTTTTCAACTCTTTCATAGCAAGCAAGCCTCACCCGTGCGTCACGGACCCTTGCGTCAGGATCCGCAGCACGGCGATAGCTTCCTCGCCGCCGGTGCGGGGTTCCTCGCGGGTCTGGACGCAGTGGATGAAATGCTCCAATTCGCGCGTCAGCGCCATGGCAGGCTCGACCGGCAGATATTCGGGATCGGCCCAGGTGAAGGCATGGCCATTGTCCTCGCGCCAAACCTTGTGGCGGTAGATGGCAAGCTTGCGCTCCCACGGCTCGATGTCGTCGAACACGGCCATCGCCTTGTCGCCGACAACGGCGATGCGGCGCTCGCGATAGGCGTTGAGGCGCGAGGCAAAGACGTGGCCGCGCACGCCGCCTGGAAACGTCATATGGACATGGGCGAAGTCGCTGAGATGGTCGACCAGAGCCGCGCCCTCGCCGCTCACCGTCTCCGGCTCGGTGCCGGTAATGGCCAAAATCATCGACAGATCGTGCGGCGCGAGATCCCACAGCGCATCGTTTTCGGTGTGGAACTTGCCGAGCCCCAACCGGTGCGAATGGATGTAGCCGATCTTGCCCAACTCGCCGCTGTCGGCCAGCGCCTTTAGCCCCTCGAAAGCCGGATGAAAGCGCAAGATGTGGCCGACCATGAAGACACGGCCGGCATCGCGCGCCGCCTGCACCGCCCGCTCGGCATCCGCCACCGTCAGCGCGATGGGCTTTTCCACCAGCACGTCCTTGCCGGCCTTGACGGCACGCTCGGCATAGTCGGCATGGAACTGCGCGGGCAGCGCCAAGACGATGGCATCAATGTCGGGGCTGGCGATCAGTGCGTCAGAGGTCAGCGCGAGGCAGCCATGTTCGGCGGCCTTTGCCTCGGCGCGTTCGAGATAGACATCGGAAACGGCGGCCAGAGCGCCAAGCCCCTTGAGGGTGCGGATGTGGTTGCTGCCCCAGTATCCGCATCCCAGCACTGCAATGCGCGGCGTCATGATGGTTCCGATCCCTGTCCATTCCGTACGCGCCCGACATAGCGATCCGAAAAAGCGAACTCAAGCCCGCAGGGCTGCAATCACGGAGTGCCGCCCTGTTTGCCGAGATTTCAAACCGTCGCGCCCTTGTCCCACCAGCGGTGGAAATGATGCACCGGCCCCCTGCCTTTGCCGATGGTCAGCGTCTCGGATGCCACGAGCGCGTCGTGCAGATAGGCTTTTGCCGTGCCCACAGCGGCCTCGAGCGTAGCCCCCTTGGCCAGTTCGGCTGTGATCGCGGCGGCCAGCGTGCAGCCTGTGCCATGGTCGTTGCGCGTGGCCAGCCTGGGCTTGGCGAAGCGATGCACCGTCTTGCCGTCGAACAGAAGGTCGGTGCTGTCTTGGTCCGATCCGTGCCCGCCCTTGACCAGCACGGATTTCGCTCCCATCGCCACGATAGCCCGCGCCTGGCGCAGCATTGACGCCTCGTCGGCAGCCAGAGGCTCACCCGTCAGAAGTGCTGCTTCGGGCAGGTTGGGCGTCACGATGGCAGCCAGAGGCAGAAGCCTTCGGCGCAAGGTCTCGACGGCGTCCGGCTGCAGCAACGCGTGGCCCGATGTCGCCACCATCACCGGGTCGAGGACGATGGGCACGGTCACATCCGCCAACGCATCGGCGATAGCCTCGATGGTGGCGACGCGCGAGACCATTCCGATCTTTATCGCACCGACATCGAGGTCCGACAGCACAGCCTCGATCTGGGCCGCAACCATGTTGGGCGAGATGTCCTCGATGGCCGACACGCCGAGCGTGTTCTGCGCGGTGACGGCCGTCAGCGCGGAAGCACCATAGACGCCGAGAGCGGAAAAGGTCTTCAGATCGGCCTGAATGCCGGCGCCGCCGCCGCTGTCCGATCCGGCAATGGTAAGTGCAATCACCGTCATGCGCCGCGCTCCTTCAAGGCGAGATCGACCGCGTTGCGCAGTTCTCGCGTGGCCTGGGCGGGATCGGCGGCGCGGAAGATCGCTGAAATCACCGCAACCCCATCGGCACCGGCGGAGATCGCCTGCGGTGCGGTCTGCAGATCGATGCCGGCAATGGCACCTATCGGCAGGTCGGGCCGCACGGCACGGATGCGCGCCGAAAGCGCCGACAAGCCTGCAAGCCCCACCGGAGCGTCGGGATTGGTCTTGGAAATGGTCGCAAACACCCCGCCTATGCAGGCATAGTCGGCGGATGACTGCGCCGCCACATCGGCATCCGCATCGTTCTTGACCGTCAGGCCGATGATCGCATCCGGTCCGAGCAGGCGGCGGGCGTCTTCGCACACCATATCCTCGCGGCCGAGATGGACGCCCTCGACGCCCGCGGCCAGCGCCACGTCGATGCGGTCGTTGACCACCAGCGGCACACCGGTGCCGGCGAGCGCGGCATGGATGGCGCGGGCGCGCTCGACCATCGCCCGCGTCGGCGAGGCCTTGTCACGATACTGGATCAGCGTCGCCCCGTTCTCAGCAGCGACGCGCGCCAGCTCCGCCAGGCGGGTGGGGTCGAGATTGTCGGCGTCGACCAGGGCGTTGAGACGATAATCAACCTTGGGCATGGGAAATGTCGATCCTTGCATGGGTTTGGAGGGCATCGGCATCGAGCGCGGCCAGCGCATCGAGCAGCGCGGGGCCGAAGGTGCCGGGGCCGCGGCTGAAGGGTGCCGCCAGCTCCGCGGCGACACCGATGGCGGCCATGGCGGCGGCGGCTGCTTTCAGCGCGTCGGGCTCGACCGCCACGAAGGCGGCGAGCACGCCGCCGGCCAGGCAGCCGGTGCCGGTGACCTGCGCCATCAGCGGATGCCCGTTCGACACAGTGATCGTCGTGCCGGCAAAGGCGATCGTGTCGCGCGCGCCGGTCTCCACCCGCACCACGTTGTCCGGCAGCGTTCCGATAGCGGCCATCTCGGCATGGTTGCCGCGCACCACGGCGGGGCCGGCCTCGATGAGCTCCCGCGCAAAAACGAGCCGCAGGTCGGACAGGTTGCAATGCACCGGATCGAGCACCCAGCGTCTGCCGAGCTTCCGCGCCTCTGCCACCGCGACGCGGCTCGACTCTCGCCGCGCCGGGTCGAGCGTGCCGAGATTGACCACCATGATGTCGGTGCGGGCGACGAAGGATGCGACCTCGTCGATGCTCGACGTCATCGAAGGATGCGCCCCGAGAGCCGACAGGCCGTCGGCCATGAATTTCTGCACCACCGTATTGGTCAGGCAATGCACGCGCGGGCTGCGCTGCCTGATCTCTGAAAGGCAGCGCGATGCGGTCTCGACGATATAAGCAGGCGTCATGGCAGGCTCACCGCGATGGCGTCCACGGCGGGCGCCGACTTGATCAGCCCTTGTTCCCGCAGGAAGGCGCCGAAGCGTTCGTAGCGACCACGATCAAGCGCCGCCGGCCGCTTGGCGAAGCGCGGCAGTGTCGCCGCCCAGGCCTGGCGGTTGAGTTCGTCGTCAAGGTCGGGATGCGCCTTGATGAACAGTTTCCACGCCTCGTCGGGATGGTTGGTCAGCCAGATCGCCCCCTTTTCCACTGCTGCCAAAAAGCGCGGCAGGCGCGGATCGGCAGCCAGCTCCTTGCGGGTGACGAAGATCAGCTCGTCATAGGCCGGCACACCGTGCTCTTCGGGGTAAAAGGCGCGGCCCTCATGGCCTTCGATGCGCATCTGCGCCAGCTCGAAATTGCGGAAGCCGCCGATGGTGGCCTCGACCCTGCCGGCGATCAGCGAGGGCGACAGCGAGAAATTGACATTGACCAGTTTGACATCGTCCTTGGAGAGCCCCGCGCCCTTGAGCATCTGGCCCAGCATCGCGTCCTCGAAGCCGGCGACCGAAAAGCCGACCGTCTTGCCCTTGAGGTCGGCCAGCGTCTTGATCGGGCCGTCGGCCAGCACCGTCACCGTGTTGAGCGGCGTTTCAACCAGCGTACCGAACCGCACCAGCGGCAGACCGGCACCGACGTCGAGATAGAGATTGGGCTGGTAATGCACGGCAATGTCGGCCTGCCCGGCCGCCACCAGGCGCGGCGGCGCGGACGGATCGGCCGGCGGGGTCAGTTCGACCTCCAGCCCTTCGTCAGCGAAATAGCCGAGCTCCTGGGCTACCACCAGCGGCGCATGGTCGGGATTGACGAACCATTCGAGCAGCACCGACAGTTTGTCGGCAGCGGAGGCCGGCACGGGGAGTGCGGCGAGGGCAAGGCCGGCGGCAAGGGCAAGGGCACGGATCACGTGGAAATTTCCTTTCGAGGCATGATGAAACGGGAGGCGCGTTCGGGCGCGGTTTCGCGCGCCCAGGGCGCAAGCGGGGCGGTGGCGGCATCGACCAGCGCACGCAGCACGAGCGTGAGAACCGCGATAAACACCAGTGCGGCAAAGACCTCGGCCGTCTGCATGCGGGCATTGGCCTGCAGCATGACGAAGCCGAGACCGCCGGCCGAGCCGACCCACTCGCCCACCACCGCGCCCAGCGGCGCGAGCGGGGCTGCCACCTTCACGCCCGAGACGAAATAGGGCAGCGCCAGCGGTACGCGGATAAGACGCAGCACCTGCAGCGGGCTGGCAGGGGTGAGCGCGCAGGCGTCGAGCACGGCGCGGTCGGTGCGGCGGATGCCGTCGGCAAAGGCGGAGGCGACGGGAAAGAAGACGATCAGCGACGTCATCACCACCTTCGACGCCATGCCGAAGCCGAACCAGATGACCAGAAGCGGCGCGATGGCGAAGACCGGCAGCGCCTGCAGCACGAGGACCAGCGGCCAGACGAGGCTGCCGATGCGTGGCAGCGCTGCGATGCCGATGGCCACCAGCGCACCCGCCAGCGTGCCCGCCAGCAGGCCGAGACAGGCTTCGGAGAAGGTCAGCATGGCGTGACGCCCGAGAAACTCCGCGCGCAGTACCAGTTGGGCGGCAACGGCGGCCGGCGCGGGCAAAATGAAGGCGGGCGGTGCGAACAGCCAGATGGCGAGTTGCCAGATCAGGAGCACCGCCAGCAAGCCGCCGGCAACAGCCCGCGTAATGCCGCGCAGGCCCAGCGCCATGGCCGATGCTGTAGCTGGATAAAACGGTCTTCCCACCTCGGTCCCTTCAGGCTCGCCAGAAGACCGGGGCATGGCGGAAAGAGCCAGAAGTGGGGAACAAACCCTCGTTCCGTTCCTACGCCGGCATGACCCGGATCAGGTTCAAGGGTCCGGCTCCACGCCATCTCAGCACCGTTCAGTGCACCCCTCGGATGCGCGGGACAATAGCGGCGAAGACTATGCTGTCAAGCGGCGCCGAAACGTTCGCCGGCATCCGAAGCTTGGGGCGGCGGCACGGCGGTGATATGCTTGCAGGCGAGTTGGAGGACCGCGATGAAGGAACCATCCCGAAAGCCCGCAAGCAAACCTGCCGAGCCGGTCCTGCTGTCGGGCGGCAATCCTCAGATCGCCAAGGGCTATGGCGACGAACCGGTGCAGGCCTATATCGCCGCCATGCCGGGGTGGAAACGCCACATCGGGCAGCGTATTGACGCGCTGATCGTCCGCGCTGTCCCTGAGGTTAGCAAGGCGGTGAAATGGAACTCGCCATTCTACGGCATCGAGGGCCAGGGCTGGTTCATGAGCATGCACTGCTTCACGAAATATGTGAAAGTGGCGTTCTTCCGCGGCGCCTCCCTGCAACCCGTGCCGCCCGGCACGTCCAAGCAGAAGGATGTCCGCTATCTCGACATCCATGAGAACGACGCCATCGATGAGGCGCAGTTCACTGCCTGGGTGGCGCAGGCGAGCCAACTGCCCGGCGAAAAAATGTGACGTTGACATCGGGAGCGACATCATGCCGACCAAACCAGCAACGACCGAAACCGAACCCTCTGCCTCGCAGCGCATCGATGCGCGGATCGCGGAGTTAGGCGACTGGCGCGGCGAAACCCTCGCCCGCGTCCGCGCCCTCATCAAGCAGGCCGACCCGGACGTGGTCGAGACATGGAAGTGGCGCGGCGTGCCGGTGTGGGAGCATGAGGGCATCCTCTGCACCGGCGAGACCTATAAGTCGGTCGTGAAACTGACCTTCGCCAAGGGCGCTTCGCTGGACGATCCCAAAACGCTGTTCAACTCCAGCCTGGACGGCAACACCCGCCGCGCCATCGACATCCACGAAGGCGAGACCATCGACGAAGAGGCGCTGAAGGCGCTGATCACGGCAGCGGTGGCGCTGAATGTGGGGAAGCAGAAAAAATCAGTGCGATAACCATCCCTCCGCCGCCAATCTCACGTCGCGTCGAACGCTTCGAGCATCAGGCCGATGATGTCGTCGACCGGCTTGTTGGACTTAAAGAGATTGCTTCACAGCGAATGCAGAAAAGCCGCGGCTTGCGCCACGGCTTTTCAGTATAGTTCGCGTTGCTTGCAGACCGGGCTTTACCGCCCGGCCTTTGCCGTCGAAAACTTCAGATGCCAGCCTGCGTCAGGAACTTGACGTTCAGATAGGGCTCGATGCCTTCCGCGCCGCCTTCGCTGCCATAGCCCGAATCCTTGATGCCGCCGAAAGGCACTTCCGGCAACGCGAGGCCGAGATGGTTGATGGTGATCATGCCGCTTTCGACCATGGTGCCCACCTGCGTCGCACGCTTGGCGGAGCTGGTGAAGGCATAGGCGGCGAGGCCGAACGGCAGGCGGTTGGCTTCCTTGGTCAGGTCCTCGATGTCGTTGAAGCGCGACACCAGCGCCAGCGGCCCGAAGGGCTCTTCGTTCAGGACGCGCGCTTCCAGCGGAATATCGGTCAGCACGGTCGGCTCGAAGAAATAGCCCTTGTTGCCGATGCGGCGCCCGCCGGTCTGCACCTTGGCGCCGTGCTTGGTGGCGTCGGCGACCAGATCCTCGATGGCGGCGAGACGGCGCGCATTGACGAGCGGCCCCATCGTCGTGTCCTGGGCCATGCCGTCGCCGACCTTGATCTTGCCGACCGAGCCCAGGAACTTATCCAGGAAGCTGTCATAGGCGTCGTTCTGAACCAGGAAGCGCGTCGGCGACACGCAGACCTGGCCGGCATTGCGGAACTTCGAGGTGGCCAGCAGCGAGGCGGCGTTGTCGAGATCGGCGTCGTCGAAGACGATGGCAGGCGCATGGCCGCCCAGCTCCATCGTGGCGCGCTTCATATGCGTGCCGGCGAGCGCCGCCAGATGCTTGCCTACAGGCGTCGAGCCGGTGAACGAGATTTTGCGGATATAGGGGTGCGGGATCAGATATTCCGAAATTTCGGCGGGCACGCCATAGACCAAATTGACCACGCCCTCCGGCACGCCGGCATCGACGAAGGCGCGGATGAGTTCGGCGGGCGATGCCGGGGTTTCTTCCGGCGCCTTGACGATGATCGAGCAACCCGCGGCAAGTGCGGCAGAGACCTTGCGCACCACCTGGTTGATCGGGAAGTTCCACGGGGTGAAGGCCGCGACCGGCCCGACCGGCTCCTTGATGACCAGTTGGAAGACATCGGCGCGGCGGGCCGGGACCACGCGGCCATAGGCGCGGCGGGCCTCTTCGGCGAACCAGTCGATGGTGTCGGCACCGCCAATGACCTCGCCCTTGGCTTCGGCCAGCGGCTTGCCCTGTTCGAGCGTCATCAGGCGGCCGATCTCGTCGGCACGGCTGCGCAACAGGTCGGCAGCCTTGCGCATGATCTTGCTGCGGTCATAGGCCGACATCGCCTTCCAGGTCTGGAAACCCTTCCAGACCGCTTCCAGCGCCTCGTCGAGGTCGGCTGTCCCGGCATGCGCGACGGTGCCGATCACCTCTTCGGTCGCAGGATTGACGACGTCGATGGTGCGGCCGGACTGGGCGGGGCGCCATTTGCCGTCGATGAGAAGCAATGTGTCTTTGTACATGGAAAATTCTTTCGTGATGGAACGGACGATTGCGGATGTATGGGAGGCCCGGCAGGCGCCGGAGCCGGGGGACGTTCTATGCCAAGTTAGGCACGATGACACGCATTTCCAACAGAAGGGCGATAAAAGCATCGGTCCAGAGACAGGCTTGACGCTGGAGCAGCATGCATCTGTACGCGTGACAAAATGATGAGGATTTCCGCGCCGCGCGCTACACTGGTCCCACGAATCGCAGATGGGGGAATGCGGGATGAGGCGGGTATCCCAGACGTTGAGGGACGGCACGACCGTCGAGACGATCACGGTCGGCAAGGAGGATGGACTGCAGACGAAAATCCTGACGCTGGGCGCGACTTTGTCCGATCTCGTGGTGCCTGTTGGCGGCGGCAAAAGGCGCTCGGTGATTTTGGGCTTCGACGAGCCGCAAGGGCATCGCGACACGCCGGGATTTCTGGGGGTGGTCGCGGGCCGTTGCGCCAATCGCACTGCCGGCGGCCGTTTTGAGCTGGATGGGCAGACACATCAACTCGACCTCAACGAAAAGAGCCGCACGCACCTGCATGGCGGATCGGACGGGTTCTGGAACCGCATCTGGACCGTGCTTGAGGCAGACGAAGACTTCGTGCTTTTGGCGCTGACATCTCCAGATGGCGATCAGGGCTATCCCGGCGCGGTGCAGGTGACCTGCCGCTATACTGCGAGCGCAACGCGGCTGACCATCGCGCTTGAGGCGCGCACCGACCGTCCGACGCTGGTGAACCTCGCCACCCACGCCTATTTCAACCTCGACGGCGAAGGCGACATTCTCGGCCACCGGCTGACAATTCCGGCGGAAAGCTACACGCCGATAGACGACGCACTCATCCCTACCGGCGAGATCGCCACCGTGGAAGATACGCGCTTCGACTTCCGCAAGCCGCGCAGCATCGGCCAGGGCGATGCAGGCCATCATGAAGGCTACGACCACAATTTCGTGCTCGCCATGCAGCCAGCCGAGCGTCCCCATCGCGTGGCCCGGCTCGAAGGCGCCAAGGGCGACACATCAATGGAAATCTGGTCGACCGAGCCAGGGCTGCAATTTTATGACGGGGCGGGATTACCCCTACCCCATCCGCTGCGCGGCGGCCGCGAAAGCGTCCGCTTCGGTGGCCTGTGCCTGGAGCCGCAGCGCTTCCCCGACGCCATCAACCACGCCGACTTCGCCGGCGCGGTGTTGCGGCCCAGCGAAATCTACAGCCAGGTGACGGAGTATCGCTTCGGCTGATTTCAGTTATACCCAGCCGCCGTCGACGATGAAATTCTGCGCCGAGCACATGCGCGAGTCGTCGGAAGCCAGAAACAGCGCCATGCGGGCGATATCGTCGGGAAAGACGCGGCCGGCGAGACACTGGCTGCGGTCGATAAGCTCGTTGGCGGCATCGTCGACCCACAGGTCGAGCTGGCGCTTGGTCATCACCCATCCCGGCACCAGCGTGTTGACGCGGATGCCATGCTTGCCGAGGTCGCGCGCAAAGGACCGCGTCAGCCCCTGCACCGCCGATTTCGACGCGGCATAGGCGGGATAGCCGCCGGTCGCCATCATCCAGCCCACCGAGCCGAAATTGACGATGGCGCCATGGCCCGCCTCGATCATGCCGGGCGCGACCGCCTGGATGGCGAAGAACGAATGGCGCAGGTTCACCGCGACACGGGCGTCGAAATATTCTGGCGTGACGTCGCGCCAGTCATGGCGGGTGTCGTTGGCGGCATTGTTGAGCAACGCCAGTGTCGAGCCGTGCTCGGCCTCGATCTCGGCGATTGCCGTGCGGTAGGCGGCAATGTCGGTGACGTCGCAACGCCGGAAGGCAGCGCTATGCCCCTGCTCCTTCAACTCGTCGGCAAGCGCAGCGCCTTCGGCCTCCACGAGATCGACAAAGCCGACCTTGGCGCCCTGATCCGCGAAGGCGCGCACCAGCGCCTCGCCGATGCCGGTGGCGCCGCCGGAAATCAGCACCGGCCTGCCGGACAGGCTCGGGTAACGGGCAAGGTTTGTGTCAGTCATCATTGTTTTCCTTACAGCGAACGCACGGCGACGACGCCCGCATCGCGGGCGACAGCCAGCGGATTGCGCAAAGGCAGCCCGAAATCCGCCGCTTCGATCTCGAACACATCGCCCTCCTCGACCTTCACCCCATCGGCGAAGGAGAGCGTTGCGGTGCCGAACATATGAACGTGCACGTCGCCGGGCTGGCGGAAGACATCGTATTTGAAGTGGTGATGCTCGAGATTGCCGATGGTGTGGGACATGTTGGTTTCGCCCGACAGGAACGGCTTTTCCCACAAGGTCTCGCCGCCACGCAGAATGCGCGAGGCGCCGCGAATGTCCTCTGGCAGGTCGCCGACCAGGATTTCCGGGCCGATGGACGCGTTGCGCAGCTTGGAATGGGCGAGATAGAGATAGTTGATGCGCTCGGTCACATGGTCGGAGAACTCGTTGGACAGAGCAAAGCCGATGCGGAACGGCGTGCCGTCGTCGCCGATGAGATAGATGCCGGCAATCTCGGGCTCCTCGCCGCCGTCGAGCGCGAAGCCGGGCGAAGACAGCGCCTTGCCAGGCTCGACCATCATCGTGCCATTGCCCTTGTAGAACCATTCCGGCTGCACGCCGGCCGCGCCGTTGGACGGCTTACCGCCTTCCAGGCCCATGCGGAACATCTTCATGGAATCGGTCAGTTGCTCTTCGCCCGTAACATCGAGCTTCTTGTGCATGGCGTCGCGCGTCGACGCGGAGCCGAGATGCGTCAGACCCGTGCCGGTGAGATGAAGATGCGCGGGATCGGGGTGGCGGATCGGCGCCAGCATCCTGCCCTCGGCATAGGCGGCGGCAAGATCAACGCTTTCGCCCAGGCCGAGCTTCTGGATGATCTCCTTGAGCCCGATGCCGCCGCGGATCGCTTCCAGCGCCAGCGCATAGACCGATTTCGCGTCGTTGATGAAATGCGCGTCCGCACCGTCGCGAACCGCGACGCGGACTTTTCCATCCTGGGTCATGATCTGTGAGATCAGCATCGTCTTTCCTTTCTTTCCTCCGCCTGTGCGCGGGCATGCATTCTTCTCGCCGGAGGCTATCGGGCATCCGGATCGGGTGTTTTCATCCTGTCAGGGCAGCGTCCGGGCGTCTGGCGCGACGGACCCTGTCTTCGGCCGCGGTGAGATCGCCGCCTGTCCGCTTATGCTTTCTTCTTGTTGTAGAGATCGAAGGCGACAGCACCGAGCAGCACGAGGCCCTTGATGACCTGCTGCCAGTCGATATTGATACCCATGATGCCCATGCCGTTGTTCATCACGCCCATGATGAAGGCGCCGATGACGGCGCCCATGACCTGGCCCACGCCGCCCAGCGCCGATGCGCCGCCGACGAAGACGGCGGCGATGACGTCCAGTTCCAGGCCGGCGCCAGCCTTCGGCGTCGCCATGTTCAGGCGGGCGGAATAGATCAGGCCGGCAAGGGCCGCCAGCATGCCCATGATGACGAAGATCATGAAGGTCAGCCGCTCGGTGTGGATGCCCGACAGCTTCGACGCCTTCTCATTGCCGCCCATGGCGTAGATGCGGCGGCCGAAAGTCATGCGCTTGGTGACGAAGACGAACACGCCGATGAGCAGGCCCATGACGACCAACACGTTGGGCAGGCCGCGGAAGGATGCGAATTTATACATCAAAAACAGGATGATGCCGGCAATCACAAAGTTCTTGAGCACGAAGAACACGAAGGGCTCGGCGTTGTAGCCGTGGCTCTCGCGGCTTTTTCTGCTGGCGAGCGCGAAATAGAGCATCACCGCAACGATCAGGACGCCGATCAGCATCGTCGTCGAATGCAGCACGATGCCGGTTCCCGGCATGGGGTTGCCAGCCGCATTCAGCGTCGGTGCAGCGATGGTCCAGCGGCCGATCACGTCGGGGATGAAGCCCGCGCTCAGAAGCTGGAACAGCGGCGGAAACGGGCCGACCGAACGGCCGCTCAGCACGTTGAGCAGCAGCCCCTTGAACACCAGCATGCCGGCCAGCGTCACGATGAAGGACGGTATCTTCATGAAGGCGATGAAATAGCCCTGCACGCCGCCAATGGCCCCGCCCAGCGCGATACACAGCAGGCCAGCCAGAAGCGGGTTGACGCCGTAATCGACCATCAGGATCGCCGCCACAGCGCCGACGAAGCCCGCCACCGCGCCCACCGACAGATCGATATGGCCGGCGACGATGACCAGCAGCATGCCCAGCGCCATGACGATGATGTAGGAGTTCTGCAGCACCACGTTGGTGAGGTTGACCGGCAGGAACAGGATGCCGTTGGTCATGTAGCCGAAGAACAGCATGATGACGACAAGCGCGAGAACGAGGCCATATTCGCGCAGGTTCTCCTTGATGGCGTCCTGCATGGAAGCCTTGCCCGGATTGACGGTGGACGGTGCGGTTTCCGTGCTCATTGGACTGCCCTTTCTTCCCCACGGACAATGGCCCGCATGATCTTCTCCTGGCTGGCTTCCTCGCGGCCGAGTTCGCCGACGATGCGGCCCTCGTTCAGCACGTAGATGCGGTCGCAGATGCCGAGCAGTTCCGGCATCTCCGACGAGATGACCAGCACGCCCTTGCCTTCGTCGGCCAGTTGGTTGATGATTCCGTAGATTTCATATTTGGCGCCCACATCGATGCCGCGCGTCGGCTCGTCCAGGATCAGCACGTCGGGCTTTGAGAACAGCCATTTCGACAGCACGACCTTCTGCTGGTTGCCGCCTGAAAGATTGCCGGTGATCTGGTAGACGCTGGAGGAGCGGATATTGGTCTTGCGCCTATAGTCGTTGGCGACCTTGACTTCGGCCATGTCGTCGATGACGCCGGATCTGGACACGCCCTGCAGATGCGCCAGCGTCACATTATGCTTGATGTGGTCGATCAGGTTCAGCCCATAGGTCTTGCGGTCCTCGGTGGCATAGGCGAGGCCGGCTTCGATGGCGCGGCCGACGGTCGACGTATCGGCCGGCTTGCCATGCAGATAGACCTCGCCGCTGATTCCGGTGCCATAACTGTGGCCGAACACGCTCATGGCGAATTCGGTGCGGCCCGCGCCCATCAGCCCGGCGATGCCGACCACCTCGCCTTTTCGGACATTGAGGTTGATGCCCTTGATGATCTGCCGTTCGGGATGGATCGGGTGATGCACCACCCAGTTCTTCACCTCGAAGATGGTCTCGCCGATCTTCGGGGTCCGGGACGGGAAGCGGTCTTCCAGCGAGCGGCCGACCATCGAGGTTATGATGCGATCCTCGGTGATGGCGTCCTTGTCCATCGTCTCGATGGTGCGTCCGTCGCGGATCACGGTGACACGGTCGGCGACCTTCTTCACTTCATTGAGCTTGTGCGAAATCAGGATGCAGGACATGCCCTGCGCCTTGAACTCGAGCAGCAGGTTGAGCAGCGCCTCGCTGTCCTTTTCCGACAGGCTGGCGGTCGGCTCGTCGAGGATCAGCAGCTTCACGTCCTTGGCGAGCGCCTTGGCGATCTCGACCAGTTGCTGCTTGCCGGTGCCGATATTGGTGACGAGCGTGTCGGGGTCTTCACGCAGACCCACCTTGCGCAACAGCGCCGCGGCCTTGGTGCGCACGAGATTCCAGTCGATGACGCCGAAGCGCGCCTGCTCGTTGCCGAGGAAGATGTTTTCCGCGATCGACAGAAGCGGCACCAGCGCCAGTTCCTGATGGATGATGACGATGCCGACGCGCTCGCTGTCGTGGATGCCCGAAAAGCGGTTTTCCTGGCCGAAATAGCGGATTTCGCCGGAATAATCTCCAAACGGATAGACGCCGGAGAGCACTTTCATCAACGTCGACTTGCCGGCACCATTCTCGCCGACGACGGCGAGTATTTCGCCTGCACGTACATCGAGATTGACGTCCTGCAGGGCTTTGACGCCGGGAAACGTCTTGGTGATGCCGCGCATCTCCAGAATGGTGTCGTTCATGACGGCGATCTCGATTTCAAAGTCGCTCGGAGCCCGCCCCTCATCCGCCTGCCGGCACCTTCTCCCCGTAAAACGGGGAGAAGGATGAAGCTGCGGCGCTGACGCCCCCTCTCCCCGTTCTCACGGGGAGAGGGTAAGGGTGAGGGGCGCGTTTACATCGCCGCTTACTTCAGGTCTTCGGCCTTGATGTAGCCGGACTCGACGACGACCTTCTCATAGTTGCTCTTGTCGACCGAAACCGGCTCGAGCAGGTAGGACGGAACGACCTTCACGCCATTGTTGTAGGTCTTTTCGTCGTTGATCTCGGGCTTGCCGCCCGACAGAGCGGTGTCGACGAGGGCTGCGGTGACCTTGGCCAGTTCGCGCGTGTCCTTGAACACGGTCGAATACTGTTCCCCGGCAATGATCGCCTTGACCGAAGGCACTTCGGCGTCCTGGCCGGAGATGATCGGCCACGGCTGATCGCCCGAGCCATAACCCACACCGCGCAACGACGAGATGATGCCGCGCGAAAGGCCGTCATACGGTGCCAGAACCGCATCGACGCGGCTGCCGTCGGAGTAGTTTGCCGACAGGATGTTGTCCATGCGGGCCTGAGCGACGGCTGCGTCCCAACGCAGCGTGCCGACCTTTTCCATGCCCATCTGGCCCGACTTGACGACGAGAACCTTCTTGTCGATCAGCGGCTGCAGGATGCTCATGGCGCCGTCATAGAAGAAGAAGGCGTTGTTGTCGTCGGGCGAACCGCCGAACAGCTCGATGTTGAACGGACCCTGCTTTTCCGGATAGCCGAGACCCTTCAGGATCGATTCGGCCTGCAGCACGCCGACCTTGAAGTTGTCGAACGTCGTGTAGTAGTCGACATTCGGGCTTTCGCGGATCAGGCGGTCATAGGCGACCACGATGGCGCCGGCATCATGCGCCTGCTGCAGAACCTGCGACAAGGTCGTGCCGTCGATCGAGGCGACGACCAGGGCCTTCGAGCCCTTGGTGACCATGTTCTCCATCTGGGCGAGCTGGTTGGGAATGTCGTCTTCCGCATATTGCAGATCGACGGTGTAGCCTTTCGCCTCGAGCGCGGCTTTGAGCTCGTTGCCGTCGCTGATCCAGCGCAGCGACGACTTGGTGGGCATCGCGATGCCGACGGTGCCCTTGTCCTGTGCCGATGCCGAATAGGTCATGGCGGCAAGGCCGATCGACAGCGCGGCTACGAATGTCTTGATGATCCTCACGTTTTCTCTCCCTTTAGGCGTGCGAAAACGCGCACGCGAACTCCGCCCGAGGCAGGCGATTCCGAAAATTCGTTGCGTGTATTGACCTCCCAATACATCGCGCCCGCACCGGCCCCTGCTCAGGCCAGAGCCCAAACCGACCGGTTGTCACGACACGCCGAAAATCGGAGAGGTTGGCATAACTGTCAAATGCAAAGATGCACTGCAACCATATCCATTTTGGTATAGATTTGGGATAATTGCACGCAAGAGGGATACGAAATGGCTGGCACCAAGGATCGCGAGGCCAGCGACGCGCCGGTTGAGGAGAGCGAGACCCTGCTGCGCAGCGGCCTCAAGCTCAGGCACCTGCACATGATGGTCGCGCTGGACGAGCATGGCCAGTTGAGCGCAGCTGCCCAGGTTCTCAACATTTCCCAGCCGGCGGCATCTCGCATGCTGTCGGAGGTCGAGGCGATCTTGGGGGTTAAGGTCTGCGAGCGGCTGCCGCGCGGCATCGCGCTCACGCCCTACGGTGCCACGCTGGCGCGGCGCGGCAGGACGATCCTTTTGGAAATGCAGCAGGTCGAGCGTGAGATCGGCGAACTCAAACAGGGCAAGGGCGGCTCGGTGTTCATCGGCGCCGTCACCGCCCCGGCCATCGAGATCGTGGTGCCGGCAATCCGCAAGATCAGGCAGCGCTATCCGCGCATCGAGATCAATCTTCAGGTGGAAACCAGTTCGGTGCTGGCGCGCGAACTGATTTCGGCGCGACACGACTTCATCATCGCTCGCGTGCCCGACGATCTCGATCCGCGCCTGTTCGAAAGCCGCATCATCGGTGTGGAAAAGGCCTGCCTCATCGTCCGGCGCGGACATCCGCTGGCAGACGGACGCACCGTCGAGATCGAAAGGCTGGGCGATTACGACTGGGTCTTCCAGCCCGGCGGCTCGCTGCTGCGCCAGACCATGCAGGGCATTTTCATGAGCCGCAACGCACGCCTGCCCGACCGCGTGCTCAACACCAGCTCGCTGCTTTTGACGCTGGTCATGGTGGCGCAATCGGATGCGATAGCGCCCGTGGCCTTCGACGTGGCGAATTTCGTCAACAGCAAGAGCGGCCTGGCGGGCGGGATCGAAATCCTGCCCACCGCCTTCGAGATCAACGTCCAGCCCTACAGCCTGATCATGATGCGCAACCGAACCCTGTCGCCGGCGGGCCAGCTGCTGCACGACCACATCCTGCGAGAGATTTTTTAGAGCGTCCTGCTTAGGCCGGCGAGCCTGACAAGACGATCCGGCTGTCATAGTCGGAGACGAGCAGATGCAGCGGTGCCTCGTCTTCCTCGATGCTGGAGAAGCGGCCGATCGGCTCGTTGAATACGTTGTCGGTGAGGTCGTCATTGACGGTGGAGACCTCGCCGATCAACACGTCCTTGCCCTCGCCCCAGAAAGCATGCCAAACGCCCGGCAAGAGCGTGACGCTCTCGCCCGGATCGAGGCTCAGCAGCCCGCCCGCTTTGAGCTTGCGAACCACGCCGTCGGTGGGCACCTCGACCTCGGCCTCGGGGTCAACGCTGCCGTCGGGCGCCGACATGAACAGCTCCAGCACCAGCTTACCCCCGCCGCGGTTGATGATGTCCTCCGCCTTCACATTGTGGCGATGCATCGGCGACATCTGGTCCTTGCGCGAGATCATGATCTTTTCGGCGTAGAGCATGCCGGTGCCCCGCATCAGATCCTCGGCGCGGCCGTTGCGGACGGTGAACAGGAACAGGCCGAGTTCGTCGAACTTACCGCGTCCGTAATCGGTGATGTCCCAGCCCAGCCGCGCGCCGACAATGCCTTCCGGGCGGCGGGCGATTAACTCCTCCGGCGTCCAGTAGGCGAAGGGCGGCATGATATAGCCGAAGGAGCGAATGAAGGCGTCGCTCTCGCGCAGAATCTCGTTGACCTTCGACCGTTTCATGCGTCTCTCCCAGACTTTGATGTCAGACGCATTCATTGCCCGGCTCGCGTTCGCCATTCAAGGACCAAATTTTACTCGCGCAAAAAATTAAGGCGGGGAGCACCGCATTTCCCGGCTGCTGAGTCTGCGGACGGACTCCGAATCCACTTTTTGTCAATTCCTGTTTGATGTCAGATTCGCGAGAGGTTAGATTAAGGACGAATCAGCCGATCCCGGGGACGGACGGCGAGACCTTCAGAACTCTGGGACGCCGGATAGCTCCGGTTCAGGGCGCGGATGGCTTCGCGTTGGACGTTGGGATTCGTCCGATCTCGGCGTCCGTGTCGGGTTTTCGTAAAAAACAAACGCAGTGCATGCCAGCCGTGGGATACCCCCGCGTCGGTCGAGAATGGATTCCGTCCGCGAGCAGAGATGACAGCCACGGCTCAGCGATCAGACAGAACCAAGGTGGGAGGGCGGCTCGCAGGCCGCGGCGACCTCACAGCGTTCCTCATGCAGCTCTGCGAAGAGGTCGAGGCCGACTGCTACCTGCTGCTGGCGATGCACCAGACGCATGACGGACCGCAACCGGAGATCGTCTCCTCCAACTGGATCTACGACGCCATACAACTCGCGGGCCATGCTCTCATTGCAGCCCTGGCGCAAGGGCCGCTGGCGACCGGTCCCGGCATCCGGCCGCAATCGGTGTCCACGGCGCAGTCCGAGACCATAGACGGCGTGCTCGACAGCGAGGAAGCGCGCATGCTCGACGTGCTCGGCCATGGCGAAATCTTCTCGTTGCGGCTGCATGTCGGCCACCAGCGTCTGTTCCTGCTGCTCTCCTCCGCCGATGCCGGCATCATCGACCCGGCAAAGCTGTCGAAGATTCAGTTCAACTGCTGCTATGCACTGTCGCAAATGCCCGAACTGCTCAGCGCCTCGCGCCTGCAGGACCCATTGTCCGACCGCGAGCGCGAATGTCTGTTCTGGGTGTCGGAAGGCAAGACCACCGACGATGTCGCGATGATCCTGGGCGTGTCGTCCAACACGGTGAACAGCTACATCACCCACGCCATCCAGAAATTGTCCGCCAGCAATCGCGCAATGGCCATCGCCACGGCAATCAGGAACGGAATCATTTGAAACGCCGGCTCTTCAGCGCACCGATCGTCGAGCAGAACACCGCGCCCTTGGGCGTCAAGGTGCCCGCGCAGACGTCGGCGACCGGCAAGCTGCCCGATGCCGTTCGCCACTGCCGCTGGATCGCCACCGACCTCAACGCGGAGCATTTCGGCGTCTATATGCTCAACGTCTCGTCGGAAGGCGTGACCATGACAGCGTGCTTCGATTCGCACTATCCTGAATTCTGCCGCGCCGCTCCTCAACTTGCCGGCATCGACCGAAAACAGCTGGCGCGGCATGCGCGAGCCTCGACCGCGCCATGCTGGTGGGGCAGAAATGCAGCCTTCGCGGATGTGATGCAGGACCTGCCCTTCGCCCCCCGGATCGGCGGGGCTGATATGGACACGAGCGGTGTGGCCTTCCCCGTCAACACGGAGCGCGGCCAAAGCGGCGTCGCTGTGTTTTCCGGCACGGAGCTGATGGCGGAGGCCGACAGCATCCATGAGTTTCACGGCCGCTGTTTTTCGCTGTTCGAGGCCGTCTACCGAATCCGCCGCACGGAAGCGGAACGCGCGCCGGCAATCTCGCGGCGCGAGCTCGAATGCCTGCGGCTGACTTCGGCCGGCTGCACCAGCGAGGAGATTGCGCGGCAGCTCAAGCTGTCGGTACACACGGCCAACCAGTATCTGACCCAGACGGCGCAGAAGCTGAACGCGGTCAACCGCATGCATGCGGTCGCCAAGGCGCTTCGACTCGGCCTGATCGATTGAAGCTTCAGGAAAGGCTCAACGGCTGGGTTGTCTGGAAGCGTGCCCGATCCAGCGCCGAGGCCAGAAAATCCGTGTCGGCCTGCGGATCGTCGTTGGGCTTGTCGAACGACACGTAGTTGATCTCGATCGACGCATCGAGCGCCGTCATGGTGAGCTGGAAATAGACCTTCGCCCCTTCGGGGCAAAGTTCCAGGTCGAGCACCACACGCGGATTTCCCTGCCAGCCGATATCCGCTTCGCCGCCATGCCCCAGCCGCAGCGTACCGGGCATGAAATAGAGTTCCGCCGAGGAATCGACGATATCGGACAGCGAAGCGAAATGCTCGAGCCGGATGAACGCGATGTAGTCGGCGATATCGACGAGCCGCAATTCGCGCACCACCGGATGCATCGCATCGGCGACGATCGCTTCCCGGGATGCTGCGTGCTCCTGTCGGTTCATAAATCTCGGCCTTAAATCCTGCGCTGCATGCAAACCAGTTCCGCCACAGCTCGGCAGACCGCGGCACGAGAAACCTATCCGGCGAAACTTGCTCGTGCATGGAGTGAGACAGGTCGTATGGTCGGCAGCGGGAATGCCGGTTTTTTCGGCAGCGCGCAGACTGCCTGACAACGGATTAGACCGAGATTCAGCACCCCCAGAAATCAGGCGTGAAATATCGGGGTTATTCACCCGCGGACCAGCGGAGTACCCCTTTGTAAGTGGGGAAATAAACTGATTCGGAAGGCGGACCGATGATCGTGATCGTCGACGAGCGAGAGCTCGTGACCGATGGATATAACTCGCTTTTCAGCCGTGAGGGTGTTGCAAGTGCAGGCTTTCGCTCACGTGAATTCGGCGAGTGGGTTTCCAGCGCCGCCGACGAGGATTTCCGCTCCGTCCATGCCTTTCTGATTGGCGATTGTGGCAATTCTCAGGTATCGCCGAGCAGCATCCGGGACAGGACCGACGCGCCCGTTATTGCGCTGAGCGACCAGCACACATTGGAGCAGACGCTCCGGCTGTTCGAATCCGGCGTTGACGACGTCATCCGCAAACCGGTCCACATTCGCGAAATTCTCGCGCGCATTTCGGCCATTCGCCGCCGTGCCCAGCCTGAGACAGGCTGCACCGATATAGCCGACATGCGGATCTTCACGGACGGGCGCGATCCGGAAATCAACGGCCAGCCTATGCCGCTGCCGCGCCGCGAGCGCCGCATCCTCGAATACCTCGCCAGCAATCGCGGCCGCCGCGTTACCAAGACCCAGGTCTTCAACGCCATCTACGGCGTGTTCGACGACGAGGTCGAAGAGAATGTGGTGGAGAGCCACATCAGCAAGCTGCGCAAGAAACTGCGCGAGCGGCTGGGCCGCGACCCCATCGAGTCCAAGCGTTTCCTCGGTTATCGTCTCGTCATCTAAGCGATATTTTGCTCCTGACCCTGGGCGGTCAGCCTGGCGCAAGACATAAAGGCTACCTCTTTGACCGTGCAAATCGCATAGAGGCATCGTTGACGTTTCCCGCGTCCATCCAGCAACCAAGCTTCCGACTTTCCCAGGCCGACCGCGAGCGAGGACGCGCGCATGTACCAACTCTTCTATGACGAGAGGCCGACCGACACCGTTGTCGACGCCCGCAACCGCGACAAGCAGGTTCTCGACCGGTCCATCGAAATGCTGATGAAAGCCCGCGCGAGCGGCACCGATTCCCGCGACGCAACCGCTGCCCTGCAATTTACCAACCGCGTCTGGACGAGCTTCCTCGACGATTTGGAAAACCCCGAAAGCGCACTACCCAAAGCGTTGCGGTCCAACCTGATCTCGGTCGGCATGTGGGTCTTGCGCGAGTCCGAAGCCATCCGGGAAGGTCGCGCGCAGAATTTCGACGGCCTGATAGAGGTCTCCCAATTCATCCGCGATGGATTGCAGTGACGATAGAAGCCGGCGCGCGGTTCTGCCGCTGAGCGGCACAGCCTTGACATCAAGGGTCGGAAAATTCTCGCATTCTGTCGCCCTACGTTGACGTAAACGTCAACAAGCATTTATAGCTGGCGTTCCCACCGGCTGTTCGCCGCATTCATCGTCGGCCGGCATAACGTTGCAGAGGAACCAATGCCATGAGCATTCAGGCAGTCGCCGACAAGATCAAAGCCCAGGTCGAAAGCTCCAGCTTCGACCGTTCGGTGAAATTCGACACCGGCAGTGACGGCGTCATCGTCATCGACGGTGCAACCATTTCAACCACGGACGCACCTGCGGACTGCACGATCAAGCTTTCGCTCGACGACTTGGAGTCGCTGATTGCGGGCGAACTGAACCCTACGATGGCGTTCATGACCGGCAAGATCAAGGTCGAGGGCGACATGTCCGTTGCCATGGCGCTGAGCCAGCTGATCGGCTAGAGCCATTAACTGCCCGGAACGTCCATCGCGCTCCGGGCAACTTCTTGCAGGCGAACTGCCACCAAACGGCGAGCATCCACCGCTGCGCTCCCCACGCCAGCGCGCCACGGACACTGCAAATTTTGGATCGGCGCCCGCACGCGTCATCGCCCAGCAGTTGCCTGCGATGGAGGGCGTGACGCGGAAAGCTCTTCAATCGACTATTGGTTGCTACGCTGGATACTGAGAAGCGATCCGGCGTAGTTTGCCGTCAGGCGGCGATTGCGGCCTGTACCAGGCGCTGCTTGCGGCCGGCTGCCTTGAGCACGCCCTTGGCGCCGTCAAGAGCGCCTTCGACCAGTTCCAGCGCCAGGAAGCGATGCTGCTCGTAGGGGCCGGGCATGGCGAGCGAGCCGGTCTTCTCGGCGGTGAAGCCGAACCGCGCATAGTAGGGCGCGTCGCCGACCAGCAGGATGACCTGGTGGCCAAGCCGCGCAGCTTCGCCGATGGCATGCCGCATCAGCGCCGAACCGATGCCGGCACTTTTCACCGTCGGATCAACGGCCAGCGGACCGAGCAGCAGCGCCTTCGCACCGCCCTCGCCTGCCGTCACGTCCCACAGACGGACAGTGCCGATCAGGGCGCCTGAACCGTCGCGTGCGACGAAGGCAAGGCCTTCCGACGGGCGGCGGCCGCGCCGCAGCTTTTCCGACGACTTGCGCTTGCGGCCCGCGCCCATGGCACGGTCGAGCAGCGCTTCGCGCGCGGCGATATCGCCATCGGCTTCGACGCCGACCACGAAGGTGGCCGCATCCTGCCAGGCATTGGTGTCGATGGTGTGAGCGAGAGAGGTCGAGAGTTCCATGTCCGTGATCCTTCACGAGCGGAGATTGTCCACAAGCGAGCGGAATCGGGCGGAACAGTCCGCCCGAGACCTATAGTGATCCGAGGGGCTTTTGAGCCCGTCAGATCACGTAGGATCGGAGAGGCTCGAAGCCGTTGAAGGCGACCGAGGAGTAGGTCGTCGTGTAGGCGCCGGTGCCCTCGATCAGCACCTCGTCGCCGATGGTCAGCGACAGCGGCAGCGGATACGGCGTCTTCTCATACATCACATCGGCCGAATCGCAGGTCGGGCCGGCGAGCACGCAAGGCGCGGTCTCGGAACCGTCATGCACGGTCGAGATCGGGTAGCGGATCGCCTCGTCCATCGTCTCGGCGAGACCGCCGAACTTGCCGATGTCGAGGAATACCCAGCGCACATTGTCGTTGTCGGCCTTCTTGGAGATCAGCACGACTTCCGACTTGATGACGCCGGCATTGCCCACCATGCCGCGGCCCGGCTCGATGATCGTCTCGGGGATGTTGTTGCCGAAGTGCTTGCTCAGCGCTTCGAAGATGGCCTGGCCGTAAGCCTGCGCCACCGGAACATCCTTGAGGTAACGGGTCGGGAAGCCGCCGCCCATATTGACCATCTTGAGCACGATGCCTTCATTGGCCAGCGTGGCGAATACGCGCTTGGCATCGCCCAGCGCGCGGTCCCAGGCCGACAGGTCGCACTGCTGCGAACCGACATGGAACGACACGCCATAGGCGTCGAGGCCGAGCGAGCGGGCATGGCGCAGCACGTCGACCGCCATCGCCGGCACGCAGCCGAATTTGCGCGACAGCGGCCATTCCGCGCCTTCGCCATCGGTCAGCACGCGACAGAACACGCGGGCGCCGGGCGCTGCACGGGCGATCTTGTCGACTTCTTCGACCGAATCGACGGCGAACAGGGCGATGCCGAGCTCATGGGCGCGGGCGATGTCACGCTCCTTCTTGATGGTGTTGCCGAAGGAGATGCGGTCGGCGGTGGCGCCGGCGTCGAGCGCCATTTCGATCTCGGCAACCGAAGCGGTGTCGAAGGACGAGCCCATCGAAGCGAGCAGACGCAGGATTTCCGGCGCGGGGTTCGCCTTTACGGCATAGTAGATGCGCGACTGCGGAAGCGCCTTCTCGAAGGCGCGAAAATTGTCGGCGACCACATCGAGGTCGAGCACGAGGCACGGACCGTTCGGACGACGGGTGGCGAGGAAGTCGAGGACGCGCTGAGTGGCCATAAGTCTCTCCATTCACGCTTTTTTAGCGTGCATAAAAGGCTGCGGTCAGCGGGCGGTCAGCCTCGCGAACACGCTGTGGACAAAGGCGCAACCGCATATCCATGAAACCAGCCGGTGGAGACCCCGGATCCATGGACGCGCTCTGCGCGGCGATGAACTCTCAGCCTGCCCGGCTGAAAATCCGCTTTGTCTGCCTTGGCTTGGAAATGGGAGACCCGTTCCGCACTGCCGGCAATGAAGGTGTGCCTCTTTAGTAACCCCGGCATTTGGACAACCGGAAGAGAACCAGAAAGGCCCGCACCGTCGTTGCTTCAAGGTGTCCTCGGGTCTGTGGTTGGCCACTGAACCGACTGGAGGGGTTAGCTCGAGTTACCTTACCGATTTCCTCGCCATTCGAGGGATCGGCGGACACCCACAGGCACGTGCGACTTTGGGCAGGGCGGATATAGGCGCGTCGCCTGTCACAATCAAATAAAAACTCGGCTTCGCTTGAAAAAAATCGAACGGTGAACGACGGTGTGCGAATTGTGCATCAGGGGCGAACAATGACTTCCGAGACCGATCCTCTCAACGCTTTCGTCCAGACCGACCAAACCACTGTTTTTGCTGAGAAAGACGGGCTTTTGTCGGGACTTCGCCTCGCCGTGAAGGACATCTATGCCGTTGCGGGCATGCGGACCGGTTGCGGCAATCTCGACCGGCTGGCAGAGGCAAATCCCGAAGAACGGACCGCTCCGGCGGTCCAGGCCATCCTCGACGCGGGCGCGCGATTCGTCGGCAAGACCCAGACCGACGAACTCGCCTTCTCGCTGATGGGCCAAAACGCGCACTACCCCTTCCCGATCAATCCAAAGGCACCTGAACGCGTCACCGGCGGATCGTCCTCGGGTTCGGCGGCCGCCGTGGCCGGCGGACTGGCCGATATCGCCATCGGCTCCGACACGGGCGGCTCGATCCGCGCGCCGGCGAGCTTTTGCGGCCTGATCGGATTGCGCACCACGCAGGGGCGCATTTCGCTGGAGGGCGCCATGAAACTGGCGCCCAGTCTCGACACGTTCGGCTGGTTCGCCCGCGACATCGACGTTTATGAGAAGGTAGCAACGCTTCTTCTTGCCCCTGACAAGGGTCCGGCTCTGACGCGCAGTTTCACCATTGGGTGGATCGACGACCTGCTGCCTGGAGACGCCGAACGCACCGAATATCAGCGTATGGCTGGCATCGTCGCTTCGGTGCTTGGAAAAGCGGAGCCGGCCAAAGCATTCAGCGCCGAACCGGATCAACTCTATTGGGCGTTTCGCAAGATCCAGGCATTCGAGGCCTGGGCCGAGCATGGCGACTGGATTTCCGCAGGGAACCGGACTCTCGGTCCCGGCGTCGGCGACCGCTTCCAGTTTGGGGCCACGGTTTCCCGCGATGACTACGATACGGAACAGGCCCTGCGCGCGGCGTTCCGCGAGGAACTCGCAGCCCTGCTCGGATCGGACGGCGTGATTGTTATGCCGACTGTGCCGAGTGCGGCACCATTGATCGGCCTGCCCCAGGACGAGCTTCAGGCCTATCGCGAGCGGGCGCTGCGCATGCTGTGTCTCTCCGGTTTGTCCGGCTTCCCGCAGATCACGCTGCCGCTCGGCACCGTCCATGGCGCGCCTTTCGGCATCTCGCTGCTCGGACCGAACGGAAGCGACCTTGCGCTGATCGACCTCGGAAGACGCATTCTCAGCATCGCGGCCAAGGAGTAACCGGGATGGACACTCTCACCCGCATGCGCGCATTCATCGACGTGGTCGAGGCGGAAGGTTTTTCCGCCGCCGCCCGCAAGATCGGCCGCTCCAAGGCACTGCTGTCGAAATATGTCCGCGAGTTGGAGGACGACCTCGGCGCGCTGCTGCTCAACCGCACCACCCGACAGTTCTCGCTGACCGAGGCGGGCCACACCTATTATCGCCGCGCAACCGAGATTGTGCGCGAAATCGATAGCCTCGCCGACACCGTGCGCGACTCCGCAGGCGACGTGCGTGGGCGCATCAAGCTCTCCGCCCCCCGCACCTTCGCGGATGCGCCGATCGGCCAGTCGCTGATCGACTTCGCCAAGGCCTATCCGGACATCGTGCTGGAAATCCATCTGGACGACCGCTTCGTCGATCTCGTCGAAGAGGGCTTCGACATGGCGATCCGCATTTCCCGGCTCGACAACTCATCATTGATTGCACGCCGGCTTTCGCCCTTTTCCATCAAGCTCTGCGGCTCGCCGGATCTGATCGAGAAATACGGCAGACCGAAGCGGCCGCAGGATCTGGGCAACAAGCCCTGCATCATCGACACCAACGGCCGCTGGCTATCCAACTGGCCGTTCAAGGGCGACGATGGCGAGCCAATGAGCGTTTCGGTGTCGGGGCCGCTTGAGGTCAACAGCCCCATCGCCGCGCGCAATGGTGCGGTCGCGGGCCTCGGCTTTACCGTCTTGCCCGACTTCATCGCCGGTCCCGATTTGGAGGCCGGCAGGCTGGTCAGTCTTTTGGAAGACCGCACGCTCAGCGGCGGCGGCATCTTCGCTGTCTACCCGCATCGCCGCTATCTTCCGGCCAAGGTGCGCGTCTTCGTCGACTATCTCGTCCAGTGGTTCAAGGACAAGGAGTGAACGGACGTTTCGCGGGCGGTCCCATTTCTGCCCGGTTTCTGGTAATTGTCGGCAATGATCGATTTGCCCGGACCGTCCCTGCCCATGATCCTTCGCGCCCGCACGACCTTCCTGGCTTCAACGGCCACGGCATTGCTGCTTTCCACCGTGCCGGCTCAGGTGCATCCGCATGTCTTCGCCGAAGGCCGGCTCGACATCGTGCTCAATGCCGATGGAAAAACCGTGAAATCACTGCGTCACCTCTGGCGATTCGATGACCTGTTTTCCAGCACCGTGCTGATGGAGTTCGACAAGAACAGCGACCTCAAGCTGGACGACACCGAGCTTCAGGAAGTCTCCCAGACGGTTTTCGATTCCATCGGCGAGTTCAACTATTTCCAGATCGTGACCCAGGACGGCAAGGACGTGGCCATGAAGCCGCCGGCGCAACTCATGGCCAACTATGAAAAGGATCAGCTCATCATCCTGTTCGAGTCCGAACCGAAGGAACCGCTGGCGCTAACCGGCAAAGTGACATTCGGCGTCTACGACCCGACCTTCTACACGGCCATCGAATTCCTCGAAGACGAAACCATGAAGGTGGACGGCCTTCCTGCAGCGTGCAGTCAGGCGGTGGTGCGTCCCGATCCCGACGAGGCCATCGCCCAGAACCAGAGCTCACTGACCGACGCGTTTTTCAACGATCCCGCCGGAACCGACATGAGCAAGATATTCGCCACCAGGCTGGAAGTGACCTGCAAGGCCGAGGGCTGATACGGTGAACACCAAGAAGACGACAATCCGGGCGATCTTCGCCCTGATCGCCATCAGCTACGTGCTGACGCATTTTCTCGGCCATGCGCATGCGCAGAGCTCGCTCGGTATCGGCACCAATGAGGCGACCGTACCCTCGACCGGGTTTTTCGCCGGCTGGCTGAACTGGATCAATGTCCAGCAGCAACAGTTCTACCGCGAACTCACCGGCGCCTTGAAGGCGATGCGAGACGACAGCGGCAAGCTGTGGCTTCTGGTCGGCCTGTCTTTCACCTATGGCGTGTTTCACGCCGCAGGCCCCGGCCACGGCAAAGCGGTGATCTCCTCCTACATGCTCGCCAATGAGGTCGCCCTTCGGCGGGGCATCCTGCTGTCTTTCATTTCCGCGCTGCTCCAAGGTCTGGTCGCAATCGTTCTGATGGCGGTCGCCTACCTCGCCTTGCGCGGCACATCGGTCTCGATGACCAACGCCACATGGTTCCTTGAGACGGTGAGCTATGCGCTGATCGCCGCCTTTGGCGCTTGGCTGCTCTGGAGCAAGGCCGCGCCGCGCCTCAAGGGCCTGTTCGGCGGCGCGCCCGCCTACAGCCTCTCCGCAGCCCATGTCCACACGGCGTCCTGCAATCACGGCCTTCTGTTTGAAGAACCGCAGGGAAAAAGCGGCAGCACCTTTGTCTGCGCCAGTTGCGGCCATTCCCATGCACCAGACCCCGCTCTCCTGTCCGGCGAGCAGTTCGACTGGAAATCGGCGTGGTCGGCAATCGTCGCGGTAGGGCTTCGACCCTGCAGCGGGGCGCTGATCGTGCTGAGTTTCTCGTTCCTAAACGGCCTTTGGCTGGGCGGCTTTCTCTCCGTCCTCGCCATGTCGATCGGCACGGCGATCACCGTTTCTATCCTGGCGATCATGGCGGTCACCGCCAAGAATTGGGCGGTGGCCTTCGCCGGCGACGGCCGCGCCGGCAACCGCATTCACGCCGCCATCGAAATCGGCGGAGCCGCTCTGGTGATGTTGCTGGGCCTGACCCTGCTGGCAGCAAGCCTGCAGGCGTAAAGGCTCATCTTATACTCAGCCGCCCGCATCTGGAAATGACCAGTTAAACGTGCTATTCAGAGAACCATTGTTGATGCTCGGGAGTGGTCTTATGGCCCATATCGTTTTGGCGGAGATGACAGCCAGCGTTTCCGAACTGAAGAAGAATCCGATGGGAACGGTGGCGGCTGGCGAGGGCGCCGCTGTGGCAATCCTCAATCGCAACGAGCCGGCCTTTTATTGCGTTCCCGCTCGGACCTATGAAGCAATGCTGGAACGGCTGGAAGATATCGAACTCAACGCCATCGCGGATTCGAGAGCAGGCGAGCCTGTTCTGAAGGTCTCCCTGGATGACCTATGAGCTTGGCTTTCTCGACGCAGCCCTGAAGGAATGGCGAAAGCTCGACCGCAACACCCGCGAACAGTTCAAGAAGAAGCTCGCCGAGCGCTGCGAGAATCCGCACGTGCCGTCAGCCAAGCTGTCCGGCAGCAACAACCGTTACAAAATCAAGCTGAGAGGCCCAGGCTATCGCCTTGTTTATGAAGTTCGAGACCGAGAAATTCTTGTCGTGGTCATTGCCGTCGGCAAGCGAGAACGGGGCGAGGCCAACAAAACAGCGGATCGGCGGTGACGACCCCGCAGTCTCAGCATGGCCTCAGCGACCGTTCTTGGCACGTTGGCTGCGGCCGCGCAGCCAGAAGACACCGAAGAAGGCGATGACGAACAGCACGGCGACGCCGCCGGCCGCGATGGTGGAGACATTGCCTACCGCCAGCATGATGCTGGGCAGATAGTACGCCAGAACACCGAAAATGATGAGGAACCAGGCCGCTGCCACGGCAGCGCGTCGCGTATCGCGGTCCATTATGGCGTCACCGGTTTGAAAAGCGTCACTGCATTGTCCTTTCGCCCGCGAAGGTTCAGCCACCGAACTCTGCGCGGAAATCCTCGAGGCGCCGCTTCTGGCGACCCTCATCGTCGAAATTCGCCGGATCGAGCCAAGCCTCATAGGCTTGTTTCAGCGCCGGCCATTCCTTGTCGATGATCGAATACCACGCCGTGTCGCGGTTTTCACCCTTCACGATCAGATGCTGGCGGAAAACGCCCTCGAAGCTGAAGCCGAAGCGTTCCGCTGCCCGCTTCGAGGGCTCGTTGCGGTTGTTACACTTCCATTCGTAGCGGCGGTAGCCGAGATCGTCGAAGACATAGCGCGCAAACAGGAACTGCGCCTCCGTGGCCGCCGGCTTTCGCGCAACGATGCTGCCCCAAAGAATGTTGCCGATTTCGATGACGCCATAGGTTGCGTCGATCCGCATCAGCGTCTGGCGACCGGCAATCGTGCCGCTCGCCTTGTCGATGACGACAAAAAACAGCGGGTCTTCACTGGCTGCCACCTTGTCCAGCCAAGGCTGGAACGCCTCGCGGCTTTCCGGCGGCGTTTCGAACAGCCAGCGGAAGCGGCTGTCGGCATCCTGGGCAGTGGCAACGGCATAAAGCCCGTCGCCATGCAGCGCCGCATCCAGCGGTTCGAGCCTGACATAGCGGCCTTCCAGCACTGTGCGGGCCGGGCGTGGACGCGGCGTCCAATTCGCGAGATTCTCCGTCATGCCAGGGCTCCATTCCATTGACTTAAGCCGCTAGCACCGTCCACAAACCGCGTCGAGGAAACAGAACCAGGGAGAACCGACCGATGCTCCACACCATCGCCGCCTTTAATCGTCTCGGCGAGGAAAATGCCTTTGCCGTGCTGGCGCGCGCCACAGCACTTGCCCAGCAAGGCCGCGACATCATCAATCTGGGCATCGGGCAGCCGGATTTCAAAACCCCGAACCATATCGTCGAAGCCGCCATCAAGGCGCTGCGCGACGGCCATCATGGCTATACCCCCGCCAACGGTCTTCTGGCCACCCGCGAGGCGGTGGTCCGCCGCACGCTGACGACCACCGGCATCGAAGTCTCGCCCGACGATGTGATGATCATGCCCGGCGGCAAGCCGACCATGTTCGCGGCCATCCTGATGTTCGGCGAACCTGGCGCCGATATCCTTTACCCGGACCCCGGCTTTCCCATCTATCGCTCGATGATCGAATATACAGGTGCAAGTCCCGTCCCGGTGCCGATGCGCGAGGAAAACGGCTTTGCCTTTTCGGCCGAGGAAACGTTGTCGCTGATCACGCCGCAGACCCGGCTCTTGATCCTCAACTCGCCAGCCAACCCAACCGGCGGGGTGACGCCGCGCGCCGAGATCGAAAAGCTGGGGAAGGGGCTGGAGGCACATCCGCATGTCGCTGTTTTGTCGGATGAGATCTACGACGTCATGACCTATGACGGCGAACGGCACTGTTCGCTGCTGCAGTTTCCCGAAATCCGCGACCGGCTGATCGTCCTTAACGGCTGGTCGAAGACCTGGGCCATGACCGGCTGGCGCATGGGCTGGTCGATCTGGCCGAACAAGGCCGAAACCGGCAATCTCGGCGACAAGGTGCGCAAGCTCGCGGTCAATTGCTGGTCCTGCGTCAACGCGCCGAGCCAGTTCGCCGGCATCGCCGCGATCGACGGCACGCAGGGCGAGGTCGAGGGTATGATGAAGGCCTTCGACAGGCGCCGGAAGCTGGTGGTCGAGGGGCTGAACACCCTGCCTGGCGTCTCCTGCATCACCCCAAAGGGCGCCTTCTACGCCTTCCCGAACATTGCCGGGACCGGCTGGAAAGCCAAGAAACTGGCGTCAGCCCTGCTGGACGAGGCTGGCGTGGCGCTGATCGGCGGTCCCGACTTCGGTATCCTCGGCGAAGGCTATATCCGCCTCTCCTACGCAAACTCCGAAGAGAACATCCTGCGCGCGCTGGAAAGGATCGAAATCTTTCTTGAGAAACAGGGAGCCTGACGGCTGATCAACCCCGGCCGACGAAAGGCATTTTCGTCGCCATGACGTTCATGAACAGGACGTTGGTGTCGAGCGGCAGGCCCGCCATGTAGACAACTGCCTCGGCGACCCGCTCGACATCGATCAGCGGTTCGACCGCGATGCTGCCATTGGCCTGGGGAACGCCGGTGGCCATCTTCGAGGCCAGTTCCGTCATCGCATTGCCGATATCGATCTGGCCGCAGGCGATGTCGAACTGCCGTCCGTCCAGCGCCAATGACTTGGTGAGGCCTGTAATGGCATGCTTTGTCGTGGTGTAGGGCACCGAACCGGGACGCGGTGCATGCGCGGAAATGGAGCCATTGTTGATGATCCGCCCGCCCATAGGCTGTTGCCGGCGCATGGCGCCGAAAGCGGCTCGAGCGCAGAGGAAGGAACCGGTCAGATTGGCAGCCAGCACATCGTCCCAGATATCGACGGGGATTTCGTCGATGAGGGCGGTCTTGTAGCCTCTGCCCGCATTGTTGAAGAGCAGGTCCACGCGGCCGAACATCTCGGTCACCTCGGCGAACATCGCCTCGACCTGTTCGGCGTTGCCGACATCGCAGGAAATCGCGACCGCCTTGGCTTTCGCAGGTCCTGCATCGGCGACCGCCATGTCCAGCACGTGCTTTCTGCGTCCACAGAACACCGTGTTCCAGCCGGCATGCAGCAAGGCAATGGCGACGGCCTTGCCGATACCGCTGCCTGCCCCGGTAACGATGGCTGTCTTGGCTGTGGTCAAAATACGAACTCCGCGCTTTTGCCACCCTTACAAGGTGGCGGCAGGCTTTGACCAGCCGGTCACGCAAAATGGGCGGTCATTTGCGACCGCCCAATGTCGAACCTGCTTGGGAGGGGAGCCGATCCGATTAAGAAAATGATGCGCCCGTTAGGTTAATGAAATCCTAACACGCAACCGGATCGGTTTTCCGTTCACCAAGGCGAATTGGCAGGAACTGCTGCCTTTGCCGTTGAGACCGTGGCGTCGACGTGGTCGACCAGCGCGTCGGGCAGTTGCAACCGGCCCGCGAGCAGATCGAGATATCCACGCTCGGCGCGGGTGTCGCTGTCAATCGCAAGCCGGGAGGCAGTATAGAGTTCGATCTTCTGTTCCTCCGTCTTGGCCGCTGCCACCAGCGCGTCAACGTCGACCGGAGCTTCAAGCTCCTTGATCAGGAACTGCTCGGCTTCTGAGCCCATGCCCAGCAAGCCGAGACGTTCGGCGATCTTCTGGCGTTCCTCATCGTCGATATGCCCATCGGCCTTGGCCGCGGCGATCATCGCGCGCACGATGGTCAGCGAGAATTCGGCCTCGCCCTGCGGCGCCTGCTGCGGATGGAAGCCGTTATCGGAAGGCGGCGGCAGCAACTCCGGCTCCCTGGCGACCTGCTCGGGCGCATTGATGTCCTGTGGGGACTTGCCCGCCTGATAATTCTGGTAGGCCTTATAGGCGAGACCGGCAATCGCAGCGAGACCGCCCATCTTGACGGCGGTTCCCGTCATCTTCCGGCCGGTGCCGGTGCCAAGCAGAACGGCTGCGAGAGCACCTGCCGCCAGAGGATTGTCCTTGGCCATCTTCACCGCGCCGCTTGCCTTGTCGCGAACCGTACCCTGGGTTCCAGGAACCTGTGAGCCAAGCAGATCGTCAAGCAGTTTCTTGGGGTCGAACATCAGCGTCTCCAGCCTAGAAGGTTAGTGTCCTGGTGAGGTAGGGCGCTGAAGGTGACAATACAATGATGTCGGGCAGATGAGTTCAGGTGCCGATGTGAGGCTTGGTACCGCGCGCTTCGGCGAGTTCGACCTGACGCTGGCGTTCGGCATAACGGGCACGGTCCTCGTCGGTCCGGGCATCGAAGCAATGCGGACATGATATGCCGGCCTCGAATTTCGGCGATAGCTTTTCCGCCGGAACCAGCGGATGGCGGCAGGCGCGGCACAGTTCCGCCTCGCCCTCGACAAGACCGTGTGAGACCGAAACGCGCTCATCGAAGACGAAGCATTCGCCCTGCCAAAGGCTGTCCTCAGCCGGCACTTCCTCGAGATATTTCAGAATACCGCCCTTGAGGTGGAAGACGTCGTCGATGCCGAGCGACCGCACATAGGCCGTTGCCTTTTCGCAGCGGATGCCGCCGGTGCAGAACATCGCCACCTTGCGGCCTTCGAGCTCGTCGCGGTGCTGTTCGACCCAGGCGGGAAAATCGCGAAAACTTTTCGTCTGCGGATCGAGCGCGTTGCGGAAGGTACCGATGGACACCTCGTAGTCGTTGCGGGTGTCGATGACGACGGTTTCGGGATCGGCGATCAAAGCGTTCCAGTCGCCCGCATCGACATAGGCGCCTTTGCCTTCGAGCGGATCGAGACCTTCGACCCCCATGGTGACGATCTCCCGCTTCAACCGCACCTTCATCCGGTGAAACGGCATTTCCTCGGCGGAACTGAACTTCAGTTCCAGACCCGGGAACTCGGGCTGGGCTTGAAGGAAATCGATCAGCTCGGCGATGGCCGTCTCGCTGCCCGCAACCGTGCCGTTGATGCCTTCGCGCGCCAGAAGCAGCGTACCCTTGATGCCGCGCGAACAGCACACTTCTGCAAGCGGCGTCTTCAGCGCCTCGAAGCGATCGAGACGACAGAACTTGTAAAGCGCGGCAACGCGGAAGGTCGGTGTTGGTGGATTCATGCGGCAACGCCCTAACCCCTCGCGAAGACAGTTTCAAGGGACGCAAATTGGATGAGCAAATCCAACGGCTTGGCGCGATATCCGGGCGGGCATTGAACATCCCGGCCAAGAAGTTTCATCAACAGCTTCCGGTTCGGTGCGAAAATCCTGTTCACGCAACGGGAGCAACACGCATGTTTACGCAGGAACTGATCCGGGAACTGAGCCAGATAGCCAAGGACAACGGGCTGGAGGCGGCAGCGCTGCTGGCCGTGATCGCGGTGGAAAGCGCCGGCAGGCTGTTTGCCATCGTCGACGGCCGCAACGAACCGCTGATCCGCTTCGAAGGTCATTATTTCGACAGGCGGCTTTCGGACGCCAACCGGGAAAAAGCGCGCAGGGCGGGGCTATCTTCCCCCAGGGCCGGCGGCGTCGCCAACCCGCGCACGCAGGCGGCGCGCTGGCGCCTGTTGCACGCTGCCGCAGCCATCGACCGCAAGGCTGCATACGAATCCACCTCATGGGGGCTTGGGCAAGTCATGGGTGCGCATTGGTCATGGCTTGGCTACGGCACCATCGACGCGTTCGTGGCGGAAGCACGCAGCGGCGCGGCCGGACAGGCGCGGCTGATGATCCGTTTCATGAAAAAAAACGGTCTGGACGCAGCACTGCGCAGACATGATTGGGAGGCCTTTGCGCGCGGCTACAACGGGCCGGGATACAAGGCGAACGGCTATCACACCAAGATGGCTGCCGCCTATAAGAACTACAGCGCGCTCAAAGCCCCGGCCTCTCCGGCTCCTGAAAAGCAGCCTGTCCCCATGCGGAAGGCTACCTCGCCGCGCGAAACGAGAACCCTGTTCTCCTGGCTGCGCCACGTGTTCACAGCCCGCGCATGATGGGCCGCGAGCGTGGACTTGGAGGGGAGCCTCTGTTAAATCGGTTAGATAGTGTTGACACAAATAGACCCGGAAACGCCATGACAAGCAAGACCGAACGACTGCTTTCCCTTCTCGACGGCCAGCCCGTCATCCCGGTGCTGAAAATCGACCGCGCCGCCGACGCCGTTCCGCTGGCGCGCGCACTAGCCAAGGGCGGGCTGAGAGCCATCGAGATCACGCTGCGCACGCCCGAAGCGCTGGAAGCAATCCGCCGTGCAGCCGGAGAGGTGGAAGAAGCCATCGTCGGCGCGGGCACCATTCTAGAACCGCGTCAATTCGAGGAGGCAGTGGCTGCCGGATCGAAATTCATTGTCAGCCCCGGTGTCACCCAGAACCTGCTGAGCGCGGCAGCCGCAAGCGAAGTGCCGCTACTGCCCGGCGCGATCACGCCAGGCGAGATCATGGCCGCGCGCGACGCCGGTCTGGACTTCCTGAAATTCTTCCCCGCCGAACAAGCCGGCGGCGTGGCTTTTCTCAAGGCGCTTTCCTCGCCGATCCAGGACGTCAAATTCTGCCCAACCGGCGGCGTCAGCGCAAAGAACGCCAAGGACTATCTCAGCCTTCCCAACGTGATCTGCGTCGGCGGATCATGGGTCGCACCGGACGATCTGGTCAAAGCCGGAGACTGGGACGCCATCGAAGCCCTTGCGCGCGAAGCCAGCGGCTTGCGCAAGGTCTGACCGCTACAGCATCGGCCCGAAAATCGGAATCGATTTCGGAAAGCATGATGCTTGGATTCAATAAGTTAGAGCGTCCTTTGTGCGTCCGAATGAACGCACGGCGCTCCAAGCAGCTCTACAAACAAAAAGAAACCGGCGGGACATCAAGTCCCCGCCGGTTTTTGTATTCTATCCGTAGACCGTTCAGTTTGCTTTGAAGCGCGCCACCGAGAGGAACTTCACGGCGCTGCCGGAGAAGCGGTTGGCCTCGGCCTGCTGCTCGCTGGTCTGGAAGCCGGAGGTGTAGACTTCCTGCGGCGCGGTGCGAACGATGTTGTAGGCGAAGCGCGGTGCAGTGGTTGCATCCGTCACCGTCGTCACCGCCTGGTTGCTGCTCAGAGCCCAGCGTGCGCCTTTCGGCTCGGCTGCGACGACGACCGCCTTGCGGTCCGGCTTCGTATCCTGCGCGGCGGGACGTGCGGCCTTGCGTGTGGTCTTGGCACCGGCCGACGCGACGGGATCGACGCTTTCGGCAGGGGCAGCGACAGTCGGTTTAGGCGCGGCTGTCGCAACGGCTTTGGCCGCGGTGGGTACGACGGCTTTCGGTGCGTTGACAGCCATTGGCGGTTGCTGGGCCACCAACGCAGCCACGGTCAGTTCTTCGCCACGCGGCGCTGCCTGAGGAGCAGGTGTCGGCGCCTGCTTTGCAGCCATCGCGGCCTGAACCGCCATATCCTGCGGACGCGCTGCCGGGACAGGTGCTGCGACCGTCGGTGCTTTCGGAGCCTCGGCCGAAGCCAAGGCCATCAAGGTGTCCGGCTGCGCCGCAGCTTCGGCAACGGTAGCCGGGGCTGCCGGTGTATAGGCGGGACGCCAGGTGGGAAGCGGAACATTGGCTTCGGCGATGGTGGTTTCAGCCGTTGTCGGAGCCAGTTCCGGCGCTGGATCGCCGGAAGCTGCACCGAACGGAATGCTCTGCGGCGCGGCAGGTACGACGGCGGGCGTCGGCGCCTCCGCTATGACGGCGGCGAGCTGCTGCTGGGCCGGCGCGACATCCGCCTGCGGACGGGGCGCGAAGGCCGGGATCGGCACGCTGCGCATGGGAAGTGCCGCGATAATGGTCTCAGGCGTCTCGACCGGAGCCTGTTCGGCAATTTGCGGAAGCTCGGCACGTCGTGCGTATTCAGGCGCAATGACCTGGATGCCTGGCAGCGACGCTTTCGGGGCCGGAGCGGCAGCGGAAGCAACGGCGACAGGCGCACGCACTGGGGCCGCAGCCGGCTTGGTCGGCGCCTTGGGGCGGGGAGCCGCCACAGCGACCTGGGATTCGCCGGTATCCTCGTCCTCGTCGGCACCGCCGCCGAATAGCGCGGCCAACAGGCCACCCGAGCGTTTCGGCGCGCTGGCCGAAGCGACGCTTAGCGAGCCGCTGGCCTTGCGGGATTTATAGGATGCAAGCGCCTGCTCATAGCCAGGCAATGGCTTGCCGTCGCTGGGCACGTGAAGCGTCTTGCCGTTCGGGAAAATCGAAACCAGTTCCCTGCGGCTGATGCCCGGCCAATGGCGGACATTGCCGACATCCATGTGGATGAAGGGCGATCCTGAGCTCGGATAATATCCGACGCCGCCGCCCTGAAGTTTCAGCGCGTTGTCGCGCAGCGTCTTGAGCTTTACGCCGGGAATGTAGAAGTCCATCGCCTTGCCGAGCATGTGCTGGCTTTTCTCGGCCACGCCCTTGCTGCGGCTGCGCAGCATGGAATTGGTGGCAGGCGAGCGATAGGCGGAAACAACGTTGATGTAGCCGGATGCACCCGAAGCGCGATAATTTTCCCACACCAGATCGAACAGACGCGGGTCCATCTTGGTCGGCTCGTTGCGACGCCAGTCACGCAGGAACTGATTGAGCTTCTTCAAGCCATCGGCGTCGTAACGACCGTTGCGCTTGAAGGTGATCTCCGCCTTCTCGCCGGTATGGATGAAGTGCACCTTCAGCGTACGCGTTTCCGCGGCTGCGCCAGTAGGAGAAGCTGCGATGAAACCACAGGCGAGCATGGCGCCCGTGAGCCACTTGGCCCAACGGCTTGGAGTTGCATGCGGCCTGCGCTTGTCGTCTTCGATTCTATTCAAATCAAAAGGCCCTGTTTAGGCTGCCAGTTGTCCCCGGATTTGAAGCCCGGACAGCGTGTGGATTCGTGTCCGACTATCGATCCTAATGGTTAATCACTGCTTATTGAAGAGCAAATGCGGTGAGAGCGTGGCAATACGCACACAAAAAAGATGCGCGCTCATTCATGGTAAACCAATGGTTTATTTGAGCAAATAGGCTCGGACATCCGCGACGCCGGAAGGCAAACTTTTTTCGCTTTGCCTTACATGCGGTCAACTTCAGGCTCGATGCCATATTCTTTGAGCTTGCGGTAGAGCGTCGAGCGACCGATGCCCAGGCGGCGGGCGACTTCGCTCATCTGCCCGTTGTAGTGCTCGATAGCCATTTTGATCATCTCAAGTTCGA
Source organism: Tianweitania sp. UT-5YL-CI-8 (assembly GCF_030010215.1). Taxonomy (GTDB): domain Bacteria; phylum Pseudomonadota; class Alphaproteobacteria; order Rhizobiales; family Rhizobiaceae; genus Oryzicola. The sequence goes on from NZ_JASCRR010000006.1 coordinate 241,488, forward strand.
CATCGGCGAGCGAGCGCATATTGCCGCGTTCATCGAGCACCCTCACGGCGCCGCTCGGTATTTGCGGCGGGATTTTTGGATGGGAGGCGCCAACACTGGCGACCGGCCCGACTCCCACGACCCCGCGCCCGCCCTCATCCGCGACGCCGTGAACCTGGGCACGGATCTGGGGAAACTCGTCCTCTCCCAGCATGTCGCCATCGCTCAACACCGAAGCGCGGAACATGGCATTTTCGAGCTGGCGGATGTTGCCCGGCCAGTCATAGGCCTCGAGCAGGTGCATCGCCTCGTCGGAAATGTCAGGGACGCGGCCATGCGGCGTGGATTCGGCAAAACGGACGAGGAAATGCCGCGCAAGCAGCGGAATGTCTTCACGGCGCTCGCGCAAGGGCGGCACGAAGATCGGAAACACGTTCAGCCGGTAGAACAAATCCTCCCTGAACTTTCCGTTCTTGACCAATTCCAGCAGATTGCGATGCGTCGCCGAAATCAGCCGGATGTCGACCTTGACGGCAGAGCGCCCGCCCACCGGATCGACCTCGCCCATCTGCACCGCCCGAAGCAGCTTGACCTGCACGTCCAGCGGGAGGTCGCCGATCTCATCGAGGAACAAGGTGCCGCCATGCGCCTCGACGAATTTGCCGATGTGCCGTTCGGTGGCTCCCGTGAACGAGCCTTTCTCGTGGCCGAACAGGATGCTTTCGACCAGAGTTTCCGGGATCGCGCCGCAATTGACCGTCACGAAGGGCTTCGAGCGGCGGTCGCCGGTGCCCTGGATGGCGCGGGCGACAAGTTCCTTGCCGACGCCCGATTCGCCCTCGATGATGATCGGAATGTTGGACGCCGAGGCCTTCCGCCCAAGCTGAATGACGCGCTCCATCGCCTCGCTGTTGGTCACAAGGTCGCGGAAGGTGGGCGTGGGCGCCCGTTTCGGCGCGGCGCGGCGAAGCTTGCCGCCCAGTTCCTCGACCTTCAAGGCCTTGATCAGGGCGGCATTCAGCCGTTCCGGAGACGTCGGCTTCACCACGAAATCGAATGCGCCGTGCCGCATGGCCAGCACGGCGGTGTCGATACCGCCTTGCGCGGTCTGCACCACGACGGGGATGGACATCGCCCGTTCGCGCATGGCTTCGAGCACGCCGATGCCGCTGAGGCCAGGCATGACGAGATCGAGCACCAGGGCGGTGACCTCCTGGCCGCGCGGACCGTCCAGTACGGCCAAGGCGGCCTCTCCGCTATCGACCGCGACGGTACTGTGGCCGAACTTGCCCAACGCCGCTTCGATGAGGCGGCGTTGCACAGGATCGTCATCGACTATGAGTATGGAACCTGTCATGAATGAATGATGCGCGTCCGATGGGTGAGACTTTAGTGGATCATCTTGGCACAGGGTTATAAACAAGCTTTCAAGAAACCCGGTGAACGAAATACTAGAATTATGATTGCGTCGACGCGGCGCGGCAAAGAGGGACTTGCATGCATCGGACTACCGGCAACCGAGCACCGGGCCTTGCGGCGACGGAGGGCGCGGCTCTGGGCAATTTGCCAGAGTGGAATCTCGCTGACCTCTATCCGACCATGGACGGGCCGGAACTCAAGCGCGACATGGAGAAGGCGGATAAGGACGCCACGGCCTTCGAGAGCCGCTGGAAAGGCACGCTGCTCGTCGAGGCCGGACGCGGCAAGGATGGACGCCTCGGCGAAGCGCTCAAATCCTACGAGATGCTCGAAGAACTGATCGGCCGCATCGTATCCTATGCGGGGCTGGTCTATGCCGGAGACACCGCCGATCCGCAGCGCGCCAAGCTCTATGGCGACATCCAGGAGAAAATGACCGATGCCAGCGCGCATCTGTTGTTCTTCGCGCTCGAGCTCAACCAGATTGATGACACGCTGATTGCGGCGGCCCTCGATAACGATCCCCTGTTCGACCATTATCGTCCCTGGGTGATGGATCTGCGCAAGGAAAAGCCGTTCCAGCTGGAAGACCGGGTCGAGCAGCTGTTCCACGAAAAGTCGATCACCGGCCGCGGCGCCTGGAACCGGCTGTTCGACGAACAGATGACCGCGTTACGCTTCGACATCCAGGGCGAGGAACTGACGCTTGAGCCGGCGCTGAACCGGCTTCAGTCCGCCGATCCCGAAATGCGCCGTCTCGCCGCCGAAGCCCTGGCCAGGACCTTCGGCAAAAACCTGCGCACCTTCACGCTGATCACCAACACGCTGGCCAAGGACAAGGAAATCTCCGACCGCTGGCGCGGCTTCGACGACATCGCCGATTCCCGCCACCTCGCCAACCGTGTCGAACGCGAAGTCGTCGACGCCCTATCTTCGGCCGTGCGCGAGGCGTATCCGCGCCTGTCTCACCGCTATTACGCCATGAAGGCGAAGTGGCTGGGCATGGAGACGATGAACCACTGGGACCGCAACGCGCCGCTACCGGAGACGCCACAGGCGATCATCGGCTGGGAAGAGGCCAAGAACACGGTGCTCGACGCGTATAACGAATTCTCGCCCGACATGGCCAGGATCGCCCGCACCTTCTTCGACCGCTCGTGGATCGACGCTCCGGTGCGCCCGGGCAAGGCGCCGGGCGCTTTCGCCCACCCGACCGTTCCGTCGGCGCACCCTTACGTTCTGCTGAATTATATGGGCAAGCCGCGCGACGTGATGACGCTCGCCCATGAACTCGGCCACGGCGTCCATCAGGTCCTGGCCGGGAGCCAGGGCGCGCTCATGGCGTCGACGCCGCTGACCTTGGCGGAGACCGCTTCGGTATTCGGCGAGATGCTGACGTTCCGCTCGCTGCTCGACCGCACCACCGACAAGCGCGAGCGCAAGGCGATGCTGGCCCAGAAGGTCGAGGACATGATCAACACGGTCGTGCGCCAGATCGCTTTCTACGAATTCGAGCGCCGGGTCCACACCGAACGCCGCGCCGGCGAATTGACCTCCGATCGGCTCGGCGCCTTGTGGCTCGAAGTTCAGGGCGAAAGCCTCGGGCCCGCGATCACGATGCGCGAAGGCTACGAGACCTTCTGGACCTACATCCCGCACTTCATCCACTCACCTTTCTACGTCTATGCCTATGCCTTCGGCGACTGCCTGGTGAATTCGCTCTACGCGGTCTATCAGAACGCCGAGCGCGGCTTCCAAGACAAGTATTTCGACCTGCTGCGCGCCGGCGGCACCAAGCACCACTCCGAACTGCTCAAGCCGTTCGGGCTCGATGCGTCCGATCCCGCCTTCTGGCAGAAGGGCCTGTCGGTCATCGGTTCGCTGATCGATGAGCTGGAAACGCTCGACTAGCCAGGAGCGATTAAGATGATCGCGCCTTTCGTGCTGTTTCGCGACGATGTGGCGGGACATGATCTTCTGTTCGAAAGCCCCGCCGAGATTATAGTGGCGGAGACTGCAGATGCCTTCTTCCCGGCCATGGAAGCGTTGGAAAAGGCACGCCGAGGCGGCAAATGGCTGGCGGGCTATTTTTCTTACGAGGCCGGCTATCTGCTGGAGCCGAAGCTGTGGCCGATCCTGCCGGAGGGCCGACGCACGCCGCTGGTCTGCATGGGTGTTTTCGACCGGCCTTCCGAACGAAACCTGCCCGCCCCTTCGCCTGCCACCAACGGGCCGATCTTCGAGGCACGCGCGGCATGGTCGGAAAGCGATTATGCCGAGCGATTCACGCGCCTGCACCAGCATCTGCGCCAAGGCGACTGCTACCAGGGTAACCTCACCTTTCCGATCCATGCGCAATGGTCGGGCACGCCGCTGAGCGCGTTCGAAGCGCTGGTCGAGCGTCAGCCGGTGAAGTACGGCGCGCTTGTATCGCTTACCGGCCCCACTGTACTGTCACGCTCTCCCGAGCTGTTTTTCGACATCGACGCGGAAGGGTGGATCGAAACCCATCCGATGAAGGGGACGGCGCCGCGTGGCCGCACCAAGGCCGAAGACGAGCGGCAGAAACGCTTCTTGCGCAACGACGAGAAGAACCAGGCCGAGAACCGGATGATCGTCGATCTCCTGCGCAACGACATCTCGCTGATCAGCGAGGTCGGCAGCCTGGACGTGCCCGAACTGTTCCGCATCGAGACCTATCCGACCCTGCACACCATGGTCAGCCGCGTGCGTGCAAAACTCCTGCCGGACCTGACGATCGAGCGCATCTTCGCGGCCCTGTTCCCCTGCGGTTCGATCACCGGCGCGCCGAAAATCCGCGCCATGGAAATCCTGCGCCAGTTGGAAGCCGCTCCTCGCGACGCCTATTGCGGCGCCATCGGCTGGATTTCGCCGGCCGGCCCGATGCGCTTTTCCGTCGCCATCCGCACCATCACGCTGCACGAGAACGGCGAGGCCGTCTACAATGTCGGCGGTGGGGTGGTGTTCGATTCCACCGCCGAGGAGGAATATGCCGAATGCCTTCTGAAAGCGCGGTTCGCGACGGGAACGGTTCCAGCTTCGGACTGATCGAAACGTTTCGGTGGGAACCCGGGAGCGGCTTCGTCAGGCTGGAACGACACCTGGCCCGGCTGGCCGCGTCCTCCGAAGCCCTTAGCTTTGCCTATCCTGAAGCCGAGATCAGAGACCGCTTGGCCGGCGTCAAGGCGAACGGTCCGCTGCGAGTCCGGCTCGAACTCTCAGCAACAGGCACCGTCGATCTGGTGGCACAACCGTTTGTGCCGCTGTCTCCGGATACCGTCTGGAACGTCCGCATCGCCGGGACGCAACTCGATTCCACGAACGCGCTGCTTCGCCATAAAACCACGCGCCGCCAACTCTATGATGCAGCCCGCGCCGAATTTTCCCGCGAAGACGCCGATGAGGTCATTCTCCTCAACGAGCTTGGAGAGGTCTGCGAGGGCACGATCACCACCATCTTCGCCGAGCGCGAGGACGGCATCCTGGTCACGCCGCCGCTTGAATGCGGTCTGCTAGCCGGGGTTTTACGGGAAGAATTGCTGGCGAACGGGAAGGCTGTAGAGGAGATCATTCATCACACCGACCTCGAACGGTGCCCCAATATTTTCTGCGGCAATTCGCTTCGCGGGCTGATTCCAGTATCCTTGCGATAACTGGCGCAAAACAAACCCGAAACCGTCATGCAACTGTGGTAGCAGCGGTTCGTTGCAGGTAACCATCCCAGACGAAAGCTGCGGTTTGGGGTTTATTGTGACACAGTTCTGTGGTTAGCCAAACAATAGGAAAAGCACAGCAACAGAAAAGGAGTGCCCCCGTAAATGGCGAAAGCAAAATGGCCGGTCTACGGTGAGATAACAGGACCAATCGTGATGATCGGCTTCGGCTCGATCGGTCGCGGAACCCTCCCCCTCATTGAACGCCATTTCAAGTTCGACACATCGCGGATGACGGTCATCGACCCCCGCGATACGGACCGGAAAATTCTGGATGAGCGCGGTATCGCCTTTATCCAGGACTCGGTCACGAAGGAGAACTACAAGGATTTGCTGACGCCATTGCTGACGAAAGGCGGGGGACAGGGCTTCTGCGTCAACCTGTCGGTCGATACCGGATCGGTCGACCTGATGCATCTCTGCCGTAAGCTCGGCGTGCTTTACATCGACACGGTGATCGAACCCTGGCTCGGTTTCTACTTCGACGACGATAAGGACAATGCCGAGCGCACCAACTATGCGCTGCGCGAGACGCTGCTGGCGGAGCGCCGCAAGCATCCCGGCGGGACGACCGCCGTCTCCACCTGCGGCGCCAACCCCGGAATGGTCTCCTGGTTCGTCAAGCAGGCGCTTCTCAATCTCGCCCGCGATCTGGAACTCGACTTCGAGGAGCCGGCGCAGTCCGACCGCGAAGGCTGGGCCAAGCTGATGAAGAAGGCCGGCGTCAAGGGCGTCCACATCGCCGAACGCGACACACAGCGGGCCAAGGAGCCTAAGCCGCTCAACGTTTTCTGGAATACATGGTCGGTCGAGGGATTCATTTCGGAAGGCTTGCAGCCCGCCGAACTTGGCTGGGGAACGCACGAGAAGTGGATGCCGAAGAACGCCCGGAAGCAAAAGGAAGGCTGCAAGGCGGCGATCTTCCTGGAGCAGCCCGGCGCCAACACGCGTGTGCGCACATGGTGCCCGACGCCAGGACCGCAATACGGCCTTCTGGTAACCCACAACGAGGCAATTTCGATCTCGGACTATTACACGGTCCGGTCGAAGGGAGGGAAGGTCAAGTACCGACCGACCTGTCACTACGCCTATCATCCGTGCAACGACGCCATCCTGTCGATGAACGAGATGTTTGGCGCAGCCGGCAAGCCGCAGCCGCTGCTTCACGTTCTCGACGAAAACGAGCTGGTGGATGGGCGCGACGAGCTTGGCGTCCTGCTCTACGGTCACGACAAGAATGCCTACTGGTACGGCTCGCAGCTGACGCTCGAAGAAGCCCGCAAGCTGGCGCCTTACCAGAACGCGACCGGCATGCAGGTGACGTCGGCGGTGCTGGCCGGCATGGTCTGGGCCTTGGAAAATCCGGAAGCCGGTATTGTCGAGGCTGACGAGATGGATTATCGCCGCTGCCTGGAAGTGCAGTCGCGCTATCTCGGGACGATGGCCGGCTATTACACCGATTGGACACCGCTCGAAGGCCGGCCGGGCCTGTTCGAGGAAGACCTCGACCAAGACGATCCGTGGCAGTTCCGCAATATTCTGGTGCGGTGATCTGCCCTGTTTTGGGACACAAATCCGACGCACCGCCTTGCTTTCATCGCCAAATCAAGCGATTGAAAGCAGGCGGATGTGGAGAGGACGGCATATGAAAATTAATCGCACCATCATTCGGGCGGGGTCCATGACCTTGCTCGCGGCGGCTCTTGCCGCATGCACCACCGCCGGCTCGCCTCCCTCCGGAGGTCCTGGCGGCCGTCCTGCGCCAAGTGGCGTGGAAGGCACCTGGATCGACGCGAAGGGCACCGGTCTTTCGACCTTCTCGGCAGGCTCGTTCAAGACGGTGGCCACCGACACCGGCCAGACCCTGTCCGACGGCAGCTACACCATGACGGGCGCCAACGCGGTCCAGATCACCGGAACCTCGCTGATCCGTCAGGCGCCCATCGGCTTCAACTGCCTGATGGTTTCGCTCAATCAGCTCAACTGCACTTCGTCGGCCAACCAGCAGTTTACGCTGACCCGGCGCGTCTAACCGCATTGTTGCCTGCGCGCTTGCGCGGGCGGCGGGCTGTTGCGATAACCTTCCTCAAAGATGGGGAGGTTGTCGGTGAAGCATTTCGATACGGACGAAACACGCAGTCCCGAGGCGCGCGAAAAAGCATTTTTCGAGCGCCTTACGCCTTTCCTGAATACGGCTTCAGAAAAGCTCCCCGGCCTGCGTTCATGGCTTTACGGCCATAATCTTGGCATCCACAGTCGCGAGGACCTCGCAAGACTGCCGGTGCTGCGCAAGCCGGAGCTGATGGACTTCCAGGCCCGCACGCCGCCCTTCGGCGGCTTCGTCGATCCCGACGCCCTGGCCGGCAACCGTATCTTCTTGTCGCCGGGGCCGATCTGGGAACCGCAGGGCGGCGAGACGGAGGCTAAGGCCGTCGCCCGCGCCATGTACGCAGCCGGCATCCGGCAAGGCGATACGGTCCACAACGCCTATTCCTACCACATGACGCCGGGCGCCTTTTTCATGGACGAAGGCGCGCGTGCCCTAGGTTGTTCGGTCTTTCCAGCCGGAACCGGCAACACCGACATGCAGGTCGACGCGGCGGCGGTGCTCAAACCCAAAGCCTATAGCGGCACGCCCGACTTCCTTAAAGTCATCCTCGATCGCGCGGAAGAGACAGGCAAGGACGTATCCTCGATCGCGCTGGGCCTGGTTTCGGGCGGCGCGCTGTTCCCCTCGCTGCGAGCGGAATACCGCGCGCGCGGCATCGCGGTGCTGCAATGTTTCGCAACGGCCGAGTTCGGCGTCATCGCCTATGAAAGTGCCGATGACGACGGCAACCCCCTGCCCGGCATGATCGTCAGCGAGAACCTGCTGGTCGAGATCGTCCGGCCCGGCACCGGCGATCCCGTGCCGGAAGGCGAGGTCGGCGAACTGGTCGTGACCTGCCTGAACCCGGCCTACCCGCTTGTCCGGCTCGGCACCGGAGACCTCTCGGCGGTTCTGCCCGGCCAGTCGCCCTGTGGCCGCACCAACATGCGCATCAAGGGTTGGATGGGCCGCGCCGACCAGCGCACAAAGGTCAAAGGCATGTTCATTGATCCCAAGCAGATTGCCGAGATCGTCAAGCGGCATCCGGAAATCGCCAAGGCACGGCTGGTGGTTCGGCGCGACGGCGAGCGCGACGTTATGGCGCTGCATGTCGAGCCGGCAAACGAGATCGTGCCGGAGGCCGTTTCGGCCTCGCTGCGCGATATCACCAAGCTGGGCGGCGACATCGTCATAGCCGGCAAAGGAAGCCTGCCGAACGATGGCAAGGTTATAGCCGACGAGCGCGACTACGCGAATTAACCGCGTCGGCAAAACAGGCTCGGATTCTCCTTGCATCCGAAAAACGGGGGTGTGAACATGGCCCTAGGACGCACCGGTCTTTGCGGGCGAACGGCTCCATGGCCCGCACCAGATCACTCGGGAGACATCATATGAAAAAATTCGCAGCACTTGCCGCGCTTTCCGTGTCGGCAATGGGCATTTCGGCGGGCAGCGCCTTTGCCGATTACACGCTGAACATCCTTCACATCAACGACTGGCACAGCCGCATCGAATCCAACAACGCCACCGAATCGACCTGTTCCGAAAAAGACGAGACGGAGGGCAAGTGCATCGGCGGCGCAGCCCGGCTGGTGACCGCCATTACCGACCGGCGCAAGGCGCTCGACGGCCAGAACGTGCTCTTGCTGAACGGCGGCGACAATTTCCAGGGCTCGCTGTTCTACACCACCTACAAGGGCGCGGTGGAAGCCGAATTCCTCAACAAGATGAAATTCGATGCCATGACCGTGGGCAACCACGAGTTCGACGATGGCGAAGAGGCGCTGGTGCCGTTCCTGGAAAAGATCGAATTTCCGGTGCTGAGCGCCAATGTGCACCCCAACGCGCAGTCCAAGGTCGGCGACCGCATCAAGCCCTCCATGGTGATCGAGGTCGGCGGGCAGAAGATCGGCATCGTCGGCGCCGTGACCAACGACACCCCTGAAGTCGCCTCGCCCGGCCCGAACATCGCCATTGAGGACGACATCAAGACAATCACCGCCGAAGTCGAGAAGCTGAAGGCGGAAGGCGTCAACAAGATCATCGCGCTGACCCATGTCGGCTATCCCCGCGACAAGGAGCTGATCGCCAAGATCCCCGGCGTCGACGTAGTGGTCGGCGGTCACTCGCACTCGCTCCTGTCGAACACGGACCCCAAGGCCGAGGGTCCCTATCCGACGATGGTCGACAACCCGGACGGCTATAAGGTGCCCGTCACCCAGGCGGCCTCCTATTCGAAATATCTCGGCGAGTTCAAGGTCGTCTTCGACGACAATGGCGTCGTCAAGGAAGCCAATGGCAACCCGCTGTTCCTCGACAAGGCGATCAAGCCGGATGAAGCGGTTCTCGCCCGGATCAAGGAACTCGGCGCGCCCATCGAGGAACTGAAAAACAAGGAAGTGTCCGAGACGACCGCCACGATCGACGGGAGCCGCGAGACCTGCCGCGCCAAGGAATGCGAGATGGGCAATCTGATCTCCGACGCGATCCTCGATCGGGTCAAGGACCAGGGCGTCACCATCGTCTTCCAGAACGGCGGCGGTATCCGCGCCTCCATCGACCAGGGCGTCGTCACCATGGGCGAGGTGCTGACGGTCCTGCCGTTCCAGAACACGCTCGCCACCTTCCAGCTCTCCGGCAAGGACATCGTCGCTTCGCTGGAAGCCGGCGTCAGCGAGATCGAGGAGGGCAAGGGCAAGTTCCCGCAGGTCGCCGGCCTGAAATATGCCTTCGACAAATCGGTGAAGCCGAATGAAGGCCGCATCAAAACGGTCGAAGTGATGGACGGCGGCAACTGGGCGCCGATCGATGAGGCGAAGGTCTACACGGTCGCGACCAACAATTATGTCCGCCAGGGCGGCGACGGCTACAAGCTCTTCGCAACCAATGGGCAGAACGCCTATGACTATGGCCCGAGCCTGGAACAGGTGGTCGCCGACTATCTCGGCAAGAACCGTCCCTTCACCCCCAAGCTCGACGGCCGCATCACCGAGCTCGCACAGGCGACGCCTGCCGAGCCCGCTCCCGCAGCAACGCCTGCTCAACCGGCAACGCCCGCTGCACCTGCCGCCCCGGCCCCACCTGCGGCACCGGCAGCGCCGGCCTCTCCTGCGACCCCGCCCGCTGCCACGCCTTCCGCGCCGGCAGCTGAAGCCCCTGCGCCAGCCATGCCGGCACCTCCGGCCGGCTCCAGCGACATCGCCAACACCCCGCCAAAGATCGAGGGCGCCCCTGCCACGCCTGCACCACCCGCACCCGCGCCGTCTGCGCCGGCTCCGGCAACACCAGCAGCCCCGGCAACACCAGCGGCCCCGGCAGCGCCTTCGGCTCCTGCGCCGGCAACCCCAGACGCGTCAGCTGCATCGGCCGAAAGCTCGCACACTATCGTTGCCGGCGACACCTTCTGGGATCTGGCAGAGGCCAAATATGGCGATCCGCTGAAGTGGCGCCTGATTTCCGAAGCCAATCCCGAGGCGCGCGCACGGCACCTGATGGTCGGCGAAACGCTGGTGATCCCGGCGGCCAACTGAGCCGTATAAGCTCTGACCGACAAGGACCCGCTCGGAACGCTCCGGGCGGGTCTTTTTGTTCCTAAGCTCGCCTGCGGCTACACGCTGCATTCTAAGGCGGCTGTGGTTGGGATAGGCAAGAGCGAGATCGGAGACCGGATATGACCCTCAACACCAAAATCGACCTGAAGGCCGCCAAGGCTCTCGGTCCTTTGCCGCCGCAGCACCCGGTGGTGAGGGTCGACAAGGTGGGCGTGCTGCTGGTGAATCTCGGCACGCCCGACGCCACCGACGTCAAGTCGGTGCGGCGCTATCTGAGGGAGTTCCTATCCGATAAGCGCGTCATCGAATGGCCGCGCGCGCTCTGGCTGCCGATCCTGCATGGCATCGTGCTCAACACCCGTCCGAAGAAGTCGGGCGCAGCCTATGATCTGATCTGGAACAAGGAGCGCAACGAATCGCCGCTGCGCACCTTCACGCGCGCCCAGTCCGAAAAACTCGCCGTCTCGTTGGCGGATCACGACAATGTGGTGGTCGACTGGGCGATGCGCTACGGCAACCCGTCGATGGAAAGCGTCGTCCAGAAGATGCTTGCCGCCGGCTGCCAGCGCATCGTCATGTTCCCGCTCTATCCGCAATACTCGGCGACCACGACGGCCACTGTGAACGACAAGTTCTTCGAGGCGCTGATGAAGCTGCGTTTCCAGCCCGCCGTACGCACCGTTCCGCCCTATCAGGACGAGACGGTCTATATCGAGGCCCTCGCCCTTTCGATCGAAAAGCATCTCGCCACGCTCGACTTCGAGCCGGAGGTGGTCATCGCCTCCTATCACGGCATCCCGCAGAGCTATTTCAAGCGCGGCGATCCCTACCCATGCCATTGCTGGAAGACGACGCGGCTTCTGCGCGAGCGTCTGGGCTGGGACGAGGAGAAGCTGATCGGCTGCTTTCAGTCGCGCTTCGGACCCGAAGAATGGATGCAGCCCTACACCGACAAGACGGTGGAAAGGCTTGCCAAGGAAGGCGTCAAATCGATTGCCGTGTTCAACCCCGGCTTCGTTTCCGATTGCCTGGAAACGCTGGAGGAAATCGCCGGTGAAGCCGGCGAAATCTTCCATCAGGCGGGCGGCAAGAACTTTACCCACATCCCCTGCCTCAACGACAGCGAAGAGGGCATGGCCGTGATCGAAACGCTGGTGCGCCGCGAACTGTCGGGATGGGTGTAATATCCCGCGAAGTGCGGCACACATCGGCATAAGGGTCAAGAAACCGATTCCGGTTTCACGGCTGATGCGCTACGTCTGCGGGACGGATTTCAGACGCCACCCCGCCAGGAGAGAAAACCATGCAATTGACCGGTCCCGACATTATCATCCCGATCCTGGTAATTCTGGTTCTGCTGTTCCTCTTTGCCTCCATCAAGACCGTGCCGCAGGGCAACAACTATACGGTCGAGCGCTTCGGACGCTACACCAAGACGCTGACGCCCGGCCTCAACCTGATCATCCCCTTCATCGACCGCATCGGCGCTCGCTTGAACATGATGGAACAGGTGCTCGACGTGCCGACCCAGGAGGTCATCACCCGCGACAACGCCATCGTCGCGGTCGACGGGGTGGCGTTCTACCAGGTGTTGAGCGCGCCTCAGGCGGCCTACCAGGTGTCGGGGCTGCAGAACGCAATCCTCAACCTGACCATGACCAACATCCGAACGGTCATGGGCTCCATGGACCTCGACGAGTTGCTGTCGAACCGCGATGCGATCAACGACCGGTTGCTGCGCGTGGTCGACGAAGCGGCCCATCCCTGGGGCATCAAGATCACCCGCATCGAGATCAAGGATATCAATCCGCCCGCCAATATGGTCGAATCCATGGCGCGCCAGATGATGGCCGAGCGCAACAAGCGCGCCCAGATCCTGGAGGCGGAAGGTCTCAAGGCGGCCCAAGTGCTGGAAGCCGAGGGCCGCAAGGAGGCTGCCTTCCGTGACGCCGAAGCGCGCGAGCGCTCGGCGGAAGCAGAAGCGCGCGCAACGCAGGTGGTTTCCGAGGCCATCTCAAAAGGCGATGTGCAGGCCATCAACTACTTCGTGGCGCAGAAATACACCGAGGCGCTGGCCAAGATCGGCTCTTCGAACAACAACAAGATCGTGCTGTTCCCGATGGAGGCTTCCGCGCTGATCGGTTCGCTCGGCGGTATCGGCGCCATCGCCCGCGAAGTGTTCGGCGACAGCGCAAACCCGCAGCAGCCGCGCTCGACCAATCGCCCGCCTCGCATCACGCCGGATCAGGCTTAGCATCCCCGCCCGAGTGCATTGGCGATGATGACAGGGCTGGTCGGTGGAGTGGAGCTAGCGTCTCGCACCATCTCGGGTGGAAACAGGCCTGCTGCGGCTGGAGGAGAATGCGGTGATCTACGATCTGATCCTTGAGCTTGGCCCCTGGAGCTGGATGCTGCTCGGTCTCGTTCTGCTCGTGCTCGAAATCTTCATGCCCGGCGTGTTTCTGCTCTGGGTCGGCATTGCCGCCTTGATCACCGGCGCGTTGTCGCTGGCCCTTGCCGGTACGGCGTTCTGGGGCTGGCAGGTACAGGTCATCGTGTTTCTCGTGCTGGCGCTGATTGCCGCATTTGCAGGCCGAACCATCACAGCCAACCGCAAGGACACAAGCGATCAGCCCTTCCTCAACCGGCGCAGCGCACAGATGGTCGGCCGCACCGCCACCCTGACCGAACCGATCCGCGAGGGCCGTGGGCGCATTCAGCTCGGCGATACGATGTGGCGTGTCGCAGGACCCGATTTGCCTGCCGGCGCAAGGGTGCGCGTGGTCTCGGCGGGCGAGACCGAACTCGATCTGGTTGTCGAGGAAATCCCCGCCGCTCTTTAAGCCGCGCCGACCCGCAGCAGGTCGTGGAAGTGAACCAGTCCGACTGGCTTCCCGCCCTCAACCACGACCAAAGCGCTGATGTTGTGGTCGTTCAGCATCGCAATCGCGGTTCCGGCCAGCATATCAGGCGGAACCGTCTTGGGATTGCGGGTCATGATCTCGTCGACGACGGTTTCGGCGAGATTGCGGTCCATGTTGCGGGCGAGATCGCCATCGGTGATGATGCCCTCAAGCCTCCCGTCAGCCCCCACCACGCAGACGCAGCCGAAACGCTTCAGCGACAGTTCCTTCGCCGCCGCAGGCATCTTGGTGCCGAGCGGACAGATAGGGAGTTCGTCGCCGATATGCATCAACTCACCCACCGGCGTCAGGCTTGCACCCAATTGGCCGCCGGGGTGGAATGTCCGGAAATGATCCGCGGTGAACCCGCGTGCTTCCAGAAGGGCGATCGCCAGCGCATCGCCCGCCACCAGTTGCAGCAGCGTCGATGTGGTCGGCGCCAAACCATGCGGACAGGCCTCGGCCGCGCGTGGCAGCAGGAGGACTACGTCGGCCCGGCGGGCCAATGCGGAATTCTCGCCTGAAGTGACCGCGATAAGCGGAATCGAAAACCGCCGCGAATAGGCGACGATGCCCTTGAGCTCAGCGGTTTCGCCGGACCAGGACAACGCCACGATAGCATCGTCATGCGCGATCATGCCGAGATCGCCGTGAATGGCCTCGGCGGGATGCACGAAGAAGGCCGGCGTTCCTGTGGAGGCAAGCGTTGCGGCGACCTTCGAGCCGATATGGCCGCTTTTACCGACACCGGTCACGATGGTGCGGCCCTTGATGGTTGCGAGCAAAGCCACCGCATCTGCAAAGGCAGATGCCAGCCCACTTTCGAGCGCACCGGCTAGAGCGGTCAATCCCGCACGCTCGGTCTCGACGGTCTTGAGCGCCGAGGCGATGACCGCTTCGCGGTCGATGGTCTTCTTCAAAGAGCCAGGATGCATGGCGGTGCGTTAGCGCGTCCAACCGCTTCTGTCCATGATTTCGTTGGCCGACGCTGCCTTGAAAGACTGTTTAAACCCCCCGTTAACCAAACCTGTTTACCGCTTGGTAAGCATGGCGCGCTTGCGCCCGAGGCTATGGTGAGCATGACGGCGAGAAAGCCAGGACAGTCCCGCGCCCCCGAAAGGGCGGTTTACGCCTTGCTGGCAACGGTGAGCGTCGTTGCCTTGCTGGCGACGCCGGCTGTCGCGCAGGACCTGCCGCTGTTGCGCGGAGAAGTCGACGAAAACGCCACCAGCCAATATTTGCTGGAGCGCGACCGGCAATTGCTGGAAAATCAGCCCAACCAGCTCTATCCCGACAGCGCGCTCCAACCCGCCCTGCCCGAAGACGAGGTTCGCGGCGTGGACAGGACGGGCATATCGCCAAATCCTCTCGAGTCGGAAGAGCAGACGGACGTGGATGCCGAGACCGCTCCCTTGGACGGCGAGGAGCAGGCCGAGGAAGAGGATGCCCCGGCGGCTCGCGTTCCCCTGGACGATACCGCGACAGGCGGCGTCCGGCAGCCCGCGGTGGAAACCGACCCCGGATTCAGGCGCGCGGAAGCTGCGACGCGGCAGCCTGCCCTGCAGGTCCGGCCGCGCACCGCCGTTGCCGATCCCTATGCGGCGGAAGGCATCAGAGCCGGTTCCGTCATCCTCCGGCCCAGCGTCGAGCAGGGGCTGCGCGGCACGACCAATGCCGATTCTTCGGCAACCGGCGGATCGGCGACAATCTCCGAGACGACCATCCGTCTCAATGCCGAATCGGATTGGTCGCGGCACTCCGCACGGGTGAACGCCTACGCCACCGCGCGCCGCTCAATTTCGGGCCAGGACCTCGATGAAAATCTCGGCGGCGTCGATGCCGAACTCGATCTGGATCTGGGCCGCGAGCTAACCGGCATCGGGCGCTTCAATTACGAGGTGAGGCCCGAATCGGCAAATTCGCCGAATATCGTCGACGGGACAGTCTCGCGACCGCTTCGGCACATCGTTACCGGCAGTGCCGGTCTGCACAAGGACATCGGCAAGCTGCGGCTGCGGCTTGTCGGCGATGTCGAGCGAGACACGTTCGAAGACGCCGAACTGTCCAATGGCGACCGGATTTCGCAAGAGGACCGCAACAGCACCACGCTGTCGGCGACGCTGCGCGGCGGTTACGAGCTTTCGCCCGCGCTCATTCCCTTTGCCGAGATCGAAGCAGGTCGGAAGACCTATGACAATCGTATCGATTCAGCCGGGTACCAGCGCTCCGCCGATATCCTCGCCGCACGCGCCGGCATCGCGGTCGACCTTCGCGAGAAGCTGACCGGCGAGCTTGCCTTGGGCTGGCTGCGCGAGAAGTTCGACGACGACCGGCTCGATCCGGTGTCCGCTTTCACCGTCGACGGCGCGATAAACTGGTCGCCCCGGCGCGGCTGGGACGTGAGGCTCAGCGGCGCGACCCGCGCGGAAGCGGCAACCGGCGCCGGCGAAAGCGGTTCGGTGCTTTATGAGAGCCGCCTGGCCGTTACCCATGAACTGCGCCGCAACATCACCACCACAGCCGCCCTGGGCTATGCCTGGCGCGACTACGTCGGCAGCGACGACCACGACGAAACCTTCACGGCTGAAGCCAGCGCCACCTGGTGGGTCAACCGTTATGCGGGGCTGACAGGCCGTCTCGCCTACGAAAACCTGAAAAGCACGATGGAGGGCCGCGACTATGATGCGACCAGCGCTTTCCTGGGCATCACCGTTCGCCGTTGAGCTGAGTTTATCGACATGAATTGGGGCGAAGGCTTTGCGTCCTTCGCGCCACTTCATTCAGTATGCCTGTTAGCGCGCGACTTTGCGGTGCTCGATCGGGGTCGTCTCTCTCAGGAGATTGCCAATCGTCTCGGACATGCGGTCGTGCAGATCGGCACGGCCGAGCGCGAAGGCGACGTTTGCTTCGACGAAGCCCTCGGGCGACCCGCAGTCGAAGGTCTTGCCCTGATAATGATAGCCGTAGAAGCCTTGATTGTTCTTCAGCTTCAGCATCGCATCGGTCAGCTGGATTTCATTGCCGGCGCCGCGCTCCTGCGTCGACAGCACTTCGAAGATTTCCGGCTGTAAGATGTAGCGGCCGTTGATGAACAGGTTCGACGGTGCGGTGCCCTGCTTCGGCTTTTCCACCATCTCGGTCAATTCGAAGCCGTTATGCACGTCCTTGCCGCGGCCGACGATGCCGTATTTGTGCGTTTCGGCGGGATCGCATTCCTGCACGGCGATAATGTTGCCGCCAGCCTCGTTATAGAGATCGACCATCTCCTTCATGCAGCTCTTTTCCGACTGCATGATCATATCCGGCAAGAGCAGCGCGAAGGGTTCATCGCCGACGATCTCGCGCGCGCACCAGACCGCATGGCCAAGCCCCATAGGGACCTGCTGGCGGGTGAAGCTGGTCTGTCCCGGCGCAGGCTGCAGGCGCTGCAGCTTTGCCAGCACATCGTCCTTGCCGCGCTGCGCAAGCGTATCGTAAAGCTCGAACTGAACGTCGAAATGATCCTCGATCACCGCCTTGTTGCGGCCGGTGACGAAAATGAAATGTTCGATGCCAGCCTCGCGGGCTTCGTCCACGACATACTGGATCACGGGACGGTCGACGACCGTCAGCATTTCCTTGGGGACAGCCTTCGTTGCCGGCAGGAACCGGGTGCCGAGGCCCGCCACTGGGAAAACCGCTTTCCGAACTTTTCTCATTGTGCCGATATCCGTTTTTTATGGGCCTGTTCTGGCGCGTTATAGTTTCATGCCGATGTTGATGAAAGCTGAATGGGTAACGTTATTGTGTACATGACGACAAGCCAATTGAGCATTTTTGGTTCCTCTGGAAGCTATGGTAAACCTATTGCTAACCCGCATGGGCGAAGATTGATCTTCCTAATTTTCTGCAAGGAGGAAAATGATGTCCGTCAACCCGATTCTACGGCGCCTAAAAAGCGTCGCCGTGGTTGCAGGCCTTTCGCTTTCCCTGCTGCTGCCCGCCGGCCAAGCCATGGCGGACGCAGGTTTCCAGCGCTGGGTGGCGAGTTTTCGGTCTGTGGCCGCGCAAAGCGGCATATCCGGCTCGACCTATGATCGCGCCTTCCGCGGCGTGACAGCAGCCGACCCGGAAGTGCTGGAAAAGGCACGCTATCAGCCGGAATTCACCGCTCCGGTGTGGGACTATTTCGACAACCGGGTGCATGAGCAATCGATCACCGTCGGCCGCGAGATGGCACGCAAGTGGAAGCCCTGGCTCGATCGGATCGAAGCCCGGTTCGGCGTCGACCGCCATATCCTGCTCGCGATCTGGTCGATGGAGTCCAATTACGGCGAGATTCTCAAGAACGATCAGGTGATGCGAAATGTGGTGCGCTCGCTGGCGACGCTGGCGTATGGCGACCAGAGGCGGGCGAAATTTGCGCGCACTCAGTTGATCGCCGCCCTCAAGATACTGCAGCGCGGCGACATCGACGAAAGCCACCTCACCGGCTCCTGGGCGGGCGCGATGGGCCACACCCAGTTCATCCCGACCAGCTACCAGGCCTATGCGGTGGACGCCGATGGCGATGGCCGACGCGATATCTGGACCTCGATACCCGATGCCTTGGCGACGGCGGCCAATCTGTTGGCCAAGAACGGCTGGCAGGGCGGCCAGACCTGGGGCTACGAAGTCAGCCTTCCCACAGGTCGCAAGTTCCCCAACGGATCGATGTCGATCTCCAAATGGGCTTCGGCCGGCGTTACCCGCGCAAACGGCAAGGCCTTTCCGAATGGCGGCATGAACGCCGAACTGAAGGTGCCGGACGGACGCAGCGGCCCCGCTTTCTTGATGACCAAGAACTTCTTCGTCATCAAGCGCTACAACAACTCTGACCGCTATGCGTTGGCCGTCGGCCTTCTTGCCGACCAAATCGCCGGATATAGCGGCATGGTCCAGGATTGGAACCGGCCTTTCACCAAGCTGTCCTTCACCGAAAAGCAGGAACTGCAGCAGCGTCTGTCACAATACGGCTATTATGATGGGAAGTTCGACGGCAAGATCGGTGAGGGTTCGCGCTCGGCAATCATGTCGTTCCAGTCGAAGGCAGGCCTGGACCCCGACGGCCACCCGAGCCTTGAAGTGTTGAAGAGGCTGAGAGGCCAGTAAAGAGTTCGTATGCGTCGCGCTCAGGGATCATCACTGCATAAAAGGCCTTTGCGCGCGGCGAAACTGATTCTGCTCTCGGCACTGCTCGTTCCGGGCGCCATACTCTCCACGTCCATATCGGCGACGGCGCAGGAAGGTGTCCTGCGCCGTGGCTTTTTCCGCGATCTCTTCGCGCCTGCTCCGCCACAGGAACCTGAACGCCGCTACTCGCGGCCGCCCATCATCGTCCAACCCGGCATACGGCCTGCCCCGGTGAGGCGCAGCAAAGCCGTGGCAACCCCGCGCAAACCACCGGAACCTGAAGTCGTCGTCGCCGAAAAGAAGGAGGACGCCCGCGTTATCCTGGTGGTCGGCGATTTTCTCGGTGGCGGCTTGGCCGAAGGCCTGTCGACGGTCTTTGCCGAGAACGCTGGCATACGCGTCATAGACCGCAGCAACGGATCCTCCGGCCTGGTGCGCGACGACTATTTCGACTGGCCCGGCCAGCTCGGCAAGATCATCGCGGAACAGAAACCCTCCGCCGTTCTGGTCATGCTCGGTTCCAACGACCGCCAGCAGCTGAAGGTGGGCAGCGAACGCGCCGCCCCAATGTCCGATGCGTGGGACACCGAATATACGAGGCGAGCAGCGCAGCTCGCCAGGATCGTCACCGACAGCAAGGTGCCTGCGCTTTGGGTCGGCATGCCTTCGTTCAAGGCCTCGAAGATGACCGCCGACATGGTGGCGCTGAACGACATATACCGCACGGTCGCGTCTAAGTCCGGCATCGAGTTCGTTGATATCTGGGATGGTTTCACCGATCAGAACGGCGCTTTCGTCACCACCGGTCCCGACATTAACGGCCAGCCAGTGCGGCTCCGGTCCGATGACGGCATCAACATGACCCGCCAGGGCAAGCGCAAGATGGCTTTCTATGCCGAGAAGCCGTTGAACAAGCTGCTTGGTCTGTCCTCCGCCGGAGAAACGCCGGTTGCCGGACTGCCCGGCGCAGCGCCTGGCGCCCTCAATCTGCCGACCGATATCGACCGGACCATGCCGATTTCGCTGAACGATCCCGAACTGGACGGGTCGACCGAACTTCTCGGCGCCCAGGTAGGACCGAAGCAGGAACCGCGCACACCGAGTGAAAAGCTGCAGGTTCTGGGTATCGCGCCGGAACCGACGCCCGGCAGAGCGGACGATTTCAGATGGGTGCCACAGCTCCGCACCACGCAATCCGCCGACGAAGCAACCACCAGCGCCATTAAGCGCTGAACGCCCGTCTCGACGGAAAAAGCGCCCGAAGGCGCTTTTGAAGATCCGCACACATTTGGATCAGCGCGGCAG
Organism: Tianweitania sp. UT-5YL-CI-8; assembly: GCF_030010215.1. Taxonomy (GTDB): domain Bacteria; phylum Pseudomonadota; class Alphaproteobacteria; order Rhizobiales; family Rhizobiaceae; genus Oryzicola. The sequence continues at coordinate 261,619 of NZ_JASCRR010000006.1, forward strand.
GACCGAACTGCCCATCAGGGCCTCATCGATCGAGCGCGCGGCCTGGCGACCTTCGCGTATGGCCCAAACCACCAGCGACTGGCCGCGACGAACGTCGCCGGCGGTATAGAACTTGTCGACGGTCGTCTTGTAGTCGCGGTCATTGGCCGCGACATTGGACGAGCGGCGCGCATCTGTGGTCACCTTCAGGCTTTCGCCCATTTCCTTCAGTACGCTGTTGGTCATCGGCCCGGAAAAGCCGATGGCGATGAAAGCGAGATCGGCGCGGATGACGAACTCGCTGCCGGCGATGGGCTTGCGCTTTTCGTCAACTTCACAGCACTTCACGCCTGTCAATTGGCCGTCCTCGCCGATGAATTCGAGCGTGGCGACCTGAAATTCGCGCTGCGCGCCTTCAGCCTGCGAAGACGACGTGCGCATCTTGGTCGCCCAGTATGGCCAGACGGAGAGCTTGTCTTCCTTTTCCGGAGGCTGCGGGCGGATGTCGAGTTGGGTGACGCGCACCGCGCCCTGTCGGAACGCCGTGCCGACACAGTCGGACGCCGTATCGCCGCCGCCGACCACGACGACATGTTTTCCGCCAGCCACGATCGGCTCCTGCGGCCATGCGACCGACTGAATGTCCTCGCCGCCCACGCGCTTGTTCTGCTGCACCAGATAGGGCATGGCGTCGAACACGCCTTCGAACTCCGTGCCCGGAATGCCAGCGGGACGCGGCGTTTCCGAACCGCCGCAATAGAGCACCGCGTCATATTCAGCCAGCAGTTCCGAAACCGGCTTGTCGACACCGACATTGACGCCGTAGTGGAACGTCACGCCCTCGCCCTTCATCTGCTCGACGCGGCGGTCGATATAATGCTTCTCCATCTTGAAGTCGGGGATGCCGAAGCGCAGCAGGCCGCCGGCCTTGCTTTCGCGTTCATAGACATGCACCTCGTGACCGACACGGCCGAGTTGCTGGGCGGCGGCCATGCCGGCAGGACCGGAGCCGATGATGGCGACGCGCTTGCCGGTCTTGTGCTCCGCCGGATAGGGCCTGATATGGCCAAGCTCATAAGCCTTGTCTGAGATCGCCTGCTCGACCGTCTTGATCGCGACGGGAATGTCTTCGAGATTCAGCGTGCAGGCTTCCTCGCAAGGTGCCGGGCAGATGCGACCGGTGAATTCAGGGAAGTTGTTGGTCGAATGCAGGTTGCGGATCGCATTGTCCCAATCGCCGTTATAGACGAGGTCGTTCCAGTCCGGAATCTGGTTGTGCACCGGGCAGCCGGTCGGCCCGTGGCAGAACGGGATGCCGCAATCCATGCAGCGCGCGGCCTGTTTCTCGACCTCTTTGTCCGACATCGGCAGCGTGAATTCACGGAAATGCCGAATGCGGTCGGAAGCTGGCTGGTACTTGTGCACCTGCCGGTCGATTTCGAGAAAACCTGTTACCTTGCCCATTGATTGGCCTCACCTACCACTCATGTCGCTGCAGTCTCCCGCAACCAGTTTTCTATCTTCAATCCCGGCACGCGGGAGAATTCCTTTTCATTGGCGGTGACAAGCACCGCATCGAGTGCCAAAGCATGCGCCGCAATGAATAGATCGTTCGGGCCGATCGGTGTCCCTTGCGCTCTTAAAAAATCCCGTAGCTTTCCGTAGTGGCTATCGGCTGGTTGCTCCAAGGGAAGAATGACCATAGCCGCCATCACCTTCGCCATGTGTTCCTTCAGACGCGCGCTACCCTTTTTTTCCAAACCGAATGCAACCTCAGAACTGACCACGATATTGGTCACAACGTTGGCTGGCCCCACTTCAGCAATCCTCAACGCAACCAGACTAGAAGCGCCCTTGCTCAAGTCAGTGACCGCGTTGGTATCCAGCAGATACAAGCTCACAGCTTAATGTCGTCCAGCGGAAGAAGATCGTCGTCGTTCATGTCCGGAAACGAGTCTTCCGCAGGCAGCGGCTCAAGCGAAGCGAGAACCTCAAGCAGAGAAAGCCTCTTTTCGACCGGGGTTAAAATCAGCTTTCCATCATCTAGCCGCTCGATCAGAACCTCCTCACCCGAAATTTCTAACTCCTTCGGAATGCGAACCGCTTGACTGCGTCCATTTCGAAAAAGTTTGGCTGTACGCTGACCGGTATTTTTCTCAAGAGCGTTCATCCGTGCCTCCATCTGGCATATGCCATGACATATGCCAGATGGAAAGGGCTTTTTCAATGCGGCACCTACTCCGCCGCCACGCTCATCCGGCTGCGTTCCATCTCGATCAGCGCGCGGCGGTATTCCACCGGCATGACCTTGCGGAATTTCGGGCGGTAGGTCGCCCAATCGTCGAGAATGGCCTTGGCGCGCGTCGAACCGGTGTAGTGCATATGGTTCGAGATCAGTTGCACCAGGCGCTCCTCGTCGTGACGGGTCATATCGCCCGACACGTCGACGCGGCCCTTATGCGCGATGTCGCCGCCATGGTGATGCAGCTTCTCGAGCATGTCGTCCTCTTCCGGAACCGGTTCGAGTTCGACCATCGCCATGTTGCAGCGCTCGGCGAAATCGCCTTCCTCGTCCAGCACATAGGCGACGCCGCCCGACATGCCGGCCGCGAAGTTGCGGCCCGTCTTGCCGATGACGACCACCACGCCGCCGGTCATGTATTCGCAGCCATGGTCGCCCACGCCTTCGACGACGGTGACTGCGCCGGAGTTGCGAACGGCGAAGCGTTCGCCGGCCACGCCGCGGAAGTAGCATTCGCCTTCGGTCGCGCCGTACAGAACCGTGTTGCCGACGATGATCGACTCTTCGGCGATGATGTTGGTGTCTTCCGGCGGGCGGATGACGATGCGGCCGCCCGACAGACCCTTGCCGACATAGTCGTTGCCGTCGCCGATCAGCTCGAACGAGATGCCCCTGGCGAGAAACGCGCCGAAGGATTGGCCCGCCGTGCCGCGCAGCTTCACCGAGATGGTGTCCTCGCGCAGGCCCTTGTGCCTGTAGCGCTTGGCAACCTCACCCGAAAGCATCGCGCCGGCGGAGCGGTCGACGTTGCGGATGTTGACGTCGAGCTTGACCGGCTGGCGCGATTCCAGCGCCGGCATCGCCATCTCGATCAGCTTGCGGTCGAGCACGTCGTGGATCGGGTGGTTCTGGCGTTCCGTCCAGTAGACGGCCTTGGCCGGTGCGTCCGGCTTGAAGAACATCTTGCTGAAGTCGAGGCCCTTGGCCTTCCAGTGGCTGATCAGCTCGCGCTTTTCGAGCAGGTCCGTGTCGCCGATGATCTGGTCGAGATGGGTGTAGCCCATCGCCGCCAGAAGCTCGCGCACCTCTTCCGCCACATAGAAGAAGTAGTTGATGACATGCTCGGGCGCACCCTTGAAGCGCTTGCGCAGCACCGGATCCTGGGTGGCGACGCCAACCGGGCAGGTGTTGAGGTGGCACTTGCGCATCATGATGCAGCCCGCCGCGATGAGCGGCGCCGTGGAGAAGCCGAACTCATCGGCGCCCAGGAGCGCGCCGATGACCACGTCGCGCCCGGTCCTGAGGCCGCCGTCGACCTGCAGCGCTACGCGGCTGCGCAGGCCATTCAACACCAGCGTCTGGTGTGTCTCGGCAAGGCCCATTTCCCAAGGACTGCCGGCATGCTTGAGCGAGGTCAGCGGGGAAGCGCCCGTGCCCCCGTCATAGCCGGAGATGGTGATGTGGTCGGCGCGCGCCTTGGCGACACCCGCCGCGACCGTGCCGACGCCCACTTCCGACACCAGCTTGACCGAAACGTCGGCCGCCGGGTTGACGTTCTTCAGGTCGTAGATGAGTTGAGCCAGATCCTCGATCGAGTAGATATCGTGGTGCGGCGGCGGCGAAATCAGGCCGACGCCCGGTGTCGAGTGACGCGTCTTGGCAATCGTCGCATCGACCTTATGGCCGGGCAACTGACCGCCTTCGCCGGGTTTGGCACCCTGCGCCACCTTGATCTGCATCATGTCCGAGTTAACGAGATATTCCGTCGTCACGCCGAACCGACCCGAAGCGATCTGCTTGATCGCCGAACGCTCGGGGTTGGCGCCGCCGCCGGGCAGCGGCAGGTAGCGGTCCGGCTCCTCGCCGCCCTCGCCGGTGTTCGACTTGCCGCCGATCCGGTTCATGGCGACCGCAAGGGTTGAATGTGCCTCACGGCTGATCGAGCCAAAGGACATCGCACCTGTCGAGAACCGCTTCACGATATCGGCCGCGGGCATCACATCGGCCAGATCGACCGGCGCGCGTCCGGACTGCTCCGCCAGCCTGATCTTGAACAGGCCGCGAATGGATTGCGCCCGCGCCGTTTCGCTGTCGATCTGCGCGGAGAACTCCTTGAAAGTCTCCCACGAGCCCTGGCGCACAGCATGCTGCAGCGACGCCACCGCATCGGGCGACCAGATATGGGCCTCGCCGCGCATGCGGTACATATATTCGCCGCCGACTTCGAGCGCGGTGCGCAGCACCGGATCATCGCCGAACGCATCGCTATGACGGCGAACCGTTTCTTCAGCCACTTCGTCGAGACCGACGCCCTCGATGTTGGTCGCGGTGCCGGTGAAATACTTCTGCACGAAGTCGGTCTTCAGGCCGATGGCGTCGAAAATCTGCCCGCCGCAATAGGACTGGTAGGTCGAGATGCCCATCTTGGACATGACCTTGAGGATGCCCTTGCCGATCGACTTGATGTAGCGCGAAACCACCTCGTAGGCGTCGACCTCTTCCGGCAGTTCGCCGCTCTTGTGCATGCCGAGCAGCGTGTCGAAGGCGAGATAGGGGTTGATCGCTTCCGCGCCGTAGCCGGCGAGGCAGCAGAAATGATGCACTTCGCGCGGCTCGCCCGATTCCACGACGAGGCCAACGGAGGTGCGCAGGCCCTTGCGGATCAGATGATGGTGCACGGCAGCCGTCGCCAGCAGAGCCGGGATGGCAATCCGATCCGGCCCGACCTGGCGGTCCGACAGGATGATGATGTTGTAGCCGCCGGCGACCGCGGCCTCGGAACGCTCGCACAGCCGGTCGATGGCGCCGGACATGCCGGCCGCGCCTTCAGCCGCGCTGTAGGTGACGTCGATGGTCTTGGTGTCGAAACGATCCTCGGTATGGCCGATCGACCGGATCTTCTCCAGATCGCCATTGGTCAGGATCGGCTGGCGCACTTCGAGCCGCTTCTTTCGTGAGGAGCCGACCAGATCGAAGATGTTCGGGCGCGGCCCGATAAACGACACCAGGCTCATCACCAGCTCTTCGCGGATCGGATCGATCGGCGGGTTGGTGACCTGTGCGAAGTTCTGCTTGAAGTAGGTGTAGAGCATCTTCGACTTGTCCGACATCGCCGAAATCGGCGTGTCGGTGCCCATCGAGCCCACCGCTTCCTGGCCTGTCGTGGCCATCGGCGCCATCAGAAGCTTGGTATCTTCCTGCGTGTAGCCGAAGGCCTGCTGGCGGTCGAGCAGCGACACGTCCTTGCGCAGCGCGCGCGGCTCCACCGGCTTCAGGTCCTCGAGGATCAGTTGGGTGTTGGCGAGCCAGGTCTTGTAGGGATGACGCGTCGCGATCTCCGCCTTGATCTCCTCGTCGGAGATGATGCGACCCTTCTCGATGTCGATTAGAAGCATCTTGCCGGGCTGCAGGCGCCACTTCTTGACGACATGCTTCTCCTCGACCGGCAGCACGCCGGCCTCGGACGCCATGATGATGCGGCCATCGTCGGTGACGATGTAGCGCGCCGGACGCAGGCCGTTGCGGTCCAGCGTCGCGCCGATCTGCCGACCGTCGGTGAAGGCGACCGCCGCGGGACCGTCCCACGGCTCCATCAGGGCCGCGTGATACTCGTAGAACGCCTTGCGGTCGGCATCCATCGACTTGTTGCCGGCCCAGGCTTCCGGGATCAGCATCATCATCGCATGGGTCAGCGAATAGCCGCCCTGGAACAGGAACTCGAGCGCGTTGTCGAAGCAGGCCGTATCCGACTGCCCCTCGTAGGAGATCGGCCACAGCTTGGAGATGTCGTTGCCGAACAGCTCGGAATCGACCGATGCCTGGCGCGCCGCCATCCAGTTGACGTTGCCGCGCAGCGTGTTGATCTCGCCGTTATGCGCCACCATGCGATAAGGATGCGCCAGCTTCCATGACGGGAAGGTGTTGGTCGAAAACCGCTGGTGGACCAGCGCGATCGCCGTCTCGAAATCCGGGTCGCTCAGGTCCTTGTAGTAGGCGCCGACCTGGTAGGCCAGGAACATGCCCTTGTACACGATGGTCCGCGACGACATCGACACGATGTAAAAGCCATTGTCGCGGCCTTCGGTCTCGGCATAGATCCGGCCCGAAATGACCTTGCGCAGCACATAGAGCCGCCGCTCATAGTCGTCGTCGCTCTCGATGCCCGGCGCGCGCCCGATGAAGACCTGCATATGTACAGGCTCCGAAGCGGCAATGTCGGGCGCCTTCGAAAGCGATTCGTTATCGACCGGCACCGCGCGGAAGCCGATCAGCGGCTGGCCTTCGGCATGGGCGACATCGGCGATGATGCCTTCGATGTGCTTCTGCAAGTCTGGGTCGCGCGGCATGAAGAGGTGACCGACCGCGTAATGGCCGGGCTCGGGCAGCTCGATGTCCTGCTTGGCCATTTCCTTGCGGAAGAATTTGTCCGGAATCTGGACGAGCATGCCAGCGCCGTCGCCCATCAGCGGATCGGCACCCACCGCGCCGCGATGGGTCAGGTTTTCGAGCATGAACAGACCGTCCTTGACGATCTGATGCGACTTGACGCCCTTCATCTGCGCAATGAAGCCGACGCCGCAGGCGTCATGCTCGTTGCGCGGATCGTAAAGGCCATGCGCGGTATAGCCGGTGGTGGTTCGGAGCGCGGCTTTGACGGCCGCCGCTTTCGTCTGCACGGCCGGCACAATTTCCGTCGTCACAGATGGCGTCATGTCCGTCATCGTCCTTCCTCCGTTGCAGCCCTTTCGGGCGTCATGTTCCGCGATGGGTGGCCTGTTTGGGTGGCCCATCTCCGGAATCGACATTTCGAAAACTGAGGGCAACGCGACATACGCAGCCCGACTCCTCTGCCCGGCACAGCGAAACCGGACGAGCGCAGTTTACGCCAATCCGGGCGGAGTGTGTCGGACAAAATAAGACAGCACTACTGTCCTAAATTTTGTATGCCAGAATTCCACCGGCGTTACAAGACTGATTCACAAATTTGCACCGGCCTTGACGACATAAAGTTTCGTCAGAGAGGCTGATTGCGCAAGTTAGCATCCGGACACGAGAAAGCGGCCTGCAGAGGCATGTGCGAACTTGGCCGCGCAGGCTTGATCTTCAAGCCGCGAAAGAGCCAAGGTCACCACCGAAAATTGCCTCATGGATCATCACATATGTTCTTCGCTTCCGACAACTGGGCCGGCGCGCATCCGCGTATCGCGAAAAAGCTTGAGAAAAACGCCGCGGGCTTCAGCGCTGGCTATGGGTCCGGCGATCTCGACAAGCAGGTCTACAAGACATTCTCGGAGATTTTCGAGCGTGAGGTGGCCGTGTTCTTCGTCGCCACCGGCACCGCTGCCAACGCGCTGTCGCTGTCGAGCGTGAACAGGCCGGGCGGTGTGACATTCTGCCACCGCAGCGCTCACATTGTGGAAGACGAGTGCGGCGCGCCCGAATTCTTCACCGGCGGTGCTCGTCTCTGCCCTGTCGACGGGCCTTTGGGCCGCATGGACCCGGCTCTGCTGCAGCAAGCCATCGCACGTTATCCCGCAGAATTTGTCCACAGCGGTCAGCCTATGGCGATCTCGATCACCCAGGCCACCGAACTCGGCACGCTGTATTCGCTGGACGACATCGAGGATATCTCCGTGATTGCCGCCGAAAACGGCTTGCCGCTGCACATGGACGGTGCCCGATTCGCCAACGCCCTGGTGGCGCTCGACACGACGCCGGCGGAGATGACCTGGAAACGCGGCGTCGACATCTTGTCCTTCGGTGGCACTAAGAACGGCTGCTGGTGCGCGGAGGCAGTGATCCTGTTCGATCTCGACAAGGCGAGGGAATTCGCTTTCCTGCGCAAGCGCGCCGGCCAGCTCTTCTCCAAATCGCGTTTTATCTCGGCCCAGTTCGACGCTTATTTCGAGGACGGGTTGTGGCTAGAGACCGCGCGCCACGCCAACGCTATGGCGACAAGGCTCGCCGATTCCATCCGGACTTCAAGATCCGCGCGGCTGGGCTGGGAGCCGCAGGCAAACGAGGTGTTCCCGATCCTTAAGAAATCCGATGTCGAGCGCCTGAAAGGAGAAGGCGCCGTGTTCTACGACTGGCATGCGCCGGCAGGCTTCGATGGCGAGATCGCCATTGACGAAACATTGTGCCGGCTGGTCACCAGTTTCGCGACGACATACGAAGATGTGGAGCGATTTAGCGCCCTCCTGCCCAATAAATAAAAGCGGCGCCCGAAGGCGCCGCTCGCTCCCTGGGAGGAACAGGCTTAGTTGACGCTGTTGGCCTCGATCTGCTTGGCCTTGGAGGGATCGGCCGAAATCGCGATCTTGCGGGGCTTCAGTTCCTCGGGAATGGTGCGCTTCAGGTCAATGTGAAGCAGGCCATTCTTGAGGTTGGCGCCCGTGACTTCGACATGGTCGGCAAGCTGGAAGCGGCGCTCGAAAGAGCGTGCGGCAATGCCGCGATACAGCACTTCGGACCCTTCGCCATTGGCTTCGGTGCCGCGCTCGCCCTTGATGGTCAGCACGTTGCGATGCGCTTCGATCGAAATCTCGCTATCGGAGAAACCGGCAACAGCCATCGATATCCGATAGGAATCTTCGCCGGTGCGCTCGATGTTGTAGGGCGGATAGCTCGGAACGGCCTCAGGCTGGCCGACGGAATCCAGCATGCTGAACAGACGGTCGAAGCCGACGGTCGAACGGTAGAGCGGGGAAAAATCAACGTGACGCATGGTGTGTTCTCCTGTTGAGCAACAAGTTTGCGATGTGATCGCCGGGGAACCCGTTTGGCGTTCCTTTCGATCAGCAGCCCCGGTTTCGGCAGCTACAGGAGACATTTGGGAAGCGGCAAAAGCCGTTTCAAGAGCGGAAAAATCCACTCAAGCTACTTTTCAAATGAACGCAGGATGAACCGCGCCTTCGGCACCCGTTCAGTTACACCCGGCTATTCTGTCCTCAACCTTGAGACAGGCGGCGGCAAACACCGTCGCACCGAAGCCGAACCGGGTGTATCGTCCCTTCCTCCCGGTCCGACAGCGGCCGGAGGCTGGTCTATCAGCCTCCGGCCGTGCTGCATCTTGAACGGCGGCAGTTTCCTTTTCGGCGCGCCGGGGCTATCACCATGACGACGATGTGGAAGCGGGCGCGGGCCTCCGAATGGATGTTTTCTACGATATTCCTGCCAACCCCAGGCCCGCCGGCGCCCATGGCGACTTCTTCCTGTCGAAAGACGGAAAACGCCTGCGCTATGCGATTTTCCCGGCGGAAGCCCGGCCTCTGAAGGGCACCGTTATCCTGATCCAGGGCCGCAACGAGTGCATCGAGAAATATTTCGAGACCGCGATCGACCTGTCCCGCCGCGGCTTTGCAACCGCAACCTTCGACCTTCGCGGCCAAGGCGGCTCCGACCGGCTGATCAAGGACGGACAGCGCGGTTATGTGAAGAGCTTCGACGATTATGCCCGCGACCTGCGGACCTTCTTCGACGACATCGTCCTGCCCGACTGCCGAGGCCCCTATTACATCATGGCGCATTCCGGCGGCGCGCTGATCGCCTTGCTGACGGCGCCTTATCTCGTCAACCGGGTCCAGCGCATGGTGCTGCTAGCGCCGCTGCTGCAGATCGCCATAACCAGGCTCCAGATGCGCACGGTCAAGCGCATCACCAGCACGCTCGGCCTTTTCGGCCTCGGCCGACGCTACATCGGCGGCGGGCCCCGCCCGGCCGTCCCGCTCGCCTTCGAAGGCAACAAGCTGAGCACCGATCCCGACCGGTTCCGACGCAATATCGAGATTTACGTCGCCTATCCGCAGCTCGCGCTGGGCGGACCGACCGTGAGCTGGGTGGCCGCCGCCGCCCGCGCGGTGGAGAAGATCACCGATCCCAGCTACATGAGCGCGCTGAGAATTCCGATGCTGTTCGTCAACGCGACCGCCGACCGCGTCGTCGATCCCAGCAGGATCGAGGCTTATGCCAAAGCCTTGCGCCTGGGCTCGCTGGTCACGATCTACGGCGCCCGCCACGAGCTTTTGCAGGAAGTCGATCTCTATCGCGAACAGGTTCTGGCCGCTTTCGACGCCTTCGTGCCCGGTTCCGAAACCATGCACATACAAGCGGACCCGGTGGAGGGCTAGCCTCGCAGGACTGCCATGGCCGCAGCGTGCAGCTGCGGGGTAGCCGCGGCGAGAATGTCGCCGCCCTTTTCCGCCACACCGCCCTCGAAGGTGGTGACGATGCCGCCGGCCTGTTCGATGACCGGAATAAGGCCGACGATATCGTAGGGCTTCAAGCCCGCCTCGGCGACGATGTCGATCTGTCCCGCCGCCAGCATGGCAAAGGCGTAGCAATCCGTGCCGTAGCGCGACAGCCGAACCTGCGATTCGAGCGCGTCGAAACGGGCGCGCGCATCGCCCGGAAACAGTGCAGGCGTCGTCGTGAACAGCGTCGCATCCGCCAGACTGGTCGTATCCTTCACCTTGAGCCGGCGCGGTCCGCCGGGACCCTCGTAATAGGCGCCCGAACCGTCGGCATAAAAAAGTTCGCCGATGAAGGGCTGCGACATCAGCCCTGCCACCGCTTCCCCATCAATGGTCAGACCCACCAGCGTGCCCCAGACCGGAACGCCGGAGATAAAGGCGCGGGTGCCGTCGATCGGATCGATCACCCAGACATGGCTGCTGGTGATGTTTTCGCTGCCGTGCTCCTCACCCAAAATACCGTGGCCGGGAAATTCAGCGTTGATAAGCGCGCGGATCGCGCGCTCGGTCTCCTGGTCCGCTTCGGTGACAGGATCGAAGCCGCCGGCGAGCTTGTTGCTCACGGCACCCTGGGCGCGAAACCGCGGCAAGGTTTCGGCCGCGGCGGCCTTGGCGATCCGGCGCAGAAACTCGGCAGTGACGGTCAAGCAGTCTCTCCATTTCTTGGCTAGACCCAGCTATGGGTTGCCGCATTTTTTCGCATCGAAAGTTTTTGCACTTTAAAAGGCAAAATTCTGCACTTCTTTATTGACATTGATGCAATGCACAATAAACTCAACCTCGGACAGTTTGTTCTGTCCATGCCCTCCTTGGGCGTTTCCTCCCTAGACTTCAGACCGCTCCTCGGAGCGGTCTTTTTTTGCCCGCGAGTCTGCATGAGTCCGACCGGTGCCGACACGGCAGAGGCCCGGCAATCCTATTCGGCGGCAAGCGGCGGCGCCTGCCTGAAAAGGTGATCCGGCAAAGCCATGAGATCCGAGCAGAAGCGAGTAAGGTCGTCAGTCAGCGCATCGAAACCCGCCCGACGTTCAAGGCTGCGCTCGTTCATATAGAGCCCGCGGTTGATCTCGATCTGGATCGCATGGCGGTTGCGCGCCGGGCGCCCGTAATGCTCGGTGATGAAGCCGCCGGCATAGGGCTTGTTGTAGGCCACCGTATAACCCATTCCCGCAAGAAGACGGATAGCGGCTTCTGTCAGTTCCGGCGCAGCCGAGGCGCCGAAACGGTCGCCGATGATGAAATCGGGCCGCAGTCCGTTTTCGCCGATGCGGATGCTGGCCGGCATGGAATGGCAGTCGACGAGCACCGCATAGCCGAAGCGCATCTGCGTCCGGCCCAGGAGATGCCGCAGCGTTTCGTGATAGGGTTCATAGATACCTTGGATGCGCGACAAAGCCTCCGACAGCGGCAGCCGGCTTTTGTAGATATCGAGCCCCTCGCCCACCAGTCGCGGCACCGTCCCAAGGCCGCCGGCAACCCGGGGCGAACGGATATTGGCGAAAGATGGCAGTGGATCGGAAAACATCCTTGGATCGAGTTCCCACGGTTCCCTGTTCACATCGAGATAGGCCCGCGGGAAATGCGCCAGCAGAAGCGGTGCACCCAAGGCCGCGGCGCCGCCGAAAAGCTGCTCGACATAACAATCCTCCGACCGTCGGATGGCCTGCTTGTCGAGACGGCTCATCTCCAGGAAACGCGGCGGATAAATCCGTCCGCTATGCGGCGAATTGAATACGAAAGGCACGCGCTGCTCCGCGCTCGAACGGATTTCGAACGGTACGACATCCTTGAAATCGTCGGCTGCGGTCATTGCTGAGGGCAAGGCTTCACATCGGGTGGGATCATGTGACGAAAGTGCCACCGGGCGCGGGTGTTGTCCAGCGTGACCCCGCGATGGATGCGGCTCCGTTCACTTGATGTTTACCCTCCCTTCCTCATATAGACATGGTTAACCGGAACATCGTGGAAACAACTTCCGGTTTCGCTGATTCGGACGGGAAACGATGGCACGCATTCTTCTGGCGGAAGACGACGACGACATGCGTCGCTTTCTGGTAAAGGCGCTTGAACGCGCCGGCTACCAGGTGAGCGACTTCGACAATGGCGCAAGCGCCTATGAGCGCCTGCGCGAGGAGCCGTTCTCGCTGCTTCTGACCGACATCGTCATGCCGGAGATGGACGGCATCGAATTGGCGCGCCGCGCCACCGAGATTGATCCGGACCTGAAGGTGATGTTCATCACCGGCTTCGCCGCAGTCGCGCTCAATCCCGATTCGAACGCCCCCAAGGATGCCAAGGTCCTGTCCAAGCCGTTTCACCTGCGCGACCTCGTCAACGAGGTCGAAAAGATGCTCCAGGCGGCCTGACGCCGGGGATCGTGAAGCGCTTTCCCCCGGCTCCCGCTGGGGAAAGGCAAAACGGGCGAATTTCCCCACAGGCTCCTATTGACGCGTTGGAGCAAAAGTGGTGTATGCGCCTCGTCGGATGGGCGTGTAGCTCAGCGGGAGAGCACTGCATTGACATTGCAGGGGTCACAGGTTCAATCCCTGTCACGCCCACCATCCGAATCCCTTAAGCATCTAATCCGATGTACGATGCGGCGGCTGAGAGCCATGCACTCGTAGTAATCAGATAGCAATCAGCGAACTGAGGTATCTCGGGAAATTCTGGGTATCGTCATGCCTACGTTGACTTGCTTCAACTCGGCTGTGAGCGCTAGATTGACCTAAAAAATACGTGAGGAATGGCAAGTAACGATGATCTCGTTCATTGACGAACACTGTGGCGTGTTCGGGGTCGAGCCGATCTGCAGGCTTTTGCCGATTGCCCCATCAACCTACTACGAGAACGTCGCCAAGCGTCTGGATGTGGATCGCCTGTCGGTCCGAGCCCGCAGCGATATCGGCCTGAAGATCGAGATCCGCCGGGTGTTCAATGAGAACTTCCAAGTCTATGGCATGCGCAAGGTTGGCGGCAATTGCAGCGTGAGGGCTTCGACATCGCCCGCTGTACTGTCGCTCGGCTTATGAGGGTGATGGGGCTGCAGGGCATCATTCGCGGCAAACCGATCCGCACGACGATCAGCGATAAGACCGCCCCATGCCCACTCGACCGGGTAACCGACACTTCTGTGCGCC
>NZ_JASCRR010000060.1 GCF_030010215.1 Tianweitania sp. UT-5YL-CI-8
GGCGTGAAGAAGCGTTCCCGCACCAGATTGACCTGGTTCTCGACCTGGCCCTTCTCCCACCCCGACGCCGGCGTGCAGGCCACCGGCTCGATCAGGTAATGGCTGCACATCTGCAGGAAGCGGCGATTGTACTGCCGTTCCTTGCCGACGAAGACCGTCTCCACCGCGGTCTTCATGTTATCGTAGATGCCGCGCGTGCAGGCCCCGCCGAAGAACGCGAATGCCCGGTCATGGGCATCGAAGACCATCTCCTGCGTCTCGCGCGGATAGGCTCTCACATACATCATCCGGCTGTGGCAGAGCCGGACATGCGCCACCTTTACCGTCGTCGTCACGCCGTTCAGCACGACGATCTCGTGGCTCCAGTCAAACTGGTAAGCCTCGCCCGGCGCATAATAGAGCGGCACGTAGGCTTCCGCCGTTACGGAGCCGCGTTCCTTCGCCCAGGTTCGGGCGTAGCGCCGGACTGTGTCGTAACCGCCCTCGTAGCCGAGGTCGCGCAAGTCCTCGAATATCCGGATCAGTGTCAGCCGTTCGCGAGAGGATTTGGCCTCATTGGCGAGCAGCATTCCATCGAGCTGATCGCGCCAGGGGCCGAGCTTCGGCTGAGGTTGACGGGTCCGCTCATATTTGAACTCCGTCTCATCGCTGCGCAGAACCTTCCGCACCACTTTCCGCGATA
>NZ_JASCRR010000061.1 GCF_030010215.1 Tianweitania sp. UT-5YL-CI-8
ACTGTCGCTCGGCTTATGAGGGTGATGGGGCTGCAGGGCATCATTCGCGGCAAACCGATCCGCACGACGATCAGCGATAAGACCGCCCCATGCCCACTCGACCGGGTAACCGACACTTCTGTGCGCCAGCGCCAAACATGTTGTGGCTTCAGATTTCACCTATGTCGCGACCTGGCAGGGCTTCGTCTACGTGGCTTTCGTCATTGATGCCTTCGCTCGCCGTATCGTCGGCTGGCGGGCAAGCCGGACTGCTCATGCGGGGCTTTGTGCTCGATGCCCTCGACCAGGCACTGCATGATCGGCGGCCCGTCTATCGTGGCGGGCTGGTTCATCATTCCGACCGCAGTTCCCAATATGTGCCCATTCGCTATTCCGAACGGCTGGCGGAGGCGGGCATCGAGCCGTCTGTCGGGAGTGTTGGCGATTTACGACAACGCTCTCGCCGAAACGATCAATGGTCTCTACAAGGCAGAGGTCATCCATCGGCGAGGACCGTGGCGAAACTTCGAAGCCGTGGAGTTCGCTACACTTGAAGGGGTCGACTGGTTCAAAAACCGTCGCCTCCTCGAGCC
>NZ_JASCRR010000062.1 GCF_030010215.1 Tianweitania sp. UT-5YL-CI-8
GAGCGGACGCTGCGTTCCGTGCCCGGCGACGCGACACATTGGTCGATCCGTTCGATGGCGGGCGCCACGGGTTTTTCTCACACTACCATCCGCCGCATTTGGAGCGCGTTCGGTTTGCAGCCGCACCGCTCGGAGACGTTCAAGCTGTCGAGCGATCCGCTGTTTGTCGACAAGGTTCGCGATATCGTCGGGCTCTATCTGTCGCCGCCCAACCGCGCACTGGTGCTCAGCGTTGACGAGAAAAGCCAAATCCAGGCGCTCGACCGCGAGCAGCCGGTCCTGCCGATGATGCCAGGCATGCCCGAGAGGCGCACGCACAGCTACATCCGCCACGGCACGACTTCGTTGTTCGCGGCGCTCGACATCGCCTCGGGGTTCGTCATCGGCAAATGCTATAAACGCCATCGGGCGGCCGAGTTTCTCGACTTCCTCAAGCAGATCGACGCGCAGGTGCCGCCCGGACTCGATATCCACATAATTATGGACAATTACGCCACCCACAAGACCGC
>NZ_JASCRR010000007.1 GCF_030010215.1 Tianweitania sp. UT-5YL-CI-8
ATCGAGCGCGCCACACGCTGCCGACGCACCTGTCGTTCAAGATAGTCACGCTCTTGCTTGCCCAGAACCAGGGCCGCTGTCGGTCGACCTCTCGCGTTCGCCATCGCTAAGCTCTCCATTGAACAAGAACAGCTTACAATGTAGCGAACTTCAGTTCCAGATGACTAGAAGAATACGAGGCGGCAACCCGGTATCTGTTGCAGTTGGCCCGCGATTTCTGAACTGCTAAGCTAGTACATCACGCGAGAACCGCCCCGATCCGGTTGCAGTTGGCCCGCGATTTCTGAACTGCTAAGCTCGGGCTTCGCCGAATGCGAACACGCTGTTCGTTGCAGTTGGCCCGCGATTTCTGAACTGCTAAGCTCTTTCGGGGCTCAAATGCTTGGTTTTCCAAGCGATTTGAGCCCCGAAAAGCCAACCAAAATCCCGCGAATCACTAGAACAGCGCGAGCTGTTCGGGATTTTTGGAGCGCTTCCGGCGTGACTGATCTGAGAATCGGACGATGTTTTCATACTGCCGGTCGGTGAACTGGAAGACGAAAATGTCGCCGCGCTCGGGCAGGCTGCTCTCGATCTTGCGGATATAGGCATCGAATTGTTCCTTGCCGTTGCAGATGCGCAGATAGTTGGACAGTTGGCTCATCTCGAAGCCGAGATCGAGCAAATGCAGGCGAAAGGCGCCGGCGGCCTTGCGTTGCTTCTTGGTTTCCACCGGAAGGTCGAACGTCACCAGCATCCACATGAGCCTGTAGGCGGACAGATGCGTTGGCTCGCCGCCTCCCTGTTGCGTGTAAAAAGTGGTCATGCCGGCTCCTCCGCGCGGCGGCCGAGGGCGGCGAGCGCCAGCGGATTGGGAGGGCGCGGCAGGTCGAGCGCGACGATGCCGGTTTCGAACGAGGTCGCCACGGAATGGACCAGGCGGCTCGCCTGCACCGAAAGCGGACTGGTGCCGGCTGAGGTGTCTAAGTCGAGATCGGCGATTTTCGCCAGCCGCGCCTTGGCTTCGGAGGTGACCTCGCGGATGCCTTCTGCCATGAGCGACAGCACCACGCGGTCGACCAGCGGGCGATAGGGCTCCATCAGATCGTCGGCCAGCGCAAAGGCGTTGGCGCGGTTGGAATGGAAAATGCCGAGCGTCGGGTGCAGACCGGCCGCGCAGATGGCGCGGGAGAGCACGGCGCGCAGCACAGTGTAGCCATAGTTGAGCAACGCGTTGGGGCCGTCGGCATCGGCGTCGCGGCGGAAACCGGTGCCCATCAGCGCCGACCAGTAGCGGCGGGCGGCCTGCGCTTCGAGATTGTCGGGGTCGCCGGAACGAACCTTTCGCGCCAGCATGGCAAAGCCGGCGCCCTCGCCGCCCGAGGCCGACAGCACCGCGCCCTGCATCAGGATTTTTCCGGCGACGATCTTCTGCCAGAGTTGCTTGGTCAGCGGTTTGGGAGCGGAGGCCTGCGCCCGCATGCGCGCGCCTTGCAGATGGTGGCCGGCGAGCGGCCAGAGGCAGGTGATCGGCGCATGGTTCTGCGCGCAGATCACCACCGGCACGTTACGCTCGGCAAGCTTGACGAACACGGTGTTGGACCAGGTCAGGCCGTGGGCATGGGCGATGACGGCGCCGATATCGTCCAGCGCGATGCGGCCCTTTTCCTCGTGGCCGGCGGATACGGTCAGGAATCCGCGATGCACCGCCAGATGCAGCCCATCCGTGCTGATGTCGACGACCCGATCCATACGCCCCACGCCATACGCAACCAAAGGTAGATTGCCTTAAGATAATCAACCTTTGGTTAAAAGCAATCGGGATATGCAACCTTAAAGCGCAGAGCGTTTGGGCCGGAGGGCCGATCCGTACCGGAGATCAGGCGCGCGGGCCGGGGTCCCAGACACGGCCGATCTCGTCGACGCGCACCTGACGGGCCTTGATCGTCTTCAAGGCATTCGGCATCTTGTTAAAGCTGCGGAACGGATCGGCTTCGTCCTTGTGGCGCTCGTCCAACTTGCCACCTTCGTTGTGCGGATCGAGATAGATCTGCTTGTTGCGCCGGTCGAATTTGCGGACCCGCGCAATGACCCGCTCGCCGCTTTGCGGATGCTCATAGGCAACCATGTCGCCGATCTGCAGGCTCATGACCTTTTTCGGATTGTGATGCTCCTGCCTGATCCTCGAGACATAGCCCGGCTGGTGCGCCTCGAACATGGAGATGACATCCGCATCCCACCGCCCGTCGGGCAGCTGCCAGACATCGAAGCGATAATTGCCGCCGCCGAGATAGCCTTTGTAGACCCGACCGTTCTTGTCCTTGATCGGGATGATGGTTTCTGTTTCCAGAACGCGGATGTGGCGCAGATTCCGGAACGGATTTTTCTGACCGTCCAACGTTTCAGCTTGTGAAAACCGGATCAAGGCCGCTTCGAACTCCTTGCCGGAGAGTCCGCGCGTCGCGGCCCACAGCGCCTCGCGCAATTGCGTGTCGCGGATCGCGGCCAGATCTTTCTCGGATTTGAAGTCGGAGAGCTGACGCCGACGCACGACGCGCGGGCTGCCCTTCTCGTCCACCTCGTCGGTCGGGCCATAGGCGGTGTCGTTGTGCAGCTTGCCGGCGGTCTGGCCGCGGCCGGCGGCGTAGGCGTCGCGCGAGACGGTGCCATGGTCGGGCCGGTGGCTGACCACGGTGTTGCGCAGCGCCTCGCGCAGTTGTTCGCGAAAGCCGGGCCATGGGTCGGCGATTTTTTCGATCACGCGTTCGGCACCCTCCGCTTCCAACTTTGCCGATGCCGTGGCGATGCGTTGGATCAGCGAGCGGCTGGTGCAGGCGATGACGAAGGCGTCGACGGCGTGGTGGCGGTGGTCCTTGCGGTTCTTCTCCTTCACCGTATCGCTGCCGCCGATATTGTGATCGGGCAGAAGATCGTTGAGGTCCCATTTGCGCCGCAGCATCTCGGTCATACGGCCGGGCAGCGCGCGGACGCGGCTGTGCCGGCGCAGCACGCCATCGGCGCCGGCTTCCTCCGTCGGGTAGAGCGAGGCGAGATAGGTCAAGGACAGGCGCGACATATATAGCGTGTCGGTCAGTTGCCGGGCCAGGAAGCCCTCCTGATCGGCGAATTTTTCCATCGCATCGCCGGCGAACCGCCAGCGCTTGTTGCGCGGCAAGGTGCCGGCGCGGGCAAGGATGTCTTCGTAACGATCCGCCCAGCCCGACACATCGGCGGGGGCGCGATTGCGCTTCTGCCGGTTCGCGTGGGTCTTGCAAAGAATCTTGTTGCCCTCGCTGTCGTCCAGCGTTTTCGAATAGGGC
Organism: Tianweitania sp. UT-5YL-CI-8; assembly: GCF_030010215.1. Taxonomy (GTDB): domain Bacteria; phylum Pseudomonadota; class Alphaproteobacteria; order Rhizobiales; family Rhizobiaceae; genus Oryzicola. The sequence goes on from NZ_JASCRR010000007.1 coordinate 3,300, forward strand.
AGGATGTGGTCGATATCGACCTCCGACGAAAACACCATCGCCGCCGTGATCGGCTCGCCGGAATAGATGCAGACGCGGTTGAGCGGCTGGTCCTTGTTCAGCTCCTGCCAGAGCTTGAGCCGCAGCCGGTTGTAGCCGGTGTCGGCCTGCCCCAGCGCTTTCAACTCCTCCGACCGCGCTTCCGCCTCGCGCGTGTTCTTGCGGATGGTGCGGTCGATCTCGTCCTTCTGCTTGTCGCTCAGCTTGAGCTCGCGGCCGAGCTCGATGGCGATGCGGTCGGGCTTGCCGTGACGCTTGATCAGCGCGTTGACCGTGCGGCGCAGCTGGTTGAGCGCGATGTGCACGGATGGGTTGGTAATGCGGCCCTTGAAAACGTCATAGACATCGTCGGGATTGCCGGTGCCGGGCGGAATGTGCCGGTCCAGCACCTCCTGGTAGTTCGGCAGTTCCTTGTGGCCGGGAAAATTGAGATCGCTCTTGTCGGAATGGTTGTAGCCGCAGCGCTTGGCCGCTTCCGATTCCGGGACCACCTTGCCCTCGGCATCGGTTTCCGTCTTTATGGCATCGAGCAGCATTTTCGCCGCCGTCTCGCCGATGCGGCCATAGCCATCCGGCAGATGCACCTTGGCCACCGCCTCGGCCTGATCGTCTGTCAAGGCGCACTCGGCCGTCAGCCAGGCATGCAGTTCGAACGCGTCTTCGGTGTTGCGCAGTTTCTGGACGATCTGCCATTGCCGCTCCAGGCCGAAGGTTGGCCAGCGGTTGCCGAACCCCTTTTTGTCGGACATCGCCGAATAGACCTCGTCGCCCAAAAGCTTGTCGCGGGTCTCGCTTTCCTTGTTGAAGCGGATTTCTTTGCCCAGGCCCAGTGTCTTGCGCAAACTGACGAAGGTTGCGGTCTTTGCGCTCCTCAATTGGCTATGCAATTTGTCACGCTGATCGAGCGACAGCTTGCGCCGCTTCTGCTGCTCGTCGATCAGTTCGAGTTCGTTCAACTCCTTGTAGAGCCGGAACTCCTGGAACAGCGGATGCGCCTTGGCCAGCCGCTCCTCAGCAGGGTTGTAGCTGCATTTGCCAACAAGCGGCGGCTTCAACGGGCGTTGGTAGAAGGTGATGTCGCGCAGATGTTTTATGCGCTCCTGCGTCAGAAGCTCGGGATGATGCCCGGCCTGCTCGTCGCACACGCGGTCGAACTCATCTTCCAGCGCCTGGCGCGACGGGTAAAAATCGTAGCCGTCGCCCTTGGAGTCCTCTCCGGATTCAGGGCGCAAACGGGTGCGTACTGACTTACCGTCCAGCCGGCGCTTGTAGAGGAAATCGCCGTAGCTTTTCGCGTCGACCCTGGCCATTTCATCGCGCAGCCTCGAAACGCCGATGGCGATTTTCCCGGCTTCGTTGTCGCCCTTGTCGGTCTTGCGGTTGGATCTGAAGCCCCTTCGCTGGTCGAGCGCGAAGAGAACGCGGCCGATCTGGTAGGGGTGAAGCTTTTCGTCGAGCGCGCGGGAGCGCAATCCATAGATGCTGCCGGACAGATCGCCGCCCTCGCCGTCCCCGGTTTCCTTGAGCAGCTTTTTGCGCGCATCCTCGCTTGTCGGCATCAAGCCATAGTCGGTCAGAGCCTTCAGCAGTGCGCTGCGCCGCGCCACATAACGGTCGCGGCGGCGGCGCATGGCGCGGGCGGCGCGGCGCTGGACGGCAAGCGAGGCCTTGGTCTGCGGTTCGCGACCGTCGGAAAAGATGCGAGCGCCGATGCCGACGATTCTTCCGCCGCCCTCAGACTTACTTCCTGGCTCGCCTTCTGTAGAAATCAACGCCCAACCGATTGACGTACTGCCAATATCCAAACCTAATGTGATCATTGAAATTCTATACCCTCAAATTTTCACGTATGCACAAAAAATTATAGATATTGTAGTTGTGCGTAGTGTGTAGAGAATAATTAAATTAAGCCAAATTGGACCTTGACGCAAAAAAATTCTTTTGGGATTATTGGGCCAATTGAGATTCTGTTGGCGCAAGCGTGGGTCCACACCACTCTTGCGCCAACTAGCCTTAGCCTTGGACAGCGCTGGCAAAATGAATCGAAAGAAGCCCTAAATTGGTTCACCCCACTTTAGGCGATAAATGCCACAATAAACTGTTTCTATCAATATGCCATTGTAGAGTGCAGTAGTGTGTGATTGCGGCTATAGGTCCGAAATTCTGGCGAGCAAAAATCGCTTGATTTTTCTTCGAGCTACTTGCATCTTTGTTCTTCAGAAATCGCGGTCCAGCCGTTAACAAGCTGGAACAGCACCAGATAAGGCCCACGCTACGGCGTGGGCTTTTTTGGTTCCGGTATCCAGCTCCGACTTTCCTTTGGGTGGCCTACCTGTCGAAGCATCCCGGGACGATCAAGCGAAGCCCTCTCCACTTCGTCATTCCATGGCAAGCGAGGCGAAGCCGAGCGTGACCATGGAATCCATTCCGTGACAGCTGCGAAGAGCACTGCATCACAGAAAACGGCTCATGGTTCTGAACCGCTTCTGTATTCTTGGATGGCACGGAATGGATTCCCGGGTTTCCGCCTCGCTACGCTCGGCTCCACCACGGGAATGACGAAACCGGAGAGTATCGCGAGCCTTAATGAAGGCTTGGCAAGCCGAGTGTGAAGCAAGAAGCGTGCTGAGAGTTCCAACTGATAACGGGCTGGTGCCGTTCCAGCTTGTTAAGGGCTGGTCAGCGTCTTCCTTAACCGGCCTTCTTCGGACGACCGCCCTTGGCGCCATTGGACCGGCTCGCCGCCACTTTCGCCTCCGAGCGCGATCGGCCGCCACGGCGCTGCGCGTCCATGAATTTCGCGGTGCCGAATATGCCATTCATCAGCCCAGTGATGGTGTAGTCGACATCCAGGCTTTCCCAATGCAGCCCGGTTTCGCCAAGAAGCGAAACTTCGGCCAATTCCGCCGAGGTGGCGGTTTCGAGACCCTGGATCGACTTGGCAGGCACCATGAAAGCAGCACCATTTGTAAAATCGACGACGATGCGGCCGGAGGCTTCATCGAAACGAACCGAGGCCGGAATGGGAGAATTCGCGCGCTCAGACTCGCCTCGCAGAGTGGCGTCGCGGTAGTCGCGATCTTCAAAGACAATGTCATCCATGAATCTCATTCCATTTTTCAACGAACATGAGGCGGTTCGCTTGGACGATAGTGAGCGCTGTACTCAAATCCCGTTTTTTCATGCCTCGATTGGAGATCACGGTGAGTTTTACCATATCGATACGCGCCTCGCCGTCTCCATAGACATGCACATGCGCCGGTTCATGGTCATCCGTGTAAATGACAAAACGCATGCCAGCTGAACGGAGAAGGGTGACCATCAATACATAATAACCCAACTTCTTGGGTTTTCCAAGCGACGGATGGGTATGAGGCGCATCTCCTGCCATTCCATGGCACCTTCCACACCAGCCCACAGCCTTAAACATGGACAGTTTTGGCACTTGGCGTTACGGCTAGCGCCATGAAAAAAGGCGATCATCTCTTCCTAGTCGACGGCTCGGGCTACATCTTCCGCGCCTATCACGCTTTGCCGCCGCTGACGCGCAAGTCGGACGGGCTGCCGGTGGGTGCGGTTTCGGGCTTCTGCAACATGCTGTGGAAGCTGATGAAGGACGCGCGCAACACCGATGTCGGCGTGGTGCCGACGCATTTCGCTGTGATCTTCGACTATTCGTCGAAAACCTTCCGCAACGAGCTTTATGCCGAATACAAGGCCAACCGCTCGGCACCGCCGGAGGATCTGATCCCGCAATTCGGGCTGATCCGCCAGGCCACCCGCGCCTTCGAGCTGCCCTGCATCGAGATGGAGGGGTTCGAAGCCGACGACCTGATCGCCACCTATGCAAAACTCGCCTGCGAGGCCGGGGCCGACACCACCATCGTGTCGTCCGACAAGGATCTGATGCAGCTCGTCGGGCCGACCGTGTCGATGTACGACCCGATGAAGGACCGGCAGATCAACATTCCCGAGGTCATCGAAAAATGGGGCGTGCCGCCCGAAAAGATGGTCGACCTGCAGGCGCTGACCGGCGATTCCGTCGACAACGTTCCCGGCATTCCGGGCATCGGGCCAAAGACGGCGGCGCAGCTTCTGGAGATGTTCGGCGACCTCGATACGCTTCTTGAGCGCGCTTCTGAGATCAAGCAGGACAAGCGTCGCGAATCCATCATCGCCAATGCCGACAAGGCGCGGATTTCGCGCGAGCTGGTGCGGCTGAAGAACGATGTCGCGGTTCCCGAAGCGCTGGACGATCTGGTGCTGCATCCGGCCAATGGGCCGAAGCTGATCGGCTATCTGAAGGCGATGGAATTCACCTCGCTGACCCGCCGCGTCGCCGAGGCGACCGGTACGGAGGCTTCCGAGATCGAGCCGGCGACGATCACCGTGCAGCGCGCCGAGGACGCGCATGGGCCGGATGTCGGGGCTGGCGCCGACTCCACCTCCCCCTCGCGGGGAGGTCGCGCCGCAGGCGCGGGTGGGGTCGTCGATGACGGCAGCGACCCCACCCCGGCGCTGCGCGCCGACCCTCCCCTCAAGGAGGAGGGAAAGGCCGGCTTCACACCCTCCGCGCTCGCTCAATCCCGCGCCGACGCGGCCGCCTCTTCCAAGATAGACCGCAGCGCCTATGCCACCATCCGCGACCTTGCCACGCTGCAGGCGTGGGTCGAGGAAGCGCGGGAGGCCGGCGTCGTCGCCTTCCGCACAGAAACCACGTCGCTCGACCCCATGCAGGCCGAACTGGTCGGCTTCTCGCTGGCGACCCGGCCGGGCCGCGCCGCCTATGTGCCGCTCAGCCACCGTTCCAGCGCAGTCGACCTGCTCGGCGGCGGGCGCGCGCCTGACCAGCTTTCCTTCGAAGAGGCGTTTCCGCTGTTGGCGCCGCTTTTGTCCGATCCGTCGGTGCTGAAGGTCGGGCAAAGCACGAAATACGACTGGCTGCTGATGCACCGGCTCGGCGTCGACATCGCGCCCTTCGACGACACGATGCTGATGTCCTATGTGGCGGACGCAGGAACCGGCGGCCACGGCCTCGACGCGCTGGCCGAACGCTGGCTCGGCCATGCCGTCATCCCGTTCAAGGATGTGGTCGGCTCAGGCAAGGGCGCCGTCAGCTTCGACCTCGTCGATATCGAGCGCGCGACGACCTATTCGACCGAAGGCGCCGATCTCGCCTTGCGGCTGTGGCGCGTGTTGAAGCCACGGCTCGTCGCCCACGGACTGGTCTCCGTCTACGAGCGGCTGGAGCGGCCGCTGGTGCCCGTGCTGGCGCGCATGGAGGAGCGCGGCATCTCGGTCGACCGCCAGATGCTGTCGCGGCTTTCAGGCGAACTGGCGCAACGCGCCGCCGCACTCGAAGACGAGGTCTACCAGCTTGCCGGCGAAAAATTCACCATAGGCTCGCCGAAGCAGCTCGGCGACATCTTGTTCGGGCGCATGGGCCTGCCGGGCGGCACAAAGACGAAATCCGGGCAGTGGTCGACCACGGCGCAGGTGCTGGAGGAACTCGCGACGGAAGGCTACGAGCTGCCGCGCAAGATTGTCGACTGGCGCCAGCTGACCAAGCTGAAATCGACCTATACCGATGCGCTGCCAGGCTATATCCATCCGGAGACGAAACGCGTCCACACCTCCTATGCGATGGCGGCGACATCGACGGGACGGCTGTCGTCCAACGAGCCCAATCTGCAGAACATCCCGATCCGCACCGCCGAGGGGCGCAAGGTGCGCACGGCGTTCATCGCGCAGCCGGGCAACAAGCTGATTTCGGCCGACTACAGCCAGATCGAGCTGCGCATTCTTGCGCATGTCGCCGACATTCCGCAGCTCAAGGCGGCGTTCGCCAATGGCGACGACATCCACGCGATCACGGCGTCGGAAATGTTCGGTGTGCCGGTGGAGGGCATGCCGCGCGAGGTGCGCTCCAGAGCCAAGGCGATCAACTTCGGCATCGTCTACGGAATTTCAGCCTTCGGCCTCGCCAACCAGCTTTCGATCCCGCGCGAGGAGGCCGGTGCCTACATCAAGCGCTATTTCGAGCGCTTCCCGGGCATCCGCGACTATATGGACCGCACCAAGGCGTTCTGCCGCGACACCGGCTATGTCGAGACCATCTTCGGCCGCCGCGCGCACTATCCCGAGATCCGCGCCTCCAACCCCTCGATCCGCGCCAACAGCGAGCGCGCTGCGATCAACGCGCCGATCCAAGGCTCGGCAGCCGACATCATCCGCCGCGCGATGGTGCGCATGGACGACGCGCTGGTCGAGGCCGGCCTGCGGGATGTGCGCATGCTGTTGCAGGTTCACGACGAACTGGTGTTCGAGGCGGCCGCGGAAGACGTGGAAGCCGCCATGCCGGTGATCATAAGGGTCATGGAGGACGCCGCCATGCCGGCCGTCGCACTCTCCGTGCCGCTGAAGGTCGACGCCCGGGCCGCCGACAATTGGGACGAGGCGCATTGATAGCGGATCGATAGGGTGCGTCCTTCGAGGCTCACCCATCGATGAATTGAGCATCGTTATCAACGCCGCATGGGCTCGCACCTCAGGATGAGGAAGGTCGGCGCGGCTCGGGTGCCAGCTTTGAGAGGCCGTGGCTTAATCAAGGTTTTGTATCACCTCGGTATCGACGATACCCAAGCCTTGCCCTCGGATGACAAGCCGCAATCCTTCTGGATCAAGCGCCGGATTGCGGCCTACGGCCCTCACCTGAGGTGTAAGCCCCGATAGCGATGCCAATCACAGCGGAAGGTTCAGCGGGCAGGCATCGACGGGTGCATGACTGCTAAGCCGCCAAGGCCGCGCACTGGGCGCAGGTGCCGCGGAATTCGATGACAGCCTTCTTGGCGATGAAGCCGGTGGCGCCGATCCAGTCGTCCAGCCGGTGGCTGATCGATTCATCGGAGAACTCGGTGACCTGACCGCAGGTGTCGCAAATGGCAAACGCGGTCATATGGTGGGTGTGCTGGCTATGGTCGTGCTGCTCGGAACAGGCGACGAAGGAATTGAGGCTCTCGAGCTTATGGACGAAGCCTTCCTTGATCAGCGCATCCAGCGCGCGATAGACCTGCAGCGGGGCGCGAAACCCGTTCTCGCGCAGGAGGTCGAGCAGATTGTAGGCGCTGACGGGGGCTTTTGCCGCTTCGAGCTTTTCCAGAACCAGCTTCTGGTTCTTGGTGAGCGCAACTTTGGTGACCATGACTGCCTGTTCCTGCCGAGCGGACTTTATAACGTATCTCCTCCCAGATAGCGAGACGGCGCGGTTTTTGCCAGCGCAGAGCAGCAACAAAGAATGCTCGCGATCTCAGCAAACAATCATGCCGTCGCCACAACGATGAAGACAAAACTCCGCAATACAGCCAAAATGTTCGTCTAAAATCGGTGTGCTTGGGATCATCGGGCTTGGGAGACTTCTGACATGACTGGTGCGAAACCTCTGCGTGGCCTTTTGGCGGCGATGGTTCTGTCTTTTGCCGCGTTGGGCATCCTGTCAGTTGACGCCCTGGCGCGCACCAACCATGCCTTGCTGGTGGCGGTCACGGCCTATCCCAACCTGCCGCCCAAGGCGGCACTGATCGGCCCCAATCACGATGCACGGCTGGTGCGGGAATATCTGACGACGGCGGCGCCGGTTCCGTTTGCGGCCGCCAATGTGGTTGTTCTCGCCGACGGCATCGAAGGCGCGGCGGGCTCGCCAACCCATGAAGCGATCCTGGCCCAGCTCAAGAACCTGGCCGACACCGTGCAGCGCGACGACTTCGTCTATCTGCATTTTTCCGGCCATGGCGCGCAGCAGCCGGAGACGGCTGCCGGCAACGAGACCGACGGGCTGGACGAAATCTTCCTGCCTGCCGACACCGGCAAATGGGCGAACCGCGAAAAGGGCGTGCCCAATGCGCTGATGGATGACGAGATCGGTGCGGCGCTGGACGCCATCCGCGACAAGGGCGCTTTCGTCTGGTTCGTCATCGACGCCTGCCATTCCGGCAGTGCAACGCGCGCTGCCGATATCGGCGACGATGTGGTGGCCGAACGGAAGCTGGATTTCGAAACACTAGGCATTCCCGCCGAGGAAGTGAGCAAGGCCGAGGCCTCCGCCACGCAAGCGCCGGCGGAACGACAGGCAGCCTTTTCGCTGACCGACGAGAAGACCGGCGAAGGTGCTGCCCGCGCGTTTTCGCCCGGCACCGCCTCGCCGACCAGTGCTGCGCCCCTTGCAAAGGGCGGGCTGGTCGCGTTCTTCGCCGCCCAGACCATCGAGACGACGCCCGAAATGCCGCTGCCCAAAGGCGAACCTCAAGCCGAGCGCTACGGGCTGTTCACCTACACGCTGTTTTCCAAGCTCGCGGAAAATCCGGGCGCGACCTATAGGCAGCTCGGCCATGCGGTGCTGCAGCAATATTCAGCCGACCGGCGCGAGCGGCCGACGCCGCTGTTCGAAGGCGATCTCGATGCGCGCGCCTTCGACAGCGAACAGATCGATACCGTCATGCAATGGCCGGTGACGGTGGAGGGCAGTTCTGCGACCGTGCCGGCAGGCTCGCTACACCGCCTGTCCAAGGGGACCAAGCTGGCGATCCTGCCATCGCCGACCTCGAAGCCCGAAGAGGCGTTGGGATATCTGGAGGTCAGTGCCGCCAGGAGCCTTTCCAGCAAGCTGGCTCCCGTCGCCTATGAGGGCAAGCCCGCCATGAAGCTCGCCGACCTGCCCGAAAACGCTTATGCGCGGCTGGCGGAAGTATCCGTCGACTACATGCTGACGGTGGCGCGGCCATCGCCGGTCGAGAGCATGGTGGCGGCAGTGAAGGCCGCCAACCAGATGCTCGATGCGCTGGCCAGAGACGACCAGCAACGCTTCCGCATCAGGCTGGTCGACCCAGGCGCGGAAGCCGATTTGCGTCTCGCCGTATGGGCCGAGAAAACGCTTCCCGGCGCATCATCCGATGCAAGCGCCGAGCCCGCGCTGTGGTTCCTGCCGCCATCAGGCGAAATTAAACTCGACAGCGGCAGCAAGCCGCCTTCGGTGACGCTCGATGCCGTCAATCCCGGCGAGACGGCGAAAAAGACGGCAGAAAACCTTCTCAAGATTTTCCGCGCCACGGCGCTGTCGCGCCTGGCCGCGGCGTCGGACTACAGTTCCGAGGACGTATCGGTACAGTTCCGCATCAAACGGGACGGGCAGGAGGAGCTGGAGCCTTTGCAGGCTTCGTCGGTGCCGATCCTCAACCCCGGCGACCAGATCCATGTGCTGGCCGAAAACGCCTCGTCCGATCTGGTCGACATCAATATCCTCTATGTCGGCAGCGATTATTCGATCCGCCACATGGACGCCCAGCGCCTGGTCGCCGGCGCCAAGGTCGAGGAAGGCATTTTGGAGATCACCGATGAGAGCTTCGGCATGGAGCGCATCATCGCGGTGCTGACTGAGGCGCCGCCGCTGAGCGAGGTCGAGGATTTAAAGTTCCTCGAACAGGACGGCGTGCTGCCGGCGACGCGAGGGGTGTCTCAGGCCTCGTTCGGCGAGTTGCTCGACGATATCGGGCTTGCCCCCTCTACCCGCTCGGCCGCCAAGCTGGGCGACAAGAACAAGGCGGGCGGCGCGGTCATGATCTTTCCGATCGAGACCCGCCCGCGCTCGTGACGGCGGGCTTGCGCGATGCCCTGCTTTAGGGACAATGGGATGGTGCCTGAATCCGGCGCCTAACAGTTCAATCGACGTCAAAGGTGATGCGATGAAAGTCCTTGCTTCCGCATGCCGCTTCCTGCTCGCAGCCATGCTGGCGGGCACATCTTCGCAGGCGTTGGCGGATGAAGCCTGCGCGGTCTGCGACAAGGAAATCGTCACCAATGCCGAACTCGCCTCCTGCTTCCTCGACCGCTATGACGAATTTGCCAAGCGCGCCGGAAATGCGGTCGTGGTCGATCTCAGCGCCTGCGAGCAGGCGCGCGGCGTGATCGAACCGCTCAAGAGCCTGGTCGCCCCAAGCGGTCCCGATACGGCTTTGCCGGAGGAGCCGAACGTGACCTTCATGGTCTCGCGCACGCAACTCGACTGCCTTCGTAAAAAGCTGCAGGAGCCGGGGCTGAAGCTCGACCCGTCGCTGCGCATCGCCCTGGGAAGCTGCGGATGAGCGACGCCGCGCCCCTCACTCCGCCCGTTGCGGGCGCTGTGCCCAAATCCAAGACGGTCCTGCCGGAAACCGGCGAAGGCCTACCGTGGCAGAGCCCGCAGGAGATCAAGAAGGAAAGCAACCCGTTCACCGACCGGGACTGGCGCATGCTGGTTTACGCATGGGCCGGCCTGGCGCTGCGGCTGGTGCTGATCTTCGGCGCGGCTTTCACCGTCTATCAGTTTCTCAACGGGCGCGACGAGAAGCGCGTCGAGCGAACGCTCGATCTGGTGACGCTGTGGGAGCAGCCCGACTACCAGCAGGCGCAGAAGGCGGTGCGGCAGCGCCTGGATGCACTCGACGCGGCCAACCGGCAGTTCCTGCCTGCCGGCGCGACACCGGCGGAACAGCTGGTCTATTTCCAGCGCATCGGTTCGCAAGCGATGACCGACCAAGGCGGCGCAATGCCCCTATCCGACTTCCGCGACCAGTTCGACCGGATCGTCTATTTCCTCAACCGCGTTTCGACCTGCGTGTCCGGCGACCTCTGCTCGCAGGAGGTGGCCGACACCTATTTCAAGGATTATGCGCAGTCGTTCTGGAATTCGTTCTCCGGCTTCATCAAGGCCGAACGCCGCAACGGCGCGCCAAATTTTGCCCGCGCGATAGAGAGCTACGCGCAAGGGACCTGACCCGGCGGCCTATTCTGCCGCGGGAGCCTTCGCCGGCAGTGGAAACAGCGAAACCAGCCGCTCGGCAGCTTCTCGGTCGCCGTCGAGCTTCAGCGCACCGCCCGCTTCCAAGTCCGCAAGCGGAACGCCGCCATAAAACGCAGCGGCAAAAACTTGCGCAGTTCCGGTGAGCAAAGTCCCCGCTCCGGCCGGATCGCCGCGCTCCACCTCGATTGCCCCATTCATCACCCGAACCATGAACCCATCATTCGGAAGCTTGAGACCGACCGTCAGGTCGCAGCCCTCGGCGCGCGCGGGATCGAACATCGTCCGCATCGACAGGACAAGCGAGACGGTTCCGAACGGCAGGGTCGGATCGTGCGAGGGAGAGCGCGCCGCCCAGCGCCCCATGGCCTGGAAGATCGGCTCGGATTCATAGCCCCAATCGGTCAGCTCATAGACCTGGATGTTGGCGGGCGGCGGCAACTTGCGCCGCTTGACGATGCCGCTCGCTTCCAGCCCTTCGAGCCGCTGCGTCAGCACATTGGCGCTGATGCCGGGCAAATCCGCGCGCAGGTCGCCGAAGCGCTTCGGCCCCAGCAGGAGTTCACGGATGACCAGGATAGCCCATCGTTCACCCAGCAGATCGAGCGCATGCGCAGTGGCGCAGGCGTCCTCATAAACGCGCTTATGGGCCAGGTTTTCAGATTTAGTTATTTTTACTAACTTCATAGTTGCATCTTATAACTTACTCTGGCATCATCGTCAAATCGAACCGAGAGGAGACCGTCATGTCCAAGCTTATTTTTATCAACCTGCCCGTCGCCGACCTGCCTAAGTCTATCGCCTTCTACGAAGCCATCGGTGCGACGTTGAATCCGCAATTCACCGATGAAACGGCGGCCTGCATGGTGCTGTCGGAGACCATCCATGTGATGCTGCTGACGCATCCGAAATACAGCCAGTTCACTTCGAAGCCCATCGCCGACGCCCATGCGACCAGCGAGGTGCTGATCTGCGTATCCGCTGATTCCCGCGATGACGTCGACGCGATGACGGACAAGGCTGAAAAAGCTGGCGGCAAGCCGGATGTCGGGCCGAAGCAGGATTACGGCTTCATGTATGGCCGCAGCTTCGAGGATCTGGACGGCCACCACTGGGAGGTCATGTGGATGGACATGGCGGCCGCGCAGGCGCAGTTCGCCGAACAGGCCTGACCGTATTCCGGCCTTGCCAAAAGGGGAGAGAGATCATGTCGACTGTCGCAACTTGCCTGTGGTTCGACCAGCAAGCCCAGGAGGCCGCCGAATTCTACATCTCGGTGTTCAAGTCTTTGGGCCGGAGGGCGGAGATCGGAAAAATCTCGCATTATGGCGAGAACGCGCCCATGCCTGCCGGAACGGTGTTGACGGTGACTTTGAGCCTCGACGGCCAGCATTTCACCTTGCTCAATGGCGGTCCGCACTTCCAGCTCTCGTCGGCCGTGTCAGTGGTGGTGAATTGCGCCGATCAGGCCGAACTCGATGCCTTCTGGTCAAGCCTCGGCGACGGCGGCAAGGAGGTTCAGTGCGGTTGGCTGACCGACCGCTACGGCTTGTCCTGGCAGGTCGTTCCCGCCGCGATGGACGAATGGATGTCGGGCGACCCGGCGGCGGCGAGCCGCGTCATGGCCGCCTTCATGCCGATGATAAAGCTCGACATCGCCACCCTGGAAAGGGCGTATCGCGGTGAATGAGGTCTACGGAACGACGGGTCGAAGGAATGCCCCTTCGACCCGTCGTTCGCGCATCCATTAATTGCCTTGCGCCTGGAGACGGTCCGGATAGAGCGCGCGCGCGAGATCGCGAATGGCTTCGGCGGTTCTTGGGCCGAAGCCAAGCATATATGGCCCTTGCAGCACCACGAGCGCCTTGTTTTTTCCAGCCGGCGTCGTCGCCAGCGCCGGAATGGCAAAGACATCCTCGGGCTTGGGTCCGCCCGCAGCATCGGGCATCATCAGAACCACATCCGGCCCGACTTCGAGCAGCTTTTCCTCCGAAACCGCCTTGTAGCCCGAATATTCGGCGAGGGGATTGATGCCGCCGGCATAGCGAATGATGGCGTCGGCGGAGGTGTCCGATCCCGCACCCGTCAACCGTGCGAGACCGTGGAAGAACACGACCTTGCGCCGTTCGGATTCGGGAATGGAGGCGCCGAGATCGGCTGCCTCGCGGAAATCGGCAAGCACGGTAGCGGCGAGTTGCTTGCCTTTTTCTTCCTCGCCGAGAATTTCGGCGATAATCTCGATCTTGCGCACAATCCCCTCGCCGGAATTGCCTTCGGGCACGAACAGCATGGGCACCGACAGCCCTTTCAGGATGTCGACGGCCTCGGGCGGGCCGATATCTTCTGCGGCCAGGATCAGGTCGGGATTGAGCGCGACGATGCCTTCGGCAGAAAGGGCACGGCGATAGCCGACATTCGACTTGGCGGCAGCGGCCTCGGGGTAGCGGCTGGAGCGGTCGACGGCGACAATGCGATCGGCGGCGCCCAGCGCCATGGCAATCTCCGTGACATCCGGCCCGAGCGACACGATGCGCTTGTAGGCGGGCTCGCCATGAGCGGCCGCGACGACGAGCAGAAGCGCCAAGGCCTGCAGGACGAAGAGCAATATCACTTGCTGGGACCGCACCGAAAAAGCATCTCGATTTTTATCTCGTATCATTGGCATTTCGGTATCATCCTTGCGTCACGTTGCGCCGCAGCATCACCGCTGCGATTCTCGCTGTGGCCTAAGAGGATATAACTTGACTTTATAAATCAAGATTTTTATCGAACGGTTATAACTCACCGACATAAGCCAGCCATTCACAGCCAGCCGTCCCTGTTTTTTTGGAGAATTTTCGATGGCCGGCTCCTCGCTGCCCCGCAACCTGCTTGCGGCTGGTACAGCCCTTACCTTCCTTTGCCTGATCAACCCCGGCCTGGCGCGCGCCCAGCAGGCGACCGATGCGCCAATGCTGAAAAAGCAGGAGCAACAGGAAACCAAGGCCGGGGAGAAGGTCACGGTTCTCGATACCATCACCATCAGCGCCACCATGCAGTCCCTGGCGCTGATCGATTCGATGTCTGGCACAAGCCTCGTCAACCGCGACGAGATCGACCGGGTGCAGGCGACATCGGCCGCCGATTTGTTCCGCAACGTGCCGGGCGTGGCCGCCTCGCCCAATGGCGACGACCCCGCGACCTCGATCAACATCCGTGGTCTCCAGCAATATGGCCGCGTCGCCGTCACGCTCGACGGCGCACGCCAGGACTATTGGCGCGTCGGCCACGGCTCGGGCTCGTTCTACATCGAGCCGGAGCTTCTCAAGCAGGTCACCGTCATTCGCGGTCCCGTTTCCAACGCCTATGGCTCGGGCGCCATCGGCGGCGTCGTCTCCTTCGAGACCAAGGACGCCCGCGACTTCCTGCGCGACGGCGAGACCTGGGCGCTGAGCCAGAGGCTGCGCTACGAGAGCAATGGAAAGGGCAAGCTGTCGAGCACGACCGGCGCCTATGCCTTCAACGAGAATATCGACGTCATCGGCAACATCGTCTGGCGCGACAGCGAGGAATACAAGGACGGCAACGGCGACACGGTGCGCTGGACCGGCGAGGAGGCGGTCAGCGGCTTCGGCAAGATCACCCTGCGCCCCGCGGAGGGCCATGAACTCAAGCTCGGCATGACCGCGCAGGACTATAGCGACATCATCTCCGGTTCGAGCGGCTCGTCCTCGCCGACGCTGAGCCGCTACGATGCGCGCACCAAGGTCTACACCTATAGCGGCAGCTATACCTACAAGCCGGACGACAACGAGCTGGTCGACTTTACCGCAAACGCCTACCACGCCAGCACGAAGGCCGACCAGTTCCAGGTCTGGCCCGAGGCGAGCTATGGCAGCAGCCGCTACTACGACGTCGCAACATCGGGCGTGAACGCGCGCAATTCGTCGCGTTTTGAAGCCCTGAGCATGCAGCACACGCTGACCTACGGCTTCGACTATTACGACCTCGAAGGAGAGTCCGACACCGACAATTTCGGCCAGGGCACGCAGCGCGCTTATGGCGGCTTCATGCAGTGGGAAGGCAAGTACGAGCAGTGGCTCGATCTGATCGCAGCCCTTCGCTATGACGGCTACCAGCTCGATGGCCGCAGCAAGGCGACCGACACCATGCCGTCGCAAGACGTTTCGCTGGATGGCGACCGCTGGTCGCCGCGCGTCACCGTCGGCGTCACGCCGGTCGAAGGCTTGCAGGTCTACGGCACCTATGCCGAGGGCTACCGCGTTCCGCATATGCAGGACGTGTTCCGCCAGAACGGCGCGCATGGCTCAGGCTATGAGCCGAACCTGCTGCTGCGGCCGGAAGTGGCGCGCACCTGGGAAGCGGGCGTGAACCTTCAGTACAACGATGTTTTGACCGGCGGCGACCTGCTCCGGCTGAAGGCCAACCTCTTCCACTCCGATGTCGACGACTACATCAACACCGTCTCGACCGGCGGCATAACCCGGTCGGAAAATGTCGGCACGGCACGGCTCAAGGGCGTCGAGGTCGAAGGCATCTACGACTACGGCTTCGGCTTCATCAACCTCGCCGCATCCTTCACCGACGCCACGATGCGCGACGGCGTCTATGCCGGGGAGACGCTGAGCAACACCCCGCTCGACAATGTCTCGGCGACGCTCGGCTTCCGCGCCTTCGAGGATCGGCTGACCTACGGCATCCAATACCAGAGCATCGGCGAGGTGACGCGCGTTCTGAGCACCGGCACCAAGGTCTATCCGCGCGCCGATCTGGTCAATGTCTTCGCCAATTGGGACATCAACGACAATCTGAAGCTCGATCTCGGCGTCGATAACGTGTTCGACCGGGCCTATACCGACCCGCAGACCGGCTGGTCGACGACCTCGGACATCGAACAGGCCAAGGGCCGTACCTTCAAGATCGCGCTGACCGGCCGCATCGGCGGCTGATCGAGGCCAAAGCCGGGCCGACCAGGCCCGGCTTTTATGCAAGATAAGGGACCGCACCATGACGCTCACCAGCCGCGCCGAAGTATCGCTCAGCCACTTGCCCAGCTATCTCGACAGCATCGTCGACCGGCTGGGCAGCTACCACCCCGAGATGGTCAGGTTGAGCGAACGCGCCGAGTTCCGCTATCCGTTCGGCCTTGCTGCGCTGGATTTTCCACAGGGCCGGCTGGTGATGACGGCGGAAGCGCCCGACACTATGGGCTTGGCGCGCGTCAAGGACCTGGTGGCGGTGGCGGTCCAGCTCTACGCCAAGTCGGAAAACCCGCGCATCGTCTGGACCGGCGACCTTGCCGGCGAGACGCGGCTGGAGCAGTTCCGGCTGATGCGGGTGACGGCCAAGCACTATGTCACGCCGCGCATGCTCAGGGTGCGGCTTGCCGGCGAGGATCTGGTGCGCTTCGGCCTGTTCGGCGGCATGCATATCCGCATGCTGTTCGCCACGCCGGAAAATCCCGATCCGGTCTGGCCGGTGATGGGCGAGAACGGGTTGCCGTCCTGGCCGTCCGAGGCGCGGCGTCCGGTCTCCCGCGCCTATACGGTTCGCACGCTCGATGCCGAGGCGGGTTGGATCGATGTCGATTTCGTCATGCATGAGGATCATGGCGTTGCCTCGTCCTGGGCTGTTCATGCAGAACTCGGCGACACGGTGGGCGTGCTCGGCCCGGTCGGGCGGCCGCTCAAATCCGCCGATTGGTATGTGCTCGGCGCCGACGAGACGGGTTTGCCGGCGGTGGGACGATTGCTCGAAAGCCTTTCGCCCGACACCAAAGGCATCGCCTATCTCGAGGTGGAGAATGCTGCCGAGGAACAGGAGCTGAAGCGTCCGGACGGTTTCGACATCCGCTGGCTGCACCGCAATGGCGACCCCACCGACACTGTGACCGGTTTCTCAGATCTTGTCTGCAACCAGT
Source organism: Tianweitania sp. UT-5YL-CI-8 (assembly GCF_030010215.1). Classification (GTDB taxonomy): domain Bacteria; phylum Pseudomonadota; class Alphaproteobacteria; order Rhizobiales; family Rhizobiaceae; genus Oryzicola. The sequence continues at coordinate 20,087 of NZ_JASCRR010000007.1, forward strand.
CCTGGCCGGACAGGGACAAGACCTTCGGATGGTTCGCAGCCGAGGCGAGCGTCGCCAAGAAGGTGCGCGAGCATTGGCGCGTCACGCGCGGCCTGGGCCGGGACCGCACGCTGGTCGCTGGCTACTGGCAGCGCGACAGCACCGGCTTCATGGCTGGCTGATACCAGCGAAAACCTCTTGCCTTTCTCGGCGCGGGGCGTTCCTGTGTCGCCGAACCAGGTTTGGAGGACAGAATGTTTCGCTGGGGCGTACTTTCAACCGCAAAAATCGGCCGGGAGCATGTGCTGCCGGCAATAGCGGATTCCGACAATGGCGTGCTCGTCGCCGTCGCAAGCCGCGACATCGCCAAGGCCAAGGCGCTGGCGGCCCGGTTCGGCGCGCCGCACACGTTCGGCTCGTATGAAGAGCTTCTGGCTTCGGACACGGTGGATGGCGTCTATATTCCTCTGCCAACCTCCCAGCATCTCGAATGGGCAATCAAGGCAGCCGAAGCGGGCAAGCATGTGCTGGTGGAAAAGCCGCTGGCGCTGAAGGCCGACGATATCGCATCTCTGATCGCCGTCCGGGATGCGAAAAAGGTTCTGGTCAGCGAAGCCTTCATGGTGACCTACCATCCGCAGTGGCGCAAGGTGCGCGACCTGATCGCGTCAGGCGCCATCGGCCGGCTGCGCTATGTCCAGGGCGCGTTCAGCTACTACAATGTCGATCCTTCCAACATGCGCAACCAGGTCTCGCTCGGCGGCGGCGCCTTGCCGGATATCGGCGTCTATCCGACAGTGACGACACGGTTCGTGACGGCCAAAGAACCCCTCCGGGTTCAGGCGACGGTAGAGCGCGACGCGACATTCGGCACCGATACTTTTTCGTCGGTCCGGGCCGATTTCGGCGATTTCGAACTGTCCTTCTATCTGTCGACGCAGCTTGCGGCGCGACAGATCATGGTCTTCCACGGCGACAAGGGCTTCATCGAAGTCGCCTCGCCGTTCAATGCCGGGCTCTACGATCACCACCGCGTCGAACTGCACAACCAGAATCACTCCGGCGCTGAGATCTTCCGCTTCCCCGCGACCCAGCAGTACCGGCTCGAAGCCGAGACCTTCGTGCGCGCAGCACAGGGCGGCGGCGACGAGATCTTCACGCTGGAACAGTCCGTGCTGAACCAGAAGGTCATCGACGCGATTTTCCGCGCCGGCGAGCAAGACAGCTGGGAGCCGGTATAGCCGCCGCCTACGGCATCGCTTCCGAGGTTTCGGAGGCGATGCGCCATGTGCCGTCGGTTTTGACGAGCTCAAGCTTGACGCGCGCCTTGCCCTTGGCGCGCGCGGCGGCCTTTGCCTTCGGCACGTAGTCGTAGCTCATGGCAAAGACGGCGTCGGCGCGGTTTTCACCGAGCGGCGTCACCTGCAGGCTTCCCGGCTCCAGGGTGAGCGACCACCCCGACCATTGCGCAAACCAGTCCGTCTTGGCCTTGACGATCGCCGCATTGTCGAGTGGCGTTCCGAATATGGTCGCAGAGGTGTCGTAGAGCCGGCCGACGCTTTGCGCGTTCTTCGATGTCTCCGGCGCCAGATAGCTTGTACGGAGAAATTCCTCGACCGAGGCCACATCGCCAACCGAACGCTCCAGGGCCGCAACCTGCGTCTGCGGCGGCGCAGTGGGTTTGGGGACCGCCGCCACCCCTTCTCCGGGAACGAATTCGAAGCGCTCGGTCAGCGAACTCTGGTCCCACGGGTTCTGCGCGCCGCGGGTTTCGGAGGCGACATCGTTGCGCACGGCGATCATCATGTCGTTGATGCTCTGGCCCTTGGTGTCCATGTGGCGCAGCAGGGCGGCGGCGAAGGGCGAATTGCGGCCTGTTCCGTCAAGAGCGACAGCGCCGGGCGAGGTGGAGAAGGCGACGAAGGAGCCACGCGCGGAATCGACCCGCGCCAGGCCCGCCAGAGCCGCGGCCGAGCGGTTCGGCGAATTGGCGTTGAGGCTGCGGGCAAACGGGTTGTTGCGGCAGGCGTCGAGAAACACCAGGCTGGTCTTCGCCTGCTGCCCGATGATGTCGACGATGTCGTCGAGCTGGACGGATTCGAGCCGCAGCTTTGCCGGCATGTCGAGCCGCGCATCGACCGGGACGAGGAAATTCCGTCCATCGACCTGGAGCCCATGCCCGGCATAAAACAGCAGGCCGACATCCGCGCCGGCGAGCTTGTCGGAGAATTCGCCGATCGTGCGTTCCATCTCGCGCTTGCCGAGATCGTGGCCCTCGACGACCTCGAAGCCGAGCGCCCTGAGCCTCGCTGCCATGTCGAGCGCGTCATTGACCGGATTGGCCAGCGTGCCGGCATCCTGATAGGTGCCATTGCCGATGACGAGAGCAACGCGCTGCTGCGTTTGCGCATCCGCGCGCAGCGCAAACAGCCACAAAAACGCCAGCCCCAGAACCGCCAACCTGCCCATGCGCCGATATATCGCAAAAGGCGTGACTTTGCACCTATCTATGCTGCACCGCTTTCCGCTCCCCGCCGCTGGCAGCGCTGTAATGACCGGCATTGCGCATAGATTCTATCGAACAGGCAAAAGCGAACGCTTGCGTGGCGAAAAGCCTGTTCTTATATACGCCGCACACCGGAAGGCTTATGGCATGCAACCATGCGCCGGCCGGAATTTGTTGTGACAGGGGCTTTCGTCGGAACGCCGGAACGGGTCCTGAGAGCCTGCTTAGTGGAGAGAACAAATGGCTAAAGTAATCGGTATCGACCTCGGAACGACCAATTCGTGCATCGCCATCATGGATGGCAAGGAAGCCAAGGTCATCGAGAATGCGGAAGGCGCGCGCACGACCCCTTCCATCGTGGCATTCTCCGGCGACGGCGAACGTCTGGTTGGACAGCCGGCAAAGCGCCAGGCCGTCACCAATCCTGAAAACACAGTTTTTGCGGTCAAGCGTTTGATCGGCCGTCGCTATGACGATCCGGTCACCGCCAAGGACAAGAATCTCGTCCCCTACAAGATCGTCAAGGGCGACAATGGCGACGCATGGGTCGAAGCCGGCGGCAAGAAGCAGTCGCCTTCCCAGATCTCGGCGATGATCCTTCAGAAAATGAAGGAAACGGCGGAAGCCTATCTCGGCGAGAAGGTCGAGAAGGCCGTCATCACCGTTCCGGCCTACTTCAACGACGCCCAGCGCCAGGCAACCAAGGACGCCGGCAAGATCGCCGGTCTTGAAGTCCTGCGCATCATCAACGAGCCGACCGCGGCAGCCCTCGCCTACGGCCTCGACAAGAAGGAAGGCAAGACCATCGCCGTCTACGATCTTGGCGGCGGCACCTTCGATATCTCCGTGCTTGAAATTGGCGATGGCGTCTTCGAAGTGAAGTCGACCAATGGCGACACCTTCCTGGGCGGCGAAGACTTCGACATGCGCCTGGTTGAGTATCTTGCTGCCGAGTTCAAGAAGGAACAGGGCATCGACCTGAAGAACGACAAGCTCGCTTTGCAGCGCCTGAAGGAAGCTGCTGAGAAGGCCAAGATCGAGCTGTCCGCATCCTCGCAGACCGAAATCAACCTGCCCTTCATCACCGCCGACGCTTCCGGTCCGAAGCACCTGACGATGAAGCTGTCGCGCGCCAAGTTCGAGACCCTGGTCGAAGACCTCGTCCAGCGCACTATCGAACCCTGCAAGGCCGCGCTGAAGGATGCGGGCCTGAAGGCGGGCGACATCGACGAGGTGGTTCTGGTCGGCGGCATGACGCGCATGCCCAAGATCCAGGAAATCGTGAAGCAGTTCTTCGGCAAGGAGCCACACAAAGGCGTCAACCCCGATGAAGTCGTTGCCATGGGTGCTGCGATCCAGGCCGGCGTGCTGCAAGGCGACGTCAAGGACGTTCTGCTGCTCGACGTGACCCCGCTGTCGCTGGGCATCGAGACGCTGGGCGGCGTGTTCACCCGGCTGATCGACCGCAACACCACGATCCCGACCAAGAAGAGCCAGGTCTTCTCGACCGCCGAGGATTCGCAGTCGGCCGTGACGATCCGCGTCTTCCAGGGCGAGCGTGAAATGGCCGTCGACAACAAGGCGCTCGGCCAGTTCGACCTGGTCGGCATTCCGCCCGCACCGCGCGGCGTGCCGCAGATCGAGGTCACCTTCGACATCGACGCCAACGGCATCGTCAATGTGACGGCCAAGGACAAGGGCACCGGCAAAGAGCACCAAATCCGCATCCAAGCTTCGGGCGGTCTGTCCGACGCCGACATCGAGAAGATGGTGAAGGACGCCGAAGCCAATGCCGACAGCGACAAGAAGCGTCGTGCCCTGGTGGAAGCCCGCAACCAGGCGGAAGCCTTGGTGCACTCGTCGGAGAAGTCGCTCAAGGACTATGGCGACAAAGTTACCGAGGACGATCGCACCGCGATTTCGAACGCCATCGCAGCCTTGAAAACGGCTGCCGAGGGCGACGATGCCGAGGCGATCAGCACCAAGAGCCAGGAACTCGCCGAAGTGTCGATGAAGCTCGGCCAGGCCATGTACGAAGCCTCCCAGAAGGAGGCAGCGGAAGCCGACGCCAAGGCGGACGCCGCCAAGGATTCGGACGTGGTCGATGCCGACTTCGAAGAGATCGACGAAGACGACGACAAGAAAAAGTCGGCCTAATCGTCTGTAGATCAACGGAAAAGCCCGGCTTGCCGGGCTTTTTTGCAACCTGGATTTAAAAAGATGCTGCCAAGACCTGTCCCACTCTGGCGCAGGCGGCATCTGTTCACTAAATCGGATGGCGGTCGTCTCTCCACTGGGACGAAGCGTTGGGGCGGCAGCCTATATCCGAGCAGCGGGAAACTATGAAAGCTGATTTCTACGAAACGCTGGGCGTCCAGAAGGGCGCGGACGAGAAAGAGCTCAAGGCAGCCTTTCGCAAGCTCGCCATGCAGTATCATCCGGACAAGAATCCCGGCGACAGCACCAGCGAGCACAAGTTCAAGGAAATCAACGAAGCCTACGAGACGCTGAAGGACCCCAACAAGCGTGCGGCCTACGATCGTTTCGGCCATGCAGCCTTCGAAAATGGCGGCATGGGCGGCGGTGGCCAAGGGTTCGGCGGCGGCGGTTTCTCCGACATCTTCGAGGACATTTTCGGCGAGATGATGGGCGGTGGCGGACGCCGCCGCTCTTCGGGTGGCCGCGAACGCGGCGCCGATCTGCGCTACAACATGGAAATCACGCTGGAGGAAGCCTTCCAGGGCAAAACAGCTCAGATCCGGGTGCCGATGTCGATCGCCTGCAGCGATTGTTCCGGCAGTGGCGCCAAGCCGGGCACCCAGCCCGTGACCTGCAGCATGTGCGCGGGCCATGGCAAGGTGCGCGCCAGCCAGGGCTTCTTCTCCATCGAGCGGACCTGCCCGCAATGCCAGGGCCGCGGTCAGACCATCAAAGACCCCTGCCCCAAATGCGCCGGCCAGGGCCGCATCACCGAGGAGCGATCGCTTTCGGTCAATATTCCTTCGGGCATCGAGGACGGTACGCGCATTCGCCTGGCCAATGAGGGCGAAGCGGGGCTGCGTGGTGGACCCTCGGGCGACCTCTACATTTTCCTGTCGGTCAAGCCGCACGAGTTCTTCCAGCGCGACGGCGCCGACCTTTATTGCAAGGTGCCGATCTCGATGACGACCGCTGCCCTTGGCGGCTCGTTCGAGGTGACGACGCTGGATGGAACGCAGACCCGCGTGAAGGTCACCGAAGGCACGCAGAACGGCCGCCAGTTCCGCATGAAGGGCAAGGGCATGCCGGTGTTGCGCCAATCCCAGTTCGGCGACCTCTACATCCAGACCGCGGTAGAGACGCCGCAAAACCTGACACGGCGCCAGCGCGAACTCCTAGAAGAGTTCGAGCAGCTCTCCTCCAAGGAGAATTCTCCGCAGTCCAGCGGGTTCTTCGCACGGATGAAGGACTTCTTCGACTCCTTCGGCGAGCGGTGACCGCTTATCTGTCGGTAATCTGCCGCAGCGTCAGCTCGACGCTTGCCATGACCGGGGATGGTGCTATTGATCCTCCGGGGGCCACGAGGAGAGACATATATGGCGCGTGAATCCGGGTTGCGGAAGTCGCTGGCGGCAAGGTTCGACGACGAGGTCCGCTTCTTCAAGGGTTGGATGGACAAGCCGAAGGCCGTCGGCTCTATCATTCCCACAAGCTCCGTGACGGCCAAGCGCATGGCCTCGGTGGTCAACCCCCATTCCGGCCTGCCGGTTCTCGAACTGGGGCCTGGCACCGGCGTCATCACCAAGGCGATCCTCGCCCATGGCGTGAAACCCGAAAACCTCTATGCCGTTGAATACTCCCACGATTTTGTCCAGCACCTGCATCGGCTCTATCCGAAGGTCAACGTCATCCAGGGCGATGCTTTCAATCTCGACAAGACGCTCGGTGCCTTGAATAACCAGCAGTTCGATTCCGTCATCTCCGGCGTGCCGCTGCTGAACTTCCCGGTCCAGGCGCGGGTCGCCTATCTCGAGAGCATCCTCAAACGCATCCCCGCCGGCCGGCCCGTCGTGCAGATCACCTATGGACCGAAATCGCCGGTGCCGCCTGGCCTGGGGGCCTATTCGGTCGAACATTTCGACTTCGTACTGCGCAACATTCCGCCCGCCCAGCTTTGGGTCTACCGCTCGCGTCCGCGCCACAACTGAGGCGGTTCATTCCTTTCATCGAAAGGCGCCTTGATGCGTGTCACTCCCCGAATTCTCGTCTTCGCCGGCTCGCTGCGGACTGGTGCCTATTCCGGCAAAACCGCTGATGTCGCGCAGAAAGCGCTTGCCCAGAACGGCGCAGAAGTCACCCGCATATCGCTCGGAGACTATCCCCTACCGCTGGTCGACCAGGATCTGGAGAAGGAGAAGGGCGTGCCCACAAATGCGGTCAAGCTCGCCCGCATTTTCACCGAGCATGACGGCATCGTCATCTGCACGCCCGAATATAACGGCTCGATTCCGCCGCTGGTCAAGAACACCATCGATTGGGTGAGCCGGGCGCACAGCGACAAAACAGGCAAGCTCAAGCCCTATACCGACAAGCCGATGGCGATCTGCTCGTCGTCCGACGGCCATTTCGCAGGAATCCGCAGCGCCAACCATCTGCGCGCGGTTCTCGCCCATATCCAGGCCGATGTGATTGCGCCCCAGGTCTCCGTGCCAAGCGCCGGCGAGGCCTTCGACGAAGGCGGCAATTTCAAGGAAGAGCGTCTGCGCAAATCCATGGACCGCCTGGCTAAAGCTGTGATCGAGCGGGCGGCCATGCTGTCGATGAGGACTGAAGCATGACGGTTCCTGCCTCCATGAGCGACCGCCTCATCGTCGGGCTCGACGTGCCCACGGTGAAAGAGGCGGAAGCGGTGGTTCGCGGGCTGGACGGCGTCGCTACCTTCTACAAGATCGGCTATCAGCTCGCCTTTGCCGGCGGGCTGGACTTCGCCCGCGAGCTTGCGCAGGGCGGCACCAAGATCTTTCTGGACATGAAGCTGCTCGATATCGACAACACCGTAGCCAAGGGCGTCGAAAACATCGTCAAGATGGGCGTGACCATGCTGACGCTGCATGCCTATCCGAATGCGATGAAAGCCGCCGTCGAGGCTGCGCGCGGCAGCGATCTGTGCCTGCTCGCGGTCACCGTCCTCACCTCGATGGACGAAGCCGACATGACGGCGGCGGGCTACGAGTACGATCCGCACACGCTGGTGCTGCGGCGCTCGGAGCAGGCCATGGCGACGGGAATGGGCGGCATCGTCTGCTCGGCGGGTGAAGCGGCCGCCGTGCGCAAGATCGTCGGACAGGACATGGCCGTGGTGACGCCGGGCATAAGGCCAGCGGGCGCAGATCATGGAGACCAGAAGCGCGTCGTGACGCCGTCACAGGCGCTGCGCAACGGTTCCAGCCATCTCGTCGTCGCCCGTCCGATCGTCGGCGCGGTTGACAGACGGGCGGCGGCGCAAGCTATCCTGCGCGAAATGGAAGCTGCGTAAGAGATCAGGGAGCAAATTAGCATGGCCAAGGCATATTGGATCGCCCGCGTCGACGTTCGCGACCCCGAAGGCTATAAGGGCTATGTCGAGGCGGCAAAGCCGGCTTTCGAGCGCTACGGCGCAAAATTCATCGCCCGTGGCGGTTCGCATGAGGCAGCGGAAGGCGTGGCGCGGGCGCGCAATGTCATCATCGAGTTCGCCTCGATGCAGGATGCGCATGATTGCTACCACTCGGCCGACTATCAGCACGCCAAGTCGATCCGGCAGAAATCCGCCGACGGCGAAATCGTTCTGGTCGAAGGCGTCTGACCGAGATTGAAGTGGCATAGCACTGCGCAGGCGGGGCGTGATGTCCCCGATCGACGAAGGTGAAGAGCCGAATATTCTCAAAGTGTGCAGAGAAGAAGAAGCCGTTTGCCGGCTGCGGGCATATTGCGTTGCAACAAATCTCTGATACCTTCGTTTACCCCCGGTATTACCGGGTAGACCCCGTCCCTATGGGACGGAGGAAGGGACCAATAGATGTTCTATCAGTTCTACGAGATGAGCCACGCGGCGCTTCAGCCGGCGCGGGCTTATGCCGATGCCGTCAAGCTGTTCTATTCCAATCCGCTCAATCCATTCTCGCATCTTCCGTTCGGCCGATCCGTCGCCGCTGCCGCCGAATTGTTCGAGCGCACCACGCGCCGCTACGGCAAGCCTGCCTTCGGCCTTACGAAAACGGCCATTGATTTCCACACCACCGTCGATGTCACCGAAAAAATCGTCTGGACGCGGCCCTTCTGCAAGCTCATTCACTTCAAGCGCGATCTGCCCGCAGCGCGCCGCGCCGACCCGAAGCTTCTGATCGTGGCGCCCATGTCCGGCCACTATGCTACCCTGCTGCGCGGCACGGTCGAAGCCATGCTGCCGCATGCCGAGGTCTACATCACCGACTGGACCGATGCGCGCATGGTGCCGCTGACGGAAGGCCGCTTCGATCTCGACGATTATATCGACTACGTCATCGACATGCTTCATGCCCTCGGACCGGACACCCATGTCATGGGCGTCTGCCAGCCCTCCGTGCCTGTACTGGCTGCCGCAGCCATTATGGAAGAGCGCGGCGACCGTTTCGCACCGGCCTCGATGACGCTGATGGGCGGACCGATCGATACCCGCCGCAACCCCACCGCCGTCAACAAGCTGGCCGAGGAAAAGGGCATCGACTGGTTCCGCGACAACGCCATCATGCAGGTGCCGTGGCCCGAGCCTGGCTTCATGCGCGAGGTTTATCCCGGCTTCCTGCAGCTTTCCGGCTTTATGAGCATGAATCTGGACCGGCATATCAGCGCGCACAAGGAGTTCTTCGTGCATCTGGTGAAGGATGACGGCGACGGGGCCGAAAAGCATCGCGACTTCTATGACGAATATCTCGCCGTGATGGACCTGACAGCCGAGTTCTACCTGCAGACGGTCGACACCGTGTTCGTCAAGCACCTGCTGCCCAAGGGCGAGATGAAGCATCGCGGCGCGCCGGTGGATTGCACGGCAATCCGCAAGACCGCGCTTCTGACCATCGAAGGCGAGAACGACGATATCTCCGGCCTCGGCCAGACGCAGGCGGCGCACGATCTGTGCAGCAACATTCCGGCGGAGAAGAAGGCGCATTACATGCAGCCGAAGGTTGGCCACTACGGCGTCTTCAACGGCTCTCGCTTCCGCTCGGAAATCGTGCCGCGCATCGTCGACTTCATCGCATCCAACCGCCAGCGCGAGGCGGTGGCATCCTCGAAGCCAAGGCTGGTGCGCTCTCGCAAGGCAAGCTGAGCAACCAATTTCGTTGCGAAATCGCCCTGTCCTTCAACCGAAGGGCGGGGTTTTCATTCGACGATTTTTACGCCGGCGTCCCGCATCGCCACCATCATAGCCGCCATCGAACCATTGAGGTCGATGGCGCGGCAGGCTTCGAGCAACACGGTGGTGTCGAAGCCATGGCCGGCTGCATCCAGGGCGGAATAGGCGACGCAATAATCCGTCGCCAGGCCGACCAGCACGACCTTGCCGATGCCACGCTCGCGCAGATAGCCGGCGAGACCGGTGGGCGTGGCGCGGTCGTTTTCGTAGAAGGCGGAATAGCTGTCGATTGCCGGATCAAATCCCTTGCGGACGATCAACTCCGCCCTGGTCCACACCAATTCCGGGTGAAATTCAGCGCCCCATGCACCCTGGATGCAATGGTCGGGCCACAGAACCTGCTCGCCATAAGGCATTGTCGTGGTCTCGAAGGGCTGCCTGCCGGGATGATATGAAGCGAAGCTTGAATGGCCTGCGGGGTGCCAGTCCTGCGTCAGCACCACATGGTCGGAGCTGGCAATCAATCGGTTGACGATGGGCACGATCTCATCGCCGCCGGCGACCGCAAGTGCGCCTCCAGGGCAAAAATCGTTCTGCACATCAATGACGACCAGGGCTTCCGCGTTCAATGCATTGTCCTTTTCAAACCAAGGCGATCTTTGCGCCTTCCGACTTACAGGTTCAAGCACTTCGGCGCGTCAACCCGCTTCATACTTGACCGTGCCGGAAGACTTTCTTCACCGACAGGACATTTCAGCGTTGTCGTGTCCGCAAATCGGTAATAAAGCGCCTTTCGGGGCCTGCCTCACACGTTGGCCAGGCAGATCGAGTAGACAGGTATCGCATGAACAGCGTCGCAGACATTGAGCGCCCCATCGAGACGAGCCGCTGGAAGGTGCTCAAGGCCCGTACCGCGCCGGCGCATGAGCGGTTGGACAAGCGCATCATGGCGGGCAACCCCTTCGCCGATCGTGATCGATACGGCATGTTCGTGACCGTGCAGCACCATTTTCATCGCGACATCGACGCACTCTATTCCAAACGCGAACTCGACCGCCTGCTGCCGGATCTCGCCGGTCGCCGCAGGCTTGGCTTGATCGAGCAGGATCTGGCCGATCTCGGCCTTGCCATCCCGCAAGCCGGCGCGCCGCTGTTCTGCGCCGAAGCCGATATCCCCACGGCGCTGGGCTGGCTTTATGTAGCCGAAGGCTCCAATCTGGGCGCGGCCTTCCTGCTCAAGGAGGCGGCGAAGCTCGGTCTCTCCGAGACCTTCGGCGCACGCCACCTCGCCGGCGCGCCGGAAGGGCGAGGCCTGCACTGGCGCACCTTCACCGCCGCACTCGACGCGCTTGAACTTGATGCCGCGGAAGAGCAAAAGGTGGTGGACGGCGGAGACGCCGCATTCCGCCGGGTACACGACCTCGTCGCGGAGATCTTTGGATGAAAGGGTTTAGATCGGGCAGGCGGTGAAGCTATCGTCCGGCCGATCACGCGACGATGCTGAGACGTTCAGGATATCTCGTTCTCGGCTTTCTCATGCTCGCGCTTGGCATCATCGGTGCATTCCTGCCCGTCATGCCGACGACGATTTTCCTGATCCTGGCCGCGTGGTTCTTCGGCCGCTCTTCGCCGCGGCTTGAAGCCTGGCTTCTCAACCACCGCCGCTTCGGACCCTCTCTGCGCGCCTGGCGGGAGAACGGCGCCATACCGCGCCGGGCCAAGCTGCTCGCCTGCCTGGGCATGACGTTGGGCTATGTCGTCTTCTTCATCACCGTGCAGCCGAGGCTCTGGCCAGCGCTGGGCGTGGCGTTGTTCATGCTCGGCAGCGCCTGGTACGTGACGACAAGGCCGGAACCGCCCACACAAGCCGACAAAACCCCACGCCAATAGCGCACCCCTAGGTGGCGCTATTGATCAAATCGGTTAAAGTGCCGGCGCCCGGCTTTATGCTGGAAAAGAAAAGTTTTGGAGGCACGACGATGCGCTGGCAACCGGCAAAAAACCGATACGATTCGATGGTCTACAATCGCTGCGGCCATTCTGGGCTGAAGCTTCCCGCTTTGTCGCTGGGCCTGTGGCACAATTTCGGCGAGGACAAGCCGCATAATCTCAAGCGCGATATCTGCCGTACCGCCTTCGACCTCGGCATCACCCATTTCGATCTCGCCAACAATTACGGTCCGCCCCCCGGTTCAGCCGAAACCGCATTCGGCGAAATCCTGCGCACCGACTTCGCGGGACTGCGCGACGAAATGATCATTTCGACAAAGGCCGGCTACGACATGTGGCCCGGTCCCTATGGCGAATGGGGCAGCCGCAAATATGTGCTCGCCAGCCTCGACCAGAGCCTCAAGCGCATGGGGCTCGACTATGTCGACATCTTCTACTCGCACCGCTTCGATCCCGAAACGCCGCTGGAAGAGACCATGATGGCGCTCGACCATGCCGTCCGCTCCGGCAAGGCGCTTTATGTCGGATTGTCGTCCTACAATTCCGAACGCACCCGCGAAGCCGTGACGATCCTGCGCTCGCTCGGCACGCCCTGCCTCATCCATCAGCCCAGCTATTCGATGCTGAACCGCTGGGTGGAGGATGACGGCTTGCTCGACACGCTGTCAGGTCTCGGCGTCGGTTCGATCGTCTTCTCCCCGCTGGCACAGGGCATGCTGACGACGAAATATCTCGACGGCATTCCCGACGACAGCCGCGCGGCACAGGGCAAGTCGCTACGCCCGGCCTTCCTTAACGAAGACAACCTCGCCAATATCCGCGCGCTCAACGCCATTGCCGAACGGCGCGGCCAGACATTGGCACAGATGGCGATTGCCTGGGTGCTGCGCGGCGGGCGCGTGACCTCGGCGCTGATCGGCGCAAGCCGACCGGAACAGGTCGAGGATTGCGTCGCCGCGCTGAAGAACCCCGACTTCACGCCGGAAGAACTGGCGGAAATCGACCGCTATGCAAACGAGGCCGACATCAATCTATGGGCGCGTTCGGCGGAGCGCACCGGTCCGGTCCGCAAGTAAGCCAGGACAAAAAAGGCGGGAGTTGGTCCCGCCTTTTTTGTCGAAGCGCCTTACTTCCAGAGGCTGTTGATCCATTCGACATAGGTCTTGTTAAGCCGGACAGCAGTGTTGGCATTCGGGCTCTCGGCGACATTGACGCCGACGACGATGCGCTGCTTGGCGGTATTGTCGTAAGCATAGACGGAACTGCCGCTCGACCCCGGATAGGTGTCGCAGTCATACTGGAAGTTGATCTCGTCGATCTGCTCGGCCACCACATTGCAGGTGGCGCGCCACATGGTGCCCATCGGCTTGTCGCCGGGATAGCCGACGATGTTGGCGTCGAAATCGCCGAGGTTGTCGTAATTGGCATAACCGAGCCAGCCGAGATTGTCGCCGACCGGCTCCTTCAGCGTGATGATCCCAAGATCCCACGGCACCACCGACCCGTAGAAGCCCTGATAATTGTCGATATAGCCCTGAACGATATAGGCGGTATCATAATCGAAGGCGCCGTACGGCGCATCCTCGGCGGTCGAGCCGTTCAGCGACGGAACGAAGATGAATTCGTCGAGCCAGCCTCCATCGTCATGGTTGTAGAGGCAATGCGCAGCCGTCAGCACGGTGCGGGGACCGATCAGCGTGGCCGAACAGCTGCCGAAGGCGCCGCTTTTGGTCTTGCCTTCGAGATAGCCGATGGAGGTGAAGGGATACACCTTGGTGTTCTTGATCTGGACGCGGTCGTCGTCGCCAAAGACCTGCCGGTTGGCCTCTTCGCCCTCGGCCAGCGCCGGATCGATGCCAATGCCGGTGCCTGACGTGCCTTCCGCCTTCTTGTCGCCGGGAGCGGGTGCATTCAGCTCCTCAAGGATGATCTTGCGCATGGTTTCGCTCGGCTTGACGGCAACGTCCTTGCCGGCGCTCGAACGGCCGACGATGCCGTAGGATTTCACCGCCGCATCCTCGTCGGTGGGCGCTGCCCGGCTGGTCTCGTCCTCCTTGAGCTTGGGCGGCGTGATCGGCTTGGCGCGGCCGATATCGAGATCGTCCATGGGTGCGGCGCGCGGCGCTTCGCCATTGCCTTCGCTCGCCGCCCCAGGCTCGGCGAATGCGGAATTTGAGAAAACAGCGGATGCGAGCAGTGCGGACACGGCAAGTGTCTTTGTCAGTTTAAGCACGGTGAGACTCTCCCAAAGTCAGTCAGCAAGAATTCCAAGACATGAGAAAATGTTGTCGGGATCGTGGTTGACGTCGATCTCGCATCAATCTGTTGAAAAACAACGGAATTTTTTCTTGAGCTCGGTCTGGACCGAAGCATCCCCTTTCCCCATCGGCAAGTTTTGCCGCAATTAATCCAATATTGGCAAGAAGAAATCGCTGCGTCCGGCCCGTGGGGGGCTTGATATCGCAGCCGGCGAAGTTTTCATTGCTTCACCGTTCATGCGGGGTTTGATCTCAGGAGGATCACTTGAACATCATGCAAGGTTCGGTCGCAGCAGTATCCATGCTGGCGATCACGACAACGCTCGCCTGCGGTCCGGCGCAAGCCCAGGATGCATCCGGCAGGGCAGAACTGTCGCCGAAAAGCCGAGTGACGCAAGCCCGGGCGGCGGCAAAGGAGGCCGACAAGGACGAAGGCGACCGCGTGTTTGGTGGGTTCGAGGCGGAAAAGGGTGCCTGGCCGTTCCAGGTGGCGCTGCTGAGCAGCGACATGCTCGACGAGCAGCCGGCATCGCAGACCGACGCCCAATTCTGTGGCGGCAGCCTGATTGCGCCGCAATGGGTGCTGACGGCAGCGCACTGCCTCTATGATGGCGGCACCGCCGTCGCGCCCGAAACCGTAACCATCCTGACCGAAGCGACCGACCTAGCTGAGGGCAAGCGCTACAAGGTCAGCAAGGTCATCGTACATGAGGGCTATAGCGAGATATCGCTGGACAACGATATAGGCCTTCTGAAGCTCGCCGAACCGGCGACCGCGCCGTCGATCAAGATGCGCAAGAGCCGCGTCGACGATGGCAAAACCACTGTCATCGGCTGGGGCATGATGGATGACGGCGGCTTCCCGACCACGCTGATGCAGGCGGAACTCGACCTTGCGCCCAACGCCGCCTGCAATGCCGGCATCAAGGACATCTACGCCAAGGATCTGCGCACCATGCTGAAGCAGATGTCGACGCGCATGCGCTATTCCGAGCGCGGCATCGATGCCGGCGCGGTGGCGATCGCGGGCGACATGGGCGATCCGCTGACGGACAATATGATCTGCGCCGGCACCACCACGGGCGTCCGCGACGCCTGCAACGGCGACAGCGGCGGACCGCTGTTCGTGGCAGGCAAAGATGGGGTGGAGCAGGTCGGCATCGTCAGTTGGGGCGAAGGCCCGTTCGACGCCAACGCCGCCTGCGGCCATGCCAACGCCTATGGCGTCTATACCCGCCTGTCCAACTACACCGACTGGATCGGGTCGAAGACCGGGCTTTGACGGAAACCGGGCAACGGGCTGGCGCGCGCCGCCCGTTGCTTTCGATCAGGCGTCGCGTTCGGCCTGCTCGTTGATCGGGCCGGGTTCGGCGGGTGCTTCCGCGGCAGCCTTGGGGCCGCCCTTGGCGACGCCGACCATGGCCGGACGCAGCACGCGGTCGCCGATCGAATAGCCGGGCTGGACGACCTGGACCACCGTATTGGCGGGAACCGTCGGGTTCGGCACTTCGAACATCGCCTGGTGGAAGTTCGGGTCGAATTTCTCGCCTTCCGGGCTCAGCTTCTTGACGCCATGGCGCTCCAGCGTGGTCAGCATGGAACGCTCGGTCATCTCGACGCCTTCGACCAGCGCGGTAAGGCCGGCTTCTCCGGCGGCGCGCAGCTCCGCAGGCACCGCATCGATGGCGCGGCGCAGATTGTCGGAGACCGTCAGCATGTCACGGGCGAAATTCGCCACCGAATAAGCGCGTGCATCCTGAACCTCGCGCGCCGTGCGGCGGCGCAGGTTTTCCATCTCGGCGGCGATGCGCAGCGAGCGGTCCTTAAGCTCCTCGTTTTCCTTCATCAGGCGCACCAGCGCCTCATAATCGCCAGTGGCGTCGTCTGTGCCTTCCGGCTGAGCCTCGTCAACGATGGGCTCGTCGAAGATGCGATCGTCTTTGTTCTGGTCGCTCATCTCAGCTTCCCGTTCTCAATGATGTCTGCAGGTTGCGCCCGATATCGAGGTTCGGAGGGCAAAAATCAAGAGGCGAAGCCGCTTGTGCGCAAGGCTTGCCCGCCCCTGTATCGCGCCGTGTTGTCGATGCGCTGGAGGTCAGGACCAATCGATAACGACTGTTCAGGCGTGCGTTTCTAGTCTAGCTCGGTTGCTGGGCTCTTTTCCGCTGCTGCCGAGGTATATCCCCCAATGTATGGCATTCCCGTTTCCGACCTGATCCTGCTTGCCGTCTCGCTGTTGGCGGCAGGCGCCATCACCGGCCTCCTCGCCGGTGTCTTTGGGGTCGGCGGCGGCGCGGTCGCCGTGCCTGTGTTGTACGAGCTGTTCCGCATTCTCGAAGTGCCGGAAGAGGTTCGGATGCCGCTGTGCATCGGCACCTCGCTCGCCATCATCATTCCGACCTCCATCCGTTCCTTCCGCGCCCATTTCGCCAAGGGTGCGGTCGACATGACGATCTTACGGCAATGGGCCGTTCCGGTGGTCGTCGGCGTCGTCATGGGCAGCTTCATCGCACGGTATGCGCCCGAGGAGCTGTTCAAGATCGTCTTCGTTCTGGTAGCCGGCGTTTCGGCCATCCGGCTGCTTTTCGGCAAGGACAGCTGGCGGTTCGGGCTCGATATGCCCGGCAAGCTTCTCATGACCGTCTACGGCTGGATCATCGGCCTCCTTTCGGCCTTGATGGGCATTGGCGGAGGGCAATTGTCCAACCTGTTCATGACTTTCTATGGCAGGCCGATCCACCAGGCGGTGGCGACGTCTTCGGGGCTCGGCATCCTGATCTCCATCCCCGGCGCCATCGGCTACATCTATGCGGGCTGGCCGCGCGCCGCGGAATTTCCAGACGTCGCCGCCCTGCAGCCACCCCTAGCGCTCGGCTACGTCTCGCTGATCGGATTGCTGCTGTTCATCCCCACCAGCATCATGACCGCGCCAGTCGGCGCCCGCCTCGCCCACTCCTTGTCCAAGCGTCGGCTGGAAGTCGCCTTCGGCATCTTCCTGCTGCTGATCTGCCTGCGCTTTGCCTGGAGCCTGTTCGTCTGATTGCCGCTTGTCGGCGACGGGGAAATGGCCTTATCAATTGCCACCCTGGCTAAGGAAGGCGCGCAGAGCAGACCATGACGATGAGCGGCTCCAGACTGGACGATGCGGCCCGTGCAGCCTGGCTGTATTATGTTGCCGGCAACACGCAGGACCAGATCGCCGCGAAGCTCGGTGTTTCCCGGCAATCCGCCCAACGTCTGGTGTCGCTGGCCCAGACCGAGGGATTGGTCAAGGTGCGGATCGACCATCCCATCGCACAATGCCTGACGCTGTCGCGGCAATTGGCAGACCGTTTCGGCCTCGCTTTCGTCGAGGTCGTCCCTTCCGATCCGGGATCGGATTCGACCACGCTCGGCGTGGCTCAGGCCACCGGCGCGGAGATCGAACGCTGGCTACGCCGCGAGGAGCCGACCATCATCGCGATGGGTACCGGCCGCACGCTGAAGGCTGCCATCGAACAGCTGCCGCCGATCGAATGCCTGCAGCACAAGGTGGTTTCGCTGACCGGCAACATCGCGCCCGATGGTTCGGCTGCCTTCTACAATGTCGTCTTCACCATGGCCGACACAGTCAAGTCGCGCTCCTTCCCGATGCCGCTGCCGGTCATCGTCTCCTCGCTTGAGGAGCGGAACATGCTGCAGGGCCAACCGATGATCCGCTCAACCCTGGATCTCGCCGCACAGGCCAATGTCGCCTTCATCGGCATAGGCGACCTCAGCGATTCCGCACCGCTCTATCTCGACGGATTCATCACCCGCGACGACCTCAGCGCATTGCAGCAGGCGGGTGCCGTGGGAGAGATCGTCGGCCGCGCCTTCGACGCCGAAGGACGCGTGGTCGAGGGCCTGACCAATGACAGGGTGGCGAGTGCTGTCCTGCCCGATCCGGCACGCTGCACCATCATTGCCAGCGCGATGGGAAAGCGAAAGCTGCCCGCCATAGCCGCTGCCATACGCGGCAAAATGATCAACGGCCTGATCACCGACGAGATCACCGCGGAAGCGCTGCTGCAACATCGCTAGGATCAGCGACGGCGTGGCGCGGGATCCTTGCCGTCAATGACGCCGACATCGCGCTGAAGGTGATCCGGCAGTGTTCTCAGATCGACGATCCGCTTGCGCCGGGGGAGCCGGAACGGTGCGCGCAGAAGCAGCAGCAGGATGGCGACAAAGCCGATGGGCCGCCTGGAGGTATGCATTTCGCAGATGCTCATGACGTTTGTCCTTCCATCACAGACGGTCGCCTTGACCCTCGTGCTTTGTTTGTGCCGTGGACTCTGACGTCAAAACACTTGCATTTCCAATCGAATGACGATCTCCTGACATAAGGAGATTTAATGGATAGAATCGACCTTCTGCCACCCCTGACCGCCGTTCGCGCCTTTCATGCGGTGGCCCGCCACCTGAGCTTCACCAAGGCTGCTGAAGAGTTGAGCATGACGCAAGCCGCCGTCAGCTATCAGATCAAGGTGCTGGAAGACCGCGTCGGCTCGGCGCTATTCCTGAGGAAACCGCGCCAGATCGAGCTCACGGAAGCGGGCCTGAGGCTACAGCCCGGCGTGGCCGAAGCTTTCGCGCTGATAACAGACGCTTATGCCGCCGCACGCGGCGAAGCCGGCGGCATTCTCAACATCACCAGCGCACCGACTTTCGCGTCGAACTGGCTGGCACGCCGGATCGGCTCGTTCCAGATGGCCAATCCGAAACTCGCCGTACGTTTCGAAACCTCGGGAAAGGTCTTCGATCTCGGCCGAGAGGGCTACGATGTCGGAATTCGCGTTGGATATGGCGACTGGCCGGGCATGGCAGCACATCTGATCATGAAAACCCCTTTCACACCGATGCTCAGCCCCAACCTGCTGCAACGCGCAGGCCCTCTGAACAGGCCGGCGGATTTGCTGAAGCTGCCCATTCTCGATCCAAACGACATATGGTGGGAGCAATGGTTCGAGGCTGCCGGCCTACCGCGCAATGTGCTTCAAGACCGGCCGGCCAACAATTTCGGCTCTCAGGCGCTGGAAGCGAGTGCCGCCATCGCAGGGCACGGTGTTGCCATCCTGACTCCGAATTTCGTCGTGGACGAGTTGCGGGATGGACGCCTCGTGCAGCCTTTCGACCTCGTCGCCCGCGATACGAAAGCGCATTGGCTGGTCTATCCCGAGACACGACGCAATGTGCCCAAGATCAAGGCGTTCCGCGAGTGGCTGCTCGCCGAAGCGGATGGCGAATAGACTTTTCCATCGGCTTCGAAACCAGCGCTTGCTGCAGCGCAGCGACGATTTCGCTTGACCTTTCCAAAGATTAAATGAGTAATTGCCCACACACAAAGCATTTGCTCATTAGTGTGAACCAGGGAGGGTTTCCATGAAAGCCAAAACGCTCGCGTTGAGCGCATGTTCGCTGCTGGCCATGATGATGGCCGCGAAGGCAGAGACGCTGACCATCGCCACCGTCAACAACGGTGACATGATCCGCATGCAAAAGCTGACCGACGACTTCACCGGCAAGAACCCGGATATCCAGCTTCAGTGGGTGACGTTGGAAGAAAACGTGCTGCGTGAGCGTGTCACGACCGACATTGCGACCAAGGGCGGCCAATACGACATCCTCACCATCGGCAACTATGAAGTGCCGATCTGGGCCAAGCAGGGCTGGCTTCTCGAGCTCAACGACCTCGGCTCGAACTACGACATGGACGACCTCCTGCCGGCTATTCGGGGCGGACTGTCGGTGGAAGGCAAGCTCTATGCGGCGCCATTCTACGGCGAATCCGCCATGACCATCTACCGCACAGATCTGCTTGAAAAGGCCGGCATGAAGATGCCGGAAGAGCCGACCTGGGAATTCATCGGCGAGGCCGCGCGCAAGATCACCGACCGTGCGGCCGGCGTCAACGGCATCTGCCTTCGCGGCAAGGCCGGCTGGGGCGAAAACATGGCCTTCGTCACCGCACTGGCCAACTCCTTCGGCGCACGCTGGTTCGACGAACAGTGGAAGCCACAGTTCGACCAGCCCGAATGGAAGGAAGCATTGCAGTTCTATGTCGACCTGATGAAGGATGCCGGACCGCAGGGCGCTTCGGCCAACGGTTTTAACGAGAACCTGACGCTGTTCCAGCAGGGCAAGTGCGGCATGTGGATGGACGCCACCAGCGCCGGCTCCTTCGTGTCGAACCCCAAGGATTCGACCGTCGCCGACAAGGTTGCCTATACCGTGTTCCCCTCCAAGGGCGAATTCAAGAACCACGGCAACTGGTTGTGGTCTTGGAACCTCGCAGTGCCGGCAAGCTCGCAGAAGGCCGACGCAGCGAAGAAGTTCATCTCCTGGGCGACCGACAAGGCCTACACCGAGCTCGTCGCATCGAAGGAAGGCTGGGCCAACGTGCCTCCGGGCACCCGCACCTCGCTCTACAAGAACGATAACTATCTGAAGGCCGCAACTTTCGCAGCGACCACTCTGGCTGCGATGGACGCCGCCGACATCACCAAGCCAACCGTCAAGCCGGTGCCATATACAGGCGGTCAGTTCGTCGCCATTCCCGAGTTCCAGGGCATCGGAACGACCGTTGGCCAGCTCTTCTCGGCTGTTATCGCCGGGCAGTCCACGGTCGATGACGCGCTCGCTCAGGCACAGTCGATCACGACGCGTGAAATGACACGCGCGGGCTACATCAAGTAAGCTCCTCTCCGGACAAGCACCCGGCTTCCGGCCGGGTGCCCTCTCCTGCTCAAGGCATGCCTTCTCGAAGCAGGACGCTCCGACGCGGTCATTGCGGCAGCGCCGGAAACCCGGTTCCCAAACCACGCACTCAGCATGCAGACGCGGGAGGAAACGCAATGGCCACGCGAAACACAAGCACGCTTGCTCGGTTCATGATGGCGCCCGCCGTCGGTCTGCTGCTGATCTGGATGATCGTGCCGCTGGCGATGACGCTGTGGTATTCGTTCCAGAACTACAATCTGCTCAACCCCATCAACCGCAGTTGGGCAGGCTTCGAGAACTACTATTATTTCTACACCGATCCGGCCTTCTGGCAGTCGATCGCCAACACCATGACGATCGTGCTCGGCGTGCTTGCCATTACCGTCATCGGCGGCATCCTGCTCGCGATCCTGATCGATCAGCCGATGTTCGGCCAGGGCTTCGTCCGTATCCTGGTGATCTCACCCTTCTTCGTCATGCCGCCGGTGGCCGCGCTGATCTGGAAGAACATGATCATGCACCCGAGCTACGGCGTGTTCGCCGACATGGCGCGCTGGCTCGGCTTCCAGCCCATCGACTGGTTCGGCCAATATCCTCTGCTGTCGATCGTCATCATCGTCGCCTGGCAATGGCTGCCTTTCGCCACGCTGATCCTGCTGACGGCCCTTCAGTCGCTCGACGGCGAGCAGAAAGAGGCAGCGGAGATGGACGGCGCCGGCGTGCTCAGCCGCTTCATCCACTTAACATTGCCGCATCTGGCGCGCTCGATCACGGTGGTGATCCTGATTCAGACCATCTTCCTGCTCGCGGTCTACGCCGAGATCCTAGTGACCACCAATGGCGGCCCCGGCTTCGCCTCCACCAACCTCGCCTTCCTGATCTACCGCACGGCTCTGCTGTCCTATGACGTAGGTGGCGCATCGGCAGGCGGTGTCATTGCAGTCATCCTCGCCAACATCGTCGCCTTCTTCCTGATGCGCACGGTCGGCAAGAACCTGGACCGGTAGGAGAACATCATGGCTCGCGCGGTTACCACCCAACGCAAGATCTTCTTCACGGTCGCCTCATGGGCCGTGGCGCTGCTGATCTTCTTCCCAATCCTCTATACCATCATCACCTCGCTGAAGTCCGAGACGGAGGCGATCCAGGGGTTCGGACTGATCCCGTCCTTCACCTTCGAGAACTACGTGCTGGTGCAGACCCAGAACGGTTATTTCAAGCCGTTCATGAACTCCGTCGTCATCTCCGTCGGTTCGACGCTGATCGCTCTGCTGATCGCAGTACCCGCTGCCTGGGCCATGGCGTTTTCGCCGACCAAGCGGACCAAGGACATCCTGATGTGGATGCTGTCGACCAAGATGATGCCGGCGGTCGGCGTTCTGGTGCCAATGTACTTGATCTTCCGCGACACAGCCCTGCTCGATACGCGGCTCGGCATGACGATCGTTCTCACCATGATCAACCTGCCGATCGTGGTCTGGATGCTCTACACCTACTTCCGCGAGATTCCGGGCGAAATCCTGGAAGCCGCGCGGATGGACGGCGCCTCGCTGTGGAACGAGATCGTCCATGTGCTGACGCCCATGGCGGTGCCGGGCATTGCGTCGACCATGCTGCTCAACATCATCCTGGCGTGGAATGAGGCCTTCTGGTCGATCCGGCTATCGGCGGCCAACGCCGCGCCGCTGACCGCGTTCATCGCCTCGTTCTCCAGCCCGCAAGGCCTGTTCTGGGCAAAGCTTTCAGCCGCCTCGACGCTCGCCATCGCACCAATCCTCGTCATGGGTTGGTTCTCGCAGCGCCAGCTCGTCCGCGGCCTCACCTTCGGCGCCGTGAAATAGGGGACACGACAATGGGCATGATCGAACTCAAAGGCGTCCACAAATCCTTCGGCGGCACCAATGTCATTCCGAAGGTGGACCTGGCGATCCAGAACGGCGAATTCGTCGTCTTCGTCGGACCTTCGGGCTGCGGCAAGTCCACCTTGCTCCGGCTTATCGCCGGCTTGGAGGATACGACCTCCGGTCACATCACCATCGACGGTCGGGATGTCACCGGCGAGCCGCCGGCCAAGCGCGGTCTTGCCATGGTGTTCCAGTCTTATGCGCTTTATCCGCATATGAGCGTCTACAAGAACATCGCCTTTCCGCTGAAAATGGCCGGTATCGACCCCGCGGAGATCGACCGCAAGGTCAAGGCGGCGGCCGCCACGCTCAACCTCACCAACTACCTGGAACGCCGCCCTGGGCAGCTCTCCGGCGGCCAGCGCCAGCGCGTCGCCATTGGCCGGGCCATCGTGCGCCAGCCCAAGGCGTTCCTGTTCGATGAGCCGCTCTCCAACCTCGACGCCTCGCTGCGCGGGACGATGCGGCTGGAGATTTCCGAGCTGCACCACCAGCTCAAGACCACCATGATCTACGTCACCCACGACCAGGTCGAAGCCATGACCATGGCCGACAAGATCGTCGTGCTGAATGCCGGCAATATCGAGCAGGTCGGTTCGCCGATGGACCTCTATCGCAACCCGCGCAACCTGTTCGTGGCGGGATTCATCGGCTCGCCCCGCATGAACCTGATCTCCGGCAAGGCAGCCGAGGAGCGTGGCGCAACCACCATCGGCATTCGTCCCGAGCATGTCTCGATTTCCAAAACAGAGGGAAAGTGGAGCGGCACGGTCGGTGTTGCCGAGCATCTCGGCTCCGACACCTTCCTGCATGTCCACACCGATGGTGTAGGAACGATCACCGTGCGCACCAGCGGCGAAGTCGGCCTTGACCATGGCGCCAACGTCTGGCTGACGCCGCAACCCGACAAGCTGCACCGCTTCGACAAAGAAGGATTGGCAATCGCATGACCCGGCTCCAAGGCAAATCCGCTCTCATCACGGGTTCGGCGCGCGGCATCGGACGCGCCTTTGCCGAGGCCTATGTGCGGGAAGGCGCAACCGTCGCCATCGGCGACATCGACCTGGCGCGCGCCGAAGCGACGGCGAAGGAAATCGGTGCATACGCCTACGCCGTGCAGCTCGACGTCACCGACCAGGCATCCATCGATGCCGCTATTCAGGCCGTCGACGACAGGACCGGCGGCATCGACATCCTGATCAACAACGCAGCGCTGTTCGACCTCGCGCCCATCGCCGAGATCACCCGCGCAAGCTATGACAAGCTCTTTTCCGTCAATGTCGCCGGCACGCTGTTCACCCTGCAGGCTGCCGCCCGCTCGATGATAAAGCGTGGTCAGGGCGGCAAGATCATCAATATGGCGAGCCAGGCCGGTCGGCGCGGCGAGGCTGTGGTGGCGATCTATTGCGCGACCAAGGCGACCGTCATCAGCCTCACCCAGTCGGCAGGGCTCGATCTGATCAAGTATGGCATCAACGTCAATGCGATTGCGCCCGGCGTGGTCGACGGCGAGCATTGGGATCATGTCGATTCGCTGTTTGCCCGCTATGAAAACCGTCCGCTCGGCGAGAAGAAGAGGCTCGTCGGCGAGGGCGTCCCGTATGGTCGCATGGGTACGGCGCATGACCTGACCGGCATGGCGGTGTTCCTGGCGTCCGCCGAGGCAGACTACATCGTCGCCCAGACCTACAATGTCGACGGTGGCAACTGGATGAGCTGAATGGATTCCTTTTCCCGCTCGCGCGGAGAAGGGACCACGAGCGCCGACGCACCCAACAAGAAGGCGTCTTGACATGACAACCAAACTCTCCCTCGCCAGCCTGGCTTCGCTGCCGAAATCCGTCGGCACACCGTCCTACAAGCGCCAGGACCTGACCGCCGGCATCGTGCATTTCGGCGTCGGCAATTTCCATCGCGCGCACCAGGCGGTTTATCTCGACGATCTGTTCAATGCAGGCGTGGGCTTCGATTGGGCTCTTGTTGGTGCGGGCGTGCTGCCCTCGGACGAGGCGATGCGCTCGGTCCTCGCCGCGCAGGACAATCTGACGACGGTGGTCGAACAGGACGCCGACGTCAGTTCGGCGCGCGTCACCGGCGCGATGATCGATTATCTCAAGCCGGGCGATGCCGAAAGCATCGTATCCAAGCTTGCAGACCCCGCCATTCGCATCGCCTCTCTGACGATCACCGAAGGCGGTTACTTCATCGATCCCGCATCGGGCAGCTTTAACCCGGCGCACCCCGACATCGCAGCCGACGCCGCGACGCCCGATAAGCCGCGCACCGTGTTCGGCCTGCTGGTCGCCGGCCTGAAGCGGCGCCGCGCCGAAGGCACGCCACCCTTCACCGTCATGTCCTGCGACAACATCCCCCACAATGGCGTGGTGACGAAGAACGCCGTCGTCGGGCTTGCCAATATCTCCGACCCCGAACTCGCCGACTGGATCGCGGCGGAGGTTGCGTTTCCCAATGGCATGGTCGACCGCATCACCCCGGCAACCGGAGCGCGCGAAAAGACCATCGCAAAGGAGGAATTCGGCATCGACGATCAATGGCCGGTGTTTTGCGAAAGCTTCAAGCAGTGGGTGCTTGAAGACAACTTCCCAGCCGGTCGACCGCCGCTGGAAAAGGTCGGCGTGCAGTTCGTGCCGGATGTTTCGCCCTATGAGCACATGAAGATCCGCATCCTCAATGGCGGCCATGCCGTCATCGCCTATCCGGCAGGGCTGATGGACATCCACTTCGTCCATGAGGCGATGGAGAACGAGCTGGTCGCCGCCTTCCTGCGCAAGATCGAGACCGAAGAGATCATCCCCATCGTGCCGCCGGTGCCCGACACCGACCTCGCCGACTATTTCGCACTGATCGAGCGACGCTTCGCCAACCCCAAAATCGGCGACACCGTGCGCCGGCTGTGCCTGGACGGATCCAACCGGCAGCCAAAATTCATCCTGCCCTCCACCGCCGACCGGTTGAAGCAGGGTTTGCCCGTTCCCGGCCTGGCGCTGGAATCCGCGCTGTGGTGTCGCTACTGCTACGGCACCACCGAAAGCGGCCAGACCATCGAGCCAAACGACCCTTCCTGGGACAGGCTGCAGAAGGCGGCGAAAGCCGCGCGCGAAGACCCGATGGCGTGGCTTGCCATGGAAGACATCTTCGGCGAGGTCGGACACTCCGAGGTGTTCCGCACAGCCTTCGCCACAGCACTCGATGCGCTGTGGAAGGATGGGACGGAAGCCGTGCTGCGCCGCTATCTCGCCGGCGACCTGTAGCCTGGCATGGGCGGGAAGCCTGGCCCGGACTTGGTGATCTTCGACTGCGACGGCGTTCTCGTCGACAGCGAACCGATCTCGGTCGCGGTACTGCTGGAGGTGTTTGCCGAAGCAGGCGTGCCGGTTGGCGAGGATGTCGCCTATGCCCGCTTCCTCGGCCGCTCCATGGCATCGGTTGCCGCCATCATGGAAGACGAATTCGGGCTGGCGATCACCTCGCTGCATCTCGAATCCATACGGCTGCGGCTGTACGAACGGTTCCTGGACGAGCTCAGGCCAATTCCCGACATTGCGGAAACGCTGGACAGGCTGACCGTGGCGCGTTGCGTGGCCTCTTCCAGCCAGCCCGAGCGCATTGCCCTATCGCTTGAGATCACTGGTCTACTGGAAAGGCTCGCGCCGCATCTGTATAGTTCGAGCATGGTGAAACACGGCAAACCGGCTCCCGATCTTTTTCTCCATGCCGCAGGCGCGATGGGCTGCGATCCCGCTCGCTGCCTGGTGATCGAGGACAGCCCCGCCGGTGTCGAGGCGGCACAGCGCGCCGGCATGAAGGTGTTTGCCTTCACCGGCGGTGCGCATGCCGGCCGCAGCGGCCTCCGAAACGCCTTGGCCCCGCTTCACCCGGACCTGATCTTCGACGACATGCGCCTGCTGCCGTCGCTCCTGCACCACGCAGCCTGACGTCGCCGCGATGAACCGCCCGTATGTCTGCGCCGTCGACGTGGGGACAGGCAGCGCCCGCGCCGGCATCTTCGATAAAGGCGGCCACATGTTGGCGCGCGCCGAGCATGCAATCGCCATCCGCAAGCCGCTGCCCGATCACGCCGAACACAGTTCCAAGGACATCTGGAGTGCCGTCTGCAAGGCGGTGCGCTCGGTGCGCGAACAGGCTGGCGTGGCGGCCTCCGACATTGCCGGCATCGGCTTCGACGCCACCTGCTCGCTGGTGGTCCTGGACGGGGAAGGCTGCCCGCTCAGCGTCGCCGCCGACGGAGAAGAAGGCTGGGACACGCTGGTCTGGCTGGACCACAGGGCGCTCGACGAATCCGACGCCTGCACCGCCACGCGCCATCCGGTGCTCGACTTTATCGGCGGGGCGATGTCGCCGGAAATGCAGACGCCGAAGCTGATGTGGCTTAAACGGCATCTGCCCGCCATCTGGCAGAACGCCGGGTATTTCTTCGATCTCGCCGATTTCCTGACCTGGAAGGCGACCGGCAGCACCGCGCGCTCGCAATGCACGCTGACCTGCAAATGGACTTATCTGCCGCATGTCGGCGGCTGGAAGGCCGATTTCTTCCAAGCCGTAGGGCTGGAGGATATTCGCCAGCGCGGCAGCCTGCCGGATGAGGTTGCCGCAGTCGGCGCGGCCCTCGGCACGCTTTCGCCCGAGGCTGCTGAATCGCTAGGGTTGGATACGAAATGCGCGGTCGCCACCGGGCTGATCGATGCCTTCGCCGGTGCGCTTGGCGTGATCGGCGGGCATGTCGACCGCAATGCGCAAGGCCATATGGCCTTGATCGCCGGCACGTCGAGCTGCGTGATGAGCTTTTCCGCCGAGGAAATCCGCGCCGCCGGCATGTGGGGTCCCTATTTCGGAGCGGCCTTGCCCGGCTTGTGGATTTCCGAGGCCGGGCAATCCGCCACCGGCGCGTTGCTCGACCATGTCATCCGCTTGCATAGCGCCGGCGGCGAGCCCACACCCGAGCGCCACGCCGCGATCATCACCCGCATCAAAGTGTTGCGCGGAGATAATCCGGATTTCGCCGCAGACCTTCATGTCCTGCCCGATTTTCACGGCAACCGGTCGCCCTTCGCTGACCCGCATGCACGCGGCGTGGTCTCCGGCCTGACGCTCGACGCGTCCTTCGATGCGCTGTGCGCGGTCTACTGGCGCACGGCCGTGGCGATAGCGCTCGGCATCCGCCATATCGTTGAGCATATGGAAGCAAGCGGCCATCACATCGAAATGCTTCATGTGACCGGCGGCCACACCCGCAACCCGCTGCTGATGGAGCTTTATGCCGACGCGACCACCATCGCCGTCAGCACCTGCGGCTCCGAGGATGCCGTGCTGTTGGGCACCGCGATGAATGCCGCCTCCGCAAGCGGGTGGTATGCCGACCTTGCCTCTGCCTGCAAAGCGATGCGGCCTCCACAGCAAGTTCTCCCGCCCGATGCCTCGCGCAAAGCGGCTTACAACAGAGATTACAAGGTGTTTCTCGCCATGCACCGCCACCGGCAGGAGCTTCAATCCCTTTGAAAATCAGTGCGGGTGGTCGTGCACCGTCTTGAGCGGCATATCGTCGTGCAGCGGGACTGTCTGACGTTCGATCATGCGATGGACGCGCACCTGTTCGCCGCGATGAAGCGAGCGCAGCCGTTCGGCGGATTCGGCATCAGCCTGGGTCCGCCGTGTGTTGTGCCGGATATATTCCACCCACGTCGGCACATGATAGGTTTCGGTCCAGATTTCCGGGTTTTCGAGGTCGCGCAGCAAGGCCCATTGCCGCGCACCATCGCGGATGCGGATACGGCGCCGGTCGGACATGGCGGCAAGGAAGGCCGGCACATCCTCCTGGGCGATCTCATAGTCGACCATGACCATGATCGGTCCGCTGCGCGGCTTGAGGTCGAGGCGCAGGATCGGCTCGCTGAAGCGGTCGAGTGGGTCGAGGTTGAGCTCTCCGAGTTCCGGCAAGGCGAAACTCAGCCCGATCGCAGCCCCGGCCACCAGCGCCACGGCGGCCATGACCAGAGCCGGCGACACCCCATGGGCTTCCGCCAGCGCGCCCCATAACCAGGCGCCTCCGGCCATGCCGCCGAATGTGGCGGTCTGGTAAAGCGACAGGGCGCGGCCGACTACCCAGCGCGGCGTCGACAGTTGCACCGTCACATTGAAGAGCGACAAAGTGAGAACCCAGCAGGCGCCGGCTGGAACGAGCGCAAGGCAGGTGAGCCATGTCTGCTCGCTCCAGGCAATAAGCAGCGATGCAGCGGCAAAGCCGAGGAAGCCGCAGCGCACGATGGTCTCGTTCTGTAGCCGGTCGCGAATCCAGCCATTGGAGAAGGCGCCACCGATAGCGCCCGCGCCGAAGCAGCCGAGCATGATGCCGTAGGTCAATGCACCGCCCTGGACGAGATCGCGTGCGATGAGCGGCAGCAGCGCTACCACGGCAATCGCGGTGAGGCCGAAGGCGAACCCACGAAACAGCACCTTGATCAGGTTGGGCGACATCGCGATGTAGCGAAGTCCTGCTGCCATGGCGCTGCCGAACGCCTCGCGCGGCAGCGTGTTCTTGACGACCGGACGCTTCCACAGCGTCAGTGCCGTCAGCAGCGGGATATAAGTCACCGCATTGACCGCAAAGGCTGCCGCCGCACCCACGGTCGCCACGATCAAGCCGCCGATGGCAGGCCCGACGCTTCGCATCAGGTTGAAGGCCATGCTGTTGAGCGTAACGGCGGAGGGAATGTCCTCGCGCTTGACGATATCGCCCATAGAGGCTTGCCAGGACGGATTGTGCAACGCCGTGCCGCAGCCGATCAGGAACGTAAAGGCCAGAAGCAGCCATGGCGTCAGCAATCCCTGCCATGCGCAGACAGTGAGGCCGATCGAGATCGCCATCATCAGCGTCTGGGCCGTCAGCATGACGCGGCGCCGGTCGACGCTGTCGGCGAGCGCGCCGGCAGCGATGGAAAACAGCATGATCGGCAAGGTCGTCGCCGCCTGGACCAAGCCGACGAGATCGGACGAGGTGGTCAGCATCGTCATCGTCCAGCCTGCCGCGACGCCCTGGATCAGGCCGCCGAGATTGGATACGAGCGTCGCGCTCCAGAGATTGCGAAAGGTGGCATGCTTGAGCGGGGCGGTGAGCGATGAGCTGGGAACCATCAACTGGTCCTTATGGAATCGGGAGGCGAGCTGTCTCAACAATCTATAGCGGTAAATGTGAGAACCAAACCTAAAGCGTCGCACACCAGCGTAATATCTCCAGATGCAGCTTTGTTTAGAACCACAATCCAAGTTTGTTCTGCACGCTGGCGAATCGCCGCAACAAAACAGCGATTTCCAATCAATCCACGAAAACCTGTTTCCTTTCCTCGCCTTGACGATGATGCCCCCGACATACTAATTACAACGCAACCAAAAGGGTCTTCCCTTACCGTTGTCGAAGTGAGCGCGCAGAAGCTGCGACGCGTGGCCCGGCTGATGCCGGGCGAGAGGTTTTCATGAGCGGATTGCCTGCCCAGAGCGTAGCCGAAGACCGGTCGCCGAAGTTTCCGATCCCGGCAAATGTCTATGCCGAAAAAATCGTTTCGGTGACGCACTACACCGATCATTTGTTCTCGTTCCGTGTGACACGGCCGCAGTCGCTGCGCTTCCGCTCGGGCGAATTCGTCATGATCGGCCTGCCAAATGCCGAAAAGCCGGTCTACCGCGCCTATTCCATCGCCAGCCCGTCTTGGGACGAGGAGCTGGAGTTTTTCTCGATCAAAGTGCCGGACGGCCCGCTGACCTCGGAACTGCAGAAGATCAAGCCGGGCGACACGTTGCTGCTGCGCCAGAAGACGACCGGTACGCTGGTGCTCGACGCGCTGACACCGGGCAAGCGCCTGTTCATGATCTCCACCGGCACCGGCATCGCGCCCTTTGCCAGCCTGCTGCGCGATCCCGACACTTATGAGCGCTACGAACAAGTCATTCTCACCCACACCTGCCGCGATGTGGCTGAGCTGAAATACGGGCGGGACCTGGTCACCGATCTCGCAGCCGATCCGCTGATCGGCGAACACACGCATGGCCGCGTGACGCTGTACAATTCGACGACGCGCGAAGAGTCGCCACGCATGGGCCGCATCACCGCCCTCATCGGCTCGGGAAAACTCTACACCGACCTCGACATCGCGCCGCTCGATCCCGAAACCGACCGCGTCATGATCTGTGGCTCCATGCACATGCTCAAGGACGTCAAGGAACTGGTCGAGGGCCTCGGCTTCGAGGAGGGTTCGCTGAACCACCCCAACAGCTTCGTCGTCGAACGCGCCTTCGTCGGCTGACCGCACAGCGTTTTGCCCTAGGTCAAAATTGACGCGCTGGCTCACAAGTCGGCGTGGGTGTCGCCCGACACTGCCGGAGAAAGCTTCCGTCGGGTCGTCGAGGTCAAGAATGTCTGGGGTATCCCATGGGGACTGACAGGCGGACCTGAAAGCAGTCTCATCCCGGCCTCGACGCATCGGCAAGGTTGCACTCTTGCGCTGAGAATGCTCTGAATATAGCCACGAACGGCACACTGCCGCTTGATTCATCATTCGTCACATCCGGACCTCATGACTCTCATTTCGGCAGATCGATCGGGTTTTTCGGCCGCCGCCAAGGTCGGCCTGCCCTTGTCGTTCGATGCGCCAACAAGCTGGGACGCGGAACTCGCTTTGGGGTTCGAGCGATCGCATGGCGCGACGCGGCTGATGCGCAGGCATCATCGCGGCCCGTTGATGGTGCAACGCCCCTTTCACCCCGAAAACGACGGCACCTGCCATGTCTACGTGCTGCATCCGCCCGGCGGCGTGGCCGGCGGCGACCGGCTTGACCTGCGCTTCACCATTGCCGCCGATGCGCGCTGCGTGCTGACGACGCCGGGCGCTGCCAAATTCTACCGCAGCGGCACCAGGGCCTCGCAATGCAATACAGTCAAGGTCGCATCCGGCGGCGTCTGCGAATACCTGCCGCAAGAGACCATCGTCTTTTCCGGCGCCCAAGCCGAACTGGAAACACAGGTCTCGCTTGACGGCGACGCCAGCTATATCGGCTGGGACATCGTCTGCTTAGGCCGTCCGGCCGCCAACGAAGCGTTCGACAGCGGCAGCCTCACCCAGCGCATCGAGATCGTCCGCGACGGCCGCCCGATCTGGTTCGAACGCATCCGGCTCGATGGCGGCTCGCCGGTGCTGGCCGCACCCTATGCGTTGGCCGGCCAGACGGTCTTCGGCACCATGATCTGCGCCAGCACCGGTCTGGACGACGCCATTGCCGACCAGGTGCGTGCCGCCGTCGGACAGATCAAGGACGGTCTGTTTTCGGTCAGCCGGCTCGACGATGTGCTGGTCTGCCGCTATCTCGGCCCGCAGGCGGCCATCGCCAAGGCGCTGTTTGTCCGTGCATGGGATGCGATGCGTCGCGCCCTGCAGGACAAGCCGTCCTGCCCGCCGCGTATCTGGGCCACGTAACCCTTCGAAGAGGAGCCTGTTATGGAATTGTTGCCGCGCGAGAAGGACAAGCTTCTGATCTTCACCGCAGGCCTGCTCGCCGAACGCCGCAAGGCGCGCGGCGTCAAGCTGAATTATCCGGAAGTCATCGCCTACATCTCGGCCGCCATTCTCGAAGGTGCGCGCGACGGACGGACGGTTGCCGAACTGATGTCCTATGGCGCCACGCTTTTGACCCGCGACGACGTGATGGAAGGCATTCCGGAGATGATCCACGACATCCAGGTCGAAGCGACGTTTCCGGACGGCACCAAGCTTGTCACCGTTCACAACCCCATTCCGTGAGGGCCGACCCATGACCGCTCCCATCATACCGGGCGAATTCTTCATCGAAGACGGCGAGATCGAGCTGAACGCCGGACGCGAGAAGCGCAGCGTCACCGTCGCCAATTCCGGCGACCGCCCCATCCAGGTCGGTTCGCACTACCATTTCTACGAGACCAACAGCGGGCTGGTGTTCGACCGGGAGCAGGCGAGGGGGTTCAGGCTCGACATCCCCGCCGGAACCGCCGTGCGCTTCGAGCCCGGCCAGGAGCGCAGCGTCACCCTCGTCGCCTTGGCCGGCGACCGCACGGTCTACGGCTTCAACGCAAAAATCATGGGCAAGCTGGAGAACTGACATGGTCACCATCGCACGCCGCGCCTATGCCGATCTCTATGGCCCGACCACCGGCGACCGCATCAGGCTCGCCGACACCAGCCTGATCATCGAGGTCGAGCACGACCACACCAGCTATGGCGACGAAGTCACTTTCGGCGGCGGCAAGGTGATCCGCGACGGCATGGGCCAGAGCCAGCGGCTCATCGCCGATGTCGTCGACACCGTCATCACCAACGCCGTCATCCTCGACCACTGGGGCATCGTCAAGGCCGATGTCGGCATCAAGAACGGCCGCATCGTGGGCATCGGCAAGGCCGGCAATCCCGACATCCAGCCGGGCGTGACCATCGTCATCGGTCCCGGCACCGACGTCATTGCCGGCGAAGGCAAGATCCTGACCGCCGGCGCCATCGACACTCACATCCACCTGATCTGTCCGCAGCAGGCCGAGGAAGCGCTGACCACCGGCACCACAACGCTGGTGGGCGGCGGCACCGGCCCGTCGGTCGGCACGCTCGCCACCACGGTGACGCCCGGCACCTGGCACATCCATCGCATGCTGGAGGCCATCGAGGAGTTGCCGATCAATGTCGGCCTGCTCGGCAAGGGCAATGCCAGCCTGCCGGAGCCGCTGCGCGAACAGGTGCGCGCCGGCGTCATCGGCCTCAAGCTGCATGAGGACTGGGGCACCACGCCCGCGGCCATCGACAACTGCCTGACCGTTGCCGACGAAGAAGACGTGCAGGTGGCGATCCATACCGACACGCTCAACGAAAGCGGCTTCGTGCGCGACACCTTCGCCGCCATGAAGGGACGCGCCATCCACTCCTTCCACACCGAAGGCGCGGGCGGCGGCCACGCGCCCGACATCATCACGGCGGCGGGCGAAGAGAACATCCTGCCCTCTTCCACCAATCCGACGCGGCCCTACACGATCAACACCATCGACGAGCATCTCGACATGCTGATGGTGTGCCACCATTTGTCGACCAACATTCCCGAGGACGTCGCCTTCGCCGAATCGCGCATCCGCAAGGAGACCATCGCCGCCGAGGACATCCTTCACGATCTCGGCGCGTTTTCGATGATGTCGTCGGATTCCCAGGCCATGGGCCGCATCGGCGAAACCGCGCTGCGCTGCTGGCAGACCGCGCACAAGATGAAGGTGCAGCGCGGCCCGCTTGCCGAGGACAGCGCGCGCAACGACAATTTTCGCGCCAAGCGCTACATCGCCAAATACACCATCAACCCAGCCATCACCCATGGCTTCGCCCATGAGATCGGCTCGGTCGAGGTTGGAAAACGCGCCGACCTCGTTTTGTGGAAGCCGGCCTTCTTCGGCGTCAAGCCGCATATGGTGATCCTTGGCGGCATGATCGCCACAGCCCCCATGGGCGACCCAAACGCCTCGATCTCGACGCCGCAGCCGGTGCATTACCGCCCCATGTTCGGTGCGCTCGGCCGCGCACGGTCATCGACCGGCGTCACCTTCGTGTCCAAGGCGGCGCTCGACGACGGCATCGGCGACAAGCTCAAACTGCAGAAGCAGCTCGTGGCTGTGCGCGGCACCCGCACCGTGCGTAAGAAGGACATGATCCACAATGCGCTGACGCCGAAGATCGAGGTCGACCCGCAGAACTACCAGGTCCGCGTCGACGGCCAGGTCATCACCTGCGAACCAGCCGAAGCCCTGCCCATGACGCAACGGTACTTTTTGTTCTGATGCACCAGCCCTAGGCAGCTAGGACCGGAACAGACGGCTGTACTGCGTCTCGTGCCAGGCGCTGGCCATGGCCATGCCGATGGAGGCATTGCCGATCTCGTCGTCCGGCAGGCTTTCCGCATGAACGGCGGCGCGCTCGATCACTTCATCCGCCGCAATCAGGATACGCTGCCCCGCCGTCTGGCCGAGCGGCACCAGCCTGATCGACGCCGCGACCTGGCTTTCCACCACGCTCCACATCAGCCCGCGCAACGCCTCGCCGGCCGGCAGCGCCCAATGTTCGGCGGCAAGTGCGAAGGCTGCGGTATAACCGAGCTGTTCGTCCGAACAGTCCTTCGCCCGCGTCACGTCTAGATCGATGAGCAGCCGCAACAGCGCCGTGCCCATGCGCCGGTCTTCCAGTTGCAACTCGCGGCTCTCGCGGCCCGATGCGAGCCAGGCATCCAGCCTCCGGAACGCGCCGATGTCGCCGGCCGCAAGCGCAATCATCATCCTGAGCAGAACAGCGCCGTCGAAGGCCGCGAAACTATGTTCCAGCACGCCGAGAATCCACGCCCGCGCCGTCTCCTCATCCTTCACCCAGCCGTGCTGGACGGCACTTTCCAGCCCGCGCGAATAGGAGAAAGCGCCGACCGGCAGGCTCGGGCTGGTCAGCCTCAGCAAATGCATCATCGAACCCGGTGCGGGCATTCTCGTTCCTTCGGCGTTTCTCGTTACCGGTAGGGACAGGCGTTGCCTCTGTAAAGTCCGATCGCCGGCGCTACACGATCCGCATTGGCATCTGGCCACGGACTCTATACATGCCGTTGACCGAGATTTTTCAGACCCTGCATCGCCGGAGTTGACCATGCCGCTCAAAGTCGCCGTCCAGATGGACCATGTTTCCACCATCTCCATTGCCGGCGACACCAGCTTCGCGCTTTCGCTCGAGGCGCAGCGGCGCGGCCACCACTTGTTCCACTACACGCCCGACCGGCTGTCGCTGCGCGACGGCAAGGTTTTCGCACGGTTGGAAACGCTCGAACTGCGCGACGTCAAGGGCGATCACTTCACCCTCGGCGAGCCGGTGCGCACCGACATGTCGGAGATGGACGTGGTGCTGCTGCGTCAAGATCCGCCCTTCGACATGAACTACATCACCACCACCCACATTCTCGAGCGCATCCATCCAAAGACTCTGGTGGTCAACGACCCCGCCTGCGTGCGCAACAGCCCGGAAAAAATCTTCGTCACCGAATTCGCCGACCTGATGCCCGAGACGCTGATTACCAAGGATGTGCGCGAGGTGGCCGCGTTCCGCAAGGAGTTCGGCGACATCATCGTCAAGCCGCTCTACGGCAATGGCGGCGCCGGCATCTTCCACCTGCACGAGGCCGATCGCAACCTGTCCTCGCTGCTGGAGATGTTCGGCCAGATGTTCCGCGAACCCTTCATCGTGCAGCGCTACCTCAAGGAGGTGCGCGCCGGCGACAAGCGCATCATCCTGATCGATGGCGAGCCCGTCGGCGCCATCAACCGCGTGCCGGCTGAGCACGACGCGCGCTCCAACATGCATGCGGGCGGCCGCGCCGAAAAGACCGAACTGACAGAACGCGAGCGCGAGATCTGCGCCCGCATCGGCCCGTCGCTGAAGGAACGCGGCTTCATCCTCGTCGGCATCGACGTGATCGGGGACTACATGACCGAGATCAACGTCACCTCCCCCACCGGCGTGCGCGAGGTCAAGAAATTCGGTGGCGCCGATATAGCGGCCCTGTTCTGGAATGTGGTGGAAGCGAAGCGGGCCTGATATCGGAAGTTGCGCAACAATGTTCCCTTAATGTTCTTGCGCTACACTGCAATCTATGCTTGTTTTGAGATCGGTTCATTCATGATCTGATCGCGGGCGGGTAGGCGCCCGAATGGGGGCGGCATGGTCTCGCGCGTACGCACGGTTGCATTCCAGGGCATCGAGGCGGTGCCCGTCGACGTCCAGGTGATGATCGCGCCGGGCAAGGTGGGCATGCAGATTGTCGGACTGCCAGACAAGGCGGTGGCCGAAAGCCGCGAGCGGGTGCAGGCTGCCCTTCACGCCTCCGGCCTGTCGATGCCGCCCAAGAAGGTGACCGTCAATCTCGCCCCCGCAGACCTGCCCAAAGAAGGCAGCCATTACGATCTCCCCATAGCACTTGGGCTGATGGCAGCGCTTGGCGCGCTGCCGGGCGACGCACTGGCGGGCTATGTCGTGCTCGGCGAACTGTCGCTCGACGGGACGCTGACGCCCGTCGCAGGCGCCCTGCCCGCCGCCATCGGTGCCAACGCGGAAGGCAAGGGGCTGATCTGCCCGCATGCGTCGGGGCCGGAGGCCGCCTGGGCGGGCGCGGACATCGACATTCTGGCGCCGCGCAGCCTGATTGCCATTGCCAACCATTTTCGCGGCACGCAGGTTTTGTCGCGGCCCGAACCCGGCGTGCAGGCGCCCGCTGTCGGCCTGCCCGATCTCGCCGATATCAAGGGCCAGGAAAGCGCCAAGCGCGCGCTGGAGGTGGCAGCTGCCGGCGGGCACAACCTTTTGATGGTCGGGCCTCCCGGCTCGGGCAAATCCATGCTGGCGCAGCGTCTGCCGTCGATCCTGCCGCCCTTGACGCCGCGCGAACTGCTCGAAGTCTCAATGATCGCTTCCATCGCGGGCGAGCTTTCCGGCGGCAAGCTGACCGACCGGCGGCCGTTCCGCGCGCCGCACCACTCCGCTTCCATGGCGGCGAT
This sequence comes from Tianweitania sp. UT-5YL-CI-8, assembly GCF_030010215.1. Classification (GTDB taxonomy): domain Bacteria; phylum Pseudomonadota; class Alphaproteobacteria; order Rhizobiales; family Rhizobiaceae; genus Oryzicola. Next base: position 57,387 of record NZ_JASCRR010000007.1, read on the forward strand.
GGTCGGCGGCGGGCTCAGGGCGCGGCCCGGCGAGGTGTCGCTCGCGCATAATGGCGTGCTGTTCCTCGACGAATTTCCGGAATTCACGCCGCAGGTGCTGGATTCGCTGCGCCAGCCGCTGGAAACCGGCGACTGCATGATCGCGCGCGCCAATCACCGTGTCACCTATCCCTCGCGCATCCAGCTCATCGCCGCGATGAATCCGTGCCGCTGCGGCATGGCTGGCGAGCCAGGATATCGCTGCCTGCGCGGGCCGCGCTGCCAGACGGATTATCAGGCTCGGATTTCCGGGCCGATGCTCGACCGTATCGACCTGCGAATCGAGGTGCCTGCGGTCTCCGCGTCGGACCTGATCCGGCCGGGAAAATCAGAGGCGAGCGCGGTCGTGGCGGCGCGCGTCGCCCAAGCGCGCGCGATGCAGCGGGCGCGTTTCGAGGCGCTCGGCTTGGACTGCATGACCAATGCGCAATGCCCGACAGGGGCAGTGGAGGAGATCGCGCAGCCCGATGCGGCGGGGCTCGCGCTGTTGCGGGATGCCAGCGAGAAGCTCGGCTTCTCCGCCCGCGCCTATCACCGCGTGCTCAAGGTCGCGCGCACGCTCGCCGATCTCGACGGCGCAGAGACGGTCGGACGCATCCATCTGGCAGAAGCGATTTCCTACCGCATGGCGGCGGACCGGATGGCTCAAGCGGCTTGAAGCAGCGCGCCGATGCGGACGCTGCCCGCACTGGAGTCACTGCTGCGGCGGGCGCGGACGTGGCACAGGGACGCCATAATCGGGCGTTGGCGCGAAAGCGGAGATGCCGGCGGGCAAGGACGTAGCCGATGCCGCGCCGACCGACGCAGGCGGCTGGATGACTGGTTGCGCCGGACTGGCTGCAACGGTGGTCGCCATGCCGTTGACCGGGTAGGTCACCGCCGCCTCGGAAACGGGATCGGGCTGGCCCAGGACGGCGCGGCACTCTTTGGGCAGGCTCGACATTGTCATCAGGTCGCGCGCCTTGGGCGCATCGGGGTTCTGGTTGGGGCGCCAGGGCTCTTCGGTGAACCACCAGGCAAGCGACTTGTCGCAGCCATCGCCGGCCGCAGTCGCAGCCTGCGCCTTGCAGCCGACGGAGCCAGGCTGGCAGCCGATGCGGACATGGAAATGGTAGTCGTGACCCCAGAACGGACGAACCTTCTGCAGCCAGCTTCTGTCGCCCTTCACGGTGTCGCAGAGCTTCTTCTTGATTCCGGGATGCACCAGGATCCGCTCGACCAGCGGATAGCTCGCCGCAGTCTTCAGAAGTGCCGCATGCGCCGGGGTCCACAGCCTCTCGTCGACGGTCAGCCCGCCCTTTTTGATCATCGACACGGCAGTCATGTTCTCGCGTTCGGACGGCGACAGCCTGCGATCGGGCATGGGTGTGAACCAGATATCGGCGTCGAGGCCGATCTGATGCGAGGCGTGGCCCGTCAACATTGGTCCGCCGCGCGGCTGCGAAATATCGCCCAGCATCAGACCCGGCCAGCCAACTTTGGTCGCATCGCGGGACAGTTGCTCGATCAACGCAATCATCGTGGGATGTCCCCAGCGGCGGTTGCGCGACAGCCGCATCGCCTGCCAGGTCGGTCCGTCCGTGGCAATCGCCACGCCGCCGGAAAAACAGCCCTTCGAGTAAAAGCCATAGGATCGCGCGGGTGCGACAGACGGCAGGCTTTCCGCCCCGAACAGGTTCTTGGCGAGCTCTTCGGACTGTGCTGAAGGCAGTTCGGCTGCGATCAACGTCCCGGCAACCAGCAAGGCAGACACCGAGCCCATGATTTTGCGCATCCACTGTCTCATCTGCTCACCCATTTGCCGGCTTCGCCTGGCGATGCCTTTTCCGTCGTGCCATATCCTCCGAGCTTTGGGACCGCTTGGTTAGCGCGCAGTAAATGGACACCGAAACGCCGATCACATTTGCCGACATCAACCTTCCCGCATCGCGCTGCGCTCCTCGCCGCCCTCGCCCTTCCAGGTCCCGTCGCGCCACAGCGCGTCGAGCGCGATTCGATAATCCGGAAAGCGGAATGCATAGCCTTCAGCCTTGACTGCCGCGTTGGCGACACGTTTATTCTCGCCATAGAAAGACCGCGCCATGGGCGAAAGTTGGGCGGTGTCGAAATCAATTTCAGGCGGCGGAGCGACGCCCATCAATTCAGCGGCATAGCTGACCACATCCTGCGGCGGCGCGGGAAGGTCGTCGGTGACGTTGAACACCCCGCCCTGCCGCTTGCCGAGCAGATGCCAAGCGGCACCCGCGATGTCCTCGACATGGATGCGGTTGAACACCTGTCCAGGCTTGACCAAGCACTTGGCCGTGCCGTTCTGGAGATTGACCAGGGCATTGCGGCCAGGCCCATAAATGCCGGAAAGCCTCAAAATGGCTGTGGGAATTCCCGCCTTTTCGCCCAAGTCGAGCCACTGGCGTTCCGCCGCGACACGCAGCGTTGAGCGCCGCGAGGTCGGCCGGCATTCCGCAGACTCGTCCACCCAGGCACCGGCATGGTCGCCATAGACGCCGACGGTGGAGAGGTAGCCGATCCATTCGAGCTTGGGCATGGCGGATGGGACCATGTCGCCGGCCATTGCCAGAATCGGGTCGCCTTCATCGCCGGGTGCCGCCGACACCAGAAGATGCGTGGCATCCTTCAGCGCCTTTGTCGCAGCCGCATCGAGCGCACCATCGACGATCAGCGGCGCAATACCAGCCCGCCTCAAGGCTTGGGCCTTCTCGGCCGAGCGCGTCGTGCCGTGGACGACAACCCCATCTGGCGCCTGACGGCCGAATGCCTTGCCGGAATAGCCGGCGCCGAACACAAAAACACTCATGCATGCACTTTCGAGAGAGAGGAAATGGAGCGCCATTCGGCCAGCACGCCCGGGTCGGTTTCTTCCACAATAGCGGGGGCGCAAAGGCGTGCGGCAAGGTCGGCGTCGAGCCGCGCGATTGCCCAGACCGCAGCGCCGCGCACCAGCGGCGACGGGTCCGACAACAGGTTTCGGCAGGCGCCAAGAAGCCCCGCATGGGCGGAATTGCCGGCGGCAATCAGCACATTACGCAGAAAGCGGTTGCGGCCGATGCGCTTGATCGGCGAGCCGGAAAACAGCGCGCGGAACGCCGCATCGTCCAGCGTCAGAAGCTCCGCCAGCGCCGGTTCGCGCAGATCGTCACGAGCGATGAGTTTGGCTTCCGAGGCGGTTTTGGCGAACTTGTTCCATGGGCAGGCGGCGAGACAGTCGTCGCAGCCATAAATGCGGTTGCCGATGGCTGTGCGAAATTCCTGCGGGATCGGCCCCTTGTTCTCGATGGTAAGGTAGGAGATGCAGCGCCGCGCATCGATCCGGTAGGGCGCCGGAAAAGCGTTGGTCGGGCAGGCGTCGAGGCATGCGCGGCATGAGCCGCAATGGTCGACATCGGCGGTGTCGGGCTCCAGGTCTGCCGTGGTGAAGATGGTTGCCAAAAACAGCCAGGAGCCGAGGTGGCGGCTGACCAGATTGGTATGCTTGCCCTGCCAGCCCAAGCCGGCGGCCTGCGCCAACGGCTTTTCCATCACCGGTGCCGTGTCGACGAAGACCTTAACGTCGCCGCCGGCGCGCGCCACGATCTTGCCGGCGATCTCCTTGAGCCTGCCCTTGATGACGTCGTGATAGTCGCGGTTGCGGGCATAGACGGAGATCGCGCCGATCTCCTTCTGCGTCAGGATGCCGCGCGGATCGTGGTCGGGGCCGTAATTCATGCCAAGCACGACGATGGAGCGCACCTCCGGCCACAGCACGGAAGGCTGCGCGCGGCGCTCCAGCGTCTCGGCGATCCAGTCCATGGAGCCGTGGAAACCATCGGCGACGAACTGCCGAAGCCGTTCGGGGGCCTGCGGGATGGCGTCGGGGCGGACCACGCCGACGGCGTCGAAACCAGCGCGCGCGGCCTCGCTGTCGATCAGCGCGCGCAGCCGCGCCTCAGAAGTCGAGGTCCGCATAGTGCGACACCGGCGAAAGCCCGCGCACCCTGTCGGAGAGCAGCGGACGGAAGGAGGGTCGAGACTTGACCCGCGTGTACCATTCGCGCGCGGCAGGATGGTCGCGCCAGTCCACCTCGCCCAAATAGTCGAGCACCGAGATCGAAGCGGCCGCGGCCAGGTCGGCATAGGTGATCCGCGCCCCGGCCAGCCAATGACGCGTGCCGGCGAGCCAGTTGGTGTATTTCATATGCTGGCGGATGTTGGAGCGCGCGGCGCGGATGGCGCCCGAATCCGGCGACCCGCCGCCCAACGCTTCCGGCATCAGCGGCTTCAGCACGCGCTCGCGCACCAGATGCCGGGAGACCTCGCTTTCCGTCTTGGTCAGGTACCAATCGACCAGCCGGCGGATTTCGGCGCGGTCCATGGGGTCCTCTGCGAACAGCCGCCGGTCGCGCTTGAGCACGCCGCGCGTCTCGTCGAGATATTCGGCGATGGTCATCGCGCCGACGATCGGCACGTCGCCCTCAGCAAGAAGCACCGGCAGAGTGCCTGCGGGGTTCAGCGCCAGGAACTCCTTGCGTCTAGTCCAAGGCTTTTCCTCAATGAGTGCGATTTCCTCGCCATACTCGCCGAAAACCAGGCGAATGAAACGGCATGTCGCAAAAAGCGGGTGGTGGAAAAGCGTCAGCATGGCCCTGCGTGGTATTTGAAGTCTGCGGCTCTGGCGAATCGCATCATGCGCCGTTAATGCTTTGCAACCCGTTTAGAGGGTGCCCGGCGCAAGACCTATAGGAGCAGTCGGGGGCCATGACAAGCAAGCGCGGCCTTGCGCGGAGACAATATGGAAAGCCAGACGATCGTTGAAGCCCTCCTGCTGGGCCTGTTGGAGGGGCTGACGGAATTCATTCCGGTGTCCTCCACCGGGCATATCCTGCTGGCGGGGCATTTCCTGGGTTTCGAATCGACCGGCAAGGCGTTCGAGGTGCTGATCCAGCTGGGCGCCATCCTCGCCATCCTCAGCGTCTATTTCGGCAAGCTTTGGAAAATGCTGACGGATTTGCCAAGCGATGCACGCACGCAGCGCTTCGTGCTCGGCATTCTGGTCGCCTTCCTGCCCGCCGCCGTGATTGGCGCGCTCGCGCATGACTTCATCAAGACCGTGCTGTTCGAAACCCCGATGCTGATCTGCATCATGCTGATCGTCGGCGGCTTCATTCTCCTCTATGTCGACCGCCTGCAGCTGCGGCCGAAATATCACGATGCGATGGATTTTCCGCTGCCCATGTGCCTGAGCATCGGCTTCATACAATGCCTGGCGATGATCCCGGGCGTCTCGCGTTCGGGCTCCACCATCGTCGGTTCGCTGCTTTTGGGCGCCGACAAACGCTCCGCAGCGGAGTTTTCCTTCTTTCTCGCCATGCCGACCATGGCGGGAGCCTTCGCCTACGACCTGTTCAAGAACCACGACGCTCTTTCGAGTTCCGACATCACCATCATCGTCGTCGGTTTCGTTGCCGCGTTCGTGTCCGGCCTGTTCGTGGTCAGGCACCTGCTCGACTACGTCTCACGGCACGGCTACGCGCTGTTCGGCTGGTGGCGGCTAGTGGTCGGCGGCGTGGGCCTGGTCGCGTTGCTCATCTGGGGGTGAACGGCGGCATTTTCCGCACCTACTCCCTGTTTAAAAATCCCTGTTTGCATGCCATATTCCTTGGATGGACATGCCATTCGATATCACTCCGGAACTTAAAGCACGCATCGATGCTATCGCGCAGCGTTCGACGCTGACGCCGTCAGAGGTTGTGACTGACGCGCTCGAAAACGGTCATTCTCTGGAGTGGCAGGAACGGTTCCTGGACAAGGTGGCGGCGGGCACCGCAGCGGCTGACAGCGAGGATTTCGCAAGCCCGGGCGAAGTGGAGCGCGTGCTGATGAAATACCGCCCATCCTGATGGAGGTGTTCTGGACGTGACCTGCTCTCGATGACGTCGAGGAGATCGCGGACTTCATCGTACAAGAAAGCCCCAGCGCAGCCTACAGGCTTACACATGACATCGTTCGCCGCAGCGAACTGCTTCTTGGTGATAATCCTAAGATGGGTCGCGTTGGCCGCGTTTCAGCTACGCGCGAACTGGTTCTGACTAAAACGTCCTACATTGTCGTTTATCGCGTCACCGTTAAGGTCGAAATTCTCGCCGTGGTGCATGACGCGCAGGAATGGCCCGAGAGTTTTTCCTAACTCCTCAAGCCTCGGTCTTCTGCGTAAACTGCCCGGCCAGGCGGTAGCGCCAGAGATAGGACGGCAGGATCGCAGCCGTGCTGCGCGGCTCCAGGCCCATGCCGTCGAGTGTCAGGCCGGCCTTGACGGCGTGCTCGGACACGACATTGTGGGTTTTCAGCAGCGCGACCTGATCCTTGGTCAGCAGCGGATTGGGCAGGAGCTGCAGGATCGATGCCTGCAGATTGGCCACCGACCACGGCAAAGCGACCAGAAGCCGCTTGCGGCCGGTGATCTCCAGCATCTGTTCCAGGCATTCGCGGAAGGTCATGACGTCGGGCCCGCCAAGCTCGTAGGTCTTGCCGGCTTCGAGCTTGCCCTGCACAGAGCGCACCACCGCTTCGGCAACGTCGCCGACGAAGACCGGCTGCAGCTTGGTCTCGCCGCCGCCGATCAAAGGCAGGACCGGCGAGAAACGCGCCATATTGGCAAAACGGTTGTAGAAAGAGTCCTCGGGGCCGAAGACGATGGATGGGCGCAGGATGACGGCGTCCGGCAGCGTATGCAAAACCGCCTTCTCGGCGCGCGCCTTGGTCTGGGCATAGAGCGATTCGGAGTGCGCATCGGCGCCGATGGCCGATACATGGGTGAATTGCGCGCCGACGGAGCGGGCGGCTTCGGCAATGGCGTGGGCGCCGAATTCCTGCACCGAGGAGAATTTCTGGCGGCCGGCCTCATGCAGGATGCCGACAAGGTTGACGACATGGGTCGCGCCCTGCACCGCGCGGTCGACGGACCAGCGCACCCGCACATTGGCCTGGATCGGCTGGATCTGGCCGACATTGCCGAGCGGCTGCAGGTAATTGGCCAGTTCAGGCCGGCGGCAGGCGACCCGAACCAGATAACCCCGCTTGGCCAGCGCGCGCACGACATGGCGGCCGACGAAACCGGAACCGCCGAAGACGGTCACGATCTGGGGGGTCTGGAGTATTTCGGTCATCGCTGGCTCCGGCGCTGATATGGCTGGGATGTCAGCATTTCTTAGTCGCTTTCTGGCAAAAGGCAAAGAGCGACGCTGCGTCGCTCTTTGACATAGTTTGCCGCAGTCCAAAGCCGCTCAACCCGGCTTTAACCATGCCTATGCTTGATGCGCCTCAGGGATAGCGGGGAGCCATCATGACGACGACCAGGCGCAATTTTCTCAAAGGGGGAGCCGCGGGACTTGCGGCGAGTGGCCTCGGCCTGTCCTTCGCCCAGGCGCGCGATGTCAGCGGCGTTGTTCAAAGAGGGCTGGAAAGCCTCGGAAAAGGGCTGAAGGGCCGGCTTCTGCTGCCCGACGATTATGCCTATGCGTTTGCCGCGATGCCGAACAATGCGCGCTGGTCCGGCGTTTTGCCCAAGGCCATCGCACGGTGCGCCGATGCGCGGGACGTGCAGGCCTGCGTCGCGTGGGCACGCGACAACGGGCAGCCTTTCGCCATCCGCTCGGGAGGCCATTCCTATGCCGGCTACTCCACCACAGACGGACTTCTGATCGACCTGAAAGGCCTAAGAGGCTCAAGCATCGACCTTCAGAACGGCACGGCGACGCTGCAAGGCGGCGTCAACAACGAGGGCAGCGCTAGCGCCTTGCGCGGGCTTCCCTTCGCCATCCCCTCGGGCCGATGCCCCACGGTCGGCGTCGGCGGACTGGTTCTCGGCGGCGGCTGGGGCTTTTCAGCCACCCATGCGGGCATGACCTGCGACAGCCTGCTGTCCACCGAAGTCGTACTCGCCAATGGCGACACGATCACCGCCAGCGACAGCGAGGCGAGCGATCTGTTTTGGGCGGCGCGTGGCGGCGGCGGCGGCAATTTCGGCGTTCACACCGCCTTCACCTTCAAGCTGCGGCCAGTGCATGACCTGGTCACGTTCAATATCTTCTGGCCGGGCGGCAAGGGCGTCGAGATGATGTCGATGCTGCAGGACATCCAGCTTGCCAATCCCACGACCATATCGATGCGCAGCAAGATGACGCCTGCGACCAATACCGCGTTTCCGGCCATCGAGACACTTGGCGCACAGACGCTCGGCATCTACTGGGGCACGGAAAGCGAATTGCGCGAAATCCTGCAGCCCGCCTTCGCGCTTCTCGAGCCGCACAGCAGCGAAATCAACACGATGCACTACTGGAGCGCGCGCGACTATCTGGTGACGGACGATCCAATCGGCTTCTACGAGATCCGCGCCAATTACATCTCCGATCGGCTCAACGAGGAGGGGCTGGAGACCATGCTGCGCTGGATGTCGAAATGGCCCGGCGGCTCGGTGCGCCAGGTTAATATGGGCGTCTTCTTTGCATCCGGCGGTGCGGTCAAGAACAAGCGTCCCGACGAGACGGCCTATGTCCACCGCGACTGCAACTTCCTGTTCGAGATGGAAACCGCATGGGGTCCGCTCGACAGCCTCGAGACGGTCGACAGGCAACGCGGCTGGCTCAAAGACTACGTCGCTGACATGCAGCGCTTTTTGCTGCCCAGCGCCTATGTCAATTTCCCCAACCGCGACCAGCCGGACTGGCAGCAAGCCTATTACGGGCAGAATTTCGCGCGGCTGCAAAAGGTCAAGAAGCGCTACGACCCCGACAATATCTTTCGGTTCCACCAGAGCATTCCGCCCGCGGCCTGAAGACCGCAGGCGACTGGCCTGGACTCAAAATTCCTTGCCGATGCGGGCGTCGACCGAATGACGGTTGCCGCCGCGCACGAAGAAGAAGAACAGGATCGCCGCCCAGAGAATGGACTTCTCCGCGCCGCTATAGCCTTGACCCTGCGTGATCCAGTGGAACCACACCGTGACCAGCAGCACAAAGGTGGCAGCCAAAGCCGCCGGTCGCGTGAACAGGCCGAGGATCAGCAGGATGCCGCCAAAGAATTCGGTGATGGCCAGGAGCGGTGCCCACAGCACGCCCGGATAGAAACCGAGGCTTTCGACCATGCCGGTAGCGCCGAAGGGGTTGATGATCTTGGGCGCGCCATGGATGACGAGCGCCCCGCCGGCGACGACGCGCAACAGCGTCTCGGCTGTGTCGTGGAGGTTGCTATAAAGCCCGCGCAGCGCAGGGATGAAAAGGCTGCGGTTTGAACCTGTCGTCGAAATGCTCACACTAGTCTCCGGTCTCGGGCCAGCCGGCGCCTTGGGAGGATGCGCTGGCCGGCCGGGTTTCGTCAAAGCGATAACGTCCGGAAAGTCTTCGACTTTTCGGCGCGCTTCTTAACGCCGGATGCATTGATGACGGTCAAATCAACATAGTTTGAATAAACTTGATTTTTCAAGTCAAATTTTATTGCGCGCCGTTTCACGGTCTCCATTGTATCGCCTTGTAACCCCGATGGAGTAGAAGATAACAGGGTCCAAAAAAGGGTTTCAGAAGCAATGTTGTCGATCACCGAACAGAGAATGATCCGCTTGCGCGAGCGCATGGCCGAGACCGAAACCGACCTCGTCGTGCTCGGCCCGTCCTCGCATATGAAATGGCTTGCAGACCTGTCGCCGCATGGCGACGAGCGCCCCGTTCTGCTGATCGTGAGCCCGGGTCATGCCGGCTTCCTGATGCCGGCGCTGAACGTCGACAGTTCGCGCCAGCATACCGATCTGCCGTTTTATCCCTGGGCAGACAGCGAGGGCCCCGATGCGGCGCTGACCGCGCTTTTGCAGGCCTCCGGCATTTCCGAAACGCCGTCGCTCGCCATAGACGAGACCATGCGCGCCGATTTCGCGCTTCTGGTGCTCGACGCCCTGCCCGGCGCAAAACGTAAGTTCACGGACGACACGGTGGGCTTTCTGCGCGCGCAGAAAGATGACAGCGAGTACCAGGCATTGAAGGCCAATGCGCTGATCAATGACGGTGCGATGCGCGCAGCCTTCGCGGCGCTGAAGCCCGGCGTCACTGAACTGGAAATCGCCGCCGTAGTGCGCGACTACTACGTGGCCCACGGAGCGACCGCCGAGTTCACCAGCATCTGCTTCGGCGAAAACGGCGCCTTCCCGCACCATCACACCGGAAGCCGAGTGCTGGGCGAAGACGAGGCCGTGCTGATCGACATCGGCGGACGCAGCAATGGCTATCCCAGCGACATGACGCGCGTCGCCGTGGCCGGAACGCCTCCCGAAGGTTTCGACGAGGTGCATGCAGTGCTCGATCGCGCGGTGAAGGCGGCGATTGCGGTGGCCAAGCCGGGTGTTGCGGCCAAAGAGGTCGACAAAGCAGCGCGCGATGTCATCATCGAAGCCGGCTATGGCGAATTTTTCCTGCACCGCACCGGCCACGGATTGGGCATCGACATCCACGAGCCGCCTTACATCACCGCGACGGCGGAAACCATCCTAGAGGAAGGCAACGTGTTTTCCATCGAGCCTGGCATCTATCTCGCCGGCCGTTTCGGCTTGAGGCTGGAGGAGATCGTCATCCTGCGCGGCAACCGGGCCGAGGTTTTGTCGCAGCTTCCGCGCGACGCCTATCGTGCCTAAATCAGCCCAGGCCGCCGATGGCTGATTTGAGGATTGCCGCTAATCGTTTACCACCCAAAGGCGCCATATCCTTGGTTTCCTGGTGCGACAGCTCACCGCCCGTCATGCCGGCGGCAAGGTTGGTGATAACCGAACAGGCCGCCACGCGCATGCCGAAGAAGCGCGCGATGATGACCTCCGGCACGGTCGACATGCCCACCGCGTTGGCGCCGAACACACCAGCCATGCGGATTTCCGCCGGCGTTTCGAAGGACGGCCCGGAGAACCACATATAGACACCCTTGTGCAGCTCGGTGCCCGTCTCCTTCGCGGCCTGTTCGAGGCGTGCCGACAGGACAGGATCGTAGGCTTGCGTCAAGCCGACGAAACGCCGGTCTGAAGGTTCGCCGAACAGCGGATTGGAACCGGAGAAATTGATATGATCGGTGATCAACATCACCGATCCGGGCGGCATGTCCGTCTCAAGCGAGCCGGCGGCGTTGGTCAGAAACAGCATGTCGACGCCGATGCCGGCGAGGATTTCCAAGGCCGGGCGCATAGCCGCGGCGTTGCCGTGCTCATAATAATGCGCACGGCCCGACAGTACGATGACCGGCGTACCAGACAGCGTTCCAACACGCAGTTCGCCGGAATGGCCGGTAACGCCGCTGATCGGGAAACCTGGTATCTCGCTGTAGGGAATGCGGATTGCGTCCTCCACCTCGTCGGCCAGGCTGCCCAGCCCAGAGCCTAGCACGACGGCGATTTTCGGCCGGCGATGCTCGAGCCAGCTCTTCAGAATGTCGATGGATTGCTGCATGTCCGTCTCCTCTTCTCGGTGCCTTTGAAGCATGGCGGGCGCGACGGGAAAAGCCCGCGTCGCAGAACTGACGCACCGGAAGCCCGTCGGATCGGCCGGACAGTTGCGCGATGCTGTTGTGTGAGGCACAGTCGCCCCATCGTCGGCGGGATGGAAGGAGGTTTCATCCTGGCAAACAGATCAACCGGGAGGTATCGATGAAGAAGACCCTCATGCTGGGCGTGGCGTTTGCAGCGCTTTGCCTCGCCGCCCCTGCGCAGGCCGAACTGAAATTCAAGCCGGGCGAAGACGCCCGCTTCACCTGGTCGAACTATGACGACCTTAAGAAGGTCGACCTTAAGGGCGAGACACTGTCCATCTTCGGGCCCTGGCGCGGCGAAGACGAGGCCCTGGCGCGAAGCGTACTCGAATACTTCTCCGAGGCTACCGGCGCGACTATCAACTATGCTTCGTCGGAAAATTACGAGCAGCAGATCGTCATCGACACGCAGGCCGGTAGCCCGCCTAACATCGCCATCCTGCCGCAGCCCGGACTGATCCAGGATCTCGCCTCGAAGGGTCTGCTGACGCCGCTGGACGAGGGTACCGCCAATTTCGTCAAGGAAAACTACGGCGCGGGCCAGTCCTGGGTCGATCTCGGCACCTTCAACGACAAGGACGGCAAGGCCGGCTTCTACGGCTTTCCGTTCAAGGCCGACCTGAAATCGCTGGTCTGGTACGTGCCGGAAAACTTCGAGGAAGCGGGTTACGAAGTGCCCAAGACCTGGGAGGACATGCAGAAGCTGACCGACCAGATCGTTGCCGATGGCGGCGTGCCGTGGTGCATTGGCCTGGGTTCGGGCGGCGCCACCGGCTGGCCGGCCACCGACTGGGTCGAAGACATCATGCTGCGCACCCAGACGCCCGAGGTCTACGACCAGTGGACCAAGAACGAGATCAAGTTCAACGATCCCGCCGTGGTCAATGCGCTGACGATCTTCGCCGAGATCGCCACCAACGACAAATATGTCGACGGCGGCAAGGCAGCGGTCGCCGCCACCGATTTCCGCGACAGCCCCAAAGGGCTCTTCGCCGTTCCGCCAAAATGCTATCTGCACCGCCAGGCGTCGTTCATCTCCTCCTTCTTCCCCGAAGGCACCGAGCTGGGCGAGGACGCGGATTTCTTCTACCTGCCGACCTATGCCTCCAAGCCTGAACTTGGCACCCCGGTGCTGGGCGGCGGCACGCTGTTCACCATCACCAAGGATTCCAAGGCCGCGCGTGCCTTCATCGACTATCTGAAAATGCCTTTGGCGCATGAAATCTGGATGGCGCAGTCCGGCTTTCTGACGCCGCTCAAGACGGTCAACAAGGACGCCTATGCCAACGACGCGCTGAAGCGTCAGGGCGACATTTTGGTCAACGCCACGACCTTCCGCTTCGATGGATCCGACCTGATGCCCGGCAAGATCGGCGCAGGCGCGTTCTGGACCGGCATGATCGACCTCGTCGGCGGCAAGTCGCCGGAAGCGGTCGGCACCGACATCCAGAAAAGCTGGGACGGGATCAAGTAGCGCTTTGATCGCATTGCCCACAGCTGAGTTGCGGAGCCCCCCTCACCCGGCCTCCGCTCCGCTCGGCCACCCTCTCCCCGCTGGGGAGAGGAATACCCCCACCGTCACTGCCCAGAACTACACCCGAATTCTGGCTCGGCGGTAATTGAGCTCCTCTCCCCAGCGGGGAGAGGGTGGCCGAGCGGAGCGGAGGCCGGGTGAGGGGGATGCGGCTTCGACGCGCCTCGTGCCAAAAGGTTTGTCAACAGCGAGGGGAAATGACGTCATGGCCGCGCAGATCTTTTCCGCCATCTTGGTCATCATCGTCGGGGTCGGCGGCTGCGTCGCCTATTTCTGGGGCGCGAACAAGCTGCTCGACCTGGCCTTTCCCTCGCGCGGCGTGGCGGGCCGCGCGGCCATCGACAATCTGCGCCGCCAAGGCATCGTGCGGCCCTGGCTGTTCGTCGGCCCGGCCCTGCTGATCCTCACCGTCTATCTCATCTACCCGGTGGTCGACACGGTGCGGCTGTCCTTCATGGACCGCGCCGGACAGAACTTCGTCGGTCTCGCCAACTACCAGTGGGCTTTGGGCGACCGAGAATTCCGCACCTCGATCCTCAACAACTTCCTCTGGCTCGCCGTCGTGCCTGCGGCCTGCACCTTCCTGGGCCTGATCATCGCTGTTTTGACCGACAAGATCTGGTGGGGCAACATCGCCAAGAGCCTGGTGTTCATGCCGCTCGCCATTTCCTTCGTCGGCGCCAGCGTGATCTGGAAATTCATCTACGAATACCGCGCCGAGGGTCAGACGCAGATCGGTATCCTCAACGCCTTCATCCAATATATTGGCGGCACGCCGCAGGTCTGGATCTCCATCCCCTTCTGGAACAATTTCTTCCTGATGGTCATCCTGATCTGGATCCAGACCGGCTTCGCCATGGTCATTTTGTCGTCGGCCTTGCGCGGGATTCCAGAGGAGACCATCGAGGCAGCGGTCATAGACGGCGCAAATCCGTTCCAGATCTTCTGGCGCATCATGGTGCCGCAGATCTGGGGCACCATCGCTGTGGTCTGGACCACGATCACCATACTTGTGCTGAAGGTGTTCGACATCGTCCTAACGATGACCAACGGGCAATGGAACAGCCAGGTGCTGGCGAACCTGATGTTCGACTGGATGTTCCGCGGCGGCGGCGATTTCGGCCGGGGTGCTGCGATTGCCGTGGTCATCATGCTCGCAGTCGTGCCGATCATGATCTGGAACATCCGCCAGGCGACGCGCGAGAGCGGGGAAGGACACTGACATGGCCAACACCCGTGGAAAGTCGTTCATCGGGCGCTTTGGCGTCCACATCGCCGTTTTGATCTTCGTCGCCATCTGGACGATCCCGACGCTGGGCATCCTCGTCACCTCGCTGCGCGACAAGGACCAGATCACGGTTTCGGGCTGGTGGACGGCGCTGACCAGTTCGACGCAGACGCTTGCCGGGCGCCTCCCCGGCGCTCCGGCGCAAGTGGAACGCGACGGCAAGTTCGTCATCGAGGGCAACATCTTCGAAAGCGGCAGCGGCGAGGTCGGCGCCTTCGGCACGCGCGTGCAGGCGCCGACGCAATATGCGGCGGGCGAGACAGCCGAACTGAATGACGGCGTCACCATGCAGCTCAACCAGGACGGCAGTTTCGTGCTGACCTCGCCGCAGGCTTTCGAGGGCGACCGCGGCCAGCGGGTCTATTATTCGGCGCTGCAGCCGCCGAGCTTCACCACCGAAAACTACAACACCGTGCTGTTTTCGGAAGGCATCGGCCGGTCCTTCCTGAATTCGCTGACGGTGACGGTGCCGGCCACAATCATCCCGATCCTGATTGCCGCCTTCGCCGCCTATGCGCTGGCCTGGATGCGCTTTCCCGGCCGCGCGCTTCTGATCGCAGCCATCATCGGCCTGCTCGTCGTGCCGCTGCAGATGTCGCTGATCCCGCTGCTCAAGCTCTATAACGGCGTCGGTGCGTTCTTCGGGGTGCCGGCCAAGACCTATCTGGGCATCTGGCTGGCGCATACCGGCTTCGGCCTGCCCTTCGCCATCTACCTGCTGCGCAGCTACATCGCCGGCCTGCCGCGCGAGATCATGGAATCGGCGCGGATCGACGGCGCGTCGGATTTCGAGATTTTCGTCAAGATCGTCCTGCCTCTGTCGTTTCCGGTGCTGGCGTCCTTTGCTATCTTCCAATTTCTGTGGGTATGGAACGATCTCTTGGTTGCGATGGTTTTCCTTGGAAGCGGCTCCGACCAGCTCGTGCTCACGGGCAAGCTCAATGCGCTGCTAGGTTCACGCGGAGGCGATTGGGAAATCCTGGCGACCTCCGCATTTGTGACAATCATAGTACCGTTGATCGTGTTCTTCTCGCTTCAGCGCTACTTCGTCCGCGGCCTCCTCGCGGGCTCCGTCAAAGGTGGTTAATGGTCAATACAGCATTTCAAAGCCCTATCGAGGACGTGGTTCTGGCACCCGCCGCGGATCGCGACTGGTGGCGCGGCGCGGTGATCTACCAGATCTATCCGCGCAGCTACCAGGATTCGAACGGCGACGGTGTCGGCGACCTCGTGGGTATCATCCAGCGCCTCCCGCATATCGCCGATCTTGGCGCCGATGCGATCTGGATTTCGCCCTTCTTCAAGTCGCCGATGAAGGATTTCGGCTACGACATCTCCGACTATCGCGAGATCGATCCGATCTTCGGCACGCTCAACGATTTCGAAATCCTGATCGCCGAAGCCCACCGCCTCGGCCTCAAGGTGATGATCGACGGGGTGATCTCCCACACCTCCGAACTGCATGAATGGTTCGTCGAAAGCCGCTCCAGCCGCGACAACCCAAAGGCCGACTGGTATGTCTGGGCCGATGCCAGCCCCGACGGCACGCCGCCCAACAACTGGCTGTCGATCTTCGGCGGTTCGGCCTGGCGCTGGGATACCAGGCGCATGCAATACTACATGCACAACTTCCTGCCTGAGCAGCCCGACCTCAACTTCCATAATCCCGAGGTGCAGGACGCCGTGCTCGACATCGTAAGGTTCTGGCTCGACAAGGGCGTCGACGGCTTCCGCCTCGACACCATCAATTTCTATTTCCACAGCCAGGGGCTGGAGAACAACCCCGCACTTGCCGCAGACGAGCGCAACGCGCAGACGGCACCTGCGGTGAACCCCTATAATTTCCAGGACCACATCTTCGACAAGAGCCGGCCGGAAAACCTGCTGTTCCTCGAACGTCTCCGACAGGTGATGGACGAGTATCCGGCAGCAGCAGCCGTGGGCGAGGTCGGCGATTCCCAGCGCGGTCTGGAGGTGGTCGCCGCCTATACCGAGGCCGAGAAGCGCGTGCAGATGTGCTACGCGTTCGACTTCCTCGCTCCTGACAAGATCAGTGCCGCCAGTGTCCGCACGGTGCTCGAACAGTTCGGCCATGTCGCCAGCAGCGGCTGGGCCTGCTGGGCTTTCTCCAACCACGATGTGGTACGCCACGCAACACGCTGGGGCGTCGGCGAGCCGGATCTGACCGCCTATCTCAAGGTGATTTCGGCCGCGATGATGTCGATGCGCGGCTCGGTCTGCATCTACCAGGGCGAGGAACTGGGCCTGACCGAGGCCGATCTCGCGCTGGAGGATTTGCAGGACCCTTACGGCATCCGTTTCTGGCCCGAATTCAAGGGCCGCGACGGGTGCCGCACGCCGATGGTGTGGGACCGCATGGCGATCTACGGCGGCTTCTCCACCGCCAAGCCCTGGCTTCCCGTCCCATCCGAGCATCTGGCGCTGGCAGTGAACATGCAGCAGGGCGACGAGCGGTCGTTGCTCGAGCATTATCGACGCTTCATCGCCTTCCGAAAGCAGCACCCGACCTTCACCAAGGGCGACATCATTTTCATCGACACGGAAGGCGACGTGCTTGCCTTCACCCGCCGCGCCGGCAACGACCAAGTGGTCTGCGTCTTCAATCTCGGCGGCGCGCCCGCCACGCTCGAGTTCGCCGGCACGGAACCGCTGACGGGACATGGCATGGATGGGGCTGCGGTGGGCGGGAACATCGAGTTGCCGCCCTATGGCGCATGGTTCGGGCGCGCAGGCTGATCGACGGCGAGACTTTTTGAGGCGAAACGGGTTGGGAGGAACATATAATGGCCGATCTGACGCTGAGAGACGTAAAGAAATCCTACGGTGCCGTGAACATCCTTCACGGCATCGATCTCGACATCAAATCGGGCGAGTTCATCGTCTTCGTCGGTCCGTCCGGTTGCGGAAAATCGACCCTGTTGCGGTCGATTGCCGGCCTTGAGGAAATCACCTCCGGCACGCTGCAGATTGCCGGCGAGACGGTCAATGACGTCCCGCCGTCGCAGCGCGGCATCGCCATGGTGTTCCAGTCCTACGCGCTCTATCCGCATATGACGGTCTACGACAACATGGCGTTCGGCATGAAGATCGCCAAGGCGCCCAAGGCCGAGATCGACCGTCGCGTCAAACAGGCGGCAGACATCCTGCAACTCACGCCCTATCTGGACCGGCTGCCCAAGGCGATGTCGGGCGGGCAGCGGCAGCGCGTCGCCATCGGCCGCGCCATTGTGCGCAATCCGAAAGTCTTCCTCTTCGACGAGCCGCTGTCCAACCTCGACGCCGCGCTTCGCGTCGCGACCCGCATCGAAATCGCCAAGCTGAAGGAATCGATGCCGGAAACGACGATGATTTATGTCACCCACGATCAGGTAGAGGCAATGACCCTGGCCGACCGCATCGTGGTCCTGAAAGATGGCCGCATCGAGCAGGTCGGCACGCCGATGGAGCTTTACTGCAAGCCCGGCAACCTGTTCGTCGCGCAGTTCATCGGCTCTCCGGCCATGAACATTTTGCCCGTCACCATCGAACGCGGCGGTGCGCCGACCGCCGTCAGGCTGCCGAGCGGGACCGTGGCCCACGTTCCCATCGCAACACCCGCCGATGCCACCGGCACCAAGGCGAGTTTCGGCGTGCGGCCGGAAGATTTGCGCGTGACGGACGATGCCGAAGGCGGCACCCTGTTCGAAGGCACGGTCGACTATATCGAGCAGTTGGGCGAGGTGCAGCTCGCCTATATCGATATCGGCCGGCAGGGCGAGCAGCTGGTCGCCAAGATGCCGGGCAATGCCGAGGTGGTGCGCGGCAGCATCCTTCGGCTGACGGCAAGCCCCGGAAACCTGCATCTTTTCGATGAGAACGGTCGGACTTATACCGTTTCGAATCGGGCGGTTCAGGCAGCGTAAGTCAACCCGCCTGCATCTGCCTCCGGCGCATCTTGAAGCGGGAGACGAAGAACGCCGCCACGAAGGTCAGGCTCATCAGCAGCACGATGGTGGGGGCCGGCGCGCTGTCGAGGAAGAAGCTGAGATAGACGCCGAAGAATGACGACAGCAGCGCTACCGCCAGCGACACCAGCATCATGCGCTCGAAGCGGTTGGTCAGCAGGAAGGCAATGGCGCCAGGGGCGATCAGCATGGCAATCGCCAGGATGATGCCGACCGCCTTCAGGGCGCCGACGATGGTCAGTGACAGGATGGTCAGGAGCCCGTAGTGCAACAGCCGCACCGGCAGGCCTATGGCGCGGGCATGCTGCGGGTCGAAAGCGTGCAGCAGAAGATCGCGGCGATAGATGACAATCGCTACCAGCGACACCACGGCGATGATGCCGGTCTGCAGGATATCCCCCCAACTGACGCCCAGGATATCACCGAACAATATGTGGTCGAGATGAACGTCGCTCTGGATCTTGGTGTAAAGCACGATGCCGAGGCCGAACATGCCGGAAAACACGATGCCCATCACCGTATCTTCCTTGATGCGGCTGTTCTCCTTGAGATAGCCGGTCGACAGCGCGCAGACCATGCCCGCCACGAACGCGCCGATAGCCAGCGGAATGCCTGCCATATAGGCCAACACCACGCCCGGCAGAACGGCGTGGCTGACCGCATCGCCCATCAGCGACCACCCTTTCAGCACCAGAAAGCAGGACAAGAGCGCCATGGGGGCCGCGATCAGTAACGCGATGATGAACGCCTGCTGCATGAACGGAAACAAGAACGGCATGAGGAGGGTTTCGGTCATGCGCGGTGTTCCTCTGCAAGGCACCTCCCCTTCTCCCCTTGTGGGAGAAGGTGCCCCGAAGGGGCGGATGAGGGATGTTGCGTGGGGTGTGGCTTTTCCTTAGAGACCTCTCGATGCATAAAGGCAGGCGTCTCATTCCTTCCAACACCCCTCATCCGACCTCGCTGCGCTCGGCCATCCCTGGGGCTAGCCACGGGTCTTGCCCGTCCTTCGGACCCCACAAGGGGAGAAGGGAATGTCGCTGCCGGCCTCATACCCCCGCCTCCAGCGATTCCTTCGCGCGGCGACGCGAGGCCAGCAGGCCATGCTTGGGCGCGAAGACGAAGGCGGTTAGGAAGATCAGCGTTTGCAGCACCACGATGATGCCGCCTGTCGCGCCGTCGAGAAAATAGCTGAGATACGCGCCGGTGAAACTCGTCACCGCGCCAATCGCCACGCTGAGGGCGATGAGGCGCGGGAACCGGTCGCTCAGAAGATAGGCCGTGGCGCCGGGCGTCACCACCATGGCGATGACCAGGAATGCGCCCACTGTCTGCAGCGCCGCCACCGTGCAGGCGCTCAGAAGGGTAAAAAACAGCACCTTGAGCCGGTCCGGATTGAGACCGATGGAGCGGGCGTGGTTCTCGTCGAAGAACGCGACCATCAAATCCTTCCACTTGACCAGCAGGATAGCCAGCGAGATGCCACCGATCAGCACCAGTTGCAGCGTGTCCGACGGCGTCACCGCCAGGATGTTGCCGAGCACGATGGTCTGGATGTTCACCGAAGCCGGCGACAGCGAGATCATGAACAGGCCAAGCCCGAAGAAGGAGGTGAAGATCAGCCCGATGATGGCATCTTCCTTGAGCTTGGTGCGCTGGTTGAGGAACAGCATCGCACCCGCCGCCAGTCCACCGGACAGGAATGCGCCGAGCGCGAAAGGCAGCCCGAGCATGTAGGCGCCTGCCACACCCGGCACGATGGAATGGGACAGCGCGTCGCCGATCAGCGACCAGCCCTTGAGCATCAGATAGGCTGAGAGGAAGGCGCAGACACCGCCGACAAGGGCGGAAACCCACATCGCGTTGACCATATAGCCATAGCCGAACGGCTCCAGCAGAGTCTGGGTCATTTGCCGCCCTTCTCGCCGCCATTGGTTTCCTCGCCATAGATGACGAAGGGATGCTCGTCGTCAGTCAGTACGGTGACCTTGCGCTTGTCTTCGTCGTCATGCAGTTCGGCCCCGCCGAGGATAAACTGCCGCAGCACGCCGCCGAACGCCTGTTCCAGGTTCGACTTGGTGAACACCTCGGCCGTCGGCCCTGCCGCCAGCACCGTACGGTTGACCAGCACGGCGCGGTCGCAGAAACGCGGCACGCTGCCGAGATTGTGGGTGGAGACCAGCATCACCCGGCCCTCGTCGCGCAGCGACTGCAGCAGCGTGATGATCGCCTCTTCCGTTCGCACATCGACGCCGGTGAACGGCTCGTCGAGCAGGATCAGCCGCCCGTCCTGGGCCAATGCGCGCGCCAGGAAAACGCGTTTCTTCTGACCTCCCGACAACTCGCCGATCTGACGCTTGCGATAGTCGCTCATGCCGACGCGTTCGAGCGCGGCATCCACCGCGCGTTTGTCCTCGGCGCGGGCGATGCGCATGAAATTCATGTGGCCGTAACGGCCCATCATCACCACATCCTCGACCAGGACAGGGAAATTCCAGTCGACATCCTCGCTCTGCGGCACATAGGCGACGGCGTTGCGCTTGAGCGCTGAGGTGGCCGGCTCGCCGAAGATAGTGACCTTGCCCTGGGCGAGCGGCACGAAACCCATCACCGCCTTGAACAGGGTCGACTTGCCCGCGCCGTTGACGCCGACAAGAGCCGTGATGGTGCCGGCGGGGATAGAGAACGTCGCATCGCGCAAAGCGGTGTGGCCGTTCTTGTAGGTTACGGTGATATGATCGACCTGCAGCCCGGGAGATGTGACGTCTTCCACGCGCTGCGCTGGTTTCAGGGCCATGTTCATTCGGCAAGCCCCTTCGCGATCGTCTCGGATGTCACGCGCAACAGGTCGAGATAGGTTGGGACCGGCCCGCTTTCGTCACTCAGCGAGTCGACATAGAGCACGCCGCCATATTTAGCGCCTGTCTCACGCGCCACCTGCTCCGCCGGTGCTGACGAGATCGTGCTTTCGCTGAAGATCGCCGGCACATGGTGTTCGCGGATCTTGTCGATCACCTTGCGGACCTGCTGCGGCGTGCCCTGCTGGTCGGCATTGATCGGCCAGAGATAGAGCTCCTTCAGGCCGAAATCGCGCGCCAGATAGGAGAAGGCGCCCTCGCTGGTGGCGAGCCAGCGCCGCTCTTCGGGGATCGCATCGATCGAGGCACGGATCGGCGCCACGGTCGCCCTGATCTTTTCGGCATAGGCGGCCGCATTCTTCGCATAGACTTCGGCATTGTCCGGGTCCTGAGCGGCGAACGCCTTGCGGATGTTCTCGACATAGATCAGCGCCGCCTCCGGCGACATCCAGGCATGCGGGTTGGGCTTGCCGGTGTAGGGACCTTCGGCGATGCCCATCGGCTCGACGCCGTCGGAAACCACCGCACTCGGCACGCCACTCAGATTTTCGAAGAATTTCTCGAACCAGAGTTCGAGGTTGAGCCCATTCCACAGGATCAGGTCGGCCTTTTGCGCCCGGATCATGTCGCCCGGCGTCGGCTGATAGTTGTGGATCTCGGCATTCGGCTTGGTAATCGACTGCACGTCGGCCGCCTCGCCGGCAACGTTGCGGGCCATGTCGGCAATGATCGTGAAGGTCGTGACCACCGTCATCTTTTCTTGCGCCGACGCCTTCCCGCTCCAACCCATAAGGCCCAGCGCCACGACCGCCAACGACATCAAACTCCGCATACCCACCCGCACATCTCCACCAGCTTCTTTCGCGGTTACTGCCACGCCTGCACAAAACTAGGGCGGCACGACCACTCTGTCAATGCAATTGCAAATCGTTTGCAAGAAGGAGACGGGAGATCCAAACTTGGCATTCCATAGGGGATGGTCAGGGAATTTTTTTGCAACTGACTGTCATCTGGAACATAGTCCCGCGCATGACGAGAGAGACGTACAAGAAGCCCGACTACGAAAAGGCATTGCGCAAGGCCGGCATCCGAATCACGCGGCCGCGCCGGGTGATCCTGTCGATCCTGGGCGAGACGGACGACCATCCGGACGCGCTGGAAATCTTCCGTCGTGCAGTTGCCATCGACAGCAGCATTTCGCTCTCCACCGTCTATCGCACGATGAAGCTGCTCGAGGGGCTTGGGGCCATCCACCGCCATGCCTTCGAGGGCGGGCCGTCGCGTTTCGAGCAAGCGGTTGGCGAGCATCATGACCACCTGATCGACATGGAGTCTGGCGACGTCATCGAATTCCATTCCGAAAAGATCGAGCAGCTGCAGAATGAGATCGCTCGCGAGCTTGGCTATGAGATCGTCCACCACCGCCTCGAACTCTACGGTCGCCGCATCAAATAGGCTTCGTCTGGCCCGTGTCCCTCTGCTTCATCCGGCGCAGGCCGGTTGACGAACCCGGCGGGCGGGTTCAATCATGCGCCCGCACTCAAACTCAACAGCACGCTAAGACAGGGATGAACGATGGAACAAGCCGAAATCGGGCTGATCGGCCTTGGAACGATGGGCTCCAACCTGGCGCTCAACATCGCCGAAAAAGGCCATCGCATCGCCGTCTTCAACCGCACGACGTCGCGCACCGACGCCTTCAAGGCCAATGCTGGCGAACTCTCCGACCGCATCGTGCCCTGCCACTCGCTGCAGGAACTCGCCGCCGCCATCCGTCCGCCGCGGCCGGTGATCATCATGGTCCTGGCCGGCACGCCGGTGGATGAGCAGATTGCCCAGTTGCGCAAGGTGCTGTCGGCCAACGACATCATCATCGACGCCGGCAACGCCAATTTTCACGACACTATCCGCCGCTTCAAGGAACTCGAAAGCACCGGCCTGACCTTCATCGGCATGGGCGTTTCGGGCGGCGAAGAAGGCGCGCGCCACGGCCCCTCGATCATGGTCGGCGGTACCGAAGACTCCTACAACCGCGTCGAAAAGGTGCTGACCGCGATCTCCGCCAAGTTCAAGGGCGAGGCCTGCTCCGCCTGGCTCGGCACCGATGGTGCAGGGCATTTCGTCAAGACCATCCATAACGGCATCGAATATGCCGATATGCAGATGATCGCCGAAATCTACGGCGTGCTGCGCGACGGGCTGGACTTGAGCCCCAAGGAAATCGCGCCGGTCTTCGACACATGGAACACCGGCCGGCTGAACTCCTATCTGATCGAGATCACCGCCAAGGTGCTGAACGCCGACGACCCCAAGACCGGCAAGCCGGTGGTCGAGATCATCCTGGACCGGGCCGGCCAGAAGGGCACCGGCAAGTGGTCAGTGATCGAGGCGCAGCAGCTCGGCATCCCCGCCACTGCGATCGAAGCGGCGGTTGCCGCACGCGTGCTGTCCTCGCTCAAGACCGAGCGCGAAGCCGCCGAAAAAGCCTATGGCAACCTCGGCCTGAGCCGGATTTCCGGCGACAAGGACGCCCTGCTGGCCGATCTGGAACTGGCGCTGTTTGCCGGTAAAGTCGCTGCCTATGCGCAGGGTTTCGCCGTCATGTCGGGCGCCTCGCAGCAGTTCGGCTGGGATCTGCCGATGCCGACCATCGCCAAGATCTGGCGCGCCGGCTGCATCATCCGCTCGCAGTTCCTCGATACCATTGCCGAAGCCTTCTCCGCCGGAGACAAGGTCGCCAACCTTCTGATGACGCCCGCATTCATCGCCATGATGAAGGAAGCGCACCCCGCGCTGCGCCGCGTCGTCGCGCGCGCTGCCGAAGCCGGCCTGCCGGTTCCCGCGCTGTCATCGGCTCTGGCCTATTTCGACGCCTACCGCCAGGGGCGCGGTACGTCGAACCTGATTCAGGCGCAGCGCGACTTCTTCGGCGCGCACGGCTTCGAACGAATCGACGCCGAGGGTGCGTTCCATGGCCCGTGGAGCAGCAACGGCTAAGAAGACAGTCAGGGCTGGCCCCACCCCGCCTCAGCTTCGCTCGGCGACCCTCTCCCCGCTGGGGGGAGGAGAATGGCGACCGCTGCGCCAGTTCCTTCTCCCCGTGGGTGTACGAAGGACGGGGCGAGCCCAGTGCTCGACCCGGGGTGGTGGCCCGAAGGGGGGATGAGGGGGCGAACCTAAGCCGTATAGAAATACCGCACGAGGTGGAAAAAGATCGGCGCGGCGAAGACGATGGAATCGACACGGTCGAGCACCCCGCCATGGCCGGCGATCATGTTGCCCCAGTCCTTGGCGGCAAGGTCCCGCTTCACCGCCGACAGCACGAAGCCGCCGAAGAAGCCCGAGACGACAATGGCAAAGCTCATCGCGGCTGAGGTCAACGGCGTGAACGGCGTCATGCCATACAGCGCCGCCCCCACCACGACCGCCGCCAGACCGCCGCCGACAAGCCCTTCGATGGTCTTGGACGGACTGATCCGCGCCGAAAGCTTGTGGCGGCCGAACAGCTTGCCGAAGACATATTGGAAGACGTCGCTGAGCTGTACCACGACGATCAGGTAGACCAGCAACAGCACGGGCTGCTGCACGCCGGTGTCGAGCATCAGAAGCCCCGGCGCATGGCTGATCGAATAGACGCAGATCATCAGGCCCCAGGTGACCCGCGCATTCCGAGTCAGGAAATCGCGGGTGTCGCCGGCCAGCGTCGACAAGGCTGCCAGGCCGAGAAAGGCGTAAACCGGGATCAGGATGGAAAACAGCCCGTACCAATCGGTCGCCACCAAGTAATATTGCAGTGGCAGAAGGATGAAGAAGGAGACGAAGAGCGGCCGGTGGTCGCCCCGCGCCGATGGCGCCAGCGACCAGAATTCGCGTAAGGCGAAGAAAGAGACGAAGGCGAAGAAGACAGTGGTGAACAGCTTGCCGGCCAAAACGCAGAGGCTGAGCAACAGCACCATCACCCACCACGCCTTGATGCGCTGGTTGAGGTTGGCGATGGTCGCCTGCTGCGGCCCGTCCTTCTTGAGATAATGCAATCCGGCGCCGATAGCCGAGGCCACGAGCAGCACGCCGACGATGCCGGCGAGCACGGTGAAGATCGTCCCGTTCATGCTGCACCTCCATCGCGCGGCAGAGCAAGCTCGGCGAGCGCATCTCGCGCGCGGTCGAGAAAGGCGCGGCGCTCCTCGCCGCGTTTCAACCGGATGGGCGCACCGAAACGCGGCGTGCAGATCATCGGAACCACCAGAAAACTGCCCTTGGGCATGATGCGCGAGAGATTGTCGAGATAAACCGGCACCAGATCGCGGTCGGGGAACCGCGCCGCGAGATTGTACAGTCCAGACCTGAAACTCTCTATCCTGTCGCCATGGCCCCGCGTGCCCTCGGGAAAGATCAGCACGGATTCCTTGTTGTGCAGCACCTCCATCACCGGCTCCAACGGATCGGCATCGGTGCTGCGCTGGCGGTCGATCAGGATGGAGTTGAGCAGCTGTTCGGCAATGAAGCGCTTGCCCTTGCTCGATCCCCAATAATCGAGCGCCGCGGCGGGATGCACGGTGCGGCGCACGTCGCCCGGCAGCGCCGCCAAAACAACCAGCGTATCGAGATGGCTGGTGTGGTTGGCGAAATAGATGCGGCTCTGGTCGTGCCGGCCGAGGTCGTGACCGACGCCGCGCGCGCCGACGAGCAGCCGGACCAGCCCCAGGAGCATGTTCGACAAGAGCACGATCATGATGTCTTGAGCCTCGCTGCGATATCCTTCGTCCGGGTCATGCAGGTCCAGGCGCTTCCCACGGCGATCACGGCAATCGCGATTTGCAGCGCCAACGGGCTGGGCGAAAAGAACCATAGGACGGACTGCGCGACGAGAGCAGCGGTCAGCACAGCCATGCGGTGCTGCTTGGCCATGAGGCCGCCGAAGCTCTGCGGCAGGCCGAGAGAGCCGCCGAAGACGCGGACATAGGCGGTGAGCGCGGCAAGCAGCGCCGAAAGCCAGCCCAATGCTGGCCAGGCTGCGGCATAGCCCGCGGCCACCAGAAACAGGCTGTCGGCGATACGGTCGGGGAATTCATTGTAGATCGCGCCGACCGGCGATTTCTTGCCGCCTTCGATGGCCACCATGCCATCGAGAAGATTGCAGACCAATCTGAGCTGAATGCAGAGGGCGGCGCCGATCCAGGCTGCCGGGTGCGCATAGCCAAGCATCAACCCGGCGCCTATGCCAGCGCAGACCACGGACCAGACAGAAATCTGGTTTGGCGTGACGCTCGACTGCGCCAGCTTGCGGCTCAGCGCCTGCGCCCAGCCGGAAGACCGGCTGGCAATCGGCCTTCGCTCCGGCTGGAGTCCACTGCTCTCGGAATCCGTCATGTCCCTACCCAAACCGCTCCGCCGACCGGTCATGCGGCGGTGCACTGCGCCGTGCTTGTGACGGCGCAATGTTTCTAGCCGATATCTCGGCGTGTTTCAGGTCTGAATGGATTTTTCAGAACGAATGCGCGTGGGGTTTTAGTGCGCTCGCTGCCGGAGCAGGTTTACCCAGCCTGCCTTTGCCGACGCCAGGAATAGGCGGCGCCTTTGGCCGGGGCATCGGCGGGCTTTGCCGTGGGCTGATAGTAGAAGGGAATACCGCCGCTGTCGCCTGCCTCAAGCCGGCGCAGCAGCACCGGGTGGCTGATCTCGAACTGGTCGAAGCCGGTGCGCAGCATATGCGGCAACTGGTCGACAAGCACCTCACCGGTGGCCCGCACGATGCCGGCAAAGCCGTGCCGACCGCGCAGAAGCTCTGCCTTCGAATAGGAGCGCCCATCGCTGAAAGCCGGAAACGCCAGAGCGACCAGGGACAGATCACCCAGAAACTCGGTGATATTTTCCAGGTGCTCGCCGGGTTGCAGGATCACGCCAAGCCGTTCGCGGGAGCCTGCGCGGACGCCCAGGTCGAGATCCAGAAACGCCTGCAGCGGCAGGATGAAGCGGCCATTGCCCGACAGCGCCTCAGCACTTTCGGCGTGGCTCCACTCGTCGTCGCGGAAGCCTTCCCGCGTCCACAGCCGGGGCGCAGCGGGCGGTGTCGCTTCGGTCATATGCAGAATCCTAGTGAGGGACATCGTTCAAGGTCCGTTCGAGGCCGCCGAGATGAATGCCGCATTCCGTCTTGGCCTGTCCGGCCCAGCGCCCGCTGCGAGCATCTTCGCCAGGCTTGACCGGCTGGGTGCAGGGAAAACAGCCGATGGAAAGATAGCCATAGGCGACGAGCGGATTGGTGCGCAAGCCGTGACGTTCCATGTAGTCGGCGAGGTCGCTACCGCTCCACCGCGCAAGCGGGTTGATGCGGAAGCGCGGGCCGACCGTCTCGAACACCGGCAATGCCGCGCGCGTCGCCGCCTGGAAGCGTTTGCGCCCGGTGAACCACGCGCCGAACGGCTCGACCCCACGCGCCATGGTTTCCACCTTGCGCACCGCGCAGCAGGCTTCCGTATCCCTTTGGTGCAAGGAGCCATCGGGATCGGTACGATTAAGCGCGGCTTCCTCTGGCGTGACGATGCGCAAATCGGTCAGGCCGAAATCGGCGACCAGCGCGTCGCGGTAGTGCAGCGTCTCCTCGAAATGCTTGCCGGTGTCGAGAAAGACGATCGGCAGCGACCGGTCGATCTCTGCGATCATGTGCAGCAGTACCGCCGAATCCGCCCCGAAGGAGGACACGGCGGCGATATCGCCCAGGAAAAGATCGGTCGCGGCGCGTTCGATCACCTTGCGTGGGTCGAGATCGCCGTAGCGTGCGTCATAGGCGGAGGCCAGCTCAGCAAGCTCCGTCTCAGGCCGCCTTGGCTTCGCTGCCATAAAGCGCCTCCTTGAAGGGAGCTTGACCCACCCGGCGATAGGCATCGAGGAAGATTTCCGAGCTGTCCAACCGGACCCTCAGATAGGTCTCGACAATGGTTTCGACGGCATCGGTGATATCCTCCGGCCCGAAGCCACGGCCGATGATCTCGCCCACCGAGGTGTTCTCGTCGCCGGAGCCGCCCAGTGTCACCTGGTAGAGTTCGGCACCCTTCTTTTCGACGCCGAGAATGCCGATATGGCCGACATGGTGGTGGCCGCAGGCATTGATGCAGCCGGAAATCTTCAGCTTGAGCTCACCAATGTCGCGCTGGCGCTCCAGCGAGTTGAAACGATGCGTGATTTCCTGCGCCACCGAGATCGACCGTGCATTGGCGAGCGCGCAATAGTCCAGGCCGGGGCAAGCGATGATGTCGGTGATCAGGTTGGAGTTAGCCGTCTGCAGGCCGATTTCCACCAGCGCATCGTAGACCGCGCGCAGGTCGGCGCGCGCGACATGGGGCAGGATCAGATTCTGTTCGTGCGACACGCGGATTTCGTCAAAGCCGTAGCGCTCGGCGAGATCGGCGACAGCTTCCATCTGCGAATCCGACGCATCGCCCGGCGCCTCGCCAACACCCTTGAGCGAGATGGTGACCGCGGCATAATCGGGATGCTTGTGGGTGACGACGTTCTGGTCGAGCCATTCGCCGAAGCTGCGTGAGTCCAACCGTGCCAGCCGCAGCGCCTCGTCGCCTTCGGGCCGCGCAACCAGCGCGGGCGGCGCGAAATAGGTCGAGATGGCGCGGATGTCGGCTTCGGGCAGCGCGAGTTCGCCGTCCTTGAGATGAGCCCATTCGGCATCGACCTGGCGGGTGAATTCCTCCACGCCGGTCTCATGCACCAGGATCTTGATGCGGGCCTTGTATTTGTTGTCGCGGCGACCGTGCAGATTATACACGCGCATGATCGCCGTGATGTAGGACAGGAGATGTTCTTCCGGCAGGAAGTCGCGGATCTTCTTGGCGATGATCGGTGTGCGCCCCTGACCGCCGCCGACATAGACGGCAAAGCCCAGCGCACCGGTCTCGTCCTTCTTCAGGTGCAGGCCGATATCGTGGACCTGGATGGCGGCGCGGTCGCGTTTGGCTCCGGTCACGGCTATCTTGAACTTGCGCGGCAGGTAGGAAAATTCCGGATGCACCGAGGACCACTGCCGCAGGATCTCCGCGTAGGGCCGCGGATCTGCGACCTCGTCGGCGGCGGCACCCGCGAAATGGTCGGCGGTTACGTTGCGGATGCAGTTGCCGGATGTCTGGATAGCATGCATTTCGACGCTCGCCAGATCGGCGAGGATCGCCGGCATATCCGACAAAGCCGGCCAGTTGTACTGGATGTTCTGGCGCGTGGTGAAGTGGCCATAGCCCTTGTCGTATTTGCGCGCGATATGACCGAGCATGCGCAGCTGCTTGGAGTTCAACGTGCCGTAGGGGATTGCCACCCGCAGCATGTAGGCATGCAGTTGCAGGTAGACGCCGTTCATAAGCCGGAGCGGCTTGAACTGATCCTCGGTAATCTCGCCGGCAAGCCGCCGCTCGACCTGGTCGCTGAACTCAGCAACGCGGGCCTGTACGAAATCGTGGTCGAACTCATCGTAGCGGTACATGATCGTTCCCTGCGTTCAGTCTCAGGCGTGCCGCGCTGAGGCGCGTGCCTGTTTGCCAAGGTCGGTACGGTTGGTGGGGCCAGCGGCGCGGATGACTTCGCGCAGCCGCGTAGGACGGATGATGCCATCGGTGACGACGACGTCGATGAGATTGACGTCGACGACTTCGTCATTGTCGTAGGCGGCCTTGCCGATCGCCTCGAGGCGGCTTTCGCCGAGCTTGTCTGCCACCGTTTCAGCGCGGTCGATGGTTTCGGCCCATGTGCCGTCGGCGGCGTACCAGACGGCCTCGCCGTCGCTCAGCCGGTTGGCTGTGAGGATTTTCATGCTCTGGCTTCCACAAGGGGTTTGGGGGCGACGGAACGGCGCGTCGAAAGCGCTTCCGACCGCGCGAAATTGGCGCCCGCGACCGCATCGCCGATGATTGTCATGACCGGGCCGTCGAGATCGTCGCGCGCCTGCAACGACGGCAGATCGGCCAGCGTGCCATGAAACTTGCGGCTGTTGCCGAGGCTCGCATTCTCGACCACAGCCACCGCCGTATCCGGCGACAGCCCGGCATCGATCAGCCGGCCTGCCACTTCGGCTGCGACCGAGCGGCCCATATAGACCGCGACGGTGGCGCCCGAGATGGCGAGCTTCGCCCAGTCCGGCAGGCTGCGTCCCTTCAGGTCGTGGCCGGTGGTGAAGACCAGCGAGGAGGTGACGCCGCGCAGCGTCAGCGGCAGTTCGAAATCGGCGGCGGCGGCAAAGGCCGACGTTACGCCCGGCACCACCTCGTAGGAAACGCCGGCATCGCGCATCGCCTGCATTTCCTCGCCGGCCCGGCCGAACACCAGCGGGTCGCCGGACTTGAGACGGACGACAGCCTTGCCTTCGAGGGCGAGTTCGACCAGCAAATCGTTGATCTCGCCCTGCGACTTCGAATGGCAGCCCTTGCGCTTGCCGACCGAGACGCGCTCGGCATCGCGGCGACCCATCGCGACTACGGCTTCGGGTACCAGCGCGTCGTAAAGGATCACGTCGGCTTCCATCAGCAGGCGCTGCGCACGCAGCGTCAGCAGGTCTTCCGCACCTGGACCGGCGCCGACCAGCGCGACATGGCCGCGCGCAGAGCCGCCTGATGCGATCAGCCGTTTGGCAGAGGCCTTCGCCTGCTCGTGCTGCCCGGAGGCGACAGCGCGCTGCGGCTCGCCGGTAAAGAAGGACTTCCAGAAACGACGACGCACCGCACCGCGCGGCAGGCTCGCATCGACCGCATCGCGCAGCGAGGCAGCCAACGTCGCCAATCCGCCCAGCGATGGCGACAGCATCTGGTCGATCCGCGCGCGGATCATCTGCGCCAGCACAGGCCCAGCACCTTCCGTGCCAATGGCAACCGCCACCGGCGCACGATTGACCAGTGCGGGCGTGAAGAAATCGCACAGTTCTGGACGGTCTACCGCATTGACCGCAATGCCGAGGCGGCGCGCATCGTCCGACACGCGACGGTCCTGCATCTCTTCGCCAGTGGCCGCAAAGACCAGCGTCGAGCCTTCGATCAGTGCAGCGTCATAGTCCTGCGCGACATGCTCCGCGTGGCCGGCAGCAACGAAAGCGGCAAGGTCAGGCTCTACATCTTCGGAAATGATGCATATTTTGGCGCTGGACTGTGCCATCAGGCGCGCCTTGGCCAAAGCTTCCTCGCCGCCGCCGACGATAGACACGGTTTTGCCCTCGACCCGCATGAAGACGGGGAACGCGTTGAGCTTTGCTGTGGCTGGAGACATGGCGCACGGGTTCCAAGGAAGGCTCGATTTCTACTCTTTCAGCCCGTCCCACAGAAGGAATGCACTCGCGCAGCGCTGCATACAGTGCAATGTTTTTTCTGCTGGAATGGCCGCAGGCAGAAAAAGAATCCCAGATCACGCTCGAGAGGTTTTTTCCTCCCTCAAAAGCCCTTCTCGCGGAACATTCCCGCGCTTTTTCACGTTGGCGATAGGCAGTCGGCGTGGGGCTAAACTGGAATGAAGATATTTGCCTAGAAAGGGTAGGATATGACGCAGCTGAAACTCAAGCACGGAACTTCGGTGGTCGTGGCGGACGGGGAGAAGGCGATCTTCCTGAAAAACGAGGGCGATGCGACCTATCCCAATCTGAAACTCGTGCATGAGATGAAGATGGAGAACCCGCCGTCCCGCGAGCAGGGCACCGACCGCCCCGGCCGCTTCAACGACGGACCTTCTGTCCACCGCAGTGCCGTCGAGGAAACCGACTGGCACCGGCAGAACAAGGAACGCTTCGCCGCCGAGGTGCTCGAAGAATTGAAGAGCGACGACTATGAGCGTGTTGTTCTCGTCGCAGGGCCTTTGGTGCTGGGCGAAATGCGGAAATCCTTTCCGACCGAAGTATCATCAAAGGTGGTGGCCGAAATCACCAAGACCCTGACCAATCATTCGGTACCCGAAATCGAAAAGTTGCTGATGAAGGAGTAGCCTTCTCAACGATGGTGGAGCCCTGACAGCGCGCCTTCGGGTTTTTTTCCTTCACAGGCGGATTGTTCAGTGGCCGGGGTTGCGCATCAGCGATCCCGGCCACCATATTGGAAACGCGGCGGAATCCTCCGTCGCGTCTTCGATGCTCCCTTATTTTGAAAGGGTGTTGGCCGGACAATGCCGCACGACACTACGCTTATTGCCACCATCGTCGCCGGCCTCGGTCTCGCGTTTGTTTTCGGTGCTCTTGCGAACCGGTTCCGCATTCCGCCACTCGTGGGATATCTGGTTGCGGGCGTCCTTGTCGGGCCGAACACCCCGGGCTTCGTTGCCGACCAAGCGCTAGCGCAGCAGCTTGCCGAAATCGGCGTCATCCTACTGATGTTCGGCGTCGGCCTGCATTTCTCGCTTAAAGACCTGCTTTCCGTCCGCGCCATTGCGGTTCCAGGCGCCATAGTACAAATTGCCTTTGCCACCGTGCTCGGCCTCTGCTTGTCATGGGCGATGGGCTGGACGGTCGGCGCCGGCCTTGTCTTCGGCCTGGCGCTTTCCGTCGCCTCCACGGTCGTGCTGTTGCGCGCGCTGCAGGAACGCCGCATGGTCGACACAGAACGCGGCCGCATCACCGTGGGCTGGCTGATTGTCGAAGACCTCGCCATGGTCCTGGCTTTGGTGCTGCTGCCGGCCCTGGCCGGCGTGCTCGGCGGGCAGGAAACGGCTGAACGTGCGCCTGACATCTTCGCCTTGCGCTTCGACTTCGGCGTCTGGGGCGTGGTCGCCATAACACTGGCCAAGGTCGCAGCCTTCGTGATCGTCATGGTGGTGTTCGGACGCAGGCTCATCCCCTGGATTCTGCACTATGTCGCGCATACGGGCTCGCGCGAACTGTTCCGCCTCGCCGTGCTGGCGATTGCACTCGGCGTCGCCTTCGGTGCCGCCAATCTGTTCGGCGTCTCGCTGGCGCTCGGCGCGTTCTTCGCCGGCATGATCATGAGCGAATCCGAGCTCAGCCACCGTGCCGCCGAGGAATCGCTGCCCTTGCGCGATGCGTTTTCGGTGCTGTTCTTCGTCTCGGTGGGCATGCTGTTCGATCCCTCCACCCTGATCGACAATCCCGGTCCGATCTTCGGCACACTGTTTATCATTCTGGTCGGCAAGTCGGTCGCCGCCTTCCTCATCGTCATCGCCTTCGGCTATCCGGTGGCCACTGCCTTGATCATTTCCGCCAGCCTGGCGCAGATCGGCGAATTCTCCTTCATCCTGGCCGAACTCGGCCTGTCGCTGAACCTTCTGCCGCAAGAAGGGCGCGACCTGATCCTGGGTGGCGCCATCCTGTCGATCGTACTCAACCCGGCGATGTTCTATCTTGCCGGACGGCTCAGGCCGTGGATCGAGAGCAGGATGGGCAAGGAACCCATTGAGGAACCCAAGCCAGTGGCGCCCGCCACGGAGCCAGGTAAGGTCGCCACAACAGCGATAGCACCCAAGGAGGAAGGGGATGCACCGCTTCCCACGCGTCTTGCCGGCCACACTATCCTGATCGGCTATGGCCGTGTCGGCGCGCTGGTCGGCAAGTCGCTCCGGGAAGCCGGGCTGCCCTTTCTGGTCATCGAGGATGCGCAAAAGACGATTGCAAAACTCAAGGCCGACGGCATCGAGACCATTTCTGGAAACGCGGCAAAGAACGAGGTGTTCTCCGCCGCCAATCCGTCATTGGCGCGCCGGTTGATCCTCGC
The DNA here is from genome assembly GCF_030010215.1 of Tianweitania sp. UT-5YL-CI-8. Lineage (GTDB taxonomy): Bacteria > Pseudomonadota > Alphaproteobacteria > Rhizobiales > Rhizobiaceae > Oryzicola. The sequence continues at coordinate 91,310 of NZ_JASCRR010000007.1, forward strand.
CATTCCCAACGCGTTCGAATCTGGCAAGATCATCCGGCGAGCCCGTGCGCTGAATCCGGGCATCATGGTCATCGCCCGCGCCCATACCGACGCTGAAGTTGATCACCTCAAGAGCCTCGGGGCGACCTCCGTCATCATGGGCGAGCGCGAAATCGCCCGCGGCATCGTTGAGCATGTGATGGAAGCCGAAGCGCTCAAAAAGGGCGCGCCGGCGACGGTGTCTTAGCCGATACACTCAGACGTGCTGGCCGCCATTGATGTGGATTTCAGCTCCGCTGACATAAGCAGACTGGCTCGAGCACAGGAAATAGATGATATCGGCGACCTCGGCGGTGGAGCCGAGCCGGCGCAGCGGTATCGTCTCGACGATTTTGTCGGTGCCAGGCGACAGGATCGCGGTGTCGATCTCGCCTGGCGCGATCGCGTTGACGCGAATGCCATGCGGGCCAAAGTCGGCCGCCATTTCACGAGTCAGCGAGCCAAGCGCTGCCTTGGAGGTTGCGTAGGCCGTGCCGGCAAAAGGATGCACCCGCGTTCCAGCGATGGAAGTGACGTTGACGATCGATCCCCGCGCCGCGGCGAGTTCCTTGAAAAGTCCCCGCGCCAGCATGATCGGGGCAAAGAAATTGACCTGGAAGACATCGCGCCAGACATGCATAGGCGTATCGAAGGAGTTCATGCGTCCGCCCTCCGGCAGCTTCGGCGAGATGCCGGCATTGTTCACCAGCGCCTGCAACTGTCCGCCCTCCGCCTCGATGCGGTGACGTATTTCAGAAACAGCAAGGCCGACATCTTCTGGGTCGGCAAGATCAACCTTGATGTGGTCCTCCGGTCCGGCCGGCCACGGGCAGTTTTCAGCAAAGGCCTGCCGCGAGCAGGTGATGACGCGCCAACCCTCGCGCGAAAAGCGCTTGACCGTGGCGTGACCGATGCCGCGGCTGGCGCCGGTGAGCACGATGGTCTTCCTGCCGTCCGACTGACTCATGATCATGCCTCCGCTGATATCCAGAGCATGTAGCGGATCGTGTTCCGGATTGGTAGCGGCGCGGTGACGCGGCTGGCGGGCAGGCTGCCTATCGGTTGCCCAGAATCACGTCGAGGATCGACGTTTCGCTGCGCTGCGCCGGTCCGCCGACATCGGCTTTCGGCACCGGCCGGATCGATGAGGTGGCTCCAGCCTTGATGCCGAAGCCATCTCCAGGACCAATGGCCTGGCTCGGGCGTGGCTGTGTACCGACAGGCCCCTGTGGTGCTGTAGGGAACAAGTTCTCTCCAGGAGCAGCCTGCTCGACAGCGATTTCCTGCGCGGGTGTCGGCGACCAGCGGCCAGGGAGGGCGGCGATCGGTACGCCGTCATGCGCGGCCACCATGAACTCGTGCCAGGCCGAGGCTGGAAGCGCACCGCCGGTGACCTTGTTCATCGGCTTCCCGTCATCGTTGCCGAACCAGACGCCGGTGGTCAGATTGGCGGTGTAGCCGACGAACCAGGCGTCGCGCGAATTCTGGCTGGTGCCGGTCTTGCCGGCGGCCGGCCAAGCGAAATCGGCCTTGCGGGCGGTACCTTCCTTGATCGTCGCGCTCATCATCGCGTTCATCATGCCGACGGTCTCGGAGCTGACGACACGCGGCGTGTTGCCGCCGGTGTATTCGTAAAGCACCTTGCCCTCGGTGGTGGTCACGCGCTGGACGAAGTGGATCTGCGGTTTGTAGCCGCCATTGGCGAAGGGCACATAGGCCGCCGTCAATTCAAGGGGCGTCACTTCGGAGGTTCCGAGCGAGATCGAGACGTTCGACTGCAGGCTGGATTCGATGCCCATGCGGTGCGCCGCTTCGATCACCGCGTTCGGGCCGACCTCCATGGTCAGCTGTGCCGCGACCGAATTGAGGGACTTGGCAAGCGCCGTCGCCAGCGTCACCTGGCCGTAATATTTGCCGCCGTAATTGTCCGGTGACCATTTGCCGATCTTGATCGGCGCGTCGTTGCGCAGGCTGTCCGGCGTGCGGCCGGCTTCGAGCGCGGCCAGATAGACGAAAGGCTTGAAAGCCGAACCCGGCTGCCGCCGGGCTTCCGAAGCGCGGTCGAACTGGCTGTTGGCATAGTCGTAGCCGCCGACCATGGCGCGCACCGCGCCCGAATTGTCGATGGAGACGAGTGCGCCCTGCGATACCGAGAGTTTCTTGCCGTTCTCGTCGATCAGGCGGCGGATCGATTTTTCCGCCTGCTGCTGCAGATTTAGGTCGACGGTGGCATCGACGATGATGTCGTTGCGGACGTCGCCGATAAGCGCCGGCAGTTCCTCCATGATGCGGTCGGCGACGTAGTTCTCCGAACCGTTCCAATAAGACGGCGCCCGGTTGGCCGGCGCGCTCATCGCCGTCGTCAGTTCCTTGTCGCCGATCATGCCCTCGTCGCGCATCGCGCCCAAGACAAGCTGGGCGCGGCTTTCGGCGGCCTGCGGATCGCGCGCCGGAGACAGCCGCGACGGCGCTTTCAGAAGCCCGGCCAACAAGGCCGCTTCGGCCAAGGTCACATCGCGCGCGGATTTGCCGAAATAGCGCCGCGAGGCGGCCTCGACGCCATAGGCGCCGGATCCGAAATAGACCCGGTTCAAATACATTTCGAGGATCTGGTCCTTGGTGTGCTTGTGCTCCAGCCAAAAGGCGAGCAGCACCTCCTGCACCTTGCGCTCCAAGGTGCGATCCGGCGTCAGGAACAGGTTTTTGGCGAGCTGCTGGGTCAGCGTCGAGCCGCCCTGGCTGAACCGACCGGTAACCACATTTTCTGTCATGGCGCGGGCAAGGCCGATCGGATCGACGCCGAAATGCTGATAGAAGCGCCTATCCTCGATAGCCATGACGGCTTGCGGGATATAGGGCGACATCTCGTGCAGGCCGACGGCCTCGCCGCCAGTCATGCCGCGATTGGCGAGTAGGTCGCCATCGACGGAGACGATCTTGATGTTGGGCGAGCGGTCGGGAATTGACCAGGTCGTGGCGCTCGGCATTTGCGCGCCGTAATAGACGACGAGGCCGGCCCCCGCGATACCCGCCCATATGGCGAGAACGAAACACCAGTAAAACAGCTTGCCGAAAATACCGAACGTGCCGCGCCGCTTGCGGCTTCTCTGCGCCGGCTGGCGGCGTCCGCCGCCGGGCGTCTTGCGCTTGGCGGAAGACTTTCGGCTGCTTGCGGGCACGACGCGATCCTCTTCACCCACGGACAAATCGTTCGGCCCGCGCCCGCGCGCAGGTCCGCCAAAACTTGGCTCGATCCGCTTGTCGTTTCGCCTTGCCATGCACTCCCGCGGCCCAATGAGGTCTCTGGCGCTCGGGTGAAGGCTAAATGCGGCGATTTAAGGGGGCGTTAAGATGCACGCAATGAACGGTAGAGAGGCAGAACCTTGGTGACGTCCAAGACAAATGAGGCCCGTGCGAAAAGCACGGGCCTCATTTCTTCGTCTTATTTCTGAACCCTCAGACGACAACGAAGTCTTGGTAAGTGATCGTCTCGTGGTTCGATAGGATGGCGAACAAAACCGGATTATAGGTACTGCCTGTGCCGTCCCGGTCGAAATAAAGTTCGCCCGTGTCGGTTTCATAAATAATGCGGTCCGATGAGTCTCCCGCCAGCCCTGTGGCGTTCGCGCGGAAGGCCGCCGAGGTCAGGGCACCATCCGACAGCCCGAGGAAAATGGCGTTGTCGAGCCGGATCAAATCCAGCGGCGCATCGAAGTCGGTAATCGTATCGATATTGCCAGCACCAAGGGCTTGGTCGAACACGAACGTATCCGCGCCGCCTTTGCCCAAAAGCATATCGCTGCCGGCCATGCCGTTCAGGATGTTGTTGCCGTTGTTGCCGTCGAGCACGTTGTTCAGCGAGTTGCCAGTGGCGTTGATGTCGCCCGTACCGACGAGATCGAGAGTCTCGACATGCCGACCGACAAGCGAGTAAGTGACGGTCGAAATGATCTTGTCGTTGCCTTCACCGGAATCTTCGACAACGTTGTCGCCCGCATTGTCGACATAGTAGGTGTCGTTGCCGGTATGGCCGACCATCTTGTCGGCCCCGGCCTTGCCATCCAACACATTGTTGCCGGATGTGCCATCGATCAGATTGGCCTGAGCATTTCCGGTTCCGTTGATGTTGGCGCCGGAAAGATCGAGCGTCTCGATGAAGGCCGATAGAGTATAGCTGACCGTGGCGATCACCTTGTCGCTGCCTTGGCCATTGGCCTCCGTCGCGACATCGCCGACATTGTCGACGTAATACGTATCGTTGCCATCCTTGCCGATCATAGTGTCGGCGCCAGCCATACCGTTGAGGATATTGTTGCCGTTGTTACCGTCAAGGATGTTTGCAAGCTTGTTGCCGGTGGCGTCGATATTGCCGGTTCCAACAAGATCCAGCGTCTCAACATAACGGCCGGCAAGACTGTAACTGACGGATGCGATGATCTTGTCGTTGCCTTCGCCGTCATCCTCCACGACATTGTCGCCGGCATCGTCAACGTAATAGGTATCGTTGCCGGTATGGCCGACCATCGTGTCAGCGCCCGCTTTGCCGTCCAGAACGTTATTTCCGGCGGTGCCGTCGATCACATTGGCGTAGCCATTGCCGGTGCCATTGATGTTAGCACCCGAGAGGTCGAGGTTTTCGACCTCTAGGCCTGCGAGCGAATAGCTGATCTTAGCGATGACTTGATCCGTGCCTTCACCGAAATACTCCACAACCGCATCAGCAGCATTATCAACGACGTAGATGTCGTTGCCCACCCCGCCGCGCATCGTGTCGATGTCGGCACCGCCGTCCAGCCTGTCGTTGTTGGTGCCGCCTTCCAACGTATCGGCGCCTGCGCCGCCATAGAGTTTGTCCGCACCGCGCATGCCGTAGAGCATATTGGCGCCGGTATTGCCGTAGATCGTATCCCCTGCGTCGCCGCCGATTGCATTCTCGATATTGGTGAAGCTCGCCGCCTGACCGGCGATCGAGCCGGTGACGCCATCGAGCCTTATGATAGAAGCGGTGGTCACAGCAGACGCATTAACGGTGTCGGTCCCGCCGTTGTTGTCCACAACGGCAGTGTTGTGATTGTCCACACCGGCATATTGGGCGTATTCGTCGGTGTAGATGTAACGGTCGTTCGTAGTGAAGCTGCCATAGGTACGGATAATGATGTCCGATACAGTGAGAACATCGCCGCCCGCATCGTCCACGACCCGAACTGTCCAACTACCACCAGCGCGCTCGCCACGGAAGGCTTGGCTCTCGAACGTCCATGTCCCGTTATAGTCCGTGGTACCGCCGGTGTCGTCGATCAGTTCGCTAATCGTGCCGTCCGGCGAAATCAGGTAGATTTCCATATCGCTGGTGAAGGTGGTGGAAAAGGTCATCGTCACCGTGACACGGTCGACGATATCGTCGAACGTGGCATTTCCGGAGAAACTCAGACCCGTCGCGTTGCCGTCTGGAATAACCGTGGCCGCATTCAGCACATCCATGCTGTTCTGATATTCGTTAACGGTACTCTGTGCGACGCCCCCGGCCAACAACCAGGTCTCCGCCATGCGCACGGCTGCATGAGCATCCACCAGCCCATAGCCGTAGTCGTTGCTGAAATGCTGGCCGCCGCCATTCCATGTGGTGGCCGCATTCCAGCCCCAGGCATAGCGTTCGGACCCGGCGATCCCCGCGCCCACTTCGCTGCCGACATGCCGGGCGGACACCCCAAGGATGGTCTGCACGTCACGCCAGCCAAGAGCATCATTGGCGTCGATCATCAGCGACACGACACCGCTGACCATCGGAGCGGCCGATGAGGTGCCGTTGAACGAGCTGGTGAAATCCGTATTGCTGTAACCGTCGGCCCCAACGCGATCGGTCGTCACAACTTGGCCAGGCGTGCCGAAGCCGGATACCAGAACCGCTGCGCCATAGCTGGAATAGGAAGAGACGAAGCCGTTTTGGTCGACTGCGGCCACGACGACCTGTCGGGTATCATTCGTCCAGTCGTCGGCATTGACGTCGTAATTGTCGGCGCGCGAATTTCCCGCCGACTTGACGATGATGGAACCGAGACCGCCACGGCCCTCGTTCACGGCAGTGCCGATGGAGCTTTCAATCTCATCGAAGCGCGCCGCATCGTAGCCGGTGCCGAACTCGCTGGCGGCATCGTTTGCGATGCCCTGGCTGATGTTGATGACGTCGCCAGCAGCGTTGGTGCCGGCGTAGAATATTGCGTCGCGGATATCCTGCAACCATTGATCCGAAATCAAACCATACGTTCGATAGCCGACGAGTTGCGTGTCGAAGGCAACACCTACAGCCCCTGTGCCATTTGCGGCAGCACCGATGATGCCCGCAACCGCCGTTCCGTGCCAATCATTGGCCGGGTCGCCGAATGCGTCCGTTGTATTGGTTATGAACTCATAATCCAGGAAGGTGCTGTAGTTCGGCGCAAGATCGGAGTGGTTGTAATCAAACCCGTCGTCGATCACCACCGTAGTGGTGAAGGCGCCTGTGTAGGCAGGGCCCTCGGTCGGATTCCAGACAGACATAACGTTGAGGTCATAAAGACCTGCGACTGTCTGGTTGAGATGCCATTGTTGTGCGAGTAAAGGATCAGTTGGCGTAGGCATTGACGTCTCCCATCGTTGTTTCGCATCTTGAGATGCTTAAGTCTTACTTCTGCAATTTCTGCTGCTCTTCCACCACAAGCACCTGCCCCCGGCAGCGGGTGGAGATAGCGTGATGTCCGGACACGCGGATCCGGTCGCCAATGGCGACATCGCTGCTAACGCCGATGACAGAATGAAGCTGCCCGTCGTCGCTACGGATTTGAGGGCAGTCGACTGCGTTGCCGCGAGAAGCATATACGCCCGTTATTTCAGTTGAACTCATTGCGGGCGAAACCTTTCGGACCATTTTTTCAGACAGTTCGTGAGCAGGCGCCATCGGCGCCGCCCAAGAAGGGGCAAATGCTGTGCATAGAAAAACCGATTGAATCGCAAAGGTCATCGTCAAGCGCTTGGCTGGCACTTGAGCCCAATCCATTAACCAAGGGAATGACGGACGAGACAACACGGTCGTGGTCCTTCCGAAATGATCCCGCCAAGCGACAGATATCATCCCGCTACAAGATTGACTGGTTCTCATCATGGATTACTCTTGCAATGTTTCATGAATATGCCGCACCTCCTAAGTGGGTAGAGTGATCGCCAAAGGGCTTAGCCTCTCACCCCATTGTTCACTGAAGTCCCAAGATTCGGACGCTGGCTTAGGAAAGCTTCTAAATCTTCCGGGGTGTTTAGGTTGGTCTGTCCGAGAATTGCAAACCCTGATGGAATTCTGAGCCAATATGTCAGAAGATCTTGTCGAACGCATTTATGAGGCGGCATTTATTCCGGAACAGTGGCCCGATGTACTTCAAACATTGAGCGACATTTCACACTCCGCAGCCGGCTGCATTGGTATCATCAGCGATCCCGCCGCGCCCAAATTCGCCGCCAGCCCGCTAATAATACCTGTACTGGATGACATCACGACCGAGAATGGCTGGCTGGAATGTGACATACTGAGGCAAGTGGCGTCGCAGATACCGCCGGCGAGTTTCATCTACGACGCCGACTTCTTCCCGCAGGACGTTCTCGACGGCAATCGCGTGCGCACCGACAGAACACGCGCCATCGGCATCGGCGGCGAAGTCGGAACCTTCATTGCGCTTCCCACAGGCGAGGTGGTGCTTTTCACGCTCGAAAGGTGGCTGGAAAACGATCGGCCATCCGCCTCCGAGCTCGCGGCTCTCAACGCGGTGAGACCACATCTGGCACGTTCGGGCGTCATCGCCGCCCGATTGCGGCTGGAGCGAGCAAACTCGATGACCTCGACGTTGCAAAGACTCGGGCTGCCTGCTGCTGTCTTAAACGGCGCCGGACGCGTGCTGGCGACCAATCAGAGCCTGGACGCGCTCGACGATGTCTTTTTGCCTGGAGCCTTCGGCAAATTGCTCATCACCGATGCCACAGCCAATCGGCTCGTGCAGGAGGCGATCTCCGCTGGCGCGAGTGGATCGTTCTTGTCGATTCGCTCGATACCGGTGCGTGGCAACGGTCCGGTACCGCGCTGTGTTGTCCATGTGCTGCCAATCCGGAGATCGGCGCATGACGTCTTTTCCAATGGGGATCATCTGGTCGTCGCAGCCATCCCCGGACATCGGGGGCCCGCCCCGTCAGTCGACCTGATCGGAGCATTGTTCGATCTATCGCCGGCCGAAGCGCGGCTGGCTGTTGCTCTTTGTAGCGGTAGAAAGCTGCAGCAATTCTGTGCCGACTCAGGCATCAGATATAGTTCGGGGAGAACTTATCTGGAGCGTATCTTTCAAAAGACCGGCGTCCACCGCCAAAGCGAACTCGTCGCGCTCTTGAGCGCCACCGCTCCGTTAACCCTGGACGCCGGCAACGAGGCCTGAGCGATCTTTGGTATAGCGATGCCGACAGGCGGTAAGCGATCTTATTTCTTGGACAGGGTGATGTCCCAACTCGCCCAAATCAAAAACACCATAGCGGTGAGGATAAGAGCGTCGAACGCACCGAAATCAGTTAGCATAAACATGGTCTATCTCCTCCGCAGGCCTCCGGTCCCGCACAGGTCAATGCTTTGCGAGGTGGAAGGTTCCGTGAGGAGATAAGGTAGTAAGTCGTCTAGGACCGACGCTTAAAACTACTCGTCCGCTTCAGGCTCTTCGCCCCGAGGCGGAAGCCAGGAGTGTGGCTCGATACGCTTTTGGGTATCGCTGTCGACATAAGCCCACCAACCAGTGCCGTTATCGTCCGCACGAAATTGGGCGATGGATTCGTTTTCAACGCCATCGCCGCTGGTCCAGCGCACGGTGACCTTCGATCCGTCACGCGGTGCGCCGGAGATGGGCATTGGACCGGCCATGGTCGCCTCCGTCAAAGACTTTTAGGAACGGCGCGACAAGAGGCTCAGAACCAGCCCGGCAACAGCGACGCCGATGATGGCGGTGGCGACTGGATTGTCCCGCGCCGTCCTCTGAGCCACACGTGCCTGCTTACGAATGACAGGCATGGCGTCCTGGAGACGGCTGGCGAGTTCGTCGTAAATTTCGGATGCGCCATCACGGGTTTGCGCGGCGGCCCGAGCGCCTTGGCGCGAAAGGATTTTCTGCAAGGATGCCATTTCCTTGCTCAAACGCGCAACCTGTTCATGCAGGCCGTCTTCTACAGTATCGCGAAATCGGAATATGCTCGACATGAAAACATCCTTTCAAAATCCGGACGTTTGCAAACGGCTCCTGGGCGAAATGGTTCCCGATTCTCAGCTATGGGCGAAAATATCCGTCTCCGGCCAGCCCATCAGATCCAGCTTCGAACGCGTCGGCAGAAACCTGAAGCAGGCTTCCGCCTCCTCGACACGATCCTCGCGCTGCAGCCGCGTGGACAGCGCATCGCGCAGGCGATGCAGGTAAAGCACGTCGGAAGCGGCATAGTCGAGCTGTTCGGGCGATAGGATCGCCGCCGCCCAGTCGGAGGACTGCTGTTGCTTGGAAAGGCCGACGCCCAGCAGTTCCGAGCAGATGTCCTTCAACCCATGCCTGTCGGTATAAGTTCGCGTCAGCCGCGAGGCGATCTTGGTGCAGAAAACAGGCTCGGCGAGAACGCCGAAGGCTTGGTACAACACGGCGATATCGAAACGGCCGAAGTGAAACAGCTTCGTAATCTTGGCATCGGCCAGAAGGTTGACAAGATTTGGTGCCTGCTTTTGTCCCTTATCGATCTGGATGACGTCGGCGCTGCCGTCACCCGGCGAAATCTGCACCACGCACAAGCGGTCGCGATGCGGGATAAGACCGAGCGTCTCCGTGTCGATGGCGACGGCATCCACATTGTAGTGGTCGAGATTGGGGAGGTCGTTACGGTGGAAGCGGATCGTCATGTCATTCTCCGGTCGCGGCGTGGCCTCTCCTCACCGCGATTGCGTTAAAAATCAACTGAATCGGGCAAGCCGCCTGAAAATTTGTCTTTCCCGCATCCCTTAGCGGGTCAGCGCTTCGAGAATGCGCGCCCAGGAGCGCTGACCTTTATGGAAGGACGTCAGCTCGTATTTCTCGTTGGGCGAGTGGATGCGGTCGTCGGAGAGACCGAAACCGACCAGCAGCGATTCCATGCCGAGAAAGGTCTGAAAATCGCCGACGACGGGAATCGAGCCGCCCATGGCGATCATCACCGCCGGCTTCGGCCATTCGTCGGACAGGGCGTCCTTTGCCTTGGCGAGGAAGGGGGAATCATAGGACAGCTGGATTGCCGGCGAGCCGCCATGCGGATGGAACTCGACGCTGCAATCGGCGGGGATTCTGGCCTTGACGAAATCGCAGAAGGCAGCGCGAACCGCGTCGGGGTTCTGCTTTTGCACCAGCCGGAACGACACCTTCGCCGATGCCTCCGAGGCAATGACCGTCTTGAAACCCTTGCCGGTATAGCCGCCGATAATGCCATTGAACTCGGCCGTTGGCCGCGCCCAGGTCAGTTCCAACACCGAGCGGCCTTTTTCACCGGACGGAATGGACAGGCCGACCTGACCGAGGAAACTTTCAGCCGTCTCGCCCAGCCCGTTCCAGGATTCGAGGATTTGCGAGGGGGTTTCCTCGACGCCGTCATAGAAACCTGGAATGGTCACACGACCGTTGTCGTCGTGAATGTCGGCCAGCACTTTCGCAAGGATGCGGATGGGGTTCGCGGCGGCACCGCCGAATTCGCCGGAATGCAGGTCGCGATCGGCGGCCTTGACGACGATCTCCTCGCCTACCAGACCACGTAGCCCGGTTGAAATCGCAGGCGTCTCTGCGTCCCACATGCCGGTGTCGCAGACCAGGGCGAAATCGGCCTTCAGCTCCTCGGCATGCGCCTTGAGAAACGGCTTCAGCGACGGCGATCCGGATTCTTCCTCTCCCTCGAACAGCAGCGTGATGCGGGCGGGCAGCGCGCCGTGCACCTGCTTCCAGGCGCGGCAGGCCTCCACAAACAGCATCAACTGTCCCTTGTCGTCGGACGAACCCCGGCCGGTGATGACCTTCCTGCCCGGCGACAGTTCCTTGACGGCGGGCGCGAACGGATCGTCATGCCACAGTTCGAGCGGATCGACCGGCTGCACGTCGTAATGGCCATAAAACAGCAGATGCGGCGCATTCGGTGACGGGCCTTCGTGATGCGCCACGACCATGGGGTGACCAGTCGTATCGCGGACGCTGGCATCGAAGCCGATGGTCCTCAGATCGGCCACCAGCCATTCGGCAGCCTCGCGTACATCGGCCTTGAAGGTCGGGTCAGTCGAGATCGACTTAATGCGCAACAGCGCGAACAGCCGCTCAAGGCTCTGGTCGAGATTCTGGTCGATACGGTCGAGGACGGGCTGGATCACGGACATGGAAGGCCTTTCGGTTCAAAGGCCCGCACACTAGAACTGTCCGAGCCTAAGGAAAAGCCTTGCGGGTTGGACCAGCCTGCGGGCGCTGGATAAAAAAGTGCCGCCGTGGCGGAGGGGAACCACGGCGGCGACTTTTCTAAATGAGGCGGCAGCCCGGAGAGGGGGATGAGGCTGCCGCTGTGTCCGGTATAGGCGGGGGACGGGCCGTACTCCGGACTCGGCGAAAACTGCCGATGACCTGTATTTGTGTCTGTGAACGTGGCGATTCAAGGGCGCGAAGATTACACTTTTGTAACGAACCCGTGATCCATTGAAATACGACTCATACCACCCTTTAAGTGGAGGGTGGCTCAACCGATTCCAGACCGAGAACCTTGCGAGTTGCCGCTTTTTTCGCCAAAGCGATGAGCAATAGGGCGGAATTCGGGTTCTGCCGGTGTTGCGCGTGCGCAGAGCAAAAGGCCTGCGCCGTCGTTCCTCGAAAGTTTGAGACCATGGCCATCATCGACGCGGCAGCGAAAGCGTCCGGACCATCTCTGTTCGCATCGCTTCGGGCAACGCTGGCGTTGAGCTGGCCGATCATGCTGACCAATCTCGGCCAGACGGCCATGACCGCCACCGACGTGCTGATGATGGGCCGGCTCGGATCGAGGTCCCTGGCCGCCGGCGCGTTGGGCTCGAACCTCTATTTCGCGCCGCTGATCTTCGGCCTCGGGCTGATGCTGGCGACATCGCCGATGATCGCTGTCGAGATCGGAAGGCGCCGCCATTCGGTTCGCGACATACGGCGTACGGTGCGGCAAGGCCTCTGGCTGGCCATCGCGGTCTCGGTGCCGATCTGGCTGCTTTTGTGGAACACCGAGCCTATATTGCGGCTGATGGGGCAGGATGCCGAGCTTTCGGCCATGGCCGCATCTTATGTGAAAGCGTTGCAATGGTCGGTTCTGCCGTTCTTCGCCTATATCGTGCTGCGCTCGTTCATTTCGGCGCTGGAACGGCCGGGCTGGGCGCTCGCGGTGGTCTTCGGCGCAGTCGGCTTCAATGTTTTGGCGAACTGGTGCCTGATGTTCGGTAATCTCGGCTTCCCCGCCCTCGGCCTGCCCGGGTCCGGTCTGGCCACCGCTTTGTCCAGCACGCTGATGTTCGCGGGACTTGTCCTCGCAGTCTGCACCGACAGGCAGTTCCGCCGCTACCGGCTGTTCGGCCGCTTCTGGCGCGCCGACTGGCCACGCTTTGCCGGGCTGCTGGGCCTTGGGCTACCCATCGCCGCACTGATGCTGTTCGAAGTGACGATCTTCAATGCCGCGGCCTTCCTGATGGGGCTGATCGGCGGCGATTCGCTTGCCGCCCATGCGATTGCGATCCAGATCGCCTCGCTCACCTTTATGATTCCGCTGGGCCTAGGCCAAGCCGCCACCATCCGCGTCGGTCGCGCCTTCGGCGCCGGCGACCGCCAGGGCATCGCCCGTGCTGGCTGGGTCGCTTATGGGCTCGGCGTCGGTTTCATGGCTACCATGGCGCTGCTCATGGTGCTGTTTCCGCGCGTTCTGATCGGTGCCTTCATCGATCTTAATGCGCCTGAAAACGCCGAGGTCGCCCGGCTTGCCGTCGGCTTCCTCGCCTTCGCCGCCCTGTTTCAGATCGTCGACGGCGCGCAGGCGGTGTCCAGCGGCATGCTCCGCGGCCTGCACGACACCAAGGTGCCGATGCTGTTCGCCGCCCTTGGCTATTGGGGCATCGGCATGCCGCTCGGCGCTTTGCTGGCGTTCCATTTCGAGATGGGCGGCAACGGCATCTGGATCGGCCTGTTCTCCGGATTGGCCACGGTCGCCATCCTTTTGCTGCTGCGTTGGCTGCGGCGCGACCGGCTGCTCACGGGGATGCCTTGACGGCAAATGCTTTTTTGGCTGGTCCAGGTGAAAGCCGAGGGCGCGCTTCACAATTCGATGCTATAGGCCTTGACTGACCTGGCCATGCCGGGCGGAGGAACTGTCTGGAAGGCGACATGGCAAGAACTGATATTGCGCGGCGCGTTTACAACCATGCCTGGAAGCTCGACCCGATCGTTCGCAGCCTTCTGGACACCGACTTCTATAAATTGCTGATGCTGCAGATGATCTGGGGGATGCACCCGGAAGTCGAGACGACATTTTCGCTGATCAACCGTTCGACCACAGTTCGGATCGCTGACGAGATCGATGAGGGCGAACTGCGCGAGCAACTCGACCACGCCCGGACGCTGCGCTTTTCCAAGAAGGAAATGATCTGGCTGGGCGGCAACATGTTCTATGGCCGCAAGCAGATCTTCCAGCCGGAATTCCTGGCCTGGCTGGAGAATTTCCGCCTGCCGGCCTATGAACTCGAGCGCCGCGACGGCCAGTACGAGCTGACCTTTTCGGGACCTTGGGTGTATACCACACTGTGGGAAATCCCCGCGCTCGCCATCATCAACGAGCTGCGCTCGCGCGCAGCGATGAAGCGATTCGGCCCGTTCGCGCTCGACGTGCTCTATGCCCGCGCCAAGGCCAAGACCTGGGACAAGACCGAGCGGCTGAAGAAACTGCCCGAGTTGCGGATTTCCGACTTCGGCACCCGCCGCCGCCACAGCTTCCTGTGGCAGCGCTGGTGCGTGGAAGCGCTGAAGGAAGGCATCGGCGAGGCTTTTACCGGCACATCGAACGTGCTTCTGGCCATGGACAACGACCTCGAAGCACTCGGCACCAACGCGCATGAACTGCCGATGGTCTATGCCGCTCTGACCGATACGGACGAAGTCCTGATCCAGTCGCCTTACAAGGTTCTGCAGGACTGGCAGCGCTACTATGGCGGCAATTTGCTGATCGTACTGCCCGACGCCTTCGGCACGGCCTCCTTCCTGCATCACGCGCCCGATTGGGTCGCCGACTGGACCGGCTTCCGGCCCGACAGCGCGCCGCCCATCGAAGGCGGCGAACGCATCCTCGCATGGTGGCGCGAACGCGGCAGGGATCCGACGCAGAAGCTGCTCATCTTCTCCGACGGGCTCGAAGCCGAGACGATCGAGGAAACCTATCGCCATTTCGAGGGCAAGGTGCGCATGAGCTTCGGCTGGGGCACCAACCTGACCAATGATTTCGAGGATTGCGCGCCAACCCCCGTGGCCGGCCTCAAAGCCATTTCGCTGGTCTGCAAGGTCACCGAAGCCAATGGGCGACCGGCGGTGAAGCTTTCGGACAATCCCGCCAAGGCAACCGGCGACACCCGCGAGATCGACCGCTATCTTCGCGTCTTCGGCGGCGAGGACCGCGCCGAACATGCCGTGAAGGTCTGAGGGTTCAACGCGCTAAACCCAGCTCCGCCGCTCAGGCGGCGCTGCGCTGGCGCAAGCCGCCATTCTCGACGATGAAATCGACGATCTCCTGCACGCCTTTGCCGCGCGAAAGATCGCTGAAGCCGAAGGGACGTGCGCCGCGCATGCGGGCAGCGTCCGTTTCCATCACATCGAGATCGACATTCACATACGGCGCCAGATCGCTCTTGTTGATGACCAGGAAGTCGGAGCGCGTAATGCCCGGCCCGCCCTTGCGGGGGATTTCCTCGCCCTGGCAGACTGAGATGACATAGAGCGTCAGGTCGGCGAGTTCCGGGGAAAAGGTTGCGGCGAGATTGTCGCCGCCCGATTCGATGAAGACGATGTCTAGATCGGGGAATTTGCGGCTCATCTCGGCGATGGCCTGCAGATTGATCGACGCGTCCTCCCGGATCGCCGTATGCGGGCAGCCGCCCGTCTCCACGCCCATGATTCGGTCCTCCGGCAGCGCCTGCAGCCGGGCCAGGATCATGGCGTCTTCCTTGGTGTAGATGTCGTTGGTGACGACGGCGAGCGAAAATTCGTCGCGCAGCGCCTTGCAGAGCTTTTCGGTCAGTGTCGTCTTGCCCGACCCCACGGGGCCGCCGATGCCGACGCGGAGCGGACCATTCTTCGAAGTCTTGGACATGCGGAGGTCTCCAGCAACGAGGACCGGCTTCTCAGCCGCGGTGATGATTGTGATGGCCATGGCCCGAATAGGCGCCCCGCACCGGCACGAAGGTCTCCTCGACATCGGTCACTACAGCGCCGAGACCCTCGAGCATCGCCTTGATGACATGGTCGCGCAGGATCAGGATACGGTCGGCTTCGATGGCCGCGGCCAGATGTCGGTTGCCGATGTGCCAGGCAAGCTGCGACAAATGCACCGCGTCTCGCGCCCGGATGTCGTAGAGCGGCTCGCTGGCGGCCACGATCCCGGCAAGGCGTCCGTCGTCGAGCCGAAGCGCATCGCCCGTTTCCAGCACCGCCGGCTCGGGCAGGTC
Organism: Tianweitania sp. UT-5YL-CI-8; assembly: GCF_030010215.1. Classification (GTDB taxonomy): domain Bacteria; phylum Pseudomonadota; class Alphaproteobacteria; order Rhizobiales; family Rhizobiaceae; genus Oryzicola. Next base: position 107,082 of record NZ_JASCRR010000007.1, read on the forward strand.
GACAAACACGCGGTCGCCGCCGGAAAGCTGGAAGACGCGCCGCCTGAAATGACGCTCGTCATGGGCAAGCATGACGGTATCGTAAGGTGTTTCGCCGTTCAGGGCATCCGCCCGAACGAAACTGGCTGATTTCAGCAACGCGTCTTCTTCCTGCTAACCGTTCTTCCTGTCTTCCGGGATAGCGAAAAAAGCGGGGTGCGGAAAGTGCGACGCTGAAGGAAGTGACGCCGCGCGCTCGTAAAGCAGAGTAAGGCCGGAAGATAGCCGGTTGCCACTGATGCTTTCCATTCATATAGATGGGGAACGATTGAGGCAGGGGTCAGTTTCCTGATTTCGGGGCAGTTGCACCATTTCGAAGCCCATCTCATGAATGGGCTCAGCGTGGCGACCACGCATAAAAATTTGGGGAAGGAAGTATGGCAGACATTCTGGCAACGCAGATTATCGACAAGATCAAAGCCCATGCCGAACCTGCGGGCGCCGAAATCACCCTCGACACGGAATTGACCGAGTTGGGGATCCATTCGCTCGAACTGACCGAAATCATCTTCGACCTCGAAGAGGATTACGACATCGAGATCGAGATGAACACGGTCGACGCGTGGGCGAACCTCAGGAACGTCGGAGATATGGTCGAGGCCGTTCGCCAGCTCATTGCGCAAAAATCCTAAGATGACGCGCCCCCGGATCGTCATAACCGGCGTCGGTGCCCTATCGTCGCTTGGTACCGACGTACCCTCCATATGGAACGCGATGCGCAACGGCGTGTGCGGCATCGGTGAGATCACCACCGTTCCGCTGCACGAACTCAAGGTGCGGGTCGGCGCCGAGATAAAGGCCGTGCCGGATGCTGGTCTCGATCGCAAGCGGCTGGTGACAATGGACCGCTTCAGCGTGTTCGCCGTGCTCGCCGCGCAAGAAGCCCTTGCGCAGTCCGGCGTACTGGTCACGGAAGCCAACAGCCACCGCTTCGGCGCGGTCGTCGGAGCCGGCATCTGCGGCTGGGAGTCGATCGAGGAAAACTACCGCGCGATCCTTTTGGACGGACGCAGCCGCGCCGGCATCTTCTCGATTCCCCGCGCCATGACAGGCGCTCCAGCCGGCCAGATCAGCATGCAGTTCGGCCTGCGCGGACCGGTCTTCGGCGTCACCTCGGCCTGTTCTTCGGCCAATCACGCTTTTGCCTCAGCCGTCGACCAGTTGCTGCTCGGCCGCGCCGACGTGATGGTGGCCGGCGGAACCGAAGCTCCGCTATTGTGGGGCATTCTGAAAGGCTGGGAAGCCCTCCGCGTCCTGGCGCCAGAGACCTGCCGGCCGTTTTCGGCCGACCGCCAAGGCCTCGTGCTCGGCGAAGGAGCCGGCATGGTGGTTCTCGAAACACTCGATCACGCCCAGGCGCGCGGCGCGACTGTTCTCGCCGAACTCGCCGGCGTCGGTCTGTCGGGCGATGCCCTCGATATCGTGGCTCCTTCCGTTGAAGGTCCGGCTGCCGCGATGCGCGCCTGCCTTGCTGATGCCGGGCTTGCCCCGGAAGAGGTCGACTACATCAACGCGCATGGCACCGGCACCAAGGCCAACGACCAGATCGAAACGCAGGCCATCCGCCGCGTCTTCGGCAAGCATGCCGACAGCCTTTCGGTGTCGTCGACAAAATCGATGCACGCCCATTGCCTCGGCGCATCGGCGGCGATCGAACTGGTCGCCTGCGTCATGGCGCTGCGTGACGGCATCGTGCCGCCGACGGTGAACTATCGCGAACCCGATGCGGATTGCGATCTCGACATTACGCCGAATGTCGCCCGCGCCCGGCCATTGCGCGCTGCGATCAGCAACAGCTTTGCCTTTGGCGGCACCAACGCCGTCGTCGCGCTCAAGGCCGTCTGACCGGCTGTCGAACTTTAAGACCCATCCGCCGATGGGCGGAACAGTCCTCAAGGAGCACACATGTCCGATCTGTCAGCCTTTCCTATCACCAAGCACTGGCCCGCGCAGCATCCAGATCGCATCCAGCTCTATTCCTTCCCGACGCCAAATGGCGTGAAGGTCTCGATAGCGCTGGAAGAGACCGGCCTGCCCTACGAAGCGCACCGGGTCGACATCATGAAGAATGAGACTTGGACACCGGACTTCCTGTCGCTGAACCCGAACGGCAAGATTCCATCGATCATCGACCCGAACGGTCCCGGCGGCGCACCCTTGGCCTTGTTCGAATCCGGCGCGATCCTGACCTACATCGCCGAAAAATCCGGCATGCTCATGCCGAAGGATCCCGCGCGCCGCTACGAGACGCTGCAATGGGTGTTCTTCCAGATGGGGGGCATCGGCCCGATGTTCGGCCAGTTCGGCTTCTTCTACAAGTTCGGCGGCAAGGCCATCGAAGACAAGCGCCCGCTGGAACGCTATCGCGACGAGAGCAAGCGCCTGCTGGGCGTCATCGAGGGCCGGCTGCAAGGGCGCAAATGGATCATGGGCGATGACTACACCATCGCCGATATCGCGATCTTTCCATGGGTACGCGGCCTACGCGACGTCTACGAGGCGACGGAGATTCTGGAGCTGAAGACGTTTACCCGGACCTTCGAGTGGGTCGATCGCGCCATGGCGCGCCCGGCCACGCAGAAGGGCCTCAACATACCGCCGCGCTCCTGACGCGAGAAGCCGCGGCTGACAGCCGTCAGTCGCGGACCTCAAGCACCAATCCGGCCTGGGCGCGGGCATTCAGCACCCGGTCGACATTGGGCATGTCGTTGCCTGCGATCCAGGCGCGGGCATCGGCTTCGCTGCGGCCGTGGCCGAGCCAGCGCTGCATCAGCCGTTCCTCCAGAACCGCGCGCGGGACATCGACGAAGATGCTGAAATCGAACAATGCAGCCAGCCTGCGCCAGGGATCTTCGTCGAGCAGCAGGTAATTGCCTTCGACCAGGATGAATTTGGCATCGGAGGCGACGATGTCAGCCGCGGCCCGCGACAGCTCCATGCTGCGGTCGAAGACCGGTATTGCAATATCCGGTTCACCGGCACGAATCCGCTTCACCAGGGTTTCAAAACCGGCGAAATCAAAGGTCTCGGGGGCGCCCTTGCGGGACCTCAAGCCGCGACGGTCCAGTATCGCATCGTCATAGTGGAAACCGTCCATCGGAACCACGACGGACGAGCCTTGCGGCAGAACGTCGTGAAGGGCAGCCGACAGCGTCGATTTTCCGGCGCCAGGCGGCCCGGCAATCGCCACCACGTAGCGATCCTTGTGCGCGGCCTGTTTGAAAAGCTTGGCTGCGATGCTGGCAATTTCCGACATGTCACGGTCCTCCATGCCCATAGTGCCGCGCCAGCGCGAGAAACTCAAATCCTCGTGAACGAAAGCTTTGCGAAAGGCATTTGTGTCAGATTCCCGAGGCTTGCGTCGCTTCGTCCCTCCACGGATCGAGTGGACGCGTCCGCACGCGTATATTAAAGCAGCACCGGAATCGGGATTTCTGACCATATCATGACCGCTCTGGCGTTTTCATCGACACGTTCCTGGCGTGCCCTGCCCTCTTCGTTCGGGCGCATCGCGGCTGCCCTGCTGGTGGTTGTTTCGCTTGCCGGCTGTTCCACGAGCAACACGCTCGAGGTGAAGCCGACGGCAAGCGTCGCGGCATCGTCCTTCGTCGACGGCAAATATGCGGCGCTGGTCATCGATGCGGCGAACGGCAAGGTGCTCTACGCCGTCAATGAGCGCTCGCCGCGCTATCCCGCATCGCTGACCAAGATGATGACGCTCTACATCCTGTTCGAGGCCTTACAGTCCGGGCAGGTCAACATGGCAACGCAAATTCCGGTCTCCGCTTCGGCGGCCTCGCAACCCCCGAGCAAGATCGGTCTGAGGCCGGGCGAAACCATCGACGTCGACACGGCGATCCGCGCGCTTGCGGTGAAATCCGGCAATGACGTCGCGGCCGCTGTGGGCGAATATTTTGGCGGCGGCACGGAACAAGGCGCCGCAGCCCTGATGACGGCAAAGGCGCGCTCGCTCGGCATGAATGCGACGACGTTCCGCAACGCCTCCGGCCTGCCCGATCCCTTGCAGACCACCACCGCCCGCGACATGGCGGTTCTGGGCCTGGCGTTGCAAAAGCGCTTCCCGCAGCACTTCCACTACTTCTCCGACACCCAGTTTGCCTTCAAGGGCAAGGTCATTCGTGGCCACAACGACATGCTCGGCCGCGTTCAGGGCGTGGACGGCATCAAGACCGGTTATATCCGCGCCTCGGGCTTCAACATCGTCACCTCGGTCAATCGCGGCGGACGGCGGCTTATCGTCGTTGTGATGGGCGGCGATACCGCTCGCAAACGCAATGCCCATGTCGAGGAACTGATCGAGCGCTATCTGCCGAGTTCACCCTTCGCCCAGCCTTCGGCTGTACTGTCGACGGGGCTTTGACAAGCTCAACCGGCGGGGCGGCTCACCTCGCCGGTGTAGTAGTTGATGTAGCGTGCGCCGATGGCGCCAACCGGCATGACGATGAAAACGTCGACCGTGCCGAAATCGTCGTCGATGACGCAGCCATCGCCGATCCGCGCACCGACGCGCAGATACCCTTTGATCAGCGGCGGCAGGCTGAGCAGGGCCGATTTGGCGCCGATAGCCTCCAGGGGCATCAGATCCATCCTGTGGTAGCGCTGCGCCACGGCACTGACGCTCCACTCGGCATTGGCCCGGCAATGATGCCAGAGATAGGACAGCGCCTCCGCGTGAGCCTGAGGCTGCACGCCATGGAACGACGCGCAGCCGACCATGGCGTCGACCTGGTTCTGCGTCACATAGGCCCAGATGCCCTGCCACAGCGCCTCGATGGTGCGCTTGGAACGATAGGCCGGCAGCACGCAGGAGCGGCCGAGCTCGAGAAAGCGCTTGGTCGGATGCCGCGCGATCAGCGCATCGAGCGCGAATTCGTCCTGCGAATAGAAGCCTCCGGACTTCTGCGCCGCTTCCTGGCCCAGAAGCCGGTAGGTGCCAACGATCTGGCGATGACGCGGGCCGGGCATGGCTGTATCGAAGACTAGAAGATGGTCGCAGATGTCGTCGAAGCGGTCGGCATCGCGCCTGTCCGTCGAGGGCGCGGAATGGCGGCCCGCGCCGCATTCCTCGTAGAAAACCTTATAGCGCAACTCCTGGGCGGCAGCGACCTCGCCCGCATCGGCGGCAAGGCGGATTTCCAGCGTGCCGATTCGTCCAAGCGGCTGGGCGCGTAAAACATCCAGTGGAGATGCGAACGCCGCATTTGCACGGGTCGCAGTGTCGAGCAAGGCTGCGTGCACAGGCGATTCTCCTTCGAGCCATCCCTCATGGCGCGGGATACGAAATGGGTGCAACAGACGTGTGACACTATGACCGCAGCATGGCAACCCGGTCAAGTCCGGCCTCAGCGGCGGGCCTGCTGCTCAACGGCATCGGCAAGCGTCGCCGGGTCGAGCGGCTTGGTTACGAAGCCGCTGGCGCCATGCGCGATGACGCTGTGTCGGGTTTTTTCCTGGCTGTCGGCGGAGAGAACGAGGATCGGCATGGGCTCCAGTCCTTCCTCTTCTTCATAGCGTCGAATGACGGTGATCGCATCGAGGCCATCCATGATCGGCATGTGCAGGTCCATCAGCACCACATCGTAGTGATGACCGTCGGGGCTGCATATGGCGTCGACGGCGGCCTGGCCGTTGCCGACGACATCCACGCTGTGCCCGGCCTTGACCAGAGTGGCGCGGGCCAGCATCGCGTTGATCTCGTTGTCCTCGGCCACCAGAATGCTCAGCGCGCTGCCTTCGCGCCGCTGGCGGATTTCGGGCAGCCGGCTCTGCCGTACGGCATTGGCGGCAACGAACTGCTCGGTCTGGCGCATCAGAACGATGCGCAGCAATGTTTCGCCGCGAACCGGGCGGGGGAGAAAGTTGCCATAGCCATTGGCTCGGTATTCGTTGAGCAAGCCACGGTCGGTCGGCGTGATCAAGGTGATCGCATCGCCGGTGAAACCCGCCTCGCGCATTTTTTTCAGCACCGCGCCGTCGGCGCCTTCGATGACGGTGTCGACAAGAACCACATCGGCATCCCGGGCCATGAGCAATGCCTGGGCTGTGGTGGGCGCCATTCTCACCTCGGCGGCATGGGCGCGCAGCGTCCGCGCCATGGCTTCGGCTTCGACGGTGTTGGCCGACACGATCACCGCGCGCCGTCCTGAGAGAATCTCACCGCGCATCAGCGGGCTGCCGCCCGGATGCAGCGCGGGAATCTCGAAGGCGAATTCGGAGCCCTTTCCCAGAGTGCTGGTGACGCCGACGGTGCCGCCCAGCGACGCAATGATGCGCTTGGAGATGGCAAGGCCAAGGCCCGCGCCGCCGTGCAAGCGGGTGGATGTGCCGTCCGCCTGCTCGAATTCCTCAAAAATGCGCTCCATGTCCTGTTCGCGCAGGCCGGGACCAGTATCGGCGACCGCAAATCGTATGGTCTCCGCACCCGGCTTGCCGGCGCGCGTCACCGACACCAGCACACCACCCGTTTCCGTGAACTTGATGGCGTTGCCGATCAGGTTGAGAAGCACCTGCCGGACGCGTCCGGGGTCGGCGGTGATGATTTGGGGGACGTCGGTCGAGACATAGCAGCCAAGCCCGATATTTTTGCCGAAGGCGCGCGAGGCCAGCAGTTCGACGACGCTTTCGGCCAGTTCGCGCGACGACATCGGCTGCGGTTCGGGATCGAAGCGGCCGGCTTCGATCTTGGAATAGTCGAGCAGATCCTCGATCAGTGCCAGAAGCGCGCTGGCGGATGTCGAGACCGCACCGACATAGGTACGCTGCTCGGGCGTCAGCGGCGTGTCAGCCAAAAGCGTCGCCATCCCCATGATGCCGTTCATGGGCGTGCGGACCTCATGGCTGACCATGGCGAGGAAGCGGGACTTCGCCTGGTTGGCGAACTCGGCCTTCTCCCTTGCTCGAATCATCGCGGTTTCGGCGCGCTTGCGCGCGGTGATCTCGCGCGCAATGGCCCGATGCGAGGTGCGCCGGGTTTCACTATCGCGCACCGACAGCTCCATCCACGAAAACCAGCGCAATCCGTCAGAGGTGTGGATGGCCACATCGGTGGAACTCAGGCATTCGCCGTTGGCGAAGGCGGCTTCCGGCACGAGGCCGACATCGACGCCGAAATCGGCGAGGGTTTTGCCTTTCATCTCCTCAGCATCAGCGCCGATGAGGTCGGCGATGATGCTGTTGGCGTAAAGAATCCTGCCCTGGCCGTCACGGTGGACATGGATATCGCCGAGCGCATCGATAAGTCCATGGAAGCGCTCCTCGCTCTCCTGCATTTCCCACATGCGGTCGGCAAGCGTGACGATTTCGAGCCGCGAGCGCATGGCGGCATCGCCGAGCTCGTCAGTGGCTCGGTCGCGCTCGCGCAAAGCGCGGCGGAGCAGGCCTATCCCGGCCAACCCCGCTGCGAGCAGGGCTGCTGTAATCAGGAAATTGGCACCGAGGAAGCTGGAGACACCGGCGAGAATCACCAGCGCGGCAAGGCCGGCGAACAGCCAGTCATCGCCACGCTTCGGGAGTTCCGGAGCCGAAGGCGGCGGCACGAGACGCTGCCGTTTCTGAACGGCGGAGCCCCGCTGTTCTGTCCTGCGATTGTCGAGAGACGATCCCTGCACCATGGCGCAGGGTATAGCCAACACAGATTATAGAAGCTTTTGGCGGATTGGTGGCATTTTAATCAAAGCCGCTTTCCGTCGAAACCGACTAATCGGGCGCCCTGTCAGCGTATGTAGCTCTTATAGACGAAGCCCTTTTGGCCGTTGAACTCGATTTCGCACCATGCCGTGCAGGCCCCCAAGGCGACCTTGGCATTGCGCGGCACGACGCCCAAGACCTTCGCGCCCTTCTGCGGCGACGCCCGCATATTGACAGACGATTTGATCGTCGCCGATTTACCGTCGACAGCGCCCTGTTCGACGGGCTTGTTCTTGGCGGTATCAGCCTTCGCGGGCACCGCGGCCGGAGCCGCCTTTGTCTCGATCGCCGCGGTGGCGCCGGGATCGGTGGCTTGGGGCTGAATATCCGGCACGACGCGGTTGCGCAGGCTTTCGGTGGGCAGAAGCGATGCAGCCATCGTCGGAAGTGCGGCGGGATCGGCTTCTTGCCTGACGATGGATGGCGGCTGTATCGGCTTGTTTTTCGCCGGCTGTTTTTCCGACCAGCGCGGATCGGCCTTGGTCAGCGGCTCGACAGCCTGGACGGTCAGGTCATCGGGCGACACCCGACCCTGGCGCTGAACCGGCTGGGCTTCAGGAACATAGGCGACTTCTTCAGCGATGCGGCCGGTCGAATCATTGGCCTCGGCAGCCGCGGCCGGATCGATCACCTGCGCGGACCATTGTCCGGACCGGGGAAGGATGAAAAGTGCGGAGACGGCGGTAACGGCTAGAACGACCGTCATCGCCACGGTCGCAAGTACTAAGCGGCGTGCCGGTGCATCGCAACGCCAATCGGCGGTGGTCTTGCGTGCCGTCAGAACCAGCCCCCGTGCATTCTTCGACACGGCCGGACCGAATGGTTTCTTCACTTCCCTCTCCACGTAACGCCGGCAAGATGTGCCCCTGCCGACGACTTCACATGGTTCGCGAAACTGCGACCATACATACGGGGGTTTGACCGACCCGCCGCAACGAACGCTCTTTTGAATCCTGATTGTGGCCATTGTCGGGACACAGGGCAACACGCAGAAAATTATCCGCCTTTTTTCACACTGGTAGAGGCTTCACGTCAATCTTTTTGCGCGCGGGCGGACTGCCGGCGCCAGCCGAGGAATTCTTCCAGCACGACGAGAGCGGCGCCAACGCTGATGAACGCATCCGCCAGATTGAACACGGCGAACGACCAGGCCGGCGTGTGGAACAAAATATAGTCGATGACATGGCCGTGGACGGTGCGGTCGATGACATTGCCGATGGCGCCGCCGACGATCAGCGCAAAGCCGATGCGCGCGACCGACTGTTCGGATGAGGTCTTGCTGGCGAGGTAGGAAATGAACCCCACCACCGCCAGGGACAGGACGACCAGGGTGGTATCGCCAAGCGAGGCAAACAACGAGAAGGCGATGCCGGTGTTGTAGGTGCGGAACAGCGCCAGGAAGGGCAGCAGTTCGACCGGTTCGTGCATGACCAGCCGGGTCTCCACCAGATATTTGATCCATTGGTCGAGCAGAACGGCGACCGCGACGATGGCTGCATAGATGAAAAAAGGCCTTGCCTTCACGCTCCGGCCTCCGGCGACAGCGACAGCGCTGCGCGTCTGATCTCAAACAGCATGACACCGGTGGCCACCGCCAGGTTCAGCGAATCGGCCCGTCCCGCCTGCGGTATGCGCAGGAGACGATCACAGCTTTCTGCGAGGATGTCGGGCAGCCCCTGCTGCTCATTGCCCATCACCAGAAGCACCGGCTTGTTGCCGAAATCGACCGAGCGATAATCGACGGCCCCCTTCAAGTGTGTGCCGGCGACGAGACCGGGAAACCCCTTGCGCCAAGCCAGAAATGCCTCGACGGTGGCTTTCGCGACCGGCACGGCGAAGATCGAGCCCATGGTCGCGCGCACGGTTTCCAGCGAAAACGCATCCGTGGTTTCGCCGACGAGGATGATACCCTTGGCGCCGACGGCATCGACAGTGCGGATGACGGTGCCGAGATTGCCGGGGTCGCGAACCCGATCGAGCGCCACCCAGACATCGCCCGCAGCCGGGCGGATGTCCTTCAACGCGACGTGACGCTGGGTGAAGACGCCGACCACCATCTGCGGATTGTCGCGGCGGGTGATGGCGGCAAGCACTTTTTCAGACACTTCCAGCACGTCGCCGCCGCTTGCCACCGTGCGCGCGGCGATCTTCTCGACTGCGGGATTGCCGAGCGCGGATTTGGCGAAGATCAGCGTCCTGATCGTCCAGCCCAGGTCGAGCGCGTCGATAACCAGTTTCAGGCCTTCGGCCATGAAAGCGTTCTGCTGGTCGCGGAATTTCTTCAGCGCCAGTGCCTTGATGTCCTTGACCAGCGGATTGGCAAGGCTGGTGACTTCCTTGACGCGGCCGGGGGCGCCTCTTTGCCTGTCGAATTCGCTCATTGCGCCACCCAGCGGGAGAAGAGAGAGGTCGACAGCGCCCGGCCCGCCGACTTTTCGCGGATGACCAGTTCGCCCGACTCGATGGTTCCGCCCATGCCAGCGAAGCTGTCGCGCATCAAGGCGTGAATGGCGAAGAACGAGGCACGGATCGAGTAAGCGGTCAGCACCACCGCCAGCGGCTTGGGCGTCAGGATCGAACGGCAGATGTCGGTCAAAGCGGGCAGATGCTCGAACAGTTGCCAGACCTCCCCCTTGGGACCGCGGCCATAGGCGGGCGGATCGAACAGGATGATGTCGTAATGGCTGCTACGGCGTTCCTCGCGCTCGGCGAACTTCATGGCATCCTCGCAGATCCAGCGGATCGGCTTGCCAGCGAGACCAGCCAGTTCTTGGTTTTCGCGCGCCCAGCCGATCGCCTTCTTGGAAGCGTCGACATGGGTGACCTCGGCGCCGGCACGTGCCGCGACCAGCGAGGCAAGGCCGGTATAGCCGAAGAGGTTGAGCACCTTGACCGGGCGTTTGGCTTCCACGATGAGGCGCGCCATGTGGTCCCAATGGGTCGCCTGCTCGGGAAACACGCCGACATGGCGAAACGAGGTGAACCGGCCCCAATAGTCGATGCCGTCATGCTTCATCGGCCAGGTCTCGCCCAAGGGCGCGCTTGGAAAGCGCCAGCGGCCGAGACCTTCCTCGTCGGTATCGCCGGTGAAAACAGCATCGGCATTCTGCCAATCCCTGACCGGCAAGGCCGGACGCCAGATCGCCTGCCCTTCCGGACGGACGATGCGATAGGGACCGTATTGTTCGAGCTTCTGGCCGTCGCCGCTGTCGAGCAGCGCGTAGTCGGCCGTTGGAGGGACTTCGAGGATCACCGGCAAGCGCTCCGCCGGCAGATCGCCCTCCCGGCGCACCAGCTTGCGCGGCGGCGAAGGGGGCTCGCGCGTCTCGGCTTGGCGGGCAGGCTCCGGCCGCTGCGGCTTGGCATCGCGCGGCGGACGCGATGAGGCGGCGGCTGCGCGATACGGCGCCTGGCCTTTCCTGTCCGGTTTTTTGTCGCGTGGATGCTTCAAGAAACTCTGCTCCGTCTCGTCGCCGCTTTTGACACAGGCTCTTGCCCATCGCAACCGGAGCGCGGTTGAGGCAACTTCGATGCGCGGCTTGCATGGAGGCACGATCGGGTCGAAAAGCAGGCAAACCGGAATCCATCGCGCTCCATGTCCCGCTCAGCCCGCCTGTTCGATCTCCTGCAGATTTTGCGACGCCATCGCCGCCCGGTCAGCGGACATGTCCTGGCTGAGGAACTCGGCGTCAGCATCCGGACGCTGTATCGCGACATTGCCACCTTGCAAGCGCAAGGCGCACCCATCGACGGCGAAGCGGGCCTTGGTTACGTGCTGCGGCCCGGCTTCACGCTTCCGCCGCTGATGTTTTCCGAGGACGAGATCGACGCTATATTGCTCGGCCTACGCTTTGTGTCGAAGCGCGGCGACGACGAGATGCTGGACGCGGCCGAAAACGCGCTGGCGAAGATCGAGGCCGTGCTGCCCGAAGGCATGGCGGATATCGTGCAAGGGTCGAGCCTGCTCGCAGGACCCGGCGGCTCCGGCGCGCGCGATATGCTGACCTTGATCCGAGGCGTCATCCGCTCCGAGGAAAAGCTGCGCATCGCCTATACCGATGCCAAGGGCAAGGTCAGCGATCGAACGGTATGGCCGGTGGCGATTGCCTTTTTCAACGACACGGAAATCCTGGCGGCATGGTGCGAGACGCGGCGCGATTTTCGGCATTTCCGTTTCGACCGCGTGTCATCGGCGACACCGACGGGCGAAAGACTGCCGCGCCGCCGCCGCATCCTCCTGGCGGAATGGCGGCTCGCCCAGGATCTAGACGAGATGATGTGACCGCTGCTGCCAGAATCTGACAGTGGCCGGCTTTAAGCTGCCTGCAGTCGAACACAGGAGCAGACCATGCCGACCCCAAACTTCATCATCCTCTATGTCGACGACCCGCAGAAAAGCGCTGCCTTCTACCAGGAGATCGTCGGCCGCGAGCCCGTCGAATCCTCGCCCGGCTTCGCGATGTTCGTGCTCGACAACGGCTTCAAGCTCGGCCTTTGGCTGCGTCCCGAGGTTGAACCCAAGGCAACTGACACCGGCAGCAATGCCGAACTGGTCTTCGCCCTGGAAAACAACGAAGCGGTCGACAAAGCCCATGCCGACTGGGCCGGAAAAGGCCGAACCATTGTCCAGACGCCGACCGACATGGATTTCGGCTATACCTTCACCGCGCTCGACCCAGACGGACACCGCCTGCGCGTTTATTGCGTCGCCGAGAATCCGGTTTGACAGGGATGTCCAGTCACTGGCTCGCGGTCGCCTCAGCCGATCATGTACGGATCGGCCGCGAGGCGGGGTTCATGCAGGTTAACCACGGCAAGCGCGGACCGCTGGCCAGGATCAAGCCGGGCGACGGCGTGGTGTATTATTCGCCTTCGACGGTCTATCGCCAGAAGGACGGCCTGTCGGCGCTGACGGCGATAGGCTACGTCCGCCCCGGCGAGCCCTATCAGGGCGTCATGGCCAGCGGCTTCACGCCGTTCCGCCGCGACGTCGCGTGGATCGAGGCCGAGGAGGCATCGATTCGCCCGCTGCTCGACCGGCTCGACCTGACGGCCGGTAATCCCAACTGGGGTTATCAGCTGCGTTTCGGCCTCATCCCACTGTCCGATCATGATTTCACGCTCATCGCCGAAGCGATGGGCGCGAAACTTCAGGAGGTAGCGGCCAGCACCTTGTAGACCGCAATGCCCGCTGCCAGATCCTCGAGTGCCGCACCGACGGACTTGAACAGGGTGACTTCCGCGTCGCTTTCGCGCCCCTGTTTCTGCCCGCGCGTCAGTTCGTGCAGATCGGCCAGTACATCGCCCTTTTGAATGATTCCGGCTTCGATGGGCTGGACGATGTCGCCGGCTTCCTTGGTGGCGCCGGCATGGGTGTCGACGAAGATGCGGGCGCGGGCGATCGTGGCGTCGTCCGCCTCGCGCAGAAGCGGCGTGAAACCGCCGACGAGATCGACATGCGCGCCCGGTTTGAGCAGGTCGCCGCGCACCAGGGGCGTATCTGAAATCGTCGCTGCCGAGACGATGTCGGCCCAACCGAGAGCGCTGTCGAGGTCTTGCGTCGCCTCGGCGGAGAAACCTTCGGCGCGCAGTTCCCCGGCCAGTTTCTCCGCATTGGCATGGGTACGGTTCCAGATTCGGACCTGCTGGATCGGCCGCACCGCAGCATGCGCCCGTATGAGGAAGGACGCCTGGGCACCGGCGCCGATCATCAAAAGCTTCGAGGCGTCCTTGCGGGCAAGGTAGCGGGCGGCGAGCGCCGAGGCGCAGGCCGTTCGCCATTGCGTCAGGCGGGGGCCGTCGATCAGCGCCAGCGGCTCGCCGGTGATGCCGTTCAACAGCAGATAGACGCCGACCACGGCCGGCTTGCCGATGGCGTTGTTGTCGGGCGAGACGGTGACGATCTTGACCCCGATGAAGCCTTCGGCCGACGCGGTCTGCGCCTTGAAATCGGTCCAGGCCGGCATCAGCAGCAGCGTCGACTCGGCGCCTTGCGCCCGCTCGACGCCGTGATGGTGGCGAACCGGCTGTACGGCACCCTCGCGAAAGGCTGTTTCCAGCGCATCGACCAGACCAGGGAAGCTCAGCGCGCCGTCCACCTGTGCCGCGGATAGGGTCAGCATGGTCGCCTCGCTTCTGTTTCTTAGGGATCAGAGCCGGCTGATCGCGGTGCCCGGCTGTTGGGTGGGGGGCTGGGTCGTGACAGCCTGGCGCAACCCTTCAGCTTCGATGCCGCGCTGACGGGCCAGCTTGCGATAGCGCCCTTGCCGCAACCAGGTTGCGACACTGCCGACGATCATGCCAAGCCCGACCGCCAGAAACAGCAGCACGAACAGCGGAAGCGTCAGGGTCAGCGCCGGGTTGCCGGGGTTGAACGGATCCAGCGTGAAAGCCACGGAGGCGCGGTTTGCCACCGCCAGCGCGATCAGGATAATCGCCAGCGGCAGGAAAACGATGATGAGGGTGAGGCGGTTCAGCATTCTACCTTTTCAGCCGCGGCGCGCCGGCAATGCCGGGCGACCGGCGGTCCTATTCGTCCACGTTCAGACGTTCGCGCAGTTCCTTGCCGGTCTTGAAGAAGGGGACCCACTTCTCCTCGACCTCGACCGATTCCCCCGTGCGAGGGTTGCGGCCGGTGCGGGCGGGGCGATTCTTCACCGAAAACGCGCCGAAGCCGCGCAACTCGACCCGATTGCCGTCGGCGAGCGCATCGGTGATCTCGTCGAACACAGCATTCACGATGTTCTCGACATCGCGCAGGAACAGATGCGGGTTGCGCGTCGCGATGATTTGCACGAGTTCAGATTTTATCATGAGCGCAATCCCGCCGATGAGACATTAAGAAGAACATGCGGATGATTTTATTGGATTTTCAGTCGCCGAGCATGGTCTTTTCAGGTTGCCAGACCGACAGCAGGCCGTCAAGGAACAAGCGTTCGCCGCCGAGCTTCTTGATCAGATCCACCGTGCTGTCCTGAAACCCGAAAAGCTGGGCCGCGGAACTCGGCAAAAAGAAGCTGCCGCTGTCCTTCGGCTTCCACTCGACCACCTCCAGTTCGGCGTCCACGCCTTTGGTGCCGAGCCACGCCACCGCTTCGTCCTCGCCGCCGAGTTCGTCGATCAGCTTGTTGGCGAGCGCCTGGCGTCCCGAGAAGATCGACCCGTCGGCCAGCACCTCGACCTCGGCGCGCGACAGCGCCCGACGTTCGACCACAAGGCCGACGAACCAGTCGTAACTGTCCAGAATCAGTTTGCGCACCATTTCGCGTTCCGGCTCGGTGGTCGGATTGAAGGGCGAAGGCTCGGCCTTTAGCGGCGACGACTTGATCTCTTCCAGCGTAATCCCAAGCTTTTCCATCAGGCCGGTGAAGTTGGGGAACTGCACCAGCACGCCGATGGAGCCGACGATGGAGGACTGCCGCGCAACGATATGGTCGGAAGCACTGGCGATCATGTAGCCCGCTGACGCAGCGAGCGTGCCGACCTGCGCAACCACAGGCTTTTCGGCAGCGAGCTTTCGCACGGCTTCGAAGATCGCTTCACCGCCGGCGGTGGTTCCACCCGGCGAATCGATGGACAGGATGACGCCTTTGACTGCGGCGGATTCGCGCATGTCCTCCAGGCGGGCCAAGAGATCCTCGTCCTCGGTGATCGTACCCTCGATCTTCACCTTGGCAATGTGCGGCGTGGCTTGGCCGAAGCTGCCGCGCGACAGGAAGCCTACGGCAGCGACGATGCCGACACCGGCCACAACCACTGCCGCAGCGCGCCAAAAGGTGACTTTGCGCCGCAAACGGCGGCGGTCGATCAGGTCGTCGGCGGTTGAGGCCATAGCTGCGCCTTCTCCTTCGCGCGTTTTTCGAATGGGGGTTTTAGAACAAGTCGCAGCGCAGGGCCACTGCTTTCGGCGCCTCTAGGAGGGTCCGACGCCACAGCAAAAACCTTAGCTTCATCGAAAAGTAACCCTATGCGACCAAGGTTGATGCTTGATCTCAGCGGAAAAGATTCTTTAATGTTTGTTGACCCAGGGCCAAATTGCGTTCTCGGTCGCTCTAGCCTTATTTTTGCGACTTTCACCCTTCTTAGATCGATTTGATTGCGTGGGGATCATGACTTCCCCTTCACACGAGGACAGGAAAGGCATCGATGACGGGTCGCCCCATCGAAGTGGCAGGAGGTGCCGTGGCTAGCAGCGGGACCGGCATCGCGCCCGCATCGTCGCGGGAAGCGGCGTTCGACAAGGCCCGCCGCCATTCGAATCTGGTGCGTATCCTCAAATTCGCGCTGCCGGTGGCGGCGATTGCGATCGCGGTGGCTTTTCTGGGCAAGTCCTACATGGCAGCTCCCTCGGCCATCGAGATCAAATCCGACGACACCGCCTTTTCCGATGGTAAGCTGGTGATGGCCAATCCCAAGCTGGACGGCTACACCAAGGACAACCAGCCCTATTCGATGACCGCGCGGCGCGCGGTGCAGGATGCGTCCAACCAGGGCGTGGTCGAGCTCGAAGGCATCGACGCCTCGCTGCCGCTCGACAAGGACAACATGGCCAAGGTCGAAGCTCAGCGCGGCGTGTTCGACCGCGACAAGAACACGCTCAACCTTTCGCAGGCCATCACGCTCACCACCACCGACGGCATCGTGGCGTTGTTCCAGTCCGCCTTTCTCAATATGGCCGAGGGTGAAATGACGACATCGGAACCGGTGCAGATCAAGCTCGACGGATCGACGATCAATTCCGACTCGATGAATGTGTTGCAGAACGGTAAGGTTTTTGTGTTTGAGAATAAGGTGCGGGTGACAATCGAACCGCAGCGCTATCAGACCATGCGGCAGGATAACGGGGACCTTTAATGCGGCCAATCAGGCTAATGCTCATCTCGGCGGTGCTTTCGGGCGCCGCGCTCTCGGGGTTCGCGCCGGCTTTCGCCCAGACTGATGGCGCAAGCCGCATGTCCGGGCTGAAACTCTCGGGAAATCTGCCGATCCAGATCGAAAGCGACAAGCTCGAGGTCCGGCAGAACGACAACATCGCCATTTTCACCGGAAACGTGAACGTGGTTCAGGGCAAGACGGCGATGAAGGCCGGCAAGATGACGGTCCACTACGCCAATGACGGCGGTTCGGCCGCCACCGGCTCTTCCAACATCGAGCGCATCGAAATCGACGACAAGGTGTTCGTGAAGTCGGAAACCCAGACGGCGACCGGCGACCGCGGTACCTTCGACATGAAGAGCGAAGTGCTCGTCCTGTCCGGCAACGAAGTCGTGCTGTCCGAAGGCCCCAACGTGCTCGTCGGCTGCAAGCTGACGGTCCAGATGGGCACCGGGCTTGCCGAAGTCGAAGGCTGCAAGAAGGACAACCAGCCCGGCCCCGGCCGTGTGATGATGTCGCTCACGCCGGGCTCGCAGAACAGCAACTGATGAAGGAAGCGACGAAAACGCGCCTCGGCCGCTCGCGCGACACGTTGGCTGCACCCGCCGTCATCCAAGTCGACACGTCCAAGTTCAAGGGGACGTTGATTGCCAAGGGGCTGACCAAAAGCTATCGCGGTCGCCAGGTCGTCAGCGGCGTGACGCTGGGCGTCCGCGCCGGCGAAGCCGTAGGCCTGCTGGGGCCGAACGGCGCCGGCAAGACGACCTGTTTCTACATGGTGACCGGCCTCGTGCCTGTCGACCAGGGCACCATCGAGATCGATGGCTTCGACGTCACCGGCATGCCGATGTATCGCCGCGCGCGGCTCGGCATCGGCTATCTGCCGCAAGAGGCCTCGATCTTTCGCGGCCTGACGGTCGAGCAGAACATCCGCGCCATCCTCGAGGTCGTCGAGAAGAGCCGCAAGGAACGCGACAAATCGCTTGATGGGCTTCTCGAGGAGTTCCACATCAGCCATCTCCGCAAATCGCCGTCCATCTCCCTGTCGGGCGGTGAGCGGCGCAGGTTGGAAATCGCACGCGCGCTGGCCAGCAAGCCAAACTACATGCTGTTGGACGAGCCTTTTGCCGGCATCGACCCGATCGCGGTGGCCGACATCCAGCAACTGGTTCGGCATCTCACGCAACGCGGCATCGGCGTGTTGATCACCGACCACAATGTGCGCGAAACGCTCGGCCTCATCGACCGGGCCTACATCATCCATGCCGGCCAGGTGCTGACGCATGGCAAGGCGGAAGAGGTCGTCGCCAATCCCGACGTTCGACGGCTGTATCTCGGCGAGAGCTTTACGCTGTAAAATCCGGCTGTTCCGGGCAGTTCAGACGAACTGCCCGTCGCGCTACTTGACCGAGCCGACCAGCATGTTCTGATCTTCGCGGATCGAGACCCAGCGGCCGGTATTCTCGTTCGACTGCCGCTTGAGGAAACGATAGCCGGTCTCGTCCCACTGCTTGACCGCATCGGTCAGATTGTCGAGCACGAAATCGCCCTTGTCGGTACGCACGGTCAACACCGCATGGCCCTCGCCGTCGGGTTTGCGCACGACCGTGATCAGAAGGTTGGCGATGGAAATGCCCTGCTGGCTCAACTGGCGGCGCTTTTCGAGGACATAGTCCTCGCAATCACCGACGCCGGCATCTGGATAGGCCCAGACCTCGTCCTTGCCATAAATGTCGATGTCGTTCATCGGCTTGATCGAGGCGTTGACCGTGGCGTTGACAGCCACGATGTTACGCCAGAGATCGCCGCTCATCGCGGCGGGCTTGATGCCGCGGCTGCGGATGGAGCACTCGTTGGTATATGTGCTGCAAAAATCGTAGTGACCGATCGGCTGAGATGTCAGTCCGCCCGTGGTCATCGGCTCGGACGCGAACGCGCTTCCGGAAAACAGCGCCGATGCAGCGATCGCGGAAAGCGACACGGCAAATCTGCGCCTACTCCACATCCCTGCTGCGGTAGACATGTCCCAGCCAACCCCTTTTATTTCGGTTCTTAACAAAACGTTAAGGGCGATGCCGGCTACAAGTCAATTACCTCTTATTGCACATTCTCGACATGGTTACTTTCCGCGAGGCGCCGCGACTATTCGGCAACAGAATTGACCTGGGGTAATAAACCGCCGCCTTCAGCCCACCCCGACATAGCGGCGGACAAGCGCGGGATTGTCGCGCAGGCTCGAGGCGGGGACGGTCTCGCGGGCACGGCCGTTCTCGATGAAACAGACGCGGTCTGCGACAGACAGCACAGCCTCCAGGCGCTGCTCGACCAGAAGCGTGGAGACGCCCTCGCCGCGCAGGCTAGAAATGGTCTCGCGGATGCGCCCGATCATCGACGGCATCAGCCCTTCGGTCGGCTCGTCCAGCAACAGCACCTCAGGCCCCAGGCATAAAGCACGCGCCATGGCGAGCATTTGCTGTTCGCCGCCCGACAGCGTGCCGGAGCGCTGGCCGAGCCGTTGCCGCAGAACCGGAAACAGGTCGAGCACGCGGTCGCGCGTGGGCTTACCTTTGCCGCGCGCCATCAGGCCGATCTCGATATTCTCGGCCACCGTCATTTCGGCGAAGAGACGCCTCCCCTGAGGCACATAGGCAACGCCGGCTTTGGGCACCTCGTGCGGCGCTAGCGCCGTCAGTTCTCGGTCGCCGAGCCGGATCGAGCCGGCCTTGGCCGGCACCAGCCCCATGACAGCCTTCAGCGTCGTGGTCTTGCCCGCGCCGTTGCGCCCGAGCAGGCACAGCACCTCGCCCTTGTTGAGTTCCAGCGACAGGCCATGCAGCACCTGCACCTCGCCATAGAAGCAGTCGAGCCCGGAGAGGGTGAGAACCGCGCTCACGATGTTGCCTCCACCGCACCGCCGAGATAGGCTTCCTGCACGGCCACATTGTCGCGTATCTCCTGCGGCGTTCCCTCCGCCAGGATGCGACCGGCTTCCATCACCGTGATGCGCTGCGCCAGTTCCATCACGACATGCATGTTGTGCTCGATCAAAAGCACCGTGGCGTCGCGGGCAATCTCGCGGACCAAAGCGATGAAACCGGCGATTTCGCCGTCGGAAAGCCCTTGCGTCGGCTCGTCGAGGATCAGCAGGCGCGGCTTGAGCGCCAGTCCCATCGCCACTTCCAGCAGACGCTGATGGCCATAGGCCATAGCGCCAGCCGTCTCCTTGGCGCGGCCGGCAAGGCCGGTGCGCTCGAGCGCTTCCATGACGCCGGCATGGACGCTTCGGCCGGACTGCGCACGCTGGAATGCCAGCGCGACATTGTCATAGGCGCTCAGCCTGGCAAACACGCTGGTGATCTGGAAGGTATAGGCGATACCGAGCCGGACGCGCTTATGCGCCGGCAAGCCGGTGATGTCGCGACCGTCGAAGACGATTCGGCCGGCAGAGGGCAGGATGCGGCCACAGACGAGGCTGACGAAGGTGGTCTTGCCAGCGCCGTTCGGGCCGATAATAGCGCGGATTTCACCGGGCAGCAGACTGAAATCGACGGTATCGACCGCCTTCAACCCGCCGAAATCGCGCGACAGGCCATGCGTGGTGAGCAGCGGCGTCATGGCAGCCACCTCAGCCAGCGCTCGCGCACCGTGCCCAGAACGCCCTTGGGGAAATAGAGGATCAACAGGATCAGCAGCAGGCCGACGATCAGCATGTAGGCCGATGTGTAGCCGCTGGCGATGTCGACGACATAATACATGAACAATGTACCGAGAAACGGCCCCAGCGTGGTCGCAGCACCGCCCAGGAGCACCCAAAGCAGCGGAAAGATCGAATATTGCACCGACGCGAAGGTGGATCCGACATAGCCGAACAGCAGAGCATAGGCCGCCCCCGCCGTCGCGCAGAAGGTGCCTGATAGCACGACGGCGGACAGTTTGTTGGCGAAGGTGTCGTAGCCGAGCATCTTGGTGCGCTCCTCATTCTCGCGGATAGCGACCAGCACGCGCCCGAAGCCCGACCGCGCGACGCCGAGCGTCAGCAGGAGTACTGTGGCGAACAGTCCGAGCGCCAGCATATAGCGGGTCATCGGATCGGTGAAATCGAGGCGCATCGCGCCGAGGTCGAGCCCGCGTCGTGCCTGCGGGATCACCAGCCCCTCGTCGCCGCGGGTCCAGGCGCTGAAATAGAGCGTCAGCAGGTAGAAAACCTGCGAGAACATCATGGTGACGATCATGAAGGCGACGCCGGTGGTGCGCAGCGCCAATACGCCGACGCCCAGCGCCAACACGGCGCCCGCGACGACGCCGGCGGCAAAGCCGGCGGGCGCACCCCAGCCGAGATGGATCATCGTCAGGCCGGCGCCATAGAGTCCGACAGCGAAAAACATGGCATGGCCTAGGCTGAGCAGGCCGGCATAGCCGAACAAAATATTGTAGCCCATGGCAAAGACCGCCAGCACCATGACGCGCGCCAGCACGCCGTGGTGGTATTCCGGCAGGATAAAGCCGAGCCCGAACAGGCCAGCGATGACGACCAGATGCAACGCTATCGCTTTGCCGGAACCCATGTCGCTTTTCATCGCGGAGCCGTCCCGAACAGGCCCTGCGGGCGGAACACCAGCACCATCGCCACCGCCGAGGTGGCAATGATCTTGGCCAGCGTCGGCGAGAAGAACACGGAGATGACGCCGTCGGACACGCCGATGATGAGGGCTGCAATAACGGTTCCGCGCAGCGAACCGAGCCCGCCGATGATGACGACGATGAACGACAACAGCAGCGGGTCGAGCCCCATCAGATAATGCGCCTGCTGGATCGGCACGATCAGCACGGCGGCCACCGCCGCCAGCATCGCGCCCAGCGCAAAGACCCCGGCATAGACCCTGTCGACGGGAATGCCGAAGGCCTGCGCCGTCTCGCGGTCATATTGCGTGGCGCGCATCACCAGCCCGATGCGGGTGCGGGTCAGTACGAACCATGTCGCCAGCATCAGCACGATGGACGCCGCGATGATCGACAGCTTGTAGCCGGAATAGCCGAACCAAGGCAGTTGCAGGCGAAAATTGAACGGGGGCGGCACCGCGCGCGCTTCCGGTCCGTAGAAGGTCAGCGCCAGTTGCTGGATGACGTAGAGCATGCCGATAGTGGCGACGATGGTAGCTTCGGGATTGTAATCGAGCCGGCGCAGCACCAGACGCTCTGCCAGAAGCGCAACGGCTCCGACAATGAGCGGACTGAGCAGCAGCGCCATGAGAAAGCCGAGCGAGGGATAGCCGGGCACCATCGACGAAATCGCCCAGGCGAGCACCGCGCCTAACATGAAAAACTCGCCATGGGCGACATTAACCACCCGCATGACGCCGAACACCAGCGACAGCCCAAGCGCGGTCAACGCCAGCACTGCCGAGGTGACCAGCCCTTCCAGAACGGCAAGCAGGAGGTGGGGTCCGAAAGACATGAGTCAGGAATTCTCTGGCGGCCACTGGCGCGATGTGTGCACCACCGCAAGAATCCAAACTACATCATTGTCGACGCGGTGAACGAGGCGATAGCTTGAATGGGGGATCATTTCTCGTGTGCCAATAATCTCTCCTTCTCGACCTGCAAAGGGAAAGTGAGAAATCTGAGTGGCAATCTTATTGAATTGGCGGTCAATTTTTTCAGCAGCGGCAAAGTCTTCTGCCGCAATGTAGTCGATGATATTCCATCGATCCTGCTCCGCTTCAGGAGTCCAGATGACCTTCAAACGAGCTTCCCGCCATTCGCCGCTCGTAAGGCTTCAAGTCTATGCGCTGACTCCGCGCGTACCTCATCGTCCGCGCGACCTCGTCCAGCCTTCACGGAGCGCAGCGCTTTTTCCACCTTGCGGCGGTAGAACGCGTCGTAGTCCCGCTCTTCCTGCTGCTTGCGGACAAACTCACGCATCATCTCGCGTACGATCTGCGAGGCGGGCCTGTCCGCCGCTTCTGCCTCCGCCATGAAGGCATCGCGGAGTTCGGGCTCAAGCTTCATCGTGAAAACGGCTTCCTTGGACATCGCAATCTCCCGCATATACTGACAGCGTCTATACGCCGTCAGTATATGCCCTCGCCGCCCGTCAGGTCAAAGCGCCTGCTCGGTGTAGTCCGTGTCGTTCTCGTAAAGCCCGTCCGCGATGGAGGTGCGGTGGACGCGTTTGAGCTTGCCGCCCTCGACCTTCGAGATATTCTGGTGGCCGAAGACCTGGTGCATTTTGCCATTGAACACCTTGTCGCCCTGCGGATGCTCGGCGCCGTCCTTGAATTCGGTCAAAGCTTCGGTGGCCTCGACAAGCTTGGCGCGGTCGGCGGGGCCTTGATAGTTGGCGTCTTCCATCGCCTTCTTGATGACGTAGAGCGTTTCCCAGCAGCCGAACATATGGCCGGCGGTGGAGACATCCCTGGCATCCTGAACCGATGCGCCGTTCGCGTCGATGCCGACGGCCGTGCGGTAGGCCTTCTCGGCATCGCTGGCATTGTCCTGCAGGTAACGCGGCATGCCTTCCCAGAAATGGCTGCCCTCGAGGAATTCCAGGCCGGGGCTCTTTATGTCGACCGCTTCGAGCGAATCGATAAAGCCGAACAGCTGCGGTCCACCCGAACCGTAGAACTCGCCGAGTTCCTTGACGAAGGTCAGCACGGCAGGCCCGACCATGACATGGTAGATCACTTCGGTCTCGGCCGGGATCTGCGGCAGGTAACGGGTGAAAGAGCTTTCCGTCGGCGGAATGGCGATCTGGGCGATGACCTCGCCGCCCTGCGCCTTGATCGCCGGGCCGAAATAATCGCGATGGTCATAGCCGAACGCATAATCCGGATAGATCAGCGTAACCTTCTTGCCCAGGTTCGAGGAAATCCAGGGCGCCACCGAGGTTACCTGCGACCGCACATCGGTAATGCCCGGCTGGAAGACGTAGCGGTTCAGCGCACCGGAAGCGACGTGATAGCCTTCGCTGACGACGTAATAGGGGATTTTCAACTCGCCGGCGGTCGGCGCCGAGCCTGTGACGACATGCGAGAACAGCGTGCCATAGACCACGTCGGTCTTGTGCTGCGAGGCGAACTTCGCCACCACTTCGGCGCCGCGCTTGGGATCGGTGCCATCATCCTCGATGACAATCTCGACCGGGCGCCCGTTGATGCCGCCGGCCTCGTTGATCAGCTTGACGGCCGCGGTCGTGGTGCGCTCGTACCAGCGGCCATAGGCTGCGCCGATGCCGGTCTTGTGGGCCTGGAAACCGATCTTGACGGGGGCTGAGCTCTGCGCCTGGCTGTAGCGCACGAAACCCGGTGCGGCGATCAGGCCGGCGCCCGCGGCAAGGCCTTTCAGCGCGCTGCGGCGGCTTACCGCACTCAAAAGAAATTTCGACGATGTCTGGTTTTCGGCCACGATGCTTCCCTCATTCCAACAGGCCCAAAGTCAAATGCCGATGCTTTACAGCATCGCATTTGTGCATCGCACCTAGGGCAATAGTTTGGCTAACGCAAGGGAAGCGGGAGGCATTTGTCGCGGTGCAAACGCTGTAATCGGTTACAATCATCCCGCTGTCGGCGTCGACAGCAACCATAGCCCAAGCGCGGTGTAGGCCAGCATCAGGACGGTCAGCGGAATCTGGCTGCGGATCGCCGCGCCGCGATCCGGATGCAGCCTGTGCGCCAAGGCATGCGCGGCCAGCACCGCCAGAACATGGCCGCCGACGATGGCCGCTACCTGGACATTCCAGATCAGCCGCGCTCCTCCGGCGCCGGCCACGATGGCGGCCTCGACGTGATGGTTGGCCGTGCCGAACAGGTTCCAGCCCAAGGCGAAGGGGTCTGAAACCGCTACCAAAGCATATTGGCCGTTGACCAGCAGCGAGGCGACATAGTGCGACGCGTGATAGGCCAGCGCGATCGGCACGAAGGACCAGACCAGAAGCCCGGCAGCCCCACGGAAGCAGTGGCGGCTTGCGACCAGCCGCTCACCGAGCGCGACCGCCGACAGAGTGACCACAACCATGACCGCAAAAGTTGCCAGCAGCCCGAAGCTGTTCAACCAGACAAGGGCAGAGCGGCCAGGATATTCCAGCGGGTTGATGCCGAATAAGCCCAGCCAGAAAAAGGTCTTCGACAGCCCGTCGAACGACACCGACGACAACGCCAGGAGGAGAAACAGCGTGCCGCTGAGCGGCAGCGGCGCGGCATCGAGCAGCTTGGCGCCGGGCCAGTTCAGGCTGAGCCGGATGCGGCCGCCGGTTTCCTGTCCGTCGAGGATCGAAAACCGCGCGATCAGGGAGAAGAAAGCAGTGAGGAACTCGCCCTGCCGGCTCCAGCGGTTGTAGCTGAACAGCAGCATCCCAGCGAAACTCGCGGCCCAGTAGAGCGCGACGACGATTGCCAGGCGGAAAGGATCGTCCGGCGCGGGATAGATCAGCTCGAACCAGGCGAAGGCGAGGAAGCCGAGAAGGGCGGGGGTGTAGGCCAGGCGTCCGTAGATCGAACGCTTTTGCCCTATATTGCCCCCCTCTGTCCTGCCGGACATCTCCCCCGCATGGGGGGAGATCAGCAGTTGCGCACGCCCCGCCTCTCTTGCGGCGGGGACAGTTGGCGAAAGCGTTGATGACAGCTCAATCTCCCCCCATGCGGGGGAGATGTCCGGCAGGACAGAGGGGGGCAACGTCGAGCGCCTGCACCGGTGGGTGACAAATCCGACGCAGCGCATGACCACCCGATACGGTCCATACCACGGGTTGATCCATGACCAAAAATCGCCCATCGCGCCCTGCATGAGCGTCACCCCGATCCACAGCAGCGTCCAGACCACCAGCGGCAGCGGATTGGACAGCGGATCGCGGCTGCCCCAGATGCCGGCTGCGACCAAGACCATCAGGACGACGAAGGACAGCGTGCTGGTAACAGCGCGAAGGTCGGGTATCTCGCCCAAACAAAGCCGCCTGGACCAGGCTGAAACGATGGTTTTAGGCGGCAACACCGCCAGCACGAGAAAGCTGGCAAAAACAGCGAGAACCGCACCGACGATATAATAGCCGGTCGGCAGCAGAAGCACGTGGCCCCGCTCGGACGCGTGAGCCAATGCCTCCCCGGTGAGAACCGCCATGACGACCGGCGATAGCAGAAAAGCGCGGAAGCGGGATCTCCCGGTCCCACTTCCGCGCATCAGCGGTGTGCCGCGTCTGCGGCGTCGCGGATCGCGGCGATGTTGCCGCGATAGGCGTCGACCGTGCCGCCCTTGAACACCGCAGCACCCGCCACCAGCACATTGGCGCCGGCCGCGACGGCCAGCGGGGCGGTCTCGGGCGACACGCCACCGTCGATCTCGATGTCGATCGGCCGGTCGCCGATCAGCGCCTTGATGCGCTTGACCTTGTCGACCATGGCCGGAATGAAGGCCTGGCCGCCAAAGCCAGGATTGACCGTCATGACCAGCACGAGATCGAGCCGGTCGAGAACATATTCGATGACGCCTTCCGGCGTTCCCGGATTGAGCGAGACGCCGGCTTTCTTGCCGAGGTTCTTGATGGTCTGCAGCGAGCGGTCGAGATGCGGTCCGGCTTCGGCATGCACGGTGAGGATGTCGCAGCCGGCATCGGCGAAGGCCGCCAGATAGGGATCGGCGGGCGCGATCATCAGGTGGCAGTCGAACACCTTTTTGGTGCGGTTTCGGATCGCCTTGATGACTGGCGCACCGAAGGTGATGTTGGGGACGAAATGCCCGTCCATGACGTCGAGATGGATCCAGTCGGCGCCGGCGGCGTCGATGGCCGCGACCTCGTCGCCGAGCTTCGAAAAATCGGAGGCGAGAACCGAAGGCGCGATGAGGGTCCTGTTGGTCACGGGCAAGCCTTTCGAGAACGGTGGATGTCGTGGCCGCCTTAACGCCAGACAGTGGGATTGTCGAGAGTGTTGGGCGTCCGGCAGATTTGGCAAGGGCGTCCGTGTGCCGCCTCGACTTGGCTGCAATTTCGTGGCACTGCGCAGACCATGGCACTCGACATCAAAATCTGTGGGCTGAAGACCGAAGCAGCGCTGCAAGCCGCGCTTGACGGCGGTGCGAGCCATGTCGGTTTCATCTTCTTTCCCAAGAGCCCGCGGCATTTGGAAGTGCAGGAGGCTGGACGGTTGCGCAAGCTCGCGCAAGGCCGAGCACAGGCGGTGGCGGTCACGGTCGACACCGACAATGCCGAGCTCGACGCCATTGTGGAAGCCATGCGGCCGGACATGCTGCAACTGCACGGCAAGGAAACGCCTGAGCGTGTCGCCGAGGTGAAGGCGCGCTACGGCCTGCCCGTGATGAAGGCGTTTTCCATACGCGACGCGGCCGATCTGGATGGCATCAAACCGTATAAGGGGATTGCCGACCGCTTCCTGTTCGACGCCAAGCCGCCGAAAGGTTCGGAACTTCCGGGCGGCAACGGCGTATCCTTCGACTGGCGGCTACTTGCGGCCCTTGACGGAAATATCGATTACATGCTTTCGGGTGGGTTGAACGCCGCCAATATCGGCGACGCCCTTAGCCTGACCCACGCGCCGGGCATCGACATTTCCTCGGGCGTGGAAAGCGCTCCGGGCGTCAAGGACGTGGCGCTGATAGACCAATTCTTCCGGGCCGTGGCAGCTGTGCGTGAAAACCGCGCCGCCTGACCAGGGTCCAAGGCCCCTGAGCAATCCGAAGCCCGCGCAACGGCTTGCTCGCGACAGTGATGGAGATCGGCCGTGAACAAGCCGTTAGCGCCCAATTCCTTCCGCACCGGACCCGACGAGCAGGGCATGTTCGGCATCTTCGGCGGGCGTTTCGTCGCCGAGACCCTTATGCCGCTGATCCTCGACCTGCAGAAGCACTGGGACGAGGCCAAGAACGACCCGGCCTTCAAGGCAGAATTGCAGAACCTGTCGACGCATTATGCCGGGCGTCCCTCCAAGCTCTATTTCGCCGAGGGCCTGACCAGGCATCTCGGTGGGGCCAAAATCTATTTCAAGCGCGAAGACCTGAACCATACCGGCAGCCACAAGATCAACAACTGCCTCGGCCAGATCCTGCTCGCCAAGCGGATGGGCAAGAAGCGCATCATCGCCGAGACCGGCGCGGGCCAGCATGGCGTGGCTTCCGCCACCGTGGCCGCCCGCTTCGGCTTTCCCTGCTTCGTCTATATGGGCGCGACCGACGTCGAGCGGCAGAAGCCGAACGTGTTCCGCATGAAGCTGTTGGGCGCGGAAGTCACCCCCGTCAGTTCCGGCCACGGCACACTGAAAGACGCCATGAACGAGGCGCTGCGCGACTGGGTGACCAATGTCGAGGACACCTATTACCTGATCGGCACCGCCGCCGGTCCGCATCCTTATCCGGAGCTGGTGCGCGAATTCCAGTCGGTGATCGGCATTGAAGCGCGCGAGCAGATCCTCGAACAGGAAGGCCGCTTGCCCGACGTCATCGTCGCGGCAGTCGGCGGCGGTTCGAACGCCATCGGCCTGTTCCATCCTTTCCTCGACGACACCGACGTCAAGATTGTCGGCATTGAGGCAGGCGGTCACGGCCTCGACGGCATCGAGCATTGCGCCTCGATGAGCGCCGGCAAGCCAGGCGTGCTGCACGGCAACCGCACCTATCTGCTGCAGAACGCGGACGGCCAGATCATGGACGGGCATTCGATCTCGGCAGGGCTCGACTATCCCGGCGTCGGCCCCGAGCATAGCTGGCTGCGCGATAGCGGACGCGTCGACTATGTGCCGATCCTCGACGACGAGGCGCTGGATGCGTTCCAGCTGACCACCAAGGTCGAGGGCATCATCCCGGCATTGGAATCCGCCCATGCCATCGCCCATGCCATCAAGGTCGCACCGACCATGGGCAAGGACCAGATCATGATCGTCAACCTCTCCGGCCGCGGCGACAAGGACGTGCATACGGTTGCCAAGATGATGGGTATGGAGATCTGAGTTTGAGCGCGCCACACGCCGTGTTAAACTGAGCGAGGTCTACAGGAGATTGACATGGGGGCGGTGCCGCTGTCGTTGAACGTGAAGTCCAAGCTGAAAGATGATCTGGAACGTGAAGCGCGCCTGCTGAAAATTTCGGAGTCAGAGATCGCGGAACGCGCCATTGAAATCTTTTTAGACCTGCAGGCCCACAAGCGTGATGTCATCGCCGCAGCGGTCAAGGAAGCGGACAACGGCGTGTTCATATCCAGCGAGGCGATGGAGGCCTGGCTTGACCGCCTGGATGACGATCCCGACGCACCCCCTCCCGAACCCGATATATACCTGCCGCCGCGTTGATGAAGGTTATATTCCTTCCGTCATCGGACGAAAGCGTCCGATGGTTTTCTCGCTATTACCGTTCCGTCTTTCCGGAGGGTCGCGGCAAAGCCCGAGTTCGAATGCGTCGCGCGCTGGAGCTCATATCCGACAACCCGCAGATAGGACACGTCGTCGAAGATGCGGAGCAAAGGGAGTTTTCGATCCCGAAGACACCGTTTTCGCTCATTTACCGTATCGCGGGCGAGCAGATAGAGATATTGCGCGTCTGGGACGGTCGCGCTAACCCGGAAAGACTGACCGCTCCGGACGAAGGACTGGATTGACAATGACCACCCGCATCGACCGCCGCATGGCGAAGCTGAAGGCCGAGGGACGGCCGGCGCTGATCACCTATTTCATGGGCGGCGACCCCGACTATGACACGTCGCTCGAGATCATGAAGGCGCTCCCCAGGGCCGGCAGCGACGTCATCGAACTCGGCATGCCGTTTTCCGACCCGATGGCCGATGGTCCGGCGATCCAGGCGGCCGGTCTGCGCGCGCTGAAAAACGGCCAGACGCTCGCCAAGACGCTGAAGATGGCGCAGGATTTCCGTGTCCATGACAACGATACCCCGATCGTCATGATGGGCTATTACAACCCGATCTACATCTACGGCGTCGACCGTTTCCTTGCGGATGCAAAGGCGTCTGGCATCGACGGGCTGATCGTGGTCGACCTGCCACCCGAGATGGACGAGGAACTCTGCATTCCCGCCGTCAAATCAGGCATCAACTTCATCCGCCTGGCCACGCCAACGACCGACGACCAGCGCCTGCCCAAGGTGCTCGAAAACACGTCCGGCTTCGTCTACTACGTCTCGATGACCGGCATCACCGGCTCCGCGCTCGCCGACACCACCAAGGTCGATGCCGCCGTCCGGCGAATCAAGAGCCATACCGACCTGCCGGTCTGCGTCGGCTTCGGCGTCAAGACGGCCGAGCAGGCCCGCTCCATCGGTGCCTATGCCGACGGCGTGGTGGTCGGCACGGCCATCGTCAACGCGATTGCGAATGTCATTGGCCCGCAGGGCAAGATGACGGCCAACCCCGCCGATGCGGTCGCCACGCTCGTGACCGGTTTGGCGCAAGGGGTGCGAACCGCGCGCCTTGCTCCTGCCCAATAAATCCCCCACATCCCAGCCAGAAGAGGGATCGAAGCCATGAACTGGATCACCAATTACGTCCGCCCCAAGCTCAACTCCATGCTTGGCCGGCGCGAAATGCCGGAAAACCTCTGGATCAAGGATCCCGAGAGCGGCGAGATGGTGTTCCACAAGGATCTGGAGCAGAACCAGTTCGTAATCCCCGCCTCCGGCCACCATATGAAGATCTCGGCCAGGGAACGGCTCCGCTTTTTCTTCGATGACGGCCGCTACGACAGCATCGAAAACCCCAAGGTCGTCGCCGACCCGCTGAAATTCCGTGACGAGAAGCGCTATGCCGACCGCATCAAGGATGCGCGCACCAAGACCGCGATGGACGATGCCGTGCTTTCCGGTGTCGGCACCATTGAAGGCCTGCCGGTAGTCGCAACCGTGCAGGACTTCGCGTTCATGGGCGGTTCGCTCGGCATGGCGGCGGGCGAAGCCATCGTTCGCGCCTTCGAGGTCGCCATCGAAAAGAAGCGGCCGCTTATCCTGTTCGCCGCCTCGGGCGGTGCGCGCATGCAGGAGGGCATTCTGTCGCTGATGCAGCTGCCGCGCACTACCGTTGGCGTCGACCGTCTGAAGGAAGCCGGCCTGCCCTATATCGTCGTGCTGACCAACCCGACCACCGGCGGGGTCACGGCCTCCTACGCAATGCTGGGCGATGTCCACATCGCCGAGCCCGGCGCTCTGATCGGTTTCGCCGGACCGCGCGTGATCGAACAGACGATCCGCGAGAAGCTGCCGGAAGGTTTCCAGCGCTCCGAATATCTGATGGAACACGGCATGGTAGACATGGTCGTTTCCCGGCTTGATCTGAAGGCGACCATCGCGCGACTGTTGAAGATTTTGCTCAAGGTCCCCGTTGAAGAGGCGGTGGCAACGATGGACGTTGCTCTGCCCATACCGGCCACCACTCCCGAAATGCGCCCTCAGGCGTAACTCCCACAGCTGGTTAACGTGCTTACGACTCTCAAAGCCCCCTCATCCGGCCCTTCGGGCCACCGCCCGGGGTCGAGCCGCTGGTCTCGACCCGTCTTTCGGACCCCTGCTGGGAAGAAGGGACTGGAGCCGGCGTTCGTCGCTTTCCTCTCCCCTCGGGGAGAGGGTGGCCGAGCGAAGTGGGTGCGTCAGCACGGTGAGGGGATAGAAAAGCCGATCCGGAAAGTTGCTCAATGACCGTGCTCGCCGCGGACCTCGAAATCGAGCGCCTGATGGCGCTGCATCCGAAGGGATTCGACCTGTCGCTCGACCGCGTGTCGCGCCTGCTCGAACGGTTGGGTAACCCGCAGGACAAACTACCGCCGGTGATCCATATCGCCGGCACCAACGGCAAGGGGTCCGCGGCCGCGTTTTCGCGCGCGCTTCTGGAGGCGGAAGGCTATCGCGTCCACGTCCACACCTCGCCGCATCTGGTCAACTGGCACGAACGCTACCGCCTGGGCGCCAAGGGCGGCGGCAGGCTTGTCGAGGACGGCGTTCTGGCCGACGCTATCCGCCGCGTCGCCGATGCCAATGCCGGCGAGACCATTACCGTCTTCGAAATTCTCACAGCCGTCGGCTTTCTGCTGTTTGCCGAACACCCCGCCGATGCCGCCGTCATCGAAGTCGGGCTTGGCGGCCGTTTCGACGCCACCAATGTCGTAAAGAGCCCCGCCGTTTCGCTCATCATGCCGGTGTCGTTGGACCATGAAGCCTATCTCGGCGACCGCGTCGAGTTGATCGCGGCGGAGAAAGCCGGCATCGTCAAACGCGGCTGCCCGGTGGTGATCGGCGCGCAGGAGACCGAGGCAGCCCAGCAGGTCCTGATCGACACGGCCGAGCGGCTTGGCTGCCCGGTGGCAGTCTACGGGCAGGACTTCCTCGCCTATGAGGAAAACGGCCGCATGATCTATCAGGACGAGACCGGCCTGCTCGACATCTCGCCGCCTCGGCTTGCAGGACGCCACCAACTTGCCAATGCGGCCGCTGCCATCGCCGCCGTGCGGGCCGCCGGTTTCGAGATCGGCCAGCGCGCCGCCGACCATGCGATGACGCATGTCGAATGGCCGGGTCGGATGCAGAAGCTGCCGCAAGGCAAGCTCACTGAGCTCGCGCCGAAAGGCGCCGAGATCTGGATCGACGGCGGCCACAATCCTGGCGCCGGCGTTGTGGTGGCCGAAGCCTTGGCCGAGCGCGAAGAAAAATTCGCTCGGCCGCTGTTCCTGATCGCCGGCATGATCAGCACCAAGGACCAGACCGGCTATTTCCGCGCCTTCGAAGGCATGGCACGGCATGTCTACACCGTGCCCGTCCACATGAGCGACGCCGGCGTGCCCAATGCAGAGCTTGCCGTGCGGGCCGCGCAGGCTAGTCTTTCGGCCGAGCCGATCAGTTCGGTGGCCAATGCCCTGATGCTTCTGCGCGATAGCTGGGGCGAGGAAGAAACCCCGCCGCGCATTCTGATCGGCGGCTCGCTCTATCTCGTCGGCGAAGTCTTGGCCGAGAACGGCACTCCACCGGTCTGACCAACAAAAAGCCCGGCGCGAGGCCGGGCTCGTCGGTCGTCCGTGACGCCTGGATCAGGCGACGTTGCCGTTGATCCAGTGCGACAGAGCCGTCTTGGGCAGCGCGCCGACCTTGATGTCGGCCACTTCACCGCCCTTGAAGATCATCAGCGTGGGAATCGAGCGCACGCCAAACTGAGCGGCGATCTCGGGATTTTCGTCGATATTGACTTTGGTGATCTTCACCTTGCCGGCGAGTTCGCCGGAAATTTCTTCCAAGGCAGGGGCGATCATCTTGCAGGGGCCGCACCATTCCGCCCAGAAATCGACGACCACAGGCTCTTTTGCATCGAGCACGTCGGTCTGGAAATTGTTCTTGTCGATCTTGACGGTGGCCATGGGAAAATGCCTTTCAGATGAGCGGGATTCGGTGTCGCATCCATATCTGGTGCCAAAGCCGCCCCAGTTCAAGCGCCAGTTTTGTCACGCATCGGTTACCCGGGCAAGCGCGGCATCCAACTCCTGCGCAGGCACGCGGATCAGACGCGGCGCCTCGGTGAACAGAAGTGCAGCCGAAATGGGTTTTCCGGGATAGAGCGGCTGGAGCAGTGCGCGATACAGCGCAAGCTGCACAATATAGGCTTGCGGCACTTCGGTCAGCGCTGCCGGCGGCGGCCGGTTGGTCTTGTAGTCGACGATCAGGACTTCATCGTCTGTCACCGCAAGCCGGTCGATCTTGCCCGACACGGTCCGTGGTTTGCCACGCACATCGATCATGCCCATGACAGCGACTTCGGCGCGCGAACCGGGCGCGAAGATGGGCGCGAACGCGTCGTCGTCCAGCACGCCCAGTACCGAAGCTGAAGCAGCTTCACGCTCAACCTCCGGCCAGTCGGCGCCTACCCGCGCCAGATAGCGTCCGGCTGCGTCCTCGCGCGCCTCCAGCGGCATTGTCGGCAGGACCTGCAGCATCTTGTGCAAGGCCGAGCCGCGCGCAATGGCAAAGCCGGGCGCGGAACCATCCAGCACAGGCGACTTGCCCGACACGGTCGGCTGCGCCGTCTCCTCGATCAGCACCGAAGCGCCTGACGGCGACAGCGGGCGCGGCAGTTCCTCATAGGGCGGCGGAGCTTGAAGCAGTTCGGCTGGTATGACGACGGGGGCGGCGTCACGCGCTTGGGGCTCATCGGCTTCCTGCGCGGCAACAATGCGCTGTTCGGTGACACGGAAGCGATGCACGGTCACGTCCGGCTTGGCGGGGTGTGGCCGCGTCTCTGTTTCGGCGGACGCGGCGATGGCGCGCATCACCACCGAGTGCCATGTCGTCGGCTTGGGGTCGCGCTTGCCGTGGTAGCCGCAGACGATCAGCCGGTCCTCGGCGCGCGTCATGCCGACATAGAGCAGGCGGCGGTACTCGTCGTCGGCCAGGTCCTTCGCCACCGCCTCCGCGCCGCGAGAAAAGCTGTTGGCGACATCGCTGCCGGCGCGCCACAGATAGCCCTTGCCGCGCCAATGGCCGTGCTCCGGCTTAAAGGCCATCAGCCGTGGCAGATGCTGTGTGCTGAACGGCTCCGAGCCGCTGTCGACCAGAAACACCACCGGCGCCTCGAGCCCCTTGGCGGCGTGCACGGTCATAATGCGCACCTCGTTGCGCGTCTGGTCCATCTCGCGCTTGATCTCGGGGCCGGCACTTTCCAGCGTCGACAAAAACGCCTCCAGGCCGGGCAGGCCGGTGCGCTCCTCGGCCAGGCAGAAGGACAGGAACTCGTCGAGGATATCGCCGGCTTCCTGGCCGAGCCGCGCGATCATTTTCCTGCGCACGCCGGGCCGGTCCGGGCCGCCGGCCAGAACGCTGGAATAGAACTCGAAGACCGGCCGGAACGCCGCCTGGTTGGCCCAGTCTTCCAACTGCTCAACAACTGCCCCGATCCGCGCATCCGAACCTGCCTGCCGCCGCATCGACTGAATCAGCGAGCGCCCCGCCGGCCGGCCGTAGGAAAGCGCATAAAGCGCGTCCTCGGACAGGTCGAAGACAGGGCTGCGCAGAAGGGCGGCGAGCGACAGGTCGTCCTCCGGCTGCAGCAGGAAGCGGCCGAGCGCGATCAAGTCCTTGACGGCTATATGACCGGGCAGGCTGAGCCGGTCGGCTCCCGAAACCGGAATGTCGCGGCGCTTGAGTTCGCGCGACAGCGCATGCACGAAGCGGTCGCGCTTGCGCACCAGCACCATGACGTCGCCGGCCTGCAGACGCCGGTTCTGACCTTCGATCATATCACCCTCGGCAAGCCAGCGCTGCACAGTGGCGGCGACATGCTCGGCCACCCGCACGGCAGGCCCGTGCACATGGTCGATCGGCTTGCTCCAATCGTCGGGCTCTTCGGCCTTGTCCTCGCCGACGGAGGGCCAGACCTCGACATAACCGGGGTCGCCGGCTCGCACAGCGCGATGGATGGGAGGATGCGGCGAACGGCTGACGCCGCGACGGACTTCCGGCTGCTCGAACACACGGTCGACCGCCGTCAGCACATCGTTGGTCGAGCGGAACGACCAGGTCAGTTCGACGTCTTCGAAACTGCGCTCGGCCTGCTTCACGCGCTGCGAGAAGGCCATGCGGCTCTGGTCGAAGGATTCGGGTGCCGCGCCCTGGAACGAATAGATCGACTGCTTTTCGTCGCCCACGGCAAAAATGGTGCGCAGCACGTTTTCGCGCGCGCCCGCGCCGACGAAGAACTCTTCCGCGATCAACCGCACCACATTCCATTGGTCGGGGCTGGTGTCCTGCGCCTCGTCGAGCAGGATGTGGTCGATCCCCTTGTCGAGCTTGTACTGCACCCAGGGGCCGGCATCGGGCCGTGCAAGGAGGTTGACCGTGCGGGTGATGAGGTCGTTGAAATCGAGGAAACCGCGCCCTGTCTTAAGCCGTTCGTAACGCGCGATCAGCCAGTCGGCAAGCGTCAGGGCCGCGCGCGAGGCCTCCAGCATACGGAACAGCGCCAGTCGGTCCGAGGCCGTGCGGATTGCTTCAGCTGCCTCCAGATAGCGCTCCGGCAGGTCCGGCATGCGGGCCAGAAGCGCCTTCTTGAACAGCCAGCCCGGCGAATAGGCCTCACCTTCGGATTTGAGGAATGCCGCGGCCAGGCCCTCCAGCCGTTTGAGCGGGTCGGTCTCGCGAAAGGCCGGAACGCCGCTGGGCAAAATGCATTTCAGCACATTGCCGGCATCCGTCTGCTCGGCGGCGGCTACGAAGGCGCTGAAGAAGCCGGGATCAAAGCCCGGCACCGGCCAGGCGGTGGCAGCGATGGTGTCCGCGGTCTCGCCGGGCGAAAAGCCGAATTCCTGAAACAAAGCGGCAAATGGCGTTTCATCGACGCCGACCGCGTCGATGAAGGGGCGCAGGCCGTCGCGCTTGGTGAGAATCTCGGCCAAAAGCGCGTCCAGCCCGGCCTCGCCGCCGCGCTCCAGCACGAAGGCGAAGGCCTCGGCGAGTTCGGGATTGTCGGAGGCCGCCGCACCCGTGATCATGTCGCGCCGCGCCGCTGCGAACAACGCCGCCTCCATCTGCGGGTCGAGCATCTCGAAATGTGCAGCGATGTTGGCTTCCAGCGGAAACTGGTGCAGCACGGATTCGCAGAAGGCGTGGATGGTCTGGATCTTCAGCCCGCCCGGCGTTTCCAGCGCCTCGGCGAACAGCCGCCGCGCCCGCCGCAGCGTGCCGGCATCCGGCTGCCTGCCGTCCAGCGCCTGCACCTTCGGGGCCAGCTCTTCATCGGACAGCATGGTCCATTCCGACAGCCTGGCGAAAACGCGGTTGGACATGTTGGCCGCGGCCGCCCGCGTATAGGTCAGGCACAAAATCTTCGACGGATCGACGCCGCGCAGCAGAAGCCGCATCACCCGCTCGGACAGGACGTGCGTTTTGCCCGAGCCGGCATTGGCCGACACCCAGACCGAATGCACGGGATCGGAGGCGAGCGCTTGCAGCTTCACCGTGTTTTCGGGGACGACGAAGGTCTTTTTCATTCCTCGCCTCCCCCGTCCGCGGCATCGCCACCCGCCGACCATTCGAGCACGCGGGCGAGATGGTCGTAGTCTCCGTCGGTCTCGCCCTCGCGGAAGGGCAGCGCGCGGGACAGATAGCCGCTGGCGGGATCGTGGTAATGGATCAGCAGCGCTTCCAGACGCGCCCAGGCTTCCTCGGCCAGTTCGATGCCGGATTTCACCTTGCGGTCATATTCGAGGATCGATTCCTCGAACACCTTGCCGTTCGGCCTCAGCCGCACAAAGGCCAGCTTGGACGGCTCCCGCGCGCCCAGTTCGCGGAAGGCGCCGCGCCGCAGAAGGGCAGCTTCCAGCGCCAGTTGCGGCGACAGAAGCGTATGGGCCTGCGCCTTGGAGGGCGACGAACCGGTCTTGTAATCGAGAATGTCGGCCATACCGCCGGCCAGCAGGTCGATGCGGTCGGCGCGGCCCGACAGCGTGGCTCCCGTTGCGCCGACTTCGATTGCATGGGCGCGTTCCTCGGCGTGGCGGCGCGCCACATCGGGCGCGCGGTCGCGTTCCCAGCGCACGATGTCGGCGGCGAGCCGGGCAAAGCGCGGCCACCACACCGCATCGATCTCCGGCGGCAAGGCAGCCTTGTCGAAACAGGCGCGGCCGGCGGCCAAAAGCATGTCCAGCGCCTCGGGCCGGCGCGGATCGCCGATGGTGGCGGAAAACAGGTGCAGAACATCATGGAACAGCGTGCCGCGCTCGGCAGCGCCGGGATCGCGCACCAGCGGATCGATCGGCATCAGGCCGAGAATACGCTTGGCATAGACGGCATAGGGATCGCGCCGCAGCGCTTCGACCTCGGTGACGGAAAACCGCATCGGACGCGCTGCGACCGGCGGCTTGGGGTTGGGGCGCGGCGCAAAATCCTGTTTCTGTCCGGCATCCAGCGCCCGCGCCCAATGAAGCAGCGTTTCGCCGCGCTGCTTCACGTCGGCGGCTGCCTGCTGGCCGGCGAAGGTTGTCAGCCGCTGCAGCCAGCGCGAAGGCACGGCGGGCGCATCCCCGGCGCGGGCGGAGCGCGTCAGCACCACCTGCGGCGCGCCCATCGCGGTCTGGAAATCATGCGCGGCAAGGCCGATGCGGCGCTCCGGCGGTTCGAGGTCGATACCGCCTTTCATCATGCGCGACATGAAACGGTTGCTCTCGGCCTTGCGCGGCCAACTGCCTTCGTTGAGGCCACCTAGAACCAGCGTGTCGACGCTTTGCAGGCGAGCTTCCAGCGCGCCCCAGATAGAGATGTTGCGGTCGCCGCCGCGTGCCGGCTTCACCGCCTCGGGTGCTATCAGCGCGTCAGCGACATCCGGCCATTCCTCCGCCGAAAGGTCGAACCGCGCCGAGGTGCCGACCAGCCCGCGCATGATATCGGCGAGTTTCTGGCCGGCATCTCCGTCATAAAGCGCATCCAGTCCGCCATCGGCGCTGCGCCCCAGCGCTTCTAAAGCGGTGACCGTAACGGCAACGATATCGGCGATCTCGACGCTCGCCTGCCCGCGCAGCGCCGCGAGCGGCGCGGACGCAGCCTCCAGCCCAGCGCAGACCATGCGCGCATCGTCCAGCCGGCGCGCACCGAGCCTGTCGAGCCAGAAGGGTTTTCGAGGGTTCTCGGCAAGCTTCGCCAGCCGTTCCTCGAAGGCCTGCGACAGGCTCGCAATATCCGGGCGGCCGACGCCGCCGCGCAGCACGACAAGCTCGATGGTTTCGGCGGCATGGCGCACCGCGCGCCGCTCCAGCGACAGGCCAAGCAGCGGATGCTTGAGCAGCGACAGCAGCGCCACCGGGTCGCCAGGCCTCAGCGCTGCGGACAGCATGAGCCTGAGCAGCGTGGCGGGCGCGGTGTTGGACAGCGGCACACCGCCGGAATCGTCAGCCTGGATGCCGAAACGCCCAAGCTCGGCGGCAACGCGGCGGGCAAGGTTGCGGTCAGTGGTCACGAGGGCCGCCGTGTGGCCCTCGGCCTGGATGGCACGGCGCAAGGCCAGTGCGATGGCCGACGCCTCGTCGCGTTCATTGGCGGCCTCGACCAGCGATACGCCAGCAAGCCCTGCGGCAACCTCCTGGTCGGCCAACTTTCCACGCGTTTCCGACCAGTCGTCGGTGGTTTCCGCGGGCCGCAGCGCCTCGGCCACCAAGCGTGCCCGCAAGGCTAGCTCCGGCGCGGGCGCGGCCAGATCCTCGACATCGCCAGGCACTATGCCGATGGTGCGGATCAGCTTGGCGAGACCGTATTGCGGGTGGCCGAGAATGGCGGGCCGCGCATCCGCAGCACTGATGGCGGCGAAGGACCGCGGATCGAGCGAGCGGTCGAGCCCCGGAAGCACCACCGCGCCCTTGGGCAGCCGCGCGATCGCCGACAGCAACCGCGCCGTGGCCGGAATCGAACCGGTCGAGCCAGCGGCGATCACCGGGCCGGGCGGCGGATTAGCGAGAAGCCGTTTCGCTTCGAAATCCATCATCGCGTTGCGGTGCGCGGCGGGGTTGGACAGTCCCCGCTCCTTCAGCACTTCAGGCCAGTGGGTGGTGACAATAGTGAGGAAATCAAGCGTGACTTGCCACCAGCCCGACAGATCGCCGGTGACCAGTCCAGCGAGCTTGGTCCAGTCGGAGCCTTCGGTTTCGATCTCGTCCATCAGCCCCGCAAGGTCGCGAGACAGCCAGATCGCATCCGACGACGACGCCGGAACGACGATTTCCTCGGCGAATTTCTGCGCGACATGGGCCGGCAGCCGGCGCTTCCAGGCCCGAACCAGCGGCGCCAGCATCAGGAGACGGTCGGCGGACGGGACCGGCGGATCGAGCGCCAGAGCGCTTTCGCTCGCCTCGTCAAAGGCGGCCGAATCCTCGTCGAACTCACCGAGCGGGCGGATTACCGGCAGAACGGCAGAACGGCCGCCAAGCTGCTCCATGAAGACGGTGCGCAGCGCACGCGCGGCACGCCGTGTCGGCACATAGATGGTGACGTCGGCCAGCGCGAGCGGATCGGCGTCGAGCTGGAAGCCCGGGATTAGCCTGCCCTCGGCAAGCGCCTGCGCCAGCGTCGGCAGGAAGGCGCAGCCGGGCGGAATGGACCAGACGCGCGGGACCAGGCTTTGCGTCATGCGCCCTTCGCCAGCGCCTTTTCCACAGCGGTTTCCGCGGCGGGGATGGCATCGGGCGTTCCGACTGTGATCCAGCGGCCCTGCATGGCCATGCCATGCAGCCGTCTGGCGGCGATGGCGGTGTCGAAATAACGGTTGAGCGAATGCGGCACAGCTTCCGCGCCCTTGAACAGCGCCGGATTGACGATGGCCGCGCCGGCATAGATCAACCCGTCCGGGCTTCCCGCCGCGCGGCGCAGCCGTCCGTCGGCATCGACCAGGAAGTCGGTACCGCCACTATGGCCCGTCGCGGAGTCGAGATCTGCCAGCATCAGCAGAATATCCATGCTGGCGGCATCCCATGCAAGAGCCAGCCGGCGCAGATTGGACCCGTCTGAGTCGATCCAGAAGGTATCGGCGTTGAGGATGTAGAACGGCTCCTCACCGAGCCGCGGCAGCGCCTTGACGATGCCGCCGGCGGAATCGAGTAGGCCGTCGCTCTCGTCGGAGATGTCGATACGCGGCACAGCGCGGTCAGCCAGGTGGGCGACGATCTGGTCGGGCAGATAATGCACATTGACCACGGCCTTGGTCACGCCGGCCTCGGCAAGGCTGTCCAGCCCCCAGTCGAGCAGCGTCCTGCCAGCGATCCGCACCAATGGCTTCGGGATCGTGTCGGTAATCGGGCGCATGCGCTTGCCGAGCCCGGCAGCGAGCACCATCGCGGTCGTAGGCGCATTTTTTTGAGGAGCTACCGTGCTCATGCGCTGCGCTCCTCCAGAAGGCCGTTCCGCTCGTAGAAGTCGCGCATCTCTTCCAATGCTGGATGCGCCAGCGCCCGGCGCATGTAATCGCGGATGCGGGGCAGGTGCCTGAGATAATGCGGCTTGCCGTCACGCACGTTGAGTCGCACGAAGATGCCGAGGATTTTTGAGTTCCTCTGCGCTGAAGTGATGGCATAGGCTTCGCGAAAACCGTCCTCATCGAAGCTGCCCACCCTGTGCCGCGCGGCGACATAGGCATCGACCGTGGCCCGCTCGATCTCCTCTGGAACCGTCACCCGTGCATCCATCGCAAGCGATGCGACATCATAGGCGACAGGTCCGATCAGCGCATCCTGGAAGTCGAGGACGCCGAGCCGGTCTTGGCCCTCGCGCTCGTCGCGCCAGACGATGTTCGGCGAGTGGTAGTCGCGCAGGACGAGGCCGTATTGCTTACCCTCCAGCCGGTCGAGGGCTGCGTTCCACAGGCGCAGGAAGTCGCGGCGCATGGTGTCCGGTACCGGCGCGCCGGTCATCGCCGGCACATACCATTCCAACAACAGCTCGACCTCGATCATCAGCGCATCGCGGTCGAAGGGCGGGATGACGTGAACGACGCCGGGCGCGACCTCGATGCTCGCCGGCCAGTATCGGATGCCTTCTCCCTGCTGGATCAAAAACGCCCCCTCATCTAGCCGCTGCGCGGCCACCTTCTCCCCGTTGGGGAGAGGGTTGGTGGAGCTGCCTTCGCCGACCTCCTCTCCCCTCGGGGAGAGGGTGGCCGAGCGAAGTGGGTGCGTTAGCACGGTGAGGGGGAAAACCGCAGGCGCAGCGATCCCATGCAAATCCGCCAGCAGTTCGGCAGCGGCTTCGTAGCGCTCCTTGACCGGCCTGCCTTCGATCAGAAACGGCTCGGTGCCGAGATGGTCGAGCAGCAGGAAACCGTGCTCCAGATCCTGCGCCAAGATCTGCGGCACGCTGACGCCTGCCTCGGCCAGAACCTTGTCGAGCGCGACAAAGGCTGCGACCGTTTGCGCGGTGTGGGCAATCTCGGCATAGGGCTTGCCGTCGCGCACCGGGGGACCGAGCACCAGTCGGGGCGAATTCATCAGGACGCGGCGGGGCTCGCCGGCTTTGTCCACCGTCTCGTACCAGCGGGCCGAGGCATCGGCGACGAAACGCGCGCGGCGTGCTGCGCCATAGCCCGCCAACCCGAGAAAATCGCGCATCATGAGTGAGCGCGCCATGCGCTCGAAGGCAGGTCCCTCGCCGGTCAGCATGGCACGGCGGCCCTCGCCTTCATGCTCCAGCGCCATATGCACGCTGTCGGGCGGAAAGCGGCCGTCGCCACGGTCGGGCCATTCGACAAGGACTGCGCCATCCGAAAGCATCTCGTCAAAACCGAGTTCGTCGAGTTCCGAGCCGTGCGAGAGGCGGTAGAGGTCGAAATGGTGCAGCGGGACCGGCGTGTCGTAGCTTTGCACCAGGGTGAAGGTGGGAGACGGCACGTCAAGACGGGGATCGCCGGCCAGCGCCCGGATCAGGCTGCGCGCCAGCGTCGTCTTGCCAGCGCCGAGGTCGCCATCCAGCAGCAGCACATCGCCCGGCCTGATCGCCATGGCAAGGTCTTCGCCCAGCGAAAACGTCGCCGCTTCGTCGGCCAAAAAGCGCTCCAGCGATCGAGCTGCCAAGGGCTTACTCCGCCGCCGCGCGCAGGCCCGAAGGCGTATAGGGAAACAGGCAGACCACCGTTGTGCCCCGGCCGTTGCCGGTCTCGATGCGGACGCTGCCGCCATGCAGTTCGACGAAGCTCTTGACGATGGACAGGCCAAGTCCCGCGCCACGGCGACGGCCGCCATTGATGTGCGGTTCGAAGCGCTTGAACACGGCGTCCAGCACCTCCGGCGGCATGCCGGGGCCATCGTCATGCACGGCGAATTCGACGCCTGTGCCGGTCTGGCGGCAGGTCAGCGTGACGGTGCTGGATTCCGGTGCGTAGTTCACCGCATTGGACAAAAGATTGTAGAGGATCTGACGCAGCCGCGTCTCATCCGCATGCAGCCGCGCCGGCGCCTCAAGCGCCTGCACGTCGAGGCGGATCGCGTGTTCCTGCATGCGGTCGGCTACCAGTTCAGCGGCGGCCGCGATGGTCCGGCCCACGGGCACTTCCGAAATCTCGAGCTGCATGATCCCGGCGTCGACG
Source organism: Tianweitania sp. UT-5YL-CI-8 (assembly GCF_030010215.1). Lineage (GTDB taxonomy): Bacteria > Pseudomonadota > Alphaproteobacteria > Rhizobiales > Rhizobiaceae > Oryzicola. The sequence goes on from NZ_JASCRR010000007.1 coordinate 149,731, forward strand.
GTTGCCAGGTCGAGAATGTCGTTGACGATGGTCAAAAGCACCGACGAGGACGAGCCGATATGCTCGAGATACTCGCGCTGGCGTCCCGTCAGCGGTCCGGTTCCGGGCAGCGACAGGAGCTCGGTGAAGCCGATGATGTTGGTCAGCGGCGAGCGGAGTTCGTAGGAGACGTGCTGCACGAATTCGTTCTTGATCCGGTCGGCGTTCTGCAGCGCATCGTTCTTTTCCTTCAGCGCGCGCTCGACATTGACGCTGTCGGTGACGTCGACAAAGGTCATCATCACTTGCCCGTTGGGCAGATGGATGACGGCGTAGCGCAGCACGGTGCCGTTTTTCAGCTCGGTCTGGCCGTGGCGGTCGGAGCGCTCGTCAAAACCGGTGACGGCGGCGACGAAACCGTTCCACAGCCCGGCTTCGGCATAAAGGTCGCATTGCGCGCGGATGGCAGCGATGTGAACATTCTGGCGCAGCGTGTCGGCATCGAGGCTCCACAGCGTGGCGAATGCCGGATTGGACAGGCGAACGCGCCCGTCCGGACCGAATACGACAACGCCTTCCGCCAGATTGTCGAGCGTTTCACCCTGCACGCGGACCGCGGTGGTGTAGCGGCTTTCGAGATCGATGCGCTCGGTCAGGTTCTCGAACACCCAGGCGACGCCGCCGGTCGGCTGTGGGTTGGCGATGACCCGAATGGTGCGACCATCGGGCAGGTGCCAGAGATGCTCCTGCGGTTCGACGGCGCGATAGGCTGAGAGCAGCCCTTCCTTCCAGCGTCGCCATTCCGGCTGCTCGGGAATCTTGCCCTCACTGCGCAGCCGGTCGAGCAAAAGGGCGTTTTCCGGCGCGCTGCCGAGGAAGCCGGCATCGAGTTGCCAGAGTTTCTGGAACGCCTGGTTGTGGAAGCGCAGCTTCTGCCCCGCATCGAAGATCGCGACCGCCGTCGCAACCTGGTCGAGCGTGTCGGAATGGCTGCGCACGACGCGGCCATATTCCTCGCGGATCGCCTCGATGGCGCTGACATCGCTGGCGATGCCGGCCGAGCCCTCGGGCGTGGCGACGTCGGTGACCGAAAACATCTTGCGGTCGCCGTTGACGACGGTGGACAGCGTCTGGCGGAACACCGGCTTGGAGCGGTGATGCTGCGAAATGGTCTCGCGAGACTGAGCGCCCAGGAATTCACGCCCTTCGTCCACCACGACACGCATGCTGTCGGCTTCCACCGCCTTGAGATAGGCGTCGTTAGCCCATTTCAGCCGGCCATCGGCATCGCGCAGCCAAAACGGTTCCTCGAGCGCATCGAGAAGGCCAAGCAGCGCCTGTTGCTCGCCGACAAGCCTGCTGTTTTCCAGCCTGAGCCGCGCCTGGGCGCGATTGGATTCGGAGATCGACATGAAACGCACGATGGCGTGGGTGGGCGTCTTGCGGCCCTGGACCTCGATCGGGGTGGCGCCATGCGTTTCCACCAAGAGATCGAATGGCGCACCCTTTTCGCGCAGGGCGAGGATGGCCTTCTCCAGCGTCGCGGCCGAACGCGGCGTGAGCCAGCGTCCGAAGGCCAGGAAGGTGGCCCGCTCGTCAGGTGCGCCGCTTTCGACCGGAAGCGCGCCGACCAGTTCGGGCTTCTTATCGTCGATGCGCCAGATGACGATGCGCTGGTCGCGCAGATTGAGAAGGGATTCTGAGCGCTGTACGGCGGAGCCCAGTTCGGCGACGCGGGTGCGCAATTCGACGTTCTCGGCCGCAGTTCGTGCCCGCTCGCGGATCATCAACAGTGCGGACAGCAAGGCTGCGCCCAGGACGCCGAAAAAGATCGAGAACTGGATGACTTCGACAGTGCCGACGGACATGCCGGAGATCGTCGCCTGCTGGGCCTGGGCCGATGCCGAGAACGCCCCGACAAGCGCGGTGCCCGTAAGCAGCGCGCTTGCCGCTATCTTCCTCGCCTGAATCGACAACGAGCCGCGCAAGGATCGGTGACCGGCGGTGGACTCGTCATGGCCGCCGGAAACGGCCCGTCCCGCCAAAAGCGGGTTTTCGCCCGGCATGTGCTTCACCTCTCCGCAGCTTATTGCAAGACTGCCATCCGGCATGCCTTCGCCCCCGTCCCGAAGCGTCGGCGTCTCGAATCAGGACACAATACTCGCTTGAAGAATCGAGGTGAAGGCAGCGCGGGCGCAAAAAAGAGGCCCGGCCAAAAGTCAATGGCCGGACCTCAACATGTGGTAGTTTCACCAGCTATGATTAATAGCGGTAGTGTTCCGGCTTGAAGGGTCCCTTCGGCGTGACGCCGATATAAGAGGCCTGTTCGTCGCTCAGTTCGGTCAGCCGCGCGCCGAGCTTGCCGAGATGCAGGCGGGCCACCTTCTCGTCGAGGTGCTTGGGCAGGACATAGACCTGATTTTCGTACTGGCCGACCTTGGTATAAAGCTCGATCTGGGCCAGCACCTGGTTGGTGAAGGAGGCGGACATGACGAAGCTGGGGTGCCCGGTGGCGTTGCCCAGATTGAGCAGGCGCCCTTCCGACAGAAGGATCATGCGCTTGCCATCCGGGAAGGTGATCATGTCGACCTGCGGCTTGACGTTGGTCCACTTCAGGTTGCGCAGCGAGGCAACCTGGATCTCGTTGTCGAAGTGGCCGATATTGCCGACGATCGCCATATCCTTGAACGAACGCATATGGTCGAGCGTGACGACGTCCTTGTTGCCGGTGGTGGTGATGACGATGTCGGCGTTGGGTGCCGCGTCCTCCAGCGTCACCACCTCAAAGCCGTCCATTGCAGCCTGCAGCGCGCAGATCGGGTCCACTTCGGTGACCTTGACGCGGGCGCCAGCGCCCTGCAGCGATGCGGCTGAACCCTTGCCGACATCGCCATAACCACAGACCACGGCAACCTTGCCGGCCATCATGACGTCGGTGCCGCGACGGATGCCGTCGACCAGCGATTCCTTGCAGCCATATTTGTTGTCGAATTTCGACTTGGTGACCGAGTCGTTGACGTTGATCGCCGGGAAGGGCAGCAAACCCTTCTTCTGCAGCTGGTAGAGACGGTTGACGCCGGTAGTGGTTTCCTCGGTCACGCCGCGGATCGCCTCGCGCTGCTTGGTGAAGAAGCCCGGGCTGGCCTTAAGGCGCTTCTTGACCTGTGCGACGAAGTATTCTTCCTCCTCGCTCTGCGGGTTGGACAAGACATCCTCGCCCGCTTCGGCGCGCGCGCCCATCAGGATGTACATGGTGGCGTCGCCGCCATCGTCGAGGATCATGTTGGACAGGCCGCCATCGGCCCACTGGAAGATCTTGTCGGTGTAGTCCCAGTATTCCTCAAGCGACTCGCCCTTGACCGCGAAGACGGGCGTACCGGATGCGGCAATGGCTGCGGCTGCGTGGTCCTGGGTGGAGAAGATGTTGCACGAGGCCCAGCGGACGTCGGCGCCGAGTTCCTTCAGCGTCTCGATCAGCACCGCGGTCTGGATCGTCATATGCAGCGAGCCGGTGATGCGCGCGCCCTTGAGCGGCTTGGCAGCGCCGAATTCCTCGCGGCAAGCCATCAGGCCCGGCATTTCGGTTTCGGCGATTTCGATTTCCTTGCGACCCCAGTCGGCCAACTTGATGTCGGCGACCAGATAATCCTTGCTACCCGTCATGGCGTGCTCCGGTTGTTCTTTGGACGCGCCGAGGCTGTTTGGGGCGCGCAACAGTGCGGCTTCTTTACCAGATCACTGCAAAATCGACAATGGGATATAAAGAAATCTTTATCCCTGCATGTGATGCGGTTTCGGAAGTGAGTGGCGCAACCGATGGGTCGAGCCTCAGCATTCCTCGCCGAAACGGTCGGCAACCAGCTTCACCAGCGCCTCGAGGGCCGCGCTTGCCTCCGGCCCGCTGGCCTGGATGCGGACGGAACTGCCGGGGCTTGCGGCCAGCATCATCAGGCCCATGATCGAGGTGCCGCCGACGCTTGTGCCGTCCTTCTCGACGCTGATGCTGGCATCGAAGCTCGCGGCGACCTGGACGAATTTGGCGGAGGCACGCGCATGCAGGCCGCGCTGGTTGACGATGGTGACGTCTTCAGCCACCGCGTCCGCGCTGGACGGATCATACATTCCGGTTACTTTCCGCTCAGCAGCTGGCTTGCGACGTTGATGTATTTGCGGCCGGCGTTCTGGGCTTCCTCGAGCGCCTGCGCCATGTTGTCGGTCTTGCGCACGCTCGACAGCTTGATCAGCATCGGCAGGTTCATGCCGGCAATGACTTCGGTGCGGCCTGCCTCCATTACGGAGATGGCAAGGTTCGACGGCGTGCCGCCGAACATGTCGGTGAGGATGACGACACCCGTACCGGTGTCGGCACGCGCAACGGCGTCGACGATATCGCTACGGCGCTGCGCCATGTCATCATCGGGCCCGATGGCGACGGTCTCGAAATTGTCTTGCGGCCCGACAACATGTTCCACCGCGTTGCGGAACTCTACTGCCAGCTGACCGTGCGTCACAAGCACGAGTCCGATCATTCTGCCTTGGCTCCCGTCGTGGCACCCTCACGGCCGGATCACACTTGAATTTTCCCGGGCCGTGGGGTCGCTATCTTGTCGACCCTACTGCGCTTGACAAGCCCAAAATCGCCGCAGTGGTTGGCATTTTGACGCAATGCAGCACGATTTTTCGGCAAAGCGCCGCTATAGGGGCAAATTAAGCCGACCAAAAACGATCGGCATGGAGGAACTGACGTCACGGAATGGGGCTGCGACGCACGGCACATTTATGCCGAGGAGGCTTTCCACAGACGGTTCGGGCAGCCGTTCAACCTCATCAGCGGGCACAAGCCTGACGAGAAGATCGATGACTGCACGGTCTCTATGAAGGATGGGAACCGGACCCAGCCCCCTGATCTCCACCAACCCGGCGATGGGAAGCGGACAGCGCGCGACCAGCCGGCTGCCTGCGACCGACAACAAAAGCTGATCGTCCGCAATCATGCAGGCGAAACGCCCCGCCGACCGAAAACGCTCGATGAGCGAGATGGCGAGCAGCGATTTTCCCGAACCGGAAGGCCCCGTTATCATCACACCCCGGTCGCTCAGAACGACGCCCGTGGCGTGGATGTTGTGCGGAGCCAAGGATCAGTCCTCGGCGGGCAGCGTGACGACGAACCGCGCGCCACGTATATCACCCGGCTTGGCGCCGGGAATATTCTCGGCGGTCAGCGTGCCGTTATGCGCTTCGACGATCTGGCGGCTGATCGACAGGCCGAGGCCGGAATTCTGGCCGAACGCCTCGCTCGCCGGACGGTCGGTATAAAAGCGCTCGAAAATCCGCTCGATGCTCTCAGCGCGGATGCCCGGCCCGTTGTCCTCGACTGTGATGACGTTGAACTTGCCGGCGCGCGACAGGGTGATGGTGATGCGACCACCGTCCTGCGGCACGAAGGATCGCGCATTCTCGATCAGGTTGGTGATCACCTGGCCGATACGGAGATCGTGTCCGACCACGAAATAACCCTTGGCTCCGGCCGGCAGCTTGGCGGGCTTGAAATCGATCTCCACCGCCTTCTTATTCCGGGTCATCTCTTTGGAAACGGAAACGAGGTCCGAAATGAATTTCTTCAGATCGACGCGGCCGGCATCGTCTCGCGCCAGTTCGGCATCGAGGCGGGAGGCATCGGAAATGTCGGTGATCAGCCGGTCGAGCCGCTTCACGTCGTGCTGGATGATTTCCATCAGTCGCCCGCGCGAGGTGTCGTTCTTGGCGAGCGGCAGGGTCTCGACGGCGCTGCGCAGCGACGTCAGCGGGTTCTTCAACTCGTGGCTGACATCGGCGGCAAAACTCTCGATGGCCTCAATGCGGGCATAGAGAGCGTTGGTCATGTCGCGGACCGCCACCGACAGATTGCCGATCTCGTCCTGCCGGTCGGAGAAGTCGGGGATTTCCTCACGGCTCTTGACCCCGCGCCGCACCCGCACGGCAGCAGCCGAAAGCCGGCGCAGCGGCGTGGCAATGGTGGAGGCCAAAAGCAGAGACAGGCTCGCCTGCACCAAGGCGGCGATGGCGAAGACGCGCAGGATGGCGCGCTGCTCGGCAGCCACGATCTTGTCGATATCGCCGCCCTCGGTCGACAAAAGCAACACGCCGAGCACCGCACGGAAGCGCTGGATCGGCACCGCCACGGAGACGATCTGCTCGCCCTGCTCGCTGACCCGAACCACCGTGGAGGGACTGCCGGTCAGCGATTGCACCACTTCGGGGAAAGCGGCGCCATTGCCGCCGGGCTGCTCCCGGTAGATCGGCAGCCGTCGGGTGTTGAACATGTCGAAGACGAATTTCTGGGTCTTCTCAAGAAAGCCGTTCTCTTCCTTTTCAATCGGCGGAAGATCGTAGCGGAGAATCTGGCCGCGTGAATACAGATGCCGGGAATCAAGCAGAAGATTGGTGTCGCGGTCATAGATGCGCGCCCGCGTCCGGGTCGGCGAGATCAACCGCCGCAGCACCGGCGCCACGCGCTCGGGGTTGATGGGGAAGTCCAGGCTTTCGAGCTGGTCGCTGCCGGGACCGATGCTCTCTCCGGCCTGCAGTTCCAGAAGCTTTTCCGGATCGATGGAGATCGAATCGGTCTCGACGGTCGCGGAAGCTGCAATGGCGCCGGCGATAATTTCGCCCTGGGTCATCAGGCTCTCGACCCTGGCGTCAATCAAGCCATCGCGGAAAGTGTTGAGATACATGATGCCGGCGACAAGCACCGCAAGGCCGGCAAGATTGAGAACCAGGATACGGCGGGTCAGGCTCGAAAAGAAATGATGGCCGAGAAAACGGCCGAGCGGAATCGTTGTCCAGCGCATCAGCGCGTGCCAACGGCCGCGCTTTCGCACTGCGGGCCTTTTTATCTCGGCTTCAACCGCCATTCACCAGAGCCTGTTGCGCTCAGCCTCGGAGCCCGGCATCCCGCACCGCATCACATTTCGCGGAAGCGATAGCCCACACCGTACAATGTCTCGATCATCTCGAAGTCGTCATCCACTTGCTTGAACTTCTTGCGAAGCCGCTTGATGTGGCTGTCGATGGTCCGATCGTCGACATAGACCTGCTCATCATAGGCCGAATCCATCAGCGCGTCTCGGCTTTTGACGACGCCGGGACGCTGGGCCAGCGAATGCAGGATGAGGAACTCGGTGACGGTCAACGTCACCGGCTCGCCCTTCCAGGTGCAGGTGTGGCGCTCCTGGTCCATGACGAGCGAACCGCGCTCCAGTGAGCGCGACTGCTGGTTGGGGCTCTTGGCAGCGGCCTCGCGTGCACTTGCGCGGCGCAGCACGGCGCGGACGCGCTCGACCAGAAGGCGCTGCGAGAAGGGTTTGCGGATGAAATCGTCGGCGCCCATCTTAAGGCCGAACAGTTCGTCGATCTCATCGTCCTTGGAGGTTAGGAAGATCACCGGAAGGTCGGTCTTCTGGCGCAGCCGGCGCAGAAGCTCCATGCCGTCCATGCGCGGCATCTTGATATCGAGGATTGCAAGATTCGGCGGCCGTGCGCTCAGACCCTCCAGCGCGGACGCGCCATCCGTGTAGGTCTCGACGCGATAGCCCTCGGATTCGAGAGCGATGGACACCGAGGTCAGGATGTTGCGGTCGTCGTCGACCAGGGCAATGGTTGCCATTTCCAGCGTCTCCCTCATGGACGGGGTCCCTTCTGTCGTTCGGAAGGGCTTGTGCAGGACAAATTAGGTACAAAATGTGGCATAGACCTTTGCCGCATCAACAGGCAAGTGCCCATGGAAACAGCGCGGTTTCATTTCGATCTCCGCACGTATGACGAAACCCTTCGCCTTTTCCTTGGGCACCGCCGTAATTATTTTGAGCACTTTAACCGTTTTAAACGATTCTCAAAATTTTAAATCGATTAAACATTTGATATAGCTATACTTTTCTGGTTCTGACAAAGCCGCTCCCGTTTGTATAGGAGCGCCGGGCCACAATCCGGTCGGACGCGACCTAAACAAACGAGGACTTTTTAAATGACCGAGACAGGACGCCGGAATCCCGCCTGCGGCATCGAAACGGCTGGTCTCAAAACCACCGGCAAGGTTCGCTACAACTTCGGCCCCGCGGAATTGTGCGAGGAAGCGCTGCGTCGTGGCGAGGCCAAGCTGACCGCCCATGGCGCGCTTGTCGCCTATACTGGCCAGCACACCGGTCGGTCGCCCAAGGACAAGTTCGTCGTCCGTAGCGCAGAGACGGAGGACCACGTCTGGTGGGACAACAACAAGCCGATGTCTCAGGCGCATTTCGACACGCTTCTGGCCGATTTCATCGAACTCGCAGCCGACAAGGACCTCTATGTCCAGGATCTGATCGGCGGCGCCGACCGTTCCCTGGCACTGCCGACGCGCATCATCACCGAATTCGCCTGGCATTCGATGTTCATCCGCAACCTGCTGATCCGTCCGGAGGCAGAGGAACTCGACGGCTTCGTGCCGCAGTTCACGATCATCGACCTGCCCTCCTTCCGCGCCGACCCCGGCCGCCACGGCTGCCGCACCGAAACCGTTATCGCGGTCGACCTGACGCGCATGATCGTGCTGATCGGCGGATCGGCCTATGCCGGCGAGATGAAGAAGTCGGTGTTCACAGCGCTCAATTATCTTCTGCCATCCAAGGGCGTGATGCCGATGCATTGCTCAGCCAATGACGGTGCGAATGGCGATTCCGCCGTGTTCTTCGGCCTGTCGGGCACCGGCAAGACGACGCTCTCGGCCGATCCGACGCGCACGCTGATCGGCGACGACGAGCATGGCTGGGGTCCGGATGGCATTTTCAACTTCGAAGGCGGCTGCTATGCCAAGACCATCCGCTTGTCGGCCGAAGCCGAGCCGGAAATCTTCGCCACCACGCAGCGTTTCGGCACCGTGCTTGAAAACGTCGTGCTGGACGAGAAGCGCATTCCCGATTTCGACGACGGCTCGCTTACGGAAAACACGCGTTGCGCCTATCCGCTGGATTTCATCCCGAATGCCAGCGAGACCGGTCGCGCCAGCCATCCCAAGAACATCATCATGCTGACCGCCGATGCCTTCGGCGTGATGCCGCCCATCGCCAAGCTGACGCCGGCGCAGGCCATGTACCACTTCCTGTCCGGCTACACCGCCAAGGTCGCCGGCACCGAGCGTGGCGTGACCGAGCCGGAAGCGACCTTCTCGACATGCTTCGGCGCGCCCTTCATGCCGCGCCATCCGTCGGAATACGGCAATTTGCTGCGCGAGCTGATCGCCGAGCACAAGGTCGACTGCTGGCTGGTCAACACCGGCTGGACCGGCGGCGCCTATGGCACCGGCAAGCGCATGCCGATCAAGGCGACGCGCGCCCTGCTGACCGCAGCGCTGGACGGGTCGCTCAACGAGGCCGAGTTCCGCACCGACCCGTCCTTCGGCTTCGCTGTTCCGGTTGCCGTGCCCGGCGTCGACACCGCGATACTCGATCCGCGTTCGACCTGGGGCGACAAGGCAGCCTACGACCGCCAGGCGGGACGGCTGGTATCGATGTTCATCGACAATTTCGGCAAGTTCGAAACTCATGTCGACTCTTCGGTCCTGGGTGCGGCTCCGCGCATTCAGGAAGCCGCCGAATAGTTCTGGAATACCTGGGAGGGTGGAGGAGAGGCCCGGCGCAAGCTGGGCCTTTTCTTTTGAGCGAAGGCGCGGCATGACTTCGACATGGATATCAACGACGACATCGTGATCGCGCCGGACGTGGTGATCCGCGCCGACGAGCTGGAAGAGAACTTCATCCGTTCCTCCGGCCCGGGCGGGCAGAACGTCAACAAAGTGGCGACGGCCGTGCAACTGCGCTTCGACGCGCGCAACGCGCCCGGCCTGCCCGAACGCGTGCGCGAGCGCACGATCAAGCTCGCCGGCCAACGCGCCACCAAGGACGGCGTCATCGTCATCGAAGCCGGCCGCTTCCGCACCCAGGAGCAGAACCGCGCCGATGCGCGCGGACGGCTGACAGCGCTGGTCGCCAAGGCGGCCGAACCGCCGCCGCCGCCGCGCAAGAAGACCCGACCGACCAAGGGCTCGGTCGAGCGCAGGCTGAAATCGAAGGCGGGTCGCTCGACGGTGAAGAAACTGCGCGGACGCATCGACAACGACTGACATAAGCCTATCTTCCCAAGCACTCCGCCACGTGACACGGTGCACTCAACTAGAACAGGCAAGGGAGAGCCAGGATGGGTATTTTCGATTTCGTCAAAAATGTGGGAAAGAAGCTCGGCATCGGCGACGGTGAAGAGGCCCCGAAAGCCGAAACGCTTAAGAAGGACCTCGATTCCTACAAGCTCGGCACCGACAAGGTGACCGTGAAGGTCGAGGGCGACAAGGCCATCGTCTCCGGCGTGGTCGAAGACCAATCGATCTTCGAGAAGGCTGTCATCGCCGTTGGCAACACGCTCGGCATTTCCAAGGTCGAAGCCGGCGAACTCAAGGTTGTCGCGCCCGAATCCGGGCTCAAGCTCGATCCCGGCGTCGACATGACCGCTTTGGTCGCAGCCGCCACGCCGGCCAAGCAGCCGGTGTTGTACACGGTCAAGAAAGGCGACAATCTGTGGAAGATCGCCGAGGCACAGTATGGCAAGGGCAAGGGCGCGAAGAACCCGATCATCTTCGAGGCCAACAAGCCGATGCTGACGCATCCCGATAAGATTTATCCCGGCCAGGTGCTGCGCATCCCGGCTATCGAGACAGCCTGAAACCGGAAGACATGAATCCGTACGGCCGCAGATAGATTGGACGGGCTTTCAGGCTACCCCCCTGACCCCTCTCGGCGAGGGGTTGGAGACGTCTTTCGGTGGGTTTGAACCGCACGGTTGGAGGGGTCGAAACCCCTCATTCGAGCCTCTCCACCCCCCTCGCCTGAAGGGACTGAAGGCTCGATGAGCGAAGAAGTTCGGCGGCTTTCGAGTCGCCGTTTTCGTTTGACGGACCTATATCGGCAGAACCAACGAGGTCACTGCCATGCTCGTCCTGCCCAAAGGCGTTCGCCATATGCCCGGCTTCCTGTCCCGCGAGGTGCAGGAGGGACTGGTGGAGGATATTCGCGCGGTGGTGCAGGCAGCACCGCTCTACGTTCCGGCGATGCCGCGCACCGGCAAGCCGTTGAGCGTGCGGATGACCAATTGCGGCGCGCTCGGCTGGGTTACCGACAAGGAAGCCGGCTACCGCTATCAGGCGACGCATCCGGTCACCGGCGAGCCCTGGCCGCCGATCCCGCAGCGACTGCTCGAACTCTGGAGCACCGTTGCGGGCTACGCCGCACCGCCCGAGGCGTGCCTCGTCAATTTCTACACCGACGATGCCAAGATGGGCCTGCATCAGGACCGCGACGAACAGGATCTCGCCGCACCGGTGGTTTCGGTGTCGCTTGGCGATGCCTGCCTGTTCCGTATCGGCGACACGACGCGCAACGGCCCGACCTCGTCCTTCCGGCTCGAAAGCGGCGATGTCGTGGTACTGGGCGGCGCTGGGCGGCTGTGCTTTCACGGCGTCGACCGGATTTATCCGCGCACGTCGGCGCTGCTGAAGAAAGGCGGTCGCATCAACCTGACCCTGCGGCGCGTCACGAAAGCCGCGTAAACCTCAAAGCTTGCGTAACGCCACTTCCTCAACCAGATGATCGCCGCCCTTGCGCAGGATCAGATCGGCGCGCGGCCGCGTCGGCAGGATGTTTTCGCGGAGGTTCTTGAGGTTGATGTTGGCCCACAGCCCTTCGGCAATAGCTTGGGCCGCATCGGTCGACAGCGCGGCATAGCGGTGGAAGAACGAGGCGGGATCGCGGAACGCGGTTTCGCGCAACCGCATGAAGCGCTTGATATACCACTCGTGTATCACGTCTTCGTCGGCATCGATGTAGATGGAAAAATCAAAGAAATCGGACACGAAAGGCACGAAGTTCCCGTCTTTCGGCAGTTCGCGCGGCTGCAATACGTTCAGCCCTTCGAAGATCAGAATGTCGGGCCGGTCTATGGTGACATATTCTCCGAACATCACGTCGTAGGTCAAATGCGAGTAGAGCGGCGCCCGGACATTCGGCTGCCCCGACTTGATCGCTGATAAGAACCGCAGGAGCGCGCCGACATCGTAGCTGTCGGGAAAGCCCTTGCGTTCCATCAGATTGTTTCGTCGCAAAACCTCGTTGGGCAACAGAAACCCGTCGGTGGTGACGAGATCGACCTTCGGACTCGATGGCCAGCGCGCCAGAAGCTCCTTCAGGATACGCGCAGTCGTCGATTTGCCGACGGCGACCGAGCCCGCCATGCCGATAATGTAGGGCGTTTTGACGGTGTCATCGGAGTTGAAAAACTGCTTGCGCTGCCGAAACAGCAACTGACTGGACTCGACATGGGCATAGAGCAGCCGCGACAGCGACAGATAGATGCGCCTGACCTCGTCGAGATCGACGGGATCGTAGAGCGAGCTCAGCCGCTTGACCTCGTCGGCCGTCAGCGTCAGCGGCGTATCGGCGCGGAACTTGGCCCACTCCTCGGCTGAATAGAACCGATAGGGCGAGTATTTTTCCGCCGGGGCCAGTTGATCCATCGACACCTCGCGCCTAGTCGTTCTTGCGGGATGCCTTTTCGGCAACTCCGCTCTGCCCCGTGCGGCGCTCCAACTCCTTCATCACGTCGGAGACGGGAACGCCAGCAATCGTCAGCACCACAAGCCAGTGGTACAAAAGATCGGCACTTTCGGAAACGAGTTCTTTTGCGTCTCCGCGTACAGCGGCTATGACCGTTTCGATGGACTCTTCGCCCAGTTTCTGCGCGGCTTTCGGCATGCCCTTCGCAAACAGCTTGGCGGTCCAGGAATCGGCTTCGCCAGACCGGGCGCGCTGCGCGACGATCTCTTCGAGGTCCTTCAGGGAAAAATCGGTCATTGGGCCTCGAAACTAACGTCAGCCGATCGGGTCGAGCCGCATCGGCAGACCCGCTTGTGCCATGTGTGCCTTGGCTTGGGCAATGGTATAGGTACCGAAGTGGAAGATCGACGCGGCAAGCACGGCCGTGGCATGGCCTTCGCGGATGCCCGCGACCATGTGATCGAGATTTCCGACGCCGCCCGAGGCGATGACCGGCGCGCGAACCGCATCCGCAACCGCGCGCGTCAGCTCGATGTCGTAGCCGATCTTGGTGCCGTCGCGGTCCATTGAGGTGAGAAGGATTTCGCCGGCGCCGAGGTCGACAACCTTGCGCGCGAACTCGACAGCATCGATGCCGGTGCGCTCGCGACCGCCATGGGTGAAGATTTCCCAGCGGTCGTCTTCGCCTTCGCCGGACACCTTCTTGGCGTCAATGGCAACGACGATGCACTGGTTGCCGAACTTGTCGGCGGCTTCGGCGACGAAATCGGGATTTTTCACCGCAGCGGTGTTGATCGACACCTTGTCGGCACCCGCCAAGAGCAGCTTGCGGATATCGGTAACCTGCCGCACGCCCCCGCCAACTGTCAGGGGCATGAAACACTGTTCGGCTGTGCGGGCAATCACGTCGAATATCGTCTCGCGGTTGTCGGAAGATGCCGTAATGTCGAGGAAGCACAACTCGTCCGCGCCTGCCGCATCATAGGCCTTCGCGGCCTCGACCGGGTCGCCGGCATCGATGAGATCCACGAAGTTGACGCCCTTGACCACACGGCCGTCCTTGACGTCGAGGCAGGGGATGACACGGGCCTTTAGGGTCATCGGGTCGGCTCCACCGGCAGGTCTTGTGGGTGCTCCGCCTGACGATTTTCCAGCGTTTCCAGGAGTTCGGTCAGCAGGCGGCCGACGATGGGCGGAACCTCGTCTTCGGCGTCGAACAGGGGATCATAGGCCGAAAGCGTGAGGCCGGAAATCGGCAGCGCACCTGCCAGGCTGCAGGCCATCTGCCTGAGGTGTTCCGGGTCCGGACCGCCCTCGCTGACATAGCGGTTGGCCTGGAGCTTCCTGGGATTGTGGACATCGAGATCGAGATGCATGTGGACGCGCTGTGCTCCGGCGGCCTTGAGCTTATCTGAAGCGGCAACCGCATCGGCGCATTCGCTGCGGATGATCGGAAGTGTCTTCAGAAGCTCGCGCTCGCCTGGATCGAGGTCGCGCGCGTCGATAAGCAGGCAGCGCGACGGATCGATGGGGCGGAAACCGGGGATACCCTTGGTCATGCCGTGCCAGCACAAGCCAAGCACCGTCGCCAAAGCCATGCCGTCGAGAAAGCCCGAAACCGAGGTTTCCGGCGTGTTGAGATCGCCGTGTTGGTCGGCCCAGACGATGGCGTCAGAATCCTCGCCGCCGATGGAGCCTGCCGTGGTGAGGCAATTGCCGGCCAGAACGATTGGAAACCGGTCCTGCTCGCGCGCTTGACGCACGGCGTTTGCCACAGCGCCGCAGACCGCGAAACCGGTGGCGATTTCGCGCTGCTGCTCGTCGCCGACCTTGCCGATGTCTTCGACCGACACATCGTGGCCGGCATAGGTCAGCGCCTCGCTCAGTCCCCCGGTAATCAGGGCTTCCGGGCCTTGCCCGAAACCGCCATGGAAATGGCCGCTGTCATAGGGGGCGAGAATGAGTGCGATCTTCATTGGCCTGTCGCTCCCGCTGCCTCGCCGCGCAGGACCGCAAGCGCTTCCTTGGGGTCGATGCGCCCATCATAGAGCGCGCGACCGGAAATCGCGCCTTCGAGCTTTCGCGCATCCGGCATGGTCAGGCGCACGATATCGGCGATGGAAGCAAGTCCGCCCGACGCGATGACCGGAATGGATACGGCTTCGGCCAGGTCGATGGTCGCGTCCCAGTTGATGCCGGCCAGGATACCGTCGCGGTCGATATCGGTGTAGATGATCGCGGAGACGCCCGCGCCCTCGAATTTTTGGGCCAGTTCGATTACGCCGAGGCTGGAAGCCTCGGCCCAGCCTTCGACCGCGACCTTGCCGCCCTTGGCGTCGATGCCGACGGCGATCTTGCCGGGGAATTGCTTGCAGGCCTGCTTGACCAATTCCGGATCGCGCACGGCAACCGTGCCGAGGATGACACGCGTCAGCCCTTTGGACAGCCATGCTTCAATGTGGTCGAGCGTGCGAATGCCGCCGCCGAGCTGCACCGGATTTTTCGTTGCTTTCAGGATCGCCTCGACGGCTGCGCCATTAACGCTCTCGCCGGCGAAGGCGCCATTGAGGTCAACGACATGCAGCCACTCGAACCCCTGGTCCTCGAAAGCCTTGGCCTGTGCGGCCGGGTCGGGGTTGTAGACGGTGGCCTGCTCCATGTCGCCCAGCTTGAGGCGAACGCACTGGCCGTCCTTCAGGTCAATAGCGGGGAAAAGGATCAAGGCTTCCACCTCAGGAAATTGGCGATGAGAGCGAGGCCGAGCGCCTGGCTCTTTTCGGGATGAAACTGGGTTCCGGCCATGTTGTCGCGGCCCACCGCTGCGGTGACCGGGCCGCCATAATCGGCAAGCGCCAAAACCTCTGGATCGTTGCCGGCATCCAAATGGTAGGAGTGCACGAAATAAGCGTGCAGACCGCCCTCTCCCGTCGGAATTCCGTCGAACAGCGGGTGTGAATGTTTCACGTGAATCGTGTTCCAGCCGATCTGCGGTATCTTCAGCGAAGGGTCGGTGGGCTCGATTTCCTTGACGTCGCCGGCAATCCAGCCAAAACCATCCGTGATGGTTTTTTCCAACCCGCGCTCGGACATCAGCTGCATGCCGACGCATATACCAAGAAATGGCCGGGCCTTCTTCTCCACCCCATCTCGGATGGCCTCGACCATGCCGGGAACCGCGTCCAGACCGGCGCGACAATCGGCATAGGCGCCGACGCCAGGCAGCACGATACGGTCGGCAGTCGCCACCCGGTCGGCATCCGCGGTCAGGTCGATTTCAGCTGGTATGCCGGCCTCGCGGGCGGCGCGCTCGAAGGCTTTCGTGGCCGAGCGGAGATTGCCCGAGCCATAGTCGATGATGGCAACGCGCATGTCAGGCCCTTCCGGGATAGTTCAGCAGGAGTGCCGCGCCCGATGGAGCAGGCCGAGGGTTCGTGCCCGGTGTGATTGTCATCGCCAGCGGCTGCACGGGCTCGTCGGCCACATGCGCAGCAGCCTGGGCTGCGTAGCGCAATTCGGCTTCGTCGCGGCTTCCGGCGACCAGTGTGCCCCATTCGGCCCAGTCCTTGCGGAGCAGTGCGGCGATGCGCATGCCTTGGCCTTCCAGACCGACATAGATCGACACCAGCAGGGACAGAAGCGATGCCGCCACCGGATGCAGCCCGTAGCTCGCCAGCGAGATCATCACCATGACGAGCAACGCGACAGCCGCCTCAAGCCAGAGGCGATGCCACAAAAGCCAGAACACCGGGACTATGAAAGCGAGAAACGCAAAACCGTCGCGGACCAGTACCGCGTCCTGAAATGCCTTGCCGCCCGCCTGTCCCGGCGGCTCCATCACCACATAGACGGACATGGTCTATCCTTTCAGGCTGCCCTTGGTCGAAGGCACGACGTCGGGTTGGCGGGGGTCGCTTTCGAGCGCCGTTCGCAACACGCGCGCCACCGCCTTGAAGCAGGTCTCGGCGATATGGTGGTTGTTGGCGCCATAGAGGTTGGTGACATGCAGCGTGATGCCGGCATGCTGCGCCAGAGCCTGGAAGAATTCGCGCACCAGCTCGGTGTCGAAAGTGCCGATCTTGGGCGCAGAGAATTTCACGTCCCAGACCAGGAACGGCCGGCCTGAGACGTCGATGGCGGCCCGCGTCAGCGTCTCGTCCATGGCGAGGTCGAGCGAGGCATAGCGCGTGATGCCTCGCCGCTCGCCCAGAGCCTTGGACAGCGCCTGGCCGATGGCAATGCCGGTGTCCTCGACCGTATGGTGGTCGTCGATATGCAGGTCGCCCTTGGCGGTGACCCTCATGTCGATCAGCGAATGCCGCGACAGCTGGTCGAGCATGTGGTCGAAGAAGCCGACGCCCGTCGCCATATCGGCGCGGCCGGTGCCATCGACATCGAGGGAAACCGAGATCTCGGTCTCCTTGGTTGCACGGCTGACTTCGGCTTTGCGAGCGGACATTTCGGGCTCATCCTTCGTGGAAACGAAAGCCTTCTACCAGCATGAACGGGTGAATGAAAGTTGGCAAAACAGCGCGCGCTGGTCGGAATTGCAATCGCCGCGGCCATGCATACATATGCGGCGACCAACCCTCGTAACGCGCACGCCGCCGATTGGGGCCGCGCGCATCGGAGCATCTTACATGTCGAATGAACTTTCCATGCACGCCACGACCATCGTCACCGTGCGCAAGGGCAACAAGGTGGTGATCGCCGGCGATGGCCAGGTAAGCCTCGGCCAGACTATTATGAAGGGCAATGCGCGCAAGGTGCGCCGCATCGGCAAGGGCGGCAACGTCATCACCGGCTTTGCCGGCGCCACCGCCGACGCCTTCACCCTGCTCGAGCGGCTCGAGGCCAAGCTCGAACAATATCCCGACCAGCTGACCCGCGCCTGCGTCGAGCTCGCCAAGGACTGGCGCACCGACCGCTATCTGCGCCGGCTGGAAGCAATGATGCTGGTGGCCGACAAGGGCGTGACGCTGGCGCTGACCGGCAATGGCGACGTGCTCGAACCCGAACAGGGCGTCATGGCCATTGGCTCGGGCGGCAACTATGCGCTGGCCGCAGCGCGCGCTCTGCTCGACACCGACAAGGACGCGGAGGAAATCGCGCGCAAGGCAATGCAGATCGCCTCCGAAATCTGCGTCTACACCAACAACAACTTCGTGGTCGAAACGCTCGATGCAGAATGATCCGGTGTATGACTTCCGGCCGGTGACGGCCAAAGATCTGCCGCTACTGGCCAACTGGCTGGCCGAGCCCCATGTTGCCGAATGGTGGGGTCCGGCCGATGAAGAGCTCGCCCAGATCCGCGAGCATATGGACAGCATCTCCGTCGAGCCGCTGATCGTCGAACTCGACGGCAAGCCGATCGCCTACCTCCAGAGCTACGATCCGCATATGGAGGACGACCATCCCTATGCCGACCAACCCTATGGCACGCTTGGACTCGACATCTCCATCGGTCCGGCGGAATATTTGGGCCAGGGACACGGGTCGGCGATCCTTGACCAATTCGCCGAAGAGCTGTTCGAGGAAGGGACGCCACGCCTGATCATCGATCCCGATCCGTCAAATGCGCGCGCAATCCGCGCCTATGCAAAAGCCGGTTTCCAGCCCATAGGCGAGCGAACAAGCGTCTATGGACCGGCGCTGTTGATGGCGCGCGACGCGCCAGACGAAGAGTAGCCGACTGCCGCCCATTCATCGCGGCTCCAAAAGCGCTGCAAATGTGCTTTTGTGGGCTGGGACTGATTCGGACACACAGGGGGCACGGTGGCTCAAGCGACGCTGACCCGAGACCGTTCGGCATGGGGATTGGACTGGAAGGGCGGCATCGGCGTTGCCGTCCTCCTGGTCGCAGCACAAGCCATCATCCTGCATCTTCTCGGTCGCATCTGGATCTGCAAATGCGGCACTGTGAAATTGTGGCATGGCGTGGTGATGAGTTCGGAGAACTCGCAGCACCTGTCCGACTGGTACACCTTCTCCCACATCATCCACGGTTTCCTGTTCTACTGGCTGTTCTGGCTCATCTTCCGCCGTTCGACCGTGTGGACGCGCCTGTCCTTCGCCATCCTGCTCGAAGCGGCGTGGGAAATCCTGGAGAACAGCCCGATCATCATCAACCGCTATCGCGAGGCGACGATCTCGCTGGATTATTTCGGCGACAGCATCGTCAATTCGGTGGCGGACACGCTGTGGATGGTGCTGGGCTTTGCGCTGGCGGCCCGCCTGCCGATCTGGCTGACGCTCATGCTCGCCATCGTCTTCGAACTGGTGGTCGGCTATCTGATCCGCGACAACCTCACGCTCAACGTGCTGATGCTGGTCTATCCGCTGGAGTCGGTGAAAGCCTGGCAAGGCGGGAGTTGAGATTTCGACAGGCCACCATGACGCAATCCCTAAACACTCTGGGCGGACATCGTATTGATCAGCGCTGAAACATTGGAAAAGGCCGTCGCGGAAGGCACTATCGCACCAGCCCAGCGCGACCGGCTGGTCGTTATCGAGCGGGCCGGGACGACGGCGCCGGTCGAGCCCGACGGCGGCGAGGAAAACCTCCGGCTGATCGGCGGCGGCAACGATTTGTTCGTCACCGTGGGCACGATCCTGCTGTCGGCCGGCTTCTATTTCGTGCTCAGCACCCTTTTCGCCGGCCAGGTTCTCGCCATTGCCGGCCTGATGGCCGCCTGCACATGGGGCGTCGCCGAGATCGTCACGCGCCAGCATCGGATGAAACTGTCATCGACCGTGCTCAGCCTCATCTTCATGGCTGCAATCATGACGGGATTGTCGCAGATCACCTATGAACGTTACATGCTCGTGCTTCCCGAGACGATCTGGCAACTCGCCGCTTTGCGCGGCGACATCGCGCCTGCCGCCGCCCTGTTTTTCGGTGGTACCATCGTCGCCGCCATCGTCTATTTCCTGCGCTTTCGCGTGCCGATCCTGGCCGGCATCGTCGCAATCGCGGTGACATGCCTGGTGTTCCTGCAGACGGCGCTGTTTCTTTATGACGGCGTGACGACCGGTTCGGTAGCGCCGCCCTCATTGCAGGACCTGCCGCAGCTTTTGCGCGCGTCGCTCTATATGCCGCTGATCTGCGGACTGGCGGTGTTCGGCGTGGCCGTGGCGCTCGATCTTCACGATCGAGACCGGCGCACCATCTGGTCGGACTGCGCGTTCTGGCTGCATGTCGTCTCAGCACCCATGCTGGTGCATCCGCTGTTCATCCTGGCCACCGGCCGCGATGTAGCCCTTGGCCGTATCGAGCCGGACACCATGGCCACCGTCTTGCTCGTCGCGCTGATCGCCGCCTTCGTCTACATCGCGCTGGCGATAGATCGGCGCTCGCTGCTGGCGCCGACGCTGGCCTATTTCGGTTCGCTGGGTATCTACTACCTCGTGCATTCCGCAGCCAATACGACCGGCGTTCCCCCCTTCGCGCTCATCCTGCTCGCGGTCGGCACCCTGATCATCTTCTTCGGTGCCGGCTGGCAGCGCATCCGCCGCTTGATCATCGGGCCGACACTCCCCACATCGGTGCTGAACAGACTCCCCCCCATCAAGGCTTAGCAATTCCCACCATGTCGAATTTTTCCCCACGAGAGATCGTTTCCGAACTCGACCGCTTCATCATCGGCCAGAAAGACGCCAAGCGCGCCGTGGCCATCGCCCTGCGCAACCGCTGGCGGCGCCAGCAGCTCGAAGGGCAGATGCGCGAGGAGGTCATGCCAAAGAACATCCTGATGATCGGACCCACCGGCGTCGGCAAGACCGAGATTTCGCGCCGTCTCGCCAAGCTTGCCGGCGCGCCCTTCGTCAAGGTCGAAGCGACGAAGTTCACTGAGGTCGGTTATGTCGGCCGCGATGTCGAGCAGATAATCCGCGATCTGGTCGAGATCGGCATCGGCCTGGTGCGCGACAAGATGCGCGAGGACGTCAAGGCCCGCGCCCATATCAATGCCGAGGAACGCGTGCTCGAAGCCCTTGTCGGCAAGACGGCGAGCCCGGCGACGCGCGACAGCTTCCGCAAGAAGCTGCGCGACGGCGAAATGGACGACAAGGAAATCGAGATCGAAGTTGCCGACACCGGAACCGGCGGCATGCCGAGCTTCGACATTCCCGGCATGCCGGGCGCCAATGTCGGCGTGCTCAACATCAACGACATGCTGTCCAAGGCGATGGGCGGCAAGCGCACCAAGACGCGCAAGACCACCGTCAAGGAATCCTACGCGCTCCTGATCGGCGACGAATCCGACAAGTTGCTCGATCAGGACGAGGTGATCCGCCGCGCGCTGGAATCGGCGGAGAATGACGGCATCGTCTTCCTCGACGAGATCGACAAGATCGCAGCCCGCAGCGACATTTCCGGAGGTCCCTCGCGAGAAGGCGTGCAGCGCGACCTGCTCCCGCTGGTCGAGGGCACGACGGTGGCGACGAAATACGGACCGGTGAAGACCGACCATATTCTCTTCATCGCCTCGGGCGCGTTCCATGTCTCCAAGCCGTCGGACCTGCTGCCCGAGCTTCAAGGCCGCTTGCCGATCCGTGTCGAGCTGCGCGCACTCGAAAAGGAAGACTTCGTCCGCATCCTGACGGAGACCGAAGCCAGCCTGATCAAGCAGTATATCGCGCTGATGGCGACCGAGGGCGTGACGCTCGAGATTACCGACGACGCTATCGACCAGCTTGCCGGCATCGCGGTGGATCTCAACGCGAGCGTCGAGAATATCGGCGCCCGTCGCTTGCAGACCGTCATGGAGCGGGTTCTCGACGAAATCTCCTATGACGCGCCCGACCGCAGCGGCACAACCGTGACCATCGACGCTGCCTATGTGCAGAAACATGTCGGCGAACTGTCAAGGAATACCGACCTGTCGCGGTTCATCCTGTAGCGGTGCGGAGAGAATCGGGGGGCAACTTCGAGGCGACGGTCCGACCTGTACCCCCACCCCTAACCCTCCCCACAAGGGGGAGGGAGACGCCTGCCCCGCCGTTTCAGCCACGTCTTCAAAACTTCAAGAGCCATACGGACAAGTCTTCCTCCCCCTTGTTGGAGGGTTAGGGGTGGGGGTACATACTCGTCCTCCAACGTGATTGGAAATCAGGCGCCAGACCAACCCCGTCCATGTGGCCGAAACGTCCCATCGGCCCTATTCTTAACAAATTGGGCGGGGATTGCCTCGACACATGTCGGCGCAGTCCATAACCTGCCCGGCCTGTGCAGGACGCGGGGTGCGGCGGCTCTCATGAAAAAACGATCTCTTCTGGCGGCGGTGCTGTTTGCGCTTCTTTCAAGCGCGCCACAGACCTATGCGGCGACCACGGTGCCGCCGGGCAACCGCAACGCCGAACAGCCGTCCGTGCCTGGCGCCTCCAGCCGGCGGACCACGGCCGGCAACACCACCTTCGACGCCAAGTATCGCAAGGTGTTCGCGCTGCTTAGGAACGACGCCGATCTTCGGGCAAAAATCCGCAAGGCAGCCTCAGCCTATGGCATCGACCCGATGCATATCGTCGGCGCCATCGTCGGCGAGCACACCTATAATGTCGATGCCTATGACCGCCTGCAGACCTATTACGTCAAGGCGGTCTCTTATCTCAGCAGCAGCCTGTCCTTCAGCTACAAGGGCGAGGATATCACCGAGTTTATCGAACGGCCGCAGTTTTCGGCCTGTAACGGAAAAACCGGCAGCTATGACCTGTGGTCCTGCCGGGAGAGCGTCTGGAACCGTCAGTTCCGTGACAAGACGGTTGATGGAAAGAGCTTTCCGAACGACCGCTTCAGCGCAACCTTCTTCCAGCCCTTTTATGCCGGCCAGACCTTCGGCATCGGCCAGCTCAACCCACTGACGGCGCTGCAGATGACCGACATGGTGCATCGCGTTTCCGGCCTGCCAAAGCTCGATGCCGCGGATTCCAACGATGTCTATAAGACGATCATGGATCCAGACCTCACCCTGCCCTATGTCGCGGCAACATTGAAGACATCGATCGACGCTTACCGTTCCATCGCCGGTTTCGACATCTCACAGAACCCCGGCGTTACGGCTACACTCTACAATATCGGTAATCCAGAGGCGCGGGCCTATGCGCTGAAGGCCGAGAACGAGCGCCGCCGCGCCGCGGGCGAGGCTGAAAAGCTGCCTGAGGAAAATTATTACGGCTGGCTGGTCAATGAAAAGCTCGGTGAGTTGAAGGCGCTATTTTAGGGCTGTTCCTCATGCTGCCGCGCGCAATATTCCGATCAGGGATTTGATTGTGTCCTCATCCAGGTCGCCAATCCGTGCCGCGAGCAGGTTCGCCAGTTCGGTGGCTGCCGGCGACAGGCCAGACGTGTCGACCGTCACGCGCGGTTCGGAGGCTTGCGCCAGCGCGACGAGGTCTTCGGCGTCGTCCCAGATCAGGTTGAAATAGCCCAGGATCTTCTGGATCGTCACCCAGGACGGCAAGCCGCGATGGCCATGTTCGAGCGCGGAGAGATAGGCGGCGCTGACACCGATATCCGCCGCCATATCCTTCTGGCTGACGCCCTTTTGGCGCCTAAGCGCGCGAAGACGCTCGCCGAACGGCGTCACTAGGGCAAAACCTTGCGCAGGCGGATATAGATGGCGCCGCCGCCACCATGGTGGCGGGCTGCGCTGTCGTGGCTGCTGACCAGCATGCGAAACGGCGGCGTGGTCAGCCAGATCGGCACCGAACGCCGTAAAACACCTTCGCCTTTCGAAGACGATCCCTTGCCGGTAATGACCAGCACGTAGCGAATACCGGAGGCATGGGCACGACTGAGAAAGGACAGCAGCAGCGAATAGGCCTCGTCCTGTGTCATTCCATGCAGGTCTACCCTGCCCTCGATGGGCAACCGCCCCTTGGACAGCTTGTCGAGCGTTGGCTCGTCCAGCCTATGGCCGACATAGAGTTTCCTGGCAGGTTTAGGTTCGGGGCCAGGTGTCGGCGACGCGGGTGCCTTCGCTTGTTTGGAAGCGGGCTTTTCGGCCGGCTCGACCTCAGGCTCCGGGACGAACGCCTCCTTCGGGCGCAGCGGCTTCGTCGATTTGGCGACGAGGCTCCACAGCACCCTGTCTTCGCCTGTGAGGTGATCCTGTTTCGGCCGCTTCATGGCCTGCTGTCGCGCAAAAGCCCGTTCGGCACAAGAGCGAAGAACTCAGCCTCGTGACGTATAACCCCGGCGATTTCGCCCGCCGCTTCACCCGATCCGGCAAACAGATCGCCGCGCGCCGCGCCGACAATGGCCGAGCCGGTGTCCTGCGCGATCATCAGCCGTTGGAAGGGTTTTGCGGCGAAGGCGGTCAGCCTAGGGGCTGAAATGTGGAAGGGCGTGCCGAAGGTGTGCAGCAGCCTGTCCACCGCGACCGAACGGCCTGGGGTCAGCGGGACTTTGGCGGCCGCGATCGGCCCCAGCCCGTCATCCTCGACCGGAGCATCGCGAAAGAAGATGTAGGAGCGGTTTTGCCAAAGGATGCCGTCTATGCGATGCGGATTGTCGCGGAACCAGGCGCGGATCGACTGCATGGTTACCTGTTCGAGCGGAATTTCGCCGAGGTCCGCCAAGATGCGCCCTGGCCCGGAAAAGCGCTGGCCGGACTTCGCAGCATAGGTCACCCGTCGAACGCTGCCATCCGTCATGTGCAGCCGTGCCGCGCCCTGCACATGAATGAAGAACGCATCGACCTTGTGCCGCAGCCAGGCGATCTCCAGCCCTTGGCCGGCCAGCGCACCTCGCTCGATGGCGCCTCGGTCGAAGTACTCGACCAAACCGGCAGGCGTCTGCCGGGCGAACGCCAAGTAAGGGTCCATGCCCGCGGGGCGGTTGGCATCATCGATGTCGATAAGGTCTGCCGGACGCGACAGAAGCGGCACGATAAAATCGTGGGTTTTTTCGGCCGAGGCCTCGACCTCGGGCTCATAAAAGCCGGTGACCAGCCCTGCATGCCCCGTTTCAGGCTCGACCAGCATCGGCGTGAAATGGCGCTCGAAGAATGTCCGCGCAGCAGGCTCGTCCAGCGCGTCGAGGCTTCTCGCCTCCGTGTAAGCGGGCTCGAAGGCCTGAAAATCGATGCCAAGGGCACCGGACCGGTAAGGCTTATTCAGAACTTGAAAGGCAGAACGGCGAAAGGCCTCGAATGCCGAGGCCTTTTCATCTTCATACCAGCCCGGCAGGTCGCCGAAGCTTTTTCGTTTGAGGCGGGGCGACAGCGCCACGTCACCAACCTTTAGTCTTCTTCCTCGGTCGCGATCAGCTTCCAGTTCGGATCCTTGGAGCGTGTATCGCGCGCAAAGGTCCAGACATCCTTGACCTCGGCCACTGTCTCGGGATCGCCGTCGATCACTTCGCCGCTCTGGTTACGGGTCGCGGAAATCAGTTCGCTGACGATCCGCAGCGTGACATGCGACTCCGAACCCTTCATCTCGGCCCCGACGATCTCGGCCTTGTTGATGCCGACGAAGGAGGACTGGATCTTTTCCGAGCGGGATTCGCGGTCGGCGATGGCGGCGACGAAACCGTCATAGACCTCACGCGACAGAAGATTCTTCAGCGTCTTCCGGTCGCCGTCGGCATAGGCCATGACGATCATCTCATAGGCCATCTTCGCGCCGTCGGCGAAAGTCTTCGGATCGAAGGACGGATCGGCGTCCTTGATCGCGCGCATGCCCTTGTTCAGGGCGCTGTCGGGCGCGGCGACCGCGTCGATGCCTGCATACACCTCGTCGGGCGCCTCCGTCTCGCGCTTGCGCGGCAGCGAAACGACATTGTCCTTGCGGGTCGAGGCCCCGTCGCCGGTCTTCACGCGGGTATAAGGGTCGAATGGCGGCTTCTCATTGCCGGTGCGCCGCCCAAGCACGCTGCGGAGCTGATAGAAAATCACCGCAGCCACGATGATGAAGAAGATTGTGCCGAAATCGAAGAATTCCATATTCGCCGCCGATCAACCCTTTCCCGCCGCTTGCGCAATCGCCTGTTGCAGGGCAGCCACATAAACACCAAATGATGATAGCATATAGTCCGGTCAAGCCGATCATTCAAATCGGCAAGGCAGATACCTATGTATTTGTTTGCAATTGTATGCGCCAGTCGGCTCATGTGCACGAAAAAGATGAACTCTCGCGGAGACCCGACCCTTTCATGATCGCCTTGCTGATCCTTCTCATGCCGCTTTTCGAGATCGCGGGCTTCGTCGTCGTCGGCAGCCAGATCGGCGTGCTGTCAACTTTGGGGCTGGTGATCCTCAGCAGCGTCGTCGGCGTTCTGCTCCTGCGTGTGCAGGGTTTCGGCGTCATGACACGCATTCGGGCAGCGCTTGCCGCCGAGCAGGATCCGAGCCGCGAGGTGATCCATGGCGTGATGATCCTGCTCGCCGGCCTTCTGCTGGTCATTCCCGGCTTCATCACCGACATCATCGGCCTGCTCTTGTTTTTGCCGCCGGTGCGCGATCTCGGCTGGAAGCTGTTGCGGCGCAATGTGAAGATGGACACGCGCGTCTACGGTTTCCGCCGCCAAAACGCCCGCGACGGCAAGACTATCGATCTCGAAGAGACCGATTACAGCCGCAAGCCCAATGCGGAGTCGCCCTGGCGCTCGCTGCCGGACGAGTAAACGGCGGCTTCAAATCAGGCCCGCAACCTTGTCTTGGCCGGGCCGCCATGCTAGCCAACGCTCGATTTCAATCCCGGCCGCGCCGCGGTCGAGCCAAGAGGATTTAGGCTTATGGCCAATCAGGACAGTGCGCCGACCGGCGCGGCCACCAACGGCAACGCCGCACAAGCGTCGCTGAACGTTCTGGCCCAATATGTGAAGGACCTTTCCTTCGAAAGCCCCGGCGCACCGAATTCGCTGCGCGGCCGCGACAAGGCTCCCGGTATCAACATCAATGTCAACGTCACGGCCAACCCGCTGACCGACAAGCAGTTCGACGTCAACCTGACGCTCAACGCCAAGGCAGCCGTGGACAAGGACGTTCTGTTCAATGTCGAGTTGGTCTATGGCGGCGTCTTCAACATCGAAGGTTTTCCGCAGGAACACATGCTGCCGGTGCTGTTCATCGAGTGCCCGCGCCTGCTGTTCCCCTTCGCACGCCAGATCATCGCCGATGCGACCCGCAATGGCGGCTTCCCGCCGCTGATGCTCGACCCGATCGATTTCGCGCAGATGTTCCAGCAGAAGATCGCCGAGGAACAGGCCGCAGCCAAGGTGAAGGTCAGCTAAGCCTAGCGCTCAATGATGCCAAAAAGCCCGTTCGCCGGGCTTTTTTATTGGCCGGATCACGTCACTTCTTTACCCACTGGGCTGGGACAGTTTTGTCCAGAGTGCCTTTTCGCCAAGGCTGGCGACCAGTTTTTCATGCGCTGCCTGCTCGGCCTCGCTGAGCCGAAGCGGCAAGGGACGCGGGCGCTGCGCAACTGTGATCTGGATATTCACCGACGACGAATTGTCGCCGGAGCGGAGTTCGATGGCCGAGTCCAGCACAAGCGCTGCCTGCTTGCCGCCAATCAGCTCGATATAGACTTCGGCGAGCAGTTCGGAGTCCAGGAGCGCACCGTGCTTGGTGCGGCGGCTGTTGTCGATGCCGTAGCGGCGGCACAGCGCGTCGAGCGAGTTCGGCCCCATCGGATGCTTGCGCCGCGCCAGCACCAACGTGTCGACGACAAGGCCAGGGTCGACGGCGGGACGGCCGACCCGTGCGAGCTCGGCATTGATGAAGCCGATGTCGAAATTGGCGTTGTGTGCCACCAGCCGCGCGCCGTCGAAGAACGACACGAACTCGTCCGCTATCTCCGTGAAATTCGGCTTGTCGGCAAGCTGCTGGGCTGAGATGCCATGGACCGCCTGGGCATCCGGGTGAATCTGCCGGCCCTGCGGATTGATATATTTGTGGAAGGTGCGACCGGTGGGGAACCGGTTGATCATCTCCACGCCGCCTATTTCGATGACGCGATCCTCGCGAGCATCGAGCCCCGTGGTTTCGGTATCGAAAATGATTTCACGCATCGATTCGCTCATAGCCAACCATGCGGCGGGCCGGATCAGGCTTCAAGCTCAGGATGCGGCAACGCCGCCTTTATCCCCCAGCACATCGGCGATAATGCCGGTGACGGCCTGTCTCGCGAGCTCAAGGCCTTGGCCGGTGTCGACGATGTAGTCCGCCCTGAGGCGCTTTTCTGCGTCTGGCACTTGCTTGGCCAGGATCGCCGCGAATTTTTCCTCCGTCATGCCGGGACGCGCCAACACGCGCTGGCGCTGTATCTCGGCCGACGCGCTGACCACGACGACCTTGTCGACCCTGTCGCGGCCGCCGGTCTCGAACAGCAGAGGAATATCGAGAACGACGAGTTTTTGACCGTCCTGCTCGCTTCGGGCGAGGAAATCAGCCGTCTCGTCGCGAACCAGCGGATGGACGA
This sequence comes from Tianweitania sp. UT-5YL-CI-8, assembly GCF_030010215.1. GTDB lineage: Bacteria > Pseudomonadota > Alphaproteobacteria > Rhizobiales > Rhizobiaceae > Oryzicola. The sequence continues at coordinate 177,765 of NZ_JASCRR010000007.1, forward strand.
TGGCTTCGAGTCGCTTCATCGCATCGGGATTGCCCAGCACTTGCTTCGACAGGCGGTCGCGATCGACCACCCCGTCGATGACCGTGCCGGGAAACGCGTCTTCCACCAAGGGTGCCGCCTTACCGGCATAGAGACGATGCACCGTTTCGTCGGAATCGTGGACAGGCACGCCGGCGTCGCGGAACATCGCAGCGGTGGTGGATTTACCCATGCCGATGGAGCCGGTGAGGCCGAGGACAATCATCGATGTTTATCCAGATCCTGAACGATGAGGTCATGGAGCGCTGTGGTCACCTCCGGGCGAATGCCGAACCACCGCTCAAAGCCGGGTACGGCCTGATGGAGCAGCATGCCCAGACCGTCGACGGTCTTCAAACCCGCCTGGCGGGCAGCGGCAAGCAACGGCGTTTCGAGCGGCACATAGACGATATCGGTGACGACGGAGTGCGTCGGCAATGCGGAGACGTTTACCGCCGCATTGCCCTCGCCATGCATGCCCAGCGCAGATGTGTTGACGACGAGATCGGCATCGGCCAGCAGATCCGAAGTCCCTTCGAGTGAATGAGCGGAGACGGCCGACCCGAAATGGTCGGCCAGTTCCAGCGCGCGGGCAACTGTGCGGTTTGCAACACGGATATCGCTGAAACCGCGCACCTTGAGCGCATGGATGACCGCGCGCGATGCCCCGCCGGCCCCAAGGATAAGCGCTGTCTTACCATTATCCCAAGCCGGCGCCTTGGCGTCGAGATTGGCGGCGAAGCCATAGGCATCGGTGTTGCCGCCCCACAGCTCGCCACCTTCGAACCACAGTGTATTGACGGCGCCGATCTGCTCGGCTGCCTCATCCCTCAGTGTGACCAGCGCGAACGCCTGCTCCTTGTTCGGGATGGTGACATTGCCGCCGACATAACCCTCGGCCCGCAACAACGACAGAAACGCGGGGAAGTGGTTGGGCGCGACATCGAGGGCTTGATAGGTTCCTGCGATATCATGATGCCTGAGCCAATAGCCATGGATGAGCGGCGACCGCGAATGCGCAATGGGATGTCCACAGACAAAAGCCTTTGGTGCATCAGCCATCGATAGCGCCCATCTCGCGCAACTGGCCGAGTAGCGGCAGAAGCGGCAGGCCGACGATGGTGAAGTAATCGCCCTCGATCTTCTCGAACAGCTGGATGCCTTCGCCTTCTATCTGGTAGGCGCCGACGCTGGACAGTGCCTTGTCGCCGACCCTTGCCAAATGACGTCCGATAAAGCCGGGATCGAGCACCCGCATGGTCAACGAGGCCACCGAGACATGGCGCCACAGAACCTGTCCGCCCTGCGCGACGACAACCGCGCTGTTGAGATGATGCATCCGGCCCGACAGCGAGAGAAGATGACGCCTTGCACCTTCCATGTCGGCGGGTTTGTGAAAGATCGTATCGCCCAGCGACAGGGTCTGGTCGCAACCGACGACAACATCGCCTGGATGGGTTTCGCTGACCGCAATGGCCTTGGCCTCGGCCAGAACGAGTGCCACGTCCTCCGCCGAGGCTCCGCTCGACTTCAGCGGCGCTTCGAGCGAGCGTTCGTCGAGATCGGCAGGAACAGCCTTCACATCAAGGCCGGCATTCTGCATCAGGGTTAGGCGGAAGGGGCTGGCAGACGCCAGGATGAGTTTCTCGGGCATGGTTCCTCCTGCAAGGCTGTAGTGCCTTGTTCACGACAGCACGTTACAGAATTGACGGTTTTCTGGCTCTAGCGATTCTTGTTGCGCAGAGCAACGATGGCGGCGGCGGTTTCCTCGATGGATCTTCGGCTGACATCGATCATCGGCCAGTTGTGGCGCGTGCAGATCTGCCGGGCATAGGCAAGTTCCTCGGAAATGTTGGCCCGGTCGACGTAGTCTTGCGCATCGTGCGCTGCCCCTAGCACACGATTCTGCCTGACATGGGAAATGCGCTCGGCGGTGGCGACGAGACCGACAACGAGCGGTCGTTGCGCCGTCACCAGAACCGGCGGGATCGGCACGCCGAGCACGATGGGAATGTTGGCTGTCTTGATGCCCCGGTTGGCGAGATAGATGCTGGTCGGCGTCTTTGACGTGCGCGAGATTCCGATCAGGACAATATCGGCCTCTTCGATATCCAATGGGAGCTGGCCGTCATCATGCTCCATGGTGAAATTGAGTGCATCGATGCGGCGGAAATATTGGGCGTCGAGCACATGCTGCGCGCCGACACGCCGGCCTGCGGGCGTGCCGAGATAGGATTGAAACACGGTCAGCACCGGCTCCAGCACGTTGACCGCGGGCAGGCCCATGATAGCGCAGCGCTGGTCGATCATTCCCGCAAGCTTCTGATCCACGACGGTATAAAGGATAATGCCCGGCTCTTCCTCTATCTCATCGAACACCTTCATCAACTGCTTTTCCGTGCGGACGAGCGGATAGATGTGTTCAATGGCGCGGGCATCCTTGTATTGCGCCGAGGCCGCGCGGCCGGCGGCCAGGAGAGTCTCTCCGGTCGCGTCAGAAATCAGGTGAAGATGGAAGAAGCTTTGCGGTTTGTTCACAGAATACCGTCGGGCCTGTGGCCAACTGTGGATGAAGCCGGACAAATCAGCCGGTGTGGAAAAGCGACTGTATCAGAACCGGTTTTGTCCACAATTCGTGCTGCTGTCCACTTCAATCGACGGCTGTGGAGCATTCTGTGCAATTCACAATAGCCCCCAGATCAAGGTCCTGTTTTCGATGTCATCGCCTCAGGTGCAAGCCATTGTCAATAAACACTGAATCTGGACAATCCCCAGACTTGTCCTATTTAGCCGCAAGGCCTGCGCGTCATTATGGCCAGTGGAACTCAAACCGCTGATGTGAACAGGTGGCAATCCTCGATTCCAACAGAGTCTAAGAATCAGAAGACTCTCTTTCATAGAAATTTTATTTAAAGATAGATTTGGGGAGCGAGCCCTATGACGGTGAACCGTGTGGTTCTGGATGTTCTTGCCGGGAAGAAGACGGCAGTACCACCTCTCTGGATGATGCGGCAGGCTGGACGCTATCTTCCCGAGTATCGGGAAACGCGGAAGCGGGCGGGAAGTTTCCTGGACCTGTGCTACAATCCCGACTTCGCGGTGGAAGTGACTCTTCAGCCGATTCGTCGCTTCGGCTTCGACGCGTCCATCCTGTTTTCCGACATTCTTGTCATCCCGCATGCGCTCGGACGTTCGCTTCGTTTCGAAGAAGGTCGCGGGCCGCTGCTCGAGCCGATTTCGGCTGAGGAGATCGAGCGTCTCGACGGGAAGCGCTTCCATGAGCACCTGGAGCCTGTCTACGAGACCGTCAGACGTCTGCGGCGGGAACTGCCCCTGGAGACGACCCTGATCGGCTTCTGCGGGGCTCCCTGGACGGTTGCGACCTATATGATCGCTGGCCATGGCACGCCCGACCAGGCGCCGGCGCGTTTGTTCGGCTACCGGCACCCCGAGGCGATGGATGCGCTTTTGACGACGCTTGCCGACTGGTCCGCGGCCTATCTCCTGCGGCAGGCAGAAGCAGGCGCGGATGTGCTGCAGATTTTCGATTCCTGGTCTGGCGTTCTCGACGAGGCCTGTTTCGATCGTTTCTGCGTCGGACCGGTCGCCAGCATCGTGAGCCAGGTGCGCGCCGTCTATCCCGATATCCCGATCATCGGTTTTCCCAAAGGCGCCGGAGCGAATTACAAGAACTATCGCGAACAGACCGGTGTCACCGCGCTCGGGCTGGATTGGACCGTGCCCCTGACGCAAGCGCGGTCCCTGCAGGCGCTGGGGCCTGTTCAGGGCAACCTCGACCCCCTCCGCCTGGTTACGGGCGGCAGGGCGTTGGGCGAGGGCGTGGATGCTATTCTCGAGCATTTGAGCGACGGCCCGCTGATCTTCAATCTCGGCCATGGCATCACACCAGAAACCCCGGTCGAGCATGTCGAAGCGATGGTGCGCCTGGTTAGGCAAGGAAGACTGTAATGGCACTTTCCGAAAAACCGGCATCCGACGGAACGGCGGCGAAACGCGCGGTTATCGCCATCGGCATCTTCGTTGCCTTGACGGGACTGCTGTTCTGGCTCGACCCCGACGGTTTTTATCTCTGGGCCAAGGCGATCCATGTCATCGCGGTCATCTCATGGATGGCTGGAATGCTGTATCTACCGCGTCTGTTCGTCTATCACGCCGACACCCAGCCCGGCTCGCAGCAGTCCGAGACCTTCAAGGTGATGGAGCAGCGCCTGCTTCGGCTGATCATCAATCCGGCGATGATCATCACCTGGGTGTTCGGGCTCTATCTCGCCTGGCGCGGTTTCGGCTTCATGGGAGGCTGGCTGCACGCCAAGATTCTTCTCGTTGTGCTGCTGTCGGGCGTGCACGGCTATCTGTCGGCATCGGTGCGCCGGTTCGCCACGGACCAGAACACCAAATCCGCGAAGCATTGGCGAATCGTCAACGAGGCACCGACGCTTTTGATGATCGTTATCGTCGTTCTCGTCGTGGTGAAACCGTTCTGAAACGCCAGAGCTGATAAAAAGAGCCGTCCCGGCCTGTTTTTTGAGCGTGTGCGTTGATATATCTGCTTGGGAGCGGCACCCTCGGCTTGCTCTTTCGACCAGCCGACGATAAAAGGCAGGTCTTCCTCCTTGCCATGCGCACCGCTTTTTCAAGGCCGCGTCCGGCGTTCATCGCATTCCGCCGATCGAACTTTTTTCCATCCCGCCTATCCAGAGTCTGTCCATGCAGGAAATGAAACTTTCCGAGTTCAAGAATAAAAAACCGCCGGAGCTGATCGCTTTTGCCGAATCGCTCGAGGTCGAAAACGCCAGCGTCATGCGCAAGCAGGAACTGATGTTCGCGATCCTGAAGAAGCTTGCCGGCAACGACGTTGAGATCATTGGCGACGGTGTCGTCGAAGTCCTGCAGGACGGTTTCGGCTTTTTGCGTTCGGCCAATGCCAACTATCTTCCAGGTCCGGACGATATCTATATCTCGCCCTCGCAGATCCGCCGCTTCTCGCTGAAGACCGGCGATACGGTCGAAGGTCCGATCCGCAGTCCCAAGGAAGGCGAACGCTATTTTGCCCTTCTCAAGGTCAACACAATCAACTTCGACGATCCGGAAAAAATCCGGCATAAGATTCACTTCGACAATCTGACGCCGCTCTACCCGACCTCGCGGCTGAAGATGGAGGTCGAGAATCCGACGACCAAGGATATTTCGCCGCGTGTGGTCGACCTTGTGGCGCCGATCGGCAAGGGCCAGCGCGCGCTGATCATCGCTCCGCCCCGCACCGGCAAAACGGTGCTGATGCAGAACATCGCCCATTCGATCGCCAAGAACCATCCCGAGTGCTACCTGATCGTGCTTCTGATCGACGAGCGCCCAGAGGAAGTGACCGACATGCAGCGTTCGGTCCAGGGCGAGGTCGTTTCCTCCACCTTCGATGAGCCGGCTGTGCGCCACGTCCAGGTCGCGGAAATGGTCATCGAAAAGGCCAAGCGTCTGGTCGAGCATGGCCGGGACGTTGTCATCCTGCTCGATTCCATCACCCGCCTCGGTCGCGCCTACAACACCGTCGTGCCATCATCCGGCAAGGTTCTGACCGGCGGTGTCGACGCCAACGCCCTGCAGCGCCCGAAGCGTTTCTTCGGTGCTGCGCGTAACATCGAAGAAGGCGGTTCCTTGACCATCATCGCGACAGCGCTGATAGACACCGGCAGCCGCATGGACGAGGTCATTTTCGAAGAGTTCAAGGGCACTGGCAACTCGGAAATCGTGCTCGACCGCAAGGTTTCCGACAAGCGCATCTTCCCGGCCATGGATATCCTCAAGTCCGGTACCCGCAAGGAAGACTTGCTGGTCGCCCGTCAGGACCTGCAGAAAATCTTCGTACTGCGCCGCATTCTGGCGCCGATGGGAACCACCGATGCGATCGAGTTCCTTATCGACAAGCTCAAACAGACCAAGACGAACAGCGACTTCTTCGATTCGATGAACACCTAATCAGTTCATCTCAAGCACGACGTGGTGCTAGAGGACAAAATAAAAAGCCGGCGCCACAGATGGCGCCGGCTTTTCGCGTCGGCGCGATATCGACCGCAAGGTCGATTTTCACTGGTAGTCTGACAAGTGGATCAAACCAAATTCGATTCACTACCGTAACAAGCCGATCCGTTGCGGTTGAAAAGGTTATAATTGGGGCCGGGCATTGCGGTGCCGGCCCTAATGTTGGCCATAGGTCAAGGTAAGAGCGACTCCGCCTTCGCAGCAGCCGTAAAACATGCTGATAAGGTCCTTCTAAGTGAGGAACGGGGACCCTTGTCTACGTCGCTATGAACAGAGAAGTATATGCAGTTTGACCAAACGATATTCGCGCTCTCAAGCGGTCACCTTCCCTCTGGGGTCGCGGTCATTCGCGTGTCGGGACCTCACTGTCGATTCGTCACCGAAACGATTATTGGAGCGCTCCCGACGTCACGCCAGGCGCAATATGGCGTTTTAAAGGACACATCGGGCGGCATCATCGATCATGGACTGACACTTTTTTTTCCGGCTCCCGCAAGTTTTACCGGTGAGGATGTGACTGAATTTCATGTTCACGGCGGTCGCGCGGTGGTCGCCGCCGTTTTGCAATGCCTCTCTTCTCTCCCCGGCTGCCGACATGCGGAAGCCGGGGAGTTTTCCCGTCGGTCGTTCCTCAATGGCAAGATGGACCTTTTGGGCGTTGAAGCGGTTGCCGACCTGATAGCTGCGGAAACAGAAGCGGAGCGCCGCCTTGCCGTTCAAAATTCCTCCGGTATTCAGGCCGAGTTGTACGCTGCGTGGAGACGTCGGCTTATCCACGCCCGTGCCATGATCGAAGCGGAGATGGATTTTAGCGACGAAGGCGACATTCCTGGATCGGTGTCTGATATGGTTTGGCGTGATATCGAAACACTTGTGGTTGAGATTTATGATCACATCGCCGGATTTAGACGCACAGAAATCATTCGTGACGGTTTTGATGTCGTGATCGTCGGCGCCCCAAATGCCGGTAAGTCCAGCCTCCTGAACGCTCTGTTGGAGCGAGACGCCGCGATTGTCGCGGATGAGCCTGGGACGACCCGTGACTTGGTCGAGACCGTTCTCGACATTGATGGGATCAAGGTTCGGCTGACAGATACGGCCGGTCTTCGGGATGGCGCCGGTAAGGTGGAAAGCATTGGGATCGACAGGGCGAGAAGGCGGGCGGAACATGCCGATCTTGTATTGTATCTCCGCGACGTAGCCGACTTTTCAGATCTCTTGCCATACTCCGGGGAAGGCGTTCTTCGCATTGGCTCCAAGGTGGACTTATCAGAAACTCAGCCATCAACCATCATGTATGACTGCTTGGTTTCCAGTGTCAGCGGAGAAGGGCTCGAAACACTTCGCTCGCTGATTTCTTCTCGCGCAAGCGCGTCCCTTGGTAACAGGAGCGACATTCTCCCCTCTCGGCTCAGGCACGTAGAGTTGCTGCAGCAGGCTTTGAAAGCACTACAAACGGCTGCATCTGATGAAACTAAGCCGTTAGAATTAAGGGCTGAGGACCTGCGGCAGGCTTCTCACGTCATTGGACGTGTATCCGGTGAGGTGGACGTGGAAGACCTTCTCGACGTCATCTTCTCCCAATTTTGTGTTGGAAAATAGTGACTCACGTGAAACACGCTCATGGTGGTCTCGCTGCGACGAGTGAGAGAATACAACTATAGAGAGTCTAATGTTTCACGTGAAACCTGCATCGCCTTGACTTGGCCTTTAAGAGACGACATGTCTCCTCAGAGCAGGAATCGATTCATGCGCCAAAAATTCGACGTCATTGTCATTGGTGGGGGACACGCGGGTTGTGAGGCCGCGAGTGCCGCAGCGCGGTCAGGCGCAATCACCGCACTTCTGACGATGAGCCGCGATACCATCGGCGTGATGTCTTGCAACCCGGCTATTGGCGGCCTTGGTAAGGGACATCTCGTCCGCGAAATCGATGCCATGGATGGCCTGATGGGCCGCGTCGCAGATGCCGCAGGTATTCAATTTCGTTTGCTCAATCGGCGAAAAGGTCCTGCCGTCCGGGGCCCGCGTACGCAGGCGGATCGACGTCTGTATAAAGAGGCCATGCAAGGTGCGATTTCCGAGCAGCACGATTTGGAAATTATCGAAGGTGAAGCATTCGACATCGATATCGACGACGGACGCGTTGTTGCGGTGCTACTCGCGGACGGGCGTCGGCTGTCGTGCGGCGCCGTTGTCCTCACAACCGGCACCTTTCTTGATGGCTTGATTCATATCGGCGAGCGCAAGCTTAAGGCGGGGCGGATGAACGAGAATCCATCTATTGGTCTGTCACAAACGCTGAAGCGTGCTGGCTTTTCGCTGGGACGGCTGAAAACCGGGACCCCTCCCCGACTTGACGGAAAAACAATCGACTGGCGGCAGTTGGACAGCCAGGCTGCGGATGAAGAACCGGTCCCATTTTCCCTGATGACGGATGTCATTCTCAATCGACAAATTGAATGTGGCATCACCCGCACGACAGCGCGGACCCACCAGGTCATCCGCGACAATCTGCATCGTTCTGCGATGTATTCTGGGTCGATCCAGGGTGTCGGTCCGCGCTATTGTCCATCCATTGAGGACAAGATCGTTAAGTTTGGAGACCGTGACGGGCATCAGATATTTCTGGAACCTGAAGGGCTTGACGATGACACGGTCTATCCGAACGGGATATCGACCTCGCTTCCCGAAGAGGTTCAGCGGGAGATTATTGCATCGATTCCCGGGCTCGAGAAAGCGTCAATCCTCCAGCCCGGTTACGCCATCGAATATGACCATATCGACCCCCGCGAACTGGATGCAGGTCTGCAAACCAAACGGGTGCCTGGGCTTTTTATGGCCGGACAGATCAACGGTACGACGGGATATGAGGAAGCAGCGGCTCAGGGGCTGATAGCAGGTATAAACGCTGCGCGAGTTACCGGAGGTTCTGCTCCATTCCGATTGAGCCGCGCAGAGGCTTATATCGGTGTGATGATCGATGACTTAACCTCGCGCGGTGTCAGCGAGCCCTACCGTATGTTTACATCCCGCGCCGAATTTCGCCTCTCGCTGCGTGCGGACAATGCGGATGAACGCCTGACACCAGTGGCTTTGGATCTCGGCATTGTGTCCGAAGCTCGTACCGCTCGGTTTGCAAAAATACAATCTCGGCTCGACCACGCTCGGTCGCTATTGCAAGGGCTTACTCTGTCGCCAAATGAGGCGCGGCGCTATGGCCTCGAGGTCAACCAAGATGGTGTCCGCCGCACCTTATATGAACTGTTGGCATATCCATCGGTGGAGCTGTCAAATCTTTTGGTCGTGGACAACGCCTTGGGCGGTTTTGACAACAAAACGGTTGAGGCCATAGAGACAGAAGCCAAATACTCCGTTTATTTGAATCGGCAGCGTAACGATGCGGCCCAGCTGATTAAGGAAGAAGAACGGCTGATCCCCCTTGCTTTATCTTTCGATGATGTTTCAGGCCTTTCAAACGAACTGCGTCAGAAGCTACGCTCTCAGAGGCCGGTCAGCTTGGCAGCTGCGAGTAAGATCGAGGGTATGACACCAGCAGCCTTGGCTATCATTCTAGCTTCCATCCGGCATCACGAACGGCTTATCGAGCGCGGTGCGGCCGCGTGAAAAGTGAGTCTTTTCAAAGCTTGGTTGATATAGCCGGGCCAGTTTCACGTGAAACATATGAGCGCTTGACCCTCTTTAAACTGTCGTTTCTGAAATGGGCCAGCAGAATCAATTTGATATCACCCTCAACATTTCCGGAAGTGTGGCAGCGCCATATTCTTGATAGTGGCCAAATTTTTCCGCTTGCCGGCTCCGCAACCCGATGGCTGGATCTGGGGTCGGGCGGCGGTTTTCCCGGCTTGATTCTAGCCCTTCTACTATGTGATCGCGAAGACGCGAGGATTGATCTTGTTGAAAGCAATCGGAAAAAGTGCGGTTTTCTCCAGGCAATGATTGGTGAATTCGATCTTCCAGCCCTCGTTCATCCGCTCCGAATCGAAGACGCTTTTGAGAAAGTGGCGGAACCCGAGGTGATTACGGCTCGCGCTCTGGCACCGTTGCCTCATTTGCTTGATCTCGCCAGCCCGTGGCTGACAGAAGGCGCGACGGCCTTCTTTCATAAAGGTCGGGATTATCGAGCCGAGTTGGCAGAAAGCGCTCATCAGTGGCGGTTCGATCTGGTAGAACACGCGAGCAGGATTGACGCTGATAGCGTGATCCTCGAGATTCGCAGTCTGCGCAGGCTTTAGGCTGCCGAATCCCATGAATGGTCAAACTGAGCCGGCAGGCAAACGTATGAATATTCGTCCTCGAATCATCACGGTCGCTAACCAGAAAGGCGGGGTGGGTAAAACCACGACCGCTATCAATCTAGCCACCGCCCTTGCGGCTATTGGCGAGAAGGTTCTGGTGATTGATCTTGATCCCCAGGGCAATGCCAGCACAGGCCTTGGGATCGATCGGCGTGACCGCCCGGTGTCGTCCTATGATGTTCTGACGGGCGAGCTCGAAATCGAGCAGGCGGTCATAGCTACGGCTGTTCCCGGTCTCTTTCTCATTCCCTCGACTATGGATCTTCTTGGTGTCGAGATGGAAATAGCCTCTCAGCCTGACCGCGTGCTAAAACTCCGCAACGCATTGCGTGCCGCTTCGGCACGCGGTGTCGGCTTCAGCTACGTTTTGATCGATTGCCCGCCTTCGTTGAATCTTCTGACGCTCAATTCCATGGCAGCGGCAGATTCGGTGCTCGTTCCGCTACAATGCGAGTTCTTCGCACTCGAAGGCTTGAGCCAGCTCTTGGAAACGGTGAACCAAGTTCGTGGTTCGATCAACCCCGACTTGATCATACAGGGTATTGTTCTGACCATGTATGATGGACGAAATAATCTTGCCAATCAGGTGGTAGATGATGTGCGGGCGCATATGGGTGAAAAGGTCTATGAGACGGTCATTCCCCGCAACGTCCGTATCTCCGAAGCGCCGTCGTATGGTAAGCCAGCCATTCTGTATGATCTTAAATGCTCCGGCAGCCAGGCTTATCTGCAATTGGCTTCGGAAGTTATCCGGCGTGAGCGCAAATTGCGTGCGGCGTAATCGATTCGGAACCGAAACAAAGTCTTAGCAATGGTTGATGAGAAGATGAACGAAGATATCTCCCGGAAGAGGCTTGGCCGCGGTCTTGCAGCGCTGATCGGAGAGATGGACAAGCCAGCCGAGCAGGCACCGATTGCGCCTGCCGACGGCAAAGTTCCTATCGAATTCATCACACCCAACCCTAAGAATCCGCGCCGTACATTTCCGGAGACGGAACTGGCCGATCTTGCTCAATCCATTCGCGAACATGGTCTTGTCCAGCCCGTCGTGGTCCGGACATCTGCGGGACAGACCGGCCGCTATGAGATTATCGCTGGCGAGCGCCGGTGGCGTGCATCGCAACGCGCGGGACTCTCCGAAATTCCGGTCATTGTCCGGGAAGTCAACGATCGGACCGCGCTGGAGCTTGCGATCATCGAGAACGTTCAGCGTGCCGATCTCAACGCTATTGAAGAGGCGGCCGGCTATCAGCAGCTCATCGACGATCACAGCTATACGCAGGCCGATCTCGGTCAGGTGATCGGAAAGAGCCGCAGCCATGTCGCCAACACACTGCGGCTGCTCAAGCTGCCGGCGGTGATTCGTGATATGCTGGTCAATGGCGACCTGTCCGCCGGACATGCGCGCGCGCTGGTCACGGCTGCCGATCCGGCCGGCCTGGCAAAACGGATTGTCGAAGAGGGGCTTTCGGTTCGGCAGGTCGAGGCTTTGGCTCAGATGCCTGTCGACCGGCAAGACGATTCGGATGTGGTTCGCGCGCGTCCGGACAAGGACGCCGACACGATCGCACTGGAAAAGCTGTTATCGGACGTTATCGGCATGCGTGTCGCCATCGCCCATAAGCAACAGGGCGGTGAGATCAAAATCGCCTATACCTCGCTGGAACAGCTCGATGATGTGTGCCGCCGCCTGAAGGGCAGCGAGGCAACCGTCAGGACGCCGCGGATTCGCGAACTGTAGAAAATGTCTGTCAGCGGCCGCGTTGCGCCCGGCGTGCGCCTTCTATCGCTAGCGCGAGCAGTGCCTGGCGCGTCAGGGCAATCGCAAGGTCGGCGCGTTGACGGCTTTGTAAGGTTGTTGCCTGCAGGCGCTCCAGCGCTCGGCTCAGGCCCTCGCCGTTCCAGCGGGTGATGGCGCGCTCAACTGCTTTTTTCCGACCATAAAACACCGGCGGGCGCTGGGCGGCAACGACGCTCGACGCACTGCTCAGACGCTTTTCCATTTCGCCGCGCATGGCATGCAGCGACTGGACGTAGCGCATGGCGGCGCCAAGTAACTGCCCAGCTTGACTGGGTGTCTGGCACTGGCGGGTGAAGGCGATGTCGAGGGTCTCGATATCTCCGTCCAGGGCCGCGTCTATCGCTTCGTCCATGGACAGCGCCGCGACATCCCCGGACATTGCCTTGACGTCGTCCAGCGTGACCTCGCCCTTGTCGAGGGCGTAGAGCGCTAGTTTCTGCACCTCGCCGCGCGACGCAAGCCGATCGCCGCCGAGATTGGCCCGCAGGGCCTGGCGGGCGTGAAGGCTGATGGAAAGCCCGGCCTTCTGCATCTCATCGTCAATAATGGTCTCGATCTCACGTGTCTCATCGGCATAGCAAGGCAGAGCCATTCCGCAGAATGCGCCCTCCACCACCGTGCGCAGGGCCACACCCTTCTTCAGGTCGCCGCCCTCGATCAGCACGATGGCATCGGGCTGCGGCTCGGCCGCAAGCAGCTTGACTGCGTCCGAAATAGCCCTCTGGATGCCGGCATTGCGCAGCCAGACGAGACGACGGGTGGCAAACATCGGTACGGTGCGCACCTCGTCGATCAGCCGGCCGGCATCCTTGTCGATCTCGGCGGCATCGAGCTTGATGACCGAGAACGGATCGTCCAGCGGCAGCCCGGATTTTTCGGCGAAAATCTTGGCGCGCTCCGAGACCAGCCCGCGATCAGGGCCGTAAAGCAGGACGATCGAGACCTCCGTCGTCGGCCGGGCTAGCCAGGATTCGACTTCGTGAGCTTTCTTCTGTGCCATGCCACTTCAGTACCACGCGGCCGGTGAGGGCGGCACGGTCTTCTGATCCCTATTTGCGCTTGAAGGCGTCGGCGAGCGCCGAGCCGAAGGAGCCTTGCGACGCCGACGGCTCGCCCTTGGACTTGGCCAAGGCTGGCTTGAACGAGCCAGGCTTGTCGCGCTGCCGCGGTTCGGGTCTTGCACCTTCATCTGCCTGCTTGCGCATGGTCAGCCCGATGCGTTTGCGCGGAACGTCGACCTCGACCACGCGTACCTTCACCACGTCGCCGGCCTTGACCACCTCGTGCGGATCCTTGACGAAACGGTCGGCGAGCTGGGAGACATGGACCAGCCCATCCTGGTGCACGCCGATATCGACGAAAGCGCCGAAGGCAGCGACGTTGGTCACAGTGCCTTCGAGAAGCATGCCAGGCTTGAGATCCTTGATGTCGTCGACGCCGTCAGCGAAGGTCGCTGTCTTGAAGCTCGGTCGCGGGTCGCGGCCCGGCTTTTCCAGTTCGGCGATAATGTCCTTGACCGTCGGCAGGCCGAACCGGTCGTCGACGAAGATGCGGGGGTCGAGCGTCTTGAGGGCTGCGCTGTCGCCCATCAGTGCGCGCACATCGCGGCCGCAGGCGGCAACGATTTTCTTGGCGACGCCATAGGCCTCCGGGTGAACGGACGAGGCGTCCAGCGGCTCCTTGCCGTCACGAATGCGCAGGAAGCCGGCGCATTGCTCGAAGGCGCGTTGTCCCAGTCGCGGGACCTCCATCAGGCCCTTGCGTGTCTGGAACGGCCCGGCTCGGTCGCGATAGGCGACAACCGCTTCTGCCAGCGACGCGCCGAGGCCAGATACGCGCGCCAACAGGGGCGCAGATGCGGTGTTGAGATCGACGCCAACGGCGTTCACCGCATCCTCGATCACTGCTTCCAGCGACCTGCCGAGGCGATATTGGTCGACATCGTGCTGATATTGGCCGACGCCTATGGATTTGGGCTCGATCTTGACCAGTTCCGCCAAGGGGTCTTGAAGGCGGCGGGCAATCGAGACCGCACCGCGCAACGAGACGTCGAGATTGGGGAATTCGGTCGCCGCCGCCTGCGACGCCGAGTAGACCGAGGCACCGGCTTCCGAGACGATGACCTTTGTCGGCTTGGGCGCGGGAAGCTCTGTCAGCATGTCGGCAACCAGCCGTTCGGTCTCGCGGCTGCCGGTGCCGTTGCCAATGGCGATGAGCTCGACCTTGTGCTTGCGGATCAGCGCTGCAAGTTCCGCCTGGGCGCCTCGCAGGTCATTTCTCGGGGGGAAGGGGTAGACAGTGGCGGTGTCGAGCAGCTTGCCGGTGCCATCGACGACGGCAACCTTGACGCCCGTGCGAATGCCGGGGTCGAGCCCGATGGTGGTACGCGAGCCCGCCGGGGCGGCCAGAAGCAGGTCCTTCAGGTTGCGCGAGAAGACGTGGATGGCCTCTTCCTCGGCGCGTTCGCGCAGGTCACGCATCAGGTCGAGCGACAGGGATAGCGACAGTTTTACCCGCCAGGTCCAGCCTGCAACCTCACGAAGCCAGACATTGCCGGGCTCGCTGCCGCCGATCCTGTAGGCAGCCGCAATGATACGGTCGACCGGCTTGACCGGGCTTGTATCATCGGCATCGACTTCGATGTCGAGCGCCAGAAAATCCTCGTTGCGACCGCGCAGCATGGCCAGCGCACGATGTCCGGCGACAGTCGACCATTTTTCCACATGGTCGAAATAGTCGGAAAACTTGGTGCCGGCTTCCTGCTTGCCCTCCACCACGCGCGAGCGCAGCACTGCCTTTTCCTTCATATGGGTGCGAAGAGAACGCAGCAAATCGGCATTTTCGGTCATGCCCTCCGCAACGATGTCGCGCGCACCTTCCAGCGCCGCCTTTATGTCGGGCACGGCTTCGGTGATATAAGCGGCGGCGAGATCGGCAGGCAGCAGCCTGCGATCGGCCAGGATTGCATCTGCCAGCGGAGCAAGGCCGCGTTCGCGGGCAATTTCGGCCTTGGTGCGCCGCTTGGGTTTGTAGGGCAGGTAGATGTCTTCGAGTTCGGCCTTCGTGGTGGAAGCGGCGAGTTTCAGCGCCAGTTCGTCTGTCATCTTGCCCTGGCCGGTGATGGAGTCGACGATGGAACTGCGCCGGGCATCGAGTTCGCGCAGATAGACAAGGCGCTCGGACAGCGTGCGCAATTGCGTGTCGTCCAGACCGCCGGTGACTTCCTTGCGGTAACGGGCGACGAAGGGAACGGTCGCACCTTCATCGAGAAGCCCTATTGCGGCCGCGGCCTGTTCCGGCCGGGCGTTGATTTCGCTAGCGATAAGGACTGCGATACGCCTGGTGTCTGAAGCCATGAAATTCCGAACCTGTTGAAGCAGTGCGCGACCATAGTCGCTTGCGAGGTTGAGGCCAAATGCCGAATCGACTCCTGCGTGCGCAATTCCACAGATGTCCATGATGCGGCAATTGGCATGCGGCAATGGCTTATATTTGGCGCTAGAAGAAAGAGGGTGGCATGGAACTGACGATATGGTTGCAGACAGGGTTTTTCTAGCTTTCGGCGGCCTGTGCGGCGCGCTTGGTGTGGCCTTGTCGGCAGCAGCGGCGCATAGCGGTAGCGGCAACGTCGGTACCGTTGCAAACTTCTTGATGTTTCATGCGCCGGCATTCATCGCCTTATCGATTGTTCCACGTGGAACATTTCTGGCGGTAGCATGCTGGGTGCTGTTTGCCGGACTCGCCATTTTCTGCGGCGACCTGATGGCGCGCGATTATCTCGGCACGAGGCTGTTCCCCTTCGCTGCTCCTATCGGCGGTTCGGGGATGATCCTGGGATGGCTGCTTGTTGCGGCTTCATCGCTTATCAGTATTAGGAAGCCGGCTAAATGATCGGCGTCTACATTGAGAAGTTGGCCTTCGACCTGCGCCAAACCATGGTTTCGCAGGACCTAAAGACGACAGAAAGGGCGATTCAAGCCCAGATTTGCCCTCGCTCTTTCTCAGTCTTTTTGACTAGATAGTATCCTGTCACGATCAAGACGCCATCCGCTTAGAGAAACCATGCCCAACGTTCTCGCTTCATTCCGCCAATTCCTCAA
Organism: Tianweitania sp. UT-5YL-CI-8; assembly: GCF_030010215.1. Taxonomy (GTDB): domain Bacteria; phylum Pseudomonadota; class Alphaproteobacteria; order Rhizobiales; family Rhizobiaceae; genus Oryzicola. The sequence goes on from NZ_JASCRR010000007.1 coordinate 194,060, forward strand.
AACCGGTTGTCTCGGCCCACTTTCCACGGATATGACGCTCATGGATGTTGCCAGGATCTTACGCGGTCCGGATGACTTTGTGCTTTCTTCCGACCGAGTGGTCCCCCTTTATTGGTGCTACAATAAGCTTGAAATCTCCTTCGCACAGGATGCTCCCCATCGAATGGAGTGGTTCCAGATAGAACACGCAGACGATCTCGAGGGCGATTTTGAGGTCATCGTAGACGACATGTTGGCTATGACGCTCGACGGGTTTGATGCTGCGACAAAGCCTTCGGAGTTCCTGATTCGAGACGTCTGGGTTCCAACCGACACCATCGTCACCTGGCGCGCCATGAACGACGACATTCTGCTCAGTATAAAAAGTGGCTCGGTTCAGATTTATTTTCGGGTGGATACCGATTTCCTACAAGATGGTGACGCCGGAAACTATCTGAGTTCAAATACGCTCGAAAACGTCGTCCGCACCGTCGATTGCAGAACAAAGCTCGATAGCATCTATTCATACTCATCTTCCTATGAAGATTGTAACGCTTCTGACGCGACGCGTATAGACGGGGCTACCTATTTGGCAGCTCTGAATCGATAACTGCAACGCGCTGTCAGCCGATCCTATACGGCAGCGGATACCTAACATCCTTATCGATCATAAGCCGGCGCTTCAGTGGCGGGACTGCGCGTTGCTGGCAAGCGGTGCGTTCGCAGATACGGCAGGAGATGCCGATAGGGTCGAAGGCGGTGCGGTTGGTGATCTCCATGCCGTCGGCATAGACGAAATCCTGCGCATAAGCGATTTCGCAGCCGAGCGCGATGGCGTAGCGGCGGTGCGGCGCGGCAAAGCCGCCGGAGCCCTTGGCGATTTCGGTGGCGATGCAGAGATAGCGCACGCCATCAGGGGTTTCAGCGAGTTGGCGGATGATGCGGCCAGGAGTTTCGAAGGCCTGGTGTACGTTCCACAACGGGCAGGCGCCGCCGAAGCGGGCGAATTGCAGCTTCGCGGCGCTGTGGCGCTTGGTGATGTTGCCGGCGCGGTCGAGCCGGGCGAAGAAGATCGGCACGCCCTTGTGGCCGGGGCGCTGCAAGGTCGAAAGCCGGTGGGCGACCTGTTCGACACTAGCGCCGAAATGGGCAGCGAGCAGTTCAAGATCGTGGCGCAGCGTGCGTGCCGTGGCCATGAACGCCTGGTAGGGCAAGGTTAGTGCGCCGGCAAAATAATTCCGCAAACCCATCTTGCAGATTTCCAAAGCCTCGGCGGTGCGGAATTCGGCACGGCGGGCAATCTCGACGACCTCAGCCTCCATTTCGAGTTCGGCGATCTGCACCGCGGTCTGGAAGTTGCGGGTGGCGAGCGGCAGATATGGGCTGAGGAAGAGCACGGCCGCTTTGGGATCGAAGCGGCGCAGGATGGTCTCGCCGGGATCGGCGCGCGTGATGCGCACCCCATGCCGCTTTTCCAGATGCGCCGACAGGCTGGAATTTGTGTCGCGCTCGCCGATATCGAGTTCCGTCGCCAGTTTTTCAGCATGCAAGTCGAGCGCATGGATGTAGTTGTCGACGAAGTGGAAAAAGTCACGCACTTCCTCATACGGCGTCGGCTCGGCAATGGCGGTGCCGTGGCCGAGCGTGTCGTCGAGGCTGGCGAGTTGCTCGCCATTGCGCCGGTAGGCTTCGTGGCAGGCGATCAGGGCGCGGGCGAAGGCGGGTGCGTTCTGCGACACCAGCTTCAGCTCCTGCTGGTTGAAGGCGATGTTCTCGAACAATGGGTCGTTCAGAACCTCGGACAAGGCCGATAGTATGCGGTCCCCATCGCCCTGCGAAATCTCGCCGATGTCGATCTGAAATTTTTCGGCAAGCGCCAGAAGCACGGAGGCGGAAACCGGGCGTTGGTTGTTTTCGATCTGGTTGAGGTAGCTGGTCGAGATGCCGATGCGCTCGGAGAAACTGGCTTGCGTAGCCTTATGCGCCTCCCGCAATTCGCGCACCTTCCTGCCGATATAAAGCTTGCGTTGAGCCATGTTTGCAATTTCGCAATTTACAATAGTAATTCTTGTATATTATGCATCTGGACACGATCAACTGTTTTCGCTGGGCAACAATAGGACTATGGCACAGCAGCCGGTTTCGCATGACATTCGACGGCTTTCGGCCGTCACGTAAGCTTGAGGCATCACTATGAGCGCAGTGCTTGAACAACTCGAACAACGCCGTGCCGAGGCGCGGTTGGGCGGCGGACAGAAGCGCATCGACGCCCAGCACGCCAAGGGCAAGCTGACAGCGCGCGAACGGCTCGACGTTTTGCTCGACGAAGGCTCGTTCGAAGAGTTCGACATGTATGTCACCCACCGCACCACCGATTTCGGCATGGCCGAGCAGAAGGTAGCGGGCGACGGCGTGGTCACCGGCTGGGGCACGATCAACGGCCGGCTGGTTTATGTCTTTTCGCAGGACTTCACCGTACTCGGCGGGTCGCTGTCGGAAACCCATGCGCAGAAAATCTGCAAGATCATGGACATGGCGGTGCGCAACGGCGCGCCGGTGATCGGCCTCAACGATTCCGGCGGTGCACGCATCCAGGAGGGCGTCGCGTCGCTGGCCGGCTATGCCGATGTGTTCAAGCGCAACGTCGACGCCTCGGGCGTGGTGCCGCAGATTTCGGTGATCATGGGGCCGTGCGCGGGCGGCGCAGTCTATTCGCCGGCGATGACCGACTTCATCTTCATGGTGCGGGATTCGTCCTACATGTTCGTCACCGGCCCGGACGTGGTCAAGACGGTGACGAACGAGATCGTAACTGCTGAGGAGTTGGGTGGCGCACGCACGCACACGCAGAAATCCTCGGTCGCCGACGGCGCTTTCGAAAACGATGTCGAGGCGCTTGAAGGCATTCGCCGGCTGTTCGACTTCCTGCCGCTGAACAATCGCGAAAAGCCGCCGGTACGGCCATTCCACGACGATCCGAGCCGGCTGGAGATGCGGCTTGATACGTTGATCCCCGACAGCGCCAACAAGCCCTACGACATGAAGGAGCTGATCCTGGCTGTCGCCGACGAGGCGGAGTTCTTCGAGATCCAGGAGGCCTTCGCCCGCAATATCATCACCGGCTTCGTCCGCATCGAAGGCCAGACGGTGGGCATCGTCGCCAACCAGCCGATGGTGCTGGCGGGATGCCTGGACATTGACTCGTCGCGCAAGGCGGCGCGCTTCGTGCGCTTCTGCGATGCGTTTTCGATCCCGATCCTGACGCTGGTCGACGTGCCCGGCTTCCTGCCGGGAACGGCGCAGGAATATGGCGGCGTCATCAAGCACGGCGCCAAGCTTCTGTTCGCCTACAGCCAGGCAACCGTGCCGATGGTGACGCTGATCACGCGCAAGGCCTATGGCGGCGCCTATGACGTCATGGCCTCCAAGCATATCGGCGCCGACATCAACTATGCCTGGCCGACCGCCGAAATCGCCGTCATGGGTGCCAAGGGCGCGACCGAAATCCTCTACCGCTCCGAACTGGGCGATGCCGAGAAGATCGCGGCACGGACCAAGGAATACGAGGTCAACTTCGCCAATCCGTTCAAGGCGGCCGAACGCGGTTTCATCGACGAGGTGATCATGCCACATTCCTCGCGCCGCCGCATCGCCCGCGCCTTCGCCGCTTTGCGCGGCAAGAAGCTCGATGCGCCCTGGAAGAAACACGACACCATCCCGCTGTGAGGTCATCATGACTGACGACAAATTTCCACCCGAGAAAAATTTTCCCGCTGGCTACGTGCCGCCTGCGGTGTGGTCGTCCGCGGGTGCCAATGGCGGCGCCTTTGCCTCGATCAACCGGCCCGTTGCCGGGCCGACGCATGACAGGGAACTGCCGATCGGAAAGCATCCGCTGCAGCTTTATTCGCTGGGCACGCCCAACGGCGTCAAGGTCACGATCATGCTGGAAGAGCTTCTGGCGGCGGGTCATTCCGATGCCGAATACGATGCCTGGCTGATCAAGATCGGCGATGGCGACCAGTTCGGTTCCGGCTTCGTCAGCGTCAATCCAAACTCGAATATCCCCGCACTGATGGATCATGCCCCCAAGGGCGGCGGCGCACCGGTTCGGCTGTTCGAGTCCGGATCGATCCTGGTCTATCTCGCTGAAAAATTCGGCGCTTTCCTGCCCACCGAACTGCGTGCCCGCACCGAAGCCATGAACTGGCTGTTTTGGCAGATGGGTTCGGCGCCGTTTCTGGGCGGCGGCTTCGGCCACTTCTTCGCCTATGCGCCGATGAAGATCGAATATGCCATCAACCGCTATGCGATGGAGGTGAAGCGGCAGATGGACGTGCTCGACCGCCATCTCGCGGAGAATGAATATATGGCCGGGTCGGTCTACAGCATCGCCGACATGGCCATCTGGCCTTGGTATGGCCGACTTGCGAGCGACGATTCCTATGCGGATGCAGGCACATTCCTGGCGACGTCAGACTATACCCATGTCCTGCGCTGGACCAGGCAGGTTGGCGAGCGGACGGGCGTCAAGCGCGGCACCATGGTCAACAAGACATCAGGCAAGCCGGAGACGCAGTTGCACGAACGGCACGACGCTTCGGATTTCGAGACCAAGACCCAGGACAAACTGGGTAAGGCCTGAGGAGCGTCGAGATGGGAAAGCTGGCAGACATGACCAAGCACCGGGGGTTTCCCTCCGGCATGCCAGGCACCGGATTCCAGTTCACCATCCGCCGCGCCAATCCGAGAGGTGTGACACCGCTCAAGGCAGTGCCTCGCAAGGCGCGGGCGGGTTCGGCGGAATATCTGGTCGACGCCGCTTTCCTGCATGCGCTGTGGCACCATTTCGGTGCCGAGGCGTTCGAACGCGGCAATCTCGATGCCGGCCGGCTGAATGCGCTGCTGGGCCGGGAGGTCGTGGCGGCGGACGGTGCTTTCGATCCGCTGTCCTATGAGGCCATGCTGCGGATCGACGAGACCGTCGCGCGGCAGACCATTCCCGAAGCCTTCCAAGACGTGCTGGAGGTGTGACGATGACCTGCGTCCGAACACTGCCGCTCTCTCTTACACATCCGCCTCATGCCGCATCGATAGAGAAGCCCGCCTAACATGATCAAAAAAATCCTCATCGCCAATCGTGGCGAAATCGCCTGCCGCGTCATCAAGTCGGCGCGCAAGATGGGCATCAAGACGGTGGCGGTCTATTCCGATGCCGACCGCGAGGCGCTGCATGTGAAGATGGCGGACGAGGCCGTCCATATCGGGCCGGCGCCATCGGCGCAGTCCTATATCGTCATCGACAAGATTCTGGATGCCATCCGCCAGACCGGCGCGGATGCGGTGCATCCAGGCTACGGCTTCCTGTCGGAGAATTCTAGATTCGCCGAGGCGCTGGACAAGGAAGGCGTCATCTTCGTCGGCCCGCCGGTGCGCGCCATCGAGGCGATGGGCGACAAGATCACCTCCAAGAAGCTGGCGGCGGAAGCCGGCGTATCCACCGTGCCGGGCCATATGGGCCTGATCGAAGATGCGGATGAGGCGGTGAAGATCGCCGGCCAGATCGGCTATCCCGTGATGATCAAGGCGTCGGCCGGCGGCGGCGGCAAGGGCATGCGCATCGCCTGGAACGATGCCGAGGCGCGCGAAGGCTATCAGTCGTCCAAGAACGAGGCGAAAAGCTCGTTCGGCGACGACCGCATCTTCATCGAGAAATTCGTCACCCAGCCGCGCCACATCGAAATCCAGGTCCTGGGCGATCAGCATGGCAATTTGCTCTATCTCGGCGAGCGCGAATGCTCGATCCAGCGCCGCAACCAGAAGGTCATCGAGGAGGCGCCGTCGCCATTCCTCGACGAGGCAACCCGCAAGGCAATGGGCGAGCAGGCCGTCGCACTCGGCAAGGCGGTGGGCTATTTCTCGGCCGGAACGGTGGAATTCATTGTCGATGGCGAGCGCAATTTCTACTTCCTTGAAATGAACACCCGTCTGCAGGTCGAGCATCCCGTCACGGAGCTAATCACCGGCATCGATCTGGTCGAGCAGATGATCCGGGTTGCGGCAGGCGAAAAGCTGGCGATCCGCCAGGAAGACGTGAAGCTGAACGGCTGGGCTATCGAAAGCCGGCTTTACGCGGAAGATCCGTTCCGCAACTTCCTGCCGTCGATCGGACGGCTGACGCGCTATCGTCCGCCGGTCGAAGGAAAACGCGAGGACGGTACCGTCGTGCGCAACGATACCGGCGTTTTCGAGGGCGGCGAGATCTCGATGTATTACGATCCGATGATTGCCAAGCTCTGCACCTGGGCGCCCGACCGCCTTACGGCGGTGAAGGCGATGAGCCGGGCGCTGGACGATTTCGAGGTCGAGGGCATCGGCCATAACCTGCCTTTTCTATCTGCGGTGATGGAACAGGACAGGTTCCGTAAGGGCGAGCTTACCACGGCCTATATCGCTGAAGAATTCCTCGACGGTTTTCAAGGTGTGACGCCGAGCGAAGAAGCGGCGAAAGTTTTGGCCACGGTTGCGAGCCTGATCAATCTGCGCACCCAGAAGCGTGGTGTTCTGGTGTCGGGTGCGCTCGCTAACCATCCGCGCACGGTAGGCAAGGATTGGGTGGTGACGCTCGCCGGCCAATCCTTCCCGGTCTCCGTGCGTGACGAGGGCAGCAAGACGACGGTGGTTTTCGGAGAGGAGACGCCGCTGACGATTTCGAGCGACTGGCTTCCGGGCCGGCCGCATGCGAGCTTCGTCGTCGAGGGGCGTACGGTCGGCATTAAGGTGCAGCCGGCCGGCAGCGGCTGGCGCCTGCGCTGGCGCGGCATCGACGTGGTTGCCCGGGTGCGCAGTCCGCGCGTGGCTGAGCTGGCGGAGCTGATGCCGGAAAAGCTGCCGCCGGACACGTCCAAGATGCTGCTGTGCCCGATGCCGGGCGTGGTCACGTCGATCCTGGTCGGCGAGGGCGACACGGTCGAGGCCGGACAGTCGCTGGCAACCGTCGAGGCCATGAAGATGGAAAACGTATTGCGGGCTGAGCGCAAGGGTGTGGTCAAGACGGTCGCTGCCAAGGCGGGCGAAAGTCTGGCGGTCGATGAGCTGATCCTGGAGTTCGAGTAGCGCTGTTCCCTCCCCCTTGAGGGGAGGGCGGCGAACGCAGTGAGCCGGGCCGGGTCGCAGCCCGTTGCTCGGTATTTTGGAAGCAGAGCGCGGCCGCTTGGACCCCACCCGGCCGCTGTGCGGCCGACCTCCCCTCAAGGGGGAGGTGAGCGCGCTGCCTGAGGAGGCCGACATGACCGATGGTCAAAATATCGATGCCTGGAAGAAGCTCGCCGAGCGCGAGATCAAGGCCGATCCGGAGAAGCTGGTGTGGCACACGCCGGAAGGCATCGATGTCAAGCCGCTCTACACGGCCGACGATATTGCCGGCATAGACCATGTGAACAGCCTGCCGGGCATGGAGCCTTTCCTGCGCGGGCCCCGCGCCACCATGTATACGGGGCGGCCCTGGACCATCCGCCAATATGCCGGCTTCTCGACGGCCGAAGAATCCAACGCCTTCTATCGCAAGGCGCTGGCGGCGGGTCAGCAGGGCGTTTCGGTGGCCTTCGATCTCGCCACCCATCGCGGCTATGATAGCGACCATCCGCGCGTGGTCGGCGATGTCGGCAAGGCAGGTGTTGCGATCGACTCGGTCGAGGACATGAAGGTTCTGTTCGACGGCATCCCGCTCGAAAAGATTTCCGTCTCAATGACGATGAACGGTGCGGTGATCCCGATCCTGGCCAATTTCATCGTCGCCGGCGAAGAACAGGGCGTGCCTCGTGCGCAGCTTTCCGGAACCATCCAGAACGACATCCTCAAGGAGTTCATGGTCCGTAACACCTATATCTATCCGCCCGAGCCTTCGATGCGGATCATCGCGGACATCATCGAATACACCTCGAAGGAGATGCCGAAGTTCAACTCGATATCGATCTCCGGCTATCACATGCAGGAGGCAGGCTCGACGCTGGTGCAGGAGCTGGCGTTCACGCTGGCCGACGGTCGCGAATATGTTCGCGCCGCACTGACCAAGGGGCTCAATGTCGACGAATTCGCGGGGCGGCTGTCGTTTTTCTTCGCCATCGGCATGAATTTCTTCATGGAGGCGGCAAAACTGCGCGCCGCCCGCCTGTTATGGACGCGCATCATGAAGGAGTTCGAGCCCAAGAAGGCGTCGAGCCTGATGCTGCGAACGCATTGCCAGACCTCGGGCGTGTCGCTGCAGGAGCAGGATCCCTACAACAACGTCGTGCGCACCGCCTTCGAGGCGATGTCTGCGGCGCTCGGCGGCACGCAATCGCTGCACACCAACTCCTTCGACGAGGCGATAGCCCTGCCGACCGAGTTCTCGGCGCGAATCGCCCGCAACACCCAGTTGATCCTGCAGCACGAAACCGGCGTGACCAAGGTGGTCGATCCGCTGGCCGGCTCCTACTATGTCGAGAGCCTGACCAACGAACTCGCCGAAAAGGCCTGGGCGCTGATCGAGGAGGTCGAGGCGATGGGCGGCATGACCAAGGCGGTCGCCACCGGCCTGCCTAAGTGCCTGATCGAAGAAGCAGCGACCCGCCGCCAGGCGGCGGTCGACAAGGGCGAAGACGTCATTGTCGGGGTCAACAAGTACCGGCTCGAGCAGGAAGACAAGCTCGACATTCTGGAAATCGACAACAGCGCCGTGCGTCTGTCGCAAATCGCCCGCATCGAGCGTACGCGCCGGCAGCGTGACAGGGACCGCGTAGAGACCGCCCTTGCCGCGCTGGAGACGGTGGCGCGCACAGGGGAAGGCAATCTGCTGGAAGCCGCCGTCGAGGCGTCGCGGGCGCGCGCGACGGTGGGTGAAATCTCCGATGCGATGCGCAGCACGTTCGGTGATCACGCTGCGATGCCGAAAGTGGTGCGCAACGTCTATGGCAAGGCCTATGAGGGCGAGCCGGAATTCCAGACGCTGGTGACGCGACTGGACGAGCTTTCGGCGGCGTTGAAGGAAAAACCGCGCGTCATGGTCGCCAAGCTCGGCCAGGACGGGCACGACCGTGGCGCCAAGATCATCGCATCGGCCTTCGGCGACATCGGCTTTGAAGTTCTGGCCGGACCGCTGTTCCAGACTCCGGAGGAAGCCGCCGAGATGGCAGTGGCCAACAAGGTGCATGTGGTGGGCATGTCGTCGCTGGCGGCCGGCCATAAGACGCTGGCGCCGCAGCTGGTGCAGGCGCTTAAGGACAAGGGCGCGGAAAACGTCATTGTTGTTGTCGGCGGCGTCATCCCGCGCCAGGACTACGATTTCCTGCTGGCGAACGGGGTGGCCGCCGTGTTCGGCCCCGGCACCAACGTGCTCGATGCCGCACGCGCCGTGCTGGACCTGATGGAAGGTAAGCGCCGGAATATGTGAGGGCGGGCAGCGCCGATCGAACAGCAGCAGGATTGCGGCCGTCGATGTCAGGCGGCTGCGGCAAGCGGTTTGGCGAGGCGTCCAAAGTGGGGTGCCTCATCGATAGCCATTGTCGCGTCAAGATCGAGTCTTCGACGCGGGTCTCGTTCGACAGGAGCCCTCACTTGTCGGACCAGACACCCAGCTCATATCCATCGGGGTCGGTAAAGTGGAAACGGCGGCCGCCGGGGAAGGAGAAAATCGGCCTGACGATCGTGCCGCCTGCCTTCGTCACCCGCGTCTCGGTGTCCTCCAAGTCGATGGCGAACAGGATGACCAGCGGCCCGCCCTTGGAAGACATGGTGTCGGATCTTGCAAAGCCGCCAGTGAGCCTTCCGTCATGGAACTCGCAATAATCAGGACCGTAGTCGGTGAACGTCCAGCCGAAGGCTTCTCCGTAAAACGCCTTCGACGCGCTTATGTCGGCGACATTCAACTCGATATAGTCGATCTTGCGATCCGCGCCCTTGTCGCTCATCGGTGCCTCCTATGGTTCCATCAGCGATTTCAGCGCCGCCAGATCCTTTGCCACATGGTCGGCATCGGCTGCAAAGGCTGCGTCGTCCATATCCGGCTGACGCAACAGTGTGAACATCACTTCACAGCCATCTCCATTGGACACGACGCGCAGCGCGTTCTCGACCACGAGACCGGTTTCCAACGTGACCGTATGGTCGATGACGCCGAACGTGTTGTCGGGCGCGAAGCGCACGCGAACCTTGCCGATCGGGCCGCCATCGGCGATCCAAGCGTCGCCGTCGCGGACAAGGCCGGAGGCCAGGCCGGATGCCCATAGCGGCATGTTCTCCGGCCGGGAGGCAAATGCATAGACCGCGCGCCAGTCGCGCTCGATGCCGATGTGAACGATACGGGCTGTCATGGTCGACATCGCTGTCTCCGTTCAAGGGAAGCTTGGCTGCTTGTTGCCTACAGCACCGGCCTCAAAGTCGAAATCAGTTTTCGGACAATGGGCCGCATGATCTTACGCGTCAACGGGCGGGGGAGCGACAGACAGCACGGTAAGACGATGGTTGCGCCCGTCGCGCGCCGTCCAGTCGATCGACTGGCCCGCCGCTAGGCCGATCAGCGCCCCACCGATGGGGGTGAGAATGGAAACGCGCCCCTGGGCGATGTCCGCCTCGGCTGGGAAGACGAGGGTGACTGTCCGATGTTGCCCGTCATTGGCTTCGTATTCGACCGTCGAACCCATGCGGACGACGCCTTCCGGCACGGCGGTGTCCTTGACGACCTTGGCTCGCTCAAGCTCGACAAGCAGATCGTCAGCAACCTCGGGAATGCGGTCGAGAGCATCGTTGGCAAGACGCATCAGCTTGTCATGGTCGATCTGTCCTATGACGATCTTGGGCTTGCGGCTGGAAGACTTGCTAGTTGGATTTGTCATGGTGTTCTTGTGCTGCATGGCGCGCGACCGTTGGGCCGAGCGGTTGCAATTTTTCCTGTTTTCGATGGGTTGACGATGCTAAAAGCCCCGAACTCACGGTAAATGCCGCGCCGGGGTCACTGTCCTGCGATCGGGAAGATCCGGAAAATAAGGCATCCAAAGAGGTTCATGCCTTAAACATGGCGATGTCTGACCCGTTGTCAAGCCTGTGCAGGCTTTCGCAAGCGAAAGGTTGTAGGCGGTAGATTGCGTTCGCTCGAATTGGGTAACCATAGACTTGCACGAAATCGAAAGTTCCTTTCTCCTATGTCCGATTTTGAAGACCTGACGCGGATCAAGGCTGGCGAGCGGAAGGTCCGCAATTGTTTCGGAAGATGCCTGCAGGCGGCATCGCCAGTTGAACGGAGGATTTTCGATGACCTACAAGTCTGTTCTGGTGAACCTCGACATCGACAAGGGCGATGCGGCAGGGCTGGTGCGCTATGCCGCAGACTTCGCGCGTCATTTCGGCGCGAGGCTTGTCGGCGTGACGGCCGCAGACGTAACGCCGCCCTTGGTGACCATGGAAGGCATGGTCGTGGATGGCGAACTGATTACGCAGCAGCGCGAAGACATTGAGGAGCGTATAGCCGAGCTGGAAGCCGTCTGCCGCCAGGCGGCCGGCGCGGGAATTGATGTCGACTGGCGCGGACAGGTAGACAATCCGACACGATACCTCAGCGAAATTTCCCGCCTCGCCGATGTGATCGTGACTGGCCCCTCGCATGGTTCCGGCCGTTCCATCGATCTCGGTACGCTGCTGCTCGATGCAGGTCGGCCGGTTCTGGTGGCCGCGGAAGGAGCTCAGAGCTTCGAGGCTGGAACCGTGCTGGTGGCCTGGAAGGATTCGCGCGAAGCCCGCCGTGCGGTGCGCGACGCGGTGCCGCTTCTGGCGGCTGCCAAGGAAGTCGTGGTGGCGACGGTGGATCGTGAAGGCGGCGCTTATCTGGAGGCAAGCCTGGACGATGTCGCGGGCTATCTCGCGCTCCATGGCGCCAAGGTGCGTACAGAATTGATCACCGGCCACAACGACAGCGGCCATCTGGTCGAACTGGCAGAAAGCATCGGAGCTTCCACCGTGGTTTCCGGCGCCTACGGCCACAGCCGTCTGCGGCAGTGGATCTTTGGCGGCGTAACCCATTCGCTGCTCGGCGAGAACCGCTACAGCCGTTTTATGGTCGGCGGCTGACAACGAGGGCCGTCCGGCCATCCAAACATGCGATTGACGAATCTGGCGCTGTCGTTCGAAGGAACGGCGGCGCAGATCGTTTGTGCAACTTTGTTTTGGAGATACCGATGCTTCTGGAAGCATGAGCCACAAACAACAACACCCGCCGGGGGAGGAGGTCCGGCGGGTGTCGTATGTGGCCGGTCAGGGGAACGGGAGGAGGTGTTCAGCTGACCGTATTCGCCGCATGTCAGGGAGGAGGAAGACGTGCGGCGAAATTCAGTAAGGTCAACATAGCTGCCCTATCGACTTTTGATAAGTGCATTTAGCGCATGGGAGCCCTGCAATTTGTGCAATGCACAATGACGAGATCGTGGCAACTGCGCGTGCGAAGCACCGAGCGTGACTCAATGCTTGCGCGATAGCTCCCGCGTCGCGGCTTCGAGGCCCGCCAAGGTCAGCGGATACATGCGCTGATCGAAAATCCGACGCACCATGTCAATCGACTGGGTGTAGCCCCAATGCTGCGCCCTTGTCGGGTTGAGCCAGACCGCGTTGGGCCATTGCGCAAGGACACGCGACAGCCAGACGCTGCCCGCCTCCGGGTTCCAGTGCTCCACCGAGCCACCCGGCGTTACTATCTCATATGGGCTCATCGAGGCGTCGCCGACGAAGATGACCTTGTAGTCGTGGCCGTATTTGTGCAGCACGTCGAAGGTCGGGATCACCTCCGAATGCCGACGGCGGTTGTCCTTCCAGACGCCTTCATAGAGGCAGTTGTGGAAATAGAAATATTCCATGTGCTTGAACTCGACCCGGGCCGCCGAAAACAGCTCCTCGACCACCTTGATGTGGTCGTCCATCGAGCCGCCGACATCGAAGAACATCAGAAGCTTCACTGCATTGCGGCGCTCGGGGCGGGTCTGCACGTCGAGATAGCCGTGCTCGGCGGTGGCGTGGATCGTACCGGGCAGGTCCAGCTCTTCCACTGCACCCTCGCGCACCCAGCGGCGCAGGCGCTTCAGCGCAACTTTGATGTTGCGCGTGCCGAGTTCGACCGAATCGTCGAAATTGCGGAATTCGCGCTTGTCCCAAACCTTGACCGCGCGGCGGTGGCGGCTCTCGCTCTGGCCGAGGCGGATGCCTTCCGGATTGTAGCCATAGGCGCCGAAGGGCGAAGTGCCGGCGGTACCGATCCATTTGGAGCCGCCCTGGTGGCGGCCCTTCTGTTCCTCCAATCGCTGCTTCAGCGTCTCCATCAGCTTGTCGAAACCGCCGAGGCTTTCCACGAGCTTCTTTTCCTCGTCGGTCAGGTGCTTTTCGGCAAGCCGCCGCAGCCAGTCCTCGGGCAGGTTGGCGACATCGACGGCAGCTTCGCCCGACAGCGCCTCAAGGCCCTTAAAGACATGCGAAAACACCTGGTCGAAACGGTCTATGTTGCGCTCGTCCTTCACCAGCGTCGCGCGCGCCAGATAATAGAAACCCTCGACATCATAGGTGACGAGATCGGCTTCAAGCCCTTCGAGCAATGCCAGATACTCCCGAAGGGAAACAGGGATTTTCGCGGCCTTGAGCTCAAGGAAGAATGGGATGAACATGACGACATTTGTGCGTCAGGAGCCGGCGCTTTGCAAGTCTGGAAGGGTTGCTAGCAAAACGCTATATTGGGCGGCGAGAAGCAACGGAGCCGCACCATGGCAAGCCTGCACGTCCGCAATGTCGATGATAGCCTGGTGAACCGGCTGAAAAAGCGAGCCGCCGCAAATGGGCGTTCGGCGGAAGCGGAGCATCGCGATATCCTAAGCGAAGCACTCCGCGAGGAGGAGGAGGAACAACCTTCTTTTGACGAATTGGCGGCCCGTCTTCGAGAGCGATTGAAAGGACGGTACCACACGCCTTCCAAGGTGCTTTTGCGTGAGAGCCGGGACGAGCGGTGACAATGAAGCTGGTCGTCGACGCCAGTGTCGCGATGCGGAGCGATGCCTGCTTCAGAGTTCCCTCTAAAGCAGATCGTACTCGATGAAGCCGGTTCGCGTCGCGACACGGTCGTAGAGCCGGCGGGCGGTGGCGTTGTCTTCCTTGGTCATCCAGTAGACGTTCTTGATGCCGAGCTTGGCGGCCTCGAGCCGAACGGCCTCGATGAGTGCAGTACCCACGCCCTTGCCGCGACTGTCGGGATCGGCGAACAGATCCTGCAGATAGCAGTTGTTCACCAGCGACCAGCAGGTGCGGTGATAGATGTAATGAACCAGCCCCACCGGCTTGCCTTCGTAAAGGGCGAGAATGCCCTTGGGCTCGAACTCGCCTTCGGTGAACAGGCGCCGCCAAGTCAGTTCGTAGACCTCTTCGGGCAGCGTGGCGTTGTAGAAGGTGAGATACGCTGTCCACAGCCGCCGCCACTCCACGTGATCGCCCTCTTGCAGAGGCCGTATCGTCAAACCGGACATGTTCTTTCCCCTGAACCTTCTTTTCGAACTTTGTCACTGTCGGCCATAGTTGAATAGCGCCAGCGCCGGTCGGCTGCTGGTTCAGCCGGTTCCTGACTTGCCATGCTTGCCGCCCGAGACTAAGCCAGTGGTACCAGTCGGCGGTAGCCAGCAGAAGGTAGGCCTCTTCGCGGGTCCAAGAAGGCAGGCACAATGCTGAACACATCCGAAAAAACCGTTTTGCCGCTGCTGCGCTTTCCGTTCGCGGCGCCGCCCGCGACCGGCGAATGCATGGAGGTCGCGCCAGGCATACTGTGGACGCGCATCCCGCTGCCGTTCCGGCTCGACCATGTCAACATCTACCTGATCGAGGATGATGACGGCTGGGCTGGGCGATGTCACGTTGTTGGCAACTGACCGCGCTGATAGCTGCGGGGTCGATTTCAGGCCAGCGTTCGGGTCACGGCTTTCCATTCCGCCATGCCTGCAGGCGGTGGAGGTGGATGGCGAATGCTGAGCGTTTTGAATGGGGAGCAACGAAGAGATTGCGAACAGCGGAGAAGCTTGAGACGAACCGCTGCGGCGCAAGCGACGAGCATAATCAGGACCGAACTTCTTTGCCCCAGCGGCGGATCGTTTCGTATGAGACCACGATACCGCGCTCCACCATGCGCAGGCTCAACGGAAACCGAAAGTACAGCCAGACCGCATGGGCGATGATCTGAGGCGGAAAACGGTGGCGCTCGTAGCTGATGGGCGGCTTATTCATTCAATCGCGTTTATGCCGCAATCGCTGACGGCGAGGTAAGTTGATAACGCCGCCGCACTTGCTCATTTTCTCCGTAAGGCTGCTTTCGACAAATCCGATGAAATCCGTGGGGCGATGCAGCAAGTCGCTTGAGACGCGGCTCGAATCGAAGTCACGATCTACGGACATCCGGCGACAGTCTTAGGCACCTTGGGAACACCTTGCCTTGATCCATCGCGGAAGTATAAGCCCTATATGTCGCATGATCGTGCCCTCGCGGCCCCGCAAGTCGGCAATGGCATCTTCAGGATTGCGGCGACTACTGATCGCGTAGGAGGTCGGGCACGTCGTGCCGTGGATGGGGTCTATGACCAGTGTAAGCACGCCGTCGCGGGATGTTGAGACGCAGGTGAATTCCAACGGGAAGAAAACCCCGCCTAGCTGCCAGTCTTCGTGTTGTTGGTCGAATTCAGGACGCTTGTCCCAGAGCAGCGAGCCCCAGCCAAGAATGGCGATGCGCGTATGGTTTCTTGCCTTAAAGCGTGTCGCACTTAATGGGCCTCATATCCGGCAGCGTTGAAGAAGTTTCGGCATTGTGTTGGGTCGAAGAGGTCACAGATATCGCCGATTGCATGGCATAGGGCGTCGAACGTTCGCGCGGCCCTCTTGCGCAGCAACGCCTTGAGCTTGGAGAACGCCATCTCGATCGGGTTCAGGTCGGGCGAGTATGGCGGCAGGAAGAGCAACCAGGCACCGCGCTCGCGCACCAGTTAGGCGGCACGCTCGCTCTTGTGGAAGCCGACATTGTCGAGGATGACGACATCGCCGGGCTGCAGCTCTGGAGCCAGCTGCGTTTCGATCCAGTGGACTTCCCGTTCGAAAGTGGAGGGCTTCTGTTAGAAATGACTGACAGGAGATTTAGAATTGAAGCAGCGAGAGTTTACAGAAGATTTCAAACGGGAAGCGGTTCGCATTCTGACGACGAGTGGTCGAGGCATATCGTCTGTTGCGTCGGATCTAGGGATCGGGAAATCGACACTGGGTCGTTGGCGGCAGATTTTCGAGGAGCAGGATCTTCTTGCCGGTCCGCACGAGGACGTGAACAAGGAGCTTGCCCGCCTGCGCAAGGAGAATGAACTTCTCCGGCAGGAGCGATATCTGTTAAAAAAGCGACGGCCTGCGCGGCGCAGGACATTCTTGCGGTTGGCCGCCTGATCGAAAAGGAGGGGTTTCACATCCTCATTGAGGCTGTGCGCCTGTTGGTGGCATCCGGCAGGAGCGATCTGCGCTGCCGCATCGTCGGCGAGGGCGAGGACCGCCCGGATCTCGCCGCACAGATCGAGGCTTCGGGGCTTGCCGGCCATATCGAACTCGTCGGGCCGTTGCCGCAGGCCGATGTGAAGGCCGCCATGCGCGACGCCACGCTGCTTGCCTGTCCCTGCATCGTCGGCGAGGACGGCAACCGCGACGGCATGCCGACCGTGCTGCCTGATGGCGTGGCGCCGATTGGCTAGCCGCACAACCGGGTGTGACGAGGAAACCGTGCGCCCTGTGGCCGAAAACAGTTTGGTCTGACATGGTAGGGATGACGCTCTCGCCGAGGTGGTGGTCAATGCTGAGGATATGGTGGTGTCGTCGCGGCCGGCGCCAGTACTGGCGGCCGAGATTGCCGCCGCCGTCTATTGAGCCCAGCCCGATCCGAAATGCTGGCGTTCTGGCTGGCTGACACACTGTTGGCCCACAAACTTAAATGGCCCATTCCGGCGCCCTTGCTGATGGGGCCGGTGTCCTCGGCCGTATTCAAGTCCGGCGAGAACCGCAGGCGCATCCGACCGGGAGGCGAAGGTTGGGGCAGGGCAGTGTTCCTAGCCTATGCGACCGCAGCGGCGGAGGCCTGCGATCTCGGCATCGAACTGGCGCAGCGGCCAGCATTGACCTGCTGATCGACGACATTCAGGCGGGGCGTTATCAACTTACCTCACTGTCAGCGATTTGCGGCATAAACGCGATTGAATGAATAAGCCGCCCCTCAGCAACGAGCGCCACCGTTTTCCGCCTCAGATCATCGCCCATGCGGTCTGGCTGTACTTTCGGTTTCCGTTGAGCCTGCGCATGGTGGAAGAAATGTTGCTTGAGCGCGGTATCGTGGTCTCATACGAAACGATCCGCCGCGGGGGCAAAGAAGTTTGGTCCTGATTATGCTCGTCGCTTGCGCCGCAGTGGTTCGTCTCAATCTTCTCCGCTGTTCGCAATCTCTTCGTTGCTCCCCATTCAGAACGCTCAGCATTCGCCATCCACCTCCACCGCCTGCAGGCCATGGCGGAATGGAAAGCCGTGACCCGAACGCTGGACTGGAAATCGAGCCCGCAGCTATCAGCGCGGCCAGTTGCCAACAACGTGAAATCGCCGACCCGCGTTTTCCATGGACGCGGGCCTCTCTCGTGTAAAAGCTACAGGTGCGCCAAAGGAGCGGTATCGTACAGTTTTGTAAGATTCGCATTCGTAATAGACATACTGCCACACATGCTTAGTATCGCTCTCAATGGAGGGCGTCGATTTATGCAACCCATCACAAAATTCCAGGCCAATCAGTTCGTCGATCATTATGTTGCTACACGGACAAAGAAACCGAGGCCGATCTCTACAGCAGACGCTTTAAAGGCTGTCCGCCTCTTTGTTCCTCGCGATGATGTCCCAGACGAGGACTTGGTGAAAATGTTGGTGTTCTACGCTATCGAGCGAAGGCTTGTTGTCGACTTCGACCACAGCGGAAAAGACGCATTTGCTCGCTCGTGACGTGGTCAAGCCCCGTGGCCGCTGCGAGACGCCAAACGAGTATAATGCCGGTTGAAGATAACTTCGCGCGGTGGCTGAAGACCCTCAAAGGCCTCACGCTCTACGTTCATCTGCAAACGATGGACAATCGAACCTGAACCATTCAACCCCAATCCTATCCATCAATTGCCGGGACTAACGTTTAGGTCGCGAGATTACAGCGCCGGAGCAGGCGGGTGACCAAGGTGCTGCAGGGCTCGGCCGATCTGGCAACTCTCCTTTCCAGCCTCCAGTTCCCGGACGAAGCGCACGCCGACTCCGGTCAAGCCAGCAAGCTGCTCTTGCGGTAACTTCTGCGCCTTCCCTCTCTGCGCGGATAAGACGCCGAAGCTCTTGCTGTCTAGAATCGTTTGCATGAATAACCCCTATATAGGCCCACTGCGCAGCCTTCTGACCAGCCCCACTTACAAAGGCGAGTACCGGTTCAACCGCAAAGTCTGGAAGGCGAAGGAAGACCAACGCACGGTCGACCAGGTCATGGTCCCGGTCGACCCGATCATCCTCCGCCTTGTTTGACGCCGTTCAATCCCAAACAGACGCCGGCACATGTCGTACCCGGCCTGATCCTGCTGCCCGGTCTTGCGACCTGCGCTCGCTGCGGAGGCGACATGGCACTGCGGACGGACAAGTCGGGCCGCTATCGCTGCTACACCTGCGCCCAGCAGGGAAAGTCTGCCTGCCCCGGGGCGCTCCGTCTCCATGGGCAAGCTCGACAATCTGGTCAAGATCCAGCTCGACGCGTCCCTGTTCACGCCGGGAAGAGTGTGGGTTTTCTCGATGGGCTGCTGTCCGCGCAGGCCTCGCCGAGCAAAGACCACGCGCATCGTCTCACTGCTCCGCAGAACAATGTTGCCGACTACGAGAGCTGTCCCTGGCGATGTCACGTTGTTGGCAACTGACCGCGCTGATAGCTGCGGGGTCGATTTCAGGCCAGCGTTCGGATCACGGCGTTCCATTCCGCCATGGCCTGCAGGCGGTGGAGGTGGATGGCGAATGCTGAGCGTTCTGAATAGGGAGCAACGAAGAGATTGCGAACAGCGGAGAAGCTTGAGACGAACCGCTGCAGGGATCCTGGTGAACGGAAGCCCTGCATTGTTCGGTCGCGTTTTCGCAGCGGCACATGCGAATTCTCCGCTCGGTTGTCGAGGCCCTTGTGCGACCGGTGTTCGGCCTTTGGCATGACCGGACGCCTGCCGCTCCGTAGGAGCGGAGCTTGTCAGTGATCATGCGCTTCGGTGCGACGCCTTGCTTTCTCAAGAGCCGGGTGAACAATCGTCTGGCGGCCTTGGTGTTGCGCCGGGTCTGGACGATCTCATCGAGCACATGGTCATCATGATCGACGGCACGCCACTACCAGTGCTTCTTGCCAGCGATGGTGATGACGACTTCATCGAGATGCCAATGTCATGGTGGCCTGGCGGCTTGCGGCGCAAGCGACGAGCATAGACAGGACCGAACTTCTTTGCCCCAGCAGAGCAGAAACGGAAGAATTTCCAAAATCCGGAGGAGACCTGGGTATCAGGCCAAGTAAACTCAACGCGCTGGGATCATTTTGTCGATTTGTAGGTTTGTCCTCTATCGCAAAGGGGCCGAACCAATGTCCGATGAAAATCACCAAGAGGATCGTACCAGCACTCGATTGTCTGTGCGCAGGGAAGGGCCGTATACGGAATTTTCCTGGAATGCTTCGACGAACGAGAAGTCCAGCAATAGGTTTTGCCTGAGAACCCCGGACAACTACAACGGCATTCGAATGACAAGAAACCGGCCGCTGGACAAGTTCGCGTTGAGCCCTACGGAGCCGCAGCAGATATCACCGACACTGTGTGAAAACTATGGAGACGGAAAGCGAAGTAATGTCATTGCTATACCTGAGAGGCGATTAAATATGCTCTATTCCTGCAAGATTGCGCTAATTGCGATAACGATGATGTTTGTCTATGCGTGTTCAGACAGTTCGACGGACTCTGGTAACTCGACTAATGACAGCAGACCTAGTGACAGCATCAAGCCGGCGACTGACGTAGATAGCGATCCCACTCCAGATACTGGCACTGGTGGTGAGAGCCAGACAACATCTCCAAGCGGCTCGGTTAATCGTCCATCAACACCGGCAAATAACTGAGCAGAATTGCGATTGATATATTCCGCCGGGGCGCGAAATGCCGGCCAGCATAGTTGGCTGCGTATCCGCGTTTTTGACATTGTCGACGGTCCTACAGTAGGCATCTGACTTTGGGCAGCCAAAAAATCAATCTGTTCCCCTAACGCCATGGGCCGTCGTAATCCGCCATACTGGGCACCACCGTTGGTACGCCACCAGCTATCTCGTCTGGTCAGGAACATCACGCCGATCCTGCTTCCGCCGCCCTCGCCAGAGCTCAATCCGGTAGAGCAGATCTGGCAATATCTACGCGGCAGCTATCTCTTGCGTCTTCAACGACCGTGACACCAACTTGCGAAGATGGGATTGAAATCCCTGGCGCGTTATATCAAATGATAGGTAGCTAAATTGAGGATTCGCTTTGGTTAAACGCCCCTATATATTAAGCGACCTCGATTTACCGATTAATGAGAGCCGGTTGTCGGAACTTTTGGATGACATCGAGCAAGAAGAAACTCCTGAACGATTGTTGACCCTTGCACGCGAGCTTCAGCGCCGACTACTTATGAAAAAGCAGCGCGACAACCCCAACTGACGGTCAATGGCGATTGGCTGCTCCAGACCAATAATCCGCCGCCTTTGCCCCATCCGTTTCGGTTAATGAGCTTGAGGACGTCTCGCCAAGCTCGTCAAGAATACTGAGGCGTGCCCGGTTCAATCGGCTTTTGACTGTGCCAATCGCACATCCACAAATCGCCGCCGTATCTTCATAAGACTCGCCGAATATGCCGATTAATGTGAGTACTTCGCGTTGATGCTGGGGCAGTCGTGCCAAAGCTTCCCTTACTTCCCTTCCGCGAATAGACCACTCTTGCGGAGCTTCAGTTGCAGGAATCGTAGCAACGCAATCAGCCGCCCCTGGGGCCTCGCGGGTATATATTTTAATCTTTGTGTAGAAGGTATTGCGCATAATCGTAAACATCCAGGACTTCAAACGCGTTCCAGGCTGGAAACTTTCAAACGCGTTTAACGCTTTAACCAGTGTGTCTTGCACCAAATCGTCGGCATCATCGGGGTTACGACAGAAGGTGCGAGCGAAAGCTCGCAGCGCAGGGATGAGCTCAACAATGTTCGGGTTGTCACAACATCCACCACTTTGGGTCATCACAGAAATCCTGATAGAACCTAGACATTGATTGTGGAATGAAAATGAGCCGCAGCTTCAAAGGTTCCGAACTTTCGCATGACTGCACTCCATTTAGATGGTGTTGCGGTATATGAGATCGAGCACTTGCGAAACCGGCAGGAGATTCTCCGCTTCCGGATCAAAGCCCATACCGGCCGCGAGGCGATCAGCCCAAGCGATCGCGGCTCGGCCGCCCCAATCATCCGGAGGCGATGCAATGATTTCGGTCCGCGTGCCGCGGTGTAGCATAGCTTCGAAGTTGTAGAACGATCCTGCCACATTCCGGAACTCGAGTGAGCCTTCTGTTCCATGGAAGGTGGCGGAGATCACGGCGTCACAGCCCGCATGAAGGCGCCAGGAACACGCCAGCCGAGCGACCGCTCCTGTCCTGAGGCCGATTGTCGCGACAGCGTAGTCCTCGACCTCCGCTGGCCGATCGCCAAGCTTCCTCCCGCCAGCAAACAGATCGGCCGACACTGAGGTCACCGCCGGGAAGTCGAGCACCCACAGGAGCAGGTCAACGAGGTGAACTCCCAGGTCCATCACACAACCGCCACCTGACTGGATCACGTCGTAGAACCATGGTTTGTCGGGGCCGTAGGCGTTGTGGAAGACAAGGTCTGCCGCAAAGACCGCCCCGATCGCATTGTCTCGTATGCGTTCCCGAATGATTTGCATGGGCCGCGTGTGGCGGTAAGACAAATCGACGCCGAGAAGACGATCGCTCTTACGCGCCGCCTCGATCACGGCGGACACCTCCCGCGCATAGCGTCCGAGTGGCTTCTGACAGAAAACCGCGACGCCGGCCGACAGGGCGGCGACCGACTGCTCTGCATGCAGCGCACTGGGTGTTGCAATCAAAACACCATCGGGTGCGGTATCCAGAAGTTCTTCGAAGCTGGCGACGACTTCTATTCCAGGGGCCAAATCTTGCGTAGCTGTGATCATCTCGAGAGATGGATCACAAACCACAGACGGCTTGGCTACACCGGAGGCCAGCACAGCCTGCAGGCGATGCCGGCCGATCCACCCGACCCCAAGAAAACCCAAGCGCGGCACTCGTAGGGCCGGGATAGCCGACAGGGGTTGGGAGATCATTGCATCTCTACCAAAGCTTTGACGAAACCATCTCTGTGATTGCTCGTGGCTTCGAGCGCTTCGCCCAGCCGTGCTAGCGGGTAGCGGTGGGTGTAGAGCCTGTCAGGAATAAGGATGCCTGCTTCGACAGCCTCAATCGCATCTTTGATGCCACGGATATAAACGTTGCGGTCGCGTTCATGAGCGTTGATCACGTCTATCCCCTTCCAGTTCCACTGCTGCATGTTCACCTGACGGGGGCCGTCCTGATGGTATCCGGCGATGATGAGCCGGCCCCCTTCGCGCACGAGCTCTCCCGCGAGATCCAGCGGCCGCTGCTTTCCGGTCGCCTCGATCACCCTGTCGCAAAGCGCACCGGCGGTCCGTTCGGCGACTTGCTTTATGATCTCGTGATGATCGTCCATCGGCACCACGACGGAGGCCCCCATTTCACGCGCAAGTTCAAGCGAGGATTGACGCCGGGAAATGGCGATTACCTGGGCGCCGGCATGCCGGAGGAGTTGGATCAAAAGCGCTCCGAGAAATCCGATGCTGTCAATCGGCATCGTAACGGGACCCCTTATCGGCCCCCAAAAGGGACCCCTGCCTCTGGTTGCATAGGGTCAGCGCGCGTAGGCCCGGAGCTCTCCATTTAGCGCAGGGGCCTGCGGGCGCGGGTT
>NZ_JASCRR010000008.1 GCF_030010215.1 Tianweitania sp. UT-5YL-CI-8
ACCCGCGCCCGCAGGCCCCTGCGCTAAATGGAGAGCTCCGGGCCTACGCGCGCTGACCCTATGCAACCAGAGGCAGGGGTCCCTTTTGGGGGCCGATAAGGGGTCCCGTTACGATGCCGATTGACACGTCCACACGGGCTGGGCCGTGTGGACGAGTTGACTCAGGTATAGGTTTTGGGGTTCCCGGGACGAATACGGTCTGATTCATAGGTTACCCACTGATTGGAGGTCGGCGATGTCCACGAAGATGACGGATAAGGGATTGGGCGAACGCGCTGGAGGTTTTCCGGGCTTGCCTGCCACGGGCGAGGCCGCAAGGCGGCGGACGACCGAGGCGCGGGACGCGCTGCTGCGCCAGTCGCCCGGAATAGGTCCCTATAACCAGACCTTCTGAGTTCAAAAGCCAACGCCCGGTCGTCAGACGCGGGCGTAGACATCCTCGTAGCGGATGATGTCGTCCTCACCGAGATAGCTCCCGGTCTGCACCTCTACCAGCGTCAGCGGCACTTTCCCGGGATTTTCGAGCCGGTGAACCGTGCCGAGCGGGATGTAGACAGACTCGTTCTCCGTCACGAGCTTGACCGTCGAGCCGACCACCACCCTGGCGGTGCCTTCGACCGTGACCCAGTGTTCGGCACGGTGATGATGGCTTTGCAGGCTCAGGCTGGCGCCGGGCTTCACGACGATCCGCTTCACCTGGAAGCGCGGCCCGACGACGAGGCTTTCGTACCATCCCCAGGGGCGATAGTCACGCGGCAGGGTCTCGGCCTGCGGCACATGACATGCCTTGAGACGCTCCACGACCAGCTTGACGTCCTGAACACGATCCTTGCTCGCCACCAGCACGGCGTCGGGCATGGCGATAACAACGACATTGTCGAGGCCGACACCGACCAGTTGCTGGCCGTCATTCGTGGCCTGAAGCAGCGTATCATTGCAGTCGATCGACGTCGCGGGACCCCGCATCACATTGCCGTCCGCATCCGGCGAACCTTCCCGCCACACGGCACGCCAGTCGCCCATGTCGGACCAGTCGCCGCCATAGGGCACGACGGAGAGATTGTCGGCGCGCTCCATCACGGCATGGTCGAGAGAGATATCCGTCAGACGCAGCCAGTCGATCGGCGACATGCGGGTGAAGTTGAGATCTCGCACGGCGCTCTCGATAGCGTCGCGCACATTTTCGATTATTTCCGGGGCATGGCGCTCGAAGGCCTCAAGAATGGTCGTGGTCGAGAACAGGAAGATGCCTGCATTCCACAGATGCATACCGCCCGACAGAAGCGCCTCGGCGGTAGCGAGGTCCGGCTTCTCCACGAAGGACTTCAGCGGCTGCGGCTCGGGGCTGAACTGGTCGTCAGGCAATTCGGAAAGCTCCAGCCATCCATAGCCCGTCTCCGGACGGTCCGGCCTAATGCCGAAGGTTACGATCTGACCCGCCTCGGCGCAGGGAGTGGCGGCAGCGACGGCAGCCCGGAAGCGCTCTCCGTCGGAGATGACATGATCTGACGGAGCGACAAGCACGAGCGCGCCGGGTGCACGCTTTTCGATCGACAGGGCAGCTGCACACACCGCCGCGGCCGTGTTGCGCGACGTCGGCTCCAGCAGAATGTCGGCAGGCATAATTTCCAGAGCCGCCAATTGCTCCACGACCACGAAGCGGTAATCCGAACCGGCAATCACTGTCGGGGCACAGAAACCCGGACCGTCAAAGCGCCGCGCGGAGGACTGAAAAAGGCTTTCCTCCGCCAGAAGCTTCACGAACTGCTTCGGGTAGGACTTGCGCGACAACGGCCAAAGCCGCGCACCCGAACCACCACACAGAAGTACCGGATGAATTTCCTGGCCCATGCTCCTATCCTCCAGTCTTGCAGCCAACCTGCTTGTATTCGATGATTTTCTGCCGACGGCCCGTCAGGCCGTTGGAAACCCAGCGCAAGACGCCATGAAATTCAGCAAACTTGCCGAGAATGGAGTAGAAGCCACTGCGCCAACCCTCGGCGCTCAACCCGTCCCGCACGGCAATGCGCGCGATCTGCACCGGGTAGAGCCCGAGCAGCGCCAAGGCGGCGGGATGAATCAACGTCCCGCCAAGCGCGATCAGAGGCAGCGCTCCGCCCCACGCAACGGCACGGAAGAGGCTTCGCTTCCATATGCCCTGCGGCGAACGCCAATGCAGGGTCGATACTTCGGCAAAGGCATGTCCCGAGCGTCGGTTGCGCCGCCACCATTGCCGCATCGTAGTGATGTCGGCGTCATGGAGCGTCATTTCATCTGCCATTCGCCACACCATCCAGCCGGCTTCGCGCAGACGCACGCAAAGCTCCGGCTCCTCGCCGGCGATCAGCGATGTTCTATATCCCTGCGCATGTTCGATAGCCTGCACACGCATGAAGACGTCGCCACCGCATTCCAGCGCCGACCCCGACTTGCCGTCCCACTCGCGGTCGCAGAGCCGGTTATAGAACGAACGATCCGGATAGCGCTCACGGCGGCGGCCAAACACGGCGGCTACGTCGGGTCGCAGTGCCATGAAGCGCCAGGCGGCGGCGATCCATTCGGAGTCAAGCATGCAATCGCCATCGACGAACTGGACGAAGGCTATGTCCGGCCATTGCTTCAGCGCCTTGCGATAGCCGGCGTTGCGGGCGCGGGCAGCCGTAAAGTCCTTTCGCATGTCCAGATCGACGACATACGCCCCCAGCCGGCGCGCGGCGGCCGAGCTGCCGTCCGTCGATCCGGAATCGACATAGATGGCGCGCGTCGCATAGGCGCTCAGAGAAGACAGGCAATCTATCAGCCTCTGCCCTTCATTACGGCCGATGACCACAACGGCAACGCCCGGAAAAGCCACCGGCGTCGCATCAATCACGTCAATGTTCGGATGTTCGACCACCGTTCAGCCAACCTCCAAAGAGGCGCTGGCCAATGATACACGATCTGCTAAAGTTGGATCGTCGCGCCAGGTGCAGCGCGATTCGCTTGGCCACGCGGATGATCGAATCGTGCAGATATCCCTACCGGCAGTGCTGGTCGTTGGCTTTTTCTGCTCCCTGCGGTTCAGCCCGCTCGTAATCATCCCTCTCGGCATCGTTTCAGTCGTCGCTGCGATATTCTTCGACCTTAAGATCAGCGGCTCGACCGCGCTGGCCAGCCTCGGTCTCGTCGTCGCGCTGAATGTCGGATACCTGCTCGGCGCGGTCGTATACTGGCGTCTGAGGAAAAGGGAAAGGTTGCGATCCATCCTGTCTGTCCGCCGTTTCACGCGTTAAGCATCTGGCGGACCGCGTGCCACTTCGGTGCGTTGAGGTCGCTCTCATATTCCATCAGGCCCCAGCATCCCCATTGGGAATTCTGGCTCATCGAGTGGAAAAGCGCATAGATTCCGCCGCCAGCATCGCGCCAGTGGTCCATATGACGCCGATAAAGCTCACCCATGCGCGGATCGCGGTTGGCCTCGGCAAAAAGCCGGTGCAACGTCTCATCTGCGGCGGTGCCGCTATTGCCCACCAGATGCTGCCCACCCTCATAGGCAACGAGTGGCACGCCGAGACGCTTGGCAAGCTCCGCCTGACGTTGGATAACGTCACGGTTCTCGCCATCGACCTCGGCTTCGAGGGCCTCGAACAGCTTGTCGAGCGACCATTGCGCAACCGTCGGCGCATTATCGCGATTGCCCATACCGCCGCCGAAATAAGGGGCTATGGCAAGCAAATCTGCATGTTTCATGGCGTCCTTCCATGACAGGACAACCTCGCTCGACCACGCATTGACGCCATGTGCGGCATAGACCCCAATGACCCGCTCACGGTCGGCCCCGAAGACATCTTCCCATATAGCCATGACCTCGGAACTGCGCTGCGAATAGAAGCGCAGGCCCGCTTCATAGACATTGCCGGAGAGGCCCAACCTCATGCCTTCTCGTCCAGCATATTGCGACTGCTCGAAAAGCCAGTTCCAGACTTCGTTCGAATATTCGACATAGACCGGCAGTTCCGGGCGTAGCGAGCCTTTCACCAGTTCGGCGAAGCGGCGCACATAGTCGTCATCAGCCAGATGTGGCAGCGTAAACCAGGGCGCGATCGCCAGCCGGTTGCACAGCTCGACCATGATCTCGATCGCCACGCCGCCCTCCGCCTGACTATAACGGTCCGCGGCTGGGCGTTGCTCCCATTTTGAAACCTTGGAATTGTTCGTGTCCATCCAGTCCATGAAGCGCAGCACCGACATGGAGGACAGACGGTCGAGGAAGGCCGGACGGAACCGCTCGCTGGCATCCCCTTCCCCGTCGAGCACACGTACGTCACGCAAAGGCGTATCGGTTGAGGTCGACATCAAACGCGCGATGACCGCGCCGTTCGTGGGCAGGATGCGGATGATATCCCGACCGGGCTCGCGCGAGACAAGCTCGCCCCCGGCCACATATTCGATCAAACCCCTGCCCTCATAGGTCACGGTAAGCGTATCGGGAAGATGCTCGCGGCGTGGCGTGAAAATCAGGAACGTTTCCAGCAGGTGTCCCGCCGGAACAAGGAGTGGATAGCCGTCCGCTGTGGACGGCGGCAGTTCGAGATCCCAGCGGAACGGTCCGTTGATTTCCTGAAGACGCCATGGCGAAGCGGAAAGCGCCAGATTACTGAACGGATGTTCCGTCGACCAATAGGTCACGGGCGCAAGATTCATGCCGAGCCTTTGCCCGCCCGCAGCAACTATGGCGCCTTTCTGTGCGCGCGCGCCGGGCGCGCAAACGCTCGCTGCGATAAGGCCTGTCGCCAGCTTGAGCAGGCTGCGTCTTTCCATCCGGTCGTTCCATCTCCGCGCTGACGCTGCCTGTTCCTTTGGAAAGACCGTCAGCATGAGACATCCTGCAGGCAACCGGGTTGCAGTACTACTCACCAGACTTAATCCATTTGGGTGTATCGGCACCCGGCTGCGCCTCTGCTAGTCAATGGAACAGGCGATAGACGCTCGCCAGCATGCCCTGTTTCGACGAGATAACGATGCGGATAGCATATTTCACCAACGAGTATCCTGCGGTCAGCCACACCTTCATCCGGCGTGAGATACGGGCCATGGAAGCGCGCGGCCACACCGTCCTGCGCTATGCGCTCCACTGCTCGCCAACGGATCTCGTTGACAGTGAAGATCGCGCGGAGCTGGAGCGCACAAAACATGTCCTGTCGCTTCCAAAAGCAGAGCTTCTTGCTATAGCCCTGCTCAGCGCCTTGACCGTGCCGCATCGAGCCGCGCGCGCGGCTTGGCAAGCTGCACGTTATTCGGCCCGGTCCACCCGTGGCCTGCCGATCCATATTGCCTATTTGGCCGAAGCGCTGGTTCTGGCAGCCTGGTGCCGGCGCGATGAGGTCGAGCATCTACATGTCCATTTTGGCACGAACCCCGCTACGGTTGGAGCGCTTGTCCACGAGTTGACTGGCGTTCCGTTCAGCATCACGGTCCATGGGCCGGAGGAATTCGACCGACCGCACGAGCATGGTCTAAGCCTCAAGATTGCGCGTTCCAGCTTTGTGGCAGGCGTCAGCTCCTACGGTCGCAGCCAATTGATGCGATGGGCCTCCGCCGAGGAATGGTCAAAGCTGCATGTCGTCCATTGCGGGCTGGATCAGGCATATGCGGCCGAGCCCTCCCCGAAGAGTCGTTCCCGGTCGCTGCTTTGCGTGGGGCGCTACTCCGATCAGAAAGGTCATCTCCTGCTCATCGAGGCGGCGGCGCAACTGCGTGAGAGCAGCGTGGACTTCCAGATCCGGCTCGCCGGTGACGGTCCGTTGCGACCGGTAATGGAGCGCCGGATACGCGACAGCGGCCTGACCGAACATGTTGTCCTGCTGGGCTCCCTGCCACAAGCCGCAATCCGCGAGGAAATTCGCCAGGCACAGGCATTCGTGCTGCCTAGCTTTGCGGAGGGCCTGCCTGTCGCGCTGATGGAAAGCATGGCGCTGCGCACACCAGTCATCTCGACCTATATCGCCGGCATCCCCGAACTTGTCAGCCCGGAACAGGGCTGGCTCATTCCGGCAGGAGATGTGGGAGCTCTGTGCGACGCCATGAATCGAGCGCTGGAAACCGACCAGCCCACAATCGATAGAATGGGCGAACTGGCGCGCGAAAGGGTTCTTGCCCGCCACGACATCGCGACGTCGGCGCTTCTGCTGGAGCGCCATATGATGCGCCGCACAACGCAGTCTCCCGCCGTCCAATTGCGGCCGTCACGTGCCTCACCGGCTTATAGCCTACGCCTATTGGCCAGGGGGCGAGCCATAAATCGCCCAATGAAGGATCGCGCGGTAGATTGATCTCTATGGGCTATGCGGTGAATCATTATGCGATCCATATCGCAAATAAGGGAACTTTGGGTCTGGAGTCGGGTGACGGGGACATCCGGTGTCCATATTGAAAGGCGGGGATGATCCTGTGAGATTCGAGTGGAGGTATTTTCCCGCTGTCGCGATCAGGCTGGGCCAACTTCAGACGCCCTTTCCCAACGAGATCGTGGCGGAACTTTCGGGGCTTCTGGACGAGGGAGCGGCTCACGAGATATCCGGCGATGTCGCAGCTGCCACGCGACTGTCGAACTGGAGCCTGCTCGCACGCGTTGGGCGCGTAGCGGCGACTACAAGCTTCTACCCCTCACCGCCCCACATACGCTGGCTGCGGCGAGCCAAGCTTTATCTGAGCTGCGCCGCCAGATGGCGTGCGCTGCGGGCCTGGCATGAGCGGCACGCAAACCCGCATGACGCGCAAATCCTCGTCCGGCATCCGCTATTTCCGGTGCTCATCAAACGGCCCTACATCAACTCGACATGGCCCATCGGCAAGACACAGGCTGTCATCGAAGGTCATTATCAGTTCGTAAGGCGCTGCGCGCCGATGCTGGCCTTTGCGCCGGACGGCGCGCGGCGGATAGCATCGCTGGACTCCGATTTGCCCGGCCTGCATATCGTGCTGGACAAGTCCCCATGGTTCCAGAACGAGGGTGAGGTCGTCCTGAACCTTTTCCTTCAGGATGAACGGGTTTACTCGCTGGCCTTCTCGCTCGGCTTCGAGGGCGGCGAGCCGGTGGGCCTGATCGGTGCTCTGCAGGGCAGCGGCCATGGTCCCGATGCACTGCAGCGCCACCGCGTGATAACGCGCCGCGCCTTTGGGATGCGCAGCCGGGACCTAATCTTCTCAGCCTTCGCTATTCTGTGCGCCGAACTCGGCATCCAGAAGATTCTTGCTCCGGGCAAAGCACACAGTGTCGTCAAAAGCGAATATTTCGGCGGCGGGACGCGGACTCTTCACGCCGATTACGATTCCATCTGGGCCCAATATGGAGCCAGACCCACCGGAGATGGGACGATGTTTGAAATGCCCGCCTCCCTGCGTTTCCGCAGCCCCTCAGAAATCCCTTCCAAGAAAAAGGCCATGTATCGGCGGCGCTACGAGATGCTGCGCACACTTCAGGCGGACTTGGCGAAATTTGTCAGCAATGGCGGTGCCGACACCACCTGATTTTGGTCATGCGTAAATAAAAGGCCAGTTGATGAGCATACCGTTGCTGAAAGGGCTGCACAAAGCCAGCTTGAAAACCCGGATACTCCATCCGTTCGATGAGTACTGGGATCGCCGCCTTGGCATCTCCACCTTTGGCTACGTACCGGCAGTCGGCGAAATGAATTCGCCCGACCTCCAAATGCACTATGAGCCGACCCCCTATCGCGCCATATTCCGCATCATTCGGCATCTCGATATCGGACCGGACGACACAGTCGTCGATTTCGGATCGGGTCCGGGTCGTTTCGCCTTCGCCGCAAGTTGGTCGGGATGCCGTCGCAGCATCGGCGTGGAGATCGACCGCTCCCTTCATCACCGGGCGCTCGACAACATGCGCAGAAGCACCACCCCACCCGGACGAACAAGCTGCGAGTGCATGCCCGCCCAGAACTTCGATCCGATCGATGTGAGCAGGGTTTACCTTTTCCACCCGTTCGGACGCCGGACCTTGAGGACGGTGATGGACAATCTGCGGGACAGCCTTTCCGTCAAACCGCGGCGTGTACGGATCGCCTACAACAATCCGGTCTATGCCGACATCGTCGACAGCCTCGGCATATTCCACAAGACCGACGAGTGGCAGGGCGGCGAGCCCTCGCTTCCCTATCCCGTCGCGTTTTGGGAAACGAAACACTGACCCTGCCGGTATCGCTGCCTGAAAGCGCGTCCCACTTTCTGGAGACATGCTCTAATACTATCATCGGTTGAGGACAAAACCCGCCGATTACCGCAAGGGTGCGATAAAATTTGCTATGATACTCCGTATAATTCCATGAATATCGAGTGACTGCGAGCACCGGTTGAGCCATCCAATTCCGCAAAAGACCCTTAGGCGCGGCTCGCGGCCATCCAACCTCGCCAGCGAATAGCTCGTGCTTCGCCCTCCCCCGTCATCCTTCACGAGCACGCCGCGCGCCACGAGGTCGTTGATGTCAGGCAGAGCCTTGTCAGGCGAGCTCTTGGTCAGCACCGCCGATTTGGGCGAGGCGAGCTAGGG
Source organism: Tianweitania sp. UT-5YL-CI-8 (assembly GCF_030010215.1). Taxonomy (GTDB): domain Bacteria; phylum Pseudomonadota; class Alphaproteobacteria; order Rhizobiales; family Rhizobiaceae; genus Oryzicola. The sequence goes on from NZ_JASCRR010000008.1 coordinate 8,549, forward strand.
CCGCCCCTTCGGCAAGAGCCAGCCAGGGCCGACCACTCCTCTGCACGTCACTCCGCGTGCGATCACAAGAGGGAACCATCATGTCACGATCAAACATCAACCTGCCGCCGCGTTTCCTGCGGACCGTGGAGGCGGCCCGTTTCCTCGGCCTCTCGGCCCGCAAGCTGGAGAAGCATCGAAACTATGGCACGGGTCCGCAGTACCGAAAGCTCGGCGGAGTGGTCGTCTATGCGCTTGCCGATCTTAAGCGTTGAGCGGACAGCGCGATCATGCAATCGACGTTCGATCCAAACGAAGGGGCTAATTGAGTGCCCACTCCGGAAAACAGGCCCTGACGAAATGACGTGAGAGGTTCGTGGGCGCGCTGCGAGAAGTGGCGCGTTCACGAACTAACCTGGCTCCGGCGCGAATTCTCTCGTAGGTTTGTGGTGATCGGAGCCAAAGTCAGGAGGCCGCCATGCAAGCAATATCCGCCGCGGACACCGTCATTCTAGCCGAGGCCTGCACACGCGGTTCGACCATGAAGCGCACCATGGTCACCTTGGAAGGCCGGGTTCTTTCGCGCGATGAATTCGCCGGCCGGATCGGTCTCACGCCTGAGGAACTTGAAGCCCAGTTCCTCCTTTGTCTCGATATCGATGGCGAGCGCGTCTATCCTGCCTTTCAGATCGCCGGCGCTGGACTGCTTCCCGGCATGGGCACTGTGGTCGAGGCGTTCGCGATCAAGGAGCCCTGGATGCGGGTCAACTTCATGCTGACCGGCGACGCTCGCCTTGACGGCCAGCGCCCGATCGATGCCCTGCGCCAAGGCCGGATCGTCGAGGTGATCCAAGCAGCTCGGGCCTACGGTGAACATGGCGCGGCCTGACATTTCCAGGCTTCTATCGGGCGGCTTTGCGTTCGGCTGCACGATAGAGGCCGTAGCCTTCCTTCACCAGCCAGCCTTCCTCGCACATCCAGGCGAGATAGTGCCGCGGGATACCAATGGCGGTAAAATCGCGTGTCCTCACAATCGTACGCTGGCGCGCAAATTCGTAGGCTTTTTCCGGAGTGACGGCGCCGGGCCGCCTGCCAGCCGGATGCGCTCGGCACGGTCGCGATCGCTTTTCCTCTGCTGGAGCGAGTTTTTCGGGATTACGGCGGGAGTCCGAAAGCATAGTTCGCATCTTCGTCGACGGGCGCGAGCCATTTCTTCTGAAGTGGTCTATTCAGCGCAAAAGATCACCATATCCAATGACACTCTATCGTCACGTGATGTCTTCGTCCGGCGCGGCGCAACCTTTTCTCCTGCCAGACGTTGGGGACGGGACTTACAAGGAGCGCTTCGATGGATGACTTTCAGGCTAATTCGGATAATCAATCCCAAGCGGATAACAACGACCGCAAAGATTTCGAAAAACAGATCGCTGATCTCAAGAACGATATCGCCAAGATTACCAAAACGCTGTCTGAGCGTAGCGGTGAAGCATACAACCGTGCGGCAGATACCGCACGCAGTGCCACGCAGCAGGTGAGAACCCAGGCTCATGCGGTCTCCGATGCCATCAAGGACAATCCCGGCACCGCCGCGACAGTGCTATCCTCCGCGGGCTTGATCGGCTTCCTGATTGGAATCACGGTGGGTCAGGCGATTGCAAATAGCCATAACGAGCCTCGTCGCTGGTGGTGAATTCCCTCTGAGCGTCGACATCCTTCAAGGTGTCAGAAACAGGCAGGGCTTCGGTTCCTGTCTGTTTTTCGTTGGCCTCGTCGGTCGTCGGATGACGCAAGGTAGTGGACGCTGGTGTCGCCACTGGGAGCTTTTAAAGACAGCACCTCAGCGACGGCGACACCCCTCAGGAAAGATATCCACGGAAACCGCGCCTCAACCGTTGCCAATGATCGGATTTTGTCCCTGTATTCGGATTTTGCGCTTGCGCCGCAAAGCCCGACTATATATGCCTCGCCTCGGTCCGGAGTGTAGCGCAGCCCGGTAGCGCACTTGACTGGGGGTCAAGGGGTCGTCGGTTCGAATCCGGCCACTCCGACCAATTTTAGGACTTGATCGGGAGGTCCAATATGACACTGAGATGTACATCGCCCTATGCCGGCATGATCTGCAGGGTCAGTTTCCTCAAACCCTTCAATTATTCGGCAAGCAGCGCGCACCTTCAGCGCGGAAGCCATCGTGCATAAACGCTGTCGGCGTAGCTCACGCAGCATTTTGCAAGGCTATTAACGATAGCTCCTCGTGTTCAGCGAGCCGCCGATGACGGTGCTCAACGCACCTGATCTAGAAGGCGCTTGCATTCCAGGAGATCGAACAACGCCTCCTGCAGCAAAGCTCGGTTGTCGCGCGAAAGCTTGCCGGCATCGGCCTGAACCGGGCCATCTTCTTCGCCACGACCGAGGCCGAAAAAACGCCGGCTCGGTTTCGCCTTTGGCTCGCCGACCAGCATCTCCTCTTCCAGACCGCGCGGCTGCGCGGCCGCGGTCATCGGCGCCTCGGCCTGTTTGCGCTGGGCGATGGCCTCAACGGCATGCACGTCGCCATTGCCGAGTGCAACCAGGAACTGGTTGCCGTTCTCGCGCAGCAGCTTCTGCACGCCCTTTATGGTATAGCCCTGCTCATAAAGCATGTGGCGGATGCCCTTGATCAGGTCGACATCCTGCGGCCGGTAATAGCGGCGGCCGCCGCCGCGTTTCATCGGCTTGATCTGAGTGAAGCGGGTTTCCCAGAAACGAAGTACGTGTTGGGGAAGGTCGAGATCCTCCGCAACCTCGCTAATAGTGCGGAAGGCGTCCGGGCTCTTGTCCATTGTCGCCTCATCCTCGCAAACGATTCGCGATTCATTTCAGCGGTTTGGGCAGCAATATTCAAGCCCGGTGACAATCGCCGGCTCCACAATCAACCGCTTATTGCAGCAAACCGCCGCCGGCGCTCTATTTCGCGGATTTCGACTTTCCGGTGCGATGGGAGCGGAGGATGCGGTTCTTGAGCACGTTGGATGCCTTGAAGGTCATCACACGGCGCGGCAGGATCGGCACTTCCTCGCCAGTCTTGGGATTGCGCCCCACACGTTCGTTCTTGCTGCGAACGTGGAATGTCGCGAAAGACGAGAGTTTCACTGTCTCACCGCGGACGATCGCCTCGCAGATCTCATCGAGCACAGATTCCACCAATTGGGCGGATTCCGTCCGCGACAGGCCGACCTTCCGGTAGACTGCCTCAGCAAGATCGGCGCGCGTGAGTGTCTTGCCCCCCATCGGCGGTTCCAATCCCTTAAAAATCATACGAAAACAATTGTCGGGCACGTTAAGTAATTGATCCGTCAAGGTCAAGAACCCTGACGGACCTGAGCACGTTACGGAAAGTCAGGCTGGAATTACCAGCGGATCAGCACAGCGCCCCAGGTGAAGCCGCCACCCATCGCTTCCAGCATGACAAGGTCGCCCTTCTGGATGCGCCCGTCCGCGACAGCCACCGAAAGCGCAAGCGGCACCGAGGCGGCCGAGGTGTTGCCGTGACGGTCGACAGTGATCACGACCTTCTCCTCGGCGATGCGGAGTTTCTTGGCCGATGCGTCGATGATGCGCTTGTTGGCCTGATGCGGCACGAACCAGTCGAGATCCTCGGCGGTGATGCCGGCATGCCCGAACGTCTCCTCGATCACATCGGTGATCATGCCCACAGCGTGCTTGAAGACCTCCCGGCCCTCCATCCGGAGATGACCGACGGTCTGTGTCGTCGAAGGGCCGCCGTCGACGTAGAGCTTTTCCTTGTGCGAACCGTCGGAACGCAGGCTTGAGGCGATGACCCCGCGATCGGCCGATGTCCCCTCGCCTTCGGCTGCCTCGACCACGATCGCCCCTGCACCGTCGCCGAACAGCACGCAGGTTCCGCGGTCGGTCCAGTCGAGTATGCGCGAAAAGGTTTCCGAGCCGATCACCAGGACGCGCTTGGCCATCCCGCTCTTGATGTAGACATCAGCGGTCGCCACGGCATAGACGAAGCCGCTGCAGACCGCCTGCATGTCGAAGGCGAAGCCGTGTCGCATGCCAAGCCGATGCTGGATTTCCACCGCCGTTGCCGGAAACGTGTTGTTCGGGGTCGAGGTGGCAAGCACGATCAGGTCAATGTCATCAGGCGTCATGCCGGCTGCATCGAGTGCGGCACGGGCCGCGACTTCACCCAATGAAGCCGTCGTTTCATCGTCGGAGGCGATGTGCCGCTGACGAATGCCGGTGCGCTGGGCGATCCACTCGTCCGACGTGTCGACCATGCCCTCGAAGTCGGCGTTCTTCATGATTCGCCGGGGTAGCGCCGAACCGACCCCGCGCACGACTGATCTGATCACCCTTGGCTTCCTATTCCTGTTCGTCGGCGGTCGCGCTTCGTCTCACGGACGTGTGTGGGTTGCGGGCATGAAACAGATCGAAGTCTGCTTCGATCCTATCCAGCAGGCGGTTGCGGACCATATCGTAGGCCATTTCGATTGCGGCGGCGAAGCCGTCCTGATCGGCTCCGCCGTGGCTTTTCACCACGATGCCGTTGAGGCCGAGAAACACACCACCATTGGCGCGGCGGACATCCATCTTCTCGCGCAGGCTGTCGAATGCCGCTTTCGCGAAGAAATATCCGATCTTGGCCATCAGCGTGCGGCTCATCGCCGAGCGCAGGTAGCCGGCGATTTGACGGGCGGTGCCTTCTGCTGTTTTCAGCGCGATGTTACCGGCAAAACCTTCTGTGACTACGACGTCGACGGTGCCGCGCCCGATATCGTCGCCTTCGACGAAACCCTGATAGTTCATCGAAGCAAGGTTGACTTCGCGCAGCAACTGCCCGGCTTCCTTTACCTCTTCCTGCCCCTTGACCTCTTCGACGCCGACATTCAGCAGCCCGACTGTCGGGCGCTCGATATCGAACAGAGCGCGGGCCATGCCGGTGCCGAGAATCGCAAAATCGATGAGTTGGTGCGCATCCGCCCCAATCGTGGCGCCGACGTCGAGCACGACGCTCTCGCCGCGCGTCGTCGGCCAGATCGCCGCAATCGCCGGCCTATCGATGGTCGCCATGGTTCGCAGGCAGAATTTGGACATAGCCATCAGCGCGCCCGTGTTTCCGGCGGAAACGCAAGCGTCGGCCTGGCCGGTCTTGACCGCTTCGATGGCGCGCCACATCGACGACTTCCAGCGGCCGTGGCGTAATGCCTGGCTGGGCTTGTCGTCCATGCGAACTGATATCTCGGAATGGAAAAATTCGCTAATTTCAGCCAGCCGAGGATGCTTTTCGAGCTCGGGACGAACCACCTCATCGCGCCCGAAAATGATGAAGCGGATATCGCTCCGGCGCGTCGCCACAGCGGCAAGAGCGGGGATGACCACACTCGGTCCGTGGTCGCCGCCCATGGCATCGATGGAAATTCTGATCACGCGACGGTCATCTCACAGTTGGCAGAGCGGGACTTGAAGCGTGCCCGCGAAAGTTTGGCGAAAATAGCGGTTTTGATCCGCCTTACAACGGCATATCGCAAACCGGCCGCCGATTTCAGAGTTTTCGCGACAAATCGCGCAGCTTTTTCTGAAACTCGGTCTCTTCCTTTTCCTCGATATCGCCATCCGAAAATTCGGCTGAAATGCCGGGTTTGCGAGGATAGGGATCGATGGCGAGGGCGAAGAACTCTTCCACGAGGGCGCCGACGTCGATCACATCGCCAGAAAACACCTCCGGACTGTCGGGACCATCGGCATCGAGCAGGATTTCGCCACCTTCGTTGAAGCCCTGGGGGCCGAGCTTCGAGTCTTCCGGAAGAAAAACCGATTCAACGGGTTCATCGATTCTGGCTTCGATTGGATCGAGCGTGACGATGCAGGCCTGGGTGATCCGGGCGCGCACGAAGCCAGAAACCTTCACGCCGTTCCGCTTCCAGGAGGTGACGTGGACGTCTGCATGAAGTGATTCGACTGAAAGCAGTTCATGCAATTCGGCAAGCGCGGCGCGCTGCTTTTCGGTGGCGTCGATCACCACCGGCATCCCTTTCTGAGGCAGGCGGGCGACATTGACGGGAAACGATATCGGGCTTTGGGTCTCGTCCTGGTTCATGCGTCGTTCTCCTGTCCGGCGTTCGCCTCGGCATAGTTCAGACGACCGGAGCAAATATCGTCGGTCCGCTGGTTTGCCAAGACACGCACAGTCCGGAACGTATAGTCGGCAAGCTCGGTGGATTCGGGCCAGTCCTTGGTCTCCGGACGCACATTGCGGGCAAGAGCCGCCGCAAGAGCCGGAGCATCGCCGGCATCTATTGCGTCGGCATAAGATGCCGTACGGCCGTAAAACATGCGCGCCAGCTTCTTCATCCGCTTGGGCACTCCGGCATCGCCAATGCCGAATTCGCGCAGCGAATGATCCACGTCGAGAAAGAACTCGTCGATGAGGTTCTGTGCCACTTCGCGCGCCGCGCCGTCCTCGCCGCGAAGCCGATGCTGCAGCAGAAACATGTGCAAGGACAGCATCTCGAAGCGGCCCAGGGGCGAATCCGGCACTTGCCACTGCGAATAAAACATGGGCTGCCGCGCCGCCGCCACGATTTCTGCGTACAGCGCGTCCGTGATGGCTCGGTTTGCGCGGTTCTTTCCGCCAAACAGGCTCTTAAACATGATATGGGGCCTCCCGAGGACCTGTTTCGTAGTCGGCCCTGTGTTGCATCGGCGCGAAAGCTGGTTTACCGGTTTTGCGCCCTGGTGCAAGCTAGGCCTGACGTCCGACCTGATGGAGTTGTTGTTGCGCTCGCTGAAATTCAAGACGACACTTTCGCCCAGCCCCATCGGCTTTGCCTCGCTGATCCTGGCCGCCGCTGCCCTTTCCGGCTGCAACACCGCCAAGACGTTTGGCGACGTGACGCCCGGCGAGACGCTGACACAAGGTTACGTCATCGATCAGGGAGCCATCGACCTGGTTCCCGTCGGTTCCAGCCGCGAACAGGTTCTGCTCGCACTTGGCTCTCCGTCTACCACTGCGACGTTCGACAACGAGGTGTTCTACTACATTTCCCAGACGCGGCGCCGCGCGGTGGCTTTTGCCAAGCCTACGCTTGTCGATCAGAAGATTCTTGCGGTTTATTTCGGCGCGGACGGCCGCGTCACTCAGATCGCGCATTACGGGCTGAAGGACGGCAAGGTATTCGACTTCATCACCCGCACCACGCCGACAGGCGGCAAGGACATGAACTTCCTCGGCCAGCTTCTTAGCGGCGCCAGCAAGATGGGCGCCGGTGCCGCAAGTACGTTGCTCGGCGGCGGCGGTCTATAAATTCAAGTTCAGGCCGGTTCATCCGGCTCCGCAAGGCCTCAGGCAGCAAGAACCCGCGGGAGCGATCCCGCGGGTTTTTCATGTTTCAAGCACTTCGCAGTGGCGAATCAGCCGTGCGCCAGAACCGCCAGCAGGAGAAGGGCGACGATGTTGGTGATCTTGATCGCCGGATTGACGGCTGGACCGGCAGTATCCTTATAGGGATCGCCGACCGTATCGCCGGTCACGGAAGCCTTATGCGCTTCCGAGCCTTTCATATGCTTGACGCCGTCCTTGTCGGTGAACCCATCCTCGAACGACTTCTTGGCGTTGTCCCAGGCACCGCCGCCTGATGTCATCGAAATGGCGACGAAGAGGCCGTTGACGATGACGCCGAGCAATGACGCGCCGAGCGCGGCGAAAGCCGATGCCTTAGAGCCCGAGATCAGCAGCACGCCGAAATAGACGACCAGCGGCGCCAGGACGGGCAGCAGCGAGGGGATGATCATCTCCTTGATCGCTGCCTTGGTCAGGATGTCGACGGCGCGCGCATAGTTCGGCTTGGAGGTACCAGCCATGATGCCCGGATCCTCGCGGAACTGCTTGCGCACCTCCTCGACGATCGATCCCGCCGCTCGTCCCACGGCGGTCATTGCGATGCCGCCGAAGAGATAGGGGATCAGGCCGCCGAAGATCAACCCGGACACGACATACGGATTGGACAGATCGAAGGACACCGGCCCCATGTCGGCGAAATAGGGGAACTGGGTCGGGTTCGCCGCGAAATATTGCAGGTCGTAGCTGTAGGCTGCAAACAGCACCAGCGCGCCGAGGCCCGCCGAGCCGATGGCATAGCCCTTGGTGACCGCCTTGGTGGTGTTGCCGACTGCGTCGAGCGCATCCGTGGAATGGCGTACTTCTTTCGGAAGGCCGGCCATTTCGGCAATGCCGCCAGCATTGTCGGTGACCGGTCCGAACGCGTCGAGTGCCACGATCATACCGGCCAGACCGAGCATGGTGGTGACGGCAATCGCCGTTCCGAACAGGCCGGCAAGCTGGAAGGTGGAGATGATGCCGCCGACGATGACGATTGCCGGGAGAGCTGTCGATTCAAGCGACACCGCCAGACCCTGGATGACATTGGTCCCGTGACCGGTCACGGACGCCTGGGCAATCGAGTTCACAGGGCGCTTGTTGGTGCCGGTGTAGTATTCGGTAATCACGACGATGAGGCCGGTCACGACGAGACCCACCAGGCCGCATGTAAACAGTCTCGTCCCGGTAATGTCCATGCCGTTTGCAGTGCCGATGCTGTCCCAGCCTATGGTCAGCGTCGTCGCGATTGCGAGACCGACGATGGACAGAAGTCCCGTCACGATCAGGCCCTTGTAGAGAGCACCCATGATCGAGCCGTTCGAGCCGAGCTTGACGAAGAAGGTCCCGACGATGGAGGTGATGATGCAGGTGCCGCAGATCGCAAGCGGATAGAGCATCACGTCAGGCAATACGGTGGTGCCGGCAAAGAAGATCGCGCCCAGTACCATGGTGGCCACGACTGTTACCGCGTAGGTCTCGAACAGGTCGGCCGCCATGCCGGCGCAGTCACCGACATTGTCGCCGACATTGTCCGCGATGGTGGCCGGGTTGCGAGGGTCGTCCTCAGGTATACCGGCCTCGACCTTGCCGACGAGATCGCCGCCGACATCCGCCCCCTTGGTGAAGATGCCGCCGCCCAGACGGGCAAAGATCGAGATCAGGGAAGCACCGAAGCCGAGCGACACCAGCGCATCGACCACCGTGCGGTCGCCGGGCGCGTAACCCATGAACGACGTCAGAACGAGATAGTAGACCGCCACGCCAAGGAGAGCGAGGCCCGCGACCAGCATGCCGGTAATGGCGCCCGACTTGAAGGCTATGTCGAGGCCCGCGGCCAAACTGTTGGAAGCCGCCTGCGCCGTGCGCACATTGGCGCGGACCGAGACATGCATGCCGATGAAGCCCGCGGCACCCGACAAAACGGCTCCGATGAGGAAGCCGATCGCGGCCGTGCCCGAAAGCAGCCACCAAGCAAGTAGAAAAACGATAACGCCGACGATGGCGATGGTGGTGTATTGGCGCGCAAGATAAGCTTGGGCACCTTCGCGAATGGCTGCGGAAATCTCCTGCATGCGCGCATTTCCCTGGTCGGCAGAAAGCACCGACTGCGTCGCCCAGAAGGCGTACACGATAGAAAGCAGGCCGCAGGCAATGACAACGTAAAGCATGGTCATGCCAGTTCTTCCCTGATTGTGCCCGGAATAACCCCTCCCCGGGCTGCTGAGACAGAGCCGCTGCCTTCTCCGGCATATCGGCACACACCGCAAACTATCCGAAGCGCATGACGCGGCGTCAAGCCCCGTCCTCACGGCCTTCGCGTTTCATCTTCCGAGATCACGCACGGTCAGGATCCGGAAGCATAACGAAAATCAACACCGCGAGAATGCTGATATAGAAGCGGAACGCCGCTTCCTGTCCGTTCCAGGTCTCCGACTGCCACATGGCAAACCATTCGCCGCCTATGGCCATGAAGCCCAGGAACCAGACAAGGAAGCCCATAGTGGCGCCGATAACCATGAAATCCTTGGCTTTTTGAAATTCCTGCGCCGGAGCATTCCGCGCCTGCCAGAGCTTGGAGCCGGCGACCAGAAACAGGATGCAAGTAATCCCTTCGCCAAGGATGATCAGCCAGTAGCCGGCCGTCCATAGCGAAGGATTGGTGACGGAGCGATACATCAACGCATTGCCTGGAAAAGTCGTATCCATGCTCAGCACATGCTGGACGAACGCATAGTTCGATCCATAGTCGCTGATGTTGCCAAAGGTTACCAAGAAGGCGAAAATCGCGAGGCAGAAGCACATCACGACCTTACTGACGCGCGTGACCATGACTGGTTTCCTCCACCGTTCAATAGAAACGGAAAGAGCATCGCCGAGTCGCGCTATCGCCGCAACAAATGTGCAGCTTTAAGCTCTCACCCAGATCAATGAGCAGATAACGCGTCTGTCCCACTACGCTTTATGGCGAAGAGCCAGGCCAGGGCTCCAAGACAGATCGCACAGACCGGGAAGACGATCCAGTTCAGCATCTCCCAGCCATAGGCATTGTAGACGATGCCCGACATTAGCGAGGCGAAGGCGACGGAACCGAACAGCACGAAATCATGGAAGCCCTGCGCCTTGGCTTTTTCTTCCGGGCGATAGCTGCTCGCGACGATTGCGGTTGCGCCGATGAAGCCGAAATTCCAGCCGAGCCCCAGAAGGATCAGCGACGTCCAGAATTGCCAGAGCTGGATGCCTGAGAGTGCAACAAGCGCGCAGACGATCAGCAAGAAGATGCCAGCGGCCACGACACGCTCGGCGCCGAAGTGCTGGATGATGCGGCCGGTGAAGAAACTCGGGCCGAACATCGCCATGACATGCCAGGAGATACCGAGCGTCGCCTGGTCGACCGAAAAGCCGCAGCCCACCATCGCCAACGGCGCGCCGGTCATGACGAAGCTCATCAGCATATAGGTGCAAACAGCGCAGATCAGCGCGGCGGCGAATTTCGGACGGCGCACGACGGTCCACAATGAGTTTTTTTGCAAGGAGACCGTCGAATCGGACCGGATGGGCTCGTGCACACGCAGGAATGAGAGGATGATAGCTCCAACCGCGGCGAGACCGACAATGGCGACAAACGCCCCTGCGAACAGTGTGGGTTCAAGCAGGTCACGCGTGAAGATGACGATCTGCGGTCCTAGGATCGCAGTCACAATGCCGCCGGCGAGGACGAGGGAAATGGCCTTGGCCTTAAATTGCGGCGGCGCGTTGTCGGCCGCGGCGAAGCGGAACTGCTGCACGAATGATCCGCCGATGCCGACAAGCATCGCGCCGATGACGAACAGCCAGAATTCACCGCGAAACAGCGCGAGTGTCGTGATGCCACCGCCCGCGGCGGTCAGGATGGTTCCGAACTGAAAGCCGTTGCGTTGCCCGAGGGCGCGGACAATCGCGGCGGCGGGGATTGCGCCGAGCGCCACACCGAGGTTGAAGCTGGTGATGGGCAGCGTCGCAAGCGACTTATCGGCACCGAGAAGATATTGTCCGGCGAGCGCCCCCATCGACAGCACGATCGGCACTGCCGAGCCGATGACAGCTTGCGCCGAAGCTAGGATGAGGGCCGTGCGGCGAACCTCTGCCTCGGCGGACAAGCTCATCTGGCGTCCTTGCCCCGACCCTCCCCGCGCAAGCGGCGGGCGACGCGGTCGAGCACGGCGTTGACGAGCTTTGGCTCGTCCTCTGCGTAAAACGCCTTGGCGATGTCGATATATTCCGAAACGATGACGGCCACGGGTACGTCCTGCCGCTTCATCAACTCATAGACGCCGGCGCGCAGGATGGCGCGCAGGGTGGAATCCAGCCGTGAAAGCGGCCAATCCTCGGTCAAGGACTCGCGGATGACCGGATCGACCGTCTTCTGGTTCTCCACGACGCCTGCGAGAATAGCTCGGAACCATTGCGCATCGGCCTCGCGGTAGAGCGCGCCGTCGACTTCCTTGCCGAGGCGGAACGCCTCGTATTCGGCTGTCGTCTCCAGGAGGCCGGTACCGGCCACATCCATCTGATACAGCGCCTGCACGGCGGCGAGGCGCGCGGCACCGCGTTTGTTGGCTTGGCGCGGTTGATCCGGCTGGCTATCTGGGGAACGCGTCACGACGGTCAGGCTCCCAACTGGTCGCGCACGGCGATCATGGTCAAGGCTGCACGGGCGGCGAAGCCACCTTTGTCGCCTTCGCTGCGACGCGCGCGCGCCCAGGCCTGTTCCTCATCTTCAGTTGTCAGAATACCGTTGCCGATGGCGAGTGATTCATCGACTGAAAGCTGCATCAGGCCGCGTGCGGATTCATTGGCCACGATCTCGAAATGATAGGTCTCGCCACGAATGATTGTGCCGAGCGCAACGAAGCCGTCATAGTCGGTTCCGCCGCTTTCAACCGCATCCAGGGCAAAGGAAATGACTGCCGGAATTTCCAGCGCGCCAGGCACCGTGATGACGTCGTAAGCAGCACCGGCGGCGCTGAGCGCGTCCTTTGCACCCTCAAGCAGGGCATCGGCAAGATCGTCGTAGAAGCGGGCTTCCACGATCAGAAGTTTGAGCTGCTTGGGCTTCGACATGTTCATTCTCCGGCAGAGGCGGTGACTTAGGCCGAACACAGTGAGACCGCAAGCCGTTCGTTTGCATATCTCATTTGCCGCGACGGTTGATCTGGCGGAAACCGCAAGCCTCCCGCAAGCCAGGAGGCCTAAGCGGGACATGCTGGGCTTTATCCCTATTGCCCACGATTCGCAGCAGAAGTGAGAACAGCCAGCTCAATGGGTGCGCCGAAGCGACATAGCCGAAGCACGATGCTTCACCTTCTCTCCACCGTCGCAATGGTTTCGGTTGGGGTTTCGGGTGCGGTCCTGGTCTTTCCTCGCGACATCATGGCCCAGGAAGCCGCGGCACCTGTCGCGCTGCCATTCCAGATCACGCGCGAGGACGTGCAGGCGGTGGACGCGGCCGTCGCTGCCAAGCGTGCGCTCGTCTACAGCGGCACCGAGTCCGCGGGCGATGCCGCAATCACCAACAACGATGGCGACACCGTCCAGTTTCACGATTCCAGCACCGGTGCGAACGCCACCATCGTCAACAATACGGGCGGCGCCACCAGCTTCGAGGATGCGAGCACGGCAGGCTCGGCGCTGATCACCAACAATGCGGCAGGCAGCCTCACTTTCGGCGATAGCGCAACAGCTGGGAATGCAAACATCACTAATAACGAAGGCGGTGCTATCGGCTTCGACGGCGACGCGACCGGCGGCCAGGCTGATGTCACCAACAACGGTTCCATCACCTTCGACGGCAACTCCAGAGGCGACCGTATCAACGTCGTCAACAATGAAGGCGCGGATGTCACCTTCAACGACCGCAGCAATGCAGGCGCCGGGCAATACACCAACAACGGCCAAATCGTCTTCAACGACCGCTCCAGCGCGGCAGGCATAAGCCTCACCAACAACAACGGTGCCGCCGTCGATTTCAACGACGACAGTTCCGCTGGTCAGGCTGCAATTGCCAACAGCGGCGCAATCCGTTTCAACGACGACAGCACGGCGGGCGGTGCCGCGATCGTCAACAACAAATCCGGCTCCGTCACTTTCGATGACAAGGGCAACGCAGGCTCGGCCTTCGTGTCCAACAGCGGCGCCCTTGCCTTCAAGGGCAACAGCTCGGCGGCGGATGCTGACATCGTCAACAATGCGACCGGCACCATCGCCGTCAGCGAAAACGCTTCCCTGGGCAATGCGACCGTCAACAATGGCGGCCAGCTGGAATTGAGCGACAACGCCACGGCCGGATCCTCCAGCATCCTGACCGGCCCCAATGGTACGACGATCTTCAGCGAACGCAGCTCGGGCGGTACGGCGGCACTCGAAACAGATGTCGGTGGCATGGTGGATTTCTCGGGCGTGACAACCGGGCTCATCACCGTCGGCTCCATCCAGGGACCGGGCGATTACCGGCTAGGCAGCGTCAGCCTGGAAGTCGGCGGCAACAACCTGTCCACGACCGTGGATGGGGTGATTTCCGACGGTGGCCTGTCCGGCGGTAGTGGCGGATCGCTGGTCAAGGTCGGGACAGGAACGCTGACGCTGGGCGGCGACAACAGCTACACCGGCGTGACCCTCATCCGGAATGGCGTTCTTCAGGCTGGAGCAGAAAACAGCTTCTCGGAAGCATCGGCCGTCGAGATGAGCGCGCAGGCGCGACTCGACCTCGCCGGCTTCGACCAGACGATTGCCTCGCTGGCGGGAGCGGGTGCGGTCGATCTCACCACTGCTACGCTGACGCTAGGTGGCGACGATACGGACACGGAATTTTCGGGCGCGATTGAAGGTCTTGGCGGGCTGACGAAAACCGGCACCGGCAGCTTCGAGCTCTCAGGCATCTCGACCTATTCAGGCGTCACCGACGTGAAGGGCGGACGGCTCATCGTTTCCGGCTCCATTGCGGAGTCCGCAGCTTCAGTGGATGCCGACGCCATTCTAGCTGGTACGGGCACGGTCGGCGCGACCACGATTGCAGGTACGCTGGAGCGCGAAAACGACGGGACATTGACGGTCGATGGCGACCTGACCTTTGCCGAGAACAGCACCTATCACGTCACGCTGACACCCGATGACAGCGATCCGCTGTTGGTCGTCAACGGCACCGCCTCGCTCGACGGCGCCTCGTTGCTGGTGTCGCCGACCGGTGGCTTCACGCTCGACGGAACGCGCTTCACCATTTTGACGGCGGCAACGATCACCGGCGAATTCGACGAATTCGACGCCGATCGGCCGTTCGTCGATCTCGCTTTGTTCTATGGACCGACCAGTGTCGACCTGACAGTCATCCGCAATAGCACGAGCTTCGACGACGTGGCGCAGACGGCCAACCAGAAGGCTGCGGCCGATGGGTTGGAGAGTGTCGGCGACGGTGATCTCTACACGACGGTTGCGCTAATCGGCGACGACGCAGCCGCCCGCGCGGCATTCGACACCTTGTCGGGAGAAATCCATCCCTCGCTTGCCAATCGGCTGGCGATGGAAAGCTCGGTTTCCCGGACGATCGTTCTCGACCAGGCAGCGCTGTCGCTGGCGGAATCGCGTGCCGTGAAAGGCAGCCGCGTCTGGATTGCGCCGCACGGCTCGCTGTCGGAGACGGAATCAGACGGCAACGCCGCAGCCTATGACTGGCAAAGCGCGGGCTTCATGGCCGGCGGAGATGTCGAGGTCGTTCCGGGCTGGGTCATCGGCGCAGCCGGCGGCTACGGCACGGCCAAGCTCATGCTCGACGCACGCAATTCGCAGGCCAATGTGGATACGCTGACGGTGGCCGCATACTCGGCGGCAAGCCTCTCGGGGTTCCGCCTGAAGGTCGGCGGCGCTTACAGCTGGCATGACATCGGGTCGGACCGCACCGTCGTGATCGACACCTTCTCGGATCGCCTGCAGGCGTCCTATCGCGCGCAAACCGGCCAGGCGTTCGCCGATGTCTCCTATCCCATCTCCTGGGGTGCGGCACGTGTCGAACCGTTCGGCAATATCGCCTATGTCTCCGTAACCACCGATGGCCTCACCGAGACTGGCGGCGAAGCCGCTTTGACCACAGCAAAGTCGACCGTCAACGGCATCGTCACGACGCTTGGCGTCAGGAGCGGAACTCAAATCGAATTGGGCAGCGGCGCGGTGGTGGATTTCGGCGTTTCCGCGGGATGGCAACATGCTGCGCTCGACCGTTTCGGCGGCGAGGCCCGTTTTGCCGGTGGCGACCAGTTCTTCGTAGGAGGCGTTCCGGTCGATCCGAACTCGCTCGTGCTCGGAGCATCGGCGAAGATTTCCAAAGGGCCGGCGGTGTTTGCGTTAACCTACAATGCGGAGATCAGTGAGCTCTCGCAACTGCATACAGTGCGCGGCCAGATGCAGTTGCGCTTTTAAGATGCAGGAATTGAACCAAGACCGCGAGCCGCAGCATGAGGATTTTGAGATTTGGGCGGGAGCTTTGGAGAGAAACATGAAGTTTCGATCCGCAAGCATTTGTAAAAGAGTGCGAATCTCTTACTCTGAGACGCTCTGCAATTTAGCTTTTCTTGAGCGGACCAGTGAGTTTCGAGTTGCCGCCACAATAACGCCGGGTGGACATCCGCGCGTGGAACCGGCCCGATGAGAAAAAACCGCCTCGCGCTTTTATGTCTCCTGATACCGCTTGCGGCATGCGCCAGCCCTGTTCGGCTTGAGAACCCATCGCCGCTGCGTACGGTCGAGCCTGAAAGCGCCTTCGCCATTCCGTCAGCCGGCGGCCCGGCAATATCCGGCATTCTTGAACGCACCTATTCGAATGCCGTCCAACAGGACATTCTGCTCGCAACATCAGCCCGAACGCCCGGCCAGAACATGTTGCGGGTGCAGTTCTTCGGGCCTGTCGACAGCAACGTCGCGGGTCAGACCGCGCTGCGCCCCGGCTTTCTCGCTCCCAGCAACATCGGCTCTGAAATGCGCGCGGTTCTGCCCGGCATTCCGATGCAACGCTCGCCCTTCTATGTGCAGAACCAATACGGACCGTTCGGCTATGCCGTTGGTCGTTCAGCCTCAGGCGACAACTGCTTCTATGGCTGGCAGCGCATCACCTCGACGGGTACGGCACAAACCTGGATCGGCAACAAGGGTTCCATCCAGATCCGGCTGCGTTTATGCCAGACGGGTGCGACGGAAGAGCAGCTTTTGCAGTCGATGTATGGCTTTACCGTCCGCTCCTATTTCCGCGACGGCAACTGGAATCCCTTCGGCGAGCCAGCTTCACCGTCAGAGACACTCGGCAGGCCGGGCCAGCCAATCTATCCGACAAGTGCGACACGTTTCGAGACGGTGTCGCCTACCCCCACTGTCGATCCTGCGCCTACCCCCGTGCGCGTCCGACAGGCCGCTCCTGCCCCGGCTGCTGTCGACACCGGGCCGGTGCGTCCGGGACCGTTGCCTGCCCCCGTCGGGCCGATGGTTCCTCCTCCACCGCCACTGGTTGGGACCAACCCGGAAGCATTGCCGGCAGCGACGCTTGAAGGAGCCGCAACACCCGGCCAACGCGCAACCATTCCTGGCGGCATCGTCGTCCCTCCGCCGCCAAACTGTCCTCCGGGAGGTGAAACGAGTGCTTCCTGTCCATGAAAATATGCTGGGCTTAACCTTCGTTAACCCAACGATGACTAGGGTGAAGCTTCTTAAGCGTCCGTATCGTCAAGGCGGATGATAAGGCAAAAGACGCATCGTTCCAATGTGTCGGCGCCTGACCGGGGATCGGAATGAGAGTACAATGCTGAGGTTTGGCTTATTCCTGCTCTGGGCATTCCTGGGTTTCTGCATGCTCGTGCTGGTCACGCTGCCGATCAGCCTCGAGACGCAGTTCATCACCGGCATGGTCGTGCTCATCGCCATGATGATCCTCAAGCTGCTTGGGTCCGAGGGCAATCTGCGGCTGATCGCGCTCGCATTCGGCACGGCCGTGGTGCTTCGCTACGCCTATTGGCGCACGACGAGCACGCTGCCGCCCTTCAACCAGCTCGAGAACTTCATCCCGGGCTTCCTGCTCTATCTCGCCGAAATGTACAGCGTGATGATGCTGGCGTTGTCGCTCTTTGTCGTCTCCAAGCCGCTGCCGCCGCGCCCCTCGCGCAGGAATGCCAATAAGCGCTTTCCCACTGTCGACGTCTTCATTCCCACCTATAACGAAGATGCGGATCTGCTCGCCAACACCATGGCAGCGGCCAAGCAGATGGAATATCCGGCTGACAAGCTTACCGTGTGGCTGCTCGACGATGGCGGCACGGTGCAGAAGCGCAACTCCGACAAGATGATCGATGCGAACGCCGCCGAAGAGAGGTTTCGCGACCTGCAGAAGCTCGCAGCCGATCTGGACGTGCGCTATCTGACACGCGAGCGCAACGAACACGCCAAGGCCGGCAATATGAACAACGCCCTCGACCAGTCCGAGGGCGAACTCATTGTCATTTTCGACGCCGACCACGCCCCGGCGCGGGACTTTCTGCTTGAAACGGTGAGCTATTTCGACGACGATCCGAAGCTGTTCCTCGTCCAGACACCGCACTTCTTCCTCAATCCCGACCCGGTGGAGCGCAATCTGCGCACCTTCGAGAAGATGCCCTCTGAAAACGAGATGTTCTACGGCATCATTCAGCGTGGGCTGGACAAATGGGACGCGTCGTTCTTCTGTGGTTCGGCCGCCGTGCTGCGCCGGACGGCGCTTGCCGAAACGAACGGCTTTTCCGGCGTCAGCATCACCGAGGACTGCGAAACGGCAGTCGAACTGCATTCGCGCGGCTGGAGCAGCCTCTATATCGACCGGCCGCTGATCGCAGGCCTGCAGCCGGCCACCTTTGCAAGCTTTATCGGCCAGCGCAGCCGCTGGGCGCAGGGCATGATGCAGATCCTGCGCTTCCGCTTCCCACCACTCAAGCGCGGCCTCTCGCTGCCTCAGCGCCTTTGCTACATGTCATCAACGCTGTTCTGGCTCTTCCCCTTCCCGCGTGCGATCTTCCTCGTCGCCCCACTCTGCTACCTGTTCTTCGATCTGCAGATTTTCACCGCGTCCGGCGGTGAGTTCATGGCCTACACGCTGAGCTACATGCTCGTGAACTTGATGATGCAGAACTATCTCTACGGCGCTTTCCGCTGGCCGTGGATTTCCGAGCTCTACGAATATGTGCAGACGGTTCACCTGTTGCCTGCGGTGATCTCTGTCATCCTCAATCCGCGCAAGCCGACCTTCAAGGTCACTGCCAAAGACGAATCCATCGCCAGAAGCCGCCTTTCGGAAATCAGCGCGCCCTTTTTCGTCATCTTCTTCGTGCTGGTCATCGCCGTCTTCGTGACGATCTACCGCGTCTACACAGAGCCGTTCAAAGCCGATGTGACCTTGGTCGTGGGCGGTTGGAACCTGCTCAACCTTATTATGGCAGGCTGTGCGCTTGGCGTGGTGTCCGAGCGCGGTGAAAAGGCTGCCACACGTCGTGTCGCCGTCAGCCGCCGCTGCGATTTCAAGCTCGGCGACACCTGGCTCCAGGGCACGATCGAAAATGTTTCGGTCAATGGCGCCCGCGTCAATCTGATCGGTGCAATTCCAGACGGCATTACGATCGACGATCGCGCCGAACTGCGGTTCAAAACCCATTCGGACGGCAATCAGGGCGTGTTGCCCGTCGAAATCCGCAATGTCGAACGTGGTGGCCAGAATGTCATCATCGGCTGCCGTTACCTTCCGCAAGGCGCAGCACATCACAAGCTGGTCGCGGACCTGATTTTCGCAAATTCGGCTCAGTGGACGCAATTCCAGCTGTCGCGCCGCGGCAATCCCGGTCTTTTGCGCGGTACCTTCTGGTTCCTGCGGCTCGCCTTCTACCAGACCTATCGCGGACTTGTTTATCTCGGACGCGCGGCACGTGATCGCGGTTCCGACAAATCGGCGTCGATGGCGGAGAGCCGCCTATGAAGCGGCTGGCTTTTCCGCTTTCGCTAACGCTTGCAACGCTCGCGGCGACCACCGGGCTTGCGCAGCAAAGCCCTTTCGACATGACGCCCGAAAAGCCGGCACAAGAGTCCGTTCCCGCGCCTGCTTCCCCGCCGCAGACTGCACCGGCCATTGGTGATCCAGCGCAGCAGACTACACCGCCGCAGACGGGGCCTGCCGCTGCCGCGCCCGCGCGACCTGCCGTAAGCGAGTCGCGGCGCTACCTGCTGCCGCAGCCGGATATCGTTCTCTCGGGTGAGAACGCGTTGCGTTCCTGGGCGATGTACCTCACGCCAGAACAAGCCGCCTCGCCGGCAAAGCTCAATTTCGGCTACCAGAATGCCATCGTTATCGCGCCGGAAGCCTCGCGGCTGAAGCTGTCGATGAATGGCGTGATCATCGTCGACATCCCGGTAGAATCCACTGAATCGGTCTCGCGCGCTGCTTTCGACATACCGGCAGGCGTACTTCGGCCCGGCTACAACGATGTACGTATCGAGGCGTCGCAACGGCACAGGACGGATTGCACGATACAGTCCACATATGAGCTGTGGAGCGAGATCAACCCGGAAGCGACCTATATCGACTTTTCCGAGCCGGAAGCGGGCCGCTGGCAGCGCGTGGACGATCTTCGCGCGATCGGCACGACGCCTACAGCGGAAACGCGTTTCAACTTCGTCGTCCCCGGAGCAGATCAGGCGATCTCCACGACGCCTGTGATGCGGCTTGCTTCAGGCCTCGGACTTATGGCCGAAATGCCGAACCAGTCGTTCTCGATCTCGCGGAAAGAAGCGCCCCCGGCCGGCCCAGGGCTTGCCACTGTCGTCATCGGCACTGCTGAAGAACTCGAACCGCTGCTTGGGAAATTGCCGCAAGGCGCGGAAATCTCGCCGACAACGCTTATCGTCGACGACAGTCCCTTCGGCCCCTCCACGCTTGTGATGACCGGGCCGAACTGGTCAGCAGTTGGCAATGCCGTCGAAGCTTTCCTGACTCCGCTCAAACGACCGACATCGCAACGCGCGACCATGTCCACCCATATGTGGAGGATGCCCGATCCTCCCATGGTGTTCGAGTATTCTCGACTGAAATTCGCCGACCTCGGCATCAACACGCAGGAATTTTCGGGTCGCCGCTTCCGTACGAATTTCGCTGTATCGGTGCCGTCCGATTTCTTCGCCAATGCATATGGCCAGGCCACGGTGCTGCTCGATGCTGCCTATACACCGGATGTCATGCCGGGCAGCCATATCGATATCTATGTGAACGGCAACATAGCGGCTACCGTGCCGATCACGACTGGCGGCGGCGAGTTCCTGAGGCATTTGCCCATTCCTGTCACGATGCGGCACTTCGAGCCCGGCTATAACATCATCGAACTCGAAGCCGTGCTTTTGACCGAGAGCGATAACGTCTGCGCGCCAGGCGCCACGGGAAGTACCGACCGGCGCTTCGTACTGTTCGACACCTCCGAACTGGTGATGCCAAACTTCGCGCGCATCGCCCAGCGTCCTAATCTGTCAGCGCTTTCGGGAACGGGATCGCCATATGGGCGCGATGCGGCACAGATCCCGGTCATCGTCGACCGCACGCAGCCGGAAGCGCTTTCAAGCGCTGCAACACTGTTGGCTCGGCTCTCCGTCGCTGCCGGCCGGCCCATATCGATGGATGCGTCGGTGGCGCCATCTGCGATCGGGGCGCAAGACGCGATCTCCGTGAGCACGATTTCACAAGTGCCTGCCGGTATGCTGCGCCAGGTCGGGATGCCCGAATCGATGAAGACGTCCTGGACTGAAAATACCGGGGCTGAAGTAGCCGGCGCCAGCACCGAAACAACCTTGGACGAATGGCAGACGAGGCTACGCGGCAGCAGTTGGCGCGGTCAGATCAGTTCCCTAGAAGAATGGTTGCAGCGGACCTTCAACGTTTCGCTCGATACATTCCGTATTTTTCAGGGGGTAGAGCCCGAATTCGTGCCCAACCCGGGCGAAAATTTCCTGCTGGCACAACAGCAGAATCCGGCTGGAACCGGCGTCTGGACGGTTATTACCGCACCGAGCGCCCGATTGCTCGAAGAAGGCATGCGGGCCATGGCTTCGCAGGCTAACTGGCGGCAGGTTGCCGGACGCGTGACGACCTACAACAATATGAGCACCGTCATTCGCGTCACACAGCCTCAGGACGTGACGCTGGTCGATACCCAGCCATTTTCCCTGCGCAACTACCGCCGCGTTATGGCCAACTGGCTGTCAGCCAACGCAATCGCCTACTCGATCGCCCTTGTCGTCATGTCGGTGCTCCTTGGTACCGCAACTCTTATCTTCCTCAACGCCTTGGGGAGGAAGGATTGATGCGGAAAACACTTCTTGCCTGCATGTTTGCTGGATTGGTTTCGATGTCTCTCGGGTGGGTCACGCACAGTGAGGCACAGGCTTCCATCAGTTCGGCCGACTGGGCTGCCTACAAGGACAAATTCCTCGACGGCAGCGGCCGGATCGTCGACGACGCCAACGGCAACATCAGCCACAGCGAAGGCCAGGGCTACGGCATGTTGCTGGCTTTTCTTGCCAACAATCGTGGGGATTTCGACCGGATCTGGTCGTTCACCCGCACCGAGCTGATGCTGCGGGACGACGGCCTGGCGGTCTGGAAATGGAATCCCGACACCAATCCTCATATCACCGACCCGAACAACGCATCCGATGGTGACCTGCTCATCGCTTACGCACTCGGAAGGGCCGGCAGCAATTGGAATCGGCCGGATTTGTACGAAAGCGCCACGGCGATCGCCAAGGGCATTTCCAAGACAAGTCTTTTTCAAAACCAGTCGCGCACCTTGCTCATGCCGGGGCTAGCGGGATTCAGCACAGAGGATCGGCCGGACGGCCCGGTCGTCAACCCGTCCTACTGGGTGTTCGAAGCGATCCCGGTTATGGCGACGCTGGATCCCAAGGCGAACTGGTCCGGCTTGACGTCCAGCGGATTGAAACTGCTGGAGGCCGCGCAGATCGGCCCGCGCAAGCTTCCGCCCGACTGGCTATCGCTTTCCAGTGCTCCTAAGCCGGCCAATGGCTTTCCGCCGGAGTTCAGCTACAATGCCGTGCGGATACCGCTCTATCTGATGCGTGCCGGCAACATTGATCGCAAACTTCTGGAGACGTTTCGCACGGGCATGAGCGGCCCGGACGGGTCGGTCGAACTGGTCGACCTGCCGAGCGGCACGCCTGTCCACACACTGACCGACCCCGGCTATCGCATCATTCCTGCGATGATCTCCTGCGTGCTCGACAAGACCCAATTGGCTGACGATCTCAAGACGTTCCAGCCGACATCGTATTACCCTTCAACGCTGCAGCTCCTGGCCCTGTCCTTTGCTCAGCGCAGCCATCCGGAGTGTCTATGAACGCGCGGGCCCTTCTTTTCGGCGCGAGCGCCCTCGCCCTCATGGCCAGCGGGGTCTACGTTACAGGCAAAATCGGCGATTGGTCATCGCTGGTGGCTAGCAACGGGTTCCTTGCAGCACAGGCACAGACCGCCCCACAGGCGAATGCCAAGCCGAAAGTCGACGAGACCGCATTGCGCTATTTTGCGCGGCAAGGCGACCAGAAGCGGCTCGATGCGGAGATCGCCCGGCTTCGCGCGCTTTATCCTGACTGGATCCCACCGGAAAACCCGCTTGCCCTGCCACAACAGAGCGATCAGTCGCTCGATGCGATGTGGAAACTCTATTCCGAAGGCAAACTTGCCGAGGTCCGCAAGGCTGTAGCAGATCGCCAAGCCTCTGATCCAACCTGGCAGCCACCGGCCGATCTCCTGGACCGCCTCGCTGTGGCCGAAGCCCGCGAGCAGATCATCAACGCTTCCACGATCAAGCAGTACGACACGGTGGTGCGCGTTGCCTCGACCAATCCGAGCCTTTTGACGTGCGGCGATATCGACGTTCTGTGGCGCGTGGCCGAGGCGTTCGCACAGTCCGACCGCAAAGACCGCGCGAAAGATGCTTACAGCTACATACTCAGGAATTGCACCAACCCCGAAGAGCGGTTGGCGACCGTGCAGAAGGCCATGCCGCTGCTTCCGCGCAGTGACCTCAACACCTTGCTGGCGCTTGAGCGGAAAGCTCCGGACGGCACAGGCGAATTCGCCATTTTGCGCGACGACCTCGCACGACAGAGCGTCGCCGCAGCCGATGCCGATTCGGAACTCGTCATCCCGCAATCGGACGTCGAAACGGTGACGCGCCTGGCGCGTGAAGACAAGCTTGCCTCGGATGCGCTGGCGCTTGGCTGGTACTACGTGCGTCGCGACGACCCCCAGCAGGCGGAGGAATGGTTCCGCGCAGCCCAGGCCAGCGAGGACAGCGCTACGGCCTCGCAGGGTCTGGCGCTTGCACTGATCGACCAGAACCGTCCTTCGGAAGCGGAAGCCGTGCTTTATAAATGGCGCGATACGAACGACGATACTAAGGCCGTCTATATGGCCGCGGTTTCCAACCTTCTCGCCGTCGTCCCACCCGTACCCATCCGGCCGGAGGTGCTCAGCCGGATGGTGCCGGAGATCGTCAAGTCCAAGGATGCCGCCGCCGCCCAGCAATTGGGCTGGTATGCCGACGGTTTTAACCAGTTCGAAACCGCCAGCCAATGGTTTGCGACCGCGCTGAGCTGGAAGCCCGACGATGAGCCGTCCGCCTATGGCTTGACGCTGATGCGCTGGAAGCTGGACAATCAACTCGGCGTGGCCGAGATGCAGCAACAATGGGCGCGTGAATCGCAGCGTATCGCAAGAGTCGGACAGCCGGAGCCGCAGCGACCTGAAGGCCAGCGCGGCACCGTGCCAATGCCAGCTTACGGACCGGACCAGATCGTTGCCGCCACGCCTGGGCAGACCACTCAACCTGCATATGCCCAACCTGCTTACACCCAGCCGGCACGAGCCCAGGTGGTGAATACGCAGCCCGCGCTGCGCGAAATCGTTCGCCAAGCTCGGCCCGCTGGAGAACCTGCACCTGTTGTCCAGGCGCAGCCGCGTGCGCAAGAAGCTACATCCGCGCCGCGCGTCGCGGCATCTCAGGCGCCGGTGCAGCGCGTGGCGAAATCCCAGGCACCGGCACAACGCCAAGCCGGCTGCTCTACCACGATCGATCCTTCCGTTCTATCCGCTCAGTCGGCCCTGAACCGCGGCTGGTGCCTGATGGAACTGAACCGCCCGTTGGAAGCAGCGGACTCCTTTCAGGTAGCCTTGCGCAGCTTGACCGGACAAGCGCGCGAGGATGCCGCCTATGGCCAGAGCCTCGCCTATTTGCGGCTAGGGCTTTCGGACAAGGCAGCGGTGGCTGCAGCAAAGGCGCCGCAGCAAAAGGCGCGCAGCGTCGAGCTGAACACTGCCCTTCTCACCGCACAGGCCACCGGCGCATTCGAACAGGGCCGCTGGACCGAGACCATCATGGCGCTGGACCAGCGCGCGCAAATCGCGCCGGAACGCATGGATCTGATGGTTCTGCGCGGTTATGCCTTCCTCAAGCTGCGCCGGTTCAACGATGCAGAACGCATCTTCCGCGCCGCTGCGGGAACCGGCAACCGCGATGCGCAGCGTGGTCTTGCCGCGGTGAAGGATGCCCGCGAAGGTGGCGTGAATTGAGGACCAGCACATAAAAAGACAAGTTAAGACAATGCTGTAGCAACCTTCCCAAAAGCGGTCCGCCGCATTCGTACGTCGAACCTTACTTGTTTAACCAATGTTCGATGCGGTCGAGCGCTTCAACCATATCCGCATGGCTGCCGGCATAGGAAAACCGCATGGTGCGGTGACCTTGCAAGGTATCGAAGTCGCGACCGGGCGTCGCCGCTACATGCGCCTCAGCCAACATCTTCTTGGCAAAAGCCATACTGTCATTGGTCAGGCGGGAGACATCGCAAAAGGCATAAAATGCGCCATCCATAGGCGCGGCCAGCGAGAAACCCAATTCAGGCAGGCGTTTCATCAGAAGCTCCCGGTTCCATGCGTATCGCACTTTCACCAGCTCAAGTTCTTCCGTAGCGTTGAAAGCTTCAACGGCCGCAGCCTGCGAAATCTCCGGTGCCGAAATATAGAGGCTTTGCGCGATCCGCTCGATGGGGCGGATCAATCCTTGCGGCACTACCATCCAGCCGATCCGCCAGCCGGTCATGCAGTAATATTTCGAGAACGAGTTGATCACCGTGACATCGTCGTCGAAGGACAGTGCAGTGTGATCTGCGCTGTCATAGGCCAGGCGATGATAGATTTCATCGGATATCGCCGCAATGCCGAGACGGCGCGCTTCTTCGACCAGTTCTCGCAGCTCGCTTTCAGGCACCACGGCGCCGGTCGGGTTGGCCGGGCTGGCAAACAGGACCCCTTTCAGCGGCTTTTCGGCATGGACGGCGCGAAGGTGCGCGGCATGCAGATAGGCTTCGCCCCCCAGTTCGATCTCCACAACATCGAGCCCAAGCGCGCTCATAATGTTGCGGTAGGCAGGATATCCCGGCGAGGCGATGGCAACCCTGTCGCCGGCATCGAACAATGCCAGAAACGCCAGATTGAACGCCGCCGACGAGCCAGTCGTCACGACGATCCTGGCGGGCGGCACATCGACACCATAGTGATCGGCGTAGTGTCGGGAGATCGCCTCGCGCAGATCCATCCGCCCCAGCGCATCGGTATAGCCGATGCTGCCCGAATCGATGACGGCGCGCGCCGCCTCCATCACCCGTTTCGGCGCGGGATCGAAGGGCTGCCCCACGGCCATGGAGATTACCGAAATGCCGCGCGCCCGCAGCCGGTTGGCTTCTGCGAGAATATCCATGGCGTGAAACGGTTCGACCGAGCTGCGCTTTGAAACTGATAGAACCATTCTGCTAGCTTCCAGTATGTCATGGGCGACAGCGCCGCATAAATGCCCGATTGGTATGGGGATCACAAGTTCATGAGTTCTTTGCGTTTATCTTTTCAGGACACCATCGCTGGTTTACGACTTTTCACCATTATGGAAAAATCTCGAACCCCATCCTCCATCCTTTCGCGCTCCACACGCTTTGCCGGCGTCGCAGCGCTCGCGGCGACGATGGCTGTCGGCTCGACCCTTTCGGCCATGGCGCAGCGTGTGCCGGTCGTCCGCGATGCGGAGATCGAGGCGCTTGTCCGCGAGTATGCCGCACCAATTTTGGGTGCTGCCGGGCTGGGCCGTTCGAAGGTCGACATTGTCCTGGTCAACGACCGCGCCTTCAACGCCTTCGTTGCCGGGCGGCGCATCTTCATCAACACCGGCGCTTTGATGACGGCGGAAACGCCCAACGAGATCATCGGCGTCATCGCCCACGAAGCCGGCCACATCGCCGGCGGCCACCAGGAGCGGCTGCGCGACCAGTTGGCGCGCGCGCAGACCATGGCCATCGTCGCCGCGCTGCTCGGCGCGGGCGCCCTGGCGGCGGGTGCTGCTACGGACAGCAGCGGTCTCGGCCAGGCCGGCGCGGGCATCATCGCCGGCGGCAGCGAAATGGCCCGCCGCAGCCTGATGGGCTATCAGCGCAGCGAGGAAACCACGGCCGACCGGTCCGCCGTGACCTATCTCAACGCCACAAAGCAATCCGCACAGGGCATGCTGACGACCTTCAAGCGCTTCCAGAGCGCTCTTTCCCTGGCCGGCACGCGGGTCGATCCCTATCAGATCAGCCATCCGATGCCGCGCGAACGCATCGCCAATCTCGAGACAGTGGCAAAACAGAGCCCCTATTTCAGCCAGAAGGATTCGCCTGCGCTGCAGGAACGCCATAACATGATGCGGGTGAAGATTGCTGCCTACACCCAGGGCCAGTCCGACGCCTCGCGGCTGATGCAGAAGTTTCCCGGCACACTCGCCGCACGCTATGGCGACGCGCAGGTGACCTATCTCTACGGCAATCTCTCTTCGGCGCTGCAAAAGGCGGATGCGCTGGTCAAGGCCAATCCGAGCAATCCGTATTTCCACGAATTGCGCGGCGACATTTTGATGAAGGCGAACCGCGCGCCGCAGGCAGTCGAGGCCTATTCCAATGCCGTGCGCTACGACAAGGCGAATTCCGGCATCCTGCCGATCCAGCTCGGTCAGGCCTATCTCGCGATGGGGTCGAAAGACTCTCTCGAAAAAGCCGTCGCGCAAATCCGCAAAGGGCTCGACCGCGACCGTGAGAACCCCAGCGGCTATCGCTACCTCGCACAGGCCTACGGCCAGCTCGGCCAGATTCCCGACGCGGAACTGGCAACGGCGGATGGCTATTATTATGCCGGCGCCTATAACGACGCGAAGATCTTCGCCATGCGAGCGCAGCAGAAACTGAAGCCTGGCTCACCCGGATGGGTCCGTGCGCAGGACATCATCAACTACAAGGCGCCGCGAAAGAAATAAGTTCTTAAGCGAAAGACCGCCACAAGGCTCGAAAGGCTGGAGAGTACCGAATCATGGGCAAGGCAATTCTTCTGGGCACGACCGGCATAGCGGTGGCTTTCGCCATGCTCGCCTTCGGCTATGCCGCAGGCAGACCGGATGCTGCCGCCAAAGACACGCTGGCTACAGCGCAAGTATCCTCCGCCCAAACGGCAGACAAGACGGAAATCGAAGCTGTCGTTCGCGACTATCTCGTTAAAAATCCCGAGATACTGATGGAGATGCAGACCGCCCTCGAGCAAAAGCAGGGCGAAGCGCAACGCGTGGCCCATCTCGACACCATCAAGTCCAGCAAGGCCGAAATTTTCAATGCCGACTATGACGGCGTGGTCGGCAACCCCAATGGCAAGGTCACCATCGTCGAGTTCTACGACTACAATTGCGGCTACTGCAAACGCGCCCAGCAGGACATGCTGGCATTGACAGCCTCCGATCCCGAACTGCGCTTCGTGTTGAAGGAGTTCCCGATTTTGGGGCCGGATTCCCAGAAAGCGCATGTGGTTTCCATGGCGTTCCGCCGGCTGATGCCCGAGAAATATGGCGAGTTCCACAACCAACTGCTCGGCAGTGAAAGCGGCGCGGGCGAAGCCGCAGCGATCAACCTCGCCGTCTCATTGGGAGTGAACGAGGCAGCGCTGCGATCCGAGATGCAGAATCCTTCCATCATGGCGGCGTTCAGCAAGACCTATGAACTTGCCACCCGTCTCAATATCACGGGAACACCCTCCTATGTCGTCGGCAATGAGGTGGTGTTCGGTGCGCTTGGGCAGGAAGTGCTGGCGGAGAAAATCGCCGCCGCCCGCGACTGCCTCGCGGACAAGACTTGCTGAAATCAGCCGAGGGCCGGCGATGTCCACAAAAGCGCCTTGCTTTGTGAACATCGCAACTTGGCTCTTGTGCTCTTTTCGTGGCGGACTAAGCCCTTTATAGAGGGTTCGCCGCGCGGACGGAGTTCGACGTGGAAGAAGGTGTATCGATTGAAAACCATTTACGTCCTGAACGGTCCCAACCTGAACATGCTCGGCAAGCGCGAGCCCGGCATCTATGGCGCAAAGACCCTGGCTGAAGTCGGCGAGGACTGCGCGGCAGCGGCGTCCGATCTGGGACTGAAGACGGACTTCCGCCAATCCAATTACGAAGGCGATCTTGTCTCCTGGATACACGAGGCCGGTGAAAAAGCCGCCGGCATCGTGCTCAATGC
The DNA here is from genome assembly GCF_030010215.1 of Tianweitania sp. UT-5YL-CI-8. Taxonomy (GTDB): domain Bacteria; phylum Pseudomonadota; class Alphaproteobacteria; order Rhizobiales; family Rhizobiaceae; genus Oryzicola. Next base: position 37,578 of record NZ_JASCRR010000008.1, read on the forward strand.
AGGAGCCTACACGCATACGTCGATTGCTCTCCAGGATGCTATCCGCGCCGTGACACCCCTTCCGGTGGTCGAGGTGCATCTTTCGAACATTCATGCCCGCGAGGAATTTCGCCACAAGACGATGATCGGACCGGTCGCCATCGGCATGATCTGCGGATTTGGACCTCTCGGATATAAGCTGGCGCTCGAGGCGCTGGCCGCCCGGCTGTGACCGGAATCAGGAACAAAGAAGGCAAGATATGACGACCAAAAAAGCTGGAGCTGTCGATCACCAGATGATCCGCGACCTCGCGGACATCCTGAACGACACCAACCTCACCGAAATCGAGGTCGAACTTGGCGATCTCAAGGTTCGGGTCGCGCGGCATGCGCCGGCAATCCATGCCGTCGCCGCCCCGCAATATCAACCAGCGGCGCCAGCCCCGGTTGCTGCGCCTGCCGCCGCTGCGGCCCATACGGCACCCGTGACGGCCGATCCTTCCAAGAACGCGGTGTTGTCGCCGATGGTCGGTACGCTCTACCTGGCTCCCTCGCCCGACGCACGCCCGTTCATCGAGGTCGGCTCCAAGGTTCGCGAAGGCCAGACGCTCGTCATCGTCGAAGCGATGAAGACGATGAACCAGATTCCGTCGCCGCGCGCCGGCACTGTCACCGCTATCCTGGTCGAAGACGCCCAGCCCGTCGAATACGGCATGCCGCTCGTCGTCGTCGAGTAAATGGAAGGCCGCATAATGTTCCAAAAGATCCTGATCGCCAACCGGGGGGAAATCGCCCTCAGGGTCCTGCGCGCGGCCAAGGAGCTCGGCATCAAGACTGTTGTGGTCCATTCGACTGCCGACGCGGACGCCATGCATGTGCGGCTCGCTGACGAAAGCGTCTGCATCGGGCCGCCGCCTGTGCGCGACAGTTACCTCAACATCCACCAGATCGTCGCAGCCTGCGAGATCACCGGCGCGGACGCCGTGCATCCGGGCTACGGCTTCCTGTCGGAAAACGCCAAGTTCGCCGACATTCTGGCAGCCCACAACATCACCTTCATCGGCCCCTCCGGCGACCACATCCGGATCATGGGCGATAAGATCGAGGCCAAGCGCACAGCCAAACGGTTGGGCATACCGGTCGTACCGGGCTCGGACGGCGCTGTCAGCGATCCGGTGGAAGCGCGCCGCATCGCAGGTGAAATCGGCTATCCCGTTATCATCAAGGCTTCCGCCGGCGGTGGCGGTCGCGGCATGAAGGTGGCGCGAACTGAGGAAGACCTTATCGAGGCGCTGCAGACCGCGAGCACGGAAGCCGGCGCCGCTTTCGGCAATGACGAGGTCTATATCGAAAAATATCTCGAAAAGCCGCGCCATATCGAGGTTCAGGTGTTCGGCGACGGCTTCGGAAACGCTATCCATCTCGGCGAGCGCGACTGCTCGCTGCAGCGCCGCCACCAAAAAGTCTGGGAGGAAGCCTTTTCGCCGGCCCTCAATGCCGAGGAGCGTGCACGCATCGGCGCGACCTGCTCCAAGGCGATCGCCGACCTCGGCTATTCCGGTGCCGGCACCATCGAGTTCCTCTACGAGAACGGCGAGTTCTATTTTATCGAGATGAACACGCGTCTACAGGTCGAGCATCCGGTCACCGAAGCCATCACCGGCATCGATCTCGTCCACGAGCAGATTCGTGTTGCTTCGGGCGGCGGTCTTTCGGTGCGTCAGGAGGATGTGCGCTTCCATGGCCACGCCATCGAATGCCGCATCAATGCCGAAGACCCGCGCACTTTCGCGCCTTCTCCTGGCACGATCACGCACTTCCACACGCCGGGCGGCCTTGGCGTGCGCGTCGATTCGGGCGTCTACTCCGGCTACAAGATTCCGCCCTATTACGATAGCCTGATCGGCAAGCTGATCGTGCACGGCCGCAACCGCGTCGAATGCATGATGCGCCTGCGCCGCGCGCTGGACGAGTTTGTCGTCGACGGCATCAATACCACGCTGCCGTTGTTCCGCGATCTGATCAACAATCCGGACATCGCCAATGGCGACTACGACATTCACTGGCTGGAAAAATATCTCGCCAAGGATGTCGAAGAGCAGCACTAGGCATCATCGAAGGGACGGACACGTCAACGCATGAGCCGTCCCTTCGCTCCCGGCTATCGCATCCCAGTCGACCTTTTGCTCAAGGCCTATGCCTCGGGCGTTTTTCCCATGGCTGAAAGCGCGGACGATCCGGAAGTGTTCTGGGTACGGCCCGAAAGCCGCGGCATCATCCCGCTCGACGACTTCCACGTACCGCGCAGCCTGCGCAAGACGATCCGCCAGGGGCATTTCGAAGTCCGCATCAATTCGGACTTCGAAGGTACCATCGATGGCTGCGCGGAAAGCCGCGAGGAACGCGAGAGCACCTGGATCAACGCGCCGATCCGCGAGGCCTATATCGCACTCCACAAGCATGGCAACTGCCATTCGGTCGAAGCCTGGCTCGACGGACGCCTGGTCGGCGGGCTCTACGGGGTGTCGCTGGGGCGGGTCTTCTTCGGTGAAAGCATGTTTTCGCGGGAGACGGACGCATCCAAAGTGTGCCTGGTACATCTGGTCGACAGGCTCAACGAGCGCGGGTTTGCGTTGCTGGACACTCAGTTCACGACAGAACACCTGATGCGCTTTGGCGCAATCGACGTGCCGCGTGCGAAATATGAGAAGTTGCTGGCGGAAGCCCTGAAGGGCGAAGCGCGCTTCGATCCCTGAAACGCCTCAGTTGCTCTTGGCTTCGGGAGCCGGCACGTCGGACTTCGGCTTACAGGCCTTCAGCCACACGTCGTAGACGGCATGCTCAACCGCGTTGAGGCCAGGGCTCTCGGCAAACATCCAACCAGTGAAGATGCGGCGGATCTTGCGGTCCAGCGTGATCTCGTCGACTTCGACAAACGAATCGGTCTTGGGCTCTTCGGTGTCGGGCCGCGAGTAGCAGACCTTGGGGGTCACCTGCAGGGCGCCGAATTGCACCGTCTCGTCGATATAGACGTCAAAGGTGGTGATGCGGCCGGTGATCTTGTCGATACCAGCAAATTCGGCAACCGGGTTGCTGATACGCTCCGCATGCGCCGTTAAAAGACCCGCAAGCAGCGCAATGCCGGCGAGCAGCGTCCTGCTCTTGACCGCGCGGGTGCATGCCAAATTCTTCATCCGAAAACCACCGCCATTGCAACATCGCCTCTTTCGGCGAAAAGGCTACAGGATGCCTCGCGCCGAACGAAAGCGCTAACCGGCAAATGTGGCGACAAAAGTCCGGTCAGTTGCCCGGCGTCCACGCATCATAGTCGCCCGTGACTTGGGGACGGTGCGTGTTGCCTAGAAGGGACCCTTTCGGGCGATAGGCCGAAGGCCAACCTGTCAGATTGGGCACGTGGCCCTTCTGCCATTCGCGCGGCGTATAGGTCTCGTTGGTCGGAGCGACATCGACGCGGTGATGGATCCAGCCGTGCCAGCCGGGTGGAATCATCGAGGCTTCGGAGTAGTTCTTGTAGATCACCCAGCGGCGGGTGCGCCCCTCGGAGTCTACGCCGCCTTCATAATAGACGTTGCCGAACTGGTCTTCTCCGACCGTCTTGCCCTTGCGCCAAGTGTAGAACCGGGTTCCCAGCGTCTGGCCGCTCCACCAAGTGAAGAACTGCAGAAAGAAGGTTTTCATCGACATCCTCTCGCGCCGCCGCGCAATGTTTTTATTGCAGCTTATGACCCCAGGGCGCCGCAATGGCAAGGGGTTCGGCGCTTCCTCAAAGCCCTCTGCGACAATCGCACCGACACCATCGCCGGCCCATGGCACGGTATCTAAACTGGCAGACGTCTCAGCGGGCTGATATTGTGCTGCGCTGCACAACAAACTTGCAAAATGCCTGCGGAATCCTTAGAGAAACAGGATCGAAATTATGCGCTCAGTAGAAGCGCACGGGTTCAAGGAGGAATGAACTTGCTTTCGACCGTCTCCACCGGCGCGACCGGACGTACGACCCCGCTGGAACTACAGTATCGCAAGGGCGGCACACCCATCGTGTGCCTGACAGCCTACACCTATCCGATCGCAAAGTTGCTCGATCCGCATGTCGACCTGCTTCTGGTCGGCGACAGCGTCGCCATGGTGCTCTATGGTCATGAAAACACGCTCGGCGCCACTCTCGACATGATGATCGCCCACGGCCAGGCCGTAATGCGCGGGGCGAAGGACGCCTGCGTCGTCGTTGATATGCCGGCGGGCAGCTACGAGCATTCCGTGGAGACGGCTGTCCGCGCCGCGCGCCGCCTGATCGAGGAAACCGGCTGCAGCGCCGTCAAGCTCGAGGGCGGCGTCGACGTTGCTCCACAGATTTCGGCCATCGTCAGGGCTGGGATTCCGGTCATGGGTCACATCGGCCTACAGCCGCAGTCCGTTGAAAAAGACGGCGGCTACAAGATCAAGGGCAAGACCGACGAGGACGTCGAGGCGCTGATCCGCGATGCCGAGGCGGTCGAAAAGGCGGGCGCATTTTCTGTCGTGATCGAAGGCACCATCGAACGCGTCGCCGCCGACATCACCAGCCGCATCGGCATCCCGACTATCGGCATCGGCGCGAGCGTTGCCTGCGACGGCCAAATCCTGGTGATCGATGATGCGATCGGCCTGACTGTCGACCGCGTGCCCAAATTCGTCAAGGAATACGCCAAGCTGCGCGACATGGTGTCGGACGCTGCGGCAAGCTATGCCGGCGACGTGCGCAGCCACCGCTTCCCCGAAAGCGCCCATGTTTTCAGCCTGAAAGCCAAGAGCGTCTGACTCCGATGACCGCAACCGCAATCACCGTCCGCGAGCTGCGGGCGACCGTTTCCGGCTGGCGCCGCGAAGGGCTTAGTGTCGGCTTCGTTCCCACCATGGGCGCGCTGCATGACGGGCATATCTCGCTGGTCGAGTTGGCTCTGCGGAAGGCCGACCGTTGCGTGGTCTCGATCTTCGTCAACCCGCGCCAGTTCGGTCCGACGGAAGACCTCGACAAATATCCACGACAGTTGGCCGCCGACATGGCGCGACTCAAGGCTGCCGGAGCTCACCTCGCCTTCACACCATCGGTGAAAGAGATGTACCCAGCAGGCTTCGCGACCGCTGTATCCGTCGGTGGCCCTTCGCAGGGTCTGGAAACTGATTTTCGGCCCCAGTTCTTCGATGGCGTGGCGACCGTGGTGAGCAAGCTTCTGCTGCAGGTGTCCGCCGATTGCGCTGTTTTCGGCGAGAAGGATTACCAGCAGCTCTGTGTCATCCGGCAACTCAGCCGCGACCTCGACATCCCCACCGAGATCATCGGGGGTCCGACGATGCGGGATGCGGAAGGCCTCGCCATGTCCTCGCGAAATGCCTATCTCAGCACGGACGAACTCGGTATCGCGCGCAAGCTCAACGTCATTCTGCGGACTGCCGCTACGGCTATCGTCGGCGGAGAACACCCCGATAGCGCCTGCATCAAGGCGCGCTCGGCCATTGGTCGGGCTGGTTTTTCAAGTGTCGATTACGTGGCCGCGCGCGAGAGCGAGACGCTTGCTGCCTGGCAGAAGGGTCGGCCCGGACGCATTCTGGCAGCCGCCTGGATCGGCAGGACAAGGCTGATCGACAATCTCGAGATCGCGTCTCACTAGAGCGTTTCCCGCCGCAAATTTGGCGGATTGCAGGCCGAACGCTATCGCCTCGCTCTGGGCAATGGAGCGGTTTGAGGGATGTGTTCGACATGATCCAAGACCTTATCGCGCGGCAAGGCAACTGGCTGTTCCGCTGGCGCAGCTACATCCTCCTCGGTTTCGCGCCGCTTTTCCTGCTGGCGATGAGCAGGCCAGAAGCTGTCGAAGCGCATTTCGGTGCGACCGCCGACACGCTTTACGAACTCGGCTGCGTCATCCTGGCCTTTATCGGGCTCGGTATCCGCGCCTTCACCATTGGTTACGTGCCCGCAGGCACATCAGGCCGCAATACAAAAAACCAGTTGGCGAGCGTGCTGAACACCATGGGCCTGTATTCGCTGACGCGCAACCCACTCTATTTCGGCAATGCCGTCATCTACATGGCGGTGGCGCTGTTTTTGCAAAACCTCTCGCTCGCACTCATCATGGTCCTGTTCCTAGCGCTCTATCTCGAACGGATCATCGCCACGGAAGAACGGTTTCTCGCGCAAAAATTCGGCCAGGCCTATCTCGACTGGACCAGCAAGGTGCCTGTCTTCTTCCCGCGCCTTACGGGCTGGCAGCGGCCGGACCTGGATTTCTCAGTGCGAAACGTACTGCGGCGTGAATATTCCGGTTTTCTCGCCATCATCGCCACCTTCTTCGTGCTAGACCAGGCACGAGAATTCCTGACCGAGAACCCACAACGCTTTGATACGCTGTGGCTCTCTGGCCTGGCCATCGGGGCGGTGGTCTATGTCGTGCTCCGATCCCTCAAGAAGCACACCCATCTTCTCGATGTCGAAGGGCGCTGACTGCCTTCAGCGCTCTCAGAGCAGCTTCTCGAGGACCAGGACGTGTTCCGGGCTTGCAGCGCCCTGAACCTGCTCAAGCGCAGGCAGGAAACCGCGTTGGCCGTAGAAGTCGACCGCGCGGGTATTTTCCGCCTCCACTTCGAGCCTGATGCGCCCGGCTTCCGGAAACGACAGTTCAACCTCTTGTAGTAAAGCACTGCCGATGCCGCGCCCCTGGAAAGCCGGTAGGACATAGAGTTGGTATAGCGTCACTGTCTTGCCGTCGTTCGAGGCCGCGGCATAGGCCATGCCGCCAAGCATCTTGCCGTCATCCGCGACGAGGAATTCCGAAGCCGGTCGCACCAGACGTGACTTGAGCGAGGCCAGGGAATGCCATTCGGCGGTGATCTCGTTGCCCCGCTCGACGCCATGAATGGCGTCGTAGGTGGCATGCCACGTCTCTGACAGCAGAGCGCACACGCGCTCCAAGTCGCGCTCGCCGGCAGTTCGGACGAACATCGGCCTACTCGATGCCCAGCTTGGCCTTGACCAGATCGTTGACCGCCTGCGGGTTTGCCTTGCCGCCCGTAGCCTTCATCACTTGGCCTACGAACCATCCTGCCATGCTCGGCTTTGCCTGCGCCTGCGCCACCTTGTCGGGGTTCGCCGCGATCACCTCGTTCACCGCCTTTTCAATGGCGCCGGTATCGGTGACCTGCTTCATGCCTCGGCTTTCGACCAGTTGGCGAGGGTCGCCGCCCTCAATCCAGAGGATTTCGAACAGATCCTTGGCGATCTTTCCGGAAATCGTACCTTCCTTGATCAGGTCGATCACACCGCCGAGCTGGTCGGGCGAAATCGGAGCGTCTTCAATGTCCTTTCCAGCCTTGTTCAAGGCACCGAGCAGGTCGTTGATCACCCAGTTGGCGGCTAGTTTCCCATCGCGTCCGGCCGCCACTTTCTCGAAATAATCGGCAATCGACTTTTCCGAAACCAGGATCGAGGCGTCGTACACCGACAGTCCGAGGCTCTCCACCAGCCGTGCCTTCTTGTCATCCGGCAGTTCGGGCAGGTCCTTGGCGAGTTCGTCGACATAGGCCTGGTCGAATTCGAGCGGCAGGAGATCCGGATCGGGGAAGTAGCGGTAATCATGCGCTTCTTCCTTCGACCGCATCGAGCGCGTCTCGCCTTTGACGGGATCGAACAGACGCGTTTCCTGGTCAATCGTGCCGCCGTCCTCGATGATGCCGATCTGCCGGCGCGCTTCATATTCGATGGCCTGGCCGACGAAGCGGATCGAGTTGACGTTCTTGATCTCGCAGCGCGTGCCGAACTCCCCGCCCGGCTTGCGCACCGAGACGTTGACGTCGGCACGCATAGAGCCCTCGTCCATGTTGCCGTCGCAGGTGCCGAGGTAGCGCACGATGGTGCGCAGCTTGGTGAGATAGGCCTTCGCCTCGTCCGAGGAGCGCATGTCCGGCTTGGAGACGATTTCCATCAAAGCCACGCCCGACCGGTTGAGATCGACATAGGACATGGTCGGGTTCTGGTCATGGATCGACTTTCCCGCGTCCTGCTCCAGATGCAGGCGCTCGACACCGACCTCGATATCCTCGAACTCGCCCTTGCGGTCGGGACCGACGGACACCGTCACGATGCCCTCGCCCACGATCGGCTGTTTGAACTGCGATATCTGATAGCCCTGCGGCAGATCGGGGTAGAAGTAGTTCTTGCGGTCGAAGACCGACTTCAGGTTGATCTGGGCCTTGAGGCCCAAGCCTGTGCGGATCGCCTGCTTGACACATTCTTCGTTGATGACGGGCAGCATGCCGGGCATTGCAGCGTCGACGAGGCTGACATTGGCATTCGGCTCGGCGCCGAAGGCAGTCGATGCGCCTGAAAACAGCTTCGCGTTCGACGTCACCTGGGCGTGTACTTCCAGGCCGATGATGACTTCCCAATCGCCGGTTGCGCCGGGAATGAGGCGTTTGGGATCAGGCGTGCGGGTATCGATGAGGGTCATGAGGCCAATTCGTGAAATTCAACAAAATGTTGAATTTCGCTACCCTAACGCAGCCGACGAGGCAAGTTTAAAGGCCATCCTTCACGCTGAGGCGATATATTGCTTAATCTCCTCAGCCTCGCGTTCCACGTCCTCGATGCGGCGCTTGACGATATCGCCGATGGAGACGATGCCGTCCAAATACCCTTCCTTCTCAACGGGCAGATGGCGGAAGCGACCCTGCGTCATGATCTCCATAAGCTCGTTTACCGTATGGTTCTCGTTGCATATCTTGACCTTGGGCGTCATCACGTCCCGCACGCTCTTCTCAAGCGCTGCCGGTCCCTCCTTGCCGAGAACCCGCACAACGTCACGCTCGGAAAGAATGCCGATGATCTTCCGGTCGCCATTGGTCACGACCAGAGCACCGATGCGATGGTCGGCAAGGATCTTTACCGCAGCCATCAGAGGTTCGTTGGGGCCGAGCGTGTAAACATCGTGCCCCTTCTTTTCGAGAATAGCTTTTACCGTCATGTTGATCCTCCTCTGCTGTATCATCAGGCATGAGTCCGGCGTATTCGGCCAGTGTCCTCCTGCACCGCAGGACCCCGACCGTTCTGCAACGGCAATGGTGCGCCGACGATGTCGGCTTTTCAAGACCTGGCTGGTTTTCTTTAGGTTTCCTTACGAAGCGTTAGAGGCAAAGTTGCCATCCACGGCATCGTGTGAAACAACTCAGGCAGCGTCCGAGGCGCTTTTAGAAGCAGTTAGGATCATGTTGCGACCGGCCTGCTTGGCGGCGTACAGCGCATCGTCGGCGCGGCGCATCAGTGCCGACAGCGAATCGCCGGTCATGGCCGAAGCGATGCCGGCGCTGAAGGTGTAGGCGACGCTGCCATTGATGCTGGTCCCCGGAAGCGGCCTCAACGACCGCAAGATGCGGTGCAGCCTTAGTTGCGCCCTCTCCTCATGCGTATCGGGCATGACCACGAGAAACTCCTCGCCACCCAGCCGGCAGACCTGGTCTTCCGGCGGCAGGAGTGCGGTCAGTGTCTGGGCAAACTGGATAAGCACCTCGTCGCCCACCGCGTGGCCGAACGTGTCGTTGATGCGCTTGAAATGGTCAATGTCGACGATGGCGACTGACAGTGCCTGGCGCGCCATCAAGAAATCCGACAAAGCACTGTCGGCTCGCTCCAGTCCATGGCGGCGGCTTGCAAGTCCGGTCAGGAAATCGGTGCGCGTTTCTCGCACAGCCGCATCATGAGCGGCCCGCAGTTTCAGTTCTTCGTTCTTGGCGCGCGAGACGTCGCTTGCCACGACCAATGTCCAACCATTGAGCATGCGGTGATCGTTGATCCACCACCAGCTACCGTCATACATATCTACTGCGAAGTCGTACCGCAGATCGCCGTTGCGCCGCCTTTCGCGCACACGTGGTGCGAAAGCTTCGAGCGTCATCGTCTGAAGCTGTATTCCGTTCTCTGACTTGATGGCCTCAACAAGAGCGTCGACGAAATCGAAAGGCGGTTGCGGTGCGTTTGGAAAGAACGCCGCGCGAAACGCATCGTTGACGAAGCGCACGGCATCGGTCTCATCACAGAGGCAAAAGCCGACATGGCCGGACTGCAGCGCCGCCATCATCATCGCAGCGATGGTAGGGTCGATCTCACCCATCTGGTCCGGCATTCGAAGCGTTGGTCCCCCAAGGGCTCCCACTAGAGTGAAGCAGAGGTCGGGGCATTTGGCAACGTGGTGATTGCTTTACCAACTGCCGGCTGAACCTGGGATCAATCGGCCTTGGCCATCATTTTCTGAACGCCCAGCCAGCGCCGCCATTGTTCCTCGGTACCGTGGAAGACGTTGAGGTCTATCTTGCCCGTCACACCATGCGAGAGACCCGATCCGGAATACTGCCAGAACACCCACTCGCGGCCGGGATAGACCTTGGACGGGTGCTGCGCCACGGCGCGCAGCCAGAACGGATAGTCGAGGAAGGCGCCGCGCAGATTGTCCTTATAGAAGTCCGGCGCTGTATAGATCACGGGGCGCTTGCCATAGTGCTTTTCCAGCCGGTCCATGAAGACCTGCATCTTCTCGCGCACCTTTTCTGGCGAAAGACGACGCTTGCAACTCGATTGACCGTTGTACTCGACGTCGATCACCGGCGGCAGCGCATCGGGATCGCGGGGCACGTTGCGGATGAACCAGTCGGCCTGGTCGCTGGCAACGCGGCACCAGTAGAAGAAATGATAGGCCCCTCGCCTCAGACCGGCAGCCTTTGCCAGGCGCCAGTTGGTTTTGAACATGGGATCGAGATGGTCGCCGCCGTCGGTGGCCTTGATGTAAGCGAAATTGGCACCCTGGCTGCGCAGCCGCTCCCAGTCTATGTCTCCCTGCCAGCGCGAAACGTCGACTCCGTGCACAGCCAGGCTTTTCGGCGACGAGCGCCCGAAGTCGATCGGCTTTGCGTCGCGGAACTGGCGCGGGCTGATGCTGATGCCGCCCAGCAAAGCTGCCGCCCGGCTGGGGCGCGGGGCGGATGCAAGGGCAGCCAGCGGTACGGGCGGCTGGGGCGAAGCTGATCCCGCATCGGTGACCGAAGCCATTTGCGGTTGTTCATCGATCTCAGCGAGGACCGACGCAATATCGGCGGGAGGAACCGGTGCGGTCGAAATTGCGCTCGTCGTTTCCATCGACGGACGCTGCAGTTGTAGCACATCCATGCTGGAACTTGAGGTACATCCCGCAAGCAACGGAAAGACGAGCAAGGAAGCAAGAAATCTTGGCGTTCGCATCTGAACCTGTACACACAACACAACAGACAGAAGACGGACCCCGCATAAGCAAGACGCAGCCCACCCAAATTGCTAACGAGAAATTACCAACAAATATTGAATGCTTATGATTAACGCCGCAAAACGCTAAAAAGGCTCGTGAAAACAAAAGGCCCGGCGAACCGGGCCTTTTAAAAGGATTTTTGACCTATTTTGCCGCTCATGCGCACAGACCGGCCGAACGGCAGGCGCTGATCAGATGCGCCGGTGGCACAGCCGCTGTCTCCGTCCCGTCGACCGCCTTTACGATCAACCGCCTCAACTCATCGGGACGCACGCGGTCGCGCGCCATGACAAGCTGAACCATCGGATCGCTCAGAAGCTCGTCCAGATGTGTTTTGCCTTTGCTCATCTATCGCCTCCTCGAAATGCCGCCCGCTGCTTAGATAGGAGCTAAATCAGGCTCGCCAATGATGGTTTGGCGGCTATGTTGTGGCAAATTCGCGAAAGCCTTGCGGAATAAGGTTTTGCCGCGCAATTTTTTTGCGCCGTAGCCCATCAGGCGCGAGAGCTTTGCATAAAATTGTCAGGGACAGGGATTGCCGGTGCGTTGATGGATGTCGTTGACCGCCTTTTCCATCTCTTCTGTCCACACCACATCCGCTGCGGAAAGGGCGGTTTCAAGCTGCGGGATCGAGGTCGCCCCGATGATCGACGCCGCGACAAACGGTCGGCTCAGCACGAAGGCTTGAGCGAACAGCGCCGGCTCCATACCGAAAGATCGGGCGAGGTTGTTGTAGGCTAGAAGCGCTTCGGCCGCGTGCGGCTTCTGATAGCGCTGGCCGCGATCGAAAAGGGTGGTGCGGGCGCCCGCAGGCCGCGCGCCGTGGTCATACTTGCCTGTCAGATAGCCCTGCGCGAGCGGCGAATAGGCGAGCAGGCCGATCTCCTCGCGGTCGCAAACCTCCGCCAGATTCACTTCGAAGGTGCGGTTGACGAGATTGTAGGCATTCTGGATGGAGACCGGCCTCGGGCCCCTGCCCGTTTCGGATAGAGCCACATAGCGCATGGTGCCCCAGGAGCTTTCGTTCGACAGGCCATAATGGCGGATTTTGCCGGCCTTGACCAAATCGTCGAACACACCGAGCGTCTCTTCGATCGGGGTCTCGTCCGCATCGCGCGGCGTCGGCCAGTCACCCACGCGCGTAGGATTGGAGCCCCATGGAATGCGACGCTCCGGCCAATGGATCTGGTAGATGTCTATATAGTCGGTGCCCAGTCGCGCGAGCGACTTGTCTATGGCGTCGATGATGTCGCCCCGCACCAGCCGCGATGCATGGCCGCGCATCCAATCATTGTCAGTCCGGCCCACGACCTTGGAAGCGAGGATGATCTTGTCGCGCGTGCCCCGCGCTTTCATCCAGCTTCCAACGATCTTCTCTGTGCTGCCATAGGTCTCCGCCTTGGGCGGAATGGAATACATCTCGGCGGTGTCGAAGAAATTGATACCGCGTTCGAGGGCAAGGTCCATCTGTGCATGGCCTTCGGCTTCGGTATTCTGCTGGCCCCAGGTCATCGTGCCGAGGCAAATTCGGGTAACGGAAAGGTCGGTGCGGCCAAGGCGGCGCTGCTGCATGGGGAATCTCCGGTGAAAGCATCGGGAGGATGCGAGGCTGAGGTTGTCCCATTACATCAGATCGGCCCGGCTATCCAAGACTGTACGGATAGCGACGCATTCAGTGCGGCGCCTGCATATACTTGCTAACCCTAGCAAACGCTGCATTGACGCTGTGCCGTGCGCACCTTCCGGCATAGCTGCCCTGCTTTTGCTGCAGTGCACAATTTGACACAATTCACCTATATGAGGGGCATAGGGAGGAACCACACAGGGAATCAGACCATGAGGTTCTACACCGAAATGTTCGCGCGACCGCGCAATAGCGAGCGAACGCGATACCGTGCCGCAATGACCATATTAAACTCCATGTCGAGTGCCGACCGTTCCGACATCGGCGTCAAGCCGGCGGATTTTCCACGCATCGCTCGCGAAATGTCGACAAAGCAGGCTTGAAGGCATCCGGGATGCTCCATTCCGTCACCGGCTTGCCGCAATCGGCCCTTCACACTGCGGTGGAGAGGAGATTCCATTGACCCCATGCCTCGCCGGCGCCACAGCCGCCTTTATAGCATTTTCGTGCTTTCCCAGCTTTGCCGCCGAACCGGATTATTACGACAACAGGTCCGATGCCGCATCGCTGATCAAGTCGCTCTACAACGCCATAGACCGCAAGGAATATGCCCGCGCCTGGGATTATTATGGCGAACAGAAGCCGGCCAAGGATTTCCAGACTTTTCAGGAAGGCTATGCCAAGACCGAGAGCGTCGACGTCCTGACCGGCGCCGTCAGCAGCGAAGGCGCGGCGGGCAGCATATATTACAACGTGCCGGTGGCGATCCGCGCCAATGACAGCGACGGCAGCGATAAGGTCTTTGCCGGCTGCTACGTCGTCCGTCAGGTCAATGGGGCAATCCAGGAGCCGCCGTTCCAGCCGATGCTGATCGACAAGGGCACATTGAAGGCAGCCGACGGGAATTTGGAAGACGCGCTACCCGCCCAATGCGGCGAGGCGCCGCCGCCCGAAACGGACGCCGTTCTGCAAAAGGTCAATGCCTGGTTTGCCGCGACATATGCAGGTCCGTGCAAGGAGAACGACGGACCGGGTGGACGCTCGGAAGAGCAGACCGGCCCGGAAGCTTATAAAATCTCCTATCACAAGGAAGGCGACGGTGCCTCCGAGCCGGCCAGCGAGGCGCGGCTGTTCCGCTTCTTCTGCATGATGGGCGCCTATAACGAGACGCATATCTACTATCTCTGGGACGAGATTGATGATCTGCGCCAGTTGGAATTCGCAAGTCCGGAACTCGATATCGTTTATGCCGACCCTGACACCAACGAGAAGGTCGAAAGCGTCAAGATCATCGGCTATCAGGCCGACAGTGAGTTGGTCAATTCTGACTATGACGAGCAGACCATGACCATCACCTCGAACGGTAAATGGCGCGGTGTGGGCGATGCCTCCGATTCCGGAACCTGGCTGTTCCGCAATGGCGAGTTCACCCTCGTCAGATATGACGTGGACGCCTCCTATGACGGCGAGATCAACCCCGAGACGGTTCTGGACTACTACTCCGCGCCCTGACTACCGGGCGGACAGCATCCAGTTCAGGGTTTGCCGCCAGTCGACCATGCGGATCGGTGTGCCGTGGGTGCCCGTTTCGAAACGCACAAACCGCGCGGGATAGCCGGGCGCTTTCTTCAGGATCGAGCGGAAGAAGGCCTCCTGCTTGTCGGCGGGAAAGACCGTATCCTTGCTGCCCTGCGCGAAAAAGACCGGCGTGCGGGCTTTGAAAGCGGCCGAGTTGAGAAAGCCGTCATCCCACAGCGAACCGAGCAGCAAATAGCCTGAGACGGTCGACACCATTGACGGATCGCGCGCCAGCATCCAGCACAGCGCGCCGCCCATCGAGCCGCAAGCGACAAAGACCTGAGCTGAGGGCGACTCCGCCTTATAATGGCCGATCAAGGCGGCGATCTGGGCAGCACCTTTTTCACCGAAATCGGGAAAGTCCGGCGAAAGGTAGAGGCCGCCATTGTCGGCCATCAGCTTTTTGATGCGGTTGAAATTGCCACCAAAGGTGAAATCGTCCACGCCTTGCCTGCGGCTGCCGCCCTGTCCGTGGAGATAGAGCGTGATGACCGACGCGCCTTGCGTGCGTCCTACCGCGACATGGCGGATATCACCGGCCGGGGATTTCAGCACCAGCTCCTTTTGGACGCCGCGCACACCAGTCGAAACATACTTGCCCTGCGCGCGCCGTTCCGGCACCTCGTCGCGGGCATTGATGTCGCGCATCTCGTTGTAGTCGACGATCTTGTAGGTCTCGCCTTCGGAAGCGATGATGCCGGGATAGGCGAAAAGTTCATCCTTGTAGGGTTTGAGGGTGGTGGCGTGAGCTGGGAGAGTAAACGTCAAGGCGAACAAGAAGCAGATCGATTTGGCTGCCCTCACCCCCCTCTGTCCTGCCGGACATCTCCCCCTCAAGGGGGGAGATTGGATGTCATCTTCGTTTTCGCCAACCTCCAACGGAGCAGAAGTCGCGAGAGCAGCCGAACTGTTGATCTCCCCCCTTGAGGGGGAGATGTCCGGCAGGACAGAGGGGGGTGTTCTCAGGTAGCGGATCAGACCAGAAAGCAAAACAACCCTCAATCCTGCAGCACACCACCGGCGCCAGCAAGCGCTTCGGGCGTGTCGACGTCGATGAAGGCGCCTTCGCCCAGTTCGACATCCATGACCTCGACATCATGCGCCTCTACCAGATGACGCGCGCCGGTGTCTCCCTGAAGCTGCCGGACGCCGTCGAACAGCGCGCGCGGCAGGATCACCGGATTGCCTCGCTTGCCGAAATGGCTGGCGCGCACGACCGCCATTCCGCCGCTGCGTCCGAAGGTCTCGATCAGGCGGTCGAGATCGGCCGAGGTGATGTGCGGCATGTCACCTAGCACGACAAGGGCCCCAGCAGCACTGGTTGGGACAGCGGCAATGCCGGCCTTGAGCGATGTCGACAGGCCTTCAGCGAAATCGGGATTGCCAACGATGTCGAGCGACAAACCCGATAGTGCCTGCCGGATCCGTTCGCCCTGGTGGCCCGTGACGACCGAGAGACCAGTCGCGTGCGAGCCTGCCGCCTGTTTCGCCAACCGCCGCACCAGCGGTTCGCCATCGAACAGTGCCATAAGCTTGTTCGGACCGCCCATGCGGCTGGAGCGGCCGGCAGCGAGCAATATGGCATGAACCCTGGGCTTGCCCGCCTTACGCGCCTCACGCGGTTGCGGCCGTGTTGGTATTTCCATCAGAAGCCCGCCGACACCCATGCCTGCAATGTCGCGGGGCGTGACCTCGAGACCGGCGATCAGACGATCCATCACCCAGTCGAAGCCGTTTTCCTTTGGGCTGCGCGCGCATCCCGGTGCACCGATCACTGGCATGGAGCCGAGCCGGCCCAGCACGAGAAGATTGCCCGGGTCAACCGGCATGCCGGCATAAAGCACCTCGCCGCCGGCTGCCCGGATCGCCGCGGGCACGACATCGTCGAAATCGGCCATGGCGGATGCACCGAACAGCACCACCATATCGACTTGCGAGGCAAGCCGGCCAAGTGCCGCCGCCAGCGCTCGCGGCTCATGCGACGTGCGCTGCTCGGTCAGGATGGTGCTGCCGGAGCGGACAAGCCGCGCGCGTGTCGTCTCGACCGTCTTGTCCAGCACGCTATCCTTGATGCTGGGCAGCACGGTCTGGATCATGCCGACACGCTTGGGCGAAAAGGCATGGACCGCGAATGCCGACGCCGAACGGCACAACTGCGTCACCTGTCCGATGACCGTAGACGCTACCGCGAAGGGGATGATCTTGACGGTGGCAACCATCTGACCCGCTTCGACCCGGGCGAAGGCCGGAAGCGTCGCCAGCGTGACTGCGGGATCGATGGCATTGACCGCATCGACAAGTGCTGCGCTGACGGTGAACACCCCCGCCTCCGCCGCATGCAGATTGACGCGGCCCGTCGACGCTGGCCGGGCTATGACGCCCTTGATATCAAGCGCCTGGACGACCGCTTCGGCGGCGGCGTTTTCCTCGAGGTCGCCGGGATCGAGCCGAGCGGCAACGACGCTTTGCACGCCTGCGTCGGCCAGCGCCTGGATATCGTTCGCATCCAGGCGTTTCGCCTTGGGCAGGCGGCGACCGACAACCGCGACCGAATGCGCCAACAGCGCGCCTGCGGCCTCGTGGACCGGCACCGGACCGAATTTCATGCAGTTTTTTCTCCGGCCTTGGCGGCATTGCTGCGGGCGCGAAACGCTGCGATGACTTGCGCAAGCACGGCGACCGCGATCTCAGCGGGATTGGCGGCACCGATATCCAGCCCGATGGGCGCAGCGATGCGGTCGAGTTGGTCGGCTGTAGCGCCAATGTTTTTCAGGCGATCGACACGGGCCGCATGTGTCTTGCGACTGCCGAGCGCGCCGACGTAAAAGCAACCCGAATCCAGCGCTGCCTTCACGGCGAAATCGTCGATCTTGGGGTCATGGGTGACGGCCGCGAGAGCAGTGTAGGCATCGAGCGGGCGCTCGGCGAGCACCTCTTCGGGCCAACGCGGATCGAGCAGCACGTCGGGAAAGCGGTCCTCTGTGGCGAAAGCGGTTCGCGGATCGACAATCTCCACGGGATAGCCGGCAACCCGCGCCATCGGCGCCAAGGCCTGGCTGATATGGACGGCACCGATCAGCATCAGGCGCGGCTGGGGGAGGTGTGCATTGATGAAAAAGGACCCCTCCTCAGCCTCTGTCAGGCCGGAATTGCCAGTGCGAAAGGCCCTGGCCACCACCTCGCCGAGGGGACCAGAGACTGTCTCGCCCTCCCGAATCAAGCGAGCTGCGCCATCACTGAGATCGGTCACGAGCACCGCGGCGCGGCGGGCGCGGCGTTCACCGTTGAGCTGTTCGAGCAGATGCGGGTCCATGGTCAGCCCAGCCGCTCGACATAAACCCGGATGCGGCCGCCACAGGACAGGCCGACACGCCATGCGGTTTCGTCGGCCACGCCGAACTCCAGCATGCGCGGCTGCCCTGTTTCGATGACCTCGGCGGCCTCAGATATAACCGCGCCTTCCACGCAGCCGCCCGACACCGAGCCGTGGAAGTTGCCGTCGGCATCGATGACGAGGTGGCTGCCCGTCGGGCGAGGGGCGGAACCCCAGGTCTCGACTACGGTTGCGACCGCCACCGCCTTGCCGTCGTGACGCCAGCGTTCCGCGATCAGCAGGGGGTCGCGGGCTTCATCGAGATGCGTGATATCCTGCATCGCTTCCTCCAAAACTCATGCCGCCTCGGCGGTTCGCCCCCCGAGCCGGCGCCTGACATCCATATGGCCGCCCCGGCGGTCTTCGCCAAGGGCCGCGCAAAGATCGGCCAGCGCGTTGAGATTGTGCACGGGCCGGAATTCGTCGACATGAGGCAACATGGCACGAACCCCACGCGCGCGCGCCTCAAAACCGTCGAAGCGCAGCAACGGGTTCATCCAGATGAGGCGGCGGCAGGATTTGCGCAGCCGCTCCATTTCCTCGCCGAGGCCGGCCACATCGTCGCGCTCCAGCCCATCAGTGATGAGCAGGACGATGGCACCCTGCCCCAGAACGCGACGCGACCACAGCCTGTTGAACTCGTGCAGCGTGTCGCCAATGCGCGTGCCGCCCGACCAGTCGCGGACGGCTGCGGAGCATTCCGCCAGTGCCTCGTCGGGGTCCTTGCGGCGCATCTGGCGGGTCAGGTTGGTGAGTTGCGTGCCGAAAACGAAGGCATGCACACGCCGGCGCTTTTCCGTCAATGCATGCAGGAAATGCAGGAAGATGCGCGTGTACTGGCTCATCGAGCCGGAGATGTCGGCCAGCACCACCAGCGGCGGATGCACCTGTCGCGGCGAACGGAATTTCGGCAGCACAAGGTCTCCGCCGGTGCGCGCGGCCGAGCGCATCATGGCGCGCGCATCGATTTTGGCGCCGCGCGTATCGGGCCGGAAGCGGCGCGTCCGCACCAGGTCGAACGGCAGGCGAAGGGCTGCGATCTCGCGCCGGGCAGCAGCCAGTTCGACGGCGTTCATCTGGGCGAAGTCCTTGGTCCTCAGCACTTCGTTGCCGGATACGGTGAACCGGGCATCGACTTCGATCTCGGGGATTTCCTTTGGCGGTTGGTTCTTGCGATGCCCTTCGAACAGCGCCTGGCTGACGCGATTTTCGGCGGGGCGCGGCTTCTGCTTTTCGCGATGATCGGGCGCGATGGGCGAAAACATCGCCAGCATCTTCTCTACCAATTCGCGCGAGCGCCAGAACAGACGGAATGCCTCGTCGAAGACAGCATGATCCTCATGGCGATTGACCAGCACGGCATGCAGCGTCCAGTAGAAATCGTCGCGGTCGCCTATGCCTGCTGCAAGCACCGCCTCGATGGCATCCTTTACCGACGCCGGACCGACGCGGATGCCCGCCTTGCGTAAGGTACGCGCGAAATAAACGATGTTCTCGGCGAGGCGACCTTCGGTGAGCTTGGGTTTGGGCGTGGAGTCGAGCACCATCATGGGATGGCGACCCAATCTGCGTAGAGCGTGCGTCGGCGAGATGCCCCCTCACCCAGCCTCCGCTCCGCTCGGCCACCCTCTCCCCGTCGGGGAGAGGAGAACGAGCCGCGTTGCGCCAGTCCCTTCTCCCCGACGGGGAGAAGGTGGCCCAAAGGGCCGGATGAGGGGGACATCTCAGCCTTCATCCGAATCGAGAGCCTCATCGCCTACTCCGCCGCCGACAGTTCCGCCTTTACCTCGTTCAGGATGCGGCGGCCCTCACCCTTGTCGATGCGGGCGATATCGTCCTGATATTTCAACAGAACGCCGATGGTGTCGGAGATCGTCTCGGGGTCGAGCGCGATCTTGTCGAGTTCGGTCAGCGCACCAGCCCAGTCGATGGTTTCGGCCACGCCAGGCACCTTGAACAGATCGATCTGGCGCAGTTTCTGGACGAAGCGCACGACCTCCTCCGACAGTCTTGACGCCGCATCGGGCACCTTGCGGCGGACGATTTCCAATTCACGCTCGGCTGTGGGGTAATCAACCCAGTGGTACAGGCAGCGGCGCTTGAGGGCGTCATGGATTTCGCGTGTCCGGTTGGTGGTGATGATAACGATCGGCGGCTCTTCTGCCTTGATGGTGCCGAGTTCGGGTACCGTGACCTGATAATCGGATAAGATTTCGAGCAGGAAGGCCTCAAAGGCCTCATCGGTGCGATCCAGTTCGTCGATGAGGAAAACGGGTGCTGCACCCGCTTTACCGGTCAAGGCTTCGAGAACCGGGCGACGAATAAGGTATTTTTCGGAAAATACGTTCTTCTCCATGCCCTGGCGGTCGATCGCGCCCGACGCTTCCTCCATGCGGATTTCGATCATCTGCGCGGCGTAGTTCCATTCGTAGACGGCAGAGGAGACGTCGAGGCCTTCATAGCATTGCAGGCGGATCAGGCGGCGGCCGAGTGCTGTCGCCAGGACCTTGGCGATCTCGGTCTTGCCGACACCGGCCTCGCCTTCGAGGAAGAGCGGCCGGTTCATGCGCAGGCTGAGGAACAGCACCGTCGCCAGCGCGCGGTCGGCGACATAGTCGGCGCCGGTCAGCATCGCCAGCGTCTCGTCGATGGATTGCGGGGCGGGAAGCGGCTCGGTCATGTTTTTTCCATTGCCTTCCCGCGCATGGGTCACAGAATATGGTAGCTGCGGTCGTGGTAGAGCAGCGGGCGCAGGTTATCGCCGATGCGCAGGCCTGTCACCTTGCCAAAAAGCACACGATGCGTGCCGAGATCCTTGGTGTCGATGATTTCGCAGTCGAACACGGAAATCGCGTCAAGGAGCGCCGGCGCGCCGGTGGCGATGACATCCCACTCGGCTTTCGCGAAGCGTTCTTCGGGAGACAACTTGGTCACCCCGGAAAAGGCAACAGCAAGCGGCTCATGTTTGGCGGCAAGTGTGTTGAGAGCGAAGGTGCCATTCTTGACAAAAAGGTCGTTGGATGGATTTTCCCGATTGACGCAGACCAGCACCATGGGTGGGGTATCCGAAACCGAGCAGGCGGCGATCACGGTCGTGCCGCGTTTGCCTTCGGGGCCATCGGTGGTGATCACCTGAACCGCGCCAGCATAGCGGCTCATCGCATCTCGATAGGCCTGCGGCCCGACTTCGTATTTCTTCAGCACATCGTCATTCCCGCACCGGTGTCTCGAACTCATATATGGCGCACGGCATTCGGTCACAAGAAAAGCATACGGCCAACGCCGTGAAATGGCATGTTGCACTTGTGCAACGCAGCCTTTACCTGTGCGACAAACAAGGGAGCTATCGAGCGCATGCGACGGGCGGCCGCAACTATCGGCCTTTTGGCGGGATTGTGCCTCGGCACGGCGGGCAGCGCAATGGCTCAGACCATGGGTATCGCCGCCCCGCTGAGCGGACCGATGCAGATTCTCGGCCGCCAGGTCGAAACCGGCGGTCGTCTTGCCGCCAGCGCCCTCAAGCTTGATGTCGTCGTGGCCGACGACGCCTGCACGGCGGAAGGCGGCAAATCAGCCGCCGAAGCGCTGATCGCGGCCAAGGTTACGGCGGTGGTGGGTTTTCTCTGCTACGAGGCAGCCATAACGGCCCTCCCCCGGCTAAAGGATGCGGGCATCCCCACAATGACACTTGGCGTGCGCGCCAACAGCCTGACCGACGCACGCGAAAAAACCGACTGGCCGGTGTTCCGGCTCGGACCGCGCAGCGACAGCGAACGCGATGCAGTGGGCGCGCTGATGACGCGGCTATGGCGCGACGAGCTTTTCGCCATCGTCGATGACGGCACGATCTACGGCCGCGAACTCGCCGAAAGTTTTCGCGCGGCCGCCGAACAAGCAGGGTTGAAAGCCGTGATGGTCGACACCTTCCGGCCTGCCATGGAAAACCAGGTCGGGCTCGTCGGACGTCTGCGGCGGTCCGGCGCCACGCATGTTTTCGTCGGCGGCGACGCGGACGACGTCGCCATCATGGCGCGCGACGCCGCAGGCATGGGTGCCGCGATGACCTTTGCCGGCGGAGAGACGCTGCGCATGCCGGCCGGCTCCGTGCCGATTGCGCCGGGCACCATCATGATCGGGCTGCCCGATCTGGCGGAAGCGGCCCCAGCATCGGTGGCCAGGCGGTTCCGTACCGCGGATATCATACCGGAAGGCTATATGTTGCCGGCCTATGCGGGTGTGGAGATCATCGCTGCAGCGAGCAGGACCAGCGCCGATGAGTTGAAGGCGTTACGCACCGACACATTCGAGACAGCCATCGGCCCTGTTCGCTTCGACGCCAAGGGCGATTTGGCAGACAACCCCTTCCGCGCATTCCGCTTCAACGGCAGCAAATTCATCACCGTGGAGGACCAATGACCTTTAAGACCGGCCCGAAAAACCTGATCACCGACGTCGCGGGACTGAAGGTCGGCAATGCCTCGGACGCCAAGCTAAAGTCCGGCGTCACCGTATTGCTCTGCGATCCGGCGGCCACCGCGTCGGTGCAGGTTCTCGGCGGCGCGCCCGGTACGCGCGACACGGAACTTCTTGAACCGCACAACACGGTGGAAGCCATCCACGCGCTGGTGCTTTCGGGCGGCTCAGCCTTCGGCCTGGATTCCGCCTCCGGCGTGCAGGCAGCGCTGCGCGAGCGCGGCATCGGCTTCGATGTCGGTGGCCAGAAGGTGCCGATCGTGCCATCGGCCATCCTGTTCGACCTGATCAATGGCGGCGACAAGAATTGGGGCCGCTTCCCGCCCTATCGCGACCTCGGCTACGAAGCCGTGCAGAACGCGTCAGAGGATTTTAAGCTCGGAACTATCGGCGCGGGTAAGGGTGCGACGACCGCCCTGCTCAAGGGCGGGCTCGGCTCTGCCTCCACCCGTTTGGACAATGGCGTCACGGTCGGTGCACTGGTAGCCGCCAATCCGGTCGGCTCGGCGACCATCGGCAGGACAAGGCATTTCTGGGCGGCGGCTTTTGAAATCGGCGACGAGTTCGGCGGCTTGGGCCTGCCCTCGCCGCTGCCGGGCGATACAACAGCGCTTTACACCAAACTGCGCGATCCGCTCGCCAACACCACCATCGCCATCATCGCGACGGATGCAGTGCTCAGCAAAGCCGGCGCCAAGCGGCTCGCCATTTCAGCGCATGACGGCTACGCCCGCGCGATATGGCCGGTTCACACGCCGATGGACGGCGACCTGATCTTCGGGGTAGCGACCGGCAGCAGCGGCATCGAACTCGACCCCATCCAGCTGACTGAGATCTATGCGGCTGCGGCATCGACAATGGCGCGCGCTATTGCACGCGGCGTGTATGCGGCGACCGCGGAGGCTGGAGACGTGAACCGCACCTGGTCGCAATTATAGGACCGCCGACGGCGATTCCTGTATAGCAGTGAAGGTACCAGTCAGCTTTCGGATATTTGTACCTCAGGGAGGACTTCCATGAAAAACGTGGGCTCTGCGATGTTCATCTCCGCTGTGCTGCTTGCATCGGTTGTGCCGGGGTTGGCAGGCGACACCGCTGACTTGTCCGTGCTCGGCTTCAGCGCCGACGGCAAGGTCTTCGCATTCGAGGAATACGGCATACAGGACGGTTCGGGCTTTCCCTATTCCAACCGCTTCTATGTCAACATCGCCGAGGACGATTTCGTTGCCGGCACGCCGATCCGGGTGCTGTTCGAGGATGAGACAAAGCCGCTCTACGCGGTGCGCGCGCAGGCCGGCGAAAAGGGAAATGCCATTCTGAGCAACCAGGAACTAGGCGAAAATCCCGGCTTTCTCGCGGGCTTCAACGCGGTCACCGAAGTCAGCGCCGATCCCTATCACATCGTCGTCAATCCGCGCCCGGTGTTCCCGCCGATCGACGCCAATATGGAATTCCGCCTGGAAGAATTTTCTCTCAAAGGCCCGGACTTCTGCGACGGCGTCGCCGGCCCTACCAAAGGGTACCGACTGATCGGCATTGACGCGAAAGACAGCGGCAAGACGCAAGTACTGCATGAGGACACGTCGATCCCGCAAAGCCGGGGCTGCGCCAATGGCTACCGGATCGGGGGCGTACAAACCTTCTTCACCCCGGATAGCAAGATGGCCTATGCGGTGCTGATCACAGTCGTAAGGCAAGGTTTTGAGGGTCCCGACCACCGCTGGATCGCCAATACGGGCTATTGGGCGGGGGAATAGGCCGCTTCCGCCAGTCGCGGCGTTGAGGATTGCCGCCGCCTCTGTTAGGGAGCGGCGACGCAAACGAAACGCTGGACACCCCTGCCATGATCCCTCGCTATTCCCGGCCCGAGATGGTCGCCATCTGGTCGCCCGAGACACGCTTCCGCATCTGGTTCGAGATCGAGGCCTATGCCTGCGACGCGCTGGCCGAGATCGGCGTGATCCCGAAGGAAGCGGCAAAGACCATCTGGGATAAGGGATCGGCCGCGGAGTTCGACGTCGACAAAATCGACGAGATCGAGCGTGTCACCAAGCATGACGTCATCGCATTCCTGACGCATCTGGCCGAGTTCGTCGGTCCCGACTCGCGTTTCATCCACCAGGGCATGACGTCGTCCGACGTGCTCGACACCTGCTTCAGCGTGCAGCTGACCCGCGCCGCCGACCTATTGCTGGCCGATCTAGACGCGCTGCTGGCAGCCCTCAAGCGCCGTGCCTTCGAACACAAGGATACCGTCACCATCGGCCGCAGCCATGGCATCCACGCCGAGCCGACGACCTTCGGCGTCAAGCTGGCGCAGGCCTATGCCGAATTCTCGCGCTGCCGCGAACGTCTCGTCCATGCCCGCGAAGACATCGCCACCTGCGCGATCTCGGGCGCGGTCGGCACCTTCGCGAATATCGACCCGCGCGTGGAAGAGCATGTCGCCGCCAAGCTCGGCCTGAAGCCAGAGCCTGTATCCACACAGGTCATCCCGCGAGACCGCCATGCCATGTTCTTCGCCACGCTGGGCGTCATCGCCTCGTCTGTCGAGCGGCTGTCGGTGGAAATCCGCCATCTGCAGCGCACCGAGGTGCTGGAAGCGGAAGAGTATTTCTCGCCAGGCCAGAAGGGTTCGTCGGCCATGCCGCACAAGCGCAACCCGGTGCTGACCGAAAACCTGACGGGCCTCGCCCGCATGGTGCGCTCCTACGCTATGCCGGCTATGGAGAATGTGGCGCTGTGGCACGAGCGCGATATCTCGCATTCCTCGGTCGAGCGCATGATCGGCCCGGACGCGACCGTTACACTCGACTTCGCGTTGGCGCGACTGACCGGCGTGATCGACAAGCTTTTGGTCTATCCCAAGAACATGGACAAGAACCTCAACAAATTCCGCGGGCTGGTGCATTCGCAGCGCGTGCTGCTTGCCTTAACACAGGCCGGTGTGAGCCGCGAGGATGCCTACCGGCTGGTGCAGCGCAACGCCATGCGCGTCTGGGAACAGGGCGCCGACTTCCTGGAAGAGCTTCTGGGTGACAAGGAAGTGACCGATGCCCTGCCGGAAGCCGAAATCCGCGAGAAATTCGACATCGGCTACCACACCAAGCATGTCGATACGATCTTCCAGCGGGTGTTCGGCGAAGCCTGAATCATCACAGATCGGTTGAATGATAAACGCCCTCGCCGGAAATTCCGAGCGAGGCGTCTTTGTTTGGGAGGCGCTACTCAGCCCGGCAGACCGGGCACCGTATGGATCACCGTGCCCCATGGATCTTCCTTGACGACCTCGGCGGAGATTTCGGAAGACCGCATTTCGACCCAGCTCAAACCCGTGAGCCCGGACTTACGCCGGCCTGCGCCAGCACTTTGCCAGGTGTTGGCGCCGATATGGTGATGGTAGCCGCCTGATGACAGGAAGACGGCTGCCGAACCATAGTGGGCTACGGCATCGAAGCCGAATTCGCGCTTCCAGAACTCTTCCGCATCCACGGGGTTGCCGACGCGAAGATGTACGTGGCCGACAACGCCATTTTCCGGAACGCCCTGCCAGCCGGCGTCGCCTTGCGGCACCTCCGCGAGCACGGAAGCAATATCAAGCCGCTCTGTCGACATGCCCACCTCGCCTTCGCTCCAGCTCCATGTATCGGCGGGACGGTCTGCGTAGATTTCAATGCCGTTGCCTTCAGGATCGGTCAGATACAGTGCTTCGGAGACACGATGGTCCGACGCACCGCCAATCTGGATCTTGCTGTCGATGGCATGCTTTATCCAGCGGCCGAGATCAGCGCGCGAAGGCAACAGAAACGCCGTGTGAAACAGCCCCGCGGCACGCGGATCATCCGGCAGCGCGTTTTTATCCGACTGGATATCGAGCAGCGGCCGGTTCGGCGACCCCAGCGTGATGACCGAGCCGTCTCGCGACAGTTCCTGGAGACCGACCACCGTGCGGTAATATGTGGCGAGGGCTTCCGCATCGCGTGCGGTCAGGCCAACGCGCGATACGCTGGTCGGCGTCGCTGCAGAGAAAGGTAGGGTGCTCATGCTCGGCTCCGTGGCTCGATAACGCCTGCAAAGTTGCGGCATCTGCTGCTCCCT
Source organism: Tianweitania sp. UT-5YL-CI-8 (assembly GCF_030010215.1). Lineage (GTDB taxonomy): Bacteria > Pseudomonadota > Alphaproteobacteria > Rhizobiales > Rhizobiaceae > Oryzicola. The sequence continues at coordinate 64,027 of NZ_JASCRR010000008.1, forward strand.
ATGTCGACGATCGCCGTCGTTCACACAAGGCAGCACAAATCGAACACCGTGTTCATCTATTGGAGACGACAGCGGAAATTACCCGGTTGCAACGGATGAATGTCGTCGCTACATCCGCGTCATGAAGGTCAAAGACGCAGATATCCTGATCATTCCCGGCTACACGAATTCCGGGCCGGACCATTGGCAAAGCCGATGGGAACAGCGTTTGTCCACCGCACGCCGCATCGAGCAGGAAGAATGGTCGAAACCGGTGCGCGAGGACTGGACGGATATAGTCGTAGCCGCCGCGAGCGAGGCCGAGCGCCCGCTGGTCTTAGTGGCACACTCGCTCGGCGTTCCGACGGCTATCCATGCGCTGCCGAGGATCACAAGCCGTATCGCCGGCGCATTCTTCGTTGCGCCGCCAGATGTGGCTAATCCGGACATCAGGCCGAAACACCTGATGACTTTCGGGCCCTATCCGCGCGACCCTCTGCCTTTCCCTTCGGTTGTCATTGCCAGCCGCAATGATCCGTATTGCGACTACGACGTGGCCGAAGATATTGCCGCTGCCTGGGGCTCGTTGTTCATCGACGCCGGCGAGGCAGGACACCTCAATAGCGATTCCGGCCATGGCCCGTGGCCGGAGGGCTCAATGGTCTTTGCGCAATTCATGTTGAAGCTGGAAGGTTAAGTTTAACCGATCGAACTGTGCATAGCGTCAAGCAGCGACTTAGCGCCCAGAGCCATGACCTGCTGTTCCGAACCGGTCGCCAGTAAGCGATATCCCATCGCGACCATTCGTCCTGTCAAGGCAGGATCGACGACGTAAATCGCCGCATATTTTCCGGCAGCCCTGGTCTTTGTGGCAATGGAGGCGATCGCTTCCATCATGTCTTCAAGCGACGGGTTGATTTCGGCGCCGTCGGTCCAGGCGATGGAGAAATCAGAAGGACCGACAAAGATGCCGTCGATGCCTGGGATTTCCAGAATGTCGTCGACAAGGGCAAGTGCGGCCCGCGTCTCGATCATCGCAAAGGAAATGGTTGAGGCATTGGAATCGCGCAGCCAGGCGGCCGGACCTTCACTGTTGCGGCGGGGCGCGGCGTAAGTAGGGCCCCAGGACCGTTCGCCGACCGGCGGATACTTCATCGCCGCGGCGAAACGACGTGCGTCCTCGATGGTGTTGATCATCGGAGCGATGACCGCATCCGCGCCGAAATCGAGGGCGCGACTGGCCATGTCGAAGCGGCCGACCGGAATGCGAACCAGCGACGGCTTCCCCGCGGCCGCAATGGGAAGCAGGCAGCGTAGCACGCTGTCTTCGTTATGGCCGCCATGCTGCATGTCGAGCGTTATGGCATCGAATCCCTGCCCGGCTAAAATTTCGACCGTCAGCGCGTCGGGCACCGAAGACCATGCGGTTATGGTCGTCAGGTCAGCCTTCAGGCGCTCGATCAATGTCATTGCACGGTCCGGGGTTGGCAACCTCAGCTGTTTTGAATCTGCGTGACGGCAACGGCCATCAACTCGTCCATGGTACGGCGAATCTGATGATCGGACTGATCAACGCCGGCAGCATCGAAGTCGGCGCGGATCTTGCGGAAGACGTCATGGTCGCCTGCTTCCTGGATATCGGAGACGATGACTTCTTTGGCGTAGGCATCCGCGTCCGCGCCTGTCTTGCCGAGCTTTTCGGCAGCCCAAAGGCCAAGCGCCTTGTTGCGGCGGGCATTCGCCTTGAATCGCAGTTCCTCGTCGAAGGCGAACTTACGCTCGAAACCCTCTTCGCGATCCTTCATATTGGTCATCGAAGCCTCCAGATATCTGCCGATTCGGCCTGTGTGAACGTGGTTGGCGCTTCACAAACCAAAAGGCTGGGCCGCGGTCAATGCCTTCCGCCATGCCGCGACGTGTCAATTCGTCGGGGAAAGCGGTCGATTGATGCCAATTGGCCAGAAATGTTGATTGAGCTAAAGGTCCGATTGCGATAGAGACCGGCCTTGAAACCCACTGCCGCTGCGGCACGCCGCGCGGGAAAGGAGCCGGCAATACTGCCGGACGGCCTCCAAACCAGAGAACCAATCACATGAAGAGTCGCCGCCGCATCTACGAAGGCAAGGCAAAGATCCTTTATGAAGGACCCGAGCCAGGCACGCTGATCCAGTTCTTCAAAGACGACGCCACAGCTTTCAACAACAAGAAGCATGAAGTCGTCGATGGCAAGGGTGTGCTCAACAACCGCATTTCCGAGCACATTTTCAGCCATCTCAACCGGATGGGCATTCCCACGCACTTCATCCGCCGCATCAACATGCGCGAGCAGTTGATCAAGGAAGTCGAGATCATCCCGCTCGAGATTGTCGTGCGCAACGTAGCCGCAGGTTCACTGGCCAAGCGTCTCGGCATCGAGGAAGGCACCGTGCTGCCGCGCTCGATCATCGAGTTCTACTATAAGGCCGACGCGCTGGACGACCCGATGGTGTCCGAAGAGCACATCACCGCCTTCGGCTGGGCCAGCCCGCAGGAAATCGACGACATCATGGCGCTTGCCATACGCGTCAACGACTTCCTTTCCGGTCTGTTCCTCGGCGTCGGGATTCAGCTCGTTGACTTCAAGATGGAATGCGGCCGCCTTTACGAAGGCGAGATGATGCGCATCGTCGTCGCCGACGAAATCTCGCCGGACAGCTGCCGGCTGTGGGATGTCGCCACCCAGGACAAGCTCGACAAGGACCGTTTTCGCCGCGACATGGGCGGTCTCGTCGAAGCCTATCAGGAAGTAGCCCGCCGTCTCGGCATCATGAACGAGAACGAGCCGCCGCGCCCGACCGGCCCTACGCTGGTCAAGCACTGATACATCTCGGGGCGACCACAACCGGCCGCCCCGCTTCGCATTCAAGACCTATCTTCGGAGACCCAGTTCAGTGATCAAAGCGCGCGTCATCGTCACCCTCAAAAACGGCGTTCTGGATCCGCAGGGCAAGGCAATCGAAGGTGCGCTGGGTGGCCTCGGCTTTGACGGCGTAGGTTCGGTCCGGCAGGGCAAGGTTTTCGACGTCGAGCTTTCCAGCACGGACGCCGCCAATGCGGAAGCCGAAATCAAGGCGATGTGCGACAAGCTTCTGGCGAATACCGTGATTGAGAACTATAGTGTGACGCTTATCTAAGGTTGCGGCCGGAGGCATCGGTGACCGCGGTTACGAACGAGCTGATCTACGAAATCTTGAAAAGTCTTCAGGGCGATATTCGTCAGTTGAAAGACGGTCAGGCTGAGATTCGCCACGAACTGATCGCCATTCGTAGTCAGCTCATTTCTATCAATCAAGACATATCGAACATTTACGGGGTCCTTGGCCGTCACGAACTGCGTCTCGACCGCATCGAACGCCGCCTTGAATTGCGTGAATTCGCCGAAACCCAAAACCCTTTCGAAAACAATACCTGAGTCCCGCACCGTGCCTTCCGACACCACTGTTTCTAAGTTCATGAGTCTGGTTCTCCGGCACGAGCCGCAGCAGGCCGGATTGCAGTTGGACGAGAACGGCTGGACCGACTTTGAGATTTTGTGCGCGGTTTTGGAAAAGCGCTTTGGAGCATCGCGCAAGGATGTGTTGCGCATCGTCGCAGAGAACCCGAAAAAGCGCTTTACGCTTGAGGGATCGCGCATTCGTGCCGCGCAAGGTCACAGCATCGAAGTCGACCTGAAACTTACGCCTGCGCAGCCTCCTGAGACACTCTATCACGGCACCAAGACATCACTGCTCGGCATCATCCTGACGGAAGGCCTGACGCGGCAGTCGCGCCAGCATGTCCACCTGTCTCCCGATATCGAAACCGCTGCGATTGTCGGCAACCGTCGCAAGGGAGAGACAACGATCCTGAAAATCGCCGCCCAACGCATGGCTTTCGAAGGCATGGTGTTTTATCTCTCGGAAAACGGTGTATGGCTCGTAGACCACGTGCCACCCCAGTATCTCTCTTATGAAAATGAAACGGTGACCTCGTGAAATCAGCCGTCGTTCTCCTCCCAGGCCTCAACCGCGACCGCGACATGATCGCGGCGCTGGCCAAAATTTCCGGCGAGGCACCGGTCACCGTATGGCAGACCGACACCGAGATTCCTGATGTCGACCTGATTGTCATACCCGGCGGCTTTTCCTATGGCGACTATCTGCGCTGCGGCGCGATCGCTGCCCGCATGCCGGTGCTGAGGGCGGTTGCCGAGAAGGCAGCGAAGGGCGTCCAGGTCATCGGTGTCTGCAACGGTTTCCAGATCCTGGTCGAAGCCGGTCTGCTACCCGGCGCCTTGATGCGCAACATGTCGCTGAAGTTCGTCTGCCGCGAGGTCAAGCTGCAGGTGACGAACGCCAAAACGGCGTTCACACGCGGCTACACGCAAAACCAGATCATCCGCTGCCCTGTCGCGCATCACGACGGTAACTACTTTGCCGATGCCGACACGTTGTCGCGGCTGGAAGGCGAAGGCCAGGTTGTGTTTCGCTACGCCGAGGGCACCAATCCCAATGGTTCGCTCAATGATATTGCCGGCATCGTCAGCAAGGACGGCAATGTGCTCGGCATGATGCCGCATCCCGAAAACCTGATCGAAGCCGCGCATGGCGGCAGTGACGGACGCGCTTTGTTTGAAAGCGCTCTTGGGCTCAAAATGGCGGCATAAGCGCGAACGGTCATCCGAAGGATCGCGTTTTAAGAAGTTGTTATCGGCCTGCAGCTATCCCGGTATGCAATGCCGGTCCGTTTTGGACCGATGGCTCCGCAGAAAGGCCGCCTCATGCGCGTCAAGTTTAAGTTCGTTGCGATGGTGGCTGCTCTGGCGTCGCTTTCGGCGTGTCAGTCCGAGAAGACGACACCGGCCCCTGCCCCGTCTGGCAAAAGTGCGGCGCTGCGCAGCATGGAACAGGTCGCCATCGCCGCGCACAAATGCTGGTTCGCCAGCAAGGATCCGGCTTTCCGAAACTATCGCATGGCCAACGAACTGAACTCGTTCACCGGCACGCCGCGCTTCTTGGTTGTCCCGGCGAAGAACTACGGCGGATTGCCTGCGCTCGTCGTGCAGGCGCGCGGCAATCCCAGCCAGGTCGAGACCTTCGGCCCGCTGTTGAACAAATCGGTCGGGTCACGCATCAACGCCGATATCGCTCGCTGGCGCTCTGGCGATGTTAGCTGCGGCACTGCTACCTGACGCACTGCGCTTCGGCCACTTCGATCAGTCGAGGAAGGAGCGAATACCTTCACGGTAGGCGTCGGCGCGCGATATGCCGACATCCCAGAGCTGTTCATCCGTCATGTTGAGCAGCGCCAGACGGGTACGCCGCCGTTCCAAACGCCACGACACCCAAGTGAACACTTTCCCAGCAAAGATCGCAAAGCTGCGGACATAGGACCGGGCGGTCCTAGAGTTGCCTTCCAGCGATTCACCTGAAAATGTATCGATTGTTTGCATGTACTCACCTGATTGCGCTCATTGTGCGTCTGTAAACGATATGAATTGACTCTATCATGGATGCAATATATTAATTGCTACCATGACAAGTTGGCTTCCTGACCTCTCTAGCGGCCACGGGCCGCTTTATCTGCGGCTTGCCGACCGGATCGAGACCGATATCGATACCGGCGCCTTGAAATCCGGAACGAAATTGCCGCCTCAGCGCAATTTGGCCTACGATATCGGCGTTACCATCGGCACCGTCGGCAGAGCCTATGCGCTCTTACGTGAGCGAGGACTGGTCAGCGGCGAAGTTGGACGAGGCACATATATCCTCGCGAGAAGCGGGGAGATCGATTCGAAAATCCCCGCCGAGCCCGTCGAGCCCCAGCAGGAAGGAACCCGCTTTATCGAAGCACCCGTTGGCAAGCTGCGCTTCGACAGCACCGCGGCACCCGATGTCGGTCAAAGCAATGCAATCGAGACAATGCTGTCCGCGATCACACGCGACCACCCGGATGATGTTAGCAGTTATACGCGGACTTTTCCCGGTCACTGGTTCGAGGCCGGACAGCAATGGCTGTCGCGCAACGGTTTCCGCCCAAGCGCCGATACGATCGTTCCGACTCTCGGCGCTCATGCGGCGATCGTCGCGGCGATGTCCGCCCTGACTTCGCCCGGCGATTACGTCGTCTTCGAGCATCTGACCTATACGCAGATTTCGCGCACAGCCGCGTTGATCGGGCGACGGCTGGCGCTGGTCAATGCGGATGAACACGGGCTCGATCCGGATGATTTCGAGCGGGTATGCGCGCAGAAGCATCCGAAGATGGCGTTCCTGATGCCTACCGCGCAGAACCCCAGCCTATCGATCATGCCGGCAGAACGAAGGGCCGCGGTCGCCGAGATTGCGCGCAAATACAATGTGATCCTGATCGAAGACGATCTCTACGGCGCGCTCACGGACGATGCGACGCCGCTTCTGGCGGAGTATGCTCCCGAGCGCACGCTGGTGGTTGGAGGACTGTCGAAATCGGTGGCCGCCGGCGTGCGCGGCGGCTGGCTCTCTTGCCCGCCGCACTACCGGCACAGCATCCGGGTTGCGCACAAGATGGTGACGGGCGGCATGCCGTTCGTACTTGCGGAACTGTGCGCGCGGCTGGTCCGTTCCGGCGAAGCCATAGCCATCCGGAACCGCTCGATTGTCGAGATCAATGCGCGTCTCGGCATGGCTCGCGAGTTGCTCGACGGTTATGACTTCAATTCCGTAGCCAACATTCCCTTTCTGTGGCTTGCCGTTCCCGAGCCGTGGCACTCCGGCACCTTCAAGAACGCGGCCTATGAACAAGGCCTGCTGATCGACGACGAGGACGAGTTCAAGGCCGGACGATCCGACCGCGTCTATCATCGGGTCCGCCTGGGTGTATCGTCCACGCGCGCGCGCGCGGACACCAAACAAGGCCTGCGCGCCCTCCGCAGGCTTCTGGACGAGGGCAGCGCCGGCTACGACAGTTTCGGTTGACCCAAACACCGCACGAAAGCCTGAAACCTTGCTTTCCCGGTGAATTTCTGGCCATTGGCGGTATATCCCCGCCCGCGCTTGCGCTATGGAGCCTCGCAAAGGTGTTCCAACGGATCTACGAGCCCCATGACCATCCAGAACAACGTCCCGATCACACAAGATCTGATCAAGGCTCATGGCCTGAAGGCGGACGAATACCAGCGCATTCTCGATCTCGTCGGTCGCGAGCCGACATTCACAGAACTCGGCATTTTTTCGGCGATGTGGAACGAGCACTGTTCCTATAAGTCGTCCAAGAAGTGGCTGAAGACGCTGCCGACCAAGGGCGAGCGCGTCATCCAGGGTCCGGGCGAGAATGCGGGTGTGGTCGATATCGGCGATGGCGACTGCGTCGTCTTCAAGATGGAGAGCCACAACCACCCTTCCTACATCGAGCCCTACCAGGGTGCGGCGACCGGCGTTGGCGGTATCCTCCGCGACGTCTTCACCATGGGCGCCCGGCCCATCGCAGCGATGAACGCGCTGCGCTTCGGCTCGCCCGATCATCCCAAGACCCGCCACCTCGTCTCCGGGGTCGTGTCAGGTGTTGGCGGCTACGGCAATTCCTTCGGCGTGCCCACGGTAGGTGGTGAGGTCAATTTCGACCCGCGCTACAACGGTAACATCCTTGTCAACGCTTTTGCCGCCGGCCTCGCCAAGACCGATGGAATCTTCCTCTCCGAAGCCAAGGGCGTCGGTTTGCCGGTCGTCTATCTCGGTGCCAAGACCGGTCGCGACGGCGTCGGCGGCGCGACCATGGCGTCCGCCGAGTTCGACGACAAGATCGAGGAAAAGCGCCCCACCGTGCAAGTCGGCGACCCCTTCACGGAAAAATGCCTGCTGGAAGCCTGCCTCGAACTCATGGCATCGGGCGCGGTCATCGCCATCCAGGATATGGGCGCGGCCGGACTGACCTGCTCGGCTGTCGAAATGGGCGCCAAGGGCGACCTCGGCATCGAACTCGATCTGGACAAAGTGCCGGTGCGCGAGGAGCGCATGAGCGCCTATGAGATGATGCTTTCGGAGAGCCAGGAGCGCATGCTCATGGTGCTGAAGCCCGAAAAGGAAACGGAAGCCGAAGCGATCTTCCGCAAATGGGGTCTCGACTTCGCCATCGTCGGCAAGACCACCGACGACCTGCGCTTCCGCATCCTGCATCAGGGCCAGGAAGTCGCCAATTTGCCGATCAAGGATCTGGGAGACCAGGCGCCGGAATATGACCGCCCCTGGATCGAGCCGACACCCCGCGCGCCGCTGGCCAAGGACGATATCCCCCAGGCCGACGTGGCCGATGCGCTGCTCAAGCTCTTAGGCGGGCCTGACCTGTCGAGCCGTCGCTGGGTCTGGGAACAGTATGACACCATGATCCAGGGCAATTCGCTGCAACGCCCCGGCGGCGACGGGGGCGTGGTGCGCGTCGAAGGTCATGACACGAAGGCGCTGGCGTTTTCGTCCGACGTGACCCCGCGCTATTGCGAGGCCGATCCGTTCGAAGGCGGCAAGCAGGCCGTCGCCGAATGCTGGCGCAACCTGACGGCCACCGGCGCCCTGCCACTGGCGGCCACCGACAACCTCAATTTCGGCAATCCCGAGCGCCCCGAAATCATGGGCCAACTCGTCAAGGCCATCCAAGGCATCGGCGAAGCCTGCCGCGCGCTCGACTTTCCGATCGTGTCCGGCAACGTCTCGCTCTACAACGAGACCAACGGCCAGGGCATCCTGCCGACACCGACCATCGGCGGCGTCGGCCTGATCGATGATTGGGCCAAGATGGCACGATCCGGCTTTGCCGCCGAAGGCGAGATGATCCTGCTGGTCGGTGCGCCGGACTGGTGGGGCACGCATCTCGCGCAATCCATCTATATGCGCGACCTGCACGGCCGCACCGACGGCCCACCACCGCACGTCGATCTGACCCATGAGCGCAAAGTCGGCGACTACGTCCGCAAGCTCATCCGCTCCGGCGTGGCGACCGCCGTGCACGACGTCTCGGATGGCGGGTTGGGTGTGGCCTTGGGGGAAATGGCGATGTCCTCCGGCATCGGCGCGACGGTCAACCAGCTCAACAATGGCGACCCGATCCCGCAGTTCTTCGGCGAAGACCAGGGCCGCTATGTGGTGACGGTCAACGTCGATCCGCAGGGCGATGACTTCAACGCCATGCTGGCCGAACAGAAAGAGCTCGGCATTTTCGCGCCCTGGATCGGCAGCACCGGGGGCACCGCACTCAAGCTTGGAGAGGCGCGCGCCATCGCAGTGGCAGAGCTTAAGGCGGCGCATGAGGGCTGGTTCCCGGCTTTCATGGCGGGTGAGCTCGCGAACTGAATCGACACGGGAGATTGGGCGGCGCACAATTGACCGCGCCCGACCTTCGCACCTATCCTTCCCGAAGCAGTGAAATCGGAGACTATCCCATTGGCAATGGACGCCCGCGACATCGAGAAGCTTATCAAGGAAGGCATTCCGGACGCCAAGGTCACGATCCGGGATCTGGCAGGCGATGGCGACCACTATGCCGCCGAAGTTGTCTCCGAGAGCTTTCGCGGCAAGAGCCGGGTGCAGCAGCACCAGATGGTCTACAACGCCCTGAAGGGCAATATGGGCGGCGTTCTGCACGCCCTTGCCCTGCAGACAAGCATCCCGGACTGACACTTTCTACTTTTCAAAGACAGACAGGATCGGCCCGGCCGGGTAACCGCCGCCGATAAGATGATCGGTACCGTTCGTCATGGCCGAGACGACGCCATCGAAATACAGCGCATTTCGGCAGCCAAGTTCATCCCTGAACAGCCGAGCGAATCCGCCGAAACTGACGGGCTGACGGGAAATCGCCAGAACTACTGTGTTGGGGTCGCGAACGCCGACGCCATTGCGGATGAAGCGCGACACACCGTAAGGTTCGAATCGCGGGTGCAGCGCGCCGTCTATCATCAGCATTGGGCCGGACTGCGTTGCGAAGGCAGCGTTCCGCGGCAAAGCCGCATAGGCTGAACTTTCTGAAATCGCAGCCGTGCCGTCGTTTCCGATGCTGAAAACGCCATTCGGCTTCAGAAAGAAATTGCCGTCTCCATCGCCAAGTTCGATGCGATGCGTCTCCCGGCCATGCTCGACCAGAAGGCCGACGGCAGACACATCTTCGTGATACATGCCAGCGTTCATCGACAGGATCGGCCGGCGGCGTTTTCCCACCATTACCGCGTCATGCCTCTTCAACGAGCGGTAGGGCTTTCCAGCTTCGTCGTTCAGAGACATCTGGATGTCGAAACGCCGCAGATCGATGGTGCAGACGATGTAGTCGACAGCCTCGAAACGCAGGTCGCGACAAGGCCCAGGAAGCTGCGCATCTGCCTGAGCGATTTTGCGTGACTGTGTCATCCAGAGGAATACAGAAGAGCCACCGGCCAGAATCATGACGGCGAGCAGCGGGAGCCAGAGCACTCTTCGATTCATGGACGGGCACCGTTCAATGAAATCAGAGAAAAAGACATGGATGTTGCAACCTGCTTGTCTGGCCGGAAGACCGCTTTCACCAAAGTCTTGTTTCAACCGGAAGATGGGGTTATTTGAAGGTAACGATTTCCGAGCCTTGCTCCCAAAGGCATGAAAGGTTTTTCCATGAGCGGTATCAATGATTTCATCGACAGCGAAGTGAAGAGCACCGATGTGGTTGTCTTCATGAAAGGCACCCCCGGCTTCCCGCAGTGCGGATTTTCCGGACAGGTCGTGCAGATTCTCGACTATCTCGGCGTCGACTATAAGGGCGTCAACGTTTTGGAATCAGCCGATCTGCGCCAGGGAATCAAGGACTATTCCAACTGGCCGACCATTCCGCAGCTCTATGTGAAGGGCGAGTTCGTCGGCGGTTGCGACATCATCCGCGAGATGTTCCAGGCGGGCGAATTGCAGACCTTCTTCACCGAAAAAGGCGTCAGCGTCAAAGGCGCCGCCTGAGATTGAGACGTCCCGGCCTTGCCGGGAACGATCATCGACAGACCATGTTTCGAATGCGCCGGGATTTTCTGGCGCATTTTGCTTTTTTTGAACGGACTTCATTATGGACCAGCGCTCATTGATCACCCCAGCGCAACCGATCTCCATTCCGCGATGGGAATTCATCGCGCTGGCCGCAGCCTTGATGGCCGTGAACGCGCTGGCCATCGACATCATGCTGCCGGCGCTGCAACAGATGGGTGACAGCCTGGGCGTGGAGAGCGAAAACCACCGGCAGTATGTCATCTCCGCCTACTTCGGCGGCATGGCGCTGGCGCTGTTGCCTTACGGCCCCATCTCCGACCGGTTCGGCCGGCGTGGGCCGTTGCTCTTCGGTCTCAGCGTCTATGTTGCGGCGGCGTTTGCCGCCGCCTTCGCACCCAACTTCGAGACGCTTCTGGTTCTGCGCTTCATCCAGGGGGCGGGAGCTGCATCGACACGCGTCATCGCCATCTCCATGGTGCGCGACCGTTATGCCGGCAGGCAGATGGCGGAGATCATGTCGCTTGTTTTCATGGTGTTCATGGTCATCCCGGTGATTGCGCCCGCGCTCGGCCAGGCAATCATGATCTTCAGCGAATGGCACATGATCTTCCTGTGCATGGCCTTCGTAGCCCTCATCATCACGATATGGGCAGCGATGCGCATGCCCGAAACACTCGCGCAGAGCGAGCGACGCCCGCTAACCTTCGCATCGATCGGCCAGGCTTTCCGCATGGTCGTCACCACGCGCGTTTCGCTGTGCTACACGCTGGCGTCGACGTTGATCTTCGGCGCGCTGTTCGGCTTCATCAATTCGGCTCAGCAGGTCTATGTCGGCATATACGGCGTCGGCGTCTGGTTCCCGGTGATCTTCGCCGCAATTGCCCTGATGATGTCGCTGTCCTCGTTCCTGAACTCAAAGCTGGTGGTTCGGGTTGGAATGCGCCGACTATCTCATGGTGCAGTGATCGGCCTGACCATTGTGGCGACCGTCTGGCTGGCTCTGACGCTGGTGGGAGAACTGCCGCTGTCGCTGTTCATCGGCCTGTTTGCGCTGATCATGTTCCAATTCGGCTGGATCGGCTCGAACTTCAACTCGCTTGCCATGGAGCCGCTCGGCCGCATGGCGGGCACCGCATCATCGGTGCAAGCGTTCTTCCAGACGTTCGGCGGCGCGGTGGTCGGTGTGATCATCGGACAGGCATTCGACGGCACCACGACACCGCTAGCAGCCGGCTATGCCGGGCTCGGCATGCTCGCGATCGTCCTGGTGCTTATTGCCGAGCGTGGGCGTCTGTTCCAGCCGCAGCATGAGCAACAGACCGCGGCACACTGAACGATGCCAGGGAGGTCAGCCAACCCGGCCTCCCTGTCCAATTAGTCCGCCCAGAGTTCGCGGCGGATTTCTTCCCAACTCGATTTGTCCGGCGCTACCAGCAGGCCGCCTCCGACATGGCTGGGAAGATAGGCGCTGCCGTCGAGGCGGGCAGCGTATCCCCCGGCCTGCTGATGGATCAGAACGCCTGCGAGATGATCCCAAGGCATCAGCTTGTTGTAGATGACGAAATGGGCGTTGCCGGTCGCAAGCAAATGGTATTCGTGCGCCGCGCAGCGATAGCCGAATTGCGACAAACACTTGGCATGGTTTCTCGCCAGCGTGGACCGCAAGGGTTCCTCGACATATTGCCATGAAACGCTGCCCGTCATCTCATGGATCGACGCAGGCGCAGCGACCTTCACCCTGCGCGTAGCGCCTGAGGGTGCGCGCAGATGGGCGCCCGCACCCTTGGCAGCGATCAACCAGTCCTTGCCGACCGGATCGTGGATGATGCCTGCTACCGTCTCGCCCTTGACCACCACGGCCAGCATGACGCCGAACAGCGGAATGCCTGCGGCGAAGTTGAAGGTTCCGTCGATGGGATCGATGACGAAAGCGAGATCGGCAGTGCCCAGCGTGTCGAGCAGCGTCCGGTCTTCTTCATAGGCTTCTTCGCCGACAATCAGAGCCTTGGGATAGCGCTCTTTCAAGACGCGGGTGATGTACTTCTCGGCCGCTATATCGCCCTCGGTGACGAGGTCTACCGCCGAGGTCTTCTGACGAATCTGGTCGTCTTCCAAGGTACGGAAGCGCGGCATGATCTCCACCGTTGCAGCCTCCGCGAGCAGGTCGGCGAGGCTGTCGATGGTCTTGTCGTCAAAGTGCATGGGTCTGTCCTGGTTGGTCGGCACCGCTCGCGGCAAGCCCTGCGAAGTCGAACAGCTTGCGGTCGAGAAGATGGGTCGGGCGCACATTGGCCATGGCGCGGATCATGATGTCCTTGCGGCCCGGCATGCGTTTTTCGATATCGTCCAGCATTGTCTTCATAGCGTTGCGCTGAAGGCCTTCCTGGCTGCCACAGAGGTCGCAGGGGATGATGGGAAAAGCCATCGCTTCGGCAAGGCGCGCCATGTCGGTCTCGGCGCAATAGGCCAGCGGCCGCAGCACCATGACGTCGCCCTCGTCGTTGAGCAGTTTGGGCGGCATGGCGGCAAGCCGTCCGCCATGGAACAGGTTCATGAAGAAGGTCTCGAGGATATCCTCCCGATGGTGGCCGAGCACCAGCGCGGAACAGCCCTCCTCCCGCGCGATGCGATAGAGGTGGCCGCGACGGAGGCGCGAACACAGCGAACAATAGGTGTTGCCCTCGGCGATCTTGTCGGTAACGACCGAATAGGTGTCACGATACTCGATGCGGTGGGCGATGCCGTTGGCCGTCAGATAGTCCGGCAAAATATGCTTCGGGAAATTCGGCTGCCCTTGGTCCAGATTGCAGGCCAGAAGCTCGATCGGCAAAAGCCCGCGCCATTTGAGATCGAGCAGGATTGCGAGCAGGCCATAGGAATCCTTGCCGCCCGACAGCGCCACCAGCCAGCGCTCTCCCGGCTTGACCATGCCGAAATCCTCGATGGCCTGACGAGACAAGCGCAGCAAGCGCTTGCGCAGCTTGTTGAATTCCACGGAGGACGGCACCGCGCGGAACAGCGGGTGACAGCCGTCGGCCGTTTCGATTTCGGGATCGTGGATGGTCATCGTTCAATCTCCTCGTTCCCGTTTAACGTGGTCATCGAGCAACGCAAAGCGCGCTCTGCGTCAAAGCCCAAAAACGGACCATCCCGTGCGCTTGGCGAGCATTTCGAGTGCCGCCGTGCCGAGCAGCGAATTGCCGTAATCGTTCAGCCCCGGAGCCCATACCGCGATGGATGCCTTGCCCGGCGCCACAGCGAGGATACCGCCGCCGACACCGCTTTTGCCGGGAAGGCCGACGCGGTAGGCGAATTCGCCGGATCCGTCATAGTGGCCGCACATCATCATCAGCGCATTGATACGGCGGGCGCGCTCGCGTGACACGACCGAACTGCCGGTTATCGGGTTGCGTCCATTGGCAGCTAGATAGAGACCGGCATGGGCAAGCTGGCGGCAGGACATGGCCAGCGCGCACTGGTGGAAATAGACGCCCAGCGTGTGCTCGGCCGGATGGTCGAGCCGCCCGAACGAGCGCATGAACTGCGCCAAGGCGAAGTTGCGGAACCCGGTCTCGTTCTCGGATTTCGCTACAGCCTGGTCGGTGGTGATGGTATCGTCACCGGACAGGAAGCGGACGAAATTGACAATTTCGCCAATAGCTTCGCGCGGTTTGTGGCCAGATAGAATCAGGTCGGTGACGGCAATTGCACCGGCGTTGATGAAGGGGTTGCGCGGCCGACCTTTCTCGAATTCGAGCTGGACGATGGAGTTGAAAGCCGTACCCGATGGCTCACGACCGACGCGGTTCCACAAGGAATCGCCGTGCTTGCCGAGCGCGAGCGTCAGCGTGAAGACCTTGGAAACACTCTGGATGGAGAAAGGCAGCTCTGCATCACCGGCCATATATTCGCTACCGTCAACGCCGATGACTGCAATGCCAAAATTGGCGGGATCGATGCGGGCGAGTTCGGGTATGTAGGTCGCGACCTTGCCTTTTTCCTCTCGCGCGGAAAGCGTCGTGTGAATGTCGTCCAACAGCGCCTGCAAGTCTTCCATGCTCATGTCCCCGCTTTCCTTGCTCGCTTTGTAACCAAGGTGCCTGCGATTGAAAGCAGAAATGAAAAAGCCGCCCGAAGGCGGCTTTTTCGAAGTCTTTGCGGTCGTTTAGCGCGAATAGAATTCGACGACCAGGTTCGGTTCCATCTGCACGGCGAACGGAACGTCTGCCAGACCGGGAACGCGGTTGTAGGTGGCGACCATCTTGTTGTGGTCGACTTCGATGTAGTCCGGAACGTCACGCTCGGCGAGCTGAGCTGCCTCGAGCACGATAACGAGCTGCTTGGACTTTTCGCGGACTTCGATCACGTCGCCGACCTTGCAGAGGTACGAACCGATATTCGTGCGCTTACCGTTTACGTTGACGTGGCCATGGTTGATGAACTGACGGGCAGCGAAGATCGTCGGAACGAACTTGGCACGGTACACGACAGCGTCGAGGCGCGATTCGAGCAGGCCGATCAGGTTCTCGGAGGTGTCGCCCTTGCGGCGGTTGGCTTCATCGTAGGTCTTGCGGAACTGCTTTTCCGAGATGTCGCCGTAGTGGCCCTTGAGCTTCTGCTTGGCGCGGAGCTGAATGCCGAAATCTGACAGCTTGCCCTTGCGGCGCTGGCCGTGCTGGCCGGGACCGTATTCACGCTTGTTGACCGGGGATTTCGGGCGACCCCAGATGTTCTCGCCAAGACGGCGGTCGATTTTGTATTTTGCGGATTCGCGCTTGCTCATCGCATTCCCTTTCACAAAGTTACACCCGGAACCTCATGCTCCGAGTGAAGGAAACGCGCCCTCCTCTGGCCTCGATTTAGAGACCTGACAGAGTTCTCACCGCAACGCTGCGAGAAACCCACGGGACACGTCATGCACATAAAGTGCGACACCGGGCCTTTCGGACCCGGTGCTAGTGCGGTCGATAGAAGATCAGGCTTGATTTGTCAACGTCAGGCTTCCGCAGCGTCGAAATCGGCTTGAGCCTGCCGCAATCGACCCCGGTTCTCAGCCGCCCATGATCCGAGCGCCGCCACCGGCACCGCAATCGACTGTCCGAGCTCGGTCAGTGAATATTCGACCTCCGGCGGCGTGGTGGGTTTCACCCTCCTGCTCACCAGTCCATCCCTCTCGAGCGAGCGCAGGGTGACGGTCAGCATGCGCTGGGAAATGCCTTCGATGGCGCGTTTCAGCGCGTTGAACCGGCACGGAGCCGGCTGCAGGGTAAACAGGACCAGCAGGCTCCATGTGTCGCCCACCCTGTCCAGAACCTCGCGGATAGGGCAACCGCCGCCAGAATCGCGGTCGAAACCGGGATTACTGTAGAGGAGTGGTGTTGCCGCTCCATTTCTCGTCGGCGCGTTCATACGGTTCCCTTCGCGTAACCTAAGCACGAAATCATGCGTACTTACGCTTCGTTTCGCATCCTGCTATCTAGTTACCGTTGATAACCAGATTATGCAACGTACCCAAGTGAAGGACATGAGGAAATTATAATGGCACAGACCGCAGATATTCTCGTTACCGGCGCATCAGGACATCTCGGACGAGCCGTCATTACACATCTGCTCAATACGCTGAAGATTCCTGCCGACCGCATCGTGGCGACGAGCCGCAAGCCTGAAGAGCTTGAAGCCCTGCAGGCAAAGGGCGTTACGGTTCGCAAGGCGGACTTCGACGATGCGACCAGCCTGGCAGCAGCATTTGCCGGCGTGAAGCGCCTTTTGATCATCAGCACCGACGCGCTGGATGAGCCAGGCAAGCGGCTCCGCCAGCATCAAGCCGCGGTCAAGGCGGCTGAAGCCGCCGGCGTCACGCACATTGTCTACACTTCGCTGCCAAATGCCAAAACGTCACTCGTTTCGTTCGCACCGGACCATGCCGGCACCGAAGCGGCGCTCACGTCTAGCAGCATTCCCGGCCATACGATCCTTGGCAACACCTGGTACGCGGAGAATGTTCTGCTTTCGCTGCCCAACGCCCTGGCTACCGGGAATTGGTACACAGCGGCAGGCGATGGCGGGACGTCCTACATCACCCGTGACGACCTGGCTTTGGCCGCCGCGGTCGCGGTCGCATCCGATTTCACCGGAAAGCGCACGTTGAACCTGTTCGGCGGCAAGGCCTATACCGTCGACGAAGTCGCGGAATTGGCTCGTCAGGCAACCGGAAAGCCGCTCCAAGTGGTTCAGGTGCCTGTTGAGGGGCTTGTGCAGGGGATGGTCGGCGCTGGACTGCCCGAGCCGGTCGCTCACGTCTATGCATCGTTCGATACGGCAACAAAGGCCGGCAATCTAGCTGGCTCTCCGGACGATTTTAAAGCATTGACCGGCAAGGAGCCGGAGTCCTTCGCCGATTGGTTCGCACAGACCGCAGCACCGGCATTGTCAGCTTAACGACCTTTATCAAAATGGTGAGGGCGCGCGCTTGGCGCCCTCACTTTTCTTCCTTGTGTTCAGGAAGTCCTTTGCGCTTGGTGGAGGCGAATTCGTCCAACTGTTTTTCGGACATCGATTCGTACATATCCTTGGATGCACCGACCAATTCGCTCTTTTTGATCTCGCCGCGTTTGGCAGCGAGCGCCGCGCCGGCGGCTTTTTGCTGAGCTTTGGATTTTGCGGGCATTTTTCTCTCTCCCGTGACGGTTGTCCCGAAAGAACGCAGCCCCCGCAGCGATGTTCCTGTTCGACTTATCAGATCTTATCTCGCGACGTTCAGACCGAACCCCTGCATCAGGCGACGTGTACTGAAGTCTGCCTTACCCGATGTGAAGACCGCGAGATCGGGCGTATGGATGCCGGGCTCCGCTGGTAAGGGCGCAAGAAGGGACAGAGCCCGCCGTGCGATGGCCTCGGCGGGGTCGAGCCAATCCACCGGCCAGGGTGCCGTCTTGCGCATGCGATTGGCCAGGAACGGATAATGCGTGCAGGCGAGCACCACGATGTCGGTGCGGGCACCCTCCTGCTCGATAAAGCATGGCGTTATCTCGTCCCGCACAGCGTCCTCGTCGACGAAGCCCTCGCGCATATAGGTCTCGGCCAGGCTGGCGAGCCGGTCGCTGCCGACCAGTCGCACATGGCATTTGGTGGCCCATTGGCGGATCAGGTCGCGCGTATATTGCCGCTTGACGGTGCCGGGCGTGGCTAGCACGGAAACCAATCCCGAGCGCGTACGCTCGGCTGCCGGCTTGATGGCAGGCACGGTGCCGACAAAGGGATGATGCGGAAACGTCTCGCGTAGAGACTCGATCACCAGCGTCGATGCGGTGTTGCAGGCGATCACCGAGATTTCGGGCTGATAACGGTCGAGCAGCCGGGCGAACAGCTGCAGGATGTGATCATTGAGCGCGGGCTCCTCCCAGGCGCCATAGGGAAAAGCGGCGTCGTCGGCGACATAGACGAAACGGCGGTCAGGCATCAGCACCCGCGCCTCGCGCAACACTGTGAGCCCGCCAATGCCAGAATCGAACAGCAGGACCGGCCGGTCAGCCATTGTCGATGCCCTTCCCGGCATCAATGGGTTCGGGATCGCTGTCGTCAACCACCTTGGCGCGCACTGATTTGTCGGCAAGCGCCTTGCGATCAGGATAGCCGGAACCGCGCGGCTCCTTTGGCGAAAAATAGTCTAGCGAGGCGACGACCCCGCGCAGCACCTTAAGCTCCGGCTCGGCAAAACCGGCACGAGTTAGCACAGCGCGGATGTTGTCGACCATTTTGGGCTTTTTCTGCGGCGGCCGAAAATAACCCCGCACCTGCAGCGCGGATTCGAGGTGATCGAAAAGCCCTTGCAGGAGTTCCTTCGGCGCCGGAGTTACCTCCGGCACCTTGAAGGCGGTGTCGGTCTCGTTCTTCAGGCCCGATTTCATCCACTCATACGACATCAGCAGCACCGCCTGGGCGATGTTGAGGGAGGCGAAGGCGGGATTGACCGGAAAGGTCACGATCTCGTCGGCGAGGCCGACTTCCTCGTTGTCGAGGCCGAAGCGCTCGCGGCCGAACAGGACGCCGGTTTTCTGCCCCGCCACGAAGCGGCCACGCAGCGCCCTGCCCGCCTCGACCGGACCGCGTACCGGCTTGAAGCCGTCGCGCTCGCGCGCTGTCGTGGCGAGGACGAAATTCAGGTCGGCCAAAGCCGCGGGCAGATCGTCGTAGACCGTCACCGCGTCGATGACATGGTCGGCACGGCTTGCCGCCGCGCGAGCCTTTTCGCTAGGCCAGCCGTCACGCGGGCGCACCAGCCTAAGCTCCGACAGGCCGAAATTGGCCATGGCGCGCGCAACCATGCCGATATTCTCGCCCAGTTGCGGCTCGACCAGGATGATCGCCGGGCCGTCGGTCAAAAGCGCTCTGTTGGTGTCCTTGATGCTCATCGTATCAACCAATATCCGTCGTGCCTCTCCCTCGCACAGTTCGTGCGAAAACGGAACCTGCACAGGAGAGGGCTAAGAATCCGCCCAAAATCCGACAAACTGCTCGGATTGCATTTGGGTGGGCTTGGAATGAATATGGCGCGCCGGACTGCATAAGCGGTCGAGCGGCCGTTTAAAGGTGGCGGGAATGCGGGCTTTCATCCTTGCGGCCATTGGCGCTGCCTTCCTGGCAAGCGCCGCCTTTGCCCAATCCCCGGAGATCGCCGCGCCCGATTCGGAAATGCAGGCACAGGCCGAAGCCGGCGATTCCTACAAACAGTGGGAGCTCGGAAACTTCTATGCGGGCCGCGGCGCGGATGGCGATCTCGACCGCGCCATCGATCTCTATTCTAGATCCGCAGAAGGTTATAAAAACAACGAAGGCGAAACCAGCACCAATGCCGCGCTGGTGTTTCACACGCTCTCCGCGACCCAGATCAAGCGCGGCGCGCTTTATCCGGCAATCACGAGTGAGTTGGAGCGCGCGATCATCCTGGCGCAGGCAGCACCAGGCAGCGCCGATCTCGCTTCAGCTTTGGTCGATCTCGGCCGCACGTATCAACTGGTCGACAACCACGCGACCGCTATCAGCCAGTTCGACCGAGCGATCGGGATTTATGAGGGACTGGACGAATCCAGCCGTTCTTCTTTAGCGAGCGCCACCGTCGACAGGGGCATTTCGCTTGTTGAAACAAGCCGTCGCGACGAGGCTATCGACACCTATCGCAAAGCCGCCAACCTCTATCGTCGGCTATCGACGCCCGAAGACGCCAATCTTGCGATCACGCTCGGCAATCTCGCCAGCACGCTGTTCGACCAGAAACGGTGGGGCGAGGCTGAGACGGTTCGGCGCGAACAAATCGCAATCCTGCGCAGGAGCAAGCCCGACGGCCCGGAGCTGGGCCAGAGCCTCGAAGCTGTCGTGCAGATATTGCAGTTGCAAAACCAGCACAGCCTGGCGCTGGTCGTGGCCGAGGAGGCCATGACGGTCTATGCCAAGACCAATGGCGACAACAGCCTGGAATATACCGGGATGATGTTCGGCAAGGCGTACTCCCTGGAAGCGCTGGCTCACTACGAACAAGCGCTGGCGCTGCTTGAGGACGTCGCGCATCGCTATGAGGCTTTTGCGGAAGTAGGTCCGCAATCGGCGCAACTCGCGATCACGCTTGTTGCTGTTGCCAGGGTGAACACCTTCCTTGCGCACTATGGCGACGCGGAAGTTGCAGCGAAGCGGGCGATTGCCATCTTTCGAAAGACCAAACCCGGCAGCAACGATCTCGGCTACGCCCTGCAGGAACTCGGAGCGGCCTATCAAAAACTGTCGAAGTATCGCGAAACGCTTCCGATCTATGAGGAGGCCCGCAGGCTGTTTATCGCCAACAGCGGCGATATCAGCGAATTCGTCGGCGACAGCTATCTCAACCAGGGCATCAGCCTGGAAGGTCTAAAAGACTATCCAGCAGCGCTGAAATCCTACGACAGGGCGATCGAGCGCTATTCGGCGGCCAGCGGCGAGGACAGCCTGCTGGTCGGCTATGCCATCAACAACACCGCCTGGGTGTACCGCCGGATGGAGCGTTATGCCGAGTCCGACGCTGCTTTCCGCAAAGCACTGCCCATCATTCAGTCCAAGCTCGGCCCGACGCATTTCAACACCACAAAGGTGCTGATCAATATCGGCATCACCTCACAACTGCTGGGGCGCAACGACGAGGCTATCCAGTGGTCGATGAAGGCGCTGTCGAACATCAACCGCAGCGTCTCAAGTACGCTGGACGACCAGCGCTGGGTCTACGACACCATGGCGAAGGCTTTTAAAGGCCGTGGCGACCCCAAGCGCGCGATCCTGTTCGCCAAGCTCGCCATCAACGCGCAGCAGAAAATCCGTTCCAACAACAAGCAGTACCAGTCCGACGACCTCAAGGAATTCAAGGCGGAATGGCGCTTCCTTTACCAGGACCTTGCGGATCTTCTGATCGGCGAAGGCCGGCTCGCAGAGGCGCAGGCCGTGCTGAACATGGAAAAGGACGAAGAGCTCAGCGATTTCGTACAACGCGACGCACAGGCCGACCTGCGCGACCGCGAGGCATCGCTGACCACGCGCGAGGACAGCGAGTTGGGAGACGTCCGCTCCCTGCTCGGCCAGCCCATAGCAGCGGCTTCCGCCGTCACTGAGCTCATCGCAAAGAAGAATGCCGGCACCATCTCCAAGGATGAAGAGGTGCAACTGGCTTCGCTGGAAGCTTCGTTGGACAGCGCTTACGAGACATTCATGACCGATGTCGACGCCTTCCTGGCAAAAGCCGGCGACGAGGACGTCGGCGTCCAGAAAGAGATCGACGCGATCAATCTGGACTACACGGCGGATGCGCAGGAGGACTTGCGTGCCTTCGACGGCAAGGCGGCGATGCTGCAGGTCGCCAGCCTCGGCGAGGCCACGCATCTCTTCCTTACCGTTCCGGATGCGTCGATCCACCGGCAAGTCAACATCTCGCGCGCCGAGCTGTCGCGAAAGGTGTTCGAAGCGCTTGATGCCATCGAGCGGCGCGACGCAGGCGTGAACCAGAAGATGCAGGCGCTCTACGATATCCTTATTTCGCCGGTGTCAGACGATCTCAAAGCAAGCGGCGCGCGGACGCTGATGCTGAACCTGCAAGGGTTTCTGCGCTATGTACCGTTCGCAGCACTTCATGACGGCCGGAAATACCTGATCGAGGACTATTCGCTCGCGCTCTATACGCCAGCGGCGCGAACCGAGTTCGCCACGGCGGACCGCTCGCCCGAGAAAAGCGCTGGATTCGGCGTCACCGCCAGCCATCCCGGTTTCTCGCCGTTACCCGGCGTGGCGCGCGAGCTTCAGGCGATCTTCGGCAATCCAGATAAGCCCGGCGCGCTCGCGGGTGCCGCCAGCCTAGACCAGGCGTTTACGCGTGAAAGCTTCAGTGCGGCGCTGAAGAACCGCCCGTCGATCGTCCACATTGCCAGCCATTTCAAGCTGGTGCCGGGTCGCGAAACGGATTCCTTCCTGCTTCTGGGCGACGGATCGCCGCTGTCTCTGTCGGACATCCGCAAAGGTCGCGGCTTTCGGTTTGGCGGTGTCGACCTGCTCACGCTGTCGGCCTGCGAGACGGCACGCGGCGGCGGATCGGAGGGCGACGAGGTGGAGAGCTTTGGCGCACTCGCCCAGATGAACGGCGCGTCCTCGGTTATGGCAACGCTGTGGCCGGTCGCCGACGAAGCCACCGCCAGCATCATGCAGTCCTTTTACCGGCATATGGTCGAAGGCAAGATGAGCAAGGCCGAAGCCCTGCGCGCGGCCCAGATAGAGGCCATCCGTGGGTCAGGTGCAGCAGGCACCGAGCGCGGCGCGCTGTCGCTCGTCGCCACCGCCGCTCCGGTGGCGGCTCCACCCGCTAGCCACCCCTATTTCTGGTCGCCCTTCGTGCTGATGGGGAACTGGTTGTAGGAATGCTCCGCGCTTAAAACCGCTTTTCATACATTTGGCCGCACGAAGGTTTGCGCGGGTGTGCTCGCTTTGATATAGGGGCGCGAACCCTACAGAATATCCGTTTCCCTTTCCGAAAGAGGCATATTTCACATGGCGAAAATCAAGGTGGCCAACCCCGTCGTAGAACTCGACGGCGACGAGATGACCCGCATCATCTGGCAGTTCATCAAGGACAAGCTGATCCACCCCTATCTCGACATCGATCTGAAATATTACGACCTCAGCGTCGAGAACCGCGATGCGACGAACGACCAGGTGACCATCGACTCGGCAAACGCGATCAAGGAATATGGTGTAGGCGTGAAATGCGCCACCATCACCCCAGACGAGCAGCGCGTCGAGGAATTCAAGCTCAAGAAGATGTGGAAGTCGCCCAACGGCACCATCCGTAACATCCTGGGCGGCACCATCTTCCGCGAACCGATCATCATGAAGAACGTGCCCCGTCTGGTTCCGGGCTGGACGCAGCCGATCGTCGTTGGCCGTCACGCCTTCGGCGACCAGTATCGCGCGACCGACTTCAGGTTCCCCGGCAAGGGCAAGCTGTCGATCAAGTTTGTCGGCGAAGACGGCCAGGTCATTGAGCACGAAGTGTTCGACGCTCCGGATGCCGGCGTTGCCATGGCCATGTACAATCTCGACGACTCGATCCGCGACTTCGCGCGTGCCTCGCTGAACTATGGCCTGATCCGCAATTATCCGGTCTACCTGTCTACGAAGAACACCATCCTGAAAGCCTATGACGGCCGCTTCAAGGATATCTTCCAGGAGGTATTCGATGCCGAATTCAAGGCCGAATTCGAAAAGCGCAAAATCACCTATGAGCACCGCCTGATCGACGACATGGTCGCTTCGGCGCTGAAGTGGTCCGGCGGCTATGTCTGGGCGTGCAAGAACTATGACGGCGACGTGCAGTCCGATATCGTGGCCCAAGGCTTTGGCTCGCTCGGCCTGATGACCTCCGTTCTGATGACGCCGGATGGCAAGACGGTGGAAGCGGAAGCCGCGCACGGTACCGTCACACGCCACTACCGCCAGCACCAGAAAGGCCAGGAGACCTCGACCAACTCCATCGCTTCGATCTTCGCCTGGACGCGCGGTCTGGCTCACCGCGCCAAGCTCGATGACAATGCCGAGCTGAAGCGCTTTGCCGACACGCTGGAGAAGGTCTGCATCCAGACCGTCGAATCCGGCTACATGACCAAGGATCTGTCCTTGCTCATCGGCCCGGACCAGCCCTGGCTCTCGACCACCGGCTTCCTCGACAAGATCGACGAGAACCTGCAGAAGGCGATGGCCTGAGCCCTCGTAGTATAGCTCTGATGACGAAAACCCGGCCTTGCGCCGGGTTTTTCATGTCCGGCATCCGCTTTCCATCCACAGTGAATTGCAACCGACTATTGGAGCATAAGGCAAAAAAAACGGCGGGACTGCTCCCGCCGTCTTCAGGAGATATTTGCGGAGATCAGCCAGCGATGGCGCTGGCAACCGCCTCGACCGCCTCTTCGGCCTTCGAGCCGTCTGGTCCGCCGGCCTGGGCCATGTCGGGCCGGCCGCCGCCACCCTTGCCACCGAGTGCTGCGGAAGCGACGCGGACAAGATCGACCGCGCTGAACCGGCCTGCGAGATCGGCGGTGACCGCCACCACGGCGCTGGCCTTGCCGTCCTCCGACACGCCGATCAGGGCAACGATGCCGGATCCAACGGTGGCCTTTCCCTCGTCGGCGAGGCCCTTGAGGTCCTTGGAATCGACGCCCGATATCGCCTTACCCAGGAACTTCACGCCGGCAATCTCGCGCACAATATCCGTCGAACCGCCCTGCCCGCCGCCCATGGCGAGCTTGCGGCGCGCCTCGGACAATTCGCGCTCGAGTTTCTTGCGCTCGTCCAGTAATGCCTCGACACGGGCAGGAACATCGCCCGGCGCCACTTTCAAAGTGGCGGCGACGGTCTTAAGTCTGCGATCCTGCTCGTCGAGATGACGACGCGCAGCTTCACCCGTCAGCGCCTCGATGCGGCGGACACCGGCGGCAACTGCGCCTTCCGACACAAGCCGGACAAGACCGATATCGCCGGTGGCAGACACATGTGTGCCGCCGCACAATTCGACTGAATAGGGCTTGCCTATCTTATCGCCACGCAGGCCGGTGCCCATCGACACAACGCGAACCTCATCGCCATATTTTTCGCCGAACAGCGCCATCGCACCTTCCGCCATAGCGTCATCGACGCTCATCAGGCGTGTGCTGACGGGGCTGTTCTGGACCACAACTTCA
This sequence comes from Tianweitania sp. UT-5YL-CI-8, assembly GCF_030010215.1. GTDB lineage: Bacteria > Pseudomonadota > Alphaproteobacteria > Rhizobiales > Rhizobiaceae > Oryzicola. The sequence continues at coordinate 89,231 of NZ_JASCRR010000008.1, forward strand.
TTGGCCATGGCCTCGACCCGCTCCAACTCCTCGGCTGAAATCGGCTTGGGGTGCGAGAAGTCGAACCGCAAACGCTCGGGCGCAACAAGCGAACCCTTTTGTGCCACATGAGTCCCAAGCACCTGGCGCAGCGCTTCGTGAACCAGATGCGTGGCGGAATGGTTGGACCGAAGGCGCGTGCGGCGCGCGTGATCGACCTTCATTTCAACCGCGGCACCGGTAGCGACCTTACCCTTGGTCACGCGACCGGTATGCACGAACAAGCCGTCACCCTTCTTCTGGGTTTCGGTAATCTCGACCAAGAAACCTTGGCCGGTCATGGTGCCGGTATCGCCCATCTGCCCGCCGGATTCTGCATAGAACGGGGTCTGGTTGACGATGATGCCGACCGTCTCGCCTTCCGACACTGCGTCGACGACGGCGCCATCCTTAACGAGAGCCGCGATCACGCCCTCGGCGCTCTCCGTGTCATAGCCGAGGAACTCCGTAGCGCCGGCCTTGTCCTTGACACCGAACCACACCACTTCGGTGGCCGACTCGCCAGAGCCTGCCCAATTGGCGCGCGCTTCCGTCTTCTGGCGCTCCATTGCCGCATTGAAGCCGTCCAGGTCGACTGACACACCGCGCTGGCGCAACGCATCCTGCGTGAGATCGAGCGGGAAGCCGTAAGTGTCATAAAGCTTGAAGGCGGTCTCGCCATCCAGCCTGTCGCCGCTGCCGAGCGATTCGGTCGCATCCGCGAGCAGACCGAGACCGCGCGCCAGCGTCTTGCGGAACCGCGTTTCCTCGAGCTTCAGCGTTTCCGTGATCAGCGCTTGGCTGCGAACCAGTTCCGGATAGGCCTGGCCCATCTCGCGCACCAGAGCAGGCACCAGACGCCACATCAACGGCTCCGCAGCACCCAGAAGCTGCGCGTGGCGCATCGCGCGGCGCATGATCCGGCGCAGCACATAGCCGCGGCCTTCATTGGAAGGCAGAACACCGTCGGCAATGAGGAAGCTCGATGCACGCAGATGGTCGGCAATGATGCGGTGGCTCGCGCGGTTCTTGCCTTCGCCTTTAACGCCAGTGGCCTCCTCGGACGCGCGGATCAGGGCGCGGAAAAGGTCGATGTCGTAATTGTCATGCTCGCCCTGCAAAACGGCAGCGACACGCTCCAGTCCCATGCCCGTATCGATGGAGGGGCGCGGAAGGTCGACGCGCTGTTCCTTCGTGATCTGCTCATACTGCATGAAGACGAGGTTCCATATCTCGATGAAACGGTCGCCATCTTCGTCGGGGCTGCCGGGAGGACCGCCGGGAATGTTCTCGCCATGGTCGTAGAAGATTTCCGAGCAAGGGCCGCACGGACCGGTATCGCCCATTGCCCAGAAATTGTCGCTGGTGGCGATGCGGATGATCTTCTCGTCGGAGAGGCCGGCGATCTTCTTCCAGAAACCGGCTGCCTCGTCGTCAGTGTGATAGACGGTGACTAGAAGCTTGTCGCGGTCGAGAGCGAAATCCTTGGTGAGCAGGTTCCAGGCAAGCTCAATCGCCTGCTCCTTGAAATAATCGCCGAAGGAAAAATTGCCCAGCATCTCAAAGAAGGTGTGGTGCCGGGCGGTGTAGCCGACATTGTCGAGATCGTTATGCTTGCCACCGGCGCGGACGCATTTCTGCGAGGTGGTCGCGCGGCTGTATGGACGGCTCTCAAGACCGGTGAAGACGTTCTTGAACTGCACCATGCCGGCGTTGGTGAACATCAAGGTCGGGTCGTTGCGCGGCACCAACGGGCTCGAGGCAACGACCTCATGGCCGTTCTTGCGGAAGTAGTCGAGAAATGTCGACCGAATTTCGTTAACGCCACTCATCTTGCCGCCTCTGGTCGCCGTCGCTTTCGAAGAAACCGCCCGCAGGCGGAAATTGGACATGGCCTTTTAGCGAGCAGACCGGGCACTGTCCAGAAACACGCATGAACGCGCTTCAATAAGCACCCTGCACTCACACAGAAAGACCGCCGGGCGTTTTCCAGCCGGCGGTCTTCATACTCAACCCAACGGCGGTACCACCGCCAAGCCTGGCCAGGACTTACATCGCACCGGCTTCGTCTTCAGAATCATCTTCTTCACGCGAACCGTTCTCCAGAAACTTTTCGGCGATCAGGCCGGCATTCTGGCGCAGAACCAGTTCGATCTCCCGCATCGTATCGGGATTGTCGCGCAGGAACTGTTTGGCGTTCTCGCGGCCCTGGCCAAGACGCTGGGAATTGTACGAGAACCAGGCGCCTGACTTTTCCACGACACCAGCCTTGACGCCGAGATCGACCAATTCGCCGGTTTTTGAGACGCCCTCACCATACATGATGTCAAACTCGACCTGCTTGAAGGGCGGCGCCAGCTTGTTCTTGACGACTTTGACGCGAGTCTGGTTGCCCACGACCTCGTCGCGATCCTTGACCGCACCAATGCGACGGATGTCGAGACGCACCGACGCATAGAATTTCAGCGCGTTACCGCCGGTTGTCGTTTCGGGCGAGCCGAACATCACGCCAATCTTCATACGAATCTGGTTGATGAAGATGACCATAGTGTTGGAACGCGAGATCGAGGCCGTCAGCTTGCGCAGCGCCTGACTCATCAGGCGAGCCTGAAGACCGGGCAGCGAATCGCCCATCTCGCCTTCAATTTCGGCGCGCGGCGTCAGAGCAGCAACCGAATCGACAACCAACACATCGATAGCGCCGGAGCGGACAAGTGTGTCGCAAATCTCAAGCGCCTGCTCGCCAGTGTCGGGCTGCGAGATCAGCAAGTTTTCCAGATCCACGCCCAGCTTGCGGGCATAGACGGGATCGAGTGCATGCTCGGCATCCACGAAAGCACAGATGCCACCCTTTTTCTGAGCTTCGGCAATCGTATGCAAGGCCAGCGTCGTTTTACCCGAGCTTTCCGGCCCGTAGATTTCGATGATACGGCCGCGCGGCAGACCGCCAACACCGAGCGCGATATCAAGGCCGAGCGATCCCGTTGACACCGTGGCGATCTCGACAACCTGCTCGTTGGCACCGAGCCGCATGATCGAGCCCTTGCCGAAAGCACGCTCGATCTGCGACAGCGCCGCATCCAGAGCCTTTGATTTATCCACCGAACTATCCTCTACCAGCCGCAATGAGTTCTGAGCCATGATACATCACCCCTTGGTCGTCAATGAAGGCCGGACTGGGCCGTCGCAGATGTATTTTATGTACTTCTTTTGTTCTCTTTTTGCAAGAGGTCTATGGCTTTGAAAATTAACAGAAAATCCATTTTGTTCTTTTTTTGTTTTGTACATTTGCCCCCGTTACTGGAATTAGGCGGTTCTCCGCGCGGATGCGCTCGGCGGGCCGAATCGCGCGGGTCCCGATAATTCGCGAGGCTTGAGATGATACGGAAGAAGCTGCTTGGATTAGGCGCTGTTCTCATGCTGCGCGAGGGTCGCTTCAACACACTCGCCGCTGAGGGCCTTTTCGGGAGCGGAAGGCTGGAAGAGCGCACGGGCGGTGCGTTGTTCGACGCCCTCGCCTTCGCGGCCTCGCAGAACATCGATGTCACCATCATGTCCGTCCGTGGCGGCGACGCCGCGGGTGAGCGCGTCGCGCTGGCTATCGAAAAGGCAGGCCTTTTCGATCACTCGGTGGTTTTTCTCGACCGGACGACGCCGAATGCCACCGAGCTTTTCGACGCGGAAGGAAGGCCTGTAGCAGCACTTTCCGACACGGCGCTGTTCGATCTGGCCTTGCCCAAGCAACTGCGACGCTCAAGGGCGCGCGATGCCGTGGTGTACGCGGATGCCGTGCTGTTCGACACCAGCCTGCCCCCCGCGGCGATGGAAAAGCTTGCGGGGCTGGCGGCAACCACACCTCTTTATGGCCTCGCGCTGACGACGGGGGCAGCCGCGCGCCTGAAATCGGTCGCAGACCGCCTTGACTGCGTTTTCCTGGATGAGGATGGCGCGCGCGAGTTCGCAGAGCTGGCAGCCGACGCGTCCGCGGCTGAACTTGCTTCGGCGCTTGCCGACAAAGGCTTCAAGCGCGGCATGATCTTCGGAAAAGGCTGGATGCTGGGCTTTGAACACGGCGCCGCGTTTGAGGCCGGCACGCCCGAGGATTCGGCCTTCGCGGAACTTGACCGCGCAAAAATCGCTGGCGCTATTCTCACACGCCTTATCGGAGGAGACACATTGCTCGCGGCGTTTCAAACCGCGGCAGGGTAGCTACTTCACGCTGCGCCGCGCCGCCTCGAACGCCTTACGCGTCCAAATGGTAAGTTCGTCGGGGTCGTCAAGCGCGCTGTCGGGGATCGACCAATAGGGCATCTTCACCGGGGTGCCCTTCTTATTCTCATAGACCCACTGGACCGCGCCCGCTCCAGCGAAGTCCGGTGCGCTGATGTCGTCAGCCTTCAGCATCACCTCGCCATACAGATCGACGCCCACGATCAATCCATAGAAATACACGCCCTTGCCGCCGAACATGCGGCGAATTGAGACCTCGCCAAGGCCGGCGAACAGATCGCGGATGGCCTCGGCGTCCATGGGCTCAGGCTGCGTTCGCGGCGGTGCGCGCGTCAGCCAATGCCTTCAGATCGGCAGGCTTCAATTCCACCGATTCTCCACAGCCGCAGGCCGAACTCTGGTTCGGGTTGCGGAAGGTGAAGCCGGTCCGCAGCGTCGTGGTCTCGAAGTCCATTTCGGTCCCGAGCAGGAAAAGCGCAGCTTCTGGCGCTACATAGACGTGCGCGCCGGCATGCTCGACATGATCGTCGCCCGTCTTGGGCTCGGTCACAAGATCGATGGTATATTCCATCCCCGCGCAGCCGCCTTTTTTTATGCCAAGGCGAATACCCCGAGCATTTTCTCGGGCATCCACGACTTCGCGCACACGTTCGGCGGCTTTGTCGGTAATGTTTATGACGGCAAAGCGTCCCATATCAGTCTCCATCGCGTACCGGTTCAAGGCCGGCGGAATGCCTTATAGATGGGCTAAGAACAACCTCGTGGCAAGGGTCCAGACACCTCCCAGCGCGGCTTGCAATCACGAATGTGACAGCCGCGACAGCACGAGTGAACGCTCATTTCCGGAACGAAGCCGAGATGTCGGCGGTTGTGTTTCCGTCACAAGGAGAAACGACCCATGACACCCAAGAGCTTTATTCCGATTGCCGCGGGCGCCCTGCTGTTCGCTTCAAGTGCATTGGCGAACGCAGATACAATCCTGATCACGCCCGAGCAGGAAGTGGTGGTGCGCGAATATATCGTCGAGCACCCGATCGAGCCGATGGTCGAAGTTCCGTCAGATTACGAGCTTTCGGTCGGCTCCATTCTCCCGGAAGGGTATGAACCCGGTCAACTGGTGCTTGAGCAGCCGCTTGAACGGGAATATCAGTATGTCAACATCGCAGGCCGCACGGCGCTGATCGACCCAGCGACCCGTGAAGTTGTCTATATCTTCAACGACTAATACCAGCCCACCGCGACCTGGGCCTCCTCGGACATACGATCGGGGGTCCAGGGCGGATCGAAAGTCATGCTGACCTCGACGCCGGAGACGCCTTCGACCGCGCCCACCGCGTTTTCTACCCAGCCCGGCATCTCGCCCGCGACAGGACAACCCGGCGCGGTCAAGGTCATGTCGATTTTAACGTTGCGGTCGTCCTCGATATCGATCTTGTAAATCAGGCCAAGCTCATAGATATCGGCTGGAATTTCTGGATCATATACCGTCTTTAACGCGGAAACAATGTCGTCGGTGATCCGCGCCAGTTCCTCGGCGGGAATAGCAGAAGCGGATGCCACGGCAGCCGCAGCGATTTCGGTCGTTGCATCGTCCATTATCGTCACCCGAAAAATTTCCGCGCCTTTTCAAGCGCTTCTGCCAAAAGGTCGACTTCAGCCTTCGTGTTGTACATGGCGAAAGATGCCCTGCATGTGGAGGTTACGCCAAACCGTTTCAACAGAGGTTGGGCGCAATGCGTGCCGGCGCGCACCGCGACGCCCTGCCGGTCGATGACCATGGCCACGTCATGGGCGTGGATGCCTTCAAGTTCGAAGGAGACGATGGCGCCCTTTCCAGGCGCGTCGCCTAAGATCCGCAGCGAGTTGATCGCACCCAGCCGCTCATGTGCGTAACTCTTCAACGAGGCTTCATGCGCGGCGATGCGATCGCGGCCAATAGTGTCCATATAGTCCAGCGCCGCACCAAGGCCGATAGCTTGGACGATCGGCGGCGTTCCGGCCTCGAACCTATGTGGCGGCTCGTTATAGGTGACGGTATCCTCTGTGACCTCGACTATCATCTCGCCGCCGCCCTGGAATGGACGCATGCGCTCCAGCATGTCACGCTTGCCGTAGAGCACGCCGATGCCGCTGGGGCCGTAAACCTTATGGCCCGTCAGCACGAAAAAATCACAGTCCAGATCCTGAACGTCGACGGGCATGTGCACGGCACTCTGGCTGCCGTCGACCAGCACCGGAATGCCACGCGCATGGGCGATGCGAACCATCTCCTTGATCGGAGTCACCGTACCCAGCATGTTGGACATGTGCGTGATCGCAACCAGCCTGGTGCGGTCGGTCAGGCGCTTTTCGAACTCTTCGACGTGAAGAACGCCGAGATCGTCGACCGGTACCCAGACGAGCTTAGCGCCTTGCCGCTCGCGGATGAAGTGCCATGGCACGATGTTGGAATGGTGCTCCATGATCGACAGGACGATCTCGTCGCCCTCGCCGATGTTTGGCATGCCGAAACCGTAGGCAACCGTATTGATCGCCGCAGTGGTATTGGAGGTGAAGACGACGTTGTCCACACTCGGTGCATTCAAGAAACGGCGAACGCTCTCGCGCGCCCTCTCATAGGCATCTGTGGCGGCATTGGAAAGAAAGTGCAGCCCACGATGCACATTGGCGTACTCGTTGCGGTAGGCATGGTCGATGGCGTCGAGCACCGCCAGCGGCTTCTGGGCCGAAGCGCCGTTGTCGAGATAGACGAGCGGCTTGCCATAAACTTCGCGCGACAAGATAGGAAAGTCGCGGCGGATGGCCTCGACATCGTAGGGGCTTGGGTTGAGCGGTTGATCCATAATTCACCCTTGGAGCTCTGCTCCATCGTTTTTTCACGTCCTTCGAGGCTTCCCTACGCAAGCTCACGGTCACACCTTAGGATGAGGGAGATGAGCGCTCTCCGCAAACTTGCATACCCCGGCACTTCAATGCTGGCCGGCCGTCACCGGCCATCCTCATCCTGAGGTGCGAGCGGAGCGTACGTCGAAGGACGCTCCATATTTCTCACACATGCGTTTCGAACCAGTCATTCAGCTTGGCTTCCAGTGCTTCCACCAGCGGCTCGTCTTCCATTTCCTCGATGACCTCGGCGAGGAACGCCTTGACCAGTAGGCCACGCGCAGCCTTTTCCTCAATGCCGCGCGCCATCAGGTAAAACAGATGGGTGCGGTCGATCTCGGTGACGGTGGCGCCATGGCCACACTGCACGTCGTCGGCAAAAATCTCGAGTTCCGGCTTGGTCGAGAATTCGGCGTCGTCCGACAAGAGCAGCGTGTTGCACGCCATCTTGGCATCGGTCTTCTGGGCATACTGATGCACGTTGATACGGCCCTGGAACACGCCCTTGGCGCGGCCGGTCACGATGTTGCGCACGAGCTCTGTCGAACTCGTATTCGGCACCGCATGGTCTAGCACCATGGTCACGTCGGTATGAGCGTCCCCCGACAGCAGGTTGACGCCGCGCATCGTGAACTCCGCGCCCTCGCCCGCCGCCTTGACGATCACTTCCTGCCGCACCAGCTTGCCGCCGGCATTCATGAAGAACAGGCGGAGCTTGGCGTTCGCACCGATCTCGGCCTTGAACTGGGCAAGATGCGTCGCGCTGTCCGGCTGTTCCTGCACGATCACCCAGGTGATCTCGGCATCGTCACCGATCAGAAGCTGGCTCACGCAGCTGACGGTCGCAGCACCCGTTCCGGTCTGCCGTTCAACAATCGTCGCCTTCACACCTTTGCCGGCCCGCACTGGCAGCCGCACATGGCTCTGCGCACCGCCCTGGAGGTTCTGCATCTCCAGCGGATGCTCCAGTTCGACGCCGTCGGCAATGTCAACGAAATAGCCGTCGGCGACGAAAGCGGAGTTCACCGCGCCGATGGCGTCATCGGCACCGTATAGGTCGAGCGCGGGAGCGAAACTGCCATCGACCAGCTTTTCCGCCAAGCGGACAACCGACACGCCATCCAGTGCCACCTTGTCATCAGCGGAGACGCCGTTGGCGAGCGTCAGCACCTTCGAGCCTTCGATCAGCGGCGCGAGAGCTGTGGTCGAGACAGCCGCGTCGAAATCCGCGACCGAGGTCAGCAGGCGGCGCAGATCGGTATAGTGCCAGGATTCGATCCGCCGCGTCGGCAGGCCGGCCTTGACCTGTTCGATCGCGCTGTCACGCTTAATCATGACAGCCGGATCGCCCGGCAGTTGCGTCAGCCTGTCCCCGAAAGCATCGACGAAGGCCGTCTCTGCCGGCGTCCTCTGGGGTGTTGCGTGAATATTCATCGCCACCACCTCACGCTGCTTCTTCGATCACGCCGGCATAGCCGTTGGCTTCGAGTTCCAGAGCAAGCGACTTGTCGCCCGACTTGATGACCTGACCCTTGTAAAGCACATGCACGCTGTCGGGCACAATGTGTTCCAGCAGACGCTGATAGTGGGTGATGACCACGACCGCGCGATCCGGCGAGCGCAAGGCGTTAACGCCGTCGGAGACGATCTTCAGCGCGTCGATGTCGAGACCGGAGTCGGTCTCGTCCAACACGCACAGCTTCGGCTCCAGAAGCTTCATTTGCAGGATCTCGGCACGCTTCTTCTCACCGCCGGAGAAGCCGACATTGAGCGGACGCTTGAGCATGTCCGGATTCATGCTGAGCGAGGCCGCAGCCTCCCTCACACGCTTGATGAAGTCCGGAATCTTGAGCGGCTCTTCGCCGCGCGCCTTGCGCTGCGAGTTCATCGCGACCTTCAAGAACTCCATGGTCGCCACGCCCGGTATCTCCATCGGATACTGGAACGCCAGGAAGATGCCCTTGGCGGCGCGCTCGGCGGGGTCCATCTCAAGAATGCTTTCACCGTTGTAGAGGATGTCGCCTTCGGTGACTTCATAATCGTCGCGGCCGGCCAGAATGTAGGACAGAGTTGACTTGCCCGAGCCGTTCGGACCCATGATGGCAGCCACCTCGCCCGCTTTAACGGTCAAGTTCAGGCCGCGAATGATTTCGGTGTCGGTACCCGCGATCTTCGCGTGGAGGTTCTTGATCTCAAGCATTTTTTTCTTCTTTCTACGAATACTTTTCGGTCGCCTTTAAGCGGTCCTCGGCCTGTCTGCCCTATCAGTCATCGCCATGATCAAGGCGATAGGCCAGCCAAAACACTGCGACCTATGAAGTAAAGCAAAACCGGCAGGACGAAGAAAACGAAAGCCGGCATTACCTCTTTCATGAAATAAAGGCCCACGAAGAAAATCAGCGGCGGGATTACAACGATAGCCATAAGATGATCTTCACTGTCGAGCCCGACATATTTCAGCGCCAATGCTCTAATGATCAGCAAGGGCCAAGCGAGCAACATCCAGCCCAAATGCCTTTTTCTGCGCAGCTTTTCATCCGCCTGGGCGGGCTCGTCGCGGCTGTTATCCATCACCCCACGCTGCCCTCTAGGCTGATGCCGATCAGTTTCTGCGCTTCGACGGCGAACTCCATCGGCAATTCCTGGATGACTTCCTTGACGAAGCCGTTGACGATCAGCGCGATTGCCTCCTCTTCGGGAATGCCGCGCTGCATGACGTAGAACTTCTGATCGTCCGAAATCTTCGAGGTCGTGGCCTCGTGTTCGAACTGAGCCGTCGCGTTCTTGGCTTCCATGTAAGGCACCGTATGCGCGCCGCACTGGTCACCGATCAGCAAGCTGTCGCAATTGGTGAAGTTGCGCGCGTTGGTCGCCTTGCGATGCGCTGAGACCTGGCCGCGATAGGTGTTCTGCGAGAAGCCGGCGGCAATGCCCTTGGAGATAATCCGGCTCCGCGTGTTCTTGCCGAGATGGATCATCTTGGTGCCGCTGTCGACCTGCTGGTACCCGTTTGAAACCGCGATGGAATAAAACTCACCCTGGCTGTCGTCGCCGCGCAGGATGCAGCTCGGGTATTTCCAGGTAATGGCCGATCCCGTCTCGACCTGCGTCCAGGAAATCTTGGAGCGGTCGCCACGGCAATCGCCACGCTTGGTGACGAAGTTGTAGATGCCGCCCTTGCCCTGTGCGTCGCCGGGATACCAGTTCTGGACGGTCGAATATTTGATCTCGGCATCGTCAAGCGCCACCAGTTCGACGACAGCGGCGTGTAGCTGGTTCTCGTCGCGCTGGGGTGCCGTGCAGCCCTCGAGATAGGAAACGTAGGCGCCCTCTTCGCAGATGATCAGCGTGCGTTCGAACTGGCCGGTGTTCTTCTCGTTGATGCGGAAATAGGTCGACAGTTCCATCGGGCAGCGTACGCCTTTGGGAACGAAGACAAACGATCCGTCGGTGAAAACGGCGGAGTTCAGCGTCGCATAGTAGTTGTCGGTGGTCGGCACGACCGAGCCGATATACTTCTTGACCAGGTCCGGGTGCTCGCGGATGGCTTCGGAAATCGAGCAGAAGATGACGCCGGCAGCAGCCAGCTCCTTCTTGAAGGTGGTGACGACGGATACGGAATCGAACACCGCATCGACGGCGACGCGGCCCGACTTGTAGACGTTGTCGTTGGCCTCGTCGGTCTCCTCGACAGGCTTCTGAACGCCGGCAAGAATCTCTTGCTCCTTGAGTGGAATGCCTAGCTTTTCATAAACCTTCAGAATCTCGGGATCGACCTCGTCGAGCGAGGTCGGGCCGGGCGTCGATTTCGGCGCGGCGTAATAATAAATGTCCTGGAAGTCGATCTTGGGATAGTCGACGCGCGCCCAGTTCGGCTCCTCGAGTGTCAGCCAGCGCCGATAGGCCTCAAGCCGCCATTCGAGCATCCATGCGGGCTCACCCTTCTTGGCCGAGATGAAGCGGACCGTGTCCTCGCTCAGGCCCTTGGGGGCCTTGTCCATCTCGATGAAGGATTCAAATCCGTACTTATACTGGTCCACATCGATCTTGCGGACCTGCTCGATCGTTTCCTGCACAGCAGGCATCGGCGTTCTCCATCCACGCCGGGGTCAAGACCCGGCAGTTTTCAAACTATGGCACCGCAGCGCGGCGTAAGTTCAATATAGTGTGCGTTTGCCGGAAATTCATCCGGAAGAAGGCTTTTGACCTTCCTGACACACCCGTTCAGCGGCCCTTGGGCCAATTTCCGCCGTCAGGCGGCTTTCGTCACTCGCGAACGCGCCAAGAGCTTGGCCAGCGCGTCCGAAAAAAGATCAAGCTCCGCATCGGTCGTCTGCCGGCCGATGGAAACCCTCAGCGCACCGAGCCCGTCCTTGTGACCCATTGCCTGGAGCACATGACTGGGACCAACCTTGCCCGAAGAGCAGGCAGAGCCCGCGGAAAGGGCTATGCCGGCGAGGTCAAATGCGATCTGGGCCGTTTCCGCCTTCAATCCGGGCACCGAGAAGAAGCTTGTATTGGCAATGCGATCCGCATTCGCGCCGTGAATCTCAGCATCTGGTGCGAGCGTTCTGGTGGACTGTTCAAACCGATCGCGCAAGCCTCGGACGGTCTCGATTTCCGTCAGCGCGGCGAGTGCTTCGCGCGCGGCCGCGCCGAAGCCCGCGATGCCCGGCAGGTTTTCCGTCCCCGCGCGATGCCCCTTCTCCTGGCCGCCGCCGGAAACAAGCGGCGCCGGCATCATGACATCGCTATTTCCGACAATCGCGCCGACGCCCTTAGGACCGCCGATCTTGTGAGAAGACAGGATCAGGAAATCACCGTAAGTACCTGACATGTCGAGCGGAATACGCCCTGCAGCCTGCACGGCGTCGACCACAAGCACACCGCCTGCGGCTTTTACCAGCGCAGCAATGGCGGCAAGCGGCTGGATGACCCCGGTCTCGTTGTTGGCGGCATGGATCGCCACCAGCGGCAACCCCTCGGACTTGTCGTGGCCGGCAAGCGCCTCCGTGAGACCGCCGAGATCGGCGATCCCCTGGGAATCGACGCCGATGGGTGCAACACGATCGGCAGCGAACCGCCCGCCACCGAGGATGCAGGGATGATCGGCTGCGCTGACATAGAGGCGCGACATGCGCAACACCGACCGGCCCATGCGCCAGTCCGGCGTCAACAGCGTCGCGGCCGCCTCGGTGGCGCCTGACGTAAAGATGACATGCTCGGGCTTGGCGCTAACGAGAACGGCGACGTCGCGACGGGCATCCTCGACGATACGGCGCGCGGCGCGCCCTTCAGCGTGAACGGATAAAGGATTGGCAGTGACATCGAGCGCCGCGATCATAGCCGTCCGCGCCGCATCGAGCAGCGGCGCGCTGGCATTGTGATCGAGATAGGCGCGCAGGCCGGCCATTTCCTTAGGTTTTACTCCGTCGCTTGGCATTCGGCGCAAGACAACCGTTTTTCCTTGAAATCCCAAGGTCAGACGTCCTATCTAGCCGCTTTGCCAGACAGGCGGACGCGCCGCCAGTTTTTAACAATTCTAAACTGGCTTCTAAGAAGACTAGCGTCCCGCGTCAAGCGGGACATGGAATTGTTACATACTGGCGCGCCGCCAATGAGGAGTTTTGTATGCCCGAGGTCATTTTCAACGGTCCGTCCGGTCGTCTCGAAGGCCGGTACCAGCCGTCGAAGGAAAAGAACGCGCCGATTGCCATCGTCCTGCATCCGCATCCGCAATTCGGCGGGACGATGAACAACAAGATCGTCTACGACCTCTTCTACATGTTCCAGAAGCGCGATTTCACCACGCTCCGCTTCAACTTCCGCGGCATCGGCCGCAGCCAGGGCGAGTTCGACCACGGCACGGGCGAATTGTCGGACGCCGCCGCAGCACTAGACTGGGTTCAGTCGCTGCATCCGGACTCCAAGAGCTGCTGGGTGGCCGGCTATTCCTTCGGCTCATGGATCGGCATGCAGCTCTTGATGCGCCGCCCGGAGATCGAAGGCTTCATTTCGGTCGCGCCTCAGCCCAACACCTACGACTTCTCGTTCCTGGCGCCCTGCCCGTCTTCGGGCCTCATCATCCATGGCGATGCCGACAAGGTCGCGCCGCCGAAGGATGTGCAGGGACTGGTCGACAAACTGCATACCCAAAAGGGCATTACCATCACCCAGAAGACGCTGCCCGGTGCGAACCATTTCTTCTCCAACGACCACGACCTCCTGCTGGAGGAATGCGCGGATTATCTCGACCGCCGCATGGCCGGCGAACTGGCCGACCCGCGACCGAAACGCCTGCGCTGAGCTCTCGCCTTGGCGCTGTCGCTCACCCTTGCCATCGCGGCGACCTTCATTGTCGCGGGCTTCGTCAAGGGCGTCAGCGGCATGGGACTGCCCACAGTGGCGATGGGGGTTCTTGGCGCACTGATCTCGCCGGTAGCGGCCGCCGGCCTGCTGATCGTCCCCTCCTTCGTCACCAATGTCTGGCAGCTTCTGGCCGGCCCGCGCCTTCGCTCGCTGCTTTTACGCTTGTGGCCGATGATGCTGGCGATCGTGGCCGGCACGCTGGCCAGTTCCTCATGGCTCGCAAAGGGCAACCCTGCCTTGACGACCGCCGCCCTAGGCGCCGCGCTCGTGCTCTATTCGGCATACACGCTCCCGGCGCGACAGCTCCGCGTACCAGCAAGGATCGAGCCCTGGCTGTCACCCATCGTCGGCGCCATCACGGGACTGATCACCGGTGCCACCGGGGTCTTCGTCATTCCCGCCGTGCCCTATCTGCAGGCATTGGATCTCGACCGGGAAGACCTGATTCAGGCGCTCGGCCTGTCGTTTACAGTCTCGACCATTGCGCTGGCGATCGGGCTCGGCGCGCATGGCGCACTCGATACCAGCCAGTTGGGCCTGTCCGCGCTGGCCGTCGCGCCCGCGCTGGTAGGCATGTGGTTGGGGCAGACCATCCGCAGGAAGATCAGCCAAGCAGCATTCCGCCGCGGCTTCCTTTTGTGCCTGCTGCTGCTCGGCACGGAGATGAGCCTGCGTCCCTTCCTCTGAACGCCTGAAGGCGCAAGACGGGGCGGACCGCAAAACGATCCGCCCCGATAGAGACGAAGGCACTGCTTAGCGCGCGTTCAGGAACTCGCCGACCTCAAGCAGGACGAACTCGTTGTCGTCGGCCTTGTCCAGTGCACGCCCGGCCGAGAACGGCAGGTTGTTGTCGTTGCCGACGATGATGTGGGTGCCGTCCACCATATCGACGTTCTCGATGGTGACGAAAGGCATGTCGTAGAAGCCTTCGCCGCCGCCCTGGCGCTTCTTGTTGTCGGGATCCGACACCTTCATCAGATCGATATAGCCGATCTTGCGAGCCGCCTTGCCGGCGTTCTCATCGGTGAGTTCGATCTTATAGATGCGCTTAAGCTTGGCCGGGGTGGCAAAGCAGTCGGCCGCAGGCGTCTTCGGATCGGCGCAGGCGTTGGAAGCGATGCCAGCGCCATTGTCGCGCTCGATCACCAGACCTTCGGTTGCGCTGATCATGTTGAAATCGCCGATCGCTTCGCCGCCGTCAGCCAGCGGATAGAGCCAGCTGCGGCCCGTCCATTTCTTGCCGGCGACATCGAACTCGACGATGCGGAGGGCGGTCTTGCCGTCAAGCTTCTCGACGGAACCATCCGCCATGTAGCGCGGGCCTTCCAGCAGACCGTAAAGCTTCGATCCGTCCTTGGAGAGCGCAAGGCCTTCATAACCGCCGGAGCGTTTCAGGTTGAAGGCGGGCATCTTGGCGGCGGGGTTGGCCGGCAGGTTCAGTGCCGGATGATCCGGTGAACGCACCGGCTCACCTTCGACCACCGTTTCGAAGACATCCGTCAGCTTGCCGTCGAGATCGAACTTGAGCAGGTAGGGACCGAACTCTTCGCCAACCCAGAAACCATCGGCGACCGGCTGGATGGATTCGACATCGAAATCGCCACCCGTCAGGAAGCGGTTCTCCGACCCTTCGAGCACGATCGGAAACGGCGCCTTCTTGTCCGGGTCGGTCAGGAAGACGGTCTTCATGCGATCAACCGTGCCCGCATCCCAATCGAACTTGACATGATGGATCATCAGGGCGGCATCGGTGGAGTTCAGCTTGTTGCCGAAACCGTTGTCGGACAGCGTCCAGAAGGTGCCGTCGCTCATCGTCTTGATGCCGGAGAAGCCTTGTACGGCCTGACCGTCGAACGGCAGCGAGAGGCCTGTGGGACGGACACCATCCTTGCCGGGCACGGTGCCGAGGCCGGTGGCGCGAATACGGTCGGCAGTCGAGAACTTGCCTGCCGACCGCAGATGCTCAGGTGCGTTTTCAGGCGCTGGGATGATCGAATTGGCCGGCAGAATCGCATGACCGGTCAGCTTCGATGGAAATTCGCGCTCCTGAGCAAGGGAAGCGGTGGTGGAAAGGGCGAGAAGGGCAGCCGTGGCGGCCAGGATCGAGCGTTTCATCTGGGAGTCCCCGAAAGTGGTGAAAAACCAACAATCGGGAGCTAGTGGGTTCCAATGTCAGTCGCTTGACGCAGGCGTGAAGCTTTGATGACCTTCAACAGAAGGCGATGCGAGCACCCCGCCCGGCACCGCCTCGCGGCAGCCGGTGGTACCGGGAAATGTCAGCGGCAATCCCTTTTTCGAGCGGACCGCTAGATAGGCCCAGGCCTCGGCTTCCGTAGCGTCGCCGTCGAGTCCCGCATCTTCCGCGACGATGACCTCGGCGCCTGATCTTTGCGCGATCTCTCTGAGATCACCCACGATATGCGGATTTTTCCGGCCACCGCCGCAGACGATCCAGAGTTTCGGTGCAGTCGGCATGTGGTTTGCCGATAGGGTGATGGCGTGGGCCGAGACCGCTGCCAAGGTCCGCGCACCATCGGCCAGTTCGAGCCCTTCCGCCTCGGCGAGCGTGAAATCGTTGCGGTCGAGCGATTTCGGGCCGGGCTGCCTGAAGAACGGTTTGAGCAGGTAGCGGTCGACCACCTGCTCCACCACCCCGCCCTCGCTGGCAATGGCGCCCCCCGCGTCATAGGGAATGCCGCCTTCGCGGTCGACCCACTGGTCGATCAACGCGTTCCCCGGCCCGCTGTCGAAGGCCAGGGGCTCGCCTGTTTCCGGCACATAGGTGATGTTGGAAATACCGCCGACATTGACGAAGACGACGGGGAACCGTCCGGCATAGGGGGCAGGCAGCGAGCGGGCCAAGGCCGCGTGGTAAGCTGGGACCAAAGGAGCGCCCTGCCCGCCATGTGCCATGTCGTTGGCGCGCATGTCATAGATGACGGGAATGCCTGTTTCCCCCGCCAGCAGCGCGCCATCGCCAAGTTGAACGGTCACGCCGAGATGCGGCCGGTGCAGGACAGTCTGGCCATGGAAGCCGATCAGGTCGACCTCGCGCCATTCCGGCGGCAGGGCGTTCATGAACGCATTTACCGCATCGGCGTGGCGCAGCGTGATGTCACGCTCGATCTCAGCAAGTTCTCCAGGACGATCGGTGCGAGCCATGATTGTCTTGGCCGTCTCCAGCGATGCCTCGATGCGGCGGCGGAAGGCGGCCTCATACGCAACGAAGTGGGATGGGCCGGTCTCGATCCTTGAGCCGCCGTCCGTTCGCATGATGGCGAGATCGATGCCGTCCATGGATGTGCCGCTCATCAGCCCGATTGCCGTCACCAATGCCATAAAACACCGCCGTCCTTGTGATTCCCGCCCCCGGGATGTTAAAGGCGCGCATCCACAACACCAACAGAGACCGGCAAAGCCGGAGACCCAGCCGAAAGACAGAGACAATGTCCGCCTTCAAATCAGATTTCCTGCGCACGCTTTCCGAGCGCGGCTTCATCCACCAGATTTCGGATGAAGCCGGCCTCGACGACCTGTTCGCCAAGGAAACCGTGACGGCGTATATCGGCTTCGACCCGACCGCCTCGAGCCTGCATGCCGGCGGCCTCATCCAGATCATGATGCTGCACTGGATGCAGCAGACCGGGCATCGTCCCATCGCGTTGATGGGTGGAGGTACCGGCATGGTGGGTGATCCGTCGTTCAAGGACGAGGCGCGCAAGCTGATGACGGTCGAGACCATCCAGCAGAACATCGACGGCATCAAGAAGGTGTTTGCCAACTACCTGACCTTCGGCGATGGCCCGCGCGACGCCCTGATGGTCAACAATGCCGACTGGCTGGCTCCGCTCAACTACCTCGAATTCCTGCGCGACGTCGGTCGGCATTTCTCGGTCAACCGCATGCTGAGCTTTGATTCGGTCAAGCAGCGGCTGGATCGGGAGCAGTCGCTGTCATTCCTCGAATTCAACTACATGATCCTGCAGGCCTACGACTTCGTCGAACTCAGCAAGCGTTACGGCACGCGGCTGCAGATGGGTGGTTCCGACCAGTGGGGCAACATCATCAACGGCATCGATCTCGGCCACCGCATGGAGCAGCCGCAGCTTTTTGCACTGACCTCGCCGCTGCTGACCACCGCTTCAGGCGCCAAGATGGGCAAGTCGCTCAACGGTGCCGTCTGGCTGAACGCCGACATGCTGAGCCCTTACGAGTTCTGGCAATATTGGCGCAACACGGAAGACGCCGATGTCGGCCGCTTCCTCAAGCTCTACACCACGCTGCAACTGGAAGAGATCGCGCAGCTGGCGGCCCTTGGCGGTTCCGAAATCAACGATGCCAAGAAGGTTCTGGCCACCGAAGTGACGGCGATGCTGCACGGCCGCGAAGCCGCCGACCAAGCGTCTGAAACCGCGCGAAAGACGTTCGAGGAAGGCGCGTTGTCCGAAAGCCTGCCGACGGTCGAAGTGCCCAAGGCAACGCTTGAATCCGGCGTGGGCATTTTGGCTCTGTTTGTGACGGCCGGACTGGCGGGCAGCAATGGCGAGGCGCGTCGTCATATCCAGGGCGGCGCAGTCAGGATCAATGACGCACCGGTCACCGACGACCGGCGTGGCGTCACCCTCGCCGATCTGTCACCGGAGGGCGTCATCAAGCTTTCGTTGGGCAAGAAGAAGCATATTCTCGTCCGCCCAGGCTGAGCGCGTCCGATTGAAACTCAAAAGCCCCGCGGCGAGAATCGCTTGCGGGACTTTTTCATATTTTGCTTAAGGATACGCTTGTCCGATCGTTCTCGAGAAGCTTCTTCGAGACGCCTCAATATTCGAAGATGGCGCGAAAGATGCCAGGCGCGATGACCGATAGCGGATTGATGCTGAGGTTGGGCGACTTGGCATTACCGGACAGCTTATAGGTCACGCCGATCAGTCCGCGATCCCGGCCATTACCGAGGATGGCGCCGATCAAAGGCAACTCGCCGAACAGCCGGTTGAGGCCATAGGCCGGCATGAACGTGCCGGTCAGGTTCATGATGTCGTTTTCGTCATAGACGACGCCTTGGAACGTCGTGCCGATATCCGCCCCGCGCAAGACGCCATTCGAAAGACTGAGATAACCCGGGCGTCTTTCGATATTCGCGGCCCCGCGCTCGAACTTCACTTGGGAGGTGTCGATCTGGCGATCGACGGCTTGGCTGAGACTCCGGTCGGAGCCCGGCGCGCGGGTGGATACGATGGAAGCAAGGCGCGGCTCGTTGACAACAACGAAATCGCGCGCATCGACCAAGCCCTTGAGCGTTCCACCTTCCGGCCCGGTCAGGGACAGCGATATGCCGCCGCTCTTCATACGCTCGTAGACATTGAGGAAACGCAGCACCGCACCCGCATCGGACGAGCGCATCTCGATGCGACGATTGCCGTCCGAAACGCCGTTGGACATGGTGATGGCGCCGCCGCCACGCGACGTGGCTTTCACCTCGAGCGCCGAGATCGACGCGCCTGACCCGGTATAGTTCAACGTCACGCCCGACAGACGCTCGTCATAGAAGCCAATGAGCGTATCGACCTTGGCGTTGATGGCGATGGGCGTCGACCCAAGGCTCGATTTCGATCTGGTGCCGGTCTCTTCGCTCATGAATTGCTTCACCAATGGCCGAACGTCGAGGCTGTCACCATTGATGGAGATGGCATAGCCGCGACCTTCGCGGCGAATGACGATGGAAGCCTCGTCATCGCGGTTCAGCTTGACGCTGTCGAAGCGCGCCGAACTCAAACTGCCGCCATTCAGAACGAGCGAACCCCTGGCGCCGAAGGTTTTTCCATCCATTTGAAAATCCGACAGCGTCGACTGCGTGCCCTCGCGCGCCAGCACGAAACTCACCGAAGCAGGTACGCCGGCGCCCTTGCTCCAGCCGATCCATGGCAGATCAAGCTTTGCACGGCTGAGATCGGCCTCGACCTTCTGCGGCTGGCCTTCACCGGCAACATCGAGCTTGACCTCGACCGGCCCGGACAGCATCGCCGAAAGGCCGGGCACCAGGGCGTTTCGCGATTTGTCATCGAGATTGAGCGTGACTTGCAGGTTGCGGGGCGGCTGGTCCGGCCGCAAGGGCTCGGTCAGCGCAATTTCTGCAGGGATGCCATTCAGCAGGCCATTTGCGGAGATGATCGCCTGCTGCGGCGAGACGGTGACGGTGCCGTCAGCCTCCGTAAGCGTCTGGCCGCTGAACGGCTTGGCGATGGAAAGGTCGGTATAGTCGAGGGTGACGAGCCAATCGAGCTTACTCGAATCGATGCCTTTGGCGAGCGGAATATCCGCGCGGACATGGCCCTTCACCGACCCTGACAGGTCCTCTGGCAGGAAACCGACCTTTCGCATCGCGTTGATCGGGTCATAGGAGGTCAGTTCGATAATGGCGTCTGCGGTGCCGGCCACGTCGATATCGAGCTTTCCAATCAAGGGCTGGATATGGGCGGCCGTCATCTTCAGCGAACCGTTGGTGGCGGCGACGGTACGGCCGCTGGGCAGGAAGACGGAGCCCGACGACAGGCTGATGTCGACATCCGTGCCTGCGAAGTCAACGACGCCCGCGGCATCGCGAATGGGAGGGATGTGACCCGCCACGTCGAACCGCGTGTCGACGACTTCGAAACGACCGAACGATTCTTCGCGCCCCAGAGGCGTGCCCTCACCCAAACGCCCGGGAGCCACGCGAATTTGAAGCTCACCCGCCGGCACCCTGCCTCCAAACAGCTTTTGCAACACCCAGCTGCGCGCCGCTCTCGCCGAGAGCCAAGGCCAGAACTGCTTGACATGCGCCACCGGCATTTGATGTGCATTCAGGGCCAGCACAATACCGGGCGTCTTCCCCTCGACGAACTGGATCGATGCCTTGCCGAGAAGATCGCTGCTGTCGCCGGAACGCACGCCGATCTCATCGGCATTCAACGTGCTGGAGGTCACATCATAAGCGCCGGCGACCCGCGCCATGAATTCGATTGGCGCCTCAGGCGAATCTTCCGGCGCCGAGCGCGAGTTGCGGCTGATCATATCGAAGCGATAGGCAGGCGCATCGTTGGCCTCGCCGGACGGCGGACGGGGGCCGACGACACCGGTGAAATCGAACAGCGACCGGCCGGTCGAGATCGCCAGACGTTCGACCTCAAGCTTGTTGGTGCCGCTTGCCAGCCGGGCGGCAAGCTCGATGTCGCCGGACAGCACGCCGCGATTACCCATGTCGAGCATCGAATTCTTGACCGTGATCCCCGTTTTCAGCTGCGAGGGCTGGTCGGCGGTGCCTTCGGCGCCGGTAATGGTCACCTCGGTAGCGCCGAGTGCCGTCTTGCCCTCCGGCAACGAAGCGGCATCGGGTTCCGTCCCAGGCTCGGTCTTCACCGAAATCTCCAGCGCGGTGATACGGCGAGGATTGTCCTGACGGCTCGCCATGGCCGCGACGTTCATCTTCCTGCCATCGAAGTCGATGGTGCCGGCGAGTTGAAGATCGCCCTGCACCGTCCGAGAGACATCGGCTGCGACCACCGAGACGCGCGTCAGGCTGCCGCCCGCAGGCAACATGAAATCGACATTCTGCAGCGAAACCTTGCGCGTCGTCCCAGCGGTGACGCTGTCGAAGGCCTTGTTCAACTGCGCAAACACTTCGGCGACAAGCTTGTCGGGGTCGACCAGCCCCTGCCCGTTGCGCACCCCGGCCAGCCAATCCGATCTTCCGGTGTCGGGCATAGCCCCCACGACGACGCGCGCCTGCGAGACCGTCGCATTGCTGAGCCTGACATTGCCATAGAGCAGCGGCAGCAGGCGGATGCCGAAGCGGAGGGTACCATTGTCCATCATGGAGACACCGTCGGCACGCTTCAACGACACATCGGGTATTTCCACCGCGATCAGCCTGGGGCCGTCGAAGGCGAGATGCGCCTGCCCGGAGGAGACGTCGACATCCATGCCCGCAAGCCGCTCAATCGCTGCCTCGGCCTCTTGTCGCAGACGTTCCTGACCGAAGCCGGAAAAGCTCAAGCCTTTCAACAGCAGCACCGCTAATAGAACCACTCCGCTGACAATCGCGGCGCAGGCAACGATGGATCTGCGCGTTCTACGCATTACGATCACCCGACGCGGCGTCAGGTCCTGGCCCTCAGCAGAGGGCAATGCTCCCAGATTACAGATATCGCCTCGTTTGAAGCGTATCTTTTCAGCCGGGGGCAGTTCGCGATTCACGGGCAGTTCCATATCCGTTTCGGCCATGGACGAATCCAGTACCGAGCTTATATCCGTTGGCTTCCGCGCGTAACCTCCAACAAGGGCATCGATATGGCTGAACTCAAAGAAGGTCAAAAAGCACCGGATCTGCATCTTCCGCGCGACGGCGGCGGCGACCTCAACCTGGCAGATTTCCACGGCAAGGCCGTGGTGCTTTACTTCTATCCCAAGGACGACACCAAGGGTTGCACGCTGGAAGCGATCGATTTTTCACGTTTGAAGCCGGACTTCGAACAGGCGGGTGCTTTGGTCATCGGCGTTTCGCCGGACAGTGTGAAAAGCCACGACAAGTTCAAGGCCAAGCACAAGCTCGACATCGACCTCGTTGCCGACGAACAGCTCGGCGTCCTGCAAGCCTATGGGGTCTGGGCCGAAAAAAGCATGTACGGACGGAAATATATGGGCGTGGAGCGAACCACCGTCCTGATCGACAAGCAGGGCATGGTCGCCCGCATATGGAACAAGGTGAAAGTCGACGGTCACGCCGAAGAGGTTTTGGAAGCCGTTCGATCCTTGTAAGAATGAGGTTTACCTCTCGATAGAAAGGAACCTTTGTCCGATGCCGGCGTTCTGAATGCGAACAATTTCAGCACAGGAGAAAGAAGTCATGCGCAGCATTATCCTCTGGATGCTTGGCATTCCTATTCCGATCATCATTCTCCTGTGGTTATTCATGCGCTAAACGCATATCTTCAAGAACATAGTCGATGCCGAGCCCTGCAGCCAAAGCTGCAGGGCTTTTGGTATTTGAGGCGGATCAACAGCGTTCACCTCGATCTGTGCCAACTCCTCCCATTTGCTCAAGCTTTACGGTTTGGCACCTTTCACGATAGACCTCTCTTCAGAACCGCATCACGATGCGCTTGCAACTCTGCACATTGAAGGATCGACCGCATGACCGTAGCCAAGCAGACCGCTGAACTCTTGGGCAAACTCGGTGTAGCTGCGACCGCCCTTTCCGGCGGAGACCTCATGGTCCGCAGCCCGGTAACGGGAGAACAGATCGCCACGTTGAAAACCATGTCCGCGGCAGATGCCGGGACCGCCATCGATAAGGCAGATGAGGCCTTTCGCGTCTGGCGGACGGTGCCGGCGCCGCGTCGCGGCGAACTGGTCCGGCTGCTCGGCGAAGAACTGCGCGCGGCCAAGGCTGATCTTGGCCGTCTCGTGTCCATCGAGGCAGGCAAAATTACCTCCGAGGGACTCGGCGAAGTTCAGGAGATGATCGACATTTGCGATTTCGCGGTTGGCCTGTCGCGTCAGCTCTATGGCTTGACCATTGCCACCGAACGTTCCGGTCACCGGATGATGGAAACCTGGCATCCGCTTGGGGTCGTCGGCATCATATCCGCCTTCAATTTCCCCGTCGCGGTATGGGCATGGAATGCTGCTTTGGCGCTTGTCTGCGGCAACTCCGTGGTCTGGAAGCCGTCTGAGAAGACCCCGCTGACAGCACTTGCCTCCAACGCCATACTGGCCCGCGCGCTGGAACGGTTCGGCGATGCGCCGGAAGGTCTGTCGACCGTACTGATCGGCGATCGCGCAGTGGGAGAGGTCCTCGTCGATCATCCCAAAGTGCCGCTGGTTTCGGCAACCGGCTCGACCCGCATGGGCAGGCATGTCGGCCCTCGCCTGGCCAAGCGCTTCGCCCGAGCAATCCTCGAACTCGGCGGCAACAATGCCGGCATCGTTTGCCCCAGCGCCGATCTCGACATGGCCTTACGCGCCATTGCCTTCGGCGCGATGGGTACCGCCGGCCAGCGTTGCACCACCATGCGTCGCCTTTTCGTCCATGACAGCGTTTACGACACACTCGTTCCACGCCTGAAAAAGGCCTACCAGAGCGTCTCCATCGGCAGCCCGCTGGACACTGGCGCGCTGGTCGGTCCGTTGATCGACAAGGCTGCCTTCGAAGGTATGCAGAAGGCGCTCGAAGCGGCAAAACAGGCCGGCGGCTCCATCACAGGTGGGGAGCGTTACGATGCAGGCCATGCGGACGCATTCTACGTTCGTCCTGCTCTGGTGGAAATGCCGGAACAGACCGGGCCGGTTCTGGAAGAGACCTTCGCCCCCATTCTCTACGTGATGAAATACAGCGATTTCGAAGACGCTATTTCTGCCCACAACGCTGTCGGTGCCGGGCTTTCGTCCTCGGTCTTCACCCTCGATCTCCAGGAGGCGGAGCGTTTTCTATCTGCAGACGGATCGGATTGCGGCATCGCCAACGTCAATATCGGCACGTCGGGTGCCGAGATCGGCGGAGCCTTCGGCGGTGAAAAGGAAACCGGCGGCGGTCGCGAGTCGGGCTCGGATGCATGGCGCGCCTATATGCGCCGCGCCACCAACACCGTGAACTACTCAAAGGCTCTGCCATTGGCCCAAGGCGTTTCCTTCGATATCGAATGAAGGATGAGCCCTTCCTATTCAAGGTGGCGACCTCAGGCCTTCACTTCAGCATGGACCGGCCGGCGAACTGTGCTAGGTTACAGCAGACGGCACACCCATCTGACCAGGACTTCCTGCATGAAAAAACTCGTCCTGCTGCTGGCGGCCTCGCTTTCGGCCTGCACCACCTATTCGCAAGGCGTCGACAGCGAGGTTTATTCCTCGCGGCCCTACGACCTCGCACCGTGCGCAGAGGTGGTCAGGGAGCGCGACGCACTTGCGGCTCAGTATCCGAACCTGCCGCCTGACCGCACCGAGCGCCGTGCCTTGGGAGCCTTCGCAACGGTTCCGGATTTCCGCAGCGCGCAGGAGAAAGAAATGCGCGGAATCAAGGGCAAGCTCAGTGCCATGGACCGGGCCATCGAACGGCGCGGCTGCCGGAACCCGAGAAACGCCGGCTGACGGCTTTATTGATCCGGTGCAAGGTTTTGGAGTTCGCGCAATCCCCGGAGCAAACCTAAGTCTCTGGATAGGTGTAGACGGTGGGACGCGCCTGCTTTGCGCCTCGCCAGGAGGATGGCCATGTAAAAAAGGAGCCAAAAGTCTGAATCGCTGGTCTGGCGTTCAAACTTTTCAGTTCACCAACAACATCTAAGTCGTTGAAAAACTGGCGCGAGTGACGGGGCTCGAACCCGCGACCTCCGGCGTGACAGGCCGGCACTCTAACCAACTGAGCTACACCCGCGCTTGTGACGAACTCGTGTTCCGCGTCCGTCGTGAGCGGTGAATTAAGGGGTTCGCCCCTGGGTGTCAAGCGACAAGCAGCGGCAATAGCATAAAGTTTTCAGGTATTTTTCCACAGCCGCGATTTACGCCGACGAAGTTCGTAAAGCGTCTTAAAAATGTGGATTTCAGCTTGCGAAGCACGTTCCAACCGCTTAAACGTCGCGCCGGAGGGCGATTAGCTCAGTTGGTAGAGCGCCTCGTTTACACCGAGGATGTCGGCGGTTCGAGCCCGTCATCGCCCACCAGTTCGAGCCTGGTTCGATCGAAAGCTGCTCACAGCATCTATTGGCTTCAGCAACTCCCACAGCGATGTAGATTGCGGCACATGGAAAAAGATGTCTGCGCTGTCGTTGTTACCTTCAATCCAGGTATGGACCATCTCTCCAAGCTTTTATCACGGCTTCGAGAAAGCGCGGGCGCTGTCGTCCTCATCAACAACGGCCCGCCTCTCCGAGATGTCGCCGCCGACATCGACAACCCCACGAATGAGGGCCTTGCGGCGGCACTAAATCAAGGCATTGCAGTCGCCAAGCAAGGTGGCTTCCGGTTTGTCGCCCTATTCGACCAGGATAGCAGCCCCGCGCCAGATATGATCGCCGAACTGCGCAGGTCACTGGTCGATTTGCAGAAGGCAGGCCACAACCCGGCCGCGGTCGGACCAGCGTATTTGGACCCACGCACTCAAGAGACCATTCCGTTTGTCCGATGGGGTTTCCCTCGTCACCGCCTGGTGAGCGGCCAGACATCCCCGCTGCGCGTGGACTTTCTCATTACCTCGGGGATTCTAATCCCTATGTCGGTCCTGGAGCAGGTTGGTGAAATGGACGAGGCCATGTTCATCGACAATATCGACATGGAATGGTGCGCGCGGGCGATCGACGCTGGATATGCCCTCTTCGGCGTTCCGACCGCCAAAATGATCCACACAATCGGCGACTCCATCAGAACGATCAACCTGTTTGGCTTAAAAAGGCAGATCCAGGTGCATGCTCCGCTGCGCCTGTACTACATCATGCGAAACAGAATTCACCTTTATCGCCTACGGCAGGTCAGTTGGCGCTGGAAACTCAGCGACCTCATCAGGATCGCCTATAAATATGCCTTGTTTGCTTTTGTCATCGCGCCACGGATGGAGAACGTCCGTTACATGACCAAAGGCATAGCCCATGGGATTTTGGGCAGGCGTGGCAAGCTTTAAAGCAGCCCTCCAAAACAGAAAAGCCGGGCGATGCCCGGCCTTCCATATTGTAGCTTGGTCTTGGAACGTCTTAGTTAACGGCGTCTTTCAGGCCCTTGCCGGCGCTGAACTTCGGTACGGTGCGAGCGGGGATCTGAACTTCCGCCCCAGTCTGAGGGTTGCGACCGGTGGAAGCAGCGCGCTTGGAAACGCTGAAATTGCCGAAACCGACCAACCTTACGTCTCCACCCTGCTTCAGTTCTCCAGTGATTGCGGCAAACACCGCATCGACCGCAGCCTGGGCATCGCCCTTAGAAAGCTTGGCTGCTTCGGCAACGGCGGAGACTAGTTCGTTCTTATTCATCAAACTTTCCTTCCATGACTAGACCGGAACTTCAGACTCATCCCGGTTGGGAACGGACTTTAGAAAGAACTGTTCCCGCAACCAAGCGCAAATCGCACATGGGAGGCCAAAAACCCCGGAATTCCGGGGTTTTTCACATTAAAAAGCCGGGCTTAGCGCCCGGCTTTCCATTTTCCAGCGAAAGACGCTTCGCCTCAGTGGGCAAAACCCTTCCCAGCATCCTCGTTGGCGTCGGCAGCAGTCGCAGGAACCGGCGCAGGCTCGACCCATTCGATCGGCTCGGGCATGCGAACCAAGGCGTGCCGAAGCACCTCGCCGACACGGCTGACTGGGATGATCTCCATGCCGCTCTTCACATTGTCCGGAATGTCAGCCAAATCCTTGGCGTTCTCTTCCGGGATCAGCACCTTCTTGATGCCGCCGCGAAGCGCTGCAAGCAGTTTCTCCTTAAGTCCGCCGATGGGCAGCACCCTGCCCCTCAGCGTGATCTCGCCAGTCATGGCCACATCCGCCCGCACCGGTATGCCGGTAAGCACGGAGACGATAGCCGTAGCCATTGCCACGCCGGCCGACGGGCCATCCTTCGGCGTCGCGCCCTCAGGAACGTGAACGTGGATATCGCGCCTGTCGAACAAAGGTGGCTCGATGCCGAAATCGATGGCTCTCGAGCGGACATAAGATGCCGCCGCCGAGATAGATTCCTTCATCACGTCCTTCAGATTGCCTGTCACCGTCATGCGGCCCTTGCCGGGCATCATCACGCCTTCGATCGTCAGCAACTCGCCGCCGACTTCCGTCCAGGCAAGTCCCGTAACCACGCCCACCTGATCGTCGGCTTCGACCTGACCGTACCGGAACCGCGGCACGCCGAGATAGTCCGGCAGGTTTTTCTCGGTCACATCGACCGATCTCTTGTCGGAGCGAAGGATTTCGGTGACGACCTTGCGGCCGACCTTCATCAGTTCGCGCTCCAGGCTACGCACACCCGCTTCGCGGGTATAGGTCTGGATGACCATGCGGATGGCATCCTCGGAGATCGAAAACTCCTTGGGCTGCAGCGCATGATCACGAATGACCTTGGGCATCAAGTGCCGCTTGGCGATCTCGACCTTCTCGTCCTCGGTATATCCAGCGATCCGGATGATCTCCATGCGGTCCATCAAGGGCGCAGGGATGTTAAGCGTATTCGCCGTCGTCACGAACATCACGCTCGAAAGATCGTATTCGACCTCGAGATAGTGGTCCATGAACGTCGAGTTCTGTTCCGGATCGAGCACCTCCAGCAGTGCAGACGACGGATCGCCACGGAAGTCCTGGCCCATCTTGTCGATCTCGTCGAGCAGGAAAAGCGGGTTGGACTTCTTCGCCTTCTTCATCGACTGGATGACCTTGCCGGGCATTGAGCCGATATAGGTGCGGCGGTGGCCGCGAATCTCGGCCTCATCGCGTACGCCGCCAAGCGCCATGCGGATATACTCACGGCCGGTCGCCTTGGCGATCGACTTGGCGAGCGAGGTCTTGCCGACGCCGGGAGGGCCGACAAGGCACAGGATAGGGCCCTTGAGCTTCTTCTGTCGGCTCTGCACAGCAAGATATTCGACGATGCGGTCCTTGACCTTGTCGAGACCGTAATGCTCGGTATCAAGCACTGTCTCGGCGAAGTTCAGGTCGGTCTTGACCTTGCTGTTCTTCGCCCACGGGATCGAGAGTATCCAGTCGAGGTAGTTGCGCACCACCGTCGCTTCGGCAGACATGGGCGACATCGTCCGCAGCTTCTTGAGTTCAGCTTCCGCCTTTTCGCGGGCCTCCTTCGTTAACTTCGTCTTCTTGATGCGCGCTTCGATCTCTGCAGCCTCGTCGCGGCCGTCCTCGCCCTCGCCGAGCTCCTTCTGGATCGCTTTCATCTGCTCGTTGAGGTAGTACTCGCGTTGGGTCTTCTCCATCTGCCGCTTGACGCGGCTACGGATGCGCTTTTCCACCTGCAGAACGGAGATTTCGGCCTCCATGAAGCCCATTGCCTTCTCGAGCCGCTCCTTGACGGACAGCGTGCCGAGCATTTCCTGCTTCTCGGTGATCTTGATGGCGAGATGCGAAGCAACCGTATCGGCGAGCTTGGAATAATCGTCGATCTGGCTGGCGGCGCCAACCACCTCAGGCGAAATCTTCTTGTTCAGCTTCACGTAGTTTTCAAAGTCGGAGACCACCGAACGTGCAAGAGCCTCGACCTCGACTTCTTCTTCCTCAGGCTCGGCAAGCACAATCGCCTGCGCCTCGTGGAAATCGGAGCGTTCGGTAAAGGACGCAATCTTGGCGCGTGCGGTCCCTTCGACCAGCACCTTCACCGTCCCGTCCGGGAGCTTCAGAAGCTGCAGGACATTGGCGAGGGTACCGACGTCGTAGATCGCATCGGGTTCCGGATCGTCGTCAGCGGCATTGATCTGTGTGGCGAGGAGAATCTGCTTCTCCTGGCCCATCACCTCTTCCAGCGCCTTGATCGATTTTTCACGACCCACGAAGAGCGGCACGATCATGTGCGGAAACACGACGATGTCTCTCAGCGGAAGGACCGCAAAAACGCCGTCGACGGAAGAGCGGGCTAATTTGGCCATTGTCGAACCTTTCATGTCGCGACCGCACGCTGGCCAGCCGCGACTCTCATACTAGCGATCCCGAAGCCATCCGCCTACCCGCCCCATTAGGCGGCATATGAGCACGGAAGGCTTATCGTGATCCATCAGGGAATAGTTGGAGGTTCGCCGGGTAAACATCAAGGGTTTCAACCAAAACCGCTGCATAAACAGGCGTTTCATCCAACGAAAACGGCGCCTCAGGGGCGCCGTCGGTCGTAAGCTTCAGGGTGAACGTCAGGCGCTGACGTTGCCCTTCTTCTCTTCGCTCTCGGAGTAGATATAGAGCGGGCGCGCATTGCCCGACACCACCTCTTCCGAGATGACCACTTCCTGCACGCCTTCCAGCGCCGGCAGTTCGAACATGGTGTCCAGCAGGATCGATTCCAGGATCGACCGCAAACCGCGCGCGCCGGTCTTGCGCTCGATGGCGCGGCGAGCCACCGCCGATAGGGCGTTCTCGTGGAACGTCAGTTCGACATTTTCCATCTCGAACAGGCGCTGATACTGCTTCACCAAAGCGTTCTTCGGCTCTGTCAGAATCTGGATCAGCGCAGGCTCATCCAGATCTTCCAGTGTCGCCAGGATCGGCAGACGACCGACGAATTCCGGGATCAGGCCGAACTTCAGCAAGTCTTCGGGCTCGACCTGACGGAACAGTTCGCCGGTGCGACGATCTTCCGGCGAGGCCACATTGGCGCCAAAACCGATCGAGGTCTTGCGGCCACGGTCGGAGATGATGCGGTCGAGACCTGCGAAGGCACCGCCGCAGATGAACAGGATGTTGGCCGTATCGACCTGCAGGAACTCCTGCTGCGGATGCTTGCGGCCCCCTTGCGGCGGCACGGAAGCGACAGTGCCTTCCATGATCTTCAGAAGCGCCTGCTGGACGCCCTCGCCCGACACGTCGCGCGTGATGGAGGGGTTGTCCGACTTGCGGCTGATCTTGTCGATCTCATCAATATAGACGATGCCGCGCTGAGCGCGTTCGACATTGTAGTCGGCCGACTGCAGCAGCTTCAGGATGATGTTTTCGACATCCTCGCCGACATAGCCTGCTTCCGTCAGAGTCGTCGCATCCGACATGGTGAAGGGAACGTCAATGATGCGGGCGAGCGTCTGGGCGAGCAGCGTCTTGCCGCAGCCTGTCGGGCCGATCAGCAGGATGTTCGACTTCGCCAGTTCGACGTCGTTGCTCTTGCTCGCATGCGCAAGCCGCTTGTAGTGATTGTGCACAGCGACCGAGAGCACTCGCTTTGCGTAGGGCTGGCCGATCACGTAATCGTCCAGAACCTTGAGAATTTCCTGCGGGGTCGGAACACCCTCGCGCGACTTCACCATCGAGGTTTTGTTTTCCTCGCGGATGATGTCCATGCAAAGCTCAACGCACTCATCGCAGATGAAGACGGTGGGGCCAGCGATGAGTTTGCGGACCTCGTGCTGGCTCTTGCCGCAGAACGAGCAATAGAGCGTGTTCTTGGAGTCGCCGCCGTTGCTGACCTTGCTCATAATGTCCAAGTCCTTTCAGTTCAGCCGGGCCGCTTGCCTGGCCTGATGAACCCCGTCGGCGACATGCGCTGATGATCGTTCCGTTCGTTGCCGCCATCGGACTCAGCCGAAGGCAGCAGCGTCTCATCACGAGCTAAGCCGCCGAAGCTCAACATTGACTTAACGTAGGCGCTCGCATCCGTCGAGGAAACAGCAAATTGTGACGGAAATGCCGCAGGGCACGTCAAAAATGCGTCATATCGATAAACGGTTGCGGAGGCGCCTGGGTTCACTGCGATATCGCACCCTCGATCGCTTCGCGCGAACTGATGACCTTGTCGATCAGGCCGAAATCCTTGGCCTCGTCGGCCGTCAGGAAATGATCGCGGTCAAGCGTGCGTTCGATCTCTTCATAAGCTTTGCCGGTGTGCTTCACATACACCTCGTTCAGGCGACGCTTGAGCTTGATGATGTCCTGCGCATGGCGCTCGATATCGGACGCCTGGCCGGAAAACCCGCCGGAAGGCTGGTGAACCATGATGCGTGCGTTAGGCGTGGCAAAGCGCATGTCCTTGTGGCCGGCGCAGAGCAGCAGGGAGCCCATCGAGGCTGCCTGGCCGATGCAAAGCGTCGACACCGCCGGCTTGATGAACTGCATGGTGTCGTAGATTGCCATACCGGAGGTCACCACGCCACCAGGCGAATTGATGTAAAGGCTGATTTCCTTCTTCGAGTTTTCCGCCTCG
Organism: Tianweitania sp. UT-5YL-CI-8; assembly: GCF_030010215.1. Lineage (GTDB taxonomy): Bacteria > Pseudomonadota > Alphaproteobacteria > Rhizobiales > Rhizobiaceae > Oryzicola. The sequence continues at coordinate 120,575 of NZ_JASCRR010000008.1, forward strand.
AGGAACAGAAGCTGCGCACAGACGAGCGTGGCCATACCGTCTTCCACCGGTCCGGTGATGAAGATGATTCGTTCCTTCAGGAGACGTGAGAAGATGTCATAAGCCCGCTCGCCGCGGTTGGTCTGCTCGACCACCATCGGAACGAGGTTCATGTAGGTTTCGACGGGGTTCTTCATCATGATCCCTTTTTGATGATGGGACTTCTGCGCCGGTCGGGCAGAATCAGGTCTCGGATTGTTACGACTGTAAATAGGATGCGTGGTCGCGCTTGTGCAAGAGTGCGGTGACGGCTGCTGTCATTAAGCCTACATTTCCGCGCCGATCATGCCGCCTCGGCCCTGAGCCAGGCTTTCAAGTCATCCACATCGCCGTCGCCAACCGCCTTCGCGACCCTGCGGCCGACAGCAGCGCCGAATTTGTAGCCGTGGCCGGAACAGGCGGACACCACCAGACAACGTCCTTCGTCATGGGCGAAAAAAGTCTCGTCAGCTGTGAAGGTGTAGGCGCAGGTCACGACCTCGGTGATGCGGTATTCCTCGATTCGTGCAATTGGCGGCGAGAACAGGTTGCGGATGGCTTCGCCCTCGCCGCCCACCGGCTCGCGGTTCCAGTCGGCATCGCTGGTGCGCACCTTGTGCAGGCCGGAGCCGAATTTCATGCCCGCGCCGCCCGATGGCGGAATCATGTAGCCGTCCGTCTTGCCGCCGACATCGAGGATGACCGGCGCGTTCTCCCACGCGCCCTTGAGATCGGCAGGCGGCTCCACATAGGCGAGTGCCGTGCGATAGGTCTTCAACTCGCCGTCCAGCATCGGGAACAGCTTGAGCACCCAGGCGCCCGCGGTGACGACGATCCGGTCGGCCCGCATGGTCTCGCCGCCTTCCAGAACAACAGTGCCTTCTCGCGAATCGATCGATTCGACCTTCGTGTGTTCGTAGACATTTGCGCCGTTGGCCTTCAGCCAGTCTGACAGACCCAACGCAATCTTGCGGCAATGCAGCGCGCCGCCATCGGCCGAATGGATGACATAGCGGAAGCTGTCTGGCTCCAGAAACGGCCAGCGAATGACGGCCTTGTCTGGCGCAATTGTTTGGAACGGATAACCGCCCACAATGAGCCCATCGCGATAGGCGTCCGTATCGTCGCCCTCTTCGCGTGAAATACAGATGAAGCCGCGCGGATCGAGATGATTTTCGCCGAGATCGGCCCAGAGTTCATCCCAGGCCTCGTAGGCTTCGGTGATCAAACCGCCGTAGCCGGTGGCCGCTCCATAGGCGCGGCGGATGATGCGGTGGTGATCGCCGGATGCTGCCATCGGATTGGGGATCGGTCCCTGCTCGACGATCGAAACGGAGTGTCCGGCCTTGACCAGCGCCCAGGCGGCCGAAAGCCCGGCGATACCGGCCCCAACGACGATGATGTTCATATAGCCCCTCTTAAGCTTGACGCTGGATCAACCGATCCATCGTCTCTTCGCCAACATATGGCCTAGCCGCTCCGAGACAAGCCGCGTTATGAAAACAAGCATGACCGAGAGCCTTCAGCCGCCCTATCTCCAGTTCGATCCAGCGACGCGCTGCCTGCACCTCGACCCGCATGAGCCGCGTTTCGTGCAGAACCCCTATGAGGCCTATGCGTGGCTGCATGGCCAAAGCCCCGCTTTCTTCTGGGAAGACTACGGCTTCTGGTGTTTCGGCTCGTATGGCGACGTCAATCGCTTGTTGCGCGATCGGAGGCTTGGTCGCCAGAAGCCGGAGGGCGCGCCCGACAGCCAGGGCAATCTCGGCGACCGCGGCCACCTAACCGCCTTCGACGGCATAGAAGCCAACTCCATGCTGGAACTTGAACCGCCGGTACATACGAGGCTGCGAACACTGGTCAACCGGGCGTTCGTATCGCGCCAAGTGGAAAGGCTGCGGCCCGGGGCCGAGACCCTCGCCAACGAACTGGTGGATGGATTTGAAAAAGACCGGCACGTCGACCTGATACCTGCCTACGCCGCGCCGCTGCCGATCACCATCATCGCCGAAATGCTCGGCGTGCCGACCTCCATAGGACCGCAGTTGCTGGCCTGGTCCAACACCATGGTGGCGATGTACATGCATGGCCGCACGCGTCAGACCGAGGAAGCGGCGAACCGGGCGTCGCATGACTTCGCGAATTTTCTTCGCGGTTATGTTGCGGAACGGCGCAGGAATCCCGGCGACGATCTGCTCTCGCTGCTGATCTCAGCGCAGCAGGATGGTGAGAAGCTCAGCGAGGACGAACTGATCTCATCGGTGATCCTGCTGTTGAATGCCGGACACGAAGCCACCGTGCATCAGACCGGAAACGCCGCTCGTTCGATTCTGGCGCAGGGCGGTGACCCGCGCCGCTTCTTCACGTCCCCCGAGGCGACCGCTGCCACAGTCGAAGAATGCCTGCGCTTCGACGCGCCGCTGCATATGTTCACGCGCTATGCCTATGGCGAGACCGAGGTTGCGGACGGGATCACAGTCCAGGCGGGCCAGCAGATCGGCCTCTTGCTTGGCATGGCAAACCGCGACCCCGGCAGTTTTTCCGAACCGGACCGTTTCTTGCCCGACCGTCCCGACCAGAAGAATGTGTCTTTTGGCGCAGGCATCCATTTCTGCATCGGCGCACCGCTGGCGCGGATCGAATTGCAGGCTTCGCTGAAAACGCTGTTCGACCGTTTGCCCGAGCTGACTCTGGCCGAAGAACCGCGCTTTCGCGATAGCTACCACTTTCACGGGCTGGAGCGCTTGACGGCGCAGTGGTGACCCGGCTCACAGCCGGATCACATACTCCTTGCGAGTCGTTTCAAGAACTTCCCAGCTTCCCTTGAAGCCGGGCCTGAACACGAAACTGTCGCCCGCGCGCACCGTTCGCGCCTCTCCGCCATCCTCCGTGAGGACCGAGACGCCGAAAAGGATGTGGCAGAACTCCCATTCATCATAGACGATACGCCATTTACCCGGCGTCGCTTCCCATATGCCGGCATAGACCCCGCCATCGGCCTCTTCGACATTCCACGTGCGGAACTTCGGGTCGCCGGCGAGCACCCGGTCGGGCGCCGGAGCGCCCTCCTCGGGTTCAGCACCGGATATGTCGATGGTCAGGAATGAAGACACTCCTGGCGCTCCTATGCCTTGGCCAGGGCTTGTTCGAGATCGCCGATGATGTCCTGCACATCTTCGATGCCGACCGACAGGCGCACCACGTCCGGCCCCGCGCCGGCCGCGACCTGCTGTTCGGGCGAAAGCTGGCGATGCGTGGTCGACGAGGGATGGATGACCAGCGACTTGGTGTCGCCGACATTGGCAAGGTGCGAGAACAGCTCAAGCGCCTCGACGAACTTCACGCCTGCCTCGTAACCGTCCTTCAGCCCGAAGGTGAACACGGCGCCGGCGCCCAGCGGTGCGTATTTCTGCTGCAGCGCATGGTTTGGATCGCTGGGCAGCCCCGCATAGGAAACCCACGCGACCTTCGGGTGCTTGGAGAGCCACTCGGCGACCGCAAGCGCATTGTCGCTGTGGCGCTGCATGCGCAACGGCAGAGTTTCCAGACCTGTCAGGATAAGAAAAGCGTTGAACGGTGAGATCGCCGGACCGAAATCGCGCAGGCCCAGAACGCGGGCCGCGATGGCGAAGGCGAAATTGCCGAAGGTCTCATGCAGAACAAGGCCGCCATATTCCGGCCGCGGCTGCGACAGCATCGGATAGTTGCCCGATTTCGACCAGTCGAAAGTGCCGCCGTCGACGATCACACCGCCGACGGAATTGCCGTGACCGCCGATGAACTTGGTCAGCGAGTGAACGACGATGTCGGCGCCATGCTCGATGGGGCGCAGGAGGTATGGCGACGCCAGCGTGTTGTCGACGATCAGCGGCAGACCGTGCTTGTGGGCGATTTCGCTGATTTTCTCGAGATCGACGAAAGTGCCGCCGGGATTGGCGAGGCTTTCCACGAAGATCGCGCGCGTCCGGTCATCGATCTGGCTTTCCCAGGTCGAAAGCTCGTTGGTGTCGGCCCAGCGCACTTCCCAGCCGAAATTCTTGAAGGCATGGCCGAACTGGTTGATCGAGCCGCCATAAAGGCGCTTGGCGGCCAGGAAATTGTCGCCGGGCGTCAACAGATTGTGGAAGACCAGAAGCTGGGCAGCGTGACCGGAAGCCGTTGCAAGCGCCGCCGTGCCACCTTCAAGCGCGGCCACACGCTCTTCGAGCACCGCCTGGGTCGGGTTCATGATGCGGGTGTAGATGTTGCCAAAAGCCTTCAGTCCGAACAGCGAAGCGGCGTGATCGGCATCATCGAAGACATAGGATGTCGTCTGATAGATCGGCGTGGCGCGAGCGCCGGTTGCCGGATCGGGTTTGGCGCCGGCATGAACCGCCAAAGTGTTGAAGCCGGGGGCGCGTTGGGACATTGGATTCCTCCCTCAATTATCTGTTATCGGTCGGTGGCATTCTTGGCCGGGTCCTGCCCAATTGCAAAGTAGAATAGTTCTACATTTTGCGCCTTAAAGCGTAAATCGGCATGGGTTTCCGTAATTAGGGAAATGAAATTTCCAGCCGTTATTTCTGGCGCACGCCAAAACTCTGGAAGCCACCGCGCATGATCGGCTTCTTCGACGAAATCATACCGGAGTTGACCCCATTCCAGCTGATCTCGCCGGCGTGCCGAGCATATTCGATCTTGGGGCAGCGGTTCATCACGACTTGCGCGCCTGCGGCTTCAGCCAGCGCAGCGGCGGCGTCATTGCGGATGCCCAGTTGCATCCAGATGACGTTCGGCAGCGGATTGAGAGCGAGTGCCTCTTCCACAATCGTGGGTACTGCCTCGGAAGCGCGGAAGATGTCGACCATATCGATGGCGACGGGTATGTCGGCCAGTTTCGCATAGGTCATGCGGCCGAGGATTTCCTTCCCGGCATGGCCCGGATTGACCGGATAGACCTCGTAGCCCTTGTCGATCAGATATTTGGTCACGAAAAAGCTCGGCCGAACCTCGTTAGCGGAAGCGCCCACGATCGCGACGCTGCGGACGCTGTTCAGAATGGCTGAGATGTAGGCGTTGTCGTAGCTGTCGTGGTTCACGGCGGTCCTTGAAGTGTTCTGCGCTCTGGGAAATTTCAGCCGGGCGTTATTCGCCTGTCCACTCCGGCGTCCGCTTCTGGATGAACGCGCCGATACCCTCCTCGGCATCTTTGGCCATCATGTTCTCGACCATGACGCGCGCGGTATGGTCATACGCGTCTGACAGGTTCATTTCGGCCTGCTGATAAAACGCCTCCTTGCCGATCTTGAGCGTCAAAGGCGATTTGGAAGCAATGGTTTGCGCGTATTTGCCGACAATCTGATTCAGATATTCGCGTGGGACGACGCGGTTGACGAGGCCGAACTCACGCGCGGTGGAGGCGTCGATGGTCTCGCCGGTCAGCAGCATCTCCATCGCCTGCTTGCGCGAGACATTGCGCGACAAAGCCACCATCGGCGTAGAGCAGAACAGACCGATGTTGACGCCCGGCGTGCAGAAGCCGGACTGGTCCGTGCAGACAGCCAGATCGCAGCTTGCGACCAGCTGCAGGCCCGCCGCGGTCGCAAGCCCGTCGACCGCCGCAATGACCGGCTTGGGGTGGCGGACGATGGTTTGCATCAGTTCGGAACAGCGTTGCATCGTCGCCTCGAAAAACGCCCTTCCCCGATCCTCATCGCCACGGCGGGCAGTCAGTTCTTTGAGATCGTGCCCCGCGCAGAACACTTTGCCAGATGCGCCGAGTATGATGACACGAACCGCCTTGTCGTCGCGCGCGGCATCGAATGCGGATTGGAGAGCTTCCATCATCGCCAGAGACAACGCATTTGCGGGCGGGTCGGCCATGGTAATTCGAAGGATACCGTTTTCCAGACAGCGCAGGATCGGTCCTGCCTCAGCCTCGCCCGACACGGCGCGCTTGATGGAAACGACATCGGCCATAACGTTCTCCTGCCAAATCCGCGCTGACACGCGGCGATCGCTTTTTCCGAGAGAACTAACATGGACCGCCTTGAAGGACAGCCCGCAAATGTGTCTTCTTGTCTGCCGTTTACGAAAACATCGACGATGAGACGACCGGCAGGCAGGCCGGTCGAGGAGGACATGCCGCATGCCATCGCAGGCCAATCTCAAGCCAGTCATGGGAATCAAGGACATCGCCGCCTTCATCGCCTCAGTCTATCCGCAGCTCAATGACCAGTCCGATTCCTACGTCACGACCGATGTTTTTCCTGGCGGTTGCACGGTTCGGCTGAATGCGGATGAACGCCATTTGCGACCGGGTGGCACGGTCTCCGGCCCTTCCCTGTTCACGCTGGCCGATATCGGCGGTTATGTCTGCGTGCTCTCCCACGCCGGACCCGATGCGCTATCCGTTACGACCAATCTCAACATCAACTTCATGCGCAAGGCCGAGGCCGGGCCAATCGATGCGCATTGCCGGATCCTGAAGCTGGGACGCAGCCTGATGGTCTTCGATTGCGATATCGTCACCGGTCCCGGGGGCCAAACGATAGCGCATGCTACGGGCACATATTCCATCCCGCCGAAACGACGTTAGTGGGATTCCAGATCAAGATGTGTATATTGATGCGCATTGGAGATCGCCTGTGGAGCGCGATCCATACCGCTCATCGAGAACGATGCATCCGTCGTTCGCGCGAATGTCACATTTGAGCGCGGGATGTTGCGGGCTATCGATGAAACCGCAAGACAACGTGGTTTGACGCGTTCCGCGTTCTTGGCGAGCGCGGCCCGTCGCGAAATCGAATCAAACCACTGAAAGTATTTGTGGTAAAATAATACCACAAATACAAGTAACTGTCTTTGCTTATTTTTTTGAGATTTAGGCGGAACAACTGAGCTTGACGCCTCATCAGCCCCTCTCTATAAGCCACATCAGAGCGGCGATCTCGACAGAGGTCGCTGTTTTTTCATTGGTTCGGCCCATAGGCCTGCCAATACAAGCAACAAGAAACGCCTTCTCCAGAAGGTCCGAACAGAAAGCAGAAACCATGGCAACCTTTTCGCAGAAGCCTGCGGACGTGGTGAAGAAGTGGGTGCTGATCGACGCCGAGGGTCTCGTCGTCGGCCGTCTCGCCACGATCGTCGCCAACCGTCTTCGCGGCAAGCATAAAGCTACTTTCACGCCCCACGTCGACGACGGTGACAACGTCATCATCGTGAACGCCGACAAGGTCGTGTTCACCGGCAAGAAGTTCACCGACAAGATCTATTACTGGCACACCGGTCACCCCGGCGGCATCAAGGAGCGCACTGCGCGCCAACTGCTCGAAGGCCGCTTCCCTGAGCGCGTTCTCGAGAAGGCCGTCGAGCGCATGATCCCGCGCGGTCCGCTCGGCCGTCGCCAGATGAAGAATCTCCGCGTCTACGCGGGCACCGATCATCCGCATGTCGCTCAGCAGCCCGAGACGCTCGACGTCGGCGCACTGAACAGCAAGAACAAGAAGGCTTCGTAACATGGCTGAGCTGAACTCGCTCGCAGATCTCGGAACCGTCGCTGCGTCGTCGCAGCCGGCTGCTCCGGTCCACGTCCAGAAGCTCGACAAGTCGGGCCGCGCCTATGCCACCGGCAAGCGTAAGAACGCCATTGCGCGCGTTTGGGTCAAGCCGGGCACAGGCAAAATCATCGTCAACGACAAGGAATACGCAGCCTATTTCGCGCGTCCTGTCCTGCAGATGATCCTGAACCAGCCGATCGTCGCGGCAAACCGCGCCGGCCAGTATGACATCGTCGCCACCGTTGCCGGGGGCGGCCTCTCCGGCCAGGCCGGTGCGGTCCGTCACGGCATCTCCAAGGCGCTGACCTATTACGAGCCGACCCTGCGCGGCGTGCTCAAGAAGGGTGGTTTCCTGACCCGCGACAGCCGTGTCGTCGAGCGCAAGAAGTACGGTCGTGCGAAAGCCCGTCGTTCCTTCCAGTTCTCGAAGCGCTAAGCTTCCAGATCACACAATCGAAAACAGCGGGCTCTCGGGCTCGCTTTTTTTGTTAGTGCACCCGTCGCGGGATCGAAGCTGCGCCCGACTTGCAAGACAGGGCGATTAAACATTCCTCATTTTCTAGGCTTCAGAAAGCGGTCGCATTTTTAAAACGAATGGCGAATAACGGTGCCCTGAAAACCGCATGAAGGAATAGCCCATGCCGTCATCGTCGATCGATCACGCCTTTACCGCCAGCAAAAACACAGGCCGCGCAACGGACCCCACCTATGCGGGCGCGCTTTCCTTCATGCGTCGGCGGTATACGAAAAACCTGAAAGGCGTCGACGTCGCCATTTGGGGCATCCCGTTCGACGCAGCGGTGACCAATCGTCCCGGCGCGCGTTTCGGCCCGCAGGCGATCCGCCGCGCATCGGCGATTTTCGACAACGATCCACAATATCCCTTCCGGCGCGACCTTTTCAACGAACTCTCGGTGATCGACTATGGAGACTGCCTGCTCGACAGCGGCAACCATCAGAAAACGCCAGGCATCATCGAGCGCGAGGCGGCGAAAATCCTGAGATCGGGCGCGTTCCTGCTGACGCTCGGGGGCGATCACTATGTGACATGGCCGGTACTCAAGGCGCATGCGGCGATCCATGGTCCGTTGGCGCTGGTACAGTTCGACGCCCACCAGGACACATGGCCCGACGATGGCAAGCGCATCGATCATGGCTCTTTCGTCGGCCGCGCTGTCAAGGAAGGTCTGATCGACCCCGATCGCTCGATCCAGATCGGCATCCGCACCCATGCGCCGGACGATTTCAGCATCAAGATCCTCTATGGCCATGAGGTCGAGGAGCTGCGCGCTGTCGACATCGCCTATGCCATTGCAGAACGGAGCGGCGGCAAGAAGACCTATGTCACCTTCGACATAGACTGCCTCGATCCGGCTTTCGCACCGGGTACCGGCACACCCGTCGCCGGTGGGCCGTCCTCTGCCAAGATCTTGTCGGTGCTGCGCCAGATGGGCCATATCGACATGGTGGGCGCCGACGTTGTAGAGGTTGCGCCGGCCTACGATCATGCCGATATCACGGCAATCGCAGCATCAACGGTGGCGATGCACTATCTTGGGCTTCTCGCCGAGCAGCGCGCCCGTGATCGGGCTTGAGATCGTGAGTCCGGTAACGGACGGAAGATACTGAAACAACACGTACTTACGGAATGGATGGTATGAAACCGAAAATCTTTATCGACGGCGAACACGGCACTACGGGTCTGCAGATCCGCACGCGCCTCGCTGCTCGCAACGATCTCGCGGTGCTGTCCATTCCGGAGTCCGAACGCCGCAACAAGGACAAGCGCGCCGAGCTGCTGCACGAGGCGGACATCGCGATCCTCTGCCTGCCTGACGACGCCTCCAAGGAATCCGTCGCCATTCTTGAAGGCGACAATTCTACCCGCATCATCGACACCTCGACCGCGCACCGCACCCATGCCGACTGGGCCTATGGCTTCGCGGAGATGGACGCTGCACAGCGCGAACGAATTGCCAACGCTCGGCTTGTCGCCAATCCCGGATGTTATCCGACAGGCGCCATTGGGCTGATCCGGCCGTTGGTTGCCGCCGGCATTTTGCCGTCCGACTATCCCGTCACCGTCAACGCGGTCTCCGGCTACACGGGCGGCGGCAAGCAGATGATCGCGCAGATGGAGGATGCCTCGAACCCGGAGCATATCGCTTCGCCGCATTTCCTTTACGGCCTGCCGCTCACCCACAAGCATGTCGGCGAAATGCAGACGCACGGCCTGTTGGCGAAGCGTCCGATCTTCTCCCCATCGGTGGGCCGCTTCGCACAGGGCATGATCGTGCAGGTGCCGCTGCATCTCAGCGACCTGAACGGCAATCCCACCCTCCACGATCTGCGTGCGGCGCTGGTGGAGCACTATGCCGGCCAGGATATCGTCGAGGTGGTAGCGCCGGCAGATAGCGCCAGACTGGCACGAGTCGACCCGACCGAACTCAACGATACCGACCGCATGAAGCTGTTCGTGTTTGGTACGGAGGGCAAGGGTCAGGCCAATCTCGTCGCTCTGCTCGACAATCTCGGCAAGGGCGCTTCGGGTGCAGCCGTTCAGAACATGGACCTAATGCTTGGCGCGAAGCGTTGAATGCAGTCGGTCCGGCTCAGCTTCTGATGGCGATTTCCGTGGGCAACGGATAGCTGCCCTTGGTCGCGCGCCAGTGGGCTGCGGCGAAGCCCAAAGTCACTAACGCAAAGCCTTGGTGAAGCAGTGCCCAATGGATGTCGACCTGCATCAGCAGCGTGACGATGCCGATGATCGCCTGCAGCAGCACGAGATGGAACAGGATCAGCGCACGCCGTCCATGCGTGGTGCCCGGCAGCCGCCTGCGCGTGGCGATCATATGCCACAAGGTCAGCGCGAGGAGCAGATAAGCGCCGCCACGGTGGATGAACTGCACCGTCTTCGGATTTTCGAAGAAGTTGTGCCACACCGGTTGCATGATCAGCATATCGCCGGGAATCACGGCGCCATCCATCAACGGCCAAGTGTTGTAGGTCAGGCCGGCATCCAGCCCGGCCACGAGACCGCCCAGGAATATCTGGAACAGCACCAGCATGACGATCCAGCCGGCGAGTTTCTGTGTGGCTCGATCCGCGGGGGCTGCATGATGCTGCGCCAGTCCCCGCGCCACCACCATGGTGGCGGTGAAGATGAGCGCTGCGATGGTTAGATGGGTGGCGAGACGGTACTGGCTGACCTCCGTCCGCTCGACAAGGCCGGAGGCGACCATCCACCAGCCGACTGCGCCCTGCAGACCGCCGAGTGCGAGAATGCCGACCAGCTTCGGACCGAGACCGGGCTCGATGCGCCGGCTGAACCAGAAATACAAAAGCGGCACCGCAAAGATGAAGCCAACGCCCCGCGCCAGCACCCGATGCGCCCACTCCCACCAGAAGATCGTCTTGAAGCCGTCCAGCGTCATGTCCCGGTTCAGGATGTGATACTGCGGGATCTGCTGGTACTTCAGGAATTCTTCCTGCCATTCGGCGTCCGACAACGGCGGAATGATGCCGTGGATCGGCTTCCACTCAGTGATCGAAAGCCCGGACTCCGTCAGGCGCGTGGCGCCGCCGACCAGAACGATAGCGAACAGGACGAGGAGCACGACATAGAGCCAGCCACGGATCATCGCCCGGTTGGCGAACTCGCGGTCACGCGCGACCAGAGGCGCTGCTTCAACGGAGGCCATGGCGACCTTCTCCTGTTCAAATCCGCCGGATAGGTGGACCATTGGATGGAAACAGGCAAGTTCGGCCCGCGCGACACGCCGTCGCGCCGCTTGCCCGGTTGCGCAGGTTGGCCCGAGGGCTTATGCGAAAGCCGAAGGGAGAGACGACCATGCCTGTGCGCCTGAAGAAGCTGATCGGAACGGTGCTTTTGGTCCTGCTGGTCATCGTCTATTCGATGGTGGCAACGCTGATCGCAGTGGCGCAGCTTGCCGAATCCGGCCCTCTCGTCCACTTCATCTATTTCGCGCTCGGCGGTCTCGTCTGGATCCTGCCGGCCATGCTGATCATCAAATGGATGGTGAAGGAACCCAAGGCGACCCATCGCCGGTAAGGTCTAAGCGACCGAACGACCCTCGTTCCACCTTTTCATGGCGCGTTCCGGACGGACCAAGGTGACGTCCGTATAGCCATGGGCCGCCATGTTCTTGAGCGCGCGCGCCACCGCCTCGCCAGCCTCGATATGGCTGACCAGGATCGTGGTGCTTTCGCCGACCACCCTGTGGACGCCCGATGGATCGGCAGGTCCACATTCGACGACGACGATGTCGTAAGCGGTGATCAAAGAGTGCAGGATGATGGGCAGACTGTCGGCAGCGCGCATGGCGCGCGCCGGGTCTGCGGTTCCCTTCGGTATGACGTGGCAGGTCGAATATTGGTCGGCATGGATAACCTCGCTGAACTGTGCTTCGGCGGCGAGCAGGTTGGTGATGCCGGGATGGCTGCGCCGGTCGAGCATAGAGCCGGATGCAGCGGCCGATGCAGTCAGGTCGAGTAGCAGCACACGAAGCCCCGCATCGGCGATTTCCCGCGCAACCAGCACCGAACTTGCAGCCGCGTCGTCTCCCTCTGGCGACAGGAAGACCGCACGCGCCGTGCCACCGGCGATGAGCCGTTCGGCAGCGGTTTCGACATCGATGCCCAGCGGCACAGCACCATAAGCAGCATGCGACCTTTCTTCAATGCCACCAACCGTGCTGGCCTCCGGGATATCGTCCTCGGAAAACAGGTTGCGCGGCGTGTCCGCCCACATGCCAATCGACGAGATTGACTGCATCGACGGTTGGAATGCCCTTCTGTATCTGAAAATCGCAGCGGCAATCAGCACCACAACACAGGCAATCAGGAGAGAGAGAATGAATGTCATACCGACGATCCAGAGCAGACTTGGATAGTAGGGTTCAGCAGGAACCGCAGCGCGTTTTATAACCCGGCTGTCCGGCAAACGCGCAAGGGAATCGTCATTCTGACGCAGGGCCTCGAATCCGTCGGCCAGCGTATTCGGCACCGCGGCCGCAAGGTCAGGGTCTTCCGAAGAGAATTGTATCGCAATCAGCCGCCCGTCGGTACGCAAAACCTTCAGCCTGTCGCGTATTGCCGCCAGCGTGCGTGCTTCCGCCGACATCCTGCCGGGATCCGGCAAAAGACCGAAGCGGATTTTCCAGCTGTCCAGCCAACCGGGCTCGCTGCCGCCGAATCCGCTACGGCTTTCTAGATTTAGACGGTCAGCGGCGCGCTTGAGGCTTTCATTGGAGAGGATGAGGCCGATCTGACCGGCTATGCTTTGCTCCCAGGCTGCATCGTCGCGGTCGGTGTTCCGTCCATCGACCAGGATACGGGCATCGGCGCGATAGCGGTCGGGCAACTGCGTGCCGATGCCATAGGCTGCAAGGCAGCAAAACAAAACGAAGGCCACGATGGGTCTCCAGCGCGCCGCGAGGCTGACTGTTGGGCTGTTTTGTTTGCTGCTCAGTACAGTGGACATGCTCCCTACTCCGCAGGAGGAAGCCGTCACGGTAAACAAACATGGTAACTCGGTGGTTAAAGCGCTTAAAAACGCCCCATGATGGACCTTTCATCCTTCTTCAACCCGGCTTCTTCGCGGTTTGCGCGCGTCCCTTTACCGGCCATTAACCCTAACAAGGTCATAACGAGCTCGATCCTGATATCGCCGCTTCGCAGCCGGCGACCATTCAAAGGTAGCCGTTGAGATATGAAAAGCTTCTCTCACCTCAGCCAGGCGGTTGTCGCGGTGATGCTGCTCGCGGCGGCAGGCTGCTCGACCTACCGCCCCGCCCCGGAAGCCTTTCATGCCGCACTCGACGAACCCTATCGGCTGGACGCCGGCGACCGCGTTCGCGTTACCGTTTTCGAGCAGGACGGCCTGACCAACGTCTATAGCGTCGACCAGTCAGGCTATATTTCCTTCCCGTTGGTCGGAGCTGTGGCGGCGCGGGGAAAAACCGCCAAGGAAATCGAAGGCACTATCGCTGCGAGGCTGCGCGAGGGCTATCTGCGCGACCCCGACGTGGCGGTGGAAGTCGACCGCTACCGCTCGGTGTTCGTCATGGGCGAAGTCGGCGCGGCGGGACAATATTCTTTTGCCCCGGGCATGACGGTGCAGCAGGCAATCGCCATGGCGGGCGGCTTCACGCCGCGCGCTTCGCAGGTCGACGCCGACATCACTCGCTCGGTCAACGGCAATGTCGTCACCGGTCGGGTGCTGATTTCCGATCCCATCATTCCGGGAGACACGATCTACATTCGCGAACGCCTATTCTAGGGCGCAACGGCACGATTTCCGCCACCGCGATTCACGAACAGCAACCAGTCGGCATCTCTTTCTCGTTCGAAGAGGCACTGGTTCATGACTGCGGGTTTTAAAGGTTTCGCGTAGCCCGCCCCTCTCCCACCGGAAACGTCTTCAGCCACGCTTCCGGTGGGATGCGCCTGTTTGCTGACGAGATTTCAAGCTTTTTTAGCGGATTTGCGTTATGCAACGCTCAAGAGGCGACGGGACCAATTATGAAAGAGATCGATCCGGCGGGCCGCTTCTCGGCGAAGACCGTCCGCAGCGCTGAAATCAAGCAAGACAGCGACAGCGGCAATCTCAACGAGGTGGCGCGGCAGGTGGCGGCGCAATATCGTGCCGATACGCTGTCGCCTGTCATGGTGTGCGGTGTTCTTCATCTCATCGAATTCGGCGTATTGTTTTTCTCGGGCATCTCTCTCTACGCCTTCAACGTCAGCTTTTTCAGTTACCTCGTCTGGCAATATCTGATCGTCATCGCCGTGGTTTCGGCCGTGGCGGTGATCATTCTCGACATTCTCGACTGCTACCAGATCCAGGCGGTGATGCGACCGTTACGCTCGATGACGCGCATCCTTCTGGGCTGGGCCGGAACTTTCGCCCTGATGGCGGCGGTGGCCTTCTTCATGAAAATCTCCTCCGACTTCTCCCGACTGCTTTTCGGCACATGGTTCGTGGTCGGTTTCGTTCTGCTCGTCATATTGCGGCTGATCGTCTCGACGGTGCTGCGACGCTGGGCGCGCAACGGCCGGATGGAGCGCCGTGCCGTCATCGTCGGAGGTGGCAAAGCCGCCGAAGTTCTGATCCGCCAGTTGGAGCAGCAGCCCTATAACGACATCCGCATCTGCGGCATCTTCGACGACCGCGATGATGTCCGGTCGCCGCCAATCGTCGCCGGTTATCCGAAACTCGGAACCATCTCCGAACTGGTGGAATTCGCCCGCATCGCCCGTGTCGACATGTTGATCGTATCGCTTCCACTCACGGCGGAAGGGCGGGTGCTGCAACTGCTCAAGAAGCTCTGGGTGCTGCCGGTCGACATCCGCCTGTCAGCCCACTCCAACCAGTTGCAGTTTCGTCCCCGCTCCTACTCCTATATCGGCTCGGTCGCGATGCTCGACATCTTCGACAAGCCGATCACCGACTGGGATTCAGTCGCCAAGCGCATTTTCGACATCGTTTTCAGCCTCATCGGCATCGTCGTCTTCTCGCCTGTCATGCTGGCTACGGCGATTGCCATTAAACTGAATTCCAAGGGACCGATCCTCTTCAAGCAGAAGCGCCACGGCTTCAACAACGAGGTAATAGAGGTCTACAAGTTCCGTTCGATGTACACCGAGCTGTCTGATCCCACGGCGAAGAAATCGGTGACCAAGAACGATCCGCGCGTCACCCGCGTCGGGCGCTTTATCCGCAAGACCTCCATCGACGAGTTACCGCAGTTCTTCAACGCGCTGTTCGGCAGCCTATCGCTTGTCGGCCCCAGACCGCATGCGATCGCGGCGCAGTCGCACAACCTGCTTTATACCGAGGTGGTGGACGGCTACTTCGCCAGGCACAAGGTCAAACCCGGGGTCACCGGTTGGGCGCAGATCAATGGCTGGCGCGGCGAGATGGATACAGACGAGAAAATCCGTATGCGAACGGAGTTCGATCTTTATTACATCGAGAACTGGTCGCTGTGGTTCGACCTGAAAATTCTTGCGCTGACGCCAGTCCGGCTTCTTAACACCGAGAACGCCTATTGAAATCGGTTCCGCCGTAGCCCGCTCAACAATGTGTGAACACTTTGTGAGGCTGGTTGACCGTCTTCAATGAAACCAAACCGCCCTGAAAAGATTATTGGGTACGCTCTGTAAGCTAAGCAGGCGACCAAAGACAGATAGAATTCAGGGAGATTTTAAATGAAGAAACTTGTTCTTGCTCTTGCAGCAGTAACATTCCTCTCAGGCGGCGCTTTCGCTGCTCAAATGAATGGCGTTGTTAAGGAATACAACGCGGAATCTCGCGTAATTACTCTACAGGACGGCACCAGCTTCACCGTTCCAGCTGACGTTGCGATCCCGCCGGAAGTAGCTGTTGGTAAGAGCGTTTCGATCGACACCGACGAAAACGACACGACCATCGTCAAGACCGTTCTTGTGAACCCGACGTAATGGTTTTGTACTGACCTTTAAGCCCTCGCACACCTCGTGCGGGGGCTTTTATTTTTGACTTGAGGGGTCGTATTCCATCAAACGCGCCGCATAGCGCGCCATGGTATCGACCTCCATATTCAGCGCATCGCCCTCTCCGCGCTCGCCCCATGTGGTGACTTGCAGCGAATGATGGATGAGAAGGACATCGAACACGTTTCCATCCACCTTGTTGACCGTCAACGACGTGCCATCCAAAGCAATAGAGCCCTTGGGCGCAACGAACCGGGCAAGATCCTCAGGCGCTTCGATGCGAAACCGCACTGCTTCGCCCTCAATCTCGCGCGAAATGATTCGAGCCATGCCGTCGACGTGCCCTGAAACGATATGCCCGCCAAGTTCGTCGCCCACTTTCAGGGCGCGTTCCAGATTGATGCGGCGTCCCGCGGACCAAGCCGAAGCAGTTGTTAGCCGAAGGGCCTCTTCCCACGCCTCGACCTCGAACCACCGATCATTGGCTCCGGCTTCAGGGAGCGCCACGACCGTCAGGCACACGCCGGCGCAAGCAATCGACGCACCGATATCGATCGTCGATGGATCGTAAGAGGTTTGAATACGCAACCGCACACCCTCGTCGAGAGGGTTGACAGAGGCAACCGTACCGATATCGCTTACGATGCCTGTAAACATCAGACCGCCCTCACCCATTCCATATAGCGGTCCTCGCCATAATGCTCTTCGCGTACCAGATGAAAGCCGTCTGGAATGCGGTTTTCGTCGATCGGAGCATCGATGCCGCCCTCGCCGATTTCCTCAGGGCCGCGATACAGACAGATGCGGTCGACCAGACCTTCCTCGATAAAGGCTTTCGCCGTCTCCGCGCCGCCCTCGACGATCACGCTCGACATGCCGCGCGCGGCAAGATCCTCAAGCAACTCGGGAAGCGCCATGCGCCCTTCATAGTCCTCAGTCGCCAGTATTTGGATGCCCAGCCGCTCCAACGCTTCGCGCCGCTTTGCATCCGCCCCAGGCAGAACCGCCACATAGAGCGGCACCTCGCCGGAGGACATCACCAGCTTGGACGCTTCAGGCAGGCGCGCCTGTCCGTCGAGAACGATTCGGGCCGGCGACCGACCTTTCAAACCGGCCAGGCGAACGGTCAGTTCCGGATTGTCCGCCAATGCGGTGCCGATTCCCACCAGGATCGCGTCGCACTCGGCGCGCAGCATATGGAGCTGGCGCCGCGCAATATCGCCGGTGATCGCCACCTGCCCCTCGCCGCGACGGCCGATCATTCCATCGCTGGAAAGCGCAAGCTTTAGAATAACTTCCGGGCACTTGCTCACCGAACGCCTCATATATCCGGCCATCTGGCATGCCGCCTCTTCGGCCAGAACCCCCTCGGTCACCTCAAGTCCTGCCGCACGCAGAATGGCATAGCCTTTCCCAGAAACGCGCGTGTCCGGGTCGCTGGCTGCTCCGACGACCCGCGTAACGCCCGCCGTCACCAGCGCCTCGGCGCAAGGCGGTGTACGGCCATGATGCGCACAAGGCTCAAGTGTGACGTAAGCGGTTGCTCCGCGCGCCAGTTCGCCGGCCTCGTCGAGCGCGACAGTCTCGGCATGCGGACGCCCTCCGCTGGCGGTGATGCCGCGCCCAACGATGTAAGGCCCCGACCCGTCATCGCGGACGATCAAGGTTCCGACGGACGGGTTGGTCGAGGTCAGCCCCAGATTACGGCGCGACAGACGAAGAGCCGCAGCCATATAGCGCCGGTCGAGTTCATCGCGATCGGAAACTGCCCCGCTCATCATCGCTCGGCCCCCTCTTCTTCGCCCTTCAACTCGCCTAGGACGTCGTGGAAATCCTTGGCCTCGCGGAAGTTGCGGTAGACGGAAGCGAAGCGGACATAGGCGACATCGTCCAACGACTTGAGCGCATCCATAACCAGCCGACCGATCTCGCCCGAAGCAATCTCGCTCTCACCCGAACTTTCGAGCTGGCGGACAATGCCGCTGACGGCGCGTTCGATGCGCTCGGGATCGACATTGCGCTTGCGGCAGGCGATTTCGATGGAACGCGCCAGTTTGTCGCGATCGAATGGCACCTTGCGGCCCGACTTCTTGGCGACGATCAGGTCGCGCAATTGCACGCGTTCGAAGGTGGTGAAACGGCCTCCGCATACCGGACAGATTCGGCGGCGGCGGATGGCCGCGCCGTCTTCTGCAGGACGCGAGTCCTTCACCTGCGTGTCTTCTGACTGACAATATGGGCAACGCATGACAATCCCTGGCTGCGATTCCTCGGCAGCCAAGGTCTAGAGCAAGACGCGCCGAGATTAAAGCGTCCGGCCACATCCAGATAGTGATTGGCCATCTGCCCGCCGTATCAAGGCGTTGACGGGCGGCGTTGTTGCGCCGCCCGCGCAGGCTCAAGCGAGATAGGAATACATTGGGAAGCGTTCGGTCAGCGAGACGACCTTGCTCTTCACCGCGGCCTCGACCGCTGCATTGCCCTCATCCGAGTTGGCAATTTTCAGGCCATCGAGCACCTCTGCGATCAGCGAGCCGATCTCGCGGAATTCGGTTTCGCCGAAGCCGCGCGTCGTGCCGGCCGGGGTGCCTAGGCGGATGCCGGAGGTAACGAACGGCTTCTCGGGATCGAACGGAATGCCGTTCTTGTTGCAGGTGATGTTGGCGCGGCCAAGTGCTGCCTCCGCGCGCTTGCCTGTGGCGTTCTTGGGACGCAAGTCAACCAGCATGAGATGGTTGTCGGTGCCGCCGGAAACGATGTCGAGCCCAGTGTCCTTAAGGCTCTCCGCCAGCGCCTTGGCATTGTTGACGACGTCCTGCGCATAGGCCTTGAACTCAGGCTTCAGCGCTTCGCCGAACGCGACCGCCTTGGCTGCGATGACATGCATCAGCGGGCCGCCCTGAAGGCCCGGAAACACTGCCGAGTTCATCTTCTTGGCCATATCCTCATCGTTGGTGAGGATCATGCCGCCGCGCGGGCCGCGAAGCGATTTGTGCGTGGTCGTGGTCACGACATGCGCATGCGGAATCGGCGAGGGATGCACGCCACCGGCCACAAGCCCTGCGATATGCGCCATGTCGACCATCAGATAGGCGCCGACGCTGTCGGCGACCTCACGAAAGCGCTTCCAGTCCCAGACGCGGGAATAGGCAGTGCCGCCTGCTAGAATGAGCTTCGGCTTGTGCTGCTGGGCGAGCTTTTCGATCTCTTCCATATCAAGAAGATTGTCGTCCTTGCGAACGCCATAAGAGACGACGTTGAACCACTTGCCGGACATATTGACCGGCGAACCGTGGGTCAGGTGACCGCCGGAGTTGAGATCCAGGCCCATGAAGGTGTCGCCCGGCTGCAGCAGCGCCAGGAAAACCGCCTGGTTCATCTGGCTGCCCGAATTGGGCTGCACGTTCGCGAAGTTGCAGCCGAACAGCTGCTTGGCGCGCTCGATGGCTAATGTTTCGGCGACATCGACATACTGGCAGCCGCCATAGTAGCGCTTACCCGGATAACCTTCGGCATATTTGTTGGTCATGATCGAGCCCTGCGCCTCGAGCACAGCGCGCGATACGATGTTTTCAGAGGCAATCAGTTCGATCTCGTGGCGCTGCCGGCCCAGTTCGTTGCGGATCGAGCCGAAAATCTCCGGATCGATCTCTTCGAGCGGGGTTTCAAAGAAGTCTTTGGTCTTCGAAGCGGATGCCATGATTGTGATTTCCTCGGTGTCCGTAAGGGAAGGGCGGATACAGGCGGGCCATTAACACACTTGCCGCAGGCCTGCCACGCTCCTCGCCGCGAAATTTGTTGGCCGCTTTACGTCACAGCCCAAAAGCAAAAAGCCGCCCAGAGGACGGCCTTTCGCAAGTTTGGTATGGCGATCAGATTGCGGACGAAAGCTGCAGTTCGCGCGCACCATCGAGATGGTAGATGTCGTCGCGGAAGTGGACGACACTGTCGCCCGTCGACCAGGCCGAGACATATTCGAAATAGACCGGCACGGGGTTGGTGATCGCAACGGGGGTGCTCTCACCGCTCTTGATGGTCTGCTCGAAACGCTGGCGATTCCAGCCTGCGGTATCGCGCATGATCCAGGTGACCAGATCGCGCACGTTCTGGACGCGGACGCAGCCCGACGAATCGAATCGCATCAGCTTGTTGAACAGGCCCTGCGACGGGGTATCGTGCATGTAGGTCGCATGGCTGTTGGGGAAGTTGATCTTGACCGAAGCCATGGCGTTGATCTTGCCCGGATCCTGGCGGAAGCGGAACTTGGCTGCATCCTCGGTCGACCAGTCGATGGTCGTCGGGTCGATCTCGCCCTGCGGCCCAAGAATACGAATGGCGTTCTTCTTCAGATATTCCGGATCCTTGCGCATCAGCGGAATGATGTCCTTGCGAACAATCGACTCCGGCGCATTCCAATAGGGATTGACGATGATCTCGTTGATCTTGGACGCCAGGATAGGTGTCTGGCGATCGATCTTGCCGACGATCGCGGTGTGACGCAGCACGACACGGTCGTTCTCCACTGCCTCGATCTGGGCCGCCGGAATGTTGACGACGACATAGCGGCTGCCAAGCGTGCCTGCCTTTTCGCGCAGACGGACGAGGTTGGTCTGAAGCTGGCCCAGACGAACCGGAGCGCTGACATTCATGGCTGCGTAGCTGTACTGGCCGAGAACACCGTCAGCCGGAAGGCCATGGCGTGCCTGAAAGCGCTTCACAGCGGCATCGACATAGGTGTCGAACGCATTCGACACACCGGCGCGCGAGGACAGGTCACCCGAAACCATGAGACGGCGGCGCAAGGCGGCGACATCGGGGTCGATGACGCCCAGTTGCAGCTTCTTGGTGTCCGGAACGGACGGCCATCCGCCCTGGGCTACGATCTGG
This sequence comes from Tianweitania sp. UT-5YL-CI-8, assembly GCF_030010215.1. Taxonomy (GTDB): domain Bacteria; phylum Pseudomonadota; class Alphaproteobacteria; order Rhizobiales; family Rhizobiaceae; genus Oryzicola. The sequence goes on from NZ_JASCRR010000008.1 coordinate 141,514, forward strand.
CCATAGGAATTGATCGCCTGTTCGACGAAAGACACCGTCTGCGGGGAAAAGATCGGCAGCGTCGTTGCGACCTTGCCGCCCTGAGAGGCGCGTGCATCGAACTGATCATCCCAGTTTCCACGACGCTTGGCACCGAGAACCTCAGAGATTGCGTCCTGTGCGCTGGCGCGGCCGGCAACCAGCGAGGCACCTACAGCGGTAGCACCGTACAGAAAATTACGACGACTGGTTTTCATGAACGATCGACCTTCCCACCTGTTCGGCAAACGTTAAGCATGCCGGCGAACTTACTCTCATCAAGCTTAATAAATGCCAACCACGGTCTTTTCACCGTGCATCACTTCAGTGTGATACGGACGCTGGCGGACGGCAAAGCCTGAACTACCGACTACCGGATTTTCATCTGAATATGGCGGCAGCGTGGCCACCCCGTCCCAGCGCGCCAAAAAAACAGGACCGGGGCATTTCTGCCACCGGTCCTTGTCGGTCATATCTATTGGTTTGACGATGCCGCGCCTACGAAACCCAAGGATTACATACGGTAGGCGATGGTGTCGTTCCAGAAGCGATCAAGGCGCTGCAGCGCGCGGTTCATCTGCATGAACTCTTCGCTGTTGATGCCGCCGACCTGCTCGATCGAACCGATGTGGCGTTCGTAGAGACCGCCGACGACCTCGGCCACTTCCTGTCCCTTGTCGGTCAGGCTGATGCGGACTGAGCGGCGGTCGACCCGCGAACGCTCGTGGCTGATGAAGCCGAGTTCGACCAGTTTCTTCAGATTGTAGGATACGTTGGAGCCAAGATAGTAGCCACGGGAGCGCAGTTCGCCCGCTGTAAGTTCAGCGTTGCCGATATTGAACAGCAACAGTGCCTGGATAGCATTGATGTCGCTGCGGCCGTTGCGATCGAACTCATCCTTGATGACATCAAGTAGACGGCGGTGGAGCCTTTCAACAAGCTGAAGCGATTCCATGTAGAGCGAGCGAATACCGTCACGACGTTCGTCGGATACAGTTGCGGGCTTTCCAGCAGGACGCGAGTTGATCATTGTTCTTGCCTCTCGTTTGTCGCCTGGTGACTTTTTGTTTTGATCACCTTGAGCACGAACCTATCGAATGCCGATAAAATTCGACTTAAAAGTCAGGCTTAACGGGAGCTTACGCAACATGGGTTTCGAAAGACGATTAACGAACCGTCACCCGCACCCAAACAATTAACCTTTATTTTTAGGAAACCTTTTCAGGCCTCGAAACGGCCTGTTCCGCGCGTCTTTCTACCTGTCTGCGCTGCCACCAGATGAGCAGCCGGAAAGCGCAATAGATCAGCGCTATGGCACCATGCACCAGCACGATGGCAAGCCTTCTGCCATAGAGGTTGGAGTAGACCACATACATGGTCGTCTCGGTGGCCGCGCAGACGAACCAGATGACCGGCCCCCACGAAGCTTGCATCCACAATCCGCTTGCCGCAAACGGAAACAGCGCGGCCAAGGTGACCGAGGCGACCTGCCAATGCAACGGCATCAGGTCGAAGCGCCACATCGAGCCGCCATAGATACCGATCAGGCGAACCCAGTAGAGTACGCCGAACGCCAGGCAGTAGAGCGCCACCAACCTCAGGAACCACCCCAGCCCCGCTTCGGCCAGACTTGGCCGAAGGCTTCTCAGACTGGCCGTTTCATAGGTCAAAGCACCAGTTCCCTGTCGCCCAAGGGTTGGAAGTAGCGATCGATATCCGCTGGATCGATGTCTTCGAGACGCGGCGGCGACCACACTGGCGCTGCATCCTTGTCGATCACGGCTGCACGAATGCCTTCGTAGAAGTCCTTGCCCTCGAGCATGCGATTGAGGATGCGGAACTCCATCCGCATGCACTCTTCCATGGATTTCCCGAGACCCGCGGTGATCTGGCGGAAGGCGACGTTCAAGCTGGTAGGCGACCTCAGCATCAGGGTTTCGAGTGTCTTGGCAGCGAACGGATCGGTTGCGGCTGCCGCACGAAGGCTGCCGACGATGCCGGCCAGCGAATTCTTTGAGAAATGCCGCGCAATGGCATGGACGTTGGCGTCTTCGGTCTCACGCCTGGCCGGCGCGAAGGCTTCGCGCAATGCAAGGTCGACATCGCCGGTCTCCGACACGCGCTCGATGATGCCAAGCAGATATTCCGACTTCACGGTGTAGTTCGCCAGCCCCGACCACAGCGCGTCGCCATAACGGATGCGACTGCCGGTCAGGCCGAGATACATGCCGAAGCTTTCGCCCAGTTCAGGCAGGATGTGGCTGCCGCCGACATCGGGAAAAAAGCCGATGCCGACTTCCGGCATGGCGAATTGCGCGTTCTCGGTCATTACCCGATGCGAGCCGTGGAACGACACACCGACGCCCCCGCCCATGACAATGCCGTCGACTAAAGCCACATAAGGCTTGCGATAGCGCGAAATCTGGACATTCAAACGGTATTCATCGGCAAAGAAGTCGACCGGCGGCACGCCCGCCTTGCCGGCTTGGTAAATGTCGAGAATGTCGCCGCCGGCCGAGAACGCCCGCCCCTCGGCCTTGATGAGCACTGCCGAGATGCTCGGATCGGTTTCCCAGGCGGTCAAAGCAGCGGATAACGCGCGCACCATCTTATGGGTGACCGCGTTGAGCGCCTTGGGCCGCGTCAGGGTCACGATGCCCGCAAGGCCCTGCTGTTCGAAACGGATCTCCTCGCCGCCGCCAAAGTCGTGTGTCAACAGAATCCTCCGAGGCTCGAACAGGATGAAACAGCTAAGCGGGCGGTCCCTTTCCGTCAATGCCGCTGGAACAAGGGGTCGCATTGGTCTTGGCAAACCGGCTGTGTTAAAAACCGCGCGATCTGGAGTCCTTTGATGAACAAGATAACCGCAAGCAAGCCCTTTTCCAGCCGCAGCGTCGATGAGATCACAGGCGGCTGCCGCTTGCGCCGCATGCGCAAAGCCGACTGGTCGCGCCGGCTCGTGCAGGAGAACAGGCTATCTGTGGACGACCTGATCTGGCCGATCTTCATCGTCGACGGCAAATGCCGCCGCGAGGAAATTGCCGCCATGCCCGGCGTGTTTCGCATGTCGCTGGATTTTGCGGTGAAAGAAGCCGAGCGCGCCGCCAAATTGGGCATCCCCGCAATCGCTACGTTTCCCAATGTCGACTTGAACCTTCGCGACCAGACGGGCTCGCACATTCTTGACGCCGACAACATCATCAACAAGGCGACACGCGCCATCAAGCAAGCCGTACCCGAGATCGGCATCATCACGGATGTAGCGCTCGACCCGTTTACCAACCACGGTCATGACGGCATCCTGCGGGACGGCGTGATTGTCAACGATGAGACGGTACAGCAAATCACTGCCGCGGCAGTGCTTCAGGCGGCGTCGGGCTCCGACATCATCGCGCCGTCCGACATGATGGATGGCCGAATCGGCGCGATCCGCGATGCCCTCGACGCCAACGGCTTCCAGGATGTGGCGATCATGTCCTATGCGACCAAGTTCGCGTCGGCATTCTATGGTCCTTACCGCGAAGCGGTGGGCACAGCCGGCCTGCTCAAGGGCGACAAGAAGACCTACTACATCGACCATGCCAATTCGGACGAGGCAGTACGCGAGACCGAGCAGGATCTGGCTGAAGGCGCCGACATGATCATGGTCAAGCCCGGCCTGCCCTATCTCGACATCATCCACAGGCTGAAGGATGAGTTCCGGGTCCCGACCTTCGCCTACCAGGTCTCGGGCGAATACTCGATGATCAAGGCGGCGAGCGCCAATGGCTGGATCGACGGCGAAAAGGCGATGCTCGAATCGCTTCTGGCCTTCAAACGCGCCGGCTGCGACGGCATCCTCACCTATTTCGCACCCGAGGTCGCCCAGATGTTGAAGGGCTGACGCTATTCGGCAGCCCGCAAGGCAGCATAGCCCATGCGATTCCAGGCATCCAGACCGGCAATCTTGTAGGCTTCGGCCAGCGTCGGATAGTTGAACGTGTTCTCGACGAAGAAGTCGACCGTGCCGTGCAGGTTGATCACCGCCTGGCCGATATGGATCAGTTCGGTCGCGCCCTCGCCGACGATATGCGCCCCGAGAAGCCGTCTGGTTTCAAGCGAGAAGATCAGCTTCAGGAAACCGCTGTCCACACCCATGATGTGGCCGCGCGAGGTTTCGCGGAACCGGGCCACACCGCATTCATAGGCGACGCCGCTGGCGCGAACCTCTTCCTCCGATTGGCCCACCGTGGAAATCTCCGGAACGGCATAAATCCCATAGGGGAAAGTCTCGGGCGCCGGAGGCAAGGGAACGCCGAAGGCGTGGCAGGCAGCCACACGTCCCTGCTCCATCGATGTCGATGCCAGGCTGGGAAAGCCGATGATGTCGCCGGCGGCATAGATGTTCGGAACCGAGGTCTGCAATGTGTGCGGGTCGACCTTGATGCGGCCGCGCGCATCGGCTTCGACGCCGATCGCCTCCAGTCCGAGCCCCTCGACATTGCCCGAGCGCCCAGCGGCATACAGGACCATCTCCGACCGGATCACGCGACCGTTGGCCAGGATGACCTCGGCATGATCTGGCTTGCTTAAGACCTCCTTGACGCCGTTGCCGAACCGCATAACCATGCCTCTGTCGCGAAGCTGGTGGATGAAATCGTCAATGATTTCGCGGTCGACGAAATCGAGAATGGATTGACGCGGCTCGACCAGGGTGACAGGCACATCGAGAGCCGAAAAGATCGTGGCATATTCCACGCCGATGACGCCGCCGCCGATCACGGTCAGCGTCCGTGGCAGGCGTTCGAGCTCCAGCATCTCATCGCTGTCGAAGACGCGCTTGCTGTCGAAGGGGATGGTTGCCGGGCGGTGCGGCTTGGTGCCAACCGAAATCAGCGCGTGTTCGAACTCGACCTCGCTGCGCTCGCCGCTGTCGGCCACCAGCGCGACGGAATTGGCGCTTAGGAAGCTGGCCGCGGCGCGCTGGTGCTTGACGGCGTTGCGCATGAACTGATGTTGCAACACCTCGACCTCGTGATCGAGCGTCTTCTGGAGCCGCTGGATCAGATCTCCGACGGCGATGTCCTGCTTGACCCGATAGCCGCGCCCGTAGAAGCCGCGTTCACGCCAGCCAGATAGATTGAGGACGGTTTCTCGCAGCGTTTTTGACGGAATGGTTCCAGTGTGAACAGACACGCCACCCAGCCGCCGGCCCTTGTCGACGACCAGCACCGACTTGCCAAGCTTTGCCGCCTGGACCGCGGCGCGCCGTCCCGAAGGCCCGCTCCCGATGACCAGCATTGCATATCTGCTCATTCTGCATCGCCCTTCTTGCTGCAATGCACAAACTAGCGCTTGAATGTGACACAACTCAACTGCCTGGAGGCGGAAATGAAAATTTCATCAGGGGCTGGGAAATCTTGATTTTGCTTCGCGATTACCCATTTTTCGCTCTGAGGCGCTTCAATCCAGGCAACCCGCGCCCGAAAGGAATCAAAACGGAATGAACGCTCGCGTTCTGGACGGCGAAATCATCACCAGCAGCCTTGAGGACATCCGCAGCTATGACGGTGTTCGGTCGCGGCGCATTTTCGCTTTCTGTATCGATTATCTGATCGTCGGGCTGCTGCTGATACCGGTTGCAATCTTCGTCTTCGTGCTGGGCGTCATAACGCTGGGTCTCGGCTGGATGCTGTTCGGCATCCTCTTCCCGCTTGTGGCGCTGTGCTACATCTGGAGCACGCTGGGCGGGCCGAACCAGGCCACGGTAGGAATGCGCGTGATGGGCATCCGGCTCGCCCGGCTCGACGGTCGCCCCGTTGACGGCCTGTTTGCGGTGCTGCACTCGATCCTGTTCTGGGCGGCCAACGCGCTCCTCACGCCACTCGTGCTTCTGGTGACGCTGTTCACCGACCGCAAGCGCGCTCTGCATGACCTGCTGCTCGGCACCGTCGTGGTCAGAAGCGACCGTTAATGGCTTTTTCCCCGCTTCCGCGCGCAAAAGTGAAGCTGCGTGGAAGCTTTGGTGTAAGAAGCCAGTTGAATTTTTCCGTTTCCAGGGGAAGCTATAGGGATTCACGGGAGTCCCTTGGCGATCGATGACCCAGCACCCGACGCAATCGCCGCAGTTCTTTCTGACAGCCCCGTCGCCCTGCCCCTATCTCGAGGGGCAGTTCGAGCGGAAGGTGTTTACCCATCTGGTCGGCGATAAGGCTCCCGAGATGAACGACCTGCTCACGCAGGGGGGCTTTCGTCGGTCGCAGAACATCGCCTATCGCCCAGCCTGCGAGACCTGCAGGGCGTGCGTTTCGGTGCGCATCCTGACAAACGAATTTACCCAGACGCGCAACATGAAGCGTATTGCGGCGCGCAACAGCGATCTGGTCGGCGCAATGCTCAAGCCGGAGCCCTCGACCGAGCAATACTCGCTGTTTCGCAGCTATCTTGACGCCCGTCACCGTAAGGGCGGCATGTCTGACATGACGGTTCTTGACTACGCCATGATGGTCGAGGACACCCATGTCGAAACCAAGCTCATCGAATATCGCCGTCGCGGACCTGATAGTTTTCTCACTGGGAGGGGGCAAGGCGACTTGATCGCCGTGGCGCTGACCGACCGCATGGCCGACGGGCTGTCGATGGTCTACTCCTTCTACAATCCCGAATTCGAGGATCGTTCGCTCGGCACTTTCATGATTCTCGACCATATCGCCCGCGCCAGAGCGCTGGGTCTGCCCCACGTCTATCTCGGCTACTGGGTCAACGGTTCGCGGAAGATGAACTATAAGGTGCGATTCACGCCGCAGGAGCATCTCGGCCCGAAGGGCTGGGAACGTTACACGCCCGAGATCGAGTGACTCAAGGCGCGTTGTCCTTGCCAAGGCAGGGAGAACGATGTGACCGCACCTCTATCCAACCATGCAAAGGGCCTGCTGCTGACCGGCTTCGGCGGCTTGGTGCTGACTTTCGACATCCCGCTCATCCGCTTGGCCTCGGGCGAGCATTGGAGCGTGCTGCTGGCACGCAGCGCGGCAACGCTTTGTGTCACGCTCATCGTCTGGTTCGCCTGGAGGCTGCTTCGCGGCAATGTGCCGGCGCTGGTGCCTGGCTGGTCCGGCCTGCTCGTCGCTGCCTTATACGGCGCAAGCTCCACAGCATTCCTGACCGCCGTCTTCTACACCTCGACGGCCAATCTGGTCTTCATCCTCGCCTTCAACACCATGTTCGCCGCCCTGCTCTCCTGGCTATTCCTGGGCGAACGACCAAGCAGTGCCACGATGATCGCGATGGCTTTCATGCTGCTCGGTGTCGGCGTCATCGTCGGCGACTCGGTCGGTACCGGCAATCTGTTCGGGGACATGCTCGCCTTGGCCGCCGCCCTTCTGATCGCCGGGGCAATTACGGTCAGTCGGGCGACCGGTAAGGATATGGGTTTCGCCGCGCTCATTGCGGTGGCTCTGCCGCTTCTGGTGGCCGCAGTCATGCTGCCTGATGCGGGCGTCTGGATCGAAGCGCCATGGTGGATCCTGTTCAACGGCGCGGTGGTGATTCCGATCGCGTTCTTCTGCCTCGCCAACGGTCCGAAATATATCTCGGGTCCAGAAGTGGCGATGTTCTATCTCCTGGAGACGGTACTGGCGCCGGTCTGGGTCTGGATGATCTTCGCCGAGCAGCCATCGCGCAACAGCCTGATCGGCGGCGCGATCCTGATTTTCACGCTGGTGATCCACACACTTTGGCAGATATCGCGAAACCGGCGGCGCATGCCGCGCGGCGCCAATCAGGCCGTGTGAGACTTCACGCGCGGCGGTGGCGGCAAGTCAGACTCGATATCCTGTGCCAATTCGACGACGGCCACTTCATTCTCTTCCGCTGCCAAAGTTGCCGCAGTCAGCGCCTCTTCGTCGCTGGCCTCCACCTCGCGCACCCACTCACGCCAGATCGACACCAGCAAAGCCATCAGCACCGGGCCGATGAACAGCCCCAGGAAACCCATCGTCTTCACGCCACCTATGAGACCGAAGAAGGTCGGCAGGAAAGGCAGCTTGATGGGACCGCCGACCAGTTTTGGCCGCAGCGTCTTGTCGACGATGAACAGTTCGATGCTGCCCCAGGCAAACAGAGCGATGCCTGCAACCAGCGATCCGCTGGCAACGAGGTAGATCGAGACAAGCGTGAACGACAACGGCGCACCACCGGGAATCAGCGCCATAATACCGGTCAGCACGCCCAGCGTGATCGGTGACGGCACGCCGGCAATCCAGTAGGCGACGCCCAGAACGACGCCCTCGCCAATCGCAATCAGGGTCATGCCGATGACGGTCGAACTGATCGTGGCCGGCACGATGCGGGAGATCCGTTCCCACCGCATCGGCAGGATGCGCTCACCCAGCCGGTCGATCTGGGCGACAAAATTTTCGCCGTCGCGGTATGTGAAGAACAACGCGATCAGCATGAACAGCAGCGTCAGCAGATAGCCGAAGGCGCTGCCTCCGGCGGCGAGCACCCCGCGATAGATGCTGCCGATATTGGCGCCGCTGAGAAGCTGGAACAATTCGCCGATAGCTCCGGGGTGGCCGATATAGCGCGCCCACTGCTCGTTGAGCCAGTCGCCCACGCCGGGCAGGTTGAGCATCCATTCCGGTGTCGGCGCGCCATTGCGGTTAGTCTGCACCGCCCATGAAAACCATTCGCGCACCTCGTTGACCGCATAGGTCGACGCGAAAGCGATGGGAACCACGAGAAAAGCGACGATGAACAGGATTGCCAGGGTCGCCGCCACAGTGCGGCTGCCGTCGACCGCCACGAGCAGCCGCCGATACAGCGGCCAACTGGCAAAAGCGATAACGACGGCGGCCAACACAGGGACCAGAAAACCGTGGAAGAAGTAAATGCCCGCGGCGACGATCAGAACCAGCAGCCACCGTGCAGCCGACACCGGCGACACAAGCGGCGCGCGCTTGGCGGACATGGAGCCGAAGAAGCGCGGCTCCCGGTTTTGCCTGCTCGGATCGGATATGCTCAAAGGATCATACGCTCCATCAACCCCATATGGGAGATCGGATACGCCCCCACAATTCCCGCTCGAAGGAGAGCTTAAGGGCAAATCATGTCAAAAGCTCTATCCGCGCAGAGAAATCGAAAATAAGTTCGGCTGTCCACTCAGCCGAACTTGCCGGTGCGCGGGAAACCCTTCGGAACCATCCTGCCGGCGCCCGCACGATTGCCGAGCCATTCGGTCAGTTCGCCGCGCATGCGCGTGAACTTTCGGTTGGACGAATCGGACCAGGAAAGGCCTTGGTCGATGGCGAAGATCTTGAGATCGAGTACCCCGCCGTCCTTATAGCGCTGCAGGCGGACACCCTTGCCGCGCGCCATTTCCGGGATTTCCGAAATCGGGAAGACCAGCATCTTGCGGTTGTCGCCGATGATGGCGACGTGGTCGCCGTTTGCCGGCATACAAATTTGCGCTTCGTCCGGCGACTTGACGTTCATCACCTGCTTGCCCTTGCGGGTGTTGGCGACGACCTCGTCCTCGGAGACGATGAAGCCGCTGCCTTCATGCGACGCCACCAGAAGCTTGCGCTTGGGCTCGTAGACGAAGGCGGTGACAATGTCCTGGTCGTTCTCCATGTCGACGATGATGCGGATTGGCTCGCCATGGCCGCGCCCGCCCGGCAGGCGGTCGGCACCGATCGTGTAGAACTTTCCGCCCGTTGTGAAGACCAGGATCTTGTCTGTCGTCTGGGCATGGAAGGCCAGCTTCAGGCTGTCGCCCTCCTTGAAGGTCAGCAGCGACAGGTCGTTCAGATGCCCCTTCAGAGCCCGCAGCCAACCCTTTTCCGAGACGACGACGGTGACGGGTTCCTTCTCGATCATCGCCTGATGAATGTCGGCGACATCGTGATCCGGGGCGTCCGCGAACTGGGTGCGGCGCGCACCGAGCTCGGTGTTGAGGGCGAATTTCTTGCGCGTCTCGCTGACCTGCCAGCGGATTGTGCTCCACTGCTTGACGTCGGAGGCCAGCAGATCCTCAATCTGCTTCTTCTCCGCGGTCAGCGCCTCGAATTCCTTGCGGATTTCGAATTCTTCCAGCTTACGCAACTGGCGCAGGCGCAGGTTGAGGATTGCCTCGGCCTGGACATCCGTCAGGTCCCATCTGGCGATCATCACCTGCTTGGGCTCATCCTCCTCGCGGATGATGCGGATGACCTCGTCTATGTTGAGATAAGCGATGAGGTAGCCGGCAAGCACTTCCAGCCGCCGCTCGATGTCGGCCAGACGGTGCCTGGAACGCCGCACCAGAACCTCGCGCCGGTGGTCGAGCCACTCCTGCAGCACAGACTTCAGCGACAGCACGTTCGGTATCTTGCCGCGCGACAGCACGTTCATGTTGAGGGGAAAGCGCGTTTCGAGCTCGGTCAGCTTGAACAGCGATTCCATCATCAGGCCGGGATCAACCGCACGGCTCTTCGGCACCAGAACGACGCGTATGTCCTCGGCGCTCTCGTCGCGGATGTCTTCGAGCAGCGGCAGCCGTCGCGCCATCAAAAGCTCGGCGATCTTCTCGATCAGCCTGGCTTTCTGCACGCCATAGGGAATTTCCGTGACGACGATATTCCAGGTGCCCCTGCCCTGGTCTTCCTGAGCCCATTTGGCGCGAACCCTGAACCCGCCGCGGCCGGTCTCATAGGCGTTGACCACCGAAGCCCAACTATCGACCATGGTGCCGCCGGTCGGGAAGTCAGGCCCGCGAACCTTGCATTCGAGCCGGGCGACCGGATCGTCCTTGATCTTCTCCCACTCAGCCGGAGAGGTCATCAATTCCTCGACCGAAGCATAGGACCGGTCGATGAGATACAGCGCCGCCGAGCAGAGTTCGGCTGCGTTATGCGGCGGAATCGACGTGGCCATCCCGACCGCGATGCCGGATGATCCGTTGGCGAGCAGATTGGGGAATGCGCCCGGAAGGACGACGGGCTCTTCGTCTTCCTCATTATAAGTCGGACGGAAATCGACCGCGTCCTCGGTGATGCCTTCCAGCAGCGCCGTCGCAACCTCGGTCATGCGCGCTTCGGTATAGCGCATGGCAGCCGCGTTATCGCCGTCGATATTGCCGAAATTGCCCTGCCCGTCGACAAGCGGATAGCGAACGGAAAAATCCTGCGCCAGGCGCACCAATGCGTCGTAGATCGACTGGTCGCCATGCGGGTGGAACTTGCCCATCACCTCGCCAACGATACGGGCGCATTTGGCAAAACCCTGGTCGGGATTCAGCCGCAGCAAGCGCATGCCGTGCATGATGCGGCGATGCACCGGCTTGAGCCCATCGCGAACGTCCGGAAGCGCGCGGTGCATGATGGTTGACAGCGCATAGGCGAGATAGCGCTCTTCCAGCGCTGCCTTCAGATCGACCGGTTCAATATGATCGCCGCCACCGTCTTCGGGCGGCAAAACCCTTTTTGCCATGGGTTCCGGTTAGCGGAGCGGATGATTCGCTGCAAGCGGCGGCAACACCGCGGCGAAAATCAACAGTGTATGATTTACGGAATTGGAACTGTGCCTTACGTTGGATTTGCCTTTTCTCGCCGATTGCGCGCAAAATCGGCGAGATGCCTTGATGCGGTCCAGTTCCTGCAGGACGTGTTGCAGCGCTAAAGAATCAAACTCTTAGGGAAAGACACAATGCTCCATCGTTCGACCGTGGGTAAACTGACGCTTTCGACCTTCCTGTTTGCCGTGCCTTTGAACTCCGCCTTGGCGCAGGACGCGTCCGCCATTGCCGACCGACTGCAGGCTGTGCTGAAGACGCAGAGCATGGACCTTTCCTGGGACAGCGTGACCGGTGACGCCTCCCAAACCGTGCTGCAAGGCGCCAAGCTGACCGTTCAGGGCCCTGATGCACCAAAGGCCTTGCCACTCGGCAAGCTGACGCTGACCGGCGTGACGGAAACCGACAATGGCGGCTACCACATCGATAAGGTAACCACAGATCCCTACGAAATCACCGAAAAGGGCTCGACCATCACGTCCAGCCCCGTCGAGATCGGCGGACTTGTGCTGCCGGGCGCCGCCGCGACCGATCCGCTCGAAAGCGTGATGCTTTACGAAACACTCGATGTCGACACTTTCTCGGTCAAGGTCGACGGCAAGCAGGCCTTCGCACTCAACCAAATGCATGTCGAATTGACCCCGCCGACCGCCGGCGCCACCATGGACTTCAGTGCCAACGTCGAAAAATTCACCGGCGACCTGTCGCTTGTGACCGATCCGAACGCCAAGCGCATCATCGATGAACTCGGCTACAAGACCATCGACGGTTTCTTCGAGGCGGAAGGCTCCTGGCAGCCTTCGGACGGGCGCATGCAGTTGTCGCAGTATGATGTCACTGTCAACAATGCCGGCACGCTCGGCATGACGTTCGATGTCGGCGGCTACACGCTCGACTTCCTCAAGTCAGTGCAGGAGTTGCAGAAGAAAATGGCCGATCAGCCGAAGGGTGCGGACACCAACGCCCAGAGCATGGCCATGCTGGGCCTGATGCAGCAGCTGACCTTGGCCGGCGCCACAATCCGCTTCGACGATGACTCGCTCACCGGCAAGGTTCTCGATTACGTCGCCAAGCAGCAGGGCGCGAAGCCTGAAGACATTGCCAACCAGGCTAAGGCCATACTGCCCTTCCTGAGCGGCCAGCTACAGAACCCTGAACTCGCCAAGCAGCTTTCCGCGGCGGTGAACACCTATCTGGACGACCCGCAGTCGCTGGAAATCGCAGCCAAGCCGGCATCGCCGGTGCCCTTCGCGATGATCGCGGCAAATGCGATGTCCAATCCGGTCGAACTCACCAAGACGCTCGCAGTCTCGGTGATGGCAAACCAGGCTGCCGAATAGCCACTCAGTTCTAAGCATGCAAAAACCCGGTGCCATTTCGCACCGGGTTTTTTTATCGAGCCTTTTTCACAACTTATGCGCTTTGGCTCAAACTTCTCGGCATCAAAGCGTGCTCCATCCGCCCTGCCATATCCCGGAAGGTCTGTTGCCAATCCGGCAAGGCGCTGCCAAAGATCCAGGCCGCATCGGCCAGTTCGGTGAGCCCAGCAGGTTCAGCCAACAGGGCGTCGATATCGGCGGCAAACGCCAAGGCATCCTCGACGGGTGCGAACACCACACCTTCATGCGCCCACGTCACTACGGCGCCGGACGACGTGGTCACCACAGGAACGCCGTGGCACAGTGCTTCCGCCACGGCCATGCCGTAGCCTTCATAATGCGAGGCGGCGACGAATAGCGAAGCGGTGCTCCAGATACGCGCAAGATCGGAATCAAGCACCGCTCCGATCAGGCGAATGGCTTCGCCCAACCCCGCATCGCCGATCTGCTTTCTCAAGGCCTCCACATAATCGGGATGCCGTTCGAGGTCGCCGACGATCAGCCATTGCCAGTCGCGCTGTTTGAGTTGCCGCGCCGCTTCGATGAGATAATCATAGCGCTTTCTCGGGATCACCGCGCCGACCGACAAGATCGTGCGCGGAGTGGTAATACTATACGCCGCAGACCGCGTTGCGGCGTCGTTGCCCGGGATCGCCACCAGCACACGCTCCGACGGCACTCTGTAGTGGCGCATCAGATAGTCCTTGGTCGCCTCCGATGTCACGATGACGACATCGCAGAGCTCAAGCCCCCGCCGTTCCGGATCCCGGTCGACGGAAATGCCATTGGCTTCGTCCTCGATGGCTTGCGAATGGTGGAAGATGGAGACGACACGGAAGCGCCTTTTTCGCAACATCGGCTCCAGATCGGCGATATGCAGATGATCGCTCAGCAGAACCGCATCGTCCGGAAAATCAGCGAACGCCTTTGCGAGGCGAGCCCTGTCGTCGTCTTCGATGCGCGGAAAGGCGATGGGCACCGACAGCTCGGAAAAGCCTGAAACCTGCTTCGCCAGTTCCGCCGCCAAGCGGCTGTTATAGACCCAGCCGCCGGTCAGCCGGGCATAATCTTCGCTGTAAAGATAAGAGACGCGCATGCCGCAAGCCGTTGCCCCGCCCATGCTCGGGCGGCGGCATCGTAGCCTCTATAGGCTCCAAGGCAAGACAGGCAGGTAAACTGTTTGACAGGTCGAATCGAAACAAGGCGATGCGGCAGGGTTTTCACCCCGCCGCACAGGCTTCGATCAGGCGTCTTTCTTGGACGGCACGACGCGGATGGCCAGTTCGCGCAATTGCTGCGGCGTCGCAGGCGATGGCGCGTTCATCAGCAAATCCTGCGCCTGCTGGTTCATCGGGAACAGCGTGATCTCGCGCAGGTTCTTCGCGCCGGTCAACAGCATGACCACACGGTCGACGCCGGCGGCCATGCCGCCATGCGGCGGCGCGCCATACTGGAAGGCACGGTAGAGCCCGCCGAAGCGCTCTTCGACGTCAGCCTGCGTCAGGCCGACCTTCTCGAACGCCTTGACCATCAGGTCCGGCGACTGGTTACGGATGGAGCCGGACGCGATCTCGTAGCCGTTGCAGACCATGTCGTATTGATACGCCTTGATGGTAAGAGGATCCTGGCCCTCCAGCGCCTCCAGCCCGCCTTGCGGCATCGAGAACGGATTGTGGGCGAAGTCGATCTTCTTCTCGTCTTCATTCCACTCGAAGAACGGGAAATCGACGATCCAGCACAGCTCGAACCGATCACGGTCGACGAGGTTCAGTTCCTCGCCTGCGCGGGTGCGGGCTTCGCCGGCGAACTTGTAGAACTTCGCGGGATCGCCGGCGACGAAGAAGCAGGCATCGCCATCGTCAAGCCCGAGTTGGTTGCGGATCGCGTCGGTGCGCTCCGGTCCGATATTCTTGGCGAGCGGGCCAGCGCCCTCCAGCGTCTCGCCTTCCCTGCGCCAGAAGATGTAGCCGAGGCCGGGCTGGCCTTGCTGCTGTGCCCAAGCATTCATGCGGTCGCAGAAGGCGCGGCTGCCGCCGGTCCTGGCGGGAATGGCCCAGATTTCGACCTTCGGGTTGGCAGCGATCATGCCGGCAAAGACCTTGAAGCCGGAGCCGGCGAAATGCTCGGTCACCGCTTCCATAACGATCGGGTTGCGCAGATCAGGCTTGTCGGAGCCGTATTTGCGGATTGCCTCGTCATAGGCAATGCGCGGGAAGTTCTGCGTCACCGGCTTGCCCTCGGCGAACTTTTCGAACACGCCGCGCAGCACGGGCTCCATCGTCTCCCAGACGTCTTCCTGGGTGACGAAGCTCATTTCCAGGTCGAGCTGGTAGAATTCCCCAGGCAGGCGGTCGGCGCGCGGGTCTTCGTCGCGGAAGCAGGGCGCGATCTGGAAGTAGCGGTCGAAACCGGCCACCATCATCAGCTGCTTGTATTGCTGCGGCGCCTGTGGCAGGGCGAAGAACTTGCCTTCGTGGATGCGGCTGGGCACCAGGAAGTCGCGCGCGCCCTCCGGCGAGGACGCGGTCAGGATCGGCGTCGAATATTCGGGGAAACCGATATCGGCCATGCGGGCGCGCATATCGGCAATGATGCGCGTGCGCGTGATGATGTTCTTGTGCAGCGTCTCACGGCGCAGGTCGAGGAAGCGGTACTTCAACCGGATATCCTCGGGATAATCGGGCTCGCCGAACACCGGCAGCGGCAGTTCCTTGGCAGCCGCCAGCACTTCGATCTCCTGGGCATAGAGTTCGATTTCGCCGGTCGCCATGGTCTTGTTGACGGTTTCCTCGGAGCGCGCCTTGACCTGGCCGTCAACGCGAATGACCCACTCGCCGCGAACGGTCTCAGCCAGCTTGAAGGCAGGCGAATCCGGGTCAACGACCACCTGGGTCATGCCGTAGTGGTCACGCAGATCGACGAACAGCAAGCCGCCATGATCTCGGACGCGGTGGACCCAACCCGAAAGGCGGACGGCCGACCCAACGTCGGATTTTCTCAACTGGGCGCAGTTGTGGCTGCGGTAACGGTGCATGGCAGAATTCCGGTCTGGACTGGTGGGCGGAGCCCCGACACTTTGCCGGCAGCAGCCCCGATTTTCGGCGGGAAAAGCGCATGGGAGCACGGCTTTGTCAAGGCGAAGCCACCCCCGTGGCCCAATCGCGCGGGCAATTGCCGCTGGTGCGGAGTGCGCCGATCGTTCATGAAGATGCATCGGCCATAGCATAAGTGCCCCATGTCATCGCTCAAGCCGCTGATTCCCCTCCTCATCGCAGCCGGCATCCTGCTCGGCGGCAATGGCCTGCAGGGAACGCTGATCGCGCTGCGCGGCGCGCAGGAGGGATTCTCGCCCTCGCTCATCGGGCTGACCGGCACCGCCTATTTCCTCGGCTTCCTCCTGGGCTGCCTGACGATCACGCGGATGATGAAGGCGGTCGGCCATGTCCGCTCCTTCGCCACGCTCGCCGCCATAGCATCCGCCGCGACATTGCTTCTGGTGCTGATGATCGATCCATGGAGCTGGTCGGTGCTGCGTTTTGTCAGCGGCATCTGCTTTGCCGGGCTTTTCACCATTATGGAAAGCTGGCTCAATTCGGGGGTCAACAACAAGGATCGCGCTCAGGTTCTGGCGCTCTATCGCATTATCGACATCGGCTCGGTCACCGGCGCGCAATTCCTGATTCCCGTCTTCGGCGCGGACGGGTTCGCTATCTTTGCGATCATGTCAATCATGATCACACTGTCGCTGGTGCCGGTTTCGCTCGGCGACCGGTCAAACCCGACACCACCGGCGGAGGTGAAGCTCGACCTCGCCCGCGTCTGGCGGATTTCGCCGCTCGGCTGCTTCGGCTGCGTCGCGGTCGGCGTCACCAACAGCGCCTTTCGCTCGCTGAGCCCGGTCTATGCCGAACAGATCGGCATGTCGGTCACAGATGTCGTGACCTTCGTCAGCGTCGGCATCATCGGCGGCGCGATCATTCAGTATCCGCTCGGCTATCTCTCCGACCGCTGGGACCGGCGTAAGGTTTTGCTGGTGAGCACCGTCGGTTCATTCGTCATGGCCGTCGCGCTGGCGACCGTGGCGGGCAGCAATCCGTTCATGAATTTCGCTCTTGTGTTCCTGTTCGGCTCCTTCGCCATGCCGCTCTATTCTCTGTCGGCCGCGCATGCCAACGACCGGGCGCAGAAAGGCGAGTTCGTCCTGGTCAACGCCGCCCTGATGCTTTTCTACTCCTTCGGCGCGGTCGCGGGTCCACTGCTGGCGTCCTTCGCCATGCAGAGCTTTGGGCCGCAATGGCTGTTCGTCTTCTCAGCCACCGTCTATCTGGTTTTCAGCGCAGCCATTGTGTTGCGCATGTCGGCACGTGCACCGGTTCCTGCCGAGCGGCGCAGCCGGTTCACCGCGCTGCTGAGAACCTCGCCCTGGTTTGCAAAACTGGCCAAGCGGCCGCCCCCCGACGGTCGAGGAAACGATACTGGTGCACCCAGCGCTTGACGAATGCCTCTCCGGCTGAAATCTAGATGCCACAATTGTTAAGCGAATTTGATTGATGCATGTAATCACCACGACCGAAGAACTCGAAACCACAGTCGCCGCGCTGGAGCGCTCGGCTTTCGTCACGGTCGATACAGAATTCATCCGCGAGACGACCTTCTGGCCAGAGCTTTGCCTGATCCAGATGGCGGCCCCCGGGGTCACAGCCCTTGTCGATCCGCTGGCGCCTGGCCTGGATCTGGCGCCATTCTTCCGGCTGATGGCTGATGAGGCCGTCACCAAGGTATTTCACGCAGCAAGGCAGGACATCGAAATCGTCTTCCATCTGGGCGGGCTGATCCCCCACCCGGTTTTCGACACGCAGGTCGCGGCCATGGTGTGCGGCTTCGGCGACAGCGTGTCCTACGAGCAGATCGTACAGAAGGTCACGGGCGGGCAGATCGACAAGTCGTCCCGCTTCACCGACTGGCGTCACCGCCCGCTGTCGGACAAGCAGCTCGATTATGCGTTGGCAGACGTCACGCATCTCATCGACGTCTATGAATATCTGAAAGGCGAACTGGAACGCGAGGACCGGGCGCACTGGCTGAATGAGGAGATGGAGGTGCTGACGGCGCGCGAGACCTACGATCCCCGCCCGGAAGACGCCTGGAAGCGGCTGAAGATGCGGGTGCGCAAGCCGCTGGAGTTGGCCGTGGTGCAATCTGTAGCAGCCTGGCGCGAACGCGAAGCGCGCGAGCGCAACGTGCCGCGCGGCCGGGTGCTCAAGGACGATGCCATCTATGAAATCGCGCAGCAGGCCCCGCGCGACGTAGCGGCCCTCGCCCGCCTGCGCACCATTCCCAAGGGTTGGGAACGCTCGTCGACCGCCACAGCCTTGTTGGTTGCCGTCAATTCAGCGCTCGACCTGCCGAGAGAAGCACTGCCGAAAATGCCCAAGCACACCCAATCCCCGGAAGGTACGGGAGCAGCCGCTGAGCTGCTCAAGGTGTTCTTGAAGCTCATCGCTGAGCAACACGGCGTCGCGGCCAAGGTGCTTGCCTCGGGGGACGACATCGACCGTATCGCAGCGGAAGGCGAAGATGCCGATGTACCCGCCCTTTCCGGCTGGCGTCGGGCGGTGTTCGGCGAACCCGCGATCAGGCTGGTGAGGGGAGAATTGGCCCTGAAATTCGAACGCAAGAAGCTTGTCGTGTTCGAGGCCGAGAAAGAGGCCTAGACGACGGCCAGCAGGTGAAGGCTGAACCACAGCCACATCATCACCACCGCGACGAAGCCGATCATGAAGGTCGGCCGGCGGTGAAGCAGGCGGTTGCTGGTCATGTGGACGTATGCATGCAAATACCGCGATGCTACGAACAGCCATGCCAGGAGCAGCGCGACATAGGACGCGCCGTTCGTGACATAAAGCGACAGGCAGACGACATAGAACAGCACTGGCAGCTCGAACTGGTTCAAAATATTGTTCGCCGCCGTCGCGCTAGCCTCCGGCTCGGCGTTTCGGCGTTTGAACGCCCGCACATCAGCCGTTCCGGATTTCACAGCCTGCATGCGTCTTGAATACATCACGCCGTAGGCGATGAAGGTGAGAATGGCCTGTGCGATGACCGGCCAAAAGATCGCAGTCTGATTCAAGCGCCCTCTCCTGTGTGCAGCCAACTGCTCATACGCGGACGACGTGTTTGCGGATTTCAACGCTTCGTCCGTCGTGCTGCGAAAAGGCAGCCCAACACCAGCAAGGGCACGGCCAGCAGCGCGTATTTGAGCATCCCTAGCGTCGACGCCAAAGCCAGCGTATCGGCATTGGCGCTGAGCGGATCGGACAGCACGCGGACGACAGCCGCGTTCTGGGCGTAGTTGGCAACCGTATAGGGAAGAACCAGTGTAAGGGCCACGGTGGCGCGGCGGTTCGGCGATATCGCCTTGAAGGCTGCGACGTCATGGGCAGCGTGCAGCAGAAGGCTGATCAGCGTCAGCGACAAGAGAGCCGGAAACAACAGATCGATGCTGAGGTAGTGCCATACGAGAATGGCTTCCGCGCCACGCGGGCCAAGGGCGGTGAGCCATTCGATGCCTTGCTGTGGCGCGAAGCCGAAGGGACGCCATGCAAGCGATGCAAGACCGCCGCTCAACGACCGGAAATAGAAGAATTCCAACAGGACCATGATCGCCAGGACCGCCAAAGTCGCCATTGTCAAAGGACCGGCATGGCGCCAAAGCCGCGCAATCATGCCGGTTTGCTTTTGTCGAGGCTGTGCGAACGCGCGATGCTCATCTGCTACTCATCCGAAACCGGCATTTGCCGGCACGGCACCCTGTGCCGCTGCACAGGGTTTACCACCCATCGCTTCCCAAATCCTAAACAGAACGAGCTGGTTGGCCGCCAACGGCAGCGGTTCTGAAGCGGCTTACATGCCACCGGGATAATTAGGGCTTTCACGTGTGATCGTCACGTCGTGGGCGTGGCTTTCGCGCAGACCGGCATTGGAGATGCGCACGAAAGTGGCGCGGTCGCGGAAATCGGCAAGATCGCGGCCGCCGACATAGCCCATCGCGGCCTTTAGACCACCGGCAAGCTGGTGCAGCACACCCGAAACCGGTCCCTTGTAGGGCACCTGGCCTTCGATGCCCTCGGGCACGAGCTTGAGCGTGTCGCGCACCTCCGCCTGGAAGTAGCGGTCGGCCGAACCCCGCGCCATGGCGCCCACCGAGCCCATGCCGCGATAGGCTTTGAACGAGCGGCCCTGATGCAGATAGACCTCGCCGGGGCTCTCCTCGGTGCCGGCAAGCAGCGAGCCGATCATCGCCGCACCCGCGCCGGCGGCGAGCGCCTTGGCCAGATCGCCGGAATATTTGATGCCGCCATCGGCGATGACGGTGACATCGGATTTCTGCGCCGTTTCCACCGCCGACATGATGGCCGAAAGCTGCGGCACGCCGACACCGGCGACGATGCGCGTGGTGCAGATCGAGCCAGGACCGATGCCGACCTTGATAGCATCCGCACCTGCGTCGATCAGCGCTTGGGCGCCTGCGGCGGTGGCGACGTTGCCGGCCATGATGCGCAGCGAGTTGGACAGCTTCTTGGCACGGGTAACCGCGTCGAGCACCCGCTGCGAGTGGCCATGAGCGGTGTCGATGACCAAAAGATCGACGCCGGCATCGATCAGGCGTTCTGCACGCTCGAACCCGTCATCGCCGACGCTGGTAGCGGCCGCGGCCCGCAACCGTCCCTGCGCGTCCTTGGCGGCGTTGGGGTTGAGCTGCGACTTCTCCATGTCCTTGACGGTAATCAGCCCGACGCAGTTGCCGGCATTGTCGACCACCAACAGCTTTTCGATGCGATGCTTGTGCAGAAGGCGCTTGGCCTCGTTCTGATCGACGTTTTCCTTGACCGTGATCAGGTTTTCCCTGGTCATCAGTTCGTAGACCTTCTGGGACGGATCGGAGGCGAAGCGCACGTCGCGGTTGGTCAGGATGCCAACCAGCTTGCCGTTGCGCTGTCCGCCTTTGCCACCGTTCTCGACGACCGGAATGCCCGATATGCCATGCGAGCGCATCAGGGCATGCGCATCGGCCAGTGTCGCCTCGGGTCCGATGGTGACCGGATTGACGACCATGCCCGATTCGAACTTCTTGACCTGGCGGACCTGCTCGGCCTGCTCGGCGGGGGTGAAGTTGCGGTGGATGACACCGATGCCGCCGGCCTGGGCCATCGCAATGGCAAGCCGTGCCTCGGTAACGGTGTCCATGGCAGCCGAGATGATCGGCACGTTGAGTTCGATGTCGCCCGCGATGCGGGTTCGGATGTCGACTTCGCCAGGCATCACTTCGGAATGACCGGGCTGCAAGAGCACGTCGTCGAAGGTGAGCGCCAAGGCGCCGGTTACAGTTTCAATGATTTTCGCCATGGCCAGCCTCGAAATGCAAAAAGGGCGCTGCACTTGGGTCACAGCGCCGACTCTTCTTTTCCCTTTCAGGATTGGCGCTGGCTGGTAACACGTCTGATGCCCGATGAAAAGCGCGGTGTGGCACAGAAACTTCAGGTTTTGACCCAGCCGTGCTCGTTGCACTCGTCGCTGGCGAGCACCCGGGATGAAGGCGTCGGCGGCTTTGGACGCTAAGCAGTACGGCGCATCCATCCTTCTCCACCTGTGTACCCACACTGGTTTTGTTCTCGACAGAGCGCCCTCCCTTCGTCTTCCTTTGCGAGACAATGTGCCTCGCAACGGAAGACGAAATGAACTTCACCGTGTCGATCGCTCTGCCCCTGCCTGGGCCGGTTCAAATATCGAACTGGTAGCTCGCCGGCGTGTAGAAAAAGCCGCCATCGCGTTCGGCGACGAAGCCGACCGAGGGGAACGGCATGTGGTAGCCGATGAAGGGCACCTTGTCGGCAGCGATCATGCCGAAGACCTTGCGGCGCGTAGCGGCCGCCGCTTCCTTATCCATGTCGAACCGCACCTGCCAATCAGGCTTCTGCAGAGAGACGACATAGTGGTTGGCAGTGTCCGCCGTCAGCACGAGCCGCTTGCCCGCCGATTCGACGTTGAAGACCATGTGGCCCGGCGTATGTCCAGGTGCTGCGATGCCGGTGATTCCACTGACAATGCTGGCATTGTCACCGATAAAGGTGGCTTTCTCTGCGAGCGGCTTGATGTTGGCCGCTACCGCTTTGGCATTGCCTTCGGTCGCTCCCGACATGCGATCCGGGGCGGTCCAGAAATCATATTCGGTCTGCCCCATGATATAGCGGGCATTGGCGAAAACCGGTGTGCCGTTCTCCATCAGGCCACCGATATGGTCGCCATGCATGTGGGTGATGACGACAATGCTGACGTCCTCGGGTTTGAAGCCTGCGGCCTGCATGCGGCTTTTGAGTTTACCAAGACCATTGCCCTGGCCGGCGGCGCCGAAACCAGTGTCGAACAGCACGAGGTCATCGCCCGCCTTGATCAAAACGGGAGTGAACCCGTTGGCGAACTTGTCGGACGGCAGCATATTGGCTTCGAGCAGTGCGGCGACCGCTGCAGCATCCTGGTCGGCGCCAAACGTGGGGTGTGGACCATCGGCAACCCGGAGCCCGTCCTGAATGCCGATGACCTCGAAATCGCCGAGCTTGAACCGGTAGAAGCCCGGGTTTTCCGCAGCCGACGTTGCTGCCTGAGCACGAGCCATGCCGGTTTTTACTTGTGACATCGCCACTCCCGCGGCACCCGCGAGACCAAGCTTGAACGCACTGCGCCTATCCACCGTAACCATCGTCGATCCTTCCTGGTTTTTGAACCCGCAAATTATGTCGGGCAGCTCAGCGAAAGGGCAAACACAGGCGGGTTCAAATCTTGTTGAACGTCTGAAACTTGTCGCATGCAATCACCTTATCCGGCGTCACCGGTGTCCAGCCGAACCCATAGGACCAAAGGTGATTTCATGATAACAGGCGGCAAAGTAGCCGCAGACTCATTAGCGAAGTTTCGTGAACCGCACCATCCCGCTCATCCTCGCCGTCGCCCTGTTCATGGAGAACATGGATTCGACGGTAATTGCGACGTCGTTGCCGGCGATTGCCGCCGATATCGGTACGAGCCCGATTGCGCTTAAGCTGGCGCTGACCGCCTATCTCGTCTCGCTGGCGATCTTTATACCGATCAGCGCCTGGATGGCCGACCGTTTCGGCGCCAAACGCGTGTTTCGCGGCGCCATCCTGGTCTTTATCGTCGGCTCGGTTCTGTGCGCCCTGTCCGGCTCGCTGTTGCAGTTCGTCGGAAGCCGATTCCTGCAGGGCGTCGGCGGCTCGATGATGACGCCGATCGCACGGCTGGTGCTGGTGCGCGCGACAGAACGGAGCCAACTCGTTTCAGCGCTGGCCTGGCTGACAATCCCCGGCCTGATCGGCCCACTGGCTGGACCGCCGGTCGGCGGTTTCATCACCACCTATTTTTCCTGGCACTGGATCTTTCTCATCAATGTGCCCATCGGCCTTGCCGGCATCGTCCTGTCCGGCATCTTCCTGCCCCACATTCCCTCGGAGGGTGCCAACAAGCTCGACGTCAAGGGCCTGTTCCTGTCAGGCATCGCGGCGTCCGGGATCGTCTTCGGCCTATCGGTGATCAGCCTGCCCGCCCTACCGCCCATTGTCGGCATACTCACGCTGGCATTGGGCGTCACAAGCGCTGCGTTTTACGTCCGGCACGCGAAACAGACGCAACATCCGCTGCTTGAACTGAAGCTGCTCCACCGGCAGGTGTTTCGAGCTGCGATCGTTGGCGGCAACGTCTACCGGATCGGCGCGGGCGCCATTCCCTTCCTGCTGCCGCTAATGCTGCAGCTCGGCTTCGGCATGACGCCGTTCCAGTCCGGCATGATCACGTTCGCCTCTGCCGGCGGCGCGCTCGCCATGAAGTTCATCGCGCCACAGCTTTTACGCTGGCTCGGTTTCCGAACCGTGCTGGCGGCGGCGGCCGTGGCCAGCGCGTTCCTGATCGCCCTGAATGGATTCTTCACGCCCGAAACACCCTATACGGTGATGATCGGCATCCTGTTCTGCGCAGGCTTCCTGCGCTCGCTGTTCTTCACCTCCACCAATGCGCTGGTGTTTTCCGATATCGACACCAAAGAGACCGGCCAGGCGACCGCCATGGCGGCGGTAGCGCAGCAGACCTCGGTGGCTATCGGAGTTGCGGTGGGCGGCGGCGCGCTGGAAATGTTCGGGCTTCTGACGGGGCAAGGCATCAGTATGATCGCCTTCACCTATTCGTTCTTGACGATCGCGACGATCACCGGGCTATCGGTGTTCTGGTTCCTGTTTTTGCCATTGGATGCAGGCAACACAATTTCCGGACACCGGTTGGCCGACCGCACCGAGGAAGCCCCTGCGGAGTAGCTATTTCTGGTCCTGCTCCCGGTCTATCTCAAGTTCTACATCGGCACCTTCGATGCCCGGCTGCCTGCCCTTGAAATGTTTCGCCAGAAGATAGAGCTCGACCGATTCGTCGCGCGAAGCCGGCGGCTTAACGTGCTGCACGGTGCGGAAATGGCGTTTAAGCTGGGCCAAAAGCTCGTTTTCGGTTCCGCCCTGGAAGGTCTTAGTGAGGAAATGCCCACCCGGCTTAAGCACCGAAATCGCAAAATCGACCGCGACTTCGCACAAATGCATGGTGCGCAGATGGTCGGTGCGGCGGTGGCCGGTGGTTGGCGCGGCCATGTCAGACATGACGAAATCGGGCGGGCCGCCGAGCGCTTCCGCCAGTTTCGCGGGCGCCTCGTCATCAAGAAAATCCATCGTCAAGATGACGGCGCCGGGCACGGCGTCCATCTCCAGATAGTCGATGCCGACGACGCGCGGCGCCTCCGCAGTCGACTTGACGCGGGCGACGGCGACCTGGCACCAACCGCCGGGCGCGGCACCCAGGTCGATGATCTTCATGCCGGGCTTGAGCAGTTTGTGCTTGTCGTCGATCTCGGTGAGCTTGTAGGCCGCCCGCGAGCGGTAGCCGTCGGCCTTGGACCGCTGGACATACGGGTCGTTCATGTGGCGTTCGAGCCAGCGGCGCGAGGATTCCTTGAGTCCGCTCTTCTTCTTGATCTTAGTGCGCAGGACGCGGGCGCCGCTGGTCGGCTTTTCCGGCTTCTTCATGTCTGAACCCTTTGACGGTCACGCCGCCAGACGCCGTCATCGGCCATCAACTCGCTCAAAATACCTTCGCGCAAGCCACGGTCGGCCACGCGCAGCCGCGTCGACGGCCAGGTAACACGAATGGCCTCCAGAATGGCGCAGCCCGCAAGCACCAGGTCGGCTCGGTCTGCGCCGATACATGGGCTTGCGACGCGCTCGTCGAAATTCCAGCCGCACAGCTTTGCCACCATCTTGTCGACATTGTCGCGGTCCATCCACAGGCCGTCGACACGGCGTCGATCATAGCGCTCGAGGTCGAGATGCACACCGGCCAGCGTGGTCACCGTTCCGGAGGTGCCAAGCAGGTGGAAATCCGGACCTGACACAAGATGCGAAAGCTTATCCCGCCCCTCGAAGGCCTGGAGCCTCTGGGCGACATCTTCCACCATGGCGTTGAAAATTTCCGGCGTGACGTCGCGGCCGCCATAGCGTTCGGCGAGGGAAACGACGCCAACGGGCAGCGAGGTCCAGGAAACAATGTGGTTAGCCAGCCGCGGCGAACGCTGCAACGAGACGTCGATCAGCGCGATTTCGGAAGAACCGCCGCCAATGTCGAACAGCACGACGCCCTTGGTGCCGCGATCGACCAGCGAGCCGCAGCCGGAGACGGCCAGGCGGGCTTCGGTGCGGCGGTCGATGATTTCGAGGCGCAGGCCGGCTTCGCGTTCGACGCGGTCGATGAACTCGGCGCCGTTTTCGGCCGAGCGGCAGGCTTCCGTGGCGACCAGCCGCGCCTTGCGGATCTTGCGGTTGCGCAGTTTTTCGCCGCACACCTTCAGCGCCTCGACGGCCCGGTCCATTGCCGGCTGGCTGAGCCGGCCGCTGGCCGACAGGCCCTCGCCCAG
Source organism: Tianweitania sp. UT-5YL-CI-8 (assembly GCF_030010215.1). Lineage (GTDB taxonomy): Bacteria > Pseudomonadota > Alphaproteobacteria > Rhizobiales > Rhizobiaceae > Oryzicola. The sequence goes on from NZ_JASCRR010000008.1 coordinate 167,456, forward strand.
CCGAACGATTCGCGAAAACGCGTCGATGACGCGGAACTGGCCGGGCCGGCTTGGTACGGCAACCAGCAGCCTGCAATTGTTGGTGCCAAGATCTAGCGCAGCGAAGACCGGCAGTTCGAAACGATCGTCTGAAACAGCGGGCTGGATCTCGGACCTTGGGTCTCGCGACACCGCCGTGCGTTCGGCTATTGCAACGGGAGCGACGGCAGCGGACGCGGACAGCCGCTCGGACGCTGCGCCATTGGCGAAGACCTTGCGGCCACGTCGACGCTTACGCCGCTTCTTCTGCTTCAGCGGGTCTGTTACGGCTTGAGCCGGTGCTGGAGCACCGGGCTGAGACGCGGACTTCCTTCTGCGGCGCTGGCGAGAGCCGACGCGCGGCGACGCCTGCTCTGCAGCCGAAACGCCCGCACCCGGCGCGCCGGCGCCGGACTTGCGGTGTCTCACCTTCTTGTTCCTTCCGGCGCCGCGCGAACCTTTTGGACGCTGCAGGCGCATTATCGTTCCATGTTGCAGACAGAGTAGCAGCGGCAGCGGAAATCACCAAGACCCCAGTCGGACCCAGTCGAAAATCTTGCGTGTCTTTGCGCACGGAAATTTTCACATTGTAACAGGCTGGGTTGAACCGAAGGCCGCGATGGGGCATTTCTGCTGTGGGGATAACGCATCGGGAGATGAACTCCCGTCAGAAACTGGGATTGGGAACGGACACTTCACGAGCGCATGAAGATAAAGGATTATATCTGGCCGGCGATCGGCCTGGGAGCAGTCGCACTTTCGGTCTGGCTGCTCTATCATGAGTGGCGCGGGCTTTCGCTCGATGACGTCTGGGACAGCATAACCTCCATTCCGCTGCACGGCTGGCTGCTTTCCGGCCTCGCTTCCGTCGCCGCCTATGCCGCCCTGGCTGGCTACGACCACATTGCGCTGCTGCATCTTGGCCGGCGGATCTCCTGGGTCTTTGTCACGATCTGCTCGTTCACGACCTACGCACTGGCTCACAATATCGGCGGCTCGGTCCTGTCCGGGGCGGTGATCCGCTATCGCGCCTATGGCAGCAAGGGACTGACCGGCCAGGAAGTCGGCATTCTGGTGGCGTTGTGCTCGCTGACTTTCCTGATTTCGACGATCTTCGTCTCGGCGGTGGTGCTGCTTCTGGTCCCCGACATGCTCAACCGCTTCATCGAAGGCACGCATGCGATGATGTCGGTCGGCCTCGGCCTGCTGGGCTTGACCCTTGTCGGGCTCTACGTTCTCGGCAGTTGGATCGGCCTGAGGCCGCTCAACATTGGCAGCTTCCGCCTGCAATACCCTGCCCTGCCGATCGTGGTGCGGCAGTTGATCGTGGGACCGCTGGAGCTTCTGGCCGCGGGCGCGATCATCTATTTCGCGCTGCCGGCGGAAAACAATCCCGGCTACATCATGGTGCTCGGCATCTTCCTCGTATCGTTTTCGGCAGCACTCATCTCCCATGCTCCGGGCGGTCTCGGCGTGTTGGAGATCGTGTTCCTGCTCGGCCTCTCCGACATGGACCCCAATGCGGTGGTCGCCGCACTGCTGGTCTTCCGGCTGTTCTATTTGATCGTGCCGTTCATTCTGGGTCTCATCGCCGTGGTCGGCTTCGAACGCTCGCAATGGTGGCGGCGCGGCAAGACGCCGGAGCCCGTGCCTTCGGACAAGTCGCTCTGACATCGCCAGCACCTTCCTCCGAAACGCTCAAGGCAGCGATGACACAATCGTGCTGGGAACAATCCGTCGCGTCGGTGGTTCGGCTGACAGCATCGATCGTCCGAACCGGAGAAACCTGATGTCCCTCAAAAGCCTGACCGCCTGCCTCCTGCTCGCGCTGCCCGCGCCCGCGCTGGCGCTGGAAACCGCGAAAGCCAATTTCATCAACATGGCCGGCGAGAAAAACGGCCAAGCCACGCTGACGCAGACGCCGGACGGCGTGCTGATCGAGTGTCCGTAACCGGCCTTCCCGCAGGGCAATGGGTTGCTTTCCACGTTCATCAGACCGGAGTCTGCGACCACAACACCGCCCATGATTCGGCTGGCGGGCACTTCAACCCGACAAACGCCGAGCACGGCTATCTCGCCGCCAACGGTCCGCATGCCGGCGACATGCCCAACCAGCATGTCGGCTCCGACGGCAAGCTCGAAACCCAGGTGTTCAACACCATGGTAACCCTGGACGGCGGCGACAACGCCATTCGCGGCAAGGCGCTGATGATCCACGGCGGCAAGGACGACTACAAGACCCAGCCGACCGGCGACGCCGGCAACCGGCAAGCCTGCGCGGTCATCGAATAGGCGGGAGGAAACCATGCCGAAATCATTCGAAAAGGGCGACAAGGTCGCCTGGGATACCAGCCAAGGCGAGACCCGGGGCAAGGTGCTTCGCAAACAGACCTCGCGCACCAGCATCAAGGGCCACGCGGTGGCGGCATCGAAAGACGATCCGCAATACATCGTGGAAAGCGAAAAGTCGGGAAAACGCGCCGCCCACAGGCCTGAAGAGCTGCGGAAGGCAAAGTAGCCGCGCAGATCGCAGCGATATCAATAACTTAGCGCTATAGAAAAGTTGGCTGGGGAACCTGGATTCGAACCAGGACTAACGGAGTCAGAGTCCGTGGGTCTACCGTTAACCTATTCCCCAAAAGCCTTCAAGAACAAGACTTTGACGGTAGTGCAAAAGTGCTGACGCGTCTTCTGCCGATGGGCCGAAGCCCCGTCTCGTTTCGGAGGCCGTCATAGCAGATTGCCGGGCAGGCGCAAGACCAATCGCGGCAGGTTCTGCATTTTCCTGCGCCAAGCCTGAATACGAGATATACTGGCACGTCGGTTGCGCCGCGACGCGATTACCTCGACGAAGGCAACGGGACACTGGTGAATTAGCGTAGGCGCGACCCTAAAGCTGTTTCTTCTGGAAGATACGGCACCAACCCAACTTTGGGGGCTGTCGCGATGGTAGCGGAGGAGGGATTTGAACCCCCGACCTAAGGATTATGATTCCCTCGCTCTAACCAACTGAGCTACTCCGCCACACCAGGAAACACGCTGCCGTTGCATCGTTCCCTCACGATGTGGCGCGGATATAGAGTTGCGGCGGTGGGCCTGTCAAGCAGAGATCGGACAGGAGTCGTGCATTCCTTTATTCGAAAGCCGGGTCTATCGGCACGCGGTAGCCGTTAACGAGGCGGTTGGTCTCGTTGGCCATGCCGACCACAGCCATCAATTCGGAAAACTGCTCCGGCGTCATCCCGGCCTTGGTAGCGGCGGCACTGTGGCTGGCAATACAATAGCCGCAGCCATTGGTCACGCTGACGGCGAGATAGAGCATCTCCTTGACGACCGGATCAAGAGCGCCTGGCGCCATCACCTCTTTCAGGCTCTGCCAGGTGCGGCTGAGCGTCCTGGGATCGTTGGCGAGATACTTCCAGAAATTGTTGACGTCGGGCACGCTGCGCGAGGTCTTGATGTCGTCATAGACCGCTCTCACCTCGGCGGAAGCATCGACGTAGTCGATCGGTTTCGGCTTGCTCACTGCACTCTCCTCTTATCCCTGCTGAGCGATGATGCGCCGGTCGACCTGCTTGATATCGCGCAGGCCGCACAGCGCCATGGTGATGTCGAGTTCCTTGCGGATGATCTCGAGCGCCGCCGTCACGCCACGCTCGCCGTCGGCACCGAGCCCATAAAGAAAGGCGCGGCCGATGAAGACGCCCTTGGCGCCGAGCGCCAGCGCCTTGATGACATCCTGGCCCGAACGGATGCCGCCATCCATGAACACCTCCATGCGGTCGCTGACGGCCTCGACGATCGGTGGGAGGGCCGAGATGGAGGACAGCGCGCCGTCGAGCTGCCGTCCGCCATGGTTGGAGACGATCAGGGCGTCGGCCCCGCTGCGCGCAGCCATCTCCGCATCCTCGGGGTCGAGAATGCCCTTGAGGATCAGTTTGCCGCCCCACAAATCCCGGATCCATTTGATGTCGTCCCAGCTCAAGGCGGGGTCGAACTGCTGCGCCGTCCAGGTCGACAGTGAACGCATGTCTTCCACGCCGGCAACATGGCCGGCAATGTTGCCGAAACCACGACGCTTCGTGCGCAGCATGTTCATGCACCACAGCGGTTTGGTGGCCAGATTGAGCATGTTGGGGATTGTCATGCGCGGCGGCGTCGACAGACCGTTGACGATATCCTTATGGCGTTGACCGAGAACCTGGAGGTCGAGCGTCAACACGAGTGCCGAGCACCCCGCCGCCTTGGCACGGGCGATGAGCCGCGCAACGAAGTCGCGGTCGCGCATGACATAGAGCTGAAACCAGAAGGGTTCGGGCGAATGCTCGGCGACGTCTTCGATGGAACAAATGCTCATCGTCGACAGCGTGAACGGCACCCCGGCCTTGGCCGCCGCGCGTGCTGCCAGAATCTCGCCATCGGCGAACTGCATGCCCGTCAGGCCGGTGGGCGCGAGCGCCAAAGGCATCGACACCTTCTGCCCGACCATGGTGGTTTCAAGCGTGCGGTCGCGCATGTCGACGGCAACGCGCTGGCGTAGCTTGATCGGCACGAAATCGCTTTCGTTCTGGCGATAGGTGGTCTCGGTCCAAGATCCCGAATCGCAATAGTCATAGAACATGCGCGGTACACGCCGCTTCGCCAATTGCCGCAAATCCGCAATCGTCATGATTGGCCGCGCCATTTTCCACTCCAGCAAGCGTCACCTGAGAGTGCCTACCGCACATCTCCCAAATCCTGCGGCATCTAATCGCGCAAAGCAGCAAATGCAAAGCGTCAAGCAGGTGCGCCTGAGCGTTTGATCAACCGCTGATCTGCCGATCCTGCTCCACGGTCAGCGGTGTAACCCCTGCGGGTACCGGCTCCGGCAGCACCAGCGGCCTACCTACCGCCGCTTGCGGGACGGGTATTCTCGCCGCACAGGCGACAAGCGGCAGAATCAACACCAGCGGAATGAGACGGGGCAAGGTCATATCGCCGGAGTTATAGGGCAGCGCTTGTGGCGGCAACAGGGCGCGGGCTTGCTCTGCAACGGCGCAGGCGGGCCCGGCCTCCGGTGCATCGGCCGTGATGGCCGAAAGGCCGCACCCGGAACTCTTAAGGGACAGCCCAGCGGAAACTCCTCCTGCTCCACGGCATCGACTTACACCCGCGGAAAGTCTGAAACGGGCCAAGCGCTATTGCAATCGCGAATGGCGCGACCGAAAGTATAATATACGTCGGAGGCGGCAGCGGGCATTCTTTCAAATGCGGACTCCGCAAAAGGATGTCATGCTGCCTGGGAGCGAGGCAATAAAGGGAGGTTTCATGTCTGAGGTATCTTTAGCCGTGAACGGTCGCACCGTTACCGGCACCGTGGAAGACCGGACACTGCTGGTGCATTTCCTGCGGGAAAATCTGGGGCTCACCGGCACTCATGTCGGCTGCGACACATCGCAATGCGGCGCCTGCGTCGTTCATGTCGACGGCAAGGCGGTCAAATCGTGCACCATGCTTGCCGTTCAGGCTTCGGGCTCGACGATCACCACCATCGAGGGGCTCGCAGACGGTGCCGACCTGCATCCGATGCAGGCTGCGTTCCGGGAGCATCATGGGCTACAATGCGGCTTCTGCACGCCGGGCATGATCATGACCGCCACCGACATGGTCCGCCGCCACCCGGAAGGGCTGGACGAGGCGACCGTGCGCGCCGAACTGGAAGGCAATATCTGTCGTTGCACAGGCTATCACAACATCGTCAAGGCGATCCTTGCGGCATCGCAGACGATGCAGAGGGCGGACGGCGCGGCGCAGGCTGCGTGAGAACGAAGCGAGTAAGGAATAGCAGATGGGGAGTAGGAAGTAAGGGGAACGGACCAACCGGCTGAACTCGATCTCCCCTATTCGCCACCGGCTATTCGCTACTCGCTATCATCATTCGCTTAGGCAGTTTCGGGAGGAAACGACCCATGGGAATCGAAGGAATCGGCGCACGCGTTGTGCGCAAGGAAGACAAACGCTTCATCACCGGCGGTGGACGCTATGTGGACGACATGGTCGTTCCCGGCATGAAACATGCCGCCTTCGTCCGCAGCCCCTACGCCCACGCCGAGATCGACAACATCGACCTGAGCAAGGCCAAGGCGATGCCCGGCGTCATCGGCATCCTGACAGGCAAGGAACTGAAGGCCGACGGCATCGGCAATCTTATCTGCGGCTGGATGATCCATTCCAAAGACGGCACGCCGATGAAGATGGGCGCCTGGTCGCCGCTGGCAGTTGACAAGGTGCGCTATGTCGGCGACGCCGTGCTGATCGTGGTCGCGGACACCAAGAGCCAGGCCCGCGATGCGGCCGAAGCAGTGGAGATCACCTACAAGGAGTTGGATGCCGTCACTCAAGCGGCCGATGCGCTTTTGCCCGGTGCGCCGCAAATTCATGCCGAGGCCGAAGACAACCTGATCTTCGACTGGGATCTAGGCGACGCCGCCGCGACGGAGGCGGCCTTCGCCAGGGCTACAAACGTCGTCAGTCTGGACATCGTCAACAACCGGCTGGTGCCCAATGCGATGGAGCCCCGCGCAGCACTTGGCCAGTATGACAAGGCGGAAGATCACTACACCTGCTGGACGACCTCGCAGAACCCGCATGTGGCCCGCCTTGTGATGAGCGCGTTCTATAATGTCGCGCCCGAGAACAAGCTGCGGGTCATCGCGCCGGATGTCGGCGGCGGCTTCGGCTCCAAGATCTACATCTACCCCGAGGAAATCGTCTGCCTGTGGGCGTCGAAAAAGACCGGCGTACCGGTCAAGTGGGTCGCCGACCGCACCGAGAGCTTCTTGACCGACGCGCATGGCCGCGACCATACCACGACCGCAAAGATGGCGTTCGATCAGGATCATCGCATTCTCGGTCTGAAGGTCGAGACCAAGGCCAATCTCGGCGCCTACATGTCGCTGTTCTCTTCGGCGACGCCGACCTATCTTTACGCGACGCTGCTGTCGGGCCAGTACAATATCCCAGCGATCCACGCGAATGTGAAGGCGATCTACACCAACACGGCGCCCGTCGATGCCTATCGCGGCGCCGGCCGACCGGAAGCTACCTTCGTCCTCGAACGGCTGATGGAAACCGCGGCGCGCCAGCTTGGCGTCTCGCCGCCGGAGTTGCGCCGGAAGAACTTCGTCACTTCCTTCCCGCACCAGACGCCGGTGATCATGTGCTACGACGCCGGCAACTTCGCAGCATCGCTCGATGCAGCGCTGCAAGAGGCGGATTATGCCGGCTTCGGCCAGCGTAGAGCCGAGGCTAAGACGCGCGGCAGGCTGCGCGGCATCGGCATGAGCTGCTACATCGAGGCCTGCGGCATCGCGCCATCGGCGGCTGTCGGCAGCCTGGGCGCGGGCGTCGGCTTGTGGGAATCGGCCGAGGTGCGCGTCAATGCGGTGGGCACCATCGAGGTGCTGACTGGCTCGCACAGCCACGGCCAAGGCCACGAGACCACTTTCGCCCAGCTTGTATCGGACCGCTTCGGCATACCGATGGAGCAGGTTTCCATCATCCATGGCGACACCGACAAGGTGCAAATGGGCATGGGAACTTACGGCTCACGTTCGGGCGCGGTCGGCATGTCGGCCATCGTCAAGGCACTCGACAAGGTCGAAGCCAAGGCCAAGAAGATAGCCGCCCACATGCTGGAGGCGGACGAGAGCGATATTGTCATCGAGGACGGTGCGCTGAAGGTCGCCGGCACGGACAAGACTATTCCCTGGTTCCAGGTAGCGCTGGCCGCTTATACCGCCCACAACCTGCCGCAAGGCATGGAGCCGGGGCTGAAGGAAGGCGCGTTCTACGATCCGTCGAATTTCACCTTCCCGGCCGGCTGCTACATCTGCGAGGTCGAAATCGATCCGGATACCGGCAAGACAGCGATCGTGCAGTTCGTCGCCGCCGACGACTTTGGCAACATCATCAACCCGATGATCGTCGAGGGCCAGGTTCATGGCGGTCTCGCCCAAGGCATCGGCCAGGCGCTTCTGGAAGGCACATCCTACGACACGGCAAGCGGGCAACTCGTGACGGCGAGCTACATGGACTACACCATGCCGCGCGCCGACGACCTGCCTTCCTTCCTGGTGTCGACCACCGTCACCCCCTGCCCCGGCAATCCGCTGGGTATCAAGGGCTGCGGCGAGGCCGGCGCCATCGGATCACCGCCGGCAGTGATGAACGCGATCACCGACGCACTCGGCCATGAAAACATCACCATGCCTGCTACGCCGCACAAGGTGTGGGCGGCGGCGATGAATCACTGACATTGAGCGAATAGCGAATGGGGAGTAGCGAGTAGAGAAGACGACCTTGGCAGACCACTATTCGCCACTGGCTACTCTCTAATCGCTCTTTCACCCGAAGGGAGAAAACCATGTACTCAGTCAACTACCACCGCGCCAATTCCGTAGCCGATGCCGTCAAGACGGCGGAGACGGGGGACGCAAAGTTTCTGTCGGGCGGCATGACGCTGATCCCGGCAATGAAGACCCGGCTTGCCGCGCCATCCGACCTGATCGACCTGGCGCATATCGACGAGTTGAAGGGCATCACGATCAGTGGCAGGACGGTCACGATCGGCGCAGGCACGATCCACTATGACGTGGCAACACATGCCGAACTCAAGACCCTTTGCCCCGCGCTAAGCCATCTCGCCAGCCATATCGGCGACCCCGCCGTACGTCACCGCGGCACCATCGGCGGCTCCGTCGCCAACAACGATCCGGCAGCCGACTATCCCTCTGCCCTGTTGGCTATGGGTGCGACTATTATCACCAACCAGCGCGAGATGGCGGCGGAAGATTTCTTCACAGGTCTGTTCGAAACAGCACTTGAGGACGGAGAAATCGTCACCGCCGTGAGGTTCGACGTTCCCGAGAAGGCCGGCTACGCGAAGTTTCCCAACCCGGCCTCGCGATATGCGATGACAGGCGTGTTTGTGGCCAAGGGCGAGGATGGCGTCCGCGTCGCGGTCACCGGCGCCGGCGACAACGGCGTCTTCCGGTCAGAGCCGCTGGAAGCCGCCTTGGCCACATCCTTCGACGCGAAAGCCCTGGAAGGCTTGTCTGTGCCATCGGACAGCCTGATGGGCGACCTGCACGCCTCGCCGGAATATCGCGCGAACCTCATCGTGGTGATGGCCAAGCGCGCTGTGCTGGCCGCCAATGGCTGACGCGTTCCGATACCGACAGGAAAGCCAGCCGCGACGTCGCTTTCACGGCTGACTTTCTTTGACCAGCATCAGCTACCAGATCCGTATGTTGACGGTAAGGCCGGCCGTGACCTCGACATTGTCTTCCGATCCAGTCTTGCTGGGATCATTTTGCCGATAAGCGGCCCAGGAAATCAGCGCTTCGTTCGAACCGCCGAGGTTGACCGAAATTGGAATCGTTTCGTTGTCCGCGATGAAATGCTCGTCCAGGACGACTTCCCCGGTTGCAGTATTGTTGTCCACGACCGTAAGAATAAGATCATTCCCGTCCTCGTTGTAGATATAGATCGTCGCCTTGGGCATGATGTAGCGCTCCCACACAATCGCTGCGTTTCAAGCAAGGACTTGTCCTCCGACGACGTGCGTTACCTGGGTGCCGACCGGATCCTCTGACGGTCCGAACAGCGGTGTCCTCCCGTGGTACGAACCCGTCACATCCCAGATTTTGACCAGCCTTGCGATACCATGTTAAACAACTTTTAGTAGAAATTTCAACTAGTAATGCAATCAATAATAGAGATTGCAGCTGATGCTCGTTTGATCGGCGTTCTGAAGCTAAAGCCGAATTGCAGGTCGACACACCGTAGAGCAGAGTGCGCATAAATGAGCTTGGTCATCCCAGTCGCAATCCCCGGAATCTGAATCCATTATCTTTCTCTGTGGTGGGGCTGCTTTTCGGGGTGTTAACCTGTTCGGTGCAACAACAGCTTGGAGACCATCGCAGCATACGGCAGAACGAAAACCATCGCGAATGAACAAGACGCTGGTCACCTCTGGATCGGACAGGCTCATCCTGTTGATCAAGAGTGCATACTGGATCGCTCTGCTGCTGATCGCTGCAATGGCGACAGCCGCGTATATCCTGCTGCAACAAGTGATTTCCGCTCATCAGCGCGATCAGGAAGTGATCCAGTTGATTGCCGCGCAGAAAACGCTGTCGCAGCGCGTCATCTTCCTCGCGAATGCTGTTTCCGGCGCCATCCGGCCCAACCAGCCGGTGCTTGTCGTTGCCCTGCGGGATTCGACAGGACAGTTCGAACACAACTACGATCAACTTCTTGAGCTTACCGTTCCGACACCCGATACCGCACAGGTCGGCGTCTCAGCTGGCTGGAACGATATTTTCTACGGCGCGCCACATCATCTCGATTATTTCTCCATCAGTTTGATCGCCAATGGGAAGCGCCTGGTGTCGTACTATGAAACCGAACTTGGTTTGAGCCAGCCCGGCCGGGGCTATATGGCAGGTATGGAAAAAGCCAATTTGGATGAGTCCATCGCGCGTGCGACTCTCGAGGGCTATAATGCGCTTGGTGCAACGATCAGCGCCATCAATGTGGAGCGGATGAGCGGTCTCCTCGACCTGCATCGCAAGCTGTTTTTCGCCACGCTTGTGCTGATTGTTCTGGTTGCAATTTTCATTTTCCGGCCCATGGCCGAGCTTATGCGGCGAAAAACGAGGGAACTCGTCGAAGCGCGCAACTCCATGGCATTCATCGCAACGCATGACGGCCTGACAGGCCTGCATAACAGATCGTTCCTCAATGACCATTTCGACACGCTCGTCACAAGCGCGGAAAAGCGCGGTCAGCGGCTTGCTGTAATCCAATTCGATCTGGACCGCTTCAAGCAAATCAATGACACGCTGGGCCACGCCGCCGGCGACCATGTTCTGGCGGAGACAGCTAGACGGATGAACGAGACCAGCCGCGCTTCCGACGTCTGCATTCGTCTGGGTGGCGACGAATTCGTCGTGATCCTCAACGGCATCGGCTCGGACGACGAGATAGGCAATGTCGTCAGACGTACGCTGGATCATATCAACAAGCCGATATCTTTCCAGCGCAGCGTGATCATGCCGGGCGCAAGTGCGGGTGTCGCGGTGTTTCCCGACAACGGGCGCAACAGCGCCGACCTGCTCGTTCACGCCGACCTTGCACTCTACTCGACCAAGAAGCAGGGCGGCGGCGGATACTCGTTCTTCTCCGAAGGCCTTCGGCGCGAACTGGAATACCGCAAACAGATCGAACAGGATCTTCGCGTCGCAATCGCCGAACGCAACTTCGAAGTGCAGTTTCAACCGCAGATCTCCATGAACAGCGGGGCTGTCACGGGAATCGAAGCCTTGACGCGATGGAACCACCCCGAACTCGGGCGCGTCTCACCCGGCGACTTCATCCCGATTGCGGAGCAGTCCGGTCTCATGGCGGCTATCGGGCGGATCATCCTAACCCAAGCGGTGGAGACCGCTGCCGGTTGGCACAAGAGCCGGATCGCGTTCGGGCGACTCGCGGTGAATGTTTCCGGCGCGGAACTGCGGGAAGATGATTTCAGCGACTTTCTCTTTGCCACCCTCGACCACTACGACTTCCCGCGGGAAAAACTCTCTCTGGAGATCGTGGAATCGGTCATCTTGGACGACGAGAAAACCGACACCGCAGCCAAGCTGCGCCACATCCGCGCCAGCGGCATCCACCTGGAATTGGACGATTTCGGTACCGGCTATGCGTCGCTGACCCATATCAGCCCGAGCGAAATCGACCGCCTCAAGATCGATCGCCGCTTTGTCCACAACATCGACAGCCGCGACGAGAACCGCAAGATCGTGCGCGCCATTTGCGACCTGGCCAACAGTCTTGGCTTGTCCATCGTGGCGGAAGGTGCGGAAACACAGGCCGAACTCACTGCCCTTGCGTCCATCGGCTGTGACGAGGTGCAGGGCTATCACATCGCCTATCCAATGACCGGCAGCGCCACCAAGGAGTGGCTGGAGTCGCGCGCATCAACGCACGACGTCAAGCGCACCGTCAGCATCGGCGTCTAAAAAAGATTCCCTGTCAGAAACGCTCGGATTCACTCGCTGTCGCAATAAAACTCGCTGAGCCGCCAGTCGCCGGTCTTGGACGCGATATCCGTGATCTTCCAAACGCCGCCGACGTTCTCAAGCGACCAGAGAATCTGGCGCTCGGTATCGTCCCCTTCCGCGAATATGCGGAACTGTGCCGTGACCTCGGCGCTGTCACCCGACAGTTTCTCTTCGAGCTTGAGCGTACGGGCTACCTCCGCCTCGTCGTAATCCTGCGCGTCGAGCGCCAGGGAAAAGTCAATGCAGCCGACGTTATCTCCGCTCTCGATCAGACGGTCGTTCTTGTCGAACTTCGCTTTCGCGGGGTCGGCGAAGCGATCGCGCATCTCGGGAGCGCCCTCGAATTTGAACGTCTCGTAGAAATAGCGCACGGTGTCGGACACCGGGCCCGCCAAAGCGGGCGCAGGCAATGCGAAGGTCATGGCGGCAAGCAGCACGAAGCGGTTCAAGATGTCCTCCACGGTACGGGAATCGCTCCCGTCTTTCCTGTGCGCAGCCTATCTCTGAAAGCGGCCAAAAATGAAGTGGGCACAGGCCGATGATGCATCGCCCGCCTATCGCCGTGCCGGCGAATCCGGGTATAGTTCGCTTATGCCGATCCGTCAGCTTACCGAAACGATGATCAACCAGATCGCCGCAGGCGAGGTCGTGGAGCGACCGGCCAGCGTCGTGAAGGAACTGGTGGAGAACGCGCTCGATGCTGGTGCGTCCCGCATCGAAGTCGCAACCGCCGGCGGCGGGCTTGGTCTCATCCGCGTCACCGACGACGGCTCAGGCATTCCGGAAGAAGAGCTGGAACTCGCCGTGTCGCGGCACTGCACCTCGAAGCTATCCACCGACATCCACGATATCCGCTCGCTCGGCTTTCGCGGCGAGGCCTTGCCGTCCATCGGTTCGGTGGCGCGGCTGACCATCCGCTCGCGCACCAAGGACGCGAGCAGCGGTGCGGAGATCGGCATCGAAGGCGGCGAGCCGACCGGCACCCGCCCTGCGCCAGCCAACCCGGGCACCTCGGTGGAGGTGCGCGACCTGTTCTACGCCACGCCTGCCCGGCTGAAATTCATGAAGGGCGAGCGCGCCGAGACTTCAGCGATCACCGAAATCGTCAAGCGCATCGCCATCGCCTTTCCTGCCGTGCGCTTCACCCTTTCGGGCACGGACCGCAGCACCACTGACATGCCGGCCACAGGCGAGGATGAGAAAGGCCGGCTCGACCGTATCGCTCAGGTGATGGGCCAGGATTTTCCGAACAATTCAATCGCGGTGGAGGCCATGCGCGAGGGCGTACGGTTGCAGGGTCACGTTTCGATCCCGTCTTACACCCGCGCCAATGCGTTGCAGCAATATGCCTATGTCAACGGCCGCCCGGTGCGCGACAAGCTGATCGCCGGCGCCTTGCGCGGCGCCTTCGCCGACGTGTTGCCACGCGACCGGCACGCGGTCACCGTGCTGTTTCTCAGCCTGGATCCTGCCCTGGTCGACGTCAATGTGCATCCCGCCAAGGCCGACGTGCGTTTCCGCGATCCCGGCCTCGTCCGCGGGTTGATCGTCGGGGCTGTCCGCGAGGCGCTTGCCGCGTCCGGCATCCGCTCGTCGACCGCTGGCGCGAGTTCAATGATGGGCGCCTTCCGCGCCGGCGCGCCCGCCTATGCGCATAGCGGACCGGCGGGAGGGCACCGCGGCTTCAATCCCGAGTTTCGCGCCGCGACAGGCGGGTTCGATGCCGCGCGGTCGTTCCAGAGGCCGTTCGATGCGGGCTTTGCCGAGCCGAAGCAGGCAGCCTTCGACGCCGGGCCGGCCCACAGCGCCGATGCCCGCGCTGGCATGGCCGAGATAGCGGAAACACTGCTGCAGACGGAACTAGGGGCGGCGCGGGCTCAGGTTCACGAGAACTACATCGTTGCGCAGACCAGGGATTCGCTCGTCATCGTCGACCAGCATGCGGCGCATGAGCGACTGGTCTACGAAGCGCTGAAAACGGCGCTGCACAGCCGACCGGTGCCGAGCCAGATGCTGCTCCTGCCTGAAATCGTCGACCTGCCCGAAGAGGATGCCGAGCGGCTGGCTATGCACGCCCACACCTTGCGCCGCTTCGGGCTCGGGGTCGAACGCTTCGGACCGGGAGCGGTCGCCGTGCGGGAAACCCCCGCCATGCTGGGCGAGACGAATGTGCAGCAATTGGTACGCGACCTCGCCGACGAAATCGCCGACCATGACACCACCGATACGCTGAAAGACAAGCTCGATCACATCGCCGCCACCATGGCCTGCCACGGCTCGGTGCGCTCCGGTCGGCGGCTTCTGCCCGACGAGATGAACGCGCTTTTGCGGCAGATGGAAGCGACGCCGGGCTCCGGCACCTGCAATCACGGCCGCCCGACCTATATCGAACTCAAGCTCGCCGACATCGAACGGCTGTTCGGCCGGCGATAAGCTTGACCTCCAACCGCTTTTATGGCGGATGGACGGCTTGAATTTCCGCGTCGCAGACGGATTGACCACGTAGGACCGACAATGAACCGTTTTGAAGGCCCCGGCGCACGCGAAGCACGCATCCGCTATCTGGACGGCGACTTCCAGGTCACCAGCCCGGGCGCCTTCGTGCGCTGCGCGGTGACCAGCGATTCGATCCCGCTCGACGAGCTGAAATATTGGAGCGTCGCCCGGCAGGAAGCCTATCGCGACGCCGAAATCTCGCTCGCCCGCGAGATCGAAATCAACCCCGACCTGCGCAAGCGCCGGTAAAGCGTCAACCTTTCAGCCGCCGGTCTTTCCAGGCCTTCACCGTAGCCGCCACGATGCGCTCGGGCGCGTGGTCCAGTTCGAAGCGCGCATCGATCTCCAGCACGTTCAGCCGCGTCAGGAACGCATCCCCCGCACCGCCATGACGCAGACGGGCCGCGTCCTTGGCCGTGGTGATCAGTTCCAACTGGCCAACGCTAGCTGCGGTTGCGAGATCGTCCAGTTCATCGCTTGTGAAGACGTGATGGTCGGGAAACGGATGCGCCAGGACGACGGTGGCGCCGGTTGCCGCTAGCGTATCGAAAAATTTCTGCGGATGTCCGATGCCTGCGAAGGCGAGAAACCGGCGGCCGACGAATTTTTCGGGCTCCCTTGGCTCAGCGCGTGCTTCGAAGACCGGCTTGGCGGCACGGGCGGCTTGCCGCACGACAGCGTCGGCCGCGTCACCCGCCCCCATCTTCAGAAGCGCATCCGCGTAGGAAAACTGCATTGCCAGCGGCGCGCGCAGCGGTCCGGCCGGAACGACACGGCCATTGCCAAGCCCGCGCAGCGCATCGACGACGACGAGAGCATAATCGATATGGATGCGGGCGCTCTGGAAGCCGTCGTCCATGATGAGGAAATCGCAGTGACGGTCGGCGATCAGAAGCCTCGCGCCGGCAGCCCGGTCAGGGCTGACCGCGACCGCCGCATGCTGGGCCAAAAGCAGTGGCTCGTCGCCGACATGCCTGGCTGCGTCGTGGGCAGGGTCGACGATATGAGGTGCTGCGAAGCTGCCGCCATGGCCGCGCGACAGGATTCCCGGCGTCAGCCCCATCCGCCGTGCCTGCTGCGCCAGTGCGATTGCCACGGGCGTCTTGCCCGTTCCACCGACGGTAAAGTTGCCGACGCACAGCACCGGCGCGTCGATCCGTTCGCGCCGCGCGTTCTTCATGCGGCGGCCGGCAATCGTTCCGTAAAGCGCTGAAGCTGGCCACAGCGCCTTGGCGCGCCAATCCGTCTGCCCCCACCAGAACGGAGGAGCTTCGCTGACCATCAGCGCCGGCCCGAACCGTTCAGCCGCGCCTGTACGATCAGCGGCTGGATGAAGGGTTCGAGCGCCTTGAGTGTGCGGGCGAGCGCGCCGCGCATGTCCTGCACCGTGGCCGAGCCGGCGGCGATCATCGCGTAGCGCGCCGCATCGTTGGCAAGCAGGAAATTGACCGCACCCGCCAGCATTTCGCGGTCGCGAATGATCTTCGCGCCGCCGCTGTCGATCAGCCGCTGGTAGGATTCGCGGAAGTTCTGCACGTTGCGACCGGACAGCACGGCCGTGTCCAGCATCGCCGGCTCGAGCGGGTTCTGCCCGCCCTGCCCGGTCATGGAACGGCCGACAAAAGCGATTTCGGTCAGCCGAAGGTATAGCCCCATCTCGCCGATGGTGTCGCCCAGGAGGATATCGGTGTCGGCGTCGATACGATCCCGACGGCTGCGCCTGGCCACGGTCAGGCCCTTGCCGGTGATCATCGCCTCCAGCGCATCGCCGCGTTCGGGGTGGCGCGGCACAACGATGGTGAGTAGGCCCTTGCGCCGGTTGCGCACCATTGCGTGCACTTCGGCGGCGATGTCTTCCTCGCCCTCATGCGTCGAGATGGCCGCCCAGGTAGGGCGCGTACCGATCTGCTTCCGCAACGTATCGAGCGCTTTCTCGTCAACCGGCGGCGGGTTGGTATCGACCTTCAGATTGCCCGAAACCGAAACTGGCCGCGCGCCCAAGGCGTGGAACCGCTCGCCGTCGGCATCGGACTGGGCAACGACATGGGCGAGGTTTTCGAACAGCGCTTCGGCAACGAATGGCCGTTTCTTCCAGGATTTGAACGAACGGTCCGACAGCCTGCCATTGACCAGCACCTGGGGCACGCGCCGCGTGCCGAGTTCCAGAAGAGTCATGGGCCAAATCTCCGATTCGGCGATGATCGCCAGATCGGGCCGCCAGTGGTCGAGGAATTTGCTGATTGCTGGCTTAAGATCGAGCGGCACATATTGGTGGATGACACGGTTGCCGAGCCGATCCTGCACGACCTGGGCGGAGGTCACCGTACCGGTCGTCAGCACCACGTTGACGCCATAGGACAGGATGCTCTCGATCAGCGGGATGACAGCAATGGTCTCACCGACGCTGGCAGCATGCGCCCAGATCAGGGGGCCGGACGGACGTTCGCGGCTTGCCACACCATAGCGCTCGCGACGGCGCGCGCGGTCTTCCTTGCCCCTGGAACTGCGCCAGGCAACATAGCCGCCGACGAACGGATAGGCGGCCGCGCCCGCAAGACGGTATCCCCTGAGCAAGGCCCGTGCCCAGCGTTCACTCATGTGCGGCGATCCACCAGCCTGTAGGCTTCGAGCGTGGCGGCATTCAGCGAGGCCGTCAGTTCGAGACGCTTTTCTTCCATTTCCGCCTCGGTTGCATCCGAAGAGACCTCCACGGGCGTACCAGCCACGATCGCAGAACGGCCGAACGGGAGGCTGATGGTCGTCTTGTCCCAGCTGCGTTTCAGCACCTTGCGGCGGCTGGTGGTAATCGCCGCTGGCACGATGGGACGGCCCGATAGGCGCGCCAGAAGAATGATGCCCATGCCGGAGTCGCGAGGCGTACCATGAGGAATGTCGGCGATCATGCAGACGTTCTTGCCGCTATCGAGCGCCTTTTTCAGGGCAATGAGGGCGGTGGCGCCGCCTTTTTCACGACCGCGCGTGTTTTCGCGCCCACCCGAACCGCGCACCGCATCGATGCCGAAGCGCTGAATGACCATGGCGTTCAGTTCGGCGTCGGCACTGCGGGAAACCATGGCAACGAGGCCGCGCTTGCTGGGATAAATGGTCGGCGCCATGAGATGCTGGCCGTGCCAGAGCGCGATGATCACCGGCTCCAGGCTGGCATGCGCGCCGGCCATCAGCGCACGCGATTCCGGCACGAGCGGATTGGTCAGCCGTATGAACCTGAGCGCGCCCGACAGCAGGCTGGCTATCGCGCTCTTCGAAAAACGTGACTGCGCCAGCGGCTGGCGAATCCGCCGCCAGAAGGATTTTGACGCGGAGCTTCCGCGCGCCTTTTTGCCCGACAGACGCGATGCCGCCGGCGGTACTGGTCGCTGATCCATCACTCCTTACCGGCGGTCTTCACATCCGGTTCCAGAAGGCGATGCAGGTGAACCACGAAATAGCGCATATGCGCGTTGTCCACGGAACCCTGCGCTTTTGCTTTCCAGGCCAATTCGGCCGACTTGTAGTCGGGAAACACGCCTACGATATCCAGATCGTTCAGGTCCCGGAACTCGGTGCCGCCGAGTTTGGTCAACTCTCCACCGAACACCAGATGCAGAAGCTGCTTCTTTTCGCTTTCCTCGGCCATTTCAGTCCTTAACATTTCGCGAGAATGTCGCTTTTCCTAAACGAAAGCGCGTGGATTTAAAACCATTTCCGAACGGTCAGCGATCGACGCGCGCCAAGGTCGAGACCATGACATCCAGAAGTTCGCCGCTGCCTGCCGCCAAAGCGCCGTGCTGGACGCGCTCGCTCGCATAATACGGCCTTTCGCCCGATGGATCGACCAGCCTGCCACCCGCTTCCCAAAGGATGAGATCGGCAGCCGCGAGATCCCAATCATGCGAATTGGCCCTTACGAAGGTGGCGTCCAGACGGCCTGCGGCGATCATCGCGACGCGATAGGCCAGCGACGGGACATAGGATATGTGCCGCATGGCAGCCTTGAGCGGCGCCGGCAAGGCGTTGAGCAACGGGTTGGGACCGCCTATGGTCGGCGTGCCGCCAATGGGCCGCACCGCAAGCCGCTCTTTATTCAGAAACGCCCCGCCTCCCGGCAAGGCAGTAAATGTCTCGCTCTTGGCGGGGCATTCCAGCACGCCGGCAATCGTCCGTCCGTTGTCGACCACGGCGGCACTGACGCACCAGACATCGCCGCCGGCGAGGAAGCCTCGTGTCCCGTCGATCGGGTCGACGACGAAGGTGCGCCGACGGTCCAGCCGCGAAAGATCGTCCGCCGTCTCTTCCGACAGCCAGCCGTAATCGGGGCGCGCGGCAAGAAGCGTTTCTCGGAGAAATTTGTCCGCCGCGTAATCGGCCTCGCTCACCGGCGATTGGCCGGTCTTCATCCACACCTCTGGATCCTTGCGGAAATAGCGCAGCGCGATGCGCCCGGCCTCTGCCGCGGCCTCGCGCAAAAGCTCCAGGTCGGCTTCCGCGTCCGGATATGTCTCAACTGCCTGCAAGGGTCATCCCTTCGATCAGCAGCGTGGGGGCGGCAGTGCCGAAATTACGGTCGATATCGCTCGCCGGAACCATGCGCAGGAACATGTCCTTGAGATTGGAGGCGATGGTCACTTCCGAGACCGGATAGGCCAGTTCACCATTCTCGATCCAGAAGCCGGAGGCACCGCGGCTGTATTCGCCGGTGACCATGTCGACGCCCTGGCCGAACACCTCGGTGACGTAGAAGCCGCTTTTCAGGCCGGCGATCATGTCCTTGGGCGCAATGTCGCCGGGCTCGACGGAGAAATTGGTCGAGGACGGCGAAACCGACGAACCACCACGCGAACCGCGCCCGTTGGTCCTGAGGCCGAGTTCGCGCGCCGCCGAGGTCGACAGGAACCAGTGGTTGAGCACGCCTTTTTCAACCATGATAAGCGTTTCGCCCTCGACGCCCTCGCCGTCGAACGGACGTGAGGCCTGGCCGCGTCGCTTCAGCGGCTCATCGATGGCAGTGATATCAGCGGATGCCACCTGCTTGCCCATCATCTCGCGCAGGAAGCTGGTCTTGCGCGCAACCGAAGCGCCGTTGATCGCACCAGCGAGATGACCGGCAATGCCGCGCGCCACGCGTGGATCGAAGACGACGTCGACCGGCCCGGTCGCAGCTTTGCGTGCATTCAGCCGGCGCACGGCGCGTTCGCCCGCGCTGCGGCCGATGGTCTGGGGGTCTTCCAGATCGGAGAAATGCTGACGCGAGGAAAAGTCGTAGTCGCGCTCCATTCCGGTGCCCTCGCCGGCAATGACGCTGACGGAGCGCGAAAAGCGCGAGCCGACATAATGGCCGACGAAACCGCTCGACGTGGCCAGCACCAGACCGCCGAGGCCAGCGCTTGCGCCGCTGCCTGCGGAGTTTGTCACCCCTTTCACCGAAAGCGCCTCCTCCTCCATGGCAAGTGCTGCCTCCTTGAGCTGTTCGGCGGACACTGTCGTCGCATCGAACAGGTCGAGATCGCGGACCTTGGTGGCGAGCATCGCCGGATCGGCAAGGGACTGATAGGGATCTTCAGGCGAAACCCTGGCCATCGCAACGGCGCGCTCGGCAAGCGTCGCCGGATCGGAGGCAACCGTCGCGGATACGCTTGCAGCGCGGTTGCCGACGAAGACGCGCAGCGACATGTCCTCACTTTCCGAGGCCTCGGTGTTTTCCACCTTGCCCAGACGCACCGAGACACCAGTCGAACGGCCGCGTACTGCCACCGCATCGGCTGCGTCGGCGCCGGCTCTGCGGGCTGCTTCGACCAGCGCGGCAACGCGATCGGTCAATCTTGCGGCATCGGTGGTGTCAGTCATGAAATCCTATCCGGCTCCGCCCACAAGGGCGCGACAACTGAGTTCGTCTCAACCATCTATTGTCCTGCATCGGCTTGTGCAATGGCCCGGCTCATGGTCAAACCGCTGCGAAGCAGTAGGCAGGACCACAATCCGGGAGGAGAAATCATGGCGGATGCTCGCGCGTTGGGCGACGACGCCAAGTTCACCACCGGGTCGACCATGCGCCATGTCATCGTCATGGCGGGCACGGGCTCGATCGGCCTGATCGCGGTTTTCATCGTCGATGCGCTGAACCTTTTTTACATTTCCATGCTCGGCGTCGAGGAACTCGCCGCCGCCATCGGCTTCGCCTCGACACTTCTGTTCTTCACCGTTTCGATCTCCATCGGCTTCACAATTGCGTGCAGCGCACTCGTCTCGCGCGCGCTGGGACGCGGCAGCCGCGAGGATGCGGCGCGCATGGCCGGCGCATCGCTGGTTTTCACCGGCCTCGCCTCGGGCTTGCTGGTGACCCTTGCCTGGCCCTTTCTGCACACGCTTCTGGGCTGGATCGGGGCAACCGGCGAGACATTGCGGCTGTCGACCCGCTTCCTGCAGATCGTCCTGCCGTCGATGGTGGTGATGTCGCTGGGCATGTGTACCACTGGCATCCTGCGCGGCGTGGGCGATGCGCGACGCGCGATGTATGTGACGCTCGGCGGCGGAATCGCGGCTGCGGTGCTTGATCCGCTGTTCATCTTCGGCTTCGATCTCGGGCTCGACGGCGCGGCTATCTCGACGGTGCTGTCGCGCTTCGTGCTGCTCGGCATCGGCCTGCACGGCGCCCACATCGTGCATCGGCTCATCCGCTTTCCCGATCTCACCCGGCTCAGGGAAGCCGCGAGACCATTTTTCGCCATCGGCCTGCCCGCCCTGCTCACACAGATCGCGACGCCCATCGGCAACACTTTCGTGACCGTGCAGATCGCCGCCTTCGGAGACCAGGCGGTTGCTGGCTGGGCCGTCATAGGCCGCATCATCCCGGTTGCCTTCGGCGTCATCTTCGCGCTGTCGGGCGCGGTTGGCCCGATCCTGGGCCAGAATTTCGGCGCGCGGAAATACGACCGTCTCATCGGCACGATGCGCGATTCGCTGACCTTCACCGTGGTCTACGTTCTCGCGGTTTGGGCGCTTCTGGCAATCTTTGCCAACTCCATTGCCGATCTGTTCGGCACCCAGGCGCTGGCTCGCGACCTGATCCTGTTCTTCTGCCATTTCGCGGCAGGCAGCTTCCTGTTCAACGGGGCGATCTTCGTTTCGAGCGCTGCCTTCAACAATCTTGGCTATCCCACCTATTCGACCGTCTTCAACTGGGGCCGCTCGACGCTGGGCGTCATCCCATTCGTCTGGATCGGCGCGCATTACTGGGGTGCGTTCGGCGCACTCGCCGGTTGGGGCCTCGGTGCGGTTGTTTTCGGCGTTCTGTCAGTCGTGGTGTGCTTCAAGGTGTTGCGCGGCATCGCCGCCCAGCCGCCCGCACCCGATCCGCATATGCCGGCGCCGCCGCCCTCAGGCGACTCGCCGTTCTCCAGCGACAAAGCCGCGACCATCTCCTGATACGATCAGGCTTCGAGCAGCGGCGTCAGCGCCCGCTTGAGGTCGTCCTTGATCGAAACGGTCGCCATCATGACCTGATCGGCCTTCAGAAAGTCGAGCACGCGGAAGCGCGACACCGGCGGGCGCAGGAGAATTGCAGGCCGGCTGAGTTGAAGTTGTGCCGAGATGATTGATTGCATCATCAACTGGTCAGCCCCGAACATCAGATCGAGGGTGCTCGGGCGCTTATCGTCGACCGGCATCGGTGCGCCAACCACGTCGATGGCGATAACGACGTCAGCCTTGCCCATCAGGATGTCGAAGGGCACCGGATTGTAGATCCCTCCGTCAACGTAGAGGCAGCCGTCTCGGATGACCGGTCGAAACGCCGCGGGGATGGCCGAGGATGCTGCAATCGCCGAGTTCAGGTCGCCGCTGTCGAACACCGCAAGCTTGTGCCCGAAATAGTCGGTCGCGGTGACGAATAGCGGGATGTCCAGTTCCTCGAACGTATCCGGCACCGCTTCGGGCAGAAACGCCTTGAGAACCCGCTCGATGTTGAACTGCCCGAGCCGGAAACCGCGCTCGACGATCTCGGCAAACGAACCCGGCCGCGCCTTCCAGATGCGGCTGGCCACCTCTGCCCGTCGCCCCAGCATGGTCAAGGCGTAATGGTGGATATCCTTGCCGGTCATCCCCGACGCCATGGCGGCACCCATGATCGAGCCGATCGAGGACCCAGCTATGGCCACGGGTTTCACCCCAAGCTCGTCCAGAGCCTCGATGGCATGGATATGGGCGAGCCCCCGCGCGCCTCCGCCACCGAAAGCGATGGCGACGGACTTGCTCATCCCTTGCTCTCGCCCAGCGCGCCGGCCGGGCCGAGGATCATGACCGCCGGTTCGGTAGTCAACAGACGCTTGGCAGCGGCCTTGACCTGGTCGAGCGTGATCGCCTCAAGCAGCGCGGTGCGCTTTTCCATATAGTCGATGCCGAGATTGTCGCGCTGCATCACCAGAAGCGTGCCGGCGATAGCCTGCGACGAATCGAGATTGTTGATGGCATAGGCGCCGATGACGTATTTCTTGGCAGCGTCCAGTTCTTCCTGCGTCGGACCTTTCTCGGCCATGTCGCGAATCACGTCGCGCATCACCTGAAGCGCCTCGGCCGCACGATCCGACCGCGTCGCGGTGCCGATGGTCAGGCTGGTCGAATGGCTCTGATTGGAGAGGCCCGAGTTTACGCCATAGGCAAGGCCCCGCTTCTCGCGAATTTCCTGGAACAGCCGCGACGTGAACGTGCCGCCGCCCAGGATCTGGTTCATCAGCGCTGCCGACAGATATTCCGGATCGTCGCGCTTCAAGCCGGGATAATAGAGGTGCAGAGAGGTCTGCGGCAGGTCGTAGTCATATTGCGAAACCTGGTCGAGCTTCAGGTTGACGTCGGCCACCGGCACGAGATCAGCCTTTTCGGGCAGATCCCCGAACACCGCGTCGAGCTTCTTCTTCAGCGTTTCCGCGTCGATAGCGCCGACGACGGCGACGCGGAGATTGTCGCGCGCGAAATTGGCCTTGTGGAACGCCTTCAGATCGTCGCGGGTGATCGAGGCCAGCGTGGGCTGGGTGCCTTGGTCATCCCGCGCATAAGGGTGTTCGCCGTAAAGCGCCTTGGCCCATTGCCGGCCTGCCAGTGTCTGGGGATCGCGCGCGGAAGCGACGATCCCAGAGACGATCTGGTTGCGGATGCGGTCCATCGGCGCCTGGTCGAAGCGCGGCTGCTGCACGGCAAGCTTGAGAAGATCGAAGGCCTCGTCCTTCTTGTCGGCAAGCATGCGCATCGAGCCGCTGACGGCGTCGTTGCTCGCCTTGAAGCTCATTTCGGCGCCGGCGTCGTCCAGCTTGATCTGGAACGCGTCGCTGTCGAGATCGCCGGCACCTTCGTCGAACAGTCCGGTCATCAGGTTGGCGAGGCCCTCTTTGCCGACTGGATCCTGGGTGCTGCCGCCTTCGAACGCGAACTGTACGGCGACGATCGGCACGGAATAATCCTCGACCAGCCAAGCGGTGACGCCCTTGTCGGATTTGACTTCCTGGATCTTCACCGCGGCCCCCGATGGGGCGGCAAAGGCCAGCACGAAGGCCATGGAAGCAGCAAGCAGGATGGATGGGGCCGCAAGCCTTGCACGGAGCATGTTGGTCATATCAGTTCTCCACTGGCTGTGCGGGCATGAGGTAGCCGGCGACAGACCGCGCCGGGTTCAGATAGCGAGCCGCGACCGCCTTCACCTGATCGGCGGTGACGGCCTGGATGCGGTCGGGCCATTTCTCGACGTCCTCGACCGTGCTGCCCGTGCTCAGCGCGCTGCCGTAAATCCGCGCCATGCCGGACTGGTTGTCCCGGGCAAAGATCATGCTGCGGACGAAGCGGTCCTTGGCACGCTGCAGTTCGTCCTCAGTGACGCCGTCCTTGACGATGCGGGCGAGTTGAGTATCCACCGCCTGCTCAACCTCGTCGATCTTGTTTTCGCCCAGCGGCGCGCCATAGACGGTGAAGCTGGTGTCGTCGAGCATCGAGCCTTGGAAATAAGCGCCCGCCGACGATGCCAGGCCGTTCTTGACCACCAACTCCTGATAGAGCCTGCTGCGCATGCCGCCGCCGAGAATTTCGGACAAAAGGTCAAGCGCTTCGGCCTCGCCATCCTTTGCCGTCCTGTAGGATGGCACCACCCATGACTTCGAAAAGCTCGGCACGGATACGCGGGGGTCGGACATCACCACGGTGCGCTTGGTGTTCTGCTCGGGCTCGCTGGGGCGGACACGGGGCGGCAAGTCCGGACCGCGCGGCACCTTGCCGTAGGTCTCCTCGGCGAGCTTTTTCACCTGATCGGGCTCGACATCCCCGGCAACCACCAGCACCGCATTGTTGGGTGCATAGAATGCATCGTAGAAGGCCGTCGCATCGACTCGGTTGAGCTTTTCCATCTCCTGCATCCAGCCGATGACGGGAATGCGATAAGGCTGGTTCTGGTAAAGCGTCGCGTTGACCTCCTCGTCCAGAAGCGCGTCGGGGCTGCCTTCGATGCGCATGCGGCGCTCTTCGAGCACAACGTCCCGCTCGGGACCGATGACATCGTCGGTGAGGATCAAATTGCGCATCCGGTCCGCCTCGTAGGTCATCATCGTCTGAAGCGCATCAGGCGCGACCGTCTGGAAATAAGCGGTGTAGTCGTAGGAGGTGAAGGCGTTCTGCTCGCCGCCGATCTCGGAGACCTTGGCGTCGAACTCACCGGCTTTGTGCGTCTTGGTGCCTTTGAACATCAGGTGTTCGAAGAAATGGGCGATGCCCGACTTGCCGGGCGGCTCATCCGCGCTGCCGGCCTTATACCACACCATATGGGTAACGATGGGCGCGCGATGATCGGGAATGACCACGACCTCCATGCCATTGTCCAACTTGAAGTCGGTGACTTTCCATTCGCTCGCTGGCGCTTCGGCCAGAACGGGAACGGAGAACGTCAGGCACAGTGCCACTGAGGCCGACAGCAGGCGTCCGGCCCGCAACACTTCCAAATTCATCGATGACTCCCTGCAGGAACTGCAATGGGAGGCTTATAAGCCGAACCGCTTGCAGTCGAAAGTTAAGTCTTGGTCATAATGGGATTGAAAGAGGCCGAACTTCGACGGGCTGCCCAAAGCCCTGACGTATTCTGCCCATTCAGGCCGAAGACCCTGAGGGTCGGGCGAGCGAGCGGTCAACACCGCGTGATAGAAGCCAACTGAAGCGACAGCTCGTCCAATCCTGTCAAAAACATGTCAGCAAAATGCCGATTGCCCTTGAACCGCCCAAATTTACGAATACATAGCCTCCTAACAATATGGAAAGCCTTCGGACATCGTAGCACGCATGGATTCGTTGACCGTAAAGACCGTCTTCGTCGAGGAACTCCTGAAAGCGAACAGAAAGCTGCAGGCTATTTTCGAGGCGAGAGCCAAGGAGCAAGGCCTCACCTTCTCGCGTGCGCGCATGCTGATCTATCTGGCGCACCATGAAGGCGTCACGCAGTCTGAACTCGCTACCGTCTTCGAAATCGAACAGCCGTCCGTCGTAGGGCTTATCGATGCACTCGAGAAGAAAGGCTTCGTCGAGCGGCGTTCCGTGGCGGGTGACCGGCGCGCCAAGGGCATTGTGCTGACCGACGTCGCGCGCGCCGAGGCCGAGAAGATGTTTCTCTTTCTGGATCAGGCCCAGGCCCGGATGCTCGATGGCATCGAAGACGATGAAATCCAGGTTGCAGCTAGCGTTATACTTCGTCTTTCGATGAATATTGAAGCAGGAATTCTACATCTAAGATGACATAAGAAATAATAATTCCATAAAAAGTTATACTTTTTATTTTACATTTATTATTAGGTTAGCTAAGTTAAATATTAGTATTTCTATTTCATTTTTTTGATTTTTATTGTATTTTTTTCTAAAATCCTCCTTTCAATTTCCAAAATAGCAACTACATACGCTTTACCGAATGAGAGTTCATAAGGCATTCGGGGGAAATATTTTAAGGAAGACGAATATGAAAAAGTTAGCTATTGCAGTCGCAGCCGTTGCTCTGTTCGCAGGAGCAGCCAATGCTTCGAGTTCAGTAAGTGGTACTGTCAGTGCTTATAATGCAGAAGCACGCGTGATCACCTTCGACAACGGCAAGAGCGTCAGTGTCCCGCTGGATGTTGCCATTCCTGCCAACCTGCAGGTCGGTGGCCAGGCATCTGTCGCCTTCAACGGTGAAGGCGATCAGGTCGACGCGGTGTTTACACGCTAATTGACCTCAGCAGCGCTGCGTTCAGCGCGGCCCGTAAAAAGCAGCCTGCCTCCAGCCCGGAGGCAGGCTTTTTTATCAATAGTCAGTCGAGCCTGATGAAGCGGATAACGGTTTCGCCATAGGCGCGCTCGTCGATCACGGAAAACCCCTCGCCCGGCTCGAAGCTCACGGCGGCGGTTTCCTCCACCACGCAAAGCGCGCCCGGCGCAAGCCATCCGCCCGCACGCGCGGACTGCAGCGCTTTCTCGCCAAGGCCCTTGCCATAGGGCGGGTCGGCGAAGATCAGGGTAAACGGCGAAAGCGTACCAGCTGCACCCATGCCCGTGGCGTCGCGCCGGAAAATCTTGGTCCGGCCGGTCAGGCCGAATACCTCGACATTGGTGCGTATGAGACCGCGACCTTCAGCCGATTCCTCGATAAAGACACAGTAGGACGCACCGCGAGACAGCGCCTCGATGCCCAATGCGCCGGTGCCGGCGAACAGATCGAGGACGCGGGCACCGTCGAGCATGTCGCCGAAACGATGCGCCAGCACGTTGAACACGGCCTCCCGCGCGCGGTCGGTAGTCGGGCGTATCGCGGCATCTCGCGGGTTGGCGAGCGGCCGACCCCTCAGGTCGCCGCCGACAACACGCATTATGGACGGTCCTTGCGGGGTCCGCGCGGACGGTCGCCCGAGGGACGGCCACGCGGCTTGTCGCCACCTCGATCATCGTCGCGGGGAGGACGGCTCGGCGCCGATTTCGCACCTTGCGGTCGCGCACCGGGCGCCATCCAGACATTGGCCTTGCGCACGCCGGGCGGATCGATCGGCTTCTGGTCGCGATCGTCCTTCTTGCGACCGCCACCTCCGGCGGGCTTGCCAGCGAACTTGCCGCCTCCGGCGCCACGGTCGGGCTTGGTCGACAAGCGGCCCAGCATGTCTTCGCGGTGCCGCTCCTGATCGCGCTTGCGGTTCTTGATCAGACCGCCCTCGCCGATGCGGCCGCGTTCGCCGTCGCGCACGATGCGCGGCTTGGCGGGTGCCTCCTCTTGCGGCCTGTCGTTGCGCCTGACCGGGCGGTTGGAGAAGGGGATTGCGATGTCGGCGTCGAAATTCGCGCCCGATTCCTCGACCAGCTTGTCGCCGAGTTGCTCGCGAAGCGTGCGCCCGTTGATCTCCTGGACATGCCCTTCACCGAGCTCACCGAGCTGGAACGGACCGTATGAGATGCGGATCAGGCGATTCACGTCGAGACCGAGTGCACCGAGGATGTTCTTGACCTCGCGATTCTTGCCTTCACGCAGACCAATGGTGATCCAGGCATTGGAGCCCTGCTCGCGGTCGAGCGTGGCTTCGATCGAGCCGTAGAACACGCCGTCGACGGCGATACCGTCTTTCAGCCCGTCCAGCGTCTTCTGCTCGACCTTGCCGTGAACGCGGACGCGGTAGCGGCGCAGCCAGCCGGTGGCCGGCAGTTCCAGCACGCGCGACAGCCCGCCGTCATTGGTCAACAGCAGCAGGCCTTCGGTGTTGATGTCGAGCCGGCCGATGGTCATCAGACGTGGCAGACCTTCCGGCAGCACGTCGAAGACGGTCTTGCGGCCTTCCGGGTCGCGATTGGTCGTCACCACGCCAGAAGGCTTGTGGAACAGGAACAGGCGCGTGCGCTCGGGTGCGGGAATCAGCGTTTCATCGAGATGGATGACATCCTCGGGCATCACGTTGAATGCGGGCGATGCCAGGACCTTGCCATTGACGCGAACACGACCCGCGGCGATCAGCTCTTCCGCATCGCGGCGCGAGGCGATGCCGGCGCGTGCCAGGCGCTTGGCGATGCGTTCGCCCGGCTCGACCTCTTCCTCCGTCGAGCGGGGTGCGAATTTGCGCGGCGCGCTGTCGCGCTTTTCGAAACCGCGATCCTCATCCCTGCGCCCCTCCGGCCTTGGCCCTGAGCGGAACGGCTTGTCGCCGCGCGGCGGACGGGCTTCGCCGTCGCGCGGGCGTTCGCTGCGCTGAAACTCGCGCGGCGCGCGTTCGCCCTCTTCGCGGCGCGGACGGAAGGGCTTGCCTTCGCCACCCTCGCGCGGCCGGAATTCCCGGTTGGGCCTGTCGCCTTCTTCGCGGCGCGCGCGATAAGGCTTTGCTTCGCCGCTGGCAGCCCCGTCGGCGGGCTTGCGTTCGAACCGGCCGGGCCGTGCGCCGGCGCCTTCGCGGGGCTTGTAAGCACTGCCGCCTTCGCGTGGCTTGAACTCACCGCCCTCGCGTGGCGGACCCTTGCGATACGGCGTATCCGAGCGCTGGGCGCGCGCCTCGCCGTCGCGCGGCTTGAATTCCCGGTTCGGCCTGTCGCCATCGTCGCGGCGCGCGCGGTAAGGCTTTGCCTCGCCGCCGGCGCCATCGGCAGGCTTACGGTCGAAGCGTCCGGGCCGTGCGGCACCACCTTCGCGTGGCTTATAAGCACTACCGCCTTCGCGCGGCTTGAAATCGCCACCTTCGCGTTTCGGGCCTTTGCGGAATGGGGCCTCCGACCGTTCCGGCCGAGCCTCGCCGTCTCGCGCGCGGAAATCGCGCTTGGGGCGCTCGCCGGTGCTGGCGCCTTCGGCGGATCGCGCCGCGTAGGGTTTCTTGCCGAAGGGCTTGCCGCCGCCGGCTGCGACCGGCTTGCCGAATTTGCGCGAGCCGTCGCTCCGCGCCACGCCGGCGGGTTTACGGTCACCAGCCTTTTTAAATCCGCCCTTGCGCGGCTGGTTTTTCTTGTCGTCGTCCATAAGAATGTGGCCTTTGTTCTTCCGCACGCTCCATGCGGGTCAACCGTGAACGCGCAAAAAGACGCTCTATGGGTCTACGATTGCGCTTGATCGGTTCCGGCGTCCGGGGTCAAGCGGTCAATAACAGGATCATTCGCCGGTTGCGAGGGATATTATGGACGGTATGACGGCATGACGCGGCCGGATTTCATGGCGCTGGCCTTCGCTGAGGCACGGGCGGCGCAGGCGCGCGGCGAAGTGCCGATCGGCGCGGTCGTCGTGCGCGACGGAACAGTGGTGGGCGCGGGCGGCAACCGGACGCGCGAACTGTCGGACCCGACCGCCCATGCCGAGATTGTCGCCATCCGCCAGGCTACGCAAAAGCTTGGCTCCGAGCGGCTCGTCGGACACGACCTCTATGTGACGCTGGAGCCCTGCCCGATGTGCGCGGCGGCGATATCCTTCGCCCGTATCCGGCGGCTTTATTTTGGTGCGACGGACGAAAAGGGCGGCGCGGTAACGAGCGGCGTCAGGTTCTATGCGCAGCCCACCTGCCATCACGCGCCGGACGTCTATTCCGGCATCGGCGAGAGCGAGGCTCAGGCGCTGTTGAAAGATTTCTTTCGCGAAAGGCGCGAGCCCTGACCACCGTGAGCCCGTGCGAAGATGGGAAAGCGGGTGACAGGCCCGCCCTGTTCGGATAATTCCGGCGTTCCAGAATATTCACCAGACCGATTGAGGAGCCGCAATGGCGACACATCCCCTGACCATCGCGTCGCTCGCTTCGATCAGTGGCCGCTATTCCGCCCTGCTCTGCGACGTCTGGGGCGTGGTCCACAACGGCGTCGAGCATTTCCCGGTTGCCACCGCTGCCCTCAAGGCTGCGCGCGAACGCGGCCTGGCGGTGGTCTTCATCACCAATGCCCCGCGCCCGCGCGACGGCGTGATTGCGCAGATTGAAGCGCTCGGCGTGCCCCGCGACGCCTGGGACCGGATCATCACCTCCGGCGACGTCACCCGCGACCTCATCAGCGAAGGCCCTCGACGCATCTTCCACATCGGCCCGGAACGCGATTACGCGCTTTATGAGGGGCTCGATGTCGATATCGTCGAGGAATTCGAGGCTTCCGCCGTCGTCTGCACCGGCCTGTTCGACGACGAGACCGAGACGCCGGACGATTACGCCGAAATGCTGCGCCGCTTGCGCGCCCGCAACCTCCCCTTCATCTGCGCCAACCCCGACATCGTTGTGGAGCGCGGCGAGGATCTGGTCTGGTGTGCCGGGGCACTGGCTCGCGACTACGGGCAACTGGGTGGCCGCACGCTGGTTTCGGGAAAACCGCATGCGCCGATCTACGAAGCGGCGCTGAAGGCCGCCGGCGAGGTTCTGGGCCGCACCGTTGGCAAGGACGAGGTTCTCGCTATCGGCGACGGCATGGTGACAGACGTCAAGGGCGCGGCCGACAACGGCATCGACGTTCTCTATATCTCCGGCGGCATCCACTCGCGTGATTATGGCGATCCGCTCGCCCCCAATCCTGAACGCCTCGCCGCCTTTCTCGGGCAGCACGGCTATGAGCCGGTCGCAACCTTGCCGAGACTGCGGTAACGGCCATGGCGAGCACCGTGGTTCACCTGCGCGGACACGAACCAATTCCGGCCGAGCTGCGCGGCGGCGTGGTCGCGATCGGCAATTTCGACGGTATCCATCGCGGCCACCAGACGGTGCTTGAAAAAGCGCGCGAGGAAGCGGACCGGCTGGGCGTTCCCGCCCTGGTCCTCACCTTCGAGCCGCATCCGCGAAAAGTGTTCCGACCCGAGGTGCCGCTGTTCATCCTGACACCGCCGCCGATGAAACGCCGGCTCTTGTCGCAGCTCGGTTTCGCCGGTCTTGTCGAGCAACCCTTCACCCGCGACTTCGCTGCGCGCACGGCAGAAGAGTTCATCTCCGGCGTTCTCATCGAACGGCTCGGTATCCGGCATGTCGTGACCGGCTTCGACTTTCATTTCGGCAAGGACAGGCAGGGCGGCCCGGCCTTCCTGATGCAGTCCGGCGACCGCCATGGCTTCGGCGTCACCCTGGTCGACGCGTTTCGCGACGAAGGCACGGAGATCGTCTCCTCGAGCCGTATTCGCGGACTTCTGGCGGAGGGCGATGTGTCGCAAGCGGCGGGCCTCATGGGCTATCGCTATACGGTCGAAGCCGAGGTGATCGGCGGCAAGCAATTGGGCCGAACGCTGGGCTATCCCACGGCCAACATGAAACTGTCGGCCGAAAACGGCCTGCGCGAAGGCATCTATGCCGTGCGATTCCGCCGTCCGGACGGTTCGCTGCACGACGGCGTGGCGAGCTTCGGTCGGCGCCCGACCGTGACCGAGGATGGCGCACCGCTGCTGGAAACGTTCCTGTTCGACTTTTCCGGCGATCTCTATGGCGAAGTCGCGGCGGTCTCATTCTTCGGCTGGATCAGGGGCGAGGAAAAGTTCGACGGGCTCGAAACGCTCGTTGCCCGCATCAAGCAGGACGAGGCGGAAGCCCGCGCGCTTTTGTCAGGCGTGCGCCCCATCTCCGGTCTCGATGCGGCAGTGTGTTTCTGAGCAACACGTCCGCCGGAAACACCAATGTAGTCCATTTCGATTAAGTCAAATTTTACCGCGTCTGCGGCAAAGACATGTATAGGCTTTGTTTTGAGTATGCCTGTGGAGTGATGCGATGAGCATTGTGCGATATTCTGCTGCGGTGTCTTTGGCTGCGCTGATGATGGCGCCCGCCGCCGCCTCGGCTGAGACATTCGACTGGATTGCCGGTGAATGGTCCTTGGAGCTGGGTGCCACGGGCATGATTGCGCCGGGCTTCGAGGGCTCCA
Organism: Tianweitania sp. UT-5YL-CI-8; assembly: GCF_030010215.1. Classification (GTDB taxonomy): domain Bacteria; phylum Pseudomonadota; class Alphaproteobacteria; order Rhizobiales; family Rhizobiaceae; genus Oryzicola. The sequence goes on from NZ_JASCRR010000008.1 coordinate 199,891, forward strand.
AGAAATACAAGTTCACGGCCATTCCCGTCTTTTCGCTGGGCAAGTCGGGCAACGACACGCGCTTTTCCTCGCGCAACGACAGCATTTCCTTCGCACTGATCGACGATGGCAACATTCGCGTCGGTCTCGCCGGCCAGTTTCTCTGGAAAGAGGAATTCGACGGCATCGATGGGCTCGATCCGGTGCGTTGGGGCGGCGAGGTCGGCGGCTTCTTCGAGTTCTACCCGCTGGATTGGATGCGCGCCCGCGCTGAACTGCGGCACGGCATCCGCGCTCATAACGGCTTCGTCGCCGACTTCTCGGCAGACGCCTTCAAGGATGTCACGCCCGATATTCGCATTTCCGCCGGCCCGCGCGTCTCGCTGGCCAGCGCGGATTTCTTCGACACCTATTTCGGCATCACCGCCGAGGAATCCCAGCGCTCGGGCGTCAGCGAATACAACCCCGGCGGCGGCATCCGTTCCGCAGGTGTCGGCGGCGCGATCAGTTGGAAGGCGACCGACAACATCACCGCCAGCCTGTTTGGCGAGTATTCGCGTCTGATGGGACCTGCGGCCGATTCCACCATCGTCCAGGAACGCGGCTCTCGCGACCAGTTCACCATCGGCCTGTCCACCTCCTACCGCTTCGACTTTAGGCTGTAGAAGGCCTTTTCAATCTCTGCACGCTCCACTAAAAGCGCTGCTATGACAACGTTAGTGCCATTTTCGGTCACGATACGAATTACCGGCCCGGTGTTCCGGGCGGCTTGAGGCCGCCGGAACAGCCGGGTTTTTGCGCGCCTCCCCTCGCGCTTTTTTCATTTCATGGTAGTTGAACGCCCGAGGCGCCCTGCCCGGCAACCCATTTGGCAAGACAGATGACCGATACGTCCGAAAAGCTCGATTATTCGAAGACCCTCAATTTGCCGCAGACGGATTTCCCGATGCGCGCCGGCCTGCCCGAAAAAGAGCCGGCAACCGTTGCCCGCTGGCAGAAGATGGACCTCTACAAGCGCCTGCGCGAAAGTGCCGCCGGCCGCGAGAAATATGTGCTGCATGACGGCCCGCCCTATGCCAATGGCAACATCCATATCGGCCATGCACTGAACAAGATCCTCAAGGACGTCATCACCCGCTCGTTCCAGATGCGCGGCTACGACAGCAACTACGTGCCCGGCTGGGACTGCCACGGCCTGCCAATCGAATGGAAGATCGAGGAAAAATACCGCGCCAACGGCAAGAACAAGGACGAGGTGCCGATCAACGAATTCCGCAAGGAATGTCGTGAATTCGCTGCGGGCTGGATCAAGGTTCAGGCCGAGGAATTCCAGCGGCTCGGCGTCATCGGCGATTTCAAGAATCCGTATCTGACAATGAGCTACCACGCGGAATCGCGCATCGCCGGCGAATTGCTGAAATTTGCCATGTCAGACCAGCTCTATCGCGGCTCCAAGCCAGTGATGTGGAGCGTGGTCGAGCGCACCGCCCTGGCCGAAGCCGAGGTCGAATACCACGACTATGAGAGCGACACGATCTGGGTGAAGTTTCCGGTGGCAGAATTCGATGAGGCAAAATTTGCGCAACTTCAGAGCACGCGGACCAGAGAACTCGAAAAAAAATTTGCTGTCGACAAGGGCAGCTATGCAAGCCAGGCCGATGAAGAAGAACATTATTTGCTTGCGAGCGCGTCTGATCTGAAAAATTCGAGTGTTGTAATCTGGACAACTACGCCATGGACGATTCCTGGCAATCGGGCCGTGGCATATGCTGCGTTAAACATTTTTTACTCGATCTTCGAAGTTGTTTCGGCAGAAAATAGTTTTGGCCCACAGCCGGGAGAGTTACTAATTTTAGCTGATCGGCTTGCTGACGAGGCCGCCTCAAAAGCGAAAGTTGTGCTGCAACGAAAGCGGCGTGTAGATGGCAGGCAACTCGCCAGTCTCACACTTGCGCATCCGCTGGCGGGCTTGCGCCCAATCTCCCCCCATGCGGGGGAGATGTCGGCGCAACCGACAGAGGGGGGCGCTGTCCCGCAACCTGTCCAGCCTTATGACATGACGCGTGGGCACTCTATGGTGCCCCCCTCTGCCCTGCCGGGCATCTCCCCCGCAAGGGGGGAGATCGGCGGCAGCCAGGCCGCGCCTTATTCCTTTCCCGTCCCCATGCTGGCCGGCGACCATGTCACCGACGACGCAGGCACGGGCTTCGTACACACCGCGCCCGGTCATGGTCGCGAGGACTTTGACGCCTGGATGGATGCGGCGCCCGCATTACGCAAACGCGGCATCGAAACGCTGATCCCCTTCACGGTCGACGATGCCGGCTTCTTCACCAAGGATGCGCCGGGCTTCGGTCCGGATCGCGAGGGCGGACCTGCGCGCGTGATCGACGACAACGGCAAGAAGGGCGACGCCAACAAGGCCGTGATCGACGCGCTGATCGCCCAGAACGCGCTTTTTGCGCGCGGGCGGCTAAAGCACAGCTATCCGCACAGCTGGCGCTCCAAGAAGCCGGTGATCTTCCGCAACACACCGCAATGGTTTGTCCATATGGACAAGGAGCTTGGCGGGTATGGGTTGGATCACACCCCCTCATCCGGCCCTTCGGGCCACCTTCTCCCCGCTGGGGAGAAGAGCGCCGGCCTTGATGCAGGCGTCTCCTCTCCCCTCGGGGAGAGGGTGGCTGCGCAGCAGACTGGTGAGGGGGTCGTGCCCGACACCCTGCGCAACCGCGCCCTTGCCGCCATCGACGCCACGCGCTTCGTGCCGGAGGCCGGCCAGACGCGTCTGCGCGCCATGATCGCCGATCGTCCCGACTGGGTGCTGTCGCGGCAGCGCGCCTGGGGCGTGCCGATCGCCGTCTTTGCAGACGCGGACGGCAAGGTGCTTAAGGACGAGGCCGTCAACCAGCGCATTCTCGATGCCTTCGAGGCCGAGGGCGCCGACGCATGGTTCGCAGAGGGCGCGCGCGAGCGCTTCCTGGGCAGCCGCGCCAACGAGCCATGGACGATGGTCACCGACATTCTCGACGTCTGGTTCGATTCGGGCTCGACCCATACGTTTACGCTGGAGGACCGTCCCGACCTGAAATGGCCGGCTGATGTCTATCTCGAAGGCTCGGACCAGCATCGCGGCTGGTTCCATTCCTCGCTGCTGGAAAGCTGCGGCACGCGCGGACGCGCACCCTACAATGCGGTCGTCACCCATGGTTTCACCATGGACGAGGATGGCCGCAAGATGTCGAAGTCGCTCGGCAACACGGTCGTGCCGCAGGATGTCATGAAGCAGTCCGGCGCCGATATATTGCGCCTGTGGGTCATGACCACCGACTATTGGGAAGACCAGCGCCTCGGCAAGAACGTGCTGCAGACCAATATCGACGCCTATCGCAAGCTGCGCAACACAATCCGCTGGATGCTGGGCACGCTCGCGCATGACGACGGCTCAGAGGTCGCGGTCAAGGACATGCCGGAACTGGAGCAGTTGATGCTGCACCGGCTGGCAGAACTCGACGGCCTTGTCCGGGCCGGCTACGATGCCTTCGAGTTCAAGCGCATCACCCGCGCTTTGCTCGACTTCATGGTGGTGGAGCTGTCGGCCTTCTATTTCGACATCCGCAAGGACTCGCTCTATTGCGATGCGCCGTCCTCGACCAAGCGCAAGGCTTCGATGCAGGTGGTGCGCCATCTCTTCGACTGCGTGGTGAAGTGGCTTGCGCCGATGCTGCCCTTCACCACCGAGGAAGCCTGGCTCGACCGTAACCCGGGTGCCGAATCCGTGCATCTCGAGCAATTCCCGGACATTCCGGCCGACTGGAAGAACGAGGCGCTGGCCGCAAAGTGGCAGAAGGTCCGCCAGGTGCGCCGCGTCGTCACCGGCGCCTTGGAAATCGCCCGCGCGCAGAAGGTCATCGGCTCGTCTTTGGAAGCCGTTCCCGTCGTCTATCTGACGGACGATGCTTTGGCCGGCGCAATCGCGGGCGTCGACATGGCCGAAATGGCAATCACCAGCGGCTTGACGATTGCGCGCGAGGCAGCGCCCGCCGGCGCATTCACGCTGGACGACGTAGCCGGTGTATCCGTCGTCGTGGAAAAGGCTGTGGACCACGGCCTGGTCAAATGCGCACGGTCGTGGCGCTACACCGCCGATGTCGGCTCCGATGCCGATTTCCCCGAGGTCTCGGCGCGCGACGCAGCTGTTCTGCACGAATTGCAGGCGCTTGGACGGCTCTGATCCCGGTTGCGCAAATGCAACGGCTGGGGGCGAAAGGCCGTCCGCCGTTGCCCTTGACGAACCGTTAAGGTAAAAGCGCAAAACTCGGCAGACAAATTGTCGCCGGATTTTAGTCGGATGAGCGAGTAACGGCGCAGCTTTTGGATGGCTGGGTCGAAATGGATGGTGAGCGCGGTCTCCACCGGGCTCTGACGAGAGGCGATCGAGTGGTTTTTGTTGGCATGACGGATCGTAAAATTCTGCGTGGCCTTTGGCTCGCGCCGCTCGTGGTTTCCGGCCTGGCCCTGACGGGCTGCGCCAGCGCGCCGACCTACGGCACCGACAAGTCGGCCAGCGAACAGCTCGCCGGCGATTTGACCGGTATGTTCTCGCTCGCTCCCAAGACCAACAACATCAACTACAAGCCGCGTCCCGAACTGGTGAAACCCGCGCCCGGCCAGAAGGAACAGCTTCCGGCGCCACAGGAAAACATCGTGGTCGCGGATGCCGCGCAGTGGCCCGAATCGCCCGAGGAGCGTCGCAAGCGCATTCGCGACGAGGCCACCGCCAACCAGAACAACCCGTTCTACAAGCCGCAGGTCGTCAACGACATGACCGCGCTGAACGGTCCTGACATGAGCACCTGGACGCCTGCGCAGCGCAAGGCCGAGATCGAGCGCCGACTGCGCGAGAGCAAGCAGGGAAGCAGCAACACCCGCCGCTATCTCAGCGAGCCGCCGCTGGCCTATCGAGCGCCCGCCGCGACAGCCGCACAGAACGAGCTGGGCGAGGACGAGTTCAAGAAGGAACGCGCCCGCAAGCGCGCCGCCAAGGGCGGAAGCGGCCTGTTCGACTGGCTGCCCAGCTTCTAACCGCGCTGGTTTCCGACGGCGAAAGCCAAACAATTCGGTCTATGCAAACGCGAGGGTCCTGCCCTCGCGTTTTTCGTTTCAGGCAGGCCGAAAGCGCGAACGCTATCCTTAAGGTGCCTCGATAAGCCGTTTGGCGCTCTGCTCGTCCGTGATCAATACGGTGGGGCTGACGAGCTTCATTGCGCCCAGCAGAGCGTCGATCTTCTCCGGCCCGCCCGAAGTCAGGATGCGCATCGGCGCCTTGCGGATGCGGTCGACATCGACAGACATGCCGAGATCGTTGATGCGGTGGTCGACCAGCTTGCCGGCCTTGTCAAAGAAGTGGAACAGCAGATCGCCCACAGCCCCGCTATCGGCCAGCTTGAGGCGCTCGTCCTCTGTCAGAAACCCGCCGCGATAGAATGTGCTGGCCGAGGCGATGTCGCCGACGCTGACCAGCACCGCATCGAGCTTGTCGGCGAGCGTGAAGATTTCCGACAGGCCGCAGCGCTCGATGAGCGCGCGCTTGGTTTCGACGCTATCGACGACGGCGGGTGCGGGAATGAGATAACCGTCGCCCTGGAATATCTGTGCGAAGCGCCAGGCGAACTCCGCCGGATTGGATTTGCGCGCCACGCCGACGCCGCCGAGCAGCGAGATGACGCGGAAATCGGCAAGCGGCCTTGGGCTGATATGCGGCAAGGTGCCGAACAGGGTGCGCCCCCAGCCGACGCCCACCGTCATGCCCGGCTTCATCGCTTCCGAGAGAAAATATCCGGTGGCTGCGCCAATGACCGGAATGGGATTGTCGCCGCCGGAGGAGAACGGCGCGACGATGGCGCGCTCGATGCCGAATTTCTGCTCCAGCGCCCTCTCCTGCCGGATGATGTCGGAAAGCTCACCCTCGATGGCAATCCGCACCTCGTTGCGCGCGCGCGCCTCCGCCAGCATCCGCACCACGGTGACGCGCCCGACGCCCAGAACCTCGGCGATGTCATTCTGGGTCATCTGCTCGACGAAATACATCCAGGCGGCGCGAACTCTGAGCCGGTCCGAGCGGCTGTCTGAACGGCCGGCATCGGTGCCGGCAGTCTCCGCAGCCTGTGATTTTCCGCTTCTGCCCTTTGAATCCGTTTTCACGCCATTCCCCCGTCTCAGATCATGATGTTTCAAGGAAAGCGGCCGGGGTCAAGAACGGAAGCATCCCAGGCGACTGGCGTATCGGCGATGCCGGGTCGCCCCGATCTGGGTCACGAAGAATCGCTTATCGTGCAGCGGCAGAATCCGGTATGCTGAACACGCTCGCTTGCTGAGGACGACAGGAGGATATCCGCCATGCTGAGAAGCTTTTCCGAGGAGGTTGTGGTCAATCTGAAGGATCATCTTCGCGATGTGCGTCATTTCGTCCGCGCGAGCCGTCACGATCATCCCGGCGGTCCGCGCCGTCCCGCGGCGGCCGACCCTTTGGCGCCTCCGGTCGAGATCGAGCGACTGCTGAGCCGTGCGGCCAGCGTCGTCGATGACACGCTGACGGTGGCCGAGACTGTGTCGCGCTCGCTGCTGCCGGTCGTCCGTGGCGACGACGGGCGGCACCTGCATGGCTTCGACGGCTACTTCCCCACAGGCAGCGGCGTGGACGGCGAGCGGCTGTTCCGGCGCGACCTCTATGCCGCGCTCAAGGCCTGGCAGCGCCATGGCGGCGACGACCGCGAACCCGTACATGAGGCCAGTTTCGCCCAGGTTCATCAGACGATCCGCCGCCATCATGCCGCGCTGCTGACCGCCATGCGCGAAGCGGAGGGCGAAGACCGCATTGATGCGGCGGCAAGCCTCGCAGCGGCGGTTTTGGTTACGCTGCTCGCCAGCCGTCCGTACATGGCCGATCAGCAAGGCGACGGACTGCATCCCGATCTGCGTTCGCTCGCGCCGGTGGTGTTGGCCGCGGGCATCGTCACGCTCTCGCCATCGGACATGGGAGAAGCCGAGCTGGTCGAGGCCGCCGCCCTGGCAGTGGATGCACGGCTCGACCGCATCGCCACGGCCCTTGCCGGGCCGCGACCCATCGAAGACGTGGCGACGGTGTTCAGCGTTCTCCTGGCGCATCTGCCGTGATCTGAAAGACGAATCCAAGCAATCGCTTGCAACCGTCTATTGCATCGGCGCCGCAAGTCCTTGCGAAAGTGATTCAAGCGGTGGACCTGAGCCTTACTTGGCGAGGTCCATGACGCATTTCTTCGCCCGCTGGATCGAGGCCGGGCTCATGCTGAGTTCGGTCAGGCCCATGCGGATGAATTCGGGGATCAGGTCGGGCCGGCCCGCCGCCTCGCCGCACATGCCGACCATGATGCCGGCTTCCCTCCCCGCCCGCGCGGTCATTTCTATCGCCATCATAACGGCGGGGTTCGAGACGTCGTTCAGCCGCGCCACCGTCGGATTGAGCCGGTCGGCGGCCATTATGTACTGGGTCAGGTCGTTGGTGCCGATCGAAAAGAACGCGGATTCCTTGGCCAGCATGGGAGCCACCAGCACGGCGGCCGGAGTTTCGATCATCACGCCGAGCTGAAAATCGCCAAAGGGGACGTTTTCGGCGGCGAGTTCCGTCTTGCACGTCTCGACCAGCGCGCGCGTCTGGCGGATTTCCTCGATGTCGGCAACCATCGGCAACATCACCTTGACGTTGCCATGTACCGCCGCGCGCAAGAGCGCCCTAAGCTGCGGCTTGAAGATGTCGGAACGGTCCAGGCACATGCGGATGCCGCGCCAGCCAAGGAACGGGTTTTCCTCCTCGGGAAACTCGATACCGGAAATCGGTTTGTCGCCGCCAATGTCGAGCGTGCGCACGATGACCGGATGGGGCGCGAATGCCTTGGCCAGCGCCGAATAGGTCTCTGCCTGCATGTCTTCGGAGGGCAGGTGCATGTGGCGCATGAACAGGAGTTCGGTGCGGAACAGGCCCACGCCCATCGCTCCAGCATCGAGCGCAGCTTCGATCTCTTCAAGTGATCCGAGATTGGCCGCGACCTCGATGACGGTGCCATCGGCGCGCCTGGGCGTGCTGTCGCGGAACGCCTTGAGCGCCTCGCGTTCGCGCGCGGCTTCCTCGATACGCGAGCGAAAATCCACCAGAACCTTGCCTTCGGGGTTGGCCACCGCTTGGCCGCGATGACCGTCGATCGCAACCTCGCGGGCATCGCGCAGCTTTTCGATCTTGGCGCCCATGCCAAGAATGGCCGGAATGCCGTGCGACCGCGCGATGATGGCGATATGCGATGTCGCCCCGCCCTGCCCGCATACAATGCCGCCAATGCGCTTCAACGGTGCGCGGGCCAGATCCCATGCGCCAATATCGTCGGCGATGAGAATCGCGCCGGCGGGAATGTCGTCTAGGCTGGCGTCGGATTGTCCGAGCAGCGCCAGGCATATCTGCCGCCCCACGGAATGCACGTCATCGGCGCGCGCATTGAGATAGGGATCGTCAACCCTGCCGAATTCCGCGGCAATTCGCGACGACGCGGCAATGACGGCGGAGACAGCATCGCTTCCCTCGCGGATTTCGGTCACGACCCCGTCGCGCAATTCTACGTCGGCTGCTATGTCGCGCAAGGCGGCGACAATGCCCCTATCGTTGCCCGACAGTGTATCCGAAGCGAGTGAAGCGTTCATGCGCGCCTGCACCGTCTCGACCGCCTCGGCGAACCGCTGAAGTTCCGGTTCGATCTTGGCGGGGGGAAGCGTGCGGCTCTCCGGCTTGATTACGGCGGGAAAGTGCGGAAAGGCAGCGCCGACAGCATAGCCCTCGCTGGCAGCGACGCCCTTCAGCGCGCCCGCGATGTCTTCGGCAAAGGCAGTAATTTTCGATGGCGCGTCCCTCAGCGTGTCGCCGGGCGAAGGCTGCGGCTCGGCAGGCGCTGCGTCTTCAACCATGCCCGATAGAGGATTTTCGAGGTAGCCGATTAACGCTTCGACGGCCTCGATCTCGTCCGCGCCGCTCGTGCGGATCGTGACCTCGTCGTTTTCCTTGACGGCCAGCAGCATCAGCTTGACCGCGCTCTTGGCACTGGCGGCCTTGCCGCTCTTGATGATCTCGACCTCGCTCTCGAAGCTCTTGGCGAGCTTGACGAAACGGGTGGCCGGCCGGGCGTGCAGCCCTTCATGCACTCTGACGATTGTCGAGCGTTCCATGATCAGATCTCTCTTGCGTTGAAGCCTGCCGCCCAAAATTCGGGGAGACGTGCTCGACCTTTAGCGGGGCGGTCAGCTGCCGATGGTGATCGTCGTCCCGGTCTTCAGCGCCGCGACAAGCGCCTCGCTATCCAATGCCGTGGCGCAAATTTCGCCTGGCCGTTCGGCAGCATCCGCACCGTTGAAATTGATGACGACATGGCCGATCTCAAGTACCTTTGCCCAAGCGCTGTTGCCCAAAGCGGTAATCTCGCCGGACAGAGCGCCTATGGAAATGGCAGCGCCCACCGCGGGTGCCTCGTCGCTGGGGCCGACCTCGCTCTTGTGCAGCACCGAGACCTCGGCCAGTTCCGGCGGCGCGCCGTCGGCGAACAGGATCAAAACGCCGCCCTCGGCCAGTTCCGCGACCTCGGGGCCGACCGCCGTGATGAGCGTTTTCAGATGAACTGCCATGATCGAAGCCTCTCGAACGTTCCACCCAGGCAACGCGCCTGGGACATTGATGCCCGGATAAAAGGCCGGACCGGCGAAAAAATGTCCGACGGCGCGGAAAGGCGCGCCGTCGGACCGATATCAGAACACCACGAGGCTGACGGCCCAGGCGATCAGCACCGAGACCGGGCCCATCACCTGACGGCTGATCAGGACGGCGGGAACGCCGATCTCGATGGTCTTGGGCTTCGCCTCGCCCAGCGCCAGGCCGACGGGTACGAAGTCGCAGCCGACCTGGGTGTTGTAGGCAAACAGCGCAGGCAGCGCCATGGCCGGCGAAATCGTACCGTTGGCAATCTGCGGACCGATGATGGCCACGCCGATGACCTGCGCGATAACAGCCCCTGGCCCGAGTATGGGCGACAGGAACGGCAGGCCGCAGATTGCCGAGATGATCAGAAGGCCGACGATGTTGTTGGCCAGCGGACCCATCGGCTGGGCCAGTATGTCGCCGATGCCGGTGTAGAGGATCAGGCCGATCAGCATCGTCACGAACGCCATGAACGGCAGGACGTTGCGGACGACCTGGTCGATGGTGCGGCGGCCGGCATTGAAGAAGATGCCGACGACCCGACCCATGACGCGGCCGACGCTGGCGATCAGGTTGACGAAGCCGTTGTCGCTGCCCGACGCTTCCGCCGCGCGGGCCGAAGCCGTGGCCGACGCGCTTGCCGCGGAGGCTGTGGCAGCGGTTGCCGAGGCGGATGCCGCACCCGCCGTCGTTGCCGGCTCGGAACCGTCGGCAAGCACGATGTCGCTCTCCTTCACGCCCGAAACATAGATGTCTTCGGTGATGAACTGGGCTAACGGACCTGCCTGGCCGACCGGCGTCAGGTTGACGGTCGGGATGCGTTTGCGCGGATAGACGCCGCAACGGGCCGTACCGCCGCAATCAACCACCACCACTGCCATTTCGCCTTCGACCGGCGGGGCTTTGAAGCCGTCGACGGCCTCCGCGCCGGTCAGTTCTGCAATGCGCCTGGCTACCGGATGGATGCCGCCGCCGGTGACCGAAACCACCTTGTTGCGCTGCATCGTCGGTTCGACCACCAACGGGCCGCCCCAGCCGCTCTTGCCGCGCGTGATCTTGACTGCCTTATAGGTTTTTACCATCTCGCCCTCCCGCCCTTAAAGCTCGATGCCCTGGCGGCGTGCCATGAAGGCTGTGATGCGTTCGGTCAGCATGCCCTTGAGCAGGATCACGACGAGACCGACGATCGCGTACCAGATGGCGACCTGAATGTGGTAGCCGGTGGGAACCGCGCCTTTGCGCTCCAGTTCGAGCAGCGCGACCAGAATGCCGCCCCAGACGAAATATTCGCCGGGATTGACGTGCGGGAACAGGCCGAGCGGCGGATGCACATAAGACACCGCCGCATCGTAGAAGGCGGGCTTGTGCTTTTCTTCGAGGAAGGAACCGAAGGTGTAGCACATCGGGTTCGTCAGGAAGAAAACGGAGATGACCGGCAGGACCGTGTAGCGGGTCAGCGCAATGCGGCCCGCGCCGCGGGCAAGGCCGTGAACCCGCTCTTCGCCGACCAACTCGGTCAGCGCGTAGAAGGCGGTCATCAGCACGACGAGCGTGGGGATGATGCCGGTGACGAAGCCGGCAAAGACCTCGCCGCCCTTCTGGAAGATGCCGATAAAGTATTTGCCGGCGTTGGTCAGCCAGCCCAGTTGCTCTTCCTGTTGCAGCGTATCGAGCCGCTGCTTGAACTGGTCGACGGTCAGGTCGCCGCTCGCCTGGGCAAGCACGACCATGTCATGGGCAGCGCCCTTGACGGCAAGCTTGCCGTGAATCGCAGCATCCGTGGCCATGGAACCCGCGACATGCAGGTTCTGTACGGCCATGTCGGCATGCTGCGCCAACATAGATAGGACTGACATTTCTCCTCCTTTGAATCCTCACACCGCCGGCTCCCCCGAACGGCGTCCCTACTCACCCACAGCCTTGAGACCCGACAGGCCATTGCCCTTCGGCTCCAGCCGCGAACGGTCGATCTGTTCGACCGCCCTCTCCACGGCTTTCGTCACACCGGCTTCCCCCTCTCCCAGCACTGCGGGATTGGACCGGAGCTGATCGAGGGTCATCCCCTCGAATTGTTCGTGACGGCTGAACTTGGCGAAGACCGAGCGACCGGTCATCGTTAAAAGCCGCTGCACCGAAAGGTCGGGCGCCACCACGATCAACGCGATGGTCCCCTTGCCGAACCGGCCGCGGCTGTTGCCAGCGCCGACATAGCCGTCCTTGTACTTGTTGGTGATGCCCTTGAAGACGTCGGTGTAGTGGCGCATCTGCAACCAGACGCCCAGCGACTGCAGCGCCCACACAGCGCCCAGAGCCAGCAACCCCCATTGCCAGATGGCCATCAGCTACGTCCTCCCGAAGCCTCCCAGGAACAGCATCCTACAACACCATTCAATTGCCAATTAAAGAACATTTGTCTTTCCAGATGTCAATATGTATAAATCGTGGCGTTCCGGCAGGACATGCCAATCCGAAGCATCGGTTGGATTTTAGCGCATCGGTGCTATCTTCCGGAAGGAAGGAGCACGCCGAAGATGGACCTGATTTTCAAGAAAGAGCTGGCCCTCGTGCCGGATCTCGGCCACCGGCTCCGGCAGTTGCGCTGGTTTCGCACCACGTTCCGCAACAGCGCCCGCTCCGTCACCCAGCATTACGGCCTGCGATTCGCCATCGACGAGAAGAAGCTGACGCGCATCTTTCTCGATTGGGTGGAGATCGTGAACGCCCAGAAAGCTTATGCACAGCTCGACCGCGCCGATTTCATCGTCTTTTCGGCGGGGCTGGCGCTCAAGGAGTTGATCCGGCAGGCGCCCGTAAGTCTTGCCGCCGAGAGCCCCGTCAAGCCGGAGGCGGAACTGCCCGAGCCGGTGCGGTTCTGGCCGGAGGGTTTTGTCTACACCAACTACTGCGTCTGCGCGATCGCAGCCGTCTTCGAACAGGAATTCGGCGAAACACCCGAACTCGATTCCTGCGCTGACGATCTCAGGACATGGTGGTCGTATCGCGAAAACACCTCTGAAGTGCCGAGCTATGCCGTCGCTTATCTCGACCGGTTCCTCGGTGCCGAGCCGAACTGGCTCGCCCCCGACCTTCCCGCCGAACGCGCCGCCATGCAGCGCGCGCTGATCGCGACGGGGAAGACGCCGACTATCGGGCCGCGCTGACCCTCATCGCAAATCCGCCGCTTGATCTCTTCAGATCGACGCCATATGGCGGCACTGCCCTTGACCCAGGAGACGGACTTGGCAAACGACCGGCTTGTGATTTTCGACTGCGACGGGGTTCTGGTGGACAGCGAACCGCTCGCCGCCATCGCCTACGAGCGCGCCTATGCCCGCAATGGCCTGACCATCAAGCCCGAGATCGTCGCCCACGGGGTCGGCATGAAGCAAGCCGACATCATCGTCAAAATCCACGAACTCACCGGCCAATTGTTGCCCGATACAGCAGCCGACGACATCTGGCTGGAAACCAGGGACCTGTTCACCGAACAGCTCAAGCCGACACCCGGCCTGTCGGAGTTTCTCGCCGCCCTCAAGACGGCGCGCTGCGTGGCCTCCTCCTCGTCGGTCGAGCGCATCAATCACAGCCTCGCCGTCACCGGCCTTGCGCAGTATTTCGGCGATGCGATCTTCAGTTCGTCGATGGTCGCGCGCGGCAAGCCCGCACCCGACATCTTCCTCCATGCCGCCAGGCAGATGGGCGCCGAGCCGTCGCATTGCGTGGTGATCGAGGATTCTCGCTACGGCGTCCAGGGCGCTGTCGCCGCCGGCATGACGGCCATAGGCTACACCGGCGGCGGGCACACATTCGCTACCCACCGCGCCGAACTGGAAGCGGCCGGTGCCGATGTCGTCTGCCGAAGCTGGGACGAGATCGAAGCGGTGCTCGTCGAACGCGGCTTTATCTGAACCGACGCTGTCGCGCCCGATCAGGCCCGCGCCATCTCCAGCAGGATCCTCAACACAGCCTCGCGCTGCTCGAGCTGCGGCATGTGGCCGGTCGCGGCAAATACATGCAACGCGATCTCGCCGGGCAGGCCGAACGCCTGGCTGGATGGAATGATCCGGTCGCCCGCGCCGAAAATCACGCGCACCGGAATCCGCAAACCCGCAAGCTGCTTGCGGATGTCGAAGGTCTGGGTACCGTCGGCGAAGAACCGTTCCGCAATCGCCGCCTGAACGCCGCGAAGCTCGCTGTCAGCCGACTGCGCCAGCGTGGCGTTGACGAACGGCTTCGACAGCAGGTGCTCATCGGCGACCAGCAGTTTCAGCCATGGCACGAGGCTCGCCTCGCTCCTTGCGCGGACGAAGCCGTCGAGGAAAGCGCCGTTGATCTCAGGTCCAAGGCCCGCCGGCGCAATCAGCGCCAGCGCCCGAACGTCCGCCATGCTGCGCGAGGCCACCGTGGCTGCGACGGCACCGCCGAAGGAGTGCCCGACCAAAAGCAGCGCACCGACATCGAGCGCTGCAAGCGTTGCCTCGACCCGCGCGGCTATCGCATCCAGATCGGCGGGTACTGTACGGCCCGAGCCGCCATGGCCCGGAAGGTCGAGCGCGAGCACCGGTGCATCGACCGGTTCCGCCTGCAGCAGCGGCCGCCAGCTGTTAAGGTCTGCGCCGAAACCGTGCAGCAGCACGATCGGACGCCCAGAACCCTGGCGCAACCAGGCATGGTAGAGGATTGCGCCACCGGCCGGCAAAGCCTGGGAGGATGCGCTAGGCTCGCCAACGGATCGACGCGGCGCGTTTGGTGCTTTGGCCTCCATCCGCCCAGCCGGCGCTGAGAGGATGGCTTCGACGTCGTTGCGCGTCACCCTGCCCTTGGGGCCGGACCCGACAATGGCGTCGAGCGATAGGCCGGCCTCGGCGGCGAGGCGGCGAGCCAGCGGCGTCGCACGCGCGCCTTCTCCCTTGGCGGCCGTCGCCGCAGGTTGAAATTGCACCACGGGCTCGGCCTGAACCGGCTCGGCTTCCTTGCGTTTCGCTTCTTCGGGCGCGGGCGCAACAGCCGCAGCCTGCGCTTCGCCCTCTGCATAGATCCAGGCGACGGGTTCGCCGACCGCGATGTCGATGCCTTCCTTTCCGGTAACGTCCCGCAAAATTCCGCTCGCTGGCGCGTCGATTTCCATCGCCGCCTTATCGGTCTCGATCTCGAACAGCACGTCGCCCTTCTTGACCGGAGCGCCTTCCTCGACATACCAGCGCGAAATCTTGCCGGTCGCCATGTCCATGTCGACCTTGGGGAGAATGACTTCCGTCGGCATGGTTAGCGCCTCCCTGAAACGAGATCGCGCGCGGCCTTGATGATGTCTGGAACCTGCGGCACCGTGGCCTTTTCCAGCTCGGGATTGTAGGGAATCGGCGTCTCCGCCCCACCCAGACGCACGATGGGTGCGTCGAGGAAGTCGAACGCGTCGCTTTCGGCAATGGCAGCGCTGACCTCCGCGCCCACGCCCAGCGTCTTCACGCCCTCATAGACGCAGAGCAGCCGCGAGGTCTTCTTGACGCTGTCGATGACGGTCTGCGTGTCCATCGGGCGGATGGTGCGGAGGTCGACGACCTCGACATCGATGCCTTCGGCTTCCAGCGTCTCGGCCGCGTCTAGCGCCTTATGAACCATGATCGAGGTGGCGACGATGGTCAGGTCGCGTCCCTGCCGGCGTATCTCGGCCTTGCCGATCGGCACGGTGTAGTAGCCTTCGGGAACCGGGCCTTTCATCTTGTAGAGCAGCTTGTGCTCGAAGATCATCACCGGATCGGGGTCGGCGACAGCCGCCAGAAGCATGCCCTTGGCGTCATGCGGCGTAGCTGGCTGGATCACCTTGAGCCCTGGCACATGGCCGAGCCAGGCTTCCAGGCTCTGGCTGTGCTGGGCAGCCGCACCCGTACCGGAACCGGCGGGAAAGCGCATGACGACCGGCACCGACACCGCGCCGCCGAGCATGTAGCGCATCTTCGCGGCCTGGTTGACGATCTGCTCCATCGCAAGCGTGGCGAAATCGGAAAACTGGAACTCGAAGATCGGACGCAGGCCGGTGACGGCAGCACCCACGGCAACGCCCGCGCCGCCGAGCTCGGAAATCGGCGTGTCGATGACACGGTCCGCGCCGAAGCGTTCGACCAGATCGCCCGTCACCTGGAAGGCGCCGCCATAGACACCGATGTCCTCTCCCATCAAAAAGACGCGCTCGTCCTGCTCCATGGCAATCGCCATGGCTTCCTGGATCGCCTGGGCGTAGCTCAACTCCCGCACTGGCTGATCCATCACAGGGGCTCCGTATAGACGTAGCGCTCGAGATTGGCGATTTCGGGCGAAGGGCTCGTCTTGGCGAATTCGATGGCGTCGGCGATTTCCTGGCGCACCGCCTCGCGGATGCCCTCGATGCCGGCCTGGTCGATGACGCCGAATTCCTGCAACTGGGTTTCGTAGAGCATGATCGGATCGCGATTGGTCATCCAATCCTCGATCTCTTCCTTGGTGCGATAGCGGTTACGGTCGCTCTTGGAATGGCCGCGGTGCCGGTAAGTCTTGGATTCGATCAGCGTCGGACCCTCGCCCGCACGCGCGCGCTTTACCGCCTCATGCGAGGCTTCCGCCACCTCCGACAGATTGTTGCCATCGACGATCACGCCCGGCATCGCATAGGCCGAAGCCCGGTCGGCGATGTTGGCGACAGCCGTGGAGCGTGCCGTCGAGGTCGACATGCCGTAGCCGTTGTTTTCGCAGACGAAGATCACCGGCAGTTTCCAGATCGAGGCCATGTTCAGCGCCTCGTGGAAAGCGCCCTCATTGTTGGCGCCGTCGCCGAAGAAGGAGACGACGACGCGCTCCGATTTCGTGCGCTTGGCGGTGAGCGCTGCGCCCACCGCAATCGGCAGGCCACCCCCGACGATGCCGTTGGCGCCGAGATTGCCGGTTGTCACGTCGGCAATGTGCATCGAACCGCCGCGTCCGCGGCAATAGCCGGTGGTCTTGCCAAAGAACTCCGCGAACATTTTCGCCACCTCCGCGCCCTTGGCAATGCAGTGGCCATGGCCGCGATGCGTCGAGGTGATCTGGTCGTCCAGCGTCAGCGGCATGCAGATGCCCATGGCGCTCGCCTCCTGGCCAATGGACAGGTGCATCGTGCCGTGGATCAGACCGCGCGTGTAGGAATCCTCGGCACCTTCCTCGAAACGCCGGATCAGGTACATCTTGTGCAGCGCCTGCCTGAGCTGCTCGGGGCTATATTCGCGATAGATAAAGGGCAGGTTCGCACCCGTCTCCTTGCCGGCTGTCGCTTGTGCCATGGTCAAGCCCCTGCCCCATAGACGATCTTGTCCTGCCTTGCCCTGAGTTCGGCGATCTTGGAGCCGGCGGCGACGGCTGAATTGGCGTAGGTGAGCAACTCGCCCTTCCTGACCGGCGCGGTGACCTTGCCGCCCTGCAGCA
>NZ_JASCRR010000009.1 GCF_030010215.1 Tianweitania sp. UT-5YL-CI-8
CGTCGAGAACCGCCTGTCGGAGAGCGACCGTCCCGAACTCACTTCTGCGAAGATCATCATCTCGGGCGGTCGTGCGCTGGGTTCGGCTGAGAAGTTCGAAGAGGTCATCCTGCCCGTCGCCGACAAGCTGGGTGCCGCCGTCGGCGCATCCCGCGCGGCGGTCGATGCGGGCTACGCGCCCAACGACTGGCAGGTCGGCCAGACCGGCAAGGTGGTCGCGCCCGATCTCTACATCGCCGTCGGCATTTCGGGCGCTATCCAGCACCTCGCCGGCATGAAGGACTCGAAGGTCATCGTCGCCATCAACAAGGACGAGGAAGCCCCCATCTTCCAGGTCGCGGACTACGGCCTCGTCGGCGACCTCTTCACCATCCTGCCGGAGCTCAAAAACGCGCTTTGACGGCGCTGAAACAAGAAAGCTTAAATTTGCTGATGGCCGGGGTAGACGAGACCTGCCCCGGCCATTTAGAGTAAGATGCATTAAGATTGAAACGTTCGCTGCGCCTCCGATGGCGAGACAATCCGGCAGGAGAGGCGCGCAGGTCGATGGGGTTCCATCGTCCAAGCGGCTCGACATACCGGGTGTTCGCCAGCGGGAAACCCACCGTTGATTTGCATAGCAAATCAACAAGTGTCTAAAGTGCCGGCGGTCCTTTGCGCATCCAAAGAATATGCGGCCACCGGTGGGCCGGGTGAATTCGGGCGTCCTCGGACCTATTCGGGCTTCGGCTCGGCCGTAGCACCACTACGACGCGCCTCGTCCCTCGACCTTGTCCCGAATTCCCTCCGGCAGAACGCTTCCATCTGAGCGCATCTTGCTCTAGTGTGCGTTGCACAATAAAAATACCAAAATTCACTGACGGGGTGGAAAAAATGGCTGCAAAGATCAAAACGGTCGGCATCATTGGCGCCGGTCAGATGGGCGGCGGCATTGCCCATGTTTCAGCGCTCGCCGGCTTCGATGTCCTTCTCTACGATATTTCCCAGGACCGCATCGAAAAGGGCATTGCCACGATCAGCGGCAACATGGCGCGCCAGGTCTCCGGCGGCAAGCTGGACGACGCCGTTCGCCGGAAGGCGATAAGCCTGATCGCGCCAGCCAACACCATGGCCGATCTCGCAGGCGCCGACCTCGTCATTGAAGCGGCCACCGAAGACGAAACCGTCAAGCGCAAGATCTACGCCCAGCTCTGCCCGCAATTGAACCCGGAAGCCATTCTGGCGACCAACACCTCGTCGATCTCCATCACCCGTCTGGCATCTCAGACCGACCGCCCAGAGCGTTTCATCGGCATTCACTTCATGAACCCGGTGCCAGTGATGAAGTTGGTGGAGCTGGTGCGCGGCATCGCCACCGAGGACGTGACTTTTGAGGCCTCGAAAGAGTATGTCCGTGCCCTCGACAAGACCATCACGGTCTCCGAAGATTTCCCGGCCTTCATCGTCAACCGCATCCTGCTGCCGATGATCAATGAGGCGATCTACACGCTGTATGAAGGCGTCGGCTCGGTCGAAGCCATCGATACGGCGATGAAGCTCGGTGCAAACCATCCGATGGGTCCCTTGCAGCTTGCAGACTTCATCGGCCTGGACACCTGCCTGTCAATCATGCAGGTGCTGCATGATGGGCTGTCGGATTCGAAGTACCGCCCCTGCCCGCTGCTGGTGAAATATGTCGAGGCCGGCTGGCTCGGCCGCAAGACCGGACGCGGCTTCTACGACTATCGCGGCGAACACCCGGTGCCCACGCGCTGAACTACTGCAGATAGCCTTGCCGCTGTTCCGGCTCGCTCTGATGCGGCAGTGGCGACAGCTCGACGCGGTTGCGTCCGCCTTCCTTCGCCACATAGAGGAAGCGGTCGGCAATGCGGTAGAGCTCGGCGAAGGTGGATGGCGCATCGAAGACGGCGCCGCCCACCGAGATCGACAGCGCATGCATATGGCCGCCGGGCGTGAAGCGCGTGTCGACAACGGCGCGGCGAACGCGTTCCGCTACATCGACCGCATTGACCGGGGTGGCCCCAGGCAAAAAGATCCCGAACTCCTCGCCACCTAGGCGTCCGACCACATCGCCGTCACGCACGCAGGCTGAGACTACCGCCGCAATCAGTTGCAGCGCCTCGTCGCCTTCGCTATGACCGAAACGGTCGTTGATGGTTTTGAAGTGGTCGGCATCCACCACCAGCAAGGCGCCGCGTGACAACTTCGAACCTTTCGGCGGAGTGGTGTCAAAATATCGTTCCACCTTCTCCGCAAAGGCACCCCGGTTCAGGCAGCCTGTCATGCTGTCGGTAGAAGCGGCGATCGCCAGCTTGTGATTGACGATGGCCAGTTCGCGCAGCTTGAGCGAGAGATAGAAGAACAAAGGACCCGCCAGCAAAATCGGCAATAAGACAGAATCCAGAACAACGAGATGCAGCATTTCCCCGGCCGCACCGTGAAACAGCACGTAGGTGAAGCCAACGGAAAACACCACGCAGCCGAGCGTTCCGAAAATTGTCCACCGGGCCAGCTTCAGCCATGCCCTGCGTGACAACGAACTCCAGCCCCGCCGCAAGACCGCACGACCTTTCAAATTGACGTCAGGTAACCCTTATAGCTGAGAAAGGACAAATTGGGAAATTTTGAGCTCTCGCGAGCGATATTGCTGAATTGGAAATCACAGATTGCATGCCGCGACTGACGTTGCACGTCATGATAACAAAACGGCGGCTGTTCGGCCGCCATTCTTATCCTGTGGAAAGATCGATTGCGCTTAGCTGACCCGTTTGCCGGCCTGGTCGAACCAATGCAGCTTGTCGACGGGAACCAGCACGCGCAGCCGGTCGCCCGGTTGCGCTATCGCCCGGCCCGGCACCCGAACCACGATGCGGCCGCCGCCGGTTGCGCTGTAGAGGAAGCTTTCCGCCCCAACCGGCTCCACCGCTTCCACCTGCGCTTCCAGATCCATGCCATCCGCAGCGTCATGTACGGCGTCGGCGAGCTCGACATCCTCCGGCCGAAAGCCCAGCGTCGCAGCGCTCGGCGGCACCGGAGCGACCAGCTTGGTCCCCTCCGGCAGCGCATTGCCTGAAAGCGCGATCAGGTTCATCGGTGGCGCGCCGATGAAGCTGGCCACGAAGGTCGAGGCCGGCTTTTCGTAGATGTCGAGCGGCGCGCCCGCCTGCTCGACAAGCCCGCCATTCATCACCACCAGCACGTCTGCCAGTGTCATCGCCTCGAGCTGGTCGTGGGTGACATAGACCGAGGTCACGCCCAGCGAACGCTGCAAATTCTTGATCTCGACGCGCATCTGGCCGCGCAGCTTGGCGTCCAGATTGGACAATGGCTCGTCGAACAGGAACACTTTCGGGTTGCGCACGATGGCGCGGCCCATCGCGACCCGCTGCCGCTGCCCGCCCGAAAGCTCGCGCGGCCGGCGGTCGAGCAGATGCGCCAGTTCCAGCGTCTTGGCGGTATCGCGCACGCGGCGGTCGATCTCATCCTTCGGCGTGCCGCGGTTGCGCAGGCCATAAGCCATGTTGTCGTAGACCTTCATATGCGGATAGAGCGCATAATTCTGGAACACCATGGCGATATCGCGCTCGGTCGGCCCCACGGTGTTGACCACCTTCCCATCGATTGACACGGTGCCCGACGAAATGGTTTCCAGCCCCGCGATCATGCGCAACAGCGTGGACTTGCCGCAGCCCGACGGCCCGACGAGCACGCATAGCGCCTTATCGGGAATGTCGATGGACACACCCTTCACGGCCTCCACCCCGCCGGCATAGACTTTCCGGACATCCTTGAGGTCGACAGTGGCCATGCTGGTTATTTCTCCGTATCGACGAGACCGCGCACGAACCAGCGCTGCATCAGAAGCACTACGAGGATCGGCGGGATGATGGCGAGCATCGAGGTGACCATCACGAGATGCCATTGGGTGTCGGCATCGGCAAAGGAGATCATCTTCTTCAGCGCGATGACGATGGTGTTCATGTCGTTCCGGTTGGTCATCAGCAGCGGCCACAAATATTGCGTCCAGCCATAGATGAACAGGATGACGAAAAGCGCCGCGATATTGGTGCGCGACAGCGGCAGCAGAATGTCCTTGAAGAACCGGTACGGTCCGGCACCGTCGACGCGCGCGGCCTCGACCAGCTCACCGGGAATAGTCAGGAAGAACTGGCGGAACAGCAGCGTCGCGGTGGCCGATGCCATCAGCGGCAGCGTCAACCCGGTGTAGGTGTCGATCAGCCCAAGATCGGACATCACCTTGTAGGTCGGCATGATGCGCACTTCGACAGGCAGCATCAGGGTGATGAAGATGACCCAGAAGAACACCATCCGGAACGGGAAGCGGAAGAACACGATGGCATAGGCGGACAGGATCGAGATGATGATCTTGCCAATGGCAATCGCCAGCGCCACCACCATGGTGTTGAAGAGAAGCGTGCTGACGGCGACGCCGCCGATACGTCCGACCCCGCCAAACAATGCTTCCGAATAGTTTTCGAAGAACTGGTCGCCCGGTATCAATGGCAACGGAGGACGCAGAATCGTCTGCAGCGTATGGGTCGACGCCACGAAGGTGTAATAGATCGGGAAAGCGACGATGACGATGCCGAGGATCAGGATGACATGCGCGATGTAGCGCGACGAACGGCTGACCCCGAGCATGGCGCCGTCTTCCTTGCGTCCGAGCACGGCGGCGGTCGAGGTGGCTTTCGCCGGCGTCACTGCGGCGGGTGTCTCAACCATAATGCACCTTCCGTTCGACATAGCGGAACTGGACCGCGGTCAGCGCGATGACGATGACCATCAGGATCACCGACTGCGCCGCCGACACGCCCATCAACTGGTTCAGTGCGCCGTCGCTATAGACCTTGTAGACCAGCGTTTCGGTCGAGCGGCCGGGGCCGCCGCCGGTCACGGCATGGATGATGCCGAACGTATCGAACAGCGCATAGACGGTGTTGACGACGAGCAGGAAGAAGGTCGTCGGCGCCAGAAGCGGGAAGACGATCGTCCAGAAACGCTTGGTCTCGCGCGCACCGTCGATGGCGGCCGCCTCGATCAGCGCCTTGGGGATCGCCTGCAAGCCGGCGACGAAGAACAGGAAGTTGTAGCTGATCTGCTTCCAGGCAGCCGCGGAAACCACCAGGATCATCGCGTCCGTGCCGTTGAGCAGCGGGTCCCAGCTGATTCCGAGCGACCTCAGACCGATGGCGAGGGAGCCGATGGACGGGTTGAACAGGAACAGCCACAGCATGCCGGCGATGGCGGGCGCCACCGCATAGGGCCAAATCATCAGCGTGCGATAGAGCCCGCGTCCCTTGATGACTTTGTCGGCCATGACGGCGAGCAGCAGTGCCACTGCCATGGAGACGAAGGCGGTCGACACAGAAAAGATCGCCGTTACCTGCAGCGAGTTGAGATAGCCCGGATCGCTCAAGACGCGCTTGAAATTGTCGAACCAGACGAATTTGGAGTTCAGCCCGAACGGATCTTCCCTGAGCGTCGACTGGTAGACCGCCTGCGAGGCCGGCCAGTAGAAAAAAATCAGCGTGATCGCCAGCTGCGGCGCGACCAGCAGATAAGGCAGGACCTTGTTGGGAAAGACCACGCGTGGGGACAAAGGGCTCGGCTCCTTTTACCCTGCCCCTTGTGGGAGGGTCGACGAACAGTCTGACGAAGTGAAGATTATGAGGCGGGGTTGGGGGTCAGAAAAACTTTCCTAACCCCCAACCCCGGCGCTATGCGCCGACCCTCCCCACCAAGGTGAGGGTGACAGCCTGCATCAATTCCCCAGGGCTTCCTGGATCGCCTTGTTGCCGCGTTCGACCGCGCTGTCGAGCGCCTGCTGCGCGGTCTGCTGACCGGCGAGCATCTTCTCGAATTCCTCGTTCATGATATCGCGGACCTGCGGCAGGTTGACGAGGCGGACGCCCTTGGAATTCTCCGTCGGAGCCTTGCCCATCATCTGCTTGATCGGGATTTCGCGCGCCGGGTTCTTCTCATAGAAGCCCGAAGCCTTGGTATCCTCGTAAGCTGCCAGCGTCACCGGCAGGTAGCCGGAAACCTGGTGCAGGCGCGACTGGATCTTGGTCTGCGACAGGAACTCGAAGAACGCGGCGATGCCCTTGTACTGCTCGTCCGACTTGCCGGCGAAGACCCACAGCGAAGCGCCGCCGGGGATGGTGTTCTGCGGAGCGCCCTCGACGCCCTGCTCGTAAGGCAGCGAGCCGGTGCCGTAGTTCATGCCCGATTTGACCACGTCGCCGAGGCCGCCGGAAGATTCGGTCATGATGCCGCATTCGCCGGAGAGGAAGAGCTGCTTGGCTTCCGAAGTACGGCCGCCATATTTGAACGTGCCGTCCTTGGCCAGATCGGCCAGATCCTGGAAATGCTTGACGAAGACCGGCGAATTGACCTTCAATTCGACGTCGGTTCCACCAATGCCGTTCTCATTGGTGCCGTATTGCTGATTGTTCCAGGCAGCGAAGTTCTCAGTCTGGATCCAAGTCAGCCATGTCGAGGTGAAGCCGCAATTGGCCGCGCCGCTGGTCTTGATCTTCTTGGCGGCATCCCAAACCTCGGCCCAGGTCTTGGGCGGGTTTTCGGCATCGAGGCCGGCTTTCTGGAACACGTCCTTGTTGTAGTAGAGGATCGGCGACGACGAATTATACGGGAACGACAGCATCGTGCCGTCGGGCTTCGAATAATAAGACACGATGCCGGCCAGATACTGGCTCTTGTCGAATGGCTTGCCACCCATCGAAAGAATGTCGGCGACCGGCTTCATCGCCTCTTCGGCGCCCATCATCACGCCGGTGCCGGCGTCGAAGACCTGGATGATATCCGGCGCCTGCTTGGCGCGGAATGCGGCGATGCCGGCGTTCAGCGCTTCGGGATAGGTGCCCTTGAAAACCGGAACGACCTTGTATTCGCTCTGGCTTTCGTTGAATTCCTTGGAAAGCGTCTCCACCACTTCGTTGTTGGCGCCGGTCATGGCGTGCCACCATGAAATCTCGGTCACGGCAAAGGCGGAGGTGCTGTAAAAGAGGGATGCTGTCGCGGCAAGGCCTGCCGCTACGCCATAGGCTTTCATTGTCTCGCTCCCGGTCTGGTTGGCGAAAGGGTTAAGTTTCGCAGGCACCAGTATTGTCGGATTATGACAGCGCGACAACCGTTTTGTTACGTTCGGATGACTATTCACACCAAATTCGTATCGCTTTCGGTTTTTTCACAACGATTCCAACATTATTCACCGCCACTGAATTTCAATGAGTTTTCTTTCCGCAGCGGAAACAGTCATTTAAATCCGAAAGAAAAGCGAAGTTTGATGGAAAATGGTGGGCTCGTCGGGAGCTTCACCCGGATGGCCGTGATAAAGCCTATGCGACCGCTATCGCCACCATGTCCGGATGCTGGCCGGGAATACACGTATGAATGAGCGCAGATCGTTATCCTTGCGCGGGCAATAGGCCATCTGTGCTCAAGAATGGAAAAATCGCGAATTCACTTCGCCAGCGCGGTCTCGACTAGGGCCCTTGCGTCGGCGCTGGCCCATTCGGCCGGGCCGTTCATATGTGAGATCAGGCAGCCGTCCTTGTCGATCAGGAGCGTCACCGGCAGACCGAGTGCCAGCCCCCGGCCCTTCAAGTCGTTGAACACCTTCATCGTGCTGTCGCGGTAAAAGCCCAGCGCGGCGACGTTGGTCTCCTGCAAAAACTTCTTCGGCTTGGCGTCGTCGCCGGTGTCGACATTGATCGCCACCACCTCGAAGCTTTCACCGCCCATCTCGCTTTCGAGCTTGTCCAGCGCGGGCATTTCGGCGCGGCATGGCGCGCACCATGTCGCCCAGAGATTGACCAGAAGCGTGCGTCCGCCATGGTCGGCGACGGTCATCGGCTTGCCGTCGGGGCCGTTGAAGGCAAGCGACGCCAGCGACACCGGCGGATCGGCCGGCAGCATCGCGGCGACCTCGCCTTTGGCCGCTGCGGCGACGGTCTTCGCGGTCTGGACCTTGGCGGCGCACTGTTTGTCGCCCGCATTGGACGAATCGGCGGCGACTTGCGGGCCTGCATTGTTGCCAGAAGGGCTTCCCGTGACATATACCGCCAGCGCGCCGGCCAATATGCCCGCCAGGGCTGACAGGACGATCAGGCGCGACGCGGGAAACAGTTTTCTGCGATCGGACATAGTCAAAAATTCTCCGGAGCCCGGTTACCACGATGAGCGACAAGAAGGCCAGCAACCAGATGTGGGGCGGACGTTTTGCCTCGGGCCCGGCCGCGATCATGGAGGCGATCAATGCCTCGATCGGCTTCGACCGCAAGCTCTACGCCCAGGACATAAGAGGCTCCGTCGCCCATTCCCAAATGCTGGCGCACACGGGCATTATTTCTTCTGAGGATCAACTCAAAATCGAGGACGGTCTGAACACGATCCTGCGAGAAATCGAGGACGGTAGGTTCGAATTCTCCACCCGCCTCGAAGACATCCATATGAACATCGAAGCGCGGCTGGCCGAACTGATCGGCCCCGCCGCCGGCCGTCTGCACACCGCGCGCTCGCGCAACGACCAGGTCGCCGTCGACTTCCGCCTGTGGGTCAAGGACGAGTTCCACCGCGTCGCTGCCGCCCTGAAAGGCCTGATCGCAGCCTTTCTGGAGCGCGCCGAGGAGCACGCCGGCACTGTCATGCCCGGCTTCACCCATCTTCAGACCGCGCAGCCCGTAACCTTCGGCCATCATTGCATGGCCTATGTCGAGATGTTTTCGCGCGACCTGTCGCGCGTTACCGACGCCATCGAGCGCATGAACGAGAGCCCGCTGGGCGCGGCGGCCCTTGCCGGCACCGGCTTCCCCATCGACCGCCAAATGACGGCCGAAAAGCTCGGCTTCCGCGAACCCACCCGCAATTCGCTCGACAGCGTGTCCGACCGCGATTACGCGCTGGAGTTCCTGTCGGTCGCAGCCATCTCGGCCACGCATCTGTCGCGGCTGGCCGAGGAGATCGTCATCTGGTCGACGCCGCAATTCGGCTTCGTCCGGCTGTCCGACAGCTTCTCCACCGGCTCCTCGATCATGCCGCAAAAGAAGAACCCCGATGCCGCCGAACTGGTGCGCGCCAAGACCGGCCGCGTCACCGGCCATCTGGTCGGTCTGCTCACCGTCATGAAGGGCCTGCCGCTGACCTATTCCAAGGACATGCAGGAAGACAAGGAAGCCGTCTTCGACGCCGCCGAAACACTCGACCTGATGCTGGCCGCCATGACCGGCATGGTTGGCGATATGCAGATCAACGATCAGGCGATGAAGAAGGCCGCAGGCTCCGGCTATTCCACCGCCACCGACCTCGCCGACTGGCTGGTGCGAGTGCTCGGCATCCCGTTCCGCGAGGCCCACCACGTCACCGGCCGTGCCGTGGCCCTTGCCGAAGAGAAGAAGGTCGGACTGGAAAAGCTGACGCTGGACGATCTCAGGTCGATCCATGACGGCATCACCGACGACATATTTTCCGTGCTTTCGGTGCAGAATTCGGTGAAGAGCCGCACCTCTTTCGGCGGCACTGCGCCTGCGGAAGTGCGCAAGCAGATTCGCTACTGGAAGAAGCGGCTGGCAAAAGCCTGATAGCGGGGTGCATTGCACGCAGATTTCGGCTAGAGCCTGTTATGAACAAAGACGGATGGATCGGACGATGACGGCAGGCAAGCTTTTCGGCATGGCGGCAATGGTGGCGGCAATGGCGCTGGTTTCCGCCTGTGGCCGCAAAGGTCCGCTCGATACGCCCTATGAGGCCGGCATCCAGGCCCGCAAGGACGCGCAGAGCGCCGGGCAGCCGCTGCCGCCCGAGCCCAAACCGCCGGTTGTAGACAAGCCGTTCATCCTCGATCCGCTGATCTGACCGCGAGCCCTTTTCCGTGAACCATTTCGATTACCGCGACGGCGTGCTTCACGCCGAGGACGTGTCCATACCCGCTATCGCGGCTGCCGTCGGCACCCCGTTCTATTGCTACTCCACCGCCACGCTGACGCGCCATTTCCGCGTCTTCTCGGACGCCTTTTCCGGTCTCGATTCGCTCGTCTGCTATGCGATGAAGGCGAATTCGAACCAGGCCGTGCTGAAGACGCTCGCCCGGCTCGGCGCCGGCGCGGACGTGGTCTCCGAGGGTGAGTTGCGCCGGGCGCTCGCCGCCGGCATACCTGCGAGCAAAGTGTTGTTTTCAGGTGTCGGCAAGACTGTCCGCGAGATGGATTTCGCCCTGGAAGCGGGTATTCTCTGCTTCAACGTCGAATCCGAACCCGAGCTCGAGCAACTCTCCGCCCGCGCCACCGCGCTGGGCAAGACAGCCCATGTTTCGCTACGCATCAACCCAGATGTCGATGCCAAGACGCACAAGAAGATCTCGACCGGCAAGGCCGAGAACAAATTCGGCGTTCCGTGGCAGCGCGCCCGCGAGGTCTATGCCCGCATCGCCGAACTGCCCGGCCTTAAGGCAACCGGCATTGACATGCATATCGGCAGTCAGATCACCGATCTGCAGCCTTTCGACGATGCCTTCGCACTGCTCGGGGAGATGGTCGGCACCCTGCGCGCCGACGGCCATGCGCTCGAACATGTCGATGTCGGCGGCGGCCTTGGCGTGCCCTACCGCACCGACAACAACCCACCGCCCCTCCCCGACGCCTATTCGGCCATCGTGCGCAAGCATATGAGCGGGCTCGGCCTCAAGATCATGTTCGAACCCGGCCGCCTTCTGGTTGGCAATGCCGGCATCCTTGTGTCGGAAGTCATCTTCGTGAAGGAAGGCGAAGCCAAGAACTTCCTCATCGTCGATGCAGCGATGAACGACCTGATCCGGCCGACGCTCTACGATGCGTTCCACGATATCCGGCCCGTCATCCAGCCGGCGTCGGATGCCGCCTACATGAATGTCGATGTCGTCGGCCCCGTCTGCGAGACCGGCGACTATCTCGGCCATGACCGCAACCTGCCGAAGCTGAAGACCGGCGACCTTATCGCCGTCGGCACGGCCGGCGCCTATGGCGCGGTCCAGGCATCGACCTACAACACCCGCCTCCTCATTCCCGAAGTGCTGGTCAATGGCGACGCCTTCCACGTCATCCGCCCGCGCGAAACCTATGAAGAGCTGATCGGGCGCGATTCCATTCCCGCCTGGCTCGACTGAGGACCGCTCCCGCGGTGGCGCCATGTTGCCGCGCATCGGTGCTGGGTGATCGGACGCCATCATTGACGAGCGGCTATTTGTGAACTACAGTTCACAAATATGAAGGTTCGTAAGACCGCTGTCTTTTCGGATTGGGTGAAGAACCTGCGGGATATCCGGGCCAGAGTCCGGATACAGGTTCGCGTTGACCGTCTTGCAGTTGGCAACTTTGGCGATGCCAAGTTTTTCGACGGTATTGGCGAACTTCGGGTCGACTATGGTCCCGGTTATCGAATCTATTTTGTCCGGCGCGGCAGCACTGTCGTCATTCTTATTTGCGGCGGCGACAAGTCAACGCAGAAGTCGGACATCAGGCGAGCCATCGAGATGGCGAAGGAAATCGAATGACGATCGAAACGACGAAATGGGATTCAGCCGAATATCTCAAGGCTGAGGAGGATATCCTTGCCTATCTCGAAGCTGCATTCGAAGATGGGGACCCTGCCCTCATAAAGCACGCGCTAAAAGTTATCGCCCGGGCAAGAGGCATGACGGCGATTGCCAAGGACGCAGGTGTTACCCGCGAAGCCTTGTACAAAGCGCTTAGCGAGAAAGGCGACCCCAAGCTGTCGACCCTGCTCGGGGTCATGCGGGCGCTGGGCCTCAGCCTCGCGGCGAAAAAGTCGGAAGCCGCCTGAGGTGGCTAAGAAAAGGCATGCGGCTGCATCTTCACGATTTCGCGACGCGCCTCGCCTTTGCCTCTATTGGTGCTATTCTCTAACAAAGTAGCTGCGTCCCTGACGCCGCATCACCCGGAAAGGCCGATGACGGAACCTCAGAGCACAGGCAATCCCGACACGCTTGCATCGCGCCTCGGCGCACGGCGCCTCCTTACCGGAACGACGCTGCTGATTGAGCGTGCCTGGCCCTTGGTGCTGCCGCTTCTGATAACTTTCAGCCTCTTTGCCAGCCTGTCCTGGCTCGGTATCTTCCGCATCGTGCCGGAATGGGCGCGCTTGGGGCTTCTCGGCTTAGCGGCACTTGCCCTGCTCGGTTCGCTCTATCCGCTGCGCTATCTCCGCCTGCCCGCCCGCACCGAAATCGACCGCCGCATCGAAAGCGCCAATGCGCTGGAACACACGCCCGTTCTGGTCCAGCACGACCGACTGACCGGCACGGAAGACAGCTTTTCCCAAGCCTTGTGGCAGGAACACCGCCGCCGCATGGCCGACAAACTCAAGGGTCTCGGCGGCGACCTGCCCCGAGCCGGCATGCCTGAGCGCGACCCGTGGGGCCTGCGGTCGGCTGTCGCCCTGCTTCTGGTCGCGGCCTTTGCCTTCTCGTTCGGTCCGATGGGCGGCGATCTGCGCGACGGTTTTCGCGCCCACAGCGGCGTAGAAGCTGTGCCGCCGCGCATCGATGCCTGGATCACGCCGCCTACCTATACCGGCAAGGCGCCGATTTTCCTCGCTGCCACTGCCGAGCCGAACCCCGCCCCAATTGTCGTGCCGGAAGGCAGCGACATCGCGCTGCGCATCACCGGAGGGCCGGGCAACGAGACGCTGACCTTTACGGACATGGCTGAAAAATCAGCCGAAATCCCGCCGATGGGTGCGGCTGCCGACACGCCGGCACCTGCTGAAAGCCCATCAGCGGCACCGCGCCAGTTCACCGGAAAGCTCGATGCAGACGGCACGCTTGCGCTCGCCGCCGATGGCGAAAGCCTGGCAAGCTGGCGCTTCGCGGTCACCCCGGACAAGGCACCGGTAATCCGTTTTGCCGGCGAACCGCGTCAGGCCGCCAACGGCACGTTGGAACTTGGCTATGTCATCGAGGATGACTACGGCGCAGCCTCTGCCAAGTCGGATTTCAAGCTGACCGACGCTCAGAAGCCCGGTGCCCGTCCCCTCTACGCCGCGCCTGAAATGCCGCTGGCCCTGCCGCGCGGCACCAATCGCGACAAGCCGGCGCGCTCGACGCGCGACCTGACCGAACATGTCTGGGCCGGCGTTCCCGTCGACCTGACGCTGCTCGCCACCGACGATGCCGGCCAGGAAGCCAGAAGCGAGACCAAGACCTTCATCCTGCCGGAAAAACAGTTCCTCAACCCGCTGGCCCGCGCCGTCATCGAGCAGCGCCGTATGCTTGGGCTCGACGCCAACGCCAAGCCGGAGGTGATCGGCCTAATCGATGCGATCACGCTGCGGCCGGAAGACACGTTCGAAAACACTGCAAACTATCTCGCCATCATGAGCGCGCGCAGCCGCCTCGACATGGCAAAGTCCGAAGACGAACTGCGTGGCGTGGTCGACTATTTCTGGGAGATCGCGCTCGGCATCGAACAAGGCTCGCTGTCGGACGCCGAACGCCGGCTGCAGGCCGCCCAGAAGGCGCTGCAGGAGGCGCTTGAAAACGGCGCCAGCGACGAGGAGATCGAGCAGCGCATGGCTGAGCTGCGCCAGGCGATGGACGAGTTCCTGCGCGAATTCGCCCAGCGGTCGCAGCAGAACCAGAATCAGGCGCAGATGCCGGAGAACATGCAGACGCTGCGCCAGAGCGATCTGGACAAGATGATGGACCAGATCGAAAACCTCGCCAAGTCGGGCAATCGCGACAAGGCGCAGGAGCTGCTATCGCAATTGCAGGACATGATGAACAACCTGCAGATGGCGCGTCCCCAGCAGGGTCAGCAAGGTCAGCAGAACAGCGAGATGCGCCAGCAGATGGACAAGCTGGGCGAGATCATGCGCCGCCAGCAGGAGATGATGAACGAGACCCACCGCATGGACCAGATGCAGCGCGGCCAGCAAGGTGAGCAGGGCGAGCAGCAGCCGGGGCAGCAAGGCCAACAGGGTCAGCAAGGTGAGGGCCGGCCGATGACGCCGGAGGAGTTCGCCGACGCGATGCGGCAGTTGCAGGAAGGCCAGGGCCAGTTGCAGCAGGATCTCCAGGGCTTGCAGAAAGGACTTGAGGGTCTCGGCATTCAGCCAAGCGAAGGCTTTGGCCAGGCCGGCGAAGCCATGGGCGAAGCGGAAGGCTCGCTTGGACGCGGCGAAGGCGAGAATGCCGTCGGCGAACAGGGCCGTGCGCTGGAGGCGCTGCGCCAGGGCGCCCAGGACATGATGCAGCAGTTGCAAGCCATGCAGGGCGACGAAGGCGGCGGTCAGGAAGGCGGACGCCAGCAGAGCTCCGATCGAGACCCGCTCGGCCGCCCCCGCGCCACGACCGGACCGGACTTTGGCGATTCCGTCACCGTACCCGACGAGATCGACGTCCAGCGCGCGCGCCAGATCCTCGAAGCCATCCGCAAGCGCCTCGGCAATGCGCTGAGTCCCGACCTCGAACGCAGCTATCTCGAACGCCTGTTGCAATTGCAGTAGGTTTACGCCACCAGGACCACGTGGGGCGGTCGGTCAGATCGGGGGGAT
Source organism: Tianweitania sp. UT-5YL-CI-8 (assembly GCF_030010215.1). Classification (GTDB taxonomy): domain Bacteria; phylum Pseudomonadota; class Alphaproteobacteria; order Rhizobiales; family Rhizobiaceae; genus Oryzicola. The sequence goes on from NZ_JASCRR010000009.1 coordinate 14,587, forward strand.
TTGCGCCAGCGTAAAGAATGAAAATCCAATGCGCCCCTTGTTGATGGATACGGGCGCGCGGGTCTGGCCGCCGGCCTGGATCGCCAGCAGGATGTTGCGGATATTGCTGCCCTGTTCGGGGATCGCTCCCGCCAGGACGTCGCCCAGCTTGCCGGTGTTCTGCCACGATACCGTCAACTGAGCGTCGATCAGCCCGTCTTGATCGATGGAAAAAGGACCGCTGAGCGAAATGCTCGCGCCTCCCGCCGAAAGCTGCAGCTGGTGGATGACGCCCGACTTGCCGCGCAGCCCTTCGGGTCCGCTGCGCTCCAGCAACAACGGCACGCCGCCGTTGAGCGTGACATCGCTGGCGCCGTCGAGAGGTGGCAAGGTACGCTCGCCCAGAATATTCTGGTCGATCTCAAGGCCGTTGAACGTACCGGCCCAATTGAGATCGTCACCGGTGGGCACGAGATGCCCCTCCGTCGTGGCGGCATTGAACAGGAAGACCGGATCGCCCTCCTCCGGATCGGTCTGCACGGACAGGCCTTCGGCCTGCAGCGAAATGCGCTGCGGCAAGGGCCGGGCGAGACGAACGCTCGCCTTGAGATCATCCCAATCGATCCAGAGCGGCGACACGCCGGGAGCCTCGGTGCGAAGCGGACCGTCGAGCTCCGCCACGGTCAGGAATGGTTGAAAAAGCTGTGCCCCCGTTCTGAGACGACCGGCCGATGCCGCGATGCGGCGGCCATTATCCTGATAGTCGAGGCCATCGCATGTCAGGCCAATGCGCATAGGAAATCCCTCGACGCGGCGGTTGAGACATTCCGCGACAACGTCTCCTCTGTTGAGACGCGTCAAGCCCGCATCGACCTCGCGCTCGATGCGGCCTGCCAACCAGAGCCAGCCGGCGGTATAGCCGCCGAACAGCACCACGACGAGCACCGTCAGCCAAAGGATACGGCGGCCGTAATTGGGTTTCCGGGCGGTGCTTGACGGCATGCTGCGGCTCTCGCTAGGGCTGTGGATGCGGTTTTTCCGCATGTCAGATGTTTGGTGCTGCGATATGGGCGATTTTTGGGTGTTTGGCTATGGTTCGCTGATGTGGCGGCCCGGATTCGCACATGTCGAGACGCATCGTGCGCGCCTCTTCGGCTTCCGGCGCGCACTCTGCATCCATTCGCATATCTATCGCGGCACGCCGGAACGGCCAGGGCTCGTCATGGGGCTGGACCGTGGCGGCTCCTGCGTCGGCCTCGCCTTTCGTGTGCCGGAAGAGTTGCGCGACGAGGTCGTCGGCTATCTGCGCGAACGCGAATTGGTCACCAGCGTCTATCTCGAACGCACGCTGCCATTGAAGCTTGCCAACGGCACGATCGTGCCGGCGATCTGCTATGTCGCCGACATCCATCACGAGCAATATGCCGGGCATCTCGATCCGGTGGATGCAGCCGCCATCGTGTCCGGCGCGGTCGGCCAGTCGGGACCGAACGAGGAATATGTGCTCAACACGCTGGAGCATCTCCGCGCGCTCGGCATCCGCGACCACTGGCTGGAAGAGGTCGGTCGGCTGATCAGCCGACCGTAACGCCCAGTTCCTGCAGCCGTTTGACGGCGGTCGGCGGCATCGGCGGGGGATTTTCAGAGCGAGCAGCCTCGGTCAGCAACGCATCGCATCCAGCCTCTGTCTCGGCGATCAGGCGCTGCATGAACACCTCCTTGTCCAATCCCGGAGGAATCGGAGCCAGGAACCGGGCCTTGATGGTGCCGGGATGACGCAGGAACTTGCGGCGCGGCCAATAAAGCCCCGCGACATGGGCGACCGGCACGACCGGCATGCCGAGAGCGGCATAGATTTCGGCGATGCCCCATTTGTAGGACGGCTCGGCGCCGGGCGGTCGACGGGTGCCCTCTGGATAGATGATGAGCTGGCGGTCGTGCTCCATTTCCTTCTTCGTCAGCACCAGCACTTTTTTCAATGCGGCAGCGCGTTTGCCCCGGTCCACCGGGATCATCCGCATCTTCTGAATGTACCAGCCGAAGAACGGGATCCAGGTCAGTTCGCGCTTGAGGATGTAGAGCGGGTCGCGCAGATAGGGAAAGAAGGCGATCGTATCCCAGAAGGACTGGTGCTTGGGCGCCAGGATGAAGGAGCCGGCCGGCAGGTTTTCCATGCCAGTGATCTCGCTCTTGGTGCCGGCGATCTTCTCTTGCAGCCACAGGCTGGTGCGCGACCAGAATTTCGGCACGAACCAGGCGCGGTGGCGTGGCGACAAGAAGTAATAGGGTGTCCAGAAAATCATCTGGAACACCAGGTTGGTGTAGAAAGCGGCGTTGAAAGCCAAAGAGCGTATTTGCAGCATAAAATGAGAAGCCCGCACGTTTTCCGCTGGTTACACGATGCCCCTCGAAATGGAAACTGGCTGATTCAATCAGGCGATGCGGCGAGTATCTTCAAACCGTCCGGCGTCTGCCGCAACGGCAGGACGGCGCGGCCCAGCGAGAACAAATATTTGTTGTACTCGGTGAACAACACCCGCAACGCCTCGGGCTTGGTCAGCCACTCGCCATTGTCGAGCTTCGAGTTGACCACCGGATAAGGGCTGAGTTCCGCGCCCTCCAGCAGACGGCTCATTTCCAACATCGTGCGGGGCATATGGTAGTTGTTGGTGACGAGGATCACTCGGTCATAATCATGGTCGCGCACCCATTTCGCGCTTTCTTCGGCGTTTCCGATGGTGTCGAGAGCGGCATGGTCGATGTCGACGCAGCAGGAAAACAGGCTCTTGTCGCCGCCGGTCGCAGCCTGCAGCGACTTGCGCCCGGCTGCCGGATGCACGCCGCTGATCAACAGCCTCGCGCCCTTACCCGACTTAAGCAGGTCGACGGCGGCATCGATGCGCGACTGGCCGCCCGTCAAAACAATAATCGCATCGGCCTTGGGCGGGTCGTCCGGGGTGGTCATGCGGCTGACATAGGTGGCAAAAGCGGCAAAGCCGCCGAAAAACACCAGAGCGAGCGACAAAACGGCTACGATCAGCAAGGAAATGAAACGCACGTGAAAAGGCTTGCGCGACCGGTTCGTGCCGGTGGCGTCTTCAGGACCCCGCAGATAGTCCGCGTCGGCCGCTTCGTGGCTCATGGCCTAACCGTTAGCCTGCAAACGAGGCGTTTGATACGAGCGGATCGACACATTGGATTACGTCGTGTTGTCATCCGTGATCACATCCCATCGTGGTGGTTGACATCGATCTCACTGAGGTAACGCACGACAGTCAAATGGGATGTCGCCGCCGTCAAAAAGCCGATCAGGGCAACGATGGCGGCCACGCCGAGATAGCCATTGAGCCCGATGGAGAAGTTGCCGAACAGAGCCATTGCCTGGTCGGCCTGCGGCGTTGCGAGGTTGCGCGACGACCACCAGGAAAAGACGATGAAGACGATGACGGCGGCGACACCGCCGGCGGCGGCTCCCTTCATCCCGGTCAGCAGGAAATGCCGGTGAAACTCGCGCGCGATGAAACGCGCTTCCGCGCCGACGAAATGCAACACCTCGATGATGTGGCCGTTGCCGGCCATGGCGCCGCGCGTGGCGAAGACGACGCAGAGCACCGTGGCGGCGAGAATCAGCGCCAGCACCGAAAAGCCGATGGTGACGGTGGTGCGCGCCATGGCCACCAGCCGGTCGACCCATGTGCGGTGGTCGTCCAGCGTCGCCGAGGGGTAGAGCGGGGAAATCGCAGCCCGCATCGCCTGGAAATCGGGCGGATTGTCCTCGTCCAGCGTGACGATGACGAGACGCGGCACGGGCAGGTCGTCGATGTTGATGCCGGCACCCAGCCATGGTTCGAGCAGGCGCGTTGTGGCGGCACGGTCGACGATGCTGGTGCCGCGCACACCTGGAAAATCCGTCGCCATGCGGGACACGTCCTGCAGCGCCTTTTCCATGTCGAGCCCATCGACGGGCTTGATCTGGATCGTCGCCTCCCGCGAAATCTGATTCTCCCAGATCGAAGCGGTGTCGCGGACGAGCGACACCGCCCCGAAGGTCAGGCAGGACAAAAACGTCATGATCGCAATAACCAGGATCAACGCACGTCCGGCAATGTTCTGCGAGGGCACGATGGGTGCGGCACGGCGCTTCGCGCGCGTCTGCGGGCGGCTTGTGCCCTCTTGCAGGCCGTCTTCGCGGTCTTCGGCCACGGTCTCATTCATAGACGTCGAGCCTGCCGCCGCTGAGGATGAGCCGGCGCGCGTCGACCTGGTCCATCAGGCCGAGATCGTGGGTGGCGATGACGACGGCGGTGCCGAGCCTGTTGAGCTCAATGAAGAGCCGGAGCAGACGGCGGGCCAACGGAGGATCGACATTGCCGGTCGGCTCGTCGGCCAAAAGCACTTCCGGCTGCTCGATCAGGGCGCGCGCGATGGCTGCGCGCTGCTTCTCGCCGCCCGACAGGATCGGCGGCAACACATGCATGCGGTCGCCGAGCCCGACCCATTTGAGCAACTCGGTCACATCGGTGCGGTAGCTCGCCTCCTCGCGGCCGCGCACGCGCAGCGGCAGGGCGACGTTCTCGTAAGTGGTCATGTGGTCGAGCAGGCGGAAATCCTGGAACACGACGCCGATACGCCGGCGCAGCAGCGGCAGCTCATGCCGGGTGATGCGGGCACGGTCCTTGCCGAAGACGGTGATCAGCCCGCGCGTCGGCTTGAGCGACAGGAACAGCAGCCGCAACAGCGTCGTCTTGCCGGCGCCGGAGGGGCCGCTGAGGAACTGGAACGACCGCTCGGGAATATGCAGCGTCACATCCCGGAGGATTTCGGGACCCATCCCGTAGCGGAGGCCGACATTCTCGAAACGGATCACTGTGCCGCAGACCTTGGTTTGTTCGACCCCGTGGGGTTTAGCGGGTTTCCAGCCGCATTGTGGTGGTTTTCAGGCGCTCGCCCAACCGCACCAGCCGACCCCAAATACGCGCCTGTTCGCCGAATCGACCATCGGCCCGCATGGTTAATCACCGGTTAATGCGGCTGGGATCAAGTCCCTTGTCGATCCGGCGTCAGGGATTTGCCTGCATGAAGTACCCCGCCCGGCGACGATGAAGCTCCGCGTAAGGTTCCTAAAGGCTCCTGTTCAGCCGCACAGGTTGGGGAAAGCGGGCTATCGGATGGTTTATGCGGCATATTTGTCTTTTCGAGCCGCCTCGACCTGCCTAGAACGGGACGAAGACCATCTCCGGTCTTTTCGCCAAGCAGGCAAGCAGAACAAGGTGAGTAGTATGCCAGTCGTGCGAGGCAAGGAAATCGAAGTCCTGTATTCGGCATCCGCCATTGCGCGCCGCAATCTCGAACTCGCCAAGGAAATCTCCTCGCGCGACTATGAAGACCTTTTGGTCATCTCGGTGCTGAAGGGTTCGTTCATCTTCGCCGCAGACCTTATTCGCGCCATGCACGATGTCGGCCTGTCGCCCGAGGTCGAGTTCATCTTCATCTCGAGCTATGGCGCCGGCACCACCAGCGGCGAGGTCAAGGTGCTGCGCGACATCGACAACGACGTCGCCGGCCGCGACGTTCTGTTGATCGACGACATCCTGGAATCCGGCAAGACGCTGAAATTCGCGCGCGAACTGATGCTGTCGCGCGGCGCCAAGAGCTGCTCGCTCGCCGTTCTCCTAGACAAGAGTGTCCGCCGCAAGGTCGATCTGGAGGCTGATTATGTCGGCTTCGACTGTCCCGATTATTTCGTCGTCGGCTACGGCATGGATGTGGCGCACGCCTTCCGCGAACTGCCTTTCGTCGGCATCGTCAAGGGCGACGCCTGAAGGTTAGGACCTACCATTCGTTAAGCATCAGCCCGACTAAGTCAGCGCGCTTCAGGAATCGTCAACCAGTCCCGGCAAATATCGCGCCATGGCAAAGATACTCATTGTTGAAGACGACGACTCTGTCCGCTCCCTCGCAGCCCGCGCGCTCGAGCGCGACGGACATGCAGTCGACACCGCGGCCGATGGCGCCCAGGGCCTGGATCGCATCCAGGCCTCCGCCGGCGGGTATGACTTGATCCTGTCCGACATCCGCATGCCGGAAATGGACGGCATCGAAATGGCGATGAGGGCGGCGACGCATTTTCCGAAGCTGCCGATCCTGCTGATGACCGGCTATGCCGACCAGCGCGAGCGGGCTGAGGAACTGAGCCTGGTCATCAAGGACGTGATGCAGAAGCCCTTCACCCTGTCAGAGCTGCGTGCCGGCGTGGCTCGGAGCCTGATCAGCCTGGCGGCCTGAACCCGTTCAGCAGACGAAGCGTCCAAGATCGCGGATCGCCACCGCAGCTGGCATTTTTCGATGACGATGCGACCTCCTGACAATCTGGTGTCAGGAGCATGGTGGTAGTCTCCTCCCATTAACGATGAGGAGGACGGCATGATCACTTTCTACCACGCACCCTGGTCGCGCGCTTCGGGCATTTTCTGGCTGCTCGAAGAATTGGGCGCGCCCTATGAGATGAAGATGGTGGACATTCGCGGCGCCGTGCCGGAGGACTACCGCGACATCCAGCCCAACAAGAAGGTGCCGGCGATTGTGCATGATGGCACCACGGTCACCGAGCGCGCAGCGATTTCGATCTATCTTTGCGAGCAGTTTCCGCAGGCCGGTCTGATGCCTGTGCCCGGCGATCCCGACCGCGCCGCGTTCCTGACATGGCTCACCTATGCCGATGGCGTCATGGACCCGGTCTTGGCGGCAAAGGCTAATGGCCATGAATATATGGGCAAGAGCTATTCCTACGGCTCCTTCACCGAAATGGTGAACAATGTCGAGAAGACGCTGTCGGCTCGCCCCTATATCGCCGGCGACCGCTTCACGGCTGCCGACATCCAGATCGGCGGCGGCCTCCAATACGGCATATTCGCGCTCAAGGTGTTGCCGCAGAAGCCCGTTTTCCTCGACTATGTGCAGCGGCTGTCGGAGCGCCCGGCCTATAAGGCATCTTTCGGCCGCGACATGGAAATGGCTAGAGAGCAAAATCTGCCCGGCGCTTGAGCAGCAGGTGCGTCCTTCGAGGCTCGCCCGTCGAAGATTTTGCTTTGAATTTAGGCGCCTTGCCGGCTCGCACCTCAGGATGATGGCGGTCTGCGCATTACGCCTTTTCCTTCTTCCCCCCTGCGGGAGAAGGAAAAGTGGCGCACTTTCTCTTTGCCTCTCCTGCTGTCGCTTCTGGCCATTTCAAAGACCGGAAAGGCAAATGCTGCTACTTCCGCTCAGTCGCCTGACGGCCAAAGTCCGGGGCATCCGTGTCCTGGCCGGCCTCGACGATGGAGCGGCGGATGGCGCGGGTACGGGTGAAGATGTCGAACAGCTTATCGCCATCGCCCCAGCGGATTGCTCGCTGCAGCGACGCCAAATCCTCCGAGAACCGCGACAGCATTTCAAGGATAGCGTCCTTGTTGTGCAGGCAGACGTCGCGCCACATGGTCGGGTCGGACGCCGCCAGACGCGTGAAATCGCGGAAACCGGACGCGGAATATTTGATGACTTCCGACTTGGTCACCGTCTGCAGATCGTCCGCGGTGCCGACGATGTTGTAGGCGATTATATGAGGCAGGTGCGAAACGATCGCCAGTGTCATGTCGTGATGGGCGGCGTCCATCGTGTCAATGTTGGAGCCGCAGCGGCGCCAGAACTCGGAGAGCTTTTCCAAAGCCTCCGCGTCGGTGTCGGGCAGCGGGGTGAAGATGCACCAGCGGTTGGTGAACAAATCGGCGAAGCCGGCATCGGGGCCGGATTTTTCCGTACCCGCAAGAGGGTGGCCGGGGATGAAATGCACACCTTCTGGCACGAAGGGCTGCATCTGGGCGATGACTGATGCCTTGGTGGAGCCGACATCGGTGAGGATACAGCCTTTCTTCAACGCAGGCGCGATTTCCTCCGCGACCGCGCCGGACGAGCCGACCGGAACCGATACGATCACGAGATCGGCGTCGCGCACCGCAACCCTGGCGTCGGTGGAGTAGCTGTCGCCGAGCCCGAGCTCTTCGGCGCGGGTGAGCGTGGCAGCGCTGCGGGTGGAAATGGCGATGTGGCCGGCGAGGTTTTCGCGCCGGATGACGCGGGCAAGCGAAGACCCGATCAGCCCTATGCCGACAAGGGCGATCTTTTCAAACAGGGGAGAAGGCATTTTTCTCTAACTTTTCAAGAACTCGGTGAGAGCGTCGACGACGCCGCGATTGGCTTCTTCGGTTCCGACCGTCATCCGCAGCGCGTTGGGAAAACCGTAGCCGGCAACGCGCCGCAGAATATAGCCGCGCGCCGACAGATAATCGTCCGCCCGTGCCGCCGAGTGCTTTTCCGCTTCTGGAAAGTGAATGAGAACAAAATTGCCGACGCTGGGCGTCACGCGCAGGCCGAGCGCGGTCAGCTGTTGCGTCAGCCAGTCCAGCCAATGCGCATTGTGCTCGACCGTGCGCTCGACATGGGCACGATCGTTCATCGCAGCGATTCCGGCCTCGATGGCGACCGCGTTGACGTTGAAAGGACCGCGCATGCGCTCCAGCACCTCGACGATGTGGGTGGGCGCGTAGACCCAGCCGATGCGAGCGCCGCCCAGACCATGGATCTTGGAGAAGGTGCGCGTCATCACCACATTCTGGTTGGCAGCGACCAGTTCAACACCAGCCTCGTAGTCGTTGCGCCGGACATATTCGGCATAGGCCGCATCCACCACCAGAAGCACATGCGCGGGCAAAGCGGCATGCAGGCGACGCACTTCGGTGAACGGCAAATAGGTGCCCGTGGGGTTGTTGGGATTGGCGAGGAAGACGATCTTCGTCTTGTCCGTCACAGCAGCGAGTATGGCGTCGACATCGGCGCGCTCGTCCGTCTCCTTGGCAACCACGGGCGTGGCGCCCGCTGCCTGGATATAGATCTTATACACCATGAAGCCGTGCTCAGTGTAGATTGCTTCGTCACCGTGATGGAGGTAGCTCTGCGAGATCAGGCCGAGCAACTCGTCCGAACCGTTCGAGCACACGATGTTTGCCGCGTTCAGGCCGTGTATATCGGCAATCGCCTGACGCAGGCGCGTGGCCGCGCCGTCGGGATAGAATTCGAGCTTTTCCGCAACCGCCTTCACCGCGGCCATGGCCTTAGGTGACGCGCCGAGCGGATTTTCATTGGACGACAGCTTATGGATCTTCTCGACGCCTGCCGGCGCCGAGCTTTTGCCGGGCACATAGGCTGCGATATCCATGATGCCGGCGCGCGGCTTGGGGCGGTTGTTGTCGACGATCTCGGTCATGGCTGAAAATCCGTGGCACGCCTCCCACTCTGGAGACGCAAGCGGCATACAGCCGACATCGGCCCTTGTCGAGAAAAACCGAGATGCAGGGGCGGCATCGGCGTTCGATGCGGTTGCCGGACTTCACACTATGGCCCTATTCCGTTCCAATAAGCAGGGTGAAGAGACATCTGCGCCGGTGCGATACCGGCTTTCGGGAAGACATCATGATCCGTACGCATCTTGCCTTGGCCGCGCTGATCCTCGGCTCGGCGCCCGCATTGGCCGCGCCGAGCTTCATCGGCGACTATTCGGTGTCGTTCCTCGGCCTGCCGATCGCCAGCGCCAGCTTCAAGAGCAGCTATGAGGGTGACGTCTACACGATCAATGGATCGGTTTCGAGCAGCGGATTGGCGCGCCTGTTCGACGACACCACCGGCACGCTGACAGCGCGCGGCCGCTTCGGCCCCGAGCATCCGATGCCGGATTCGTTCCGTGCCAACTACACCTATGGCAGCAAGGCGTCCTCCATCGACGTGCGCTTCCGCGACGGCAATGTCGTCAGCACCAAGGTGACGCCTGCGCCGAAGGGCCGTGGCGGCGATTGGGTCAAGCTCGGCAAGGCCGACCTGCGCAAGGTGGTCGACCCCATCGCCGCGACCGTCATCCGCGCCGAAAACCTCGACGACGTCTGCCGCCGCACGGTGAAGATGTATGACGGCGAACTGCGCGCCAACCTGACGCTGTCGCAGGTGTCCAAGGAGCGCATGTCGGTGACCGGATTCGACGGCGAAACCGTCACCTGCCGGATGAGCTTCGACCCGGTCGCGGGCTACCGCAAGGGTCGAAAGGCGCTCGAATATCTGAAGAACCGCGCCCAGATCAACGTGACGTTTGCACCGCTGGGACAAACCGGCGTATATGCGCCGATCTACGCGACCGTCGGCACCCAAATCGGCACGATCACCATCAAGGCCCGGCGGTTCGAAGCTACCAACTAAGGGGCGCCATGCCCCGCAACGGCAGGGGCAATCGCCGATAAGGGACCCCGGCCCGCAACGAGGGCAGAATGGGACGGGCAACCTCGATCGGCTTTTTAGCTGTCGCCATGTGGGCGCTGCTGGCGCTGTTCACCGATGCGTCGGGCTCGGTGCCGCCCTTCCTGCTGTCGGCGATAACATTCGCCATAGGCACCGGCGTCGGTCTGGTCGCCCGGCTTTTCGTGCCGGCTTCCGAGACGCCGGTGAAAATCCCGCCGCAGGTCTGGCTGATCGGTATAGGCGGACTGTTCGGCTACCACTTCTTCTACTTCACGGCACTGCGTAACGCGCCAGCCGTCGACGCCAGCCTGATCGCCTATCTCTGGCCACTGTTCATTGTGCTCGGTTCCGCGCTGATGCCCGGCGAGAAGCTGCGCTGGAACCATGTCGTGGGCGCGCTGCTCGGCCTGGGCGGAACTGCACTTATAGTCACCAAGGGCGGCGGACTGTCCTTCGATCCGCGCTACGGTTTCGGCTATGCCATGGCGTTTGCCTGCGCGTTCCTGTGGTCGGGTTATTCGCTGCTGTCGCGCCGCTTCCCGTCCGTGCCGACGAGCATCGTGACGTGGTTCTGCGCCGCCACCGCTGTTCTGTCGCTGCTCTGCCACATGGCGCTCGAAGAGACCATTCTCCCACAGACGGCTGGGCAATGGTTGGCTGTGGTCGGGCTCGGCCTGATGCCGGTGGGTGCGGCGTTCTATGCCTGGGACATCGGTGTGAAGCGCGGCAACATCCAGGTTCTGGGTGCTGCGAGCTACGCCGCCCCGCTGCTGTCGACCCTGGTGCTGATCGCGGCCGGTTTCGCGGAACCCTCGCTGCGCATCCTGGCGGCATGCCTGCTGATCACCGGCGGCGCGGTGCTGGCCGCCAAGAGCATGATCTTCAAGCCCAAAGGCGAGACCGCAACCGCATGATGCCGTTTCCCGGCGGGATCGAATCGCAATCCAACGGCACGCTGGCACTGTCTGTGGTCGCTGCGCTCTATTACCTTTATTTGCTTGACCGACCCGCCTCTTGGCGGCGCACGGCGGTGAAGACGGCAGCCGTCAGCCTGCTCGCGGTTCTTGTCTTTCTCGAGCGTGGTCCCTGGCCGCTTACACTGGGGCTGATAGCCTGCGCTGCGGGCGATGCGCTGTTGTCGCGCGACGGCCAGCGCACATTTCTCGGCGGGCTCGGTGCGTTTCTCATCGGGCACCTGCTGTATGCCGGGCTGTTTTTCACAGCCGGCAGCCCAAATCTCCTGGTGTCCGAACCCTGGCGGCTGCTTGTGGCTGGGATAGCGACGGTCTTCGCCGGCTTTATGGTGCAGAAACTGCGGCCCGCACTTGATGCCTCGATGCGGCTTCCGGTCACCGCCTACATAGCGGCCATTCTGGCGATGGCGGTTTCCGCACTGACCGTCGGCGGCACCTGGATCGCGGCGGGTGCTGTGCTGTTCATGGCGTCGGACGCCATTCTGGCCACCGAACGCTTCCTGCTGTCTCCGATGTCTTCAGCGGCAAGAATCATACGGCCTGCAGTGTGGATTTTGTATTATCTCGCCCAGACGGCCATCGTGCTGGGCGCCATTTACGCAGGCTGATTTTAGCCCGGCCGCCGCACTTGCGGCTGGCCTGGCTGCCACCCTTCCGGCGCCATTTCGAAGCTGTCGAATAGAAATCCGGGCGCCACGGTGCAGCCGACCAGCGTCCAGTCGCCCAGGCTGCGCGCGGTCTGCCACCAGTTTGCCGGCACGACCGCTTGCGGGCGCTGGCCGGCAAGCAGGCCGGTGCCGAGAATACTGATTTCGACCGGACTGCCATCCGCGCACAGCATCAGTTCGAGCGGCGCGCCGGCATGATAATGCCAGACCTCCGCGGCGTCGCCCACCCGATGCCAGGCCGAGACATCACCGGCCTCCAGCAGGAAGTAAATGGCTGTCGAATGGCCCCGCGCGCCGGGTTCGGCATCGCGAAACGTCTCGATATACCAGCCGCCCTCGGGGTGGCGCTGCAGCTCGAGGGCTTGGATGATGTCGGCGGCCTTCATCGGATCAGAAATTGTCCTTGCGCTTGCGGATTTCCGCGAAGACCTCGACGTCGGACGCGCTTTCCATGCCGAGATGCTTGCGGATCGACGGATCGGCCCAGCGCAGGAACGGGTTGGTCTCAAGCTCCTCGCCGATGGTGGTGGGAAGCGTCAGCCTGTTTTCGGCCCGCAGCGCCTCGATCCGCGCGGCCCGCTCTCTCAACTGCACATTGTCTGGATCGATGGTGAGAGCAAAACGCGCATTGGCGAGCGTGTATTCGTGGCCGCAATAGACCGTGGTGTCGGCGGGCAGCGCCGCGAGTTTCTGCAGCGATTCGAACATCACCGGCGGCGGGCATTCGAGCAACCGGCCGCAGCCGAGCGCAAACAGCGTGTCGGCCGTAAACGCTACCTTGGATTGCGGCAGATGATAGGACACATGCCCCGCCGTATGGCCGGGCGTGAAGATCACGTCGATTTCCTCCTCGCCGAAGGGGATGACGGAGCCTTGCTCGACCGTGTCGTCGATACCGGGGATACGGTCGCGTTCCGCCTCGGGGCCGACGATGCGGAGCTTGAAACGCTTTTTCAGCGCCAGATTGGCCTCGACGTGATCGGCATGGTGGTGGGTGGTCAGGATCATCGTCGGCGTCCAGCCGGTGCGGGCGATGGCGACCAGGATCGGCGCCTCTTCCGGCGCATCAATGATCGCCGTCTCTCCGCTCGCGGCGTCGTGCATCAGCACCCCGAAATTGTCGCTGCGGCACAGAAATTGTTCGATACAGACGGTCATGGCTGTCTCCCTCTTCAAGGCACGCGAAGATAGGGCGGCGGCGACATCCTGTCATCCCTTGTCCTGCCTCGGCGGCATTTGTTGAACTTGCCTGGCACTGTCTCTATTTTCGGCCCATGAATTCCGACATCGTCGATCTTCGCTCGTTTTACGATTCCCCGCTCGGGCGGCTGGCCGCGCAGTCCATCACCATGGCGCTGTCGTCGCTTTGGGCCGACGTGCCGAATGAAAGGCTGGTCGGCCTGGGCTACACCCTGCCGTGGCTGGAGCGGTTCGGCACCGATGCCGAGCGCGTCTTCGCCTTCATGCCGGCAACGCAGGGCGCGGTCGTCTGGCCCGCCAACGGCCCGTCGACCACCGCGCTCGTCTTCGACGAGGAACTGCCCTTGAGCGACTCTTCAGTCGACCGCATGCTGCTTGTCCATTCGCTCGAACATGCCGAGAGCCCACGCGAATCGCTCAAGGAAATCTGGCGCGTGCTGTCGCCTGCGGGCCGCGTCGTCATCGTGGTGCCAAACCGGCGCGGAGTGTGGGCGCGCTTCGAACATACGCCCTTCGGCACCGGACGGCCGTTCTCACGCACACAACTGACGGAGCTGCTGCACGACGCCAACTTCACCCCGGCCGGATGGGGCGAGGCATTGCTCTATCCGCCGTCGCGCCGCCAGTGGCTGCAGCGTTCGCACGGCATGCTGGAGCGCGTCGGCCGCCAGTTCTGGCCGATCTTCTCCGGCGTTATTTTAGTCTCGGCCGAAAAACGTCTGTATCAGGGCATCCCCGTCGCCCGCAGGGCCTCGCGGCGCGTCTTCGTGCCGGTGCTGTCGCCGCAAGGTGCCGCGGGGCGCGTCCTCGAAAAAGATCGCAGCTGAAAAGCCGGCCTGCCCCTTATTTTCTAAAGTTCTGTACCTAGATACCCAGCACCCCGCGCCTCCAAAGCACGGCACGTAAACCGCTGGAGACATTGACCGCGTGGCCACGACACGACCGAAAACTGCGCTGCTTCTGCGCAATCCCCGCGCGCGCAACGGCAAGGCAGCCATCGAGCCGGTGCTTGACATGCTGCGACAGTCGGGCCTGGATTTGATGGAGCCCGAACGCGGACCCAACGACAGCGCGTCCGACCTGATCTCGCGCCACGCCGATCATTGTGACCTGGTGATCACCGGCGGCGGCGACGGCACGCTCAACAATGCCGCGTCAGGGCTTTGCTATACCGGCCTGCCGCTGGGAGTGCTGCCGCTCGGTACCGCCAACGATTTTGCCCGCACCATGGGCATTCCGCTCGACCCGATGGAAGCCGCGAAGCTGATCGTGAAGGGCCAGACCAAGCATGTCGATCTCGGCGAGGTGAATGGCCATCTGTTCTTCAATGTCGCCAGCATCGGCTTCTCAGCCGAACTCGCCGGCGAACTGACGGAGCACGCCAAGAAACGCTGGGGTACGCTGGGCTACGGCATAGTCGCCGCCCGTCTTCTGATGCGCTCGCGGCTGTTCTCAGCCTTCATCGACCATGACGGGATGACCGAGAAAATCCGCACCTTGCAGGTCTCGGTCGGCAATGGGCGGCACTATGGCGGCGGCATGACGGTGGAAGAAACCGCGACCGCCGACGACGGCTATCTCGATTTCTACAGCCTGGAAGTCGACCATTGGTGGCGGCTTCTGCGCCTCTTGCCCAGCCTGCGCAAGGGCACGCAAGGGCGTTGGGACGACGTGCGCGCCTTCCGCACCACGGAAGTAACCATCCGCACCGCGACGCCGCGCCCGATCAACACGGACGGCGAGTTGGCGACCTACACGCCTGCGCATTTCCGCATCCGGCCGAAATCGGTGGTGGTGTACGCGCCGTAACGAGAGAAGCGAGGGCATCAGATCCCCCTCACCCGGCCTCCGCTCCGCTCGGCCAACCTCTCCCCGCCGGGGAGAGAGAGCGATCAGCGTGACGCCTGTCCCTTCTCCCCAGCGGGGGTCCGAAGGACGAGTCGAGACCAGTGGCTCGACCCCGGTGTGGCCCGAACGGCCGGATGAGGGGGCTGTTTCAACACAAAATCCGGAATCACCGCTTCAGCAGAAACACCGCCTGCTGGCCGAAGAAGTTCCAGAACCACCACGGCATGGAGAAGCGAATCTTCTTGCCGTTGACATCCAGCGCGGTTGCCCGTTCGACCTTTGCGCCGATCTCGTCGCACAGGCTGACAAAGTCACGGATGGTGCAGAAATGGATGTTGGGCGTGTCGTACCAGGAATAGGGCAGATCCTTGGTCACCGGCATGCGACCGTTGAAGAACAATGAAAAACGCACCTTCCAATGGCCGAAATTAGGGAAGGAGACGATGGCGCGGTCGCCGATGCGCAAAAGCTCTTCCAGAACCTTGCGCGGGTTTCGCGTCGCCTGCAGCGTCTGTGACAGGACAACGAAATCGAAGCCCTTGTCGGGATAGAAGACCAGGTCGGTGTCGGCGTCGCCCTGGATCACCGACAGCCCGCGCGCCACGCATTCGTTGACGCCGCGCTGCGAGATTTCCACGCCACGCCCGTCGACCTGGCGGGTTTCCTGCAACAGTTGCAGCAATTCCCCCTCGCCGCAGCCGACATCGAGGACTTTTACCTGCGGCGGGATGATTTCGCTGACGACTTCGAGGTCGACACGCTGTGCGACATTGACGGTCATAGCTCTTCCAATCCCCTGGCGCGCGCAGCCGAGCGCAGGAAGCCGTTGATGGCGGCAAACAGTTCGGGCTCATCGAGCAGGAATGCGTCGTGGCCGCGATCCGTCTCGATCTCGACGAAGGACACCGACGCACCCGCGGCGTTGAGCGCATGGACCACCGCACGGCTCTCCTCGGTTGGGAACAGCCAGTCGGAGGTGAAAGAGACCAGGCAGAACCGCGTGCTGGTGCCGACAAAGGCGTTGGCCAGAAGCCCGCCATGGTCGGCGGCAAGGTCGAAATAGTCCATTGCCCGCGTCAAGTAGAGATAGGAATTGGCGTCGAAGCGGTCGACGAAGGTCATGCCCTGATGCCGCAGATAGCTTTCGATCTGGAAATCCGCATCGAAGCCAAAGGTCAGCGCTTCGCGGTCCTGCAAGTTGCGGCCGAATTTGCGATGCAAGGCCGCCTCCGACAAATAGGTGATGTGGGCGGCCATGCGCGCGACCGCAAGGCCCTTTTCAGGGCGCTTGCCGGTCTCGAAATACGTGCCGCCATGCCAGTCCGGATCGGCCATAACGGCCTGGCGGCCGACCTCGTTGAAGGCGATGTTCTGGGCGGAATGCCGCGCGCCAGTGGCAATCGGCAGCGCGCAAAAGACACGCTCGGGATAGCTCGCCGCCCATTCCAGCACCTGCATGCCGCCCATCGAGCCGCCGAGCACGCAGAACAGTCGGTCGATGCCGTAGTGATCGACCAGCATCGCCTGCGCCCGCACCATGTCCTTGATGGTGATGACAGGCAAGTCGAGCCCGTAGGGCTTGCCGGTGGCGGGATTGATAGAGGCCGGGCCTGTGGAGCCAAGGCAGCCGCCGATGACATTGGAGCAGATGACGAAGAAGCGCTCGGTATCGATGATCTTGCCGGGGCCGATGAGCACATCCCACCAGCCGGGCTTGCCGGTGACGGGATTGTTGTTGGCGACATGCTGGTCGCCGGTCAGCGCGTGGCAGACGAGAATTGCGTTCGAGCGCGCTTCATTCAGAGTGCCATAGGTCTGATAGGCAATCTGGAAGGGCGACAGCATGACGCCGGCGGCCAGCGCCAGCGGTTTGTCGGCACCGAACTTGAGCACCTTGCTGGTCGGGTTCTCGACCTCATTCCGACTTTTCAATGCGCGCGCTGCGGCCATCTCGTCACCTCGAGGCCGGCTTTCTGACAACAAAAACCGGCACTGCATTCGCAAAGCCGGTGACATGTCCTGCCACGGTCCTTTAGCGAATTGTTTAACGTGGCTGCAAGCCGACCGGCCAAATCACCACGGGATTGGATTTTTCATACCCCTCCGCGGCGCGCAGGTCAACGTCTCAGCCTACGTGGGAAATGAGTTTGGGTTACCCGAAACGGCCGCTCCAGCAGAACGGCAGACCACGCGCGTTACAATCAAGTAACAGTATTACATCGGCCGAACAAACATCCTTGCTGTCATCCGCATGTTATTTTTCTGCACTAGCGCAGTCCTTGTCATCGAACATGGAGACTTCACATGCGCGGCCTCATCGCGATCTTGACTGCTATTACATGCCTGGCGTCTGCGACCGCCGCCGGCGCCACCACCGTTTACCCTCTGGATCGTGCAACGATCCTGTCGCAATCTCCTTTCGACATGAAGGTCGAATTCGACGGCGTCGTCGCCCAGGGCGACGTGACCGTCACCATCAACGGCAAGCCTGCGGCCGAAGTGCTGGGCAAGGACGTTCAGTTCATCGAGCGTGAAGACGGCGTCGACGCATCGGCGATCCGCATCAACGGCGTGGTTATCGGCGAGCCCGGCACCTACACCGTCGTCGCCAAGGCAGGCGACCAGGAAAGGACGGTTGCATGGGAAGTCTACGGCACCCCTGACACCGCCAAGGCCAAGAATGTAATCTTCCTCATCGCCGACGGCCTTTCGGTTGCGCACCGCACCGCAGCCCGCATCATGTCCAAAGGCATGACGCAGGGCAAGGCCGACGGCCGCCTCAACATGGACGACCTCGACCGCATGGCCTTCATCGGCACATCTTCGACCGAAGCTATCGCCACCGACAGCGCCAATACCATGTCGGCCTACATGACCGGCCACAAGACGGCTGTGAACGCGCTCGGCGTCTATGCCGACCGCACCAAGGATTCGATGGACGACCCCAAGGTCGAGACCCTGGCCGAGGCGCTGCGCCGCCAGACCCGCAAATCGGTCGGCGTCGTCACAAACTCGGAACTGCAGGATGCAACGCCCGCAGCCGTGTTCGCCCATACGCGTCGTCGCGCCGACAAGGCTGAGATCAACGAACAGACCTTCAACGTGAAGCCTGACGTGATCTTCGGTGGCGGCTCGGCCTATTTCCTGCCGCAGACCACTCCCGGTTCGAAGCGCAAGGACGACAAGGACTTCGTCAAGATGTACCAGGACGCCGGCTATACGCTGGCGACCAGCAAGGCGGAGCTCTCCGCCGCTGCCGGCTCCAACAGCGGCAAGGTGCTCGGCATTTTCCACACCGGCAACATGGACACCACGCTCGACCGTGAGTTCCTCAAGAAGGGCACCGTCGAGAAGTTTCCGGATCAGCCCGGTCTGGTTGACATGACGCAGGCCGCGCTTGGCCAGTTGTCGAAGAACCCTGAAGGCTTCGTCCTCATCGTCGAAGCCGCCAATGTCGACAAGATGTCTCACCCGCTCGACTGGGACCGCGCCGTCGTCGACACCATCGAGTTCGACAAGGCTATCGGCGCTGCCCGCGAATTCGCCGCCAACAACCCCGAAACGCTGATCGTGGTGACGGGCGACCACACTCACGGCGTTTCCATCATCGGCACCGTCAATGACGAAAAGCCGGGCACCGACATGCGCGAGAAAGTCGGCACCTATTCGGATGCCGGCTTCCCGAACTACATCGACGAGAACAAGGACGGCTATCCCGACCGCGTCGACGTCTCGCGCCGCCTGTTCCTCTCGGCCAACAACGGCCCGGATCACTACGAGACGTTCCGTCCGAAGCTCGACGGCCCATTCGTTCCGGCCATCCAGAACGAGCAGAAGCTCTATGTCGCCAACGAAGCCTACAAGGATGTTCCGGGTGCCGTGCTGGTGCAGGGCAACATCCCGCGCACCGGCGACAGCGGCGTGCATGCCGTCGACGACGTTGTCCTTCAGGCCACCGGCCCCGGTTCGGAAGGCTTCAAGGGGTATATGGAGCAGAGCGACGTCTACCGCGTCATCGCCGATGCGTTGGCGCTCGGCGTGAAGCAGACGCAGTAATCGGCTGCCGATATCGCAAAGGACCTGGGCGACACCGCCCGGGTCCGCTTTCCGTTTCAGGGACTTCTAAGAGGATATCGAAACGATGAAGCTCTTTCCGCCGCAGCTTCGCATCAACCGCAGGCAAGTGCTTGGTGCGATCGGCATTGCCGGAGTGGCGCTGTCGGCACGGCCCGCTGCGGCATCCGGCACCCTGACCTTCGACGATCTTTACGCCTCCTTCGGCGTGCTTGGGCTGAAATTCTCCGACAAGGTGCAAAAGCTCAAGGAGCAGACCGTCTCCATGAAGGGCTTCATGGCGCCGCCGCTGAAGGCAGAGTCCAACTTCTTCGTGCTGACCGAAATCCCGATGCAGCTCTGCCCGTTCTGTTCGTCCGATGCGGACTGGCCCGACAACATCGTTGTCGTTTATCTCGATAGAGCCCAGACCTTCGAACAGGCCAATGCCACCATCGAGGTCACGGGCACGCTCGAGGTCGGCTCCTGGACCGATCCGGAGACCGGCTTCGTCAGCCTGTTGCGCATCGTCGACGCGCGTTTTTCGGCGGCCTGAGATGCTCGATCTTGCCATAGACGGGCTCGAAGTGCGCTTTCGCGGCTTGTCCGAGCCGGCCCTTGCGATCCCCTCGCTTCGACTGGCGGCGGGCGAACGCGTCGCCGTCACCGGGCCGTCGGGTTCTGGGAAGACGACACTGATCAATATCCTGACCGGACTGGACCGCACCCCGACGGGTCGCGTCGTCTGGAAGAACACTGACCTCACAGCGCTGTCAGAAGGCGCGCGCGACCGCTGGCGGGCGCGCAATATCGGCCTCGTCATGCAGGATTTTCATCTCTTCGCGGGGTTGTCGGCGCTGGACAACGTGCTGCTGCCGCAGCGGCTATCGCGGTTTCGGCTGGCGGATGCCGTACGGGAGGAAGCGCTACGGCTGTTGTCGCGGGTTGGCATCGTACGGCCGAGGCAGCCGGTGGAAACCATGTCGCGCGGCCAGATGCAGCGTGTCGCGGTGGCGCGGGCGCTGGTGGCAAAGCCCGGCCTGCTCGTCGCTGACGAGCCGACCGCGAGCCTCGATGCCGAATCCGGCGGCGCGGTTGCCGACCTTCTCCTGGAACTCACGCGCGAAGCCGGTTCGACGCTGATTGTCGCAAGCCACGACGCGCGCATGACCGACCGTCTCGACCGGGTGCTGCGGCTCGAAAGCGGTCGACTGGTGTAGGAAAACAGAATGTTCCGCTTCATTGCCGCCGATCTTCGCCGCCACTGGCTCGGCGTCGCCGCCATCATGCTGCTGATTGCGCTGGCAACCGCCCTTGGCGTTGCTGTGACGCTGCAGGAGCGAGCGCTGCGCTTGGGCAGCGCCAGGGCCGCGGCTGCCTTCGACCTCGTCATCGGTGCTGCAGGCAGCGAGACCCAGCTCGTCCTGTCCTCCGTCTTCCTGCAGCCCGCGCCCCTGCCCTTGCTGCCGGGCGAGGTGCTGGCGAGGCTGCGCGCCGACCCGCGCGTCGCCTGGGCAGCACCGGTCGGCTTCGGCGATTTCGTCGGCGGTTATCCCATCGTCGGTACGACCCGCGAGGCGGTCGAAGGACTTGGACGGCTCGCCGAAGGCTCGGGCTTCAGCCATCTCGGCGATGCCATCGTCGGCGCTGACGTCAACCGTGACATCGGCGAAACCTTCCATCCGTTCCACGGCACTGTCGAAACCGCCGGCGATGTGCATGAAGAGGTCGAGTATGAGGTCGTCGGCCGCATGGCGCCGACCGGCACACCTTGGGACCGGGCCATCCTCGTGCCGATCCAGGCGGTGTGGGAGGTCCATGCGCATCGCGACCATGACGATGCGCCGGCCACGCCGGTGAACGCGTCGGGGCCGGTGGCGGCGCAGGTCAAAGCCGCACATGAAGAAGCCGGGCACGAAGACCACGATCATGCGGAAGGCGCGGCGCATGACGAGCACGACCACCACGGCCATCTCGCCGAAGAGGTTGACGACGCTGCCTTGATGAGCGCGGACAATCCGGGCGTCCCGGCCATCATGGTCAAGCCGAAGAGTATCGCGGATGCCTATAATCTTCGCCAGGAATACCGGCGTGGCAATACGGTGGCGGTGTTTCCCGGTGAAGTGCTGACGCGGCTCTATGGCACGTTGGGCGATGCGCGGCGTATCCTTAGCGCGGTAGCCTATGGCGCGCAGGGGTTGGTGGCGGCAGCAATCCTGTTGGTGGTGTCGATTCACGTTCTGCAGCGGCAAAGGCAGATCGGCGCACTGCGAGCCTTGGGCGCGCCGCGCGCGGTGGTTTTCGGCATCGTCTGGACCGAAGCCTTTGCCATCCTCGCGGTCGGCGTGTTGATCGGGTTCGGCATCGGCTATGCCGGCGTCAGCGTTTTGTCAGAACGGCTGGGCAGCGAAAGCGGCGTGAACCTGCCGGTCGAATTCCAGCGATCCGATCTCTGGACGATGGGCGGCTTCTTCGCGGTCACGGCAATCGTGACCTTACTGCCGGCGCTGCTCGCCTACAGGCAATCGCCGGCGCGGGCGCTCCGCTCTTGAGCCCGCGCCGGTTAAATTCGATCAGCGCTTGATCAGATCGGCCCATTCCGGATGCCGCCGGAACTGGGCGGCGGCGAAGGGGCAGAGGGGGATGATCGTCTTGCCGGCGGCGCGAGCGTCTTCCACCGCGCGGGTGACGAGCCTGAGGCCCGCGCCCTGGCCGCGAAATGCATCCGGCACACCGGTGTGGTCGATGATGATCTGGTCCGTGCCGAGCTTGCTGAATGTCATCTCGGCAACCGCCCCGTCGGGGCCCTTGAGGAAATAGCGCCCCTTCGTTTCGGTTTCCTCGAGTTCGATGGGTGTCGTCGTGTCCATGTCAGGCTCCTTTGGTCTCGGCAAAGAAAATCTTCGCCGCTTCGATCTCGTCCGGACGGACTTCGTGTCCGCCCTCATGCCATTTCAAGGTGACATCCGCGCCCAGCGCCTGCAAATGCGCTTCGAGCCGTGAGGTCAGGTTGGGCGGGCAGATCGGATCGCGACGCCCTGCGGTAATCAGGATCCTTCTGCCTTCGAGGCTGCCCGCCACCTCCGGCTCGAAGGGGATCAACGGGTGCATCAGCCCTGCCGCATCGAACAGACCAGGCGCGGAGAACACCACCGAGGCCAGGATGTTGGCACCGTTGGAGTAGCCGATGCCGAGAACCTTGGAAGGTTTCGTCGCATCGACATGGGCGCGGATGAACCCTGCCATCTTGGTCGTTGCGCGGGCCAGGTCGTCCATGTCGTAGACGCCCTCGCCCGTGCGCCGGAAGAAGCGGGCAGCACCGTATTCGGACACGTCGCCGCGCGGTGCGATGACAGTCGCTTCCGGCACCAGTTCGCGGGCTAAGCCCAGGAGTTGATTTTCATCGCCGCCCGTGCCGTGAAGGGCGAAGACCAGAGGTCCGCCTGGCGCACCGGGCAGGACCTTGTGTGTGTAAGCGTCGGTCATCATGGCTTTCTCCTCAGTCGCCCAGGGGCTGGAGGTGCTTTTCCAACTGACCGCGCAGATGCTCGTGCTGCGTCGGTAGCTTCAACGCCTCGCCAAGATGGGCGGTATCCTCGTCACGGTCGAAGCCAGGTTCGTTGGTGGCGACTTCGAACAACACTCCACCCGGCGTCCGGAAGTAGATTGCCCAAAAGTAGTCGCGATCGATCACCGGCGTGACCTGATAGCCCGTATCCATAAGCGCCTTGCGCACCTCGAGCTGTTTGGCGCGGTTTTCGACCGCAAACGCGATGTGATGGACCGAACCCGCTCCCAGCCCCGCGAAAGGCGCGCCGGAAATGGTTTCGATGTCGATGACATCGGCGCCATTGCCGCCCTTCACTGCCAGCCGCTTGGTGTTGCCGGAAGTGTCGACTTCCTCATAGCCCATGAACTTCAAAAGCTCCTCGGTGGCGCCGCCATCCTTCAGCCGAAGCGACGCGGAATGGAAACCGCGAATCGCTTCATCGGCCGGGACACCGCCCTTGACCCAAGGCGCGCGCTCGTCGCCGTTCGCTTCCAGCACGGCGAACCCTTCGCCATCAGGACCGGTGAAAGCCAGCCGCGTCTCACCGAACTTTTCCTGGCGCTCCATGTTCTTCACGCCTTGCTCGGCAAGGTGCTTTTTCCAATAGCCAAGCGAGCCTTCCGGCACTGAGAATACCGTGGTGCCGACTTCGCCCACTCCATGCCGACCCTTGCCGATATTTGGGAACGGGAAATAGGTCATTACCGAGCCCGGTGTGCCGAATTCATCGGCGTAGTAGAGATGATAGACATCCGGTGCATCGAAATTCACCGTCTTCTTGACGCGTCGCAGGCCGAGCTTGTGCGTGAAGAACGCATTGTTTTCCGCAGCATTCGCAGCCATGGATGTTACGTGGTGAAGCCCCTTGATCTGGTCGAGCATTGTCTTGCCCTTTCTGCCGTCATGCGGCCCTTGTGATGGGCGGAATATGGCGACAAAGACCTAAGCGGCAAAGACGGCGTTCACAGAATGGACCGTGCTGAAATAGTGAACAATAGCAGGATGATTGTTCATCGACGCGTTACGGTCGCTGAACTAAAGAAACACTCTTGTGCGCCCATAGAAAAAGCCCGCGACGAGCGCGGGCTTCCCTAAGCACTAAGGGTAATGATTACTGTACGTTCAGAAGCTGCTGGTCGCGGTTCTGAGCAAACGTACCTTCATCATATTCCGGTGCAGCTTCAAGCTGTTCCTTGGTGAAGGTCGTGTACAGATACTTGTTGTTGTCGTTGTCGACCATGAAGGCGAGCTTTTCGCCGCCGATGGCAACTTCCTTCTCACCCATGCCAAGGAAACCGCCGACATTGACGATATAGGCATCGACCTTGCCGTCAGCCGTCAGGATGACGTCGCCGATTTCGCCGACATTGGCGTCATTGGCGCCATAGACGGTGGTTCCGACCAGGTCTTCAGCACGCATGTCCCCGGCAGGCATCTCCTTCAGCGTCGAACGATCGATCGCCGCGGTGGAGGTGCCATCGGTCGTTGCCGCCGGAGCGCCTGCGGCGGGAGCCTGCGCTGACTGATCAGCGGGCGCTGGCGCCATTGGGGCGGCAGGCGCAGGTGCGGGAGCCTGAGCGGTCTGGTCGGTCGTCGGAGCCGGGGCAGCCGGATCGGTAGCCGCGCTCTGAGCGGGTGTAGGATCGAACGGCGTCTTGTCGAAGTCTGCCAGTTCGGTCAGCTGTTCCTTGGTTGCAGCAACTACCAGCCAGCGATCACCATTGCGCTCGGCCCAGTCAAACTCGCCATACGGCAGGGCTACATTCTTGGCACCGATGCCGAGGAAGCCGCCGACGCTGACAACAACGGCTTCCGCCTTGCCATCCGCTGTCATAACAATATCGCTAACGGTGCCGATCTTTTCCGCGTCGTCTGCGGTACCATTGTAGACGTCTTCGTCCATGATGTTGCTGGCAAGGTGCCCGTCGGTCGAAACTTCGGCGGCAGCGGGCGCGCCTTCTGTCACGGGAGCAGCTGGAGCCGCAGCCGGTGCCGGCGTCGTGGTATCCTGGGCATAGGCGGCAGTGGCGAGCAGGGTCGCGACGGCCGTGGTAGCCAAAAGATTGCGGATCATGATAATGTCTCCTTGTGCGTGATCTCAAATCTCGTGCGAACTGCGCTCCGGCTGCTCTTTCGCAGGAAGGCCGGGGCGCAGCTTTTCACGGTAGCACAACGTCGCGATACGTATGTGGTTCCGCTACATCCCCCTAAATGCCGCTTTTTCCAACCGTTCCCGCCAGCTCCCAAGTTTTTTCTAAGTTGAGGAACAAACACCTCTTTTTGCCGTTTCGGACCTTATGAACCATGAAATTCGGCGAGGGCCGTTGTTGGAATTGAGGGACAATGAAATTCGCAGCCGTACTCAACCGCGACGGCGGAACCTTGCGTACCACTGATCTCGATGAATTCTCGGCGCGAGTTCATACTGCATTGGAAGAAGCCGGACACTCGGTTTCGATTGAGATTGTGTCGGGCAGCGAAATTGCCGACGCAATTGATAAAGCCGCTGCCAAGCGTGTTGACGTGGTGATGGTCGGCGGTGGCGACGGCACCGTGTCGACGGCGGCGGCAAAGCTCAAGGGAAAAGAAAAGGCACTCGCCATTCTGCCCGCAGGCACGATGAACCTGTTCGCCCGCAGCCTGCAGATCCCCCAGACGCTGGATGGCGCCGTCAATGCCTTTGCCACCGGTGAAATCCGCGCAGTCGATGTTGCGACAGCGAATGGCATCCCGTTCGTACATCAGTTCTCAGTTGGCATGCATGCCAAACTGGTTCATCTGCGTGAGAAGAAAAACTTCGCGTCCCGCCTCGGCAAAATTCGGGCCTCGCTCCATGCGGCATGGGAGACCATTCACAACCCTCCTGCGTTGGATGTAAAACTATCAATCGGCCAGGCTGAGATTTTAACAAAGGCGACCAGCATCGGCGTCACGAACAATTTGTTCGGAGAAGGGCACCTTCCCTATACCGACCAGCCCGACGGCGGTACTCTCGGCGTCTACATCACCATAGCGCAACAAAGAGGGGAATTAGTTCGTCTGCTGGCGAAGATGGCGCGCGGCAAATGGAGAGATAACGACCAGATCGAAATCCACGAAGCGCAAAATGTGCGCCTCGAAGTCAGGTCCTCTAAACGCTACAAGCGTGTTATCGATGGGGAACTGTCGCAACTCGAAAAGGTGACGGACTTCAAGATTCATCCTGGAGCGTTGAACGTCCTAGTGCCACAGCGCGCCGAAACGAAGAAAGCGGCATGACTTACGCCGCCTCCATCGTCGTAGATGGTTATGGCGTCGTCTGGGTCGTCGGGTTCTGACCTTGGGCAGCGTTGTCGATCATATCGCCATAAACTTCGACGCCGAACCACACGGCTGCGGCAAGCACGAGACCTACGATCAAGATCATAAGCACATGCCTACCTTTTCTGCCCTGTTTGGCGTTTTGTTCGGAAACAATTTTGGTCATCTGATGGCTCCTGGCGCGTTCGTTGGCTTCAGGAGGCTAACGGCAGGCAACCATCATGGTTCCAGCGCTTTTGCACCTGCGGCCCTTGGGCTTTATGGGGAGAGGTTTGGTGACCATGGCTGACCAACAAAGGGTGGGCGCTCTTCCCGAACACGTCGTGGAAGCGATCAACGATCCGCAGCGTCTGTCGGTGCTCCATGAGCTGGAAGCATCCGAGGCTGTCGGTGATGCGGATTTCGATCGCATCGCCAAGCTCGCTTCGGCGATCATGGACGTACCAGTGGCGCTCGTGAGCCTCGTCGATATCGACCGCCAATGGTTCCGTTCGGCCGTTGGGCTGAGCGAGCGTGAGACACCGATCGACCAATCCTTTTGTGCCCACGCGATTGCGGGGGATGGCGAGCCAATGGTCGTTTTCGACGCCAGCGCCGACCCGCGCTTTGCACAAAATCCACTCGTGACCGGCGAACACCATTTTCGTTTCTATGCCGGCGTGCCCATGCGGGTGGCGAATGCTGCCATCGGCACGCTCTGCGTGATTGATCGCCAGCCGCGTCCGGAACCCTCGGCAGATCAGGTGGAACAGTTGCGGGCCTTGGCAGAGTTGGCTGCCAGCATTTTCTCGCTCAAGGCCGGAACGCGCGCCGGTGAAAAAGCGCAGGTTGCCTTGGTACGCGAAGAACGGCGGCGTGCAATTGCCATCGAAGCCGCGTCCCTCGCAAGTTGGGTCTGGGATGCCCGCAGCGGCGTGGTTGAATGCGATGAACTTTTACCCGAGTTGCTGGGGCTTCAAACGACCACGCGGATGCGCGCACGGGATGTTTTCACCGCCATAGACCGCCGCGACTTAGGCAAAACAGGGACGATGTTCCGCGAAACTTTGGCTGACAGCGACGAGTATTTCGGCGAATATCGCGTGCGCGGCACCGAGCCCTCGCGCTGGCTGGCGACACGCGGTCGTGTGGTGGAACGCGACTCCGATGGCAAAGCACTGCTTGTCTTCGGCGTGAACTATGACATCACCGAAGCTCGGGCCACCAACGAGCGGCAGAGATTATTGCTGCGCGAGCTCAATCATCGGGTCAAGAACACTCTTGCAACCGTCCAGGCGCTGGCGACCCAAACGGTTCGACATGCCCGAAACCCCAGCGATTTCCTAGAAGCGTTCAGCGCACGCCTGCGTTCGTTGGGCTTGGCGCATGGGCTGCTGTCCGACCACGAATGGCGCGGCATCAGCATTCGCGAGCTGATCCGCACGGAGCTTCAGCCTTTTCAGGAGGCGCGCCCTCGAATAGCCTTGCGCGGTCAGGATGTCCTGCTGTCGCCGGATCAAGCCGTCGGCCTGGCGCTTGTGTTGCATGAACTCGGCAGCAATGCCGTCAAATATGGGTCGCTGTCAGTGCCACAAGGCTCTGTGCTACTGGAATGGTCCGTGCGTGGCCGCGAGGATAAGCGCCTGCTGGATATGAGCTGGCTGGAAAGCGGCGGCCCGGCCGTGAGCGCACCTGCGCATCATGGCTTCGGCTCTATCCTGATTAAGCGCGGGCTGGCGAAGGTGCTGTCCAGCGAAGTAATCCACGAATTCAGGCCGGAAGGCGTTTATGCCGGCATTTCTATGCCACTCGCCTCGGCTGAGGAAACGCAACCGTGAATGCCACGAATGGCACGCAGGCATGGCCGGCTGGGTTAGGATTTGTCCGCCCCGGGGATACGCTTGCGGCTGTTCTCCTGAAACACCTTGAACGCAAGCACAGCGAGCAAGGGGCCTGCCAACGCGCCCAAAGCAGTCCGGTTGCGTAGGAGAAGCGGCACGGCTGCAACCGCCGCTGCGATGCCGATTGATCTCGCCTCGGATGAGCGCCGCACTTTGGTTTTCCGAACCTGGGCACCAGCGGAAATCTTGTCGATGAGGATGATGATACCTGCGAGCACGAAAAAGCCTATCCCAAAGCCAATGGCGGCTGAGATATGGCCGTAATATCGAGCTACCGTCATGAAAGCGGCACCGATCAGAAAACCGGCGCCGCAAGCAACAGCAATGCCGGCGATGAGATAAGTAATCGCCAGTTGGCGGATGCGACGTAACATCTGCACCGCCTCAGTCGTTGCAAGGCCGGCGATCAGGGATGCGAGCATAGACGGTCCACCAAGTTAAATGCGCCTGATTCAGCGGCGGGTTAGCAATGCGAAGAAAAATCCGACCCCGGCTGCGATAGCGAGCGATGTGATCGGCTTCTCGTGAACATGGGCGATGACTTGTGCTTCGAGGTCCTTGGCGTTGGTCTTCAGGGAGTCCAAGGCAGCCTCGCCCTGTACCTTGAGCTGTTCCGCGCCCTGCGCGGCTGCGCGTTTTGCAGCGCCGAAACCGTGCTCGCTCGTTGCTGCAAGATCAGCAGTCAGCCGCTCGACATCCGCTTTCAGCGCGGCGATGTCGGCCTCCAATTGAGCGACGTCTCTTTGGGCAGCGCCTGCCCTGGTTGCAGCAGCCATGTATTACTCCTTTGTGTAGACAGAAACCCTCCAACGCCTGAGCTAAGGCAAAGTTCCCTCTTAGGAGTAAACGAACTTGCCCGGATGGTTCAATCCCGTGAAGTCGCTGACCTGGACGAGCTACGCGTTACGCGATCACATCAGCGGGCGCTTGGTTTCAGGAAGACCGCGCCAGCCTGCGACCGCAGATAGACCTTCGGCATCAAGAATCTCGCACCCGCCCTCCCGCCAACGGATCATTCCCCGATCGATCAGCTTGCGAATAGTCTTGTTTGTATGAACGAGCGACAATCCAAGCGTATCAGCGATATGCTGCTGCGTCACAGGAATCTCCACCTGCCTGTGTCCATGAAGCTCAACGGACCTGGCGCGTCCGTGTAGGAAAGCGATGAGATAGGCCGTACGTTCCAACGCGTTGCGCCTCCCGACGCTGAGCAGGTTCTCATCGAGCATCTGTTCTTCGCGGGCGGCGATCCATGTGAGATCGTAAGCGAGGCCGGGGTGATGCCGGTAGACCACATTGAGATTCTGGCGTTCGAAAACGCAAAGCAACATCGAGGATAGCGCCTCTACAGAGTGCTGCATCTCGCCCATCACGCTCCCCTGCAGACCAACAAGATCGCCCGGTAGAATATAGTTTAGGATTTGTCGACGTCCGTCAGGCAGCAACTTGTAGCGAAATCCCCAGCCCGACAGAACAGTGTATAAATGTGCGCTGTGGCTTCCTTCGACCAGAACGGCCGAGCCTTTCTCTACCGAAAGCTCGCCTTTCTTGAACCTGCTGATGAAGGTGAGTTCCTCAGGCTCGAAGTCTCGGAAGACCTTGAGTGGCCTAGGCGGGCAAAGCCTCGCAAGGGTATTGACGGGTTGAGAAAACGCGCGGTGTTGCGCCAGACATCATCGTGCTCCAAACACATTGTTTCAAAACGATTTTTAAGTGATCGTGTCCATGCATTTTGCAGACTAGCTATGTCTTTTTTAAATGACAACATTTCGCTTTATGGTCACCTATCGCGACTCGTTTTGCGGAGATTTCTTTAATTGCAGCAGCCGCTTACCGGAATGAAAATTCTCGTTTTAGAAGATGAATTCCTGATCGCTATGGATGTCGAGCAACTGTGCCGGGACCATGGGGCCGAGGATGTCGTGATCATGCAGACCGTCGATCATATGTCGGCGGAACATGCCGCGACATCTTTCGACGCGGCTGTCGTGGACCTGATGCTGAACAATCAATCGACGATCGACTATGCCCGCAAGCTTCAAAACGCGGGAATGCCTTTTGTCTTTGCTTCAGGCTACACCGACACGAAGGAGATGCTCTCTGATTTCCCTGAAGTTGTTTTGGTGTCGAAGCCCTATGCGGGCTCCGATCTCATTGAAGCGCTTGTCGAAGCTTCGTCGCGCCGCTCAAGCGGCGTTTGAACCCATCACCTGGCTGGCGATCGAATCCGGACCGTATTCCGATTCCCCGGAAATCTGCAGGATTTCCTGAAGCCGGCTGCGCGCGCGGCTGACGCGGCTTTTGATCGTACCCACGGCACACTGGCAAATCTCTGCCGCTTCCTCGTAGGAGAAACCTGAGGCGCCGATCAGGATGATCGCTTCGCGCTGGTCCTCGGGAAGCTTTTCGAGCGCGGTGCGGAAATCCTCAAGATCGAGCTGTCCTTGCTGGGCGGGGTGCACCGCCAGCCTGCCAGTCATGGCTCCGTCGCTATCCTGGACCTCACGGCCGCGCTTGCGCATCTGTGAGTAGAACTCGTTACGAAGGATTGTGAACAACCATGCCTTCAAGTTCGTCCCTGGTTGAAAGCTCTCATGCTTGTCCCAAGCCTTCACGAGCGTTTCCTGGACGAGGTCATCGGCTTTGTCGGAGTTCTGCGCCAGCGACATTGCAAAGGCGCGCAGGCTGGGAATGGCTGCCAGCAAATCGGTCTTGAAACCCTGCGAAACGGCCATGGCTCAACCCTTCTTGGAAGCGGCGGGCGTCTGCTCCAATTGCCGCAAAAGGTCGGCAAAACGGTCGGGCACCTCTTCTGACACAAGCTCCGCATAATATTGCTTCAGCTTGAGACCGATTTGCGAATTCGTGCCGAGCGGATCCGCGCCGTCGCTGACATGCGGCGGACGTTCTCCGTCATTTTTCATCGTTGTCATTTCCAAAAAAAGCCCTCTTTCCGAATGCCATGAAAGCCCGTACCAACGCACGGAATGGCTTGCGGCTGCCCGATCTCGGCTTTAACGCAAGTTCTGCGTTTTAGTTCCTTGCGAAGGAACTTTTTACGACGCACCGCGTTAATTGTGTTCGGCATCATCTATGAAACAATAAAACGTCATCTGAGGGAGACGTCCTGAAATGAGTTTATCCGCAAAAATTGCGCCCCATCTGCCTTTTCTACGCCGCTTCTCGCGTGCGGTATCGGGATCGCAGGAGAGCGGCGATGCATTGGTGGCCGCGCTGTTGGAGGCGATCATTGCAGATGTGAGCATCTTTCCAGACTCATCGTCCGATCGCATCGCGCTTTACAAACTGTATTCCAAGCTCTTTACGTCCGTTTCGATCCGCATCCCGCCGGAAGCATCACAAACCTCGTGGGAGATGAGTGCGGCTTCAAATCTTGCGGCACTCGCACCGCGACCGCGCCAGGCATTCTTGCTGGTGGCGGTCGAAGGTTTCGACGTTGGCGAGGCTTCCGAGATTTTAGACGTGACGGAAAACCAGTTCAACGATCTCCTGCAAACTGCAAGCAGTGAAATTTCTCGTCAGGTAGCGACCGATATCCTTATTATCGAAGATGAACCTCTGATCGCAATGGATATCGAGGAGATGGTCGAAAGCCTGGGGCATCGTGTAGTCGGGACCGCACGCACCCATTCGGAGGCGATTGCCATGTTTGCCAAGGCGCGCCCGAAAATGGTGCTCGCCGACATCCAGCTCGCCGATGGCAGTTCGGGCATCGATGCAGTGAACGAAATCCTTTCCACCACGCCCGTCCCAGTGATTTTCATCACTGCTTTCCCTGAGCGGCTTCTAACCGGCGAGCGCCCCGAGCCGGCATTCCTTGTAACCAAACCCTTCAATCCGGAAATGGTGAAGGCTCTTATCAGCCAAGCCTTGTTCTTCGACCGGCAGGCAAAAGCCGCCGCCTGAAGAAATAAGACGTTTTCTCTCGACGACATGGAACAAGGCGACACCAAGAGCGTTTTTCTTCCATAATTGAAGGAGATGGACTATGCTTTACTGGGCTCTTGTATTTCTGGTTGTAGCAATCATCGCTGGCGCACTTGGCTTCGGTGGCATTGCAGGAACATCGGCCGGGATCGCGCAGATATTATTCTTTGTGTTCCTCGCCTTCCTTGTAATATCTCTTCTGGCTGGTCTATTTAGACGGGCATAAGGCAAGCGGAGAAGGAACGCTGGAAGCCGCCCCCCTCAATCGGTTTCCAGCCAATCCGCCGGGCAGCGCTCTCCAACGCAGCGCAGCCCGGCGGAACTTTTTAAGGCCTGCTAGTGCAAGGCGGTGTTGTGTTGGAAAATCTGGATGAATTGCCTACGCGGATTGGACCCGCATTGTTGCACGCTTCGCGTAATGCGGGCGTCGCGGTTGCGTATCACGATCTTACCAACAGGGCGGTTTGGACTCAGAATTTCGAACGCTACGTCCAACCCGACGGCTCCTCCGGAATAGCGTCCTCCCTAGCGTCTGCCCGGATGAAAGAGGCACGCACACGGGTTGCCTCGACCGGTCAAGCCGAGGGGTTTGAAATCACCAGCAGTGCTGATGAAACAGGCGTGCGATGGTTCGACGTATGGATTGACCCCGACATAAGCAACAGCGGCCACACTGAAGGTCTCGTCACCACAATCGTCGAGACGACTGAGCAAAAACGTCGCGACCAAACGTTGAAAGCCTTGCTGCGTGAGGTGAGCCACCGCTCGCGTAACCTCCTCGCCATTGCCCAGAGCATCGCGACCCAGACTGGTCGCTACACCGACACCATTGAGGGCTTCCTCAGCCGTTTTCGTGGCCGACTGCAGGCCTTGGCGACCTCTCAAGATCTCGTCACCTCGTCGAACTGGCGAGGCGCAGGTTTCAGGGAAACGGTGACAAGCCAGATGGCACGTTACACCCAACGTAAGCCGTCAGCTCTCAAAATCTCCGGTGCCGACCCTTACCTCACTCCCAACGCCGCGCTTCATGTGGCGCTTGCAATCCATGAACTGACCGTCAACTCGGTCAGCCATGGGGCCTTGAAGGGAGGCAATGGCGAAGTTGAGGTCAGCGCAGACATTGCCCTCGATCAATCCGATGAGCCTCAATTGACAATGGTCTGGTGCGAAAAACTTCCCCCGGGCAATTCCGAAGGTGAAATCCGCAGACGCTTCGGAAGCGTCACACTGGAACGCGCTGTGCCTGCGGCGTTGAACGGAACGGCCCGGCTGAACATCGGTCCGGGCGAAGTCTGCTATCAATTGATCGTGCCCGGCAGCAATTTTGAATCTTCCGCAACAGTGCTTTAATTAAGATACCGGTAACGGTTCGTTGATCAGTTTAACCTGATCTCAACATTCCCATATCGTTTTCCGGCGTTGTGAGCCGGAACCGAAGAACCCCATCGTCGTTTTCTTAACGAAAGGAAAACGCCATGGAACACATCGCAGCGCTGATGTTGATCGTCTCCTGCTCGGGAAGTCTGGACAACTGCCGAGAGCTTCCCTCCCCCGTCACAGTCTTCGAGACGATGGAAGACTGCCGTGAGATTTTGCCCCAGGCCGTTAAGGGCTTTGAGGGAAAAGGCCAGCTCTATTCCACCTGCGTGACTGTTGATCCTGCGATGGAGGAGGAAGACGCCGTGTTGACGTGGGATATCGGCAAGGACGGTGTGCTTCGCGCTTCCGTCGATGTTGGTGAGATGACCGTGGCCAGCAACACGCGCCGCGAAAATGACGCGGTTGCACCCCAGTAAGTCGGCTGCTTCCTTTAAAGGGGGAGCGACGGGACGTTTATTGATCAGGTGAGAGGAAAAACGATGCGTAAGACGATTATTGCACTGGCGGCCGTGGCTGCATTGGCGGGTTGCACCACGACAGAACGCGATGTGGGCACCGGCGCCGCACTCGGGGCGGGCGTAGGCCTTTTAGCGGGTGGCGATGCTAAAGGTGCGCTGATTGGAGCGGCTGCGGGTGCTGCTGGCGGTCTCCTTGTTAGAAATCTGCGTAACGGATATTGCGAGTATCGTAATCCTCGGACTGGCCGCCTTTATCAGGCGCGGTGTCGCTAAATCAGGCGCCGTGTCGCTAACTATTTAATTCGATCGGCCCGGCTTCGTCCGGGCCGTTTTGTATGCGGCTTTGTGAAAATCGTTGCGCGTAAGATCTATCAGGTTCGATAGGGGATATCGATTGCGATCCTGATGCCATTGGCCTCGTAGATGCGTTCGATCGTGCCATTGAGCTCGCGCGTGATGTTCATGTCGATAAGCTTGGTGCCAAATCCGGTTTTTTCAGGCTTGTTCACCGCCTTGCCGGACCGCTCCGACCAGTTAAGGCGCAAGCGTCTGTCCTTGCGCGCGCCTGACAAAGACCACTCCACATTCAGCACGCCGACGCTGTTGGCCGCTTCGCCATATTTGAGGGCGTTGGTGGCCAGTTCATGGAAGGTCAGGCCAAGAGCCTGGGTCGTGGTTTCGTCGAGTTCCACAGGCGGGCCTTTCAGCGTGCCTTCGGGAATTTCCTTGCCGAAAACCTGCCCCAGCTCGATGCGCAGCAACTCACCCAGATCGGCCTTTTGCCAGCGCGACCGTGTCAGCATATCCTGCGAGGCAGCCATGGCCTGCAGGCGAGCGGAAAAGGATGCGGAAAAATCGTCTATTCCCTGAGCATGAGCTGCCGTCTGACGCGCTATTGCCAACACGCGGGCGATGGAATTCTTGATGCGATGCTTCATCTCCTGAAGCATCAGATCCTTGTCCGCCAGGCTCTTTTCCGTCGCTTCGTGCAATTGGGAAACGGCATCGAAGGCACGCTCCTGGTAGCGCCCGGCAAGGGCAATGGTGGTACCGAGAAGCAATCCGAAGAAGCCGATGGCAAAGGGAATGGCCAGGGAAAGAGGCGGCGCGAAAGCAGACGTCGGGTGAAAGATGATGGTCCAGGATCGGCCCGCCACAACGGTCTGTCGCCTCGACTTGAAGCGATCTAGACCTTCGTCTGGAACGGTCAAGGAGCGATACAGCAGATTATCCTCCACCGGCTCCCCGTCGAACACCTCAATGCTGACAGGGAGAAGCGGAATGCGCTGCAGTGCGGTGGTAAACAGTTGCTCGCTGTGGAACGAAGCAAAGATCAGCCCCGCCGGCCTAGACGGATCGGCTGCGGCAGTCGTCACGCGCGCACTGTCGGGGTTCAGCTTGGAGAAGACCAAAAAGCCTGGATAGACCTGCTCGCTTCCGGTCGGCGCGCCAATCAGAACCTTGCCCGTAGCGCGGGCGTCGTTGGAGGCGAGTGCCATATCGATTGCGCGACGCCTGACCTCCTCGGTATACATGTCGTAGCCGATGGCCCGAAGGTCAGGACGTGGCTCGAACAGCGTTATCGGCGTGCGCCATTCTAGCGTCGAGTCGGGATAAAGACGCCGTTCGATGCCGAAATCCCCTTGGATACGCGTCTGCACGGCAGCCTCTTCGCCTGGCTTTATCAACGGCAGATAACCCAGTCCGCTCAGCCCGCTGAAACCGGGTTCGAGATTCAGCGCCTTGAAGAAAGTCGCGAATTTCGCTTCCGTCCAGGTTCCGCCGCTTGCATCCGCGAATGCTTTGGCCGACTGCAGCAGCGACAGGCTGCCGCCCACCCTTGCATCGATGCGGTTTAGCGCATCGTCGGCCACGGCTTCGAACTTGAGACGCGCAGCTTCCTGTGTCGTCACGTAACTGAGCGCAGCCATGGCTATGCCAGCCATCGACACGGCCGCGAACACGGCAATTGGGAAAAATCGTTTCAAGGGCAAGCCGTTAAACAGTCGATGCGCCACCGTTGTAAGCAACACATAGCGCCAACACAATGGCGGAAAACGGCTCTCCCGGCGGTCAATCAGGCCGCGACGCGCATGGCTCCCGGCCCCGGCACGGCACTGGGCGGACACTTGCCGAGAATGATCATGCCGAGCACCTCGTCCTTGGTCACATCCTGGGTGCGCGCGGTGCCGACCACCTGCCCGTTCTTCATCACGCACACGCGATCGGCTAGGTCGAATACGTCATGAATGTCATGGCTGATCAGGAAAATACCGATGCCGTCGGTCTTGAGCTGCTTAACCAATTCGCCGACCTGCGCCGTTTCCTGCGGCCCAAGTGCGGCAGTCGGCTCGTCCATGATCAAGATGCGGGCATTGAACAGGATTGCCCTGGCAATCGCCACCGACTGACGCTGGCCGCCCGAAAGCTTGACCACCGGCTCCTTGAAGCGCTGGAAACGCGGGTTCAGACGGCCCATGACCTTGCGCGCTTCGGCTTCCATCGCACCGTCGTCGAGCGTGCCGAAGCGCGTCATGATCTCGCGGCCGAGAAACAGGTTGGCCGCGGCGTCGACATTGTCGGCCAGCGCGAGAGTCTGGTAGATCGTCTCGATGCCGTATTTCTTGGCGTCACGCGGGTTGGAGATCGAGGCTTCCTCGCCGTTTACGTAGATCGACCCGGAATCGCGCTTGTAGGCGCCGGACAGGATCTTGATCAGCGTCGATTTGCCAGCACCGTTATGGCCGAGCAATGCCACCACTTCTCCGGGAAAGAGGTCGATGGATGCGTCGTCCACGGCGCGAATGCCGCCGAACGCGATAGAGATGTTCTTCATGTCGATAAGCGGAATGCGAAGCTGTTCCATGCCAATCCTCCTAGAGCCGCTTGCGATAGAGCGTGTCGAGCCAGACCGCGATGACCAGGACAGCGCCGACGACGATGTTCTGCAACGGCGTATCGAGGCCAAGCAGCACCATGCCCGACTGCAGCGACTGCATCAGCAACGCGCCTAGCATCGCACCCACGATGGTTCCCGATCCACCCGCCAGTGAGGTTCCGCCGATAACGGCGGCGGCGATGACGAGAAGTTCGTCAAGCGTGCCCATAACATTGGTTGCAGCGTTCTGGCGGGCGGATGACACCGCCGCGCTGATAGCTGCCAACAGACCCATGATCATGAAGATTTTCATCGTCACCCAGCGGGTCTTGATCCCCGCCAGTTCCGCTGCCTCCGGATTGCCGCCGATGGCGAAGACATAGCGACCGAAGCGCGTCCGCATCGAGATGAAGGTCATGATGATGCCGATCGCAATCGCAATCAGCACCGGAATGGCAATGCCATGGGCAATGAAGAGTCCACCCTCAGGGACGGTGAGGTTGTTGGCCTCGGCGTAGCGCCGGACGATGCCGACCGGCCAAGCGTAGGAGTTGGCGATGGAGACCGCGCCGAGGATGACGCCGCAATAGACGACGCCGAGAAACGTCTCGGCCCAGATCGGCCGCTGCGGAAACTTGAAACGCTTGCGCTGGCGCCGGCCGTTGACCAGCATGAAGACCACGGCGAGACAGGCAATGATGGCGACGACCCAGCTCCATGTCGCGCCGATGGACCCTGCCGGACCGCCGCCCATCAGCTGGAATGTCGGATCGAGAGGCGCCACGGTGCGGCCGCTGGTGACCCACCATGCCGCGCCGCGCCAGACCAGCAATCCGCCCAACGTGACGATAAAGGCCGGGATGGCGAGATAGGCGATGAGAAAGCCTTGCAACGCGCCGATGAGAAGCCCCACCACCAGGCCCGAGGCCAGAGCGATGATCCACATGGACGGGCTTCCGAGGGGAATGCCGAGCACGCGCGGCAGGAATTCTGCCTGCGCGACGCCCATGATCATCCCGATGAAACCCTGCACCGAGCCGACGGAGAGATCGATATTGCGGGTGACGATGACCAGCACCATGCCGGTGGCCATGATCGCGACGGAGGAACTTTGAACCGAGAGGTTCCACAAATTGCGCGATGTCAGAAACAGACCGCCCGAGAGAATGTGCAGGCCGATCCAGATGATCAGCAGCGCACCCACCATGCCAAGCATGCGGGTGTCCAGCTCGGTCGCCTTGAGAAATTTGCGGACAGGATCCAACTCGGACTCGCGGGCGCGATCCACGGGTACATTGGAAGTTGCGTCAGTCATGGTTCCCTCCCGACCGTACGGCACGGTGAGCGCCGACGACGATCATGCTACAGCATCATACGCAAGCTGGCAGCCGCAATCCGCGACGCATGCGGTAGTTCTCACGCCCTGCGTGAATTTGGACGCTCGGCGCGCTAATACGCTTGTTGAAACGCCGCGGCCCAATCCGGACCGCGGCGTTTCATCGTCAGTGAGACATCGCTCAGTTGCAGGCAGCGACCGCGCCGGCAGCAGCGCCCTGGCATGCGACTTCTTTGGAAATCCAGCCGGCGTCGATGACGACGTTGAGGTTGTCCTTGGTGATCGCAACAGGCGTGAGGAAGAGCGAATTGACCTCGTTGCCGGCAGGCGTGGTGAACTTCGCAGTTCCCTTAATCTCTTCCATCTTCTTGCCGTCGGCGAGCTGCGACGCGATTTCTGCGGCGTTCTTGCCGAGTTCGCGAGCGTCTTTCCAGACGGAGACTGTCTGGGTGCCGAGTGCGATGCGGTTCAGTGCGGCCTGGTCGCCGTCCTGGCCCGAAACCGGCACGGAGCCAGCGAGACCCTGTGCCTGAAGCGCTGCGATAGCGCCGCCGGCGGTGCCGTCGTTGGAAGCAACAACCGCATCGACCTTGTTGTCGTTTGCGGTCAGGAACTGCTCCATGTTCTTCTGGGCGTTGGCCGGCAGCCAGCCATCGGTGTAGGCCTCGCCGACATTCTTGATCTTGCCGCCGTCGATGGCCTCCTTGAGAACTTCCATCTGGCCGGCAAACAGGAAGTCCGCGTTGGGATCGGCACCGCTACCCTTGATGAAGACATAGTTGCCTTCGGGCTGCACGTCGAACACCGCCTTGGCCTGCAGACGACCGACTTCCTTGTTGTCGAAGGTCAGGTAGAAAGCGTCCTTGTTTTCGATCAGGCGGTCATAGCCGACGACTGGAATGCCTTCGTCGACGGCCTTCTGCACAGCCGGACCGATAGCCGAAGCGTCCTGCGCCAGGATGATGAGCGCGTTGGCGCCCTGGCTGATCAGGCTTTCGACATCGGTGAGCTGCTTGGCGGGCGACGACTGCGCGTCAGCCGAAATATACTTGTCGCCGGCAGCCTCGATAGCCTTCTTGATGGCGGCTTCGTCGGTCTTCCAGCGTTCTTCCTGGAAGTTCGACCAGGATACACCGATGATCTTGTCCTTGGCATGGGCGACGGATGCCAGCGTCAGCGACATCACTACACCCGCCAAAATGGCGGTTGCATGCTTCCTCATGATTTCCTCCCTAGCGCCGTAGCGCGTTACACTTCCGGACAAGCCGGATGAAGAACTCTTTTTTTTCGAGCCTCGAAAAAAGTGTGACTCAAGCTCTTGTCTCTGTCAACGGGCATGTCACAGCAATCCGCATTTTTTCGAGCCCCGAAATTATTGATGACAGCTACAGGTGCTTCTGTCAGATTTGCGTGGCAGGCCAAGTGGCGCAACGTCCGTTCAGGTGTTGTCGCTTTGTCCTGCGGGAGGAATGCAGAAAACTATGTCGGTCGGAATTCGTCACGACGATCTCAGGCGTCGTAACCGGGCTATGGTGCTTGGCGCCGTGCGGCGCGCGGGGCAACCCTCCCGCACCGAGATCGCGGCGGTGACGGGGCTCAGCAATTCGACGATCTCGGCGATCTCCGCCGACCTTATTGCCGAAGGCATTCTGGCAGAGACGAAGGGCGAAATCGCTTCGCTCAAGCGCGGACGACCGCAGGTCGCCATTGCACTGAACGCCAAGGCAGCGGCCGTGGTTTCCGTCGTTCTGTCGTTAGACCATCTCTCGGCAGCGACGATCGGCTATTCCGGCGAGGTCATCGCCCAAGAAGACCGCCGCTTGCATACACTGTCGATGAGCGAAGAAGAGCTGCTGCGCGAATGCGTCGATGTCATCCGCAAGGTCGTTGCAAGAAGTCCCAATGCCGGCCCGGTCCTGCGGATAGGCTTGGCGGTGCAGGGTGTCACCGACTCGGCCGCGCGCCGGCTGCTGTGGTCGCCGATCACCCCGCATCAGGATATTGCCTTTGCGGATCGGATCGAAGAAGCGTTCGCCGTTCCGGTAAGCGTCGAAAATGACTGCAACATGATAGCGGAAGCCCTCCGCTGGCGTGACCCCGAGCGCTATCGCAGCGACTTCATCGCGATCCTGCTGTCGCACGGCATCGGCATGGGCGTGATGCTGAAGGGAAAGGTATTTACCGGCACGCACTCCTCCGGCGGAGAGTTCGGCCACATGATCCACCGCCCCGGTGGAGCGCTGTGCCGCTGCGGCCGGCATGGCTGCGTGGAAGCTTACGCCGGCAATTATGCGATCTGGCGCAATGCCAATGGCCATGACGAGAACGAACAGCCGGTAGACGGCATCGGCGACGACGACATTCGCGCCATCGCCGAGCGGGCGCGCGCCGCGGAAGGCCCCGAGCGGGCTGCGTTCCGGACGGCCGGGGAAGCCATCGGCTATGGGCTGGGAAATCTCTTCGCGTTGATCGATGCCGCCCCCATTGCTCTCGTCGGCGTCGGGGCATCCGCCTTTGATCTCATGGAAACGTCGGTCCGGCAGGCCATTGCAAAGACGGTCGGCGGCCTGCATTCCGAAGCGATCTCCTTCGACACCGAAGCCAACGAGATGCAGCTGACGCGCGAAGGCTCCACCATGCAGGCGCTCGCCTTCATCGACACCGAAATCTTTGCCCCGCAGACACGCGAC
This sequence comes from Tianweitania sp. UT-5YL-CI-8, assembly GCF_030010215.1. Taxonomy (GTDB): domain Bacteria; phylum Pseudomonadota; class Alphaproteobacteria; order Rhizobiales; family Rhizobiaceae; genus Oryzicola. The sequence continues at coordinate 55,046 of NZ_JASCRR010000009.1, forward strand.
AGCGAACTCGTTCAATCCTCGCGGATTGCGTAGCCCGATCCGCGGATGGTGCGGATGACGTCCGGCATGCGATTGTGGTTGACCGCCTTGCGCAGCCGTCCGACATGCACGTCGACGGTGCGCTCGTCGATATAGATCGTCTCGCCCCAGACATTGTCGAGCAACTGGCTGCGCGAGAAAACACGGCCGGGATTCTGCATCATGAATTCCAGCAGCTTGAACTCGGTCGGCCCCAACTTGACCTCAGCCTTCTTGCGGTAGACGCGATGGGTTTCCCGGTCGAGCACGATGTCGCCGACCTTGAGAACGCTAGATAGGACCTCGGGCTTGGCCCGGCGCAGAAGCGCCTTGACCCGCGCCATGAACTCCGGCGTCGAGAACGGCTTGACCAGATAGTCGTCGGCGCCGGTCGCAAGCCCCCTCACCCGATCGCTTTCCTCGCCGCGCGCGGTCAGCATGATGATCGGCAGCCGCTCCGTCTCGGGCCGCATCCGCAGGCGCCGGCACAGTTCGATGCCCGAAACCGCCGGAACCATCCAGTCGAGAACCAGAAGGTCGGGCACATTTTCCTGAAGCCGGATCTCGGCTTCGTCTCCGCGTCCGACGACCTCGACCATGTAGCCTTCGGATTCAAGATTGTAGCGGAGAAGAATGCCAAGCGATTCCTCGTCCTCGACCACCATGATCTTCGGTGCAATCATGCTACCAACTTCCTTTCAACGAGCCTCAGGCGGCCGAAACCGACGTCGCCGTCTCATCCACCTTGGGGCGGTTGGCGGGAAGCTGGGTACCGGTCACGACGAAATAGGCATTCTCGGCTATGTTGGTGACGTGATCGCCGATGCGCTCGAGATTCTTGGCGCAAAACAAGAGATGTGTGCAAGCGGTGATGTTGCGCGGATCTTCCATCATGTAGGTCAGGAGTTCGCGGAAGACCGAAGTGTATTTCACGTCGATCTTCTGGTCGTCCATGCGCAGCATCTTGAGCCCTTCTGCCTGACGGCCGACATAGAGTTCGATGACGCCATAGACCTGATCGAGCACGAGCTTGGACATCGCATCGATGGAATGCGACAAGTCCTTCGGCGCCGCCAGCCCCACCGCGCCGACACGCTTGGCGATGTTCTTGGCAAGGTCGCCAATGCGCTCGAGATCGCCGGCCATGCGGATCGCGCCGAGTACCGCGCGCAGATCCTGCGCCATAGGCTGACGCCGGGCGATGAGTGTGATCGCCTGCTCGTCCAGGGCGCGCTGCCGCGCATCCATGACGAGATCCTCGGAGATCACGGTCTGCGCCATCGCCGTATCGGAGGACAGCAGCGCGCGGATCGCGGCCTCGACCATCGAGCCGGCGAGGCTGCCCATGTCACGGATCAGGCGGTCGATGTTCTTGAGTTCTTCGTCGAAGGAAGAAACCGTATGTTCGCCCATGGTATTGTCCTCGTCTCCGCTCAGCCGAAGCGGCCGGTAATGTAGTCCTGGGTGCGCTTTTCCTTCGGGCTGGTGAACACCATATCCGTCGGGCCTTCCTCGACCAGAACGCCGAGATGGAAGAAAGCGGTGCGCTGGGAAACGCGCGCGGCCTGCTGCATGGAGTGCGTCACGATCACGATCGTGTAATTCTCGCGCAACTCGTCGATCAGTTCCTCGACCTTGGCGGTGGCGATTGGATCGAGCGCTGAGCAGGGCTCGTCCATCAGGATCACCTCGGGAGAAACCGCAATGGCGCGTGCAATGCAAAGACGCTGCTGCTGGCCGCCGGAAAGCCCGGTGCCGACTTCATAGAGGCGATCCTTCACCTCTTCGAACAGCGATGCCTTCTTCAGGCTGGTGACGACGATTTCCTCGAGCTCCGACTTGGAGCGGGCGAGGCCGTGAATGCGCGGACCGTAGGCGACATTCTCGAAGATCGTCTTGGGGAACGGGTTCGGCTTCTGGAACACCATGCCGATGCGGGCGCGCAGTTCGACCACATCCAGCTTGGGATCGTAGAGGTCCTCGCCGTCGAGCGCGATTAGCCCGTCGACCCGCGCGCCGTCGATTGTGTCGTTCATGCGGTTGATGCAGCGCAGAAAGGTCGACTTGCCGCAGCCCGATGGCCCGATGAAGGCAGTCACGGCCTTTTCCGGGATGTCGATCGACACGTTGAACAGCGCCTGCTTCTGTCCGTAGAAGACGTTCACGTCCTCAGCCTTGACGCGGATTTGGCGCTGCTGCGCATCGGGGGTGCGGACGGTCTGGAACTTCTCACCATCGCGCTGTTTGACGGTGCGGGCCACTTCGGCTTCCGCTTCCGCTGGGGTCATCACGTTCATTTTGGTCATCTCCGTGACTCTACTGCCGGCGTTCGAAGCGGGAGCGAAGATAGATCGCGACCGCGTTCAGGAGGAGCATAACGACGAGCAGAATGATGATTGCCGCCGCCGTGCGCGGCTCGAAAAAGTTGCGGTTCTCGTTGCCTTCCCAAAGGAAGATCTGCACCGGCAGCGCCGTCGCCTGGTCGAGCGGCGTGGTCGGCACGGTTGCAACGAAGGCGTTCATGCCGATCAGCAACAGCGGTGCTGTCTCACCCAGAGCCTGGGCGACGCCGATGATGGTGGCTGTCATAATGCCGGGATAGGTGATCGGCAGGACGTGGTGGAACACCATCTGCGTCTTGGAGGCGCCGAGCCCAAGTGCTGCCTGCCGGATCGACGGCGACACCGCCTTGAGCGAATTGCGCGTGGCGATGATGATGGTCGGCAGCGTCATCAGCGTCAGCACCAGGCCGCCCGCCAGGGGAGCGGAAAGCGGCAGGCGGAAGTAGTTGATGAACACGGCCGCGCCCAACAGACCGAACACGATGGACGGGACGGCGGCGAGGTTGTTGATGTTGACCTCGATCAGGTCGGTCAGCTTGTTCCTCGGGGCGTATTCTTCGAGATAGATCGCACTCGCCACCCCGATCGGCACCGCCAGGACTATGACGATGATCATCATATAGAGCGACCCGATGAAGGCGCCGAGCAGACCGGCTTCCGCCGACGCTCCGCGGGAATCGGCATTGGTGAAGAGCACCGTCGAAAACACCATCTTGATGGTGCCGTTTTCGTAAAGCCGGTCGACCAGTTGCCGCGCGGCTGCCGAAAGCTGCTGGCGGTCGTCGCCGAGCGTATGGTCGATATTATTCTTGAGCCAGACATCGACATTGGCAGACGCAAGCAGCGAGACATCGACCGTCTGTCCCAGAAGACCCGGATTTTCGACGAACATGTCGCGCAGCTTGAAACGCTGGTTGGGCGAAACCACGGCTTGCACGTCGCGCGGGGCCAACTCGACGTCGGGTGCCGCGGCTTGGACCGCGTCCTGGATCACCCGGTTCCAGTTGACCATCGTCACCTCGCGCTGCCAATCGAGATTAGCACGCTGGAATTCGGCGGGCGACTGTCCCGGCGCTTTCTCAGGCTTGGGCGCAACCTTGACGACATCGGGTGAGAAGGTGACCTTCACCTGAAGCGCGGGCTGCCAGAAGGCCGGCAGGCCGTCATGCATGATGCTGGCGAACAGGAAGAGGACGAAGCCGCAGGCGATGGCCACGGCACTCATGCCGTAGATGCGGAAGCGGGTTTCGGCGGAGCGGCGACGGCGCAGGCTTTTCTGGATGCGTGCCAACCGCTCGTCTTTGGGTTCGGAATGGCCCATCGGGCGCAGAGTGTCGGTGGTGGCCATGACTACTCGTACTGCTCCCGATATTTGCGCACAACATAGAGCGCGATCACGTTGAGAACCAAGGTCATCCCGAACAAGGTGAGACCGAGCGCGAAGGCGACCAGCGACTGCGGGCTTGCGAAGTTGGTATCGCCGGTCAGCTGGTTAACGATTGAAACGGTGACGGTCGACGCTGCGTCGAAGGGGTTGAAACGCAGGATCGGCGCGTTGCCGGCGGCGAGCACCACGATCATGGTTTCGCCGAAAGCCTTGGAAATCGCCAGCATGAACGCGCCGACGATGCCGGGAAGTGCTGCCGGCAGCACCACCTTGCGGATCGTCTCCGACTTGGTGGCGCCGATGCCGAGCGAGCCGTCGCGCATGGCGCGGGGCACCTGGGTGATGATGTCGTCGGACAGCGATGATACGAAAGGCACGATCATCAAACCCATGGCGATACCGGCGGTCAGCGCGCTGGTGGCGCGGATCTGGATGCCGACCAAGGCGCCGATGTCGCTCAACAACGGTCCCAGCGTGACCAGAGCGAACACGCCGTAGATCACGGACGGGATGCCGGCGAGGATTTCGATCATCGGCTTGGCGACCGTGCGGACGCGCGGCGATGCATATTCAGCGAGATAGATCGCCGACAACAGGCCGACCGGAATTGCCACCAGCATGGCAATGGCTGAGATCATGATCGTGCCCCAGAGCAGCGGCAGCAGGCCGTATTCGCCGGTTCCCGCTCCGCCCGACGTCGTGAAGCCGGGATTCCAGACGGTGCCGAAGAAAAAGTCGATAGGGCTGACGAAGGCAAAGAAGCGCATCGCCTCGGAGAACAATGAGGCGACGATGCCCACAGTCGTCATGATCGCGATGAGCGAGCAGAAGATGAGCAGGACGCGGATCGCGACCTCGAATTCGTTGCGGGCGCGCAGCCGGGGCGCAATGCGTCGGCTCATCAAAAGCAGGCCGGCAATGCCCAGCACGGCGGCAAGCACCACCACGGACCAGAAGCTGACCGAGCGGAACTGGCGCAGGCCCTCGCCCGCGGCCACTTCCCAAGCCTGCGTCTCGCCGATCACGCCGAAGCCGGCGGCGATCTGCTCGATGCGGCGCATCGCTTCGCGCAGCAGATTGGGATCACCCGCCACGTCGGACGGAATGAAAGAGAGGATGTAGTTGGTGGTCAGATCGTTGGAAAAGACCGCCCACAGAAGGAGGACGACGGCTGCCGGAACAATACACCACAGCGCGACCATCAGGCCGTGGTAGTTCGGGCGCGAATGCATCGTGCGCTGGGCGGTGGCAGCCACGGTGCGGCCGCGCGAAAGGCCGACTTGATAGCCGACCGACAGCAGCGCAAGCAGCAGGAGAATGATGACGATACTGTTCAAGACAAGCGCTCCGGGCCAATGCGGGCGATAAGCAGCCAAAGGCGGATGGCGCCGAAGCGCCGCCCGCCGTCAGACTATTAGTTGGTGCCGACAGCCTTGCCAGCCTTGAACGCTTCCAGAACCTGGGCGCGCGTCGCGTCCGGGGACGGGATCAGGCCAGTGCCTTCGAGCGTGCCGCCCTGACCGGCCATCTGGTCGGACAGGAAGAACTCGGTGTACTCGGCGAGGCCGGGGATGGTGCCGATGTGCTCGCCCTTGACGTAGAAGAACAGCGGGCGCGAAACCGGATATTCACCCGAGGCGACGGTTTCCAGCGAAGGTGTGACGCCCGCAACGGTGGCGACCTTCAGCGAGTCCTTGTTCTGGTCGTAGAAGGAGAGGCCGAACACGCCGACGGTGGCCGGGTTGGCCTGCAAGCGAGCGAGCGTCTCGGTGTAGTCGCCGGAGATTTCAACGACGACGTCCTGACGGAAGGTCGTGCAGACCTTTTCCATGGCTTCCTTTTCCATCTCGGGAAGACCTGCGGCCTTACAGCCTGCAGCAATCACCTTCTCCTGGAAAACTTCGCGGGTGCCGTGGTTGGAGCCGGGAATGGCAACGTTGATTTCCTGGTCCGGCAGCGAGGGATCGATTTCGTTCCAACGCTTGTAGGGGTTGGCAACCAGCTTGCCGTCGACCGGAACCTGGGCTGCGATCGCCTTGAACACATGGATCGGCTGAAGAGCGAAATCGCCCTGGTTCGCGCTCGTGGCGAAGACGATGCCGTCGAAGCCGAACTGAACTTCGAGGATCTTGTTGACGCCGTTGGCGTTGCAGGTCGCGATCTCTTCCTTCTTGATCGCACGCGATGCGTTGGCGATGTCGATGGTGTTTTCGCCGACGCCTTCGCAGAACTGCTTGAGGCCGCCGCCGGTGCCGCCGGAGCCGACGACAGGAGCCTTGAAATCAGGGAAGGCATTGCCGAATTCTTCGGCGACGATCGAGGCGAAAGGCAGCACGGTCGAGGAACCGGCGATCTGGATGGTGTCGCGTGCCGAGGCGTAACCTGCCGACGCAGCGAGAGCGAAGGCGATTGCCGACGCGGTGAGAAGTGCTTTTTTCATGGGCCTGCTCCTTGCGGATGAAACTCTAGGACGCCGTCCTGGGGCATCCGTGAGTGCCAATAGACCCGGTTTATTACAGCTGCATGACAGTTTCGTGTCGGCTCAATAACACCGCAATTCAGCGCTTTCGCGAGAGATGCGCAGGCACGCGATAAAGCGTTCAAGCCAAACGATAATCAGGATCGTGGATGGACGGACCGGCTAACGGGAACAATCGCGGCGGATCGTTCGGCATAGGCTCATGGGCTAGCTGGTCGGAAAATCACGACTGAGGACCAATTCTCTACGGGTCGGTCCTGTGCCGCCGGGACGTGGCCCGCGCGGCATCCGCAGCCACATGCCGCGCTAACGATCAGTCGTCGTTGGCGGCGTTGAGGTTTTCCGGACGGATGCCCTCTTCGGCGATCTTCTCGTTGAGCGACTGCGTCAGCATCAGGCGCTGCGAGACCAGGAGCGGCTTTGCCGCATCCCGCACGCCGGGAAGTCTCGGATTCTGCTTGTGGGCGGCCACAGCTGCGTCGTCGGCATAGACTTCGACCAGCATCAGCTTGTTGGCGACGGGCGCGCCGCCATCATCCAGAGGCTTGACGACATCGAAGCGAAGGCAGCCGGGTTCTTCGCGCAATGTCGCGGCGGCGTGCTCTTTTATGAGAGACGTAAAAGTCTCTTCCGAGCCGTCCACGATATCATAGTCAACGATGATGGTCATTTCGGCCAAGGGGCGTGCTCCTGCTGTCCTGCCGATACCAAAGCGGCATCGGGCATCCAAGGCTATCGGAACCTTGCATTGATGAGAAGCGCTCTGTCACGCTGTCCCAAGCGAAAGCGCATCGGTCAGGCGGCGCTGCCGCCGCCCGATTTCTTTTCCTTGGCGTCGCCCGCCTGGGCAGCTTGGCGCTTCTGATGAACGCCATTGAGGATTTCGCAGGCGGCGATCGCCTCCGACTCCAGAAGGGCAATCAGAGAGCGGTCGCCGAAGACGGCTGGTTCCTCGGTCTGCGTATCCCACACCGTCCAAAGGTCGGTGGGCTCAAGCACCAGTTCGAACCGATCTTTCATGATGAGTCTCTCCGCTCCGTGTCGAGCGGTTCAAATCCGCCCTTGTTCGTGATGGATAGGCCGACACTCCTAAACAAAAGCTGAGATCATTCAGTTAGATAAGATTCAAATTGCCGGCATCCCGGCTTTCCCAAGCTTTTTCCCCAGACGAGATCGAGTCATGCTTTCCGGCCGCTTAAGCTACACGGTAAACGAAAAGCGCCCGGACGATGCCGGGCGCTTCCTGAAAATATTGGCGGTTGACCGATCAGGCGATGGTCTTGCCGAAGGCGACAGCGGTGTCGGACATACGGTTGGAGAAGCCCCATTCATTGTCGTACCACGACAGCACCGAGACGAAGTTTCCGTCCATCACCTTGGTCTGGTCGAGCGCCAGGGTCGAGGAATGCGGATCGTGGTTGAAGTCGATGGAGACGTTCGGATGATGGGTGACGGCGAGCACGCCCTTGAGCTTGCCCTGCGACGCCGCGATCACCGCATTGTTGATCTCTTCCACGGTGGTCGAGCGCTTGGCGATGAACTTGAAGTCGACGACCGACACGTTGGGGGTCGGCACGCGGATCGAAATGCCGTCGAGCTTGCCCTTGAGTTCAGGGATGACGAGGCCGATGGCCTTGGCCGCACCCGTCGAGGTCGGGATCTGCGACAGGGCTGCCGCGCGGGCGCGGTAGAGATCCTTGTGCATGGTGTCGAGCGTCGGCTGGTCGCCCGTGTAGGAATGGATGGTGGTCATCATTCCCTTCTCGATTCCTACCGTCTCATGCAGGACGGCTGCCAGCGGCGCGAGGCAGTTGGTCGTGCAGGACGCGTTCGAGATGACGATGTGGTCCTTCGACAACTGGTCGTGGTTCACGCCGTAAACGACGGTCAGGTCGGCACCGTCGGCGGGAGCCGAGACGATGACGCGCTTGGCGCCGGCGGTCAGATGCGCCGCTGCTTTGTCGCGCGAGGTGAAGATGCCGGTGCACTCGAGCGCGATGTCGATGCCGAGTTCCTTCCACGGCAGCTGCGACGGATCCTTGATCGCGGTGACCTTGAACTTCTCGTTGCCGATGCTGATGGAATCGCCGTCGACGGTGACTTCGTGCGGGAACTTGCCATGCACGGAATCGAAGCGCAGCAGGTGGGCATTGGTCTCGACCGGGCCGAGATCGTTGACGGCCACGACGTCGATGTCCTTGCGGCCGGACTCATAGATGGCGCGCACGATGTTGCGGCCGATACGGCCAAAACCATTGATGGCAACTCTGACGGTCATGTACTTCTCCCTGGGAGCTTGGGCTGGTGTCCGCCGCTTCTTACCCGCGCAGCCCCAAAGAATCCAGCCATGGCAGGGGAGGCTTAAATCGATTCTCTTGGGCGCAAGGCAAAGAAAAACCGCGCCGACGAGCGGCGCGGTCGAGAAATGGGGGCTGAAAAGCCTCAGTTCATCGCGGAGATGTTGCCCTGCCGCAGGAAAAGGGTTTCGCCCGAGGAGTCGTCCACGCCGTCATTGTCGGTGACGGTGAAGGCGTTGCCGTCCTTGTCGATTGCAAAGCCTTCTACCTTGTCGACGACATAGCCGTTGGTGGCCGCCTTGAGGTCGGGGATCAGGTCGCGCACCAAGGTTTTTTCGACAACAGGCAGCTCGCCACCCAAAGCCGCAGGCTTGAAGCCGTCGAGCGAGACGGCATAAACCGCCTTGAGCTTCGCCTTGTCGCCGACAAGATTGTCGCGCTCGACGATGTAGAGCTTGCCGTCATAGGCAGTGATCTCGGACAGCCCGACCCAGCCTTCGCCCGCCGCTTCGAGCGGATAGCGCACGGCGGACCATTCCTTGGACGCCGGCTTGTAGGCAAGCAGCTTCACCTGGCCCTTCGCATCATCGGCCCATTCGCGCTGCACCGCCATGACCAGCGTCAGGTCGTCGCCTTCGCCCGTCGTCGTGATGCCTTCGAAGCCGAAGCGGCCGTCCTTGCCGATCAGTTCAGCTGGAAGCGGGATTTCCTGCTTGATCGCGCCCTTGGCATCGACCTTGTAGATTGCATTTGCCGTCAGCTTGGCGGCATCGCCCTCGGAGGCCAGCCAGAAGCCGTCCGCGCCGTCGGACGCAATGCCTTCGAGGTCGAGCTTCTGCGCGGGTTGGCCGTCACGCGTGACGACGAGCTTGGCCGTGATCTCGGCCGGCGACTTGCTGGTGTCAATGGTGAAGATCGACGGCTGAGAACGATAGAACGAGTCGGAGACCGCATAAAGCTTGCCGGCAACCAGCGGATCGGCAACCAGGCCCGACAGCGCGCCCCAGCCGAGCGGCTTGCCGGACTCGTCATTGGCCGAGACGACCATCGGATAGGCTGGCGTGCCCTCGCCGCGTTCGAACAGCATGACATGCGAGCGAGCGCCGCCGTCTTCGACAAGGTCGTTTTCGTTTGCGGTGACGAGCAGGTTGCGCGACGGGATCGCCAGCACACCTTCCGGCCCGATGCCCGAAGGCAGCAGCTGGACGAATTCCGGCTCGCCGCCGGTATCCTTGTACACGCCGACGACCGAACCGCGCTCGCTTGCGACGAAGATGTATTTGGTGTCGCCGAACTGGCCGACTTCGGCGCCTTCGAGCTCGACGCCCTTCTTGTTCCGCTTGTCGGGATAATGGCCGGCCGCGGCGATCTTCATTTCGAGTGAGGCGCCGGATTCGTAGAGCTCCTTGCCTGTCTTGTCGAAGATGGTGAAGCCGCGCGTGCCGCCCTCATAATCGCCCTCATTGACGATCAGCAGGCGATCGTTGTCGATCCACTTGACGGTGTCGGGCTCGCGCGGCATCGCGTCCTGCTTGCCGGTGAAGGACAGCGCGCCGTCGTTCTTGGTATCGACGCCTTCGAGCGCGACCGAGCCGGCGGAGAAATGCGTTTTGACCGTGCCGGTCGCGGCATCGACGATGGCGATGTGGTTGTTTTCCTGCAGCGTGACGGCGATTTCGCCGGCTTCGTTGAAGGCAACGAATTCGGGTTCGGGGTCCTCCGCGCCGACTTCGGCAAGGCCGATCAGGTCCACCGTCTTGGCAGTTGCGCAATCGACCGAGCCGTTGGCGATAGAAAATATTTTGAGGTTGCCGGCGGGAAGCTGCGGCAGCGCGCCCTCGTTCAGCTCTTCATCGCGCTCGTTCTCGATGGCGACGGCGAGAAACTTGCCGTCCTTGCTGATCGCAACGGAGTCGGGCTGACCGCCGAGATCGCAGGATGATTCGACCGCTTTGGTCGCGATGTCGATGATCGATAGCGTGCCAGACGGCTTGTCCTTGCTCTCCGAGGTGTTGACGCCGGCGAACACCTTGCCACCCAGCACCGCGACCGATGTCGGTTCGCCGTCAAACTTGACGATCCCGCCCGGCTTCGGCGCCTTGATGTCGGTGATATCGATAAAGCCGACAGCACCCAACGGGCTGTCGGAGTAAACCAGCGTGTTGCCGTCCTCGGTGGCGGCAATGATCTCGGACGAAGTCGGCGTGGCAGCGTCGATATCGGCGGGAAGGTTAGCAGCCACCGGGAAAGTCGCGACACGGTTGAACACGCTCTCGGCGTGGGCGGGCATGGAAGCGGAGGCAGCGAGCGCGGCTGTCAGCAGCAAAAGGCGACGGGACATGAAAATCTCCTGCGAGACCGGAATTGGTGTGCAGACCCGTTTGTCCCCGCTTCATTTCAGGCCGATGACGGGACGGTGACTGTTCCATGACAGCGCCCGAACTTTTCTTGCCCCGCGAAAGGTTTGAGTCTATATACGGGCCGATTTCCCAATTTGGTGGTTTTGATCCACCGCCCGCGTGCAGGGACGCGGGCGAACGAGAGGATATTATCCAATGGCCAACACCCTTCTCATGCCCAAGGCGACAGCCGTATGGCTGGTCGACAGCACTGCATTGTCCTTCGACCAGATCGCACAGTTTTGCGGGCTGCATCCGCTTGAGGTGAAGGCGATTGCCGACGGCGAGTCCGCGCAGGGCATCAAGGGCATGGACCCGGTCATCACCGGCCAGCTCAGCCGCGACGAGATTGCGCGCGCCGAAAAAGACCCCAACCACCGCCTGAAGCTGTCCGAGCCAAAGGTTCGCGTGCCTGAATCCAAGCGCAAGGGCCCGCGCTACACCCCGCTGTCCAAGCGCCAGGATCGTCCGAACGCCATTTTCTGGCTGGTCAAGAACCATCCAGAACTCAAGGATGCGCAGGTTTCGCGCCTCGTCGGCACCACCAAGGCGACGATCGAGCAGATCCGCAACCGCACCCACTGGAACATCGCCAACCTCGCGCCGATGGATCCCGTCGCACTCGGCTTGTGCTCGCAGATTGACCTCGACATTGAAGTTCAGCGCGCCTCGCGCGGTCGCGAGCAGGCCCCGGCCGCCGGCGATACGCTGCTGCCCGCATCGCTCACCGAGCGTCTGGTGCCGAACACCCAGAAGCCCGACGATGAGGATCAGGAACTCGACGCCGACAAGGTGTTCGCCAAGCTCTCCGCGCTCAAGTCGACCCGCACGGACGACGAAGACGAGGAATAATCCCGTCACGATATCATCGAAAAAACCGGGCTAGCCCGGTTTTTTATGTCTGCTCAAGAGGCACGCCCGCCGATCTTGGTGGAAACGAATTGCCCGCCTGCGGGCGACAGGACTAAGAGCCGCGACCGGCCTGCGGCAGGTTACGCTGCTCGTTCTCATGCCGTTCGGTCAGCCGATAATAATCGGCAAGCGTCTTGCCACGCTCGGGACGGAAGGTTCGCCCCGTTGGATTGACAATAGCGATACGGTCGATGCGGAATGCGCGAAAAGCGCCGCGCATCTCGCACCAGGCGATCAAGGTCCACACCTTGCCCCAGAACCACAGCCCGAGCGGCCTGACATCGCGCAGACTGCTCGACCCGTTCTCGTCGCGATAGTCGAGGTTGAGCACCTCGCGGCGTTCCACCGAACGCTCCATCAGGTCGATGGTGACGCGGTCGGCATCGCTGACCACCCACATCGGCGTATGGATTTCAATGCGCGCGATACGGTCCTTCTCGGAATCCGGCAACACCGCGCCGATCTTCACCAGCGCTTCTTCCGCAGCCCGCGCCATGGCAGCACCACCGAAGGCGCGCACCATACGTGCACCGGCAACCAGGGCGACGATCTCGTCACGGGTGAACATCAGCGGCGGAAGGTCGAAACCTTCCCTCATCATGTAGCCGACGCCGGCCTCTCCATCGATCGGAACGCCGGTCGATTGCAGATCGGCTATGTCGCGATAGATGGTGCGTTCGGAGACCTCGAGCCAGACCGCAAGCTTCTGCGCGGTCACCAACCGGCCGCCCCGCAGATGCTGGACGATCTGAAACAATCTGTCGGCGCGCCTCATGCTTGTCCTCCCCGGCCCACCGCCCATCCGGCATCTTCATCCCGAGCCTACCATCGCACAACGCTCCTGACACCATATTGTCAGGAGCCCTCAAGAATTCCATGGCAGTTGGCATGGCGGACAAAGCTCTCATCGGTCGCCCGGACGTACCGCGCGCCGGGCAGCAAGGATATCGGGCCAGCCAATATCCTTGCGCAATTCGACAGGCAGCGAACTCAGGAAACGCTCGGTCCTGATCTCGTTGCGCAAGGTAGAAACCTTGCCGGCATACTGACGCAAACTGGTGAAGAAGGCAGCTTCGAACATGGAAACGGTCATCGTCATTCCTCCTCGATATCTACGAGAAGGAGTATCGCACAGCCTTGCTGACAGCCTCCTGGCAGGAGCCAAGCCGTTTTTGGATAGATCGTTTTACCCCACAGCTGACCTCTGCTTCAGCGCCGCGGTGATCTCGTCCAGAATCGCAGGATCGTCGATCGTCGCCGGCATCTTCCATTCTTCGTGGTCGGCAATCTTTTGCATGGTGCCGCGAAGGATTTTCCCCGAGCGCGTTTTCGGTAGCCGCTTGATGGTGACCACCATCTTGAAAGCCGCCACCGGCCCGATCCGCTCGCGCACCAAAGCGACGATCTCTTTTTCGATCTCTCCGTGGTCGCGTTCCACCCCGGCGTTCAGCACCACGAAACCGCAGGGGATCTGTCCTTTCATGGCATCTGCGATGCCGATCACCGCGCATTCCGCCACGTCGGGATGCTCGGCCAGCACCTCTTCCATGCCGCCGGTCGAAAGCCTGTGGCCGGCGACGTTGATGATGTCGTCGGTGCGCGCCATGATGAAGAGATAGCCGTCATCGTCGATATAGCCGGCATCCGCCGTCTTGTAGTAGCCGGGGAACTCTTCGAGATAGGCTTGCCTGAACCGCTCTTCGGCCTGCCACAGGGTCGGAAAACAGCCGGGCGGCAGCGGCAGCTTGATGACCACATTGCCCAGCGTGCCACGCGCCACCGGATGGCCGGCATCGTCCAGCACCTGCACATCATAGCCGGGCATGGCGACGGCGGGCGAGCCGTATTTAACTGGAAGCTGCCCAAGCCCCACCGGGTTCTGGCTGATCGGATAGCCAGTCTCGGTCTGCCACCAATGGTCGATGACGGGGCGTTCCAGCTTTTGCTCGGCCCATTTGATGGTTTCGGGATCGGCGCGTTCCCCGGCCAGGAACAGGGTGCGGAATTTCGACAGGTCGTATTTCTTCACGAAAACGCCTTCGATGTCCTGCCCCTTGATCGCGCGGAACGCGGTCGGCGCGGTGAACAGCGCAACGACGCCATGCTCGGAGATCACCCGCCAGAACGTGCCGGCGTCGGGCGTGCCGACCGGCTTGCCTTCGAACAGCACTGTGGTGCAGCCATGCAGCAGCGGCGCATAGACGATATAGGAATGGCCGACGACCCAGCCGACATCGGACGCCGCCCAGAACACCTCGCCCGGCTTCACGCCATATTCGTTTTCCATCGACCATTTCAGCGCGACCATATGGCCGCCATTGTCGCGCACCACGCCCTTGGGCTGGCCGGTCGTGCCTGATGTGTAGAGGATATAGAGCGGGTCCGTCGCGGCCACCGGAACGCACGGCACCTCGGTCCCAGCAGCTTTTGCGGCATCGACCGCCTCGGCATAGTCGACGTCGCGGCCTTCGATCAGATCGCATGAAAGCTGCTCGCGCTGCAGGATGACGCAGCGCTCTGGCTTGTGGCGCGACAGCGCGATCGCACCGTCAAGCAAGGGCTTGTAGGGAACGATGCGTCCCGGCTCAATGCCGCAGGACGCCGAGACGATCAGCTTAGGCGTGGAATCGTCGATGCGCGTGGCCAGTTCCTTGGCGGCGAAGCCGCCGAACACAACGGAATGCACGGCACCCAGCCGCGCACAGGCGAGCATGGCGAACACCGCCTGCGGCACCATCGGCATGTAGACGATGACGCGGTCGCCCTTCACTACGCCCTGCTCCCGTAGAACGGCGGCCAGCGCCTCGACCTCTGCCTTCAGTTCCGCATAGGTGTATTTCGCCTGCGCACCGGTGATCGGGCTGTCATAGATCAACGCAAGCTGGTCGGCCCGCCCGCCATCGACATAGCGGTCGACCGCGTTCCAGCAGGTGTTGCATTCCGCACCGGTGAACCAGCGGCCATAGACGCCCTGATCGGCATCGAACACCTTGTCCCAGCGCTTGCTCCAGTCGATGGCTTCCGCCGCCTCGGCCCAGAACCCGTCCGGATCGGCTTTCCAGCGCGCATAGACCTCGTGATACCGTGACGCCATCAGTTCCTCCCGAAAATCTTCCGCGCCGCTTGTAGCGCCCACAAAGCATCCGCGTCTACCGGACCAAGGTTCAAACGCACACCGCCATCGACAATGGCGGATATGCTTCGTTTGGCACGAAGGAGGCCCGACCGATGTCGGAATTGTCGACTACCATGATTAAGCTTTTGCCGAACCCACATCCCGGCGAAATCCTGTTCGAGGATTTCCTGAAGCCCATGGCGATCAGCCAGAATGCGCTGGCGCGAGCCGTGCATGTACCGCCACGCCGTATCAATGAGATCGTGCTCGGCAAGCGGGCAATGACTGCGGACACCGATTTGCGACTTGCGCGTTACTTCGGCGTCTCGGAAGGTTTTTTTCTCGGTCTGCAGGCCGACTACGATTTAATGGAACGCCGCCGCAAGATCGAGCGCGACCTTTTGAACATTCGGCCAAGAGCTGCGTAAAAAAGACATCGTTCGCTTTGACACGGTCCCATGCGAAGGAGCACACAGCGGCATGACGAAACTGCTGTCGCTGCTGATCATCGCCGCAATGGTGATCCATCTCTTCAAGCCGCTCGGCCTGCCGGGGCTGAAGCGCAGACGCGATTTTTGGAAGCTTGCCGTGGTTGCACTGGCTGCGATTTCCATCACTGCGCTGCTCGGCCATTAGCATCGATACACGCACCGGTGCGGTGGGCGTCATAGAGATCCGCCTCCGGGGGATGGCCCTAAGCACGCAACAAAAAAGCCGCGCCGGTTGCCCGGCGCGGCCTTTGATTCGTTCGTTCCGCCTCTGTCAGGCGTAGGCTTGCGCGTCGATGGTGCGCAGAGCCTGCATCTGCTTGCGCGCGGCGGCCTGAACCGCATCCTGCACCTTCTCGAAGGCGCGAACCTCGATCTGGCGCACGCGCTCGCGGCTGATGTCGAACTCCGACGACAGCTCTTCCAGCGTCAGTGGCTCTTCGGCCAGGCGGCGGGCCTCGAAGATGCGGCGTTCGCGCTCATTGAGAACGGACAGCGCACCGGCAAGCATGCTACGGCGGTTTTCCAGCTCGTCCTG
The DNA here is from genome assembly GCF_030010215.1 of Tianweitania sp. UT-5YL-CI-8. Classification (GTDB taxonomy): domain Bacteria; phylum Pseudomonadota; class Alphaproteobacteria; order Rhizobiales; family Rhizobiaceae; genus Oryzicola. The sequence continues at coordinate 71,021 of NZ_JASCRR010000009.1, forward strand.
CTCGATGAGCATGGCTTCCTGGCTTTCATGGTCGTCGACCAGCCAATCCTGCCATTCTCCCGATTCGCCCTCGCTCGCACGGATCGGCGAGTTGAGCGAAGCGTCGCCGGACAGGCGCCGGTTCATCGACACCACCTCGGCCTCCGACACGTTGAGCCGCGTAGCGATCTCGGTGATCTGGTCGGGCTTCAGGTCGCCGTCGTCCAGCGCCTGGATTTTGCCCTTCACCTTGCGCAGGTTGAAGAACAGGCGTTTCTGGTTGGCGGTCGTGCCCATCTTGACCAGGCTCCACGAGCGCAGGATGTATTCCTGGATCGAAGCCTTGATCCACCACATCGCATAGGTGGCCAGACGGAAGCCCCGCTCGGGCTCGAACTTCTTCACGGCCTGCATCAGGCCGACATTGCCTTCCGAGATGACCTCGCCGATCGGCAGGCCATAGCCGCGATAGCCCATCGCGATCTTGGCGACGAGACGCAGATGGCTGGTGACCATCTTGTGCGCGGCTTTGGTGTCCTGGTGCTCGGCATACCGCTTGGCGAGCATGTACTCTTCCTGCGGCTGAAGCATCGGAAAGCGACGGATTTCCTCAAGGTAGCGGGTGAGGCCGCCCTCGCCGGAAACGATACTGGGTAATGACTGGGCCATGATAGCGCCCTCCTCTTTAGAGAACGTGCTCCCTTATCCAGGCGAGCACGGCGAGACGCCGGTCTGCGCGTCTCTCTTGCCTAACGTTGTATATAGGAACAAAAGCGGAAAAGATAGAAAAAGTTGCACCTGAAACACACTGTCACAGTGAAGTGAACAATGCGATCCGGGCTTAAAAAAGGCATACCGGCTGAATGGGCGTTTCAGATCGCTTTGAAGCCGCTGAGCATATCGGCCATATCGGACGGTATGGGGGCTTCGAAACTCATCATCATGTGGGTTGCCGGGTGCCGGAATGCAAGCAATCGGGCATGCAGCGCCTGGCGTGGAAAGGCCGCAACCTGGGCCTTCAGCGGCTCCGGCAGACGGTTGGCCTTCGTGCGAAACGAAAGCCCATAGTCGCGGTCGCCGACCAGCGGATGACCGATATGGGCCATATGCACCCGGATCTGGTGGGTGCGACCGGTCTCCAGCCGGCACTCGACCAGGCTTGCCTGGGCGAACTCTGTCTGCGCCTGGCCGTAACGCTCAAGCACTGTGTAATGCGTCACGGCGCGGCGCGCATCGTCCCGGTGTTCGGGCACGACAGCCCGCCGCACCCGGTCGGAGGCGCGCCCGAGCGGCGCATCCACCGTACCGATCATCCGCGCCGGGATGCCCCAGACCAGCGCGACATAGGCGCGTTCGAGGTCGCCGGAAACGCCATGATCGGCGAAAGCCTCCGACAGCGCCTTGTGCGCCCGGTCGGTCTTGGCCGCCACCATCACGCCGGTCGTATCCTTGTCGAGCCGGTGCACGATGCCGGGTCGGCGCACCCCGCCGATGCCCGAAAGGCTGTCGCCGCAATGATGGATCAGCGCATTGACCAGCGTGCCCGTCCAGTTGCCTGCGCCGGGATGCACCACCAATCCAGCCGGCTTGTTGATGACGATCAGATCGTCGTCCTCGAACAGGATGTCGAGCGTAATGTCCTCGCCGATCGGCTCCGCCGGCTCGGGTTCCGGCATGTCGACGGTCACCACGTCGCCCAAAGCCACTTTGCGCTTGGCTTCGGTGACGGCTTTACCCGCGATTCGCACTGCGCCCTGCTTGATCAGCGTCTGTACGCGGTTGCGCGAAAAATCGTCGCCGAGCTGGCCGGCCAGCCATTGGTCGAGCCGTGAACCGGCGGCATCCTCGGCTGCGGTCAGCACTATCAATCCGCCGCCTGCTTCGCTATCAGGGTCGCTCATTTCAACTGTTCCGGACCTATTTGCCGATGTCAGGGCCACAAACCGACCCTCAAGAGGAAAAGCCGCTCGACCCAGCTGCCGAGCGTGTGCGCCGAAAGCTGGTCCGCTTCATGGCCATCAATCTGGGCATTCTTTTCCTGGCCCTTATGGCCGTGGTGGCCGCGCTTGTCTACAAAGCCATGAAATCGAATGACACAGCTCAAGTGCCAGCGTCGGTCGCCGCCCCGCCTTCGGGGCAGGAACCGCTGGCAGGCGACATCGTCCTGCCGGTCGGCTCGCGGCTGGTGTCGCAGTCGCTTTCGGGAACGCGCCTCGCGCTCGATGTCGAACTGTCCGATGGCAGCCGTTCGATCGTCGTCTACGACACCGTCGAGGGCCGCATCGTCGGCCGTTTCGCCGTGAGGACCCAATGACCGGCCCGGCCCGCAGCATCGCAACCGCGGCGCTCGTCGTCGCCGACTATGACGCGGCGCGCGACTGGTATGTCGAAAAACTCGGCTTTTGCGTCCTGGCCGACACCGACCAGGGCGGCGGCAGGCGCTGGCTGGTCGTCGGCGTCGAGGGCGGCACCCGCCTGCTTTTGGCCAAGGCAGCCGACGAAGCGCAGACGGCACGCATCGGCGACCAGACCGGCGGCCGCGTCGCCTTCTTCCTGCAGACCGACGATTTCGCGCGCGACCATGCGGCGATGCTTTCCAAGGGCGTGGTCTTCAAGGAACAGCCCCGCCACGAAGCCTACGGCTCCGTCGCCGTCTTCTCCGATCTCTATGGCAATCTGTGGGACCTGATCCAGTATAAGGCCTGACGCACGGACTTGATCGGGCCTTGCGCAAAAGCTTCTCCAGATAGCCGAAGTGCTGTTGCTTTTTGCCGAAAGCCCATCTATATCGCCGGTTCTCGGCTGCGCCCATCGTCTAGCGGTTAGGACGGCGCCCTCTCACGGCGCAAACAGGGGTTCGATTCCCCTTGGGCGTACCAGAGATTTTCCTTAGCTTGTGACTTCGCTCAGCGGCGGATTGACCATTCTCGTGCCTTGGCACATTCTTCCGCCGTGCCATTGCGCAGGGGGAATTGCATGTTCCTGACCACAATTTCCGATGAAGAAGCCACCGGCAGAACAGCCGAAATCTATGCGGCGGAGCGCGAGGCCATGGGCTTCGTCATGGCGGCAACCCGCTGCTGGACGAGCCGGCCAGACCTTTTGCCGCTCTACGAAGATTTCTTCGAGGGGGTGAAGGCGAATTTCTCGCTGCCCAGGCGGGACTGGCGGCTGATCACGCTGATCGCGGCCAAGAACGTGCCGTCGAAATATTGCTCCATCGTCTATGGCGGGCAACTGGTCGACGATCTCGGCTCAGCCGAACAGGTCATCGCCGTGCAGCGCGACTTCCGCAGTGCCGGCGTGTCGCGCCGGGATGTCGTCATGCTGTCCTACGCTGAAACGGTCGCGCAGAACGCCTCGCGGATCGGTCAGGAAGACGTCGACGAACTGCGCTCCGTGGGTTTCACCGACCAGCAGATCTCCGACATCGCGCTCTGCGCGGCGCTTCGCTGTTTTGTCGCCCGCTTTTTCGATGCCACAGGCGCCGGCCCCGAGGCGTTTTTCCTCGAACGCAGCCCCGAAATCACCGAGGCCTTCACAGCAAGCCTCGACCGCCCCTGACGAAAACGTAGACTTCGCTGCCCGCCAACGCGCTTGCATCCTCCACGCTTCGCGATATGGTCCCGCCGACTTCTGAAGGAGAGGGTTTCATGGCAGGTTTCAAGACGCTCGACACGATCGGATCAGTTCAGGGCAAGCGGGTTCTCGTCCGCGTCGATCTCAACGTTCCCGTCGCTGACGGCAAGGTGAGCGACGCAACCCGCATCGAGCGCGTCGCGCCCACCATCACCGAACTGTCCGACAAGGGCGCCAAGGTCATCCTGCTCGCGCATTTCGGCCGCCCCAAGGACGGTCCCGATCCGAAACTGTCGCTTGAGCCCATCGCCAAGGCGACCTCCGAGGTCATCGGCCGCCCGGTGGGCTTCGCCGCCGACTGCATCGGCGAAAAGGCAACGGCGGCCATCGCTGCGATGAAGGACGGCGACATCGTGCTTTTGGAAAACACCCGCTTCCACAAGGCCGAGGAAAAGAACGACCCGGCCTTCACCAGAGAACTCGCGGCCAATGGCGACCTCTATGTGAATGACGCGTTTTCCGCCGCCCACCGCGCCCACACCTCGACGGAAGGGCTGGCGCAGGTCCTGCCCGCTTTTGCCGGCCGCACCATGCAGGCCGAGCTCGAAGCGCTGGAAAAGGGTCTCGGCAATCCGGCAAAGCCGGTCGTCGCCATCGTCGGCGGCGCGAAGATCTCAAGCAAGCTCGACCTTTTGATGAACCTCGTGCGCAAGGTCGATGCGCTGGTCATCGGCGGCGGCATGGCCAACACCTTCCTGGCAGCGCGCGGCACAAAGGTCGGCAAGTCGCTGTGCGAGCACGACCTGGCCCAGACTGCGCGCCAGATCATGATCGAGGCGGCGGATGCCGGCTGCGCCATCATCCTGCCGGTGGACGGCGTGGTGACCAAGGAATTCAAGGCGAATGCCGACAACCAGACCGTAGCCATCGAAGCCGTGCCCGAAGACGGCATGATCCTCGATGTCGGCCCCAAGACGGTCGCCACCATCAACGAATGGATCGACCGCGCCGCGACCCTGGTCTGGAACGGCCCGCTCGGCGCGTTCGAGCTGGCGCCGTTCGACGCGGCGACCGTTTCGGCTGCCAAGCATGCGGCCGAGCGCACCAGGGCCGGCAAGCTTGTCTCGGTGGCCGGTGGCGGCGACACGGTGGCAGCCCTTAATCATGCCGGCGTGGCTGAGGACTTCACCTATGTCTCGACCGCCGGCGGCGCCTTCCTGGAATGGATGGAAGGCAAGGATCTTCCCGGCGTCGAAGTCCTGAAAGCCTGACGTTGTTCGTTAATGGGCGGCGCGATCCGCCCGTTAACGATGCTACGCTTTTAATCGATTGTAATTTTTTCAATCGGTTAGTTTGCCTAATCTGTCATTCCGTTGCCAAATCTCTTCTGGTATGGCCGGCTTTACAGCTTTGCAGTCAAGGAGAGAGTGTGGATGAGCGAACGTCTTGAGGACATCGCCGCCGCCATGGTGGCGGACGGTAAGGGCATTCTGGCAGCGGACGAAAGTTCCGGCACGATCAAGAAGCGTTTCGACGTCATCGGCGTCGAGTCGACGGCGGACAGCCGGCGCGATTATCGCGAGCTTCTATTCCGCTCGGCGGATGCGATGCGGAACCACATTTCCGGTGTCATCCTCTACGACGAGACCATCCGCCAGAAGGCGGTCGATGGCACCCCGCTGGTCGAACTGATCCGCGCCGCCGGCGCCATTCCGGGCATCAAGGTCGACGCTGGCGCCAAGCCTCTGGTCAACTTCCCCGGCGACACCATCACAGAAGGCCTCGACGGCCTGCGCGAACGCCTCGCCGAATACTACAAGCTCGGCGCCCGCTTCGCCAAATGGCGCGCCGTGATCGACATCGACACCGCTTCCAACGTGCCTTCGGCAGCCTCGATCAATGCCAACACCCATGCGTTGGCCCGCTATGCCGCATTGTGCCAGGAAGCCGGCATCGTGCCGATCGTCGAGCCGGAAGTGCTGATGGACGGTTCGCACGACATCGACACCTGCTTCGAGGTCACCAAGGCGACGCTGATCAAGCTCTATGACGCGCTCTACGAAGCCCGCGTCAACCTCGAAGGCTCGATCCTCAAGCCGAACATGGTCATCGCCGGCAAGAAGTCAGGCACCAGGAACAGCCCCGAGGAAGTCGCCGAAAAGACCATCCGCGTGTTCCGCCAGACGGTGCCGACCGCGGTTCCGGGCATCGCCTTCCTGTCGGGCGGCCAGTCGGACGAGGAGGCGACCGCCAACCTCAACGCGATCAATGCCATCGGCCCGCATCCCTGGAAGCTGACCTTCTCCTATGGCCGCGCGCTGCAGGCAGCCCCGCAGAAGGCCTGGTCGGGCAAGGGCGAGAACGTCGCCGCGGCCCAGGCTGCCTTCGCCCACCGCGCCCGCATGAACGGCCTCGCCGCTCTGGGTACCTGGAAGTCCGAGTTCGAAACCGCGGCCTGATCGCCGCGCACAGTTTGGCAGAAGCCCCGGAGCGATCCGGGGCTTCTTGCGTTTTGGGGCTGTTTTTCCCTTGGTGAGATGTGTGAGTAGCGGTCGTCATAGCCGATCCGTCGACAAACGATCGGCTGACTGGAAGAGAAAAAATAAGCGCCCACGTTCGATGCCGGCGTTATCTCCCCCTTGGCGGGGGAGAAAGGATTTTCACGGCATTAGCGGAGCGAGGGCAAAGCCCGAAGCGAGGCTAAGTCGTAGAAAATCCAAGAGAGGGGGCGTGGTGGTTAGCGATAGACAATCCCCTCTCTGGCGATTTCTAACACTTAGACTTCGCCTGCGGCTCGCCTAAGATGTTGAAATCGCTTTCTCCCCCACATGGGGGGAGATAGAGCAGCCCTTTCCCTCACGCCTTCCTGGCGAGGCGGTCGGCAAGGCCTTCCATGCGGTCGGCGAGCGCGCCGAGCGCGCCGGTCAGGGCAGAGTCGTTCTTGTCGGCCTTGATAAGCGCTTCGTCGCGCGTCTTGCGCAGCGTCTGCACCTCGGTTTCCATTCCCTTGATGCGCTTCTGAAGTTCGGCCAGTTCGTCCATCACCATGATCCCAGCCATGACGGTGAGCCGCTGGTCGCCGATTTCGCCGAACGAATCCTTGAGATGCAGCACATAGCGGTCGAAGCGCGCGGCGAGGTCGATCAGGTGTTCTTCCTGGCCTTCGTCGCAAGCCATCCGATACTGCTTGTCGTCGATGGTGACCGTGACTTGTGCCATCTGGCCCTACCTGTCCAGCACCGCACGGATGGTTTCCATGGCGGTCACCAGCCTGCGCGATACTTCCTTGTTGGCTTCCTCGAGCCGCTCGGCGCGGGCTTCGGAATTGTCGAGTTCCTGAGCAAGACGGGCTCTGTCGGCGTTCATGCGCTGAACCTCCGCTTCCGCCTCGGCATAGTCCTGTTCGTGCTCGAAGCGCGCGCCAACCGCGTCTTCCAGCACTTCCATGGCCCTTCCGAGCCTGCCTATGACTTCCTTGAGTGTGGCCTCGCCGGTCATGGTATCCGTGCTACCCCCGCCCATCACCGAATCGCGCGTGTTCAGAACGCGTTATCTGCGGAAGATTAGGCACCGGGTGAAGCCTGCGTCAATAAATCCCCGTCTCTATCCCCTGCATTCGCATTGCCAGCCAGGCAAGAAGGCCCACCGAGGCGAAATTTGCCGGCGTCCGATGCCCTCGACGGGCCTCTCTCTCATCGGGGCAGGTCCCGCAAAAGACGTACGGATTGTTTGGCGCAAGGTGTCCGAATTTATTGACTCAAAGCCTGCTCCTGCTATGTGTCGCGCACGTTTCCGGGCCATCGAGCCCAGCCAATCTGACCCTGGAGGAATTATGGCCTCGCGCGAAAAACACGACCGCATGGCGAATGCGATCCGCTTTCTGTCCATGGATGCGGTCGAAAAGGCCAATTCCGGCCATCCCGGCCTGCCAATGGGTGCTGCCGACGTTGCAACCGTACTCTTCACCAAATTCCTGAAATTCGACCCCGCCAACCCGCATTGGGCCGACCGCGACCGCTTCATCCTGTCTGCCGGCCATGGCTCGATGCTGCTCTATTCGCTCCTCTACCTGACCGGTTATGAGGATATGACGATCGACGAGATCAAGCATTTTCGCCAGCTCGGCTCCAAGACCGCCGGTCACCCCGAATACGGTCACGCCACCGGCATCGAGACCACCACCGGCCCGCTCGGCCAGGGTCTCGGCAATTCGGTCGGCTTCGCGCTCGGCGAGCGCATCATGAACGCCACCTTCGGCGACGACCTTGTCGACCATCACACCTACGTTCTGGCCGGCGACGGCTGCCTGATGGAAGGCATCAGCCAGGAAGCGCTGACGCTGGCCGGCCACCTCAAGCTCAACAAGCTGACGGTGATCTGGGACCACAACAGCATCTCCATCGACGGCGCGGTGTCGCTGGCCGATTCCACCGATCAGCTCGCCCGTTTCGCAGCGTCCGGCTGGAACACCATCGCGATCGACGGCCATGATCCCGAGGCCATTGCCCAGGCGCTGGAAGCCGCCAAGCGGTCCGACAAGCCGATGCTGATCGCCGCCAAGACGACCATCGGTTTCGGCGCCCCGACCAAGGCCGGCACCAACAAGGTGCATGGTTCGCCGCTCGGCAAGGAAGAGATTGCCGGCGCGCGCAAGGAATTGAACTGGGATTATCCGCCCTTCGAGATTCCGTCCGACATTCTCGATGCCTGGCGCCTGGCCGGCCTGAACTCGGCTAAGCAGCGCAAGGATTGGGAAAAACGCCTCGCTGCCGCATCGGCCGACACCCGGGCCGAGTTTGAGCGCCGCATGCGCGGCGATCTGCCGGCGGGCTTCGACGATGCGATTGCCGACTACAAGAAGAAGCTTGCTTCCGACAAGCCGAAGGTGGCCACCCGCAAGTCGTCCGAAATGGCGCTTGAGGTCATCAACGGCGTGGTGCCCGAAACCATCGGCGGCTCGGCCGACCTGACCGGTTCCAACAACACCAAGACCAGCCAGACCAAGTCGATCACGCCGGAAGACTACGGCCAGCGTTATGTCCATTACGGCATCCGCGAGCTCGGCATGGCGGCCGCGATGAATGGCTTGGCGCTGCATGGCGGCGTCATCCCCTACTCCGGCACCTTCCTGTGCTTCTCCGACTATGCGCGCCCGGCCATGCGGCTGGCCTCGCTGATGGGCATCCGCTCGATCTTCGTCATGACCCATGATTCCATCGGTCTGGGCGAAGACGGCCCGACCCACCAGCCGGTCGAGCATCTCGCCGCCCTGCGCGCCATCCCCAACCACGTCGTCTTCCGCCCGGCCGACGCCACGGAAGCCGCCGAATGCTGGCAGCTTGCGCTGGAATCGACCACGGCACCCGCAACCCTGGCTCTGACCCGCCAGAATCTGCCGGCGGTACGCACGGAATTTGTCGAGGAAAACCTCTGCGGCTACGGTGCCTATGAGCTGGCGACCGCCGATGGCGACGCCGTGGTGACGATCTTCGCCACCGGCTCGGAAGTCGAAATCGCGCTTGCCGCCCGCGCCCTGTTGCAGGGCCACGGCCACCCGACCCGCGTGGTCTCCGTGCCTGCCTTCGAGCTGTTCGAAAAGCAGGACGAAGCCTATCGTTCGGCGATCATCGGCGATGCGAAGGTCAAGGTCGCCATCGAAGCCGGCATCCGCCAGGGCTGGGATGCGTTCATCGGCACCGACGGCGTCTTCATCGGCATGCACGGCTTCGGCGCCTCCGGCGAAATCGCCGACCTGTACAAGCATTTCGGCATCACCGCCGAGGACACCGCCAAAGCCGTCGAAGCCCGCCTGCACGGCTGAGCCGACCGGTCATCACGCAAAAAGCCGCCCCCGCAACGGGGCGGCTTTTTGCTTTATCTATGAGAGCCAGTCCAAATTGCCCCCTCATCCGGCCCTTCGGGCCACCTTTCCCCGCTGGGAGAAGAGACGGGCGCCGCGCCGATAGCTCTCCTCTCCCCAGCGGGGAGAGGAGAGCGGAGCGGAGGCCGGGTGAGGGGGGCGAAGATCACCCCACATCCAGCACGATCTTGCCGATATGGTCGCCCTCCTCCATACGCTCATGAGCGCGCCAGGCATCAGCGAGCGGGAAGATCATGTCCATCACCGGAGCAACCCTGCGGCTGGCGAGAAGCGGCCAGACCTGCGCCTCGAGTGCGGCGGCGATCTGGCCCTTGAATTCAATGGTGCGCGGACGCAGCGTCGAGCCCGTATGCGTCAGCCGCTTCATCATCAGCCGCGAAAAGTCCGCGCTCGCCACGGCTCCCGTCTGGGTGGCGATCTGGACAATGCGGCCCTCGACGGCGGCTGCATGGTAGTTGCGGGCGACATAATCGCCGCCGACCATGTCGAGGATGACATTGGCGCCCTTGCCGTCCGTCATCTCTTTCACGACAGTGACGAAATCCTCGGTCTTGTAGTTGGTCGCGCGCGCAGCCCCAAGCTTGACGCAGGCCTCACACTTCTCGTCAGAGCCCGCAGTGGCGATGACGGTGGCGCCGAGCGCCGAGGCAAGCTGGATTGCCGTGGTGCCGATACCGGACGAGCCGCCATGCAGCAGCAACACCTCGCCTGCCTTCAGGCCGCCGCGCTGGAACACATTGTGCCAGACGGTGAAGAAGGTCTCGGGGATGGCCGCGGCTTCGGTGAAGGTGAAGCCATGCGGGATGGGCAGCGCGTTGCTCTCATGCACGGCAACATATTCGGCATAGCCGCCGCCATTGGTCAGCGCGCAGACCGCATCGCCCGGCCGCCAGCGGACGGTACCCTCACCCACCGCGACCACCTCGCCCGAGACTTCGAGGCCCGGCAGATCGGAGGCGCCGGGCGGCGGCGGATAGGCGCCCTTGCGCTGCTGCACGTCGGGCCGATTGACGCCCGCCGCACGCACGCGGATCAGCACCTCGTTTTGCGCCGGCTGGGGGACGTCGCGCCGTTCGGTCTTCAGCACGCGCGGGCCGCCGGGAGATGAGATCGCGACCGCCGTCATCTTTGCGGGAATGCTGCTGTCAATCGTCATGGGAACCTGCTTTTCTGTCTTGCAAGCGCTTGCAGGGGTTTGCATCGCTGTCCATGCTCTATGTATTCTGTTCGTCGGCGGAGGCAAACAACAGGAAGCGAGGACCCCCGAATGGCTGTTTTCGACGAAGAACCCCGCAGGACCAACCGCCAGCACGAAATCGGCCAGGACCTCTCTTTGCTTTCGGTCGCGGACCTCAAGGAGCGCATCGCGCTTCTGAAAGCGGAGACCGGTCGCCTGGAAGCGGAAATAGCCTCCAAGACGAGCAGCAAATCCGTGGCCGAATCGCTGTTCAAACCGAGATGACAAAAACGCCTCGCCGTTGTCGCATCATCGCCAGCATCGCTGTCTAAAAGCCGGGACGGTGTTCGGCACTGCCGCTCCCGAGACGAATCGCTGCGCGCTGGACATTCGCCAGCAGGAAGTTCGGCCAAAATTCGGCCAAAAACCGGAATGACATGATGTTTGCAGACTACCGTCCCATCCTCTCGCTGCTGCGCGGCACGGCTTTCCTGCTTGCCGCATCCGGTCTGCATGGGCTGCTTCTGCCGCTGCGAGGGCAGGTCGAAGGGTTTTCAACCGTTTCGCTGGGTCTGATGGGTACGGCCTGGGCGGGCGGCTTCGTCGCAGGCTGCGTCTTTGCGCCACGTCTGGTGCGCCGCGCCGGTCACGTCCGCGCCTTCTCAACCTTCGCGGCTTCCGGCGCAATCATCGCTCTGTTGACCGGGCTGATCATCCAGGAACAGGTGTGGATCGTGCTGCGCGCCTTCACCGGCTTCACCATGGCTGGCGCCTTCATGATCATCGAGAGCTGGCTCAACGAGCGCGCCACCAATAAGAATCGCGGCACGGTCTTCGGCCTCTACATGATGGTCACCTATGCCTCGATCATGGCGGGGCAGATGATGGTCGCCGCCGGCGACGTCAGCAACGATTCCCTGTTCATGGTCGCAGGCATCCTGTTTTGCCTGTCGCTGATCCCGACCGCCGTATCGAGCGCGGCGCATCCCAATCCGCTGCGCGACGTCAAGCTCGACATCAAGGGCCTTTATGCCAATTCGCCCGTCTCCTCCATCGCCTGCGTCCTGATCGGCGTCGCCAATGGCGCCTGGGGAACGCTGGGCGCGGTCTATGGCGCCCGTATCGGTATCTCGACGGCGCAGATTGCGCTGATGATGAGCCTGACCGTGGTGGCGGGGGCTGTGCTGCAGATGCCGATCGGCCGCATTTCCGACCGCACCGACCGGCGCTTCGTGCTGGCTGGCGGTGCGCTGCTGTCGACGCTGTTTGCCGTGCTGCTGTTTTTCGTCGCGCCGCGATCGAGCGGCTTCGTCATCGCCATGACAGCCTGCTACGGCGCTTTCGCCTACACGCTCTATTCGCTGGCTGTGGCGCATGCCAACGACCATGCCTCGCCGGAGGATTTCGTCAAGATTTCCGGCGGGCTTCTGCTGCTCTACGGCTTCGGCACAATGATCGGCCCGATCATCGCCGCCGGGCTGATGGGGTGGCTGAAGCCGGAAGGACTTTTCCTGGCGACGGCGCTCGCGCATTTCGGCCTGGCCGGCTACACGCTTCTGCGCATCCGGCGCCGCGCACCCGTGCCCATCGAGGACCGTGAGGCGTTCAAGACGCTGCCATCCGAGCGCGCCGTGACGCCCGAAGCGCTCAAGCTCGACCCCCGTTCGGAAGCCAGCCCGGAAAACGCCGATGCTGAAAACGACGCGCCGCAGCCTGCCTCGTCGTAACGGTTGTGATTTCTCGCGCCTTGCTGCAAGAATAAGCAATGAACGCGAATGACTCTTTCGTCGCCATTGCCGACCCCAATCGCCGGCATCTGCTGGAAGAGCTCAGGCGCGGGCCAAAGACTGTCGGTGAACTCGCGTCCGGTCTGCCGGTATCGCGGCCGGCGGTCTCCCAGCATCTCAAGGTGCTTCTGGATGCCGGCCTCGTCAGCGCCCGCGCAGAAGGCACCCGTCGGGTCTACGCCGTCAGTTCCGACGGCTTTGTAAAGCTCAATATCTGGCTGGATCAGTTCTGGGAAGCGTGAGGCGCGCGCATGGTTGCAGCGTCTTCTCGCTGGCCATTTCGATAGGCTGCTTCATCTGAAGTAAGCCGACGGCGGAGTGGTCCGCCGCCGGTTTTAATGCCGCGAAGCGGCTTGAAATCAATGCCGGGTCGGTTGCGACCGCAGCTTCTCAATCTCGTCCTTGAGTGCCAGCTTTCGACGCTTCAACGTTGCGATTTCAAGATCGTCAATCGACGGATGGTTCAAGGCTTGGTCGAGTTGACGTTCCATATCGCCATGTTTGCGCTGAAGTTCTTCAAGATGGGATGCAAGAGACATGGATTGAATCTCCCTTTTCAGTTCCTCGTGGACCCTGTCGGAGGCGTATCCACCGCTGGCTACGCCGTGTGACGGTACGGTGACAGTTTGCCACCTAAAATCCGCCATGTCGAATGCGGTGTGGTATTATTTCCCGCAGGGCTAAAATATGATATGGGCAAGCCGCCATTGCGCCGCAAGGGTGCTGGTCTTGCCACGATGGCGTCGAAAGGCGCAAAATAATTTGCATACGGTGGACATGTCGGAACAGGAACAGGCCGAAGTTCGGCTCGATTTTGCACGGTTGAAACAGGAACATGCCGATTTCGACGCGGCCATCAACGCGATGATCGCCGTCGGCTGCGATACCCTGCAGATTCAGCGCATGAAAAAGAAGAAGCTCGTCATCAAGGACAAGCTTCGGGCGATCGAAGACCGCATCATCCCCGACATCATTGCCTGAGTGCCGCACCGTCCTTGCGGCAGGGTGGAAATTCGGCTACGTGGCCGTTTTAGCGCCTCGAAGGGGACAGGCCATTGCAGCAAAAGCGTGTCGACGTCGCCATCATCATGGGCAGTCAATCGGACTGGGCGACAATGCGCCACGCCGCCGACATCCTTGAAATCCTCGGCGTCTCGCATGAAGCGCGCATCATCTCGGCGCATCGCACGCCAGACCGCCTCTATGACTTCGCCAAATCAGCCAAGGCGGACGGCTTTCGCGTCATCATCGCAGGCGCGGGTGGGGCTGCCCATCTGCCCGGCATGACCGCTGCCATGACCGCGCTGCCCGTCTTCGGCGTGCCTGTCGAATCCAAGGCGCTGTCGGGCCAGGACTCGCTTCTGTCCATCGTCCAGATGCCGGCCGGCATTCCCGTCGGCACGCTCGCCATCGGCAAGGCGGGAGCCGCCAACGCTGCCCTTCTGGCCGCGGCAGTCCTGGCCCTGAGCGACGACGCGCTGGCAAGCCGGCTCGAAGACTGGCGCAGCGCCCAGACCGCCAAAGTGGCCGAAACGCCTTCGGACGACGCATGACCGCCTCCCTTCCCTTAGGCTCCACCATCGGCATCATCGGCGGCGGACAGCTCGGACGCATGCTGGCCGTGGCCGCGAGCCGGCTCGGCTATCGTATCGTGGTGCTCGAACCGCAGGCCGACTGCCCGGCCGCGCAGGTCGCCAACCGCCAAATCGTCGCGGCCTATGACGACCCTGCAGCGCTCGACGAACTGGCGCGGAGCTGTGCCGTCGTCACCTACGAATTCGAAAACGTGCCGGTGTCAGCCGCCGAACGGCTGGTGCGCTCCGTGCCGGTCTATCCTCCGGCCAAGGCGCTGGAAGTGTCTCAGGACCGCCTTGTCGAAAAGAATTTCCTGAACGGCATCAACATCGAGACCGCGCGGTTCCTGCCCGTCGAGGACGACGCGCAGCTGGCCGACGCGCTCGCCCGCTTCGATGGCAGCGGCATCCTGAAGACTCGCCGCATGGGCTATGACGGCAAGGGCCAGCGCGTGTTCCGCTCTATCGGCAGCGGCGGCTTTGACGGCACCTGCGCGGCAATGGGCAATGTTCCGCTGATCCTCGAATCCTTCGTGCCCTTCGAGAAGGAAATTTCCGTCATCGCCGTACGCGGCACGGACGGTTCTCTGGCGGTCTACGATCCGGCTGAAAATGTCCATAGAGACGGCATCCTGCACAGCTCCACCGTGCCCGCCGCGATCTCGGCGGCAACGGCCATTGCCGCCCGCGAGGCCGCGCGGCGTATCTTAACAGCGCTGGACTATGTCGGCGTCATCGGAGTCGAATTCTTCGTACTGCCGGACGGCGGGCTGATCGCCAATGAAATCGCCCCGCGCGTGCACAATTCCGGCCATTGGACCGAAGCCGCCTGCGCCGTTTCGCAATTCGAGCAGCACATCCGCGCTGTCGCCGGTCTGCCGTTGGGCAATCCGAAGCGGCATTCCGGCTGCGTGATGGAAAACCTGATCGGCGACGATATCGCCCGGTTCGAATCGTTGATGGGCGAGACCGACACGGTCGTCCATCTCTACGGCAAGGCCGAAGCGCGACCTGGGCGTAAGATGGGGCATTTCACCCGTCTGATCGCCTGACGACGATTTCCGCCGCTACGGCGCGGCGGGAACCGGGCAACTCATGTCGCCTTCCTCGCAGTGGAGATAGACATCCAACTGCTTGACGCGGTCCAGCGTCTCTCCCTCCAGGCAGTTGTCCTGCAACATGGGATAGATCGAACCCTCCTGGGCATTGCCGGTGGCAAAATTGCACTCCGCATCGCGATAAACGATCCAGGCGCGCTGGGCTGCCTGCAGCCGCTTCTTGCCGTCTTCGTCATCGGACAGCCGCTTGACGATTTCGGCATAGGTCGCGTTCAGCTTGGCGTCGGCAGTCTTGTAGTCCGCAGCGGCGCAGATGTTCATGCCCATCTGGCTCTCGTCCTTAGGGTCGCACTCGGCTGCGGACGCGGCACCGCAGTAAAGAAGACCACCGGCAATCAGGACAAGTCGTATCGGCAAGCACATTCTCACTCTCGCAGTTTCATTCATTGACGCGCCAGGATGCGGCAAATTTCACCTTTAGGCAAATGCGCGCCGGTGAAAAGCGTCGAAAAGCGCCTCTGCGGTTGACACAGCGGAGACTCCTCGTTTATGAGCCACACACAAATTCGGGCGCGCTTTTGGCGCGCCTTTCATTTCGGCCCGAAGCGGGCCCTATCAGACGGGTCAGACCAATGAAGATCAAGAATTCGCTGAAGGCACTCAAGGCTCGCCACCGCGACAACCAGCTGGTTCGCCGCAAGGGCCGCGTCTACATCATCAACAAGAGCGCACCGCGCTTCAAGGCCCGCCAGGGCTGAGCAGAAGGGCACAGCCAGGCTTTTTATGAGCCGGCAGCGCCGTTCACGCTAAATTCAGTTTGACGTTCCGCTGTCGGGAGCTAGATTTCCGGCATGCGGATCGTCTTGCTTTTCAGACTTGCCCTTTCCTTCGCGCTGCTGACCCCTGCCGTGGCTTTTGCCGCGCAGAAAGGTCGGCCGGTGACCGTGCCCAATCACGGCCAGGTCGATACGCTTCTCAAGGACCTGAAGCGCCAGCGCAACGAGCGTGCCGCCGAGCGGATCGCAGCCCGCATCCAGAATCGTTGGGCCGAGTCCGGCAGCGCATCGGTCGACCTGATGATGGGCTGGGCGCAAAAGGCGATGAACGAACGCAAGTTCGATGTCGCGCTCGATTTCCTCGATCAGGTCGTGGTGCTCAAGCCGGATTATGCCGAAGGCTGGAACCGTCGCGCTACCGCTCACTATCTGATGAACAATTTCAAGATGTCGATGAGCGATCTCGACCGCACGCTGCAACTCGAGCCGCGCCATTTCGGGGCGCTTTCGGGCTTAGCCCGCATCATGTCGGAGAATGGCGACAAGGAGCTGGCGCTGCAGGCATGGGAGAAGGTTCTGACCATCTATCCGATGATGCGCTCCGCCCAACAGGAAGTGTCGGATATCACCGAGGATTTGACAGGCAGCGCCATCTGACGCCTGTATAGCTTCGCTTACTCCTCACCGGCATTCTCATCCCACCATGAATCTCGCTTACGCTTTTTTGGCCTTCCTGCTCGCTCTGCTTCTGACGCTGGCAGGGTCGACGCGTGTGGCGACGTGGCTGATAGAGCGGCGCAATCCACCCGCGGGCAGCTTCATGGATATCGGCAGCGCGCGCATTCATTATGTCCATCTGAAAGCCGACAAGCCGGAACTGCCGCCGCTGGTTTTCATTCATGGCGCCAGCGGCAACCTGAACGACCAACTCGCGCCGATGCGTCAGGCGCTGGAAGGCAAGGCCGAGATGCTGTTCTTCGACCGGCCGGGCCATGGCTGGTCGACGCGCGGCAGCGGCAACGACACGCCGACCGGCCAGGCAGCAACGCTGTCAGCCCTGATGGACCGGCTCGGCATGGAAGACGCGATCGTCGTCGGGCATTCCTATGGCGGTGCGGTCGCCGCCATCTTTGCCCTCGACCATAAAGAAAAGACGCGCGGCCTGTTGTTCTTGTCGCCGGCCACCCACCCCTGGCCGGGCGGCGAAACCTCCTGGTACTACAGCGCCACCGCCCTGCCCGTTGGCGGCTGGATTTTTTCCGAGACGGTCACCACGCTTGTCGGCTGGGGGCGCATCGGCGATGCAACGGCTTGCGTCTTCGCCCCCAATCCGGTTCCTGAGGGCTATGTCGACCGAGCCTCGATCCCGCTGGTGCTGCGACCCTCGGCTTTCCGCGCCAACGCCGTCGATGTCGCGGGGCTTTACGATTTCGTCCGGGTCAATGCGCCGCGTTATTCCCGCATTACCGCGCCGTCGATCGTCGTCACCGGCAACCGCGACACCATTGTCTATGAGGAACTGCACTCCGGCGGGCTGGCGCGAGACATTCCCGGCGCCGAGATCGTCTGGGTCGACAATCTCGGCCACAAGCCAGACTGGATAGCACCGGAACTGGTCGTCTCGGCCATCGAGAAGCTGTCTGGCAAGCCGGTTGACCTGGCGGCTGTGAAAGCGCGCGTCGAGCAGCGCATCGCCGCTGACAATTTCGCCACCGACCTCTGCGCCGAACCTCAAATGCCGGCGGGCGAATTGTCGCCGCAGTGAATCAAGAAAGCCATTCGTCGGGATTTCTCATGCCATGGACGACAGCGACGACAAGGAGATCGTCGCCTGCCGGCTCATAGAGAATGAGATATCGTCCTTCGATGAGAATACGGACATTTGGAGCAACTTCCTGCAGGGCGCGACCCATCTTCGGTTGCGTCTTGGCAAGGTGAAATTTTGCAAACAGACGCAACACAAGAGCGTCGGCTGCTTTCTCACTGTCGCTGGCAATTGTGTGCCAGATGTCTCGGATATCTTGCTCAGCGCGTGGCGTAAGACGGAATTCAGCCACGTGTGCTGCGTTCGGACTTTAACTCCCCCAGAAGCGTATGGATATCCACGGCCCTTCCGGGGCCACTGGCCTTGCCAGCTTCATATGCTTTCTTGAGACGCTCGATATCGGCAGCGCGCGACATCTCATGGCGCTCCCACAAAGTCAGAGCCTCGCGAATCACATCACTGTCTGAGGCATAGGCGCCGGAATCGACAGCGCCCCTCACCCGACTGGCTTGCTCGGATGTCAGCGAGATCGTCAGAGTTTGCGTGCTGCTCGATGCCAT
Organism: Tianweitania sp. UT-5YL-CI-8; assembly: GCF_030010215.1. GTDB lineage: Bacteria > Pseudomonadota > Alphaproteobacteria > Rhizobiales > Rhizobiaceae > Oryzicola. The sequence continues at coordinate 89,157 of NZ_JASCRR010000009.1, forward strand.
ACCGGCATTCTAACACCGACCAACCCTGCTCACAACAATAGCCCGTACCTACCGTCCGCCCTTGCCGTCCTGGCCGACATATGCGATGCGCAGCATGTTGGTCGAACCCGGTGTTCTCAGCGGCACGCCCGCGGTGACGATGATGCGGTCGCCAGGCTTGGCGAAGCCTTCGTTGAAAGCCATGCGGCAGGCGCGCTCCACCATGTCATCTAAGTCGATGGCATCCGGCGAGACGACGCAATGCGTGCCCCACAACAGCGATAGACGCCGCGCCGTGTCGAGGATCGGCGATAGTGCGATAATCGGCACCTGCGGACGCTCGCGCGCCGCTCGCATGCCGGTGGCGCCCGACGCGGTATAGGTGATGATGGCCGCCAGCTTCAGCGTCTCGGCAATTTCGCGCGACGCCAGCGAAATCGCATCCGCGCTGGTCGCCTCCGGCGTCGAGCGCTGGGCGTTGATGATGCCGGGATAGGTTGGATCCTGCTCGACGCAGACCGCGATACGGTCCATCATCGACACCGCCTCGACCGGATAGGCACCGGCGGCCGATTCAGCCGACAGCATGATCGCATCCGCGCCTTCGAAGACGGCGATGGAGACGTCGGACACCTCGGCGCGTGTCGGCACCGGCGCGGTGATCATGGATTCGAGCATCTGGGTAGCGACGACAACCGGCTTACCGGCGCGGCGGGCGGCACGCGTGATCTGCTTCTGGATGCCGGGCACGGCCTCAAGCGGCATCTCGACTCCGAGATCGCCGCGCGCGACCATCAGCGCATCGGAGAGTTCGATGATCTCGGCAAGTCGCGTGACCGCCTGCGGCTTTTCGATCTTGGAGAGAAGCAGCGCACGGCCATTGGCGATTTTGCGCGCTTCGGCGAGATCGTCGGGGCGCTGGATGAAGGACAGCGCGACCCAATCGACACCTGTCTCGAGCACGGCGTCGAGGTCGCGGCGGTCCTTTTCGGTCAGCGCGCCAACCGGCAGGTCGGTGTCCGGCAGGCTGACGCCCTTGCGGTCGGAGATGCCGGTACCGGCGACGACCTCGCAGACGATCTTCTTGCCGTCGGTCTTGATGGCCTTGAGCTGCAGCTTGCCATCGTCGATGAGCAACCGATGGCCGACTTCGACGGAGCGCAGGATTTCGGGATGCGGGAGGAAAACGCGCTTGGAATCTCCCGGCGTGTCGTTGTTGTCGAGCGTAAAGGTCTGGCCGACCTTGAGCTCCTCCTTGCCCTTGGCGAACTTGCCGACACGCAGCTTGGGGCCCTGAAGGTCCGCGAGAATGCCGATGGGCCGGCCGACCTGGCTTTCGACTGCCCGGATGCGACCCACCAGCGTGCGCATCATGTCATGGTCGGTGTGGCTCATATTGATCCGGAAGACGTCCGCGCCCGCTTCGAACAGCTTTCGGATCATCGCCTCGTCAGAAGAGGCGGGTCCGAGCGTTGCGAGGATCTTGACCTTCCGGCTGCGTCTCATTGCGTATTGCTTCCCGTCGCGGCGTTGTCGCCATCGGTTGCGGGCTCGTCGGTGAACTGGACCATCCAGTTCGCCTGCTCTCCCGTATCGTATTCCTGGAACCCGGCACGCTGGAAACCGCGTGCGACACAATCGGTGACGCCGGAGATTTTGAACTCCTTCTCCGCCACGCACATCGTGATCGGACCGTCCCAACGGCCACCGCGTTCCGCATCCTCGGCATAGAGATAGTAGAAGCGCGAGGACAGCGGCCCCTCGATGAGGGTCTTGCAACTCGAGCCTTCGATATGCCACCAGCCTTCGGTGATCCAGCCGGCCTGCGCCCTGTAGCCTATCCCCACACCCACGAGATTCTGCGTCGCGTTGCAGACGCGAAAATCGGCGAAGGCAGGCTTCGCAGCGAGAACGGACAGCACGGGAACGGCAAGAAAAAGAACCAGCGTGGCGAAGGCCGAACGAACGGACGTCCCCCACGCGCGATCCATCCCGACACCCTTCCTAGACCATTTGAGCATTTCAACTCCGCCCCTTTTCGGCAAACTTGAACGGCATGTCAACGCGCCGTTCTGCCTTATCCAAATCGATTTAGACGCACCTAAACCAAGCTTTTCAGCCCGCCCGCCCGCCTGTCCGAAAAAAGATTGTCAAAACAACGGCGTTCGGAGCATATCGGCTTATAAGCGCAATGCGCGTCCGCGCCCACCCGCCAGAAGGACAATTTGTCGCCGATGACCAGAACCGCCGCTTTCGCCCCCTTCGACATCATCGAGGGAGACCGCAGCAAAGGCCTGGTGCTCCTGTGCGATCATGCACGCCGCGACTTGCCGGAGGAGTATGGCGATCTCGGCCTGCCGCCGGAGGAATTCGAGCGCCACATCGCCTACGACATCGGCGCGGAAGCGGTGACGCGCGCCTTGGCCGCGCTGACCGGAGCGCCGGCGGTGCTCGCCAATTTCTCGCGGCTGCTGATCGATCCCAATCGCGGCGACGATGATCCGACACTGATCCGTCAGCTCTATGACGGCGCCGTCATCGCCGGCAATTATCCGATGACGCCGGACGAGCGTGCGAGGCGGATCGAGAACTTCTACCAGCCCTATCACGATGCCGTCGGTTCGATGATCGCCTCGGTGGCGGAAGCAACGGGCGCTGCACCGTTCATCTTTTCGGTCCACTCGTTCACCCCCGTCATGCAGGGTCATGTCCGTCCCTGGCATGTCGGCGTCTTGTGGGACATGGACCACCGCGTCGCCTGGCCGCTGATCGAGATGCTCGCCGAAGACAAGGCGCTGGTCGTCGGCGACAACGAGCCCTATGATGGTGCCTTGCGCGGCGACACCATGTACAAGCACGCGATCGTCAACGGCTATGCCCATGCATTGATCGAGATCCGCCAGGACCTGATCGCAGACGACGCTGGCGCCAAGGCCTGGGCTGACCGTCTTGCCCCTATCGTCGAGGCGATCAATGCGCGACCCGGCATGCACGATGTCCAGCAATTCGGCTCGCGCACCGGACCATTGTGAAGGAGTTTTCGATGACCGACCTGACCGAGGACCAGAAACGCGATTTCGAGGCAGCTGCCTTTCGCCGGCTGGTCGCCCATCTGCGCGAGCGCACCGATGTCCAGAACATCGACATGATGAATCTCGCGGGCTTCTGCCGCAACTGCCTGTCGAACTGGTACCAGGACGCCGCTGGCAAGGAGGGTGTGACCCTTTCGAAGGATGAATCCCGCGCCATCGTCTATGGCATGCCCTACAAGGAATGGCAGGCGAAATACCAGACCGACGCTTCGGACGCGCAGAAAGCCGCCTTCGCCCAAAGTGCTCCAAAAGACCACTGACGGTTGAATCGACGGCACGGAACGGCTTGTCCCTTGACCCCCCGCCCCGCATGGGGCATCGAACCGGCCCGAACCCTCCCGCCCGACTCGGGCCAGCCATATCCGGAGACGACCATGGCCGATGACATCGCAGAATCCAGCCAGACCGTGGCCGCAGGCCAGCTTCGCGCGTTTATCGAACGCATCGAGCGTCTGGAAGAGGAAAAAAAGACGATTTCCGATGACATCAAGGATGTCTATGCGGAACTCAAAGGTACCGGCTTCGAACCGACTGCCGTCAGAACGCTGGTTCGCCTGAGAAAGAAAGATCAAGCGGAGCGCCAAGAGGAAGAGGCGATCCTCGATCTTTACAAGGCCGCATTAGGCATGGTCTGAAAACGCCCGACTGGCCATCATGCATGTGGTGGCCAGCGATATTGTCCAGCTAATATCGACTGAAGGTCTTGGAGTAGGTCGGAAATAGGTTGCGCCATACCTTGGATTCGCCGATCCATAACACGCTCGAACTCAGTCAATATTACAACGCCAACCAAAAATCCCTCGAAGCCATCCGGCTTCAGAACGTTGGAAATGGGCTGCGCGTTTGTGAACGTCCGAAACATTTCCTTTTTTTGCTTATCGGAAACGTTGAAAATAAGTTGGTGGGCGAACTTGTTGCGATTACTATTTATGGAATTCAATACTGGGGCAATTTCATCGACGAAATAACCAAGAGCTTGGCATAGTGCTAATTTATCGTAAAACGCTCGGTGCCCCTTGAGGTAGACGTCATGGTTCGGCAAATGATCTATCAGAGTTTGCGTGACGATATGATCAAGATAGATATGGGCCACGATTAATTTTACCCAATCCTTGCCATCCGAAATTCGATCGAGAAATTCACCTATATCGAAGCATGCCTTGTCGCCAATTCTCTCCAAAGTTCGATATTCGAGAGAAGATTTATCAACCTCCATTCAACATTCCTTTCCGCTGTTTTCTCCATGCGCATCTTACCGGCATCGGTAAAGCTGGCGTCGATTCGGTATTTGGACTTTCTCACTGGAAATTGCACACCTGAAGATATCAGGTTGGCATCACCCGGACCAACCGCCCGGTCAAAATTGACGCAGGTGGGGTGACAAGGCCTCATTTCACCATTTTTGCCGCCATTCCGCCCCATTTCCGCCTATTGTCCCGAACCAATCTGACGTGGTTACTTCAGCCTGCGGACGGGTGGTTGATTCAGCCAATGGATGGCGGTTGAACCGAAAATTAACCACGTTTTTTGAGCGCCGGTTAACCGCAACGTGGTTACTGGTCGATCAACGAATTCACTCGAATTGCGAAGGAGAGGCGGCATGCGCCGTATCGCAGCACTGACAACCAATCCTTTTGTCGTCGCGCTTGTCGTCGGCCTGGCACTCACCGGTTGCGCTTCCAAGAAGACACCCAACAGCGCCTCTGATCTCGGCCTCGGCGGTGGTGCCGGCGGCGTGGCAACTCCGGGCTCCGCCCAGGATTTCACCGTCAACGTCGGCGACCGTATCTTCTTCGACACCGATTCGTCCTCGATCCGTGCCGACGCCCAGGCGACCCTGGCCCGTCAGGCGCAGTGGCTCAACCAGTATCGCCAGTACGCGATTGTGGTCGAAGGCCATGCCGATGAACGCGGCACCCGCGAATACAATCTGGCGCTCGGTGCACGTCGCGCCGCCGCTACCCGCGACTATCTCGCCGGACGCGGCGTTGCCGCCAACCGCATCAAGACGATTTCCTATGGCAAGGAACGTCCGGTCGCGGTCTGCGACGACATTTCCTGCTGGTCGCAGAACCGCCGCGCCGTCACCACGCTGGGCGGCGCCGGCAGCTGATCTGCCTCACCACTTCGATTTCGAAAAAGGCGGGCTTCGGTCCGCCTTTTTCTTATCCTGCGAGGCCAAACAAAATTTGGCCGAAGTCTCGCCGCCTGATAAAAGCCGAGAGCGTATTCGCGCACCCGTCTTCATCCCAACGGCGAGAGGCTGATGATTTTTCGTTCAATCCTGAGTGGCACACTTGCCCTCCTACTGCTTTCGGGGGCGGGCGCACACGCGCGCAGCGGCCTCGAAACCACAAACCCGGTGCCCAGCGTGGGTCTGCCGGGCGTCTTCGGTGCGTTGGGCCGGTCGGCCGACACCGGCACCTTCCAGATGGCGCAGGCCGGCGATCCGCGCGTGACACAGCTCGAAGAGCAGATCCGCAGGCTTAGCGGCACCATCGAGGAGCTGAACTTCCAGATCCTGCAGATGCAGGAGCAGATGCGGAAGATGCAGGAAGACAACGAGTTCCGCTTCCAGGAACTGGAAAAGAAATCCGATGCCTCCGGCGGTTCGAACAGAACCGTCGCAGGCACCTCTCCCCAATCGGGCGGGGCAATCACGGAAGGCGGCGGCACCTCCGCCGCCTCCGGGTCGGATGACAACGTTCAAGACATCATCGCCGGCTCGGGCGGCACGGAGGCAGCCCCCGCCACCAACGGCGCACCGCCGCGCACCTTCGGCACCATCACGGTCGACAAGAACGGCAACGTCATCGAGAGCGGCGCAAGCCGGCAATTGCCGCCGCCTTCGGCTCCGCCTGCGCAGGCGCAGTCGGCACCGCCGGCCCCTTCCGGCAACAGCCAGGTCGCAGCCTTGCCGTCGACCAATGATCCGTCCGAACTCTACCGCAACGCCTATCAGTTCGTTCTCTCTGGCGACTACAACACCGCCGAGCAGGGCTTTCGCGACCATATCGACCGGTTCCCCAACGATCCCCAGACCGCCGACGCCCGCTTCTGGCTAGGCGAAGCGCAGCTCGGACAGAAGAAATACCGCGACGCCGCCGAAACCTTCCTGACTGCCAACAAGACCTATCCGAAATCCAAGAAGGCCCCCGAAATGCTGCTCAAGCTCGGCGTATCGCTGGCCGGACTGAAGCAGCGCGACGTCGCCTGTGCGACATTTTCCGAAGTGACCAAGCGCTATCCGAACATCTCCGATGCCCTCAAGGAACGCGTGAAGCAGGAACGGGCGCAGGCATCTTGCTGACCGACCACCCCGGCACATTCCGGGACGTTTTTGCCGACATCGACCTGGGCTCGTTTTCCGCCATCATCTCAGCCGTTTCAGGCGGAAGCGATTCGACAGCCCTGCTGTTTCTCCTCAACGACCACCTCAAGCGGCATGCGCCGCACTGCACGCTGATCGCCGTCACCGTCGACCACGGCCTGCGCGCTGAATCGGCACGGGAAGCGGAAGCCGTCGCCCAGCTTTGCCGCGCACACGGCATCGACCACGGCATCCTAAGCTGGACCGGCGCAAAGCCCGTCACGGGGCTTGCCGCCGCCAGCCGCGACGCGCGCTACCGCCTGCTCACTGACGCTGCACGACGCCATGGCGCCGGTATGATCGTCACCGGCCATACCGCCGACGACCAGGCCGAGACCGTGCTGATGCGGCAGGCGCGCGGCGATGGTCTCGGCATTGCCGGCATGGCGCGCCTGACCCTGCTCGACGGCGACTGCTGGCTGCTGCGGCCGCTTCTCGGCGTCCGACGCGCGGAGCTGCGAGGCTATCTCGCTGCCCGCGGCCAGGACTGGATCGACGATCCGTCCAACACCAATCAGCGCTACGAGCGCCCGCGCATCCGCGCCGCCCTCGATACGGATAGCGGCGACTGCTTTGTCGCAGCACTGGCCTCGGCAGCAATCATTGCCGCCCGCCGCACGCAACTCGGGCACGAGGCGGCTATGCTTCTCAGGGCTCATGCCGACCGGCCGTCGCCGGGGCTGATCCGGCTGGGCGGCAAGCTGCTCGAGGCATCTCCCGAGGCGGCGACCCATCTGGTGCGCATTCTGCTGGCCTGCATCGGCGGCACGCCAAGGCTTGTCGACCGGCCCCGGGTGGCGGCCCTGCTCGGCGCGATGAAGACAGCTGACAGCCGAAAACCGTTCCGCGCCACAATGTCGCGCTCGGTGATCGACCGCCGCGCATCGGGCATCTTCCTGCATCGCGAAACCCGCAATCTGCCGCAATCGCAACCTGCGAAAGCCATGATTTGGGACGGGCGGTATCGCCTTGCCGGAAACCTCGACCTCGAGGGACTCGCCGTCGCCGCTATCGGCAATACGGAAGCCGGCCGCGTCATGAAGGTCGAAAACGGCGTGCCGGAAAGCCTTGCCAGAGCCGCGCTTTTCGCCCAGCCGGCACTGTGGCGAAGCGATATGCGCATGCCTGAGGCCGGCTTGGTTTCGGCCGAAAACAGCCCCTTCGAGCCGGTGTTGGCGCCCTGGTTGCGCTTCCTGCCCGGCTTCGATCTGGAGGCAGCGAGCGCGGTCGCAGAACTGCTCGGCGCAGCCGCTCTGCCTCAGCCGCCTTGCGCCGGCCACATTGCTTGTAAAGCTTAACGAAAGCCGCGAGCGAGATGTGCTTGGCAATGGCTGGTGGCATGCCTATGTTAGGGGCCAGCTACAGTATCATCATCGCGCCCCCTGGGTGCCGACGGGACAATAGATGAATCCGAACTATCGCAACTTTGCGCTTTGGGCGATCATAGCCGTTCTGCTGATTGCCTTGTTCAACCTGTTCCAGACAGGTCAGAGCCGCACCAACTCGCGCGAAGTCGCGTATTCGCAATTCCTTCAGGACCTCAACTCGGGTCGGGTGAAGGACGTGACGATCGCAGGCGACCGCATCACCGGCACTTATGTCGACAACTCGACGGCTTTCCAGACCTACTCGCCGGGCGACTCCTCGCTCGTGTCGCGGCTTGAGGAAAAGAACGTCACCATCAATGCACGGCCCGAAAGCGACGGCTCGAACTCCCTGTTCGGCTACATGCTGTCGTGGTTGCCGATGATCCTGATCCTCGGCGTCTGGATCTTCTTCATGCGCCAGATGCAATCCGGTTCCGGGCGCGCGATGGGGTTCGGCAAGTCCAAGGCCAAGCTGCTCACCGAAGCGCATGGCCGCATCACCTTCCAGGATGTCGCCGGCGTTGACGAAGCCAAGGAAGATCTGGAAGAGATCGTCGAATTCCTCCGCGACCCGCAGAAGTTCCAGCGCCTGGGCGGCAAGATTCCGCGCGGCGTGCTGCTCGTCGGCCCTCCCGGCACCGGTAAGACGCTGCTGGCCCGGTCGGTCGCCGGCGAAGCCAATGTGCCATTCTTCACCATTTCAGGTTCGGACTTCGTCGAGATGTTCGTCGGCGTCGGCGCAAGCCGCGTGCGCGACATGTTCGAGCAGGCCAAGAAGAACGCGCCCTGCATCATCTTCATCGACGAAATCGACGCCGTCGGTCGCCATCGCGGCGCCGGCCTCGGCGGCGGTAACGATGAGCGCGAGCAGACGCTGAACCAGCTTCTGGTCGAGATGGACGGGTTTGAGCCCAACGAAAGCATCATCCTGATCGCCGCGACCAACCGTCCCGACGTTCTCGACCCCGCGCTGCTGCGTCCAGGCCGCTTCGACCGCCAGGTCACCGTGCCCAACCCGGACGTCAACGGCCGCGAGAAGATCCTCAAGGTTCACGCCCGCAACGTGCCGCTGGCGCCCAATGTCGACCTCAAGGTTTTGGCACGCGGCACGCCGGGCTTTTCCGGCGCCGACCTCGCCAACCTCATTAACGAGGGCGCGCTGCTGGCCGCACGGCGCAACAAGCGCCTGGTGACCATGCAGGAGTTCGAGGACGCCAAGGACAAGGTCATGATGGGCGCCGAGCGCCGCTCGTTGGCCATGACGCCCGAGGAAAAGAAGAACACCGCCTATCACGAGGCCGGTCACGCGATTATCGCGCTGATGCTGTCGGAGACGATCGACCCGATCCACAAGGCGACCATCATTCCGCGCGGCCGTTCGCTCGGTATGGTGATGACGCTGCCTGAGTCCGATCGCTACAACTGGACCTATGAAAAAGCCATTGCCCGGCTGATCATGCTGTTCGGCGGGCGCGAAGCCGAGATCATGACCTTCGGCAAGGAGAAAGTTACCACCGGTGCTGCCGGCGACATCCAGATGGCCACCGGCCTTGCCCGCTCCATGGTGATGGAGTGGGGCATGTCGGAAAAGCTTGGCCGGGTGCGTTATCGCTCTAACGAGCAGGAAGTCTTCCTCGGCCATTCGGTTGCCCAGAGCAACAACATGTCCGAAGAAACAGCGAAGCTCATCGACGAGGAAGTGCGCCGGCTGATCGAGTTCGGCGAGACCGAGGCCCGCAAGCTGATCACCAAGAACAAGGCGAAGTTCATCGCGATTGCCGAAGCTCTGCTGGAATACGAGACTCTGACCGGCGACGAGCTGCGCGCGATCATGAAGGGCGAAAAGCCTGTCCACGATCTGGGCGACGACACGCCGCCCTCGCGCGGGTCGACGGTGCCCAAGGCCGGCACCACGCGCGGCAAGAAGAAGGGTCCCGAGCCCGAAGGCGGCATGGAACCTCAACCGCAGGGGTAAGAAACCGGTTCGCTTTGCGAATTCACCGTGCCGGTGGCACGGTGAAAGGTTTCGAACCGGGGAGTTGCCGCAGGCGACGGGCCCCCGGCAGGGTAAAGCTCGACAACGATTTGGCTTTTCGAGCGACGAACGCCCGGAGCCCTGGCGGAGGGCAGGGAGGCTGTCCAAATTCGAAAACCCCGTGGCGCCAACGCGTCGCGGGGTTTTCTTTTGATCTGCTAACGACACCGTCATCTGGACAGGCGGCAGTCTGACCTGCCCCTCCCCCATCAGCCGACCCGCCTCCGATAGATTCCCCGAACACTTTTCTAAGGGTTTGTGTCATAAACTCACCAAAAGTGATGCTGCGCGCGCCATCCGGTATGGCAGAAACCGCGCGGACGATATTTCTGGGAGTTGAGCTTTCATGGCTGGACGATATTTCGGCACGGATGGTATCCGCGGGCGGGCCAACAGATTTCCAATGACCGCCGAGATTGCGATGAAGGTCGGCATGGCCGCCGGCCTGTCGTTCCAGCGCGGCAGCCACCGCCACCGGGTCGTGGTCGGCAAGGACACCCGCCTCAGCGGCTACATGATCGAGAACGCGCTGGTGTCCGGCCTCTGCGCGGCCGGCATGGACGTGTTCCTGCTTGGACCGATCCCGACGCCGGCGGTGGCGATGCTGGTGCATTCGCTGCGCGCCGATATGGGCGTCATGATCTCGGCTTCGCACAATCCCTACTACGACAACGGTATCAAGCTGTTCGGCCCCGACGGCTACAAGCTCTCCGACGACATCGAAAACCGCATCGAGGCGATGCTGGAAGAAAACATCGACAGCGCGCTCGCCGATTCCGACGGCATCGGCCGGGCCAAGCGTGTCGACGGGGTGCATGACCGCTACATCGAATTCGCCAAGCGCACCCTGCCCCAGCCCATGTCTCTGGACGGTCTGCGCATCGTCGTCGACTGCGCCAACGGCGCGGCCTACAAGGTGGCGCCAGCCGTGCTGTGGGAGCTTGGCGCCGAGGTCATCGCGATCAACGTCGATCCCAACGGCTTCAACATCAACCAGGACTGCGGCTCCACCCATCCCGCCGGCCTGCAGAAGAAGGTGCACGAGGTGCGCGCCGATATCGGCATCGCGCTCGATGGCGACGCCGACCGAGTGGTGATCGTGGATGAGAACGGCACCATCGTCGATGGCGACCAGATCATGGCGCTGGTGGCCGAATCCTGGCATTCGGCCGGGCGGCTGGTCGGCGGCGGCGTGGTGGCCACCATCATGTCCAATCTCGGCCTGGAGCGTTACCTCAACGGCATCAAGCTCGACCTGCACCGCACCAAGGTCGGCGACCGCTACGTTGTCGAGCATATGCGCGCCAACGGGCTGAACATCGGCGGCGAGCAGTCCGGCCATATCGTCCTGTCGGATTTTTCGACAACGGGCGACGGCCTTGTCTCCGCCCTGCAGGTTCTGGCCTGCATCAAGCAGCAGAACCGCCCCGTCAGCGAGCTGACCCGAAAGTTCGAGCCGGTGCCGCAGCTTCTCAAGAATGTCCGCTTCCATGGCGGCAAGCCATTGGAGGAGGCGCCGGTGAAAGCTGCGATCGAGGACGCCAAGAACCGCCTCGGCTCGACCGGCCGTCTCGTCATCCGCCCTTCCGGCACCGAGCCGCTGATTCGCGTCATGGCCGAGGGCGACGACAAGCAATTGGTCGAAGACGTGGTCAACGACATCGTCGGCGTCATCGCCGAAAGCCGCTCCGCCGCCTGATTTCGTTAACGCGATGCGTTCATGAAAACCCGCCCCCGCAAGGCGGGTTTTTTTGTGCGCGCCCCGCAATTCCGGCACAAATGCTGCGCCGTTAACTTTGCAGCGTTGAAAACATTCGCTGAATCTTCGCCCGTCATCGGCCGGGAAAAATCGTAACCACCTGTTATCCTTAACGATCACTTAACCTCTATGGTTAACAGTAGCTCTCGAAGGATGTCGGTCAACTGCCAACAACCAGGGTCACGTCAGGAGCTTGAACCATGAGAATCCACTCGCGCATAAGACTGGCGCTTGCCGCCACCATTTTCTTCCCGATGTCCGCAATGGCCGCCGACTACATACCGGTCGTGCAGGAAGTGCCCGTAGAAGTCGGCTCCGGCTGGTATCTGCGTGGCGACATCGGCTACAGCTGGGGCGATAAGGCCGACAAGATCAGCTACAACGTCAATTCCGGCGGCGTCGATTTTCCGGGCGATACCCGCAAGCCGAACTTCGACGACACCTTCAACCTGGGTGCAGGCGTCGGTTACCGCTTCACCGACTATTTCCGCGCTGACGCCACCGTCGACGGCTTCCGCAGCACGCTCTCCGCGAGCGACCCCTGGACAGCTGGCACTGTCAGCGGCTCGGCCGATTTCACGGCGGTCAGCCTGATGGCTAATGGCTATGTCGATCTCGGCACCTATGTTGGCTTCACGCCCTATATCGGCGCTGGTCTCGGCTCGACCTACATGAACTTCTCGGATCTGAACGCGACGCTGCCGGACGGTTCGATGCAGTCCATCGCCGGCGACAAGGACTGGCGCTTCACCTACGCGCTCATGGCTGGCGTCGCCTATGACGTGACCAAGAACATGAAGCTCGATCTCGGCTACAAATACCGCCACATCAAGGGCGGCGACATGTTCGATGGCACGACCTCCTTTGGCGAAACCGTCACCGGCACCAATGGCGACCTGAGCACCCACGAAGTGCGCGTCGGCCTGCGCTACGAACTCTGGTAGGCCCAGGCCTTCCATCTGCAAGCTCCCGGGGCCCGGTCGTCGCAAGACGCCGGGCCTTTGGCTTTTGCGCGATCTCAGCGTGTTCGCCAACAAGGCCGTTGACTTTTTTTATCAAATGGTCAAAATTTTCTTTCAGACAAACGCATGGCAAAGAAGCCGGTCAACGGCTCGGCCAGAGGGTGAACGAGATGGACATGGGCAGGTCACTCAGCAGAACCGGCTTTCGCCGCGCGCTTGCGCAGCAAAGCCTATGGCTAACCGTTCGCGGCAGCATCGCGTTTGCTTACGAATTTACCCCCACCCTCTATCCCTCCCCACAAGGGGGAGGGAGGCATCCACGTCGCCATTCCATCTCAACCGCTTCCGGGTTCAACAGTGCGATGAGACCGATCCGGTCTCCCTCCCCCTTGTGGGGAGGGGTTAGGGGTGGGGGTACAATATCCACCGGACAACGGGAGCCAAGGCCATGATCCCGAACCCCTTCACCCGCGACGACGCGCTTTCAGCAGGCTCCGCCACCGGCCCTGCTCTCCACGCGCTCCGCGCCCGCGCCGCCGAACGCCGCGACCGCCATTGGGGTCGGACGATCAGCTACTCGCGCAAGGTTTTCATCCCGCTGACCACCATGTGCCGCAACACCTGCGGCTACTGCACCTTCGTCAAGGCGCCGGGCGAACCGGGCGCGAACTATCTGACGCCGCACGAGGTGCTCGACATCGCCCGGCGCGGTGAACAGCTCGGCTGCAAGGAAGCGCTGTTCTCGCTCGGCGAACGGCCCGAGCGGCGCTATCCCGAAGCGCGCGAAATCCTGTCGAAGCTCGGCTACGAGACCACCGTCGACTATCTCATCGACGCCTGCCGGCTGGTTCTGGAACACACCTCGCTGATCCCGCATGTCAATGCCGGCACGCTGATGGAAGCCGAAGTCGCCCGCCTGCGCCAGGTGTCCGGCTCGATGGGCATGATGCTGGAAAACGCCAGCAAGCGGCTGATGAAGCCCGGCATGCCGCACCATGCCTGCCCCGACAAGGCGCCGATTCTGCGCCTGCGCACCATCGAGGCAGCGGGAAGGCTCGGCGTGCCGTTCACTACCGGCATCCTGATCGGTATCGGCGAAAGCTGGGAAGAGCGCATCGACAGCCTCTACGCCATCAACGACATCCACCTCACCCACGGCAATGTGCAGGAGGTGATCGTGCAGAACTTCCGCGCCAAGCCCGGCACCGCCATGGCCGAATGGATCGAGCCGACGCGCGACGACATGTTGCGAACGCTGGCCGTCGCCCGGCTCATCCTCGACCCGTCGATCAGCCTGCAGGCGCCGCCCAATCTGGAAGAAGCCTTCGAGGACTATATCGGCTCGGGCATCAACGATTGGGGCGGGATTTCGCCGCTGACCGCCGACCACATCAATCCCGAGCGCGCCTGGCCCGCACTGAGCGAGCTGTCGCGCCGCACGGCGGCCACCGGCTATCGGCTGGTCGAGCGGCTGACGGTCTATCCGGCCTATCTCGCATCGCTGCCGGGAGACATGAACGTTGCGCTGTCGCGGCTGGCCGGCAGCGACGGCCTTGCCCGCGAACAGTTCGTCAGTTGAGGATCGGGTCATGAACGCCATCTTTGCCGCCTTCCACGAAGCAGACGCCCTCCCCCGCGCGCTCGATGCGGCGAGCCCCGCGATCCGCCGCATCCTCGACAATGCCCTTGCCGGCATCGAGGTCAGCCGCCAGGACGGCCAGATACTGTTCGAGACGCAAGGCGCTGATCTCACCGCCGTGCTGCGGACGGCGGATGCGGTGCGCCGCAAGCGCGTCGGCGACCGGGTGACCTTCGTCACCGTGCGCAACATCAACTTCACCAATGTCTGCTACATGGCCTGCCAGTTCTGCAATTTCGGCGTCCGCAAGGATGCCGCAAGCGCGGAGCTGCTCAGCCTCGACCAGGTCGCGGCCCGTGCGGTGGAAGCCTGGAACCGGGGCGGCACGGAGGTCTGCATCCAGGGCGGTCTGCATCCCGACATCCCAGCCGAGCATTACCGCAACCTGATCCTGGCGGTGAAGGCGCAGCTGCCGGATATCCATATCCATGCCTTCTCGCCCTTCGAAATCTGGTACGGCGTCAAGAAAAGCCGCATGCCGTTGCATGATTATCTGCGCGACCTCAAGGCATGCGGGCTCGGCTCCATGCCGGGGACGGCGGCCGAAATCCTCGACACCGAAATCCGCCTGCAGCTGACCCGCAACAAGCTGTCCGCCGACGAGTGGGAAACGATCATCCGCGCAGCGCACGAGGTCGGCATCCGCACCACTGCGACCATCATGTACGGCCACATCGACGGCCCGGCGCATTGGGCAGCCCATATCGACCGCATACGTTCCATCCAGAAAGACACCGGCGGCTTCACCGAATTCGTGCCGCTGGGCTTCATCCATGACGAGACGCGGCTCTACCGCGACCACAAGCAAGCGCGCCCCGGCCCCAACGAGCAGGAAAACCTGAAAATGCATGCCGTGGCGCGGCTGATGCTGGCCGGACACATCGACAACATCCAGGTCTCCTGGGTGAAGCTCGGGCCGGAAATGGCGCAGACCATGCTGTCTTGCGGCGCCAACGATCTTGGCGGCACGCTGATGAACGAAAGCATTTCGCGCGCCGCTGGCGCCTCGCATGGCCAGGAGATCACCGCGGCGGAAATGGTGCGCATCATCCGCGCCGCCGGCCGCATCCCGATCCAGCGCAACACACTTTACGGGGTCGTCGAGGACTTTTCCGACCACGATCCGGTCGAAATCGCGCCGCTGGTCGAGCGCAAATGCGGCTCGAAGACATCGGCCTTCCTTGACCGTATCGCGGCCCGGATACCGGGAGCCACGGCGTGACGGCAAGCCTGCCGAACAAGGTTGTCTTGCTGGCCGGCGGCGTCGGCGGCGCCCGCATGGCCGAAGGGCTGGCGCGCGCCCTGCCGCAACGTGCCCTGACAGTGATCGCCAATGTCGGCGACGACGAAAGCTTCTACGGCCTGCATGTCTCGCCCGACATCGATACGCTGATCTACACACTGTCCGACCGGATCGACCGCAAGCAGGGCTGGGGCGTCAAGGATGACGCTGTGCGCGCGCTCGACGTGTTGCGCGACCTCGGCGCACCGGTCTGGATGAAGCTCGGCGACGCCGATTTCGGCCTGCATATCTGGCGGAGCTGGCGGCTGGCGCAGGGCGAGACACTGAGCGAGATCACCACTGAAGCCGCCGAACGCCTCGGCTCCCGCGCCCGCGTGCTTCCGGCCACCGACGATAGGCTGCAGACGAAACTGCTGACCGACGAAGGCTGGATGGATTTCCAGCCTTGGTTCGTCGGCAAGCGCTGCGAACCCCGCGTCAGCGACATCCGCTATGAAGGTGCTAGCGACGCCAAGCCTAGTGCCGCCGCACTCGAAGCCATCGCAACTGCCGATCTGATCGTCATCGCGCCGAGCAATCCACTGCTGTCGATCGATCCGATTCTGGCGATCCCCGGCATGCGCGAGGCCGTGCAAGCCTCGTTGGCACCGTGCATCGGCGTCTCGCCATTGATCGGTGGCAAGGCGGTCAAGGGACCGCTCGGGCGGCTGATCGAAGACCTCGGCCTGCCCGCAGGTTCGGCCGGCGTGGCCGGGCGCTATGCTGGGTTGATCGACGCCTTCGCGGTCGACCCCGGCGATCTCGAAGAGATGGAGCCTGCACGAAGCGGCGGACTGGCCGTGCTCGGCACCGACATCATGCTGACCGATCCGGAAAAAGCCGAAGCCGTCGCCCGCACGGTGCTGGCCTTCGCCGCCACGCTCGGCGCAAACGCTGCGAGGTGCGTATCGTGACGCTTGCCATCGCCATCCTGATGAAGGACCCGGCCGACGCCAAGACGCGGCTGAGCGGAGCGCTCGCCTTCGACGCGCGGGAGAGACTGGCACTGGCGCTGTTCGAAAACACGCTGGCCTTCTTTCGCAAGACGTTTCCCAACGAATTGCTCGGCGTCGTCACCCCCTCGCCGCGCATCGCCGCACTTGCCACCGCGCAGCAGGCGGAAGCGGTGGCGCAAGGCAAGCCCGGCATCAACAGTGCTGCCGCGAGCGCGGCGGCCTGGGCGCAGCAAAATGGTGCCGGCCGGCTGCTCGTCGTCCACGCCGATATCCCCACCCTTGTTGCAACGGAAATTTCCGCGCTGCTGTCGGCCGGCGAAGACCATGCGGTCGTCATCGGCGAATCCGTCGACGGCGGCAGCAATGCCCTGCTTGTGTCGCCGCCGGATGTTATTCCTTTCTGCTTCGGGCCGCAGTCGGCGACCGCCCATGAAGCCGCCGCCCGGGCGCTGAAGCAGACCGCCACGCGCCTGCGCCTGCCCTATCTCTCGAAGGATCTCGACACCCCAGCCGATCTCGACGCACATCCCGAACTGATAGCGCTGTCGAAGACAGCACCGGCGCGGGAGATTGGCGCCTTCGCCGTCGCCGGCATTCCTGAAGTCGCCGACGGTGACGATCTTGCAGCGCTGATTACCTCAGCGCTTACGTCAAGTGAGCGAACGCTGCTGCCGGGCGACATCGTCGTCATCGCACAGAAAATCGTCTCCAAATCTGAGAGCCGCATGCGGCGGCTCGCCGACTACGTCCCCTCACCCGAGGCCGAGACCATCGCCGCCGATATCGGCAAGGACCCGCGCAAGGTCGAAGCCATCCTGCGGGAATCCTCCCATGTCCTGCGCGCCAAACGCATGGGACCGGACGGGCTGCTGATCACCCGCCATAGACATGGCTGGATCTGCGCTAACGCGGCCATCGACGAATCCAATCTCGGAGACGATAAGGCCGGCATGCTGTTGCTGCTGCCGGACGATCCCGACGCATCCGCCCGCCGCATCCGCATGGGCCTCGAGGAGAAATTCGGCGGCCCCATCGGTGTCGTTGTCACCGACACCTTCGGCCGGCCCTGGCGCAACGGCCTCGTCAACATCGCCATCGGCACGGCCGGTGTTGCCGCCATCGACGACTGGACCGACCGCACCGACGCCTATGGACGCGGTCTGAAGGCTACGCTGCCGGCCTTGGCCGATGAAATCGCTGCGGCGGCGGGCCTTCTTATGCAGAAGGACGCCGGCATTCCTGTCGTCGTCCTGCGCGGCCTGACCTGGAACGACACGCCGCAAGCAAGCGCGCAGGACGTGCTGCGCCCGATGGAGCAGGAGCTGTTCCTGTGAGCGGCGCCGACAAGACTTAAGAGGAGACGAGAAAGTGGCACTCAAGCTCGGATATAAGGCTTCGGCCGAACAGTTCAGCCCCAGCGAACTTCTGTCCTACGGCGTAGCGGCGGAGGAAGCCGGTTTCGATTCCGTCTTCATCTCCGACCATTTCCAGCCTTGGCGGCACACCGGCGGCCATGCGCCCTTCGCCATGTCTTGGATGGGCGCGCTGGGCGCGAAGACATCGCGCATCGAGATGGGCACCAGCGTGCTGACGCCGACCTTCCGCTACCATCCCTCCATCGTCGCGCAGTCCTTCTGCACGCTCGGCTCGCTGTTTCCCAACCGTGTCATCCTCGGCATCGGCACCGGCGAATCGCTCAACGAGGTGCCCGCCACCCGCGTCGAATGGCCGGAGATGAAGGTGCGGTCCGCCCGCTTGCGCGAGTCGGTCGAACTGATGCGGAAGCTGTTCACCGAGGAGCGGGTGACCTTCGACGGCGAATATTACCAGACCGAGAACGCCACCATCTATGACCGCCCGGACAACCCCGTCCGCATCTATGTCGCGGGTGCGGGTCCGTTGATCGCCAAATATGCCGGCCGTGCCGCTGACGGCTTCATCTGCACGTCAGGCAAGGCGCCGGAACTCTATTCCGAAACCCTGTTGCCCAATGTCGCCGCAGGCCTCGAACAGGCCGGCCGCGCGCCCGATTCCATCGACCGCATGATCGAGATGAAGGTCTCCTTCGACACCGACCACGCCCGCGCGCTCGAGGACACCCGTTTCTGGGCGGCATTGTCGCTGTCGCCCGAGGAAAAGATGTCAGTCGAAGACCCACTCGAAATGGAACGGCTCGCAGATGCCTTGCCCATCGAGCGCGCCGCCAAGCGCTGGATCGTCTCGACCGATGCGGACGAGCATATCGAGCGCATCCGCCCCTATCTCGAACTCGGCTTCAACCACCTCGTCTTCCACGCCCCAGGCCCGGACCAGAAGCGCTTCCTCAAGCTCTATTCGGAAACCGTGCTGCCGAAGCTCCGGAAGATGTTCGGATAAGCTCAATGAATACGCAGGAACCAACCGCATAGGGATCGCGATCTGCCCCGCTCACCCCGCCTCCGCTTCGCTCCGCTACCCTCTCCCCGCTGGGAGAGGAGAGCGACCAAGCCAGGCGCAAGTCCCTTCTCCCCAGCGGGGAGAAGGTGGCCCGACGGGCCGGATGAGGGGGCAGATTCTCTATCCGCAATCAAAACCTCAGGAGGGTAAAAATGGAATTCGGAATTACGTTTAAGGGCTTCGTCGATGCCGACCGCGCCCGTTATCTCGTCCGCGCCGCCGAATATGCCGGCTTCGACTATTGCTGGTTCTACGATTCGCACATTCTCTGGCGCGACTGCTACGCCGCCATCGCCATGTGCATGGAGCACACCACCAAGATGCGCTTCGGCCCGCTGGTGACCAATCCCGACGTGCGCGACTGGTCTGTCGCCGCCTCCATCTTCGGCTCTTTGTCCAAGCAGAGCGGCGGCCGCTTCGATCTCGGCGTCGGCCGTGGCGATTCCTCGCGCCGCGTCATGGGCTTCAAGCCCGCCACGCTGAAGCGCGTCGCCGAATTTATCCAGAAGACGCAGGCCATGGTGCGCGGCGAACAGGTGGTCTATGGCGAGTCGCCCGAGCCGGTGCACTTCCCCTGGGCCGTCGGCCATGAAATGCCGTCCTGGATCGCCGCCTATGGCCCGCTCGCGCTGAAGACGGCCGGCGAGCATGCCGACGGCGTGGTGCTGCAGATCGCCGAACCCGGTCTGTGCAAATGGTTCACCGACCAGTGCCTCGACGCCGGGAAGGCAGCTGGGCGCGACATGACGAACTTCCGCTCCATGGCCGCCGCGCCCGCTTATTTCGGCGATAAGGACAAGGCCATCGAGGCGACCAAATGGTTCCCGGCCATGGTCGGCAACCACGTCGCCGACATCGTCGAGAAATACGGGTCCGACAGCGACCTCGTCCCCAGCAGCCTGACCAGCTACATCGAAAAGCGCCGCGGCTACGACTATTCCAAACACGGCCAGAGCGACAATGCCTATCTCGACTTCATCACGCCCGACGTGGTGGAAAGCTTCTGCGTGCTGGGCGAGCCAGAAGACCACATCGCCAAGATCAACACGCTCAAGGACGGCGGCATCACCCAGTTCAACATCTACCTCGACAGCGGCGAGGAAGAAGAGATCATCGCCCGCTACGGCCGCGAGGTCATCCCGGCGTTTCGGTAAAAAGTGCCCTTCCCTTCTCCCCCTGCGGGGTGAAGAGCGGTCGGCGAAGCCGATCAATCGACAACGATTTGTCGAGTGAAGCGATGAACGCCCGGAGCCCTAGCGGAGGGCCGGGGGTGGCCGACCCCGAGCTTGTCGAAGGGGAGGTCGGATGAGGGGTGTTGGACGGAGCGAGCCGTCGGCGGATAAGGCTCTCCAAGCAATTGATATCAATTGCCTTTCAGAAGCCTCGCTTCTTCCAGCACCCCTCATCCGCCCCTTCGGGGCACCTTCTCCCGCAAGGGGAGAAGGACGAACCGCCACCTCTCAAACGCCGGCGGTAAACCCTGCGGCTTCGATGCCGGCGACCGCGGCCGCTTCGTCATTGTCCGATGTGTCGCCCGAAATGCCGACCGAACCGATCGCGGCACCCGAAGCGTTGCGGATCACCACGCCGCCCGGCACCGGGATGATGCGGCCGCCCGAAACGCCGGCGAGACCCTGGAAGAAATGCGGCCGCTCGATCGCAGCCTGGCCCAGCGCGCGCGAGTTTGATCCCATCGCAATGGCGCCGAACGCCTTGCCGGCGGCAACCTCATGGCGCATGAACGGCGCGCCGTCCTGGCGCTGCAGTGCAACCGTGTGCCCGCCCGCATCCAGCACCACCACCGCCAGCGGCTTGAACTTCTGCTCGGCGGCCTTGGCCAAGGCGGTTTCGATGATGGTGTTGGCCTTGGCAAGGGTCAGTTCGGACATGCGTGGTCTCCAGGACTTTCAGGGAAAAACCGCCTGTGGCGGCAAAGGATAGACAGTAAAAGGCTTCGCGCGCGTCAACCCGCAGCGCTTTGGCATCTCTCCGGAACGGTCAGCTCAGCGAGTCGATCTTGCGCTGCATGGCGGCGATCTGCTGCTTGAGTTCCTGCAAATCGCCGGACTTTTCGGACGCGTCCTTGGCGGCGGGTTCGGCATCCGCTTGTGCCGGCTGGCCGGCATTGGGGAACGGCGTGAACATCCGCATCGCGTTCTGGAACATTTCCATGTTGCGCCGCGTCTGCTCCTCCAGCGCCTTGATCGGGACGGTCATCGGCAGCATGTCGATCGGCGCCTTGCCGAAGCTGGATTTCATCTGCTCGCGAAACCGCTCCTGCTCTTTCGAAAACGCCATCATCGACTGTTCGAGGAAGCTCGGCACGATCATCTGCATCTGGTCGCCGTAAAAGGCGATGAGCTGGCGCAGGAAGGGAATGGGCAGCATGTTCTGCCCGTCCTTGTTCTCGAGTTCGAAGATGATCTGGGTCAGCACGGGGTGGGTGATGTCGTCGCCGGACTTGGCGTCCTGAACGGTGAACTCCTCGCCCTTCTTAACCATCGTCGCCAAGTCTTCGAGCGTGACATAGGTGCTGGTGCCTGTGTTGTAGAGACGTCGATTGGCGTATTTCTTGATGACCACCGGTTCGTCTTTAGCAGGCATTGGCAATCCTCCTCGAGAGACCGGGGTGCACTGTAAGCAGCCGGCAACATTTCTTCTGTTTTCGCGAGGATAAGCGCAAAAGCGCTCCATCTCCAAGTGCTTTGTGCAGTGCAGAAAATAACACGGAAAAAATGCTGCGCAACATTTGTGCAGCATTTCAGAAGGCGAAAGCGCTTCCAACTGCGCCAAGCTATTTCGGTTTGACTCCGAACATGGAACCGGCAAGAAACAGGAACCATATAAAAGAACCAGCAGCCAAGCTGCGCAGCGTCCACGGAGATCGAAATGCCCGCTTCCGATGCCATCGTCGTCGTCAGTGCAGCCCGCACTCCCGTCGGTTCCTTCAATGGCGCCTTTGCCAACACGCCGGCTCACCAGCTCGGCGCGGTCGCGATCAAGGCAGCGCTTGAGCGCGCCGGCGTCGATCCCAAAGAGGTCGACGAGGTGATCCTCGGCCAGATCCTGTCGGCCGGCGAAGGTCAGAACCCCGCGCGCCAGGCCGCCATGGCAGCCGGCATTCCGCAGGAAGCCACCGCCTGGGGCCTGAACCAGCTCTGCGGCTCGGGCCTGCGCACCATCGCCATCGGCATGCAGCAGATCCAGACCGGCGACGCCACCATCATCGTTGCCGGCGGCCAGGAGTCCATGTCCATGGCGCCGCACTGCCAGCATCTGCGCGGCGGCGTGAAGATGGGCGACTTCAAGATGATCGACACCATGATCAAGGACGGCCTGACCGACGCCTTCTACGGCTATCACATGGGCAACACGGCCGAGAACGTTGCCCGCAAATGGCAACTGACCCGCGACGAGCAGGACGCCTTCGCCGTCGCCTCGCAGAACAAGGCCGAAGCGGCCCAGAAGGCCGGCAAGTTCGCCGACGAGATCGCTCCGGTCACCATCAAGGGCCGGAAGGGCGACACCGTCGTCGACCAGGACGAGTATATCCGCCATGGGACCACCATCGACACGGTATCCAAGCTGAAGCCGGCTTTCGACAAGGAAGGCACTGTCACCGCAGGCAACGCCTCAGGCATCAATGACGGCGCGGCCGCCGTTGTCCTGATGACGGAATCCGAAGCGGCACGGCGCGGCCTGACCCCGCTGGTGCGCATCGTGTCTTGGGCCACCGCCGGCGTCGACCCGCAGATCATGGGCACCGGCCCGATCCCGGCATCGCGCAAGGCGTTGGAAAAGGCCGGCTGGTCGGTCGCCGATCTCGACCTGGTCGAAGCCAACGAGGCCTTCGCCGCCCAGGCCTGTGCCGTGAACAAGGACATGGGCTGGAACCCCGATATCGTCAACGTCAATGGCGGCGCCATCGCCATCGGCCATCCGATCGGCGCATCGGGCGCGCGCGTCTTCAACACGCTCGTCCATGAACTGCGCCGCCGCGGCGGCAAGAAGGGCCTCGCCACTTTGTGCATCGGCGGCGGCATGGGCGTGGCAATGTGCGTGGAAGCGATCTGAGAACAGTGAATGGTGAATGGTGAATGGTGAATGGTGAATGGTGAATGGTGAATGGTGAATGGTGAATGGTCTAAACTGGATGGTTTCGCCCTTGGCAAGTGACCGTCGCCGTTCTTGATATACCATTCGCCCTTCACCGCAGCGAATGTCGCCGTCCCTTATTGACCGTTCACCATTTTTCCATTCACCATTCACCTCTTTACGGGAGGACAAACAACAATGACAAAAACAGCACTCGTCACCGGTGGAACACGCGGCATCGGAGCGGCCATCTCGGTTGCTCTCAAGAATGCCGGCTATACGGTCGCCGCCAACTATGCCGGCAATGACGAAGCCGCGCAGAAGTTCAAGGACGAGACCGGCATCCCCGTCTATAAATGGTCCGTTGCCGAATATGAGGCCTGCGCCACCGGTATCGCCCAGGTGGAAGCCGATCTCGGCCCCGTCTCCGTGCTGGTCAACAATGCCGGCATCACCCGCGACACGCTGTTCCACAAGATGACGCCGCAGCAATGGCGCGAGGTCATCGATACCAATCTCAGCGGCGTGTTCAACATGACTCATCCGCTTTGGGGCGGTATGCGCGAGCGCAAATTCGGGCGCGTCATCACCATCTCCTCGATCAACGGCCAGAAGGGCCAGTTGGGGCAGGTCAACTACTCCGCCGCCAAGGCCGGCGATCTTGGCTTCACCAAGGCGCTCGCCCAGGAAGGTGCGCGTGCCGGCATCACCGTCAACGCCATCTGCCCCGGCTATATCGGCACCGACATGGTCATGGCCGTGCCGGAGAAAGTGCGCGAATCCATCATCGCGCAGATTCCGGTCGGTCGGCTCGGCGAAGCTGACGAAATAGCCCGCTGCGTCGTGTTCCTGGCCTCCGACGATGCTGGTTTCATCACCGGCTCGACCATCTCAGCCAATGGCGGTCAGTATTTCGCCTGATCGATTTTAGAGCGTTTCCTGTATTGAAAACGGCGCCTTTCGGCGCCGTTTTCGTCTCAAATTGTCAAGCCGTTCAGTCTTCAAGCAGCGCCTTGTGCGTGACACCGGCGATGATGGCGCCCACGATGGGGGCCAACCAGAACAGCCAGAGTTGCTGCAGCGCCCAACCGCCGACAAACAGCGCCGGGCCGGTCGAGCGGGCCGGGTTGACCGACGTGTTGGTCACCGGAATCGAGATCAGGTGGATCAGCGTCAGCGCAAGCCCGATGGCAATGGGCGCAAAACCGACGGGAACCCGGCCATGCGTGGCGCCCAGAATGATCATAATGAACATGAAGGTCAGCACCACCTCGATCACCAGCGCGGCTGTCAGCGAGTAGCCGCCCGGCGAATGCTCGCCATAGCCGTTGGAGGCAAAGCCGCCCGACAGCGAGAAATCGGCTTTTCCGCTGGCCACCACGTAGAGCAGAGCCGAGGCGACGATGGCGCCGATGACCTGCACGACGATGTAAGGCAACAGGGCCTTGCCCTCAAGGCGGCCGGCTACGAACAGCCCGACGGAAACCGCCGGATTGAAATGTCCGCCCGAAATGCCGCCGACGGCATAGGCCATCGTCAGCACGGTCAGGCCGAAGGCAAACGAGACGCCGAGCAGGCCGATGCCCACATCGGGAAATGCGGCGGCGAGAACCGCGCTGCCGCAACCGCCGAAGACGAGCCAGAATGTGCCGAGGAACTCGGCAAAAAGACGTTTCTGCATGAATATTTCCCTCTCTGATGCTGAACCGTACGGACTGGCTGCACCATGAGGCGTTGGCTCGTCTGGACCCGGACATACCTTGAAGACGCACCAACCCCTGCGACTCGCCCGAACAGACTCAGTAACGGATATAACGCACGACCCAGGATATTAGGCAATAGCCAAAAACATCTGAAAATTTTCGAATTTTATTTTGCAGTCGGACGCATTTTGAACCTGATGTTTTATTGATGAAGTAACGATACGCATTACATGTTTGAGGATGAAACGACGGGAATGCGCCAGTTAGGTTCTGTTGAAAAACCCTCCGGACAATTGTGGAAATCCGGTGGATAAAATGTTGAAAACCGCATATCTGAGCCGTGAACGAAGCAAGAATCTCGGAACCGCGGCGATAAGACTGCTTTTGCCGAATGCGGTGACTTTCAGATCCAAGTCACACAAGACGCGCGTCGCCAAACTTGCGATGAGGCCAAAAACAAAACTGTTTGGCTTCAATGATTTAGGCCAGACCCGCGACATGGTGCGACAAACGCCTGACAGCCCTTGACTCGCCCAGACCGGCACGCCGGCCTCCAACAAAGGCGCAGATTCATCATCTAGTGCCTCAGCGCGCCCACGATCTATATGTTGTGACAATCTGATCGGCAAAACCGGCAGTAGCTGGTTTGTCGCTGATTCGTTCGAGACTCGTTCCAATCGAAATTCCACAACATTGTCCTTTCACTCCGCCCTTCAAAATCCTATGTGTCGGGTGGCCGGCGCCCGCTCTCCGGAGATTCCGGCGACAAGGACTGTAATTCGACGATGAATGTCCATCCCAAGCCGAACGACCCCCTCATCCTTTCCGGTCGCGATGTCACCGCCGTGCTGGGGCCTACCAACACCGGTAAGACGCATCTGGCCATCGAGCGTATGGTGGCGCATGAAAGCGGCATCATCGGCCTGCCGCTCAGGCTGTTGGCACGCGAGGTCTACACCCGCCTGTGCGAAAAGGTCGGCGCGCACAAGGTGTCGCTGGTCACTGGCGAGGAAAAGATCCTGCCGCGCGGCGCGCGCTATTCCGTTTGCACCGTCGAGGCGATGCCGCGTGAGACCGACGCGGCCTTCGTCGCCATCGATGAGGTGCAGCTCGCCAACGATCTCGAGCGCGGTCACATCTTCACCGATCGCATCCTGCATCTGCGCGGCCGCCAGGAGACGCTGCTTTTGGGCGCCTCCACTATGCGCGGCATTCTGGAAAAGCTGCTGCGCGGCATTTCGGTAGTCACCCGCCCGCGTCTCTCGCACCTTGCCTATGCAGGCTCCAAGAAGCTGACGCGGCTGCCGCGGCGCACGGCCATCGTCGCGTTCTCGGCCGGCGAGGTCTATGCCATCGCAGAACTGATCCGCCGCCAGCAAGGTGGCGCAGCCGTCGTTCTTGGCGCGCTCAGCCCGCGCACGCGCAACGCGCAGGTGGCGTTGTACCAGTCCGGCGATGTCGATTACCTCATCGCCACCGACGCCATCGGCATGGGCCTCAATCTCGATGTCGACCACGTCGCCTTCGCCCAGAACCGTAAATTCGACGGCTTCCAGTACCGCCAGTTGACGGCAGCCGAACTGGGTCAGATTGCCGGCCGCGCCGGCCGCCATCTGCGCGACGGCACGTTCGGCGTCACCGGCCGCGTCGATCCGTTCGAGGATGAACTGGTGGAGCGCATCGAAGGACATGCTTTCGACCCGGTGAAGGTGCTGCAATGGCGCACCGCCAAGTTCGATTTCACAAGCCTCGACGCGCTGCAGCGCTCCATCGAAACCCCTGCCCCCGTCGAGGGACTGACCCGCGCTTTGCCCGCGGTCGATGCCCAGGCGCTCGACACGCTCGGCAAGGACCCGGCAATCCGCGCCCTGGCGACGGGGCGCGAGCGTGTCGCGCTGCTTTGGGAAGCCTGCATACTTCCCGACTATCGCCGCATCGCGCCCGCGCAGCACGCCGATCTCATCGCCTCGATCTACGACGATCTCGCCCGACGCGGCCATGTCGACGAAAACTACATGGCCGAACAGGTGCGCCGCGCCGATTCTATGGAGGGCGATATCGACACGCTCTCCCATCGCATCGCACAGATCCGAACCTGGACATTTGTATCCAACCGCCCCGGCTGGCTTGCCGATCCGGCACATTGGCAGGAAAAAACGCGCGATATCGAAGACAGATTGTCCGATGCCCTGCATGAAAGGTTGACGAAACGCTTCGTAGACCGCAGGACTTCCGTCCTCATGCGCCGCCTTAGAGAAAACACCATGCTTGAAGCAGAAATCAGCCCGTCCGGATCCGTCGTCGTTGAAGGCCATCATGTCGGGGAATTGCAGGGCTTCCGCTTTACAGCCGATCAGAGTGCTGGCGGAGAAGACGCGAAAGCCGTCAAAACAGCTGCGCAAAAAGCGCTGGCAGCCGAATTCGAGGCGCGCGCGGAACGCTTCTCGGCGTCGCCCAATGGCGACATCGCGCTCGGCTCCGATGGCGTCGTGCGCTGGATCGGCGCTCCCATTGCAACCCTGGTCGATGGCGAGGACACGCTGCGTCCCCGTGCCGTGCTTTTGGCCGACGAGCAACTGACCGGACCTTCGCGCGACAAGGTGGCTGCACGCGTCGACCGTTTCGTGAATTTCCAGATCGAGACGCTGCTGAAGCCGCTCAACGATTTGAAGAACGCCGACCAGCTGTCCGGCATCGGACGCGGCATTGCCTTCCGGCTGGTAGAGAATTACGGCCTCATCAACCGCCGCGACATCGCCGAAGAGGTCAAGTCGCTCGATCAGGAAGGCCGCGCCGCCCTGCGCCGGCTCGGCGTGCGTTTCGGCGCCTATCACATCTTCATCCCAGCGCTGATCAAGCCGGCGCCCGCCGGTCTCTTGACGCTGCTCTGGGCGCTCAAGAACGACGGCAAGGACAATGCCGGCTTCGGCGATGTCATCAACGCGCTGGCTTCCGGCCGCACCTCGGTGGTGATCGACCCGACCTTCGACAAGAATTTCTACAAGCTCGCCGGCTACCGCAATCTCGGCCGCCGCGCCGTGCGCGTCGACATCCTTGAGCGCCTCGCAGACCTGATCCGCCCCGCCGTTGCCTGGAAGCCTGGCACCGGGACGCGTCCGGACGGTGCTTATGATGGCGGCACTTTTATCGTCACCCCGCCGATGATGTCGATCCTCGGCGCGACCTCCGACGACATGGAGGAAATCCTCAAGGGTCTCGGCTATCGTGGCGACCCCAAGCCCGCCATGGAGGTGAAGGGCCGCATCGAAGCCATCGAGACGGCCGCCCGCGAGGCCGCGGAAGCGGCCCTTCGGAAGGCTGCCGAAAAAGCTGCCGAAGCCAAGGCAGCCTCTGCCGCTGCGATTGCGCCGGAGCCGGAAGCGGTCGATACGGCAGATGTGACGCCGGACGCCGCCGCCGAGCAGCCGGCGGAAACCGCTGCCGAGGTTTCGGTTGCGGATGAAGCGCCTGTCGAAATTGCAGAGGAAGCGTCTGCCGAAGAGCCTTCAAGCGAAGCGCCTGCCGAAGACGCCGTGACCGAGATTGCTGCCGAGGAGCCGGCGGTCGATGTGGCTGCCGAGCCGGAAGCTGCCACCGTCGCAGAGCCGGAAGCTGCCGCTCCAGGCGAACAAGCTGAACCAGTGGTCGCAGACGATGCCGCGCCTGCGACGGCTGAAGACGCTGCCCCGGCCGCAACTGCCGCGACCGCGCCGGCCGAACCCGTCGAAGAGCCCAAGCCGATCCTGATCTGGCGTCAGGGCCGCTTCGAACAGCGCCCCCGCCACCAGAATCGTCGCGACCAGCACGGCGCCCCGCGCGAGGGCCAGAAGGATGGCAATCGTGAAGGTCAGCGTGACGGTCAGCCTCGCCGAGGCAAGCCGCAGCATGAGCGCAAGCCCGGCGGCGGCAAGCCGCCCTTTGCCGGCAATAGTGGCAACAAGCCCAACGTCGTCGGCAGTGATGCACCCAAGGGCGAGCGCCGCGATGGTCGTCCGCAGAACGACAACGGCCGCAAGCACCAGCCCAAAGGCCCGCACCAGGGCGGCAAGCCGAACTTCCAGCCGAAGCCGCGCGAGGAGCGTCCCGTGCGCGTCGATCCGGATTCGCCTTTCGCCAAGCTCGCCGCTCTGCGCGACCAGTTGAAGAAGTAGAAGCGCCTTGGCCGCCGAGGGAAGACAGCGCATCGACAAATGGCTGTTCTTCTCGCGCGCGGTGAAGTCGCGTTCGCTTGCCGCAAAGCTGGTGCAGGCCGGCCGCGTCAGGATCAATGGCGAGAAAACCACCCTGCCGGCCGAGCCGGTCAAGCCTGCCGACGTGCTGACCATCACGCTCGACCGCCGGGTTCTGGTCTATCGGATTCTTCAGCCTGGCATCCGTCGCGGCCCCGCTGAGGAGGCGCGCACGCTGTACGAGGATATCTCGCCGCCGCAGGAAAGCGCCAAGCCCGATCCGCTGACCGCCATTCTGCCGATCCGCGAAGCCGGCGCCGGTCGCCCGACCAAGAAGGAAC
Organism: Tianweitania sp. UT-5YL-CI-8; assembly: GCF_030010215.1. GTDB lineage: Bacteria > Pseudomonadota > Alphaproteobacteria > Rhizobiales > Rhizobiaceae > Oryzicola. The sequence continues at coordinate 118,342 of NZ_JASCRR010000009.1, forward strand.
GCCGCGCCACAGACCGCCTGCGCGACCTGTAAAGACGTCGATTTCCCTGCAACCCTTTTGAGCCGAATGGCTTTTCGTCGCAGGGCGGTTCGGCGCAATGCGTGATCTTGCAACGCCTTTGCAAAGGGTCTACCTCCACCCACAAGACCACAGAAGACCGGACCCCCGGGAGCCGCTTTCATGACCTATGTCGTCACCGACAACTGCATCAAGTGCAAGTACACCGACTGCGTGGAAGTGTGCCCGGTCGACTGTTTTTATGAAGGCGAGAATATGCTCGTCATCCATCCCGACGAATGCATCGATTGCGGCGTCTGCGAACCGGAATGCCCCGCCGACGCCATTCGGCCCGACACCGAGCCCGGCCTCGACAAGTGGCTGAAAATCAACGCCGATTATTCCGAGCAGTGGCCGAACCTGACGACCAAGAAAGAAGAGCTTCCCGAAGCCAAGGAATTCGATGGCGTCGAGGGCAAATTCGACCAGTACTTCTCCGCGGAGCCCGGCACGGGCGACTAACCGGCGGCAAGCCCGAAGCCGGAGAACGAATTTCATCGTTTGTGATCGCAACCCGCTTGACGGGAGGCGCGCTTCGCGTATGCAGCAAATTCTTGATTCTGGGCAGTTTTTGTGTTAAACACCACATCAACATGCCGCTGACACGACGTCGATCATGGCGCTGAGCCTTTTTCACTGAAAGGTGACACATCCACCCGAACCAGAGGATTCTGGGACGGCATAACGCTTTGCGCGCCTTGTCCGTTTCTCTCCCCCGGTTCGCGATCGGTCGTTTCGCGGCGACGGCCTTCCTCCCGGAAGGCTGGCGGTTTTATACCGGTCTTTGTAAAGACCGGCGCCACAGAAGGAGTTCAGGGCGTATGGCAACCACCACGATCCCGCAGAAGAAAGTATCTCCCGGTCGTCACGGCTTTAAAACCGGCGAATTCATCGTCTATCCAGCGCACGGCGTTGGCCAGATCGTGTCCATCGACGAGCAGGAGGTGGCGGGACACAAGCTTGAATTGTTCGTCATCGATTTTCAGAAAGACAAGATGCGCCTGAAGGTGCCGGTCGCCAAGGCGACCTCCATCGGCATGCGCAAGCTTTCGGAAGAGGATTATGTCGAGCGTGCGCTGAGGGTCGTTCAGGGCCGTGCCCGCGTCAAGCGCACGATGTGGTCGCGCCGCGCGCAGGAATATGATGCGAAGATCAATTCCGGCGACCTGATCTCGATCTCGGAAGTCGTTCGCGACCTCTACCGCGCCGACAACCAGCCGGAACAGTCCTATTCCGAGCGTCAGCTTTATGAAGCCGCCCTCGACCGCATGGCGCGCGAGATCGCAGCCGTCAACCGTATGTCGGAGACCGAAGCCGTCCGCCTCATCGAGACCAATCTCAACAAGGGTCCGAAGCGCGGCGTCAAGGCGGACAATGCCGACGCCGAGGTTGAAGTCGAAGCCGACGATGCCGAGCAGGAAGAGGCTGCCTGAGCCTTTCCAACTCTCCACCGATGAGACAAGAACCCGGCTTCGGCCGGGTTCTTGCGTTTTGGCCATAGGGCGCCGGAACATTTTGTCACCCGTGGCGTTCTGTCTTTTTTAAAGGCAATCGCAGCCTGCCCGCCACAGAACCTTCGGCGCGGTGGCTTCGGCGCAGTGGAGCGGGACAATGGTGGCCACAGCCAGAACGCAGGACGCAGGGCGGATGATGATGCGGGCGGCAATGTCGGCGCCCTATCTTGAACGCGAGGAAGAGCGGCTTCTGGCGGTAAGCTGGAAAGAGCGCGACGACCACGACGCCCTGCATCGCATGACAGTCGCCCATATGCGGCTGGTCATTTCCATGGCGACCAAGTTCCGCAATTACGGACTTCCCCTCAGCGACCTGATCCAGGAAGGCCATGTCGGACTTCTCGAAGCCGCGGCCCGGTTCGAGCCGGATCGCGAAGTGCGGTTTTCAACCTACGCCACCTGGTGGATTCGTGCGTCGATGCAGGATTATGTCCTGCGCAACTGGTCGATCGTTCGCGGCGGCACGAGTTCAGCCCAGAAGGCGCTTTTCTTCAACCTGCGGCGGTTGCGAGCCAGGCTCAGCGGCGCAGACAGCCTGATGGAGCGGTCGGCGATCTACAAGGAGATTTCAATTTCGCTTGGCGTGTCGGAAAGCGATGTCGCGACGATGGATTCCCGCCTCTCCAATCCCGACACTTCGCTCGATGCGCCGATCACCGACGACAGCGGTTCTTCGGAACGCATGGATTTCCTGGTGTCCGAGGAACGCCAGCCCGATGAGGCGGTGCAGGACACGATCGACATGCAGCGGCGCAGCACATGGCTGCGCACGGCGCTCGGCGTCTTGAACGACCGCGAATTGCGGATCATCGAACGCCGTCGGCTGAGCGAAGACGGCGCCACGCTGGAATCGCTGGGCGAAATGCTCGGGATTTCGAAAGAACGTGTCCGCCAGATCGAAAGCCGCGCCATGGAAAAGCTCAAGCTTGCGCTGATCCGTCAAAGCCCGGCCCTGGCTGCGCACAACGCCTGATTATTTATCCGTGATTATCTTCACCTTGTCGCCGGGCGAAACGGTTGCGCCCGGCGTCAACGCGTTCAGCACACGGAACAGGTCGAGCTTGCGGTCCACGCCCACCATGCCGGCGGAGAGCGACCCCATCGTCTGGCCGGGCTGGACGGTCACGATGCGCACGCGAAGCGGCTTCAGGGCCGCTTTTTCGGCAGCCGACAATGTCTTGAAGCTCGATGCGACCGAGCGCGCCACGGCATCCAGCGAGTTGCTGCCCACCGGTGCCGCCGTCAGCAAGCGGTAGATCTGGCCGCCTGAACGGATCACCGTGATGTCGAACTGCCAGCCCTCGGCCGCCGCGCGCGCCGTGGCGGCCTCGTTGCCGTTGATGGTGGTGGCCTGCACGCTCGCCGGATCCAGCCCCGCCACCCAGCCGCTGCGGATATAGTCAGCCAGCGACATCGTCTGGTTGATGGTGACGCCGTCGAAGCGGATCGCCATGTCGCCGGGGCCGGTCGCGGTGACGGCGGCGGCGGTGTTGTCGATGATGAAGCCCTGCGGCACCGAGAAGGTGATGCCGAGCTTTGGATGCAGGAAGGTCTCGCCGCGCACATAGCCTTCTTCCGGCGTGTCGCCGAACAAAAGGCCGTCAATGCCGGCGAGATAGGCGTCGCGGTCGCGCGTGCCGATGCCCGGCTCGCCGAACTGGCGGGCATGGCGCTGCGCCAGTTCGATGCGCTGCGGCGCGTTGGGGTGGCTGGCGAGGAAGTCGAGGCTTGCATCGGTGGCGCCGGTGACCGAGCGGAAGTCGCTGTAGGACGCCATGGATTGCAGGAAACGCGCGGCGGCATAGGGGTCGAAGCCTGCCTGGCCGCTCGCCTTGATGCCGACAACGTCCGCTTCGAGTTCCTGATTGCGCGAGAACTGTGCAAGCCGCAATTTGCCGCGAATGAGCGAAGCGCGCGCGGTCGGGCTGTCGCCCAGCACGTCGGTCACGACGCGGGTGGCCAGCACCTCCTCGGCTTCCTTCTGCTGCCGCTGGATACCGTGATTGGCGGTGACGTGGCCCATTTCATGCGCGATGACGGCGGCAAGCTCGGCCGAGTCGTTGGCGAGCGCCAGAAGGCCGCGCGTGACATAGAGATAGCCGCCCGGCAGCGCGAACGCGTTGACGTTGGGCGAATTCAGGATGGTGATCCGGTAGGTCTGGTTCGGATTGGCGCTGGTGGCGGTCAAATTACCGACGACCTTGGCGACCATCCGTTCGAGCTTCGGATCGGAATATTCCCCGCCATAGGTGGCCAGGATGCGCGGATGCTGGTTCCGGGCCAGTTCGGCCAGCTTGTCGTTGCGCGACACGCTGTCAACGGTAACCGGGTTGTTCGACGGCTGAAAGCCGGATTCCTTGAGATCGGCCTGGTTGATCGTATTGCAGCCAGCAACGAGCGCTGCCAGCGCCACAGCGACAAGCAGCCTTCCCATCCGCGGGCGCCTGGACAGCGGCCTATCCGTCAAGAAGCGGCGATTCAGCAGGATCTCGTCCTCATTGTTGCAGGCGATTGATTCCGCGTTTGAATCGCCTTCGTCCGTTCGGACCTAGCCACACTCACCCCTAAGGTGCAAGAACAGACACCGGCCCCGCAAATCGCTTTGGCTGTAAATTATGTCGCCTTGCGGGCAATTCAACGTGAACGGGCGTTATTCGCTTGACCGCCTATATACCGCTGGAATGCCGCCGGCGCGCTGTTCGAGAAGAAATCGTCCATCGCACCCGATGCTGAAACCCCGCCATCCTCGATGAAGACCATGGCATGCCCAATCCGCCGCGCATCCTCGGGCTGGTGCGTGACGAACAGCACCGTCATGCCGCGTTCCTGCTGCAGATCGGCCACGAGGTCGAGCATCTCGTCGCGCAGCGCCGGCCCCAGCGAGGCAAACGGCTCGTCCAACAGCAAAACCGGCCTGTCGCGCACCAGCACGCGCGCCAGCGCGACACGCTGGCGTTCTCCGCCCGAAAGCTCGCGCGGCAGGCGCTTGTCCTTGCCTTCTAGACCAGTGCGCTGCAACGTCTCTGCCACCGCCTCGCGGTCGGAAGCGGTCAGCCGAAGTCCCGGCGAGCGCCCCAGGCCGACATTGTCGGCGACGCTGAGATGCCCAAACAGATTGTTTTCCTGAAAAACCATCGACACCGGCCGCTTGGCCGGCGGCTCGCCCGTCACATCGGCGCCGCCGATGAGGATACGGCCCGACAAGGGACGCTCGAAACCGGCGACCAGATTGAGCAAGGTGGATTTGCCCGAACCGCTCGGACCCATCACAGCGGTAATCCTGCCTGCCGCCACAGCGACATCGAACAGCATCTCCGCCTCGCCATAGCTGAAAACGACTTTGTCCAGCACAACGCCGGAAGCTGTATCATCGCTCATGAGACGTCTCCCGGCCCAGCCAATCCGCTGCCATGATAAGCATAAGGCACAGCAGGCCGAGCATCAGTGCAAGGCCCGCGGCATCTTCCGTGCGGTAGCTGCCCATGCGAGACAGCAGCAGATAGGGCAGCGTCTGCACCGCATCGCTGCCGAACAGCGCGATAACGCCGAGGTCGCCCAAAGACAGCGCCACGGCAAAGGCGAAGGCGGTGGCCAGCGGTCGTCGCAGCACCGGCCAATCGACCAGCCGCAGCCTGTTCCAGCCCGCAATGCCGAGTTGCGCGCAGAGCCGCTCGTGCCGCTCGCTCGCCGTGTCATAGGCCGGGCGCAGTGCCCGCAGCGCGAACGGCATGGCCATCACCGCGTTCACCGTCACCACCATGACAGGCGCTACCGTGAACACATCGACGGTGGTGCGCAACAGGATGAACCAGCCGGCGCCGATGACGATGGGCGGCACCACCAGCACGAAACCGACGCCGCTATCGGTCATCCGTTCGAGCAAGGGGAGCCGGGTTCCGCGCGGCCTGGCCAGTTCGAGCGTACGCCGGGCAACAACCAGCGCCAGCGCCAGGACCGCGGCAAGCATAGCGGAAGAGACGGCAAGCACGATGCTGGTGCGTGTGGCCCGCCAGACGGTCGCCTCACTGAAAAGCCGCGCGAGATCGGCCTGCAGCCCCGCCAGCACGATTGCAGCAAGCGGTGCCGCGACGAAACACAGCGCCAGCGCGATGATCAGCATGTTGGCTACCCGCTCGCCAGGCGGGACGCTGACATAGCCCTTGCGCGCGACGGACAGGTTCGCATCGCCGGTCGTGTCGGCGCCGAGACGTGACAACATTGCTATCATGACCACGGTCAGGGCAATTTGCGTCGCGGTCAGGGCGACGGCGCGCGCGGGGTCGAAATCAAACCGCAGCGCCTGGTAGATCGCCACCTCGATGGTCGTTGCGCGCGGGCCGCCGCCCAGCACCAGAACGATGGTGAAGGAGGTGACGCACAGCATGAACACCAGTCCGGCAATGCCCGGAATGGCGGCGCGCAGCACCGGCCATTCGACCAGCCGGAAGGTCGACCGCGCACCCATGCCAAGCTGGCTCGCCAGCCGCCATTGATCGGCGGGGACCGTCTGCAGCGCTTCCAAAAACAGCCGCGTCGCAAGCGGCAGGTTGAAAAAGACGTGCGCCACCAGAATACCGGACAGGCCGTAAATGCCGGTCCACGGCGATCCTGTGACGGTCGATGCGATACCGGCGAAATAGCCGGCGCGACCGAATAGAGCGAGGATTCCGAGTGCTGCGACGATTGCCGGCAGCGCCAGCGGGACGGCGAACAGCTTCAGGATCAGCCCTCGCCCGAAGAAACTGGGATGCCGCGACAGGGCGCGAGCAACCGCGATGGCGGGAAGGATGGACAGCATGGTCGACAGCACAGCCTGCCACAGCGTGAAACGCGCGATGCGGAAGAGATAGCTGTCGAATGCAGCAAGCGCCCCGGTGGGGTCCTTGGTCGCTTCCACGCCCAGCCCGACAAACGCCCCGCCGATCAGCAGCGCGATGAAGGAGAGGGCGATAATACCGGGGAGGAGGCGGGAGCTAAGCATGAGGCCTGCCCCCAAATCTAACCCTGCCTAGATGTACTACACCCCCCTCTGTCCTGCCGGACATCTCCCCCTCAAGGGGGGAAATCGCTCTGACCGCAACGCTTCGCAAACATTGAGGACGCACCAGCGCAGTAACTGCTGATCTCCCCCCTTGAGGGGGAGATGTCCGGCAGGACAGAGGGGGGTGCAAATCAGACACTCAACCGATGAGCCCTACCGGCTCATCACCGCCAGCCACTCGTCCACCCAGGCCTTGCGGTTGGCCGCGACATCTTCCGAAAGAATGAGCAGCGGCTTGCTCGGCTTCACGAGCTTGTCAAACGCCGGGTTAAGCGGCTTGTCGGTGGCAGCCGCGGGCAGCATCCAGTTGGTCTCGGGAATGATATCCTGAAATTTCGGGCTCAGCATGAAGTCCATGAATTCAGCCGCGAGCGGGTTTTTGGCGCCTGTGGTGGTGATGCCGGCGACCTCGACCTGCAGGTAATGACCTTCCTCGAAACTCGCCGCCTGATACTTTTCGCTGTTTTCCGCGATCATATGGTAGGCGGGCGAGGTCGTGTAGGACAGCACCATCGGCGCCTCGCCCTTGGTGAACAGGCCATAGGCCTCGCTCCAACCCGGAGTGACCGTCAGCACGCGGTCCTTCAGCTTGGCCCAGGCATCGCCGGCCTTGTCGCCATAGACCGCCTTGACCCACAAGACGAGGCCGAGACCGGGCGTCGAGGTGCGCGGGTCCTGGATGACGATCTTCTGCGTGGCATCGCCCTCGACCAGTTCTTTCAGGCTTTTGGGAGGGGTTTTCAGCGTTTCGGTATCGTAGACGACGGCGAAGTAGCCGTAATCATAGGGCAGGAACGTATCGTCGTTCCAGCCGCCGGGGATCTCGACCGGAGCGCTTGCCTTGCCGTGCGGCGCAAACAGCCCGGTGGCCTTGGCTTCCGCCGAAAGGTTCGTGTCGAGCCCGAGCACGATGTCGGCCTTGGTCGACGCGCCCTCCAGCTTGAGGCGGCTGAGCAGCGCGACACCATCGGCCACCGAAACGAAGTCGACCGCGCAGCTGCACTCGGCTTCGAAGGCCTTCTTGACCTGCGGTCCCGGCCCCCATTCGGCGGTGAAGCTTTCATAGGTGTAGACGGTCAGCTTGTCCTGCGCCAAGGCAGGTCCTGCAAGCAGCATGGTTGCGGAAACAAGCGGCAGAAACAACGAGCGCATCGGCACTTCCTTCATCGAATTTGAAAGGGAATGAGGCGTCGTGTTGCCAGAACGTCTAATCCCTCCGCCGGTATCAACCGGATCAGGTTCAGCGGGTTGGCCGGGTTCCCCCTTTGCCTCTCAGCCGTGCGCATAAGCGACCGGCACCCCGTTAGAGCTATCGGTGACATAGGGCGCATTGTGGGATGGCGCAAGCCTTCTTTATGCCGGCTGAGCAACCCATCCCGGCCTTCCGTTTGCGCGGCTGCCCTGATAAGGCCACGCCATGAGCCGTTTCATCGTCCTCCTCGGCGGCGACCTCGTCCGCACCCCGCGCCTCGACGCCCTGCTTGCCGGCGCCCGCATCGTCGCGGCCGACGCCGGAATGCGCCATGCCGAAACGCTGGGCGTCGTGCCGGAGCTATGGCTGGGCGATTTCGACTCCGTTCCAGACGGGCTGGCACCTCAGTTGCTCGACGTCCCGCGCGAAACTTTCCCGGTCGAAAAAGACCAGACCGACGGCGAGCTGGCGGTATCCGCAGCGCTCCAGCGCGGCGCCACCGAACTCGTCCTCGCCGGTGCTTTCGGCGGGCCGCGCAGCGACCATGCCTTTCTACACATGACGCTCGCCATGCGGCTCGCCGACGACGGCACGCCGACTGTGCTGACCAGCGGGGCGCAGGAAGGCACCCCGCTGCTCGCGGGCCGGACGACGCGCTTCGACTACGCCGACGGAACGGTCTTCTCCGTGCTGGCCTTTTCGGCCCTGTCGAACCTCACGGTGAAGGGTGCCAAATGGCCTCTTGAAGGGGTCGAAGTGCCCTTCGGGACCTCTTTAACTCTGTCAAATACGGTGCGCGGCACCCTCCAAATCGCCCTGAATCAGGGCCGTGCATTGCTTTTAGCCCATCCATTTCCGCAAGCAGGTTTTTGACATGGCGCCTCCCCTTCTCAATCTCGACGGGATCAAGCTGACATTCGGCGGCACGCCGCTCTTGGACGGCGCGTCCCTGTCGGCCTCGGCCGGCGACAAGATCGCGCTGGTCGGCCGCAACGGTTCGGGCAAGTCCACTTTGCTCAAGATCGCCGCCGGCATGGTCGAACCGCAGGACGGCGAGGTGTTCCGCCAGCCTTCCGCCACGATACGCTACCTGCCGCAAGCCCCTGATCTGGAAGGGTTCGCGAATGTGCGGGCCTATGTCGAGGCCGGCCTGGGACCTGCCGACGACCCCTACCGCGCCGCCTATCTGATGGAACATCTGGGTCTCACCGGCGACGAGGAACCGCAGGGACTGTCGGGCGGCGAGGCCCGCCGCGCAGCCTTGGCCCGCGTCATGGCGCCGGAACCCGACATCCTGCTGCTCGACGAACCGACCAACCATCTCGACCTTCAGGTCATCGAATGGCTGGAAGAGGAACTCGCCCGCTCGTCCTCCGCGCTGATCCTGATCTCGCACGACCGGCGTTTCCTCGAACGCGTCAGCCGCTCGACCGTCTGGCTCGACCGTGGCCAGACCAAGCGGCTCGACCGGGGTTTCGGCCATTTCGAGGAATGGCGCGACACGGTTCTGGAGGAGGAAGAGCGCGAACAGCATAAGCTCGGCCGCCAGATCGTGCGCGAGGAGCATTGGCTGCGCTACGGTGTCACCGCGCGGCGCAAGCGCAACATGCGCCGGCTCGGCGAGTTGCAGACGATGCGCCAGCAGCACAAGAGCCATCGCGGCGCGGAAGGCGTCGCCCAGATGGTGGCGAGCGAATCGACGGAATCCGGCAAGCTGGTGATCGAGGCCAAGAGCATCGACAAGAGTTTCGGCGAACTGACCGTGGTCAAGGGGTTCTCCACCCGCATCCAGCGCGGCGACCGCGTCGGTCTCGTCGGACCGAACGGTGCGGGCAAGACCACCCTACTCAAGATGCTCATCGGCCAGTTGAAGCCCGATGCCGGCTCGGTGCGGCTCGGCGTCAATCTCGACATCGCCACGCTCGACCAGAAGCGCGAAGCGGTCGATCCGCAGGAGACGCTGGCCCAATATCTCACCGACGGGCGTGGTGAGAACCTCGTCATCAATGGCGAACAGCGCCATGTCGTCTCCTACATGAAGGACTTCCTGTTTCGGCCCGAACAGGCACGCACGCCGGTGCGCGAATTGTCCGGGGGCGAGCGCGCGCGGCTGATCCTGGCGCGGCTGCTGGCCCGTCCCGCCAACCTTCTGGTGCTGGACGAGCCGACCAACGATCTCGACATGGAAACGCTGGAGCTTCTGCAGGAACTGGTCGCCGGCTTTGCCGGTACCGTCATCCTGGTCAGCCACGACCGCGATTTCCTCGACCGTACCGTCACCAGCGTGATCGCGCCGGAGGGCGAAGGCCGCTGGACCGAATATGCCGGCGGTTACGCCGACATGCTGGCACAACGCGGCGGCACCAAGCTGGACGACCGCAAGGCCCAGCGCGCCAGGATGGCGAATGGCGAGCCGCAGCCTGCGAAGAACGAGACGTCCGCTCCGAAGGCTGCGACGAAGAAGCTGTCCTTCAAGCAGAAATTCGCGCTCGAAAACCTCCCCCGACAGATGGAAGCGGTACAGGCCTCGATGGCGCGGATGGAAGACCAGATCGCCGATCCCGCCTTTTACCAGCGCGACCCGACCGGCTTCCAGAAGGCGATAGCCGCACTCGACAAGGAGCGCGCGACATTGGCCAAGATGGAAGAGGAATGGCTCGAACTGGAGATGCTGCGCGAGGAGCTGGAAGGCTGAGCTTGCCCGCTCAACGGCCTGCGCCTAGAGCGTTTCCTGCTTGGATTGAATCGTTCTGCCGGAGGGTTTCACGCTGGCGGGCGCCCGCCGTGTCAGCCCGCCTGCCCGATGCACCACATCGGGACTGGGCCGCCTTCCTTGCGGATCGCCTCGCCATCGGCGAAACAGAAAGGCTTCAATCTAAACAGGAAACGCTCTAGATTGAGGTTCTACCAAGGAGATCAGGCCATGCCCGGACTTCAACGCGCAGCAAGTAAGTCGAGCCATTCAGACCTGCTGAACGAAGCAAGGGAGCTTGGTTTCGATGTCTCTCAGGTGGCTTCCTCAGACCTGCGACAGACGATCAAGGCCGAAAAAGAACGGCGCTGGAAGCTTGAGAACAAAGAAGCGATCGAGGCCTGGAACGAGTTTATCGGTCGCGAGGGATTGCCTTGGCTGAATTCCGGTAGTTCTAGAAATTACCCAACTTAAATTTCAAACGCCTACGCAGCCCCTCATCCCCCTGCCGGGACCTTCTCCCCGTAAACGGGGCGAAGGGGTTATTCATCGCGGCTGGCGAAACCGCCAACACTGGATATGGGTGAGCATCAAGGATGCATCTCCCGTCCCGCTTGCAGCAAAACAATCGCATATAATGTTCCCCCTCACCCGGCCTCCGCTTCGCTCGGCCACCCTCTCCCCGCTGGGGAGAGGAGAGCGGTCATCGCCGCACCCATCCCTTCTCCCAGCGGGGAGAAGGTGGCCCGAAGGGCCGGATGAGGGGGCCTTATCGGTTAAGAAGTTTTACCGCGCCAGATCGTAAGCGGAAAAATCAGCCCGCGCTTGCCGTCTGCCAGGCGCGCATTGCTTCTTCGAAAATCCGCTCCCCGGGCACGCCCTTTTCGAGCGTGAACAAGGCGCGGCGGCCGGATTTGTAGACCACCGGGATATCGATCCAGCTCTGCCGGCGCATCAGCGTCAGGTTCGCGTCGGTCTCGGCCTTGGTGTCGTTGAGAGCGACGAGGAAGAAGCCGTCGGCGATCTTGGCGGGAATGCCGAGCAACGCGTTGCCGGCGTCCTGTTCGGAGCTCTTCATAGCCACGCGCAGGATGTTCTCGATGCCGCCGCCTTCGAAACCATCCGGCGTCAGGAAGATCATCTCGATGATGTGGCTGGCCGGCAAGGTCTGGTCGGTGTTGCGGCGGATGGTCATGCGCAGTTGCACGTCCTTGCCCGGAATGGTCGCCTCGGCACGGATCGCAGGCTCTGGCGGCAGGTCGCCGCCGGGCGATTCCTGCACCACGCTCCAGACGACATTGCCCGGCTGCGCCGAGCCCTGCGCGACATTGGTGCGCTCCTCGTAGAAGATGGCCTTCTGAGCGACTGAGAGCGACTGATCGGCGGAAGCAGCCGGGGGCGGCGTCTCCGCCTGGGCGGGCTGCGCAGCTTCCGGAGCGGCGGGCGCAATCGGAGCCGCAGGTGGCGCCTGCGTCAACGCCGCGACAGAGGTGCCTTCGCCGACTCCGTTCTCGCCGGAGGCCGGACCCGCATCGACTTCGCTTCCATCGGCATTGAGACGCTGGGTGAATTTGCCCGGCTCGGCGTCCTGGGCGGGCGCGGCGGCCTGCTCGCTAGCCGGAGGCGTAGTCGCCGGTGCAGCAGCAGGCGGGGTTTCGGCCTGGGCAGGCGCCGCAGCCGGCTGAGCGGGCGTCTTGGGCTGCGCGGGAGCCTGATCCGCCGTTTCGGTTCCGCCCTGCGGTATCAGCGCGGCGATTGCGTCACGGTTAAGCCACGCGCCGTAACCTGCGCCGCCGAGTGCGACGAGGACTACGGCCGCAATCAGAAGCCGGGCACCGCCGCGCTTTTTCTCGACATGGTCTTCGTCGGTATAGTCGTAATTGTCCGCCGACTGCCTCTCATCGTCCGCATCCGCGTGCAGGTCGCTGTCGTCGCCGGCGAGGACGGGACGTTGCCCGGAATCCCGCGGCGGCAGGGACAGGAATTCGTCGAGATCGTGCTCTTCCTGAGGTGTGACCACCGCAGCCGGCTTTGGCGCGGGTTTTGGCGCAATGGGTGTCGCAACCGGTGATTCTGGCACATCGGCAACGACCGGCTCTGGTAGGGGCGTTTCTTTGGCGGGAGCCGGTGCCGGTTTCTGAACCTCTGGAACGGGAACAATGCGCGGCGTTTCCGCCACTGGCGATGGCGCTGGCCCCGCAGGCTTGGCTGATGATGCCGGCGGAACATCCGGCTTGCGCTCGGCGACGACGGGCGGCGGCGCGGGCACCACAGGAGGTGGGGCAGCCTTTTCGATAGGCTTTGGCTGGGCCGGCTGGGTCCGGTTGCGGTCGATGGATGAAAAGATGCTTTCGAGTTCCGCAAGCGGATCGTCCGGCTCGGGCGTAGGGGCCGGGATAGGCTTCGCGTAACCTGCTTCGACCGTGGCGATGGCATCCTCGAGCGACTGCGTCTGCCTTTGGGCGACGGCGGCCGGCGGCGGCGGCGTGATCGCCGCCAGCTTGTTGGCTATGGTCGTCCGTGCCTTGTCATAGACGCGCGCGCGCGTCTCGGGCGTCGTCTCGCCAAGTCCATCCAGCGCCTTTTTCAGGACCGCTACGAAATCTGCCATTCTCTACTCTCTCATCCCGGCGCGCGCCCCCGCCATTGGCCGCGTCATCGCCGGATATGGCCAAAACTAGTCTTGAAACGGATCGGTCACAAGTATCGTGTCGTCACGTTCAGGACTGGTGGAAAGAAGCGCCACCGGCGCGCCGATAAGCTCTTCGATATATCTTACATATTTAACGGCCTGCGCGGGAAGGTCGTTCCAGCTGCGTGCGCCGGCCGTCGTGCCCTTCCAACCTTCCAGGGTCTCGTAGATAGGCTCGACACGCGCCTGAGCGCCCTGGCTGGCCGGCAGATAGTCGATCAGCTCGCCGTCGAGTTTGTAACCGGTGCAGACCTTGATTTCGTCGAGACCGTCCAGCACGTCGAGCTTGGTCAGCGCGATGCCGTTGATGCCGTTGACGGCAACTGCCTGGCGCACCAGCACCGCGTCGAACCAGCCGCAGCGTCGCTTACGCCCGGTGACGGTGCCGAACTCGCGGCCGCGCGTGCCCAGAAACTCGCCGACCTCGTTGTCCTGCTCGGTCGGGAAAGGCCCCTCGCCGACGCGCGTCGTGTACGCCTTGGTGATGCCGAGCACGTAGCCGATGGCGCCGGGACCGACGCCCGAGCCTGGAGCTGCCTGGCCGGCAACCGTATTGGACGAGGTCACGAAAGGATAGGTGCCGTGGTCGATGTCGAGCAGCGTGCCCTGCGCACCTTCGAACAGGATGCGTTCGCCCGCGCGGCGCTTGTCGTCGAGGATTTTCCAAACCCGATCCATGTAGGGCAGGATCTGGTCGGCGACGGAAGTGAGTTCGGTCATGATCGCCGAATGCTCGACCTCGGGATGGCCGAGGCCGCGACGCACCGCATTGTGGTGCGTCAGCATCCGGTCGATCTTGAGAGGGAGCGTTTCCAAATCCGCCAAATCCATTACCCGGATCGCACGGCGTCCGACCTTGTCCTCATAGGCAGGGCCGATGCCGCGTCGGGTCGTTCCAATCTTCGTTCCGGAATTGGAGGCGGCGTCCTCGCGGAAACCATCCAGTTCACGGTGCAGCGACAGTATAAGCGAGGTGTTTTCGGCTATTTTCAGGCGGTCGGGCGTGACGGAGACGCCTTGTTCCTTGAGCTTGGCAACCTCGGCCACAAAAGCATGCGGATCGAAGACCACACCATTGCCAATGACCGACAGCTTGCCTTCGCGCACGACGCCGGAGGGAAGCAGGGAGAGCTTATAGACCTTGCCGTCGACCACCAGAGTATGGCCGGCATTATGCCCGCCCTGGAAACGAACGACGACATCCGCGCGTTCCGACAGCCAATCGACGATCTTGCCCTTGCCTTCGTCGCCCCACTGCGAGCCGACGACCACCACATTGGCCATAGTTTCTTCCCTTCAGGCTTCGCGGGCGAGCCGCGAACGGTTCAAAAAGACAGGCCTCTATAGCGTCAAGAATCCCATTGCGCGACCTTTCTTTGCACCTTCAAGGCCCCGGAGGCACAACAATTTCCCGCTTTTGGGACCTTTACTTCCTCAAGCCCGGGCGGATAGGTGCCGCCTGGACCTGAGGGCATCGAATGAACAGAACTGCCTATGCACTGCTGGCGCTGACGACATTGTTCTGGGCGGGCAATTCGATTGCCGGCAAATTGGCGGTGGGCCACGTCTCGCCCATGGTTCTCGTCACTCTTCGCTGGGCCGCTGTCACAGCAGCGCTTTTTTTGTTGAACAGACGTCAAGTCGCCACCGACTGGGCAGTCATCCGCCCACGCTTGTACTATCTGCTCTTTCTCGGCGGGCTCGGTTTCACCGTCTTCAGCATCGCGCTGTATTATGCGCTGATCTACACCACGGCGATCAACTCCAGCATCCTGCAGGGCGGCATGCCGCTCTTCGTTTTTGCGGCAAGCTTCTTGCTGTTCGGCAGCCGCATCCGGATCGAGCAGGCCATTGGCTTTCTCTTGTCCTTCATCGGGGTCGTCGTCATCGCGCTGCGCGGCGACTTGGTGAACCTGATCACCCTCAACATTAATTTCGGCGATGCGCTGATGCTGGTGGCGATCATCGCCTATGGCATTTACACCGCGGCCCTGCGCACCAAACCCATAATCCACTGGACCAGCCTGATGATCATGCTGTGCCTCGGCGCGTCCCTGACCGCGCTGCCATTTCTCGCCTTGGAGGTGGCGGCTGGCGCCACCATCCTGCCCGACCCGCTGGGCTGGCTGATCATCGGCTTCATCGTGCTGTTTCCGTCGCTGCTCGGCCAGGCTTTCTACATCCGCGCGGTGGAGCTGATCGGCTCGAACCGCGCCGGGTTGTTCATCAACCTCCTGCCGCTCTGGGGCGCGCTGCTGGCCGTCACCGTCATCGGCGAGGAGTTTCACGTCTACCACGCGGTGTCGCTGGTGATGATCCTGGCCGGCATCGGTTTTGCGGAATATGGCGGCCGGAAACTGGCGCGGTAGGGCTTAGTAACCGGCTTCACGACTATGACGGACGGCGAGCAGAACCACGGCAATACCGTCGAACCTGTAAAGGACAATGTAGGCACCTGAGCCGAACTCTATCGGCCACTCCCGAAATTCTGCAGGCAATATGCCAGCTGGTCTTCCAGCCTCAGGATGGCTCTCCAGCAGCTGGACGCCTGTCCTGATCGCGAATACCGCACGCGAGGCCGCCCGGCTGCTCTTTCTTTTCAAAAAACGACTTAGCCGCGCAACATCCGAGAGAGCGTTCGACGTCCATATCAGTTGTGGCATTGCGGGACATCGATGTCCTCATCCGCTTCCAGGCGTGCGAGCCATTGATCAGCTTCCTCGCCTGTCAGATGAAGCCCCGTCGCCTGATACTCGTTCCACGCATCGCGACCTTGCTGATGAAAAGCGTCCCGCATTTCTTCGCGCTCGACATATTGCTCGATGGCCTCGCGCATGAGGACCTGTGGCGAACGATGGCGTGACGACGCAAGTTTCTCGACCCTGTCGGTAGTCGTCGGATCAAGTGTCAGACTTGTCTTTGCGGAACTCGGCATCGCATCCTCTGGATAGGGTCTCCGATGAATTTATCACGGTCTTTAGGTCGGAGAAACAAAAAGGCGCGGATGAAACTCCGCGCCTTTGTTTCTATGCCGGCCGCGCCGATCAGGCCTCGGCGACGTCGAACTGCAGCGGCTTGGCCGAATCGATCGATGGCTGCGCGCGTAGTTCTTCCAGCACCGCCTCCGGAATGCGCTCGTCGAGATAGAGCATGGCGATGGCATTGCCACCCGGACGGTCGCGGCCGAGCTGGAAGTTGGCGATGTTGACCTTGTGCTTGCCCAATATGCCGCCCAGCAGGCCGATGATGCCCGGCACGTCGCCATTGGTGGTGTAGAGCATGTGGCGGCCGACTTCGGCATCCATGTTGATGCCCTTGATCTGGATGAAGCGCGGCTTGAGATCGGAAAAACAGGTGCCGGCAATCGCCCGGGTCTGCTTCTCGGTCTTCACCGTCAGCTTGATGTAGCCGTCGAACACGCCCGACTTGTCGCGGCGGATTTCCGACAGGATGACGCCGCGCTCCTTGGCCATGATCGGCGCCGAGACCATGTTGACATCCGACACCTGCGGGCGGATCAGACCGGCCAGGGCCGCGCTGATCAAGGCGCGGGTGTTCATCGTCGCGGTCGAGCCGTCGAACAGGATCTCGACTTCCTTGATCGGATCCTCGGTGACCTGACCGACGAAGGCGCCGAGCACTTCGGCAAGCTTGACGAAAGGCTTGAGCCGTGGCGCTTCCTCGGCCGTGATCGACGGCATGTTGATGGCGTTGGAGACGGCGCCCTTGACCAGATAATCCGCCATCTGCTCGGCGACCTGCAACGCGACATTCTCCTGCGCCTCAGAAGTGGACGCACCCAGATGCGGCGTACAGACGACATTGTCCATGCCGAACAGCTCGTTCTGCTCGGCCGGCTCGACCTCGAACACGTCGATGCCGGCGCCGGCCACCTTGCCGCTTTTCAGCCCGGCGATGAGGTCGGCCTCCACCAGAAGACCGCCGCGCGCGCAGTTGATGATGCGCACGCCGGTCTTCATCTTGGCTATGGCATCGGCATTGATGATGTTGCGCGTCTTGTCGGTCAGCGGCGTGTGCAGCGTGATGAAGTCGGCGCGGGCGAAGAGCTCGTCCAGCTCGACCTTTTCAACGCCCAGCTCGGCGGCGCGGCTTTCCGACAGGAACGGGTCGAAGGCGACGACATGCATCTTGAGGCCGACGCCGCGCGTCGCGACGATGGAGCCGATATTGCCGCAGCCGATGACGCCGAGCGTCTTGCCGGTGATCTCCACGCCCATGAAGCGGTTCTTCTCCCACTTGCCGGCATGGGTGGAGGCGCTGGCCTCAGGTATCTGGCGCGCGACCGCGAACATCAGCGCGATGGCGTGCTCGGCGGTGGTGATGGAATTGCCGAAGGGCGTGTTCATGACGATGATGCCGCGGCGGGAGGCGGCCGGGATATCGACATTGTCGACGCCGATGCCGGCGCGGCCGATGACCTTGAGATTGGTCGCAGCGGCGATCAGCTTCTCGGTCACCTTGGTGGCCGAGCGGATGGCGAGGCCGTCATACTGGCCGATGATTTCGAGCAGCTTTTCCTTGTCCTTGCCGAGATCGGGCAGGTAGTCGACCTCGACCCCGCGATCCTTGAATATCTGGACGGCGGTGGTGGAGAGTTTGTCGGAAACGAGTACGCGAGGCATTTTTTATCCTGTCAGGTTGCTGACCCCTCCTCCGTCGCCTTCGGCGACACCCTCTCCCACAAGGGTAGAAGGGAGGGCGCTTGTCCTTCTCCCCTTGTGGGAGAAGGTGGCGAGCGGAGCGAGGTCGGATGGGGGTGTTGCGAAAAAAACGAACGCTGAAGCTAAGCAGCGGCCTTGAGCATGGCCTTCTGCTGGGCGAACGCCCAGTCGAGCCATGCGGTCAACGCCTGGAGGTCGGAGGTCTCGACGGTCGCGCCCGCCCAGATGCGCAGGCCGGACGGCGCGTCGCGATAGGCGCCGATGTCATAGGCGACGCCTTCCTTTTCCAGCGCCGACACGATTCCCTTGGCAAAGGCGGCCTGGCCGTCCTTGTCGAGGGCTGCGACTTCCGGATCGACGATCGAGAAGCAGACCGAGGTGTTGGAGCGCGTCGCCGGATCGACGGCGAGGTTTTCGAGCCAGGCCGATGTCTGCGCGAACGCGTCGAGCGCGGCGAAGTTGGCGTCGGCGCGGGCCACCAGCCCGTCGAGACCGCCGACCGACTTCGCCCAGTTCAGCGCGTCGATATAGTCTTCGACGCACAGCATGGACGGGGTGTTGATGGTCTCGCCCTTGAAGATGCCTTCGATCAGCTTGCCGCCCGAGGTGAGGCGGAAAATCTTCGGCAGCGGCCAGGCCGGCTTGTAGCTTTCGAGCCGCGCGACCGCGCGCGGGCTGAGGATCAGCATGCCATGCGCGCCCTCGCCGCCCAGAACCTTCTGCCAGGAGAAGGTGACGACATCGAGCTTGGCGAAGTCGAGACGCTGCGCGAACGCGGCGGAGGTGGCGTCGCAAATGGTCAGGCCCTCGCGGTCGGCGGGGATGAAATCGCCATTCGGCACCCGCACGCCGGAGGTCGTGCCGTTCCAGGTGAAGACCACGTCGCGGTCGAAATCCACCTTGGCAAGGTCAGGCAATTGGCCATACGGCGCATCGAAGGTGCGCACATCCGTGAGCTTGAGCTGCTTGACCACATCGGTCACCCAGCCGGCGCCGAAGCTCTCCCACGACACCATGTCGACGCCACGCGCACCGAGCAGCGACCAAAGGGCCATCTCGACCGCACCCGTGTCGGAGGCGGGCACGATGCCGATGCGGTAATCGGCCGGCACCTGCAGCACCTCACGCGTTAGCGCAATCGCCTCTTCGAGCTTGCTCTTGCCGATCTTGGCGCGGTGCGACCGACCGAGTGCCGCATCGGCAAGCGCTTCGAGCGACCAGCCGGGACGCTTGGCACAGGGACCTGATGAAAAATTGGGGTTTGCCGGACGCAGTCCGGGCTTTGCGACGGATGCCGTCATCGTGGTCTATCCTTCCAGATAGTTGGCTCCTCGTTGGGGAGGAGTGGCCCACGACGGCGTATAATGGAAGGGAAGGAGAGGCGCAAGGGAAGAGATCGGCATTTCAGCCTATACGAACTGCACCGACCGAAAACTCAGCGCGCCTCCCCGTTGACACACCGAGTACCCGTGCCGGAAAGTAGACGAACATCGTGTGTTCCCGAACGAACATGTCATGCCTATACCCCTCTATCGGCACTCTTCGATCAATATGGGACTAACGTGATGTGAGGGTCCAGTTATCTTTCCTACCTGACTAAGGCCCTCTGTTAGTCAGCGAGCCGGCCTTTTCCACCTATAAGTACGATATAAAATTCATTAGGACACGGCGATGCAGACATCTGGGTTGAATAGCTTCTGGAAGCTCGCGATTTTCGCCGTGTTATTTGTCTCTTGCGCAATTACCTTCGGCTACAGCGCACTAACGCCATCTACAAAAGCCCCTGATGAGCGCCATCATTTCGCATATGGATATGGTATTTATCAACAAAATTTCAATCCCCTCTTCAATAGATCCAAAATATTCACGAGCGGAGACGCAGTTAATCACCTGCGCCACCCACCGGCATACTATTATCTCGTAGCAGCTACCATTGGCGCATTCAACCTAGATAAGGATTTTCCTAAAAATTTAAGCTCTATGAGAGCTTTCGATTCTCAATTTGAGTCAAAAGGCATTCCTATTGTTAGAAATTCACTATTATTTTTATACGCCATCTATCTGGTAGGCATTTATGCTATTTTGAAATACCTCGTGCAACGCGGGTACCTAAATGGCGCTGCAGCAGTGGGTGGCGCACTTCTCACAACATTTATTCCATCGCGAATGTTCGTGGCAGGCGCGGTGAGCAATGACGCGCTCATACTGGCAATTTGGCCCTTCCTTTTTCTGTCCGGCATAAAGGCCCTTCTGGAAAAAGATTCTCGAGCCTTGGCCTATTTCTTAGCATTGGCTGCTCTTAGCGCATTGACCAAGCTAACGTTGGCCGTTGCGGCTGTCCCGTTGTCGCTGGCTCTCCTCTTCTGCTTTTTCACCAAACCAAGAGATTTTCTCAAATCTGCGAAAGGCCCCCATTTCTGGACTGCGGCGGCCATATGCATTCTTCTTACCGCAGCAGCCAGTCTATATTATGGATCAGCCATAGCCCAGTTCGGTACACCGAACCCAACGTACGCCCAAATTTATGGCATTAAACATGACAAATTTAACAACGGCCCCGCCGAAATTGAGCGAAGCTTCTTTGATATCGGCTATAGTGTTTTAACAGGCTCAACAAAATCAACCGTCGGAATCCTAGGTAGAGGCTTTTTGTATAGCGACGCCGATCCAGCATCATCGGCAGCATTAATTTTCGTAGTTATGATAACAGGCCTTTTGATATCACTATCATACCTACTTTTTAAGAGAAATATTCAATCCTCTATTCCATTTATACTTATATCAACGACATTCTTTTTTTACATCGTCTGGATAAATTGGAACGTTAACAATTGGGAGCTTCATAGCCGTCTTGGCACACAGGGTCGCTATACGATCGGGGCACTGGAGGTCGGGATAATAGGGTGCCTTACCGCGTTTTATTGGCTCCCCCGCTGGACAAAAATATCTGCTATCTTTGTGTCTTTCACCCTCATGGCGGCGGTTCTTTTCGATCCGTTCCTATACGCAAGGCACAATCAGCACATTTATTTTGCAGCGGGCGGGCCGAGCCTCATCCCCGCAAGTTTGATTTCAGATGGGTTTAAGAAACTTTCCGTGCAGCCGCTTTCGCCAGCATTCTTCGTAAAGCGCGGCTTTCGCAAATCCAGCCGGCGTACGGAGAGTACAAATTTTTGGGTGATGGAACCGCATTCCAAAATAAGATTGCAGCTGGCTCTAAATCAGCCCTTTATGCAAGTAGCAGTGTGGATGGATGGTCAGCAAGCTGAGAGGCAAGTGAATATAATCGCGGGAAATGAGGATAAAATCATTCACCTTAGCCGGAACATTTCAGTTACGCTAACGTGTTTACCGACTACAAAAGCTATACAGATAGAAATGCTACCTGTGACTTCGGGTCTACTCCGGATATTTGATGATCCCCATCTCCTTGGGGTGTGGGCGAAAGGCGTAAAGTCATGCCCTTAACTTGGCCGTTAATGGCATCGGCATAGCTAGATAACCATTCCGACGCATCGGTTTTCCGGATTGATTCTTCGGTTCTGAATCAGTCCGCTGAGTTCGCTCAGAGGGCCTCCCGACTTCTATCTTGCGATTGACCTTTCTGCTGCGATGCAGCACTCCTTCCGCTGCAAGCCATGTAGGGTGGCGTTGAACATATATTCGGAGCGAAGATGAAGCCGAAAACACCTGCACCACTTTTTTGGCTATTTGCAGCGCTAATCGTTATCCTTACTTTGGCGTATAGTTTTCTCCAGACAAACATATCGGAGATAAAAAACGACGGCCTCAATAATTATTACATGGCTTATAATTTAAGCAGTCGCGGTCTTTTCTCTGAAGATCGCGCAGGATTGAGACCAACAATGATGCGGGAGCCTGTTCCGGTGTTCGCGCTGGCGGGATGGCTTAATTTGACATTCCCGAACATCGCGGATGCGGACCCTGCTCTTACGAATAACAAACCTGCAATTGTCTGGGTGAAAGCCTCGAATCTTGTCTGGGCGGCCATCCTGCTTTTTTCTACGCTTATTGCGGCAACCGCAATGACCGACCGTCGATGGTTCGGGCTTGCTGCGATGGCTTTCGTGGCCGCAACGTTTTTCTATGCGCCATGGCAAACAAACATTCTAAACACAGACCTTGCGGCGAGCGCCATTCTTATGGGCTGCCTGGCATTTGCAGTCATTCTCATCAAAGATCGAACGTGGTGGGCGGCACTGGGGCTTGGTGTATGCCTAGGTATACTGGCACTGACAAAAGCTATCGCACTATACGCTTCTCTCGTGTTTGTTCCTTGCCTCGGGCTTCTCATGTTTCTTGAGAGAGAAAACTTTCTTAGAGCCTCATTGCTAATGGGCCTGACGTTAATATCCATGTTTGTTATCATCACACCTTGGGTTGTCCGAAACTACGTCGTGTTCGACAAACCCGCGATAGCTTTGCGTGGCGGGCGCGTCCTTTACTACAGGGCGCTGCTGAATGAAATGCCTCCAGAAACCTACAAAGCCGCATTTTACTACTGGACAGACAAAGCAGCGCAGCCGTTTATCGGATCAGTGACCGGCTACAGTCGAAAAGATGCAGACAATGGCGGGAATGGGCCGGCCGCACCGCTCAACCGGGGAAGCTCGTCTTTCCGCCTTTCCGATAAAGCCGCCGAGAAAGCAGGCGCGCCCGAGAAGGCAGTCGCCTTACTCAGCAAAATGCGCGCGCGCCATGATCATCTTTCGCGACAATTCAAGGCCAAAGGAGCGCCCAGCCCAACGGCTGAGGCTCAAGCGATACTGCAAAAGGAAGCGATAGATATGATCAAGGCCAAGCCCATGCATCATATCGCTGCGGTTGCCCCCATTTATTGGAGTATGATGTGGCTAAGGACTGTACCCGTATGGGTCGCTCCCTTTGTTTGTGCGTCTTTATTTGTCGCTCTCGCGGTAGGGGCACTCACTCGTAATGCACGGCTTCTGGCTTTCACACTACTGCCGGCAGGCATTATGTTTCTTTACCTGCTTACGTCGCACGGGTTGCCCCGTTACAGCGAGCCCATTGTGCCGGTGATGGTGGTAACGCTTTTATCTTTGTTTTTTTTCGCTTTTAGACGGCAAGGGGCTGTGGCTTCGCACCGTGCTTGATCGCTTCCAACTGCTTCTGAACCGCAATCTTGACGTATCTTCCTACTTCTCAGATCCGCCTCATCCACCATTCAGGATCATAAATTCACGGTAGATGCCGCTCGCAAAGACATTCCAGTAGTAGGATTCGAAGGCGAGAAAGGCGAGAAAGAAGCTGGCAAAGACCACATATCGCAACCGCCGCACATCAATCAGCGCGGCGATGGCAACGAGGAACATGGGTGCAACGCTGTAGAAGTAGCGTCCGTGAAGTGCCCTTGGCGTGCCGTGGATCAGATAGACCTGATAAAAATTGTAGAGCGACACCATGATCAGGCAAAAGAAGGCGGCAAACGCGACAATGATGAATTTCGTTTGCGCTTCGCCGTCTTGCAGAAGGCGGTAAGCGTTGAGCAGCGCATAGACGCCCAGGAACGTCAGCGCGGTTGCCACAAGGCTGGTTGATAGATAGCCCGCCGCCATAACGCTCCAAGCCGCCACGCAAGCCAGCAGGCTGATCGTCAGTGTCGCGCAATAGAGCCAGATGTTCTTAGAGATGAACCGCCGATCTGAAGCAAGCAACGCTCCCGCCACTATCAGCAAGGCTGCAAGACCATAGGCATAATAGGAAAGGTAGTCGCCAACCGGACGCTCGATGATTCGAATGGTTTGTGTCCGGATCCAGATGAAGCCGTAGAAAGTGGACATCACTGTCTCAAGGACAGGCGCATCACCAAGAAATGAGCGAAAGCTGTGTTCGGCAGCGGACAGAGTTCGCTCGGTCTTCAAGCTACCGAGCCGTATCCAACTTCCATAGTGAAGATAGCTGACCAGATGCCAGACAAAAAGCGGCAACGTCGCACTCACTAGGACCGCCGCCGATTGCCAGGAGAGGCGCTTCTGCACTATCCGAAGCAAAGCAAGCAATAGAACAATGCCGAGCAAAATCGGCATTGTGGTCGACTTTGCCAGCGTTGCTCCCATAAACGAGGCAAAACAGCCCAGTTCGAAACGCCAATCAAAGCGGGACAAATGCCTTGCCAGGCACCAACCGCCTGCAGCCGAAAAAGCAAAAACGGCAATGTCGTTCGATAACCCTCCGCTCAACGAACCGAACATGGGAGTCATCCCAACAACGGCTGCGCAGAAAAGCGAAGCCGCCAACGATAGATTTAATGATCGGGCCATGAGGGCGAGAAGCACTATCGACAGTGCTCCTATAAGGCTGTTGACCAGCCGCAAACCCTTGAGAACGAAGACTGGATCGCTGCTGATCTTGTCGAACACGAAACCGAATGGCGCAAGCGCATAGTAGTATAACGGTGGATGACTCAGGATATAATTCATCCTGCCGCCTTGATCGCCAAACTGGCTCAGCGTGGCCATCCGATCCATCTTGTCGACACCGTGCTCAGGCAGAAAATTACCGCGCGCGATCTCCATGACATAGGAATAATGGCCGATTTCATCCGTGTTTGACCATGGCGGCACGACCAAAGTACCCAGGATTCCGAATTTCACGAATGCCGCCAAAAACAGGAGACCGAGCCAGCGACGATCCATATCAGCTGTCCTTGTGCTGGCGAGTGAAACCGAAGCTCATGAACAGAGCAAAACCGAGGACGGCGATGGCGACAGAAACAGCCGACCAGGCGCCGTAAAAGGCATGAAAAGGTTTGATCCAATATTGGATGCGCAGTTGCATGGCTGCATTTCCCTTTTCGCCAGCGAGCTTTCCAAACGACACGTCGCGCGAAAGCCTGATCGAGAAAGGCTTGTTGGGTTTGGGATCAATATCCTTCACCCTCATCACAAGACCAGCAACCGGCTTCTGATCCAGGCATAGCTGTATAAAGCCATTTCGCTTTTGGCTTGAACCCTTCACCCTCTTTTCAAGCAGCGTTTCGCTCCCTGACGAAAGTCGCACAAGCACCTCGCCGTCGCTGCCGCCTGGAGGTACGAGGATCATCGGTGAAACGCATAGTCGGCTCGAAAGGTCGAGTGTCTCCCGGTCCAACCGGATAGCTTGTGTGTAGATGACATCGCCTTCGACTGGGCGCGGGTCGAGAGGCTCCTCAACCGACGTCCGTAGGTCGATTGAGTTATCGGTGACCATGAAGGGTGCGAAAAAGCAAAGGACAACGCCGAGCATAAATATCAGACGGCGTTTTTTGAACGACATTTTTATCATTGAGAACCGTCAAATACCTGCTCGCCTGAAAGACATGCCACAGGCCCGTCCATAATGTTTAGGACTTACCCGAGGATCGACAGAAAGCAAAGCTTCTGTGTGTCGGCCTTTAGGTTAGCAGGTTCGACGACGTTCTATATGATGTGGAAAGCCCTCACACCATCATCGCCTTCGCCTCCCTCACGCCCAGCGCCTCGGGGCGGTCGCAGGTCGTTTTCATCGCGACGAATTTTCCGGTTTCGCCAGACTTCAGAATGCCGGTCATGGCTTCGACCGCGTGCAGGGCGAGTTCGAAGGAGCAGCGGTGCGGGCGGTTCTCCAGGATGGCGAGCGCCATGTCGGCGAGGCCGGCGGTGCGGTAATTGGCCATCATGCCGTTGGAATGCTTCTGGTTGGGCACGCCGAAAGGATGCTCCCATTTCGGCAGTTTCTTCACCGGCTTGTCTGCCTTGGTGTAGCCGAGCGCGCCGCCGAAGAAGTTGGGATCCGGCACAAGGAGCGAGCCGAGCTCGCCATAAAGCTCCATCGGCGCATGGCCGTGATGCCACACGTCCCAGCTGGCGTTGAAGCTGACCGCCGCGCCATTGGCGAATTCGAGCAGCGCTAGAACCGTCGTCGGCGTTTCGACGGGGATTTTTTCGCCCGCGCGCGGCTTCGAGATGATGGTGCGCTCCCTGGCGGGGATGGTGGCAAGAGCTGCGACCTTGCTGATCGGGCCGATGAGCTGGATCAGATTGGCGAGATAATAGGGTCCCAGATCGAGGATCGGCCCGCCGCCCTTGAGGAAGAAGAAGTCCGGATTGGGGTGCCAATGCTCCATGCCGTGGTTCATCACCGTGCAGGAACCGCTGGTGATGCGGCCCAGTGCGCCGGAATCGACGAGATGCCGCGCCTGCTGGTGCGCACCGCCCAGGAAAGTGTCCGGAGCGGAGCCGATGCGCAGGCCCTTACCGGCGGCGAGCTTGCCGAGGTCGCGCCCCTCCTCGACATCGAGCACGAAGGGCTTTTCCGAATAGAGATGCTTGCCTGCGTCGAGGACCTGGCGCGACACCGGATAGTGCGCTGCCGGCACCGTCAGATTGACGACGATGTCGATGTCGTCGGCCCGCAACAGGCCGTCGACGCTTTCGGCGCGCAGGCCGAATTCCTGTGCGCGCGCCTTCGCGGCATCCGCGTCGATGTCGGCGCAGGCGCGCATTTCGATGCCCTTGAACAGCGGCGCCAACTCGAAATAAGCCTTCGAGATGTTGCCGCAGCCGATGACGCCGACGCCGAGTTTTTTCCTTGCCATGAAAGCGCTCCTAAAATGCCTTGACGGTCTCGATCGACCGCTGCGCAAAGCGGCGGTAGTCGGACGGGTTGTCGTGTTCCATGATGAAGAGTTTGGCCGGCGTCTTGGCCTTCAAGATTGAAAGCAAGCCGCGCCAGTCGACCGTGCCGTCGCCGACATCCGACCAGCCATCCTGATCCGTGTTCTCGCCAGCGGGCGCGATGTCCTTGACATGGACGGCGACGATGCGGTCGGCATAGTCGGCAATCCAGGCGAACGGATCCGCACCGCCGCGAATCACCCAGGCCACATCCATCTCCCAGCCAAGCTGCGGGGCGGCATCGAAGATCAGCTTCTGCGGGATCGATCCGTCCGGCAGGGCCACGAATTCGAAATCGTGGTTGTGCCATGCGAAATCGAAACCGGCCGCGCGCACCTTTTCGCCGATTGCGCCTAGTCGGCGGCCAAAGGCGCTGTACCCTTCCGCATCGGTCGGACGGTCGGCGGGGTCGAGATAAGGACAGGCGATCAGCCTGACCCCAAGGGTCGAGGCGATGTCGACAGCTTCATCGAAGCGGTCCTCCAGCATGTCGACGGCAAAATGTCCGCTCGGCATCGTCAAACCAACAGCGTCGAGTTGCGCGCGGAAGGCCTTGGGGTCGTCATAGACGCCGCGATAGCCCTCGACCTGTGTGTAGCCCGCCGCGGCAATCGTCTTCAGAATGCCGTCCCAGGGCAGGAAATTACGGGCGCTGTAAAGTTGGAAGGACCAGTCCGTCATCGTCTTGTTCCGTTTCAGTTGAGAGATCGATCAGAGGCGGACGCCATTGGCGCCATCGAACAGTGAGGCGCGCATCGGGTCAAAGCCGATTGTCACCTGGTCGCCGACGCGAGGGCTACGCTCGGAGGACACCAGCATGGTGATGTTCTGGCCGCCCAGCCGGGCCCAGACTAGCGTGTCGGAGCCCATGGGCTCGACGACCTCGACCTCCACGGTGGCGGAGAACGGCCAGCCTGCGCCCGTATTGACGCCGATATGCTCGGGGCGGATGCCCAAAGTCGCCGGGCCGGTATAGGCGCCTTTGATGCCGAACCCATAGCCTTTGAGCGGTATGCGAACATCCCTGGCGACGAAATCGGGACCGTCCGCGCCAGGCTGCAACTGGCCTTCCAGGAAGTTCATGCCGGGAGAGCCGAGAAAGCCGGCGACGAAGCGATTGACCGGCCGGTTGTAGATTTGCTGCGGCCCGTCGAGTTGCTGGATGACACCGCCCTTCATCACCGCGATGCGGTCGGCCAGCGTCATAGCCTCGATCTGGTCGTGGGTGACATAGATCATGGTGTTGCCGAGCTTCTGATGCAGCCGCTTGATCTCGACCCGCAGTTCCGACCGCAGCTTGGCGTCGAGGTTGGAGAGCGGCTCGTCGAACAAAAACACCTCGGCATCGCGCACCAGCGCCCGCCCTATCGCGACGCGCTGGCGCTGCCCGCCCGAAAGAGCTGCCGGCTTGCGCTGCAGCAGCGGGCCTATCTGCAGTATCTCGGAGGCGCGGGTGACGCGTTCGGCAATCTGCGGCTTGGGCATGCCCGCAACGCGCAGACCGAAGGACAGGTTCTTCTCCACCGTCATCTGAGGGTAGAGCGCATAGGACTGGAACACCATGCCGATGCCGCGGTCTTTCGGCTCCTCCCAGGTCACGT
This sequence comes from Tianweitania sp. UT-5YL-CI-8, assembly GCF_030010215.1. Taxonomy (GTDB): domain Bacteria; phylum Pseudomonadota; class Alphaproteobacteria; order Rhizobiales; family Rhizobiaceae; genus Oryzicola. The sequence goes on from NZ_JASCRR010000009.1 coordinate 146,488, forward strand.
TGCGGCCGTTGATGAAAATCTGGCCGCTGCTGACATCGATCAGCCCGGCGATGCAGTTGAGCAGGGTCGACTTGCCGCAGCCGGACGGTCCCAGCAGGACGAGGAATTCGCCGTCGCCGATGTCGAGGTTCATTTCCTGCAGCACCGAGACGGTGCCGAAAGACAGAGAAAGGTCTTTGACCGATACGCTGGTGTTCATAACTGAGGCCCTACCCCTTGACCGCGCCGGCGGCGATGCCGCGCACGAAGAGTTTTCCGGAGACGAAATAGACGAACAGCGGCACCAGCCCGGTCAGAATGGTGGCGGCCATGTTGACATTGTATTCCTTCACCCCCTGCACCGAATTGACGATGTTGTTGAGCTGGACCGTCATCGGATAGGTGTCGGGCCGGGTGAAGACGACGCCGAACAGGAAGTCGTTCCAGATGCCAGTGACCTGGAGGATGACCGCAACGACAAAGATCGGCAGCGACATCGGCAGCATGATCCTGAAATAGATGCCCCAGAAGCCGGCGCCGTCGACGCGCGCAGCCTTGAACAGCTCTTCCGGCAAGGACGTGAAATAGTTGCGGAACAGAAGCGTCAAAATCGGCATGCCGAAGATGGAGTGCACCACGACGAGACCTGCCAGGCTGCCATAGAGGCCGATTTCACGCAGGATAATGACGATTGGGTAGATCATCACCTGATAAGGAATGAAGGCGCCGACGATGAGGATGATGAAGAAGGTGTCGGCGCCCTTGAAGCGCCAGTTGGCAAGCGCATAGCCGTTCACCGAGGCAATCGCGATGGAGATGAACACCGATGGAACGGTGATCCGGACCGAATTCCAGAAGCCGCGCGAAAGCCCGTCGCAATTGAGGCCGGTACAGGCGGTCGCCCATGCCTTCACCCATGGCTCGAAGGTGATTTCCATCGGTGGCGCGAAGATGTTGCCGGCGCGGATTTCCGGCATGCCTTTGAGCGAAGTCACCACCATCACATAGAGCGGCAGGAGATAGTAGAGCGCGACGACGATCAGCGTGCCGTAGATGAAAATGTTGCGGCGCGAAACCGGATGGCGCGGCTTGGGGCCTTGCGGGCCGGACAGGACGCGGCCTGCCGGAACGGTGGCGAGTGCGGTCTGGTCATCCACGGCGGCGCCCTCCGAATTCGAGATAGGCCCATGGCACGACGACGATGATGACCGAGAGCAGCATCATGGTGGAAGCGGCGAAGCCCTGCCCCAGATTCTGGGCGAAGAACATGTAGTCGTAGACGTATTTCGCCGGCACTTCCGACGCGATGCCGGGACCGCCGCTGGTCTGGGCGACGACGAGGTCGTAGACTTTGACGATGCCCGCGGCGATGATGACCAGGGTGGTGACGAAGACGGGCCGCATCATCGGGATGACGATGAACAGATAGGTCTTCCAGACCGGAATACCGTCGACGCGCGAGGCTTTCCAGATATCCTCGTCGATGCCGCGCAGGCCAGCCAGCATCAGGCACATGATGAGCCCCGTGCCTTGCCACAGCGCGGCGATGAGGATGCCATAGATGACGATCCGGGAATCGTAGAGCGGGTCGAAGCTGAAGCTCTCCCAGCCAAGGTCGCGAACGACCTTCTGTATGCCGAATTCGGGATTGAGCAGCCACTGCCAGATCAGGCCGGTGACGATGAAGGACAGCGCGAAGGGATAGAGCAGAATGGTGCGGAAGGTGTTTTCGAAGCGGATCTTCTGGTCGAGAAGGGCCGCCATGACGAAGCCGATCAGCAGCGAGAAGACCAGCGACAGAACGCCGTAGATCACAAGATTCTCGACAGCCACCAGCCATCGCGGCGCAGCCCACAGCCGTTGGTATTGCTCGATACCGACGAAGTTGAAGCGGGGCAGAAGCCGTGAATTGGTGAAGGAGTAGAGAACCGTCCATGCCGTGCCGCCGACGAAGATCACCAGGGCCGTCGCGATCATAGGGATCGCGGCGATTTTGGCGTTCAGGTTGCGAAACAGGCGGTTCGGCCTTCCGATCGGTGCTGTAGCCATCCGGCAGCCCTTACCTTGAAGCCGTCGACCATGCGCCTGCGGGCGCATGGTCGCGATCGAATGAGGGAGACCGCCCTGCCCGGCGAACCGGACAGGGCGACGCGGCGGGAGGAAATCAGTCCGCGGAGGCTACGATGTCGGCAAAGCGCTTCTGTGCGTCTTCCACCGTCATGGCCTGATTGGCGAAGAACTCGGAGAAGAGATCTTCCTTCTGTTTTTGCGTGTCCTGGGTAAGCAACTGGTCGGTCCAGGGCATGACGTCGCCCTTGGCCAGGATGTCGAGACCTTTCTTCATGCAGTCATTGGCCGCATTCAGGTCGACATCGCCGCGCACCGGCAGCGAGCCTTTCTTGAGGTTGAAGGCGACCTGCGTCTTGGGGTCGAGCAGCGTGGTTGCCAGCGCTTCCTGCGCCTTGGCCTTTGCTTCGTCCTTCAGAAGCGGGAAGTAAAACGCATCGCCGCCCGTGGCGATCATCGGGTTCAGGCCGAGGCCGGGCAGGCACGAATAATCCTTGCCGGCGACCTTGCCTGCTACCTGGAATTCGCCTTGTGCCCAATCGCCCATGATCTGTCCGCCGGCCTTGCCGGAGATGACCATGTTGGTCGCCTGGTTCCAATCCTGCACATTCGTGTCCTTGGCCATCTTGCGCGCATCGTCGGCCGCCTTGAAGACCTTGGCGATTTCCGGACCGGCGGCGAACTCGCCATCCTTGTCCTTATACACCTTCAGGAAGGCATCCTTGCCGCCGACGGCCGCCAGAAGAACGTCGAACGCGCCTGATGTTTGCCAGGGCTGCCCGCCGACCGCCAAGGGGACGATACCCGCCTTCTCAAGTGCCGGTGCGGCGGCGACGAGTTCGTTCCAATCCTTCGGAACGGCCACGCCGGCTTTCTCGAACGCCTCGTTGGAGAGCCAGAGCCACTGCCAGGAGTGAATGTTGACCGGCACGCAGTAAATCTTGCCGTCGATGGTGCAGCTGTCGAGCAGGCTTTTGGGCTGGACGATCTCGGTCCATTTTTCCTTGGCCGCGAGATCGGTCAGGTCGCGCATCATGCCGGCCTCCACCAGCTCCTCTGCCTGCCTGCCATGGTTGAACTGTGTAGCGCCCATCGGGTCGCCGCCGGTGATGCGGCTGATCATGATTGGGCGGGCGGTGCCGCCCGAGCCGGCAATAGCGCCGTCGACCCATTTGTTGCCAGTGGCATCGAATGCCTTGGCCAACTCACCCACCGCCGCGGCCTCACCGCCCGATGTCCACCAATGAGTGACCTCGAGATCGGTGGCAGAAGCCGGAGCGGCCAGGAATACGGCGGTCGATGCCGCCAAGGCCGCGACTGAAAAGCTAAAACGCATCATCATTCCTCCCAAATCTGAAACGTTACAGATTGAAAGGGTATGCGAGGTTTTCCGGGCTGGCAAGTCACCTCCGTCACTTTTTTCGAATGTCGAATTAAACAAACATCGAGAGGAGGTCGACCGCAGTGCAACAAAATCCGCCAATTTGACGCCTTTCATACCAAAAACGTGAGAAATAACAGGTGCTTCCAGATATCTTGCGCTGCGAAACGCAATCGCCTCGCAGAGACACTTTTGGATCGAACTGCGAAGCGCTTGGACCAAGTTCTTCATTTCTGAAACGTTACAGGCAGGCCAACTAATGCTTGTATGAGATCGAAACCGGTGCGATATGTCCGCATGCGCACCACGCGCTGACCGGGCCTCACATGGACGAGCATACTCCCGATACACCGGTCGACGAGACGGAGGCAGGCCCCGATCAGGGTCGGCCGACGCTGAAGACGATTGCGTTCATGACGGGCCTGGGCGTGACCACCGTGTCGCGCGCGCTGAAGGATGCCCCAGAGATCGGCGCAGCGACGCGCAAGCGCGTGCAGATGATCGCCCGCCAGATCGGCTACCGCCCCAACCGCGCCGGCGTCAGGCTGCGCACCGGCAAGACCAATGTCATTAGCCTGATCCTAGACACGGAGGAGCAGGTCGGCGGCTTCGTCTCAGACATCATCTACGGTATTTCCGAAGCGCTGGCCAAAACGTCCTACCACCTGATCGTAACGCCCTATTCGCGCAACAACGACCCGTTGGAACCGGTGCGCTACGTGGTCGAGACCGGCTCGGCCGACGGCATCATCATTTCCCGCACCGAGCCGGATGACAAGCGCGTGCGCTACATGATCGAGCATGGCTTTCCCTTCGCCACCCATGGCCGCACCGATATGGGGATCAGCCACGCCAGCCACGACTTCGACAATTACGAATATGCCGCGCAGGCGGTGCGCAAGCTCGCGTCACTCGGCCGCCGTAGGCTCGCCCTTTTGGCGCCGCCGTCGAATTTGAGCTATTACCACCACATGCGCGACGGCTTCGCCGATGCGATTGCCGAATGCGGCCTGACGGAAATTCCGATCAACGGCGTCACACTCGACCATTCTATCCAGGAAGTCAGGCAGAAGACGGCTCAGATGATGCGACGCGAACTGCGGCCGGACGGTTTCGTGTCCGGCTCGGGTTCATCGACCTTCGCGCTGGTGGCAGGCACCGAAGATGCCGGGCTGGAAATCGGCAGGGATGTCGATATCGTCTCGAAACAATCGTCGAAACTGCTACACCTGCTCCGGCCGCAGATTTTTGCCGTCGACGAGAATGTCCGGCTCGCCGGCTTCGAACTCGCTCGCTCGGTGATGGGAAGCATCGCCGGCAAGGACATCGCCTCGCTGCAAACGCTAAGCAAGCCCGGCGATGCATTTCAGGACAAGCAGGGGTAGGGGGGAGCGTCCCTGCCTTCTCCCCTTGCGGGAGAAGGAAAGTTTCGCTGCAGTTGACGGCTCGCGCAACCATCCGCACAACGCAAAAAAGACCGGTCGCGAGACCGGTCTTCCGCAAGACGGTTAGGAAAAACTATTCCTTTGGCGTCAGAACCTGACGACCGCGATACATGCCGGTCTTCAGGTCGATGTGATGCGGACGGCGGGTTTCGCCCGAATTCTTGTCCTCGACATAGGTCGGGGCCTTGAGCGCGTCGGCCGAACGGCGCATGCCGCGCTTGGACGGGGAGGTTTTGCGTTTTGGAACAGCCATGGAAAGACTCCACTCTAAAGTCGAAACGCCCCGACAACCCTCGCTAAAGGGCCGCTGTCGAGGCCATAATCTGAGAAAGTGGCGTCGCTATACACGCCCTGCCCGGATTTGACCAGTGCCGCCGCGCTTTTTTTAGCGGACGGCAGGGATGTTTCAACCGGCGGTGCCTACACAGCCCACATAGTCGCCCGCCCCACCAGCGCGACGCTCGATCAGCCCCGCCAGCCGCTGCAGGCCGGGTCCAGGCTTGCCGGCATTGCGTTCGATTGGATTGGGCAGGCTGACCGCCAGAAGCGCTGCCTGGCGGCGCGTCAGGTTTTTCGCCGGCTTGCCGAAATGATATTGCGACGCCGCCTCGATGCCGTAGATCCCCGGCCCCCATTCGGCGATGTTGAGATAAATCTCCATCAGCCGCTTCTTGGGCATCATCAGGTCGAAATAGACGGCCAGCGGCAGCTCCAGCGCCTTGCGGACGAAGGACCGCCCGTTCCACAGATAGAGGTTCTTGACCGTCTGCATCGGGATGGTCGAGGCGCCGCGTGTCGATTCGCCGGCGAGCGCGTCGTCGATCACGCCCTTGAGTTCGCCAAGATCGATGCCGCGATGGAAGCAGAACTGCCCGTCCTCCGACATGATGACCGAATTGACCAGGGCGGGCGCGACATTCTCGATCGGCACCCAGCGCCGGTCATAGCCCTGGAAGGTCGCAAGGTCCTTGAGCATCAGCGTCGAGACGGGATGCACGAAGGGCGGCAGATACAGGATGGTGAGTGCGATGGGGGCTGCGACCAGCACCGCCAAGACGATCAAAGCGCGCCTGAACCAGAGGGATAGCGAGGATCGGGAAACGCGCCGCCGTCTCGCCGCCATGTCGAGTCCTTCGGATTCGGGTTCTACTGTCGGTTCCGCCAAGCCGCTGCCCTTGCCTATCCACTCCAACCGCATAACGGCGCTTGGCTTCTTGCGCAACGCCTGTCTGTTCGTTACCGGTCCCAACATGACGACAGAGATCGATATCGTGTTCGAAACGGCACTTCAAACGCGCGCGGACCAGGTCGAGAGCCTGCTGCGGCGGCTTTTGGACGAGCGCATCCGTCCCGGCGAGATCGCGCGGCCCGACCATCTGCTGGCCGCCATGCGACATGGCGTGCTGAATGGCGGCAAGCGGCTGCGGCCGTTTTTGGTGTTGGAAAGTGCCGCCCTGTTCGACGCCAACAGCGATGCGGCGATGCGGGTGGCTGCGGCGCTGGAATGCCTGCACTGCTATTCGCTGATCCATGACGATCTGCCAGCCATGGACGACGACGATCTCAGACGCGGCCAGCCCACCGTCCACAAGGCCTTCGACGAAGCCACCGCGATCCTGGCCGGGGACGGACTTCTGACCTATGCCTTCGATATCATCGCCGACGAAGCAACGTCCCTGCCCGGCGACCGCCGCGCAGCGCTCGTGCTGGCCCTGGCGCGCGCCGCCGGCCCCGGCGGCATGGTCGGCGGGCAGGCGCTGGACCTCGACGCCGAGAGGAACACGCCCACCGAGGACGGCATCATCCGCCTGCAGGCGATGAAGACCGGCGCGCTGATCCGGTTCGCGTGCGAGGCCGGCGCGCTGGTCGCAGGCGCATCGGTGACCGACCGTGACCGGCTGACAGCGTTCGGCGAGGCCATCGGGCTTGCTTTCCAGCTTGCCGACGACCTGCTCGATGTCACCGCCGATGCCGGCACGATGGGCAAGGCCACCGGCAAGGACGCCGCTGCCGGCAAGGCCACACTGGTGTCGCTGCATGGCGCGGACTGGGCAAGACGCCAGCTTGGCGGGCTTGTGGCCCAGGCGCACGAGTTGCTCGAACCCTTCGGCGAGCGCGCATTGCTGCTCAAGGCTGCCGCCAGCTTCGTCGCCAGCAGAAGCCACTGACGAATCTATCGATTTCTCAGCACGATGCAGGAGCCGCCGGCGCCGCGCAGCTTCTGGCAGATCGTATCGGCATCCCGGCGGCTGTCCGCGCCGATGCGGACGGCATAGACGCCCATCCGCCCGCGCCCGGACCGAACGCGGCTGACCACCGGCTCATAGGGCTTCAGCAAAGCGGAAAACCGTCCCTGGATTCGTTGCCACTGGCGGATCGCGGCGGGGCGGCGGAAATTGCCGGCGACCTGGATGCCCCAGGGCTTGGTATGTACCGTCGCCATGGCGATGGTCGCCGAGAACGACGCCGGCATGTTCTTGCAGGCCTCGCTGAACGGCAGTTTCGGGTCGAGCGGGCGGATCGTGCCGGCATGTGTCCGGTCTGAAAAATTGTCAGCCGGCTCGCCCATGATGTCGAGCACGTAGTTCTCCGTTTCCAGCGGCAGGAAGCCGCCGGACGACAGCCAGCGTGTCACCCGCGTCTCGCCGGAATTATAGGCCGCCGCCGCCAGCCCGAGATTGCCGAAGCCGTCCTTCATCTCGGCGAGATAACGGGCGGACGCCGGAATGGCCTCATTCATGTCGAAGGAATTCTTGAGGCCCCGCATCGCCGCCGTGCCGGGCATGAACTGCGCAATGCCTTCGGCGCCCGCCGGGCTGACCGCATTGGCGTCGAAACGGCTTTCCTTCCAGATCAGCCGGGCGAAGAAATCCCTGGGCAACCCGTTCTGGACGGCATGGGTTTCGATCAGCGCGCAGACGCGCTCGACATGGCTCTTGCGCTCATCGGGCGGTTCGGCGGCAAAGGCGGGAGCGGCAAGGCAAAGCAGGAACGCCGCCGCCTTGCCCAGGGTCCGCATGTTATTCGGCAGCCTGCCGGCCGCTTCTGCCATAGCGCTGCTCGATATAGTCGGCGACCATCTTCTCGAAATCGGCGGCGATGCTCGGACCTTTCAGCGTGGCCGCCTTCTTGCCGTCGATGAAGACCGGCGCGCTCGGCGTCTCGCCGGTGCCGGGCAGCGAAATACCGATATCGGCATGCTTGGATTCGCCCGGGCCGTTGACGATGCAGCCCATCACCGCGACCTTGAGCTCCTCGACACCGGGATATTTCTCACGCCACAAAGGCATGTTCTTGCGGATGTCGGCCTGGATGTTCTGGGCGAGTTCCTGGAACACGGTCGAGGTGGTCCGCCCGCAGCCGGGGCATGCCGCGACGATGGGGATGAACTGGCGGAAGCCCATCGTCTGCAGCAGTTCCTGGCTGACCTGAACCTCGCGGGTGCGGTCGCCGCCCGGCTCCGGCGTCAGCGAGATGCGAATGGTGTCGCCTATGCCCTGCTGAAGCAGGATACCCATGGCCGCCGACGACGCGACGATGCCCTTGGTGCCCATGCCGGCCTCGGTAAGGCCGAGATGCAGCGCATGGTTCGAGCGGCCGGCCAGCTCGGTATAGACGGCGATCAGATCCTGCACCTGGCTGACCTTGGCCGACAGGATGATCTTGTCGCGCGGCAGGCCGATCTCCTCGGCCATCTCGCCTGAAATCAGCGCCGATTGCACGATCGCCTCGCGCATCACCTGGTTTGCGGTGAGCGGGAAGCCGTTGTCCTGGTTCTCATCCATCAGCCGGGTCAACAGATCCTGGTCGAGCGAGCCCCAGTTGACGCCGATCCGCACCGGCTTGTCATAGCGGATGGCCATTTCGACGATATCGGCGAACTGCTTGTCCTTCTTGTCCTTGAAGCCGACATTGCCGGGATTGATGCGGTATTTGGCAAGCGCCTCCGCGCAGGCCGGATGATCGGCCAGAAGCTTGTGGCCGATATAGTGAAAATCGCCGACCAAGGGCACGTTGAGGCCAAGACGCTCCAGACGCTCGCGGATACGCGGCACGGCGGCGGCACTCTCGTCGCGGTCGACGGTGATGCGCACGATTTCCGATCCGGCACGCGACAGGGCCGCCACCTGCGCCACCGTGCCGTCGATGTCGGCAGTGTCCGTATTGGTCATCGACTGAACGACAACGGGCGCACCGCCACCGACCAACACGCCGCCGACATCGACGCCGACGGAGGTGCGGCGCGGAAAGGGTGAGGAAAAATATCCGGTCATGCCGGGAAACCTCTATCATAAAAACGTCAGCCATGAGGTGGCGGACGCCGCCTGCCTTGTCAATGCCGGCCATGGAAGCCTTTGCCGAATTGATCGGCGCCGCCCGGCTTTGTGCGGGTACCTGTCGCCAGCTTCGTCAAATCAGGTACTGCCCGCTCCAAGCGGAGCCCGTGCTTTGTTGCTTTCATAGCTGACAAACAGGTCAGCATTGATACGCCGATCAAATTTTCTGACTATATTGCGATGCAGCTTTCAGGTAGAAACCGAGCCGTCCGACCTTTGCTCCAGGCGGATTTGTTAATCGGTTCGTGCAACACCATATCAACCTGTGTTGAGCGGGTTGCGCCTTACCCAATGGAAGCGACATATGTCGAAATTCAGGTTTCACCAAGTCGCCGCGGTGGCGGTGCTCGTCGCATTCGCCGTCTGGATGGGAACGGGTAAGTTCTCGTCGGTCGGCAGCGCGCAGCCCGCCGCCGATGCAACACCGGTAGCGGCTGAGCAGCCGCAGGCGCCAGCCCGCACCGTCGCCGTGCTGCAGCCGCCGCGTACCGAGCATGCGCGCACCATTCGCATTTCCGGACTTACCGAAGCCAACAAGCGCGCCGTTCTGGCGACCCGCGCCAATGGCGTGATTGCTCAGCTTCCGGCGCAGGAAGGCGATCACGTCAAGGAAGGCGATCTCGTGCTGATGCTCGACGCCGAGGAAAAGACCGCCGCGGTGGATAACGCCAAGGCGCTGCTCGAGCAGCGCAAAGCCGAATGGGAAGCTACGCAGCAGTTGCTGAAATCAGGAAATCTGGCCAGATTGCAGGCCGACAGTTCGCGCTCGGCCTTTGCGGCGGCACAGGCGCAAGTGGAAGCCGCCGAGGCCGAACTGGCGCGCAACCAGGTTAAAGCGCCGTTTGCCGGCCTGATTGATCGGGTCGATGTCGAAATTGGCAGTTCGGTGATGCAGGGCGGCGAAGTCGCCACCATTCTCAACCTAGATCCCATTCTCGCCAAGGGTGAGGTCAGCGAGCGCGACCTGCAATATCTCAAGATCGGCGAAACGGCCGAGGTGAACCTCGTCAACGGCGAGAAGGTCAACGGCTCACTCAGCTACATCAGCCGCGATGCCTCCGCGCAGACGCGCACCTTCCGCGTCGAGATTTCGATTCCCAATCCGGACCTGAAAATCCCCGCCGGCATGACGGCGGAAATCGCGCTGAAGGCGGAAGCTACGGACGCCGTGATGCTGCCGCGCTCGGTCGTGACCCTGTCGGCCAATGGCGATCTCGGCGTACGGGCCGTCGACAAGGACAACAAGGTGGTGTTCTACCCGATCGATCTCGTCGACGACACGCCCACCGCCCTCGTCCTGGCCGGTATTCCGGCCGAGACGCGCATCATCGTTGCCGGTCAGGAATTGACCACCGAGGGCCAGACGGTCAATCCCGTCCAGGCTGACGAAGCCACAATCAAGAAGCTCATCGGCGAAGCCACCGGCGCCACCCAGTAAGACCTGTAGGGCGGCATGAGCCGCACCCGACCCTTTCGTTCAGGATCTGGACATGGATATCGTCAAGCTCGCGATCCGCAACGCGCGTCTTACCATTTCGGTGCTGGTGTTTCTCATCGTCGCCGGCGCGTTGGCTTATCAAACCGTGCCCAAGGAGGCGGAGCCGGACGTCGCCATTCCGATCATGTATGTCAGCCTGATCTATCAAGGCATTTCGCCGGAGGATTCCGAGCGTTTGCTTTTGCGGCCTGTCGAAGCCCAGCTGAAGAATCTCAAGGGTTTGAAGGAGATGCGCTCGGCGGCCTATGAGGGGGGCGGCTATGTGCTTGTTGAATTCGATCCGTCCACCGATCTCGGCGACGCGCTGATCGACACCCGTAACAAGGTGCAGGACGCCAAGCGGGAGTTGCCGCAAGGTGCAGAAGAACCGACCGTCAACGAGGTCAACCTGTCCGAATTTCCCGTGCTGGTCGTCACTCTGTCCGGCGACATGCCCGAGCGCGTTCTGACGACGGCGGCGAAAGCGCTGCGCGACCAGATCGAAGAGGTTCCCGGTGTGCTGGAAGGCACGCTGCAGGGTGCCCGCGACGAACTGGTCGAGGCCATCATCGACCCGATGAAGCTGACCTCCTACAATCTGCAGCTCGACCAGCTCATCCAGGGCATCGGCGCCTCCAACAGCCTGGTGGCAGCCGGCGCCATCGAAGGCACCGAAGGCAAATACGCCATCAAGGTTCCGTCGCTGATCGAAACCCCAAGGGACGTCGCCAACCTGCCGGTGGTGGCTGGCGACAATGCCGTCGTGCGCGTGCGCGATCTCGCCACCGTCCGCTCGACCTTCAAGGACGCCGAGACGATCACCCGCCTCAACGGCAAGCCGGCTATCGCCATCGAGGTCAAGAAACGGATCGGCGCCAACATCGTCGAGACCATCGACGGGGTGAAGGCCGTCGCCAACGAGTTCGTCAAGACCGTGCCGGAAGGCATGGAGGTGACCTACACGCAGGACAAGTCCGTCTTCGTCAACCAGCTCCTGACCGACCTGCAGAACCACGTGCTGATCGCCGTCATCCTGGTCTTCATCGTCATTCTCTATGCGCTGTCCGGCCGCGCCTCCATCCTCATCGGCCTGGCCATCCCCTCCTCCTTCCTGATGGGCATTTTGGCGCTAGCGCTGATGGGCTACACCATCAACATGATCGTGCTGTTCAGCCTGATCCTTGCCGTCGGCATGCTGGTGGACGACGCAATCATCGTGACCGAATATGCCGAGCGCCGCATGTCGGAAGGCATGCCGAAGGAACTGGCCTTCGAGGAAGCCGCCAAGCGCATGGCAGGCCCCGTCATCGCGGCGACCATGACGCGCATCGCCGCCTTTTCGCCCTTACTGTTCTGGCCGGGCATCATTGGCGACTTCATGAAATATCTGCCGATCACGCTGATCGTGACGTTGGCGGCCTCCATGCTCTATGCGCTGATCTTCGCGCCGACCCTGGGCGCAATCTTCGCCAAGGCGCCAGACCACGCCGAGACGGAGCATCGCGACGGAGCCTATATGGCCGTGGTCAAGAAGGCCGTGCACTATCCCAAGACGGTGCTGGTGCTGACGCTGGCGCTGCTGGTGGCCGTACCCGTTGCCTATTCGAAATTCGGCGCGGGCGTCGAGTTCTTCCCCATCGTCGAACCCGACTACGGCCTGCTCTACGTGCATGCGCGCGGCAACCTGTCGCTCGCCGAGATGGACACAGCGACCCGTGAGGCTGAAAACCGCCTGCTCGGCTGGCCGGGCGTGCAATCCGTCTACACCCGCGTCGGCAAAACGCGCGGCGGCAACGAGATTCCCGAAGACGTGGTCGGCGTCATCCAATACGAATTCATCGACTGGCGCGAGCGCAAGTCGGCACACGATATCCTGGATGAGTTGCGCCAGAAGATGGCCGGCATTCCCGGCGTCGACGTCGAGGTGCGCGTGCCGGACGCCGGACCGCCGACCGGCAAGCCGGTCCAGATCCAGCTCTCCGCCGTCGATCCCACAGGCCTGAACGCCAAAGCGGCCGAGGTCGCGGCAGCCGTGGCCAAGGTGCCTGGCGTGATCGACGTGTCCGACGGCCTGCCGCCGCCCGGCATCGACTGGGCGCTCGAGGTCGACCGCTCCAAGGCAGCGCAGTACGGCATCAGCCCGACATCGGTCGGCACCGTGGTGCAGCTCGTGACCACGGGCCTGAAGCTCACCGATTATCGCCCCGCGGGCGCCGACGATTCCGTCGACATTCGCCTGCGCCTGCCGGAAGACCGCCGCACGCTCGCCTCGCTCGACCAATTGCGCGTGCAGACGGCGGAAGGTTCGGTGCCGATCTCCAACTTCGTCTCGCGCAAGCCGGAAAAGACGACGGGCATTCTCAACCGCATCGACGCCAAGCGGACCATCACCATCCAGGGTAACGTGGCCTCCGGCTATCAGGTCGCCGCAGTACAGGCCGAGGTCAGCGCTTTGGTGGGCAAGATGGAGCTTCCGGGCATCGACTGGAAACTCGCCGGCTCGAACGAGGACAGCGCAGAGGCCAGCGCGTTTCTGGGCAACGCCTTCGGCGCGGCGATCTTCCTGATCTTTATCGTGCTCCTGGCGCAGTTCAACAAATTCACCAGCGTGGTGCTGGTTCTGTCCTGCGTGGTCATGGCGACGATCGGCGCTTTCCTGGGCATGATGCTTACCGGACAGGCCTTCGTCATCGTCATGTCGGGTATCGGCATCATCGCGCTGGCCGGCGTGGTGGTGAACAACAACATCGTGTTGATCGACACCTATGACCGGCTGCGCGAGGAAGGCTGGACCAAGCTCGACGCCGTGCTGCAGACCTGCCGCGAACGCGCTCGCCCCGTGGTGCTGACCGCGGTCTCGGCCATCCTAGGCGTGCTGCCCATCGCTTTCGGCCTGGGGCTGGAAATCTTCCACCAGGAGACCACGATCAATGCGCCTTCGACGCAATGGTGGATCGCGCTGTCGTCGGCCATCGTCTTCGGCCTGTCCTTCGCCACGGTGCTGACGCTGGTGGTGACTCCCTCGATGCTGATGGTGTTCACCCGCGATGCCCGCAAACCCGGCGAACGGAGCTGGTTCGGCAAAATCTTCAACTGGCGCAAGGACAGAACAGCCGAGACGCCGCCCTCGCCGGACGGCAAGGAACCCGGACAACCCCTGCCCAACCCGGCGGAGTAGACAAAGCTTAAAAACAGGTATGTCTTAACGCTGACTTGCAATCTATCGGGCCCATCCGGAACTTCCGAGCGGCTTCGTGCATTGTGATGTTATTGCAACATGCCTTGGAGGGCACGCCATGACGATTTCCACCATTCTGATCATTATCCTGATCCTGCTTTTGATCGGCGCTATCCCGTCCTGGGGATATTCGCGGAACTGGGGCTATGGACCCTCGGGTATCGTCGGCGTGCTTCTCGTCGTGCTGATCATATTGATGCTGATGGGCAGGATCTAACAGCACCGAACATGCAGAAAGGGGCGCCGCGCAGGCGCCCTTTTCGTTTGGGCGGTACGTTTTACTCTTTCGGCGCGTTGCTGGCGAATTCGGCGCGATGCGCAATGCCCGCCATGATGCAGACCACGAGCAGCAAGCATGAGACCGTCATGAAGACGATGGAAAAGCCGGTACGCTGGGCGACGAAGCCGATCGCCGACGGCGCCACAAGGATGCCGGAATAGCCCATCGTGGTGACGACGCTCATGCCAGCGCCGGAAGACAGGCCGGTCTGGTTGCCGGCGGCGGAGAATATGATCGGCACGATGTTGGCGACGCCGAACCCGGCAAATGCGAAAGCTGCAATCGCCATCCATGGCGTAGTGGCGATGGAGGCGGCGAAGATGCCGATCGCCGCGACCAATGCCGAGAGGCGCAAGGTGCGGACCGAGCCGAATCGGTTGCGCACGCTATCGCCCAGAAACCGCATCACTGCCATGATGCCCGAGAAGGCTGCGAAGGCGAAGCCGGCTGTGGCGATGTCAGCGCCCATTTCCTGACGCAGATACAAAGCGGCCCAATCGAGAACCGCCCCCTCCGGCACCATAGAAAACAGCGCCAGCATGCCGATGAGATAGATCGCGGGATTGCGCGGCAGCGAAAACGACTTGTGCTCGTGCGTTTCGGGCCGATCCTCGCCGACCAGCCTGCCGATGGCGAAAAGGACCGCGGCAATCGCAACGATGGTCACGGCAACGCCGTGCAGGACGGAACCGAACTGCTGGATGAACATGCCGCCCAAGCCGCCGCCGATGAAGCCGCCAAGACTCCAGAAGCCGTGCGAGGACGACATGATTGCCCGGCTGAGCTTGCGCTCGACAACCACCGCGTTGGCATTCATCGCAACGTCCATGCCGCCGATCAGGCCGCCGAACAACACCATCGCCACCGCGGCCGAAGGCACATTCGGCGCGACGGACACGAGAAGCAGCGTGAAACTCGCCACCACAGAAAGCCCGCGCGTCACATCGCGCGAGCCGAACCGCGAGATAAGGTAGCCGGTGGCGCTCATGGCGCCGACGGCGCCGAGGCCGAACAACAGGATGAGCAGGCCGAAGGTGAACTCGCTGATGCCGAGGCGCGCGACAAACACCGGGATCTGCGGCGCCCAGCTCCCCGTCAGGAACCCGTTGACGAGGAAGACGATAGCCAGCGCCCAGCGCCCGCGCGCTGCCGACGAACCGGTTGTTGTCGATGTTGCATCCATGAGCTGAGCTCCTAGCATAAATTCAGATTCAGTCAGGATGTGGAAGCAGCGTGCTCCCAACATAACACCCAACAGCGCGCTTTTAAATCGATTGAAAATGGCGTCAAGAGCCGAGACTGTCCATTGAGTTGGACCAGACGCGTTAACCCTTATTTAACTTTCGCCCGAATTTCGTCCAAGAGATGCTATAATAGGCGCATGCTGGGCACAGCAGCAGCCATCGCTTGGCTAGTGTCGGCAAAGGCAGGATTACAGGAGGGCTGGGGGGCTCGTCGGCGAGGTTGTGCCGCGCTGTTATCGCGTTGGAGTGTGTATCATGAATAATCCAGTGAATCGGCTCGTCCGGAGTTCATCGAAGCCCGCATCCGCTGGCTTAGCGCCGCGGCACGCGGCCATAGCCACGGCCGGCATCGCCGGCGCCCTCGTGCTTGCGGTCGGCGCCTTTGCCATTTTCGGCGGCTCCAAGCCGGAGGCGGCCAAGACTGCCGCCGCCGTTCCCGAGATCACCCAACCTGCTGCCCCAGTGAAAAAGCCCGCCCAAGTCAAGCAGGCCGCACCCAAGACGCCCCAACCGCAACAGAAGAGCGTTGAGGCAAAGCCGGTCGCGAAGCCTGAAAAGCCGACGGCACGAAACCAACTGACGGCGTCTGAAACGACGCTTGCCGCCAAGCTGACCTCCAGCCTGCCGCCCCTGGCCAACGCCCCCACGCCCGCTGGCAGTGGAGTGGAAATCGCCTCGACAAGCGCGGCGATGCCGCTGCGGGAGACGGCGTCGACAGGGCTGACCGAACCGGCAGCGGAGAGACTGGCGATCCCCGGCGGATTGCGCGGCACGGTCGACGTTCAGGTTGCGGAAAGCGAAGCCGATGTCGCCATGCTGGAGGCGTCCACAGGCATGACCGACGAGAGCGCTCCGGCTCCCGATACAGACACCGTTGCAAGCGTCGAGCCGAATACAGACGAGTTGCTCGCGGTCACAGAGCCGCAGGCTGCCGTAAGGACGCCCGTTCAGGCCCCGGCCGGTCCCCTGCCCGCGTTGAAGCCGGCAAAGGCCACGCAGGCCGTCAAGCTGCGCGCCGGTCCCGCCGACGAAGCGGGCGTCATCACAGTTCTACCCGCCAATGCCACCATACAGGCCGAGGCAGACTGTCAATGGTGCACGGTGGTCTATAACGGCCAGCGCGGCTATGTCTACAAGACCTTCATCCGCCGCAGCGCCGCTGAGGAAGCAGCTGCCGGCCAGGGGCTTTTCTGAGCGTCCGGGACGACTGAGCGCGCAAGGCGGGCTTTCAGTAAATTCACCCCCACCCTCTGATCCCTCCCCACAAGGGGGAGGGAGGCGCTGTCATCACCGTGCGGCGGCGATGTGATTCTAGGGATTGTCTAAGCGTAACCCAATCCCTCCCCTTGTGGGAGGGTAAGGATCGAGCGATCGATCCCGCGGATTACCCGTAGACGACCAAAATATCCTTGGCGTCGATCTGGTCGCCAGTTTTAACCAGCACCTCGGCGACGGTGCCGTCGCGCTCGGCATGAAGCGCTGTTTCCATCTTCATCGCCTCGATGGACAAAAGCACGTCGCCGGCCTTGACCGCCTGCCCGGCTGCCACCGCGAGCGTCGAGACGACGCCAGGCATCGGCGCGCCGACATGCGCTTCATTGTTGAGCTCGGCCTTGCGCCGCGCCTTGCCGTTGGAAGCGCCATGCGCCCGGTCCGGCACCTTGATGCGGCGCGGCTGGCCATTGAGCTCAAAGAAGACCGTGACCATGCCCTTGTCGTCGACATCGCCCACGGCGAGACAGCGAACGACGAGCGTCTTGCCCTTCTCGATGTTGACGAAGACCTCTTCCTCGCCCTTCATGCCGTAGAAATAGGTCGGCGTCGGCAGCACGCTGACGGGGCCGTAATTTTCCTGCGCGGCGGCGAAGTCCGAAAACACCTTCGGATACATCAGCCAGGATGCGAACTCGAAGTCCGACAGCGCGCGTCCTAGCTTTTCCTCGATCTCTGTGCGGTCTTTTGCAAGATCGGCAGGCTTGAGCAGCGATCCCGGACGCTCGGTGATCGGCTTGTCGCCCTTGAGCGCCTTCTTCTGCAGGGTTCCGGGCCAGCCGCCAGGCGACTGGCCGAGGTCGCCGCGCAGCATCGACACCACCGAATCGGGGAAGGCGATATCCTTGGATGGGTTTTCGACATCCGAAACGGTGAGGTCCTGGCTCACCATCATCAGCGCCATGTCGCCGACCACCTTGGAGGACGGCGTCACCTTGACGATATCGCCGAACATCAGATTGACGTCGTGATAGGCCTGCGCCACCTCGTGCCAGCGGGTTTCCAGCCCCAGCGAGCGCGCCTGCTCCTTGAGATTGGTGAACTGTCCGCCCGGCATCTCGTGCAGATAGACTTCCGAAGCCGGGCCCTTCAGGTCGCTTTCGAAGGCTGCATACTGGTTGCGCACGGCTTCCCAATAAAAGGAAATCTTGCGGATCCAGGCGGTATCGAGCCCGGGATCGCGATCCGAGCCTTTCAACGCCTCGACGATCGAGCCCAGGCAGGGCTGCGAGGTGTTGCCGGAAAACGCATCCATCGCGGCATCGACGGCATCGACGCCGGAATCGATGGCGGCCAGCACCGTGGCCGCCGAAAGACCGGATGTATCGTGGGTGTGGAAATGGATCGGCAGGTCGGTTTCTTCGCGCAGCGCCTTGAACAGCACGCGCGCCGCAGCCGGCTTGAGCAAGCCCGCCATGTCCTTGACGGCAATAATGTGGGCGCCCGCAGCCTCAAGCTCCTTGGCCAGCGCGACGTAGTATTTGAGGTCGTATTTGGCGCGGGCGGGGTCGAGAATGTCGCCGGTGTAGCACATGGCAGCCTCGCACAGTCTGCCCTCGGCCAGCACGGCATCCATCGATACCCGCATGTTCTCGACCCAGTTTAGGCAGTCGAAGACGCGGAACAGGTCGATACCGCCGGCAGCCGCCTGCTTGACGAAATACTGTACGACATTGTCGGGATAGTTGGTGTAGCCAACGCCATTCGCGCCGCGCAGCAGCATCTGCAGCAGAATGTTGGGTGTTGCCTCGCGGATGTTGGCGAGCCGTTCCCAAGGGTCTTCAGTGAGAAACCGCATCGACACGTCGAAGGTCGCGCCGCCCCAGCATTCCAGCGACAGAAGCTCAGGCAGAGCGCGCGCATAGGTGCCGGCGATGCGGCCGATATCATGGGTCCGCATGCGCGTGGCGAGCAGAGACTGGTGTCCGTCGCGCATCGTCGTGTCGGTAATGAAAATCTGCTTCTGCTCGCGCATCCAGCCGGCAAATTTTTCCGGGCCGAGCGCATCGAGCCGCTGCTTGCTGCCATCGGGGATTGGCGCGGTGGACCAGGGGACGATGGGAGCCGCCGCATCGGGGTTCGGCATGGGTCGGCCACGCGTCTCCGGGTGGCCGTTGACCGTGACATCGGCGAGGTAGTTCAGAAGCTTGGTCGCACGATCCTGGCGCTTCACCTGGGCGAAGAGCTCCGGCGTCGTATCGATGAACTTGGTCGTGTAGGAATTATCCTGGAAGCTGGGATGGGTGATGATTGCTTCCAGAAAAGTCAGGTTCGTGGCCACCCCCCGAATACGGAACTCGCGCAGCGCGCGGTGCATGCGGGCGATGGTTTCCTGCGGCGTCGGAGCCCATGCGGTGACCTTTTCCAGCAGCGGATCGTAGAACCGGGTGATGACAGCGCCCGAATAGGCCGTCCCGCCGTCGAGCCGGATGCCGAAGCCGGTCGCACCGCGATAGGCTGTGATGCGGCCATAATCGGGAATGAAATTGTGCTCGGGATCCTCGGTGGTGATGCGGCACTGCATCGCATGCCCGTTGAGCCGGATATCGGCCTGGGCCGGCACACCCGATTCCGGGGTACCGATGGCGAATCCGTCGAGAATATGGATCTGAGCCTTGACGATATCGATGCCGGTGACCTGCTCGGTCACGGTGTGCTCGACCTGGATACGCGGATTGACCTCGATGAAGTAGAATTTTCCGGTGTCGGCGTCCTGCAGGAACTCGACCGTTCCGGCGCCGATATAAGCGGTGTCGCGCGCCAGTTTCAGCGCATAGCCGCACAGTTCCTGCCGCAGTTCGTCACTGAGATAGGGCGCCGGGGCGCGCTCGACGACCTTCTGGTTGCGGCGCTGGATCGAGCAGTCGCGCTCGAACAGATGTACGGCATTGCCATGCGTGTCACCCAGCACCTGGACCTCGACATGCCTGGCGCGCTCGATCAGCTTTTCGAGATAGACCTCGTCCTTGCCGAAGGCGGCCTTTGCCTCACGCTTGCCTTCGGTGACCTCGCGCAGAAGGTCGGCCTCGCTGCGAATGGCCCGCATGCCGCGTCCACCACCTCCCCACGAAGCCTTGAGCATGATGGGATAGCCGACTTCGGCGGCGAGTTTCTTGATGGCTTCGGGGTCGTCGGGCAGCGGCTCGGTTGCAGGTATGACCGGCACCCCGACTTCGATGGCCAGATTTCGGGCGGCGACCTTATTGCCGAGACGGCGCATGGTTTCGGGCTTGGGGCCGATGAAAGTGATGCCGGCTTCCGCGCAGGCATCGGCGAACTCTGGGCTTTCCGACAAAAGCCCATAGCCGGGATGGATCGCATCGGCGCCCGAAAGCCTGGCGACACGGATAACCTCCTCGATCGACAGATAGCTCTCGATCGGGCCGAGATCGCGCTGAAGATGTGGACCTCGCCCGACCTGATAGCTCTCGTCAGCCTTGAAGCGGTGGAGGGAATATTTGTCTTCTTCGGCCCAGATCGCGACAGTTCGAATGTTCAGTTCATTGGCCGCCCGAAAGACGCGAATAGCGATTTCCGAACGGTTGGCGACTAGAATCTTGCTGATCGGCACGAAGAACTCCCCCTACGACAGGGCTGTATGATTAGCCGGAAAATGCTGCAGTGCAAACATAAATTTCCCGATAGACTAATCGATTTAAAAATGCATGCTCATCGAGAGCGTTGCCGCCCGTAGCGCAAAATATGCTGGAAAAACAGAAACGCCCGGCACGAGGCCGGGCGTTTCGTAGCGGAAATCCCCAGGGATTACTGCTGGAGGTAGGTGAACTTGCCGTCAGCGCCCTTCTTCCACTCGTACATGACGTAGCCGGGCAGCTTCGGATCGCCCTTTTCGTCGAACGAGATGTCGCCGAGTGCCGTCTTGAACGGTCCCTTTTCCTTCATCGTCTTTGCGACGGTTTCTGGATCGGCCGAAGCGCCTGCGGTGATCGCGGCGGCGATGGTCTGCATCGCGGCGTAGGAGTAGAGCGTGTAGGCCTCGGGCTCGAAGCCGGCGGCGCGGAACTTCTCCACCAGTTCCTTGTTTTCCGGCTTCAGACGCGGGTCCGGGCCGAATGTGTTGAGCGTACCTTCGACGGCGTCGCCGGCGATGGAAGCCAGTTCGTTCGACACGATGCCATCGCCCGAAACCAGCGTTGCCTTGAGGCCCTGGTCAGCCGATTGACGGATGATCAGGCCGGCTTCGGTGTGAAGACCGCCCCAGTAGATGACGGAAACGCCGGCGTCCTTCATCTTGGCGATGAGGGCGGAGAAGTCCTTGTCGCCGGTGTTGACGCCTTCATACATGACTTCCGTCACGCCGGCAGCGTTCATCGCCTTCTTGGTCTCATCCGCTAGGCCCTGACCGTAAGGCGTCTTGTCGTGAATGACGGCGATCTTGGCGTCCTTGAACTTCTCGGCGAGATAGGCACCGGCAATGCCGCCCTGCTGGTCGTCACGTCCGCAGGTGCGGAAGGTGTTCCACAGGCCGCGTTCGGTGAAGGTCGGGTTGGTCGCAGCCGGGGTCACCTCGAGGATGCCGTTTTCGGCATAGACTTCCGACGCCGGGATGGACACGCCCGAGTTGAAGTGACCGACCACGAACTTCACGCCGTCCGCCACGAACTTGTTGGCGACCGAGATGCCCTGCTTTGGATCGGAGACGTCGTCACCGACGACGACCTTGATCTGCTCGCCATTGACGCCGCCTGCGGCGTTGATGTCGGCGGCAGCCTGCTCGGCACCCTTCTGGAGCTGAGCACCGAAAGCCGCGTTCGGGCCGGTGATCGGACCGGCTACGCCCACGATGATATCAGCCCACGCACTGCCGCTGAAAGCGACGAGCGCAGTCATCGCAACAGCCGACAAAAGTGACTTTTTCATTGAAAGACTCCCATTAAAAGAGCGGGCCTTGACAGCTTTTGTTGCGATGCCCGCCCAGCTCGCAGAAAAGCAAGTTTGCCGATTTTCCGGCAGTTGTCACGCCTATTCGAGGTGAAATCGGCGTGAGTGAAGCGCATCAGGCTTTTGCCTTCCAGGAGAAGGCAGAAGCTTTTTCGTACAACCAATGGTACTGGCGCACCATCTGGTTGGTCCGTGTGTAGCGATAGCCCAGTGTCGACAAAACCAAGAGGATCACCGTGTCGACGACGTAATATTGCGGGCTGAACATCGTGCCGTCGAACAGCGCATGGTGGATGAAGCGCACGGCCACGCCCAATCCCAGCGTGTAGAGCACGAGGTATGGATAGGTGCGCCACGTCTTGGCGCAGGCGCGGCCCGTCATCCAGGCCGCCCAGCCGCCCAAAAGGCAGGTGACGAAGAAGAACTGCCAGATCGAAGGCTCTTCGTAGAGTATTCCGCTCA
The DNA here is from genome assembly GCF_030010215.1 of Tianweitania sp. UT-5YL-CI-8. Lineage (GTDB taxonomy): Bacteria > Pseudomonadota > Alphaproteobacteria > Rhizobiales > Rhizobiaceae > Oryzicola. Next base: position 168,572 of record NZ_JASCRR010000009.1, read on the forward strand.
CGGTTCGACCCTCCTAGGCCTTGGTCAATGCCTGCCGCCTTCGAGATAGGCGGCGCGGATTTCGGGATTGGCGAGGAGTTCCGCGCCGCTGCCGCTCATGGTGACGTTGCCGTTGACCATGACGTAGCCGCGTGTCGCCAGTTTCAGCGCGCCGAAGGCGTTTTGCTCGACCAGGAAGACGGTCAGACCCTGCGTGCGGTTGAGTTCGCGGATCGCATCGAAGATCTGCTTGACGATCAATGGCGCAAGACCGAGCGACGGTTCATCGAGCAAAAGCAGCTTGGGCCGCGCCATCAGCGCGCGCCCGATGGACAGCATCTGCTGTTCGCCGCCGGAGAGCGTGCCGCCGCGCTGACCGATGCGCTCCTTGAGGCGCGGGAACAGGTGGAAGACTTTTTCGACGTCCTCGTCGTAATATTTGAGGTTGTCGAGGCTGGCGCCCATCTGCAGGTTTTCCATCACCGTCATGCGCGGAAAAATGCGTCGACCCTCGGGCGACTGCGCGATGCGGAGCCGCGCGATTTCGTGCGTCGGCATCTGGGTAATGTCTATCCCGTTGAACACGATGGAGCCGCTGCGCGCACGCGGCGTGCCGAAAATGGTCATCATCAGCGTCGACTTGCCGGCACCGTTAGCGCCGATCAGCGCGACGATCTCGCCTTCCTCGACACTGACATCGACGCCGTTGAGCGCGCGGATATTGCCGTAAAAAGTCTCGACACCCTTGATATCCAGAAGAGCTTTCGTCGCCATCACTTGGCTCCCTTGGACGGAGTGTCGGGCGCTTCGGCCGAGCGGGCTTCTTTAGCCTCAACCTGCGCCGCTTTCGACGCGCCTTTGGAAACGGCGATGCGCTCGTCCTCGTCGCTGTGCTCGATCGTGTCGCTCACGGCACCGGCGAACATGGACGAGGATGCGCCAGGCCCATGCTCGGGATCGGGCGCGACGTCGAGTTCTTCGATGACCTGTTCGTCGCCGACCTCGACCAGAACGTCGCCGACTTCCTCGTCGTCAACGCCGAGATAGGCGGCGATGACCTTGGGATCGGACCGCACCGAAGCGGGATCGCCGTCGGAAATCTTGCGTCCGTATTCCAGCACCACGACATGGTCGGAAATCTGCATGACCACCGACATGTCGTGCTCGATGAGCAGGATCGAGGTGCCGGTCTCGTCGCGGATGCTCATCAGCAATTCGTTGAGAGCTAGCGATTCACGCGGATTTAGGCCGGCTGCCGGCTCGTCGAGGCACAGCAGTTCGGGCTCGGTGCACATGGCCCGCGCAATTTCCAGCCGCCGCTGTGCGCCATAGGGAAGGTCGCCCGCGGGGTCGTCGGCACGGTCGAGCAGCTCGGCCTTTTCCAGCCAGTATTTGGCCAGTTCGACGGATTCGGCCGCCGCTCTCTTGTAGCCGCTGAAGCCGAAGAGCCCGAGGATCGTATAGCCCGAGGCCACCATCAGCTTGTTGTGCTGGGCGACGAGCAGGTTTTCCAAAAGCGTCATGCCCGAAAACAGGCGGATGTTCTGGAAGGTACGCGCCACCTTGGCCTTGGCGGGGATTTCATGATTGGGCAGGCGCTCGAGCAGATGCGTCGACCCGTCACGCCGCGTCATGGTGATCATGCCTTCGGTCGGCTTGTAGAAGCCGGTGATGCAATTGAACACCGTCGTCTTGCCGGCGCCGTTCGGACCGATCAGCGCGGTGATCTCGCCGCGCCTGGCCTCGAAGGACAGATCGCCGATGGCGACCAAGCCGCCGAACTTCATCGACAGATGTTCGAGCTTGAGGATCGGTGTGCTCATATTGGCAGCATCGCTCATCAGCCGTGCCCTTCCTTGGTAAAGGAGCCCGAAACGGCCTTGCGTTCGCGCAGGAAGGCGGTCGGTTCCCGGCTCGATGCAAAGCCGCGCGGCTTCCACAGCATGACCACGACCATCGCCATGCCGAACAGCAGCATGCGGTAGAGCTCAGGCGTGAAGTCCTGACCGAAGAACGACTTGAGGAATTCCATCTCGCGCAGCGCTTCCGTGCCGCCGACCATCACCAAGGCCGCAATCGCGATGCCGACCAGCGAGCCCATGCCGCCCAGAACCACGATGGCCAGGATGATGGCGGATTCCAGGAAGACGAAGGATTCGGGACTGACGAAGCCCTGGCGCGCGGCGAAGAAGGAGCCGGCGAAACCGCCGAACATGGCGCCGATGGCAAACGCCGTCAGCTTGGTGCTGGTGGTGTTGATGCCGAGCGAGCGGCAGGCGATTTCATCCTCGCGCAGCGCTTCCCAGGCACGGCCAACCGGCATGCGGCGCAGGCGGATGGTGACGAAGGCAGTCAGCAGCGCCAAAGCGAGAATGAGATAATAGAGGAAAATCTTATAATAGGCGCCCGACTGCGGAATGTCGAAGACCTTGGAAATGTAGTTCGGGTCGGACACGTTGAAGGTGAACCAGCCGAAGAAGCTGACTTTCGGCACGCCCGAAATGCCGGCCGAACCGTTGGTGACCTCACGCCAGTTGATCAGGACCAGCCGGATGATCTCACCGAAGGCAAGCGTCACGATGGCAAGATAGTCGCCGCGCAGGCGCAGCACCGGAAAGCCCAGCATGACGCCCCAGAAGGCGGCGAGGATGCCGGCCATGGGCAGCAGGATCCAGAACGACAGGCCGAAATGCGTGCCCAGCAGCGCATAGGAATAGGCTCCCACCGCGTAGAAGGCGACATAGCCGAGGTCGAGCAGGCCGGCGAGGCCGACGACGATGTTCAATCCCCAGGCCAGCATCACGTAGATCAGGATCTGGATGCCGAAATTGTCGACCCATTTCAGCGAACCCTGGAAGGCCGCCGAGGTGATGTTGGCTGAACCGTTCGACCACGCCAGCAATGCCAGGATGACCACCACCAGAATCGGATAGAGGATCAGCGAGACGATGCCGATGGACGCAAAGTTGCGTCCGATGAAGGCGCGGCCATAAAACATGATCGCGGCCACGGCATAGATGATCGCAAAAGCACGGATCAGCGTGACATAGGCGCCAATGTTCGGGCCGGTCCAGGCGACGATGGCGCTGCCGAAGACGATCAGCAAAGCGGCAAGCACCAGCGAACCGATGAAGAACGGTACACGGAAGAATTTCGTGCCCGTGCTGTCGGGAAGCAGGCCGGTCACCGCATCCGCAATTTTCTGACGCGCCAGGAATGGCACGGCGTAGGCGACATACAGGAACCGCACGATCATGGTTAGGATAACCACGGTGGCCAGCAGGCCCCAGCGCGTGACAAGCACCAGTTCGTTGCGGATGTTCTGGTCGGTCTTCAGCCCGATGAAGAAGAAGAACAGCCCGAAGGAAACGACCCCGGCGATAAGCGCCTCGCGCAGCGCCTGCTGCACGGGGCTCGTTGGCTGAGTGGAGGTCTGAAGGCTCATCGGATCAAACCTTCTCGACTTCGGGCCGGCCGAGAATGCCGGAGGGCAGGAAGATCAGCACGATGGCCAGGATCGAGAAGGCAGCGACGTCCTTGTAGTCGATCGAGAAATAGGCCGACCACATGGATTCGATGAAGCCGATCAGAAGCCCGCCGAGAACCGCGCCCGGCAAGGAGCCGATGCCGCCGAGAACGGCTGCCGTAAACGCTTTGACGCCCGGTACGAAACCGTCGGAGAAGGAGACGACGCCGTAATACATCAGGAACAGCGTGCCGGCCACGGCGGCCAGCGACGCGCCCATGATGAAGGTGATTGAGATGGTGCGGTCGACGTCGATGCCCAAAAGCGCCGCCATTTTGCGGTCCTGTTCGCAGGCGCGTTGCGCGCGGCCCAGCGAGGTCTTGTTGACCAGATACCAGAAGAGCGTCAGCAGCACGGCGGTGACCACCACGATGATGATCTGCTTGAGCGAGACGGAGATGCCGCCGATCTCGTAGACTTTGCTGACCATCTGGGGAATGGGCTTGTTGCGCGGACCTTGCGTGACCTGCACGAAATTGGAGAGCGCGATCGACATGCCGATGGCGGTGATCAGCGGCGCAAGGCGGAACGAGCCGCGCAGCGGACGGTAGGCGACCTTCTCGATGGTCCAGTTGTAAAGGCTGGTCATCAGCATCGCCACGATCATCATGATCAGAAGGGCGATGACCACGGGAACCGAATAGAACAGGCTGGTAAGGGCGAGGAATACGATCAAGGCGATGAAGGCGCCGATCATGAAGATGTCGCCATGGGCGAAGTTGATCATGCCGATGATGCCGTAGACCATCGTGTAACCGATGGCGATCAGACCATAGATCGACCCCAGCGTCAGCCCATTGATAAGCTGCTGGATGAAATACTGCATACTCTTGAGGCTCCCCTAGGCGTGATGAGACACCCGCCCTTCTTGTATTCCCCGGTCTCCAGTTCCGTGCCGTTGTACGCTGGGCTCACTGAACCTTGCGTGGTATCGGGTCTGCCTTTTTTGAGACGCCCGTATTTTTGATCCCGGCTCGAAACCTTGATGGAAGCTAGCACTGCTCTTCGGCGATGTCCTCACTCATCTTGGTTCATTTTCATGACCTTGCGGAAAGGAACACATTCCTTTCCGATCAATGAAGACGTTCGGCTTCGGACCGCAATACTCCTTTCGTATCTATCGACAGTAATAAGTCCACCGCATCGGCATAGGATTATTGCACGACAAAACCATGCGCGAACGGATCGCGGTCGTCGATGAAAATCGTGTTCAGGCCGGTCATCCGCGCCCATCCACCGATGGATGGTATGATCGCCGGCTTGCCGGCCAGTTCAACCTCTTTTTCGACCCTGCCCTTGAACAGCGAGCCGATGATGGATTCGTGGATGAAGCTGTCGCCGGCCTTCAGCCTGCCCTTGCCATGCAATTGAGCCATGCGTGCCGAGGTGCCTGTGCCGCAGGGCGAACGGTCGATGGCCTTGTCGCCGTAGAAGACGGCATTGCGTGCATCCGCCTCCGGATGGGTGGCAGCCCCCGTCCACAACAGATGCGTCAGCCGGTTGATCTCGGGCTTTTCGGGGTGCTGGAAGGCATAGAGTTCGTTGAGCCGCTGTCGCACGACAGGGCTCCAGGCAATGAGGTCGCCGGCGGAATGGTCGGCAATGTCACGGAAATTGTCCTGCGGCTCGACGATGGCGTAGAAATTGCCGCCATAGGCGACGTCGACCTTGATCTCGCCGAGTGTAGGGCACTCCACCGCGAGACCTTGGGCATAGAGGAACGACGGAACATTGGTGATCCGAACCTCTTCGACGTAGTCGCCGACCTGGCTGTATTCGGCGACGACGAGCCCGGCGGGCGTGTCGAGACGGAGCACACCCGGTGTCTTTGGTTTTACCAGACCGTTCTCGATCGCCATGGTGACGGTGCCGATGGTGCCGTGGCCGCACATCGGCAGGCAGCCGGAAGTCTCGATGAACAAAATGGCGATATCGCAATCCTCGCGCGTCGGCGGATAGAGGATCGAGCCCGACATCACGTCATGGCCACGCGGCTCGAACATCAGTCCTGTGCGGATCCAGTCGTACTCTTCGAGGAAATGCGCGCGCCGCTCCATCATGGTGGAGCCTTTAAGGAGCGGTCCGCCGCCTGCGACAAGCCGGACCGGGTTTCCGCAGGTGTGGCCGTCGATGCAGGTGAAGGTGTGGCGCGCCATGACGAGACCTCAGATCAGAACCGTTGGGGGGAGAAAGGCGCGATGTCCATGGGTCGAGAATGCCCCAGAACCAGATCGCGGATCAAGCGCCCCGTGGCGGCCGCCTGGGTCAGCCCCAGATGGCCGTGGCCGAAGGCGTAGAAGACATTGGCGGCATCGCGCGCGCGGCCGATGACGGGAAGCGAATCCGGCAGCGACGGCCGGTAGCCCATCCAGTCGCGGCCGCCGCTGGGGTCGAGACCCGGCAGGAAACGCTTTGCCTTCTCCAGCATGGCGCGCGAGCGGGCGTAGTTGGGCGGCAGGTCGAGGCCGCCGAGTTCGACCGCACCGCCGATGCGCAGGCCGGTGGACAAAGGCGTGACGACGAAGCCATGGCCGGAAAAGATCAGCTGCCGCTTCACGTCGAACGCCGACACCGGCAGCGTGGTGTTGTAGCCCCGCTCGGTCTCCAGCGGAATGCGCTCGCCGAGCTGCCGCGCCAATTGGTGCGACCACGCGCCTGCCGCGACGACCAGCGTTTTCGCACGCTCGATGCGGCCATCGGCGAGATGGAGTTCAACACCGCCCTCGCCCGCCGCGACATGGCGCACCAGACCCTCGACGAACCGTACGCCGTGGGCCTCGGCATGTACCCAGACGGCCTTGCCGAGCAGCTTCGGGTCGGAAACCGTCTTCCAGCCCGGCACGAACGTGCCCTTGACGAAGCTGGGCGAGAGACCCGGCTGCAGCCCGGCCAGTTCGTCGCCCTCGACATGGCAGTATTTTATGCCGAAGCGGTCGCGCGCTTGCCAACCGGCCAGCGAAGCTGTGAACTCCGCATTGCTCTCATAGAGTTCGAGCGAACCGTCTTCCCGCAGCATGGGCTGCGTGGAGGACCGCCGCATCAACTCCGTCCACTCGTCTTCGGCAAGCCGCATCATCGCCGCCTGCGCGGCCAAGCTTGCCTCGTAATGCTCGGGCGCGCCGGCCTTCCAAAAGCGCAGCAGCCACGGCAGCAGTTTCGGCAGATAAGTCGGCGGAATGGCGAGCGGCCCGAGAGGGTCAATAAGCCATTTCGGCACGTTTCGCATCATGCCTTTCTGGGCCAGCGGCAGCACGTCGGAGAAAGCAAACGCCGCCGCATTGCCGGAACTGGTTTCCTCGCAAATGCCGGTACGGTCAAAGACCGTGACGGACCGCCCCGCCTCGGCCAGATAGGCCGCGACCGCGACGCCGACGATGCCGGCACCGACGATGGCGATGTCATGGGATGGTTCCGCGGTCATCCGCATAGGCTCCAGACCGTCAGGCGCTCAGAACTGAGGTAGCGTCGGCCGGATCGCCAGAGCGTCGGTGATGACCTTCTCGACCTTTACGCGGCGCTCGCCCGATAGCGGCTTGCGCGGCATACGCACGCGCTCGTTGGTGCCGATGGCATGCACCTCGGCAAGCTTGATGTTCTGCACCAGATAGGTCGACACATCGAGGTCGAGCAGCGGACGGAACCAGCGGTAGATGGACAAAGCCTCATCTCGGCGGCCCTGCTTCAGAAGCTGGTAGATAGCCACGGTCTCGCGCGGAAACGCGGTGACGAGGCCTGCCACCCAGCCGATAGCGCCGACCGAAAGAGCCTCGAAAGCGAGATTGTCAACGCCGGTAAACAGGTCAAAGCGGTCGCCGAGGCGGTTGATGATCTCCGTCGAGCGGCGGATGTCGTCGGAGGATTCCTTGACTGCCACGAAGCGCTTGTCCGACGCCAACTCTTCCATGATGTCGACAGTGACGTCGACGCGGTAGGCGAGCCGGTTGGAATAGATCATCACCGGCAGGTCGCCGGCCTGAGCCACGGCACGCAGCGTCGCGACGGTCTCTTCCTCATTGGTGTGGTAGATCGGGCTGGGAACGACCATCAGCCCGTCGGCGCCTTCCTTGGCCCCGCGCTTGGCCAAAGCAGCGGCCTCACGAGTGCCGGCTTCGTTGATGGTCAGCAGCACCGGCTTGCCGGTCGCGACCTTCTGCGCTGCCTTCAGCACCTCGATCTTCTCATCATGCGACAGCATCGGGCCTTCGCCCAACGATCCGCAGACGATGATTCCGTCGCAGCCGGCCTCCATCTGCAGCGCGTAGCAGCGCTCCATCTCGGCGTGATCGAGGCTGTCATCCTCGGTGAACTTGGTCGTGACGGCCGGAAAAACTCCGCTCCACATAGCTATCTCCATCTGATATATTAGTGATATCCAATCATGAAGACGCGGCCCTGTCAATGCCTCTTATCGTCTGATATATGAGATGGATATTATCCTGTTTCTAAAGAGGTAGCCGATGGATTCTGAGAATTTAGAGCCGTTGGCGATGCAGGCCTACCGCACGCTCGAGCGGATGATTGTCACCTTGGAGCTGTCTCCGGGGAGCGTTGCTACGGAAGCTGCCCTGATCGACAAGCTCGGGCTCGGTCGTACGCCGGTGCGCGAGGCTATCCAGCGCCTTGCTTGGGAAGGCCTGCTGGAAGTCCGCCCGCGCGCCGGCCTGGCGATCACCCAATTGCACCCCGCAGACTGGGTGCGGGTGATCGATGCGCGGCGGGGGGTGGAGATTGTACTCGCGCGCTCGGCGGCCCGCTTTGTGACCCAGGAGGCAGCGCACCGATTCCACGATGCGGCCATTGCCATGCAGCAGGCCGTTTTATCTGGCAATGTCGTCGCCTTTCTCGACGCGGATAAGGCTTTTGACGATGCGCTGGCGCTGGCGTCCGATAATCCGTTTGCCACGCGCGTCGCAGCACCGTTGCAGACGCACAGCCGCCGCTACTGGTTCCGCCACCAGCGCGAGACCGGCCTGGCGGAATCCGCCGAGCATCATGTCGGGCTGATCCGGATGATCCTCGAACATGACGAGGATGGCGCCGCCGCAGAGGCCGACCGCCTCATGACGCTGCTGCGCAGCCATGCGCAGAGTGCGGCGCTGCGGTAATACCAGCCCGACACTCCCACGACCGAAACAAAAAGGGCGCAGCCAAAGCCGCGCCCTTGATCTCTTGTTGCGAAAAACGCTCAGTTCATCGTCGGGATGACGAACTCGGCGCCATCCTTGATGCCGGACGGCCAACGCGAGGTGACGGTCTTGGTCTTGGTGTAGAAGCGGAACGCGTCCGCGCCGTGCTGGTTGAGATCGCCGAAAGACGAAGCCTTCCAACCGCCGAAGGTGTAGTAGGCAATCGGCACCGGGATCGGCACGTTGACGCCGACCATGCCGACCTGAACGCGCGAGGCGAAGTCGCGGGCCGCGTCGCCGTCGCGGGTGAAGATGGCGGTGCCGTTGCCCATCTCGTGCTCGTTGGTGATCTTCAGCGCGTAATCGTAGTTGGGCGCCCGCACCACCGACAGCACCGGTCCAAAGATTTCTTCCTTGTAGATGCGCATGTCGGGCGTGACGTTGTCGAACAGGCAGCCGCCCATATAGTAGCCGTTCTCGTAGCCCTGCATCTTGAAGCCGCGGCCATCGACGACCAGCTTGGCGCCTTCGTTCACGCCGATATCAACGTAGTTCTTGATGCGATCCAGCGCCTGGCTCGTGACGACTGGACCGAAATCCGCCGAGGAATCCGTGGACGGGCCGACCTTGAGGCTTTCGACACGGGGAATGAGCTTTTCCATCAGGCGGTTCGCGGTGTCTTCGCCCACCGGCACGGCAACGGAAATCGCCATGCAGCGCTCGCCTGCCGAGCCGTAGCCTGCGCCGATCAGCGCGTCGACGGTCTGGTCGAGATCGGCATCGGGCATGATGATCATATGGTTCTTGGCACCGCCGAAGCACTGGACGCGCTTGCCGTTAGCGCAACCGCGCGAATAGATGTATTCGGCGATCGGCGTCGAGCCGACGAAGCCGACGGCCTTGATGTCGCGGTCGTCAAGAATGGCGTCGACCACTTCCTTATCGCCGTTGACGACGTTGAGCACGCCTGCCGGCAGGCCTGCTTCAAGGAACAGTTCGGCGATGCGAATCGGTACGCCGGGATCGCGCTCGGACGGCTTGAGGATGAAGGCGTTGCCGCAAGCAATGGCGGGGGCAATCTTCCACAGCGGGATCATGGCCGGAAAGTTGAACGGGGTGATTCCGGCAACGACGCCGAGCGCCTGCCGCATCGAATAGACGTCTATGCCGGTGCCGGCATTGTCGGTGAACTCGCCCTTCAGCATGTGCGGGGCGCCGATGCAGACTTCCACCACTTCAAGGCCGCGCTGGATGTCGCCCTTGGCGTCGGCGATGGTCTTGCCATGCTCGCGCGCCAGCAACTCGGCAAGCGAGTCATATTCCTTCTGGACGAGTTCGAGGAACTTCATCAGCACGCGCGCCCGGCGCTGCGGGTTGGTCGCGGCCCAGCCGACCTGTGCTGCCTTGGCGTTCTCGACGGCGGCGCGCAGTTCGGCGGCGGAGGCGAGAGCGACGGTGCCGCGCACCGTGCCGTCCATCGGCTGCATCACGTCCTGCTTGCGTCCGCTGGTTCCGGCGACATGCTTGCCGCCAATGAAATGTCCGTAATCGACCATTGTTTCGCTCCCTGAAGGATTATTCGGGCATTGTTGCCCTTTGAGCCAGGCAATGCAACGCGCAAGGGCGAACCATCCGATGTGCAAAAAATAAACAACAAATAGCGCTTGGGCATTATTTATCGCAAATGGTAATGTTCAAGTGAGTGGGAGGCGGCGATGAATTGGGATGACGTTCGTATTTTCCTGGCCGTGGCGCGCGCAGGCCAGATTCTCGGTGCGGCACGGCGACTGGAACTCAACCATGCAACGGTTTCAAGGCGCATCGCCGCGTTGGAGGAAGCGCTGCATGCCAAGCTTTTTCGCCGGCTGACCACGGGCAGCGAACTGACGCCGGCGGGCGAGCGGTTTCTCGGCATAGCAGAACGCATGGAAGCGGACATGATCGCCGCCCGCGCCGAGGTCTCTGGCGAAGGCGACGATATTTCCGGCACGGTGCGGATCGGCGCACCGGACGGCTTTGGCGTGGCCTTCCTGGCGCCGCGTCTCGGTCCGCTGACGACCATGCATCAGGGCCTGCGCATCCAACTCGTGCCGGTGCCGCGCTCCTTCTCGCTGTCGCGGCGCGAAGCCGATATCGTCATCACCACCGAACGGCCAAGCGAAGGCCGGCTAGTGGCGGGCAAACTGGTGGACTACACGCTCGGCCTTTATGTCTCGCGTGGCTATGCCGACGAGCACGGGCTGCCGGCATCGCAGGAGGACTTGGCCAAGCATCGCCTGATCGGCTACGTGCCTGACCTCGTGGTGAGCCAGTCGCTAGACTATGCGTCCGAATTCAGCCCCGACTGGGACTCGGCGTTTTCGATTTCATCCGCACTTGGCCAGGTCGAAGCCGTGCGGGCCGGCGCCGGCATCGGCATCCTGCACAGCTTCATCGCGCGCACCTTCGAGGAATTGGTGCCTGTGCGGGTAGCGCCGCCCATCCGCCGCGCCTACTGGCTGATCTACCATGAATCGGTCCGCCCGCTGCGGCGCATCCAGACGGTTGCCGGCTATATCACCAAGGCGGTCGAGCGCGAACGCGCGCTGTTCCTCTAGAGTGATCGAGCCGGTCGGTCGTCCACCGCCCCTCTATTCGGCGAGATGCCGGAAAGCGGCGACCACCTCGTCATAAACCTTGCGCTTAAACGGAACGATGAGGTCGGGAAGCTCCCGCATCGGCTTCCACTCCCAACGGTCGAATTCGGCCTCATGGCCTCCGGGCGGTGGGTTGATGGCGATTTCGCTTTCGTCTCCCTCGAAGCGGAACGCAAACCACTTTTGGGTCTGGCCGCGATACTTGCCGTTGAGCGCAATGCCCATCATGTGCTCGGGCAGGTCGTAGTTGATCCACTCCGGGGCTTCGGCGAGCAGCGTCACACTGCGCATGCCGGTTTCCTCGTAGAGTTCGCGCAGCGCAGCCGGCAGCGGATCCTCACCCTTGTCGATACCGCCTTGCGGCATCTGCCACAATTTGTCGGCACCGGTCATTTCGCTGAGTTCGTCGACCAGCCGATGTCCGGCCCAGACCAATCCCTGGTTGTTCAGCACCATGATGCCGACGCAGGGCCGATATGGCAGGTCGTGCGGGTCGACGGCCTTCTTCTTCGACATGGATTCAGCCTCTTTCGGTGATGACAAATCAAAACTGCCGGAGACTGGCGTCTCCGGCAGGGAATCGAAACTCTTCAAACGGGACGCCGAACCTTACTGGTTCATCACGGCCTTCTGCGGGTTCGGCGGGAACGACGGATCCGTCTTCACGCCGCGCAACAGGTCGAGCGCGTAGTTCAGCTGCAGATCATCCTTGGGCTCCGGCGGCACATAGGCCGACGAACCCGAACCCTCGTCGCCCTCTTCCACACCCTTGATATGGCCTTTGAGTTCGGACTCGCCACGCGTGACGTCCTGGCCCTTGAGGTCATCCGGCAGCGGCTGGTCGACCTTGATGTCCGGCGAGATGCCCTTGCCCTGGATCGACTTGCCCGACGGCGTGTAATAAAGCGCCGTGGTCAGGCGCAACGCACCGTTCTCGGCCAGCGGGATGATGGTCTGCACCGAGCCCTTGCCGAAGGACTGCGTTCCAACCACCGTCGCGCGGCGATGATCCTGCAACGCACCCGCAACGATCTCGGAAGCACTCGCAGAACCGCCATTGATCAGCACGATCAGCGGCTTGCCGTCGATCAGATCGCCGGGACGGGAGTCGAAGCGGGTGACGTCCTTCGGATCGCGGCCGCGGGTGGAAACCACCTCGCCACGGTCGAGGAACGCGTCTGAAACGCTGACAGCCTGGTCGAGCAGACCACCCGGGTTGAGGCGCAGATCGAGCACGTAGCCCTTGAGCTTGTCGGCAGGAATGTCCTTCTTGATCGTGGTAATGGCAGCCTGCAGATCGTCGAAGGTCTTTTCCGTAAACGAGGTCACCTTCATGTAGCCGACGTCGTTCTCGACGCGGAACTTGACAGCCTTGACCTTAATGATGTCGCGCACGACCTCGATATTGATCGGCTTGTCGGCACCTTGGCGCAGAATTTCGAGCTTGATGGGCGTGTTCACCAGCCCGCGCATCTTCTCGACCGCATCGTTCAGCGTGAGGCCGCGAACTTCCTGTCCATCGATCTTGGAAATGAAATCGCCCGCCAGAACGCCTGCCTTGGCTGCGGGGGTGTCATCGATCGGGGTGATGACCTTGACGAGTTCGTTCTCCATCGTCACCTCGATGCCGAGGCCTCCGAACTCACCCTTGGTCTGGACGCGCATGTCCTTGGCCGCTTCCGCATTCATGTAGGACGAATGCGGGTCGAGCGAGGTGAGCATGCCGTTAATGGCGTTTTCGACCAGCGATTTGTCGTCCGGCGGGGTCACATACTGGCCCCGGACCCGCTCGAAGATGTCTCCGAAGATCGAAAGCTGCTTGTAGGTGTCCGAAGCCGCCGCATTCGCCGTCGCGCTCGCGCCGCCCTGGACGAGGCTCATGGCGGAGGCGCCCATCAAGGCCCCGGCAACAAGAAGCGACAGTTTACGCATCATTTCAGGTCCTTCCAGAAATACGGTCCGCCCACCACGGAGCTGGATCGACGGGTTTTCCATCCTTACGGAACTCTACATAGAGTTCCGGTGTCGCATCTTCAGCGCCAGAATTGGACATATCAGCCACTCTGGCCTCTCCCATCGCACCGATCGGCTCACCCGACAAAACGGACTGCCCCGGCGCGACATTGATTCTGGTCATCCCCGCCAGGACGACATGATAGCCATCCCCGGCGTTCAGGATCAAGAGTTGCCCGTAAGAACGGAACGGACCTGCATACAAAACGCTCCCATCCATAGGTGCAGTGACGATGGCGTTCGATTGTGTCGCAACCATGTCGCCAAGCATCACGCCGCCGTTACCATCGGAGCTGCCGAAACGTCGCATGACTTTGCCGACCACGGGAAGTGCGACCTGTCCGCGCATCAGCGAAAACGGCGTCGAAGCCACTAGCCTGTTGGCCTTGGGAACCGGCAGCGAAGCAAGTTCTGCGTGGCGGCGTTCTGCCTCTTCCAATGCCTTCTGCGCTGCGGCTTCCGCCGCCTGGCGTTTCGCCGCCTCGCGCTCGGCGGATGCGATCAAGTCGCGCAGGCTTTCGGCCCGGCTTGCCAACTCGGCGGAGCGTTTCCTCTCATCGACCAGCGCCAGCTCGGTTGCGCTCTGCAGCCGCGCCTTCTCTTCCATCAAAAGTTCGAGGCGCTTTTTCTCGGCTGCCTGTTCTTCCATGGCCGCTGTGAGCCGCGTCCGTTCGGCTTCGATGGACGCGGTGACCCTGGAGAGTTCACGAAGGTCGGCGATCAGGATGTCGGTTTCTTCCCGCAGTTCCGGCACGACGGCGCCCAGGAGAATGGCGCTGCGGACCGACGACAGCGCGTCTTCCGGCTTCACCAGAATGGCGGGCGGCGGGTTGAGACCCATGCGCTGCAACGCGCCCAGCACCTCGGCGAGCACAGCGCTGCGCGCGGCGAGCGAGGTGCGGATGCCGCCTTCCTGCTGCTTAAGGCCTTCCATCTTGCCGCCGATGACCTCGATGTCTTCGCCCAGCTTGCGCTCGGTCTTGGCCGATTGGATCAGCGAGGCGGTGATGCTGGCGTGATCCTTCTTCACCCCCGCAATATCGTCGGCGAGCCGCTCCAGGCGCTCGGCCGACAGGGTTATCTCATTTGAGATGGTCTCATATTCCGCGCGCGTGGCATCAGGGTTGGATGCCGAGGCGTCCTGCGCATGGCCTACTTGCGCGGCACACAGGAGCATGACCGCACCGACAAGGCAGCGCAGCAGATGCATTCGTCCAAGGCTGTTCCGGCAGAAGATCATCCGGCGTCCCGTTTGCGTCGCGGCATTGTAGAGGGGGCTGTGTTAACGAACCATCAACCATGATCGACCGGCCTCATTGCGGCCATGCCTGATGGTAGATTTTGGCGAATTCCGGGCACAGGCTATTTCCGGCCGGCCGCTATGCCCGATGATAGGGGTGTCCCGACAGGATGGTGGCAGCACGATAGAGCTGTTCGCCCAGCATGATGCGCACCATCTGGTGCGGCCACGTAGCTGCTCCGAACGAAACCAGCAGCGACGCTTCCGATCGCAGCGACTCGTCGTGCCCGTCCGGTCCGCCGATTGCGAGCATCAGCGATTTCTGGCCGCCGTCGCGAATGGCGGCGATGCGGTCGGCGAAAGTCTGGGACGAAATATTCTTTCCGCGCTCGTCCAGAAGGATCAGAGCGCTGCCCGGCGCCATGGCGGCGCGCAACTTGCCGGCTTCCTCGCGGCGACGTTCATCGAGGTCGCGCGCGCGGCTTTCGACGGTTTCGGTTATGCCGCCAAAATCAAACCCGAGGGACGCGGCGCTTTTTGCGAAACGGTCGAAATAACGGTCCGCAAGTTCCTTTTCGGGGCCGGCCTTCATCCGGCCCACGACATGTACCGCGACTTTCATCCAGGCTCAGTGCAGCGTTTCTTCACCGAGGTCGGGAGCCATCCACATCTTTTCGATGTTGTAGAACTCCCTCACTTCCGGACGGAACACATGCACGATGATATCGCCCGAATCGATCAGGACCCAGTCAGCCCCTGCCAGCCCTTCGACGCGCGCAGTGCCGAGACCGGCATCCTTGAGCGCCTTGAGCAGGTGGTCCGATACTGCGGCCACATGACGGTGCGATCGGCCCGACGCGACGACCATGTAGTCGCCGAGGCTCGATTTCCGCTGGATGTCGATGGAGACGATGTTTTCGGCCTTGGAGTCGTCCAGACTGGCAAGGACTATTTCGAGGGCTCGGGACACGGCGTCGCTTCCGCTGATCCCGGCCGGCGAAGGCACGATGTCGGCCTTCTTCCGCAGTGCTGTTCTCAGTGTCTTTCCTTCCGAAACAAGAACAACCAAAATCACCTTTCCGGTGACCCCTCTTAGATAGGCAGAGTCCTGCAACAGTTTCAAGACGACCGAACGATCAAAACTTAGCTTCAGAAGGATGATGTCCGAGCGTGACTTTTACCCGCCCGCCGTGCCGTTCCTGATGGCGGTCGACGACAAGGGCGAGCGCGGACCATGGATAAACGTCCAGGCCGGTGCCTTGATCCGCGCAAGGCGCGGCGCGTCCGCCTCGTCCACCCGCGCATAGTCGAAAGTCTTTGCCACCACCGACGACAGGAACGACAGAGTCGCACCTGGCCGGTCGATCACCGCAATCGGGAAAGTGGAGGCAATCTTCCGCCAGCGCTGCCAGCGGTGGAATTGCGCGAGATTGTCGGCGCCCATGACCCAGACGAAATCCACGCCGGGATTGCGCGCGTTAATCAGTTCGAGCGTGTCGGCGGTATAGCGGACATTGTAGCTCGCCTCGAACGCGGTGACCTTGATGCGCGGGTCGGTCGCGATTGTCTCGGACCGTTCCAGCCGCTCTCGGAGCGGCGCCAATTCGCGCGTGCTCTTGAGCGGGTTGCCCGGCGTTACCATCCACCAGAGCTGGTCGAGTGCGAGGCGGCGCAGCGCAATTTCGGCCACCAGCGCATGGCCGGCATGGGGCGGGTTAAACGAGCCGCCGAACAAGCCCACCCGCATGCCTTTTTCGACATAGGGCATGCGGAGGTAATGGGAGGGGACGTCAGGCAAGGTCATGTGCTCTCACTCTCGCAGTCGAGAGCAGAATCGCACAGCGAGAGTGGGGCGCCGTAAAGCACTGTCGTTTCAGATCGAACCGAGCGCGGACAACGTCACGCCCTCACCTGCCCGGTTCCGCGCACCCGGTATTTGAAGGAGGTCAGTTGCTCGACGCCGACAGGTCCCCGAGCATGCATCTTGCCGGTGGCAATGCCGATTTCGGCACCCATGCCGAACTCGCCGCCATCGGCGAACTGGGTCGACGCGTTGTGCAGCAGGATGGCGGAATCGATCTCGCTGAAGAACTTTTCAACCACCGTCGCATCTTCCGCAAGCACCGCCTCGGTGTGGTGCGACGAATGCGTCTCGATATGCTCGATAGCGCCCTCGATCCCGTCGACCAGCTTCACCGAAATGATCGCATCGAGATATTCGGTAGTCCAGTCGGCTTCTACAGCGGGTTTCGCATCGCCGAAAAGCTTCAGCACCTCCGCGTCCGCCCGGATTTCGCAACCCGCATCGCGCAGCGCCGTCAGCACCGGCACGACATGGGTCTCTGCCACCTCACGATCGAACAGCAGGGTTTCCGCAGCGCCGCACACGCCGGTGCGCCGCATCTTGGCGTTAACGACGATGGCGACCGCCATGTCGAGCTTGGCCGATTTGTCGATATAGATGTGGCAGATGCCCTCGAGATGCGCGAACACCGGCACCCGCGCCTCGCTCTGCACGCGTTCGACCAGGCTGCGCCCCCCGCGCGGCACGATGACATCGATGGCGCCGCCAAGCCCCTTCAGCATTTCGCCGACAGCGGCACGGTCCGGCACGGGAACGAGTTGAATGGCGTCTTCGGGAAGTCCGGCTTCGCGCAGCCCCTCGACCATGCAGGCATGGATTGCCAGCGACGAATTCAGCGAATCCGAGCCGCCGCGCAGGATGACTGGATTGCCCGCCTTCAAGCACAGCGCGCCGGCATCTGCCGTCACGTTCGGCCGGCTCTCATAGATCACGCCGATGACGCCGAGCGGCGTGCGCACGCGCTCGATATGCAGGCCGTTGGGCCGGTCCCATTCCGCGATGACTTCGCCGACGGGATCTGCCAGCGCGGCAATCGCGCGAATGCCTTCGGCCATGTCGGCGATGCGCGCGGGCGTCAGCTTGAGCCGATCCATGAACGAACCGGTCAGACCGGCTTCCTCGCCATTGGCGACATCGATGGCGTTGGCGTCGAGGATGGCCTGCTCGTTGCGGACGATGGACGCGGCCATAGCCAGAAGCGCTGTGTTCTTGCGCTCCCCATCGGCAATGGCGAGCGGTCGGGCGGCAGCGCGAGCCTTGCGTCCGATGCCTGCCATGACAGCTGCGATATCCTCACCCGTCTTTTCATGCGCCTTGAGCATGGTCTATCCTTCCGCTTTCAACAGCACGCCCGCGTCTGTCCGGGTGACGACGAGGTCGTCACGATGAACCATGGCAGCGCGCGCCTCGTATCCAAGCACAGCCTCTATTTCGGCAGACTTGCGCCCGGCAATTCTTATGGCATCCGCCGCGTCATAGGCAACAAGCCCGCGCGCGATCTCGCGCCCGTCCGGCGACACGATTGCAACGGTGTCGCCGCGCGAGAAGTTCCCGCTCACCGCGCGCACGCCGGCGGGCAGCAGCGACTTTCCCGACCGCAGCGCACCAACGGCACCCTCGTCTACCGTCAATCGCCCGGCGGGATCGAGCTGTCCGGCGATCCAGGTCTTGTAGCCCTTCACCGGATTGCCATGCGGGCGAAAGAATGTGGCGCGCTCACCGCGTTCGATGGCAGACAACGGATGCATGCGGTTGCCCGCCGTGATGATCATCGCCGTTCCCGCTGTCGTCGCTATCTTGCCGGCATCGATCTTGGTGCGCATGCCGCCGCGGGACAGCTCCGAGGCGGCTCCGCCGGCCATAGCCTCGATGTCGGGCGTGATGACATCGACCACCGGAATGAACTCGGCATGCGGATCGACCGCCGGGGGCGCGGTATAGAGCCCGTCTATGTCGGAAAGCAGCACCAGAAGGTCCGCGCCCATCATGGTTGCGACCCGAGCGGCGAGCCGGTCGTTGTCGCCATAGCGGATTTCGCTGGTGGCAACCGTGTCGTTCTCGTTGATGACGGGTACCGCCTTCAACTTGAGCAAGGTAGAGATGGTGGCGCGCGCATTGAGATAGCGGCGGCGCTCTTCGGTGTCGCCCAGCGTCACCAGGATCTGGCCGGACTTCAACCCGCGCCGCGCAAGCTGCTCGGCCCAGGCGCCGGCCAGCTCGATCTGGCCGACGGCAGCCGCAGCTTGGCTTTCCTCCAGCTTCAGCGCCCGCTTGCCGAGCCCCAGCACCGTGCGGCCCAGGGCAATGGCACCTGAGGAAACCACCAGCACATCGGTGCCGCGCTCCGCCAGCATTGCGATGTCGTCGACCAGAGAGGCCAGCCATTCGCGCTTCAAGCCCGTTGCACGGTCGACCAGCAGCGCCGAACCGATCTTGACGGTGATGCGCTTGTATTTCTTCAGCGACAGCGCAGACATCGCTTCAGCTATCCCAGCGCGTTTCGACGGGTTGGGCTTCTCCCTCCCGCGCTTCCGAAACCACGGACATCAGCGCGCGCAACGCGGTCTCGATGCCTTCGCGCGTCACGGCCGACAGCACCAGCGGGTCGCGTCCCGCCGCCCGCTTGAGCGAAGCGATCTTCTTCTTACGCTCGGCCGCATCGACCGTGTCGGCCTGGCTGAGCGCGACGATCTCGGGCTTGTCGGCCAGCCCATGACCATAGGCTTCAAGCTCGCGGCGCACGGTCTTGTAGGTCTTGCCGGCATTCTCCTCCTGCGCTGACACCAGATGCAGCAGAACACGCGTCCGCTCGACATGGCCGAGGAAGCGGTCGCCGATGCCGACGCCTTCATGGGCGCCCTCGATCAGGCCGGGAATGTCGGCGATGACGAATTCGCGCGCATCGACGCGTGCAACACCCAGGCCGGGATGCAGGGTTGTGAAAGGATAGTCGGCGATCTTCGGCTTCGCCGCCGTGACCGAGGCCAGAAAGGTGGATTTCCCCGCATTGGGCAGGCCGACCAGCCCGGCATCGGCGATCAGCTTGAGCCGCAGCCAGATCCACATTTCCTGCCCCGGCAGGCCGGGATTCGCCCGGCGCGGCGCCTGGTTGGTCGAGGTCTTGAAATGCTGGTTGCCGAAGCCGCCATTGCCGCCGGCAGCCAGCCGGTAGCGCTGACCGACCACGGTCAGGTCGCAGATCAGCGTCTCATTGTCCTCCTCATAGACCTGCGTGCCGACGGGCACCCGCAGCGTGATATCCGCGCCTTTGGCGCCGGTCATGTTGCGGCCCATGCCATGCACGCCCGTCTTGGCCTTGAAATGCTGCTGGTAGCGATAGTCGATCAGCGTGTTCAGCCCGTCGACGACCTCCAGCCAGACGTCGCCGCCACGGCCGCCATCGCCGCCGTCCGGCCCGCCGAACTCGATGAACTTCTCGCGCCGGAACGAAACCGAACCGGACCCGCCGTCGCCGGAGCGAATGTAAACCTTGGCCTGATCGAGAAATTTCATGAGCGTGTCGCCATTCTGGCTGTCTTCTGGGGTGTTCGGCCTTGCTCTAGAGCAAGATGAGCTACAAATCAAAAATGCTTTTGCAGGAAAAGGAGGCCCGGCCGGTTGGCCGGACCACTTGCCTATAGTCGTGCCCAGGTGCGCAGGCTGGTCCAGGTCTTTCGGTCAAGGCGATAGCGCTCGACCGGCACCTGGCCCGCAACGAGCGAATGCAGCATGCCCTGTCCGGCATATTGGAAGCCGCATTTGTGGATCACCCGCCGCGACGCAGGGTTGATGACCCGGCACGAGGCGTAGAGGACATTGGTGGCCGTCGACCGGAACGCCAAGTCGACCAGCGCATGGGCGGCCTCCGTCGCGTAGCCCTTCTTCCAATAGGGCTCGCCGATCCAGTAACCCAGTTCGAGCCCACGATCCGTAGTGTTGAGCCCGGCACAGCCAACGAACTCGCCTGTGGAGGCGACCGTGAGCGCGTAGGACACCCCGCCTCGGCGCGACCGGGTCAGGGCGAGAAATGCGCGGGCTTCCGCCTCGCCATAGGGGTGCGGCATGCGCGCGAGCATTTCGGCGACATGGCGGTTGTCCGCGAGCACTGCGATGTGCGGAATATCGGCTTCCACAGGCGCGCGCATCTCAAGCCGCTCGGTGCGCAGAACGGGGCACTCCAAGCTCAGACTTTCGTCTTCGCTGTCTTCCTTCTCGGCAACCATGTCATGACCTCCAGGCTCAATAAAAAAACAAAGAAAAAGGGGAGATGGCGGCCCATCTCCCCTGATCCTTTTCCTGGCTTGGCCAGACACCGGTTCCCTGAGATGGGGCGCCGGTATCGTGGTGCGGAACCGGCTACTCCGCGGCTTTAAGCATCGGGTTTACCGACACGTAGGTTCGGCCGTTGGCTTTTTTGTTAAAGGTAACCGCGCCTTCGGACAGCGCAAAAAGGGTGTGGTCCTTGCCGATGCCGACATTGACGCCCGGGTGCCACTGCGTGCCGCGTTGACGAATGATGATGTTGCCGGCGATCACGGCTTCGCCGCCGAATTTCTTCACGCCAAGACGCTTGGATTCCGAATCGCGACCGTTGCGCGACGAACCGCCAGCTTTCTTATGTGCCATGGGTCTTCTCCTTCAGTCGCTCTACTTATTCGGCTTCCGCGACGGCTTCGGCCTTCTGCGGCGCTGCCTTCTTCGCGGGCTTGTCTTCAGCGGTATCGGCCTTGGCAGCTGCTGCCTTGGACGGCTTGGCACCACCGGTCAGTATCTCGGAGATCCGCAGGGTGGTGTTATGCTGGCGGTTGCCGCGAGCGCGGCGGGAATTCTGCCGGCGACGCTTCTTGAACGCGATCACGGTCTTGGCGCGGCCGTGCTCGACCACCTCAGCCGTAACGATCGCGCCCGAAACGAACGGGGCGCCGATTTCTGCATTTTCGCCCTCGCCGACGGCGAGGACTTCTGCGATCTCGATGATGTCACCGGCATTGCCGGCGAGCTTCTCGACCTTGATGACGTCATTGGCGGCGACGCGATACTGCTTGCCGCCCGTTTTGATGACTGCGAACATTTTTTGCCTTTCGCTGTTCGGTCGGCCTTTGTGGAGCGCCTGGGCGTTCCGGCCGTCTTTTTGTCAGTCTGCGGGTCCAAAATACAAGCGGCGCGGAAAATCCCCCACGCCGAATGCAGGCTGTCCATACTGGAAGACTGCCGGTGCGTCAAGGCAAGCGCGGCGAAGAAAGGCATCTGCCGCAACGGTTCGTCATCCGTCCCATCACTATAGCGGCGGAGCAACCCTGACCGCCTGGTTTGCAAACAGACGTCTTCGAAAGAGGCGCTGGGCAGGGCCGGTTGCAAAGATTTACGCCAATCCCATATTGGGCCTTGTGTCAGGGGCAGCGACTCGTTATTTAGTGCGCCGCGCCGGAGACGGCCGACCATGACCGCGGAGAAGTGGCAGAGTGGTCGAATGCACCGCACTCGAAATGCGTTAAAGGCCTTCTCCCACTGTCCCTCACCATCACGCGCCGTCCTTTGTTGGCAAGGCATTCACGGCCATCACAGCGCGGTCTGTCACTGATTATCCCTGCCCATGCTACCGAGTTCGGTAGCAAAATGGTAGCAAGATGTCCTGCTGATGTTCACGCGGCTTCCGCAGCGTCAATGGGAGCCGGAACGGTGACAGGCGGATAGCCTTCCTGCTCGAACGCGATGACATGCACAGCATGGGACGCGCCGGTCGGCAAGCTAACGTTGACACCGCGGGCTTTACTGCGACACTCGGCAAATCCATGCGACATGGATGCGACATGAGGAGGCGAGATGTCTGAACATGGCCCAACCGCAGGAAGAGGTAAGTGGTCTCAGGCGGGAGTGCCTAAAAAAGGTTGGATTTGCGAGAACGTTGAGGACTTAGGCGACGAGCGCATCACTTGCGAGATGTGCGAGACCATGCCGATTCGCTTTGTCCACTACATGGTCAATCCCCGGTATCGTGACCGCCTTGGCTGCGGCGAGGTCTGCGCCGGACACATGGAAGGCGATCTAGAAAAGGCAGCTTCACGCGATAAAGTGATGAAGAGCTTCGCGAGCCGTCGCAAGAAATTTCCGGCCAGAAAACGCTGGTATATAAACCAAAGCGGAAACTGGCAGCTGAAGGAAAAGGGATTTCGCGTAACGATGTTCAAGCGCAACAGCACTTGGCATGGCGTCGTCGCTAGGGCCGGGAAAAGCACCTTCACGCGGGAAGGCTTTGCTGACCTCAACAGCGCGCAGATGGCAGCCTTTGACACGCTGAATTTCTTGCAAGACCAGGAGCCAGAAAGAACCGTGCTCGTCGATCCGTCGCAGTATGATTTCTGATATCCCTGGTTTGGAATTGTAAGTTTTATCAGAGCCGTTCCAGCATCTTTCTGCTTGTCCACTCGCATACCTTGCGCGATGCTGTGGGCGGGATCTGGGGGGACTTCCATGGTGCGAGTGCAAATAACAGCGTTGGCCGTCTGTGGGGCTCTATTTGCCGTTCCTGCACACGCTTCAGCGTTAGGGGAGCCGGCCTGTATCGAGGCCAGCCGGGAAGCCTTGAAGCCTGGCACCCCAAAAGCGCTTAAGACTGTGGTGATGCGCGCCTGCCTCGCGGCCTTTTCAGACCCCAGCCATGCCCGAAATTCCGAGAAAGCGTGTGACCGTCAAGCGGCCAAAGTTCGCGAGAATGAGAAGTTTGCTGTGGCCTTCACCTGCATGACGGCAATGGCGATCGCCTACGATTGAGGCAGGGGAGTGGTATCGACCGATGGCGCAAAACTACCGAGATGTCGCAAATACCTGGATCGCCCATGTCCTTGGTGAGCTTTATCAGCAATGGCCGCGCCGGTCGGACTTCAACGCCCTCGATGTGGCTACAGCAACCGGCTCATCAAAAGGCGAGGAAGATCCTGAGCTTTTCGATGACACGATCATCTGGCTGAGGAACAACGGCTATATCCGCCACTCCGACCAGTCCTCCCCTGATGAGGGGGGATGGCTAGAAGTTGAGTTGACCGAAAAGTCTGTGCTGCTGCTCGGCAAGCTTCCAGACAGCCTTCAGGAACCTTTGGGTGCAAGGATGTCGAAAGCCGCCCAAGCGGGGGCATCGGAGAGCGGGAAAGCGATGATCGGCAGTCTCGTTGCCACCCTTATAGAAACTGGGATTAAGTCCGGACTTGCGGGCTAGCATTGGTCATGCACAAGCAATATCACCTTCAAGATCACCCTTTGCCGACGGACTTCCGCATTTATCGCGACCGCGTTCCCATCATGGGCGTTCCGATGCGTAAAGCTGCTGCTGCGGCTTTCTGCAAAGGCTCTGGAATGTTGGTTTCCACGCAGAACTGAGCCGGTTAGGCACATAATTTCCATTGAGAATTGAGCCATGTGAACCTTCCCCCAACGCGGTGAGCGACGGGGGCAACGGAGTGATCCACATGGGACTTTTAAAC